>CBDIRH010000001.1:0-1420000 GCA_965284145.1 Phreatobacter sp.
AATATTGTGGGAAGTAATTTCCCTTCTGCAAAGGGATTACTTGCCCCCCCCCCCCCATGCAAAGGAGACACGCTCACTTTCTTCTGCCACCCTCCTTTCTCTCTCTCTATAGATTTTTTTTTCTCTCTCTCTTCGAGAGGACCGCCATGGTGGTTACCATCCGCCCTGCATCCCCCCCCCCTCCATCAAGAGATTGATTGCTTGAGGTGGCCCCCCCTGCATCCTCCTGATATATAAAGGAAGAGAAGGATCCTTGCCTGCAAAGGATCGTTGCTTTCAAATGATTCATATAACACACCTCCGGCATTCTTTGTTTTTTTTTTTTTTAGTGCACTCTCTCTCTCTCTCCCGCCCCTCCTTCTTTCTCCCCCCCCCCTCCTTCTTATATATATATGTTTTTTTTTTTTTTTTTTTTTTTTTTTCTGTGTGTGTGTGTGTGTGTGTGGCTGAATGCAGGAACCTTCTCCCGCCGCCCTTTTTTTTTCCTGGAACAAAAATGATTAGATCTTCATCGCCATTCCGATGTTCGTCCTCGTCGGCTCGGTCTTCGACCGCACCGGCGTCGCGCTCAGGCTCGTCCGCTTCGCCACGGCGCTGGTCGGCGCCGGGCGCGGGGCGCTCGCCACCGTCTCGGTCCTCGTCGCCATGGTGATCGGCGGCATCTCCGGCTCGGGGCCTGCGACCTCGGCGGCCGTCGGCCAGGTGGTGACGGACTCCATGGTGAAGGACGGCTACCCCCGCGCCTTCATCGCCTCGACGGTCGGCGCGGCGGCGGCCACCGACATCCTCATCCCGCCCTCCATCGCCTTCATCATCTATGCGGTGATGGTGCCGGGCGTCTCGGTCCCGGCCATCTTCGCCGCCGGCATGATCCCCGGCATTCTCGCCGGTCTCGCCATCATCGTGCCGATCCTGATCATTTCCTGGGTGAAGGATTTCGGCGGCAAGACCCGGAAGACCGAGGACGCGCTCACCATCTGGGGCACGTTCAAGGAAGCGTTCTGGGGCCTGATGGCGCCCGTCGTCATCCTCGGCGGCATGCGCTCGGGCGCCTTCACCCCGACGGAGGCCGCCGTCATCGCCGTCGCCTACGGGCTCTTCATCGGCTTCTTCATCTACCGCACGCTCACCCTGCGCGACGTCTACGAGATGCTGGTGGAGGCGGGCGAGCTCTCCGCCGTCATCCTCATCGTCGTGGCGCTGGCCTCGGTCTTCGCCTGGTCGATCTCGACGCTCGGCATCGTCCAGCCGATCGCCGACGCCATCGTCGGGCTGGGGCTTGGCGCGACGGGGACCCTGGCGCTGCTCGTCATCCTGCTGATCATCGTCGGCATGTTCCTCGACGGCATCTCGATCTACCTGATCCTGCTGCCGATCGCTCATTCCGCTGATCGCCAATTCCTTCTGCCTGGGACCTCGATCTGGTTCGGCGTCATCGCTCACCATGATGATCGCCATCGGCCAGTTCACGCCGCCGGTCGCCGTCAACCTGATGGTCTCCTGCAAGATCGCGCGGGTGCCGATGGAAGCGACGGTTCCCTGGGTGATCTGGATGGTGCTGGCGATGACCGCAGCCATGGCCATGGTGGCGCTGGTGCCGGATCTCGCGCTCTGGCTGCCGCGGACGCTCGGCTACTGATCCGCCGAACGGGGCAAACCTGACGGGCGGTTCATCCTTGATGCACCGCGGAAAATCCACCATTGTCCCGCGGTCATTTTCCAACCGGATGCCGTCGGCCCGCGACAGGGCCGGTCCGGCCCCAGCGAGGCGATTTGCGATGAGTTCGAAGGTCTATTCCTCCGCCAGGGAGGCTTTGGCGGGCCAGATCAAGGACGGCATGACCATCATGTCCGGCGGTTTCGGCCTCTGCGGCATCCCGGACGTGCTGATCGAGGCCGTGCGCGATTCGGGCGCGAAGAACCTCACCGTCATCTCCAACAATGCCGGCGTCGACGGCGCGGGCCTCGGCATCCTGCTGGAGACCAAGCAGATCGACAAGATGATCAGTTCTTACGTCGGCGAGAACAAGCTCTTCGCCCAGCAGTTCCTCTCCGGCGAGCTCCAGCTCGAGTTCAACCCGCAGGGGACCCTGGCCGAGCGCATCCGCGCCGGCGGCGCCGGCATCCCGGCCTTCTTCACCAAGACCGGCGTCGGCACGGTGATCGCCGAGGGCAAGGAAGTGCGCGAGTTCGACGGCGAGAAATACGTCATGGAGCGCGGCCTCTTCGCCGACATCTCTCTGGTCCACGCCTGGAAGGGCGACAAGGAAGGCAACCTCGTCTATCCGCAAGACCGCGCGCAACTTCAACCCGATGATGGCCACCGCCTCGCGCATGACCATCGTCCGAGGTGCGAGCACCTGGTGGAGGTCGGCGCAGATCGACGGCGACCACGATCCACACGCCCGGCATCTACGTGAAGCGCATCGTGCTACGGTGCCGAACGCACGACAAGCGCATCGAGCAGCGCACCACCCGCCCGAAGGCGGCCTGAGAGGAGACCGACGACCATGGCCTGGACCCGTGACCAGATGGCCGCCCGCGCCGCCAAGGAACTGACGCGACGGCTTCTACGTGAACCTCGGCATCGGCATTCCGACGCTCGTCTCCAACCACATCCCCGCCGGCATGAGCGTGCAGCTCCAGTCGGAGAACGGCATGCTCGGCATGGGCCCCTTCCCCTTCGAGGGCGAGGAGGACCCGGACCTGATCAATGCCGGCAAGCAGACCATCACCGAGCTGCCGACGACGCAGCTACTTCTCCTCGTCGGACAGCTTCGCGATGATCCGCGGCGGCCACATCAACCTCTCCATCCTCGGCGCCATGCAGGTGGCCGAGAACGGCGATCTCGCCAACTGGATGATCCCCGGCAAGATGGTGAAGGGCATGGGCGGCGCGATGGACCTCGTCGCCGGCGTGCAGAAGGTCGTCGTCGTCATGGAGCATTCGGCCAAGGACGGCCCGAAGCTGCTGCACCGCTGCAACCTGCCGCTGACCGGTGCCGGCGTCGTCGATCTCGTCATCACCGATCTCGGCGTCTTCGCCATCGACAAGAAGGGCGGCACCGGCATGACGCTCATCGAGATCGCCGACGGCGTCACCCTCGACGAGATCAAGGCGAACACCGAGGCAAGCTTCAAGGTCGCCACCGCGCTGGCCGCCTGAGCCCCGTCGCGCGCGTCGAAATGACCGATGGGAGGCCCGTGGCCTCCCATTGTCATTTCCGCGGCACGTCAGCATGATCGCTCCGCACGAAAGCGGCCATCGAAATGCCATGTCGCCTGTTCATGGTCCCGCCCCTGTCAGGATCGAGATCATCATGACCCGTCCGCTCGGGCACGGGTCCAGCCGGGACCGGAATCGCCGCGCGTGAGCCTCACTTCGTCGATCAAGCGTGTGATGGTCATCACCGGTGCGGCCGCGGTCGCGCTGGGGGGAGCGATTGCGCTCGTCCCCAGGCTGCTTCCCGCCGAGACGGTGCGGCGCACCGTCGTCGGCGAACTCAGCCAGCGCCTCGGCGTGCCCATCACCATCCGCGGCGACATCACGGTCTCGGTGCTGCCGCAGCTCTCCGTCCGCCTCGGCGACGTGGTCTTCGGCGACGACGAGGGCAGTGCCGTCGAGCCGCCTGCGAGGGCCGAGGCGGTGGTGGGGGCGCTCCGCCTCTTCCCCCTGCTCACCGGCACGGTGTCGATCTCCGACTATACGGTGCACCGTCCCCGGATCAGCGTCCGGGTGGCGGCTGACGGCGCGTCCAACTGGGACAAGGCCTTCGAGCGGCTGCGCGAGGCGACCCGCCAGCGCCGGGCCGGACTGACGGACTTCCGCATCGCCGACGGCACCGCCGTGGTCGATGACGCCAAGGCGGGACGCATCGACATCACCGGCATCGATTTCGCGGTGTCGTGGCCCGGCCGCGACCGTCAGGCCAATGTCTCCGGCAAGCTGACCGTCAAGGACGAGCCGGTCGAGATCAACGCGATCATCGCGAGCCCGCACGCGCTCTTCGTCGCCGAACCGACGGGGCTGAAGATGCGCTTCGCCTCGGCGCCGCTGCGCGGCGGCTTCGAGGGCACCCTGACGAACGGCGATACGGTGACGGCCGCCGGCGCGCTGACCATGGAGGGCCCCTCGCTGCGCAGCCTCTTGCGCTGGCTCGGACAGAATCCGGGCATCGGACCCTCCTTCGGACCCTATGCCCTGAAGGGCCAGGTCGAGGTACTGCCGAACTCCCTCGCCTTCACCAAGGTCAATGCCGAACTCGATGGCAATGTCGCAAACGGCGCGCTGACCATCAGCTTCGAGGGCACGCGGCCGCTGGTGCGGGGCACGCTCGATGCCGGCCGTGTCGTCGCCACCACCTATTTCCGCGACCTGCATCTGGCGCCCGAGGGCAGCCAGGGATGGAGCCGCCGCCCGATCGACCTCTCGGCCATCGCCTCCACCGACCTCGACCTGCGCGTCTCGGCGCGCGAACTGGCCATCGGCAGCGCCCATTTCGGTCGCTCCGCCGCGGCCGTCAACGCCCGCAACGGCCGCCTGACCGTGACGCTCGGCGAGGCGCAGGCCTATGGCGGCGTCCTCAGCGGGGCGCTGATCGTTCCCCCGCCGGGCAGGACATGGATGTGAAGGCCTCGCTCACGGTGCAGCGGGCACAGCTCGGCCTCGGCCTCGGCGAATGGTTCGGCTTCCGGCGGCTGGACGGGATCGCCAACGTGCAGATCGGCATCGAGGCGCGGGGCGACAGCATGGCGGCGCTGGCGCGCACGGCCGGCGGCCAGATCACGCTGACGGCCATCGAGGGCGCGGTGCACGGCTTCAATGCCGAGGCGATCCTGCGCCGCCTGGAGCGCCGGCCGCTGTCGGCCGCCGGTGCCGACGCGCGCTCGGGCGCGCTCCCGACAGCGGATCGCCGCCAATGTCCGCATCGTCGGCGGCGTCGCCACGACAACCGACATGGTGCTCGACGGCCAGGTGGTGCGGGTCAATCTCGAGGGCACGGCGCAACTGCCCTCGCGCGAGCTCGACATGCGCGGCATCGCCACGCTGAAGCGCACGCCCTCCGCCGCGGCGCGGCCGGGCGAGGGCAATTTCGAGCTTCCCTTCGTCGTCCAGGGCTCCTGGGACGATCCCTTCATCCTGCCGGACCCGCAGATCCTCATCCGGCGGTCCGGCGCGGCGGCGCCGCTGCGCGACATCACCCGTGACCGCGACGCCCTCAGGGCGGTGCTCGACGCCATCAACCGGCAAGCCGGCTTCGATACCGAGGCCGTACCGCCGCCCGCCACATCCTACAGTCCCTATCCGACGGTCCGGCCGCGGCCGTAGCGCTCGCCGGACGCCTCGGCGGCCATGCCGACGGCCGTGGCATGGTGGCGGGCGAATCGCCAGGCAGCTCATGTCCCGCAGCCTCTTCCCCGGAACCTACCGTGCGCCCGCGGCAACGCCACCTTCGATTTCTACAAGGGCTCCGCCCTGCTCGTCGCGCTCGCCGTCACGGTCGTCCTGCACCTGGCGCCGGCCAGGCCGTCGCCTGCGCCCTCCGCGCGCCACGGCGCGCGGCCCTGCCGACGTCGCCCAAGGCGGCGCTCGACCAGGCGGAGGCGATGCTCGAGCGCCATCTCGGGGAAGCCGAGCTGACCGCCGCCCGCAACTCGGTCCCGCGCTGCGCGAGGCGCTGGCGGCGGCCATCGCCCAGGTGGAGCCGCGCCTCGCCGAGGCCCGCGACCGGCTGAGCCAGCTCGGTCCGAAGCCTGCCGATGGCGCCCCGCCGGAAACCCCCGAGGCGCGCCAGAACCGCGAGGACCAGACCCGCAACGTCGCCGAGCTCGATGCCCGGGTGAAGGCGCTGAAAGTCCAGCAGGTCCGTGTCGACCAGCTCGCCGAGCGCATCACCGAACGCCGCCGCCAGTTGTTCACCGCGCAGCTGTTCGAGCGGTCGATCCCGATCGTCGATCCCCGCTTCTGGCTGCAGCTCTCGGACGCCCTGCCCCGGCTCGGCCGCTCGGCGCGCTTCCTCGCCGAGGACTGGTGGCACCACCTCGTCGATGTCGCCGGCGCCGGCCGCATGGCGGTGGCCCCCGGCCTCGGGCTCATCGCCGCCCTCGTGCTCTTCTCGCTCTATCGACAGCTCAGGCGTTTCGGGCTCTACGGCAACCCTGCCGACGTTCCCTCGTCCAACCTGTCGCGGGTGAAGGCTGCGATCCGCACGACGCTGGAGCGCTCGCTCGTCCTGCCGGTGCTGGTCGGCATTCCGCTGCTGATCATCCAGAACTTCGATCTCGTGCTGCCACGTGCCCAGCCGATCCCCGGCGCGGTCTTCTTCGCCGTGCTGATCATCTCGGTGACGCGCGGCGTCATGCAGGGCGTCATGGCGCCGGGCGCGCCGGCCTACCGGCTGGTCGAGCGCCCCGATGCCTTCGCCGAGGCCGTCTTCGCCTCGGTCCGCGCGGCGGCCTGGACCATCGCGCTCGGCCTCGTCGCCCTGGCCGTCGCCCAGCGTGCTGATCGCGCCGGTGGCGGTCACCGCCTTCGTCACCGGCCTGACGGCCATCGCCATCGCGGTGATCATCTTCCTGTTCCTGCGCAACACGACGGAACGGCACCAGGAGAGCGAGGACGGCGGTGTCCCGGAGGCGCGACCTGCCCCCGCCAAACAGCCCTGGGCCTGGACCCGCCCGGCCCTCTGGGTCGCCCTCGCGACCATCGCCATCGCCCTCGTCGCCGGCTTCACGGCGCTCGCCGCCTTCCTCGCGAGCCGCATCGCGGCAGCGGTGGTCATCGCCGCCGTGACGGTGATGATCCTCGTCTTCCTCGACGCGATCATCGCCGAGTGGTTCGGGCCGACGACGGTCCGCGGCCGCTCGCTCTCGGCGGCCATCGGCATCCGGCCGGAGCGGCTCGACCTCATCGGCACGCTGTTCGGCGGCTTCCTGCACATCGTGGTGCTGATCGCCTCGGCGCTTGTGGTGTTCGGACCGTGGGGCTTCGGCGGCGGCGGCGCCTCGCTCGAGGACGCCTTCTTCGGCGTCCGCTTCGGCGAGATCCGCTCGCTGGCCGTCACCATCGCAGGGGCCGGCTTCGTGCTGGCGATCGGCCTGCTGGCGCTGCGCGCGGTGATGACCTGGTTCCGCGAGAAGGTCCTGCCGCGCACCGGCATGGACTCCGGCCTGCAGAACTCGGTCGGCACCATCGTCGGCTATGCCGGCTTCGCCCTCGTCGGCGGCCTGGTGCTGCGGCAGATCGGCCTCGACCTGTCGAACATCACCATCATCGCCGGTGCCCTCTCCGTCGGTATCGGTTTCGGCCTGCAGTCGATCGTCCAGAACTTCGTCTCCGGCCTCATCCTGCTGGCGGAGCGCCCCATCCGGGTCGGCGATTCCATCGTCGTGAAGGGCGAGGAGGGCCATGTGCGCAAGATCTCGGTGCGCTCCACCGAGATCGAGACCTTCGACCGCGCCACCGTCATCCTGCCCAATGCCGAGCTGATCACCGGCGTGGTGAAGAACTGGACGCTCGCCAACACGCTGAGCCGCATCACCATTCCGGTGCGCGTCGCCTATGACTCCGACCCCGACCTGGTGCGCGACCAGATGATCCAGGCGGCCTGCGACAACCGCTTCATCGTCCAGGACCCGCCGCCGCGCGTCTTCCTCATGCGGTTCGGCGACAACGGCCTCGAGTTCGAGCTGCGCGGCGTCGTGACCAATGTCGAATATGCCCTGACCACCCGCAGCGAGTTGCAGCTGAGCATCCTCAGCCGCTTCCGCCAGCACGGCATCATCATCGCGCCGCCGGTGCAGAAGGTGCAGTCGGAGGTCGCCCCGCCGGCCCCGGTGGCGGCGCCCGAGCCGGAACCGCTGCCGGCGGAGACGGCCAAACCGCGCAAGGACCCGAAGCCCAAGGCCTGACGGCCGTCAGAACAGGCTGCGGACGGCGCCCCCTGCCCGCGCCAGCGTGTCGATCACGCGGTCCTCATAGGGCAGTTTCGGCACGGGAATGCCCAGCACCCTGCGCGGCTGTGCGGCCGGAGCAGGGGGTGAGATCATGGCTGCCAGCTCCAGCGGCGCTGCGGGAGCGCTGGCCGGACCGGGAGCGACCACCGGGCGCGCGGGCGCGCAGCGCGGCGCGCAGGTCCTCGCCATCGCCAGCGTCGGCCGGGCCGCCGGCAGCGGCGCCACGGTGGGGGCGGCGGAGGGTTCGGGCACGGCCGGGCGGAGGAGGTGGCCGGAACGCCGGGCGGCGTCGCCACGGGCCAGACGAAGGCCGCCTCGAAGTCGACCGGCGCTGCCACGAGGGGCCGCTGGACGGTCGTCTGCGGTTTCTCGCCGTATCCGAGGCCCGAGAGAATCTGCGGCACGGCGACGGCGGCGCAGCCGGTCGCGATCACCGAGACGACGATCTGCGCCGCCAGCTTGCGGCTACCCGCCGCGACCATTCCAAGCACGCCACCGTTCACGGGCAGCTCCCTCGTCCATCCAAACCGGGGACGACATTGGCTCGGCGCTGCTGCGGCGGCAACCCGGCCCGAATTGCTGCGAGATCAGCCTCTCGCGGTAGCCAATTGTTTCCGCCGGCGATCGCGCCGCCGGCATGTCGCGCAGCCAGGTGCGGAAGACCTGTTCACCCGGTGGCGTGACGGCGAGCGCCCGGCCGGTCCGCGGCCTGCGGACCCAGCCGCGGGCGAGCGCCAGGTCGAGCACAGCCTTGCCGAGCGAGCCGCCGAGATGCGGACGGCGTTCGCTCCAGTCGAGGCAGCAACGGCACAGGGGCCGACGCATCCGCTCAAGGGCCGCCATGTCGATGCCCTCGGCGACGAAGAGCGCCCGGCCGCGCGGCCGTCAGCGCGAGGCGCTCACCGTGCCGCCGAGGCGGCCATCGGCGATGAAGGCGTCGAGGAGGCGGACCGCCCATTCAGCCGCTATGTGATCGTAGCAGATGCGTGCCAGCCGCATCGCGGGAGTCGCGCGGGCCTGCCCGCGTGCTCAGGCGCGCCGGTGCGCGCGGCAAGGCCCATGAGCCCCTCCAGCACCTGCGCGACGTCCGGCCCCGACAGCCGGAAGCGGCGGTGGCGGCCCTGCGCCTCGACGATGAGCAGGCCGGCCTCGCGCAGCCGCGCCAGATGACCGCTGGCCGTCGGCGCGGCGACGCCCGCCTCGCGCGCCAGTTCGCCGGCCGTCAGCGCCCGGCCGGACATCAGCGCCGCCAGCATGTTGGCACGGGCGGGATCGCCGATCAGGGCGGCGATCTCGGCCATCGACGGACCTTCCCTCATGGCGGTGTCTCCGGTTGACGCGATCAGGCTATAACGGATCGCGCAGCGATGCTTCGGCCGGAACCGAAGCGTCGCCCCCAGCGCCTCCTCCAGAGTGCGGCCGTCCCTCCACGCCGCATGGATCCCCCGATGTTCGTCCTCGCCGTCGCCACCGCCGTCTTCGTCCTCGCCGGCCTCGTCAAGGGCGTCATCGGCCTCGGCCTGCCGACCATCGCGGTCGGCCTGCTCAGCCTCTTCGTCAGCCCGGCGCAGGCCGCCTCGTGGATGCTCGTCCCCTCGCTGCTGACCAATGTCTGGCAGGTGGCGGCCGGCCCGAACCTCTGGTCGCTGACGCGGCGGCTGGCGACCATGCTGGCGGGAATCGCGGTGGGCACGGTCCTCGGCAGCGGCATCATCACAGGCGCCTCGGCCGGCCTCGCCTCCATGGCGCTCGGCGTGGTGCTGATGCTCTATGCCGGCCTCGGGCTGTCTCCGCTCAGGCCGCGCGTGCCGGCCGGGGCGGAGCCCTGGCTGTCACCGGTGGTGGGGCTCGCGACGGGCATCGTCTCGGCGGGGACCGGCATCTTCGTCATGCCCTCGGTGCCCTATCTCCAGGCCCTCGGCCTCGAGAAGGACGACCTCGTCCAGGCTCTGGGTATCACCTTCCTCGTCGCGACGGTCGCCCTCGGGGTGGGCCTGTTCCGCGAGGGCGTCCTCGTCGGCGGCACGGCGATGATGTCGGTCTGGATGCTGGCGCCGGCGCTCCTCGGCATGTGGCTCGGACAGGCGATCCGGTCAGCGGATCGGCCCGGCCACCTTCGGCACCTGGTTCATGATCGGGCTCCTGGTGCTCGGCGCCCATCTGGCGGTGAAGCCCTGGCTGTGACCCGCTGCGGCGGCGCTAGCCCTCCAGCCATTCCCGAGCTTGGTGATGCGCGGCTTCATGCGGCCGCCATCCACGGCGATGCGCAGGGCCCGGCTCTCGCCGACCATGACCACCAGCGAGCGCCCGCGCGTCACCGCCGTGTAGATGAGGTTGCGGGCGAGCATGGCGTAGTGCTGCGTCGTCACCGGGATGACCACGGCCGGATACTCCGACCCCTGGCTCTTGTGGATGGTCGTGGCATAGGCCGGCATCAGGTTTTCCAGATCCCCGAAGGAGTAGGAAATCTGCCGCCCGTCGAAGAGCGCGACGAGTTCGCCCTCCTCCTGGTCGATGCGCAGCACCTGCCCGAGATCGCCGTTGAAGACGTCGCGGTCGTAGTCGTTGGCCGTCTGCATGACGCGGTCGCCGGCCGCATAGGTCCAGCCGTAGCGCTCGACCACCGGCCGGCCCTCGGGCGGGTTCAGCACCTTCTGCAGCTCGATGTTGAGGTTGCGGGCGCCGAGTACGCCCTTGTTCATCGGCGCCAGCACCTGCACGTCGCGCATCGGGTCGAGGCCGAAGCGGCGGGGGATGCGCTCCTTGACCATCTCGATGATCTTGGCGAGGCCGCTCTCGGGGGTCGAGGCCTCCACCCAGTAGAAATCGCTCTCGGCGCCGGCCGGCACGGCCTCCGGCATCTCGCCGCGGTTGATGCGGTGGGCGGTTGAAATGATGCGGCTCGCCTCGGCCTGGCGGAAGACCTCGGTGAGCCGCGCCACCGGCACGAGGCCGGAGGCGATGATGTCGGCGAGCGCCTGGCCCGGTCCGACGGGCGGCAACTGGTCGACGTCGCCGACGAGCAGCAGGCCGGAATCGGCCGGCAGCGCCTCGACGAGGGCGAGCATCAGCGGCACATCGACCATGGAGGTCTCGTCGACCACCAGCAGGTCGCAGTCGATGAGGTTCTCGCGGCCGCGCGAGAAGGCGCCGAACTCCGGGTCGATCTCGAGCAGGCGGTGGATGGTCTTCGCCTCGATGCCGGTCTGCTCGGTCATGCGCTTGGCGGCGCGGCCGGTGGGGGCGGCGAGCGTCACCGAGACGTCGTGGCGGGTGAGCAGCTTGAGGATGGTGTCGAGCAGCGTCGTCTTGCCGACGCCGGGGCCGCCGGTGATGACCGACACCTTCGCGGCGAGGATGGTCGCCAGCGCCTCGCGCTGCGACGGGGCGAGCGCCTTGCCGGTGCGCGCCTCGACGCGCGGAACCTCCGACGCGAGATCGATCTTGCCCCAGGGCGGCGATCCCCTGGCGAGGTCGCGCAGGCGCTCGCCGATGATCTTCTCGGCGCGGTGGAGGTCCTTCAGGAAGAGGTGCGGCTCGCCGCCGATGGTGTCGGCGACGAGGTTGCGGGCGGCGACCTCGGCTTCCGCCGCCTGTTCGATGAGGACCATGTCGCCGTCGAGAAGGCGGGCGGCGAGCGCCACGGCCTCGTCGCGCGGCAGGCCGGTATGGCCGTCGTCGCGCGCCTCCTGCAGCGCATAGGTGATGCCGGCGCGCAGCCGCTCCGGCGCATCGCGCGCAAGTCCGAGCGACATCGCCACCTGGTCGGCGGTGAGGAAGCCGATGCCCTTGACGTCGCGGGCGAGGCGGTAGGGGTCCTGGCGGATGAGACCGATGGCCTCGGTGCCGAGCGCGCGGAACACCCGCGCCGCCTGCCCGAGGCCGAGACCGTGCTCCTGCAGGAAGACGCCGAGGTCGCGGACGATGCGGTCCTCCGCCCAGCTCTCGGTGATGCGCTTGATGCGCGCGTCGGTGAGACCGACGATCTCCTTCAGGCGGTGCGGCTCGCCGTCGAGCACCTCGAAGGTGCGCTTGCCGAAGGCCTGGACGATCTTGTGGGCCGTGGCGATGCCGATGCCCTTGATGGCGCCGGAGGCGAGGTAGCGCTCGATGCCGTCCTTGGAGGCCGGCGGCGCGGTGACGAGGCGGCTCGCCTTGAACTGCAGGCCGTGGGTGCGGTCGTTCACCCAGGTGCCCTCCGCCGTCATCATCTCGCCGGCGGCCACCGCCGCCGTCGTGCCGACGATGGCGACCGGCTGCGGCTTGCCGCGGACGCGCACCTTCAGCACCGCGAAGCCGGTCGCGGGGGAATGGAACGTCACGCGTTCGATGGTGCCGGTGAGGGTTTCGACCGGCGTGTCGGATGACGGGGCCGCGCTCGCGCGCATGTAGGCGAATCGCTCTGGGACTGGTTGAACGGGAATGGGCGAAGGCTAGAACGCCCCGCCGCCCGCGTCCACGCCGAACAGGTCAGCCCCCCGCAGCCCGCCCATGGCCTTCGCCCTCGCCGACGTCTCCCTCGTCCAGGCGGTCCTCGTCGCCGGAACCGCCTTCGGCGCGGCCATCGTCGGCGGCATGGCGGGCTACGGCACGGGACTGCTGCTGCCGCTGGTGCTCGTTCCGGTCATCGGCGCGGAGAACGTCGTCCCGGTGATCGCCGTGTCCTCGATGTTCACCAATGTCGGCCGCTTCGTCGCCATGCGCGACCAGGTGGACTGGCCGAAGGTGGCGATCATGCTGCCGCTCGCCGTGCCGCTGGTGATGATCTCGGCCTATGGCTTCACGCGGCTGGACAACAGGGGCGCCTCGCTGGCCATCGGCGTCGTGCTGGTCATCCTCGTGCCGCTCCGGCGCAAGCTGGTGCGCATGGGCTTTCGCCTTCAGGGCTGGCAACTCGCGCCGGCCGAGCGGAATCTACGGGTTCGTCACCGGCGCCTCCAGCGGGGCCGGCGTCATCCTCGTGTCGTTCCTGATGGCGGCGGGCCTGACAGGCAAGGCGGTGATCGCCACCGATGCCGCCATCTCCATCGTCATCGGCATCGCCAAGGCCGGCACCTTCGGCTGGAACGAGGCCCTGCCGGCGCCGCTGCTCGTCTTCGCCCTGCTGGTGGGCCTTGCGACCCTGCCGGGGGCCTTCGTCGCCCGCGCCCTGCTCGACCGCCTGCCGGTCCGTCTCCACGCGCTGATGCTGGAGGCCGTGATCGTCATCGGCGGCCTCGCCATCATCGCACGCGGCCTGTTCGGCCCCGCCTGATCGACCCCCCGTCACGACAATGTGAGCCCCCGGCTGTAACCCGCCGCCGCCCGTGCCGCCGAAGCATCTCCATGACCGATGCCGCGACCGCAGGAGACGCCGATGCCCGCCGCCACCGCCTCCGACCACCGCCTCTGTCGCGCCCGCGACCTCGGCCTGGGAGACCCTCGTGGAGGCGGTGCTCGCCGCATGACGGACGGGTGCCCGAGCTGATCGGAGGCATCCTCGCCCGCCATCCCGACGACAGCCGCGCCCATGCGGTGAAGGGGCTCATGCTGGTGCCTGCTGGCGCGGGCGGAGCTCGTGGGGGAGGCCGCCGCCGCCTCGCCGTCGCCGAGCCTCCTCGCAACCTCCTGGCGATGGTGCCGGCAACGTATCGCGCCGCCCTGCGCTGCTGGCTCGCGGGCGAGCCGCTCGTCGCGGCCCGGCATCTCGAGGCGCAGACCACCTCCGATCCCGGCGACGCCCTCGCCTTCAAGATGGCGCACCAGTCGCGTTTCATGGCCGGCGACGTGCCCGGCATGCTGGCGAGCGCCCGCAGCTATGGCGCGGCGCAGGCAGGGCAGCCGCATGAGGGCTATGTGCTCGGCTGCCTCGCCTTCGCGCTGGAGGCGAGCGGCGAGACGAGGCGGCCGAGGCCACCGGCCGCAAGGCCATCGCGCTGGCGCCGCGCGACGCCTGGGGACGCCACGCCGTCGCCCATTGCCTGACGTGGATGGCCGGTCTGCGCGCCGAGGAGCGGCGCGCGCACTGGCTCTGGCGGCCACCACCGGCACATGGCGCTCACTGCACCAGCGTCGCCTTGCCACATCGGTCCCTGGCACCTCGCCCTGTTCCTGCTCGACCAGGGACGCACCGGCGAGGTGTCATCGACCTCTACGAGCACGGAGATCCGCGCCACTCGCGCCGACGACTACCGCGACCTTGCCAACGGCGCCTCCATGCTGCGCCGCGGCTGCGACGTTCGAGGGCGTCGATGTCGGCGACGCGCTGGCGAGGTCAGCTGGCCGAGCTCTCCGCTGCTGCCGGCGTCGAGCGATCGCCGCCTGGTCGTCGCGCGAGCGCTGCACTATGCGACGGCGCTGCTGGCGCGCGGGGGCGACCGCCGACGCGGAGGCCCTCGCGGGCCACATGCTGGCCGACGCCTCCCGCGGCACCATCCACATGACGGACGCGGTGGCGGCGGCGGCCGGGCGTGCGCCGCCATGGAGGGGCTGCTTCGCCTTCCACGCCGGTCGCTACGCCGAAGCGGCACGCCATCTCCTGCGCGCCCGCCCGGACCTGCCGCGGATCGGCGGCAGCATCGCCCAGCGCGACCTCTTCGAGCAGATGCTGGTCGAGAGCCTCATCCGCTCCGGCGACCTCGCAAGCGCCGAGGCGATGCTGCGCGAACGTCTCCTGCGCCGCGGCGGCCACAACGGCTTTGCCGCCCGGCGTCTGGCGCGCCTCGCCGGTGGCCGGCGTCCTGCCGGGCGTGTCGCGGCGCTCGCCATCACCATGCTGGCACCGGCCGCGGCGCACTGACGACCGAACGGCGGGAGCGGAAGGACGTCGTCTCCCCTTGCATTCCGCCGACCGCTCCCCATCTGAGGCTCACTGGCTGACGAGGCCCGCCCATCCCACGGGGCGCGCAGCGGAACCTCCGGGAGACCGGAACCTTTCGCTGTCTGCGACGTTGAGGAGGCGTGGCGATTCTCGCGAGGGCCCATGCGCCGCCGACCGGCAGCGCGGAGCCTCAGCGAAGCATTTCAGCCTGACGCGAGATCACCTCATCCAGCCGACCGCGGATGTAACGGCGGCAAGAGGGTGGTCCCGCGTCGACAAATTCTGTATGAGGCGAACCCTGGCACCGAGCGGTACTCCCGCTTCGCCGGGGTTTTCTGCGCCGCAACGCCGGCGCATCGACGGAGAAGCCAAGCTGATGGCGAAGGAAGACGTCCTCAATTTCGAAGGCAAGGTGACCGAGGTCATGCCCGACGCGCGGTTCCGCGTCGAGCTCGACAACGGCCACATGGTCGTCGTGTACACGGCCGGCAAGATGAAGAAGAACCGGATCAAGACGCTCGTCGGCGACCGCGTGACGGTGGAGATGACGCCCTACGACCTCGACAAGGGCCGCCTCGTCTTCCGTCACAAGGGCGACGCCCCGCCTCCCGGCCCGCGCCCCGGCGGCGCCCGCCCCGGCGGCCCGCAGCGCCGTCGCTGATCCGTCTCCGGCGCGGCGCCCCGGCCGCGCCACAGGTGCCCGCCACGGCGACCTGACGGTCGCCGCTTGCCGTCACGGGCCGACCATGTCCACCGCACCGCATTCTTCCTCCTCCGCCACGCTGCTGGGCTTCGGTGCCATCGGCCTGTGGGGCCTTCTGGCGCTGTTCACCGCCGCGTCGGGGACGGTGCCGCCGTTCCAGCTGACAGCCATGACTTTCGCGGTGGGCGGCGCGATCGGCCTCGCCGTGGTGGCGATGCGCCCCGGGGGCCTGCGCCTCCTCGCCCAGCCGCCCCTCGTCTGGATCCACGGCATTGCCGGCCTGTTCGGCTATCACGCGCTCTACTTCACGGCGCTGCGTTTCGCCCCGGCGGCGGAGGCGAACCTCCTCAACTATCTCTGGCCGCTGCTCATCGTCGTCTTCGCGGCCCTGCTGCCGGGCCAGCGGCTGAAGGCCCATCACCTCGCCGGCGCGCTCCTCGGCCTTGCCGGCACGGCGCTGCTCATCGTCAGCCGCGGCGGGCTCGGCGGCGGCTTCGCCGCGGGCCACCTCATCGGCTATGCCGCCGCCGTCGGCTGCGCCCTGTTCTGGGCCGTCTATTCGGTGACCGCCCGGCTGCTGCCGCACGCGCCGACGGAAGCGGTCGCCGGCTTCTGCCTCGCCACGGCGGCCCTCGCCCTCCTCTGCCACCTGGCGGTGGAGACGACGGTCTGGCCGGCGGACGCGCTCCAGTGGCTCGCCATCCTCGGCATGGGGCTCGGACCGGTCGGCGCCGCCTTCTACCTCTGGGACGTCGGCATGAAGCGCGGCGACATCCAGGTCCTGGGCGCGGCGAGCTATGCCGCGCCGGTGCTCTCGACGCTGGCGCTGGTCGCCTTCGGCTATGCCCGGCCGAGCCTCGTGCTCGCCGCCGCGGTGGCGCTGATCGTCACGGGATCCCTGGTGGCGGCGAAGGACATGCTGCGCAGCCGGGCCTGAGTTCACCCGGCCTGCTGCATCCGCCGGCAGTGGTAGTCATAGGCGGGCGTGAAGCCGAGCCGCTTGTAGAGCGCCTGGGCCTTCACATTGGTCTTGCGCACCTGCAGATAGGCGGTGTGGGCACCGTGCGAGCGGCCCCAGTGCAGGAGCGACCCGATCATCCGCTGGCCTGCCCCCGAGCCGCGCGCCGCCGGGTGGACCGCGAGGTCGTAGAGCCCGACATAGCCGCGATCGGCGACGGCGAGGCCGAAGCCGAGCGGCTTCCTGTCGACATAGACGGTGGCGAACGCCGTCTCGACGCGGATGGCGCCGACGATGCGGCCGAGCATCTCGCGCTGCCAGTCGGCGAGCTCATAGGCCTCCGCCGCGCCATCGATCCAGCCCTGCGACGGCTCCTCCGACAGAACGACGGCGGCGTCCGGCGCCCCCTCGATCTTCACGCGCTCGGTGAGCGGCGCGACCATGACGTCGGTCTCGTCGTAGATGGTCCAGCCGGCCTCGGCGAAGGCGGCGTCGATGCCCTCGCCGGCCAGCGGCGTGATGCGCACCATCGGCTCGATGCCGGCCTTGCGGTAGAGCTGCTTCACCGTCGCGATCAGCTCGCTGCCCGAGATGGAGGAGGGATAGAAGGGGCTGGCGGCGTTGGAGCGCTTGGTGTGGCCGCCGGCCATGCGCATCAGCCAGCCGTCGACATAGACCGTCTGCATCGCCGGCCAGGCATTGAAGAGGCGCTCCTCGAGGGTGCGAACCAGCGTGATGTCGGTCATGGGACGGTCCGTCAGGTGCCCGGGCTCCAGCCGGGAGGAGCCAGCGTGAAGCCGGCAAAATCGAAACCGGGGGCGACGGTGCAGCCGACCAGCGTCCAGTCACCGAGGCTTTCCGCCGCCTGCCAGTGATGCGGCGGGACGACCCCCTGCGGCCGCTCGCCGCTCGCGAGATCGGCGCCGAGGGTCAGGTGGCTGACCGGCCCGGCATCGGCGGGGCTGAGCGACAGGCGGAGTGGCGCGCCGGCGTGCCAGTGCCAGACCTCGGTCGCGTCGACCTTGTGCCAGTGCGAACGCTCGCCGCGCTTCAGGAGGAAATAGATGGCGGTGGAGGCGGACCGCCCGCCCTCGCCCGGCGCATCACGGAAGGTCTCGACGAAATGGCCGCCCTCGGGATGGGGCTGGAGGCCGAGCAGGGCGATGATCCGGTCGGCGGTCAGAGCGGAGACTGTCATCGCGTCACTTCCGGTTGCGGCCGAAGTCCGGATCGGCGGTGTCCTGACGCTGGTCGATGATCGAGCGGCGGATGGCGCGGGTGCGGGTGAAGAGGTCGAAGAGCTGGTCGCCCTGCCCCCAGCGGATATTGCGCTGGAGCGCGATGAGGTCCTCGGTGAAGCGGCCGAGCACCTCCAGCACCGCCTCCTTGTTGTGGAGGAAGACGTCGCGCCACATGGTCGGATCGGAGGCGGCGATGCGGGTGAAGTCGCGGAAGCCGCCGGCCGAGAACTTGATCACCTCGCTCTCGGTCACCGTCTCGAGGTCCGAGGCCGTGCCGACGATGTTGTAGGCGATGAGGTGCGGCACGTGGCTGGTGATGGCCAGGACGAGGTCGTGATGGTCGGGCGCCATGACCTCGGTCTTCGAGCCGAGCCCCTGCCAGAAGGCGGAGAGCTTCTCGATGGCGGCGGGGTCTGTGTCCGGCACGGGGGTGAGGATGCACCAGCGGCCGTGGAAGAGCTCGGGGAAGCCGGAATCGGGGCCGGAATGCTCGGTGCCCGCCACCGGATGGGCCGGAATGAGGTGGACGCCGGGGGGCATGTGCGGCGCCATCTGCGCCACGATCGAGCCCTTGGTGGAGCCGACGTCGGAGACGATGGCGCCAGGCTTCAGGTGGGGGCCGATGGCCTCGGCCACCGCCCCCATGGCCCCGACGGGCACGCAGGCGATGACGAGGTCGGCATCCTTCACGGCGGCGGCCATGTCGGTGGTCGCCTCGTCGGCGATGCCGAGCTCGCGCACGCGGGCGACGACGGCCTCGGAGCGATCGGCGGCCACCACGGTTCCGGCCAGCGGCACGGCCTTGAGGCCGCGCGCGATGGACGAGCCGATCAGGCCGATGCCGATCAGCGTGACCTTGCCGAAGAGGGGCTCGCCGCTCACCGCTTCATGAACTCGGCGAGCGTCGCGATGAAGTGCCGGTTGGCCTCCTCGTCGCCGACGGTGAGGCGCAGCGCGTCGGGAAGGCCATAGGCGCCGACCCGGCGCAGCACGAGGCCCTTGGAGACGAGATAGCCGTCGGCATCGGCGGCGGTCTTGCCGGCCTCCCTGGGGAAATGCACCAGCAGGAAGTTGCCGACCGAGGGCGTCACCTTCAGGCCGAGCTTCTCGATCTCGGCGGTCAGCCAGGGCAGCCAGGTCTCGTTGTGTTCGATGGCCTTCTGGACGAAGGCCTGGTCGGCGATGGCGGCGGCGCCGGCCGAGATCGCGGCGGCATTGACGTTGAACGGACCGCGGATGCGGTTCACCGCGTCGATGAGATGGGCCGGGCCCACCATCCAGCCGATGCGCAGCGCCGCGAGGCCATAGATCTTCGAGAAGGTGCGCGTCATCACGACGTTCTCGTTGGACGCCACCAGCTCCAGCCCGCTCTCGTAGTCGTTGCGGCGGACATATTCGGCATAGGCCGCGTCGAGGATGAGCAGCACGGACTTCGGCAGGCCGGCGTGTAGGCGCTTCACCTCGTCGAAGGGGATGTAGGTGCCGGTCGGATTGTTGGGGTTGGCGAGGTAGACGATCTTCGTCTTCGGCGTCACCGCGGCGAGGATGGCGTCGACATCCGTCGTCAGGTTCTTCTCCTTGACGACGACCGGCGTGCCGCCGGCGGCGAGGATGGCGATCTTGTAGACGAGGAAGCCGTGCTCGGTGAACACGCCCTCGTCGCCGGGGCCGAGATAGGCGTTGGTCAGCAGCGACAGCAGCTCGTCCGAGCCGGAGCCGCAGAGAATGCGGTCGGCGTCGAGGCCGTAGAGGGATGCGATGGCCTCGCGCAGCTCGGCGGAGGAGCCCTCCGGATAGAGCTCCAGCTTCTCGGCGACCTTGCGGTAGGCCTCGACGGCCTTCGGGCTCGCCCCCAGCGGCGTCTCGTTGGAGGACAGCTTGTAGACCTTGGCGACGCCGGGCGCGCCGGACTTGCCGGGCACATAGGCATCGATCGCCATCACACCGGGACGGGGAACGGGACGCGTGGCTTCTTGGGTCATGGCGATACCGGAGCGAGGAGCGGCGCCTGCAGGCCGCGGGCGGAGAAAAGTCAGGCCGCGATGGGTTTTGCGGTGTAGCCGACAGTGCGGGCGGCTTCAACTGGAAGGCCCGAGGCGACATCGCGGGCGATCTCGTCGTCGGAGGCCTCGCGCGGCCCCCAGGCGAGGACGTGGTGATGGCCGCCCTCGTCGGCGCTGGCGAGCACGGCATCCACATGCACCGGGGGATGTCCCGTCAGCGTCACGGCGACGACGCGGGTGTCGAGGCCCGCCGTGTCGATGGAGGGATGGCCGATGACGAGGGCCTGCGGCGGCCGCGGGCTGGCGGCACGGGCGATGGCGGGGGCGGTCGCCATGGCGATCGGCTGGTCGGGCAGGCCGAGCTTGTCCCACCAGGCCTCGCGCGCCGGGCCGAGGCCGATGAGGCCGAGGTCGCCGCGGTCGCGGGCGATGGCGGCGATGACCGAGGCCGGGGCTCGAGTGCTTCACCAGCGGCACGCCGAAGCCGAAATGGAAGCGGGCGAGTTCGCGGGCGTTCTCCTGCTCCGGGCCCATGACGACATGGACGGAGTGCGGCGACTGCACATAGGTGAAGGTGGAGATGATCTGCCGCCAGATCTGCACGATGAGTTCCACCGGCAGGAGGCCCTTGTGGTTCTCGACGAGGCGGCGGACCACGTCGACCTCGCGCGCCGGGCGGAAGGCGGAGCCGGTCTCGGCGGTCTTCTTCACCTCGATCAGCTTCTCGATGATCTGGCCGCGCTCCATCAGCAGCGCGTGCATGGCGCCGTCGATGCGGTCGATCTCGCCGCGCAGGTCGGCGAGGCTCGGCGTCTTGGTCTCGGTCATGATCGGTCCGCCCGGCTCGGGGTCAGGAGAAGATGGCGTCGGGCGCGGCCGTCGCCGGCATGGCGGCGGTGACCTCGATCTCGATCTTCATCTCGGGCTTGTAGAGGCCGGCGACGACGAGCAGCGTCGCGGCCGGGCGGATGTCGCCGAACATCTCGCCGAAGATCGGGAAGACCTTGTCGGCGTCGGCGGCGTCGGTGATGTAGTAGGTGGCGCGCACCACATCGGCCATGGAGGTGCCGGCCTCGCGCAGCGTCGCCGCGATGGTCTTCAGGCAGTTGCGCGCCTGCGCCTCCACCGTGTCGGGAAGCTGCCATGGTCGTGTAGTCGTAGCCGGTGGTGCCGGCGACGAAGACGAAGCCGCCCTGCACCACGGCGCGCGAATATCCGGCGGTCTTCTCGAAGGGAGAGCCCGTGGAGATGAGACGGCGTTCCATGACGGGCTCCTTCGCGGGATCGGCTCTCAGAGCCAGGGGCGGGCGGCGGAGACGGTGGTCTCGAACTGGCCGATGGCCTTTTCCTTGACCATGGTCAGGCCGATGTCGTCGAGGCCGTTCGAGCAGGCAGTGCTTGCGGAACGGGTCGATGTCGAAGTTGATCGTGCCGCCGTCGGGGCCGCGTGATCTCCTGCGTCTCGAGATCGACGGTGAGGGTGGCGTTGGAGCCGCGGCTCGGCATCCTCGATCAGCTTGTCGAGATCTCCTTGGGCGAGACCTTGATGCGGCAGGATGCCGTTCTTGAAGCAGTTGTTGTAGAAGATGTCGGCGAAGCTCGTGGAGATGACGCAGCGGATGCCGAAATCGAGCAGCGCCCAGGGCGCATGCTCGCGGCGTCGAGCCGCAGCCGAAATTGTCGCCGGCGACCAGGATCTCGGCGTTGTCGATAGGCCGGCTTGATTGAGCACGAAGTCGGGCTTTTCCGAGCCGTCGGCCGTTGTAGCGCATCTCGGAGAACAGGCCCTTGCCAAGCCCGGTGCGCTTGATGCGTCTTCAGGTACTGCTTCGGGAATGATCATGTCGGTGTCGACATTGACCATCGGCAGTGGCGCCGCGACGCCGCTCAGGCGTCGTGAACTTTTCCATGGGTTTCCCCCTATGGGCTCGTTGCCGGCGGTGTATCAGAGGGGCGCCGCATCCGGCAAGGCGGCCGGAGGCGCGACGGGGTTGCAGCCGGGCGCGCCAGGGCCGATATGCCGCCCGACAGGGAGAGAGCGATGAGCGTGCGCGACACGATGACGGACAAGCTGACGGCGGCCTTCGCGCCGACCATGCTGCAGGTCCTCGACGAGAGCGAGAACCATCGCGGCCATGGCGGCTGGCGGGAGGGCGGCGAGACGCATTTCCGTGTCCGGCTGGTCTCGGCGGCCTTTGCCGGCAAGTCGCGGGTGGAGCGCCACCGCATGGTCAACCAGGTGCTCGACGCCGAGCTGAAGGGCCGCGTCCACGCCCTGGCGCTGGAGACGAAGGCGCCGGGCGAATAACCCCTAGACCGACGCGATCAGCCGGTCCGCCGTCGCCAGATTGCAGGCCATGGGCACGTCGTAGACGACAGCGAGGCGTGTCAGCGCCTTGACGTCGACGTCGTGGGGATGCGGCGACAGCGGGTCGACGAGAAAGACCAGCAGGCCGATGCGGCCCTCGACGATGAGGGCGCCGATCTGCTGGTCGCCGCCGAGAGGACCGCTCTTCATCAGCAGGATGTCGAGATCGGGCAGGTCGGCCTTGAGCAGCGATCCGGTCGTGCCGGTCGCCACCAGCGGCCGGCCGGCGAGGCGGTCATGGTGACGCCGGGCCCAGGCCAGCATGTCCGGCTTCTTCTGGTCGTGGGCGATCAGCGCGATCATCGGTCCCGGTTCCTGCGTCATCGCCCCCTCCCTCACGCCAAGCGGTCGAGCGGCGTGATCTTCAGTGCCGTGATGCGGTTGCGCTGGCGGCGCAGCACCTGGAAGCGGAAGCCGTGGAAGGTGAAGGTCTGGCCGGTCTCGGGAATGGACCGCGCCTCGTGGATGACGAGGCCGGCGATGGTGGTCGCCTCCTCGTCGGGCAACCGCCAGTCCATGGCGCGGTTGAGGTCGCGCACCGGCACGGCGCCGTCGACATTGACCGAGCCGTCGGCCTGCGGGCGGACGCCGGTGACCTGCACGTCGTGCTCGTCTTTGATGTCGCCGACGATCTCCTCGATGATGTCCTCCAGCGTGATCAGGCCCATCACCTCGCCATATTCGTCGACGACGAAGGCGAAGTGGGTCTTGCGCCGGAGGAAGGCCTTGAGCTGGTCCTGCAGGCTGGTGGAATCCGGCACGAACCAGGCCGGCAGGGCGAGGCTCGAGGGGTCGATCTTGCCGACGTCGCCGCCGGCCGCCGCCAGTGCCCGCAGCAGGTCCTTGCCGTGCAGCACGCCGATGATGTTCTCCGGCGTGTCGCGCCACAGCGGGATGCGGGTGTAGGGGGCGGCGAGCACGTCGCGCACCACCTTCTCGGGCGCGTCGCCGGCATCGATCGTCACCATCTTGGTGCGGTGGACCATGACGTCCTCGACGGTGAGGTCCTTCAGATCGAGGATGCCGCCGAGCATATCGCGGTCGAGCTTCTCGAAGGAGCCTTCCTTGTGCATCAGGTCGACCGTGCCGCGCAGTTCCTCGGCGCCGGTGAGGACGTTCTGGTTCTCGTTGATGCGCATGCCGAACAGCCTGAGCACGCCGCGCACGATGGCCTCGACGGCGATGAGGACCGGTCCGAACAGGGCGACGACCACGGCAATGGGCCCGGCGAAGACCAGGGCCGTCTTCTCGGGCCGGGTGATGGCCACCGTCTTCGGCAGCACCTCCGCGAAGACGATGATCAGCACCGACATGATCGCCGTGGCGTAGATGACACCCTCGGCGCCGACCACCGAGACGAAAAGCGAGGTGGCGAAGGCCGAGACACCGACATTGACGATGTTGTTGCCGACCAGCATGGCGCCGATGAGCCGCTCGCGGGTGTCGAGCAGGCGGCTGACGATGCCGGCGCGGCTGTCGCCGCCGCCTTCCAGCGCCAGCATGCGCGCCTTGGAGGCCGCCGACATGGCCGTCTCGGCGCTGGAGAAAAAGGCCGACAGCAGCAGGCAGAAGGCAATGAGCCCCAGCGCCAGCCAGGGGTTGATCGCAAGTTCGTCCATGGTCCTCCGGCCCCGAGGGCCCTCGCCTTTTTCACGGCCGTGCAAACGGCCCGCGTGCCCTAGACCTAATGCCTTTCCGCGGCGGGTCCAAGGATGGGAGCGGCGGGCAGGTTTCCGGGGGCGGGTTCAGGGCGCGCGCCGCTTCGCCACCACCCTTGCGTCGGACCAGTAGTCCTCGAAGCCCATGCGGGAATAGTAGGCGAGGCCGCCCTGATTCTCGCGGCGGATGGTGGCGTCGATCATGCGGACGCCGGCGGCGCGCGCCGCCTCCCGGGTCGCCGCGAAGAGGCGGCTTCCGACCCCGCCGCCCTGCGCGCCGATGGCGACGAAGGTCGCGACAAGCGCCCAGTCGGCCGGCAGCGGATTGGCGCCCGCCCAGTCGGGATCGGTCCATTCCAGCGCCTGGAAGCCGAGGATGCCGCCGTTTCGCTCGGCGACGTGGCAGGCAATGCCGCGCGCCGGCGCAATGTAGTCGGCAATCATCCGGTCCACGTCGAACGGCTCGCGGTGAGCGGTGGTGCCGCCCCTGGCGATGATGGCGTTGAGGAGGTCCACCATGGCCCGAGCGTCCGGGGGCTTGGCCGGGCGGATGACCAGCTCGCCCGTCATCGCCTCAGCCTCTCGCCAGTTCCCCGGCAAGGAACTCCCTCACCGCCGCCGGATCGACGTCCTTCGCGATGAAGCTCTCGCCGATGTCGCGCGCCAGGATGAAGGTGAGCTTGCCGCGCGACACCTTCTTGTCCTGGCCGATCGCCGCCATCAGCCGGTCGACGTCGCCGACGCCGCCGGGGATCTCGTGGAGTTCGGTCGGCAGCCCGACGGTCTTCAGATGGTTCGCCATGCGCGCCGCCTCGACCGGGGCGCAGAGGCCGAGCTTCGCCGAGAAGCGGAAGGCCTGGCACATGCCGATGGCCACCGCCTCGCCATGGACGAGGCGGCCGCCGTCGTAGCCGGTGGCGGCCTCCAGCGCATGGCCGAAGGTGTGGCCGAGATTGAGCAGTGCCCGGTCGCCGGTCTCGGTCTCGTCGCGGGCGACGACGGCCGCCTTGGCGCGGCAGGAGGTGGCGATGGCGTGGACGCGGTCGCGGCCGCCCTGGAAGACGCCGCGCCAGTGGGCCTCCAGCCAGGAGAAGAAGCCGGGGTCGTCGATGAGGCCGTATTTCGCCACCTCGGCATAGCCGGCGCGGAACTCGCGGGTGGAGAGCGTGTCGAGCACGTCGGTGTCGGCGAGGACGAGGCCCGGCTGGTAGAAGGCGCCGATGAGGTTCTTGCCGTGGCGGGAATTGATGCCGGTCTTGCCGCCGACGGAGGAATCGACCTGCGCCAGCAGCGAGGTCGGCATCTGCACGAAGCCCATGCCGCGGCGGACGATGGCCGCGGCGAAGCCGGCGAGGTCGCCGACCACCCCGCCGCCGAGGGCCAGCACGATGTCGCCGCGCTCCAGCCGGTGGGCGAGGATCTGGTCCACCACCTCCTCGAGCTGGCCGAAGCGCTTGGTCGCCTCGCCCGGCGGCACGGTGATGCGGTGATGGCGGATGCCGGCGGCGGAGAGGCTTTCCTCCAGCGCCGGCCCGTGCAGCTCGCCGACGGTGGCGTCGGTGACGATGGCCACGGCACGGCCGGGAAAGCGCGCGGCGAGCGTCGCCCCCGCCCCGGCGATCAGGCCCGAGCCGATGAGGATGTCGTAGGAGCGGTCGCCCAGCGCGACAGGCACGCGCGTCGGGGCGCCGGTGTCCCCGGCGGGATCAGGATGGGTCATGGGAACCTCGGTCCGGCGACGGCCGCACATGCGACGCCAGGGCCGCGATGACGTCCTCGACGACCTCGTCATGCGAGGCCTCGCGCGAGACGACCGTCAGGTCGGCCTCGGCATAGACGGGATAGCGCTCGTCCATCAGGCGCTTCAGCACGGCCTGCGGGTCGTCAGCCTTCAGGAGCGGCCGGTCGCCGCGCCGCTTGACGCGCTTCATCAGCACGTCGAGTTCGGCCTTGAGCCAGAGCGAGATGCCGCGCTCGCGGATGCGGGCGCGCGTCTCGGCAGTTCATGTAGGCGCCGCCGCCGGTGGCCGAGCACCTGGGGCCCCGAATCGAGGATCCGGGCGACGACACGGACCTCGCCGGCGCGGAAATAGGGCTCGCCGTGCTTCTCGAAGATCTCGGGGATCGTCAGGTCGGCGGCCTTCTCGATCTCGGTGTCGGCATCGACGAAGGGCAGGCCGAGACGATGGGCGAGGCGCCGCCCGATGGAGGATTTCCCGGCTCCCATCAGGCCGACGAGCACGATCGAGCGGGACCCCAGGGCCTCGCGCAACCGCTTCACGTCGATATCGGCCGCAGCCGCACTCATGGACACACCACCATGCCTCCGTCTCTCACGAAAGCGGGAGTCGGGGCAACCGGCCGGATCGGCCGAGGGTCAGGCCGTCGCCTCGCGGGCGGCGATGGCGTCGGCGATGGCGACGAGCTTGCGGGCCATGTCGGCGTGCAGGCGCTCCACCATGCGCCCTTCCACCTGGATGGCGCCCTTGGCGGCGTTCTCCGGCAGGTCGAAGGCGGCGATGATGGTGCGGGCCCAGGCCACTTCCTTCTCCGCCGGGGAGAAGGCGGCATTGCAGGGGCCGATCTGGTTCGGGTGGATCAGCGTCTTGCCGTCGAAGCCCATGTCGCGCGCCTCGGCGCATTCGCGGGCGAAGCCGGCCTCGTCGGCGATCTCGTTCCAGACGCCGTCGAGGATGGCGAGGCCATAGGCGCGGGCGGCGGCGAGCGAGGTCATCAGCCAGGCGTTCATCGGCGCGCGGCCGGGAATGATGCGGGCGCCGGTCTCCTTGGCGAGGTCGTTGGTGCCCATGACGAAGCCGGTGAGGCGCGTCGTGCGGTCCTTCGCGGCAGCGGCAATGCCCGCGGCGTTGAGCATGGCGAGCGGCGTTTCCATCATGGCCCAGACCGCCGTGCGCTCCGGCGCGCCGGCGCTCGCGATGGCCTTGCCGGCAGCGACGAGATCGGCGCCGGCGTTGACCTTGGGGATCAGGATCACGTCGGCGCCGGTCGGCGCCAGCGCCTTCAGGTCGGCATCGCCCCAGGCGGTGTCGAGGCCGTTGATGCGCACCACAACCTCACGATGACCGAAGCCGCCCTGGGTGACGGCGCTCGCGACCTGCGCCCGCGCCGTCTCCTTGGCGTCGGGGGCCACCGCGTCCTCGAGGTCGAGGATGACGACGTCGGCCGGCAGGGTGCGGGCCTTCTCCAGCGCGCGGGCATTGGAGCCCGGCATGTAGAGGACGGAGCGGCGGGGACGGTTCGACATGGCAGGCTCGGCTCAGTGGCGATGACGGGTCAGGTGGGCTATGTGCGGGCGAGGCTAGCTGCATCGCAGCATGCATGCCATCGTCCTTCCGAACGAGACCGGCTTACCCAAAGAGACTGAGCGTGACACACGCGGACGTGCTGATCGTCGGCGGCGGGATCATGGGGTCCTGCACCGCCTATTTCCTCAAGAAGGAGCTCGGCTACACCGGCTCGGTGCATGTCATCGAGCGCGACCCGACCTATGCCGAGGCCTCCACGACCCTGTCGGCGGCCTCCATCCGCCAGCAGTTCTCTACCCCTGAGAACATCCGCATGAGCCGCTTCGGCATCGAGGTGATCCGGGGCCTGAAGGACCGCTTCGGCGCCGACGCCGACATCGGCTTCCGCGAGGGCGGCTACCTGATCCTCGCCACCGAGGGCGGGCGTTCCGTGCTGGAGGCCAACTGGCAGACGCAGAAGGCCGAGGGCTCGGACATCGTCCTACTCGGACCTCAGGAACTGAAGGCGCGCTTCCCCTGGATCTCCACCGAGGACATCGCTCTCGGCGCCTATGGCCAGAGCGGCGAGGGCTGGTTCGACGCCGCCATGCTGCTCGACCTCTTCCGCAAGGCCGCCCGCGAGGCCGGCGCGACCTACGAGAAGGGCGAGGTCGCCTCCCTCGTCCGCGAGGGCGACCGGGTCACCGGCGCGCTGATGAAGGATGGTTCGGCGCGGTCCTGCGGCACGCTGGTGCTGGCGGCGGGCGCCTGGGCCGGACGCCTCGCGCAGGGCATCGACGTGCCGCTGCCGGTGGAGCCGCGCAAGCGCACCGTCTTCGTGGTGAAGTGCCCGGAGACCTTCGAGCGCATGCCGCTCATCGTCGATCCCTCGGGGGTGTGGATGCGCCCCGAGCGCGACCTCGTCATCGGCGGCTGGGGGCCGGGGGAAACCGATCCCGATCCCGCCGCCTACGGCGATTTCGAGCCGGCCCACGACGAGTTCGAGAGTTACGTCTGGCCGGCCTGGGCGACGCGCATCCCGGCCATGGAGCAGCTCCGCCAGATGCGCGCCTGGGCGGGCCACTACGACTTCAACACGCTCGACCACAACGCCATCCTCGGCCCCCATCCCGATGTCGCCGGCCTGATGTTCATCAACGGCTTCTCCGGCCATGGGCTGCAGCAGGCCCCCGCCGCGGGCCGCGCGCTGGCCGAACTCATCGTCCATGGCGGCTATCGCAGCCTCGACCTTTCGGTGTTCGGCTTCGGCCGCATCCTCAGGAACGAGCCGGTGCTCGAACTCAACGTCATCTGATCCCCCGGAGCTCCCCCATGAAGGTCTGTATCTTTGGCGCCGGCGCCGTGGGCGGCAATGCGGCGGCGCGGCTGATCGCGGCGGGCAAGGCCGAGGTGTCCGTCGTGGCACGCGGCGCCCAGCTCGCCGCCATCCGCGACAAGGGCCTCACCCTCCACACCGACGGCCAGACGCTCGGCGGCAGGCCGCATGCGGCGACCGACGATCCCTCCACCCTGCCGCCGCAGGATCTGGTGGTGGTGACGCTGAAGGCGCATTCCCTGCCCTCCATCGCCGCGCCGCTGAAGGCGCTGCTGGCGCCGGGCGCCGCCGCGCTGTTCTTCACCAACGGCGTGCCCTGGTGGTGGAACCACGGCCTCAGCGAGGACGGTTCGCTGCCCTTGCTCGACCCCGAGGGGAAGCTCTGGCGCGACCTCGGACCGGACAGCGTGCTCGGTGGCGTCGTCTATTCCGCCAACGCCGTCACCGAGCCCGGCGTCATCGCCCATTCCGCCGGCAACCGCTGGATCATCGGCGAGCCGACCGGCGATATCTCGCCGCGCGCCGATGCGGCGGCGGAGGTCTTCCGCCAGGCCGGGCTCAACGGCGAGGTGACGACCGACATCCGCCGGGCCATGTGGGAGAAGCTCGTCCTCAACATCGCCGCCAAGCCCGCTCTGCGCCCTCTCCCGCCTGCCGCTCGGCCGCTGGCACGAGGTGCCGGGCATCGGCGAACTCGGCATCGCCATGATCCGCGAGATGCTGGAGGTGGCGAAGGCGCTGGGCTGGGACCTGACCGAGAGCGTCGACCCGGCGGCCGCGGTACCGGCAAAGCCGGGTCGCCCCGGCGGCAAGCCCTCCATGCTGCAGGACGCCGAAGCCGGCCGCCCCATGGAGGTGGAGGCCATCGTCGGCCAGCTGCAGGCCTTCGGGCGCGAGCACGGCGTCGGCACCCCGGCGATGGACGTGGTGCTGCCGCTGCTGCGCGCGCTGAACGCGGCGGTGAGCGGCGTGCCGGTCAAGGTCTAGGCCGGGGCAACCTTGCGCGAGGACGCACTGCCGGAATGCAGGGCGCCCCGCTCTCCCCTACTGGTTCGACATCGGCCGCCGGCGGACATCCGGCCTGAGATGCTTGAACGGGATGACGCCGGTGTCGTCCAGCGCCGCGCCGGGCGAGGCGCCGACCACCACCGAATCCGCATAGGGCTGCCAGTCGCCGCGGAAGTGCACCGAGCTCTTCAGCACCACGACCTTGTAGCCGGTGATGTCGACGCCGAGATGGGTGCAGACGGCGACGCAGTGCGGCTGCTGGCGCACGGTGCCGACGACGAGGTCGATGCCGCCGATCCTGAGCCAGGCCGAGGGCCCCATGTTGATCGGCTGGCCGCCGACCATGGGTCCGGTGCCGGTGAAGCGCCCGTCCGAGATGGCGACGACCGCGGCCTTCGTCGTCAGCGGCACCTCGCCGGGCCCTGAGCCGTTGGCGGCGAAGGTGACCTCGATCGTCGCGCCCTTGCCGGCGGCATGGGCGGCCCTGGCGATCTCCGGTTCGTGGAACAGCGCCATCAGCGTGTCCTTCGCACCGCGGTTGATCATCGCGGCGAGGAAGCCTGTGGTGATGGATGACCCGCCGGCGCCGGGATTGTCCTGCGTGTCGGCGATGATGACCGGCTTCGAGGCGAGCGCCGCGCGCTGGAAGGCCAGCGTCACGGCCTCGTCCTGCGGCTTGGCGAGGTGCTCGAGGAAGGCGGCTTCCGAGCGCAGCACGGCCTTGTAGAGCCGGTCGACGGCCGCGTCGACGGTCGGCTGGTCGGCGCCATAGCCGATGACGGTGGCGCCCATGTCCCAGATGTCGGCGGAGGGAAAGCCCGGGCAGAGCGACAGATGCACGCCCGTCTCCGCCTCGATCTCGCCGAGCAGGGCATAGAGCCCCTTCATCGGCTCGATCATCGAGCAGCCGGAGGCGATGGGGATGAGGAAGGGCATCTGGCGGAAGGCGCGGGCCGGCCGCGGCCCCCAGGACACGACGCGGTCGAACCATTCGGCGACGCGCTGGCCGGTCTGCAGCCAGTCGATGTGCGGATAGGTGCGGTAGGCCGACATGAAGCTGGCGTTGTCGACCATCTGGCGCGTCACGTTGGCATGGAGGTCGAGGGTCGAGACGACCGGCACGTTCGGCCCGACGAGACGGCGGACGCGGGCGAGCAGCTCACCCTCGGCGTCCTCGATCGTCTCGGTGGTCATGGCGCCGTGCAGTTCGAGGAAGACCGCGTCGGGGGCGGCATCGGCGATGTCGGCGAGGAGATAGGCGGAGGCGCGCTCGAACACGGCATCCTCGACCCGGCCGGAGGGCTGGGCGAAGGACCAGGACAGCGGCACCATCGTGTGCCCGGCCTTCTCGGCGACGCCCATGAAGCCGGACACGGCGATGTTGAAGGGCCGGAACTTCGTCAGGAGCTCCGGGCCGCGGCTGAAGCCCGGCCACGCGCCCTCCTGATTGAACATCGCCCATGGCGTCGGTGCGGGAACGAAGGTGTTGGTTTCGTGCATGAAACCACCGACGGCAATGCGCATGATCAGTCTTCCTGCTGGGACAACTGGCGGGAGACTAGCGGGTCCCGCCCGGCGGCGACATGGCCAAGCCGCGATGGCGGCCTTGCACCACGGCAGACGTCCGGACCGCCGCTATGGACGACGGCCCCCGGCTCCGCCAAGCTGACGCGGCATGACGTGCAGTGCAGCCGATCCACCAATGCCATGGAGACGCGACATGCAGGCCTTCAACGTCGTGAAGTTTCAGGTGAAACCGGGCCAGGAGCAGGCCTTCCTCGATGCCCACCGGGACGGCAAGGCCCGCTGGCCGGGGCTGCTGGAAGGCACGATCATCCGCACCGGCGACCAGCGCTATTGCCTCATCGGCAAGTGGGAGAGCGAGGCCGCGCTGGTTGCAGCGCGGCCCGCGATGATCGCGACGCTCGACACGTTCCGGTCGACGCTGGACGAGATGGGGCCCGGCAAGGGCATCACCGACGCCGTCTCCGGCGCCGGTGTGCTGTCGCTCGTCTGACGCCGCCGGGCGTCAGCCCATCGTCGGGATGACGAAGCTCGCGCCGTCCTTGATGCCCGAGGGCCAGCGGGACGTGACGGTCTTCGTCTTGGTGTAGAAGCGGAACGCGTCGGGACCGTGCTGGTTCAGGTCGCCGAAGGACGAGCGCTTCCAGCCGCCGAAGGTGTAGTAGGCGAGCGGCACCGGGATCGGCACGTTGATGCCGACCATGCCGACCTGCACGCGGGCCGCGAAGTCACGGGCCGCGTCGCCGTCACGGGTGAAGATGGCGACGCCGTTGCCGTATTCGTGGTCGTTGGCGAGGCCGACGGCCTCGTTGTAGGTCTTGGCGCGGACGACGGAGAGGACCGGTCCGAAGATCTCCTCCTTGTAGATGCGCATGTCCTTGGTGACGTTGTCGAACAGGCAGCCGCCGATGTAGTAGCCGCTCTCGTAGCCCTGCATCTTGAAGCCGCGGCCGTCGACGACGAGCTTGGCGCCTTCCTTGACGCCGATGTCGACATAGCCCTTCACGCGCTCCAGCGCCTGGGCGGTCACCAGCGGGCCGAAATCGGCATCGAGCCGAGGTCGAGGGGCCGATCTTCAGGGCCTCGACGCGCGGCACCAGCTTTTCCATGAGGCGGTTGGCCGCTGTCCTCGCCGACCGGAACGGCGACCGAGATCGCCATGCAGCGCTCGCCGGCCGAGCCGTAGCCGGCGCCGATCAGCGCATCGACCGCCTGGTCCATGTCGGCGTCGGGCATGACGATCATGTGGTTCTTGGCGCCGCCGAAGCACTGGACGCGCTTGCCGGCCGCGCAGCCGCGCGAATAGACGTACTCGGCGATCGGCGGTGGAGCCGACGAAGCCGACGGCCTTGATGTCCTCGTCGTCGAGGACGGCGTCGACGGCCTCCTTGTCGCCGTTGACGACGTTGAGGATGCCGGGCGGCAGGCCGGCCTCGATGAAGAGCTCGGCCAGCATCAGCGGCACGCCCGGGTCACGCTCGGAGGGCTTCAGGATGAAGGCGTTGCCGGCAGGCGATGGCCGGGCGCGGCCTTCCACAGCGGGATCATCGCCGGGAAGTTGAAGGGGGTGATGCCGGCGACGACGCCGAGCGGCTGGCGCATCGAGTAGATGTCGATGCCGGGGCCGGCGCCATCGGTGTACTCGCCCTTCATCATCTGCGGCGCGCCGATGGAGAACTCGACCACCTCGAGTCCGCGCTGGATGTCGCCCTTGGCGTCGGGAATGGTCTTGCCGTGCTCGCGGGCCAGCAGCTCGGCCATCTTCGTCGTTGTCGCGGGCGCACGAGCTCGAGGAACTTCATCAGCACGCGGGCGCGACGCTGCGGGTTGGTGGCGGCCCAGGAGGGCTGCGCAGCCTTGGCGTTCTCAACGGCTTCACGCACTTCCGCCTTGGTGGCCAGCGCCACCTTGCCGAAGACCGAGCCGTCGAGCGGCTGGAACACGTCGGCGGTGCGGCCGGACTGTGCCGGCGACGTGCTTGCCGCCGATGAAATGACCATAATTGCGCATGGGATCGTCTCCTCTGAGGCTGCCACAACTAGAGCGAAGCCGTGCGGCAACCAAGCGCCAAGTTGGCGCATGCGTTGTGCGATTTTTGGCGTAAGATGTGGGCATGACGCCAAACTGGGATCATGTCCGGGTCTTCCTCGCGGTGGCGCGCTCGGGGCAGTTCCTCGCTGCGGCACGGGCGCTGTCGCTCGACCATGCGACGGTGGCACGCCGCATCACCCTGCTGGAGGAGCAGCTCGGCACCCACCTGGTGTCGCGCTCGACGGCCGGGGTGACGCTGACCGTCGCAGGCGAGAAGTTCGTCGCCGCGGCGGAGGCCATGGAGACCGCCTGGCTCGACGCCCAGGCCGACGTGTCGCAGGTCGACCGCGTCATCTCCGGCACCATCCGCATCGGCGCGCCGGAAGGCTTCGGGGCGCTGTTCCTGTCGCCGCGGCTCGGCAGGCTCGCCGGACGCCATCCCGACCTCACCATCCAGCTGGTGCCGCTCGCCCGGACCATGTCGCTGTCGAAGCGCGACGCCGACCTCGCCGTGGTCATCGACCCGCCGACGGACGGCCGCCTCACCGTGCGCAAGCTCACCGACTACGGGCTCGGCATGTATGCCACCGCCGCCTATCTCGACCGCCACGGCAGGCCGGAGACGGCCGAGGCGCTGCGCCGGCACCTGCTGGTGACCTCCGTGCAGGAGTTGCACTACTCGGAATCGCTCACCTACTACCCGCCGGCCTTCGATGCCGGACAGCGCCGCTTCGAATGCGCCAGCGTGCTGGCCCAGATGGAGGCGGTGAAGGCGGGGGCCGGCATCGGCGTGCTGCACGACTATGCGGCGCGCGACGCCGGGGGACTCGTGCGGGTGCTGCCGCAGCTCGCCATCCGCCGCACCTACCACCTCGTCTCGCATGTCGACACGCGGCGCATCGCCCGCATCGACGAGGCCTACCGCTTTCTCGTCGAGGAGGTGGAGGCGGCGGAGGGGCTGTTCCTCTGACCGGCTGAAACGGGAAGAGCCCGGCGCCCACGGGGGCGGACCCGAGGGCACCGGGCTCCCGCGCCGTCCCGGGGCTTTGGGACCCCGGGAGGCGTGTCCGGTCTATTCGGCGGCGACGCGGATCGGCCGCGGCGGCTCGCCGGGGGGCGCCGCATCGGCCGGCAGCAAGAGCGGCGGGGCGCCCTGCGGCGCATGGCCGTGGGCGGCCGCGTCGTCCTCGTCGGCCGGGCCGACGAAGCGACCGAAGATCCATGAGAAGAAGCGGCCGACATCATCCATGACCGTGTAGAACGACGGCACGAAGACGAGGCTGAGCACGGTCGAGACCAGCAGGCCGCCGATCACCGCGATGGCCATGGGGGCGCGGAACTCGCCGCCGTCGCCGGAGCCGAGCGCCGGCGGGATCATGCCGGCGCCCATGGCGAGGGTGGTCATGATGATCGGCCGGGCGCGCTTGCGTCCGGCATCGAGGATCGCCTCGCGGCGGCTCATGCCCTCGCGCGTCTTCTCGACGGCGAAGTCGACCAGCATGATGGCGTTCTTGGTGACGATGCCCATCAGCATGAGGATGCCGATGACCACCGGCATGGAGATGGCCTTGTTGGTCAGCAGCAGCGCCACGATGACGCCGCCGAGGGAGAGCGGCAGCGACATCAGGATGGTGAGCGGCTGGAACACCGAGTGGAACAGGAGCACCATGCACGCCGAGCACCATCAAGAGGCCGGTGCCCATGGCCATGGCGAAGCCGTCGAAGACCTCCTGCATGACCTCGGCGTCGCCGCCGCGCTGGAAGGAGACGCCGGCCGGCAGGTTGCGGGCGGCGGGCAGCTGGAAGACCTTCTCCAGCGCCGGACCGATCTCCAGACCGCCGCCGAGGTCGGTGCCGATGTTGACGCGGCGGACGCGGTTGTAGCGCTCGATCGACGAGGGTCCCTGGCCGAAGTCGATGTCGGCCACGGCGGTGAGCGGCACCTGCTGGCCCGTGGCCGTCGTCACCGTCAGGGCCGAGAGAAGGTCGAGGCCGGGCGCGGGCGTCGGTGTCGAGCTGCACCCGGATCGGCACGAGGCGGTCGCCGGCATTGAACTTGGCGAGATTGGCGGTGACGTCGCCGATGGTGGCGACGCGGACGGCCTCCGAGATCTGGTCGGTGGTGACGCCGTAGCGGGCGGCTTCGTCCGCCTTCGGCACGACACGGATCTCCGGCCTGCTCGAGCCCGGCCGACGGCCGCGACGTTCACGAAGCCGGGGATCTGGCGCATCTCGGCCTCGAGCTTCGCCACCGCAAGCGACAGGTTCCGCTCGTCGGTGCCGCATGCACGATGATCGACAGCTCGCGCTCGCCGCGATCATTGACGTACCAGGCGCGGATATCCGGGATCTGGCGTGAAGAGTCGGCGACGTCGCCTGCTGGATCTGGCGCTGCGGTGCGGCAGCAGCAGTCGGCTTGTGGTTGAGCGGACGATGACGGTGGCGCGGCGCACCTCGAGGGTGCCGAGTCGGATTCGACCCGCCGATGACGAGGACGGATTCGACCTCGGGAACCTTCTCGCGGATCAGCCTGCGCGAGCCGGTCGGTGCGCTCGCGCGGTGTCGTCCAGGTTGGAGCCCGGCGGCAGTTCGGCATCGAGATGACGAAGCGGGCCTCGTCGGGGAAGGGAATGAAGCCGGTCGGCAGGAAGCGCACGGCCCAGATCGACAGGGCGAAGATGCCGATGCCGGCGAGCAACGTCAGGTAGCGGAAGCGGATCGTGCCCGACAGGAAGCGCAGATAGGTGCGCATCAGCAGGCCGTCCTTCTCCTCCCTGTGCGCATGCGGCCTGAGGAAATAGGCCGCCAGCATGGGCGTGATCGAGGCGCGCCACCAGGAGCGAGAACAGCACCGCTGATGGCGACGACGAGGCCGAACTGCTTGAAATACTGGCCGGCGATGCCGCCCATGAAGGACACCGGCGCGAAAACCGCGACGATGGTCAGCGAGATGGCGATGACGGCGAGGCCGATCTCGTCGGCGGCCTCCATGGCGGCGCTTGATAGGGCGATTTGCCCATCTCGCATGTGCCGGACGATGTTCTCGATCTCGACGATCGCGTCGTCGACGAGGATGCCGGTGACCAGCGTGATCGCCAGCAGCGAGACGAGGTTCATCGAGAAGCCCAGCATCTCGATCACCCAGAAGGTGGGGATCGATGGACAGCGGCAGGGCGACGGCGGAGATGATGGTGGCGCGGAAGTCGCGCAGGAACAGGAAGACGACGATGACTGTCAGCAGCGCGCCTTCCATCAGCATGGTCATGGCCGAGGTGTGGTTGCCGGCCGTGTAGTTCACCGAATTGTCGATCTCGGTGAAGGCGATGGCGGGATTGGCGGCGCGCAGTTCGTCGATCTTGGCGCGCGCCAGGGCCGCGACGCGCACGTCGGAGGCGCCCTTGGAGCGGAAGACCTGGAAGGCGACCGTCGGCGTCTCGCCGTTCAGCCGGGTGAAGCTCTTCGGCTCCTCGTAGAGATCGGTGACGGTGCCGAGGTCGGAGAGCCGCACCTCGCGTCCACCGGGCAGCACGATCTTGGTGGCGGCCAGTTCGTCCACCGTCTGCGCCCCCGCGAGGGTGCGGATGGACTGCTGCTGGCCGCCGATGTCGCCGCGACCGCCGGCGAGGTCGACATTGGTGGCGCGCAGCTGGCGGTTGACGTCGCCGGCGGTGATGCCGAGCGCCATCAGGCGGTTGGGATCGAGGGCGACGCGGATCTCGCGCAGCACGCCGCCGTTGCGGCTGATGCGGCCGATGCCGCGCAGGCCCTGCAACTCGCGCTTCACGGTATCGTCGACGAACCAGGACAGCTGCTCCAGCGACATCGACGGGGCGGCGACCGCCACCGTCAGGATCGCCTGGTTCTCGATGTCCAGCCGCTCGATGATCGGTTCCTCGATGCCGCGTGGCAGGTCGGCACGGATCTTGGCGATGGCGTCCTTGACGTCGTTCAGCGCCCGGTCGGTGTTCACCTCGAGGCGGAACTCGACGACCGTCGAGGACTGTCCGTCGGTGAGGTTGGAGATGACGCGCTTGACGCCGGTGATGCTGGCGACGGCGTCCTCGACCCGCTTGGCGATCTGGCTCTCGAGCTCGGCCGGGGCGGCGCCGGCCTGCACCACGCGCACCTGGATCAGCGGCACGTCGATGTTGGGAAAGCGCGTGATCGGCAGGCTGTTGTAGCTCATCCAGCCGAGGAAGCAGAGCACGATGAACAGCACGATCGAAGGGACCGGCTGGCGGATCGAGTAGGCCGAGATGTTGAAGGAGGACATGGCGCTCTCCCGGTCAGCGGGCCTGCGCCAGGACCGGGGCCACCCGGTCGCCATGGCGGACGAAACTTCCCGAGACGGAGACGACCTTCTCGCCCTCGACGAGGCCCTCGCGAATCTCGACGCGGCCCTGGACGCGCAGGCCGACGACGACCTTGCGGGTCTCCACGACGCCGTCCTTGACCACCTGGACGACCGGGGTCTCGCCGAACATCACGGCGGAGAGCGGCACGCTGAGCGCGGTGATGCGGGCAACCTCGACAGTGGCGCGGCCGAAGGCGCCGAGCGGCGGGCGCTCGGTGCCTGTCAGCGTCACGCGGACACGGCCGAGGCGGTTGGTGCGGTTCACTTCCGGGGCGACGAGGCGGACCTTGCCGGCGAGCGGATCGGTGAAGCCGGCCGCCTCGATCGCAGCCGGCTGGCCGGGCTGCATGCGCGCCAGCGTCGCCTCGGGCACATCGGCCTCCAGCTCCACTTCGGACTCGGCGATGATGCGGAACAGCGGCTCGCCGGCGGCGGCGGCGACGGCGCCGAGGCGGGCGTTGCGGCGGGAGATGGTGCCGCCGACCTTGGCGCGGATGTCGGTGCGGGCGATGCGCAGTTCGATGTCGCGGCGCTGGGCGCGGGCCAGCGCCAGATCGGCCTCGGCGAGAGCCAGGGCGTTGGTCGCGGAATCGAGACGCGCCGCACTCGCGCGGGCGGCGTTGGTGCGCTGGTCGAGGGCATCGGCGGTGGCGGCGCCGCTCTGCTGCAGCTGCCGGGTGCGCTGCAGCTGCTGCTCGGCGAGGGTACGGGCGGAGGTCGCCTCGGCGATGGAGGCCTTGGCCTGGGCGATGGCCGCCTCGGCGCGGCTGATCTGGGCGCCGTTCTGGACCAGCTGGACGTCGAGTTGCTCGCGGTTGAGACGGGCGAGGACTTGCCCGGCGGCGACCTTGTCGCCCTCCTCGGCGAGGATCTCGACGATGGTCAGGCCGTCGACCTCGGGCGAGACCATGACCTCGTCGCGCGCCACGAAGGAGCCGGTGGCGATCTTCGTCTCGCGCAGTTCGGAGCGCGTCACAGCGGCCACGGTGACCGAGGGGGCGGCCGTCTGGGCGGCGAGCGGGCCGCTGGCCAGCGCTCCGAGGAGCAGCACGGCGGCGGGCGGGAAACGGAGGAGCGAGGGGGAGATCATGGCGTCGTCACGCTAGCAGGAGACGGTGAGGCGGGTGGCAGCAGCATGGCGCGAAGGATGTCGAACATCAGCGCCACATGCGGTGTCGGATCGAAGGCGAGGTCGCGGGCGCGTCGCAGCATGAGACCGTCGGCGAAGGTGATCAGGAACTGCACGGCACGGTCGAGGTCGGCTGCGGGATCGGTCTGGCCGCGGTCGCGGGCGATCTCCAGGGCGAAGCGCAGCTTGTCCTCGATGAACTGGTCGATCCTTGTACGCAGCGCCGCGATCTGCGGATTGCGGGCGACCTCGGACATGGTCTCGACCCAGAGCTGGCAGCTCTCGCGCGGCTCCTCGACCATGTGGAAGCGGGCGAGCGCCTCGAAGGCGGCCCAGATGTCGGGCGCCTCCGCCAGCATGGCGAACCCGTCGCCGATCTCGGCGAAGTCGCGCTCGCAGAGGCCCTCGATCATCGCCTCCTTGGAGGGGAAGTAGCGATAGAGGTTGCCGGGGCTCATGCCCGCCTCGGCGCAGATCTCGCTCATCGAGGCGCCATGAAACCCGGAGCGCACGAAGCAGCGCTCGGCCGCCGCAAGGATCGCGGCCTGCTTGTCATTGCGCTGGACAGCATCGATGCGCGGCATGGGGAAGGGAGTCCTCGGGGCCGCAACCGCATAGGCAAGTCCGCGAGGAAGCGCAAGAGAAAAGAGAACGAACGTTCATTTTTATGAAACATTCATTGCGACAGATACGCTCACGCCGATGCGCATAGCGGCGGCCGGGAGAGGCGGGGGACCCAATTCCCGCCTTCCCGGCCGTCGTCGCGGGGCCTGGCCAACCCGTCGGGGGCGGTTGCGGGTGGCCCTGCCCGGCGACACACCCACCATGGCGGCAAGCGGCCGCCGGCGAAGTGACGGCCGTCACAGAATGAACGATCCTCTCGGGAGGGATCCGAATTCAGCGCGAGCGCGGCATCATCCGCAGCAGGACGTTGTCGCGCAGCAGAAAGTGGTGGGCGAGAGCCGCGGCCGCGTGGGCCCCGGCGAGCGCCACCAGCAGATGCGCGCCGGCTTCGTGAAGTTTGTCGAGGCTCTTGCCGAGAGCCCGGTCACCCGGCCAGGGCGACACCAGCTCCGTGAGACCGAAGACCGGAATGCCGCGTCCCTTTGCCCACATGGATGCGGCGCCCAACAGCGGAACCGCAATGACCGCGACGTAGAGGGCGACGTGGGTCAGCCGTGCCGCCAGCGCGGAGAATGCCGGGCCCTGATCCGCGACCAGCGGCCGGCGGGTGAAGCGCCAGGCCATCCGCAGCACGGTTCCGGCGATGACGGTCAACCCGATCGAGGTGTGCAGCATCAGGACGAGGGCGCGCGGCTCGCCGCGCGGCATGGCTTCACGCAACAGGCCTGACGCATAGGTGGCGACAACGAGGAGTGCCATCAGCCAGTGGAGGGCGATCGTCATGGCGTCGTAGCGTTCGTCGGTCATGGAAGGATGTCCTGTTGCAAGAGGTCTTCGCGGTCAGACGGCTCTCCCGATGACCATTCCAATGGCGGCCGTCGTGGCCATGGCGAGGGCGCCCCAGAAGGCGACACGCAGCGTCGGCCGGACGATGCCCGCGCCGCCCAGTCGCGCGCCGACGGCGCCCAGCACCGCGAGGCAGACCAGCGTGACCAGCGGGATGCCGATCGCCGTGAAGCGGGATGGCAGGATGAGGGCCGTCGCAACGGGCAGAATCGCACCCACCGCGAAGGTTGCCGCCGATGTCAGCGCCGCCTCGACCGGGCGGGCGGCAGCCGTGGAGGTGATCCCCAGCTCGTCGCGGGCATGTGCGCCGATCGCATCGTGGCGCATCAGTTGCTCGGCGACCTGCCTCGCAAGCCCCTCCTCGACGCCGCGCGCGACATAGATCCGGGTCAGTTCGTCGCGCTCGAACTCAGGCTGGTGGGCGAGTTCATGGGTTTCCCGCGCGAGATCGGCCTTTTCGGTGTCGGCCTGCGAGCTGACCGAGACATATTCGCCCGCGGCCATCGACATCGCGCCAGCGACAAGGCCCGCGACTCCTGCCACGACAACCTCATGGGGGGACGTCGCGGCGCTGGCGATGCCGACCATCAGGCTGGCCGTGGAGATCAGCCCGTCATTGGCCCCGAGGACCGCCGCTCTCAGCCAGCCGATCCTGTCGACGACATGCGTTTCGCCATGCAAGCGGCTCATGGGCACATCCTCCTGGAAGCTTGTTTAGAACTATTCCAAAGAATGTCGAGACGCAAATCGATACCTTCGGATAGGCCATTGGGCGAATGGCGCATCGAATGCCTTGAGCCTGCCACAGCAAGGTGATCGCCTGACGTTCCGTCAGGTGCCGAACGGGGTGATTCGTCGCAGCGGTGGCCGGACGCAACGGAGGACGATGCCTATGTTCAAGACCCTCATTCTCGCCGCCGCCCTTGGCCTCGCCGGAACCGCCGCCATGGCCCAGACCGCGACGCAGCCCGCCACGCGACCGGCCGCCCCCGCCGCTGCCGCTCCGGCTCCCGCCGCAGCCCCGGCAGCCGCACTCATCGACATCAATTCGGCGACCGAGGCCGAGCTCCGCGTGCTGAACGGCATCGGCGAGGCGCGGGCCCGGGCGATCATCGCCGGCCGTCCCTATCGCGGCAAGGACGAGCTCGTCCGCAAGAACATCATCCCGCAGGGTGTCTATGACGGCATCCAGGCGCGCATCATCGCCCGCCAGCGCTAAGCGGCAGACACAGCGCCGTTCGCGCCGAAAGGCGCGGGCGGCCGATGGGCGGACAGGCCGGGCCGGACGGCGTCAGGTCAGGCCGCGCACTCGCGGATGATCCCGGCGAGGAAGGCATCGCACTTCGCGAGCTCCGAGACCTCGACCCATTCGTCGGGCTGGTGCGCCTGGGCGATGTCGCCGGGACCGCAGATCACGGTCGAGATTCCGGCCGCCTGGAACAGGCCGGCCTCGGCGCCATAGGGCACGACCTGGATGCCGTTGTCGCCGGTCAGCCTCCGGGCGATGCGCTCGGCCTCGCCGTCCTCCTCGCGCACCAGCGGCTCGCCACCGATGCGCCAGGTGATGGTGACACCGGCGTCCGGGTGCACAGCCTTCATCGCCGGCTCGATCTCGCGGCGGACATAGTCCTCGTATTCGCGCACGTAGGAGACGCCGTTGTCGCCCGGAACGAGGCGGATGCCGGTGACGAAGTGGCAGTCGAGCGCCGTGATGTTGTGCGCCGTGCCGCCGTTGATGGTGCCGACGTGGAGCATGGTCCAGCCCGGATCGAAATAGGGCACGCCGCCGTTCGCCTCGGCCTCGGCCTTGTTCCTGAGGTCGCGCTCCTCCATCCAGGTCACCAGGCGCGCCGCCACGAAGACCGCGGAGACCCCGTGGTAGCGGTTGGAGGAATGGACCTCGTGGCCGCGCACATGGGTGTCGATGCGCATGTAGCCCTTGTGGCCGGTGACGACCTTCATCCGGCTCGGCTCGCCGACGATGCAGGCGGAGGGGCGCGTCCAGTCCTTGCCGAGGCGCTCGATGAGGGCGCGGGCGCCGTCCATGCGGATTTCCTCATCCGCCGTCAGGCAGATGTGGATGGGACGCTTCAGGTCCGCGGCCACCATGGCCGGAACGGCGGCGAGCACGCAGGCGTCGAAGCCCTTCATGTCGCAGGAGCCGCGACCGTAGAGGCGGTCGCCCTTGGCGGTGAGGGTGAAGGGGTCGGTCGTCCAGGGCTGGCCCTCCACCGGCACCACATCGAGATGGCCGGAGAGGACGATACCGCCGTCGATGCGCGGGCCGATCGTCGCCCAGATGTTGGCGTTGCGCCCGTCGGGCTGCGGGACGACCTCATAGGCCACGCCGTGCGCCGTCAGATACTCGCCGATGAAGGCGACGAGATCGAGGTTGCTGGCGTCGGAGACCGAGGGGAAAGCGACGAGGCGCTCGAGAAGTTCGATGCTGGTCAGGTTCATGCCACGCAGGGAGCCGATGGGAGCCATGCGCGTCAAGGGGAGGCTCCTGCATGGCAGACCGGTTGACCGATGCCGCGACCTCCGGTTGTCTGCATTTCCTCCTCTTGCCGGACGCATCAATGCCTATCGTGAACCGGATTGCCGGGCTGCATGAAGAAGCCACCGCGTGGCGCCGCGATTTCCACCAGCACCCCGAACTCCAGTTCGACCTGCCAAGAACCTCGGCCATCGTCGCCCAGCGCCTGAGGGAGTTCGGCTGCGACGAGGTCGTGACCGGCATCGGCCGCACCGGCGTCGTCGGCCTCATCCGGGGGGCGAAGAGCACATCCGGCAAGGTGATCGGGCTGAGGTCCGACATGGACGCCCTGCCGCTGACCGAGATCACCGGCCTGCCGCACGCCTCCACCGTTCCCGGCAAGATGCACGCCTGCGGCCATGACGGCCACATGGCCATGCTGCTCGGCGCGGGGAAATACCTCGCCGAGACGCGCAACTTCGACGGCACCGTGGCGCTGATCTTCCAGCCGGCGGAGGAGGGCGGCGGCGGCGCCCGCGAGATGGTGGCCGACGGCCTGATGGAGCGCTTCGGCATCCAGGAGGTCTACGGCATGCACAACGGCATCGACCCGGCCGGCACCATGTCGGTTCGCACCGGCGCGACCAGCGCGGCGGCCGACAAGATCCACATCCTCGTCGAGGGCAAGGGCGGCCATGCCGCCAAACCCCACCTCGCCGTCGACACGGTGCTGGTGGCGGCGCAGATCGTCATCGCCGTGCAGTCCATCGTCGCCCGCAACGTCGACCCGCTGGGCTCGGCGGTGATCTCCATCTGCGCCTTCAATGCCGGCCACGCCAACAACGTCATTCCGCAGACGGCGGAGCTCCTCGGCACGGTCCGCACCCTCTCCAAGGACATCCAGGCGCTGGTCGAGACGCGGCTGCGCGAGGTCGTCGAGAAGACCGCCGAGGCCTACGGCGCGAAGGCGACCTTCACCTATATCCACGGCTGCCCCATGGTGGTGAACCATGCGGCCGAGTCCGACCACGCGGCGGCGGTGGCCGCCTCCATCGTCGGCGCGGACAACGTGCGGCGCGACAAGCCGCCCTCCATGGGCTCGGAGGATTTCTCCTTCATGCTGGAGGAGCGCCCCGGCTGCATGATCGGCATCGGCCAGGGCGGCGCGTTCGGCGTCCATCACCCGGCCTACGACTTCAACGACGAAATCCTGCCCATCGGCATGAGCTACTGGGCGCGCCTCGTCGAAACCCGCATGCCGGCCTGACAGCCATCCCCGGAGGCATCCGCGTGCCGATCGTCAACCGCATCGCCGCACTGCACGAGGAGGCTGCCGGCTGGCGGCAGGATTTCCATCGCCACCCGGAGCTCAACTTCGACCTGCCGCGGACCTCGGCCATCGTCGCCGACCGCCTGAGGGAGTTCGGCTGCGACGAGGTGGTGACGGGCATCGGCCGGACCGGCGTCGTCGGTATCATCCGCGGGGCGAAGACCGGTTCGGGCCGCGTCATCGGCCTCAGGTCCGACATGGACGCCCTGCCGATCCACGAGACCAGCGGCGTGGCCCACGCCTCGACGGTGCCCGGCAAGATGCACGCCTGCGGCCATGACGGCCACATGGCCATGCTGCTGGGGGCGGGGAAATATCTCGCCGAGACGCGCAACTTCGACGGCACGGTGGCGCTGATCTTCCAGCCCGACGAGGAGGGCGGCCACGGCGCCCGCGCCATGATCGCCGACGACCTGATGGAGCGCTTCGGCATCCAGGAGGTCTATGGCATGCACAACAGCCAGGACCCCGTCGGCACGATCTCGGTAATCTCGGGCGCCGCCAGCGCCGCGGTCGACTGGATCCACATCGCCATCGAGGGCAAGGGGGGACACGCGGCGCGCCCGCACATGTCCGTCGATGCCCTGCTCGTCGCCGCGCATGTCATCGCCGCCGCGCAATCGGTCGTCGCTCGCAGCGCCGACCCGCTACAGAGCGCCGTCGTCTCGCTCTGCGCCGTGGAGGCCGGCTCGGTGTTCAACGTCATTCCGCAGACGGCGACGCTGCGCGGCACGGTGCGCACCCTGTCGAAGGCGACGCAGGACCTCGTCGAGCAGCGTCTGCGGGCGATCGTCGAGGCCACCGCCGCGAGCTTCGGCGCGACCGCCACCCTCACCTATGAGCGGGCCTGCCCGAGCGTGATGAACACGGCGGCCGAATGCGGCCATGCCGCGCTCGCCGCGGCGTCCGTGCTCGGCGAGGCCGGCGTCTGGCGCGACGTCGACCCCGCCATGGGCGGCGAGGACTTCGCCTTCATGCTGGAGGAGCGGCCCGGCTGCATGATCGGCATCGGCCAGGGCGGCGAGTACGGCCTGCACCACCCCTCCTACGACTTCAACGACGCGATCCTGCCCATCGGCATGAGCTATTGGGCGCGCCTCGTCGAAACCCGGCTTCCAAGCTGATAGAAGGGCCGTCAGGCCCCTGCCCTTTCCGGAGTGATCCCATGCCCATCGTCAACCGTATCGCCGCCATGAGCGATGAAATCACGCGCTGGCGGCGCGACTTTCACACGAGGCCGGAACTCCTCTACGATGTGCATGAGACGGCCGAAGACCGTCGAAGGCCATGCTCGAGGAGCTTCGGCTGCGACGAGGTTGTCGCAGGCACTTGGCAAAACCGGCGTTGTCGGCATCATCCGCGGCAAGACCAACCGGTCCGGCAAGGTGATGGGGCTTCGCGCCGATATGGACGCGCTGCCGCTGGACAGAGATCACGGGTCTGCCGCTGGGCCTCCAAGGTCACGGGCAAGATGCACGCCTGCGGCCATGACGGCCACACGGCCATGCTGCTGGGTGCTGCCAAGTATCTCGCCGAGACGCGCAACTTCGACGGCACCGCCGTCGATGATCTTCCAGCCCGCCGAAGAGGGCGGCGCGGGCGCAAAGGCCATGGTGGACGATGGTCTGCTGGAGCGCTGGGGCATCAATTCGGTCTAGGGCATGCACAATATGCCGGGCCTGCCCGTTGGCCAGTTCGCGATCCGCGTCCCGGCCCGCAGATGGCGGCGGCTGATCAGTATTCGATCCATGTCGAGGGCAAGGGCGGCCATGCGCGCCATGCCGCATCATGGCCGATCGACACCATTCTGGTGGCCTCGCAGATCGTCAACAACGTGCAGTCGATCGTCTCCCGCAACGTCGACCCGCTCGGCAATGCGGTGGTCTCCATCTGCGCCTTCAACGCCGGCTTCACCGACAACGTCATTCCGCAGACCGCGACGCTGCTCGGCACGGTGCGCACCCTCACCCCGGAGATGCGCGACCTCGTCGAGAAGCGCCTGCACCAGATCGTCGAGGGCACTGCCGCCATGTATGGCGGCACGGCGAAGCTCACCTACCATCGCGACTATCCGGTCACGAAGAATCACGCCGACAACGCCATCTTCGCCGGCGACGCGGCGGCTGCCGTTGTCGGCAACGACGGCGTCAACCGCGACACCGTCCCGGTGATGGGCGGCGAGGACTTCTCCTTCATGCTGGAAGCCCGCCCCGGCGCCTTCATCTTCATCGGCCAGGGCGACACGGCATCCGTCCACCACCCGGCCTATGACTTCAACGACGAGATCATCCCGATCGGCATGAGCTACTGGGCGAAGATCGTCGAAAGCCGCATGCCGGCCTGACGCCGCTACCCCGGAGGCGTGGCCCGAGCGGCCACGCCTTGACTTCCCCCACATCCCGCCAGGACCCGCCCCATGCCCATCGTCAACCGCATCTCCGCCCTCCACGAGGAAGTCACCGCCTGGCGCCGTGACATCCACGAATATCCGGAGCTGCAGTTCGACGTGCACCGCACGGCCGGCATCGTCGCCGATAAGCTGCGCGCCTTCGGCTGCGACGAGGTGGTGCCCGGCATCGGCCGGACCGGCGTCGTCGGCATCATCCGCGGCAGGACCAATAGCTCGGGCAAGGTGGTGGGCCTGCGCGCCGACATGGACGCGCTGCCGCTGACCGAGATCACCGGCCTGCCGCATGCCTCGAAGGTGCCGGGCAAGATGCACGCCTGCGGCCATGACGGCCACACCGCCATGCTGCTGGGCGCGGCCAAGTACCTTGCCGAGACGCGCAACTTCGACGGCACCGTCGCGGTCATCTTCCAGCCGGCGGAAGAGGGCGAGAAGCGGCGGCGAGGCCATGGTGCTCGACGGCATGATGGAGCGCTTCGGCATCCAGGAGGTCTACGGCATGCACAATGCCCCGGGCCTGCCCGTCGGCCAGTTCGCCATCCGCCCCGGCCCGATGCTGGCGGCGGTGCGACAATCTTCGCGCATCCATGTCGAGGGCAAGGGCGGCCATGCGGCGCCGCCCGCACCAGTCGATCGACACGATCCTCGTCGGCCTCGCACATCGTCGACGGCGGTGCAGTCCATCGTCGCGCGCAACATCGACCCGCTGGAGAGCGCCGTCATCTCCATCTGCGCCAGTTCAACGCCGGCTTCACCAACAACGTCATCCCGCAGGACGGCGGAGCTGCGCGGCACGGTGCGCACCCATGACGGCGAGGTGCGCGACTTCATCGAGACGCGGCTCCGGGAGGTGGCGGAGAAGACCGCCGCCGTCTTCGGTGCCACGGCGACGGTGGAGCATGTGCGCGTGGTGCCGGCGACGGTCAACGACCCGGCCTACACGCCCCACGCCGTGGCGGCGGCCGCGGCGGTCGTCGGCGACAGGGCGGTCAACGACGACGCGCCGCAGATCATGGGCGGCGAGGACTTCTCCTACATGCTGCAGGCCCGGCCCGGCGCCTTCATCATGATTGGACAGGGCGACACGGCCTCGGTCCATCATCCCGCCTACGACTTCAACGACGAGATCATCCCGATCGGCATGAGCTACTGGGCCAAGCTCGTGGAGAGCCGCATGCCGGCGTGATGCCGGCCGTAAGGGCGACTCTCCCCGCCCGATCCGTCCGGCTAGCATCCCCTGTCGCGCGACGAGCGACTGCGAGGATGCCATGGCGAAGGTGCTCTACGAGAAGGATGGCCGGATCGGCCGCATCACCCTCAACCGTCCCGAGGTGATGAACGCCATCGACGACGAGGTGCCGCTCGAGCTCGCCGACTGCGTCGCCCGCGCCAATGCCGATCCCGGCGTCCACGTCATCGTGCTCTCGGGCAAGGGCGAGGCCTTCTGCGCCGGCTACGACCTGACCTACTACGCCGAGGGCAACGGCAACGGCCAGGCGACCCAGGACATGCCCTGGGACCCCATGAAGGACTACGCCTTCATGATGCGGAACACCGAGCTGTTCATGTCGCTGTGGCGGTCCTACCGGCCGGTCATCTGCAAGGTGCACGGCTTCGCGGTGGCCGGTGGCTCCGACATCGCCATGTGCTCTGATATCATCGTCATGGCCGAGGAGGCCCGCATCGGCTACATGCCGGTGCGCGTCTGGGGCTGCCCGACGACCGCCATGTGGGTCTACCGGCTGGGTCCGGAGAAGGCCAAGCGCATGCTCTTCACCGGCGACAAGATCGACGGGCGCGAGGCGGAGCGGCTCGGCCTCGTGCTGAAGGCGGTGCCGGCCGCTGATCTCGACCGCGAGGTGGAGGCGCTGGCCGAACGCATGGCGACCGTGCCGGTCAACCAGCTGATGATGCAGAAGCTGGTGGTCAACCAGGCGATCGAGGCCATGGGCCTGAAGCAGACGCAGATGTTCGCCACCCTCTTCGACGGCATCACCCGCCACTCGCCGGAGGGCATCAACTTCAAGACCCGCGCCGAACAGGTCGGCTGGAAGCAGGCGGTGCGCGAGCGCGACGCCGGCACCTTCGACTGGACGCAGAACCGGCCGATCAACCCCGGCGGCTAGCCCGGCGCTTGCCGGCCTCGAAGGTGGTGACCCTGTAGGCGTTGCCGGCCGCGTCGTAGGTCGTCCATGCGCCGACCTGCACGCCCTTGTCGAAATGTCCCGACCGCAGCCGCGTGCCATCCTTGCGGAACCATTCCCAATAGCCCGCCGGCTCGCCGTCCAATGTCTGACCTCGCGCCCAGAGGCTGCCGTCGCGATGGCGCTTCTCGAACGGTTCGATCCTGTCCGACATGGCTCCGGACCTCCCAGCCTATGCACGGCGCCGGGCGGAGATGCCCCGGCGAGGAGATTCTACCCCGCGCCTGCGACATGGAAAGGTCCCACGGCGGCTCTCGCTTCGCGCCCGCGCCCGCGCTAGCTTCGCGCTTTCGCCTGCCCCTCCGGAGATTTCCATGCCCATCATCAACCGCGTTGCCGACCTTCACGACGAGATCACTGCCTGGCGTCGCGATTTCCACGAGAACCCGGAGCTTCTCTATGACGTGCACCGCACCGCCGGCATCGTCGCGGAGAAGCTGAAGGCTTTCGGCTGTGACGAGGTGGTTCCGGGCATCGGCCAGACCGGCGTGGTCGCGGTGATCCGGGGGCGCAAGTCCGGCTCGGGCAAGGTGATCGGGCTTCGCGCCGACATGGACGCGCTGCCGATCGAGGAGGCGACCGACGTTCCCTACAAGCTCGAAGGTGCCGGGCAAGATGCACGCCTGCGGCCATGACGGCCACACCGCCATGCTGCTGGGCGCGGCCAAGTACCTCGCCGAGACCCGCAACTTCGACGGCACGGCGCATCATGATCTTCCAGCCGGCGGAAGAGGGCGGCGGCGGCGGCGATGCCATGGTCAAGGACGGCCTGATGACCCGCTGGGGCATCCAGGAGGTCTATGGCCTGCACAACATGCCGGGTATCCCGGTCGGCCATTTCGCCGTGCGCAAGGGCCCGGCCATGGCGGCGGCCGACCGCTTCATCATCGACATCGAGGGCAAGGGCGGCCATGGCGCCATGCCGCATCTCTGCGTCGATCCGGTGCAGGCGGGCTTCGCCATCGGCCTCGCCATGCAGACCATCGTCTCGCGCAATGTCGACCCGATCGAGAGCGCGGTGATCTCCATCACCTCGGTGAAGGCCGGTGAGGCCTTCAACGTCATCCCGCAGACGCTGCGCATGCTCGGCACGGTGCGCACCTTCAAGCCGGAGATCCAGGATCTCGTCGAGGCGCGGATGAAGGAGCTGGTCGAGAACGTCGCGAAGGGCATGGGCTGCACCGCGACCGTCGACTACCTGCGCGGCTATCCCGTGACCTTCAACCATGCCGACCAGACCGACTTCGCGGTGAAGGTGGCCGAGTCCGTCGTCGGGCCCGACAAGGTCGATCCCAACACGCCGCCGCTGATGGGCGCCGAGGACTTCTCCTACATGCTCAACGAGCGGCCGGGCAGCTACATCTTCCTCGGCAACGGCGACACCGCCGCCTGCCACCACCCGGCCTACAACTTCGACGACAACGCCATTCCGGTGGGGACGAGCTACCTCGCCAAGATCGTCGAAACCGCGATGCCGGCGTGACGGCGACCATGTCCGGCACACGCATCGCGCTCGGCATCGTCGGTGCCGGCATCATGGGCGAGCGGCTCCTGCGGGGCCGCCCTCAATCGCAGGTCCGGCGACATCGTCCGCGTCGCCGGCGTCTGGGACCCGTCGGCGGCGGCCATGGCAGCGCATCGCCGCGGCCTTCCCCGACGTGCCGCGGCTCGCCGACGCGGCGGCCGCTGCCGTCACCGCCGCCTGCGACTGCCTCTATATCGCCTCGCCGCCGGCCTCGCATCTTGGCTATGCGCGGACGCCGCTCTTCGCGCGCCGACAAGGCGGTGTTCTGCGAAAAGCCGCTGGCCGTGGATGTGGCACGAACGCCGAGCGCCTTCGTGGCGGCGGCGGTCCAGAACAGGCGCCCGCGCCGGCGTCAATTTCCCCTTCGCCTCGTCCTTCGCGGTCGACCGGCCTTGCAGCGACTGGATCGCGGAAGGCGCCATCGGCAGGGTCGCAGCGCATCGAGCATCGAGATCGGCTTCGCCGCCTGGCCGCGGCCCATGGCAGAGGCGATGCCGCCAGCTGGCTCGATGCGCCGCGCCCAGGGCGGCTTCGCCCGTGAGGTCGGTGTCGCATTTCCTTTTCCTGGCGCGGCGGCTCGTTCGGCCCGCTGGTGCTGGGCTCAAGGCGACGGCGGAGCCTATCCGGAGGCCGGCACGCTCCGAGCGCGCGCATCGCCGCGACAGCCTACGCGCCGGCGAGCCTGCCCGTGACGCTGACGCGGCGGCGTCGGCACCACCGGCGAAGGCCGATCACAACATCTGGATGCATCGACGGGCCCGGCCGGCGCCGTCCGGCTGCGCGACTGGTCGATCGCCGAGCGCCGCATGGCGGACGGCTCGTGGCAGCCCGACCCGGAGGCCATGCCGAACGAGAAGGTCCGCCCGCTGGTGCTGCGCCGGCAGCTTGAGGGCGTGGCGGCGCTGGTGCGCGGCGAGCCCTTCCACCTCGCGACGCTGAAGGAGGCGCTGGAGGTGCAGGAGGTGGTGGAGGCGATCCTCGCCTCGCGGGGCTGAAACGGCTCTCTCTGCGGCGGGACCTCGCCTATGCGCTTCGCTCCCTCGGGCAAGGCTCGAACGCCCTGCACCGGGCAAGTGCGTCCTTCGAGGCTCGCCGCCTGGCGATGCTCCCGCATCGCCGGGGCTCGCACCTCAGGATGAGGAGGTTTGAGAATGGCACCGCGGGATAAAGCCGCCGCACCCGACCGATGAGCCAGACACAACGGTCCTCATCCTGAGGTGCGAGCGACAGCGAGCCTCGAAGCACGCATTTGCGTCGTGCAGGGCACCCGCTCTCAGCCCCGCGCGTCCTCCAGGATCATCCGCGCGCCCTTCTCGGCGATCATCAGCGTCGGCGTGTTGGTGTTGCCGGAGGTGATCGTCGGCATGACGGAGGCGTCGGCGACGCGCAGGCCGTCGATGCCGACGCACGCGCAGGCGCTCGTCCACCACCGCCATGGGGTCGGAGGCAAGGCCCATCTTCGCCGTGCCGACGGGATGGAAGATGGTGGTGCCGATGTCGCCGGCGGCCTTCGCCAGACTCTCCGCATCGTCGCCGACGACCGGCCCGGGCAGGTACTCCTCCGGGCGGTAGGGCGCGAGCGCCGGCTGGCCCATGCAGGCGGCGGGTCACGCGCAGGGCGATCGGCCGCGACCATGTCGGTCCTCGTCGGTCGCCAGATAGTTCGGCGCGATGACCGGCTTGGCGCGCCGGCGTCGGCCGAGCGCGATGCGGATCGTAGCCGCGCGAGGTCGGGCCGCAGGTTGCAGGGCGCGACCGTGACGGCCGGGAAGCGGATGCAGCGGGTCGCCGAACTTGTCGAGCGACAGCGGCTGGATGTGGAACTGGATATTCGGCGCGCTCCTGCTCAGGGCTCGGAGCGCGGTGAAGATGCCGAGCTGCGCTGGGCGCCATGGTCAGCGGCCCGGTGCGGCAGCAGAGCATATTCGCGCGCCCATCAGCGCCGCGCCGGAACAGGTTGTGGTAGGTCTCGTTCAGCGTCTTGACGCCCTGGACCTTGATAGATCGCGCGTATGCTGCAGGTGATCCTGCAGGTTGCCGCCGACGCCGGGCTTGTCCTGCACAACGGCGATGCCGTGCCGCTGCAGCACAGTCGCCGTGGCCGATGCCGGAGAGCTGCGAGGATCTGCGTCGAGCCGATGGAGCCGGCGGTCAGGACCACCTCGCCGCGGCAGCGGGCGATGACACGCTCGGCCGCCCTGGCGGAACTGCACGCCGGTGGCGCGCTTGCCGTTCTCGACGACGACCTTCTCGACCAGCACGCCGGAGCGCGAGGCCGAGGTTGTCGCGCGCGATCGAGCACCGGCTTGATGAAGCCGCGCGCCGAGCGACCAGCGCAGGCCGCGTCTTCTGGTTGACGTGGAAGTAGGCCGATGCCCTCGTTGTCGCCGGTGTTGAAGTCGTCGAGCGGGCGGGACGCCCATCTGCACGGCGGCCTCGGCGCACCCGGTCGAGCAGGTCCCAGCGCACCCGCGGCGCCTCGACCCGCCATTCGCCACCGGTGCCGTGATGCTCGCTGTCACCGAGGAAATGGTCCTCAAGCTTGCGGAAGACGGGCTTCACGTCGTCCCAGCCCCAGCCGGTGAGGCCGAGCTGCCGCCAGTGGTCGTAGTCCGGCGCTCTGGCCGCGCATGGTGATCATGGCGTTGATGGCCGAGGAGCCGCCGATGACCTTGCCGCGCGGATAGATCAGCGACGCGGCCGTTGAGGCCCGGCTCGGCCTCGGTCTTGAACATCCAGTCGGCGCGCGGATTGTTGATGGCGAAGAGATAGCCGACGGGAATGTGGAACCAGATCCAGTCGTCCTTGGCTGCCGGCCTCCAGCAGCAGAACCCGGTTCTTCGGGTTTGCCGACAGCCGGTTCGCCATGCAGGCAGCCGGCCGTGCCGGCGCCGCACGACGATGTAGTCCCACTCACCCTCAATGATGCGGGCCATGGCGCCCCTCCGGCACTGACGCGGGCTCTCGGCTGCGGCCCTTCGCCCGATCCATCGCGCGGGCGGGTGAGAAGGTCAATTGGACGGAGGGCGGAACGGAGGCCCGGCCGGGGCAGACAAAGCTGCAACCCGCCCCTTCACGCGAAGCCCATTCCCCGCCGGCGCGCGGCGCGCTAGCCTGCCGTCCAAATCGTTTGAAAAACGGAAGAGGACACGTCCCATGCATATCCTGATCATCGGCGCCGCCGGCATGGTCGGCCGCAAGCTGACCGAGAAGCTGGTGAAGGACGGCCATCTCGGCGGCAAGACCATCACCGAGTTCTCGCTGGTCGATGTCGTGGCGCCCGACAAGCCCGCCGGCTTTTCCGGCAAGGTGACGAGCTGGGCCGTCGACATCTCCTTCCCCAACACCGCCGGTCCGATGATCGCCGGACGGCCGGACGTCATCTTCCACCTCGCCGCCATCGTCTCCGGCGAGGCCGAGGTGGATTTCGACAAGGGCTACCGCATCAATCTCGACGGCACCCGCCAGATCTACGAGGCGATCCGCCAGGAGGGCGTCAAGGCGCCCTACCATCCGCGCGTCGTCTTCACCTCGTCCATCGCCGTCTATGGCGCGCCGTTCCACGAGTTCATCGAGGACGAGTTCTTCCACACGCCGCTGACCAGCTACGGCACGCAGAAGTCGATCGGCGAGCTCCTGCTCACCGACTATTCGCGCAAGGGCTTCTTCGACGGCGTCGGCATCCGCCTGCCGACCATCTGCGTGCGCCCCGGCAAGCCGAACAAGGCGGCCTCCGGCTTCTTCTCCAACATCATCCGCGAGCCGCTGGTCGGCATGGAGGCGGTGCTGCCGGTCGGCGACGACGTCGTCCACACCCATGCGAGCCCGCGCTCGGCGGTCGGCTTCCTCATCCATGCCGCCACCATGGACACCGCCCAGCTCGGCTGGCGGCGCAACCTCTCCATGCCGGGCGTCGCGGCCTCCGTCGGCGAGCAGCTCGAGGCGCTGCGCAAGATCGGCGGCGAGAAGGCGCTGAAGCTGGTGCGCCGCGAGCCGGACGAGCTGATCATCCGCATCGTCTCGGGCTGGTCGCGCAGGTTCAACGCCCAGCGCGCCACCGAACTCGGCTTCAAGGCGGAGACGAGCTTCGAGGAGATCGTCCGCGCCCATGTCGAGGACGAACTCGGCGGCAAGGTCGCCTGAGGCCCATGCGCTTCGCCTCGCCGCTCGTCCCCGGCCGCCTCGTCCAGCGCTACAAGCGCTTCCTGGCCGACGTGATCCTCGACAGCGGCGAGGCCGTTACCGCCCATTGCGCCAATCCCGGCTCGATGCTGGGGCTGAACGCGCCGGGCAACCGCGTCTGGCTGTCGCGTTCGGCCGATCCGAAGCGCAAGCTGCCCTGGTCGTGGGAACTGGCGGAGGTCGATTTCGGGCGGGGCCCCGAGACGGTCGGCATCAACACGGCGCATCCGAACGCGCTGGTGGAAGAAGCGATCCGCGCCGGCACCCTCGCGCCGCTCGCCGGCTATGACGACCTGCGCCGCGAGGTCGCCTATGGCAAGGCGAGCCGCGTCGACATGCTGCTGACCGGAGCGGGGCGCCCGCCCTGCTATGTCGAGGTGAAGAACGTCCACCTGATGCGCCAGCCCGGCCTCGCGGAGTTTCCCGATTCGGTGACGACGCGCGGGGCGAAGCACCTCGACGAGCTCGGCGACGTGGTGGAGGCCGGTCACCGGGCGGCGATGGTCTTCCTGATCCAGTATGGCGGCGCCGACCGCTTTGCCCTCGCCCGCGACATCGACGCCGCCTATGGACGCGCCTTCGACCGGGCGCGGGAACGGGGCGTCGAGATGCTGGCCTGGCGATGCCGGCTCAGCCCCGAGGAGATCGTCGTGGAGCGGGCGGTGGAGGTCGCCGAATAGCCTGGCCTAGCTGGGCGCCCTGCCGTTTCGGCGGACTTGTCCGGCGCGGAGGTGTCGCCCATGAAGGACGCGACACATCCCCGGCGGCGACCGGACGAGGAGATCTGCGACATGAGCGTGAAACCGGGCTGGCAGGGCCGCTTCTTCGAGGATTTCGAGATCGGCGACGTCTATCGCCACCCCATGGGACGCACGATTACCCAGGCCGACAACATCTGGTTCACGCTGCTGACCCAGAACACGGCGCATCCGCATTTCGACGCGAACTACGCGGCCCATACCGGCTTCGGCAAGCCGCTGGTCAATTCCTGCTTCACCATCGCGCTGGTTACCGGACAGTCGGTGACCGACATCAGCCAGAACGTCTTCGCCAATCTCGGCTGGGACGAGGTGCGCCTGCCGAACCCGGTCCATGAGGGCGACACGATCTATTCCGAGAGCGAGGTGCTGGAGAAGCGCGATTCGGGGTCGCGGCCGGAGGTCGGCATCCTCACCGTGCGCACCAAGGGCTACACCCAGACCGGCGACGTGGTGATCACCTTCAAGCGCACGGTCATGGTCTATCGCCGCGGCCAGGGCCCGGGCGGCAGGCACCGGCCCGAGCCGAAGGGCTGATGAGGGGCGACGGGGGCCGCCCCGCCGGCCTCACGCCTTCTTCAGGAACTCGGTGCGCAGCACCAGGCCCTTCACCTTGTCGACACTGCACTCGACCTCGTCGGGATCGTCGGTCAGGCGGATGGATTTCACCCGCGTGCCGCGCTTCAGCGTCACCGAGGTGCCCTTGACCTTGAGGTCCTTGATGATGGTGACGCTGTCGCCGTCCTTCAGGAGGGCGCCGTTGGAATCCTTCACGTCCATGGTTCAGTCCTTCGCGGGTATCGGGGGATAGGGGTGCCGGGCGCCGCGCCAGTCGGTGACGTCGCCCTCGCCGAGATAGCCGGGGCCGACCGGGACCTTGCCCTCGCCGCCGGGGATGTCGAGCACGTAGGTCGGCTGGGCAAGGCCCGAGAGACGGCCGCGCAGGGCGCGCATAAGCGCCTGGCCCTCGGCGATCGACAGGCGGAAATGGGCGGTGCCTGGGGCCATGTCCGGGTGGTGCAGGTAGTAGGGCTTCACCCGGTTGGCGAGGAAGGCGCGCATGAGGTCTGCCAGCGTCGTCGCGTCGTCGTTGACGCCCCTGAGCAGCACCGACTGGCTGACGAGGGCGATGCCGGCATCGGCGAGCCGCGCCAGCGCCTGTCCGGCGGCGGGCGTGAACTCGCGGGCATGGTTGGCGTGGACGGCGACATAGACGGCCTTGCCCGGCGCCCGGATCGCGCGGGCGAACTCCGCCGTGACGCGCTCGGGCGCCACGACCGGCACGCGGGTGTGCCAGCGGATGACCTTCACGTGGGGAATGGCGGCGAGCGCCCGGGTGACCTCGCGGGCCCGGCGGGCCGACAGGACGAAGGGGTCGCCGCCGGTGAGAATGACCTCGAAGATCTCCGGGTGCGCGGCGATATAGGCGAGCGCCGCCGCGAGCTCGGCCTCGTCCAGGCCGCCGCGGCCCTTCGGCCCGACCATCTCGCGGCGGAAGCAGAAGCGGCAATAGACCGGGCAGACATGGACGATCTTGAGCAGCACCCGGTCGGGATAGCGGTGGACGATGCCGGTGACCGGCGAATGCGCGTCGTCGCCGATGGGGTCGGCGCGCTCCCCGGGGCGGCTGTCCAGCTCGCGGATGTCGGGCAGGAATTGCAGGGCGATCGGGTCGGCCGGCCCGGTGCCGGCCATGAGCGCGGCCATACCGGGCGTCACCGCCACGGCATAGCGCTCCCCCACTTTCGTCGCATCTTGAGCGGCATCGGACGCGATGAGCCCGGCCGAGACGAGCTCGGCCGCGCTGCGCAGGGTGCGGTCACGGGGTGCCATGGCGGCCTCATGGTCGCTTCCGCCCGCGAAGGCAAGCCAAAAACGGCCAAACTTGATCGGCAGCGCGAACCTCGGCCAAGTTCACCGCGTTACAAGAAAGTAGCGGGCAGGCACCCGCTCCGCCCTCCGGCGGGCTTGCCGGCAAAGAGCCTTTGGCTTACGGGGATCGCCTCCGCCGAGGCCCCCGTCCCGGCGCCGAATTTGCATGGCAGTCCCTGGCGCGCCCGCGCGTCATGACGAGGACCTTGAGGGAGGCGTTCCTTGGCCGAGACCGGAACCTGGAATAAGGCGCATGGGGCCGACGCGTTCGGCTTTTCGGGGCTCAAGGCCCTGCACTGGAACTATCTCGAGCCGCAGCTGGTCGAGGAATCGATCGCCCGCGGCGAGGCGAAGCTTTCCGCCGGCGGTCCGCTGGTCGCCGAGACCGGCCAGCACACCGGACGCTCGCCCAAGGACAAGTTCGTGGTGCGCGACGCCACCACCGAATCGACGGTCTGGTGGGACAACAACGGCGCCATCACCCCGGCCGCCTTCGACCAGCTGATGGCGGACATGCTGGAGCACGCCAAGGGCCGCGAGCTCTTCGCCCAGGACCTCTATGGCGGTGCCGACCCGGCGACCCGTCTGAAGACCCGCGTCTTCACCGAATATGCCTGGCACAACCTCTTCATCCGCAACCTGCTGATCCGCCCGGCCCGCGAGGAGCTCGCCTCCTTCGTGCCGGACATGACCATTGTCGACCTGCCCTCGTTCCGGGCCGACCCGAAGAAGTACGGCGTGCGCACCGAGACGGTGATCGCCTGCGACTTCACTCGCAAGATCGTGCTGATCGGCGGCACCTCCTATGCCGGCGAGATGAAGAAGAGCGTCTTCACCATGCTCAACTTCCTCCTGCCGCCGCAGAAGGTCATGCCGATGCACTGCTCGGCCAATGTCGGACCGAACGGCGACGTGGCGGTGTTTTTCGGCCTGTCCGGCACCGGCAAGACCACCCTGTCGGCGGATGCGACCCGCACGCTCATCGGCGACGACGAGCACGGCTGGGGCAAGGATGGCGTTTTCAACTTCGAGGGCGGCTGCTACGCCAAGGCGATCAAGCTGTCGCGCGAGGCCGAGCCGGAGATCTTCGCCACCTCCGAGCGCTTCGGTTCGGTGATGGAGAACGTCGTCATCGACCCGGTGTCGCGGATGCCGGACTTCGACGACGGCTCGAAGACCGAGAACACCCGTATCGCCTACCCGCTGCACTTCATCCCGAATGCCTCGGAGACCGGCCGCGCCGGCCACCCGAAGAACATCGTGATGCTGACGGCCGATGCATTCGGCGTCATGCCGCCGATCGCCAAGCTGACGCCGGCGGAGGCGATGTACCACTTCCTCTCCGGCTTCACCGCCAAGGTGGCCGGGACCGAGAAGGGCGTCACCGAGCCGCAGCCGACCTTCTCCACCTGCTTCGGCGCGCCCTTCATGCCGCGCCATCCCTCGGAGTACGGCAACCTGCTGCGCGAGCTGATCGCCCGCCACCATGTCGACTGCTGGCTGGTGAACACCGGCTGGACCGGCGGCATGCATGGCGTCGGACGGCGCATGCCGATCTCGATCACCCGCCTGCTGCTGCGCTCGGCCCTCGACGGCTCGCTGAACCGCGCCAACTTCCGCCGCGATCCCTATTTCGGCTTCTCGGTGCCGACCTCGGTGCCCGGCGTGCCGCCGCACATGCTCTACCCGATCAAGACCTGGCGCGACAAAGCCGAGTTCGACGCCACTGCGCGCAAGCTCGTCCGGATGTTCCAGGACAACTTCGCCAAGTTCGAAGCACATGTGGACGCCGACGTCGAAGGCGGCCGCCCCGGCGGTGCAGCTCGCTGCGGAGTGAGCCTTCGGGGTTCCAGAAACGAGAAAGCCCGGCCATCGCGCCGGGCTTTTTCTTGGGCGGGCGCCCTGCACGACCGAAGTGCGTCCTTCGAGGCTCGCTCGCTTGCGCTCGCTCGCACCTCAGGATGAGGAGGGGGCTGGTTGCAGAACGGGTGTCGAGGCGGCGCAGCCCGTCTGGTCGCGACAGCCGGAATGCCATCCGCAACGTCCCTCATCCTGAGGTGCGAGGCGATAGCCGAGCCTCGAAGGACGCACTTGGCTGGTGCAAGGCAGGCAAGTCCGAGCAGGCGAAGACGCGGGCATGAACGCCGCCCCGACGCCTTACCCCCGCGGCTGGGCCGGGGCCGGTGCCGCCGGACGCTGCGGCGCACCGCGGCGCTCGCTCTGGCGGATGGCGGCCCAGGAGTTCTGCTGCGTCACCATGGAGCGCAGATAGGCGACGTTCTGCTCGGCCTCGGCCGGCGGCAGGTCCTTGCGGGCGATCTCCTCGGCTTCGGCGAAGCGCCCCTGCAGGCCGACGACGAGCGCGAGGTTTTGCCTGACCCGGCGGTCGGCGCGCGGATGGGCGGCGGCCTGGCGCAGCGCCTGCTCGGCCTGCGGCAGCTGGCGCGAGAGGGCATGGGAGAGGCCGAGATTGGCGAGGACCGAGGGCTAGCCGGGGGCGATCTTCAGGGCGTCGTTGTAGAGCGCCTGGGCTTCCGTCGAGCGGCCCATCTGGTCGTAGATCGAGGCCTGGACGTTGTAGATGCGCCAGTCCGGCTGGTCCGGGCGATGAGCGCGGCCGAGCACCTGCAGCGCCTGCTCGTGGCGGCCGACGTCGGCCAGCGCGCGGCCGTATTCGCCCATCAGCGCGAGGTTGCGGGGATCGCGGATGGCGACACGCTCGAGCACGGCGACGGCCTGCGCCGCCTGCCCGGTCGCACGCAGGGCGCGGCCGTAGCGCATGGCGTTGGCGGCATCCTCGGGGCTCGAACGGTAGCGCGCGGCAAGGCTCTCGATCTCGGCGCGGGCGGTCTGTTCCGTATAGGCGCCGCCGGGGATCGATCCGGTGACATCGCCGCCGCCGCGACGGGCGCTGAGCGAGCAGCCGCCGGAGACGAGGGCGGCGCAGGCGACGAGAAGAATGAGCGGACGGGGACGAATGGATACTGACATGACGAACTCCGCGGTCGGGCCGGGCGGTGTTCAGGTCATAATCCGTTAACGTTAACGAGCCGCTAAGAACCGGTCAGCGGCGCCGGCCGGATGCGGGGCGCGGACTGATCCAGCGCAGCGCCTGGTCGGCCGCCCGCTCGCCGGAGGCCCAGGCGCCGCCGACCGTGCCCCACAGCCCGTCGTCCGTCGCCTCCCCCGCGATCAGCACCCGCTGGCCGACGGGTTCGGCGAGGCGCAGGCGCTGGGGCGTCGCACCGGGGCCTGCCACCGACCAGGCTCCACGGATGAAGGGATCCGTCGTCCAGGAGGTGACATGGACCTCCCCCATGACGCGACGGGCCTGGGGGCCGAACTCGTTGCCGATGAACTCGGCGGCGAAGGCCTTCATGGCCGTCGGGCCGGCATTGGCGAGGTCGCGGCCGAAGCGGCCGCCAATGTCGAGATACCACCAGTCGGAGCCGCCGATGCGGGCGAGGGGCTTGGCGGTCGCGGCGGTGTCCGCCTTCACCACGAAGGGCTCGTCCGGCCTGGCGTCCATCGGGTTGCCGGGCAGGTGCACGATGAGGTGCTCGTAGGCGCCGCAGGACAGCGCGGCGATGGCATCCGCCTGGCGCTTCGGCAGGGCCGGCGTGAAGCGGATCGCCCCCGACGCCAGCACCGATGTCGAGGCGGTGACGATGGCGGCGCGGGCCCGGATGGTGCCCGCCGGCGTCTCGACAGCGACGCCGCGCCCGGACCAGTCGACCTTCGTCACCGCCGTCGACAGGCGGATCGGCAGGCCCTCGGCGAGCTTCGCCAGGATCGCGCCATAGCTCTGGCGGCAGAACAGGTCGCGGGTCTCGATGGCGTTGTAGAAGTCGACGCAGGAGATCTCGGCGGTGTCCTTGCCGGAATCCCAGGCGCCTTTCAGGAACTCGATGGTCGGCTGCCAGTCCCTGAGGTTGGTCGGCATGGCGGCGGCGAGCGAGACCTCGCGGCCCGCCTCGCCGGCGTCGAGGATCGCCCGCTGCGCCCGCGTCAGCGCGGCGGCGAAGCCCTCCCATTCCCCCTCGCGCGGGCTGCGCCCCTTGATCAGCAGGCGCGGCCGCTCGGGATCATCATAGAGCTGGAAGCCCGCCGCGCGGGCGAGATCGACCAGAGGGTTGTCTGACGGGGCATGGATCCAGTGGGCGCCGAGGTCCATCGGCATGCCGAAATTGACGGTGTCGGCGATGCAGCGCCCGCCGCTGCGGTCCTTGGCCTCCAGCACGATCACCGACCGTCCGGCGGTCTGCAGCTTGCGGGCCGCGGCGATGCCGGCGGCACCCGCACCGATCACCACCACGTCGACTTCCGCCGGCAGGGGCGCGCGGTCTGGGCGAGGGCCGGGGCGGCGGGCAGGGCGGCCGATGCGGCGAGCACGGTGCGCCGGGTCATCAAGGGTCCGTTCATCGTAACTGGCGAATCCCGCTCATACGTGACGCCTATCACAGGCGAATGGCAGCGTCTTGGCCACTCTGTCTCCGCATCGTGAACCGCTTGGCAAGGGTTTGCGACAAACAGTCAACGTCCAAGAAACGGACGTCCCTGGGGAGGGACCATCATGGGAGACCGCATTCTCGACGCTCTGGGACGCCGCATCGCCGCGATCCTCGACAAACGCTCGCCGGGTTACGAGCCGACGACGCCGAGCGACCCCCATGCCCTGCGCGCCTCGCTGCGCCCCGGCGACATCCTGCTGGTGGAAGGCGACACCCGCATCTCCGCCGTCATCAAGTACCTGACCCAGTCGACCTGGTCGCATGCCGCCATGTATGTCGGACCCATCGAGGGCGCCTGCGAACCCGACGGCGAGCCCCATGTGCTGGTCGAGGCCTATCTCGGCGACGGCGTGATCTCCGCCCCGCTGTCGCAAGTACCGCAACTTCCACACGCGCATCTGCCGGCCCTGTCGGCCTGACCGAACAGGATCAGCAGCAGGTCCTGCCGCTACATGGTCGAGCGCATCGGCCTCGATTACGACCTGAAGAACATCCTCGACATGCTGCGCTTCCTCATCCCGCATGCCGGTGCCGGTGCGCTGGCGGCGGCGGATGATCGCCTTCGGCTCGGGCGACCCGACGCGCGCGATCTGCTCGACGCTGATCGCCCAGGCCTTCGAGGCGGTCCGCTACCCGATCCTTCCGAAAGTCGAGCGCAGCGCCAAGGCCGGCGAGCAGCGGGTGAAGGGTGACGCCGCACGGCGCGAGGTGCTGCACATCCGTCACCATTCGCTCTATGCGCCGCGCGACTTCGACATCTCGCCCTATTTCGCGCATCGTCAAGCCGACGATCCAGCGCGGCTTCAACTACAAGAAGCTGCAGTGGAGCGACGCTTTGCCCGACGGCGAGCCGGCGACCGGCCATACCGAATCGCCGAGCCTCAGCCCGGTGTCCTGATCAGAGCAGGCCGTGCTTGCGGAAGGCCTCCGCGAGCGGCATGCCGGCCTCGAGATCGGCGCGCATGCGCCGCTCGCCGGTGATCTTGGTCATGGCGGTCGAAAGCACGGCGAGTGCCTGAGCCCGCGGCACCACCACGACGCCGTCGACATCGCCGACGACGATATCGCCGGGGGCGATGGTGACGTTGCCGATGGTGATCCGCACGTCCTTCTCGACCATCATGCCGCGATATTGCGTGTCGGCCGGCGACAGGGCCGCCGTGAAGACGGGGAAGCCCATGGCGCGGATGGCGACGACGTCGCGCGCCGCGCCGTCGGTCAGGAAGCCCGCCGCCTGGAGATGGCGGGCGCGGGTGGAGAGCAGCTCGCCCGAGGGCCGATGTCGGTGTTGGCGCCGGTCGCCATGACGCAGACCTCGCCGGGCCTTAGGTCGTCGACGAGGGCGATCTCAAGGTCGTAGATGCCCTCGACGAAACCGGAAATGACCTTGTAGCCGCCGGTGCGGGCGGGGCCGAACAGCACACTGCCGTCATCGACCGGACGGATGGAGGGCGGCAGGATCTGGTGGTGCAGGCCGTGCTCGTCGAGCGCGTCCGACACCGGCGCCGAGGCGATGACGGGTCGGGCGGCGGCGATGATGTCGTCGAAGCTGTCGGTCATGGGCGGCATCCTCCTCGTGATTGTTGACGAGGAGGATAGAGCGCCCGGCGGCGAAGTCAGCAGGGCCCGCCCGAGAGCCAGCCCTGCGTCGATCCCGGCCCGCTGCCCTCACCCCGCCTTCTTGGCGAGGAAGTTGCGGACGCCGTCCATGAAGGCCGGCTTGACGATGAGGCCGACCTGCGTTTCCCGCTCGGCGTCGAGCTGATGGGCGAGGTCGTTCGTCTCCGCCCTGTCCATCAGGCGGCGGATCTCGAAGAAGGCTTCCGCCGAGCCGCGGCCGAGGCGGACCGCAAGGGCCCGCGCCGTCGGCAGGCAGGCCTCGTCGTCGACGCAGGTCCAGACGAGACCCCATTCGGCGGCCCGCTCGGCCGGGAGCTTGTCGCCGAGGAGGGCGAGCGCCCGGGCGCGGGCGCGGCCGATGGCGCGCGGCAGGAACCAGGTCACGCCGAGATCGGGGACGAGGCCGAGCTGTGGCCCGAAGGTGAGGACGAAGGAGGCCGAGCGGGCGGCGACCGCGATGTCGCAGGAAAGCGCCAGGCCGACGCCGGCGCCAGCGGCGACGCCGTTGATGGCAGCGATGGTGGGCTTGGGGAAATCGTCGATGGCGAGGATGAGCGGATTGTAGAGGTCGCGCATCGCCGCGTTGACCCCCTCGCCCGTCGGCGCGAGGCCGCCGGCGAGGTCGGCGCCAGCGCAGAAGCCACGGCCGCTGCCGGTGAGCACCAGCGCCTTCACGTCAGGGTCGATCCGCGCCTGGTCGACGGCCTTCAGCGCCCCCCGGACGAGATCCTCGTTGAAGGCGTTCAGCCGCTCCGGACGGTTGAGGGTCAGGGTGGCGATGCCCTCGCTCACCTCATAGGTCGTGGCCATGGTTCAGGTCCTTCCCGTGACGAGGCCGGAGGTGAAGGCGGCGTCGATGTCGGCGGCCGACAGCCCCGCGGCGCGCAGGATGTCGCCGGTCTCGGCGCCCGGCCCCTGCGAGGGTGGCGCGAGGTCGGTGGCGGTGACCGAGAAGCGCGGCGCCGGCTTCGGCATCGGCCCTTCCGGCGTCGCCACGAAGGTGCCGCGCGCGACATTGTGCGGGTGGGCCGGGGCCTCCCGCATGTCGAGGACGGGCGCGTAGCAGATCTCCTTGCCGTCGAGCAGCGCCGTCCACTCGTCGCGCGACTTCGAGCGGAAGGCGTCCGAGATCGCCCGACGGAGGTCGGGCCACATGGTCTTGTCCCACTGCTTTGCGAAGCGCGGGTCGGCGAGGCCGAGGCCCTTCAGCAGCTCGGCGTAGAACTGCGGTTCCAGCGAGCCGATGGAGACGTACTTGCCGTCGCCGGTCTCGTAGACGCCGTAGAAGGGCGCACCGCCGTCGAGCATGTTGGCCTCGCGCTCGACCTTCCACGTCCCTGCGCCTTGATCATGCCGTAGAACATCGCTGCCGAGCGACGGCCGCGCCGTCGACCATGGCGCGCATCGATCACCTGGCCCTTGCCGGCGCTGTGCCGCGCAGAAGGCCGCAGACCATGCCGAAGCGCCCAGCAGCATGCCGCCGCCGCCGAAGTCGCCGACGACGCGTTGAGCGGCGGCGTCGGCCTGTCCTCGAGGCCGATGGCATGCAGAGCATGCCGGACAGCGCGATGATAGTTGATGTCGTGGCCGGCCGCCTGGAGCCGTAGCGGGCCCTCCTGGCCCCAGCCGGTCATGCGGCCATAGACCAGCTTCGGATTGCGCGCTTGAGGCAGACATCCGGGCCCGAGGCCCAGGCGCTCGATGACGCCGGGGCGGAAGCCGCTCGATGAGGCCGTCGGCCTTGGCGAGGACCTTGAGGACGAGGTCGACCGCGCCGGGGTTCTTCAGGTCGACGGCGATGGACTTGCGGCCGCGGCCGAGCGCATCGCCGGCGTTCCAAGGCACCTTGCCAGCCCGGTCGATGCGGATGATCTCGGCACCGAGATCGGCCAGCATCATGGCGCAGAAGGGTCCGGGGCCGAGCCCCTGGAACTCGACGATGGTCAGCCCTGCGAGGGGCCCGCTCCTGGTCACATTGTCCTCCCGACCGTTCTGCAGCGGTCCGCATTGCCGTTGGCCAAAACGCTAAAGGCGGCAGGTCCACAGTCAAGGCGCGGGCGACCGGCCGTCCGGCGGATGCCGAAGGGCGGAGATGTCCGGCTGCGGCCATTTCCCCGTTGCATTTTGGGCCCGAGCCGCCATCTATGCGTCGACTTGATGCACATGTGCGCAGGTGGCGTCGGGCGCCATGGCGCAAGGGGAGTTTCATGAGCGGGAACGGTGGCGCGAAGTTCGGCGGATCCTTCGGCGGAGCCTATGGGGGCAGCTTCGGCGGCATGCCGGCCCAGCCCGTCGCGGCGCCCGTCCAGGCAGCTGCGCCGGCAGCGGCAGGCGACCTCATCAAGGACACCACGACGCGCGACTTCGTGAAGGACGTCCTCGAGGAATCGAAGAAGCAGCCGGTTCTGGTCGACTTCTGGGCGACCGTGGTGCGGCCCCTGCAAGCAGCTGACAGCCGGTGATCGAAAAGGTCGTCAAGGCGGCCAACGGCGCAAGGTCAAGCTGGTCAAGATGAACATCGACCAGCACCCAGATGATCGCCGGGCAGCTCGGCATCCAGTCGATCCCGGCGGTCATACGCCTTCGACGAGCGGCCAGGCCGGTCGACGGCTTCATGGGCGCGCTGCCCGAGAGCCAGGTCAAGGCCTTCATCGACAAGCTGGTGGGCGGCAAGGTCAGCCCGGACATCGCGGAGATTCTCGCCGCCGCCGACGCGGCGCTGGTCGAGGGTGACGCGGCAGGCGCCGCGCAGATCTATGCCCAGGTGCTGGGCGCCGAGCCGGAGAACCTGCATGCCCTCGCCGGCCTTGCCCGCTGCGCCGTGGAGACCGGCGACCTCGAGCAGGCCAAGGCCATCCTCGGCCAGGTGCCGGCCGACAAGGTCAACGACAAGTCCGTCGTCGCCGCCCGCGCCGCGCTGGAGCTCGCCGAGCAGGCTGCAGACCTCGGCCCGATCCACGAGTTCGAGCATCGCCTGGCGCAGAACCCGGCCGACCACCAGGCGCGCTTCGACCTCGCCGTGGCGCTGAACGCCAAGGGCATGCGCGACGAGGCGGCCGATCACCTGCTGGAGATCTTCAAGCGCGACCGCAACTGGAACGAGGACGGCGCCCGCAAGCAGCTGGTGCAGTTCTTCGAGGCCTGGGGGCCCATGGACGAGGCGACCCTCGCCGGCCGGCGCAAGCTGTCGTCGCTGCTGTTCCGCTGATCCCGGCGGGCGCCGCCGCCCGGGCGTGGGCGCCGCCTACACCTTCCGGGTCAGGCCGAGGCGCTTCGCGGCGATACGGTCGAGCCAGCGCGCCGGCAGGATGAGCGGCAGGAACCAGTTCATCAGCGGCGCCGGTGTGATGGTGTAGCGCACCTTCGGCTGCGGCGCGGATAACGCCGTGTGGACGACATCCGCCACCGCCTGCGGCGGCAGGGCATGCTTCGCGCGGCCCAGCACCTCCCGCTCGAAGCGGTCGATGAGCGGTCCGTAGAACGTGCCCTGGTAGCGCGCCTTCGTCCACGGCGCCGGCCGACTTCTCCCAGATGGGCGTGGCGATCGGCCCCGGGCCGACGATCACGACATCCACGCCGAAGGGCATCAGCTCGCGGCGCAGCGCGTTGCTCACGGCCTCCAGCGCGTGCTTGGAGGCCGAATAGCCGCCGACGAAGGGCGGGACAGCTTGCCCGAGACCGAGGACATCATGACGATGCGACCGGGCGTGCCGGAGAAGCCCTCCTGCGCGCCGAGCAGCGCCCCGAAGGCCTGCACCGTGGCGATCTGGCCGAGCACATTGACCTTCCACTGGCGGTCGAGCTCGTCCAGCGGCTGATGCAGCAGCGGTCCTGGCAGCGAGACGCCGGCATTGCAGACGAGGCCGTCGAGCGGCTTGCCGTCGAGCAGCTCGGCCACGCGCGCGGCGGCCCGGGACAGGCCGTCGACATCGGTGACGTCGCAGACCAGCGGCGTGAAGGACGGCCCGAGATCGTTGTCGAGGCGCTCGGCATCGCCCATGCGCCGCACCGTGCCGAAGACGCGCCAACCGCGCTTCACCAGGTCGGCGGCGATCGCCTCGCCGATGCCGGAGGACACACCCGTGACGACACAGCTGCGCATGGGCCTACTCCGCCGCCTGGCGCGAGCCGACGCCGTAGCGCTTCTCGATATAGGCCATCACCATCGCCTTGAAATCGGCGGCGACGGTGGGGCCGCGCAGAGTGGCGACCTTCTCGCCGTCGATGAAGACCGGGGCGGTCGGGGTTCTCGCCGGTGCCGGGCAGCGAGATGCCGATATCGGCATGCTTGGCTCTCCCCCGGCCCGTTGACGATGCAGCCCATGACCGCGACGTTCAGCGCTCTCGACGCCAGGATAGCGCGTCTTGCCACTCCGGCATCGAGGCGTGCGCATGAAGCCCTGGATGTCCTGGGCGAGCTCCTGGAACAGCGGTCGAGGTGGTGCGGCCGCAGCCCGGGCAGGCGGCGACGAGCGGCACGAACGGTGCGGATGCCCATGGTCTGCAGGATTTCCTGCGCGACCTTCACCTCAAGGGTGCGGTCGCCGTTGGGCTCGGGCGTCAGCGACACGCGGATCGTGTCGCCGATGCCCTGCTGCAGCACGATGCCCAGGGCCGCGGCCGAGGCGACGATGCCCTTCGAGCCCATGCCGGCCTCGGTGAGGCCGAGATGCAGCGCATAGTCGGAGCGCGCCGCCAGCATGCGGTATAGACGGCGATCAGATCCTGCACGCCGCTGACCTTGGCCGAGAGGATGATGCTGGTCCGCGGCCAGGCCGATCTCTTCGGCGCAGCTCGGCCGACAGGAGCGCCGGACTGCACCATGGCCTCGCGCATGACTTCGCGGGCCGTCAGCGGACGGCGCTCGTCCTGCGTTCTCGTCCATCAGGCTGGGTCAGGAGTTCCTGGTCGAGCGAGCCCCAGTTGACGCCGATGCGCACCGGCTTGTCATAGCGTGATCGCCATCTCGACGATCATCGGCGAACTGCCGGTCCTTCTTGTCCTTGAAGCCGACATTGCCGGGATTGATGCGGTACTTCGCCGAGCGCCTCGGCGCAGGCCGGATGATCGGCCAGCAGCTTGTGGCCGATATAGTGGAAGTCGCCGACCAGCGGCACCGTCGACGCCCATCCGCGCCAGCTTCTCGCGGATGTGGGGGACGGCGGCGGCGCTCTCGTCGCGGTCGACGGTGATGCGCACGAGTTCGGAGCCGGCGCGCGCGAGCGCCGCGACCTGCGCACGGTCTGGTCGATATCGGCGGTGTCGGTGTTGGTCATCGACTGGACGACGATGGGCGCCCCGCCGCCGACGGTGACGGCGGCCGCGCCCTCGCCGATGGTCACGCCGACCGTCCGGTGACGGGGCTTCACCCCAAATCCCTGGATCATCGCTTCTCGTCTCCGCTCAGCCCCCGTCACATAGCGGTCGCGCCGCGCCGGCGCCAGACACGATCCGGTCGCGGCCATCCCGGGGGCCGCCGGCCGCAGGCAGCAGCCTCTCCGTAACAATACGGATGACGCTACGTCGGTTGCAACAAATTCTGCACGCAACCGGAAACTTAACTTCCTGTTTAGCGACATTTCGACAGGGTTCGGTAACGCCCCGGCCATGGAATTGCTTGATGTTCGCGCTGAATCTTCGTGGAAAGCTGATCGCGGGCTTCGCCGCGCTGATCGCCATCGCAACCGCAAGCGCGGGCGTCTCGGTCTGGCAGGCGGGGATCATCTCCAGCAGCATCGAGCAGGTGGCGACGGTCCGCTCGCCGACGGCGCTGCTCGGCATGCGGATGGCCGATGAGCTCTCGCAGACCGGCATCGCCCTGCGCGACCAGATGATCTCGCCCGACGACATCATCCTGTCGCGCTGGGATTATGCCTGGGCGAGCCTCAAGGAGAGCCGCGACAAGATGGACGAGCTGGCTGCGTCCTTCCCCACCGACGCGCAGCGGGACTCCTGGAAGGCGGTCCGCCCGTTGTTCGGTGAACTCGAGGAGGCGCACAAGGCGCTTCTCGCCCTGGTCAACACGCCCGCCCAGTACCCGGCCCTGACGACCTACGAGAAGATGGTGACGCCGCAGCTCCAGCCGCTGGAAGCGGCGCTGACCGAGCTGGTGACCCGCGAGATCCAGAACCCGCAGGCGAACGAGCGGCTGCTCGCCGCCACCGTCGGGCTGCAGTCGAGCATCCTCTCCGCCGTGCGCGACCTGCGCGGCTATGTCCATCGCGGACAGGACGAGGAAAAGGCGCAGTTCGAGCAGGCCTGGAACAAGGTCAACGAGCGGCTGAAGGCGATCACCGACATGGCCGGCAGCATGTCGCCGGACCAGATGCGTGTGCTCAACCGCGTCAGGGTCGGGATCATCTCGATCCGCCGCGGCGCCACCCTCGTCATCAACGAGCGCAGCGGGCCGACCTGGAACGCGCCGATGGCGCATCTGACCGATCGCGTCGCCCCGATCAGCGAGAAGATCCTGAGCGCCCTGCAGGGTCCGCTGACCCCCGGCGGCGAGCGCAAGGGCGGCCTCATCGACGGGCAGACCACCCAGCTGACCGCCGACACCACCGCGGCGGCCGAGATGGCCCGGTCGCAGTCGACCATCCTGATGATCGCCGCGGGGCTCTCGGCCCTCGCCGGCCTCGCCATCGCCTTCCTGCTCGCCCGCATGATCGCCACCCCGATCGCCGGCATGACGGTGGCGATGCGTCGCCTGTCGGAGGGCGCACTCGACACCGAGATTCCCGGCCGCACGCGGCGCGACGAGATCGGCGCCATGGCCGGCGCCATGGAGGTCTTCCGCGACACCATGGCCGCCGCCGAAGAGGCCCGCGCGGCCCAGGACGCGGCGCGCGCGGCGGAAGCCGAGCGCCTCGCCCGGCGCAATGCCGTGGCCGAGGACTTCGTCGCCCGCATGAGCGGCCTCGCCGAGACCTTCACCGCCTCCTCGGGCCGGGTGGAGGATGCGGCACGCAACCTCGCCGCCACCGCCGAGGAAACCTCACGCCAGGCCGGCGAAGTGGCGGGTGCCGCCGAGACGGCCTCGATGAACGTCCAGACGGTCGCCGCATCGACGGAGGAGCTCGCCGCATCGGTCCGCGAGATCAACGTCGCAGGTCGTCCGGTCCTCCGAGAATGCCGAGAAGGCGGTGGGCGATGCCCGCCTCACCGAGGGCCAGATCCGCAATCTCGCCGGCGCCGCCGACCGCATCGGCGACGTCATCAACCTCATCAAGGCGATCGCCGACCAGACCAACCTGCTGGCCCTCAACGCCACCATCGAGGCGGCGCGCGCCGGCGAGGCCGGCCGCGGCTTCGCCATCGTCGCCTCCGAGGTGAAGAACCTCGCGGCGCAGACTGGCCGGGCCACCGAGGACATCGCCGCCAAGGTCGCGGAGATCCAGGCGGCGACCGCCAGCAGCGACGATCAGCGCCATCGCCGCCACCAGGCGGCCACCAAGGAGATCACCTCGGCGGTGGCCAGTGCCGTCGAGGAGCAGGGATCGGCAACCGCCGAGATCGCCGACAACTGCCAGCGGGCGGCGGGCGCGGCGACCGGCGTCACCGGAACCATCGGCACGGTGGGGCAGGCCGCCGAGGCGACCGGACGCTCGGCCGGCGAACTCATGACGCTCTGCCAACCGACCTCTCCGGCCAATGCCGGCACGCTTCAGGAGGAGGTCCAGTCCTTCGTCGAGGCGCTGAAGGCGGCCTGATCAGGCCTTGTCGCCGTCGCCGCAATGGGCGCAGCGGCCGAACATCTCGACCACCTGCGTCGCCGGTGAAAATCCCGCCGCGCGGGCGATGGCGGAGAGATCCTGCTGCACCGGCGCACCCGAGGCCTCCGACACGCAGCCGCAGCTGTCGCAGATCATGAAGACCACGAGGTCGCCGCCGTCGTGGCGATGGGCACAGGCGACGAAGGCATTGCGGCTTTCGATGCGGTGGGCGAGGCCGGCCTCGAGAAGGAAATCGAGCACGCGATAGACGCTGATCGGCGCCGGGCGGCGGCCGCTCTCCCGGTGCATCTTCTCGATCAGGTCATAGGCCCCCATGGGCGAGGGCGAGGCGGCGAGATGCTGCAGGACCTCGCGCCGGATCGGCGTCAGCTTCAGCTTCCTTTCGGCACAGCGCGCTTCCGCGACCTTCAGCACATCCGCGGGCGGATGGCCGTGCTCGCAGGCGTGATCGTGCGTGTGGCGGGACCTCAGCATCAACCCTCACTCCCTGCGGCTCGTCGCTACCGGCTTCTATCACGCCGCGCCGGCGCCCCAAAGCCGCCCCGACAGCATGTTGCATTGCGGGACAAGGCGCGTCAGTGATGTGGCGCAGCGTGAAAGTCTGCTCAAGGAGATGGGTATCATGAGCCTCGCCGGAAAGAGTGCCATCGTCACGGGATCGACCAGCGGCATCGGCCTCGCCATCGCCACCGCACTGGCAAAGGCCGGCGCCGACGTCATGCTGAACGGCCTCGGGGAGGCCGCCGAGCTCGAGGCCATCCGCGCCAGGCTCGCCGCAGACACGGGCCGCCGCGTCCTCTTCTCCCCCGCCAACATGATGAAGCCGGACGAGATCGCCGCCATGGTGAAGACGGCCGAGACCGAGTTCGGCAAGGTCGACATCCTCGTCTCCAATGCCGGTATCCAGTTCGTCTCGCCGGTCGAGGATTTTCCCGAAGACAAGTGGAACGCCATCATCGCCATCAACCTGACGGCCTCGTTCCATCTGGCGAAGGCCGTGGTGCCCGGCATGAAGGCCCGCAAGTCCGGCCGCATCGTCAACATCGCCTCGGCGCATTCGCTGGTCGCCTCGCCCTTCAAGTCGGCCTATGTCGCCGCCAAGCACGGGCTCCTCGGCTTCACCAAGACCATCGCGCTGGAACTCGCCACCTTCGGCATCACCGCCAACTGCATCTCCCCGGGCTATGTCTGGACGCCGCTGGTCGAGAAACAGATCCCCGACACCATGAAGGCGCGCAACATGACCAAGGAGCAGGTCATGAACGACGTGCTGCTCGCGGCCCAGCCGACGAAGCAGTTCGTGCAGGTGGAGGAGGTCGCCGCCCTGGCGCTGTGGCTGTGCTCCGACGGCGCGAAGAACATCACCGGCGCCAACAATGTCGTCGACGGCGGCTGGACCGCCGCATGAGGAAGAAGGCGGCGAAGCGCATCAACCTCGCGCTTCAGGGCGGCGGCGCGCACGGCGCCTTCACCTGGGGCGTCCTCGACGAGGTGCTGCGCGACGGCCGGCTGATCGTCGACGGCATCACCGGGGCCTCGGCCGGGGCGGTGAACGCCGTGCTGCTGGCCGACGGTCTCGCCGAGGGCCGAGGAGGCTGCCCGCGAGCGACTGTCGCGCTTCTGGCGGGCCGCCTCCATCGACGGCGGCATGACGGCGGTGCAGCGCCGGGCGCTGGATCAGCTGTTCTCGGTGATGCCCTACGAGGGCTCGCTGATGGAGACGTGGGTCAGCTCGGTGCAGCGCTTCTTCTCGCCCTATGACCTCAACCCCTTCGACATCAATCCGCTCGAGGACCTGATCGAGCGCTTTGTCGACTTCGAGCGCCTCGCCGCCTTCGAGGGCGTCAAGGTCTTCATCTCGGCGACGAATGTGCGCACCGGCAAGCTGACGGTGTTCCGCCGCGAGCACATCACCTGCCGGGCGGTGATGGCTTCGGCCTGTCTGCCCATGATGTTCAAGGCGGTGGAGATCGACGGCACGCCCTTCTGGGACGGCGGCTACATGGGCAATCCGCCGCTGTTCCCCCTCTATCGCACCACCGTATCCGAGGATGTGCTGCTGGTGCAGATCAATCCGCTCGTCCGCAACGAGATCCCCACCTCGTCGCGGGCGATCATGAACCGGCTCAACGAGATCACCTTCAATTCCTCTCTCCAGTCGGAACTGAGGACGGCGGCCTTCGTCGCCCGGCTGGTGGACGAGGGGCGCCTCCCCCACGGCCGCGAACCGGGCGAGTACAAGCGCATCAACCTCCATCGCATCGCCCTGTCCGATGCCCTCAAGGGGCTGACGGCGGGCTCGAAGGTGGTGACGGACTATGATTTCCTTCTGGAACTGCATGCCGCGGGCAAGAAGGCCGCCCGGCGCTTCCTGAAGATGCATTTCGCCGATATCGGCGAGCGCTCGACGCTCGACCTCGAGGCCGAGATCGCCGCCGAGTGGGCGTGACGCCTCAGGGGCGCGGTACCTCGACGCCCATCATCGCCGCGGCCCGCTCCACCACCGCCTCCTCGAGTTCGGCCGCCGCACCGTCGGAGAGGATCACGCTCCACATCATCTCGACGATGCGGCGCCTGCCGTCGGGATCGAGCCGCTTGGCGAGAAGATCGGCGAAGGACGTCCAGCTCTCCCCTGACGCTTCCACCTCCATGGCCCTGGCGATCAGCCGCTCGGTATCGGGGCGGGACAGGTCGAAGCCGGCGGCGAGCACGGCGCGCATGCGGTCATGCTCGCGATCGGAGACGGCGCCGTCGACGGCCATGACATGGACGAGGAGGCCCGCCGCAGCGAGACGATAGTCGTCCTCGCCGAAGGTCTCGCGCGGCCCGTCCGACGCATCGGAGAGAAGGGAGAGAAAGCGTTCGAGCATGGGGCGGTCCAGGGCTTGGGGGAAGGCCGATCATCGCTTCGGCCCGGCGACGCTGGCAAGCATCCCTTGCGGATGCATGGCGCCGCGGCGACAGGACGGGTTGGCCTTGCGGCTGCCCCGCGCTAGGAGACGCGTTCTGCGATCAGGCAGTTCCAAGGAGAAACGATCATGGCCATCGAGCGCAAGCAGGTCGGTCCGCGCATGAGCGGCGCCGTCGTCCACGGCAATACCGTCTATCTGGCCGGACAGGTGGCCCACAAGGCCGCCGGCAAGTCGGTCACCGAGCAGACCAAGGACATCCTCGCCACCATCGACGCCCTTCTGGCGGAGTGCGGCACCTCGAAGCAGAACATCCTGTCGGCCAACATCTGGCTGTCGGACATGTCGACCTTCGCCGAGATGAACGCCGTGTGGGACGGCTGGGTCGCTGCCGGCCACACGCCGGCCCGCGCCACGGTCGAGGCGAAGCTCGCCGCGCCCCAGTACACCGTCGAGATCATGGTCGTCGCCGCGAAGTGACGCCCGTTCGATGAAGGCGACGGGCGGCTCAGGCCGCCCGGACGCCGTCGAGGAAGCTGCGGATCTCGCGATCGAGGGCGTGGGCCTCCTCGCCGAGACGGCTGGACAGGGACCGGACGTCCTCCGCCGTCGCCTGCGCCGACTGCGCCGTGCCGCCGACGCGGCCCATGGCCTCGGCACCCCCGCGCGTCTCGTCCGAGGCGCGATTCACCGCCTCCGCAATGGTCGAGACCGCGGCGTTCTGCTCCTCGACCGCCGCCGCCACGGAGGCCGCGATGCCGCGCATCTCGCCGATCACCTGATTGACCTTGTCGATGGCGTCGACGGCATCGCCCGACGCTTCCTGGATGGCGCCGATCTGCGAGGCGATCTCCTCGGTCGCCCGGGCGGTCTGGGCCGCGAGGCTCTTCACCTCGGAGGCGACCACGGCAAAGCCCTTGCCGGCCTCGCCGGCGCGCGCCGCCTCGATGGTGGCGTTGAGCGCCAGGAGGTTGGTCTGGCCGGCGATCGCCTGGATGAGATTGACGACCTCGCCGATGCGGGAGGCGGCCTGGGCGAGCGAACCCATGGTCTGGGCGGTGCGCTCGGCCTCGGTCACGGCGGTGCCGGCGACCTCGGTCGACTTCGTCGCCTGCGAGGCGATCTCGGCGATGGAGGCGGCGAGCTCCTCGGCAGCGGCAGCGGCGGAGGAGACGGAAGCTGCGGCCTGCTCCATGGCGCCCGAGGCGTTGACCGCCTCCTGCGTCACGGCACCGGAGGTCGAATCGAGCTGGTCGGAGGCGCCGTCGAGTTCGCCGGAGGCGCTGCGCAGGGCGCCCAGCGACTTGCCGGAAGCGTCCTCGAAGGTGCGGATGAGCGCATCGACGGCCGAGGCGCGGCGGTTGCGGGCCTCCACCTCGGCGATCTGCTCGGCGGCAAGGCGCTCGCGCTCGATGGCGTTGTCGCGGAAGACGAGGACGGCGCGGGCCATCTCGCCGAGTTCGTCCGTCGCTTCCGTCGAGGGCACGGCAATCGAGGTATCGCCGGCGGCGAGTTCGCGCATGGCGGCGGTGATGCCGCTGATCTGGCGGGTCATCGAGCGGCCGAGGACCATGGCGATGGCGCCGCAGAGCAGCACGACGGCGGCGACAATGCCGACCATCATCATCAGGGTCTGCGACTGCGCCTCAAGGCGGGCCTCGTTGGCGCGCATCTTGCCGTCATTGGCGGCCGCCACCAGGACGTTGGTGGTCTGGTCGAGATTGGTCAGCAGCGTGTCGAGCTGGGCGACGGTCTGCTGCACGGTGCGGCTTCCCTCCACGTAGGAGTCGAGCGCGGGCCAGTAGATCTCGCCGGCCTTCAGGAGCTCGGCCTTGGTGGCGGGGGCGACGACGGAGCGCGTCACCTCGTTGATGAACTTGGTGCGGGCCTGGCGGAAGGCCTCGAGGTCGGAATCGAGACCCCGCAGCATGAAGTCCTTCTCGTGCCGGCGCATCTGCAGCACCTGCTCGAGAATGCCGGCGCCGTCGTCGAAGTTGGCGGCGACGCGGCGCGCCTGCTCCTCCAGCGTCTTCACCGATTCGTTCATGCGGCCGGTGAGGCCGGACGTGTCGTCAGTTCCGAGAGTCTCGATGGTGACGCGCACCAGGTCGAAGGCGGAGGCGGCTTCGCCGAGCTGCTTCAGCGACTGCTCGAGCTCGCCCTGCAGAGCGGCCGCGGAGGGCTTCCGCCGCGCCTCGCCCAGCGCCATCATGGCTTCCATGCGGTGCACGCGCGAAATTGGTCGGCGCCGCCTCGGTATAGCGCTCGGCATAGTCGACGGCAGCAAAGCGCAGGTCGCGGACGCTGGCCCTCACCCGCGCCGCATCGGTCGCGAGCCCCGCATAGCCGTCATAGGCCTCGAAGGCGCTGGCGGCCGACTGCTGGCCATACCAGGCCGCGCCACCCGCTGCGAAGACGCCAGCCAGGGGAACGATGGCGAGAAGCGCGATCCTCATGCGGACCGACAGGGCGGGCAGACGAACAGCCATTGCAGACATTTCCCCAGCTAGCTTTGGCCGGATGATGCTCTGCAGTGGTTAAAGAACAGCTATCGCAATGATTGCACGAAACGCTTTGCGCTTATTTTACAGCGCGTTGCGGAGGTTTACCCCTTCCCCAACGTGAGGTGATTGAGTTTTCGCGGGCCGCCGCATAGGGTTCGCGCCCTTTCAGCCGAGTGCATCATGTCGCTAGCGGTGCGGGCCGTTCCTCTTCTCTTCGTGCTCGCCTGGTCGACGGGCTGGATCGTCGCGGGCTTTTCCGCCCGCTACGCCGATCCACTGTGGTTCCTCTTCCTCCGCTTTTCCCTCGCCGCGCTGGTGATCGCCGCCATCGCCTTCGCCATGCGCGCCCCCTGGCCCCGCTCGGGACGCGAGATCGCCCACGCCATGATGTCGGGCGTGCTCTTGCACGCGCTCTACCTCGCCGGGGTCTGGTGGGCCGTGCGCAACGGCGTGCCGTCGGGCGTGTCGGGCATCATGGCCGGGCTTCAGCCGGTGATGACCGCCCTGCTCGCCCCCGCCATCCTCGGTGAGAAGATCACCTGGCGTCAGGGCACGGGCGTCGCCCTCGGCTTCGCCGGAATCATCCTGGTGCTGATGCCGAAGCTCGTCGGGGTCTCTCCCGACGCCTTCAACGCCATTCTGACGCCGCTGGTCGTGAACTTCTTCGCCATGGTCGCGGTGACGGCCGGCACCTTCTACCAGAAGCGCTTCGTCTCCGGCGGCGACATGCGCACGACGACGACGCTGCAATACGTCGCCGCGGCGCTCGCCATGCTGCCGCTGTTCCTGCTGTTCGGGCGGATGGAGGCGGAGTGGAACCAGACGCTGGTGCTGACCATGGCCTGGTCGGTGCTGGCCCTCTCCGTCGGCGGCATCGGCCTGTTCCTCTACCTCATCCGCCGCGGCGAGGTCTCGCGCGCCGCCGCCTATATCTACCTCGTGCCGGCGGTCTCGGCGCTGATGGCCTATGTGTTCTTCGGCGAGACCCTGACACCGACGCAGCTCGTCGGCATGGCGGTCACCGCCATCGGCGTCTGGTTGGCGACCCGGCAGGGCTGAGGCCCCGGGCGACGGATCACTGGTCATTTGTTGGATTGCACGTCGCCCCGGCTGCGCTATTTTGCATTGCAGCAACGATAATCCGACCCGAGGGAAACACCATGAGCCCCGCGCTTGCCGTGAAGGATGCCCCCGTGAACCTGATCGACCTCGCCCAGGGCGCGGTGATGGCCGTCGACGCCGTGATGGCGGAGGCGACCACGGCGGTGCGTGCCCTCGTGACGGACGGCGGCCGCATCTCGAACGCCGCCATCGAGCGCGAGCAGCGCGCCACCCACGGCCTCGCCTGGCTCGCCACCTATGTGGAGAGCGTCCGCCAGCTGACCTCCTATGCCGAGCGCCTGACGGCCGAGGGCGCCTTCGGCGAGATGGAGGAGCTCATCGTCCGCATCGGTCTCGGCGAGTATCTCGCCCAGATCCTCGGCGGCATCCCGATGAACCAGGGCGAGGTGGTCCGTCCCGCCGACCTCGGCCTGTCGGTCGCCGACGTCGCCCGCCGCTTCGCCGGCGCCGCAGAGACGCTGATCGCCACCGGCAATACGGCGGCCAACCGCGCCCGCCTCGCCGCTCTCGTCCAGACGCAGGAATCCTCCGGCCACTTCGGCGATCCCGCCCTCGACGAGACGCTGCTCGCGATCCGCGACGAGATGCGCAAGTTCTCGCTGGCCGAGGTCATCCCGCACGCCCACGAGTGGCACCTGAAGAACGCCTATATCCCGCTCGACGTCATCGCCAAGCTGTCCGAACTCGGCGTCTTCGGCCTGACCCTGCCGGAGGCCTTCGGCGGCATGGGCCTCGGCAAGGAGAGCATGTGCGTCGTCTCCGAGGAGCTGTCCCGCGGCTATATCGGCGTCGGTTCGCTCGGCACCCGCTCGGAGATCGCCTGCGAGCTGATCCTCGCAGGCGGCACCGACGCGCAGAAGGACTACTGGCTGCCGAAGATCGCCTCGGGCGAGATCCTGCCCACCGCCGTCTTCACCGAGCCGAACACCGGATCGGACCTTGCCTCGCTGAAGACCCGCGCCGTGCGCGAGGGCGACGTCTACAAGGTCTACGGCAACAAGACCTGGATCACCCATCCGGTCCGCGCCGACGTGATGACGCTGCTGGTGCGCACCAACCCCGACGAGCCCGGCTACAAGGGCCTGTCGATGTTCCTCGCCACGAAGCCGCGCGGCACCGACGAGACCCCCTTCCCGGCGCCCGGCATGTCCGGCGGCGAGATCGAGGTTCTCGGCTATCGCGGCATGAAGGAATACGAGATCTCCTTCGACGGCTTCGAGGTGAAGGCCGACAACCTGCTCGGCGGCGTCGAGGGGCAGGGCTTCAAGCAGCTCATGCAGACCTTCGAGGCGGCGCGCATCCAGACCGCCGCGCGGGCCGTGGGCGTCGCCCAGGCGGCCATGGACCTCGGGCTGCGCTACGCCCAGGAGCGCATCCAGTTCGGCAAGCCGCTGATCGCCTTCCCGCGCGTCGCCGACAAGATCGCCATGATGGCGGTGGAGGTGATGATCGCCCGCCAGCTGACCTATTTCTCGGCGCGGCGAGAAGGATCTCGACCGGCGCTGCGACCTCGAGGCCGGCATGGCCAAGCTGCTCGGCGCCCGCGTCGCCTGGGCGGCGGCGGACAACGCCCTGCAGATCCACGGCGGCAACGGCTTCGCGCTGGAGTATCCGGTGAGCCGCATCCTGTGCGACGCCCGCATCCTCAACATCTTCGAGGGCGCCGGCGAGATCCAGGCGCAGGTGATCGCGCGCCGCCTGCTCGACGGCGGCAATTGAGCCGCCTCGCCGATCCCTGGACCTATGTCGGCCTCGCCGTCGCCATCGCGACGGCAGCCTTCGCACTCTGGGTCTATTACCGCCTCGGGGGAACCGGCAGCGAGGACTGAGGTTGCGCTCAGGCGTTCGCCCCGCGCAGCGCCCGGTCGATGTCGGCATAGAGGTCGTCGATCGCCTCGAGGCCGACTGACAGGCGCAACAGGTCTGTCGGGCACGGCGAGCCTGCTCCCTCGATGGAGGCGCGGTGCTCGATGAGGCTTTCGACACCGCCGAGCGAGGTCGCGCGCTTCCACAGTTCGACGCGGGCGGCGGTGGAGACGGCTGCGCTGCTCGCCCGCCTTCACCCGCACCGACAGCATGCCGCCGAAGCCGCCGGTCATCTGCTCGGGCGGCGATGGCGTGTCTGGGGATGCGTCGAGCAGGCCCGGATAGAGCACGTCGGACACCAGCGGGTGGGCCTTGAGACTTCTCGGCGAGCGTGAGCGCCGCGACTTGGCCTGGGCCTCGACGCGCGACATGCAGCGTGCGCATGCCGCGCATCAGCAGGAAGGCCTCGAACGGGTCCGAGGATCTGTGCCGTGCATGCGAGCGGACGCGGCCTGCACCTTCTGCCCAGAAGCTCGTTCGCCTCGCGGGCTGACGAGGGCGCCTGCGACGACGTCCGAGTGACCGTTGAGGTACTTGGTCGCGGCATGCATGACGATGTCGGCGCCGAGCGTCAGCGGGCGGGTGCAGTACCGGCGTGGCGACGGTGGAATCGACACCGCGCAGATGGCGCCGGCCGCGATGGGCGATCTCGGCGATGGCGGCGATGTCGGAGACGCGTCCACAGTCGGGTTGGACGGCGTCTCGAGCCAGACCAGCTTCGTGCTTGCCCGGCTGGATCGCAGCCTTCACGGCGGCGAGGTCGGTCGTGTCGACGAAGGTCGTCGTGTAGCCGTAGGTGACGGCGTCGTTCATCAGCCAGTTGCGCAGCGCCCAGTACATCACGGTGGGCGCGACGATGTGAGCGCCCGTCGGCAGGGCCATGACCACGGCTGTCGCCGCCGACATGCCCGATCCCAGCACCAGCGCCTCGGGGCCTTCCTCAAGGGCTGCCAGAACGGCCTCGCACTGGCGCACTGTCTGGTTGTCCGGGCGGCCGTAGATGAAGCCGTTGCGGTACTGGTTGTCGGGGTCGCGGATGAAGGTGGTCGCGACGTGGATCGGCGTCACGACGGCGTGGGTTTCCGCCTCCTCCCAGCCGAGGGCCTGGGCGGCGAGCGTGCGCGGCTGGAGGCCGGGGGACTTGGATGCGGTCATGGTCTGATCCTCGAAACTGCGCTGGACCCTTGCGGCCCGGAGGGCAGGCCGTCAAGCGACAAGGTTCCATCATCCGCAACTACAATTCTTATATGATGGAATCAAGCGCCGTGACACTGCCTTGGGTAGCCGGTGACAGCGCCGCGGGCGGCGGGCTAGGGTCGGTGTCATGTTCCTCCCCCTCTCCGACCAGAACCCCCACCGCCACATCACCGCGCCCTATGTCACCTTTGCGCTGATCGGCATCAACGTGGCGGTCTTCCTGCTGACGACCGGCCTCGTGCCGGCGCAGACCGCCAATGCCAATGCGCTGGGGCTCGGCCTCATCCCCGCCGTCGTCACCGACCGCGCCAGCCTCGCGGCCCAGCTCGTCGTGGTTCCGACCTGGGCGACCTGGCTCACCTACATGTTCATGCACGCCGGCTGGATGCACCTCATCGGCAACATGCTGTTCCTCTGGGTCTTCGCCGACAATGTCGAGGACGCCATGGGCCACGTCCGCTTCCTCGTCTTCTACATCCTCTGCGGACTGCTCGGCGGCGGCGCCCATCTCCTGTTCAATCCGGCATCGCAGGCGCCGCTCGTGGGTGCCTCGGGCGCCATCTCGGGCGTGCTGGCGGCCTATCTCATCCTCTATCCCCGCGTCCGGGTCTTCGGCCTCGCCTTCAACATCCTGCCGGTCTCCATTCCGGTCTGGCTGGCGCTGGGCACCTGGGTGGCGCTGCAGATCTGGCACCTCCTGACGGCCCAGGGCGGCGCGACCGCCTGGTGGGCCCATGTCGGAGGGCTGGCAGCCGGAGCGGCCCTGGTGGGCATCATGAAGAACCGCGACGTCGTGTTCTTCAGCCATGAGCGTCGCCTGCCGGTCAGCGTGCCGCACTTCCCGTTGCGCCGACGGTGACGCCGGGCTTCGCGCTTTTGCGTCGCGGGAAGCTTTCGCCTACACAACCCTGACGCGGGCCGCCGCATCGGTCTCGCGGATGATTCGGGGAGCGGGGATGAGCCATCGTTGCCGGAAAGTCGACGACGTACGCGGCGCGAGAGCCCCAACTCCGGGCTCACACCACTTTTCGACATGCTTTTGCCCGAAGCCCGCCCATCACTGGAAGCACAGGTGCCATTCGCGCCAGGGGTCGGCGCGGCCGGAGAATATGCGATGATGTTGCGATACCGCGTCGCCAGCCTTCCGCTGACCGGCCTTGACCTCCGTCCCGGCGGGGCCGCCCCCTCCGGCGCCGCCTTGACCGCCTGAACCCCCGGATCGGATCTCGTGGACGTCGCCCCGCTCGTCTCCGCCTACCGCTACCGCTTCCACGTCCTCGACACCTACGGGGTCCGGATGGGCGGGCTCTCGCGTCCGTCGGGCACGATCGAGGAAGCGCTCCGCCAGGCGGCGGCCGAGCTCAAGGTGGTCGCCGACCCTCCCGGCCAGCTGAAGCGGCTGGCCCACCGGATCAATGCGGAGACGCGCGCGGCGCTGCGCGACGTCATCGCCCGCGCCGAAAACGACCTCGCCATCGCCATCACGCGCTTCGGGACTGATATCGGAGCGCCGCCGACCGGACCCCACATCGACCTTCGGGCCAGCCTCGACGGCCTCGACCGCAGCTACCGCGCCCATGACCCGGCGCCGGACGATTTCGACGGCTGGTACGACCAGCTCGATGCGCAGATCTCGCACCTCTCGGCGCTCATCCGGCTGGAAAAGGAGCTCGAGGACGCGCGCGGCGGCGGCCAGTCCGTCAGGGTTCCGGGTGGGTCGACAGGGCGGCTGAAGTGGCTCCTGGCCGTGCTCGTCGTCGCCGCCCTCGCGGCGCTCGGCTTCGTGGCAGTGACGACGCTGAACCTGACCGGTGGCGGTTCCGCACCCCCGCCGGTCCAGCAGGCGACGGGGCCCGAGGCGCCGCGGGTGGTGCGCACCGTTCCCATCAGCGTTCCGGCCGTGCCCGCCCCGAACCGCCCGCTGCTGCCGCCGCGCCTCCGGCCGCCTGCAGGACCTTCGAAATCGAGATCGCAGCCGAGGGCGCCAGCCTGCTCGATGCGCCGCTCGGCGGCCAGCCGGTCGTGCGCCTGGAGCCGGGCGAGAAAGTCCAGCTGCGCCAGGTGGTCGAACTGGGGCCGAACCGGCTGATCGAGGTCGAGGTTCCGGCCCGGTCGGCGCGTGGCTTCATCGCCGAGCGCGAGGCGCGCCTGCCGGTGATGAGCTGGACCTGCGACCGCTAGCGCGCCGTCAGATGCCGGCGATGTCGTTCATCGCCCGCGCCAGCCTGACGTCCTTCTCGGTCAGTCCGTCGGCATCATGGGTGGAGAGGGTGACCTCGACCGTCCGGTAGACGTTGAGCCATTCGGGATGATGGTCCATCGCCTCGGCGACGAGCGCGACGCGGCTCATGAAACCCCAGGCCTCGGAGAAGTCGCGGAAGGCGAAGCGGCGGGTAATCGCGTCGCGGCCGTCGGCCTCGATCCATCCGTGAAGGGATTCCAGCGCCTTGCGGCGCTGCGCATCGGTCAGTCTCGTCGCCATGCCGTTCTCCGCCCCCTCGCCTGCCGAGACATAGGCCACCCGGCTGCATCGGCAAGCCGAACGGTTGTCCGGAAGAAAACGGCCGGCGCCCGGGCGCCGGCCCGCACGTTCGCGTCGGAGGGGATGACCGAACGTATGGCCATCGGTGGAACCGATGGCGCCCGGCCTGGTCGGACGATACCCCGGGGGGCTGGGGGGCTGAAGAGTCCGGAGCAGCGTCGATCAGGCGACGGGGCAACAAGCTCAGGCTCGCCCCGGCTCTTGACCCCACCGGGGCCGAAATGGGGCGGTATGGTGGCATGTCTCACCGCCGCGTGATCGCGGCATCGGCCGATCGGCGCGGCTCAGGCCGGCTGGCTGCAGGGCAGAATGCGCGGTTCGTGACCCGTGGCGCGGAGGAAAGCCACCAGATCCTCGCGCGAAATGCTCGTCGTCGCGGTGTTTTCGAGCGGATGGTAGTTGAGGATCTCGTGCTCCATCATCGCCTGGTCGAGCACGACCGAGACCCGCTGGTCGGGATCGCAGATGGCGCCGAAGGGCGTCACCGAACCCGGCTTCACCCCCCAGACCTCCTCCAGCAGCTCGCCGGAGCCGAAGGACAGCCGTCCGGAGGCGCCGATGACCTCGTGCAGGCGCTTCAGGTCGATGACGGCCGATCCCAGCGCGACGACGAGGAACAGCCGCCCCTTCTTGTCCTTGAGGAAGAGGTTCTTGGTGTGGCCGCCGGGGATGCTCTCCTTGACGTGATGGCTCTCGGCCACCGTGAACACGGCCTCGTGCTCGTGGGTGGTGGTGGCAATGCCGAGGCGGTCGAACAGGGCGAAGAGGGCGGCGCGGCGCGCGGCGATGTCGGTCATGGCGTGTTTTGTATCAGATGCCGAGCGCGGTGCGGATGAGCTTCATGGCGTCGTCGCTCGCCCATTCGGCGGGGCCGGCAAGAAAACCGAGTTCGCAGCCATTGGCGTCGATGAGCAGGGTGGTGGGCATGCCGAAGGCGCGGCCCGCCGTCTTCAGGTCCTGGAAGATCCGGGCGCTCGAATCCGCATAGTTCGCCATGTGGCGGATGCCGTTCTCGGTGAGCCAGGTCGCCGCCCTGTCGGGATTGCGTGTGTCGATATTAACCGCGACGACCTCGAACTTCTCGCCGCCCAGGGTCTGCTGGAGACGGTCGAGAGCCGGCATTTCGTGCCGGCAGGGGGCGCACCAGGTGGCCCAGAGGTTGAGCAGCACCATGCGGCCGCGGAAATCGGCCAGCGTCAGGCTGCGGCCGTCGGGCGCCTTGAAGGTGACGTTGGGCGCGATCATCGGCGCCTCGGTGACCTTGAAGGCAGCCAGTTCCCCACGGGCGAGCGGCATGAGGCTGGCTGCGACCGTCCGTGCCGCCGTGCAGGCCTGCGCCGATGCATTGCGTGCCGGGCCGCCTGTCCAGTAGAAGGCCACAGCGCCGGCGCACAGTCCGATCAGTCCTGCCGCGAGGATGGTCATTCTGGCACGCGACACTTCAGCGAACTCCTCATCTCAACAGGGACGCGACGATGACCAAAGCCGACAAAGCCGGCAACACCATGTGGGGCGGCCGCTACGCCTCGGGCCCGGCCGCCGTGATGGAGGACATCAACGTCTCGATCGATTTCGACAAGCGTCTCTATAGGCAGGACATCGCCGGCTCGAAAGCCCATGTGGCCATGCTGGCCGAACAAGGCATCGTGAGCCGCGATGACGAACGCGCGATCACCAAGGGCCTCGACCAGGTCCTGGCCGAGATCGAGGGCGGCACCTTCGCCTTCAAGCGCAGCCTCGAGGACATCCACATGAACGTGGAGGCGCGGCTCGCCGAGATCATCGGCGCGCCGGCCGGCCGCCTCCACACCGCCCGCTCGCGCAACGACCAGGTGGCGACGGACTTCAGGCTCTGGGTGCGCGACGCCGCCGACGGGCTCGACGCCCAGCTGAAGGACCTTCAGAAGGCGCTGGCCGAGAAGGCGCTGGCGGAGGCCGCCACCGTCATGCCGGGCTTCACCCATCTGCAGGTCGCCCAGCCCACAACCTTCGGCCATCACCTCATGGCCTATGTGGAGATGGTCGGGCGCGACCGCGGCCGTCTCGCCGATGCCCGCAAACGCCTCAACGAGAGCCCGCTCGGTGCCGCCGCCCTCTGTGGCACCTCCTTCCCCATCGACCGCCACATGACGGCGAAGGCGCTCGGCTTCGACCGGCCGACGGCCAATTCCCTCGATTCCGTCGCCGACCGCGACTTCGTCATGGAGGTGCTGTCGGCCGCGACGATCACCGCGGTGCACCTGTCGCGCCTCGCCGAGGAAATCGTCATCTGGTGCTCCTCGCCCTTCTCCTTCGTGAAGCTGTCGGACGCCTTCTCCACCGGCTCCTCGATCATGCCGCAGAAGCGCAATCCGGACGCGGCCGAACTGGTGCGCGCCAAGGTCGGCCGCATCCTCGGCGGCTTCACCGCCATCGTCGTGGTGCTCAAGGGCCTGCCGCTGACCTACCAGAAGGACATGCAGGAGGATAAGGAGCCGACGATGGACGCGCTCGCCTCGCTGTCGCTGGCGATCGCCGCCACCGCCGGCATGGTCCGCGACATGACGGCCAACGCCCCGGTGATGAAGAAGGCGGCGGGACAGGGCTATTCGACGGCGACGGACCTTGCCGACTGGTGCGTCCGCGCCCTCGGCATTCCCTTCCGCGAGAGCCACCACATCGCGGCGAAGGCGGTGGGCCTCGCCTCGGAGAAGGGCCTGCCGCTGCACAAGCTGACGCTCGCCGACATGCAGTCGGTCGACAGGCGCATCACCGCCGACGTGTTCTCGGTGCTGTCGGTGGCGAAGTCGGTGGCGAGCCGCGTCAGCTATGGCGGCACGGCGCCGAAGAACGTCAGGGCGCAGGCGAAGCGCTGGCTGAAGAAGCTCGGCTGAGCATCGATCTCATCGGGGCGGTGACGCCCTGCATCGGCCAAGTGCGTCCTTCGAGGCTCGCTGCGCTCGCACCTCAGGATGAGGTGGGGTGGTGTCCTGCATCGATGTCCGGACGGGGCCCGACCCTCGCGGCGGTCTTGAAGCCTGATGCCATTCGCCCCGCCCCTCATCCTGAGGTGCGAGGCGGCGCGGTGCGCGAGCAGCGCGCCGAGCCGAGCCTCGAAGGACGCACTCGCATCGTGCAGGGCGTCATGTCCGGCGGTCGTCTTTCCCGTCCGCAAGAAATCCCGGAAACCCTCGAACCTTTTCAGCCCCCGCGCCGACCCATGGTCACTCCGCAGCACGGTGCCGCGGGGATGAACCGGGGAGGCGACCATGTTTGCGAAGCTCGACATTCGAAAGTCGGCTCTCACGCTCCTTGCTGCCGCAGCTTTGTCGACAGTCGCAGGGGTCGCCTCCGCCGCTCATGCCTCCTCCCTCGCCGCCAGCGCCCGCCTCGCCGTGCCGGCGATGACAGCCCCGTCCGAGTACGGCGCCGACGACGATGCCTCGGGCAAGGGCCATCGCCTCACCCGCCCCGCCAACCGCTTCAACGGCTTCGTCGGAACCCCGGGCCCGACCACCGGCACGCGCCAGGGGCCGTGACCTTCGTCGTCCGGACATGAAAAAGGCCGGGTCGCCCCGGCCTTCGTTCATTGCACGAGGCTGGTCCTGTCAGAGACCCAGCTTCTTCTTGCGCTGGGCGAGAGTGCGCAGGCGCAGGGCGTTCAGCTTGATGAAGCCCTGGGCGTCGCGATGGTCATAGGCGACGGCGCCCTCCTCGAAGGTCACCAGCTCCTTGTCGTAGAGCGAATAGGGGCTCTCGCGGCCCACCACGATGACATTGCCCTTGTAGAGCTTCAGCCGCACCGTGCCGGTGACGTACTGCTGGCTCTTGTCGATGAGACCCTGCAGCAGCTCGCGCTCGGGCGAGAACCAGAAGCCGTTGTAGATGAGCTCGGCATATTTCGGCATGAGCTCGTCCTTCAGGTGCGCCGCGCCGCGGTCGAGCGTGATGCTCTCGATGGCGCGATGGGCCATGTAGAGGATCGTGCCGCCGGGGGTCTCGTACATGCCGCGCGACTTCATGCCGACGAAGCGGTTCTCGACGAGATCGAGGCGGCCGATGCCGTTCACCTTGCCGAGCTCGTTGAGCTTCGTGAGGATCGTCGCCGGGGACAGGGCCTTGCCGTCGATGCCGACAGCGTCGCCTTCCTTGAAGTCGATGGTGATGTAGGTCGCCTTGTCGGGCGCGGTCTCGGGACCATCGGTGCGCGAATAGACGTAGTCCGGCACCTCCTCGTTCGGGTCCTCGAGGACCATGCCCTCGGAGGAGGCGTGCAGCAGGTTGGCGTCGACCGAGAAGGGCGCCTCGCCGCGCTTGTTCTTGGCGATCGGGATCTGGTGCTGCTCGGCGAACTCGATCAGCTTGGTGCGGCTCGACAGGTCCCACTCGCGCCAGGGGGCGATGACGGTGACGTCGGGCTTCAGCGCGTAGTAGCTGAGCTCGAAGCGGACCTGGTCGTTGCCCTTGCCGGTGGCGCCGTGGGAGACGGCGTCGGCGCCGAGCTGCTCGGCGATCTCGATCTGGCGCTTGGCGATGAGCGGACGGGCGATGGAGGTGCCGAGGAGGTAGAGGCCCTCATACATCGCGTTGGCGCGGAACATCGGGAAGACGTAGTCCTTCACGAAGGTCTCGCGCAGGTCGTCCATGAAGATGTTCTCGGGCTTGATGCCGAGCAGCAGCGCCTTGTCGCGCGCCGGCCCCAGTTCCTCGCCCTGGCCGAGATCGGCCGTGAAGGTGATGACCTCGCAGCCATAGGTGGTCTGCAGCCACTTGAGGATGATGGAGGTGTCGAGGCCGCCGGAATAGGCGAGGACGACTTTCTTGACGGACTTCTGCGCGGCCATGTGACGGTTTCCAGAGCAGTCTGTGGGGGCTTGGCGCCGACTTAAAGAAGCCTTGCGCGGCTGGCAAGCGCGGCGCCGTCAGGCCGGTCGTCCGAACAGGCGCCGGAGCGGCGCCCCGAGGCGGCCGAGGCGGGCGGCGAGCTCCGCTTCCGAGAGGGCACCGGCGCGGCGGTAGAACCAGCGATAGCCGGCGGCGACGATCAGCAGGGTCAACAGCGTGGCGATCAGCGTGTCGGAGAGGAAGTGGCCGCCGAAGCCCATGCGGAGGGCGGAGATGAGCGCCGTGTAGGCGGCGACGCCGGCAAGGGCGACCGGCCGCAGCGACGGCGGTGCCAGCAGGGCCGGGGCGGCGAGCCAGGCGGCACCCGAGGATTCGCCGGAGACGAAAGAGCAGTTGGTGCGGCACTCGGTGCCGTCGCCCGGCTGCCACCACGGCGTGAAGCGCCAGTTGCCGCCGAGCTCGGTCACATGGACCGGGCGGGCGCGGTCCCAATATTCCTTGAAGACGCCGTTGACGAGCAGGACCGGCGCCGCGGTGACCGTCAGGAAGAGGAAGACGGCGGCGCGGGCGGTCATGAACTGGCGGGTCGCCGGGGCGAAGATGTGCTGGAGGACCGACACCAGCGCCGCGACGCCGATGGCGATGGTCGGCCACATGCTGACCCGGCGCAGCAGCGTCGCCCAGTCGTGGCGGGACAGCCAGAAGCCGTCTGCCGGCATCCAGAACCAGCGCGCGACGGCGAGGTCCACGCCGGGGAACAGGGCAATGGCCGCGATGGCCAGGGCCAGGACCAGCACGACGGCGATGAACAGGTGGCGGATCAAGGGATTGTCCGGAGGCGGAGATGATCAGGGCGTCTTGCCGGCTTCGGCACTGGCGTCGTGGCGCAGGATCAGCGGCATCTGGGCCATGGCGAAGATCATGGTCAGCGGCATGATGCCCCAGACCTTGAAGGCCACCCAGAAATCCGTGGTCTGCGTGCGCCAGACGATCTCGTTCAGCGCCGCGAGGACAAAGAAGAAGAAGGCCCAGCGCCAGGTGAGCTGCCGCCAACCCTCGTCGGTGAGGGTGAAGACCGAATCGAGCACGAGCTTCAGCACGCTGCGACCGGTGAGGCCGGCCCAGACCAGCACGGCGCCGAACAGCGTGTTGACGATGGTGGGCTTCAGCTTGATGAACAGCTCGTCGTTGAGGAGCAGGGTCAGGCCGCCGAAGACGGTGATGACGACGGCCGACACCAGCGGCATCACCGGAATCTTGCGGATCAGCGACCAGGTGATGGCGAGCGAGGCGAGGACGGCGACGACGAAGATGCCGGTCGCCAGGAACAGGCGCCGGTCGGGCGCCACGCCGAACCAGCGGTCACCGTAGGAATTGACCAGGAAGAAGATCACCAGCGGCCCCATCTCCAGCGCAAGCTTGGCGAGGGGGGCGAGTTCGCGTTTTTCGGTATGCGTCATGAGCCTTCAAGCCATGGACAAATCGTCGGGCGAGTTTAGCTTGCGCGCGTCGTCGAAACCACCGTCAACCGACGCGATCGCCCTGGAGCGCCACTTTGTCCTACGTGTTCGAACCCGCCGCCCGCCCTGCCCTGCCGATCGTCGGCACCGACAAGCTGTTCCCGGTGCGCCGGGTCTATTGCGTCGGCCGGAACTACGCCGCTCACGCGCGCGAGATGGGCGGCGACCCGACCCGCGAGCCGCCGTTCTTCTTCAACAAGGCCGCCGATGCGCTGCAGCCGGTGCCCCACGGCAAGACGGTCGACCACCCCTACCCGCCGAAGACCTCCAACTACCACTTCGAGCTGGAGATGGTCGTGGCGCTGTCCAAGGGCGGCAAGGACATCCCGGTCGACAAGGCGCTGGACTGCGTCTTCGGCTATGCCGTCGGCCTCGACATGACCCGCCGCGACCTGCAGGACGAGGCCAAGGCGCTGAAGCGCCCGTGGGAGCTCGGCAAGTCTTCGGACCTCTCCGGCCCGGTCGGCCCGCTCTATCCGGTCGCCCAGGTCGGCCAGAAGCTGAAGGGCCCGATCTCGCTCACCGTCGACGGCGTCGTGAAGCAAAAGGCGGACCTCGCCGACATGATCTGGTCGGTGGCCGAGCAGATCTCGTTCCTGTCGACCTATTTCGAGGTCTGCCCGGGCGACGTCATCTTCACCGGCACGCCGGACGGCGTCGGCGCGGTCACCCGCGGCCAGACCATGGTGGCGGCGGTGGACGGCCTCGGCGAGATCAGCCTGAAGGTCGTGTGACGGACCGCTTCCACAAGCATCCTGACAGCATCTGGACGCGGCTGCCCCGGCAGCCGCGTTTTTTCATCCGCGCACGGGCGGCTGCGCAAGTCGTTCCGTGGCGAAGGCGAGGAAACCCTCCCAATCGCCGTCCGCCAGGCCGCGACGGGACAGCGGGATGGCCTCCAGCTTGCCGATGAACAGGAACAGGTGGTCGGCCGTGACGACCGCGTTCTTCACCCCGCTCCAGGCGACACGGCCGCTCCAGGCATCGACCGCCCATGAAATGCCGTCCGGGTCGACCGAGGCGACCAGCGGCTTGTTGGCCGCCGCATAGCGGGAAAAGACCCAACGGCCGACGACCTGGTCGAAGAACAGGTCTACCAGCGGGATGAAGAGGACGAGCCCGACGATCCACTTGGCGACGTCCCAGCGCAGATAGAGGCTCCAGTGGGCGGACAGCCCGCCGAGCCACCAGAGCGTTGCCAGGAACAGCACGGCGACGAAGGGATAGCGCAGCCAGCGGCCATGGCCGCGCAGCGGACCAAGCCGCTGCCGCGCCCGGAGCAGCGCCCGGTAGTCGGCGAAGGTCGTGTCGCTTGCGAAGCGGTAGGCGGCGTCCATGGCGCTGATGCACTCGCTGAGGTCGCGGCCGCATGGTCCGCGGCCGGCTTGATGGATCACTTGCCCATGTGTCGCGGCAAGGACCGCCAGGGGTTCATGCAGCGGACAAAGAAAAGGCGGCCTTCCGGCCGCCCCTTCATATCGTCAGGCGACGCGCCGGATCAGAGCGAGCGCTTGATCTCCTCGACGCGGTAGCACTCGATGACATCGCCGGCGCGCATGTCCTGGTAGCTCTCGAAGGCCATGCCGCATTCCTGGCCGACCTGGACTTCCTTGACCTCGTCCTTGAAGCGCTTGAGCGTCGAGAGCTTGCCCTCGTGGACCACGACGCTGTCGCGGATGAGGCGGACATTGGCGCCGCGCTCGACGCGGCCGTCGGTGACGCGGCAACCGGCCACCTTGCCGACCTTGGTGATGTTGAACACCTCCAGGATCTCGGCGTTGCCCAGCATGGTCTCGCGCAGTTCGGGCGCGAGCAGGCCGGACATGGCGGCTTTGATGTCGTCCACCAGGTCGTAGATGATGTTGTAGTAGCGGATCTCGATGCCCGCCTGCTCGGCTGCCGCACGCGCTTCCTTGTGGGCGCGGGTGTTGAAGCCGATGATGACGGCGCCGGCCGTCTGGGCGAGACCGACGTCGCTCTCGGTGATGCCGCCGACACCCGACAGGATGACGCGGGCCGCCACCTCGTCGTTGCCGACCTTGGCGAGCGCACCGACGATGGCCTCGACGGAACCCTGCACGTCGCCCTTGATGATCAGCGGGAATTCCTTCTTGCCCGCGCCGGCCTTGAGCTGGCTCATCATGTCGGCGAGCGAGGAGCGTCCGGCGCCCATGCGGGCAGCGGCCTTCTCGCGCTTCAGGTTCTGGCGGTAGTCGGTGATCTCGCGGGCGCGCGCCTCGTTCTCGACGACCGCGACACGATCACCGGCCTCGGGCGTGCCGTTGAAGCCGAGGACCTCGACGGGCACGGAAGGACCGGCACCGTCGACGTTGTCGCCCTTGTCGTTGATGAGCGCACGCACACGGCCCCACTCGGCGCCCGCGACGATGATGTCGCCGGGATGCATGGTGCCGCGCTGGATGAGGACGGTGGCCACCGGACCGCGACCGCGGTCGAGCTTGGCCTCGATGACCGTGCCCTCGGCGAGGCGGAAGGGTTGGCCTTCAGCTCGAGCACTTCGGCCTGCAGCTGGATGAGTTCCAGCAGCTTGTCGAGGTTCTGGCCGGTCTTGGCGGAGAGCTCGACCTCGAGCACTTCGCCGCCGAGGCTCTCGAGCTGCACCTCGTACTGGAGGAGGTCGGTCTTGACCTTCTCGGGACGCGCATCGGGCAGGTCGATCTTGTTGATCGCCACGATCAGCGGGACCTTGGCGGCCTTGGCGTGATTGATGGCCTCGACCGTCTGCGGCATGACCGAGTCGTTCGCAGCCACCACCAGAACGACGATGTCGGTCACCTTGGCGCCGCGGGCGCGCATGGCCGTGAAGGCCGCGTGGCCGGGCGTATCGATGAAGGTGACGAGACCACCGAGCGGCGTCTGCACCTGATAGGCGCCGATGTGCTGGGTGATGCCGCCGGCCTCGCCGGAGACGACGTTGGTCTTGCGCAGGGCGTCGAGCAGCGAGGTCTTGCCGTGGTCGACGTGGCCCATGATGGTCACGACGGGGGCACGCCCCTCCAGCATGTCCTCGGGATCGGGCGAATCGAACAGGCCTTCCTCGACGTCGGACTCGGCGACGCGGCGCACCGTGTGGCCAAGTTCCTCGGCGATGAGCTGGGCGGTGTCGGCATCGATCACGTCGGTGATCTTGTGCATCGCGCCCTGCTTCATCAGCATGCGGATGATGTCGACGGCGCGCTCCGACATGCGGTTGGCGAGATCGGCGATGGTGATCGTCTCGGGGATCGTCACCTCGCGCAAGATCTTCTCTTTCTGTTCGGTCTGGCGACGGCCCGTCATGCGCTGCACGCGGCGGCGGAAGGAGGCTTCCGACCGCATGCGGTCGGAGGAATCCTCGAGCGCGTTGGTCAGCGTCAGGCGGGTGCGGCTCGGCGCATCGGCGGCCGGGCGCTCGGGGCGGGTCGCAGGCGTCGCGACCTTGCTGCCGGGCCCACGGCGAACGCCGCGCGGCCCGTCGTCATCGTCCCCGGCAGAGCGCGGACGGCCGGCAGAGGGCGGACCGGACCGCATCGGACCGGCACCTTCCGGGCGGGTGGGAATGGCACTGGCGGCCGGGGCACCGAACTGGCGCGGCGGACGCGGCCCGTCGAGGCGCGGCGGACGGCCGTCGACACGCGGCGGACGGTCGCCGAAGGGACGGTCACCCTGCGGACGGTCGCCATAGGGCCGGTCGCCCTGGGGACGGGCTGCATAGCCACCCTCGCGCGGCGGACGATCGCCGAAGGGACGGTCGCCCGGCGGGCGCGGCGGACGATCGCCATAGGGACGGTCGCCCTGCGGACGGGGGGCGTAGCCGCCCTCCCGCGGGGGACGATCACCGAAGGGGCGGTCGCCCTGCGGGCGCGGCGGACGGTCGCCGTAGGGGCGGTCGCCCTGCGGACGCGGGGCATAGCCACCCTCGCGCGGCGGACGATCGCCGAAACCACGGCTGTCGCGCGCCGGCGCAGCGGCACGGGGCTCAGGCGCGGCGGCGCGAGCCTCTGGAGCCGGGGCGGATTCGGATGCTGCGGGGCGCGGGGCGCGGCCGATATCGTCGAGGCTGCGGGGGCGGTTGTCGTCGCCGAAGCGGCGGCGCGATTCCCAGTCGGACCGGCGACGGGCCTCGTCCTCGGAGCGGCGACGCTCCTCTTCCTCGCGCTGGCGGCGATCCTGCTCGGCGCGCTCGGCGGAGCGGCGGGCGTCCTCCTCGGCGCGGCGGCGAGCCTCTGCCTCGGCGATCTTGCGCTCCTCGGCCTCGCGGCCACGGGCCTCGGCGAGCACGCGATCACGCGCCTCGCGCTCCTCGTCGGACAGGGTCCTGAGGATCATGCCGGCGGCGGGAGCCGGCTTGGCTGGGGCCTGGGCGGCCGCAGCGGGAGCCGGCGCGGCGGCGCGCGGCTTCTCGGCGGCAGGGGCGGGCGCAGCGGCCGCCGGACGCGGCGGCGCGAACGAGCGCGGCTTCGCCGAGACCTTCTCAACCACCACCGTCTTGGTGCGGCCGTGGCTGAAGCTCTGGCGAACCATGCTCTGTTCATTCCCGGCGGGCTTCTTCAGGCTGAGGGTCTTGCCCGTCAGGCTGAGGGTCTTGTCGCCGGAGGTCTTCTCATCGGTCATTCGGTTCTGGTCCTGCGCCGTGCGGCTGGGTCCGGGGAATTCAGTCTTGCGGCTCGTTGACGGAAGCCGGAGGCCGACCTCCGGTCACGTCACCGGTGCGGTAAACCTCGAGGGCCGTGCAGCGCGCGAGTGCATTTTCGCTCGGCCCGCCGGCGAGCAGCGCTGCATGTATCACATTCATGCGCCCCAATGCCAAATCCAATTGCAGCGAGGTGAACGCCGTCACCCGCGGCATGGTGTCGGGATCGTCGCCGAAGATCCGGCGGAGCACCTGGCCGAGCTTGCGAACGCCATCATCGCTGGCGTCCGAGGCATGAATAAGGCCTGCGGCGGTTCCACCCATCAGCGCCGATTCCACCTTGGAGAAGCCGGCAACGATGGCACCGGCCTTGTTGGCCAGCGACAGCGAGGCGATGGCCTGGGCCTCGACCAGACGATCGACGAGGTCCGGCAGATCGGCGGGAACGGAAACGTCGCGCCGGAAGGCACGAGCGAAGAGCTTGCGCCTGACCGCCCCGGCGACGGCCGCGCGGGTCGCGGTCACCCAGGCGCCACGGCCCGGCAGGCGGGCCTTGAGGTCGGGGACGACGGCGCCGTCCGGGCCGACGACGAAACGGATCAGGGCGTCGGGCGAGGTGGCCTTGCGGTTGACGATACACGTGCGCTCGCTCCCGGACCGCCCCGAAAGGGGGCCGCCGTCGAGCGCCAGCTCATCCGTATCGTCCGCCACAGCGATTGCCACTCCCGCCCATCTCCCCGGCTCAGGCTTCGGCTTCGGCTTCGGCCGGTTCGGCCTCCGCTTCGGCCTCGGGCGCCTCGATCCAGCCGGCCTTGACGCGGGCCTGCATGATCATGGCCTCGGCCTCGTCCTTGTTCAGATCGAAGCCGTCGAGGAAGCCGGCGTGCTTGGTCGTCTGGCCGTCCTTGCGCTCGCTCCAGCCGACGAGATCGTCGGGGATGCAGCCGGCGAAATCCTCCAGCGACTTCACGTCGTTCTCGCCGAGCTTGACCATCATCGCGGTGGTCAGGCCGTCGACCTCGCGCAGGTCGTCGGCAACGCCGAGTTCCTTGCGCCGGGCGTCGTGCTCGGCCTCGATGCGGGCGATGGTGTCGAGGGCGCGGCGCTGCAGCTCCTGGGCGGTCTCCTCGTCGAAGCCCTCGATGGAGGCGAGGTCCGAGAGCTCGACATAGGCGATTTCCTCGACCGAGCGGAAACCCTCGGAGGTGAGCAGCTGGCCGACGACCTCGTCGACGTCGAGCGCGCCCATGAACAGCTTGGTGCGGGCCTCGAACTCGGCCTGGCGACGCTCGGACTCTTCCTGCTCGGTGAGGATGTCGATGTCCCAGCCGGTCAGCTGCGAGGCGAGGCGGACGTTCTGGCCGCGGCGGCCGATGGCGAGCGACAGCTGCGGATCGGGCACGACGACCTCGATGCGCTCGCGATCCTCGTCGAGAACGACCTTGGCGACCTCGGCCGGCGCCAGGGCGTTGACCACGAAGGTGGCGATGTCCGGGTTCCACGGAATGATGTCGACCTTCTCGCCCTGCAGCTCGGCGACGACCGCCTGGACGCGCGAGCCGCGCATGCCGACGCAGGCGCCGACGGGGTCGATGGAGGAGTCGCGCGAGACGACGGCGATCTTGGCGCGCGAGCCGGGGTCGCGGGCGACCGCCTTGATCTCGACGATGCCGTCATAGATCTCCGGGACCTCCTGGCCGAACAGCTTGGCCATGAACTGGGGATGGGTGCGGGAGAGGAAGATCTGCGGCCCGCGCTGCTCGCGGCGGACGTCGAAGAGATAGGCGCGGACGCGGTCGCCGTTGCGGAACATCTCGCGCGGAATCAGCTCGTCGCGACGGATGATGGCCTCGCCGCGGCCGAGGTCGACGATGACGTTGCCGTATTCGACGCGCTTGACCAGGCCCGAGACGATCTCGCCGACGCGATCCTTGTACTCGTCGAACTGACGGTCGCGCTCGGCCTCGCGCACCTTCTGCACGATGACCTGCTTGGCCGACTGGGCGGCGATGCGGCCGAAGTCGAAGGGCGGCAGGGTCTCGGCGATCCAGTCACCGGGCTGGGCCGCCGGGTTCTTGCGACGGGCCTCGTCGGTGGTGATCTGGGTGGCGACATTGTCGATCTCGTCGACCACCTGGAGCAGGCGCGACAGGCGGATCTCACCGGACTTCGGATTGATCTCGGCGCGCACCTCCGTCTCCTGGCCGTAGCGCGAGCGCGCAGCCTTCTGGATGGCGTCCTCCATCGCTTCGAGCACGATCTGGCGGTCGATCTGCTTCTCGCGCGCCACCGCGTCCGCGATCTGCAGCAGTTCCAGGCGATTTGCCGAGACGGCCATGGTCATTCCCCTCTAGCGGGATGGTTTGGGTTTGGCGAAACGGCCGGGCCCCTTGGGCTTCGGGCCGCGAGGTCCGCCGCCGGGGCGGGCAGGACCGGATCCGGGCTTCTTCTTCGGCGCCTGGTCGGCGCGCACGGGGCGCGGCGTCACCGGGCGAACGATGACGAGATCGGTGTCGTCGGACTCATCGCCGTCGTCGGCCTCGTCGCCGTCGACATCCTCGTCGTCGTCCTCGTCCAGGCCACGGCCGGCGGCCTTGCCGCGGCGCAGCGCCTCACGGATGAGGTCGTCGGTCAGCACGAGGCGCGCCTCGCCGATCTCCTCGATCGGCAGCAGCACCTCGGCAGGCTCGTCGGCCTTGGCATCGGTGCGCTTCAGCCTGGCGCTGGTGCCCTCGGCGCCCAGCACGAAACCGCGGAAGCGCTTGCGTCCGGCCTGGGCCACGGCCATCTCGACGCGGGCCTCGTAGCCGGCCCAGCGGTCGAAGTCGCCGGCGCGGACGAGCGGGCGGTCGATGCCGGGCGAGGAGAGCTCGAGGTTGTAGGCCGCCGCTATCGGGTCCTCGACATCGAGAACAGGCGACACGGCGCGGCTTGCAGCCTCGCAATCGTCGATGGTGAAGGTGCCGTCAGGCCGCTCGGCCATGATCTGCAGCGTCGAGCCGCCGCCCTGGGCGCCGGAGACCCTCACCCGCACCAGCCTGAAGCCGAGGCCCTCGAGCACGGGCTCGACGATCGCGGCGACGCGCGCGGCGACGCCCGACTCGACGATGAGGCGGGGATCCTCGTTCAGGCGCGGCTCTTCCGCGGACAATCGCAGCTCCGAATGTGGCCCCGCCGGCGGCTGAAACAAAAAGAGCGGGCCCCCGCAGGAACCCACTCTCACGATAGCCATCGATGAGGGTGTATGAATGACCGAAGTCGGCCCCTCACATACGCTTCGACGGGTGATTGCGCAAGAGGCCGCGCGCCGGTCGGCGTGCGGACCCAGAACGACTTACTGGTCGTCGTCGTCGTCGGCCGCATCGCCGATGAGGTCGGAGACGTCGCCGTCGTCCTCGTCCTCGTCTTCCTCCAGGAAGGTGTCGTCCTCGTCGCCGGTATCCTCGACGTCGACATCCACGTCGTCATCGATGGCGGCGGCCTTGGCCGGGGACGCCTCTTCCTCGTCCGCCTCTTCGAGGCTGACCAGTTCGGCGTCGGGGGCTTCCAGCTCGACATCATCCTCTTCGGCCTGCGGCGCCGGCTTGGCGGCGGCGGCCGAGCCGCGACGGGCCGGCTCGAACATGGCGCGCTGCAGCACCTCGCCCGTGTAGGGCGAGACGATGGGATCGCGGTTCAGATCATAGAACTTCTTGCCGGTCGTGGGGCAGATGCGCTTCACGCCGAGTTCGGGTCTCGCCACGGCGGACTCCCTAATAAAGATCAGACTTCGCTTGAAGGGGGGTCAGTTGGACGCAGAGCCCCTGCTTGTCAAGAGGCTTGCGGCGCGGGATAGAGCGCGGAACGGATTTTCACACCCGAGCGGGACCTGCCGACCTTGAGCGCATCACAAGCCCCAACCCCCCTCACCGCGCGACGCGGCGCCGCACTCACCGGCACGCTGACCGTGCCCGGCGACAAGTCGATCTCGCACCGCGCCCTGATGTTCGGCCTCCTGACGGTCGGCGAGACGCGCATCTCCGGCCTGCTGGAGGGCGAGGACGTGCTCAACACCGCCAAGGTGTGCCGCCAGCTGGGTGCCAGGGTGGAACGGACAGGACCCGGCGCCTGGGTCGTCCACGGCGTCGGCGTCGGCGGCCTCGTCCAGCCGGCCGAACCGCTCGACTTCGGCAATGCCGGCACCGGCTGCCGCCTGATGATGGGTGTCATCGGCTGCCATCCGATCCGCGCCACCTTCGATGGCGACGCATCCTTGCGCAAGCGACCCATGCGCCGCGCCCTCGATCCGCTGGAGCTGTTCGGCGTCCGGGTGGTGGAGCAGGCCGAGGGCGGCCGGCTGCCGATCACCATCGAGGGGCCGAAGGACGCGGTGCCGGTGACGTATGAGTCGCCGGTGGCCTCCGCCCAGGTGAAATCGGCCGTGCTGCTCGCCGGCCTCAACGCACCGGGCGTGACGACGGTCATCGAGAAGGAGGCGACGCGCGACCACACGGAGCGGATGCTGACCCACTTCGGCGCTGAGGTGACGACGACCCCGCATGGCGAGCACGGCCGGCGGATCGACCTCGTCGGGCAGCCGGAACTGAAACCGGCGCCCGTCGTCGTTCCGGCCGACCCCTCCTCCGCCGCCTTCCCGATCGTCGCCGCCGCCATCGTGCCGGGCTCCGACGTCACCGTCACCGGCGTCATGATGAACCCGCTGCGCACCGGCCTGATCACGACGCTGATCGAGATGGGCGCGGAGATCGAGATCCTCAATCCGCGGGTGGAATCGGGCGAGGACATCGCCGACCTGCGTGTCCATGGCTCGCGGCTCCGTGGCGTCGACGTGCCGGCGCACCGGGCGCCCTCGATGATCGACGAATACCCGATCCTCGCCGTGGCGGCCTCCTTCGCCGAGGGGCCGACGCGGATGCGCGGCCTGCACGAACTTCGCGTCAAGGAGTCTGACCGTCTCGCAGCGGTGGCGGCCGGTCTCGCGGCGGCCGGGGTCGACCATGCGATCGAGGGCGACGACCTGATCGTCGCCGGCAACGGCAAGGCCCCCGGCGGCGGCACGGTCGCCACCCACATGGACCATCGCATCGCCATGAGCTTCCTCGTCATGGGCCTCGCCACGACGCAGCCCATGACCGTCGACGACACCGCCTTCATCGCCACCAGCTTCCCCGACTTCGTCGGCCTGATGCGCGGCCTCGGAGCGGACTTCGCGTAATTGGCGGATCACCATGCATTTCGCAGATCTTTCGAGGTACAGAGGTTTTCGATTTACCTCTGCACCTCCGTGCGCTAGACTGCCCGCTGACGCGGAGGCGCACGATGCGATCAATAAGGGTGTCAACTGACGTCTTCGCTGCGATATGGGCAGCCCGGCAGCCAAGCGAAGCCACCGAGAGTGACATACTCGCCCGCATTCTCGGGGTTACCAACAAACCAGTTCTCAGCCAATCGGAGAACGACGGGGTTCCGAGAGCCGCTGGAGAAAGATCCACTAAGTCGGTAGAGCGTGTCAGGTGGATTGATGATGTTGTTACCGCTCTCGACGCATTGGGGGGGAGGGCCCACCTGTCGGACATCTATCGAGAAGTCCGAAAAATCCGAACCAGCTCCGGGCGCTCAACACCCAGATCGCTGGACGATGTCGTCCGAAAGGAACTGGAGATAAATAGCTCCGATTCGCATGTCTTTCAGGGGCGTAGAGACTTGTTCCGGATGGCCGGCTCGAAAGGTGATGGGTATTGGGAGCTGAGATGATCGTCGCCATCGACGGACCGGCCGCATCGGGCAAGGGCACACTGGCGAGGCGCATCGCCGCCCACTACGGCCTGCCGCATCTCGACACGGGCCTGCTCTATCGCGGCGTGGCGCGGATCATGCTCGACCGCGGCTTTCCGCTCGACAATGTCGAGATTGCCGAAGCGATCGCGCAGCATCTCGATCTCGCCGATCTCGATCCGGAGCGGCTGCGCATGCGCGAGGTCGGCGAGGCCGCCTCGGTGGTGGCGGCGCACGGCCCGGTGCGCAAGGCGCTGCTGGAGCTGCAGCGGACCTTCGCCGGCCAGCCCGGCGGGGCCGTGCTGGACGGCCGCGACATCGGCACGGTGATCGCCCCGGAGGCCGACGCCAAGCTCTTCGTCACGGCCAGTCCCGAGGAGCGCGCGCGGCGGCGCTTCCGCGAGCTTGTCGGGCGTGGTGAGCTGGCAGACGCCGCCGCCGGCTATGCCGCCGTGCTCGCCGACATCCAGCGCCGCGACGCCCGCGATTCGGGACGCGCCGACGCGCCCCTGCTCGTCGCCGCCGATGCGGTCGTGCTCGACACCACGACGCTCGACATCGCGGCGGCCTTCGCCGCGGCGCTGGCCGCTGTCGAGGCCCGGCGGGCATGACGCCTTTCGGCGCCCGCGTGCGGGCCTTGCGCGAGGAGAAGGGCACCACGCTGACCGCCATGGCGGAGGCGGTGGGCGTCTCCGCCGCCTATCTCTCGGCGCTCGAGCACGGCAAGCGGGGGCGCCCAAGCTGGTACCTGATCCAGCGCATCATCGCCTATTTCGGCATCATCTGGGACGAGGCGGAGGAACTGGCGAAGCTCGCCGAGATCTCCCACCCGCGCATCGTCATCGACACCTCCGGCCTGTCGCCGCAGGCGACCGAACTCGCCAACCTGCTCGCCCGCAAGATCGCGCTGCTCTCCGACGAGGAAATCGCCGAGCTGCTCTTCGTGCTGAAGTCGAAGCTGCCGGGGCGGTAGTCAGCGGTCCGCAGCCGCCCGGCGTTCGACAGCCCCGCGCGCCGCAGGCGTCGGCGCCAGCACCGGCCTGAAAATCTCGATGGCCCGCTCGCGCCTGAGCGGCGCCGGGCGATAGACCTGCTTGGTTGCCTCGACCAGATGGACGCCGGCGAAGGGCAGGGTCAGGGCCGAGCCCATCCGCTCCCAGGCCATGGCCGAACCGAGGACGAGGGACTGGCGCACCGGCGGCACCCACAGCGCCTGGCTCCAGGCGATGGGCGTGAAGGAGGACTGCCGCATCAGCTCGGTGAGCTGCCGCGACGAATAGGGCCGGCCCTGGCCGAAGGGCGTGGTGTCGCGCTGGGCCCAGAGGCCGCGCCGGTTCGGCACCACGGCGAGCACCTTGCCGCCGGCGGCGAGCACCCGCCAGGCCTCGCGCAGCAGGGCCTGCACGTCGTTGGACACCTCCAGCGCATGGACGATCAGCAGCCGGTCGACGGCAGCATCCGCCAGCGGCAGCATGTCGTCCTCGACGAGGGCCGAGCGGCCGGGCCGCGCCGTCGGCCAGTGGATGACGCCCTGGCGCGCCGGCATGAAGGCGAGCGAGCGGTCGGCATCCTCGCGAAACAGGCCGAGATAGGGCGTGCAATAGCCGAGGCCGACGGTGAGCATGCCGCGCGCCGACGTCCAGTGGGTGCGGATGGCGCGGCCGACCATGCGCCGCGCCACCATGCCGAGCGGCGAGGAATAGAAGGCGCGCAGGTCGATGACGTCGGACAAGGGGCGCTTCCCGTGCAGGGCGGCCCGTCGCCGGGCCGGGGGGAGAATGGAATGGCCATCGGCGGCAGGCAATGACATATAGCAGGCAGGATGAACGGGCCGGGTACCGCCCTCCCCCGCACCCGTCGATCAAACCCGATGGCCTTCACCCCTGGAGACCCGCATGGCTGCCGAAGTCCACATGTTCCCCTGCCTGAGCGACAATTTCGGCGCGCTCATGCATGACCCTTCCACCGGCGCGACGGCGGCGATCGACGTGCCGGAGGCCGAGCCGGTGCTCGCCGCGGCGAAGGCGAAGGGCTGGACCATCAGCCACATCCTCGTCACCCACCACCATCCCGACCACGTGCAGGGCATCGAGGCGGTGAAGGCGGCGACGTCGGCCCGCGTCATCGCCAATGCCTCCGACGCGCACCGCATCCCGCTCGTCGACGAGACGGTGGCGCCGGGCGGCAAGGCGCGTTTCGGCTCGCTCGAGGCCGATGTCATCGACACCCCCGGCCACACGGTGGGCCACATCGCCTATCACTTCGCCGCCGAGAAGATCCTGTTCTCGGGCGACACGCTGTTCTCGCTCGGCTGCGGCCGCCTGTTCGAGGGAACGCCGCAGCAGATGTGGGAGGCCCTGAAGGCGCTTCGCGCCCTGCCCGACGACACGGCGGTCTATTGCGGCCACGAATACACGGCGTCCAACGCGAAGTTCTCGCTCACCGTCGACCCTGACAATGCCGCCCTGAAGGCCCGCGCCGAGGAGGTCTTCCGCCTGCGCGAGGCCGGCCAGCCGACGCTGCCGACCACCATCGGCCGGGAGAAGGCGACGAACCCCTTCCTGCGTGCCGACGACCGCGCCATCGCCCAGGCGCTGGGCATGGCGGGGCGCCTTCCCGCCGAGGTCTTCGCCGAACTGCGCGAGCGCAAGAACAAGGCCTGAGGCGAGACGCGGCGCCGGCTTCAGAAGTCGACGGCGATGCCGCCGACTTCCCAGTCGTCGTAGCGGACGGGATCGGCGCCGCCCCGGCCGTGGAGCTCGGGGTTGGCGGCGAGTTCCGCCGCCTTGGCGTCGAGGGCGGCGCGCCGCTCGGCAGCCTCGGCCAGGGCCCGCTTGGCGGCCTCCGACAGGACCTTCGCGGGCGCGTCGACCCGGGCGGAGGGCTGCTCGACCGCGACGGCCGTGGTGAAGACGGGGTTCTCGCTCATGCCGGGGAAATCGGTCCGGGGACCGCGGAAGTCAAGGCCTCAAGCGTTGACCCGCCCCCGGCCATGGCTATAGTCCGCCCCGCGTTGCCCCTATGGCGGAATTGGTAGACGCGCTCGACTCAAAATCGAGTTCCGCAAGGAGTGCTGGTTCGATCCCGGCTAGGGGCACCACCTTGGTGGGCATGGCTTTTCTGTCCTGATCACGACACTGCCCGACTGGTCTTCGGCCATGCGTGTCGACACCATGTCGCCACCACCGCGCACCTCTGCCCTGCGCTATCGTCCATCCACCAGTCGGCTGCCGCGCAGGTCCCCCGAGGCTTCGAGGATCGGCACGGCGACGCTGGTCAGGTGGGAGACGATCCGCTTCAGGTCGCGCAGCACGTCGAGATGCAAGGTGCTGGTGGCGAGGGTCGCCGGTGCGCCCTCCCGCAGGCGCTGGAGATGGGAGCGGATGGCCTCCGCCTCGGCGTCGCGGAAGCGGTCCTTCTCGGCGACCAGCCGCCGCGCCAGTGCGGGATCGCGGCTCTGGAACACCGTCAGCGACAGTCTCAGCTGCGCGAGCGAGCGCTCGTGGAGGGCGACGATCTCCGCCCAGCCCTCGTCGGAGAAGGCAAAGCCACCCTTCGCCTTCTTGGCGGCGAGCGCCATCAGGCCGCGATCGATGATGTCGCCGACATGCTCGAGGTTGGTGGTGAACATGATGAGGTCGAAACAGCGGCGCGCCTCGTCGTCCCCCATGGGCCGCCGGCTGAGGCGGGTCAGGTAGAGCTTGATCTCCTCCTGGAGGCGGTCGACCTCGTCGTCGAGGGCGCGGATTTCGGCGCGCCGGCGGCCGTCGCCGTCGGCAAAGGCGCCGATGCTCTCGCGCAGCATGACCTCGACGGCGTCGGCGAGACGCAGGGTCTCGCGCGTCGCATTGGCAAGGGCGACCGAAGGCTCGGCGAGGAGCGCGGCGTCGAGATGGTGCGGGCGCTCCGGCACCAGCGCCGCCCGGGCCTCGGGCACGAGGCGGGCCGCCACCGCGGCGATCACCCCGACGAGGGGCAGCGCCACCAGCGCCTGGGCGAGGTTGAAGGCGGTGTGGAGATTGGCAAGGAGCCGAGGCCCGTCGGAGGACACCGCCTCCAGCCAGGGCATGATGGACGGCAGGGCAGGGCCGCTGCCCCGCCGGCGACGAGCCGGCAGAGCAGGTTTCCGGCCATGACCTGCCGGACTTCCGTCCCGGAGCGCCAGGTGAGGCCGAGCGGAATGAGCCCGGCACCGATGTTCGCGGCGATGACCAGCAGGGCCGCCGCATGCGGAGGGACGACGCCCGCCCCGGCCAGCGACACGATGAAGAGGATGGTGGCGACGGTCGAATGCAGGAGCCAGGTGAGCGCGGCGCCGATGAGGAGCGTCAGCAGAGGATCGAGGCTCAGGGCGGCCAGCACCTGGCCCATCAGCCAGCTCTCGCGCAGGGGCTCGGAGGCCTTGCCGATCATGCCGAGAGCGATGACCATCAGCGCGAGCCCGATGGCGATGCGGCCGACCTGCTTCACTTCCGCCCGCTGGCTCATCATGAAGAGGCCGACGCCGGCGATGAGCAGCAGCGGCAGGGCGAGCGGCTGCGACACCGACAGCGCCTGGACGATGAGGGTCGAGCCTACGTCGGCGCCCAGCATGAAGGCGATGCCCGCCGTGACGCTGACGGTGTTGCGCTGCACGAAGCCGGAGATGAGCGCCGCTGCGGCCGTGGAGGACTGCAGGGCGGTGGCGACGCCGACGCCGCAGGCGAGGCTTTGCCCGGCATTGGACGTCGCCGTCCGGACGAGTGCCTGCAGGCGCTGACCGAAGGCCCGCTCCACTCCCGTCCTCACCATCCGCACCGCCCAGAGCAGCAGGGCGACGGCGGCGACGAGATGAACGAGAAGGAGGCTGCCTGTCATCGGTGGGGGATTGCTCCGGGTGGGTCGCCGTGATTGAGGACGTTGCGGACGATGGCGAGAGCCTTCGCATGCAAATCAGGCGTCGCTGCGGCCATCACGCGCCCGTCGGAGCGCATCGTCAACGGGTCGCCGTTCCAGTCGGTGATGACGCCCCCCGCCCCCTGGATCACCGGGACGAGCGGCAGGTGGTCGTAGGGCTGCAATCCGACCTCGCAGACGAGGTCGACATGGCCGGCGGCGAGCAGGCCGTAGGAGTAGCAGTCGCCGCCGAACCGCGTCATGCGCGCGGTCGCGCCGAGGGCGGCGAAGGCTGCGGCGTCAGGCCCGTGAAAGGGCTCCGGCGAGGTGGTGTAGAGCACGGCGTCGCGGAGCTCCCGGCAGTCGCGGGTGCGGCAGGGCCGGCCGTTGAGAGTGGTCGGCGCATCGGCGCGGCCGATCCAGGTCTCGGAGAGCGCCGGCATGTCGATCATGCCGAGGACGGGCGCGCCGCCGTCGAGCAGCGCCACGAGGGTGCCGAAGAGCGGCAGGCCCGAGACGAAGCTCTTGGTGCCGTCGATGGGGTCGATCACCCAGACGAGCGGCGCGCCGTCGCGGGCGGCGCCATGCTCCTCGCCGAAAATGCCGTGGTCGGGCGCGCGCGCCTCGATGATGGCCTTGAGCTCCGCCTCGATGCTGCGGTCGGCGAGCGTCACCGGGCTGAGGTCGGTCTTCGTCTCCACCGCGATGGGCGTCCGGAAATGGCGCATCGCGATCCGTCGCGCCACGCTGGCGAGGGTGGCCGCGAGGGCGGCGCAGGCGTCGAGGTCGGGCGCACCGTCGGCATGCGCGAGCGGCGCGCGCATCTGGCGGTCATCGACGAGAGTATGGGTCATGGCCGGCTCCGTGACCGAGAATGGCGGGAGGTGCAGGGATGGCCCATGTCACTCCGCCGGGCTCCGGGCGACGGTCGCACCGATCCCGGGCGCTGCCAGATGGACGCTGCCTTGCGGCATCTGGGCGACCACGTCGCGGGGCACGTCGTCGCTCACCAGGAGGTCCACCGCCGACCAGTCGCAGACCTGGATGAGGCCGGACTTGGCGAACTTGCTGGAGTCGATCATGGCGACGACCTTGCCGGCGAGGCCGATCATGGCCCGCTTCAGTTCGGTCTCGAACAGGTCGAAATCCATGAGCCCGCGATCCGCCGAGGCGGCCGCGACCGACATCACGAAGACATCCGGCGTGAACTGCGAGGCGAACTGGATGGCCGAGGGGCCGATGATGGTCCTGTCCTCCCGACGCAGCTCGCCGCCAGGCAGGATCACCCGGTGCCGCCGCTCGCCGGAGATAAGGATCTGCGCCACCTCCACCGAGAAGGTGATGGCGGTGAGGTTCTCGCGCTCGACCAGGGCATGGGCGAGGAAGCAGGAGGTGCTGGAGTTGTCGAGCAGCACCGTCGCGCCGTCGGAGATCAGCTCGGCGGTCATGGCGGCGATGCGGCGCTTGGCGTCGGTCATCTCCTTCAGCCGCCGCTCGAAGGGCGCCTCGCGCCGGCCCTCTCCGATGCGCACGCCACCGTGGAACTTCTCGACGCGGCCGTCCTCCGAGAGCACGCGCAGGTCGCGGCGGATGGTTTCGTCGGAGACGCGGAAGCGTTCGGCAAGGTCGAGGATCGAGACGCTGCCGGCCTCCTCGAGGAGCTGGAGGATCTGCTTCTGGCGAAGATTCAGGGTCATGGCATGCCGCGGGGAGCCCGCGCCTCAGGACAGGACGATAGCCTGACCGCTCGCCTGGTCGAACAGTCGGGCGCGGCTCATGTCGAAGGAGATGGCGACGTCGGCTCCCGCCTCCGGCGCGTCGGCGACAGGGGTGCGGGCGGTGATGCGGTCGTCGCCGAGCACGATCTCGCTCAGCGCCTCAGCACCGATGAATTCCGTCCGCTCCACCTTGCCACGCGCCATGCCGCCTGAACCGCCGCGATGGACGATGATCTCCTCCGGCCGGACACCAAGCAGCAGATTCGCCGGAAGCGCGCCATCGGTCACCGCCACGCCGCCGGTGAAGGCGGCGTGATGCAGGGCCGAGCCGGCGGCGGAGCAGGGGATGAGGCTCATCTCGGGCGAGCCGATGAAGGTCGCGACGAAGGTGTTGGCGGGCTTCATGTAGATGTCCATGGGCGGTCCGACCTGCTGGAGCCGACCCTTCGACATCATGGCGACCCGTGTGCCGAGGGTCATCGCCTCGATCTGGTCGTGGGTGACATAGATGACGGTGATGCCGAGCTCGCTGTGCAGCCGCTTCAACTCGCCCCGCATGCGGTTGCGCAGCTTGGCGTCGAGGTTCGAGAGCGGCTCGTCGAAGAGATAGACCTTGGGCTTGCGGACCAGGGCCCGACCGATGGCGACGCGCTGCCTCTCGCCCCCGGAGAGCTCGTTGGGCTTGCGCTGCAAGAGCGGTTCGATGTGGAGGATCTCCGCCGCCTGCCGGACCCGCGCGTCGATCTCCTGCTTCGACAGGCTCGACGTCTTCATCAGGCCGAAGGCCATGTTCATATAGGCCGTCATATGCGGATAGAGCGCATAGGACTGGAACACCATGGCGATGTCCCGCTTCTGCGGGGGCGCCTCGGTGACATCGCGGCCGTCGATCAGCAGCCGGCCGGAGGTGATGGTCTCCAGTCCGGCGATCATCCGCAGCGTCGTGGACTTGCCGCAGCCGGAGGGGCCGACGAGGACCATGAACTCCTTGTCGGCGATGGCGAGATCGACGGCATGGACCGTCGCGCGGTCGCCGTAGCTCTTCGAGACGCCCTGCAGGGTGACGTGGGCCATTGGGTGCCTTCTCCCGTTATTTCAGGCCGGCATGCATGAAGCTGTCGATGAAGCGGCGCTGGAACACCACGAACATCAGCAGCAGGGGCGAGACGACGACGATGGTCGCGGCCATCAGGCGGGTCCAGTCGGCGCCGCTGTCGGACTTGGCGAGAAGGCCGAGGCCGATCGGCAGGGTGCGGACCGATTCCGAATTGGTGACGAGCAGCGGCCACATGTAGTCGTTCCAGTGGGTGACGACCGAGATGATGCCGAAGGCGACCAGCGTCGGCTGAACCAGCGGCAGGAAGACGTGCCAGAGGATGCCGAAATGGCCGCAGCCGTCGAGCCGCGCGGCGTCGGCCAGTTCCGAGGGCACCTGGCGGAAGGCCTGGCGCAGCATGAAGGTGCCGTAGCCGGAGGCGACGAAGGGCACAATCATCGCGGGCAGGCTGTTGAGCAGGCCGAGCTCGCGGATGGTCACGAAGTTGGTGAGGAAGATCGCGTAGATCGGGAACATGATCTGCAGCAGGAAGAGCGTGAAGAACACACGCTTGCCGGGGAATTCCAGCCGCGCGAAGGCATAGGCGGCGAGCGTGATGGTGACGAGCTGGCAGGCGAGGATGCCGCCCGTCACCAGGACGGAATTGACCAGATAGGTGCCGAAGGGCGCGACCTGCATCGCCGCGGGGTAATTGCCCCATTGCAGCGCCGCCGGCAGCAGCCCGGCCGTGCGATCGAACACCTCGACGCGGGTCTTGAGCGAGGTGATGACGATCCAGATGAGCGGCGCGAGCCACAGGATCGCCAGCGGCAAGAGCACCGCATGGAGCCAGTTGCGGGCGGCGAAGGCGCGCAGGGCCGCAAGGCCCGATCGCGAGGCGGGGGGTTGGGCGCTGACGGATCGGAGTTCGGAGGACATGTCGGCGAGGGCCATGGGTCAGCGCCCGAGATAATGCACGCGCCGGCCGAGCGTGGCCGCGACGATGCCGATGAGGCCGAGGACGAAGACGAGCAGCGTGTTGGCGATGGCCGAGGCGTAGCCGATGTCCTGATACTGGAAGCCGTTCTGGTAGATGTAGAAGGTCAGGACATTGGTGGAATCGGCCGGCCCGCCCTGCGTCATCACGTAGACGTAGTCGAAGATCTGGTACGAGTGCAGCAGGCCAATGACGACGACGAAATAGAGCGTCGGCGAGATCAGCGGGATGGTGATGTGGATGAGCCGCTGCCAGGCCGAGACGCCATCGAGGCGGGCGGCCTCGTAGAGGTCCGAGGGCACGAGCTGCAAGGCCGCCAGCAGGATCAGCATGAAGTAGCCGGAATACTTCCAGATGCTCATGAGGATGATGGCGGGCAGGGCCCAGCGGCTGTTGTAGAGCCATTCGAGCCGCGGCAGGCCGAGAGCTGCCAGCATGTCGTTGATCGGGCCGTAGCCGGGCGCATAGAGGAAGACCCAGACCATGCCGGCCGCGACCGAGGGGATCATCACCGGGTAGAAGAAGGCCGAGCGGTAGATCGCCATGCCGCGCAGCTTGCTGTCGAGCGCGACGGCGAGCAGCAGCGCCGTGCCGATGGACAGCGGGATGGTCAAGAGCGTGTAGAAGGCCGTGTTGCCCAGCACCTTCCAGAACAGGCTGTCGTTCCAAAGCCGCTCATAGTTCTCCCAGCCCAGAAAGAAGATGTCGGGCTTCCCCAGCACCACGTCGTGGAAGCTGAAATAGACAGAGCGGATGATCGGCCAGTAGGTGAAGGCCGCGAGGAAGACCAGCGAGGGGAGGATCAGGGCATAGGCGAGGCCCGCTTCGCTCCACCGGGCCCGCGTCGTCGCGCTCAGCATCATGGCGTCATGGTCCTCTGGTGAGGGAGCGCCGCACGGGTCCTCCCCGCGCGGCGCGCCAGGCGTGGGTCAGCTGCGGCGGCGCAGCAGGCGCTGGATCTCGCGGTTGGCGTTGGTGTTCGCCTCGGCAAGGGCGACGTCCGGCTTGATGGAGCCGGCGAGCGTGCGATCCAGCGCGCTCTTGAGGAACTCCCGCACGCGGTGATAGCCGGGGACCTGCAGGAAGGCGCCGGCGAAGGCGGCCTGGTCGAGCGCCACCTGCGCCTCGGGCACCTTCTGGAGGTAGGCCTTCATCTCAGGCGATTCCACGACGACTTGCGGGCGGCGATATAGCCGGTGGCCTGACCCCATTCCGTCTGGTTCTTGGTGTTGGTCATCCAGCGGATGAAGGTCCAGCTCGCCTCCTGTTGCGCGTCGGAGAGCTTCTTGGCGATCATCAGCGGGCCGCCGCCCATGGCTGCGCCGTAGGTCTTGTTCTTCGGCATGAAGGCGACGCCGACCGGGAACCTCGAGGAAGTCCGCAGGTTCGTGAGCGAGCCCGTGGAGTGGTAGAGCATGGCGGTGCGGCCGGCCATGAAGTCGTTGGCAGAGCTCTCCCAGGTCGAGGCCGGGGGCATGACGCCGCCCTGCACCATCTTCACCCAGAATTCGAGGGCGTTGAGCGCCTCCGGGGCGTTGAACATCACCCGGTCCTTGGCCCACGGCACCAGCCCGTTCTGGCGCACGTAGCTCTCGAAGATCCAGTCATGCCAGCCGCCGCCGATGGTCAGGCCCCAGCGCTTCAACTCGCCACCCTCGCGGACGGTGAGTGCCCTGGCGGTCTCGAACAGCTCGTCCCACGTATCCGGCACCTTGGTGATGCCGGCGGCACGGAAGGCGTCCTTGTTGATGTAGAGCACCGGCGTCGAGGGCTGGAACGGCAGGCCGTAGAGCTTGTCGTCGGAGACGCAGGTGTTGAGGAAGCCCGGCAGGAAGTCCTGGTAGATGTCGTCCGCCCTGGCGCGGGCCGTCAGGTCGGCGAGGGCGTCGAGCTGCAGGAAGGTCTGCAGCGCCGAGTTGATGGGCAGCCAGGTGGCCGGCGGATCACCGGTGGCGAGGCTGGTGATGACCTTCTGCTCGGTGTTGTCGTAGCTGCCGGCATAGATGGCCTCCACCTCGATCCTGGGGTGGGCGGCATTGAACTGGGAGATCATGCCGGAGACGATGCGGTTGATGTCGCCCGACACGCCGATCGGGTACATGAACTGCAGCTTCACCGTCTCCGCGCCAGAGGCGAAGGAGGACGACGCGCCGAGAATGCCTGCCATGGGCGCGGCGGCACCGGCCATCAGCAGGCCGCGGCGGGAGAGTCCGGAGAGTGTGGATTTTGACATTCGGCAACCCCATAGATGTTGAAGCGCCACGAACAGAACATGCGGCTCATGACGCGCGAATGACGGCGACTCGACCTGCGGGATGGGGAGTTCTGTTCAGATCCTTGTCACCGGGCCCCGAAATGAGGGAGCACGATGGTGTCCAGCCATCCGATGCACTCAGGCTAGACGTGGAATTTGTGGATTACGAGTTGAAATTGTGGGCACGATGATCAAATTTCCACACTTCCCTTGCCGCTTTTGACATCGCACACTCCCCCTCCGCCGCCAGTCCATGGGGCGCGCATGAGGGAGCCTGAGGCGTGCTGATCGCGCATCTGACAGATACTCACATCGTTCGGCCGGGCACGCTCTTTGCCGGGCGCTTCGACACGCTGGCCGCGCTCGACCGGGCGGTGGCGAGACTGGCCGCGCTGCGGCCGCGCCCGGATCTCCTCGTGGTCTCCGGAGACCTGGCGGAGGATGGCACCCCGGAGGTCTATGCCCTCATCGCCGAGCGGCTGGCCCGCACCGGGCTGCCCCTCCTCGCCGTTCCGGGCAACCACGACGAACGCGAGCCGATGGCGGCCGCCCTGCCGGGCGCGACCCAGCTCACGGCGGGAGGCTTCCTGCGATCGATCAGGGATCTGGGCGACCTCGTCGTCATCGGCATCGACACATTGGTCAGCGGCGCCTCGCACGGCGAACTGTGCGACAGCCGCCTCGCGGCGCTGGACGCCGACCTCAGGGCGACGGACGGACGGGATCGCCTCATCGTCATGCATCATCCGCCCTTCGCCACCGGCATCGCCGCCATGGATGCGATCGGCCTCAGGCGCGGCACGGCCGAGCTCGCCGCGCTGCTCGCGGCCCACCCTCGCGTGCATGCGATCCTCTGCGGCCATGTCCATCGCAACATCCAGGCGAGCCTCGCCGGCGTGCCCATCCGCCTCGCGCCCTCGGCGTCCCACGCCATCGCGCTCGACCTCGATCCGCAGGCGCCCTACCGCTTCGTCCGCGAACCGGCACAGTTCATGCTGCACAGCTGGTCGCGGGGGGCCGGCCTCGTCAGCCACACCGCCTTCGTCGACGACCACCCTAGCCTGTGAAGCGCCCTTCGCGCGGGCCCAGGTTCTGAGAGGACCCAGTTGTGACCTTCCGCCAGACGATTGGACAGAGGACCCACCTGTTCCGCGACCTGAAGGACCTCATGGCCAAGGCGACGCCGCTGCGCTCGGGCGACCAGCTCGCCGGCATCGCAGCCAGCAGCGATGAACGCCGGGTGGCGGCCAGAATGGCCCTGGCCGACCTGCCGCCTGCGCCGCTTCCTCGACGAGGCGCTGGTCCCCTATGAGCAGGACGAGGTGACCCGCCTGATCCTCGATGGTCATGATGCCGCCGCCTTCGCGCCGGTCGCGTCCCTCACGGTTGGCGAACTGCGCGATTGGCTGCTGTCCTACCGCGCCGATACCGCCACCCTCGCCCGCCTGGCGCCGGGCCTGACGCCGGAAATGGTGGCGGCCGTCTCCAAGCTGATGCGCAACCAGGATCTGATCGCGGTGGCCGCGCAAATGCCGGGTCGTCACCGGTTTCCGCACCACGCTCGGGCCTGCCCGGCACGGCTGGCCAGCCGGCTGCAGCCGAACCACCCGACCGACGACGCCGACGGCATCGCCGCCGCCATCGCTGGATGGCCTGCTCTATGGCATCGGCGACGCGGTGATCGGCATCAACCCGGCCACCGACAGCGTCGACCGAGCTGGCGATCCGCCTGCTCGAGATGCTGGACGACTGATCCGCCAGCGTTTCGAGATCCCGACGCAGAGCTGCGTGCTGACGCATGTCACCGCCACGACTGCAGATGATCGAACGCGGGCGCGCCGGTCGACCTCGTGTTCCAGTCGATTGCCGGCACGCGAGGCGGCCAATCGCGTGCTTTGGCATCGACCTCGCGCGTGCTGCAGCGAGGGGCCCGATGCCGCGCTGTGCGCTGCGGCGCGGCACGGTCGGCGACAACGTCATGTATTTCGAAACCGGTCAGGGCAGCGCGCTGTCCGCCAATGCCCATCACGGCGTGGACCAGCAGACACTGGAGGCGCGCGCCTATGCGGTGGCCCGCGCCTATCCAGCCGCTGCTCGTCAATACCGTCGTCGGGTTCATCGGACCGGAATACCTGTTCGACGGCAAGCAGATCATCCGCGCCGGCCTGGAGGACCACTTGCTGCGGCAAGCTGCTCGGCCTGCCGATGGGGGTCGATGTCTGCTACACCAACCATGCCGAGGCCGACCAGGACGACATGGACAGCGCTGCTCGACCCTGCTGGGCGCCGCCGGCGTCAACTATCATCATGGGCGTGCCCGGCGCCGACGACGTGATGCTGAACTACCAGACCGACGTCGTTCCATGATGCGAGATCGCGATGCGCGACCTGCTCAGCCTCCGGCGCGCGCCGGAATTCGACGCCTGGCTGCATGTCGCTCGGGCTTGTCACCGACACCGATGGCCGGCTGCTGCCCGGCCTCGTCAACGCACCCACTTCTCCAGTCGGCGCGAAAGCCATGAGCGATACCGACCCCTGGTCTGGGCTCAGGCGCTTTACCCCCGCGCGCATTGCGCTTGGGCGCGCCGGCGCTTCGCTGCCGACAAGCGAGGTTCTGGCGTTCGGGCTGTCCCATGCAAGGGCACGTGACGCCGTGCATACGCCCTTCGATGGCGCGGGAATTGCCGAGGACTTGCGCAAACCGGGCTCGCGGCACGATTGTTGTCGACAGCGATGCGACCGAACGCGCAGTATATCTCAGCCGTCCTGACTATGGCCGAAGGCTCTCGCCGGTCTCACGCGCGATGTCCTCGAGGCCCTGTCGGCAAGCCAGGCGGTGACATCGTGATCGTAATTGCCGACGGGCTTTCTGGCACGCGCGTCGCAAGCCATGCCGCGAGCCATGCTCGCGAGCACTGCTCCGGCCACGCATCGCCACGCTCGGCCTGGGTCTTGGACCGGTGATTGTCGTTCGTGGTAGGCGCGCGTCGCCATTGGCGATCAGATTGCTGCACTTGTTGGCGCGCGTGCGGTCCTGATGCTCATCGGGGAGCGGCCGGGCCTGTCCACCCCGGACAGCCTCGGGCGTACCTGACCCATGCTCCGCGGATCGGCCGCAACGACGGCGAGCGCAACTGCATCTCCAATGTCCATGGCGGCGGCCTGTCGCCCGAGGTCGCGGCCTTCAAGGCGGCCTGGCTGATGCGGGAAGCCCTCGCCCGCCGCCTGACGGGCGTGGCGCTCAAGGACGAGAGCGACGGCGCGCTGGGCACAGAGGGGCGCATGCCGATCGGGTGAGCCGGTTCGACGGGTCAGGGTTGGACCGGCGATGGCGGCCATGTCGGCCGGACGTCATACGCCTCCGGCCAGACCGGCTTTGAATCCGGTGGATGGTCGACGAGTTGCCGCACGCGCGGACGGCCGGGCGCAGGCACGGGTCCTGTCGCGTCGGAAACACCCCGGCTTTCGCAGCGGCACGCGCTCACAGCATTCCGCTGGCATAACCCGACACGACAGAAGGGCCAGGTCCAGCCGGACGCCAGCCGTTCTCCTGATGACGACCGCTGCGGCATCGCTGCGAAGCCATGGCCGGCGGGTACGTCCCTCCCGCAGGAGAGCGACAGCGGCGACCGCCGCGGACATCGGCCATTCTCCAACAAGGACTCTTGGACCATGTCGCGCAGAAGCCGTCGCTCAGCTCTCGCCGCCGCCTTCGGGCTTCTCCTCGCAGCCGCCTCCACGGGAAACGCCCTCGCCCAGCGCGACCCCCCGGCGCCGCCAGCCCTGCAGGCCGAGTTCCGCACCTTCGTCGCCGACTTCCGGAAGGCGCTGCGCGCCAACGATGCGAGCGCTGTCGCAGCGCTCACCCGCTTGCCGATCTACTATGACGATGCGCATCGCGACCGGGCCTATTTCGAGAGCCGGATCTACCGGCAGATGTTCACCCAGCGCAACCGCACCTGCCTGCAGACGGCCCGCCCCGTCTACGACAAGGACGGCGAGGGCAACGAGAACTTCTTCCTGTTCTGCGGCCAGACGATCTTCGTCTTCACGAAGAAGGCCGACGGCTTCCGTTTCGAGGGAACCCACCCGAACGACTGATCCCGGCGGTCGCGTCCCACGACCGGGCGCGAACGCTGCCATGCCTGAATGGCGGTCGGCATCGTGGGAAATTGCGCTAGCGTCACGATCGGCCCTCGATTCGGCATCACCAGGGCACGGAATCCCTGCGATGATCGCCTTGTCCGACGTCACCTCGGTCGCCTCCGGCTCGCTGGTCGGTTTCGTACTCGGTCTGATCGGCGGTGGCGGATCGATCCTCGCCGTGCCGCTGCTGGTCTATGCGGTCGGAGTCGCATCGCCCCATGTCGCCATCGGAACCGGTTCGGTCGCTGTCGCGCTCAGCGCGCTGGCCAACCTCGTCGGCCATGCCCGGGCGGGCAATGTCCGCTGGCCCTGCGCACTGGTCTTTTCCGCCGCCGGCATCGCCGGCGCCACCGGCGGGTCGCTGGTCGGCAAGAGCGTCGACGGCCAGAAGCTGCTGCTGCTGTTCGGCGTCCTGATGATCGTCATCGCCGCCGCCATGCTGCTCGGCAGGAGGGGCGAGGGGCTCGCCTTCCGCCCGCTCGACCGGACGAGCGCACCGACCCTCCTGCCGCGGCTGGCGATCGGAGGACTGGCCGTCGGCGCCCTCTCCGGCTTCTTCGGCATCGGCGGCGGCTTCCTCATCGTGCCCGGCCTGATGGCCGCCGCCCACATGCCCATCGTCGCGGCGATCGGCTCGTCGCTGGTGGCGGTCACGGCCTTCGGGGCGACGACGGCCGCCTCCTACGCCCTGTCGGGTCTCGTCGACTGGAAGGTTGCCTCCCTCTTCGTCGCCGGAGGCCTCGCCGGCGGCATTCTGGGGACACTCGCCGCGAGGCGTCTGGCAACCCGCAAGGCGGCACTGACGCGCATCTTCGCCGCCATCGTTGCGCTCGCCGGCCTCTATGTCGTGGCGCGCGGGCTGCAGGTCATCCTCGCCTGACCGGAGCCGCCTCGCGGCGTCAGCGCCACGCCGGAACTGTCAGCGCGGGGGCGCCTGCGCCGGGGGAGTGCGGACATGGACCACCGCGATCTGGTCGGCGTGGACCCGCCGCCAGCCGGGCAGCCGGTCGAGATAGGCCACCGCGGCCCGGGTGGGGGCGAGAAGAGTCCAGCCGATGCGGGGGTCATCGAGGATGGCGTGGAGACGGTCGAGATCGTCCAGTTCCATGGCCTCGACCGTCTCGGCGACGAAGCGCCCGCCATAGAGTTCGGTCCGCCCGTCGACATAGGTGGGAACGCCTCGCGCGATGAGAAAGCCGCCGAAGTCGTAGTCGTTCAGGACGCTGCCCGTCGCCCCGGCCCCACGCGCGGCGGACAGGGCCGCCTCCGGCATCCATCGCGCCGTCGGCTTCGGATCGATGCCGATCGCGACGGCAAGGCTGGTGACGCCGACCCACCCGAGAGCGCCGAGCACCGCCACCCGGCCCCACTGCCAGCCTGCCAGGGGCGAGGCTGGCTCCCTGACGGCGAGGGCGGGGGCGACGATCAGCGGCGCGATCAGCCCCAGGAGAGTCAGGTGGCGCTGGTGGGTCAGTGCCATGTGGACGAGCAGCAGCAGGAGAAGGGTGCGATAGGGCGACATGCGGAAGCCCGACAGGAGCAGGGCCGCGATGCCGCACAGCAGCAGGGCCTGGAACAGGCTGAACGAGGCGAAATTGTGCGGCTTCCACTCGCCGATCACCATTTTCGCCTCGGCGAGGTTCAGGACGCGCCCCGCCGCGACGAGCGACTCGACCCCGTAGGGATGGACGCAGGCCGCAGCCAGCGAGAGAAGACCGAAGGCGCCCCACCCCACCAGCACCCGCAACCGGCGGGATGGCTCCGCCACGAGCAGCGCTTCGACCGCCACCAGGCCACCGAAGGCGAGGCCGAAGGTGAAGCTGCCGTGCAGGTTGGACCAGAGCACCATCAGGCCGGCGGCGGCCCAGGGAGGTCCTTCCTGCCGCTCCACCGCCGCGAACAGCGCAACGAACCAGGCGACCATGACCGGCAGGGCGAGGATATGGGGGCGCGCCAGGAGGTGCGGCAGCATGCTCAGGAAAGCGAAGCCCAGGAGCGCCACCGACGAGAGCGGAACGAGCCGCGGGAGCAGGCTTCCCGCAAGGAGGGAGAGCGCCGCAGCAGCCGCAGCGGCCATGAGGGCTGTGACCGCGAGCCACCCCCCGATCTCATAGGCAAAGGCGATCAGGACCTGCGACAGCCATTCCTTGGCGATCCAGGGCCTGCCGGCAAAGCTGTGGGAATAGCTGTCTGTCCGCGGCAGGGTTCCCGTTGCCAGGAGCTCCTGTCCGACATGCAGGTGCCAGTGACTGTCGGGATCGTTCAGGATCTGGGCGGAAGCCAGCATGATCAGCGCGTAGACGCCAACCGCAACGCCAGCAACGGCGCCCGAACGGGCAAAGTACTGAAATACCGACGGAACAACAATCATGTCGTCGCCGAGTTCAATCGGACGAATCTTAAATATTGTGAAACAGATTAGTCGATTCGCATCAAGATTTCCAATTCTATAGACACATATACTATGTGTTATTTATTTGTTGCTGCCTTCTGTCCCCTCGCGTTCCTGACGACGGCGCCGGCCAGGGTCCGGACGTAACGAGGCCCCTCCGCCGGTTGGCGGAAGGGCCTCGCTGATGCTTGATGCCCTGGATCAGGCGGCGCGGCCGGTCCAGCCGTCGCTCCGCCACTCGCTCGATCGGTCCCGGGGTTGTAGGAGCCCGCCTCGAGCAGGGCCTGCACGCGGCTGGCCTGAGCGCCTTCCACCCGGGCCGAGACCATGGTGCCACCGCGGCGGACGCCCTCGGCATAGGTGTGCGCGTCGTCATCCGACATGCCGGCGCCGGTCAGCGCACCCACCAGGCCACCTGCGGCGGCGCCTGCGCCGGCACCCACGAGGGTCGCAGCGAGCCAGCCGGCAGCGACCACCGGGCCGAGGCCGGGAATGGCGAGGATGCCGAGACCGGCGAGAATGCCCGCAGTACCGCCGGCGACGGCACCGAGCCCGGCACCGGTGCCGGCACCCGTCGAGCTGTCGTCGGAAACAGCCGGCGCATAGTCGCCATAGGTGCTGCGGTCGACGGTCCGGTCATTGGACAGGACCGAGATGTCGTCGCGGGGGATGCCGGCGGACACGACGCGCTCGACGGCGGTGAGGGCATCGGAGTAGCTGTCGAAAATCGCTGAGACAGTGGTCTTCATGGGTTAGGTCCTTTCGTGAAGCGTGGCTGGAAAGGCGTCACTGCGCCGAGATGTTGCCGCGGAAATCGAGGCCGACGGTCACGGCCTTGCCATTCCACTGGCCGCGTCCGCGCCAGATGCCGTTGTCGTCCTTGGTGAGGCCCGTGACCGCGGAGATGCCGGCTTCCTCCAGACGGCTGCGCGCCTGACCCTCGGTGAAGCTGTTGGCGCCGTTCTCCAGCGGAGCGGCGTTCACGGCGCGACGCTCGGCGGGCGCGGCAGCGGGCGGTGTAGTGGTGGTCGGCCGCGTCGCGGCAGGCGGCGAGCCGACAGGCGGGGTGGCGGGGGTCGTCGTCTGGGCGATCGCGAGCCCGGACGTCAGGACGATCGTCGAAACGGAAAGAAGAAAGCGTGTCATTGTCGGAGCCCTGCTTGGTAGTGTTGGGACCCCATCAACGACTGTCATCACTTTTTCGTTCCGATATTTTCCATACTATTTCTCAAATCGAGAGACGGTTCCGCTTTCTATTGGGCCAATACGCAAGACGCCCGCGCCCGCTCGCCTTAATCCGGCGAAGGGGCCGCGGGCGCGCCGGGGATCCCGGTGGGACGGTGGTCAGGACTCGCGCTTCACATAGGGCGCCGCGACAGGCGGGGTTGCGGGCCTGGCGAGCCAGTAGCCGACGGCGACGGCCGCGCCGACCACCAGCAGGGGCGCGAGAAGAGACGGGTTGCGTCCGACATGCCTTGCGGCGAGGCGACCGGTGCCGGCGATGGCCATGGGCCCGAACCCCAGGCGGTCGAGATGCCGGCCGGCGGCGCGCAGGTGATCGGGGGCCGAAGCGAGCTGGGTCTGGACCTCGGCGCCCTCCCGGCCGATCCATCGGGCGAGGCCGAGAAGCTGTTCCAGCGCACCTTCGGCGGTGTCCTGGAGCGACGAGCGGGTCCTGTTCGACGAGAACGAGAACATCGGGTGTTCCTTTCGATGGGTGATCCGTGGCTTCCGGACCAACCCGTCGCCCCTGCGCAGGTTCCCGCCTGGTGGGAGACGCCGTCCCGGACGTCAGCCTTGCGGAGCGGGAGGAGGCACCGCAGCTGGCGTCGACGGCGCCGGTTGCGGGACAGGATCGTCCCGCCGGGACAGCAGTTCCACCCGACGGTCGGCGATGGCGGCCGACAGACGCTCGCTCATGATGTCGAAGGCGGGCTTCATCTCCAGATCCACCTTGCCCTGCAGCATGTTCTGCGAGAGCTCCCCGAGCAGCCGGTCCATCGCCTGGACGATGTCGTCCAGCTCCGCGAGGGAGGCTGCCACCCTCGTCCGGGCGATGAGGCCTTCGAAGCTGTGGTGTTCCTCGAAGACGAGGTTCTTGCGCCTGGGGAAGAGATACCGCCAGACCCAGACGACCGCGGAAATCATGCCGCTGAAGCCGAAGAGCAGCACGTAGATCAGTGTCTCGTAGCGTTCGAAGAAGCCCTTCTCCTCGGCGTCATAGTAGCTGCTCGCCCCCGGGTGCAGGGCGAAGGCCGATCCGCGATCGGTCGGCAGCGCCTCGATGCGACCGGCTGCCGGAAATTGCGACATGAAGCCGTGGCGGAGCGTGAAGAGCTGCCGGGTAAACTCCTCGACGATGTCCTTCGGCAGGCCGCGGCGGGCGACGAGCAGCGACGGGAAGCTGAGGGTCGAGACGGCTTCGGCGGGCAGCAAGGGGTTGCTGCCGAATTCGCCGGCGACGAGCTCGACGGAACTGAAGACACGGTTGCGCGCCTGGAAGACGTTGCCTTCGACCAGGGGCACCAGCATCGGCCGCCGGTCCCCGTTGCAGCGCATCGCCCGGATGGTCTCGCCGATGACGGCCTCGCCGCGCGGAAAGGCCATGAAGAGCGCGTCGATGGGTTTCAGCACATTCGCGGCGGTCACGTCGGCGGCCGATGTGGCCTCGACGAGATCGATGTCCCGCATCGCCAGGCCATGATAGGCGGCGAGCTTCTCGAAGAGGGCCTTGTTGCCCGGTCCCCGGCCGACCACCACGACGCGGCGTCCGCGCAGGTCGGCGAAGCCCTGGAGAGGTGCCGGCTGCTCGGCGGCTGGCGCCACAGGGCGAGGGCGTTGCCCCGGACGCGCCGCCGGCGCCGGGAGAACCGGCGCGGGAGGAGGCGCGGGGCAGGCGACCAGCAGGGCGACGTTCTGGTGCAGGATGGCGACACCGAGACCGGTCGCGGGAATGCGATAGTCCGCCCGCGCGATGGCGAGGTCCACGTCACCTGCATCGATGGCGGCGGAGGTCTCGGCGACGTTGCTCAGGGGAGCGAGCGCCAGCCGCACGCGGTAGTTCTCGCGCTCGGCGGTCTGGGCGAGGGCCGCGAAGAACTGGGCTGTCTCGCTGCCTGCCGGGGCTACCGCCATGCGCAGCTGGATCGGGGCGACGTTGACGAACCAGTAGGCGCCCAGCCCCAGAAAGACGACGAGAATGATGACGGCGAGCCCCGCAATGTCGCGGCGGGTCACCTGGGATCCCCGGGGGTCGTCATGCCTGATCCGGTCCGGCTAGTGCATGGTCGATCCATAGCACTCGCGGAAATCGTCGCCCGTGGATTTGCCGAGCCTTGCGCTGTCGCCGGTCCGCCAGTGGTCGCCGAAGGTCAGCGCCTGCAGTTCGACGTTCTCCCACAGCGACCCACGAAGCTCGTCCTGGATCAGGATCGGCCAGCGCGTCACGCCGCGCGGGGTCACCCATGAGCGACCCTTGCGGGCCACCGCCAGCAGTCGGCGCGCACGGTCCTCGATGCGGTCCCGCAGATCGCCGCCGCCCGCGAGATGGATCGCCGGCGAGCCCGCGGACGCGCCGGCCGGTACGGCAGAAGAATGGCTCGCCGCCGTCACGATGACCAGCGGCGAGAGCAACATGAGGGCCATCAGGCGGCGCCGACGAGACATGGCGACGGTTCTCTGGTGATCGGGCGTCCCGTTCGGGACATTTCGATGAAAATCGGCGCCGGCACCCTTGCTGTCCTTGACGTGCGTCATTCGCCCATTCTGCAACAATGCTGTCTGACCCCGGCGGGGTCCAGCCCCTCAACCCGTCGCCGCGGGCCCCAGCCGTGTCGGAACCGGTATGGCCATTCGGGTCGGCACTCTGTTGAATGGGCGCCCGCCGTCCGGACAGCTCCGGGCGGGCCGTGCAGGGAGCCCCCGATGACCGAGACGCGTGACCGGCCCGATCCCGGCCTTGACCTGACCGACGGCTTCCGGCCCCACACCTCGCACTGGGGAGTGTTCTCGGCGCGCATGCGTGACGGCAAGCTGGACGTTCGGGCCTATGGGGGCGATCCCGACCCGAACGGCATCATCCACAACTTCCCCGGTGCCCTGCGTCATCGCGCCCGCATCGCCCAGCCGATGATCCGCCGCGGCTGGCTGGAGCGCGGCCCCGGCCCCGACGATCGCCGCGGGCGGGACGAGTTCGTCCCGGTCAGCTGGGACAAGGCCCTCGACCTCCTGGCCGCCGAACTGAAGCGCGTCCGCGACACGCGCGGGCCGGGCGCCATTTTCGGAGGATCCTACGGCTGGTCCAGCGCCGGCCGGTTCCACCATGCCCAGAGCCAGGTCCATCGGTTCCTCAACATCGCCCTCGGCGGCTATGTGAAGTCCGTCAACAGCTACTCGTCGGGCTCCTCGACCGTGCTGCTGCCGCAGATCCTCGCCGGCTACGAGGAGATCACCAAGCGCAACGTGACCTGGGAGCAGATCGCCTCGGAGACGGAGATCGTCATCTCCTTCGGCGGCATGGCGCTGAAGAATTCGATGGTGGCCGGCGGCTCGGTGAGCAAGCATGTCGAGCGGGGCGCCATGGCGGCCGCGAGGGCACGCGGATGCGAGTTCGTTCTCGTCAGCCCGCTGCGCGAGGACCTGCCCGAGGAGGCGGGGGCCGAGTGGCTCACCGTCACGCCCGCCACCGACACGGCGATGATGCTGGGCCTCGTGCACACGCTCGTGAGCGAGGGGCTGCACGACCAGGCCTTCCTCGACCGCTACACCGAGGGCTGGCCGGTGTTCCTGCGCTACCTGACGGGCGAGAGCGACGGCGTGCCGAAGGACGCCGACTGGGCCGCGGCCATCTGCGGCCTCGATGCCGGCGCCATCCGAGCCCTGGCGCGGCGGCTCGCCGGCCGACGCTCGCTGGTCGTGGTGTCCCATTCGCTGCAGCGGGCCGAGCATGGCGAGCAGCCCGTGTGGATGGCCATGGTGCTGGCGGCCGCCCTCGGGCAGATCGGCCTTCCGGGCGGCGGCTATGCCTATTCGCTCGGCGCCATCGCCTATTACGGTCGACGCACCAATGCGGTGCCGGGGCCGACCCTGTCGCAAGGCCGCAACGGCGTCTCCGATTTCATCCCGGTGGCGCGCATCGCCGACATGCTGCTGAATCCCGGCGGATCCTACCGCTACAACGGCGCGACCCGGACCTATCCCGACATCCGCCTCGTCTACTGGGCCGGTGGAAACCCCTTCCACCACCACCAGGACCTGAACCGGCTGCGCAAGGCCTTCGCCCGCGTCGATACGCTGGTGGTCCACGATCTCGCCTGGACGGCGACGACCCGCCACGCAGACATCGTTCTGCCTGCGACCATGACGCTGGAGCGCGAGGACATCGGCTACTCGTCGAATGATCCGCTGATGGTGGCGATGCATCCGGTGGCGGAGCCCTATGGCCTCGCCCGGGACGACTACGCCATCTTCTCCGATCTCGCCGAGAGGCTGGGGGCAGGTCCTGCCTTCACCGAGGGCCGGACGACTCGCCAGTGGCTGGAGTACCTCTACGAACCGACCCGCGTCTCGCTCGCCGAACAGGGCCTGCCGGCACCGAGTTTCGAGGAGTTCTGGCAGCGCGGCAGCCTGACCGTGCCTCAGCACGCCGACGACGGCGGCCAGCTCCGGCGCTATCGCGAGGACCCGGAGGCCCATCCGGTGACCACTGCCACAGGCCGCATCGAGATCCATTCCGCCAAGATCGCCGCCCACGGCGATGCAGACTGCCCGGGACACCCGGTCTGGCTCGCCAAGACCGACGTGCCGACGGCGTCGGCGCCCTTGTTCCTGGTGGCCAACCAGCCGACGACGCGCCTGCACAGCCAGCTCGACTTCGGCGGCCATTCGACCGATGCCAAGCATCGCGGCCGCGAGGTGGCCCGCATGAACCCGAAGGACGCCGGCGCACGTGGCATCGTCGACGGCGACATCATCAGGCTGTTCAACGCGCGCGGCGCCTGCCTGGCAGCTGTCAGGGTCACGGATGCCATTGCGCCCGGGGTGATCCAGCTTCCGACCGGTGCCTGGTACGATCCGGTGGACCCCGAGGAGGAGATGCCGCTCTGCGTCCACGGCAATCCCAACGTGCTGACGCGCGACGTCGGAACCTCCTCCTTCGCACAGGGCTGCACCGGCCAGTTGACCACCGTCGAGGTGGAGAAGTTCACCGCCAACCTTCCGCCGATCCAGGCTTTCGACCCGCCCACCGCGCAACAGCCATGACGTCGAGGTCCAACTGCGACGATCTTAGCGTTTGAATTGCCGGTCCGACCTGCCCACAATCTGGGCATGTCGGATCGGGATTCATCGAGGAAGACGACAGACCATCGCCGACCAGACCGGATGCCGGCTGGGCGGGCCGCGGCAAGGCGGCGGCGAAGACCCGCGGCCGCCCGCTCGATCACGACGCCCTGGCGGAGGTGAAGGCGCTTGTGGGCGATGCCCCGCAGCGCGACCGGCTGATCGAACATCTGCACCGGCTCCAGGACCATCAAGGCCATCTCTCCGCCCGCCACATGCGGGCGCTGGCGACCTGCTGCGCGTCGGACAGGCCGAGATCTTCGAGGTGGCGAGCTTCTACCACCACTTCGACATCGTGAAGGAGGGCGAGGCACCCCCTCCACCACTGACCGTCCGGGTCTGCACCTCCCTGCCCTGTGTGCTGGCGGGTGGCGAGGCGCTTCTGGCGGATCTGATCCAGCGCACCGATGCGGCCGCGATCCGCATCCAGCCCGTCCCCTGCGTCGGCCGCTGCGCCGAGGCTCCCGTGGCGGTGGTGGGACGCCGCCCGGTCGCCGAAGCCACGGCCGACACCGTGCTCGAGACTGTGGAGAGCGGCCTCCGCGAGGACCGGCCGGCGCCCCATGCCATCGGGCTCGCTGTCCTACCGGGCCGCGCGAGGGCTATCGCCTGATCGAGGCCGTACGCACCGATCCGGCGCGGCTCGAGGAGGTGATCGCGGCGATCTCCGACGCCGGCCTCAAGGGGCTCGGCGGCGCCGGCTTCCCGGCGGGACGCAAGTGGCAGATCGTCAGGGGCTTTCCGGCGCCGCGCTTCATGACGGTCAATGCCGACGAGGGCGAACCGGGCACCTTCAAGGACCGCCACCATCTGGAGCGCGACCCGCACCGTTTCCTCGAAGGCTGCCTGATCGCGGCGGAAGCGGTGGCCGCCGAACGGATCGTCATCTATCTGCGCGACGAATATGCCGGGGTGCGTCTGCTGCTCCAGCGCGAGATCGCCGCGCTGGAGGTGGCAGGGCTCGCGCGACCGGGCCTGATCGATCTTCGCCGCGGCGCCGGCGCCTATGTCTGCGGCGAGGAGAGCGGCGCATGCTCGAAAGCGATCGAGGGCAAGCGCGGCCTGCCGCGGCCAGAAGCCGCCCTATCCCAGCCGAGCACGGGCCTGTTCGGCCGGCCGACGCTCGATCAACAATGTCGAGACGCTGTACTGGGCTGCCGCGACATCGCCGAGCAAGGGCGCCGACTGGTGGCTGTCCGGCATGGGCTGCAACGGCGCCAAGGGGCTGCGGTCAGCTGTTCGGTCTCGGGGCGGGTGCAACATCCGGGCGTCGTGGCTGGCGCCGGCCGGCATCACCGCGAGCGGAACTTATCGCCAGGGCGCGGCGGCATGGCGGAAGGGCACCGGCTCGAAGGCCTATCTGCCCGGCGGCGCGTCGGGCGGCATCCTGCCGGCGTCGCATGGCGCGACCTGCCGCTCGATTTCGGCACGCTGGAAAAATACGGCTGCTTCATCGGTTCGGCCGCGCGGTGATCGTGCTGTCGGATCAGCGACGACGTCGACAGGCGGCGGCGCTGAACCTGATGACAGTTCTTCCGCCATGAGATCCTGCGGCCAATGCACGCCCTGCCGGGTCGGCACCGAAAAAGCCGTCGACGCTGATGGCTGCAGCGCGCAATGGGACGAGCCGATCTGCTCGCGCGATCTGCGCCCAGGTGATGCGCGATGCCTCGATCTGCGGCCTCGGCCAGGCAGCGCCCAATCCAATGCTGTCGGTGCTCCGCTTCTTCCGCGACGAGGTGACTGGAGGGCGGGTTTGACGACTGATACCGCTTCACGCTGGACTCGCGGCGGACAGAGTCGTATCGGCGCGGCCGGGTGAGAGCATCTGGCAGGTGGCGAAACGCCATGGGCACCGAGATCCCGCATCTCTGCCATCGACCCGAAGCCGGGCTATCGCACCCGACGGCAACTGCCGCGCCTGCGTGGTCGAGATCGACGGGCGAGCGCACGCTGGCCGCCTCAGCTGCTGCCGGCAGCGCGACCGACGGCATGACAGTGTCGACGAGTCTCGCCAGCGGGCGGAGGCGGCGCGCCGGGCGCTGGTCTTCGAACTGCTGCTCGCCGACCAGCCGGCGCCGCGCGGCGGCGCCATGACCGCGGCGTCGAAATTCTGGCAGCTGGGCCGAGCGCGCTGGGCGTGTCACGTCCAGCCGCTTTCCGGCGCGCCAGCGACACCGAGCGCCACGGCACGCCGGACCTCAGCCATCGCGCCATGGCGGTCAACCTCGCCGCCTGCATCGCAGTGCAATCTCTGCGTCCGCGCCTGCCGCGAGGTGCAGGGCAATGACGTCATCGGCATGGCATGTCGCGGCGACCATCATGCGCCAGGTCGTGTTCGACCTCGACGATCCGATGGGCAACGTCGACCTGCGTCGCCTGCGGCGAATGCGTGCAGGCCTGCCCCACCGGCGCGCTGATGCCGAAGTCGATCGTCGACAAGCCGACGCATGGCGGGAAGCCGCGGCGCGGACAAGAGCGTCGACCTCGGTCTGCCCCTTCTGCGGCGTCGGCTGCCTCGTCTCACTTCGAGGTCACGCGACGGGCGCGATCGCCTATGTGGAAGGCGTCGACGGGCCGGCGAACGAGGGCCGGCTCTGCGTCAAGGGACGCTTCGGCTTCGACTATGTGGCGAGCCCGCAGCGGCTGACCGTGCCGCTGATCCGGCGCGCGGATGCTCCGAAGGGGCTCAACGTCGACCCGCGCAATCCCTTCACTCACTTCCGCCAGGCGACGTGGGACGAGGCGCTGGACGCCGCCGCAGCCAGGCATGGCGCAGGTGCCCGCGCCGGGCATGGGCAACCAGGCGCTGGCCGGGTTCGGCTCGGCCAAAGTGCTCGAACGAGGAGGCGTATCTGTTCCAGAAGCTGGTGCGCACGCGGCTTCGGCTCCAACAATGTCGATCACTGCACGCGGCTCTGCCACGCCTCGTCCGTCGCCGCGCTGATGGAAGGCATCGGCTCCGGCGGCTGTGACCGCGCCCTTTGCGGCGGCGATGGAGGCCGAGGTGATCGTGGTGATCGGCGCCAATCCGGCGGTGAATCATCCGGTCGCGGCCACCTATTATCAAGAACGCGGTGCGCCAGAACGGCGCCAGTCTGGTGGTGATGGATCCGCGCGGCACAGGCCCTGTCGCGGTATCGCCAGCCACATGACCTGCAGCTTCAAGCCCGGCTCCGACGTGGCGCTGCTGAATGCCATGCTGCATGTGATCGTCACCGAGGATCTGTACCAATCCGGCCTATCATCGCAGCGCTTCGTCGACGGCTTCGAAAGCCCGATCTGGAGCATGGCGGTCGCGGGATGCCACGCCGGAGGCGATGGCGCCGCTCTGCGGCATCGATCCGGCCACCATCCGCGCCGTGGCGCGGCTATATGCCACGCGCGAAGGCGTCGGCATGATCTTCTGGGGCATGGGCATCTGCGCAGCATGTGCATGGCACCGACAATGCCCGCTGCCTGATCTGCGCTGGCGCATGATCACCGGCCAGGTCGGCCGGCCCGGTGCACGGGCCTGCATCCCCTGCGCGGGCAGAATAACGTGCAAGGGCGCCTCCGATGCGGGCCTCATTCCCGATGGTGCTGCCCCGATTACGCAGTCGGGTCGAGGATGCGGCGAACATCGCGACCGCTTTCGAGACCGTCTGGGGCCACAGCGTCGTCAATGCCGGCATTCCGCCGCAACGGGGCCTGACGGTGGTCGAGATCATCGAATGCGGCGGCTACGCGGGCGATATCCGCGGCCATGTATATCCTGGGCGAGAATCCGGCCATGTCCGGATCCGGATGCGCGCGCATGCCCGCGCGGCGCTGGCAAAGCCTCGAGCATCTCGTGGTGCAGGATATCTTCCTCACCGAGACGGCGATGCTGGCCGATGTCGTGCTGCCGGCCACGGCCTGCGCCGGAGAAGACCGGTACGGTCACCAACACCAACCGCCAGGTGCAGATGGGGCGCAAGGCCGTGGAGCCTCCGGGCGAGGCACGGCGAGGACTGGCGGATCATCCAGGACCTCGCGAGGCGCCTCGGGCTCGACTGGCGCCTACGGCCATCCGCGCGAGGTCTATCGCCGAAATGGCACGGCGCCTGATGCCCTCCCTCGCCGCATATCTCCTGGCAACGCCTCGAGGCCGAGAACAGTGGTCACCTATCCGGTCGATGGCCCCGACCTGCCGGGGCACGAGGTCGTTTTCGCCGACACCTTCCCCACCGCCTCGCACCGCGGCACGGCTGGTGCCGGCCGACTACCGGCCGCTCGGTCGAGCCGCGGGACGCCGACTACCCCTTCACGCTGACGACGGGGCGCGCAGCTCGAGCACTGGCACACCGGCGCCATGACCCGGCGCGCTTCCGTGCTGCTCGACGCGCTGGAACCCGAGCCGACGGCGATGCCTGCACCCGCTTCGCGCTGGCGCGCCCTCGGTGTCGCGGCTGGCGATCGCGTCACCGTCACCACGCGGCGCGGGTCGATCACGCTGAGGGCGCGGGCGGACGAAGCCTGCCAGCACGACATGGTCTTCATCCCCTTCGCCTATCGTGGAGGCGGCCGCCAACCTGCTGACCAATCCGGCCATCGATCCGGACGGCAAGATCCCGGAGTTCAAGGTCGCCGCCGCGCGTGTCGAGCGCGCCGCCATGGATCCCGCCCTGACCGGCCACTGAACCAGCCTCCCGGCAACGGCGTAGGACAAGCCACGGAGGATCGGATGACCTATCTCGTCGGCTATGTGGCGTCGCTCGCGGTGTTCGGCATCATCGATGCGATCTGGCTGTCAGCGATGGCCGGCATTCTCTACCGGCCGACGCTTGGACCGATCCTTCTGGACCGACTGCGCTGGGCGCCCGCCCTGATCTTCTACTTCGGCTTCCCGCTCGGCATCGTCCATTTCGCGGTGATGCCGGCGATGGCGACCGGCCAGCTCGGGCATGCCGCCGCCAACGGGGCGCTGTTCGGCCTCTTCGCCTATGCCACCTACGACCTCACCAACCACGCGACGCTGCGCGTCTGGACGCTCAAGCTGACGCTCGCCGACATGGCCTATGGAACGGTCGCGACCAGCCTTGCGAGCGTCGGCGCCTTCATCGCGCTGCGGCAGTTCGGATTCTGACGAGGCCGCCTCATCACGCCGGCGCGAGGCGATAGTGGCTGACGCCCCATCGCGCGCCGCCGCGGTGGCCGAAAAGGCCTGATGTCGCGAGGAAGAACAGCCGCCAGCGGCGCCGCCACAGGTCTGCGTCGGCGCCGTAGACCGACCGCAGGATCGGATCGATGCGCGCGCGGTTGGCGTCGAAGTTCGAAAGCCAGTGCTCGGCGGTCAGGCGGTAGTGCTCGCCGCTCCACCACCAGTCCTGCTCCACCGCGAACAGGTCGCCGAACTGCCGGACGAGATCGTGGCTCGGCATGAGGCCGCCGGTGAAGAAGTGCTGGGCGATCCAGTCGGAACGGTCCGCCGTGTCGAAGCGGTAGCAGCCGCTGACATGGGTGAAGACGTGGAGGAAGAGGCGCCCGTCAGGCTCCACCCAGTCGCGGATGCGCGCCAGCAGCGTGCGCCAGTTGGCCATGTGCTCGAACATCTCGACCGACACGATGCGGTCGAAGCGTTCGCTTGCCGCGAAATCGTTCATGTCGGCGGTGACGACAGCAAGATTGGTCAGGCCCTCGCGCGCCGCCGCGGCCTCGATATGGGCCCGCTGCGGGCGGGAATTCGAGACGGCGAGGACCGTCGACGACGGAAAGCGGCGGGCCATGGCGAGCGACAGCGATCCCCAGCCGCAGCCGAGCTCGAGGATGCGCTGGCCGTCGCGCAGGTCGGCGTGCTCCATGGTCAGGGCGAGGGCCCGATCCTCGGCCTCGCCGAGGGACGCGTCCGGGCGATCGAAATAGCAGCTCGAATATTTGCGGTTCGGACCCAGAGCCTCGGCGAAGAACTCGGGCGGCAGCTCGTAGTGCTGGGCGTTGGCGGCGTCGGCGTGGATCGCGACGGGAAAGCGGTCCATGTCGGCAGCGAAGGCCGCGTCGGACCCCGCCGGCACATCGCGCAAGGTCCTGTCCGTCCGCCAGACGAGGCCGGCGATCGCCGCCCGCGTCAGCGCATCGGGAAGCTCCGTCCGCTCGCCCCAGGCGATCAGCCGTTCGACCAGCGACATCGGATCAGGCCCCCGACCCTGGCGGGAGGGGAAGGAAGGCGCTGGTGCGTGCCTGGTAGGCGCGATAGGCCTCGCCATGCTTGCGGACCATGTGCTCCTCCAGCGGCGGAATGCCGGAGATCTTCGTCAGCAGCACCGTCATGGTCAGCGGTGCGAGAAGGGCAAACAGGCCAACCGGATAGGTCGCAGGCTGGAAGGCGATCACGGCATAGGAGGCCCACAGCACGCATTCGAAGAAGTAGTTGGGATGGCGGGAATAGCGCCAGAGCCCGACATCGCAGATCCGCCCGCGATTGGCGGGGTTGGCCGCAAAGTCGCGCAACTGGCGATCGGCGAGCCCGCCTCCGACGATCCCGGCAATGAAGACGGCAACCCCGAGAAGGTCGATCACATCGAGCGGACCGGGACGATGGGCGGCGAGAATGATGGCGAGGCCGAGGGGCGTTGCGGCAACGGCCTGGATCTGCAGCAGGCGGAACATGCCGGCCGCCACCTTGTCCCCGTAGCTCTTCCGCATCGCGGCGTATCGCGGGTCGTCGGTGATGCCACGGGTGCGCGAGGCGATGTGAAGGCCGAGCCGCATCGCCCATGCCGCGGCGAGGGCCGCGACCATGAGCCGGCGCGCCATCGGTGCCCCGGCGAAGGGGAGAAGAGCCCCGACGGCACCGACCGCGCCCAGCCCGAAGGTCCAGGTCACATCAACCCAGCCGGAATTGCCGGTGCGGCGCTCGAGCAGGAAGGCGCCGGTCATGACCAGCGACATGGCGAGGAGCACATAGCCTGCCGCGAGTGCGGCACCGCCGGCCGTCAAAGGCGGACCAGCGGCTGGAGCAGGCGCCCGAGCCAGCCCTCGAACACCACCTTGCCCGTCAGGGCGACGATGCAGGTGCAACCGAGTTCGGGATCGACATGCGGGGTGTGGGCGTGCTCCTCGTCCGCCTCGTCGAAGTCTCCGGCCGCGTAGCGACCGTGCTGGTGCTCGTAGGCACCATCCAGGATGGTGGTCCACTCATGGCCCGTATGGCGATGCGCCGGGAGCCAGATGCCTGGCTTCGCGCGCAGCATGAAGACCCGCGCCTCGGCGCCGGGCACATCGACGCGCCTCAGGGCCACGCCGCGGCCGATCGGCATCCAGCGGCCCAGCCTGTAAGGGGCGAGAACCGCCGGAAGTCCCGGCTCGGACGGCGACGCCGCTACGGGCGCTAGAGGCGCCGGCGATGCGTCGATCCGCGACAGCGCGGCATCGCGCGACGTCGACGCCATCTCGGCCGGCTCCATGTCCTCGAGCATGGCTCCGCCGATGGCGGCGAGGTCCCGGTACTCGGCGGCCGACCGCGGGTTGGTGGCGACATGGGCGGCGACGACGAGGGACAGGCCTTCGTCGAGCGTTCCTGCGGCGAAGGCAGCGAGCGTTTCCTGAGAGGGGCGGGTCATCGCAGATCCTCCAGCACTGCGCGCAGCTTGCCGAGTGCAAGGCGCAGGCGGGATTTCACGGTTCCAAGTGGGATGGACAGGCGTTGGGCCACGTCCTGGTGGCTGAGGCCCTCGAGAAAGGCGAGTTGCACCACCGTGAGCTGGTCTCCGCTGAGATTGCTCAGGGCGGCGCGAACCCGGACTTCCCTCTCGCGGCCGGACAGGACCTGGTCAGGCTGTTCCGGCGCCTCGTCGTCGACGATATCGAGAACGTCGGGCAGCCGCGAGCGCTTGTCCCGCCGGGCGGCATCGATCCGCAGGTTGCGGGCGATGGCGGCGATCCAGGTCGAGGCACCGGCGCGCTGGGGGTCGAACAGGCGCGCCTTGCGCCAGACCATCAGCAGGGTTTCCTGCGCCAGTTCCTCGGCGAGGTCGGCCGGCGTGCCCTGCCGCATGAGCAGGCCTTTCACGCGCGGCGCGAAATGGTCGAACAGGGTGGCGAAGGCACGGCGATCACCGGAATCGGCGATGGCCTTGATCAGGGCATTGGCATCCATCAGCACGACACCGCCACTGCGGCGCGCCGGACGGCTCCGGGGCGGCTCGATTGGAACAAAGGTCGCGAGAGCGGCAGACATGCCCCCTTTACGCGGGACCCCACCAACCGGATCAGGTCATGCATGCGATATCGTCGCCTTCTCCTCGCCGATGAACCATACGGCCATCGCGCCCGTATGCATTTAGCAATTGGCCCTCAAAAACAAGCGGCAGCAGATGAACGGTGTGAAGCGGCGGACGGTGGCAGTGGTGGGCGGCGGCATTTCCGGCCTGGCGGCGGCCTGGCTGCTCGCCCGCTCGCATGACGTCACCCTCTTCGAGCGCGATGGCCGGCTGGGCGGCCACGCCAATACGGTGGATGTACCGGGGCCAGACGGGTCGCCGCTCGCGGTGGATACCGGTTTCATCGTCTTCAACGAGGCGACCTATCCCAATTTCTGTGCGCTTCTCGACCATCTGGGCGTTCCGTCGCTGCCGACCGAGATGTCATTCTCGGTGTCTCTCGATGGCGGCAAGCTCGAATACAGCGGCACGAACCTCGCGGGCCTTTTCGCGCAGCGGCGCAATATCCTGCGTCCGCGGTTCTGGTCGATGCTGCAGGATCTCCTGCGCTTCTACCGGGAGGCGCCACGCGATGCGGCCGGCCTGGATGACGGCGTCGTGTCCCTCGGCGACTATCTCAGGGCGGGTCGCTACGGCCAGGCCTTCCTCGACGACCATCTGCTCCCCATGGCCAGTGCCATCTGGTCGGCCCCCTGCGCCGAGATCCTGTCCTATCCGGCCTCGGCCTTCATCCGCTTCCACGACAACCATGGCCTCCTGAAGCTGGCAGGGCGGCCGGCCTGGCGGACGGTCGTCGGCGGCAGCCGCTCCTATGTTGCCGCACTGCGCGCCGACCTCGAGGGCCGGATCGCGACCGGGGTCGCGGTGACCTCCGTTCACCGTGGCGCGAATGGCGCCCGCCTGCAGCTTGCAGATGGCAGCACCGAGCGCTTCGACGAGGTCGTTCTTGCCACCCACGCCGACGACACGCTGGCGCTGCTGGCGGATGCCAGCCGCGAGGAGCAGGCCATCCTCGGCGCGTTCCGCTACAGCGAGAATCTCGCCGTGCTGCACAGCGACCCCGGCCTCATGCCCCAGCGGCGTGCCGCCTGGTCGAGCTGGAACCATATCGGCGACCGCCGGCGTCCCAACGATCCCTGCGCGGTCACCTACTGGATGAACCGGCTCCAGGGCCTGCCGGGAGACCGCGACCACTTCGTCACGCTCAATCCGCCGGTCAGCCCGCGCGAGGAGACGATCATCCGCACCGAGAGCTACCGGCACCCCCTGTTCGATGCCGCGGCGATCGGCGCGCAGTCGCGCCTGTGGTCGCTGCAGGGGCACCGCAACACCTGGTTCTGCGGCTCCTATTTCGGCGCCGGCTTCCACGAGGACGGCCTTCAGGCGGGCCTTGCCGTGGCCGAGGATCTCGGCGGCATCCGGCGCCCCTGGGATGTGGACAATGATTCCGGGCGGATCGTCCGCCACCCGCCCCAACCCCTGCTGGCGGCGGCGGAGTGACGGCGCCGGCCTCATCGCTCTATGTGGGAACGGTCTCGCACCGCAGGCTCCGGCCGCGCCCGCACGCCCTCTCCTACCGCGTCTTCTGGATGCTGCTCGATCTCGACGAGATCGATGGGCTGGCGTCGCGACTGCGCCTGTTCTCGCGCAGCCGGTTCAACCTCTTCGCCTTCCATGACGCCGACTATGGCGATCGCAGCGGACGCGACCTGCGCGGCCAGGTCGAGGCGCGCCTGGACGAAGCCGGGCTCGCGGTTCCCGGCGGCCCGATCCGGCTCTTCACCATGCCGCGCATCCTCGGCTACGCCTTCAACCCGCTGAGCGTCTTCTTCTGCCACCGGCCCGACGGCACGCTCGCGGCGACGGTCTACGAGGTCCACAACACCTTCGGCGAGATCCATTCCTACGTGATGGCCGCCGAGGGGGGCGGAGAGGCGGTGGTGCAGGAGAGCCGCAAGGCCTTCCACGTGTCGCCGTTCCTCGACCGGGCGATGGACTACCGGTTCCGGCTGGTGCCACCGGAAGAGGCGATCTCGGTTGCGATCCGCGCCTCGGATGCGGAAGGGCCGATGCTGATGGCGACGCTCGCCGGCAAGCGCCGCCCGCTCGGTGACGGCACCCTGCTGCGTCTGCTCGCCACCCATCCCCTGCTGACGCTGAAGGTGACGGCGGCGATCCACTGGCATGCGCTGCGCCTCGTCCTGAAGCGCATCGCGATCGTCCGCTACCCGGGACCTCCGGAGGACGCGGTTACGGCAGGCAGACAGGTCGCCATGCCGGAACCAGTCGCTCCGCCGTCTGCGGACGCCGTCCCTGCCACGGGACGTTAGCGGCATCTGGTCTCGGGCCGGCGCGGCGCAGGCTGCGGGCGACCTGCGCCGCCGCCCTCATGGCTACCAGGTCATGGTCTTGGTGTTGTCGCGGAACAGGGCGCTGCCCGTCCTGTCGGGATTGCCGGTCAGCAACCCGGGAAGCAGGTCGGACTCCTGGACCCCGTAGTGCTGCATGCACATCGGGCAGACCAGGATTATGGCGCCCTTGCCGATGAGGTCGGCGATGGTCCGCTGCTGCTCGGCATAGGTCGCGGAGTTCTTCTTCGATGCCACGACCACAGCTCGGTCGTTGAGGAAGATCGTCAGCGGATGGCCACGCTGCAGCTGCACACCGCCGAACTGCAACGCCATCCTGACGCGGTGGCCGTCATCGCTGGTCAGGTTGATGAAGAGAGGGTCGGTGGCCCCGGCAAGGGCGGCACCGGTCGCAAGTCCCATGGCTGCGGCGCTCCCCAGCAGCGCCGACAAGGCCTGTCGTTTCGTCATCATGGTCATCATTGCCTCCATAGCGATTGCATTCTCATGCAGGTCATCCGATCCCTCGGGGGCGGGAGCAGATCGGGAAATGGCGGAACGGGACGCAACCGATGCCCCGGTCCGCCGAAGCCTCACCGCGACGCGGTGCCGGCAATCAGCCGCCGCACCTTGTCGACGGCGGTCGCGTGGTCCTCGCCGTAGCTGATGGTGGATGCGAGGCGGCCCTCGGCATTCATCAGGTAGATCGTCGCCGTGTGGTCCATGGTGTAGGCGTGCTCGGTGGGCACGCGGCGATAGAAGGCCCGATAGGCCCTCGCGACCTCGGCGATCTGGTCTGCCGTACCGGTCAGCCCGATGATCCGCGGGTCGAAGGACTCGGTATAGGCCTTGAGCACGTCGGGAGGATCGCGCTCCGGATCGACGGTGACGAAGTAGACCCGGAAATCGCGGGCGATGTCGCCGAGCTCGGCCATGATGGAGGCCATTTCCAGCATGCTGGTGGGACAGACATCCGGGCACTGCGTGAAGCCGAAGTAGAGCGCGAAGGGGCGGCCCTTGAGCTGTTCGCCGGTGAGCGTCTGCCCGTCTTCGTCGGTGAGGGTGAAAGGTCCCCCGATGACCGCATAGGACTGTTCGAGAAGCGTCGAGATAGCGGTGTTGCGATGCTGCCAGGCAAGGACACCCAGACCCAGGGCAGCGACAGCGACGCAGGCCCACAGGATGCGGCGGACGAGCCGCAGACGTCCGGTCCCCGAGGCGGTCATCCCGGCCTCCGCGTTGTGAGAACCCCCACGGTGCGCGCCTTGAAGTCCACGAACATGTCGTCGAACAGTTTCGTCGTCTCGGGTCCCGCACCAGCGGGCGTTCCGGCCGAGAAGGGCGGACGTGGATCGTACTCGGCGAGCAGCTGGCAGGCCTTCGCGTAGGTCTCGCCGCGCATGCGCGCGACCATGACGAGCCCCATGTCGAGGCCGGCGCTGACGCCGGCACCGGTGACGCGATTGCGGTCGACGACGACCCGCTCGTCGACCGGGATCGCCCCGCCGTGCCGCAGGAGATCTCTCACCACCCAGTGCGAGGTGGCGCGGTATCCGTCGAGAAGGCCCGCCGCAGCCAGGACCAGCGAACCGGTGCAGACGCTGGTGACGTGGGTTGCGCGGCCCCCCCGCGTCCTGACGAAGGCGAGGCTCTCCTCGTCCTCGATGAAGGCGAGCGTGCCGGCGGTGCCACCGGGCACGAAGAGAACCTCGGGGTTCTCGGGAGCCTCGGCGAAGGTCATCGTCGGAACGATCGAGAAGCCGGTGTCGCAGGGAACCGGGTCGCGCGTCTTGCCGACGAGATGCACCTTCGCGCCGAGCACATTGGCGAACATGTATTGCGGCCCGACGAGATCGAGGGCGGTCATGCCGGGATAGACCAGCATCAGCACATGGTCGCTGCGGCGGGCCATCTCGGCCCATTCGGCCGGCATCGGGTGGTCGTGCCCGGCGGCCTCCGACACCTGGACCGCCGAAGCGCCGGCAGCCAGGGCCGCCGACGCCGTCACGAGGAAATCGCGTCTGTCCATGAACCGTCCTCAGAACTTGGTTGACAGGGTCAGATAGGCCGTCCGGCCTTCCGCAGGGGCGACGCGGCCCGAGAAATAGGGGTAGTGGATGTAGTACCGCCGGTCCGCGAGGTTCTTGCCGACGAGCGCAACGGTCCAGTTCTGGTACTGGTAGGAGATGCGGGCATCGAAGGTGACGAAGGCCGGCAGGCGCCAGACATTGCCCAGTTCGAGGACCTGCTCCGACGCGGCATAGAGACCGCCGCCGACCGAGACCCCGTCCAGCGCGCCCTCGGTGAAGCGGTAGTTCGCCCAGAGGCGTCCCGAATGCCGCGGTACGCCGACCAGCGACGCCCCCACCAGGGCGGCATTGCCGTCGCGTACGACGGTCGCATCGACATAGGCGTAGCTGCCGAGGATCGACCAGTTGCGGTTCGGCTGCCAGATCAGGTCCGCCTCGACGCCGCGCGACCGCTGCTCGCCGGTCTGGACCTGGAAGAAGCCGATCGTCGTCGGCACATTGCGCCGGCGAAGCTCGAACATGGCGAAGGTTCCCGACAGGCCGAAGGGCAGGTTCAGCTTGACGCCGGCCTCGAGCTGCTTCGACTCCTCCGGCTTTGCCGGCGCGAGTCCGGTGTAGAACGTCACCGGCTTGATGCCCTCCGCGTAGCCGGCGAAGAGCGACACGCCCTGGACGATCTCGAAGGCGGCCCCGAGGCGCGGCAGGATGCGCGTGGTGCTGGACTCGTAGGACTTCAGCAGGGCAGCGTCATTGTCGTTGATCTGCAGGTTCGCCACCCTGACGCCGGCGAGCAGGTGCAGGCGGTTCCAGATGGATGTCTGCAACTGGGCCGTGGCGCCGATGGTGCGGTAGGCGTTGTTGGCGAGCAGGTAGGTTCCGTAGAACGGACCGGTCTCGACATAGGGCGGGAACACCGGGTTCAGGAAGTTCACCGGCGTGCCGACGAAGTCGCCCCACATGCCGCCGCGCTCGACGACCCGGTTGTAGTCGACGCCGATCAGCAGCCGATGCTGGGCGGGCCCCGTCTGGAAGCGGCCGACGAGGTTCGAATTGATGCTCGTCTCGTTCAGCCGTTCACGGATCAGCAGGTTGTAGACGTCGAAGGTCGCAGGCGCGACGGACGGCGTGTTGGAGACGAGGCCCTGGGAGGGCTCGTTGAACCCCGAGGTCGCGATCCGCGCCGTGGTGAAGGTGGACCAGGTCTCGTTGAAGGCGTGGTCGAAGCGCATGGTCAGCGAGGCCAGGTCGGACGACGCCTTGGGGATCGCCGGGTTGCCTGGGAAGAGCGTGTCGCGGATCGAGATCGTCGATCTGTCGAGCGTGCCGATCGCCGGCAGGCCGGAGTAGTCCTGCTGCTCGCGGCGGGAATAGCTGCCCTGGATGGTCAGGGACGTCCCGGCATTGTTGGTGAGGGTCAATGTCGGATTGATCGACAGGCTGCGGCGGTCCAGCACCTCGATGTTCGAGCGCGCTCCCTCGATCTGGCCGGTGATGCGGAAGAGGATCGTGCCTTCCTTGTTCAGCGGCTGGTTGATGTCGAACCAGGGTGTCCAGTAGCTGCGCCCTCCGGCGGTGATGCCGAACTCGGCGAAGCGACGATCCGTCGGCAGCTTGGAGACCACGTTGAGGACGCCGCCGATGGCGTTGGCGCCGCCGGAATAGAGAACCGCCTGCGGCCCGCGCAGGAGCTCGATGCGTTCGACATTGACGAGGAGATCGCGGGCGCCCGCGTCATAGTAGTTGGGCAGGCCGTCGGTCAGCCGCTCGGCGGGAAAGCCGCGAACCTTGTGGTTGAGCTGGCCGAAATTGATCACCGGCAAGGACTGGACACCGGCGAAGTTCGCGAAGACCTCCGCCTGCGAGATCGCGCCCTGCTGGTCGATCAGCTGCCGCGGAATGATCTGGATGGAGTTCGGCACCTGCTCGACGGGTGTCTCGGTCCGGGTGGCACCGGTGCTGGTGAGGGCACGGATGCCCTGCACCGGCCCGGCCGTTGTCGGCGTGGCGTCGCGGCCGGCCGACTCGACGTCGATCTGGGGGAGCGGGGTGGTCGGGGCGCTCTGGGCGGCAGCGGGAAGCACGGGCTGCAACGCGCAGACGGCGACACTCGCGAGGAGCGCGCGAAGGGTAACGGATCGCATGGGAAGGAAACCTGGAAGGGAGCTGACCGGAAAGGCGGCGTCATGCTGCGCGCCTTCCGTCCGGTCACTCCCGGACGTCCGTCCGCACGCGGGCCGTCGACGGCGGCGCCCGTCCAGGCGGGCGCTCGAAGACAAGTCGCATCTGGGGTGATCTGATCGCGACCGGCAGGATGGGCGCGCCGGCCGCCGAGCCCCGAAGGCGCCGACGGCACCGGGGCCGGGGACGCCTCGATCAGCCGGCAGAATTCGCAATGGGAGGCTGCGGCCAGAGTCTTCGGCGTGCCATCCGGATTGGTCTCGCACCATTCCGGCAGGGTTCCGTCGGGAAGCGCCAGGGCGATCTGCGTCAGGGTGGCCATCTGACCCTGGGCAGTCCGCACGGTGACGGGATGCCCGAAGGTCGCAAGCAGCGTCGTGACCGCGAATATCGCGGCGATCAGCAGCCTCATCGCCTTCATGGACAGCAGCGCCCGCAAGGTCCCCTCCAACCGGGGGCAACATACACATGTGCCGGCGATTTGCGATACGGCAACAGTCGCATGACCGCCCCGGGGACAGCGAACGGCTGCGACCGGAGAGACCGAGACGTCCGACGGGAGCCGCCAGCCTCCTTCAAGTGCATGTCATCGGCCTGTCGCGCCACGGAGGGATGAGGGCCCGTTGCCCACGGCGGCGCGGCCGCCTCACACCGGATTGATTCCCATGTCCCTTCCCGTTCTCGGCGTCGCGCTTCCGCTCGACGGCCTGCGCCAGCACCGCTCCTGGATTATCGACAGCCAGCGCGACCTCGAGGTCCAGGACTTCTTCTGGGCCGAGGTCCTCAACGGCGACTGGACGCCGTTGGCCGAGGCCATTCGCAAGGAGCTCGACGGTTATACCGGCCGGCTCGGCATCCACGGACCGTTCTGGGGCTTCACCATCGCCAGCCTCGACCCGGACATTCGCGCCGTGGTGCGCAAGCGGATGATGCAGGGCCTCGACGTCTGCGCCGCGCTCGGCGCCACGCAGATGGTCATCCACTCGCCCTATACGACCTGGGACTACAACAATCTCGACTACAATCCCGGCGCCCGCGACAAGGTCGTCGAGCGCGCGCACGACACGCTGTCCGAGGCCGTCCGCCGCGCCGAGGACATGGGCGTCGTGCTGGTGATCGAGAACATCGAGGACCGCAACCCGGCCGAGCGCGTCGCCCTGGCGAAGTCCTTCGACAGCCCGGCGGTGCGCGTGTCGATCGACACCGGCCACGCCAACTACGCCTACACCTCAACCGGCGCGCCGCCGGTCGACTACTACGTCACTGCGGCCGGCGACATGCTGCACCACGTCCACCTGCAGGATTCGGACGGCTATGCCGACCGGCACTGGAATCCCGGCGAGGGCACCATCGCCTGGCGTCAGCTGTTCCGCGCGCTCGAGACGGTGACCAGCCAGCCGCGCCTCATCCTCGAGGTCCGCAACAAGGAGACGGTGCGGGCCGGCGCTGATCACCTGATCGGACTCGGACTTGCTCAATAGCCGGCAAATCGCCACGGACCCCGCTGTCATGAACGTGACATGGCGGGGTCACGGCGCCGTTATGCCGGGGGGCTAGAGCACCGGCGAAGGATGGCTGCGGTCGCGCTCAGGCGTCCGCCACAGGCGCCATCCCCAGCACCAGGACAAGGCGACCATGACGCAATCAACCTCCCGGCGTTCCGTTCTCTGGATGGGCGGCGCAACGCTTGCCGCCCCCTTCGTGCCGCGCTTCGCGCTGGCGCAGACCGACAATCGCCCGGCGATCACCATCGCCGTCCAGAAGATCGTCAATTCCAACGTCGCTCGAGCCGTACTGCGCGAGCAGTCCAACGTCGGCGAGCGCGTCTTCTTCACCTCCCGTCTGGGAGCCGCTGATCATGCAGCGACCTGGCTCGGCAAGCTCGAATGCGGTAGCCGGGCCGTGCGACCGAGAGCTGGAAGTCGGCGTCGACGAGTAGCACCGTCGAGTTCACCCTGCGCAAGGGCGTGAAGTTCCACAACGGCGACGAGATGACGGCCGACGACGTGGTCTTCACCTTCAGCGCGCGAGCGCATGTTCGGCCCGGACCGAGGCGACAGAACCTCTAACAAGACGCTGTTGGCCTTCGAGTGCTGATCCCGGCGCTCGCGTCCGGGCAAGGAGCTGCCGGGCGAGGTTCCAGCTGTCGCCCGCCGCGCCTGTGCCGGACGCTGGCAGAGCGTCGAGGCGATCGACAAGCTACACCGTGCGCTTCACCAACCGCGACGCCCGACGTCACCCTGGAGGGCCGGCTTGGGCCGCTATGGCGCAGCGACATCGTGCTCGCGCCGCGCCTTCGAAGCAGGCCAAGACGCTGGATGGACTGGGCGCGCGCGCCGGTCGCCACCGGCCCCTACAAGGTGCGCCGAGTTCCGTGCCCGACCAGTCGCTGATGATGGACGCGCATGACGACTACTGGGGCGGCCGCCCGCCGCTCAAGAGCGATGCGCATGGTCGTGGTGCCCGAGGTCGCGACCCGCATCAACAGGCCTGCTGGCCGGCCAGTTCGACTTCATCTGCGACGTGCCGCCCGACCAGATCGCCGGGCATCGAGAAGAACCCCAAGTTCGAGGTTTTGGGCAGCACCATCGTCAGAACCATCGCCTCACGGTGCTTCGACAAGAACCATGCCGCGGCTCGCCGACCCGCTGCATCCGCCAGCGCCTTCACCCATGCGATCGATCGCCAGGCCATCGTCGAGGCGCTGTGGTCGGGCCGCACCACGCGTGCCGGCCGGCCTGCAGTGGGAATTCTACGGCGCCGATGTTCCGTCGACAACTGGACGGTGCCGGCCTTCGACCCGGCCAAGGTCGCAAGCGAGCTCCTGCACCAGGACGCGGGCTACAAGGGCGAGCGCGATCCCCTACCGCCTGCTCAACAACTACTACACGAACCAGGCGGCGACGGCGCAGGTGCTGGTCGGAGATGTGGCGCTCAGGTCGGCCTCACCGTGCAGATCGCAGATGAAGGAGAACTGGCAGCCAGATCATCGAGAGCGCGAGCCGCAGCGCGCCGTGCGCGACTGGTCGAACAGCGCTGGCTTCAACGATCCCGATCTCCTCGATCGTCGGCGCAGCACGGCCCGCAGGGCCAGCAGCAGCAGGTCGGCGAATGGACCAACGAGGAGATGAACAAGCTGTGCGAGCCGCCCTCGAGACGTCGAGACCGACATGCGCCAAGCGCAAGGCCAGTCGTTCGCGCCGCATGCTGGTGATCTGCGAGCGCGAGGACCCAGCCTACACCGTGCTGCACCAGAACGCGACCTTCACCGCCAAGGCGCAAGGACGATCCGCTGGAAGACGGCACCGGCCTTCGCCATGGACTTCCGTCCCGGCAACTTCGCCGCCTGATTGCCGCCATCAGGGGCCGGCCGCTCACCCCGGCCGGCCCTTTCGTGTTTCCGCCAGGAGCAGGACGTCCGATGACCGAGGCCCGTTTCACCACCTCCCGCCGCACCCTCCTCAAGGCATCCGGCGCGGCCCTCGCCACGGCGTCGCTGGGGCTCCCCGGAGCCGCTCTGGCGCAGGGCGCAGGCCGACGCGTCACCGTCGCCATGCCGGTCAGTCCGCGGGTGCTGGAGCCGGTGCGTGAGGTCTCCAACGTCCTTTTCCGCACCGCCTACAACATTTTCGACACGCTGATCGCGGTGGACTATCGCGACAACGCCAGGCTGAAGCCCGGCCTCGCCACCGCCTGGCGCCGGACCGATCCGCGCGTCCTCGAGCTGGACCTGCGCGAGGGTGTGCGCTTCCACAATGGCGACATCCTTACAGCCGCCGACGTCGCCTTCAGCTTCGGTCCCGAGCGCGTCGCCGACGCCAAGGCCCCGGGCCATGCGCTGAGCCGCCCCTTCCTCGGCACCATCGAGCGCGTCGAGGCGGTGGGCGAGCGCCAGGTGCGCGTGGTGACACGCGCCCCCGACCCGCTCATCGAGCAGCGCCTCGCCGGCTGGGCCAGTCAGATCATCAACCGGCGCGCCTTCCTCGCCGCCGGCTCCTTCGAGGCCTGGGAAAAGGCTCCCGTCGGCACCGGCCCCTTCTCCGTCGCCGAGTTCAAGGTCGACCAGCATCTGGTGCTGAAGGCCCACCAGACCTATTTCGGCGGCGCTCCCACGGTGCAGGAGCTGGTGTTCCGCGTCGTGCCGGAACTGTCGAGCCGGCTCAACGCCCTCTCGACCGGCGAAGCCGACATCATCACCGAGCTGTCGCCGGACCATTTCCGCTCGGTAGAGGCCATGGCCGGCCGCGAGATCGTCGGCGGTCCCATCCAGAACATCCGCGTTCTCGTCTTCGACAAGAACCATCCGGTGCTGGCCGACGTCCGCATCCGCCAGCGCCTGTCACTCATGCCATCGACCGCCAGGCCATCGTCGAGGCGCTCGTGGTCGGGCCGCACCACGCGTGCCGGCCGGCCTGCAGTGGGAATTCTACGGCCCGATGTTCGTCGACAGACTGGACGGTGCCGGCCTTCGACCCGGCCAAGGCCGAGGCAGCTGCTGAAGGAACGCGGGCTACAAGGGCGAGCCGATCCCCTACCGCCTGCTCAACAACTACTACACGCAACCAGACGGCGACGGCGCAGGTGCTGGTCGAGATGTGGCGCCAGGTCGGCCTCACCATGCAGACCTGCAGGTGCAGCGAGAACGTCGGCAGCCGTCATTATTCGAGACCGGAACGGCCGCGCGCAGTGCGCGACTGGTCGAACAGCGCCGGCTTCAACGATCCGATGGCTCCTCGATCGTGGCGCAGCACGGCCCGCAGGGCCAGCAGCAGCAGGTCGGCAGGAATGGACCAACGAGGAGATGAACAAGCTGTCGGCCGCCCTGCGAGGTCGAGACCGACATGGCCAAGCGCAAGGCCATGTTCGCCCGCATGCTGGTGATCTGCGAGCGCCGAGGACCCAGCCTACACCGTGCTGCACCAGAACGCGACCAGTTCACGGCCAAGCGCAAGGACATCCAGCTGGAAGGCCTCGCCATCCGATCGAGCACATGGAGTTCCGCGCCGTGAACATGCACCGATGGCGGAGTGGCCTCGCACGACCTGCCCCGCTCGTCCGGCTGACGCGACCTCAGCGGTCGACTTCGCGCGGCGTCGCCGCGCGCCGTGCGACGGCATCGATCTCGCGATCGCGCCGCGGCGAGGCGCTGGGCCTCGTCGGCGAATCCGGCTCGGGCAAGAGCGTGACCTGGCTGGCCGCCCTCGGGCTGCTGCCGGCGCAAGCGCGCGCGTGCGGCGGCGCGGTCAGGCTCGACGGGCAGCGAACTCGATCGGCGCGCGCAGCGGCCGTGCTCGAAGACGTCCGCGGCAGTCGCATCGCCATGATCTTCCAGGACCCGTCGAGCTGCCCTCAATCCGGTGCTCGCAGTCGGCCGCCAGATCGGCGAGGCCCTGAGCGCTGCATCAGCGGCCTCAGCGGCGCGCCGCCTGAGCGCCGAGGCGCTGCGGCTGCTCGACCAGGTCGGCATTGCCGATGCCGCGCCGCCGCCTCGACGACTATCCGCACGAACTGTCCGGCGGCCTGAACCAGCGCGTCATGATCGCCATGGCGCTGGCCGGCGAGCCCGATCTGCTGATCGCCGACGAGCCGACCACGGCGCTCGACGCCACCATCCAGGCGCAGATCCTCGACCTGCTGCAGTCGGCTGCGCCGCGACACTCGGCATGGCGCTGGTGCTGATCAGCCACGATCTCGGCGTCGTCGCCGAGACCGTGCGACCGCGTCGCCGTCATGTATGCCGGGCGCATCGTCGAGGAGGCGGATGCCGCCGCCCTCTTCGACGAGCCGCAGCCATCCCTACACCCGCGGCCTGCTCGGCTCGCCTGCCGCCGCTGGCCGGTCCGCGCCGTCGCCTGACCTCGATCCCGGGCGTGGTGCCCGAGCCCCGGCACCTGCCCGCCGGCTGCGCCTTCGCGGCCGCGCTGCGACCGTCGCCGTCAGACGGCTGCGCCACGGCGCGATCCGGCTGCTGACGGGCGCCGATCGAGACGCGGCGGCGTTCGCCTGCTTCCGCGCCGCGCGAAGGCAGCCGCCCTGGCGGATCCGGCGCCGGTGCCGCAGGCCGCCGCATGCGGTCATCCCGCAAGCCCCAGGCCACGGTGCCGGCATGATCGCGCCTCGCTCGATGCACCGCCAAGCGACCTCGCCGCGCGTCTATCAGATCCGCGCCGCGGCGCCGTTCGGCGCAAGGCCACGGCCGTGCGGGCCGTCGACGGCGTCAGCTCTGCGCGTCCGGCGCCGGCGCGCACCCTCGGCGCTGGTCGGCGAATCCGGCTGCGGCAAGTCGACCACTCGGCCGCTGGTGCTGGGGCTGGTGCCGCCCGACCGCGGGCACCGTCCAGCTATCGACGGGGCACCGCATGCCGCCGATCCGGCACGCCGGACTGGCGCCGCTCGCGCGCCGCGCATGCAGATGGTCTATCAGGACCCGCTCGGCGCGCTCGATCGCCGGCTGACGATTCGCGACCAGGTCGCGCGAACCGGCCGATATCCACGGCGATCGGCGCGGAATCGGAGCGCGACGCTGCGGCGCTCGCCATGCTCGGCCGCGTCGGCCTGTCGCGCGCATCTCGCCGGGCGCTATCCGCACGAGCTCTCCGGCGGCCAGCGCCAGCGCGTCGTCCTCGCCCGCGCGCTGATGACGTCAGCCGGCCTTCCTCGTCTGCGACGAGCCGGTCTCGGCGCTCGACGTCTCGATCCAGGCCCAGGTGGTCAATCTGCTCATCGACCTGCAGGAGCGAACTCGGCCTCGCCTATGCTGTTCATCAGCCACGACCTCGCGCGTCGTCCGGCAGGTCAGCCAGCGGCGTGGCGGTCATGTATCTCGGCCGCATCGTCGAGGAGGGCGAGGCCGATGACCTCTTCGCCGACCCGCGCCACCCCTACACCCGGGCCCTCGTCTCGGCCGCCCCCGCGCCGGGTCGCCAAGGGCGAGCGCGATCGCTGCTGACCAGGGCGAGCCGCCCAATCCCGTCAACCGGCCGGCGGGCTGCGCCTTCCATCACCCGCTGCCCGCTGGCGACCGGCGCGCTGCCGCGCCGAAGACGCCGGCGCTGCAGGACGCTCGCCGGACGGCCGGCAGCGTCGCCTGCCACCTCGTCGAGGGCGCCGCCGACCAGTCCCGCGAGCGCCGCCTGATGCTGCTGCTTCTTCGCCCTGCGCCTGTTGCGCGCGCTCGTCACCATCGCCCTTGTGGTGACCTTCGCCTTCGTCGTGCTGCGGCTGTCCGGAGATCCGGCGCTCATCATCCTCGGCCCGGAATCGGCGCCGGAGGCCATCGCCGCGTTTCGCAAGGCCTGGGGTCTCGATGAGCCCTTGTGGCGAGCAGTACTTCAGCTATTTCGGCGCCATCGCCCAGGGCGAGCTCGGCCGGTCGATGCGCGACGGACGGCGCGGCCATCGACCTCGTCGCCGAACGGATTCCAGCCGACCCTGGCCCTGACCATCCCGGCCCTGCTGCTGAAGGTCGGCATCGGCATCCCCGCCGGTATCTTCGCGGCGCTCCACCGCGGCAGCCTCGCCGATCGCCTCGTCATGCTGCTGTCGGTCGCCGGCTTCACGGTGCCGAGCTTCGTGCTCGGACTGGTTCTGGTGCTCATCTTCGCGGTCCAACTGGGATGGCTGCCCTCCGGCGGACAGGACAGCTGGCGTCCATGCCATCCTGCCCATCGTGACTCTGGGCGTCGGCGGCGCCGCGGTGCTGGCGCGCTTTACCCGCAGCGCCATGCTGGAGGTGCTCGGCCAGCCCTATGTGCGCACGGCGACGCGCCAAGGGCGTGCCGTGGCGGCGCGTGGTGACCGGCCACGCGCTGCCCAACGCGACGATCCCCACCGTCACCATCATCGGCTTCATGGTGGGCTCGCTCATCGCCGGCGCGGTCGTCGTCGAGAGCGTCTTCTCCTGGCCCGGCGTCGGCCGCCTGCTGGTGGTCGCCGTCGCCAATCGCGACCTCGCCGTCGTGCAGTGCATCCTGCTGCTGGTGGCGGCCACCATGGTGGTCTGCCAACCTCATCGTCGACTTCGCCTTATGGCTTCCTCGACCCGCGCCTGCGCGCCATGGCCGGCGCAAGGAGCGGCATCATGACCGACCACGACGATCCCTGCAGCCGGTCCGCCAGCGTGCCGGCCGGCTGGCGAACCTCGCCGGCATGCCCGCCGCTCGTCTGGCTCGCCCTCGCCTGGCTCGTCGGCATGATCGTGGTGGCGCTCGCGCGCCGACCTGATGCACGCCCTATTCCTACACGGCGCTCGAACCTCAGGAACCGGCTCGCCGCCCGCCGGCGCAGTCCGCTGCATCTGGCTCGGCACCGACGAGCTCGGCCGCGATGTCCTGTCGCGGCTCATCGTCTCGATCCGCATCTCGCTGCTCATCGCTTTCGGCGCCAGCATCATCGTCGGCCAGCCATCGGCACGACGCTCGGCTATCCTGGCCGCGCTATTTCCGCGGCGCGTGTCGAGCAGGTCGTGCTGATGCTCGCGGACTTCCAGGCGAGCATGCCCTTCCTGATCATGGCGCTCGCGGTCCTCGCCTTCTTCGGCTCGTCGCTGACCCCTGCTCGTCGGCCTCGATGGGCTTCTTCGGCTGGGAGCGCTATGCGCGCATCTCGCGCGGCCTCGCGCATCGTCGGCCAACGACCAGGGCTATGCCTCCGCGGTGACGCCAGCTCGGCGCCGGCGCCGACGCGGCGTCTATCGGCCGCCACGTCCTGCCCAACATCGCCTCGACCCTGATCGTGTCGATGACGCTCACTCTTCCCGGAGAGTCATCCTGCTGGAGAGCGGCCTGTCCTTCCTCGGCCTCGGCGTGCAGCCGCCGCTGACGAGCGCTCGGCAACATGGTCGGCTACGGGCGGGAGTACATCACCCGCGCGCCCTGGATCATGCTGGCCCCGGCGGCGACCATCGTGCTGACCACCCTCGCCGTCTCCATCCTCGGCGACTGGCTGCGCGACCGGCTCGACCCGACCCTGCGCTAGCGCCCGCCCGCCTGCATCGCGGCCATGCGGCAGCCGCGCTGGTCTTGACGCGGCGAAGCGCCGATCCATGGCCTGCGATTCAGGCGGCGGGAAAGGCCAAGCGACATGACACTGGCGATGAGCTGGAGCGAATGGGCCGGCCATGATGCGACCGCCCTCGCGGACCGGGTGCGGGCCGGCGAGGTCACGCCCGCCGAGCTCGCGGCGCAGACCGCCGCCGCCATCGCCCGGCTGAATCCCGCACTCGACGCGGTGGTGGAGGTCTTCGACGACGTCGTCGCCGACCCGCTGAAGGACGGCATGAACCCGGACGGCGTCTTCGCCGGCGTCCCCTATCTGATGAAGGACCTCGGGCCGACGCTGAAGGGCCGGTTGCAGGAGATGGGCTCGCTGCTGATGCAGGGGAACGTCCCGGCCGCCGACAGCCACCTGACGGCGAAGATCCGCAAGGCCGGTCTCAACATCATCGGCCGCTCGACCACGCCGGAGTTCGGCGTCTGTAGCTCCGCCGAGAACACCATCTCGGTGACACGCAACCCCTGGAACACCGACTACACCACCTGCGGCTCCTCGGCCGGATCGGCCGCCATGGTCGCGGCCGGCGCAACGCCGATCTCGCACGGCACCGACGGCGGCGGCTCCATCCGCATTCCCGCTGGTGTCAACGGCCTCGTCGGCCTCAAGCCCTCGCGCGGCGTCTTCTCCATCGCCCCGGGCGGCTCGGACCTGTCGAGCGTCGTCTCGTCGCAGGGCTGCCTGTCGCGCAGCGTGCGCGACACCGCCGCCTTCTTCGACCACTGCCGCGGCGGCGCGCCGGGCGAGTTCATGCCCTACTGGAAAGCCGACGAGCCCTACAGCGACCTCATCCGCCGCGACCCCGGCCGCCTGCGCATCGCCATCTCGCATGAATGGGGTCCGCACAAGGCGACGCCCGAGATCGTCGCGGAGCTGGAGCGGGCCGGCCGCTTCCTCCAGGACCTCGGCCACCATGTCGACTGGGCGTTGCCCGCCATCGACTTCGCTGCGGCCTATGCAGCGCAGACGACCTGCTACATCACCAATTTCGCCCAGACGATCGCGCTGCTGCTGGAGCCGCGCGGCATGACGCGGCCGCCCGAGGACAAGGTCGAGCCGATGAACGCGCGCCTCTGGGCCGCCGGCATCGACGCGACCTATTCGGAGCGCACGCGGATGCAGCTCGCCTTCAACACGGCCTCGCGCGGCTTCGGCGCCTTTTTCGAGGACTGGGACATCATCCTCACCCCGACCATGGCCAAGCCGACGCCGCTCATCGGCACGCGGGAGTATCTGACCGTCAGCGACAACCCCTCCGTCCACGACTGGTTCGCCAATCTCTGGGCCATCTTCGCCTATACGCCGCTCTCCAACCTCTGCGGCATTCCCGGCCTCTCCCTCCCCTTCGGCCGGCTGCCGAACGGGCTGCCGATGGGCATCCAGATCCAGACCCGTCAGGCGGGCGACGGATTGCTGCTGCAGCTCGCCGCACAGGTCGAACGGGCGCTCGGCGGCCAGTGGAACGGCGGCGCGATGCCGACCCATCACGTGACGGCGGGCTGACGCGCGCCTGCCGTCGGGAACGATCGCCGGCCCCCGCACGTTGCCCCGCCAGTGCAACATGAGGAGGCCCTGATGGCCGAGTCCACCCCCTATTCCACCGCCAGCGTCAGCGATCTTGCCAGCGCCGCCCAGACCCAGCTGAAGGCCGCCGGCGTCGACACGGAAGTGATGGCCAACCGGGCCGGCGAGTTCCAGCGCATGCTGCGGGACGAGATCGCCTCGCGGCCCTTCCAGGCCCTCGCCGTCGCCGCGGCCATCGGCTTCCTCTACGGCCTGCGCCGCTAGAGACCGGGTCAGGCTGCCCGCGACGCCGTGGCCCGATAGACCACGAGCCCGAGCAGGCAGAAGGCGAGGAACCCGGCCGCGGTGAACAGGGGCGCGGCCGGCGAGCCCGTGGCGTCACGCACCCAGCCCGCGAATGGCGGCAGGAGCGCGAGGCCCATGTAAAACAGGGTGTAGAGCACGCCCATGCCGAATGCGCGGGTTTCCGCCGACAGCACCTTGCCGGCAAACACCATGATCAGGCTGGAGGGCGGCGCCGCCAGGAGGCCGACGAGAGGCAGGGTCAGCCAGGCCGGTGCGCCGAGCGCGGTGGCGGCGAGGGCGGCGACCATGCCCGCGATGCAGAGGACAGTCGCCAGCATCGGCCGGCCGAGGCGTTCCGCGATGGCGCCGCCGAAGGGCTGCAAAGGCAGGATGGAAAAGCCGATGAGCGAGGCGAGCGCCCCCGCTTCGGCCCGCGTGGCGCCGCTGGCGACGAGGAAGGCCGGGGTGAAACCGACGGCGACGGCGAAGGAGGCGTTGTAGCCAGCCCAGACGACCCCGAGGGCAAGCAGCGGCACCCATTCGTGGCGATGCAGGGACATGCGTCGCTCGCCGGCTGCAGCCGGCCCAACGCTCCGGATCGACACGGCGAGCAGGAGGAAGGCGAGGCTGCAGAAGCCGGCCGACCACCACAGGCCGCCGCGCCAGTCCGTGCCGAACATCGGCAGGACGAGGAGGGCGAGGCCGATGCCGAAGGGCCAGGCCATCAGCATCATGCCCATCGCCATGGCGACGGCGGGCCCCTGGAAGCGGTCCAGCACCATCTTGGCACCAGAGATCGTGAGCAGCGTGCCGCCGACGCCGGAGACGAGGCGACCGGCGACCGCCATGGAGAAGTCCGTCGACAGGGCGAGGACGATGCCGCCCAGCGCCATCAGGCCAACGCCGCTCAGCAGGACGACGCGGTCACCGAACCGCGCCAGCAGCATCCCCGCCGGGAGGGCGACGACGATGCCGGCGAGCGAATAGGTGCCGATGAGCGTGCCGAGCGCCGCCCAATCCGCCGCGAGGTTGCCGATCAGCAGGGTTCCGAGCGCGCCGACCACCTGCAACTGCGCGCCCATCGACATGCGGGCGATCGCGAGAACGCCGACCTCTCCCCAACGCCCCAGCGCCATCTGCCCAACCCTGCCGCAAAGCCCGACGACACCTGTCGCCGGTCACCCGATCACGGCGGCAACCAGCGCCTGATTCGGACCGACGGAGCCACAGCGGGATCGACAGGGCTGATGTGCCCGGATTCGCACAGAGGTGAGTGACCCTGCGCAGATGTCAGGAATTGCGCCAGAGGGGCGTGCGGACGCGGACCCGCTCCAGCAGCCGCGCGGTCTCGGCCTCATCGCCGGGCGTCCCGACGGCGAAACCGTCGGGCTGCGGCGCGCGGAACGGCCAGCCATAGGCCTCGAGCACCGCGGGGCTCGAGTGGTAGAGCGCCGAGACCGCGAGAACGAAGGCCTGAAAGGCCTGGGGCTCGGCCTGCTCGAACGCCCTTACCGCCGCCGTCCGCGCCGACCCTCCGGCTGTGGCGAAGGCGGCTTCTCCCCGGCGGCGCGGGCGATGGCCTCCATTGCCGGCCGGTGGCGGTGATCGAGGGCCGCCAGCGACACGCCGGCGCGGCTGGCCGGGGGATCGCTCCGTCGCCGGGGAACAAGGTGTCAGCGAGAGCCTGATCGAAGCTCGTCATCATGCCGCCTCCCGCGCGAAATCGTCGGCGACCTTGGTGGCGACCGCACCGATCGTGGACCCCGGATTGACCGCCGCCGATGTCGTGAAGAGGCTGCCGTCGGCGACGATGAGCCCGGAGACGCCATGCACGCGGCCGCTGCCGTCGGTGACGGAGGTCGCCGGGTCGGTCCCCATGCGCGCCGTGCCGAGGAGGTGCCATCCGGTGAAGGGCGCGAGGGGCACGCGGACCGTCTCGATGGCGCCTGCCGCGCGCAGCATCTCCTCGGCGCGGTCGAGGCCGAAGTCGAGCGAGCGCCGCGTATGGTCGGAGATGCGGTAGACGACCTTGACGCCCGGCAGGCCGTCGGGCGCCATGTCGCCGGTCAGCGCGACATGGTTCTCCGGCTCGGGAAAGTCCTCGTTGACCACCAGGATCGCCATGGAGTGGCGGAACTCCCGCCGGAGCGCCCGGTGGGCCTCCACCCCCCAGGGCTCGGGCAGGCGCGCGGCCTGGACCGCGAGCGGGTTCTCGCGCGTCACCTGCAGATGCACGCCGCGCACGAAGCCGCGCGAGCGATCGGTCTCGTAGAACTCGTGGCAGTAGATGGCGCAGCCCGTCGGCCCCACCGGGCCGTCGAGATCCTCGGCGAAGAAGCCGCGCACATAGCCGGCGCCGTGGAACATCAGGTTCTTGCCGAGGGCCGGCGCGGTCAGCCCCGAGGCGAGGAGAAGCCGCGCCGTGCCAACACCATTGCCGGCGACGACGACCGTCTGCGCCGGCTGGAAGACGTCGCCCTCCGCGGTGCGATAGGTCACGCCCGTCGCGCGGCCAGCCGCCACCTCGACCTGCAGAACCGTCGCGCCCGTCCGCATCTCGACGCCGCGGGCCATGGCATAGGGCCAGTGCGTCATGTCGGTGGAGGCCTTGGCCCCGTTGACGCAGCCCTGCTGGCAGGGGCCGCAATGATTGCAGGCCGGGCGGCCGTCATGCTCGCGGCTGTTGATGGCGGAATCGACCGGCCACCAGTGCCAGCCGAGGCGATCGAAGCCGCGAGCCGCCACCATGCCGAGCTTGCCGAGACCGATCGGCGGCATGGGGCGCGCGGGCTTCGGCGGATAGGCCGGATCGCCCGCGAGGCCGGCGATGCCGAAGCGCGCATCGTTCAGATCGTAGAAGGGCTCGAGGTCGGCGTAGGAGAAGGGCCAGTCGTCGCCGACGCCGTCGAGCGACCGGGTGCGGAAATCGGACGGATGGAAGCGCGGAAAGTGCGCCGCCCAGTTGATCGTCGAACCGCCCACGCCGCTCCACATCAGCGGCTTGAAGTCGGACTCGCTGTCGTCGACGGCATAGTCGGCCGACGGCGCAAGGCCTCCTGCGGCGAGACGCACATTGGGCGAGGTAGCGTAGGGACCCAGCACGTCGCGCTGGAAATCCGCCCTCAGCGCCGGAAGGGTCGAGCGGTCGACCCAGCCGCCGCGCTCGAGCACGACAATCTTCAGTCCCGGCGCCCGGTCCACCAGATGCCGCGTGAAGGCGGCCGCCCCCAGCCCCGAACCGACCACGACGACATCGACAGGCTCAAGACGGGTCACGGGCACCGATGCCTCCGGAACGCAGGGGACCGGCATCTTTCTGCGGGACATCGGCGGATGCAAGCGCCCGGCGGGCAGGCCGAAAGGGGGTGGGGAAGGCCTGGCCCGGACGACGGCGCTTGACGCGACGCAGCAGGAGGATGCTCACTCGCGGTATCGCAGTACTCACGAGGGAGGTTGATGCATGACCTGGATCATCGTGGCCATGGTGCTGAGCGGCGGACTTGCAGGCGGGCTCTACTGGATGTTCGGCCGCAACCAGGAGGCCGGCGCCTCCCAGGAACTGGTCTCGGGCGACGACGGGGGGTCGCCGGCTCCGCGCGATACCTACACCTCGGGGGGTGATACCGGCGGCGGCGGCGAGGGCGGCTGACGCCGCTCTCGTGGCCCAACACCTGAGGCGCTTGGCCGCACCTTCATACCACTGCCCGATTTTCGCCACAGTGCTGCGGCGTCTTCCGCCGCGATCCGGGCCCCTCTGATGGCGTCCCCGCCATGATGTCGGATCATCTCGTCAACCTCGAGAGAACGGGTCCGGCCATGGAACTCATCTCCCTATTTCTGTCGTCCGTCTGGCTGACCAAGCCGGTGTGGATGTGGCTTGCCTTCTTCACGATCGTCATCGTCCTGCTGGTCCTCGACCTCGGCGTCCTCCACAAGGGCCACCGCGAGATCGAGACGCGCGAGAGCCTCCTGCTCTCCGCCTTCTACATCTCGCTGGGCGTCATCTTCGGCGCCTGGGTCTGGTGGACGCTCGGCTCTGAGGCCGGCATGAACTACCTGACCGGCTTCGCGGTCGAGAAGGCGCTGGCGATGGACAACGTCTTCGTCATCGCGATGATCTTCTCCTTCTTCGCGGTGCCGCGGAAGTACCAGCACCGGGTGCTGTTCTGGGGCATCCTCGGCGTCATCGTGCTGCGCGCCATCATGATCGGCGTCGGCGCCGCGGTCGTCTCGCAGTTCTCCTGGGTCCTCTACATCTTCGCCGTCTTCCTGATCGCCACGGGCGTCAAGATGCTCCTCTTCAAGGAGGGCGAGACCGACATCTCGACCAATCCGGTGCTCAGGTTCATGCGCCGGCGCTTCAACGTCACGCAGGAGCATCACGGCGAGAAGTTCTTCGTGAAGCGGCCGGACCCGAAAGCGCCGGAGAGCGGCCGGACGGTCTGGTTCATGACGCCGCTGTTCATGGCGCTGGTGCTCATCGAGATCGCCGACGTCATCTTCGCGGTCGACTCGGTGCCGGCGATCTTCGCCATCACCACCGATCCCTTCATCGTCTACACCTCGAACATCTTCGCCATCCTCGGCCTGCGCGCCCTCTATTTCGCCCTCGCCGCGATGATCCACCGCTTCCACTATCTGAAGACGGCGCTCGCGCTGGTGCTGGTGTTCATCGGCAGCAAGGTGTTCGCGGCCGACCTCCTGGGCATCGACAAGGTGCCGCCGGTGATCTCGCTCGGCGTGACCCTCGGCCTGCTGGCTGCCGGCGTCGCCTACAGCCTGTGGAAGACCCGAAGGGAGGCCATCCACCCGGTCGAACAGACGACGTAAGCTCCGCGCCATGGAGGTCCTGCTCTCCCCGGTCATTCTGTTCTTCGTGCTGGGCGCGCTCGCCGCGGCCGCGCGCTCCGACCTCGCCATCCCCGAGCCGATCGCCAAGGGGATGGCGCTCTACCTGATGGCCGCCATCGGCCTGAAGGGGGGCGTGCAGGTGGCCGAGAGCGGCTTCTCGCCGATGATGGCGGGGGCGGCGGCGGCCGGCCTCGCGCTCAGCTGCCTCATTCCCATCGGCGCCTTCGCCCTGTTGAGGAGCGCCGGGGGCCTCGGGCGGATCGATGCAGCCGCGGTCGCCGCCCACTACGGCTCGGTCAGCGTCGTCACCTTCGTCGCCGGCACCGAAATGCTGACGGTGGCGGGAATGCCGCCCGCCGGTTTCATGGTGGCAGTCCTCGCCTTGATGGAAACGCCGGCCATCATCGCCGGCCTCGTCCTCGCCAAGGGGACTGGCGCGTCCGACAGCCACGAGCGCGGGGAGCTGCTCCGCGAGACGCTGCTCAACGGCACCGTCGTCCTCCTTCTCGGCAGCTTCGTGATCGGGCTGGTGGTCGGCAAGAAGGGCTTCGCAACCATCGCGCCGGTGTTCGATTCCGGGTTCCGCGGCATCCTCTGCCTGTTTCTCCTCGACATGGGCCTGGTCGCCATCCGGCGCCTGCGGGAAACCCGGTCGCTGACCGCCCGGCTTGCCGGCCTCGGCATCCTCATGCCGGTCGTCAATGGCGCCACAGGCACCGTAGTGGGGCATCTCATCGGCCTCGACGTCGGGTCGGCAGCCGCGCTCGGCATCCTTGCCGCCAGCGCCTCCTACATCGCCGTTCCCGCCGCGATGCGCCTCGCGCTGCCGCAGGCCGACGCCGGCCTGTCGCTGGCCATGTCGCTGGCTGTCACCTTTCCCTTCAACATTGCGATCGGCATCCCCGCCGTCTCGCTCCTGGCCCGATGGTTGGCGACATGAACGGAACGGCAAGGCGGAAGAAGATCGACATCCTCGCCGACCGGCCTCTTGCCCGGCGAGTCATCGAGGTCATCGAGCGTTTCGGGGTGACCGGCCACACGGTGCTCGCCGGCCTCGAGGGCCGCGGCTCGACAGGCTCATGGAGCGACGACCAGATCGCCGGGGCCTCGGCCAAGTGCCTCATCTTCACGATCACCACGGAGGCGCGCGCCGGCGAGATTGTCGAGGCACTGACGCCGCTCCTCGACAGCCATGGGCTGCGGGTCTGGCTGACCGATGTCGAGGTTATACGTCCGGAACGTTTCTGAGCGCGGGCGCCCGGTCAGTCGCCGGCCGAAGCGCTGCCGCCCTGATCGGGCACCACGGGAGGCTGCCCGTTGCCGCCTGCCTCGCGCCCGGCGATCGCCGCGGTGACGAAGCCGAGGATGTCGCGCGAATGGAAGGGCTTCCGGACGAAGGTCGCGCCCGCGAGTTCCTGAGGCAGGTCCGAGGGCAGCGAGCCCGAAACGAAAGCGAAGGGCGTGCCGCGCTGGCGCAGCTTCAGCGCCACCTCGAAGGTCTTGCCGCCGACGACGTCGACGTCCAGCAGGGCGCAGTGAACCTCGTCGTCGGCCAGCGTCTGCGCCTCGCGCAGGCTGTCCACGACGATCACCTCCGTTCGCGGCCCGAGATCCTCGAGGACAGCTGCCTCGATATCCATGGCGATGAACGGGTCGTCCTCGACGATGAGAATGCGCTGCCTATCCATATCTTCGACTTGCTGCGGGAAGTGGGCCCCTGCCACTTCTGTTTCACCCTTGTAGAGAACCAGCCCTACGCGAAAATTTCCTTAAAGGCACGCACCCGGGACGCCATGGCAACTTGCCATCGGCCCGGGACTTACCCTGGATACCTGCGACCGAACCTCATGTGGCGGCATCGGCGAAGCCGACAGCAACGTGGGATCCGGCCAGAGCGAGCGCAAGCAGGCTTGCGTCCACGATGACGGGAGTAAGGCTGACCGTCCCGCCGAACAGGACGGCGAGAGAGACAAGGATCGTCACTGTCGAGGGTATCATCCCCATGGCGACCTCCAGGCAAAGAGCGGGCTTGGACCCATTCCCGACCTGAACAACGGAAGCGCCCGGCCCGGGTTCCCTGCGTCGGCAAAAAATCCCGCACACGGGAAATCCTGCCTCCAAGGGAACCCAGCCCCGTATCGCGACGCCGCTCAGGCGACCTTCCGTTCCGACCTGCGGTCGAAGAACAGCGCCTGGCTGATCGCCGCCTTCACCGCTTCCGGCTGGAACGGCTTGGTGATGAGGAAGGCAGGCTCCGGACGTTCGCCGGTCAGCAGGCGCTCCGGGTAGGCCGTGATGAAGATCACGGGCAGGTCGATGGACTGCAGGATCTCGGCGACCGCCTCCAGACCCGACGAACCGTCGGCGAGCTGGATGTCGGCCAGGACGAGGCCGGGACGCTTGCGGGCGACGAGGGCCACGGCCTCCTTGTGGGTGCGGGCGATGCCGGTGACCGAATGGCCGAGCTCCTGCACCAGCGTCTCGATGTCGAGCGCGATGATCGGCTCGTCCTCGATGATGAGCACGTCGGTCGCCACCTGCTCGGCGATCTCGCGGCCGGCCTGCTGGATCAGGGCGCTCGCCTTCTCCTGGTCGACGTCGAGGACGCTTGCGACCTCCTGCTGGGAGAACCCCTCCACGGTCCGCAGCAGGAAAGCCTGCCGCGACAGGGGCGTCAGCGCCTCGAGATTGCGCTCCACCGCGCCGCCACGGACAATGCCTGCCGTCGACTGGGCCATGTTGACCGGCATCGACGACCAGAGCTTGAGAAAGACCCGGTAGAGCGCGATGCGCGCCGGGACGTCCCTGGGAAATCCGGCGGGGTCCGCCACCAGCGCCTCGAGCGTCGCGACGACGTAGGAATCGCCCCCCGCCTGCGTGCCGCTGAGGGCCCGGGCGAAACGACGCAGGTAGGGAAGATGCGGTGCTATTTCCGCAGCAATGGTCATTCTAGACTCCTGTCCAATTGCCCCCAAGAGCAGCCGGAACCCCTTGGTTTGGCAAGTTTTTTATTTTTTCTTTTTGCGGGAACCGGGCGCTTAGCAGTGCGTTCTGGGTTGGATCAGGTGCGCCCGCGGGGCGCGCGGGGAGAGCTCGATGGGCGAAGTGGTGGACGACAACGACAAGGGTGGGAAGGACGACGAGAGGGAGATCGTTCTCGACCCTCGCATCCGAGGAGGCCATCGGCAAGTCGCTGAAGGCGCATTACGACGATCTCATCAAGGCGCCGATGCCTGATCGCTTCCTCGTGCTGCTGGCGGAGCTCGAAGCGAAGGAGCGGCGCAATGGCCAGTGACGAATTCCGCGAAGGCCTCATCGCCGAGCTGCCGAACCTGCGCGCCTTCGCCGTGTCGCTGTGTGGGTCCGTCACCCAGGCCGACGACCTCGTCCAGGACACCATGCTGAAGGCCTGGGGCAACTCGGAGAAGTTCCAGCCGGGCACCAGCCTGCGCGCCTGGCTCTTCACCATCCTGCGCAACACCTACTATTCGCTGTACCGCAAGCGCGGCCGCGAGGTGCAGGACAGCGACGGGACCTATGCCCAGCGCCTCACGGTGTCGGGCGAACAGGAGAGCGCGCTCGACCTGGCGGACTTCCGCACCGCGCTCGCCAAGCTGTCGGAGGAACACCGCGAGGTGCTGATCATGGTCGGCGCCAGCGGCCTGTCCTACGAGGAGGCAGCAGATATCTGCGGCGTCGCCGTCGGCACTATCAAGAGCCGCGTCAACCGCGCCCGCGCCAAGCTCGCCGATCTCCTCGGCATCAGCAGTGTCGATGAAATCGGCCCCGACCGCCGCACCGCTGCGGTCATCCATCAGTCCCCCGCAGACATGGCGCGCACCTGACCGCGATGAATGTCACCGCCTTCCGCACCGTTCGGGGCCGACTCCTGGCCCTGATGGTCCTGGTCATCCTGCCCATCGCCGTCATCACGGCGGTGACGGCGACGGTGACCTATCGCTCTGTGCTGGCCTCGATCGAGGCCTCGCAGGTGCAGACGGTGGCAAACTTCGCGGTCCGTGCCCGCATCTGGTACCGCGAGTCCCTTCGCGTCGTGCTGGCCACAACGGCCAGCGTCGCGGCCTCCGGCGGCTCGGCCGACCAGTGTGCGGCGGTGGCGCAGCGGATCGTTGCGGACAGGATCGGTGTCAGCGCGGTCTCGCTGAGCGTCGGAGGGGCACCTGCATGCACGGCGGGTCAGACCGCCGAGCTCTCCGCCGATGTCATCACCGGCATCGTGGAGGATTACCGCGCACGCGTGCGCAGCAGCACCTGGATCGGCGGGGAGCTCGCCGAGACGAGCTACGGGGTGGTCACCGTCGGGCAGCGCCGTTTCATGGCGATCTATGCCCGTCGCGGCGCCGGGGCGCAGACCGAGCCACTTGAATCCCTGCTGCTCGTCGACGCGGTCATCATGGATCGCGCCTTCGACCTCGGGGTCGTCGGCGCCGGCGTCGTGGTCGGCATCGTCAAGGGCCGCTCAGACATCGTGGTCGCCCGCGGCGCGGCGGAGTCGGACACGAGCTGGCTGCCGCTTGACGAGCAGGGCGGCGCGGAACTCCAGCGATGGGAGGCGTCCAGCCGCACCGGCCAGACCGTGACCTATGGCCGGCAGCGCATCGCCGAGCCCGATCTCCATGTCCTCGCCCGCTTTGACCAGCAGGCCGAACGGGCGGCGTTTCTGCAGTTCATCGCCCTGTTGCTGACGCCGCTGGTGACACTCATGGTGCTCTTCGCAGTCTATTCTCTCGCCATCGACGCCAACATCGTCCGCTGGATTCGCGGCATCGAGGCGGCCGCCGTGGCGCAGAATTCGCGGGAGTCCCGCCTCGCGCCGGTCGATCCGGCGATGCCCCGGGACATCCTGAAGGTGTCGGAAGCCTTCAACACGCTGGTTGCTGACCAGGCGGACCGGGTCGCGCGGCTGAACCAGACCATCGCCGCGAACCGTCATCTGGTCCGCGAGCTGCACCACCGGGTCAAGAACAGCCTCCAGGTGATCCAGAGCTATCTGAGTCTCGCCCGGCGCCAGCACGGCGAGGAACACCGGCCGGTGCTGGCGTCCGTCGAGGCCAAGGTCCATGTCCTCTCGATCGCCTACCGTCATGCGCTGGCGCAGGGGGAAATGCGCCCGGTAGAGCTGAAGCCCTTCCTCGAGGAAGTGACGGTCATGCTCAACGGCCTGCTGCAGCCGGGCCGCACCTGGATCACCGCCACGGCGCCGGACGATGCGGCGCTCGTGGTCGACCGCGCCATTCCGCTCGGCCTGCTGGTGGTCGAGATGGCAGCCCATGCCCTGCAGGAGGATGCAGGCGACAGCGTCTCGGTGCGCATCGGCCGGGGCACCGGCGCGACGCTCACCCTCGACGTCGCGACCGATCATCGCCGCACCGGCGCCGTGGACACCAAGGTGGCCCACGGCCTGCTGCGCCAGATGGGCGCGACGCGGATGGCGGAAGCGAAGGCGGACAGCGCCGGGCGGTGGGACGTCCCCCTGTGACCGCGGATCAGGCGACGCTGGCGTAGGTCGTCGTCGGGGTGATGTCGACGCCGACCGCGAGGCTGATCTGGGCGCCGACCGGGCCGATGAAACTGCCCGAAACGGGCGAGGCATCCCACGGCACGCGCGACACGGCGACCCGGATCAGGTGGGGATCTGCGACGAGCGCGTTTGTCGGGTCGAACTCGACCCAGCCGTCGCCGGGCACGAAGACCTCGGCCCAGGCGTGGGTCAGGCCAACCGCCGAGCGGTGCGAGAGATCGCCGGCGCGCCCGTCATGGAGATAGCCCGTGACGAAGCGGGCGGCATAGCCGAGGCGGCGGACCGCCTCGATGAACAGCCAGGCGAGGTCGCGGCACGATCCTGACCGCAACTCGAGGGTCTGCGTCGGCGTCTGCGTTCCCTCCTCGTAACGGACGGCATAGCCGTAGCCGGCGTGGATGGCGTGTGAGAGACGGGTCAGGGGATCTGCGTTCCCCGCACCCGTTGCCAGGGTTGCGGCGATCCATTCCGAGAGCACGCCGCCGTCGTCGCTGGTCGCCGGCACGAGGAAGGGCTGCAGAACGATCCGCTCGCCGTCGGTGTAGTGCGGGACGAAGGCGGCGCCCGCCGACGCGTGGGCGCGCGGGAAGGCCGAAGCGTAGCGGCGGAGCACCAGCCCCGAGGTGATCTCCAGCCGGTCGGCCATCTCGGTGAAGGTCGCGACGCAGATCGGATTGCCATAGACATCGTGCGACCAGTGAAGCTCTGCCTGGGGAAAGATGTCGATCTGCGTGTCGAGGATCCGCATGTCGAAGCTGTCGCGCGGCCGCAGCATCAGGCGATGCGGCCCGAACTGGACGGGGGCCGCATAGAGGTAGGTGGTCACGTGGCGCAGATGCAGATCCATGGTGGCTGTCGAGCTCCGTGCCTCAGGGGCACACCCTGCCAGCGACCCGGCCTGCAAAAAAGAAGCCGCCAGCGGCGGCTTCAGTATGAGGTCCACATCGCGGGAAGGGACTTGGCGATGATCACCGGGTCAACGCGGTGCCGGCCAAGAGGTTCCCGCCGCCAACACAATTACTTTTCAGGCGACGCACCGCCATTGGCCGATCACGCTGCTTCCCGCCCGGCGAGCAGGCGCCACAGCGACTTGCGGATGGGCGTCGAGTGCACCCGCGCACCGGCCGGACGGCGCACCAAGGTGATCTTGCGCTCGTGGAACCGCTCCAGGCCGGGGCGGTGGCCGACGCTGATCACGGTCGAGCCGGCGAGCTCGTCCTCGAACAGCGACAGCAGGCTGTCCTGGCTGCCCTCGTCGAGCGCGGCGGTTGCCTCGTCCATGATGATGATCGGCGGCTTCTGGATCAGCAGCCGGCAGAAGGCGATACGCTGGCGTTCGCCACCCGACAGGACCCGGTCCCAGTCGTCCTCGTCGTTGAGGCGCTTGCCGAGATAGCCGAGGCCGCACCGTTCCATCGCCTTGACGATGTCCGTGTCCGGCACCGCGGCACCGTTGTCGGGATAGAGCAGCGTGTCCTTCAGCGTGCCGCGAGGCAGGTAGGGCTTCTGCGGCACGAAGGCATAGGGCGTGTCGCGCGGGAAGGCGATGCGCCCCGAGCCCCAGGGCCAGAGCCCCGCGAGAGCGCGGATGAGCGTGCTCTTGCCGGTGCCGCTCTCGCCGGCGATGAGCACCTTCTCACCGGGCTGGATCCGGATCGACGCATCGTCGATGACGACGCGGCCGTTGCGATGGGCAAGCGACAGGTTGTCGATATGGATCGCCTGGTCGTCGCTCTCATCGAGGACGATCTGGTGCTCGTCCTCCATGATCGTGCCGATATCCACCTCCTCGAGCGTCTCGACGAACTCATCGACGCGCACGACCGAGGCATACCACTCGGACAGCCGCACGAAGTTGTCGACGAACCAGATGAGCGCCGCCTGCACGGCGCTGAAGGCCGCGGCCACCTGCATCACGGCGCCGAGCGTCAGCTCACCCGACAGGTATTTGGGCGTGGCGAGAAGCAGCGGAATGATGGGGAAGAGTGCGCCGTTGGTGTTGAGCACCAGGGCGATGAAGCCCTGGCGGCGGACGACGGCCATCCACGCCCTCACGACGTTGGCGTAGGTCTCGATGACGGAGGTGCGCTCGTCGGCATCGCCCTTGATCAGCGCGATGCTCTCCGCGTTCTCGCGCAGCCGCGTCATCTCGGCGCGGAACAGCGCTTCGGTCTCGTTCTTGGCAGCGATCTTGCCGACCAGGGCACGCCCGACATAGTAGGCGGTCGTCGAGGTGATGACCGCATAGAGCACGGCCGCGATGGCCATGTAGGCGGGGATGTGGAAGGTGCGCCCGGCCACCTCGAACGAGATGGAGCCCGCGACCGTCCACAGGATGGCGGCGAAGGTCAGGGCGGTGACGAAGGCCGAGATCAGGCCGATGGCGAACTCCACCAGCGGCTCGGTCGAGATCCTGACGTCCTCGGCGATGCGGAACTCCGGCGCCGTGTGCTCGGTCGCGAGGAAGCCGAGGCGGTAGTAGCGCTGGTCGGCGATCCACCATCCGGCCAGGCGGTTGGTCAACCATTCGCGCCAGCGCACCTGCAGGAGCATGCGCGAGACCACGAGGCCCGACATGGTGAGGGCCGCGAAGACGACCAGCAATGGGAGGAGGCCGATGGCCGTGATGACGTCGGCCAGTTCCTTCTTCTCGAGCGCGTCGAAGAACATGCGGTTCCAGCTGTTGATGCCGACCTGCGCGCCGATCTGAGCGAAGGCGCAGGCGAGCACCACGACGGTCAGCAGCCAGGCCCGACCAGCCGAGGCCCCGGTCCAGAACCGCGATGCGAGGCGCATGAACGAGCGGGATCGCGACCGGGAGGGCCGATCCGCATCTTCGACGTCTGTGGAGGACATTGTGTGGAGGTTCCGCGAGGGTGACGAGGCTCGTCCTCTGTCCGCGTCCTCGGCGAGGTCGCGAACCGGTTGGGAAAGCCAAGTGATGGAACGCAATCGTGCCCCGCGGGTTCCCTGCCCTGATCGTCGCACCAACGACAGCAGTGCACGAAAGCCTGAGGGGGCTCATGATATCGAACACGTCGCAGAGCCGGCCGCCGCAGCGGTGGTGTCACGCCTGCCCGCTCCGCCAGAGGCCCGTCTTCCAGCCGAAGAGCGAGGAGGACATCCAGTTCATCGCCGACATGAAGATGGAGCATCGCCGTCTGGTGGCTGGGCAGGAGATCATCTTTCCCGGCCAGGAGGATGCCGAGCTGTTCACCCTCTTCAGCGGCTGGGCCTTCCGCTACAAGGTGCTTCCCGACGGCCGCCGGCAGATCCTGAACTTTCTCCTGCCGGGGGACCTGCTCGGACTCCAGGCCTCGCTCCTGTCGGTGTCGAAGCACGGCATCGAGGCGCTGACCGACGTCGAGCTCTGCGTGTTCCCGCGCCGCAAGCTGTGGGAGATGTTCACCCGCATGCCCCAGCTCGCCTATGAGATGGCCTGGCTCGGATCACGCGAGGAAAGCCTGATCGACGAGAACCTCCTGTCGACCGGCCAGCGCAACGCGACCGAGCGCGTCGCCTCGCTCATCATCTCGCTCTATCGTCGCGCCGACGCCCTGGGGCTCGTGACCGATCGCAGCTTCGCCTTTCCTCCGTCGCAGCAGCAACTGGCCGACGCGCTCGGCCTGTCCCTGGTTCACACCAACAAGACATGGGCCAAGCTGCGACGCGCCGGCCTGTTCGGCTATTCGGCCGGACGCCTGACGCTCGAGAACCCTCGCCTCACCGAGCGCATCGCCGCGCAATATGATCGCGACCTGACCCAGCGGCCCATCCTCTGAGCGGCGCTGTCGCAGAGGCATGGAACATCCGCCCACCGGGCGGCGTTTGACCTCCATCACCCCAACTGTCCCTCCGGCGGGCCCTGCCGCATGCCCGTTTCCGTGTGAAGGAACCGCCTCATGCACATCCGCTACGGCTACGAGATCGACGTCCTCTGCGAACAGGCCCTGCCCGCCATCCTGATGCTGGACGTGCATCCGGACAGGCGTGGCGACATCGGCCAGCCTGATGTCCTCTCCGCAGTCTCGCTCGCCGACGGAACCGCCTGTCCGACGGAGGTCCATCTCGACGGCTTCGCCAATGTCTGCCGCCGCATCGTCATGCCGGCCGGTGGCGTTCGCCTCTCGGCCGAGGGCGTCATCCATGACCCGGGTTTTCCGGATGCGGTGGCGCCCTGGGCAAGGCTCTCTCCCCCCGACGCATTGCCGGCGGAGACCCTCGGGTTTCTGCTGGGCAGCCGCTATTGCGAGACCGACACGCTGATGGCCGTCGCCTGGGAGCGATTTTCCTCGCTGCGTCCCGGATGGGAGCAGGTGCAGGCGGTCTGCGACTTCGTCAACAGCCAGATCCGCTTCGACTACATGGCGGCCCGCAACACCCGAACCGCCGCCGAAGCGCTCAGCGAGCGAACCGGCGTGTGCCGCGATTTTGCCCACCTCGCCATCACCCTCTGCCGCTGCCTGAACATCCCGGCACGCTATTGCACCGGCTATCTCGGGGACATCGGCGTGCCCGTCGACCCCAATCCGATGGATTTCAGCGCCTGGTTCGAGGTCTATCTGGAGGACCGCTGGTACGCCTTCGATGCCCGTCACAACAGGCCGCGCATCGGCCGGATCGTGATGGCGCGCGGGCGCGATGCGGCTGACGTTCCCTTCGTCAGCTCCTTCGGACCGCACACTCTCGGCCGCTTCACTGTCATCACCGAAGAGGTGGAGGGAGTGCGCTTCCCGCAGACGGCCGAGTACCGCCGTCAGCACTGGCAGGCGATGAGCGATCTTCGCGACGCCGGCTAATCATCTGGTCGGACAGGCCGCTTTTCGTCCCCGACCCGGAACAACGCGGTCCCCCACCCGTTGTTCAGGCAACAGCGCGACACTTCGGCCCCGCGATGCGGGCGCGCTGGGATTTTTCCGAAACTGGAGGCAATTGCCATGATCAGGACCACTCTCTTGTCGGCGTCAGTCGCAGCACTTCTCGCTACCGGCGCGCTCGCCCAGACGACCGCCCCGGCCCCGCAGCAGCCCGCGGCGCCCGCTCCCCAGGCCCAGCCGATGACGCCGCCGGCGACCACCGCGATGGGTGCCAACCAGCTGACCACCAGCAAGATCGTCGGCATCACGATCTACGCGCCGAAGCCGGACCAGGCGTCGACGACGACCAGCGCTCCGGTGACGACCGGCTCGACGGTCGCCCCGGCGGCCGGCGGCATGGCCGTGGCCCCGGTGAGCGACGAGCAGTGGCGGGCGATGCGTGACCGCCATGATTCCATCGGCGAGATCGACGACCTGGTGATCGCGGCCGACGGCCGTATCTCCCACAGCGTCCTGGGCGTAGGCGGCTTCCTCGGCATCGGCGAGAAGAACGTCGCCATCCCGCTGAACGAGATCAAGTTCATGCGGACCTCCGACGGCACCCTGGTCGGCTTCGTGAGCACCACGAAGAAGCAGCTGCAGGACATGCCGGCCTTCGCGCCCGCCCGTACCTGACGCCAGACCTGAGCACGAACAGTGCGAGCCCCGCGCCCTCACCGGCGCGGGGCTTTGCGTTGTGAGGACGACGGAGGTGACGCAAAGGCCCAGCTCACTGGCAGAGCCGACCGTCGCCGCGCTGGCCGCGTCTTTCACGGTCGAGGTGGAGATGGTCGGCGTGGGCAGCGTCGGATCCCGGACCGAGAACGGTCGTGAACCAGCCGCAGGCCGCCCGGCGCAGCGCGTTGATGAAGCGGGCGGCCGGCTCGCCGGACGGCGCCTCGACGCTCTCCCGTCGGCCGTCGGCGAAGGCGAACCAGGCGATATCGACCGCGATGCCGCGTCCGTGGGCACTGATCCTCGCACCGTCCACCCGGTTGCGCGGACGACAGGCGAAGCCCGGACCCGTGCCGAAGGCTGCCAGCGGTCGTCCGACGATGCCGCGCGCCAGCGGCACGGCCGCGTCGCGGACGAATTCGGCAAGGGTGACAGCGAGCGCACAGCTCACCACGGGCCTATCCGGCCATTTTATCTGATCTCCATCCACCAGCATGCCGTCGAGGCGAACGGCCTCCTCGACCCCGCAACCGGTCTGCGGTTCGGGGGCCGGAACGGGAGAGAAGGTGACGCCGGTCAGCGCGAGCCTGGCGTGGCAGGCGGACGAGGCGCGCGATGGACTGTGCGAGGCCGCGGCCGGACCCGGCGACGCTTCGGGGACCGGCGCCGGTGGCGCGGGCCTCGACGGCGGCAGCGGCGCCCGCAGCACGGGGCGTGTCTGCGCCGCGGCGGCCGTCGCGGTCAACGTTGCAACCGGCTGAAGGACTGACAGGGAGAGAAGGTAGCCGAGGCAGGAAATGGCGACCGTCGACCTGCCCTCAGCGCGAGCAGAGCACATGCGCGGAACATGCGATGGCCACGAGAACCAGCACGTGCACGATCGAGAACGTCGCTTCCATGATGGCAATCCCCTTGCGGACTGTGCCGGCTTCGCCAGAACAACCCGGTCGCCCACCGGCGGTTCCCGGCGGTCACTCGGCGCAGCCTCTCCGCCTGTTTCGACCCCGCCTCCGGCTGCCGCGCCTCACATGAAAACGGCGGCCCCCAGGGGGACCGCCGTTCCATCTCTTGCCGCACAATGTCCGGCATTTCGGTGCGTCAGTGCGCGCTGAGCTTGGCGTAGTAGTCGAGCGACGGTGCCTGGCCGGCGCCATCCTGCTTCAGCAGGTCGTTCAGCTCGTAAGTGGGGGCCTTCTCGAGGACTTCGCGCGAGAGCGACACGACATAGCCGCCGCGCTCCTTGTCGTAGTCGAGCATGGACCAGGGCATGGCGTGACGCGGGTCTCGCCGATGCCGAGGAAGCCGCCGAAGCCGAGCACGGCGAACATCACGTTGTCGGACATCTTGTCGAGAACGATGTCCTCGACATGGCCGATGCTCTCGCCCTGCGGATTGTAGACGCGGGTACCGGAGACGCGAGAGGCAACGATGGCGCGGGTATGGCCAGAGGGAGTGGGCATGAGGATCTCCTGGGTCAGAGTGGGAATGACCCAGAAACAACGCGTCATCGGGTGCAGCGTTCCCGTCTCTGCCGCGCTTTAGTCCCTTTGCCGGCTTCGATCCGACCGGTCAGCGCAAGTCGTCCTTGCGCAGCACCACGTCCATCCGCGCCACCACGCCCTCGGGCCGGTAGTCGATGGCAACCTCACCGCCCAGCTGCGAGGCGAGCAGGCGATTGAGCAGCAGGGTGCCGAAGCCCTTGCGCTGCGGCGGCTCGACACGGGGCCCGCCACTCTCGTTCCAGACGAGCGTCATGCGCGGCTCGGGCTGGCGGCCGTCGGTCTCGATCGTCACATGGACGCGCCCTTCGGGAACCGAAAGCGCGCCGTACTTGACCGCATTGGTCGTCAGCTCGTGGATCGCCATGCCGACCGGCACCGTCATGTCGCGGGGGACGACGATGGAAGGGCCGTCGATGGTTACCCGGCCGTCGCCGCTGCCGAGATAAGGGGCGAGCTCGCTCGCCAGGATGTCGCGGAGATCGGCCCCGGCCCAGGCCTCCCGGGTCAGCAGCGAGTGGGTACGGCCGAGCGAGACGAGCCTCTCGGCGAAGTCCTCGCGGAAGGCTTCGAAGGAGCGCGACGAGCGTCCGGTGGCCGAGGCGATGGCCTGCACCGTGGCGAGAATGTTCTTCACCCGGTGATGAAGCTCGCGGATCAGCATCTGCTGGCGTTCGTCGGCCTGCTTGCGGGCCCCGATGTCGAGGGCAGTGCCGAGGATCTGGGTCACCTTGCCGGATTCGTCGCGCAGGAACGGCGTCTCGCGGAACAGGAACCAGTGATACGACCCGTCGGCATGGCGGATACGGTACTCGATCTCCCGCACCTCGCCATCGGCAGCCCGGCGCACCTGACCGGCGAACTCGGCCACCCGGCGACGGTCGTCCGGGTGGACGAGGTCGTTGAGGGCCTTCAGCGGTCGTCCCGTCAGCTCGGCCGGACCATAGCCCAGGGCGTCGAACACCTGGGGGTTGATGTAGACATTGCGCCCGCGCTTCAGGTCGTTGATGAAGATGAGGTTCGGGGCGGAGATCATCAGCCGCTCGAGGCGCGCCTTCTGTTGCGCCAGTTCGGCGACGCGGGCCTTGAGCTGCTCCTGCGCCGCGACGAGGGCACCCTCAGCCAGCTTCTTGTCGTGGATGTCGGTGCAGGTTCCGAACCAGCGCTCGATCCGGCCCTCGCGGTCGCGGATCGGCATGGCGCGGCCGATGAACCAGCGGTAGCTGCCGTCCGCAGCCTTGAACCGGTATTCGATCTCGTAGGGCTCGCCGGTCTCGAGCGAGTGCTGCCAGCGACGGGCGGACCGGTCCTCGGTCGTCGGGATGCAGGAGCTCGTTCCAGATGCCGCCCATGGTCGAGCCAGGCGTCATGCCGGTGAACTCGTACCAGCGCTGGTTGAAGTAGTCGTGGTAACCGTCGGGGAGCGTCGACCAGACCAGCTGCGGCATGGCGTCGGCGATCGTCTGGAACCGCCGCTCGCTGCGCTGGAGCTCGGCATCGACGACCCGAAGATTTTCGGTCACCTCGTCGCGCAGGCTCCGCTCTTCCGCGTAACTGCGGCGGACCGCCGACAGGATGCGGCTCGAGGCCAGCATGGCGATGCCGAGGGCCGCAGCGATCAGCGCCATGCCGATCAGCGCGACCGGGCCGAGGGTTGCGGCGAAACTGCGTCCGAAGACGGTCTCGGGGATCGCGATGACGGCGGAGAACCGGCTCTCCGGGGCGCGGGCGACCGCAAGGCTCGCAGTGAGATTTTCGACCGTCCGCGCATGGATGAGGGCGCTCGAGCCTGCGGCAAGGGCGCGGCGCACGGGAGCCACCGCCTCGGTACCGACGAAGCGTTCGTTGTCGCGGGAGCGTGCCGCGACTCGGTCCCCGGCATCGAGGATGGCCGAGATCCAGTCGGACGGAAGGTTCTGGAGGTGGATGGCGTCGGCCAGCACGGTCGACGGGATGATGAGGGCGACGACGACGCGCTGGCCTGCGCGCGTCGAGGCGCTGACGGCGGCGACCACCGAGGGCTCGCTGATCGCATCGCCCACCAGGACGCCCGAAATTGCCAGACGCTCCTCACCCAGGGCGCGCCGGACGATGTCGATGCCGCGGGTGGGTGTCAGGGAGATCCCTCCCGCCCCCATCGGGAAATAGGTGTTGAGCAGCCGCCGCCCCTGCTCGTCGAGAATGGCCACGTAGGTTCCGGGCCGCGCCGACCGTGCGGCCTGCTGGTAGAGGGCCAACCAGTCGCCGCTGGCCAGCGACGGCGAGGACGCGAGGGCCCGCAGATAGACCTCCGCCTGCTTCATCTGGCCGTCGATGCTCGCGGCGATCGTGCGCGCCTGTTCGACGAGGCGGGTCTCCATCCGCGCCCGCTCCGAACGATGGGTCTGCCAGACAGCGCCGATCGCGAGAGCCAGCAGCGGAAACGCCACTCCCCCGACGAGAAGCAGCAACCGGACCCGCAAGGCGTGGAGCTTGCCGCGCTCCTCGTTCTCCGCCGACGCCGGAGACGGCATGTCATCATGGGGCGTCGTCACGGACCACCTTCACTGTTGAATCCGCGCTGCAACGACGCTTGCCGACCTGGCCGGCCCATCTTGCCGTCTGCTGTCTCGTCTCAGAATGCGTCATTCGCGTCACATGGGGCCCGCAGGCAAGCGTCCAGGATGCGAAGCGAAGGCCGCGCACAGAACTCACGCGCCGGAAACGCGCCTGCGCGCGGAAAGTTCCCGGCGGTCTTTCGGGAACCGCAGCCCCATCCCGGCGTTGATGCCCTGACATTCACTGTCGCCGGGATGGGCATCGTCCCGTCAAGAACACATCAGGAGCAAGCCATGGGTTCCCTTCTGCATTGGGCCGTCATCTTCCTCATCGTCGCGCTCGTCGCGGCCTTCCTCGGCTTCGGCGGCGTCGCCGGCACGGCCATGAGCGGCGCGCAGCTGCTGTTCTGGGTTGCCATCGTGCTGTTCGTCGTCTCGGTGGTCGCCGGACTGATACGCAGGGCCTGATGGTCGCGGTAGTCCCGCGCTCCGGCTTTCGCCGTCTCTTGCAGCCCGCCCGGCACCTCGCCGGCGCGGGCTGCCGCACGCTCACGCCTCATGGCCGCCGGAATCCCCTGTGACAAGCGATCTTGATATTTCCGACCGCCCGGCCGGCTCGCCGCGCCGCGATGAAGGCCAGCTCCCGGATGTGTCCCCGAGCGTGGATGGCAGGGTCCCGGACCAGGCTGCTATGAATTCCAGAACTGATTGGAAGCATCTGTTCGCGACGCAAGGTGGCAAGATCGGCCGCCTCGTGGCGGGCGCCGCATGGTCGTCCACGCCACTCGGCGACATCGATGGCTGGCCGCTGTCGCTGAAGGCGGTGGTGATGGCGATGCTGCGATCGCCGGTACCCCAGGCTCTGTTGATGGGGCCTTGCGGGACGCTCATCTACAACGAGGGCTATGCGCAGATCGCCGGATCGCGCCACCCGGGCCTCATGGGCCAGCCGGTGCGCGAGGCCTGGCCGGAGGCGGCCGAGTTCAACGGCCATGTGTTGACGACCTGCCTTGCCGGAGGCTCGCTCTCCTACGACGACCAGCCCTTCGTCCTCTACCGCAACGGCGGCCCGGAGGACGTCTGGTTCGACCTGCATTACAGCCCGGTGGCGGATGACAGCGGCCAGACCATCGGCGTCCTTGGCATCGTCACCGAAACGACCATGTGGGTGCGCCAGGAACAGGAACTGGTGCGCAACCGGGAGCGCCTGGCCTTTGCGCTGAACTCGGCCGGCATGATCGGCACCTTCGACTGGCATATCGCTTCCGGCCTCTTCTTCCCGGACACGCGGCTGGCCCAGTTGCTGGGCAGCCGTGCGAAGGGGGCCGACCAGGGCATGCCGGTCGACGACTTCCTCGCCGCAGTCCATCCCGACGACATCAGACGGGTGCGCGACTCGCTCGACCGCGCCATCGCCGACAAGGACAAGTATTCGGAGGAGTATCGCCTGCTCGGCCATGACGGCGCGTGGCACTGGGTGATCGCCCGTGGCGAATGCCTCTATGACCATGAGGGTCGACCGGCGCGCTTTCCGGGGGCCATCGTCGAGATCAGCGAGCTGAAGGAATCGGAAGAGGCGCGATCGATCCTGCTGCGCGAACTGAACCATCGCGTGAAGAACATCTTCGCGGTGGTGTCCGGTCTCATCTCCATGACGGCGCGCAGCGCGGCGACGCCGCGCGAGATGGCTGATGCCCTGCGTGGACGCCTCACCGCCCTGTCAGCCGCCCATGACCTTCATCCGCTCGGCCGTACTGGGCGAGGCCGAGATGGCGGAGACGATCCCGCTGGCCGACCTGCTGAAGCGCATCCTGTCGCCCCATGTCGACCGCGGTGACCAGCTGGTCCTGTCCGGCCCGGACATCATGCTCGGACCGAACGCAACCACGAGCCTCGCGCTGGTGTTCCACGAACTGGCAACCAATGCCGCGAAATACGGCGCCCTGGCCGGAGAAGGCGGCGAACTCAGGGTCTCGTGGGAATGCACGCCGACCGAGGTGACCCTCGACTGGCGCGAGCGCAGCGCATCGCTCACCGGCGATGCACCGACGCACCGAGGATTTGGCAGCCAGCTGATCGAGATGAGCGTCCAGCGCCAGCTCAAGGGCGTCATGAGCTACGACTGGTCGGGCGAGGGCCTGCACGTCTCTCTCGCGGCCCCGATCGATCAGCTTGTCCGCTAGAGGTCACCCGTCGAGGACGGCCAGATCGCGCTCAAAAAAAAGAAGGCGGCCACACGGGCCGCCTTCTTCGTCATGTTGTTGCACCATCAACCCTCAGCCGCCCCAGAAGATGGCGAGCAGGATGATGATCGGCAGCGGAATGCCGAGAAGCCACAAGAGAGCACCACGTCCAAGGCCCATGACCCGTCTCCTTCGGTTGCGTTGTCGCGTGAACAACGCCGCTCCCCGGGACGGGTTCCGCCCGGAGAGACAGCCGGAGCGGTCAGCCGGCCGCAGGTCGGGGGTCGCGCATCATGTCGGCCGCGCGGCGCACCACCTCGGCGATCTGCGACAGCTGCGCCGACAGGGGGCTGGTGCGGCGCCAGATCATGCCGATGGTCCGCGACGGGCGAGGCTCCCCGAACCGTGCGATGGAGACCGCCGCGGAGCGCGTCTCCACCGCCACCGCCATGTCGGGGATGAGGGTGACACCCATGCCGGCGCCGACCATCTGCACAAGGGTCGACAGCGAGCTTCCGTCCAGCAGTTCCTTCGGCCGGTTCGCGGTCATGCCGCAGAAGGACAGCGCCTGATCGCGAAAGCAGTGGCCCTCCTCCAGGAGAAGGAGCCGCATCTCCCGCAGCATCTCGGGACTGGGAACCGGCTTGTCGCCATCCTCGGCAGGCCGGACCAGCACGAAGTCCTCGGAGAACAGGGCGACCTCCGTCATCGACGGCTCGGATACGGGCAGGGCGACGATGGCGGTGTCGAGCCGCCCCTCGGCGAGCTCGTGGATCAGCTTCGGCGTCTGGGTCTCGCGGATGCGGATGTCGAGGCCGGCATGGATCCGCGTGAGGTCGGTGATGATGGCCGGCAGGAGGTAGGGCGCGACCGTGGGGATGATGCCGATGCGGAGCCGGCCGACGAGCCCCTCGCGCGACGCGCGCGCGAGGTCCGCGAGTTCGTCCACGGCGCGAAGGATGTCGCGGGTGCGGACCGCGAACGCCTCGCCGAAGGCGGTGGCTCGCACCTGCCGCGCGCCACGCTCGAACAGGGGCGCCCCCAGCGCGGCGGCCAGTTCCTTGATCTGCATGGAGAGCGCCGGCTGGGAAATGGCGCAGGCATCGGCCGCCCGGCCGAAATGTCCCTGTCGCACGAGGGCGTCAAAGTAGCGGAGCTGCTTGAACGTGAAGCTGATCATCAGCTCACCTTATCGACGCAATCAGCAAATTCAACTTAGTCTAATCGCAAGCCTTCGCTACAAGGAGGATGGAGAGGGATCGCCGTGGATGCAGCGGCACCGACCGACCGCCGCAAGGCTCGGCCGGAACGGCAGCCGCCTCCCGCGGTCCCGACCATCCGGGTAAGGGGTCTCCCCCACCGCCAGCCGGAATTGCAGGGAAGGTGCTGGCGGACAAAGGTCCGTCCGGCCCCGAGCGACGAGACACGATCGGAGAGACAGATGGACGGAACGACATCGGCCGGCAAATGCCCGGTGATGCACGGCGGCAATACCGCCATGACGCGGTCGGTCATGGACTGGTGGCCGAACGCGCTGAACCTCGACATCCTGCATCAGCATGACACCAAGACCAATCCGATGGGCGGGGGCTTCAGCTACCGCGACGCGCGTCAAGGCGCTCGACTGTCGACGCGATCAAGCGCGATCGTCCATGCGCTGATGACCGAGAGCCAGAGCTGGTGGCCCGCCGACTGGGGCCACTATGGCGGCCTGATGATCCGCATGGCCTGGCACGCCGCCGGCTCCTACCGCACGGCGGACGGCCGCGGCGGCGGCGGCACCGGCAACCAGCGCTTCGCGCCGCTGAACTCGTGGCCGGACAACGTCTCGCTCGACAAGGCCCGCCGCCTGCTGTGGCCGATCAAGAAGAAGTACGGCAACAGGATCTCCTGGGCCGACCTGATGATCCTCGCGGGCACCATCGCCTACGAGAACATGGGGCTGAAGACCTACGGCTTCGCCTTCGGCCGCGACGACATCTGGCATCCCGAGAAGGACGTCTACTGGGGCTCGGAGAAGCAGTGGCTCGCCCCCTCCGACGAGCGCTATGGCGACGTCAGCAAGCCCGAGACGATGGAGAACCCGCTCGCCGCCGTGCAGATGGGCCTCATCTACGTCAATCCGGAGGGCGTCAACGGCAAGCCGGACCCGCTGAAGACGGCGGCCCAGGTGCGCGAGACCTTCGCCCGCATGGCGATGAACGACGAGGAGACCGTCGCGCTGACCGCCGGCGGCCACACCGTCGGCAAGGCCCATGGCAATGGCAGCGCCGCCGTGCTCGGGCCCGATCCGGAGGCGGCCGACATCACCGAGCAGGGCATGGGCTGGACCAATCCCAACATGGGCGGCAAGGCGGCAAATGCCGTGACGTCGGGCATCGAGGGTGCCTGGACCTCGCAGCCGACGAAGTGGGACAACGGCTACTTCCAGATGCTGTTCGGCCACGAGTGGGAGCTGCGCAAGAGCCCGGCCGGCGCCTGGCAGTGGGAGCCCGTGTCGATCCGCGAGGAGGACAAGCCGCTCGATGCCAGCGACCCCGGCATGCGCCACAACCCGATGATGACCGACGCCGACATGGCGATGAAGGTCGACCCGATCTATCGGGAGATCTCGCTGAAGTTCATGAACGACTTCGAGCTATTTCTCCGAAGACCTTCGCTCGCGCCTGGTTCAAGCTGACCCACCGCGACATGGGACCGAAGGCGCGCTACATCGGACCCGACGTGCCGGCCGGAGGACCTGATCTGGCAGGACCCCGTCCCCGCCGGCTCCACCTCCTACGACGTCGCGGCCCTCAAGGCGAAGATCGCCGCCTCGGGCCTGTCGGTCGCCGAGCATGGTGGCGACGGCCTGGGACAGCGCCCGCACCTTCCGCCAGCTCGGACTACGCGCGGCGGCGCCAACGGTGCACGCATCCGCCTCGCCCCGCAGAAGGACTGGGAGGGCAACGAGCCGGCGCGCCTGGCGCAAGTGTCCTGGCGACCCTCGAGCCGATCGCCGACGCAGGCCGGTGCGAGCCTCGCCGACGTCATCGTGCTGGCCGGCAATGTCGGCGTCGAGCAGGCGGCCAAGGCGGCCGGTTTCGCACGTTGCGGTGCCCTTTGCAGCCCGGGCCGCGGCGATGCGACCGCGGAGATGACCGACGCTGAGTCCTTCGCTCCGCTCGAGCCGCTGGCCGACGGCTACCGCAACTGGATGAAGGCGAACTATGTCGTCAGCCCGGAGGAGCTGATGCTCGACCGCACCCAGCTCATGGGCCTGACGGCGCCGGAGATGGTGGTGCTGGTGGGCGGCATGCGCGCGCATGGGCACCAACCACGGCGGCACGAAGCACGGCGTCTTCACCGACCGTCCGGGCGCGCTGACGACCGACTTCTTCGTCAATCTCACCGACATGGCCTACACGTGGTCCAACGCCGGTAGGCCACTACGAGGTCCGCGACCGCAAGACCGGCGCGGTGAAGTGGACGGCGACCCGCATGGACCTGGTGTTCGGCTCGAACTCCATCCTGAGGGCCTATGCCGAGGTCTATGCGCAGGACGACAACAGGGAGAAGTTCGTGAAGCGACTTCGTTGCCGCCTGGACGAAGGTGATGAACGCGGATCGCTACGATCTGGCGTGATCGCGGCGGCGCATGCCGCTTGCCGACGACATGAACAGGGCGGCGTCACGATGACCGTGACGCCGCCCTGATCGTCTGGGAGGCGAAGCGATGCCCGCTCCGCTCAACCCGTCACTACGGATGCTTTGCCGGCTCGTCGGCTCGTGTCTCCACTGGCGCCGTTCCGTCCGGTGGCAAGGTCGACCCGGCCGGCGCGGGCTTGTCGCGCCAGCCCATGATGCGGCTCACCACCACGAAGAAGACCGGCACGAAGAAGACGGCGAGCACGGTCGCCGAGATCATGCCGCCGAGCACGCCGGTGCCGATCGCCTGCTGGCTGGCGGCGCTGGCGCCCGAGGCGATGGCGATCGGCAGCACGCCGCAGAGCGAAGGCGAAGCGCGGTCATGATGATCGGGCGGAAGCGCAGGTGCGCCGGCCTCGATCGTTGCCTCCAGACCAGTCCGCTTGCCCTCCGCCCTGCAGGTCCTTGGCGAACTCGATGATGAGGATCGCGTTCTTGGCCGACAGGCCGATGATGGTGATCAGGCCGACCGTGAAATAGACGTCGTTGGAGCATGCCCGCGCATGGTCACGGCCACGATCACCGCAGCCGATGATGCCGAGCGGCACGACCAGCAGCACGGCGATGCGGGATCGACCAGCTCTCGTAGAGCGCCGCCAGGCAGAGGAAGATCAGGATGCAGGACAACGCCAGCAGCAGCGGCACCTGCGACCCCGACTGGATCTCCTGCAGCGACTGGCCCGTCCATTCGTAGCCGAAGCCGGGGGGCAGCTCGGCGGCGAGGCTTCTCCATCTCGGCGATGGCGTCGCCGGTGGTGTAGCCCGATTTCGCCTCGCCGCTGATGCGGACCGAGGGATAGTAGTTGAAGCCCACGATCTGCGTGGGTCCGCGTTGGCCCATTCGACGCGTGGCGAAGGCCGAGAGCGGCACCATGCCGCCGTTGGCGTTCTTGCACGTTGATAGTTGACGAGCATGTCGTCGGTCGTGCATGCGGCTCGCCGCGATCGCTCTGCACCAGCACGCGCTGCAGGCGCCCGGCATTGGGGAAGTCGTTGACGTAGCTCGAGCCGAGGTTGGTCGAGATGGTGTTGTTGATGTCCTCGAAGGTGACGCCGAAGGCGCTCGCCTTCTCGCGGTCGATGACCAGCGACGACCTGGGCGGCCGTCGGGCAGGCCCTCGACGATAGACGCTGCGCCAGCACCGGGCTGCGCATTGGCGGCACCCAGATCAGCTGGTCACGGGCGGCGGCAAGCTGCTGTTGGGTCTGGCCGCCGCGCGTCCTGCAGGCGGAAGCAGAAGCCGTTGGAGTTGCCGAGGTCGTGGATCGGCGGCGGCTGACAGCGCCGAAGACGCTCGGCGTCGCGCAGCTGAGGCAGAGGTCGCGGTTGATGTCGGCGGAGCGCAATGGCGCTGGCGGCCGATCCGTTCGGCCCGCGCTCGGACCAGTCCTTCAGCGTGATGAAGGCCTGCGCCGTGTTCATGGCCCTGGCCGAGGAAGCTGTAGCCGCGTCAGGAAGTCACGTCCTTGATGCCGGGCGACCGCCGGCTCGGAGGCGAACTGCTTCTCGACCGCCTCGACGGCGACCATCGGTGCGGTTCATAGTGACGAATCCGACGGCGTCTGCACGTCGGTGGTGATAAAGCCCTGGTCGTCGATCGGCAGGAAGCCGCCCGGCAGGCGCACGATAGGCCCAGCCGAGACCAGACCAGCAGCGCGGCGATAGATCGCCATGCAACCGGCCGGTGCGCTTCAGCGACCAGCGCGAGCCACGCCGGCATAGCGGTCGCGAGATCGTGTCGAAGCCGCGGTTGAACCAGGCCGAAGAAGCCACGCTTGGCATGCCCATGGCCGGCCGGCGATCGGGCTTCAGGCAGCGTCGCGCAGAGCGCCGGGGTCAAGGCTCAGCGCCAGCAAGCGCCGAGAACACGATCGGCCGCCACCATGGTCACCGAGAACTGGCGGTAGATGATGCCGACAGAGCCCGGGAAGAACGCCATGCGGCAGGAACACCGCCATCAGCACCAGTGGTGATGCCGATGATGGCGCCGGTGATCTGGCGCCATCGCCTTGCGGGTCGCCTCCTTGGGCGACAGCCCCTCCTCGGCCATGATGCGCTCGACGTTCTCGACGACGACGATGGCGTCGTCGACCAGGATGCCGATTGCCAGCACCATGGCGAACAAGGTCAGCATGTTGATGGAGTAGCCGGCCGCCATGCAGCACCGCGCAGGTGCCGAGCAGCGCCACCGGCACGACGATGGTCGGGATGATGCGTGTAGCGGATGTTCTGCAGGAACAGGAACATCACGACGAAGACCAGCACCATCGGCTTCGATGCAGCGTATGGATGACCTTCTCGATCGAGGCCTTCGACGACCGGCGTGATGTCGTAGGGGATCGGCGTAGGTCGATGCTGGCCGGGAAGAACGTCGCCAGCTCGTTCATCCTGGCCTGCGCACCGCGCTCGGCCGTCGCCATGCGCGTTGCCGGTCGGCGCCAGCTGCACGGCGATGGCCGGCGGTCGGCTTGCCGTTGAGGCGCGTGCCGAACTGGAATAGGCCTGCGCCGCCGACCTCGATGCGCGCGACGTCGCGCAGGCGCACCAGTCGAGCCGTCGCGGATTGGCGCGCAGCACGATCGCGTCCGAACTCGTCGGGCGAGGTGAGCTGGCCGCTGGACCATGACCGGTGGCCGTGACCTGCTGGTTGGATCGGGCTGGGCAGCGACGCCGATGCGAGCCGGCAGGCGACCTGCGCGTTCTGCGCCGTGACCGCCGCGGTGACGTCGCTGGCGGTCAGGTTGAGACCGACCATCTTGTCGGGGTCGACCCAGATGCGCATGGCGAACGCTCGGTGGCAATAGAGCGTGGGCGCGGCCGACGCCGGGAATGCGGCGGATCTCGCCGAGGACGTTGCGGCATCATGAAGTCGCCGAGGCCGACCTCGTCGAGGCATGCCGTCGGTCGAATGTCAGCGTCACGATCTGCAGCACGGCAGCTCGAGCGCGCCTGGTCGACCAGGACGCCCTGCTGGGTCACGGCGCGTGGCAGCCGCGCCTCGACGCGCTTGACGCGGTTCTGCACCTCGACGGCGGCAGCGGCGCCGGCTCGGTGCCCGGCTGCGAACGTTGGCGATGATCTCGACCTGGACCCAGTCGTGATCGGCGGCGGACTCGAAGTTCAGAGCAGGCCCTGAGGCGCCGTTGAGCTCCTCCTCGATCAGGCCGCGTCACCGCGTTGTAGAGCGTTCTCCGGCGACGCGCCGGGATAGCTCGTGCTGATCGAGATCGAGGGCGGCGCGATGATCGGGTACTGCGCGATCGCCAGCAGCGGGACCGAGATCAGCGCCGATCAGGCATGATGAAGAGGCGCGATCGACCCAGGCAAAGATCGGCCTGATCGATGAAGAAGCTCGGCATGTGCACGTCGCTCAGCGCGTGCCGTATCGGCCTGGGAGTCTCCGAGGCTTGTCGGCCTCCGCCGACTCGGGGTCGCACGATCGCGGCTTCACGCTTGTCGCCGGCGGCGCAACTTCTGGAAGCCGTCGACCACGACGCGGTCGCCCGGCATTCAGCCCCTCGTCGATGACGGCGTTGGTGCCGAGCCACGCGCGAGGTGCGCACCACCCTGCAGCGCTCCACGGTGTCGTCGGGCTTCACGACATAGAGCTGGGCCCGGCCGGCGGTGTCGCGCTGGATCGCCTGCTGCGGCACGACGATGGCGCCGGGCTGGATGCCCTGCTCGATCAGCACGCGGACATACATGCCCGGCAGAAGGTCGCCGTTGGGGTTCGGGAACTCGCCGCGCAGCGTCACCTGGCCGGTGCCGGCATCGACCGTCGCCTCGGAGAACAGCAGGCGCCCCGCATGGGGATAGGCGCTGCCGTCGTCCATCAGCAGCTTGACCGCCGCCTCGTCCTGCTTGTCGGGCGTCACGGCGCCAGCCTGCATGGCGCGGCGCAGGCGGATGAGGTCCGTCGCCGACTGGGTGAAGTCCGCATAGATCGGGTCGAGCTGCTGGATGGTGGCGAGAGCCTCGGCGCCGTTCGGCGGCCACCAGCGCGCCCTCGGTGATGAGCGCCGCGGCCGATGCGGCCGCTGATGGGCGCGCGTGATCGTCGGCATATTTCGAGGTTGAGCTCGGGCACGCGGCCAGGCGCCGGCCTCGCGGGCTGGCGCACGTCGGCCTCGGTCTGGGCCAGGGTGGCGACCGCGCTGATCTCGCTGCTGGGCGCGTGGCGACGGCCTGCGCCTTCACGCATGGCGGCACGACGCGGTTGACTCTGCTGCTGGGCGAGCTCGAGGCGCGTCGCCTGGGCGCGCTGGAGCGTCGGCTTCGACTCGCCTCGCAGCTCGACACGCGAAGGGCTCGGGGTCGATGCTGGTAGAGCGCGTCGCCCGCCTTCACCAGTCGCTGCCCTGCTGGAACGACGCGGGCGACGACGATGCCGGAGACGCGCGGACGCACCTGGGCGATGCGCGTCGGCGCGATGCGGCCCGGCAGCTCGCTGATGATGGGGACAGGCTCGGCCTTCACCTCGACGATTCCGACCGGCGGCGGCGGGGGAGCTGCGGCCTGCCGCGGCGCGGCGCCACCGCCATCATTGCAGCCGGCAAGGGGGAACAGAAGAACGAGGGCCGCAGCCAGACGACGGATAGTCATTGGGAAAACCTGACCCCGGTACCCCAAGGCACCGGCTGAAAGACATATGTTCGAACAGATCGGAACGATGTAGCCACCGCGCCTGCAGCCGGCAAGCCTGCGACTTTCCCATCACCGCGAAGTGACGGCCTCTGGGGCGGGCTCGCCCGGTGAGCTGCATTCATCCGCGCACTTCCAACTCGACGCCATGCCGATGCGGGTTCATCTTCCGTCGATGGCCCAGAACCTCGACGATCCCGAGGTGAAGCGGCGGCTTGTGTCACAGTTGCTCAGGCTCACGCCCTTCATGTTCATCGGTTGCTGGCTGCTGGCTGCGCTCCAGGGCGCGTCCGCATATCACAGCACGCTGATCGCTGGCGTGGCAGCAGCCGGCGCGCTCGGGACCGCTCTCAGCATCCACCTCTTCGGCTCCGGCTCGCGACACGTGCTGACTGCCGTCATGGTGATCCTCGCGATCCTCGGGTTCCTGGCGCGCTGAGGCGCGCCATCCCCCGCTCGACCGATTGACCATCCGCCCTCCCCCGACAAAGGTGCTCGCCGGTCAAACAGGCAGAGCGGCGCCGCCATCGGCAAGGCCGTGGGCAAGGCGCGGGAGGCACGGATCATGGATGCACGGGGCACGGCAGCGATCGTCACGGGTGGAGCCTCGGGGCTCGGCGGGGCCACGGCCGCAAGGCTGGCGAAGGCCGGCGCGAAGGTCACCATCTTCGACCTGAACGAGGAGCTCGGCCGCAAGCACGCGGCAGAGATCGGCGGCCACTTCGTCAAGGTCAACGTGGTGGATGACGCCGCCGTCGACGCGGCCCTCGCCGAGGCCGAGGGCCTGCACGGCAAGGCGCGCATCTGCGTCAACTGCGCCGGCATCGGCCCGCCGGCGAAGGTGATCGCCCGCGACGGCTCGCCGCTGCCGCTCGGCGACTTCAACAAGATCATCCAGGTCAACCTGATCGGCACCTTCAACGTGCTGCCGAAGTTTGCCGCCCGTCTGCCACACCGCCGATCCGATCGGCGAGGAGCGCGGCGTCATCGTCAACACCGCCTCGGTTGCGGCCTTCGACGGCCAGATCGGCCAGGCGGCCTACGCGGCCTCCAAGGGCGGCGTCGTCGGCCTGACGCTGCCCGTCGCGCGCGACCTGGCGCAGCATCGGCATCCGCGTCGTCACCATCGCGCCGGGCATCTTCTTGACGCCGATGCTGATGGGATCGCTGCCGCAGGCGGCGCAGGACTAGTCTGGGCACCCAGGTGCCCGTCACCCAAGCCGCCTCGGCAAACCGGAGGAATATGCGCAAGATGGTACGCAGGCTATCGTCGAGAACCCGATGCTCAATGGCGAGACGATCCGCCTCGACGGCGCGATCCGGATGGCGCCGCGATGAGCGCTGTCCGGACCAGCGCGCGCGACGCGATATGGCGACCGAGGTCGAGGCCTTTGTTCGCGACGTCGTTGCGCCCTATGAGAGCGACCCGCGCCGCGATCACCATGACTGCCCGACCGATGAACTCGATCGACGAGCTGAAGGAAAAGGCGCGCGTTGCCGGGGTGCTGACGCCGCATATCCTGGCCGATGGCAGTCATCTGACCCAGGTCGAGACGGCGTTTGTGCTGCAAAAGTCCGGGCCTGTCGCCGCTCGGGCCCGCTGGCGTGCAACACCGGCGCGCCCGACGAGGGCAACATGTATCTGCTCGGCCATGTCGGTTCAGCGCCGACATCAAGGAACGCTTCCTGAAACCGCTGGTCGAAGGCCGCGCGCGCTCCGCCTTCTTCATGACCGAGCCGGCCGAAGATGGGGGCGCCGGGTCCGATCCATCGATGATGCAGACGACTTGCCACCTCGACGGCAATCACTGGGTCATCAACGGCCGCAAGATGCTTCATCACCGGCGCCGAGGGCGCAAAGGTCGGCATCGTGATGGCAAAGGCCGAGGAGGGGGCGTGCATGTTCCTTGTCGATCTGCCCGATCCGGCGATCCGCATCGAGCATGTCCCCAACACGATCGACAGTTCGATGCCGGGTGGCCATGCCATCGGTCGCTCATCGACAACCTGCGCGTGCCCGCGGACCAGATGCTCGGGGCGAGGCGGGCGAGGGCTTCCGCTATGCCCAGGTGCGCCTCGTCGCCGGCGCGCCTGTCGCACTGCATGCGCTGGCTCGGCGCCTGCCAGCCGCGCCAACGAGATCGCCACCGACTATGCCTGCCGCCGCCACGCCTTCGGCAAGCCGCTGGTCGATCACGAGGGCGTCGGCTTCATGCTGGCGGAGAATCTCATCGATCTGAAACAGGCCGAACTGATGATCCGACTGGTGCGCCGAAGTGCTCGACACCGGCGATCGCTCGGCACCGCCGAGAGTTCGATGGCGAAGGTTGCGGTCTCGGAGGCGCTGATGCGCATCGCCGATCGCTGCGTCCAGGTGATGGGCGGCACCGGGCGTCACCGACAAGACCATCGTCGAACAGGTGTTCCGCGAAATCCGCGCCTTCCGGATCTATGACGGCCCGACCGAGGTCCACAAATGGAGCGCTGGCCAAGAAGATCAAGCGCGACTGGAAGCACGACCACGCGCTGTGAGCGGATGAACGAGGGTTCCCGTCAACGGGGCGCCCCACAAGGGAGGATCGAGAGATGGCCGAGGCCTATATCGTCGAAGCGGTACGCACGGCCGGTGGCCGCCGCGCCGGCAAGCTCGCCGGCTGGCATCCGGCCGATCTTGGCGCCGAGGTGCTGAACGCGCTGGTGGACCGCAGCGGCATCGATCCCGCCGCCATCGAGGACGTCATCGTCGGATGCGTCACCCAGGGCGGCGAGCAGGCCTTCCATGTCGGCCGCAACATCGTGCTGGCCTCGAAGCTGCCCGAGAGCGTTCCGGCCGTGACCATCGACCGCCAGTGCGGTTCGTCGCAGCAGGCGACTGCAGTTCGCGGCGCAGGCCGTGATGTCGGGTACGCAGGACATCGTCATCGCCGCCGGCGTCGAAAGCATGACGCGGGTGCCGATGGGCACCAACGTCGCTCTCTATGCGAAGGCGGGTGTCGGCGAGGGGCCCTTCTCCCAGCGCATCCAGAAGCGCTTCGGCGTGCAGGGCTTCAGCCAGTTCACCGGCGCCGAGATGATCGCGAAGAAGTACGGCTTCAGCCGCGACGAGCTCGACGCCTTCGCGCTGGAGAGCCACCGCCGGGCCGCTGCGGCCACGGAGGCCGGAGCTTTCGGCAAGGAAATCGTCGGCGTGGACGTGGATGGCGAAATGCATCTGCGCGACGAGGGCATCCGCTACGACGCGACGATGGAGAGCATCGGTTCGGTGAAGACCCTGGTCGAGGGCGGCGTCATCACCGCCGCCAATGCCAGCCAGATCTGCGACGGAGCCTCGGGCGTCATCATCGCCAATGAGCGCGCGGTGAAGGCGCACGGCCTGAAGCCGATCGCCCGCATCCACAACCTCACGGTGACCGCCGGCGACCCTGTCATCATGCTGGAGGAGCCGCTCCCCGCCACCGACCGCGCGCTGAAGCGCGCCGGCATGACCATCGGCGACATCGACCTCTACGAGGTCAACGAGGCCTTCGCGCCGGTGCCGCTCGCCTGGCTGAGGCACACCGGCGCCGACCCGGCAAAGCTCAACGTCAATGGCGGCGCCATCGCGCTCGGCCACCCGCTCGGCGCCTCGGGCACCAAGCTGATGGCAACCCTCGTCCACGCGCTGCGTGCGCGCGGCAAGCGCTACGGCCTGCAGACCATGTGCGAGGGCGGCGGCATCGCCAACGTCACCATCGTCGAGGCCCTCTGACCCCGACCTTTCCGAAGCCGCCCACGGGCGGCTTCGTCGTTTCTGCAAGACCGAGCAAGAGCGGCTGAAGCCGCCGTCCCGGGAGGAAAACCATGAGCGCGCCCGTCACCCATCCCTCCGGCCATGCCGCCGTCGACCCGGACCGCATCGCCTATCGGATGGCCGGCTCCGGCGAGGCGCTGACCTATGGCGAACTCGACCGTCTCTCGAACCAGGGCGCGCAGCTTCTGCGCCGGCTCGGCCTCAAGGCGGGCGAGCACATCGCCTTCATCATGGAGAACTCGCTCGCCTTCATGGAGCTCTGCTGGGCCTGCCAGCGCTCCGGCATCTACTACACCGCCATCAGCCGCTACCTGACGTCTGACGAGATCGCCTACATCGTGCGCGACTGCGGCGCTAAGGTGCTGGTGGTGACGCCGCAGACGGCGGACCAGGTCGAGGCCGTGCGCGGCGACAAGGGCCTCGCCCTGTTCATCGCCGGTGGCCGCCGCGAAGGCTTCCGCGCGTGGAACGACGAGCGCGCCGCCATGCCGGCAACGCCGGTCGCCGACGAGACCGGCGGCTTCGACATGCTATATTCGTCGGGAACGACGGGGCGACCCAAGGGCGTGCAAGAAGCCCTTCGAGCTTCAGCCCATCGGCCAGCTCTCGCCACTCCTCAGGCTGCTCTGCCAGGATATGTGCGGCATGGGGGTGGGGAGCATCTACCTCTCGCCGGCGCCGCTCTATCATGCGGCGCCGCTGCGCTACAACATGATGCGTGCCATCGCGGCTTGGCGGCACGTCCGTGATCATGGAGCATTTCGACGCCGAGGAATTCCTGCAGCCTCGTCGAGAAGCACCGCGTGACGCACACGCCAGCTCGTGCCGACCATGTTCGTGCGCATGCTGAAGCTGCCCGATGAGGTCCGCCATGCCTACGACCTGTCGTCGCTCAAGTGCGGCCGTCCATGCCGCCGCTCCCTGCCCGGTCGACGTCAAGGCGGCGATGATCGAGTGGTGGGGACCGATCCTGATGGAATACTACGCCGGCACCGAGGCGAACGGCGTCACCGTCGTAAACTCCACCGACTGGCTCACCCATCGGGGCACCGTCGGGCGTCCCCTGGTCGGCAAGATCAAGATCCTCGGCGAGGACGGCGAGGAGCTTCCCGCCGGCGAGATCGGCGCCGTCTATTTCGCCGAGGGCCCGGCCTTCGCCTATCACAACGATCCCGCGAAGACGGCCAGCGCCTACAATGACCGCGGCTGGTCGACGCTCGGCGACGTCGGCTATCTCGACGCCGACGGCTATCTCTACCTCACCGACCGCAAGGCCTTACATGATCATCTCCGGCGGGGTGAACATCTACCCGCAGGAGACCGAGGACGCCCTGATCCTGCATCCGGCCGTGGCCGACGTCGCCGTTTTCGGCATTCCCAATGCCGAGATGGGCGAGGAGGTGAAGGCCGTCGTGCAACCCCGCGACATGGCGCTGGCCGGACCGGACCTCGCGGCCGAGCTCATCGCCTTCTGCCGCGGCCGGCTGTCGGCGCTGAAGTGCCCCCGCACCATCGACTTTCTCGCCGAACTGCCGCGCACGCCCACCGGAAAGCTGGTCAAACGGCACCTGCGCGACAGCTATGTCGCCAAGGCGCGCGCAGGGGCCTGACGCGCGAAGCTGCAGCAGTCTCCTCCCGGTCGCGTCATTTGTTTTGAATCATTCTATTCTGCTAGCCTTTCCTGTAGCAGGCGTCTGACGGCCGACGTCCGCAGGAGAAGCCGATGTTCACCGAAGCCCCGACGCCGCGGGTCTTGCCGGGATGCTGAGCCGCCTGAAGTCCTCCCTCGTGGTGATCCCGGCGACAGGGCTCATCGTGGGGCTTCTGGCGCGATGGCTCGGGCGGCCGGAATGGGCCGATCCCGCCTGGACCGCCGCGACCGTGGTCGTGATCCTCGCGCTGGCGGTGGAGATCGTCACCAGCCTGAGGCGTGGCGAGGTGGGGCTCGACATCGTCGCGCTGCTGTCGATGACGGCGGCCCTTGCCGTCGGCGAGACACTGGCCGCCGCGGTGGTCGCGCTCATGTATGCCGGCGGGCAGAACCTCGAATCCTTCGCCGAGCGGCGGGCGCAGCGGGAGATGTCCGCCCTGCTGGCGCGCGCGCCGCGCACGGCGATGCGCTATGGCGACGGCGGCCTCGTTGAGATCGCGCTGGATGACGTCGCGATCGGTGACCGCCTGCTCGTCCGGCAGGGCGATGTCGTACCGGTCGACGGAACCGTCGGCGCCTCCGTCGCGGTGATCGACGAATCCGCCATCACCGGTGAGTCCCTGCCGGTGCAGCGCCACGCCGGCGAGGCCCTCATCTCCGGATCGCTGAATGTCGGCGCCCCCTTCGACATGCGCGCCGACCGGCTCGCGCGCGACAGCACCTTCGCCGGCATCATCCGGCTGGTGGAGCAGGCGCAGCAGTCCAAGGCACCGATGTCGCGCCTCGCCGACCGCTACGCCATCGTCTTCCTCGTGGTCGCGGTGGCGATGGCGACCGCCGCCTGGCTCGCCAGCGGCGATCCCGTCAGGGCCGTCGCGGTGCTGGTGGTGGCGACGCCCTGCCCGCTCATCCTCGCCGTGCCGGTGGCGATCGTCGCGGGCCTGTCGCGCGCGGCCGCGCGCGGCATCCTGATCAAGGGCGGCAAGGTGCTGGAGGCGCTCGCCCGCATCCGCGTGCTGATCCTCGACAAGACCGGCACCCTGACGCACGGGCAGGCGCGGATCGTCTCGGAGGTGGTCTTCGACGGCATCACACCGAACGAGCTCCTGCGCCTCGCGGCCTCCGTCGACCAGGTGTCGAAGCATGTGCTGGCCCGCACCCTCGTGGCCGAGGCCGCCGAGCGGGGACTCAGCCTGAGCCTTCCCGGCGAGGCGCGCGAGGTGCCGGGCGAGGGCGTCACCGGTCGCGTCGAGGGGAGAACCGTCTCGGTCGGCGGCGTCGGCTATGTCACCGGCCGGTCGGCGGCGACAGACGCGGCACGCCTTCACGCGCTGAAGACCGGCACCGGCGTCGTCGTGGCGATCGCGTGGACTGGCCGGCTGGCCGGCGGCCTGCTGCTGGTCGACGAGTTGCGGGAAGGAGCGGGCCAGCTCCTCGCGGGACTGAGGCGACAGGGAATCGGCCGCATCGTCCTCGCCACCGGCGACCGGCGCGGCGTTGCCGAGGCCATGGCGGCCGACCTCGCCGTCGACGCGATCCATTCCGAGCTCGCGCCCCAGGACAAGGTCGCCGTGGTGCTGGCGGACGTGAACTGGGCCCGGTGATGATGGTCGGCGACGGAGTCAACGACGCGCCGGCACTCGCCGTCGCCGATGTCGGCGTCGCCATGGGCGCCACGGGCTCGTCAGCCGCTTCCGAGACGGCCGACGTGGTGCTGCTCGTCGACCATATCGGCCGTATCCAGGAGGCGCTGGCGATCGCCGTGCGGTCGCGCGATATCGCGGTCCAGAGTGTCGTCGCCGGCATCGGCCTGTCGGTGGCGGGAATGGTGGCGGCCGCCTTCGGACTGATCTCGCCCGTGCAGGGCGCCCTGCTGCAGGAGGCGATCGACGTCGCCGTCATTCTCAACGCGCTCCGAGCCCTCGGCGGCGGTCAGGCGACCGCGAACAGCTGACAGGCGGGAACAAGCGCCGCCGCCGCGCATTGCTCCCGCATGACGAAGACAAATCCGCCCGGAAAGAGCCCGCTGAAGCCCACTGGCAAGCAGCCGGCAAGCCACACGCCGCCCGAAGGGCCGCATGCCCGACCGGGGCTGATCGACGAGGACAAGACGCCGGGATCAGGCATGTTCCCCGAGCCGGGAACGAAGAAGTCCGAGCCGCCGGCGGGCTGATCCATCCGCCGGGCCGTAGCGGTCTGTCACTTCTGGCGGAGGCTTCCCGGCGTAACGCCTTCCAGCGCGCGGAACATCTTGACGAACTGGGTGCTGCTCGAGAAGCCGACACGGGCGCCGACTTCGGCCACGTGCAGGTCCGTCGACCGCAGCAGGCGGCGCGCTTCGTCCATCCGCAGTCGCAGGAAATACTGGTAGGGCGTCTGCCCGAAGGCGTCGCGAAAGGACCGGATGAGGTGAAACCGCGACAGGCCGGCAAGGTTGGCCAGATCCTCGATCGACACCGGGCGACCGATGTTGGCGCGCAGGTATTCCTCCAGAACCGCCATGCGGGCCTTGGAGCCGAGAGCCGGGCGGTCACGTACCATGTCGGCGCGCGACAGTTCGAGGATGCGCGCGCTGATGAAGAGGCCGAGCGACTCCGCATAGAGATCGGTCAGGTCGCCATCGCTGGTGAGAAGACGGTCGAGCTTCTGGAGAGCCTCGGAAAGGTCCGCGTCCTCGAAGTAGAGGCGCGGGCGCGGTGCGGTCGCCGCGTAGAGCTTGCCGATATCCTCGGACAGCTTCTCCGGCTCGAAGAACAGCATGGTGACATGGCCCTCGTTCGAGGGATCGACGGTCCAGCCTTCGGCCGAGTAGCCAGCCGGAATCTGCGTCAACTTGCCGCGCAGGTCCGTCAGTGGAGACGCCGGCAGTCCCTCGATGCGGGTTTCGCCTTCACGCCGGGTGAAATGATGGAGCCCGATATAGTGCTCCTTGGGCCTGCTCTTGTAGCTGATGGCGTAGTCGGATTTCCGCCGGCTCGACTGGACGGTCAGCCCCGGCCAGACGGCGGAAACCGAACGTTCCAAGGGGCCAGGCAGATGGGGCTTGAGCGAATTGACGAGAATCTGGGTCATCTCAAAATGCAGTGAGGGGGAATCACGGCTGAGATTGACTCATAGATTGTCATGAGCGTCAAACCGCGACGCATCTGTCCTGAAAAAATTTTCATCTGCCCGGCTTCCGGTCACACACCAGAATACCTGGATCTCACCGCGATGCGAACGCGCTTATCCTGGAGGGCAGAGTGTCACCGCTCTCCGATATCCGGAAGCACCGACCGCTCTACATAGACGATATTGGCCTGGAGGGTGCGTGTGGCCGCAGTCGCGAGGTACTCCATTGCCTCGTTCTTGTCCTCGGTCTCCAGGGTGGAGTCGAGAACCAGCACCGTCAGGGCGCCGATCTGCCGCATCGTCCGATCGAAAGCCCCGAGGATCGGAGCATGGATCGACGCATGAAGGTCGGCCCGTTCCCGCCAGGGGAACGGGGTGACATTGTCAGTGGACGGCTCGTCCATGGTGCGCTTCGGTCGCGTCAGGCGATCGACCGGGAGGCCTCGCGCACCTTCTGTGCGGAGACGTCGATCTCGCTGGTCGAACGGGCGATGGCGCTCATCGACTGGGAGATGGCGGTGACGCCCTCCGCCGCGACGCGCATGTTGGACGACATCTCGGCCGTCACCGCGCTCTGCTCCTCGACCGCCGTCGCAATCGCCGTGGCGATCTCGCTGATGGTCGAGATGGTGGAGGAGATGTCGCCGATGGCGTTCACCGCGCCCGCGGTCGACGACTGGACGGAGGCGATCTGGGCGCTGATTTCGTCGGTTGCCTTGGAGGTCTGGTTGGCGAGGCTCTTCACCTCGGAGGCGACCACCGCGAAACCCTTGCCGGCCTCGCCGGCGCGTGCCGCCTCGATCGTGGCGTTCAGCGCCAGCAGATTGGTCTGCGCGGCGATGTTGTTGATGAGCTGGACCACATCGCCGATGCGCTGGGCCGCGACCGACAGGCTGGCGACGATGTCGTTGGTCTTCGCCGCCTGGTCGACCGCCTGCATGGAGATCTCGCGGGAGTGGGTGACCTGCCGGCTGATCTCGCTCACCGACGCTGCAAGCTCCTCGGCTCCTGCGGCGACAGCCTGGACGTTGCCGCTGGTCTGGGTGGATGCGGCGGCGGCCTCGGTCGCCTCGTGCGTGGCGCTGGTCACGGCCTCGCCGATCGACTGCAGGTCGGTGTCGATCTGACCCTGCACCTGCTTCCGGCGCTGCTGCTCCATGATCTCGGCGGTGATGTCGGTGGCGAACTTCACCACCTTGAACGGCTTGCCGTTCATGTCGAAGATCGGGTTGTAGGTCGCCTGGATCCAGACCTCCCTGCCACCCTTGCCGATGCGCTTGTACTGCGCCGACTGGAATTCGCCACGGCCGAGCGCCGCCCAGAACTCGCGATAGGCCGCGTTGTCGCGATCCTCGGGGGCGACGAAGATGCGGTGGTGCTGACCGGTGACTTCCTCGAGGCGATAGCCGAGGGTCTTCAGGAAATTGTCGTTGGCAGTGAGGATCTTGCCGGTGAGGTCGAACTCGATCACCGCCTGGGCGCGGTGGATGGCCTTAATCTGACCCTCAAGGTCGGCATTCTTCAGTTTCTCGGCGGTCACGTCGGTGGCGAACTTCACCACCTTGAAGGCCTTGCCGGCGCTGTTCAGCAGCGGGTTGTAGGTCGCCTGGATCCAGATCTCCTTGCCGCCCTTGCCGATGCGCTTGTACTCGGCCTGCTGGAACTTGCCGGCGCGCAGGTCGTCCCAGAAGCGGCGATACTCGACGCTGTCGCGCTCCTTGGCCTCGACAAACATCGAGTGGTGCTTGCCCTGAATCTCCCCAAGGGAATAGCCGAGCGCATCGAGGAAATTCTGGTTGGCGGTGACGATCTTGCCGTCGGTCTCGAACTCGATGATCGCCTGAGACCGGTCCAGTGCCGCCAGTTTGGCCGCGCTATCCTTGCTGTTTCCAAGTCCGAACATTTTTGTGCGCCCTCTTTCCCTCGGGAATGGCAGAAGACTGCCGTGAATTGATGAAGCGAGAGTTAAACGTCTGCGCCAATGCGCTCACACGAACGTTTTTTTCTCGTACTGGACTGATTCCGCTGCGGCAGCGGTCATGCACTTCTCACCACCCCTCAAGTTTTGTCCTCGAAGAGGTGGGCGTATCGCCCAAGAATCCCGGCGCCTCTTATTGTCGCTAGTCGCGTTCGATGAAGGTTTCCGGGTGAAACTGATGCTGATTCACATATTTCACTCGCCAACCGTCTCTATGATTGTATGGCGCCTACTCGTGGCAGAGCGCACAATCACGCCACTCCCGCTGCGATCACGTCGTTTAAAGGCAAATTCTCACTAAATTTTCTTGTAGATGCATGACGCTACGGGAGGTGCGATTCAGTTTTTGTTCAATACGTTGCAGCACTTTCCGACCACAACTGTGGCGGGTTGCCTGCGCCACGGAGCGAAGGGCTGGGAATGCGGTGTCCTCGCCGCGACGCCAGCCTCGGCGACCGCTCTGCCCTGCGTCGAAACGCCTGCCCCTGCAGGTGAGCCATGCGGCCCGCTCCATCTTGCAATTTGGCGCCTTCGCCTGAAGTCTCTGCACCCGCGCCATGACGCTCCACGGCCCGCTCGACCGGGCCAGCCAAGGGAAGCGCAGGGCGCCGCCGCTCGTCGCAGCGGCCGGGTGCCGCCGAGGCGGGACCGATGGGAGGACGCATGGGACGGACGAGCCGCATCAGCGCGGCCCTCATCTTTGTTGTGCCCCTGGCGGTGCTCGTCGCCGTGTGGGCGGTCGTCGTGCCTGTTTTCGGCGTCAGGCCACAGATCTTCCCGAGCGTCGGGGCCGTCGGCCGGGCGGGCATCGACAGCCTCGTCGACGGGTCATTGCTCCGTCACGTCGGCGCCAGCATTGCCCGTGTCGCCATCGGCACGGTGCTGGCCGTTCTGGTGGCCGTGCCGCTCGGCATCCTGATGGGGGTGAGCCGCGGCGTCTCGGCCTTCCTGACGCCGCTGATGCGCTTCTTCTCGGTGCTCGCCGGCATCGCCTGGATCCCGATCGCGACGCTGTGGTTCGGCTACGGGTTCGGCGCCATCGTCTTCGTCATCTTCAATGCCGTCTTCTTCGTCGTCGCCTACAACACGCTGCTCGGCGTCTCGACCATTCCGATGCCGCTGCGCCATGCCGCGGCCTCCCTCGGGGCCGGCCGCATGGCCATGCTGACGGACGTGCTGCTGCCCGGCGCCCTGCCCAATATCGTCACCGGCATCCGCACCGGCCTCGGCTTCGCCTGGCGCGGCCTCATCGCCGCCGAGATGATCGCGACCAATGTCGGCCTCGGCTACATGCTGTTCGTCGCCCGCGACTTCTACCAGACCGAGGTCATCGTCCTCGGCATGATCGTCATCGGCACGATCTGGCTGCTGATCGACCGGCTGATCCTCGTGCCGCTCGAGCGGGCGACCATCGAGCGCTGGGGGCTGGTGAGCGCATGAACGCCCTCCTCGCCCTGTGGAGCTTCTGCCTGAGGACCTCGATCAAGTGGCCGGTGCTGCAGACGCTCGCGCCCTTCGTGCCGGTGGTGGCGATCTGGTGGGCGGTCGCCATCTGGGGCCCCTTCCCGCCGGCCTTCTTCCCCTCCCCGCCGGATGTCTGGGCGAAGTTCGTCACGCTGATGCAGAAGGGCATCCTGCCCGACTATCTCGGCGACAGCGTCACCCGGCTCGCCATCGGCGCGGCGGTGGGCATCGGGCTCGGCGTGCCGCTGGGACTGTGGGTGGGCCTGAGCAAGGGCGCCCATCGCGCCCTCTGGCCGGTGCTGCTGTTCTTCCAGGCCATCGGCGACATCGCCTGGCTGCCGATCCTCATCATCTGGTTCGGCTTCGGCCTGACGACCATGACCTTCGTCATCGTCTACACCGTGCTGTTTCCGGTGATCCTCAACACGGTGCTCGGCGTCCGCTCGGTGAGGATCGAGCTTCACCGGGCCGCCCAGAGCCTCGGGGCGCCGCCCTGGCGCATCATCACCGAGGTGGTGGTGCCGGGCGCGCTGCCGAACATCATGACGGGACTTCGCAATGGCCTCGGCTACGGCTGGCGGGCGCTGATCGCCGCGGAGATGATCGTCGGCACCAGCGGCATCGGCTTCCTCATGTTCGACGCGCGCCGCGCCGGCTCCGTCACCGAAATCGTGCTGGGCATGATCGTGCTCGGCATCCTCTGGTACATCGTCGACGCGTGGATTCTCGCTCCCATCGAGCGGGCCACGGGGCGGCGCTGGGGATTGGTCACGCAGTGAAGTCGCTCAGCCTGAAGAACCTCGCGAAGACCTATTTCGACGCCTACAAGGGCGAGCACGTCACCGCCATCCGCGACGTGTCGCTGGAGGTGCCGGCCGGCGAGTTCGTCTCCATCGTCGGGCCGTCGGGCTGCGGCAAGTCGACCATCCTCAACATGGTGGCGGGCTTCATCCCGCATTCCGGCGGCGACATCCTCGTCGGCGGCGAGCCGGTGAAGGGTCCCGGTCCCGATCGTGGCGTCGTGTTCCAGTCCTTCGCGCTCTTTCCCTGGAAGACCGTGCTCGACAATGTCGGCTTCGGCCCGAAGATGCGCGGCGTGCCGAAGGCGGAGCGCGATGCGATCGCGCGTGAGTATCTCGCCCTCGCCGGCCTTTCGCACGCCGCCGACCGCTATCCGAACGAACTCTCCGGCGGCATGCAGCAGCGCGTCGGCGTCGTCCGGGCGCTGGCCAACGAGCCGGACGTCCTGCTGATGGACGAGCCCTTCGCCAGCGTCGACGCGCAGACCCGCATGACGCTGCAGGATGAGCTCTCGCGCATCTGGGAGGAGCGCCGGCCGACCGTCGTCTTCATCACCCACGACGTGCCCGAGGCGGTGTTCCTCGCCAATCGGGTGGTGGTGCTGTCCAAGGGCAAGGTGCTCGCCGAGGTCGAGGTGCCGCTGCCGCGTCCCCGCGTCTGGGACCGGCTGGTGGCCGACGACCAGTTCAAGGACCTGTCCAACCAGGTCCTCGCCCTGGTGAGGTCAGCATGACCCTCCTCCGCTCGGCCCTTGGTTCGCAGGCGCGGCCTGATCCTTCTCGGGCTGGCGGCGGCATGGCTCGCCTGGCAGGCCTGGCTCTTCGCGATTGCGCCGGGCAAGGTCGCCGGCGGATTCCCGGACCGCCAGCGGGTCAACGCACTGATCACGCTGCCCTTCGCGCCGGAGCGTTTCCATATCCTCGTGTTCCAGCGCTACGGCCGCGTCTCGGGCACCGAGGGCAACAGCGTCGAACTGCGCGGCATCGACAAGAACCAACTCGGCGCCATCGCCCGGTACTACTGGGTGAGGCGGATAGAGCCACTGCAACAGGGAGGATGACCATGATTACCAGACGGACGGCCGTCGCCGGGACGCTGCTCGCGGCACCTGCGCTCGCCTATGCCCAGCAGATGACCAAGCTCAAGGCCGGCATGGTCACCGGCATCGACCAGATCGGCCTGCCGATCGCCCTCGAGCGCGGCTTCTTCGAGAAGCAGGGGCTCGATGTCGACATCGCCCGCCCCTATGCCACCGGCGTCGACGCTCTGAACGCGCTGCAGGCGGGCGAGAGCAACATCGTCCAGGTCGGCGTGCCGATGATCGGCGCCGTTGTGCGCGGCATGGACCTCGTCGCCCTCGCCAACTACTCCGGCAAGGCGACCGCGCGTGGATCGGACGCCACGATGGCGCTGATCGCACGCGGCGATTCCGGCATCACCAAGGGCAATCTCGCCAGCCTCAAGGGCAAGCGCATCGCCGCCTCCTTCGGCACCATCAACCACCTCTACATCCTTGCCTTGCTGGAGAAGGGCGGGCTGACGCCGGCCGACGTGACGCTGGTCAACACCCCGCCGCCGGACATGACGGTGGCGCTGCTGGCCAAGGGCATCGACGCCTTCGTCGGCTGGGATCCCTGGCCGATCGTGGCGCTCAAGGACGTGCCGGGCGCGGTGGAGATCATCCGCGGCGGCGACGCCATCGCCTATGTCGGCTTCAACGTCGGCCTGCGCCCCTGGGTCGCGGCCAACGGCCCGACGATCGAAAAGTTCCTGATCGCGGTCTCCGAAGCCGACCAGTGGATGCGCAAGAACCCGAAGCCGGCGGCCCAGGTGGCGACCCGCTGGATTCCGGGCCTCAAGCAGGAGATCGCCGAAGCGGCGATGGAGTTCAACATCCAGCAGGCCGACCGGCGCCTGTCGGCGAACAACTATCGCGCCATGCACGAGGCTCTCGACCGCCTGCACCGGCTCGGCTTCCTCAGGGCGACCTTCGACGTCAACAAGCACTTCGAGCCGAAGCACATGCTCAAGGTGATGCAGGACCATCCGGCGCTGTTCGCCGACCTGCCGGCGATCCCGGCGGACGCCGCCATCGGACCGGGCTACGTGTTCAAGCCCTGACCGCCGTCTCTCGGAACGCCGGCGCGGGCCCGCCATCGATCAGGTGGCGGGCCCGACGGCGGATCGCATCTCGCCATCCGACAACCACTGGCGAAAAGCGTCAGGTTTCGTCACTGTGTTCCCGCGCCAGGGAGACCGCATGGGACCGAACGTGAAGGATGGCATTCTCTATCTGTCGCGCGCCGACGTTCAGGCCTGTGCAGTATCCCCCGACACCCTGGAGGAGGGTCTGCGCCAGGCCTTCCTTCGCCGCGCCGACGGAAGGGCCTGGTCGCACCGGAAGGTCGTGATCGGCGCCGGCGGCCGCAATGCCTTCCGCGGCAAGGGGGCGGCCATGGACGAGCCGGCCTTCGGCGCGTTCAAGTGGTTCGGCTATTTCCCGGAGAACAGCCGCGCCGGCCTGCCGGACTTCATGCCGACCATCCTGTTGAACGAGGCCGAGACCGGGCAACTGGTGGCGATCCTCGACGGCATCTGGATCTCGGAGATCCGCACGGCCCTCATCTCGCTCATCGCCGCGCGGCTCATGGCCCGCCCGGATTCGCGGCGCATCGGCTTCCTCGCCTGCGGGGCCCAGGCGCGCAGCCATCTCGAGGTCTTCTCGCGCGCCCTGCCGCTCACCGAGGTCGTCGCCTACAGCCGTCGCCTCGAGACGGCCGAGCGGTTTGCAGCGGAGGCGCGCGACCGCGGGCTCCAGGCGCGCGCCGTGGCCGACCCGCGCGCCGCGATCTCCGGCTGCGACATCGTCGTCTCCTCCATTCCCCATGGCGCCAGTGCCACCGGCCAGCTGGACGCGGCATGGGTCGAGCCCGGCACCTTCGTCGCCTCGGTCGATCTCGGCTTCGGATGGCGCCGCGACAGCCTCTCGGCCTTCGATCGCACCGTCACCGACGACCACGAGCAGAGTTCGGTCGGACCGGGCGGCACGCTGAACTATGACGGGCCGTTCTTCGCCGAGCTCTGCGAACTCGTCGCCGGCCGCAAGCCCGGCCGCGAAAGCGACGCCGAGCGCAACGCCCTGATCTTCTCCGGCACGGGACTTGCTGATCTCGCCTCGGCGCTGATCGTCTATCAGGCCGCCATGGCGAAGGGCATCGGGACCCTGCTGCCACGCTGACATCCCACCGCGGCCGTGACCACCGCAGAGGCACCGAAGAGGAACCGCAAGATGAGCAACTGGCCCAAGATCCGCCGCATCGCCTCAGGGCCGTCAGGCGCCTTTCGCGACCTTGACCGCCGCCGCGTGCTGGAACTGGCGGGGGCCTCGGCAGCCTTCGCCCTCGCCGCGCCGTCTGTCGCAAGGGCTCAGGCCTATCCGTCACGACCGGTCCGCGCCATTGTCACCTTCGCCCCCGGCGGCACCGTCGATGTTTATGCCCGGCTCGCCTGCCGGTACCTGTCGGAAAAGCTCGGCCAGCAGTTCGTCGTCGAGAACGTCGCCGGCGCCACCGGCAATCGCGGCACGCAGCAGGCGGCCCGCTCGGCCCCCGATGGCTATACGATCCTGTTCGCGCTCAGCACCCACGCGGTGAATGCCTCGGTCTTCCCGACCCTGCCCTATGACCCGATCAACGATTTTGCACCCATCAATCTGTCGGTGTCGTCGACACACGTCCTCTCGGTCAATCCGTCGGTCGCGGCCAAGGACGTGCGGGAGTTCGTCGCCGACCTGAGGGCCCGTCCGAACCAGAACTACGCCCATGGCGGGCTCGGGACCCAGGGTCACCTGCTGGCCGAGCGCCTGAAGGTCACCCAGAAGCTGGACATGGTCGCCATCACCTTCCCCGGCGCCGGGCCGGCGGTGCAGGCGGTGGTCGCCAACCAGATTCCCAGCGCCTGGACGACCATGGCCTCGGCCGGACCGATGATCGCCGGCGGCAGGCTGCGGGCCCTCGCGGTGACCGGCAAGACACGCTCGGCGCTGCTGCCCGAAGTGCCGACGATGATCGAGCAGGGCTTCCCGGAGATCGAGGGCGACACCTGGGTCGGCATCATGGCGCCGAAGGGCACGCCCGAGGAGGTGGTGAGCACCATCAACCGCGAGATCAGCGCCTTCCTCGCCATGCCCGCCTCGCGTCAGCGGCTCGCGGAGGTCGGCTTCGACGTGGTCAATGCCGGGCCCGCGGACTTCTCGAAGCGGCTAGTCGAGGAAATGGCCTTCTGGAAGAAGGTCGTCGACGAGACGAACGTCAAGCTGCAGTAGCGCGCGACCGCTGGCGGCTCCGCCCCGGCTGCCGCCGGGTCGGAGAACCGTGCCGCGCGGCCGGTCGAGCCGGGCGGCTACCGGTCCGGCCGCCCGCCACGGACGTCGCAAGAGCGGAGATGGAACGAGGCACTCGCCATCGAGGCATCTCCCGCTCCGGCACCGCGATGCTCGGTGCGCCTGCGGCTACCCGACCGGCAACGTCGCCTTCATGGAGGGCCGTTCGGCAAATCCGGCATACCAGGTGGCGAGGCGGTCGTTGCCCTGACGCCAGCCGATGTCCGGGAAGCGGAAGTCGAGGTAGCCGAGCGATACGCCGGCAGCAATCGTGCCGATGTCGAGCCGGCTTTCCAGATGGCCGATCCACTCGTCGGAATAGCTCTTCACGGTGGTGTGGATCTTGGTGATCTGGCCCTTGTGCCAGTCGGCCCAGCGCAGAGCCTCGGGCCGCGCCACCGTTTCATAGCGCGCCAGCAGGGCGGCATCGAGCATCTCGTCGGCCGCCGACTGCAGCACCAGCGCCTTCCACCGATCGGCACCCGCGGCCGGGAACAGGGCGGGCGCACTGCCGACCGAGTCGATGAACTCGCAGATGACGCGGCTGTCGTAGATCGCCATGCCGTCGTCGGCGACGAGGGTCGGTACCTTGCCCGTGGGATTGTGCGCCTTGATCGTCGCATCCTGGTTGATCGGGTGGGCGGCCGAGCCGAGTTTCTCGATCTGGCCGTCGATGCCGCGCTCGATGGCGCAGACCATGACCTTCCGCACGAAGGGCGAGGCGGGGGAGAAGAACAGTTTCACGGCTGGGGATCCTTGGGTGACGATGAAAAACCGACGGCCTGTCCTTGCTGGAAAGGCTCGTCGCGCTGCGCCGCGAGGTGTCCCATGAGCACTTCGCCTGCGAAGATGACGTGTTCCTGCATCAGGCGCCCGGCCCGCTCACCATCGCCCTGCCTGAGGGCGTGAAGGATGCGGTGGTGATCGTCGTGCGAGCGCAGGATGATATCGTAGTTCTCCCAGAGGATGATGCGGTCCGAGGCCATCGGGACATCATGGGTACGGGACACGAAGTCCTTGAGCCAGGGATTTTCCGCAGCCTCGATGATGGTGCTGTGGATCGTCACGTTCATCCGCCGGTAGGCCGCGAGCCTTGCCGGCTCCAGCCGGCCTGACGACAGGATCCGGTCACCCTCCGCGACTGCCGCGCCGAGCGTCTCCAGGGCGCGCGGGGAGAGGCCGATGCGGCCGGCGATCCTGCATGCCAGCGCCTCCAGCGTGGAGCGGACCTCGAAGGCGGACCGGATGTCCTCAATGGCGAAGCTGCGCACCCGATAACCGCGATTGGCCGAGTACTCGACGAGTCCGTCGCGCGACAGGGCGGCGAGCGCCGTTCTGAGCGGGGTTCGGGACACGCCGAGCTGCCTTGCCAGCTCGTCCTGCCGCAAGGGGGTTCCGGGAGCCAGGCTCCCCTCCAGGATCAACTCGCGGATCGACGTCACGGCGTGGTCGGCACTCGTCTGGAAGGCGAGCGCGTCGTGATCGTTTCCGGGGTGGCCGAGGGGCAGCGACATGGAGTTCCATGCTGGCGGAGAAGCCCCGGGTTGGCAAGGTCAGGACCGCATCTGGATACAATAAGGATCACACTCCCGCCAAAGACGTTGCAACCTATGCGACGTTCTGCCTATTCTGGATCCAAAATGAGCATCGGGAGGACTGAGGTGCGGATTGCGATCGTCACCGGCGCCGCGCGCGGCATCGGCGCCGCCATAGCGGCTCGGCTTGCCAATGACGGCCTTCGCGTTGCTGTCGCCGACCTCTCCGTCGAGGCCGCGCGCGCCACCGCTGCGGCGCTTCCGGGCGATGGCCATGTCGGGCTGGCCGTGGATGTCCGGGACGAGGCATCCGTCGACCGCCTTTTCGACGAGACGGAATCATCGCTGGGACCGGTCGGCGTCCTCGTCTGCAACGCCGGCGTGCTGCTGCTCCGCGAAGGTGGCCAGCGCCCTGCCATCGTCGACACGACGCTGGACGAATGGGAACAGTCCCATGCTGTCAACACACGCGGCACCTTCCTGTCGGTGCGGGCCATGTTGCGGCGACGGGCGGCCCGACCGGTCGCCGAAGGGCGCATCGTCACGCTGTCATCCGTCGCCGCGCAGCTCGGAGGCTACCGCTCCTCCAGCGCCTACATCTCGTCCAAGGCCGCGGTTCTCGGCTTCACCAAGGCCGCGGCCCGCGAAGCAGCCCCGCTCGGCATCACGGTCAACTGCCTCGCGCCGGGCCTCATCGACGCGCCGATGCTGCGGCTTTCGCTGCCCCCCGACCGCGACTCGGAGATGTCGTCGAGCATCCCGCTCGGCCGGATCGGAACCGCCGGCGACGTTGCCGAGGCCTGCTCCTACCTCGTCTCGCCGGCCGCCGCCTACCTGACCGGCGTCACCATCGACGTCAACGGCGGCTACAGGATGCAATGACCATGCGGATCTGGCTGGAACGGCTCTCTGAATGGTTCGTCGTCGCTGCCGGTGCGGCGCTGGTTCTGATGATGTTTCACGTCACTGCCGACGTGATCGGCAAGTATGTCTTCGTGGCGCCCATTCCGGGCACGGCGGAGGTCGTCGCCAGCTACTACATGATCGCGACCGTCTTTCTGCCGCTGGCCTATATCGAGGTGCAGCGTCGCCCGATCGTCGTCGAACTCTTCTACGACCGCCTGCCGCCGCTCCTGAGGCCGCCTCTCGATCTCCTCGGGACCGCCGCCTCGGTCGCCTTCTACGGCTTCCTCGCCTGGCAGAGCACCTTCATCGCGCTGAACGCCTACGAGATCGGAGAGATCGTCGAGGGCGCCTGGCGCGTGGTCGTCTGGCCCAGCCGCTTTCTGCTACCGCTCGGGCTGATCCTGGCGTGCCTCGTGCTGATCGTGCGTTTCGTCACCGATCTCGTCGATCCCCCGCACCGGAGGCCGTCGCCGGCCTCCGCCGGCAAGGCTGCGTGAGGGCGCCATGGATCGCATCCAGATCGGCCTCCTCGGCATAGGGCTCGTCATGAGCCTGATCTTCATGCGCGTGCCCATCGGCGTCGCCATGGGGCTCGTCGGCTTCGGCGGCATCGCGAGCCTGATCTCGCTCTCCGCCGCCATCGGAATCGCCAAGGCCATCCCCTACCGCCTGATCGGCGACTGGAATCTCTCCGCGGTGCCGATGTTCCTGTTGATGGGCTACATCGCCTCGGCGACGGGCCTCACCAACGGCCTCTTCGCCGCCGCCCGCATCTTTCTCGCCAAGGTTCCCGGCGCCCTCGCCTCCGCGACGGTCGTCGCCTCGGCCCTGTTCGCCTCGGCCTCGGGGTCGAGTGTCGCGACCTCCGCGGCCTTCTCCCGCATCTCGATCCCGGAGATGCTGAAGGCGCGCTACGATCCCGCGATGGCGACAGGCTGCGTCGCCTCGGCGGGAACGCTCGGCTCGCTGATCCCGCCGTCGATCCTGATGATCGTCTTCGGCATCATGGCCGATACGTCGATTTCCCGCATCTTCATGGCGGGCGTGCTGCCGGGCCTTTTGTCCGCCGCCATGTTCATCGGCCTGATCACCCTGCGGGTCTGGTTCAATCCCGCACTCGCGCCCCGGGACGAGACCGTCTTCACCGCCGCCGAGAAGAAGGCCGCGCTGCTCGACGTCTGGCCCCTGCCGGTCCTGATCGCCGGCGTCCTCGGCGGCATCTTCCTCGGGATCTTCACGGCCACCGAGGCCGGCGCCATCGGCGCCGTGCTGGCATGCCTGATCGCCTGGACACGCGGTACGCTGACGCGGGCCACCTTCCGGCAGGCCGTCGTCGAGACCGCCGAGGGCACCGCAGCCATCTTCATCATCGTCGTCGGCGCCGCGATCTTCGCCCGCTTCATGGCCTATTCGCAGTTGCCGAACGTCATGGCGGAGACCCTGATCGCCTATACCGGCGGCAACACGCTTGCGGTCATCATCGCCATCGCGATCGTGTTCCTGATCCTCGGCTGCATCCTCGAGAGCATCTCGATCATGCTGCTGACCCTGCCCTTGCTGCTGCCGCTTCTGAAGTCGCTCGACGTCGACATGATCTGGTTCGGGATCATCGTCATCAAGCTTCTGGAGATCGGTCTGGTCACCCCGCCGGTCGGCATGAACGTCTATGTCATCAAGTCATCACTGGGCGACCGGATCGCGCTCGGAACGATCTTCCGTGGCGCAGCCTGGTTCGTCGTGGCGGACCTCGTCACCCTCGCCATCCTGATCGCATTCCCGGCCTTCACTCTCTGGCTGCCCAACCAGTTCGCCATCCGCTGAACGGCCCCGAAGAGGGTCCAACCCCCGAGGAGGAAATGACCATGAAACTTCGATACGCAGCCATCGGGCTCGCAGCCCTTGCCGGCCTCTCGTCGACCGCCCTGTCCCAACAGACCTGGCAGGCCACGAACTGGCTGGCCCCCGCCCATATCCTCAACGAGTTCGTCTATCAGAAGTGGGCCGAGGACGTCGCAAAGGCGACCAACGGGGCGCTGCGCCTGCAGGTGCATTCCTCCGGGTCGCTGGTTCCCGCGCCCTCGACCATGCAGGGCATTCGCGACGGCGTCGCCCAGGTCGGCATCGTCTATCCCGGCTATACGCCGTCCGAGCAGCCGCTGAACAATGTCGTCAACGATCTCGTCTTCACCTCCGACGACGATTTCGCCGCTGCCTTCGCCTTCACGGAACTCGGGCTGACCCACCCGAAGCTCCAGGCCGAATGGCGCCGCAACGGCGGCATCTTCGGCGGCGGCTATGCGACGCCCGTCTACAACTTCATCTGCATGAAGCCGATCCGCTCGGTCGCCGATGTGCGCGGCCTGAAGATCCGGACCGCCGGCGGCGCCCAGTCCAACTGGGTGCGCGCCCTCGGAGGGGTGCCCGTTTCCGTTCCGATCGGCGATGTCTATTCGGGCCTGGAGCGCGGGTCGATCGACTGCACGCTCTCCGATCCGACCAATCTCGACAAGGGCAACAAGTTCTGGGAGGTGGCCAAGGCCGTGACCCGGCTGCCCATGGGTGTCGTTCTGGGCGCCAACTGGATCTACAACCGTGACGCCTGGAAGGCGCTGACCACGCCGCAGCGGCGCGCCCTCCTCGATACAATGGCGGTGGCTTCGGCCCGGGCGCAGGTCGCCTATCACGTCGGGGTCAATGCGGCGATCGACGGTTCGCGGCAGCGTGGCCTTGCCATTCTCGCACCGGCGGACGACCTGACGGCGAAGCTGGCGGAGTTCAACCGCGACTTCATCTCCCAGCTTCCGAAGACGTCCATGGAGGCGCGCCGTGTCCAGGATCCGACCGACCTGATCCAGGCGTTCCGCGAGCTGGAGACGAAGTGGAAGAAGCTCCTCGAGGGCGTCGACCGCACCAATCCGGACGCCGTGGCCGCGGTCCTGCGCGAGCATCTCTACGGCAAGGTCGATGCGGCGACTTACGGTCTGAACTGATCGGAACTGCGGCGCGCGGGGACCTGCGCGCCGCCACATCCAGGGAGCATGAGCATGAAGGCGATCGTCACGGGAGCCGCCGGCGGCATCGGCAAGGCGACCGCTCTGAGGCTGGCGGCCGATGGCTTCTCGGTCATCGTCGCCGACATCCATGCCGAGCGGGCTGCGGCGACCGCCGCGGAGATCCGCGCCAATGGCGGCACGGCCGAAAGCCGTGGCATCGACCTGACGGATCGCGTCGCGCTCCTCGCCCTGGCCGAAGAGGCTGGCCCCGTCGACGCGCTCGTCAACAATGCCGGTATCTTTGACGTCCGGGCCTTCGCTGATCTGACCGCCGACGACTTTCGCCGCATGGCCGAGGTCAACGTCATCCCTCTGTTCGAACTGACGCGGGCCGTCGCGGCCCGTGCCCCGCGCGGCGCCCGCATCGTCAACCTCGCCTCCCGCGCCTACCTGGGTGCGAGCCACTACGCCCATTACGTCGCCTCCAAGGCCGCGGTGGTCGGACTGACGCGCGCCATGGCGCTGGAACTTGCCGGCAAGGGCATCCTGGTCAATGCGGTGGCGCCCGGCGTCATCGACACCGACATGCTCAAGGCGCGCTCCGACACCGACCGCGGGGCGCTCGCCGCCCAGCAGCCGCTCGGCGAAGGGCCGCGCCGAGGATGTCGCCGAAGCCGATGCCTATCTGGGCTTCCCCGCGTCTTGCCTTCGTGACCGGCCAGATCCTTCTCGTCGACGGCGGACGGACCCTCGGCGGCTTCATCGGCTGAGCGGCGCGACACCCCTCCCAAACGCAGCGAGACAATATGGCCGACAGGCTCGTCGACAAGGTCGCGATCGTCACGGGGGCAGGATCCGGAATCGGCCGGGCGATCACCCATGCCTTTGCGCGCGAGGGTGCTCGCGTCGTGGCGGTCGATCGCGACAGCGACGGCCTCGCCCGGACCGTCGCCACCGCATCGAGGACGGTTGTCGCCGTGCAGGGCGATGTCACCGATCCGCAATTGCCGGGCATCCTCCGGGCGGCACTTCGGGAGGCAGGGCCGCTCGACATCCTCGTGAACAACGCCGGCATCGGCGGCGGTGGAACGGCCGAGGCCACGAGCGACGAAGACCTGAGGCGCTACCTCGAGGTCAATGTCGTCGGTCTCTTCCGTCTTTCCCGTTTCGCGGTGGAGGAGATGAAGCAGCGGCGACGCGGCGCCATCCTCAACCTCGCATCCGTCTATGCGGTGATGGGCGCCTCGCACAGCGCCGGCTATTCGACCAGCAAGGGCGCCGTCGCCGCCTTCACCCGGCAGCTCGCGACCGACTACGGTCCCCATGGCATCCGCGTCAACGCGCTCGGACCCGGGCTGATCGAGACACCCCTGACCGCCGAGCGGATCCGCACCCAGGCCTGGCGCCGCCGTATCGCCATCGAGCAGACGCCGCTCCAGCGGGTCGGCCAGCCCGAGGACGTGGCAGCCGCCGCGGTCTTCCTCTGTTCGGACGAGGCAGGGTTCATCACCGGCGAACTGCTCAAGGTGGACGGCGGCTGGGACATGGCGGGCTACCCCCGGGAGCCCGGCACGTGACGGCCATCGCCGACACCTACGACGTCATCGTCGCCGGCTCCGGGGCCGGCGGCATGGCGGCGGCGCTGACCTGCTCCATCGAGGGCCTCTCGGTGCTTGTGGTCGAGAAGGAGGACCACGTCGGCGGCTCCACCGCGATCTCCGGCGGCGCCGTGTGGATCCCGAACAATCCGCTCGCGGTTGCCATGGGCATCGAGGATTCCACCGAGGCGGTGCTGACCTATCTCGGCGCCGTTCTCGGCAATGCGCTGCGTCCCGACATGATGCATGCCTTCCTGTCGAGCGGACCCGAGGCCATCGCCTATTTCGACCGTCACACCCAGGTGAAATGTCGCCGCGCGGGCCTATTCGCCCGACTACTATCCGGAACTGCCGGGTGCGGGACGGGCCGGCCGGCCGATCGATCCGCTGCCTTTCGACGGGCGCGAACTCGGCGACGCCTTCCGCCTGCTCAAGGACCCGCTGGCGACATTCACCGTGCTCGGCGGGATGATGGTCAACGTCACCGACGTCAATCATCTCCTCAAGGTCACCCGCTCCTTCGCGTCCTGGCGATACGGCATGAAGCTCATCGCCCGCTACGGTTCCGACAGGCTGAGGGGATGGCACCGCGGCACCCGGCTGCTGCTGGGCAATGCCCTGGCCGGTCGGCTGCTGAAGAGCGCGCTCGATCGCGGGATCACCATCGCCACCGCGACGCCGCTGGTCGGCCTCGCCCGCGACGGCGATGCCGTGACGGGGGTCACCATCCGCGCCGAGGGGCGCGAGCGCACCGTGGCTGCGCGGCGGGGCGTGGTCGTCGCCACCGGCGGGTTCCCATGGGATGCCGCGAGGCGGTCCCTGCCGGGCGTGGAGGCCGGACGGCAGTGGTCGATGTCGCCCTCGGGCAATAGCGGCGACGGCATCCGGATCGCCGAGGCGGCGGGCGCCGCCTTCGTGGAGGCGCCGGCCGATCATGCCTTCTGGGCGCCGGTGTCGGTCTGGACGAAGCCCGACGGCACGACCGTGCGCTTCCCCCACCTGATCTGGGACAGGGCGAAGCCGGGCCTGGTCGCCGTCAATGGCGCGGGCCGCCGCTTCGTCAACGAGGGGACGAGCTATCACGAGTTCGTCCGCGCCATGCTGCGTTCCCACGAGACGGTCCCGACCGTGCCCGCCTTCCTCGTCGCGGACCGCCCGTTCGTCGACCGCTGGGGCCTGGGGCTCGCGCTTCCCGGCGGACGCCCCCGCGCCCACCTCATCCGCGACGGGTACCTGATCGAGGCGGAGTCGATCGCCGAACTGGCCAGCAAGATGGGCGTCCCGGCGGATGCGCTCGGCGCCTCCGTCGCCGAGATGAATCAGGCGGCGGTCGAGGGTGTCGACGCGAGCTTCGGCAAGGGCTCCTCGGAATATAACCGCTACTATGGGGACCCCGCCCTGAAGGGAAACCCATGCCTCGGCGCGGTCGCCGAGCCGCCCTTCTACGCGGTGCGCGTCTACCCCGGCGACATCGGCACGGCCTCGGGACTGCTGACCGATCCGGACGGGCGTGTGCTCGACGCGAGCGGCGCGCCCATTGCCGGGCTCTTCTGCTGCGGCAGCGACATGGCGTCGATCATGGGCGGCCACTATCCCGGCGCCGGCATCACCCTGGGGCCCGCTCTGACCTTCGGCTATCGGGTAGGACGGGCGATATCGGCTCCGCGGTGAAACGGCGTTGCTAGCAGACCCGCGGCGAGCACGGCCCGGAGGGGTTGGCCGAGCAAATCGCGCCGGCACCCACAGGCGGCGGGGCCGGCAGGGCCCCTGACAGACCGGTCCCTGCCGACCGCCCCGCCAGTCAGGCGGCGCGGGACATTGCGGGTCCCGTCAGTTGACCCGAGGTGGCTCCCCTGTGGTCCACCCGGAGATCGGCCTCAACTCGATATGCGAATGCCTGTCCGCCCGGCGATGGTGCGGAAACGCTCCGTCTGCTGCTCGACCACCTGCCTGGCCGCTGCGGGGCCGTTCGCTCCTGTCCAGGCCTCCATCCCGGCCGCGACGAAGCGCTCTTTCAACTCAGCAGCCGCCATGCCCTTTGCGGTCGCGTCGGCGATCTTGTTCGCAACGCCCCGGTCCATGTTCGCCGGTCCATGCAGCAGGTAGTAGATGTCGAGTTCCATTTCCGGCACGCCCTGTTCCGTGAATGTCGGGATGTTCGGAAACTTGGAGAACCGGGTCGCGCTCGTTACCGCCAACGCTTTGACCATATTGCCTTCGATCAGCCCCGCAGCCGAGCCGAGCGAGGCGATGCCCCACGCCGTCTCGCCCTTGGCGATGCTCAGGACGGCCGGCGCGCCTCCCCGGTAGGGAATGTGCTGCGATTTCGACGTCGGCCCGATCGTGTGCCGGAGAAGCTCGGCGCCGATATGAGGAATGGAGCCGGCCCCGGAACTGGAGAAGGCCAGTTCCTCCGAGCGGGCCGAGCCGAGCAGCGCCATCGCCTCCCTGGCGTTGGTCGCGGGGAACTGCGGACTGACGATCAGCACCATGGGCGCGGTGCAGACGATGGACAGCCAGGTGAAATCCTCAAGCGGCTTGTAGCGCGTGCCGGACACATGCATGGCGGGCCAGATGGCGAAGGACGAGGATTCCGACAGCATCAGCGAGTAGCCGTCCGGAGCCTGTCGGGTCAGCCATTCGCTGGCGAGCGTGCCGCTGGCTCCGGCCTTGCTCTCGACGACCGTCGCGGCGTTGCCGAGGCTCCGCGAGATGCCCTGGGCGACCAGTCGCGCCGAGACGTCCGTCGACCCGCCGGGCGGATAGCCGCTGAGGATCGAGATGGGGCGGGAGGGATAGTCCGCCGAGGCTCTGACGGCGGGTGCCGCGAGCGGCGCAAGCGTCAAACCGAGAATGCAATCCCGCCTGTTCATCGTTTCTCTCCCATCGCGATGCAACTCGACTTCGGTGCATCATCTATTTGTTCGAACAATAAGGCGGAGCCCGCTGGCGTCAATGCGAAACGCCCGGACTGCCGGCGCTCACCGGCCTTCAAAGCGCGGCGGCCGCTTCTCGTTGAAGGCCCGAACGCCCTCGTGGCGATCGGCGGTGGAGACCATGCGGTTGTAGGCTTCGATCTCGAAGGCGAGCCCGTCGCGCAGCGACATCTGGCCGCCGCGATGCACCGACTGCTTCGCCTGGCGGACAGCGATGGGGGCGTTGCGGGCGATGGCCCCGGCGGTGGCCAGGGCCTCGGTCATCAGATCCGCCACGGGAAGGACGGCGTTGACGAGCCCCCATTCCTGGGCCTCGGCTGCCGTGAACGCGCGGCCCGTGAAGATCAGCTCCTTGGCACGGCGCTCGCCGAGGGCGCGCGGCAGGGTCTGGGTCCCCCCCGCGCCCGGCATGATTCCCAGCGTCACCTCGGAAAGCGCAAATCGCGCATGGTCGGCCGCGTAGAGGAAGTCGCAGCAGCAGGCGATCTCGCAGCCGCCGCCATAGGCCGCGCCGTTGACCGCCCCGATGATCGGAACCGGGCAGTCGAGAAGGGCACGCGCCATGCGTTCGAACACGACGTGCTGTCGCTGCCACTCCTCGTCGGTCATACCCTGACGCTGCTTGAGGTCGCCACCGGCGCAGAAGGCCCGCTCGCCGGCGCCGGTCAGCACGATGCAGCGCAAGCCGCGGGGATCGAGAGCGATGCCCTCGAAGACATCGACGAGATCACGCCCCATCTGGGTGTTGAGCGCATTCAGCACCTGCGGCCGGTCCATGACGACTGACAGCACGTGCTCCTGCTGGGTGTGGAGGCGAAGGGTCTCGTATTCGGTCTTGGTCATGCTGGTCCTCGGGGGCGCGATCCGCCGGAGCATTCACGAAAGTCGGTTCAGTCCCTGGTGACGGTTTCGCGGAGCGCATCGAGCCACGCGCCGAACCCGGGCATCCCCGCGAGGTCGAGCCCCTGGTCGAACAGCCGGCCGGCCAACCCCGCATCGAGGGCGGGCTGGGCGCGCTGCAGACAGTCCAGCCATTTCGCGCGCAACTGTTCGATGGTGAGCGGGTCTTCAACCGATCCGGGCGAGGCGGAGATCGTACGGGCGAGCGTCCGGCCGCCGGTGAGCGTCACCGTCACGGTGACGGGGGCGCTGCCGAGGTCGCTGCCTGTCCTCGCCTCGCCGGTTTCCTCGACGATTGCCACCTGCGGCAAACTTGCCTGGATCTCGGCCCGCGCGACTGCGGCGTCGGCAAAGCTCCCGAGGTCGATGTGGCCATCAGCGAGGCTCGCCGCGATGGCATAGGGGCCGCTGAAGAGGGCGTTGAGACCGGTCTTCGGGTAGGGGTGGATGAGCGGCTTGGTGCCGCCCGGCGGCATGTCGACGCGCACGGAGGATACATCTGCGAGGCCGATGCCGTGGTCGCGACGAAGTCCGAGTGCCGCTTCGATCATCTTGTGCAGCATGTAGCAGCATGGATAGCGCTTCTGCTCGAAACCCGGCTCGACGATGGCGAAGGGCCGGCCGAGGGCGAGGCCGGCCGGCCAGGTATCGCTTCCGCCTCCGGAGAAGGCCTTCAGGAACCCCTCCTCCTCGAATGGTTCGGCGGCTCCCTCGATACCGGCGGTGGCGAGACGCACCGCTTTCAAGCCATTGGCGGCCGCCATGCCGACATGGAGCGACTTGACCATCGAGCCGAAGTTCTTGCGCAGGCCGGAGGCCATGCTTGCGGCGATCGCCAGGGCATGGCCCGTCCGGCGTTCGTCGAGCCCTTCGAGGCGGGCGATCGCCGCCGCGGCCCCGATAGCGCCGAGCGTGGCGGTCGCGTGGAAGCCGAGGGCGTAGTGGCGGAATCCCATGGACTGTCCCAGCCGGATCAGCACCTCCGTGCCGATGGCAAAGGCCTCGAGCACCTGCCGTCCGGATCTGTTGCCTTGCCCGCCGACGGCCAGCAGGGCGGACAGTACGGGCGCACTCGGATGGCAGACCGTCAGCATGCTGACGTCGTCATAGTCGAGGACGTGGCTCGCCATGCCGTACAGCAGCGCCGCATCGTCGGCCCGATAGGTTTCGGGTCCCCAGAACGATCGCACGGCCGTGCCGCCTTGCGCCGGCTCCAGCGCCCGCACGAGGGCGCGCACCCCGGGCTCCCCACCTCCTGCAATCGTCACGGCAAGTGTGTCCAGAACAGCCCGGGAGGCCTCTTCGAGAACCCTGTCATCGACGATGCCGCCGACGATGAACGCTCTCAGCATCCGGCTTGCCGGAGCGGGAGCAGGCGCGGATGCCAGCAGACGTGCTGATGAGCTCATGCCTCTTCTCCGAACTAGTAGGACCTGGGCATGCCAAGGGCGTGCTGGGCAACCTGCGCCAGGATGAGGTTGTTCGACAGGGGGGCGGTGCGGAACAGCCGCGCCTCCTTCCACTTGCGCTCGACATGGTACTCGCTCGCAACGCCGTAGCCGCCAAACGTGGTCATGCAGGCTTCCGCCGCCTCCCAGGAGGCTTCGCTGGCGAGATATTTTGCCATGCTCGTCTCTGTCGCGCTGGGGATTCCGCGGTCGAACAGATCCGCCGCCCGATTGCGCATCAACTCGGCCGCCAGGATGTTCATGTGGGCCTTGGCGATCGGGAACTGGATGCCCTGGTTCTGGCCGATCGGCCGGTCGAAAACGACGCGGTCGGTGGCGTAGCGCGACGCCTGTTCGATGAACCACTTGCCGTCGCCGATGGATTCGCTGGCCACCAGCAGGCGTTCGGAATTGAGCGAGTCGACGAGATAGTGGAAGCCCTGCCCCTCGGCTCCGATGCGATCCTCGTCACCCACCTCGAGGTTGTCGATGAACACCTCGTTGGTGTGGTGGTTGAGCATGGTGCGGATGGGTTTGGCCTTCAACGAAGGTCCTGCCTTGGCGATGTCGACGAGGAACAGCGTCAGGCCGTCGGTCTTGCGCTTCACCTCTTCCAGCGGCGTGGTCCGCGCGATCAGCAGGTACATGTGCGACTGCAGGTAGCGCGAGGTCCAGATCTTCTGGCCATTGATCACGTATCCGCCGGCGACCTTGCGCGCGAAGGTCTTGATGCCGAGGGTGTTGGAACCTGCGTCGGGCTCGGTGACACCGAAGGCCTGCAGGCGCAGGCTGCCGTCGGCGATGCGCGGCAGGTACCGTCGCTTCTGATCCTCGCTTCCGTGCTTCAGGACAGCAGCCATTGTGTACATCTGGGCGTGGCAGGCGGCGCCGTTCCCCCCGGAGCGGTTGATCTCCTCGAGAATGATGCATCCCTCCATCACCCCGAGGCCCGAGCCGCCGAACTCCTCGGGGATGAGAGCGGCGAGCCAGCCGGCCTCCGTCATGGCCTGCACGAAATCCTCGGGATAGGCGCCGTCCTCGTCGCAGCGGCGCCAGTAGTCCGGCCCGAACGCGGCGCACAGCTTGCGGACGGCGCTGCGGATCTCTTCCTGGGTGTCGGTATATGCGAAGTCCATCAGATGCCTCTCGATCCACGCCTGATCAGCCGATGATCCCGGCCCGGCGCAGGCGATCGATCTCGCCGGCGGCATAGCCGAGGTCCGTGAGGAGGGATGCGGTGTCGGCGCCGAGACCGGGCGGAACCTTCATCATCCGGCTGCGCTTGCCGCCGGCCTTCAGCGGCAGCGCCACGACCTTGTGGTCGGGCGCATTCTCGATCGGCAACGCGACGATGATGTCGGCCGCCCGCACCTGGTCGTGGCCGAGCATCTGGGAGACATCGTTCAACTCGCTGCAAGGCGCGCCGGCCTCCCGCAGGCGCGCGACGATCACGGCAGTGGGCAGGGTCGACGTCACGGCCTCGATGGCGGCGCGAAGCGCCTCGCGGTTGGCCACACGATCCGGATTGGTGCGGAAAAGGGGATCGCCGGCGAGCCCCGGGGCGCGCAGACCGCTGCAGACCCTGGCGAAAAGGCCGTCATTGCCGGCCGCGATGAAGACATGTCCGTCGGCCGACCGGAAAAGTTCATAGGGCGCCGTCATGGCCATGGCCGAGCCGAGTTTCTTCGGCATCCGGCCTGTGGCGAGAAACCCCGCGACGAACACCGTCATCCACGTGATGCCGGTTTCCATCAGACTCGCCTCGACAATCATGCCCTCGCCGCTGCGGCTGCGCTCGATCATGGCGCCGAGGATGCCGATCACGGCCCACATGCCGGTGCCCATGTCGATGAGCGAGACACCGACCCGGACCGGGTCGTCGCCCTCGCGTCCCGTGGTGCTCATGATGCCCGTGAACGCCTGCATGAGCGGGTCGTATCCAGGCAGCCCCTTGAGCGGCCCGACCTGACCGAAGGCGCTGATGGCACAGTAGACGAGGCGAGGGTTGAGCGCTTTCAGATCATCGTAACCGAAGCCGCGGGCCTCGGCGCTTCCCGGCTTCATGGAATGGACGAGGATATCGGCGGAGGCCGCCAGGCGATGCAGCACGGCGACACCCTCGGGCGCGTCGAGATCAAGGGCCATGCTGCGCTTGTTGCGGTTGAGGGCGAGGAAGGTGGCGGACTGCCCCCCGGTCTCCGGGGGGCGCCAGTCGCGCGTGTCGTCGCCCCGGCCCGGGCGTTCGATCTTGATCACCTCGGCGCCGAGATCGCCGAGCACCTGGGTGCAATAGGGTCCTGCGACATTCTGGGTGAGATCGATCACCTTAAGACCGGACAATATGCTCCCGAGCATCAGCCTCTCCGTTCGCCACTGCCGACCCGCGACCGCCACCCACGTTGGATAGAGCCGTCGCACGGCGACATCAATCCTCCAGATGGCCGCTCCTCCTATTTGTTCGAACTTTATACGGCATCGGTCAGGCCGATCCGACAGCGGTCTGACGGTCTCGACGGCTTCCTCTCGCACGTGGAAGGCTGGTAACAAGAACCTCAACCCTGAACGACCGACCATGGATCAAGATCAGAGCCGCTCCACCCGCCCCGCCGCCCTCGCCTCGGAACTGACGGCAGAGATTGCGGCGGCTCGCTATCCCATCGGTTCCCGCTTCCCCGCCGAGCAGGCGCTGCAGGAGCGATTCGGGGTGGGCCGGCATACGGTGCGCGAGGCACTGAAGCTCCTGACCGAGCAGGGCCTCATCGGTCGCCGCCGCAAGACAGGAACGGTGGTGCTGTCCCACCGGCCCGTATCGCACTACGTGCACAGCCTCCGCGACATCCACAGCCTGTTCGATTTCGCCCGCAGCACCAGGCTCGACATCCGCCATGAGGGCTTCGTGACCTTCGGCGAGGATGCGACGGGGGAGATGGCCGACCTGCCCGACCGGCGCTGGATGCGCTTCGCCGGCCGTCGCGCCACCCGCCACGACGGCGCACCGCTCTGCTGGTCGGAGATCATGGTGCCGGAACGGTTCACGCCGGATCGCGAGGCGGTGAGACGCGACGATCGTGCCGTCTACGAGATCGTCTGCCGGCAGTACGGGCTGAAGCTCGACCATGTCGAACAGAAGGTCGCTGCGACGGCATTGCCGGCGGGGGTTGCGGACATCCTCAACGCACCGGCCGGCAGCCCGGCCCTTCTGCTCACGCGCCGCTACGTCGCCCACACGGGCGCGACATTCGAGATTTCGTACAACCTCTATCCTGCCGAGCGGTTCTCGTTGCGCACCATCATCCGCCAGCGGGCCTGAAGATCCAACGTTGCGCCTGCGGACTTCGCCGGTCCTGTCGGCCGCAGGCGGGAGCCCGGCTTCGCAAGCGTAACGCCAGTCTGCTCAGCCTGAAGTCATCTTGCCTATTTTGAGTGCAAATATTGTGTACGGTAAGGAACATTTAATCATCTTTGTGTACGAATTCGTACAGGACAGATCCTCCACCGATCGCTCCTTGCGAGGCCACCGCTGCCCTCGCGCCACATCGACCCGCACGGCGTGGCAAGTCACCGCCATGTCGTTGCCAGGCGAACAGCTGCGGCTCTGACCGTTCCTCACCCGCGTCATCCCACGGCTCCCCCCAGGAGAACGCCCATGCTTGCCCGCCTGTCCCTCAGGACCGTCCTGTTTGCCGCTGTCGCGGCACTGGCTCTGCTCCTTATCGGCCTGACCGTTCAGCACAGTCTGTCCGCCTTCCGACAGCGAACGAGCGTGCAGGCAATCGAGCATGGCAACGCTACAGGCGACCTCCTTCTCACCGCCGCCGGCGGCTGGGCCGCCGAGCGTGGCCGAACAACGGCCCTGCTCAACGCGCCGGGCGCGGCATCAGCCGGCGACCTTGCTCCGATCGGACAGCTTCGCCAGCAGGCGGATACCGCGTTCGGACGGGCGATCGAGCGGCTTCGGCTGACCAGCGCGGGGCTGCCGGAGCTGGACCGGGCGGAAGCGGCCCTGCGCGAGATGGAACAGGTGCGTCGCCAAGTGGATGGCGAGCTGCCCAAGACGGGCGATCAGCGGTCCGGCCAGATGGCGTCCCGCAACATCGCCGCCCTGACGACGCTCATCGAACGATCCCAGCAGTTGCGCCTTGCTGCCGAGATGAGGGTCGACAATGCCGAAGCCAGGATCGCCGAGTTCCAGAGGCTGAAGCATCTGGCCTGGGTCACCAGTGAATATGCCGGCCGTGAGCGGGCGGCCATCGCGGCGGTGATGTCTGCCAGACAGGCGATCTCGGCGGAGCGGCTGGACCAGCTGTCGCGTCAGCGGGGAACCGTCGAGCTGGCCTGGAGCATCATCGAGGCGCAGACGGCGAGAAGTGACACGCCCGCCGCCGTGAAAGCTGCCGTCGAGCGCATCAAGGCCGGCTACTTCGGCGAATTCCAGGCGTTGCGGGACCGCGTCTACGCGGCAGGCACCGCCGATGCGCGTTACCCGATCGACGCCAATCAGTGGGTGGCGGCAGCGACCAGGGCGATCGACGACATCCTCGGCATGAACACCGTGATCGGTGAAGCGACGGCGGCTCTGGCCGTCCAGACGGCAACCCGGGCAACCTGGTCACTGGCCGCGAATATCGGCCTGCTGGTCCTCGGTGTCGTCGTCGCCGGCTTCGCGTTCTGGATCGCCGCGGCACGGGTCGCGAGGCCCCTGAACCATCTCGCGGCGACGACGGAGAAGCTGGCGCAAGGTGATACGGACCTGATCGTGCCCGAAGCGGACCGGCAGGATGAAGTCGGAACGCTGGCGCGCTCCATCGAGGTTTTCCGCAACAATCTCATCGAGAACAAGCGGCTCGCCGCCGAGCGGGAGGCGGAGAACGAGACCAAGATGCGAAGGGCGGCGGCGCTGGACAGCCTGACCCGGACCTTCGAGGCCGCGGTCGGCGCGCTTACCGCGAAGCTCGCTTCCGCCGCCACGGAAATGGAGGCCAGCGCCCGTTCGCTCACCTCCACCGCGGAGCACAACAGCCAGGCGGCAACCTCCCTTGCCAGCGCGTCGGAGGAAACCTCGGCCAGCGTTCAGACAGTCGCCGCTGCCTCGGAGGAACTCGCCACTTCGATCCGGGAGATATCCGTCCAGGCCGCCCAGTCATCAGGCACGGCGGCACGGGCGGTGGAGCAGGCGAACCAGGCCCAGGCCATTGTCCAGGGACTGGTCGCCGGCGCCGCCAAGATCGGCAATGTGGTCTCGCTCATCAACGACATCGCCGGCCAGACGAACCTGCTTGCCCTCAATGCCACGATCGAGGCGGCACGGGCAGGTGAGGCCGGCCGGGGCTTCGCCGTGGTTGCCGCGGAGGTCAAGGAACTGGCGAGCCAGACGACCAAGGCAACGGGCGAGATCGCCGCGCAGATCGGCGAGATCCAGCAGTCGACGGAGGCGGTGGTCGCGGCGATCGCCACCATCGGCAAGGTCATCGAGGAGATGTCCGGCGTATCAGTCAGTGTGGCGGCCGCCATGGACGAGCAGGGGGCGGCCACCGGCGAGATCGCCCGCAATGTCCAGGAGGCGGCGCGTGGAACCGAGCAGGTCACCACCAGCGTGGTGACAGTCCGGAACGGCGCGACATCCACCGGCGCGGCGTCCTCGCAAGTCCTCTCGGCGGCCCAGGAAGTGGCGCAGATCTCCAACCATCTCAGTCACGAGGTGGGGACCTTCCTGCACGGCGTTCAGGCCGCATAGCGTCTGCCGAACCAGCGGCCGACCCGGTCGGGCACCGCAGACGCCGGCCACCCGCCGCCAATCCGCGACCCGGCCCCCGCAGACGTCCCGGCTGATCCCGATTCTTCAACGTCGCGCGGACAGCAGATCCCTTCGCGCGGCGCTCATCACCGCACAAACACCGCCCCGCGCTTTGGAAAGACTGGTGCCGCCTATAGGATTCGAACCTACGACCCCCTCATTACGAATGAGGTGCTCTACCAGCTGAGCTAAGGCGGCAATCGGGCCGGCTTTTAGCCGCAAGGGCGCGGTTTGGCAACCGTGCTGTGAGGTTACCCCAGCAGTTTCAGCCGGGTGATGCGGCTGGGGTTGCCCTCGGCGAGCAGGATGTCGCCGGTCGGCGTGCCGTAGAGACCGTGGGCGCCGTTGAGCATGGGGCGGCAACGGCCGATGCGCGTGCCGTCCGGGGCGATCTTGGTCAGGCTCGGCACCATGTCGGTGATATAGGCGTTGCCCTCGGCGTCGCCCCAGATGCCCACCGGCTGGTAGAAGTCGTACCAGGTCTCGAGGTGCTGGCCCTCGCCGTCGAAGACCTGCACGCGGTTCCAGGTCCGGTCGATGACGACCACGCGGCCGTCGGCGAAGGTCCAGATCGAGTGCGGCCAGACGAACTGGCCGTCTTCCGAGCCCTGCCCGCCCCAGCTCTGCAGGTGGCGGCCATCGGGGGCGAAGCGGTGGACCAGCGCCGCGCCATAGCCGTCCGACACGTAGATGTCGCCCCAGGGGGCAATGGAGACATCGGTCGGGTGGTTGAAGGGCGAGTTCGGGCGGCCCCGCTGGCCGAGCTGGCCGACGCGCCGGCCATCCGGCGTGAACCAGATGATCTCGTGCATGTCGCGGTCGACGGCGATGAGGTGGCCCGAAGAGGTCGCGGTCAGCATATGCGAATCGGCGATGTCGTTGCCGCCCCAGCCGGCGATGTGGCGCCCCTCGGGATCGAGCTCGATGACGCGCGGATCGGCCGGATGCACCAGCGGATCGTGGCGCAGCATGACGAAGACATGGCCTCGGGCGTCGACGGTCACGTCGGTGACGAAGCCGGTATTCTGCGGCCAGGAGCCGAAGGGCCGCTCGACACGGTAGTGGCGGTCGCCGAGCTCGACGATCAGGTCATGGGTCATGTCAGGAAGCCTGGGAGGTGGAGAGCGTCGAGGTGGGGCAACCCGCGCATGCTGCGCGAAATCGCGGCGCCTTGCCAGCGACATGCAGCGCCTCGGACGACCGATTTGGAGGCATGCTGCCGCTTGGCTCATCATCCGACGGGCTTGCGGCGGCACGGCCGGCAACAGGCGCCTGCCGAACGCCCGTCCGTTCGGCAGCACCGGCCGAGGCACGCCTCTTGCTGAGGCAACTGCATGCGTCCGGGTGGCGGCCCGGGGCACCGGAGGCACGATGATGAATGGGTCGATGAACAAGGCTCGGCGGCGCGAGACCAGATCTCGCCCCCGTCGCATGGCGGCCTTACGGCTCTCCGGCCGTCCCGCTATCGTGCCTGTTCCGGCCATCACGCAACCGGCGGGCCCACGATGCGGCTTCTGCTGATCAATCCGAACACCAGCCAGGCCACGACCCAGGCGATGGTCGGCATCGCCCGCGAGAGCGCGCCGTCGGTGGAGGTCGATGGCCTGTCAGCGCCTTTCGGCGTTCCACTGATCACCGGTCCGGCGGAACTGGCCATCGGCCGCGACGCGGTCGTCACCCTGATGGCGGCGCGGCCCCCCTTCGGCTACCAGGGCGTAATCATCGCAGCCTTCGGCGATCCGGCACTGGACGAGCTGCGTCGCAGCGTCGCGGTTCCGGTGACGGGGATCGCCGAGGCCGGCATGGCGGAGGCGGCCCATCACGGCCGCTTCGCTGTCGTGACGACGACGCCGGACCTGACCGGATCCATCGCGGCACGGGCCGACGCCTATGGCCACGGCGACAGCTTCCTCGGCACCGTGCTGACCGGCGGCGACGTGCACCGGGTCATGGCCGACCGGCAGGGGCTCGGCCGGGCCCTTCTCGAGGCCGGGCGGCGAGCGGTGGACCAGCTCGGCGCCAGAGCGATCGTGATCGGCGGCGGTCCACTGGCGGTCGCGGCCCGCGAGATCGCCGACCAGCTGCCGGTGCCGGTCATCGAGCCGGTTCCGGCCGCCGTGCGCCTCGCCATCCGGCGGGCGGAACGGACGTCGCAGGAGATGTGAAGCGCTGAAAGCCCGTCAGGCGGCGATGGCCTGTCGGCCGTCATGGCCAGCCATCACCAGCCTGACAATACGGCCGGGCTCGACCGGCCCGGCCAGGCGTACCGGCGTGAAATGTTCGGTGCGCCCCATGCTGCGCGTCTCGGAGAGGACGTTGAAGGCGTTGCCCACCATGCCGTCGAGATGGGCAATGAGGGCGCGTTCGCCCTTCTCGCGCAGCCGCTTCGCGCGATCCTTGGCGACGTCGCGGGGAACCTGCGGCATGCGCGCGGCCGGCGTGCCCTTGCGGGGCGAGAAAGGAAAGACGTGGAGATGCGTCAGTCCGCACTCGTCGACGATGTCGAGGGAGCGGGCGAACATCTCCTCGCTCTCGGTCGGGAAGCCGGCGATGATGTCGGCGCCGAACACCATGTCGGGGCGCAGGCGCCGGACCTCGTCGGTGAAGCGGATGGCATCCGCCCGCAGGTGCCGGCGCTTCATGCGCTTCAGCACCATGTCGTCGCCGGCCTGCAGCGAGAGATGCAGGTGCGGCATGAAGCGCTCCTCGCCGGCGATGACGTCCATCAGGTCCGGATCGGCCTCGACGGAATCGATGGAGGAAATGCGCAGGCGCTCCAGCTCCGGCACGTGCTTCAGGATGGCCTTGGTCAGCGCGCCGAGCTTCGGTTCGCCGGGAAGGCCCTGGCCGTAGCTGGTGATGTCGACGCCGGTCAGCACCACCTCGCGGTAGCCGTTCTCGACCAGCTTGCGGACCTGCGCCACCACCTCGCCCATGGGCACGGAACGGCTGTTGCCGCGGCCGAAGGGGATGATGCAGAAGGTGCAGCGGTGGTCGCAGCCGTTCTGGACCTGGACGAAGGCACGGGAGCGGCCGGTCAGCCCGTCGACGAGATGCAGCGCCTGCTCGCGCACCGCCATGATGTCGTTGACGGCGACCTTCTCGGAGGTCGCGACGCCGAAGTCGGGACCGCGTGACAGCGCTGTCAACGTCTCGCCCCAGGCCTCGGCCTTCATCTTCTCGTCGTTGCCGATGACGCGGTCGACCTCGGTCATCTCCGCGAAGATCTCGGGCTCCGTCTGAGCGGCGCAGCCGGTGACGACGATGCGCGCACCAGGGTTCTCGCGCTTCATGCGGCGGATGGCCTGGCGCGCCTGCCGCGTCGCCTCGGCGGTGACGGCGCAGGTGTTGATGACGATGGTGTCGGTCAGCCCGGCCTCTGCGGCGAGCCGCTGCATCACCTCGGACTCCGAGGTGTTCAGCCGGCAGCCGAAGGTCACGACCTCGACGGTGGGGGTTGCCGTCTCCATCGCGTCAGGCGGCCGTGGCGAAGAGGGCCGGGTCGAAAGTACCCTGGTGCTCGACCTCGGTCGGGCCGGTCATGATGACGTGGTTGTCGTCACGCCATTCGACGAAGAGATCGCCGCCCGGCAGCGACACCGTGGCGGCGCGGTCGGTGCGCTTGGTGCGCGCCGCGGAGACGAGCGCCGCACAGGCAGCCGAGCCGCAGGCGCGGGTGATGCCGACGCCGCGCTCCCAGACCCACAGCACGATGTGGTCGCGCGCCTTCACCGCCGCGAGCGAGATATTGGCCCGCTCGGGGAAGATCGGATGGTTCTCCAGCATCGGGCCGATCTTCGTGAGGTCGAAGGCATAGGGGTCGTCGACCCAGAAGATGGCGTGCGGGTTGCCCATGGAGACGACCGAGGGCGAGTGCAGGATGGGCGCGTCGATCGGGCCGATCTGCAGCTCGATGGCGCGGGTGTCGCGGAACTCCTCGGCGAGGGGAATGTCCTGCCAGCCGAAGCGCGGCTCGCCCATGTCGACGGAGAAGGCGTGAGGGCCGGTGCGGCGGCAGGCGAGAAGGCCGGCGACCGTCTCCACCATGAAGCTCTCGGAGCCGTCTTCCTCCGCCAGCACCCAGGCGACGCAGCGCGTACCATTGCCGCAGGCGCCGGCCTGCGATCCGTCGGTGTTGTAAATGCGGATGTAGCAGCGCGTGCCCGGTGTCCGCGGCCGGTGCAGCACCATCATCTGGTCGAAGCGCGAGCGCTCGTCGGCCGCGATGGCGCGGGCCTCGGCGGCGGTGACGACATGGGACGAGGCGCGCAGGTCGACGACGACGATCTCGTTGCCGGCGCCGTTCATCTTCCAGAACGGATGGTTGGCGAGCGGGCTCATGGCGGGACCCGTTATCTCCCGTGGGAGTTGGTCAGGGAATGTGATGAAGAGGACACGTTGCGAGGCTTCTATATAGGCTATCCTCGCCAAGTCCAAAATGGTCCGGACACCGGCGGGCTGGGAGCGGCGGTCGCACAATGAGCAGGGGCAGGCAGATGCTGACGGGACGGATGGCGCTGGCCGCGCTGGCGGGCCTGACGCTCGGGCTGTCGGTCCAGCGCGGCGAGGCCCAGCCGACCCCGGCATCGCCTCCGGCTGTCCAGGCGGCGCCGGCGCAGGCGACCCCGGACGCCACCACGCCGTCTCCCCCGGCGACTCCAGGCGCGGCAGCGCCCGCGACACCGTCGCCGGCCGCTCCCGCCAGCGTCCTGCCGACCGACGAGGCCATCCAGGCCGCAGGCTTCGGCGACGAGGTCACGCTGGAGGCCAGGCCGGCGCTGGTGCTGGCCGGCAAGACCAACTGGGACGATCTCTACGGGACCTTCCGAAAGGCTATCGCCGACCTGACCACGCTGGCCGCCGGGCAGGGCGCCGAGGCCTCCGGACCGCCGATGATCCGCTTCGTCTCGTCATCCGACGACAGTGTCGACTACGAGGCGATCCTGCCGGTGCGGACGATCGACAAGCCAGCCGCCAGCTATGCGCCGGCGAAGCCCGGCGAGACCCCCGCTGGCAAGGCGATGCGCTTCGTCCATCACGGAGGCTACGACACCATCGAGCAGACCTACGACGAGATCACCAACCATCTCGACGAGCGCTCGATCACGGCGGAGGACGCCTTCGTAGAGGAGTATGTCCGCGATCCCGCGACCACGCCTGAAACGGGGTTGGCAACCTTCATCTACGTCTTCCCGAAGCGGAACTGAGGCCGGCGAGGCCCTCGCGACGGGACCATCCGCACGTTGACCTTGCATCGGCGCAACGTCACTGCGGTGGCGCCCACCGTCCCCATGCCTATCTTGCCGTCAACACGACGCAACGGGCGTCGGCAGGAGGCTCGCCATGTCCCCCAACGGCATTCATCACGTCACCGCCATCTCCGGTCCGGCCCGCCGCAACCTCGCCTTCTACACGGAAGTGCTCGGGCTGCGGCTGGTCAAGAAGACCGTCAACTTCGACGATCCCGGCACCTACCACTTCTACTTCGGCGATGCGGCCGGAAGCCCCGGCACCATCCTGACCTTCTTCCCCTGGGAGCATGCCGCTCCCGGACGTCTCGGCATCGGCCAGACGCAGGAGACGGTCTTCCGCGTGCCGCGCGGGCTCGCTCGGCTGGTGGATCGCACCGCCTGGTCGAGAAGGGCGTGCCGCACGAGACCGATCGCCGGTGAAGCGCTTCGGCGAAGTCGTGTTCTGGCCTTCCGGGACCCCGACGGCATGCGCCTCGCCCTCGCCTGCGTGCCCGGGAGCGGGGCGGAACCCGCCTGGACCGGTGGCGGCGTTCCCGCCGAGCATGCGATCCGCGGCTTCCACGGGGTCTCGCTGCTGGTCGAGAAGGGCGAGGCGACGGGCGCCATCCTCACCGACGTCTTCGGCTTCGAGGTGACCGGGACGGAGGGCCCGGTGACGCGCTACCGCGTGCCGGGCAATCCGGTCGGCGGCATCATCGACATCCGCGCGGCGGGCGGTTTCCTGCCCGGTCGCGAGGGCGCCGGTTCGGTGCATCACATCGCCTTCCGGGCGGCCGATGATGCCGTGCAGGCGGCGATGGTGGAGCGGCTGAGGACGCAGCACGGCCAGCGCGTCACCGAGCAGCGGGACCGCAACTACTTCCGCTCGGTCTATTTCCGCGAACCGGGCGGCGTGCTGTTCGAGATCGCCACGGACGTGCCCGGCTTCGCCGTGGACGAGCCGGCGGAGACCCTCGGCCAGGCGCTGAAGCTGCCGCCGCAATACGAGGCGCAGCGCGCCCGCATCGAGGCCGTTCTTCCGGCTCTCGACTGACGCCGCCGACAGAACAGGCGCCGTGTCCGCCGGGGCACGGCGCCGCCCGCCCCCGATCCGGAGACCTTGCCATGTCCACCGCAGCCAGCCCCGTCAACGACTTCGTCCATCGCTTCGTGCCCGGCGACCGCGCCGGTGCGCGCCCCCTTCTGCTGCTGCACGGGACGGGGGGCGACGAGACCGACCTCCTGCCGCTCGGCCAGATGATCGCGCCGGGCGCCGCCCTGCTGTCGCCGCGCGGCCGGGTGCTCGAGAACGGCATGCCGCGCTTCTTCCGCCGGCTGGCCGAGGGCGTCTTCGACCATCAGGACGTGGTGCGCCGCGCCCACGAACTGGCGGATTTCGTCGCGGCCGCGCGGCAGCAGCATGGCCTGCCGCCGCCCATTGCCGTCGGATTCTCGAACGGGGCCAATATCGCCGCCGCGATGATGATGCTGCGGCCGGAGGTTCTGGCCGGCGGAGTCTTCTTCCGCGCCATGGTGCCGCTGCCGGAGCCGCCGAAGGCGGACCTGTCGGGCCGGCCGGTGCTGATCCTGTCCGGCGCCATGGACCCGATCGTGCCGGAGGCCGATGCCGTCCGGCTCGCGGGCCAGCTCTCGGCAGCCGGCGCCGGGGTGACTCACGAGATCCTGCCCGCCGGGCATGGCCTCACCCAGGCGGACGTGACGCTCGCGCGTCGCTGGCTGGCGGAGCGCGCCTGAGCCCCGAACGACAAAGGCCGCGCCCGGTGCGGACGCGGCCTTGAAATGTCAGGACGCGCGCTGCGCTCAGCGCGTGACCATCACCGTCGCGCCGACGCCGACGCGGTTCATCAGGTCGACGACATCCTCGTTCAGCATGCGGAAGCAGCCGAAGGAGGCGGCGGTTCCGACCGAGCGGCGCATGCTCGCCGAGGTGCCGTGGATGGCGTATTCGCCGCCGGCGAGGGTCAACGCCCCTTCGCCCATCGGGTTGTTGGGCGCACCGCCGGGAATGAGATCCGGCAGATTCGGATTGGCGCGACGCACGACGGCCGGCGGCGACCAGGCCGGGCGCACATGGCGGCCGTTGATGACCGTGCGGCCTTCCCACTGTTCGGACTGACGGCCGACCGCGACACGATAGCGGATGGCCGTGCCGTTGCCCTGGACGAGATAGAGGCGCCGCTCGGAATTGCGGATGATGATGGTGCCCGGTTCGGCATTGGCGTTGAAGCGGACCATTTCGCGGGCTTCGGCGGCCGGCGGTGTCACCATACCAGCCATCGCGCATGCGACCACGACCGTTGCGGCCAGGGGCCGCCCCCATACAGTTCCCATGACCCTCTCCCAAGCCGCCCTTTCCACCCGGCGGAAACGCGCCGAGAAAGCGGGCCGATCGGTTTCTCTTCAGTTGCCGAGTGAAGAAAATCCGTGGCGAGAGTCAACGAGTCGTTGCCGCCGGGTAACCAGCTTTCCCGGGGCTGTTGCGGGGCGGCAACGCCCTCCATCCGAACCCGCCCGGGATCTTACGTTCGATTCACCACGTTGGCCGTTCACGCGGGGTCAACCATGTCCTTCAACCCGATGACGACGCCGTCCTCGCAGGATGTCCGCGGGCAGTCCGGGGAGGCGGGGGATGCAGATCAGGCTCGAAGCGGAGGTGAGGCTTCCGGATGGCCGCACGCGCGCCGCCGTCCTCGCCCTCATGGCCTTCACCACCATCGTGATGCTGGCCGCAACCCTGGTCTGGACCATCGCCGGCCGCGCCTATCCGGCCGATGCGCCTCTCAGGACCACGATGGCGACTGAGACCGCTGCCGAGCCGCAACCCGTCTGGCGCACCGTCGCCACCCGGCACGGCGGCTTCGACGTCGATGCCCCGCGCTGGAAGCCGCTCGGGATGGAGACCACCCATCTGCGTCGTTCCGACGGCCTGTCCCGCGAGCTCTTCATGTTCGGCGCGGCCGGCGACGACCGCCGCCATGCGGCCCTCGTCGTCGATCGGGGTGACCTGCCTGCGGCCACCGCCGCCCAGGACATCGCCGCAATCGCCGCCGATCTCGGCGCCACGCTGCAGGTGGCCCCGAATCCACTGCCACTCGCCACGAAGTTCGGCCCGATGGCCTCCGCCGACGTGACCTTCGACACGGAGCACGGCCAGAAGGCCTGCCTCGGCTTCTCGCTGCATGCGCCGGAAGCGGAACTGCGGCTTGCCGGCTGGGTCTGCAACAGCGGTCCCGAGATCGTCAGCCGCCAGGAAGTTTCCTGTTTCATCGACCGCGTCTTCGCCGTGGGACTGCGCGACGGCGCCGCCGCGAGCCTCTTCGCGCGGGCGGAACTCGCCCGCCAGCCCTGCCCGGCCCAGACCGCCGCAAGCCCCGCGGCACCGGCCGTGTCCGCGACGCGCGGCCGTCCGGCGCCCCTGCGCTTCAACCGTCTCTGACACCGGCAGCGCAAAGCGGAACGGCGGGTTAACCCTCGATTAACCATAATTCGCCATGGTCGACGCCAACTTCACCAAAGGAGGCGGACCATGGCAGTCGGTCAGATCGGCGCCGGAGCAATCGGCACAACGGGCGAACGCGCCGCGGGCACGTCCTCGGCGAGCGCCGTGCGCCCGGCCGACTCGGCCCCGCGCACCAAGGTCGCCAACGTCACCGTGACGCTGTCGCCGGAGGCGCGCCAGCACCTGTCGCGCCTCGAAGGCTTCACCGCCACCATCGGCACGTCGAAGCAGCCGAAGCAGATGGCCAAGCCCGGCATCAACATCGACTTCCGGACCTGAGGTCCGGTTGCGGCGGGCGCGATACTGCCCGCCACCCCGTCGTCGCAGCGACCTCAGCCGGCCAGGTGCTGCAGTTCCTTGATGATGGCGTCGCCCATCGCCGTCGTGCCGATCACATGGGTGTTGTCGGACTTGATGTCGGCGGTGCGCAGGCCGCTCGCCAGCACGTTGGTGATCGCCTTGTCGAGCATGTCGGCCGCCTCGATCGCCTTGAACGAATAGCGCAGCGCCATCGAGAAGGACGAGATCGTCGCGATCGGATTGGCGGCGCCCTTGCCGGCGATGTCGGGGGCCGAACCGTGGACCGGCTCGTAGAGCGCCTTGCGCTTGCCGGTGGCCGGATCCTCGGCGCCGAGGGAGGCCGACGGCAGCATGCCCAGCGAACCCGTCAGCATCGCCGCGACGTCGGAGAGGATGTCGCCGAAGAGGTTGTCGCAAACAATGACGTCGTACTGCTTCGGCCAGCGGACGAGCTGCATGGCGCAGTTGTCGGCCAGCACGTGCTCGAGCTCGACCTCGGGGAACTCCGCCTTGTGGACACGGGTGACGACCTGCTTCCACAGCACGCCGGAGCGCATGACATTGTGCTTCTCGGCCGAGGAGACCTTGTTGCGGCGGGTCTTGGCGAGCTCGAAGGCGACGCGGGTGATCCGCTCGATCTCGGAGGTGGTGTAGAGCTGGGTGTCGACGGCGCGCTGCTGGCCGTCCTCCAGCGTGACGATCTCCTTCGGCTCGCCGAAATAGACGCCGCCGGTGAGCTCGCGGACGATGAGGATGTCGAGGCCCTCGACGACTTCCGGCTTCAGCGAGGAGGCGGCGGCCAGCGCCGGGAAGCAGATGGCGGGACGGAGGTTGGCAAAGAGGCCGAGGTCCTTGCGCAGCCGCAGGAGCCCTGCCTCGGGACGCTTGGAATAGGGGACGTCGGCCCATTTCGGACCGCCGACCGCGCCGAACATCACCGCATCGGCGGCCTGGGCCAGGGCCATGTCGCCGTTGGAGATCGCCTCGCCATGGGCGTCGTAGGCGCTGCCGCCGACAAGGCCGCGCTCGGTCTCGAAGGAGGCCACGCCCTGCTTGCCGAACCAGGCCACCACCTTCTCGACCTCGGCCATCACCTCGGGGCCGATGCCGTCGCCGGGCAGGATCAGGAGCTTGTGGGTGGCCATGGGAGCTATCCTCGTTGGAGCGTCGGCGGGCTCTAGCGCTCCCCATGGCTCAGGGCAAGGCCCCGAAATGAATGAGGGCGCGCCGTGCGGGCGCGCCCTCGTGTTGTTCGCCGGCCCGCCGGATCACTCGGCGGCGGGTGTCTTCTCGGCCGCGGCGTCGACCGGATCATCCTCGACCCGGGGCGTGCGACGCTTGCGCACCCGCGGCGCCGGAGCATCGGGTTCCTCGCTGGCGACGGGCACCACAACGCTGCCGCCGGTGATGAAGGACGGCAGGCCGAGGCCGGCATCGTCGTCGCGCGCCGGGGCGGGAGCGGGCATCGGCGCCCCCTCGGGCATGTCCTCGCCGCCCTCGCGGCGGGCCTGGCGCTCGGCGAAACGCTCGGCGCGACGGCGCTCGAACCGCTCGCGGCGGCTCTCATAGGGCCGTCCGTCGGGGCGCTGCCCGTCACGCTGGTAGCCGCCTTCACCCTCCTGGCCGGAGCCGCCGAGGTCTGGCTGCTCGCCGACTGCCGGGTCCTGCTGGGGGCGGGGGCGATCATGCCGGTCCTGGCGATCCGGACGATCCTGGAAGCGCTGCTGGCCACCGCCGGGGAAACGATCGCCGCGGTTCTGGCCGTGGAAGTCGCGCTGACCGCCGCCGAACTCGCGCTGGCCCTGGAAATCGCGCTGGCCCTGATAGTCCCGCTGACCCTGAAAATCACGCTGGCCGCCGCCGAACTCACGGGGCTGCTGGGGCGGCGGCTCGGGCTTCACGACGACCGGCGACTCGAAGCGCTTGTCGAAGGGCGAGGCGAAATCGTCATCATCATCGTCGTCGCCGTCGTCGTCGACCTGCTGGCCCTCGACGCGCGGCATCTGCTGCTGGCGCTGGGCCTCCTGGGCGGCGGCGATGAGGCGGAAATAATGCTCGGCGTGCTGGAGATAGCTCTCGGCCGAGACGGGGTCGCCGGACGAGTGGGCATCGCGGGCGAGTTGCAGATACTTCTCGGCGACGTGCTGGGCGGTGCCCCTGATCTTCACGTCCGGTCCGTTGGACTCGTAGCTCCGCGACAGCGGATTGGGACCCTTGCCGCCGCCGCGATTGTTGCGGCCGCGCATGCGCTTGTTGTTGCTGTTTCTCATGTCGGTCCTTTGTCGACCTCCTCAAGCGGAGCCCGCGTCCAGGCGGTGCATCCGGGTCCTTCGGCCTATCGCGGGCAGAGCGCTCGGGTTGTCGGTCCCGGCCATGCCACTTGCGGCAGATCAGCGATCTTCAGGGTTCGGGGCGACCACATCAGGCCATGCCCCCCGCGCGCATTCCGTGCGCCTCGTCCTTCATTCGGGATCGGATCAAGGCGCCCCTCGCGCCTGCCTCCGACGTGCCAAACCCCACCAGACCTGTTTGATGTTGTGTCCGTCGCGCGGAGAAAACCCCCGGACCGCTTCGAATCTTGTTGGTCATCTTTATCCGGTCCGGGGCCGGATTCCAAGAGGATTCTCCGTTCCCTCAAGGGGCGGGGTTGCCCCGAATCTGGTGAACGGCGTCGAGGGCCGTCAGGGTTTCGGCGGACAATGCGGCCTCGCCGGCATCGATAGCCGTCTTCAATTGTACCATGGAGGTGGCGCCGATGATCGCCGAGGTGACGAAGGGCCGGCTGACCACAAAGGCGATGGCGAGCACGGCGGGGTCGAGGCCCGCGTCGCGCGCGATGGCCAGATAGTCCTTGATTGCGGCCTCGGAGCCCGGCTTCTGGTAGCGCTGCTGACGGTCGAACAGGGTAACGCGGGCACCGGGCGGCCGCGCCCCATCGAGATACTTTCCGGTCAGGAAGCCCTGGGCCAGCGGCGAATAGGCGAGAAGTCCGACCTGCTCGCGCAGGGCGATCTCGGCCATGGCCGTCTCATAGGTGCGATTGAGGAGGTGGTAGGCGTTCTGCACCGACTGCACGCGTGGCAGGCCGCGGGACTTGCTTTCCCCGAGGAAGGACATGGTGCCCCAGGCGCTTTCGTTCGACAGGCCGATGAAGCGCACCTTGCCGGCTTTCACGAAGTCGCCCAGCACGTCGAGCTGTTCGGCGATGGCGGTCTCGTCCTCGCGCGGCTTCCACAGCTCGGCGTCGAAACGGGTCGGGTTGGCGCCAAAGGGGGCCGGACGCTCCGGCCAGTGCAGCTGGTAGAGGTCGATATAGTCGGTGCCGAGCCGCTTCAGGCTCTGGTCCAGCGCCGTCTGCATCTGGACCCGGTTCAGCCGGGTCGGCGCGCCGTCCGGGCGCAGCCAGTCCATCTGGCCGGCGCCGGCGACCTTGGAGGCCAGGAAGATGTCGTCGCGCCTGCCGCGCTTCCTGAACCAGGAGCCGATGATGCGCTCGGTGGAGCCATAGGTCTCGCGCTTCGGCGGCACGGAATACATCTCGGCGGTGTCGAAGAAGGTGATGCCGCGCGAGACTGCGTAGTCCATCTGGGCGTGCCCATCCGCCTCCGTGTTCTGCTCACCGAAGGTCATGGTGCCGAGGCACACGACGGGCACGTTGATGCCGGTGCGGCCGAGGGGACGGGTCTGCATGGGGAAGCCGATCGTTTCGAGGAAGGCGTGTCGTTAGGAGGCGGCCGGGGGCGCGTCAACCGCCACGGCGCGATCGCACCTGTGCAACGAGTTCCTCGACCTTCGGCAGGATGCGGGCGACGATCGCCTCGACGCCGCGGGCATTGGGATGCATGCCGTCGGCGATGTTCAGGGACGGCTCGGCGGCGACGCCCTCCAGGAAGAAGGGGTCGAACAGCACGCCGTGCTTCGCCGCGAGGTCCGGGAAGATCGGATTGAACGCCGCGGCGAATTGCGGACCCATGTTGGGTGGTGCCAGCATGCCGGTGAGCAGCACCGCGACGCCACGCGCCTTCAGCCGCGTCACGATCTCGTCGATGTTGCGCCGGGTGACGGCCGGATCGATGCCGCGCAGCGCATCGTTGGCGCCCAGTTCGAGAATGACCGCGTCGACACCGTCGCCCACCGCCCAGTCGAGCCGCTCCAGGCCACCGGTGGAGGTGTCGCCGGAGACACCGGCGTTCTCGACGGTGACATTGAGCCCTTTCGCCTTGAGCGCCGCCTGCAGTTTGACCGGGAAGGCATCGCCCGGCGGCAGCTGGTAGCCGGCGGTCAGGCTGTCGCCGAGCGCGACGATGGCGACCGGGCGCGCCTGCTGGGCATTCGCACCACTGACCCCCACGGCAAGGAAAGAGGCGAGGAGGCCGATCACGAAGTGTCGCACAGGGCTTGCCTTCCAAAAGTCCGAGACAATTGCCATCTAGGGTCGCGTGTGCAGTGCCGCAACCTGTGGCCCGAAGGCAAAGCGACCGACCGACCCATGACCGTTCCGCCCCAGGTGCTCCCCGAAGCACGCAATGCCATCGTCCTCGACCGCGTCGAGCTCTCCCTCGGCCGGGCCGCCTCGCGGGTCCATATCCTGAAAGGGCTCTCGCTCACCATCGGACGCGGCGAGTCGGTCGGACTGGTCGGTCCCTCGGGCTCCGGCAAGTCGACCCTGCTGATGGTCATGGCGGGGCTCGAGCGGCCCGATTCCGGCAGGGTGACCGTCGCCGGCACCGACATCACCCGCCTGGACGAGGATGGCCTGGCGCGGTTCCGCGGCCGCCACGCCGGCATCGTCTTCCAGTCGTTCCACCTGATCCCCACCATGACGGCGCTCGAGAACGTCGCCGTGCCGCTGGAGCTCGCCGGCGACCGCCACGCCTTCGAGAAGGCCGCCGACGAACTGGAGGCGGTCGGCCTCGGCGCGCGTCTCGACCACTACCCGACCCAGATGTCGGGCGGTGAACAGCAGCGCACCGCGCTGGCCCGAGCGCTCTCGGTCAAGCCGGACATCCTCTTCGCCGACGAACCGACCGGCAATCTCGACGAGACGACGGGCCGCTCCATCATCGAGCTGATGTTCGCCAAGCAGGCCGAACGTGGGGCGACGCTCGTGCTGGTCACCCACGATCGGGCGCTGGCCGAGCGCTGCGATCGCGTCGTCCGGCTCCGCTCCGGCGTCATCGTCGAGGACGTGCGCACCGCGGAGCGCGTCGGGTGAACAGCTTCGTCGCGCGACCCACCCGCTTTCCCACCGCCATCCGCCTCGGCCTGCGCGACCTGCGCGGCGGCGTGAGGGGCTTCGGCACATTCATCGCCTGCATCGCGCTCGGCGTCGCGGCCATCGCCGGTGTCGGCTCCTTCGCGCGCGGCCTCGTCGAGGGCCTGCACCGCGAGGGCCGCGTCATCCTCGGTGCCGACGCCTCGTTCCAGGTGCTCCACCGCGAGCTGCCCGAAGCCATCATCCGTGCGCTCGGCGAACGCGGCGTCGTCGCCACCATGGCCACCACTCGCGCCATGGCGCGCACACCCGCCGAGGGCGACGCCGCCAAGTCCTCGCTGGTGGAGGTCAAGGCCGTCGATCCAGGTCTCTATCCGCTGGTCGGGACGCTCGAGACGGATCCGCCGCTGGGCGCCCGCGAGGCGCTGGCCTCCACAGGGGGCCGTGACGGCGCGCTGGTCGAGCCCTCGCTGCTTGCCAGGCTTGATCTCAAGGTCGGCGACGACCTCATTCTCGGCGAACTTCCCGTCCGGATCGCCGGCGTCATCCGCAGCGAGCCGGACCGGCTGGCCGGCGGCATCGGCTTCGGCCCCCGCCTGATCCTGTCGCAGGATGCCTTCCGCCGCACTGGTCTCATCCAGCCGGGATCGCTCATCCGCTGGATGTACCAGCTCGATCTCGGCTCCAGCCAGGCGAGCGATGCGGATCTCCGCCGGGTGATCTCGGACATGAGGGCGCGCTTCCCCGAGGCGGGCTTCGAGATCCGCACCCGCATGAACGCCTCGCCGCAGCTGACGAGCCAGATCGAACGCTTCTCGCAGTTCCTCACCCTTGTCGGCCTGACCGCCCTGCTGGTGGGCGGCGTCGGCGTCGCCAATGCGGTGGCCAGCCTCGTCGACCGCAAGCGCGACGATATCGCGACACTGAAAGCCCTCGGCGCCACCGGCGGCATGGTCTTCGCGGCGACCCTGACGCAGGTCGGCCTGCTGGCGGTCGTCGGTACCATCATCGGCCTCGTCATCGGCTCGGCCCTTCCATCCGTCGTGGTGGCGGCCTTCGGCGCGGCCATTCCGGTGCCCGTCGCCACCTCGGTGCAGCCGGGCGAACTGGCGACGGCGGCCGCCTATGGCCTGCTCGTCGCCCTCGCCTTCGCCCTCTGGCCGCTCGGCCGGGCCCATGACGTCCCGGTGTCCGCCCTTTTCCGCGACACCGTCGACGGCGAGCGCCGCTGGCCGCGCGGCCGCTATCTCGCGCTCGTCGCCCTGACACTGGCGATCCTGGTGACGCTGTCGGTCGCCACCTCCTTCAACCCGCGCCTCGCCATGGGCTTCATGGCAGGGGCCGCCGGCATCTTCGTCGCCCTGCGCCTCGTCGCGGCGGGGATCATGGCGGTGGCCGCGCGCCTGCCGCGGTCGCGGCGCACCAGCCTCAGGCTCGCCGTGTCGAACCTGCACCGGCCCGGCGCGCTGACCCCCTCGGTGGTCCTGTCGCTCGGCCTCGGCCTGACCCTGCTCGCGGTGATCGCGCTGGTGGATGCGAGCTTCCGCCGCCAGATCGAGGATGCCCTGCCGGCCAAGGCCCCCTCCTTCTTCTTCGTCGACATCGTCAACGCCCAGGCCGAGCGCTTCGATGCCTTCGTTGCCGAAAAGGCTCCGGGCGCCGAGCTCTACCGCGTGCCCATGCTGCGCGGCCGCTTCGTCAGGCTCGGCGGGCGGCCGGTCGAGGAGATCCGCGCCCGCGACGACATCGCCTGGGCGCTGCGCGGCGACCGCGGCATTACCTACTCGGCCAACGTTCCCAAGAACTCGCGGGTGGTCGAGGGCGAATGGTGGCCCGCCGACTATGCCGGCCCGCCGCTCGTCTCCTTCGACCAGCGCATGGGCCAGGGCTTCGGACTGAAGATCGGCGACGAGGTGACCGTCAACGTGCTGGGGCGGAACATCACCGCCCGGATCGCCAATTTCCGCCAGATCCAGTGGGACAATCTCGGCATCAACTTCATCGTCGCCTTCTCGCCGAACACATTCCGCGGCGCGCCGCATGCCCATCTGGCAACGCTTACCTATGCCGGACAGACCACGGCGGCCGAGGAGATCGCCCTGCTGCAGGCGGTCGCGGCCGCCTTCCCGGCGGTGACGACGGTCCGGGTGAAGGATGCGCTGGAGGCCGTCGGCCAACTCGCCACGCAGATCGCCACCGGCATCCGCGGCGCCAGCATCGTCACGCTGGTCGCGGCTATCCTCGTGCTGGCCGGCGCGCTCGCGGCCGGACACCGGGCGCGGGTCTATGATGCGGTGATCCTGAAGACGCTTGGCGCACGGCGCCGCATGCTGATCGGCACCTACGCGACCGAGTACGCCCTTCTCGGCACGGTCACCGCCCTGTTCGGCCTCGCCGCGGGTTGTGTCGCGGCCTGGGTGGTGACGACCCAGGTGATGAACATCCCCTTCGCCTTCGCCCCCCTTCAGGCGCTGGCGATCATCGTCCTGGCCATCGTCCTGACGGTCGGATTCGGCCTTGTCGGCACCTGGCGGGCGCTGGGGGAGAAGCCGGCGCCGGTGCTGCGCAACATGTGAGGGTGGCGACCCGCCGACCACCCGCCCGAGAACAGGCCAGCGCTTGCGACAAAGAGCCGCTAAGCCCTGAAATTACTGCGTTTGGGCGCTGCGAGGCCTTGTGTCCGCCACAGGCTCATCCATATTGCAGCGCGGAGGGTGGACCATCCCGAGGTCCGCCTCAAGGGGAAAGCCAGAGGTTCTTCCATGTCTCACTACGATCCGAACGCCCAGGCCTATGGTGGCTACGGACAGGGCTATGGCTACGGCCAGCCCTCGGCGGTTCAGCAGGCGCAGATCGACCAGGGGCTGCGGTCCTACATGGTCGGCGTCTACAACTACATGATGATCGGCCTCGCCATCACCGGCCTCGCCGCTCTCGGTATCTACATGCTCTCGGTCACCGGCGACGCCAATCTCGCGGCCCGCACCGCGCGCGGCGCCATGGCGATCCGTGGCGGCCAGTACCTGACGCCCTTCGGCGCCTTCCTGTTCACGAGCTGGTTCAAGTTCGTCGTCATGCTCGCCCCGCTCGGCGTGGTGATGCTGCTGTCGTTCCGTGCCGACCGGCTCAGCGCCCCGGCCGCGCAGATGACCTTCTGGGTCTATGCCGCCCTGGTCGGCGTGTCGATGACGACCATCCTGCTCGTCTATGCCCACACCTCGGTTGCCCGGGTGTTCTTCATCACGGCCGCCTCGTTCGGCGCGCTGTCGCTGTGGGGCTACACGACGAAGCGTGACCTCTCCGGCATGGGCACCTTCCTGATGATGGGCCTGTTCGGCCTGATCATCGCCTCGCTGGTGAACATCGGCATCGCCGCCTTCACGGGCACGCCGTCCACCATGCTGCAGTGGATCATCTCGGTCGTCGGCGTCCTAGTCTTCGCGGGCCTGACCGCCTACGACACCCAGAACATCAAGAACGAGTACATCTACAGCCTGGCCTATGCGAACGACGGTTCCATCGTCCAGAAGGCCGCCATCTTCGGCGCCCTGCAGCTCTACATGGACTTCGTCGGCATGTTCCAGTTCCTGATGTCCCTCCTCGGATCGCGCGACGAGTGATCGTCTGACGCATCCGGCATCCCCTGCATCACAGGACCCCCGGCCTCGCGGCCGGGGGTTTTGTTTTCGGACCGGCAACAGGGGAAACACATGATCGCGCGGGCGACATGGTGGCGCGGCAGGAATGGGCGATGGAGGCGCAACGACGCCCCATCCAGCACCAGAGCCAACCCATGCCCGTCCACCGCAACCTCATCCTCGCCGGCCTCCTTGCTCTCGCGGTCGCCGGCCCCGCAACCGCGCGCGAGCTCGGCAGCGCCCCGAACCTTCGCATCCTCGGCTTCTCCGCAGACGGCCGATACTTCGGCTTCGAGCAGGACGGCGGCGACGGCGTCAACGAGAAGGGCGCCTTCGCCGTCGACGTCGCCGATGCCACGACCGGCCGCTCCGCCCGCGGATTTCCGCGCGGCGTGACGCAGGTCGCCTGGGACAGCGAGGCGCATGACCCGCGCCGCGCCGCCATGCTCGGCTTCCGCTTCCGCGAAGATGACGAGACCACCGCCTCCACCGCGGCGGTCCGCCGCTGGACACGCGGCGTCACGCGGCGTCCCCTGCAGGCCCTGCGCCTGACCGACCCCGGCCGCCGGCTCGGCGGCTTTGCCCTCACCGACATTTCGGAAACCACCGGCCCGGTGCGGGTCATGTCCGAGCCCGACATCATCGGCGCCCATCCGGGCACGGCGATGAAATACACCGTGACCGCCGCCATGCCGGTGCCGGCGGACCCCGACCTCGCCTGCCGCGAGCGGGAGCGGAGCGAAGCCCATACGCTGACCATCACGCTGAAGCCGGACATCCCCTCCTGGGACCCGGAGGCGGCAACACGCGCGCCCAACGCCTTCCGCGAACAGAGTGTCGCCCTGCCCTTCATCCTGCCGCCGAAGACCTGCTTCCACGCGGCGCGGGTGACCGACGTCTATCGCAACGGGGCGGGCAGCAACATCGCGGTGGTGGTCGTCGTCACCTTCGACGGCGGCTTCACCGACTCGGCCGAATACCACGCGACGGTCTTCGACGTCGGCCGCGACTGATCGGGCCGACGTCAGGCCGGCCCGAACACCAGGGCGCGGGGAATGGCCGAGAGGTCGGACCGCAACGCCACCAGCCTGAAGCCATGCGCTGCTGCGATCCCGACCACGTCCGGCGCCTGACCCATGCCGATCTCGACCACAAGGTGGCCGCCCGGGGCCAGAAGCCGGGCGGCATCGCCGAGGATGGCGCGATAGGCGTCGAGCCCGTCGCGACCGCCGTCGAGCGCGAGGCGCGGATCATGCAGCGCCACCTCCGGTTCGAGATGATCGCATTCCGCCGAGGGGATGTAGGGCGGGTTGGAGACGATGAGGTCGAACGAGCCGTCGAGCCCTTCGGTCCAGCGCCCCGGCCGGAATGCCGCGCGGCCGGCGAGGCCGAGCGCCACGGCATTCGCCTCGGCCGCGGCAAGGGCTTCCCTGGACAGATCGACCCCGACCCCGGTCGCCCCGGGACGCTCGCTGAGGACCGCCAGAAGGATCGTGCCGGGTCCGACGCCGAGATCCAGCACGCGGGCAGGCCCGGCAGCAGGCAGCAGCGCCAGGGCCGCCGCGACGATGGCCTCCGTGTCGTCGCGCGGGATCAGGCAGGCCGGGTTCAGCGCAAGGTCGAGGCCGTGGAACTCGCCATGGCCGGTGATCCGGGCAAGGGGCTCGCGGGAGATCCGGCGCTTGAGCAGCCCGTCGAACCGGCCGGCCTGCCCGGCGTCGAGGCACCCGGTGGCGGCCGATGTCGGCAGGGCGACGTCGATGCCCGAGGCGATCTTCAGGAGCAGGCGCGCTTCCAGCGCGGCATCGTCGACGCCGGCCGCCAGAAGGCGCGCCGCAGCCAGCCGCCGTGCCTCGGCAAGGGAGGTTCCCGCCGCGATCACGCCACGCCCTCGGCGGCCAGCAGGCTCGCCTGGTGGTCTGCAATGAGGGCATCGACGATCTCGCCGAGCGCCGTGCCGGCCATGATCTCCGGGAGCTTGTAGAGCGTCAGCTCGATGCGGTGGTCGGTGACACGCCCCTGCGGGAAGTTGTAGGTCCGGATGCGCTCGGAGCGGTCTCCGGATCCGACCTGCAGCTTGCGGTCCTCGGCGCGGGTTGCCGCCAGGCGACGGCGCTCCTCGTCGAAGATGCGCGAGCGGAGGATGGCCATGGCGCGGGCGCGGTTCTTGTGCTGCGAGCGCTCGTCCTGCACCAGTACGACGGTGTTGGTGGGGATGTGGGTGATGCGGACCGCCGATTCCGTCTTGTTGACGTGCTGGCCGCCGGCGCCCTGGGCGCGCATGACGTCGATCCTGAGGTCGTCCTCGTTGATCGCGACGTCGACCTCTTCCGCTTCGGGCAGGACCGCGACGGTCGCGGCCGAAGTGTGGATGCGCCCGCCGGATTCCGTCGCCGGCACACGCTGGACGCGGTGGACACCGCTCTCGAACTTCAGCCTCGCATAGGCTCCGGCGCCACGGATCTCGGCGACGATCTCCTTGAAGCCGCCGACCGTGCCCTCGCTCGCCGAAATGAGTTCAACGCTCCAGCCCTGCAGGGCGGCATAGCGCTCATACATGCGAAAGAGGTCGCCGGCGAAGAGCGAGGCCTCGTCGCCGCCGGTGCCGGCGCGAATCTCGAGGATGGCGTTCTTCGCGTCGGCGGCATCCTTCGGCAGCAGCGCCAGGCGCAGCTCGTGCTCGAGGCGGGCGATCTTCTCCTCGATCTCAGGCTTCTCGTCATGGGCGAGAGCAGCCATTTCCCGGTCGGTCGCGGGGTCAGCGATAAGCTGTTCGAGGTCGGTGAGTTCGGCCTGCGCGGCGCGATAGGCGGTGATCGCCTCCACCACAGGCGACAGCTCGGAGAACTCCCGCGACAGCGTGACGTAGCGCTCGCCCTCGACGCCAGCCGAGAGCTCGGCCTCGACCAGGTCGCGGCGGACGACGAGCGCGTCGAGCTTGGCGACCGGCAGCATCAGAGGCTCACGCCCTCGGCTTCGGCAAAGTCGCGCAGGCACTGGCGGATCGAGGCGCCCTGCCGGGGGTGGTCGATCAGGTCGTCGAGCAGGGCGACAAGGCGAGAAAGGTCCAGCTCCAGCAGCATGGATTTCACCGGCCCCATCGCGGCCGGCGACAGCGACAGCGAGCGGTAGCCGAGGCCTGCGAGCGCCATGGCCTCCAGCGGCCGCGAGGCGAGTTCGCCGCAGAGCGTCACCAGCTTGCCGTGCTCGTGGCCCTTGCGGGCGAGGGTGCGCAGCGCCCTGAGGATCGGCGGCGACATGACGTCGAAGCGGTTGGCGACGCGGTTATTGCCGCGGTCGACGGCGAACATGAACTGCACGAGGTCGTTCGAACCAACCGACAGGAAGTCGACGCGCGGCAGCAGTTCGTCGAGCTGGAACAGCAGCGCCGGCACCTCGACCATGACGCCGATCTGGACGCGCTCGGGCATGCGGTGGTCGTGGCGGCGAAGATGCGTCAGCTCGCGCTCGACGATGGCCTTGGCGGCGTCGAACTCCTCCACCGCCGCCACCATGGGGAACATGATGCGCACCTCGCGGCCGGCACCGGCCCGCAGCATGGCGCGCACCTGACTGCGCAGGAGCCCCGGGCGGTCGAGGCCGAGGCGGATGGCCCGCCAGCCCATGGCCGGGTTCTCCTCCTGGATCACCTCCATGTAGGGAAGGACCTTGTCGCCGCCGATGTCGAGGGTGCGGAAGGTGACGGGGCGGTGGCCCGCCGCATCCAGCACCTTGCGATAGAGGTCGAGCTGCTCGGCGGTACGCGGCAGGGCGTTGGCCACCATGAACTGCAGTTCGGTACGGAAGAGGCCGATGCCATGGGCGCCGGTCTCCTCGAGGAAGGGCAGGTCGACCATCAGGCCGGCATTGAGGTTCAGCTTGATCTCGACGCCGTCCCTGGTCACCGCCGGCAGGTGGCGAATGGCCGCGTACTGCGCCTGCCGCCGGGCGCGGAACCGCACCTTCTCGGCATAGGCGTTCTCGACGTCGCTCGTCGGCCGCAGATGCACCTCGCCGGTGGCACCATCGATGATGATGGCATCACCCGGATCGGCGAGGCTGGTGACGTTCTCGGCCTGGCCAACCGTCGGGATGCCGAGCGCGCGGGCGACGATGGCGACGTGGCTGGTCGCGCCGCCTTCCTCCAGCACCAGGCCGCGCAGGCGCGAGCGGTCGTAGTCGAGCAGCGCGGCCGGACCCATGTGTCGGGCGACGACAATGGCGTTGTCGGGAAGGTCGAGGCGGATCTCGCTCTTCTCGCCGGTCAGCTGGCGCATCAGCCGTTGGCCAGATCGTCGAGGTCGTGCATGCGCTCGCGCAGATAGGGGTCGGTCTGGCGCATCATGCGGGCGCGGTTGTCCGACTGGACGCGCTCCACCGCTGCCTCGGCGGTGATGCCGGTGCCGATGGCTTCCTTCAGCCGGCGCACGAACCCACGGTCGTGGGCGAACATCCGGTAGGCCTCGAGAATGTCCTTGTGCTCGCCGCCGCGGGCGACATCCTCGCTGTCGAGCATGTCGTCGATCTCGGCGCGCAGGGCCTCGATCGCGGTCTCGAGCCTCACCATCTCGCGGTTCGGGTCGTCGGCGATGAGCTTGGTGACCTGGATGCGCGGTTCGTGCAGCACCACATGGCCGAGGCCGACGCCGTCGGCGAGACCCTCGCCCGGCAGATGCAGCGAACGGCGGGCGGCAGGCTCCTGGCCAGGAGGGGCGAGCGCCGAAAGCTCGCCCGAGGCGATCATCTCCGCCAGCACCATCGAGGTCGTCTGCAACGCCTCGACCTCGTCCTCCTCGTATTTCCGGTGCGCGCGGTTCTGCACGACCAGGACGCCGAGCGTGTTGCCGCCGCGCAGGATGGGCACGCCGAGGAAGGAGTGGAAGATTTCCTCGCCCGTCTCGGGCTTGAAGGAGAAGGACGGGTGCTCCTGGGCGTCGGAGAGGTTCAGCGACTCCGCCGTCTGGGCCACCATGCCGACGAGGCCTTCACCGGCGCGCATGACGGTGTGGTGGACCGCCTCCCGGTTGAGGCCCTGGGTCGCATAGAGCTCGAGCGTTGAGTCGACGCGCAGGACATAGACGGAGCAGACCTCGGCCACCATGTTGGCCGCGATCAGCACTACGATCTTGTCGAGGCGTTCCTGCGCCGAGATCTGTTCCGCCATCACCTCGCGGAGGCGGCGGAGCAGGAGACGCGGACCGCCGAATGCGGGACGCATCGGCATTGTCACGATCTGGGCGGGTTGCCCTTGGGTGAAGTTGCGGGGCGGCGCGCCCACCCTGCTGAGCCTTCATTAAGGGCCGGTCGGCCGTTTTGCAAAGAGCAGAGAGGAACGGCGCCCGCACCGCGCTGCGATGCGGCTCAGGGGGCCGGCGGCAGATGCCGGGCGAGGAACTCACCGACGGCGCGGCGCGAATCGGCCCAGGCTTCGGGATTGCCGCCGGTTGTCGCGCCGCGTCCGCCCGGAGCGCGGAGAAATTGACCCGGCCCGGAACGTGTCGAACGGGGGCCGCGCTGTCGAAAGAGTGATGGGCGCCCGGGTAGATCCGGATCTCCACGGGCATGGCCGGCTTCCCTTGCGCGCTCGACGAGCACCCTGCAGGGCTCGGCCGGTGTCCAGTCGTCGAGTTCTCCGGTCAGGATCATCAGTCGGCGCCAGGGGCCGGAACACGCCGCGATAGGCGGTGATGGGGCTGCCGGGCTCGCGGACCGCGCTCGACAACGAAGTCGCCATAGCGGAAGCCGCAGCTCGGATAGAAGGCGATGGCGGCAGCAAAGCCCGTTCCATCCGCTCGCGCCGGTGCCGGGCCGTTCGCGACGATGACCGCCAGCGTCGTCGAACCGCCATGGGAGCCGCCCATGACGGCGATGCGGCGGGCGTCGACGTAGGGGAGACCGCGCAGATGGTCGAGGGCGGCATAGGCGTCCGCCACCCGGACGGCCGGCCTCACCGCCGCCTGCTGCGGCTCGAGGCAGGTGCCGCGAGGAAAGCCGCGCGAGGAAAAGCTGTCCGGCCAGATCGTCACATAGCCGAGACGGATGAGTTCGGTTGACCAGCGCCAAGGCGAACCGGACGAGCCCGGTCCGAGCCCCGAACAATCGTGCAGCAGGACGACCGCCGGGAAGGGTCCATCGCCGGCGGGGCGGGTGATGGTGAAGGGGATGGCGAGCGGCTCGGCCGCGGCCGGCGCGACGACGACCGCCGCAAGGAGGGCGGACAGGAGACCGGAGAGATCTGCCCGCCGCGCCATGGCCCGGCCTATTGCTTGTCGAGACCGTAGAGCGTGTGCAGCGTGCGGGCCGCCAGCTCCGTGTAGGCCGCATCGATCAGCACCGAGAATCTTGATCTCGGAGGTGGTGATGGCGCTGGATGTTGATGCCCTTGTCGGCCAGCGCGCTTGAACATCCTTGCCGCGACGCCCGCATGCGTGCGCATGCCGACGCCGATGACACGAGACCTTGACCACGTCGCGAGGCCGTCTGCAGCGTCGTGAAGCCGACCGCCTCGCGGGCATCCTCAGCACATGACGCGCGCGGTCGAGGTCGGCGCCCGGGCACGGTGAAGGTGATGTCGGTCGTCGCTGCCGTCCGAGCGACACGTTCTGCACGATCATGTCGACGTTGACGTTGGCCTCGGCCAGCGGGCCGAAGATCGCCGCCGCAACGCCCGGCCGGTCGGCCACGCGGGTCACGCGTGATCTTGGCCTCGTCCTTGGCGAAGGCGATGCCGCTCACGACGGATTTCTCGAGTCCCTGGGCCATGATCTCTTCCTCGTCCACAGACCAGCGTGCCGGGCAGGTCGGCTGCCCAAGGCGGCGTCGAACGACGATCAGGACCTAGCACGCGCACGCTGATGGTTCATCGCCAGCTCGACCGAGCGCGACCTGCAGGACCTTGGAGCCCAGCGACGCCATCTCCAGCATCTCTTCGTAGGTCGACCTGGTCGATGCGTGCGCGCCTTCGGCGACGATCCGCGGATCGGTGGTGTAGACGCCGTCGACGTCGGTGTAGATGTCGCAGCGATCGGCCTTGAGCGGCCGCGGCGACCGCGACCGCCGAGGTGTCCGAGCCGCCGCGGCCCAGCGTCGCGATGCGGCCCGTCCGCGGACAACGCCCTGGAAGCCCGGCACGATCGCCGCGACCTCGCCGGCGGCCATGGCCTTGCGCCGATGATTGCCGGTGTCGAATGTCGATGATGCGCGCCTTGGCGTGAGCCGCGTCGGTGCGTGACCGGGATCTGCCAGCCCTGCCCAGGAGCGCGCCTTGACGCCCATGGCTGCTGCAGCGCGATGGCCAGAAGGCCCGATGTCACCTGCTCGCCGGAGGCGACCACGGCGTCATACTCGCGCGAGGTCGTAGAGCGGGCGCCGCGTCCTTGCACCAGGCGACGAGCTGGTTCGTCTCGCCGGACATGGCCGACACCACGACCGCGACCTGGTAGCCGGCCTCGACCTCGCGCTTTGACATGACGCGCGACGTTCTTGATCCGGTCGACGTTGGCAACGGAGGTTCCGCCGAACTTCAGCACGAGGCGAGGCATGGCTTGAGGCAATCCGGCGCAAGAGATGCGCTTGGGTCAAAAAGGCGCGTATGCATAACGGCCGATCGGATGTAAGGCAACGCGCAGTCCATCAGCATTTCGAATGCCAGGGATCGCCAGATCATGAGTGCGACCAGCCCCGCGCACCGCGACGACCCTCGATCCCGGCCGAGGTCGAGCGTTTCTCGCGTCATCGCGGCCGAGTGGTGGAACCCGAACGGCAAGATGCGCGTCGCTACACAAGTTCAACCCGGTGCGGCATCGGCTACATCCGCGATGCCGCCTGCGACCGTTTCGGGCGTAGCCGGACAGCGCTCGATGCGCTCTTCGGCGCGCCGCTCAAGGACCGCTCCCTGCTCGATATCGGCTGCGGCGGCGGGCTGTTCTGAGCGAGCCGCTGGCCCGGCTGGGCGCGACGGGTGACGGGCGTCGATGCGGCCGCGGAGCAACGTCGACGACCGCCGCCGCTCCACGCCGCGGGATCAGGCGCTGGCCGATCGACTATCGTCGCAGGGCACGGCCGGAGCGCTGTCGCCGCAGCGGGTGCAGCACTTCGACGTCGTGCTGGCGCATGGAGATGGTCGAGCACGTCGCCGACGTCGAGCCTCTTCGTCTGAGGTCTGTGCGGCCGTATGGTGAAGCCGGGCGGGCTGCTGTTCCTGTCGACGCTGAACCGCACGGCCGAAGAGCGTGGGCGCTCGCCATTGCCGGCGCCGAGTACGTTCTGCGGCTGGCTGCCGCGCGGTACGCACGAGTGGGACAAGTTCGTCACCCCCGACGAACTCGCCACCGCCATGGAGGCTCCCGGCCTCACCGTCACGGACCGGCGCGGGGTCCGCTACGATGTCCTGCGCGACCGCTGGACCGAAACCGGCGATCTCGCCGTCAACTACATGATGACGGCGGCGCGGGCGGCCTGAGGCCGCGGCGTCCTGGACACTGGACGGCACGCGCGCGGGTGCTAACCTGCCTTCATGCGCCGTGCAGCCATCCTGCTCACCGCCATTGTCACCGCTGCTCTCGAGGCGGCGGCGCAGCCGTCCGACGTGCCGCGCCGTGCGCCCTTCACGCCGGGGCCGCCGGTCAGCCTGCCGCCCTGTACCTGCCGGGCCGAGGGCCGCAGCTGGCTGGTGGGCGAGAGCATTTGTCTCAAGACTCCCGATGGCGAGCGACTAGCCATCTGCACAACCGATGAGAACGTGACGACGTGGCGTATATCGCCAGTCCCTTGCGCCACCTCTTCTTTGACATTTCCGCGATCAGCCAGGTTGACGCAGCGAAACCCGCGCTGATTGTACGAAAGGGGGCTGTGCAGCCCAGAAATTCCGAGTTACGCTTTTTACCAGCTCTCGGATCCGGGCGGCACGGATCTGGCGGCGGTCCGGTTTCGTTCGAGTCCGGAGCATCGCGGAAATTCCTGGTCCGGAGCCCAGGCAGGTTCGCAATCGTGCGGAACCGGCAGTGCATACGGAAAGGCTGACCGGCATGTCGATGACGGGGACCGTCAAGTTCTTCAACACGGAAAAAGGCTACGGCTTCATCAAGCCTGACGATGGCGGCAAGGACATCTTCGTCCATATCTCGGCTGTCCAGCGTTCGGGGCTGGCAAGCCTGGCGGAAGGGCAGAAGCTGGCGTTCGAACTGGAGCCCGACAAGCGGGGCAAAGGTCCGAAGGCAGTGAATCTCGCGGTTCGCGGCTGAACGGCCACAACTGGCGACAGTCGACACGCGGTTCCCGCGTGAGCAGTGAAACATTGCTGCTTCGCTGAGCGCTTCCCCCTGGTGTGATGCCCTGCGGCGAGGTGCCGATTCCATCGGCGCCCGACATGAGCTAGACCGTGCTCATGAGACAGGATCAGATGACACCCGATCGCACCGCCCTGTTGATCGCCGGCGGAGGTCTCGCCGGTCTATCTCTCGCCGTCGCGGTCAAATCCGCGCTCGGCCCCTCCTTCTCCGTCACCGTTGCCGACCCGACCATCGCCGCCCCGCCCGCCGATGTGGGCCGCGCCTCCGCCTTTGCCGCCGCGGCACGCCGCATGTTCGAGGCGACCGGCGTCTGGGACGAGATCGCGCCCGAGGCGCAGCCGATCCTCGACATGGTGGTCACCGACAGCCGGACGCTGGACGTCGTCCGCCCCGTCTTCCTGACCTTCGCCGGCGAGGTGTCGCCCGGTGAACCTTTCGCCCACATGGCCCCCAATGCCGTCGTCACCCGCGCGCTGTGGCACCGCGCCCAGGCCCTCGGCGTCGAGATGCGGGCCACATCGGTCCGTGGCTTCGAGGCCGGCCCGGCTGCCACGCGTGTCACGCTGGACGATGGCGCAACCGTCGCGGCTGACCTGCTCGTCGCCTGCGACGGCGGCAAGTCGAGGCTGCGCGACATCGCCGGCATCCGTACCGTCGGCTGGGACTACGGCCAGTCCGGTATCGTCTGCACGGTCGGGCATGAGTACGACCACGAGGGCCGGCCGAGGAACATTTCCTGCCGTCCGGCCCCTTCGCCATCCTGCCGCTGACGGAACGGCGGGCGAGTCTGGTGTGGACGGAATCAACGCGACGCGGCGAGGCGCCTGATGCGGCCGCGTCGGACGAGGCCTTCCAGTCCCAGCTGGTGCGATCGCCTTGGCGAGATCACCGTTCTCGACAAGCCCGCCGCCTATCCGCTCGGCCTGAAGGTCGCCCGGGATTTCATCGCCGATCGCCTTGCCCTCGTCGGCGATGCCGCCCACGTGGTCCACCCCATCGCCGGGCAGGGCATCAACATGGGCTTCCGCGATGTGGCGGCGCTGGCGGAGTGCATCGCCGACGCGGCCCGGCCCGGCCTCGACCACGCGCGCCCCGGCGTCCTCACCCGCTACCAGCGCTGGCGCCGCTTCGACACGGCGCTGATGGGGGTCACGACCGACGGCCTCAACCGCCTGTTCTCCAACGGTTCGCAGCCGCTGCGCTTCGTGCGGGACCTCGGCCTCGGCCTGGTCGACCGCATGCCGGGCCTGAAGAACTACTTCATCCGCCAGGCCGCCGGCATTACCGGCGACGTGCCGAAGCTGCTGCGCGGCGAGGCGATCTGACTGCCGGTCAGAGACGCGCCGCCAGCCAGTGCAGGTCGGGATCGCGGAAGCCGAGCTCCTCGATCGCCTTCACCGTATTGGTGACATAGTCCGGATTGGCGCCGGAATGGCCGTGGCCCTGGCGCACGATATGGAGCTGCTGGTCGAGTGGCAGCCGCCCGGCATATTGCGTGTGGCCACGATCGACGATGTAGGTCAGCGCCCGGACGCGCGGGCTGCCCGCCGTCTCGAGGGTCACCACCCGCTCCACCTCGAGATAGACGGAGGTCGCCTGCTCGCGCTCGCGCAAGTAAGCGATGGTCTCATCCCGCAGCGCCGCCGCGACGCGGAAGGCCATGCCGCGGCAGGCGCCGCCCCGGTCCAGCCCCAGCACGAGGCCGGGCCGTTCCGGCGTGCCGCGGTGGACATGCGAATAGACGCAGAGCGATCGGTGGAGGCCGATCAGCCTGGCAGGCACCCTTTCGAGAAAGTCGAAGCCTGGGCGCCACATCAGGGACCCGTAGCCGAACACCCAGAGATCGCCTGATTGCTGATTCATTCGTGCTGCAGGGGTGAGGGACGACGGGCGCGGGTTCTGCTATAGACCCTGCCCTGCCGGCGCAAGCACCAAACCGGACGGAGTTCATGCGGCTCAGGACTTTCCTTCTTCCCCTCGTCGTCGTGGCTGCCGCGATCGGCGCCTGGAGTGCCGTCTGGTCCTGGGGCGCCCATCGGGCCGAGGACGCCATCCAGCGCTGGCAGACGGCGGAAGCTGCCAACGGCCGCGTCATCCAGTGCGGCGAGCGCACGCGGGGCGGCTATCCCTTCCGCATGGAGATCACCTGCACCCGGCCCGTGGTCGAGCTTCGGGACGAAGCCCGGCCCTACCAGACCTTCCGCTTCGAGCGCCTGAAGGTGGTGTCGCAGATCTGGAGCCCGGGGCATGTGATCTCCGAGTGGACCGGGCCGATGACCATGGTCACCGAGGGCGACCCGTCGGTGACGACCGCCAACTGGCGTCTGGCCCAGGCCTCGGCGCAACTGACCATCGGCGGATATGACAGCTCCAACGTCGCCGTCACCGACGTCGAGGTGACGCGCGACGGGGTCACGCTCGTCAAGGCGGCGCGGGCCGAACTGCACACGCGCCCGAACCGTACCGACCCCGTCAGCATCGATGTCGTCGCGAGCCTGAAATCAGCGACCTTCAACGGCACCGGGACGGAGCCGATCGACGCCGAGCTGCAGATGATCGCCCGCAAGATCCTGCGCAATCCCAGCCGCCCGCAGATCCTCGCCGTGCGCCAGTGGCAGGCGGCGGGCGGTTCGGTGGAGATCATCCTCCTGCGCCTCGTCCAGGGAGCGGCGCTGGGGATCGCGAAGGGCAATCTCAGGCTGACCCCCGACGGCAAGCCGGACGGCGAGATCGAGCTGCGGGTCGCCGACGTGCCCGCGGCGCTGCGCGCCACCGGCCTCGGGGCGACGCTCGGGCCGATCGCCTCGGGGGCCATCACCATGGCGAGCCGCCCCGCCGAGGTCGAGGGCCGTCCGGGCCGCGTCCTGACGCTGCGCGCCGCCGACGGCCGCCTGCAGGTCGGGCCTATCCGCATCGGCCTTCCCACGATCCTGCCCTGAGGCGCGGGCATGACATCCCTTACCGGATCAGAACGTTCCGCCGGGGGCCGCGCCAGTGCCGGTCGCGGCACGCGTTCGGAACAGCTGCAGACGCGGCTCGCCGAGGCCATCGTCTCCGGCCGCCTGAAGCCCGGGTCGACCCTCGACGAGGCCCAGCTCGCGGCGGAGTACGCCGTGTCGCGGACGCCCGTGCGTGAGGCCCTGCGTCAGCTGTCGTCGTCGGGTCTGGTGGAAATCCGGCCCCATCGCGGCGCGGTCGTCGCCAAGCCTGATCATGACCAGCTGCGCGACATGTTCGCCGTCATGAGCGAGTTGGAGGCGCTGTGTGCCGGGCTGTGCGCCCTGAAGATGACGCGGGAGGAGCGCATCGCACTCGACGAACTGCACCGCGCCATGGCCGGCCTGGTGCGGGCGGGCGACCTCGATGCCTACAGCGCCGCAAACATCAGTTTCCACGTCACCATCTATCGCGGCTCGCACAATTCCTATCTCGGGGAACTCGCCTCCGCGACGCGACGCCGGCTGGCGCCGTTCCGCCGCGCGCAGTTCGAGGGGCGCGACCGGCTGGCGCGCTCGCACCGCGAACATGATGCGGTCGTCGAGGCGATCCAGCGGGCGGAGGCGGCCAAGGCCGCCGCGGCGATGCGCGACCATATCGGCCTTGCCGCACGCGCCTGGGACGACCTCGCGCTGGCTTCAAGCTGAGCCCTCGAATAGCGCTTATGCCTATTTTTTATGCGTATTCTGACAACCTCCGCGTTGTTGCATACAATCTCAAAGGACATGATTTGAGTGGGATCGGCGGCGGAATGACCGCCGAACTTGGGCGATCGGGGTGCTTCTGCGTCGTTGTTCGAGGATATGAGGCGAAGAACTGCGATCCCCGCTCTTGCGGGTGAGCGCTACGGCAGCTTGGCACAGCCATTGCGAGGCAAGGTCCACAAAGAGCTGGACCCATGCCGACGGACTACGCACCGACCATCGCCGAGTTGCATGCCGCCTACGCCGGAGGAACGCCGGCAGGCGAGGTCATCGCTGCTGTCTACCGTCGGATCGCCGCCGTCGCCGACCCCGGCATCTTCATCCATCTGCGTCCCGAGGCCGACGTGCTCGCCGACGCGGCGCGGTTGCCCGCTTTCGATTCGGCCCTCTATCCGCTCTGGGGTGTGCCGGTCGCGGTGAAGGACAATATCGACGTTGCGGGCTTGCCGACCACGGCCGCCTGCCCGACCTTCGCCCGGGTCCCCGGCCGGTCGGCGGCAGCGGTCGAGCGGCTGGTTGCGGCCGGCGCGCTGATCATCGGCAAGACCAATCTCGACCAGTTCGCCACCGGCCTCGTCGGTGTCCGCTCGCCCTATCCGGTTCCGCGCAACGCTTTCGATCCGTCGCGGGTGCCCGGCGGCTCGTCGTCTGGTTCCGCCATCGCCGTCGCCCAGGGCATCGTCCCCGTCGCACTCGGCACCGACACGGCAGGTTCAGGCCGCATTCCGGCCGGCCTCAACGATCTCGTCGGACTGAAGCCCTCACTCGGCGCCGTCTCCACCCGCGGCGTCCTGCCGGCCTGCCGGACTCTCGACTGCGTCTCGGTCTTCGCCCGCACACCGGATGACGCCTGGCGCACCTACGAGGTCCTGCGCGGCTTCGACGCCGAGGACGCCTACTCACGGCCCGTCCCGGCGGAGGCGCCCGCGGACGCGCCAAGCCTCAAGGCGATCGGGCTGCCGGCCGCCAAGGACCGTCTCTTCTTCGGCGACATCCTCATGGCCGATGCCTTCGACGCCTCGCTGCGGCTGCTGCCGCCGCTGGTCGACGCCACGGCCGAGGTCGACCTCGATCCCTTCCTCGCGGTTGCCCGGCTGCTCTACGAAGGGCCCTGGGTGGCCGAGCGCCACGCCGCGATGCGCGCCTTCCTCGCCACCAACGCCGATGATGTCCACCCGGTGACGCGCCAGATCGTCGGTGCGGCCGGGCGTTTCTCGGCCACGGACGCCTTCGAGGGGCTGTATCGCCTCGCCGAACTCAGACGCGCCACCGAGGCGGTGTGGACGCGCGTCGATGCGCTCGTCGTGCCGACCTGTCCGATCTTCCCGACGCTGGCGGAGCTGGCGGCCGATCCCATCGGCCCCAACAGCCGCCTCGGCACCTACACGAACTTCGTGAACCTGCTCGATCTCGCGGCGCTTTCGGTCCCCGGCCTTTTCCGCGCCGACGGGCTTCCCGCCGGCATCACCCTGATCGGACCGCGGGGTAGCGACGCGGCGCTCATGCGCCTCGGCGCGGCCTTCGTCGCGGCGGCCGGCGAACGCCGGCGTCCCGCCACATCCGCTGCGGCCTGAGGAGGCGAGAACCCATGACCTCCACCATCACTCCCGCGGATATCATGCCGGACGCCATCGAGATCGTCGTCGTCGGGGCGCATCTCTCCGGCATGCCGCTCAACGGCGAACTCACAAGCCGCGGCGCGACCTTCCGCCGTGTCGTCCAGACCGCGCCGGACTACCGGCTGCACGCGCTCGCCGGCGGGCCACCGAAGCGGCCGGGCCTGATCCGCGTCGCGGCGGGGACGGGCGCGGCCATTGCCTGCGAGGTCTGGGCCCTGCCCGCGGAGGGCTTCGGCACCTTCGTCAACGGCATCCCCGCGCCGCTCTGCATCGGCACGCTGCGGCTTTCCGGACGGCACGACGCCCAAGGGCTTCCTCGTCGAGCCGGAGGGTCTCGCCGGCGCCGAGGACATCACCGCCCATGGCGGCTGGCGCGCCTACATCGCCTCCCTCACGGGGGCCGCCGCATGACGCCGCCCATCGCATCCCGGCACCAGCTCACCGCCGGTCCCAACAAGCAGACGGGCGCCAGCCCGCGTCCCTTTTCCCAGGAGCCACGCACATGATCCTTCGTCGTCATTTCCTCATCGGCGCCGGCCTCGCCGCCGGAACCCTCTCGGCCCCCTCGGTGCTGCGCGCCCAGGAGCGCGTGATCAAGATGGGCTCGCTGCGCCTCATCCACTCGATGCCGCCGCACTTCTACGAGAAGTTCGCGCCGGCCGGCACCAAGATCGAGATCACCACTTTCGACAGCGCCGACCGACGGCAAGAACGCCGTGGTCACCAAGTCGGTCGATTTCGGCACCTTCGGCATCGCTGCCGCCATCGCTGGGCGGCTGCGGCCGGCGAGCCCGTCGTGGTCGTGGGCGCCATGTCCAACAAGGGCATGGGCGTGATCTCCAAGGCCGGGTCGGACGTGAAGACGGTCAAGGACCTCAAAGGCAAGCAGGTCGGCATCTGGCCGGGCTCGACGCAGGAGGTCTTCATCATGGAGCGCCTGCGCATGGAGGGTCATGTCGATCACGCGACATCACGCGCGGTGCGCGTTCCGTTCGGCGAAATGCACGCCATGCTGTCGCGCGGCGACATCGACGCCTATGTCGGCGCCGAGCCGGGCCCCGGCCTGTCGATCTCCTCGGGCGTCGGCCAGCTGGTGGAATATCCCTACGGCACCGGCGATGGGCGGCCTGAACATGATCTTCGGCACCCACGAGGACACCGTCGCCGGGCAACCCGGACCTGGTGCGCACCATGCTGAAGATCCAGCGCCAGGCGGTCGAGTTCATGATGGCCAACAAGCCGGCCGTCGCCGAGACGCCACGGTGCAGAAGCTCGGCGCCAACCGCGCCGCCGTCGACCAGGCGCTCGGGCGCCAACAACGTCGAGTATGCCTGGAAGCTCGATCGACACGGTGCTGACGCAGGCCCGGACCTACGCCCAGCACATGCTCGAGCTGAAGCCAGATCCGCGCCCTGCCCAAGTTCGAGACCTTCCTCAATCCGAAGTTCTCGGACGAGATCGCCGCCGGCCTGAGCCGTGCAACCGAAGCCGTCTGGCCGTCGGCCGCGCCACTCGGCGGGCGCGCGCTCATGCCCGTTCATGCGGCAGCCAGAGGACAGCGATCATGATCAGATGCGTCTGAAACGGTGCCGCTCGCCGGCGGCCGTGAGTCAGCCGAGCAAGCCGCGCCGGCAAGCACGCCTGTGGCGACGGGTCAAGCCGATCGTGCTGGCGCTCATCGTGCCGGCACTGCTGCTGGCCTTCTGGCAGGTGGCGACGACGCATGCGCTGGACGCGCCTGATCCCGACGCCCTACGAGGTTGCCGAGTACATGGTCGACTTCGCCGTCGGCGGCATCTACGACGATGCCTATCTCGGCGACGCTCACTGACCCACCTCCTCGCCTCGATGAGCCGTGTCTATGGCGGCTTCGCGCTGGCTGCCCTGTTCGCCCTGCCGATCGGCATGATGATCGGCCGCATGCCGACCGCGCGCATGCTGCTCGATCCGTTCCTGCAGGTGATGCGGCCGATTCCCGTCACGGCCTGGCTGCCGCTTGTCGATGATCCTGTTCGGCCTCGGCCCGCGCTCGGCCTTCGCCCTCGTCTGCCTCGGCGCCTTCTATCCCATCCTGCTCAACACGATCTTCGGCGTGCGCTCGGTCGATCCCAAGCTGTTCGAGGCGGCCTCGATGCTGGGCTGCCGCGGCAACGCGCAGTTCTACAAGGTGGTGCTGCCGGCGGCCCTGCCGTCGATCTTCACCGGCCTGCGCCTCGGTCTCGGCCTTGCCTGGTTCGTCATCGTCGTCGGCGAGATGACCGGCGTGCCGCAGGGCCTGGGCGCCGTCATCATGGATGCACGCACGCTGTCGCGCACCGAACTCGTCATCTGCGGCATGATCGTCATCGGCATCGCCGGCTACATCTCCGACCGGATCGTCGTCATGCATCGGCAACCGCCTGCTGCGCCTGGAGCCCGACCACAACAATGGCTGAAGCCGCGATCCCGATCATCGAGATCAAGCCAGGTCTCCAAGCGCTTCCAGCTGCAGGAGCAGACGATCCATGCGCTGTCCGACGCCAACGCTGACCATCGCGCAAGGGCGAGTTCGTCTGCCTGATCGGCGCCTCGGGCTGCGGCAAGTCCACCCTGCTGCGCATCATCGCGGGCTTCGAGCAGCCCTCGACCGGGCGAGGCGCTGATGTGGGGCAAGCCGATCGAAGGACCCGGACCCGACGCGCGGCATGGTGTTCCAGGATTACGCCCTGTTCCCCTGGCTGTCGGTGCGCGACAACATCGGCTTCGGCCCGACATCGCGCGGGCTCGGCCGCGGCCGAGGTCAAGGACACCGTCGACAGGTTCATCGAACTGGTCGGGCCTGACAGAAGTTCGCCAACGCCTATCCGCACCAGCTCTCGGGCGGCATGAAGCAGCGCGTGGCGATCGCCCGCGTGCTCGCCAACGACGCCGAGATCGTGCTGATGGACGAGCCGTTCGGCGCGCTCGACGCGATGACGCGCGAGCGCCTGCAGGACGAGCTTCTCGACATCTGGCAGCGCACCGGGCTGACCGTGGTCTTCGTCACGCACTCGATCGAGGAAGCGATCTTCCTCGCCGACCGCGTCGTCGTGATGACGCCCGGGTCCCGGCCGCATCGAAAGCGACAACCTGCTCGCGCTGCCGCGCCCGCGCGACGTGGCGAGCCCGGAGTTCAACGACATCCGCCGGGTGATGAGCGCCAAGCTTCACAGCCACCATGGCAAGAAGGCGGCCTGAGGCCGGGACGTGCAGCCCTTGACCCAGCCCCTGCGCCCCGAGCAGCGCCTCGCCTACACTGCCTCCATCGACCGGCCGCGCATCGCGCTTCCCGACGGCAAGCTGCTGGCTGTCTGGCCGGTGGTGAACGTGGAGAACTGGCGGATCGAAAACCCCATGCCGCGCCAGGTGCTGGTGGCGCCGACCGGCGCGGCGCTGCAGCCGGACATCGCCAACTGGGCCTGGCACGAATACGGCATGCGCGTCGGCTTCTGGCGCTTCGCGGAAGCCTTCGCCCGGCACGATATCCGTCCGACGCTCTCCATCAACGGCTCGGTGGCGGTCGATTATCCACGTGTCGCCGGCGCCGCGCGGGATGCCGGCTGGGAGTTCATGGGCCATGGCTGGCATCAGGTGCCGACGCACCGGATCGAGGACCAGCGGGCGATGATCCGCCAGACGGTCGAGACGCTGTCGGCCTTCACCGGCGAGCCGGTTGTGGGATGGCTCGGCCCCGGCCTCACCGAGACGCTGGAGACCGCCGACCACCTGGCCGAGGCCGGCATCCGCTACATCGCCGACTGGGTGGCGGACGACCTGCCCTGCCGCCTGAAGACCGCCTCCGGCGATGTGCTCACCATGCCCTATTCGGTGGAGCTCAACGACATTCCGCTGGTCATGATCCAGCACCACCCGGCGCGCGAGTTTCTCGACCGGGCTCTGGCGCAGGCCGACAGGCTGATCGCCGATGCGAAGATGACAGGCCCGCTCGGCGGGGCGAAGGTTCTGTCCTTCGCCATCCACCCCTATATCCTCGGCGTCCCGCACCGCATCGCCGTCCTCGAGGCCCTGCTCGCGGAACTCGCGGCGCGGCCCGAGGTCGTCTTCATGCAGGGCCGCGAGATCATGGACTGGTATCTCGCCTCGGGCGATCCGACCTGATCAGGCGGCGGCGGTCGGCTCGGCCAGCACCAGCGCCCAGAAGACGCGATAGCGCGATCCCGGCCGGAAGCCGGTGGCGATGCCGAGGCGTGTGACGGCCGGGTTCAGCATGTTGGCGCGATGAGGCGGCGAATCGCGCCAGCCGGAGAAGGCCTCGGCGAGCGTGAGGTAACCGGCCGAGGTGTTCTCCACCGCCGTCCGGTGGCGATAGCCTGCCGAGGTCAGTCGCGCGCCGACGGCTCCCGTGCGCACACCGACCTGATCGGCCTGCGTCATCGCGGCGGCCTGCGCCTCGGCCACCGCCATCAGCACCGGATCGACCGCGAGATTGCCGCGGCCGTTGTTGCGGCGGAAGCCGGAGATCATCTCCGCCGCCATGGCGGCATCGACCCGGGCGCCGGCCTGGGCGAGGTTGCGATAGAAGCTCGGCTGGCTCGGCGCCTGCACGGGCGGCGCGGAACAGGCCGCGAGCAGCAGCGAGGACCCGCCGCCGACGAGCAGCGCGCGGCGCGGCAGGACCCACGCCCCATCCTTCAGGTCACATTCAGCCATCGAACCTTTTCCTTGCACAGCGACACCCATGCCATGAGGCGCATGGATGCGCACCAATGGTTAAGCAAACTTCTCAACGCTCTCTCAACGTCGACGTGGTTGAGAGAGGTTTGATCAGCAAATCGGACAGGATCATGCCCTGGTATCGTTGTGACGCGCCGCGGCGAACCCCGCCTATCAGGACACGCCCGACTTCACCCGCTTCGTCGAGGCCGACGTCGCCGAGCGGCGGGTCCGTGCGTCCGCAAGAGCCTCGGCCGTGAACTCGTGCGCCGCGGCGTCTGCCCTCTGAATGCGGAAAAGCTGGTGTCGGTGGAGACGGTCCGCCGCATCGACGAGGAAGACGTCCCCGGCATCGTCGCCCCCGACATGGTCTGGATGGCGCGGGCCTGAGCCCTTAGGCCCTAGTGGACAAGCAGCGGCGGGATGTCGATCATCGCCGCGCCGACGACCGCACCGGGCCGGCGCGGCGTGCCCGCCTGGACCAGCACCGCCAGCCGCTCGCACTCGGGCGAGACGAGATCGCGCCGCGACACGGTGAAGGTCCGCGCAGCGCCCGTCCATTCGCCGAGATTGGCGTGCGACCGCACGACATTGCGATAGGTGACGGTCTGCCCGCGGTTCTCGCCCCGGGTGATTTCCACCGGCTGGCGCGACGACACGCCGAACAGGAAGACGGTGGCCGGCGCCTCGGGGCTGAGGTCGACGGTCGCCTGCGGCAGGGTGACGGTAATCGTGTCGCCGGCGATGCGGACGGTGACCGGAACCGTGAGGACGCCCGACTGGCTCCGCGTCTGCTCCATCACCCGCTCGACCGCGGCGCGGTCGGAGCCGATGGCATGGCCGATGCCGTTGATGATCATCTGCGGCGTGTAGACCTGCCGGTCGCCGCGCATGTAGGCGTAGGCCTTCTGCCGCTTGGTGTGGATCGGATTGGCGAGGGTGTCGCGCCAGCCGAGATAGTCCCAGTAGTCGACGGCGAAGGTGAGGGCGATCACGTCGGGACGGTCGGCCATCTCGGAGCCAGATTGGCATCGGCGGGCGGGCAGGACGAGCAGCCCTGGCTGGTGAACAGTTCGATCACGGCGCGCGGACGCTCGGCCGGCGTGGCGCTGACGCCGCTCCATGAAGCCAGGGCGAGCACCAGCCCGCCGAACAACCTGCCAAGACTCATCGGATCCGCCCCGATCTCGAGAACCCATTCGTTCCCGCGAGCGCTGTTTACGCCCGCGGCAAGCCCCGAGGCTACTCACGGTTCGTTGAGAACCGCGCAAACGAATGTGAGGTCCCGTATTCCCCCGGCAGATACAATAACGGCGGCCGGGCCGAAGCCAAGCCGCCGCCATCAATCATTTGATCAGGATCAGGTCAGGACGCGAGGTCGCGCAGCACGTACTGCAGGATGCCGCCGTTCTTGAAGTACTCGATCTCGTCCAGCGTATCGATGCGGCAGAGGATCGGCACCTTCTTCACCTTGCCGTCGGCGAAGGTGACCTCGGCCTCCATCTTCTGGCGCGGCTTCACCTTCTCGAGGCCCTTGATGGTGACCTTCTCGTCGCCCTTCAGACCGAGGGAGGCCCAGGTGGTGCCCTCCTCGAGCGTGCAGGGGCGACGCCCATGCCGACCAGGTTCGAGCGGTGGATGCGCTCGAAGGTCTCGCGACGACCACGGCGTCGCACGCCGAGCAGGTTGCACGCCCTTGGCCGCCCAGTCGCGCGACGAGCCGGTGCCGTATTCCTTGCCGGCGATCAGGACCTGCGGCGTGTGCTCCTTCTTGTAGCGCATGGCCACGTCGTAGATCGGCTCGGGCTGGTCGGTCGTGATAGTGGTGCGTGAAGCCGCCTTCGATGCCCGGGCACCATCTCGTTCTTGAGGCGGATGTTGGCGAAGGTGCCGCGCATCATCACCTCGTGATTGCCGCGGCGCGTGCCGTACTGGTTGAAGTCCTTGGCCTCGACGCCGTTGCTCGATCAGATACTGGCGCCGGCCGGGCTGTCCGCCTTGATCGAGCCGGCCGGCGAGATGTGGTCGGTGGTGATCTAGTCGCCGAACTGGCCGAGCGGGCGCGCGCCCTGCGATGTTGCTGATGGCTGCCCGGCGTCTTGCCCATGCCCTCGAAGTAGGGCGGGTTGCTGCACATAGGTCGACTTGTCGTCCCAGGCTATAGGTCTGAGCCGTCGGGCTTGGTCTTGATGCCGCGCCAGAACTTGTCGCCCTTGAAGACGTCGGCGTAGCGCTTCTTGAAAGCCTTGGCGGTCACGAACTTGTCGACCAACTTCGACACTTCCATGTTCGTGGGCCACAGGTCCTTGAGATAGACCGGCTTGCCGCCCTTGCCGATGGCGATCGGATCCTTGGTGATGTCGATCTTCATCGAGCCCGCCAGCGCGTAGATCACGACCAGCATGGGCGAGGCGAGGTAGTTGGCGCGGGTCAGCGGGTTGACGCGGCCCTCGAAGTTGCGATTGCCCGACAGCACGGCGGCGACCACGAGGTCGGCGTCGTTGATCGCCTTGGTCACCGGATCGGGCAGCGGCCCGGAGTTGCCGATGCAGGTCGTGCAGCCGATAGCCCACGAGGTTGTAGCCGATCTTGTCGAGATCCTTCTGCAGGCCCGACTTGGCGAGGTAATCGCGCGACCACCTGGCTGACCCGGCGCCAGCGAGGTCTTCACCCACGGCTTGGCCTTCAGCCCGAACTTCACCGCGTTGCGCGCGATCAGGCCGGCGCCCAGCATGACGTACGGGTTCGAGGTGTTGGTGCAGGAGGTGATGGCGGCGATGACGACGTCGCCGTGGCCGAGGTCGTAGTCGGCGCCTTCGCACTTCACGCGCTTGCCGTCGTCCTTGCGGTCGAACTCCTTCTCCATGTTGGCGACGAACTGCGACGCCGCCTGGGAGAGCGGCACGCGGTCCTGCGGGCGCTTCGGTCCGGCCAGGCTACGGCTCGACGCTCGGCGAGATCGAGATGCAGCGTGTCGGTGAAGATCGGCTCGGGCGACTTCTTGGAGCGCCACAGGCCCTGCTTCTTGGCGTAGGCCTCCACGAGCTTGGCGGCCGGGCCGCGGTTGGTGGTCTTGAGGTAGCCCAGCGTGATGTCGTCGGTCGGGAAGAAGCCGCAGGTCGCGCCATACTCCGGCGCCATGTTGGCGATGGTAGCGCGGTCGGCGAGCGGCAGGTCGTCGAGGCCCTCGCCGTAGAATTCGACGAACTTGTTGACCACGCCCTTCTTGCGCAGCATCTGCGTGACGGTGAGCACCAGGTCGGTCGCCGTCGACGCCCTCGCGCAGCTTGCCGGTGAGCTTGAAGCCGACGACCTCGGGAATCACCATCGGACATGCGGCTGGCCGAGCATGGCGGCCTCGGCTTCGATGCCGCCGACGCCCCAGCCCAGCACCGCGAGGCCGTTCACCATGGTGGTGTGGCTGTCGGTGCCGACCAGCGTGTCGGGATAGGCGATGGTTTCCTTGCCTTGCCTTCTTGGTCCACACGACCTGCGCCAGGTACTCCAGGTTGACCTGGTGGCAGATGCCGGTGCCCGGCGGCACGACGCGGAAATTATCGAACGCCATCTGGCCCCAGCGCAGGAACTGGTAGCGCTCGAGGTTGCGCTCGTATTCCAGCGTCGACGTTGGCCTTGAAGGCGCCGGTGTTGCCGAAATTGTCGACGATCACCGAGTGGTCGATCACGAGGTCGACCGGCACCAGCGGATTGATCTTCTTGGCGTCGCCGCCGAGCTTGCCCATGGCGTCGCGCATGGCGGCGAGGTCGACCACGGCGGGCACGCCGGTGAAGTCCTGCATCAGCACGCGGGCGGGGCGGAAGTTGATCTCCTTGGCCGACTTGCCGCCGTTCTTGAGCCAGTCGGCGAAGGCGGCGATGTCGGTCTTCTTGACCGGTCGTGCCGTCCTCATGGCGCGACAAGGTTTTCCAAAAGCACGCGCAGCGAGAACGGCAGGCGGCTGAAGGTCGCCGAGCCTGCTTCTCCACGGCCTTGAGGCTGAAATAAGTATAGCTCCTGTTGCCGACCTTCAGTGTCTTGCGAGCCTTGAAGCTGTCGAGCGACATGTGGCGATGATCCCCTCATTCTGGAGGCCGACGTCGCGCCCGGGGCGGAGGACTTCAAAACGACGCGGGAAGACGCGGCGGCCGATCGGCGGCGTTATAGAGGGATTCCAATCAGCCCGCCATATGGTTAGAAGCGCTAATCTGCCCTCGCAGATCACCCTTTCGTCGCGTAGGAATGCGGCATGATGCGCCTCACCGCCGATGCCCTGACCTGCCAGCGCGGCGGACGCATCGTTTTTGCCGGGTTGAGCTTCGAGATCACCGGCGGCGAGGCGGTCCAGGTCACGGGGCCGAATGGCGCCGGCAAGTCGAGCCTGCTGCGCCTCATCGCCGGCCTGGTGCGGATCGAATCGGGCCGCCTCACGCTGGAGGGCGGCGACGACGAGGCGACGGTCGGCGAACACTGCCACTATTGCGGCCACCAGGACGCCTTCAAGGGATCGCTGACGGTCGAGGAGAACCTCGCTTTCTGGACCGACTATCTCGGCGGCGGCGGCACCGATGCCGGCACCGCGCTCGACCGCCTCGGCATCGGCCACCTCGCCCACCTGCCGGCCGGTTACCTGTCGGCCGGCCAGCGCCGGCGGCTGGCGCTGTCGCGGCTGCTGACTGTCGCCCGACCCATTTGGCTGCTCGACGAGCCGACAGCGGCGCTGGACGCAGCGAGCCAGAAGGTGCTCGCGGGAATCATGGCCGATCATGTCGCAGCCGGAGGAGCCATCCTCGCCGCGACCCACGGGCCCCTTGGCCTGCCGACGCGCGAACTGGCGATCGGGCGGACGTCATGATCGCTTCCCTGAAGGCCGTCTTCCTGCGCGACCTGCGCCTTGCCGTCCGCATCGGCGGGGGCGCCATGGTCGGCGTCGTGTTCTTCCTCGCCGTGGTGACCATCGTGCCCTTCGGCGTCGGGCCGGACATGAACCTGCTGGCGCGGATCGGTCCGGCCATCCTGTGGGTCGGCGCACTGCTGGCGACGCTGCTCGGCCTCGACCGGCTGTTCCAGGCCGATGCCGACGACGGCTCCCTCGATGTCATGCTGATGGCGCCGACGCCACTGCCGCTGGTCATTGCCGCGAAGGCCGCGGCCCACTGGCTCGCCACCGGCCTGCCGCTCGTCGCCGCGGCCCCCATGCTCGGGCTTTTCCTCAACGTGCCGCCGGAGGCCATGGGTGCCGTGCTGCTGACGCTGGCCGCGGGGACACCGGCGCTCAGCCTGATCGGCGCGGTGGGCGCCGCCCTTTCCGTCAGCCTGCGTCGCGGTGGGCTGCTGATGGCGATCCTCGTGCTGCCGCTGACGATCCCCGTGCTGATCTTCGGCGTCGCCGCGACGACGGCCGCGATCGTCGGCCCCCTGCCCTTTGGCCAGCCCTTCACCATCCTGGTCGGGCTGAGCCTGATGAGCGTGGTGCTGGGCCCGATCGCCGCGGCCGCGGCCCTGCGGTTCGGACTGGAGTGAGTCTCAGGAGGCCGGGTTCGTCTTCGCCCAGGCCTCGGGCAGAAGCGCCGCGAAGGCGTCGAGCCAGGCGACGAGGCGAGGATGGCCAGTGCGCCATTTTCCATCGAAGCGGATGTCGAGGTAGCCCAGGGCGCAGGCGAGCGTGATCGTCCCGACATGGACCTCGAGGGCGGGCGGCGCAGCCTCGAGCGTCGCAAGCCCCCTCGTCACCTTGTCGCGCTGGTGCGCGAGCCACTTCTCGTCGCGGCGATCCTCGCCATGGAACATGATCTCGTAGCGCTGAAGGATGCTCGCATCCATGATGCCGTCGGCCAGCGCCTGCAGGGTCAGCGCGGCGATGCGCTTCTTCGGATCGGCCGGAATGATGACGCCGCCGCCGGCCTCGAGGTCCAGCCATTCGAGGATGACGCGGCTGTCGTAGACGGCGGTGCCGTCCTCGAGGATCAACGCGGGAATCTTGCCGAGCGGATTCTGGCCACGGATCGGATCGTCGGCGCTCATCGTATCGGTGTTGACCACCTCGATGCCGGAGAAGCGGCCCAGATGCATCATCGCGAGCTTCACCTTGCGGCCGAAGGGCGAGAAGGGCGACGAGCGCAGGACGATCGGCATGGGGGCGGTTCCTCGGGAGGCTTGAAGGGTGAGGCAGGGACCCTGCGCAGCGCGCCCCGCCACGGTCAAGAGCCCGACGCGGAGGACACGGCACCGCGACCTCGCCTTGCCGCTGGCCGCCCCCGACCCCATAATTGCCCCTCTGCTTCGCCGGACCCCCATGAAGATCGACTCGCCCTATTTCGACCGCATCCGGGTCAAGCCCGAGGACGACCGGCGCGCCCGCGCCCGGCCGGGGACGCGCGTCTGCGCCCATCAGGGCTGCGGCTGCGAGGCGACCCACCGTGCGCCCCTCGGCCGCGATCACGAGGGGCAGTTCGTCTGGTTCTGCCTCGACCACGTGAAGGAATACAACGCCAGCTACAACTACTTCGCCGGCATGAACGATGCGGCGGTCGCGGCCTACCAGAAGGACGCGATCACCGGCCATCGACCGACCTGGGGCATGGGTGTGAACTCATGGACAAAGGCCGGGCGGCGCGAGGATCCCAAGCCCCACTTCGATCCCCGCAAGGCGGCCGACCCCTTCGGCATGTTCGACGGGGCCGAGTGGCGACAGGCGAGCGAGCGCACGGCGGAACCCGAGGGACGGATGATCCGCAATGCCGAGCGCAAGGCGCTCGACACGCTCAATCTCGACATCCACGCCACGGCGGCCGAGATCAAGGCGCGGTTCAAGGAACTCGCCAAGCGGATGCATCCGGACGCCAATGGCGGCGACCGCTCCCGCGAGGACAAGCTCCGGGAGATCATCCAGGCCTACAACTACCTGAAGTCCGTCGGTTTCTGCTGAGGCAGCGGCGTCGGGCGCCTGATGCGACGCATCAGAATTTCGAATGGCATTCCCGCAAAGGGCGGCCTTCCGGCGGCACACGGCGTTCTGGTAAGGTCGGTGCCATCATGAGGATTTGGCTCGCTGCGCCGCGCGCGGCATCGGAGGTTCTTTCGTGACAGTGCAGACCGACAATGTGTCCGGACTCCCGGATACCACCGTTTCCGTGCGCCAGGTGTTCGGGATCGATTCCGACATGGTGGTTCCCGCCTACTCGCAGGGCGGCGACCATGTTCCGGACCTCGACCCGGACTACCTTTTCGACAAGCCGACGACGCTGGCGATCCTCGCCGGCTTCGCGCACAACCGCCGCGTCATGGTCTCAGGGCTATCACGGCACCGGCAAGTCGACCCACATCGAACAGGTCGCCGCCCGCCTCAACTGGCCCTGCATGCGCGTCAACCTCGACAGCCACGTCAGCCGCATCGATCTCGATCGGCAAGGACGCGATCGTGCTGAAGCGACGGCAAGCAGGTCACCGAATTCCGCGACGGCATCCTGCCCTGGGCGCTGCCAGCACAATGTCGCGCTCGTGCTTCGACGAGTACGACGCCGGCCGCCCGGACGTCATGTTCGTCATCCAGCGCGTGCTGGAAGTCCGCCGGCACGCCTGACCCTGCTCGACCAGAACCAGCGTGATCCGCCCTCACCCGGCCTTCCGCCTGTTCTGCCACGGCGAACACGGTCGGCCTCGGCGACACGACGGGCCTCTATCACGGCACGCAGCAGATCAACCAGGGCCAGATGGACCGCTGGTCGATCGTGACGACGCTGAACTACCTGCCGCACGACAACGAGGTCGGCATCATCCTCGCCAAGGCGAAGAACTTCGCCAAGACGGCCGAGGGCCGCGACCAGGTGAACAAGATGGTGCGCGTGGCGGACCTCACCCGCAACGCGCTTCATGAACGGCGACCTGTCGACCGTCATGAGCCCGCGCACCGTGCTGACCTGGGCCGAGAACGCCGACATCTTCAAGCGATATCGGCTTCGCCTTCCGGCTCACCTTCCTCAACAAGTGCGACGAGCTGGAGCGGACGCTGGTCGCCGAGTTCTACCAGCGCTGCTTCGGCCAGGAGCTGCCGGAGAGCGCCGTCAACGTGGCGCTGAGCTGAACGGGACGCCATGGTTGAGATTCGCGTCGAGCCAACCTACGGCGCCGCGAAGAAGCTCGTCGCGGCGGGGCTCGAGGATTTCAACCGCAGGCACATGAGCGCGAGCACGCCCAGAGCTTTCGCCGTCACGGCGACGGAGGAGGGCGCGACACGCGGCGGCGTGATCGCCGAGGGCATCGGCGAGTGGATGTACGTGACCCTCCTGTGGGTCGAGGACGCGTTTCGCCGCCGTGGCTTCGGTTCCTCGCTGCTTCGGGAGGCGGAGCGGGAGGCAAAGCAGCGCGGCGCGAAGGGAATCCTGGTCGATACCTATTCCTTCCAGGCGCCGGATTTCTACCGGAAGCACGGTTACTCGGCTTACGGGCAGGTTGAGGATGTCCCGCAGACCGGATTGGTCTGGTACCGGTTCAAGAAGGCGCTATGATAACGTCGGGTTCGAGGACCAGGGCAAGCAGGGAAGGCCCGACCGGGACGCTCGGGCGGCCGGCCACCACTCCCGCCGCCGGCAAGCGCGGCCTCGCCATTGCCGAGGAAACGCGGGTCGCGGAGGCCGCGCGAGCCGTCGTGAAGGGCCTCGTCGCCTACAACACGGAGAAGGCCGGCAAGTCCAGGTGGAAGCGCTTTGCCGTCTCGGTGCGCGACGATGCCGGTGCCATCAAGGGCGGTGTCGTCGGCTATACGATGTGGAACTGGTGCTTCATCGAGCTCGTATGGCTCGACGAGGCCCTGCGCGGCACGGGCCTCGGCACCGAGCTGATGGCGAAGGCCGAGGCGGTGGCGACGAAGCGTGGCGCACGCCATGTCTATCTCGACACCTTCTCGTTCCAGGGCGACGGCTTCTACCAGAAGCTGGGCTATGAGGTTTTCGGCGAACTCGGCGACTTTCCGCCGGGCCATCGCCGCATCTGGCTGAAAAAGGATCTTGCGTGAGCTCCAATTCCAAGGCCAAGCCGAACACCAAGGAAAGCCCGACCGAGCCGTTCAAGCGGTCGGTCGCGTCCTGCATGCGCGCCATCGCCCGGCGCGACCTCGAGGTCATCTATGCCGCCGACAAGCCGGGACTTGCCGGCGACAAGGCGCGCCTGCCCGAGCCGCCGCGCAAGCTGTCGCCGAAGGACGCCGCCATCGTCCGCGGCCATGGCGACGCCATGGCGCTGAAGCTCGCCGTGCACAACGCCAGGGTTCATCGCTCCGCCCTGCCGGACGGCCAGCAGGCCCGCGCCGTCTTCGAGGCGGTGGAGAACGCCCGCATCGAGGCGATCGGCTCGAACCGCATGGCCGGCGTCGCGCAGAACCTCACCGCGCGCCTCGAAGACCACTACCACCGCATGGGCAAGTACGAGGACATCACCGACAAGGCGGATGCGCCGCTGGAGGATGCCCTCGCCCTGATGGTGCGCGAGAAGCTCACCGGCCAGAAGGCGCCGCCCCAGGCCGCCAAGATCGTCGACCTCTGGCGCGAGACCATCGAGACCAAGGCCGGCAAGAATCTCGAGGCGCTGGTGGGCCTGGAGAACAACCAGCGCGCCTTCGGCAAGGCGGTGCGTGAATTGCTCACCTCGCTCGACATGGGCGACGAGCAGGGCCGGTCCGACGAGGACAACGACGACGACAACTCCGACAGCCAGGAGCAGGAGACGCCGGAATCGGGCGAGAGCCCCGACAGCCAGGACGAGGAATCCTCCGAAGGCATGCAGATGGAGGATGCCGAGGAGATGGCCGACGAGTCGCCGGACGGCGCCCAGGAGGCCTCCGACGCCGAGACCGCCGAATTGCCCGACGAGAACGACCTCGGCGATGCCGAGGACGCCAGCGAACCGTGGCGGCCGAAGAGCCAGGGCGCCGAGAACCGCGGGCCCGACTACAAGCCATTCACCCCGAAGTTCGACGAAGTCATCGACGCGCCGGACCTCTGCGACGCCGAGGAGCTCGACCGGCTGCGCGCCTATCTCGACAAGCAGCTCTCCCATCTCGGCCCGGTGGTGGCGCGTCTCGCCAACCGCCTGCAGCGCCGCCTGATGGCGCAGCAGAACCGCTCGTGGGACTTCGACCTCGAGGAGGGCATCGCTCGATCCCGCCCGCCTGCCGCGCGTCATCATGGACCCGATGGCGGCCGCTGTCCTTCAAGCAGGAGAGCGACACCAAGTTCCGCGACACCGTGGTGACGCTGCTGCTCGACAATTCCGGCTCCATGCGCGGCCGTCCCATCACGGTGGCGGCGACCTGCGCCGACATCCTCGCCCGCACGCTGGAACGCTGCGGCGTGAAGGTCGAGATCCTCGGTTTCACCACCCGCGCCTGGAAGGGCGGGCAGTCGCGCGAGCACTGGCTGCAGAACGGCAAGCCGGCCAATCCCGGCCGCCTCAACGATCTCCGCCACATCATCTACAAGGCGGCGGACGCGCCCTGGCGGCGCGCGCGCAAGAACCTCGGCCTGATGATGCGCGAGGGTCTCCTGAAGGAGAACATCGACGGCGAGGCGCTGGACTGGGCGCACAAGCGCCTGCTCGCCGCGGCTCCGAGCAGCGCAAGATCCTGATGATGATCTCCGACGGCGCGCCGGTCGACGATTCCACCCTGTCGGTGAACCCCGGCAACTACCTGGAACGCCACCTGCGCTGAGATCATCGAGGAGATCGAGACGCGCTCGCCGGTCGAGCTGATCGCCATCGGCATCGGCCACGACGTGACGCGCTACTATCGCCGCGCCGTCACCATCGTCGACGCCGAGGAGCTGGGCGGCGCCATGACCGAGAAGCTCGCCGAGCTCTTCGACGAGCACGCGACCGAGGCCAACGCCGCGCCGCGCCGCCGGGTCGCCTGATGCCGCTCGTATCCCGCCGCCAGGCCCTCGGCCTTGTCGGCGGCGGGCTCCTGCTGCCCGCCACCGTCACGGCCGCCTCGGCAAGGGGTCCGGTGCCGCGGGCGCCGGTCGACATCGACATCCGGTCGTTCCCGATCAACGCCTTCATGCCGCGCGAGGCGGAGAAGAAGCAGTTCGGCGCCTTCGAGTTCCGCGGCGGCCTCGAACTCCAGTCCGACTATCGCGGCTTCGGAGGTTTCTCCTCCATCCGCACGGATGCGGCCGGGCAACGCCTGACCGCCATCTCCGACCAGGGGCAATGGCTGACGGCGAGGATCGATCTCGAGGGCGGCCGCCTGTCGGGTCTCTCACAGGCGCGCATGGCCGCCATCCTCGGGCCGAACGGCCGGCCACTGGCCCAGACCGGCAACTGGGACACGGAGAGCCTGTGGATCGAGGGCGGCACCGCGTGGATCGGGGTCGAGCGCACCCACCGCATCTTCCGCTTCGAGACCTTCGGCCGCGAGGGCGTTCTCGCCCATGGCAACCCGACACCGGTGCCGATGGGCTCCGATCGCCTGCCCGGAAACCGCGGGATCGAGGCGCTGGGCATCCTGCCCCGCCCCTCGCCGCTCGCGGGGACCCTTCTCGCGATCTCGGAGCGGGCGCTGAACCCTGCCGGCGACATCCGTGCCTTCCTGATCGGCCCGGGCCCGTCGCGCGAGGTCTTCGTCAAACGCACCAACGACTTCGACGTCACCGACCTCGCCTTCCTGCCGGGCGGCGACATGCTGTTGCTGGAGCGCTGGTTCTCGGCCTGGCGGGGCGTCGCCTTCCGCATCCGCCGCATCGACCTCGCCACCATCCGCGCCGGGGCGACACTTGACGGCCCGGTCGTGCTCTCGGCCGACATGGCGTCGCAAATCGACAACATGGAAGGCATTGCGGTGCACCGGAACGCCGAGGGCGAGATGATCGTCACCCTCGTCTCCGACAACAACTTCTCCTTCCTGCAGCGCACGCTGATGCTGCAGTTCGCCTATCGGGGGTGAGGGCCGCGCTGCCCGATCCGCTTCCCGTCACGCCGGATTCACAAAACCTGACGCCGGGCACTGGCATGGCCCGGCAAAAGCGTGTATAGGCCCGCGTCTCACGATTTCGCCGTTCGCCCGGGGGGCTTCCTCCTGCGGCCCCGCCAGAAGAGAGTTCCATGGCCGTTCCGAGAAGAAAGACGTCGCCCTCGCGTCGCGGCATGCGCCGCTCGCACGATGCCCTCGTTGCCCCGACCTATGTCGAGGACAAGGACTCGGGCAACCTGCGCCGCCCGCACCATGTCGATCTGAAGACCGGCATGTATCGCGGCAAGCAGATCCTGAAGCCGAAGACGACCACCAACGACTGATCGTCGGGACATCACCCATCAAAAAAGCCGGTCTCGCGACCGGCTTTTTTCATTTCCGGCCGAGCCTTCGCGATCAGGCGCCCGGGTCGGCCTTGAGGCCGGCCGCCGCGATGCCAGCGACAGCGCAGACCTCGTCATTGTCCGAGGTGTCGCCGGAGACGCCGACGGCGCCGAGCAGCGTGCCGGCCGCATCGCGGATGAGAACGCCGCCCGGAACCGGGGTTAGGCGGTCGCGCGACAGCCCGCCAAGCGCACCGATGAAGTGCGGCCGCTCCTTGGCCATGCGCTCGAGTGTCCGTCCGCCGACGCCGACGGCGACGCAGCCGAAGGCCTTGCCATGGGCGATGTCGGCGCGCAGCAGGGCATTGCCGTCTTCCACCAGGGTCATCCGCACGGCGCCGCGCGCGTCGACGATGACGATGCCGAGGGGCTTCATGCCCTTCTCGCGGCCGGTGGCGAGCGCCGTGTCGGCAATGGTGCGGCAGATGTCGAGGGTCAGGCTCATGGTCGTTTCCCGAAAGGCGTGGTCGGCATCGCGCATGGGCGGGCCGACGGGACCGGGACTTGCTTCAAGCCCTGCTCCCCGTGCACAAGCCCAACCCACCCGGATCGTGGCGGACCGCCCCGCTCTTGTGTTATCTATGACACAAGAACTTGGCGACATGCCGGTGATGACAGCTTTTCGGTCCGGGCGAAAGTCCCGGCAAGGGAGGAAACCCCGTGACCTATCCGATGCGTGACTTCCACGGCCCCGGCCGCTCGTCTGCCTACGCCACCGAGGCCATGGCCGCGACCTCCCACCCGCTCGCCACGGCGGCCGCCATCGACATCCTCAAGGCCGGCGGCACGGCGGCGGACGCCGCGATCGCCGCTGTCGGTGTCATGGCCGTGGTCGAGCCCCACATGACCGGCATCGGCGGCGACTGCTTCACCCTCATCTCCAAGCCCGGCAAGCCGATCTGGGGCTACAACGGTTCGGGCCGGGCGGCGAAAGCCGTCACCGCCGAGAAGCTGCGTTCGGCCGGCCTCACCTCCGTGCCGACGGACTCCGTCCACGCCGTCACCGTGCCCGGCGCCATCGAGGCCTGGGAGACGATCCTGAAGACACATGGCCGCTTCGACCTCGGCCGGGTGCTGCAGGCCGCCATCGGCTACGCGAAGAACGGCTGGCCGGTGACGCCGCGCGTCGCCTTCGACTGGCCGACGGACGCAGCGGCCCTGGCGAAGGACGCCGGCGCTGCCCGCCATTACCTGAAGGACGGCCGCGCGCCGACCGCCGGCGAGCGCATGACCAGCGCCGCCCTCGGTGCAACGCTGGAAGAGATCGCCGCGAAGGGCGCCAAGGGCTTCTACGAGGGCCGCGTCGCCGAGGATATCATCCGCACCACCAAGGCCAAGGGCGGCTTCCTCGAGCTTGAGGACCTCGCCAACCATCGCGGCACGGTGGAGACGCCGGTGATCGGCGACTACAAGGGCACGGGAGTCGCCGAACTGCCGCCGAACGGCCAGGGCATCACGGCGCTCATCATTCTCAACATCCTCGAGCAGTTCGACGTCGCCGGCATGGCTCCGACGTCGCCCGAGCGCCTGCATCTCGGCATCGAGGCGGCGCGGCTGGCCTATTCGCTGCGCGACAGCCACATCGCCGACCCCGCCCACATGAAGGTGACGGTCGACCAGCTGGTGTCGAAGGACTTCGCCAGGACGCTCGCGAAGATGATCGACCCGGCGAAGCGCACGCCGCGCCTCATTCCCCCGCCGCCCGGCACCAACACGATCTACTGCTCGATCGTCGATCGCGACCGCATGGCGGTGTCGTTCATCAACTCGATCTTCCACCACTTCGGCTCGAAGATCTGCACCCCGGAAACCGGCATCCTGCTGCAGAACCGTGGTGCCAGCTTCAACCTCAACGACGACCACCCGAACTGCATCGGCCCGGGCAAGCGGCCGATGCACACCATCATCCCCGCGATGATGCTGGAGAAGGGCGAGGTCACCTGCTCCTTCGGCGTGATGGGCGGCAGCTACCAGTCGTCCGGCCACGCCCACGTGGTCTGCAACACCGTCGACTACGGGATGGACCCGCAGGCGGCGATCGATTCGCCGCGCGCCTTCTTCGAGGGCGAGAAGACCACCGTCGAGCCGACCTGGCCGGCGGCGACGATCGAGAAGGTCAGAGCCATGGGCCACGACGTGGACGTCACGGTGAAGCCGATCGGCGGCGGCCAGATGATCCGGATCGACAAGTCCGGCTTCCTCGTCGGCGGTTCGGACGCCCGCAAGGACGGCATGGCGCTCGGCTACTGAGGCACGGGCGGCGGCGTTCAGGCGTCGCGGCGCACCAGCGACCCTGTCGCAGTCGGCCGGGCAGCCGGATCGGCTGCGGTGTAGCGCGCGTCGACCTCCTCGCGCTCGCCACGGCGGCGGCGCGGGATGGCGGCAAGGTTCATGCGGTTGGCGAGAAGCTGGGCGATGAAGGAGGCTGCCGGGCGGGTGCGTGCCGGGCGGTCCTCGACGATCCGCTCGCGGCGCACCGGAACCGGCAGCGCCGCCAGCGCGTCCTGGAACGAGGCGGCATCGGCGCGGCGGCCACCGCCCGCCTGATCGTCGTCGCGGCGACGCCAGCGAAGGGGCTGGCTCGAACCTGCTGCCTTGACTGTCATCATGTCCCGCTCCCGGCTTGCGGACCGGCCTCGACCGATCGACACGGACAGGGGAGCAACGCCCGTGCCGCGGCTTGCGTTCCGTTTCGGGACAGCCGGGGAGGGCCATGGAGCCGACAGTTCCGAAGATGACGTAACGGAATTCTTTCCGACGCCCGGCTGCCTTTCTACATTTCGTTCATTGTTTTGATGCCTATTGGAGACCCGCGAACCTCCAACAGGCAGAAGCACTGTGGACCGGCCCGACCCCAACGCAGAACGCGATCTTTCCCCGGAAGCGCAGGCCTCCTCCTGCGAAATCCTGTCGTCGGTCGGAACCGCGACCTATGAATGGGCGATTCCCTCCGACCGGCTGACCTGGAGCGAGAACGCCGGCGCGGTGCTCGGCGTCGAGGCACGGCATCTCGCCTCGGGACGGGCCTTCGCCCAGGTCATGGCGCCGGAATCTCCTGCAGGCCGCTTCGAGGCAGTGGTGAACTCGCCCCATGTCGATCGTGGCGAGGGCGTCGCCTACTCCATCGAATACGCGGTCCGGGCCGAGGGCGGCGCCATCCACTGGGTGGAAGACTCGGGACGCTGGTTCGCCTCGTCGGACGGCAGGCCGCTGCGCGCCCACGGCGCGGTGCGCATCATCACCGAGAGCTACGAGATGCGGCGCCGCCTCATCGAGGCGAGCGAGATCGATCCCCTGACGGGGCAGCTCTCCCGCCATCGCTTCTGCGAGGTGCTGGAGGATGCGCTCGACGACGCCCGCAAGGTGCGCGGCTCGATCGGACTGCTGATCGCTTCCATCGACAGCCTCGCCCACGTCAACGAGGCCTACGGCTTCGACATCGCCGACGAGATCATCGCCGGCGTCGGCCGCCGCATCCGCTCCCGCCTGCGCGGCGGCGACCTGCTCGGACGGCTTTCGGGCAACAAGTTCGGCCTGCTGATGCGCAACTGCCAGCCCGAAGAGATGGAGGTCGCCGCGGAGCGCATCCTCCATGCCGTGCGGGAAGACGTCTTCCTGACGCGCGCCGGGCCCGTCGCCGTATCGGTGACGCTGGGCGGTGTCATCGCGCCCCGCCATGCCGACACCCTCGCCTCGATGATGGGGCGGGCGCAGGAGGCCCTGGACGGATCAGCTGCGCCGTCGCGGCGCCTTCCACATCTTCGCACCGAGCGTCGAGCGTGAGCGGGCGCGCCAGGAAAACCTGAAGATCACCGACGAGATCGTCTCCGCTCTCAATGACCGCCGCATCAGCCTGGCGTTCCAGCCCATCGTCACGGCAGGTCCGGACCGGCGCACCGCCTACTACGAGTGCCTGCTGCGTATCCGCCGGTCCGACGGGTCACTGCTGCCGGCCGCTGCGATCGTGCCGCTGGCCGAGAAACTCGGCCTCGTGCGGCTCGTCGACGCCCGCGTGCTGGAACTGACAATGGCCGAGCTGATCTCAGCGCCGGACCTGAAGCTCTCGGTCAACGTCTCGCCGGCGACGACGATGGACCCGTCCTGGCTGCGGTCGCTGGAGGCCTATCACCGCACCCATCCCGGCGCGGTGGAACGGCTGATGGTGGAGATCACGGAGACATCGGCCATCGCCGACGTCGAGGATACCCGCCGCTTCGTCGCCCGGGTGCAGAACCTCGGTTGCCGGGTCGCGATCGATGACTTCGGCGCCGGCCACACCTCGTTCCGCAACCTGCGCAAGCTCGGGATGGATTGCGTCAAGATCGACGGCGCCTATGTCGCGAGCTTCCATGCCAGCGAGGACGACCGTCACTTCGTCCAGACGCTGCTCAGCCTCGCCCGGCACATGAACCTGACCACGATCGCCGAATGGGTTCCGAGCGAGGCCGTGGCCAGGCAACTCGCGGATCTCGGCTGCGACTACCTGCAGGGCGACCATACGGGCGCCGCCAGCGAGGACAGGCCCTGGAGAACGGAAGCCCCGGCGCCGCGCGCCCTGATCGCCTGAGGGCGGCGCGGTCGCCGCCCGTCACTTCCGCGACAGGCTGTCGATCTTCTTCTGCATGGCGGCGAGCTGGTTCTTCAGCTCGTCGAGGTCCCCCGCGGCCGGTGCCGCTGCCGGTGCCGACGGGGGCACTGCCCCGGATGCCGCCGGTGCGACATCGCCGCCCGTCTCGCTCTCATCGCGCTTGGCGAAGGGCGAGAACATCGCGAAGGCCTTCTCGAACATGTCCATGTTGCGGCGGATATGCTGCTCGAAGGGCGCTGTCAGCGGATTGATGCCGAGCGTGGTGGACATCTGCTGGCGGAGCTTGTCCTGCTCCTTCGACAGCGTGTCGATCGACAGCTCGAGATAGCGGGGAACGAGGCCTGCATCGAGTCGCCGTAGAAGCGGATGAGCTGGCGCAGGAAGGACGATCGGCAGCAGGTTCTGGCCGTCCTTGTTCTCCTGCTCGAAGATGATCTGCGTCAGCACCGAGCGGGTGATGTCGTCGCCGGTCTTGGCATCATAGACGAGGAAATCCTCGCCCGCCTTCACCATGGAGGCCAGGTCCTCGAGCGTCACATAGGTCGAGGTCGCCGGTATTGTAGAGACGCCGGTTCGCGTACTTCTTGATGGTCACCGGATCATTTTTCGCCATCGTTCCCCCTGGATATGCACGCTGGCGTCTCTCCCCAGGACGCCACGACCCGGTCACGATAGGGACTTTTCGCAGGCGCTGCCATGGTTATGTGCAGCGGCACTCGTCGCCAGCACCCGATGCGCATTTCCGCGGATTGGCAATAAGGCGCGGTTGCCAGGCGCTGGCTGCGCATTGACAAGGTCAGATCGACGGTTGCCGCCGCGCATGGCCGGCGCCACGACAATCCCGCAGGAGGTTGTGTGCATGTCCGAGGACGTCGTCATCGTCGGCGCGGCGCGCACGCCCGTCGGCTCGTTCAACGGCGCCTTCGCGGCCATCCCGGCCCATGAACTCGGCGCCGTCGGCGATCAGGGCCGCCCTCGTCGCGCGCCGGCGTCGAAGCCGGCCGATGTCGACGAGGTCGTCTTCGGTCAGGTCCTGACCGCAGGCGTCAGGGCCAGAACGCCGCCCGCCAGGCCGCGATGAAGGCCGGCATTCCCGCCGGAGAAGACCGCCTGGGCGCTCAACCAGGTCTGCGGCTCGGGCCTGCGCGCGGTCGCCGTCGGCATGCAGCAGATCGCCAACCGGCGACGCCAAGATCATCGTCGCCGGCGGCCAGGAATCGCATGTCGCCTGTCGCCGCATGCCGCGCATCTGCGCGCCGGCACCAAGATGGGCGACTACGAGATGATCGACACCATGATCAAGGACGGCCTGTGGGACGCCTTCAACGGCTACCACATGGGCATCACCGCTGAGAACGTCGCCGGAGAAGTGGCAGATCACCCAGTGACGACCAGGACCAGTTTGCGCGTGGCCTCGCAGAACAAGGCCGAGGCCGCGCAGAAGGCCGGCAAGTTCAAGGACGAGATCGTCGCCTGTCACCATCAAGAGCCGCAAGGGCGACATCGTTGTCGACACAGGACGAATACATCCGCCACGGCGCCACGATCGATGCGCATGGCAAGCTGAAGCCGGCCTTCAAGAAGGACGGCACGGTGACCGCCGGCAACGCCTCCGGCATCAATGACGGCGCCGCCGGCGCATTGTCCTGATGACGCGCTGCCGAAGCCGAGAAGCGCGGCCTGACAGCCGCTGGCGCGCGATCGCGTCAGCTGGGCCACCGCCGGCGTCGATCCCGCCATCATGGGCACCGGCCCGATCCCGGCCTCGCGCAAGGCGCTGGAGAAGGCCGGCTGGACGGTCGAAGCGACCTCGATCTCGTCGAGGCCAACGAGGCCTTCGCGGCCCAGGCCATCGCGGTGAACAAGGACATGGGCTGGGACACCGGCGAAGGTCAACGTCAATGGCGGCGCCATCGCCATCGGCCACCCGATCGGCGCCTCCGGCGCCCGCGTTCTCGATGACGCTGCTGCACGAGATGAGCGCAGCGCGACGCGAAGAAGGGCCTTGCCACGCTGTGCATCGGCGGCGGCATGGGCGTCGCCATGTGCATCGAGCGCTGAGCGCCCGCACCGTCAGCAGCCTTTCGCTACCGACGCCCGCCGGAGACGGTTCCGCATCCGGCGCCTGTCATCGACGAAGACACATGCACCTGGCACGCCAGATGCCGACGATGAACCGTCACTCCAGGGACCACAAGGGGAGACTACGCATGGCAAGGTCGCACTGGTCACCGGCGGATCGCGCGGCATCGGCGCGGCGATCTCGAAGGCTCTGAAGGCCGCGGGCTATTCGGTGGCCGCGAACTATGCCGGCAATGACGAGGCAGCGGCGAAATTCAAGGCCGAAACCGGCATTCCGGTCTACAAATGGTCGGTGGCCGACTACGACGCCTGCGCCGCCGGCATCGCCACAGGTCGAGGCCGACCTCGGCCCGGTCGACGGTCCTGGTCAACAATGCCGGCATCACCCGCGACGCCATGTTCCACAAGATGACGCCGGACCAGTGGAAGGAGGTCATCGACACCAATCTCAGTCCGGCGTCTTCAACATGACGCATCCGCTGTGGAACGGCATGCGCGACCGCAAGTTCGGCCGCGTCATCACCATCTCCTCGATCAACGGCCAGAAGGGCCAGATGGGCCAGGTCAACTACTCCGCCGCCAAGGCCGGCGATCTCGGCTTCACCAAGGCGCTGGCGCAGGAAGGCTGCCAAGCCGGCATCACCGTCAACGCCATCTGCCCCGGCTATATCGCCACCGAAATGGTCATGGCGATCGCCGGAGAAGGTGCTGACGAGGCGGATCATCCCGCAGATCCCCGTCGGCCGCCTCGGCGAGACCGGACGAGATCGCCCGCGCCGTCGTCTTCCTCGCCTCCGACGAGGGCGGCTTCATCACCGGATCGACACTGGCGATCAACGGCGGCCAGTACATGGTCTGACGACGGCCTGCCGCCAGGGGACCGCGCCGCGGGTATCGCCGCGGCGCATCGAGAGGCGTGGCGCCCGGATCTACTGCCAGGCGCCCGAAATCTTGGCGTAGAGCGTGCCGTCGACAGCACTGCCGACGGCATAGACGGCGAGGATCACCGCGCCGGCGATGCCGGCCGCGACGACGGAATATTCGATGGCGGTGGCGCCTGCCCGGTCGCCGGCAAAGCGGGTGGCCAGAGACGTCATCCTGCGAATGCTGCGAGCCATCCTGGCCTCTCCTGTCAGTCGCGCGCCTCGCCGAGCAGCTCGGTGAGGAAGGGGATCAGGGGCTCGTCGGCAGCCGGCATGGGATAGTCCCGCAGCCGACCCGGCTTCACCCAGGCGAGCTTCTGACCCTCCAGTCCCTGGACGGCTCCCTCCCACCTCCGGCAGACCCACAGCGGCATGAACAGCTGGAAGGTCTCGTAGGCGTGGCTGGCAAAGGTCAGGGGCGCGAGACAGGGTTCCTCGACGCGGATGCCGAGCTCCTCGCGAAGCTCGCGGATCAGCGTCTCCTCCGGCCTTTCGCCCGGCTCGACCTTGCCGCCGGGGAACTCCCAAAGACCTGCGAGAGGCTTGCCTGCCGGCCGTTCCGCCAGGAGAATCCGGTTGTCCGGATCGACCAGGGCGCAGGCGGCCACGAAGACGAGCCTCAGGGTCATGGCACAGCCTGTTCTAGCCGACAGAAGTTAACGTTTGCGGTCTGCAATCGCAGAATACCGGCTGGATCGGCCGATCCGAGGTCACGAGCGATAGTCGCCGTTGATGGCGACATAGTCCTTGGTGAGGTCGCAGGTCATCACCCGCGCCGTGCCACGGCCGAGACCGAGATCGGCGGTGATGGTGATGACGTCCTTCTTCATCACCGCGCTGGCTGCCGCCTCGTCATAGGCGGGATCGCGCTCGCCCTCGTGGGCGACGCGCACGTCGCCGAAGGAGATCGACAGGCGGTCACGCTCGGCCGGTTCGCCGGCCTTGCCGACGGCCATGACGACGCGGCCCCAGTTGGCGTCCTCGCCGGCGATCGCGGTCTTGACCAGGGGCGAGTTGGCGATCGACTAGGCGACGCGGTAGGCCGCGGCGTCGCTGACCGCGCCCTCGACCACGACGTCGACGAACTTCGACGCGCCTTCGCCATCGCGGCGACCATGCTCGCGCGAGGTCGGCGAGAACGGCCGTGGAGCGCCTGCCGTGAAGCGCGGCGAGCGGCGGTCGCTCGCCTCGCGACGCGGCTCAGCCGCGCTTCGCCGGCCGCCCGGTCGCGAACAGCAGCAGGTGTCCGCTGGTCGAGGTGTCGCTGTCGACGGTCATGCTGTTGAAGCGTGGTCGCCGCGCCGCTTCGCTCAGCATCTGCCTGCAGCGCCGGCGCGCGACCGCGCGCGTCGGTGAAGACGAAGCAGAGCATCGTCGCCATGTCGGGAGCGATCATGCCGGCGACCCTTGGCGATGCCGTTGATGATCGACCGTCGACGTCGCCGAGCGTCGCGCGTGGCGGTAGCGACCTTCGGGAAGGTGTCGGTCGTCATGATGGCGCGCGCGGCCGCGTCGAGCCAGCTCGCCGGCCTTTCCGGCGGCCGATGGCCTTGTCGAGCACTGGCGTCATACTTGGTGGCGTCCAGCGGCTCGCCGATGACGCCGGTCGAGGCGAGGAAGACCTCCGTACTGCTCGCAGCCCGCCGCCTTGCGCGGCGATCTTCGGCGGTCAGTGCTCGACAGCCTCGCGGCCCTTCCTGCCAGTGAAGGCGTTGGCGTTGCCCGAGTTGACCACCAGCGCGCGGGCCGTGCCGCCGGCGAGATTGGCGCGGCACCAGTCGACGGGCGCCGAGGGGCACTTCGAGCGGGTGAAGACGCCGGCGACCGTCGTGCCCTTCGCGAGGCCGACGGCGAGGACGTCGGTGCGGCCCTTGTAGCGGATGCCGGCCTCGGCGGTCGCCAAGGTCACCCCGTCGAGAGGCGGCAGGGCGGGCACCGTCTTCGGCGCGAGCGGGGAGACGGGGGGCACGAACTTGGCCATGGCGATCCTCGGGCTTGCCGCGACAGGGCGGTTTTCCCTGCCCTTAGCCGAAGCGATGGCCGACGGGAAGCGGCTTCAGGCGCATGGATCGTGCGCGGGTCACGCGCGGTCGCGCTGGATGCGTCGGGCGACCTCGCTGCCGATGGTGGCGACCGTCGAGGCCGTGTCGCCCTTGCCGCGTGCGGCAGACCCGGAAAAGGCGGCGAAGAAGGCGGGGATGTCCTCGGCCGGGGACGGCCGGCCGAAGAGATAGCCCTGCCCCTCGGTGCAGCCCTCGCTGCGCAGCAAGGCGAGTTGCGCCTCCGTCTCCACGCCTTCGGCCGTGCTGATGATGCCGAGGCTGCTGCACAGACCGGTGACGGCGCGGATGATGGCGCCGCTCTCGCGCGCCACGGACAGGTCCTGGACGAAGGAACGGTCGATCTTGACCTTGTCGAAGGGAAAGGTGCGCAGGTAGCCGAGCGACGAGTAGCCGGTGCCGAAGTCGTCCATGGCCAGCGAGCAACCCATCATCTTCAGTCGCAGCAGGGCGTTGGTCGCGCCCTCGACATCGGCCATCAGCGTGCTCTCGGTGATCTCGAGTTCGAGACGCGACGGGGAAAGACCCGAACGCCGGAGGGAGGCCTCGACGATCTCCGGGAACTGGCGGTCGGCGAGCTGCTTCGGCGAGACGTTGACGGCGACCTTCGTCCCCTGCGGCCACTGGCTGGCCTCGGCACAGGCCTGATCGAGAACCCAGCGGCCGAGCGGGCCGATGAGGCCCGTTTCCTCGGCGACAGGGATGAATTCAGCGGGTGACACCAGCCCGCGCTCGGGATGCCGCCAGCGCACGAGCGCCTCGAAGCCGGCAATGGTGCCTGACGCGAGCCTGATGACCGGCTGGAAGAAGACCACGAACTGGCGTTCGGCGAGCGCCTTCCGCAGGTCGCGTTCGAGCGCTGCCGCTGGTGCATGCGGGCGTTCATCGCCGGCTCGAAGAAACAGAAGCGGCCCTGGCCATCCTCCTTGGCGCGATGGAGCGCGATGTCGGCATTCTTCAGGACCGAGTCGGCGTCCTCGCCGTCGGCGAGGGCGATGCCGACACTGGCCCCCACGACCACGGATTGGCCGCCGATGTCGTAGGGCACGCCCAGGGCGTCGATGATCTGGCTGGCCAGGCTCGAGGCGGCCGTCGGCTGGGAACCGCTCCGCTGGACGATGCCGAACTCGTCGGCTCCGAGGCGTGCCAGCACGTCGCCCTCCTGGATGGTCCGTGCCAGCCGTTCGCCGACGGCGACGAGCAGGGCGTCTCCCACCGCATGGCCGAGGGTGTCGTTGACCAGCTTGAACCGGTCGATGTCGATGCAGAGAACGGCGCAGTCGACCGGCCGGCCGTGCTCCCCGACCGCCTCCTTGAGCTTCTCCTGGAACAGCGTCCGGTTGGCGAGGCCGGTCAAGGCATCATGGTGGGCCATGTGGGCGATGCGCGCCTGCGCACTGCGCCGGGCGTCCACGTCCTCCATGACGCCGATCCACTCCTCGCCACTGCCGTCCTCGCTCTCAACCTTTGATCCGCGTGCACGAATCCAGCGCCAGGAACCGTCGGATCGACGCACGCGGTATTCGAGGTCGTAGACGTCCCGGCTCTCCTGGGCCTCCCGCCAGGCGGCGCGGACGAGCGGCGCATCATCGGGATGGAGATTGTCATACCAGGTGGCATCGAAAGCCGCCCAGGAACCGTCCAAGGCCGGGGCCTTGCCTGTCAGCGTCTCCCAGCCGGCGGCCGTCACGACGCCCGCCTGGTCGCGGCGCCAGAAGACGAGCGCTCCGGTGCTCGCAAGCACCCGATACCGCTTCTCGCTTTGGGCAAGCCTGGCCGCGGCCGCCGTCTCCGCTTCGGCGCGTTGCCGCAGGGCGGTCTCGGACTGCTCAAGGCTCACGCGCAGTTCCTCGAATTCGGCGATATGCGACGGCGCCACTTCAGTGGTCGGCGCACCGCCGGCGGCCCGGGCGACCTGCCGCGCCCGGCCTGCCAGCGCGACGACCGGACTCAGGATGCTGCGGCCGACCCACATCGCGACGAAGAGCCCGAGGATGACGGCGACCAGCGCGCCGGCGACGAGACCGATCAACGGTCCGCGCGCCCGCGCGCGGAAGGCCTCACGCGGCTCTGCGACCGCCAGGACCCAGCCAGGCGTGCCGCGCAGAATCTGGAAAGCAAGGACCATCGGACTGCCTTCGGACGTGACCGCCTCGATCACGCCGTTGTCCCGCCCGAGCGCCTTGAGCGTGTCCCAGTTGGGAACGGGCTTGCCGATGAATCTCTCGGGGTCGCGTGTGCGCGCCACGAGCAGGCCTTGCGCGTCCGTCACCGCGACAAGGAGATCGCCGGCATCCGAGCGGCGTCCCTGAAGCACCTGCACCAGCCGGTTCGGCGGCACCACCAGTGCGGCGAATCGCGATCCCTCGTCGGACAGCGCGATATGCATCACCATCGCGATGCGCGGCTGATTGGTACCGGGATCGACGAAGAGGTTGGAGACCGCGACCACCCGACTCTCCAACGCGCGCCGGATGGTCTCCAGCGGTACACCGTGATGCGACAGACCAGGGCCTGCCGGGATTGGTTCGTGAGGCCCAAAGACTTCCTCCACAAGCCGGCCGCCGATCTGCCGTTCCGCGGCGGCCGACCAGGGATCGACCGTGCCCGGCACCGAACCGGAGTGCGGCACCTGAGAGAGCAGGTTCAGAAGGGTCGCGCCGCCCTCCAGCTCGCTCTCGGCGGCGCGTGCAAGGGTGCGGGCCGTTTCCAGAAGACGGGTGGCAGTCGCGGCTTCGAACGCGGTCTTCGCCTGCATCACCGCGACGGCGCCAGCCACGATCATCGGCAAGAGGGCGACAAGCAGCAGTGCCGCGAGATAGGACCTCAGCCCTCGTCTGGCCGGTTGCGCGGCAGGCTCACCGTGCTCCGTCATTCCATTCATGTCGCGCCCACGATCCGCCCTTCGGGTCCCCACAGGTAATGGGACACTCTAAAGAAACTGGAAATTACGTGCCGTACCTGTGCATTCATTCAGGCGACGATCATGACAGGCATTTCATGTGGCAAGCCATGCGAAGCTGCTAGAATGTCCGCATGAGCCTGATGGAAGCCATCCGCGAAGCCCTGTCCGCCCTGCGCGCCCACAAGCTGCGCTCGGCTCTGACCATGCTCGGCATGGTCATCGGCGTCGCGGCCGTCATCGCCATGGTGGCCATCGGCGGCGGCGCCCGCGACCGCGTCCTCAGCCAGGCGTCAAGTCGCTCGGCGCGAATCTCTTCATCGTCTTGCCGGGCAATGTCACCCAGGGCGGCGTGCGCCGGGCTCGGCGCCTCGTCCTCGCTGACCGAGGACGACGCGCGGGCCATCGAGACCGAGGTCGCCTCGGTCCAGGTGACGGCGCCGAACAGCCGCACCCGCACCCGGTGGTGGCCGGCGGCAACGACTGGTTCACCGAGGTTGTCGGCGTCGATCTCGGCTGGTTCGAAGCGCGCGAGTGGACCATCGCCTCGGGACGCCTGTTCGAGCCGGAGGAGACGCAGCGCGGCGGCCAGGTCGTCATCCTCGGGCAGACCGTCGCCAAGAACCTCTTCGGCGAGGGCGTCGACCCCATCGGCGAGACGGTGCGCATCCGCGCCGTGCCCTTCACGGTCATCGGCGTGATGGAGACCAAGGGCCAGTCGATGATGGGGCAGGACCAGGACGACACGACCTTCGTGCCCCTGCCGACGATCCGTCAGCGGCTGGTCGGCGTGAACCGCGCCAATGCCCGTTCGGTCGGCGTCATCCACGTGAAGATCCGCGAAGGCGAGAGCATGGCGCAGGCCGAGGACGACATGCGCCAGCTGCTGCGCCAGCGCCACCGCCTGCAGCCGGGGCAGGAGGACGACTTCCAGATCCGCAACCTCACCGAGATCGCCAACACCGCGGCGGGGGCGGCGACGACGCTGTCGCTCCTCCTTGCGGCGGTTGCCGCCATCTCGCTGGCGGTGGGCGGCATCGGCATCATGAACATCATGCTGGTAAGCGTGACGGAACGCACCCGCGAGATCGGCCTGAGGCTCGCGGTCGGCGCGCGTCGGCGCGACGTCATGCGCCAGTTCCTGATCGAGGCGACGTCGCTCGCCGCAATCGGCGGCGTCATCGGCATCATGGCCGGCCTCGGCGCGGCCTTCGCGGTCTCGGCGCGTTTCGGCTGGCCGCTCCTGGTCGAGCCGCAGTCGATCCTCGGCGCGGTGCTGTTTTCCGGCCTCGTCGGCGTCTTCTTCGGTTGGTATCCGGCCAAGCGCGCCAGCCGGCTCGACCCGATCACGGCGCTCCGCACGGTCTGAGGGTGATCACACGATCCGCCCGTTCGCCCGCCAGATCGCCGCGTTGAGTTCGCCGCCGAAGACGAAGATGGCCGCCGAGTAGTAGAGGAAGACCAGCGCCACCATGACGGAGGCGAGCCCGGCATAGGTGTTGACGTAGTTCTGGGCGAAGCTCGCGAGATAGGTGCCGAAGAGCGTGCCGCCGATCAGCCAGAGCACGAGAGTGACGACGATCCCCGGCAGCACGTCGATGAAGCGACGCCGCCCGGCGGGCAGGAAGAGATAGACCACCGTCAGCGCGATGACGATGACGACCGAGGCGGCCGCCACGCGGATGAATAGGACGATCCAGCCGAAGGGAGCGAGCCAGGGCAGAATCCGCACCGCCGTCGCCCAGATCAACGGCCCCAGCACCACCAGGAAGGCGGCAATCAGCAGCGCCACGGCGCCGATGAGCACATAGGCGATGGATTCGAGGCGGCACATGTACCACCAGCGCATTTCGCGCACCTCATAGGCGCGGTTGAGGGCGGTGCGCAGCGCCTCGACGCCGTTGGAGGCGAAGTAGATCGCCAGCAGCACGCCGATCGTGAGAAGGTCGGTGCGGTAGGTGGTGAGCACCGTCTCGATCTCATGGGCGATGGGCTTGGCCACGACCTCGGGCCAGGCCTCGAGCAGGATGCGGGTAACCTCGTCGCCATAGGGGCGCGCGCCGGCAAAGCTCGCCAGCGAAGTCACGACGATCAGGAAGGGGAACAGCGACATCAGGCCGTTCAGCGCGATATGGCTGGAGATCGCCCAGCCGTCATCCTCCAGAAAGCGCTCCAGGGCATCCCAGGCGACCCGCCAAGCCTTCGTCATCGATGATCCTTCCCGTCGCCGGCGGACCTTTGCGGCAAAGACGCCGAAGGGCAAGACCAGCCTGTCGATTTGACGCCCCGCCTGGCAGCGCTCATATGCCGGCCATGACGCCGCAGCATTTCGATCAGCAACTCATCGGACGCCGCCGGGTTCGCGCCGCCGCCGCCGCGCCGGCCGATTTTCTGCTGCGCAACGTGGCGGACGACCTCGCCGACCGTCTCATGCTCGTGCAGCGGAGCTTCTCCACCATCGCCGACATCGCAACCCCGGCCGATTCCCTGCGCGAGGCCATGGTCCTGCGGGGAATGCCCATGCCCATGGCGCTCGAACCCGTCGAGGCGCTGGCACGACGCCGCCACCATCCGGTCGTGGTCGCCCCCGCCGATGCCCTGCCCTTCGGCGACGGTCGCCTCGACCTCGCGGTATCGGCGCTCGGCCTGCAGTTCGTCGACGACCTCCCGGGACTTTTCGTGCAGGTGCGACGGGCGTTGAAGCCCGACGGCCTGTTCCTCGCCGCCCTCCTCGGCGGTGACACGCTCACCGAGCTCCGGCAGGCCTTCGCCGAGGCCGAGAGCGAGATGGACGGCGGGTTGTCGCCGCGTGTCGCGCCCTTCGCCGACGTCCGCGACGTCGGGGCCCTGCTGCAGCGGGCGGGGTTCGCCCTGCCCGTCACCGACAGCGACCGCCTGACCGTCCGCTATGGCGACGTCTTCGCGCTGATGCGCGACCTGCGGGCAATGGGGGCGACGAACCCGCTGATGGCCAGGCGGCGCGTGCCGCTGAAGCGGTCGACGCTGCTGCGCATGGCCGCCATCTATCACGAGCGCTTCAGCGACGCCGATGGCCGGATCCGCGCCACCTTCCAGGTCATCACCCTGTCCGGCTGGACACCGCACGAGAGCCAGCAGAAGCCGCTGAAGCCGGGATCGGCCAAGGCGCGCCTCGCCGACGCGTTGAACGCCGTGGAGTTCCCGGCCGGCGAGAAGCCTTCCGGCTGATCCCGTGCCTCACGGAAGACGGGCTCGACAGAAAAGCCCGCGCCGACCTAGTCTCCGCATCCCCTGATCCCTCGCGAATTGAAGGCCCGCCCCATGGACATGACCGGCACGCAGCGCATCGAGGCCCCGCGCGAAGTGGTGTGGGCGGCGCTGAACGATCCCGATGTGCTGCGCCAGTGCATTCCCGGCTGCCAGAGCATGGAGCGCACCGGCGACAACGGCTTCGCCGCCAAGGCCGTGCTCAAGATCGGCCCGGTGAAGGCGAGCTTCTCGGGCAGCGTCACGCTCTCCGACATCGACCCGCCGAACGGCTACACCATCTCCGGCGAAGGCAATGGCGGCGTCGCCGGCATGGCCAAGGGCGGCGCGACGGTGAAACTCACCGAGGAGAGCGAGGGCGTGACCCTGCTGACCTACGACGTGAAGAGCCAGATCTCCGGCAAGATCGCCCAGCTCGGCTCGCGGCTCATCGATGCCACCGCCAAGAAGCTGGCGGGAGAGTTCTTCGAGAGCTTCTCCAAGGTCGTCGCCCCGCCGGCCCCCGGCGAGGAGATGCCGGAGGCGAAGAAGAAGTGGTGGCAGTTCGGCAAGAAGGGCTGAGGCGGGCAGCCTTCACTCGCCGCGCCGCTCAATCGCCTCCATGTCCGCGTCGGACAGGCCGAAATGGTGGCCGATCTCGTGGATCAGCACGTGGGCGATGACGTCGCCCAGCGTCTCGTCGTGCTCGGCCCAGTAATCGAGGATGGGGCGGCGATAGAGCCAGATCATGTTGGGCATGACGCCTGACGACTGCACCGACTGGAAGGGCATGCCGGTGCCCTGGAAGAGACCAAGCAGGTCGAAATCGGTCTCCGCCTCCATCTCCTTGAGCACCTCGTCGGTCGGAAAGTCGTCGACGCGGATGACCAGCCCCTTGCAGAGATTGCGGAAGTCCTCGGGGAGGTCGGCATAGGCGCGGGCCGCCAGTGCCTCGAAGGTGTCGAGGTCGGGCGCCTTGACGGCATAGAGATCGGGGAGCGGCGGGACGGTCATGGGCCTTCAGCGCAGATAGGTCATCGCGAGATAGACGAGGCAGCCGATCCCGACCAGGACGGCGAGCCCGCGGCCGGCCCGTTTGCCCCAGATCTCGGCGGGATCGTCGGACTCGCCGCGCGCCGTGAAGAAGTCACCCGCCCGCTGCATGGCGGAATCGAGGATCGGCGCGGAATCCCGATGGGCGCGGTCGAGGATGCGCTTTGCCTCCTCCTCGCGTCGGAGGTCGTCGTCGGTGCGGTGGCGATCGGCCGTCATGGCGTCACTCTGACGGCTTCGTTCCGCCGTGACCAGCCCGGCGGGACGCCGCAGGCGGAAACGGATTGGTCACCATGACCTGCCATGCTCCCGCCAGTTCCGGAGTATCGCCATGACCCGTTCCATCGCCCGCCGCACCCTTCCCGCCATCGGCGCGGCCGCGCTGATGACGATGCTGGCGCCAGCGGGCGAGGCTGGGGCGACGCCCTTCTGGTTCGGCTGGGCAGGGCATGACCGGCCGGTGGTCTACCGCCCGGTGGTGACGCCGCGGACCTACTACTTCCAGCCGGCCGAGACCGTGCGGATCGTGCCGTCACATCCCCGCCACCGCCATCACCGCGGCCACCGCGCCGCGCGCTGACTAGGCGCCGGCCTCGTCCTCCTCGAGGCCGACGATGGCGCGGGCGAAGTCCCGCGCGGCGAAGGGCTCGAGATCGTCGATGCCCTCTCCCACGCCGATGAAGTGGACCGGCAGGCCGGTGCGCGCCGCCACAGCGACGAGGATGCCGCCGCGCGCCGTGCCGTCGAGCTTGGTCATGACGATGCCGGTGACGCCCGCCGTCTTCGAGAAGGCGTCCACCTGTGTCAGGGCGTTCTGGCCGGTGGTCGCGTCGAGCACGAGAAGCACGGCATGGGGCGCCGCCTCGTCGACCTTCCGGATGACACGGACGACCTTCTCGAGTTCGGCCATCAGCTCGGCCTTGTTCTGCAGGCGGCCGGCGGTGTCGAGGATGACGACGTCGGAGCCGGCCTCCTGCGCCTGCTTCACCGTATCGAAGGCAAGGCCCGCGGCGTCCGACCCCTGGGGGCGGGTGACGACCGGCGCGCCGGTGCGCTCACCCCAGACCTTGAGCTGCTCGATGGCCGCCGCGCGGAAGGTGTCGCCGGCGCCGAGCAGGACGGAACGGCCCTCGGCGCGGAACTTGGCGGCGAGCTTGCCGATGGTGGTGGTCTTGCCGGCGCCGTTGACGCCGACAACCATGATCACGAAGGGCTTCTTCTCGGCATCGACGGCCAGCGGCCGGGCGACAGGCGCCAGCACCGCCTCGATCTCGGCGGCGAGAATGGCGCGGACCTCCTCCGGCGCGATGTCCTTGCCGAAGCGTCCCTTGGAGAGGGCGCCGGCGATGCGACCCGCCGTCTCGACGCCGAGGTCGGCCTGGATGAGGAGGTCCTCGAGTTCCTCGAGCGTCGCGTGGTCGAGCTTGCGCTTGGTGAAGAGGTCGGTGACCCCGGTTCCGAGCTTGGAGGAGGTCCGCGACAGACCCTCGGTCAGGCGGCGCCACCAGCTTTTCGGGGCGGCGGGCGTTTCGGTCGCAGCGATGGCGGGGGCCGTGGCCGGCGTCTCCGCCGTCCCATCCTGGCCGAACAGCCGCTTGAAGAAACCGGGCCGTTTCGGCTCGTCGGACTTCGGCTGATCGGTCATCGGCAAAGGATCTCGCTGTCTGGCGCGTCGCTCCGCCCGGCCGGCGAAGGGAACACCCGGCATTTAGGCCGGATGACGCCGCATGGCTAGAGCGGCGGGTGGCGGGGAGGCCCGGTCGGCCCTATGAGAGGGCCATGACGTCAGCCGCCCCGCACCCCGTTCCCGACGATCCGCTCGGCCTCATCCCGCGCCTCCTGCACCGGGATGCCAGCGTGCTGATCCTGAACAAGCCGGCGGGCCTGCCGGTTCACAAGGGTCCCGGCGGCGGCGAGACCCTCGCCGACCATCTCGACGTCCTGCGCTTCGGCCTGCCGCGTGCTCCGGAACTCGCCCATCGCCTCGACAAGGACACCGCCGGCTGCCTGGTGCTCGGCCGTCACCGCCGCGCGCTGGAACGGCTCGGGCAGCTGTTCAAGCGCAACGAGGTGAAGAAGACTTACTGGGCGGTCGTCGAGGGCGGGCCGGTTGCCGACGAGGGCGAGATCGCCCTTGCAATGAGCCCGCGCGACCCGAAGCGCGGCTGGTGGATGAAAGCCGACCCGAAGGGCCAGCCTGCCCTGACGCGGTTCCGGGTGCTCGGCCGTGGCGGCGGCCGAAGCTGGCTCGCACTGGAGCCCGTGACCGGCCGCACCCATCAGCTCAGGCTGCACTGCGCCGAAAGCGGCTTCCCCATCCTCGGCGACACCATCTACGGCACGGCGCCGCGGCGCGGCGGACCGGGATTGCATCTGCTGGCCCGCGCCGTCGTCGTGCCCTTCGATCCCAAGCGGCCAGCGATCAGCGCGGAGGCGCCGCCACCGGAGGCCATGCACGAGGCCCTCGCGGGTTGCGGCTGGACCGCCTGAGGCGCTGTTCCGGGCTACCTCCGCGTGCATTGCAGCGGAACTGCGCCCGTCCGGTATCGTTCGGACCTAAGTCGGACTTGGCGCGGGAGGCGGTCGCCCGGATAATCGACGGCTGAGGGAGACCATCATGGCTGGGCATTACGACAAGCGCGAAACGCGCGACGACAGCGCGCGCGAGAAGGATCTGATGAAACGGCTGCCGCAGGTCATCGCGGCGGCAATGAAGGTGCCGGCCTGGCGCCGTCACCTCGGCAAGATCGATCCGCGGGCCATCACGACGCGCTCGGCGCTGGCAGAACTGCCAGTCCAGCGCAAGTCCGACATGCCCGCGCTGCAGAAGGCCAACCCGCCCTTCGGAGGATTCGTGCCCGGCAAGGCGAGTTCCTTCGGGCGCCTGTTCATGTCGCCCGGTCCCATCTTCGAGCCGGAGGCGATCGGCCACGACGTCTGGCGCGTCGGCCGCGCCATGTCGGCGGCGGGTTTCCGGCGCGGCGACATCGTGCTGAACACGCTCTCCTATCACCTCACCCCCGGCGCCTGGTGCTTCGATTCCGGTGCGCGGGCCGTCGGCTGTGCGGTGATCCCGGCCGGCCCGGGCAATACCGACGCCCAGCTCGACCTGATCGAGGCCTATCGCCCGAGCTGCTACGCGGGCACGCCGGACTTCCTGAAGATCCTGCTCGACGCTGCGAAGGACAAGGGTCGCGACGCCTCCTCGATCAAGCGGGCACTGGTGGGCGGCGCGGCCTTCCCCGCCAGCCTGCAGAAGGAGGTCGCCGCCCGTGGCGTCGACGCCTATCAGACCTATGCCATCGCCGAATGCGGCGTCATCGCCTACGAGAGCGAAGCGCGGCAGGGCCTGATCCTCAACGAGGACATCATCCTCGAGATCGTCCGGCCTGGCACGGGCGACCCGGTGGCGCCGGGCGAGGTCGGCGAGATCGTCGTCACCGTGCTCGATCCGCACCATCCGCTGATCCGTTTCGCCACCGGCGACCTCACCGCCATCCTGCCGGGAGCCTCGCCCTGTGGCCGCACCAACAGCCGCATCAAGGGCTGGATGGGGCGTGCCGACCAGACCGCCAAGGTCAAGGGCATGTTCGTGCGGCCGGAGCAGGTCGCCGAAGTGCTTCGCCGCCACCCCGAGATCGCGCGGGCGCGTCTGGTGGTTGCCCGCAACGGCGAGACCGACGCCATGACGCTGAAGGTGGAGTCGCGCGCCCGCTCGCCGGAGTTCGTGCTCGCTGTCGGCGAAAGCGTGCTTTCGATCATGAAGCTCAAGGGCACGGTGGAAGCCGTGAAGCCGGGCTCGCTGCCGAACGACGGCAAGGTGATCGAGGATACGCGCCCGGTCGGATAGGCGAGCCCACCGGGGCAGGCCTTTCGGGACGCGCCGCCCGCGGGATGGCGCGCCCCCTTATGTCAGGCGGCCCGGAACATCGGCGCGTAGCGGTCGCGATAGGCCCAGACCAGCATCAGTCCGGTGACGACGAGGATGCCCGCCATCGGCAGGCCCTGCGGATTGAGGAAGGCGTGGAACAGCACGATCGTCGCCATGACCGGCGCGATGAGGGCGAGACCGAAGGCCGGCGCCACGTTGAGGACGAGGCTGAGACCGCCGATCAGGTTGATCAGCTTCAGCAAGGGCCAGAAGAAGCCAGACGCCTGGAGGCCCTGCTCGAACAGCCGCCCGGACGGCGACACCGGCGGATGGATCAGGTGGTTGCCGGTGGCCATGGCCCAGAAGCCGTCGATGGCGCTGACGAGGAAGAGAAGCCCCAGAACGGTGCGGGGGGCGTGAACGAGGAAAATGGTCGACATGGGAACCTGCAAAGGCATGGAGCGCCGGACGGCGCGGAAGCGCGCCTGTCTGATCGCGCTCCGTTTCGCCTTCGCGTCGCCAGCCTTGCCGACCCGTTACGTCGTCAGATCCAGCCCTTCAGCTCGCGCTCGACCACCGTGGTGATGACGCTCATGCCGAGGTCGGACTCGTTGAGGCAGGGGATATAGGTGAACTTTTCGCCGCCGTTGTTCTCGAAGATGTGGCGGTTCTCGCCGTCCAGTTCCTCCAGCGTCTCGAGGCAATCGGCGGAGAAGGCGGGCGCGATGATGGCGAGCTTTTTCACGCCGCGCTTCGCCAGCGTCTCGACGGTCTCGTCGGTATAGGGCTTCAACCACTCGTCCGGCCCGAAGCGCGACTGGAAGCTCATCATCATCCGCTCGGGCGAATAGCCGAGTTCCTCGCGCAGCAGCCGCCAGGTCTTGGCGCACTGGCAGTGATAGGGATCGCCCTTGAGGAGGTAGTCCTTCGGCATGCCGTGGAAGGAGGTGAGGATCACCTCGGGCTCGAAATCGAGCGTCGCGAGATGGTTGCGCACCGACTGGGCGAGGGCTGCGATATAGGCCGGCTCGTCGTGGTAGGGCGGCGCGATGCGGATGGTCGGCTGCCAGCGCATCTGCATCAGCGCCCGGAACAGGTGATCGTTCGCGGTCGCCGTGGTGGCGGCGGCATATTGGGGATAGAGCGAGAAGGCGAGGATGCGGTCGCAGCCCTCGGCCATCAGCCGCTCGACCGCCGGCTTGATGGCGGGATTGCCGTAGCGCATGGCCCATTCGACATGGATGTCGGGGCTGATGGCCTTGAGGTGGTCCGCGAGCTTCTCCGCCTGGTTGCGGGTGATGGTCTTGAGGAAGCTCTCGTTCTTCTCGGTGTTCCAGATCGTCGCGTAGTCCTTGCCCTTCTTCTGCGGACGGGTCTGCAGGATGATCAGGTTGAGGATCGGCCACCAGATGGCGCGCGAGGTCTCGATGACGCGGCGGTCGGAGAGGAACTCCTTCAGATAGCGGCGCATCGACCAGTAGTCGGTGGCGTCCGGCGTACCGAGGTTCATCAGCAGAACGCCGATCTTGCCGGTCTTCACGGGGACGTGGCCGGCGGGGAGTTTCATTTCGCGCATGGGGGCTCGCGGCAGTCGAACGGTGTCGGGGCGTGATACGCCCGATCTTGAAGCGTTGGAAGCTGATACGCCGCCGCGCCGGCAACGGATTTGCGGTGGATCAGGCGCGGGCCCTGAGGGCGGCCGTCGCCACCAGCATGAAGCCCGCCACCGCACCGATGGTACCGGCGGCATTGAGGGCCAGTTGCGAGCCCAGCAGACGGGGCCCGAAGACGGCGATGGCGTAGCCGATGCCGACGGTGGCGAGGGCGATGCCGGCCGAAAGGGCCATCTGGTGCGAGAGCCGGGTCGTGAGAAGGCGGGCGACAGCCGCCGGGCAGACGATCATCGCCACAGCGAGGACGACGCCGACAGACTTGAAGGCTGCGGTGCAGGCGAGCGCCGTGGCGGTGAGAAGGGCCGCGTCGAGGAGCCTGACCGGCAGGCCGCTCGCCCGGGCGAAGACCGGATCGAAGGCGAGCAGCGCCAGCTCCTTGTGGAAGGCCGTCAGGATGGCCGCAACCAGGACCAGAACCAGGGCCAGTTCGAACACCACCTGCGGCAGCGTAGCGATCATCTGCCACAGCGTCTGGCCCGGGGCAGCATCCGTCACCCAGATCAGGCCCTCCAGGTAACCGGTGATGACGTGGTGGACGTCGAAGCCGGTGCGCGAGAGCCCCGACCATTCGAGCACGAGGATGCCAATGGCGAAGAAGGTGGTGAAGACGATGCCGAGAGCCGTGCCCTCCTCCACCTTCCCGGCGCGGACGAGGAAGGCGACGAGACCGCTGGCGGCGAAGGCCGCGGCCAGGCCACCGGCGAGGACCACGAGGCTTCCCGACAGCCCTGTCAGCGCGACGGCAATGACGACACCCGGCACGACGGCATGGCTGAGGGCATCCGCCGCCATGGCACGCCTCGTCAGAACGAGCAGGTTGCCGACAAGGGCGCAGGCCAGCGCCGACAGGCTGGCGGCAAGCAGCGGCACAAAATCGACGGTCCAGAACTCGGCCATCATGTGCCTCCGGAGAGAAGCCCGCGGGCGCGCCCGAAGGCGAGGCTCACGGCGAAGATGACGGCAGCAACGATGACGATGGCCGGGCCGGTCGGCGTGTCCGGCAGGACGGCGGACGCCGCGGCGCCGGACAGCGCCGAGACCGTTCCGATGGCCGCGGCGATGGCGACGACCGCGCCGGCATGGTCGGTCCAGAAGCGCGCCGCAGCGGGCGGGATGACGACAAGCGCGACAGCGAGGACGAAGCCGGCGATCGGCAATGCCGCCACGACCACCACGGCACAGACGAGGGCGACGAGCGCGTCGAGCCGGGCGACCGGAAGGCCCGTGGTCGCCGCGAAGTCCGGGTCGAAGGCAACGGCCGAGAGCTCCTTGAGCACCAGCGCGATGGTGACGAGGACGAGCAGGGCCAATCCGGCCATGGCCTGGGCCTCGCCCGGCAGCATGCCGGCAGCGGAGCCGAAGAGGAGGGTTTCGAGCCCGGCCTGCCGGCCGACGGCGAGCGTCTGGACCACCGACATGAGGGCGAGCCCGAGGCCGAAACCGCAGGCGAGGACGGCCGCCGTCGCCGTGTCGTGGCCGACCTTCGGCCGGCGGCCGAGCCATTCGATGGCAAAGAGCGTGACGGCGGCGGCGATGCCCGCCCCGCCCATCAGCCAGCCCAGCTGTCGCGGCGCCTGGCCGAGCAGCGCGGCGACGAGGAAGGCCATGGCGATGCCCGGAAGGGTGCCGTGGGCGACGGCGTCCGACACCAGGGCCTTGCGGCGCAGCATGGCGAAGGTGCCGGCGGCCCCCGCGGCGCAACCGAGCGCGGCGGCGCCGAGCATCACCACCATCGTGTTGAAGCCGGCCTGGAAGGTCAGGATGGCGAGGAGATCGGACAGCGCCTTCGACATCTCAGATGGCCAGGGGGACGCCATAGGCGCGTGCGAGCACCTGCGGCGTGAAGGCGTCTGCGACGGGCCCGGCGGCGATCACCCTCTTGTTGAGCACCAGAACGTCGCCGAAGCGTTCGGCCACCGTGCCGAGGTCGTGGTGGACGCAGACGACGAGCCGGCCCTCACGGTCGAGGGCATCGAAAACGTCGAGGATGATGCGTTCGGAGGCGGCGTCGACGCCGGCCAACGGCTCGTCGAGGAAGAGGATGCGGGCATTGCGGGCCAGGCCGCGGGCGAGAAAGACCCGCTGCTGCTGGCCACCCGACATCTGGCCGATCTGCCGCCCCGCGAGGTCGGCCATTCCGACACGATCGAGGAGCGCCAGGGCCCGCTCGCGGCGGGCGCGACCATAGCCACGAAACCAGCCGGGCTCGCGCACCATGCCCTGCAGGACGACATCGAGGGCGCTCGCCGGAAAGTCCCAGTCGACCGAGGCGCGCTGCGGCACATAGGCGGTCGCGTCCCGCATCTCATCCAGCGGGCGTCCGCCGATGGAGATGCGGCCGGTGGAGGGGACGAGGCCGAGGATGGCCTTGATGAGTGTCGACTTGCCGGCGCCGTTCGGGCCGACGATGGCGGTGAGGCCGCTCGCCGGCGCCGTCCATGTCACGTCGACCAGCGCGGCGACGCCCCGGTAGCTGACCGAGAGGTTCTCGACGGACAGGAGGCCGGCGGTCCCGGCAATGGCTTCAGGAGGCGTGCGGGCCAGCATGTCCACTCTCAGCCCGCCAGTGCGAGCCGGCCGGACATGCCCTTCTCGGGAGCGGTGCCGCCGAGCGCCCGCGCGATGGCAGTCACGTTGTGGTCGATCATGCCGACATAGGTGCCCTCATAGGTCCCCGGCTTGCCCATGGCATCGGAGAAGAGCTCGGCGCCGATGACGACCCGGTGGCTGCGGCGCGCGGCGCCCTCGATGACGGCGCGGACGTTGCGGTCGGAAACCGAACTCTCGACGAAGATCGCCGGGATGCGGCGGCTGACGACCATGTCGACCGTCGCCTCGATCGCCTTGAGGCCGGCCTCGCTCTCCGTCGACAGGCCCTGGATGCCATGGACTTCGAAACCATAGGCGCGGGCGAGATAGCCGAAGGCGTCATGGGCGGTGACCAGCACTCGCCGCTCGGTGGCAACCGAGGACAGCACCTGGCCCGCATAGGCGCCGAGGGCGTTCATCTTGGCGAGAACCGGGTCGAGGTCGGGGACGACGGCGGGCTGCCCCGGCGCGGCGGCACGAACCAGCGCTTCCGAGACGGCGCGCACCACGACCGTCCAGAGCTTCGGGTCCATCCAGACATGGGGGTCCGGCTTGTCGACGACCTCCGCATCCTTCAGCAACTGGTCCCTGCCGATCGCCTCGGCGGCCATCACCGGCGCACGGCGACGGGCGAGTTGCAGGAAGGTCTCGCGGAACTGCGCCTCCAGCCCGAGGCCATGGGCGATGACGAGGTCGGCCTGGGTCAGCTTGACGATGTCGGCGCGGGTCGGGCGGTAGAGATGCGGATCGACCCCCTCCCCCATCAATGCCTCCACCGACACCTGCTCGCCAGCCAGCATGCGGACAGTGTCGGCGAGCATGGCGGTGGTGGTGACGATCCGCGGACGCCGGGCCTGCTGGGCCAGCAGAGGCGCGGGAAGGGCTGCGGTTGCAGCGAGGGCAAGGAGGCTGCGGCGCGACAGACGGGGGAGCATCATCTTCACCTGGAGACCGGGACGGGGCGAAAGGCGCTGTTGCAACTCATTTGCAACAACTTGGGGTCACCCGCGAACCCTGTCAAGCCAGTTGCAAAGAATTCTCATTCCAGGGACCGCGGCGAAATGTTCGGCAGCCTCCGCGCCATCGCGATGCAACAGGACCGTGCTTGTCTCCGCGGCCATTGAGCCGCCATCGTCGCCGGCCTAGGCTGCGGGGCGCGCAACGGAGAAAGATCATGTTCCCATTCGCCGGCAGCGACATCGCCCTCATCGGCGTCGTCATCGTGGTCATCCTGTTCCTGTTCGCCGGCATCAAGACGGTACCGCAGGGCTACCACTGGACCGTCGAGCGCTTCGGGCGCTACACGCGCACCCTCGATCCAGGCCTGAAGCTGATCGTGCCGTTCATCGACCGCATCGGCCACAAGATGAACGATGCATGGAGCAGGTGCTCGACGTTCCCAGCCAGGAGGTCATCACCAAGGACAACGCCACGGTCACGGTCGATGGCGTCGCTGTTCTACCAGGTTCTGGACGCGGCCCGCGCGTCCTACGAGGTGCACGAACCTCGACCATCGCCATCACTGAACCTGGCCATGACCAACATCCGCACCGTCATGGGGTCCATGGACCTCGACGCGCTGCTGTCGAACCGCGACGACGATCAACGAGACGCCTGCTTGCGCGTCGTCGATCAGGCGGCCTCGCCCTGGGGCGTCAAGGTGCTGCCGCATCGAGATCAAGGACATCGCGCCCCCCGCGCGATCTCGTCGCCGCCATGGGCCGGCAGATGAAGGCCGAGCGCGAGAAGCGCGCGGCGATCCTGGAGGCCGAGGGCGCAGCGCGCAGTCGGAGATCCTGCGCGCCGAGGGCGAGAAGCAGTCGCAGATCCTCGAGGCCGAGGGCCGCAAGGAAGCCGCGTTCCGCGACGCCGAAGCGCGCGAGCGCCTGGCCGAAGCCGAGGCCAAGGCGACCGCAAATGCTGTCGGCCGAGGCCATTGCCGGCGGCAACGTGCCGTCGGTCAACTACTTCATCGCCGACGAAGTACGTCTGAAGGCCCTCGAGGCGCATCGCGACCTCGTCCGAACCACGCCAAGATCGCTGATCCTACCCGATCGAGGCCACGCAGAGTCCTGGGCTCGCATCGCCGGCATCGGCGAGATCGCCAAGGCCGCCTTCGGGCAGGACGGCGCTCCCCCGCGGCCGCCATCCCGCGGCGGCAGCGTGCCGAGCGCCGGGGGCTGACATGATCGTCTCCGCCATCGCTTCCGCGGGAGCCTGGGGCTGGGTCATTCTCGCCACCATCCTCATGGCGGCCGAGATCCTCGCACCGGGCTATTTCCTCATCTGGCTCGGCGCGGCGGCGGCCGTCACCGGGATCATCTTCCTTCTCGCTCCGGGACCCCGGCAGATCCAGCTCGCGGTCTTCGCCGTGCTGTCGCTGATCAGCCTCTACGGCTGGTTCAAGGTCATGAAGGCGAGCAACGGCACGGCGAGCGACAAGCCCGACCTCAACCGGCGTCTGGAGGCCATGATCGGCCGCGAGTTCGTCCTCGACGAACCTCTTCAGGCGGGCCGCGGCCGCGTCCGCGTCGCCGATTCCGTCTGGCTGGTGACAGGACCCGACCTCGCCTCGGGCGCCCGGGTTCGCGTCACCGGGATCGAGGGCGCGATGCTGGTGGTGGAGGTGGCCGGAGCCGCCTGACGTCGGGCCGCCCACCGCCGATCACTGCCCGGTGGCGCCGGGACGCATTGGCCGGGCAACCCGCCGATGCGGGCGCCCGGGATCTTGCCGCGATTGAGGGCTTACTGGGTGCGCTTTCCGTCGGCGCCGAACTGCTTCAGATAGGCGATGAGGTCGGCGATCTGGGTGTCGCTGCGGATGCCGGCGAAGACCATGCGGGTGTTGGGCGTGACGGCGCGCGGATTGCGGATATAGGTGGTGAAGTTCTCGGGCGACCAGACCTTGGCGGAAACCTCCGGGGTCTTGAAGGCCGGTGAATAGTTGAAGCCCGCGACCGAGCCGGCGGTGCGGCCGAACAGACCGTTGAGCTGCGGCCCCACGAGATTGCGGGCGGTCTCCCCGACCTGATGGCAGGCGCGGCACTGGGCGAAGACGCGCTCTCCGGCAGCCGGGTCGCCTGCAGCAGGCGTGGCGGCAGGCGCTGCCGCGGCAGGAGCGGCTGCGGCCGGCGGCGCCGGGGTCGGAGCCGGCGCCTGGGCCAGCAGAGGCGTGACAAGGGCACTCGTCGCGAGAAGAGCGGCGATGGCTGCGATGCGCATGGTCGGTTCCTTCGGGGATGACGCCCGAACGACCCTTTTGGGGTCGTCCGGGTCAGGGGGCGCGGGCCTGCCGCGTTCAGAAAATGGCGGGCGGCAACATCAGGTGAACATGTCGGCGGTGATGCCGGCATACCAGCCCATGTTCTCGTCCTGGGTCTGCTTGCGAAGCTCGGCGGTCTCGCCGGTCTTGGAGATGAAGGTCTCCACGGCGGTGATCTTGCCGTCCTTCGCCTCGTAGCGACCGCCTACCTTCACGGTATCATCGGTCTCGATGAGGCTCCAGCAGGTGTTGGAATAGCGGGCCGGGAACGTGCGGGCGTTCACGAGCTCACCGCGCACCATGAGCGCCGCCACCTTGGCCTGGCTGTTGGCGGAGAAGCCGGACTTCGGCATGTCGCCGGCGATGCAGGCATCGCCCAGGACATAGATGTTCGGGTCGTTGGCCGACTTCATGTTGGCCGGATCGATCGGGCAGAAGCCGGAGGCGTTGGCGAGGCCGGCGTCGCGGGCGACGGCACCCGCCATCTGCGCCGGGATGACGTTGACCAGAGCTGCCTTCTCATAGGTCTCGAAGCCGGTCACAACCGTGTTGGTTTTCGGATCGACCGACTTGATGCCGTCGTGGACCTTCGGCCCGATCCACTCGACCATGCCCGGATAGTGCTTCTCCCAGCCTTCCTGGAAGAGCCCCTGCTTGGAGAAGCTCTCCTTGGGGTCGAGGACGATGATCTTGGCGCGGCGGCGGCCGGAGGCCTTCAGAACGTGCGCCATCATCGAGACACGCTCATAGGGGCCGGGCGGGCAGCGGTAGGGATTGGGCGGGGCGATCATGACGATGACGCCACCGTCCGGCACGGCGTCGAGACGCGCCTTGAGGAGCTGGGTCTGCGGCCCGGCGCGCCAGGCGTGCGGCATGGTCTCCTCGTGCTCGCGGCCCCAGCCGGGCACCGAGTCGTATTTCAGGTCGATGCCAGGCGAGAGCACCAGCCGGTCGTAGCCGAGCCTCGAGCCGTCGGCGAGGACGACCTCCTTCTTCTCCCGGTCGACGCGGCTCGCCATCTGGTGGTTCATCCGGAAGCCATGCGCCGCCGAGACCTTGTCGTAGCCGTGGGTGATCGACTCGAAGGAGCGATAGCCGCCGAGGTAGAGGTTGGAATGGAAGCAGGTGGTGAACTGCCGCTGCGGCTCGACCAGGACAACGTCGATCCCGCCCTGGCTGTCCTTGGCGATGTATTTCGCCGCGGTGACGCCACCGGGGCCGCCACCCACGACGACGACCTTCGGCTTGGCCTGCGCAAGAGCGGGCGCCGCCAGCACCGTGGTGGCGAGGGCCGATCCCGTGGCCGAGGAATTCTCTGCGGTTCATCGTCATCTCAGTTCCTCCCGTTGTTGTTGTCCGCCGGTTGGCCTCGACGTGTTGCCGGATGTCTCATCCGACCTTGAGATAGGCGAAACCCTTGGCCTGAAGCGCCGCTACCGTGGCGACGCCCGAAGGCACGAAGGAGATGAAGTCTGCCTTCCTGACCTTGGTGCGGTCCAGATTCAAACGCTGGAACGTGATGTCGCAGAGGTGGACCTTCAGGCCGTTCTTGGCCTGGGGAAGCACGCGATCGAAGATCTGCGGCACCATGGCCTCGTCCCGCCAGTTCGTCCCCTCGAGGCTCTCGAGGAAGAATTTCACCCCGGCACCATGGGCGACGATCGCCAGCTGGATGGCGAAGGGATCGGCGCCATAGGAGGAATAGTGGTTGCCGATATTGGTGAGCATCTGGACGAAGCGCGGCGGATCGCCGAAGTCGCAGTGATAGACGCAGGCGACGTCGGCCTCCTTCTTCAGGTCGGAGAACTGCAGCATCGGCGTCGCGGCGGACGGCGTGGTCGCCGCTGCCGACGCCAGAACCGCGCCCCCGAGAAGCACCCTGCGATCGATGTCAGACATGGCTTGCTCCATTTCAGGCGGTGGTTCGCCGGCTAGTTCCCACGGGGGCGCAGGCTGCCGAAATAGGCGGCGAGCGCCGCCACCTCCTCAGCCGACAATCTTGCGGCCATGGCCTGCATGACCTGGTTGTCGCGCTCGCGGCGCTTGTAGCTGTCCATCAGCGCCACGAAGGCGTCCTGCGGCAGGCCGATGATGACGGGGATGCCGCCGACCTGCTGGCCGGAGATCTGGTGGCAGGTGACGCATTCGGAGGCGAGGTACTCTCCGAGCGCCGCGTCGCCCGCCCTGGCAGAGGCGCTGCTCATGGCGGCGCAGACCGACACCGCGAAGGCCAGCGCGGGGGGTCGCCGGCCCTTGCTCATTCGACCCTCGGGCCGCTGCGGCCTTCCGGCGTGACGTCGATCACGCGGGCACGGCCGGTGACCTGCGGCGCCGTCGGACGGCAGTTGGTCATGCAGGGATTGGGGTTCCAGAAAGCGCGCTCGGTCGTCTCGCGGTCGTCGTCGTAGAAGTTGTCGACGTTGGGCAGCCGCACCGATGTGAAGTTCTCCCGGGTCAACTCGAAGCTCTCCGGCACGATGTCGTTCAGGAAGAGAAGATAGGCCGTCAGGGCGTAGACGTCATCGTTGGAGAGCGACTGGGCGTTGCCATAGGGCATGGCGCGGCGAACGTAGTCGAAGGTCGTCGACAGATAGGGCCAGAACGAGCCGATGGTCTTCTCCGGGCTCTCGCCGCGCAGCGATCCGCGGCCTCCGGCCAGCACGGGCCAGCGCCCGGTCCCCTCGCCGAACTCGCCATGGCAGGTGGCGCACTGGGCCTGGTAGACCTCCTCGCCATGCTTCACGGTGCCGCGGCCGGGCGGCAGGCCCTGGCCATCGGGGCGGACCGCAATCGCCCAGGCGGCGACCTCGGCCGGATGGGCCTCGCGGCCGAGACCCAGCTTCTTCGGAGCGACAGCGGCGGCGGGCGCGGCCGCCTGCTGCGGACGTTGCGGCTGGGGGCGCTGCTGGGCGAGAACGAGGCTTGCGCCCGACAGGCCCGCCACGACCGTCAGCGCCACGAGGAGCTTAGCCGATCTCGACATTCTCGGTCTCCCCGTTCGGACGCACCATGCCAGGTCTGGATGCCGTTGTTGTGGTAGATGGAATTGGTGCCGCGGATCTTGCGCAGCTCGTCCTTGGTCGGCTGGACGTAGCCGGTGTCGAATCGATGGCGCGGGACTGGATCAGCAGTTCCTGGCCGTCCCAGTCGAAATCGACATAGAAGCGCGTCAGCGACATGGGCAGCACCGGGCCGTCGATCCGCGCCGTCTGCCAGTTGCGACCGCCGTCGATCGAGACGTCGACGCGGCGGATCTTGCCGCGCCCCGACCAGGCGAGGCCCGTCAGGACATTGGGGCCCTTGTGCTTGAGGGGGGCCTGCGGCGAGGGGTTGGTCACCACGGACTTGGCATCCATGATGAAGGTGAAGCGGCGGGAGCGGCCATCGGCGAGAAGGTCGGTATATTTCGACGTCTCCTCGCGCTGCTGCCAGGGCATGTCGCCGACCTCGATACGACGCAGCCACTTGATCCACATGTTGCCTTCCCAGCCGGGCACGACGAGCCGGACCGGATAGCCCTGTTCGGGGCGCAGCATCTCGCCGTTCATCTTCCACACGACGAGGCAGTCCTTGAGGCGCCTTCTCGAGTGGAATGGAGCGGGTCATGCTCGAGGAATCGCCACCCTCGGCGAGCAGCCACTTGGCGCTGGTCTTGACGCCGGCCTCGTCCAGCAAGGTCTTGAGCGGGACGCCGGTGTACCAGACGTTGTGGACCATGCCGTGGGTGAACTGGCAGCCGTTGAGCTGCGCGCCGCGCCACTCCATGCCCGGAATTGGCGGCGCATTCGCAGGAAATAGGCGTGGTTGCTGCCGGCCGGGAAAGCGCTTGAGGTCGTCGAGCGTGAAGACCAGCGGCTTGTCGACGAGGCCGTTGATCATCAGGCGGTACTTCGCCGGGTCGATCTCGGCGATGCCGCCGTGGTGACGCTCGAAGCAGAGCCCGGACGGGGTGATGATGCCGTCGAGTTCGTGCAGCGGCGTGAAGTTCACCGAGGATTCGCCGGCTGGCGGTCAGCCATTCGACGTCGCGGCGGACGACATGCTTCTCGAACTGCTGAGGGGCTGGCCATAGGGGCGCGGCCTGGACGCCGTCGCCGAGAACTGCGCGCCCAGTCCTGCGGCTCGGTGATGAGCGGATCCGGAGCGGCGGGCGGAGCGGCCACGGGCGGTGACACCGATGCGCCGCAGCTGATGACCGGCAGCAGCGGTCGAGGCCGGCAGCTCCCAGGAACCTGCGTCTGTCGAGAGTGGTGGCTTCGCGCGTCATGCGTGCCTCCTTCGGGGGAATCCTCGTCATGCTCCGGTCACCTTCACGGCGGAGTTGGGATCGATGCGGACCGTCTTCAGCCGGGCGACATGCGCCTGCACGACGTCCCAGATCGGCGGGCCCTGCGTGCCCTGGTTGACGCTGGCCCAGCCAGCGACGGTGTAGGATTTCGATGCCTCGAGCGGCTGCCCTGTTTTCAGAAGGGTGAGCTCCGAGATGCGCCGTCCCATCGAGGCCGAGACGTCGATGGCGTAGCCGACGCCGCCGACGCGCACCATGTCGCCGCCGCCCTGGAAGTAGGGGTCCGGGTGGAAGATGTTGTCGGCGACATCCTCCAGGATCTCCTTCAGCTGCGCGCCGGTCATCTGCATGCGGTAGCAAGCCGGGTAGGTCATGGCGGTGGCGTTGGCGATGTGCCTCGAAGGTGACTGGGGTCGCCCGGCAGCGAGCGTCCCGCCCCAGCGGAAGCCTGGCGAGAGCGCGATCTCGGCATCGCGCTCGGTCAAGCATCGCCTGGGCAGATCAGGTCGTCGAAGGTGCCGTTGAAATTGCCGCGCCGATAGAGACAGGCTGTCGCGTCCGGCCGACCTCGCGGGCGAGATCCGCCGCGATAGGGCTTGCGGAGACCCGGTCGACCAGCGACGTCATCGCCGGATCCGGCTGGATGGCGTCGGTGAAGACCGGCATCAGCTTGTAGCTTGTAGCCGGCTACCTTCTTGTCACGGCACGTCGAGATCGAGACGCGAGACAAACTTGCCGTGCGATCCAGAGCCGATGATGATCGTCTTGCCGACCGGTGACGACGCCGGGCATGGCGTCGTGGGTATGGGCGGTGAGGATCACGTCGATGCCGCGCGACGCGGCCGGCCAGCTTGACGGTCGACCGTCGAAGCCGTTGTGCGACAGCAGCACGACGAGCGTCGGCGCCCTCGGCGCGCGCCTCCTCGACCTGGCTTGCGCAGGTCGTCGCTCGCGGATGCCGAACTCCAGGTCCGGGAACATCCAGCGCGGATTGGCAATGGCCGGTGCGCGGCAGGGCCTGGCCGATGACGGCGACCTTGACGCCGCCCTTCTCGAACATCTTGCGCGGCTCGAAGACCGGCTCCTGCCACTCCGATGCTGCGGATGTTCTGGGCGAGGAAGGCGAAGCTTCGACGTCTCGGCGATTTCCTTGACGCGGTCCTGCGCCGAGCGTGAACTCCCAGTGACCGACGTCATGGCGTCGGGCTTCAGGGCCTCCATGACCGTCCACCATGTCGCTGGCCCTTCGATCTGCAGCGACGTGACCAGGAGCCCTGCCAGGTATCGCCGCCATCGAGCAGCAGCACGCTGGTCATCGCCGCGCTCGGCGCGGACCGCCTTGACCACGCGTGGCGACGCGGTCGATGCCGCCCATCCGGCCCATAGGTGCGTGCGAGGCTGTCGATAGTCGTCAGCGGTCAGGGCATAGGCGTCGGCCGAGCCTGGCGGCGATCTTGTAATAGTCGCGGAAGGCCCGGCTCGGTGAGGATGCGGCGGCTGCCCGCGCGCGTCACCGACACCGAGGTTGGTCGAGGGCTCGCGGAAATAGCAGCGGCACCAGCTGGGCGTGGATGATCGGTGACATGCACCAGATCGTGACGTTGCCGAGCGTCTGGAAACGCGAGAATGCTCGGCTTCGGTCAGACGCTGTTGCGCGGCGACGCGACCGAGGCAGGCCGGATCCGACGCAAGCGTCAGCATGGGCAGCCGCCGTCGCCTGCAGGAAAGGCCACGACGCGAGACGGTCATGCTGTTCCGCTCCATGTCGTTGGGTTGCAGCAGACCACGGACGCCGTGCGGCGCCGCCCGGCTCGGATCAGGTTACAGCTCACCGCGTTTCGCTGGTAGCCGTACAATGCGGCTGCCATCATCATCCTGCCACACGGTCAGTTCAACTCGGACCGGCTTCTGTCCGCCTGAAGAAGAATGGACTGGTAGGGGTTGGCCGAGATCGGCCGGCGTGCCGAAGTCCGCACGCGAACACGAGCTTGCCAGCTGGATGTGGCAGGTGAAGCTTGTTGATGATCTTGCGCGGGATGCGGCTTGCCGTCGGAGCCGCGGCGCTGGCCCGCTCTCCATCTCGTGGCGAGATCAGCGTCTTCACCTCGACGACGTCGCCGGCCTTGACTGTTGCGACGGGCAACGCGGACACGGGGACGTGGTGTCGCGTGGACATTGTTCGTGGATCCCTCCCTCAGCCGCCGCAGCCGCCGATGGTGACCTTCACGCTCGGCCTTCGTCGTGAACAGAACGATCCGTCCGACATCTTCGGCGACCGCGATGATGTTCTGGGTCTGGGCGAGGCGCATGCGACGTCGATGCAGGCCCGGCCCGACACGGGCGTGAAGCGGAAGCTGACGCACGCCCGGCTGCGGATTGCCGTCGGCGAAGACATGCACCGCCTTCACGTAGTTCTGCCTCCGTCATCGGGCTTTCGACCTCGACCGTGATTGGCACGACCAGACCGTTCTCGGCGATCTGCGGCACGTCGAGCTTGACCTTGCCTTCGGCCATGGCCTTGCCGTCGTAGAGCTTCTTCAGCTCGGCCTCGACGGCCTTGGCGTCAGCATGGGCAAGACCCGGGGCGATGACCGATGCTGCTGCCGCAAGCGCCGCGAAACGCAGCACATTTCGTCTCGTCTGATGGACGATTGGACCCGCCATGGGGGCCTCCTTTCGTGTTTCCCGACCCGGGCGGCTCTCGTTGGAACCGCTCCATCTTCTTCTTGACGCCGCAGTTCGACGACTGCAAGCTTGGTCATATTGGTATATCGTTTTTCGTGAATGTAAAGAGCGAATGACGATGCCGTTGGATCGTCCCGACAGAGGGCGACCGGGAGAGCACTGAGGAGGACATGCGATGGGTCGCAAGAGGGGTCTCTTTGCCCTGATGGCCGCTGTCGTCACCTGCGCACGGAATCGCAGGCGTGATGGCACAGCCCCAGGATGAGAGTGAGAAGGAAATCGAACGCTATCGCGCGATGATCAACGATCCGATGGCCAATCCCGGCTATCTGGCGGTCGATCGTGGCGAAGTTCTCTGGGCGCAGGCCCGCGGGACGAAGAACGTGTCGCTCGAGACCTGCGACCTCGGTGAAGGCCCGGGCAAGCTCGAGGGCGCCTATGCCAAGCTGCCCCGCTTCTTCGCCGATGCCGACAGGGTCATGGACCTCGAGCAGCGTCTCCTGTGGTGCATGGAGAAGATCCAGGGTCTCGACACAGCCGACGTGATTCGCCGACGCTTCTCGGGTCCCGGCCGCGCCTCCGACATGGAGGATCTCGTCGCCTTCATCGCCAACAAGTCGAACGGCATGCGCATCCAGCCGCAGACCACGCACCCGCGCGAGCGGGAGATGGCGGCGATGGGCGAGGCGATGTTCTACCGGCGCGCCGGCGTGATGGATTTCTCCTGCGCCACCTGCCACGCCGAGCCCGGCAAGCGCATCCGTCTGCAGGGCCTTCCCGACTTCTCGGCGCCCGGCAAGCAGGCCCAGGAGACGATGGGCTCCTGGCCGACCTACCGCGTGTCGCAGAGTGCCCTGCAGGACCATGCAGCACCGGCTGTGGGACTGCTTCCGGCAGCAGCGCTGGCCGGAGCCCGCCTATGCATCGGACGGCCTGACGGCCCTCCAGATGTTCCTCAATGTCCAGGCAGCGGGCGGTGAGATCACCGTCCCCTCGATCAAGCGCTGAGCGGGGGTCACCATGTTCCGAAACTTCCCGAAGACCCTCCGCCTCGTGCTGGCCTGCGGCCTTGCACTCTCCGTCACGTCGGTCACGGCGCAGGACCGCCCGGCCGCCGATCCGGCCAAGGTCGACGCCCTGATCCGCGCCATGTTCACGCGGGTGTCGCCCGAATGGCAGGCGCGGGCGCAGCTCGACGAGACGCAGCGGGCCTGCACCGAGCCGTCGCAACCAGGTCTCGGCCGCCGAGGTCCGATGCCGATCCGGCGCGCGAGCGCGCCGCCGTGGTGACTTCCACGCCGACGGCAATTTCCTCGGCGACTGGCGCAAGGGATTCCAGGTGGCCAACAACGGCCGCGGCTTCCAGTTCTCCGACGGGCCGGGCACGGTCGCCGGCGGCAACTGCTATGCCTGCCACCAGATGGATCCCAAGGAGGTCAGCTACGGCACACTGGGGCCGAGCCTTGCCGGCTACGGGCGGGAGCGCAACTATGACCCCGAGGTGATCCGCGACACCTGGATCAAGATCTACAATTCGCAGGCGGTCGTCGCCTGTTCCAACATGCCGCGATTCGGCCACGCCAAGGTCTTGACCATCGACCAGATCAAGGACGTCATGGCCTATCTGTTCGATCGTCAGTCCCCGGTAAACCAACCCTGAGGCCTCCAAGAGCAGCCATGCGCCGCTTGCGCGAAACTCTGCTGATCCTGCTGCTCGCCGTCGGCGCCCTCGTGCCGGCGGCGACGGCGTCCGCGGCCGAACTGCTGATGTTCGAGCGGGCCGGGTGCCCCTGGTGCGCCCGGTGGCTCCGCGAGGTCGCGCCCGCCTACGAGAAGTCCGAGGAAGGCGCCTATGCGCCGCTGCGGCGGATCGACATGGACCGCGGCGACCCGGCGGACGTCACGCTCACCATCCCGGTCCGCTTTTCCCCCACCTTCGTTCTCGTCGACCGGGGTCGCGAGGTCGGCCGGCTGATCGGCTACATCGACGCCGCGACGTTCTGGGGCCTTTTCACCAAGATGGTGCAGGACCACCGGGCGCGCTCGGACAGTCCGCCGGCGCAGCCGGCAGCAGGGGGAAGATCGGGATGACGGATGCGATCGTTCCCAGATCCGTCGAGGACGAATTGCGCGACGGAGCGGAGTTCTCGCCGGAACTCGACGCGCTCATGCGCAATGCGCGCGACGCCAGCGATTTCCTCAAGGCCCTTGCCCACGAAAGCCGACTGCTGCTGCTTTGTCTGATCGCCGAGAAGGAGCGTTCGGTCGGCGAACTCGAATCGATTCTCTCGCTGCGGCAGCCGACGGTCTCCCAGCAGCTCGCCCGCCTGCGCTTCGACGACCTCGTCACCACCCGGCGCGACGGCACCACCGTCTATTACAGCCTCGCCAACGAGAACGTGCGGCAGGTCATCCGCGTCGTGTACAACATCTTCTGCAGCACCGGTGCCCCCACCGGCCTCTGCCGACCCGAAACATCGGGCGTGACATAAGCTGGGGGTCCCTTCCAGGCCCCCATGGGAGGACGCATGACGGGTCTGACGGCCCTCGCCGTCGGCGTGGTGGGCCTCATCGTCGGTTTTGCCGGCGGCTTTGCGGTCCAGCGCGCCAGGCTCTGCACCTTCGGTGCGGTCGAGGATGCGCTGCTCGGCGGCAACTGGCGCCGCATGCGCGCCTTCGGGCTGGCGCTGGCCATCGCGCTGCTCGGCACCCAGGCGCTCGTCCACGGCGCCGGCTTCGACCCCTCGACCACCACCTATGTGCCGGACCGGTTCGCGCTTGCCGGAACGCTCGTCGGTGCGATCCTCTTCGGTCTCGGCATGGCGCTGGTGGGGACCTGCGCCTTCGGATCGCTCGTGCGGCTCGGAACGGGCGACCTGCGCAGCCTCGTGACCCTCGTCGTCTTCGGCGTCGTCGCCTATGCGGTGCTGCGCGGGGTGCTCGCCGAACTGCGCATCGGCGTGGTGGAACGGCTGGCCATCGCGCTGCCCGCCCAGACGGTCGGCTCCTATCCCTCCATCGTCGCGACCTGGCTGGGACCATGGCCGGGGCTGCTCATGCCCGTTGCAACCGCACTCCTGCTCGTCGGGCTCGCGGCCCGTGACGAGAGGTTGCGGCGCTCGCCCCGCCTGCTGACGGCCTCCGTCGTCCTCGGCCTCGGCGTGGTGGCGGGCTGGGCCGCGACCGGCCCCTTCGCAGACCCCTTCGCCGAGGCCATCCGCGTCCAGAGCCTGACTTTCGTCGCCCCCGTCGCCCGCGCGATCTACGCCCTGGCCGCCGGCGAGGGCAGCGTCCTCGACTTCGGCGTGATGAGCGTCTTCGGGGTGATCCTCGGCGCCCTGGCCGCGGCCTTGGTGGCGCGGGAGTTCCGCTGGGAGGCCTTCGACGATCAGCGCGAGATGCGCCGCCACCTTGCCGGCGCGGCGCTGATGGGTTTCGGCGGGGTGCTGGCCGGCGGCTGCACCATCGGCCAGGGCCTGACCGCCGGATCCCTCATGGCCGTGTCATGGCCCGTCGCGATCATCGGCATGGTGATCGGCGCCCGCATCGGCATCGCCATCCTGCTCGAGGGATCGGTGCTGGAGTGGCTGCGCGCCATTGCCGGCCGGTCGGCCGACAGCCGGTCGGCTGCCGAATAGTCAGGCCTGGACGAAACGGAAGGCCGACCCGCTGGCCTCCACCCGCCCGACGCCGCCCTTCGGCAGATGGTAGGCGGTGATGGGCAGCCGGTCCGATACCAGCTTGCCGAGCAGGCGCCGGCGGCTCGCCGCGGCCGTCTCGCCGTCCTGATCGAAACCCGTCGCCCAGTCGGGCCGGGCGAAGGACAGGACCGGGTGGGTGAGCGCGTCACCGACCACGATGAAGGGTTCTCCTCCGAGCCTGACCTCGAAGGAGACGTGCCCCGGCGTGTGGCCGGCGGTATCGATCGCCGCGATGCCGGGGATCACCTCCTCGCCGGGCCTGAACCGCTTGATCTGCGGCTCGAGCGCCTTCAGGACACGCTGGGCGCCGGCGGCGAAAGCCTGGCGATCCTCGGGCAGCCGGGAGAAGACGCCGGGGTCGAACCAGAAGTCCCATTCGGCCTGGGCGATGTGGTAGGTCGCATTGGCGCAGGCCGGCGTGTCGAACTCGTCGAGGGCGCCCCACAGATGATCCGGATGGGCGTGGGTGAACAGCACGTGGCCGATCTTCGCGGGGTCGATGCCTGCCTGCTCCATCGACTGCGGCAGGCTGCCGGTGGTCGGGAGGAAGTTTTTTCCCGCGCCGGTGTCGAACATGATGAGGGTCTCGCCGGCCCGTACCACCGGCACGTTGAGGCTGTTGGTCACCTGGTCGACGGGTAGCCCCGCGGCCGACAGAAGGCCTGCCACCTCCTCGCGTGGCGCCGATCGCGCCAGCAGGCTGCCGGGAAGGGTGATCGATCCATCGCTGAGGACGGTCATCGTCGCAGTCCCCATGCGCGCCGTCACCGCCTGGGCAAGACCCTGCCTCGGCATGGCACAGGATGCGGCCAGACCGGCGAGCACCATCCTTCGATCGATCTGCATGGCATGTCCTCCATCGCGGCGCTCGGCGCTCATTTTGATTCATTCATATATGATGAGGCGAGGTGATGGCGAGGGCCTGCTGTCGCTCCGTCGCGGAGAAGCGTGGTGATGGGCCGGTCGCCGGTAGATGGGCGACCCTCCTTCAGGCGCCCACCGACCACCGCCGCAAAAACCGGCGAAAGGCAAGCAGCGGGCCTCGGTGCCCGCCGGTTGCCCCCCGAGACGTCCTGACGACCGTTGCGCGATGATCCGGCCGGGACGTCGCGATGAACGCCTTCGGCCGGATGTCGCCACGGCTATTGCTGCTGCATCCCGGCCCTTGCGGCGACCTCTTTCCAGAGGCGGATTTGTTCCGTCACCTTGCTCGTCATTTCCTCGGGCGTGCCGGCGCTGGGATAGCCGCCAAGGGCCGCGAGGCGGCTGCGCACCTCCGGCGAATCGACCGCCTGACGGATGGCGGCGTTGAGCCTGTCGACCACCGGCCGCGGCGTGTTCTGGGGTGCGGCAAAGCCGATCCAGGCCATCATCTGCAGGTTCGGCGAGACGCTCTCGGAGAGGGTCGGCACCGTGGGCGTCGCCGGCCAGCGCTGCGGCCCCGTGACGGCGAGGGCCCTGAGCTTGCCCCCCTCGATGGAGGACAGAACGGCTGCACCGGGAGCGATGATGAAGTCGACGCTGTTGCCGAGAACCCCGGTGATGGCACCGGAGTCACCGCGATAGGGGACGTGGACGAACTTCACGCCGAGGGCGCTCGACATGAGTTCGAGGCCCATGTGGTGGCCGGTGCCGACACCTGCTGTGCCGGCAGTCACGGTCGCCGGCTTGGCCCGGGCCTCGGCGACCAGATCCTGGATGGTCCTGAAGCGCGACGCCTCGTTGACGACGATGAAGAAGGGAAAATCCGTCACCACGGAGAGAAACTGGAAGTCGGCGACCGGGTCGAAATTCAGCGTCCTGATCAGGGCCGGCGAGATGGCGTGGGCCGTCGTCAGCAGCACGATGGTGTAGCCGTCGGCGTCCGAGCGGGCGACCGCCTGGGAGGCGATGTTGCCGCCCGCCCCGGGCCGCGGCTCGACGACGAGCGGCTGGCCCAGCGACTTGCGCATCTCCTCCGCCATGATGCGGGCGACGATGTCGGCATTGCCGCCCGCGGCGAAGCCGTGAAGCACGCGAATGGGCCGGTTGGGAAAGTCGTTGGCCGACGCCGGAGAGGCAGCGGCGACCAGGACGGCGAGCAGGGCGACGAACATGCGCATCGATGGGGTCCTCCGGTTGCAGGTTCTTCTTGTTGTTGGGCGAGGCGAGGGATCCCGCCTGCGGCCGTGATGATCAGGCAAGCTCGGCAGGCACGACGACGCCGAGCTTGCGCGCGAGGGCGGCGAGGCGTGACGCCGTTCCTCCCGCCACGGGAATGCCGGCGGCAAGGCGGCGCTGGCGCTCGGCGTCCCCGCGCTCGCCAGGCAGCAGCACAGCATCGACACCGGCTGCCGCGGGCAGAGCCTTGATGGCGGCGGCGAGGTCGCTGACGCCGGCCGGAAAGGCCTCCGCGGCGCCAAAGGCTGCGGGATCGAGGGCAACGACGATGCCGTTGCCGCCGGGCTCCGAGCCATCCCCGAGCGCGACGGTGAGAAGGGGATTGCCGACGAGCACGCTGGCCAGGACCTCGATCATCAGCGACAGCCCGCTGCCCTTCGGGCCGGCCATTGGCAGCACAGCCTTGACCGCAGCCGGGTCGGTCGTCTCGCGGCCCTCGGCATCCACGGCCCAGCCCGTCGGAATGGCCCGGCCGGCATCCTTGGCCGCGGTGATCTTGCCGGCCGCGACCGCCGCCGTCGACATGTCGAAGATGAGCGGGCGGCCGGCTTCGGCCGTCGGCGCGGCGATGGCCAGCGGGTTGGTCGAGACGCCCTCGACGCGGGTGCCATGATAGAGCATGAGCGGCTTCGAAGCGGTCATCACCAGGGCGACGAAGCCTGCCGCGGCGATCGCCTCGGCATAGATGCCGATGGCGCCCGCATGGGTGATGCGGCGCACGACGCACCAGCCGACGCCATGGTCGCGGGCCGCCGCCATGGCGCGCGCCGCGGCGGCGTTCATCGCGACGGCGCCGGGGGCGCGGTCGGCATCGAGGACGACCACGGCGCCCTTGCCGGCGACCTGGCGGATCTCGGCGGCGGGATTGACCAGCCCGAGCTCCACCATCTCGACATAGCGGGGAATGCGCAGCACCCCGTGGGAATCGACACCGCGCAGATTGGCCCAGACCAGCATGCGGGCGGTCTCGGCGGCGTGGCCGGGCGCAAAGCCACCGGCCGCGAGCAGTGCCGCGGCATAGGCCTCCAGCGTAGGTGCCGCGATGCGGCGCTGTTCCGCCGGCGCAGCCATGGTCACTGTCCCAGCGGGCTGGGGATGAACTTGTCCAGCCAGCCCTTGAGGATCGTCTTGGTGCGCGGCGCATCCTGCGGGGACAGCGGGAAGTGCGAGGTTCCCGTGACCAGGAAGAGCTCGGCCGGCTGCCCGGCCTTCTCGTACATGCGGATCGACTGCTCGGTCGGGGTGATGGTGTCGTTGGCGGTGTGGAAGAACAGGATCGGCCGCGGCGCGATGTCGGCGACCACGTCCTCGGCGCGGAAGTTGTACATGCTCCAGGCGGTCTCGACCGGGATCTCCATGATCGCCTTGGGCGAGAGGTTCTTGCGCAGGTGTTCGGGGATCGGCACCGCGTCGAAGCGGGAGATCCACATGCTCTGGCCGGTCTCCTGCTTGTGCTTGCGCCCCTTCTCCAGCAGCCCGGTGAACTTCTCCCAGGCCTCGGGGGTCGGATGCTGGCCGCGGAACTTGCGCTCGCCATGGCCCCAGCCGCAGGAGGAGATGACGCAGGCGAAGCGGCTGTCGACGCCGGCCGCATAGACCGCGACGGCGGCGCCGAAGCTATGGCCCAGCACGCCGATGCGCTCGGGGTCCACCTCGTCGCGCGTCTGCAGGAAGGTCAGCGCGTTCTTGGCATCGACCACCTGGTCGAAGCAGCGGACACAGGCCCGCTCGCCCTCGCTCTCGCCGCAGCAGCGGAAGTCGAAGCGCAGGGCCGCGTAGCCCATGGCCTCCAGCATGCGCGCCTGGATCTCGGCGTGCGACTCGTCCTTCGATCCGACGAAGCCGTGCAGGACGATGAAGGCCGGCAGTCGCTGGCCGGGCTTGCGGCCCTCGGGCACGTGCAGGACGGCGGACAGCTTCAGGCCGTCCGACATGAAGGTGAGCTTCTCTTCCATGGCGGGTTCCTCGGGGCGGATGGGCGGTTGTCGTGCTGGTGGGTCAGGCGACCGATGCGAAGGAGAAGTGGAACTCGCGCCACTCGAGCGGCGCCGGTGTTCCCCACACGTTCATCGCCCTGACATTGCCCGGGCGCTCCAGGTTGGTGATGACGTTGGCCACGAATGTGGCGTCGTCGGCGATCAGCGACATGCCGCTGGAGCACTCGATCATCGCCCCGGCCGGGTCGACGTAATAGGAATAGAGGTTGTCGCCGGGCCGGTGCCGCCCCGGCCCCCACAGAAGCTGCTTGTCGAAGCGGTCGAGGGTGTCGCCGAGCCGGATGTACTGGCTGCAGTCGAGGAACTCGAAGGAGATGTGGTGGACCCCCACCCTGCCCTTCACGAGGCCGAGGATGTGATGCTGCCGGTTGCCGCCATACATCCAGCTCAGGCTGTCGTTGACCATCCGCTCGGAGAGGCGGAGCCCGCCGATGATCTCCAACTGGCGGCGGGTGGCAGCCGGGTCGGGCGTCAGCAGGTTGATGTGGTCCATCCGGTTGGCGCCGACGCCGAAGGTCGGGTGACGGCGGCCATTGATGTCGTCGCGGATGGGCGTGTGGATCTCGAACCTGAGGCCCTCCGGCGTGACGAAGGTGAAGCCCGCCGCCATGCAGGAGAGGCTCGGCTCCCGGCTCACCACGGTGCAGCCGGCCTCCGCCACGCGCTGCTCGGCGGCTCGAACGGCGTCGACCGTCAGCGCTTCCAGTCCGATGGTATGTGCGGAATTCTCGTCCGCGTGGACGAGCACCAGTTCGGCTGAACGGCCGTTGGAGCTGAGCCAGGTCTGGCCGGCGTTGCGCTCCGTCACCCTGAGGCCGAGAATCTCGGTGGCCTCGCGCACCACGGCGTCGGCGACGCTGGTGTTGATCTTCATATGGCCGATGGCGTGCACCAGGTGCGTCATCCGGGCCCCTCCTCCGTGATCATTTTTCAATCTGGTAGCCGACCCCGGGAGGTCGATCAATAGCGTTTTCGATGTTCGATGCGAATTTCGAAAATGGAGCCCATGAGCATTCCATTCCCTCAAGGGTGCATCCTTGCAGGACCTCATCGGCACGCGGCTGTTTCATCCGCTTTCGAAATTCGGACGGTTTGCGTTGCCGCGACCAACCTGCGATATAGGGGGTTCAGGGTGTGTGGCGCCGGGTCCACGGAGCCGTTTCATGGCCGCGAAGTCAGAGCCGAAGGGTGTCGAGGAGACGCGGGCCGCCGACGTGCTCAACCGCATGCGGCTCGACATCATCAGCTGTGCGCTGAAGCCCGGCATGCGCCTGCGCTTCGAGGCCCTGAAGGAACTCTACGCCGTCAGCTTCTCCACCCTCCGCGAAGCGCTGTCGCGCCTCGTCGCCGAGGGGCTCGTGGTGAGCGAGGGACAGCGCGGCTTCATGGTCGCGCCGCTCTACCTGTCGGACCTCCAGGACCTCACCGACGTTCGGGTGCTCGTCGACCAGGAGTGCATCGGTCGCTCGATCCTGCACGGCGACGACGACTGGGAGGCCCAGATCATGGCCGCCTTCCATCGCATGGACCGGCTGAAGGCGCGTCTCGGCGACCTCTATTTCATGTCGGACGAGTGGGCGACCCTGCACGGAGACTTCCACTTCTCGCTGGTCAGCGCCTGCCGGTCACCGACGCTGCTCGATTTTCGCGACAAGCTGTTCCAGCGGGCCCATCGCTACCGGCGGATGTCGTGCCAGTTCCGCACCAAGTGGCGGCCGAAGGACGTCGAGCACCGCACGCTGATGGAGACGGTCATCGCCCGCGACGCCGTGGCGGCGAAGGAACTGATCGAAAGGCACATCCGCGAGACGACCGAGAACGTCATCGCCAATGCGGCCCAGTTCCTCAGCGCGGAGCCTGGCGCCCCCTCGGGATCGATCCGCAGCCTCGCGGCGGAATAGCCGCGCCACGCGCGGCAAGGCGCTGGCCGGTCAGAGCACCGGCTCAGGAGCCTCCGCTTCCGATGACCCGGGCACCAGCGATGGCGAGGCCAGCGCAGCAAGGCCGCCGATGGCGGCGACGGGCTGAGGCCGGCCAAGCAGGTAGCCCTGGGCCTCGTTGCAGCCCTCCCGATCGAGAAGCTCCAGCTGGTCCTGCGTCTCCACGCCCTCGGCGAGGACCGGAACTTCGAGGCTGCGGCCCAGAGCCAGGATGGCGCGGATGATCGCCTTGGCCTGGGGACTGGATTCGACCTCCGTCATGAAGGACCGATCCAGCTTGATCTTGTCGAAGGGGAAGGAGCGAAGCGTCTCGAGCGAGGAGTAGCCCGTGCCAAAATCATCGATCGCGACAGTCACCCCGAGCGCCTTGATCTCACGCAGGATGTGCAGGGCGCGGTCCTTGTCGGCAATGATCGTGGACTCGGTGATCTCGAGCTCGAGCCGGCGGGGCGACAGCCCGGTCTCCTCGAGAATGCCGGCAAGCCGCAGCACGAAGTCGTTCTGGCCGAGCTGCAGAGGCGACAGGTTGACGGCGATCTTGTAGGGGTACAGCCACGCGGCGGCCTCGCGGCAGGCCGTCCGCAGGACCCACTCGCCGAGCTGCACGATGGCACCGCAGTTCTCCGCGATCGGGATGAACTCGGCCGGCGAGACCTCGCCGCGTTCCGGATGCCGCCAGCGGAGCAGCGCCTCGTAGCCGGTGACCTCGCCTGTCCTGACCGACTTCTGCACCTGGTAGTGCAGACGGAACTGGTTCATGGCGATGGCATTCCACAGTTCCTTGGCGAGCGCCCGCCGCTGCCGGACCTGCTCGTCCATGCGCGCCTCGTAATAGGCGATCGACTGGCCCATCGTCGCCTTCGCCCGGTACATTGCGAGGTCGGCATTGTTGATCAGCTGCTCGCGGCCGACGGCGTCGGCGGGATGAATGGCGATGCCGATGCTGGCTGCGGACGCGATCTCCAGGTCGTCCAGGACGATGACCCCGAACAGGGCGGTCTCCAGACGCTGGGTGAAGTCGGTGAGGTCGTCCTGATCGTCGAAGCGCTTGAAGGCGGCAAACTCGTCGCCGCCGAAGCGCGCCACCATCTCGCCCTGCCGGAGGCATGCGGTGAGCCTCGCCGCAAGAGCCTGCAGGACCTTGTCGCCCACGGCGTGCCCGCGCAGGTCGTTGACCTCCTTGAACTTGTCGAGGTCGATCCCGAGGACGGCAAGCTTGCCGTGGCTCCCGGCCTCGGCGAGCGCGAGGTCGAGCGCCTCGTTGAAGCTGACCCGGTTCGGCAGGCCCGTCAGCGTGTCATAGCGGGCCAGTCGGGCGATGCGGGCCTCCGAGCGCCGGCGCTCGGTCACGTCCTCGCAGGTGGTGACCCAGGAGCCGTCGCCGATCGGCCGGTGCGACAGCGAGATGATCCGCCCCTCGGCGAAGTGCTCGGTGCAGGTCGCGGGCTCGCCTCGGCGAATGATGGCGAGATGACGCTCCGCCAGTTCGGCGGCCGCGTCGGCGTCCGGGCAGATGAGGCGACAGACCTCGTGAAACGAGAGGCCGGTCGCGCAGGGCACGTCCGCCATCCCGAAGATGGTCGCAAGGCGTCGATTGCGAAGGATGAGACGGCCGTCCGCGTCGAACAGGCAGAGCCCCTGCGACATGTTGGAGAGTGCCAGGTCGAGGCGCCGCGACGTCTCCCTGAGATCGTCCTCGTAGGATTTGCGCTCGGTGATGTCGCGGGTGATCTTGGCGAAGCCGACAAGCTTGCCGTCTTCGGCACGGATCGCGTCGATCACCACATGGGCCCAGAAGCGCGTTCCGTCCTTGCGCAGCCGCCAGCCTTCCTTCTCGAAGCGACCTTCGGTCCGCGCCACGGCGAGCGCGGCTTCGGGCAGGCGGGCGGCGCGGTCTTCAGGAAGATAGAAGCAGGAGAAGTGCTTGCCGACGATCTCGGAGGCGGCATAGCCCTTGGCGCGACGCGCGCCCTCGTTCCAGTTGGCGACCCTTCCGTCCGGCGAGAGCATGTAGAGGGCATAGTCCGTCACGCCCTCCACCAGGATCCGGAACATGCGCTCGCTCTGTGCCCGCGCGGCCCGGCTGCGGCGCGACATCAGCGCCGTGAACAGGGCGAAGCCGAGGACCAGCATGGCGCAGAGGCCGACGGCGACGGCGAGGGACTGGGGCGCCATGGTCGAGGCGGAGACGGGCTGCGCCGGATCCGGCGTGATCGCGATCGCCCCCATGCCGGTGAAGTGCAGCGAGCAGACGGCGAGCGTCAGGAGGATGGCGGCCTGCCACTTGCCGACGGCATCGCGGCGGCGGCGCGAGGCGAGAAAGGCTAGCGCCGCGAGGCCGGCGCCGAGCACCACGGAGACCACAACAAGTCCGACCGCCCAGTCCATGCGGCCCGGAAGCTGGACGGAGGCCATGCCGGTGTAGTGCATGGCGGCGATCCCCAGCCCGAAGACGATGCCGCCGCCGATGGCTCCCTTCGCTCCCCGCACCATGACGGAGAGGCTCATGCCAGCCGCCGTGATGACGACGACGATGCCGAGCGACAGGACGGTCAGGGTCGTGTCGTAGCCGATCACCACGCCGGGATCGTAGGCGAGCATGGCGATGAAGTGAGTCGCCCAGATGCCGAAGCCGGCGGTGCCGCCGGCGGCCGCGATCCAGCGGGCGCGACTGCCGCCCTGCGCCCCCCGGGCGTGGCGGCCGATGTCGATCACCGCGTAGCTGGAGACAAGGCAGACGAGGGCGGCTAGTCCGACGAGCCACCAGTTGTGCTCGACGGCAAGGCAGGTCAGGACACGGTACATCGGGGGAAAGCACCTATGATTTTCCCCAGAGGTAGACAGCACACCTTAAGGAAGGTTCACGCGGTGCACCTCCCGGCCGACAGGGTTAGGCAGATGCTAACTCACGCGCGCCGGCGCCGGTCGCCGGGCCTTGCGTCCTGATGTCACGACCGCGGCAGGTACGGCGCCCTCGCAACGGAGGCCGGCACCGCGGCGGGTCAGAGTCCCGGCAGTCTAGGCCCACCCCGCGATGACGGCGTCGGCATCGGTCACCACGGCGACATTCTGCAGGGCGTAGTTGACGGAGGCCGTATGCCACTCCGCATTCATCGTCGAGCAGCAGTCCTCGGGGACCATCATGTAGTAGCCCTTGTCGGCGCCGGTGCGGGCCGTGTGCTCGATGGACATGTTGGTCCAGGCACCCGTGACGACCACGATGTCACGGCCGAGCGCCTTCAGGACCGTTTCGAGCCTCGAGCCCTCCCAGGCGCTCATGCGCTGCTTTTCGACCACGTGATCCCCGGCCATCGCCTCGAGGCCCGGAACGGGCGCGGCTCCCCAGGTGCCGCGCACCATGGCCTTGGCGTCGGCGAGACCCTCGAAGAGGGGCGCGTTCATGGTGACACCCGGGCAGCCCGGCTCCACGATGAACCAGACATGGATGACGGGCACGCCTTTGGCCCGCGCGGCAGCGGCAAGGCGCGCGGCATTGGCGATGGCGTTCTGCTCGCGGCAGTGGGCAGGTGACCCCGACGCGGCGAAGGCGCCACCCTCCATCACCACGTCGTTCTGCATGTCCTGGACGATGACGGCACAACGGCCGGTGTCGAGGACATAGCCGGGGGCGCACTTCAGCGCCCCGCTGCGGGCGACCGACGCGGCTGCGACGGTCTTCGGTGCAGAGCCGGACGCGGCGCGTGGCGCGCCTGCCGCGATCATGTAGGGCTCGGCACGCGGGCCGACCTTGGTCTCGACCGCATAGAGGGAATGGGTCGCGGTGAGGAACAAGGTGCGGAAGTCCGGTCCGCCCCAGGTCAGGTTGCCGACGAGCTCGGGCACCCTGACCTTGCCGATCAGGTCGCCGCCCGGCGCATAGACCCAGACGCCGCCCGGCCCGCAGACCCAGATGTTGCCCTGCGCATCGCACTTCATACCGTCGGGCACGCCGGGTCCGGACGGGGAGGCGATGCCGGTGGCAAAGACGTGGCCGGCGCCGAGCGCGCCGTTCGGCAGCACCTCGAAGACGCGGATCAGCTGCTGGACGGTGTCGTTGATGTAGAGCTTCTTCTCATCGGGGGAGAAGCACAGGCCGTTCGGCTGTTCGAAGAGGTAGCGGTCGACGAGCAGTTGCGGTGGCCCGCCACCCGGCGCGATGCGATAGACGCCCTGGAAGCCCAGCTGCCGGGGTCGTTCCACGCCATAGACCGGCATGCGGCCGTACCATGGATCGGAGAAATAGATGGCGCCGTCGGACTTCACCACGACGTCGTTGGGGCTGTTCAGCTCGCTGGCCCTCGAAATGGCGAGGCGAGGACGTCGCGCCGCGCCGTCGGCCGCGGTCGCGGGCCAGCGTGCGAGGTCGCGTGCTCGCAGACGATGAGATCGAGCGCGCCGTCATAGGTCATGCCGTTGCACTTGTTGGACGGGCGCATGACCTCGCGGATGCCCGCCCGGTCCCAGCGCCGGCGAACATCGCCCGGCATGTCCGAGAAGAGGAGGAACCCCTCCTTCGGATGCCAGATCGGCCCCTCGGTGAACTCGAAGCCGGTACCGAGCTGGCGCACCGGCGCCCATGGGTCGATGAGGTCGTTGAAGGCCGGCCTGACGGCGACATGGGTTGTCATGGGACGCTCTCGCTACGTGGGTTGCGTGCGGGATAGGCGGCGGCAGCGCGCGTCAGGCCGGGAACCAGGGCCGTGACGGCAGCGTCTGGGTGACCGGCCCCGGGACCGCCATGTCGAGCCGGCCGACCACCTGCCCCGCCTCGATCTTGGCGGGCTTGTCGTGGACCGGCAGCAGGAAGCGCGACGAGTTCAGCAGCTTCTTGATGGCTGCCTTCTCGGCACGCTTCGAGGTTCCGTGATTGCCGGTGACGCGCGGCTCGTTGGCGTGGAGTTCGTGGTAGGGGTTCACGATCTGGTCGTTGAAGTCGTAAATCACGTCGCCACAGATCGTTGCGCGCCCCTCTGCCGTGTCGACGTGCACGTTCATCGAGCCCTCCGTATGGGCGCCGGCCGCCTCCAGATAGCAGCCGGGGAAGAGTTCGATCATGCCGGTCAGTTCGAGGTCCTCCAGGCGCAGCGCGTGCCTGGTGTGCAGCCGGTCGATCAGGTGCTTGATGTCAGGCGCCGGATACTGCGGGTGCATCAGGCCGGAGACGGAATATTCGAGCTCCCGCCGGTTGATGATCACCGTGGTGTTCATCGGGAAGAGCTCGTCCTTGCCGGCGTGGTCGATGTGCAGGTGGGTGTGCGCGACGTAGCGCACGTCGCCCATGCGCACGCCGTACTTCATCAGCTGGTTCTCGATCATGTTCTCGTGGAACTGGAGCCCGCGCATGCCGAGGCTCTCCATGATCTGGTTGTGGCGATAGCCGGTATCGACCACCACCGGCCAGGGGCCGCCGAGAATGAGGAAGCCGTAGGTATAGGTGCGACGGACCTGGCCACAGCCCCGGCCGAGCACGAGGAAGCTCGACTCCAGTTCGATGTCGCCGTAGTCGAGAACCTTGATCTCGAGTGGCATTGTTCCCTCCGATGATGATCAGGCCAGCCGGTAGACCCGCTTGGCGGTTGACGAAAAGACGGCGGCGCGGTCCCCCTCGGGGACGGCGGCCCAGTGGGCGGCGAAGAGCTCGGGATAAGTCGTCCAGAGCTTCTCGATGGGGAAATTCGAGCCGAACAGGCAGCGATCGCGGCCGAACAGCGCGAGGGTCTCCCGGACGATCATGGCGATGTGGCCGGCATCGTTGCGACGCAGGAACGTGCCGAGCCCCGAGAGCTTGCTGACGACGTTCGGCCGGGCCGCGAGGAGCGCCATCCCCGACCGCCACGCCGCGACCCTCTGCGGGGAGAGATCCTCCAGCATACCGGCGTGCTGGAGCACGAAGGTCACCCCGGGGCAGGCCGCGGCGAGTTCGGCCGCTCCCGCCATCTGGCCGGCAAAGACCTGCAGGTCGAAGCTCCAGCCGTAGTCGGCGAGCCTGGCAACGTTGCGCTGGAGGACCGGCTGGCGCGCCAGATCGGGGCCGCTCGCGAAGCGATAGAGAGGGTTCTCGTGCCAGTGGAGCTGCATCCGCACCCCGCGCACCCGGCCATTGCGGGCGAGGGCGTCCAGCTGTGGCCGGACGTCCTCGGCCAGCATGTCCGCATAGGCGACGATGGCGATGGGAAAGCCGCTCTGGTCCGACGCTTCGGCGACGAAGGCGGCCTCCTCGACAGAGCGGTCGACCGGCCAGTTGGCCTGGACGTAGACGGCACCGGTCATCCCGGCCGAGGTCGCGTCGGCCATGTACTCCGCAATGGGATAGTCGCGGCGGATGGGCTCGTAGGGGCCGAAGATGCGCGGCTGCATGGGCCCCGAGAGCCAGGGCAGGTCGGCTTGCCGCCAGATGTGGAAATGGGCGTCGATCATGCCGCGCGCTCCCGGCCGAGTGACAGAACATGGCGACAGACGGCGGCCGTGGTGCCGCCGTTGGTCAGCGAGGCGAGCAGGGGCCGGATGGCGGCGAGGCCTTCCGTTTCCGGGCGATAGCCACTGTCGGCTGCCAGCGGCGACAACCAGTCGATGCGGTGGGCGCGGGCGGCGAGGCGGCCCACCGCCTGGATCATGGCGCGGGGATCGCCCCGCTCCAGCCCGTCGGAGAGGACGAGCACCACGGCGCCGCGTGCATAGCCGGCAAAGCGTGGTACGGCGAGGAAGGCCTGCAGGGCGTCGCCGATCCGGGTGCCGCCGTCCCAGTCCGCCACGAGATCGGCGGCCAGCGCCAGCGCGCGGGCCCGGTTGCGTCGCCTCAGCACCGAGGTGAGCCGCGTCAGGCGGGTGCCGAAGGTGAAGACCTCGACGCGCGGCGCGCCGTGGACCAAGGCGTGGGCGAAGGCGAGATTGGCGTCGGTCCGCTGCTTCATCGACCCCGACACGTCGATCAGGAGCAGGAGGGGCCTGACCCGCATGCTGCGTCGCCAGCGCTTCAGCGCCATGACCTCGCCGTCGTTCCGGATGGCGGCCTTGAGGCTGGCGGCGAGGTCGAAGCGGGGGCCTCGCCGCGCCGGACGATGACGGTAGCCGCGCCGGCGCGGCAGCGCGTCGGGCAAGCCCCGCGCGAAGCGGCGGAGCGTCTCGCCGTCGTCGGGCGGGGTCAGCCGGCGGACGGCGAGAGCCTCGGCGGAGGTGGCCTCGCGGCCCGTCTCGTGAATTTCCTCACCGATCAGGATGTCCTGGTGGGCGCCTTCCTCCTCGACTTTCATCTCGTCGTCGGGCTGGAACTCCTCGTCCTCGCCGGGTTCGCCCGCCGCTCCGAGGAAATGGGCGTCGAAGAGGGCGTCGAAGCTGTCCCGCCTTTCCAGCGGTGGGGCCATGGTGGCGACGGCCGCCTTGCGGACGTCCTCGATGGAGCGCGGGCCGAGCAGATCCACCGCGCGGAGGAAGGCCACCGTCTGTTCGGGCGCGATGGCGAAGCCGTTGCCGCGCAAGAGTGTGGCGAAGGCGACCAGCGGGCGGGCGCCGGCGGGCAAAGGACGGGCGGCTCCGGTCTCGCTCATGCCGCCACCGCCCGGATGAAGGCGTCCATCCTCGGACGCATGTGCGCGAGATCCTCCTCGTCCTTCAGCGCGGTGCCGATGGAGCGGCGGAAGGCCTCCGGCCAGGAGGCGCCGGTGCGGGCGAGCGCCGTGGCCGCCTCCGCCCAGTCGACAGCCTCGGCGACGCCCGGTGGCTTGGTCAGCGGCTCCTGCCGCAGGAGGCCGACGGCGTGAACGATCGCCCGGGCGGTACCCTCGGCGACAGCCGAGGACCGCAGCATGATGATCGCCGCCTCGCGGGCCGGATCCGGATAGGGGATGTAGTGGTAGACGCAGCGGCGGCGGAGCGCCTCGTGCAGGTCGCGGGTGCGGTTGGAGGTGAGGACGACGACAGGGCGGTCCGCGGCGCGGAGCGTTCCGCGCTCGGGAATCGAGATGGAGAAATCGGAGAGGAACTCGAGGAGGAAAGCCTCGAATTCATGGTCCGAGCGGTCGATCTCGTCGATCAGGAGCACCGTCGAGTCGGGACGGCGCAGAGCCGCCAGCATCGGGCGCTCGATGAGGAAATCGTCGCGGTAGATGTCGACGCTCTCGCCTTCGCGCGCCTGGCGGATGGCGAGCATCTGGCGGGGGTAGTTCCACTCGTAGAGTGCGGCCGAGGCGTCGATGCCCTCGAAGCACTGGAGGCGGATCAACTGCCGTCCCAGGATGCCGGCGAGCGCCTTGGCCGCCTCGGTCTTGCCGACGCCCGGCGCCCCCTCCAGCAGCAGCGGCTTGCCGAGGGCCAGCGCCAGGAACCCGGCGGTGGCGATGCCGTCGTCGGCGAGATAGAGCGCCGAGCGCAGCGCCTCGGCCAGCGCCTCCGGGCTCGACAGGCCGGCGATGGGCGGCTGCAGGGCCATGGCCGTCAGCCTCCGCCGCCGCGGCGCGGCTGGGGCCGCGCGCCGCCATTGGCCCTGATGCCGCGCAGCACCTTCTCCGGGGTGATCGGCAGGTCGTTCACCCGGACGCCGACGGCGTTGTAGACGGCGTTGGCGATGGCCGGCAGCACGGGATTGGCGCACATCTCGCCCGGGCCCTTGCCGCCGAAGGGACCGTCGGGCGCCGGCCGCTCGAGCACGGTCACCGAGTAGGGCGCGATGTCGCCCGGGCCGGGCATCAGGTACTCGTTGAAGTCGCGCGGCCCGTGGCTCGGGTCCGGGTAGTAGGGCTCCGGTGTTTCGTAGAGCGCGTGGCTGATGCCCATCCAGGCTCCGCCGACGAGCTGCTGCTCGACCATCTTCGGATTGATCGCCCGCCCCAGTTCGTAGGACGAGGCCATCTTCAGCACGGTCACCTCGCCGGTCTCGTCGTCCACCTCGACATCGGCGACGAGGCAGGCATGGGCGAAGGCCGTGTTGGGGTTCATCTCCCCGGTCTGCGGGTCCACGGTCGACAGCGGGATCAGGAAGATGCCGCGCCCGGCGATGGTCTTGCCCTGCTTGAACTGCGCCGCCTGGGCGGTCGCCTTGACGGTGATCGACCGCGACGGCGCGCCCTTTACGTGGATGTTGCCGCGCCCGTCGGTGACGAGGTCGCCGGCATTGACCTCGAGTTCCTCGGCGGCGGCTTCGAGCAGGACTCCGCGCGCCTCGCGGGCGGCGGCGATCACCGCATTGCCCATGCGGTGGGTGCCACGCGAGGCGAAGCTGCCCATGTCATGCGGACCGGTGTCGCTGTCGGCCGTGTCGACATAGACGTCCTCCATCGGCACGCCCAGCGTCTCGGCCGCAACCTGCCGCGTCACCTGCTTCATGCCCTGGCCGAGATCGATGGCCGAGAGCGCGACGGTGAACTTGCCGTCGGGATTGGAGTGGATCAGCGCCTGGCTCGGGTCGCCGCCGAGATTCATGCCGATCGGATAGTTGACGGACGCCATGCCGCGTCCCCGGTGGCGGGCCATCTCAGCGCCTCCTCGTGCCGAAGACGGAGGAAAAGCGGGTCGCGCCGTGCTGCGTCGGCGGAGCCGCTGTCGGGGCGGGCGGAGGCGGCCCGGGGGGGGCCGCGGTCGGCGGCGCAACCGGGGGAGGAGCCGCTGGCATCGGCTGGTAGGCAGGCGGAGTGCTCGCCGGCGTCGGCCGGTAGGGTTCGTATTGCGGCACGGCCGCGGGTGTCGGGCGGGCTTCGGCGGATCCCTCCATGATCGGCTGCTTGGTCATGGGGATGCGCATGGTGCCCGCCGGCAAGGTTTCCGTGGCGGGGCCCGTCCGGGTCTCCGGCCGGCCGATGCGGCCATTGTCGTCGATGGGTGTCGCCGGGATGAGCGCCCGCGCGCCACCGCCGCCGGTCAGGGAGGACTGACGCCGCGCCTCGTCGGACAGCGGCCAGCCGGACTTCTCGGCGGCGACCTGCACGCATTCGATCAGCGCCGTGTTCTTGGCGACCCGGCGGTGCGCCTTCATGTCCTCGTCGCGATAGGCGTTGAGGATGCGGAACTCCATCGGGTCCATGCCGCAGGCTTCCGCACCCTTGTCCATGTGGACCTCCAGCGCGAAGTCGACCGCCGTGATGCCGAAGCCGCGCATGGCGGTGGAGGGGCAGCGGTTGGTGTAGGCGACGTAGATGTCGGCGCTGACATTGGGGATCGTGTAGGGGCCGGGCAGGTGCGCCGTGCATTTGATGGCGGCGTAGCTCGACAGCCGCGTATAGGCGCCGGCGTCGAAATAGCTGCGGATGCGGCGGGCGACGATCCGCCCGTCCCGCATGATGCCGTCCTTGATGTAGATGCGCTCGGCGCCGCGCGGCGAGCCGTAGAGCATCTCCTCCTCGCGATCGAGCACGTAGCGCACCGGCTGACCGGTCATCATGGCGCCGAGGATCGAGAGGGGTTCGGTGAGGGAGTCGACCTTGCCGCCGAAGCCGCCGCCGACCGTGCCGCCGACGAAATGCAGGCGGTTGGATTCCAGGTTGAGGATCTTGGCGGCCGTGCCGAGGGAGAAAAACAGCCCCTGGGCGCACGAGTGGACGACGAAGCGGTCATTCTGCTCGGGGGCGGCGATGGAGCCGTTGGTCTCGGTCGGCGCATGCTCGATCGGCGACATCTGGTAGCGGTCGTCGACGATGAAGTCGGCGCTGGCGAAGGCCTTGTCCACGTCGCCGAAGCGCAGCTTCGAATGGTCGTAGCGGTCGTGATATTCGAAGTAGTTGTTCGGGTAGGTCTCGTTGACGACCGGCGCGCCGGGCTTCAGCGCCTCCTCGACGTCGAAGACATGCGGCATCACCTCGTAGTCGACCCGCACCAGCGCACGCGCCGCCAGCGCCTGCTGTTCGCTTTCGGCGATGATCGCGACGACGGGCTCGCCCCTGTAGGAGACCTTGCCGACCGCCAGCGTCGGCTCGTCGTCCTTGCCGAAATTGATAAGGCTCAGCAGCGTGTTCTTGTTCACCGGCACGTCGGCGCCGCGCAGGATGCGCTTCACGCCCGGTGCCCTCTCGGCTGCAGCGGTGTCGATATGGCGGATGCGGGCGTGATGATGGGGGCTGCGGACCACCTTCAGATGCAGAAGCCCCTCGAAGGCGTGGTCGTCGAAGAAGGGGGAGCGCCCGGTCACATGGCCCGGCATGTCCTGACGCTGCGTGCCCTTGCCGACGACGTTGAGATTGTCGTCCCGTTCGGCGGCGAAGAGGTCCTTGCGGAAGTCCAGCATGGCTCGCTCCTCAGGCCCGACGCGCCTGCCCGGACCGGGCAGCGGCCAGGATGGCCTCGATGATCGCCTCGTAGCCCGTGCACCGGCAGATGTTGCCGGAGATGCCGTCGATGACTTCCTCGCGCGACGGGTTGGGATTGGCCTCGAGCAGTGCCTTGGCAGCGGTCAGCATGCCCGGGGTGCAGAAGCCGCACTGCGCGGCGAAGTGGTCCATGAAGGCCTGCTGCAGCGGGTGAAGGACCGGGCCGTCGGCCATGCCCGTGACCGTCTCGATGTGCCGCCCCTCGCAGGTGGCGGCCAGCGTCAGGCACGACAGCTGCAAATCGCCATCGACGAGCACCGTGCAGGTGCCGCAGGTTCCCTGGCCGCAGCCATATTTGGGTCCGAACTCGTTGAGGCCCCGGCGCAGGAGCGTCAGGAGGTTTTCGGCCGGCGCCACGAAGGCGGCGCGGTCGGAACCATTCAGGCGGAACTGGACGGGAATCTTCGCCATGCGCCTCTCCTCACTTCTCGCCCGACAGGAGCCGCGCCAGATGCACCGGCGGACCTCGCAGCGGCACCACTCGCTGGCCACCGCATCGGTCGCCGGGCGGGTGCCGTCCGCCGCCGCCGCGCGCGCGGCGGCGATGGTGGCCTGGTCGAGACCTTTCCCTCCAGGATGCGCTCGACCGACTTGGCCCTGACCGGCGTCGGCGCCATGGCGCCGAAGGCGACGCGCGCGCCTGTCCGACCCGGCCGCCCGCCATCGGCAGATGGGCGGCGATCGAGAGGACGGCCACGCCCTTCGGCCTGACGCGGCTGACCTTGCGAAACCGCAGGTCGCTTGCGTTCTGAGGCAGCGCCAGTTGCACGCCAGTCACCAGGCCCTGCCCTCCACGAGACCGGGCGTTGAGGAATTCCTCGAGCGGAATGGCCCGCGGGGCGCCGTAGCCCTGCATCACCATGACCTGCGCATCGAGGGCGAGAAGCGCCACCGTGAAATCGCCGTAGGGAGCCTCGGCGAAGAGGTTGCCGCCGACGGTCGCCATGTTGCGCACGGCCGGCCCGCCGATGGCCTGGGCGGCGGCGTGAAGGCTGGCCAGATCGCGGCGCTTCAGGACCATGGCCATGGTCACCCCGGCGCCGAGTTCGACCCGGCCACCGGACAGGGTGATCTGCCGGTAGGCGGGATCGACAAGCCGCACCAGCAGCCCGTCGAGGAGGCGGCCCTCGTTGACGTCGCGCATCAGCAGCGTGCCGCCCGAGAGCAGGCGGGCCTGGCGGTCGCCGGCGAGAAGCCCGGCGGCCTCGGATGCGGTGGTTACGGTGCGAACCTCGATCGGCATGGCTCAGATCCCCGCAGCTTCGAGTTCGGGGAGGCGCCGCACGGCCTCCATGCCGGCCGAATAAACGTCGTTGCCGACCTTCGCCGCCAGTTCGGCCTCGCGCCCCGGAGGCGTGGTGAAGCGGCTCTCCCAGTGCCAGAAGCTGCGGTTTCCGTCCGTCACCGGCAGGAGGCGGATGTGCGCGACGTAGTTGAACAGCGGAATGGGCGTATCGAGCAGGCAGTAGCTGTAGGTCATTTCGAGATCCGACAGCGACAGAAGCTGCTCGCGCAGCTCGCTGCCGTCCTCGAGCGTGAAGCGGCGGACGCAGCCGATCCTGTCGGAGGGATGGCCGCGCTCGATGGCGCTCGTGGCCACGATCGGATGGTACTGGTCATGGCCGTTGAAATCGCGCAGCACCGCCCAGAGGGCGTCGACCGGCGCGTTGATGATGGTGCTGCGGACAACCCTCGGCACATCACCCTCCGAAAGCGCGCTTGAGCGAGTCGAAACCCGCCTGGAACACGTTGGTGCCGATGTTCGAGACCAGTTCCTGCTCGCGGTCGGGGGCGCAGTCGAACTCCGCGGACCACTCCACGAAGGTCCGGTCCTGGTCGGTGACAGGCGTCAGACGCAGGGTCGCGACGTAGTCCGTCAGCGGCATCGGGCTGTCGAGAATGGAGTAGGTGCAGAACATGTCGAAGTCCGACAGTCCCAGCAGCTTCTCGCGCAGCTTGTCGCCGTTGCGCAGGGAGAAGGCCCTGACGCAGCCCACCTTGTCGGCGGGCTCGCCATTCTCGATGCGGCTCTCGGCCACGGCGGGAACCCAGTTCGGCAGGCCATTGAAGTCCCGCACGCGGGCCCAGACCCTGGCTGCGGGGGCATTGACGACGCTGGAGACATAGACACGGGCCATGGTCAGTCTGCCTCACTTCTTCTCGCCGTCGTCTTTGGGCTTGGGTGGCTGGGCGTCCTTGGCGACGCGCTGCATGTCCGAGGCCTCGCGCATCAGCCCGCCCATCTTGGCGAGGTTGCCGCCCTCGATGCCGATCTCCTTGAGCACCCTGGTCGATCAGGGGCGCCTGGACCCGGTAGCGCAGCGCCGACTCGATCACCTCGTCGGTCGGCGTGCGGGACGAGCCTCCACCGGCCCCGCCCATGCCCTGAAGCCCGTCGACATGGAGGATGCGGATCCCCTCGATCTTCTCCATCGGCTTGACGCTCTCGCGCACGATGCCCTCGATCCGGTCGAGCAGGCGGCGGCGGAAGAGCCCGTAGCGGGCGCCGTCGGTGAGCAGGTTCTCCGCCTCGTAGAGAAGCTTCTGGGCCTCTGCATCGACGGCCTTGCGCACCTTGTCGGCCTCGGCGGCGATACGGACCTCCTCGGCTGCCTTCTCGGCGTTGATCACCTCGACGGTCTTGCGGCGCTTGGCGGCCTCGCTTTCCTTGACGGTCTGCACGAGCTCGGCGGCCTCGGCCGCCTTGGCCTTGGCGATCTCCGCCTTCACGGCGGCGGCACTCTCCTCCAGCGACTTGGCGTAGAGCGTGATCGCCTTCTCCATCGCGGCGTTCTCCACGTCGCGCTCGCGCTCGATCTCGAGCCGGCGCAGGTCGCGCTGGCGGCCGACGCGGGCCTCGTCGAGGCCGCGGTCGGAGGCGATGCGGGCGCGCTCGATCTCCTCGTTCGAGGCGATCTGGGATTCCTGCAGAGCCTGCGCGCGGGCGACCTCGAGTTGCTCGATGGCGCGCCGGCGTTCCAGCCGCGCCGCCTCCAGGGCCTGCTCGCGGGCGACGTCGGCCTTCTCGACCTCCTGCTTGGCGATGATCTCCGTCTGGCGCAGCGTCTTGTCGGCGTCGGTGCGCTCGGCCCGCTTGGCCGCCATCACGATGGCGCGGTCTTCTTCCGCCACCTCAACCGCCTTCTTCTGCTCGATCTGCAACACCTCGCGCGTCCGCGACGAGGCGATGCGCTCCTCCTCGATCTTCAGTTCGGCGGCGATGCGCTGGCGCTCCACCGCATCGCGTCGCTTGATCTCGGCGGCCTCCAGCTGCTCGGCGCGCTTGATCTCCAGCTGCCGGGTCGAGAGCTCCGATGCGATCCGCTCGGCAGCCGTCGCCTTCTCCTGCGCGATGCGGGCGCTCTCGGTGGCCTCGCGTGCAGCGATCTCGGCCTCCTCAAGCGTGCGGTTGCGGGCGATCTCGAGCTTGCGCTTGCCTTCGTCCGAGGCGATCCGCTCGGCGGTCAGCGCGATGTCCTGGGCGATCCGGGCCTTCTCCACCGCCTCGCGGGCAGCGATCTCGGCTTCGTCCAGCGCCTTGTTGCGGGCAATCTCGAGGTTCTTGATCTCCTTCTCCCGGTCTATCCGCTCGGCGCTGACCTGGGCCTCCTGCAGGATGCGCGACCGTTCGACCTCCTCCCGCGCCGCGATCTCGGCCTGCTCCAGCGCCTTGGTGCGTTCGATCTCCTTCTGTCTCGTCTCGCGGTCGGAGGCGATGCGGGCGGCCTGGATGGCCTGCTCGTTGGCGATCCGGGCCTTCTCGATCTCCTCGCGCGCAGCGATCTCGGCAGCTTCCACCGCCTTCGTCCTTGCGATCTCCTGCTGGCGGATCTCCCGTTCGGAGGCGATGCGGGCCTCGCTGATCGCCCGCTCGTTGGCGATGCGCGACTTCTCGATCTCCTCACGAGACGAAATCTGGGCCTGCTCGGACTCGGTGTCGCGGATGGCGCGCTCGCGCGCGATCTCGGTGCGCTGCATGGCGCGCTTGATCTCGATCTCGCGCTGCTGCTCGAGGCGGGCGGCCTCGCTTTCCCGCTCGATGTCGAGCGCCTGGCGCTCGGCCTCGAGGTTGCGGGTGCGGATCCGGATCATCGAGTCCTGCTCGATGTCGTTGCGGACTTTCCGCTTCTCCTCGATCTCCTCGATGATGCGGGTGAGACCTTCGGCATCGAAACGGTTCGAGGGATTGAAGTACTGCAGGTCGGTCTGGTCGAGATCGGTGATGGCGACGGATTCGAGCACGAGGCCGTTCTGGTCGAGGGCTTCTGCCGCAGCCTCCTTGACGCGCTGGACATAGACGCCGCGCTGCTCGTGCATCTCCTCCATGTTCATCTCGGCGGCGACCGTCCGCAGCGCCGAGATGAACTTGCCCGACAGCAGCGTGTTCAGCTGGTCGGGCTGCAGCGTGCGCCGGCCCAGAGTGGCGGCGGCGATGGCGACGGACGGCTTGTCAGGCCGGACCCGCACATAGAACTCGGCATCGATGTCGACCCGCATGCGGTCGCGGGTGATCAGTGCCGTGTCCTTGGCCCGCGTCACCGCCATCTGCAGGACATTCATGTTCACGGGCGTGACGTCGTGGATGATCGGCAGGACGAAGGCGCCGCCATTGATCACCACTCTTTCGCCGAAGAGACCCGTGCGGACGAAGGAGACTTCCTTCGACGACCGGCGGTAGAGCCAGTTCACGAGATAGACGATGATCGCGATGGCGATGACCGCAACGATCAGCCAGAGGATCAGGGCTCCGATGAGCTGTCCCGTCATGTCATGTTCCTCCCGACGCTTCTTGTCCGGTCTCGTCGTTGGTCGTGTCGCGCCACATCAGCGGCGGATCGTCTTGAAGGCGCGCGTCTGATCGCGGATCGCCACCTCGACAGGCAGGCGTTCCATCGACGACGCGCCGTAGAAGCCGTGGCAGTGGCGCGTGTTCTTCAGGATGAAGTCGGCGTCGGCGGGCTGGGCCACCGGCCCGCCGTGAACGAGGATGATGGCGTCCGGCTTCACCGCCAGCGCCGCGGCGGCCCAGGCGTCGACGATGGCGGGACAGTCGGCCAGTTTCGGCGCCGTCTCGGCGCCGATGGAGCCGCCGGTCGTCAGACCGAGGTGGCAGACGATGATGTCGGCGCCGGCGCCGGCCATGCTGCGGGCATCGGCCTCGGAGAAGACGTAGGGCGTCGTCAGCAGCCCCTTCTGGCGGGCGAGCGCGACCATCTCCACCTCGAGCCCGTAGCCCATGCCGGTCTCTTCGAGGTTGGCGCGGAAGACGCCGTCGATCAGCCCGACGGTCGGGAAATTCTGGACCCCGGCGAAGCCGACGCGCTTCACCTCGTCGAGGAAGACGTCCATCTGCCGGAACGGATCCGTGGCGCAGACGCCGGCGATCACCGGAGTGTTCCTCACCACCGGCAGGACCTCTCCGGCCATTTCCATGACGATCTGGTTGGCGTCGCCATAAGGCATGAGGCCCGACAGCGACCCGCGCCCGGCCATGCGGAAGCGGCCGGAATTGTAGATGACGATGAGATCGATGCCGCCGGCCTCCTCGCACTTGGCCGACAGTCCCGTGCCGGCGCCGCCGCCGACGATGGCCTCGCCCCTGGCGATCATGGCGCGATACCGCTCGAGCAGGTCCGGTCTGGTGAAACGCGCCATGGGTCAGGTTCTCCTGCGAACCGCGCCGCGACGGCCCTGGTGCAGCGCGAGGAACTCGCACACCAGGGCCTGGGCGAAGGCGGGATCGTTGATGTGATGCGGCAGCCGGATCAGCTTCCGGTTCGCCGAACTGCGGACTGTGCCGGCAAGCGCGTCGAACAGGGCGGCATCGGCGTTGGGATCGTGGAACGGCTGTCCCGGCGCATCGAGCGCCGAGACGCCGCCCTCGGGGATGAGGAAGCGGACCGGGCCCTCCATGAGGTTGAGCCGCTCACCGATCCAGCGGCCGATGCGGGCATTCTCCTCGGCGGTCGTCCGCATCAGGGTCACCTGCGGATTGTGCGGGTAGAGCTTGCGACCGCGATACTGGTCCGGGACCGAGTCGGGAGCGGCGAAATTGACCATGTCGAGCGCGCCGACCGATCCGACATAGGGGAGCTTCGTGCGGATCACCGCGCCGAAACGGTCTTCCGTGGCCGGCAGGATGCCGCCCATCAGCATGTCGCAGACCTCTGTCGTCGAGACGTCGATGACGCCCTGAAGGAGGCGGCTGTCGATCAGGGTCTCCATGGACCGTCCGCCGACGCCGGTGGCATGGAAGACGACCGGCTCCCACTCGGACTCGATCAGCCGCGCCACCTGCTGCACGCAGGGCGTCGTCACGCCGAACATGGTGAGGCCGACCAGGGGTCGGTCCTGGGCCGCGGCCGGTCGGCTGCCACCGGACGCTGCCGCCAGATGGGCCCTGGCCATGGCGGCCATGGCATGGGCCGCGTTGCCCAGCACGGCACGCGAGATGCGGTTCAGCCCCTGAACGTCGGTGACCGAATGCATCATGGTGATATCGGTCGAGCCGACGTAGTCGGCGACGTTGCCGGCGGCCATGGTCGACACCATGAGTTTCGGCACGCCGACGGGCAGGACCCGCATCGCCGCCGTGGCCATGGCGGTACCCCCTGAGCCGCCGGCCGAGATCAGGCCGATGATGCCCTGCTGACCTCCGGTCCAGGCCCGGAAGGCTTCCGCCATGGCGGCCACCGCCGTTCCGCGGTCGCCGGAAGCAAGGCCCGTGAGGCCGCGCGGCGAGGCCAGCGCAACCTCCTGCGCGGAGACATCGGCCCCCTGGTTGCGCCCCTGCGTCGACAGGTCGACGAGGCGCGTGCGCAGACCCGCGGACTTGATGATGTCTCGGATGTAGCGAAGCTCGTCGCCCTTGGTATCGAGCGTGCCGGCGATGACGACATGGGGTTCGCCCGGTCCGCGTGCCGCGAGGGCCGAGGTGTCGCCGATGCGCCGGCCGTCGATCGTCGCCAGTGTGGGTCGCGAGATGGTGCGGGCTGATGCTTCGATCTGTGCAGCAGGGACATCCTTCGACCAGCGTGTCGGAGGGTTGGATTGGCCATATAGACCCTGATCGGTCCCTGGCTGGCCTCAACGCCCGCCGGCCCCTGCGTTCCAGCGGCTGCGGAAGCCTGGTCCACGGGCTCGGTATCCTCATGGCCGTGCCGCCCGACGCCGAGCAGGCGCTGCTGCAGGTCCCGGTCGGCTGCCAGGGTCGCCGAGGCAATGACGCGGTTGATCCGTCCGTTGACCATGATCGCCACGGGATCGGACATCTGCGTCGCCACGCCGATGTTCTGTTCGATGACGAGGATGGAGACGTCGCCCTCCGCGGCGAGGCGGACCAGCGTCTCCTCCACATGGGTGACGATGACCGGAGCCAGGCCCTCCGTCGGCTCGTCCATGACCAGCAGCCGTGGATTCATCAGCAGCGCCCGGCTGATGGCGAGCATCTGTTGCTCGCCGCCCGAGAGCTGGGCGCCGCCATTGTGCCGTCGCTCCGCGAGGCGAGGGAAGACCTCGTAGATCCGCTCCGGCGTCCAGCGACCCTTCGGCTTGGCCATCAGCCTCAGGTGTTCGTGCACGGTCAGCGAACGCCAGAGCCGCCTGCCCTGGGGGACATAGCCAATGCCGAGGCGGGCGATCTCGGCCGGCGCCCGTCCGGCGATTTCCTCGCCCATGAAGCGGATCGACCCGGAGGCGATGGGGACAAGGCCCATGATGGCCTTGCACATGGTCGTCTTTCCCATGCCGTTACGGCCGACGACCGACAGGACGCCGGACTGGAGCGTCAGGTCGACGCCCTGCACGGCGTGGCTGCGACCATAGAAGACATTGACGCCCTGCAACTGCAGAACCGGGACGCCGGCCTTCTGAGGAGCCTGGAAGCGCTCAGCCATGACCGCCCCCCAGATAGAGTTCCTGGACCTCGGGGTCGTCCTCGATCTCGCTCGGCCTGCCTTCCTTGAAGACCCGGCCGTTGTGCATCATCGTCACGCTCTCGACGACGCGCAGCGCCACGTCCATGTCGTGCTCGATGATGATGTAGCCGATATGGGCGGGCAGCGACGTCAGGATGGTGATGAGGTCGCGCCGCTCCGTGGGGGACAGACCGGCGGCCGGCTCGTCGAACAGGATGAAGCGCGGCGCACCCGACATGGCGAGCGCGATCTCCAGCTGTCGCTGCTGGCCATAGGCGAGTTCGCCGACGATGCGGTCCCTGACCCCCGTCAAGTGGACCGCCTCCACCAGCGTCTCCGCCGCGTGAACGAGCGCGTCGTCGCTGCGCGGACGGAGAAGCGAGAACCGGTTCCGCGAGACACCCCGACAGGCGAGGTAGACGTTGTCGATGACCGTCAGGCCGGCGAAGAGCGAAGAGATCTGGTAGGTGCGGCGGAGCCCGCGGCGAATGCGCTCGTAAGGCGGAAAGGCGGTCACGTCCTCGCCGAAGAAGCGGATAATGCCGGAGGTGGCCGGGAAGTCCCCCGTGATGCAGTTGAACAGCGTCGTCTTGCCGGCGCCATTCGAGCCCAGGACAGCACGTCTCTCGCCGGGGCGCACCGACAGCGTCACGTCGGCGATGGCGGCGAGAGCGCCGAACATCTTGGTGATGCCGCGCAGCTCCAGCGCATTGCCGGTGTTCATCTGCCCTGCACGCTCGTTGAGGCCGGCCATGGTCATCGTGGCGCCCCCGTCAGGGGATCGACGCGCCTCTGGGCTCGGGCGCGCCAGCGGTCCCAGAGCCCCAGCACCCCGTCAGGCGAGAACAGCACGACCGCCAGGAAGCCGATGCCGATGATGAGCTTGAAGCGCTCGGCCGAGAATCCGAAGGCGCCGAGCACGTCGGGCGAGAACACCTGCAGGATCACATAGATGAAGGCGCCGACGAATGCTCCGAGGGGCCGCCGCATGCCGCCGACCACGGCGACGACGAGAATGTCGATCGCGGCCGGGATGCCGATCGTGCCGGGGGCGATCTGGGCGTTCTGCCAAGCGAGGAGGATGCCGCCGACGGAGGCGAAGATGCTCGCGAAGGCATGGGCAGCGACCCGGTGGGCGGTGACGTTGAAGCCGAGAGCCGCCATGCGCCGGGGGTTGTCGCGTACGCCCTGGAGCGCGAGGCCGAAGGGAGAGCGCGAGACATAGACCACAGCGGCGTAGCAGAGCGCCGCGGACCCGAGGCACAGGTAGTAGAAGGGCACCGGATCGCGCCAGTTCACTCCAAACAGGCGGGGCGGCAGGACGAGGTTGAAGCCCGAATAGCCGTTGAAGATCGTGTAGTTCTGCCGGGTGAAGTAGAAGAAGGCCGCTGCGATCGCGAGGGTGATCATGATCGTGTAGATGCCCTCCGTCCTCACCGCGAGCGCCCCCGAAAGCGTGGCGAAGAGGGCGGCGATCACGAAGGCCGCGGGAAGCGCGATCCACCAGGACAGCCCCAGGCTGATGGTCGTCGTGCCCGATGGACCGAGGATGGCGACCATGTAGCCGGCAAGGCCCGCGATGCTCATCTGCAGCAGGCTCACCATGCCGCCGTATCCGGCGAGGAAGGTGAGGCTGACCGCGATCATGCCGAGAATGAAAGTCCAGCCCATCACCTGGAAGAGCCAGAAGTTGTTGGCGACCAGCGGCATGCCGCAGAGGACGATGGCCGCGGCCCACCATGCGTGCGGAATCCGTTCGATCCAGCTCGGCGCGGCGGTCCTGTTAGGGTCGATGTTCGCCCCGGGCGGGGCCTGATCAGCCAGCGACATCGCTCACCTTCCCGCGCCAAGAAGGCCCTGCGGCCGGAAGGCGAGAACCGCCGCCATGATCAGGAAGGTGAAGACCACGGAATAGGTCGGCGCATAGACCAGCCCCATCTGCTCGGTCACCCCGATGACGACGGCGCCGATCGCCGCGCCGGCGATCGAGCCCATTCCGCCGACGATGACCACGACGAGGCTGGCGAGGAGAAAACGCGTGTCCTCGCCGGGCGACAGGGACTGGAAGGTGCCCCCTACGATGCCAGCCATGCCGGCGAGGCCGGCGCCGAAGACGAAGACGGCGAGGAAGACCAGCTGGATGCGCACGCCCGAGGCGGCGAGCATCTCGCGGTCGTCGACGCCGGCGCGGATCAGCATGCCGAGGGAGGTGCGGTTGAGCACCAGCCACATCGCGATGCCGATAATGATGGCCGCGATCAGGATCCAGACGCGCACCGAGGGGTAGCGGATGAAGATCGCCTCGCCAGTCGTGGGATTGATCGACGAGATCAGCGGAAGCTCGACCGGGCCCCGCAGGAAGGCGGGCGCGAGCGTGGTGTAGGACTGTCCGCCCCAGTACCAGAGCATCAGATCCGCCAGCACCACCGACAGGCCGATACTGACCAGGGTCTGGCGCAACTCCTCGCCTTCCATCTGGGCGAAGATCAGGCGTTGCATGGCCAGGCCGAGCAGGCCGACCACCACGAAGACGATGGGAAAGGCGAGAAACCAGGACCCTGTGTAGGTGGAGATTTCGTAGCCGATATATCCGCCGAGCAGGAACAGGGAGCCATGCGCCAGATTGACGATGCGCATGAGGCCGAAGATCAGGGTGAAGCCCGATGCGACCAGGAAATAGAGCGCCCCCAGCGTGATGCCTCCGAGAAGGGCATTCAGGAAGACGCGCTTGCGCCCGACCGCGGCCTCGAGTTCGGATGGCCAGGGCGCCAGGACGAGCCACAGGAAGCCCACCACGAGGAGCGCGATCACCAAAGCCCAGACCGGATGGTTCTTGGCGAACTTTTCCATCGCACCGTCGACACATCTTGCTCTGCGGCGAGGCGCCGCTCGAGACAGGCAGGCTATGCCCAACGGTTGCGGGCAGGCTTTACCGAGGGTCTTTTCTTTCGCCGGGCGTCACTGCGTGGCGTGGGCAATGACGCTGCGCCGATAGGTGCTCGGCGGGACCACGCCATTGGCGATGAAGAACCGCGAAAAGCTGGCAGGGGTGGAGAAGCCGAGATCGAGGCCGATATCCGCCACGGTCTCCTTGCCGAGCGCCAGCCGCTCGATCGCCCTCTCCATGCGCAGCGCATTGAAATAGATGTTCGGCGGCAGGCCGATCTGCTCGCGGAACAGCTTGAAGAAGTGCGGGCGGGACAGGCCGGAGGCGCGCGACAGCCGGGCGAGGTCGATCGGCTCGCCGAGCGTCTCGTCGAGAAGCCGGAGCGCCCTGCGGATCCTGAAGTCGCGCAGCGAACGATCCTGGCCGATGAACTGCTGCCCCTCGGCCGTCCACTGCCACGTCTGGTCGAAGCAGGCCTGGGTGAGCGCGCTCAGCCGGTCTTCGAAGCCGCCGTCGGTGCCGCCATAGGCGCCCAGGAGATGTCCGGTGTCACTCACCAGGCGGGCCAGCCGGTCGGTCACGTCGACGCCGACACGCCCGAACCGAAGGATTTCGGAGGCCTGACGACTGGCGTGAACGAACCAGCCGGGCCGGATGTAGAGAACCAGCACGAGCACATTGTCCCGGCTTGTCAGCGGCCGATAGTAGTGGGGCTGCCATGGACTGATCGCGACGGCCTGCCCCGGAGACAGGGGATAGGGCCGCCCGTCGATGACCACTTCGGCCTGCGGGCCGTGGATGTGAAAGATGAGATGACCTTCGCGATGGGCGTGGGGGGCCATGGCCTTGTCCATCACGTAAAGGCAGGCGCGACCAAACACGCCGTGCGCAACAGCGTGAGCAACACTCACAACGCTCCTCCCTGATGAACGGGCGATTCTTCTTGTTGTCGTGTCGGTCTGTTCGACTTGACTCTAGCGGAGCCCGGTGGGCAGGCAATGCGCGAATCGCCGCGCCATCGCACGGTCGGCCGACTCTGTCCCGGAGGGTGCAAGAGCGCTGCGCTCGCGGGGCAAGGTCCGGTGCTCACCATGCGGCCTCCAGGATGCGTCGGCAGTCCCCGGGGGTCAGCAGGCGGGGATTGGCGAGCGCCGCGGGATCGTCCGCCGCGCGTTCGGCGACGCGCTCGAAGCGGCTCGGGTCGGTGGCGGTCTCGCGCAGCGCGGCGGGCAGACCGAGGGTGCGGGCGAAAGCGGCAAGCTGGGTGTCGAGCCCCTGGGGTACGCCGGCCTGGCCGAACGTCTGGGACAGGGCACCGTAGCGCTCGCCCACCGCACGGGCGTTGAAGCCGACGAAGGCCGCGAGAACCGGCGTGTGCAACTCTCCCGGCAGTGCCTGTCCCGCCAGCGCATCCTCGAGCGGATGAGCGAGGGCATCGACCCCGCCGACAGCCTTCTCCAGGGCCAGGCCCGCCGTCAGGACTCCCGCGAGCGTCTCTCGCCTGGCTTCGGCGTTGTCCGGCTCCGTGACGACCACCGGCAGCCAACGGGCGAGGCGGCGGACGGCCTCCAGGGCGAGACCGTCGGCGGGCGGATTGTAGCTGGGGCTGGCATAGGCCTCGATCGCGTGTACGAGGATCTCCATTCCCGCCGCTGCCAGCCGCCGCGGTGGCGCGTGGGCCAGGGCGGTGGGATCGGCGATCACCCGATCCGGACGCGGACAGAGGACGGGCTCACCGTCGCGCAGGCGCACCTGGCGTCCCAGCCCGAGGTCGAACAGGCTGACCGGAATGGCGATGACCGTGCAGGCCGTACCGCGTCGCTGGGCGGTCGCCGCCGCCAGACGCGCCGGCCGATGGCGCCCGCCCCACCGATGGCGATGATGGTGGATGCCTCGGCGCGATCCAGCGCACCGAGCACCGACAGGACATCGCTGCGCCTGGGCGCGCCGCAGTCGACGCAGAAGTGCGCCAGCCTGACGCGCGGCAAGGCATCGACGACGCGCGCCATGGTCTCGGCGGCGCCGGGTTCGGGATCGATGAGCGCCAGTGCCCTGCCCAGCCGCGAGGCTTCTTCGGGCAAGGCATCGTCGATGGCGCCATCTGCGAACAGCGTTCGCGTGAGATAGCCGATCAACGTCATCCGGGCCGCCTCGTCGCTCCTCGCCGCCACGGGGGCGGGCGCAGGAAGAGCCGATGAAGGGGCCGGCATGACGCCGGCCCCCGGGGACGGAAGGCGTCGTCAGCCGCCCGCGCGCAGCCTGGCGCAGTCGACCACGTTGCGGGAGGGCAGGCCGATGGCCCGGTACTGATCGGCGGTCATGCCGAGAGTCTGGGTGACGTTGTCGGTTCGCCCGACCATCTTGCTGGTCAGGTTGCCGTCCGCACCCTCGACGACCTCGGTGATGAAGACCGTGCCCGTGGCCTGACGGTTCTCGTTGAGGGTGATCCGACCGATCGGGCTGTCGAGCTGCAGCTTGTTCAGCGCTTCCTTGAACCGCGCCTGACCGTTGCTGAGGTCGCCGCCGGTGGCCTCAAGGCCGCGGATGGCCGCCAGCGTCGCGACGTAGTAGCCAAGGCCGAAGAGCGAGGGCGTCGGGAAGCGCTGGTTGGCCGGGAAGGCATCCTGGTAGAGCTTCACATAGGACTGCCAGGCCGGATCGGGATTGTCGATGGCGAAGGGTCCGGAAGTCGGCGTCCCCGTCAGCACCTCCTTGGCGCGACCGCGGGCGGTCAGCACCGTCTGGTCGGCCATGATGGTGCCGCCGATGAGGCGGGTGCGTTCGCCGGCCTGCTGGTACTGGTTGAGGAAGTTGATGGCGTCGGTGCCGCCGAGGCCGAGGTAGATGGCGTCGATGTTGTCAGGCAGCTGGGCGATGATCGCGCCGAAATCCGACTGCCCCAGGGGCTGCCAGAAGCGCTGGACGATGTCGCCGCCCGCCTTGCAGTAGTCGACGGCGAAGCCCATGAAATTGGTGTAGCCGAACGAATAGTCGGCAGCGATGGTGACGACGCGCCGCCAGTTCTTCTGCTTCACCACGTAGCTGCCGAGGCCGAAGCCCCACTGGGCGCCGTCGAGATTGAAGCGATAGAAGTTCGGCGCCGGATCGACCCAGGTGGTCTCCAGCGCACCCGAGATGCCGTTGATCACGACATTGCCGGGGATGGTCTTGGCGAAGTCGCGCATGGCGATGCCTTCGGAGCCCGACAGCGGGCCGATGATGATGTCGACCTTGTCCTGCTCGATCAGCTTGCGGGCCATGCGGACGGTCGTGTCCGGACGGGTGTCGGTGGGGGCGACGACCGTCTCGATGCGGCGGCCGCCGATGGTGCTGTTGATCTGCTTGAGCGCCAGTTCGACATTGCGGACGCCGTCGGCGCCGCCGGCCGCGAAGGCGCCCTCGAGGGCGACCAGAATGCCGATCCTGATCGGCGGGCTGCCCTGAGCCATGGCAGAGCCGGGCAGCAGCAAGGCCATGGCGGAGAAGCCGGCGAGTATTGTCTTGCGCATTGGTGATCCTCCCGATCTTCGACTGCTCGTCTCGTCTGCGAGTTGCCCCACAGGCGGCGAAGTCTTTGCAAGAACGTTTCCTGACGAAGCCTGCTCTTGGAGCGCGATCCACGCTGTCACGCTTGGGCAAGAGGCTGGGGCGGGAGGCTTCCAGCGCCCATACCCAAGCGTCTTCTTTTCGCGGCCATGTCGGCGTCGCTTTCGCTTTTGGAATGTTCCCCCGTCACCAGGCCGACACCTCCATGGCGCAGGTCGTCCTGGCGCACTGCGAGGACGAAAGGGTCCGCACCTGCCCGGCGGAGATCATCCGCGAGCAGGAGCGCGAGATCGCCGCGAGGCGGGCGCCGCTGGCGACGAACGGCCAGCACGGATCTGCCCGGTGGGAAGCAGTCCTGTCCGAAGCCGGCTGGAGGCTGAAGAGGGCGGCTGTCGAGCCAGCGTGCCGGTGTGGACGTCCGAGTTCAGACGATCAGGCGGCCCTGCATCGCAACGGCACGCGGAGCGATGCGGTTCGAAGGAGTGCGCGCCGCCGGCGTCGCGATTGTCGCCGCAACGACAGAAGTGTGAGCCGTCTCGCGCGCGCTTCGCCTGGCGGCGGGAAAATGCCGCGGCGACAATAGTTTAAAGGGGATTTGGCGGACAGGGCGGGATTCGAACCCGCGATACGGTTCCCCGTATACACACTTTCCAGGCGTGCGCCTTCAACCACTCGGCCACCTGTCCACGAGAGGCGCTGCATAAAGGCGCCCGCGGGGAATTGCAAGGCGGCTGCCGAGCCAGGCGGAGGCGCGCCGCGGGATGGCGGTCGCGGGCCTCAGCGGCGCAGGTACCACTCGGTGAAGTAGCGATTGTCATCCCGCGGGGCGGGCGGGGCAACGCGGGCCGGCGCCGTCCGCGCGGCGACCCGGGTCTGGCCCGTCCGTGCCGCGACACGCTCGCTCCGGCTACCGGAGGGCGTGGCGGCGGCCTGCCGCGTCCCCTGCGAGGCGAGGCGCATCTGGGCGGTGCCGGACGTCGAGGCGACACGGGGTACGCTGCGGCTGGCGATCAGGGCGGGCGCAGCCTGGCGCGGCGATGTCCCCTCGATGACGATGCGGGTGGCGCCGCGCTGGCGGGCGACCATCTCGAAGAGGACGCGGGCGTTGGCCGGCGCGAGACGGATGCAGCCGTGGCTGTCGACCCGGCCAAGACGGCCGACCATGTTGGTGCCGTGGATGGCATAGCCGCCGCGGAAGAAGATGGAATGCGGCATCGGCGCCATGCCGTATTTGCGCGAGCGCCAGGAGCGCTCCAGGCGCTGCGGCCGGTAGGAGCCGTTGGGGGTGTTGTAGCCGGCGCGACCCGTCGACACCGCCCAGGTGTAGCGCTGCTCGCCGTCGACGACGACGCGCATGGTCTGGGTGGTCTTGTCGACCCTGACAACGATGGAGGCAGCGGCCTCGGCGGACCAGAGGAACAGGCTGGCAAGCAGGGCGGCCGCGCAATGAAACGCACGCATGGAATTCCCCTCCGACGCGAAACAAACAGACGTTCCCTTGCGGGCCGTGGGAAAGTGATTCCGAAATTGCCGGCGGCTGTAAAGCCAGATGCGGGATTCACCTTAAGACGCCGTGGCGAACCTCATTCGCGTGGCGAACCGTCCCGTCGCCTCGGTCGTGCCGGAGGTCGACGCCTTGCGCGACAGGAATGGTTAACGACATCCTGCCAGACTGGCTGTCCGTTTCCCTCACGAGTTCATTCCGCGACCATGAAGCGCCTTGTCGTCCTTGCCGCCCTGCTCGCCGCCTCGACCGGCGCCGCTGCGGCCCAGACCCCCGGTACGGTCACGCCGCGGCCGCTGCCACCGCTCGCCAATCCCAACGATCCCAACCTGCCCGCCAAGGAACTCTTCGGCCGCGCCACCACCGGCGCCCCGATGGAGGCGCGCGCCTTCGGCTTCTATTCGCGCGGCTGCGTGGCGGGCGCCGTGGCCCTTCCCGTCAACGGCGAGACCTGGCAGGTGATGCGGCTGTCGCGCAACCGCATGTGGGGCCATCCGGACATGATGGCCTTCCTCGAGCGTTTCGCCCGCAAGGTGCCGCAGGTGTCGCGCTGGCCGGGCATCCTGGTCGGCGACATTTCCCAGCCGCGCGGTGGGCCGATGCTCACCGGCCACGCCTCGCACCAGATCGGCCTCGACGCCGATATCTGGCTCACCCCCATGCCGCGCCGCCAGCTGACCCGCGAGGAGCGGGAGATGACCTCGGCCGTCAACATGGTGCGTGCCGACCGCCGCGATATCGATCCGGCAACCTGGACGCCCGACCACCTCCGCGTCATCAAGGCGGCGGCGCAGGACCCGGTCGTCGAACGGGTGCTGGTCAATGCGGCGATCAAGAAGGCGCTCTGCCGCGAAGCCGGCAGCGACCGCTCGTGGCTGTCGCGCGTCCGGCCCGTTCCCGGCCACAACTACCACATGCACATCCGCATCCGCTGCCCGGCGGGCAGCCCCGGCTGCCGGCCGCAGGACCCGCCGCCGACCAGCGACGGCTGCGGCGCCGAGCTCGACTGGTGGTTCACCGAGGCCGTGCTGAACCCGCGGCCGAACCCGAACTGGCGGCCGCCGCCGCCGATCACCATGGCGGCGCTGCCCGAAGCCTGCCGCCAGGTGCTGGTGGCGCGGTAGGGCCGGTAGAACCGCCGGGTAGGGCCCCGGCCCTACTCCGCCGGCACCGCGACCGGCTGCTGCTCGACCGGGCGCTCCTTGATCGGAATGTTGATCAGGCCCGACCCGATGCAGAACAGGATCGAGAGATACCACATGATCTCGTAGGAGCCGGTGCGCTCGTACATGACGCCGCCCAGCCAGGCACCGAGAAAACCGCCGACCTGGTGGGAGAAGAAGACGAAGCCGTAGAGCATCGCCATGTAGCGCGTGCCGAACATGAGGGCGACAAGGCCCGATGTCGGCGGCACGGTGGAGAGCCACAGAAGGCCCATGAGCGCGGCGAAGACGAGGGCGAGGGTCGTGCTCGGCGGGAAGACGAAGAGCAGCACGACAGCCGCGCCGCGCGAGAAGTAGATCCACACCAGCAGCCAGCGCTTCGACATGCGCGAGGACAGCCAGCCGGCGGTCAGCGATCCAACGATGTTGAACAGGCCGATCAGCGCGAGAGCGACACCCGCGACCCAGGCCTCGATGTTCAGGTCCTTCAGGTAGGTCGGATAGTGGGTGGTGATGAAGGCGAGCTGGAAGCCGCAGGTGAAGAAGCCGATCACCAGATAGACGTAGCTCGGATGGGCGAAGGCCTGCTTCAGCGTGGCGCCGATGCTCATCTCGACGCCGCTGCCCTGGCCGACGCCCGATGAGGGACGGGTCGCCAGCGCGAAGGACAGCGGGATGATGATCAACGGCACGCAGGAGAAGACCAGCAGCGCCAGCTTCCAGCCGACGAGGTCCATCAGAAACGGCGTCAGCGGCGCGAAGACGAACTGGCCGAAGGACGAGGCGGCCGTGCCGAATCCCATGGCGGACGCGCGCCGGCTCTCCGGCAGCAGCTTGGCGAAACAGGCGAGCACGAGGTTGAAGGACACGCCGGCAAGGCCGAGGCCGACAAGCGAGCCGGAGAGGACGTGCATGACGAGGGGTGGCAGCGGCAGCGTCATGCAGGCGAGGCCAAGGCCATACATGACGGCCCCGACCCAGAAGACGCGCAGCGTGCCGAAGCGGTCGGCGATGGCGCCGGCGAAGGGCTGGCCGACTCCCCACATCAGGTTCTGGATGGCGATCGTCAGGGAGAGGACGTCACGGGTCCAGCCATTCTCCGTGGAGACCGGCATGAGGAACATGCCGACGACGGAACGCGGCCCGAAAGACAGGAGGCCGATCAGACAGCCGCACAGGATGATGACGAAGGGCGTCCGCCAGGTGTCCGGACGTTCGGCGGATGTCGTTGCGGTCATCGGGGGAAGCTCCGGAATGGCATCGTGCAGCTACACGGTTGGCCAATCTAGTTCCGGTGGGGCGCGTCCGGAAGCCAAAAGCCGTGATGGCTCCCATACCATTTGCAGATGACCAAAGCTGTCAGCGGCGTCGCCGATGCGTGCCCGGCGCCGGGGAGAGCCCCGGCGCCGCATTTCCGGGCGGCGCGTCAGAACGCCGTGAAGTAGGTCAGCGAGCCCGCCGGCGTCTCCGACACGGCGCGCGGAGCCGGGGTCGCCGGACGATCGCGCATGGTGAACTCACGGGCGGCGGGGCCAAGGCGGGCGTCGTTCATGATCTGGCGCTCGGGATTGCGATCGACGCCGGCCGAACCGGCATCGGCGAAGGCAGCGACAGACGAAAGCGTCGCGATGGCGGCGGCAAGGATGATCTTGTTCATGATGTCTCTCCGTTGTTTCAGGCAAAATCGGATTTGCGAGAGCCTTTTTCTTGGCGTCTCTACAAGCCAATACCCGTCAAACGGTCGATCGGTTACACGATCACGGTCGATTGATCATCGAGTGATCGCCCGTGATCGGACATTTCAACTCTCGCCCGGCGGCGTACGCGCGACCTGCACCTGCGGGCCGGAGCCCCAGTTGCGCGGCCGGTAGAACACGTGGATGCCGATCTGCTGCAGGCGGTTCATCGACCGGGCCCACCAGGGGCTGACATAGGTCGCGTGATAGTGGGTGGCGTGGCCGACTTCCGGCAGCCAGAGACGGCCCGCCATCATCTCCTTGGCGATATGGCTGGCACGCGACCAGGGGCCCGCCTCGGTGGGGACGAGGCTGCGTCGTCCCTCGCAGGCGAAGGTGAACTGGCAGGCGAGGTAGCGGTGGGCGTTCTGGTAGACGACGCCGCAGACATCGCGCGGATAGAAGCCCGAGACGGACCGGTTGAGCACCACCTGGGCGACCGCCATCTGGCCACGCTCCGGCTCCGACCGCGCCTCCCAGTAGATCGCCTCGGCGAGGCAACGCTCGGCGCGGGCGTGGGCCTGTCCGCTGAGACCGAGGGCGATGGCCGGATGGGTCGTCGACCCGATGCGCGGCGGCGAACGGTCCTCGGAGGGGCTCTCAAGGGTCGGCGCGACCGGCCGCTGCAGAAGGCGGGACAGGAGCGAGTCCGGCCTGTCGCCGCGGGTGTCGGTGGCGAAGGGCCCGAGCACGGGATCGAAGCCCGGCACGGCGTCATGGGTGGCGGTGACGCGGAAGGGTGCGCTCTCGACCGGCATGGAGGGCGCTCCGAAGCCGGCGCCCGCACGGGCGATGGGCCCTTCGCCGCCGATGGCGATGCCCGCCTTGTCGCCTTCGAGTTCGGTGGAGAAGCGACGACCTTCGGCCGTCTCGTCGGCAGGCAGGCCGAGGGTCTCGCCGGGCGCCGCGGGGACGATGCCGAGACGCGCGGCTGCCGAGCGGTCGTCGAGCACCACCGAGGGCGAGACGGAGGCGAGCTGCATGCCGCCGATGGCAAGCGGCGAATGTTCGGTATCGCTTCCCTCGCCCTCGGGCAGGGAGTTGGACGCGGCGACGTCGCGCGGCGAGGTGGCCTGATCCGGTGCGGACCGGAGCGAGCCGATGCTCGGCCTGAGCGCAGGGCGGGCGAGCATGAGGTCGCCCTTCGCCTCGCGATTGGGAACCGGATAGATCACGGCACGGTCCATGCCGGAGCCGAGGGCCGGGCCCGGCCGCATGCCGGCGCGGCGCAGGTCACCGGCCGCTTCCATGGTGAGGCTCGCCATGACCAGGCGCGGAGCTTCGGGATCGCGCGGGATCGGACGGTTGAAGACGAAGCCGGCGACGGTCGTCGAGGGCCGGACCAGGCTCGCCACGTGGCGACGCCATGTCTGGTCCGCGCCGGCGCGCTTCGCCAGATGGCTGACGAGGTCCTGATAGGCGACAGGTTGTGAGGAGAAGAGAAGGAACGAGGCTGCGAGGCCCGGCACAAGCACGGAACCCCCGAGGACAGGCGACGAACGCCGACGCACCGCACGCATACCGAACGCACTCCACGCAAACGCTACTGGCAAACGCCACCGGAACACGCCGGAACCCGACACTCAGGTCACCGACTGCTAACCTTATCGCCGAGGTAACGTTGAGAGCGGGTTAATGGCCGCGATCAGGCGAGGCGCGCCCGCAGCATGGCGGCGAGGCCGTGCTCGCGCAGGAAGGGCCCGCCAGAGGCCCCGGCCTCCATCGACGCGGCGACGGCGAGGCCCGCCGTGCCGAAGCGGGTGCGCAGCGCCTCCTCGACCCACTGGTCCTGCTGGGCCGCGCGGCGTGCCGCGAGGCGGCCGGCGCCGAGCCATTTCCGGTGGGCGCCGATCGCGGCGGCGAGGGCATCGAGCCCCTCGCCCGTCGTCGAGGACACGAGGACAACCGGCGCCGCCCAGCTTCCTGGGTCTCGCGCCACCAGCGTCAGCGCCCCCTCGACATCGGCCTTGGCGCGCTGCGCCGGGGCGCCCATGTCGGCCTTGGTGACGACGATGACGTCGGGCAGTTCCATGACGCCGGCCTTCATGAACTGCAGGCTGTCGCCAGAGCCCGGCTGGATGCAGAGCACGACGGTATCGGCGACCATGGCGACGTCGGCTTCGGACTGGCCGATGCCGACGCTCTCGACGAGCACGTGGTCGTAGACGGCGCGCATGACGACCATGGCCGCGACCGTCTGGTCGGAGAGCCCGCCGAGACGGTCCCGGGCCGCCATGGAGCGCACGAAAACGCCGCGGTCGCCGGGATCGGTGGAGATCCGCGCGCGGTCACCGAGCAGGGCGCCGCCGGTGCGCCGCGACGAGGGGTCGATGGCGATGACGCCGACAGTCTCGCCCGCCTTTCGCCATCCACTCACGAGGGCGTTCGTCAGGGTCGACTTGCCGACACCCGGGGGACCGGTGAGCCCGAGCGTCGCGCCACGCGCCTCGCCGCAAGCCGCATCGAGAAACCGCGCCAGCGCCTCGCTGCCGGCTGCCGTCTCGATCGCCGCGAGGGCGGCGGCCAGTGCCCGCTTTCCTCCGGTCCGGACGGCATCGACGGATGCGGGCACCATGGCGCTCAACCGAGCAGCGAAGCCGTGGCCACGTGCGCGAGGCCGCCGGCAATGAAGCCGCCGGCGCGCCAGGCCATCGGCAGCGGGCCGGCCATCCGTCCCTGCATGGCGAGGAGACTGAGGGCAACGTCGAAGACGAGGGCGACGCCGAGCAGCCACATCAGGCCGGGGATCGACGCGACAAGGGACGGATTGGCCTTGAACAGAACTGCCAGGAGCGGTCCCGCGACGAGCATCACCGCCACGAAGGCGATGCCCGAGAAGGGAACGGTCGATCCTGTCTGGTCGGTCATGGTCGGCAGCCCCTCATGTGGTCGGACGTTGCGGCAGGACCCTCGCATATCGGTCCTGCCCGCTCCACCGCGACCAACGGCTCAGGCCTGCCCCGCCGCAGCCTTGCCGAGAGCGGCCTGGGCCGCCGCAAGCCGCGCGATCGGCACGCGGAAGGGCGAGCAGGACACGTAGTCGAGCCCCACCTTCTCGCAGAAGTGGATGGAGGCCGGGTCGCCGCCATGCTCGCCGCAGATGCCGAGCTTGATGTCGGGCCGCGTCTTGCGGCCGCGCTCGGCGGCGATCTGGACGAGCTCGCCGACGCCCTCCTGGTCGAGCGAGACGAAGGGGTCGACCTCGATGATGCCCTTGGCGAGATAGGGGTTGAGGAAGCTCGCGGCATCGTCGCGGGAGATGCCGAAGGTCGTCTGAGTCAGGTCGTTGGTGCCGAAGGAGAAGAACTCGGCGCTCTCGGCGATGCGGCCGGCCTGAAGCGCGGCGCGCGGCAGCTCGATCATAGTGCCGACGATGTAGTCGAGGCTTGCGCCCGTCTCCTTGATGACGGCGTCCGCCATGGCGACGATGCGCGCCTTGACGAGGTCGAGTTCGGCCTTGGTCGCCACCAGAGGCACCATGACTTCGGGCACGACGGGCTTGCCGCTCTTCTTCGCCGCCTCCACCGCGGCCTCGAAGATGGCGCGCGCCTGCATTTCGGCGATCTCGGGGTAGGCGACGGCCAGTCTGCAGCCGCGGAAGCCGAGCATCGGGTTGAATTCGTGCAGTTCCTCGGCGCGGGCCTTCAGCTTCTTCGGATCGGCGCCCATGGCCGCGGCGACCTCGGCGATCTCGGCCTCGGTGTGCGGCAGGAACTCGTGCAGCGGCGGGTCGAGGAGGCGGATGGTGACCGGCAGGCCCGCCATGATCTCGAACAGCTCGACGAAGTCGGAGCGCTGCATCGGCAGGAGCTTGGCGAGGGCTGCGCGGCGGCCCTTCTCGTCGTCGGCGAGGATCATCTCGCGCACGGCGACGATGCGGTCCTCGTCGAAGAACATGTGCTCGGTGCGGCAGAGGCCGATGCCCTCGGCGCCGAACTTCACCGCGACGCGGGCATCGGCGGGCGTCTCGGCATTGGTACGGACCTTCAGGCGGCGGACCTCGTCGGCCCAGCCCATGAGGGTGGCGAACTCGCCGGACAGCTCCGGCTGAAGCATCGCGACCTCACCGAGGAGAACCTGGCCCGTCGAGCCGTCGATGGTGACGACATCGCCCTTCTTCAGCACCTTGCCGGCAATCGACATGGTCTGCGCCGCATAGTCGACGCGCAGCGAGCCGGCACCGGAGACGCAGGGCTTTCCCATGCCGCGGGCGACGACAGCAGCGTGACTGGTCATGCCGCCGCGCGTGGTGAGGATGCCTTCCGCCGCGTGCATGCCGTGAATGTCCTCGGGGCTCGTCTCGACGCGCACCAGGATGACCTTGTGGCCGGCGGCCTTCATCGACTCGGCTTCGTCGGAGGAGAAGACGATCTCGCCCTGGGCAGCGCCGGGGGAGGCCGGCAGGCCGGTCGCCAGCACGCGACGCTCGGCCTTGGGATCGATGGTCGGATGGAGAAGCTGGTCGAGGGACGCCGGCTCGACGCGCGACACCGCCTCGGCGCGGGTGAGGACGCCTTCGTTGGCGAGTTCGACGGCAATGCGCAGGCTCGCCTTGGCGGTGCGCTTGCCGTTGCGGGTCTGCAGCATCCAGAGCTTGCCGCGCTCGACCGTGAACTCGAGGTCCTGCATGTCGCGGTAGTGCTTCTCGAGCGTCGCGGCGACCTCGATGAACTGGCGATAGACCGCGGGCAGCGCCGTCTCCATCGACGGCTTGTCGGAACCCGCGGCGATGCGCGCGGCTTCGGTGATGTTCTGCGGGGTGCGGATGCCGGCCACCACGTCCTCGCCCTGGGCGTTGATCAGGAACTCGCCATAGAGCTCCTTCGCGCCGGTCGAGGGGTTGCGGGTGAAGGCGACGCCGGTCGCGGAGGTTTCGCCCATGTTGCCGAAGACCATGGCCTGGACGTTGACCGCAGTGCCCCAGCTCTCGGGAATGGAGTGGAGGCGACGATAGGTGATGGCGCGCTGGTTCATCCAGGACGAGAACACCGCACCGACGGCGCCCCAGAGCTGCTCGCGCGGGTCTTGCGGGAAGGGCTTGCCGGTCTCCTCCTCGACCCGGCGCTTGTACTCGCCGACGAGGTGCTTCCAGTCGTCCGCCGACAGGTCGGTGTCGAGGGTCAGGCCCTTGCGCTCCTTGTAGACCTCGAGGATCTCCTCGAAGTTGTGGTGGTCCACGTCGAGCACGACGTTCGAATACATCTGGATGAAGCGGCGGTAGCTGTCATAGGCGAAACGGGCGTCGCCCGAGCCCGACGCCACGGCCTCGACGGTGGTGTCGTTGAGACCGAGATTGAGGATGGTGTCCATCATGCCGGGCATGGAGGCGCGGGCGCCGGAGCGCACCGAGACGAGCAGCGGATTCGCGGCGTCGCCGAAGACCTTGCCGGTCAGCTTTCCGATCTGCGCGAGGCCTGCCTCGACCTGGGCGTTGAGTTCGGCCGGATAGCTGCGGCCGTTCGCATAGTACCAGGTGCAGACGCCGGTGGTGATGGTGAAGCCGGGCGGCACGGGCAGGCCCATGTTCGACATTTCCGCGAGGTTGGCGCCCTTGCCCCCGAGCAGGTCGCGCATGCTCGACTGCCCCTCGGCCTTGCCGTCGCCGAAGGTGAAGACCCATTGCGTCATGGTCGAATTCCCGGTCTTGTCTTGCGCTGCACCGACGCCGGACGGGGCCGATTGCTGCGGCGCGTTTCTTTAGGCGCTTTCGCGACCCCATTTCAACCGCGACGCCATTGATCAGGCCCCGAGGGCCGTTTCGTGACGGTGCGATGAAGGCTGGATGAATGCGGCGCCGAGCGATTATACTGCATTGCGAAAGGATTGTTCCCCTGCCGTGATCAGCGTCATCATTCCCACCCTGAACGACGAGCGCCGCCTGGTGCCGACCCTCGCAGCGCTGGTCGCCGGCGCGGCCGACGGGCTCATCGTCGAGGCGATCGTCGCCGATGGGGGGTCGGACGACGGGACGGAGGCTGTTGCCGATGTCGCGGGCTGCCGGTTCGTGCAGGGACCTGCCGATGTCGGAGCGAGGCTCGCGGCGGCGGCGGCAGGCAGCAAGGCGCCTTGGCTGATGTTTGTCCGCCCGGGAGTGGTGCTGGACGAGGGCTGGATTCGCGAGGTGCGCGGCTTCCTCGACCAGGTCAACCGGCGCGGCGAGGCCGACCGGCGCGCCGCGGCCTTCGCCCTCGGTGTCGACGACTATGGCATGGCGGCGAAACTGCAGCTCATGCGGGCGCGATTGGCCTTCCTGCTTGGCCGGGGGGCAAGCCCCGACCAGGGTCTGCTGCTGTCGCGCGGCCACTACCGCGAGATCGGCGGGCACGCACCCGGGCTGGACAGCGAGGCGGCGCTGTCACGTCGCCTCGGCCGCACCCGGGTGGTGACGCTGCGATCGCGGGCCACCGCGATCGCAGGCTAGGCCGCTCACGCCGGCAGGCGCCCGGCGTACTCTTCCTTGAGCCGGATCCAGCCGGACCAGAAGGCCTCGCGCGGCCTGCCAGTCAGCCGCGCCACCAGCACGTCGAGATGCATGTGCCAGCCCGCCGACACGTTGAGCATGGACGTGCGGTCGACCAACCGCCTGTGGGTGACAGTCAGCAGGACATCGCCGCCCCGCGACTCCAGATCGAAGGCGACCGAGCCACCCTCGGTTCCCCAGGTGATGACGAGGCGCCGCGGCGGATCGGCTTCGAGGATACGCCCCGCCATCCGGTGCTCCTCGGAGAATCCCTCCGGCCGCTGGCTCGGCGGGTCATCGAGTTCGCTGTTGCGCCAGACGAGTTCGAAGGCGGAGCCGGCCTTCATCTCCATGGCGCCCGCGGCCAGCCATTTGCGACGCAGATCGCTGTCGGTGAGATAGCCCCAGATGCGCTCGGCTGGCCCCGGCAGCAGCCGGCGGATGGTGAGCGTCGCGGGCTCCGTCAGCGCGCCGTAGGGGTCGAGGGTCTCGAGGTCCGTCATGTTGCGTCTCCTTGGGGGTTGGAAGTCTTCGCGTCGCCCTCCTCACGCAGGAGTCGCTCGAGCACGTCGAGGCGGCCGGTCCAGAAGCGCTCGTAGAAGCCGAGCCATTCGTGGGCACCGGCAAGCGGCCCCGGGGCGAGGCGGCACCAGTGGGTCCGGCCGCGAATCTCGCGGGTGATGAGGCCAGCACCTTCGAGCGCCTTGATGTGCTTCGAGGCGGCCGCAAGCGACATGGCGAAGGGCTCGGCCAGCCGGCCGACCGTCTGGTCCCCTTCGGCAAGGTGCCGCAGCATCTCGCGGCGCGTGGCGTCGCCAAGGGCGTGGAAAATGGCGTCGAGGCGTGAGGGAGATAATTCAACCATGTGGTTGATAATGAGCGGTCCGCCGGCATTTGTCAACCGCATGGTTGAATGACGGCTGCAACTGACGCGAGTCCCGCGGCGCGTTTCCATTTACGTAACGTTATCGAAGTGGAGGCATTCTCCTACCGTCACCTCCCCCGTCGTGGTCCGGCATGCTCCCATCCCTCGAGAATCCCGTCGAACAGGTTCTGGCTGCCGTGGAGCAACTGCCGCCGGCAGCACAGCAGGCGCTGGTGACCAGCGTGCTCGGTCAGTTCGGCCCCGACCGGCCCCGCCCATCGGCCAAGGCCCAGGAGCGCCTCGACCGTATCGTCGCCCATCTCCTGCCGCCCATGCCGATCGAGCGGCGCGTCTATTTCGCCCGCAGTTTCGGCGCCCTCGATCTCGACCTGCCCCGCACCTTCGCGGTCATCGACAAGGACGAGGAACTGATCGCCGAGATTTCCCTCGGCCATGCGACCCCCGAGCCGGCGACCATCCTCAACCTCGGCAAGCAGCGCCGATTCATCGACACCCGCATCATGGCCGAGCGCGAGGACCTGACGACGGAAGCGGCCGAAGCCCTCGCCGAGGCGGGCGACGCCCGCACGGTGCGGACGCTGTCCGCCAACAAGTTCGCCAAGCTCTCCCGCAAGGCCTTCTCGCGCCTGGTGACGCGGGCGTCGCACGACCTCAACCTGCAGATCCAGCTCTGCAATCGGCCGGAGCTCGAAGCGGAGGACGCACGCAGGCTCGCGCTTGTCGTTCCCGACCATCTGAAGTCGACCCTGTACGAAAGGCTCGACCGCGAGGCCGTCCTGGAGGCGCAGAAGATCGCGTCCGAGGCCATCCCGGCGAAGATCCGGCGGATGCGTCTGCACCAGGACTCGCAGGCCAATGCCCATGAGGTGCGACGGGACGTCAAGGCGGGCACCAAGTCGCTGGCGGAAGCGCTGACCCTGTTCGCGGCCACCGACCAGGTGATGCCGGCCATCGAACTGCTCGGCGCCACCCTCGGGATCGAGCGGGAGGCCCTGATCGCCGCGCTCGCGCGCGGGCGCGTGGAGCCTTTCGAGGCCATGGCCCGCGCCGTCGCCCTCGACGAGAACATCTTCGTTTCGCTGGTGTCCTCGTTCTGCCGGCGCTGGCGCAAGCCTGCCCCCGACCCCCGCGGGCTGCTGCGCCGCTACCGGGCCCTCACCGAGAAACAGATCGATGAGGAACTCGCCCTGCTGCGGGCCACCTCGCGCAAGCCATCCCTCGCCAGGGCACAGCCGTCCGCGCCGCTGCCCATCCCGGTCCCGGCCGGCTGAGGCGCGCCATCGCCCATTGACGGCGGACATCCCGCCTGCATGGTTGCGGCCCCCAAGCACAGCGGTCCGCCATGTCAGCCACACGCCTTCTCCTTGTCCTCGCCGGCCTGATGGGCGCGACGGGCGTCGTCTTCGCTGCCCTCGCGAGTCACGCCTATGCCGGCACCAATCTCCCGGTGGCGGCGACCATGCTGTCGCTTCAGGCGCCCGCGGTCATGGCCCTGGCCATCGGGCGAAAGGCCGGCCTGATGCATGATCTCGCGGCGCGGATCGCGGCATGGACCCTCATCATCGGGACGATCCTGTTCAGCGGCGACCTGGCGATGCGCGCCTTCGCCGGAACCGGGCTGTTCCCGATGGCGGCGCCCACCGGCGGCAGCCTGATGATCGCCGGCTGGGTCGGCGCGGCGGTGGCGGGTGCGATGGGCGGCCGCAACACCTGAGCCACGGTTCCTGCACAGCGGCCGCGCAGCGCTGCCGCTGTTTTGTGCAGGAGGGGAATGCTAGCGTTCCCGCCGAACCGTCTGTGTGGCAGGCTCCCTTGCAACATTCCCCCCGTGACGACCACCCCACGCCGGCCGAGGCGATCGACGGACCTGCCGCCTGGATGAGGCTGGCGATCGCCCTGGCGCTCGGCACCATCGGCGGGGTCGGCATGTGGTCGGTCGTCGTGGTGATGCCGGCAGTGCAGGCCGACTTCGGTGTCGGCCGCGGCGAGGCAGCGCTGCCCTACACCTTCGCCATGCTCGGCTTTGCCGGCGGTGGCGTGCTCATGGGGCGCCTGTCGGATCGCTACGGCATCATGGCGCCGGTCATTGGCGGCACGCTGCTGCTGTGCGCCGGCTATGTCGCGGCGGCGCTGTCACCCTCCGTCTACATCTTCGCGGTCGCCCACGGAGTGCTGATCGGTCTCGGCTCGGCGGCGGTCTTCGGGCCGCTCCTCGCCCATGTCTCCTTCTGGTTCGACCGGCGACGCGGCATCGCCGTCGCCATCGCCGCCTCGGGCAATTACCTCGCCGGCGCGGTATGGCCGCAGATCGTGCGCTTCACCCTGGAGAGCGTCGGCTGGCGGACGACACACCTCATCATCGCTTTTTCCGTGGTGGTGCTGATGCTGCCGCTCGCCCTGCTGCTGCGCCGACCGGCGCCGGTGGCGGCGGTGGGATCGACCAGTCTTGCCCGCTCGGCGAGCCCCGCGGCGCTCGGCCTGTCGCCAAACATGCTGATGCTGCTGCTGGCGATCGCCGGCGTGGCCTGCTGCGTCGCCATGTCCATGCCGCAGGTCCATATCGTCGCCTACTGCGCCGATCTCGGCTACGGCGTGGCGCGCGGCTCGGAGATGCTGTCGCTGATGCTGGCCTTCGGCATCATCAGCCGCGTCGGCTCCGGCTTCGTCGCCGACCGCATCGGCGGCCTCGCAACCCTCCTGCTGGGATCGACGCTTCAGGGACTCGCCCTGGTGCTGTTCCTCACCTCGGACGCGCTGACGCCGCTCTACATCTTCTCCATCCTCTTCGGGCTGTTCCAGGGCGGCATCGTGCCAAGCTACGCCATCATCGTGCGCGAGTACTTCTCGCCGGGGGAGGCCGGCACGCGGGTCGGCATCGCGCTGATGGCGACGCTGCTCGGCATGGCCTTCGGCGGCTGGATCTCGGGCGTCATCTACGACCTGACGCGGTCCTACCACGCGGCCTTCGTCAACGGCATCCTGTGGAACCTGGTGAACCTCGCCATCGTTGGATGGCTTCTGATGCGGCGCGAACGGCTGGCGAAGGCCTGACGGCACGCATCCGGTCCCGTCCGGGACACGCGGTTACCAGACTTCGCCAGCGAGGACGCACCCATGCCCCGCCACACCCGGATCGCGCTCGACGTCCGCGACCTGGAGCAACTCTTCTCCACGTTCGATCCCTCGCCGTTCCACGAGTTCAGCCTCAATACGACGGCGGCCCAGTACATCGCCTCCGAGGCCTGGTACGCGCCCCGCGGCAACCGCTTCGTCATCGCTCTCAGCATTCGCGGCAAGCCGGCCGGGGCCGCCGACGCACGGCACCTCGAGGAGGTGCTGCGGATGCATTTCGCGCGGCTCGCGGCAGGCGAACACCAGAACTTCCGCAAGCTGATCCGGACGGGGGTGATCTCCCTGGCGATCGGCCTGACGGTGCTGGCCTTCTGCACCATGCTGTCGCGGGCGGTGGACAACTCCAGTCTTCCCGACGGCTGGCGCGAGGGTCTGCGCGACGGCATTTCCGTCTTCGGCTGGGTCGCCAACTGGCGGCCGGCGCAGATCCTCTTCTACGACTGGTGGCCGCTCCGCCGCTCGCGCAACCTCTATCGGCGTCTGGCGACCGCCGAGGTCGTCTCGGGCGGCCCCGGCCGCCATGCCGGCCCTGCCGACGAGGTGGCGCCGCTCGACACCATGCCGATCGAGGCGGGGCCGACCTGACCGGTCAGTTGGCGCCGGTGAGGCGGATGGCCGCCGGGCCCATGATGACGACGAAGAGGCAGGGCAGGAAGAAGACGATCATCGGAACGGTGAGTTTCGGCGGCAGGGAGGCCGCCTTCTTCTCGGCCTCCGACATGCGCATGTCGCGGTTTTCCTGCGCCATGACACGCAGCGTCTGCGACAATGGCGTTCCGTAGCGCTCGGACTGGATCAGCGCCATCGTGACGGCCCGCACGCCGTCGAGATCGGTGCGCTTGGCGAGGTTCTCATAGGCCATGCGGCGATCCTGAAGGTAGGACAGTTCCGCCGTGGTCAGCGCCAGTTCCTCCGCCAGTTCGATCGACTGGGTACCGACCTCGGCACTGACGCGCTTGAACGCCATCTCGATGGACATGCCGCTTTCCACGCAGATCAGCAGCATGTCGAGCGCGTCGGGAAAGGCGCGGCGGATCGAGGTCTTGCGCTTGTCGATCTTGTTCTTGAGGAACAGCATCGGCAGCTGCAGGCCGACATAGGCGGCGAAGAGCGCCGCGAGGATGCGTACCACCGCCGGCTGGCCGAGATCGTTGATGGCGAAGAGATAGACCAGCGCCACCATCACCGTGACGATGGGCACCACCATGCGGAAGAACAGGAAGACGATATAGGGCGCCTGGCCGCGATAGCCGGCCTGGATGAGCTTCTCGCGCGCCTCTTCCTGCGCGAGGTGCTTGCCGAGCTGAAGGCGGTCGACGATCTGCATCATCCAGGCCTTCGGCGTGCGCCGGACGCTGACGCGTTCGCCCTTGGCGAGCCTTGCTCGCTCGCGCTCGCGGATGCGATTGCGCTCGACCGAGACCGCCTTCATGCGGCGGCCGAGATTGTCGCCGGCCAGCAGCGGCATGGCGAAGGTCAGAACGGTGGCGCAGACGGCGATGGCGATCAGCATCTGGACGATGAAGTCGCGGTCGTGGAGCTTCTCGATGACGAGCTTCAGCATGGCTTCCGCCCTCCCATCAGAAGTCGAAATTGATCATCTTGCGCATGACCATGACGCCGGTGAACATCCAGAACAGGCAGATCGCCAGCAGGAGTCGACCCATGTCGGTGGTCCACAGCAACGAGATGTACTGCGGCGTGGAGATGTAGACGAAGAACATCACCGCCGGCGGCAGGCAGGCGATGATGGCAGCGGAGGATTTCGCCTCCTGCGACAGGGCGACGATCTTGGACTTCATCTTCTTGCGGTCGCGCAGCACCTTGGACAGGTTGCCGAGGGTCTCGGAGAGATTGCCGCCGGCCTTCTGCTGGATGGAGACCACGATGCAGAAGAAGTTCGCTTCCGCCACCGGCATGCGCTCGTAGAGCTTCATCACCGCCTCGTGCAGCGGGATGCCGAGGGTGGTCTGCTCGATGATGTGGCGGAACTCGCTGCGGACGGGCTCCTGCGCCTCGGTGGCGATGATGCGCAGACAATCGCCCAGCGGCAGACCCGCCTTCACACCGCGGACGATCACGTCGACCGAATTGGCGAGCTCGTTGAGGAAGGCCATCATGCGGCGCTTCTTCAGGAAATTGAGGATCCACTGAGGCAGGCCGAGGCCGAAGGCGAGGGCCGCCGCGCCCGCCGGCAGAAGCGAAAGCCCCATGATCAGCGGCACGACGAAGCCGATGGCGCCGAGCACCACCGAGATGATGTAGAACTTGCGGGTGGACCAGGTCAGGCCCGCCTGCGCGATGCGCGTCTGCAGCGGCGGCCGGGAGGAGTTCTTGTTCCGACGCTCCAGCTCCTTGAGCGTGTCCTCGACGCTGCTGCGCTTTGCCGTGGCCTCGTCGACCTTGGCGCGGGTCGGGCGCGCCGCGACCTGGGCGACCGCCTCGCGCCGCTTCTCGGCCTTCACCTCGCCCGACAGCAACGGATAGATCAGCGCATAGGCAAGGCCGCCGGCGCAGATGATGGCGAGACCGATGATGGCGAGCGTATCGAGTTCCGGCATGGCGTCAGCTCATCGGCTCGCCGACGTCGGCGGCGTCGAGCGCGGCCGCAAGGCGCTTGTCCTCGTTGTAGTAGCGGGCGCGATCCCAGAACTTCGGGCGGCCGATGCCGGTTGAGCGGTGGCGGCCGACGATCTTGCCGTTCTCGTCCTCGCCCAGCATCTCGTAGACGAAGAGGTCCTGGGTGATCGAGGTGTCGCCCTCGAGGCCGAGCACTTCGGTGATGTGGGTGATGCGACGCGAGCCGTCGCGCAGGCGCGCCGCCTGGACGATGACGTCGACCGAGCCGACGATGATCTCGCGGACGGTCTTGGCTGGCAGCGTAATAGCCGCCCATGGCGATCATCGATTCCATGCGCGATCAGGCATTCGCGCGGGGAGTTGGCGTGGATGGTGCCCATCGAGCCGTCGTGGCCCGTGTTCATGGCCTGCAGGAGATCGAAGACCTCGGGGCCGCGGACCTCGCCGACGATGATCCGCTCGGGACGCATGCGCAGGCAGTTCTTGACGAGGTCGCGTCATGGTGACACGGCCCTCGCCCTCGAGGTTCGGCGGACGCGTTTCGAGACGGACCACGTGGGGCTGCTGCAGCTGGAGTTCGGCGGCGTCCTCGCAGGTGATGATGCGCTCATCGGAATCGATGTAGCGGGTCAGGCAGTTGAGCAGGGTGGTCTTGCCGGAACCGGTACCGCCGGAGACGACGACGTTGCAGCGGACGCGACCGATGATCTTGCAGGATCGTCGGCGCCCTCGGGCGAGATGGAGCCGTACTTGACGAGCTGCTCGAGCGTCAGCTTGTCCTTCTTGAACTTGCGGATGGTGAGCGCGGCGCCGTCGATGGCCAGCGGCGGGGCGATGACGTTGACGCGGGAGCCGTCGGGAAGACGGGCGTCGCAGATCGGCGAGGATTCATCGACGCGGCGGCCGACCTGGCTGACGATGCGCTGGCAGATGTTCATCAGCTGCGCGCCGTCGCGGAAGCGCACGCCGGTCTTGGAGATCTTGCCGGAGACCTCGATGTAAACCGTGTTCGGGCCGTTGACCATGATGTCGGCGATGTCGTCGCGGGCCAGCAGCGGCTCCAGCGGGCCGTAGCCGAGGACGTCGTTGCAGATGTCCTCGAGCAGGTCCTCCTGCTCGGCGATCGACATCACGATGTTCTTGATCGTGATGATCTCGTTGACGATGTCGCGGATTTCCTCGCGCGCCGACTGCGGCGTCGAGCTTGGCGAGCTGGGAGAGGTCGATGGCCTCGATCAGCGCGCCGAAGACCTGGCTCTTGGTCTCGTAGAAGGACGAGGAGCGCTGGCGCTCTTCCGGAGCCGGCGGCGGCGGGGCGGGAGCGAGAGGCGGCGAGGCGACTGTCGGCGTGCGGACCGGTTCGGCGGCGCGGGCGGGAGCCGCCGCAGGCGCGGGTGCGCGCTCGAGTGTCGTGCCCCCCGCGGGTGGCTGACGCCCGAAGCCTGAACCGGAATTTCCGCGCTTGCCGAACATGCTGCCTCAGATGGTTTCGATCGACCCTCAGGCCTTCTTGCGACGCTGCGTGAGCCTCTCGAGGAGGGGCGAAAGCGGTCCGAGAATTCCCGCCTTCTGCTTGCGGGTGTCGTGCCGCCCGGTGAGAGCGAGCGCGAGATCGGTGAACTGCTGCGCTACCCGGTGACCCGGTTCCATCTCGGCGATCATCTGGCCGTTGTTCGCGGCCGTGCCGAAGAGCTGGGGATCGAAGGGAATGACCGCGATGGGCTCCGACTCCAGCGCCTTGGCGAAGTCCGCCGGCTTGATCTCCGGACGCTTGGCGACACCGGTCTGGTTGAGGACGTAGCGCGGCGGCGCATCGTTCGGCCGCGAGGCCTTGAGGAGATCAACCAGGTTCTTGGCGTTGCGCAGGTTGGCGAGGTCGGGCGTGGCGACGACGAGGATCTCGTCGGCGGTGATCAGGCTGCGGCGCGTCCAGCCGGTCCAGGCGTGTGGCAGGTCGAGAACGATGGAGGGCGTCGTCGACTTCAGAATGTCGAGCAGCGGGTCGAAGGCCTCGGGGCCGAGATCGCCGACGCGCTCGAGAGTGGCCGGGGCCGCAAGAAGCGAGAGATTGTCGGAGCAACGCGACAGCAGGCGGTCGACGAAGGCCGTATCGACGCGATCGGGCGAGAAGACCGCCTCGGCGATACCCTGGGGCGGGTCCTGGTTGAAGTCGAGGCCGCCGGTGCCGAAGGCGATGTCCATGTCGGCGATGCAGGTGTCGGCGCCGACGTCCCGGGAGATGGCCCAGGCGAGATTGTGGGCGATGGTGGAAGCCCCGACGCCGCCCTTGGCGCCGATCACGGCGATGATCCGGCCGACGGGCTTGGCGCCTTCCGTGGCATAGAGGCCCGAGACGGCACGGATGACGTCGAGCACACCCACCGGTCCGATGAGATACTCGCTGACACCCCGTCCCATCAGCTCGCGATAGAGGATGATGTCGTTCACCTGCCCGATGACGATCACCTTGGTGGTGGCGTCGCAGACCTCGGCGAGTTCGTCGAGATGGCCGAGGATCTCGCCCTTGCGGCCGAGTGTCTCGAGAATGACGACATTCGGGGTCGGAGCGGAGCGGTAGGCCTCGACGGCACCGGCGGCGCCGCCCATCTGGACGCGCACATGCGCCTTGTCCATGCGCCGGTCCTCGGCAGCATCGGCAATGATGGAGGCGAGCTCAGACGTTTCGCAGAACGCCTGGAGCGAGATGCGCGGCACCGCGGCAATCTGGTCGCCTGCGCCTTCGCCGGACTGGATCACGTCGTCGGTCACGGGTTCAGCCTCCGCCTCGCACGGCGCTCTTGATGTCGGTGAGCGGCTGCATCGGGGTATGGACGGTGTGCGGGCCGGGCGCGTCGCCGCGGCGGTAACGACCGAGCACCGTCTGGCGGCGAGCCGCGTCGGAGCTGGTCTCGGCGCGCGGCTGCAGCAGGTCGTTCGGATTGGCGACGATGGCCGCGAGGTTGTGCTGGGTGGCGCAGCCGTGGTTCCAGTTCGGCCGGTTCAGGGCGTTGGCGGTCCCCGGACCGACGCCGAGATCCTCCGGCCACTGGCCGCACTGGTTGGCGACATAGGCCCCCTGAGCTCCCACCACGATCGGATGGCGCACGCGGTAGTCGTGCGGATAGGGGTCGTGCATCGTCGCGACCGACTTGCACCCGCCGAGGGCGAGTGCCGCGCCGAGAAGGGCCAGCCTGGCCGTGGTGCCGAACGACATGATGCTACCCCTCTGGAATGTCAGGCGGTCAATCACGGATGAACCCCACCGGTCCGTTGAAGCGCCCGCGGGCGGGAGACGCCTGGCCCGAGCCGTAGAGCCGGTTGAGGCGGCCGATGAGCATGCCGGCCGGATCGGACGCGTCCTGGAAGTTGTCGTCCGGGCGTGCGAGCTGGTTGGCGGTGGTCGGACGCACGATGTAGGGCGTGACCATCACGACCAGTTCGGTCTGGCCGCGCTGGTAGTCGCGCGAGCGGAACAGTGCGCCGAGCACCGGGACGTTGAGAAGGCCGGGCGTGCCCGAGATGTTCTGCCGCGTCTGCTCCTGCAGCAGGCCCGCCATGACCATGGTGCCGCCCGAGGGCAGTTCCACCGTGGTGTCGGCGCGCCGCGTGCGCAGGCCGCGGACCGTGATGTTGCTGAGCTGGACGGTCAGCTGGTTGTCGATTTCGCTGACCTCGACGCCGACGCGCAGACTGATGCGGCCCTCCGACAGGACCACCGGCGTGAAGGCGAGGCCGATACCGAAGGGCTTGAACTCGATCGTCACGTTGCCCGACAGGTCGCGGCCGGTGGGCACCGGGAACTCGCCGCCGGCGAGGAATTCGCCTGCTCGCCGGAGATCGCCGTCAGCGTCGGCTCGGCGAGGGTCCGCACCAGCCCGTTCTCCTCGAAGGCCTGGATGGTCGAGGTGAAGACGTTGTTGCCGACGCGGGTGCCGAGTACCGCCGAGTTGGCGGGGGCGGTGCCGGTTGCGTTGTAGCTGCCGGCCGTCAGGAGGCCGTAGACGAAGCCGCTGGCATTGCCGAGGTTGCCCGAGGCGCCCGTGAGGGTCGAGGTCGGGTCGAAGGCGCCAAGATTCACGCCGAGCTGCTTGATCGCGGTGCGCTGGATCTCGGAGACGGTGACCTTGAGGTGAACCTGGTCGCGACCGCGGATTGCGATGGCGTTGACCACCTTCTTCTCGTCGCCGACGAGACGGGCCGCGATGTCGATGGCCTGCTGCGCCTCGAGCGGCGTCGCGACGGAGCCGGAGACGACGACTGAATCGTTGACCGAGCGAACCTCGATGTTGCCGTGCGGCAGCGCCGACCTGAGAGTCTGCCTCAGACCGACGAGGTCGCGGCCGACCTCGATGTCGTAGGACGCGATCTGGCGGCCTTCGCCGTCGAGGAAGAAGACGTTGGTCTGGCCGACCGCGACGCCGATCAGGAAGGCCCGGCGGGCGGAACGCACCACGGCATTGGCGATGGCCGGATTGGCGACGATGACGTCGCGCGCATCGCGCGGCAGTTCGACGGGCAGCGACTTGCCGACCCCGAGCGTGATCGTGTGGGTGCCGGCGACCGGCTGGGCCTGCCTGGCGACCGTCGTCTGGTGACGCGGTGCCGACATCGTCTGGGCCGCCAGTTGCGGAACCGTCACGGCCAGGGCCACCAGGGCGAACCCGATCGTCCGGCCGGCCATGAGCGGGAATCGCGTCACGGTGTGCATGGGGGCCTCTCTCGACTGGGGGGCGGTCTGCGGGTGCTGCGACATCATTCCGGTCCCTGCCCGCCCGAAACGGAGCGAACGCCATGCCTGACGATGGCGATGCGACCCTCGCCGCTGCCGAACAGCGCTTCGCCGTTGCCGGCCGCTTCGCCGGCGAGATTGGAGACCGCCGAATCCGCGATGCTGCGGAGCGCCAGGGACAGGGTCCCGAGTTCGCGTGCCAGCGCCAGGGTCTCGGCCTGGCCGGGCGTCAGTTCGAGGGTGGCGGTGCGGCCGACGATGGTCTTCTCGCCGCCACGCTCCTCGACGACCTGGTCGACGGCGAGGACGCGGACGTTGCGGAGCACGGTCGAGGTCGAGTGCGTCATGCCCTCGGCCTGCGCCGCGGCGTTGTTGACGCGGCGGGCGAGGATCACGTCCACGCGGTCGCAGGGAAGGATGAAGGCGCCGGCAAACGGGGGGATCGTCGATGGGAGCCGCGATGGCGCGCATGCCCGGCGTCAGGATGGCGGACATGAAGCCGCGGTTGCCCTTGACCAGGCGGGCCGGACGGATCGGCTCTCCGGCGACGAAAGTGCTGCGGACGATGGAGCCGACCACCTCGTCCATGGCCGCGGTGCCTGTGTCACCGGTGCGACGGACGACGAAATTTCCGGTTCCCGCCTCCTCCGGCCAGCGGCGCCAGACGACCTCGCCTGGGGCGACGATCTTGCCCAGCGGCAGATCGACGGAGGCGACGAGGACCTCGACGGTCGGAATGGCCGGCGGCGGCGCAGCGACCTGCTGCGGGGTGGGTGCCGGTGGGCGGCGATCGCCCATCAGCATCGCGGCGAGACCGCCGGCGCCGAGGGCGACAGCGATGACAACGATCTGTGCAGGCTTCAGACGCATCCCACGAACCCTCGACACGCGACCGGGCGCACGTCGCCCTGTCTCAAGCCGGATTCGATCAGGGAAAGGTCAACTTATGGTTAACTGCCGGTGAGCAAGTTGACTTAACGAAACGTGATCGCCCGCTGCCGTCAGTGCAGGGCGCCGGTCATCCAGAAGCTGGACGGGTAGAGCATCAGCCCGGCCGCAGCGAGCGCGATGCCATAGGGGATGCCGGTGCGCGCGTCGGTGATCCGGGCATACCAGCCTTCCCGCAGGAGGAAGGGCGGGTGCAGCGGCGAGCCGCGCAGGGCCAGCAGCCCCAACGTCAGCAGGCCACCGAAGATCGAGGCGTAGACGGCATATTCGAGGAGCTGCGTCCAGCCGAGCCAGAGGGCCGTGGAGGCCGCGAGCTTGGCGTCGCCGCCGCCCATCCAGCCGAGCGCGAAGCAGACAAAGCCGACGGCGAGGACGAGAAATCCGGCTGCAACGTGCATGCCGAGGGTCGGCCAGGACATGCCGGTCAGCACGGCCATCACGAGGAAACCTGCGATGAGAACGAAGGACACGCGATTCGAGATCGTCATGGTGAAGAGGTCGCTGGCGGCGGCAAAGGCCATCATCGCCGGGAAGATCAGAAGGATCGCGAACTCGAACATGGGGCCCTCGCAGACGTCGGTATCTCGAGATTGCCGGACGCCGGTTTCAGGACAGTGAATGAACCAGCACGGACAGGCCGGCCACCAGGGCCGCAGCCAGAACCACGACGACGAGACGGACGTCGCGGTCGCGTTCGTCACGCAACGCTGCGAGCGCGGCCGGATCCAGGATTGCCGGCATCGCGCCGGATCGGGGCCGAGATGTCGTCGTGAAACCGTTCATCAGCTGGTCCCTGAAATGGCCAATGGCCCGCCGGTGGCGGGCCATTGAGTTTGGGCAACGCCCGCGATCACTTCAGCGCGGTGTTGATGTTGGTGAAGGTCGTGTTGACCTTGGAGCCGAGGTTGTAGACGGCGGTGATGACGACAGCGGCGATGCCGGCGGCGATCAGGCCGTACTCGATGGCGGTGGCGCCCGAGTTGTCCTTGGCGAAACGAGCGAAGAGGTTCTTCATGGCTGACTCCTAGTGTCCACGTTGCGCTTTGACGCGCTGTCCGCCGGTCTTTTGTGATCCGTTCGAACTGGGTGCACCGTAGCAGCCACCTCTTGCGCCTTCGTTAAATCGACTTGCTGAATTCGGGGCCCTGGAATCGGTCGATAACTTGGTTAATGTGTAATTTAATATCGTAGAGTATAGTTTATTCCTGTTAATTATTGTGTTTATATTCCGAAACACAGGCGCTATACAAATTTCCTTTGACCGAACCGGGGCATGACGTTGGGTCTTTCTCGAACCATCGCAAGCAACGCCCCTGTCCAAAGCCGCCCGCCTCGACAACCAGTCGCGACAATAGGGTCCTCGCCGCTAGTCCTCGTCTCCACAGCCGCGCTCGGGATGGGCTCGCGTGCAGACATTGCACGGGACAGATACAGGCGCCCTCGCCCTTGCGTCACGAAAAAACGGCCAGGCACCTCAAGCGCCTGACCGTTCATGAATGGGTTCCGGAAGTCCCGCCAGCCAGCGAGGACGCCCGAACGGAGATCACTTCATCGCGGCTTCGATGCCGGTGAAGGTCGCGTTGACCTTGCTGCCAAGGCTGTAGACGGCGGTGATGACGACGGCGGCGATTCCGGCGGCGATCAGGCCGTACTCGATCGCGGTGGCGCCCGAGGTGTCCTTGGCGAAACGAGCGAAGAGGTTCTTCATGACTGGCTCCTGGTGTCCACGTAGACTTGTGCGCCGTTAGGCGACGCTCGCCGGTTGCTGGGGGATCCGGACGAACTGATGCGACGATAGACAGCAGCCCTTGCAGGCCAGTTAAATCAAACCACCACTTTCGTTGTAATTCAGAAAATCAAACCGCTTATCTTCTTTAAATCGGCTCGGTATCATTTGAATTTCTCTGTATTTCGTTCAATTTTTAGCGTTCCTTGCGGAGATGCCGGCTGCCTTATTCTGATGCGACCCAGGGCTCACCGCCCGGTCTTCCTCGAAATATCGTGACGGCGCCGCGTCAGTCTCACGACGCCGGGTGCCTTCGGCCAAATTGGCAATTCGTTCACCATTTTCTGTTTCGCTAGGCTCACCAGTCACGTCTGCCCTCCCAGCGAGAGCTTCGATGAACACCACGACACGGCGCAACGCCGCCACCCGTCCGCGCACCGGCATCGCCTTGGCTGCGTGCATGGCGATCCTGGCCAGCGGCAGCATTGCCGCCGCGCAGACCCCGCTCGCGGGGGCGGCGCCGACCGATATCGCCTCGGTCCTGGCCCAGGGCATGACAGTGACGATGGACCAGGCGCGCGTCATGCGCCTGCCCGCACACGTATCGACGCTCGTGATCGGCAACCCGCTCATCGCGGACGCATCCGTGCAGCGCGGCGGCCTGATGGTTCTCACGGGGAAGAGCGTCGGTTCGACCAACCTGATCGCGCTCGACGCACGCGGCGAACAGCTGCTCACCATCCAGATTCGCGTGCGCGCGCAGAACGACTCCGTCGTCCAGGTCTATCGCGGTCTCGACCGGGAGACCTATTCCTGCTCGCCGACCTGCGAGCGGACCATCGCCGTCGGCGATTCCAAGACCTTCTTCGAGACAGCGCTCGGCAATTCGCGGTCCCGTGACGGCGCCGCCAGCGGCGCCGCGCCGCGCTGACCGGCCACCCTTCGTCCCGCAATTGACGTCAAATACCCAAATGCGGGCAAGGGTTCGTCAAGAGGTTTACGTCAAGATAGCCGTCTTGGAAGTCGTGTGACTCCCGCAAGGGAACGGCGGAGGCGTGGGCATGTCGGGTGCTGGGATGGGTTCGTCGGCCAGCTGTGACCGGTTCGCCGGATTGCGCCGGGCCATGGTCCGCCGCGGCTTCGTCCGCCCGCGGATCGTCCGTCGCTTCGGCCGGCAGCAGGATGGCGCGGCAGCCGTGGAATTCGCCCTCGTTGCGGGCCCCTTCCTGTTCCTGCTCTTCGCCATCATCGAGGTATCGATGGTCTTTTTCGCCGGCCAGGTGCTGGAGACCGCGACGGCCAGTGCCTCGCGCCTCATCATGACCGGGCAGGCCCAGACGGCGAATTTCGACCAGACCGCGTTCAAGAACGAGATCTGCAACAAGACCAACGCCCTGATGAACTGCGCCGGCATTGCGGTGGATGTCCGCACCTACACCAATTTCGGCTCGGCCAGCACGTCGAAGCCCGTCTCGGGCGGCGCAGTGAACTACGGCAGCATGGGCTACAATCAGGGCACTGGCGGAGACATCGTGGTGGTTCGCGCGGTCTATGAATGGCCGGTGCTCATGCCGACCTTCGGCCTCACCATCGGCGACCTCGCCAACGGCAAGCGCCTGCTCATGGCGACCGCCGCCTTCCGCAACGAACCGTTCTGAGGGAGCGCCGGATGAACGCCGCATCGCCGATCCGCAAAGCCGCGATCCTCGCCCGGCGCGCGGCCGACGCCGTGAGCGCCCTGCGCCGCGACCGCCGCGGCGTTTCGGCCGTCGAATTCGCCCTCATCCTGCCGCTCATGGTGACGCTGTTCCTCGCCACTGTTGAGACGACGCAGGGCCTGCAGGCCGACCGGAAGGTCTCGCTTGCCGCGCGCACGCTGTCCGACCTCTCCTCGCAGGCGACGGTGATCTCGGACACCGACATGAGCAACATCATGGACGCGACGGCCGACATCATCGCGCCCTTCGCCATGACGCAGGCCCAGGTCGTCGTCACCGGGATCCAGACCGACATCCTCGGCGTCTCGCGCGTCGTCTGGAGCGATGCCCGCAACACTACGAAGTACACCTGCGGCCAGACGATGACCGTGCCGACGGAGCTGAAGCCGCTGATCGGCACGACCGGCTTCCTGGTGCTTGCCGAGGTCAAGTACTACTACACCCCGACGGTGGCCTACCTGATCTCGGGCACGGTGACGCTGTCCGACCGGCTCTACACCCGGCCGCGCATCGGCGAGACGGTGAGCCGCACCCCGAACCAGGGTTCCGGCTGCATCTGACCTACCAGGTCTGATCCGACACCGGCCGCAGATCGAGACCCAGTCGCTTCGCGATCCCGCGCGCCGCGGCCTCGGCCGAAGCGAAGGTCGCCTGCAGGAGATAGCCGCCAGTCGGAGCCTCCCAGTCGAGCATTTCGCCGGCAACGAAGACGCCCGCCAGCTTCCTGAGCTCGAACCCTGCTTGAACCTCGTCGAAACGGATGCCACCGGCGGTCGAGATCGCCCGTTCGAGCGGCCTGACCCCGGTGACGGCCAGCGGCACCGCCTTCACCAGCGCGGCGAGCGCCGCCGCTTCACGCGGAACTTCGCCGCCTGATGCCTCCCGCAGCAAGCCGATGGCCTGAGGCGACAGGGACAGCTGCTTCTTCAGGACCGCCGAGAGCGAATCCTTCGCCCGGGCCCGCTCCAGCCGTGCGCGCAGCGAGGCGACCGTGGAATCGGGCCTGAGATCGAGGTGGAGCACGGCCGTTCCGGCAGCGGCAAGGACTTCGCGGATCGTGGCGGACAGGGCGTAGACGGCGCCGCCTTCCAGCCCATGCGCCGTGATCATCGCCTCACCGCGACTGCTCTTGTCCCCGACTCGCAGCGCCAATTGCTTCAGAGGCTGCCCTGCGAAGCGCTCGCGGAACGCCTCCGTCCAGCCGATCTCGATGCCCATGTTCGCGGGCCGCAGGTCGGCGATGGCCACACCCTTGTCACGCAGGAGCTTCACCCAGCCGCCGTCCGACCCCATGCGGGGCCAGCTGGCGCCGCCGAGGGCGAGGAGGACCGCATCGGCACGCACAGTCAGCGCGCCGCCCGGACCCGTCATCGCAAGACTGCCATCCGGCCCCACGCCGAGCAGGCGATGCCGCATGGCGAGCGTCACGCCGAGACCCGACAGACGGGCGAGCCAGGCGCGGACCAACGGCGAGGCCTTGAAGGCGACCGGGAAGACCCGGCCCGAGGAGCCGACGAAGGTCTGCTGGCCGAGCCCCTCGGCCCAGTTGCGCAAGGCCGAAGGCGGAAAGGCGTCGAGGGCAGCCCGGAGCTGCGCCGGCAGCTCGCCATAGCGCGACAGGAAGGCCTCGCGGGGCTCCGAATGGGTGAGGTTCAAACCGCCCCTGCCGGCAAGCAGCAGCTTGCGGGCGGGCGAGGCCATGTGATCGAAGACCGTAACCTTTGCGCCGCCCGCTGCCAGCCGCTCGGCGGCGAAGAGGCCGGCCGGGCCGGCGCCGACGACCGCGACCTCGGGCGTTCCGCTCATCCGCCGCAATGGGCCGCGACGGCGGCGCGCTGGGTCGCATCGAGATGCAGGCCGAGCTTGGAGCGCCGCCACAGCACGTCGTCCGCCGTCACAGCCCATTCCTCGCGCCTGAGGTAGGCGATCTCGGCTTCCGTCAGACCGTGGCCGAAGTCGCGGCCGAGATCGGCCATCGACGTTGCGCCCTCGAGGAAGACCTTCGCCCGGGTGCCGTAGGCGCGGGCGAGGCGGGAGGCCACCTGCGGATCGAGGAAGGGATGGCTGCGCCACAGTCCCTCGCCGAAGGAATAGGGCAGGTCGGCCGGAATATCGCCGCCAGGCAGCGGCGCGGAGGCGGTCCAGCCGACCTTGGCGTTCAGGGCCGGCAGATCGGCGGCCAGCTGCTCCAGCGCGCTCATGGCGAGACGCCGGTAGGTGGTGATCTTGCCGCCGAAGACGGAGAGCAGGGGCGCGTCGGCGCCGCCGCCGTCCTTGTGCAGGACATAGTCGCGGGTCGCCTCCTGCGCGGCCGAGGCGCCGTCGTCGTAGAGCGGACGGACGCCGGAATAGGTCCACACGACATCGGCCGGCGTGATCGGCTTGAGGAAATATTCGCTCGCGGCGGCGCAGAGATAGGCGATCTCCGCCTCGCTCGCCTTCACCGCCGCGGGATCGCCGGCATAGTCCTGATCGGTAGTGCCGATGAGGGTGAAGCCCTCTTCGTAGGGGATGGCGAAGATGATCCGGTTGTCGGCATTCTGGAAGATGTAGGCACGGTCGTCGGTCGAAGATGCGCGGCACGACGATGTGGCGTGCCCTTGCACCAGGCGGACACTGCGCCTGCGGCGTCGTTTGCGCGACGACCCGTCGAGGAATGCTCTCGACCCAGGGGCCGGCGGCATTGACCAGAGCCGTGCGCCGTGCACGCGTCTCGCTGCGCGCCGGTCGGTCCGCGTCCTCGACAGTCACCCGCCACAGGCCGTCGTCGCGCGCGGCGGCGACGGCGCAGGTGCGGGTGCGGATGACGGCGCCGCGATCGGCGGCGTCGCGGGCGTTGAGCGACGACGAGACGCGCATCGTCGACCCAGCAGTCGGAATATTCGAAGCCGCTTGCCGAAGGCGCGGCTTCAGTCGGCTTGCCCGCAGGCATCGCTGCGTCAGGTCGAGCGTGCGGGTCGGCCGGCAGGCGCTTGCGGCCGCCGAGATGGTCGTAGAGGAACAGGCCGAGCCGCAGCAGCCAGGCGCGGCCTCAGGTCCCGGCTGGTGCGGCAGCACGAAGCGCAGCGGCCAGATGATGTGCGGCGCGATTCCCAGCAGCACCTCGCGCTCGATCAGCGCCTCGCGCACCAGGCGGAACTCGTAATATTCGAGATAGCGCAGGCCGCCATGGATGAGCTTCGTCGAGCGCGAGCTGGTGGCGCTCGGCCAGATCGTCCTGCTCGACAAGCATGACGCTGGCAGCCGCGCCCGGCGGCATCGCGCGCGATGCCGGCGCCATTGACGCCTCCGCCGACCACCAGAAGGTCGCGCCCGTCGGCCATGCTATTCCCCGTGCGCCCGGCGCCCTTGACCTTCGTCTGACGCCTTTTGCCTTCCGCCGCAAGGGCCGACGGTGGCACTATGGCGGCAAAGGACAGCGGCTCCAGCCGCATCATCGCATGAGGAAACGCGCATGCCCTCCACCGGACAGCGTCCCGTCATCGTCGCCATCGACCAGGGCACAACGTCGTCGCGGGCCATCGTTTTCGTGCACGGATCTCTGCCGTCCAGGCCGTCGCGCAGCAGGAATTGCACCCAGCATTTTCCCAGCCTCGGGCTGGGTCGAGCACGACGCCGAGGAGATCTGGTCGGCGACTGTCGCAGGTCATGACGCGCGAGGCGCTCGCCAAGGCCGGGCTGCGACGGCGGCAAGACGCTGGCCGCCATCGGCATCACCAACCAGCGCGAGACCACCGTCGTGTGGGACCGCGACCACCGGCAAGGCCGATCCACCGCGCCATCGTCTGGCAGGACCGCCGCACCGCCGACACGCTGCGCGCGCTGAGGCGTGGCCGGTCACGAAGCCGTGGTCACAGGCAAAGCACCGGCCTCGATTCATCGATCCGTACTTCTCCGGCACCAAGCTCGCCTGGATCCTCGACAACGTCCCCGGCGCCCGCGAGCGGCAGCGGAGCAGGGCGAACTCGCCGCCGGTACCATCGATTGCGTTCCTGCTGTGGCGCCTCACCGGCGGCAAGGTCCATGCGACGGACGCCACCAATGCCTCGCGCAGCCATGCTGTTCGACATCCATACGCGGCGAATGGGACGCCGAGCTTTGCTGAAGCTCCTCGACGTGCCGATGCGCGATGCTTGCCCGAGGTCGATGGATTGCGCCGGCGAGCTCGGCGTCGCCACGACCGACCCATCGCTGTTCGGCGCGGCCATTGCCGATCGCGCGGCATGGCGGGCGACCAGCAAGCGGCAACCGTCGGCCAGGCCTGCTTCGCAGCCGGGCATGGTGAAGTCGACCTACGGCACCGGCTGCTTCGCGCTGCTCAACACGGGCGCGGAGCGCCGTGACCTCGCGCAACAGGCTGCTGACCACCATCGCCTACCAGCTGAACGGCCAGCGGACCTATGCGCTGGAGGGCTCGATCTTCGTCGCCGGCGCGGCAGTGCAATGGCTGCGGCGACGGCCTGGGCATCGTCAAGATGGCCGGCGAGACCGGGGCGCTGGCGGCGGCCTCCGATCCAAACCAGGACGGTGATCTCTGGTGCCGGCCTTCGTCGGGCTCGGCGCGCCCTACTGGGACGCCGACTGCCGGGGCGCCATCTTCGGGCTGACTCGCGGCACCGGGCCGAAGGAAATGGCGCGGGCGGCACTCGAGAGCGTCTGCTTCCAGACCTCCGACCTCCTCGGCGCCATGAAGGCGGACTGGCCGGGCGCGGGAGCCTCGGGAACCGTCCTGCGCGTCGACGGGGGCATGGTCGCATCCGACTGGACCATGCAGCGTCTCGCCGACATCCTCGATGCGCCGGTCGACCGGCCGAAGGTGCTGGAGACGACGGCCGTCGGCGCGGCCTATCTGGCAGGCCTCTCGCAGGGGGTCTGCCCACCGCCCGACGACTTCGCCAAGGGCTGGGCGCTCGACCGGCGTTTCACTCCGACGATGGACGCGGCGACACGAGGGGCCAAGCTGGCGCGCTGGAAAGACGCCGTCGACCGCACGCTGACCCGCCGGTAGGCCCTCAGCTCAGGTCGAAGGGCACCACCTTGCGGCGGTCGGTCGGCACACGGATCTCGCGGTCGATCGGCGGGACTGCGCGCTGGTGGCAGTTCGACCTTTCGCAGATGCGGCAGGAGACGCCGATCTTTGCGACGTTGGCGTCCGCCTTGAGGTCGATGCCCTCGGAGTAGACGATCTCGCCGGCATAGGAGATCTCGCAGCCGAGGCCGAAGGCGTAGCGGCGCACCGGCGCACGCCAGTGCGGCGCACCCTTGGTCACGGCCCGCGCCAGCGAGAGGTAGCGGATGCCGTCGGGCATCTCGGCGACCTGCACGAAGGTGCGACCGGCCTGCTCGAAGGCCTCATGGACGTTCCAGAGCGGGCAGGCACCACCGAAGCGGGCGAACTGGAAGCGCGTGGCGGAGTGGCGCTTGATGACGTTGCCGGCGCGGTCGACCTTGACGAAGTAGAAGGGGATGCCGCGCTGGCCGGGCCGCTGCAGCGTCGACAGGCGATGGCAGACCTGCTCGAGGCTTGCCCCGAACATGCGGCCGAGCCAGTCGAGGTCGTGCCGCGTGTCCTTGGCCGCCGCCAGAAAGCGACGATAGGGCAGCAGCAGGGCGCCGGCGAAATAGTTGGCAAGGGCGACGCGGGCGATGTCGCCGGCCGCGCGCGAGCGGAAGCCTGCCCCTGCGACGATGCCCGCCATGGTCTCGGACTGCTCCAGACGGGCGATGCGGTTGGCCAGCAGAAAGGCGCGGGTGGAGGAATCGAGCGAGCCGTCCAGCACGATGATGTTGGGACCCGCCTCGTAGCGTTCCAGCACGTCGTCGCCGAGATTGGCGTTGGCGTCGACGTTGAGGCCGTGGCGCGCGGCGAGATAGCCGGCGAGAGCCTGGAGGCGGTCGCTGGCCGAGGCGAGGCCGAGCCGCTCGGCGAGATCCTCGGCGGCGCGGTCGAGGTCGTCGACGTAGTTGTCGACGTAGTGGAAGTAGTCGCGCACCTCCTCATAGGGCAACAGGGCGCCGGTCGCCTCCTCGCCGGAGGGCGGAAGGATCGGCGTGTCGCCGGCGGCCTGCAGGCGCTCGCCGAGGCGGCGCGCGGTCTGGTGCAGGCGCAGGAAGGCGCGGGCGAAGGCGGGGCTGTCGGAGGCGACGCGCTTGAGATCCTGAAGGCTCGGCGCAGTGTCGGTCAGCAGCGGATCAGCCGAGGCCTCGCGCAGATCCGTGACGAGCCGGTCGATGTCGTCGGTGGCGAAGGTCGCAAGATCCACCCCGAAGGTCTGGCCGAGGGCGACCAGCACGCTCGCTGTCACGGGGCGCTGGTTGTTCTCGATCTGATTGAGATAGCTGACCGAGAGGCCCAGCCTCTGCGAAAAGGCAGTCTGGGTGAGGCGCGTTTCCTCGCGCAGCCTGCGCAGGGCAGGACCGATGAAAACCTTGCGGGACACGGCTCGGCCTCCTCGCCCGACCATTCGGCATAGGTCGAACCATATCTGTCATAAGGTGTAAATGCAAAATTTTTGCAATTTTGCAGCATGACCTTTCGCATTTTGACGTCCCGCTCTGCGGTGCTAGCGTCCGTCCCAATCAAGATCGAAACAAACGACGCGCCACCTGGCTCCTGGAGGACTCGACCATGACCACCGACACCGCCGCCAGCACCCGCGACATGCTTCAGTTCGCCGTGCGCCACCCCTTCCCCATCGTCGCCGAGACGATCGAGGCGCTCGTCCGCGCCGGCCATCCGGGCGCGCTGGCCACAGACCCCTCGAAGGCCGGCCTCGTCATCGCCACGCTCGGCGATCTCGATACGCTGGACCTTGCCCCCGACGCCCGCATCGCCGTGCTGATCGACCATGCCGATCGCCGCCCGGTCCAGGAGGCTCGCGGCCGGGGCGCGGTCGCCGCCATTCCGCTCGATCTGCCCGCCGACCATCTGCGCGCGGCCCTGTCGAGCGTCCTCTCCGCCCGCACCTGGTGGCCGGTGGTGACCGCAGCGGATCCGGACGGCGACCTGTCCTCCTCGCGCAAGCTCGACGCCCTGTCCGGCCAGCAGTTCAAGGTCCTCGACCTGATGAGCCGCGGCCGCCTCAACAAGCAGATCGCCTATGACCTCGGAATCTCCGAGGGTACGGTGAAGTCGCATGTGTCGTCGATCCTCAGGAAGCTCGGCGTCGAGCGTCGCACCCAGGCGATCGCCACCTTCATCACCGCCCACGAGGCCAGCGCTCGCATGCCGCTGCGGGCGGCTCCCGACGGCGCCGCAGCGCATCTGTCGCGGGCAACACACGCCGCGCGCTGACAGGCCGTTTGGCCTGGATCATTGGCATGCAGGACGCCGTTGCCCTAGGGTGACGGCGTTCCTCGTTCCAACGGGTCAAGCCCATGCCGCGCACCCCCCTCAAGGCCGCCGCCGCCGCAGCCTTCCTCGTCGCCTCCACCGCCGGACTGCTGGCCCAGGACTTCGACGCCTGGTCCTGCCAGGATCTCTGGATGGAGCGGAACCAGATCTACAAGAACGCCGGCTACTGCTTCTCGACGCCGCGCGCCATCCGCACCTTCGGCAATGCCGGTTGCGTCTATGATCGCCAGGAAGACGTGCCGCTCTCCGCCAACCAGCAGCGGATCGTGCAGGCGATCATGGATGCGGAACGCATCAACGCCTGTCGATACTGACGCCGTGGGCATCACCCGGCGCGCGATCATCGCGGCTCTCGCGACGCCCGCCCTGCTGACACGCGGGGGCGCCGCGACGGCGGACGAGGCGAACCTCGCCCGGCTCGTCGCCGCCTATCCCGACCACCTCGCCAGGATCGACGGCGCCGACCTCGTCTGGAAGGACGGCACGCGCATGGCGACGGGCGCCGGCCTCCCGGCCCGCTCATTCGATGCGATGCTGCGCGATGCGAGCCTCGCGGACCAGTTGCGACAGCCCTATACCGCCGGCCGGCCAGCCGGTGCGCCACCGCGCGACCACAGCCCGGGACGACTCCGTCACACGCCCTTCTTCCTCAAGATGTACGGCGACTGCCGGCGCGGCGGGGCGGCGGGACGGCACCGGTCCGTCGTCTGGATGCCGCGGACGAAGCCGCAGAACCTGCCGTTGACGACGGTCAACGACGTCGCTGCCCGCCTTGAACGCGTCGTCGCGGGGCTGGAAGGCCTGCCCGACCGGCTGAAGGCCTATCTCGTGCCTTCGGCCGGCACGTTCAACTGCCGGGTCGTCGCCGACACCGGGCTCCCCAGCATGCATGCCTTCGCGGCCGCCATCGACGTCAACGTGGCGCAGTCCGACTACTGGGCCTGGGCGCGCAATCGCGGCGACATCCCCTATCGCAACCGCATCCCCTACGAGATCGCCGAGGTCTTCGAGGCCGAGCGCTTCATCTGGGGCGGCAAGTGGTATCACTACGACACCATGCACTTCGAGTACCGGCCCGAGCTGATCGGCTAGGGTCGGCCCCGCCCGGCTACAGGATGAACCGGCTGAGGTCGGCGTTCTTCGCGAGCGTCTCCGACGCGCTTCGCGCACGTACGCGGCGTCGATGTCGATCTTCTCGCCGGGCTTGTCGGAAGCGGTGAAGCTGATCTCCTCCAGGAGCTTCTCCATCACCGTGTGCAGGCGGCGCGCGCCGATGTTCTCGACCGTCTCGTTGATATCGGCCGAGAGCTTGGCGAGCTCGTCGATGGCGTCGGGCTTGAACTCCAGCTCGACCTTCTCGGTCGCCAGTAAGGCCTTGTACTGCTTGACCAGGCTCGCCTCGGGCTCGGTCAGGATGCGGCGGAAATCCTCCTGGCTGAGCGACGCCAGGCTGACGCGGATCGGCAGGCGGCCCTGCAATTCGGGCAGCATGTCCGACGGCTTGGCGAGGTGGAAGGCGCCGGAGCAGATGAACAGCACGTGGTCGGTCTTCACCGGCCCATGCTTGGTGTTCACCGTCGTGCCCTCGATCAGCGGCAGCAGGTCGCGCTGCACGCCCTCGCGGCTCACGTCGCCGCCGCCGCGGAACTCGCTGCGCGCGGTGATCTTGTCGATCTCGTCGATGAACACGATGCCGTTCTGCTCGACCGACTCGCGCGCCTCGCGCACGACCTTCTCCTGGTCGAGAAGCTTGTCGCTCTCCTCGCGCATCAGCGTTTCGTGGGACTCGGCCACCGTCATCTTGCGCTTCTTGGTGCGCCCGCCGAACGCCTTGCCCAGCATGTCGCCGAGATTGATCATGCCGACCGACGCGCCGGGTTGGCCTGGCACTTCGAACTGCATGGGGGCGCCCGAGTCGGCAACCTCGATCTCGATCTCGCGCTCGTTGAGCTCGCCGGCGCGCAGCTTGTGACGGAAGCGCGAGCCGCGTCTCCGCGCTGGCGCTCGCTGCCGCACAGGGCATCGAGCACGCGCTCCTCGGCCGCAAGCTCGGCCTTGGCGCTGCACGTCCTTGCGCAGCCGCTCGCGCGCCATGCTCGATGGCGACTTTCCATCAGATCGCGCGCGATCTGCTCGACGTCACGGCCGACATAGCCGACCTCGGTGAACTTGGTCGCCTCGACCTTGAGGAACGGCGCGTCGGCGAGCTTGGCCAGGCGCCGGGCGATCTCGGTCTTGCCGACAGCCGGTCGGGCCGATCATCAGGATGTTCTTGGGCAGCACTTCTTCGCGCAGCGCCTCGGGCGAGCTGCAGGCGACGCCAGCGGTTGCGCAGCGCGATGGCGACGGCGCGCTTGGCGTCCTGCTGGCCGATGATGTGGCGGTCGAGCTCGGAGACGATTTCACGCGGAGAGAAGTCGGTCATCTGGCCCTGGAGCGAAGCGGATCTGAAGTGCGGAGAGATGGCGACTGGCCGCCCGAGATCAAGGACCCGGCTCAGCCGCCGCCCTGCTGCCACAACCGGATCGCATCGATGGGATGCACCAGCATGATGATGTTGAGCGTGAGATTGTCGCGGATGACGGCCGCAAGCCCCACCTCGATGGCGATCGCCAGCCCGAGCGTCGCCCAGGCGGGCAACAGGGCCGCCAGCAGGAAGCCGGCGATCATGGCGAGCGTGTCGGCGATCGAGTTGACGATACTGTCGCCGTTATAGCCGAGCGAGATCGTGGTGGCGCGATAGCGTTCGATGACGGTCTGGGTGTTCTCGGCGATCTCCCAGGCGCCCTCGAGCACCACGGCGAGGACAAGGCGGGTCCAGATCGAACTCTTGGGCAAGACCAGCCAGGCGATGAAGTAGAACAGGAAGCCGTGGACGACGTGGCTCGGCGTGTACCAGTCGGCGAGATGCTGGGACGTCTCCGAGCTCAGGACGATGCCGTGCCAGAGCTTGACCGTGCCGCAGGTACAGATCGGCACGCGCCCCATGGCGTAGAGCACGCCGGCCTGGATCGCGAGCAGCAGAAGGATCAGCGGCAGCGCCTGCCAGAGCGGGAACCCGCCTGTCGGAGGGCCGTCGGCGGGTGCCGGGCCAATGGTCGGGGAAATGCGCTGGAAGGGGCTCGATGTCATGGTCATGGCGCGACCTTAGACGCCGGCGCGTCGCAAGTCATGAACTGGACGGGGCCGAATTGTGGCACGTCGCGAACCCAGCTTCGGACGAAGCCGGCCTTCTCGAAGGCGCGGATGGAGGCGGCATTGTCCGGGTGCGGATCGGTGATGAGCCGCGGCACACCCGCCGAGAAGGCACGGTCGGCGAAGGCCCGGATGAAGGCCGAGCCGTGGCCGCGCCCGACGAGGCCGGGGTCGCCGATGGACAGGTCGAGCCCCAGAGTGCCCGGCGGCTCGCCGCGGAAAGGATGGTCATCCTCGGCATTGGGGTCGTAGTGCTGGAAATAGCCCACCGGCTGGCCGTCGAGCAGCATGAGATAGGCCTCGACATGCGGATCGGTCAGGATGCTCCCGATCTCGGCCATCTCCTGGTCGATGTCGCCCCACCACCGCGCGACATGCGGCTGGACGAGCCAGTGGCGCACCCGCGGCAGGTCGTCCTCCGCGAGCAGGCGAAAATCATAGCTGGGCATGGTCATGGTCTCCGCGACGGCCCCCCGCCCCGGACCGGCGCTCAGCCGATGCTTTCGATCACCACATTGCCGTTGGTGTAGACGCAGATCTCCGAAGCGATCTTCATCGCCTTGCGGACGATATGCTCGGCGTCCTGGTCGGTGTCCGCGAGCGCCCGCGCCGCTGCAAGGGCGTAGTTGCCTCCGGAACCGATGGCGGCGATACCGTTCTCCGGCTCCAGCACGTCGCCGGTGCCGGTGAGGATCAGCGAGACATCCTTGTCGGCGACGATCATCATCGCCTCCAGCCGCCGGAGATAGCGGTCGGTGCGCCAGTCCTTGGCGAGTTCCACGGCGGCGCGGGTGAGCTGGCCGGGGAACTGCTCGAGCTTGGCCTCCAGCCGCTCGAACAGCGTGAAGGCGTCGGCGGTGGCGCCCGCGAAACCCGCGATCACGTCGCCGCGACCGAGGCGCCGCACCTTGCGGGCATTGGCCTTGATCACCGTCTGGCCGAGGCTGACCTGGCCGTCGCCGCCGATGACGACCTTGCCGCCCTTGCGGACCGAGCAGATCGTGGTGGCGTGCCAGCCAGGAAAGGCGTTGTCGCTGCTGGAATTCATGGAACCTCCGGAAAGGGCAGATGTAGTCGGCCCGCCGCGCAACGCAAGGCACCTGACCTTGCGCCCGGCCACCGCCGGTGCAAGCTTCCGGCGTTCGACCCGCCCGGTCGCTCACGACCCGAGACACCGATGCATCGCAAGGAGCCTCTCTACCGCCGCGTCAACACCAGGGCGCGCGGCGTCCGCCACGACAAGGGCGGCGACTATCGCTGGTCGCGCGGCAGGGACGACCGGATCGCGCAGGGCGCCATGTCCCAGGGCAAGCACCGCGGCCTCGACTACACGCCGCTGTTCCGCTTCCTGCTTTCGCGGGTTGGCAGAAACTGGGACGAGGTGCACAGCGAGGCGGTGTCGCGCCTCGACCGCCCGGACCCGATCTTCTGGATGGTGGCGCGCACGCCAGAGGACAGGAAGCCCTTCATCCTTGTCGGCGAGAGCACCTATTTCAGCGGCCTTTTCGTCGATGACGACAATCGCCTCGCGCTGGTTGCGCCACAGCTCCGCAACGAGGACATGCAGCCGGGTTGCGCCTGCTGCACCCATACCTTCAATGGCGTGCCCTTCATTCGCAAGTATGACCCGGATGCGCCTTTCACATAGGCGCCGGCGAATTGGTGGAGAGCAGTGTCTTCGGGGCTGCCCCGCGCCAGGCGGCGGCCAGGATCGACATCACCAGGGCCCGGTCGGCTGCCCCGAGTGAAACCGACGTCCAGCCCTGCCGGCCCCAGCCGCCGGCAAGCGGGGCGACGGCGTCGGCCGCACTTTCCGCGAAAAGCGCCTGCTCGTCGGGCGTCAGGCGGACATTCATGTCGCCGGAGCGGCCGAAGGTCGCGAAAATCCGGCCCTTGCCCGCCCGGACTGCGGTGCGATCGAAATGGGGATGGGCAACCGCCTCAGGCATGGCGAGAGCGCAGGCGAGCGCGTCGTCGTGGGTCATGGGTCCTCCGCAGAGCCATCCGGGCCGCCAGTATGCCATGGCGCAGGCAGGTCCGCGTCACCAGCAGCGGCAGCCGGCAACCACGCCGGCCGCTTTGCCTTTCAAACCGTCGCCGCCGCTGTTAGAAGTCGCCGCGTTCGCCGGAGAGAGCCATGCGCAAGGGCCAGATCACCCGCACCACCAAGGAAACGGACATCACGGTCGCCGTCGACCTCGACGGCTCCGGTCGCGCCGATGTCGCCACCGGAGTGGGCTTCTTCGACCACATGCTCGATCAGATCGCGCGCCATGGGATGATCGACATCTCCATCCAGCGCCAAGGGCGACCTGCACATCGACGACCACCACACGGTGGAGGATGTCGGGATCGCGCTCGGACAGGCGGTGCGCCAGGCGCTCGGCGACATGAAGGGCATCACCCGCTATGCCGACGTCCATCTGCCGATGGACGAAACGCTGACGCGCGTCTGCCATCGACGTCTCCGGGCGGCCCTTCCTGGTCTTCCGGACGCGACTTTGCCGCGCCACAAGATCGGCACCTTCGATACCGAGCTGGTGCGCGAGTTCTTCCAGGCCTTCGCCATGAACGCCGGCATCACGCTGCATGTCGAGACGCTCTACGGCGACAACGCCCACCACATCGCCGAGAGCTGCTTCAAGGGCGCTGGCGCGGGCCCTGCAGGACCGCCTTCACCATCGATTCGCGCCGGGCCGACGAGATCTCCCATCGACCAAGGGGGTTCTCTGAGATGGCGCGGCAGACGAGCCTACACGGTCCACCTGCCGCGCGCCCGGCCGCCGACGGACTGACGAGGCGATCGAGTTCGTGCCGGATTCCTTCTCCCCCATTGCCTTCCTGGCGCCCTGGGCCTGGTTCCCCTGGAACCGCATGTGGCTGGTGACCTTCGCCTATCTCGCGGCGATCGGTCTCGTCACCACCGGCCTCATCGTGCGCCGGCCTGTCGCCGACGCTCAGGATGCTCATCACCTGCCTCGCTGAGCCTCCTCATCGGCCTTGAGGCGACGAACCTGAAGCGCTGGACGCTCGTCCCGCCGCGGCTTCCGCGAGGTGGCCGTGGTCGTCGCGGGATCGCGCGACGAGGCCGAGCGCCGCTATTTCGCCGACCGCGCGCCAGAAGCTGGCGGACCGTCGCGAGATGCCGGCCACCGCGCGTCCCATGCCCGCGGCACGCGCCGTCGCCGGCGCCGCAGCCGATCATCGGGCTCTTTCCCGAGGCCGAGCCCGGCACGCGAGGCGCCCGGTGAGCGTCGCCATCGTCGACTACGGCTCGGGCAATCTGCACTCGGCAGCAGAAGGCCTTCGAGCGCATGGCCCGCGAGCGCGGCCTCAACGTGCCGGTGACGGTCACCGCCGATCCCGACGATCGTGCGCCAGGGCCGACCGCATCGTCCTGCCCGGCGTCGGCGCCTTCGCCGACTGCAAGGCGGGGCTCGCCGGAGTTCCCGGCATGATCGAGGCGCTGACGGAAGCGGTGCGCGGGCGCGGGCGCCCCTTCCTCGGCATCTGCGTCGGCATGCAGCTCATGGCCGGCGCGCGGCCTCGAGAATGGACACCACCGCAGGGCTCGGCTGGATGCCGGGCGACGTCGACCTGATCGCGCCGCGTCGGACGCCACTCTGAAGATCCCGCACATGGGCTGGAACACGCTGAACGTGACGCGCGACCATCCGCTGCTCGCAGGCATCCCGACCGGCCCGGACGGCCTGCACGCCTATTTCGTCCATTCCTATCACCTGACCGCCACGGCCGGAGACGTGCATCCTCGCTGACGCCGACTATGGCGGACCAGGGTCACCGCGATGGTCGCCCGCGACACCATGGTCGGGCACGCAGTTCCATCCCGAGAAGAGCCAGCGCCTCGGCCTGACCCTCATCGGCAATTTCCTGGAGTGGCGGCCGTGAGGCTCTTTCCCGCGATCGACCTCAAGGACGGCCGCTGTGTGCGTCTTCGCCAGGGCGACATGGCGCAGGCCACCGTCTATGCCGACGATCCTGCCGCCCAGGCCCGCGCCTTCGAGGCGCAGGGCTTCGACTATCTCCACGTCGTCGACCTCGACGGCGCCTTTGCCGGCAAGCCGGTGAACGCGGCCGCGGTCGAGGCGATCCGCGCGGCGACCTCCTTCCCCGTCCAGCTCGGCGGCGGCATCCGCGACATGAGGACCGTCGAGGGCTGGCTTGGAAAGGGCGTGTCGCGCGTCATCATCGGCACGGCGGCGGTGCGCGATCCGGACTTCGTGAAGACCGCCGCGAAGGCCTTCCCCGGCCAGGTCGCGGTGGGCATCGACGCCCGCGACGGCTGGGTGGCGGTCGAAGGCTGGGCCGAGACCTCGACGCTGGCCGCGCATGATCTCGCCCGCCGCTTCGAGGACGCCGGCGTCGCCGCCATCGTCTATACCAACATCGCCCGCGACGGCATGCTGACCGGCATCGACTGGGACGGCACCATCGCGCTGGCCAATGCCGTCGCGATCCCCGTCATCGCCTCCGGCGGCCTCGCTTCCCTCGACGACGTGCGCCAGCTTCTCGCGCCCCGCGCGGCAAAGCTCGAGGGCGCCATCACCGGCAAGGCGCTCTATGACGGCCGGCTCGACCCGGCCGAGGCCATAGCGCTGATCCGCGCCGCGAGGGTCGCATGACCTTCAAGGTGCGCATCATCCCCTGCCTCGACGTGAAGGACGGCCGCGTCGTCAAGGGCGTGCAGTTCGTCGACCTGATCGATGCAGGCGACCCGGTCGAGGCCGCCAAGGCCTATGACGCCGCCGGCGCCGACGAACTGACCTTCCTCGACATCACCGCCTCCTCCGACGACCGCCGGCACCATGTTCGACGTGGTGACGCGCACGGCCGAGGCCTGCTTCATGCCGCTGACCGTCGGCGGCGGCGTGCGCACGGTGGAGGACATCCGCGCGCTTCTGCTGGCTCGGGCGCCGACAAGGTCTCGATCAACACAGCGGCGGTGAACCGACCGCGACTTCGTGGGACGAGGCCGCCGACAAGTTCGGCGAGCCAGTGCATCGTCGTCGCCATCGATGCGAAGAAGGTCTCCGGCGCCGGCGAGGCCGGATCGCTGGGAGATCTTCACCCATGGCGGGCGCAAGCCGACCGGCATCGACGCGGTGGCCTATCGCCCGCGAGGTGGTGGCGCTGGGTGCCGGCGAGATCCTGCTGACCTCCATGGATCGCGACGGCACCAAGTCCGGCTTCGACCTGAAGCTCACCCGGGCCATCGCCGACGCGGTCCCCGTGCCGGTGATCGCCTCGGGCGGGGTCGGCACGCTCGACCATCTCGTCGACGGCATCGCCGAGGGCGGCGCCACCGCCGTGCTCGCCGCCTCCGATCTTCCACTTCGGCACCTTCACCATCGGCGAGGTGAAGCGGCACATGAAGGCGGCCGGCCTCGCTGTCCGCATGGACGGCATCCCCGGCTGAGGCAGAATCGATCATGAGCCCCGCCGATACGCTTCTCGCCCTGGCCGGCCTGTGGCTCATCGCGGTGATCACGCCCGGGCCCAACATGATCCTGTTCATGGCCATCGGCCTGTCGTCGCCGACGGCGTCGGTGATCGCCTCGGCCGCCGCCATCGTCATCGGCACGCTGTGCTGGGGCCTTGCAGGCCTTTTCGGGCTCTTCTGGCTGTTCGAGCTGTTCCCTGCGGCCGCGGCGGCGGTGAAGGTCGCGGGCGGTCTCTATCTCGCCTGGATGGGACTCGGTCTCATCCGCCGCAACCTCAGTCCCCCGGCCGAGACCACGCGCGCTCCCGCCGCAACGCTCTCGCCGCGACGCGCCTTTCTGACGGGCCTCGCGACGGCGCTCGGCAATCCGAAATCGCTGGTCTTCGTCTCGTCGCTCTTCGCCGTCACGCGCCTCGCCGAGCAACCGCTGGCGGTGGGTCTCGCAGGTGTCGGCGTGATGATCACCATGTCGACGCTCTACTACGTCATCCTCGGCGTCGCGCTGCGCAAGCTCCCCTTTGCCAGCCGGCCGGGCGCCACCGGACGGCTGCTCGCCATGGGCACAGGTATCGTCATGATCGTCTATGGGGCCAAGATGGCCTGGGAGCGCTAGGGCGATGGCCTTCGACCTCGAGCGCTTCGTCACGGCGCAGGAACCGCTGTTCGAGCAGGTCATCGCCGAGCTCGCCAACGGCGCGAAGACCTCGCACTGGATGTGGTTCGTCTTCCCGCAACTCACCGGGCTCGGCACCAGCGCCATGTCGCAGCGCTATGCCCTGTCAGGGCTCGAGGAGGCCGAGGCCTATCTCGCCCACCCGGTGCTGGGGCCGCGGCTGCTCATGGCCATGGCCATGATGATGGCCGGCAGGCCGAAGAGTGCCGAAGGGGTTCTCGGCGCTGTGGACGCCGCCAAGCTGCGCTCGTCCATGACGCTGTTCGCGGTGGCTGCGGCCGACCCGGCGCCCTTCGTCGCGGTGCTCGACGCCTTCTACGGCGGCGCGCCCGACCCGGCGACGCTGAAGCTCCTCGGCGCCTGAGCCCTCAGAGCGCGAAGCCGTTCTCGGCGGCGAGCGCCTTCAGGTTGGCCTCGGGCCTCGCACCCATATGGCTGATGATCTCGGCGGCGCAGAGCGCGCCGAGGCGCAGCGAGGTCTCATGGCCGAGACCGCGGGCGTAGCCCGACAGGAAACCGGCGGCGAAGAGATCACCGGCGCCGGTCGTGTCCACGACCTTGTCGACGGGGAAGGCCGGCGCCGAGACGAGAGTGGCGCCCTCGATGGCGATGGCGCCCTGCTCCGACCGCGTGACAATGGCGAGCGAGGCATCGGCGCGCAGCGCATCCACCGCCGTGGCGAAATCGGCGGTCTGGTAGAGCGATTTCAGCTCGCTCTCGTTGGCGAAGACGATGTCGACGGTCTTCGCCCGGATGAGGCCGAGGAACTCGTCGCGGTAGCGGTCGACGCAGAAGGAATCCGACAGCGTCAGCGCCACCTTGCGGCCGGCGCCGTGGGCGATCTCGGCCGCCTTGAGGAAGGCCTTCTTGGCCTCCGGCGGGTCCCAGAGATAGCCCTCGAGATAGGTGACGCCCGAGGCGGCGATGGTCTCGGCGTCGACGTCCGCGGGCGAGAGGTTCTGCGCCGCGCCGAGATAGGTGTTCATCGTGCGCTCGCCGTCCGGCGTCACCAGAATGTAGCAGCGCGCGGTGGCCGGGCCGTCGGTCGCCGCGGCGGTCGGGAAATCGACGCCCGCGGCGCGGATGCCGTGGCCGAAGGAACCGCCGAGCTGGTCGTTGCGCACCTTGCCGAGGAAAGCCGGCTTCAGCCCGAGCATGCCGCAGCCGACGATGGTGTTAGCGGCCGAACCGCCCGACATCTCCACAGTCTGCGCCATGGCGGCATAGATCGCCTCGGCGCGCGGCTCGTCGATGAGCATCATGGCGCCCTTCGGCACGTCCAGCTTCGCGAGCACGTCGTCCTCGGTGCGGGCGAGCACGTCGACGATGGCATTGCCGATGCCGGCGACGTCGTAGCGGGGCTGGGACATGAACATTCTCTCCGGAAAGTCCCGGCCCTCTACACGCTGGAGGCGCGGCGGGCAACGGCGCGGCATTGACTTCTCGCCGAAGTTCGGTTGGTTCGGGGTTACGAAAAAGAACGATACGAGGGAACGTCCATGCAGATCGGCGTGCTGGGGCTCGGCCGGATGGGGGCGAACATCGCCCGCCGCCTGATGCGGGCGGGCCATGCCTGCGTCGTGCACGATGCCGACGCGACAACGACGCAGAAGCTGGCCGGGGAAGGCGCCACGGGCGCCGGTTCGCTCGAGGCGCTGTGCGACAGCCTCGCAGCACCGCGGACCGTCTGGGTCATGCTGCCGGCGGGCGAGGTGACGGAGAACGCCATTTCCGCGCTCGCCGACCTTCTGTCTCCGGGCGATACCATCATCGACGGCGGCAACACCTTCTGGAAGGACGACGTCCGCCGCGCGAAGGCGCTGGCGGCGCGCGGCATCGGCTATCTCGACATCGGGACATCAGGTGGCGTCTGGGGCCTCGAGCGCGGCTACTGCCTGATGATCGGCGGCGACAAGGCGGCGGTCGAGCGACTCGACCCCATCTTCGCCGCGCTCTCCCCGGGCCGGGGCGACATCCCTCCGACGCGCAACCGCGAGGCGCGCGGCGGTACGGCCGAGCAGGGCTATCTCCACTGCGGGCCGTGCGGCGCCGGCCACTACGTCAAGATGATCCACAACGGCATCGAGTACGGGATGATGCAGGCCTTCGCCGAAGGCTTCGACATCCTCCGCAACGCATCGTCGCCGCGCCTGCCGGAGGAGCTGAGGCTCGACCTCGACGTCGCCGACATCGCCGAGGTCTGGCGGCGCGGTTCGGTCGTCACCTCCTGGCTGCTCGACCTCACCGCCGAGGCCCTGGCCGCAGATCCGGCGCTCGCCGCCTATTCCGGCCACGTCGCCGATTCCGGCGAGGGCCGCTGGACCGTCGAGGCCGCCATCGAGCAGGCCACCCCGGCCGAGGTGCTCACCTCGGCCCTCTACCCGGTTCCGCTCGCGCCAGGACCACACCTTCGCCGAGAAGGTGCTCTCCGCCATGCGCAAGGGCTTCGGTGGCCACCAGGAGCCGAAGTGAGCACCGCGGCCGCTGCCTCCGGAGCGACAAACTCCGCCCTCCCCACTGCGGTCATCGTCATGGGCGTTTCCGGCTCGGGCAAGTCGACCATCGGCATCGGGCTGGCGAAGGCCCTCGGATGGGATTTCCGCGATGGCGACGCCTTCCACCCCGCCGCCAACGTCGCCAAGATGAAGTCCGGCGCCCCGCTGACCGACGACGACCGCTGGCCCTGGCTCGACGCGATCGGCACCCATGTCGCCGACCTCGAGCGCGATGGCGGGCATGTCGTCATCGCCTGTTCGGCCCTGAAGCGCGCCTATCGCGATCGCCTCCGTGCGAGCGGTGCACGCCTCCGATTCGTGCATCTTGCCGGCTCGTTCGCGCTGATCGATGCACGGATGAAGGCGCGTCGCGACCACTTCATGCCGCCGAGCCTGCTCGAGAGCCAGTTCGCGACTCTGGAGGAGCCGACCGCGGACGAGAACGTCGTCCGCGTCCCCATCGAGGCAGGCCCCGAGGCGATCGTCGCCGAGGCCCTGACCCGCCTCGCCGCCTGAGGTCAGCGCCGCCCGGGAAAGGCCTTGCGGTGGCGGGCGAGGTCAGCGACCGCGCCGGCCCTCACCGCAGCCATGTCGCATTCGCCGATGACGATGCCGTAGCCGCGCTCGGCGAGGGCGAGCGGGTCGCGGCCCGGAATCGGGATCGTTCCCAGCACCTTGCCGGCCTTGAGCGTCGCCTCCGCCGCACGGTCGATGCTTGCCAGAACGTCCGGCTCGGTGAGGCGGCCGAGCTTGCCGAGCGAGCCTGCGAGGTCGTTGGCGCCGATGAACAGGCAGTCGGCGCCCGGCAGCGCCGCCATGGCCGCGGCGTTCCGCGAGGCGAGGTCGCTCTCCACCTGGAGGGCGAGGAAGGTGTCCTCATGGGCGGTGTCGATATAGTCCTCGTCGAAGCCGTAGAGCCCCGAGCGGGCGACCGAGGCGGAGTAACCACGGCGGCCGCGCGGCGGATAGAGGCATGAGGCGATGATGTCCTTCGCCTGGTCCACGGTGTCGATCATCGGCACCATCAGCGAATGGATGCCGGCATCCAGCATCCGCTTGAACATGCCGAAGTCGTGGCTCGGCACGCGCACCATGGCATCGCCGCCGCCGGCCTCGACGGCCCGCACGCAGGCGAGCGTCTCGGCCATGTCGATCGGCGTGTGCTCGGCGTCGATCAGCACGATGTCGTAGCCGGCCAGCGCATAGGTCTCGCAGACCGCGGGCGCGCCGGAGAAGACCCAGGCGCCGAGGAGCTTTTCGCCCGCCAGGGCGCGGCGCTTGATGCGGTTGCGGGTCATGGGGTCGTCCTCCGGTGCGGCGGGTTTCTCTGCTCCGCCAGGATGGCTGAAGCCGCTTGGATGGCGGCGAGGTCGGGAATGCTGGATTGGGCACCGAAGCGGGTGCAGGCGAGCGAGCCGGCGGCCGCGGCGAACTCGACCGCCGTCTCGAGGCCGCGGCGGCGGTCGAGCGCCGCGGCAAGGGCGCCGCAGAAGGTGTCGCCGGCCGCGGTCGTGTCGACCACGGCGACGGGATAGGCCGGCGATTCATGGCGGATGCCGTCGGCCCAGCACAGGGCACCCTCGGCCCCGAGGGTCACCGCCACGGCAAGGCCATGGCGTTCCGACAGGGTGGCCGCGACCATGTCGGGATCGAGCGCATCAATGTCGAATCCGGCACCGAGTGCCAGAACCTCGTGCTCGTTGACGACGACGAGGTCGAGAAGTGTGGCGAGTTCGGCCGAAATCGGCCCTGCCGGAGCCCGGTTCAGCATGATGCGCATGTCGCGCGCCCTGGCCCAGCGGGCGGCGGCGAGGATCTCCTCTTCCGGCACCTCCCACTGCAGCAGAAGAATGTCGCGCGGAGAGGTGTCGATCCCATCGAGGGTCGAGGCAAGGACCGCGGCATTCGCCCCGGCCGCGACGACGATCTGGTTCTGCCCGCCAGGGTCGACGGCGATGAAGGCGGCCCCGGTGGGAGCATCGACCCGCGCGACACGCGAAATATCGACACCGGCCTCGTCGAGCATCGCCACGGCAGGTCCGGCGAAACCATCGCGACCGACGGCGCCGATCATGACCACTTCGGCTCCCGCCCGGCGCGCCGCCAGGGCCTGGTTGGCGCCCTTGCCCCCGGCGATGACCTGATAGTCCGGGCCGGCCACGGTCTCGCCGGCGCGCGGCAGGGCCGACACGCGCGCGACGAGATCGATGTTGATGGAACCGAAGACGACGATCATGGGAGATGGCGAGGGAAGGGATGCAACGCTTGCGCCGCGGCCGTCCGCCGGTCAAGCGCCGGCGAGCAGGGCCGCATTGCGCGGCGTGAACGCCGCCATCACGGCTTTTGATTTGCCCTCGTGGGTGTTCCGCCCCATGTCACCGGCATGGCCTCCGCCCCCGCCGCCATCGACGTGAAGGACCTGTTCAAGACCTACGGCTCCGTGCGGGCCGTGGACGGGATTTCCTTTGCCGTCGCGCCCGGCTCGACCACGGCGCTTCTCGGCGGCAACGGCGCAGGCAAGTCGACGACCATCGGCATGATCATGGGCCTGGTGCTGCCGACCTCGGGCGAGGTGCGTGTGCTCGGCACGGACATGGTCAGGCGGCGGCACGACGTGCTGCACCGGATGAATTTCGAGAGCCCCTATGTCGACATGCCGCATCGCCTCACCGTGCGGCAGAACCTCAAGGTCTTCGGCATGCTCTACGGCGTCGCCGACCTCGCCGACCGGATCGCTGCGCTCGCCGCCGACCTCGACCTGACCGACCTGCTGGATCGGCCGTCGGGGAAGCTGTCGGCCGGGCAGAAGACCCGCGTGGCGCTGGCCAAGGCTCTCATCAACGAACCCGAGGTGATGCTGCTCGACGAGCCGACCGCCTCGCTCGATCCCGACACCGCCGACTGGATCCGCAGTCATCTGGAGCGCTACCGCGACCGGCGAGGAGCGGCGATCCTGCTCGCCTCGCACAACATGGGCGAGGTGGAGCGCCTCTGCGACCGCGTGATCATGCTGAAGCAGGGACGGATCGAGGACGACGCGGCGCCTTTGGAACTGATCCGCCGCTTCGGCCGCTCCAATCTCGAGGAGGTCTTCCTCGATGTCGCCCGCGGGCGACGGGAGGCTGCCTCATGAGCCGCCGCACCCGTGTGAAGATCTGCTGCATCTCCTCGCTCGACGAGGCCCGCATGGCGATCGCCGCCGGCGCCGATGCGCTCGGCTTCGTCGCGGTCCGGCAGTCGGGACCCGGCGTCGTCGATGATGCGGCGATCCGCGCCATTGCCGGCGAGGTTCCGCCGCCAGTCGCCACATTCCTCCTGTCGCCGCACCTGACCGGCACGGCCATGGCCGAGCACGCCCGCCATTGCGGCATCAACACGATCCAGGTGGTCGATCATGTCGATCCCTCCGAGCTCGCCGTCGTGGCGGTGGCCGCGCCGCTGGTCCGCCGCGTCCAGGTGATCCACGTGGAGGGGCCGCAGGTGCTCGACCTCATCCCGCGCTACGAGCCGTACGTACACGCATTCCTCCTCGATTCCGGCAAGCCGGGTGGTTCCATGCGCGAACTTGGCGGCACCGGCCGCACTCACGACTGGGACGTCAGCCGCGCCTTCGTGCAGCAGACGTCCCGTCCGGTTTTCCTGGCGGGCGGCCTGACCCCCGGAAACGCGGTCGAGGCGATCCGCCATGTCCGCCCCTTCGGGGTCGACCTGTGCTCCGGCGTCAGGACCGACGGCCGCCTCGACCAGGCCAAGCTCGGCGCCTTCATGGACGCGGTGGCATCGGCATGACCTTTTCCATCCACCGGGTCGGCGCCCTCTGCCTGCGCTACGTCTATCTCATCGCCTCGTCCTGGCCGCGGCTGCTCGAGCTCGTCTACTGGCCGATCCTGAACCTTCTGACCTGGGGCTTCCTGCAGAACTACGCCATGGCCTCGTCCAACCGCACGCTCTTCGTCGGCGGCGCGCTGGTCTCGGGGCTGCTGCTCTGGGAGATTCTGTTCCGCGGCCAGATCGGCTTTTCGGTGTCCTTCCTCGAGGAACTCTGGTCACGCAACCTGGGCAACCTGCTGATGAGCCCGCTGAGACCGCTCGAGTTCGTGGTCGCCCTGATGGTGATGAGCCTGGCACGCCTCGCGGTCGGCATGATCCCGGCGACCATCCTCGCCATCGCCTTCTTCGGTTTCGACCTGGCGCGGCTCGGCATCGGCTTCGTCGCCTTCTTCGCCTTGCTGGTGATGACCAGCTGGGCGGTCGGCCTCGTCGTCGCAGGGCTGATCCTCCGCCACGGCCTCGGCGCCGAAAGCCTCGCCTGGACGATCATGTTCGTCTTCTGGCCGCTGTGCTGCGTCTATTATCCGCTCAGCGTCCTGCCCGCCTGGCTGAAGCCCTTCGCCATGGCCCTGCCGCCGACCCATGTCTTCGAGGGCATGCGGGGTGTCCTCGCCGACGGGGTTCTCAGGTTCGATCACCTTGCGGCAGCGGCCGGGCTCAATGTCCTGTGGCTGGCGGTGGCCTCCTACGCCTTCATCGCGCTGCTCAACCAGGCCCGCGAGGCCGGTTCGCTCCTGTCCAGCGGCGAATAGTCGGGCCGCCTGTCTCGTGCTTTTGGCCAATGTCACCGGAATGCCACGTTAAGCCAAGGTTAACCCGTTGTTCCGCACCGTGCCGTTGCCTCGACTGTCATAAGTCGATTACAAATTTCGGCAGTGCAGCAATCGGCATGGAACCTTGTGGGCGGCACGACGTCTAACGTCAGGCTGGCCGGCGCGTCCGCAGGAGGACAGTTCCACCGATCCCTCTTCTGCAGCCTGGAGGCATACGCGTGCTCTATCACTGGTATGAAGCCACCCACGCGATGCTGTCGCCCTATCGGGCCATGGCGGATGCCACCAAGGCGGCGCTGACCAATCCGATCAATCCCTTCGCCCAGTTGCCGCTGACCAAGCAGATCGCCGCCGCGGCCGAGCTGTTCGAGCGAACCACCCGCCGTTACGGCAAGCCGCCCTTCAACCTGCCGACCACGCTGGTCGGCGGCGAGCGTGTCGGCATCACCGAGAAGGTGGTCTGGCAGCGGCCGTTCTGCGACCTCATCCACTTCCAGCGCGCCCTGCCGCAGCGCCACAAGCCCGACCCGAAAGTGCTCATCGTCGCGCCGATGTCGGGCCACTACGCCACGCTGCTGCGCGGCACCGTCGAGACCTTCCTGCCCAACCACGAGGTGTTCATCACCGACTGGGCCGACGCGCGCATGGTGCCGATGTCGGAGGGCCGCTTCGATCTCGACGACTATGTCGACTACATCATCTCGATGCTGCATTTCCTGGGCCCGGACACCCATGTCATGGCCGTCTGCCAGCCGGCTGTGCCGGTGTTCATGGCCGTTTCCCGCATGGAAGCCGAGGACGACCCCTACGTGCCGACGACGCTCACCCTGATGGGCGGGCCGATCGACACCCGGTCCAACCCGACCGCGGTCAACAAGCTCGCCGAGGAGCGCGGCACCGACTGGTTCCGCCGCAACGTGATCACCACGGTGCCCTTCCCGCATCCGGCGATGATGCGGCCGGTCTATCCCGGCTTCCTGCAGATCACCGGCTTCATGACGATGAACCTCGACCGTCACGTCGACGCCCATCGCGAACTGTTCCGCAACCTCGTCAAGGGCGACGGCGACAGCGCCCAGAAGCACCGCGAGTTCTACGACGAGTACCTTGCGGTCATGGACCTCACCGCCGAGTTCTATCTCCAGACCATCGAGCGCGTCTTCGTCGAGCACCATCTGCCGCGTGGCGTCATGATGCATCGCGACCGCCCGGTGGATCCGAAGGCGATCCGCCGCGTCGCGCTCCTCACCGTCGAGGGTGAGAAGGACGACATCACCGGTGGCGGGCAAACCTTGGCCGCCCATGGCCTCGCCACCTCGATCCCCGAGGACATGCGCCACCACCATCTGCAGCCGGCCGTCGGCCACTACGGCGTGTTCAACGGCTCGCGCTTCCGGGCCGACATCGCGCCGCGCGTCATGGACTTCATGCGCACCCACGCCTACCGCAAGGCCAATGCCGCGAAGCCGAAGACCTCGGCGAAGGAGACGGTGCTGAAGATGATCCGCGGTGGTCGCTCCGGCATCGCCGCCGTCCAGGCGCCGAAGAAGGACTGACACATCCGCCCCGCGTGGCAGCAGGCGTCATCCGAAGCTGGCTGATCACGCGGTGCTTGCTGGTCTCGGTGCCAGCGACTCGTCTATCCTTGTCCCATGTCCGTGATCCGCAGGCTGTTCCAGCGCGAGCCCGATCCCGAGGCGATCACCGTCTCGCATGAGGGCGTCCAGTATTCCGTGGCCCTGCGCCGCATGCCGCAGGCGCGGCGGTTCACCCTGCGCGTTCGCGCGGCGAGCCGCGACGCGGTGCTGTCCATGCCGGCCCGCGCCCGCCTGACCGACGCCATCGGCTTCGCCGAGCGGCATGGCGCCTGGATTGCCACCCGCCTCAACCGCATTCCGGAAGCCCTCGGTTTCGTGCCCGGCGCCGAAATCCCGCTGCGCGGCGTGCCGCACCTGGTGCAGCACAGGCCCGACCGCCGCGGCACCGTCTGGGTGGAGAACGGCGCAATCCTCGTTGCAGGAGACGCCGCCTTCGTCACCCGCCGCGTCCAGGACTTCCTGAAGCGCGAGGCGCGCAAGGACCTCGAGGCCGCCACGCGCCGCCATGCCGCCCATCTCGGCGTGAAGGTGACGCGCATCGGCATCCGCGACCAGGCGAGCCGCTGGGGCTCGGCATCCTCGACCGGTGCGATCAACTACTCGTGGCGGCTCATCCTCGCGCCGCCCTTCGTCCTCGACTACCTCGCCGCCCATGAGGTGGCGCACCTGCGCGAAATGAACCATTCGGTGCGGTTCTGGCGCATCGTGAAGGAACTCTGCCCCGGCATGGAGCCCGCCAAGGCCTGGCTGCGGGCGAACGGCGCCCACCTGCACCGCTACGGGTCGGATTGAGGTTCAGCCGATCTGCTTCTGGACGAAGACGAGGTCGAGGCGGCGGCCGAACTTCTCGCCGATGCCCGGCATGCGGCCGACCTCGATGAAGCCGGCCCGCCGGTGCAGGCGGAGGGAGGCGAGGTTCTTCCCCTCGATGCCGCCGATGACGACCTGCTTGCCGTCGGCGCGGGCATGGGCGATGAGCGCCTCGACCAGGGCACTGCCGACGCCGGAGCCGCGCCGGTCGGACCGCACGTAGATGGAATGCTCCACGGCATTGCGGTAGCCGGACCAGGCGCGGAACTGCAGGTAGGAGCCGAAACCGACGACCTCGCCGCCGTCCACCGCGACCAGCACGGGATTGCCGGCCTCGCGACGCTCGGCGAGCCAGGCGCGACGGTTGGCGACGTCCACCGGCTCGTCCGACCAGACGGCCGTGGTGTTGGCGATGGCGTCGTTGACGATGTCGACGATGGCCGGGAGATCGGCTTCCGCCGCATCGCGCACGGTGACCGCCGAGACCGCTGTGCCGCGCGGCGGCGACAGGTCCTTGAGATAGAAGGTGGTGTCGCAGAAGCCGCCGTCCGGCAGCAGCGCGAAATCCGGTACGAAGCCGAAGCGCGACCAGCCGCCGCGCTCGTAGACGCGGCGCGCCTCCTCGCTGCCGGTGTCGAGGATGAGGAGGGTGCGGCCGCGCTTCAGCGCTTCCTCCTCCACCCGCCGCAGCATGGAGCCGGCGATGCCCTGACGCCGGCCGTCGCTGTGGACAAGCATCTTCTTCACCTCGGCGCGATGCGGCTGGTTCGGCGGCATGTCGAGGCCGAGCTGGGCCGTGCCGATGATGCGCTCGCCGAGGAAGGCAGCCACCAGCACCGTGTCGCCGGCGGCGACGCTGTCGGCAACCCGACGGAAGAAGGCTTCGCCATCGGCCTGGCCGTAGGGATTCATGAAGCTGACGGATGCGCCGTTCACGACGCAATCCACCAGAACCTCGGCGAGAGCCGGGGCGTGGCGGGCCGCGGCAGCGGCGTCGAGGGTTTCAATGGAAATCATCGCCGTTGCCCCAGAACACCCGAATGCGGCACGAGAACGACGCAGTAGCGCGTCGGCGCATCGCTGCGGTTCTCGAAGACCAGCGGGGTATCGAGCCGCATGACCCGGCAGTCGCCCGGTCCGAGATCGGTCGTCAGGCCGTCATAGGAGAGAGTGAGGACGCCCTCGAAGACCCAGACGAACTGCTCGACCGGGATGACGACGATGTTGTCATAGGCGACACGCTTTCCCGCAGGCAGCATCACCTCGACGATGTCGGTTCCCGAGGCGTTCGGAGGGGCGACGTTGCGCCGGGTATAGCCTGTCTCGGGATCGGTGCGCACGGCCGTGGAGGCCGCCCGTCGCACCGGGTTGGCCTTCGGCTCGGGCTTCTCGAAGAGCGCGCCGAGGGTGACGCCGAGGGCAGCGCCGAGCTTGACCAGCAGGACCGCCGTGGCGCTCGCCTCGGCCCGCTCGATGCGGGAGATCATGGCGCGTGAGACGCCGGAGAGGGCCGCGAGCTGGTCGAGGGTCAAGCCCTTGGCAGCGCGCAGCTCGCGCACCCGCTGCGCGACGATGTGGTCGAGGTTGTCCGCGGTGCCGTCGGCAAGTTCCATGATTCGAGACTATCGTTCTCAGATAGTGGAATCAAGCCCGGACTGTCTCAGCCGGCGAGGGCTGCCACCGCTTCGCGCAGTCGCTGCAGGTCCTCAACGCGGGAGAGGCGGTGGTCGCCGTCCTTGATCAGGGTGACCACAACGTCGTCGCGGGCGATCTTCTCGGCCAGCAACATCGCGTGGCGCCAGGGCACGTCGGGATCCTCCATGCCCTGCAGGATATGGACAGGGCAGCCGGGCTCGACGAGGCCGATCAGCACGAGGTTGCGCCGTCCGTCCTCGATGAGGGCGCGGGTGATGGGGTATCCGGCCTCGTCATAGGCGGAGGGGCGGACCCAGCGACCCTCGGTCTCGATCTGCGACTTCACCGCGTCCGGGAAGGCCGGCCACATCAGCGCCTCGGTGAAGTCCGGCGCGGGAGCGATCAGCACCATGCCGGCCGGCGGCACCGCCATGCGGCGGGCAACCAGAAGGGCGATCCAGCCGCCCATCGACGACCCGACGAGCAGAGGCCTCTCGCCGGCCAGGGCCACCATGGCGGCAGCCTCCTCCGCCCAGCGCGAGATGGTGCCGTCCTCGAAGTCGCCCTCCGATTCGCCATGGCCGGAATAGTCGAAACGCAGGAAGGCACGACCGGTGGCCGCCGCGAAGTCGGACAGCATCTGCGCCTTGGTGCCCTTCATGTCCGACTTGAAGCCCCCCAGCCAGACGATGGTGGGACCGCGCCCCTCGATGCGGCGGAAGGCGATGCGACGCGCTTGCGCGCCGTCTCCGACCGTCTGGAACGCGGGAGCGGGCAGGGTCGTCATGGGCCGGATTCTCCTCTGCAAGGCGCCGCGCGCCGGGTCCTGCCTAGCCTTCGCCATGGCAGGAGGACAAGACCGCACGGCAAAATCGGCGGAACCATTGACTTCCTCTGCATTTCTACCGATCTTCCCCACCCTCCGGATGGTTCGTGGTCGGTGTGCGCCTTTCCCTGTCGGGCAGAGGCGCAGGCTCGAACGGTCCGGTCCCGGAAACGCGTCAAGGAGACGTCCCCATTCGCAGACCCATGAGAGCCGCCGCCCCCGTCGAACGCGACGGGCCGCGCATCAACGATATGATCCGCGTCCGTGAGGTCCAGCTGATCGACGCCGAAGGTGAGAACCGTGGCGTGATCCAGACCCGCGATGCCGTCCAGATGGCCGTCGAAGCCGGACTCGACCTCGTGGAGGTCGCGCCGAACGCCGTTCCGCCCGTCTGCAAGATCATGGACTACGGCAAGTTCAAGTTCCAGGAACAGAAGAAGGCCGCCGAGGCCCGCCGTAACCAGAAGACGGTCGAGGTCAAGGAGATCAAGCTGCGCCCCGGCATCGACGATCACGACTACGATACGAAGATGAAGGCGATGAAGCGGTTCTTCGAGGAAGGCGACAAGGTGAAGGTCACCCTGCGCTTCCGCGGCCGCGAGATGGCGCACATGGATCTCGGCGTGAAGGTTCTCGACCGGGTGAAGCTCGACACGGTCAACATCGCCAAGGTGGAGCAGGAGTCGCGGCTCGAGGGCCGGCAGATGATCATGGTGCTCGCGCCGAAATGACGCTTGCCGGGTTCCGGCAGCCGACGGCATTCTGACCAACGCCTGCGAGATGCTCGCAGGCGTTTTTCGTTCCGGGAGACAACCCGGACGCCAACGGGAGGACGCACCGCATGGCCGCCACCGCCGACATCCGGACCCTGCGACGAGAATTGGCCGCGGCGCTCAGGCTGACAGCCGGTTTCGAGCTCAACGAGGGCATCTGCAACCACTTCTCCGTCGTCGTCCCGGGTCCCTCGGAGCGCTACCTGATCAATCCCTACGGTATCCACTGGGGCGAGATGCGCCCGGACGACCTGCTGCTGATCGACGGCGAGGGCACGGTGCTGGAGGGCTGGGGCGAGGTCGAGGCGACCGCACGCAACATCCACATCGCCGGCCACCGGGCCAATCCGCGCCACCAGGCGATCCTGCACGTCCACATGCCGCATGCGACGGCGCTGACCATGGTCGAGGGCGGCAAGCTGGAGATGGCGCACCAGACGGCCTGCCGCTTCCTCGACAGGACAGCCTACCAGGGTTTCGGTGGCGTCGCCCTCAACGCCGAGGAGGGCGAGCGCATCGCCCGGGCGCAGAAGGACAATCCCCATGCCGACATCATCTTCCTCGAGCATCACGGGGTGACCATCGGCGGGCCGAGCGTCGCCATCGCCTTCGACGACCTCTACTATCTGGAGCGCGCCTGCCGGCAGCAGATCCTCGCCCAGTCGACCGGGCTGCCGCTCAAGATCATCCCCGAGGCGCAGGCGCGGCAGACGGCTCGCGAATGGATGCAGGTTCTCGAATACCAGGCGACCAGGCATTTCGAGGCGCTGATGCGGCTGAAGGGCCTCTAGCCCCGGTCACGCAGGCGCGAGTGGCGTCGCAGATTGGAACGGTGCTAGGAAGGCTCGCCGGAGTTGATCGACGTCAAGGCCGGTGGGAATGGGCTCCGGCACATTTCCAACTCCCCCGACCCATCGCCGGGGCTCGCTGGACCGGACGAGCCATGACCTACGCCCACCACTTCGAAGCCGCCGTCTCCCGACTGAAGGACGAGCGCCGCTACCGCGTCTTCGCCGATCTCGAGCGCCACGTCGGCCGCTTCCCGCACGCCACCTGGCATGGCCCGGATGGCGAGCGCGACGTCGTCATCTGGTGCTCCAACGACTATCTCGGCATGGGTCATCATCCCAAGGTGGTGGAGGCGATGGCCTCGACCGCGCGCGCCATGGGCGCCGGCGCCGGCGGCACCCGCAATATCTCCGGCACGTCCCATCCGATCGTCCAGCTCGAGCGGGAACTCGCCGACCTGCACGGCAAGGAGGCCGCACTCGTCTTCACCTCCGGCTACATCTCCAACCAGGCCGGCATCTCGACCATCGCCAAGCTGCTGCCGAACTGCCTCATCCTTTCGGACGCGCTCAACCACAACTCGATGATCGAGGGCGTCAGGCAGGCCGCGTGCGAGCGGCAGGTGTTCCGCCACAACGATCTCGCCCATCTCGAGGAACTCCTCGCCGCGGCCGGCAAGGAGCGCAACAAGCTGATCGTCTTCGAGAGCGTCTACTCGATGGATGGCGATGTCGGTCCGATCCGCGAGATCTGCGACCTCGCAGAGCGCTACAATGCGATGACCTATATCGACGAGGTGCATGCCGTCGGCATGTATGGGCCGCGGGGCGCCGGCGTCGCCGAGCGCGACGGGCAGATGCACCGGCTCGACGTCATCGAGGGAACGCTGGGCAAGGCCTTCGGCGTCATGGGCGGCTACATCGCCGGGTCGGCCGCGCTGGTGGACGCGGTGCGCTGCCACGCGCCGGGTTTCATCTTCACCACGGCCCTGCCGCCGGCCGTGGCGAGCGCCGCCGCAACGGCGATCCGCCACCTCAAGTCCTCGTCCGTCGAGCGCGAGCTGCAGCAGCGGCAGGCCGCTCGCGCCAAGCGCGTGCTGTCGCTCGCCGGGCTGCCGGTCATGCCGTCCGATACCCACATCGTGCCGGTGCTGGTCGGTGACGCCGAGAGCTGCAAGGCGGCGAGCGACATGCTGCTGGCGCAGCACGGCGTCTACATCCAGCCGATCAACTACCCGACGGTCCCCAAGGGCACCGAGCGGCTCAGGATCACCCCCGGCCCGGCCCATACGGATGCGATGATCGACGATCTCGCCGCTGCCCTGGTGCAGGTCTGGATGGATCTTGGATTGCCGCTGCAGCGCTACCAGGCGGCAGCGGAGTAGGCTGGCGCGATATCAGGCAGGGACGGCCTCGCCTTGGCGCATGCGGGCGAGCGGCAGGCGGGCGATCACCCGGTCGATCTCGGCAGGCCGCATCAGGCGGAAGCGCACCGGCGCCTTGTGAACGTCGGTGAGCGGCTTGCCGGCATGGACGCGCCAGGCGGCCACCAGGGCCTCGTAGGTATCGGCATCCACTCCGGCGATGTGGCAGATCGCACCCAGCGCCTTCTCGTCGTCGCGCTCGAGGATCTTGCGCCCGGCGTCACGGTCGCGGCCGATGCAGCGCATCAGGAGATCCATGGCGGCAACGATCTGGCGCTCCTCGGCGAGCGCCTGAAGTTGCTCCAGCAGTTCCTCGCCGGTGGGCACCTCGCGTCCGGCATGAACGGTGAACCTCGACGCGATGTCGGGCGGGCAATCGGCGCGCTGGGCGACCAGGGACCGGACGGTCGGATCACCTCCGTGGCGGGCGACGATCTCGGCGAAACCCTCGGCCGAGAGCTGCGCGCCGGCATTGCGCACGAGCATCAGCACGGTCTCCGCAGCGCCGAGACGCACGATGGCGCTGGCGATCAGTGCGGATACACGCGCCCGCTTGGCAATGATCTGCATGTGTTCCTGGCGGTCCTCGGCACAGGCCCGCAGCAGGATCGGATCGGGAAGGTCGGGCGAGGCGAGAATGGCTTCGGCAACCGCGATGACATCGCAGGCAAGCGTCGCGGTCGCCTCGGGCAAGGTCACCGCGCAGCGGGCGAGGCGCGGCGAGGCGCGCACCCGGCTCGGCAGCGGCGCATCGATGAGGGCCTGGGCGACAATGTTGTCGAGAACAAGCGCCTTGCGGGACTCAGCGTCGGGCCGCTCACGCGAGATTTCGTCGACAAGCTCCTCCACCAGCGCTCCGCGCAGCTTGGGCGCGAGAGCACCGATCATCGAATTGATCGGCTTCAGGGCGTCTTCGATCCGCGATGTCATTCTCTGTGACCTTCGGGCGGCAGAATGACGCAGATGTCTTAACTACATCTGAAGCCTGTTTTGGGCCTGTTTCGACGCGCAAGAGGCCCGGAGCAGCACAAAGGGACAGCCGTTGCGCGATCAGCCTTCGGGCGTCGCCGGCACGAATCCAAGCCGCTGGAGCTCCGCCCCCGCAACGACGAGCGCCGCTTCGAAGGCGGCCAGGGCGGCGGGCGCACGCGGCAGCCGGGCGACGGCGAAGTCGTAGTGCTCCTCGGCGAGCGGCAGGAAGGCGAGCCCCGAGGCGGCCGCCACCGGAGCGATGGTGATGCCCCAGTCGGCGCGCCCCTGGACGACGGCTGCCGCGACAGCGTTGTGCGAGCGCGGCTGGTTCCAGTATCCCGGCGGCTGGACGCCCTTCAGGAGCAGGTCGATGAGGACGCGCGTCCCCGCACCCTGGTTGCGGTTGACCATGAGGCAGTCGGCATCGGCGAGGGCCGTGGCCACGGCGGCCTCCGGCGTGGTGGACCCGGCGAAGCGGCGATCGTCCGGCCGGTGGACAAGGCCCTGCATGCGGCGCCAGCCGGGGACGAGGCGCATGGAGTCGGTCAGGTAGGGCCTGTTGTAGACACCCGACTGCGGCTCGAGCAGGTGGATCGGCGCGATGTCGCATTCGCCACGCCTCAGAGCGGAGAGGCCGCCGAGGCTTCCGAGGGCGTGGGTTCGCACAGTGATCCCCTGGTCGGCCAGCAACGAGACGACCGCATCGAGGCCGATGCAGTGGCTGCCCATGATGGACAGGTCGGGCACCGTCACGTGGGGGGCGAAGAGGGTCACGTCCGCGACGGCGCCCGCAGGCAGGGATTCGGCGAGGGCGTCGATGGTGAGAAAGCCGTCTGCCTGGCTGAACGCGGTGACCGCACCCGATCCCTTGCCGACGGGATAGGCGACCATGCCGTCGGCGCCCCTGGCGAGCGCCACCATGACAAATTCGGTGCGACCGAGGTCGGAGGGGATGCGCGCCGGCACCCCGGCGCTGACATGCACATCCGCCCGTTCGGGCAGGCCGGCGAGGATCCTCAGCACCGGGGCGACGATGTCGTGGAAGGTGAACATGGCGGACGTCGGGAAGCCCGGCAGGATGACCACCGGCTTGCCGCCGCAGACGGCGAGGCAGAGAGGCTTGCCCGGCTTCAGGGCAACGCCATGGGCGAGGATGCCGGGCTCGCCGAGTTCGGCGACGATCCGGTAGGTCAGGTCGCCGGCCCCCTTGGAGGTGCCGCCAGACAGAATGACGGCATCGCAGGTCGCATGGGCTCGCTGGACGGCCTCGCCCAGAGCCTCTGCATTGTCGGCGACGGCGCCGAAGCGGACGGGCTCGCAACCGTTCTCCTCCAGTGCCGCGGCGACGATCGGCCCGTTGGAATCGTAGATTGCGGCGGGACGCAGGGCCTCGCCCGGCGTCACCAGTTCATCGCCGGTGGAGATGACCGCAACCCTCGGCCGCCGCCAGACCGAGGCCGATGCCGCGCCCACTGCCGCCAGCATGCCGATCTCGCGGGAGGTCAACACCGTGCCACGTCGCAGCAGGGTCTCGCCCCGCGCGATATCCGATCCGGCAAAGGCGATGTTCTGCCCAGGGCCGACCGGTCGGGTAACGGCAAGGCCCCGTCCCGCCTCGAACCGCGTGTGCTCGATCATCACGACAGCATCGGCACCACGCGGGATCGGCCCGCCGGTGGCGATGGGCGTGGCGCGGCCCGCCGTCACCGTCTGCTTCGGCTCGATGCCGCAGGCGATCGTCTCGCCGTTGAGAGTGAGCCACGCGGGGGCGTCATCGGAGGCTGAGGCGACATCAGCGGCGCGGACCGCGAAGCCGTCGACGACCGAACGGTCGAAGGGTGGCGCGTCGACGGGTGCTGCGACCGTCTCGGCCAGGACGCGGCCGACCAGCCTCTCCAGCGGCAGGCTCTCGGTCCCAAGGGGCTCAAGCGGCAAGGCGGCGCGGAAACGGGAGATGGCCTCCTCGCGCGAGAGCACTGTCAGGAACTGGTCCTGCACGACAGCGGGGTTGGTGGTCATAGCGGCTCGAAGGGTTCGATGAGCGGGACGACGGAGAGCAGGTCACCAGCGGCGGCGCCCTCGCTGGAGGGATCGATGATGGCCACGGCGTCGGCGGCCAACAGGGCCGCGAGGGTGATGCGCCCCACCGAGAGCGGCTCGTAGCCGGCCTCGACGGTGCGCAGGAGCGCCACGTCCGACAGGCCGACCTGCGAGACCAGCTTGCGGGTAAGCGGCCGCTTCTCGACACGCAGTCGCCGGCCGGTCAGGCTTGCGACGAGGGGCATGAGGAGACCGAAGACCGCGGCGGCGACCTGATCGAAGCGCGCGGGAACCTCGAGGATGGGCACAGGACCCGACACATCAAGGCTGATGTCTCGTCCGGGATTGAGCGCGAGCCCGCCGGGGCGGTCGGAAAGGGAGAGCGCGACGACGAGACTTGCCGGCTCATCGACGACAATCCGGCAGCCGGCGCTTGTCAGATTTGCCGCCACCCATGCCTCAAGCGCATCGAACCCGTGATCGGTGGCACGGAGAGCGATAACCGGCTGCCGGATCGCGAGCGACGGCCTGCCGGCAAGAGACAGGGCGAGACTGATCGCGGCAGTGACCGCCGTGCCCGCCTCGACAATGACGGCATCTGCGCCGAGATCCCCGCCTGCGGCAACAACATCCTCGCCGGGATAGGCCGCCTGCCCGACCTCGTGCAGCAGCCCTGCGGACTGCACCGCGTCTGCCGGCAGAACGGCGTCGCAGCCGTCCGGCAGGGGATCTCCCGGCAATACGGCGCGCGGTGCTTCGGACAGGAGGGCCGGCGCATAGGGCGTCGCGCCGACCACGGCAGAGGATGCGATGGCGATGCCCCGCCGCAGGGCTTGCGGTCGCGCGGGTATGGGGTGGAGCGCCCTGACCGTCTCCGCGGCGACAAGACCGACCGCGTCCGTGAGTGGCACGGTCGCGGGCATGACCTCTCCCGCGCTCGCGAGGAGGCGGTCGAGCATGCTGGCCAGGGGCGTCAGGGGCGAAGCGGGCATGGTGCTGTATATGGTGTCGCCGCGGGCGTCGTCACCGGTTGAGGCGAACCATACCCGTCTCGGCGAGATCATAGCCGCCGAGGGCCTCGGCGCGGCGCGCGAAGGCGGGATCGCGCATGAACGCGAAGAGCTTCTGCAGCGCCGGCTCGAAATAGCTGCGGCGGCGCAGGGCGATGTCGAAGCGCTCCCAGACAAGCGGAACGAAGTCGAGCCCGTGCATCGCCGCGACCGCGCGCGTGGCGATGCCGCAATCGATGTCTCCGCCCCGGACGGCGGGGGCGAGGTCCGGGCCGGTCGGATAGCTGCCGGGCGTGCGCTGAAGGCTGTCGGCCGGCAGGCCGGTGCGGGCGAGCAGAGCCTCCAGCAGCAGTTGTGCGCCCGCACCCTTCGGGCGCAGTCCGACCCGCGCGCGGGCGCGCGCGACGTCGTCCAGCGAGCCGATGCCGAGCGGATTGCCCGCGGCCACGACGAAACCCTGCTCGCGCCGCGCGAAGGCGATCAGCACGGCATCCTGCAAGCTTGCCCGGGTGGCGACGCCTGCGGCGTTCGCCGCATCGTCGTCGCCCTGCCCGTGGAGGTGCAGGGCCGCGGCGGCGACCTCGTTGCGTTCGAGCCGGTCGAGCCCCGCTTCCGAGCCATCGGCGAGCAGGGCGAGACCCGAGCCGGACTGCCGCGCCGCCCATTCGAGCAGCGGATCATGGCTGCCACCGATGATCGGCGGCACGGGCACCGCGACGAAACCATCGGGCCGGGCGAGCCCCGCCAGTACCCATCGGTCGAGGGCGGCTCGTGGAAACAGCCACTTGCCCGTGACCTTCGTGCAGGGAATGGCGGCCTGGGCCACGAGTTCGTAGAGCTTGCGCTCCTTCAGCCGCAGATAGGTGGCAGCCTCCTCGGTCGTCAGGAAGATGTCGTCCTGCATTGATTTGCTCCTGAGCGCAGGAATTCCATAATTGCACGACGCTATGTGAAATTCGTAATCTCCGCAAAGACTTTCCCCCGAAGCCTCGGTTGTCTGATCGTGGATGTCGCCCAATCCTTCTCGGCCGCTTTCGGGCTCATTCTCGGAGGCGATCCGGCCTTCCTTGCCATCGTCTGGCTGTCGCTGTCGGTGACCCTGTCGGCCGTCGTCATCGCGGCGCTTATCGGCCTGCCGCTCGGCGCGCTCCTCGCGCTGTCGCGCTTTCCCGGCCGCGGCGTGGTGATCGTGCTTGTCAATGCGATGATGGGACTGCCGCCCGTGGTGGCAGGGCTGGTGGTCTTCCTGATCCTGTCGCGCTCCGGCCCGCTCGGGTCCCTCGGCCTGCTGTTCACGCCGACGGCCATGGTCGTGGCGCAGGCGCTGCTCGTGCTGCCGATCGTTACCGCCATCACGCGCCAGCTTGTCGAGGACATGCACGGCGAATACCGCGAGCATCTGGCCTCGCTCGGATTGGCCGGGATGAGGGCGATCCCGACGCTCCTCTGGGATGGGCGCTTCGCCCTGGCGACCGCGATCCTCGCCGGCTTCGGCAGGGCGAGCGCCGAGGTCGGTGCCGTGCTCATCGTCGGCGGCAACATCGCCGGCTACACGCGAACCATGACCACGGCCATCGCGCTGGAAACCTCCAAGGGCGACCTGCCGCTGGCCCTCGGTCTCGGCATCGTCCTCATCCTGCTGACGCTGACTATCAACGCCGTCACCTATGCCGCGAGCCGCGTCGGCGCTCGCTTCGCCGGATGACCGCGATGCGCGACACCACCTCCATCCTCCCCTTGCGGATCGACAATCTCTGCTTCGAGGCCGGTGGACGTCGCCTGGTGGACGGGGTCTCATTCACCCTGCCGCGCGGCGGCATCACCGCCGTGATCGGTCCGAACGGCTCGGGCAAGTCGTTGACGCTCAGGCTCTGCCACGGCCTCATCACCCCGACCGCCGGCCGCATCGAATGGGCCTCACCCGGCGCCGCGACCGGATCGGCCAAGCGCCACGCCATGGTGTTCCAGAAGCCGGTCATGCTGCGCCGCTCGGCCCGCGCCAACATCATCCATGCCCTGGCTGCCGCCGGCGCGTCGTGGCGCGATCGGCGCGCGCGCGCCGACGAGGCGTTGACGCGCTTCGGTCTCGCCGCGCTGGCTGACCGGCCCGCCCGACTCATGTCCGGGGGCGAGCAGCAGCGGCTGGCGATCGCCCGGGCCTGGGCACTGAGACCCGAGGTCCTGTTCCTCGACGAGCCGACCTCACAGCTCGATCCCGGCGCGACGCGCCAGATCGAGGAGATGCTCTCCGCCCTCAAGGGCGAGGGCGTCACCACTGGTCATGGCGACCCACGACATGGGCCGGTGCGCCGGCTGGCGGACCGCGTCCTGTTCCTCAACCGCGGCCGCCTCGTCGAGGACGCCGCGACCCGCACCTTCTTCGACGCGCCGGCGAGCGCGGAGGCTCCCGCCTTCGTCGCCGGCGATCTCATCTGGTGACACCAAGCCCAAACCCAAAGGAGGCGTCCATGCCGACCCGGAGACACCTACTCGCTGCCACGGCTGCTCTTCTCGCCCTCGGCACGGCCTCGCTGGCGCAGGATTCGCGCCCGGCGGCATCGACCCCCGGCGCGGCCGGCGCGCGCTTCATCACGGTCGCCTCGACCACGTCGACCGTCGATTCCGGCCTGTTCAACCACCTCCTTCCCCTGTTCAAGGCCAAGACCGGCATCGATGTCAGGGTGATCAGCCAGGGCACGGGCCAGGCGCTCGACACCGGTCGGCGCGGAGATGCCGATGTCGTCTTCGTGCATGCGCGCGCGGCCGAGGAGAAGTTCGTCGCCGACGGCCATGGCGGCCCGCGTCGCCCGGTGATGTACAACGACTTCGTGCTGATCGGCCCGAAGGCCGATCCAGCCGGCATCAAGGGCTCGCGTGACATCGCCGCGGCGCTGCGCGCCATCCAGACCCGCGCGGCGCCCTTCGTGTCGCGCGGCGACCGGTCGGGAACCCATCAGGCAGAGCTCGCCCTCTGGACTGCCGCCGGCATCGACCTCGCCGCGACCCGCGGGTCCTGGTACCGCGAGATCGGTCAGGGCATGGGCGCCGCCCTCAACACGGCGTCCGGCATGAACGGCTATGTGCTGGCCGATCGGGCGACCTGGCTGTCCTTCCGCAATCGCGGCGATCTCGACATCCTCGTCGAGGGCGACCGGCGCTTGTTCAACCAGTACGGCATCATGCTGGTGAACCCGCAGCGCCACCCGCATGTGAAGCAGGCCGACGCCCAGGCGCTTCATCGACTGGGTGGTCGGCCCCGAGGGACAGAAGGCCATCGCCGACTACAAGATCAACGGGCAGCAGCTGTTCTTCGCCAACGCTTCGGACACGGGAGCGTGAGATGCGGCACATCCTTGCCGCTGGGGCGATCATGGTGACCGTCAGCCAGGCGCCGGCCGCCGAGCCGGTGCTGCTGCACGCGGCCGGCAGCCTGCGCGGCGCGCTGACCGAGGTCTCCGAGGCCTTCACGGCCGCCGGCGGCCCGCCGGTGACACAGGCCTACCGGCCCTCGGGCCTGATCCGCGACGCCATCGCCGGAGGCGAGAAGGCGGAGGTCTTCGCCTCCGCCAACATGACCCACCCGCAGGCCCTGGCCGCCGCCGGTAAGGCCGGCCCGGTGGTTCTCTTCGCCCGCAACGAGCTCTGCGCCTTTGTGAAACCGGGACTGGAGGTGACGCCCGCGACAATGCTGGAGCGCATGCTCGACCCGGCGGTGAAGCTCGGCACCTCGACGCCGCGGGCGGACCCGGCCGGCGACTACGCCTACCAGGTCTTCGCGCGGGCGGAAGCCGTCCGTCCGGGGTCGCGGGCGGCGCTCGAGGCCAAGGCGCTGCAACTGACGGGCGGGCCGACCAGCGCGCCTGTCCCGGCCGGGCGCAACGCCTATGGCCATGTTATCGCCGAGGGCAAGGCCGACCTCTTCCTCGCCTATTGCACCAATGCCGGACCGATCGCCCGCGAGCAGCCGGGCATCCGCATGGTGCGCCTGCCCGAGGCTCTGGCGGTCGGTGCCGACTACGGCATCACGGTCGTGAATGGCGCCTCGCCCCCCGCCTACCGGCTGGCGCTGTTCATTCTCGCGCCGGAAGGGCAGCGCATCCTCGCCCGTCACGGCTTTGCGGTGCCGGGCCTGCCCCGCGAGTAACCGGCCCATTGGCACGGCGCCCCGGCGCCGTGCTATCCAGACGGCATGGATCAGCGCCCCGGTACCATGTCGACCTCCGCTCCGCTCATCGTCCCCAATCCCGCCGATCCGCGCCTGACCGAGAAGGTCACCGGCGTGAACGAGAAGGGTGAGAGGATCGAGACCTCGGTGACCGTCGAGCGGCCGCTGACGCTCTATCTGAACGCGCAGGAGATCGTCACCATGATGACGATCGGCGACTATCCGGACTATCTGGCGATCGGATACCTGCTCAACCAGAACATGCTGAAGCCCACCGACGTGGTGACCGGCGTCGACTACGACGAGGACCTCGAGGTTGTGGTGGTGCGCACCGAGGAGCACACCAATTTCGAGGAGAAGCTGAAGAAGCGGACCCAGACCTCCGGCTGCGCGCAGGGCACCGCCTTCGGCGACCTGATGGAGGCGCTGTCGGAGATCACCCTGCCGAAGGCGGAATTCCGCACCTCCTGGCTCTACCGGCTGACCCACGCCATCAACACCATGCCCTCGCTCTATCTGGAGGCCGGCGCCATCCACGGCTGCGTGCTCTGCCGCGAGGACAAGCCGCTGGTCTACATGGAGGATGTCGGCCGCCACAATGCGGTGGACAAGATCGCCGGCTGGATGTTCCGCCACGGCGAGAGCGGCGCCGACAAGATCTTCTACACGACGGGCCGGCTGACCTCGGAGATGGTCATCAAGACGGTGCGCATGGGGATTCCGATCCTCGTCTCGCGCTCGGGCTTCACCGCGTGGGGCGTCCAGCTTGCGCGCCAGTGCGGGCTCACCCTGATCGGCCGCGCCAAGGGCAAGCGCTTCGTGGCGCTCGCCGGGGAGGACCGCATCGTCTTCGACCAGGACCTGGCCTATGTCGAGGAGGAGAGCGCCCGCCATCGCCGCAAGGGCGCCGAGGACTGACCATGACCACGCCGCACCATCCCCCGACCCTCGGCGTGCTGCTCGCCGGAGGTCTCGCCCGCCGCATGGGCGGCGGTGACAAGCCGCTTCGGGCGATCGGCGGACGCACGCTCATTGCCCGGGCGATCGACCGCATCGGGCCGCAATGCGACGGGCTCATCGTCAATGCCAACGGCGACCCCGCGCGCTTTTCCGGGTTTGGATTGCCCGTGGTGGCGGACACGGTCGAAGGTTTCGCCGGACCTCTCGCCGGCATTCTCACCGCGCTGGAATGGGTCGCGATCCACCGGCCGGAGATCGGCTGGGTGCTGTCGATCGCGACGGATTCGCCCTTCCTGCCGGACAACCTCGTCGCCCGGCTGCATGAGGCGAGGACTGCGGCGGGCGTGCCGCTGGCCTGTGCGCGGTCCGGCGACCAGACGCACCCGGTGGTCGGCCTGTGGCCGGTGACGCTTGCGGCCGATCTCAGACATGCGCTGGTGGTCGAGGACATGCGCAAGATCGACCGCTGGACGGCGCGTCACGGCATTGCCGAGGCCGTCTGGCCGACCGAGCCTTACGATCCCTTCTTCAATGCCAATCGCCCGGAGGACCTCGCCGAGGCCGAGGCGATCCTGGCACGCCATCCCGGGGCCTGACGGCTCAGCGCAGCAGGGCGTAGCTGAGGAAGCCGGCCTGGTCGCCGGGAGCGAGACGCTCGACAGCCTCGGGCAGTTCGAGAAGGCCGTCGGTTTCGGTGAGGGAGGTGATGACGCCTGCGCCCTCGCGCGGATGGTTCACGGCCTCGATGACGCCGTCGGCGGCGCGACGCAGGGCGACGCGGACATATTCGCGGCGGCCGAGCTTCTTCCGATAGGCGAAGGCGACGCGAACGGGCAGGGCGAGCAGCGGCGTTGCCTCGCCGCCACCGAGCACCGCCAGAAATGGCCGGACGACATGGGCGAAGGTGACGAAGACGGCGACCGGGTTGCCGGGCAGTCCGATGAAGGCTGAGGATTCACCCGCCACTGCGGAGGGAATGACGCCCATGGCCACCGGCCGCCCCGGCTTGATGGCAAGGCGCCAGAAGGTGAGGCTGCCGACGTCCTCCACCGCGGCCTTGACGTGGTCCTCCTCGCCGGTGGAGACGCCGCCGGAGGTGAGTATCAGGTCGTGACCACTCGCCGCCTCGCGCAGGGCCGCGGCAACCGCAGCGCGCTCGTCGCGGAGGATCCCGAGGTCGGTCACTTCCGCGCCGAAGCGGCGGAGCAGGGCCTGCAGCGTGAAGCGGTTGGAATCATAGAGCTGGGCGGGGCCGAGCGGGGTCCCGGGCGAGACGATCTCGTTGCCGGTGGAGAAGACCGCGACGCGAACGCGGCGACGGACCGTCAGCTGCGTCACGCCGAGGGCCGCCGCAAGCGCGATCGCCTCCGGCGTCATCCGCCGGCCCGCCGCGAGGGCCATGGCGCCCCTGGCGAGATCCTCGCCGGCGGGACGGCAATTGGCGCCGGACGCGAGGCCCGGCGGCAGGATCACGCAGTCGCCGTCGAGCCGTACGTCCTCCTGCATGAAGACCGTGTCGGAGCCGTCCGGCATGGGGGCGCCGGTGAAGATCCGGATGGCTTCGGCGACGCCGGCGGGACGCGTCGCGGCGGAGCCGGCGGCGATGCGCCCGCCCACCGGCAGGCGCGTTTCACCGGTCGCGGCGAGGTCGGAAAAGCGCACCGCATAGCCATCGACGGCGGAGTTGAAGAAGGGCGGCAGGTCGACCGGCGCGTTCAGGTCGCTCGCCAGGATGCGACCGTCGGCGTCGAGGAGGGAGACGTCCTCGGTGCCGGCGACCGGCTGGAGCCCCTCGGCGACACGCGCCAGCGCCTCCTCGACGGAGAGCAGACGTTCCTTGAAGGCGAACTGGTCGGAGGATAGCTGGGCCACCGGCGGATCACCCCACAGCTTGCGGCAGGACTGCGCCGGCAAGAGGCCGCTCGGCGCGCAACCCTGCCTGGACCTCCGCCACCGGTGCGGCGGCGGCCATGAGCAGGTCGGTGGCGGCGGGGATGTCGTCCGGATGCGCCAGGGGGCGGGTCCAGCCCGGCGGAGGCGCGTCGCAGATGAGACCGCGGATGTCGACGAGGTCCGGATGAAGGAAGGGCTTGCCGTTGGCCGCCCGGTTGATCTCGACCTTCGGGTGGACAGCGCGCTTGAACCCCTCGACGATGACGAGGTCGCAGGGCGCCAGCTTGTCGAGCAGGTCGGCCAGACGGGGCTCCGCCTCGCCGCGCAGTTCATGCAGCAGCGCCCAGCGCTTGCCCGAGGCGATCAGCACCTCGCCGGCGCCTGCGGCGCGATGCTCGAAGGAATCCTTGCCGGGATGGTCGATGTCGAAGGCGTGATGCGCGTGCTTCAGGGTCGAGACTTTCAGGCCGCGCGCCGTGAGCAACGGGATCACCCGTGTCAGCAGGGTCGTCTTGCCCGCGCCGCTCCATCCCGCAAGTCCAACGACCTTCATTTCGGCTCCCAGCTCAATCCTCGTGAGCGCAAACTAGTGCGCTCGCCGGCGCTTCTCCACCCCTCAAACGACAACGCCCGGCCGAAGCCGGGCGCTGCAATCGAACGATGGGGGCGGCGTTACTCGGCCGGCTGTCCGACAGCATGGGGCGACAGGCGCCCCTTGGCCATCTCTTCCTCGACCCAGAGCGAGTGGTGCTCCTTGGCCCAGTTGAGGTCGACCTCGCCGGTGGTCATCGCGTCGGCCGCACCCTCCATGCCGATCGAGCCGATATAGGCATGGGCGATCATTGCAGCGATGAGAAGGACCGCCACGATGCCGTGGACGATGTTCCAGAACTGCAGCGCCAGCACGCCGCCGGCCGAGGCCGGGAACAGCATGTAGACGCCCGAGACCGACAGCAGGCCGCCGCCGATGATGACGGACCAGAAGATCAGCTTCTGGCCGGCGTTGAACTTCTTCGCCGGAGGATGGCCCCCGCCGACGAGGCCGCCGCCCTGACGGATCCAGGCAAGGTCGCCGCCCGAGGGAATGTTGTGGATCACCCAGGTGACGAACATGAAGACCAGGCCGAGCATGAAGGGCCAGGCGAGGTAATTGTGGGCGTACTTGGCCCACTGCGACATGGCGGCGAAGGCGCCCTCGCCGAAGAGCGGCGCGAGGATGAACTTGCCGAAGGTGACGTTCAGGCCGGACAGCGCCAGGACGATGAAGCAGAGCGCGGTCAGCCAGTGGATGAAGCGCTCGAAGGTCGAAAAGCGCAGGATCCGGATGCCCGAGGGGCCGGCGTCGATGCGGATGCGGCCGCGCGTCATGTAGAATACCACCAGCAGCGCCAGCATGCCGAGGATGGCGATGGCGCCAATCCAGTGCATGGTGCCCTGATGGAAGGCCCGCCAGGCCTGGCCCTGGGGCTGGATCAGGTTGCGGGCATTGGCGTCAGGGATGGTGATGCGACCCGACAGGGTCGAGCCGGAGCCCGGCGTACCCGCCTGGAGCGCCTGCATCAGCTGCGCCTCCTTCACCGAAGCGGCCGTCGGATTGACCGAGGAGGGCTGCTGGGCGAAAGCCGGAGCGGCAACGAAAATGGCCACCGCAACTGCGAGTGCTGCCACGAGAGACCGAAGCGAGAAGCGCATCGGATGGTCCTCCCTGAGAATGGTCCGCGCCTGCGGCCATTCCGAATTGACGAAGCAGTGAGGGCGGCGGGTCTGCCCCGCCGCCACGCGGATCAGATGGCGATGGTTTCCTTGTAGGCCGTCTGCCAGCCCCAGGCACCGGAGCCGTAGCCGCGCTTCAGCACGCGCTCCTTGTAGATCGTGGTGATCATGTCGCTGTCGCCGGCGAGAAGCGCCTTGGTGGAGCACATCTCGGCGCAGAGCGGCAGCTTGCCCTGGGCGAGGCGGTTGGCAGCCGTAGGCGGCATACTCCGCCGCCGAGTTGTCGGCGAGCGGGCCGCCAGCGCAGTAGGTGCACTTGTCCATCTTGCCGCGCGTGCCGAAGTTGCCGACGCGCGGATATTGCGGCGCGCCGAAGGGGCAGGCGTAGAAGCAGTAGCCGCAGCCGATGCACAGCGTCCTTGGAGTGGAGCACCACCGCGTCTGCCGTCGTGTAGAAGCAGTCGACCGGGCAGACGGCGGCGCAGGGCGCGTCCGTGCAGTGCATGCAGGCCATGGAGATGGAGCGCTCGCCGGGCTTGCCGTCATTGATCGTGACGACACGGCGGCGATTGATGCCCCAGGGGACATCATGCTCGTTCTTGCAGGCGGTGACGCAGGCGTTGCACTCGATGCAGCGATCAGCGTCGCAGAGGAACTTCATACGGGCCATGGATCGGTCCTCCCTCTCACGCCGCCTGCGATCTGGCAGAGCGTGGCCTTGCCTTCGTGCATGCGCCGTCACCGGGTCGTAGCCGTAGGTGGTCACGGTGTTGACGCTCTCGCCGAGGACGATCGGGTCGGTCCCCTGCGGATAGTTCTTGCGCTGGTCCTCGCCCTGGTACCAGCCGCCGAAGTGGAACGGCATCCAGGCGACGCCCGGGCCGACACGCTCGGTGACGAGCGCCTTGACGCGCGCCCGGCCCTGCCCTCGGGGCCGGCGACCCAGACCCACTGGCCGTCGCGCGATGCTGCGCTGGCCGGCATCCCGCGGATTGATCTCGACGAACATGTCCTGCTGCAGCTCCGCCAGCCACTTGTTGGACCGCGTCTCCTCGCCGCCGCCTTCGTATTCGACGAGACGACCGGAGGTGAGGATGATCGGGAACTGCCGGGCGATCCCCTTGTCCACGGCGCCCTTCTGATAGGTCGTGTGGAGGTTGGGCATGCGCAGCGAGCGCTCGTCGGCGCGGGCCGGGTACTTGGCCACGAGGTCGGCGCGCGGCGTGTAGATCGGCTCGCGGTGCACCGGCACCGGATCCGGCAGGTTCCAGGCGATGGCGCGGGCCTTGCCGTTGCCGAAGGGCACGACGTTCTTCATCAGGCAGACGCGCTGGATGCCGCCCGACAGGTCGGTGGCCCAGGACACCGCGCCGGGATTGGCGCCGCCCTGACGCTCGATCGTGCGCCTTCTCCTCAGGCGTCAGGTCGGCGTCCCAGCCGAGACGCTGGAAGATGGCATAGGTGAACTCCGGGTAGCCGTCCTGGATCGGCGAGTCGACGTTGGCCAGGAACTTCTGCGCCAGCAGGGTCTCGCCATTGCGCTCGAGGCCGAAGCGGGGCGCGGAAGGCGCCGCCGCCGTCCTTCATGCGCAGGTTGGTGTTGTAGAGGATGTGCGTGCCGGGATGGCGCACCTCCGGCTGTGCCCCAGCAGGGCCAGGGCAGGCCGTAGTAGTCACCACCGATGTCGGCGAGTTCCTTGGGCGCGCGCAGGGTGACGATGTCGAACTTGTCCTGGTTCGCCATGTGCGCCTTGATGCGCTCCGGTGACTGGCCGGTGTAGCCGGTCGACCAGCCGCCGCGATTGATCTCGCGGAGCAGGGATTCGGCCTCGGGTTCGTCGCCGTACTTGCCCTTCACCATCTTGATGTTCTTGAACATCTCGCTGGCGAAGCCGAGCTTCTGGGCGAACTTGTACATGATCCAGTAGTCGTTGGCCGATTCGAAGATCGGCTCGACCACCTTCTCGCCCCACTGGATGGAGCGGTTGGACGCGGTGCGCGAGCCGTCACACTCGAAGTTGCGTGCAGGCCGGCAGGATGTAGGTGCCGTCGCGCCGGTTGCCGAGCGAGACGAAGTTGGTCGGATGCGGGTCGACCACCACCAGGAGCTCGAGCTTTCCGAGGCCCTTCCACCGCGCCGGGCACGCGCGGAATGGTGTTGCCGCCGTGACCCATGACGAACATCGCCCTTGATGTTGTCCTTCTGGTCGACCTGCTCGGCCGGGCAGCAGCGTGGCGTCGAACCAGCGGGTGGACGGGAATGCCCGAAACCTCCATGTTCTGCTTGCCGGTCCGGGCGGCGCGGCCGCCCTTGGCCGGCACGTCGTCGAAGCGCGAGACGAAGTAGTCGTAAGGGACCTCCCAGACGCGCGACCAGTGCCGCCAGGCGCCCTCGACCAGGCCGTAGTAGAGCGGCAGGTTGCCGACATCGAGGCCGAGATCGGTCGCGCCCTGCACGTTGGCAGTGGCCGCGGAAGATGTTGGCGCCGGTGCCCGGCGCATGCCGACGTTGCCGGTCAGCAAGCAGCAGGGTGCAGTAGGCGCGGACGTTGGCGGTCCCGACCGTGTGCTGGGTCGCGCCCATGCACCAGATCAGGGTCGAGGGCTTCTCGTTGGCGAAGAGCTTGCGCCACGCGCTTCAAGCTGGCGCGCCGGGGACGCCGGTGACGTCGCTCAACTGTCTTCGGGTTCCACTTCTTCGACTTCGTGCGCGGATCTGATCCATGCCGTAGACGCGCTGGGCGATGAACTCCTTGTCTTCCCAGCCGTTCTCGAAGATGTGCCACATGATGCCCCAGATCACCGGGATGTCGGTGCCGGGGCGGATGCGGACATACTCGTTCGCATGGGCCGCGGTGCGGGTGAAGCGCGGATCGATGACGATCATGTTGGCGCGGTTCAGCTCCTTGCCGCTGTCAGCACGTGCTGCAGCGACACGGGATGCGCCTCGGCCGGATTCCCGCCCATGATGATCATGGTCTTGGAATTGCGGATGTCGTTGTAGGAGTTGGTCTGGGCGCCGTAGCCCCAGGTGTTGGCGACGCCGGCCACCGTGGTGGAGTGGCAGATGCGGGCCTGATGGTCGACGTTGTTCGTGCCCCAGAAGGCGGCGAACTTGCGGAACAGGTAGGCGGCCTTCGTTGGTGAACTTGGCCGAGCCGAGCATGTAGACGGAGTCAGCGCCGGACTTTGCCCGGATCTGCCATCATCTTGTCGCCGATCTCGTTGATCGCGACATCCCACGAGATGCGCTGCCACTGGCCGCCGACGAGCTTCATCGGATATTTCACGCGGCGCTCGCCGATGAGACGAGCTCGCGCGACGGCCGCGCCCTTGGCGCAGTGCGTGCCGCGGTTGATCGGGCTCTCCCAGGCCGGCTCCTGGCCGGTCCAGACGCCGTTCTGAACCTCGGCGCGGACGGTGCAGCCGACCGAGCAGTGCGTGCAGAGGTTCTTCTTCACCGTGACGGCGACGCCGGGCTGCGGGGCCGCCACGGCCTCGGCGCGGCGGACCGCGCCGAGCGTCAGCGAGCCGACCGCGATGGCACCGGCAGCGGTGAGACCCGAGCGGGCGAGAAAGGTACGACGATCCATCACGCCGGAGGTCAGACCGCCGGCGAGGCCGGCGAGACGGGTGCGTGCGGCGTCCTGGGACTTGCGCTTGATGAGCATCGGGGCGTCCTCAGTAGCGGTTGGTGCGGTAGAAGGCCTGGACGTCGGGCGAATTGGCCTGGTAACGGGCCTTGGTGCGCTCGTCGCGGGCTTCGCGGGTATTGGCCTGGGCCTCGGCCGGCTCGGCGCCGACGACGACGGCAGCCGCCGCAGCCGAAGCTCCGGTCATGGCCTTGAGGAAATCGCGGCGGGCCGGCGCGGCGGCGTTTCCTTGGGTCTTGGCACTCGACATGGTCGCGTCCTCCATTCCGTCCCTCGCGCCGTCAGGCGTCGAAGGAGAAAGCCTCGTCTTCGATGTCCATGAACAGGCGGCCGACCGCACCGACGGCGGCGTAGAAGGGTCGGTTCCGCATGGATTCCAGGTCCGAGAAGAAGCGCCCCGCCCAGGGCTTCAGATGGGCCTCGTAGAAGGCCTTCTCGGTCTCATAGCCGTTGCCTATCTGCCGCGCGGCGAGATTCGCCATGACGTCGAACAGCAGCGCGATGTGGTCTTCCGGCTCGCGCGAGTCGTCGCTGCGCAGGATGCCGAGGTCGACGAAGGACTGGCGCACCGCGGCGAGCGGACGCTCGTGCAGGAAGCCCGTCAGATAATAGGAGGCATAGGGCAGCAGCTCGCCGCGCCCGACCCCGACGAAGAGATCGAAGAACTCGCGCCCGACCTTTTCGACATCCGTCTCGGCGGCGGCACGCGCCAGGGCGAGATGCGCCATGCCCAAGGGCGATGCGTCACCCTTCAGCGCGGCGACCTGGCGAAGCACATCGGCGGTCGGCACCCGGAACAGAAGCAGCGCCAGCAGTCCGTATTCCGCCGAACGGAGACGATCCATTTCATCGACGTCGCCGGACGCCTTGGCCTGTTGCGCAGCCTCCATGGCAAGCGCGATGCTCGATTTCGATCCAGGATAGAGTCGGGCCCAGCACATGGCGCCGCCGACGCCGGAGGCCTTCTCGACGGCGATGACGCGCTCGGAGGGCACGCGATTCCAGCTGGAGACGGAAGGCTGCGAAATGCCGAGCGCCCGCGCCGTAGCTCCCACCCCGCCGACCGCCTTGATCGCTTCCTCGAGTCCCCGTTCACGCACTGCCGCGGCAACTCCCGCATCCGGCACCGGCCCGGCGCTTTTGGACGCGCCTTGAAGCCATAGCCTCACCACATTTGCTTTAGAATAGGTACAAGCTATGACCCGGCAAGGCAAGGCGCAAATGGGGCGCCGTCACCCCGGCAAAGCCCCGCCGTGACGACGGCCCGTCGGGCGCAAGGCGTTCAATTCGCTCGCGTTATGCTGCGACGCAACATCGTCGGGAACAGCCGCTTTCCGCCGCTCAACACCTCGCTGGCCGCGGTCGCCTCCATCGGCTCCGACATCCGGTTTCGATGCCGTCTGGTCATCGGCATCGCTCTGTTGCACTGCAACAGAGACATGGGCGATCGGCATTTCACGTCCCGCTTGCGACAAATTGTCTTGAAGTGCGGCGGGGCGTCCGATGGGGCTTCCGGCCCGGCCTTGCCGAGAACCCGGTCGAACATGTCGGCCACCTCGCGGATGGCGTCCTGGCTGGTCTCGATCGAGCCGAACCCGGGAGCGGCGCCCGGCGTGTTGTAGTCATAGGCGTAGTCGAGGGCCGGGCTGACATAGTCGCGAATGGCCGGGTCGAGCAGCCACATCCGCTGGAGGGCGGCGTTGCGGACACCGTTCGGCACCCAGGGCTGCATGAAGGCCGTGAGGCTCTGCCCGGGAACGAGGTCCTCGATGCGCGGCAGTTCGGCGAGAAGATCGTCGAGCGTCTTGCCTTCGGGCAGCGTGGGCTCCGCCGGAGCCGTGGTCGCCGCTTCAGCCGGCGCGACCGGGGCCTCGGGCTCGCGCTTCAGACGCGACCAGCGCGAGAGGAAGCCCTCGCGGCCGCGACTCACGACCGCCTCCCCTGCTGGCGGGCGGGGTGGCCGAGCCCGTAGTCGGGTTCGGCGTTCGGATCCTTGCGGTCGCGCTTGCGCTTGTAAAAGGCCTGCTCGACGTGATGGGCATCGACGAAGGCCTGGAGCTCGACGGCGATCTCGTGCGGCATGGACAGCGCCTCCACCTTGTCGGTGACGACGTCGACGAAGGCCTCGCCCTCGTAGGGGTCGACCGTCGCCCCGGCGACCTGCCAGACGCCGTCCGCGTTTTCGCGCAGGGCAACCCAGACGGCGGGCCGACCCGAGACGAGATTGTTCCGGTAATGGGCGGTCTCGCCGGAATGGAAGATGATCTCGGCGGGCCCGAGGTACCAGCGCTCGACCGCGCCTTCCGCGCCGATGCGCGTTCCCGGCTCGACGGCGGGAAGCCCGGGGAGCACGGCTTCGGGCAGCCACTCGAAGTCGACCCAGGGATTGTTCAGCTTGCGCTTCACGGCGACGACGCCAACGGTGAGGTGCTGCACGGGCATCGGGGCCTCCGTCAGGCGGCCGGCCGGCCGGCGAGCGGCAGGCCGACGATGAGGTTCTGCGGCTTGACGCGGAGGATCATGTCCCCGGTCAGCGCCATGAGGAGATAGACCGGCTTGCCGGCGAGTTTGGGATCCATCACGCGGGGATCGGTGAAGTCGAGGCGGAAGAGGCCGCAGATGCGGCTCTGGTCGGCAGCATCAACCGTCTCGCCGCGCCACAACCGGTTGCCGATGGCCGTCGCCTCGGCATCGAGGCCGACGAACCATCGCCAGTCCGCATCCTCGATGCGCTCGATGGCCGAGATGCGGGTCTCGACCCCCAGCATATGCGCGATCCAGGTTTCCAGCGCGCGGCACAGGGCCTCGCGCGAGCGCGGGTCGCCGCCGATATTGAAGACCATGGAGAAGGCGTCGGACCGAGACCAGTAGGAAGGAGCGGTCTCGTCGGTCATCACTTCCAGGTCGCCCATGGCGTCCTGACCCATCATGGCGGCGAGCGGCGAGGTCTGCAGCAGCGCCTTTCGCTCGGCCTCGAACTCCTCGATGAGTTCCTGGTCGGCGAGCAGCAGCGCCCCATCCTTGAGCGATCCCTTCTGCGCGCGGAAGAGGAGTTCGGCGGCGCGCAGCACGAAGGGGTCGGTGCAGCCGTCGAGGGCATTGCGCAGGATCAGGTGGACGAGCTGGTTGAGAAAGAGCGGCGGCACGCCCTGTGCGCCCTTGCGGACGATGGCGAGATAGGCGGCCTCGATGCTCGGATGGGCAAGCAGCCGGTCGCGGAAGCCGACCATGAACTGCCAGTTCTCGCGGGCGTCCTCGTCCTTGATGGCGGCGATCATCGCGGCGGTGACCGGACGGCGCGGTTCCGCCATGAGCAGGGCGTGGAGGTCGCGCTCGGCGGCGCAGGCCTCCTCCGGCGGCACCAGTTCAGGGCGCGCGAGATAGGCGAGCAGCATCTCGTCGGTGACGGCGAGACCGCCGCCCTCGATCGGCCGCGTCATGTGATGGCCGGACGAGACCCAGAACTCGGTGACGGTGCGAGTCGCTGAGGTCATTTGCGCGCCGCCATCATGTCGATCAGGTCCACCCGTTCCTCCGGTCCATCATCGTCCACCACCTCGTGGAAGGTGAAGGCCCTCGCCTGGGCATGCAGGCTGTCGGCGCCCGCGGTCTTTTCGCGCGCCGCCAGCGTCCGGAACTGCTCGCGGATCTCGCCGCCTTCGAGGGCGCGATGCATGGCCACCAACGTGCCCTCCGGGTGCTCGGCGAGGGACGCGGCGAAGGCGATCTCCTCGGCCGCTGCGGCGCGGGCCGCATCCATGCCGGGGGCACCGAGCCGCTCGACCAGCTGGCGGGCGAGGCACTCGACCGCCGCCGCGTGTTCCTCGGGACGGATCGGCTGGGCCACCACCAGGGTCGAGAAGCCGAAGGTGTCGACCCCGACGAAGCCCGAACGGAAGGCCGCGCGCTCCTTGCCGGCAAGCGCCGCGAGATCGCGGCCCAGAACAGGAAGGAGCCGGTCACCAGCCCATTCCCCCGACTCGGCCGGCGCGCGGGAAGACGAAGGTGTCGGACGGGTCGAGGCGGATGGTCCGCAGCATCTTCACAGCTTCGGCCCCCCGGTGTCGCGATCGAGCCAGGCTGCTGCCTTGAGGCCCGCGAGCAGGCCGGAGCGCCGCTCGGTCTCGCCGATGGCCGGCCGCACCACGAGGTCTCCGGCCGGCGACAGCGACAGGCTGTCGCCGGGGCGGTCCTTGTCGATCCTGGCGCAATAGTCGGTGAGAACCTGACCAAAGCCCTGGTGCTGCCAGCTATCGACGAGGCGCAGGAAGAAGCGGGCGAAGCTCTCGATCAGCATGGAGGGGCCGACGCCCTCGAAGCCCTCCTCATCCAGGGCGGCAGCCGTCGGCGCGTGCCCCGGCTCCACCAGCCCGGAGAAGGCGACGCGGATCGAGGCCGCGAAGACCAGCCAATCGGGTACCTCGTCCTCGCCGCAGCGCTTCGGCCAGCCAAGGCGACCGCCGCCGACGAGGCCGCCGTCGAAACGGATCCCGTCGGGATAGGCGAAGGTGACGGAGCGCTCCGGCGGGCAGAGCGCGGCGATGGCATCGGCGGTCGCGTTCATGCCCATGAAGAAGGCCTTGCGCGCCTCGGCCAGGGGCGCCTCGGGCTCGAGGATCACGGCGAATTCGGCGAGGTCGAAACGTCGCACCCAGACCAGTGTGCCGGCTCCCTCGTCCGCCGCCGTGCGGCAGGCATGGGCAAAGGCGTCGCCCGATTCGCGCAGGGCCACGGCGCGGAAGCCGGGCGGCAGATCGAGGGTCGACGGTGCGCGAAGCGTAACGAGGGCCATGGAGTCCTTGGGGGTCGGGCACGGGGGCGGCCCGGTCTGGTTCTTTTGACCGCTTCCAATATATGAGGATGACGCGCGGCGGAAAGAGCCGCACAGCGGAGAGCGCAATGACGGCAGGCACCACATTCCTCTGCTCCTGCGAGGAAACCATGCCGCTGCATGGGGAAACGGTGGCGAAAGCCTGCCGCACCAAGGTGCGGACGGCCGACCAGCTGTGCCGGAAGGAGCTCGACTTCTTCAAGGCGGTGCTGGGCCAGGAGAGCGACGTCACGGTCGCCTGCACGCAGGAGTCGCCACTCTTCACGGAAGTCGGGGAAGACCTCGGCTTCGGCGGAAGGCTCGCCTTCGCCAATGTGCGCGAACAGGCGGGCTGGTCCGCCGAAGCGCGACAGGCCGGGCCGAAGACGGCCGCCCTCCTGGCCGCAGCGGCCGAGGAGATGCCGCCGATCCAGGCCGTCTCTCTCGAATCGAAGGGCGTCGCGCTCATCTATGGCCGCGACGAAGTCGCGATCGAGGTGGCGCGCAGGCTCGCCGACACGCTGGACGTGACGGTGCTGCTGACCCGCCCGGGGGCCGTCACGCCGCCCCACACGACCGATTTCCCGGTGGTGAAGGGCACCATCACCGCCGCTCACGGCCATCTCGGCGCCTTCTCGCTGGATGTGGACGAGTATGCGCTCCCCTCGCCCTCCTCACGCGGAAGCTATGCCTGGCAGGCGCCGCGCAACGGCGCCTCCTCCACCTCGGACATCGTCATTGACCTGGTCGGCGGAACCCCGCTGTTCCCGTCGCCCGAGCTCAGGCCCGGATATCTGCGCGCCGATCCGCGCGATGCGGCTGCGGTGGAGAAGCTGATCGGCGAGGCGGGCGGCCTCGTCGGAACCTTCGACAAGCCGCGATTCGTCACCTTCACCGCCGATCTCTGCGCCCATTCGCGCAGCAAGATCACCGGCTGCACCCGCTGCCTCGACCTCTGCCCGACCGGTGCCATCACCCCAGATGGCGACCATGTGGCGATCGATCCGGCCGTCTGCGCCGGCTGCGGCCAATGCGCCGCCGTCTGCCCGACGGGCGCTGCCGCCTATGCCCTGCCGCCGGTCGATGCCCTGATCCGCCGGCTGCGGACGCTGCTGACGACCTATGCGGAGGCTGGCGGCGCCGGCGCCGTCCTGCTCGTCCATGACGGCGACCATGGCCTGCCGCTGATCGACGCGCTGGCGCGCTTCGGCGCGGGCCTCCCCGCCCACGTGCTGCCGCTGCAGGTCAACGAGATCACCCAGGTCGGCCCGGAATTCCTCGCCAGCGCACTGGCCTATGGGGCGATCGGCATCGCCATTCTCGGCCGCGCCAAGCCAAAGCACGACTTGCTCGGCCTGACACGGACGCTGGACACCACGCGGACCATCGCGGCGGGGCTTGGCTATGGCGAGGACCGGCTGCGGCTGGTCGAGACGGATGACCCCGACGCCCTCGCGGCGGCCCTCTCCCATCCCTTCCCGGCACGGGGCGCAGCGCGGCCCTCGGCCTTCCTGCCGATGGGCACCAAGCGCGGCCTGCTGGAACTTTCCTTCCTCGAGCTGCATGCCGTCGCGCCGGCTCCGGTGGACCGCATCGCGCTCGACAAGGGCGCCCCCTTCGGCAAGGCCGACGTCAATGTCGAGGCCTGCACGCTCTGCCTCGCCTGCGTCTCCGCCTGTCCGACCAGCGCGCTGTCGGACAATCCCGACAAGCCGATGCTGCGCTTCACCGAGAGCCTCTGCGTGCAGTGCGGCCTCTGCGAACAGACCTGCCCCGAGGATGCCATCGCGCTGATCCCGCAGATCGACTTCGTCGCCTGGCGCGAGCCGAAGCGGGTGGTGAAGGAGGAGGAGCCTTTCCACTGCACCGCCTGCGGCAAGGCCTTCGGCACGAAATCCACGATCGAGCGCATCGCCGCCAAGCTGGAGGGGCACTGGATGTTCTCCGACGCCAATGCGGCGCGGCGGGAGGCCCTGTTCATGTGCGAGGACTGCCGCGTCGAACGCGTCGTCAACGAGAGCTTCGACCCCTATGGCGCGCCGGAGCGCCCGCGCGTGCGGACGGCGGAGGACTATCTGGCCGAGGCCAAGGCCGGCAAGGACGGCCTGAACTGACAGGCGGCACTACTCGGCGCTGGTGGCCCGCGCGATGAAATCGACAAGGGCCTTCAGGTCGTCGGGATCGGTGACCTGCTGCTCCGGCATCTTGGTGCCCGGCGTATAGGCGTTGGGGCCGATCTCGAAGAGCCGGGCGATGGTCTCCTTCGTCCAGACGATGTCCATGCCGCGCAGCGCCGGCGAGTAGTCATAGCCCGGGGCGGTGGCAATCCGCCGGCCGATGACCCCGTGAAGCGTCGGGCCGGCGCGGTTGCCACCGTCCGGGTCGAGGGTATGGCAGGCCGAACAGGCGCGGAAGACTTCGGCGCCCGGATGATCGGCGAGACGGGTCAGGGCATCGCTGGGCCTAGCCATGACGACGGCGCCAAGATGCTCGCCGGTGGTCGCGAGCCAGCGGCGCACCAGGCGGTCACCGCCACCGGTCATCAACTCCTCCGTTCCGGGACGAAAGGCGAGCGACCAGACCGGCAGGCCGGGGCCGACCAGCACCCGCTCGACAGTGCGGGACGGGCGGTCGACCAGCGCCACCGAGCCGCGGATGCCGGCTGCCGCAAGGCGGCGGCCGTCCGCGGCCAAGGCCACCGCGACGAGCGGCGTCTCGGCCACGGCCACCTCGCCACGGCGGACACCATCGAGGCCGAAGAACCGCAGCCGGCCGTCGGCGCCTCCCGCGACGATCTCGCCGTCGGGGGCGACCACCAGCCCGGCGACGGGGGAACCGACGTCGATGCTGCGCGGCTGGCCTTCCTCCAGCGGGGTGATGCGGATGGTCGCGTCATGACCGCCGGTGACGAGGGCCTTGCCGTCGGGGGTGAAGGCGACGGCGTTGAGCGGCCCGGCATGGCCGGTGATGATGCGGGCCTCGCCGCCGGCGAGCGGCGTGATGCGCGCCGTGCCGTCCCAGGAGGCCGAGGCGAGCGCCTGCCCGTCGGGAGACAGGGCAAGGCCCGCCACGGCCCCGGAGTGACCCTCGATGCGACCGACAGGCGCGGCGCGGCCCATGCGCCAGAGAAGAATACGGCCGTCCTCGCCGGCCGTGACGAAACGGCCATCAGGCAGGGCCAGGACGGCGTTGACCGAACTCTCATGGCCCCGCAGCACCGCGACAGCCAGCCCGCGCTCGATGTCCCACAGGATCGCCGAGGTGTCGAAGGAGCCTGACAGGGCGATGCGTCCGTCAGGGGCGACGGCGAGGGCGCGCACCGGACCTCCATGGCCGCGCAGTTCCTGGGCGGCGGCAGGCATGGCAAACAGGATGGTGAGGGCAAGGAGCAGGCGAAGCATCGACAATCCGGGGCGGGGGCGAAACACGTCGCCCTGAAGGGTGGCGGAGATTGGCCGGGGATCAAGCCCGGACGCGATCACAAGGTTCCCATTCCGGGCGGATGAGACAGGCGGGAGATGCGGCCGCCGCGCGGCTGATGCCCGTCGGGCCGTCTCGACTCGGGTGCCGTGGCCCTTAAGATCGCCGCCGCGCAGTTCCCCCCGCGTCCCTCCATGCCCTGCGTCGAGTTCACGATGACATCTTCCTCTCCTGCCGCCGGTCCCTTCGATTGTGTCATCCGCGGGGGGCGTGTCATCGATCCCGAAAGCGGCCTCGATGCCGTCTGCGACGTCGCCGTGAGGGATGGCCGCATCGCCGCCGTCGGAAAGGTGACCGGCGAGGGTGCGCGCGAGGTCGACGCGAGGGGCCTCGTGGTCGCGCCCGGCTTCATCGATCTCCATGCCCACGGGCAGACGGTCGCAGCCGACCGCATGCAGGCTTTCGACGGTGTCACGACGACGCTGGAGCTCGAGGCCGGCGTGCTTCCGGTAGCGCTGTGGTACGAAAACCAGGCGAGGGGCGGCCGGGTGCTCAACTACGGCACGGCGGCGAACTGGGTCTTCGCCCGCATCGCCGCCATGATCGGCGCCGAGCCGGAGGCCAATCTCGGCTTCATGGGCCGCAACTCCAACGACAAGCGCTGGATCGACAACGTTGCCACCGATGCAGAGATGGCCGAGATTCTCCGCCGGATCCGCCATGGGCTCGACGAGGGCGGCATCGGCATCGGCATCCTCAACGCCTATGCGCCTGGCGCCGGCGTGAAGGAGATGTCCGCCGTCTGCTCGCTGGCGGCCGAATATGACGTGCCGACCTATACCCACGTGGCCTTCGCCTCGAACATCGACCCGAAGAGCTCGATCGAGGCCTATACCCGGCTTGTCGGCTATGCCGGCTCGACCGGCGCGCACATGCACATCTGCCACTTCAACAGCACCAGCCTGCAGGACGTCGAACGCGCCGCGGCGCTGATCCGGAAGGCGCAGGACCTGGGCCTCCGGATCACCGTCGAGGCCTATCCCTATGGCACCGGATCGACCGTTCTCGGCGCAACATTCTTCGCCGATCCCGCCTTCCGCGAGCGCACCGGCGGGACCTACGAATCGATCGAGATGGTCGATACCGGCCGCACCTTCCACGACCGCGACGAGCTGCTCGCCGCGCAGGCGCAGGATCCGGGATCGCTCGTCCTCTGGCATTTCCTCGACACGGAGGCGAACCCGCGCCACCGCGACCTGCTCGACGTCTCGATCCTCTATCCGGGCGGAGCGATCGCCTCCGACGCCATGCCGTGGACCAATCCCGACGGCTCCGTCTATGACGGCGAGGACTGGCCGCTGCCGGAGGGCACGAGTTCGCATCCCCGCTCGTCCGGCACCTTCACGCGCTTCCTGCGCCAGTATGTGCGCGAGCGCGGCATGCTTCCGCTGATCGACGGCATTGCCAAGTGCACGCTCATCCCGGCGCAGGTGCTGGAGGCCAGCACGCCGGCGATGCGGACCAAGGGACGCCTGAAAATCGGCGCCGACGCCGACATCGTCGTCTTCGACTACGACACGCTGACCGACCGGGCCGAGTTCAAGGCGATGAACCGTGCCTCGGAGGGCATGCGCCATGTGTTCGTCAACGGCGAGGCGGTCATCACCGATGGCGAGCTGGTGCGGGCGGCACGGCCGGGACGGCCGGTCAGGCGTCCGGTGAAGGGGGCCTGAGGCGGCCGTGGCGGTTCCCGTCATCCTCGTCACCGGGTTTCTCGGGGCGGGCAAGACGACGCTGATCAACCACCTCCTCACCGCCAACGGGGGACGCCGGCTGGCGGCCGTCGTCAACGATTTCGGCGCCATCAACATCGACGCCGAGCTGATCGCCGAGAATGCCGACGGCGTGGTGAGCCTCGCCAACGGCTGCATCTGCTGTTCGCTGCAGGGTGACCTCCTGCGCACGCTGTCCAGCCTCCTCGGGCGCGAGCCGTCACCGGACGGCATCGTCATCGAGACCAGCGGCGTGTCGGACCCGGCCGAGATCGTGCAGAATCTGCTCGACCCGGTGATCTGGAAGGATGCGGCACTGGAAACGGTCATCGCCGTGGCCGATGCGCGCGCGCTCGCCGATGATCCGGCCCTGCTCGACGACAAGCTCTGCCGGTCGCAGGTCGCCAGTGCCGACATCGTCGTTCTCAACAAGGCGGACCTGGTCGACGAGGCCGAACTGTCGCGCGCGCAGGCCGCCGTCGCCGCCCTGAAGCCGGAGCGGGTGATTTTCCCCGTGGTGGAGGGGTGCATCGCCCCGGAACTCGCCTTCGCAGGCGGCGGGCATGAACCTGTTGCGCCCGACCCACAGGCGGCGGCGCGGGCCCGCTTCGCCACGCCCCGGTTCGAGACCCTGACCTTCACCTCGGAGCAGCCGTTCGCCATGGGGGCGTTCCAGGCGGCGATCGGCCGGCTGGCGCCGAAGCTGGTGCGCGCCAAGGGCTTCGTCACCTTTCGCGAGCAGCCCGGCCGCCCCATGCTGTTCCAGCTCGTCGGTGACAGGGCGACACTGGGGCCAGCCCCCGCCGGCGCCCGTGGCGAGGCCGTGCGCCTGGTGCTGATTTCAGAGATGGGACGCATCGATCAGGCTGAGACCGGGACGCTGCTCCGGGGCTGCATCCCAGCCTGACGATCCCGGTGGTGAGCCGGGGCAGTATCGCAGGTCGACACGCGAAGCGGTTCCGACACGGTGCGAGGGCCTTGGAGCCGGCGGCGCCATTCGCTATGCCTCATCTCCCGGCCGGCTCCGAGCCTGCGGGCAAAGACATGCGAGGGGACAGTGGCCGAGGTATCTCTGGACGATGTCAGCAAGGCGTTCGGCACCCAGAACGCCGTCTCGAATGTCTCCTTCACCGTCGAGCCGGGGCATCTCGTCGCCCTGCTCGGCCCCTCGGGCTGCGGCAAGTCGACGACCCTGCGGCTCATCGCCGGCCTCGAGGGCACGACCGGCGGGACGATCCGCATCGGCGGCCGCGACGTCACCCATGCGGCGCCTGCCGAGCGTGGCGTCTCCATGGTGTTCCAGAGCTACGCCCTGTTTCCGCACCTGACGGTGGCGCAGAACATCCTGTTCGGCCTTGAGGTCCGCAAGGTGCCGAAGGCCGAACGGCAGAAACGGCTGGAGAAGGCCGCCGGCATCCTCGGCCTGACGCAGCTTCTCGACCGCAAGCCCTCGCAGCTCTCCGGCGGCCAGCAGCAGCGCGTGGCGCTGGGACGCGCCATCGTCGCGGAGACACCGGTCTGCCTGATGGACGAGCCGCTCTCCAACCTCGACGCGCAGCTGCGGCTGGAAATGCGGCGGGAAATCCGCGGCCTGCAGCGCCGGCTCGGCATGACCATGATCTACGTGACGCACGACCAGGTGGAGGCCATGACCATGGCCGACCGCGTCGTGCTGATGAGGGCCGGCCATGTGGAGCAGCACGGCAGCCCAGAGGAGCTCTACAACCGCCCGGCGACCGTGTTCACCGCCCGCTTCGTCGGCACGCCGCCGATGAATGTCGTGGCTCTCGCCGCCCTCGGTCCGGCTGTCGCGGCACGCGCTCCGGCGGGCCAAGCGCCTTCGGCGCTGTCGCTCGGCATCCGCCCGGAACACATGCGGCTTGGGGACGGCGGAATTCACGCAACCGTCACATCGGTCGAATACCTCGGGGCCGACAGCCTCGTCGAAGCCCGTATCGCGGACCAGCCGCTGATCGTGCGCGTGCCCGGAAAGATCGGGCTCGGCGAGGGTCAGACAATCGGCCTCGACTGGGACAGCGACCATGAGCATTTTTTCGACACGGCCACCGGCAAGCGGCTATCATGAGCCGGCACACAACAACAATGTTCAGGGAGAGACTGCCATGAAGACCACCATCGACCGTCGCACCATCCTGAAGGCCGGCAGCGCGCTGGCCGCAGCCCCGCTCGGCGGCTCCTTCCTCGCCGCGCCGGCCCTCGCCCAGGGCAAGGTCGAAGTGTCGTTCTTCTATCCGGTCGCCGTCGGTGGCCCGATCACCAAGCTGATCGATGCCTATGCGGCTGATTTCACCAAGGAGAACCCGTCGATCACGGTGAAGCCGATCTATGCGGGCACCTACCAGGAGACGATCGTCAAGGCGATCACCGCGCACAAGAGCGGCACGCCGCCGGTCACCTCGGTGCTGCTGTCGACCGACATGTTCACGCTGATCGACGAGGACGCGATCACGCCGTTCGACGACTTCATCAAGACCGATGCGGACAAGGCGTGGCTGGCGAGCTTCTTCCCCGGCTTCATGGAGAACAGCCAGACGGGCGGCAAGACCTGGGGCATCCCCTTCCAGCGCTCGACCATCGTGCTCTACTGGAACAAGGACCTGTTCAAGGAGGCCGGCCTCGATCCCGAGAAGCCGCCGCAGACCTGGGCCGAGCAGGTGGCCTTCGCCGAGAAGCTGACCAAGCGCGACGGCGCCAACACCACCCAGTGGGGCCTGCAGATCCCCTCCTCGGGTTTCCCCTACTGGCTGTTCCAGGCGCTGGCCGTGCAGGCCGACGCCATCCTGATGAACAAGGAGGGCACCCGCACCGCCTATGACGCCCCCGGCGTCATCGAGGCGCTGCAGTACTGGGTCGATCTCTCCCGCAAGCACAAGGTGCACCCGACCGGCATCGTCGAGTGGGGCACCACGCCGCGCGATTTCTTCGAGAAGAAGTGCGCGATGATGTGGACCACCACCGGCAACCTCACCAATGTCCGCACCAACGCCAAGTTCCCCTTCGGCGTCGGCATGCTGGCGGCGGGCAAGCGGCGCGGCAGCCCGACGGGCGGCGGCAACTTCTACCTGTCGAAGAAGGCCTCGCGCGCCGAGCAGGAGGCCGCCTTCAAGTTCATCCAGTGGATCACCACGCCCGAGCGCGCCGCCAAGTGGGGCATCGACACCGGCTATGTCGCCGTGCGCAAGGACTCGTGGGACACGCCGATGATGAAGGAATACGTCGCCGGCTTCCCGGCCGCGGCGGTCGCGCGCGACCAGCTCCAGTATGCCGTCGCCGAACTCTCGACGCATGAGAACCAGCGCGTCACCAAGGCCCTCAACGACGGCCTGCAGGCGGCACTCAACGGCACCAAGACGCCGGAGCAGGCGATGAAGGATTCGCAGGCCGAGGCCGAGCGCATCCTGCGCTCCTATCGCTGATGCCCATCAGGGCGGCCGCCTCCCGCGGCCGCCCGCATGACCCTTCGTGAACCGCTTGCAACACCGCACCCAGACCCGCACCTGGATCCATGCCTGGCTGATGCTGGGGCCTTCGCTCGCCCTGCTCGTCCTGTTCACGCACTGGCCGGCGGTCAGCACCATCATCGACAGCGTCTATTCGACGCCGAGGCCGCGCCGTCCCGCGCGCTTCGTCGGGCCTGCCAATTTCGAGCAGATGATGGCCGATCCCATCTTCTGGCAGGCGATGTGGAACAACCTGTGGTTCGCGCTCGGCACGATCCCGACCTCCATCGCCCTCGCCCTGCTCATGGCGGTCTGGGTCAACGACCGCATCGCCGGGCGGACGCTCGTCCGCATGGCCTATTTCACCCCGACCGTGCTGCCGATGATCGCGGTCGCCAACATCTGGCTGTTCTTCTACACGCCGCAATACGGGCTTCTCGCCCAGATCCTCGGCGTCTTCGGCATCAACGGGCCGAACTGGCTCGGCTCCAACGAGACGGCCCTCTTCGCCGTGACCGTCGTCGCGGTGTGGAAGGAAGCCGGCTTCTTCATGATCTTCTATCTTGCGGCACTGCAGACCATCTCGCCGAGCCTCGCCGAGGCCGCCGCACTGGAGGGGGCGTCGCGCTGGACCTATTTCCGGCGCATCCAGTTTCCGCTGCTGATGCCGACGACGCTCTTCGTGCTGGTCAACGCCGTCATCGGCGCCTTCCGCACCATCGACCACATCTTCGTCATGACCCGCGGCGGGCCGGACAACGCCACGGCGCTGCTGCTGTTCTACATCTACCAGGTCGGCTTCTCCTTCTGGGATACGACCTACGCGGCCGCCCTGACCGTCGTGCTACTCGTCATCCTCGGCCTCCTTGCCCTGATCCAGTACGGCGTCCTGGAACGTCGCGTGCATTACCGGTGAGGGCGCGATGAGCGAGGTCTATGCACCGCGGGGATGGGGCAAGGTCGCCGAGACGGCGGGCGCCTGGCTCCTTGCCCTGATCTGGATCGCGCCGCTGGCCTATGCGGTGTGGACGGCCTTCCACCCTTCCGAGTTCTCCACCCGCTTCGAGCTCTTCGCGCCGCTCACCCTCGACAATTTCAAGCGGGCCTGGGAGGCGGCGCCCTTCGCGCGCTATTTCCTCAACACCTTCCTGCTGGTGACCGGCGTGCTCGCCTGCCAGCTGGTGCTCTGCACCCTCGCCGCGTTCGCCTTCGCCCGCTACGAGTTCCCGGGCGCGACGGTGGTCTTCGCTCTGGTGCTGGCGCAGCTGATGATCATGCCCGACGTGCTGATCGTCGAGAACTACAAGACGATGAACCGGCTCGGCGTGCTCGATTCGATTCCCGCCATCGGCCTGCCCTATGTCGCCTCGGCCTTCGGCATCTTCCTCCTGCGTCAGACCTTCAAGATGGTGCCGAAGGAGCTGGACGACGCCGCGCGGGTCGAGGGCGCGAGCCCCATGCAGGTGCTCTGGCGAGTCTATGTGCCGTTGGGGCGGCCGGTCTACATCGCCTATGGCCTCGTCTCGGTCAGCTATCACTGGAACAACTTCCTCTGGCCGCTGATCGTCACCAACTCGGTGGAATCCCGCCCGCTGACCGTCGGCCTGCAGGTCTTCTCCTCCACCGACCAGGGCATCGACTGGGCGATCATCTGCGCGGCGACCCTGATGACCTCGGCGCCGCTGCTGATCGGCTTCCTCCTGTTCCAGCGCCAGTTCGTGCAGAGCTTCATGCGGGCCGGCATCAAGTAAGCGCGGCACAGCACCGCATGCGGAACGATTGACTCCGTCCCGCCACCGGCGGTAGCTGACCGGCATGTGGCTTTTCCGTGGCGACCGGTTCAGGACGACGCGCAGCATCCTCGCTGCGGCGCTGGTCTATGTGATCGCCGCCAGCAGCCTGCTCGGATCCGTCGCGCGCGCCGCCAGCGACCTGGAATCCTCCGGCTTCGTCGTCATCTGTACCGTCGGGGGCCAGTCGATTGGCATCGACGGGTCGCAGCCGCCGGCCAAGGCCAGCGCAGCCCATCATTGCAGCCTGTGCAATGTCACCAGCTGGGACGTCTCCAGTTCGCCGTCGCTCGCCGGCGTATCCATTGTGGTGCCTGCCGCCCCCCGTGCCCCGGGACGAGGCTACGATCCCATCCTGCCCGCCCACGCCTTCGAGGGCTGGCTCGGCACGCGATCACCGAGAGCCCCACCCTTCGCCGCCTGATCACGACCCTCTCCCCGGCTTGCGGCCCGAGCGGCTGCAGCCTGTCGTCATCAAACGCGAAATGCAGCTCCATGTCCCCTCGTCACCTGTCGCGCGCCGGGCTTCTCGCCCTTGCCGCCGCCTCGCCGCTGGCCATCGCCACCGCGCAGGCCCAGACCGAACTTCCCACCATCACCATCGAAGGCCATGCAGGCCGCCTCCGGCCAGGGCGCGGGTGGTACGCTCACCTCGCCGCCGGTCACCGAGCAGCGCCGCGCCGTGAACAGCACGGCCGGCTCGGTCTCGCACATCGACGCGGAGACCACCCGCAACACCTATGCGACGAACCTTCGCGATGTGCTGCAGGACACGCCCGGCGTACTCGTCCAGAACCGCTACAGTCAGGAGGTCCGCCTCTCCATCCGCGGATCGGGCCTTGCGCGTGCCTTCCACACCCGCGGCATCGAGATCCTGCAGGACGGCGTGCCGACCAACCTCGCCGACGGCTCCGGCGACTTCTACCAGATCGACCCCTTGGCACTGCGTGCGATCGAGGTGTTCCGCGGCGGCAACGCCCTGCCCTTCGGCTCGTCGACGCTCGGCGGCGCCATCAACTTCGTGACCCCCACGGCCCACACGGCAACCGCCCCGAACGTGTTCAGCCTCGAGGCCGGTTCCTTCGGCACGATCCGTGGCCATGGCTCGGTATCGCGGGTCATGGGCGACTGGGATTTCCACGCCTCCGGCACGGTGACTCATGCCGACGGCTGGCGCGCCCATGAGCAGCAGAACCTCGGCCATTTCAACGCCAATGTCGGACGTCGCATCTCCGACCGGGTGGAGACCCGCTTCTACTTCGGCGCCTACTACACGGATGTGAAACTGCCGGGCTCGCTGACCTACGGCGCCGCCATGACCAATCCCCGCCAGGCTGCCACCGCCGCCGTAAACGGTGACCAGGCGCGCAACACCTATGTCCAGCGCTTCGCCAACGTGACGTCGATCAAGCTCGACTTCGGCCAGCTCGACATCACCTCCTGGGCGATCCACAAGCACCTCAACCACCCGATCTTCCAGGTGCTCGACCAGGACGGCTGGACCTACGGCATCTCGCCGCGCTTCACAGGTTCATTCAATCTCGGCGGCTACCGCAACGACCTGATCGTCGGCGCCCGCATCTTCGCCGGCAACAACCAGGCCCTGCAGTTCCTCAACGCGGGCAATGCGGTGCGCGGCGCCCAGACGGTGAATGCGCGACAGATCGCCTCGAACTACGAGGCCTGGTTCGAGAACCGCTTCTTCGTCCTGCCGCAGGTCGCGCTCACCGCCGGCCTCAAGGCCTATCTGTCGCGGCGCGACTTCTCCGGCACGCTCAACATGAACACGGTGCCCGTCGCCGTGGACACCGGCGTGACCTATTCCGGCGTCAATCCGCGTGTCGGCGTCCTCTGGGAGCCGGTGAAGGACGTGCAGCTCTTCGCCAACGTGACGCGCTCGGCCGACGTGCCGGACTTCTCCGACCTGACGCAGACCACGGCGACGACCACCGCCTTCGTGCCGCTCAAGGCGCAGACCGGCACGACCTATGAGATCGGCACGCGCGGCCGGTACGGCCACTTCTCTTGGGAAGCCACCGTCTGGCGCGCCGACCTCCGCAACCAGATGCTGCAGTTCAATGTCGGTGTTGGCATTCCCGCCTCGACGTTCAACGCCGCGCGCACCCAGCTCCAGGGTGTCGAGCTCGCCGCCAGCGTCGACCTCTCGCGGAATCTGACGGGTCGCGACGACCGCCTGACGCTGAAGCAGGTCTGGACCTATTCGGACTTCCGCTTCGTCGGCGACGCGACCTACGGGAACAACCGCCTGCCGCTCGTGCCCGTGCATGTGCTGCGGACGGCGCTGACCTATGCCCACCCGGCAGGCTTCTCGATCACGCCGTCGGTGGACATCGTCCCGCAGGGCGCCTTCGTCGACTATTCGAACACGTTCCGGGTGCCCGGCTACGCCCTGTTCAATGTCAGCGCCAGCGCCAAACTGCCGAATGGCGGCGAGGCCTTCGTCGATGTCCGCAACATCGCCGACAAGCGCTATATCGCCGACTTCGGGCCTGTCGTGCTCTACAACCCCGCGACCACCGCGAGCTTCTATCCCGGCACCGGACGCAGCATCTACGGTGGCGTCCGCATCAAGTTCTGATGTTATAGTGTTGCGTGCCGGGGTTCGATCCCCGGCACGCCTCGTCTCGTTCCACGCGCTTCTCCCTCTGTTGAGGTTTCGGCCGGTCCATGACCCTCGACACCGCCATCGCCGCCGCTCGATCGACCCGCGCCGTCCGGCGCGGAGGTGCCGGCTGTCGCCTTCAACTGGCCCGCCACGCAGACGCCCCCGTCGGTGATCCTGCCGGCATCGGGCGAACCCGTTGCCGCGCCCGCCCTGTCGGTCGTGCCGGCCGGCGTCACCATCGCGACGGCGGCAACGGGCCGGCTCCGGACCATCTCGACCGCCATCGCCTCCGTCGCGCTCCACGGCGTCCTCATCGCAGGCTTCCTCACCTATGCGACGCCCAGCCCACCTCTGAGCGAAGCGCCCGCCATCGAGATCGAGATGGTGGAACCCGAAGCGGAGCCCCCACCCGCGGCGGCCGCCTGCACCCGGGAGGTCGCCGCCGAGACGCCTCCCGTCGAGATCGAGCCGCCGCCGCTTGAGGATATGCCGCTGCCGCCGGAATTGATTCCGCCCGAGCCGGTCGCGGAGGAAGCGCAGCCTGTCGAGCTTCCGCCACCGCCGGAGCCGGAGGCGACGCTGCCCGACGAACTGCGGCCGCCACGTCTCGCCGAGGTCGTCGAACCGACGCCGGTGGTCATCGAACCTCCGCCGCTCGCAGAGCTGCCCCTGCCCGCCGAGCTGCGGCCGCCCATCGCCGCGACGGGTCGCCGAGGCGGACCGGCGGACGTTCCTCGACGATGAGGCGGCGCCGATCGCCGACTCCCGACGGCAGGAGATGGCCAGGGAGGCGCCGCGACGGCCACCGCCGCCACGGCCCCTGACCCCGCCGTCCGCCGCATCAGCCGGTCGCGGCGTGACCTCCCAGCAGTCGGCGCGCACCTCCTCGCCGCCACCGACCTATCTCGCCCGCGTCATGGCACAGCTCCACCGGGCAAAGCCCGCCGGGTCGGGCCAGCAGGGGCGCGCCGTCATCCGCTTCGCCATCCAGCGTTCGGGCGCGGCGGGCGGTGTGTCCCTGGCCTCGTCCTCCGGCAATGCAGCGATCGACCAGGCAGCGCTCTCCATGGTGCGCCGCGCCGCGCCCTTCCCGCCGCTTCCCCCCGAGTATGGCCCCGCCACCATGGCGCTGACCGTGCCCATCGCCTTCCGCTGAACGAGGTTCCACCATGCTTCGCCCGATCGTCGCACTCATCGCCCTCGCCGCGGGCATCGTCCCCGCCGCCAGTCATGTCACGCTGGAGCGAGCCGAAACCGCGCCCGGTTCATACAAGGCGGTGCTCCGTGTCCCACACGGATGCGGACGCGAGCCGACCACAGGGATCAGCGTCACGATCCCGGAAGGCGTGCATTCGGTGAAGCCGCAGCCGAAGCCCGGCTGGACGCTCGCGACCACAGTGCGCCCCTACCAGCGCGCCTATGTGAACCATGGACGCGAGGTGAAAGAGGGCGTGACCCAGATCGCCTGGTCCGGCGGCAATCTGCCCGACGCTCACTACGACGAGTTCGTTTTCGTCGGGCAGGTGGACGCAACCCTCGCAGCCGCCGGCACCATCTACTTCCCCGTGGTGCAGACCTGCGCCAACGGCGAGAACCGCTGGGTCGAGGTGCCGGTCGCCGGCAGCCAGGCCCGCCTCGCCGCGCCGGCGCCGCTGCTGCGAATCCTCGCGTCCGCACCGGCGGCTCCGGCGGCCGTCCGGGTGGGCAGCCTCAGCATCGTCCAGCCCTGGTCGCGCGCGACGCCGGCGGGCGCCCGCGTCGCTGGCGGCTATCTCACGGTGACCAACGGCGGTTCTGCACCGGATCGGCTGATCGGCGGCAGCGCCGCCTTCGCCGAGCGCGTCGAGATCCACGAGATGGCGACCGTCAACGGCGTCATGACCATGCGGGCGCTGGGCAACGGCCTGACGATCGCGCCCGGCCAGACCGTCGAGCTGAAGCCCGGCGGGCTGCACGTGATGTTCATGGGCCTGAACACGCCGCTCGCCCAGGGGCGGACCGTCAAGGTCACGCTGGAGTTCGAGAAGGCCGGCAAGGTCGAGCTCGACTTCCAGGTCGGCAGCATCGGCGGGCGCTCGGCCCCCGACGGGGAGCACCACCACCATTGACCGGCGGGAGACCGGCGGCGACGGCGACTCCGGTCACAAGCCCATCTGGCGGCTGGCGAGGTCCTTCATGATCTCCTCGGTGCCGCCGCCGATGGCGTTGACCTTCACCTCGCGGTAGATGCGCTCGACCTTGGCGCCACGCATATAGCCGGCGCCGCCGAAGATCTGCACGCCCTCGGAGGCGCAGAAGGCCATGGTCTGCGTCGCCTGATTCTTCAGCATGCAGATCTCGGCGACCGGATTCTCGCCCTGTTCGAGCCGCCAGGTCAGCATCTCGAGCCAGGCCTGCGAGGCCGCCACCTTCTGCGTCATGTCGACCAGCTTGTGGCGGATCACCTGGTGCTGGGTCAGCGGCTTTCCGAAGGTGACGCGCTCCTTCGCATAGGCCGTCGCCTCGTCGAGGCAGACCCGGGCCATGGCGATGCAGCCGGCCGCCATGGTCAGGCGCTCGTGGTTGAAGTTGCGCATGATGATCTTGAAGCCCTCGCCCTCGGCGCCGAGCAGATTACCGACGGGCACGCGCACCGCATCGAAATGCAGCGTCGCTGTATCGGAGGCCCACCAGCCCATCTTCTTCAGGGGCGTGCGCGTGAAGCCGGGACGGTCACGCTCGATGACGATGAGGCTGACACCGCCGGGTCCCTCGCCGCCGGTGCGGACGGCGACAGTGTAGAGGTCGGCGCGCATGCCGGAGGTGATGAAGGTCTTCTCGCCGCTGACGATGTAATGGTCGCCGTCACGACGCGCTGTCGTCCTGAGGTTCGCGACATCCGAACCGCCGCCCGGCTCGGTGATGGCGAGGGCGGAGATGGTCTCGCCGGCGAAAATGCCAGGCAGAAGGCGCGCCTTCAGCTCGGCCGAGCCGGCGGTGACGATGGGCGGCGTGCCGATGGCATGGCTCATCAGGCTGGCGCTGATGCCGCCGGCGCCCGGCCGCGCCAGTTCCTGCGTGGCGATGATCCACATGAAGCGGTCGGCGGGCACGCCGCCATGCTCCTCGGGAAAGCCGAGACCGATGAGGCCGATGTCGGCCGCCTTCCGGTAGAGGTCGCGCGGGAACTCCTCCGCTTCGTCCCACTGGCTGGCGAAGGGTTCGATCTCGCGCGCCACGAAACGGCGGACCTGGTCGCGGAACGCCTCGTGGTCGGCGGTGTAGAACGGGTTCGCCATGGGACCTGCCTCATGCTGCCTGCGGGAACTGCGCAAAGGAAAGGCCGCCGGCACGGATGCCGGCGGCCTCGATGGCGGCGCCGTCAGTGGGTGGAGGGCGTCGCCCCCTGCACCCAGCCGCGGGTGACGACCCAGCGGCCATTCTGCACCTGCGACAGGCGGGCGTCGTTGTTGCAGAGGCGGTTCTGCGGCGTGATGTTGCAGGTCCGCGTCTCGAAGGGCGTCTGCGCCGGCGGGTTGCTTTCGATGGCCCGCATGAAGCTCGCCACCGTCAGGTCCTGTCCGGCCTTGAGGGCGGCCTGGGTGAAGGCGTCGGCGATCTGCCAGCCATAGGCGGAGAAGACGGTCGGATCCTCGCCGAACTTCGTCTTGTAGCGGGCGGCCCATTCGCGGATGCGGGCATCCGGATCATCCGGATAGGGATGGGCGGTGGTCATCATGGCGTAGAAGCCGTTGGCCACCGGGCCGCCGAGAGCCGGGATCAGATGGGTGTAGGCGGCGCTGGTGCCGACGAAGGTCGCCTCGAGCCCGATCTTGCGAGCCTCGGCGAGGACGCCGACCGTCTCGCGGATGATGGTTCCCATCAGCACGAGATCGCAATTGGCCGCCTTCATGCGCGCCACCTGCGAGGAGAACTCGGTGGCGCCCCGCTTGTAGGTGGTGCGCTCGACATAGGTCTGGTTCACCAGGCCAAGGGCCGCCTCGCCGCCACGCATGACCTCCAGGCCGAACTCGTCATCCTGGTAGACGACACAGACGCGCTTGGCGTTCTTCTCCTTGATCAGTTCCGGCAGCATGGTGCGGACCTGGTCGAAATAGGACGCGGCGAAGGCGAGCTTCAGCGGCGTCGGCGGCATGTACATTTCGCGCGCCGCCGTGACGGGGAAGAAGTTCGGCACGTTGCGCTCGAACTGCACCGGCATGGCCGCCATGTTCTGCGCCGTGCCGATATGGCCGACCATCATGAAGATGCGGTCGGAGTTGACCAGCTTCTGGGCGCCCAGCAGGGCCTTGCGCGGGTCGTAGGCGCTGTCCTCGACGATCAGGCGGATCTGGCGGCCGTGAATGCCGCCGCGGGCGTTGAGCTCGTCGAAATACATCTGCAGGCCGGCGCGCGTCTGCTTGCCGTAGGCGGCGATCGGACCCGAGAGATCCTGGATCGATCCGAGGGTGATCTGGTTCGCCGTGACCCCCTGGGTCTGGGCGAGGGCCGTGCCGGCGGCGAGCGTCGCCGCTACGGCAAGGCATGTGGTCAGTGAAGACTTCATGGTTTCCTCCGTCTGGTGGGCCCTGTTGATCCGGGGCTTTGTTGGTGGGCCGGTCGGGCGGCCTCTTGAGTGGAATGCTAGTACGAAGTCCGCGCCGCCGGTAGCCGGATCAGGCCGCGGAACTCCGGTACATGCCGGCGATGAGGTCGGCATATTTCTTCTGCACGAGATTGCGCTTCAGCTTCATGGTCGGGGTCAGCTCCTCGTCCTCGGCGGTGAGGCGCTGCTCGATGAGGCGGAAGGTCTTCACCTGCTCGACCCGGGCGAACTTGGCGTTCACCCGGTCGAACTCGGACTGGATGAGGGCGACGACCTCCGGCGCGCGGCAGAGGCTCGCATAGTTCGAGAAGGGGATGTCGTTGTCCTGGGCGAACTTCTCGACGTTCTCCTGGTCGATCATGACGAGGGCGGTGAGGTAGGGGAGCTTGTCGCCGATGATGACGGCATCGGTGACATAGGGCGAGAACTTCAGCTCGTTCTCGATCTCCGAGGGCGTGATGTTCTTGCCGCCGGCGGTGATGATGATGTCCTTCATCCGGTCGGTGATGCGGAAGAAGCCCTCGTTGTCGACCATGCCGACGTCGCCGGTGTGCAGCCAGCCGTCGCGGATGGTCTCGGCGGTCTTCTCGGGCTGGTTGAGGTAGCCCTTGATGATGGTGGGGCCGCGGGCGAGGATCTCTCCGTGCTCGCCGATCTTCATCTCGATGGCGCTGGTCGGCCGGCCGATCGTTCCGGGCTTCAGCTTCTCGACAGGCACCACCGATCCGGCCCCGGACGTTTCCGTCATGCCCCAGACCTCCAGCATCGGCACGCCGAGGGCGAGATACCAGCGGATCAGGTCCGGCGAGATCGGCGCGGCGCCGGTGACGAGGAAGCGACAGCGGTGGATGCCGATGGCCTTGCGCACATTGTTCAGGGCGAGCCAGCGGCCGAGCAGCACCTTCAGGCGCAGTCCGAGGGGCACATCCCTGCCCTCGATCATCAGGTCCGCGGCCTGCGTTCCCTGGGCGATGGCCCAACCGTAGAGGGCGCGCTGGAGCCCCGTCGCCTCCTTCAGCCGGATCATCACGGCCGAATAGAACTTCTCCCAGATGCGCGGCACGGCGAAGAAGATGGTGGGGGCGATCTCGCGGACGTTGTCGGGCACCGTCTCGGGGTTCTCGACGAAGTTCAGCGTCGCGCCGGAGTAGAGCGCCAGGAACTGGCCGCCGACCCGCTCCGCGACATGGCAGAGCGGCAGGAAGGCCATGCGCTGGTCGTCCTCGTTCTGGCGGATCGACTCGTTGGAAATCACCGCAATCGCCGAGAGGATGTTGCGATGGGTGATCATCGCGCCCTTCGGCTTGCCGGTGGTCCCCGAGGTGTAGACGAGGATGGCGAGATCGTCGGGGCCGCGGGTGGCGAGGCGGCGTGTCCATTCGCCGGGGTCGGCGGCATCGGCCTTGCGCCCCAGCGCGCGCAGGTCGGCGAGGGTCATCACCTGCGGATCGGAGAAGTGGGCGAGCCCCTCCGTCTCGATGACGATGATCTTCTCGAGGGAAGGCACGTCGGCCCGGACGGTGAGGATCTTGTCGAGCTGCTCCTCGTCCTCAACGACGACGAAGCGGGAAGCGGAATCGTTGAGAAGATACTCGCACTGGGTCGGCGCGTCGGTCGGGTAGATGCCGTTGGAGACACCGCCGGCGCAGATGATCCCGTAGTCGGCAAATGACCATTCCTGCCGGGTGTTGGCGAGGATGGAGACGACCTCGCCCGGCTTCAGGCCGAGGGCGACGAAGCCCATGCCGATCTCGCGGACGATGGCGCCCATCTCGGCCCAGCTGGTCTCCTTCCAGAGGCCGAAGTCCTTCTGCCGGACGGCGACGCGGCCCGACCGCTGGCGCACGGCAGCGTCGAACACGGCGGAGACGGTCTCGCCCGGCGGGATGGCCGCGGGGCGGATGTCCTGGTTCGGCCAGATGTCGAACATGCCCATCGTGCTCACCGCCACATCTTCTTCTTCTTCCAGCGCCGCTCGCCGCGCACGCCGGCCTCCTTCTGGCCGAGGTAGAATTCCTTGACGTCGTCCTTCTCGGCGAGCACCGACGCCTTGTCCTCCATGACGATGCGGCCGAGCTCGAGGATGTAGCCGAAGTCGGCCGTAGCCAGCGCCAGTGCGGCATTCTGCTCAACAAGGAGGATGGTCACGCCCTGCTCGCGGTTGACGCGCCTGACGATGGCGAAGATCTCCTGCGTCAGTTTCGGCGACAGGCCGAGCGAGGGCTCGTCGAGGAGCAGGAGATCGGGGCGGGACATCAGCGCGCGGGCAATCGACAGCATCTGCTGCTGACCGCCCGACAGGAGGCCGGCATCCTGGTCGGCGCGCTCCTTCAGGATCGGGAAGTAGCGCTCCATCCGCTCGATGTCGCGCGCCACCTCGTCCTTGTCGGAACGGGTATAGGCGCCCATGAGAAGGTTGTTGCGCACCGACAGCAGCGGAAAGACCTCGCGGCCCTCCGGCGCGTGGCTGAGGCCGCGGCGGACGATGTCGGCGGGATCGCGCCGCTCGATGGCCTCGCCCTTGAAGTGGATAGTGCCCTTCTGCGGATCGAGGATTCCGGAGATGGTCTTGAGGATGGTGGTCTTGCCGGCGCCGTTCGCCCCGAGCACGGTGACGATGGAGCCCTTCGGCACCGACAGCGAGACGCCGCGAATCGCCTTCACGGCCCCGTAGGCGGCCTCGACATTGGCGAGGGTCAGGATCGCGTCGCTCATGAGGCGGCCCTTTCCACCGTCTCGCCCGCTGCGGCCGGCGTGCCGATATAGGCCTCGACCACCGCGGGGTGGCGCTGCACCTCGGCCGCGGATCCCATGGCGAGGACACGGCCCTGGTTCATGGCCATGACGCGGTCGGAGACGCGCGAGACCAGCGTCATGTCGTGCTCCACCATGATGACAGTGATGCCGAGGTCGCGGCTGATGTCCTCGATCCAGAAGGCCATGTCCTCGGTCTCCTCGACGTTGAGGCCCGAGGAGGGCTCGTCGAGCAGCAGCAGCTTCGGCCGGGTGCAGAGGGCTCGGCCGAGTTCCACCACCTTGCGGGCGCCGTACGGCAGCCCGGCGACCATGGAGTCGCGATGGACGGCGAGGTCGAGAAGGTCGATGACCTCCTCCACCTTCTCGCGCAACTCCACCTCGGCGCGCTTCACCGAGGGCAGGAACAGCGCCTCGGCGAGCGGGTTCGTCGTGCGGTGGACATGAGCGCCGATGAGCAGGTTCTGCAGCACGGTGGCGTGCTCGAAGAGCTCGATGTTCTGGAAGGTGCGGGCGATGCCGAGGCCGGCGACACGGTGCGCCGGCAGCCGGGTGATCTCCTCGCCCTCGAGCAGCACCCGTCCGGCGGTCGGGTTGTAGATGCGGCTGATGATGTTGAAGACGGTGGTCTTGCCGGCGCCGTTGGGCCCGATGATGGTGAAGACCTCGCCCTTGTCGACGGTGAAGCTCACGCCGTCGACGGCCCTGAGTCCGCCGAACTGCACCGAGATGGCATCGGCCTGGAAGAAGGGGGCGCTCATTTCAGCCGGTCCGATTTCTGGAAGGCCTTCTGCCGGCGGAACATGCCTTTCCGGTAGAAGGGGAACAGGTCGAAATAGGTCCGCGTCTTGAGCCAGGCACCGTAGATGCCGAGCGGCTCGAACAGCACGACGAGGATCAGCACCATGCCGAAGATGGTGGGCTGGAGGCCGGTGGCCTCGGCCAGGAATGTCGGCAGCATGGGCTTCAGCGCGTTGATCGCCTGCGGCAGGGCGATGAGAAAGGCGGCGCCGTAGATGGCGCCGTGGACCGAGCCGAGACCACCGATCACCACCATCATGACAAGCTCGATGGACTGCACCACGGTGAACTGGTCGGGTGACAGGAAGCGGATGTTGTGGGCGTAGAGCCCACCGGCGACACCGGCGAAGGCTGCGGAAATGGCGAAGGACAGCGTCTTGTAGAAGGCGAGGTTGACCCCCATCGACTGGGCCGAGATCTCGGAATCGCGGATGGCGACGAAGGCTCGTCCTGTCGGTGAGCGCAGCAGGTTGACGACGATCAGCGTCGCCGCGAGGGCGAAGGCGAGGCAGAGGTAGTAGAAGCTGGGTCCGTCGGCGAAGCGCCAGCCGAGGAGGCTGACCGGCGGCACCATGAGGCCGGCATTGCCGCCGGTGACCGGCTCGGCGCGTGCGATGATCTCCTCGATGATCGTGCCGAAGGCGAGGGTGGCGATGCCGAGATAGAGCCCTTTCACCCGGAGCGCCGGCAGGCCGACGATGATGCCGACCACCGCCGCGAAGAGGCCGGCGCAGGCGATGCCGACGAAGAAGGGAACCCCGGCCGTGACCAGCACGCCCTGGGTATAGGCGCCGACCGCCATGAAGGCGGCATGGCCGAGGGAGAGCTGGCCGGTGAAGCCTGCGAGCAGCATCAGGCCGAGCGCGACGATGGCGTAGATGCACACCTGCGAGAGCTGCGTCAGCACATAGGGCGACACGAGCATCGGGGCGACGAGAAGCACCGCCATGAGCAGGCCGTACCAGAAGACCTGGCCACCATGCTGGACGAGCTCGATGTCCTGCTCGTACCGCGTCTTGAAGATGAAGCGCATGGCGTCAGACCTTCTTGGCCAGACGCTCGCCGAACAGGCCGTTCGGCTTGAGCACGAGCATGGCGAGCACCACGAGGAAGGGGGCGGCGTCCTTGAAGCCTTCCATCAGGTAGAAGCCGGCGAGCTGCTCGACCACGCCGATGATGAGGCCGCCGACGATGGCTCCGGGGAGCGATGTGAAGCCGCCGATCACCGCGGCGGGGAAGGCCTTGATGCCGATGAAGCCCATGTTGGCGTGGATGAAGGTGAGTGGCGCCAGCAGGATGCCGGCGATGGCGGCGACCGCCGCGGAGATAGCCCAGATGAGGCTGGAGAGCCGCTTCACCGGAATGCCCATGTAGTAGGCCGCCAGCTGGTTCTGGCTCATCGCCTGCATGGCGATGCCGATCTTGGTGTAGCGGAAGAGGGCCGCGAGCAGACCACAGAGAACGATGGTCACCGCGATGATGACGATGTGTTCGGCCGAGATGACGAGGCCGCCGAAGCGGAACACCTCGCCGCGGAAGGGCACGGGCAGCGAATGGGTGTCGGTGCCGATCACCGGGATCATGGTGACGAGGCCGCGGGCCATGTAGCCGAAGCCGATGGTCACCATGACGATGGCGACGGCGGACTGGCCGAGGATGGGGCGCAGAATGATGCGCTCGTTGAGGAAGCCGATCAGCGCGGTGACCGCCATGGCGACGATGATCACCGCCCAGTAGGGCATGCCGAGCGTCGTGGCGGCGAAGAGGCCGGCGAAACCGCCGATCATCAGGAGTTCGCCCTGGGCGAAATTCACCGTCTCCGTGGCCTTGTAGATGAGCACGAAGCCGAGCGCGATGAGGCCGTAGATGCACCCCTGCGCAAGCCCGCTGATCACCAGCTGGATGAACTGCAACTGCCCTCTCCCTGGACGGCGTTTCCTCTGACTTTTTTCACGGCCGGTTTTCCGGCTCGCATGCACGTCTCGGCCCGAAGCCTTGCCGCAATCGGCTCAGGCTGCAAGCCCCAGAATCGCCCGCGCCTCCGCCGGGCTCGCAACATCGCGGCCGGCGGCGCGGACGAGGCCGGCGATCTCCTCGATGAGCGGGCCGTTGGAGGAAACCTTGTCGCCGTTCGCACGGTAGAAGGTGTCCTCGAGGCCGGTGCGCATGTGGCCGCCGAGTTCGGCGCATCGCCGATGCAGCGCCCAGATGCCGGAGCGGCCGATGGCGGTGACCTGCCAGTTCGCCTCGGGTGCCTTGAGCCTGAGGAGGATGGGCAGAAGCTCCGGGTCGGCCGGCATGCCGGATTCGACGCCCATGACGAAGTTGTACTGCAGCGGCCCCCGCGTCATGCCGGCGTCGCGGTACATGCCGACGCAACGGACGATGCCGGTGTCGAAGCACTCGAACTCCGGCAGCGTTCCGGTTCCCGCCATCACGTCGAGATAGGCCTTCACCTTCTCGACAGGGTTGTCGAAGAGCATGGGCGGCCAGGCCCAGCGGCCGTCGGCCCTGACCTTGAGATAGTTCAGCGAGCCGGCATTGCAGGCGGCGATTTCCGGCTGCGTATCACGGATGCAGGCGAGCGCGCCCGCATAGTCCGGCCCGACGACGCCGGAGGTGTGGTTGATGACGACGCCCGGGCAGGCGGCGCGGATGGCGGCCTGCACCTCGGCCGAGAGGACCGGGTCCCAGGACGGCAGATGTCCCTTTCCCTCGCCCTGCTGGCGCAGGTGGATGTGCATGACGGAGGCGCCGGCGTCATAGGCGCGCCTCGCCTCAGCCGCCATCTCGGCCGGCGTCACCGGCACCGAATGCTGCTTCGGGTCGGTCAGGACGCCGTTGAGGGCGCAGGTGATGATGGCCTTGTCGCTCATGGCACCCCGGTTGGCGTGACAGTTGTGGCCATGGTTCCCGTGACAGGGCGCGCGGTCTTGCGTTGAGCCGCTGCGCTCATCGTCCGGTCCAGACTGGCTTGCGCTTTTCCTGGAAGGCCTTGATGCCCTCCTTGGCGTCATCGGTGGCGGCGGTCAGCGCGATCTGCCCCTCGGTATAGGCGATGGCCTCGTCGAAGCTCATGGCGTGGATGGCGCGCATCGCATATTTGCCGCGGCGGATGGCGGCCGGCGACTTGTCGACGAGACGACCGATCAGCCAGTCGACCCTGGCATCGAGCTCGCCTCGCGGCGCGACGTGGTTGACCAGCCCTGCGACCCTCGCCTCGTCGGCGGTGAAGGGCTCGCCGGTCAGGCACCACTCGGCGACGAGGCGGCGCGGCACGGTCAGTTGCAGGAGGCTGAGGACCTGCATGGGGAAGACGCCGACCTTCACCTCCGGCAGGCCGAAGACGACATCATCGGCGGCAACCGCCATGTCGGTCATGCAGAGAAGGCCCATGCCGCCGGCCATGCAGGTGCCGTTGACCCGGGCGATGGAGGGCTTGGTGCCGTTCTGGGCAAGGCGCAGGAGGTCGGCATAGTCGCTGTTCGGCTTGGAGGCGTCCTGGAAGAAGCTCTGGCCGCCGCCGAGGTCGGCGCCGGCGCAGAAGGCCTTGTCGCCGGCGCCCGTCAGAACGATGACGCGGACCTCGGTGTCCTCGTGTGCGGCGCGCCATCCTGCGGCGATGCCGGCCACCACCTCGGCATTCATGGCGTTGCGCTTGTCGGGGCGATTGATGGTGATGGTGAAGACGTGACCGGCCTTGGCGGTCAGGACGGCATCGGTCATGGCGTCTCTCCTTCAGCCGGCGATCTTGTCGATGGAGGCGAGCAACCGGCCGGTGGTCACCTGGTCGCCGACGGCAACAGCGACTTCGCCGACCGTTCCAGCCACGGCACTCGCGTGGACATGTTCCATCTTCATTGCCTCCAGCGTGACGACCGGCTGGCCGGCCGCCACCGCATCGCCGGGCGCGACATGGACGGCGACGACGCGGCCGTTCATGGCCGCAACGACACGACCATCCGAGCCGTCGGCGCCGCCACGCCGCGCCGGGGCGCGGGTGAGGTCGCGGACGATGATCTGGTCGGCGCCGCGCTGGAGGAAGAGGTTGGCGCCACGGCGCAGCCAGGGCACGGCACGGGCCGAACCCTCCCGCCTCAGCCGGATGACGTCGTCCGTCACTGCGTCCACAGCCAGGACCAGCCGCCTGTCACCCAGGGCGACGTGATAGCTGCCGTCGCGATCGCGGTGGATCGCTGCCTCGTGGCGCGTTCCCGCGATGTCGAAGATCATGGGGATCGGCAGGGGCGGCCCCAGGTGACGCGGCGCGACGCGATGGCGCGGATCGGCTGTCGTGACGAAGAGGGCGAGCGCTGCGACAGCCGCATCCGGCGGATCCTCGTCCGGCTCCCGCACGAGAGCGGCCGCATGGGCCGCGATGAAACCCGTGGTGGCTTCGCCCGCGGCGAAGGCGGGATGGAGGAGGACCTGCCGGAGGAACCCCTGGTTCGTGGGGATGCCGAGCGCCACCGCGCGATCGAGAGCGTTCGCCAGGGTCTGGCGCGCCGCATCCCGTGTCGGCGCGTGGGCGACGAGTTTCGCCACCATCGAGTCGTAGTAGGGCGGCACCTCGGCGCCATCGGACATGGCGGTGTCGACGCGGATGCCGTCGGGTATCGTCCAGCGGCCGAAACGGCCCGCCTGCGGCATGAACTCCTGCGCCGGATCCTCGGCACAGAGCCGGACTTCGACCGCATGGCCGGCGAAGCGGATCTCGTGCTGGGCGAGCGGCAGCGGTTCCCCGGCCGCGACCCGCAACTGCCACTCGACGAGGTCGAGACCGGTGATCGCCTCGGTCACCGGATGCTCCACCTGCAGCCGGGTGTTCATCTCCATGAAGTAGAAGGCGCCGTCGCGGTCCAGCAGGAACTCTAGAGTCCCGGCGCCCTCATATCCCAGCGCCTGCACCGCCTTCACGGCGACCTCGCCCATGCGGGCGCGCAGTTCGGGCGAGACGGCGGGAGAGGGCGCCTCCTCCACCAGCTTCTGGTGCCGGCGCTGGACCGAACAGTCGCGCTCGCCGAGATGGACCGCGTGGCCATGGCGGTCGCCGAAGACCTGGATCTCGATGTGGCGCGGCGCTTCGACCGCCTTTTCCAGCAGCACCGTCCCGTTGCCGAAGGCGTTCACGGCTTCCGAGCGCGCGCTGCGCAGCGCCTCGGCGAACTGGGCGGCCTCGCGCACGAGGCGCATGCCGCGGCCGCCGCCGCCCGCAACCGCCTTGATCATGACCGGGATAGCCGATGGCCTGCGGCCTCGGCCGCGAGGCGATCGGGGGACTGGTCGTCCCCCTGATAGCCCGGCACGACGGGCACGCCCGCCGCCTGCATCAGAGCCTTGGCGCGGGCCTTGTCGCCCATCGCCTCGATGGAGTCCGGCGAGGGGCCGACGAAGACGATGCCGGCCTCCCGGCAGGCCCGCGCGAAGGCGGCGTTCTCGGCGAGGAAGCCATAGCCGGGATGGATCGCCTCCGCCCCGCTCGCCTTCGCCGCCGCAATGATGGCGGGGATGTTGAGGTAGGACTCGGCCGGCAGCGGCCCACCGATCTCCACCGAGCGGTCGGCCGCGTGGACATGCCGGCTCCGCGCATCGGCGCTCGAATAGACGGCGACGGTCTCAAGACCCATCTCGCGGGCGGTGGCAAAGATGCGAAGGGCGATCTCGCCGCGATTGGCGACGAGCAGCCTTCGGAACGGGGTCGCAACGACCGGCGGGGGCTTGAGCGGGACGACGGTCATGGTCACGGCCTCGCCACGGAGAACTGCATCGGCACGGGGCGGCGCCGCTCGGCTTCCCGGCAGGTGGCGAGCGCCTCGGCCAGCACGGCGCGGGTGTCGCGCGGGTCGATGACGCCGTCATCGAGCAGGCGCGCCGAGGTCGTGAAGACGTCCATCTGACTCTCGAAGAGCCGGGTGATCTGCGCCTTCATCGCGCCGATCTGCGCTTCATCCGCCTCCTTGCCGCGACGGGCCGCGCCCGCCCGCGCGACGATGGCCATGGTCTCGGCCGCCTGTTCCGCCCCCATCACCGCCGTGCGGGCATTCGGCCAGGAGAAGCAGAAGCGCGGATGGAAGCCGCGGCCGCACATGCCGTAATTGCCGGCGCCATAGGAGGCCCCGCAATAGAGGGTGATCTGCGGCACGGTGGCATTGGTGACCGCCTGGATCATCTTGGAGCCGTGCTTGATCATGCCGGCCTCCTCATAGGCGCGGCCGACCATGAAGCCGGTGGTGTTGTTGAGGTAGAGGATCGGCGTCGCCGACTGGCAGCAGGCCTGGATGAAATGCGTCGCCTTGTTGGCGCCGGCGGGGTCGAGCGGGCCGTTGTTGGTGATGATGCCGACAGCCTGGCCCTCGATGGCCGCATGGCCGCATACGGTGGCGGGCCCGTAGTCCTCGCCGAAGCCGAGGAAGTTCGAGCCGTCGACGATGCGGGCGATGACCTCGCGCATGTCGACGGGGCGCTTGAGGTCGGCGGGCATGATGCCGAGCAGGTCCTCGGCGTCGTAGCGCGGTGCGTCAAAGGAGGGAGCGGCCTGACGCGGCTGGTCGCGGTCCCAGCCGAGGGCGGCGACGATCTCGCGGGCGATGCGCAGGGCGTCGCGGTCGTCCTCGGCCATATAGTCGCCGAGGCCGGAGACGGTGGTATGCATCTCGGCGCCGCCGAGTTCCTCCTCGGTGGCGATCTCGCCGGTCGCGGCCTTGAGGAGCGGCGGCCCGGCGAGGAAGGCGCGGGTGCGGCCGCGCACCATGACGATGTAGTCAGACAGTCCCGTCTGGTAGGCGCCGCCGGCGGTCGAGGATCCGTGCGTGACGGTGATGACCGGCAGGCCCGCGGCGGAGAGGCGGGCGAGATTGCGGAAGATCTGCCCGCCATGGATGAAGTGCTCGACGCGGTAGCGCAGCAGGTTGGCGCCGGCGCTCTCGACCAGCTGGATGAAGGGCAGACGGTTCTCCAGCGCCATCTCCTGCACGCGCAACTGCTTCTCCAGGCCCATGGGCTGGAGCGCACCGGCGTCGATGCCGGAATCGGAGGCGGACACCATGCAGCGGACGCCGGAGACGAAGCCGATGCCGGCGATGACGCCGCTGCCGGGAACGCTCTTCTCGGCGTCAGGCACATCCATCATGAAGCCGGAGAGGGTCGACAGCTCCAGGAAGGGCGCCCCGGGATCGAGCAGCAGCGCGATCCGCTCGCGCGGGAGCAGCTGGCCGCGCTCGTGGAAGCGGGGACCGGCCGCGGCCGAGGCGCGGCGGGCACGCTCCTCGAGGCCCGTCTGGCGCGCGATGAGTGCCAGCATGGCGGCACGGTTGGCACTGGAAGGTCTCGCTCGTCGGAGAGATACGGCTCTCGATCACGGCCATGAGGCGGTTCGTCCCTGTGAACTCGCCCCGAGACTGGCCGCTCCCATGGCCATGGTCTTGTGTGGAGTGGCTGGCAGCAATTCCTGCCCCTCCCTGCCGGAGCGCTGTCAGAAGATCGGTTTCACGCCCTGCTGCGCCGCGATCTCGTCCTGGACCGCCAGCGCCCGGCGATAGCCGTCCCGCTCCTTCAACCGCGCCCAGTAGGCGGCGGTCTGGGGCTGGAACTCCTTCGACAGGCCGATGACCTCGGCGAGCATCAGGGCGTAGCCGACGGCGATGTCGGCGACGGTGAACCGCCCCCCCGCCAGCCAGTCGTGCTTGAGGAGGTGGGCGTCGAGCATGCGCAGCCGCCCGAGGAACCACTTGGCATAGTCCTCCGCCACCTGGGGCTGGCGCCGCTCCGGCGGCTCGAAGCGCGAGTAGCGCAGCACCAGCGCCTGCGGGAAGGTGAGCGTCGCGTCGCTGTGGTGCAGCCAGTTGAGCCAGAGCCCGTAGTCGGCCTCGGCCGGCGCGACCGCCAGCGGCGAGGGGCCGTGGCGCACCGCCAGATACTCGCAGATCGCCGCCGACTCGGTCATCCGCGTCTCGCCGTCCACGAGGAAGGGCACGGTGCCGAGGACGTTGACGTCGAAATACTCCTTGGCGAAGGCCCGCGGCGGGAAGGGCAGCACCTTCAGCTCATAGGCAAGGCCCATTTCCTCCAGCGTCCAGAGGGGCCGGAAGGAGCGGGCGGAGAGGCAGTGATAGAGGATCATTGGCGGTTGCTCATGCCGGGCAGCGTGCCCATGGCCTTGCAGATGATGGAGAGCATGACCTCGTCGGCACCGCCGGCGATGGAGGTGAGGCGGGCGTCGCGATAGTAGCGCGTCACCGGCGTCTCGTTCATGTAGCCCATACCGCCCCAGTACTGCATGCAGGCATCCGCCACCTCGCGGCCGATGCGGCCGGCCTTCAGCTTGGCCATGGAGGCGAGCGTCGTCATGTCCTCGCCGGCGATCATCATCTCCGCCGCGCGGTAGATGAGCGAACGCAGCATCTCCACCTCGGTCTTCAGTTCGGCGAGGCGGAAATGCACCACCTGGTTGTCGAGGATGGATTTGCCGAAGGCCTGGCGGCCGCGGGTGTATTCGATGGTCTGGTCGATGATCCATTCGGCCGGCTTCAGGCCCGCCGCAGCGCCCCAGAGCCTCTCTTCCTGGAACTGCATCATCTGGTAGGTGAAGCCCTTGCCCTCCTCGCCGATGCGGTTCCTTTTCGGCACGCGCACCTCGTCGAAGAAGATCTGGGCGGTGTCGGAGGCGCGCATGCCGAGCTTGTCGAGGGTGCGGGCGACGGTGACGCCCTTCGACTTCATGGGAACGCAGATCAGCGACTTGTTGCGGTGGGCAGGCCCCTCGCCGGTATTGGCGAGCAGGCAGATCCAGTCGGCCTGGGCGCCGTTGGTGATCCACATCTTGCCGCCGGTGATGACGTAGTCGTCGCCGTCCGAGCGCGCCGTGGTCTTGATCGAGGCGACGTCGGAGCCCGCGCCCGGCTCGGAGACACCGATGCAGGCCACCTGGTCGCCCGCGACGGCGGGGGCGAGAAACTCCGCCTTCACATGGTCGGAGCCGAAGCGGGCGAGCGCCGGCGTCGCCATGTCCGTCTGGACGCCGATGGCCATGGGAACCGAGCCGCAATGGATGCCGCCGACCTCCTCGGCCATCAGCAGGGCATAGGAATAATCGAGGCCCATGCCGCCGTACTCGACCGGCTTGTTGAGACCGAGATAGCCGGCCGCGCCGAGCTTCCTGAACACGTCGTGGGCGGGGAAGCGCCCGGCCTCCTCCCAGGCATCGACATGGGGGTTGATCTCGGTGGCGATCAGCTTCTGCAGGCTGCGCCTGACCTCCTCGTGTTCGGCCGTGAACAGCATGGCGCCTCGTCCCTGTGGTCGGTCTGATGGTCGCAAGGCTAGCGGCGCCGCAGCGTGCCGGGCTTGCGTGAACTGGTCATGGACTGACGCCCGCCTTGCTGCGGAAGATCTCGAGCTGGCGGGAGCCGGAGAAGATGGCGCGCGGCTGGAGACCGTAGAAGCGGCGGATCGAGTGAGAGAAATGCGTCGAATCGGGGTAGCCGATGTCGAGCGCCAGATGCGCCATGTTGATCGTCTCGTTGGCGAAGTTGAGGAGGTGCCGCGCCCGTTTCCAGGCCCGGCAGGCGCGGAAGGCGATGCCCGTCTCCTGCTTGAACAGGTGGAGGAAGCGCGAGACCGACAGGTTGACCATCGCGGCGCAGTCCGCCGCGGTGAAGGCCTCGCCCGGCTGGTCCCTGAGGGCCGCGAGGACGCGGGCAATCCGCCGGTCGAGCGAGCGCGGCGGCAGCGGCGCTCCGAGGACGGCGGTGTCGAAGTCGGCGGAGCTCGCCCGGTGCTTCAGCGGCATCTCGCGCAGCCGTGCATGGGCGGCGCGCAGCCGGGCGGCGAGGTCGCCCTCCTCGAGCCCGGCGAGATCGCCGGCAAGGCGCGAGAGGGCAAGGGGATCGACCGATTCGGGTTCGATCAGCACGCCGATGACGGACGGGTGCTCGGGTTCGATGCTGTGCTCGCAATAGGCTGGCATGACCGCCGCCTCGACCAGCCGGTCGGGCTGGCCTGCGACGGATAGCCTCAACCCCCCCTGCATGCTGGCGAAGACGATCAGAGAGCCGAGCGTGCGTCGCCGCGGCCGCCCGAGCAGGCCTGCATAGAAGACCCGCTCAGGCCCGACGAGCATGAATCGCTCGGAGCAAATCCCTGGTCCCGGCATGCGTTCTCCCCGGAATTATCGTTCTTTTCAGGCGACTATAGCCCGGTTCGGCCGCGGCGCCAGATTGCCGTTGGTCACAGCCTCGGACAGTCGCCGGGCGAGGCTTTTCACGCGACAAACCTGTTATTGGTCAAAAGGCTAGCGGGAAGCTGCGTTGCAGCAAAGGCGTTGCTACGGTGCAGCAACCTTCGGCTTATGGCGCCTTTGGCGGAACGCTCAGATTTCGCTGCCATTCCCCCCGGAGGATACGCATGAAACGCCGCAATTTCCTCGCCGCTTCGGGCGCCGGTCTCGCCGCTGCAGCTGTTGCCGCCCCCGCCGTCGCGCAGTCCGCGCCCGAGATCAAGTGGCGCCTGACGTCGAGCTTCCCGAAGTCGCTCGACACCATCTACGGCGGTGCCGAGAACATCTCCAAGCAGGTCGCCGAGCTGACGGACAACAAGTTCCAGATCCAGGTCTTCGCCGCCGGCGAGATCGTCCCCGGCCTGCAGGCCGCTCGACGCCGTGTCCAACAGCACCGTCGAGATGTGGCCACACCTGCTCCTACTACTATGTCGGCAAGGACCCGACCTTCGCCATCGGCACCGCTGTGCCGTTCGGCCTCAACGCCCGCCAGCATGAACGCCTGGTTGTTCCAGGGCGGCGGCAACGAGCTGATCAACGAGTTCTACAAGAAGTACAACGTCGCACGCGATCCCGGCGGGCAACACCGGCGCCCAGATGGGCGGCTGGTTCCGCAAGGAGATCAAGACGGTTGCCGACCTGAACGGCCTCAAGATGCGCATCGCCGGCATCGCCGGCCAGGTCATGGCCAAGCTCGGCGTCGTGCCGCAGCAGGTCGCCGGTGGCGACATCTATCCGGCCCTCGAGAAGGGCACGATCGATGCCGCCGAGTGGGTCGGTCCCTACGACGACGAGAAGCTCGGCTTCAACAAGGTGGCGCCGTTCTACTACTACCCCGGCTGGTGGGAGGGTGGCCCGACCGTCCACGCCATGATCAACCTGGAGAAGTGGAACTCGCTGCCGAAGGCCTACCAGGCTGCCCTCAACAACGCCTGCGCCACGGCGAACACGGTGATGCAGGCCAAGTACGACCTGCAGAACCCGGCTGCCCTGCGTCGCCTGGTGGCCGCCGGCACCCAGCTCCGTCCCTTCCCGCAGGAGGTCATGGAGGCCGCCTTCACCGCCTCCAACCAGATCTACAGCGAGATCAGCGCCAAGAATGCCGATTTCAAGAAGATCATCGACGCGATGCAGGCGACACGCTCCGAACAGTACCTGTGGTGGCAGGTCGCCGAGTTCACCTTCGACGCCTTCATGATCCGCGCCCGCGCCCGCGCCGGCCGCTGATCGCTCCACGTTCCGCATGATGGGAAAGGCCGCGTCCGCAAGGGCGCGGCCTTTCTCGTTTGGCCGATTTCCATCGGAAGGGGAGCCCTGCCGGAAAGCACGGGCTCAGGGGCTGGCGCGATGCCGGCGATTGGTGGCAGTTTGCGCGCCCGGCCAGATCCGCTCGAGGGCCTGGTTCCAGCGTCTGCATGTTTTCGGAGGACGAAAGCGATGTCCAACAATCTGAAATTCTACATCAATGGCGAGTGGGTGGCCCCGACCGGCACGGCGACGCTCGATGTCATCGACCCCTCGACGGAAGAGCCCTTCACGAAGATCGCGCTCGGCACCGAGGCCGACGTCGACAAGGCCGTGAAGGCGGCCCGCGAGGCCTTCAAGACCTTCTCGCAGACCACGAAGGAGGAGCGCCTCGCCCTGATGCGCAAGCTGCTCGAGGTCTACAACAGGCGCTTCGCGGATGTCGCCGACGCGCTCTCCCGCGAGATGGGCGCGCCCGAAGAAGCTCGCCCACACCGCCCAGGCCGGCATGGGCACGGCCCACCTCGCGAAGATGATCGAGACGCTCGAGAAGTTCGAGTTCGAGGAGCTGCGCGGCACGACCCTCATCGCCAAGGAGCCGATCGGCGTCGTCGGCATGATCACGCCGTGGAACTGGCCGATCAACCAGATCATGTGCAAGGTCGCCCCGGCGCTCGCCGCCGGCTGCACCATGGTGCTGAAGCCGAGCGAGATCGCGCCGATCAACGGCATCATCTTCGCCGAGATCATGCATGAGGCGGGCGTGCCGAAGGGCGTGTTCAACCTCGTCAACGGCGACGGCCCGACGGTGGGCGAGGCGATCGCCCGCCATCCCGGCGTCGACATGGTGTCCTTCACCGGCTCGACCCGTGCCGGCGTGCTCGTCGCCAAGGCGGCCGCCGACACGGTGAAGCGCGTCCACCAGGAGCTCGGCGGCAAGTCCGCCAACATCATCCTGCCCGATGCCGACATCGCCAAGGCGGTGAAGCTCGGCGTCGAGGGCATGATGCGCAACTACCGGCCAGTCCTGTAACGCGCCCGACGCGCATGTTCGTGCCGGCAGCGAACGCACGACGAGGCCAAGCAGGTCGCCAAGGCGGTCGCCGACAAGCTGAAGGTCGGCCCGGCCTCGCGCCGAGGACAGCTAGGATGGGCCCCGTCGTCAGCGAGGTGCAGTTCGACAAGATCCAGAAGCTGATCGAGAGCGGCATCAAGGAAGGCGCCGACGCTCGTCACCGGCGGCACCGGCCGTCCCGAGGGCCTCAACCGCGGCTACTACGTCCGCCCGACGGTCTTCGCCGGCGTCACCGACGAGATGACCATCGCGAAGCGAAGAAATCTTCGGGCCCGTCCTGTCGATCCTGCCCTATGACAGCGAGGACGAGATCGTCGAGCGGGCGAACAACACGCCCTACGGCCTTGCCTCCTACGTCCAGTCGGGATCGCTGGAGAAGGCCCGCAAGCGTCGCCTCGCAGATGCGCTCGGGCAATGTCTACATCAACTATCCCGCCTGGGACGCCGGCGCGCCCTTCGGCGGCTACAAGCAGTCGGGCAACGGCCGCGAATATGCCGATTTCGGCCTCGAGGAGTTCCTCGAGATCAAGGGGACGGTCGGCTACGGCGCCGCCTGATCCCGCCAGGCTCACTCGAAACCGGAAAGGGCGGCCCGACGGGGCCGCCCTTTTCTTTGGCTTGTGACCGCAATGGCCCTAGCGGGATGCGGCTGCGGTGGGGCAACCGCCTTCCGAGAGCGGGCGGAAGGCTTCCGCGAAAGGCACCGTCGCGACCCGTTCGTAGAGATCCCAGGCGGAGCGCGACTCCCCGGGCTTCTTGACGCGAAACAGGTACATGTCGCGCTCCACGCGCCCGTCGCTGCGGATGCGGCCGTTCGTCAGGGTGGCGTCGTTGATCGGCAGGCTGCGCATGGCCGCCGCCACGGCGCGCGGCTCGTCGGTTCCTGCCGCCTGGACGGCTTTCAGATAGTGCAGGGTCGCGCTGTAGTCGGCCGCGTTCATCATGTTGGGCATCAGGTTGCGGCGCGCCAGGAAGCGCGTGGAGAAGGCGCGCGCCTCGTCCGACTGGTCCCAGTAGAAGCCTTCCGACAGCAGCATGCCCTGGGCCGCCTCGAGGCCGAGGGCATGCACGTCGGTGATCATCAGCAGGAGGCTGGCCAGGCTCTGATTGCCACGCCCGCCGACGATGCCGAACTCCCGGGCCGTCTTGATGGTGTTGATCGTGTCGTTCCCGCCATTGGCGAGCCCGATGATGCGGGCCCCGGATGCCTGGGCCTGAAGCAGGAAGGACGAGAAGTCCGTCGAATTGATCGGCGCGCGCACGCGGCCGACGACGTTGCCGCCGGCGGCCTCGACGAAACGCGCGGCATCCCGCTCGAGCACGTGCCCGAACGAGTAGTCGGCCGTGACGAAGAACCAGGAGGTGCCACCATTGCGGACGGCGGCGGTGGCCAGCGTCTTCGCCAGGGCGTAGGTGTCGTGCATCCAGTGGAAGCCGGTCGGCGAGCAGGCGGTGCCGGTCAGGTCGGATGACCCCGAACTGGTGGCGATATCCAGCTTGCCCTTCTCCCGCGCATAGGCCCGCACCGCCAGGGCGACGGAGGAGGCGCCGAGCCCGACGACGACATCCACACCACCCTCGTCGTACCAGCGGCGGACGATGGCCGACCCGACATCGGGCTTGTTCTGGTGGTCGGCCGAGAGGACCTCGATCTTGCGCCCGAGCACAGTGCCGCCGAAGTCCTCGACCGCCATCTGCACGGCGATCAGGCTGGAGCGACCGGTGATGTCCGCATAGGGACCCGACATGTCGTTCAGGACACCGATGCGGACGGTATCGTCGGAGACCTGCGAGGCCGAGGGCGTCGCTGCGGCCGCCCACAGGAGGCACGCGGTGATCAGCGTTGCGAGCTTGAGTTTGGCCATGAGGCGCTCCTGTGCGGGGTGGACGAGGTCGGATGGCCCCCAAGACGTGGAGGCCGCGGGCATGTCATCGGCGACCGGCGTTCAGGCGCGCGCGGGCGCGCTCGCCCGCCTCGCGCCGCGCATCGAGCATGGGCTTTGCCGCGAGGCGAATGGCCGCCAGCGCCTCGGGGGACGCCGTGCGCTCGGACGTGTCGAAGGGCGGCTGCGGATCGTATTCGAGCAGCAGCTGGAGCCGCCGTGCGACTTCCTCGCCGCAGAGTTCGGCCGCGAGCTGGAAAGCGAAGTCGATCCCCGCCGTTACGCCGCCACCCGAAACGCGGTTGCGGTCGACAACGATGCGGTCGGCTACCGGGATGGCTCCGAGGGGCGCCAACTGGTCGCGCGACAGCCAGTGACAGGCCGAGCGATAGCCATCGAGCAGCCCGGCTCCCGCCAGAATGAGACTGCCCGCGCAGACCGACGTGACATAGCGCGCCGAATTTCCGGCCTTCGTCACGAAATCCATGACCTCCGGATCGTCCATCACCGCGATCTGGCCGGGGCCGCCACCGACGCACAGCACGTCCAGCCGCGGGCAGTCCGCGAAGGTGGTCGTCGGCAGCAGCACGAGACCGACGTCACTGGTGACGGGTTCGATGCGCTTCCAGAGCAGATGCATGCGCGCTCCAGGCAGCCGGGCCAGCACCTCGAAGGGCCCGGTCACGTCGAGCTGGGTCATGCCCGGAAAGAACAGCAGCCCGATCTCGAGAGGGGATGTCGTCACCATGGCCTCCACTGCAAACAGGGTCGCACTTTCGGGCATGACAGTCGGCGGCGGAAACGACATTCTGCCCTCGTTTCCTGCCAGGCCTGCTGGCTGCCCCGCCAAGGAGGAGCCGATGCAACGTCACATTGTCTTCGTGGTCTTCCCCAACGCCCTGCTGCTCGACCTGTCGGGCCCGCTGGCGGCCTTCGAACTGTCCTGTGAGACGGCGCCGCGCGACATGGCGCCCTATCGCCTGACGGTCGCCTCGATCACGGGCGGCCTCGTCAGGACATCGTCCGGCCTCGAGATCATGACCCGTCCGATGGGGGAGATCGACGACCTGGACACGCTCCTTGTGGTGGGAGGTCCCGGCGTCCACGAGGCGGCGAGGCATCCGGAACTCGTCGGCTGGCTCGCCGACAATGCGCGCCGGACGCGGCGCCTCTGTTCAGTCTGCACGGGCGCCTTCGTTCTGGCCTCGGCGGGGCTCCTGAAACAGCGCAAGGTCGTCACCCACTGGGGCTCGTGCCAGCTCCTTCAGGACAGCTACCCGAGCTCACAGTTTCGCCCGATGCGATCTTCGAGCGGGACGGGTCGATCTGGACCTCCGCGGGCGTGACGGCGGGCATCGACCTCGCCCTGGCCATGATCGAGGAGGATCGCGGCCGCGCCGAGGCGATCCGGGTGGCCAAGAGGCTCGTCGTCTTCCTGAAGCGGGCGGGCGGACAGACGCAGTTCAGCGTACCCCTCGCGCTTCAGGAAGCCGATGACGGCGGATTCGAGGTGCTTCACCGCTGGATGGAGGACCATCTCGGGGCCGACCTGCGCGTGGAGACACTTGCCCAGAGGGTCGGCATGTCGCCGCGAACCTTCGCGCGGATCTACGCCGCAAGGACGGGCAGGACGCCGGCCAAGGTGGTCGAAGAGATGCGCCTCGAGGCTGCGCGCCGCGCCCTCGAGGAAACGCGCCAGAGCATCAAGGAGATCGCCAAGAGATGCGGCTTCCTCGACGAGGAGAGGATGCGCAGGGCGTTCCGCCGGCGCCTCGGGGTCAGTCCCCATGACTACAGGGCGAAGTTCGGCTCGGATCCCGGTGGCGCCGCCGCGGCTCACGCCTGACGCCCGGTCCTCTCTCCCGGTCCGGGATGGGGAATCGGAAGTCCGCACCCCGCCCGGCATGGCCGGGCGGGTTCCGGATCAGACGCGCCGCATCAGCCCTGGCGGCGGGGGATGAGGCGGGTGACCTCGCGGGACATGTCGCGCAGGACCTCCTCGGGAGAGGCCTTCTGCTCGACGATGCGGGCGAGATTGTCGACCATGACCTGCGTCACGCGCACCGAGTTCTGGCCCGGGAAGGCGTACCACGGGATCATCAGGTGCACCTGCTTCGTCGCGGCCTGGAACAGCGGGTTCGCCTTGTAGAACTCACCGAGATACATCGGGTCGTCGATGGCGAGCTGGTTGCACGGCACGTAGCCGGTGTTGGTCGCCATCAGCGTCGTACCCTCCGCGGAGGTCGCGAACTTGATGAACTCCCAGGCCGCGGCCTGGCGGGCCGGATCCTTGGCCGTCATCATGGCACCGGCGCCGCCCGTCGGCAGACGACCCTTGACCGGATCGATGACCGGCATGGTGGTGGTCTTCAGCTCGAAGCTGTTGCCCACCGTGCCGGAGATCTGCCGCACCTGAGCCGTGGTGCGGAACATCATGCCCATCTTGCCGGCGCCGAAGGCCTGCAGGTCGGCATTGCCGGCGAGGTTGGGCATCTTGCCCTCCTTCACCATGCGGTCGAGAAGCCGCAGCGCCGCGAGACCTTCGGTGCCGTCGAAGGCGACCTTGCTCTCGTCCTCGGTCAGCATCCGGCCGCCGAAGCCGTAGAGCAGGGCGGAGAACATCCAGTCGTCGCCAGGCCAGCGGAAGAACATACCGGTGGTGCCGTCGCCGAGCGCGGCGATCTTCGCGGCGAGGGCGATGACCCCGTCCCAGTCCTTCGGGAAGGCCTCGGCGCTGGCGCCGACCTTCTTCAGCAGATCGACGTTCAGGTAGCTGATGGGGTTGGAGGTGGCGAAGGCGAGGCCGCACTGCACGCCGCCGTGATGGCCGAGACCGAGGATGGGCCTGGAGTAGCCGATCTTCGCCACGTCGCCCTCGCGGTCGAGGAAGGGCTTCAGGTCGGCGGCGATGCCGCGCTCGGCGAAGAGACGCAGGCGGTTCAGCCCCTGGAAGGACACGTCCGGCATGCCGCCGGTGGTCGCCTGACGCAGCACCAGCTGGGCGCCGTCCTCATAGGTCGGCGTCGGGTTGGAATAGGTGACCTTCACCTTGTCGCTCTTCCTGTTGAAGGCTTCGGCGACGGCTTCCATGGCGGCCTTGAAGATCGGCGGCATGGAATAGTGGGCGACGACCTCGATGGTCTGGGCGCGGACCACATGCGGCATGGCGATGGTGGCGGCGCCGGCCATCAGGCCGAGCGTCGAACGGCGGGTCAGAGTGGTGGACATGACAACCTCGGTTCCGGGGCTGGTCTTGTGGATCGACCCCGCCGGCCGGCCCCTTCCGGCACGGCGGGGCATGAAGGGTTCAGGCGCGGGGCAGGAGCCGCGTCACCTCGCGCGCCATGTCGGCCAGCGCGGTGTCGACGGAAGCCTTCTGCTCGACGACGCGCGAGACGTTGTCGGTGATGACGGAGGAGATGCGGACGCCGTTGCTGCCGGGGAAGGCGTACCAGGGCACCATGATGGGCATCTGGCGGACGCCGGTCATGAACAGCGGGTTGTCGCGATAGAAGCCGGCGAGGTGGCGCGGATCGTCGGCCGCCAGCGCGTTCACCGGCACATAGCCGGTGCCCTGGACCATGATGGTGGTGCCCTCGGGCGAGGTGCAGTGGCGCAGGAAGCGATAGGCGGCCTGCTGCTTCGCCGGGTCCTTCGCGAGGATCATGCCGGCGGCGCCACCGGTCGGCAGGCGGCCGCGAGCCTTGTCGCCGAGCGGGAATTCCCAGGTGGTGAGCTTGAAATTGTTGCCGAGCGAGTTCATCGCCTGGCGCAGGAAGGCGGTGGACCAGAAGTACATGCCAACCTTGCCGGCCGCGAAGGCCTGGGCGCCCGCTTCGCCCGAGAGGGCCGGCATGCCGCCCTCCTTCACCAGGCGGTCGAGGACCGTGAGAGAGGCCTTGCCCTCGGCACCGGCGAAGCCGATCTCGCGTTCGGCCGCGTCCAGCATGCGTGCCGCCGAAGCCGAACAGCAGCTGCGGAATAGATCCAGTCGCCCTGCCAGCGATAGTAGGAGCCATGGACGCCGCCGCCGAGCGCCGAGATGGCCTTCGAGGCCGCAATGATCTCGTCCCAGCTCGTCAGCTTCCTGTTCGGATCGAGGCCGGCGCGGCGGAACAGGTCGGCATTGATGAAGACGATGGGGTTCGAGGTCGCGAAGGCGAGGCCGGCCTGGAGGCCACCGGCCTTGCCGAGGCCGAGAAGTTCCGGCGTGTAGCCGAGTTTCGCGGCATCGCCCTCAGCCTTCAGCAGCGGCGCGATATCCGTGGCGAGACCCCGCTCGGCGATGACGCGCAGGCGGTTGAGGCCCTGGAAGGTGAGGTCGGGCTGGCGGCCGGTGACCGCCTCGCGCAGCACCAGCTGGGTGCCCTCGTCGTAGCTGGCGGTCGCCTGGCGGTAGCTGACCTTGACGTCGGGATGGGCGGCCATGAAGCCGGTCGCGAGCCGCTCCATCACGTCCTTGTAGACCGCCGGCATGGCGTAGTGGACCTCGATCTCGACGGGGGCGGCGACAGCGAGGCGCGGCGCGGCGAGGGTCACCGCGGCACCGGCGAGTGCGGCGCGACGGGTGAAGCGGGCGGTCATGGCGATCTCCGGAAGAGGATGCGTGGAGAGAGCCGGCCTCATCCCTTGAGGCCGGTCATGGTGATGCCTTCGATGAAGCGGCGCTGGGCGAGGAGGAAGGCGGCGACCAGCGGGATGGTGGTGATGGTCGCGGCGGCCATCAGCGCGCCGAAATCATCGCCCGCTTCCTCGGTGCGGAAGTAGATGACGCCAAGCGCGGGGGTCGCGAGCTCGCCCTTGCCGGAGACGGCGATGAGCGGCCAGAACAGGTCGTTCCAGTGGGCGACCACCGAGAAGATCGCGAAGGCGGTGGCGGCCGGCCAGGCGTTCGGCACGATGATGCGCCAGACGATGGACCACTCGCCGAGCCCGTCCATGCGGGCCGCATGGATCAGTTCGTCGGGCATCGCCCGGAAGAACTGGCGGAACATGAAGATGGCGAAGACCGAGATGGTCGAGGGCGCGATCAGCGCCGCATAGGTGTTGAGGATGCCGGTCTGGGCGAAGGCGATGTAGAGCGGGATCGCCGGGACGTGGGCGGGGATCAGCAGCCCCAGCATCACGAAGGCGAACAGCGTCTCGCGACCGCGGAAGTTGAGCTTCGCCAGCGCGTAGCCGGCGGGCAGCGCGAAGGCGAGCTGGAAGACGAGGATGCCGAAGCAGACGATGACGCCGTTCAGGAGGTAGCGGCCGATGGGCACCTCGCGGAAGACGCGGCCGTAGTTCTTGTCGATGGCGAGCGTCTCGGGGATCAGCGACATCGAGGCGCGCCAGACCTCGTCGAGCGGCTTCAACGACACCGACAGCATCCAGATGTAGGGCATCAGGAAGAGGAGGCCGAGGACGCTCAGGAGGGCGAGACGCGGCAGGTCGGCGACGAGGCTGCGATCATGGGTTCGGGGGTCATGGCAGCCTCACCCGTAGTGCACGCGGCGGTCGAGGACGCGCGTCTGGAGGATCATCAGGATCACCACCACGAGGAGGAAAACGACCGTGATCGCCGCCGAATAGCCCATGCGGAAGAAGGTGAAGCCCTCCGTGTACATGGTGTAGAGCAGCACTTCGGAGGCCTTGTTCGGCCCGCCCTGGGTCAGCGTTGCGACGATGTCGAAGACGCGCAGGGAGCGGATCATGGTGATGGTGAGGACGAAGAGGCTGGTGGGGCCGAGCAGCGGCCAGGTCACCGTCCAGAAGCGCGACCAGGCCGAGCGCACGCCGTCCACCTCCGCCGCCGCATAGAGATCGCGGGGGATGGCGGTGAGCCCCGCCAGGAACAGCACCATGTTGAAGCCGATCTGCTCCCACACGCCGATGATGGCGAGCGTCCACATGACGCTGTCGGAGGAGCCGAGCCAGTTGGGCCCGACGATGCCGAGGGCGCGCAGCGCTGCATTCACCGGGCCGATGGTCGGGTGGAACATGTACTGGAAGGCGGTCGCCATCGCGACCATGAGCGAGACGACGGGAAGGAAGAACACCGCGCGGAAGAAGGTGCGCCCCCTTGTGCCGGCCTCGATGAGCATGGCCAGCATCAGCCCGCCGATGATCGAGACGGGCGTCGTCACCCCGACGAAGAAGGCGGTATTGCGGAAGGAGGTGACGAAGCCCCTGTCGTCGATCAGCTCCGCGAAATTCGCGAGACCGACAAATCGCAGCGCCGGAGCGCCGAGCTCGTAGTCGGTGAAGGCGATGATCACGACCGCAAGGGTCGGGATCAGCAGCATCAGCACGAAAGCGAGGATCGCCGGGCCGGTCAGCAGCCAGGCCGCGAGGGCCTCGCCACGATGGGTCGTTTCGCCAGCCGCTGCGGGCAGGCTCATCCCGGGGTGGAGCGCGACGTCAGACATAGCGCGGCACCCTGACGGTCGGTGCAGGCTCACCAGCCTGCACCTTCGCGGCCGTTCCGGCGTTGATCAGGCCAATGCGCCGGCCGCTGCTGTCGAAGGCGAGCAGACGGCCCGGGATCGGTGTCACCCTCAGCTCCTGCCGCGACGGGGCCCTCTCCCAGACTTCCGGAGCGAGGCGCAGGATGAGGTCGGACCCCTGACGCTGCTCGCGGGCATAGACGAGCACTTCCGAGCCGAGGAACTCGACGTGCCGTACCCCGACGGCGATGCCCATGTCGGCGACGGTGAGGTGCTCTGGCCGGATGCCGATGTCGAGCCTGCCGGTGAAGCGCGGCGCGACCTCCGCCGTCGCTTCGCCGGTGACGGTGATGCGTCCCTCCCCATCGGCCTCGCCGGGAAGGATGTTGATGCGTGGCGAACCGATGAACTTCGCGACGTCGATGGTGGCCGGCTGCTCGTAGACCTCGCGCGGCGAGCCGAACTGCAGCACGTTGCCGCCCAGCATCACCGCGACGCGGTCCGACATGGTCATGGCCTCGGCCTGGTCGTGGGTGACGTAGACGGTGGTGACGCCGACGCGCCTGTGAAGCTCCACCAGCTCGCGCCGCATGTCGTGGCGCAGCGCCGCGTCGAGGTTCGACAGCGGCTCGTCCATCAGGAAGGCCGCTGGGGTGGCGCACGATGGCGCGCCCCAGCGCGACACGCTGGCGCTGGCCACCGGAGAGCTGCCCGGGGCGGCGCTCCAGCAGGTGGTCGATGGAGAGAAGGCGCGAGGCCTCCTCGATCTCGGCGCGGATGGCGGCGCGCCGCTGCGACGTTCCCGACACCAGGCGGCCGATGAAGGGCGCGCGCTCGAGGGCAGTGAGCCGGCGCATGACCAGTGGCAGCGCCATGTTCTGCTCCACCGTCATGTGCGGATAGAGCGCGTAGTTCTGGAACACCATGGCGATGTCGCGGTCGGCGGCGCGGCGGCCGGAAACATCGGTGCCGGCGATGGAGACGGACCCGCGGTCGGCGCTTTCGAGGCCCGCGACGATGCGGAGCAGGGTGGTCTTGCCACAGCCGGACGGGCCGACAAGGGAGATGAAGGATCCCGCGTCGAAGGAGAGCGACACGCCCTTGAGGACACGCGTCTCGCCAAATGACTTCTCGATCCGGTCGAGGGTAATGCCGGCCATGAGATCCGCACTCCGTGATGAGGCCGGGGTACGTGGCTTCGGCGACAGAACGGCAACGCCGAGATGACAATTCCCACACCGTTCGGCGACGGCGCGATGACAGGGCGGAGCGCGCGGATTCTGTCGTCCAGCTGTCATGCGGCGAGACTAGGCAGCCGGCGAACCGAACCGGGAAACCCGCCCATGCTGATCTGCCACCTGACCGATCTTCACGTCCGGCCGCATGGCCTGCCGGCCTATCGCACCGCCGAGACGAACATGCTCACCGAGCGCGCGCTCGACGCGGTCCTCGCCCTCGATCCGCGGCCGGATCTGGTGCTGATCACCGGCGACCTCACCGACAACGGCCTGCCGACGGAATATGAGAACCTGAAGCGCATGCTCTCCCGGCTGCCGATGCCGGTGTGGCTCATTCCCGGCAACCACGACCGGCGCGAGAACCTGAAGGCCCAGCTCGGTAATTTCCCGGGCCTCGCGCAGCATCCCGATTTCGCCCAGTGGTCGGTCGACCTCGGTCCTGTCAGGATGATCGGCCTCGACACGGTGGTCCCGGGCTCGGGCGCCGGGCGCCTCTGTGCCGAGCGCCTCGCCTGGCTGGACGAGCGCCTCGCCGAGGACAGGGCCAAACCGACCATCGTCGCCATGCACCATCCGGCCTTCGCCTGCGGCATCCACCACATGGATCGCATCAGCCTGATCGAAGGTGCGGCGGAATTCGAGGCGATCATCCGCCGCAACCCCCAGGTGGTGCGCATCCTCGCCGGTCATCACCACCGGCCGATCCAGGCCCTGTTCGCCGGAACGCTCGCCATGGTGGGCCCGAGCGTCGCCCATCAGGTCGTCCTCGACCTGAACGACCGCCCGCCGGCGCAGTTCAACTTCGAGCCGGCGGCTTTCCACCTGCACCTGTGGACCGAGGCGGCGGGCCTCGTCAGCCACACCGCCTATGTCGAGAAGGCGCCGGGCCCGTTCCCCTTCCTGCGTGATCCGGACTATCCAGGCGCGGCCTGAACGGGTCCGCCCTGGCAAGAGCGGACTGGACCGGCGCCTGCCGTGAATGACCGGCGCGCCGGCCAGGGTCCTGCCGACCCGGCTCGCCTACCGCGCACATCCTGAGGGGGCGGTCCCGAGACGCCCCCAACTATGCCTCGCCGGGCCATGGCCGTCGCTCCGGATAACCCGTCGAGCGAGCCTGGTCAGCTGTGCGCACGCGCAAGAGGGCCGACATCACGGCCGCGCGATCCATGTTCACAAAAATGCGATTGTGCAATGATGCAATCTCTCGATTGCGGAACTTATTGCATTTTCCCAAGTTCGTGATTGGCAAGTGAACGATGGGAGGTCCATCTCACCGCTGTCGACGGCGGACACCTCCCGCCGACACACCAACACGAACCGGGCCGCGCGTGTCCCTCCCCGCCCGGACTTGAATGGAGAATGACCATGAAGAAGCTCATCCTTGCCGGTGCCCTGCTGGCCCCCCTCGCCGTCGCCGCCCCGGCTCTCGCCCAGGTTGACGCCTCGGCCAATGTCGCCGTCACCCAGCGCAGCGAGGCGCCGCGCGAGTTCACCTCCCGCCGCGTCATCGCCGTTCCCGCCGCCCTGAACCGCGGCGAGCAGGGCCAGCTCAACCGCCAGGGCCCGGCCGGCAACTTCTGATCGCCGCCGACCTGTTCCAAGCGGGCTTCGCCCGCATCACGACCGGCAGGGTCGCAACCCACCCGCCGGGTTCCCCCAAAAGGAGACATGACATGAAGAAGCTCATCCTCGCCGGCGCCCTGCTGGCCCCGCTCGCCGCCACCGTTCCGGCCCTCGCCCAGGTCGAGGCCACCCCCCGCAACACGGTCACGCAGTACCAGACGCAGTCGCCCCGCGAGTTCACCGCGCGCCGCGAGTTCCAGGCCCCCGTCGCTGCCGAGCGCACCTCCGACGTGCGCACCGACCGCCAGGGCGAGGCCGGCAACTTCTGACGGACCTTCCGTCACTCTCTGACGACACCAGCGCCGGGGCCCAGCCCCGGCGCTTTTCTGTGCCGGACGCCTTGACGAGCACCGCGCACAACGCAGGACTGCACCGATTTGATCGATTGTCGACAATCGGCTATCGAGGCTTCTGTCCCGGTGAAGCCCGCATGATCCTTCCTCCCATTCTCTCCGGCGGCGGTCTCGATACCCCTGCCGCGCATCTTTCCGAGGATGAGGTTCGACGCGTCGCCCGCGCGGTCTACGGGCTCGATGGCGCCTTTCGCCGCTTCGATACGGAGAAGGACGACACCTACCGGATCCGAACGCCCGGTGGCGCCGCCGTCGTCCTGAAGATCGCCAATCCCGCCGAAAGTCAGCGCGAGATCGATTTCCAGCTGGACCTGCTCCGCCATGTGGAGAGCGTGGCGCCGGACATTCCGGTGCCCCGCGTCATGCCGGACCTCCAGGGTCGCCTGACCTCCCTTCACCACGCCTCCGATGGAAGCCTCCGCATCGTGCGAGTGGTGAGCTATCTGGAGGGCACGCCGCTCGACAGCACCACATCGGCACCGGCCGAGCGCGAACGGGTCGGCGAAGTCCTCGGACGGCTTCGTCTCGCCACCGCAGGCTTCCGCCATGCTGGCGAGGACCGGGCCCTCGCCTGGGACGTGCAGCACCTGATGCAGTTGGCCCCGCTCGTCGAGGGGATCGACGACGTACAGCAACGCCGGCAGCTCGAGGCAGGCCTCGCGCGCTTCGCCAGCATGACCGGGAGGCTCGAAGGCCTTCGCCGCCAGGTCCTGCACAACGACTTCAGCCGCTCCAACATCGTCGTCGACCATGCCGATCCGGCCTTCGTGACGGGGATCATCGACTTCGGCGACGCAGTGCGGACGGCGATCGCCGTCGATGTCTCCACCGCGCTGCTCAACCAGTTGCCGGCGACGCCGGTGGACGACGCCTTCGGGGCGGGCCGCGACCTGTTGCGCGGCTACCTCAGGGTCGCGGATCTCACCGAGGAAGAGCTGGCGCTGATCCCGCACCTCACCATGGGACGGGTCATCGCCCGCATCCTGCTGTCGCACTGCCTCGCCCGGGTCTTCCCGCAGAACGCCGCCTATGTGCTGCGTAACACCCCGCCGTGCTGGTGGCAGCTCGGATGGTTCCTCGACCGCGACCCCGATGAGGTCAGCGCGGTCTTCATGCCGCAGTCGGCGGCCTCGCCCCACCCCCAGAACCGATGACAAGGACATGGCCATGAACACGACCGCCACAGCCCGGCAGCCCGGCAACATGGTCAATGCCTTCGACCCGAACAATGCGAGCGGCGTGCCGCAGCGGACGCGCGACATGATCGCCCGCCGCCAGCGCCTGCTCGGACCGGCCTATCGCCTGTTCTACGCCAATCCGGTGGAGGTCTGCCGCGGCCAGGGCGTGCTGCTCTATGATTCCGAGGGCAACGAGTATCTCGACGCCTACAACAATGTCGTCTCCATCGGTCACGCCCACCCGAAGGTCGCCGAGGCGGTGTCGCGCCAGCTCGGCGTCCTCTGCACCCACACGCGCTACCTTCAGGACGGCATCCTGGACTTTGCCGAGGACATCCTGCCGACCTTCGGCGGCCGCATCGGCCATCTCATGATGACCTGCACCGGCTCCGAGGCGAACGACCTCGCCGTGCGCATCGCCAAGCACCAGACCGGCCGCAGCGGCATCATCATCACCTCCGAGGCCTATCACGGGAATTCCGAGCTGACGGCGAGCTTCTCCCCCTCCATGGGCGAGAGGTCGCGGCTCGGCACCTGGGTGCGGCGGGTGGACGGGCCCGATTCCTACCGTCTCGACCCCGCGACGCTCGGCGAGCGGATGGCCGCTCAGGTCGCACACGAGGTGCGGGAGCTCGAGCGGCGCGGCGAGGGGCTTGCGGCCTTCATCGCCGATTCCCTCTTCTCGTCCGACGGCATCTACTCCGATCCGGTGACGCTGCTGGCACCGGTCGCCGAAGTGGTGCGCAAGGCCGGCGGCCTGTTCATCGCCGACGAGGTGCAGTCGGGCTTCGGCCGCTCCGGAACCCATCTGTGGGGCTACCAGCGCCACGGCATCGACCCCGACATCGTCACCATGGGCAAGCCCATGGGCAACGGCTTCCCCGTCGCCGGCATCGCCGTCGCGCCCGAGGTGATCCAGCGCTTCGGTCAGGACATGCGCTACTTCAACACTTTCGGCGGCAACACGGTGGCCGTCGCGGCGGCGCAGGCGACCTTCGACGTCATCCGCGAGGAGGGCCTGATGGCCAATGCGGATGCCATCGGCCGTTATCTCCGCGACGGCCTCGCCGCGCTGGCGAAGCAGTACGAGGTCATCGGCGACGTGCGTGGCAGCGGCCTCTACATCGGCGTCGAGATGGTCCGCGACCGCAGCACCAAAGAGCCCAATCGCGAGGCCGCCCTGGCCGTGGTCAACGGCCTGCGGGAGCGCCGCGTGCTGATCTCGGCCACCGGCTACAATGCCAACACGCTGAAGATCCGCCCGCCGCTGGTCTTTGCGAAGACCCATGCCGACCGCTTCCTGACGGAGATCGACGCGGTGCTGAAAGCGGTGGCCGCCTGACCCCGGGAGTGCGGAGCATCCGATGAGCGCGACAGCTGGCCCTCTGAGGGTGGAGAGGAAATCGGTCGAACAACAGGCGGTCGACAATCTCCGTCGCTTCATCCTGTCGGGAATGGTCCGGCCGGGGGCGCGGCTGACGGAGGCCGCCCTCGCCGAACAGCTCGGCGTGTCGCGCGCCACCACGCGCACCGGGATGCAACGGCTCGCGGCCGAGGGCATCCTCGTCCAGGTCCCCTATACGGGCTGGCAGGTTGCGAACATCACTGCAGCGGACGCCTGGGAGCTCTGGACGCTGCGCGGCAGCCTCGAGGGCCTCGCGGCCCGTCTCGTCGCGTCGGGTCTCGACGATGCGGCGCGCGACGCGATCACAGCCGCGATGGCGGAGCTCAGGGCGGCCGCCGGGCGCGGCGACCGGCAGGCCATCAACGACAGGGATTTCGATTTCCATCGCACCATCGTCGCGCAGGCCCGCCATGGCCGGCTCCTCGGCCAGTACATCCAGGTCGAGAACCAGGTGCGAATGTACATCGCCATCAGTAACCAGCTGCTGGGCGACGACCTCGGAGCCATCGTCGCGCAGCACGAGCCCATGGCGGAGGCCCTTCTCGCCGGCGATGCGGAGCGGGCCCGCACGGAAGCCTGGGCCCATGCCGAGAGCGAGGGGCGCAAGCTGGTGGCCCATCTCGAAGTGCGCGGCGAGAGCTGACGGGCGCCGATGGCCCGGCTGGCAGCACGGCGCGGATCGACGCGAGGGAAGATTTGGTACAGCCGCCCCGAATCGAACGGGGGACCTCCAGAGCCACAATCTGGCGCTCTAACCAACTGAGCTACGGCTGCACACGCGGGGAGGCAGACGCCTCCCGAGCGGCGCGCAACCTAGTCCGAAGGACCGGGCAATGCAAGGCGCACCGCGTGACCATCGTCGTGGATCCGCCGCTTTCTTCAAACCCCTGACTCATCAGCGGGATTTGGGGCGGCGACGATGAAAAAGCCCGGGCCGAAGCCCGGGCTGGAGGTTCCGGTCGCGGCTGCAAGGACGCGACCGAGGGAGGAACGGGTACCTCCGCCGCAGCGGAGGATATGATCAGTTGGCGGCGGTCTTGATGACCTTGCCGACCTTCTCCTTGACCGGCTCGATGGTGTCCGTGGCGGTCTTCTGGGCGACGGCCGACAGATCCTTGCCCTGGGTCTGGAGCGAGTCGAACATCTTGCGGATGTAGGCCGACTGCAGCTCGATCACCTCGGCCAGCGACTTCGCGCCCATCAGGTCGCGGGCGTGGTCGAAGCCGGCGTTCATGTTGAGGCGGGCGGCGTCGAGCGCCTTGAGGTTGAAGTCCTTCACGCCGGCGGAAGCCGTCGCATAGGTGTCCTCGACCAGGTCGGTGGTCTCTTCGGCGGCCGCCTTCAGCTTGGCATAGCCGTCCTTCATCTGAGCGACGGCCTTGTCGGCGGCCTCGCGCATGGGGGCCGGAACCTCGACCTTGGAGAAGTCGAAGGCGGCGCCATCAAACTTGGGCATTTCGAACTTCGGCATCTCGAACTTGGAGATGTCGAACGTCGGGAAGGAGAACATCTGCGCGGCGGCAGCGGGCTTCTCGGTCTTCGGCGCTTTGGCAGCCTGGCTCATGGTGGGCCTCCTCGCGGGGATGCTTCAGCAGAGTTTCCGCCGCTGCCTCTTCCCCGCTGGAGATCGCAATGGCGCCGGAATGCCTCACAGGCATCCACATGCGCCTTATATAGGCGATGATGTTGTGCGATGCAACAATTTATTGCGATGCACAATGGCGCCGGCGCAGGAAGGCCCGTTCAGCCCTTGCGCTCGCCCGACCGAGGTGCCAGCGAGGTTCCAAGCTCGCGCGCCTGTTCGGCCATGGTCTGCATCTGATCGCGGAGGAACTCGCTCTGGATCTGCATCACCTCGGCGACATCGCGGGCCTGCACGAGGCGCCGGGCATAGGCGAAGCTGGCCGCGACATTGGTCTCGGCGAAGGCGATGGCCTTGCGTCCCACGTCCTGGGTGCTCGACTGGACGGTACCGGCGCTGTCCTCGATGCCGGAGACGGTGCGATGCGCAGCCCCGACGAAGCCGTCGAAAGCCTTGCGGGCCTGTTCGACGCTCTTCTCGGCAAACTCCCGCATCTCCTGCGGAATGTCATAGGAACCAGGGGCCTTGCCTGTCATGCAAACCTCCCGAATCGCCGGCTGTTGCCGAGCTTGTAGGCTTCATCTGTAGACCTCGCGACGCCGGGGCGAAAGGCGGACGCGTGGGCCTGTGGACAGATGGCATACGCCGAAGGCGCGCGGGCGGATCGCCGGATGCTGTTCAGCCTGTCCGGCTCCGCCGTCCGATCTCCGCCCTCAGCGCCGTGAGTTCCTGCATGACTGCGTCGAGCCGCGCCGCGATTTCCGCCTCCGAGCCGGCCGGATGGGTCAGCTTCGGCTGGGTCTCGTCGGTCTCGGCATCGAGGGCCGTGACCACGACGCCGATGAACAGGTTCAGGGCCATGAACGCCGAGACCACCATGAAGGTCATCATGACGAACCAGCCGCTGGCGAAGCCCTTCTCCGACAGCGGCTTGACGATGCCGTTCGACCAGTCGTCGAAGGTCATGGCCTGGAAAAGCGTATAGGCCGAGGCGCCGATCGAGCCGAAGAGTTCCGGTGCGGCCTCGCCATAGAGCTTGGTCACGATCACGGCAAAAACGTAGAAGATCAGCCCGAGGAGGAGGCCGATCGAGCCCATGCCCGGAAGGGCGGCGATGAGCCCTCCGACGACCCGCTTCAGCGACGGCACGGCGGTGACCAGGCGCAGTGCGCGCAGGATTCGCAGGGATCGCAGCACCGACAGGGAATCGGTCGTCGGGACGAGGGCGATGCCGACGACGAAGAGATCGAACAGGCTCCAGGGATCGCGGAAGAAGGCGCGCCCCTTCACCAGCATGCGCGCCGCGATCTCGGCGACGAAGATGGTCAGGATCACATAGTCGATGGCGTGCAGCAGGCCACCGATCTTCGCCATGACCGTCGGGCTGGTCTCGAGACCGAGCGTGATGGCGTTGATGACGATGAGAATGACGATGAAGGGCTCGAAGCGCGGGTGTTCGATGACGGAACGCAGCCTGTCGATCATGGTAAAGAAGCCCTGGAGTGCGGATCGCTCTCTCCTAGCATGGCGCCGAAGGCTGCCGCTACGGCATATCGGGTCGCCTGTCCGCTACGGCCAACCCGGTTAACCCTAACCTTCGGTTGACGCGCCGTAACCCCTCCCCCGGCGTGGACGTTTCGGCTCTGTTCCGACACAATCCATCAACATATCCTTCACCAATGTGGCCGCCTGCGCCAGGCGCGCCGCGTTCCGCGCACGGGATCGACCGCATGACATCCCCGAATTCCAGCCTGTCGACGATCCTGTCGGAGCCGGATGTCGCGCGCCTGATCGCCGAGCCCGGCCCCTGGTGGATCTGGTCGGCCGACGCCTCCAAACTGCTGCTCGCCAATCTCTCGGGTGCCCGTGCCATGGGTGCGACCGGCGTCGCCATCGCCATGGAGCGCGACTATGCCGCGACCCATGCCTTCGCGGGACAGGTCGCCCGGCTGGCGCCGCTTCTGCCCGCCGACGGTACGCCGCGTTCCGAGCGGATGCGTATCGCGGGCCGCTTCGGCTCGGAGAGCGTCGTCGCCGAAGCCTGGCGGCTGAGGGCCGGCGATGTCGGCCTGATCGCCCTGCGCCTGCCAAGCCTGCGCCGCGGCTCGCCGCGCGAGGCGACGATCGCCTTTGTCACCGACCTGCGCCTTCCGGCGCTCGCCTTCGACACGGCGGGTACGCCACTGGCGGCAAGCGGCGGCGCCTCCGCGCTCGCCTCGACTTCGCTTCACGACCTGATCGGCCCGGCCGCGGCCGAGGCCCTCGCCACCGTGACCACATCCGGCCGGACCACGATCCAGCTGGTCAACGGGCCGATGACGCTCGTTGGCATCCCCGCCGCCCATGCCGTGGTGGCCGTGCTCGCGCCCGAGGCCGGTTCCGTCGCGACGCCGGGGCTTCGGCTGGTCACGCCTGCGACGGTCACCGCGGACGAGCCGGCTGGAGAAGCTTCCTCAATCCCGTCCCAGGCCCTTCCGGAGCCGGCCCAGACCGCTGCCGAGGTGACGGCCGCGGTGGAGGAACCCGGCCCGCAGGACTCCGAAGGCGAGGTGCCGCCGGACAGCCGCGCGGCTCCCTTGCCGGTCGTCGAGACCCCTTTGGTTGCCGGTACACCGCTCGCTGCCGAGACGCCCGAGCCCGCACCTGCGACCTCCGTGGTCGCTGCGACGATGACGAGCGTCGATGCGGAGAAGTCGTCCGCAGGGTCGGCAGATGTGCCTGCGACCCCGGCTCAGGAAACGCCCGCCGCCGAGGCCGACGACATCGAGGCGCCGCAGCGTTTCTCGTGGCGGCTCGACGCCGACCTGCGGTTTCATTCCATCTCCCCCGAGACAGTGGCTGCCCCGACGGACGCGAGCTTCGACGAGGCCCTGCAGCGCTTCGACCTCGATCCGCAGGGCGCTCTCGCCGCCGCCGTGGCGGGCCGCCGTCCGTTCAGCGGCGTCCCGGCAGTGTGGCCGCTCGGCTCACGCGGCCGACGGCTGGCGGTGACGCTCGCCGCCTTCCCGACGCTGCGCGACGGCGATTTCCAGGGCTATGCCGGCTTCGGCCTGATCGTCGAGGAACTGGCCGCGGCGAGGCCCGCCGCAGGCGCGGCGACCCCCGGCGCCCCGGAGCCTGACGCATCGACGACGCCCGTCACGGACGAGGCGGAGGTCGTCGAGGCGCCGCCGGCGACCACGCTGTCGCAGCCACGCCGTCACGTCCAGCGCCCGAGGTCGATGTGGCGCCGACGATCGAGACTTCCGAGGAGGCTGTTACGGTTCATGACGACGCGGTAGCGACGTCGCCCGAACCGGCCAAGATCCCGACCGGGGGATCCGCCGCCGAGGCCGAAGAGGCCGTGGCCGATGAGGTCGCCGCAGGCGACCATGTGACGGCCGAGACCGCTGAGCGTGAAGACGTCCCTGCGCGCGAAGACACCGCCAGCGACGATCAGGCGCCCGGCGAGACGATCGAGACGGCTGCGTCGCCTGCCGCAGCGCACACTGAAGAGCTGGCGACGACCGAGCATCGCTCGGACGAACCGGCAGATCAGGCCACCGACGCGGCACCGGTGGATGCGGAGCCTGCACGCGGCCCGGTCGCCGAGGCGCGGCCGGTCCTCACCGTGCACACCAATCCGCCGAATGTCGTCGCCCTCAGGACCTCGATCGGCCAGGACCTGAAGCGCCCGCAACTGTCGCCCGGCGAGCGCAACGCCTTCCGCGAGATCGCCCGCGCCCTCGGGGCGAGGACTGAGGACGAGGCACCCGCTGCCGAGCCCGCCGCGGCGCGGACGCCCGAGCCGCTGCCGCCGCCGGCCGAGCAGGCGCCGCAGGCCGGACCGGTTCCGACGGAGCCGGCCGCCGTCGAAGAGGCATCCGAGCCGCCGGTGGAAGCCGCCCCGCCGATCGCGCCCGCCACCGATGCCGTCAGCCAGGCTGACCCTGCCGGTGGCGAGGTTTCCTCCGGCCGCTTTGTCGATTCGGGCACACCCTTCGGTCCGCTGCCGAGCGCCTTCGGTGCGGACACCGTCCCGGCGCCGGATGCCTCCGCCATCTCTGCCGATCTTGCCTGCCTGCTCGACCGCGTGCCGACCGGCCTCGTGGTCCACCGCGGCAACGCGATTCTCTTCGCCAACCGCACCCTGCTGGACTGGGTGGGCTTCGCCGATGCCGCTGCCCTCGAGCGGGCCGGCGGCATCTCACGCCTCTTTGCCGGCGGACCGGACGAGGCGACCGGCGCGGCCGTCGCGCTGACGACCGAGGATGGCTCGGCCGTCCCGGTCGAGGTGAACCTGTCGCGCGTCGCCTGGGCCGGCGATTCCGCCTTCCTGTTCTCGCTGCGCCGGGTGGAACCGGCGACGGAGGTGGTCGGCGACCATGAGTCGTCGACACTCAGCGAATTGCGGGGCCGCCTCGACGAGGTCGAGCAGATCCTCGACACCGCGACCGACGGCATCGTCATCGTCACCGCCGACGGCGCCATCGAGAGCATGAACCGCTCGGCGGAGGCGCTGTTCGGCTATGAATCCGCCGAGGTGAAGGGCCGCTCCATCACCGCGCTCTTCGCCCCCGAAAGCCACCGCTCGGCCCTCGACTATTGCGACGGGCTGCTGTCCAACGGCGTCGCCAGCGTCCTGAACGACGGCCGGCAGATCATCGGCCGCGTCAAGCAGGGCGGCCTCATCCCGCTCTACATGACCATGGGCCGCACCGGCCCCGCGTCGAAGCCGAAGCTCGCCGCCGTCTTCCGCGACATGACCCAGTGGAAGAAGGCCGAGGAGGACCTCATCGCCGCCAAGCGGCAGGCCGAGCAGGCCTCGTCGCAGAAGTCCGACTTCCTCGCCAAGATCAGCCACGAGATCCGCACGCCGCTGAACGCCATCATCGGTTTCTCCGAGGTGATGATGGAGGAGCGCTTCGGGCCGGTCGGCAACGAGCGCTATCGCGACTACCTGAAGGACATCCACGCCTCGGGCGGTCATGTGCTGTCGCTGATCAACGACCTCCTTGACCTGTCCAAGATCGAGGCCGGCAAGCTCGAGCTCGCCTTCACCAGCGTCGACCTCAACGAGATGGTGCAGTCGACGGTCGCGACCATGCAGCCGCAGGCGAACCGCGACCGCGTGATCATCCGCTCCTCGCTGCAGCCGCGCCTGCCCAATGTGGTGGCCGACGCCCGCTCGCTTCGGCAGATCGTCCTGAACCTCCTGTCCAACTCGGTGAAGTTCACACCGGCCGGCGGCCAGATCATCGTCTCCACCGGGCTGTCGGACGCGGGCGAAGCGGTGCTGCGGGTGCGCGACACCGGAATCGGCATGACGGAAAACGAGCTCAGGGCCGCCATGGAGCCATTCCGGCAGGTGGCGACGTCCAATCCGCGCGCCGCCAAAGGCACCGGCCTCGGCCTGCCACTGACCAAGGCGCTGGTGGAAGCCAACCGCGCCTCCTTCGGCATCACCTCGACGCCGAACCAGGGCACGCTGGTCGAGGTCGTCTTCCCGCCGACGCGCGTGCTGGCGGAGTGATCCCGCGCGGCGCTTGAATCACCTCGCCGCCCATGCGAGGAAGCGCGCCTTCGGAGCGGCAGACGGCCGCCCCTGCTTTGGGATTCCACCACCATGGCGACCTTCAAGCCGCTCGTCTTCTCGGGCATGCAGCCGACCGGCAACCTGCACCTCGGCAACTATCTCGGCGCCATGGTGAACTGGGTCGCCATGCAGGAGACTCACGACTGCATCTATTGCGTCGTCGACATGCACGCGATCACCGCTGCTGGCAGGATCCGACGGCGCTGCAGACCGCGCGATCCGCGAGGTCACCGCCGCCTACATCGCCGCCGGCATCGACCCGAAGCAGCTCCATCCTGTTCAACCAGAGCCAGGTGCACGAGCACGCCGAGCTCGCCTGGGTGTTCAACTGCGTCGCCCGCATCGGCTGGATGAACCGCATGACGCAGTTCAAGGACAAGGCCGGCAAGGACCGCGAGAACGCCTCGCTCGGCCTCTACGCCTATCCGACGCCTGATGGCCGCCGACATCCTGATCTACCGCGCAACCCACGTGCCGGTCGGCGAGGACCAGAAGCAGCATCTCGAACTGACCCGCGACATCGCCATGAAGTTCAACAACGACTTCGCCAAGCGCATCGCCGAGCTCGGGCATGGCGACGCCTTCTTCCCCGATCACCGAGCCGGTGATCATGGGGCCGGCGACGCGCGTCATGTCCCTGCGCGACGGCACCAAGAAGATGTCGAAGTCCGACCCGTCGGACTAGTCGCGCATCAACCTGACCGACGATGCCGACACCATCGCGCAGAAGATCCGCAAGGCGCGCAACCGACCCCGAGGCGCTGCCGATGCGGAGCGAAGCTGGCCTGAAGGGCCGCGCCGAGGCGGACAATCTCGTCGGCATCTTCGCGGCGCTGGCGGACCGCGACCAAGGCGGACGTGCTCTGCGAGTTCGGCGGCGGCCAGTTCTCCGACCTTCAAGGTGGCGCTGGCCGACCTTGTCGGTAGCCAAGCTCGTCGCCGATCACGGCCGAGATGCAGCGGCTCGATCGCCGATCCTGGCGAGATCGACCGCGTCCTGCGCCACGGGCGCCGAGCGCGCCCGCGCCATCGCGCGGCCGGTGATGGATTCGGTGAAGGACATCGTCGGATTCGTGCGGAGCTGAACGACTGGCACGCCGGGCGTGGAAAGAGCTGTCGTCACAGCACGTGAGACAGTTGACTCTTTTCGTCCCCCTTCCGACTGTGACGATAGTTATTCTCCGGCGGTCCTTCGTCCGGAGTGCTGACGGAGCCTGTCCCATGTCCACCCTGTCCCGCGGCGCCCTCGCTGCCGCCATTCTCGCGCTCGGCACCGGCGCTGCCGCCGCCCAGCAGCTCGCACCCTCAGTCCGACACTGGATGCCATCACGCGCCCGCGGCCATCATGGAATGCGGCGTCCATCTCGGCCTGCCGGGCTTCTCCTTCGCCAACGACAAGGGGGAATGGACCGGCCTCGACGTCGACTATCTGTCGAGGCGCTGGCCGCCGCGGTGCTCGGCGACGCCAACAAGGTCCAGCTACACGCCGACCTCGGTGCAGCAGCGCTGGCCGGTGCTGCAGTCGGGACAGGTCGATCTCCTGTCACGCAACACCACCATCACCTACTCGCGCAACGCGACCCTCGGCGTGAACTTCCAGGGCATCAACTTCTACGAGGGCCAGACCTTCATCGTGCGCACCGCCTCGGGCGCCAAGAAGCCGACCGACCTCGAGAACGCCTCGATCTGCGTCGCCGCCGGCTCGACCGAGGAGCGCACCGCCGCCGACTATTTCCGCGAGCGCAACCTCAAGGTCTCGATCATCAACTTCCAGAAGAACGACGACGCCATCGCCGCCTATGACGCGGGCCGCTGCGACAGCTACACCGCCGGCGTCGGCGCCCTCGCCGGACAGCGCATCAAGCTGAAGATCCCAGGCGAGCACACCGATCATGACCGAGCTCATCTCCAACGATCCGCAGGGGCCGGTGACCCGCTGGGGCGACGAGCGCTGGCAGGCCGTCGTGCGCTGGGTGCTGAACGGCATGATCGCGGCCGAGGCGCTGGGCGTGACGTCGAAGAACGTCGAGGAGATGCGCGCCAACTCGAAGAACGCCGAGATCCGCCGCCTGCTCGGCGCCGACGGCAACTTCGGCGCCATGCTCGGCCTGCCGAACGACTGGATGTTCAACGCCATCAAGCAGGTCGGCAACTACGGCGAAAGCTACGAGCGCACCGTCGGCATGGGCTCCGCCGCTCGAGCCTCGAAGCGCGGCGCCAACCAGCTGTGGACCACGCGGCGGCCTGCTGTTCACGCCGCCGTTCCAGTGACGGGCCCGGCTTGAACCATCCCCGATCGGCCTCCCGCCCCGGCGGGAGGCTGCGTTCCCCTCCCGCCGCCCGGCCGGTGACGTGACCCGCTATTTCTACGACAAGCGCGTGCGCGAGATCTTCTGGCAGGCGGCCCTGCTGATCGGGCTCGCCGCGACGATCGTTCTCGTCGTGCGCAACGCCTCGCAGAACATGGTCAATGCCGGCATGGCCTCCGGCTTCGACTTCCTGTGGCGCACATCGGGCATCGACGTGCCCTTCGTGCTGACCAACTACACGCCGGCCTCCAACATCCTGGCGCTGCTCTGGGTCGGCGTCGCCAACACGCTGGTCATCACCTTCGTCTCGGTCATCGCCGCGACCCTGCTCGGTTTCGTCATCGGCGTCGCCCGGCTCTCCGCCAACAAGCTGCTGTCGGGCCTTGCCGGCGCCTATATCGAGTTCGTCCGCAACATCCCCCTGCTGTTCTTCGTGCTGTTCTGGTACTTCGGCGTCATCGCCGCCCTGCCGGCGGCCGCGCCAGTCCATCGGCATCTTCTCGGTGGCGCTTCCTCAACAATCGCGGCCTGACGATCCCGCGTGCCGACCGACGGCTCTGCCTTCCGCATCGCCGCCGCTCGTCGTCCTCGCCGGCATGCTCATCCAGGCCGGTATCGCCATCTGGGCGAAGCGCCAGGCGCGATGCCACCGGCGCGATCTTCCCGGTCTGGGCGACGGGCCTTGCCTTCTTCCTCGTGCTCCCCGCCATCGCCTTCGGCATCGCTTCGGCGATCAGCGCCTGGGACGTCCCGGCGCTGCGTGGCTTCAACTTCCGCGGCGGCTTCGTGCTGGTGCCGGAGTTCGTCGCCCTCTTCGCTGCCGCTCACCACCTACACCGCCGGCTTCATCGCCGAGATCGTGCGCGGCGGGATCCAGTCCGTGCGTGAAGGGCCAGTGGGAGGCCGCCTATGCGCTGGGGCTCAGGCCCAACCGCGCCCTCAGCCTCGTCGTCATCCCGCAGGCCATGCGGGTGATGATACCGCCACTGACCAGCCAGTATCTCAACGTCCTGAAGAACTCCTCCTTCGGTGCCGCCATCGCATTTCCGGAACTGGTCAGCGTCTTCGTCGGCTCGGCGCTGACCAACACCGGCCAGGCCATCGAGATCATCGCCATCACGCTCGGCGATCTACCTTGCCCTCGGGCTGGCCGTCTCCGCCTTCATGAACTGGTACAACGCCAGGACGCGGCTGGTGACGCGATGACGGCCGCCAGCACCCTCGGCGTCATGCCGGTTCGCGCCTCGCTCCTGCGCCGACTCAGGGCCGACTACTTCTCGACGCCGCTCAACGCGCTCGTCTCGCTGGTCTGCATCGCCGCCATCGTGGCCATGGCCGTACCGATCCTGCGCTGGGCCGTCTGGAACGCCGACCTCGCCGGGACCACCCGCGCCGACTGCACCAGCGGGGGGGCATGCTGGGTTTTCGTCAAGGCGCGCTTCGGCCAGTTCATGTACGGCTTCTATCCGCCGGCCGAGCGCTGGCGCGTCAACCTCGCGGCGCGTGCTGGCTGATCGCGGACGGTCGCCGTGTCGTTCTGGCCGGCCCTGCCGCGCCGGGCACTCGCCGTGCCGCCTCCTGTGGGCCGCGCTGCTCATCGCTCGGACGCCTGGCTGCTCTCCGGCGGCCTCGGCCTGCCGCGGGTCGAGACGCGCCAGTGGGGCGGGCTGATGCTGACCGTCTTCCTGTCGGTCTATGCGGGCGTCCTCGCCGTGCCGCTCGGCATCCTTCTCGCCCTCGGCCGCCAGTCCGAGCTGCCGGTCATCCGGCTGGTCTCGACCATCTTCATCGAGTTCTGGCGCGGCGTACCGATCATCACGGTCATCTTCCTCGCCTCCCTGCTGCTGCCGCTGGTCATGCCGGCGGGCTGGGACATCGACCGCCTCATCCGCGCCCTCGTCGGCCTCGCCTTCGTCATCGCCGCCTATATGGCGGAGGCCGTGCGCGGCGGCCTGCAGGCCATCCCCAAGGGCCAGTGGGAAGCGGCCAGCGCCCAGGGGCTCGGATACTGGCAGACCACGGGCCTGATCGTCCTGCCGCAGGCGCTGCGCATCTCCATGCCGGCCATGACGAACGAGTTCATCGCCCTGGTGAAGAACACCTCGCTGGTCTCCATCGTCTCGATCTTCGACCTCCTCGGCATCGCCCAGGCCTCCCTCGCCGATCCCGCCTGGGTCGGCATGAACATGGAGGCCTATGCCTTCGCCGGCGCGGTCTACTGGATCATCTGCTTCGGCCTGTCGCGCTGGTCGCGGCATCTGGAAACCAGCCGCAAGACGACCCACTGACGGCACGGGTGCCCTGCCGGGCGAACATTGCCCCACGGCCCGCGCGCGGCTAGGTCTCTGGCTCCACGAGAGATGCCGCCATGACCGCTTCGACCGCCCCTGCAACCGCCGGCCCCCTGTCCGACATCAAAGTGGTCGAGCTCGGCTCCTTCATCGCCGGGCCCTATTGCGGGCAGCTGCTCGCCGACATGGGCGCCGACCTCGTGAAGTTCGAGGATCCCGGCAAGGGCGACCCGATGCGGCAATGGGGCTTCGCCAAGAAGGACGGCGCTTCCGTCTGGTGGCCGGTCATCGGCCGCAACAAGAAGAGCGTCACCATCGACCTGAGAAAAAGCCAGGGCCAGGACATCCTGCGCCGGCTGCTGAAGGACGCCGACGTGCTGCTGGAGAACTTCCGCCCGGGCACGCTGGAGAAATGGGGCCTGACCGTCGAGGCCCTGCATGCCATCAATCCGAAGCTCATCATCGCCCGCGTGTCGGGCTACGGGCAGTACGGCCCCTATGCGGAGAAGGCGGGCTTCGCCGCCGTCGCCGAGGCGATGGGCGGCATGCGCACCATCAACGGCTATCCCGACCGGCTGCCGACCCGCACGGGCCTCTCCATCGGTGACACGCTGGCCGGCATCTACACCGCCTTCGGCATCCTCGCGGCGCTTCACCAGCGCAGCCACGACGGCAAGGGTCAGGTCATCGACGTCGGCCTCACCGACGCCATCCTCGCGGCGATCGAGGGGGTGATCTCCGAATATTCGGTGACGGGCCATGTGCGCGGCCGCACCGGGCTGACCTCGCCGGGATTTGCGCCGTCCAACATCTATCCGACCCTCGACGGGCATCACATCGTCATCGGCGCCAATGCCGACACCATCTGCAAGCGGCTCTTCGCCGTCATGGGGATGGATTTCCTCATGGACGACCCGCGCTTCGCCACCCACGGCGCGCGCGGACAGCCGGACAACCAGGCCGAGATCGACCGCATCATCGGCGACTGGACGCGCACGAAACCGCGCGACGAGTTGCTGAAGCTGCTCGACGGCGCCTCGGTGCCGGCCGGCGGCGTCAACGACGCGGCGGCGGTTGCGGCCGATCCGCATTTCCGCGCCCGCGACATGGTTGTGGAGGTCGACACGCCGGACCTCGGCCGCATGCTGATGCAGGGCATCGTACCGAAGCTCACACGCACGCCCGGCGCCATCCGCTGGACCGGTGCCCGGCTCGGCGAGCACACGGACGCGGTGCTGAAGGCCGCCGGCTATTCGGAGGCGGAGATCGCGGCGATGCGGCAGGGCGGGGTGCTCTGAAACGACGCGCGAACCCGAATTGACTTCGCGTCCCCTCCCGCGTGAGATCGGCGCATGAGCGTCGATCTCGACCACCTGTTCATGACCCGCACCGTCGCCCTGTCGCGCGAGCACATGCTGGCCGGCCATGGCGGCCCCTTCGGCGCGGTGGTGGTGATGGACGGCAAGGTGGTGGCCGAGGGCTGGAACCAGGTCACCTCGACAAACGACCCGACCGCCCATGCGGAGGTGGTCGCCATCCGCCGCGCCTGCGCGGCGCTGAACCGCTTCGACCTCAGGGGCGCGACGCTCTATTCAAGCTGCGAGCCCTGTCCCATGTGCCTTGCCTCCGCGCTCTGGGCGCGCGTCGACCGCATCGTCTATGCCAATACCCGCGAGGACGCGGCAGCCATCGGCTTCGACGACGCGCCCTTCTACGAGGAGATGAAGCGGGCGCCGGCCATCACCATGGCCCGGATGGAGCACCGGCCCTCGGCCGAGGCGCGCGGCGTCTTCCTCGAATGGACGGCGATGCCCGACAAGGTCGCCTATTGATGGCGCCGCTGCTGGAGGCCACCGGTATCGTCAGGCGTTTCGGGGCGCTCGTCGCCAACGACCAGGTCGACCTCACGGTGGCACCCGCCGAGATCCACGCCCTGCTGGGGGAGAACGGCGCCGGCAAGTCGACGCTGGTCAAGATCCTCTACGGCCTGCTGCAGCCCTCGGAAGGCCGCATCGCCTGGGAGGGCGCTGCCGTCACCATTGCCAGCCCGGCGGAGGCGCGGCGGCTCGGCATCGGCATGGTGTTCCAGCACTTCTCGCTGTTCGAGGCGCTGACCGTCGCCGAGAACGTCGCGCTGTCGCTGCCACCGGGCACGCCCATGGCGACCATCGAGGCGGAGGTGGCGCGGCTGTCTCGCGCCTACGGACTGCCGCTCGATCCGCGCCGCGAGGTCTGGCGCCTGTCGGTGGGCGAGCGGCAGCGCATCGAGATCGTCCGGGCCCTGCTGCAGAACCCGAAGCTGCTGATCCTCGACGAGCCGACCTCGGTGCTGACCCCGCAGGAGGCGGACCAGCTCTTCGTGACGCTCCAGACGCTGAAGGCCGAGGGCCGCAGCATCCTCTACATCTCGCACAAGCTGGACGAGGTGCGCCGGCTCTGCGACCGCGCCACCATCCTGCGCATGGGCAAGGTGGTGGCGACCGCTGTGCCGCGTGACGAGACGGCGGCGAGCCTTGCCCGCCTGATGGTTGGCACCGAGGTGACGGAGGTCCGTGCCGCCGCCCACACGGCCGGCGCCGACCGGCTGGTGGTGACCGGCCTGTCGCTCGCCTCGCCCGATACCCACGGCACCAGCCTGAAGGATATCGCGCTGACCGTCCGCACCGGCGAGATCGTCGGCATCGCGGGGATCGCCGGCAACGGCCAGGACGAGTTCTTCGCCGCCCTGTCCGGCGAGACATCGAGCCCTCCCGGAACCATCACTCTGGACGGCCGGCCGGTCGGCGCGCTCGGCATCACCGCCCGCCGTCGCCTGGGCGCCGCCTTCGTGCCGGAGGAGCGGCTCGGCCACGCCTGCGCGCCGCGCTTCACCCTGACGGAGAACGCGCTGCTGTCCGGCCATGCGACCTCCGGCTTCCTCGCCCGCGGGCTGATCGACCGATCTGCGGTGACGGCCTGGGTCGACCGCGTCGTGAAGGCCTTCGACGTCCGCATGAGCGGCGCCAATCCCGAGGCACGGGCGCTGTCCGGTGGCAACCTGCAGAAATTCGTCGTCGGCCGCGAGATCCTGCGCGAGCCCGCGCTCTTGGTGGTGGCCCAGCCGACCTGGGGCGTCGATGCGGCTGCGGCATCGACCATCCGCCAGGCGCTGGTCGATCTTGCCGCCCGGGGAGCAGCGGTGCTCGTCATCAGCCAGGATCTCGACGAGCTCTTCGCGCTGACCGACCGGCTGGCAGTCATCTCCGGGGGCCGGCTCAGCGAGGCAAGGCCGACCCGCGAGCTCGACCGCGAAACCGTCGGCCTGATGATGGGCGGCATTCACGGGGTCGCCGCATGAGGCTCATCCTCGAACGCCGCGATGACCGCCCCGCCTGGCTGACCTTCGCCTCGCCGCTGGCGGCGGTCGCTCTCACGCTCGTCGCTGGCGCCATCCTCTTCGCCCTTCTCGGCAAGAACCCGCTCGCCGCGCTGAAGGTGTTCTTCATCGACCCCTTGAGCGACGGCTGGGCGCTGCAGGAACTCGCCGTGAAGGCGACCCCGCTGATCCTCATCTCGGTCGGCCTGACGCTCTGCTACCGCTCGAACAACTGGAACATCGGCGCCGAGGGACAACTCGTCATGGGCGCCATCTTCGGCTCCTGGCTGGCGCTCGCCACCCACGGCCAGCCGGACGGACCCTGGGTCATCGCCCTGATGCTCGTCCTCGGCATCGTCGGCGGCATGCTCTGGGCGTTGATCCCGGCGCTGCTCAAGGCGCGGCTCGGGGTCAACGAGATCCTGACGAGCCTGATGCTGGTCTATGTGGCGGAACTCGCCCTCGACTACCTGGTGCGCGGCCGCTGGCGCGATCCCAAGGGCTTCAACTTCCCGCAGTCGGTGAATTTCGAGCCGGAAGCCACCATGCCTCTTCTTTTCGAGGCCGGCCGGATGCATCTCGGCTTCGCCCTGGCGGTGATCATCGCCCTCGTGGCCGCCGTGATGATGGGGCGGACCCTCAAGGGTTTCGAGATCCGCCTGGTGGGCGAGGCGCCGCGCGCCGCGCGCTTCGCCGGCTTCGATCCGGCGAGGACCACGCTCTTCGTCTTCGCCGTCTCGGGAGGCCTTGCCGGACTTGCCGGGGTGATCGAGGTGGCGGGGCCGGTCGGCCAGCTGCAGCCGTCGATCTCGCCGGGCTACGGTTTCACCGCCATCATCGTCGCCTTCCTCGGCCGGCTGAACCCCATCGGCGCGCTGATCGCCGCGCTGTTCCTGGCGCTGACCTTCATCGGCGGCGAGAATGCCCAGATCGCCACGCGCATCCCCCTCGACGTGACCCGGGTGTTCCAGGGCCTGCTGCTGTTCTTCGTGCTCGGCTGCGACACCTTCCTGCTCTATCGCCTGCGCCTCATCCCGTCCGCGAGGGCCGCCTGATGGGCATGACCGAGGCGATCCTGCTCACCATCATCACCGCGGCGACGCCGCTGCTCATCGCCGCGCTCGGCGAGCTCGTCGTCGAGCGCTCCGGTGTCCTCAACCTTGGCGTCGAGGGCATGATGATCGTCGGTGCCGCCACCGGCTTCGCCGCCGCGGTCCTCACCGGCTCGACGCTCGTCGGGGTCCTCGCCGGCATTGCCGCGGGCATGATCCTCGCGGCGGTCTTCGCGGCGCTGGCGCTCGGCCTCGCCGCCAACCAGGTGGCGACAGGGCTCGCCCTCACCATCCTCGGCATCGGCGTCTCAGGCCTCATCGGCCGCGACTTCGTCGGCGCCCGGCGCGACCCGATGGCGAAGATCGTGGTGCCCTGGCTTTCGGACCTGCCGGTGGTCGGCAAGATCCTCTTTGCCCAGGACCCCATCGTCTATGCCTCGGTACTGCTGACGGTCGGGGTCTGGTGGTTCCTGTGGAGAAGCCGCGCCGGCCTCGTGCTCCGGGCCGTCGGTGAAAGCCACGCTTCGGCCCATGCCCTTGGCTACCCGGTCCTCAGGATCCGCTTTCTCGCCGTGCTGTTCGGCGGCGGCTGCGCCGGCCTTGCGGGCGCCTATCTGTCGCTCGCCTATACGCCCTTCTGGTCGCCGGGCATGACGGCAGGGCGCGGATGGATCGCACTCGCCATCGTCGTCTTCGCCTCGTGGCTGCCGCTGCGCGCCGTCATCGGCGCCTATCTCTTCGGCGGCGTCACAGTGCTGCAGCTCCATGCCCAGGCGCGCGGATGGGGCATCCCGAGCCAGGCCATGTCGGCCCTGCCCTACATCGCCACCATCCTCGTCCTGGTCGTCATCAGCTGGAGACAGCGCGGCAACGCCCAGGCCCCGGCCGCGCTCGGCACACCCTTCGTGCCGGACCGCTGAGCCCGGCGGCAATCGTCCGAAGCGTGACGGCCATCACATCCCCCGCCCCTCTCTCCTGCGACTGTCCGATCACCGAAAGCGATCGGGCTTCGGCCTAACCCAACAGGAGAGTTTCATGACCAGCATGCGCACCAAGATCCTCGCCGCCGCAGCCCTCGCCATCGTCGGCACGGTTGGCTTCACCATGACCGAGGCCGAGGCCCGCGGCGGCCGGGGCGGCGGCGGCGGCTTCCACGGCGGAGGCGGCGGCGGGTTCCGCGGCGGCATGGGCGGGTTCCGCGGCGGATTCCATGGCGGCTTCCGCCACGGCGGGTTCCATCGCCACGGCGGGTTCCACCGCCCCTGGCACCATGGCCATCGTCACTGGGGCCACCGCTACATCGGCTACGGCGTCGCCGTCGGAGCACCGATCGCCGCCTGCGGCTGGGTCCGCCAGTTCGATCCCGTCTACGGCATCTATCGCCGCGTCCAGGTCTGCGACTGACGATGGGCCATGCAGCGGGGGGCGGTCATCCGACCGCCCCTTTCGCGCGTCCGTGCTTGCCAAGGGCGACGGGCGCTGTAGCCTTCCCGCCATGTCCTCCACGATGCCTCGACGACCGGAGTTCTTCTCGGACCTGCCCGCCGACGTCACGGCGCGGCTCGTCGCCCGCGCCACGCCGATGAAGCTTTCTGCCGACCAGACGCTGTTCCTGGCAGGCGATCCCGGCGACGGCTGCTACATGATCGACGAGGGCATCCTGAAGGTGGAGATGGCCTCCGATTCCGGCATCAACCGCATCCTCGCGATCCTGCGGCCGGGCACCGTGGTCGGCGAACTGTCTCTCATCGACAGCCGGCCGCGTTCGGCGACCGTGACCGCGCTGAAGGCGTCGCGGCTCCGCTTCATATCGCGGGCCGCCTTCGACGAACTCGTGGCGGGCGACATCGCGAGCATGCGGATGGTGGCGACGCTCCTCGCCGGACGCCTGCGCGACACCAATCTCGCGCTCGCCAGCTCCAACTTCATGCCTGTGAAGGGCCGGGTGGCCGTGGCGCTCGTGGCGCTGGCCGAGGGCTTCGGCCAGCCCGTCGGACCAGGACGGACCCTCATCAAGGTGCGGCTCAGCCAGAGCGACATCGCCGCCATGGCCGGCGTCTCGCGCGAGACCGCGAGCCGCGTCCTCAATGACTGGCTGCGCAAGGGCGATGTCAGCCGGCTGGCGGGCTACTACTGCATCGAGCGCCCGGCCGCCATCGAACAGGCCGCCGGATAGCGATTCACGCCGCCGGCGGCAGCAGGTACCAGGTCCGCATCGGGCCGATGCCCTTGATCTCGATGATGCCGCGCTCCTCGAAGGCAAAGGCCGCGCCCGCAGCCTGGCGGAAGGCATCGCTGACGTGGATGCGGCCGGGACTGCCGGTCGATTCCATGCGCGAGGCCGTGTTCACCGCGTCGCCCCAGAGGTCGTAGCCCATCCGCGAGCGGCCGATGACGCCTGCCGTCGCCGAGCCGCGATGGACGCCGATGCGGAGCGACAGGCGGCGGCCGCCGAGCGGCGCGTGCCGGCCCAGCCGGTCGATCATGGCGAGGGCGAAGCGCCCCATGCGGGCCGGATCATCGCTGCGCCGCTCGCCAATGCCGGACGCCGCCATGTAGCTGTCGCCGATCGTCTTGATCTTTTCGATCCCCTCCGCCTCGCAGGCCTCGTCCCAGGCGCGCACCAGCGCGTCCAGCCAGGCAACGACCTCCTCGGGCGGCTGGTCGTGGGCGGCCTCGCTGAAGCCGACGAGATCGGCGAAGAGGATGGTGACATCCTCGAGGCGGTCGGCGATCGGCCGCTCCGGCTCCTGCTTCAGGCGAGCCGCGATCGGCGCCGGCATGAGGATGGAGAGGAGCGAGTCGGACCGGCCGAGCGCCGTCTGCAGGTCGGCCTGGGCGCGGCGCAGCAGGGTCAGGGCGTAGAAGATCAGCACGCCGTTGACGAGCATGGCGTTGATCATCGCGTGGTTGGCGAGGTTCTGGCGGATGACCATGTCGCCCCGCACCACGAAGCCCTCCGGCGGGAAGAGGTAGAGCGTGGCGAGCAGCGCTGCGGCGGCAGCGACGACGAAGGGGAGCCAGACCCGCCGGTTCTCGACGCCGACCAGCAGCATGATGCCGGCGGGCATGAGGGTGAAATAGACCTGCAGGCTGCTGTCGCGCCCGAGCATGACCGCGACGAAGAAGTTGCCGAGGGTGATGAGGGTCAGGAGCGCGATGGCGCCGGCATTGGCACCGCGACGATGCAGGCGCGGAATGAACAGCTCGGCCAGCACCATCAGCGCGTTGTAGGCATGGATCAGCATCATGCCTTCGAGATCATGGAGGGCGTTCGACACCAGGTGCGACCCGGCATTGGCCATGGCGGAGAAGTTGGCGACGTTGGTCAGCCTCTGGCGGCGGGCCACCTCCTCATCGGTCGTGACGACGCCCCACGACAGCGCGCGGTCCAGCCATGACGGCAGCGCGAACCTATTCCCGGGCGACCTGTCGAAAAGCTCCCTGTCGCGTGTCATCGGGCGGCACTTTCGTCGGAACGGGCCAGAAGCGGTATCCCTGTCCCAAAGCGGTGCCCGACATCAGTTTCCGACGCAAGTGCAGCATGGGACGGGCAGGCGGTCGCATTGACTTGTCCCGATGCAGTCCTTACCCCAGAAGCATAAGAAGAAGGCTTCGGGGCGCCGCCGTCCGGCGGCGCTGAGCACGAACAGAACATCGGAGGAGCCCCATGGCTCTGCGGATTTCCGGCAAGAACCTCGACATTGGCGAGGCGTTGCGTGAACGGATCGCAGGACGAGTCGGAGAGGCATCGCAGCGATATCTGGACGGCCGTGTTTCCGGTCATGTGACCGTCGAGAAGGAGGCTCATGGCTTCCGCACCGTCGCCGCCCTGCACCTTCCCACAGGAACGACGCTGCAGGCGGAGGCCTTCGCTGCCGACGCCTATGTCGCCTGTGACCTCGGCGTGGAACGGATCGAGAAGCGCCTGCGCCGCTATGCGCGGCGGCTGAAGGACAAGGCGGGCCACCCTTCCCAGCCGGTTGGCATCGAAACGCCCTACGTGGTCATCGAGGCGCCGAGGGAAACGGCCGGCGAGGAAGCGGAGGGCGGCTTCGAGCCGGTCATCATCGCCGAGCAGACCACCTCGCTGAAGCGGATGACGGTCGCCGATGCCGTGCTGGACCTGGATGTAACGGGCGCTTCCGCGCTGGTCTTCCTCCATGCTGTTCACGGCCGAGTGAATGTGGTCTACAGGCGCGCCGACGGCCATGTGGGCTGGATCGACCCGCCCTCGGTGCCGAACGGTTCCGCCTGAGCCCGTCATGGCACCGTCATTGCATGGCGATTAATGGCGGACCTGACGAATCGGCCCGCACTATTTCGAGAAGCCAAGCCCCATGCCGCTTCCAGACATCATTGCCGAAGGCGCGATCATCCCCGCCCTGCGGGCCGAATCGAAGAAGCATCTGCTCCAGGAGATCGCGGCCCGCGCCAGCGTCCTCACCGGCCGGCCCGCCGAAGAGATCTTCAACACCCTCGTCGAGCGCGAGAATCTCGGCTCGACCGGCGCCGGCAGCGGCATCGCCATCCCCCACGGCAAACTGCCAAAGCTGCAGCGCGTCGTTGGGCTCTTCGCCCGGCTTGAGCGACCGGTGGATTTCGATTCGATCGACGGGCAGCCCGTCGACCTGGTCTTCGCCCTGCTGGCGCCCGAGGGCGCCGGGGCCGACCACCTCAAGGCCCTGTCGCGCATCGCGCGTCTCACCCGCGATCCTGCCAATGCGCAGAAGCTGAGAGCGGCGCGCGACGAAGCGACGCTGCGGGTGCTGCTGGCGCAGTCGCCGACGACCCACGCCGCCTGAACCGACGGGCACTGATCCGCCGCAATTGGCGGCGACGCTCTCACCGCTTGCTGATCTCCGCGGCAGGGGTAAGCTGTCGGCCACCCTGTCCGGTCTGGGTCCATGGAGTTTCCGTGTCCGAGAGGATCGCCTTCGACGAATGCCTCCAGCTGGTGCTGAGGCTCGATGCCATGAAGCCGGCCGCCGGCCAGCCGAAGCGGCTCGACGCGCTCTTTCGCGATCTCGCCCGGTTCCGGCCGCACCAGCCTGCCTATGAGCTGCAGGACCTGATCTGGGCGGTCTGGACGAACCACGAGGATGACTACGCCGACGAGGCGATGGAGCAGGCGATCAATGCCATCGCGCTGAAGGACCATGACGTCGCCCAGCTGGTGCTCGATGCCCTTGTCGACGCCCGCCCCGAATGGTCAGAGGCCTGGAACAAGCGTGCGACGTTGCATTTCATTCGCGGCGACGATGCCCGGGCGGTGCGCGATGTCATGGAAACGCTCACCCGCGAGCCGCGGCATTTCGGCGCGCTGTCGGGCTTCGCGCAGATCTGCCTCAAGCACGGCCGCGAGACCGAAGCCCTCATCGCCTTCGAGGCGGCGCTCGCCGTCAACCCGCATCTGGAGGGCGTTGCCGCACTCGTCGCCGAGATGCACGCCAATGGCGGGCGCGTCCTGCACTGAACCGGCTGCCTGCGGGGCCGCGAAACGGGTAGAGCCTCGGATCCCTTCTGGCCGGCACCCGCACCCGTGTTCATCCTCTCCCTCATCCTCAAGGCCCTGACCACGGCGATCATCGTCGTCGTCGCCTCGCTCGTGGCGGAGCGCACGCGGCCGTTCATCGCCGCGCTGGTGCTGGCGCTGCCCGTCTCGACCGGGCCGGCCTATGTGCTCCTCGCCCTCGACCATGATGCGGCCTTCATCGCGCAGGCGGCACTGTCGAGCCTCGCCGGCAACGTCGCCATCGTGCCGGCAGCTCTCGCCTATGCCTTCCTCGCCCGCCGCGGAGCGAGCCTCGTGCCAGCCTATGCCGGCATGCTCGCGGCCTGGCTTGCCGCCGTTCTCGCGGTGAAAGCCTTCGACTGGACCATCGGTCCGGCCCTCGTCCTGAACCTCGTCGTCTTCCTCGCCGCCGGGGCGCTGACATGGAACTGGCGGAGCGGCGACAGACCGCCGCCCATGCGCCGGCAGTGGTATGATGTGCCGTTGCGGGCTGTCATCGTGGTCTCGGTCGTGGTTGGCGTGATCCTGGTGTCCGAGCGGGTGGGACCCGCCGCGACCGGCATCGCGGCGCTGTTCCCGGCGAGCTTTTCGAGCTTCATCCTGCTGATGCACCGCCGCCTCGGCGGGCCGGCGGTGGCTGCCGCCTTCATCAACGGCATGACGATGATCTTCGGCTTCACCGGCTATCTCCTGGTGATGCACCTCTTCGCCCTCGAGGGACGGGTGTGGACCGGCATGGCGCTGGGCCTTGCCATTCCGCTCTGTTGGTCGGCGCTGCTCCTGATGCTGAACCGCGTCAGGGCTTCCTGATACGGCTCGCCTTCAGCGCATAGAGCGCCTCATGCGCCTCGCGCGGCGTCATGTCGTCGGGGTCCATGCCGTCGAGGAGATCCAGCACCGGATCCGGGGCAGGTGCCGCGACCGGGCGGGGCGCCACGGCGAAGAGCGGCAGATCATCGACCATCCGGCGTGTCGGCGCCGAGCGGTCGGTCGCCTCGAGCTCGGCCAGCACCTGCTTCGCCCGCTCGACGACCGTTGCGGGGAGGCCGGCGAGCTTCGCGACCTGGATGCCATAGGAGCGATCGGCGGCCCCTTCCGTCACCTCGTGCAGGAAGACGACGTCGCCGCTGCCACTCCTTCACCCGCATCGTGGCGTTGTGGAGCCGCGTCCAGCCGCCGCGACAGGAGCGCGTCAGCTCGTGGAAATGCGTGGCGAAGAGGGCCCGACAGCGGTTGGTCTCGTGCAGGTGTTCCACCGCCGCCCAGGCGATGGACAGGCCGTCGAAGGTCGCGGTGCCGCGGCCGATCTCGTCGAGGATCACCAGGGCCCGCGGTCGCCGACTGGTTGAGGATCGCCGCGGTCTCGACCATCTCGACCATGAAGGTCGAGCGGCCGCGGGCGAGGTCGTCCGCCGCACCAACGCCGCGAGAAGAGCCTGTCGACAATGCCGATATGGGCGGCTGCGGCCGGGACGAAACGACCCCATCTGGGCGAGGACGGCGACGAGCGCATTCTGTCGCAGGAAGGTCGACTTGCCCGCCATGTTGGGACCGGTGACGAGCCAGATGCGGCCGCGGGGATCGTCGCCCCTGGTATCCGAGCCGGAGAGGTCGCAATCGTTGGCGACGAAGGGCGCGCGGCCACGGATCGCCTGTTCCACGACCGGGTGCCGCGCCTGGCGGATGGCGAAGGCCAGCGAGGTGTCGACCAGCGGGCGGCAATAGGCCTCCTCCGCCGCGAGGGTCGCGTTGGAGGCGGCGACATCCAGGACGGCAAGCGCATGGGCGGCGGCCCGGATGTCCTCCGCCCGCCCCAGCACCCGACGCGTGAGATCGGCAAAGACCTCGAGCTCGAGGCCGAGCGCCCGGTCGGCGGCGCCGGCGATCTTCGCCTCGAGCTGGCCGAGCTCGGTGGTCGAGAAGCGCATGGCGCCCGCCATGGTCTGGCGGTGGATGAAGGTCTCGTTCAGTGGCGCCTTCAGGAAGGTCTCGCCGTGCTGCTGGGCCACCTCGACGAAATAGCCCAGCACGTTGTTGTGCTTGACCTTCAGGGTGCGGATGCCGGTGTCCTCCGCGTAGCGGGTCTGCAGCGAGGCGATGACCCGCCGGCTCTCGTCGCGCAGTGCCCGCGTCTCGTCGAGGCTGTCGAGGAAGCCCGGGCGGACGAAGCCACCGTCGCGCTTCATCAGGGGCAGGTCGTCGGCCAGCGCGGCAGCAAGATGGGAAGGCAGGGCTCCATCGAGGCGCGACAGGCCGGCTACGGCATCGGCCAGTTCTCCGGCACCGAGGTCGGCGATCATGGCGGCAAGGCTGGCCGCGGCGACCAGTCCCTGCCCGATCGCCGCCAGGTCGCGCGGGCCGCCGCGATCCATGGCGAGGCGGGTCAGCGCCCGCGCCATGTCGGGCGCATCCTGGAGCCGCGCGCGAATCTCGGTGCGGAGCATCGGCGCCTCGACGAGGGCCTGCACGGCGTCGAGCCTGACCGCCACCGCCGCCGGATCGGTCAGGGGGCTGGCAAGGCGGGCCGCCAGCAGGCGCGCACCGGCCGCCGTCACCGTGCGGTCGATGGCGGCGAGAAGCGAGCCCTGCCGTTCGCCACCGAGGGTCCGCACCAGTTCGAGATTGGCGCGGGTGGCGGCGTCGATCAGCATCGACGCGCCGGCCGGCTCATGGATGGGTGGCGACAGGGGCGCGCGGGTGGCGATCTGCGTCCGCTCGACATAGGTCGTGACCGCAGCGGCCGCGGTGAGTTCGATACGCGAGAAGGCGCCGAAGCCGTCCAGCGTCCCGACGCCGAAATAGGCGGTGAGGCGGCGTTCGGCGCTGCCGCCGTCGAAGACGTCGCGCGGCGTCGGCGACACCGCCTTGAAGGTCCGCCAGAGCTCGGCCAGCTGCCCGTCCGCATAGAGGGCGTCGGAAACGACGATCTCGCGCGGGTCGACGCGGGCGATATCGGCCGCAAGGCGGACAGCATCGGTCTCGGCGACGCGGAACTCTCCCGTCGAGATGTCGACCCAGGCCAGCCCGAAGGCGTCGCCGGGGCCGACGGAGGAGGTCTTCGCCCGCGCGACCGCCAGGAGGAAGTTGCTGCGGCGGGCCTCGAGCAGCGAATCCTCGGTGAGAGTGCCCGGCGTCACGAGCCGGACGACGTCGCGCTTCACGACCGACTTCGATCCGCGCTTCTTCGCTTCCGCCGGGTCCTCCACCTGTTCGCAGACGGCGACCTTGAAACCGAGCTGGATCAGCCGCTGGAGGTAGTCGTCCGCGGCGTGGACCGGCACGCCGGCCATGGGGATATCCTCGCCGAGATGCTTTCCCCGCTTGGTGAGGGCGATGCCGAGGGCGCGCGACGCCTGCACCGCGTCGTCGAAGAACAGCTCGTAGAAATCACCCATCCGGTAGAACAGGAGCGAGTCCGGATTGGCGGTCTTGATCTCGATGTACTGCTCCATCAGCGGCGTGACACGGCTGTCCGCCTCGGCGGGCGGTGTCACGGCAGGCTGTGGCTTCGGGGCATCGAGCATCGGCGGCGACGCTCGCAGGTGGGGCCGGTGATTTCAACCGCGGGAAGGTGCCCGCCCACAAGCTTTGGCGCCCGGAGCCGGCCGCGTGGAGCGAAACCGCCGAGGCGCGGCCTCACAAGATGCGCGCGAGATCGGCCTGGACCGCCTTCAGCCTTGGGAGAAACTCCCTGGCAATGGCGTCCGGTGCGAAGCGGGCCGCCTGCGTGCCGATGTTGATCGCGGCGAGGACGCGGCCGGTGCGGTCCATCACCGGAACGGCGATGGAGGTGAGGCCGATCTCCAGCTCCTGGTCGATGACCGCATGGCCCTCGGCGCGGGCCGCGGCGAGCCGTTGCATGATCGCCTCGACGCCTGTCACGGTGTGCGCGGTCAGCGCCTTGCGGTCGGAGGCCTCGACGCGCCGGCGCGCCTCGTCCTCGGGCAGGGCGGCGAGGAGGATGCGCCCCATCGAGGTGCAATAGGCCGGCAGGCGGGCGCCGATGGCGAGGCCCACGGACATGATGCGCTTGGTGGCCGCCCGCGCCACATAGACGATCTCGCGACCGTCGAGGATGGAAGCGGATGAGCTCTCGCCGATCTCCTCGCTGAGCCGTTCCAGCGCGTTCTGCAGGATGGCCGTCAGCGGCGTCGAGGCCAGATAGGCATAGCCGAGCCTGAGGACGCGCGGGGTGAGCGTGAAGAAGCGTCCGTCGGTCTCGGCATATCCGATGCGGACGAGGGTGATGAGGCAGCGCCGGGCCGTCGCCCGCGTCAGGCCGGTCATGCGGGCGACATCGGCGATGGTCAGTCGCGCATGAGCGGCGTCGAAACAGGCGATGACCGCCAGCCCTTTTTCCAGGCCCAGCATGTGGTCGCGGTCGATCTGCCGGAAGGGTCCGCCCGGATCGGTCAAGGAAGCCCCCGCCTGTGTGCGATGATCGCACCTCATGCCGCGTTTCCGTGACCGGGGCAATGATTTTCGGGCTTTTCTCGCATTTCTCTCTGTGCGATCTGTGGCCCACAGGTGCCTCAACACCCAGGCTTTCCATGTCCCTGCGCATTCTCGTGGTCGAAGGCAACACGGCCACCGATCGTTCCCGCCACGCCGCGAGCCGCGGCGCGACGCCCTCGCAGGCCTATGCGGACGTGCTGAAGGAGCTGGCTTCGGAGGCGGTGGTGGACATCTGCTTCCCGGCCGATCCCGGCGCCAACCTCCCGGATGCCGGCGGCCTCGAGGGCTATGACGGCGTGGCGCTTACCGGCTCTTCGCTGAACATCTACGACATGACTCCCGAGATCCGCTCGCAGATCGATCTCGCCCGACAGGTCTTCGCCTCGGGAACGCCGGTCTTCGGCTCCTGCTGGGGCCTGCAGGTGCTGACCACCGCAGCCGGGGGCGTCGTCCGGCGCAACCCGAAGGGCCGCGAGATGGGATTTGCCCGCAAGATCGTTCCCAACGACGCCGGACGCGCCCATCCCATGCTGTCTGGCCGGCCGATCGTGTTCGATGCGCCCGCCGTCCATCAGGACGAGGTCGAGACCATGGCGCCCGGCACGACGCTGCTCGCCTCCAACGCCATGAGCGAGGTGCAGGCGGTCGAGATCCGCGTCGGCGAGGCCGTGGCCTGGGCCGTGCAGTACCACCCCGAGTTCTCCCTGGCCGAGGTCGCGGCGATCGGCGGCGCCATCGGCCCGCGGCTGGTGGACGAAGGTTTCTTCGAGGATATGGACGCCCTTTCCCGCTGGCGCTCCGACCTCGACGCTCTCGATGCCGACCCGGCGAACACCCCCGTCGCCTGGCGCCATGGGCTGGATGTCGAAATGCTCGACACCGGCCGCCGCAGAACCGAAATCGCCAACTGGCTGAACGCCATGGTGAAGCCCACGAGGAGCGCGCGCGGCCGCGCATGAACCCAACCGGCCGGGGGGCCCCATGACATCGTCGACGCATGAACCGTCACGTCCACAGCTGGGGCTGAAGTCCGCTCCGCTGGCGACGCGCTGGGCCCGGGCGATCCATGAAGGCCTCTTCTACGGCGCCACCTACGCGCTGCCGACCTTCCTGGCGACGAGCCCGAGGCGGCTCGATCCCGAATGGGTCTGGAACTTCTGCACCTGCGACCGCACGGCGCTCGTGCAGGGCTTCATCGACCACTGGCCGCCCGCGCCGATCCGCCGGCGGATCATCCAGCGCTTCCTCGACCAGACCCATGCCGAGGGCATCGAGTACCACTACGACGTCTCGAACGAGTTCTACGAGCTGTTCCTCGATCGCGACTACATGTTCTACACCTGCGCCGACTTCAATTCCCCGGCCGACACGATCGAGGACGCCCAGCGGAACAAGGCCAACCACATCATGGGCCTGCTCGACCCGAAGCCGGGCGAGAGGATCATCGAGCTCGGCTGCGGCTGGGGCGCGATGCTCAAGCACATCAGCGCGGCGATCGGCGACGGCAGCAAGCTGTCCGGCCTGACGCTGTCGCGCGACCAGGTGGACTACATCCGCTCCCGCCTCGGCTTCTCGGTCGAACTCGCCGATCTCATCACCCATGACTACGGGACCGAGACCTACGACAAGATCTATGCGATCGGCGCCCTCGAACACGTGCGGCCGGACAGCATCCTGCCGCTGTTCCAGCGCCTCCATGCGGCGCTGAAGCCCGGCGGTCGGATGGTGCAGCACTTCTTCTCGCTGAACGGCACCGACCCGGTCCCGACCTCGATGATCGGGGCGCAGGCCTATTTTCCAGGATCGATCCTGTCGCTGCACGGCGACATCCGCGCCAAGGCGGAGCGCGCCGGCTTCCGCATCACCCATGATTCCGAGCATGACTACCGGCCGACGCTGCGCGCCTGGTTCGACCGGCTGGTCGAGAACCGCGACAAGGCCGAAGCCCTGGTCGGGCATCACGTCGTCAACAAGTACTTCGTCTATTTCGCCGCATCCTGGCGGTTCTTCGACCTCAATCTGGGGACGCTGCACCGCCTGGTCCTGATGAAGGACTGACGGCGGCCGCCCTCTCCTCCATCATCCTCCGGACCAGATCCTCCACACGCCGGACGTCGGCAATGCCCTGGAGCGTCTCCGACCTCTCGACCTTGTCGCCGTCGGAGTCGCGTCCCTCGCCGAAGATCAGCTTCAGGGTGCCGGAGCCGTCCGGCTTTTCTTGGCGCTCGACGGCGAAGAGATCACGGGGCGAGATGCTGCGGACGGTGACGCCGCCGCGGCCGAGCGTCAGGCAGGCGATGCGGCGGGAGGTGACAACCCAGACGCTGCGCCGCGCCCGGCGGGCAAGCCACAGCGGCGCGGCCATCATGCCGAGGCCCACGGCGACGAAGGGAAGCCCGAACAGCACGAAGAAGGCGCCGAACCAGGACCACTGCTGTCCCTTCGGACCGCCGAAGCCGAAGAAGCCGCCAAGCGACAGAACCTCCCAGAACAGGGCGAAGACCGTCCAGGGCACCGCGAACAGCCAGATGCCGGCGGAGCGCCAGAAGGCGGAGCGCGCGGAGGGCTGGCCTGCCCAGCGGATGGGTTCGCCGGCGAATTCGCGGGTGACGGCGCGGCGGAGGTCTTCGGGCGGATCGGGCGGCAGGGTCATCGCCGCGACTGAACCACGGACGGGCGAAGAATGGGTGAAGCCGGGCGGGCGAAGATCGCCCGGTCCCTCAACCCCTCGGAAACCGCCGCACGCGCAGCCTCAAGTATCCATCTTCAGGGCGGCGATGAAGGCTTCCTGCGGGATGTCGACCTTGCCGAACTGGCGCATCTTCTTCTTGCCCTCCTTCTGCTTGTCGAGAAGCTTGCGCTTGCGCGATGATGTCGCCGCCGTAGCACTTGGCCGTGCACGTCCTTGCGCAGGGCGCGAGATGGTCTCGCGGGCGATGACCTTGGCCGCCGATTGAGGCCTGGATCGGGATCTTGAAGAGGTGGCTGCGGGATCAGGTCCTTCAGCTTCTCGCACATGGCGCGGCCGCGGCTCTCGGCGCGGTTCCTGTGGACCAGCATGGAGAGGGCGTCGACCGGTTCGCCGTTGACGAGAATGGACATCTTCACGAGGTCGCCCTCCGCGATAGTCGGTGATCTGGTAGTCGAAGGAGGCGTAGCCCTTGGAGATCGACTTCAGCCGGTCGTAGAAGTCGAAGACCACCTCGTTAAGCGGCAGGTCATAGGTCGACCATGGCGCGCGAGCCTACATAGGTCAGGTCGATCTGCACGCCGCGGCGGTCCTGGCAGAGCTTCAGCACCGAGCCGAGATAGTCGTCCGGCGTCATGATCTTGGCGCGGATCCAGGGCTCCGAGATGATCTCGATCTTCATCGGATCGGGCATGTCGGCCGGGTTGTGCAGCTCGATCAGCGTGCCGTCATCGCTGGAGGATCTGGTAGACGACCGAAGGAGCCGTCGCGATCAGGTCGAGGTTGAACTCGCGCTCCAGCCGCTCCTGGATGATCTCGAGGTGCAGGAGGCCGAGGAAGCCGCAGCGGAAGCCGAAGCCGAGGGCTGCGCGAACTCTCCATCTCGAAGGAGAAGCTGGCGTCGTTGAGGCGCAGCTTGCCCATGGCGGCGCGCAGGTCCTCGAAATCGGCGGCGTCCTGCCGGGAAGAGGCCGCAGAAGACGACCGGCTGCGCCGGCTTGAAGCCCGGCAGGGCCTTGGCGGTCGGGCTTCCTGTCGTCGGTGATGGTGTCGCCGACCCGCGTGTCCGCGACCTCCTTGATGGACGCGGTGATGAAGCCGACCTCGCCGGGGCCGAGATCGGTGACGTCCTTCATCTTCGGGCGTGAAGACGCCGATCTTGTCGATGTCGTAGACGGCGTCGGTGCCCATCATGCTTGATGCGCTGCCCCTTCTTCATCGTGCCGTCGATGATGCGGACGAGGACGACGACGCCGAGATAGGGGTCGTACCAGCTGTCGACCAGCATGGCCTTCAGCGGGGCGGAGCGGTCGCCCTTCGGCGGCGGCAGGCGGGTGACGATGGCCTCCAGCACGCCCTCGATGTTGATGCCGGTCTTGGCCGAGACCTCGATGGCGTCGGAGGCGTCGAGGCCGATGACGTCCTCGATCTGCTGCTTGACGCGGTCGGGTTCTGCGGCCGGCAGGTCGATCTTGTTCAGCACCGGCACGATTTCGTGGCCGGCATCGAGCGCCTGGTAAACGTTGGCGAGGGTCTGGGCCTCGACGCCCTGCGAGGCGTCGACGACGAGGAGCGAGCCCTCGCAGGCGGCGAGCGAGCGGGACACCTCATAGGCGAAGTCGACGTGGCCGGGCGTGTCCATTAGATTGAGGACGTAGGTCTTGCCGTCCTTCGCGCGGTATATTCGAGGCGCACGGTCTGCGCCTTGATGGTGATGCCGCGCTCGCGTCTCGATGTCCATCGTTGTCGAGGACCTGTTCGGTCATCTCGCGCGCGGTCAGGCCGCCGGTCACCTGGATGAGGCGGTCGGCGAGCGTCGATTTGCCGTGGTCGATATGGGCGACGATCGAGAAGTTGCGGATGAGGTCGAGCGGCGTGTCGGTCATGCGCTGGCACATAGCAGCGAAGGGCCGGGTTTGGAAGGATTGCGACGCCGTGCCGCCTACCGAACGATGCGACGGGTCACCTCGCCGAGGACGAGCGTCGCCACGAGAACGAGCAGCACGTCGCTGTGGAAGAGGATGTGATGGAGGACGGCCGACATCGTCCCAACCTTACAGGCTCGCCGCAACGGCAGGCGGAAGGACAAGGTGGACCGCCGCCTTGAGATGACGGTCGACTGGCCGGGTCGGCCGGATAAACCCACCGGCAAGCCCCAGGACGGCCATCGCAGCACCGAAGGTCAGGAGGCCGCGAGATGTCGGTCTGGGCTGGTAGCGGCGCATGGCGGGCCTCCTCGGTTCTCTTGAGGAAGCCTCGCGCGGACGCGACAGTCGCGCTGTGCCCGTCGTCACAATCCGGTGGATCGTCGGGTCCCGGTGCGCTTGCCAAGCGCGGGGGCGGGGTGCGACATAGCGCCTTGTTGCGGTGCATAGAGAGGCCCCGATGACCCGCAAGCGCGAAGCCTATCAGTCCGGCCACACGCCGAAATTCATGGTCGTGGTCGACGACACACCGGAATGCGACCGCGCCATCGTCTTCGCGGCGCGCCGCGCATCGCGGACCGGCCACCGGCTGCAGATGCTGGCTGTGATCGAGCCGAAGATCGGCGACGGACAGGCGCTTTTCGGCGTCGCCGACGTCATGCGCGCCGAAGCCCATGCCGATGCGCGTGCCAAGCTCGATGCGGCCGCCGACCGGGCGATGAAGCTCGTCGGGGTCGAACCCGAACTGGTCGTGCGCGAGGGCACGCTGGCAGAAGCCATCCTCACCCAGATCGAGGAGGATCCCGATGTGTCGATCCTCATCCTCGCCGCCGGCGCCGGCAAGGACGGCCCCGGACCGCTGGTCTCGAGCCTCGCCCGCACCGCCGGCTCCTACCCGATTCCCGTCGCCATCGTGCCCGGCCAGCTCTCCGACGAGGAGATCGAGGCGCTGGCCTGAGGCACCTCACCAGGTCAGTTCGGCGATCGCGATGCGATTGTCGGCAGCAGGCCAGGAGCGCACCGCGATCCGCTCCTCGTTGAACAGGCCGACCACCGTGCGTCCCACCTCTGCCGCCGGCAGGCGAAGGGTCGTCGTGGCGTCGGTGGGCACGCCGCGCGTGACATCGGAGGGCTCCCGGCCATCCAGCAGAACCACGTCGCGCGGGATGCCGAAATAGCCGCGCGGCCGCGTCATCTGCACCACTGCACCTGCAGCGCGGTCGGCTTCGCCCAAGGGCCTCGCAGGCCGCAAATGCACCACCGACGAGGATCGCGGGAACGGCGAGCGATAGGTGTGGGTGACGGGATGGCCCGGCACCGCCAGAACGAATTCCAGCGTGTCGGCCGGGCCGACGACCACCTCGCCCCAGCGCCCATCAGCCGTCGTGGTCGCCTTCAGCAGGGCGTCTCCCTGCCGCGCCGCCGTGGCAGGATCCACCCGGTGGATTTCCAGAGTGGCGCCGGCCACGGGCCTGTTGCTTGGCACGCCACCTTGATTTCCGGTGACGAGGCCGGAGAGCCGGACGCTCGCCTCCGGCGCGACCGCGAGGGCCGCGGGCTCGCGGCCGGCGATGAAGCGGTGCATCTCGCGGAAGGCGCGCGGATGAAAGGCGACCTCGCGATGGTCGAGCTGGCCGAGGGCGATGTTCGTGGCGCCGCGCAACGCCGGGCCTTCGGCAGTGATGCCGGTGGCGACACCCGGCCGACCCACGAGCCGGCCGTCGGGCTGGGCGAACTTGTCGTTGCCATCGCTCCTGAGCGTCAGAAAGGCCGTCCCGGGCACCACATCGCTGTCCCGCCGGTTCAACATCGTGAGGAAGGGGCCCCGCCCGTTGAATTCGCTGCCGGGGCTGGTCTCCCAGTTGAAGACGCCACGGTTGGGCGTGCCGCAGAGCACGGCATGGCTGACCCGCGCCGCGCCGCCCGATTCGACCACATAATTGCGCACCGCATTGCCGCCGCGCGAGCTGGCGACGAGGGCGACGCGCGAGGCCCCTGTGCGGGCGCAGAGCGCCTCGACCTCGGCGGCGAGTTCCCGCAGCTGGTCCGCGGTGCCCGATCGCCCCGCCAGCGCCACCGCGTCATCCGCCCGGGCCAGTGGGTCGGTGAAGTTCAGGGCATGCAGCCTGTCGCGCGGCCAGCCATTGGTCTCGAAACGCCACAGCGTGCTCATCCACAGGGCGGCATGGTCGCCGTTGCCATGGACGAAGAGGACGGGAACCAACGGGGCCTGCTGGGCCCACAGCGGGCTTCCCGCCGACAGAGCCAGGGCCGTGCCCGACAGAAGGATCGTGCGCCGTGTCAGCATGGTCATTCTCCCTTGCGCCGAGAGGGTCTGCGCCGACGCCGGGGCCGTCAAGGCGACAGGGCGCCTTTGCGGTTGACGATGCCGCCACGCATCGCCACATGATGATCTGGAAGAATTCGATTGAATCATTCCAAAGCGCCCGGCCTTGAACCGGAGCGAATGGGGATTGCCATGTTCATCCAGACCGAAGCCACGCCCAATCCCGCCACCCTGAAGTTCCTGCCCGGCCGGACCGTGCTCGAGACGGGCACGCTCCATATGCCGAACCCCGAGGCGGCCCGGCAGTCGCCGCTGGCCGAGAAGCTCTTCGCCGTCGACGGCGTCGCCGGGGTCTTCTTCGGCAACGACTTCATCACCGTGACCAAGGGCGCGGCGGAATGGCCGCATCTCAAGCCGGCCATCCTCGGCGCCATCATGGAGCACTTCATGTCTGGCCAGCCGCTGCTGCGGGCCGACACCTCCCTGGCTCCGAACGGCGACGAGGAGTTCTTCGACCCCGCCGATGCGGGCACGGTCGACACCATCAAGGAACTGCTCGAGACACGGGTTCGCCCGGCCGTGGCTGCCGATGGCGGCGACATCACCTTCCGCGGCTACAAGGACGGCATCGTCTATCTCGCGATGCAGGGCTCCTGCTCGGGATGCCCATCGTCGACCGCGACCCTGAAGCACGGCATCCAGAACCTGATGCGCCATTTCCTGCCTGACGTGCGCGAGGTCCAGGCGATCTGACGCGGGGCGGCGCGCCGCCCTTTCCGGCCCGGCGCAGACGGTGTAGCACCGGGCCATGCTCGTTCTCGCCCTCGATACGGCCCTGGGAGCCTGTTCGGTCGCGGTTCTGGATGACCTGTCCGGAGCCGTGCTGGCGCAGACCTGCGAGCCGATGGAGCGCGGCCACGCCGAGCGATTGATTCCCCTCGTATCGGAGACCTGCGATGCGGCCGGCATTGCCCCCGGCGCCTGCCGGCGCTTCGTCGCGACCACCGGTCCCGGCAGCTTCACCGGCCTGAGGGTGGCGATCTCGGCGGCGCGGGCCATGGCCCTGGCGACGGATGGCGATGCCGTCGGGATCTCGACCCTCGCGGCCCTGTCGGAGCCCTGGCTGGCGGCACCGGAGCCGCTCGCGGTGCTGGCCGCGATCGATGCCCGCCATGGACACGTCTATGCCTCGCTGACCGGCCATGATCGCGGCGCGATCGCGGCGCCGGCCTATCTCGACGCCAGCGAGGCCGCGCGTCTCGCATCAGGGCAGCCCGTGGCCCTCGTCGGTCCCGGCGCCGATGCCGTTCTCGCCGACGGCCACCGGGCGCCTCGGCGCCCGTCGTGCTCGATGCGCGCCGCGCGCCTGACATTGTCGTGGTGGCGCGGCTCGGCGCCGCCGCCGATCCGGCGCAGTTCCCCTGCCGGCCCCTCTACCTCAAGGCCGTCGACGCCAAGCCACAGGGCCCGAGTGCATGAGCTCGATCTATGACCTCTTCGCCTGGTGGCCGCAGACGAGTGTCCCGGTCGCCGAGCGCGCCGGCCGCAGCGACTGCGATGCCTTCGCCGCCATCCACGCCGCCTCGTTCCACCGTGGCTGGGGCGCCGAGGACATCGCCGCCATGCTCGCCGACCGGGCGATCGTCGCCCATGTCGTGCGGCGGCGTCAGGGCGGCGCCGTCGCCGGCTTCATCCTCAGCCGCGTCGTCGGCGACGAGGCGGAGATCCTCACCGTCTGCGTGGCGCCGCGCGTCAGGGGACGCGGTTTCGGCGCCCGGCTGCTCGCGGCCCACGTGCCGGACCTGATGCGGGCCGGCGTGCGCCAGCTCTTCCTGGAGGTCGAGGCCGGCAACGAGGCGGCCATCAAGCTCTACACCCGCCAGGGCTTCGAAGAGATCGGCCGGCGCAAGGGTTACTACCGTTCCGCGGCGGGGGCGGCAGATGCGGTGACCATGCGGCGGGACCTGCCCGCCATCTGACAAGCCGCGGCACCTGCGACACACTGCAATTTTCGTCGCTCCGTTCTCGTTCTGGACTCTTAGACCGCGAGTCGCCGCAAGGTTAGATTGGTCGTGATTCGCGGCGAGGCGGCACGCTGCGAGCCCGCGCTGGCGGTAGGGATGCCGAACCTTGGACGTAAGGACTCGCGATGCCGGGCCTGGAGCAGGTCGACGACGCATCCGGACAAGCGAGCAAGCCGGAACCGACCCGCCCGGGGCGATGTTCTCGTCTTCTTCCGGCAACGGCGGCCATGCTGCTGGCGACCACGGCCCTGGCATCTGCCGAAGAGGGCATGCCGGGGCTCGCCGATGTCCTCGGCACGATCCGCGCCCATGAATGGGCGGCCTTCGGGCTCAATGTCGGCGTCGTCATCTTCGGCGTCATGACCGGGATCGCCCTTCTTCGCACGCGTGCGCGCGCCGCGGCGGCGACACGCCGTGCCCGCGAGGAGATCAACGAACTCCGGCTCGCCGTCGATCGCCACACCGAACTGCTGACGCTCGACCCCCACGTCATCGTGGTCTGGGGCGGCGACCGTGACGAGCCCGACATCGCCGGCGACACTGCGCTCTTCACCGACCTGCCCGCCCCCCGCCGGGTGCTCGCCTTCGGCTCCTGGCTGCCGGCGGACAAGGCCGCCGAACTCGAGCGCGCGGTCGACGGCCTGCGCGTGTCCGGGACCCCGTTCCGTCTCGACGTGGTGAGCCAGAGCGGCCAGCCGATCGAGGCGGAGGGCCGGCCGATCGGTGGCCGCGCGGTGCTGCGGCTCCGCCTGGTCTCGGGCGTCCGCGAGGAACTGATCAAGCTGCGCGCCAGCCACGACGCGCTGGTCCGGGAAACCGAAGCTGTCCGCTCCTTTCTCGGCGCCGTTTCGATGCCGGTCTGGCTGCGCGACGCGGAGGGCCGCATCACCTGGGCCAACACCGCCTATGCCGCGGCCACCGACGCCTCCAACGGCCCGCAGGCGGTCGCCGCGGGGACCGAACTCCTCGACCCCGCAGATCGCAACGAGGCGGCGCGCTGCCGCGCGGCGCGCATGCCCTTCGCCCGCCGTGTCGCGGCAGTCGCGGCCGGCGAGCGGCGCGTCTTCGACGTCATCGAGAAGCCTGCTGGCGCGGGATCGGCGGGCATGGCCGTCGACGTCACCGAGCTGGAAACGGTCCGCTCCGAACTCTCCGTCGAGATGGAGACGCACAAGCGCACGCTCGACCAGCTCGCCACCGCCGTCGCCATCTTCGACGCCAAGAAGCGCCTGGTCTTCAACAACGAAGCCTTCCGCCAGCTCTGGGATCTCGAACCCGCGTTCCTGCACCAGGGGCCGACCGATGGCGACATTCTCGACCGGCTGCGCGAGCGCCGGCTGCTGCCCGAGCAGCCGAACTACCGCGAGTGGAAGAAGACCCTCCATCAGGTCTACGAGGCGGTGGACACCGACCCGCGCATCCTCGAATGGCCGTTGCCGGACGGCCGCTTCCTGCGCGTCGTGCAGAACCCCGATCCCGCCGGCGGCGTCACCTATGTCTTCGAGGACCTGACGCAACGCCTGCAGCTGGAAACGCAGGTGCAGGCCCTTGGCCGCGTCCAGCGCGAGACCATCGACAATCTCGACGAGGCCGTCGCGGTGTTCGGCCCGGACGGGCGGCTGTCGCTGTCGAACCGCGCCTTCGCGGCTCTCTGGGACCTCGACGCCGCGGCGCTCGGCGACCGGCCGCGGATCGACCAGGTTGCGGCGCTCTGCATGCCCTTCGTGCGCGACGGCGGCGTCTGGGCGGAGATCCGCGCGGCCGTCACGGCGCTCGCCTACGAGCGCCGGCAGCATTCGGTCCGCATCGAGCGGAACGACGGCTCGGTGCTCGACACCATCACAGCGCCGCTGCCGGGCGGGGCGACCCTCGTCACCTTCAGGAACGTCACCAACATGGTGATGGTCGAGCGGGCGCTGACGGAACGCAACGAGGCGCTGGAATCGGCCGCCAAGCTGCGCAACGACTTCGTCCACCACGTCTCCTACCAGCTGCGCACGCCGCTCACGACCATCATCGGCTTCGCCCAGGTGCTGGACGATCCCTCCATCGGGCCGCTGAACGACAAGCAGCGCGAGTATCTCGGCTATATCGGCGCCTCCTCGGCCTCGCTGCTGTCGATCATCAACGATGTCCTCGACCTTGCCACCATCGACGCCGGCGTCATGCAGCTCGAGCTCTCCGAGGTCGACATCCGCGCCGCCATGCAGGCCGCGGTCGATGCCGTGCGCGACCGGCTGGCGGAGAACCAGCTTCGCATCGAGATGCGCGTCGCCAAGGACATCGGGCTGTTCCGCGCCGATGCCCAGCGCGTCCGGCAGGTGCTGTTCAACCTCCTGTCCAACGCCATCGGCTTTTCCGACCGCGGCGGCCTCGTCGTGCTCGACGCCGCGCGCGTCGGCGAGGAGATCGTCTTCAAGGTGCGCGACCAGGGCACCGGCATCGCCCCCGACATGGTCGGCCGCATGTTCGAGCGCTTCGAGACGCGGACCACCGGCACGCGCCACCGGGGCGCCGGCCTCGGGCTGTCGATCGTCCAGAGCTTCGTCCAGCTCCACCGCGGCCGGATCGAGGTGGAATCGGCGCCCGGCAGCGGCACCCAGGTGACGGTGGCCTTCCCGGCCCACCTCGATGACCTCTCCAAGGCCGCCGAATGACCGAGCCGTTCCGTATCAGCCGCCTGCTGGCCAACGAGGACGAGACGCGGGTGCTCGCCATGGACCTCGCCATGGCGGTGCAGCCCCACGACATCGTCACGCTCGAAGGCGATCTCGGATCCGGCAAGTCGACGCTGGCCCGCGCGCTGATCCGCGCCATCGCCGAGGACGACCGGCTGGAGGTGCCGAGCCCGACCTTCGCCCTCGTCCAGCCCTATGACCTGAAGCGCCTGCCCGTCGTCCACGCCGACCTCTACCGCGTCTCGTCGCATGACGAGATCGCCGAACTCGGCTGGGACGAAGTCTCCGACAAGGCCCTGCTGCTGGTCGAGTGGCCGGATCGTCTCGGCGGTGCGCTTTCGGGCGACCGCCTGGAGATCGAGCTGTCGCTGGCGCCCGGACGCGGTCCCAATGCCCGCAACGCAGTGCTGACCGGCCATGGCGCCTGGGCGGCGAGGCTTGCCCGCATGTCGGCGCTGCGCGGCTTCCTGAACAATGCCGGCTGGGGCGGCTCGCTGCGCCGCCACCTGCAGGGCGATGCCTCCTCCCGCTCCTACGAGCGCCTTCTCGACGGCCAGCGCCGTGCCGTGCTGATGAATGCGCCGCGGAAGCCGGACGGTCCGCCGGTGAAGAACGGCCTGCCCTACAGCCGCATCGCCCACCTCGCCGAGGACATGGTGCCCTTCGTCGCCATGGCGGAAGGCCTTCGCGACATCGGCCTGTCGACGCCCGAGATCGAGGCGGTCGACCTCGACCAGGGCTTCCTCATCATCGAAGACCTCGGCGCCGACGGCGTGGTGAAGGACGGCGCGCCGATCGCCGAGCGCTACATGGCCGCCGTCGACGCACTCGCCCTCATCCACGCCCGGCCGCGGCCGGCGACCCTCGGCACCCCGAAGGGCGCCTATACCCTGCCGCCCTACGACCGCGACGCCATGACCATCGAGGTGGAGCTGCTTCTCGACTGGTACCTGCCGATGAAGGACGCGCGCATCCCGGCGAGCGAGAAGTATGTCTTCCTGCAGCGCTGGAACGAGCTCTTTGACGAGGTCGCCGCAGCGCCGCAGACCGGGTGCTGCGCGACTACCATTCGCCGAACCTCATCTGGCTGGCGGGCCGCGAGGGCGTGGAGCGCGTCGGCCTGATCGACTTCCAGGACGCCGTCATGGGCCCCGCCGCCTATGACGTCGCCTCGCTCCTGCAGGACGCCCGTCTCACCGTGCCGGAAGAGCTCGAGCTGCAGCTGCTGTCGCGCTACGCGGCCGCACGGCGGGCCGATGACCCCGCCTTCGACATGGCCGCCTTCGCCCGCCTCTACGCCATCATGGGGGCACAGCGGGCGACCAAGATCCTCGGCATCTTCGCCCGCCTCGACAAGCGTGACGGCAAGCCGCAATACCTCGCCCATCTGCCGCGCATCTGGGCCTATCTGCAGCGCTGCCTCGCCCATCCCGCCCTCGCCAAGGTGAAGCGCTGGGTTGACGACCGCGTGCCGCCGCCGTGAGCGCCATCGACACGGCCATGGTGCTGGCTGCCGGCCTCGGCACGCGCATGCGGCCGATCACCGACCGCATCCCCAAGCCGCTGGTCGAGGTCGCCGGCAAGACGCTGCTCGACCACGTGCTCGACCCGCTGGCGGCGGCCGGCGTGACGCGCGCCGTCGTCAACGTCCATCACCTCGCCGACCAGATCGAGACCGCCGTCGCCGGCCGCAGCAGCCCGGCCGTCGTCATCTCCGACGAGCGTGAGGCGATCCTCGATTCCGGCGGCGGCGTCGCCCGCGCCCTGCGGCATCTCGGCGAGACCTTCCTCATCCGCAACGCCGATTCCTTCTGGACCGACCGGGGGTCCTCTAACCTGACGCGGATGGTCGAGGCCTTCGACCCGACCCGCATGGACACGCTGCTGCTGCTGGCGACGCTCGAGGGCAGCGTCGGCTTCGACGGCCCCGGCGACTTCTTCCGCGATGACGATGGCCGCCTCACCCGCCGTGGCGCGGCAGCGCGCGCGCCTTTCGCCTATGCGGGGGCGGCGATCATGCGCAAGGCGGACTTCGCCGGGCGCGGCGACGGCGACGTCTTCTCGCTCAACGCCCTGTGGAACGCTTCGCTCGCCAAGGGCCGCCTCTTCGGCCTGATGCTGGACGGGCTCTGGCTGCACGTCGGCACGCCCCAGGCGATCGGCGAGGCCGAGCGGGCGATCGCGGCCTCCTGACTTCCCTTTTCCGCTGTGCGGGTGTATGTGCCCGCCTCCTTTTCCACTTCCACCCGGTCCGATCCCGGGAGAAGGACACCACATCCATGGCCAAGCGTTTCGATACGGGCTCCGGCCCGTCCCAGCGGCAATTGCGCGTCGGCGAGCTCATGCGCCACGCCCTCGCCGAGGTTCTCGCCCGCGGCGAAATCCACGATCCCGTGCTCCAGATGCATGTCGTCACCGTGCCCGAGGTGCGCATGTCGCCGGACCTGAAGATCGCCACCTGCTTCGTCATGCCGCTCGGCGGCAAGGACCAGCAGGAGGTGATCCAGGCGCTGGCGCGCAACAAGCGCTATCTGCGCGGCGAGCTCGCCCACCGCACCAACCTGAAGTTCGCGCCCGACCTGCGCTTCCGCATCGACGAATCCTTCGAGGAGGGCTCGCGCATCGACCGGCTGCTCGACAGCGACGTGGTGCGGCGGGACATCGACAAGGAGGACGGCGCGTGAACCAGCCCCGCTCGAAGAAGGTCGATGTCCACGGCTGGATCGTTCTCGACAAGGACTTCGACCAGACCTCGACCCATGCGGTGTCGCAGGTCCGCCGCCTGTTCAACGCCAAGAAGGGCGGCCATGCCGGCACCCTCGACCCGCGCGCCACCGGTATCCTGCCGATCGCGCTGGGGGAAGCGACCAAGACCGTGCCCTTCGTCATGGACGGCCGCAAGACCTACCGCTTCACGGTGGCCTGGGGCGCGGAGACGGCGACGGACGACACCGAGGGCGAGGTGACGGCGCGCTCCGACCTCAGGCCGACGCGCGAGGCGGTCGAGGCGCTGCTGCCGCGCTACACCGGCACCATCATGCAGGTGCCGCCGAAGTTCTCGGCCATCAAGGTCGACGGCGAGCGCGCCTATGATCTTGCCCGCGACGGCGAGGAGGTGACGCTGGAGGCGCGCCCGATCACCGTCGAGAGCCTGCGCCTCACCGCCTTCTCGCAGGACGCCGCCGAGTTCGAGGCCGAATGCGGCAAGGGCACCTATGTGCGCGCCATCGCCCGCGACATCGGCCGCGACCTCGCCTGCCTCGGCCACGTGACGGCGCTGCGCCGCACCCGTGTCGGCCCCTTCGGCGAGGACGACACCGTGACGCTGGAGGAGCTACGCGAGCTTGCTGAGGGCCGGATTTCCGGACAGGCGATCGAGGATGCCCTCCTTCCCGTCGAGGCTGCCCTCGCGGACGTTCCCGAAGTGAAGGTCACCCGCGACATCGCGGCACGGCTGATGCGCGGCCAGAGCAGCATCCTGCGCGGCCGCGATGCCCCGGTGGAAGGTCCTGCCTGGGCCTCGGCAGGTGGCGAACCCATCGCGCTCTGCGAGGTCGAGCGCGGCGAACTGGTGCCGAAGCGGGTCTTCGTCTTCGCTTCCTGACCCCGTCCGGTGAACTTTGACGTGCTGGCACGTTGACGCGCCCCGAATGGCTCGCTAAGAGAGCCGCCTTCGCCCAGATGGCGGAATTGGTAGACGCACTGCTTTCAGGTAGCAGCGCCGCGAGGCGTGGAGGTTCGAGTCCTCTTCTGGGCACCAATTTCATGTTTCAGACGATCCGAGATCGTCCAGAAACGCCAAGAAACCCCGGTTTTTCCGGGGTTTTTTGTTGCCCGATGGTCCGGCTTGGTCCGATGCCGTCGGCTTGGATCCAACGGAATTGCTGGCTGCTGATTTGGTCCTCGGGCGAAAATGCCGACATGGCCGGCCAGCGGATAGCGACACATGCCGCTTTCCGATGCCCAGATCCGAGGCTTGCGCCCTCGTCCATTGCCCAAGACGATCAGCGACGGTGGCGGTGGCGTGCCTGAGGGACGTTGGCTCCCGGCACCTTCCGGACCCTTCACCGTGACGCTGCGGACCCATCTTCCCTCCGCGAGGCTTCCGCGCGGCGACGGGTTCCCGCCAGGAATCGTCAGTGCCAGGTGAGCCTTCAATCGCCACAGATGTCCGAGCTTTGGGCGGCTCTGCGCCTCAATTGCGGACATGGCCTTGCTGCCAGAATGCAGACGTTCCGGTTCGGGCGCATGCGAGGACGTTGATCGCCGCAAGGCCGGACAATCATCACGGGTCAGGCGCGGCCAATCGCTGACGTGCGACCACCGCAGGCAGCCGTTCGCCTGTGCAAGGGGCCATCTGGCGGCAGCATGGCGCGCCCACAAGGGCAGCTGGTCATGCCCCTGGCCCGTAGACCTCGACGGCCATCCCCTCGAAACGCGCCTTCAGCTGAAGCGCAAGATAGCGCGAATAGTGTCGCGACTGGGCGAGATTGCCGCCGTGGAACCACAGGCCCTCCTGTGCCGTGGGCTTCCACATGTTGCGGAGCTCGCCGACCCAGGGTCCGGGATCGCGCGCGGTTCCCGATCCCATGCCCCAGCAAGGGCCGACACGGTCCGCGACCTCCTGGGAGATGAGATCGGCGGCCCAGCCCGTCATGGACCCGTAGCCGGTGGCGTAGACGACGAGATCAGCGGGAAGGGATGATCCGTCATCGAGCACCACGGCATCAGCCGTGAGGCGGGCAAGGCCGACCCCGCTGCGCAGCGCGATCTCGCGCCGGGCGATCAGGTCCGAAGCCCCGACGTCGATGTAGTAGCCGGAACCCCGGCGCGGATACATGAGCCCGAGACCTGTCTCGTCCTCGCCGAAGGTCAGCATGAAGCCGACCGCGCGGAGCCTGTCGTAGAAGTCGGCGTCCTCCTCCTTCATGCGCTGGACGACAGGCTTCAGCATCTGCGGCAGCACGGCAAAGGGCGTCGAGGCGACGATGAGGTCGGCGTCGTCCACGCCGATCCCGGCCCTGACGGCGGCTTCCGAATAGAGCGACCAGCCGAGCCGCTGCACCGTCTCCGACCGGACCACGAGGGTCGGGGATCGCTGGACCATGGTGACCTCGGCCCCATGCTCCCACAGGTCGGCGGCGATATCATGCGCGGAGTTGTTGGCGCCGATGATGACGCATCGCTTACCGGCGAAGGCCTCCCCTCCGGGGTGGGCGCTCGAGTGGTGCTGGACGCCGCGGAAGACGTCCTGGCCCGGCACGCGGGGAAGGTTCGGCTTGCCCGACATGCCGGTGGCGAGCACGAGATGCTGCGGCTGGAGGATGACCGGCGTGCCGTCCCTGTCGACCTCGACGGTCCATCGGTGCTCATCGGCATCGTAGCGCGCGCTGCGGCAGGTCGTGCTGTTCCACAGGTCCAGCTCCATGATGCGGCTGTAGGCCTCGAGCCAGTCGCCCATCTTGTCCTTCGGCGTGAACACCGGCCAGTGATCCGGGAAGGGCAGGTAGGGCATGTGGTCGAACCAGACCGGGTCGTGCAGGCACAGTGACCTGTAGCGGCTGCGCCATGCGTCGCCCGGCTTCTCGTGGCGGTCGATGACGAGGGCGGGCACGCCGATCTGCTTCAGCCGCGCGGCTAGGCCAAGCCCGCCCTGACCGCCACCGACGATGAGCACATTGGGCTGACGGTCGATGCCGAGCCGGGCGTCCTCGGCGCGCTGGTCCGCCCAGGTCCTGCGGTCGCGGATTGCACCGTGGACCGTGCCGAGCGGACGGGTCTCGCCACGCTTTTCCTCGTGGCCGGCCAGTTCGCGCAGGGTCGTCAGCAAGGTCCAGCATCGTCCCGCCCGCAGGCGTGCATGGCCACGACCCCGGCCCGCGGCCGTCGCGAGCGTGAACCAGAACTCGAGGCCCCCCTCGATCCTCTTCGGCTCGCCGTCCAGGGCCAGATCATGCATGCCGACTTTCGCCGCGCGGGTCGCGACCATGGCCGCGATCGCATCGCGACCCTCCAGCGTCACGATCGTCCATGTGAAGGCGACGAAGTCGCGCCAGTAGCAGTCCTCGCCGAAGAGGGCGGCAACGCCCTTCGGTTCCGGTCCGGCGAGACTGCGTTCGAGCGCGGAGAGCCAGTCCAGCGCCTCGGATCTCAAGTCTTCGTTCGACATCGACGACAGGTCCCTCGCGGCGTCGGGGCGGTGATGCTGGGGCAGGGAACGGCCAACCGCAATCGTGGCCCGGAGGGGAGCAGCGTTGCATGGTTCCGCCCGCCCGGTTCGGCTAGGCTCCTGATCGTCGGCCCGACCCCGGAAGGATCTGCCATGTCCGCATCGACACCGCGCCCACACGACAATTCGCGCGATGCCGAGTTGCGCAGGCGCGCCAGGAGCGTGATCCCCGGCGGTCTGTGGGGGCACCTCAATGCAGCCAACCTTCCTGACGGCTATCCGCAGTTCTTCGAGCGGGGCGAGGGATGCCGCATCGTCGACGTGGACGGTCGCGAGTTCGTCGACTTCATGTGCTCATGGGGGCCGATCGTCCTTGGTCACCACCACCCCGGCGTCGAGGCCGCAGCGCAGCGCCAGGCTGCCCTCGGAGACACGCTGAACGGCCCCGCGCCGGTCCTCGTGGACCTCGCCGAACTGATGGTCGCCATGATCCCGCACGCGGCCTGGTGCATGTTCGAGAAGAACGGCGGCGACGCCACGACGGCGGCCGTCACCATCGCGCGGGCCGGCACGGGGCGGCGGAAGCTGCTCGTCGCGCGTGGCAGCTATCACGGCGCGGTGCCCTGGTGCTCGCCCTCGCTGGCGGGCGTCACCGCCGAGGACCGCGCCCACATCCTCCACTACGACTACAACGACGTCGCCAGCCTCGAGACGGCGGTGGACCAGGCCGGGGGCGATCTCGCGGCGATCATCGTCACCGCGTTCCGGCACGACATGGGCAGGGCGCTTGAATTGCCGGACCCGGTTTTCGCCCGCCGCATGCGGGAGTTGTGCGATGCCGCCGACGCCGCGCTGATCCTCGACGACGTGCGCGCAGGGTTTCGCCTGGCACTGGGCGGCTCGTGGGAGACCATCGGCGTGCGGCCCGACCTCTCGGCCTTCAGCAAGGCCATCGCCAACGGCTATCCGCTCGGCGCCATCACCGGGGAGAGCGCTGGCGGGAGGCGGCGACGAAGATCTTCACGACCGGGTCGTTCTGGTGCGAGGCCGTGCCGATGGCGGCGGCCCATGCCACGCTCACCGAGCTTGCGCGTCTCGACGGCCCCGCCCTGATGGCCCGCATGGGACAGCGTCTGCGTGACGGCCTGGACCGGCTCGCCGGCCGTCACGGCGTTCCAATCACCCAGAGCGGGCCGCCACAGATGCCGCTGGTCCTGTTCGGTGAGGATCCCGGTTTCGCAAAAGGCGCTGCCTTCTGCTCGGCGGCGCTGCGGGCCGGTGCCTATTTCCACCCCCGGCACAACATGTTCCTGTCCTGCGCCCACACCGAGGCCGACATCGACAGGGCTCTCGAGGCAGCGGACGCCGGCTTGGCTGCGGTCGCCCGTCTCGGCTGACCTTAGCCGAGTGCCTTCAGCAACACGGGATGGGGCTGCGCGAAACCCAGGGCCGCCTCGATCGCCAGTCCTGCCTCGAGAATGAGGCGCTCGGAGTATTTTGGCCCGACCACCTGCAGGCCGACGGGGAGGCCCGACGCGGACACGCCACAGGGCGCCGTCGATGCCGGCTGACCCGTCAGGTTGAACGGCAGGGTGAAGGGGACGCTGTCACGCCAGCGGTCATAGGCCTGGCAGTGGTAGATCGTCTCCACCGGCGGCGCGACATGCGGCATGGTCGGTGTGAGGAGCAGATCGTAATCGCGGTGGAACATCGCGAATTCCCGGCCGAGCGCGGCGCGCGCTGCCTCCGCATCGAGTAGCTGGTCGGTCGTCACCGCCATGCCCCGCTCGGCGAGGTCGCGGAAGGCCGGATCGAGATCGTCCCAGCGCTCCCGGGGGATGAGGCGCATGCGCCGGGCGAAGGCGCCGATCCAGTAGGTCTCGAAGCGCGCCTTGAGCTCACCGATCGGCGAGGGCACCTCGGTAATGGTGGCACCGTGACGGCGCAGCGTCTCGACCGCGGTGTCGACGATGGACCGCACCTCGTCGTCGGCGCCAATGCCGCCGAGGACGGGCGCATAGGCGATGCGCAGCCCGCTGAGCTTCGGCGTCAGGCCCGAGAGCCAGTCCGCCGGGACCGGCGGCAAGGCGAACCAGTCGCGATCGTCCGGCAAGGCCATGACGGCAAGGGTGGTGATGGCGTCGGCGACGGTGCGCGCGATCGGCCCGCCGGAGACGAGGGTCGCGAACATGCCCTCCTGAAGATGATGGGGCACGCGCCCGAAGGTCGGCTTGATGCCGTAGAGGCCGCAGAGGTTGGCGGGAATGCGGATGGATCCGCCGCCGTCGTTGCCGAAGGCGATGGTGCCGATGCCGGCGGCGACGCAGGCCGCCGCGCCGCCGCTGGAACCGCCGGGCGAGACGCTGGTGTTCCATGGATTGCGGGTCGGACCGGACTGCAGCGGGCCGTCGGTCAGCCCTTTCCAGCCGAACTCGGGCAGCCGCGTCTTGCCGAGGATGACTGCGCCGGCCTCGCGCAGGCGCGCCACAACGGGAGAGTCGTGGAGGGCCGGCGTGTCCGACGTCGTGAGCGAGCCGTGGCGGGTCGGAAAGCCGGCGACGTCCACATTGTCCTTGATGGTGACGGTGACGCCGTCGAGCGGTCCCAGTGGCTTGCCGCTGCGCCATCGCTGGTCGCTCGCTTCGGCAGCCGCGAGGGCTCCGTCGATATCGACGATCTGCATGGCGTTGAGGATCGGATCGATCCTGCCCAGACGCTGGAGATGCAGTTCGGTGATCGCCGTAGGCGTCGTCGCAGCGGACCCATAGCGCTCGCCGAGCTCGGCGATGGTCAGGAAGCAGTCGGCTTCGGTCATGGCTGCCTCATGCGGCTGGCGGGCGATGCTGTGCCCATGGCCGGGTCAGTTCGAGGAGCGAAGCGAGGCGCAGCATGTCGGTGTCCGCACCCCATTTCGCGACGATCTGAACGCCCGTCGGCAATCCGTCCGTGGCAAATCCCGACGGCACCGACACCGCGGGATGGCCGGTCAGGTTGAAGGGGTACTGATAGGAGGTCCAGCCCTGCCGGGTGATGCCGCACTTCACGCCGTCAACCTCGACCTCGTCATTGGCTGCGTCGAAGGTGACGGGCAGGGCGCTGCGGCTGCTCGTCGGCATGACGAGGAAGTCGTAGCGCTCGAACAGCGTCTGGATCTGCCGGAAGAGGCGGGTGCGGGCGAACTGGGCGTTGCGGAAGTCGGCCAGCGAGAAGGTTCCGCCACGCTGCATGAAGGCCAGCGTCACCGGATCCATCTGGTTCTGCCACTTCGGCAGGAAGGGGGCGCAGAAGACGGAGAAGTTCGACTGGTAGAGGATGCGCCCTTCCAGCTCGATCCAGTCGATCTCGTCGGTGACGTCCTCGACATCGGCGCCGAGGCCCGCCCAGGCATCGAGGGAGGCGCGGGTATTGGCGACGACATCGGCGGCGACGCGGGGGTTGGCGCAGCGTTCGATGTAGCCGATCCGGATACCGGACAGGTCCGACCCGATGAGGGTCGGGGAAAGTTGTCGGCGGTCCGTGCCGCCCTGCGTCCAGGGATCCTTTGCCGTCGTGCCCGTCAGGACGCTGTGCATGATGGCGGCATCGGTGACCGTGCGGGCGAGGGGGCCGGCATAGATGTTGTTACCGAAGGCATCCCGCGTCGTGTCGTAGGGAACCGCGCCCAGCGTCGGCTTCAGGCCGACAAGACCGCAGCAGGACGCCGGACCGCGCACCGAGCCCGCACCGTCCGTGCCGAGGCCGAGAGGCGCAAGGCCGGCGGCGACGGCCGCCGCGGCGCCACCGCTCGAGCCGCCGGGTGTGCGGTCGGTGTTCCAGGGATTGCGGGTGATCCCGAAGCTTGGGCCTTCAGTGAGGCCCTTGTTGCCAAACTCCGGGGTGGTCGTCTTGCCGATGATGACGGCGCCGGCAGAACGCAGCCGCTGGACGAGCACGTCGTCGGCCTTCGCGACATTGTCGGCGAAGATCGCCGTCCCGTGCGTGGTCCGCACACCCTTTACGTCGACAAGGTCCTTGATGTGGACGGGGACTCCGTGCAGCGGACCGAGGGTTTCGCCGGCCATCACCTGCTTCTCGGCCCGCTGCGCCGAAGCGAGGGCTTCGTCGGCCATGACGGTAACGAAGCAGTTCAGGCGCGGCTGCTCGGCCTCGATCGCCGAGAGGACGGCCTTCACATAGGCGACCGGCGACAGCTGCTTGGCCCGGATGAGGGCAGCGGCTCGCGTTGCGGAGGTGAAAAGGAGGTCGGCGTCACGCATCGGCAGCCTCGCGGCAGGGGAAAAGCCTCGACGACCCGGATCCAGCCGGGACGTTCGCCGTCGCCGATCTTGTGGCTGGCGGTTGCGACCGTCCAGTGGTGGCCATGCGGAAACGGGTCGGTGCAGGGCTGCCCTGCCGCCCCGCGGGCCGCAGCGCTTCCCCTTGAACCCGATCGCAATGCGGCTAACCTCGACGGGCCTGATGAACGTGCATTCTCTTGGCCGCCACGGCGGTCCGCTTCGACTGCCCCTGCGAGCGAGGAGAACACCCCATGGCCTTCCCGTCGATCACACGCCGCACCGCGCTCGCCGGTGCCTCCGCCCTCGGGGCCGCCACCATCTGGCGCCCGCGCGACGCCCTCGCCACCAAGCAATTGACGGTGGTGCTGGAGTCGGAGGTGATCGATCTTCGATCCGCATTTCACCACGGCGGCGATCACCCGCACCTTCGGCTATCACATCTGGTCGACACGCTGTTCTCCATGGACGAGCAAGGGCGAGATCCGACCCGCAGATGGTGGAGGCCTACGAGAGCATCGCCGGACAAGCTGACCTGGACCTTCACACTCCGGGACGGTCTGAAATGGCATGACGGCAGCGCCGGTCACCGCCGCCGAATGCGTGGCCTCGATCAACCGCTGGTCGGTGCGCGACGCCGCTGGGCAAGATGCTGATGGCCGACACCGACGGCCTCGATGGCGGCAGCGACGCCAGGACTTCTCCATCGTGCTGAAGCAGCCGTTCCCGCTGCTGCTGCGAGGCGCTGGGCAAGGCCAATGCGCCCCTGCCGGTCATGATGCCGATGCGGTTCGCCTCGACGCCCGGAGACCAGCGGCTGATCGGCGATGCCGGTCGGTTCCGGACCCGTTCCGGTTCAGGGCAAGGACCTCTGGAAGTCCGGCAACTCGATGATCATCGAGAGGAACCCCGACTACGTGCCGCGCAAGGAGCCGGCCGGACTTCCTCGCCGGCGGCACGCAACGTGAAGGTCGACCGGATCGACCTCAAGCGTCATGCCGGACCAGATCGACCGGCGCCAGCGCGCTGATGCAAGGGCGAGATCGACTACATGCAGTATCTGCCGTTCGACATCGCTGTCGCTGTTGCGAGACGGGCGAGGGACGGTCAAGCTGCTTGGCATCGGCGGCATCCACCAGTTCCAGGGCAACTTCCGGCTGAACCACGCGTGCGCCGCCCTTCGACGATCCCGCCGGTGCGGCAGCGTGCTGTGGAAGCTGGTCGACCAGGACGTCGATCCTCTGACGGCGATCGGTGTTCCCGACGAGTTCCGCGCTCCAGTCACTGCCCGTCCTTCTGGATGTGCGGCACACCGCTTTCGACCGATTCCGGCTCGAGCGCCGCCAAGGTCGACCTGGCGGCGGCGAAGGCTGAGCTGAAGGCCTCGGGCTACAACGGCGAGCCGGTGATCATCCTCGAGGTCGCCGGGCTCGATCAGCCAGACGGCGGCGCAGCGTCCTGGCCCAGAACATGAAGGACGGTCGGCTTCACCGTCGAGCGAGCAGACGATGCGACTGGCGGAACCGTGCTGGCGCGCCGCGCCAAGAAGGACGGCTGGTCGATGTTCCCCGTCTACTCGAACGGCACAGACATGTATCTCGCCGCTGAGCGCACTTCTACATAGCGGCGACCTGCAACGATTTCCCCGGCTGGTCGTGCGACAACGCGCGTTCCGGATCTGCTGAAGGCCTTCACGCAAGGCGCCGAGGACGATGCCGGCAAGAAGATCGCGGTCGCCGAGCAGATCCAGACCGTCGCCTACGAGACTGACCCCGGCAGTCATGTGGGGGCAGTTCACCATTCCGGCAGGCTACCGCGCCGATCTTCGCAACCTGATCGCAGTCGTCCTATCCCATGTTCTGGGAGGTCGACCGCTAGGCGTGGGTTCCGATCAGGTTGTTCCGGCGAGAGCGTGCGCGGGCTGTCGTCATGCGAGACCAGGCGCTGGGCCGGTGCGGCTTGTACCAGGCGAGCCATCGCTGAAGGACGGCAGTCCGCCGCCGAGATGAGAGAAAGTATTGGCTTTCAGGCGGGCCCGAGCCGCGGTGGCGGCATGCGGGCGTTTTTTCGTTCGCGCAGCCCCTCAACAGCCACCTCTGGCGCAGAGCCGCGCTCTCACCTCGGCCTCCGGCGGCGGGGTGGGCGGTCAGCGCCGACACGAGGCGGGGTTGGTGGCCTTACACCAGCCCCGCCGGCGGCGGCCCGCTTGCGGACCCCGTCAACGCGTCACGGGGCGCCGCGCAGGCAATTGTCCAGAGCCCGCTGGCGGGACTGCCGGTGCGCCGCCACCGTCTGTTCCGGCGCTCCCCGGCACCAGTTGAGGTGGACGGCATGATTGGTGTTGTACCAGCCGCTCGCCGGGCACTGCGACTGCCGGGCCCGATTGGCGACGTTCACCGCGTGGTCGGCGTAGTCACGGCAGAAGCGGTCGAACTGGGCCTGGGGGTTCGCCCGCGCAAGGCAGGCGTTCAGCGCCTGCTGGCGGGACTGGCGGCCCGCGGCCACCGTCTGCTCCGGCGCGCGGAGGCACCAGTTGTAGTGGAGCGCCCGGTCGGCGACGAAGTCGTTTCGGAACGCGCGGTGCGGCGCGCAGCCGGCCTGAGCGGCCCGGTTCGCCGCGTTCACAGCGTGGTCGGCATAGTCACGACAGAAGCGCTCGAACTGCGCCTGCTGGGCAAAGCCGTTTGTCGGGAAGAGGGCCGCCTGGGCCGCCACCAGGATACCGAGGGCCAGAAGCCCCATTCTCATGCGCATCGAATTAATCCCCATGCAGGCCGTCGCGATCGACGGCCTCGACCCCTTTAACCTGCCGGCATCACGACGGTGCCGGCCTCGAAAGGCTGAGCCGACAGTGACAGTTGTCCCATCGACGGTATCAGGATCGGCTGACGACACCGTTACGTCAACCGTTCCGATCGCGACGACGCGACCGACGTTGCCGCGCCGGCGATCGATGACGTGACAGGGAACCTTCGCCGACCCTGTTTGTTGTCGGGGTCCTGACCATCGGGAGGACCCCATGAAATATCTGTCTCTCGGCGCGCTCGCCGCCGCCCTTCTATTCACGACGCCCTCGTTCGCGCAGGACGTGCGTATCCGCGCCGGCGACGGCGGCATTTCGGTGCGCGCCGGCGACGACCGGCCGGGCTATCGCCGCCACCGCGGCCCCGACCGCGTCATCATCCGCGAGCGACGTGCCGCGCGTCGTCATCCGCGAGCGCGGCTGCCGCAACGTGGTGATCCGCACCGAGCGTCCGAACGGCACCGTCGTGGTGCGTCGCGAGCGTCGCTGCGGCTGACCTCACTTCCGATGACGGGCGCGCCTGTGGCGTGCCCGTCGCGGCTGTCGGGTTCAGATGTCCAGGGGGTGGTGACGATGAAGCGCACGCCGTCCGGGGTGGTGCCGATACGGCGCAATGACGCAGGGCCTCGCGGCCGAGCGCCAGCCGCAGCAGGAATTCATCAGGGATGGCGCTGACGTCCCGCGTCGCCAGGCGCGCGCCGGTCTGGGAAATGTCGATCAGCGTGCAGGGAAATTCGGCCCCGTCGGCAAGGCTCTCGATCCGCGCCGCATAGCGCAAATCCTGCCGCCGGCCGGAGCGCCTGTCTTCCGAACTCGATCGCTTTGCCGATGCCATTGCGGCGATGCCACCCTTGCGAAACGCAAAGCACTATCGCACCACCGGGTTGCAAAAGCCTTGACGTCGCGCAACGAGTTCAGCCGCCGGACAGCCGCTCGATCTGGGCGCCGCAGGCCGCAAGCTTGGTCTCCAGCCGCTCGAAGCCGCGGTCGAGGTGATAGACGCGGCTGACCGTCGTTTCGCCCTGGGCCGCGAGCGCGGCGATGACGAGCGACACCGAGGCGCGCAGGTCGGTCGCCATCACCGGCGCGCCCTTCAGCGTCTCCACGCCCTCGATCGTCGCCGTCTGGCCGTCGAGGTGGATGTGGGCACCGAGGCGCGCCAGCTCCTGGACGTGCATAAAGCGGTTCTCGAAGATGGTCTCGGTGATGCGGGAGGTGCCCTTCGCCCGGGTCATCAGGCCCATCAGCTGGGCCTGCAGGTCGGTGGGGAAGCCGGGATAGGGCTCGGTCGTCACCGTCACGGGGTCGAGCCCGTGGCCGTTGCGCTTCACGCGGATTCCCTCGTTGGTCGAGGAGATCTCGGCGCCGGCCTCGCCGAGCACGTCGAGGGCGGACTGCAACAGCTCGGGACGGGCGCCTTCCAGCAGCACGTCGCCGCCGGCCATGGCGACGCACATGGCATAGGTGCCGGTCTCGATGCGGTCGGCCACCACCGCGTGGTGCGCGCCGCGCAGGCGCGACACGCCGGTGATCTCGATGGTGGATGTACCGTGGCCGCGGATGCGCGCGCCCATCTTGATGAGGCAGTCGGCGAGATCGACGATCTCCGGCTCACGCGCGGCGTTGTGGATGACGGTGGTGCCGTCGGCGAGGGCCGCGGCCATCAGCGCCACATGGGTGCCGCCGACCGTCACCTTGGAAAAGTCGATCTCGGCGCCCTTGAGGCCCTTCTCGGCGGAGACGACGGCATAGCCGGCGTCGATGTCGATCCGGGCACCGAGGCGCTCCAGCGCCATCAGGAGGAGGTCCACCGGACGGGTGCCGATGGCGCAGCCGCCGGGCAGCGAGACCTTGGCGCGGCCCATGCGGGCAAGAAGCGGCGCGATGACCCAGAAGCTCGCCCGCATGGTGGAGACCAGCTCATAGGGCGCGGTGGTGTCGACGATGGAGCGGGCGCTGAGGCGCACGGTCTGGCCGGTCAGCACCTCGTCGCCGTTGCGCTTGCCGGCGATGGTGACGTCGACGCCGTGGTTGCCGAGGATGCGCGCGAGATTCGACACGTCGGAGAGGCGCGGCACGTTGGCCAGCGTCAGCTCGTCCTCGGTCAGCAGCGAGGCGATCATCAGCGGCAGCGCGGCGTTCTTGGCGCCCGAGATCGGAATGGTGCCGTGAAGCGGGCTGCCACCCGTGATGCGGATGCGGTCCATGCGGAACTCCTCGGAGGGAGGGCTGGAGCGGACATCGCCCCGGGCGTCGAATCGCGCCCTGTTCTTGCGCGATGGTGCCGCCGCGGCCCGGCCTTCGTCTAGCCGACCAAAGGAGGCGAAACAAGGAAGGCGCAGCGGCGGAAAGATGCAGGGCGACGATGCGGCCCGCCGCGGATGCTCATTCCGGCTCGTCGGCGCCTGTCGCCCGGCCGCGGGCCTGGGCCTTGCGGCGCTGCAGATTGGCCTTGAGCTGGGCGGCGAGGCGCGCCGCGCGGCCATCGGCAGGGCCCGTGGCCGGTGCCGAGACCGGCGACCCCGCCGCGGTCTTGTCCCCGCTCTTCGGCCTGTCGTTCATGCCCTTCGATCCCTGCCGCCTGTCCCGCGCGCTGCCCTGCCGAGCCACCTCGGCCGCAGCGATGCCAATCTGGCCGCGGGATGGCCCGGACGCAACGGTTTCGCCAAAGCGCCGCCCGGCCCTTGCATCGCGCCGCCCCCTGTGGCAGGGAAGCGTCCCGTTCGCACCGCGCATCGTCTTGCGCCTCCGGTGCCCTCGCTGCGGTAGCTCAGTGGTAGAGCACTCCCTTGGTAAGGGAGAGGTCGAGAGTTCAATCCTCTCTCGCAGCACCATCTTCTTCCCTTCGCCAAACTCCGCTTTCCGGCCGCCCCCTCACCTCCGCTGTTCGAGGCTCTTCAGGAAGGCGATGAAGTCGTCGATCTGGTCGGGGTCGAAGCGGAACTGCGGCATGGAGGGGTGGCCGGTCATGATCCCCTCGGCCAGCGCCTCCGACAGATTCTCCACCGCGTAGCTGCGATGCAGGTCACGGAAGGGCGGAGCGATCGTCAGGGGGCTCGGCGACGTGCGGTCGATGGCGTGGCAGCTGGCGCAATAGGTGCGGGCCAGTGTCTGGCCGCGCTGGATGTTCGCCGCAGCGGCAGGCTGCGCGGCTCCCACGGCGGCGGCGAGGACTGCGAAAGCGAGGATGCGGCCGCGAAGGCGCCGGCAGGGTGTCGACATGGTGGGTCCTCCAGCGATCCGGTCCGGTTGTGGCGGCCCGGCCCCACACCATGGAGAACCAGCCGACCGGCAGATGCAAGATGACATCACCGGCCGGGGATCGGGCCTTGTTCTCGATCAACCGCGCTCAGGGACGGAAATGCTAGCAAAAGATGGCTGATGGCGTCGTTCCGGGCCTCGGGCGCGGCCGCCGCGCTTCAGCCTGCGACGGCGGGGCCATGGATCGCACGGTCGTCGCGGGACTTCTCCTTCCCCTTCGAATCGAGGGTCATGATGAGCACCTCCGGCCGACCCGACATCCAGGCGGTCCTGGGAAGCCGCGCCGGACCTCGCCGGGGACGTCTGTGGGGCCTGTCACTCGCGCTTCTCGGGGGCCTCGCGGTCCTCGGGCTCATGGGCTTCTGGTCGATGCGCGGCAGCGGCAACGCCATCCGCTACGTCACCGAACCGGCGACGCGCGGCACGCTGGTGGTGCTGGTGACGGCCACGGGATCGGTGCAGCCGACGAAGAAGGTGGACGTGTCGAGCGAGATCACCGGCATGATCCGGCGCGTTCTCGTCGACTTCAACTCGCCCGTCAGCGTCGGAGACATCCTCGCGGAACTCGACACCGACAAGCTGAACGCCACCGCCGACAATTCGCGCGCCAAGCTGGCGGCAGCCAAGGCGCGCGTCGCGGAGGCGCTGACCACCATCCTGCAGACCGAGCGCGAACTGTCGCGCAAGCGGACGCTGGCGCAGCGCTCCATCGCCTCGGCCCACGATCTCGACGTGGCGCAGGCGACCTATGACCGCGCGGTGTCGTCGCTGAGCAGCGCCCAGGCCGATGTCGGCGCGGCGGAGGCGGAACTCCGGCTGAACGAGACCAATCTCGCCAAGGCCGTGGTTCGCTCGCCCATCAACGGCGTGGTGCTCCGTCGCAATGTCGATCCCGGCCAGACGGTGGTCGCCACCATGCAGGCGCCGGTGATGTTCTCCATCGCCGAGGACCTCCGGCAGATGGAGCTTCAGATCGACGTGGACGAGGCCGATGTCGGCAAGGTGCGACCGGGGCAGGCCGCGACCTTCTCGGTGGATGCCTTCTCCGACCGCAAGTTTCCCGCCACGATCAAGGACGTGCGCTTCGCCTCGGAGACCATCCAGGGCGTCGTCACCTACAAGGCGATCCTCACCATCGACAATTCCGAGCTGCTGCTGCGTCCCGGCATGACGGCGACCGCGGAGATCCACACCAGCGAAGTGCCGAACGCCCTGCTGATCCCCAATGCGGCGCTGCGCTACAGGCCGCCGGTGGCCCAGCGCGACCGGCGCGGCTTCCTCGCGCGCCTGATGCCGGGTCCGCCGCCGCGGCGCACAAGCCCGCGCGACCCGACGGGACCGAACCGGATGGTCTGGATCGAGGGACCGGACGGGCCGCAGGCCGTGCCGATCGTCATCGGAGTGAGCGACGGGCGGCGCACCGTGGTGCGCGAGGGTCCGCTCGCCGAGGGCCAGACGCTGATCGTCGACCAGGCGGGACCGGGCCGGTGACGGCCCTCGCCGAAAGGGCCCCGCCGCTGATCGCTCTCGACCGGATCAGCAAGGTCTATGGCGAGGGCGAGGTGGCCGTGCATGCGCTGGACGACGTCAGTCTCACCATCGCGGAAGGCGAGTTCGTCGCCATCATGGGCCCCTCCGGTTCCGGCAAGTCGACAGCCATGAACATCATCGGCTGCCTCGATACGCCGAGTTCGGGCGACTACCTGTTCCAGGGCGTCGAGGTTGGACAGATGGCGCGCAACCAGCGGGCGCTCATCCGCCGCAACCTCATCGGCTTCGTCTTCCAGCATTTCAACCTGCTCGCCCGCACCACGGCGGCTGGAGAATGTCGAGCTCCCGCTGATCTATCGGGGCGCGCCGCTGGCGGAACGCCGGGCGCTGGCACTGGACGCGCTCGACCGGGTGGGGCTGAAGGGTCGCGAGAACCACACCTCCGGCGAGCTGTCGGGCGGCCAGCAGCAGCGCGTCGCCATCGCCCGCGCCATCGTCACCAATCCGGCCCTGCTGCTCGCCGACGAGCCGACCGGCAATCTCGACACCCGGACCAGTCGCGAGATCATGGAACTGGTGACCAGCCTCAACCGCGACCAGCGGATCACCGTGGTCATGGTCACGCACGAGGACGACATCGCCGCCTATGCACGCCGGGTCATCCGCTTCGTCGACGGACGCGTCGACAGCGACCGCCAGCGCGAGGAGGCCGCCTGATGTTCCTCGAGTCGGTCAAGCTCGCGCTCCGCGCCATCATGCGCAATGCGCTGCGCTCCTTCCTCACCGTGCTCGGCATCGTCATCGGCGTCGGCGCGGTCATCGCCATGGTGACCATCGGCAACGGCACGACGGCGCGCGTCACGGAGGAGCTGTCGAAGCTCGGCACCAACCTGCTGCACGTCAGACCGCGGCCAGATGGGCCCGGGCCGCGCCAGCTCCGACGCCCGCGCCTTCACCATCCGCGACGTCGAGGCCATCAAGACCCAGGTCGGGGGCCTTCGGGCCGTCGCGCCGCTGGCGCAGAAGTCCGTCACCGTCATCCATGGCACGGAGAGCCGCATCACCACGGTCAACGGCACGGACGAGGCCTTCTTCACGGCCCAGGACTGGCCGCTGGTCGCCGGCCGCCCCTTCGTCGAAAGCGATATCCGCGCCGGCCGGGCCGCCTGCATTCTGGGCAAGACGGTGCGCGACCGGCTGTTCGGCCCCCTGAGCCCGCTGGAGCGCAACATCCGCGTCGCCGGCGTCTCCTGCGAGGTGATCGGGGTGCTGGAATCCAAGGGCCAGAGCAGCTTCGGCATGGACCAGGACGACGTGGTGCTGGTGCCGCTGCGCATGTTCCAGCGGCGGCTGGCCGGCAATACCGACGTGCCGCGCATCGCCGTCTCCGCCCGCGACGGCGTCGACACGCAGCGCGTCCAGGCCGACATCGAGCGGCTCCTGCGCGAGCGCCGCAACATTCCGCCGGGCCGCGAGGACGATTTCACCGTGCGTGACATGCGGCAGATGGCGCAGACCGCCGCCGGCACCACCACCATGCTGACGGCGCTGCTCGGCGCGGTCGGCGGCGGTGAGCCTGCTCGTCGGCGGCATCGGCATCATGAACATCATGCTGGTGTCGGTGACCGAGCGCACGCGCGAGATCGGCGTCCGCCTCGCCATCGGCGCGCTGGAATGGCAGGTGCTGTCGCAGTTCCTCATCGAGGCCGTGGCGCTGTCGCTGTTCGGCGGCATCGTCGGCATCGTCCTCGGGCTGACGCTGGCCTATGTCGCGGCGATCTTCCTCGACGTCCCCTTCATCGTCGACGGGCGCATCGTCGCCATCGCCTTCGTGTTCTCGGCCCTGGTCGGCATCGTCTTCGGCTTCTTCCCGGCGCGCCGGGCGGCACGGCTCAACCCGATCGAGGCGCTGCGCCACGAGTAGCGGCGCAGATCACGGCCGCTCCAGCTTCGCCGCCTTCGCCGGATCGAACCACCAGGTCGAGGGCACGCCGCGGGAGTATTTCGGCTTCCGTTCGGGGAAACCGAACTGGTCCCAGTAGGCCATCCAGTGCGAGGCCTTGTACCAGTTGGGCACCCAGTAGCGACCCGAGCGCAGCACGCGGTCGAGGCAAAGGCAGAGCGTCGTCAGTTCGGGACGCGAGTTCACCGCCAGGATCTTCTGGATCAGCGCGTCGATGACGGGATCGGCCATGCCGGCGAGGTTCTGCGAGCCCGGTTGGCGGCCGCTCTCCGAGCCGAAGAAGGTGCGCAGCGATTCGCCCGGGGTGAGGGAAAGCGAGTAGCGACGGATGGTCAGGTCGAAGTCGTAGTCCTTCAGCCGCGACTGGTACTGCGCCGAGTCCACCCGGCGGATCGTCGCCTCGATGCCGAGGCGCCTGAGATTGGCGACGAAGGGCTGGGTGTGGCGCTCGAGCGAGTTGTCGAAATCGAGGAACTCCACCGTCATCGGCTTTCCGGCGGCGTCAATGAGGCGGTTGTCCTTCAGGGTGAAGCCGGCCTCGCGCAGCAACTGCGTGGCGCGGCGCAGCAGGTTGCGATCCTGCCCCGAACCGTTTGAGACAGGCGGCACGTAGGGCTCGCCGAAGACCTCGTCGGGCACCTTGCCGCGGAAGGGCTCAAGGATCGCGAGTTCCTCGGCCGAGGGCTTGCCCACCGCCATCATCGGCGAGTTCTGGAAGAAGGAATGGGTGCGCCGGTAGCTGTCGAACATGACGTTCTTGTTCGTCCATTCGAAGTCGAAGGCGAGGCCGAGCGCCTCGCGCAGCTTCGGGCTGGCGAATTTCTCGCGACGGGTGTTGATGAACCACCCTTGGGCGCCCGACGGCGTCTCGTCCGGTACCTCGCGGCGCACGACCCGGCCGTCCTTGGCGGCGGGAAAGTCATACTGCGTCGCCCAGGCGCGGGAGGTGAACTCCTCGCGATAGGTGTAGGTGCGGCTCTTGAAGGCCTCGAAGGCGACGTCCCGGTCGCGGAAGAACTCGACGCGGATGGTGTCGAAATTGTTCTGGCCGACGGAAACCGGGAGCTTCTCGCCCCACCACTCCCTGACGCGGTCGTACTCGATGAAGCGGCCCGCCTCGAAGCGGCCGACCTTGTAGGCGGCGGACCCCAGCGGCACCTCCATGGTGGAGGCCTCGAAGTCACGATTGGCATACCAGGCCTTCGACAGGATCGGCAGTCCGGCGACGGTAAGCGGCAGCGAGCGCGAGCGGCCCCTGGCAAAGCTCACAGCGACCACCTTCGCGCTCTCGGCGCTGACACCGGCGACGTCGCGCAGCACGACGCGCAGCAGCGGGTGGCCCTTCTCCTTCAGGGTCATGATCGACCATGCGACGTCCTCGGCGGTGATGGGCGAGCCGTCGTGGAAGGTCGCGATGTCGCGCAGGGTGAAGCGGTAGACGAGGCCGTCATCGGAGATCGCGACCTTCTCGGCGACGAGGCCGTACATCGAATCGGGCTCGTCGCCGCCGCCGGCCATGAGGCTGGCGAAGATGCCGTCGAGGCCGGGCGGCGCGTCGCCGCGCAACACCAGCGTGTTCATGGTGTTGAAGGTGGTCGGGTTCTGGTTGTAGGCCCAGCTGGAGGCGGTGTGGATGAAGGTGCCGCCCTTCGGCGCCTGCGGATTGACGTAGTCGAAGTGCGGAAAGCCGGCCGGATATTTCAGGTCGCCGAAATAGGAAATGCCGTGGCTCTCGGTCTGGGCGCGCAGCGCCTTCGGTCCGAGGAGACCGGCGCCGGCCGCGCCGGCGGCAAGGGTCAGGACGGTGCGGCGGGACAGGCGCGGGGTTCGGCGCGGAAGGATGGGTCGCTGCATGGTCGCTCGGCCTCCTGATGCGGTGAGCGAGAGGGTAGAGCCTGAAGGCGCGCTGTCAAAGGCGGAGGCCTGCGGCGCCGAAACGCAGCCTGTCTCATTGGAAACACAGCCTCTTCCGTAACGGCACGGAAGCTCAGCGTCGCGCGGGCATAAGGCAAGGCGTCAGAGGGGCGGAGGCCTCCATGGCCGATGCGGTCTTCGACCCGCCCGCGGCGACGGAGGCGACCGCCGGGGACCTCGGACACTCTCACCGGAAGGATCCTCGATCATGTCATTCACGCGCCGCTTCTTCGCCCCCGCCGCCGCCTTCGGGCTTGCCCTCGCCGCCCTCTCCGGCGGCAGCGCCCTCGCCCGGCGCGATCCTCCGCCACCGCCGGCTCTCCAGGCCGAGTTCCGTGAATTCATCGCGGGGTTCCGCCAGGCCTTGCGCGCCAACGACGCGAGCGCCGTGGCCTCGCTCACCCGCATGCCGATCTACTATGACGACGCCCACCGCGACCGGGCCTATTTCGAGACCCGGATCTACCGTCGGATGTTCACGCAGCGCGACCGCAACTGCCTGCAAAGAGCGAGCGCGCACTACGACAAGGATCGCGAGGGCACCGAGGGATTTTCCCTGTTCTGCGACGGGACCATTTTCATCTTCACGAAGAATGCGGACGGATTCCGCTTCGAAGGGACCCATCCTGACGACTGAAGGCAGCCGGCCGGGGTCTTCACCCGATCGGCAGCACGTTGGTGTGCTTCACCTGCCCGAGCGCGAAGCTCGATTCGATCGAGGCGATGCCGTCGAGCCGCGTCAGCTTGGCCTTGAGGAAACGCTCATAGGCCGGCAGGTCGGCGCAGACGACGCGCATCAGATAGTCGCGCTGGCCGGTCATCAGGTAGCACTCCATCACCTCGGGCCAGCGCGACACGGCCTCGGCGAAGCGGTCGAGATCCTCCTCGCGCTGGCGCTCCAGCTTGATGGAGATGAAGACGCTCACCGGCAGGTCGACGGCGCGCTGGTCGACGACGGCGACATAGCCGCCGATGATGCCCTCCTCCTCCAGGCGCCGCACCCGCCTGAGGCACGGCGTGGGCGACAGGCCGACACGCTCCGCCAGCGCCTGATTGGTCATGCGGCCGTCGCGCTGAAGCTCGGCGAGAATGCGGCGATCAATCGCGTCGAGTCGCGTCATGAGCATCATCCACCATGAGAGACGCCCTGGATAGCAGATGTTGCCAATTGTGTCGTCGCAGCCAGATGGTCTTTGGCAGCAGGCTGCAGGCGACCTTTGGCAAGATCGCGCGACCTCTCCGGGATGCCCCTCGATGACCGACCGCGCCTCTGCCGACCGCCTCGCGATGCTCGCCGCGCTGGAGAAGAAGATCCTCTGGCTCGCCTCCTGGACGATCCACAACGCCAACCATCTGCGCGACAGCCGCGACGGGCTGAAGGTCGGCGGCCACCAGGCCTCGTCCGCCTCGCTCGCCACCATCATGACGGCGCTCTATTTCGCGGTCGCTGAGGCCCGAGGACCGGGTGGCGGTGAAGCCGCATGCCAGCCCGATCTTCCACGCCATCCAGTACCTGATCGGACCGCCAGACGCCGGGAGAAGCTGGAGACTTTCCGCGGCTACAAGGGCGCGCAGAGCCTATCCCTCGCGCACCAAGGACATCGCACGACGTCGATTTCTCCACCGGCTCGGTGGGCCTCGGCGTCGCCCAGACGCTGTTCTCCTCCCTGGCGCAGGACTATGTGCGCGCCCACGGCTGGGGGCTGGACCGGCCCGAGGGGCGGCATGGTCGCGCTCATCGGCGACGCCGAGATGGACGAGGGCAACATCTACGAGGCCCTCATCGAGGGCTGGAAGCACGGCCTCAGGAACACCTGGTGGGTGGTCGACTACAACCGCCAGAGCCTCGATGCCGTCGTGCGCGAGGGCTTGTGGGAGCGCTTCGAGGCGATGTTCCGCAACTTCGGCTGGGACGTCGTCATCCTGAAGTACGGCAAGCTTCTGGAAGCGGCCTTCGCCGAGCCGGGCGGCGAGGCGCTCAGGCGCTGGATCGACAGCTGCCCGAACCAGCTCTACGCGGCGCTCTGCTATCAGGGCGGTGCGGCCTGGCGCACGCCGCCTCCTCGACGACCTCGGCGACCAGGGCGTGGTGACGGCGCTCCTCGAGCGGCCGCAGCGACGCGCGAGCTGGCGCGGCTGATGACCAACCTCGCCGGGCCACGACATGCGCCGCGCTGACCGGAGGCCTTCGAGAGCATCGACCACGACCGGCCGGTCTGCTTTCATCGCCTATACGATCAAGGGTTTCGGCCTGCCGCTTCGCAGGGCCACAAGGACAATCATGCCGGCACTGATGACACCGGCGCAGATGGAGGCCTTCCGGGCACGGAATGGGTGTGCGGCCGGGCCATGAATGGGAGAAGTTCGAGGGCCATCGCACATCGCCGGGAAGCCGAGATCGACGGCCTTCCTGAAGCAGGTGCCCTTCGCCGGCGCAAGCGGTCGCCGGCGCTATCGGTGCGGAGAAGCTGCCCGTCCCGGCCGACGCTCGCCGTGCCGATGCAGCCCGCGATGGTCGACGCAGCAGGGCTTCGGCCTGATCCTCAACGAGATCTGGCCCGCGGCAGCGAGCCCTTCGCCGACCGCATCGTCACCACCGTCGCCGGACGTGACCGTCTCGACCAATCTCGGCGCCTTGGGTCAACCGCCGCGGCCTCTTCGCGCGCGAGGCCCTCGCCGATCACCTTCCGGCAGGAGCGCATTCCCTCGACCTTCACCTGGGACTTCTCGCCGAAGGGGCAGCATGTCGAACTCGGCATCGCCGAGATGAACCTGTTCATCATGCTCTCAGCGCTGGGGCTCGTCGCACTCCATCCTACGGCGAGCGGCTGCTGCCCGATCGGCACGCTCTACGATCCCTTCATCCAGCCGTGGCCTCGATGCGCTGAACTACGCCTGCTATCAGGATGCGCGGTTCATGTTGGTGGCGACGCCGTCCGGGCGTGACGCTGGCGCCCGAGGGCGGCGCGCACCAGTCGATCGGCACGCCGCTGATCGGCATGGCGCAGGACGGCCTGGCCGCCTTCGAGCCGGCCTTCGTCGACGAACTCGTCCATCATCATGCGCTTCGGCTTTCGACTATATGCAGCGCGACGGCGAGGGTGACCCGGACGAGCGCACCTGGCTGCGCGACGAGACCGGCGGCTCGGTCTATCTGCGCCTGTCGACCCGGCCGCATGCGACCAGCCGACGAGCGGACCATCGACGCCGTGCTGGCAGGCAGGACGTCATTGACGAGCGCCTACTGGCTGCGGCCGCCCGAGCTCCAATGCCGGCGTCGTCATCGCCTATATGGGCGCGGTCGCACCCGAGGCGATCGCCGCGGCGGGCCTGCTCGCCGAGACGCATCGCGACGTCGGCGTGCTCGCCATCACCTCGGCCGACCGCCTCAATGCCGGCTGGACGGCGGCGCAGCGCGCCCGCCAGCGCGGCCATGCCGGGGCGACCAGCCATGTCGAGCGTCTGCTGGCCCCGCTGTCGCGCGACTGCGGCCTCGTTACCGTCGTCGACGGCCATCCGGCGACGCTCGCCTGGCTCGGTTCGGTGCACGGCCACAGGGTCCGCTCCCTCGGCGTCGAGCATTTCGGCCAGACCGGCACGGTGGACGATCTCTACCGGCACCACGGCATCGATGCGAACGCCATCCTGCATGCGGCGCAGGCGATCATCGGCCGTCGCCCGGTGCGCTACCTCTCCGCGCTCGCCTGAGCGTGCCGGAGCGGGACGCGACGGTTAACGTCCGCCCGGGATCCGATCGCCGCCGACCCGTTCCAGGGGTCACCGGATCCAGGAATCATGCGCAAGCGGGCCTCCTCACGGCAGGCCAAAGCGCGAACGCCGGCGAGGCGCCGATTCGGACATGGTTCGTTCCCGGCCCGGTCCTCCGGTTAACGGGACGGTTCGTGCCGGCGATGGCGGCATCGCCGGGCCGCCAGGAGACCATTGTCCGGTCGTGGCAGATCGGGCCCCGAAACGGCACAGGCCGTTTGCAATCGGCAGCTTCGCGGTGTGCCCGACGTCCCCGCCCGCCACGTCGGATGAGGCGCGCGCAGGCCGGAAATCCGGGCAATCGGCGAGGAACAGCCCGGCAACAGCGCCGGGTGCCCGATTCGGACATGCTCCGTTCGCGGGCCGGTCCAGGGGTTAACGCGGCAGGCGTCAGCTGCGACCGGGGCGCACCGGCGGCATGACCAGCCGGTCGCGGCGACAGGCGCGCCGGTCGATCTCCTGGCAGGCGGTGAAGTTCATGTCGCGGCCGATGCAGATCCGGACCTCGCGCAGCCGGCGATTGTCGCACTGCACCGCGATCATCTCGCGGGTGAGCCCGGGATTGGCCCGCACGAAGGCTTCCTCGACCTCGTCCGGCGTCACTGTCCGCGCCTCGGCGATGCTCTCGTACTCGGTCGGGATGCGCACCTTGGCGCGCGCCTGGCGCACCTGTTCGAAATAGGCCCCCGGCGAGCGCGCGCCGGAGCAGGTACCGTGCTTCGCCCATTGGTGCCGCACGAGGCCCGGCGCCGGCATGATGTCGAGCATGGCGTTGACGGTGCGGCGTTCCAGATCGCCGGCCGGCACCTGGCAATATTCGGGGAACCCGCGGTGGAACTGCGGCCAGAGGCCGTGGACGACGAAATGGAACGGCCTGTCGCCCGCGCATTGCATGGAGCGCGAGGTCCGCTCCTCGTTGGCCTCGCAGTAGGAGGGCGACCAGCTCAGGGCCAGGACCCAGAAGTCGAACTCTCCCGGGGTCGCGCCGTGGCGGGCCTGGGAGAGGGCGGGCGTGACCGATCCGGCGGCGGCGAGAAGCGCGGCGATCCCGGCGACTCGGCACCAAGCGAGCATGCGAACGACCATGGACAACCTCCCCCTCTCAGCGGCTGCACCTTAACCGCAGATTGAGAACAAATCAAGAACTCAATTGAAGGTGGCCGAGGGTCGTCAGGGCCGCGCCATGCGGCAGGCGGGATCGAAACTGCGGCCGCGGTCGAGGCCATGCACGCACCATTCAACACCCCAGGTGGCGCCGATGATGCTCTGGTCCTCGAGGATGGCGTAGTCGACGGTGCGCACACGGCCGTCGGACAGGTGGGCGCGCGCCGAGCAGAAGCGGCGCGGGATGTTGTTCTGCCCCCAGGGGTTGGTGCTCACCAGCCGGACCCGGTCAAAACCCCGAATGCCGAGCGAGGAGTTCCAGAAGCGCTCCTCCTTCTCCGCAAAGGTGTCGCGGATGCGCTCGAGGGCTGCGGGATCGTCGCAGGGCAGCAGGCGGTTCTGGAAGCGCGGGTCGCGGAAGAAAAGCACGCCCGCCGGGCCGCGCATGCGCAGGTCGTCGGCGGCCGAGGCGGAGGAATCCCCGGCACGCGGCCGGTCGTGTAGGTCGAGCCGTTCTGCCCGCGCGGCCCGGCGTCGCGATAGGCCACGACCTGCGCCTCGGCGGCCGTCGAGCAGATGAGGGCTGAAACGGCGGCGGCGAGGAGGCTTGTCCGCATGGCAGGTCCATTCGCAGGGCAATCGGAAGTGGTCGGATGGACGATCCATGCGCCGGCCGCGCCGGTCAAGGGCGCAGCGGACACAGGCGGCCCGAAATCGCTCGGCGATCGCCGTCAGGGCCGGCGGATGCGGACATAGAGGGCGCCGCCGCCGCCGTGTCCGATCGCGGCCTCCTCGAAGCCGATGACCAGCGCGCGCATTTCGGGAAGCGCCAGCCATTGCGGCACGACACGGCGCAGCACGCCCCGTTCGGCATAGGGATCGGGCCGGAACGGGTCCTCGTGCAGTTCGCGCAGCCGCTTCGGCGCGCCCTTGCCGGTAATGACGATGACGAGGCTGTGGCCGGCCGCCTGGGACTGCCGCAGGAAGCCGATCAGCCGCCGGTGCGCCGCCTCCTGGGTCAGGCCGTGAAGGTCGATGCGGGCATCGGCGTCGCGCCGGCCGCGGAGAAGCTTGCGCTTCAACCCCTTCTCCAGCGCGGCGAGCGGCGGAGGGGCGGGCACCGAAGGCGCCACGACGGTCGCCGGCGGCGCCGCACGACGGACGGGCGCGGTCACGACGGGCTCCTCGGCAGGTGGCTCGGCGGGGTCAAGGCGGCGCGCCGGGTCGAGCGGCGTCACGCTGGAGGCGACATGGGTCCACAGGCGCTTGTCCTCGGCGCTCAGTCCCTTGGGGCGGCGGCTCATCGCGGCCGCTCCGGACGTGGCTCGGGCACGGGCACCGCGGCGGCCTCGGGCGACAGCGCCTTCGGCAGAAGGACATGCCAGTGGGCGCGATGGCGGATGCGGCCGGCAATGGATCCCGCCTCGAAGCCGGTGCCGATGTAGAGGTCGCCGCGCGCCGGCCCGACGATGGCCGAGCCGGTGTCCTGCATCACCATCAGCCGGCGGAAGGGCTCGCCGGTCTCGGTCTGGCCGGTCGGCAGGAGGGCGTCGATGAAGACCGGAGTGCCGTAGGCGTGGACATTGCGGTCGACGGCGATGGTGCGCCAGTCGGTCACCGGCACACCCTGGGCGCCGATCGGGCCGTCCTCGGCGGCAAGTTCGCTCTTCACGCGGAAGAAGACGTAGGAGCGATTCTGCCAGCGCACGTCACGGGCGGCCTCGGGGTTCTCCGCCATCCAGGCGCGGATGAAATCCATCGACATCTGCTCGCGGGTGGCGATGCCGCGCTCGATCATGACGCGGCCGACCGGCACGTAGCGGTGGCCGTTGTGGGCGGCATAGCCGATGCGCAGGGTGGACCCGTCGGTGAAGCGCAGCCGCGCGGAGCCCTGGATCTGGGTGAACATGACGTCGACGGGATCGCGGGCCCAGGCGATCTCGAGGCCGCGGCCGTCCAGCGCCCCCTGCTCGATCTCTCCCCGGTCGAAATAGGGCAGGAAGCGCCCCCCCACCCAGCGGCCGGCGCCGGAACGGGCATCGAAGCCGGCGGTGCGGCCGCGGGCGGAGGTGAGGTCGTCGGGCTTGGTCAGGAAGGGCGCGGTGAAGGCCTCGGTCTTCTCGCGGGAGGCCAGCACCTCGGGCTCGTAATAGCCGGTGAGGAAGCCGTCATCCTCGATGCGCTCGCCGAAGCGGGCAATGCGGACCGGGCGGAACTCGGTCTCGAAGAAGGCCCGGGCGGCGTCCACGGACACCGGCTCAGGAAGCGCGAGGGCGCGCGGGCAGATGTCGCGCAACGCGCGCCAGACATCCGGTGCCGAGCGCGGCGCGTTGCGGGCAGCCATGATCTGGCGGCAAGACGATGCGAAAGGCGCGGAAGGTCAGGTCCTGGCGGTCCTCGGCCCAGCCGGGCAGGCTGGCGAAGCTGCCGGCCTCGCTCCAGGTGTCTGGAAAGACAAAGGGAAAGCCGGAGGCATGGGTCGGCGGGAGACCCGGTGGCTCGGCCTCGGCCGTGGCCGCCGGGGCCTCGGCAGCGGGAGCTGCAGGTGACGGGGCGGCAGGATCCGCCGCCGTCTCGGCCGGCGCCGGAGCGGGCTCGGCGGGTGTCGCCGGGGACGCCACGGGTGGAGGCCCGGCAGCTGGTGCGGCCTCGGGCGCGGGGGACACCGCGCCCGGAGGCGCAGCTGGCGCAGGGGCTGGCGAAACCCTGAGGATCAGCAGATCATTCGAACCCGCCCCTGCAGGCGGCGCCAGCGCCAGGCCCATCGCCCAGGCCGCTGCCGCAAGGCCGAGGATCGGGCGATGCCTCATGTCGGGGCTCCCGGCGGAGGGATGCCGGCTCAGCCGCCGGCTTCGGTGGCGATGAGGCGCCAGTTCGGGTCGCGGTCCGTCACGTTGCGGGCGAAGGTCCACACGTCGGTGACGTCGGTGACGCGGTCCGGCGAACCATCGACGACGGTTCCGGCGCGATCGCGGGTGGCGGTAACCAGCTGGGACACGAATTTCATCGTCACCTGGGCCTGGTCGCCGCGCAGCTGGGCGTCGACGATGTCAGCCTTCTCGATGCCGACGAAACGCGTCTCGACCTGCTCACCGCGCTGCTCACGGTCGCGGATCGCCGCCTCGAAGCCCTCGAAGACATCCTTGGCGAGCAGGTCGCGCAGCATCTTGCGGTCGCCGCCGGCGAAGGCCAGCACGATCATCTCATAGGCCGCCTTGGCGCCGCCGATGAAGCCAGCCGGATCGAAGGAGGGATCGCGGACGGCGATGGCGTCGAAGCCCCGGGAAAGCGGCGTGCCCGGCTGGGCGAGATTGCCCCAGCGCGGCACCGAGGGATCGGCGGGCATGGGAACTGCGACGGGAGCGGCACCGCCACGCGCGGGCATGGGGATGACCTCGCCGCCCTGGGCGGGCGGGCGGGCGCCCGGCGGCATGTCCCGGTTGTTGTCCCGCGGCTGGAAGGGATCACGCTCGTGGCCGGTCTTCGTCCCCAGCACGCTGCGCAGGCGGAAGAAGATGAACACCGCAAGGGCCAGGAAGATGATCGTGTAGATGTCGAACACGTTGTTCATGATCGCTGTCTGGAGAAGCCGCCCGGTCGCACAGCACGCGCCGTCGCAAACGGTTCGTCAGTGTAGCCGCAATGAGCCATTCAAATAAGGCATTTTTTTCGGCCCGCCAGTCGGCCGCGCGATCATGCCGCGGACGGCGCGTGCAGGGACCGGCGGCGAACCGCCGGCCCCCTGCATCAGACCTGCTTGGCGAGACGCGGGTCGAGCGCGTCGCGCAGGCCGTCGCCGAGGAGGTTCACCGCCAGCACCGTGATCGACAGGAAGATCGCCGGGAACATGACGATGTAGAACTTGACCTGCCAGAGGGCGCGACCCTCGGCCATGATGTTGCCCCAGGACGGGATGATCGGCGGCGTGCCGGCCCCGATGAAGGACAGGATGGCCTCGGTGATCATGGCGGAGGCGCAGATATAGGTCGCCTGGACAATGATCGGCGCCAGCGTGTTGGGCAGGATGTGCTTCAGGATGATCATCGGCGTGCCCGTACCTGCGGCGACGGCAGCGTCGACATAGGGCTGCTCGCGCAGGGAGAGCACGACGCCGCGCACGAGACGGGAGACGCGGGGAATCTCGGCGACGGTGATGGCGAGGATGACGTTGCCGACCGAGCCGCGGGTGAGCGGCCATGAGAGCGACGGCGAGGAGGATGGCGGGGATCGACATGATGCCGTCCATCACACGCATGATCACCGCATCGGCAGCGCGGATGAAGCCGGCGATGAGGCCGATGGCGAGCCCGCCGATGGAGGCGAGGATGGCCACCGAGAAGCCGACGATCAGCGAGACGCGGGCGCCATAGAGGACACGCGAATAGATGTCGCGGCCGAGCATGTCGGTGCCGAACCAGAACTGCGACGAAGGCTCGCGGGTGCGCAGCCGGGTCGAGATGGCGGTCGGATCGCTGGTGCCGAGATAGGGCGCGAAGACAGCCATCAGGAAGATGGCGGCGAGAATCGACGCACCGATGACGATGGTGGGGTAACGGCGCAGCAGGAAGAAGAACCCGCGGCGGCGGCGGACGGGCGATCACCCGCGCCGTCGGCGGCAATCGTCGCGGCGGCGGCTGTGTCGGGGCTGTGGGCGGTCAATAGCGGATCCTCGGATCGACGAGCGTATAGACGAGGTCAACGGCGAGATTGACCAGGACGTAGACGAAGTGAAAACAGCAGCACGAGCCCCTGGATGACGGGGTAGTCGCGGCGCAGGATGGCATCGACGGTGAGGCGGCCGAGGCCGGGAATGGCAAAGACGCTCTCGGTCACCACGGCGCCGCCGATCAGCAGGGCGACGCCGATGCCGATGACGGTGATGATCGGAACGGCGGCGTTCTTCAGGGCGTGGAGGAAGAGAACGCCGCGCTGGCCGATGCCCTTGGCGCGCGCCGTGCGGATGTAGTCCTGCTGGAGGACCTCCATCATGGTGGCGCGGGTGATGCGGGCGATCAGCGCGACATAGACCATGCCGAGCGCGATGGCCGGCAGGATGAGGTTCTGGAACCAGGGCCAGACGCCTTGCGAGATCGGCGTGTAGCCCTGCACCGGCAACCAGTCGAGCTCGAGGGCGAAGACATAGGCGAGCAGATAGCCGACGACGAAGACCGGCACCGAGAAGCCGAAGACGGCGAAGGCCATGATCAGGCGGTCGACCCATGTCCCGGCCTTCCACGCCGAGATGACGCCCATGGGGACCGCGACGGTCACGGCGAGGATCAGCGTCACGATCATCAGCGACAGCGTCGGTTCGACCCGCTGAGCGATGAGCTGGGTCACCGGCAGGCCGGTGAAGATGGACGTTCCGAGGTCGAATCTCGCGATCTGCCAGACCCACTGCGCCGAAGCGGATGAGGAAGGGCCGGTCGAGCCCCAGGCTCTGGCGGATCTTCTCGACGTCCGCCGGGGTCGCCTGGTCGCCGGCGATCACGGCCGCCGGATCGCCGGGCGCGATGTAGAGCAGGAAGAACACGAACAGCAGCGCACAACCGGCGATCACGGGAATCGTCGCGAGGATGCGTCGGACTACATAAACGAACATGAGGCGCGTCTTTTCATGAGCGCTCGCGGTGGCGTCGGAGGCGCGGCCGCACCCGGGCAGCGATCGAATCAGCGTACTCTGGACACGCCCCAGGAGAACGGCAGCGGCGCGGGCGCGATGCCCGTGACGTTGCTGCGCCATGCCGGGTAGTTCTGGAAGAAGCCGGTGCGGCGCGAACACCACGTGGTCGAGCGCGGCCTTGTTCAGCTTGGCGATGACGGCCTTCTCGTGCGTCCAGCGTCGGCGCATCGAACCAGGCCGAGACCTGGTCCTCGACCTCCTGTCGATTCCGGCCAGCCGAACCAGGCGCCTGCGCCATTGGCGCGCACGGCGGTGTAGGAGGCCGGATTCACGCAGTCAGCGCCGGCATGCCAGGAGTGGAACACGTTCCAGCCGCCCTGGCCGGGAGGCGTCTTCTGGGCGCGGCGCGCACCGACCGTGCCCCAGTCGGTGGCGACGAAGTCGACGTTCATGCCGCAGCTTCTTCAGAAGGTCGTGGGCGACGTCGCCCTGCGCCTTCGACGAAAGCGAGGTCCTGGGCCACCACGCAGACCACCGGCTCGCCGTCGTAGCCGGACTTTCGGCCAGCAGCTTCTTGGCGGCGTCGATGTCGCGCCGGTCCCTTGAGGATGTCGCCGCCTTCCTCGCGTGTAGAGCGGCGTGCCGGGGGTGAAGAGCCCGGCAGGACGCTACCACAGATTGTCGTCGGAACCGACGATGGCGCGCATGTAGTCCTCCTGGTCCATGGCCATGAGGATGGCCCGGCGCGCCTTCACGTTGTCGAAGGGCGCATGCAGGTGGTTCATGCGGAAGGTGCCGATGTTGCCGAGCGGATCGGCGATGTCGAGCTTGATGTTGCGGTTGCGGCGCAGCACCGGCACGAGGTCGGAGATCGGAGTCTCCCACCAGTCGATCTCGCCCGACTGGAGCGCCGCGGAGGCGGTGCCGGCATCGGGCATGATGACCCATTCGATGCGGTCGAGGAGCATGCGCTTGCCGCCGGCGAGCCAGGAGGCCGGCTCCGACCGCGGCACGTAGTCGGTGAAGCGCTCGAACACGGCCTTGGCGCCCGGCACCCACTCGTTGCGCAGGAACTTCATCGGGCCGGAGCCGATATACTCGGTGATCTGGGTGAAGGGATCGGTCTTGGCGATGCGCTCCGGCATGATGAAGGTGCAGGGCGAGTTGTTCTTGCCGAGCGCCAGCAGCATCTTCGGATAGGGGCGCGACAGAACCCAGCGGAAGGTGCGGTCATCGACGGCCACCAGTTCCTTCTGGATGGCCTTGATCATCAGGCCCATCGGGTCGCGGGCCGACCAGCGGATGAGCGAGGCGACGCAGTCCTTGGCGAGGACCGGGGTGCCGTCATGGAACTTCAGGCCCGGGCGAAGCTTGAAGGTCCAGGTGAGGCCGTCGGAGGAGACCTCCTCGGATTCGACCATCTGGCGGCGCGGGGTAAGCGTGTCGTCGACGCCGTAGAGGGTATCCCAGACGAGGGCCGCGGCATTGCGGACCACATACTGGGTGCCCCAGATCGGGTCGAAGTTGGCAAGGTTCGCCTGCGGCACGAAGCGCAACGTCTTGGCCGCGGCGCCCTGCGAAAGGACGGGCGTCGAGAGACCGCCTGAAGCGGCTATGAGGCCGGCACCGGCGCCGGCTTTGATGAAAGTTCTGCGGTCCATCGTCGTGGTACTCCCCTGGAAGTCCGACCCCGCCTTCGACCAAGGCCAGGCGCGATTTCGGCGCGCCAGATCCTCGGTCCGGATATGCATCCCGGGTGCCGGACGGCGCAGCCTAGCGCGTCGCAAGCGTCATGCCATAGGGTCTTTTCCCTGGCTGGCCGGCCGCCCTGCGTGCCCCTGCCCGCACCTGATGCCGCAACAGCTTGCACAAAATGGCGTCACGTCTGCGTTTTCAGCATGCTTGAGCCGTCCTGCACAGGCGGAATGCATTTTCTCTGCAGTCTGCAAGCTGCGACAATTTCGTCCGGTGCAGGGTCGATCTGACGGAATGACGCATCGCAGGCCGGGACGATCCACACGGATTGTGCGCTTAACGCACATCTGTCCGTATAGCGCACTTGACAGACCGGACCCCAGGCGCAAGGACTGTCGGCCTGAAGACACTCACAGCAGCGGAAGGATGGGCCATGGCGGACTTCATGTCCCTGCGCGATGCGATCGCGGCCAATCTCAGGGACGGCGACAGCGTCGCCATGGAGGGCTTCACCCATCTCATTCCCTATGCGGCGGGCCACGAGGTGATCCGCCAGGGCCAGAAGAACCTGACCCTCATCCGCATGACGCCCGACATCATCTACGACCAGATCGTCGGCATGGGACAGGCGAAGAAGCTCGTCTTCTCCTGGGCCGGCAATCCCGGCGTCGGCTCGCTGCACCGGGTGCGTGAGGAGATCGAGGCCGGCCGGCTCGCCATCGAGGAGCATTCGCACGCCGCCATGGCGAACGCCTTCGAGGCGGGCGCCGCCAACCTGCCCTTCGCCGTCTTCCGCGGCTACAAGGGCGTCGACCTGCCGAAGGTCAATCCGAACATCCGCTCGGTCACCTGCCCCTATACGGGCGAGGTGCTGGCGACCGTGCCGGCGGTGCGCCCGGACGTCGCCATCATCCACGCGCTGAAGGCGGACCGCGAGGGCAATGTCCTGCTGGAAGGCATTGTCGGCGTGCAGAAGGAGGCAGTGCTGGCGTCGAAGCGCTCGGTGGTCACGGTCGAGGAGATCGTCGACGACTTCGGTCCGCGCAGCGCCAACGCGGTCATCCTGCCTTCATGGACCGTCACCGCCATCGCCAAGGTGCCGGGCGGCGCCCATCCCTCCTATGCGCAGGGCTATTACAAGCGCGACAACGCCTTTTACATCGCCTGGGACAAGATCGCCCGCGACAAGGCGGTGTTCCTGAAGTGGATGGAGGAGAACGTGCTCGCCGGGAGCCCGGAGTCCTTCGCGGCGCAGGCGCGCCGCTTCGCTGTCGCGGCCGCGTGAGGAGACAGGATCCATGAGCGCCTATACGCCCAACGAGATCATGACCATCGCCGCCGGCGCGCGCTGCTGACGAACACCGATGTCTGCTTCGTCGGCATCGGCGCGCCGTCTGCCGCCTGCAACGTGGCGCGCCTGACGCATGCGCCTGACGATCACGCTGATCTACGAGAGCGGCACGCTATCGACCAGCACCTGACGTTCTGCCGCTCTCGATCGGCGACGGCGAGCTCTGCGACACAGCGCTGACCACCGTCTCGGTGCCGGAGATGTTCCGCTACTGGCTGCAGGGCGGCCGCATCACCATCGGCTTCCTCGGCGGCGCCCAGATCGACCGCTTCGCCAACCTCAACACCACCGTCATCGGCGACTATTTCGCGCCCGAAGGTGCAGGCTGCCGGGCGGCGGCGGCGCGCCGGAGATCGCCATCAACGTGCGAAGGCAGATCTTCATCACCATGGCGCATGGGCCAAGCGCGCCTTCGTGGAGAAGCTGCGACTTCATCACCTCGCTCGGCCATGGCGACCGGCAAGGCGCTCGTCGCGAGGCGCCTCGGCATCAAGACACCGCTGGCCCGACGCTGCTGATCACCGATCTCTGCCATCTGCGAAGCCGGATGCCGGAGACAAAGCGAACTGACGGTCACGTCGCTACACCCGGGCGTCACCCGCGAGCAGAGTGCAGAAGCAACTGCGGCTGGGCGGTTAAGTTCGCAGAGCCGCAGTGACGAAACACCCGCGCACCCAAGCGAGACTCGAACTCACGACATGCTGCGCGACCTGCAGGCCCGCACCAAGGTCGCGCATGAGGCGTGACCGGCAACAGCAAAGGCTGAGGACATGACCATGGCCGACGCCTATCATCTGCGACTGCAGTCCGCACGCCGATCGGCCGCTTCGGCGGTGCGCTCGTCCAAGGTGCGCGCCGACGATCTCGCGTGCCGTGCCGCTGAAGGCGCTGTGCCGAGCGCAATGCCGGCATCGACTGGCACGCCGTCGACGACGTCGTCTATCGGCTGCGCCAACCAGGCCGGCGAGGACAACCGCAACGTCGCGCGCATGGCCGCGCTGCTCGCCGGCCTGCCGGACGACCATCCCCGGCGACGACCGTCAACCGGCTCTGCGGCTCGGGCCTCGACGCGGTCGGCGCCGCAGCCCGCGCCATCAAGGCCGGCGAAGATCGACCTCGCCGATCGCCGGCGGTGTCGAGATCCATGAGCCGCGCGCCCTTCGTCATGGGCAAGGCCGACGGACGGCCTTTTCGCGCAATCGGCCGAGATCTACGACACCACCATCGGCTGGCGCTTCATCAACCCGCTGATGAAGGCGCAGTACGGCGTCGATTCGATGCCGGAGACGGGCGAGAACGTCGCCGAGGAGTTTCCAGGTGTCGCGCGAGGATCAGGACGCCTTTGCGCGTGCGCTCGCAGCACAAGGCGGCCGCGCGCACAGTCGCACTCCGGCTAGTCTGGCCGAGGAGATCACCCCGGTGGACGGTTCCGCGGCGGCAAGGGCCGGCCCGGTCGTTGTCGAGCAAGGATGAGCATCCGCGCGCCGACACCACGGTCGAGGCTCTCGCCAAGCTGAAGGCCGTTCGTGCGCCAGCCGGCGGCACGGTGACCGCCGGCAACGCCTCCGGCGTCAATGACGGCGCCGCGGCGCATGATCGTCGCCTCCGCCGCGGCCGTGGAGAAGTACGGCCTCACCGCCGCGCGCCCGCATCCTCGGCCTCGCTTCCGCCGGCGTCCCGCCGCGGATCATGGGCATCGGCCCGGTCGCCGGCGACGTGAAGACGCTGGTCGCGCGTCTCGGCCTCAAGGTGTCGGACTTCGACGTCATCGAGCTGAACGAGGCCTTCGCCAGCCAGGGCATCGCGGTGCTGCGCGGCATCGGTGTGCCGGAGGATGCGGACCACGTGAATCCGAACGGCGGCGCCATCGCCCTCGGCCATCCGCTCGGCATGTCGGGCGCGCGCATCGCCGCCACCGCCGTCCACCAGCTCGAGAAGACCGGCGGGCGCTATGGCCTCGCCACCATGTGCGTCGGCGTCGGCCAGGGCGTGGCGCTGGCCGTCGAGCGCGTGAACTGATCCTGCGCATGACCCGCGGCCGGGCCCGCGCCCGGCCGGCATTTCGTCGATCCCCCGTCGGCCAAGACCCGGACAAGACCTGCGGACGGCAGGCGCGATCCACGAGAGGAACCCTGACGATGGCCCTGATCCTGCCGCGCGGCTCCACGGCGGCGCACCCGCCGAGCCTCCACCCCGCCTATACCAGCACCGTGCTGCGCGCACCGCAGCAGCCGCTCATCCTGGTGCCGCACACGCTCTCGGAACTCACCGGTCCGGTCTATGGCCACGGCAAGGTGCGCGACACCGACAGCGACCTGACCGTGCAGCACTCCGGCGAGCCGCTCGGCGAGCGCATCATCATCTCCGGCCGTGTGCTGGACGAGGACGGCCGCCCGGTGCCGAACGCCCTCGTCGAGCTCTGGCAGGCCAATGCCGCCGGTCGCTACGTCCATGTGCGCGACCAGCATCCGGCACCGCTCGACCCCAACTTCACCGGGGCCGGCCGCTATCTCACGGGCGAGGACGGGCGTTACCGCTTCACCTCGATCCGCCCCGGCGCCTATCCGTGGCGCAACCACCACAATGCCTGGCGGCCCGCCCATATCCACTTCTCGGTGTTCGGACCGACCTTCCTGTCGCGCCTCGTCACGCAGATGTACTTCCCCGGCGATCCGCTGTTTCCCTACGATCCGATCTTCAACGGCATCCCCGACGAGAAGGCCCGCAACCGGCTGATCGCCCGTTTCGACCTCGAGACGACCCAGCCCGAATGGGCGCTCGGCTACCAGTTCGACATCGTGCTGCGCGGCCGCGAGGCAACCCCGATGGAAGAGCCCCATGAGCACTGAGAGCAAGGCGGGCGAGCGCCCCGAGGGGATCACGCCGTCGCAGACGGTGGGCCCCTTCTTCCACTACGGTCTGACCCCCGGCGAGGCCTATTCGCATGTCCCCGTCTCTGCCGACGGCCATGTCGCCGCGCCCGGCACGCCGGGCGAGAAGATCGTGCTGACCGGCCGGGTCATCGACGGGGCCGGCGAGCCGGTGCCGGACGCGATGATCGAGATCTGGCAGGCGGATGCCGACGGCCGCTACGCCCATCCGCGCGACGGCCGGGCGCGATCGAGCAACAGCTTCCTCGGCTTCGGCCGCTCGGACACGACAGCGGACGGCACCTACCGCTTCGTCACGGTCAAGCCGGGCCGCGCCCCGGGTCCCGGCGGCGAGCAGGCGCCCCACATCCTCATGGCGGTGTTCGGGCGCGGCATGCTGAAGCAGCTCTTCACCCGGGTCTATTTCGAGGACGAGCCCTCGAACGCCGACGACGCCGTACTGGCGCTGGTACCGATGGACCGCCAGTCGACGCTGATCGCCCGACGCGACGGCCACAGTTTCATCCTCGACATCCGCCTGCAGGGCGAGGGCGAGACGGTGTTCTTCGACGTGTGAGCGGGAGGCGCGGCGGCATGGTACCCGCCGCGCTCCCTGTCCCTACCCTCGCGCTGCGACCGCGACGGCTGCTCCGGCCATGACCGCGCCGGTGCCGCGGTTGACGAGGCGCATGGCACCAGGGCTGGCGATGAAGCGCCGGGCCTGGCCGGCCGCGAGGGCATAGCTCCACATGGCGGCCGAGAGGATCAGCATCATCGTGACGGCCAGTTCCGCGGCCAGCACCGGCGTCAGGCTGGAGAGATCGACGACCAGCGGCAGGATCGACACGAAGAAGACCATCACCTTGGCATTGCCCATGGTGAGGGCGAGGCCGCCGAGGAAGAGCTTCCAGCCCTCGCCGCGCGCCTCAGGAGCCTCCTGCGGAGCGGCAGCCGGCGCCGTCCAGAGCTTCCAGGCGAGATAGAGCAGATAGGCGACGCCGGCATATTTGATGACGAGGAAGAGCGGCTGGAAGGTCTGCGCCAGCGCCGCCAGCCCGAGCGCCACGAGGGCGAACCAGACGAGGTCGCCGGCGACGATGCCGAGGATGAAGGGTGCGGTGCGCCGGACGCCGACCGCGAGCGTCCGCGCCACGATGGCGGCGACCGCCGGTCCCGGCGAGAAGGTCGCCAGCGCATAGACGCCGCAGAAGATCAGAAAGCCGGACAGCGTCATCGGATCATCCCTGCCGGTCAGGCGCTGAGCAGCACGCCGTGGAGCACGGCGGCATACTGGCAGCCGGCCGCGACCAGCACGAAGCCGTGCCAGATGGCGTTCTGGAAGCGCAGCGAATGCCAGAGGTGGAAGATCACCCCGAAGGTGTAGATGAGCCCGCCGGTCACCAGCATCACCAGTGCCCCGGTCGACAGCGTCGCGAAGACCTGGTGGGCGACGACGACGCCGCTCCAGGCGATGACGAGATAGAACAGCACGGCGAGCCGGTCGAAGCGGCCGGGCGCCAGGATCTTGAAGGCGGCGCCGGCGAGGCCCGCGATCCAGACGAAGGCGAGCACACCATAGGCGGTGGGCGTTCCCACGTGGATCATGAAGGGGGTGTAGGTGCCGGCGATGAGCAGGAAGATGGCCGCGTGGTCGAAGCGGCGCAGTATCCACTTGGTCCGCGATACCGGCCACATATTGTAGACCGCCGAGCAGCCAATGACCGTGATGAGCGTCAGCGCGTAGACGACGAGGGCGGTGATGGTGGCCAGCTCGGCCCGGTAGAGCGCGACGCCCACCAGCGCGCCCGCAGCGAAGACGGCTGCCACGGCCCCGAGCACATGGACGACCCCGTCCGCCACCAGTTCGGCACGGTCATAGTGCCACGTCACGCCTGCAGGCCGCCCATCCGGCATTGCTCACCCCGCTGCGGGGCACCCGTTTCCGACCCCTCCGTTCGGGAAGAGAATGCCGGCATCTCCCGTCAGGTCAAGGTCGCATCGCGTGCTCGACCACCTTGCGCATGATGGTCGGGAAGGCCTCGCCGGCGATCTCCTCCGGCGCGATCCATCGCATCCCGGCGGGCGCCGGAGTGCCGCGGGGGACATCGGCGCGATGCACCATCAGCTCCAGCGGAAAATGCGTGAAGACGTGGGTCACGACGCCAGGCAGGCGACGGAAGGTCGCCTCAAGCGGCTGCTGGCCGGTGGCGTCATCGGGTGAAAAGTCAGCCGCCCATTCCGTGCCCGGCACCTCCGTCATGCCGCCGAGCAGCCCCTTTGTCGGGCGGGTTCGCACCAGCAGGGCTCCATCGGCGCGCAGGACGACGAAGGCGGCGCCGCGGCGCAGCGCGCCGGACCGCTTCGGTGCCTTGCGCGGGTAGGTTTCCTGCGTGCCCTCGGCGGCGGCGGTGCAGGACGATGTCAGCGGACAGAGCGTGCAGGCGGGCCGGCGCGGGGTGCAGATGGTGGCGCCGAGATCCATCATGGCCTGGGCGAAATCGCCGGGCCTCGAGGGATCGAGCATCTCATGAACCAGGGCGCGGATCAGCGGCTTGGCGCCCGGGAGGGGGTCGTCGATCGCCTCCAGCCGCGTGACCACCCGCTCGACATTGCCGTCCACCACCGGCGCCGGCAGGCCGAAGGCGATGGCGCCGATGGCCGCCGCGGTATAGTCGCCGATGCCCGGCAAGGCCCTGAGCCCCTGGAGATCGGCGGGAAGAGCGGCCGCCATGGTCGCGCGCCACCGCGATGGCGCAGGCGTGGAGGTTGCGGGCGCGGGAATAGTAGCCGAGGCCCGCCCAGGCCTTCATGACCTCCTCGACCGGCGTCCCGGCGAGTGCCGTGACGGTCGGCCAGCGGTCGAGGAAGGCGGCGAAATAGGGCGCAACCGCCTTCACCGTGGTCTGCTGCAGCATGATCTCCGACAGCCAGACGCGATAGGGATCGACCGCCTCGCCCGGCAGGGCCCGCCATGGCAGCCGGCGGCGGTGCCGGTCGTACCAGGCGAGCAGGGCGGCGGCCGGTGCGCCCTCCTGCGTGTCGCCGCGTCGTGCTATGGTGCCCTTGCTCATGCGCCGACCCTGATGGGCCGGGCCGCATGTCGCAATCCTCGCCGCCTCACAACCCACAGGCCGATGAGTTCCAAGCCCTTCCGCCCGAGAGGACCACGGCCGCTGGCCGACATCGCCGCCGGCCAGATCGGCGAGGCGCTGCAGCAGGCGGGCTTTGCCTCGACGGAAGTGGTCACCCGCTGGGACGAGATCGTCGGCGACGACCTGGCGAGCCGCTCGGCGCCGGTGAAGATCGCCTGGCCGCGCCGGCCACAGGGCATGGGAGACCCGGAGCCCGGAACCCTGCACGTCCGGGTCGAGGCGCCCTTCGCGCTGGAGATCCAGCACCTGACGCCCGTCATCCTGGAGCGGGTCAACGCCTTCATGGGCTGGCGCTGCGTCGCCGCGGTGCGCCTGACGCAGATCCCGCTGAGAGCGGAAGCCGAAGCCGCGTGAGGCGCCTCGCCGGCCGGCGGACGAGGCCCGCCTGGCCCATCTGGTCGAGAGTTTCGAGGACGAGGGGCTGAAGGCCGCCGTGGCGCGTTTCGGGCGTGCAGTCGGCGGTGGGCAGGGCTGAGCCCTTCCGGAATGACGCAGGCGACCCCAGATGCTAGCCTCACCTCGTGACGCAGACCGTTCGTGCAGGAGCCGCCATGACCCATCGCACCGAGACGACCCTCCGCCTCGCAGCTCTCGCCCTCACCGCGGTCGTGCTGGCGACGGCGCCCGCCCATTCGCGCGGCGCCGGCCTCGAGGACGAGACGCGTGACCGGGTGCTGCTGGTCCACCAGAGCCGCGGCACGCTGGCTCCCGGGACGCGGCCGAAGTGCTTCCCGGCGCGCATGGACGACACCGTCGCCTCGAGCCAGTACCAGTGCCCCTGGGACAGGCCGAACGGTCGCCCCCGCCTGCCGACGGCCCGCAGTCTCTGGGGCATCCTCGGCGGTCATTGAACCCGGGCTAGAGTGTCTCGACCGTGAAACGGTCGCCCTCGAAGACATAGACGACGCCCTGGCGCACGAAGACCTCTGCGGCCTTCCTGCGGTCCATCGTGCCGCGCAGCGCCATGAGGGTGCGGCCGACGCCGCCATGGGACACGATCACAGAGGGCCGCTCGAGGCCCGTCACGAAGGCGGCGAGCCGGGTGGCGACATCTTCGTAGTTCTCGCCGCTCGGTGGCTTGGTGTGCCATTTGTCGGCGAGACGCGAGGCTGCGATGGCCGGCGAGTGACGCTCTACCTCCGGCCAGGTGAGCCCCTCCCAGTCGCCGAAGGACACCTCCTTGAGCCTGTCGTCCATGCGGTAGGCCGGCGGGTGAAGGCCGAGGCGGGCGCGCATCAGTTCCATCGTCTCGCGCGTCCGCGACAGGGGGCTCGCCCAGTAGGCGAGATCCTCGAAGCGCGGCTCCAGCCGGGAGAGAATCGCCCCCACCTCCTCCGCCTGGACGCGGCCGACGTCGTTGAGCGGGATGTCGCGCTGGCCCTGCAGCCGGCCCTCGGCGTTCCAGTCGGTCTCGCCGTGGCGAACGAAATAGAGCTTGTGGGTCATGGCTGCACGATGGATCGGGGTTGCGTCGTCCCTATGGCGGCTCGCGGCGCCGATGTCGAGCAAAGTCCTTGACCGCGGCGCGCGGACGCGCCACCTGCGGGCCAGCCACAAGGGACCTCGACGGACGTGACCCCCTCCCATCATCTGCGCCCCGGCCTCATCGCCCTGGTGGCAACGCTGGCCATCGACCAGGCCTTCAAGGTCTTCATGCTGCAGGTGGTGGGAATCACCTCCGGACAGGTGATCACCGTGCTGCCGGTGCTCGACCTCATCATGGCCTGGAACTACGGCGTGTCCTTCGGCCTGTTCCAGCAGGACAGCGCCGTCGGGCAATGGGCGCTGGTCGCTTTTCAAGGTCGCGGCGGTCGTCCTCATCGGCTGGTGGCTGTGGCGAGCCGAGAGCTGCCTGACCGCGATCGCCCTCGGCCTCATCGCCGGCGGCGCCGTCGGCAACGGCCTCGACCGCATTCTCTATGGCGCGGTGGCCGACTTCTTCGCCTTCCACATCACCACCGCCTCCTGGCAGTTCCAGTGGTACGTCTTCAACCTCGCCGATGTCGGCATCGTTGCGGGCGTCGGCCTGCTTCTGTATGAGTCCCTCTTCGGCGGCCGGCCGGATGCCTCGAAATCGGCATGATCCTCAGGGATAGAGCTGGCTCCAGAGCGGCGCCCGGCGCGCCGCACCCATTCTAGGGATGACGGACATGACGCGCATCCGCACGGCGCTCCTCGCCACCGCCCTGATCGCCACAGGTACGGCCGTTCAGCGCACAGCAGAACGATGGCCCGAGCTTCGAGGCCAACGTGTTGCGGCGGTCTGCTCAGCGGCCTCGGCCTCGTCGAGACGGCCCGCCCGCCGATCGACTACCGCGAGCGTGCGCCGCCTGGTCCTGCCGCGCGGCAATGCCCTGCCGCCGCCGCAGGAGTCGGCCGCCGCCCGCAATCCGAACTGGCCGAACGATCCCGATGTCGCCCGTGCACGCGCCGCCGGCCTTGCCGCCAATGCGCCGATCCAGCGCGACGAGTTCGGCCGCACCATGACCAATGCCGAGTTGCGCGCCCGCCAGGGCGGCTGGTTCGGCGGCGGCCGGGTCGATACCACCCGGGACCGCTCCCAGGCGCAGATTTCCGGCCCGGCCACGATCGACGAGATGCGGGTCGCGCCGATCTGGTCGCAGGTCGGCTCGCTGTTCGGCGGTTCCCGCGACAATCAGGTCGTCCCCTTCCCCGGCGAGCCGCCGCGTCGCAGGCTGGTCGAACCGCCGCCGGGCTACCGCACGGCCTCGCCCGATGCGCCGTATGGCCCGATCGGCCGCCGCCCCGACGATCCGCAGGCGCCGATATGCCCGGCGTGCCGGCGGTCAGGACCCGGCCGGCGGCCGGCGCTGAGGACCGGAGAGCCCTGCCATGCTCAATCGTCTCGAATCCTCCGGCCGGTCCTCCGATGGCGAAGCCCGAAGTGCGCTACCTCGACGGCGGATTTCCAGCGTCGTGCAGCCCGGGTTCATTCGTGCGTTGCGCCGTGACCGGTGCAAGTCCATCTTCGCTCGACGATCTGAAGTACTGGAGCGTCGCCCGCCAGGAAGCCTATGCCAGCCCGCAGGCCGTGATGCAGCGGCTCCACCCGGACCGCGTCAAGGGCGCCTGAGCCGGGCGAGGAGCGGGGTCAGGGCGTCGGCGCCCACGATCTCCAGCGCGACAGGGACCACCATGGCCGCCGCCGCGAGGCGCCCGAGTGCGCCTGTCCCCGTCAGCTTGACCGCATCCTTCTCCGTCGTGACCAGCGGCAAGCCCGTCCGCCCGGCTTCCGCCAGCAGGCGCTCGGCATCGGCATCGCCATAGGCGTGGTGATCGGCGGTAGGGACGCAGCACGGCGTTGCGGGCGCCTGCGCACCGAGAGTCCGACGAACTTCTCCGGCCGGCCGATGCCGCAGAAGGCGAGCAGGTCGCGCCCTGCGATGCGGCTTCGCACAGCCTCCGGCACGGCGAGCCGGGCACGGATGACCGGGCGTCCGGCGTGCAGCGCCGCTTCGGCCAGCCGGTCGCCGGCATCACCCTCGCCGACGAGGACAAGGGCATCGGCCATGGCGAGCTGCGGCGCGAAGGGCGCTCCTGAGCGGGCCTGCGCGGCAGGACGCGGCCACTGCCGAGGCCGGCCGCGGCATCGACGACGAGGATCGAGAGATCCTTGGCGAGCGACGGGTTCTGGAAGCCGTCGTCCATGACGATGGCGTCGGCGCCCTCGGCGACGGCCAGGGCGGCGCCGGCCGGCCGGTCCCCGCTGACGATGGTTGGAAAGCGCGCGGCATGGAGCAGCGGCTCGTCGCCGACCTCCGCCGTGCACCATGCCGCCCCGGCATCGACGCGGACGGGACCGGCGAGGCTGCCGCCATAGCCGCGGGTCAGGATGGCGGGATCGGCGACCCTCAGCCGCCAGGCGAGTAGGCGATCCACTGGACCGTCGGCGTCTTGCCGGATCCGCCGACGGTCGGGTTCCCGACACAGACGACGGGAACCGGCGCCGGGCTCGCCGGGCCGCGCATGCGCGCCGAGCGTCACCGCCCCCACCAGGGCGATCCGAACGGCGCCAGCAGCCGGCCGGCGAGAGCCGTCCGGATCGGACCAGAAGGACGGCGCCTTCACGCGGCGCTCCCCATCACTGGCTCCGCATGGCCAGGGAGAGGAAATAGGGCTCGATGGCGGCGAGCGTGCGCTCCAGCGCCCCGCCGAGAGCCTCCACCGTTTCGGCTGCCGCCTCGCGCTGGCGGACCCTCTCGCGCTTGTCGGTCGAGAAGCAGGAGGGCGCCCTGCCGCCAGATCATCCGCGCCGCGTCGACCTGCCTGACGCTCCGTGGTCGGCGGCGAGGGCCTCGTAGACCGCGGCGAAGTTGAAGACGTGGGGACCATGCAGAACGGCCGCGCCGAGCTTGGCCGGCTCGATGGGGTTCTGGCCACCATGACGGATGAGGGATCCGCCGAGGAAGGCGACCGGAGCGGCGCGATAGAACAGGCCCATCTCGCCGAGCGTGTCGGCGACATAGACCGCCGTGGCGGCAGCTTCGGCAGTTCGCCGCGCGAGCGCTGGGCCAGGTCGGCAGGCCAGCGGCTCTCCGCCAGGGCCTGACGATGGCGTCGCCGCGCTCGGGATGGCGCGGCGCAATGATGGTGAGGAGGTTCGTCAGGCGCTGGCGCGATGAGGCGATGCGCCTCCAGCACGATCTCGTCCTCGCCCTCGTGGGTGGAAGCGGCGAGGAAGACCGGCCGGCTAGCCGATGGCCTGGGCCAGCGCCATGGCTGCCTCGGGCTCGGCCTCGGGGGCGGGAACGTCGAACTTGAGGTTGCCTGTCGTTGATACGCGCGGCGCGCCGAGCGCCTCGATGCGGCGGGCGTCGTCGACGGTCTGCATGAGACAGAGCTCGAACCGCGACAGCAGGGCCTTGATCGAGCGGGGGACGCGCTGCCAGCCCTTGAATGAACGCTCGGAAATGCGGCCATTCACCTGGATCAGCGGCGTTCCGCGCGCGGTCGTCCTGAGGATCAGATTGGGCCAGAGTTCGGACTCGGCAAAGATGGCGAGGTCCGGCTGCCAGTGCCTGAGGAAGCGGTCGACATAGACCGGCACGTCCCAGGGCATGAACTGGTGGATGGCGCCGGGCGGAAGTCGCCGCGCCGCAAGGCCTGCCGCCGTCCGCGTCACGGTGGTGACGAGGACAGTGACGCCGCGCGCCTGCAGCCGCTCGATGAGCGGGATGATCGAGAGGAGCTCACCGACACTCGCGCCATGCAGCCAGACGAGCCGGCCCGGCGGGCGGTCGATACTCGCCTCGCCACGCCTCTCCTGCACCCGCGCCGGGATCCTCCTTGCCCTGGCTCGAGCCGCCGGCGCGCGAGCAGTGCCGGCCGCCGGCGCCGAGCATGCGCCGTGACGCGGGCGTAGGTCGCGCAGCAGAGGCGCGTCGCTGCGGTAGCGCTGCCACTCAGCCATGGCCGATGCCCCGGCGCGGCTTGTGGTCCGTCGGGCGAGGCGTTCGCGGGCCGACCGCGCGGCATCCGAGCGGTCGCGGCGCTGACCAGCGCGGCGACGACCGTCGGGCGACCAGGGGGCCGGCGCGGCGCGCCCCTCGGCGATGTCGTAGGCCCGCGCCGTGGCGGCGGTTCATCGCCGTCTTCGACCGCCTGGCGAAACCAGATCTCGAGCGTCTCGCGTCGTCGGCATCTGGCGGAACCCAGATCGGGTGGCCTGCGACCACGGCACCGGCGGAGAAGGGCAGGTTGACGCTGGCCTTGTCCCAGGACTTGAGGTCGATGCGGCGGCGCGTCGCCACGGCGATCGGGAGGATCGGCCGTCCGGTCTGCTTCGACAGCATGACGATGCCGAGGCCGGCCCTGCGCGCGATCTTCGGGACGTCGGCCGTGAGTGCCACCGTGCTCGCCGTCGTTCAGCGTCGTCCACCATCTCGAAGATAGGCGCTGACACCACCCTTGCGGGCGAACTGGCCGCTTGATGATCACCCGATCCGCGGATCGTGCGGATGCCGAGCTTCTCGGCGGCGATGGCGTTCATCTCGCCGTCGGCGGAGCGCGAGATCAGCACCGCCGGCGCGGTACTGCGGCTTCCTGCACGAAGGGCGAGAGGAAATGCTGGCCGTGCCACATGCGCGAAGATGACCGGCAGGTTCGCGTCGGCATAGTCGTAGATGTTCGGCGGATCGAGCTTGAACCGTCCGGTGCGCCAGACGAGGCGCAGATAGCCGGCGAGCAGCGATCCCGCGGCGGAGCGCACCCGTTCGGAGCGCGCCAGGCGCTTGAGGAAGGACACCGTCTCGCGGGCCCCGCGCGTCAGGCCGCGTCCGGATCGAGCAGGCGGTGCAGGTGAACGATGAAATAGCGCATGTGCGCATTGTCCACGGTCTGCTGGGCCTTGCCCTTCCAGGCGGCGTGAGCGGTGGCGTAGTTGGGATAGATGCCGACGATGTCGAGCTTGGAGAGGTCACTTGAACTCGGTGCCGTCGAGCCGGGTCAGTTCGCCGCCGAAGACAAGGTGAGGCAGCTGCTTGGCGGGTCGCCGTGTCGGTCATGATTTCAGTCGTCCCCTCAGGTCGTTCCGCCGCTGCGCCGGTCTTCCCCGGCTGCCTGCCGGAGAAGCCCATGCAGCGGAAAACCGGCACAAACGAGCGGAAAATGCGTGGGAACCGGCCTGTTGTAGCTGGGCGCGGTTCCGTCGAGGCCGGTCAGTGATGCCCCCGCTTCGTGCACCAAAAGATCGGCCGCCGCAAGGTCCCAGTCATGGCTCTGGCCGCCGGCGAAGCCGGCATCGATCTCGCCCGCGGCGACCTTGGCGAAGCGTAGCGCCAGGGAGTGGATCTTCGGCAGGGCGACGGCGCCGTGACGCTCGACCTTCATCGTCATGGGTTTGGGGCCGGCGACAACGGCACCGGCGATCGCGTCCCGTCCGGTGACGGCAAGGCGTCGGCCCGCCACGCTTGCGCCATGGCCGCGCGCCGCGACGAAGATCCGGCCGGCGACGGGTTCGGCCAGGGCCGCGGCGACGGGACGTCCGTCGCGCACCACGGCGAGGGAAATGGTCCAGTCCGGCAGTCCGGCGGCGAAGGCGCGGGTGCCGTCGATCGGATCGACGATGAAGACCTCGCGGCGACCAAGGCGGGCGGGATCGTCCACCGTCTCCTCCGACAGCCAGCCGAAATCGGGCCGCGCCTCACCAAGCCGGGCCTTGAGAAAGCGGTCGACGGCGATGTCTGCCTCGGTGACAGGGGACGCGCCGGCCTTGGTCCAGGTCCGCATGCCGCGACGCGCATAGTCGAGCGCCATGGCGCCGGCCTTGTCGGCCAGATCCTCCAGCAGGTCGCGCAGGACGAGATCGTCAGCGTCCGGCAACGGTGAGCCCCTCGATCAGCACGGTCGGGGCGTCGGTGCCATAGCGGAAGACCAGATCATTCGCCGGCGTGAGGCTGGCGAACATGTCGACGAGATTGCCGGCGATGGTGATCTCGGCGACGGGATAGGCGAGCTCGCCATTCTCGATCCAGTAGCCGGAGCAGCCCCGGGAGTAGTCGCCGGTGACCATGTTGACGCCGCTGCCGATCATGTCGGTGACGTAGAGCCCGTCCTTGATGGCGCCGATCATCTCGGCGGGACTGGCCGTGCCGGCGGCGAGGTGGAGGTTGGTGGTGCCGGGCGAGGGCGGACCACCGGTGCCGCGGCTCGCATGGCCGGTCGTCTTCATGCCGAGCTCGGCCGCCGTCGCCGTGTCGAGAACCCAGCTCATCAGGATGCCGTCCTCGACGAGGGTCAGCGGCCGGGCGGCGACACCCTCGCCGTCGAAGGGCCGTGAGCGCAGGCCGCGACGGCGCAGCGGATCGTCGACGATGCGCACGCCCTCGCGAAAGATGCGCTGGCCAAGCTTCTCGCGCAGGAACGACGTCTTGCGGGCGACCGACTGACCGTTGGCGGCGGAGGCGAGATATGGCCAGGCGAAGCTGCGCGGCCGTGCGCGGGTCGAAGACCACCGGCGATCGGCGCCGCGTCGTCCACCTTGCGCGGGATTGATGACGGCGCACCGCCCGCTCCCCGGCACTTGCGGCCGATGGTCGTCAGGGATCGTCGAGATCGGCGCGATGGCAGGCACGGAATCGCTGTAGTCGTAGTCGCGCTCCATGCCGGTGCCCTCGCCGGCGATGGCGGTGACCGAGAAGGAGGTCGACGAGCCGAGGGTTGCGCCCTCGAACCCTGTCGAGGTGACCAGCGCGAAGCCGCCGATGCCCGCTCCTGCGGAGGCGCCGCCCGAGCGGGTGACGCCGGAGACGCCGAGGGCCGCAGCTTCGGCACGCCGGGCGAAGCCCTCGAGATCGGACACTTCCGTCATCACCGGATCGATCAGGTCGAGGTCAGGCCAGCCGGTCGCGAGGTCGGCGGGGTCCGCGAGGCGCGCATAGGGGTCTTCGGGCGCGACGCGGGCGATGGCCACCGCCCGCTCGGCCAGCGCCGCGACATCCTCGCGCGGGTCGTTGGAGGACACCGAGGCGCTGCGGCGTCCGACGAAGACCCTGAGGCCGAGATCGTCGCCCTCGGACCGCTCGGAGCTTTCGACCTGGCCTTCGCGCATCTGCACGCCGACCGAGACGCCCCGGACCGCCATGACGTCGGCAGCGTCGGCGCCCGCCTTGCGGGCCGCACCGACGAGGCGACGCGCCCGCTCGATGAGCGTCGCCGGTATCCAGGAGATCGGACATCGGCATGAGCCTTGGGAGGGAAAAGGGTCTGTTCCCTCGTGTAGGCATCGGAAGCCGCCGGTTTCAAGGCGTTGGGGGCGGCGCACCGTCACGCGCCCGGGGCGCTCAGTCTTCGTTCATCCTCTTCTTGAGGTTCGTTGTTAAGCACGTCCCGCCAAGCATTGGGAAAGCACAGTCCCGAAGGCTTTCTCAAGCATGCGCGAAGGTCTCGACTTCTCGCGATCGGATTGAGGACCGCTTAACCGTCCGGCTTAAGCGGTCCGACAAGAAATGCTGCGACAGTCCTCCCAACGACGGGGCGAGAGCCGCGCACGAAGCCGGCCGAAGACCCCAAGGGAGCATGCAAGTGTTGCGTCAGACAGAGCCCGGCGTCCTCGCCGCCGGGATCGGGCCTTTGCGCCTCGATCCCGCCCAGCTGCCCACCCGCTACGCCGCCCTCGACCGGGGCGCCGACAGCGGCCAGCGGTCCATCGACCTCCATGCCGACAGGGTCGTCATCCGCCGCACCGCCAGCGGCGCACGCATGAAACTCCAGCTGCGCGTCTCCGCCTACCGGGGCGTCGCGGTGAGGATCGGCGACCGTCCTGGCAGTGCTGGCGACACCATCGAGGTGGTGCTTGTCCATGCCGATCCGGCGCTGAGCGTGCCGCTCGTCCAGGTGCCGGAGGCCGACGACGCTGTCGCTGGGACTGGCAGCGCTGGGGACAGGCACTCAGCCTGCCGCTGCTCGTCGAGGAGCACGACGGATCGATGCGCGAGGCCTTTCCGCGCCTCGGCGGTGTCATGCTCGGGCAGCCCGGCCCGCGCCGCCGCAGGCGCATCCACCTCAAGGATCGCCGCCCCTCCGCCCTCATGCGCCGCAAGGCGACCAAGGGCATCGCCGGCCAGCCCCGCTACAGCGAGCGGGAGATCATCGCGCGCAATTGATCGGCCTCCCGCAAGTGTGACTGCCTCAGGTCAGCACCCGGCCGGCCCTGATGTTGCCACGCAGCGTTGCCACAGCTAGGACCTTGGCCAAGCCCGCTCGGGCGCTTGTTGAGGAACCCGCCATGCTGTCGCGCAGACATTTCATCGAAGGCTCGGCCGCACTCGGCCTGGTCGCCGCCTTCGCTCCCGCCGCGCTCGCGCAGGCCCGCCGTCCGGCCTCCGAGACCGTCGACGTCGCCCAGCTGATGCAGCCCGGCCCGCTCGGAGACGTCTCCATCGGCAAGGCGGACGCCCCGGTCACCATCGTGGAATATGCCTCGCTGACCTGCGGGCACTGCGCGACCTTCCACACCAGCATCCTTCCCGAGCTGAAGAAGAAGTACATCGAGACCGGCAAGGCCCGCCTCGTCTTCCGCGAGTTCGCGCTGAACCAGCTCGACGCGGCCGTCTACATGCTGACCCGTTGCGCCCTGAACGCCGACGGCAAGGCCGGCGAAGGCGTCGACCAGAGCCGCTACTTCGCGCTGATCGACGTGTTCTTCCAGCAGCAGCGGACCTGGGCCTTCGGCGGCAACCCGCTCGAGGCCGTCACGGCGATCACCCGCCAGGCGGGAATCACCCAGTCGCAGTTCGAGGCCTGCCTGAACAACCAGGGCATTCTCGACGCGCTCAACGCCACGCGCGACCGGGCCGCCTCGGCCTTCGGTGTCGAATCGACCCCGACCTTCTTCATCAACGGCAAGCGGCTGCTCGGCGCCCAGCCGGCGGCCGAGTTCGAGAAGATCATCGACCCGCTGCTGCCGGCCTGATCCGGCTCCCGACGTTCAGTCACATCAAGCCGCCGGGGCACTCCCCGGCGGCTTTTTTCGTGGGTGGCTTGGTTGTCTTCTGTGCGCCCACCCGCACCCTCGGGCCGACACCGCAAAAAAAAACCGCCGGAGCGACCCGGCGGTTCTCATCATCGAAGCGGGCGCGAGCCCGAATCTCAGTTCAGCTTGGCCTTGATCTCGGCAATGCCGGCCGTCAGCAGCTTGTCGCCACCGGAGCCCTTGGCCATGTCGGCTAGCAGCGAGCCCGCGGCGGTCGTCGCAGCATCGGCAGCCGCGGCGCGCACGTCGGCCACGGCCTGGGCCTCGGCCTGGGCGATCTTGGTCTCCGCCATCTTGGTGCGGCGGGCGACGAATTCCTCGATCTTGGCCTTGCCCTCGGCGGCGAGACGCTCGGCTTCGGCCTTGGCGGCCGTGACGATGTCGCGGGCCTCCTGCTCGGCGCTGGCCTGGCGCTTGCGGTACTCGGAGACGATGGCCTCAGCCTCCTCGCGCAGGCGCTTGGCCTCGGCGAGTTCAGCGGCGATGCGATTGGAGCGCGCGTCGAGCGCGTTCACGATCTTCGTATGGGCTTCCATCTTCCAGGCGATGGCGAGGAAGATGATGAGGCCGATCCAGATCGGCAGATATTCGCTCATCCCGTCCTCCTCAGCGCTTCAGCGCGGCGTCGACCGCCGCCTCGACGCGCGAGGCCTCGGCCCCGGCGCCGACGAGACGCTCGACGATGGCCTGGGCGGCGTCGACCGCGATACCGCGGACGTTGCCCATGGCCGTGGCGCGGGCGGCGCCGATCTTGGCCTCAGCCGCAGCGAGATCCGAGGCGAGCTTCGCCTCCAGAGTCTTGCGCTCGGCATCGGCCTCGGCGCTGATCTTCCCACGCGTCTCGGCGGCGATGGCCTGCGCGTTGGCGCGAGCCTCGGCGAGAGCCTTCTCGTAGGAGGCCGTGGCGGCATCCGCCTCGGCCTTCATCGTCTGGGCGGCCGCGAGATCACCGGCGATGCGGCTGGCGCGGTCTTCCAGAATTCCGCCGATGCGCGGCGCGATGTGCCGCGACATCAGGTAGTAGAGCAGGCCGAAGGCGATCGCGAGCCAGAGCAGCTGCGACCCATAGGTCTCGACCCGGAAGGCCGGGAAACCGCCTTTGGAGGGGACCTGAGTCCCCGAAGTGGTGTTCGTCGCCATTGCGGGACCCTATCGGCGCGATCCGGCTGCGAAGCCCTCACGCGGAAACGAATGCCGGCCGGAGCCGGGCGGAGAACGCCGGATCGACCGCGACGCGGGGCCCCGTGACGGAGCCCCGGCGCGGTGGAGACGCCCGCCGCGGATCAGACCACGAAGAGCAGAACGAGCGCGACGACGAGCGCGAAGATGCCGAGACCTTCCGCGAGGGCCGACGCCGACGATGGACGTTGGTGAACTGGCCGGCCGCGGCCGACGGGTTGCGCAGGGCGCCGGCAGACGAAATTGCCGAAGATGTTGCCCACGCCCATGGCGGCGAGGCCCATGCCGAGGCAGGCGAGACCAGCGCCGAGGAACTTGGCTGCAACCGGATCCATTTTGAACTCCTGTGAGGTGTTGGGAGCGAAGGGAGGATTAGCGACCTGCCGTCACCGGATCAGTGATGGCCAGGATGGAGGGCGTCGTTGAGGTAGATGCAGGTCAGGATGGTGAAGACATAGGCCTGCAGGACAGCGACGAGCAGTTCGAGCGCGGTGAGCGCGGTGATCATGAAGACCGGCAGGGCGGCGCCCACCATGCCGAGCGCGCCGGCGCCGGCCATGGCGACGACGAAGCCGGCGAAGACCTTCAGCGCGATGTGGCCGGCGGTCATGTTGCCGAAGAGACGCAGCGACAGCGAGATGGGCCGCGACAGGAAGGAGATGACCTCGATGACGACGATCACCGGCAGGATCGCCTTCGGCAGACCCGAGGGCGCGAAGAGCGCGAACCAGTGGGTGCCGTGCTTCATGATGCCGTAGATGATGACGGTCGAGATGACGAGCAGCGCCAGGGCGGCGGTGATGATCACGTGGCTGGTCACCGTGAAGGCGCCCGGGATCATGCCGATCAGGTTGGCGAAGAGCACGAACATGAAGAGCGAGAAGACGAGCGGGAAGAACCGCATGCCGTCCTTGCCGGCCGTCTGCCGGACTGTTCCGGCGACGAACTCATAGAAGAGCTCGGCCAGCGACTGCATCCGCGTCGGGACGAGGCGTCGGCCGCTGGTCGACAGCAGCAAGAAGGCCGCCGTCACGCCGACGATGATGAACATGTGCAGCGCGGAGTTCGTGAACGAGAAGTCACCGGTGCCGACCTTGATCGGAACGATGGGGACGAGCTCGAACTGTTTGATCGGATCGGCCATCGCCGGTCTGCTCCCGCATGCGATCTAGTCGACGGTCGGAACGGCCTTTCAGCTGTCCCGATTGGCCCGCTGCGCCGATTTGACGAGGTTGTAGACACCCGTCGCGAAGCCCAGCAGAAGAAACACGATGAGACCCCAGGGCCGCGTTCCGGCGAAGCGGTCCAGTGCCCAGCCGATCAGCGCTCCGGCCAGGACGCCGGAGACGAAGTCAGCGGAGAAGCGGAAGAGCTTCACCAGACCGGAGGGCGCGTTGGCCGCCCGGCCGTCCGGCGCTGCACCCGTGGACCGCTGCCGCTCGATCGTCTCGAGCTTGGCCTCCAGGGCGCGCCGCCGCGCGTCGAGGTCGGTTTCTGAGGGAGACGGTCCGCCTGCCTTGCCGTCGCTTTCGCCGCCTGACACCATTTCCCGCCTCTTCGGCCGGCCGGTCGTCAGGGTTCAACGACGGAAGGACGCCGGTCTGCCACCCCCCGAAAGCCGGGCACACCTATAGTGATGCGGCCAAAACGTGTCAAGGACGCCACGGTCGTCGTCAAATCATTGAAATATCGAAGACTTCTCGAATCTCATCCGATTGTCTGACCAGCCCTGCGACATCCCGTGCGCAGTGCAGCATCTATCGGGCAATGCTACTCTTTCCGACAAGAGTACGGGAACCGCCGATCAGGGGAGTGACGTCCGGCGCGGGTGAGGCAGCGCACGCCGGCTTGCGGAACGCGGGACTGCCGGCGGATGCTGGGCAGCGAAGGCGGGAGCGTCGGGCTTGTCGCTTTCGATGAGGGGACCTGCATGACCTCCGCCACACGTACCACGTCCGCCGCGACGCCAGCCCCGTCGCACCCGCTCGATCCGCTCTCGGCGACCGAGATCGCCGATGCCCGCGCCATCCTCCTGGCCGGCCTGGGCCTTCCCGCCAGCACGCGCTTCGCCACGCTTCAGCTCGACGAGCCGCTGAAGGCGGAGATCGCTGCCTGGGCGCCGGGCAGGCCGATCCGCCGGCGCGCCTTCGCCATTACCATCGACACGGCCACCGGAGCTGTCCATGAGGCTCTGATCGACATCGGCGCGAGGACCGTGCTGACCTGCGTTGCCAGAGACACCAGGGCCGCCCCCTACGGCCAGCCGGCCATCGTCATCGAGGAGTTCTTCAAGGCCGGCGACATCGTCAAGGCCGATCCCGGCTGGCGCGCGGCGATGAAGCGGCGCGGCCTCAGCGACGAGGAGATCGCCCTCGTTCAGGTGGACCCCTTCTCCGCCGGCTATTTCGGCCGCGAGGCCGAGCTAGGCCGCCGCCTCGTCAGCGCCGTCTCCTACTGGCGCGCGCACGTCAACGACAACGGCTATGCCTCGCCGATCGAGGGCGTGGTGGCGCTCGTCGATCTCGTCGAGAACCGGGTGGTTCACCTCGTCGACGAGGAGGAGATCGTTCCGATCCCGCGGAAGCGCCGGAACTACGACCGCGGGTCACTCCCCCCGCCGCGGACCGACCTGAAGCCCCTGAACATCGTCCAGCCGGAGGGACCGAGCTTCACCGTCGACGGCTGGAAGGTCGAGTGGCAGAACTGGTCCTTCCGCCTCGGCTTCACCGCCCGCGAGGGGCTCGTGATCCACCAGTTGGGCATCAGGGACAAGGGGCGCCTGCGCCCCATCCTGCACCGCGCCAGCGTCACCGAAATGGTCGTGCCCTATGCCGACCCCACCGCGAACCATTTCTGGAAGAGCGCCTTCGACGCCGGCGAATACGGCCTCGGCAAGCTCGCCAATGCCCTCGAACTCGGCTGCGACTGCCTCGGCCACATCCACTATTTCGACGTGCCGATGGCCGACGACGAGGGCAACCCCATCGTCATGCCCAACGCCATCTGCATGCACGAGGAAGACTACGGCCTGTTGTGGAAGCACTACGAGATGCGCACCGGCGTGTTCGAGGCCCGCCGCTCGCGTCGCCTCGTCATCTCGTTCTTCGCCACCGTCGGCAATTACGACTACGGCTTCTACTGGTACCTCTACCAGGACGGCACGATCCAGCTGGAGGCCAAGCTCACCGGCATCATCCAGACCGCTGCCGTCGCTCCGGGAAAGACCTATCCCTGGGGCGGCATGGTGGATGAGGGCCTCGGTGGCCCGACGCACCAGCACTTCTTCAACGTGCGCATGCACATGGAGGTCGACGGCGAGGGCAACACGGTCACCGAGCACGAGTTCCTGCCGCGGCCCTGGGGAACCGACAACCCCTATGGCAATGTCTTCGACACGACCACGCGGGTTCTCGCCAACGAGCGCGACGCCGCCCGCGAGGCGGACGGCCGGACAGGCCGCTACTGGAAGATCATCAATCCCAATGTCGCCAACAGCGTCGGCAAGCCGACCGGCTACAAGCTGATCGTCCAGCCGAGCCCGCTGATGCTGGCGCAGGAGGGCTCGACGGTGGCGCAGCGCGGCGGCTTCGCCTCGAAGCACGTCTGGGTGACGCCCTTCGACCCCGCGGAGAAATATGCCAGCGGCGACTATCCGAACCAGCATGCCGGCGGCGACGGCCTGCCGGCCTATGTGAAGCAGGGCCGCTCCATCGAGAATGCCGACCTCGTGGTCTGGCACTCCTTCGGCCACACCCACGTCTGCAAGCCCGAGGACTTCCCGGTCATGCCGATGGAATATGCCGGCTTCATGCTGAAGCCGAACGGGTTCTTCTCGGAGAACATCGCCATGGACCTGCCCGCGGAGAAGAACCACGCCAGCGTGCAGAACGGGTCGGGCAAGGATGCGAGCGGGGGCGGCGACTGCTGCTGCGGGTGAGCTTTTTCGGAGGCAATCTTCGGCTGCCGCTCACTCCGCCGCGATCAGCTGCTCGGCGCGCCCAAGATCCACGCTCACCAGTGTCGACACCCCGCGCTCGGCCATGGTCACGCCGAAGAGCCGGTTCATGCGGCTCATGGTGATGGGATTGTGGGTGATGACGACGAAGCGCGTGTCGGTGGTGCGCGCCATCTCGTCGAGGAGGTCGCAGTAGCGCTCGACATTGGCGTCGTCGAGCGGCGCGTCGACCTCGTCCAGCACGCAGATCGGCGCGGGATTGGTGAGGAAGACCGCGAAGATCAGCGCGATGGCGGTCAGCGCCTGCTCGCCGCCCGAGAGCAGCGACAGGGTCTGCGGCTTCTTGCCGGGCAGGCTTGGCGAGGATGTCGAGGCCGGCCTCGAGGGGGTCGTCGGATTCGACCAGCTGCAGCTCGGCGGTGCCGCCGCCGAAGAGGGTCGTGAAGAGGCGCTGGAAGTTCTCGTTGACGGTGGCGAAGGAGGCGAGCAGGCGCTCGCGGCCCTCGCGGTTGAGCGAGCCGATGCCGCCGCGCAGCTTCTTGATGGCCTCGACCAGGTCGTCGCGCTCGCGGACCATGCCGTCGAACTGCGCCTGGACCTCGGTCAGCTCGTCGTCGGCACGCAGATTGACGCCGCCGAGGCGTTCGCGCTCGCGCTTCAGGCCGTCGAGCTGGTCCTCGATGCGGCGGGCGTCGGGGAGCGCCGCATCGGGCGCTAGGCCGGCGATGCGGGTGAGGGCAACCGGCTCGGACTCGAACTTCTCGGCGATCTCGGCGCCGATCTCGCCAATGCGCTGGCGCGCCGAATCGAGCCGCGCCTCGGCCCGCACGAAGGCCTCGCGGGCCCCCGTCATGGCCTCGAGCGCTGCCCGGGCGGCGCGGTCTGCGGCGGCAAGCGCCGCCTCGCCAGCGGCAAGGGCATCGGCCGCGCCGCGCTGGGCCGCCTCCGCATCATGGATACGGGAGATGATCTCGCGGCGCTGCACGGCAAAGGTATCCGGCGCCTCGGCCAGAGCCTTCGCCTCGACGCGCGCCTCGGCAAGCCGCTGTTCGAGAGCGGCGATCTGCCGTCCGGCATTGGCCTGGCGCTCCAGCCACTGGGCCCGGTCGCGGGCGATGTCACCGAGGCGGCGGGTACGCATCTCCGCCTCGCGCTGGAGACCCTGGGCATGGGCGCGCGCCTCGGCGAGCGTCGCGCGGCCCTGCGCCACCTCCATGCGGATTTCGGCAAGCGCCGCCTCGAGATGCGCCGTCTGACCCAGGCCTTCGAGCGCGGTGACGGCATCGGCCTTCACCGCCACCGCTTCGTCGACGCTGGCCTTGAGGCGCGAGCGCGCCTCGACAAGTGCAGCGAGGCGGGTGACGACGGCGGAGGCGTCCCGCTCGGCGGCGGCGAGCCGGTCCCGCAGGGCATCGGCCCGGCGCTGGGCGGCGCGCCAGCCGTCGCGGGCGGCCTGCTCTCGCTCGGCACAGGCCCCGCCCGCGGCCGACGGCGACATCGGCGAGCTTCTTCAGGTCTTCGACCTTCGCCCCGGCGGTCACCAGCTCCTTCTCGAGATCGCCGAGGCGGTTGCGCTCGGCGAGGCGGCGGGCGGCGGCGGTCGGGGCATTGGCGGCGACGACGAAGCCGTCCCAGCGCCAGAGGTCGCCTTCGCGGGAAACGAGACGCTGCCCCGGGCGAAGCAGGGACGCGAGGCGCGGGCCGTCCGCCTTGGCGACCAGGCCGATCTGGGCGAGACGCCGGGCGAGCTCGGCAGGCGCCTTCACATGGTCGGACAGGCGCTCTGCGCCCTCGGGAAGCGCCGGGTCGCCGGATGCGTCGGCGCCCGCCCAGTGCTGGGGCGAGGCCGAGGCGGTCGGCGCGTCGAGGTCGTCGCCGAGTGCCGCGCCCAGCGCAGTCTCGTAGCCCTTGGCGACAGAAATGGCCTCCAGCACCGGCGGCCACATCGACTTGTGGGCGACGTTGAGGATCTTGGAGAGGGTGCGGACCTCGGTGTCGATCCGCTGCACGGTGCGCTCGGCATCGGCGAGCGGCCGGCGCGCATCGCCCTCCGGCTGCGCGCGACCGCATGGGCCTCTCGGCGGCGACCGCCTCGGCCTCGGCGGCAGCGAGGGCCTCGGCGGCGGATGCGAGTTCGTCCTTGAGCGCCGCGAGGCGAACGGCATGGTCGGAGCCCGCCTCCAGCCTTGCCGTCTCGGCATCGATGTCGCCGAGCTGGCCCTCGAGGCGCATGAGCCGTTCGCCCGCATCGCGGATGGAGCGCTCCAGCTGGTTCCGGCGGGCGACGACCTCGGCGAGGGTCGACGTCGCCTCGGAGAAGGCCTTCTCCAACCGCGCCAGTGCCGGTTCGGCCGCGGCGACGCGGGCGGCGCCTTCGGCCTCGGCGCCCTTCGCCCCTTCGGCTGCGGCGCGCAGGCCCGCTTCTTCCTCCGTCAGCCGGGCGATGACACCGTCGGCGTCTGCCCCGAGCGACCGCTCGCGGGCAATGTCGCCGTCGAGCTGGGCGACGCGGCGATCGAGCTCCGCCATGCGCTCGCGGGCGCGCTTCTCCTCGCCGTCGAGCTGGTCACGGGCGAGAACGAGCCTGTGCAGGGCCGCGCCCGCCTTGGCGGCCTCATCGCGCAGGGCGGGGAGCTGATGAGCGGCGACTGCCTGGTTCTTGGCGGCCTCGGCCTGCTCGGTCGTGCGCTCGGCGACGACGCGGGTCTCGAGCTCAACCAGCCGCTCGGCCTCGCGGACGAGGTCGCCGGCCTCCCGGAACTTGAGATAGGCGAGGGTCGCCTCCGCCTTGCGGATATCGGCGGACAGGCCGCGATAGCGCACGGCCTGACGGGCCTGGCGCTTCAGCCCCTCGAGCTGGCTCTCGATCTGGGAGAGCACGGTCTCGAGACGGTCGAGATTGGTCTCGGCGGCCTTCAGGCGGGTCTCGGCCTCGTGGCGGCGGGCGTGGAGGCCGGCGATGCCGGCGGCTTCCTCGAGGATGCGGCGGCGCGACTGCGGCTTGGCGCTGATGATCTCGCCGATCTGGCCCTGACGGACGAGCGCGGGCGAGCGGGCGCCGGTGGAGGCGTCGGCGAAGAGGATCTGCACGTCGCGGGCGCGCACCTCGCGGCCGTTGATCTTGTAGAGCGAGCCCGCCTCGCGCTCGATCCGCCGCGACACTTCAAGGATGTCGTGGTCGTTGAACTGCGCCGGGGCGAGGCGCCGGCTGTTGTCGACGGTCAGCATCACCTCGGCGGTGTTGCGGGCGGGGCGGTTGCCGGAGCCGGAGAAGATGACGTCGTCCATGCCGGACGCGCGCATGTTCTTGAACGAGTTCTCGCCCATCACCCAGCGCAGCGCCTCGACCAGATTCGACTTGCCGCAGCCGTTCGGCCCGACGACGCCCGTCAGGCCCGGCTCGATCAGGAAATCCGTCGGCTCCACGAAGGTCTTGAAGCCGTGAATGCGGAGGCGGGAGAACTTCATCGCGCCGGTCGGTCCGTGGCCCCTTGGGTGATGAGACGATGAACCTGCCATGGATCGGGTCTGGACGCCATATCTAGCGTCTCCGGATCAGCGCAGCCTCAACATCTTGCTAGATGAACCTTGGGCGGCGGGCCGTGCGGGGGCAAGCGCCGGGGCAGTCCTTGTGCACAGGAAGCGTGGCTTATCCCCCGGCCGGGGCGGCAGGAGCTGCGGTATTGCACCGCACGGCGAACCACTGGGTCTGCCGGCCGGCATGGTGTAGAAACACAGCAGAATCAGAAGGATGGAGACCAATCCATCCACGGAGGAAACCCATGGGCACCAAGTCCCAACCCATCCCGCCGAAGGGCCTCAGGCTCGAGGACCGGTACGGCCAGGTCGGCCTCAAGGCCGTCGCCGGCGCGATCAGGCCGTCGAAGCCGTCGAAGCCGTCCAAGACCGGCTGAGCCACCGCCAGTGCACGGTCCACAAACGGAAACGGCGGCCCATCGGACCGCCGTTCGCTTGGTAATGGACCTTGTGTCGGCCCGCCGCCGCTTCAGCGGACGATGACCTTCGTGCCTGTGCCGACCCGATTGTAGAGGTCGATCGCATGCTCGTTGTGCATGCGGATGCAGCCGGAGGACACTGCCTCGCCGATCTGCAGCGGCGAGTTGGTGCCGTGGATGCGGTAGAGGGTGTCGCGGCCGTTCTGGTAGAGATAGAGCGCGCGCGAGCCGAGCGGGTTCTGCGGGCCGCCCTCCATGGACACGGGGAGCGTCGGCCAGCGGCGGCGCATCTCGGCCGGCGGCGTCCAGCGCGGCCACTCGGCCTTGCGCTGGATGATGGCGGTGCCGGTCCAGCCGAAGGCCTCGTTGCCGACAGCCACCTGATAACGGATGGCGGTGCCGCCTTCCTCGACGAGATAAAGATGCTTGGTCGAGGTCTCGACGACGATGGTGCCGGGACGTTCCGCCGTGCGGTAGGGCACGCGCAGCGGCATGCGCCAGTAGTCCATCTCCACCTGAGGCCCCTGTGCCATCAGGGTCCGGTCATGCTCGGAAATCGGCTGGGTCGAGCTGACCGTCTGGTTGTTGCAGCCCGCAAGGGCCACGGCCATCACTGCAATTACGCCCCACCGCATGTTTCGATCCTCTCAAGGGAACCCTGGCGAGCGCGCAACCGCCATCGCGGCACGCCCATGGTCTTCCACCGTGGCAACGGTTGTGGCGAAGGCTTGACGCCAGGTCAACGGTCGCCATCGCAATATCGCTCGGAAAGGCATGACGCTGTTGCATTTCGGCCATGCCGCGTCGCGTCATTGCCGCGGGCCGCGCGCCGCGAATCGATCCCCGCGCCGCCACGATCACTCCACGATCGCAACCCACCGCCGCCGCATCGTCCCTCCATCCTCATCCTCACGTCGGGGCCGGCCCATGCAACCCGCCCGCGGCGAATGGAGACGATGATGAAAACCGCCACGGCGGCCCCGAATGCCGAGACGAAGCCCTCCCGCGATGTCCTCGTGGACAGGTATCGCGCCATCGGCATTTCGGCGGTTGCCGCTGCCGTTCCCTTCACCAGGGCCCGCAAGCCCTCCGCCGATCTGTCGACCGCGCGGCATCCGCTCTCCATGGACTGACGGTTTCCCGGCCTTGCCGGATTCTCTCAGGCCTCCCGCATGCCTCTCCTGAATGAACTTCGGGCCGGTCCTCGTGACCGGCCCTTTTTTCATCCCGTCATCCAGCTGCGCACCAGCGACAGGGCGATCGCCACCATCACGCAGGCGATGAGCCCGTCGAGAACGCGCCAGGCGGCCGGCCGGGCGAAGACCGGAGCCAGCAGCCTCGCTCCGAAGCCGAGACCGTAGAACCACAGGGCCGAGGCCGACATGGCGCCGGCCGCGTAGGCGACCCGCGCCGCTCCCTCGAACCGGGCGGAGAGGCTCCCGACCAGCACCACCGTGTCGAGATAGACATGCGGGTTGAGGAAAGTGAAGGCGAGGGTTGCGGCGACAATCCGCAGGATGTCGGTCTCCCCGGCGGGCGCAGCGGTGAGGTGCGAGGGAGTCACTGCCCGCCGCGCCGCCATCAGACCGTAGGCGAGAAGGAAGGCGGCGCCGCCGAGCGTCGCAATGGTCAACAGCATCGGCGACCGGCCGACGAGCGTGCCGAGCCCTGCGACGCCAGCGAGGATGAGCAGGGCATCGGACAGCGCGCATATCGTCGTAACCACCAGCACATGCCGGCGCATCAGACCCTGCCTCAGGACGAAGGCGTTCTGTGCGCCGATGGCGACGATCAGGCCGAGGCCGATGAGGAAGCCTGTGCCGGCGGGCTGGAGGAGGGAAGCGAGGGTCATGGGCTGCGTCTAGCGACCCGCCCGCCGCGCGGCAATCACGACCCACCGCCTCGTTTTGTCACGTTCCGGTCACCTTCGCCGCCACATGTGCCGAGGCCGCTTTCCAAGCGGCGGTACAAGGGCTAGGCAGGCTGGTCCGTCCATTCGCGGAGCAGACCCATGCTGAATGCCTATGCGGTCCGGAACGAGGCTCTCGTCCGGATCGAGACCTCGCACGACGCCGTTCCCGCCGAGGTGAAGTGGGTCGACCTGCTGCATCCCGAGCAGGGCGAGGACAAGGCGCTGGAACGCTGCCTCGGCATCGAAATCCCGACACGCGAGGAGATGCAGGAGATCGAACCGTCGAGCCGGCTCTATGTCGACCACGGCGTGCGCTACATGACGGCCACGACGCTCTGCAACACCGAAACGGGCACGCCGAAGCTGACGCAGATCTCCTTCGTGCTCGCGCCCGACCGGCTGATCACGGTGCGCTATGACACGCCGAAGCCGATCAACCTTTTCCTCAACCGGGCGCAGAAGCCCGGGACGGTGCAGGGCACGCCTGAATCGATCCTCACCGGCCTCCTCGACAGCATCATCGACCGGGTCGCGGACATCCTCGAGAAGGTGAGCGAGGAAATCGAGCAGGTCTCCACCGACATCTTCCGCAAGACCGGAAGCCGGCGCGACAAGGCGTTCCAGGACGTGCTGCAGACGCTGGGCACCAAGGGCGAGCTGGTCTCCAAGGCGCGGGAAAGTCTTGTCTCGATCAACCGGTTGCTTCTGTTCCTCGCCACCGAAATCGAGGGCAACAAGGTGTCGAAGGATGTCCGGGCGCTGCTGAAGAGCCAGAGCCGGGATAGCGAGTCCCTGACCCAGCACTGCGATTCCCTGTCGAACAAGATCACCTTCCTGCTCGACGCCACGCTCGGCCTGATCGGCATCGAGCAGAACAACATCGTCAAGATCTTCGCGGTGCTCTCGGTGGTGTTCATGCCGCCGACGCTGGTCGGCACCATCTACGGCATGAACTTCAAGCAGATGCCGGAACTCGCCTGGGACCTCGGCTATCCCATGGCGATCTCGCTGATGATCCTGTCCGGCGTGCTGCCCTACCTCTACTTCCGCAAGAAGGGCTGGCTGTAGGGGCCAGCCCTTCCTGTCCCGCATCAGCCCGCGGCGAGGCGACGGGCGCCGATGACCTGCAGCTCCGCGAGGATGCCGACGAAGGCGGCCTGCGCCGCCACGAAGACGGTGCCGAGCATGTTCGGCGCGACCTTGCCCGACATCAGAAGCCAGAGGCTGGCGACCACCCACACGGCATTGAGGATGGCGACCGTCAGTCCGAGCGGACGGCTGGCGGGTGTCCGTGTCGCGGCAAAGGCGACGAGGGCCACGAAGGGGATGAAGGACAGGCCGACACCCCGCAGCAGCGGCACCGGCAGGTTCAGGAGCGGCCCGAGGACGCCGGCGCCGGCAATGAGCATGACTCCCATGGCGCCGGAGGTCACGGCATCGAGCGCCAGCACCCGGCGCAGGAAGGTCGATGCGTCCGGAGCACGGAAGAGGGCGAAGGCGAGGGAGGCGGCTTGCGACATGACGGTCTCCTTTTCGGCGGCGGCGGGGGATCGGCACCGCGATGACCGGGAGAATGTCGTCGCCGCTGCGGCCGGTCGATTACCTCGGAGGTCATTGGTCGGGCGCCGCCGGCGGGGCTAGTCTTTCGCGATGACGACACGATCCGCCGCCGCCCGCCCTGCCAGCCGCACCATCGGCGACCTGTTGCGCGACTGGCGCCAGCGCCGCCGCCTGAGCCAGATGGACCTCGCGCTGGAAGCCGAGATCTCGACGCGCCACCTCAGCTTCATGGAGACCGGCCGGGCAACGCCGAGCCGGGAGATGGTGCTGCGGCTCGCCGAGAGCCTCGACATCCCGCTGCGCGAACGCAATGCCATGCTGGTGGCGGCGGGTTTCGCGCCGATGTTCCCCGAGCGAAACCTCGACGACCCGTCCCTCGCCGCGGCGCGGCGCGCCATCGACCTCGTGCTGGCGGGGCACGAACCCTATCCAGCGCTGGCCCTCGACCGGCACTGGACCATCGTCGCCCACAACCGCGCCATCGCGCCGTTCCTCGAGGGTTGCGCCGCGGACCTCCTGACACCACCGATCAACATGGTGCGCCTGTCGCTGCATCCGCAGGGCATCGCACCGCGGATCGACAACCTCGGCGAGGTCAGGGCCCATGTTGTGGCGCGGCTGAGGCGGCAGATCGAACTGACCGCCGATCCGGTGCTGGAATCACTTCTTGAAGAGATTTCGGCCTGGCCCGTGCCCTTCTCCCAGCCGCATCCGCGCAAGGGCCGAGGAAGCGGAGCAACTGTTCATCCCGGTCAGGCTCAGGACCGCGGCGGGACCGCTGACCCTGATCTCGGCGACGACCGTCTTCGGCACGCCGGTGGACGTGACGCTCGCCGAACTCGCCATCGAGACGTTCCTGCCGGCGGATGCCGAGACGGCCGAGAGGCTGAGGACGATGATGGCGGGGTAGCCCCCTGCCGTCACACGTGCTGGCCGCCGTTGATGTGGATCTCGGCGCCGTTGAGATAGCTCGAGGTCTCGGTGCAGAGCACGTAGATGATCTTGGCGACCTCGTCCGGCGTGCCGAGCCGGCGCATGGGGATCTGCTCGACGATCTTCTCCGTGCCGGGGGAGAGGATCGAGGTGTCGATCTCGCCGGGCGCGATGGCGTTCACCCGGATGCCGTGGGGCGCGAAGTCGGCGGCCATCTCGCGGGTGAGGCCGGCGAGCGCCGCCTTGGAGGTGGCGTAGGCCGCGCCGGCGAAGGGATGGACGCGCGAGCCAGCGATCGAGGTGACGTTGACCACCGAGCCCTTGGCCTCGGCAAGTTCCTTCGAGGAGCCCACGGGCCAGCAGGATCGAGCGCGAAGAAGTTCACCTGGAAGACCTGGCTGCCAGACCTTCAGGCGGCGTGTGCAGCGAATCGAGTCGGCGCGCCGCCTTCGTCCTTCGGAGAGATGCCGGCATTGTTGACGAGGGCCTCGAGGCGGCCGCCGACGAGGCGCGCCGCGGATCTCGTCGATCGCCCGCTCGGTATCGGCGGGGTCGGCGAGATCGACCTGGATATGGTCCTCGGGACCCATCTCCCACGGGCAGTTCTCGGGAAAGGGCTGGCGCGAGCAGGTGATGACCCGCCAGCCGGCCGAGGAGAAACGCTTCACCGTGGCGTGTCCGATGCCGCGGCTGGCGCCGGTGAGGAGCAGGGTACGGCGGATCTGGTTCACGGGTGGCTTCCTCGGCGGCGCGGACCCGGCGCGATGTCCGCGCCCGTTCATAGAGCCATCGCGCCCGCCTGCCTATGGGCGGGCGACGAGATCAGGGGTAGAGCCGGAGCTTCTGCGCCCAGGGTTCCGCAGGTGCGCCGGACGGCGTGAACTGCGACCCGGTCATGCAGGCGGAAGGGACGATCGTGCCAGAACTCCATGGAGCGCGACGGCAGGATGCGGTAGCCGGTCCAGTGCGCCGGACCGGGGCACCTCGCCGATGGCGTGCCTCGCCGTGTACGGTCGCGACCGCCTTCTCCAGCGCGAAGCGGCTTTCCAGCGGGCGCGACTGCTGGCTCGCCCAGGCACCGATCCGGCTGCCGCGCGGGCGCGAGGCGAAGTACTCGTCGGCCTCGGCATCGGTCACCGGCGCTCGATCGGACCTGCGCACCCGTACCTGGCGGCGCAGCGACTTCCAGTGGAACACCACCGCCGCCTTCGGTTCTGGCCGTCCAGCTCGGTGCCCTTCTGGCTCTCGGTAGTTGGTGTAGAAGACGAAACCCCTGGGATCGACGCCCTTCAGGAGCACCATGCGGACGTTGGGCAGGCCGTCGGCGTCGACGGTCGCCAGCGCCATGGCGTTGGGATCGTTGGGTTCCGAGCGGGTCGCATCGGCGAGCCACTGGTCGAAGAGCACGAAGGGCTCGTCGTTCAGGGTGAAATCATCGTCACTCGAACCGGACATTAACGAACTCCGATGTTCACTGCGCCCCAGAGCGGAAGTGGCTCCGGAGTTGTACGCGTATGGGCGAGACGGCTGGCGTTCGCCAAGTCTATAGCGGAGGAGGGGTGGCGCGCCCATGCCCTGCGACGCGCTATCGCCCATGCCCCCGCCGCGTGGCAAGCCTCGCCAGCGCGGGGCTCTTCCTGTTCCTGCAGGGCTGTACGGTGGCATTGCCCTCTCTGTGGGAGCGCGCCAATGTCGCCCCGCCCGGCACCGCGCAGATGCGTCAGGCGGCGAGCGACGAGCCGACCACCACGGGTTCGGTCCGCCGCCCCGCTGAGGCTGCGGCATCCACCCCGGCCGGAACCGTGCCCATTCCGCAGGGTGACTGGGACGCCGCGAAAGCCGTCCTGATGGAAGCCCTGGCCGATCGTACCGACACGCCGAGCCTGCCGTGGAGCAATGCCCAGAGCGGCATGAGCGGGACAGTCACCGCCCTGCAGCGCGCCGGAGCCGCCGGCGGGCAGACATGCCGCGACTTCCTCGGCAGCGCCATCAAGGACGGCAAGGAGGTCTGGTTCGACGGCCGCGCCTGCCGCACGAACGGTCCCTGGGCCGTGGTGGAACTGAGGCCGTGGCGCCGCAGCTGAACGGCGCGCTCGCGAACTTGTGAATGTCTGCCGCCATCCCCACATTCGGCGGCGAACCCAGACCACCGGGACGCCCCTCCGGGCGCCCTTTCCAAGGACCACCATGGCTCGCGATCCCTATGACGTCATCGGCGTCGCGCGCTCGGCGAGCGCCGACGAGATCAAACGCGCCTTCCGCAAGAAGGCGAAGGCCCTTCATCCCGACGCCAACCCGAAGGATGACAAGGCCCAGGACCGCTTCGCGGAACTGAACAATGCCTATGAGCTCCTGTCCGACGCCGACAAGAAGCGGCAGTTCGACCGCGGCGAGATCGATGCCGAGGGCAAGCCGCGATTCGCCGGCTTCGAGGGCTTCGGCGGCGGGCGCCCGGGCGGCGGTCCCGGCGGTCCGAACGCCGAGACCATCTTCGAGACCTTCAACTTCGGACGCGACGGGTTTCGCCGGGGCGGCGGACAGGGACGCGGCCAGCAGGGCGGCCCGCCGCCGATGGACGAGTTCTTCGACATCCTCTCCGGCATGACCGGTGGGCCGGCCGGTGGTCGCGGGCGTGGCCGGGGGCACAGCCCCTTCGACCAGGATTTCGGCCCGCCACCCGCCGGCGAGGATGTGACGCTGACCCTCAAGGTGCCCTTCCTCGATGCCGCCCGCGGCTCGACGCAGCGGGTGGTGCTGCCGTCGGGCGAATCCATCGACCTGAAGATTCCGCCGGGGACCCGCGAGGGCCACCGGATGCGGCTGCGCGGAAAGGGCAAGGCGGCGAGCCTCGGCCGGCCGCCCGGCGACGCCTATGTCGTGGTGTCGGTCGAGCCGCATCCGGCCTTCCGTGCCGACGGCAAGGACCTGCGACTCGACCTGCCGATCGCCCTCGACGAGGCCATTCTCGGCGGCAAGGTGCGCGCTCCGACGCTCGACGGCGAGGTGGAGCTGACCCTTCCTGCCATGACCTCCTCGGGAAAGACCTTCCGCCTGCGCGGCAAGGGGATGGCCGGTGACGGCGAACCGGGCGACCTCTATGTCACCGTGCGCATCGTCCTCCCCGAGGCGAGCGCCGATCTCGAGGGCTTCGCGCGCGTGCTGAAGGAACGGCGCAAGGGCGACCCGCGCGACGACATGTGACAGGCCGCGGGCCGATGCTGCAGCTCGACCACCTCACCGTCATCGCCCCCGACCTCGCCGAGGGCGTGGCGCATGTGCGGGACTGCCTCGGCCTCGACGTGCCCTTCGGCCAGCGCCACGCCTACATGGGCACCCGCAACCACCTGCTGCAGCTCGGCGGGACGGTCTATCTCGAGATCGTCGCCGTCGACCCCGATGGCCGCCATCCAGGGCGCGCCCGATGGTTCGGGCTGGACGATACGACCCGCGTCCGCGCCGACTGGGACAAGGGGCGCCGCCTCCGCGGCTGGGTGGCCCGCACCGATGCCATCGACGACGTGCTGCGCGGGCGCGAGGCGATCTTCGGCCGCAAATGCAGCCTGCCGCCCGAGGCGGCCGTCTTCGACTTCGCCATTCCCGACGACGGTTCGCTGCCTCTCGACGGCGCGGCCCCGTCGATCATCGACCGGCGCGGCCGGCCACGCTCCATGGCGGCGATCGCCGACCTCGGAGCGAGGCTCGTCTCCTTCACTCTCGAGCATCCCCAGGCCGGCGAGATCGAGACGCTCTATCGCGGGCTCGGCATGAGCGGGGCGCCGACGATCCGCCCCGGTCCGCTCGCGCGTTATCGCGCCCTGATCGACACGCCCGCGGGACCGCGGGAGCTGACCTAGGGGCAGGCTGCGCGATCAGGCTCGACAGCCTCCGGACCTGCGCGTTGCGGCGGCGCTACGGGTCGTTACGCCTTGCACCTCGGGCATCTCAATGGCATAGGGTCCGGCTGATTTTGCGGGCGGATCGCCGGGCGAGGAACGACATGGCAGGCATCATGAAGGGCAAGCGCGGCCTCATCATGGGGGTGGCGAACAATCGCTCCATTGCCTGGGGCATCGCCAAGGCCTGCGTGCGATCATGGCGCCGAGATGGCGCTGCACCTATCAGGGCGAGGCGCTCGAAGAAGCGCGTCGAGCCGCTGGCAGCCGAAATCGGCGCCCATGTCGTCGGCCATTGCGACGTCACCGATCCGGCGCCGCATCGACGCGGTCTTCGCGGCAAGTCGAGGAGGGGTTCGGCAAGCTCGACTTCCTTGTCCATGCCATCGCCTTTTCCGACAAGGACGAGCTGACCGGCCGCTATGTCGACACGACGCGACGGCAACTTCACCAAGTCACCATGCATGATCTCGGTGCTATTCCTTCACGGCCATCGCGCAAGCGCGCCGAGAAGCTGATGACCGAATGGCGGTTCGCTGCTCACCCTGACCTATTACGGCGCCGAGAAGGTGGATGCCGCACTACAACGTCATGGGCGTCGCCAAGGCCGCGCTCGAGGCCAGCGTGCGCTATCTCGCCGCCGATCTCGGCGCCAAGAACATCCGCGTCAACGCCATCTCCGCCGGCCCGATCAAGACGCTTGCCGCCTCCGGCATCGGCGACTTCCGCTATATCCTGAAGTGGAACGAATACAATTCGCCGCTGCGGCGCACTGTCACCGATCGAAGAGGTCGGCGATTCCGGCGTCTATCTGCTGTCCGACCTGTCGCGCTGGCGTCACCGGCGAAGTGCATCATGTCGATGCGGGCTACCACGTCGTCGGCATGAAGAACCCGGACGCGCCGGACATCGGCTCGCTCTGAGAGCGGCCGGCGCCGGTCCTGCCGGCTCCTATTCCTCGTCTTCCTCGTCCTCGTCGACCGCGGCCACGGTCTGGCGCGCCGACTGCTGGCGCGACCACATGGTGGCGTAGAGCCCGCCATGCCTGATGAGCTCGTCGTGGGTGCCGGTCTCGACGATGTGGCCGGTCTCCAGCACGATGATGCGGTCGGCGGTGACGACCGAGCCGAGCCGGTGGGTGACCGAGACGACGGTGCGGGTCTCGGCGATGCGGCGCAGGGTCTCGTTGAGCTTGGATTCGGTCTCCGCGTCGAGGGCGCTGGTCGCCTCGTCGAGAACCAGGACGGCGGGGTTGCGCACCAGGGCCCGGGCGATGGCGACGCGCTGGCGCTGGCCGCCGGAGAGCTGCCCGCCGCGCTCGCCCACCGTCGTCTCATAGCCGTTCGGCAGCGAGGCGATGAAGTCGTGGACCTCGGCCTGGCGCGCCGCCGCCTCGATCTCGGCCATGGTGGCCTCGGGGTGGGCCATGCGGATGTTCTCGGCGATGGTGGTGTTGAAGAGGAAGCTCTCCTGGAAAACCACCGCCATCTGGGCGCGCAGCGAGGCCTGGGTGACGGTGCAGATGTCGGTGCCGTCGATGGTGACCCGGCCTTCGAGCGGGTCGTAGAAGCGCATCAGCAGGTTGAGGAAGGTGCTCTTGCCCGAACCCGAGGGCCCGACGATGCCGAGGAAGGACCCTTTCGGCACGGTGACGTTGAGGCCTTCGGTGCGGAACGAGGTGCCGGGATAGGAGAAGGCGACGTTTTCGAAGACGATCTCCCGCCGGAACGGCGCGAGTTCGCCGGCATCCGGCGCGTCGACCATGGTGGGGCGGACCGCCAGCATGTCGTTGAGGTGGCGGATGGAGCCTGCCGCCTGCGCCATGGTCGGCACGTATTGGGTGACATTGGTCAGGGCATAGCCCATCGACAGGAAGACGCCCTCGAAGGCGATGATGGTGCCGACCGTGATGCGGTCGGTGAAGGCCCAGTAGGCACCGAGGGCGAAGACGGCGATGTGGATGACATAGAGACCGGTCTGGGCGGTGCGCTCGACCAGGGCGGAGGAGAAGTTGGTGCGCCTGGCGACGCCGACCCAGGTGGTGTTCAGGCCGGCGAAGTGCAGGCGCGCGCGCCCCGCCATGCCGAAGGCCTTGATCACCGGCTGCGCGGCAACGTTCTCCTGCACCGCGCTGATGAGTTTTCCCTCGGTCTGACGCTTGTCATAGGCGAAGAGGAAGGCCTTGCGGGCGAAGATGCGCGGCCACCACAGGATCATCGGGAAGATCAGTGCGGCGATCATTCCCAGCCAGATGTCGAACATGAACATCAGGATGGAGGCATAGATCACCTCCATGAAGGGCATGACGAAGCCGGGAACGAAGGCGACCAGCGCCGCCTCCAGCGCCACCAGATCTCCGGAGAAGCGCGACAGCACCGTTCCCGTCGGCGTGGTGTGGAAGAACGGCATGGACATCGACTGGACGTGGTCGAAGAGCCTCTGCCGGATGTCCTTGGTGATGTCGGCGAAGAGCCGCGTGTAGACGTAGTCGGCGAGCAGGGCGACGCCCGAGACCGCGATGGCGGCGACGCCCATGAAGACCAGCGAGTTGATGAGGGCGCGCCATTCCTTTTTGATCAGACCCTCGTCGATCAGATATTGCGTCACCAGCGGGAACGAGAAGTTCAGCGCCGCTTCGGTGAGGATCAGCACGACCAGAATGGCGATGGTCGTCTTGTAGGGGGATGCGAAGGGCGCGAGGAAGCGCGCCATGAGCCTGAGGTCGTCGACGCTGACGTCCTCCTCCTCCTCTTCGTCCTCGTCATCCGGCTCGACGTAGTTCTTGTCCTGGCTCATGACGGATCTTGGACGATGATGGGCGGGGGAAGGGGCGCTCTCGGTCGCGGCCGACTTCGGGCTGCCGTTCCTCATGCCCCATTCCGTAACAGGATGCATCCGAAATCACAGAGAAGCCGCGAAATGAAAAGGGCCGGACCTTGAGGTCCGGCCCGATCATGTGTCGGCGCGGGCCGCGTCAGCGACCGCCGGCCACGAGGCGCAGCTTGGAGGTCGGCCCCTTCTGGCGGCCGGCCATCAGCTTCTCCACCCACTTGGCCGCGTCGGGCTTGGCGTAGAAGCAGTAGCGCATGGTCTCCATGTCCGGATACCAGGGGAAGTCGCCCTCATTGGCGTCGCACTCGATCTTCCACGCCTTCTTGAGGATCTTCTGGTCGTGGACGGCCGGGCGCCAGCCGTGGCGCTGGAAGCGCTCCGACCACTGCCAGGTGGATTCCAGCGTCAGGACGCCGTCGAAGACGTCATGGTACTCGATGACCTCGCGGGTCATGTCGGCGGTGATGCCACCGAAGAAGATGCCGATGCGGGTGACGCGGTAGAGCTCCTGGATCGCCTTGTCGATCAGCTCCTCCGGCACGTAGCAGAGGCAGGTGTCGTAGATGACGTCGAAGGACTGGTCCTCGAACGGCAGGTTGGTGACGTCGCCGAGCAGGTTGCGGTGCAGCCAGTCCTTCGGCGTCTGGGCATGGACGTGGCGGGAGTTCTCGATGCCCCAGGCGTCGATGCCGATGTCGGCGAAGCACTTCAGCGTCAGGCCGGAGGCCGAGCCCACGTCGAGGAGGGTGTAGGGCGGCTTGATGCCGAAGATGCACTCGTAGAGGTCGGCATTGTACTGCTCGTCGAAATACTCGCGGAAGCTCTCCTCGTAGGAGAGGCCTACGGCATATTCGTCGTGGTAGTCGTCGGTCAGCGTGGACTCGACGAAGCCCTCCTCGACGACGCCCTTCTGCTTCTCCAGGGCGGCCTTCTTGCGGGCGCCGGAATAGGCGGCGCCGCGCAGCTTGCCCATCATCATGTCGACGACGAAGTTGGCGCTGTCATAGGCGCCGTTGACGGTCGAGTCGAAGAGGTAGTCGCCGACGAGATAGAGGTTCGGCAGCACCTTGCCGTCGGGCTGGTGGCGCTCGCGCAGCTCGGGGGCCGGATGGGCGCCCGGCAGGCCGGAGATGGTGCCGACCCAGCGCTGGACCTTCGCGTCCATGAACTGCTTCTTGGCCGTGGCGATGAGCTCGGCGGGAAGCGAATCGAGCGCGCGGGCGACGAGGTCGTCGTCCGACAGGTTCGACAGCGCCAGCGCATGGGTCGCCGGAATGAGCCAGCCGAGCACGCCGTGCTTGGAGGGATGGCGGGCGGTCTCGTCATAGATGCAGGCGCCGCCGAAGGCGTCCGTCATCACGTAGTGACCCTGGAAATGCTCGCTCCAGAACGGCTTCTTGAACTGGACGGTGACGCGCAGATAGTGCGCGGCGTTGTCGTAGCGGGCCTGGTGCTTCTGGATCGCCATGCGGGCGCCGCGACCCTCGAACTCGATCTGGCTGACCCAGTAGTTCGGCACCGCGACCACGACGTGGTCGAACTCGTGGGTCTCGTCGCGACCCTTGCGACGGACGGTGAGGGTGTAGGTGCCGCCCTCGTTGTGGGTGATCTTCGAGACGCGGCTCTGCAGCATGACCTTCGCCGAGATGCGCTCGGCCAGGCCCTCGATCAGCTTCTCGTTGCCGCCGGAGATCGAATAGAGCCGCAGGTACTTCGGATCGTCCATGAGGACGTTCTTCAGGCCGTTGAGCGCGTTGGTCAGCTGCGATTCGGTCGCGACGTCGGAGCGGGCGGCGACCTCGACATACTTGCGGGCCATCTCGTCCGGAATCTCGTCGAGGACCTCGCGGAAGGTCTTCTCGCCCCAGGGGTGCTTGTTGTCGTCGCCCGAATAGCCCTCGTAATACTCGTCGGGCGAGCACATCTCGCGGCACTTGGCGTGGAATTCGTCGAGCGCCTTCAGCGTCGCGTCGCCGAAGTGCTTCTTGATGTCGCGACGGGTGTTGAGGATCTTGCCCTCGAGGATGACGCCCTTGCCGTCCATCGGCACGGTGTCGAGTTCCATCACCTCGGTGATCAGGCGCTTCAGCGGGTCCGGGCCGAAGTGGGAGTAGTCGTAGTACTCCGCCACGCCGCGCTCGAACATGGACGACCCCTTCTCGAAGGTGTCGGTCATGATCTTGCCACCGAGCCGGTCGGAGGCCTCGAAGATCGTCGCCGTGAACAGGCCGTCGCAGAACTTGTCGAGCAGGTAATTGGTGAAGAGCCCACCCGGCCCACCACCCACGATCGCGACACGCGTCATATCCGAGCTTTCGTCCTTGGCCGGGTCGCCGCCGTCATGGCGGTCATCCGGCGGTCATCCGCTGAAATCCCGGAGCCGTGCTATAGCGACGGATTGTTTCCGAATAAAGCCATCGGTCGCAGGAAAACCCGCGCAAGATGAATCCGACAGCCCCGCCAGCACGCCCCCGAAGGTTTGTGAGGACCGCATGTTTGCGGAACGGCAACTGAACGCAATCTGAACCGATTGGAGCGAGACCCTTTTCGGCCGCGTCGCACTCAGCGCATCACCGTCGGCAGCCACAGCGCGATGGAAGGAAAGACCATCAGCACGCCCACCGCCAGGATGTAGACGAGCATGAAGGGCAGCACGCCGGTGAAGACGTCGGTGATCGGCCCGCCGTCCTTGCGCATCCCCTGCAGCACGTAGAGCACGGTGCCGTCGGGAGGCGAGATCAGGGCGATCTCCACCATCATCACGACGATGACGCCGAACCAGATGGGGTCGTAGCCGAGCGCCGTGACGACGGGGAAGATGACGGGGATGGTGGTGATCATCATGGAGAAGCCCTCCATGAAGGTGCCGAGCGCCAGGTAGAAGCCGATGATCAGCAGCATGATCGCCCAGGGCGGCAGCGGCATGTCGGCGACAACCTTGGCGAGGGCCTGCGGCACGCCTAGCGCGGTGAAGACGTAGTTCAGCAGATAGGCGCCGAAGAGGATGAGGCCGATCAGCGCCGTGTTGCGCGCCGTCGCCTCGGCCGAATCGTTGAGCATCCGGAAGCTGAGCTTGCCGTCGAGCGCCGCCAGCACGATCGCGGCGACGACGCCGAGGGCCGCCGATTCGGTCGGTGTCGCGAGACCGCCATAGATGGTGCCGAGGACGATCAGGATCAGCGCTGCGGTCGGCAGCAGGTCGATGAGGCTGCGGAACTTCTCGCCCCAGCTGTAGACGGGACCGTCGGGATCGCGGGGGGCGGCAGTCTTCGCCTTCATCAGGATGACGGCGATGAACAGCGCCACCACGAGGATGCTCGGACCGATGGCGGCGATGTAGAGGGCGCCGACCGAGGTCTCGGTGATCAGGCCGTAGATGATGAAGGTGATGCCCGGCGGGATGAGGTTGCCGAGCGCGCCGCCGGCCGCCAGCGAGCCGAGCACCATCTTCGGATCGTAGGGCCGGCCGCGGAAGAACGGCAGCGCCACCGATCCCATGGTGGCGGCGGTGGCGACAGAGGAGCCGGAAATGGCGGAGAAGATGCCGGAAGCGGCGATGTTGGTGTGGAGGAGGCCGCCCGGCATGCGGTTCAGCCAGATGTTCAGCGTCCGGTAGAGCCGGTCGGAGAGGCCGGCGCGCAGCAGGATCTCGCCCATCAGCAGGAACAGCGGCACGGCCACCAGCACGAAGCTCGCCGAGGGGTTCCAGATGGTCTGGCCGATGAACAGCCAGAAGGGCCGGTCGGAGAAGGCATAGCCGACGATGAGGCCGAGCACGCCGAGCGCCGCGCCGACATAGATGCCCATGCCGAAGAACAGCACGAAGAGACCGACGAGCAGCAGGATCTCGCCCATCAGCTCGCCCGAGGGGGCATGGCCGGTGAAGCTCATGCCGACCATGATGCCGACGAGGATGAGAAGGAAGAGGACGGCGATCACGGCTTCACCTCGGGGGTCTGGGCGGGCGTCGCGGGAACGGGTTCGCCGACGGCCTCGAGGGCCTCGGCGACCTCCTCCTCATAGGTACGGGTATGCAGCATGGCTTCCGCCTCGTCGCCGCGGCCGGCGAGCACCAGCAGCAGGCATTCGAGGAAGAGGAAGATGATGAGCAGCAGCATGACGCCGATGCCGGCGGCCCAGAGGCCCTGGGGGATCGCCAGCGGCGTGCGGATCACCGAGATGTCGGTGGCGCCGAAGAGCAGCGATTCCTCGACCAGCGTCCAGGCGCCGTAGAAGAGGTATCCCATCAGCACGCCGAGGAAGGCGAGGCTGGTCAGGTGCAGCCAGTAGCGCATCCCGGCGGGAAAGCGGTTGACGATGACGTCGATGCGCACATGGGCGCGCATCGACAGTGTATGGGCGAGACCCCAGGCGATGCCGAAGGCGAGCGCATAGCCCGACAGCTCGGTGGTCGCCTGGGTGGAGAAGCCGAGGAAGCGGCGGGCGAGAACGTCGAAGGTGATGAGGCCGGAGATGGCGATGAAGCCCCATCCCGCCGCATAGCCCATGAACCGCCCGAGGTGCTGGATGCCCCGGCGTCCGAGCGCCGCCATGTCGATGAGAGTGTTCAGCATGGCGGCTCCGGCCCCGTCTGGCTCTGGCGTCAGTTGGCGGTGAAGGTGACGCCGGTGATCGGCGCGACGACGCGATTGTAGATCTCGCCGCAACGGGCGCCGCAGCGCTTCACCCAGTTCGGCAGGATCGTCGAGGTCAGCGTCGCGCGCATCACGTCGGTGTCGGCCGGCACCGGGCGGAAGACGCGCATCGGGTTGGCATCCGGTACGCGGCCGAGCTTGCAGTTGGCGCGATCACCGATGTTGCAGGAGATGCCGTCCTCGGTCTGCTCGAGGCCGAGCTTCCACTGGGCGTCCTCGACCTCCTTCAGGGTCGCTTCCATGGTGGCGCGCACCGCCGGGTCGAGGCGGTTCCACCACTGGACGTTCACCACATAGGCGGAGACCGACCAGAAGAGCGGCAGCGCGTAGAGGCTCTGGGTCACTTCGTACCAGCGCGCGGAGTTGCCCGAACCGGTGCCGGTGATGGCGCAGTCGACGACACCGCGCTCGAGCGCCGCATAGACCTCGGGGAAGCCGATGCCGGTCGGCTGGCCGCCGATCTGGGTGACGAAGTCGTTGGAGGAGCCGCCGCCGGTGCGGATGCGCTTGCCGCGCAGGTCGGCGAGGCTCTTCACCTCGCCGCGGCAGAAGAACTCCTGCGCCGCGAAGGGATACATGACGAGGATGCGGACGCCGAAGCGCTCCAGCTCCTTGTTGACCTCGGGCAGCATGGCGGCCGCGACGCGACGGGCCTGGTCGAGGCTCGGATTGAGACCGGCGAGATCCACCACGTCGAGGAGGGGCACGTCGCCGGCGACCGTGTTCAGCGGCACGGCGCCGATGTCGACCTGACCCGAGCGGACGAGGCGGAGAATCTCCGGACCGTTGAGGTTGCGCTCCGGCCAGGAAGCCAGGGTCACGCGGATGCGGCCATTGGATTTCGCCGCGAGGCCGTCGCGCAGCAGCGGCTGGTCGACCCGCGTGAACTGCGGCATGGCCGGCCCCGGCTGGGTGACGATCTGGACGTTGACCGGCGGTCCCGGCGGTACCGTCTGGGCGAGCACCGGCAGGGCACCGGTCAGGGTCAGGGCGACCGCGGTGGCGGCGGCTCTCAGGGCACTCATGTGGTCTCTCCTTGATCTGTGCCGCGACGGGGCGGCGGGTCGGAAATCGGCGGTCTCTGGATGCTTGTTGTTATCGGGCGGGCGGGTAGTACATGAACTCGATCAGCAGACAGCCCTCGTCGCTGAAGAAGGGACCGTGGACCACGTGCGGCGGCCTGACCGCATAGGTTCCGGCGGGCAGGCGCACCGCTTCAGCCTTAGCAGCAAGCGTGCCAATGGCGAGGGATCCCGAAACGATGAAGACTTCCTCGCACCAGTCATGCGCCACGGGACGGTCGACGGCGGCTCCCGCCTGCCAGCGCGCGAGGCGCGTCACCGCTCCGGAGCGGGCGGCATGGTCGAGCCGGCCGGACAGGATTTTCTCCTCGACGCCCGAATAGCCGGCGACCGGCTGCCAGCCCTCGGCCGCCAGCGCGTCGAAGAACTCGCGATGGGTCTTGGCGAAGACCCCGAAGCCGGGGTGGGGCGTCGGGGTCGGGGCTGTCACAGCGTGGCGATCCGGCTGTTGGTGAGGTCGGTGACGATCATCGAGCCGGGCGCGTGGGTGATGGCGAAAGGTGGCTTCGCGGCGGCGATCACCGACTGCGGCGTGACCCCGCAGGCCCAGAAAACAGGCAGTTCATCGGGCTTCACCTCGACGGGATCGCCATAGTCCGGCGTGTTGATGTCGCGAATGCCGATCATCTCCGGCAGCCCGATATGGACGGGCGCGCCATGGACCGCGGGAAAGCGCGTGGTGATCTGCACGGCGCGAATGGCGTCGGCGGGCTTCAGCGGCCGCATCGACACGACCATCGGCCCGGCGAAGGGGCCGGCGGGGGCACAGGCGATATTGGTGCGCCACATGGGGACGGTGGTGTTGCAGGAGATGTGGCGCATCGGCAGGCCGTCCTGCACCAGCGCCTCCTCGAAGGAGAAGGAGCAGCCGAGCACGAAGGCGACGAGGTCGTCGCGCCAGACATCGCGGATGTCGGTTGGCTCGGCGACCATCACCCCGTCCTTCCAGACGCGGTAGCGCGGCAGGTCGGTGCGGATGTCGAGATCGGCACCGAGGGCGGGAATGGCCGGGTTGCCGGGATCGGAAAGCCCGATGACGGGGCAGGGCTTGGGGTTCAGCGTGCAGAAGCGCAGGAAGTCGCCGGCGAGGTCCTTCGGCAGGATGGCGAGGTTGCCCTGGACGCGGCCCGGCGCGAGCCCTGCGGTGTGGCCGGTGATGTCGCCGCGGCGGATGGCGCGTCGAACCTCGACGGGGTCGCTGACGTCGGTGACGTGCGGCGCACGGAACTGGGCGATGGCCATGGCGTCCCCCCGGGGTCAGGATCCTCGGAGAAGCAGTCGATCATTCCGCTTGCATTGGGTCCAATCCGAAGTTTGGATCGCAAATGATAAATCCAGCTTATCGAATGGCGGCGGGATGGTAGACTTCAAGGCTCTCGAGACATTGGTCTGGGTGGCGACCCTCAGGAGTTTCCACCGCGCGGCGGTGAAGCTCAACACCACCCAGCCGGCCGTGTCGCAGCGCATCGCCCAGCTCGAGGCGGAGATCGGCCAGCGGCTGCTGGTGCGCGAGAAGCGCACCGTGGTCGCCACCGATGCCGGCCGGCAGGTGCTCGACTATGCCGAGCGGCTGCTCAAGCTTCGTGCCGAAATGCTGCATGCGGTCGCCGACAAGGCGGCGATCCGCGGCACGCTCAGGCTCGGCGTCGCCGAGACCATCGTCCACACCTGGCTGCCGCGCTTCGTGGAGCGGATGGCCAAGGCCTATCCCGGCCTCGTCCTGGAGATCGAGGTGGACATCACGCCCAACCTGAGGGACCGGCTGGTGGCGCAGGAACTCGACCTCGTCTTCGCCCTCGGCGCCTTCGCCGCCGCTCAGCTGAAGAACCTGCCGCTGAGCACCTATCGCCTCGCCTTCCTGGTCGGGCCGGGCCTGGACCTGCCGCAGCCGGTCGGCCTCGACGTGCTGGCGAGCCATCCGATCATGACCTTCTCGCGCAACACCCGACCCTATCTGCTGATGCGCGAGATGTTCTCCGCCCCCGGCCTGCCGCCGGTCCGTATCCATGCCTCCTCGTCGATGGCGACGATCCTGCGCATGGCCGAGGACGGGCTCGGGATTGCCGCCGTGCCGGAGGCAATCGCCGGGCCGGAACTCGCGGCGGGGCGGCTGCGAACGCTGAGAACGACGGTGCCGCTGCCCGAGCTCGAATTCTTCGCCTCGTGGCGGATCACGCCGGAGGCCGCGACGGTGGAGGCTGTCGCAACCATCGCCGCCGAGGTCGCGGGCGCGGCCTGAGCGACGGATCAATCGTGCTTCGGCACCGTGTCGGTGGCCCACATCGGCCCGAGGTCGTCCATGGCCGCCTCGATGCATTCGACGGTCAGGCGCATCGCGCCGCCGCCGGCGAACACGAGGTCCAGGGTGCCGCCCGGGGCCTCGGGTCCCTCGGGCTCGAAGTTCAGCGCCAGCAGCTCGAGGACCGTCTCCTCGCCCTTGGGCACGCCGCGCGCCTTCACCGCCGTGACGCGCTCGATCCTGAGGCCGGTGCGGCGGCGCTGGCAGGCCCCCTCCTCCGCCGCGCTCCAGTCGAAGCGGTTGCAGACGAGCGCCAGCCGGCGCTCGCGCGCCAGGAAGGCAATGTCGCTCGCCCGCACGACGGCGTCCTGCAGGTGCGCGGAGAGGACGGCGAGGTCCTCGGCATCGAAGGCGTAGAGCTTCAGGGGTGTTGCGGTCATTGGATTTCTCAAGCCTGTCGGCCTATAGGACCCATGCTGGCCCATGTCCATGCGGCCGCTCAAGTCCCGTCGCCGGACGGGCCTTGTCCGACCCTGCCCTGCTTCCCGAGGCGATCCATGACCATCCGCTCGCATGTCGGCGACCTTCCCGATCTCAGCCACTACCAGGTCGGCGTCGTCGCCATCGACACGGAGACCCTCGGCCTTATCCCGCAGCGAGACCGTCTCTGCGTCGTCCAGCTGTCGCCCGGCGACGGCAGCGCCGACGTTGTGCAGATTCGCCCGGGTCAGCCGGCCCCGCCGAATCTCTGTGCGCTTCTCGCGGATCCGAAGGTGATCAAGCTGTTCCACTTCGCCCGCTTCGACGTCGCGGTGCTGAAGCACGCCTTCGGGGTGGTCACCAGCCCCATCTACTGCACCAAGATCGCCTCGAAGCTGGTGCGCACCTATACCGACCGCCACGGCCTGAAGGACCTGTCGCGCGAGCTGCTCGGCATCGACATGTCGAAGGTGCTGCAGAGCTCCGACTGGGCGGCGGAGACGCTCACCGCGGCGCAGCTCGACTATGCCGCCTCCGACGTGCTTCACCTGCATGCGCTGAAGGACAGGCTCGACATGATGCTGGCGCGCGAGAACCGCACCGCGCTTGCCGAGGCCTGCTTCGCCTTCCTGCCGACCCGCGCCGAACTGGACCTTGCGGGATGGCCCGAGACGGACATCTTCGCCCACAGCTGAGGCGGCCGGGACCACACGGCTGCTGACAAGGCGTGCAGGTTTTGCACTCGCCTTGGTGGAGCCATAGATTAGTGATGAAAGCCGCGCATCGATGGTGATGCCGGGATCGGTTGATCGCCGGGGCAATACGGCAGGGACCATGGCAGCACGCCGGGTGGAGGACATTGGCGGGACCGGCGGTGGCGGGATCGGCGACGATCGTGCCCGCCGCAGCGACCGTGAGGGGGCTTTCAAGGCCGCCTACCGCCACTCCCGGCGCGTGCGCCGCCTGCGCGTCCTGGTGCCGACCCTCGCCGTGTTCATCTTCGCCTCGGTCGTGTTCATCTCCTGGTGGGACCCGCTGAAGGCGCTGAACCTGCCGATCTCCATCGGCTCGCTGTCCATGTCGGGCTCGAAGGTGACGATGGAGGCCCCGCGCCTCACCGGCTACACCACCGACAACCGCTTCTATCGCGTCTCGGCGACCCGCGCCGAGCACGACATCACACAGTCCCATATCGTTGCCCTCTCGGCGATCGACGCCGAGATGCAGATGGAAGGTGGCGGCACGGCCCGCGTCGTCTCCTCCGCCGGCGTGCTCGACACCAAGACCGGCCGCGTCGAACTGAACCAGGACGTCGCGGTGACGACCACCAATGGCCAGGCCGGCCGCCTGGGTCATGCGCTCGTCGATACCCGCGGCGGCACCATCGCCTCCAACGGACCCGTCAGCCTCTCTTCCCCGCGCGGGGAGCTGTCCTCCGAACGCATGCAGATTAGTGACAACGGCAAGGTGATCGTGCTTGAAGGCAAGGTGCGTGGTAACTTCATGCCCGAGCCTCCCGACCCGACGATCACAGACCTTTCGGCGCCGTCCCCCGGGTCCGCGCCCCGATGACCCGGAGACGATCCATGCCGCCGGCCCTTACTGCCGCGTTCCGCAAGCTGAAACCGGCTTTCGCCGTCGGCGCGCTCGCCGTCGGCCTTCTGTCGTCAGCCGGCGCCTCCGCCCAGCAGGCCGGCAGTCCCTTCGTCGGCTTCACGCAGAACCGCGATGAGCCGATCAATTTCGAGGCTGACAGGGCCGAGGTCTTCGACAACGAGAAGCGTGCCGTGCTGTCGGGCAATGTCCGCATCCAGCAGGGCGAATCGACGCTGCAGACGGCGCGCCTCGTCATCTTCTACGAAGGCAGCGCCGCCGCTTCGTCCGGCCGGCCGGCGACGACCACGCCGCGCCAGGGCGGGGCTGCGTCACCCTCGCCGACGCAGAATGTCCGTCGCTTCGAAATGCAGGGCGGCGTCATTGTCCGCTCGAAGAACCAGACGGCGACGGCCGAGCGGGGATCCTTCGACGCCCGCCGCAACGAGGCCATCATGGAGGGCAATGTCACGCTGACCCAGTGCGAGAACGTGCTGCGCGGCGCGCGTCTGCATGCCGACCTCACCGCCAACCGGGTGCGGCTCGACGCGGCGCCCTCGGGCGGACGCGTTTCCGGCATCCTCCAGGGCGGTGGCGGCGGTGGCGGTGGCATCAACAATCCCGACTGCGCGCCGGCACGCCCGGCGCAGCGCCCCCGCGGATAGGATTGCCTCGTCAGTGTCCGTCATCGATCGCGTTTCCGGTCTGCTCGGACGGAAGCCGGCATCCGAGCCGGCTACCATCGACGCGGACTGGCTGGTCAAGGAGATGGCCGCCCAGGTGGCCGAACTCGACCGGCCGCCGCCGGCTCCCGTCGCGCAGGAGCAGCATGAGCCGCGCTCGGGGGACGGGGTCCTCTCGGTGCACGGCGTGTGGAAGAGCTACAAGGGCCGCGCGGTTGTCCGCGGCGTGGGGCTCGACGTCCGGCGCGGCGAAGCCGTCGGCCTGCTCGGCCCCAACGGCGCCGGCAAGACCACCGTCTTCTACATGATCACGGGGCTCGTGGAGGCCGACAAGGGCCATATCGAGCTCGACGGCCACGACATCACCGCCCTGCCCATGTATCGGCGCGCCCGCCTCGGCATCGGCTACCTGCCGCAGGAAGCCTCGATCTTCCGCGGCCTCAATGTCGAGGACAACATCCGCGCCGTGCTCGAGGTGACGGAGAAGGACAAGGCCAAGCGCGAGCGCGACCTCGACGAGTTGCTCGAGGAGTTCTCCATCACCCGGCTGCGCAAGAGCCCCGCCATCGCCCTTTCGGGCGGCGAGCGGCGACGCCTCGAGATCGCCCGCGCGCTGGCGACGCGACCCTCCTTCATGCTGCTCGACGAGCCCTTTGCCGGCATCGACCCGATCGCGGTCGGCGACATCCAGAATCTCGTTCGACACCTCAAGGAGCGCGGCATCGGCGTGCTCATCACCGACCACAATGTGCGCGAGACGCTCGGCCTCATCGACCGCGCCTACATCATCCATTCGGGACAGGTGCTGATGGAAGGCACGCCGAACGAGATCGTCGCCAACCCCGACGTGCGGCGTCTCTACCTGGGCGAGGAATTCCGCCTCTGACGCTGCGGCAGTGCGCCACGCGCAGCTTTAACTCCTCAGTCATTGGAATCATGGCATGAACCTTGCTGTTCGCGCCGCCGCCCCTCTATGATGCGGTGCAAGAGACCGCGAGGGATGCGCCTGATCCGATGGCCCTGTCAGCCAGACTAGAGCTCCGCGTCGGCCAGTCGCTGGTCATGACGCCCCAGCTCATGCAGGCCATCAAGCTCCTGCAGCTGTCGAATCTCGACCTCGTGGCCTATGTCGAGCAGGAGCTGGAGAAAAATCCGCTGCTGGAGCGCGCCGATGCTCCCGAGCCGGCCGTCGAGGGCGAGATGCCGGAAGCGCCGCCCGCCGCCGATCCCGGCGACGCCCAGGCCGGCGACTGGCTCGGCGACGACATGGGCAACAGCCGCACCGACATCGAGGAGCGGCTCGGCACCGACCTCGAGAATGTCTTTCCAGACGACAAGGGACCGGAAACCCGGCACGCCGACGCCGCCTCCGATCCGATGACCTCGTCCTGGTCCAATGTCGGCTCCGGCGGCAGCGACAACGAGGACTACAATCTCGAGGCCTTCGTCTCCGCCGATCTGTCGCTCGCCGACCATCTGTCGAACCAGCTGACCCTCGCCGTCGAGACCCAGGCGGACCGGCTGATCGGGCAGATGCTGATCGACGCCGTGGACGATGCCGGCTACCTCACCGTCACCGTCGAGGACGTGGCCGACAGGCTCGGCGCCGAGATCGAGGACGTCACCAGCGTGCTCGAGGTGATCCAGGGCTTCGAGCCGTCGGGCGTCGCGGCCCGCAATCTCGCTGAATGCCTGGCGATCCAGCTCCGGGACCAGGACCGGTTCGACCCCGCCATGCAGGCGCTGGTGGCCCACCTCGACCTCCTCGGCAAGCGCGACTATCAGGCCCTGAAGAAGATCTGCGGCGTCGACGACGAGGACCTCGCCGACATGGTGGCGGAAATCCGCCGGCTGAATCCCAAGCCCGGGCTCGCCTTCGGTTTCGCGCCGGTGCAGCCGCTGGTGCCGGACGTCATGGTGCGCGCCGGGCCGGACGGTGGCTGGATCGTCGAACTCAACAGCGAGACCCTGCCCAAGGTGCTCGTCAACCAGAGCTATTACGCGCGGGTGTCGAAGACGGCCAAGAAGGACACCGAGAAGACCTTCCTCGCCGATGCGCTGCAGACCGCGACCTGGCTGTCCCGCGCACTCGACCAGCGCGCCCGCACCATCCTGAAGGTCGCCACCGAGATCGTGCGCCAGCAGGACGCCTTCTTCGCCCTCGGCGTGCAATATCTGAGGCCGCTGAATCTCAAGACCATCGCCGACGCCATCGGCATGCACGAATCGACGGTTTCGCGAGTCACGTCGAATAAGTCGATCGCCACCAGCCGCGGCATCTTCGAGATGAAGTACTTCTTCACCTCGTCGATCGCGAGCTCGGAGGGCGGCGAGAGCCACTCGGCCGAGGCCGTGCGCTACCGCATCAAGCAGATGATCGACCAGGAGACGCCGGAGGACGTGCTGTCCGACGACGCGATCATGGACAGATTGAAGGAAGCCGGCATCGACATCGCCCGCCGGACGGTGGCGAAATACCGGGAAGCGCTGAGGATTCCGTCTTCGGTGCAGCGCCGGCGCGAGAAGCAGGCCATGGCGGTGTGAGCCGGAGGGTAAGGTGCTGCGCCGGCTCCGCGGGTGAGAATTCTCCCGCCGGCCTTCATCGGAGCATTCGCCTTCTCCTCTCGGCACATCGGGCAGACGAGAATTCTATCCCGCCGAATTGACTTGAATCGGGGGCAGACAGGGGCCTTATTCCCCTTCACCCCACGCTGCGGAGGATAAGTCCGTCATGGTCAAGCCCCAGACAGCAGGCACCATCATCCCGCTGCCGTCCGATACCGCCGATCTCGCCTGGCATCGCCTGCGCAGCGAGGCCAATGCCATGGCCTCCGCCAATCCGGAACTGGCGACGCTGGTGCTGAGGACCATCGGCCGCGCCTCGTCCTTCGAGGACGCCGTGGCGCGGCGCATCTCGGCGCGGCTCGCCACCGGCGACGTGCCGGCGGACGTGCTGCACGACGCCTTCGGCGAAGCCCTCGACGCGGCGCCGTCCATCGCGACCGCCATGCGGGCGGACGCAGCCGCCGTCATCGACCGGGACCCTGCCGCCGATCGCCTGATCGAGCCCGTGCTGTTCTTCAAGGGCTTCCACGCCCTGCAGACCCACCGCCTCGCCCACTGGCTGCTCGGCCGCGGCCGGCGGGACTTCGCGCTCTACCTCCAGAGCCGCTCCTCCGAGGTGTTTCAGACCGACATCAATCCGGCGGTCGTCATGGGCAAGGGCGTGTTCCTCGACCATGCCACCGGCCTCGTCGTCGGCGAGACGGCGGTGATCGAGGACGATGTGTCGATCCTGCAGAACGTCACGCTCGGGGGTACCGGCAAGGAGGCGGGGGACCGCCATCCGAAGGTGCGCCGCGGCGTGCTGATCGGCGCCGGCGCCAAGATTCTCGGCAATATCGAGATCGGCCGCTGCGCCCGTGTCGCCGCCGGGTCGGTGGTGCTGCATCCGGTGGCGGCGAACACCACGGTCGCTGGCGTCCCTGCCAAGCCCGTCGGCACCGCCGGCTGCGCCGAGCCGTCGCGTGCCATGGACCAGATCCTCGCCCGCGAAGCTGTGGCGACCTTCAGCTACGAGATCTGAGCGTCCGGCAGGCGCCGGGCGCCGTCAGGCGCTCGCTCGCGGCTGCCCTCTGCCATCCGTCACGCTTGCGAAGCGGTGTTTCATTGTGAGAAATAGCGCTTCATGAGTTGACGACAGCCGGCGGCAAGACCGGCGCGGACCAGGGCAGGCAGCATGACGAGGACGGCACGGCATCGCGGCGACGTGCGGGGACGCACGCCATGACGATGCAGCTCACCCTCGCGGTGCATCGCGCCCGGCGCATGTTCCCGACCAAGACGGCTGTCGTCTTCGCCGACCGGCGCTGGACCTGGACCGATTTCGCCGACCGCGTCGCACGGCTCGCCGGCGTCCTGCAGGGTCTCGGCGTTGGCCCCGGCGACCGCGTCGCCATGCTCTCGCATTCCTCCGACCGCTACCTCGAGTTCTTCTTCGCGGCCTTCTGGGCGGGGGGCATCGCCGTGCCGGTCTCGACCCGCTACGCGCTGCCCGAGACCGCCTTCCTCATGCAGGACTGCGGCGCCAAGGTGCTGCTGGTCGGCGACGACTTCACCGAGATGGCCGAGGCGCTGCGGCCGCAATGCCCGGGGCTCAGGCACGTCATCTTCGCGGGCGAAGGCCAACTTCCCGCAGGGATGATCGCCTATGAGGCGGCTCTCGCCGCCGCCACGCCGGTCGAGGATGCCCGCCGCAATGGCGATGATGTCGCCGTGCTGTTCTACACCGGCGGCACGACCGGGCGCTCCAAGGGCGTCATGCTCACCCACATCAATCTGCATCGTCGAACTGCGTTCGAGCGGCATGGTCCACACCAATACTCGGCAGCAATGCCGATACGACCTGCATCCACGCCGGGCCGCTGCTACCATCGCCGCCGGCGGCGTTCGCGGGTCTTCACCAACACGCATGGCTCGGCGGCCACCCACGTGGTCATCCCGCGCTTCGAGCCGGTGAAGGGCGTGCTGGAGGCCGATCCAGACCGAGCATCGCATCACCTTCACGTCCATGGTGCCGACCATGATCGACGATGATCCTCAACGAGCCGCGACTTCGTCGAGTTCCTACGATCTCTCCTCGCTGGAGATGATCCGGCTATGGCGGCGCGCCCATGCCCGGTGGCGACGCTGCGCAAGGCGCTGATGAAGCGTGCTGCCGAAGGTGACGCTGATCGCCCAGGCCTACGGCATGACCGAGGCTGTCGCCGGCCGTGCACCTATGCTCGAGCCCGACGACCACACTCTGGATCCCGCGAAGATCCACCGCCTCGCCTCCGGCGGGCGCGCCATCGTCGGCTGTGACCTGCGCGTCGTCGACGCCGGACGACCGCGACGTGCCGCGTCGGCGCCATCGGCGAGATCATCGTCGCGGGCCCGACGGTGATGAAGGGCTACTGGAACCAGCCGGAGCTGACGGCGGAGGCCCTGCGCGGCGGCTACATGCACACGGGCGACGCCGGCTATCATGGATGCCGATGGCTATGTCTACGTCGTCCGACCGCATCAAGGACATGATCGTCACCGGCGGCGAGAACGTCTATCCGATCGAGGTCGAGAACGCCGTCCTCACCCACCCCGCCATCCGCGAATGCGCCGTGATCGGCGTGCCGCACGAGTTGTGGGGCGAGGCCGTCCACGCGGTGATCACCTTCAAGGCCGGCCAGAGCGCTACGGCGGACGAGGTCATCGCCCACTGCAAGACGCGCATCGCCGGCTTCAAGTGCCCGCAGACCATCGAGGTGCGCGAGGCCATGCCGCTGTCGCAGGCCAACAAGATCCTCAAGACGGAACTGAGGCGCCCCCACTGGGAGGGGCGGTCGAGGGCGGTCAACTGACCCCGGCAACGAGACATGGGGAGAGGCGGGGATGGCTGAGGCAGAGGCAAGGGGTTTGTGCCGCGGCATCGTGAGCGGCGACCGCCGGCGCGACCCCGAAGCGATCGACCAGCGCGCCCGGCGCATCGCCGGTGGTTTCGGCAGGCTCGGCGTCGGCCCCGGCGACTGTGTCGCGATCCTCATGCGCAACGACATCACCTACCTCGAGGCGACCTATGCCGCCGCCATGCTCGGCGCCTATGCGGTGCCGGTGAACTGGCATCTGAAGGCCGACGAGGTCCGCTACATTCTCGACGACTGCGAGGCCAAGGTGCTGGTGGCGCACGAGGACCTGCTGCGGGCGCTCGCCGGCCACCTTCCGGATGGTCTTGCCGTCTTCTCCGTGCCGGTGCCGCCGGAGGTCGTCAGGCATTTTCCGGCTCCGGCAGGGCTTCCGGCGTTGCCGGCCGAGGCGCGCGACCTCGACACATGGCTCGCCGGCGAAGCGCCCTTCGAGGGCCCCGGACGACCGGCGCCGATGAGCATGATCTACACCTCGGGCACCACCGGAAAGCCGAAGGGGGTCAAGCGCCGGGCGCCTTCGCCGGAAGAGGCGAAGGCCACCGAATCCCTGCGTGCACTGGTCTATGGCCTGAAGCCGGGCGTGCGTGCCCTGCTGCCGGGGCCGCTCTATCATTCCGCCCCGAACTCCTTCGGCATTCGCGCCGGCCGGCTCGGCGGCGTCCTCGTCGTCATGCCGCGCTTCGACGCGGAGGAGATGCTGCGGCTGATCGAGGAGCACCGGATCGACACCATCTTCATGGTGCCGACCATGTTCGTGCGGCTGCTCAAGCTCCCGGAGGAGGTCCGCAACCGCTACGACCTCTCCTCGCTGCGCTTCGTCATCCATGCCGCGGCGCCCTGTCCGGCGGAGGTGAAGGCCGCGATGATCGCCTGGTGGGGCCCGGTCGTCCACGAGTTCTACGGCGGCACCGAGACCGGCCCCGTCACCTTCGCAACCTCGGAAGACGCGCTGAAGAAGCCCGGCACGGTCGGGCGCCTGTCGCCCGGCGGCGAGATCCAGGTGCGCGACGAGGCCGGCAATCTGCTGCCCCAGGGCGCCATCGGCGAGCTCTTCTGCCGCATCGGGGGCTATCCCGACTTCACCTACCACAAGGCGCCGGAGAAGCGCCGCGAGGTCGACCACTCCGGCTTCATCACCTGCGGCGATGTCGGCTATGTCGACGCCGACGGCTACGTGTTCCTCTGCGACCGCAAGCGCGACATGATCATCGCCGGCGGCGTCAACATCTATCCCGCCGAGATCGAGGCGGCGCTCCTCGCCCTGCCTCAGGTGCGCGACTGTGCCGTCTTCGGCATTCCCCATGCGGAGTTCGGCGAGAGCATCATGGCGGTGATCGAGCCGCAGCCGGGCGCGGAGATCGTGCCAGAGGCGCTGAAGGCGGAACTGGCCACCCGCATCGCCGACTACAAGCTGCCGCGGCACATCGAGATCCGCCACGACCTGCCACGCGAGGACTCGGGGAAGATCTTCAAGCGGCGCCTGCGCGATCCCTACTGGGCGGCGGCGGGTCGGACGATCTAGGAAAAGCCCAGCATGGCGCGGATGTCGGCGGGGCTCGTGCCCTGCGCCCGCAGTGCCCGGAACCCCTCCGCCTGATCACTCTTCGACAGCTTCCTGCTGTCGGACCCGAGAACGAGCGGGTGGTGGCGGTAGAGCGGCGCGGGAAGCCCCAGGAGCTCCTGCAGCAGGCGATGAACGGCGGTCGCCTCGAAGAGATCCTCGCCCCGCACCACATGGGTGACCCCCTGGAGGGCGTCGTCGGTGACGACGGCAAGGTGATAGCTGGTACCGAGATCCTTGCGCGCGAGGACCACATCGCCCCAGCGCTCCGGGCGGGCCTCGACCACGCGCACCGGATCGCCGCGCTCGTCCACCTCGGTCCACGACAGCGGCTTGCCGAGGCGCGCCATCGCCGCCGTCATGTCCAGGCGAATGGCGTGGGGCTCGCCGGCCGCGATCCGCGCGCTGCGCTCGGTCTCCGGTATCAGCCGGCCACTGCCGGAATAGAGCGGCGCGCCGTCCGGGTCGGACGGCCAGGGCCGGCCCGTCTCGAGCGTCCGCGCCGCCGCCAGCGCCTTCAGCTCGGTCCGGCTCTCGAAACTCGGATAGACGAGGCCCATGGCGGCGAGGCGGTCGAGCATCGCGCGGTGACCGGCGAGATGCTCGGACTGGCGCCGGTAGGGCGTCTCGAAAGGCAGGCCGAGCCAGCCGAGGTCCTCGACCATCGCAGCCTCGAGTTCGGGCCGGCAGCGCTCGCGGTCGATGTCCTCGATGCGCAGCAGCAGCCGCCCACCGAGCGCTGCCGCCATCCTCTCGTTCTCCAGCGCGCTATGGGCATGGCCGAGGTGCAGGAGCCCGTTGGGGCTCGGCGCGAAGCGCAGGACCGGGACGTCCGGTTTCGGGTGGTGCACGGCGACCATGGCTGAGCCTATGGTCGAGGGCGCGGGTCGACGCAAGACGGGATGGGGATGGGCATCGAGACGGAACAGGACCTTGCCGCCATGATGGCAGCGCTTTCGGCGCAGTGCCCGGTGATGGCAAGGCTCCATGCGGAGCGCGGCATGCCGCCGCTGCGGCGTCGCCCGGCTGGGTTCGAGGGGCTGGTTCACGTCGTGGTGTTCCAGCAGATCTCGACGCTCGCGGCCCAGGCCATCTGGCGGCGGACGCAGGAGGTGATGGGCGCCATCACGCCGGAGCGGCTCGCGGCGGCCAGCGACGAGGACTATCGCGCCTCGGGCCAGTCCCGCCCGAAGGTCCGGACGCTCCGCGCCGTCGCCGCAGCGGTCCTCGACGGCACGCTCGACCTCGACAGCCTGCCGCGGATGAGCGCGGACGATTCGCATGCGGCGCTGGTGCGGGTGAAGGGCATCGGTCCCTGGACCGCCGATGTCTATCTCCTCACCTGCCTCGGCCATGGCGATGCCTGGCCGGCCGGCGACATCGCCCTCCAGGCGGCGGTGCAGGACACCCTCGCCCTTCCCGCCCGGCCGGATGCGAGGGCCATGACGGCCATCGGCGAGCGCTGGCGGCCCCATCGCGCCGGCGCGGCCCGGCTCCTGTGGGCGCATTACGCCGCGCTGAAGGGGCGCGTCGCCGAACCCGCCACGACCGCGTGATCGACCGCGCCTTCGGGCTTCACAAGAGCGACACGATCCCCATAGTATCGGTCAGTGCCTGAATTCGCGGCTCGCGAATCACCGAGCCGCCCGATCGCAAGGAGTTCGTCTTGACGGTCGCCGTATCACCCGGGGCATTGCCGGTTTCGACCGCAATCTCCCCTGGTTCATGGCCGGCCCTGGTGCTCAACGCGGATTACCGCCCGCTGAGCTACTATCCCCTGTCGCTGTGGTCGTGGCAGGATGCGATCAAGGCCGTCTTCCTCGACCGCGTGACCGTCGTCTCGACCTACGAGAAGGCAAGATCCACTCGCCGAGCTTCGAGATGCGGCTGCCGAGCGTCGTCTCGCTCAAGACCTATGTGAAGCCGTCGCGCAATCCCGCCTTCACCCGCTTCAACGTCTTCCTGCGTGACCGCTTCCGCTGCCAGTATTGCGGCCATGGCGAGGACCTGACCTTCGACCACCTGATCCCCCGTTCCAAGGGCGGCCAGACGACCTGGGACAATGTTCTGACGGCCTGCTCGCCCTGCAACCTGCGCAAGGGTTCGATGACCCTGAAGGAATCGGGCATGCAGCTGGCGAAGTTCCCCTTCGCGCCGTCGGTGCAGGACCTCCACGCCAACGGCCGGCTTTTCCCGCCGAACTACCTGCACCAGAGCTGGATGGACTACCTCTACTGGGATACCGAGCTGGAGCCCTGAGGGATCAGGCCGTCTCGCGCGAACGGCTCGCCGCCACCAGCGCGACCAGAGCCAGCACCACCGAGATCAGCACGTTCCAGCCGGCCAGCGACAGGCCGAGGAAGCGCCAGGCCGCCACCGTGCAGTCGGCGAGCGGCTTGGCGTTCTGCAGGCCGCGCAGGAGATCGCCGGGCGTGCGCGCCAGCGTCGTCGGCTGGGCGCAGCTCGTCGGCCCTTGCCAGAACCCCCATTCGGCCCCGGCGTGATAGGTGCCGAGGATCGTGCTCCAGACCATCAGTCCGGCCAGCGCCAGCAGTCCGAGGCGCACGACCGTCGCGGGAAAGCGGGCCCATGCGGCCGCTGCCACCGCCAGCGCGGCGGGAATGGTCACGTAGTAGGGCACGCGCTGCTGCAGGCAGAGCGGGCAGGGAGACAATCCGATGACCAGCTCGAAGAACCAGGCGCCGAGGATCGTGCCGGTTGCCGCGGCCGCCACGAACAGCGCGGCCGAAAGCCAGGGCCGGGATCGGATCGTCTCGAACTGCATCATGCAGCCGGTTCTAGCCGCTCACGACGTTCTGTCCAGAGCACCGGCAGCCGTGCATGGGTTTCGATTGACCCGCGAGGCCCCCTCGTCCATCACAAGATCATGAGTCCGGCTGATCCGATCGCCCGCCCCCGTCGCGGCGGCGCCTACAGCGTTCCGAACCTGCTGACCTACGGGCGGGTGCTCGCCGTGCCGCTCGTGGCGGCCTGCCTCTTCGTCCAGGTCATCTACGAGGGCGGCATCTGGCTGCGCTGGGTTGCTCTCGGCATCTTCATCGCCGCCGCCATCACCGACTATTTCGATGGCTACCTCGCCCGTGCCTGGTCGCAGCACTCGGCGATCGGCCGGATGCTCGACCCGATCGCCGACAAGCTGCTGGTCGGCATCGTGCTGCTCGTGCTCGCCGCCGACGGAACGATCCTCGGCTGGTCGCTGTGGGCGGCGATGGTCATCCTCGCCCGCGAGATCCTGGTCTCCGGCCTGCGGGAATTCCTGGCGGAGCTGCAGGTCTCGGTGCCGGTGACACAGCTCGCCAAGTGGAAGACGACCCTGCAGCTCGTCGCCGTCGGTTTCCTCATCGCCGGACCTGCCGGTGACCAGATGATGCCCGGCGTCACCCTCGTCGGCGTCACCCTGCTCTGGCTCGCGGCGATCCTGACGCTCTACACCGGCTACGACTATTTCCGCGCCGGCGCCCGCCATCTCATCGAGGAGGACGAGCGGTGAGGATTCTCTATTTCGCCTGGGTGCGGGAGCGCATCGGCCGCTCGTCGGACGAAATCGATGTTCCGGCCGGTGTCGTCACCGTCGCCGACCTGATCGACCACCTGATCAGCCGCGGCGAGGACTATGCCCACGCCTTCGAGAACCGGACGGTCATCCGTGCCGCCCTCGATCAAGTCCACGTGAAACCCGACGCCGCGATCGCCGGCGCCGAGGAGATCGCCTTCTTTCCGCCCATGACCGGCGGCTGACTGGCGTCATGACAAAGCCGGACGCGCCTTCCCCCCGAAAGGTCAGCCGTCGCCGCCTCTTCGGCATCTTCGCCTCGGTTCCGATCATCGGAGGGGCGGGTGGCGCCGCGGCCTATACGAGCCAGCCCTATTATTCCGGGCCGGTCAGCGACCATTTCGACGGTACGCGCTTCTTCGATCCCCATGGGGCGCCGCCGAAGGCCTTTTTCGAGCTGCTGCGCTGGCAGTTCGGTGGGGACGAGCGGGCGCGCTGGCCGGACGAATGGCCGCTGGAGCGCACCGACACGCCGCCGGCCCGGGTCGAGGGCGACGAGCTGCGCGTCTCCTATGTCGGCCACGCGAGCGTCCTCCTGCAGACGCGCGGCCTGAACATCCTCCTCGACCCCGTCTGGTCTGACCGGGTTTCTCCCGTCTCCTTCGCCGGTCCGAAGCGGGTGAACCGCCCCGGCATCGCCTTCGAGGCCCTGCCGAAGATCGACCTCGTGCTGGTCAGCCACGGTCACTACGACCATCTCGATGTGACGACGCTCTCACGGCTCCACGCCGTCCATCAGCCGCGCGTCATCACGCCGCTCGGCCACGACACGATCATGAAGGCGCATGATCCGGCCATCCGCGCCGAAGCGCATGACTGGGGTGACCGGATCGACATCGGCAACGGCATGGCGGTGCATCTGGCACCGATGCGGCACTGGACGGCGCGCGGCCTCTTCGACCGCAACAAGGCGCTGTGGGCGGCCTTCGTCATCGAGACGCCGGTCGGGCTCGTCTATCACATCGGCGACACCGGCTATGGCGACGGCCACCATTTCCGCGAGGCGAAGAAGCGCTTCGGCGGCTTCCGCCTCGCCATTCTCCCGATCGGCGCCTACGAGCCGCGCTGGTTCATGCGCGACCAGCACATGAACCCCGCCGAGGCCGTCCAGGTGATGATCGACTGCGGCGCCCGGCGCGCCATGGCCCACCACTGGGGCACGGTGCAGCTCACCAACGAGGGGATCGAGGCACCGCGCGTCGCGCTGGCGGCGGCGCTGGCGGAACGCGGCATCGCGCCGGACGTGTTCCGCGCCATCCGGCCCGGAGAGGTCTGGGAAATCCCCGCCGCGGAGGCCTGAGCCTACTGGATCTGCAGGCCGCGCAGCAGGCGCTCGAGATAGTCTGTCTCGATCTGCGGACGGTCCTGCTCCGACAGACGCCGGCGCAGCTCCTCCAGCACCCGCTGGGCGCGCTGGGCAGCCCCCTCGCCGGCATTGGGGATGCGCACGTCGGAGTTCTCGTTCGCCTCGCGGCCGCGCGTCGGGCGTCCCAGCGGATCATAGTCCTGCTGCCCCGCCTGGCCGAGACGGCCGGGCTGACCCTGCGGCCCGCCGGGCTGGCCGGGACCCTGCCCCTGACCCTGGCCTTCCTGCATCTGCTGGGCGAGGCCCTGCGCGCCCCGCTGGAGATTGCGCAGTGCGCGGCCCTGGGCGTCGGTCGCGCCCTGACCGTTGCCGCGGCCGAGCGCCTCTTCCGCCTCACGCATGGCGCGGCCGGCATTGCCCATGCCCTCCTGCGCCTGACGCCCGGCTTCGGACTGGCCCTGCCCCTCGCCCTGACCCTGGCCCTGCTGCCCGAGCTGCTCGCGCAACTGGTCGAGGAGCTCGCGCAGCTGACGCTGCGCATCGCCGAGCTGGTCGAAATTCGGCGGGCCCTCGCCCTCCTCGCTGCCGGCGCCGGGCTGCTGCTGGCCTTGCTGGCCCTGTTGCCCCTGCTGGCCGCGCTGTCCCGGACGCTGCTGCTGCTGGCCGCGCTGGGCACGGCGCTGTTCCTGGTTGCGGCGGAAGGTCTGGTCGCGCAGCTGCTGCTGGCGACGGATCATGTCGGCGAGCCGGTCCAGCGGGCTCTCGCCCTGCTCGCCGTTCTCCCCCATCTCGCCCTGCTGTTGCTGCTGGCGGCCGGCCTGCAGGCCCTGCAGCATCTGCTGCAGCTCCTGCATCAGGCGCTGCGCCTGGTCGCGGGCGCCGTTGCGGGCGAGCTCCTCGATGCGGTTCAGCATGTCGCGCAGATCCTGCGGCCGGACACTGGCGAGGTGTTCGGATCGCGCTGGGCCTGCTGCTACACGGCCGTCCTGGCGGTTGCGCATGGCCTGTTCGGCCAGTTCGCGCATGAGCCGGTCCATGGCCTGACGGAGATCCTGCGACAGCCGGCGGATCTCCTCCTCCGAGGCGCCCCGCTCGATCGCCTGACGAAGCCGTTCGGCGGCCTGCGACACGGCGCGCTCGGCCTCGGAGACGTCGCCGTCCTCCATGCGCACGGCGATGTCCCAGAGATAGGCGATCACGTCGCGCAGCGCGGCGTCGTCGCGGGCGCGGACGAGGCGGAAGTAGGCGGTCCGAAGCCCCAGATAGACCGGCGGCTCCATGCCGAACCGGTCGGGCGCCGTGGTCAGCGCCTCCAGTGCCCGGGCGACGCGCGGCGCGGCATTGGCGTCGAGCGCGAGAACCTGCCGCTGCTCGACGAGGGCGCGCGGGATGGGCTTGGAGAAGGCGCGCTGCGGCAGCGTGCCATAGGAGGTCTCGGAGAAGCCCTCGTTGCCAGCGTCGTCCACGGCGCGCAGCTTCACCGCGACCTGCAGGCCGGCGAAGGGATGCTCGGCGAGGTCGCGTGTCGTCTGGCCGCTGCCGGAGCGGGTTCGCGCCTGCGGCATCGTCAGCGGGATGGGCGGCAGCTCGGCGAGGGGCCGGGCACCTTCGCGCTGCAGCGCCAGGGCGGAGGGTGCGAGCGACAGCGCCGCCTCCGCTTCCTTCACGCCGTAGTCGTCCTCGACCTTGTAGGAGAGCACGAACTGGTTGCGCCGGTCGGTCTGCGGCTCGCGCTCGAAGGCGATGGTGGGCGCGCGGTCGGCGATGGCCTCGAAGCGCCAGCTGAGCGGCGCCGCGCCCTTGCCCTGCACCGAGAGCGTGCCGTCCTGCGCAACCGTCCAGCGGGTTTCGGCGAGCGGCCCCTGCGGCGCGGCCGCGGTGGCCGACGGGCGCTCCGGCGCGGGAGCAGCGGCAACGCCGCCCTCCGGCTTCACGTCGACCTCGGCAAGGCCGGCGACGCGCAGGGTGACGACCGAGCCGGCCGGCACGCGGAAGGTCTCCGTCTCCGCACCGGGCGGCGGCGCTTCGCCGGAGCGGCGCGTCGCGCAGGACCATGGCTGCGCGGCCCCCGGCGCCGCAGGCGATGCGACCCGGGCGTCGATGGAGTTCGCCGCACCGGCGGAACGCGCGGCCAGTCGAAGGCGGTCAGGAGCCGCGCCGGGCGCTCGTCGCCGGCGAGGAAATAGGCGGGAACGATCAGCAGCAGGGCCAGCGCGCGGATGGCGTAGCGGTCGAGGCCCGCCATGCGCGGCGAGGGGAGGCCCGTGCGCAGCCGGCCGGCCGCCGCCGCGACACGCGCGCGGTGCTCCTGCCAGAGCGCCTTGGCGAAAGGATCGTCGCGGGTCGCGAGATTGTCGGCGAGGGCGGTGGCGGGGCGATGGCCGCCCTCGGTCTCCCGGTCGATGCGCCGCAGCGCGTCGCCCTCGGTGGGGCGGCGGATCGTCAGGAGCGGCCAGGCCGCTCCGAACAGCAGGGCAAGGACGAACAGCACGCCGCCGAAGCGCGCCCAGTAGGGGACGACCTGCCAGAAGCCGAGCCAGGAGACGGCGAGCACGCCGCCGAAGATGCCGAGGAACAGCACGAGGCGCGGCCAGACGCGCTCCGCACAGGATGACGAGCCGGACGCGATCCATCGCGTGACCGAGAGCGAGCTGGTGCATCGCTGGCGGCCTGCGGCCGATCCCTGTCCATGCCCTCGGTCAATATCAGCTCCGGGTCGGGGTCTCCTGCACTGCACAGGCTAACATCGTGAGGTCGAAAAACCACCTTTTCATGGCGGCGATCCGATCACGGATCGGTGCGCGGCCTCAGCTGCCGGCGACGACCTCTGCCAGCCTTGCGAGATCGACATTGGCGCCGCAGGCGAGCACGCCGACCCTTTCGCCCGGCGCCGGGACATAGGCGCCCGAAACAAGGGCTGCGAGGGCGGCGGCTCCTCCCGGCTCGCTCGCGGCGCGAAGGCCGAGCCAGAGGCGCTTCTGGGCGTCGCGGATGGCGGCGTCGGAGACCAGCACGACGCTGTCGACGTAGCGGGCCGCCGTCTCATGGACGCGGCCGAAGACGTTGCGGGCGCCGAGCGAATCGGCGGCGATCGAATCGACGTCCACATCGACCGGACCGCCGGCCTCCAGCGCCGCCTGCAGGGCGCGGGAACCCTCGGGCTCGACGCCCACCACCTTCACCCGCCGGTCGAACCAGCGGGCGATACCCGAGATGAGGCCGCCGCCGCCGACCGCCACCAGAACGGTGTCGAGGCCACCGGCGTCCTCCTCCCATTCGAGGCCGACGGTGCCCTGCCCGGTGATGGTCGGCCAGGCGTCATAGGCATGGACCGAGTGGGCGCCCGTCTCGGCCGCATAGGCCTCGCAGGCCGCCAGCGCATCGGAGTAGCGGGCGCCGCCGACGACGAGCTCCGCCCCCGTCTCGCGGATGCGGGCGATCTTGGCGGGCGAGGAAATCTCGGGGACGAAGATCCGCGCGGGAATGCCGAGAGTGGCAGCGGCATGGGCGACCGCGATGCCGTGATTGCCGCCGGAGGCGGCGCAGACACCGGCCTTCGGCATGGTCCCGCCGAGCAGGGTGTTGAAGGCGCCGCGTGCCTTGAACGTGCCGGTCACCTGCAGGAATTCCAGCTTCATCGCCACCGGCACCGGCGTGCCGAAGGTCGCGGCGGAGAGCTGCATGGTGGGGGTGCGGCGGACATGGCCGGCGATGCGGGCATGGGCGGCGCGGATGTCGTCGATGCTGATCATGATGCGTCCTTCGGCAGGCTGGGCAACGGACCCTGTGCCGACCGTCCGGTCAAGCCCAGATGGCGACGGGCAGGCCATGCGCGTCGCGCCCGGGCGGATCCGGGTAGGACTGCGCCGTGCCTGCCAGGAGACGGCGGGCGACAAGGGCGTTGACGGCGGCATCAAGAAGATCGTCGAGGCCCGCGCCCCGCGGGGCCTGCGACAGGAAGGCTGCGTCGTAGCCGGCCGCGACCAGCAGGTCGCGGCGCAGCGCCAGACCCGGCGGGTGGCCGCGCGACGACACCTTCTTCGGCAAAGGCAGCGGCCTCTCGCCGTTGAGGCGCCAGAACGCCACCTCGGGATGGACCTCGTGAACGCGGGAGCCGACAGACGGCTGGCTCCTCAGCAGCGCATCGATCTCCCGGATCTTCGGAAAGAGGAAGAAGGCCTGCTTGGACACCTTGCGCGGCGGATCGGAGGTCTCGAGCGCCAGCCGGCAGGCCTCGCCATAGTCGGCAGCGAAGACCGCGGCCCGCGAGGGGACCGAGAAGACCGAGGACTGGCGCTCGCCGAGCAGCGGCCGGACGAGCGATTCCGGTCCCCGGCCGCCGGGGCCGGCCCGCTCGGGCAGGCCGATCGGCATGTCGACGGCGATTTTTTCGACGCCCGTGGCCAGTTCGGCGAAATCACGCGTTATCGTGACGCATGGCGTCAGCGGACCGATCGCTGCGATGGTCACCGCGATCCAGCCGGCGGGGCATCCGTCGACGCCACGTACCAAGGGCCGCTCCCCGCCGGGGTCGGGCAACACCTCGTTCGGGATGGGCATGATCCGCCTCCTGCGCCGCCTCGTTCTCGTCGCCGTCGTGCTGGCGCTCCTGCCGCTCGTGCTGGCGCTTGTCTATACGGTCGTGACGCCGATCTCGACGCGCATGGTGTGGCGGATGGTGACGCTGCAGGGCTACAGCCGCAGCGTCGTGCCGATCAGCGAGGTCTCCCGCGCCGTGCCGGCGGTGCTGATCGCCTCGGAGGATGCCCGGTTCTGCAGCCATCGCGGCGTCGACTGGCGCGAACTGATGGCCGTGATCGAGGACGAGGAGGGCCCCACGCGCGGCGCCTCGACCCTGCCGATGCAGGTCGCGCGCAACCTGTTCCTCTGGCAGGGCGACACCGGACCGACCGCCATGCTGCGCAAGGGGCTGGAGATTCCGCTGGCGCTGATGATCGACCTCGTCTGGTCGAAGCGGCGGATGATGGAAATATACCTCAACATCGCGGAATGGGGACCGGGCGGCGAGTTCGGCATCGAGGCCGGGGCGCGACGCGCCTTCGGCAAGCCGGCGAGCCGGCTCACCACCGGCGAGGCCGCGATCCTCGTCTCGATCCTGCCCAACCCGATCCGACGCGACGCCCGCGCCCCGGGTCCGGGCGTCAGGCGCAAGGCCGGCATCATCATGCGCCGTGCGGGGGCGGCCGATCTCGGTTGCCTCAGACTGGCCGCGTCCTGAGTGGACGCGCGATCGGAACCACGCTTTTAATTGGTCATGCGCATCGCCCTCGCCCTTCTCGCGACGAGCTTTCTTGTCTTTGCCGCCCCGGCCGCACGCGCCCAGGCGCCATCTCCGCCCGATGCCGCCCTGACGGAGCGCGCCATCGGTCCGTGGGAGCTCTCCAATCCCGCCGGCAGCCGCAAGTGCGCGGTGACACTTCGCAGCGAGCGCGCCGGACCGGGTCGCGGACTGACGCTGGCCGAGGGCTGTTCGGCAACCTTCCCGGCCGTCGGTTCTGTCACCGCCTGGACCATCGCGCCGAACGGCGCGATCCGCTGGCTCGACCGTGCCGGGCAGCCGGTGTTCGACTTCGAGGAGACGGAGGTCGGCATCTTCGAATCGCTCAGGCAGGGCGACCCGACCGTCTATTTCCTCACCAGCCTCACGCTTGCCGGAAAGGCCCTGCCGACCGCCGACGAACTGCTCGGCGGATGGAGCCTCGGCCAGCCGCGCGGCCGGGCCTTGTGCGCCATGACGCTGAAGCAGGAACTGGCGGCAGGCGCCGGGGCGCTCGAACAGCGATTCGCTCTCGACATCGCCCCCGGCTGCGAGCGGTCGATCACGGCGCTCGGCCTGGCGCACTGGCGGCTGGAGCGCGAGCTCCTGGTCTTCGGCGGCCAGGCAGGGACCCTGTCCTTCAAGCGCGAGGAGGACGGCCGCTGGACCAAGACACCCGCCGACAACCGGCCGCTGGTGCTGTCCCGGCCCTGAGCCGTCCCCATCGGCACCGCCCGAATTGGGGAGTGGCTTTCGCGCCGACAATTTCGTCCACTGAAACGATGCTTCGTCCACCGGCCGGGTGGAAGCCTCGGGAGGACATGCGATGACAGCTGCGGCGACTGAGCCCTCGGTGCGGGTGGAAAGGGACGGCGCGGTAGCCACCCTCGTCCTCAACGAACCCCGATCGATGAACGCCATGTCCGCCGGGATCAAGGCGGGGATCGAGGACAACCTGCCGGGACTGCTCGCCGACCCGCTGGTGCGCGCCATCGTCATCACAGGGACCGGCAAGGCCTTCTGCGCCGGCGGAGACATCCGCTCGATGGACGACCGCGGCACGCTCTCGGTGAAGAACCGGATGACGCGTACCTACCGGTGGCTCATCCCGCTGCTGACCGCCGACAAACCGATCATTTGCGCGGTCAACGGCGCCGCGGCCGGAGCGGGCCTGTCGCTGGCGCTGACCGGCGACATCATCCTCGCCGCGCGCGATGCCCGCTTCAAGGCAGGGTTCCCGGGGCTTGGGGCAGCGGCCGACCTCGGGCTCGCCTATACCCTGCCGCGCGCCATCGGCTACCAGCGCGCCAGCGACATCCTGCTGACCAACCGCGAGGTCGGCGCCGAGGAGGCCCATGCCATGGGGCTGGTCGCCCGCCTCGCCGAACCGGACGCGCTGATGACGGCGACGATGGAGGTCGCCCGGGCGCTGGCGGCCGGGCCGACCGTCTCCCTCGGCCTCACGAAGCGTCTGATGCGCCGCGCCTACGAACTGCCGATCGAGGGTTTCCTCGAGCAGGAAGCCATGTCGCAGGTGGTCGCCTTCGGCAGCGAGGATTTCGACGAGGGCGTAAGCGCCTTCAAGGGCAAGCGGAAGCCGGACTTCCGCGGCCGCTAAGGCGCCCGCAGGCGCCACGACAACGAGAACGACAGGGAGACGCAGATGAGCACGATGTTCAGGGACGGCCTGCTGGCGGGCAAGCGCATCCTGGTGACCGGCGGCGGCACCGGCCTCGGCAAGGAGATGGCGGAGGACTACCTGCGCCTCGGCGCGACCGTTCACATCTGCGGCCGCCGCAAGGGCGTGCTCGACGACACGGCCCGGGAGCTGATGGACCGTCACGGCGGCAAGGTCATCACCCATTCGGTCGATATCCGCGTGGCGCAGGCGGTCGACGAGATGATCGAGGAGATCTTCACCGCGGGGCCCCTGACCGGTCTCGTCAACAACGCCGCCGGCAACTTCATCAGCCCGACCAAGGACCTTTCGCCGCGCGGCTTCGACGCCATTGCCGGCATCGTCTTCCACGGCTCGTTCTACGTGACGCTCGCCTGCGGCAAGCGCTGGATCGCCGGCGGCCACAAGGCCTCGGTCATCTCCATCCTGACGACCTGGGTGTGGAATGGCGGGCCCTTCACGGTTCCCTCGGCCATGTCGAAGGCCGGCATCAACGTGATGACCCAGTCGCTTGCCGCCGAATGGGGCCGCTACGGCATCCGCCTCAACGCCATCGCCCCCGGCCCCTTCCCGACCAAGGGCGCCTGGGAGCGGCTCAACCCCGGCCTCGCGGCGGATCAGGACAAGGGCCGCGAGGACAGCCCGATGGGCCGCAACGGCGAGATGGACGAGCTGAAGAACCTTGCCACCTTCCTGATGGCGGACGGCTGCGAGTACCTCACCGGCCAGACCATCGCGATCGACGGGGCGCGCTTCAACGCCACCGGCGGCAACTTCTACAACCTGTCGAAGCTGTCGGACGGCGAGTGGCAGGCGATGAGCGAGATGATCCGGGCCGCCAACGAGAAGGACCGCGCCAGCCGTACGGCGTGAGACGCCGGGACAGGCCGCGCGCTTTGTGATGTTATCCGGACGAATCCCGCAGCACCGCGGCGCTGCGGGGTCACCCAGGAACCCGAGATGCCTTCGTTCGAACCCGTCATCGCGCTGTCGCGCGGCCTCGAAATCCTCCGCGTGCTGAATGCCGAGCGACGCTCGACCGTCGGCTCGCTGCACAAGGCAACGGGGCTGAACAAGGCGACCATCGTCCGCATGCTGGAGACCCTCGAACACGAGGGCTACGTGATGCGCGATGCCGACCGCACGGAGTACCTGCCCACCGGCCGCTGCCTGCTGCTCTCCCACGGCTACGACCAGCACCTGTGGATCGGCGGCGTCGCCGAGCCGATCATGCACGAGTTCCGCAAGCAGATCGGCTGGCCCTCCGACATCGCCATCTTCGACCGCGACGCGATGATCGTGGCGCAGACGACGCGCGAGCCGGGCTCCATGCTGTTCTCGCGACGACCGGGCTTCCGCTTCCCGCTGCTGTCCACCTCCATGGGCCGGGCCTATCTCGCCTTCTCCCCGCCGGAGCAGCAGGAGCGGATCATCACCCTGCTCGCCGCCATTCCCGGCAAGTCCACAGATCTCGCGCGACAGCCGAAGAAGCTCGCCCAGCTGCTCGCCGACGTCCGCGACAAGGGCTATGCGCTGATGGACGAATCCTACAGCCAGCACGTCTTCGAGGGACGTGTCTGGGCCATGGGCGTGCCGGTGTGCGAGGGCGACGAGGTCTTTGCCAGCATCAACATCATGATGCTGCACGGCGTCATCTCGGTGGAGGACGCGGTGAGGAACTTCCTCGGCCCTCTGCAGGACACGGCGACGCAGATCGCCCACGCGCTCACCGACAAGTTCCGCGCCACCCTCTGGGCCCCGAGCGGCGCCAAATCCGACTAGACGAAGAACCGGGTCGCAGGCCTGATTTCAACCCGTGAAACAGAATTTCATGGGTTTGACGGTTGCCGGGGGCCATGAGACCATCGTCGCGGATTCGTGGCCGTCCCCCGAATGCCTGCACCCGCCAGAACGGGCGACGGGGGAAACGGCGCCGGATCCTCACAAGAGACGACCCGTCCAGAGGAAACGACCATGCCCTTCCCGATTTCCCGCCGCGGCCTCCGCGCCGCCGGCGCCATAGCCCCGTTGGCGGCCCCGCTCATCGGCCGGGCCCAGGGCTCCACCTGGCCCAACAAGCCCGTCAAGATCATGTGCGCCTTCCCGGCCGGCGGGATCACCGACGCCTATGCGCGCGCCTATGGCGACTACATCCAGCAGAAGAGCGGCCAGACCGTGGTGGTCGAGAACCGTGTCGGCGCCGGCGGCGGCATCGCCGCCCAGGCTCTCAAGGCCTCGCCCGACGACGGGCACACGCTGATGATCACCATCTCGTCGACGATGCTGGGCAACCGGGTCATGTTCAAGACCCTGCCCTACGACCCGGACAAGGACTTCTCCTTCCTCGCCATCATGTCGACCGGCCACCTGCCGCTGGTCGTCCACAAGTCGACGGGGGCCAAGACCATCGCCGAGTTCGTCGCCTATGCGAAGACCAACCGCGTCAGCTTCGGCTCCTATGCGGCCGGCTCCTTCGCCCACATCGTCGGCGCCGAGCTCAACCGGCGCTTCAATCTCGACATGACCATCGTCAACTACCGCGGCGAGGCGCCGATGTGGCAGGACCTGCTCACCGGCAACAGCCAGGTGGCGATGGGCAGCTACACGGCCTCGAAGGGGGTGCTCGACACCGGCGCGGGGGTCGCGATCGCCGTCCCCACGAGCCGGCGGATGAAGACGCTTCCCGACGTGCCGACCTATGCCGAGCAGGGCGTCCACGACAAGGTCTTCGACCTGCTGAGCTGGGCCGGCTTCTTCGGCAAGGCGTCGATGCCGCCCGAGATGGTGCAGCAGATCTCCGACCTCATGGTGGAGGCCGGCAAGACCGAGCGCATCCAGAGGCTCACCGCAACCTTCGGCATCGACGAGGCGGCGCAGGACCACAAGTTCTTCCGCCACATCTACGAGACGCAGGGGCCGATCTGGCTGGACCACGTGGTACCGGCTCGGCATCACGCCGAGCTGACGGTGCACCACCGTCGCGGCCTGACAATCGGTCGCAGGCCGCGACAGCGACGACGGCGGTAGTTTGTCGATCATGACAACGGGACGCAGAAGCCCGTCACACCGCGCTTGAGGAAACCTTCATGTCCGTTCTGATCAACCGCCGCGGCCTGATCGTCGCGGGAGCCCTGGCGCCGCTGGGCGCTCCGCTCGTCGCCCGCGCACAGGGAACCGCCTGGCCGACCAAGCAATTGCGCATCATCTGCGCCTTCCCGGCCGGCGGCATCACCGACGCCTTCGCGCGCGCCTATGGCGAGTATATCGGTCAGAAGAGCGGCCAGACGGTGGTCGTCGAGAACCGGCCCGGGGCTGGTGGCGGCATCGCCGCCCAGGCGATGAAGACCGCGCCGGATGACGGCCACACCATCATGATCACCATCTCCACGACGCTGTTCGGCAACCGCGTCATGTTCAAGAGCCTTCCCTACGACCCGGACAAGGACTTCTCGCTGCTGGCGCTACTGCCGACCGGCAGCCTGCCGCTGGTCGCGGCCAAGGCGACGGGGGCGACCAACATCGCGCAGTTCGTCGAGTTCGCCCGCAAGAACCGGGTGAGCTTCGGGTCCTATGCGGCCGGCTCCATGGCGCACATCGTCTGCAACGCCCTCAACCAGCAGTTCAACCTCGACATGACCGTGGTGAACTACCGGGGCGAGGCGCCGATGTGGCAGGACGTGCTGACCGGCAACAGCCAGGTCGCCATGGGCTCCTTCACCGCGGCCAAGGCGGTGCTCGACGCCAATGCCGGCGCGGCCATCGCCATCCCCTCGACCCGCCGCATGCGGGCGCTGCCAAACACGGCGACCTTTGCCGAGCAGGGGCTCGACAACCCCGTCTTCAGGCTGCTCAGCTGGGTCGGCTTCCTCGGCCAGTCCTCCATGCCGCAGCCGATGGTCGAGACCATTTCGGCCCTGATGCTGGAGGCGGCGAAGACGGAGCGCATCCAGAAGCTCAACGAGACCTTCGGCATCGAGGATCCCGTGCTCGGCCACGCCGACTTCAAGCGCGTCTACGAAGCGGACGGCCCGGTGTGGATCGAGAACGTCCGCAAGCTCGGCCTGACGCCGGCCTGACCGGCGTCATCGGCGGCGCCGGGGTCAGGCGATCTCGGCGAGGCCGTTGTTCAGCACCACGATGTCGCGCTCGACCACGCGGGCGCGGAACGAGACGCGTGAGCCGTCGCGCCAGATCTCGGTGCGGACGGTCTCGCCCGGCAGGACAGGCGCCGAGAAGCGCAGGTCGAAGCGCCGGAGGCGTGAGGGATCGTTGCCGCAGCAGGCCTTGAGGACGGCACGGCCCGCGACCGCATAGGTGCAGAGGCCGTGCAGGATGGGCCGCTCGAAGCCGGCGGCCGTCGCGACGTCCGGATCCGCGTGCAGCGGGTTGTAGTCGCCGGAGAGGCGATAGATCAGCGCGGCCTGCGGCAGGGTCTTCAGGTCCACGGCGAGGTCCGGGGCGCGCTCGGGCAGGGCGTGCGGCTCGGGGGCCGGGCCCGACGGCCCGCCGAAGCCGCCCTCGCCGCGGATGAAGGTGGTGGAGGTGAGCGTCGCCAGCAGATCGCCGGTCGCCTTGTCGAAGACCTCGCGGTCCGAATAGAGCAGCGCGCCCTTGCCCGGGCCCTTGTCGACGATCTCGGTGACGCGGGTGCGGCCGATGACCGTGCCGCTCGCCGGCAGCGGCTTGTGGATGACCAGGCCCTGCTCGCCGTGGAGGATCTTGCGCCAGTCGACGCCGGTGTTCGGATCCTTCAGCCAGAAGCCGGGATAGCCGAGCACCACGGCCATGGTCGGCAGAGCCTTCAGCCCGTCCTCATAGACGAAGGGCAGTTCGGTGCGGTCCATCGGGTCCGCGCCGCAGCCGACACCGAGGGCGTAGAGGATCGTGTCCTTCGCCTCGTAGCGGTGCTCGAGGTCGGGAAAGTGCCAGTTCTTCAGCTTGTCGTAGTCGATGGGCATGGCGCGTCCTCGTGCCGTCGCTGCGCTCAGAGCGAGCGCGCGACGATCTCCTTCATGATCTCGGTGGTGCCGGCGTAGATCCGCTGGATGCGGCTGTCGGCATAGGCCCGGGCGATCGGGTACTCCCACATGAAGCCATAGCCACCGTGGAGCTGCAGGCAGGTGTCGACGACGCGGCCCTGCAGCTCGGTCAGCCACCACTTGGCCATGGCCGCCGTGGTGATGTCGAGCTCGCCGCGCAGGAACTTGGAGATGCAGTCGTCAAGGAAGACCCGGGCGACCGTCACCTCGGTCTTGACCTCCGCCAACTTGAACCGGGTGTTCTGGAACTCGGCGATGGCCTTGCCGAAGGCCTTGCGCTCGCGGGTGTAGTCGACGGTCCACTTCAGCGCCGATTCCATCACCGCCACGGCGCTGATCGCCACCAGCAGCCGCTCGCGCGGCAGCTCGTTCATCAGGTAGGCGAAGCCGCGCCCCTCCTCGCCAATCATGTTGGTGGCGGGCACGCGGACATTGTCGAAGAAGAGTTCCGAGGTGTCCTGGGCCTTGAGGCCGATCTTCTCGAGGTTGCGGCCGCGCGAGAACCCCTCGCGATTCGCCTCGACGATGATGAGGCTGACCCCTTTCGCACCCGCCTTCGGATCGGTCTTGCAGGCGACGATGATGAAATCGGCGAGCTGGCCGTTGGTGATGAAGGTCTTCTGGCCGTTGACGACATAGTGGTTGCCGTCGCGGATCGCGGTCGTCTTGATGCCCTGCAGGTCGGAGCCGGCCGCCGGCTCGGTCATGGCGATGGCGCCGATGGCCTCGCCGGAGGCCATTTTCGGCAACCAGTGCCGCTTCAGGTCCTCGGAGGCGTTGTTGAGGATGTAGGGGGCGACGATGTCGGAGTGCAGGCGGAAGCCGGGGCCGGTGAAGACATGGCCCATCATCTCCTCGATCATGATCGCGCTGGTGAGGAAGTCGGCGCCGCCGCCGCCATACTCGACCGGGATGTTGGTGAGCAGCATGCCGGCCTCGCCGGCCTTCAGCCAGGCCTCGCGGTCGACGACGCCCTCCTTCTCCCAGCGGGCATGATGCGGGGCGATCTCCTCGGCGATGAAGCGGCGGCAGGCGTCGCGGAAGAGGTGGTGCTCCTCCTGGTAGTAGGCGGCGGTCGCGCTCATGGTTGCGCATCTCCTCGTGGGGTCGCGGTCGCTGCACGCCGCGGCTCGCCTCTATCCTAAGACAGGCGTTTCGGCGAATGAAACGGGATTTCGTTCAATTGACGGAGCGACTATGGTGCTGCCAGCTTCGCCGTGATCGGCGGAACCCGTCGCGGCGCCATGGAAGGGCCTGCCGGACGCCTGATGAGAAGGGTTGAGACATGGCAGGGTCAGGGGCGCTGGACGGCAAGGTCGTCATCGTCACGGGAGCGGGTCGGGGCATCGGCCGCGAGATCGCGCTGACGGCGGCGGCCGAGGGCGCGAAGGTGGTGGTCAACGACCTCGGCGGCGCCGCCGACGGCTCGGGTGCCAGCGCCACGCCGGCCGAGGAGGTGGTCGAGGAAATCCGCAAGAAGGGTGGCCAGGCCGTCGCCAATTTCGACAGCGTCGCCGAGCCGGCCTCGGCCAATGCCATCGTCAAGACGGCGGTCGACGCCTTCGGCGGCCTCGACGCGGTCATCAACAATGCCGGCATCCTGCGCGACGCCATCTTTCACAAGATGAGCGTCGCGGACTTCGAACTCGTCATCAAGGTGCACCTGATGGGCACCTTCTACGTCAGCCATGCCGCCGCCCGAATCTTCCGCGAGCAGAACAGCGGCGCCTTCGTTCATTTCACCTCGACCTCGGGCCTCATCGGCAACTACGGCCAGGCCAACTACGCCGCCGCCAAGCTCGGCATCGTCGGCCTGTCGAAGTCGATCGCCCTCGACATGGCGCGCTTCAACGTGCGCTCCAACTGCGTCTCGCCCTTCGCCTGGAGCCGCCTGATCGGCACCATCCCGACGGAGACGGAAGCGGAGAAGGCGCGCGTCGCCCGCATGCAGGCCATGGGGCCGGAGAAGATCGCCCCGCTCTCCGCCTTCCTCGCCTCGGACCGGGCGAAGGACGTCACCGGCCAGATCTTCGCGGTGCGAATGAACGAGATCTTCCTGATGGGCCAGTCCCGGCCGATCCGCTCCATCCACCGTGACGGGGGTTGGACCTGCGACAGCCTCGCCAGCCACGGCATGCCGGCCCTGAAGTCGTCCTTCTATCCGCTGGACCGCTCCGCCGACATCTTCTCGTGGGATCCGGTGTGAGCATCGCCAGGCCAGGGACAGCGTGACATGACCTACGGAATTCTCGCCTTCGGCGCCTATATCCCGCGGCTGCGGCTGCAGCGGAAAGCCATTGCCGACGCCCATGGCTGGTTCAACGCCGCGCTGAAGGGCCAGGGAAAGGGCGAGCGCGCCATCGCCAACTGGGACGAGGACGCCGTCACCATGGCGGTGGAGGCGGCCCGCGACTGCCTCACCGGCCAGCAGGCGACGCCCGTCGAGGCCGTGCAGATGGCCTCGACGACCTTCCCCTTCCTCGACCGGTTGAACTCCGGTGTGGTCGCCGAGGCGCTGAACCTCGGCCAGGACCTTGCGGCCAGCGACGTCGGCCAGACCCAGCGGGCCGCAACCTCGGCGTTGATGACGGCGCTGCGCGGCGGGCCCGCGACGCTTGTCCTGGCGAGCGAAAAGCGGCCGGTGAAGGCGGCGAGCCCCATGGAGATGACGGCCGGCGACGGCGCCGCGGCACTGCTCGTCGGCGAAGGCCGGCCGGTGGCGACGCTGCTCGCCGCGTCGACCCGCACGAGCGACTTCGTCGATCACTACCGCACGCCGGAATCCGAGTTCGACTACCAGTGGGAGGAACGCTGGATCCGTGACGCCGGCTACATGCCGCTGGTGCCGCCGGTCATCAAGGCGTGCCTTGCCAAGGCCGGCGTCGCGCCGGACCAGGTGACCCGCTTCTGCATGCCGGCCGTCCTCGCCAGGGTCGCCAACTCCGTCGCCAAGGCCGCCGGCATTCCGGATGCGGCGGTGGCCGACAACCTGCACGCCGTCTGCGGCGAGACGGGCGCCGCCCATCCGCTCGTCATGCTGGTCGCTGCGCTGGAGGAAGCGAAGGCCGGCGACACGATCATGGTGGTCGGCTTCGGCCAGGGTGCGGACGCGCTGCTCTTCAGGGTCACCGATGCCATTTCCGGGCTGCCCGCCAGGCTGGGCGTGAAGGGCCATCTCGCCCGCCGGAAGGAGGAGACGAACTATTCGAAGTTCCTCGCCTTCAACGACACCATCGAGCTCGAGCGCGGCATGCGCGCCGAGGCCGACAAGCAGACTGCCCTCTCGGCGCTCTGGCGCAACCGGGCGACGGTCACCTCCTTCGTCGGCGGCAAGTGCACCCAATGCGGCACGCTGCAGTTCCCGAAGACGCGGGTCTGCGTCAATCCGAACTGCACCGCGGTCGACACGCAGGAGCCTGAACCCTTCTCCGGCAAGATCGGCCGCATCAACTCCTACACCGCCGACCGGCTGACCTATTCGCCCGACCCGCCGGCCTGCTACGGCATGATCCAGTTCGATGAGGGCGGCCGTTGGATGATGGACTTTACCGACGTGGACGAGAAGGATCTTTCCGTCGGCCATCCGATGCGGATGATGTTCCGCGTCAAGGACATCGACAGCCAGCGCGGCTTCCGCCGCTATTTCTGGAAGGCGGCGCCGGCCGCTGCAGGGAGGACCTGACCATGGCCAAGGGCATTCGCGACAAGGTCGCCATTCTCGGCATGGGCTGCTCGAAGTTCGGCGAGCGCTGGGACATGAACGCCGAGGACCTGATGGTCGAGGCCTATACCGAGGCGCTCGGCGACGCCGGCATCGAGACCAAGCAGATCGACGCCGCCTGGCTCGGCACCGCCATCGAGGAGCAGCATGTCGGCAAGTCGGCCGTGCCGCTCGCCGTCGCCCTGCGCCTGCCCTACATCCCGGTGACGCGGGTGGAGAATTTCTGCGCCACCGGCACCGAGGCCTTCCGCGGCGCCGTCTATGCGGTGGCCTCGGGCGCGGCCGACATCGCGCTGGCCCTCGGTGTCGAGAAACTGAAGGACACCGGCTATGGCGGCCTGCCGCAGCGCGGCCGTGGCACGCTCCCCAACATGACCTGGCCGAACGCCTCCGCTCCCGGCTATTTCGCCCAGCTCGCCGCCGCCTACCGGGCGAAGTACGGCTCGGCGCCGGAGGACCTGAAGCGCGCCATGGCGCATGTCTCGGTGAAGAGCCACGACAATGGCGGCCGCAACAGCAAGGCGCACCTCAGGAACAAGATCACCATCGACACGGTGCTGAATGCACCGATGATCGCCGAGCCGCTCGGCCTCTATGACTGCTGCGGTGTGTCGGACGGGGCGGCCTGCGCCATCGTCACGACGCCGGAGATCGCCCGCAGCCTCGGCAAGAAGGACCTCGTCTCGGTGAAGGCGCTGCAGGTCTCCGTGTCGAACGGCACCGAAGCCCAGCACAATTCATGGGACGGCAGCTATTTCGCCACCACCCGCATCGCCGCCACCCGCGCCTACCAGGAGGCGGGCATCGAGAAGCCGCGCGAGGAGATCAGCCTCATCGAGGTGCACGACTGCTTCTCGGTGACCGAGCTCGTCACCATGGAGGACCTGCACATCTCCGCCGAGGGCCGGGCGATCCACGACATTCTCGACGGATTCTACGACGCCGACGGCACCATTCCCTGCCAGATCGACGGCGGCCTGAAGTGCTTCGGCCACCCCATCGGCGCCTCGGGCCTCCGGATGATCTACGAGATGTACCTGCAGATGCAGGGCCGCGCCGGCGAGCGGCAGCGGAAGGACATGCCGCGACTGGGGCTGACCCACAATCTCGGCGGCTTCCCGCACCAGAACGTCTGCTCGATCTCGATCGTCGGCCGCTACGAGGGCTGAGCCAAAGGTCACGCCTGAAGTCAGAAGGGCGCCGGAAGCGGCGCCCTTCGCCTTTCCTACACCCCGATCCCGAGGGACGGCAGCTTCAGACCCTTCTCGCGGGCGCAGTCGATGGCGACGTCGTAACCGGCGTCGGCATGGCGCATGACGCCGGTGCCGGGATCGTTCCACAGCACGCGATAGAGCCGGGCCGCAGCTTCCGCCGTGCCGTCGGCGACGATGACGACGCCGGAATGCTGCGAATATCCCATGCCGACGCCGCCGCCATGGTGCAGCGACACCCAGGTGGCGCCCGAAGCGGTGTTGAGCAGGGCATTGAGAAGCGGCCAGTCGGACACGGCGTCCGAACCGTCCTTCATCGCCTCGGTCTCGCGGTTCGGCGAGGCCACGGAGCCGGAATCGAGATGATCGCGGCCGATGACGATGGGGCCGATCTCGCCCTTGGCGACCATCTCGTTGAAGGCGAGGCCGAGGCGGTGGCGGTCGCCGAGGCCGACCCAGCAGATGCGGGCCGGCAGGCCTTGGAACTGGATGCGCTCCTTCGCCATGTCGAGCCAGTTGTGCAGGTGCGGATCGTCGGGGATCAGCTCCTTCACCCTGGCATCCGTCCTGGCGATGTCGTCGGGATTTCCGGTCAGCGAGGCCCAGCGGAAGGGACCGACGCCGCGGCAGAACAGCGGGCGGATATAGGCGGGCACGAAGCCGGGGAAGTCGAAGGCATCCGCCACGCCCATGTCCTTCGCCATCTGGCGGATGTTGTTGCCGTAGTCGAGGGTCGGCACGCCCATGCGATGGAAGTCGAGCATCGCCTTCACATGCACCGCCATGGACTGCTTGGCGGCGACCTCCACCGACTTCGGATTGCGCTCGCGCGCCTCCTCCCACTGGGCGAGCGTCCAGCCGGCCGGCAGGTAGCCGTTGATCGGGTCGTGTGCCGAGGTCTGGTCGGTGACGACGTCGGGGCGGATGCCCCGCGCCACCATATCGGGGAAGACCTCGGCGGCATTGCCGAGCAGGCCGACGGAGATGGGCTTGCCCGCCTTGTGGGAGCGCTCGACGATCTCCAGAGCCTCGTCAATGGTCTTCGCCTCGGCGTCGAGATAGCGGGTGCGCAGCCGCATCTCGATGCGGCTCGGCTGGCATTCCACCGCGATCATCGAGGCCCCGGCCATGGTGGCGGCCAGCGGCTGGGCGCCGCCCATGCCGCCGAGGCCCCCGGTGAGGATCCACTTGCCCTTCAGCGAGCCGCCGAAATGCCGGCGCGCCACCTCGGCGAAGGTCTCGTAGGTGCCCTGAACGATGCCCTGGCTGCCGATGTAGATCCAGGAGCCGGCCGTCATCTGGCCGTACATCATCAGCCCGAGCTTATCGAGGTGATGGAAGTGGTCCCAGTTGGCCCAGCCGGGGACCAGATTCGAATTGGCGATCAGGACGCGCGGCGCGTCCGTGTGGGTGCGGAAGATGCCGACCGGCTTGCCCGACTGCACCAGCAGCGTCTCGTCGGGATCGAGCGAGCGGAGCGATGCGGCGATGCGGTCGAAGCTCTCCCAGTCGCGCGCGGCGCGGCCGATGCCGCCATAGACGACGAGTTCGTTCGGCCGCTCGGCGACATCGGGGTCGAGATTGTTCATGAGCATGCGGAGCGCTGCCTCCGCGCCCCAGGTCTTGGCCGACATCTCGAGGCCATGGGGGGCGCGGATCAGGCGCGAATTGTCGAGACGGGTCGCCATGTCAGGCCTCCAGGTCAGCAGCCGCTTTCAGAATGGCCGAGACGATGCGGTCGAGCACGCCTTCCGTCTTTGCAGCCACATGCTCGTCGAAGGTCCAGGGCGGCGCCTCCGCCATGTAGGCGGACTGCGCCAGCTCCATCTGGACCGCATGAACCCTGCGGTCCGGCGCACCGTAGTGCCGGGTGATCCAGCCGCCCTTGAAACGTCCGTCGGCGACGAAGCTCATGCCGGAGCCTTCCGCCTCACGGACGGCAGCGTCGCGGATGGCCGGGGCACAGGACGTGCCGCCATTGGTGCCGATGTTGAAGACGGGCAACGTGCCCGGGAAGAGGTTCGGGACCACCGAGCGGATCGAGTGGCAGTCAAAGAGCACGCAATAGCCGTGGCGGATGCGCGCCGTCTCTATGGCGGCAGCCATGGCCGCGTGGAAGGGCGCGAAATAGAGGCGCTTGCGCCGGCCGATCTCGGCGGGTCCGGGCTCCCGGCCCTTCCGGTAGATCGGCTCGGCGTCGAAGGTGATGGTCGGGCACAGCGTCGTGGTGTTCTGGCCGGGATAGAGCGAGACACCGGAGGGGTCGCGATTCACGTCGATGACGTAGCGCGACAGGTTCTGGCGCACGACGGTCGCGCCGGTGCGGCGGGCGATGCCGTCATAGAGACGGTCGATCCACCAGTCGGTATCGGGGACCGAGCGGCCGAGGTCGTTCAGCTCCACCGAGACCTCGGGCGGGATCATGGTGCCGACATGCGGCTGGCCGAGGACGAGGGGGCCGTCGCCCGCGATCACGGTGACCGGGGCCATGGTCATTCTCCGAACAGCCGCTCGACGACATGACCGAAGGGCGTCGTCAGCCCGCCGGAGGCGACGAGCGACGCGGCGCGCTCCATCTCCGCCGAGAGCGGGCGGTCGGCATCCAGCACCGGCGCGACGGCGCGAATCGCGGCGTGGGCCTTTTCCAGCAGCGGGCTGGTCCTGAGGGGGCTGCGCATATCGACGCCCTGAGCCGCCATCAGCGCCTCGATGCCGATGATGCGGCAGAGGTTCTCCGCCATGGGTCCGAGGCGCCGGGCGCCGTGGGTGGCCATGGAGACGTGATCCTCCTGGTTGGCTGAGGTGGGGATCGTGTCGGTGACGGCGGGCGCCGCCTTCTGGCGGTTCTCGGAGGCGAGCGCGGCGCTGGCGACCTCGGCGATCATGAAGCCGGAGTTGAGCCCGGGATTGCGCACGAGGAAGGCCGGCAGGCCCGAGAGCACCGGATCGACCAGCATGGCGCAGCGCCGCTGGGCGAGATTGCCGACCTCGCAGGCCGCCAGCGCCAGCATGTCGGCGGCGAAGGCCACGGGCTCGGCGTGGAAGTTGCCGCCGGAGAGGACGTCGCCATTGTCGGCCATGACGAGCGGATTGTCGGTGACGCCGCTCGCCTCGTGCAGGAGCATGTCCTGCGCCGAGCGGATGACGTCGAGGGCGGCACCCATCACCTGTGGCTGGCAGCGGATGGAATAGGGGTCCTGGACGCGCGGGTCGTCGGCGAGATGCGAGCGGCGGATCTCGCTGCCCTCCATCAGGGCACGAAGCACCGCGGCCACCGCGATCTGGCCGGGCTGGCCGCGCAGCGTGTGGATGCGGGCGTCGAAGGGCGTGTCCGACCCGGCGATGGCGTCCGTCGACAGCGCCCCGGTGACGAGGGCGGCGGCGAAGGCGTTCTCGATGAGGAAGAGGCCGTGCAGGGCGAGGGCGGTGGAGACCTGAGTGCCGTTCAGCAGGGCGAGGCCCTCCTTCGGGCCGAGCACGACGGGCGCCAGGCCGGCCTTCGCCAGCGCCTCGCCGCCGGCCATGCGGGTGCCGCGCCAGACCGCCTCGCCCTCGCCGATCAGCACCGCCGCCATGTGGGCGAGCGGGGCGAGGTCGCCGGATGCGCCGACCGAACCCTGCGCCGGGATCACCGGCAGCACGCCCTCCCGGAGCATGGCGACGAGGAGATCAACGGTCGCCGGCTGCACGCCGGATGCGCCATGGGCGAGGCTTGCAGCCTTCAGCGCCAGCACGAGGCGGACGATCGGCTCCTCAAGCGGCTGGCCGACGCCCGCCTGGTGGGAGCGGACGATATTGACCTGCAGTTCGGCCAGCTTCTCCAAGGGAATGCGGACGCTTGCGAGCTTTCCGAAGCCGGTGTTGACGCCATAGGCGGCATCGTTGCCGCGCGCCTTCGCCATGAGCAGATCGTGCCCCTTCGCGATCGGGCCCCGCGTTACCGGATCGAGCGCAGGGGTGGCGCCCTTGGCGACCTCGCGCCAGAGGCCGAAGGGATTGCCGCCGGCGCGGATGAGATCGGCCATCAGGCGCCCCTGTGGCGGGCAAAGAGGGGATTGAAGCCGATGCGGTAGACGAGTTCGGCGAGGCGCTCCACCGACCAGAGGCAGAGATCGGCCCGCCGGCCCGGCTCCAGCACGCCGATGTCGTCGCGGCCGAGCGCCTTCGCGGCATGGCGGGTGAAGCCGAGCAGGCATTCCGCGACGGTCATGCGGAACAGGGTCGCGCCCATGTTCATGCAGAGCAACGGCGAGGTCAGTGGCGATGAGCCGGGATTGCAGTCGGTGGCGAGCGCCATGGCCGTGCCGTGGCGGCGGAAGGCCGCGACGGGCGGCGCCTGCGTCTCGCGGATGAAATAGTAGGCCCCCGGCAGCAGCACGGCCACCATGCCGGCCTTCGCCATGGCCGCGGCCCCCTCCTCGTCGGTATATTCGAGGTGATCGGCGGAGAGCGCCCCATGGTCGGCGGCAAGCTTCGCCCCATGCAGGTTGGAAAGCTGGTCGGCGTGCAGCTTCACCGGCAGGCCGTGCTTCTCCGCGGCGGAGAAAACACGCCGCGTCTCCTCGGGGGAGAAGGCGATGCCCTCGCAGAAGGCGTCGACGGCATCGGCGAGGCCGTGATGGGCGATGGCCGGGATCATCTTGTGGCAGACGAGGTCGAGATAGGCGGACTTGTCGCCATTCGCCTCCGGCGGCAGGGCGTGGGCGCCGAGGAAGGTGGTGACGATGCCGACGTCGCGCGCCTCGGCCAGAGAGCGCGCGACCTGCAGCTGCTTCGTTTCGGTGTCGAGATCGAGCCCGTAGCCGGACTTGATCTCCACCGTCGTGACGCCCTCGGCGATCAGCTGATCGAGCCGTGGCAGGCTCTGGTCGGCGAGGTCGCGAGATTTGGCGGCGCGGGTCGCCTTCACGGTGGAGACGATGCCGCCGCCGGCGCGGGCGATCTCCTCGTAGCTCGCGCCCTTCAGGCGGAGCTCGAACTCATGGGCGCGGTTTCCGGCATAGACGAGGTGGGTGTGGCAGTCGATGAGACCGGGGGTGATCCAGCGTCCGTCGCAGCGCACCGTCTCGACCGGATCAAGCCGCGGCGCATCGGCCCGCGCGCCCACATAGACGATGCGACCGCCATCGGTCGCGATGATCCCGTCCTCGATGAGGCCCAGACCGTCACCCGCGCCGCCCGCCATGGTGGCCAGCCGCGCATCGCGGAACAGCCGCTCAACGCGCATGGAACTGTCTCGGCACGTCGTATTCCTCGCCCAACAATGCTAGGCGGAAAACCGTAGCACGGAGACGGCGATGGACAAGCTCCATCTGGACAAGGCCCTCACCCCCGGGGGATGGCGCGACAATGTGACCGTCACGGTGGGCGGCGACGGGCGAATCACCGCGATGGCCGAAGGTCCGGCACCGACCGGAGCGAGCCGGCTCGCCGGCATCGCCCTGCCCGGCCTGCCCAATCTCCACTCCCACGCCTTCCAGCGGGGCATGGCGGGGCTGACCGAGGTGGCGGGAACGGGCGAGGATTCCTTCTGGACCTGGCGCGAGTGGATGTATCGCTTCGCCCTGGCGCTCGACCCCGAGGACGTCGAGGCCATCGCCGCGCTCGCCTATGTCGAGATGCTGGAGGCCGGCTTCACGACGGTCGGCGAATTTCACTACATCCACCACGACAGGGACGGGCGGCCCTATGCCGACCCGGCGGAACTCGGCCGGCGCTGTGTCGCGGCCGCCGAGGCGACAGGCCTCGCGATCACCCTGCTGCCGGTCTTCTATGCCCATTCCGGCTTCGGCGGGCAGGCGCCGGGCGAGGGCCAGCGACGCTTCATCTGCGATCTCGACCTTTTCGCCCGCGTGGCCGAGGGCGGCCGGGTGGCGGCCAGGGCCTATGCCCGAGGCGGCTTCGGCATCGCGCCTCATTCCATGCGGGCGGTCACGCAGGATGAGCTCCGCCGGCTCGTCGACGCCTTTCCCGATGGCCCGATGCATATCCACGTGTCGGAACAGGTGAAGGAGGTCGAGGATTGCCTCGCCGCCCATGGCATCAGGCCCATCGCGCTGCTCGCGGATACGGTTCCGCTGTCGGACCGCTGGTGCCTGATCCACGCCACCCATGCCGATGCGGCCGAGCGGCAGACCATGGCGCAGGCCGGCGCCGTCGTCGGCCTCTGCCCGGTCACGGAGGCCAATCTCGGCGACGGCCTGTTCGAGGGCGTCGACTTCCGCGCGCAGGGGGGTCGATTCGGTGTCGGAACGGATTCCAACGTGGCCATCTCGGCGACCGGCGAACTCGCCATGCTGGAATATGCCCAGAGGTTCCTGACGCGGCGTCGCACCGCCATGGCCGACCGCGGCGCCTCGACCGGGCGCGGGCTGTTCGACGCCTGCCTTGCCGGCGGCGCCCAGGCGCTCGGGCTCGGGACGGCGGGGATCACGGTCGGCGCGCGTGCGGATTTCATCGTGCTGGACGAAGCGCACATGGCCTTTGCCGGCCGCGATGGCGATGCCCTGGTCGATTCCTGGATTTTCGGGCCGTCAACCGGGGCCGTGCGCGAGGTCTGGGTGTCGGGACGGCGCGTCGTCGATGGCGGACGACATGTGGCGCGCTCCGCCATCGAGGCGCGGGCGCGCAAGGTGCTGGCGCGGATCATTGCAGCCTAGGGCAGCATGTCCTTCAGCCGCAGCAGCGCGATGCGTTCGATCTGCGCCAGGGCCTCGGCGAATTCGGCAGAGGCATCGTTCTGCAGCCGCGCCAGGAAGGCGTCCCTGATTTCGGCCTTGCTCCGGCCCTTCACCGCAAGGATGAAGGGAAATCCGAACCGCGCCTTGTAGGCGTCGTTGAGCCGGGTGAACTCCGCACGCTCGGCATCGGTCAGCCGGTCGAGCCCGGCGGAGGCCTGCTCGCCGGTCGATTCGGGCGTGAGACGACCGGCTGCGGCGAGCTTTCCGGCAAGGTCCGGATGGGCGCGGATGAGGGCGAGCTTCGCCGGCTCGCCGGCCGCCCGCATGATCGTGACCATGGCCGCGTGGAGGCCGTCGGCGGTGTCCTGCGCCGCCGTCAGACCGGCATCGAAGGCGCCTTGCGCGATCCAGGGGGAATGTTCCCAAACGCCGCCGAAACGCGCGACGAAGGCGGCACGGGACTGGCGGCTGGGAAGCTCGGATTCGGTCATGGCTGGTTCCGTCACATCAGGTATCCAGCCTAGAGCGCGGAGCCGCCCTACTCCACCTTCTCGTTGGGGTAGACGCCCCACAGGCGCGTCTGCTCGATCCAACCGTCGAAGCCGACGCCGGTGATGCGGCACCAGGTGCCGTTGCAGGAACGCACCGTGCCCTGCACGCGCGGCTCGAGGCGCGCCACGATGCGGTCGCCCCCCGGGCGGTTCATCAGCGCGACGAGTTGCTCCGCGTCGCCGCGGGGCATGACGACGCCGGTGCGCCGGCCCGACAGCATGGAATGGAAGACCCAGGTCTCGGTGCCGTCATGGTCGCGGATGCGGCGCCAGTTATCGAACTCGGCGGTGACCTCGACGGGAAGACCGGCGCGCTGGTAGATCCACACGACCTGGTGCTCGCGAGTCGGTCCCATGCGGGCATTGACCCGTTCGGATTTCAGGCTGACGAAGCGCGGAACAGGCAGACGGGTCTGCGAGCCGAGCGACCCCGTGATCTCGGCGGCCGATGCGGCGCAGACGGCCGTGGCACAGGCCACGATGGACGCGGCGACGACCGCGCCAAGGCGACGAACACTCATACGCAACCCACACAACACTGGGCGCCGGACCCTTCGAAAGACGGGTGATCCCGAGGTGCCGACGGCTTTGTCTCCCGCGACCCATCTGGTAGAGAGGTCGCGACAAAAGCCATTCTCGCCGCACAGGGTTAAGATGGGCTTGATGGCCGTCCGGAATGATCCGGCCGGGCGCCCGTCCCAGAGCGGGCGCGACGATACCAGAGGTTGGGGCATGGCGAACCGCAAGAAGCCGCTCGTCGTCGTGACGAGGAAACTGCCGGACACGGTCGAGACGCGGATGCGCGAGCTCTTCGAGACGCGGCTGAACGTCGACGACAAGCCGATGAGCCAGGCCGACCTCGTCGCCGCCGTGAAGACGGCCGAGGTGCTGGTGCCGACCGTCACCGACCGCATCGATGCGGCGCTCCTGTCGCAGGCGGGCCCGCAGCTCCGCCTCATCGCCCAGTTCGGCAACGGCGTCGACAATATCGACGTCGCCACGGCCGTGCAGCGCGGCATCACCGTGACCAACACGCCGGGCGTCCTCACCGAGGACACGGCCGACATGACCATGGCGCTGATCCTCGCCGTGCCGCGCCGCCTCGCCGAGGGGCTGGAGGTGCTGGAGCATGGCGAGTGGAATGGCTGGTCGCCGACCTGGATGCTGGGCAAGCGCATCCACGGCAAGCGGCTCGGCATCGTCGGCATGGGCCGCATCGGCCAGGCACTGGCCCGCCGCGCCGCCGCCTTCGGCATGCAGATCCACTATCACAACCGCCGCCGCCTGCCCGAGAAGGTGGAGCAGGCGCTGGACGCGACCTACTGGGAGAGCCTCGACCAGATGCTCGCCCGCATGGACATCGTCTCGGTGAACTGCCCGCACACGCCGGCGACCTACCATCTGCTCTCGGCGCGGCGGCTGAAGCTGCTCAAGAAGGAGGCCTTCGTCGTCAACACGGCGCGCGGCGAGATCATCGACGAGGTGGCGCTGACGCGGATGATCGAGGCGGGCGACCTCGCCGGTGCCGGCCTCGACGTCTTCGAGAGCGAGCCGGCGGTCAATCCGCGGCTGATCAAGCTTGCCAAGGCCGGCAAGGTCGTGCTGCTGCCGCATATGGGATCGGCCACCATCGAGGGCCGCGTCGACATGGGCGACAAGGTCATCGTCAACATCAAGGCCTTCATGGACGGCCACAAGCCGCCGGATCGCGTGCTCCCCTCGATGCTGTGAGACGGCTCAGCCGCCCCGGCCGCTGAGCGGATTCTCCGGGTCCCAGCGGTAGCGCACGGTCTCGAAGCGCATGGCGCGCGTGTCGATCATCAGGAGGCGGCCGACGAGGCCCTCGCCGAAGCCGGTGATCTCGCGGATGACCTCCAGTGCCATCATCGACCCGACGATGCCGGTCAGGGCGCCGAGAATGCCGGCCTCCTGGCAGGAGGGCACGGTGCCGGGCGGTGGCGCCTCCGGGAACAGGCAGCGATAGGTCGGGTTCGGGCGGCCGTCGGCGCCCTTCTCATGCGGGCGAAGCGTCGTCAGCGTCGCGTCGAAGGTCCCGACGGCCGCCGTAACCAGCGGCTTTCTCTCATGGAAGCAGGCATCCGACACCGCATAGCGCGTGGCGAAATTGTCGGAGCCGTCGGCGACGATGTCGTAGCCGGCGACGAGATCGCGGGCATTGGTCGCGCTCAGCCGGGTGACGTGGCTCACCACCTCGACATGCGGGTTGAGCCGGCGAATGGCATTCGCCGCACTCTCGGTCTTGAGGACGTCGACATCCTCGCTGCGGTGGATGATCTGGCGCTGGAGGTTCGACAGCGCCACGCCGTCGTCGTCGACGATGCCGATGGTCCCGACGCCCGCCGCGGCGAGATAGAGCAGCAGCGGCGCGCCGAGGCCGCCCGCGCCGATCACCAGAACACGCGCGGCCTTCAGCTTCTGCTGGCCGGGCCCGCCCACCTCGCGCAGGACGATATGGCGGGCATAGCGTTCGAGTTCCTCGGACGAGAACATCAGTCGATCGAGAGCCCCAGCGACTGGCGCACGCGGGCGCGGATGGCGTGGCCGTCGCGCGTCGGCAGGACGCGCTCGCGCTCGGCCTGGTCAATCTTCACCACTGCGACGCAGGGGCCGTTGCCGACCGAAGTCGCCCGCAGTGCAAGGCCGTTCACCGATTCCATGTCGTCGATGGCGCGGGTGTCGGCGATGCCGGAGGCCCCCGCAATGGCGGCGAGGTCGGCCACCACCGAATGGCTGGCCTGGCCGCCGGTCTCGCCATAGAGGCCGTTGTCCAGCACCACGACGGTGAGGTTCTTCGGCGCCTGCATGGCGATGGTGGCAAACGAGCCCATGCCCATCAGCATCTCGCCGTCGCCGGTGATGGCGATGACCGGCGTGTCGGGACGGGCGAGGGCGATGCCAAGGGCCATCACCGCACAGCCGCCCATGGCGCCCCAGAGATAGACGTTGCGGTCATGATCGCCGCAGGCGGCAACGTCATAGGTGGGCGAGCCGAGCCCGGTGACGACGATGGCGTCGCCCCGTTCGGCGATGATGCGGGCGACGACGGCGCGGCGGTCGAGGCGGTTCAAGGGCTTGCTCATTTCACGAAGACCTTGGCGCCGATGAGCTGCTGGGCGAGGAGAACGGCGACGGCGCTGCCACCCTCATAGGCCATGCGGATGCCGGCGGCGGTCGCGGGACCGACCTCTTCCGGCCGGTCGGCGCGCAGCACATGCACGCCCATCAGGCGGAAGGCATCGGGCGTGCCGGTGCCCATGGGCACCTGCCACGGGTTGAACTCGCCCCACTCGCCGCGCATCGTCACGAAGGTGAGGAAGGGTCCGCCCATGTTGCGGACCAGCGAGAGCATGTTGACGCAATTGCCGACGCCGGAGGACTGCATGAGCAGGCAGGCGCGGTCGCCGCCGAGCCAGGCGCCGGAGACGAGGGCCACGCCCTCCTCCTCGGTGGTCAGCGGAATGCCGATCATGCCGGGATCGGCATGGACGGCCCGGATCAGCTCGGCATGCCCGCCATCGGGCACATAGGCGACCTGTCTCACTCCCGCTGTCTTCAGCGCGGTGAAGATATCGCCCGGCCATCCGGCGGGCGAGGCATGCAAAGCTTGAGGGTGCAAGGCGTTCATCCGCTGGCTAGGCTCCGCGTCCTTCGCGAGGGGCGGACCATGACGCCGCGCCCGCATCGGCACAAGATGGACAATCGGGAGGACAGACATGACGGTCGGATTTATCGGCCTCGGCAAGATGGGCCGGGGCATGGCCTCGAACCTGCAGACCAAGGGCTTCCCGCTCATGGTCTTCGACGTGGTCGAGGCCCCGGTCAAGGCGCTCGAGGGCCTCGGCGCCAAGCGCGGCACCATCCAGGAGATCGCGGCGGCCTGCGACATCGTCGTCACCGTGCTGCCGACCGGCAAGGAGGTGAACGAGGTGATCCTCGCGCCCGGCGGCGTGCTGGATCATGCGAAACCCGGCACGCTCATCCTCGACCTGTCGACCATCGACCCCGACACCACCGATCTCCTGCACAGCGAGGCCCGGCGCCGCGGCATGACGGCGGTCGACGCCCCCATCGGCCGCCTCGCCTGGCACGCCGATCGCGGCCAGAGCCTGTTCATGGTCGGTGCTGACGATGCCGACTACCAGCGCGTCCTGCCGCTGCTCAACGCCATGGGCACCACCATCCACCATTCGGGCGGCCCGGGCGCCGGCACCCGCATGAAGCTCGTCAACAACTACCTCGCCATCATCCTCTGCCAGCTCAACGCCGAAGCGCTCGCCCTGTCGCAGCGCTTCGGGCTCGAGCTCACCAAGACCCTGGACGTGCTCTACGGCACGACGGCCACCAACGGCCAGCTCAAGGTCAACTGGCCGAACAAGGTGCTGGCGGGCGACACCGAGCCGGGGTTCTCCATCGACCTCGCCCACAAGGATCTGACCCTGATCGTCCAGGCCGCCAATGCGGCCCGCGTGCCGGTTCCCGTGGCCGCGGCCGCGCGCGAGGCCTTCTCGCAGGCCCGCGCCCGCGGCTACGGCCAGAACGACTTCTCGGCCATGGTGGATGTCGCCTGCGACCTGTCGCAGATCGAGCGGGCCCGCCTGCCGAAGGGCTACACGCCCCCGGCGTGACGCCTGCTGCCATGCACGCCCTTGTGGAAACGGCTCCGGCGCGGCACCACTAGGCCATGCCGAGCCGCCCGCGCGTCCTGACGATTCCCGCCTCGCGCCCGCATCTGCGGACGCTGGCCGAGGCGATCCTCGCGGGACGCGTCATTCCGGGCTGGCCGGATGCGGCGGACCCCCTGTCTCTCGCGGCCGGCACGATCCTGCTGCCCAATCGTCGCGCCTGCCGCGTGATGCGCGACATCTTCGCCGAACTCGCGACCGGCGGGGCCGTGCTCTTGCCGCGCATCACGCCCATCGGTGATGTCGACGAGGAGGAGTGGGCCTTCGCCGATCCCATGCCGCTGGATTCGCTGGGGCTCGCGGCGATCGGACCGGCGATCTCCGCCATCGACCGCCGCCTCACCCTCGCCGGACTGGTGCGCGGCTGGGCGGAGAGCGTCGACCGCGCGGTGATGCGGCTGAGGGGCGACGATCCGCTGATCGTCTCCACCGCGACCGCCGACGCCCTGTCGCTCGCCGCCGACCTCATGCGGCTGATGGACCAGGTGGCGACGGAACGCGTGCCCTGGGCGAACCTCGACGGCATTGTCGATGCCGGCCTCGACGAGTTCTGGCAGATCACCCGCGCCTTTCTCGCCATCGCCCGCGAGCACTGGCCGGCCCATCTCGCCGAACTGGGCCTCGAGGAGCCGGCGATCCGCCGCGACCGGCTCATCGCCGCCGAGACCGTCAGGCTCGCCGCGACGCCGGGCCCCCTGATCGCGGCGGGTTCGACAGGCTCGATCCCCGCCACCCGCGATCTTCTGGCGATGGTTGCCCGTCATTCGCGGGGCGCCCTCGTCCTGCCCGGCCTCGACACCGATCTCGACGAGGACTCCTGGCGCGCCATCGGCGGAGCGGGAGGCGGCACGGCCCATGCCCACCCGCAATATGGTCTCAAGCGGCTCGTCGATCATGTCGGCGTGACGCGCGCGGAGGTGGAATCGCTGGCGCCACCCGCGCCCCATGGCCGCGAGGCCATTGTCTCCGATGCCATGCGACCGGCCGCGACGACGGATCTGTGGGTTTCGCGCCGCGCAACGCTCCGCCCCGAGGCGCTGGCGGATGTCACGGTCATCGAGGCGGCCAACGAGCGGGAGGAGGCGCTGGCGGTCGCCATCGTTCTGCGCGAGGCGGCGGAGGACCCGACGCGCGAGGCGGCCCTCGTCACGCCGGACCGGGCGCTGGCTCGCCGCGTCATCGCCGAACTCGCCCGCTGGAACGTCGCGGTGGACGATTCCGGCGGCCAGCCGCTGGCGGGAACGCCGGGCGCGACCGTCGCGCGGCTCGCAGCGTCCCTCGCTCTCGATGAACCCTCGCCCTCGGACCTGCTGGCGCTCCTCGCCCATTCCGCCCTTCGCCGGGGCGCGGAGGAGGGCGACCGCGCCGCCGCGATTGCTGCGATCGAGCTGAAGGCCCTCAGGGGATTGCGCCCGTCCGGTGGATTGTCCGGATTTCTCCGGGTTCTGGAGTCGGCGCCGGTGAGTGGCAGGCCGCGGCCCGAGGACGCCGCCAGCCGCGTCACGCGGGAGGGCCTGGAAGCAGGCCGGGCCCTGCTTGCCCGCACCGTCGACCACCTGTCGCCTTTGGCCGCCCTTCCGGCCGAGGCTCCGCTGTCGGACTTCGCCGCCGCTCACGCGGAGGTTCTGGCCCGCCTTGGGCTCGATCCCGAGGCGACCGGCGCGGAAACGGTCGTCGGCCTGCTGGCGACGCTCGCGGCCGCCGGACCCGCAGCCGATTTCTCGGTGGCCCGACGCGACTATCCCTCGGCGCTCGACAGCCTGATGCAGACCGAGATCATCCGCCTGCCGGCCAATCCCGGCGCCCGCATCCGCATCCTCGGCCTGCCCGAAGCACGCCTTCTGGACACGGACTGCGTCGTCCTCGCCGGGCTGGTGGAGGGTTCCTGGCCCGGCGATACCCGGCTCGACCCCTGGCTGAACCGCGCGATGCGGGCGAGCTTCGGCATCGATCCACCGGAACGGCGCATCGGCCTTGCGGCGCACGATTTCTGCCAGCTCCTCGGCCAGCGACGGGTGGTCCTCACCCGCGCGACGAAGGCCGGCGGCGTGCCGACGGTGCCTTCACGCTGGATGCAGCGCCTCGCGGCTGTGCTCGGCGCGCCCGTCTGGGACGAACTCGTGACCCGTGGGAACCAGATCGTCGCCCTCGCCAACCGCCTCGACGAAACCGGCCCTCCCCGTCCGATCGGGCGGCCCAATCCGGCGCCACCACTGGCGCTCCGGCCGACGCGGCTGTCGGTAACCGAGATCGAGACGCTGCAGCGCGATCCCTATGCGATCTATGCCCGGCACGTCCTGAAGCTGCGGGCACTGGAGGCACTCGATCAGGTGCCCGGCGCCGCCGAGCGGGGCACGGTCATTCACGAGGTTCTGGATGCCTATACGCGGGAGGCCGCCGAAGGGCCGGTCGCCGACCCGATCGAGCGCCTCGTCGCCCTCGGACGCGAGACCTTCGCGCCCTATTGGGACGATCCGTCCGTGCGGGCGGTGTGGTGGCCGCGCTTCCTGCGCATCGCCGCATGGTTCGCCGTCGCCGACGACGAGCGCCGGCAGAATTTCGTCACCGCCCATGCCGAGCGGCTGGGGCATCTCGAATTCGACACGCCGGCGGGGCGCACCTTCCGCCTCACCACCAAGGCCGACCGCATCGACGTCACGGCGGACGGGCGGGCGGAGATCCTCGACTACAAGACCGGCAATCCGCCGAGCAATCCGCAGGTTCTCTCAGGACTTGCCCCGCAGCTGCCGCTGGAGGCGGCCGTGCTCAAGGCCGGCGGTTTCCCGGAGATCGACGCCGATCTCGCGGTGTCGGCCCTGGTCTATGCCAAGCTCGGAGGCCGCGATCCTGCCGGGGAGTTGCGCCCTGTGGTGCCGAAAGACCGGAGCCTCGACGAACTCGTCGATGCGACGCTGACGGGGCTCAAGGCCCTGATCGCCACCTATGAGGACGAGCGGCGCGGCTACCTCTCCTGGGCCATGCCGCAATATGTCGGCGGGCGGTCGAACGACTACGCCCATCTGGCGCGGGTGAAGGAATGGTCCACCGGGCAGGGAGGCGCGGAATGAGCCGCAGCCTCCAGGCCCCGCCCGAGGCCGTCGCGGCCCAGCGCAAGGCGTCCGACCCGGCCCATTCCGCCTGGGTCTCGGCCAATGCGGGCTCGGGCAAGACCTATGTTCTGGCCCGGCGTGTCGTCAGGCTGATGCTGGCGGGCACGCCGCCGGGCGCCATCCTCTGCCTCACCTTCACCAAGGCGGCGGCAGCCGACGATGGCGCAACCGCGTCTTCGAGCTGCTCGGACAATGGGCACTGATGGACGATGTGACGCTGCGGGCGACGCTTCACGCGCTCGACGAGGCATCGATCACGACGCGGCCGCGCTCGCCCGCGCGCGTCGGCTCTTCGCCCAGGCACTGGACGACCCCCGGCGGCCTGAAGGTGCAGACGATCCACGCCTTCTGCGAAAGGGTGCTGCACCAGTTCCCGTTCGAGGCCAATGTCGCGCTCGCAGTTCACGGTCCTCGACGAGCTCAGCGCACGGCGCAGCTGCGCTGCGCCAGCGCGAGCAGCTCGAGGTCCTGCCGTCGAGGCGGCGGCCGCAGACGCGGTCAAGGCGCTGGCCTCGGCACGGCCGATGGCGCGTCTGGCGATCGCTGAGCGGCGGACGAGACTGGTGGACGACGCTGCTCGGCGACGGCGCCTGGCGGCTGTCGCGCATCGGCGATGCAGGCCGACATCTGCGGCGCGCGGCGGGCTCGAGCGCGCCATGGCGAGCCTTGGCGACGCGCTCGGCCTGATGCCCGGCGAGACCGAGGCGACGCTGCTGGCGGCGGTGAGCGGCGAGGCCCTCATGCCCACCCGTCCGAATGGCCTGCTGTCGCGGACACGCTCATCCATGTCGTCGAGCGGGCAAAGCGCTGAGCAGCGACATCGCTCGCCGATCCTGCGTCAGGCGGCCAACGACCCAGCGCGCGCCGATGCGCTCTACCCGTCCAGGTCTTCTTCACCGGCCGGCGGCGAGATCCACGCAAGCGACTGGTCGTCACCAAAGCGGTGAAGACCAGGGCATGCCGGGTCATCGCCGCGCGAATGGCGCAGGAGCAGGAGCGCCGTCGTCCTGCTGCAATCGCGACGCAAGGCGGCGGCCTTGCGCGACGGGACGGCCGCGCTGATCACCCTCGCCCAGGCCATCTCGGCGCGGGTCGAGCGCGAGAAGGCGATGCGCGGGCAGCGCTGGACTTCTCCGACCTCATCGTCGCGCACGCGCGACCTCTGTCCACAACGGTGCGCGCCCGCTGGATCCTCTACAAGCTCGACCAGCGGCATCGACCACGTGCTGGTCGACGAGGCGCAGGACACCAGCCCCGACCAGTGGAACATGATCCGAGGCGCTGGTCGAGGAGTTCATCGACGGCGAGGGCGCCCGATCGCCGTCGCGGACGCTCTTCGTCGTCGGCGACGAGAAGCAGTCGATCTATTCTTTCCAGGGGGCGGAGCCGCGGCAGTTCGGCGTGCTGCGCAACCGCTTCGCGGCCCGATTCCTCAAGGCGAAGCGGCCCTTCGAGAAGGATATCCGCCTCAACTTCTCCTTCCGCTCGACGCCGGCCGTGCTCAGCGCGGTCGATCAGGTCTTCGACGACCTGGACGCGCGGCGCGGCCTCTCCTTCGATCCGGGGCCGCTGACGCCGCACGCCGCCGCGCGGGCCTCCGCGCCGGGCATGGTCGAACTCTGGCCGCCGGAGGAACCGGATGCCGCCGAGGATGCCTCGCCCTGGACCGCACCGGTGGATGCGCCGGGGCTCGGCAATCCCGTGGACAGGCTGGCGGCGCGCATCGCGAGCCATGTCCGCCTCTGGCTCGACCGGGGCCACTGCCTGCCGGACCGCGACCGGCCCATCCGCGCCGGCGACATCCTGATCCTCGTCAGGCGGCGTGGCCCGATCTTCGAGAGCATCATCCGCGCCCTGAAGACCGCCGGCGTTCCCGTGGCGGGTGCCGACCGCCTGGTGCTGGGCGAGCACATCGCCGTCATGGACCTCCTCGCCCTCGGCGAATGCCTGCTGACGCCGGAGGACGACCTGTCGCTGGCGGCGGTGCTCAAGAGCCCGCTGGTCGGGGTGAGCGAGGATGAGCTGCTCGAACTCGCCGCGGGACGCGCCGGATCCTTGTGGGACGCCCTGATCGAGGACGAGCACCCGGCCGCCGCAAGGCTTCAGTCGTGGCGCCAAGAGGCCCTGACCCTGTCGCCGGCGACCTTCTACTCCCGCATCCTGTCGCGCGACCGCGGGCGACGCGCCATGCTGGAGCGCCTCGGCTCGGAGGCGGCGGATGCGATCGACGAGTTCCTGTCGATGGCCCTCGATTTCGAGACGCGGGACATTCCGACGCTGCGCGGCTTCATCGCCCACATGCGGGCGGCCGAACTCAACGTGAAGCGCGACATGGAACTCGGCCGCAACGAGGTTCGGGTGATGACGGTGCACGGGGCCAAGGGGCTCGAGGCCGACATCGTCTTCCTCGCAGATACGATGGGCAAACCCGGCGGCCACCACGATCCGAAAATCTTCTCCATCATCCCGCCCAATGCGCCCGCCGGCACGCCGCCACGCCTCGTCTGGTCGCCGTCGTCCAAGGCCGATATCGACATCGTCGCCGCCGCTCGGCAAGAGAGCCGCGATGCGCAAGGCGAGGAATATCGCCGGCTGCTCTATGTCGCCATGACCCGCGCCGCCGACCGCCTCATCATCTGCGGCGCGCGGCCGAAACGCATCGATTCCGACGTCTGGTACGACATAATCGCGCGGGCGATCGGGCCCGAAGCGGTGGAGGAAGAGGCCGACGACGGCCAGGGCCGTGTGCAGCGCTGGCGGAGGGGCCCGGCGATGCCGGCAATCTCTCGCCCGGCCGTCGCCGGGGCATTGGCGCCGCCGGATCTGCCCGGCTGGCTGACGCGGCCGGCGCCCCCCGTCGTCGCGCCCCCCCGGGTCCTCACACCATCCTCCGTGCTGCCCAAGGAGGCCTTCGGGGCGGCGACGGCGGCATCCCTGGCGCGGCGCGAGGCGGCGCTGCGGCGCGGCACCATCGTCCACCGGCTGCTGCAGTCGTTGCCCGAACTGCCGGCGGAGCGACGACCGGAGGCGGCGGCGCGCTTTCTGGCGGCGCAGACCGACCTCGACGACGACACGAAGGCGGCCTTTGCCGCCGAGGCGCTGCGCCTCATGACAGACGAGCGCATCGCACCACTCTTCGGCCCCGGCAGCCGGGCCGAGGTCCCGCTGGCCGGGCGGCTCGCCGGGCGTCCGGTCTCGGGACAGATCGACAGGCTGCTGATCGCTCCCGACCGGGTGATCATCGCCGACTTCAAGACCAACGACCCGGCGCCGGCCAGCGCAGCCGACGTGCCGGAGGCCTATGTGGCGCAGCTCGCCATCTACCGGGCGCTGATCTCGGGATTGGTCCCGGACCGACCCGTGGAGACCTGGCTCGTCTGGACGGCGACGCCCGGCATCATGGCCGTCGAACCGGCGCGTCTCGATGCGATGATGGGACGGCTCGGCCTCGCGCGATAAGCCGTCAGAGGGCAGCCAGCGGCGGCAGGTTCTCGTCCTTGCCGGTCAGCGCCGAGGCGTGCATGCCGCGGACCCGCGTTTCGAGGAACTGGGCAATGGCCTTGCGGTCGCCGCTCGGATCGAAGGGCACGGGATTGCCGAAGATCAGCTCGACATCAACCGCGCCGTCCTTCAGCAGCGCCCAGGCATGGGGGACGAGGTCGATGTCGCCGACCCAGGCGACGCGCGGCCGATGCTGGCGGCCGGAGGGCAGGCCGCTGATGCGCCTGTAGGCAAGGGCGATCGGCTGGATCCAGACCGTTTCGCCGGTGGCGCGGGCAAGGCTCTCGGCGGCACCGATCAGCGCCGGGCGGAAGCGCAGGGTGCGATTGCCGTCGGAGGAGGTGCCCTCGGCGAAGAGGACGACGGGCTCGCCCTCGCGCATGCGGGCGATCATCTCCTCGGCCGTCTGCGACGTCGTCTGGCGGCGTTCGCGATCGACGAAGATGGAGCGCTGGAGGCGGGCGAGATAGCCGAAGACCGGCCAGGTCGCGACTTCCGACTTGGCGACGAAGGACACCGGCGCGAAGGCGCCGAGGACCATGATGTCCATCCAGGAGACGTGGTTGGGGACGAAGAGCGCCGGGCGGTGGTTCGTCGCCTCGCCGCGCACGATGATCCTGGCACCGAAGGCGCGCAGCACGATGCGATGGAACATCATGGGGATGGTCCGCCGCGCCGACAGTTTGAAGCCATGGGCAATCATCTGGGCGGGCAGCAGGACGAGGCCCGCCGCGATCAGCACCATGAGCCAGAAGGCGGCACGCATCGTGTCGAAGATGCTCGGGCCCCCGCGGCCGAACTCGGTGCCCGGCCTGTCAGGATTCTTCATCGAGCGGCACGCAGTAGAGTTCGAGGCGGTGATCGACGAGGCGGTAGCCGAGCTTGCGGGCGATCTCGGCCTGCAGGCGCTCGATCTCCTCCGACTGGAACTCGACGACCTGGCCGGTGCGCAGGTCGATGAGGTGGTCGTGATGGGCCTCGGGAATGGTCTCGTAGCGGGCGCGGCCGTCACCGAAGGCATGGCGGGTGATGATGCCGGAATCCTCGAACAGCTTCACCGTGCGATAGACTGTCGACAGGGAAATGTTGGCGTCGACGGCGTTGGCCCGCCTGTGCAGTTCCTCGACGTCGGGATGGTCGGCGGCGGCCTCGATGGTGCGGGCGATGACGCGGCGCTGATCGGTCATCCGCATCCCCTTGGCGATGCAGGCTTCCTCGATCGAACTCGTCCGTGTCTCCATCCGGGGCGCAGCCACCACGGTCCTCCTCTCGGCGACGGACCGATCCTATAGCTTCGCCCGGCCGCCCCGTCACCCCCGCGGGAAGGTCACCGCGACGGGAGGCTGCACGGGCTGCGCGTCCTCCTCTTCCTCCTCCTCGGCGTCGTACATCATGGCGATCGCCCGCCGCCGGTCGGCGATCGAGGCGTTGAGGCGATCGAGCGCCAGGGTCAGGGTGGCGAACTGGGCCGAATCGAAGTCCGGGCTCTTCGAGGCCTCGATCGAGGCGACGAAGATGTCGTCGGCCCGCTGGGCGATGGCGTCGAGGACATCGGGGTCATCGGTCGCTCGCGCGTTGCGCAGCAGAAGCAGCACCTCCGGCAGGTATCCGGGGTCCTTCTCCCGCCGGCCGAAGCCGAAGTAGCCCGCAACGGCGGCGAGCGCGGAGCCACCGAGGGAGAGGCCGAAGATCGCCAGATAGAGATAGTCGCTGTACTTCTCGACGAAGGTCTTCTGCTCGCCGGTGAGATAGGCCAGCGCCCCCGGATGCACCTGGACCGACGACCCCTTCTCGGTGTCGGGCACCTCGAGCCGATTGGCGGCCGGATGCAGGCCGGCGAGTGCGGGGCGCAGGGTGAAGAGCTGCTGGGTGAACTCGGAGGCGACCGAATCGTCGACGCCGCGACGCGCCACCAGGTAGTGGATGACGCCGAGGGTGGGGAAGTTCTCCGCCGGGCGCGGCGGATTGGAGCCGAAGGAGCCGGTGACGACATCCATCGACTCGAGGAAAGACACCCTGTCCGCCACCGCTTCCGCCTCGCGGATGGGCACGAGCGTCACCTTGCCCTCGGGAGCCTCGCGGATCAGGCCGGCCACGGCGTCGGCGACGGGCTTCGACGAGGGCGGGCCGATGGTCACCAGCGCCTGGATCTGCTTCTTGCGGAAGGCCTCGGCGGTTTCCCAGGGCAGGACCTCGACGATGCGCACCGAGGTTGCCTGAACGCCGTGCTCGCGCAGGATCGTCTGGATCAGACGGATGTTGAAGCCGACGCCGCGGCCCATGACCCCGATGGTCTTGCCCGGCAGGTCGGTCCAGCGCTCGATGCCGGCATCCGCCGGTGCCGCCAGCACCACCGGATTGCGCTGCCAGATGGCGACCGCCATGGCCGACGCCGGAAAGGAGATGTCGGCGCGGACGATGGCGAGGTCGACCTCCTCGCGTTCGAGACGCGCAGCGCTGTCGGAGGGCGAATCGGAGGACACCAGCCGCAGACGGACACTTGACCTCTCGCGCTGCAGCGCAAGCCGCAGGGCATCGATCAGCTTCGCGGCTTCGGACCCGGCCGGCCCGACAGCGATGGTGACCGTGGTCGGGCGATTGTACCAGAAGGTCAGGAGCGCCGCGCAGCCGATGAGGGCGCAGATCACCGAGAAGATCGACAGGCGGGTGCGGGACATGGTGTCTAAGGTTCCGCGGCGATCATGGCCGTTTTGCGAGGCAAATGCCATGGCGTCGGCAGCCGAGGCTGCGCCGTCGCCGGTCAATATCGCGTGCGTCGACGACGGCGGCGCGGCGGAGGATCCTCCACGAGGATGGAGGGCGTCCGGCTCGACGGGCGCGGCTGCGTTGCCCGGTCGATCCGCAGCCTCTCCTCCTCGGTGAGCGGGCGGCGCGACCGGCGGCCCTGGACCTGGAGCCGCGGGCTGGTGCGTGCCTCGTCAGCCGCGCGCCCCTCGCGGCGCATCGCGTCGAGCGTCCGCCGCTGCTCCTGCTGCTGGCGACGCAGCGTTTCGAGGTTGCGATCGGTCTCGCGCTGCTGGCTGCGCTGGAAGGCGTCGAACGAGCGGCGATCGTTCTCCTGCTGACGCAGGATCTCGAAATGCTGCCGCGTCGGATCAGAGTAGCCCGGAGGGGCGATACCGGGCGGAGGCGGCGGGTAACCCGCCTGCGCGCCCGCCGGTCCGGCGATCGCCGCCAGCCCGAGAGCGGACAGGAGACCTTCCAGCCAGGCGCGGCGCGTCATCGTCATTGGCTTCGCTCGGTCCATCGAGGACAGGGAACGCCGGGCGATGGCGCGACGTTCCCGCTATCCTTTCAGGCAATCGTGACCACCACGCGGCCGCGGATGCGACCCTCGAGGATCGCCGCGCCCGCCTCGATGACGCCTTCCAGCGGGATGGTCGAGGTGATGCGCGCCAGCGCCTGCCGGTCGAGGTCGCGGGCAAGGCGCGCCCAGGCCTCGAGGCGCAGGGACTTCGGCGCCATGACCGAATCGACGCCCAGCAGCGAGACGCCGCGCAGGATGAAGGGCGCGACGGAGGTCGGCAGGTCCATGCCCTGCGCAAGGCCGCAGGCGGCGACGGCGCCGCCGTAGCGGCGTCATGCGACGAGGACGTTGGCGAGGGTCGTGCGAGCCGACAACGAATCGATGCCGCCGGCCCAGCGCTCCTTGCCCGAGGGCGCGGGCGGGGCCGGAGAGCTCGGTCGCGGTCGATGATCTCGGCAGCGCCGATGGCCCTTCAGGTAGTGCCGCCTCCTGCGCGCCGCCCGGTGGAGGCGATGACGTGATAGCCCAAGCTTCGCCAGGAGGGCGGTGGCGACCGAGCCGACGCCGCCGGCAGCACCCGATCACCACGATCGGGCCGCGTGTCCGGCGTGATGCCATGATCGCTCGAGCGCCATGCACGCAGAGCATGGCCGTGTAGCCCGCCGTGCCGATCGCCATGGCCTCGGCGGCCGACAGGCCCGCGGGCAGCGGTACCAGCCAGTCGCCCTTGACGCGCGACTTCTCGGCATAGGCGCCGAGATGGGTCTCGCCAGTGCCCCAGCCGTTGAGAAGCACGGCGTCGCCCGGCTTGAAGTCCGGATGGGAAGAGGTCTCCACCGTCCCGGCGAGATCGATGCCGGGAATCATCGGAAAGCGCCGGACGACAGGCGCCTTGCCCGTGAGCGCGAGACCGTCCTTGTAGTTGAGGGTCGAATGGGAGACGCGCACGGTCACGTCGCCGTCCATCAGCTCGGCCTCGTCGAATTGCGTCAGCTCGGCGCTTGTGCCGCTGTCGCCCTTGGTGATCACCACAGCCCGGAACGTCGCCATCGTCTTGGTCTCCTCGTCGGCCGGACAGTCTACCGGCCCCGCGCCGAGAGCAAGTTCAGACCTCTCCGCCGATCGGCCGATGCACGCGCATCCGGTAACACCCGGAGGGCTCGCAAGGGTCGGTGTCGGCTACCGTCGGTGGTGGAGTTGCGCCATGGCGAGCGAGAGCAAACCGGTTCCCGATCCCGAGCTGTCCGGATTTTCCGAGGCGCCCCATTTCCATGGCCATCGCGAGCGCCTGCGCAACCGCTTTCGCGAGGCCGGGGCCGACGCCCTGGCCGACTACGAGCTGCTCGAACTCGTCCTCTTCCGGGCGATCCCCCGCCGCGACGTGAAGCCGCTGGCCAAGGCGCTGCTGAAGCGCTTCGGATCCTTCGCGGAGGTGCTCGCCGCCCCCGAGCCGCGCCTGTCGGAAGTCGAGGGCGTGACGGTGACGGTCACCACGGAGCTGAAACTCGTCCATGCCGCGGCACTGAGGATGGGTCGCGCCGCCATCGCCAGGCGCCCGGTGCTGTCGAGCTGGGTGGCACTGATCGACTATTGCCGCACGGCCATGGCCTTTTCCGAGCGCGAACAGTTCCGCGTGCTCTATCTCGACCGCAAGAACGCCCTCGTCGCCGACGAACTGCAGGGCGAGGGGACGGTCGACCATACGCCGGTCTACCCGCGCGAGGTGGTGAAGCGGGCGCTTGAGCTTTCCGCCACCGCCGTCATCCTCGTGCACAACCACCCCTCCGGCGACCCGACGCCGTCACGGCCGGATATCCTCATGACGCAGCAGATCGTCGACATCGCCAAGCCACTGGGGATCGTCGTGCACGACCACATCATCGTCGGACGTGACGGCCACGCGAGCTTCCGGGCGCTGAAGCTGATCGGCTAGGCCTTGCGGCGATCAGCACCCGGCGCATAGGAAGGGGCATGCGCGTTCCCTCGACCCGCCGCCTGCCGGCCCTCGCCTGCCTCGCCCTCGTGCTCACCGCCTCCACAGCGATCGACACAGCACGGGCGCAGGACCTGAATGCCCGCGCGGCCCAGAAGTGCGACCGCTACCGACAGGGATGGGAGGACGCGCTGAGGCGTCGAGGCACGCAAGGCCTCAGCCGCGATTTCCTCGAGCGGCACGCCCGTTTCATCGCCGGTGGCTGCCTCGGGCCCGCCGACATCTGCCCGCGGGACGGCGCCGAGACCGATCTCGCCAATGTCATGACCGTCAGGGCGATGAACGCCGGCATGGCGAGCACCTTCCTGCCCTGGGCCTGCCGTTAGGAGTCAGGGCAAGGCGACCGGCCTATCGGACCAGCCGGACCGTGGTCGAGCTGGACGTCGATCCCGACAGGGCGCTGTTCGTGGACAGCCGCCAGTCCAGCGCGTTGAAGATGATGGTGTTCGACACGATCTGGATCCGCGAGCCGTTCACCGTCGACACCGAATTGTACGTGAGATCGCGGCGCGGCAGGTAGATCAGGCCCGATATCTCCTCGCTCACCGACGAGTTGAAGACGTACTGCACCGTGCTGGTGCTGGTGCTCGGCTCGAACATGAGGATGTTCGCATAGGTGCCGGTCGTCGGTGCCGAAAGCTTGGAGGTGATGCCGCCATTGAAGCGGATTTCGGAGTTGGTATCGGGGAAATAGAAGGTGACGCCCGTTCCCTCGATGATCGAGTTGGCGTTGATGATCATCCGTCCCTTGATGATGTGGAGGCCCGGCTGGAAGACGATGCGGGGCGACCCGTTGAACGTCACGTCACACCAGACCGACCCGCCCGCCATGGTGTGGGACGCCCCCGACGGCGGCGGGTCATAGACAGACTTGGTGTTGGTGCAGGCTCCGACGGCCGGCTTCGGCAGCTTGCCTGCGTAAGGGTCGCTCGCCGCGGCGCAGCCCGTCTGGATCGGCAGGCTGTTGGACGTATTCTTGATGATGTTTGTGCCCTGAATGCAGAAGGTCTTCAGGTTGAGGGTGGTGCCGGCATTGAAGATGGCGGCCGGCGAGGCGGTCGAGCGGACGTGAACCTCGCAGTCCGGCGCATTGATCTTGGCGCCCGAGTTGATCAGCAGCGCCTGGGACGTGTTCGTCGCCAGCGCGAAGATGCAGGGCAGTGCGCCGCTCGATGTCGTGGTCGTGCTGCGAAGCGCGGTGCCCCTGGCGGTAACGGTGATGGTGCTGTGACCGGCGACGGCGAGAAAAGTCGTCCTGATCGTCGCCGTGGCCGTCCCCGACAGCTGGGAGCCGCTCAGCTGGAAGCTGGTGGTTGCGCCCTCGACGGTCGACTGCTTGGCGAAGAAGGTGGTGGCCGTCGCGATCTCGGATCCGACGCTCCGCGCACCGGCCAGGAGCGCGGCGTCGAGCGTGCCCTGGATCTGGGTGCGCTGCTGCTCCGACCTCGAGTAGTCGACGCCGGCCCCGACAGCCGTCATCAGCGGAACCGCCGCGATTGCGAAGGTCACGGCGATATTGCCGCCGCGGCAGGCCAGCAGGCGTCGGAGGATCGATCCGGACATTGTGCACCTCCCAACGGCGCCTTTGAGACGGGACCGCGCGATGGCAACCGATATGAATTGAAGACAATTAAGCGCTTCTGAATACGAAGCTGCGGCGCCATCCCCGGCTTGCAAGGTAGTAAATGAACGGTTTTGTACATTCGTAAGAAGGGAGCATTCGCCTGAACAAAGCGGTTTCGCGGTGCCGCGTTCTTGTTTAGTTCTGACTCCATGTCCGCCCGCCCCCGTGACGCCGAGAGTGACGCGCCGCTGCTCCCCGCACGTTTCAGCGCCTGGTTCGCCGGGCGCGGCTGGACTCCGCGCGCCCATCAGCTCGACCTTCTCGCCCTCGCGCGGCAGGACCGGTCGGCCCTCCTCGTCGCGCCGACCGGCGCGGGCAAGACGCTTGCCGGCTTCCTGCCGTCGCTGGTGGAGCTGTCCGGGAGGCAGGACCGGACGAAGCCCGCCGGGGGACCAGTGGCAGCAGGGCAATCTCCCCCGCCACGCCGCAGCGACCTGCACACGCTCTACATTTCACCGCTCAAGGCGCTGGCGGTCGACGTCGCGCGCAACCTCTACAAGCCGGCGGAGGACATCGGCCTAGGCCTGCGCATCGAGACGCGCACCGGCGACACGCCGACCTCCCGGCGCCAGCGCCAGCGGTCAGACCCTCCTGACATCCTGCTGACGACACCGGAACAGCTGGCGCTGCTGCTGGCGAGCGCCGACGCGCCCTACCTGTTCGGTTCGTTGCGCCGGGTCGTCCTCGACGAGCTCCATGCTCTCGTCACCTCGAAGCGCGGCGATCTGCTGGCGCTCGGTCTCGCAAGGCTCTTCACGCTGGCGCCTGATCTCGTCACCGTCGGCCTCTCGGCCACCGTGAAGGATCCGGCAGACCTCGCCCGCTTCCTGACGCCGCAGAACTCGGGAGGCGGAGCCCGCCGCCATCGTCGTCGCCGAGGCGGGGGCGAAACCGGACATTTCCATCCTCGAGACCGAGGAGCGCCTGCCCTGGGCCGGGCATTCGGCGCGCCATGCCGCTGGCGAGCTCTATCGCGCGATCCAGGCGCATCGCACGACGCTGCTCTTCGTCAACACCCGCAGCCAGGCCGAGCTGCTGTTCCAGCTCCTCTGGACCATCAACGACGACGGCCTGCCCATCGCGCTGCATCACGGCTCGCTCGACGTCGCCCAGCGGCGCAAGGTCGAGGACGCCATGGCGGCGGGCCGACTCCGGGCGGTGGTCTGCACGTCCTCGCTCGACCTCGGCATCGACTGGGGCGATGTCGATCTCGTCCTCAACATCGGCGCCCCCAAGGGCTCGAGTCGGCTGATGCAGCGCATCGGCCGCGCCAACCATCGCCTCGACGAGGCCTCGCGCGCCATCCTGGTGCCGGCGAACCGCTTCGAGGTGCTGGAATGCCGGGCGGCGCTGGAGGCGATCGATCGCGGCGCGCAGGATACCGAACCGCTCAGGCGGGGCGCCCTCGACGTGCTCTGCCAGCACGTGCTCGGAACCGCCTGTGCCGGGCCCTTCGACGCGGACGCCCTGTTCGCGGAGGTCCGGTCGGCGGCGCCCTATGCGGAGCTCGACGCGGCGACCTTCCAGGACGTCATCGCCTTCGTCGCCACCGGCGGCTATGCGCTCAGAACCTATGAGCGCTTCGCGCGGATACGGCAGGACAAGCACGGCCTCTGGCGGGTCACCCACCCCTCTGTCGCGCAGCGCTACCGGCTGAACGTCGGCACCATCGTCGAGTCACCGATGCTGAAGGTCAGGCTGGTACGCAGCCTGCGGCAGGCCGCCCATGGCTATTCAGGCCCGATCGCGCGGGGAGGCCGCGTCCTCGGCGAGATCGAGGAGTATTTCATCGAGGGCCTCGTTTCCGGGGACACTTTCCTCTTCTCGGGCGAGGTGCTGCGCTACGAGGCGCTGGTCGAGAACGAGGTCTATGTCTCCCGCGCCGCCTCGCGGGAGCCGAAGGTGCCGGCCTATGCCGGCGGCAAGTTCCCGCTCTCGACCTTCCTCGCCGATGCGCGTGCGACGGATGCTGTCGACGACCGGACGGCAGTGGTGCGAAACTGCCGTCGGCAGGTGGCGCGACTGGCTGGCACTCGCAGCGGGCCGTCTCCGGTCATGCCCGGCGCGCGACGAGCTGCTGATCGAGACCTTTCCGCGCGGCGAGCGTGCACCACATGGTCGCCTATCCCTTCGAGGGCCGGCTGGCGCACCAGACCCTCGGCATGCTGCTGACACGGCGGCTGGAGCGGCCGGCGGCCTGAAGCCGATGGGCTTCGTCGCCAACGGACTATTCGCTTGCGGTCTGGTGCTGGACGATCTCGGTGCTGCGATCGACAGGGGCGCTCTCACCCTTGCCGCCCTGTTCGACGAGGACATGCTGGGGGACGACCTCGAGGCCTGGCTCGACGAAAGCGGCAGCTGATGAAGCGGACCTTCCGCGACCTGCGCGCGTGATCGCCGGGCTGATCGAGCGGCGCTTCATCCGGCGAAAGGAGAAGTCGGGGCGGCAGGTGACCGTTCTCGACCGACCTCGTCTATGACGTGCTGCGCCGTCACGAGCCGGACCACCTGCTGCTGCGCGCCGCGCGTGCGGATGCGGCGACGGGCCTCCTCGACATCGCCCGGCTGGGGCAGATGCTGTCACGGATCAGGGGGCGAATCGTGCACAGTGCTCTGGAGCGGATCTCGCCGCTGGCGGTCCCGGTCATGCTTGAGATCGGTCGGGAACCGATCTACGGCGAAGCGGGCGATGCGCTCCTGGCAGAGGCGGAGGCCACCCTTCTCGCGGAAGCCGGGCTCGGCGCGATCGATTCGGACGTGAAATGACGCCTTCTGAACAGCCAACGACGCTGACCATCGCCGGCCGGACCTTTGCCGCCGACCCGTCCGGCGCGCTGTGGTGTGCATCTGCCCGCATGCTCGTGGTGTCCGATCTCCACCTCGAGAAGGGCTCCTCCTTTGCCAGGCGCGGGGTGCCGCTGCCGCCATACGACACGACACAGACGCTTCAGGCCCTCGCGCAGGTGGTGCAGCGTTTCCGGCCGCGGACCATCGTTTCTCTTGGCGACAGCTTTCACGACCGCAGCGGCCCGACGCGGCTGTCGCCTGCCGATCGGGCGACGCTCGGAGGCCTCCAGGCGGGGCGGGACTGGATCTGGATCGCCGGCAACCACGATCCCCGTTTCGAGCAGGATCTGCCGGGCCAGTTTCTCTCCGAACTGATCGACGGCGGGATTCGATTCGTCCACGAACCGACTTCGGGACTCGTCAGCGGGGAGGTCGCCGGCCATCTTCATCCCAGCGCCGTCATCGCCGTGCGCGGCGGCCGCGTTCGCCGCAAGGTCTTCGTTTCATGTGAAACGCGGCTGATCATGCCGGCCTTCGGCAGCCTGACGGGCGGGCTGGATATTCGTGACCCCGCCATCCGGACGCTGTTTGCGGTTCCGCCGTCCGTGGTCGCGCTCGGCACCCGGCGGACCTATCGCGTCGCGGCCTGAACCGGGTCAGACGCTGCGGTAGACCCAGACCCTTGCCGGCGGGATGTTGCGCCAGATCCGCTCCGACGGTTCGGCGGTGAAGGCCGCGGACTTCATCGGAATGGGCGATGTGACGGAATAGGTGAACTGCACGAAGGGCGCGCCCGGCTTCATCAGGGCGATCGCATCGTTCAGCAGCTTGAAGCGGATCGGCTCAGGCCGCGTCATCAGCGGCAGCCCGGAAACAAGGGCATCGGCCGGTTCGCCCAGTCGGCCGGACAGGGTGCGGCTGAGCGTGTAGGCGTCGCCATGCACCACGGTGGCCGTGGGGAAGCGCTCGCGCAGCAGGCGGCAGAAATCGACGGAATATTCGACCAGGACGAGACGGCGGGGATCGACGCCCCGGGCCACCAGCGCAGCGGTGATGGCACCCGTGCCCGGGCCGAGTTCAATGACCGGCCCGACCCCGTCGGGATCGACATAACTCGCCATGCGCCGGGCCAGCACCGGTCCGGACGGCGCGACCGCGCCCATGCGCAGCGGATTCTTGAACCAGTTCTTCAGGAACCGGGCTTCGTCGTCATGCCGCTTGTCCGGTCGCCGGAGCGCGGCTGCACGACTCATGGGTGTCTGGTCGACCATTCATCGGTCCGATGAAGAGGAGCTCCCCACGAGCCCTGTCACGAAGGCGTCATTCGTATCGGCATGTCACCGGGGGGTCAAGGCGGGCTCATTCCGCCCGGGAAACTGCTACGAAGTCGTACCAGATCGCCTTGTCCCCGAGGTCCTTCAGGAAGGCCTCGTGGGCACGGATGTCCGCCTCCGTCAGGCGCGGCCGCAACGGTACCGGGCGCTGCGCCAGGGCGGTGCGGCCAGCCGCCGACCGACGGGCGCCGCGATTGGCATCGGACAGCCCGAACGTTGCCTGCCGGCCGCCAATCAGCTCGATATAGACGTCGGCAAGGAGTTCCGCGTCGAGAAGCGCCCCGTGCTTGGTGCGGCGCGAATTGTCGATGCCGAAGCGCGAGCACAGGGCGTCGAGGCTGGCCGCCGCGCCCGGAAAGCGGCGGCGGGCCATGCTCAGCGTGTCGACGACCAGTTCACCGGGAAAGGGCGTGCGGCCGACGCGCTTCAGCTCTGCGTTGATGAAGCCCATGTCGAAGGAGGCGTTGTGGATGACGAGCTTGGCGCCGTCGATGAAGTTCCAGAACTCCTCCACCAGCTCGGCGAAGCGCGGCTTGTCCGCGAGAAACTCGGCGGAAAGACCATGGACCCGGAAGGCCTCCTCCGGCATGTCGCGCTCGGGATTGATGTAGACGTGATAGGTGCGGCCGGTCGGGAAATGATTGATGAGCTCGATGCCGCCGATCTCGACGAGGCGGTCGCCGCGGAGCGGATCGAGGCCGGTCGTTTCGGTGTCGAGAATGATCTCACGCATCAGGCGCTCCTGCGGCTGCCGGCGAGGGCCCGGATGATGTCGGTGACCTGGCGCCCGGCCGAGTCGAGCCCGAAACCCGATTCGATGACGAAATGAGCGCGGCGACGCTTCTCCGCGTCCGGCACCTGGCGGGCGAGAATGGCGTCAAGCTTCTCGGCGCTCATGCCCGGGCGCGCGAGCACCCGGCTGCGCTGGACGTCGGCGGGGGCGGAGACCACCGCCACCGCATCGACCCGCCTTTCGCCGCCGGTCTCCAGCAGCAGGGGAATGTCGAGGACGACGAGGGAGCAGCCCCGGGCGCGCGCCGTCTCGCGGAACTGGCGCTCGGCGGCGCCGACGAGCGGATGGACGATGGCTTCCAGCCGGCTTCATGGCGGCGCCGTCCTTCAGCACGACGGCGGAGAGCCGGGTGCGGTCCACCTTGCCGTCCACCACCGTCCCCGGAAAGGCCGCGGCGATGGGTTCCACCGCAGCCCCGGCATAGAGGCGGTGAACGGACGCATCGGCGTCGTGGACCGGAATGCCCGCGGCGCGGAAGAAGGCCGAGGTCGTCGACTTTCCCATGCCGATGGAGCCGGTGAGGCCGAGAACGAACATCTCAGTGGCCCCGGATATCGGCGGCGAGATGGGCATGAAGCGCGGGCGTCACCTCGGGCGTGACACCGAACCACTTGCGGAATCCGGGGACGGCCTGGTGAAGCAGCATGCCGAGGCCCTCGGCGGTGCGATGGCCGCGCCGGCGCGCTTCGGCCAGAAGTGGCGTGACCAGGGGCACATAGACGATGTCGGAGACAATGGCGGTGCCCTTCAGACCGTCAAGCGCGAGGTCGAGCGGTGGCTGGCCGCTCATGCCGAGCGACGTCGTGTTGACCAGAAGGTCGGCCCCGGGAAGCGCCACCGGCAGGTCGCTCCATGCCACTGGCCTGATGCGGCGCGGATCGCCGGCGGCGATGGCCTCGGCCTTGGAGAGAGATCGATTCGCCAGCGTAATGGTCTCGATGCCCCGCGACCTCAATCCATGGACGATGCCGCGCGCAGCACCGCCCGCGCCGAGGACCACGGCATGACCCACCTCGCGGTCCCAGCCGGGAACCTGGTCGTCGAGGTTCAGGAGGAACCCCGTCACGTCGGAGTTCATCCCGATCAGCCGGCCGCCCTCATGCCAGACGGTGTTGACCGCGCCGACGGCGACTGCGCCGGGATCGACCTCGTCCATCGCGGCGAAGGCGGCTTCCTTGTGGGGGATGGTCACATTGCAGCCCGCAAAGCCCCGAGCGGCAAGGGATCGGAGGAAGGCGTGGGCCTCTCCGGGCTCCACCGCCTCGCGGGTGTACTCGCCGTCGATGCCATAGGCCTTCAGCCAGAAGCCGTGGATGAGCGGCGAGCGCACATGATGAATGGGCCAGCCGATGCAACAGGCGCGGATCATGACGGGATCAGTCCCTCGCGGCGCAGACCCGCGAGAAGCGGCAGGAGGGGCATTCCGAGGATGGTGAAGTAGTCGCCCTCGATCCGGTCGAAGAGCTGGATGCCCTCGGATTCGAACTGGTAGCATCCGACGGACGACAGGATCCTGTCGCCGACGCTCGCCAGATAGGCGTCGAGAAAGGCGTCGGAGAAATCGCGCATCGTCATGTCGGCTGTCGCGACTTCGGCAAACAGCATCACGCCGCCACGCGCCGCGGCGACACCTGAATGCAGGTGGTGGGTCCGCCCTCTGAGAGCCATCAGGTTGGCCCGGGCCTCGGCGAGCGATGCCGACTTGGAGAGCCTTCTCTCGCCGAGCGCCAGGGTCTGGTCCGCGCCGATGACCACCGCCTGCGGATGGGCGCGGCTGACGGCAACCGCCTTCGCCTCGGCCAGCAGGCGGGCGATCTCCGCGGGCGAACGGCCTTCCGCCGCCCAGGCCTCGTCCAGGGCGCGTTCGTCGATGTTGGCGGGCACCAGGCGCACCGTGAGGCCTGCGGCCTCCAGCATGGCGGCGCGAGCCGCCGACTTCGATGCCAGAACGAGGTCCGTCATGCCGTTTCCTTGTCGGCTAGCATGCGGCGATGGTCCTTCAGCAGCGAGATGATGCCGGCTGCGGTTTCCTCGATCGACCGCCGGGTCACGTCGATGATCGGCCAGTTGTTGGTGCCGAAAAGACGGCGCGACTGGGCGATTTCCTCGGTGACAGCCGCGCGGTCGACGTAGCTCGACTTGTCCTGGGTGGCGTTGAGGGCGAGAATCCGGTTCTCGCGGATCTGCACGATACGCTCCGGACTGGCATAGAGGCCGATGATGAGCGGCTTCTGCAGCGCCCAGATCGCATCGGGCAGGGGGATCCCGGGGACCAGCGGGATGTTGGCGGCCTTCACGCCGCGATTGGCGAGATAGATCGACGTCGGCGTCTTGGAGGTGCGTGACACACCGACCAGCAGCACGTCAGCTTCCTCCCAGTTCTCGGGAAGCTGCCCGTCATCGTGCATCATCGTGTAGTTCAGCGCATCGATGCGCTTGAAATACTCGGCATTGAGAACGTGCTGGGCGCCAGCGCGCGGTGTGGAGGCGGCTCCGAGATAGTTCTGGAACATTGCCAGGATGGGCTCGAGCACCGAGAGGCAGGGCGAGCCGAGTTCCTTGCACTTGTCGTTCAGGCGGTCGGTGAGTTCCTTGTCGACCAGCGTGTAGAGCACGATGCCGGGATTGTTCTCGATCTCGGCAAGGACACGGTCGAGCTGCTTCTGCGATCGGACCAGCGGGTAGACGTGCTCGATGGCCGAGACGGACGCGTATTGAACCGCAGCGGCGCGGCCGACGGTCATCAACGTCTCGCCGGTCGCGTCGGAGACGAGGTGAAGGTGAAAATAGCTCTCGCGGCGATGCGGCATTGAGGCTCTGCAAAAGGCCGGGCTGGCATGTGGACAAGCACGGACAAGGACACGGTCGGCGGCAGATCGCAAGAGGTGGACGTCCAGCCGTCCCCGATCCATCCCCAGCTTGCTCCGCGGGGGAGGAACTATCCACCGGGCGGGAGAGCGGGTTGCGAAGGGATCAGCCTGGGCAGGGTGTCTGCCTGTTTTGCGCCGGATGTCCAGTGGCTTGGCGCATGGATCGTCCCCCTCGACCTTGACCTGACTGTGTCCCCGCCGACGGTGGACAACTTGTGCATGGACTGGTCTTCGCCTAATCCCCCCACAAGGAATCAAAGAAGACTCTCTCTCTCATCTAGTGAGAGGGAAAGAAGGGATGCGGGGACCGGACGTGCACAAACCCCTTCTCGCCGTACTCGAGGGACACAGGTCCGCCTCGCCACCGATCTGGATGATGCGCCAGGCGGGCCGCTATCTGCCGGAGTATCGCGCAGTCCGCGAGAAAGCGGGCTCGTTCCTCAATCTCTGTTTCAATCCCGAACTTGCGACCGAGGTGACGCTGCAGCCGTTGCGGCGCTTCGGCTTCGACGGTGCCATCCTCTTCTCCGACATCCTCGTCGTGCCGCATGCCCTCGGACAGGCTGTGCGGTTCGAAACGGGAGAGGGGCCGAGGCTCGATCCGCTCGACGATGCCAGCGGTCTGTCGCGCCTTTCGGGCGAACTCGATGCCGCGATCGTGGGGAAGGTCTACGAGGCCGTCGCGATGATCCGCAGCCAGCTTCCTCCGCAGGCGACGCTGATCGGGTTCTGCGGGGCTCCCTGGACAGTTGCGACCTATATGGTGGCCGGTCGAGGCGGTGATGACCAGGTCGCCGCGAGGCTCTTCGCCTACCGGGATCCCGAAGGCTTCACCGCGCTGATCGACAGGATCGTCGATGCGTCGATCAACTATCTCCTCGGCCAGATCGCGGCCGGTGTCGAGGCGGTCCAGATCTTCGATACCTGGGCAGGCGTGCTGCCGGATGAACAGTTCGTTCGCTGGTCGGTGGAGCCGATCGCGCGGATCGTCCGGGGCGTGAGGGCTGGGGCGCCCGGTATCCCGGTCATCGTCTTTCCGAAGGGAGCCGGCCAGCGGCTGTCGCTCATGGTGCGGGAGGCCCGGCCCGATGCCGTCGGGCTGGACTGGACAGCGGGGCGGGATTTCATCCGCGAGCAGGTTCAGCCCCATGTCGCCGTGCAGGGCAATATCGATCCGATCGCCCTGCTGGCGGGCGGCGAGGCGCTCGACCGGGCGGTCGACACCGCCCTCGAGTCCTATGGCGCCGGGCGCTACATCTTCAATCTCGGTCACGGCATCCTGCCGCCGACACCGATTGCCCATGTCGAGCGAATGATCGCGCGGGTTCGCAGCTGGAGGCGTGAGGCATGAGCGGTCGGCAACGGGCGATCAGGGCCGTCATCGGCCTCGTCGTAACGATCGCGGGCGTCGTCGCGCTCGGCTATCTCGCCCCGGTCAGCGGCGCGGCCTGGATCAAGGCGATCCATGTCATGGCCGTGATCTCGTGGATGGCGGGTATGCTCTATCTGCCGCGCCTCTTCGTCTATCACTCCGCCGCCACGCCCGGATCGGAAACCTCCGAGACGTTCAAGGTGATGGAGCGGCGGTTGCTGGAGTACATCATCAACCCGGCGATGATCGTCAGCTGGGTCGCCGGTCTCTGGCTCGCCTGGGTGGTCTTTCCGCTTCCAGGGCGGATGGCTGCACGGCAAGCTGGCGCTCGTCCTTGGCCTGTCCGCCGTGCACGGCATGTTCAGCGCCGCTGTCAGGGCATTCGCGGAAGACCGCAATACCCGCATCCCAGACCTATTGGCGGGCGATGAACGAGGTGCCGACGGCGATCATGGTCATCGATCGTCATCCTGGTCATCGTGAAGCCCTTCTGACGGCGGGCGGTGGGCCGGGACTTGCAATCGGCCGGCGCCAGGCTTATTCGATAGCTCCCTCCTCAACGCAGACAGGGATCGGAGAGACGGCTCCTCGCCCGTCCTGACCGTTCCCCGGACGATGGCCCGGTCGGCCCTTGGTCCAGGCGATCTGCGGCTTCACGTCTCTTTGCTCAGGCCCGGACTGGTTCACGTACCGAGCCTTCGGCCGTCCCCTCATCGCGTGGTTCCGATGCAGCAGATCAAACTCCAGGACATCAAATCGAAGTCCCCGACCGAGCTTCTGGCCTTCGCCGAAGAGCTCGAGGTCGAGAATGCCTCGACGCTGCGCAAGCAGGAGCTGATGTTCGCCATCCTGCAAACAGCTGGCCGTCCCAGGACATCGACATCATCGGCGAGGGCGTCGTCGAGGTGCTGCCGGACGGTTTCGGCTACCTGCGCTCGCCCGACGCCAACTATCTCGCCGGGCCCCGACGACATCTACGTCTCGCCCTCGCAGATCCGCCGTTTCGGCCTGCAGCACCGGCGACACGGTCGAAGGCGAGATCCGCTCCCCGAAGGACGGCGAGCGCTACTTCGCCCTGCTGAAGGTCAACCGGATCAACTTCGAGGAGCCGGAAAAGGCCCGCCACAAGGTCAATTTCGACAATCTGACGCCGCTCTATCCGAACCAGCGGCTGCGGATGGAGGTCGAGGATCCGACCAAGAAGGACTATTCGGCGCGAATCATGGACGTGGTGGTGCCGCTCGGCAAAGGCCAGCGCGCCCTCATCGTGGCGCCGCCGCGCACCGGCAAGACGGTGCTGCTGCAGAACATCGCCCAGTCCATCACCGCGCAACCACCCGGAATGCTACCTCATCGTCCTGCTCATCGACGAGCGGCCGGAAGAGGTCACGGACATGCAGCGCTCGGTGAAGGGCGAGGTGGTCTCCTCGACCTTCGACGAGCCGGCCACCCGCCACGTCCAGGTGGCCGAGATGGTCATCGAGAAGGCCAAGCGCCTGGTCGAGCACGGTCGGGACGTCGTGATCCTGCTCGATTCGATCACCCGCCTCGGCCGCGCCTACAACACCGTGGTGCCGTCCTCGGGCAAGGTGCTGACCGGCGGCGTCGACGCCAACGCCCTGCAGCGGCCGAAGCGCTTCTTCGGTGCGGCCCGCAACATCGAGGAAGGCGGCTCGCTGACCATCATCGCCACCGCGCTGATCGATACCGGCAGCCGCATGGACGAGGTGATCTTCGAGGAGTTCAAGGGCACCGGTAACTCCGAAATCATCCTCGACCGCAAGGTGGCGGACAAGCGCACCTTCCCTGCCATCGACATCACGCAAGCTCCGGCACCCGCAAGGAAGAGCTGCTGGTCGACCCGGACGATCGCTGAAGAAGATGTATGTGCTGCGCCGCATCCTCAATCCGATGGGCGCTGATCGACGCGATCGAGTTCCTGCTCGACAAGCTGCGCCAGACCAAGGTCAACAGCGACTTCTTCGACTCGATGAACACCTGATTCGATTCATTGTCGAAACGATCGCGTCGGGCGATATCGATTCGAAGGCGAAACGGCACCCATGGATTCTGCGACGATCGCCGCCGTCTCGACGCCGTCCGGGACTGCAGGGGTCGCCGTCATCCGCGTCAGCGGCCCGCAGGCGGGCTCAGTCTGCAGGACGCTCGCCGGGCGAATTCCCAGGCCACGGCACGCAAGCCTGGCGACGCTCGTCGATCCGGCCGCCGGCGTCCCCCTCGACCAGGCGCTTGCTCCTGTGGTTTCCCGCACCGGCGAGCTTCACCGGCGAGGATGTGCTGGAATTCCAGGTTCATGGCGGCCGGGCCGTCGTCGCGGCCGTGTTGCGTGGCGTCCTGTCCATTGAGGGTGTCCGGCCGGCGGAGCCTGGAGAGTTCACCCGCAGGGCCTTCGAGAACAGCCGCATGGACCTCGGCGAGGTCGAAGGCCTGGCCGATCTTCTTCAGGCGGAGACGGAGGCGCAGCGTCGCCAGGCCTTCTCGCTCTACAGCGGGCGGCTCACCAGCGAGGCCGACCGGCTGCAGCAGGCGCTGCTGCCCTGTCTCGCCATGGTCGAGGCCTCCATTGATTTCCCCGAGGAGGGAGATGTGGCCTCGGACACGCTTGTCATGGCGCGCCGACGCCTCGACGCCGTTGTCGCGGAGGTTCGAGCCCTTCTGGCGGATGCCGACAGGGGAGAACGCATCCGGGATGGCGTTACCGTTGTGATCGCCGGCCCGCCCAATGCCGGCAAGTCCACGCTGATCAATGCCGCTGGCGCGACGCGACGTGGCCATCGTCTCGCCTGTGGCCGGGACGACGCGCGACAGCATCGAGGTTCACCTCGACCTCGGCGGTGTGCCGGTGGTCGTCGTCGATACGGCGGGACTGCGCGACAGCGAGGATCCCGTCGAGATGGCCGGTATCGGCCGTTCGCGGGCGCGCATGGAGGCGGCCGATCTCGTGCTGTGGCTGTCACCGGACGGGGCGGCCGGCGATGCCGGCGGAACGCCCTCCAGGCGCCCCGGCCGAATGCTGGATCATCCAGACGCAAGCGGACCGCGGCGTGGCCGCCGACCCGTCGGCACGGCATCGCATCTCGGCGATGACGGGCGAGGGCATGGCCGGCCTGTTGAGCGCCCTCGCGAACTTTGCCGCGGCGCGGATCGGCGGAGAGCCGGTCGTTGTCGTTCACGAACGCCATCGCCGCATCTTCCGGGACGTCGAGGCGGCCCTTGATGCCGCCGCCGCGACCGCGGACTGGGACAGCGCCGCGGAGCTCGTCGCCGAGCACCTGCGCGAGGCTCTGGCCGCCTTGGGGCGAAGCAGGGGCCGTGTTGGCGTCGAGGCCATGCTGGATGAACTCTTCTCGGCCTTCTGCATTGGAAAGTAGGGCCGGCGTTTCACGTGAAACAGTCGATTCGCCCACGCAACGATTCGGGGGAGATCATCGGGGCGTTGCCAGCAACGGCGTCCGGGGATAGAGACCTCGCCGAGGATCGGTATGACCATGGCCGCTGCGGCATATGACGTCATTGTTGTCGGTGGTGGGCATGCGGGCTGCGAGGCGGCCGCCGCAGCCGCGCGCATGGGCGCTCGGACAGCACTGGTGACCCAGCGACCCGAGACGGTCGGGGCCATGTCCTGCAATCCGGCAATCGGCGGCCTGGGCAAGGGACATCTCGTGCGGGAGATCGATGCGCTGGATGGCCTGATGGGGCGTGTCGCCGATGCGGCGGGAATCCAGTTCCGCATGCTCAATCGTCGCAAGGGACCGGCCGTCCGGGGCCCGCGGACCCAGGCCGACCGCAAGCTCTATGCGGCGGCGATGCAGAAGGCGCTGGCCGTGCAGGCCGGTCTTTCGGTCGTCGCAGGCGAGGTCACGGCTCTCCTGGGGGACGCTGCGCAGGTGACCGGCGTCCGGCTGGCGGACGGTTCCGAGCTGACGGCTGGCGCCGTCGTCCTGACGACGGGTACGTTTCTTCGGGGGGTGATCCATCTCGGAGAGAAGAGCTGGTCTGCCGGCCGGATCGACGACGCGGCGAGCCTCGCCCTGTCGGAAAGCCTCGGACGCTTCGGCTTTGCGCTCGGCAGGCTGAAGACGGGAACTCCGGCACGCCTTGAGGGAGCCTCCATCGACTGGGCCGGGGTAGAGCTGCAGGAGGCCGATTCGGATCCGGAACCATTCTCGAGCCTGACCGATGCCATCACCAATCCCCAGGTGACCTGCGGCATTACCCGCACGACACCAGCGACCCACGCCATCGTGCGTGACAATCTCGGCCGCTCCGCCATGTATGGCGGTCGCATCGAGGGGGTCGGGCCACGCTATTGCCCGTCGATCGAGGACAAGATCGTTCGGTTTGGCGATCGGGACGGCCATCAGATCTTCCTCGAGCCCGAGGGCCTGGACGACACAACCGTCTATCCGAACGGGCTGTCGACCTCATTGCCAGAAGAGGTGCAGCTGGCATTCCTGCGCTCCATCCCCGGTCTCGGGCGGGTCGAGGTCAAGCGCTACGGCTACGCCATCGAGTATGACCACGTCGATCCACGGGAACTGGAGCCGACGCTGGAGTCGCGACGGGCCGGGCGGTTGTTTCTGGCGGGCCAGATCAACGGAACGACCGGCTACGAGGAGGCCGCTGCCCAGGGGCTTCTGGCCGGCATCAACGCGGCCTTGCGCGCTTCCGGGCGCGAGGGCGTCACCATCGGCCGGCATGAAGGCTATGTCGGCGTGATGGTCGATGACCTGACCTCCCGCGGCATTACCGAGCCCTACCGCATGTTCACCTCGCGGGCCGAGTATCGGCTGGCCTTGCGGGCGGACAATGCGGACCAGCGCCTCACGCCGCTTGGATTGACACTGGGTTGTGTCGGGACCGAGCGCTCGATTCGGTTCCGTGACAAGCTGGCGGCGCTCGATGCGGTGCGCGGCCGTCTGGAGGCCCTGCAGGTGACGCCCAATCAGGGCGCTGCCGCGGGCCTCGCCCTGAATCAGGACGGCGTTCGTCGATCGGCTTTCGAACTCCTCTCGCGCCCGGATATCGACTGGGAGACGCTTTGCCGGGTCTGGCCCCAGCTGTCCAATGTTCCGCCCGCGGTCGCGTCTCAGGTGGAGACGGATGCGCATTATGCCGTCTATCTCGACCGCCAGGCAGCCGAGATCGCCGCACATCAGCGGGACGAGGCTCTGGCCATCCCCCCGCATCTTGACCTCGACGCCATACCCGGTCTGTCCAACGAGATCAGGCTGAAGCTGCAGGTGAACCGTCCCCGGACGCTCGGGCAGGCCGCGCGGATGGACGGGATGACGCCTGCAGCGCTGACACTGCTGGCTGTCTGGGTGCGGCGAACCATGCGGTCCGCTGCATGACGGCGCTCGACAAGGCCTATTCTGCTGCTGAAAGGGCAGGCGTCCCTGTTTCACGTGAAACGGCCGAGCGTCTTGCGCTCTATGTCGATCTGCTGAAGCGCTGGAATCCCGTCAAGAACCTGGTATCGCCCCACACGCTCGGCGAGGTCTGGGACCGCCACATTGTCGACAGCCTCCAGCTCTTGCGGCTCGCGCCCGACGCGAAGACCTGGGTCGACATGGGCTCCGGGGGAGGGCTGCCGGCCCTGGTGATCGCAGCCTGCCTCGCCGACACGCCCGGGGCGCAGATCCACTGCATTGAAAGCAAGCTGGGCAAGGCTGCCTTCCTGCAGGAGGCATCGCGGCAGATGCGCCTGCCGGTCAAGGTCTGGGCGCGCCGGATCGAAGATGTTGTCGGACCAGAACTCCGCCAGGCTGACGTGGTCACGGCACGCGCCCTCGCACCGCTCGCCAAACTGCTCGAACTGGCCAATCCCCTGTTGAAAACTGGGGCGCTCGGGATCTTTCCAAAGGGTCAAGATGTAGCGTCTGAATTGACTGAAGCCGCTAGATATTGGACATATCGATCCGCAGATCGGTGCCGAGTGTTACCGACTCCAAAGGGCGGATCATCGTGGTCCAAGGGGTCGATCGTCGCACTGACTGACATCACCTGATGGACGTGGTCATGACGCTGCTGCCTTCCTCCTCTTCCCAGACGGGCCCACGCGTCCTGGCTCTCGCCAATCAGAAGGGCGGGGTCGGCAAGACCACGACCGCCATCAATCTCGGCACAGCGCTTGCTGCGATCGGCGAAAAGGTGCTGATCCTCGACCTCGATCCGCAGGGCAACGCCTCGACGGGCCTCGGCATCGATCGTCGGTCCCGGCAGAAGTCGACCTACAGCGTCCTCGTCGGGGACCATTCCCTTGCCGAAACGATTCAGGAGACCTCTGTTCCGCGCCTGTCGATCTCGCCCTCGACCATGGATCTGTCCGGCGTCGAGCTTGAGATCGCCTACGCCGAGCGCGACCTGCGGCCTACGCGATTGCGTCGTCGCGGTGAGCAGGACGCCGCGGTCGACACCGACTATTCCTATGTGCTGATCGACTGCCCGCCGTCGCTCAACCTCTTGACCATCAATGCGATGGCGGCCGCCGATGCCATTCTGGTGCCGCTGCAGTGCGAGTTCTTTGCGCTGGAGGGCCTGTCGCAGCTGATGCAAGACCGTCGAGCAGGTGCAAGCGCGACGCTGAATCCGCGCCTGACGATCCACGGCATCGTGCTGACCATGTATGACGCACGCAACAATCTTGTCGAGCTCAGGTCGTCGACGACGTGCGACAGTTCATGGGCGACAAGGTCTACCAGACCATCATTCCCCGCAACGTCCGGGTGTCCGAGGCGCCGTGCTACGGCAAGCCGGTGCTGCTCTACGACCTGAAATGCGTCGGCAGCCAAGCCTATCTCCGGCTCGCTTCGGAGATCATCCAGCGCGAGCGTGTCCTGCGGGCGGCCTGACAATGGATTCGATTCGCCCCCGTTCTGAGTCATCCGCCGATGTCGTTACGTTGGCGTCCCGAAGGAGAGTTGACATGGTGGAAGATGCGGGCCGTTCGCGTCTCGGCCGCGGCCTCGCCGCGCTGATCGGCGATGTCGGCGAGGAAAGCGCCGCCATTGACCGCGTGCGGGCGACCGCGCAAGGTGCCGATCGAGTTCCTGCGCGCCAATCCGCGCAATCCTCGCCGCATCTTCCGCGACGAGGACCTGCAGGAACTGGCCGATTCGATCCGCGAGCGCGGCATCATCCAGCCGATCGTGGTCCGTGCCGTGGCTGGCGCCGTCGATGCCTACGAGATCGTCGCCGGCGAGCGGCGGTGGCGCGCCGCCCAGCGGGCCGGACTGCACGAGGTGCCGATCCATCTCGTCGAGGTCGGCGACCGTGAGGCGCTGGAGCTCGCCATCATCGAGAACGTCCAGCGTGCCGATCTCAATCCGCTGGAAGAGGCGCTCGGCTACAACGAGCTGATCGAGCAGTTCGGCTACAGCCAGACCGACCTCGCCAAGATCATCGGCAAGAGTCGCAGCCATGTCGCCAACACGCTGCGCCTGATGAAGCTGCCGGAGAATGTCCAGGGCATGCTGCGCGAGGGCCAGTTGACGGCGGGCCATGCCCGCGCCCTCCTGGCTTCCGACGATCCCGATCGCCTCGCCTCGCAGATCGTCGACCAGGGCCTCAATGTCCGTCAGGTAGAGGCGCTGACGCAGGAGCAGTCGGAGCGAGCGGGCCGGGCGCCGAAGCAGCGCGAGCGCGTCGAGAAAGACGCCGATACGCGAGCGCTTGAGAAGACCCTGTCGGATGCGCTCGGCATGGTGGTGAGCATCGATCATCGCGGCGCCGGTGGCGAGCTGCGTATCCGCTACCGCTCGCTGGAGCAGCTCGAGGACCTCTGCCAGAAGCTGCGGGGCTGACGAACTCAGCCGCGGGCGCCCTGCCGGGCCGTGGTGGCGATCGACATCAGGACCCGGCTGGCGATGGCCGCCGAAAGCTTTGATTTCGCGCGCGTTTCGTAGGTCGCCTCGGCGAGACGGGCGATGGTGCGATTCAGCCGTTCCGTGGTCCAGAGCCCCAGTTGGCGCTCAACGGCCGCCTTGCGACGGAAAAAGACCGGTGGCTCGAAGCGCTCGACGGCGAACCGCGCCGGCTGTCCGTCGTCGATCGAGAGCCGCGCCTTGTGCAGGGCGAGGAAGTGCCGGTTCATCGCCGCCATGATCTGGTGCACGGCGAGTCCGCCGGCTTCTGCCCGCAACAGCAGCCCGTCGAGGATGTCGGGGCGGCCGCCTGCGGCTGCATCGACGATCTCGTCGATGCCGAGGTCCAGGCTGTCGCCGGCCACCGCCTCGACATCGGCGACGGTGATCGCCACCTGGCCGTGGCAATAGAGGCAGACCTTGCGGATCTCCGCGCGTGAGGCCGCCCGGTCACCCCCCAGAAGCTGGGCGAGGAGGGTCAGCGCGGCGGGCTCGACCTGCAGCCCTGCCTGGCGCGCCTCGTCGCTGATCAGGCGTTTCACCTCGGCTTCGCCATCGGCATAGCAGGGAATGACGGCGGCTGCGCCCGAGCGCTCCGCATCAGTCCGCAAGGCGGCGTTCTTCTTCAGGTCGCCAGCCTCGACGACGATGGTCGCGGCCTCCGGCGGCGATACAAGGAGCGGCTGCAGGGCGGCCGCGATGGGTTTTTCTCCCGCACGGATCCAGATCAGGCGCCGGCCGCCGAACATTGGCATGGTCCGCGCCTCGTCGACGAGGCGTGCGGGATCGCCGGCGAGGACGTCGCCGTCGAGCCGGGTGACGGTGAAGGGGTCGTTGAGGTCCGGCGCGATGCGGGAGGCGACCATGCGGCCACGCTCCGAGACGAGGCCAGCATCCGGGCCATAGATCAGGACGATCGGCCGCCTCTCGTCAGGCGCCGCCAGAAACCTGTCGATCTCGGCGCCTTTCAGGATGGTCACGCCGTCAAACTCATCTCGGCTGGGTGGCGTACCAGCCCGCCACCTGGGTGACGATGGACTCCGCGAGGCTCTTGGCAGCCCGCTCCTGCGCCTCGATCACGGCGCGATCGGAGGCCAGACGCTGCGCCGTCCGGTCGAAGGAGGCGGTGGCGAAGGCCGTGCCGCGATGGATGATGCGCGGATCGCCGACTGCCTGGATCGTGTAGTTGCCGACGAGGCTCACCGACTGGGCCGAGGGCCGGCCGGCCGCCGTGTTCAGGGCCAGAGGCACGGTGTCGATCGACAGGCTGACGCGCAGGATATGGTTCGGATTGGCGGCGCGACCGCCGCCGCCCTGCGTCAGATAGATCAGCTCATTGCGCAGGACGACGCCGTTGCGGCCCGGAATCTCGGGAATGTCGAGGTCGCGCAGTGCGGCCTGGGCATTGCGGCCACCCGAAACGACGTTCGGATCGCCGTAGAGCGGCGCGAAGCAGCCCGCGAGCGCGGCCGAGGCCACGCAGAGCGTTGCGATGCGGATCGCGCGAAAGAGCGAGGTGTCAGCCCACGACATTCACGATCCTCTGCGGAACGACGATGATCTTCTTCACCGGCCGGCCCTCCAGCGCCTTCTGTACGGCGTCGAGGGCAATGGCGGCTGCCTCGACATCCTTTTGGGCCGCGTCGCGCGCGATCGTCAAGTCCGCGCGCTTCTTGCCGTTGACCTGGACGGGCAGGGTGACCGTGTCCTCGACGAGGATTGCCCTGTCGACGACGGGCCAGGATTCCTCGGCCACGAGCCCCTTGTGACCGAGTTCCGCCCAGCATTCCTCGGCGAGGTGCGGCATCATCGGGGCCACGAGCCGCACGAGGATGCTGCCGGCCTCGGCCAGCGCCGATGCCATGTCAGGCGCCGGAGTGCCGCCGCGCAGGCCGTCGAGGGTCTTCGCCAGCGCATTGGCGAGGGTGTAGATGTGGGCGACGCAGCGGTTGAAGGCGAGGCGCTCGACGTCCGCCTCAACCGCCGCGAGGGCCTGGTGGGCGGCGCGGCGCACCGCGGTCGCCTCGTCACCGAAGGTCGCGGTGGCGGCAGCGCCCTTCGAGACGGCTGCAATCTCGCCGACGATGCGCCAGAGGCGCTGGACGAAGCGGCTGGCGCCCTCGACGCCGGCCTCAGTCCAGATCACGTCGCGCTCGGGCGGGCTGAATCCGACAGCATGAACCAGCGCGCGGTGTCGGCGCCGTAGGTCGTGGATGATGTCGTCCGGGATCGACGACGTTCTTCTTCGACTTCGACATCTTCTCGATGCGAGCCGATCTCGACCGGCGCGTTCGAGCCTTGTCAGCACGGCGCGCGCCGTCTGGTCGCCGTCGCCGGCGATCGACCACCTCGGCCGGCAGTCACATAGGCGCCGTCCGCGCCCGCGATAGGTCTCGTGGCACCACCATGCCCTGCGTGAACAGGCCACGCGAACGGCTCGTCGCAGGCCGGCGTGGCCGGTCGCCTTGCATGGCGCGGGTGAAGAAGCGCGAATAGAGCAGGTGCAGGATCGCGTGCTCGATGCCGCCGATGTACTGGTCGACCGGCAGCCAGGTAGTCGGCTACCGCCGCGATCGGTCGGCGTCGTCGCGTGCGCCAGGCGATCGGTGAAGCGGGCGAAGTACCAGGACGAATCGACGAAGGTGTCCATGGTGTCGGTTTCGCGCGCGCGCCGCGCTCGCCGCAGTTCGGGCAGGCGACGTGCTTCCAGGTCGGATGGCGGTCGAGCGGGTTGCCCGGCTTGGTCGAACGTCGACATCCTCGGGCAGCACTACCGGCAGCTGCCTGTCTCGGGCACGGGAACCACGCCGCAATCGTCGCAGTGGATGGCCGGGATCGGGCAGCCCCAGTAGCGCTGGCGCGAGATCAGCCAGTCGCGCAGGCGGAAGTTGACCTTGCGCGCGGCGACCGGCCTTGCCGGCGAGTTCGGCTTTCTCCAGCCGCGCGGCGACCTCGGCGAAGGCGGCCTCGATGGCCGAGGCCGTCGAGGAAGCGTGAATTGATCATCACGCCGTCGCCGTCATAGGCGGTGTCGGTGACGGCGAAATCGTCGCCGGCATCGGCCGGCTTCACCACCGGTCTTGACGGCGAGGCCGTACTTGTTGGCGAACTCGATGTCGCGCTGGTCGTGCGGCCGGGCAGCCGAAGATGGCGCCGGTGCCGTAGTCCATCAGGATGAAGTTGGCGACGTAGACCGGCACCTCCCACGACGAATCGAAGCGGGTGGACGGCCTTGATGCCGGTGTCGAAGCCGAGCTTCTCCGCGGTCTCGAGCGCTGCCGCCGCGGTGCCGATGCGTGCGGCATTCCGCGACGAAGTGCGGCGAGTTCCGGATTCGTTCTCGGCGGCGGCCTTGGCCAGCGGGTGGTCCGGCCGAGATCGCCATGAAGGCGGCGCCGAACAGCGTGTCCGGCCGCGTCGTGTAGATCTCGAGCTCCGCAATCGGCCGGCCGGCGCGGTGCCGGACTTCAGGGCCCAGCGGACCATGCAGGCCCTCGGAGCGGCCGATCCAGTTCTTCTGCATCAGCCGGACCTTGTCCGGCCAGCGGTCGAGCGCCGTCGAGGGCGGTCAGGAGGTCATCCGAATAGTCGGTGATCTTGAGGAACCACTGGGTCAGGTCGCGCTGCTCGACGAGGGCGCCCGAGCGCCAGCCGCGGCCGTCGATGACCTGCTCGTTGGCCAGCACGGTCTGGTCCACCGGATCCCAGTTCACCTTGGCCGTGCTTGCGGTCGACCAGGCCGCCGTCGCATGAAGTCGAGGAACAGCTTCTGCTGGTGGCGGTAGTAGCTGGGGTCGCAGGTGGCGAGCTCGCGCGACCAGTCGAGCGACAGGCCCATGCGACTTCAGCTGCGCCTTCATGGTGGCGATGTTGGCGTAGGTCCACTCCTTGGGATGGACCTTCTTTGCCATCGCGGCGTTCTCCGCCGGCAGGCCGAAGGCGTCCCAGCCCATCGGGATGCAGCACGTTGAAGCCGCGGGCGCGCTTGTAGCGGGCGATCACGTCGCCCATCGTGTAGTTGCGGACATGGCCCATGTGGATGCGCCCCGACGGATAGGGGAACATCTCGAGGACGTAGTATTTCGGCCGCGGATCGTCGTTCTTCGTCTCGAAGATGGCCTTCTCGTCCCAGACCGCGCGCCATTTCGGCTCGGCGGTACGGGCATTGTAGCGTTCGGTCGACATGATGGGCGGCAGGTCCGGACAGGCAGGGCAAAAGCGAGCGCGGACAACACACGAAAGGGCCCGGCGGGTCAAGGATTTGGCGCATGCAGGCAGCCATCTGGCCCCGCCCGCCCGCCCGTGCTAGCCGGAACGCCTCGCCCGGAGCCCGACCGATGACCGATGCCGTGACCCGCCTCGCCGATGTGAAGGCCGCCATCGCCGCCGCGACGGCGGATGCGAAACGCCCGGAAGGCTCGGTGACCCTGGTCGCCGTCTCCAAGACCTTCCCGGCCGAGGCGATCGAGCCGGTCCTGGCCGCCGGGCAGCGCGTCTTCGGCGAGAACTACGTCCAGGACGCCAAATCCAAATGGCCGGAGCTGCGTCAGCGCTATCCGGATGCGCAGGTCCACATGATCGGGCCGCTGCAGTCGAACAAGGCAAAGGAGGCCATCGCCCTGTTCGACGTGATCGAGACGCTGGACCGCTCGTCGCTCGCCCGCGAGCTGCAGAAGGAGATCCAGAAGGCCGGCGGCACCCGCCGTCCGCGCTTCCTCGTGCAGGTCAACACCGGCGCCGAGCCGCAGAAGGGCGGCGTGCTGCCGGAGGAGGCCGACACCTTCATCCGGGCCTGCAAGATCGACTACGGGCTCGATGTCGAGGGCGTCATGTGCATCCCGCCAGCCGACGAGCCGCCGGCGCCGCATTTCGCCTTGCTCACCACCATCGCCCGCCGCAACGGGCTGAAGACCATTTCCATGGGCATGAGCGCCGACTATCCGGCGGCGATCGCCATGGGTGCGACCCATGTCAGGGTGGGCAGCGCCATCTTCGGCGCGCGGGGCTAGTCACCGAAGGCCAGATCTGAAAGGCCAGGACATGATCACCGATCTGTCGACACTGATCGTCTTTATGGGGGCGGTGGCAGCACTCCTCATCGTTCCCGGCCCGGATTTTGTTCTCGTTTCCGCGCAGGCTGCGTCACGTGGGCTGCGATATGGCGTCGCCTGTGCCCTCGGGATCGCGGCAGCGGGCCTCGTCCAGACAGCGATCGTTGCCGGTGGTCTCGGCCGTGTCATGGAGATGTGGCCGATGGTTGCCGAAGCCATCCGCCTGGCAGGCGCTGCCTATCTGGCCGTTCTGGGAATCAGCCTGCTGCGGTCCTGGTGGCGCCAGCGGCACAACCCCAGGGACGTCGTTATCGACGATGCGAAAGGCGGCTCCCCACGCGCCATGTTCCTGGCCGGCCTGATCAACAACCTTCTGAACCCGAAGGCTCTGGTCTTCTTTTCGGTCTTCATCCCGCAGTTCGTCGATGCGTCGCGGGGCGATGCGACGTCGCAGATCGCGGCGCTGGGATTGCTGCTGACTCTGGCCGGCTTCGTCTACAACCTGGCTGTTGCCGCCGTCTTCGGGCAGTTCAAGCGCACAGGGCTTGGCCACGGCATTCTCACCCGCCATGGCGACGGCATGATCGGGGCATTGTTCCTGATGCTCGCCGGAAGGTTGGCGATGTCGAAGTCGGGCTAAGGGCGTCTGACGCTCGCCCCCGGCCTTCAGCCCCGGTTGACGTAGGTGGCGTTGCCGAGGCCGGTGCCGATCGTGACGCACGCCCCAGTGCCGCGACGTCCTGTCATGTTCGGGACCTCGCTCAGCCCCTGAACCACAGCGTCGTTGTGCATGACGACCACGGGTTCGTGGCCGTCGATCCGCGGCAGCGCGCTGCGTCAGGCGCGGCGGCGAGGTTGAAGGTCTCGCCCTCCCAGTTGCCCGGCAGGTTCTGGCCGCCCCTGAGCGATCGAGCCGTCGCTCGTCGATCAGGCCGGGGCAGCCGATGCCGATGAACGGCGCGAGCTTGCACCGTCCTTCTCGGCCGTCGCGAGGTCGATCAGCTTGCCTGAGCCATGTCCGCCGAGGCGCTCGATAGCCTCCGTCGCGCGTCGGTTGGTCGTCGCGATGACGCCAGTGATGCAGCTTCCAGGACACTCGGCCTTCGACGACATCAGACGCCTTCTTCACGGTGCAGGGCGACGATCGCCGGCGCGAATGTTGGTGCCGCCGATGTCGATGGCCAGGATGGCGTCGTGGCCAGCCAGCACCCAGGCTCGGCGCGAGCTGCACCGCGCCAATCAGACCGGCCTTGTCGGGATGGTTGCGAGATCGTCTTCATGCTCGACGGCGATGTTTTCGCCGGCCTTGAGCAGCACGGCCGGCACGGCCCATCGCCAGCTCGCCGATATGGCTGGCGCTCAATCCGCCGCCGATCAGCGATTCGCTCGGTGCCATCGCCCAGTCCTTCAGCCTGCAGCGAAGCCGGCGCACCACGGTGGCAAGCTCGACTGGGCGAATTCCTCGACGGCCGTATGGACCAGTGCCGGCGGCCAGCGGATCCTCGCCTTCGGCCAGCACCTTGTCGAGCTTGGATCTTGCTGAGATCCTCGCGAGTCGGCGTGTCGCCGAACGGGTCATCGCACCGAGCTCGGCGCGAGGCTTGTCGCGCCAGTCTTCCAGGATGGCGCGGAAGGCGCGGCCGCTGGCGCTGATCGCCGACGAAGCCCGTCTTCGTCGCGCAGTTCCTCGATTGTACGTGTCGACACCGTCACCGCGGGCAGCACATCCGCCCCGTGAACGGCGATCGGCTCCCGGTTGCCTCCCGCCTTCACCTTGCCTGCCGCCGTCCTGGCCATATGCACCCCCGCCGTATCACATCCAACACCGACCAACGTCGGGCGGGGACCGACGTTCCCCACGGCGGGGAGGCCCCTGGACGGAAATAACGCGGCCGGCAGGAGGAACCTGACACCATCAGCCGCGTTGACGGGTCATGGGGTCAGATCGAGGGGCCGGAATTCTCACGGATCGTTGCATGCGTCCTGCCGCGAGCAATGGGGCCGCATTGCCGGGACCGTGGCAGCCGGGGGCTCCATGCTGTTGATCGACCGACCGCACCCCTGATCGCCGATCTCACCTCGCGGATCATCGTCCAGCCCGAGCGCTATGCGCTGTTCTCCGATTTCGATGGGACGCTGGCGGAAATCGCCGACAAGCCCGAGCTTGTGATGGTGCCGGCCGATCTCGCGCCGTCGATGGCGGCGGTGCGCCGCCTGCTCGGTGGCGCCTTCGCCATCATCACCGGCCGGCCGCTGGACCAGGTCGCCCGTCATGTCGGCTCGGCAGGTCTCGAGGCCTCGGGCCTGCATGGTCTCCAGTTCTCCTTCGCGGGTGGGCACGCCGGCGGCGCCATCCTCCACGGGGCGCCGCTCGAACTGGTGGGAGAGGTGGTGCGCGTCGTCGCTCCCGAGCCCGGCTTCAGGCTGGAGCACAAGGGAGCGATCCTTGCCGTCCATTACCGCCGGTGCCGGCGGCCGGCGGCCGCCTGAGACTGGCGCTTGAAGAGATCATCCGACGCCTGAGGCTCGACCATCACCTCAAGGACGGCCGTGCGGTGATCGAGATCATTCCCAACGGCACGTCCAAGGGCACCGCACTGGCCGAGTTCATGCGGCGGAAGCCCTATGCCGGCCGCGTGCCGATCATGATGGGCGACGACCGCGCCGATGAGGACGCCTTCGCCGTCGCCGAGGCTGCGGGTGGTCTCGGGCTTCGGGTCGCGGGGGAGCATTTCAAGGCGGGCGACGAGCCGTTCCGCCATGCCGGCGAGGTGCGGGGCTTCATTGGCGCCCTCGCCGCCGCCACGGAGCGATGACATGACGACAGGCCTTGCCGACGGCACCCATCCCAGGCGCCCTGCGCCCCCGCCCATGGCGGTGATCGGCAACAGCACCATCGCCGCGCTGATCGACCAGAAGACGCGGATCCTCTGGACGTGCTGGCCGCGGATCGACGGCGACCCGCTGTTTTCGGCACTGGTCGGCGGCCCCGATCCAGAGCGCGGTTTCCTGTCGGTCGAACTCGAAGGTATGGCCTCCTCGACCCAGTCCTACGAGCGCAACACCGCCATCCTGGTGACGGTGATGACCTCCAGCGACGGTTCGGCGGTGCGGATCACTGATCTTGCGCCGCGCTTCAAGCAGTATGACCGCATCTTCCGGCCGCCGATGATCCTGAGGCGGATCGAACCGATTGCAGGGAATCCGCGCATCCGCGTCAGGATGCGGCCGACCATGGCCTATGGTCGGTATGACGGGCGGGCGATCCCCGGCTCGAACCATATTCGCTATGTGTCCGATGCGGGTGCGGTGCGGCTGACCTCCGACATCCCCGTGGCCTACCTGTCCTCCGAGGCACAGTTCGTCCTGACCCGGCCGATGACGCTGATCATCCACGCCGACGAGACCTTCCCCAATTCCATCGAGGATGTCTGGTTCGCCTTCCTGCGGTCCACCCGACAGTACTGGCTCGACTGGGTGCGCTACCTCTCGGTGCCCTACGAGTGGCAGGAGGCGGTCATCCGTGCCGCCATCACCCTCAAGCTGTGTTCCTGCGAGGAGACGGGGGCCATCGTCGCGGCCCTCACCACGTCGATCCCCGAGGCGCCAGGGACCGGCCGCAACTGGGACTACCGCTTCTGCTGGCTGCGCGACGCCTATTTCACCGTCCATGCGCTCAACAAGCTCGGCGCCACGCTGACGATGGAGCGCTTCCTCGACTACATGCGCTCGGTCATCGCCACGGAGACCGGGCCCAATCTCAAGCCGGTCTACGCCATCGTGCCGGAGCAATCGCTGGAGGAGTGGATCAGCGAGGCGCTGCCCGGTTTCGACGGCGACGGTCCGGTACGCATCGGCAATGCGGCGGCCGAGCAGGTCCAGCACGACGTGACCGGCAGCCTGGTGCTCGCGGCCTCGCAGATGTTCTATGACCACCGCCTGCCGAAGCTCGGCGACGCCGCGCTCTTCCACGAGCTCGAGGCGTTGGGGGAGCGGGCAGCCGCCTCGGCCTTCGAGCCGGACGCCGGTATCTGGGAGTATCGCGGCCGGCAGGCGATCCACACCCATTCGGCGGCGATGTGCTTTGCGGCCTGCGACCGCCTGGCGAAGATCGCCGAGCGGCTGGAGCTGAAGGTCCGTCAGCAATACTGGCGCGGCCATGCCGAACGTATCCGTTCGGCCATCCTCGAGCGCTCATGGAACGAGAAGGAAGGCTTCTTCGCCGCGAGTTTCGACGGCAGCGGAGCCGACGCCTCGACCCTTCTGCTGCACGAGCTCGGTGTCGTCGAGGCCAACGACCCGCGCTTCGTGCGGACCGTCGACATGCTGCAGAAGCGGCTGACGCGGCAGGGCTTCTTGCTCCGTTACGACGACCGCGACGACTTCGGCATGCCGTCGACCTCGTTCAACATCTGCACCTTCTGGCTGGCCGACGCGCTCTACGCCATCGGACGGGTCGAGGAGGCCCGCGCCATTTTCGAGGCCCTGCTCGCCCGCCGCAACCACGTCGGGCTGCTGTCGGAAGACATCGATCCGGCGACCGGCGATCTCTGGGGCAACTTTCCGCAGACCTATTCGATGGTCGGCATCATCGTCACGGCGATGCGGCTGTCCCGCGACTGGGTCCACTAGCGGTTCCGGCACGCCGCCGGATCCGCACGCGTTCAACAGGTACCAGCCGCCCCTGGCGGGGCTGGCCGGCAGGAAAGGGAGGCATGTCGCCGGACCGTCGGCGGCAGGCCCGGATGGGGACAGATGAAGCAGTTCACCAGAGGCGCCCTTGTCATGGTGCTGGCGGCGGCGGCGCTGGTCGGCCTGCTGGTCGCGCTCGTGCCGCTGTCCAACTCGCTGATCGAGCAATGGGCGCGCCGGGACGTGGAACTGCGTTCGGAACTGGTGTTCAACTCGATCCGCGACCGCGTCGCGCGGGAACTCGCGGGCCAGACCCAGGAACTCGGGCCCTTCTTCGAGCGCCTGACGGCCGATGAGCGGATCCTGGCGCTCGGTCTCTGCGACGAGACCGGCCGGGTGACGGTCGCGACCCGCCGCATGCCGCCGCAGATCGACTGCCAGCTGTCGCGGGCCGCCGCGGCGACGGATGCCCCTTCGGCCTTCCGCTTCGCCCGGACACGCATCAACGGCGAGCGCGTGCTGATCGGCATCTTCCCGCTGGCGGCGGAGGATCAGCGCGCCAGCCTTCTCGTTCTCCACGAACTCGGCTTTGTCTCGGACCGGATCGTCGAGGCGCGATGGTATCTGGTGGTGGTCGGCCTGTCGCTGCTTCTGCTTGTCGGCGCGGTTGCCTCGCTCATCATCGCGCTGCTGCAGCGTCGCTACATGCGCGCGGTGCTGTCCAGCATCCAGGATCTCAAGTCCGGCAGGCCGGTGCGCCCCCGCAGCGTCATGGATCCGGCCGTGCAGGAGGAGAGCCGGGAGATTCGCGGCCTGCTGCGCGACTTCCGCGAAAAGATCCGGCAGGAGGACGGCAGTCCGATCGAGTGGTCGCCCTCCACGCTGCAGGACCTTCTGGAAAAGGAGCTGCCTGACGCCGAGGTCTTCGTCGTCTCCAACCGCGAGCCCTACATCCACAATCGCGATGGCGAGCGGGTGGTTGTCCAGCGTCCGGCGAGCGGCCTCGTTTCGGCGCTGGAGCCGGTGATGCGCGCCTGCGGCGGCATCTGGGTGGCGCATGGTTCGGGTTCGGCGGACCGCGACACCGTCGATGCGCAGGATCACGTCCTGGTGCCTCCGGGAAAGCCCGCCTACCGCCTTCGGCGCGTGTGGATCACCGACGAGGAGCAGGAGGGCTACTACTACGGACTTTCCAACGAGGGCCTCTGGCCGCTCTGCCATCTCGCCTATGTCCGCCCGATCTTCCGGGAGAGCGACTGGCAGCAGTATGTGGCGATCAACCAGCGCTTCGCCGATGCGGCGGTGCGCGAGGCGACCCGGCCCGATCCGGTCATCATGGTGCAGGACTATCACTTCGCCCTGCTGCCGCGGATGATCCGCGAGCAGCTGCCAAAGGCGACGATCCTGACCTTCTGGCACATCCCCTGGCCGAATGCCGAGGCCTTCGGCATCTGCCCGTGGAAGGAGGAGATCATCGCCGGACTGCTGGGATCGACGGTGCTCGGCTTCCACACCCAGGCCTACTGCAACAACTTCTTCGACACCGTCGACCGCTTCATGGAGAGCCGCATCGACCGCGAGACGCGTTCGGTCGTCTTCGGTGGCGAGGAGACGATGGTCCGGCCCTACCCGATTTCCATCGAGTGGCCGCCCGCGGCCCTGCTGACCCAGCAGCCGGTGGACGTCTGCCGCAAGGCGGTGCGCGAGCGCTATGGCCTCGCCGCCGACATGAAGATCGGAGTCGGCATCGAGCGCTTCGACTACACCAAGGGCATTCTCGACCGGTTGCAGGCGGTCGACGAGCTTCTGACCCGTCAGCCGCAATGGAAGGGCCGCTTCACCTTCATCCAGATCGTCGCGCCGACGCGTTCGAAACTTGCCAGCTACACCAACCTGCAGAAGGAGGCGGCGCGCATCACCGAGGAGGTCAATGCCCGCCATGGCGAGGGCGCCTACCAGCCGATCCGTCTGGTGGTGCGCCATCACGAACCGGACGAGGTCTACGAGCTGTTCCGCGCCGCCGACCTCTGTGTCGTCTCCAGCCTGCACGACGGCATGAACCTGGTGGCGAAAGAGTTCGTCGCCGCCCGTGATGACGAACAGGGTGCGCTGGTGCTGTCGCGCTTCGCAGGGGCCTCCAGCGAACTGTCCGAGGCGCTGATCATCAACCCCTACGACGTCCAGGGCATGGCGGAGGCGATCGGCCGCGCGCTGGTCATGCCGGACGTAGAGCAACGGGAGCGCATGCGCCTGATGCGCGCGCATGTGCGCGAGCGGAACGTCTATCGCTGGGCGGGCCAGATTCTTCTCGACGCCTCGCGCCTGCGCAAGCGGCAGCGCGTGCAGGAGTTCCAGAACGGCGCCTGAGAGGCGCCAGGCAAACCAGCCGACGATGAAACCCGGCGATCCCCGCCGCGTTGCCGTCAGGCGGCATGGCGATGGAGGGCGGCTTGGCGACCAGGGCAACGGCGGCAGAGGCCGGCACCATCATCGAGACCGACATCCCGGCGCGGCTCGACCGGCTGCCGTGGAGCCGATTCCACACGGCTGGTGGTGGTGGCGCTCGGCATCACCTGGATCCTCGACGGTCTCGAAGTCACCCTGGCCGGGTCGGTGGCAGCGGCGCTGCAGACCAGCCCGCGCCTGCAGCTCACCGCCGAGCAGGTCGGGTTGACCGGCAGCGCCTACCTCGCCGGCGCCGTGATGGGCTCGCTGTTCTTCGGCCATCTCACCGACCGGCTGGGCCGCAAGAAGCTGTTCAACGTGACGCTCGGTGTCTATCTGGTGGCCACCGCGCTCACCGCCTTCTCGTGGGACCTCTGGAGCTTCCTCGTGTTCCGCTTCTTCACCGGCGCGGGCATCGGCGGCGAGTACTCGGCCATCAACTCCGACGATCCAGGAGCTGATCCCGGCGCGCCTGCGCGGTCGCGTCGACCTCGCTATCAACGGCAGCTTCTGGATCGGCGCCGCGGGTGGCGCGCTGCTCTCGGTGGTGCTGCTCGATCCCGCCGTGCTGCCGCCCGACATGGGCTGGCGGCTGGCCTTCGGCAGCGGCGCCGTGCTCGGCCTCGTGATCCTCTATCTGCGGCGCTTCCTGCCTGAAAGTCCACGCTGGCTGATGCTGCATGGCCAGCCCGGCGAGGCGGCGCGCGTCGTCGACGGCATCGAAGCGCGCGTCGTCGCCAGCGAAGGCGTGGCCTTGCCCCGGTGACGGCGCGGTTGGCGCTCGGCGATACGCATCGCACGACCATGGTCTCGGAGGTTTTCGACACGCTGCTGCGCCGCCATCGCGACCGGGCCGCCGTCGGCTTCACGCTGATGGCCGCCCAGGCCTTCTTCTACAACGCCATCTTTTTCACCTATGCGCTGGTGCTGACCGACTTCTATGGCATCGCGGCGGATCAGGTCGGGCTCGTACATCCTGCCGTTCGCGCTCGGCAATTTCCTGGGCCCGTTGCTGCTCGGCCCGTTATTCGATTCGGTGGGCCGCAAGGCCATGATCTGCGCGACCTATGGCTTGTCGGGCCTGCTGCTGGCCCTCACCGGCTGGCTGTTCGGCGAGGGCCTGCTCACCGCCACGACGCAGACGGCGATGTGGAGCGTGGTCTTCTTCTTCGCCTCGGCGGCGGCCAGCGCCGCCTACCTAACGGTGGGCGAGTGCTTCCCCTGGAGATCCGCGCGCTCACCATTGCGCTGTTCTACGCCTTCGGCACTCTGCTGGGCGGCGTCGGCGGGCCCTGGCTGTTCGGGGTGCTGATCGAAACGGGGTCGCGCTGGTCGCTGTTCACCGGCTACATCCTGGGGTCTGTCCTCATGCTGATCGCCGCAGGCGTCATGCTGCGCTTCGGCATCGCCGCGGAACGGCGGTCGCTGGAAGAGGTCAGCCGGCCGCTGTCGCATCGCGACTGACATCCCGTCCCCGCGCAAGGCAAGGTCCCGCTGACGGCATGGGACGGGCCTTGAAAATGTATCGACAGTCAATACAACCGTTCCGCAAAGTGACAAGGCCACCCTCGGCCGTCATCAAGAGGACTGTCGATCGTGTCGACCCCAACCGGCTTCGAACGCCGCTACCAGGCCCCGGAACGCGAACCGATCATCGAGGTCGACGAGCGCCTCTTCCTGAAATCCGCCGCGCGGTCCTTCTACGTCCTTGAGGCCTTCGCACGCAGCCCCCGGCCGCTGTCGCTGGCGGAAGTCGCCAAGGGCGCCAAGATCAGCAAGAGTGCCGCGCAGCGGGTGGTCCAGACGCTCCTCGTGCTCGGCTATCTCGAGCGCTCGGCCACCGGCACCGGCGTCGTTCCGGGTCGCCGCATCCTCGACCGGTCCTTCGACTATCTGCGCTCCAATCCACTCATCGAACGGGCGACGCCGATCCTCACCGAACTTCGGAAGAACACCGGCGAGCGCGTCGACCTCAGCCTCTTCGACGACGTGACGATCCTCTATGCCATCCGCCAGCAGAGCAAGCGCGAGACCTTCTACGCGACGCTCGCCGGCCGCCGCATGCCGACCTTCGCCACCGCGGGCGGCCGGGCCATGCTGTCGCTGCTCGACGACCGTCATGTCGACGACATCCTGCGGCGGAGCAAGCTGGTGCCGCTGACGCCGAAGACGCTCATCGACGCCAGCCTCATCCGCCAGCGCGTCGAGGAGGCCCGCCGGGACGGCTATGCCTGGGTGCAGGAGGAGAGCCTGCTCGGCGAGATCGTCATCGCTGCGCCCGTGACGCGCGACCGGACCATGCCGGCCGGCGCCATCCATATCGCCGGCTCGCTGGCCGACTGGACGGCGGACGAGTTCCGCAGGCGCTTTGCCCCGCTCGCCATCGAGGCGGCCCGCGCCCTGTCGTCCTGAGCGCCTTGTCGCCCGCCGGCGCACCGCTTTGTGATGTCAGCCCTGCGGGTGTCGATCTTGCTGCACCGCAGCAAGTCCCCACTTGCCTTTCGTATTCATGCAGGACGGGCCGTCCTGCCCCATTGCTGCCGGAGACCTCCCAATGAGCACTGATCCCAGCCCGCTGTTCCAGCCCTTCACGCTGGGCGACCTCGTCCTGCCGAACCGCATCGTCATGGCGCCGCTGACGCGCAACCGTGCCAGCCCGGGCACGGATGCCGCCAACGCCCTGACCGCGACCTACTACCGGCAGCGGGCGGCCGCCGGTCTGATCATCTCCGAAGGCACGCAGATCTCGCCGCAGGGCCAGGGCTACCTGCAGACCCCCGGCCTCTACAGCGAGGCGCAGGTCGCCGGCTGGAAGCACGTGACCGACACGGTTCACGCCGCCGGTGGTCGCATGTTCGCCCAGATCTGGCATGTCGGGCGCATCTCGCATTCCTCGCTGCTGAACGGCGCGGCGCCGGTCGCTCCCTCGGCGATCACGGCCAAGTCCAAGACCTATATCGCCGGTGGCTTTGCCGACGTTTCGGCGCCCCGCGCGCTCGAGGCCTCCGAAATCCCCGCTGTCGTCGCCGACTACGCCCAGGCGGCGGTGAACGCGCAGAAGGCCGGCTTCGACGGCATCGAGATCCACGGCGCCAACGGCTATCTCGTCGACCAGTTCCTCAAGGACGGCACCAACAGCCGCACCGACGGCTATGGCGGTTCGCCGGAGAACCGCGCCCGCTTCGGGCTCGAGGTGGTGGATGCCATCCTCAAGGTCTATCCGAAGAGCCGCCTCGGCATCCGCCTGTCGCCGGTCAGCCCGGCGAATGACGCGGTCACCTCCGACCCGGCCCAGGTCTTCGGCTATTTCGTCTCGGAACTGTCGAAGCGAGGCATCGCCTTCATCCATGTCGTCGAGGGCGTCACCGGTGGGCCGCGCGACAACGTGCCGTTTGACTATGTCGCGCTGCGCAAGAGCTTCTCCGGGGCCTACATCGCCAATAACGGCTATACCCGCGACCTCGCCATCGAGGCCGTGCGCGAGGATCGCGCCGACCTCATTGCCTTCGGCAAGGCCTTCATCGCCAATCCGGACCTGGTGGAGCGCCTGCGCACCGACGCGCCGCTCAACGAACTCGACCGCACGACGCTCTATGGCGGCACCGAGAAGGGCTACACCGACTATCCCGCGCTCACCGACGCGGCGTGACGATGACCACGGGGCGGCTCCGGCCGCCCCGGCGGGGGCGTCGAGCAACGCGAAACTGCCGCAAGCGTGACAATGGCGGTCCCGAAGGGATTCGAACCCCTGACCTTCGGTTTAGGAAACCGCTGCTCTATCCTGCTGAGCTACGGGACCGGCGCGCCCTCTATCTCACGGCTTGAGGGCGGGCGGCAAGACGAGATGGCCGCAACGACGGCCGTCCTCAGTTTCCGAGGAATGAGGCCCGGCGCACCGGCGCCGGCTGCTCGGGACCCGGGTCATCCGGGGGCCGGGCAATGGGGAAGACCGTTTCCACCGGCTGCGGACGCGGGCGGGGAACCTCGGCAATCCCCTGCCGCGGTGGCTCGGGCGCAGCGGGCGGCTCGGGGGTCGTGGCTTCGGCGGGGGCTGCCGGCGGTTCGACGACGATAACCGCCGGCGCGGGCGGCTCGGCGGCAACGGGTTCTGCCGGGGTTGGAAGAACCTCGATGACGGGACCCGGGGCTGCGGCAGGCTGCTCGGACTCGTGGTGATCGGCGAGGACGTCGTCGACCTGTAGAACCGGTCCACCGATCTCGGCGACCGGCACCTTCCACTCGAAGGCGTCGAGCCGGCCGGTGACTGGCGAGGCCGGCAGCCAGACGTCACTCGCCTGCCCGTCCGCGGTCCAGACCGGATCGCGCGCGGCGCGCAGGGCCCGCGCCAGTCCATTCGCGGACGCGGCCGGCGGCGCCGTGCTCGGCTTCCTCGAGTTCGGCCATCAGCAGGCAGGCCCGCTGCGTCGGCCGCTCCCCGGTCAGCTCGGAGAGCGCGCGGCGGGCAGTGTCGAATTCGCCCGCATCGATCGCCGCGCGGGCCACCGCCATCAGCCCCTCGGGGTGGGACGGTGTCAGTCGCGCCAGATACTCGACCCGCTTCAGGGCATCGAGACGCGAATCGCCGCGGCGCGCATGGGCATAGACCTCGGCGAGGTCCGGATGGGGCGTTGCCTTCCAGGCCGCCTCGATGGTGCGGGAGGCCTTGCGCGTGTCGCCGTCGGCCGCGAGCAGGCGGCCGGCGATGGTCGCTGCCGGCACGAGGTCGGGTGCAAGGCCGCAGGCCTCGATCGCGAGCGCCTTGGCCGCCACCTGGTCGCGGTCCTCAAGGGCCAGGGCCTTGGCGGTGAGGAGCACGGCGCGCCGCCGCTTCGCCTGATCCTTGTCGATGACGCGCGCCGCATATTGCCGCTCGATGCTGGCCAGCGCCCCGTCCCAGTCGCCGCCGAGGGTCTGGTTCTCCAGCACGGCCTGGCCGGCCCATCCGGCGGAGGGCGATTCCTTGACGATCTCCTCGGCGATGGCGCGGGCCGTGACGGCATCGGAGCGGCGCTGCGCCTCCACGTAAAGGCCACGCAGGCCGAGCAGCCTCGTCTCGGGCTCCCCCAGCATGGCACGGAAAGCCTGCTCGGCACCGCTTCGGTCCCCGGCGAGCTGGGCGGTCTGGGCCTTGAGGAGCAGGGTCAGCGGCTGGCCGGGCGCGAATTTCTCGGCCTCGGCCGCCAGCTTCTCGGCGGCGCGACGGTCGCCCGCGCCGATCGCGACGATGCCGCGGCTGACGGCATCGCGGCCACGGCGTTCGCGCCGGCGACGCATGGCGCGCGCCGCGAGCGCCGGGCTGGCGATGAGCCACCTGATGATACCGATGAGGGCCATGGTGACGGCAGCGGCGACAACGAGGCCGATGATGCCGGTCAGCACCTCGAATTCGATCTGCCGGCCGAGCCAGAGCACAGATACGGTGCCCGGCTGGTCGGCAAGCCAGGCCGCCCCGAAGGCGAGGGCGACCAGAAGCACCAGGAAGAGAACGACGCGAACCATGATGTTCTCCTCAGCCGCCGGTCAGGGCGGCGGTTGCATCCAGGGTCAGGCGACGCAGGGTCGCCTCCGCTGCCACGCGCGCCCGGGCCTCCGCGGCCCAGCTCGCCGCGAGCGCCCGCACCGGTTCCGGCAGCCTCTCCAGATCGGCGAGGCCCCCCGCGACATCGCCGCGCCGCAGCCGTGCCTCCATCCGTGACACCACGGTCGGCACGTCATCGCCGGCGGCCTCGCCGACGGGACGCACGCGCACGAGGTTCTGGGCGGTGGCGGTCAGACGGTCGATGAGGGTGCCGTCGCTGGCGCGGGCCGGCGCCGCCCTGAGCAGGGCCGGCGCCAGGGCCGAGAAGCGCTGCGCCAGCGCCGGGCCCGTCGGCACTCCGCGCTCGGCATGGGCCTCGAGGGTCCGGGCGGCGTCCGCCGGCAGGCCGAGGGCCGCGACGGCCTTGAGTTCGGCTGCGAAGGGCTGTCCGCGTTCGACCGCGCCGCGCAGCGACGACAGACCGACCACGAGGGCGGCCCGCTTGCCGGCCTCGCCCGCCTGCGCCCGGGCGCCCTCGAGCGCCGTGATTCTCGCGACAAGAGCCTGGGCGGCAGCGGCCTGCGCCCTGATTTCCTCGTCGATCGCGCGGACGCGACTGGTCGCCGCCTCGATGCGCGCGGTCTGCGGAGCGACAAGGGCGGTGATTCGTGCATCGACCGCCGCCGTGTCGACAGCCGGAGCGGGCTGCGTCGCGGGCGCCTGGGCGGCGGTCCGCTGGGCGGCAGCGATGGCCTCGACCGCGACCTTCAGCGCGTCGATCTCGGTCTTCAGCGGTGCAAGGTCGACGGCAGGGGCCGGCGGGGCCTGGCTCGCAGTCGCAGGAGCCGATGCGGCCGGCGTCGTGGCTCGCCGTTCGACGGCGGCGAGCCGGCCTTCCAGGGTGGCGCGGGCCGCGTCGAGTGCCTCGATCCGCCGGGTCAGGGGGCGAGATCGACGGCGGGAGCGGCCGCCGGCTGGGGCCGCGCCGCGATCTGCCGCATCTGGCCGTCGAGGGCCGCGAGGCGCTGTTCCAGGGCCGTCGTGTCGGCGCGGCCGGTCGCTGGCCAGTAGCCGGCGAGCTGGGCCGCGACGGTTCCGCCGCCGGCGATCAGCGCACCGACGAGACCGGCCGCTGCGAGGCGTCCGAATCCACCGCCGGATGCCACGGGCGGCACCGGTACGGGCTCGTCACGGGCCGGCGGCTCGGGCGGGACCGGGGGCGGTTCCGCGGCCGCGGATGTCGACTCGATCGGCGTGGTATCCGCGACGGGCGTCACCACAGACGCCGGCTCCGCCGGAGGGTCCTCTGGACGTTCGCCGGCGACCGTCGTGTCCGGCGGAACCTCGGGGGACACGTCGACGCCTGGCGCAGGTTCGGTCAGAGGGGCGGTCGGCATGTCCTCCGGAGCGACCGGGTCGGCCGTCGCCCCGGCATCCGTCGACGCGAGCGTCTCGGTGGCGGCCGGATCCACGACGGTTTCAGCCTCAGGCGACGCGCCGGACAACCCTTCCTCCGACGTGGCCGACGTCGGAGTTTGCTCGATCTCCCGAGCCTCCAGCGTGATGGTCGGGGCCTTGCCGCGACGCTTCGGCTTCAGATCGTCGGTCGGGCGGTCGTCACTGGTCATCCATCGTCTCCCGCTAGCCCCGTGCGAGAGGTCTAGCGCGCAGGAGCGCCCTGCCGCAACCCGACTCAGGTCGCAAGCAGGCCGAGCAGCGTGGCCTCGTCGGGCCGAATCGACGAGATGACGCGTGGTGCCGCGAGGGGTTCCAATGCCGCCGCTATGGCCGGCGACAGGCAGGCGTGAAGAGGGCGTCGGGCCGCCTCCGCGAGCCCTGTCGCCATGACGAGGTCGGTGAAGATGCGGGCCGAGCGCGGCGAATAGTGCAGGACGGCATCGACCTCACCCGACGCCAGAGCCTCCCGCGCCGTTTCGGGAAGGCGAAGGGCGGCAACCATCCGGTAGACGGTGACGGCAAGGACGCTCAGGCCTTGCGCCTCAAGGGCGCCGGCCAGGTCGCCGGCGCGATCCGCGCCGCCCGGATGGAGAATCCGTCCCCCCGGAGGCAGTCCGGCGCGCCGGATCAGCCCGGCGAGGGCCGCAACATCGCCATCGGCCGCGCGGACGTCGGGGATGCCGGCATCGCGCAGCGCGGCTGCCGTGCGGTCGCCGACCGCGAAGACGGGGAGGTCCCGCATCGCGCGGCGCAGGTCGTCAGGCAGAAAGGCGGCGGTGCGGGCGCTTGTCACCGCCACCGCGACGACGCCCGACACGTCGACGGTGGCCGGAAGGGCTTCGGCGGTCAGCAGCGGCGTGACCAGGGGCCGGTGACCGAGGCCCGCCAGAAGTGTGGCGGTGCGGCCGGCCTCGGGCTCCCCCCGGGTGACCAGCACCCGCATCAGGCCGGTCCGAAGAAGCCGGCGCCGCCTCGGGCCTTGAGCTCGGCACCGGCGTCGCGGCCGAGGGCGATCGCGTCGGCGCGCGATCCCGTCCGCCGGGCGACATGGCTTTCGCTGCCGTCGGGTCGGAGAATCTCGCCGGTGAAGGCGATGGTGTCGCCCAGGAGCGTGGCGAGGCCGGCGATGGGCGTGCGGCAGGAGCCGTCGAGCACGGCAAGGAAGGCGCGCTCGGCGGCGAGGGCCGTTGCCGTGTCGGAATGGTCGAGCGGCGCCAGGAGCTGTCGAGCGTGCGGCTGTCACCAAGGCGTGCCTCGATGCCGATGGCGCCCTGGCCGACAGCGGGGAGGAAGCGCTCGACGGCGACGATCTCGGTCACCTCTGCGGCGATGCCGAGGCGCTTCAGTCCGGCCATGGCGAGCATGGTGCCGGCGACATCGCCGGCATTCAGCTTGGCCATGCGCGTCTGCACATTGCCGCGAAAGGTGATCACGTCCAGATCCGGTCGCTCGCGGCGGAGCTGCGCCTGGCGCCTGAGCGAGGAAGAGCCGACGACGGCGCCCTGCGGCAGGCCGGCGATGGTCGTGGACGGCGCGGCCGATAAAGCCGTCGCGGACATCCTCCCGCTGGAGGAAGGCGACGAGGCCGAGGCCGTCGGGAAGGGTCGTCGGCATGTCCTTGGAGGAATGGACCGCCAGATCGATTCGGCCTTCGATCAGCGCCTCCTCGATCTCCTTGGTGAAAAGGCCCTTGCCGCCGGCCTCCGACAGCGGCCGGTCCTGGATGGCGTCGCCGCTGGTCTTGATGATCTCCACGGCGATGTCGCCTTCGCCGACGCCATGGGCCCTGGCGAGCAGGCCGCGCACCTGATGGGCCTGGGCGAGGGCGAGGGCCGAACCGCGGGTGCCGATGCGGAGGAAGGGCGATTGCGCCATGGGAATGTCCGGTGATACGCGAAGCGCGCGATCATAGCGGCGGATCGGCGGACCGGAAGTCCCGTCGCGTCGATGGCGGGAGAAGGATGTCATGCTGGTTCTCGGGATCGAGACCACCTGCGACGAGACGGCGGCCTCCGTGGTGCGGGTCGCCCCCGACGGGCGCGGCGCCATCCTGTCGAACGTGGTGCGCTCGCAGATCGAGGAGCATGCGCCCTATGGCGGCGTCGTCCCCGAGATTGCGGCCCGCGCCCATGTCGAGATCGCTCGACCGGGTGACCGCTCAGGCGCTGCGCGAGGCGGGCATCGGCCGCAGGCCGAGCTTGATGCCATTGCCGCCGCCGGCGGACCGGGGCTGGTCGGCGGCGTTCATCGTCGGGCTGACCACGGCCAAGGCGATGGCCGCTGGCTGCTCGGCAAGCCGCTCGATCGCGGTCAACCACCTCGAAGGCTCATGCGCTTGACGGCGCGGCTGACCGATGACGTTCGCCTTCCCCTACCTGCTGCTGCTGGTCTCCGGCGGCCACACCCAGCTTCTTGCCGTGACGCGGCGTCGGCGACTACGCCAGCGCTCGGGCCACGACGATCGACGACGCGCATCGGCGAAGCCTTCGACAAGGTCGCGAAGACTCCTCGGCCTCGCCTATCCCGGCGGTCCCGAGGTCGAACGCGCGGCGCCAGGACGGGCGATGCCGCGCGCGTTTCGCCTTCCCCCGCCCGCTGACCGGGCTCGACCGGAACCCGATTTCTCGCTTGTCGGGCCTGAAGACGCGCGGTCAGCGTTGAAGGCGGCAGATCTGCGAGACGCCACAGGCACGCTGCGCCGACCAGGATGTCGCCGACATCTGCGCCTCGTTCCAGGCGGCGGTGGCCGACATGGTCGCCGATCGCTGCAAGGTCGCCATCCGCCTGTTCCGCGAGCGCCATGGCGCGCCGACAGCACTGGTGGTGGCCGGCGGCGTCGGCGCCAACCAGACCCTGAAAGCCGTGTTACAGAAGACCGCTGATGCGGCTGGCTTGCCTCTCGTCGTGCCGCCGCCGAAGCTGTGCACGGACAATGGGGCGATGATCGCATGGGCGGGTGCCGAACGGCTGAAGTCGGGTCTCAGCGATCCCCTCGATATCGCGCCGCGCGCCCGCTGGCCCCTCGATGCGGGGGCGGCGACCGTGGGTTCAGGACGGCTGGGGGCCAAGGCATGAACGGAGCCGGCGGATGACGCAGGACGATAGCCTCGCCGTTCTCGGCGCCGGCGCCTTCGGGACGGCGCTCGCCAATGTCGCCGCCCGGGCCGGACGGAGGGTGACCCTCTGGGCCCGCGAGGCCTCCGTCGCCGACGAGGTCAACGCCCGCCGCACCAATGCCCGCCGCCTGCCCGGCGCGGTGATGCACGAGCGCGTCACGGCCACGACATCGCTGACCGAGGCCGCGTCGGCGTCGATGATCCTCGCCGTCGTCCCGGCGCAGGCCCTTCGCGAGGTGACCCGGGCCACGGCGGCCGCGATCCGCCCCGGCACCGCCTTCGTCATCTGCGCCAAGGGCATCGAACGGGGCACCGGCCGCTTTCTGTCGGAGATCGTCGAGGAGGAGGCGCCATCCGCGACCCCGGCGGTGCTGTCGGGGCCGAGCTTCGCCGCCGACATCGACCGGGGGCTGCCGACCGCCGTGACGGTCGCGGCCCGCGAGGAAACCGAGGCGCGGCGGATCGCCGCGGCGCTGGGGTCGCCGAGCTTCCGGCTCTACCACACCTCCGATATCCGCGGCGTCGAGATCGGCGGCGCGACGAAGAACGTGCTTGCGATCGCCGCCGGCATCGTCGCCGGCCGCCGCCTCGGGGCAAGCGCCACGGCGGCCATCACCGCGCGTGGATTTGCGGAACTGTCGCGCTTCGGAGCCCATTTCGGCGCGAGGCCGCAGACGCTGATGGGACTGTCGGGCCTCGGCGACCTCATCCTCAGCTGCGCCAGCGTGCAGTCGCGGAACTTCGCCCTCGGCCACGCCCTCGGCGAGGGCAAGGGCCTCGAGCTCGTCTCGGGCAAGGGGGCGCTTGCGGAAGGCGCGCTGACCGCCGAGATACTGGTGGAGAAGGCCCGCGAGGCCGGCGTCGACATGCCGATTTCGGAAGCCGTGGATGCGGTCCTCGGCGGTATCATCGACGTCGATCAGGCGATCGTGCAGCTGATGGCGCGTCCGCAGCGGGCGGAATGAGTTCGAGCGAACGGGACGGAATTCAACGATGACCAATTTCTTCGAGAAGCTGGCGCGCGGTGTCGAGGCGGCGACCAAGGCCATGGGTTCCGACCTCGTCGCCGAGACGCATCCCTTCGACCTCACCCATTCGGTCATCTTCCCGGTCGCCAAGCTGATGAAGCGGCGCACCGGCGGCGAGCCGATCGTGGTGATCGAGTGCGGCGACGGCAAGTCGACCATGACCCTGGCCGAGTTCGAGCGCTTCGTCACCGAGCTCGACGCCTTCTGCAAGCTCATCCCGACAGCCTCCGCCGCGCCGAAGATCGAGGGGCAGTGATGGCGCACTGGCTCTACAAGTCCGAGCCCTTCAAGTGGTCCTGGGACCAGCAGGTGAAGGCCGGCGCCAAGGGGACCTTCTGGGATGGCGTGCGCAACCATGCCGCCAAGCTCAACCTGATGCGCATGAAGGCCGGGGACCGCGGCTTCTTCTACCACTCCAACGAGGGCAAGGAGATCGTCGGCATCGTCGAGGTGATCCGCGAGGCCTATCCCGATCCGACGGCGGAAGCCGGCGAGCCCTGGGTCGTGGTCGACATCAAGGCGGTGAAGCCGCTCAAGACGCCGGTGAGCCTCGAGGCGGTGAAGCATGAGCCGAAGCTTTCGCAGATGGCACTGCTGAAGCTGTCGCGGCTCTCGGTCCAGCCGGTGACCGATGCGGAATGGGCTATCGTCTGCGCCATGGGCGGAATCGATCCCTGACCATCCGGCGCGATCTGCACTGAACGCCGGTCACGGCCTCGACGCGGCGGGTTCGCAAGTCCCGCGAAGGCGACTACAATGGCTGAAACGCCGTTTCGTGAAGGCCCCACCATGACCCAGACCACCGCGCCGCGCGGCCCCCTCGCCGGCATCCGCATCCTGGATCTCACCGCCGTCATCCTCGGGCCCTATGCCACGATGCTGCTCGGCGACATGGGCGCGGAGATCATCAAGGTGGAGAGCCCGGGCGAGGGCGGCGGCGACATCATGCGCTGGCCCGGCGCCTGGCCGGCCGAGGCCGGGGCCGGCATGGGTCCGCTGTTCATGATGTACAACAAGAACAAGAAGTCGGTGGCGCTCGACCTGAAGCGGCCCGAGGACCAGGAAGCCTGCATCGCGCTGGCCCAGACCTGCGACGTCGTCTGTTCCAACATGCGGATGGATACCGCCGCCCGCCTGAAGATGGACTACGACAGCCTCAAGAGCCGGCTGCCGAACCTCATCTACATCCATGCCGCCGGTTTCGGCGCCGATGGTCCCTATGCCGGGCGTCCGGCCTATGACGACCTGATCCAGGGCGTCTCGGGCGGCGCCGACATCCTTCCCCGCGTCGACGGCAACCCGGCGCCGCGCTACCTGCCGACGCTGGCCGCCGACAAGACGGTCGGCCTGTTCATGGTGCAGGCGGTGCTCGCCGCCCTGTTCCACAAGCAGCGTACGGGGGAGGGGCAGCTCGTCGAGGTGCCGATGTTCGAGTGCTACACGCACTTCGTCATGCACGAGAACCTCTACGGCCACGTCTATGACCCGGCTCCCGCCGGCACCGACTTCGGCTATGCGCGCATCCACAATCCCGACCGGCGGCCCTACCAGTCGAAGGACGGCTGGATCGGCATCCTGCCCTATTCCGACAAGAACTGGACCGACTTCTTCGTGTTGGCGGGGCGGCCGGAGCTGAACTCCGACCCGAAGTTCTCGACCTACCGGGCGCGCATGGTGAACATCAAGGAGCTCTATTCCATGATGGACGCCATGGTCTCCACCCGCACCAACGACGACTGGGCGAAGGTGCTGACCGAGAAGGCCATCCCCTTCGCGCCGATCAACCGCTTCGAGGACCTGATGGACGACCCCCACCTGAAGGCGGTCGGCTTCTTCCGCAAGCACGCCCATCCGGACGGCTATACCTGGGTCGACATGAAGCACCCGGTGAACTATGCGGCTTCGCCCGCCTCCACCCGCCTCGCCCCGCCGAAACTCGGGCAGGACACCGCCGAGGTGCTGCGCGAGGCGGGCGTGGAACTGCCGAAGGCGGCGGAGTAGGGCACGCGGTCCTCGTCAGGACAGGGACCGGTACACCTCCGTCTCGAACTCGCGGAACAGCCTCACCGCGCGCGGGTCGAAGAAGGGCACGATCTGGGTGATGAAGACGCCGGCGATGCCCTTTACCGGGTCGATCCAGTAGAAGGTGTTGGCAAAGCCCCCCCATGACAGGGCGCCGGCCGCGCGGCCCTCCGCCGTCGGCTCGCGATTCATCTGGAAGCCGAGGGTCCAGCCGGTCGTGCCTGCCGCGGAAGAAATCGGCGCTGCGCGGACCCATGGGCGACATGAGGCCAAGGGCCGGCACGGTCAGCTGAGGGATCTGGTCGGTCATCAGGCCGGCGATGCTGTCGGGCCCGAGGACGCGCGTGCCGCCGAGCGTGCCGCCCGAAAGGATCATGCGCAGGAACGCCATGTAGTCGCCGCCGGTGGAGTATAGGCCGCCGCCGCCCGAAGCGAACTCAGGGTCCTGCACCACCACCATGTCGGTCGGCACATAGGCGCCGTCTTCCCTGACGCCGTGGACCGTGGCGCGGCGCGCCATCTGGTCCGGCCCGAGGCGGAACATCGAATCCCGCATGCCGAGGGGCGCGAAAATGCGCTCGCGGAACACCGTCTCCAGCGGCTTGCCGGTGACCGTCTCGACGATGCGGCCGGCCCAGTCGGTGGAGATGCCGTAGATGAAGGCCTCGCCCGGCTCGCCGATCAGCGGCGCGGCGAGGGAGGCGATGAGGCCGGAATTGGTGGCGGGGAGGCCCGTCGCCTTCATGAACTTGCGAATGGCGGAGGAGGCGAAGTCGTAGGAGTAGCCGGAGGTGTGGGTGAGGAGGTGGCGGACGGTCACCGGCCGCGCCGGCGAACGGGTCAGCGGCTTTCCCTCCGCATCGAAGTCGTGCAGCAGGCCGGCCGCGCCGATTCCCGGGGCATAGTCGGCGGCCGGCGCATCGAGCGCGACCTTGCCCTCCTCGACCAGCTGCAGCAGCGCGGCGGTGGTGATCGCCTTGGTCATCGAGGCGATCCAGGCCACCGTGTCGGCAGTCATCGGCGCATCCCCGCCGGCCCGGCGCACCCGAAGGCGCCTTCGTAGAGAGGCCGTCCCGGTTCGCGACCATGGCGACGACGCCCGGCACCTCGCCGCCTGCGGCCGATCTCTCAAGGATGGTGTCGAGGGCGCTGGTCATGGAGCAAGGCATCCGCGGGCATGGGGCAGGGGCGGCCAGCTTCGACGTCGGGGGCGGCAGGGTCAATTCGGCCGAAGCGCCAAGACAGTAGCCGTTTGGCGAGCGACCAAAGTGTGAGACAGCCTCTCTTGAGCCTTCGCGCCGCGCCGACGTATGGTCGCGGCGGAATACGGAAGGCGGCCGTTCGAATGGGCTGCCCCATGGGGAAACGGCATCGCTGCCCGTGATATCGGACGGGTGGCGACCATCGAGAGGGACCGCCATGTCGGAAAAGCTCTATCCCGTCAGCAACGACTGGGCCTCGCGCGCCTACGTGGACGATGCCAAGTACAAGTCCATGTACGAGGCTTCGGTGAAGTCGCCGGAGGCCTTCTGGGGCGAGCACGGCAAGCGCATCGACTGGATGAAGCCCTACACCAAGGTCAAGAACACCTCCTACGATCCGCACAACGTGTCGATCCGCTGGTTCGAGGACGGCACGACCAACGTCTCCTGGCAACTGCGTCGACCGGCATCTGGCCAAGCGCGGCGACCAGGTGGCGATCATCTGGGAGGGGGACGATCCCAAGGACGACGCGAAGATCACCTACCGGCAGCTGCATGCCGAGGTGCTGAAGTGGGCGAACGTGCTGAAGGGCCAGGGCGTCAAGAAGGGCGACCGGGTCACCATCTACCTGCCGATGATCCCCGAAGCCGCCTATGCGATGCTGGCCTGCACCCGCATCGGCGCCATCCATTCCATCGTCTTCGGCGGCTTCTCGCCGGACAGCCTCGCCGGCCGCATCGAGGATGCCGACACCGCCGTCGTCATCACGGCCGACGAGGGCCTGCGCGGCGGCACGCAAGGTGCCGCTGAAGGTCAATGTCGACGCCGCCTGCGACAAGGCGCCGGGCGTGGTGAAGAGCGTCATCGTCGTCAAGCGCACCGGCGCTGCATGTCGCGATGAAGGACGGCCGCGACCACTACTATGCCGACCTCGCCGCCAAGGCGGCGGACGTCTGCGAACCTGAGCCGATGAACGCCGAGGATCCGCTGTTCATCCTCTACACCTCGGGTTCGACCGGCAAGCCGAAGGGCGTGCTGCACACGACGGGCGGCTATCTGGTCTACGCCTCGATGACCCACCAGTACGTCTTCGACTACAAGGACGGCGACATCTACTGGTGCACGGCCGACGTCGGCTGGGTCACCGGCCACAGCTACATCGTCTACGGACCGCTCGCCAACGGCGCGACGACGCTGATGTTCGAGGGCATGCCGACCTATCCCGACGATCTCGCGCTTCTGGGAGGTGGTCGACAAGCACAAGGTCAACACCTTCTACACCGCGCCGACCGCCATCCGCTCGCTGATGGGCGCCGGCGAAGATCCGGTGAAGAAGACCACGCGCAAGCCTCGCTGCGCCTGCTCGGCTCGGTCGGCGAGCCGATCAACCCGGAAGCCTGGGAGTGGTATCACCGCGTCGTCGGCGACGGCCGCTGCCCGATCGTCGACACCTGGTGGCAGACCGAGACCGGCGGCATCCTCATCACGCCGCTGCCCGGCGCCACCGCGCTGAAGCCCGGCTCGGCGACGCGGCCCTTCTTCGGCGTCCAGCCGGAGATCGTCGATGCCGAGGGCAAGGTGCTGGAGGGCGCCTGCGAGGGCAATCTCTGTCATGCTCCGACTCCTGGCCCGGCCAGATGCGCACGGTCTATCGGCGACCACGAGCGCTTCGTGCAGACCTATTTCTCCACCTACGCTGGGCAAGTACTTCACCGGCGACGGCTGCCGGCGCGACGCCGACGGCTATTACTGGATCACCGGCCGCGTCGACGACGTCATCAACGTCTCCGGCCACCGCATGGGCACGGCGGAAGTGGAATCGGCCCTGGTCGCCCATCCGAAGGTGTCGGAAGCGGCGGTCGTCGGCTATCCGCACGACATCAAGGGCCAGGGCATCTACGCCTATGTGACGCTCGATGAGCGGCGAGGCAGCCGAGCGAGGAGCTGCGCAAGGAACTCGTCGCCTGGGTGCGCAAGGAGATCGGCCCGATCGCCTCGCCCGACCTCATCCAGTTCTCGCCGCGGCCTGCCGAAGACGCGCTCGGGCAAGATCATGCGCCGCATCCTGCGCAAGATCGCCGAGGACGAGTTCGGCGGCGCTGGGCGACACGTCGACGCTCGCCGATCCGGCCGTGGTCGACGACCTCATCAACAACCGCCAGAACCGCAAGGGCGCCTGAGGCGGTTGCGCGCGCCGGACTTCGCTCCGGCGCCATTGACGGCAAGCCCCATCCGGCGCCTCATCGGCCGGATGGAGCCTGGCCATGACCTGCCTTCGGGGTCTTGCAGTCATTCTGGCCATGGCGCTCTGCGCCGGGCAGGCCCTGGCCTGCGCGGTGCCAACGGCAGAACCCGTCGCGGGCCTGCGCGCCGACACGCCACTCGTGTTGTCCGCGCCTGACGGGCGCCGCTTCCGCCTCGCAGCGCTGGTGGGTGACGCTGTCGTGGCAGGAGACAGGGTTGTCCGCATCGCCGTCCTCGGAGCTGCCGATCGTCACGACAGGCTGCCGGTCATCGCCTTCGACGCCTCCGGCCCGTTGGAGGTCGGCATCCTGAGAGAGGGGGCGGCGCGACTGACGCCCTCCCGCCTGGTCCCCCGGGATTGCTGGCGGCTGATGGAGGCGGCGGAGACGGAGGCCGTTACCGCCCGGCGTGGCATCTGGGCCACGCCCCAGTCACTTCTTGATACAAATGATGGCGAGGCCCTGAGGGCTGCCGACGGGCGCTTTGTCGTCGTGACCGGCCGCGTTCGCAGCGTTCGCACGGTCAATCGCATCACTTACGTCAATTTCGGGCCGCCCCGGTCGGGGGCGCTGACAGTCACGATCCACGATCGTGACATGCCGGCTTTTCGCGAGTCCGGGCTTGAACCTGCCGCATTCCGTGGGCACATGCTGCGGGTGCGTGGGACCGTGACGATCCGGCGCAGCCCCTTCATCGCGGCGGCGATGCCGGAGGCGATCACCAACGCACAGGCGCCGGCTCACGGCGCGAGGTAGCCCAGGACCGTGTTTCGGTTCGCAGGAGCGCAGGCAGGTCTTGGTCGGCCGCGACGGCTGGCAACGCTTTCGCTCGCCCTGTTCCTCGCCTCCTGTGCCACGGCTCCCGAGACCAACGTGCCGGTTCCGGAGCCGGTTCCGACCGAGACGCGCCTGCCGCCGCTGACCAGCCGCGACCATGGCCGCATCCTCGCCGCCTTCGGGGGCGAATACAGCGCGCCGACGGTGGAGCGGCTCGCCAACGAGATTCTCGATCGCCTCGCCGCGGCCTCCGACAAGCCGGACCAGCGCTACCGGCTGACGATCCTCAATTCGCCGAGCATCAACGCCTTCGCGCTGCCGTCGGGCCATCTCTACATGACGCGCGGCATGCTCGCCCTGATCAACGACGTCAGCGAGTTCGCCGCCGTGCTGGGCCACGAGATCGCCCATGTCTCGGCGCGCCACGCCAGCCAGCGCGAGGACCAGGTCCGCACCAGCGAGCTGGTCGCGGTGATGCGGGCGCGGCTGCTCAACGACATGGCCGGCGCCGAGGCGCGGCGCGAGGCGGCCCGCGTGTCGCTCGCCAGCTTCTCGCGGACGCAGGAGCTGGAGGCCGACGTGATCGGCGTCGCGCTGGTCGCCAAGGCGGGCTACGACCCCTATGGCGCCTCGCGCTTCCTGCAGACCATGGACCGCAATGCCACGCTGCGCACGCCGACCCAGGCTGCAGCGGGCGGCCCGGACTTCATGGCCTCCCACCCCTCGACGCCCGAGCGGATCCGCGAGGCGATCCTCGCCGCGCGCCAGCACATGGCGCCTGAGGGGCGGCCGCGCGACCGCGAACGCTATCTCAGGGCCATCGAGGGCATCACCTTCGGCGACGATCCCCGCCAGGGCTTCGTCCGCGGCCGCAGCTTCATCCACCCGCGGCTCGGCTTCATGGTCACCGCCCCCGAGGGCTTCAATCTGGAGAACTCGCGCTCGGCCGTGACGGGGCTCGGTCCCAACGACATGGCGATCCGGCTGGACGTGGTGCGCGTCCAGGCCAACCAGTCACTGACCTCCTACCTCTCCTCCGGCTGGATCGACGGCCTCGCCGAAGCGACGGTCGAGGCGGTGACCGTGAACGGCTTCCAGGCGGCCACCGCCGTGGCGCGCGGCAGCGACTGGTCGTTCCGCATCTTCGTGGTGCGCTTCGGCAGCGAGGTCTATCGCATCATCTACGCCGCCCGCGACCTCAATGGCGAGGTCGATGCCAGCTTCCGGGCGTCCATGGAAACCTTCCGCCGGCTGACGGCCGCGGAAGCCGCGGTGAAGCCCATCCGGGTCAGGACGATCCGCGCCGGCGAGGGCGACACGGTTCTGACCTTCGCCCGCCGCATGCAGGTTCCCGACCGGGCCGAGGAGCGCTTCCGCGTCCTCAACGGACTGTCCGACGGCGAGCAGCCGCGCGGAGGTGAACTGGTCAAGGTCGTGGCCGAGCAATAACTGCCATACAAGTTCGCCGCGACCCTTGCATCCGGGCGCGCCATGGCCTTTCCTCCTCGCCCGACCGAGGAAACGACAAAGGCCCGACACCATGACCCTCAAGACCTTCGACCTGACCGGGCGCCGCGCCCTCATCACCGGCTCCGGCAGCGGCATCGGGCTCGCCTATGCCGAAGGGCTGGCCGGCGCCGGATGCGAGATCGTCCTGAACGGTCGCGACAAGGGCAAGCTCGCCGGCGCCGAGGCGGCGCTCAAGGCCAAGGGCTACAAGGTCTCGTCGAGTGCCTTCGACGTGACGGATCCCGCCGCGGTGACCGCTGGCGTCGACGCCATCGAGCGCCAGATCGGGCCGATCCACGTGCTCGTCAACAATGCCGGCATGACCATCCGCCAGCCGCTCGAGGATTTCCCCGAAGATGCGTGGCGGCGTGTCATGGCGACCAATATCGACAGCGTCTTCTATGTCTCCAAGGCAGTGGCGAAGCACATGCTGCCGCGTGGCTACGGCAAGATCATCAACACCTGCTCGGTGATGAGCGAACTCGGCCGCCCGTCCATCGCGCCCTACACGGCGTCGAAGGGTGCGGTGAAGATGATGACCAAGCAGATGGCGGTGGAGTGGGGCCGCCGCGGCATCCGTTCCAACGGCATCGCACCGGGCTACTTCAAGACCGAGCTGACGGATGCGCTGGTGAAGGACGAAAAGTTCTCGTCCTGGCTGGAGGCGCGCACGCCCCTCGGGCGCTGGGGCGACGTCTCGGAACTGCAGGGAGCCTGTGTCTTCCTCGCCGCGGCGGCCTCCGACTTCGTCACCGGCCACGTGCTCTTCGTCGATGGTGGCCTGACCGCCTCGGTGTGAGGCGCGGCCGCCCTAGCGCACCACCATCACGGCACGGCGGGACAGCCGCGGCAGGATCTTCGCAAAATCCGCGATGCGGATGGCGACGCAGCCTGCCGTCGGCGTGAAGCCGTCACGGGCGCCGTGCCAGAAGATGGCGCTGCCCTTCAGGCGGCGCACCGGCGCATCGTTCCAGCCGAGCTCGACGATGACGTCATAGAGGTGGTCGGCGCGCATCAGCCGCTCCTCCGCCGGTCCCGGCGGCCGGCGGATGAGGCGGTTGTAGCGGCGATCGGATGCATCGTCGCACCAGGCGTCCTCGGGTCCGATCGCCCGGACCTGACGGAGGGTCCGCGGCCGGACAAGCCGGTCGCCGCGGAAGAAGACCCGGCGCAGCGGCAGCCGCGCCCGCGGCGTCGCGCCGTCGCCCTCCCGCTTGTCGGAGCGAATGCCGCTGCGGCCGAGGGCGCAGGGGAAGGCGGCGAGGCCGACATGCAGCATGCCCCGGGTGGCCCGGCCCGGCAGGGCGTGGACAAAAATCCGTGTGATCCGGGCTTTCGCCATGAAAATGTCATCCATATCTAGCGGAGGCATGCGGTCGGCCGTGTAACGCGTCCGGCCGTTTGCGCGTAGAGCGCTTCTGTGTCCCACTATCGGGCCCGTGCATGCGGTTGCCCATCTCTCCCCGGGTGATTCGATGAGCCAAGTCCGCAAGATCCTGCTGTGCGACGATGATGCCGACATGCGGGAGGCGCTGGCCGAGCAGCTCGCCCTCCACGAGGAGTTCGACACGACCAGCGTCGATTCGGCCAGTGCGGCGATCCAGGCCACCAAGGCGGATCACTACGACCTTCTCGTCATGGATGTCGGCCTGCCAGACATGGACGGCCGCGAGGCGGTCAAGATCATGCGGAAGGGCGGGTTCAAGAGCCCGATCATCATGCTCACCGGCCATGACACCGATTCCGACACAATCCTCGGTCTCGAGGCGGGCGCAAACGATTATGTCGTGAAGCCCTTCCGCTTCGCCGTGCTGCTGGCCCGGGTCCGCGCCCAGCTCCGCCAGCACGAGGCGAGCGAGGATGCGGTCTTCCAGATCGGCTCCTATTCGTTCCGGCCCTCCTCGAAGCTGCTGGTCACCGACAAGAACGGCAAGATCCGGCTGACCGAGAAGGAGACGGCGATCCTGCGCTACCTCTGGCATCGGCATCAAGCCGGTGTCGCGCGAGATCCTGCTGTCGGAGGTCTGGGGCTACAATTCGGGCGTCACCACCCATACGCTGGAAACGCACATCTACCGCCTGCGGCAGAAGATCGAGAAGGATCCGGGCAACGCCACTCTTCTCGTGACCGAAGGGGGCGGCTACAAGCTCGTCCCGTAGGCCGCTTCTTAAGAACTCCCTTCCGACGAAGAATCGATCTATCGTCCGGTGGCGCGCCGCGCATGTGGCGCGCGGGCCTGACGCCGCCCCTCATTTCCCGCCGGTCGTGCAAAGCGGAGCCCATGGCCCTCGACGACGACATCGCCCTCCTGTCGCGGGTTCCGCTCTTCGCAAGTCTCGGCGGCGAGCCGATCCGCCTCCTCGCCTTCTCGACGGAGACGCGGTTCCTGCGGGCCGGCGACGTGCTGTTCAAGGAGGGGCAGGCGGCCGATTGCGGCTATGTGGTCGCAGCCGGGCAGATCGCGCTCACCAACGACGGCGGCCTGAGCGAGCACCTCGCCGGTCCCGGCTGCCTGATCGGTGAGATTGCCCTGATCGTCGAGACGCTCAGGCCGGCGACCGCGACCGCCCGCGACGCGGCGACGGTGCTGCGCATCCCGCGAGCGCTGTTCCGTCGTGTCATGACCGAGTTTCCCGAGGCTGCCGTCCGCATCCACGAGGATTTCCGCGAGAAGATGCGGGCCACCACGGCCGATCTGCTCAGGGTCGGCCGCCTGTTCGAGAAGGACGGCCGCCGCCACGCTTCATCGCCGTCGCGGCCGGCCACCAATCTCCGCAGCCGGTGTCCGGCCCGCAGCCGTGGCACGAGGCCGCGGAGATGGCGATGCCCGAAACCGGCAGGCGCGGTGCCACGCCGCACCACGGCGGATCGGATCTGTCCCGGCGCTTCGCCGGGCTCCTCGTCCTTTGCGGCCTTCCCCTTCTGCTGCTGGTGATGGTCCTCGCCTGGTCGACCTATGGCCGGGCCGAGATCACCGCCCAGGCCCGCGAGCACCTCCTCGAACATCTGGTGCTGGTCGTCGGCATCGTCGCCACCTTCACCATCCTGGCGACCCTCGTCTGGCGGCAGTTCGTCGCGCCCGCGGTGGCGCTTGCCCGTGCGGGCGCGGTTGCCGGCACAGGTGCCGTTGTGAGCCTGCCCGAGGTGCCGGAGCCCTGGATGGGGCTCAGGCGCCAGCTGGAAATCTCCATCGCCGAACAGCAGGCGAAGATCCACCAGCTCAGGGCGATGATCGACGGGATCCCGCTGCGCACCGTCTATGTGGACCCGGACCTGATCTACCGCGACGCCAACCGCGAATTCCTCGAATTCGTCGGCAAGGGCCGCGACGAGGTGATCGGGCATACGGTGGCGGAAATCCTCGGCCCCGAGGTCGTCGACCAGTACCATGCGATGGCCGCCCGTGTTCAGGCCGGCGAGACGATGCGCTGGGAGGGTTGGATTCCGTTTGTCACCCGAGGCCAGCGCTACCTTCAGGTTTCGCTGATGCCCTATGTGGCCGTCGGCGACACCCGCGTCGGCTTCCTCACCTTCACCCGCGACCTCACCGAGCTGAAGCTCGGTGAACAGGAGCTGGCGCGCAGCGAGGCGATGAACCGGGCGGTGGTGATGTCCTCGCTCGACGCCATCATCGTCGCGGACGAGAACTGGAAGGTCATCGAGTTCAATCCCGCGGCCGAGGCCATGTTCGGCTATGCGCGGGCGGAGGCGCTCGGGCTGCCCGCCTTCGACATTGTCGTGCCCGACAAGCTGCGTGACGAGCAGATCGGCGTCATGGAGCGCTACAAGGCGAAGGTCGATGTCGGCAACCTCGCGCGCCGGTTCGAGGGCCTCGCGCGCCGCCGCGACGGGTCGACCTTCCCCGTCGAATATTCGGTCAACACGGTGAGGACCGGCGACCACCGCCTGTTCATGGCCCATGCCCGCGACCTGACCGAAGCGCATCGCATGGAGGCCGAGGCCCAGGCGAGCCGCGAGCGCCTGCATCAGGTGGAAAAGCTCTCCGCCATGGGGTCGCTGCTGGCGGGCGTCGCCCACGAGCTCAACAACCCGCTCGCCATCGTCATCGCCCAATCCTCGCTGCTCGTGGAGAAGGCGGCGACCGACGACGTGCGCCGCCGCGGCGAGCGCATCCATGCGGCGGCGGAACGCTGCGGCCGCATCGTCAAGAGCTTCCTCGCCATGGCCCGGCAGAAGCCGCCGCAGCGCGAGCCGGTCCGGTTCGGCGAGGTGGTGACGGCCGCCCTCGACATGGTGAGCTACGGCATGCGCAGCTCGGGCATCGAGCTCGAGGTCGACGTTGCGCCTGACCTGCCGGTGATCGCCGGTGACAAGGATCTGCTGACGCAGGTGCTCGCCAACCTGATGATCAATGCCCAGCAGGCGCTGATGGACCGCGCGCCGCCGCGCCGCATCGAACTGCGCGCCGCCCGCTCGGGGTCGGAGATCGCCATCCGCGTCGCCGACAACGGTCCCGGCATTCCCGAGGAGATCATGCGGCGGGTGTTCGAACCCTATTTCACCACCAAGCCGGCGGGTGTCGGCACCGGCATCGGCCTGTCGATCTGCCGCAACGTGATCGAGGCCCATGGCGGCAAGGTCGCGCTCAGCAACAGGCCCGAGGGCGGCGCCCAGTTCGACATCACCCTGCCGGTCGTGGAAGCCAAGGTTGCGGTGGCAAGGGTGCCGGACGTCATGACGGCGGGCGCCGGCCTTGCCGTGCTGATCGTCGACGACGAGACGGATGTCGGCCGCAGCCTCGCGGAGATCGTCGAGGGCCTCGGCCATCGGCCGGTCATCGTCGATCGCTCGACGACGGCATTGCAGCGGATCGAGGATCAGCGCTTCGACGTGATCTTCGCTGACCTGCGCATGCCCGGGCTCGACGGTGTCGAACTGCGCGATCGCATCCACGCCCGTGATCCCGCGCTGGCGAAGCGGACGATCATCGTCACGGGCGATACCGTGGCAGGCCCCAACCGCCTGGCAAAGGCTGTCGGGTCGGAGGTGATGGTGCTGGAGAAACCCTTTACCTTCGACGAGGTCCGCTCGGCCCTGGCGAAAGCGGTGGGGGATGCCGCCGGCGCGGGCTGACGCTCACTCTGCGGCGATGCGCGCATAGGGCGCGGCGGAGGCCTCGATCATCGCGTCGGCGATGGTACCGTAGGCCAGCGCCCAGGCGGCGCGCGACTCGTCGTCGAACGCGTCCCCGAGCAAGGCGGCGAGCGTTTCAAGCAGGGCGAGGCCGACGGTGTCGTAGTGCGCCGCCGTGACGCCATAGCCGGTGTGGCGAAGTCCGAGGGCGCGGACGTCGTCGATCACCGCGGCGAGATCGTGCAGCGACAGGATGACATGGGCGAGCGCCTTCACCAGCTTGCCGCGCTGGGCGCCGAGGTCGTCCGGGAAAAGCGGGCGAAGCGAGGGGTCGAGGCGGAACAGCTGGTCGTAGAACCGCGCCGAGAAGGCGTCGGACTGCCGGGCGATGGTGCCGAACTGCTGGCGAATGAGGGTGACCTGGAGGGGCGTCATGACGGGGATCCGGGAAGGGTGGGGTTGATGCCGCCACCCTGGCTTTCCCGTCCTTCCCTGCGATGCCGACCGGAAGCTGTGCCTGTTTCCCGCGTTTCCGGCGCCGAAAGGGCTGAAACACGGACTGAAACACCTTCCGCGGCGCGGCGACATGCAATCGCAGGGTTGGCCTGTGCAACGTCGCATCCAAGCAGCAGGACGTCCGATGTCGCCGTACCCCATGACCGCAACGAGAACGCGAAGGAGCCCGTCCCCGGCTTTCCGCGCCTCAGGCGTCCTCGCCGACTCCCGGCGGGTTGGCGGCATGGGTCGGAACGTCGAAAACATAGCCGTGGCCGCGCACCGTGCGGATGGTCTCGGTGTCGAGCTTGCGCCGCAGCCGCGCGATGCGGGAATCGATGGCGCGGTCGAAGGCCTCTTCGTCCTCGGCCGGGGCCCGCTCCATGATCTCCTCGCGGGTCAGCACCTTTCCCGGGTTCTCGGCGAAGATGCGGATCAGCGCCACCTCGCCGGCGGACAGCCGGTCGGTGGAGCCGTCCGCCTTGAGGATCCGCGCCGCGACGAGATCGACGGATGCGCTCTCGAAGACCACGAGATTGCGGCGTCGGCCGAGGCGGCGCTGCAGGATGCCGGCGACGCGCGCCGCCAGTTCCCTCAGCTCGACAGGCTTCTGCACATAGTCGTCGGCGCCGAGCTCGAGGCCCAGCACGCGATCGACGGGATCGGGGTTTCCGGTCAGCACGAGGACGGCGACGTCGCTCGCCAGGTCGGTGCGGATCAGGATGTCGATGCCATTCTCGCCCGGCAGACCAATGTCGAGGATGACCAGATCGGGTTTCTCGCGGGCGAGATAAGGCTCCAGCTCCCAGGCGGCCTTGAGGCAGTCGACGTCATAGCCGAGATCGACCAGGTACTCGCGCACCGCGTCGGCCCAGTCGGGTTCGTCGTCGAGCACCGCAATCCGGCCGCGCCGTGCCATCATCAGACCTTTCCAGAACGGCCGCAGAGTGTGAACCTGCGCGTCGCGATTCATTGTAGAGCGCGGGGTTCCATGCTGTCACCCTCGCACGAAGCACAAGGGCATTCCGCATGAAGGCCATCGTGGCAATCGTCGACGACGAGGAACACCTGCGGGAAGCCGTGGGCGAGTATCTGGAGCTGCAGGGCTTCGAGGTGCTGAGCTACCGTAACGCCCAGGTGTTCCGCGAGGAATCCGTCGGCAAGCACATCGACGTGGCGATCCTCGACATCGCCATGCCGGGCGAGGACGGGCTGTCGCTCGCCCGCTTCATCCGCAAGTCGGGTTCCACCGGCATCATCATGGCGACGGCGGCCGGTCGGGCCATCGATCGCATCGTCGGGCTGGAGATCGGCGCCGACGACTATGTGGTGAAGCCCTACGAGCTGCGCGAGCTTCTCGCCCGCATCAAGAGCGTGCTGCGGCGCGTCAAGGCTGCGCCGGCCTCGACGACGCCCCAGGCTGCGGCCACACCCGAGGGCCGCAGCCTGCGCTTCGGATCCCTGACGCTCGACCTCGACGCGCGCCGCCTGGTCGACGGCACGAATGGTCCGGTGGAACTGACGGCCATGGAGTTCGACCTGCTGCAGGCTCTGGCGACGCGCCCGAATCGCGTGCTCTCCCGCGGCCAGCTCCAGGAATTCGCCCATGGCCGCTCGGCCGATGAGAGCGACCGGTCCATCGACATCCGCGTCACCCGGCTGCGCAAGAAGATCGAGCCGGACCCCGAGCATCCGCGCTTCATCAAGACGGTGCGCGGCGAGGGCTACGTCTTCGTGCCGAACGGGGCCTGAGGTCCATGTCGGGGCCTTTGACGAAGGCGACGGGGGACGCGGAGGGCGACCTTGCCGCCATGCTGCGCGACGAGGTCGTGGCGCCGGACGGGCGCTTCGATGCGGGCATTCTCGGACGCCTGTTCGACGCCATGCCGATGCGCGTGACGGCGGCGGATGCAGACGGCCGCTTCGTCTATGCCAACCGCGTCGCCCTCGACATGATGAACTTGCGGCTCGAGGATGTGGTCGGCCGCACCGTCCGCGACATTCTCGGCGAGGACATGGCGGCACGCACCGCGCCGACGCTGGAACGTCTCGCCCGCGGCGAGACCGTGCAGTGGAGCGACTGGGTCACCTATCGCAACGGCTCCCGACGGCACGTCGACCAGACCTATTCTCCCTGCTTCGCGGCCGGCGGCCGGCTGGTCGGCTTCATCGCCCTGATCCGGGATACCACCGCGCTGAAGGAGCGCGAGGAAGCGCTGGAAGCGCGCATCGCGGCGCTCAATGTCGCCGAGACCATCAGCACGGCCATCATCAAGACCTCGATCGACCCGATCATGGTGGTCGACGAGGAGGGCGTCCTCCTCGACCTGAATCCCGCGGCCATGGCGACCTTCGGCTATTCCCGCGCCAATGCCGTCGGTCGCTCCATCGCAGACCTGATCATTCCGCCGGCGCTCCGCGATGCCCATGCCAGGGGCATGGCCCGCTACACCTCCACGGGCATCAGCCGGGTGCTCGACCAGCGCCTCACCATGGAGGCGCAGCGCGCCGACGGAACGCTGCTGCCGATCGAACTGACCATTTCTGAGATCCAGCTGCCGCAGCGACGGGTCTTCACCGCGCATCTGCGTGACCTGACCCAGGCCCGCGAGGCCGAGCGGCAGGTGGAGCAGCAACGCGAAAGGCTGCATCAGGCCGAGAAGCTCTCGGCCATGGGTTCGCTGCTCGCCGGCGTCGCGCATGAACTGAACAATCCGCTGGCCATTCTCGTGGCGCAGTCCACGCTGCTCATGGAGACCGCTGCCGATGCGGCGCAGCGGCGACGGGCCGAGCGCATCCACGCCGCGGCCGACCGGGCGGGACGGATCGTCAAGAGCTTCCTCGCCATGGCCCGCCAGCGGCCGGAAAAGCGCGAACCGACGCAGATCAACGACCTGGTGCGTGCGACCGCCGACATGCTGGCCTATGGCCTGCGCAGCCACGACGTGACCCTCGACCTCGACCTCGATCCGAGCCTTCCCTCCATCGTTGCCGACCGCGATTTCATCGGCCAGGTCATCGCCAACCTCGTCATCAACGCCCAGCACGCGCTCGTCGACATGGAGCCGCCGCGGCAGGTGAGCATCTCGACGCGGCGCAAGAACGGCCATGTGAGGCTGGTGGTCTCCGACAACGGCCCCGGCGTGCCCGAGGCCATCGCCGGGCGCATCTTCGAGCCCTATTTCACCACCAAGCCGGCCGGGGTTGGCACCGGCATCGGCCTGTCCATCTGCAAGACGGTGGTGGAATCGCATGGCGGTTCCATCGCTCTCGATCGCAGCGAGGCGGGCGGCGCCCGCTTCACGGTGCTGATCCCGGTCGCCGCCGGCGAGGCTGACGCGGCGGCCGCCGAGGAGCCTACCGCACAGGATGGGCTGACCATCCTCGTCGTCGACGACGAGGCCGACGTGCGCTCCAGCCTTGCGGAGATGCTGGAACTGCTGGGCCACCACGTCCTGCCCGCCCAGACGGCGCGCGAGGCGCTGGAGGAAGGCGCGGTGCTCGACGCCGATCTCGTCTTCGTCGACCTGCGCATGCCGGGCGTCGACGGCCTGCGCTTCCGTGACCGGGCGATCGCGCTCAACCCGCGCCTTGCCGACCGGGTTGTCATCATGACGGGCGATGCCGTCGAGGGGCCCGGTGCCATCGCACGGCATGCCGGTGAAGGCGCCGTCCTCACCATGGAAAAGCCCTTCACCATGGGCGATGTTCGGCGGGTGCTTTCGGCCTTCGTCTGAGACAGGCGGCACCCACGGCGAATCACGACCCGGTCACCGAGAGTCTTGGCCCGGCGGCGACGAGTCCTGATGCGCGGCACGGGAGTCGATCGGTCATGCGCAATGTTGTCGTTAAGAATTCATCAACCAAGATGACTCGGTGGTCGACGGTCTCGACTCCGGCGCGATCCGGATCGACTCGTATGGTGGCCCGCTCAACTCCCCGACACCACATCTAGTCGTGAACGAATCGTGATTCCGGCGGAGTCAGCGATTCGGACCCGATTCGTTCCAGACTCGTTCCAGCCGTGAACGTCGCGCCAGCCGGTACCGAAAATGTCACGCCTTTCGCGTGCCGGCATGATACAGACGATCCCGAATGACCCTGTCTCTTCCGCCATTGCCCCCCGCCCTTCGCGGGCGTGGGGTTACCGCAGTCCTCGGGCCCACCAATACGGGCAAGACAACGCTCGCCATCGAGCGGATGCTGGCCCATCCCTCCGGACTGATCGGCCTGCCGCTGCGGCTCCTCGCCCGCGAGGTCTATGGCAAGCTCGTGGCCCGTGCCGGCGAGGGCGCGGTCGCGCTCGTCACCGGTGAGGAGAAGATCAAGCCGCCCGGCGCCCGCTACTGGGTGGCGACCGTCGAGGCCATGCCGCTCGACATCGACGTGTCGTTCCTCGCCATCGACGAGATCCAGATCGCCAGCGACCTCGAGCGCGGCCATGTCTTCACCGATCGCATCCTCAACCGGCGCGGCCGCGACGAGACCATGCTGCTCGGCGCCGGCACGATGCGCGGCCTGATCGAGAAGCTCATTCCCGGCGCCAACATCATCACCCGGCCGCGCTTCTCGAACCTCCTGTTCGCGGGAGAGAAGAAGATCACCCGGCTGCCGCGGCGCTCGGCCATCGTCGCCTTCTCGGCCGACGAGGTCTATGCCATCGCCGAGCTCATCCGCCGCCAGCGGGGCGGCGCCGCGGTGGTGCTCGGCGCGCTGTCGCCGCGCACCCGCAATGCCCAGGTGGAAATCTACCAGTCGGGCGATGTCGACTACCTGATCGCCACCGATGCCATCGGCATGGGCCTCAACCTCGACGTCGAGCACGTCGCCTTCGCCGCCGATCGCAAGTTCGACGGCTATCAATTCCGCCGCCTCAATCCGGTCGAGTTCGCCCAGATCGCCGGCCGCGCCGGCCGCTCGAACCGTGACGGCACCTTCGGTAGCACCGGGCGCTGCCCGCCGCTGGAGGAGGATCTCGTCCACGCCCTCGAAAGCCATGCTTTCGAGGGCGTGAAGGTGCTGCAATGGCGCAACACCCATCTCGATTTCTCCTCCGTCGAGGCGTTGCGGGACAGCCTGGACCAGGTGCCGACCGAGCCGGGCCTGACGCGCTCGCCGCTCGCCCAGGACCAGCGGGTCCTGGAGCTGGTGCTGCGCGATCCCGAGGTGCGCGAGCGGGCACGTGGCCGCGCGGCGGTCTCCCGGCTGTGGGAAGCCTGCCTGATGCCGGACTATCGCAACATCTCGCCTGCGAGCCATGCGGACCTGGTCTCGACGCTTTTCGGCTATCTGACGGGCCGTTCGGGCCGCATTCCCTCCGACTGGATCGCCTCGCAGGTCGCCTTCGCCGACCGCACCGACGGCGACATCGACACCTTGTCGACACGGATCGCCCATATCCGCACCTGGACCTTCGCCGCCAACCGTCCGGACTGGGTCGACGACCCCGTCCACTGGCAGGCCGAGACCCGCCGGGTGGAGGACATTTTGTCCGACGCCCTCCATGAACGCTTGACGCAGCGCTTCGTCGACCGCAGGACGAGCGTGCTGATGCGGCGCCTAAGGGAAAACACCATGCTCGAGGCCGAGATCACCAAGACCGGCGACGTCACCGTCGAGGGCCAGCACGTCGGCCGGCTCGAGGGCTTCCGTTTCGTGCCCGACCCGCAGGCGGGCGACGGCGAGGCCGGCAAGGCCCTGCGCGCCGCCGCGACCAAGGCGCTGGCCGGCGAGATCGACCAGCGTGCCGAGAAGCTCTCGGGCTCGGGCGACGAGGCCTTCATCCTGTCGAACGACGGCACTGTCCGCTGGCACGGCGAGGCGGTGGCCAAGCTCGTCGGCGGCGACAAGGTTCTCGCCCCGCGCGTGCGCATTCTCTCCGACGAGCATCTGACCGGCGGACCGCGCGACCAGGTGCAGGCACGCCTCGATCTCTGGGTGCATGCCCAGATCGCCAAGCTTCTCGGGCCCGTGCTTGCGCTCGAGACCTCCGAGGAACTGACGGGCCTTGCCCGCGGAGTCGCCTTCCAGCTTGCCGAGGCGCTGGGCGTCGTCGAGCGGCCGAAGGTGGCCGAGGACGTCAAGCAGCTCGACCAGGAGGCGCGTGCCGCCCTGCGCAAGCTCGGCGTGCGCTTCGGCGCCTATCACATCTACCTGCCGGCGACGCTGAAGCCGGCGCCGCGCGCGCTGGCGCTCCAGCTCTACATGCTCAAGCACGACATGCTGGATAAGAAAGGTCTCGCCGAGCTGCCGGCCCTCGCCGCCTCTGGCCGCACCTCCATCGCCATCGACCCGGAAATCGAGAAGGATCTCTACCGCCTCGTCGGCTTCCGTGCACTCGGCGCTCGCGCCGTGCGCGTCGACATCCTCGAGCGCCTCGCCGACATCATCCGCCCGGCGCTCGCCTGGCGGCCCGGCACCCCGACGCCGGAGCCGGCCGGTCATTTCCCCGGCGGCGGCTTTACCGCGACGGTCGGCATGACCTCGCTCGTCGGCTGCTCTGGCGAGGACTTCGCCTCCATCCTCAAGGGCCTCGGCTACCGCATGGAGAAGCGTCCGGCGCCGCCGCCGAAGCCCGTGGTTGAAAGCGCGACCGCCGCGGCGGAGCCCGCGCCGGATGCGGGCACCGCTCCGGAGACCGAGGCACCCGTCGTCGGGGAGGAGGCCTTGGCCGCTGACACGAATGCCGAAGCCAATGTCGAGACCGCACCCGACGCCGATGCGCCGGCCACCGCCGAGCCTGCCGATGTCGTCGCGCCCGGCTTTGAGGCGCCCGCACTGTCCGAACCGGTCGCCGCCGACGGGCAGATGGAGGCCGAGGCCCCCGTCGTGGTCGAGGAAGCTCCGGTCGCCGACGCGAATGTCGAACCGAATGTCGATGCCCAGCCGTCCGATGCCGCGCCTGTCGCCGCCGAGCCTGTGCTCGTCGAGGTCTGGCGTCCCGGCGGACGCATGGACGGCGAGCGTCCCGCCCGCCGCGACTTCCGCCGTGGCGGCGAGCAGGGCGAGGGCGAGCAGCGCCATCGCGGCCGGCCCCGTCATGGCCAGAACCAGCGCGGCGGCCAGCGTCCGCCGCAAGGTCCCCGGGAGGGGCAGCCGGCCGGCGAGCGTCCCGCCGTTCGTGAAGGGGCGCCCGAGGGCGAGCGCCGCGAGGGTGGCCGTCCGCCGCGCCGTGATTTCTCGAAGTTCAAGGACGCGCGCGGCAAGGATTTCCGAGGCAAGGGCGGCGAGGAGCGGCGCGATCGCCCCCAGCGGGAGGATCGGCCCGATCAGCGTGGCCCGCGTCCGCAGGACCGCGCTCCCCGCAAGGAGAGGGAGCCCGATCCGAACTCGCCCTTCGCCAAGCTCGCGGCCCTGAAGGATGCCCTGACGAAGAAACCCTGACGAGGACGCTTGAGCGATACCGGCAAGCTGCGGATCGACAAATGGCTGTGGTTCGCCCGCGTCGTGAAGACGCGGAGCGCCGCCGCCGCGCTCTGCGAGGACGGTTCGGTTCGTCTCAACGGTGCAAGGGTCGACCAGGCGCACAAGGCGGTGCGCATCGGGGACGTGGTCACCGTGGCGCTGACGGGTCGCATCAAGGTTCTCAAGATCGTCGCGCTGGCCGAGCGTCGCGGTCCCTATGCCGAGGCGCAGCACATCTACGAGGACCTGTCGCCGGAACCGCCGCGTTTCGATCCGCCTTCGCCGGTGGCTGAACGCGAGGCGGGAAGCGGCCGGCCGACCAAGGCGGACCGCCGCGATATCGATCGCCTCCGGCGACTGGACGACTGAGGCTTAAGCGAATCTTCTTGCCATGAGGGGTCCGTTCGGAATAACGAACGTTCCGACTGTCTTGTGAAACGCGATCACGCCCTTCCATGGCTCGCCCCCGGCGCATCTCTGACGACATCGCCCGCCAGCAGGCCGACCAGCCCGCCGGCGAGGTCGCTCATTTCGGGGCGGACGAGCCTCTGGTGCTCGACGCCGGCATCGCGCTGGCACCTTTCCAGATCGCCTACCGCACCTACGGCACGCTGAACGCCGCCACGCTCCAACGCCATCCTGGTCTGCCACGCGCTCACCGGCGACCAGCATGTGGCGAGCGACAATCCGGTGACCGGCAAGCCCGGCTGGTGGGAGATCATGATCGGTCCCGGCAAGCCGATCGACACCGACCGCTACTTCGTCATCTCCTCGAACGTGCTCGGCGGCTGCATGGGCACGACGGGCCCTGCCTCGACCGATCCGGCCACCGGCCAGCCCTACGGCCTCTCCCTGCCGCTGATCACCATTCGCCGACATGGTCAGGGCGCAGGCCATGCTGGTCGAAGCGCCTCGGCATCGAGACGCTGTTCTGCGGTCGATCGGCGGCTCGATGGGCGGCATGCAGGTGCTGCAATGGGCGACGCAGCTATCGCGACCTCGTCTTCTCGGCCATGCCGATCGCGACCGCCGCGCGCCACTCCGCGCAGAACATCGCCTTCCACGAGGTCGGCCGCCAGGCGATCATGGCCGATCCGGAATGGCGCGGCGGGCGCTATCTCGCCGAAGGCTCCAGGCCCTCGTCGGGGCTCGCCGTGGCGCGCATGGCCGCGCACATCACCTATCTCTCGGATGCCGCGCTGCACCGGAAGTTCGGCCGCCGCTTCCAGGACCGCGACGCGCCGACCTTCTCCTTCGACGCCGACTTCCAGGTGGAGAGCTACCTGCGCTACCAGGGCGAGGCCTTCGTCGAGCGTTTCGATGCGAACTCCTATCTCTACGTGACGCGGGCGATGGACTACTTCGACATCGCCGCCGACCATGGCGGGTCTCTCGCCCGCGCCTTCGCGCGGCACGAAGACGCGCTTCTGCGTGGTCTCCTTCACATCGGACTGGCTGTTTCCGACGCGCGAGAGCCGCGCCAGGTCGTGCATGCGCTGAACGCCGCCGGCGGCCTCCGTCTCCTTCGCCGAGATCGACCTCCGACAAGGGCCATGACGCCTTCCTTCTCGACGAGCCCGAGCTCTTCGCCATCACCCGCGGCTTCCTCGAGTCGGCGGCGCGGGCGCGGGGGATCGCATGAGGGCGCCGGCATGAGGATGTCCGCATGACCACCGACCTGACCATGGCGGCCGTGCCCGGGCCGATCCGGGCCGATTATCTGGTGGTGTCGCGGCTGATCGCGCCCGGTTCCAAGGTGCTTGACGTCGGCTGCGGCGACGGCGGCCTGCTGAAGCTGCTGCGCGACGAAAAGGGCGTCGACGGGCGCGGCATCGAGCTGTCGCGCGAGGGCGTCAACCGCTGCGTCGCCGAGGGGCTCGCGGTCATCCAGGGCGATGCCGACACCGACCTTGCCTTCTATCCTGACGATGCCTTCGACGTGGTGATCCTGTCACAGACCATCCAGGCGACCCGGGCCCCGCGCGTCGTGCTGGAGCACATGCTGCGCATCGGCAAGCAGGCGGTGGTGTCCTTCCCCAACTTCGGCCACTGGCGGCTCCGCCTCCAGCTCGTCACCCGCGGCCGCATGCCGACCTCGGAAAACCTGCCGTACCACTGGTACGACACGCCCAACATCCACTTTTGCACCATTCGCGACTTTGTCGACCTGGTGCGGGAGGTGGACGCCGTCATCGACCATTCGACCGCGCTCGACTGGCACGGCCGAGAGGTCAGGGTGAATGCGCCCTGGTGGTTCTGGAACCTCTTCGGCGAACAGGCGGTGTTCAAGCTCAGCGGCAGGCGCTGACGCGAGACGTCCGCCCGGCTCAACACGCCCTCACGCCGGGCGCCAAGGAGACCCCCCATGTCATTGATCGCCAAGGCTCTCGTCGCCCTCGTGGCGCTGCTGCATCTCGGTTTCCTCGTCATCGAGATGTTCTTCTGGAACACGCCCTTCGGCCAGAAATCGTTCAACCTGACGCCCGAGTTCGCAGCACAGTCGGCGGTGCTCGCCGCCAACCAGGGGCTCTACAACGGCTTCCTCGCCGCCGGCCTGATCTGGAGCCTCGTCGCGCCGCGGGGCATGGCCCTTCCGCTGAAGCTGTTCTTCCTCGGCTGCGTCATCGTCGCGGGCGTCTTCGGCGCTGCGACCGCCAAGACCTCGATCCTCTTCGTCCAGGCGCTTCCGGCGGCGCTGGCGCTCGGCGCGGTTCTGCTCGCGCGCGACGGCGACTGATCGCTCAGCGCGCCAGCCCGGCCACGAGGTCGATGAGCCGGTCCACCTCGTCCTCCCTGTTGTAGTAGTGCGGCGAGGCGCGGACCAGCGGCGGCAGGTGGCGCGCCTCCGCATCGAGGCGCGTGCTCGACGGGTTCGAGGCGCCGATGGTGATGCCCTTCTGGTCGGCGGCCGCGACGACCTCTCCCGCCTCCCTGCCCGCCAGCGTGAAGCTGACGATGGCCGAGGGGTTGCGCCCGAGGTCGCGGATCGTCACGCCCGGCAAGCTTCTCAGGCCCTCGCGCAGGCGCCCCGAGAGCAGGCGGCAACGCGCCGCGATGGCGTCCATGCCGATGGCGAGCGCATAGTCCACGGCCACGCCGAGCCCCGCCCGGTTGGCATAGGCGTTCTCCCAGGTCTCGAAGCGGCGGGCGTCGTTCCTGAGTTCGTAGCGGTCGCGCGCCACCCAGACTGCCGAGAAATGGTCGATCATCGGCGGCTCGATGATGCGGAGGAGGTCGCGGCGCACATAGAGGAATCCGGTGCCGCGCGGTCCCCGCAGGAACTTGCGGCCCGTCGCCGACAGCATGTCGCAGCCCAGCGCCTCGACATCCACCGGCATCTGCCCCACCGCCTGGCAGGCGTCGAGCAGATAGGGGATGCCGTGGGCGCGGGCGATGCGGCCGACCTCTGCGGCCGGATTGGCGAGGCCGCCATTGGTCGGTACCCAGGTAATGGAGATGAGCTTCACCCGCCCGTCGATCATCCGTTCGAGCGCGGCAAGGTCGATCTCACCCGTTTCGTCGCTCGGGATGACGTCGATGACAAGGCCGGTGCGCTTCGCCATCTGCAGATAGGCGACGTAGTTCGCGCCGTATTCCGCCTCGCAGGTGAGGATGCGGTCACCCGGTCCGAACCTCAGCCCGTAGAAGGCCATCTGCTGGTCACTCAACCAAAAGGTAAGAATATCAGAGCAGAAAGTGAGAAAATTACAGCGCGACGGGGCCCCTTGGCGAGGAATGGAACACGCTCAGAATGCCCCGATCGCCAAACCTCGGCGAGCCTAACTGCGATGCGCGTCAAATTGTGGTGTGGAGCAACTGTCAGGCGCTCGAAAGTTTGTCCTTAAATGCTGAAAGAGTGTCCTCAATTCCCGAATGATGTTCCTCACCGCGTCCGGGAATGAGCGCTGGAGTACGGCGGCTGGTTCCAGCCGGAGTGTCAGGGCCGGGAATTTATTTCCTTAGGGCATAAGATGAATTGCCTTGAGGCGGCAAAAACCTGCCTTACGGCGTGAACTCGTGGGAATGGAAGCGCTTGAGAAAAAGGGGCCTCGTATCGAGCTCAAGCCGATCACATGCCCAGAGGGAGGGACCTCTGACGCTTTCGACTGCGATGAGCGTTGATACCCGTCGGCATTGCAAGACATCTCTGCAACACCCAGCGAGCAAAGCGAGGCTTGCGTCGAAATTCGTAGCTCGCTCGACCTCCGCATCTGTTCCTTGCCGGCCTCTCGCGCTACGATTCAAGCGATTAAGAAACCGATCTTTGAGGATAAGCGTTCACAGTGCCTTCAGTGCGCGGGAGGGCGCGGAGCACAACGAGATGGCAACGGCCAAGCAGATGGTCGCCCTGATCAGAGGGCATGTCCAACGGGATGATGAGCAATTCTTGTCTCTCGCGCTGCAGGTTGCTGCCTCGGAAGCCCGTCAAGGGCGCCAGGACGTAGCTGACGAAATCAAGAAGCTGGTCGATCAAGGACGGAGTGGAACAGCTCCTGCGGTAAAGCCGATCCCGTTGGCGCGTCCTCGCGCCGAGCTTGAGGAGATCATCTCTGCCTCCTATCCCAAAACGAAGCTAACGGATGTCGTCCTCGGTCCGGACATCAAGACTCGCCTGGAGCGGTTAATCCGCCATCAGTCCCAGCGCGCCGTCCTGCGGCAGCATGGTCGGCGCCCCATCACACATATCCTGCTTGTCGGACCGCCGGGGACGGGCAAGACGCTCACCGCTTCGGCGCTGGCGGGCGAACTTCATCTTCCCTTGTTCCGCCTCCGGCTCGATACGCTAATTACGCGCTATCTCGGTGAGACGGCCACGAAACTGAGGCTTGTTTTCGACCAGATCCACTCTGTCCGAGGGGTTTATCTCTTCGACGAATTCGACGCCCTCGGGACGCAGCGCAACCAGTCCGGCGAGGTCGGCGAGATGCGGCGCGTGCTGAACTCGTTCCTGCAGTTCCTGGAAGAGGATAATGGCACGGACAGCTTGATCGTCGGGGCCACGAACCATCCCGAGCTTCTTGATCGAGCGCTGTTCCGCAGGTTCGGCGACGTGTTACGATATGATTTCCCCACGGCGGAGGAGATCTGCAGCCTCGTGACCTCACTGGTCGACCGGCGCGTCTCAAAGGCGTTCGACTGGCCCAGCATCACGCAGGCGGCCACTGGTTTGTCCCAAGCTGACATTGTGACGGCTGTCGATGACGTCATCAAGGACGCCATTCTCGACGGCAACCGCAAGGTTTCCGAGACTCTTCTGGCGGATGCGTTTATCGCCCGCAAGTTATCGCGGGACGCGCTTCAGAGGCTCTGACCCTCTATACTATCCTAAGGGCTGTTCGATTCGGCAGCGGTTGGGGCTAGGTAGATGTCGGAAGGGGCGGCAGGCGGCGGTGGTCGAAAGGCTCATTTGCGGATTGATCGGCTCCGCCAGACGCGCGCCTTCAAGGGGCAGGGCGTCAACATCAAGGACAAGTTCAAGCGAGAGAACCGCGCTGAATTCGGGCAGCGGCTGCTTGATCAGATTGTCATGGCCTTCGGCCAGGCCGACGTCGAGAAGACGCTCCTCGGCGTGACCGAACAGCTTGGAAAAACCGGCGCCTACATATCGGTCGACCGCCCTGCCAAACTGCCCCAGGAAAAATTGCAACAGAAATCCTATGGCGTTCTAGTAGGGGCTGTAACGGAAATGCTGCGCCGCACCGATGCCGACACTCTCGAGCGGGTGTCCTACTTCGTTCCCGACGACATGCGCGAGAGTCTTAAGGAGCAGATCAAGCAGTATCGCGACAGCGAAGGGGCCAACAAGCCGAACGCCGTGCATAAGCGCTTCGATGAGGTCGAAGCGATCGCCTTCAATGGCCTTGCCGGTTTATGGACATCGCCTGATCCGTTGCCCGGGAACGACGAAGTCGGCTGGTTCGAGCTTTGGCTGCGTCGGAAAGCCAAGAAAGACGCACCTGACGCCGAAGCCTATCTGGACAGGCGCAAGGATGCCCTCGGCTTGCACCTCTCCCAGGAAAAGCTGAAATTTCCAGAATTCGTCGTCCGGTTCATCAGGGCGACCGGAGGCTCGTTGCGGCGGCTTGTCCGCGAGCTGAACGTCTACGTGGCGGAGGTCAGACCCGCACGGATCGACGCCTCAGTGTTCACGACGGTCAGGTCTGATGGCGTCGCCCCAATCGAGTGGGTGGAGGACGCCGTCCGTCGTCTAGGCGCCGCACCGGAAGGCCCCTACGTGACCTTGCACGACACCGGAGTGAACCGGGCTCATCCTATGCTGCGGCCTTTGCTGGATGAGAGCGACATGCATGCGCGAGCGCAGTCATGGTCGACGGACGATCATGACGGACATGGAACAAACATGGCCGGCATCGCGGCTTTCGGCGATCTTCAGTTCAGGCTCCAGGATCAAGACCCGATCCGTCCAACGCATCGGCTCGAGTCCTACAAGATGCTGCCGCCCAACGGCCACAACCCGCCTGAGACGTGGGGGCTCGTCGTCAGGGACGCGATGTCCGATCTGGATGTCGCCTCTCCGCACCGCGAGCGAGTCCACTGCTGCACAGTAACGGCGCAGTCTTCGTTGACAGGCCTGGCCACAACGTGGAGCGCAGCGATCGACGCCGCGACATCAGGGGCCTGCGAAATCGAGGAAATCGGCCCTAGACGTCTCTGGTTGCAGGCGGTGGGCAATATTCTTCCGCACGAGTGGTCCGCAAATGAGGACTTGCGCGACCATCCGATTGAAGACCCGGCGCAGGCCTGGAACGCCCTTTCCGTGGGGGGCTACACGGAGAGAACGCAGATTTCCGAGCCCACCATGCGTGGTTGGGAAGTCGCGGCGCGAACCGGCGACCGCAGTCCCTACAGCAGGGCGAGCTTGGCGTGGGATCGCAGCCAGGCACCGCAGAAGCCCGAAGTAGTTTTTGAGGCCGGCAACTGGGCCAAGGATCCTGCCGGCGGTTTCGTGAGCGGCATCGACAGCCTGTCGATGCTGACGACCGGGAGGGACGTTATCAACCGGCCGCTTGAATGCACAGAGATGACAAGCCCTGCCGCCGCGCGAGCCGCAGGTTTCGCAGCCGAGATCCTGAGCGCGAACCCTGGCCTCTGGCCCGAGACCGTCCGCGCCTTGATGGTCCATTCCGCTGACTGGACGCCCGAGATGCGGCGACGGTTGGGCGGAAGACCCACCAAAGAGCACTGCGCCTCCATGATCCGGCAGTTCGGGTTCGGCGTGCCTGACCGAGCGCGGGCGCTCGCGAGCACGACCAACGACCTAGCGCTGTTGGCAGAATCCGAGATCAAGCCCTTCAGGCGCATCAGGAGCAGGAACGAGGAGACTGGGGCCGAGACATCCCGCATCGGCCTCAATGAAGCCCATTACTACACGCTGCCATGGCCTAGAAATATTCTCGAAGAGCATTTCAAGGAGCAGGTGTCGCTCAAGGTCACGTTGTCTTGGTTCGTGGAGCCCAATCCCGGGGCGATGGGGTCGCGCTACCCCGACATCTATCGCAGTTATGGACTCAAATGGGATCTCCAGAGGGCCGGTGAACCGGAAGAAGTCTTCATGGCCCGGACGAACGCCGCCGAACCGCAAGGCGACGAGGAGGGTCCAGATGACTCGGGCTGGCTGCTTGGCAACAAGCATAGCCGGGCCGGCTCCCTGCAATGCGATGTCTGGAACGGCGATGTCGCATCGCTCCTAAGCCGTCGCATGATCTGCGTGCGCCCCCTGAAGGGGTGGTGGATGACCCGAGGAAAGGACAAGCGGTATGCGCTTAACGGTCGCTACGCTTTGGTCGTCTCGTTGTCGGCTCGCGGCCTGCCCGTCGACGTTCACGCAGCGCTATCTGCCGAGATCGAAGCGTTGATCACAGCGATGACGCCGATCGAAGCCACAGACGCATGATGATGTAAGCCTCTCAAGCTGCCATTTTATCCCGGTGCCCCTAAGACCCTGCGGATGCGGCCCGTCGCGCTCGTACTTGGTAGCGCGAAGATGCCGGACGGGGCGGCCGATGCGCCTGTTGGTCCCGCACTCAGAATTGCTCCTGCGGGGATCCATGCGATCAGCTGGAAGCCTCGTCTACCTCGGCAGATGCGAGGTAGACCGGATCGATTCTCAGACATAAGGCCGGTTGGCAGCTTCGGTTTGTGTCAATCCTCGTGGGGCGCATGAGGAAATGAGACGATGATTTCAATACGTCTTTTGAGACTTGGGAGGGGCCTGTGGCGGTTCAGCCTAGACCGCTCCCCCGCGCGTCTCACAAACGGTCCTTCTGCAGACTAGCAACCGACCAGTTGGTTCAGCTTTTAAGCCCCAAGCGGAAGTTTGGAATGTCCGCTCTGGACTCTGGCGGCTTTATCAGTAGTCAAGATTTTTGCACCATTAGGCTCGATAGACGGCGCATGCGCGATTGTGGCAATTTGAGCGCCATGGTGACAGTTTTCGCGTATGTGGGAGCAGCGATCGCTGAGATCGCAGGATGCTTCGCGTTCTGGGCTTGGCTGCGCCTTGATCGATCAGCGTGGTGGCTGGCGCCCGGTATGATCGCGCTGGCTCTATTCGCTTACCTGCTGACCCTAGTCGAAAGTTCAGCGGCTGGTCGCTCTTATGCAGCCTATGGAGGTGTCTACATCGTAGCTTCCATAGCGTGGCTATGGCTGATTGAAGGGCATCGGCCTGATCGGTTGGACATATCTGGAGCCGCAATCTGCCTGTTAGGTGCGAGCATCATTTTGTTCGCGCCCCGAGGGGCCTAATCAGACTTTGGGCAACGCCGAGGCTCAAACCTCAGTCAAGCGTAGAATTACAACACCCGACCGCTTGTCTACCGTCGACGGAGCCCGCCTGTATCGGTGGGCAGGGCACGGAGCCATAGGAACAAAATACGCAGCAGTCGCCTGTCAAAGGCTTCAGCCGCGTGCCGCAGCCCTTGCATTCGTAGAAGAACTGGCAGGCGTCGGTCGGCATCAACTCATTGGCCTGATGGCCGCAGTGAGGGCAGGTGACGACGGATCGAAGCTCGACGGTCATTAGCGCACCAACCTAAGAAGAAAGGGCTCGATATAGGGTGCCCAGACTGCCGCCAGTCCGACGAGGGTAGAGCCTAGAGCCAAAATACCAATAGTGCGCCACGACGTACCCGCAGCAGCGCAGGTGCCGTAGCTGTGGCAGGCGAGAGATCGCTGCCGCGAGAAGTACAACCACCAGCCCGCGAGCAAGGCTACGGCGGCTGTCCCGAGGAGGAAGGGGCGGATCGCGGCCAGGAACTCAAGACCGCTGAAGACAGCTCCCGTCGCTCCCAGGGCCGCAAGCGCAAGGGGTACAATGCAACAGGACGAGGAGACGAGCGCTGTCAGGCCGACTACGGCTCCCGCGCCAGCGAGGAAGCCCGTTGGCGGCGCGGGGATAGGTGTCGGCTGCTCGGCTTCTAAAAGCCGTACATCGGTCATGGGTGGCGCTCCATCATTGAGCGTGGCAGCCTACATCCTGTAGCGACTACGGGATCAAGGGAAAAATTCACGATGATGAGTGGGCTTACCAGCGGGGAGTTGGCCAAAGCGGCAGGGGTGAACCTTGAGACCGTCCGCTATTACGAGAACATCAAACTGATGCCGCCTCCCCCGCGTACGCAGGGCGGGCACCGCTCCTATAATGCTTCTCATGTTCGGCGGCTCACTTTCATCCGGCGGTCGAGAGAGCTGGGTTTCAGCATCGACGAGATCCGTGCCCTCCTGGCGCTGTCTGCCCCCGAGCATGGTTCGTGCGCCGAGGTGAAGGAGATCGCGGCCAAGCACCTTGCCGAGGTTCAGGCGAAAGTGGCCGACCTCGCGAAGCTGGAAGCCATTCTGGCCCAGACCATTTCTCGGTGCACCGGAGAAGCCGCTGCCCCATGCCCGGTTCTTGACATGCTCGACGCCCGCTAGTTGCATAAATCAAGACTTATGCACCACCTCGCCGCCCATTGATGCGCCCAGGCTTTTCTGGTGCAGATCTCCGGTGCCTAATCCCATCGCGAACAGCAGAAATGCCCCGCCACGCGAGGTGCGTCATGTACTATCCCTGATTTCCGCTTCTGCCGATGATGTCCGCGTCCGCAATGCAGGCGCTGAGCGAACGTTACGGAACCAGAGATAAGCGTTCCATATGATACCTTATGCGAATCAACGAGTTAGTCCGCAAATGCTCGTTATGTTAAATGACCCCGCTCAAGGCGGGGTCATTGTCGTTTCAGGTTCGAGGAGCCGAAGGGCTGCCTTTCCCTGGTATTAAAGTGCAATGTCCGCGGCGCTCCTTCCCTTCAAGTCGCGCAGCGCGGGATTGGCGCCGGCGTCCAGCAGCTGCTTGAGCAGACCAGTGCGCTGGTAGCGCGACGCCCACATCAAAGCTGTCCAGCGGAATCGCGTCGTGGCGAGGTCGGATCGGCGCGATGTTTGAGCAGCTGCGCTGCGGTTCGCGTATCGCCAACTCTGGCGGCGTTCATCAAAGGCGTTCGTCCACGCTGATCGCGGGCGTTGGGGTCGGCGCCTTTGACCAGGAGCACGGCGGCAAGGCCATGCAGAAACAGCCCGGCAGCGATATGCAGCGGCGTCTGTCCGCCGCTGGGGCGGTGGTTTACGTCGATGTCGGGTTCCATGAGGATTGCCTGCGCCAGCTCGCGGCGGTCCGCCCGCATCATCGTGCATAAAAGTTCAGAGAGATCAGCGTTCACATCCATGGCTTTCATGCCCTGCCCCGCGACCGCCGGAGGGCGCGCGGAGCCGAAGCTCAAGGAAATTACGTCGCCAGTCTGTCGCATGCCGCCGTTGCCGCAAGCCCTTTTGCCTGCCGTATGTGCAGCGGGAAAAATGATAAGGTGGAACCGCGTCCGGCTAGGGATGGCCCGCAGCCCCTTGAGGAGACCGGTTACAAGTTCATATGACCCAGCTGCCGGTTCGCTACCAATGGTTTGACCTGCTTGCGGCCGGCGAAGTCCTATCGCGCGTGAAGCAGGCGCTGGCGGTAGAAACAGATGGCGACCTGGCGGTGTTCATAGGCGTCCGTCCGGATGCCATCGCGGAGTGGCGGCAAAGGAACCAGGTGCCTTTTGACGCGATCGTCTCGACCTGCCTGATCACTGGGGCATCGCTTACCTATCTCCTGCGGGGAGAAGGCACGGTGTTGTGTCAGCTGCCTGCTTCACCCCTGTCGCCGGAGGTTTTGGAAGGCGTTCTGCATCGGTTGATGCGGGATGGCTACATACGCGACAGCGCGCACCAGCCGGCGCTTCCAGCGCGGGTACGCTCGCTCGCGTGGGATATCTGGCGCTACGCGCGTCACGCCAACAATGTTCTGCAGCAGCTCGTCATCAGCTTCGGCGTGGATGAGGGAGCGGCCTACCTTATGGTATTCGGACACGAGAAACCCCATGAGCGACCAGACTGACATCATTCACGCGCTGGGGATCGCGCCCTCGTTTGTGGCCGCCGCCGAAGCGGCAAGGCGGATCGACTTTCTCAAGCGCTATCTCGCGAACTCGCATCTGGACACGTACGTGCTGGGAATCAGCGGTGGCGTCGACTCCCTGACGGCCGCTCTCCTCGCCCAGCGCGCGGTAATCGAATTGAGGGTTGAATCCTACAAGGCGAGGTTCATCGCCGTGCGTCTGCCCTATGGCCAGCAGGCAGATGAACACGACGCACAAGCCGCGCTTGCCGCGATCGGCCCCGACGAGGTTGTAACTGTCAACATCAAGGGGGCGGCCGATGCGACGATGCAGGAGCTTATCCACGCCGGTCTACAGCCGGCGGATTCCGGTCAGGAGGACTTCCTGCTGGGGAACATCAAAGCGCGGCAGCGGATGATCGCGCAATACGCCCTGGCCGGCCGGTGGCGGGGCTTGGTGATCGGGACCGACCACGCGGCCGAGGCCGCGATGGGCTTCTTCACAAAGCATGGCGACGGCGCCGCCGACATCCTGCCGCTGGCCGGGCTCAACAAGCGCCGCGTGCGTGCTCTTGCGCGTCATCTCGGGGCACCCGAACACCTGGTGGACAAGGTGCCCACCGCGGATCTGGAAACCAACGCTCCGCTGCGGCCGGACGAGGACGCATACGGCGTCACCTACGAGCAGATCGATGATTTCCTGGAGGGAAAATCCATCCCTGCAGACGCGCATGGCCGCATCGTCCGCGCCTACAAGGCGTCGGCGCACAAGCGCTCTCTTCCGATTGCGGCCGACACATAGGCCCGGCGTCATCCCGCGCTGGAAGGAGGCCGGAGCGCCGCGATGAGAAACCCGGCCACACCGCAGGTGATTGCCACGTCGGCAAGATTGAACGTCGGGAAATGCCACCCGTGTGCGTGAACGTCGATGAAATCCGTCACGGCTCCATCGTCCATGCGATCGAGGAGGTTGCCGACGGCGCCACCTATGATGAGCGCGCAGGACAAGCGTTCGATCATATCGACGCTTCGCCACATGAAGACCGTCAGTGCAGCGATTATCGGCAGGGCTATCACCATAAGCGCCCACCGTTCCCGCGGGGTTTCAGCGGCCAGCAGGCCGAAGCTTACGCCCCGATTGAAGCCCAGGCTGAGGTTCACGCCCGGAACAACGGACATCGGGGAATCGCCAAGATACTGGACGGCCAGCATCTTGGCAGCGATATCGATTGCGGCGACTGCCGCGATGACGGTGGCGAGCAGCCACGCCTGATGCAGGGGTCGGGACGGCATGCGGGTCGTGTGCGAGATCAGGGTTGTGAAGCGACGCGTTTTGGGGACGGAGATGTCTGCCCGCCCGATGAGGCCGCCTGTTCGAGCACAACTTCCCTCGGTGGCGCCAAGACCGCCTGCGGCCGGCTCACTTCCACGCGGGCGGATGTCATCGCGCGCAGACGCTCCACGCCGTCCCGCTGAAGAATGTCCCTGAAGCTGCCATGCATGCCGCCGTCGGTGAATTCGACGCGGATGGCCGGCAGGCCCGTTGCAACGAGCTGCCGCACGTCGGCATCATCGGTTTGCCGCCTCGCGAGGACAGCCGCCTCAATCGCCGCATCAAGCTGCAACTCCGGACACGGTCGCAGCGGATCCAGTCGCGTCGCCTGGTCTGGAGCGCGCGCGTTGAACCGGTATCGGCCGCCACAGGTTATGACATCGGGAGGGCGCTGCGACGCGAGGAAATGATCGTTGCCCTCGCGCAGGTTCGTCCAGAACGCCTGGTGGGTGCTGCGGCGATGCCGCGCGAGATTACGCGGGGTCATGCGGAAGGGAAACGACTGGACCTGAAAGCTCTCCGCACCGCCTGCAAACGCCTCCCGCGCCACCGCGTAGAGCTCAGCGACACCGGCATCCGTCATGGCAAAGCAACCCGACGAGGTGCAGGCGCCATGCACCATCAACGACGTGCCCGTGAACCCCTGGGCGCGTTCCAGCGAGTTGGGAAAGCCGAGATCGAAGGAAAGATGAAACTGTGAGTTGGGGTTCATCTGCTGGCGGCGGACGGTGTAAAAGCCCTCCGGCGCCTGCCGGTCCCCTTCCCGTCGCTTCGGACCGAGCTGTCCCGACCAGCGGCACAGGGGATATGTCTTGAGCAGGACATATCGCCCGCTGCGGTCCCGCTTCCAGAGCTCGAGTTCAGATTCCTCTTTGAATATGCGGATCACGATCGGGTCGGCCGGGGTCATTCCCCTCCCCTGCATTTCGGTGAGCAGAGCTGCAGGTATCGGCGCGAGATCCCGACGTTCCGACACCGTCGACGAGCAACCCGCTAGTGCAAGGGCGCCGGCCATCGTTGTGCCGAAGACGGCCGCGCGGAGGTGCGTACGCATGTTCAAGGTCTTCCAATCAACGGCGGTAAACTGTGGGTTGGCTGATACAACTACTGCCGATCGGCCGCAAAGAACGGTTGCGGCCCGGATCTGCCTCTCCACGCGAGAATCCGCATGGCGTTGGCGGTCACCAGAACGGTCGCGCCGGTATCGGCAAGGATCGCCGGCCACAGTCCCGTCACGCCCAGGACCGTTGTCACCAGGAACACCGCCTTGAGCCCCAGCGCGATCGCAATGTTCTGTGCGATGTTGGTCATAACCGCCTGCGACAGGCCGACCATGTTGACGATATCGAGCACCCTGCCGTGCAGCACGGCCGCGTCGGCGGTCTCCAGCGCAACGTCGGTTCCCCCGCCCATCGCAATGCCGATATCCGCCGCCGCAAGCGCCGGCGCGTCGTTGATGCCATCGCCAACCTTGGCGACGAACGAGCCCTGGTCTTGCAACTCACGTACTATCGCTTGCTTATCCTGCGGCAGCAATTCAGCGCGGACCTCGATGCCGAGGGATGCGCCGATCGCCTCCGCGGTATACCGGTTGTCACCGGTGAGCATCACCGTGCGGATGCCGGCCGCCTTCAGGGCCGAGAGACCCACGATGGCGTCCGCGCGGGGCTCATCCCGCATGGCAATGACCCCGGCAAGCTGATCGTCGACCAACAGGACCGAGACGGTCTTGCCCTGCTCGTGGAACGCTGCGATGCGGGTGGACTGGTCAGGCGACAGGGCGGTTCGCTCGGCCGCGGCCGACGGCGAGCAGAGCAGCACGGTTTTGCCCCCTACCCTGCCGCTGACGCCCTTGCCTGCCAAAGCCTTGGCATCGGCCGCCGGCGGAACCGGCACACGATCATCCTTGGCGCGGGCGAGGATCCCGGCGGCCAGCGGGTGGCTTGATCCGGTCTCGAGAGCCGCGGCAAGCGACAAAACCTCGCGCTCGGCCACGCCGATGGCCACCACATCCGTCACAACCGGCTTGCCCTGGGTCAGGGTGCCGGTCTTGTCGAATGCCACTGTGGTGATTTTGCGCAGCCCCTCGAGCACCGCACCGCCCTTGAGCAGCAAACCTCTCCTGGCACCGGCTGCAAGGCCGGCGGCAATCGCCGCCGGTGTCGAAATGACGAGGGCGCACGGGCAGCCGATCAGAAGAACGGCCAGGCCTTTGTAGATCCAGTCGGGCCACGAGGCCCCCGCCACCAGCGGCGGAAGGATGGCAACCAGCGCGCCTGCAACGAGAACTGCAGGCGTGTAGTATGTCGAGAACCGGTCGATGAAGCGCTCGGTGGGCGCCTTGCTCTCCTGCGCCTCTTCGACCAGCCGGACGATGCGCGCAATGGTGTTGTCGGCCGCCGCCGCGGTGACCCGAATGCGCAGGACGGCATCGGTGTTGATCGTGCCCGCAAAAACGGTATCGCCCTCGCCTTTGCGCTTGGGCGTGCTCTCGCCGGTCACCGGCGCTTCGTCAATGGAACTGCTGCCGTCGAGAATTTCGCCGTCGGCCGGGATGCGATCACCGGGACGCACGACAATCACGGTCCCGACCGCGAGCAGCTCGGCCGGGACTTCCCGCGTCTTGCCGTCTTCCTCGAGCAGGGCCGTTTTGGGCACCAGGGTGGCCAGGTCGCGGATGCTTGCGCGGGCACGGCCCGCCGCCACGCCTTCCAGCAGCTCGCCGACCAGAAACAGGAAGACCACGGCCGCTGCTTCCTCGACAGCGCCGATGATGATGGCGCCCACCGCAGCGATCGTCATCAGCGTCTCGATTGAGAATGGAGTGCCGGCGAACGCCGCTGACCACGCCCGCCGGGCGATAGGCACGAGCCCGATCATCATCGCCGCGAGAAACGCCCAGGTCTCGATCCGTGGCAGCAGCTGACCGGCGACGTACGCCAGCACCAGCGCCACGCCGCAGCCGATCGTGAGCAGCGCCTTGGGTTGCTTCCACCATGCGTCGTCGGTACGGCCACTCTCCCCGTGCGGAGCTTGTCCTGCGCCGGTTGCATGTAAGGGTGTGTCTGGCGCGTCTGCAGGCTCGATGCTGTAACCCAACGACTTGACCTGCCGCTCGACCGAGGCGGCGCCGCGCGCATCCGCAAGCATTACGGTGAGCGTGCCGTTGGCGACCGAGACGCCAACCTCATCAATACCGGGAAGGCGCCGCACCGCGGTTTCGATCTTGGTAGCGCACGACGCGCAGTCCATTCCGCCGACGCGATAACGCGCTCTAACTCCTGATGTCGACATCCTTTTTGGCCTTCATGAGTTAATCTTCTTGCGATCCTGGCCAACACTCTACATCCTCTAGTGACTAGAGGAGCAAGCTGAAATGAAAAAGGCATTGCCGATTGGCCAGGCAGCCGCGCAATCAGGCGTGAAGGTGCCGACGATCCGCTACTACGAACAGATCGGGCTGCTGCCCTCGCCCTTGCGGTCGGAAGGCAACCGGCGCCTCTACAGCGAGGCAGAGATGCGGCGCCTCGCCTTCATCCGCCACGCTAGAGAGCTGGGTTTCGAGGTCGACGCGATCCGGGCGCTGCTCGCGCTTCAGGACGATCCCCAGCGGTCTTGCACGGAGGCAGATGTCATAGCCCGGGCCAGGCTTGCTGACGTCGAACATCGGATCGCGTCGCTCACGGCTTTGCGCAAGGAGCTGCGGCGGATGATCACGGCGTGCGCCGGTGGATCTGTATCCGAATGCATGGTCGTCGAGACGTTGACGGAGAATAGTCAGCTTCGCAATCCCAAAAAGGGCTAGCCACGGCAGATTGGCGCGAGCCAACTCGGGTATGTCCAGCTACCAAAGCTTCCCAGAACTTGCCGGCGCATACGGGGAGAATGACAAAAATAATCCCGAACAGATCAATCCAGGCCAAGCCCATTCGCCGATGCGGTTTGCGAATACGTCGACACGGACGTGTTCATTCTTCTGCAAGGCATAAGCCGCCGTGATGAAAACCACGGCAGCAAAGAAGTGCCATTGCATATCGAAGGCCGACGACCAGGCGACCGAGAACACTTTTCTGCTGATCGCGTTGAATGTTATCAGTAATGCGTTCAGCAGCAGCGCCCAGCTGACCAGGGAAGCCAGCTTCTCGCTCAGACCATCAATCCAATGGACAAGCCGCATTTTGCCCACGCGCTCACTCGAAGGGCCTTGGCGGCCGACCTCAGCATCATGCCGCGGCAAAGCACTAACCCGGCATGAGTGTACATCCTGTAGCCGCTACAGGAGCAAGAGCTGTTTCGGAGTCGCTCACCGGGCAGAGAATGGCCGCGCCCAAACCTAGGCAACGTGGAACATATCTGCGTAAAAACCTCGGGGCGGACGAGAGATTCAGGCTCGACATATTCGAAGTACAATGAGAAGCCTCGACGCCTTCGATTGGGCGATTTGTAGAGGTCACTCGCCGTGGTGCGCACGATGTTCCGAACATCGGGATGAGTGAGTTCGGCCGGTCCTTCCTGACGGATGGCTTCACCCGAGTTCACGGAGTTTCTGGCGCAAGATGAGCCGCTGCTCGTCTGCATATCATTCTCCGAGCGGGTGTGCCCGGCCGGACACCTCGCCGTGATTCAAAGGGCAAGGAAGTGAGATCGATTCTGTGCCGAATCACCCTGCCTTGCAACAGGAAGCGGGCTCTTGGTGAATAAATCACGACTTTTGGTGCGCTCTGGCGAGACAATGAAGCCAGTGGTTTAGCCATTGCGGAAGTCCGGTGCGAAACCTCGCCTGACAGATGGCTCTCAAGGAAGGCTAGGGCCCGTGCAGCGTGCCTCTGCAAACGTCCGCTTGCGGCGAGCCAACGAAAGGCTGCTCAGGAGGCGCGAAGCTGACGTCCTTGGCGGCGGACGGTTGCGCGCTGTGGCAAAATAGATTCCGTTCACCGGCCACGGCGCCAACAAAGGGTTGCAAACTCTCTCGCGGCCAGAATGCTTGCGCCTTCGCTGGTAAAGCCTGAGCCGCAGATCGAGCACTGGCAGGCGTCATGCCGGACCATCCGACCGATGATAGCCGCTGGGAACTGGCCGAGGATGGAGGTAAACCGCAGCTATGACCGTCGCCATAGATCCACAGTTTTTCAGGCTTGCAAGCGAGATCGCCGAGGCGCAAGGCCAACCGCTGTCGGTTTATCTAGAGGACCTCATTGCCGACGATTACGAGCGCCAGACGGGACACTGTGTCGTGAGCGTGTACGTGCCGGAGCCGATCGACGGCGACTGGACGCTCGTGCGTGACGAAGGCGAGAGCGATGAATCGTACGCCAGCCGTCGCGAATCCATCGAACTCCTCCTGGCGGCACTACGCAGCAAGTAGGATCGACGCCAAGTCTGGCTTCAGCTGTCACGATCGTCAGGGATCAGATTGGGGGCTGTGTCCAATAGGGCCGGATCCGCACTTCGCGTGAGCCGCATACTGAGCATTTGAGACGACCGCGGATCTCAAGATCGCGAACCTCTTCGGTTCCTCGCACCCGCATGCGCTCCCAGGTGATGTAGGCGTAGTTTCGGCAGGCCATGTTCATGCAGTGGACCCAGGCGCCACGAACCCCTTCAGATCGCAGAAGCGAGATAGTGAGCTTCGGCGGCACGGTGGGTCACGGCAGCTTCAGGAAGTCGATGGAGCCGAACATGCGCTGCCGTCGATACCCGCTGCTCACACTGCGCGCGTGGTCCAGCGCGAGGATGGCGATGTCGTGGAGCAGCGCGCGGACAGCTTCTCGCGGGTCACCACCAGCCTCGGCGATTGCGGCATCAATGTCGTCGTCGCTGATGATGAGGTCATCGGTCTCGTTGCGGGCCTGATCTGGAACCGGCTGAGCCACGTCGTCCTCCTCGTGTTCGTTCTTGTTATGTTCTAATGCAGCGGGCTCGCGCAATCCCCCTTGTGGACAGGCAAGAGGCCGCGGGAGGATGGAGCCATGTGCAATCTGTACAGCCTCACCAAAGGCCAGCAGGCTATCCTCGAACTTGCCGGCGCGATGATCGATCGCACGGGCAATCTGCCGCCCATGCCAGGCATCTTTCCGGATTATGCCGCTCCCATTGTTCGCAATGGTGCTGACGGCCGTGAACTGGCGATGGCCCGCTGGGGCATGCCGTCACCGGTCTTCGCTCTGGAGGGCAAAAAGACCGATCCCGGCGTGACGAATGTCCGGAACCTTGCCTCGCCGCACTGGCGCCGGTGGACCGGCATCGAGCACCGTTGCCTGGTGCCATTCACCAGCTTCTCGGAGTGGGATGCCGCGATCAAAGGGCCAGCGTGGTTTGCGGTCACTGAGGATCGGCCGCTCGCCTTCTTCGCCGGGGTCTGGACGACCTGGACCAGCGTCCGGAAGGTGAAGGAGGGCGAGGTGACCGCTGACCTCTATGCGTTCCTGACCACCGAGCCGAACGCCGAAGTCGGCGCGATCCACCCCAAGGCGATGCCGGTCATCCTGACCACGGCCGAGGAGCGCGAGGTTTGGCTCCGCGCGCCATGGTCGGAGGCCAAGGCGCTCCAGCGCCCCTTGCCCGACGGCTCACTGGCCGTGGTCGCGCGAGGGGCAAAGCAGGACCCTGCAGTGGTGTGACCCCAGACGAGAGTGCGGACGCAAGAACTCGCCAGGCGGCCATCTCAGGTGACGTTCCACTCTTTGCCGCGCTCCGTCTCGGCCGCTTCCGCCGCGCGTTTGCGTTCCTTGGCCATGAACCGCTGGTGATCGAGAAAAGCGAGGAAGCCAAGTGCAATGACGATGGCGGGTGTGATGTAGAGGGCCAGGATCCAGGTGCTGTTCATGGTTTTACTCCTCGGACCGGCTTCACCTGATCGCCTTGATGGGCGCCCCAGCGAACACCCGACGCGCGCCGAGGCGTGGCAGGAGCCCGCTGCCAACAATCGTCCAAACCGCGGCGATCATCAGGCTGCGGCCGCATGCCGGCCACGGTGCTGGACTGAACCGCTCCGGGATCTACCCCAGGGCCCATCAGGAGCCCTGATCCTCGCCAGGGCCTGTCAGGGCCAAGGCGTCGAGCGTTGCGATCTCCTGCATCGACCGCCCCGCAATACCCTGAAGGTCTCCGTACATGCCGACGGTCGCGTCCATCACGGCCCGCAGCTGTTCCTCACGCTTCGCCCAAAGGCGGGTCATGGCTTTGCGCTCGCGCTCCAGGTCAGCCTGCATGTCGCTGAAGCGCTCAACGATCGCCTCGATCCGATGCCGGAAGCGGGGGCCGGTCAGATACTGGTAGACGAGCTCCATCTTGGTCTGCTGGCCCTCAGAGGCCTGGCGGGCGCCGGCAAGCTCGATCAGTGTCTGCCGCAGGGCAAGCGCCACGGGCACCATGCAGCGCGGCTCGGTGACCCAAACGCCGTCGACCTGGTCGAAGGTCTCGACGCCCTTAGGCAGCGCGTTGGAGACGAGCAGCGCAATCTCGGCCCTTGCCGTGCGCTGATCCTCGCGGAGTTTGCCTAGCCAGCCATCGCTCCAGTTCTTCGTCCGCTTCGTCTCCCACAGGATCGTGCCGCAAACCTGGCCCGCCGGTCCCACCACCCGGTGAAGCACATCACCTCCAAATTCGCCCTTCGGGACCGGCTCGATCAGATCGCGCGGGAACTTGGCGCGCAGCACGGTCTCGAGCTCCAGTTCGAAGGCCTCGCCCTGCAGCTGCTGCGAGCCCTGTTCGGCTTTGCGGCGCAGCTCCTCGATCTGGCGCTGCATGGAGGCGATCTGCTCCTCCTTCTCGGTGACCTTGAGCTTGAGGCTGTCCTCCGCCTCCTGGCGCGCCTTGTCTCGGACCGCGATGAGAGACTCCTGGACCTTCTTCTCAACAGTGAGGTCGAGCTCGCGCTTCGCGTCATCGAGCTCGCGCTGTTTCTTGAGGAGCTCGGCCTGGACCTTCTGGGCCTCGCCAAGTTTTGCGTCCTTTTCCGCGAGGATCTGCTGGAGGTCTTTCAGCTCCCTCGCGCGCTGTTCGAGGTCGGCATTCAGCGCCAGGCGCGCCTTCTTAGCCTCCTCAGCCGCCACCTTCTCGCGCTCTGCTTTGAGCGTCGCCGCGACCTGTTCGGCAACCGAGGCCTTCTCGCGGGCAACCGCCTCCTGCTGCTCCTTCACGGCCGCCTCACGGGCGAGGATCTCGCGATCCTTTGAAGCCAGCCGCTGTTCGAACTGGCGACGGGTCTGTTGGAGAAGCGGCGCCGCAAGCGATTCCGTCAGCTTCATCTCGTGCTGGCAGTTCGGGCAGACGATCACAGGCTCAGACACGGTAATCACCACCCTTGAGAGATGAGGTTACATCAAGACAGACGGGCCTTCGAACGCTGGGCGGAACACCACCGCTTAGGAGGCGTACTCATAAACGAAACAGCCAGGGTCCCAGTCGATGGTCCGGTTCACCACAGATCGCCGCCGCGGCGCGTCCAGGTCGTGCCAGCAACAGCCATCATCCCAAAATGACAAATCACACTGCCATTGCAGACGTTCCTGGTGACTGCTTCAGCAGGGCGGCTTCAGCTTGTCTTTGTTTCTCCGCTTCGCCACGCAGCCAGTCGCGGAATGCTATGAGTGCTGGTTCTTCCTGGCGCATTGGTCGGTACTCGAAGAACCAATTCTCGCGCTTGCTCGCGATGATTGGGAATGGAGCAACCAATCGACCTGCTGCCAGTGCATCGCTGACATACGGAAGCTGAGCTACAGCAACGCCCGCTCCATCGAGCGCCGCTTGCATCGCCATTGCATTACTCTCGAACAGCACTTCACCGGCCGAGAGCGCCGGATGACGCAAACCTGCTGCTTCGAACCAACACGGCCAGTCATTGGGCATATTGGACACGCGGATCAGAGTAGCGCTATTCAAGTCGCTAACAGACCGAAGTGAAGAAGCTATTTGCGGCGTGCAAACCGCTACGACGGTGCTTGGGAATAGAGTTTCGGCGATATAGCCCGGCCAGCCGTCAGTGTCTCGGCGAATCGTACAGGTCCAATCGTCGCGCACCGGACGTGTCGCGCCACCGGTGGCCATGCGCACTTCAATGTCGGGGTGGCCGCGATAGAAGCTGGCCAGTCGCGGAATTAGCCAGCTCACCGCCAACGTTGGCCCGACTCCGATCGTGAGCACCGGTCCGGCACGCATCGCCGCCACGCTTTCGGCGACTCGCGCAATGGAATCGAATGCCTCGGTAAGTCCGGCCAAGAGCGTTTGACCCTGATCCGTGAGTTCAAGTGAGCTGGCATGACGGCGGAACAATGGGAAGCCGAAGCGATCCTCCAAGAGCCGGACAAGTCGGCTGACCGCGGTCTGGGTAACATTCAATTCCTTGGCTGCAGCAGTGAAGCTGCCATGGCGCCCGGCGGCCTCGAATGCACGCAATCCATTCAACGACGGCAAGCGTCGCATCGCTTTGACCCCAATCTAAGGTTGGGCTGACCATAAGTTAATAGCGTTTGCGGGGCAACCACTACCACGCCAATGATAATTGTGCGTCAAGGGTTTGTGAGTGCATGGGCCATCGCGGTCTTCCCAGTTTGGACTGTGTTTCGGTTGGGCCAGTCGCTACCCATCCGGCCGCTTCGGAGAATGAAATGACCAACTTGTCGCTCTTCAAATCAATCAGCATTGCAACTCTGGGAGCCCTGTTCATGCTTCAGCCAGAACCGGCTGCGAGCCAACGACGTGGCGTGATACCTCATGCGCCGCTGCTGAAGATGGTGGTGCCCAACACAGCGAACCAGGAAGTCGCAGTTTACGAAGCGGAATATGAGCCGGGCGGGGTCAACCCCCGTCACTTACATCCCGCTGCGATCACCTTTTATGTCCTGTCCGGATCAGGCGTTTGGCAGGAGGAAGGCAAGCAGCCCGTAACTCTGAAAGCCGGTGACAGCCTGTTCGTACCGGCGGGAACGATTCACTCCCACTGGAACCCGAGCACAACAGATCGACTTCGGTTCCTGGAATTCATTGTGGCTGAAAAGGATAAAGGCCGATCTATCCCTATGCCTTGAAGGATTGATCGCGTCTTGGAGCACGGGTTCGTTGCTGGTAGCTGATCTCCGTTGCGGGTCATACCCGGTAACCTTCAGCCTGAGCATAAGATTTCCGCTTTTCACGACAGCGGACCCTCCAGGCTTCATCCAGCCGGTTGAGGCAGGCGACAACGCCGTGATTCAAGGCTCCAAATCGAGGAGCGACGAATCATGCGCTACGAACTCACCGATCCCGAGTGGACCGCTATCAAGCCGATGCTGCCGAACAAGCCGCGCGGCGTGCCCCGTGTGAACGACCGCCGCGTCCTGAATGGCATCTTCTGGGTGCTGCGGTCTGGGGCGCCATGGCGTGACCTGCCAAGCAGCTTCGGCCCCTATACCACCTGCTACAATCGCTTCGTTCGCTGGCGCCGTGCCGGCGTCTGGAGTCGGATCATGGACGCGTTTGCCGGTGCTCATGATGGCGCCGTTCAAATGATCGACACGTCGATTGTCCGCGTTCACCAACACGCCGCCTGTATCGCTCGTAACAGGAGACAGGGCATGGGTCGCTCGCGCGGTGGTTTGACCAGCAAGATTCATGCATTGGTCGACACGAACGGCCTGCCGATCCGGCTCGCACTCACGACCGGCGAAGCACACGACAATCGGCTTGCCGCCAAATTTCTGTCTCGCCTAAAGCCTGGGTCGATGCTGCTCGCTGATCGCGGGTATGACGCCGACTGGATCAGGGCACTTGTCTGCCAGCGTGGTGCCTGGGCCAACATCCCGCCGAGAAGCAATCGGACCGAGGCGCTCAGCTTCAGCCCCTATCTTTACCGTGCCCGGAATTTGGTCGAACGATTTTTCAACAAGATCAAACACTGCCGACGTGTCGCGACGCGTTACGACAAGCTCGCTGCCAACTACCTCGCGTTCATCCAGCTTGCGGCGATACGTCTATGGCTGCGCGTTAATGAGTCCACGACCGCAAGTAGCTGCAACGGCTAAATGCGGCTGGCTTCACGAAAGATTGGTAGATCGGCTTAGGAGGCACAACGCGAATGACCGATGTCCGTCAGCCTCATCTTGCCCACAAGGCCGGCCTGATGACGACTGATTGCGCGCTCTTCGGAGACTTCATGTCCTTCCGCGCCTGTGCCTCACGCCGGACCGGACAGCGAAGAAGTTGAGGGCTAAACATAGCCGCAAGATCCTCGGGAAGCTGGCCAATAATCACATGGACGTTAGCTGGTCCATAGTGGGCCCGGCCAAGATCAACCATGCGGCTGAAGGCAACGACCCCGGCGTGATCCCGCGCGAGCAGTTTAGCCAGCCGGATGGCATCGCCGCGATCAACCGCCGCCCGCTCGAGGATGGGGGCTAGGAAGCCATCACTAATGAGACCAAATGCGACGACCGCATGGTATTGCACGCTACTCATACGCGACCCCTCGCGACAAGAACAAAACATGAACATAAGGTCCGTTATCCCTTGGCGAGTCAATCGGAAAATCAATGCTGGATCATCATGCTGACAAACGATAACGGCTTGCATTCATGAGACAAAACGCCAGGAGTCTGGCTAGGCCCTAGTGAAAGCACTCGGCCATGCTGGCTGACACGTCAGCGCTTCCCTAGTGCAGCGTGTGATCGCCGGCCGATCTTTTGTTCATGCGGATCATCAGGTGCTACAGGCGGACATCGGCCCACCGCAACGGCAAAAGGTCGTACAGATCAACTGCGTTGTCCGGGCCAATGAATATTTGAGTAACCATGTCTGCATCTCTGCTAGTCAGTTTACTAATTTTACCACCGCAAAGGGCAGCATGTCGTCGGGGAGGACAAGATAGTTCTATGGCCGTCTGGACTGCGGAACATTGGGGTCACGAGCTGTCCCGTACTTTGCCTTCTACGCGGCGCGCCCCACCGCCGGTGCCAGGGCTCGAGCGCTACTGGCCTGCAGTGGACTCGTGGCGGCATAGAAAGGCGGCATGCATCGTTGAGTGCAAGTCTGAAGTTGAGAGATTTTTCCCAGGCATTCACGTTGCCCGTTCTGCACGGAAATCTAGAAGCATCAAGCGCGGCCGGCAGGGGCGAATGCGCAGTTGGAAGGCCGGCGGAATCGTCCACCTGTCCTCAGGCTTAGAGCTCGATCACGCGTGGGACTGTGAACTTGATGGTGGTGTTTCGCAGTTTTTCGTTCAGCCCTTGACCGTGAAGTATGTCTTCGAGGGGAAAACTCGTACCCACTGTCCGGATGCCCTAATCGTGGCGGCGGACGGGCTTGAGGTACGAGAAGTAAAGCTCGGCGAAGAAGCGTCACTTCCTGAAAACGAGAAACGCTGGCCAATCATTGCTGAGACGCTGAACGCCGCGGGCATCTCGTTTCGCGTGGTTACCGAGCACACGATCCGCGAGCCAATTCGCAAAGGAAACGTTGAATACATTCGCCGCAGACGCCGCTGTGACGTCGCTCCGGAGCATATCGTGGAGGCCTTAGGCCACCGCACGCGACGTTTCGTCGGTCAGTCGGCTTCCCAGGTACTATCAGCGGAAAACGGACTATCGGTTCAGGAGTTATGCGCCGCGATCCGATGGGGACTGCTCGCAATCGACCTTGATCTCGCTCCGATTGATGGTCGCACCGTTATTCTCGCAGGACCCCGTCTCATGAAGGGTGACACTCCATGAAGCGGCTCAGCTTCGTTGAAGGGACGGTCATCGAAATGAACGGCAGGCTATTCGAGCTTGGCCCGCCATATCTGGTAGATTCCGTGCCGACCTTTCAGCTCATCGAACGGGGCGAACCCGATGCGACCGCTGGATTGAAGACCGCGTACATTCGCACCCAAGCATCGCTTGAAGAAAGCTATGAGCGACGCCAACTCCGGCTTCTCCCACCCTCTGATGCCGTTCGTGGGGTGGGCAACGAGCAGCTTTTAGTGGAGCTGCCAGAAACGGAGCGCGCTATCGTTCTGTTCTGGAAAAACCTTATTCGACAAGTCGAAGCAGCACCAGATCGCCGCACTACGGCCGAGGAGGGACAGACCTCGCAACTCGCCTCGTTGCTCGTGAATCTGGGCAAGGAGCTTGGGGAGAAGTTTCTCGGAAAACCCAAACCTGTGTCGGTTCCAACTTACTACAGGCAACGAGCGAAATATCTGGCGGAGGGTACATTTAGCGGTCTACGACCTCGCCACAACCGCAAGGGAAACAGGCAACAGCTTCGACCTGAAACGAGGACGCTCATCGAACAGGTGATTGCGGAGGAGATCGCGAAGGCAAAGCGCTCCTACAAGAAAGGCGAAGTCCGCAAATTCACGATATTCACCGTCACGAGCGAGGTTCTGCGCCGACTCTCATCAAGCCTGCAGTGCTCTGTGGAAGACCTACGGCTACGCGGTGAATTTCCGTCTCAAACCACCTTCTACAACATTCTCAATCGCTTTCCCGCGTATGATCTCGCTGTCCTGCGCTACGGTCGAGCCCACGCGGACCACAAGTTCCGTGCCGTTCACGGCGGCAGCTCACCATCCTATCCACTTGAGGAGGCTCAATACGACGAAACCCAGTTGGATGTTTACTGCGTAGATGACGACTACGCCTATCCACTAGGTCGTCCGTGGCTATCCTGGTTTATCGATGGAGACACGTCGGCCCCGCTTGGGTTTCACCTGGGGTTCGAGCCCGCCTCCGACGTCGTCTTTGCAAATACAATACGCCATTGCCTCACTCCCAAAAATTATATCAAGGAGCGTTGGCCGCATCTCGGGGACTATAACATCTACGGCGTGCCTAACCGGTTGACCTTTGATAACTCGATGTCAGCCCATAGCAGTACCATCCAGCAGATCTGCGACGAGCTTGATATCGATTGGACTTATGCTCCTCGGCGCCATCCGTGGCTCAAGGCGCAAGTCGAGGTGTCCTTTAAACAACTAAACAACCACCTTTTGTCCCAAATCCCTGGACATGTCCTCAAGAAAGAGATTCACTCCAGCGATTATGATGCTGCCAAGCATGGCATCATTTCTCTCAGCCAGCTTTATTACTGCATTCACGCGTGGATGGCGGGCTACTTCGTCAATCGTAGCCACTGGATGGGAGGAAAATCACCGCGTGAAAGATGGGTCGAGGGAACTAAATTAGTACCCCCGCCGATGTTCTGGGCGCTAGACCAGTTGGACCGGATTTGCACGGTGCGGCGTCGCTGTATAGTAGACCACAAGGGCGTCTACTATAAGCGAATTGCATACAACTCATTCGAGTTGCACCGGGAACGACACCGCTTCGACGATCGATTTCCATCTACGATTGCCATTCGTCCAGATGATGTGAGCGTCGCCTACGTTCGCCTACCTGACGAACGCTGGATAAAGGTGATGGCCGACGACAAGTCCCTGGCTGGTTTGAGCCTGCATCAGTACATGCGCATGCGCGCAGAAGCTAATAGAGCCAAAGAGAAATTCTTTGATGTTGCAGTCAAACGCAAAAATCTAGCCGATCAAGTTCGTGCGGCTGTACGGTCAGAAGGTAAAACAAAAGATCAATTGCGTGATCTTGCAAGGGTTATGGGAATATCTTCGCGTCTGGATGCTCTTGCGAATCCGCCGCTTGCTCCGAATCCGGATACCGAGTCCATGGTGGAGCCAACTGGCAATATAACATCGAAGAATTCGAAACGTCCCGTTCGACAGCTGGAGATTAGAGAGATTGGCTCATTCAATTGAACTCAATCACTATCACTTCAAAACGGTCGCAGACGAATTACTTTTCGCGCTGCATGATGTGACGTCGGCGGCAACGCGTCGCGGGCGTATCCTGGTGGGTTCATCCGGAGTCGGCAAGACGCGAATTTGTGAGTATCTGACCAGTAAGTTCCCACGGGTGAAGGACGGTCGGCGTATTACCGTCGACGGGAGCGAAGCGGTCGCTGATTACATCCCTGTGATTTACATGACGCTCGATATCGAAGCCCGTAAAACTGGCTTCCTTCAGGGCCTCGCAGAGGCTATCGGCACGAAAACACCCCACAAAAGACTGGAAAAGCATGTGATTGAGTCGCTGAAGTGGTGCGGTACGAGGTGGATCATCCTCGACGAGGCACAGCGTCTGCTCAAGGTGGGTGGCCAGTCATATCGTCCGGGATTAGTAGAGACTATCAAAGATATCCACGATAACTCCGGCGCCTGTTTCCTGCTTGTTGGCAACCCTGCGGCCGAGCGAGTTCTCGACCGAGATGCACAGATTCGTCGTAGGTTTGAGGATACAATGTATCTTCCCGCTTACGATTGGACAAATGACGTGGAGGCGAGTGAGTTCTGTAGCGTGTGCAAGAGTTTGTGGCAGGCCATGGGCGTTCATCTAGATCCAGCGCTTGAAGAGGATATTGTCTCTTTTTGTGAGCGGCTCCATTTTGTGTCGACTGGAATCCTTGGTGAACTAATAAAGCTGTTTTCCAAGGCAGAACAGATACGACGCTTCGAAAGCAAAAATATAGTCGATAACGACGTGCTTTACAGGGCTGTAAACTCTGCGTTTGCGCTGCATAAGCGAGAATATTCGAATAAGGCCTCTCCGGACAAAAAAGATGCAGCCAACCCATTTGCGCCGGGCTGGCAGCCACGAAAGGCGACGCCATACAAACCTGATTGGATGGGTTGAAGCGACAGATGCTCATTCACCTTACGCCGCGTCCCACAGAGTTCCTCGCGGCTTATCTGCTTCGTGTCGCCCATGCGAACGGATATCAAGGACTTAATTCTCTACGTGTTGAGCTCGGGCTGCATAGAAAGCTCCTGACCACCCGTGTTGAGCTTTCATCCGTGGCGCATCTTTGGCGTCATTCTTCGACGGACTGGAGCTTTCAAGCCGAATGGTGGGACGGCTACAAACAGGGTCGGTTGCCGGTCGGACGCAGCGGCTTGCCTGTTCGATACTGGACTGTCAGGCAGCCTCGGGTCTGTATCGCTTGCCTCTCTGACGGGCATGGTTTGAACCCCTGCTGGGACATCCAGGGCGTCACGTGTTGCCCAATTCATCAGTTATTGCTCGTTACGCACTGCGAATGTGGATTGGCCGTATCATGGTGGCGAAGCGGCCCATCGATGTGCAGTTGCGGGCTCGGCTATCAAAGCTCGGGAAAGGCTCCACCCGAAGCCAGCCTCGCGCTCTCGACCAACATCCTCACACTGGCCAGCGGCTCGGGGAGCATAGACGGACCAGTTGACGATTTGGCGGCGTACTGCCGCCTCGCTTGGTTCATCGACGCCTGGTCGGCGAATAGGCGCCGCAAATCTGGCATAGAGGCCATTCAGTCCATTACTGAACGTCCGCAGAGTTCGGGTAACGCTGCAGAGGCGCTATTGTTCTGGCCCACGGGGTTCGAAACATGGCTCGGTTCCATGCGGACTCATGACGCCGCAAATCTGGAACAGGCATTCGGTTCGCTATTCCCCGCAATGAGAAGACACTTTTCATCGGCGATCTACGATCCCGTTTGGCTGGCCGTTCGGAACTTTATTGGTTCATGCCCAGAGCAGTACCTCCTTCAGAGCCGGTCGAAAATGCTGGCAATAGGCAAGTCCGCCTGGACAAACGGATCATGCGCCTCGGCGAAGCTCGGGATTTCTCAGATTTCGCTCCGACGGCTCGTCGGCGGTCGGCTTATTGATGGGGTGGTCCAAGGCCCGACCGGTCGGAGGCGAACAGCGGTTCGAACAGAGTCCTTGCAGGAAGCGGAGCAGGAGCGAAAGACACGGCTGGATGCCAGCGCGGCCTCGCGGTTGCTTGGAATATCCTCGTACCAGTTTGAGCAGCTGCGAAAGGGCGGGCTCGTTGTGCCGGTTCAGTGGGAGGGTAAGAAGCATTGGTATAGGCCGAAAGACGTCGAAAATCTCGTCCACAGATTGACGCAAGTAACAGTGGGGACCATCCGGCCTGACGCTACGGCGCTACCGGCATTGCAAACGCGAGGCCGCGGTTCACTGCTGAAGTTGTTGCAAGCCGCGCTAGATCAGCGCGTGACGATTTTCAGAACGACTCCCGGGCCTGCGGTAGCGCTACACGATTTCGGCATGATACAATCCAAAGGAATGATCAACGACAACAATGGCACTTCCGTTTCAGTCAAAGAGGCTGCTCGACGGATAGGCATGCATCCACGCGTCGTTCCAATTCTTCTTGCTTCGAATTGTATCAAGGGGTCGAACAAAGAGCGATTTTCAGTCTGTGCTGCCTCCCTTGAGGCGTTCGCGGCTACCTGTTCCACGATCAGGTCCTTCGCCCGCGAACGCGGTACGAGTTCAGCCGGCATCCAGCGCCGCCTGAAGAGCGCGGGCATACAGCCGATCGTCCCTTCCAATTCCAACGCTGGCATTAGTGCCGTCTGGCGTCGGAACGACTTGGCCTCGGTTTGGCAATCTTGACGTCCGGCGGTATCGAATGACGGAACGACTAACGGCCCGAGTGCTGCTAAAGCCGGAGGAGGGCCTTTATCAGTACCTAACCAGGATTGCGGCGATCAACGGTTTCGGCCGCATCACCTTGCCTGATGCGCTCCGACCAAGCATATCGATGTCGGATCATATCATACGATCAAATGATCTGGTGCATCATACAGGACTTAGCAAAGACGAAGCCAGGAAGTTATTGCCTAGAAGGGTTTCGCTTGACGCCATAGAATATTATGGTGCCGTTCTTCCGTCGGAAATACTCAATCTCAAATCAACAAGGGTTTGCGCGGCCTGTCTCTCAGGCGCTCAGACCCACTGGACGTGGCAGTTGGTGGCGCTGGAGGTTTGCCCAATCCATCGCCTGCGGCTGATTGATCGGTGCAGACGATGCGTGGGCCTGTTTGATGCGGTCCAATGCAATTTTGAGTGCCACCGTTGCGCTTCCTCACGTGAGGAGCTCGGTGTCGAACACACCGATGTACAGTTGGCCCTCCAGCTAAGCTCTTTATTTTTGCGCGTCGGCCAACGACCTGATGCTTTATCGGATTGGCTGTTCGCTTGGCGGTACGTTTCCCGCGCAGCCGGCAGAAGCAGCCGCGGACGGGATCTCGCCAAAAGCATTGTTGTAGGCAGCGAGATACCCCTGCCCGAGTTTGCCGGGTTCACGGCTCAGCTTGTGGACTGTTGCAAGCCATCGCCAAGCGACTCCGAATGGGCGCGCGACGCGAAGCTTCGACTGAGACACCTTGTGAGGGTCAGCAACGTATCTTTCCGAGGGTTTCACCTAGCCGATCTTCCCTATGTCCACGAACCCGCGGTGTCTATCCAGCCAGTCCTGCCGGGCCTGGAGGCCTTCATAAGTGAGGCGGAAGCGGAAAGAACTACCGGACTACGCGCGCATGACCTGGTCGACCGATACGAAAAGCACCTTCGGGGCGCTCTCGAAAAGAATGGTGAGGGGCAGCTTGAGTTCGACATGGGCACCATAGCCCAGATCGAGCGAGCTGAGACCAACGCGGGTAACATATCGCCGCGGAGTCGCTATCGCGGAGGTATGACACAGAGGGCTTTAGCCGAGCACCTTGGACTCACGGTTGGCGATCTTCGCCAACTGCGCGATGCTGGACTCCTGGCGAATACGCACAACGGCAAACGTCCACTAATTGGTGAGAAGTCGTGGAGGGCGCTCATCCAATACATAGGTGAAATGTCTGTCTTTCTTCAGTGCGATCCAACTGAATATGACAGTTCAATTGAAGTTATGAGCCTGAGTAAGTTCAGGAAATTGTCCCGCGTTGGTATTCTGAAAATTATTGAAAATATTGAACGCGGTGAGATTGAATGCTTCCGATACTCAAATGAGATAAACTCCTTTTATGATCTGCTTATTGATGCGAAGCCGTTTAAATCGCGCTTGCGCCGAAGGCCGGGCTTTTCCCTAACCGTCTTTTGAACTGCCTGGATCGTCCAGAGGAGTGTTTTGCTCGCATCCCATCGACGATAGGACTGTTGCAGACATCAGGCCGATGAGAATCGCATTCTCACCTTTTGCTTGACGCGCTGGGTATTTGGGCATTTTGCGGTCTGAGAATCGCTGAAGCGATTCCGCTAAGTGTCTAATTTCACGAGGTGCGCATTCTCGCTTTTTGATTGAGTGACCATCTGCCAGGCGACGGTGGCGTTCTCCATCAGCGCAATCTCGTCGGGGGCGGCGTTGATCAGCCGCGCCACCGAGGCATAGACGCCGTCGAGCCGGGCCGCCTCGCGGTCGGCCGCGGCATAGCCGCCGATTTCCGCCTCGAGGTCGAGATGGGCCTTCATCGCATCGACGACCTGCCGGGGCATCAGGCCCGCGCCGGCATTGTGGAGATAGGCGCGATGCTCGACGGCGGGGACGTCGGCGCGGATGCGGGCGAGGTCGAGGGTCATGGCGGGGGCTCACCAGCTGCCGGGACAATGGCCGCCGTCGATGGCCGGCTTGCTCTCCAGTCCCGAGTTCATGGCGGATTGATAGGACGCGGCGGCGACGTTGTCTCGCCTCTTCGCCGCGCAAGGCTCATGCCGGCTCGAGCCGGCGCTCCGCCCCGATGAGCTTGCGGATCTCTGATCGGCAGGAGCCGCAATTGGTCCCGGCTTTCGTCGCGCGGCCGACGGCGTCGACGTCGGACGCCCCCTCCGATATGGCGCAGCGAACGGCGGTGAGCCCCACGGCGAAGCAGGCGCAGACGGTCGGCCCCTGGTCGGCGATGCCCTCGGCCGACCGGCCGGCGAGCAGCACACGGCGATCGGCCGGATCGAGTGTCGGGCACGCGAAGAGGCGCGTCACCGTCGCCCAGGCCTCGCGGGCACCCGGACCGGAGAAGAAGACCGCCGTCAGCCGCCCGTCCTGGAAGGCGGCGGCGCGATAGAGGCCGCGCGAGGGATCGCCGACCTCGGAGATGACGTCGTCGCTGCCGGCGATGCCGCGGATGATGGCGGCGCCGTCGAGGGGCGCCAGCGCGGCGAAGAGGAGGCCCGTCCCGCCCTCGGTCGCGACGCGCGTCCACAGAACACCGGCAAGGCTCGCGACGTCGCCGCGGCAGAGAAGAAACCCCTCGCTCTCCACCTCCACCTTCGACAGTGCGACAGTCGTGGCCTTCATCTCGGGCTGCCCGGAGAAGGGATCGGTGGCGGCCTGGACGACCGCCCCGATGCGTCCATCGGCGGCCGTCTCCGCCGTCCAGTGGATCGGCGCGAAGACCTCGCCACCGGCCTGTCCCTCGTCGATGACGACACGCAGACGGGCGGCGCCGTGATGGCTCTCGATCCGGGCGATATCACCCGCAGAGAGCCCCAACGCGGCTGCATCGGCGGGGCCGACGGCGACGAAGGGCTCCGGGATGTGGCGGCCGAGCGTCGGGGATTTTCCCGTGCGGGTCATGGTGTGCCACTGGTCGCGGACGCGGCCGGTGTTGAGCAGGAAGGGCCTCTCCGCGTCGGTGACAACCTTCAGGGCCGGCGGTTCGATGGCGACGAGGCGGGCCCGGCGGTCGGCGCTGTAGAAGCCACCCTCGGCGAAGAAGCGTTTGTCGCCGCGGTCGGATGTCGATCTGACCGGCCATTGCACCGGGACGAGGCCGTCGTAGTCGGCATTGGTGATGCGGGCGAGGCCGGAGATGTCGAAGTCGCGGCTGCCGTTGTTCTCGAAACCGGAGAGCGCGGCATGCTCGCGGAAGATGGCGGCGACGTCAGGCCAGTCGAAGGCTTCGGCGAAGCCGAGGCGCCTTGCCACCTCGGCGATGATCCACCAGTCGGGCTTCACCTCTCCGGGAAGGTCAAGGAACGGGCGCTGGCGGGTGATGCGGCGCTCGGAATTGGTGACCGTTCCGTCCTTCTCGCCCCAGGCGGCGGCGGGCAGGAGGATATGGGCGCCGCTGTTGACCGTGTCGTTGGAGAGCATGTTCTCCGACACCACCAGCAGGTCGAGCCTCCCCAGGGCACGGCGGACATGGTCGGCGCGCGGCAGACTGGCGGCGGGGTTGGTGCCCATCACCCAGAGGCTGCGGATACTGCCGGCGGCCACGGCGTCGAACATCTGGACCGCCTTCAGGCCCTCGCGCCCGGCCATGCGCGGCGCCCCCCAGAAGCGGCGGACGCGGTCGATCTCGCTGGCGGAGAAGCCCATATGGGCCGCCAGCATGTTGGCGAGGCCGCCGACCTCGCGGCCGCCCATGGCATTGGGCTGGCCGGTCAGCGAGAAGGGACCCATGCCCGGACGGCCGATGCGTCCCGTCGCGAGGTGGCAGTTGAGGATGGCCGAGACCTTGTCGGTTCCCTGCGCCGACTGGTTGACGCCCTGGCTGTAGCAGGTGACGCGCGCGCGGCGTCGGGGCGAACCAGTCGAAGGAGGGCGACGTCCGCCGCCGCGAGGCCCGTCGAAGCCGCCGTCGCAGCGATGGAGGGGGCGATCTCCCGGGCGCGGGTGAGGGCGTCCTCGAGGCCTGTCGTGTGGCCGGAGAGATAGGCTTCATCCAGCCGGCCGCCGTCGGCGAGATGGACCAGAAGTCCCGAGAACAGCACCCCGTCCATGCCGGGACGGATCTGCAGGACGAGGTCGGCCTCGGCCGCGGTGGCGGTGCGGCGCGGATCGATGACGACGATGCGGGCGCCGCGGTCGCGCTGGTTTGCTACCATGCGCTGCCAGAGGATCGGATGGCACCGAGGAGGCGTTGGAGCCGACGAGAACGAGCAGATCGGCCGCGTCGAGATCCTCATAGGTGCCCGGCACCGTGTCGGAGCCGAAGGCGCGACGGTGGCCGGCCACCGACGAGGCCATGCACAGGCGCGAGTTGGTGTCGACATTGGCCGTGCCGACGAAGCCCTTCATCAGCTTGTTGGCGGCGTAGTAGTCCTCGGTGAGGAGCTGGCCGGAGAGGTAGAAGGCGGTGGCGTCCGGGCCCTGTTCCCGGATGGCGCGAGCGAAGCCTTCGGTAACGGCATCGAGTGCGCTCTCCCAGGACACGCGCTCCATGGAGCCGGACCGGGTCCGCATCATCGGATGCAGCAGCCGTCCCTCGAGGCCGACGGTCTCGCCGAGGGCCGAACCCTTCACACAGAGACGCCCGCGGTTGGCGGGATGGGTGGGATCGCCCGCGACCGTCACCCGTCCGCCGGCATCGACGCTGGCGATGACGCCACATCCAACGCCGCAATAGGGGCAGGCAGTGGCGACGGGATTGGGCAAGGGGCCGTGGATCGCCATGTCAGGCCGCCTCGGCGAGGGAGCGGCCGAAGATGACGGCGTCCCGCAGCCTACCGAGGGGCTGGCCCGAGCGGATGAGATCGAGATACCAGAAGGCATCCGAAGTCTCGCCGAAGAGGATCGCTCCCACCAGCGCGCCATCGCGCAGCACCAGCTTGCGATAGGTAGCGAGGCCCGGGTCGCGAAGCGTGATCGCCTCGGTTCCCGGCTCTCCGAGGAAGTCGCCGGCCGAGAAGACCGGCACGCCGGAGACCTTGAGATTGGTGGAGAGCACGGTTCCCTGGTAGGCGGCGCTGCGCCCGGCGAGATGGCGTGCGAGAGCGGTCGCCTGCTGGTAGGCCGGTTCGACCAGGCCGTAGCACGTGCCGCGATGCTCGGCGCATTCGCCGATGGCGTGGATCGCCGGGTCTGACGTCGCCAGCCGGTCGTCGACGACGATGCCTCGGCCGGTGGCGAGACCGGCCTCGCGGGCCAGCGTGGCGTTGGGCCGGATGCCCACTGCGGAGACGACGATGTCGCAGGGCAGTTCGCGGCCGTCGGCGAGGCGGACCGCCTCGACGCAGCCGTCGCCCGTGACCGCGGCGGTGTCGGCTCCGAGCAGCACGGTGATGCCGCGTGCTTCGAGAGCCGCCTTCAGCATGGCCGCCGCTTCCGCATCGAGCTGGCGCTCCATCAGGCGGTCCATGAGGTGGACGAGGGTGACGCGCGTTCCGGTCGCCGTGAGGCCGTAGGCCGCCTCGATGCCGAGGAGGCCACCGCCGATGACGACCGCGCGCGTGGCCGGACCGGCCGCCGCCAGCATGGCGCCGACGTCGTCATGGTCGCGGAAGGTGACGACCCCCGGCAGGTCCATGCCCGGCTTCGGCAGGCGGATGGGGTCCGACCCCGTGGCGAGTACCAGTTTCGCGTAGGCGAGGCGGGTGCCGTCTTCGAGCACGACCTCACGGCTGTCGCGGTTGATGCGGACGGCGCGGCGTCCGTACACGAGCGTCACCCCCTGCTTCTCCCACCACGCCCGGGGCTTCAGCTCGGTCTCCTCGCGCGGCATTTCGCCGGCCAGGACCGACGAGAGCAGCACGCGGTTGTAGGCGAGGTGCGGCTCCGCCCCGACGACGAGGACGGAGTAGCGTCCCAGGGCCTGACGGCCGAGCTCCTCGACGAGGCGCGCGGCGGCCATGCCATTGCCGATGATGACGAGCCGCTCGGACATGGAACCGGTCCGTCAGGCGGCTTCGACGAAGGCGTGGCGCTCGTAGAGGAACTTCAGCACTGCCTCGCGCGCCTTGATGTAGGTGGTGTTGGTCACCAGCTCGAGCCGCTTGCGCGGGCGCGGCAGGGTCACGTCGAGGATCTCGCCGATGGTCGCCGAGGGGCCGTTGGTCATCATGATGATCCGGTCGGAGAGCAGCACCGCCTCGTCGACGTCGTGGGTGATCATGATCATCGTATTCTTCGAGCGGTCGCGTGGATCTGCATGACCGAGTCCTGCAGATGGGCGCGGGTCAGCGCGTCGAGGGCGCCGAAGGGCTCGTCGAGGAGCAGGATCTTCGGCTCCATGGCGAGCGCCCGGGCGATGCCGACGCGCTGCTTCATGCCGCCGGAGATCTCGCCGGGGCGGCTGGTCCTTGGCATGCGTCATGTGGACGAGCGTCGAGCTTGTGCATGGTCCACTCGTGGCGCTGGGCGCGGGACTTCGCCGAGCCGAACACCTTGTCCACCGCCAGGCGGACGTTGTCGTAGACGGTGAGCCAGGGCAGCAGCGAGTGGTTCTGGAAGACCACGGCGCGGTCGGGACCGGGGTCGTTGACCTCCCTGTTCTCCAGCAGGACACCGCCCGACGTGACCGGCGTCAGGCCGGCGATGATGTTCAGGAGGGTCGACTTGCCACAGCCGGAGTGGCCGATGATGGAGACGTACTCGCCCTTCTCGATGCCAACGTTGATGCCGGCGAGGACGTTGTTCGAGGTGCCGCCGCGGGTGAAGGTCTTCTCGACGCCTTCGATCAGGAGATAGGGAACCTGTTTCATCGCGTCTCTCCTCAGTTCGCGGCCGTGCCGCGGGTGACGATGCTCGCGAGCGCCGCGATCAGCCGGTCGAGGACGAAGCCGACGAGGCCGATATAGACGAGGGCGATGATGATGTCGGACAGCTTGGAGGAGTTCCACGCGTCCCAGATGAAGAAGCCGATGCCGACCCCGCCGGTGAGCATCTCGGCGGCGACGATGGCGAGCCAGGCGAGGCCGACACCTATCCTCAGGCCCGTGAAGATGTAGGGCGCGGCCGAGGGCAGCATGATCTTCCAGAAGAACTCGATCTGGTTCAGCCGCAGCACGGCCGCGACGTTGCGGTAGTCCTGCGGGATGTTGCGGATGCCGACCGAGGTGTTGATCAGGATCGGCCAGATCGCGGTGATGAAGATGACGAAGATGGCGCTCGGATTGGCATCGCGGAACGCCGCCAGCGAGATGGGCAGCCAGGCGAGCGGCGGCACGGTGCGCAGCACCTGGAAGATCGGATCGAGGCCGCGCATGGCCCAGGTCGACTGCCCGACGATGGTGCCGACGAGAATGCCGACGATCGCCGCGAGGCCGAAGCCGATGGCGACGCGCTGGAGGGAGGTCAGCACGCGCCAGCCGAGGCCGATGTCCTGGCTGCCGTTGACGAAGAACGGGTCGAGGATGAGGTCGCTCGCGTCCCGCCAGACCTGGCTCGGCGAGGGCAGGGTGGCGCCGGCTCCCGAGCAGAGGATCTCCCAGACCAGCATGATGAGCGCCAGCGTGACGAGCGGCGGCACGACCGCCGTCGCCGTCGCCGCGAACCTCGGCTTCAGCCATTCCATGGGCGTGGCGCGGGTCCGGGGGGCCAGCGGAACCACCTCGGCAGTCGCCGCGACCGGGGCTGCGACGGGGGCGTCGGGAATGGTCTCGACGGCTCTCAGTGCGGGTCTGGACATGAGTGCTCTCTGGGCGTCGGGAAATGGGCCGCCCGGCGAACCGGGCGGCGGCTCGGCGGGATCAGACCTGGGCGCGCTTGATCTTGAGGGCGCGCAGATAGGCCTGGGGGTCGGCGGGATCGAACTTCACGCCGTCGAAGAAGGTCTCGACGCCGCGGGAGTCGGAGGTGGGAACGCCGGCGATGCCGAGCGTCTTGGCGGCGGCGAGCCAGAGGTCCGAGCGGTTCGTCTTGTCGACGAGGGCCTTGATGTCGGTGTTCGGCTCGAACTTGCCCCAGCGGATGTTCTCGGTGACGAACCAGCTGTCGAGGCTCTTCCAGGGATAGGAGACCGCGCCGCCCTCCCCCCAGAACTTCATGCGCAGGGGTGAATCCGACACCTTGCGGCCGAGGCCGTAGTTGATGTTGCCCTTCAGGCGGCCGTTGATGTCGTTGACGGGAACGTTGAACCACTGGCGGCGACCGACGATCTGCGCCAGCTCCTCCTTGTTCTCCAGCTTCTCGCACCACTGCTGGGCTTCCATCACGGCCATGAGGATGGCCTGGGTCGCCTTCGGGTTGGCGTCGACCCAGTCGGCGCGCATGCCGAGGATTTTCTCCGGATGCTTGAACCAGATTTCACCGGTGGTGACGGCCGTGTAGCCGATGTTCTGGTTGACGAGCTGCTCGTTCCACGGTTCGCCGACGCAGAAGCAGTCCATGGTCCCGACCTTCATGTTCGCCACCATCTGCGGCGGCGGCACGACGATGACCTTGATGTCGGTGTCGGGGTCGATGCCGCCGGCGGCGAGCCAGTAGCGGATCCACAGGTCATGGGTGCCGCCCGGGAAGGTCATCGCGGCGGTGAGGTCCTTGCCCTGCGCCTTCTTGCGCTCGAAGGCGGCCTTCAGCGGCGAGGAGTCCTTGCTGATGGCGAGGTCGCGATATTCGTTCGAGATCGAGATCGACTGGCCGTCCTCGTTGAGGTTGAGGAGTGTGTACATCGGCAACGGCTGGCCGTTCTGCATCACCTTGCCGGTGGTGTAGAGGTGGGTCTTGGGCCTGAGGATGTGGCCACCGTCGATGCCGTTGGCCTTGGTGCCGAGCGCCATGTTGTCGCGCGTTGCACCCCACGAGGCCTGCTTGGCGATGTCCATGTCGGGCACGCCGTGCTTGGCGTAGAAGCCCTTCTCCTTGGCGATGATGAGCGGAGCGGCATCGGTGAGGGCGATGTAGCCGAGCTTGGTGCCCTTCACCTCCGGGCCGGCGCCTTGCGCGAAGGCGCCGCCTGGAAGCGCCGCCTTGGCCGCCGCGAACAGGGCGGTGGTCGCGGCGGTCTGCTTCAGGAAGCTGCGGCGGTCGAGCCGGCGGGCGGAGATGAGGGACGTGTCCTGGAAGGTCTTGGTCATTCGTCGGGTCCCGTGTGCGGCCAGAGGCGCGGGTTGATCTCGGTCCTCGGTCCCGGACGCGGCGAGCCGCATCCGGCTGTCTTCCCCGTGTTGCCCGGTTGGCTCCGGGCACAAAAAAACCGCCGACAAAGGTCCTGAAGCTGCCAGCCCTGGCTTGCGGGCGGCTCGTCGGACATTTGTCAGCGGCGTTGCTGAGCGGCCCGGCACTGGACCGCGGCAGGGCCATCAGCGGCCCGCCTTTGCCATTGGTCATTCAAGCGGCGTGCCAAATCCCTGCGGGCATGGGAAAGCCTTGTCTTTCAACACCTCAGGTTCAGGAAATGGCGCTGCTTGTGGCTGGTGCAGGCCGAATCGACGCCAGATCGGCGGTGCTGCTGCCGCTTCGTTGTGCAGTGCAAACTCTGCTCAGGCCACGGACTTCGCCAGGCCCCGCGCATCGAAGCGCGCCAGGTAGCCGCCGAGATCGGCGGGATCGAAGGCGGGTTCCAGGATGCTGCCGACCGGATCGACGGCCTGCCCGAGGACCGCTCCCGGCACGGCGGCGTCGAACAGGTCGGTGCGGATCAGAGCCTCGATCTTGTCTCGCGCCGAGGGGTCGAAGCGGGTCTGTCCCCAGCGGACCATCTGCGCGTAGAGCCATGCGTAGCGCCCGGCGTCCGGCCTGATCGCCCCCGGGACGTCGTATCGAATGAAATCGGGGACCGAGCGTGACGGCCCGCCCGGCGTGAAGACCAGGCGCCCCTCGATGGTCCGCAGGACGAGTGGCGCGGCGACGCTGAGATAGTGCGGTGCCGAGAGGATGGCCGCGAGCTCCATGGCATTGGCGGGGTCGGCGCACCAGGCAGCCCCCTTCGCCGTCGCGGCGATCACCGCGCGCAATGTGGCGGGATCGGAGGTGGCGAGGGCGTCGCCGATGGCGAGGGTCTTCTCGGGGATGCGCGAGAACAGGGCCGAGCTCGGCGCCAGGATGTGGCCGGCGCCCCGGTCGACCGCCACCGAGTTCCACGGCGAGCCGACGCAGAAGCCGTCGATGAGGCCCTTTTCCAGCGATGTCGCCATGAGCGGCGGCGGGATGACGACGAGCTGCACGTCGCGGTCGGGGTCGATGCCACCGGCCGCCAGATAGGCGCGCAGCAGGTAGTTGTGGGTCGAATAGGGGAAGGTGCTGGCGAAGACCGGCGGGTTGAGGCCGGCGCTCTCCCGCCGCCTGATGGCAGCGGCGATGCGCGGCAGGGCGGCCACGGGATCTTCGGGCAGGCCGCCGAGTTCGTCGACGAAGGCCGAGGACAGGGTGATGGCGTTGCCGTTGAGCGCGAGCGTCACCGGGGCGATCATCGGCACCCGGACGTGGCCGATCCCCAGCGCGCTGGCGAGCGCCAGGGGGTGAGCATGTGGGCGGCGTCGAAGAGGCCGATCGACAGCTTGTCGCGGATATTGGCCCAGGAGACTTCGCGCACCAGGTCGAAGGCGAGGCCCTCCGCCTCGGCGAAACCGCGCTCGTGGGCGGCGATCAGCGGCGCGGCGTCGGTGAGCGGTATGAAGCCGATGGTGATCCGTTTCATCCCAGCATCTCCAGTCCGGTAACCACCGCCTGCGCGATCTCCCCCAGCTTCTTCTTCTCGTTCATGGCCCGGCGGCGCAGCAGGGCATAGGCCTCCTCCTCGGAGATGCCCTTGTGCCGCATCAGGAGACCCTTGGCGCGCTCGACGACCTTGCGCTCCTCCAGAGCCGACTTGGCCTGGTCGAGTTCGGCCTGCAGCCGCGCATAGGCGTGGAAACGGGCGACGCACATGTCGAGGATGGACTTCACCCGCTCCTTCTTCAGCCCGTCCACCACATAGGCGGAGACGCCGGCCTCGATCGCCTTGTTGATCATGCCGGTGTCGGACTGGTCGACGAACATGGCGACGGGGCGCTTCACCAGTCGCGAGACCTGGAAGAGCTGCTCCAGCACGTCGCGCGAGGGATTCTCCAGGTCGATGACGACGACGTCGGGGTCGGTCGCGTAGAGGCGGGCGAGCAGGTTCGTCATCTCGCCGATGTGGACGATGCGGCCATAGCCCGCATCGCGCAGCCCCTCCTCGATGATGGCCGCTCGCGAGCGGCTCTCGTCGACGATGGCGATGGTGAGACCGGTGTCGCTCAGCGGAGGCTCCGTCATGACGTCGCCGTGATGTTGCATCGCACAAGGGCAGGCCGCAAGGGCCGGCTTCGACACCGACCCCGGGGGTCTGGATTCAGTACACCGCGCGGCCGCCGGAGATGTCGAAGACGGCTCCGGTGGAGAAGGCACAGTCCTCCGAAGAGAGCCAGGCGATCATCGCCGCCGCTTCCTCGACCTGGAGAAAGCGGGCCATCGGGATCTTCGACAGCATGAAGTCGATGTGCTCCTGCTTCATCTGGTCGAAGATTTCCGTCTTGGCGGCGGCCGGCGTGATGCAGTTGACGAGAATTCCGGAGGTCGCGAGCTCCTTCGCCAGCGACTTGGTGAGGCCGATCAGCCCCGCCTTCGATGCCGAGTAGTGCGAGGCGTTGGGGTTGCCCTCCTTGCCAGCGATGGAGGCGATGTTGACGATCCGGCCGTAGCCCGCCTTCAGCATCACCGGAACGACGGATCGGCAGGTGAGGAAGGGGCCGACCAGATTGACGTCGACGACGCGGCGCCAGACGTCGGGCGAGAGTTCCCAGGTCTTGCCGTTGCCGCCGGTGATGCCGGCATTGTTGACGAGGATGGCGATGCCGCCGTGGGCCGCGACCGTCGCGTCCGTGGCGGCCTGTACCGAGTGCTCGTCGGTCAGCTCGACCACATGGGTCGAGACCTTGCCCTTGCCTGCGAGCTTGCCTGCGGCTTCCTGCAGCTTGGCGGCGTCGACATCCCACAACGCCACGGAGGCGCCGGAGGCGAGCATGCGCTCGGCGGCGGCATAGCCGATGCCGCGGGCGCCGCCGGTGATGACGGCGGTGCGGCCGGCGAGATCGATGCGGTTCATGGAACGTGTCCTCGGGTCGTCTTGGTTCTTGGCAGGGATGTCAGCGCGTGGCGACGATGAACAGGCGGGGGAAGGCGAGAAGCACCTTGCCGTCGGCGGCGACAGGATAATGCGGAGCGATGAGCGAGCGGTAGGCGGCAAGGTAGGCCTCGCGCTCGGACGGCTCGAGGGCGGCGAGGTAGGGCCGGAGACCGGAGCCCTTGAACCACTCGACGATGCCGTCCACCCCGTCCAGGGGGTGGTGATAGACGGTGCGCCAGACGTCGACGCGGCGCGCATGCGACGTCAGCAGGCCGTAGTACCAGGCCGGTGCGCCGAGCGGCGTACGGGCGCCGTCCGCAGCGGCGAGGCGGGCCGCCCAGGGACCCTGCCGCGCAGCCTCGCGCATGGCGACGTGGCTGGGCTCCCCGAGATTGTCGGGCATCTGGATGGCGAGGCTGCCCCCCTCGGGGAGAAGGCCGAGGAGGCGCGGCATGATGGTCTCGTGTCCCGCCACCCACTGGAGCACGGCATTGGAATAGATGATGTCCACCGGGGCCGCAGGGTCAGGCCTCCACGTCGTCAGGTCGGCGACCTCGAATGTGATGCCGCGCAGCCTTGCCCGGGCGTTGGTGATCATGTCGGGGGAGGAATCGAGGCCGAGGATCTCCGCCTTCGGGAAGGTCTGGAGCAAGAGCTCCGTCGTGTTGCCGGGTCCGCAGCCGAGATCGACGACCCGGCGCGGGTCACGCGTCGGCACGGCTGCCAGCAGGTCGCGTGCGGGCCGCGTACGCTCGTCCTCGAACTTCACATACTGCTTCGCCGACCAGTCCATGACGCCTGCCTCCGCCGACAGTCGATCATCCGCCGCGCCCATGGGCAAGGGCGGAGCGGCGGGAGCGCACCGTCAGAAGCGCATGCCGGGGATGGCAAGGGGGTTGTCGGTGAGGGCCGCCTGGTCCGGCTGGTCGGTCCGGGCGATGCCGAGGAAGGCATCGTGCAGCGCCTGGATCACGGCGGGATCCATGTCCTTCAGGATGAAGACGAGACGGGTGCGCGCGTCGCCGTCCGGCCGAGGAGTCGAGCACGGTCGTCGGATGGAAGACGTGCTGCGCCCCGTGGACCACCACGGGACGGTCGGGAAACTCGGCGATCTTCACCACACCCTTGACCCGCAGCAGGTGCGGTCCGTGGGCGCCGCGCAGCAGGTCCATGAACATGTCGAAGGCAGCCGAGCCCATGGCGCGGTCGCTGGTGAGGGCGAAGGCGCGGATGCCGTCGTCGTGGGTGTGGGCGCCGTCGCTGCCTGCAAGTGCCTCCTCGTTCAGCCAGCGGGCGACGTCGGGCGTCTTGGTGACGGGATCGAACAGGCCCGCCGCGAGGACGGCGGCAGGGGTCGCCTCGCCCTTCGCTGCGTCGAGGCGGACGGCGCCGGGGGCAAGCTGGTCGAGGCGGGCGAGCAGACGCGCATGAGCCCCGCGCCTGTCATCGTCCTCCAGCAGGTCGGACTTGGTGATGACGATGCGGTCTGCAACCGCCGCCTGCCGGAGAGCCTCGGGGTGGGCGTCGAGGGTCGCCAGCCCGTTGACCGCATCGACGACGGTGATCACCGCGTCGAGACGGTAGCGCATGGCGAGATAGGGGTGCGCCATCAGGGTGTGGATGACGGGGATCGGGTCCGCGAGGCCCGTGGTCTCGATGACGACGCGGGTGAAGGGTTCGACGCGGCCATTGTCGAGGGCGCGCAGCAGATCCTCGAGTGCCGCCACGAGGTCGCCGCGCACCGTGCAGCAGACGCAGCCCGAGGACAGCATGACGATGCCGTCCTCGACGGTGCGCACGAGCAGATGGTCCAGCCCGATCTCGCCGAACTCGTTGATCAGGACGGCGGTGTCCTTCATGCCGTCGTCGGCGAGCAGCCGGTTGAGCAGCGTCGTCTTGCCGGCGCCGAGAAAGCCGGTCAGCACGGTGACGGGGATCGGCGGCCGGGGACGGCGGGGAGCGGGTTCAGCGGACATCGGAGCGGCTTTGCAGGGGCGGCGCGGGTTCGTCCTTGAGCTCTGCGAGCGAGGAGGCGACGAGCGCGGCCAGAACGAGGAGGCTTCCGGTCATCTGGGATGCGGTCAGTGTTTCGCCAAGGACCAGGCCTGCGAAAAGGATCGCCACGACCGGCTCGAGGCAGAAGATGAGGCCGATCAGTGCCGCCGGCGCCCGCCGAGCCGCCACCATCTGCAGGGCGAAGCCGACGAGGTAGCCCGCGACCGTCATGGCGCTGGCGAACCAGGCGGTGGCAATGGCGCCCCATCCAATGCCGCCGAGGGCGAAAGCGAAAACCCCGGCGATGGGCATGATGATCACATGGGCCCAGAACATCAGCACGGGTGGACTGACGCCGCGTCCGGCGCGGGCCGCGGCAAAGAACTGCCAGGCGGCCAGCGTGCTGGCGAGGGCGGCAAGCATCAGCCCGCGCGGGTCGATGTCGCCGAGCCGCGGTCCGATGGCGATGGCAAGCCCTGCGAAGGCGAGGGCGAAGACGGCGAAGCGCCGCGGTGTGAAGCGGCCGCCCTCGACGAAGGGGCTGGCGAGGAGGATGAGCAGCGGGAAGGTGTAGAAAAGGATCGCCGCGATGCCGATGGGCACGAAGGACACGGCGAAGAAATAGGCGAGGCCGACGCCGGCGGAGGCGATGCCGAGGGCGACAACGGCCGGACGGGACGGCCGGGCCACGCCCAGCGAGCGCCCGCGCAGGGCGACCACCACGGCGACGGCACCGAGCATGAGGAAGACGCGCAGGAAGACGAGGTCGGCCGCCGAGACGCCCTGCTGCGTCGCCATGCGGGCGTAGACGATGTTGATGCCATAAGCCGTCGCCGAGGCCAGGGCGGCGGCGATGCCAATGCCGACGGGAGAGAGGCTCACCTGCGCGTGCGCTGCTGGGTGCGCCGGGGCTGCTGGCGGGTGGGCGTGGTGGCTGCCGCCCGTGTCGGGCGGCTTGCGGGGGTGGCCGAGGGACCGGGTGTGCGCGGCGGCGCCGAGGCGGGCCTCTCCGGCGGCAGGGCGCCCTGGAGCGACATCGGGGCGCCGATGGCGCCGTGTCGTGCGGCGGTCTGTGCTGCCGGTGCCGGCGCGGCGCCGCGCTGGATGGCGCCCGGGGCGGCGGGGGTCGTGACTGCCGGTGTCGTTGCCACCGGCGCCGATGCCGGCAGGGTTACTGCGGTCGAACTGGCGGACGCGAGGGCCGGAGCCGGTGTCGCGGCGGGACCGGCGCCGCCGATGAAGACCGGCACAGGGTCCATGCTGGGGCGGTAGGGCCCGAGATGCGAGACCACCGCGCCCGGCATGGCGGCGAAGACGCCGGCGGTGCGGCTGCCGGGGCGCCCCTGGCGCTGCTGCGAGGCCGCCATCATCTGGGCATAGGTCAGGTTGCCGGGATCGGTGACGACGGCGACGGGCTCGTTGTCCAGCTCCTCGCCGGCCTCGATGTAGACCGGACCGCCGCGGCCGCGCCGGCGGCAGGCCTGGTCGCGGATGTTGGGCGGGGCGGAGGACAGGTCGTTGGCGATGCCGTCGAGGCCGACGCCGGAGCCGCCGGAAACGAAGTGGCGCTCGAACAGGCCGGCCGCCGTTTCGGCGCGGCCGCGGGCCGAAGTCGCACCCATGACGACGACGATGAGCTTGCGACCGCCGCGGGTGGCGGTAGCCACCACGTTGAAGCCCGAAGCGCAGGTGAAGCCGGTCTTGAAGCCATCGGCGCCCTGGTAGCGGCCGATCAGGTGGTTCGGATTGCGCATCACGCGATTGCCGTAGCGGATCGCGGGCATGCGCCAGAGCAGCGAGTGCTCGGGGAACTCGCGCATCATCGCATAGGCGAGCAGCGCCATGTCGCGGGCGGTGGTCTGCTGGCCGGCGCCGGGCAGGCCGTTGGGGTTGATGAAGCGCGTGCCGCTCATGCCGAGGCGGCGGGCCTCGGCGTTCATCATGGCGGCAAAGTTCTCCACCGAGCCGCCGAGTCCCTCGGCGATGGTCACGGAGATGTCGTTGGCCGACTTGACCATGATCATCTTCAGCGCGTTGTCGAGCGTGACGACCGTGCCGACACGGAAGCCCATCTTGGACGGGGCGGACCGGGCGGCGCGCTGCGAGACGACGAGGCCGGAATTCATCGTGGCGCGGCCGGCGCGCACCTGCCGGAGAGCGACGTAGGTCGTCATCATCTTGGTCAGCGATGCCGGCAGCCAGGGCATGCCTCCGCGGTCGGACTGCAGGACCTGGCCGGTCGCGGCATCGACGACGATGGTGGGTCCGACCTGCTGGGCGCGGGCGACGGGGATCCCCATGAACAGCGCCAGGGCGCCGGCAAGAACGGGAGTGCTGATCCGCAAGTGCATGAGCCTTTTGGGAATGTCGCCGCGACCGGCACCTTGTTTAGCTGCTTTGCAGGTCCTTCGCCAAGGCCGAAGGCGGCTGCGCTGCCGGGGATACGGGCCGCGGGGTGTGCGGGAATGAGCCGGAGCCAAGCCAAGAACAGCGCCAAGGCGGCGAAAGCGTGGCGACGGTCCCGCCCATCACGGCAGCCATGTGCCGGACGGGTGATGGCGAAACGCTTCCGTCCTCCCTATGGTGTAACTACCCTTCAGGACCATTTCGCGGAGAGCCTCCATGACCGCCTGCATCGTCGGCTGGGCCCATACCCCCTTCGGCAAGCTCGAGAACGAGACGATCGAGAGCCTCATCGTGCGCGCGGCCACCGATGCCATGGCGGATGCCGGCATTGGCCCCGACGATGTCGACGAGATCCTGCTCGGGCACTTCAACGCCGGCTTCTCGCCGCAGGACTTCACGGCCTCGCTGGTGCTGCAGGCCGACCCGCGGCTGCGTTTCAAGCCGGCGACGCGCGTCGAGAACGCCTGCGCCACCGGCTCCGCCGCCGTGCACCAGGCGGTGCGCGCGGTGAAGGCGGGTGATGCCCGCGTCGTGCTGGTTGTCGGCGTCGAGCAGATGACCAAGACCCCCGGTGCGGAAATCGGCAAGAACCTGCTGCGGGCCTCCTACCTGCCCGAGGACGGCGACACGCCGGCGGGTTTTGCCGGCGTCTTCGGCAAGATCGCCCACAACTACTTCCAGCGCTGGGGCGACCAGTCCGACGCCCTCGCCATGATCGCGGCGAAGAACCACAAGAACGGCGTCGAGAACCCCTATGCGCAGATGCGCAAGGACTTCGGCTACGAGTTCTGCCGCACCGAGAGCGAGAAGAACCCCTTCGTCGCCGGGCCGCTGAAGCGCACCGACTGCTCGCTCGTCTCGGACGGAGCCGCCGCCCTCGTCATCACCGACACGGCGACCGCGCTGAAGATGAAGAAGGCGGTGGCCTTCCGCGGCCACGCCCACGTGCAGGACTTCCTGCCGATGTCGAAGCGCGACATCCTCAAGTTCGAGGGCTGCACCCAGGCCTGGGGCAAGGCGCTGGCCGATGCCGGGATCAGCCTCTCCGACCTCTCCTTCGTCGAGACGCACGACTGCTTCACCGTCGCCGAGCTGATCGAATACGAGGCTATGGGCCTCGTCCCCGAGGGACAGGGCGCGCGCGCCATCCTCGAGGGGTGGACGCAGAAGGACGGCAGGCTGCCGGTGAACCCCTCGGGAGGCCTCAAGGCCAAGGGTCACCCGATCGGTGCCACCGGCGTCTCCATGCACGTGCTCTCGTCCATGCAGCTGATGGGCGAGGCCCGGCGGCATCCAGGTGCCAAGGCGCAAAGCTCGGCGGCATCTTCAACATGGGTGGCGCGGCGGTGGCCAACTACGTCAGCGTGCTGGAGCGGCTGCGCTGACGCGGAGGTCCGTCGTCACGCGCCCTTCGGCCGGAAGGCGATGCAATGGGCCGGGTTGGTCTCCAGCCGCGGCCCCTCGATGAGGTCGATGCAGTAGGGAATGGCCGGCATCACCGCGTCGAGGCATTCGCGGATCGACGAGGGCTTGCCCGGCAGGTTGACGATCAGCGAGCGGCCGCGGATGCCGGCCGTCTGGCGCGACAGGATGGCGGTGGGGACGACCCTGAGGCTCACCTGCCGCATCAGCTCGCCGAAGCCTGGCATCATCTTCTCGCACACCGCTTCCGTCGCCTCCGGCGTGACGTCGCGGACAGCCGGCCCGGTGCCGCCGGTGGTGAGGATCAGCGGGCAGGCCTCGCGGTCGGCGAGTTCGATCAGGGCGGCCTCGATGGTCTGGCGCTCGTCCGGAATGACGCGCGCGACGGGATGCCAGGGCGAGGCGAGAAGGTCTGTCAGCGCCGCGACGATGCCGGGGCCGCCCTTGTCCTCATAGAGACCGCGGCTGGCGCGATCCGACACGGTGACGACGCCGATGGGGATGGAGGTGGTGCTCATGCCCTTCCCTTAAGGCCGCCGGGCGCCGGGCTCAACGCCTCGAAGGCCTCGCGCGTCAGTGCCATCTCGACCTGCATCACCGTCCCGCCGCGCGCCGCGCTGGTGCGGGGCGCAAGACCCGTCCGGATGAAGCCGACCTTCTCATGCACCCTGAGGGAGGCCGGGTTGTCCTCGAAGGCTCCGGCCGCAAGGGTCCGGACCGACGGGTCGGTGAAGGCGAGGCGCGCCATGGCGATCACCGCCTCGGTCGCGAAACCGCGGCCCCAGTAGGGCTTGCCGAACCACCAGCCGATGGTCGCCGTGGGTCCGTCGCGGGTGAAGGTGACCATGCCGATGGCCGCGTGCGGCTCCCGCAGGCGCGCGACGGCAAGGGCGAGCGAATCGCCAGCCAGATTGGAGGCGAGCACATCGCCGATGAAGGCCGAGGCATGGGCCTCCGTATAGGGGTGGGGAACGGCCACCAGCATGCGGGCGACGTCGAAGTCGCCGGCGTAGAGCGCGATCCGCGGCACGTCCGCGAAGGTCGGCTGGCGCAGCACCAGCCGTCGCGTCTCGAGCGGCACGGCGGACAGCCAGGGCGAAGGCGAGGTCATGGCGCGGACGATATCACGGCGCAGGCAATGTCACGGCAGTCTCCGGCGAGGGCCCGCCCGGGGTGGGGCGGACCCTCGATGGCGTCACAGGGCCTCAGGCCAGCGAGCCGATCACCACCTTCGGCGCCGAGCGCCTCAGGATCGGATCACGCCAGGCCTTGAGACTCGCCCAGAGCGTCCGGTCGAGGCGGAACTTGTCGACCGGGACGGAGCTCGCCAGCAGGCGGGACCGGGTGAGGCCGGCGCCGATCCACTGGAAACCGCACTTCTCGATGACCCGCCAGCGAGGCAGGATTAAAGACCACCCGGGCCGGTGCCGCGACGGCATCGGCGCCACCGGTCCGTGCAACAGGTGGTCGACGAAGCCCGGGCGGCCTCCGTCGCATAGCCGCGGCCCCAATGGGCCGTGCCGAGCCAGTAACCGATCTCAGGATCGCCGAAATCGGGCATCACGAAGCCCGTCGCGCCGACGAGCGCGCCGTTGGTCTTGAGGGTGATGAGAAAGGGATGGTCCTGGGAGGTCCAGGCGTTGGCGATCCAGTTCTCCGCGTCTTTGGCCGCATAGGGATGCGGGAGATTGGCCGTCATCTCGGCTATCCGTCGGTCGTTGGCGATCGCCACGACCGAAGGGACGTCCTCGAAACGCGGCACACGGAGAACCAGCCGCTCCGTCTCGAGGACGGGCATACAGCTCTCCAGCAGTTCGCCGCCGCAGCGGCCTTCCAGTTCGGTTTCCAGGGCAGTCATGGCAGGTTCCTTCCCTTGCCGGTGGCCGGGCCTGGAACCATTTCCAGGACCGAAAGAAAAAGGGGCGCCGGCTGGTCCTGCCGGGCGCCCCTTGATCTTCGATCCTCGATCAGCGGAGCGGCCTGGCGAACTCGCCGGCGGCTCCGATGTCGGTGCCGCCTGTTACTCTGCGGCGGCAATCATCGGAACAACCGACACGTAGGTACGGTTATTCGCTTTCGTTCGGAATTCTACGCGGCCGTCGACGGTCGCGAAGAGCGTATGGTCCTTGCCAAGCCCGACATTGGTGCCGGGATGGAACTTCGTGCCGCGCTGGCGCACGAGGATGTTGCCGGAGACAACAGCCTGGCCGCCGAAGCGCTTCACGCCGAGACGCTGTGCATTCGAATCGCGACCGTTCCGAGACGAGCCGCCTGCTTTTTTGTGAGCCATGAGGAGCTCCCGATTCCGTTATGTCTTATAAGACGTCTGATTCACGAAGATGGCAACAGCAGGACGCTGCTTACCAGTCCTCACCGGATTTCTGCTCGGCCTGGTCGGCCTTGGCGCGCGGCGGCTTGCCCGCCAGCAGCTCCTTGGCCTGCTCGACCCATTCCTCGCGCTTGGCGCGGCCACGGAGCGCCAGCTCCTTGTCCTTCGCCTCGAGGTCGGCATCGGTCCAGGAAGCGATCTGCTCCCAGGAGGTGATGCCGGCCGCGCGCAGCTTCTTCTCGATCGTCGGGCCGATGCCGGCGATCAGCGACAGGTTGGACGTGTCCATGCCGCCGGAGGCGGGCATCGAGGCGATGCCCTGCGGCTTCATCTCGGCGGCGGGAGCTGAGGCCTTCTTCGGGGCGGCGGCCTTGGAGGGCTTGGCGCCGTCGACGAGGATCTCGGAAATGCGGACGATCGTCAGGTCCTGGCGATGGCCCTTCTTGCGCTTGGAATTCTGGCGGCGGCGCTTGCGGAAGGAGATCGTCTTCGGGCCGCGGGCCTGACGGACGATCTCGGCCGCGACCGAGGCGCCGGCCACGAAGGGCGCGCCCACGGTGACGCCGGCATCGCCGCCGACCATGAGAACCTCGGGGAACACCACCGTCTCGCCGGCCTCGGCCTCGAGCTTCTCGATGGTGATCGTGTCGGCGGCGGCAACCTTGTACTGCTTGCCGCCAGTCTTGATGACTGCGTACATCGTTTTCGGTCCTTGTCTCGACGGGCCTTGGCGCGACCCCTCGCGGGGCTGGCCGGCCGTCTTCTTGTTTGGTCTTGCCGCTCCTTGAGGAGCGGTTGGTTCAGGCCTGGCGCACGGCGCTGGCCGCATGACGCGGGCAGGCTGAACGTCCAAGAGGCGGCTCAATGATGGATAAGGGGACGAGAGTCAAGGAAAACCCTGCAACACCGGGGCTTTTTCTCGGTCGAGGAGGCAGCCACCCGGCACGGTCCGCCGTCGGCGGAAGCGCCGTGGAGCCCCGAGGGCGTCCACCTGCCCGACACCGTCTTCCCCCGCAACTGCGAGCGGGCGCGCTGCCGCAGCGCACCGGGTGGCCCGGAATTCGTCATCACGAAGCAAAGCTGTGCTTGAATGCACCGTCCCGTTCCGCTATGTCGCGCTTCGCTTCAACAGCCGGCGATGGCTCGTGCCATCGCTCATGCGACCGCGGAGAGGTGGCTGAGTGGTTGAAAGCACCGCACTCGAAATGCGGCATACGGGCAACCGTATCGGGGGTTCGAATCCCTCCCTCTCCGCCAGCCATCTGAAAACTTCAGTGATCTCAATAGCCCCTTGACTTTCAAGGGCTTGTGCCGCGCAACTGGTACACAGGCGTGGTCCACATGGCGCTTTCGATGTCTCGTCCGTTCAAACATTCCGACACCGGCATGTACTGGCTCCGCAAACGTGTTCCTGACGATTTGCGTGCCGTCATTGGGAAGACGGAGGTCAAGAAGACCCTCGGTACGAAGGATCCTACCGAGGCGAAGCGGCTGCACGCGGCAGCTCTCGCGGAGATCGAGGCGCAGTGGGCAGCGCTTCGCAAGGGTGCGGCGGTCGGCCTGACGGAGGAGCTCGTTGCCGAACTGGAACAAGCCATTCATGATCGATGGCTTGCGCACCATGAGGATGGCCGCAGCCAGGTGTTCTGGCAGACATCTTGGTTTGAGCGACTCTGGCAGCCAGAGCCTAACCCCTTCAAGGTTGTTCCGGAATTCCCGGTGCGGATCGCGGCGGACGACACGATGATCGCCGACGGTGATCGTCGTTGGTCTATGAAGCTCTTCGCCTATCAGTGCGGTGATGAGTTTGCAGTGGAGCGCGGCCTAAAAATCGATTGCGATGAACGTCTTCGGCTTGCCAAGGCTGCTGCACGCGGCCTTCAACGCGCCTCCTTAGCAATGAAGCCGACACTCGGTTGGGGAGACGTTGGGCCAGGTGCAAGCGCCGCGTTGGCTTCCGGCACCACGGCGCGTGGAGCAACAACACAAGCCAGCACCGTCGGGTCAAGCAAGCCGCTGTCCTTCGCCGAGCTGGTTGATGGATGGGCTAAGGAGCGCAAGCCAGCGAAGAAGACGGCCAGAACGTACCCGCGTGTCATGGACAATCTGAAGGAGTTCCTGGGTCATGACGATGTCCGGCGCCTTACAGCCGACGATCTTGTTGCCTGGAAGAATGAGTTGATCGCGAATGGACTTGAGGGCAGGACGATCCGCGATTCCAAGCTCGCGGCGGTTAGGGCGATGCTGCAGTGGGCTGTCGACAACAGGCTGCTTCCTCACAACGCCGCCGAGCGCATCACGATCAGCATCAAGAGTGCGTTGAACACTCGGATTCGCGCCTACACCGACGACGAGGCCAAGGTTGTGCTGGCGGCCGCGCGTAAAGCTCAGGGCGGGGCTCGCCGTTGGGTGCCGTTCGTTTCGGCATACACCGGTGCGCGCGTCGCCGAGATTTGCCAGTTGCGCGTCGAGGACATCCGCACCATCGACGGCATCCCTTGCATGGTCTTCGCAGCCGAGGCCGGTTCGCTGAAGAACGCCAACTCAGAGCGTGCCGTACCGTTGCACCCGTCTCTGATTGAAGAAGGTTTCCTCGACTTCGCTGCAGAGATGAAAGAAGGCCCGCTCTTCGTCGATCTGAAGCCCGACACGTTCGGTAGTCGCGGAGGCACCGGTAGCAAAATGCTAAGTCGATGGGTTCGCTCTATTGGCATCAAAGATGAGCGAATATCGCCAAACCATAGCTGGCGGCACCGCCTCAAGACCTTGGCTCGTCGCCACGGCCTCGCGTCCGATCATGTCGATGCAATCACCGGCCACGGGCGGAAGTCGGTCGGCGATGCTTACGGCGACTTCGAGATGACAGCGCTGCTGCGCGAGCTCAAGAAGATCCCCGACGCAATGAAGGCGAAGGCGAGTGAGGCGGCTGGATAACGCTCAGAACGTCCAGACCGTCGTTTCCAACCAGAGCCGCGACTTGGCAGGGTCCAACCACTTCATCACGAAATGGATCTGGCCGCTTCCGCCATTGGTGTAGACGGTGGCTTGGCAGAAGCGCAGATCGACCATCGGATTGGCAGCACGTCCGGGGTCTACGGCGTAGTCCTTGATGGTGCCGATCTCCGACACCTTCAGACCCGACTGGATTGCGCGCGGCGACTTGTCGATCGACTCACGGAGAAGTCGACGAGCTGCGTCGCTCTCGCAGACCGGCATCTGCCCGGCGACGATCCCTGGCCCAACCAGCGAACCCACGTTCGGGAACAGCCCTTTTTCATAGGCGTAGGCCCCGAAGATCGCGGCCACCGACACAAGGCCGATGATGGTCAGAGTGGTGTTTTTGTTGCCTGCCATGTGCTCCCCCAGGTTCCTGCAACGAATTCGGTCGAGGCCGCAGGAAGTTGCTAATCAGGGATTTATAGTGCGTGTTTTTGTAGTCTGCAAAGACGCTCTATCCGCAAATGGATGGGGCAGCGATTGTCGCTTGGAATTTGAGAAGACTCCGCGTTTCGCGCGGCCTGAGCCAAGAGGCGCTGGCCGTCGATGCCGGCCTGGACCGAAGCTATATCGGCAGGCTGGAGCGCGCCGTCGAAAATCCGACCGTGCAAACGCTGGATAAGTTGGCCGCTACACTTTCTGTAAGACTGATTGATTTGGTCATGGAGCCAGGAGTGAATGAAGTGCCGCCGACCACTCTCACGGCAGGGCGCAAACCGCGGAACAGGCCGCGTTAGTCCAACGTCTGCTTTTGGGCCCTAACCTGACGTCTGGAACGTCCGCATTTCGGCCGCATGGGTAGGCAGTCGGCGGCACTGTATGGGTTGGGTGTGAGGTCTGTGCGCCGGTGCGCCGCGATGGCCGCGACGCACTCGATTTGTGGCCTCGTCCTGTTCGAGAATTCCGCCAAGAACAAATCCCGGTGGCCGGGAGTTGCCGCTCCCCCAAACAGAACCAGAACAACACGTCTCGGCCGCGCGGCGTCCGCCGAAGTTGTGGGAACAAACGACGACCTCCTCTTTAGGTTCGGCGGGAAGCATCTTCGTACGGTTGAGTGTGTTGGTTACGGCATTGGGGTTGGTTCCAACCACCGGCGAATAGCCCGACTCCCCGCGCTGGCCGCCGCTCCAAGGACCGTGAGGCCGGTATGGCGGCGTTTGGGGGTCGCATGAGGCCTCCCACAGGAGGCCTCATGCGACCGGTGAGGTCAGAAATTCCCGCCAGCGCTCTCGTTCGGAGCGATGTTGCGGGCCTCGGACGGCGCCGGCTTCACCGGCCTTCCGAATTCACGGGAGACGCCGATCATCTCCGACGGCGCCGTCGGCGCAACGCCGGAGCGGATGCCGCGCTGGACATCGAGAAATTCGTGCCGTTCCCGCTCTTCGGGCGACAGGGTCGTGGGGTAGATGCCGTTGGCCATGGCGGCGCCGGAAAGCGCCAGGAATGAAAGCGTTACAAGAACGCGCTGCATCGTTATCTCCTGTTGGCGCAGACCTCGTTGATCTGCGCCGGCCAAGCTGGCACCTCCACTTTGCAGCGGTTTGTCCGGAGAATTACGGATCGACGCTTCCGCGTTGCAAATTGTTACCGACGGTGCTTCCGCGCGCAGCGCCCGCAATAAACTGAAACGTGAGTGCAAAGTCGCGACATTCGAAGCCCGTTATGTTCTGGGTACCACCATCATGAGACCGACAAGGCATGAGCGAACCTCATATTCTTCTCGTCGATGACGATCATGAGATCCGTCAGCTGACGTCGAAATTCCTGCGCCAGTCGGGATTCAAGGTGACGGGGGCCCGGGATGGGCGCGAAATGCGCGAGGCGCTGGCGAACACCGACGTGGATCTCGTCGTGCTCGACCTGATGCTGCCGGGTACCAGCGGCCTCGATCTCTGCCGGGAATTGCGTGCTACGTCCTCGATTCCCATCGTCATCCTGACCGCGCGTGGGGAGGAAACGGACCGGATCGTGGGGCTGGAACTTGGCGCCGATGACTATCTGGGGAAACCCTGCAGTTCCCGCGAGCTGGCGGCCCGCATCAGGGCCGTGCTCAGGCGCACCATGGCGGAACCTGTCCGTGACCATGACAAATGGATGTTTTGCTTCGACGGATGGACGCTGGACACGCGCCGCCGCGAGCTCGTCGACAATCGCGGTGTGGTCATCGACTTGTCGTCGAGCGAGTACGACCTAATGGTGTCGTTCTGCGAGGCACCACAGCGCGTTCTGACGCGCGACCATCTGCTGGATACCGCGCGCAACCGGGTCTCCACGGGCTATGACCGGTCCATCGATGTCCAGGTGAGCCGGCTGCGCAGCAAATTGATGTCGTGCCCGGGCAGTGAGGACATGATCAAGACCGTGCGCGGCGCGGGCTACCTCTTTTCCCGCAAGGTGACACGAGCTTGACGTCCATTCTCGACTCGCTGGTCGGCAGGGCCATCATCATCATCCTTGCCGGCATCGCCGCCGTTCAACTGTCCAGCCAGTGGATCTACGAATCCACCTTGTCCAGCGAGGCCGCGACAGCCAATCAGGAGCGTCTCGCGGATCGTATCGTCTCCATCTACCAGACGCTGGCGCACCTGCCCAACGAGACGCGGGACCAGACCGCCCATGATCTTTCCAGCGGCGCAGTGGAGGCGCATTGGGGGGTACGGGCTCGTATCGTCACGCTGTTGGGCAGTGAATGGCAAGGCTTGCAGCAGCAATTGCTCGAGCGGCTGCGGCTGACCGACCCGGGTGACATTCTCGTCGGTCTTGAGGCTTCGCCGGCGGCTTCGCTGCATGCCGCCATCGTTGCCCTGCGTCTGCCGGACAGTACCTGGATCAATGTCGGCGTCCTGGCGCCTCACTATCACCCACCGCGCTCGTGGGTGGCCATTCTGACGACCACGCTCGTCGCGCTGGTGGTCCTGCTGATCTCGGTAGTCCTCATCCGTTGGCTGACCCGGCCACTTGAGCGCATGTCCGCGGCAGCACGCGCTTTTCACGTCAGCTCTTCGGCAGAGACAGTGCCCGAGGAGGGGCCACGTGAGGTTCGTGCGCTCGCGTCGGCCTTCAATGACATGCAGAAACGAATCCAGAGCCAATTGCGCGCTCGGATGCACGCGCTCGCGGCGGTGTCCCACGATCTTCGTACCCCACTCAGCCGCGTTCGGTTGCGAATGGAAGAACTCGGCGACGACGAACTGCGTACGGCCTTTGAACACGACTTCGACGAGATGGAGCGAATGATCGAGGCGACGCTCAGCTACCTCAAGGGTGGCCGCGCCGGTGAAGGCGTGCAATCTGTCGAATTGGCTGCGCTCGTTGGGTCCATCGTCGATGAGGCGATGGACATGGGGCACGAAGTTTCTTTGTCGTCGCCGCCGAGCCTTGTCGTCAAGGGACGGCGGCTGGCGTTGAAGCGCGCCTTATCCAATGTCCTGCAGAATGCCATCAAGTATGCCGGTAGTGCCGAGGTCTCCTTGTCCCAAGGACAGGATGCCGCAACGATTGTCATTGCCGACCGCGGGCCGGGGGTTCCAGAGGAGAGCATTCCGATGCTGTTCGAGCCCTTCGTGCGACTGGAGACTTCAAGGAATAGTGAAACCGGCGGCTTCGGTCTCGGCCTGACCATCGCCAGCGAGATTGTTCAGGCCCATGGTGGGAGCTTGGAGGTACGAAACCGCGCTGGTGGTGGAATCGAGGCGACCGTCATCCTGCCGGTTCGGGGACCGGCTCGTCATATTTCGTAACACAACCGCAAAGCAGCGACAGGACTTTTCTGCGAGTGATGGTGCTGCCCTTCGCAGGTGCGCAAGCAATCTGCGGGCGCCTCCTCGCCGTCGTGGTTGGCGAGGGTGTTGCGGACCTCAAGCTCTAGGAGTCTCGATCATGCTCAGCAGGCGCTCCGCCGCTGTTCTCCTCTTCGCCTCGATTCCGGCCGTAGCCCTGGCCAGCGCCCCTGAGCGCGGCCCCAACGGCGGCTGGAAAGTCGATGCCGGTTCTCGTCATCACGTCGAGGTGGTCTTCGATGGCTCGCCGACGATCAACGTCTTCGTCAGCGACGGCAACTCGCGTGCAATTCCCGCGACCGGCTTCTCTGGCACAGCGACCGTTGTCGTCAACGGCACTACCCACAGGGTGCCGCTGACCGCTGCGGAAGGCTCCCGCCTGACCGGCACGGCCCCGGTAGCGGTACCTGCCGGCACGAAGGGTGCCGTTCAACTGCAGATTCCCGGCGGCGGCACGGTCCGCGCAGTCCTCTGACCCCTCTTTCCGGTACGGACGCCTGGATGCGTCCGTACCGATACATGCAGGACCAGCCGACCTTGACCGTCCTTCTTCGCTGCGCCGCCGTCGGCGCCATAGCCATTGCCGTGTCCGGCTGCATTCCGAGGGATCGCTCGGCGCAGCTCTCCGTGACGCTTCCCTCGCGCTGGAGCAACGGGCAGACGAGCGTCCAGGCTCTGGCGCAAACCGAGTTGGCGACCTGGTGGCGCCGCTATCGGGATCCCGAGATCAATCGGCTGGTCGACAGCGCACTGGCAGCCAATCCTACACTTGATGAAGCTCGCGAGCGTGTTTTCGCAGCACGATCCCTGGCGCGGGCACAGGGCGCCCAGCGGCTGCCGACCGTCGATGGCGCAGCGAGCGCGACCACTCAGTCGAGGCTCTCCGGGCCGACGCAAGGGCTGAATGCGGCCGGCGAGGATTTCTTCGGCGAGTCGCCACGCAGCACGGTGGGGGTGTTCCAGGCCGGCTTCGATGCGCGCTGGGAACTCGACTTCTTCGGCCGGGTCCGAAACTCTGCACTGGCCGCGGAGTATGCGGCGCTCGTGGCGTCGGAAGAGCTTCACGATGCCCGCTTCATCCTGATCGCCGAGGTCGTCCGGACCTATCTGGAACTGCGCGGCGCGCAGGGCCGCCGCGCCGTCATCCTGCGCGAGATCGCGGCCCGGCGTTCGCTGCTCGACTCGGTCCGCGTCCAGCAGACCGCCGGCACGTCGAGCGAGTTCGATGTCCAGCGCGCTCGCTCGACCTACGAGGCCGCGCGCGCCCGGGCGCCTGCCGCCGACCTGGCCGTGCGTGTCGCGCTTCAGAGGCTGGCGACACTCGCCGGTTCGGCCCGTCCCGACGAGCGGCTGGCAACCCGCTCCAGGGGTATCGGGATCATCTCGACCGCCGTTGGTCCCTTACCCGCATCGATCCTGCGCTGGCGCACCGACATCCGCCGTGCCGAGGTTGTCATCGCCCAGCGCGCTGCCGAGGCGGATGTCGCCGAGGCGGACCTCTACCCACGCTTCATGCTCGCGGGGACGCTGGACATCGCCGGAAACCTGCTCGGCAAGCCACTGCTTGGAACTCCAGTGACGCTCACCGGCGGACCGGCCATCTCGATTCCGCTGGTCGACTGGGGCATGCGCGCCAATGTCGTGCGTGCCCGCGAGGCGCAATGGCGGGAGGCCGTGGCCGCCTATCGCTCGGCCGTGCTGCGGGGAGTCGAAGACGTGGAAATCGCGTTGGCCACGATCCGTGCAACGCGCAGCCGGCTCGAACGGCAATCGACGGCGGTAACGGCCGCAAGTCGTGCCCTTGATCTGGCCGACAGGCAATATCGCGGTGGCCTCACGGGCCTCACGGAGCGCCTTCAGGCCGAGACCGACCTACGGCAGGCCGAACTCGACCTCGCCGATGCGCGCGAGGGGGCGGCCGTCGCTTCGGTCGGGCTCTTCAAGGCATTGGGCACGCCGCCCGGTCCTGATCGTCCTGCGGCCCCGCGCACGGCCCCGGAGCCGGCTCCGGCCATTGCGGTTCTCCAATGAACCACGTCGCTCTCATCTTCACGTTCGCGAGCTAGACACCATGAAGGTCATTGTCATTGCCGCCGCCGCGCTTTTCGGTGGCGTCGTCGTCAGCGCCATGGTTCCGCAACTGCCCCAGATGGTCCGTAGCTATCTGGCTGCTGCCGGCGTCCAGGCGAAGCCGGACGGGTCAGCCCAACGCCCTGAAGCAGCGCATACTGAAGAGCGTGCTCCCGAAGGCGTGCTGCTCATGACGCAGGATCGGATCACGGCCGCCAAGATCGAACTGGCCGAGGTGCAGCCCGGCACGCTTGCGCGACAGCTCACATTGCCAGGGACGATTGTTCCGGATCGCAACAACATCCGGCGCATCGCGGCCCGCATTGTCGGCACGGTTGCGGAGTTGCGCAAAGGTCTCGGCGACAGGGTCGAGGCAGGAGATCTGCTGGCGATCGTCGACAGCCGCGAGGTTGCCGAGGCCCGCAGCGAGTACATCGCAGCCCATGTCAATTTCGGCCTCCAGAAAACGCTCTTCGAACGGGAGGAGACGCTCTGGAGGAGCCGTATTCAGGCGGAGCAGCAGTATCTGCGCGCAAAGAACGCCTTCGTCGAGGCACAGGTTCGCGTGCATCTCGCCCAACAGAAGCTCGCGGCCCTCGGCCTGAGCGATCAGGAGATCGCCCGGATGTCGGCGGCGCCCGAGGCGATGAACGGGCTTCAGCGCTACGAAATCCGCTCCCCAGGCGTCGGCCAGGTGGTCGAGCGCATGGTGGATCTCGGAACGCCCGTGGGCGGCGAAGGACAGGCCAAGGAGCTCTTTTCGATCATCGACCTGCGCTCCGTCTGGGTGGAGCTCGCGGTGTCCTCGTCAGATCTCGGTCAGATTCGTGAAGGCAGTCGTGTCGTCGTTACCATGAGCGGCAGCGACCTGAGGGCAGAGGGGAAGATCGTCTTCATCAGCCCGGTCTACAATCCGGAAACCCGCTCCGCGCGCGTCTTCGCCGCGATCGGCAACGAAGAACTCCGCTGGCGGCCGGGTTCCTTCGTCAGCGCCGAGGTGGAGACTGAGCGGGTGGATGTCGACATCCGCATCCCGCGATCCGCCCTCCAGACGTCGGAAGGCGCGACTGTGGTCTTCGTGCGCACCGAGACTGGGTTCGAGAGGCGCAAGGTCGTCCTTGGCAAGCAGGACGGCGAATTCGCCGAAGTCGCCTTCGGCGTCGATCCCGGCGAGTCCATCGCAGTCTCCAATACCTTCCTGCTCAAGGCTGAACTCGGCAAGTCCGAGGCCGAGCATTCGCACTAGGCGTTCCCAGGATGATTGCTCGCGTTCTCTCCTTCTCCGTCCACCAGCGGTGGCTCGTTGTCCTCGTCACCCTGCTGGTGGTGGCGCTGGGCGTTTGGTCACTGGCGCGGCTGCCCATCGACGCCGTTCCGGACATCACCAACAAGCAGGTCCAGATCAATACGCTGGCGCCCTCGCTGTCGCCCGTCGACGTCGAACGGCAGGTGACCTTTCCGGTCGAGACCGCGCTGGCAGGCATTCCTGGCCTCGAATACACGCGTTCGCTGTCACGAAACGGCTTTTCGCAGGTCACAGCGGTCTTCAGCGAGCGCACGGACATCTACTTCGCCCGGCAGCAGGTTTCAGAGCGGCTGAACGAGGCGTCACGCAATCTGCCGACGGGAGTGCGCCCCCAACTCGGACCGATCTCGTCGGGTCTGGGCGAGATTTATATGTGGGCCGTGCATTTCAAGTCGGGCAACGAGCGTCAGCTCACCCGCCACGGTGAGGCCGGGTGGCAACGCGATGGCAGCTACCTGACGCCGGAAGGGCAGATCCTGCGTACCGAACTGGAGCGCGCTGCTTACCTGCGCACTGTGCAAGACTGGATCATCCGCCCCCAGCTTCGCACCGTCCCCGGCGTTGCCGGTATCGATACGATCGGCGGCTTCGAGAAGCAGTATGTCGTGCAGCCCGATCCCGCCAAGCTGATCGGGTACAACCTGTCGTTCGGCGACGTGGCCGAGGCCCTCGAGAGCAACAATCTCAATCGCGGCGCCGGCTATATCGAGCGCAATGGAGAGGGGTACAGCGTCAGGGTCAACGGTCGCCTCGATGCCGTCGAACAGATCGCCGGCATCGTCGTCAAGACGCGAGAGGGCACTCCGATCCGCATCTCCGACGTCGCGACCGTCGGCGTCGGCCGCGAACTGCGGACGGGCAGCGGCAGCGAGAACGGCGCGGAAGCCGTCATCGGCACCGCCATGATGCTCATCGGCGAGAACAGCCGCACTGTGGCGGCCGCCGTCGATGCGAAGATGCGGCAGATCAACCGCTCGCTGCCCCCCGGCATCGAGGCAAAGCCTGTGCTGAACCGCATGGTGCTGGTGGACGCGACCATCCAGACGGTCGCCAAGAATCTCGCCGAAGGCGCACTTCTGGTCGTCCTGGTGCTCTTCCTGATGCTCGGCAACATCCGTGCAGCGATCATCACCGCGATGGTCATCCCGATCGCCATGCTGATGACCATCACCGGCATGGTGCAGGGCAAGATCAGCGCCAACCTGATGAGTCTCGGGGCGCTGGACTTCGGCCTTATCGTCGATGGCGCCGTCATCATCGCCGAGAATACCCTCCGGCGTCTTGCCGACCGGCAGCACGAGCACGGCCGGCAACTGCGCCTCGACGAGCGTCTCCAGACCGTCATCGCCTCTGCCGAGGAGATGATCCGCCCCTCCGTCTACGGTCAGGCGATCATCATCCTCGTCTACGTGCCGCTGCTGACCTTCTCGGGCGTCGAAGGCAAGATGTTCGAGCCGATGGCTCTCACTGTCATCCTCGCCCTGGCTGCCGCCTTCATCATCTCGATGACCTTCATCCCGGCCGTCCTCGCCATCGCCATCTCCGGCAAGGTTCAGGAGAAGGAGAACTTCATCGTCAAGGCCCTCCGGGTGGTCTATTCGCCGACCCTGAAAGCCGCCCTGCGCCTGCCGCGGCTTTCGATCCTGGCCGCTCTTGCCCTGCTCGTCGCGAGTGGCGTGCTGTTCACGCGCCTCGGGCAGGAATTCCTGCCGCAGCTCGACGAGAAGAACATCGCCATGCATGCGCTGAGGATTCCGAGCGTCTCGCTCACCCAGTCGCAGACCATGCAGCTCGACGTGGAGCGGACGGTGACGCGGTTTCCGGAGGTGGCCTATGTCTTCTCCAAGACCGGCACGGCCGAGGTCGCCGCCGACCCCATGCCCCCGAACGCCTCCGACACCTTCATCATCCTGAAGCCGCAGAACGAGTGGCCCGATCCCAGGCTGACCAAGGCCGAGCTGATCGAGCGCATCAAGGTCGAGGTCGAGAAACTCGTCGGCAACAACTACGAATTCACGCAGCCGATCCAGATGCGGTTCAACGAGCTGCTGGCCGGCGTGCGCGGCGATCTGGCGGTGAAGGTCTTCGGCGACGATTTCGACCCGATGCTGCGCGCCGCGAACCAGATCGCCCGAGGTTCTCCGGTCGACGGCAGGGGCCCAAGACGTCAAGGTCGAGCAGATAGGTGGCCTGCCGATCCTCGAGATCAACATCAATCGTGCTGAGATCGCCCGGCTGGGACTGAGCGTACAGGCCGTTCAGGAGGTCATCGGCGCGGCGATCGGCGGGCGCGAGGCAGGCATCATATTCGAAGGCGACCGGCGCTTTCCGATTCTCGTCCGGCTGCCGGAGAACCTGCGCGAGGATGTCGAGCAGTTGCGCAAGCTTCCCCTGCCCCTGGCGGGCGAAGGCGGAACTGGCGCGGCGTCGATCCCGCTGGGACAGGTCGCCTCGCTCGCCTTCGTCGAGGGTCCTAACCAGATCTCGCGCGAGAACGGCAAGCGCCGTGTGGTCGTGACCGCCAACGTGCGCGGCCGCGACATCGCCTCGGTCGTCGAAGAGTCGCAGGCGAAGGTGCAGCGGATCGCTCTTCCGGCCGGGTACTACGTGACCTGGGGTGGCCAGTTCGAGAATCTCGCGGCGGCGAGGAACCGTCTGATGGTCGTCGTTCCTGCGTGCTTCTTCCTGATCCTGCTGCTGCTGTCGTCGGCATTGCGGTCGTTCAGGGATGCGCTCCTGGTATTCACGGCCGTGCCCCTGGCGCTTACCGGCGGACTGATCGCGCTCTGGCTGAGAGGGATGCCGTTCTCGGTTGCAGCAGCTGTCGGCTTCATCGCGCTATCCGGTGTGGCGGTGCTCAACGGCCTGGTCATGCTGACCTACATGAAGCAGTTGCTCGAGGAGGGGCGCTCGCTTCGGGACGCCGTGGTCGATGGTGCCCTGACGCGCCTGCGCCCGGTTGTGATGACCGCGCTGGTCGCTTCGCTCGGGTTCGTGCCGATGGCCTTGGCCACCGGGACGGGAGCCGAGGTGCAGAAGCCGTTGGCCACCGTCGTCATCGGCGGCCTCATCAGCGCGACGATCCTGACTCTCATCATCCTGCCGGTTCTCTACGTCCGCTATGGATCTGCCGCCGCGCGCCGCGGGAAGGAAGATCAGGGCCTCACGACGGTTCCTGCGGAATAGGGGGAGTCATGGGCAGAACGAAGATGGTCGTGGCCGGCTCCGCCAGATTCTGGGCAAGGCGCTGTGCCCTCGTCTGTCTGGTCGCTTCGTCCGCTATCGGGATGGGACAGGCGTGGGGGCAAGCCATGCAGGGCAGGGCTCAGTCGGCTGACAGCGTGAAGATCGTCGGAATCGGAGCCTCATCCTGCGCGGACTTTCTGCAGGGTGTCACAGCCGATCCAGCGACAGAGCGGGACTACATGGCCTGGGCCCAGGGCTTCATGAGCGGCGTGCTGCTGCGCGCCCCGACCGGCCGGGACGTGGACCTCGATCTGCTGCCGTCGCAGTTTCCCCTGGCGCGTCAGGCGGAGTTCCTGAGACGATACTGCGAGGCCAATGGGGCGCGTGACTTCAGCGACGCGGTAATCGAGCTCTATCGTGTGCTGAGAATGCCGCCGAGCTAATCCGCGAAAATCACGTCGGAGGTCCGAACCATGGCAGGTGAGGCTGATCGCGCCGAAGCACATGATCACGATCACGGACAATCCGTGACCGCCGCCAACGAACGACGAATCCGCCTCGTCTTCATCTTTACCACCGCCTATGCGGCGATCCAGGCTGCCGGCGGCTGGTTTTCGGGGTCGCTCGCGCTCATCGCCGATTCCGGGCACATGGTCTCCGATGCCGCAGCCCTGCTGCTCGCGCTAATCGCCTACCGCGTGGCGCGTCGGCCTGCCGATGGCACCCGGACCTACGGCTTCCATCGCGTCCGCGTATTGGCGGCGCTGGCCAATGGAGCAACCCTGATGCTTCTGGTCGTGTGGATCGCATGGGAGGCGGTTCAGCGCATCAATGCTCCGGGCGAGGTGCTGGCCGGACCGATGCTCGCCGTCGCCGTGGTCGGCCTGCTGGTGAACGTCGCCGGCGCCTACCTGCTCTGGTCCGGCAATGCGTCGGACAGCAATCTGCGGGGCGCACTCCTGCATGTACTGGGAGATCTGGTCGGGTCTGTCGGCGCGATCGCGGCCGCTATCGGGATCATGTTGACGGGATGGGCATTGCTCGACCCTCTGCTGTCGGTGCTGGTGGCCGGCCTCGTGGTGCGCTCGGCATGGACGTTGGTATCCGATTCCCTGCGCGTGCTGCTTCAGGCGACCCCTCGCGGCGTCGATGCCGCACAGGCGGAAACCGGTATCCGATCCTTGCCCGGCGTCGCCGAGGCCGGGCATTTCCACGCCTGGACGCTTGCAGACGAGACCATCGTTGCGACCGTGCATGTTTCTGCCCGCCCCGATGCTGATCCATTGGCGCTTCCACCGGTCGTTTCGGACTGGCTCAAGGGCCGCTACGGGATAGAGCATGTGACTGTTCAGGTGGATCCTTTGGGACAACTGGTCTCGCGAGGCGATTGACCAGATGTCCGCATTTCGCCCGCGAGCGGTAGAAAATTGTGCTGGTTCAATTGCTTGTTCTCAAGCTCAAGAATTTCAAAAACCGCCGAGAAGGGCCTTGATCCTCTAGTCACTAGAGGATTTAGAAGATCTGCCGAACATCGTGGAGAGCACGGAATGTATGGCAACCAAACGCGTATCGGCAGGCTGGACACAATCATCCCCGTCCTGGTCATTGGCGCGGGTCAGGCGGGCCTCGCGGCAGCCTACCGCCTTCAGCAGAGTGGTATCGATTTCCGTATCGTCGAGGGGGCTGGTCGCATAGGCGACAGCTGGCGCAAGCGCTATGCCTCGCTGACGCTGTTCACGCCGCGTCGGTTCAGTACCCTGCCAGGCCTCGACCTCGATGGAGATCCCGAGGGCTATGCCACGCGGGACGAGTTCGCCGACTATCTGGAGCGCTATGCGGATTTCCATCGCCTGGCGGTTTCGACAGGAACGGGCGTGGTAAAGCTGAGCCGTCGCGCCGACGGCATGTTCGCGGCTTTGCTGACGACGGGAGAAACCGTGCTGGCAGGCAGTGTCATCGTCTCCACCGGCGGCTTCCAGCGGGCTGTCGTACCGTCGGTCGCCGCCGGCCTCGACGAAGGTGTGAACCAGCTCACATCGGAGACTTATCGGGAGCCATCGTCCGTCGCGCCCGGTACGGTGCTGGTGGTCGGGGACGGCGCAAGCGGCCGCGACATCGCGGCCGAGCTGGCTGCAAGCCACCGTGTGCTACTCGCAACCGGCAAGCCACGCCGGCTATTCCCAGAGCGAATTCTCGGTCGCAGCATCTGGTGGTGGCTGTCCCGGACTGGGTTGATGAACGCGGGACGCGAGTCGTTCATCGGGAGCCGCATGCGCCGTGCAGATCCATTCCCCGACCGCGATCGTAGCTTTGCCAGCCTCGAGAGGAGCGGCGTGACGATGGTTCCGCGCCTCGACCAGACCGCCGGACGGCAGGTTCAGTTCGTCGGGGGCCGGACGGAGACAATCGACGCGGTCGTCTGGGCTGTCGGCTTTCGCGACGAGGCGGCCTGGATTGCAGTCCCCGGAGCAGTGGACCGCGGCGGCCGTTTCATCGAGCGGGACGGTGTTTCACCGGTACCCGGCCTTTACTTCGTCGGCCGCCCCTGGCAGCGCAATCGCGCATCCGGCCTCATCATGGGCGTCAGCGACGACGCGGACGTGATCGTCGAAGCGATCGCGGGCGGCCGTCATCCGGCAGAAGCCCGGGTTCCGCGAGAAAACGCTCCAGTGACTTTGGCGTGCGTGCAATCCGGAGGGAAGGCTTGACCATGACCCAGGCGAAAGAAACGACCCGGTTCCGCGTCGGCGGCATGGATTGCGCATCCTGCGCCGCGAAGGTCGAGACGGCCGTCAGGCGCCTTCCGGGCGTCGGCGATGTGACGGTTTCGGTCATGTCCGGCTCGCTCGCGGTGAGCCACAACGGTTCGCTCGCGACCGACGCGGTCGAACGCCAGGTGAAATCGCTCGGCTATTCCATCGCGCCGACCGCTGGAGCCCAGAAGAAAGGCGAGCAGCCTGCCCATGGCTGTTGCGCACATGACCATGCCGGCCATGGGCACGATCATGCCAAGAGTGCGCACGACCATGACAGGAGTGGACGCGACCATTCCGAAGGCGCGACGGCTCGGGCGACGCCGGCCGGGCATCCCGGTCACGACCATGCCGGCCATTCGCATCTCGACATCGATGATGGTCCGTGGTGGCGCAGTCGCAAGGCGATGCTGACCATCGGTTGCGGTGCGGCACTTGCCGCCGCCTGGTTGCTGGGGCAGCTCGTTCCGGTCGCCGGCCATTGGGCCTTTCTCGTGGCGATGGCCGTCGGTCTGGTTCCCATCGCCCGTCGTGCTGCGAGGGCGGCTGTCGCGGGCATGCCCTTCACCATCGAGACGCTGATGACGATCGCGGCCGTCGGTGCGGTTTTCATCGGCGCGACGGAAGAGGCCGCTGCCGTGGTCTTCCTGTTTCTCGTCGGTGAACTGCTCGAAGGTATTGCCGCGAGCCGCGCTCGCTCCAGCATCAAGGGTCTGACGGCCCTCGTGCCGAAAACCGCGTTGGTCGAGGAGAACGGCACGACGCGCGATGTCGCTGCCGATGCCCTGCAGCCGGGCATGACCATTCTCGTGCGGCCGGGCGACCGCATCGCCGCCGATGGTGAGATCGTCTCGGGCGAAAGCTCCATCGACGAAGCACCCGTCACCGGCGAGAGCACACCGAAACGCAAGCAACAGGGCGACTCTGTTTTTGCGGGCACGATCAATGCCGACGCGGTGCTGCGCGTGCGGGTGACCGCAGCAGCCGAGGACAACACCATCGCGCGCGTGGTGAGGCTGGTCGAGGAGGCGCAGGAGAGCAAGGCGCCGACCGAGCGCTTCATCGACCAGTTCTCGCGCTACTACACGCCTGCAGTCCTCGTGATCGGCGCGCTGGTAGCGCTGGTTCCGCCGCTGTTCTTCGGCGGTACCTGGTCGGAATGGATCTACAAGGGCCTCGCTGTGCTGCTCATCGGTTGTCCCTGTGCGCTGGTCATCTCCACGCCGGCGGCCATTGCGGCGGGCCTGGCCGCCGGCGCGCGGCGCGGCCTTCTGATGAAGGGCGGTGCTGTCCTGGAGGGCCTGCGCAAGGTGACCACCGTGGCGCTCGACAAGACCGGCACGCTGACCGAGGGCAAGCCCGTTGTTACCGACATCGTCGGGTTCGACCGCCCCGGGACGGAGGTCTTGTCGCTTGCCGCTGCACTGGAGACGGGCTCCAGCCATCCGCTTGCGGTCGCCATCCTCGCCCGTGCCAAGGCCGACACGGTAGCCGTCCCGCCAGCCAGCGATGCGCGCGCGGTGGCCGGCAAGGGTGTCGTCGGCAGCGTCGGGGGCCGGAACCTGTTCCTGGCCTCGCCGAAGGCTGCCCACGAGACGACGCCACTGACGTCCGATCAGGACGCGGCGGTCAGCGCCTTCAACGACGAGGGCAAGACCGTGTCGGTGCTGCTGGTCGACGACCGGATCGCCGGTCTCCTCGCCATCCGCGACGAGCCTCGAGAGGACGCTGCCGCCGGGCTCCGGGCATTGACGGATGCCGGCATCGCCACGGTGATGCTCACGGGTGACAACGAGCGAACAGCGAGGGCCATCGGCGGCAATCTCGGCATCGCCGTGCGCGCCGGCCTCCTGCCCGAGGACAAGCAGCGCATCGTTCGCGAATTGCAGGACAAGGGCCAGGTCGTGGCCAAGGTCGGCGACGGCATCAACGATGCCCCAGCCTTGGCTGCGGCCGACATCGGCATCGCCATGGGTGGCGGCACCGATGTGGCGCTGGAGACGGCCGACGCTGCCGTGCTGCACGGGCGCGTCCGCGACATCGCCAACATGATCGAGCTGTCGCGCCGGGTCATGCGCAATATCGGCCAGAACATCGTGATGGCCCTGGGGCTCAAGGCGGTGTTCCTGGTCACGACGGTTGCCGGCCTCACGGGACTGTGGCCGGCGATCCTCGCCGATACCGGGGCGACCGTTCTGGTCACCGCCAACGCCATCAGGCTGTTGGGGACACGGCTGTCCTGAGGCCGTCTTCGGCTTACAGTTCAGGCCCGAGGCCGCCGGGTTGAAGCCCGGCGGCTGCTTTTCCGTGTATGGCTCCGTTCGCTGATGCCGGCGGGTGGGCGAAGGACACGCTGTGAAAGTGCTGAGAGTGATCCGGTATGTCGCTTGGGGGGCCGTGGCGCTCGCCGCCCCGCTCGCCCTCGCGCTTGCCCTCGGCTGGTGGCAGGTGGACGGGCCCGGTCGTCCAGCGGCCAGTCGTCAGGAGCCGGTGCATGCCGTCGGCGGACCGTTCAGCCTTACCGATCATCGAGGCCGCGCCGTCACCGAGCGGGATTTCCGTGGCCGGCCACTCCTCGTCTTCTTCGGCTTCACCCATTGCCCGGACGTCTGCCCGACGACCCTTTTCGAGGCGTCGGAGTGGGTCAAGGCAGTCGGGGCGTCGGCGGACCGGGTCCAGATCCTGTTTGTCTCGGTCGATCCGAAGCGGGATACGACGGAAATCCTCGGTCAGTACGTCCAGTCCTTCGATCCACGCATCATCGGCGCCACGGGCACGAAGGACCAGGTCGATGCGATGGTGGCCGCCTATCGCGCCACCTATCGTCTGGTTCCGACAGGCGGCGACAACTACACCGTCGAGCACTCCGCTTCGGTGTTCATGATGGACAGCACCGGTCGCTTCGTCGGTACCATCGACTTCCACGAGCAGCGAGACATCGCGGTCGACAAGGTCCGTCGCCTCGCAGGCCTGTAGTTCACCTTTGTGAGGGTGAGTCTGCCCCTCTAGCCCGTGGCGAAATCGACGAGCAGCTTGAGGTTCAGGGCGACGATCACTGCGGCGATCAGCGCGGCGAACGCGATAAGCCAGCGGGGCGCGACCAGTGGCCCCATCTTGCGGCGGTCGGCTGTCAGCATGACCAGCGGAATGACCGCGAACGACAATTGCATGCTGAGCACGACCTGGCTGAGGATGAGCAACTGTGCGGTGCCGCTCTGCCCGTACCAGATTGTGACGCCGGCTGCCGGGATGATCGCGATCAGCCGGGTCGCCAGTCGCCGGAGCCATGGCGGTAGCTTGATGTGGAGGAACCCCTCCATCACCACCTGCCCGGCGAGTGTGGCAGTGACGGTCGAATTGAGGCCGCAGCACAACAGCGCGATGGCGAACAGGGTTGGAGCGACCGCCAGACCGAGCAGGGGCGCGAGCAGGTTGTGCGCGTCACCAAGTTCGGCGATTCCGGTTCTTCCGGTGGCATGGAAAGCAGCCGCCGCCAGGATCAGGATGGAGGCGTTGACGAGAAGCGCGAACATCAGCGCAACCGTCGAGTCGATCGTTGCGAACTTCAGGGCCTCGCGCTTCTCCTCGACCGTCTCACCGTAAGCCCGGGTCTGCACGATCGCCGAGTGTAGATAGAGATTGTGAGGCATGACGGTCGCCCCGAGGATGCCGAGCGCCAGATACAGCATTTCAGGGTTCCGGACGATCTCGGTCGTCGGCGCAAAGCCGCGGATGACCTGACCCCAGTCGGGGTTGGCGAGCGCGATCTGCACTCCGAAGCAGATGGCGATCACGAGGAGCAGCGTAATGATGAAGGCCTCGAGCCAGCGAAAGCCCTTGCGCTGCAGCCAGAGGATCACGAACACATCGAGCGCGGTGATGACGACGCCGATCTCAAGCGGGATGCCGAAGAGCAGGTTCAGGCCGATTGCGGTTCCGATGACCTCGGCGATGTCGGTCGCAATGATGGCGATCTCCGCCAATAGCCAGAGCGGATAGGAAGCCCAGCGGGGATAGGCATCGCGGCAGGCCTGGGCAAGGTCGCGGCCCGACGCGATCGCCAGGCGCGCACAAAGCGACTGGAGCACGATCGCCATGATGTTGGACACGAGGGCCACCACCAGCAGCGTGTATCCGAACTTCGAGCCGCCAGCGAGCGAGGTCGCCCAGTTGCCCGGGTCCATGTAGCCGACAGCCACCATGTATCCCGGGCCGAGGAAGGCGGCGGCCTTCCGCCAGGTTCCAGCGGGTACGGGAATCGAGCGATGGACATCCGACAAGGCGGCATCGCCACGGGGTCGGCGCCACGAGGAAAGCTCGAAAGCGGAGGACATGAGCCAGGCCTCAGTGTGCAAATGCGAATTAGTTGCATCATGAGAAGGCGCGCATCTTTGTCAAGCGGCTGAGAGTGAGTCAGGCGCGCGGAGTCAGGATGCACGTCTCCGGTGTCAAGCATCCGAAGGGGATCGAGGAGCAAAGCCGCGAGCTCAACGCTGTTGGCCGGGCGAATGCTGGGCGTCGTTGAGCCTCGCGAGGCTCACGGGAAGAACCTTGTGTCGCCGAGAGTTCCGAGAGGATTCGTGCGACTGGCGATCGAAAGAGGAATTGATTGCAATGACCCCTTATGTCCAATCAGCATGCAACTGAAGACGCATCGGCGCACCTCCCGCCGGCATGATGACGCGCGGATGCGCGCCCAACGTACGGCACTGGCGCAAGGGCGCGGCACGCAATCACAAGAAGCTGTACCGGCTCGATTTAGAGGGCAACTGAAGTGCGGCGTAGTGGCGGATGTAATCGGGCTGAATAAATGGGCGGATGGCGGTTCCACAGTGGCCTAACCATCGATGGGGCCTCGGCCTCATCGGCGACATACTATCGGACGGCCGCCGCTTCAGAGTGCTGCTGGCAGTCCACGATTTTGCCCATGGGCGCCTGCCACTCCAAGTCGACACGTCGCTGTCAGACGTCCGCGGTGCGCGCGAACTCGACTAACTTGCTGATCATGATCCTGCCGGACAACGGCAACGAGCCGACAAGCCGGAAGATCTTGGCTTGGCAGGAGGAGCACTCTGTCGAATGGAACTAGAGCGCTACTAGCAAAGCGGTGCGAAGCGCCTTCGTCAGCGCCTGTGCAACGAGCGCCGCAACAAGCACGGCTTGCGCCTGCTTTGTCAATGACCGGCGGATCATCGAGAGTTGGCGGGTCGACTACAACGCCGAAAGGCCCCACACGAGGCTCGGCGGGTTCACCCTTGGTGAGCTCACCACCTGGGAGAGACAGGACCACCGGCAGATTGGAGTCCGATATTGACCGGTGGCACTCAGGGGAGAGGTCATTCGCTCTAGTATGAATCTCGGCGGAGTGGCTCTGGCAAACGGGGCTGTTGCCGCCTCCCGTCGCCAGGGCCAACGTCTGCTAGCGGCGGGGTCACGAAAGTCGGCTACGGGGGCGCCTTGCTGACATTGTTCCATATCGACGCAAAGAAAATGTCTATCGCGCAACAGTGGATCAGTTGAACGACGACACCCCGCCCACGTTCACATGCAACCTATGGTGGATTTCGATATAGTGCCAATAGGATCGCTCTCCGAAGCAAGTGCCGGTATTTGCGGCATGCGGCCAGCGCGCCTGATTAATAGGCAGAATTCCAACCATTATATGACGCGGCGTTGAAGCGAGGGCATCGGAGGTATCTAGACACCAAAAATCATAATACAAGATATAGGACGTGTTAGAATCGTCGCGAACTCACTATATTGTAGGCAGAGGGCCTCGTTCAGCCCTCCAGCCTATCCGGTGTCGCCGGGCGAGGTGTCCTCTGCGGTTCTGAAACCGACAACGCAAAGGACGATCCTATGTCGGCTCCCGCATACTCCCCCAGTGGGAACGCAACCAACGATTGCAATCTAGAGTGCGCTTCCGAGCGCCCGATGGATGCTGCCGTTGAAGCGTTCTTTACGCTTCACGTTCGCACAAAGTTGCACCTCGCCAAGCCGGCGATGTTCATTGATCAGATATATGATCTCTTGCCCGATGCATACGCCGTTGCAAAGGCGATTACGTTCGGCAATGTGGATCCCACGATGCCGAAATTGCATGAGCTGGTGAAGATCGTCGATCGGCCTCAAGCAGGCGAGTGGCGCGAACCGGCCAAGGCCCGGCTTACTGACCGGGTTGATCCAAAGGTTCGTCGCAAGGCTATGGCGGACCTGGATCGCCATACCCCCCATCTTTTCTTCGTGTTCGATTGAGGGGTGGCCATGAGCAACTTCCAGCGAGTGCTTCCATTCTGGGCGGTCGTCAGCGGCGCTATCGATCTCGAAGAATTCGACAACGCTTTAGGGGGGACGCGAAGCTGCAGCGGACTCGAATTCGAGGCCGACGGCGAACATCTGATCGTCCGATGTCCGCGACCTCGGGCGACACTTCGGCTGCGGTCGGCGGCCGAGATTGACCGCGCCCGCGAGGACATTGCCCGCAAGCTGATGGGTGGCATGCCGGATCTCTGGGCGACCATGCGCCGCCTCAAGGCAGCCAGAGCTTGATCAGTAACGAGGGCGGCGCCCAACGCCGCCCTCCCTCGCCAAGATTGAGAAGGGAAGGGCAAGGATGAAGGCTGCCTCGCGAAATGACATACTTGTTGCACTATCGGAACAGCATCGCCGCGAACGGCGCGAGGAAACTCCAGGTCCGGATGCGTGTGACGCTCATGTCGTCGATTGGGTGCAGGCCCAGGTTCTGGCATGGAGCCCGTTCGGGGACATCTGCGAACGCTCGATGTTGAGAGACTGGTACTACGCCGGCTGGGTGGGGCTGCTAAAGCCCTTTGTGATCCCGTACTACACGCTGTTTCTCGATGACCCACCCGAAGGCCTCGCGTATGGCGCGTTCCCGACGTTGGATCAGCTCGAAGCGATCGAGGACCTGCATTACCGTGCGATCGTCATGCTCAAGATGAACCTCATGGGCACGTGCGAGCGTAGCCGCGCACTGATTCTCTCCGTCAAGGACGACAGCATTCCGGGCCTGTTCCTTCAGGCGAACCTCGAGATCCAACCTCCATCGCCTACACCGCCCGGCCGAAAGGCGCTGCCCCCCTGGCACACACCATCGCGGCGGCGATCGGCCCCCGACTGGACGGGGTTCCGCTTCTGGGAGCCCGATTTCTGGGACGCGAAGTCCCAGGAGAAGTAGCGCTGCAGCACAGGCGCCTCGCTTCCCCAGGGGGTGGATTATAGCAACGGAGTGATCCGAGTGGCGCCGTTGCCTTCTCTATCGTGCCGGCAATGCGATCAAACCGATTGGCGGCAGTGCCGACGTTCCGACAATCAATATTGGCAGCTCTCCCACAACTGGTTGTGGGAGACATTAGCTCCGACTTTGGGAAAACAGACCAGTTCATTAAGAAATGACAATAGGTTAGTGGGTGGACTGCGTACTGGCGCGGGTTGCGGCGTGTCGGGCGGTTGGCTTGGTGGGGAATTAAGGGGTGGGAGAGACTCGGCCTGTGGTGATGGCTCCGATGCGGCCCATCCACGGTTCCGGCCGAATCGCGCGAACCCAGTCTGCGAACGACGGGATGAAGCCGAAGTCCTCGATGCAGTGCTGTTCGCCGATGAGGCGGACTGGGATGGCGCGGCCGACGCTGTTGGTGATGGTCACCCCGAATATCCGCTCGGCGAGGAAGATGCCCTCGGCGTGGTGACGAAGCGCGCGATGGCGGAAGTCCGCGATGATGGCCTTGGACTCGTCGAACCAGGTGTGGATCGCGATGTAGTCCTCAGGCGCGCCGCCGAACTTGTGGGTCGAGGCGACAGCGTGGTGGTAGCTGTGAGCCATGGTCCCGCTCCCTTCAGAGATCGTGGCCGTGGTGCTCGCTCGCCTCGAACCGCTCTTGGAAGTCGAGACGAACGGTGCCGGCGGCGACGTCGAACTTGAAGGTGCCGTAGGCGCCAGCATCGATTTCCCAGCCGGCATGGGTCTGTTCTAGGCAATCGTAGACAAAGGCTTCCACGGCATCGCGAAGGTTGTGGACGTTGTGCTCGACGGTCAGGCCGTCCTGGCTCGGCGTTGCGAGCGACACGAAGAAGTCGGTGGGCTCGAGCGGCCAACCATCGGCGCCGAGGTACTCGACGGCTTCGATCTGGCCGCTGTCCCCGGCGCCGTCGAAGGTCACGTTCACGGTCGCGACGCTGGAGAGGGCGAGCGGTTCGAACAAAGCTGTCTTGTTGGCGGGACGAAGCGCCTCGGCGAGCGCAGTGCGCCGGTCGATCATGGCGCGGTAGTGGGCGTAGCCGTTATCGGTGGTGGGCATGGCGATCTCGATGAGGCGCGAGGCAAGGGGCCCGGCACCTGATGGCACCGGGCCGGTTCTATGCTTGGTGGCTGAAGACGCCTTAGGCGGCCTTAGCGTCACTCGCCGCCGACGAAGTGACCTGGTCGATGGTCCCGGCCACCGTCCGACGAACCTTCGCGGCAGCCTTCGTGGGGTTGTCGTTGGCGGCGGGCGGGGCTGTTGCCGGCGGCGGGGTCATGGCCCAGAAGAGCACGCGGCCGAAGTCACAGTAGCGGTCCCAGAGCTTTCGTGCGGTCGAGACGGCGCCAGCCATGGCCATGGCCTCGATGATCGTCTCGATGGTGACGCTCATGAAGCCAACGCGGTCGACGTCGTCCTTCGGCTCGGGGTTGGCGAGCTCAGCCTGGTAGGCCTTGAAGGCGCCCTGGACACGGCGATTGAGCCGCGGTCCGATGCCGATGAAGAGCGCCTTGCCGACGACGCCGAGGTCGACGGCGCGCTGAACCATCATGTGCTCCCGCCAGAGCTGCTCAAGCGCCGTCGAGCGGAGCACCATCGCGTCGGGGTCGCGGTAGAGACGAACCTCACGTGACGCTTCATCGTAGCGCGGCCGGTGGCGAGCGACGGGGCCGGACATGCCTTCCGAGTACTTCATCTCGATGAAGACGGTGGCCGGCTCACCATCGGGCGTGATGACCTCGACTGCGGCGTCGAGAGCGGTGCCATCGTCCAGGAAACGGGGGTCGCGCCGGCCAGGGCTCGTCTCGAAATCGATGCGCTCCACGGTCTGGACGAAACCCGGCAGGACGGCCGCGAAGACCTTGGTGGCGAGGCCGAGGTCGAGGGCGAGGTGCCCGAGCAGGTTGAAGCACAGCGGCATCGACGAAAGGGCGTTCGAATAGAGCCGATCCTCGTCGATCATGGCGCCTTCCTCACGAAGCATGAGGGAATGCCGAACGAGATCGAAGACCTCCCCAGAGATGAAGTTCTGGCCGGCGCGGGCAGCGTCGAGACGAAGGCGGGAGCCGAGCTTGATGTGCTTGGGCTTCGGCTCGTCAGTGACATGGAAGCCGATCGGAATGCCCTGATCCTCACGCCAGTAGGCGGCCAGGAGACGGGCGGCGGACCGGAAGCGCGTATCAGTGGAGATGAAGGCGTGGTGGCGCCGAAGAATGCCTTCGGGAACCAGCGGAATACGAACCGGCTGGACCATGGGCGGAGCGGAGGTGCAGCCTTCGTCACGAAGGAAAGTGGGCAGCGTGCCGGGCTCGGAGACGAAGCCGGAGGCAGGAGCGGCCGCAGCCTTAGCGGCGATCGTCTTGGACACGGCGCGGGCGGAATTGGTGGGCTTGGTCACTGAAGGCTCCTTCTCGAACGTCGCCGGCAGGGCGACTGGGAAGGATTCAGAGATGAGCTGCGGAAGTTCACATGAATGGCGGCCAGGTGAGGTGGCTGGCGTCAGGGGTGGTCAGACAGTCAGATCACAGAGACAGAGTGGAAGAGCCAATCGGAGAGGGTCGTGTTGGCGTCGGCGGCGGCGTGGTGGTGGCGGAGTATCGGAGGGGCCTATTGTCGAAATGTAGCCCTCGACCAGCCGTTCCGATAGTTTATCAAGCCCAAAACCTACAGGGTTTCGGCAGGCGTGCAGTCGGCTGCTCGCCTTCATCAAGATCATGATCGTCACGGTCGCGATCATGATCTTGATGAAGGCGAGGAGCCAAAGGCTCGCGGCCTCACGCCCAACTGTTAAACAGCTGATATTCGCCCCTTGGGTAGAGGCGCCCACCGTGGGGGCCGTGCCTGGATCATCTCAATGACGAACATTTCGACTCTCGCCGGTGCGGCCGGCCATTCGGCAGTGGCGGATAATGGGGGAGAGGCCGGCGTGGCCGGCGACTACGTTGAACCGTTTCGTCCCTACGACCGGGTTGTATGGCGCCCCTCTCGACTGTCTGCGAAGGCGGTCATCGAGATTTACGAAGCCCAGTCCTACCTGCGCTGGCGATACGAGACCTGCTTCACAACGCACGTCACGATCACTGCGCGCAAGCTCGGCATCTCGGACCAACGCGAGTTCTCGCGGCTTTTGGCTCAGTGGAACAAGGAGATGAAGCGCTGGCTCAGCATCGACAGGAAGACGCCACGTAAGCGCTGGACCCCGAGAACCCGCATGGCAATCGGTCAGCAACACCTGTGGGTCTACGTCATCGAGAGCAGCCTCTCTCAAGGCATCCACGCCCACGAACTATGCGTCGTGCCGTATGAACAGCGAAAAGCATTCGACCGCCACGTACGAGATTGGTGGCATAGGGCGTCATGCCTCGGCGATCTGGATCCGCAAGCGATTGCGATTCGGCACGGGCGGCCGATCGGAGGCACCGGCCGCAAGCGCCATGTGTTCTGGGTCCGCTACATTCTGAAGACCGCCGCCCACATCAACTTCATCGGCTCCGATGGGTTCGAGCATCCAGCTGCCGAGGTCTTGCGCCTGCGCAGCCATGACGGAACGCCGGACGTCTATGTGGCCCAACTGCATGGGGTATGCAGAGCCCTCGGCCCGCAAACCCGCCAACGACCTCTCGGCAATCGAGCAATAGAAAGGTTCGTTTCGCCGCTTGCCGCCGGAAACTTCGACCACGCATTCAGCGACTGGGAAGAGCTGGCATGCCGGCACCGCACCCTTGTGGTGCAGTTTGGGTTGTGAGAGTCCGAGAGGCTCGAGACGCGGTGGCGGACTCAGACTTCAGCATCCGCATGCATAGCCGACTTCGGCTGCTTGCCTCAGAGCGGACCCACTCACCCGCCTGTTCCCGCTGCGGTTTCCAGTGTGGAATCACACTGTACGAGGCGGCACATCTCCCGACTCAGTAGATGAACTGCAACTTGACGTTGCCTGAAAAATGCATTGGCATACTAGTGAGTGTTCTCTCCAATTTTTGCGAGCGGTCATGTCCAGCTGGATGACCCCACACCAGCGTCTGCAGTGGCAGATGTCCCTGGAGCTTAAGCTACGCCGCATTCACGGAGACGGCTTCCAGGAGTTCTTCTCCGACGTGATGGAGCGGCTCCATGGGACTGACTTTGTGCCGGCAAGAGCAATGGGCAGCCTTGGTGACAAGGGCTGCGACGGTTACCTACGAGGCTCTGGGCACGTCTTTCAGTGTTACGGCAAGCGCCACGACACGCCGGTGAGCGCTGCCACAGTGACGAAGAAGATGAAGGATGACTACGCTGCCGCGGCGTCGAAGCTGCCAGCAATCATGAAGGAATGGCACTTCGTCCATAACCTGTTCGACGGCGTACCCGTCGATATCATCGAGTTGATCGAGGCTTTCGGTCGCCAGCACTCGAAGCACCGTTTCGGACTGATTGGACCGCCGGCGTTCAGCGACCGCGTCCTCGGGCTGTCGGAGAACGACATCGTGTGCCTTCTCGGTCCGGCAGCCTCGGCCGAGGACAGTATGAACATGCAAGTGGATGAGGTCGCGACGCTGATGGCCGGCGTCATCAAGGGCATGGACGAGGCGCCCTTCGCCGATGCGAGACCCAACCAGCCGCCCGTGAATAAGCTGGAGATCAACCGGATCCAGGGACACTGGCGGCGGATCTTGATCGGCGCGAGCGGCAACGCGACTGTCGTGGCAACCTATGTCGGCCAGCATCCCGACCCGGAACTCGGGAAACAGGTGGCCAAGGTATTCTCGCAACGCTATGCCGACCTCGACGCCCAGAAACTGCCTCCGCACGCGATCCTGACAGCGCTCTACGAAGGTATCACCGGGGTGGGCAGCGTTCCGCCAGAGCGGCAAGTCGCCGCGCAGGCGCTTCTGGCCTACCTCTTTGAGGCCTGCGATATCTTCAAGGACGATCCGTCCAAGGCTGCCGCATGATCCTTCCCGGGAAACATCTTTCGCCCCACCGCGCCATCGTCGGCGTCGGCGCGGAGATCCTTGCCCAACTCGACCGTCCACGGGATGTCTCCGAGCTCTGGGAACGGGTGCGCGCTTCTCGGGGGGCGCTCCAGGAGGCAAGCCCTATATCGTTCGACTGGTTCGTCCTCGCGTTGACCTTCCTCTACGCAATTGGAGCCATTGATGAGGCGAACGGGTTGGTGCGGCCGGGGGAGCCGGCATGATCATCTCCATCGATAGCGACCTGGCGACCTTCAAGCCCGTGCGCTTCCACGGCGGCCTCAATGTGCTGCTGTCCGACAAGGCGTCGAAAGAAGATGACGCCAAGACCCGCAACAGCGCTGGGAAGTCGAGCCTCATCGAGATCATCCACTTCCTGCTCGGGGCAAAGGCGGATCCGGACAGCCTCCTGCGCCACAAGGCCCTGATCGAGAATACCTTCCGCGGAACCTTCCGCGTGGCGGGACGCGACATCCAGGTTGAGAGGAGTGGGTCGAAGCCGAGTCGCATCTACATCGACGCGGCGAGTGTCGAGCACTTTAATTTGGCAACGAAGAAGGACAAGGCGGGTGTCGGCTCGGCCTCGAACGTCGGTGGCCTGTCGATATCCAACGAGGAGTGGAAGGACTTTCTCGCTCATCAGATGTTCGACTTCCCGTCTGTGATGAAGGATTCTGCGTTCGAGGAAAGCTTCTCTCCGGGCTTTCGATCACTGATCGGCTACTTCGCCCGTCGCCAAGGCTCGCGCGGCTACTCCTACGTGGAGCGCCAGGCCGAGGCCCAGCAGCGCCCGGATTGGCAGGTCAACCTCTCCTACTTGCTCGGTCTGGATTGGCGCATCCCTAGGGCGCTCCAGTCGATCAGGAAGCGCGAGAAGCAGCTCGAAGAGCTCAAGAAGGCGGTCGAGGACGGCGCGTTCGGGCAGGTGATCGGCAGCGTCGGCGAACTCCGATCCGCGCTCGCGGAGGCCGAGGCGAGGGCGACCAAGCTCAAAGAGGAACTGAGCCGATTCCAAGTGCATGAAGCCTATCGCGAGATGATGGACCATGCCACCAAGGCCAAGGTGGAGATGCAGGCGATTTCGCGCCGCGCCGTGCCGCTTCGCGAGACTGTCGCGCACCTGCGCAATGCCATTAAGGCGGAACGCATTCCCGAGCGAAGCGACGTCGGCCGCCTCTATGCGGCCGTGGGCATCGAATTGCCGGACGTGGCCATTCGGCGATTCGACGAAGTCGCCCGCTTCAATAAGAGCGTGATCGACAACAGGCGCACCCATCTTAGTGAGGAGATCGACGAGGCCGAGCGGCAGATCAAGAAGTGTGAGGACCGGTTCGCCGTCCTTGACGCGGAGCGGAGCGAGATCCTGCAACTGCTGGAAGGGCACGGGGCTCTCGAGGATTTCGTCGGCTTGCAGAAGCGGCTGGCCGACGCCGAGGCCGAGGCTGCCTCGCTGCGCGATCGCTTCCAGTCGGCAACAGTACTTGCCAGCGAGGGCACGGAGCTCACTATCGAGCGAGCGAGCGTCAAGCAACGGCTCCAGCTCGACCACCAGAACCGGCACGAGCGGCTGAACGAGGCCATCCTCCTCGTCGGAGCGGCGATCAAAAAGCTCTACGAGGACCGAAAGGGCAAATTCGAGGTCGAGGCCACGGAGAACGGTCCAGAGTTCCGGATCACGATCCAGGGCGACCGTGGCGGGGGCATCTCCAGCATGGAGATCTTCTGCCTGGACTACGCCTTGTTCTGCATCTGGTCGAAGCGAGGGAAGGGGCCGGGCTTTCTCATCCACGACAGCCACCTCTTCGACGGCGTCGATGCCCGGCAGGTTGCGCGTGCCATCGGTTTGGGGGCCGCTGCTGCAAGAGAGTACGGACGGCAGTACATCGTCACGATGAACAGCGACATCTACGATTCGCTGAAGCTCAAAGACGGCATCGACCGCGAGGCCGCGATCATCGAGCCGCGGCTATCCGATCGGGACGAGACGACCGGGCTCTTCGGCTTCCGGTTCGACTGATCCCGCCGGCCGTATCCCGCGAGCGACTTCTACCTACAGGTCTGCCTCTTTCGACTGGTGGTCCTGATGACCAGGACCGGGACGCAAGCAGCGTTTATCGACGAAGATCGCGCGGCGCTTCGGCGCGCCGGGATCGGAGAGCTTGGGCGTGAGCGAGATGATCGCCACCTTCCAGTCGGCGAATCCCGGGATTGGCGCATCGACGATACCGACGAGAACCGTGACGCCGCGGCGGCGCAGATCGGCAACCGCGGCCAGGATGTCGTCGCAGAATGCACGCCGACGGATCGGTTCGCCCCCGTCGATGGAATGAAGCCCCAATGCGAAGGAAGCCAAGTCCAGCCACTCCTGCAGGCCCGCTACCTGCTCGTCGTAGGCGGCCCCTACCTCGGGACGGTGGATGTAATGGGCCTGGGTGGCTGCTACCATCCTAATCTGGCGGTGGGTTTCGAACGGGCGCACCTCTACCTGCTGCAGATTGCCGAGCTGATCGATCATCTGCGCGACCGCCTCTTCTCTAGGGATTGGCAGGCGCAGCCCTGTGAACGCGCCAGCTTCGTAACCGAGTGCCCGCGCAATTCGGTCGAGGCTCTTCATGCTGACCGGCTCCGCGCGCTCGACGCGCTCTACTGTGGAAATGCTGACGCATGCGAAGTCAGCGAGCGTCTCCTGCTTCCACTGTCGAAGCCCGCGGGCCATGCGGACAACCAGCGCGACGACCTCGACGGGCGGTGCGGCGGCGATATCCTGCGCCGGCGGCGGCATGGAGGCGATGTGGTCGATGAGTTCTTTCGGGTTCATAGTCGCTCCCTGTGTTGAACGGTTATGAGAGTGACGACTATCGATCGACCAAAAGAGGCCGGAAAAACCTTCATTTCTTGACAGGGGTGCTATCATCGACGTGGCATCGGCGACAGCGGACTTTCCAGAGTCAGCTTTGGGCCCAAGAGCGGCCATGGAAACTGACCGAACTTCGGATCGGTGCTCTGTTGCCGCTGCAGCTACCTTAAGCGGAAGCTTGCAAGATGGTCCGTTGGAGTGGTACACAAGCCACCATTGCGGCGCAAACAGAACATTGAAAAGACTGATGTTTTCGATGCTGGCGTGACAGTCCCTCCCTCTCCGCCAGTCATCCGGAAACATCAGTGATCTCAGTCGTCCCCTGACTTGCAGGGGCTTCTGCCGCGCAACTGGTACGCAGGCGCGGCCGCATGACGTTTGCCATTCGGTGTCCGTTCAGAGATCGCGGCGCCCGCATTTCCTTGGCCCACACGCGCGGGCCAGACGATCGCGAGCGATGCCAGCACACGATGCTGACGAGCCCCGTCTTGGCCAATTCCCCTGGAGCCTCGTCGACCCAACAGATGTGCCTGCCCCAGGGACGACGTAATCGCGGCACCGAAGATCAGGCCATGACCCCGTCCCCCACCACGGCGGACCAGCGGGTCCCGAGCACGACCGGCACTCGCGGCGCAGGGGTTGCCGTCGTTGACCTGATGGCGCCCCAACGCCCTCCTCACCGCGAGGGCACGTAGGGGCGCCGTTTGGCCTCGCCCCTGCCCGTGGGCGCCGCGGACTTCAGCGCCCGCATGATCCAGCGGCGCGACTCCGCCGGATCGATGACCCCATCGATCTCCAGGAAGGCGGCCATGTTGACGGCCTTGCCCTTCTGGTAGAGCTCCGCCACATGGCGCTGGTAGGTCGCCTCGCGCTCGGCCGGGTCGGCGATGGCGGCGAGCTCGTTGCGATAGGCGAGGCGAACCGCGCCCTCGAGGCCCATGCCGCCGAACTCGCCGGTCGGCCAGGAGACGATGAAGACCGGGGCCTGGAACGATCCGGCGGCCATCGCCTGGGCTCCGAGGCCGTAGCCCTTGCGCAGCACGATGGTCATGAGCGGGACGGTGAGGGCGGCGCCGGACAGGAACATCCGCGAGACGCGGCGCACCAGCGCCGTCTCCTCCGCAGGCGGGCCGACCATGAAGCCCGGCGTGTCACAGAGCGACAGCACCGGCAGGCCATAGGTCTCGCAAAGGTCGAGGAAGCGGGCCCCCTTCTCCGCGCCCTCCGCGTCGATGGCGCCTCCGAGGTGCTTCGGATTGTTGGCGATGAGGCCGATCGGGCGGCCCTCGACGCGAATGAGGGCGGTGATGATGCCCACTCCGTGTCGCGGCCTCAGTTCCATCACCGACCCCGTATCCGCCAGCGTGTCGATCACCGCGCGGATGTCGTAGGCGCGCAGCCTGTTCTCCGGGATGGCGCGGCGCAGCGCCTCCTGGTCGGCGGCGCTCCAGCCGGCGACGGGCCCCTGGAAATAGGCGAGGTACTGCTTCGCTGCAGCGACCGCCTCCGCCTCGTCCGCCACCAGCAGGTCGACCACGCCGTTCGGCACCTGCACCGCTATGGGGCCGACTTCCTCGGGCGTGAAGACGCCGAGACCGCCGCCCTCGATCATCGCGGGTCCCCCCATGCCGAGATTGGCATTGGCCGTGGCGATGATGACGTCGCAGCAGCCGGCGATCGCCGCATTGCCGGCAAAGCATCGGCCCGAGACGATGGCGACCGTCGGCGCCCGTCCGCTGTGCGCCGCCAGCGCGCGGAAGGTCGGGACGTCGAGGCCTGCGACGCCCATGTAGTCGGTTTCGCCCGGCCGCCCGCCGCCGCCCTCGGCGAAGACGACGAGCGGCAGGCGCTGCTCCTCGGCGAGGCGGAACATGCGGTCCATCTTCTTGTGGTTCATGAACCCCTGGGTGCCCGCGAAGACGGTGTAGTCGTAGGTCATCGCCATGCAGCGCGCCGCCTCCTCGCCGAAGAGGCCGGCATTGACCGTGCCGACGCCGCAGATGAGGCCGTCGGCCGGGCTCATCTCCCGCAACTCCTCGAGGCTTCGCCGGCGACGCTGGGCGGCGAGCGCCAGCGCGCCATATTCCACGAAGCTGCCGGGGTCGCAGAGATCGGCGATGTTCTCCCGCGCCGTGCGCTGGCCGGTCTTGCGCCGTCGCGCCACGGCCTTGGGGCGGCGGTGGTCCTCAAGCGCCTCGTGCATGTCGAGCACTTCGGCGAGGTCGGCGCGGACGCGCCCGGCCTGGTCGGCGTCATCTCCGGCGACGACGTCCCCGGCGATGTCGGCCGGCTCCAGGAAGGCCAGCGCATCGCCGGCATCGGCCTGGTCGCCCGCCTTCAATGGCAGGGCGCGGACGATGCCCGCCCGTTCAGCGAGGACGACATGCTCCATCTTCATCGCCTCGATGACGGCGACCTGGCGGCCCGCGGCCACGGCCTCACCCTCGACGACGTCGATGGAGACGATGCGACCGCTCATCGGCGCCTCGACCGGCTCGGTGCCCTCGGGCCCGCTTGCCGCGGTCCGTGCCGCCGCCTGCCCGATGCCGCCGGAGGCAAAGCGTGTCACCCGCGGCGTCGCGATGAGACGGGCCGCATGGCGTTCGACGAAGCCGGTGTCGGCGCGCGCGGCCAGCACTTCCTCATCGGACAGAAGCGCCTGCAGGACGCCGAGATTGGTCTCGACCCTCGATGCGAGCCGGCGGCTGGCGAAGAGGTTGTGCCCGCCGCGGCGCGCCAGTCGCCCGCCGGTGCATGGGCGATGACCTTGGCCAGCAGGGAATCGAAGCTCGTCACCGTGCGGTAGCCGGCACAGCCGAAGGTCTCGACCCGGATGCCGGCGCCGCCCGGCGGATCGAGGGCGGCGAGTGTGCCGCCGGTGGGCGTCGCGCTGCCGTCGGCCGCCATGCGCTCCATGTTGACCCGCAGCTGCACGGCGGTGCCCCGTGTCGAGACCCGGTCCTGAGCGAGACCGAGACCCGCCAGCGTCTCGCCTGCCGCGAGGCGGATCTGCGTCTGGACGAGATCGACGCCGGTGATCTCCTCGGTCACCGTGTGCTCGACCTGCAGCCGCGGATTGGCCTCCATGAACACGAACCGGCCGGCCGCCTCGTCGACAAGGAACTCCATGGTCGTCAGCGTGCGCACTGCCGCCTTCCGCGCCAGCGCGACGGCCGCGGCGAAGATCTCCTCACGCAGCAGCGGATCGAGGCCGGGCGCCGGCGCGATCTCCACCAGCTTCTGATGCCGGCGCTGCAGGCTGCATTCCCGCTCGAAGAGATGCATGACGGCGCCGGTCGCATCGCCGAGGATCTGCACCTCGACATGCTTCGCGGGGCGGATCAGTTCCTCGACGTAGAGGGCATCGGACCCAAAGGCCGCCTTCGCCTCCGAGGCCGCCCGCTGGAACGCCTCCGCCAGTCCTTCGATGCGATCGACCACACGCATGCCGCGGCCACCGCCGCCGGCGAGCGCCTTGACCATGACCGGCCGCCCATCGAGCGATGTCATGAAGGCTTCCGCCTCGGCCAGCGTCGTCGCCCCGGACGTACCCGCCGCTAGAGGCACGCCGGCCCCGGCCGCGAGCCGTCGCGCCGCCGCCTTGTCGCCGAACAGCGCCAGTGTCTCCGGGGCCGGACCGATGAAGGTCATGCCCGCCGCGGCGCAGGCCCGAGCGAAGTCGGCGTTCTCGGCGAGGAAGCCGTAGCCGGGATGGACCGCATCGCAACCGGCCTGCACCCCGGCCGCCACCACCGCGGCGATGTCGAGATAGGCGGGCGCGCCGGAACCTGGAAGCGCCACGGCCTCGTCGGCGCGAACGACGTGGAGACAGGCCCTGTCGTCGGTCGAGAACACCGCGACGGAGGCGATGCCGAGGTCGGCCAGCGCCCGCGCCACCCGGATGGAGACCTCGCCGCGGTTGGCGATGAGAACTTTCTTGAACATGCGGACTTTCGCTGCTGGAAGGGACAGGCGGCTTCAGCCGGTCAGTTTCTCGCGCCGGATGGAGATGCCGGCCTTCTCGCGGTCCCAGGTGTCGGGGGTGATGCCGGACTGCCGCACCAGGTATTTCTCGACCTTCCGTGTCGGCGTCTTCGGCAGGTCGTCGACGATCCGGATGTAGCGCGGCACCATGAAGTGGGCCATGCGAGGCGTGAGGAAGGCCAGCAGTTCAGCAGGTTCGAGGCGCTGGCCCTCGGCGAGCGAAACGGCAACGAGGATGTCGTCCTCGCCGAACTCGCTCGGCACGGCGACGGCGGCCGCCTCGCGGACCGCGGGATGGGCGGCGACCTCCAGCTCCACCTCGAAGGAGGAAACGTTCTCTCCGCGCCGGCGGATGGCGTCCTTGAAGCGGTCGACGAAGAAGTAGTTGCCGTCGGCATCGATCCGGAACGCGTCGCCGGTGTGGAACCAGCCGTTGCGCCAGGCGGCGGCGGTGGCTTCCGGATTGCCGTTGTAGCCGTGGTTCAGCGCCCAGGGCGCATCGGTGCGGATGACCAGCTCGCCGATGGCGCCGGGCTCCACCTCGCGGTCATGGGCATCGACCAGGCGAAGCTCGACGCCTTTGCGGGGCTTGCCGCAGGTGGCGACCACCGTCGGGTTCGGTTCGGCGACCAGCGGGCAGGACACCTCGCTCATGTTGAACAGCGTGCGCGTCGTCACGCCGAAGCGCTCGCGGAAGGCGACACCCTCGGCACCGAGCGGAATGATGATGACGTTCCGCAAAGGCGTGTCGCGCTCGCCGGGGCGCACAGGCTCCTTCATGAGGAAGGAGGCCATGACGCCGAGCAGGATGACCACCGTCGTGCCGGTCGCCTCCACGGTCCGCCAGAAGGACTGCGTCTCGAAGGCGTCGAGCAGCGAGATCGACCCGCCGCAGGCGAGCATCGCATAGGTCGGCGCGGTGCCACCGACATGGAACATCGGCAGGTTGACCATGAAGCGGTCGTCGGCATCGACGAAGGGCGTGCCGTCGCGCTCGGCCGCGAGCGAGGTGCCCATGGCATGGAGGTGGGCATAGGAGGAGAGGACGCCCTTCGACGGGCCGGTGGTGCCCGATGTGTAGATGATCGACTGCGTGTCCCAGGGCTCCACCGGACGGGCGAGGGGCAGGACGTCGCCGCCGCTGCGAAGCGCGTCGGCGCCGAGGACCTCGAGGCCCGGGATCGCGGCGGGAGCGTCTCCGCCGGCAATGACGACCCGCGTCAGGGCCGCCGTCGGGACCTCGCCCAGGCGGCCGGCGAGCTGGCCGTGGGCAATGATCAGCCGGGCGCCGGAGTTGCGCACGACATGCTCGAGGATGCCGCCTCGGTAGGCCGTGTTGATCGGTACGTAGACGGCGCCGATATAGTTGATGGCGAACCAGATGCGCAGCACGTCGATGCCGTTCGGCATCCAGACCAGCACATGCTCGCCCTGGGCGACGCCGAGGTCCTGGAGCGCCCGCGCCACCCGGCGAACCTCGTCGCGCAGGCCCGCATAGGTCGCCACGTATCCATCCGGGCAGACCACGAAGGGCTTGCCGGGGGTGGCGGCGGCGTGACGGTCGAGGAGGTCGGGCAGCACGCAGTCTGCGCGGCCGGGGACACCATCGCGGGTCATCGCCATCCTCCCAGGTTTGCCTCCGTTCGGGAGGTCGTTCACAGTGCCCGACTTGCCGGCGGGCACCCGTGGCCGGCCATGCTAAGCGCGGGGCCAACGAAATCAATAGACCAAATAATTATTGTGCTCGTCCGTCCGGCTGATACGATCCGCGCGTTCCGGCACCAGGCAGAAGGCAACCCCTTCCGAATGACTCGCGACGACAAGAGCGCCGCCCGGACGACCGCGAAGGCGGACAAGACCTCCGTGGTCCGCGCACCGCGCCGCCGCCCGCCCGGGCGCCCGAAGCTCGCCGACAGCGAGGGGCGGGACCGGACGCGGGACCAGCTTCTCGACGCCAGCATCGCGCTGTTCGCGCGGCATGGCTTCGAGGCGGTCACGACCGGGCAGATCGCCGAAGCGGCCGGCCTCACCCAGTCCATGGTGCACTACCACTTCGGCTCCAAGTCGAAACTGTGGGAAGAGGCGATGCGTCGGCTGATGCATCGGCGTGGCCGGCTGTTCAAGGCCACGGCGCGCGACCTCGTCGGTCTCGAACCGGTGGACAAGCTCAAGGCGCTGATCCGCCGGCTCGTCGAGGCCAATGCGGAGAACCCCGACTACGTCCGCATCGTCGTGCAGGAGGGCACCACTCGCACGCCACGGCTGAACTGGCTGGTGGAAACCTACCTTGCTCCCGGCTTCCAGGTCTTCGACCAGGCGCTGCGCGAGGCCATGGACGCCGGCGCCATTCCGCGCCGACCGATCCACGACGTCACCAACGCCATCACTTCCGCCGCCTCACTGAGCTTCGCCCTCCATGCGATCGTCGAGGACATGTACGCCGTCGATCTCACCGCGCCGGATCGTGTCCGCTCCTTTGCCGACACCGTCGTCGACATCCTGTTCAACGGGCTTCTGGCTCGTCCCGCCGTGGCGCCCGGCGAACCGGACCGGGCAAACGCGGGCTGACATCCGTCGGGTGGCCGATGCTGCCGCAGCCGCGAACAATCAATAGACCTATTGATTTTATGGCCTGACAGAGTCAGCCTGATCTCCAACCACAAGAATGGACGTTGGAGGATCGCTTGGACGAGAAGGCCTATCTCGCCATGGTATCGGCGGTGCAGGATCGCCGCTGGCCGAAGGACCTGCCGCGCGAGCCGCAATATCCCTTCGGGCCCGTTCTGCTGACCGAGCATCTGTCGCGCTGGGCGCGGATCCAGCCGGACAAGGCGGCGATCAACTTCTACGGGGCGATCACCAGCTTCGCCGAGCTCGACCGGCAGAGCGATGGCTTTGCCCATCTCCTGCGCTCGCTCGGCGTGGCCAGGGGCGACCGCGTCGCGGTCTTCATGTCGAACTGCCCGCAGTTCCTGATCGCCTTCTACGGCATCCTGAAGCTCGGCGCCGTGCATGTGCCGGTGAACCCGATGTTCAAGGCGCCGGAGCTGCTCTACGAACTGAACGACACCGGCGCGACCGTCATCGTCGCGCTCGACCAGCTCCACGATACCGTCGCCGAGGTCCTGCCGAAGACGAGTGTGAAGCACGTCGTCGTCACCTCGCTGATCGAGGCGGCGCCGGCCGAGCCCGAGATCCCCGCACCCGCCTCCCTTGCCGTGCCGAAGCGCGTGCCGGAAGGGACGATCGACATGATGCCGGCGCTTGCCGCCTTCACCGGCCCGTTCACGCCGCCCCAGCCGGTTTCGCCCGACGACATTGCCGCCCTCAACTACACCGGTGGCACCACCGGCATGCCAAAGGGGTGCATCCACACCCAGGGCGACATGGTCTACACCGCCGCCACGACCGTGCCCTTCTCCCTCGGCACGACGAAGGACTCCACCTACCTCTGCTACCTGCCGGTGTTCTGGGTGGCGGGCGAAGTCTTCGGCGTGATCTTCCCGATCTTTGCCGGCTGCACCTGCGTCCTGCTCAACCGCTGGGACCCGGTCGCTTCCATGGCGGCCATCGACCGCTACAGGGTCACGCACGCGAGCTTTCTCGTCGACGGCGCGGTCGACATCCTCGACCATCCTGACCGTCCGCGCTACGACCTCACCAGCCTCGAGCGCACCGGCGGCGTCTCCTTCGTCAAGAAGCTCAATCCGGACCTGCGCCGCCGCTGGCGCGAGGCCACCGGCTCGACGATTCGCGAAGTCGCCTGGGGCATGACCGAGACCCACACCTGCGACACGATGAACTACGGCCTCGACGAGGACGATTTCGACCTCAACTCCCAGCCCGTCTTCGTCGGCTTCCCGGTACCTGGCACCGACTTCAAGATCTGCGACTTCGAGACCGGCGCCCTCAAACCCCTCGGCGAGGAGGGCGAGATCTGCATCCGATCCCCCTCGCTCTTCAAGGGTTACTGGAACAGGCCCGACACCAACGCCGACGTGTTCCGCAACGGCTGGTTTCACACCGGCGACATCGGTCTCTACGACGCCGACGGCATCCTTCACTTCCTCGGCCGCCGCAAGGAGATGCTGAAGGTCAACGGCATGAGCGTCTTCCCCGGCGAGCTCGAGGCCGTCCTCGGCCAGTATCCGGGGCTTCTCGGTTCCGGCGTCATCGGCCGCCCGGACGAGGCCAAGGGCGAGGTGCCCGTCGCCTTCGTCTGGCTGCCGGAAGAACAGCGAAACCGGGCGGGCGAGGACGCTTTCCGCGCCTGGGTGGACACCGTGATGTCCTCCTACAAGCGCCCGGAGATCCGCTTCGTCGACGCCCTGCCCATGACCGAGACCGGCAAGGTCAAGAAGGAGCAGCTGAAAGCCCTGCTCTGACATTCCCCGGATATCGGGGGCCAATGATCAACAAGCGCCGGCACGACCGGCAAGGAGGACACCCATGACGTTTCTGTCCGGCAAAGGCCTGAGGCCCGCCGCGCTCGCCATCGCGGCCGGCGCCTTCCTGTCCCTTCCCCTCGCGGCGCCTGCGAACGCCCAGCAGGGCGGCCCCATCCGCATCGGCGTGCTCAACGACCAGGGCGGCCCCTACTCCGCCATCACCGGGCCGGGGTCCGTCGCCGCGGCGCGCATGGCGGTCCAGGACCTCGGCGGCACTGTCCTTGGCCGGCCGGTCGAGGTTCTCGCCGCCGACCACCAGCACAAGCCTGATCTCGGATCCTCCCTCGCGCGCGAGTGGTACGACGTGCAGGGCGTCCGCGCGATCTTCGACATCTACTCGTCGGGCGTCGCCCTCGCCGTGCAGAAGGTGGCGCAGGACAAGGACCGCCTGCTCTTCGTTTCCATGGCGTCCAGCGCCCTGATCGGCGGTGCCCAGTGCTCGACCCACGGCATGCAGTGGGCGAACGACGGCTACGTCGTTTCGAACCTGACGGTGAAGGGAGCCCATGAGACCGGTGGCAACACCTGGTACTTCCTCACCGTCGACTATGCTGCCGGGCACAGCATCGAGGCCGATGCCACGAAGATGATCGAGGCGGCAGGCGGCAAGGTGCTGGGTGCCGTGCGCTTTCCCCTCGGCACACCGGACTTCTCGTCCTTCCTGCTGCGGGCCCAGGCGTCCGGCGCCAAGAACATCGGCTTCATCGGCGGCGGCTCGGACATGATCAACTCGGTCAAGCAGGCCGACGAGTTCGGCATCCGCGCCTCCGGCCAGCGCTACGTGCCCTTCTCCATGACGACCGTCGACATCCAGGCGGTGGGTGCCCAGGCGACCCAGGGCATGCCCGTCGTCCTGTCCTACTACTGGGGCGAGAACGACCAGACCCGTGCCTTCGCCGACCGGTTCCGCCAGCAGACCAACCGTATGCCGACCGACCCGCAGGCCAATGTCTACAGCGCCGTGCGGCACTATCTGCGCGCCGTCCAGGCGGCCGGCACCATCGAGACCGGGCCGGTTCTCGCCAAGATGCGGGAAATGCCCGTCGAGGACTTCTTCACCCGCGGCGCCCGCATCCGCGCCGACGGCCGCCTCATGCGCGAGGTGCTCTTCGCCGTCGCCAAGGCGCCCGGCGAGATGCAGAACCCGGACGATCTCCTGAAGATCGTCTCCCGCGTGCCGGGCGAGCAGGCCTTCGTCCCGGCAGCCCAGAGCCAGTGCCCGCTGCTGCGTCCGCGCGGCTGAGGCTGACCCTTCCCGGAAGAGCCGGCTCTCCACCGGAGGGCCGGCGACCGGGTGGAATCGCCGTCCGGATCGTGGTGCTGCCTAGAGTCGGTCCGGGCAGGTGTCTTCAGGCTGGAAGCTGCCGCAGCCAGGTGGCATCCCGCCGCGAAGGGCGCTGGTGCAACCGTCTGTCGAGCATGGCGCGCGCCTTCCCTGTCTCGCCGCTCCGGATGAGGGCGAGAAGCAAGGTGTCCTCGAAAACCTCGCGCTGTGCGCCGCTGCCGCCAATCCGTACGACCTCGCCGGCCATGGGCTCGAGGATGTCGACGCATCCGGCGTAGTCGCCCTCGGCGAATGCGAGCGCGGCGCGGCAGAGTGCCGGCACCACGGTGCCCGCAGCCATTGTCCCGGCCTCCACCAGCCGCGTGAGGGCGGATACGCGCCTGTCGATCTCGGCCAGGTCACCGGTGGCTGCGGCAGCAAGACCCAGATGGGCATCGACGAAGGCGAGGCCGGGTGTCGGAAACCGGACCCGGGCGCAGGCGGCCGCCTCCTCCCACAGGTTTCGCGGCACGAGGTGTCCGTAGGCCTCCATCCGCCACAACAGCGAAACGGTATCGGTCACGATGTTGATGGGCAGCCCCTGCGATGCGGAGGGTTGCACATGCTGCTCGTAGATCTGCAGGGCACGGGACGCGTCCCCGCGCTCCAGGGCGGAGAGCGCCTCGTGCCAAGCGATATGCCCGTGCAGGACACCCGAACGGTCGTAAGTGGGAAGCCACGTGCCGATGAAGGATTCGGCCTCATCCGTCGCTCCCGCCTCGAACAGGGCGTGGGAGACCGCATGGGCGCCATTGGCGTTGGCGCGACGCTGTTCGAACCCTTTCCGAGCGAGGTCCAGCCCCAGCGTCAGGTCGCCATTCTCCGCATGCGACCAGCCCCGATAGGTCTGGAACCACCAGTCGTCGTCAGCGAACTGCGCAGCATGCCGCTCGCAATGGTCGACGCGCGCCTGATCGTGATCGCGCATTCCCGAGAAGGCGAAGAGCCCGAAGGCCCCGAGCGGCAAGCCCAGGATGATGACGTCGCGCGGCCAGCGGTCCGCATGCGCCAGGGCGCTGTCGAGTGCCCTGGCACCCTGGCCGCCGATCGCCAGGGCAAGGGTCGCCACATGGCTCTTCTCGCGCTCGTTGCCGTTCGCCTCGGCGAGGCGGACCGCGCTCGCGATATGCTGCATTGCCTCCTGTGGCTGGGCACGAACGGCAAAGGCCCTAGCCAGGGCGGCCTCGGCGAGCGCAAAGCCCGGATCGGTCGCCGCCGCCTGCGTCAACGTCTCAACCGCGCCGGGCCAGGCCGACAGCAGGAGATCAACGCCCTCGCGATAGAACCGCGCGGCGTCCGGCGACGACGTCGAGATTGGCAGGCCGCGGCTGTCGTGGAGCGCCATTGCATTTCCCTCTCAACGGGATGGGAGAACGCGAGAGCGCGCCCACCGTTGACGTCCGTCGGCGCGCCTGGGGATCGGCAAGGCGTCGAGCCATGCGGCCGTTGTCAGGATGAGCTTTGCACATGTTGCAAACCCGGTTGAACCCCCTGCACGCCGGGTCCAGCCTTGACCCTCCTGAGGCCGGTCCGCCGCCGTCAGGGTCCGGGCAAGGCCAGGGGCTCCCCGTGACGGGGCCGGCGGCCGGCGCTGCGGCGGGGAGACCCGGCAAGCTCGAGACGCGAAGAGGGAGAAAGGGGCGCACGCGGCGATCCGCCGAATGTCGCGACCTACGCGTTGGCCGCTCAGTCGAAGCCGGCACAACCCTCTTCAGTCGTTCTCATCGATCGGCGACTGGTGGAGCGGCTCGCCCGGCGCACCTCACGAACGGCGGGCGCGGGTGCGGGGCTTCGGCGGTGCGGCCGCCGCGACGGCGCGGGCGTCTGCTTCCTGCTTGTCCCTGGCGAGACGCAACTGGCGCAGCTTGTTCATGTTGTCGGTACGCGCAACGTTCGAATCCGCGATGTCCGACAGGACGCGGTCGCGTGTCATCGACTGCTTCTGGATCTTGAGGAAGACGGCATTGGCCTTCTGGTGGGACGGCGATGGCTGGCTCATGGAGAGATCTCCCGATGTGTGAGGGCGGCTTGCCGCTTCACTCAGAAAAAAGGCCAGGCGTGAGCCTGGCCTTTTCTATCAGATCGCCTCGTCGTCGATCCCAGTACATCCGTGGTCACCGGGACAGGCTGAATTCTCTTTAGGCCGCCTTCAAGCTGGTCGGCAGACATCTTGCCCGACTTGTTGTCGCGGACGATCTTCGTAGCCGAGCTTCTGGCCCTCGACGATGTCGCGCATGCCGGCGCGCTCGACGGCAGAGATGTGGACGAAAACGTCGGCCGCCGCCGTCGTCCGGCTGAATGAAGCCGAAACCCTTGGTGGCGTTGAACCATTTCACTGTGCCGGTGGTCATGAAGAACCCTCCCTTTTGGCAAATGTCGACCGCCGCGCGAATGCGCGTCGGGGCAGAACGATTTTCGAAAGGGGAAGTTCGTCAGAAGCGCGCCGAAGCGGCAATAAACAAAGTTCAGCCGAGCAAACATCGATCATGTCTTATACGCCGGAATAAAAAAACAAACAAGGAAAATCGTCATATCGGCATTCTGATCGCCGCGACCGAGAGATCATCCTGATGATATCGTTCGCAAATCTGGAGAATATTCTGTTCGTGGCCGGAAATCAGCGATGCCGTCGAGCGGCGGTCCCGCGATGGCCATCTGCTGGCGCATACAGTTCAGGCTTGATCGCTCGTCCGGCCGGCGGGGCATGGTGCGATGTCGTGCGCCACGGCCGTCTCCGGTGACCCGTTCGCCCCTGCCGCCCGTAGAACCTCGTCGGCACAGAGTTGACCATGGGGATGTTGCGATGCGGGCAGATGAGGCGGGCGACGATGGAGAGGTCATGCCGACCGTGACCTTGTGGCTCGGCGTCGGCGGACTGGTCCCTTTCCTGGTGTTGTCGGGAGCCCTGGTGCTTGGCACATCCCTTCCGTGGATCGGCGGTGCCGGGGCGCTCCGGCAGGCGCTCATGGTCTATGCGGTCGCGATCCTGTCGTTTCTCGGAGGCGTGCGCTGGGGCATCGCGATGGGCTATGCGGATGGCAAGGTCGCCGTCCGGGATTTCCTCATCTCGGTCATTCCCGCCATCCTCGGATGGGCGGCTGCGCTTCTGCCGCTCGGACCCGGCCTCTGGCTGATGACCGGAGCCTTCGTCCTGCTGGGGCTCTACGACTACGGTCTCGCCTGCCGGACCGTCGCGCCCGAATGGTATGGTCGCCTGCGTCTCGCGCTGACGGCGGCTGTTTCAACGTTGCTCGCCATGGCCGCCCTGTCCTGACGGTCGTCAGGTGCGATCAGTTGGCGGCGTCCTGTCGCCTTCGCCGAGCGGCCGTTGCATCAGCACGCAATCGACCCAGCGGCCGAGCTTCCAGCCGAGGGACGGCAGCACGCCGACGACGGTGAAGCCCGCCGCGCGATGCAGGGCGATCGAGCCATGGTTGCCGAGATTGCCGATGACGGCGATCATCTGCCGGTAGCCAAGCGCGGTGCAGTCATCCACGAGGCGCGCCAACAGCGCCCGGCCGACGCCCTTGCCCTGTGCCGAAGGCGCGACATAGACCGAGTTCTCGCAGGCGAAACGGTAGCCGGGCCGGCTCCGGTAGGCGCTCGCATAGGCATAGCCGGCGACGGCGCCGTCGATCTCGGCGACCAGATAGGGATAGCCGGCGTCGAGGATCGCAGCCTGTCGCTTCGCCATCTCCGCCGCGTCCGGCGGGTCATATTCGAACGAGGCAATGCCGTCGCGGACGTTCGGGCCATAGATGGCGGTGATGGCGGGGATGTCGGCGGGTGTGGCCGGACGGAGCGACAGGGAGGATGGGGCGGACACGGTGAGCCTGCGGAATGTTGCGATGCACGCATTGTCCGCTCGGCCGAAGCCGGCACAAGCCCCTTCAGTCGTTCCCAGCCATCGACAATTGGAGGAACAGGCCTCGCCCGCTCAGCTCACGCGCACGAAGCGGCGGATGCGCGAGCGGGGCTTGGCGACGCGGCGGGTGACGGTGACGCCGCGGGTCGCAACCTCGATGCGGCGATCCTGCGAGGGCACGAAGAAGCGCGCGGTCTCGGAGGCGCCGTCCACCTTCAGGAAATCGGCATCGAGGGCGCGCATGAGCGACTTCACCGAACCAAACGTCACGGAAAGCTCCCTCGTCACGCTCGACGACGAACTGAAGAAAATTGGAGCGGGAGAAGGGATTCGAACCCTCGACCCCAACCTTGGCAAGGTTGTGCTCTACCCCTGAGCTACTCCCGCATCCGGGTACCCGCCAGCGCCTGGGCGCCGGGGGAGGGCGGTTCTATGCCAAAGGACGCCGACGATTGCAATGGCCCGCCCGCACTTTTTTCCCGGCCCGCGGATCGGCGCCCTTCGCAGCGGCTTTGACCATGCGGGGACGCCCGGCTATCCCCTTGGATGACGGTGCGAACGGCTGGCCCTGCGGCTGCCGCAAGGCGCCAAGGTCGAGACGGCGGTGGAGAGGTGCATGGGGTTCGGTTTTCTCGCCCTTCCGGACGCTGCGGGCTATGTCCTTGAGGACGCGACGGTGCCGGCGAGCCTCGTTGCGGGGCATGTGCCGACACAGCCGCGCGATGGCCTTGTGAGGGCGGACATCATCATTCGCGATGGCCGGGTTGCCGCGGTGGGCGCGCCCGGCGCGCCGAGGCCCGAGGGGCTCGCAGCGGTTCCGCTCGACGGATCCATGGTGTTTCCCTGTTTCGTCGATGCCCATACCCATCTCGACAAGGGGCACATCTGGCCGCGCGCCTCCAATCCCGACGGCACCTTTCCGGGCGCGCTGGCCGCCGTCGGAGCCGATCGCGAGCGCAACTGGTCGGCCGATGACGTGCGCGCCCGCATGACCTTCGCGTTGAAGGCGGCCCATGCCTATGGCACGGCGGCGATCCGCACCCACCTCGACTCGATCCCGGCGCAGATCGACATCTCCTGGCCGCTCTTTGTCGAGATCCGTGCCGAATGGCGGGGCCGCATCGATCTGCAGGCCTCGTCGCTCTGCGGCATCGATATCGCGGTGGAGCCGGGCTATCTCGACCGCATGGCCGCGGTGGCAAAGGCTGCCGGCGGCGGCCTCGGCTGCGTCACCTACATGTCGCCGAACCTGCCGGGCGGGCTCGACGCCATCTTCCGCACGGCGATCGATGCAGGGCTTCCCCTAGACTTCCACGTCGATGAGACGCTCGATCCGACTGCGGATTCGCTGCGGCAGATCGCCGAGGCAGCGATCCGCCACCGGTGGAGCGCGACCGGAAACGGCACCATCGTGGTCGGCCATTGCTGCTCGCTGTCCATGCAGGCCGACGACGTGGTGCAGACGACGCTCGACCACATCGCCGAGGCGGGCCTTGCCGTCGTGTCGCTGCCCATGTGCAACATGTACCTGCAGGATCGCCAGGCCGGCCGCACGCCGCGCCGCCGCGGCGTGACCCTGCTGCACGAGATGAAGGCGCGCGACATCGCCGTGATGGTCGCCAGCGACAACACCCGCGATCCCTTCTACGCCTATGGCGACCTCGACATGCTGGAGACCTATCGCGAGGCGACGCGGATCCTGCATTTCGACCATCCGGTTGGGGACTGGCCGCGCGCCGCCACCGCGACGCCGGCCGAGGCCTGCGGCTTCGCCGGCCGCGGCGTCATCGGCGCGGGACTTGCCGCGGACCTCGTGGTGTTCCGCGGGCGGAGCTGGACGGAGCTTCTGGCCCGACCCCAGTCTGACCGCACGGTGATCCGCGGCGGCCGCGCCATCGACACGACCCTGCCCGACTATCGCGACCTCGACAGGCTGTGGAGCTGATCCCATGACGACTGGTGAGACGACTGCCGGCGAGAGCCGCCCCCGCTACGACATCGACGGGCTGAAGGCGAAGCTCGCGGGCATCAAGACCGAGGACAACGCCAACCTCGTCCGCCAGAAAAGCCGCGACTTCTACTGGTACTCGCCGACCCTGAAGCGCCAGCTCGACCATGTCGTCGGCGACATCATCGTGTCGCCGGTGAGCGAGGCAGGAGGTGGTGCGTGTTCTGGCTGCGGCCCATGAACTGGGCATCCCGGTGACGCCGCGCGGCACGGGAACCGGAAACTACGGCCAGGCCATGCCGCTGTCCGGCGGCGTCGTCCTCGACCTCTCCGGCATGAACAAGGTGCTGACGGTACAGCCGGGACGTTTCGTGGCGGAAGCCGGCACCATCGTCGCCGAGATCGACAAGGTCGCCCGGCCGCAGGCGCAGGAGGTGCGCATGCATCCCTCGACCTATGCGACGGCCTCCATCGGCGGCTTCATCGCAGGCGGTTCCGGCGGCGTCGGCTCCATCACATGGGGCGGCCTGCGCGATGCCGGCAACGTCATCAGCCTCAAGGTGGTGACCATGGAGGCGAGCCCGCGCGTGCTGCAGCTGTCGGGCGACGACCTTGCCAAGGTCGCCCATGCCTATGGCACCAATGGTGTGATCACCGAAGTGGAGATGCCGCTCGGCCCGGCCTACCCCTGGGTGGATGTCTTCCTCGGCTTCGACACTTTCGAGCGGGCCGCGGCCTTCGCCAATATGCTCGGCGAGCAGGACGGCATCGCCAAGAAGAACATCTCGGTCATCGCCGCGCCGGCTCCGCAAACCTATTTCCTGCGCCACCAGGACTACATGCCGCCCGGCAAGCACGTCGTGGTCGCGGTTCTGGCGGACTTCGCGGTGGATGCGGCGCTTAACCTTGCCGCCAAGGCGAAGGCGGAGCTGCTGCTGCGGTCCGACAGGCTGTCGGATGAGGAGCGGCGCAAGCTGCCGCCAGGCTTCGAGCTGACCTGGAACCACACCACGCTGCGGGCGCTGAGGGTCGATCCGGCGATCACCTATCTGCAGGTGCTCTATCCCTTCCCGAACCAGATCGCCCTGTCCGCCGCCCTGGAGGAGCGCTTCGGCGACGAGATGATCAGCCATCTCGAATTTGTCCGCTTCGACGGGAAGGTCACCTGCTTCGGCCTGCCGATGGTGCGCTTCACGACCGAGGAGCGGCTCGAGGAGATCATGAAGATCCACGAGGACATGGGCGCGCCGATCTTCAACCCCCACCGCTACACTCTGGAGGAGGGCGGCATGAAGCAGACCGACGAGGTCCAGCTCGCCTTCAAGAAGGAAGCGGATCCCCAGGGGCTGCTCAACCCCGGCAAGATGATTGCCTGGGAGGACCCGAGCTACGACTACAAGGCCGGCGGCACCTTCCTGTTCAAGGGGCTTGCGTCGGAAGGGGAGAAGGCGTGACCGCCGGTGGTCCCATGCGGGGGAGCGCCTGATGCGCGTCCTCGTCCTCTACTGCCACCCCAACCCCGAGAGCTTCGGGGCGGCCCTGCATCGAACCGTGGTGGAGAGCCTCACGGCGGCCGGGCACGAGGTGGACGACTGCGACCTCTATGCCGAGGATTTCGAGCCGGTGCTGAGTCGCGAGGAACGTGTCGGCTACCACGACCTGACGAGCAACACCCGCCCCGTGCAGGCCCATGTCGAGCGGCTGCGCGCGGCCCAGTCCCTGGTTCTCGTCTTCCCCGTCTGGAACTTCGGCTTTCCGGCTCTGCTCAAGGGCTATCTCGACCGCGTGTTCCTGCCGGGCGTGTCCTTCGGTCTCGTCGACGGGCGCACCCAGGGCATGTTGTCGAACATCGGCAAGATCGGTGTCGTCACGAGCTATGGCGCGACCTGGCTGAAGGCGACGATGATGGGCAACCCGCCGCGGAAGTTCTGCACGCGGACGCTGAGGGCCGTGACCGGCTTCACCGCCTCGGTATCCTATCTGGCGCACTACGACATGAACCGCTCGACGCCGGCGACCCGCGAGGCCTTTCTCGCACGTGTCGCGGCCGGCTACCGGCAATGGTGAGCCGGCTCGGGGCTGTCATGGTCCTGTCACCATCGTCGGCGAAACATGTGCCGGCTGCGCAGTCGCGGTCGCCGGGACGTGATGTCCCGCGAGGGGGGACGACATGACCCGGCAGAAGGATACGGAGAAGGGTTCGCGCGAACCCTACCGCAAGACCATCGGCGCCCATATCCAGCACGCGGCACGGCTCCACCGGGCCCTGGTGGCGCGCAAGCTGACGATCCTCGGCCTGTATCCGGGCCAGGAGCAGGTGCTCAAGATTCTCGCCGAGGGCGGCGACATGACCATGGGCGAGCTGGCGGCGGCCCTCAGGGTGCGGCCGCCGACGGCGTCGAAGACGGTGGGACGGCTTGCGGCCCAGGGTCTGGTCGAGCGGCGCAACGGCGGTTCCGCCGACGGCCGCCTCGTCCAGGTCGAGCTGAGCGGAAGCAGGCATCTCCAAGTCGGAGGCGATCGACGACCTATGGTTCGCCGCCGAGGACGAGATGCTGGCCGACATGGACGGCAAGGACGTCAAGCGACTCAGGAAATTGCTGCGGCGGATGGAGAAGACGCTGCGCCCGCATGCCGAGGAGCAGGCGGACGACGAGGACGAGGCCGAGGAGGCCTGACCGGCCTCAGGCCTTCGGCGCCATGGCGCGGTAGGCCTCGATCACCAGCGCATCGTCAGCCTTGCCGAGGCCCATTCCCGATGCCGCGAGGAACAGCTGGTGCGCGGCGGCGGCGAGGAACAGCGGCGCCCGCGTCGCGTGGCCGGCGTCGAGGACGATGCCGAGGTCCTTGACGAAGATATCCACCGCCGACGTGACGGGCGGATCGTCCATCAGCATGCGCGGGCCGCGGTTGTTGAGCATCCAGCTGCCGGCGGCGCTGGAGCCGTAAATCTCCAGCAGCACCTTGGTATCGAGGCCAGCGCGTTCCCCGAGCGCCAGCGCCTCGGCGGCAGCGGCGATGTGCACGCCGCAGAGCAGCTGATTGATGGTCTTCACCATGGCGCCGTCGCCGGCCTTCTCGCCGACACGGAACAGGCGCGAGCCCATGACCTTGAGCACCGGCTCGGCGGCATCCAGGGTGGCTGCCGGTGCCGAGGCCATGATGGTCAGCGAGCCCGCCTCGGCGCCGACGACCCCACCGGAGACGGGCGCGTCGACGAAGCGCCGCTGGGTCGCCTCCACCCTCGCGCCGATGGCCGCGGCGCGGGCCGGGGCACAGGTGGCGCAGAGCACGACGATGGCGTTGGGCGCGAGGGCGTCGAGCGCGCCCGCCTCGAACAGCACCGCCTCGGCCTGGTCGGCGTTCACCACCATCAGCACCAGCATGTCGGCTCCGGCCGCAGCCTCCCGTGCGGTGGGAAATGCCTCGCCGCCGTTCTGCCTGAGCCAGTCGAGGGCGGCCGGATTGACGTCGGTGCCGCGCACCGCGTGGCCGGCTTTCACGAGATTGGCGGCCATCGGGCGCCCCATGGCGCCGAGGCCGGCAAAGCAGATGGTTGTCATGGGCAAGGTCCCGGGTGCGGCTCTCGATCGTACGGCCTGACGGTCATGCCCGACCATAGGCCGTGCATTCACGACATGTCCTGCGGCAGGGCCGTGGCGGCCGGGCGAAGCCCGGTCAGGGCGGTTCGGCCTATTCCTTCACGGCGCCGGTCATGGCGGAGACGTAGTGCTCCACGAAGAAGGCGTAGAGGATGACCAGGGGAAGAGAGCCGACCAGCGCGCCGGCCATCAGCGATCCCCAGCGGAAGACGTCGCCGTCGACGAACTCCGAGACGATGGCGGTCGGCACCGTCTTGTTCGGGTTCGAGGAGATGAAGGTCAGCGCGTAGATGAACTCGTTCCAGCAGAGTGTGAAGGCGAAGATGAAGGCGGAGATCAGTCCCGGGACCGCGAGCGGCAGCACGATCTTGACGAGGATCTGCCAGCGGCTGGCCCCGTCGATCAGGGCGCATTCCTCGAGCTCGTAGGGAATGGTCTTGAAGTAGCCCATCAGCAGCCAGGTGCAGAACGGGATCAGGATGGTCGGATAGGTCAGGATCAGCGCGAAGGGCGTGTCGAACAGGCCGTAGACGTGGATGATGGTCGACAGCGGGATGAACAGGATCGACGGCGGCACGAGATAGGCGAGGAAGATCAGGCCGCCGACCGTCTGTGCGCCCTTGTAGCGGATGCGGGTGATGGCATAGGCGGCCAGCACCGAGGCGACGATGCGACAGGAAGGTCGGCGCAGACCGCCACGAACATCGTGTTCCACAGCCAGGTCGGATAGTTCGATTCGAACAGCAGCTTGTAGAAGTGCCGGAAGGTCGGCTCCCCCACCCAGAGCGGATTGCCGCCGTCGCAGGTCGAGCAGGTCCTGGATCCGGTTTGATGGACGTGATGACCATCCAGTAGAACGGAAACAGCAGCACGATCATGATGATGACGAGCGGCAGATAGACCGTCACGGTCTTGCGCGGCAGGCTCTCCAGATAGCTCATGCCCTCGGAGCTGGTCGTCCTTGGCGGGTGCGCGGGCAGCCGTGGCGAGAGCCGCAGCGGTCTTGGGATCGGTTCCGGCGGTGGCGGTCATGACAGGGCTCCGTCGGCGGGGAACAGGCGGGCGGGCGACACGGGACGCTCAGTCATTGCTCTCACCCTGCTGCCACTTGCGACGCTGCAGGCCGAACCACGAGAACCATGATGGCGGCCAGCAGGAAGGGCACCATGGCGATGGCGATGCGCGGCACCCTCGCCGAGGTTCCCGCCGAGGATGCCGCGCTGGTAGGAGAGCGTCGCCATCAGGTGGGTGGCGTTGACCGGGCCGCCGCGTGTCATCGCCCAGATCAGCTGGAAATCGGTGAAGGTGAACGAGCACCGAGAACGTCATCACCACGGCGATGATCGGCGTGAGCAGCGGGTAGGTGACATAGCGGAAGTTCTGCCACTTGGTGGCGCCGTCCAGCGTCGCCGCCTCGTAGAGCGAGGGCGAGACGGTCTGCAGGCCCGCCAGCAGCGTGATGGCGATGAAGGGAATGCCGCGCCAGATATTGGCGAAGATCACCACGCCCTGGGTGAGCAAGGGGTCGCCCATCCAGTTGATCGGCGAGGAGCGGTCGATGAAGCCGAGTTTCACCAGGCCCCAGGTGATGACCGAGAACTGGGTGTCGAAGATCCACCAGAAGGCCACGGCCGAGAGCACCGTCGGCACGATGAAGGGGATCAGCACCACCGAGCGGATGAAGGCCTTGAACGGCAGGTTGTTGTTGAGCAGCAGCGCCAGGTAGAGGCCGATGGCGAATTTCACCGCCGAGGCGACGAAGGTGAAGACGAGGGTGAAGACGAGGGCATGGATGAAGTCGCGGTCCTCGATCAGCCACTCGAAGTTCTCGAAGCCGACGAAGCGGCCCTCACGCCCTATGCGGGCGTCGGTGAAGCTCATCCACAGGCCCTTGCCCAGCGGATAGACGAGGAACAGCACCAGGAAGGCCATGGCCGGCACCATGAACCAGAAGCCGAGCCAGTTGCGGTTGACCTTCAGCTGCTCCCATGCCGAAGGCTCGCCGGCAGGCGGGCGGGCAGAGGTGCGAGCGACGGCGGCATCGGCCATGGAAGTCTCCGGAAGGCTGGCAGGAGCGGGGGCGGCGAACCGCCCCCGTCCGGGAATGTCAGTCAGGCGGCAGGGCCGCCCGACGATCAGCGGTAGATGCGGCGCAGCTGGCGCTCGGCGACGCGGATCGCGCCTTCCACGTCTTCCTTGCCGGTGCAGTGGTTGGCGAAGAGGTCGACCACGATGAAGTCGGCGATGGCGGTCGCCGCCTTCTCGTTGATCGGGCCCTTGTAGCCGGCCGGGAAGGAGCGCTTCGCCGACTCACGGAACACGCGGGCCTTCGGGTCGGCCGTCCAGACGGGGTTCGCATCATAGGCGTTGAGCACGTGGGTGAGGTAACCCTGCGCCGCCTCGAGCCACGGATTGAAGTTCTCGGCCTCGAGGATGAAGGCCATGAAGGCCTTGCAGGCGTTCGGATAGCGCGAGTAGGTCATGCCGAACATCGGGAAGGCCAGCTGGATCTCGGCCGAGCTTGCCGATCGGGCCGATCGGCCAGAAGGCGTGGTCCATGTCGGCCGCGATCTCGCGCTGCTTGGCATCGCTGCGAGGCCGTTCGGCGGCGGCATAGATGCGAGATGCCGTTGGCCGTCAGCGAGATTTCGCCCGAGAGGAAGGCGCGGTTGTTGTTGGCGTCGTTCCAGGCCGCGGTGCCGGGGATGAAGGTATCCCAGAGCTCCTTGGCGTAGCGCAGGGCGGCGCGGGTCTCGGGCGAGCTGATCGTGATCTTCTCGTTCTCGTCGACCTGGGCGGCACCGTGCGACCAGCAGCAGCCAGTGGGCGAAGGCATTGCCGTCACCGGTGCGCGGCCGAGCGCGAAGCCCGAGCGGCGTGCCCGTCGCCTGAGCGCCTTGCAGAGCTCGAGGAAGCCCTTGGTGTCCTGCGGAACCTCGTTGAAGCCCGCCGCCTTGATCATCGAGATGCGGTAGTTGATCGTAGCCGCCGTCGACCGCCACCGGGATCGAGATCCAGCTTGCCGCCGGTCTTGCCGTAGGCCTCGGCCAGCGGCACCCAGCCGCCGTACTTCTTGCCGAGATAGTCGGCGACGTCGGTCACCTCGAGGCACTTCTGCGGGAAGAGGTGCGGCACCGAATAGAGCGACCAGATGAGGTCAGGGCCGGTGCCGCGTGTTGGCGGCGACGGAAGCCTTCGGCTGCACGTCGTCGAAGCACTCCGAGGAGACGTTGACGTCGCACGCCGGTCGCCTGGGTGAAGGCGGCGACCATCTTGTTGAACTGGGCGTCCTCAGCCGTCGACGAAGCGGCGCCAGCGCAGGAGGTTCAGCGATGCGCCGGTCTCCGGCTTGAAGGGGGAGGCCTGCGCCCAGGCCTTCGCCCAGTCGAGTCAGTGCCCGAGCCGGTCAGTACGCCGGCCGCGGCGGCGCCTTTCATCAGCGGTGCGGCGATTGAAGGTCGTCATGAGGTCATCCTCCCGATTAGGATTCCGGAGCTTGTCGTGATCGCGGGCCTTGCCGATGTTCGTTGGCACGGCTTTGCCCCGCCTGTTGGAATTGTCAGGCGCAGGTCAGTTGCGGGCCGGTCTGGCCGGACTGGGCGTCGAAGAGATGCGTCACGCCGCCGGATCGGTGCCGAGACGGATACGGTCGCCGGGCTTGAAGTCGATGGCGCTCGCGGAACACGCGCGATCACCTCCTGGCCGTCGAGGTCGGGCCACCACCTGGATCTCCGATCCGGTCGGCTCGACCACCGACGACTTCGGCCTCGCGCGCCGGCCTCGTTGTCGATGAGGAAGTGCTCGGGGCGGATCAGCCGCAGACTGGCCGGCTTGTCGGCCGGAGGCGGCAGGCGCGCGGTGTCCGAGCGGCAGGCGCGTCGCCGTCCTCCAGCACGAAGCTCTGGCCGTCGATCATTGCCACTGCAGGAAGTTCATGGCCGGCGAGCCGATGAAGCCCGCAACGAACAGGTTGGCCGGGCGGTCGTAGAGATCCAGCGGCGCGCCGATCTGCTCGACCACGCCGGCATTCATGACGACCAGCCGGTCGGCCAGGGTCATGGCCTCGACCTGGTCGTGGGTGACGTAGATCGATGGTGATCGCCGAGCTCGCTGGTGCAGGCTGCTTGATCTCGATGCCGCATCTGCACGCGCAGCTTGGCGTCGAGGTTGGACAGCGGCTCGTCGAACAGGAAGACCTGCGGGCTCGCGCACGATGGCGCGGCCCATGGCGACGCGCTGGCGCTGGCCGCCCGAGAGCTGGCGCGGCAGGCGCTGCAGGAACGTGCCGAGGTCCAGGATCTCGGCCGCGCTGCTGCACCGCGGCGCTCGATCTCGTCCTTGGCCGTGCCCTTCGAGCTTCAGCGCCGAAGGCCATGTTCTCGGTACACGCTCATGTGCGGATAGAGCGCGTAGTTCTGGAACACCATGGCGATGTCGCGGTCCTTGGGCGGCACGTCGTTGACCACGCGGTCGCCGATCGCGATCGTCGCCGCCGGTGATGCGCTTCGAGCCCGGCGATCATGCGCAGCAGGGTGGACTTGCCGCAGCCCGACGGGCCGACGATGACGACGAACTCGCCATCGGCAATCTCCATGTCGATGCCGTGGATGATGGCGGTCGTGCCGAAAGACTTGCGCACGTCGCGGATGTCGACGGATGCCATTCACATTCCTCCCTGGGGTCGACACGACCCTGCCCTGCGCCGGCCCTTGACCTGGGCTCTGCGATCCGGTCCGGTGGAGCGGATGCGGCGACTGGCTGTTGTTCGGCGGCCAGTGTGGCATGCGAAAATCGGAAATCAAGTGTGATCACGACTTGGCATGGCTGAAATTCAATCGGTTGAAACTGCGCGGAAACGCGTCAGTCTCCCTGTGAACCGCCAAGCCGAGACCCCCGAGGAGACGACCCATGACCAAGCCCGACCTGCTGATGACGGGCCCGATGATGCAGATGATCCAGGACCAGCTGGAGCAGCGGTTCGTCGTGCACAGGCTCTGGCTGGCGGACGACAAGGAAGCCTTCCTGCGAAAGCTCGCCCCTTCGGTCGTCGCCATCGCCTCGGGCAGCCACGTGCCGTGCGATCCCGCGCTGATGGGGCGCTTCCCCGGCGTGAAGATCGTCTCGTCCTTCGGTGTCGGCTATGATCACATCGACGCGACCTGGGCGGGGCAGAACGGCATCGTCGTCACAAACACGCCGGACGTGCTCAACGAGGAGGTCGCCGACACGGCGCTCGGCCTGCTGCTCTGCACGGTGCGGGAACTGCCGCAGACGGACCGCTACCTGCGTGCCGGCAAGTGGCTGGAGAAGCCCTATCCGCTGTCGGGCACGCTGCGCGACCGCAAGGTCGGCATCCTGGGCCTCGGACGCATCGGCAAGGCCATCGCCCGTCGCCTTGATGCCTTCAACGTGCCGGTGGTCTACCACGGCCGCAGCGAGCAGAAGGACGTGCCCTACCGCTACTACGCCTCGCTGGTGGACATGGCGAAGGACGTCAACGTGCTGCTGATCGTGGCTCCCGGCGGCGCCTCCACCAACAAGATCGTCAACCGCGAGGTGCTGGAGGCCCTCGGGCCCGACGGCATCCTGATCAATGTCGGCCGCGGCTCGGTGGTCGACGAGGCGGCGCTGGTCCAGGCGCTGAAGGCCAAGACGATCCGGACCGCCGGCCTCGACGTCTTCGAGGACGAGCCGCGCGTGCCGTCAGAGCTGATCGCCATGGATCATGTCGTGCTCTTCCCCCATGTCGGGTCGGCCTCGGTGCACACCCGCAACGCCATGGCCCAGCTCGTCGTCGACAACCTCGTCTCCTGGGCCGACGGCAAGGGACCGCTGACGCCGGTCGAGGAGACGCCCTGGCCGCCGAAGCACTGACGCCCGGGAGCGCGGTCTAGGCCTGCTGTTCCAACAGGGGGCGCCGCGCCACGACGAAGAGCCGCGGGTCTCGCTTGCCCGACCCGTGGCGGTCTCGTTCCTCGATGACGAACCCGGCCGCCACCATGTCGTCCTCGAGCTGGCCGGCGGTGAACGACGAGACATAGGGCGCCTTGCCGATGACCTGCATGACGGGGATGGCGAGGCGGATCAGCGGGTTCATCTCGGCGAGGCAGGGCGTCTTGGAGATGAACAGGCCACCGGGTTTGAGGGCCTGACGGATCCGGCCGAGCACCGCGTGGCGGTCGGGCACGAGGTGGAGAAGGTTGAAGGCCAGAACAGCGTCGCTGGGCTCTGCTGCAGAATTGGGCTCGCCGGCGGACGCGACCTCAAAGGACGCGTTGGGAAAATTCGCGGTCGCAGCCCGCTCCCTGGCGATGGCGATCATCTCGGTCGAGAGATCGGTGCCGATGATGCGTTTGACGGAGGGTGCGAGGCGCAGCGCGCTCGTTCCGGTGCCGCAGCCGATCTCCAGCACGCTGTCGGACGGATCGAGCCATTCGCGCGCGCGGGCGAGAGTGCGCTCGTAGCCGGCCAGATCCCTGATCGGATCGGCGGCATATTTGCGGGCGGTTCGATCCCAGAACCTTGCGCTGGCAGACCTGTCCGACATGGTGCTCTCCTTCAGGGAGGCAGCACCTACCACATGCGAGAACATTCGGAATTGCGCAGGAATGCAGCAGGATTATACGTGGATGCATGATCACGCCGGACTGGAATCTTCTCAGGGCCTTCAGCGCAACGGCCGAGGCGGGCTCCCTGTCGGCGGCCGCCCGCAAGCTTGATCTGACCCAGCCCACCCTGTCGCGCCAGATCGCCGCACTGGAGGCCGCCCTGGGCGTCACGCTGTTCGAGCGCATCGGCCGGCGCCTGGTCATCACGGCCGTCGGGGGGTGGGGCTGCTCGACCATGCCCGCGCCATGGCGGCGGCGGCCGAGTCCCTGGCGCTTGCGGCTGCCGGTCAGTCGGAGGACCTGTCGGGAGGCGTGACCATCTCCGCGACCGATGTCGTGTCGGTGCACTTCCTTCCGGCGATCGTCGCACGCCTGCGCCGGCAAGCGCCGCAACTCGTCGTCACCGTCATCGCCACCGACCGGCTGAGCGACCTCAGGCGCCGTGAAGCCGATATTGCCATCCGCCATGTGCGGCCGACCGAGCCTGAACTCATCGGTCGCCTGATCGGCGAGATGTCGGCGCATCTCTATGCGTCGGAGGGCTGGGTCTCTCGCCACACAGCCGCACTGTCGGCGGCCGATCTGGCAGACGCCGACATTCTGGCTTTCGATCCGGTCGACCGCTTCGTCGCTCAACTGACGGAATGGGGCCTCCCCGTCGCACCGGGCCAATGCCGGATCATCTGCGACAATGCGATGGTGCTGTGGGAGATGCTGCGCAACGGTCTCGGCGTCGGCATGATGCTGCAGCAGGTGGCCGAAAGTCTTCCAGGGCTCGTCCGGTTGCTTCCCGACCAGCCAGCCGTTCCGGTTCCGCTCTGGCTCGTCACCCATCGCGAACTCCACACGAGTTCACGCATCCGGCTCGCCTTCGACATCGTGGCGGACGAACTCCGGGCATCCCTGTCGGGGTCGGCGGCCATGGTCGTCGCGCCGCCCGCCTGAGCTCGACGATTTTTCTTCCCGGTAGCCTGAACCTTTTTCAGGACCGGTGCGACCCATGGATATCAGGGGCGCTGGAGCCCCAAGAGATCCAAAGGGGACACCGCCATGAACCGCATCAAGACCCTCGCCATCGCCGCCCTCGCCGTCGCGACCCTGTCGGTCGGCGTCTCCTCCCAGGCCGAAGCCGGCCCGTGGCATCGCCGCCACATCGGCTGGGGCGTCGGGGCCGCTGGCCACCGGCCTCGTCGTCGGCGGCGCCATCGCCGCCGCCAACTCCCGGGCCTATGCCTCCGAGTGCTACCTGACCCGCCGCTGGGTCGACGGCCCCTACGGCCCGGAGCGCCGCACGGTTCGCGTCTGCGAGTGATTGGTCCCCATCAATTTCGCAAACGCCAGCTGAACCCCGGTCGAAAGGCCGGGGTTCTTGCTTTCGGTGGCGCCGATGTCGCAGGACAGGATGTCACATATCGGCGCACGGGGCCGCTGGCCCATTTTGCCGACGCATCCATGCAATCCGGATGCGTCAGGTCCGCCGGTTCGATGGTCATCGGACGTGCGAACCGCGACCTCGCAGCGGCTTTCGCCATCCTCGCTGCCGAAACGCGAAGGTCCGAAACTTGCCCGGACGCCGAAATGGCGCCGTGAAGCTGTAGGGGTTCCGTTTGGTAGATCGGCGCAGGCCTTCCTTGGGCAATCCGGAACTCGACGCTATGGTCGCGATCCCGTCGTCCCCGCCGCGATCGCACATTCGCGCCCTCGCGCAGGCCCGCCGAGACACCTGACGCATGACGCTGATCCTCGTCGTTCTGCTGCCCTTCCTGGGCGCGCTCTTGCCGCCACTTGTGATCCGCTCGGGTCGGGACACCTGCGCCGCCGTCGCCGGCTCGGTGACCCTGCTGGCCCTCCTGCTTCTTCTCTCCCATGCCCCGGCCGTCTTTGCGGGACAGGTGCCTCGGGTGGACATCGCCTGGGTCCCGGCTGTTGGCCTTTCGCTGTCGATCTTCGCCGACGGGCTCGGCTTCTTCTTCGCCGCGATGATCCTCGCCATCGGGCTCCTGGTGATCGTCTACGCCCGCTACTACCTGTCGACCGAGGACCCCATGGGGCGGTTCTTCGCCTATCTCCTGCTGTTCCAGGGGGCGATGGTCGGCGTGGTGCTGTCGGACAACGTCATCGTCCTGCTGGTCTTCTGGGAACTGACCAGCATCACCTCCTTCCTGCTCATCGGCTTCTGGCAGAAGCGCGCCGACGCCCGTCAGGGCGCGCGCATGGCGCTGGTGGTGACGGGAGGCGGTGGCCTCGCCCTGATCGCCGGCCTGCTGCTGCTGGCCGAGGCGGCGGGCTCCTACCAGATCTCCGAGATCATCGCCCGGGGCGACGCGGTACGGGCCTCACCGCTCTATCTTCCGGCCTTGCTGCTCGTGCTCGTCGGCGCCTTCACCAAGTCGGCGCAATTCCCCTTCCACTTCTGGCTGCCGCACGCCATGGCGGCACCGACGCCGGTTTCGGCCTATCTGCACTCCGCGACCATGGTGAAGGCCGGCGTCTTCCTGCTCGCCCGGCTCTGGCCGGCCCTCTCCGGCACCGAGGCCTGGTTCCTGATCGTGGCGCCGGTGGGCCTCGCGACGCATGCTCATCGCGGCCGCCATCGCACTGTTCAAGGACGACCTGAAGGGGCTTCTCGCCTTCTCCACCGTCAGCCATCTCGGCCTCATGACCATGCTGCTCGGCCTCGGCACGCCGATGGCCGCCATGGCGGCGGTCTTCCACATCATCAACCACGCGACCTTCAAGGCCGGCACTCTTCATGAGCCGCCGGCATCGTCGACCACGAGGCCGGCACCCGCGACATCCGCACGCCTCGGCGGCCTGATGGTGCTCATGCCGATCGCCGGCCACGCTGGCGCATGGTGGCCAGCCGCCGCCATGGCCGGGGTTCCGCCTGCTCAACGGCTTCCTGTCGAAGGAGATGATGCTGGAGGAGGCGGCCCACACGACCTATGCCGGCCTGCCGCTGGTCTTCCCGGTGCTCGCCACCCTCGCTGCGGTCTTCTCCGTCGCCTATTCCGCGCGCTTCGCCTTCGGCACGTTCCTCGGACCGCAGCGGCACGACTATCCACATCATCCCCACGACCCGCCGGCGGGCATGTGGCTGCCCGTCGCCGTGCTGGTGGTGCCGGTCATCGCCATCGGGCTCTTCCCCGAACAGGTCGCGGGTGCGCTGGTGCGGCTGGTCGCCGGTGCTGTCGTCGGCGGGCCGCTGCCGGACTATCACTTCGCCCTCTGGCACGGGCTGACGCCGGCCCTCGCCATGAGCCTCGTCGCCTTCGCCGGCGGCGCTGTGCTCATCCTCGCCTACCGCCGGGCGGGGGCCGCGCATGCCGGCCTGCCGCATCCTGACGCCCGCGCCATGTTCGAGGCCACCACGCTGGCGCTGCTGGCCGCCAGCCGCAAGGCCAGCGAGGGCCTGCAGAACGGATCGCTGCCGCGCTACATGGCCGCCATCCTCGCGACGCTGATCGCTGCCGGAACCTATGGCTACTGGACGGCGAGCCAGCTGCCGGTGGCCGGCCGCCGCTGCCGGTCAGCCTTGCCGCCATCACCGTCGTTGCGGGCTGTGTCGTGGCCAGCGGCGCGGTGCTCATGTTCCACGCGCAGCCGTCTGGCGGCGCTCCTTGCTGACCGGCGTCGTCGGCGTGGGAGTGGCGCTCGTCTTCCTGCAGTTCTCCGCCCCGGACTTGGCGCTGACGCAGATCTCGGTGGACGTCGTCACCACCATCCTGCTGCTGCTGGCCCTGAACGCTCCTGCCCAAGACCACGCCGCGCACCGAGAGCGCCGCAGTCAGGCTGCGCGACGGCGCCATTGCCGGCCTTGCCGGTCTCGGCGTGGCTGTCCTCGCCTATGGTGTCATGACCCGGAACGGCCCGTCGATCGCCGACTATTTCCTCGCCCAGTCGAAGCCCGGTGGCGGCGGCACCAACGTCGTCAACGTCATCCTCGTCGACTTCCGCGGCTTCGATACCTTCGCCGAGATCATTGTGCTCGGCATCGCCGCGCTCGCCATCTATGCCCTGCTCGATCCCGCGCTGAAGGGGGCGGAGATCCGGCGCATCAAGGCGCTTCGCCCGGCCGAGGAATCAGGCGATGCGCACCCGCTGCTGCTGGTCGTCGCGACGCGGGTGCTGCTGCCGCTGTCGCTGGCGGTCGGCGCCTATATCTTCCTGCGCGGACATAACCAGCCCGGTGGCGGCTTCGTCGCCGGCCTCGTCGTGGCGATCGCGCTCATCATGCAGTACATCGCGTCCGGCTATGGCTGGGCGGCGGAGCGCATCCGGGTCGACGGCCAGGGCGTCATCGGCGCCGGCGTCGCCATCGCCGGCCTCACCGGCCTTGCAGCCTTCGCCTTCGGCCGGCCTTTCCTCACCTCCACCTTCGGCTATCTGGACTGGCCGGTCGTCGGCAAGTTCGAGGTGGCCTCCGCCATGGCCTTCGACCTCGGGGTGTTCCTCACGGTCGTCGGCGTCACGGTCCTGTCGCTCGCCCAGCTGTCGCGCGTCTCCCGCCGCATCGATCCGGCCGCGGACAGCCGGGATGCGATGGACGTGCCGCTCGAAGCGCGCGCCGCCGCCGGCGCGAAGGAGGGCTGAGCCATGGAACTCCTCGTCGCCGCCGCCATCGGCATCCTCACCACGGTGGGCATCTACCTGTTGATGCGGGCCCACACCTTCCCGGTGATCATCGGCCTCACCTTCCTCTCCTATGCGGTCAATCTCTTCCTGTTCTCGATGGGGCGGCTCGTCATCGACCGCCCGCCGGTCATCTCACCGGATGCCTCGGGGTACACCGATCCTCTCCCCCAGGCGCTGGTGCTGACCGCCATCGTCATCTCCTTCGGCATGACCGCCCTGATCGTCGTGCTCGCCCTGCGCGGCTATCCTCGAGACCGGCTCCGACCGCTCCGACCTCGACGCCCCGCGCTCCGGCAAGGGAGACGCGGCATGATCCCGGCCATCGACCAGCTCATCATCCTGCCGGCCATCCTGCCGGCGATGACAGCCGCCTTCCTCGTCCTTGCCCTGCGCAATGACCTCGTGCGTCAGCGTATCGTCTCCCTCGTGGTCACCGGGGCGCTCGTGGCACTGGCCGTCATCCTCGCCGTAATCGCCTTCTCCGACGGCGCCGTCCGCGCCTACCAGCTCGGCGCATGGCCGGCGCCCTTCGGCATCAGTTTCGTGCTCGACCGCCTGTCGGCCACCATGCTGCTGCTGACGTCGGTGCTCGCGCTGTGCGTGCTCATCTTCGCGGCTCGGCGGAACGGACGGGCGCGGCCGGCATTTCCACCCGCTGTTCCAGTTCCAGCTGCTCGGCATCAACGGCGCCTTCCTGACCGGCGACGTGTTCAACCTCTTCGTCTTCTTTGAAGTGATGCTCATCGCGTCCTACGGGCTGATGCTGCATGGCGGTGGGCCGGCCCGCCTGAAGGCCGGCTTTCACTACGTGGCCATCAACCTCCTGGCCTCGACGGTCTTCCTCGTCGGCGTCGGCCTCATCTACGCCGTCACCGGCACGCTCAACATCGCCGACCTCGCAGTGAAGGTGCCGCAGGTCGCGGCCGGAGATGCCGGGCTGCTCAAGGCCGGAGCCATGCTGCTCTTCCTCGTCTTCGCCACCAAGGCGGCGCTGGTGCCGCTGCACTGGTGGCTGCCGGCGACCTATGCCGGCACCTCGGCGCCGGCCGCAGCCCTGTTCATGATCATGACCAAGGTCGGCGCCTACGCCATCATCCGCGTCTACGGCCTCGTCTTTGGCGCCGGCGCAGGTCCCCTGGCGGAGACCGCGGCGCCCTTCGTCCTGCCGGCCGCACTGGCAACGCTCGTCGTCGGCACGGTCGGCCTCCTCGGCAGCCGCACCTTGCGCGACCTCGCCGCCTTCGCCGTGGTCGCCTCCATGGGCACGCTGCTGGTGGCGGTCGGGCTCTTCGAGGCGCGCGGGCTTGCGGCGGGCCTCTACTACCTCGTCCACTCGACGCTTGCGGGCGCGGCCCTCTTCCTGATCGCCGGCCTCGTCCAGGAGCGCCGCGAGCCGGCCGGTGACCGCCTCGTGCCCTCGCCCGGCATGGCCGGCGAGACCATGGTGGCCGGGCTCTTCTTCCTCGCCGCCATCGCCATGGTCGGGCTGCCGCCGCTGTCGGGCTTCATCGGCAAGGTGATGATCCTCGAGGCCTCGCGGGCGGCCGCATCCTGGCCCTGGAGCTGGACCCTCATTCTGGCGGCGAGCCTGCTGATGACCTTCGGCTTCGCGCGCGCCGGCTCGATCCTGTTCTGGGCCAGCGGAACGCCGCGCGAGGATGCACGCGGAGCCCTGCCGGCCAGCGCTCTCTCGGCCATCGCGCTGCTGCTCGTCCTGGCCGTGGCCTGGACGGTTGCCGCCGGACCCGCCACCGACGCCCTGCAGCTGACGGGTCGCCAGGCTCTCGACCGCGAGGCCTATATCGACGGCGTCCTCGGTGCCGGGGCGCGAACCAGGGCGGGGCAGTGACATGCGCGACCGGTTTCTGCCTCACCCCCTGCTGACGCTCACCATCGCGGTGGTCTATGTCCTGCTCGTCAACGAGGCGAGTGCGGGTGTCGTCGTGCTCGGCCTCGTCCTCGGGCTGGCGATCCCGCTGCTGACGCGGCCCTTCTGGCCCGGACGCCCGAAGATCCGGGCGCCGCTGGCGATCGCCGAATATATCCTCGTCGTGCTGTGGGACATCGTCGTCTCGAACGTCCAGGTGGCCTATCTGATCCTGTTCCGCCGCGGCTCCAGCCTCGGCACCCGCTACGTCACCGTGCCGCTCGACCTGAGGACACCCGAGGCGATTGCCGTGCTCGCCGGCACCATCACCATGACGCCGGGCACCGTGAGCGCCGATCTCTCGGCGGATGGCCGCGCCCTGCTCGTGCACTGCCTCGACACGGACGATCCGGACGCCACCGTCGACGCCATCAAGTCCCGCTACGAGAACCGGCTGAAGAGGATCTTCGCATGATCGCCGCCGCCGTCACCGTCGCCGCTGCCGCGACCTGTCTCGCCATCGTGCTGACGCTCTACCGTCTCGTCGTCGGACCCGACGCTACCGACCGCGTGCTCGCCCTCGACACGCTGGTCATCGAGACGATCGCTCTCATCGTGCTGGCCGGTATCGCCTATGGCTCGGCGATGTATTTCGAGGCGGCCTTGCTGTTCGCCATGGTCGGCTTCGTGACGACCGTGGCCTTCTGCAAGTTCCTGCTGCGCGGCAACGTGATCGAATAGGAGGCGCCGGTGAATTCCATCCTCGAGGCGCTCGTCGCGCTGCTGATCCTCACCGGTGCGTTCTTCCTGCTCGTCGGGGCGATCGGTCTCGCCAAGCTGCCGGACATGATGCGCCGCCTGCACGGACCGACCAAGGCGAGCACGCTCGGCATCGGCGCCCTGCTGATCGCGTCGATGGTCCATTTTGCGGCGCTGCGCGGCAGCCCGTCGATCCACGAACTGCTCATCACGCTCTTCCTGTTCCTCACCGCCCCCGTGAGCGCGCAGATGCTGGCCAAGGCCCACATCCTGCGCGCAAGTGAATCGCGCGCCGACCTGCCGCCGTCGGGCACCGCGAGCGACTGGGCGACGGTCGACCGCGGCGAGCGCGACGCGGCCTGATCACGGGATTATGAGGCCGCATGGCGCTGGCCGTGCTGCCATGACCCGGGCGACCCGGCTACTGTGTCGTCAAGCCTCGGCGTCCCTCGCATCAGCCAAAGGAGCCACCGCATTGATCGCCCGACCTTCGACCCGACGCAGATTTCTCGCCGGAAGCACGGCCGTCGCCACCGCCGCCATCCTGACCCAGGGGACGGGCCTGCTGGTGCCGTCGCGGGCGCAGGGGCTCGCGCCGACCCCGACCATGCGCGGTGGCGCCAACAACTACATCCCGGGCGCCGCTGTGGTGGAACGGATCGGCGGCGGCGGCTTCTGGATGACCGGAACGGTGCGCCGCGCGGGTGACGGAGCGCCGCTTCCGGGCATCCGCATCCAGATCTGGGCGCATACCACCGAGGGGCGCGAATCCGATCCTCACAGCCACGGCGCGACCCTGACGGCCGCCGACGGCAGCTTCAGGCTCGAGATGCCGCAGATCGTGCCGATCTTCGGTCAGCCCCACGGCCATCTCGCCTACGAGGGGGCGGGGTTCAAGTCCGTCTTCCTGCGCCCGGTCATGGCGAGCGCCCGCGACAAGGCGCTGGCCGCCCACTTCGTGCTGCAGCCGACCCTGAGCCCTTGCCGTCGCTGCGTGCCATCCCGGTCTGGGCGGCGATCGCGGTCGCGATGGTCGGCCCCATCGCCGTTGCAACGACCAGCCCGCTGCTAGCCTGGCGTGAGCCGCTCTACATCGCTGCCGGCTTCGCCGGGATCGCCGCCCTGTCCCTGCTGCTCATCCAGCCGCTGCTGGTGGGCAACCATCTGCCGGGGCCGGCCCCGCGGACCGCAAGGCGCATCCACCGGTGGCTGGGAGTCCTGCTTGTCCTGCTCGTCGCGGCGCATGTCGGCGGGCTGTGGGTCACCAGCGCCCCCGACGTGATGGATGCCTTGCTCTTCGCGTCGCCGACGGCCTTCTCGCCATGGGGCGTGGTGGCGATGTGGGCCGTGTTCGCGACGGCCCTTCTGGCCGCCCTGCGCAGGCGGCTGCGCATCAGCCCGACGCTGTGGCGGGTCGCCCATACGACGCTGGCGCTGGTGGTCGTGACCGGGACCGTGGTCCATGCGCTGCTGGTGGAGGGGGCGATGGGGACCCTCTCCAAGGCGGCGCTGTGTCTTCTCGTCGTTGCGAGCCTCGCCCGCACCATGATGGACCTCATTGCGTGGGTCTCCACCAGGCGCGGCTGATGTCACTCATGGTGGACCTGTCGCTCCGGCTTGCCCGGATGCGCCGCCTGCGGCTATTGACGCGGGCGCCCCCTGCAACGGACGAGATTCCATGGCCCCTCCTCGCGTCATCATTGCCGGCGGCGGCATCGGCGGTCATGGCCACGGCCCTGACCCTTCACCAGATCGGGGTTCCCTGCGTGGTGCTCGAGGCGGCGCGGGAGATGCGGCCCCTCGGCGTCGGCATCAACCTGCAGCCGAATGCGGTGCGCGAACTCGGTGATCTCGGCATCGGTGAAGGCGACCTCGACCGGGTCGGCGTGCAGGCGAAGGAATGGGCGCTGGTCGGCCTCAACGGCAACGACATCTACTGCGGAGCCGCGCGGGCGCCTCGCCGGCTATCGCTGGCCGCAATATGCCGTGCATCGGGGGCAGTTCCACATGCTGCTCTTCGACAAGGTCGTCGAGCGCTGCGGCGCGGATGCGGTGCGCACGGCACCCGCGCTCTCGGCTATGCGAAACGGGACGGCGGCGTCCGCGTCACCTGTCGCTGCACCGCTCGACGGCAGCGCAGAACTCGCTGCTGATCGGCGCCGACGGCATCCATTCGGCCATCCGCGCGCAGATGCATCCTCACCAGCCGCCGATTCACTGGGGCGGCGCGCTGATGTGGCGCGGCACTTCGCGGGCGAAGCCGATCCGCTCCGGCTCGTCCTTCGTGGGACTCGGCACGCATCGCCATCGCATGGTCATCTATCCCATCTCGCCGGCCGACCCCTCGACGGGCCTCGCCACGATCAACTGGATCGCCGAAGTGACGATGGACAGTGCCGAGGGCTGGAAGCAGAGCGGCTGGTTCCGCCAGGTCGCCATCGACGACTTCATCCATCATTTCGACGGCTGGACCTGGGACTGGCTCGACGTGCCGGCGCTCATCCGCGGCTCGGACGGCGCCTATGAGAATCCGATGATCGACCGCGATCCCGTCTCCACATGGCAGGACGGGCCCGTGGCGCTGCTCGGAGACGCGGCACACGCCATGTACCCGACCGGTTCGAACGGCGCGAGCCAGGCGATCATCGATGCCCGCGTGCTCGGCGCGGCCATGCTGGAGCACGGCGTCACGCCCGCGGCAGTTGCCGCCTATGACGAGAGGCTCTGCGGACCGGTTTCCCAGTTGATCCTGCGGAACCGCGGTGCCGGGCCCTTCGGCCTTCTGAACCTCGTCGACGAGCGGTGTGGCGGCACCTTCGACGATATCGACGCGGTGGTGCCACCGGAGGAGCGGTCCGCCTTCATGGCCGGTTACAAGGCGGCGGCCGGCTTTGCCATCGACCAGTTGAACGCTGCTCCGCCCATCGTGGCGCCGGGCGCGCAGGTAGCCGGCGCCAGGGCACCATAGGTTCCTGGCCTTCACGCGTCGCCGGGGGTCGTCGCGTGCAATGCCCGCCCGTGCGGACAGCCCTGATCCGGGTCGCATTGACACTGCGGAAAATCGCTTCGAAGATCGAACGATACATGCGTATTGCCAGGCGATGCGAAATCGCTTCGGCGGTGCGCGGATCGACTGACAGGAGCTGCGCGTGACCCAAGCCGCCGCCTCGACCCGCCTGCCGCCAGTCCTCGATGTCGATCCCTATGCCGACGAGGTGCTGAACGAACCGCACGCCATGCACGCCGCCGTGCGGTCCGCCGGTCCGGTCGTGTTCCTGCCACGCTACGGCGTCTATGCCATGGGGCGCCATCGCGACATCCTGCCCCTGCTGAAGGACTGGGAGACCTTTTCCTCCACCGGAGGTTCGGGCCTTGCCGACATCCGCAAGCCCGGTGCCTGGCGCGCGCCCAGTCCCATCGTCGAGGTCGACCCGCCGCAGCATACGAAGGTCCGCACAGCCCTTCAGCGCATCCTTTCTCCTGGCCTGATCCGGCAGTGGCGGGAGGATTTCGAGAAGGAGGCCGATCGCCTGGTGGCAAGCCTCGTCGACAAGGGCTCGTTCTGCGGCGTCCATGATCTCGCCGAAACCTATGTGTCGACCACCTTTCCGGAAGCGCTGGGATTGCGCAGTTCACCGGAGCGCCGCGACAACCTCTTTCTGCTCGGGGCGCTCAACTTCGACGGCCAGGGGCCGAGGAACGCGCGCTACGAGGAGACCCAGCGGCGGGCGGACGCCATCTGGGACTGGTATCTCGACAGCATGAAGCGCGAGGCCATGGTCCCCGGCGGCTTCGGAGAGAAGATCTTCCTCGCCGCCGATGCAGGCGAGATCGAGCCCGAAGTGGCGCCGCTGCTGGTCAGGTCCTTCCTGCGCGGCGGCCTCGACACGACGAGCAGCATGATCTCGGCCGCGCTCTGGTATCTCGCCAGGGATCCGTCCCAGTGGGCCCTGCTGAAGCAGGACCCGACCCGCATCCGTCAGGCACTGGACGAGGCGATGCGGCTCGAAACGCCCATCCAGAACGTCTGCCGCCAGACCATGCGTCAGGTCGAGATCGACGGCGTTACCGTGGAGAACGACGCCAAGATCCTGATCATGCTGGGGGCCGCCAACCGCGATCCCGACCAGTGGGAGCGGCCTGACGCCTTCGACGTCACCCGCCAGACCCTCGGCCATCTGGCCCTCGGGGCGGGCGTGCACATCTGCATCGGCCAGATGATCGCCAGGCTCGAGGGCGAGGCGGTCCTCAAGGCCATGCTGGCGCGGGTCGGATCCCTCTCGCTGGAGGGGGCGCCCACCCGCACCCTCAACAACAACCTGCGCAGCCTGAAGACCCTGCCGCTCGCCGTCACCGCGGACTGATCGCGCGGCTGGGTCGCCCCGCCCGCATGACGATGGCGGGCCGGCGTGCTATCGGAGCGCCTCCCATCCTGCCCCGCTCCGCATGCGGACGAGCCCGCCACATCCATGACCCATCCCATCGCAGACCACGCCGACGTCGTCATTCTCGGAGCCGGACAGGCGGGCCTCCAGGCGGCCCTGTCGCTGCGTGAGGAGGGTTTCAGCGGCACGATCCAGATGATCGGCGACGAGGCGGTGCTGCCCTATCAGCGCCCGCCGCTGTCCAAGGCCTTCATGCTCGGCACCATGACCGAGGATGCGCTGGAGCTCCGGCCGCAGGCCATGCTCGACAAGCTGGATATCCGCCTCGCCACCGGCGTTGCGGCTGTGCGGATCGATCGCAGCGCGCGGCGGCTGGCGCTGTCAGACGACCAATCGTGCGGCTACGGCCATCTGATCATCGCAACGGGATCGCGGGTCAGGCGGTGGAGCGCGGCCGGAGCCGGGCTCGACGGCGTCGCCTATCTGCGCACCCTCGAGGATGCCCGCGCGCTCGGGGCGCGCCTCGAGAGCGCCGATGACGTCGCGGTGATCGGTGCGGGCTTCATCGGACTGGAGTTCGCCGCCGTCGCGGCCAGGCGAGGCAAGCGCGTCCGGGTCTTCGAGGCGGCGGACCGGCCTATGGCCCGCGCCGTGACGCCCGCGATCTCCGCCTTCTTCCGCGAGCGGCACGAGATCGCCGGCGTTCAGGTCAGCTGCGGCGTATCTCTCGCAGCGATCGAGGGCGAGGCGGGCAGGGTGTCGGGTGTCAGGCTGGCGGGCGGCGAGGTCTTTTCGGCGCAACTCGTCCTCGTCGGCATCGGCGGAATCGCCAATGCCGAGATCGCCGCGGAGGCGGGCCTTGCGGTCGACAACGGCGTGGTTGTGGACGAGATGCTGCTCACCGCCGATCCCGCCATTTCGGCCATTGGCGATTGTGCCAATCACCCCAATCCCTTCGCGGGCGGTCGCGTGAGGCTTGAGTCGGTGCAGAACGCCATCGATCAGGGCCGCGTGGTCGCCGCGCGCCTCGCCGGCAAGCCGCAGCCTTACCGTGCGGTGCCGTGGTTCTGGTCCGACCAGGGCGACCTGAAGCTGCAGATGGCGGGCCTGACCGCCGGCTTCGACGACCAGGTGGAGATCGGCTCACGCGAGGAGGCGCGCTTCTCGCTGCTCGCCTTCCGCGAGGGGCGGCTCATCGGCATCGAATCGGTCAATCGCCCGGCGGACAACATGCTGGCCCGCCGCATCCTGGCGCGCAGCGAGCCGGTGACGCGTGCCGAAGCCGATGCCGCCGGACACGACCTCAAGAGCCTCGCCGGGGGGCGGGCCGCCTGAGCGCCGGTCTTCGACTTTCGGCGAATACGAATTGCAAAACGATACGATCGTGTTGCATGGCGAGCCCTCGCCCGCTTAGCCTCGATCCCAAGGGTTGAAACGCGGACTGGCCGCCACCCGCCGCAGGGCGCAGTGCGCGGATCAGGCCCGGGGAGCGAGCCGCCAAGGCTCACGCGGACGGCACACCATGAAAAAGACGACCGGCGCGTCCGCCGTCGATGATCGCCTGTTCCTTCAGTCCGTGGCACGGGCGCTCGACGTGCTCGAGGCCTTCGCACGCAGTCCGCGGCCGAAGTCGCTCGGAGAGATCGCCGCCGCGACGGGCGTCAACAAGAGCGCCGCGCAGCGCATCGGCCAGACGCTGCTGGCGCGCGGCTATCTGGAGCGCGCCGACAGCGGCGGCCTGACGCTCGGACGGCGGCTGCTCGACAGGTCCTTCGACTATCTGAGGTCGAACCCGCTGATCGAGCGGGCGACGCCGGTGCTGACCGATCTCAGGAAGCTTGCTGGAGAGCGGGTCGACCTCAGCCTCTTCGACGACACGACGACCATCTATGCCATCCGCCTGCAGAGCAAACGCGAGACCTTCTACGCGACACTCCCGGGACGCCGCATTCCGACCTTCCTCTCCTCGGGCGGGCGCGCCTGCCTCGCCTGCCTGCCGGACGAGCGGGTGGAGGACATCCTGGCGCGCTCCGACCGACGCCCGCTGACGCCGAAGTCGCGGGTGGAACTCCCGCAGATCTGGGACAAGATCCGCGAGGCCCGCAGCGACGGCTATTGCCACGCGGTCGAGGAGGCCCTGCTGGGCGAGGTGGTGCTTGCCGCCGCCGTCGTCGACGCCCAGCGACGCCCGGTCGGCGCCGTCCACATCGCGGGATCGCTGAGCGAATGGTCGGTGGAGGACTTCCGTCGCCGCTTCGCGCCGCTGGCGATGGAGGCGGCCCGCGCCCTCAGCAACTGAGCGGGCAGGCTCGCCCGGACCCGCAGGGTCTTTCGGGCCCCTGCATCCACGTCGGATCACCCATGAGGCTGCCACATGCTGTTCGACCCCGCGAGGGGGTGACAGCATGGCGGAGCCGGTTCAAGCTATTCGATATAGCCGTATCGATGGTCAATACGCATGAGACCGGAGTTGCGGCAGGCGGGTGCATGGGACGGACACGCGCTGCCGTCAGCGCCCGCGGCGCGAGGCGAGGTGGACATGGCCGAGGCAACCGGACGCTTTGAGGGACGCATCGCGGCGGTGACGGGTGCCGCCGGCGCGCTCGGTCGCGCCACCGCGCAACGCCTTGCCGCCGAGGGCGCCCGCCTACTCCTCTTCGACCGTGACCCCGCGGGCCTTGCGGCCACTCAGGCGCTCTGTCCGGGCTCGGTGACCGTGGTGGGCGACGCGCGCGTTGCGGCCGACGTGAAGCGGGCCGCCGACACGGCTCGCAAGGAGCTCGGTCCAGTCGAACTGCTGGTCGCGGCGGCCGGCGTCATCGGCCCCTCGAAGAACGCCATCGATGCCGACGAGGAGGAATTCGACCTCGTCTTCGACATCAACGTGAAGGGCTCGTGGCTGGCGGCGAAGTATTTCATTCCGCAGATGCGGGAGATCGGCCGCGGTTCGGTGGTGCTGTTCTCCTCCACCGCCGGCCTTCAGGGTTCTCCGGTCTATTCGATCTACTCCGCCTCCAAGGGCGCGGTGACGCTGCTGACGAAGAGCCTCGCGCTCAACCACGCGACCGAGAACATCCGCGTCAACTGCGTCTGCCCCGGGACGATCGATTCCCCGATGCATCGGCAGGGCATGGCCGCCATCGCCGATCCGGCGCTGCGCGCCGAGCGGGAAGCCTTCCAGAAGGCCAAACACCCGATGAACCGCTTCGGCCAGCCGGAGGAGGTCGCAGCCGGCGTGCTTTATCTGCTCAGCGACGATGCCTCCTACGTCACCGGCCATGCCCTTCCCGTCGACGGAGGGCGCCTTGCCTGATCCGACACGCTTCGCCGGCAAGGTCGCCATCGTCACGGGCGCCGCACGCGGGATCGGCGAGGGGATTGCCCAGCGCTTCGTTGCCGACGGCGCGCGGGTGCTGCTGGTCGACCTCCTGCCCGAGGTGGAAGCGACGGCGAAGCGGCTCGGCCAGCCCTTCCTGGTCAAGAGCGTGACGGACCGCGATGCAGGCGATGCCATTGCCCGCGCGGCGCAGGACGCGCTGGGTCGCATCGACATCCTGGTCAACAATGCCGGCATCGGTGGCTCGAAACGCCTGATGGAGAGCGACGACGCCCTCATCGATCGCTTCCTCGATACCAATCTCGCGCGCCGTGCTCCGCATCACGCGCGCTATCGTGCCTCACCTGCAACGAGGTGCGCGGACGCATCGTCAACATCTCCTCGATCTTCGGCATCACCGGCTATCCCGGCACCACCGCCTATGCCGTGGCGAAGGCCGGCGTCGCGCAGTTCACCCGGCAGCTCGCCGGCGAGCTGGCGCCCGAGGGCATCCTCGTCAATGCCGTGGCGCCCGGGCTGATCGAAACGCCGATGACGACCGGTCACCGCGGGAACGCGCTCTATCAGCGCCTCATCGTCGAGGGGACGCCGGTGGAGCGCATGGGCACGCCGGCCGACATCGCCGGACCGGTCGCCTTCCTGGCGTCGGACGATGCAGCTTTCGTGACGGGTGCGGTGCTGCCGGTGGACGGCGGCTTCCTGGCGGCGCGGCACGGCAAGGTTTGAGACAAGGCGGGATCCCTCACGACACCCGCCCAAACGAGGAGACGAGACGATGCACGACATGAGCGTCCGGTGGCCGAACGGCGCGCGCTGCGCCGTGATGCTGACCTTCGACTTCGATGCGGAGACCCTGTGGACCTCGCGCGATCCCGAGAACGTCCGCCGTCCCGGGGTGCTCAGCCAGGGCCGCTACGGCGCCAAGGTGGGCGTGCCGAAGATCCTCGACACACTGCGCGACGAGGGCATCAAGTCGACCTTCTTCGTTCCCGGCTGGACCGCCGAGAACCATACCGATCGCGTCGAGATGATCCTCAAGGACGGCCACGAGGTCGCCCACCATTCCTACTCCCACAAGTGGGTGAGCGATGATCCGCAGGCCGAGGTCGAGGAGATGGAGAAGGGTCTGGAAGCGCTCAAGCGCACCGTCGGCGTCGTGCCGAAGGGCTATCGCTCGCCTGCCGGCGAGGTCTCGGAAGGCCTCTTCAAGCTGCTGAAGAAGCACAACTTCCTCTACGACTCCTCGCTGATGGACGACATCAACCCCTACCGGCACGTGATGCCGGACGGTTCACCGGGCGTCATCGAGCTGCCCTGGCACTGGTCGCTGGACGATGCGCCCTTCGCGCTGTTCTCGGTGAAGACGCCGCGGCCGATCTTCACCAACGAACACATGCTGAGCGTCTACAAGGAGGAGTTCCGCGAGATCTACAAGTGGGGCGGCCTGTTCGACATGATCTTCCACCCGCAGGTGGGAGGACGTCCGAGCCGAATCGCGCTGATCCGCGAACTCATCGCCTTCATCCGCACCTTCCCGGGCGTCTGGTTCGCCACCGGTGCGGAGGTTGCCGAAGCCTGGTCGAGGGAACACGAGAAGGCCTGAGCCGTTCAGGCGGGTGGCGCGCAAAGGCTTGTCATCCGCCGGCCGCCGTGGCCCCCTTAGGGTCGACTGACGCCCCCGAGGGAGACACGGCTTGAGCACCGGCCTGATCGCACTGCTGGACGATATCGTCGCGCTGACCAAGGTGGCGGCGGTGACCCTCGACGACGCGGCGGCGCAGGCCACCAAGGCAGGGGCCAAGGCCGCCGGCATCGTCATCGACGATGCGGCCGTGACGCCGCGCTATGCGGTCGGCTTCGCCGCGGCGCGGGAACTGCCGATCGTCGGCAAGATCGCCTGGGGTTCGCTCAGGAACAAACTGCTCTTCCTCCTGCCGGCGGCGCTTCTGCTGAAGCTCTTCGCGCCCTGGGCGATCACGCCGCTCCTGATGATCGGCGGCGCCTATCTCTGCTACGAGGGCTTCGAGAAGGTCCTCGAGATGGTCATGCCGCATGGCGAGGCCGAGGCGGCCGGCGCTGCGGCGGAGGCCGCCCCGGTCGATCCCGCGGCGCTGGAAGCCGAGCGCGTCGGCGGCGCCATCCGCACCGACTTCATCCTCTCCGCCGAGATCATGGCCATCGCCCTGTCGACGATCACCGCGACGTCGATCTGGATGCAGGCCCTGGTGCTCGCGGTCGTCGGCATCGGCATCACCATCCTCGTCTACGGCGCGGTGGCGCTCATCGTGAAAGCCGACGACGTCGGCCTGGCCCTGGCGCAGAGCCACCGCCCGGTGACGGGGCTCGGCACCGTCCTGCGTGGCCGTCCCACCGGGCTCGAGATGAACGGCCCGACCGGCATCGACCGGGCCCTGAGCCCGTTGACTCAGGCGGTCGGCCGCGGTCTCGTCAAGGGGATGCCGCACTTCCTGAAGGGCCTCAGCCTCGTCGGCACGCTCGCCATGCTCTGGGTCGGCGGCGGCATCTTCGTCCACGGGCTCGCCGGCTACGGCTGGGCGGGGATAGAACACGCGATCCATGCCGTCGCGGTCGCGGTCGCCGCGATGACGCCGGTGCTCAAGGGCGCGGTGGAGTGGCTCGCATCCGCCACCGGTTCGGGCGTCGTCGGCCTCGCCATCGGCGGCGTGGTCTTCGTCGTCATGCACTTTGCCGTCGACCCGCTTCTCGGACGCGGCAAGCACGGCGCGGGCGGCGGCAGCGCCGCCACCCACTGAGGCCCGAGGGGCCGCGCGTCAGTCGTTGAAGTTGACGACCGCCTTCTCCGACCGCTCGTCCGCGTAATAGGGATAGACCGCGTAGTCACGGATGAAGTGCAGCGAGATGTAGAAGGAGATGCGGTTGTCGTCGCCGCTGTTCGAGATCCCGCGGTGGATCGTGCCGCGGCCCATGTAGAGCACCGACATCGGCTTGGCGACGATCTGGTGAACCTGGAAGTGATCGACACTGCGGGCGAGGGCGTCGACATCGACGTCGTCGACGTTCGAGGCGACCTTTTCGAGCGCCTCCTCCGGCGTCGTCTCGGGAAGCGTGATGAACTGGGTCGCGTTGCGGTCGGTGAACTGCGTCAGCGGGATCCAGATCGCGGCGGCGTCCGTCGTGTAGTCGACGTGCCAGACCTGCTGCTTCGAGCCGATCGGGTTCACCACGAAGCCGTAGCCGTCCATGATCGCGCCCTTCTCGGCGAACTGTCCGGAGGCCTTCAGGCACCAGTCGTGAAGCTCCTTCGCCAGGGCCTTGTCGGAGAGCTCCATGGCGTCGCCCTCCTCGTCCTCCTGCCAGACGTTCATCCAGCAGATTTCCTTCTCAGCGATCTGCTCGTCCCAGCGTGTGCCCATCGACCGCTTCAGGTCCTCGTAGGCGCGCGTGAGAAGCGGGCGGGCCTCCTGCGGCACGGTACCCACATAGCGGAAGCCCATCAGTTCGGGTTTCAGCTTCACGTAGTCGCGATCGTCCATTCCGGCCTCCGGTCGAGTTGAGCTGCGGCGTGCTGTCGCAGGACAGCACCGGCAACATGAACGCTTACTGAAGGCCGAATGTTGCGTGAGCATGATGCGCCACGGCGCGGATCATTGCGGAACCGTTCGTCCGGCGGGTGCGTTGGCCAACGACAACGAAACCCCTGGAGAACAGCCATGCCGACGCCGGCCGAACTGACACATTCCTTCTGGAAACATCTGCGTTCCGACATGACGGTCATGGCGGGCCTCGTGGCAGAGGATGGCCACATGCGGCCGCTCACCGCCCAGCTCGACGGAGACGGCGATCACGGACCGATCTGGTTCTTCACCGCCAAGGATACCGATATCGTCGAGGCTCTCGCCGGGCAGGCGCGCAAGGGGTCCCTGACCTTTGCCACGAAGTCCCATGATCTCTTCGCCTGCGTCCACGGCACCTTCGTCGTCGACAACGACCCGGTGGTCATCGACCGGCTGTGGAACTCTTTCGTCGCCGCCTGGTACGAGGGCGGAAAGGACGATCCGAAGCTCGCTCTCCTTCGCTTCGATCCGGAGAAGGCGGAGATCTGGGAGAACGTCACGAGCCTGTGGGCCGGCATCAAGATCATGCTCGGCGCCGATCCCAAGGAGGAATACGAGGGCAAGGTCGCGAAGGTGGCGCTGCGCTGACGCGCCGACGGTTACGCAGCCGGTTCCGGGCGAGGGCGCTGCGACAGCCGCAGCGCCCTTCCGCGCCTCAGTAGACGACGACCGAGCGGATCGACTTGCCCTCGTGCATCAGGTCGAAGGCGGTGTTGATCTCATCGAGCGGCATGGTGTGGGTGATCAGGCTGTCGATGTCGATCTTGCCGTCCATGTACCAGTCGACGATCTTCGGCACGTCGGTGCGGCCCCTGGCGCCGCCGAAGGCCGAACCCTTCCAGACGCGGCCGGTGACGAGCTGGAACGGGCGGGTGGAGATCTCGGTGCCCGAGGGCGCGACGCCGATGATGATGCTCTCGCCCCAGCCGCGGTGGCAGCACTCCAGCGCCTGACGCATGGTGGTGGTGTTGCCGATGCACTCGAAGGAGAAGTCGGCGCCGCCGCCGGTGAGGTCGATGATCGCCTGGACCACCTTGTCGCGGCCGACCTCGTCCGGATTGACGAAGTGCGTCATGCCGAACTTCTTCGCCATCTCGGCCTTGCGCCGGGTTGAGATCGACGCCGATGATCTTGTCGGCGCCGAGCCATGCGGGCGCCCTGGATGACGTTCAGGCCGATGCCGCCGAGGCCGAAGACCACGACATTGGCGCCGGGCTCAGACCTTCGCCGTGTAGATCACCGCACCGATGCCGGTGGTGACGCCGCAGCCGATGTAGCAGACCTTGTCGAAGGGGGCGTCCTCGCGGATCTTGGCCAGCGCGATCTCCGGCAGCACCGTGAAGTTGGAGAAGGTCGAGCAGCCCATGTAGTGGATAGACCTCGTTGCGCCCGCGTCCGCCGACGGGCTCGCAGGAAACGCGGCTCGTGCCATCGGGCATGAGGCCCTGGCCCTGCGTGCGAGCGGATGGCGGTGCAGAGGTTCGGTCTTGCTGCGACAGGCAGGATTTGCACTGCGCGGCACTCCGGCGTGTAGAGCGGGATCACGTGGTCGCCGACCTTCAGCGATGGTGACGCCGGCGCCGACCTCGACGGACGACGCCTGCGCCCTCATGGCCGAGGATCGCCGGGAACAGGCCTTCGGGATCGCCGCCCGAGCAGCGTGAACTCGTCGGTGTGGCAGACGCCCGGTCGCCTTGATCTCGACCAGCACCTCGCCGGCCTTCGGGCCCTCGAGGTCGATGGTCTCGATGGTGAGCGGCTTGTTGGCCTCCCAGGCGACGGCGGCACGCGACTTCATGGGGCATCTCCGGGTGGGGATCGATTCGCGGCGGATGACACCACGACAGGCATGGCGGGGCAATGAGGGCCTGCATGAGATGGCGCGTCCCGCGTTGCCGCTTCCCCTTGCCGGCCGCGATGCTAGGCTTGTCGCAAAGGTCCGGCCGACAAGAACACCCCAGAGGAAACCGATGAAGGCGCTCGTCATCCACGCTCCCCACGACCTGAGGCTCGAGGAGCGCGAGGTCGCTCCGCTGGGGGCCGGCGAGATCGCGGTGCGCATCGGCGCCGGCGGCATCTGCGGCTCCGATCTGCACTACTTCCACAATGGCGGCTTCGGCGCCGTCAGGCTGAAGGAGCCGATGATCCTCGGCCACGAGATCGCCGGCACGGTGGAGCGTGTGGGCGCGGACGTCTCTGCGGTGAAGCCCGGCGACCGGGTGGCGGTCAGCCCGTCGCGGCCCTGCGGCCATTGCCGCTACTGCCTCGAAGGCAAGCAGAACCATTGCCTGAACATGCGCTTCTACGGCTCGGCCATGCCCTTCCCGCACATTCAGGGGGCGTTTCGCGAGGTTCTGGTCTGCGATGCCGTGCAGGCTCACAAGGTCGCCGACGGCGTCAGCCTCGGGGAAGCCGCCTTCTGCGAGCCGCTGGCCGTCTGCCTCCATGCGGCGCGGCGGGCCGGACCGCTGCTCGGCAAGCGCGTGCTCGTCACCGGCTGCGGGCCGATCGGCGCGCTGTGCATCCTGGCGGCGCGGGCAGCGGGTGCGGCCGAGGTCGTCGCCACCGACGTGGCCGATGCGACCCTCGCGGTGGTGAAGGGGATGGGCGTCGCCACGACGCTCAACACCGCCGCCGATCCCGAGGCCCTGAAGCCCTATGAGGCCGACAAGGGCAGCTTCGACGTGCTGTTCGAGGCCTCCGGCAACATGAAGGCTCTCACCGGCGCCTTCGCGGCGCTCCGGCCCGGCGCGGTCATCGTCCAGGTCGGCACGGGCGGCGACTTCACCCTGCCGATTTCGGTGCTGGTGGCCAAGGAATTCGAGCTGCGCGGCACCTTCCGCTTCCACGAGGAGTTCGCCACCGCCGTGGCGATGATCGGCACCCGCCGCATCGACGTGCGCCCGCTGCTCACCGCCACCCTGCCGATGGAGCAGGCGGTGGAAGCCTTCCACCTCGCCTCCGATCGTTCGAAGGCGATGAAGGTGCAGATCGCCTTCGGGTAGGTCCCGGAACGCAAAAGGCCCGGCGCTGGGCCGGGCCTTTCGACGATGGAAGCGGATCGGCTCAGGACGGATTGACCGTCGCGTCGATGACGTTCGACAGCTTGTCGGCGATCATGCCGATGTCGTTCTCGGTGACGATGAAGGGCGGCGTCACCACGAGGCAGTCGCCTGCGGTGCGGATCATCATGCCCTCGTCGTGGAACGACTTGTCCATGGCGACGAAGGCGCGCTTGCCCGGTGCGTCCTTCCAGCTCTCGATGTCGATGGCGGCGGTGAGGCCGACCTGACGGATGTCGAGAACGCCGGCCTTGCCCTTGAGCTTGGAGAAGATGGCGTCGGCCCAGATCGGCTCCAGCGTCTTGGCGCGGTCGAACAGGCCCTCGTCGCTTGTAGATGGTCGAGCACGGCCGAGGCCCGCGGCGCAGGCCAGCGGATGGGCCGAGTAGGTGTAGCCATGGAACAGTTCCACGACATTCTCGGGCCCGTTCATCAGGCCGTCGTAGATGTGCTTGCGCACGAACACGCCGCCCATCGGCACCGTGGCGTTGGAGATGCCCTTGGCCACCGTCATGAGGTCCGGGGATGACGTTGAAATACTCGGCGGCGAAGCGCGGCGCCGAGGCGGCCGAAGCCGGTGATGACCTCGTCGAAGATCAGCAGGATGCCGTGCTTGTCGCAGATCTGGCGCAGGCGCTCCAGGTAGCCCTTGCGGCGGCAGGTACGCCGGTCGAGCCGGCGCATGGCTCGACGATCACGGCGGCGATGGTCGAGGCGTCGTGCAGCGCCACGATGCGCTCCAGCTCGTCGGCCAGCTCGACGCCGCCATGATCCGGCAGGCCGCGCGAGAAGGCGTTCTTGGCCGGCAGATGGGTGTGCGGCATATGGTCGACGCCCGGCCAGCAGGACGCCCCATTGCTTGCGGTTGGTCGACGATGCCGCCGACCGAGATGCCGCCGAAGCCGACACCGTGATAGCCGCGCTCGCGGCCAATCAGCCGGGTGCGTGTGCCCTGGCCGCGCGCCCGCTGCCAGGCCAGCGCGATCTTGAGCGCGGAGTCGACCGCCTCGGACCCCGAGTTGCAGTAGAACGCGTGGTCGAGGTCGCCCGGCAGCATGGCCGCATGGCGGCGCGGCGAGCTCGAACGCCTTGGGATGGCCCATCTGGAAGGACGGCGCGTAGTCCATCTCGCTCGAGCTGCTCGGGCAATCGCGGCCTCGATCGATCCTCGCGGCCAGTGGCCGGCATTGACGCACCACAGGCCGGCCGTGCCGTCGATCACCTTGCGGCCTTCCGGCGTCCAGTAGTGCACGCCCTTGGCGCGGGCCAGCAACCGCGGGTTCTTCTTGAACGAGCCGGTTCGCCGTGAACGGCATCCAGAAGGCCTGGAGGTCGTTCGGAATGGCGGTGGTGGTGGCGTCGTCGCCGACCACACGCAGCGCGCTCGTCTTGGACATGGAAGTTCTCCGGAAGGGGCGGGATAAAGAACGACCATACCAACAGGCGGACAGGGAGCAAGCCGGGGTTGCGTAGGGGAGGAATGCGGGGGCGGCCGCCCGGCAAGGGCCTTGCTCGTCGGCCGGTCGAGGCCTATGTTCGTCTCTAGAATTATTCTAATCTAGGTAGTGCCATGCTCAGCCGCTTCTCCATCCCGGGCTTCGGAGCCAAGCGCCGTTTCGACGATCTCAGCGAGCAGGAGATCCTCGCGCTGGCCATCTCCTCCGAAGAGGAGGACGCGCGGATCTACCGCGCCTATGCGGCGAAGCTCGCCGCCGCCTATCCGCGCTCGGCCGCGGTGTTCGAGGGCATGGCGGCGACGGAGGACGAGCACCGGCGCCGGCTGATCGAGGCCTATCAGCGCCGCTTCGGCGACTTCATCGTCCCGATCCGCCGCGAGCATGTCGCCGGCTACATCGCCCGCAATCCCGTCTGGCTGGTCGAGAACCTCGGCCTCGACCGGGTGCGCGAGGAGGCGGCCGACATGGAGCGGCAGGCGGGCGCCTTCTATCTCGCCGCCGCCTCCCGGGCGACCGACGCCGACACCCGCAAGCTGCTCGGCGATCTCGCTGCGGCGGAGGCCGGCCACGAGCGAGAGGCCAACGCCCTCGCCGCCGAGCACCTGACCGAGGAGGGGCGCGGCGAGGAGGACGCGGCGGCCCACCGCCAGTTCGTGCTGACCTGGGTGCAGCCGGGCCTCGCCGGGCTGATGGACGGCTCGGTGTCGACCCTGGCGCCGATCTTCGCCACCGCCTTCGCCACCCAGAACCCCTGGACGACCTTCCTCGTGGGCCTGTCGGCCTCGGTCGGCGCCGGCATCTCCATGGGCTTCACCGAAGCCGCGCATGACGACGGCAAGGTCTCGGGGCGCGGCTCGCCGCTGAAGCGCGGCATCGCCTCCGGCGTGATGACCGCCGTCGGCGGCCTCGGCCACGCTCTGCCCTATCTGATCCCGAACTTCTGGACCGCCACGATCATCGCCTTCGTGGTCGTCTTCATCGAGCTCTGGGCCATCGTCTGGATCCAGAACCGCTACATGGAGACGCCGTTCCTGCGGGCGACCTTCCAGATCGTCCTCGGCGGCTCGCTGGTGCTGGCGGCCGGCATCCTCATCGGCGGCGCCTAGCCTCCCGAGACGCAGAAAGGCCGCCCCGTCGGGAGACGAGGCGGCCCCTCCTGTCCGCTCGTGTCGAGCGCCGCGACGGGGCGTTGTTACGCTTGCCCGCCGCAAGGACAGCCGTGCCCGGCGAGGGCACGGCGAAGCTTCACATCACCACCACCCGCGTGCCGACGCGCACCCGGCTGTAGAGGTCGATGACATCCTCGTTGCGCATCCGGAAGCAGCCCGAGGAGACCGCCTGGCCGATGGTCCAGGGCTCGTTGGAGCCGTGGATGCGATAGAGCGAGGAACCGAGATACATGGCGCGGGCGCCGAGCGGATTGGCCGGTCCGCCGGCCATGAAGCGCGGCAGGTCGGGGCGGCGACGCAGCATCTCGGCCGGCGGGCGCCAGTCCGGCCACTCGGCCTTGCGGGTGATGGCCTTGGTGCCGGTCCAGCCAAAGCCGGGACGGCCGATGCCGACGCCGTAGCGCATGGCGCGTGCCGCCGGCCTGGACCAGAGTAGCAGGCGGCGCTCCGGCGGTGTTGATGACGATGGTGCCGGGCCGGGGTGGTCTGATAGGTCACCTGCTGGGGCAGAAAGCGCGGATCGATGCCGCGGGGAGAGGCGGAGCGCGGGGCGGCCTCGCGTGCCGGGCGCGGCTGATAGGCCTCGGCGGGCCGGGCGGTGAGCGGGCGGACCGGCTCGAGATCGGGCGCCGTCTGGTAGCTGGCGCGCAGATGCGCGGCCGGGGACGGACCTTGCGGCGCCGCCGCGGCGCGCGGCGGGGTGCCCTCGCGCCGGGCGCCGGCGATCGGACCGGCCGACTGGCCGCCATTGTAGAGGAATTCGATGAAGCCGCCGCCAAGGTCACCGCGGCGGGCGCTGGCGATCTGGGCAGTGGCCGTTTCGGTCGCGGCAAGCAGGAGGCAGCCGGCTGCGAAGGCAGCCATGATACGGGAACGAGACATCGACGGACTCAAAACACACAACACGTCGACCGGGCGGACAGCCCCGTCTTCTTGGCCTCGATGTAACGGTGGCAGACGCAAGGGAATGGTAAACGCGGGCGGTTCCGGACCCTGTTTTGGTCGTCGTGCGGCGGACACGCTTCGTTTACGGTTAAGTGTCGGTGAACGGGGCCGTTGATGGGCGCAACGGATTGTTAGGCATAATGTTTTTTCCGAAGGTGGTACCCTGATCGGACAGGGTTTCGGAACCGGTCCTTAACCGTCGCCGCCGAAGCTTCGGGGAGAGTCCGGACCATATCGGCCGGCGGCAAGTCCTGCCCGGAACGTCCATGCGCGCCAACAAACGAGCTTTCCGCATCGAAACCATCTCGAGGCCCGAGGCGATGATCGCCCACGCCGCCATGGCGGGCACGGGCGCGGCTGGCCATCACGAGATCCTCACCGAGATCAAGCAGCTCAAGGCCCTCATCCGCCCGGCGGAGGAGGTGACCAAGCAGATGATCGACGCCTACCGCGCCGAGATGCAGGAGGCGATGAAGCTGAAGGCCGAGCTGGACCAGATCTGGCAGGCCATCGACCAGACCAAGCACGAGATCGCGACGCTCCACGTCACCGGCTTCCAGGGCAAGCAGATGACGCGCGTGACGCATGAGCTGGACGCCATCGTCACCGGAACGGAGGAGGCGACGGAAGGCATCCTCAGCGCCGCCGAGGGCATCGACCAGATCGCCGGCCAGCTCGCCGCCAAGCTGAAGAGCACCCAGGACAAGGCGGCCATCGACGACGTCCAGCAGAAGATCGTGACGATCTTCGAGCACTGCAACTTCCAGGACCTGACCGGACAGCGCATCACCAAGGTGGTCAACACGCTGAAGTTCATCGAGGACCGCATCGTCAAGATGATGGAAATCTGGGGCGGACTCGACAGCTTCAAGGACATCGAGGTCGAGCGCATCGCCGAGGCGACGGGCGACGCCGCGCTTCTCAACGGCCCGAAGCTGGAGGCCGATGCCGGCCACGCCAGCCAGGACGACATCGACGCCCTGTTCAACTGAGGCGCGATCACGCCGGCTTGTCCGGCGCCTTGGATATGCCCGGGCGGCGCCGCGATTCCGCCCGGCGCCTCCGCCATGTAGCATCGGTCACTCCGTTCGCCCCCACTGATTCGGGCCCGATGCGCTCCCGCAACCCCCTCCCCGCAGCCCTGCTCGCACTCGCCATGGCCGCCCTGCCGGGCGCCGCATTCGGCGAGCCGGCGACGCCGGCCCAGCGTGCCGAGGCGGAGCGTCGCGAGCGCCAGCGCCAGCTGGAGGCGATCCAGGCCGACATGGCCCGCACCCGCGCCGAAGCGGACCGGATCGCCACCGAGATCGAGGCCATGCGCAACGATCGCGCCGCTCTGGTGCGGTCCTCCATCGAAACGGCCGCCAAGGTGCGCGCCGGCGAGGAGCGCATGGTGGAGATCGAGCGCAACCTCCAGGCGTCCGACGCGCGCCAGCAGGCGCTCAGGGAATCCCTTCACGAGCGCCGGGAACTGATCGGCCAGGTGTTGGCCTCGCTGCAGCGCATGGGACGACGTCCGCCGCCGGCGATGCTGGTCGGCCCGGACGACGTGCTGAAGAGCGTCAGGACCGCCATGCTTCTGGGAACACTGGTGCCGGAGATGCGCGAGGCGGTCGGCGTGCTCGCCCGCGATCTGGAGGAGCTTTCCTCGTTGCGCACCCGCATCGCCGGCGAGGCGGACCAGCTCCGCCGCAGCGCCGTGACGCTGCGCGACGAGCGCATCCGCCTGGATGCGCTGGCCGAGGCGCGGCGTGCCCAGCTGGCGGAGGGCGAGAAGACGCTCGAGGCGGAAAAGGCGCGGGCCGCGGGCCTTGCGCGCCAGGCGGGCGATCTCGAACATTTGATAGGACGGATGGAGACGGAGATCGCCGCCGCGCAGCGCGCCGCGGAGGCCGCCCGGACCACCACGGTGGCGCGAGGATCGGCCGTTCTCGACCGGCGCCAGCAGATGGCGGCCCTGCAGAACGCCGCGCGGATGAACCCCGCTTTGCCGTTCGAGCAGACGCGGGGCACGCTTTCCCTGCCCGTTCTGGGGGTTCGCCTGCGCGAGTTCGGCGATCCCGACGGCCTTGGCGGAACCGAGCGCGGCCTCTCGGTCGCGACGCGGCCGGGCGCATCGGTGACTGCTCCGGCCGACGGCTGGGTGGTCTATTCGGGCCCGTTCCGCACCTACGGGCAACTCTTGATCCTGAACGCCGGCGGCGGGTATCATCTGGTCCTTGCCGGAATGGACAGGATCACCGTCGATCTTGGACAGTTCGTGCTGGCGGGCGAGCCGGTCGGTGTGATGGGCCATGCCCCGCCGCCAGCCTCCGCGGTGACAACGGGTTCCTCCCAGCCCGTTCTCTACGTCGAGTTTCGGAAAGACGGGTCGAGTGTCGACCCGGCGCCATGGTGGACCTCGAGGACGCCGGGCGTACAGGCCAATGAAAGGGTTCGCGGATGATGCGCAGAGCTTCGATCCTCCTTGCCGGAGCCGCCATGGGCGCGCTGGCGACCGTTGCGGTCACGCAGCCCCGGGCCATCCTGGGGATGAACGCCAATGCCGCGGCCTCGGACACCTACCGGCACATCAACCTGTTCGGCGACATCTTCGAGCGGGTGCGGACGGACTATGTCGAGAAGCCCGACGACACGGCCAAGCTGATCGAGACGCGCCATCAACGGCATGCTGACCGGCGCTCGACCCGCACTCCAGCGTACATGGACGCCCGCAAGAGCTTCCGCGACATGCAGGTGCAGACCCGCGGCGAGTTCGGCGGCCTCGGCATCGAGGTCACGCATGGAGGAACGGCGTCATCAAGGTCGTCTCGCCGATCGACGATACGCCCGCCTCCAAGGCCGGCATCCTCGCCAACGACCTCATCACGCATCATCGACAATGAGCCAGATCTCAGGGCCTGACCCTGCGAGCAGGCGGTGGAGAAGATGCGCGGCCCGGTGGACTCGCCTAGTTCGCTCATCCGTCGTGACGCAAGGGCCGGCGACGCATCCGCTCGACGTCGAGGTCATGCGCGACCGTCATCCGTCATCAACGCCGTGACGTCCCGCGTGGCAGGCGACGACATCGGCTACATCACGCGTCACGACCTTCAACGAGCAGACGCACCCCGAACATGCGTCAAGGCCATCGAGCAGCTCAACGAAGGATCTCGGCCGCCAAGCTCAAAGGCTACATCCTCGACCTGCGCAACAACCCCGGCGGCCTGCTCGACCAGGCGGTCGCGGTCTCCGCCGACCATGCTGGAGCGCGGCGAGATCGTCTCCGACCACGCGGCCGCAATGCCGAGGAGACCCAGCGCTGCCGAACGCTCGTCGGCGGCGACGTGACCGGCGGCAAGCCGATCATCGTCCTCATCAACGGCGGCTCGGCGTCGGCCTCGGAGATCGTCGCCGGAGCGCTGCAGGATCACAAGCGCGCGACGGTGCATCGGCACGCGTTCCTTCGGCAAGGGATCGGTGCAGACCATCATCCCGCTCGGCAGCCAGGGCGCGCTGCGCCTGACCACTGCGCGCTACTACACGCCGTCGGGCCGCTCCATCCAGGCGCGCGGCATCGATCCCGACATCGTGCTGGAGCAGCCGGTTCCCGAGGAGCTTCGCGCCGCGGCGCGGCCGCAGGAGAACCTGCGGCGAGGCGGGCCTTCGCGGCACCTGTCGCAACAACTCCACCGAGGGCAACGAGGAACGTCCGGCTTCCGCGGTCTACGTGCCGCGCGAACAGAAGGACGACGTGCAGATCGGGCGCGCGCTCGAACTGCTGCGCGGCACCGCGACCGACCCCGCCTTCCCGCCGAGCCAGCGGGCTGCCGCCGCGCCGTCCCCGACGCCGGCTCCAGCCTCTCCCGCCCCGGCGACCCCGGCGCCCGCAACCCCTTCGCGCTGAGGCCTGACCGGCGCAAGATTCCCAAGCCCCCCGGCTGAACGGCCGGGGGGCTTTTTCATGTGCTTCCCTCCATTGTGGTGTGCCCAGACGGAGGCGTCCCGATGTCCCTGTGTTCTCCCCAGACCCGCATGTTCGCCGACGAGGTGCTCTCGGCCTACCGCACGCGACGCCAGATCGCGCCCCTGACGTCGCTCGAGCCGACCTTCGCCATGGCCGACGCCGAGAAGGTGGGACATGAGGTGGCGCGGCGCAGGCAGGCTGCGGGCGAGAGGGTCATCGGCCGCAAGATCGGCTTCACCAACCGGACGATCTGGGAGGAGTACGGCGTCTATTCGCCGATCTGGGGGCCGGTCTACGAGACCACCTTCCGCGATGTCGATGGGCCGGCGACCGTCGATATCGCGCATCTGGTCGAGCCGCGGATCGAGCCGGAGATCATCCTCGGATTTCGCGCACCGGTGACCGCCGCGATGGGCGAGCGCGACATCCTGGCGAGCGTCGGCTGGGTCGCCCACGGCTTCGAGATCGTCCAGTCGCTGTTCCCCGGCTGGAAGTTCCAGGGGGCCGACTGCCAGGCGGCCTTCGGGTTGCATGGCGCCCTGTTCTGCGGCCCGCGCACGCCGGTGGAAGGTGATGCCGACCGTTGGATGGCCGCACTGACCGGCTTTTCCATCACCATCTTCCGCGACGGAGAGCAGCTCGACCGCGGGATCGCGGCCAATGTGCTGGATGGCCCCCTCTCGGCCGTGAAGCACCTTGCCGGTGTCCTGGCCGCCGATCCCCAGGCGATGCCCATTGCGGCCGGCGAGATCATCACGACGGGCACGGTGACGCGCGCCTTCCCGATCAAGGCCGGCGAGACCTGGAGCACGGAGGTCGAGGGCATCGACGCCCGGCCGATGCAACTGACCTTCGCCTGAGGCGGATCAGGTCTCGACCACGGGCCGTGGCGCAGGGCTGCCTTCGGCGCCAGCCATGAACTGCGCCTTGGCGAGGTTCGCGAACACGCCGCCGAGGGCCACCAGCTCGTCGAAGGTGCCGCTCTCGATGACGCGGCCCTGGTCGAAAACGAGGATGCGCGTGGCGTGCCGGATCGTCGCCAGACGGTGGGCGATGACGAAGGTGGTCCGGCCCTTCATCACCTCCTCCAGCGCCAGTTGCAGCTTCTGTTCGGTCGTCGCATCCAGCGCCGAGGTCGCCTCGTCGAGGATGAGGACGGGCGGATCCTTCAGCAGCGCGCGGGCGATGGAGAGGCGCTGCCTCTCGCCGCCGGAGAGCGAGCGCCCGCGCTCGGCCACCTCGGTGTCGAGGCCGTCCGGCTGGCGCGTCAGAAAGTCCATGGCCTGGGCCCGTTCGCAGGCCTGCCAGATTTCCTCGTCCGTGGCCTCGGGCCGCCCGACCTGGAGGTTCTCCTTGATGGTGCGCGCGAACAGCATCGGTTCCTGGAACACGACGCCGATGTTGCGGCGGAGCGAGACCAGAGCGATGTCGCGGATGTCGTGGCCATCGATGAGGACACGGCCGGACTGCGGATCGAAGACGCGGTGCAGCAGCGACAGGGTCGTCGACTTGCCCGATCCGGTGGAGCCGACGAGGGCAATGGTGTCGCCGGGATGGGCGACAAAGGAGAGGTCGGCGACGGCGGCGCGCTTGCCGTCATAGGAGAAGGAGACGTTCTCGAAGGCGACCGTGCCGGTGACGCGGCCGATGTCGAGGGCGTTCGGCCGGTCGTGGACCTGCGGGGCAGTGTCGACGACGTCAAAGAAGTCCTTGATCTTCGGACCCTCGAGGAAGACCGAGTTGATGAAGCCGACGAGCGCCTCGAGCTTGCCGATCAACATGGTGGCGAAGCCCATGAAGGTGACGATCTCGCCGATCGTGGCGAGGCCGTTGATGTGCAGCCAGGTGCCGACAAGGAAGATCGACAGCACCGTCAGCGTCGCCGAGGCGCGGGAGGCCACTGCCGCGATCGCCCACCACGACAGCACGGGGATCTGCGCGGCGAGCAGCGCATCGACGGTCGCCCGCATGGCGCGGACCTCGGCCTCGACGCGGGTGAAGGACTGGATGACCGGCACGTTGCCGAGGGCGTCCGTGGCACGCTCGGCAAGAGCATTGTGGTATTCTTGTACCTTCCCTTGCAGCGTCTCGGTCTTCCGGAGCACCCAGCTCGTCAGGAAGAAGAAGAAGAAGACCATGACGACGAGCAGGCTGCCGAGGCGCCAGTTCACCCAGAGCGCCACCGGCACCAGGATGATCAGCGCGATGAGCGAGGCGCAGTGCTCGCGCAGGAAGGACAGCAGCAGCCAGGCCATGGCGTTGGAGCCTTCCAGCATCTGCTTCAGCAGGCGGCCGGAATGGGCGCCGGAGTGGAAGCTGAGCGGCAGGTTCAGCACGTGCTCGAAGAAGTGCTGCATGAAGGCGAGGCGGCGGCGATGCGACATGCGGTCGGCATGCAGGGCGACGAGCACGCCGGCGGCGATGGTGAAGATGCCGAAGACGACCCAGGCGAGAACCAGGGGCAGGATCTCCGCCCAGGTGACGGTCCGGCCCTGGGCCTGCCCGCGGGTCAGGGTGTCGATGATGCGGCCGAAGAGGATCGGCTCGGCGAACATGATGCAGGCCAGCACGATGTTGCAGCTGAGCAGGATCATCCCGAGCCGGGTTTCCGGGCCGAGCTGCTTGAGGACGCGCCAGTAGACCTTCAGAAGCGACATGCGACGGTCCTTGTGAGCATGCGGGGTGACCCCGCCGGGGCCCTGTGAAACACGGCTCTCAACGCGCGGCAAGGGGCCTTGTTTCGGCGCCGGTCAGAACGGCTGCCCCGCCCCCGTCCAACCGAGGCCGAGATGCCCCGCCACCGTCGCGGCGATGTCGGCGAGGCTGCCACGCCGGCCGATCGCGCCGGTCGGCTGGCCGGGCCCGAAGGCGAGCACCGGCACGTGCTCGCGGGTGTGGTCGGTGCCGGGATAGGTCGGGTCGCAGCCGTGGTCGGCGGTGATGATGCAGAGGTCGCCAGAGCGCCAGCGACGATTCGAGAGCGGGGAGCCAGACGTCGAAGGCCATGAGCGCCCGGCCGTAGCCCTCAGGGTCGCGGCGGTGGCCATAGAGCGAATCGAAGTCGATGACGTTGGCCATCAGCAGGCCGCCGTCGGGCAGCGTGGCGAGGCCCTCGAGAATGCGGGCGCAGAGTTCGGCATTGCCGCTCGCCTTGAGTATCGTGCCCGTGCCGACATGGGCGAAGATGTCGCCGATCTTGCCGACGGTGACGACCGTCCGGCCGGCGTCCGTCGCGACCTTCAGGAGGGTCGGGGCCGGCGGCGGCACGGCGTAGTCGCGGCGGTTTCCGGTGCGGACGAAGTCGGCGGACGAACTCCCGGTGAAGGGGCGGGCGATGACCCGGCCGATGCCGAGGGGATCGCAGAGGCGGCGGGCAATGCGGCAGAGCTCGTAGAGCCGGTCGAGACCGAAGCGCTCCTCGTGGGCGGCGATCTGCAGCACGGAATCAGCCGAGGTGTAGAGGATCGGCCTGCCGGTCCTCACATGCTCATCGCCGAGGCTGGCGATGATCTCGGTGCCGGAGGCATGGCAATTGCCGAGGATGCCGGGCAGGCCCGCCTCGTGGATCAGCGCCTCCGTCAGGCTCGCGGGGAAACAGGGGATCGTCTGCGGAAAATAGCCCCAGTCGAAGGTCACCGGCACGCCGGCGATCTCCCAGTGCCCGGAAGGCGTGTCCTTGCCTTTCGACGTCTCGACGGCATGGCCCCATCGCCCGGCGAAGGGGCCGTCTGCGGACAGCCCCGGCGGCAGGCGGCCGGTCGAGGCGAGCGCTGCGGCGCCGAGGCCGAGACGGTCGAGATGCGGCAGCGCGAAGGGCTGGTCCTTGCCGGCGAACCACTCCGCCACGTGGCCGAGCGTGTCCGACCCTTCGTCGCCGTAGCGGGCTGCATCGGCGGCGGCGCCGATGCCGACCGAATCGAGGACGATGACGAGGGCGCGCGCCATGACTCAGCCCGCGATCCGCGCTTGGACGAGCGCACCGACGGCCGCACCCCCGTCGCCGAGCGTCACGGCACGGCCGATCATGGCCGCCGCCGAGGCGATCGCGTCGTCGTCGCGGCCATGGATCAGCGCCAGCGGCTGGCCGGCCTCCACCACGTCTCCCAGCGCGACGAGCCCGGTCAAGCCTACGGCATGGTCGACCCTGTCGGCGGAGCGGGTCCGGCCACCGCCGAGAACCACCACCGCCATGCCGATGGCGCGGGTGTCGATGGCCACAACCGTGCCGGCGCAGGGGGCCGCCACGGGACGGACGAGCGGTGCCCGCGGCAGGTGCTTGTCGGGATGCTCCATGAGGTCGCGCGGACCGCCGAGGGCGGCAACCATGCGCTCGAAGATCTCCGCTGCGCGACCGTTGTCGAGAACCCGCTCCAGCTTGCCGAGGGCGGTGTCGAGATCGGGCGCGAGCCCGCCGAGGACGAGGAGTTCTGCGGCGAGCGACATCGTCACGCCGTGGAGGCGCGACATGCGGTGGCCGCCCTCCAGATGCTCGATGGCGATGCGCACCTCCAGGGCATTGCCGGCGGCGGGCCCCAGCGGCTGGTCCATGGCAGTGACCAGGGCGACCGTCGGCAGACCCGCACCGGCCGCGACCGCCGCGATGGATTCGGCAAGCTCACGGGATCCGGCGAAGTCCGGCATGAAGGCCCCCGATCCGGTCTTCACGTCCATGACGAGGCCGCCGAGGCCAGCAGCGAGTTTCTTCGACAGGATGGAGGCGGTGATGAGCGGGATGGACTCGACCGTCGCGGTGACGTCGCGCACCCCGTAGATGACCTTGTCGGCAGGGGCGAGATCGGCGGTCTGGCCGATGATGGCGCAGCCCACCTCCCGCACCGTCCGGCGGAAAAGGTCATGTGAGGGCGTGGCATCATAGCCGGGGATGGATTCAAGCTTGTCGAGCGTTCCGCCGGTATGGCCGAGGCCGCGGCCGGAGATCATCGGAACGAATCCGCCGGCGGCGGCCACCATGGGCGCCAGCATGAGCGAGACGGTGTCGCCGACGCCGCCCGTCGAGTGCTTGTCGAGGACCGGTCCGGGAAGGTCGAGATCGCTCCACGAGAGGGTGCGGCCGGAGGCGGTCATGGCACGGGTCAGCGCCACGCGCTCGGGCATGGTCATGCCGCGGAAGAAGGTCGCCATGCAGAAGGCTGCGACCTGCGCCTCGGTCACTGTTCCCGCGCCGATGCCGCCGACGAAATCGGCGATGGCCTGGTCGTCCAGCGTGCCACCGTCGCGCTTGGCGCGGATCACCTCCTGTGGAACGAAGGTCATGGCGTCGTCCCTCCGCTCGCCAGCAGGGCGTCGAGCAGGCCCGAGGCGCCGAAGCGGAAGGTCGCTGGCGTCGCCCATCCGGGCCCCATGATCTCGTCGGCGAGGTCGAGATAGGCCGCGGCATCGGCGGGCGTGCGGATGCCGCCGGAGGGCTTGATGCCGACTGTCCGGCCGCAGGCGCGGATTTCCTCCAGCATGAGGCGCACCGCTTCCGGCGTCGCCGAGACCTCGGTCTTGCCGGTCGAGGTCTTGATGAAGTCGGCGCCGGTGCCGATGGCGATGCGCGCCGCCTCGCGGATCAGCGCGGGCGTCTTCAACTCGCCCGTTTCGAGAATGGTCTTCAGCGTCCGGCCGGGCGGCACGACGGCGCGCACCGCGCCGAGCAGCGCACCGAACCTCGCGCCGTCCGCCCGCCAGCGCCCGCCAGGGCAGTTCGGGGTCGATCTCGTCGGCCCCGTCGACGGTCGACCGGGCGGGCCTCGTCCGCCGCCCGCATCACGTCGTCGTCGCCGGCGGGGAAGTTGACGACGGTGGCGACCCTGACCGGCGTGTCCTTCAGCAGTCGCCGGGCCTGCGGCACGAACCCCGCCCAGAGACACACCGCCGCGACGGGACCGAGCGGCGTCACGGCACGGGCGCAGAGACGCTCGACGCCGGCCTCGTCGAGGCCGTTCGACAGGTCTGTCAGATCGAGCAGCGCGACGGCGCGACGGGCAAAGGCGGCATCGGTCATGGGGCAAGCTCGGCGAGGAAGCCGCGGATCACCGCCTCCATCGCCGCCGCGCCGGTGGTCGCGACGGCCTTGGTCTCGGCATGGGATGGTGCGTCGGGGGCAAGGCCCGCGGCGAGGTTGGTGATCATCGAGAGGGCGGTGACCTTCAGCCCCGCATGGCGGGCGAGAATCACCTCCGGCACGGTCGACATGCCGACTGCGTCGGCCCCGAGCACCCGGAGCGCGCGGATCTCCGCCGGAGTCTCGAAGCTCGGGCCCGTCACCCAGGCATAGACGCCCTCGAACAGCGCGACCCGGCGGCGCGCCGCGCCATGGGCGATGGCCGCACGCAGGGCAGGATCATAGGCGTCGTTCATCGGCACGAAGCGGCTGTCACCGGCCTCGCCGATCAGCGGGTTGGGACCGAAGAGTGCGATGTGGTCCTCGATGACCATGACGCTGCCGGGAGGCATGTCGGCCTTCAGCGAACCGGCGGCATTGGTGAGCAGCAGGCGGGGTACGCCGAGTGCGGCCAGCGTGTCGATGACCGGCTTCATCACGCGCGGGTCGCCCGTCTCGTAGGTGTGCGCGCGGCCCTGGAGCACGGCGACGCGACGGCCCTCCAGCGTGCCGATGACGAGGCGTCCGGCATGGCCCGACACGCCGACGGCGGGAAATCCGGGCAGGGCGGCATAGGGCAGGATCACGGGATCGGAGACGGCTTCGGCGAGGGGGCCGAGGCCGGTGCCGAGCACGATGGCGCAGGCGATGGGGGAGGTGCCCGCGGCGTCGCGGATGATGCCGGCCGCGGTCATGTGAGATTGTCCGGTCCGAAGGAATGGGGAAGCAATTCGGCGAGGGTGAAGCGGCGGCGGATACCCTCGGGACCGGCGACATGGATCGCAAGCGTGTCGCCGCCGAACTCGCGCAGGCGCTGGCGGCAGGCGCCGCAGGGCGTGCAGAGCACCTCGCCCTCGCCGAGAACCACGATGTCGGAAAGCGTGCGGTCGCCGGCGAGGATCATGGCGGTGAGTGCGCCGGCCTCGGCGCAGGTGCCGACGGGATAGGCGGCGTTCTCGACGTTGCAGCCGGCGTGGATCCGGCCCGACGCTCCGCGGATCGCCGCGCCGACGCGGAAGCGCGAATAGGGCGCATAGGCTCTAGCCTGGGCCGCCTTCGCCGCGTCGAACAGCTCCTTCAGGGCCGTATCCACATTCGTCTCCCTGCCTCGGCGGTTTCACACACCGTTCCGGTTCTCGCACGGACCGGCCGATGCGGGAACCGCCTCAGGGAACGATCACCAGCCCGTCTTCCGCGCATTCGACAGTCGCCTTGTCGCGGTTCGCCAGCATCTGCGGACCCATATGCGTGAGGATGACGCGCTTGGCCTTCAGGTCCGGAAGCCGCGCCGACAGGGTCATCCAGTCGAGGTGGTTCTTCAGCGGAAAGTCGTAGGTGTAGCACTCGATGAGCAGCACGTCGGCGCCGTCCGCGAGAGGCACCAGAGTCTCGGTCCACCTCGTGTCGCCGGAATAGGCGAAGAGCTTGCCGTCGCGGGCGATGCGGTAGCCCTGGCAGGGGCCGGCCCGCTGGTCGTGGTCGACGGAGAAGGCCGTCACCTCCGCTCCTGCGAGGGTCGCGGGAGCTTCCGGGGTGACCTCCACATAGGTGATGGGGAAGGGAAAGGTGTTGGTGCCGAAGCCGGGGAAGGCCGTGTCGGTGATCGCCGCCACGCGCTCGCGCACGCCCTTCGGCCCGGCGATGGTCAGGGGCGCGGTGCGCCGGCACTCGAACAGGGCATCGAGCAGGAAGAAGGGCAGGCCGCCGGCATGGTCGCCGTGGAAATGGGTCAGCAGGATGGTGGAGATGGCGTTGCGATCGACACCGGCGCGCTGCATCGCCAGCAGCGAGGTGGCACCGCAGTCGATCAGCATGACGGTTCCGTCATCGGCGGCGAGGTGAAGGCAGGTGGAGTAGCGGCCCCCCGAGCCGAAGGCGTCGCCCGAACCCAGCACTGTGATCTTCATGGATATGCGGCTCCCGGATGCGGGCCTTGCGGCCTCTCCGATGTCTCGTGTCATTCTCGGCCATCGTTGGCCGGCGTCTGTGCAATCTCGCACGAGACGGCCTCTTGTCCAGAGCATCTGCGTGCCGCCCTCCGATAGACCCGCATCGATGCAGGCCACTTACCCACCCCGCAGAGATGACAGGTGCCCGGTCGCTGTGCACTGTTCTGGCCTCCCCGCAGCGATGTCCAAGCCATGACCCAGACAGAAACGCTCCACGTCCCCGGCCTCTCGGCTCCCGGATCGATCGGCATCGACGCCAACGGCATCCCGCACATCCGGGCCGAGAACGAGGCTGACCTCTTCTTCCTGCAGGGGTTCCACGTGGCGCGCGAGCGCCTGTTCCAGATCGACGTCTTCCGCAAGCGCGGCCTCGGCCTGCTCGCCGCCGACTTCGGCCCCGGCTACCTGGAGCAGGATCGCGCCTCGCGGCTGTTTCTCTACCGCGGCGACATGGAGGCCGAATATGCCGGCTACGGGCCGGAGGCGAAGGCGACCTTCACCGCCTTCGTCAATGGCATCAACGCCTTCGTCGCCATGACCGAGGCGGATCCCTCGCTCCTGCCCTTCGAGTTCGGCCTGCTTGGCACGAAGCCGGCGCGCTGGGCGCCCGAGGATGTCTCGCGCATCCGCACCCATTCACTTTCACGCAATGCGCTTTCGGAAATCCTCCGCTGCCAGGTGCAGGGCAAGGCGGACCACCGCACCGACCTGCTGCGCCGCTGGCTGGAGCCGCAGATCACGCCGAAGGTTCCGGACGGCCTCGACCCCGCCTCCATCCCCATGCGCGTGCTGGACATGATCAAGCTCGCGACGGCCAACGCCACCTTCTCGAAGGAGCGGCTGGAGGCCAAGCTCGAGGACGCGCCGCAGTGGCGCTCCACCACCGACCTGCTCGAGGTGGTGCTGGATGCCCAGTACACCGGCTCGAACAACTGGGCGGTGCATGGGTCGCGCACGGACACGGGGATGCCGATCCTCGCCTCGGACCCGCACCGCATCCACGGCATGCCCTCGCTCCGCACGGTCTTCCACCTGACCTGCCCGACGCTCGACATCGTCGGGGCCGGCGAGCCCTCGGTTCCAGGCGTGATGATCGGCCACAACGGCACCATCGCCTGGGGCCTGACCATCTTCTACATCGATCAGGAAGACCTCTATTTCTACGAGACCAACCCCGACGACCGGGACCTCTACCGCTATGGCGACGGCTGGGAGCGCGTGCGCACCGTCACCGAGACGGTGAAGGTGAAGGGCTGCCCCGACCAGGTCCTGACGCTCAAGTTCACCCGCCACGGGCCGGTCGTCCACGAGGATGCCGCCGCGGGCCGGATCTATGCCGTGCGCGCCGCCTATTTCGAGCCGGGAACCGCGCCTTATCTCGTCGCCCACAAGCTGATGCGGGCGAAGAACCTCAAGGAGTTCCGCGCCGCGGCGGTGACCTGGGGCACGCCCTCCTGCAATCTCGTCTTCGCCGACAAGGCCGGTGACATCGCCTGGATGCCGGCCGGCATCAATCCGATCCGCCCGAACTGGGACGGGCTCATGCCGGTGCCGGGCGACGGCCGCTACGAATGGGCCGGCTGGCGCGACCGCGCCAAGGCGCCGGTCATCCACAATCCCGACCGCGGCTTCGTCTTCTCGGCCAACGAGATGAACGTGCCCGCCGGTTGGGACCATGAGGCCTATCCCTTCGGCTTCGAGTGGGTCGACTACTCGCGCGCCAACCGCATCGAGGAGGTGCTCACCTCGGCCTCGCCGCATACGCTTTCGACCTCGCGGGCCTTGCAGACCGACGTGGTCTCGGTGCCTGCCCGCCGTCTCGGCAAGCTGCTCACCGGCCTGACGGCACCCGATGCCGACACGGCGGCCGCCCTCGCCTTGCTGGCCGGCTGGGACCATGCGCTGACCTCCACCTCGGCGGCCGGAGCGCTGTTCGAGGTCTGGTGGGCCAAGCACTTGAAGAAGGCGTTGTGGAACGCGGTCGTCGCCCCCGAACTCCATGCGCTGATGGTGCCGGGCGACGTCGACGGCACGCTCGCCGCCCTCGAGGCGCCCGACGACCGCTTCGGTGCCGACCCGGCAGCGGCGCGCAACGCCATCCTGCTGTCGTCGCTCGGCGCCGCCTATGCCGAGATGAAGACGCTGCTCGGACCCGACCCGGCGGGGTGGGCCTGGGGCAAGCTGCACCACGGCTATTTCCAGCACCCCTTGTCCTTCCTCCTGCCGGAGGCGACGGCGAAGGCCTGGTCGATCGGACCGGTGCCGCATGCGGGGTCCGCGGTCACGCCGATGCACACAGGCTACCGAGGCACCGACTTCCGGACGATGATGGGTTCGTCCTTCCGCCTCGTGGTCGACCTCGCCGATCTCGACCGGTCGGTGACGATCAACACGCCGGGCCAGTCGGGAAATCCCGATTCCCCCCACTACCGCGACCTCTTCGCCAAATGGGCGGCTGGCGACTACGTGCCGCTGCCCTATTCGGCAGGAGCGGTCGAGGCGGCGCTGGAGAGCAAGCTCGTCTGCAAGCCGGCCTGAACCGTTTCAGCGGCTCTATTTCGGCCCGCAACAATCGCGGGCCGACAAGGCGAGGGGCTGAAACCGGGCGCACCTAGCTTCTGTTGCAGAACAGCAGCAAGTGGATGCCCCCCATGCCGAACCGCGTCGCCCTCTCAGGACTTCGCCAGGCCCTCGCCGCGATCGACGTGATGATCCGCAGCGGCAAGGGCCAGGGCGGGCGCCTGGTGGAGATGGCGCGCGAGGCGCGTGCGGCGGCCGACCAGCTCAGCCGCCAGGGCGCGCCGGCGGCGCCTGCTCCGCAGCCCGAGAGCGCTCGCCCGGAGAAGGTCTAGACCGGCAGGCTCGCGGTCGCCTTCACCTCCTCCATCACCGCATAGGTGCGCGTCTCGCGCACGCCGGGCAGGGACAGCAGCACGTCTCCGAGAAAGACGCGGTAGGCCGCCATGTCGGCGACCCGCGTCTTGATCAGATAGTCGAAGCCGCCGGCGACCAGATGGCATTCGAGCACGTCGGGGGCGCGCGCGACGGCGCTGGCGAAACGGTCGAAGACATCGGGTGTCGTCTTGTCCAGTGTCACCTCGACGAAGACCAGGAAGCCGCGGCCGAGTTTCTGCGGGTCGAGCCGCGCGCCATAGCCGGCGATGATGCCCTCGCGCGTCAGGCGCTTGACGCGTTCGCTGGTGGCGGTCGGCGACAGGCCCACCCTCTCCGCCAGTTCGACGTTCGCAATGCGTCCGTCCTCCTGCAACAGGCGGAGAAGCTTGCGGTCGAGAGCGTCGAGGGGGTGGGACATCGCAGAAATCACTATCAGATGGGCTTATGGCAAGGAATACTACGGCAGAACGACTGAGAGTGACACTCGAATCACGCCCGTTTCCCGCATATGGTGTCGATCTCGCCATCAGCCGGTTCGAGGTTGCCCGTGACGTCGCTCCCCCGCTTCGAAGCCCCCTATGCCGAGGCCGATGAGGCCATCGCCCGCCGCCTCCTCGCCACCGCAGCCCTTGCTCCCGAGGCCGAGGCGCGGATCGACCAGCGCGCCGGTGATCTGATCGCCGCCATCCGTGCCAAGTCGGGCGGTCTCGGCGGCATCGAGGACTTCCTGCGCGAATATTCGCTGACCACCAAGGAGGGCCTTGCCCTCATGGTGCTGGCGGAGGCGCTGCTGCGGGTGCCGGACTCGCGCACGGCGGATGCCCTCATCGAGGACAAGCTGTCGGGTACCGACTGGGCGCACCGCGCCACGAAGTCGGAGGCCTGGCTTGTCTCCGCCTCCGCCTGGGCGCTGGGAGTCACCGCGCGCGTCATCCATCCCGGCGAGTCGCCCGAGGGCATCCTGGAGACGCTCGGCAAGCGTCTGGGGCTGCCGACGGTCAGGGCGGCGACGCGGCAGGCGATGCGTCTGCTCGGCTCGCACTTTGTCCTCGGGCAGACCATCCAGGAGGCGCTGGGGCGAGCCGGTTCGGCGCGCCGCTTCCGCTATTCCTACGACATGCTCGGCGAGGGCGCCCGCACCGTCGCCGATGCGGCGCGCTATCTTCAGTCCTATCACGATGCCATCGAGGCCATCGGCAAGGCGGCCGGCAACGAGGCGCTGCCGAACCGTCCCGGTATTTCCGTGAAGCTCTCCGCCCTGCACCCGCGCTACGAGGCGGTCAACCGCGAGCGGGTGATGACCGAGCTGGTCCCCAAGCTCGTGAAGCTCGCACAGGCGGCCAAGGCGCATGACCTCAACTTCACCGTCGACGCCGAGGAGGCGGACCGGCTGGAGCTGTCGCTCGATGTCATCGCCGCCGTCCTCGCCGACCCGTCCCTCGCCGGCTGGGACGGCTTCGGCCTTGCCGTCCAGGCCTACCAGAAGCGCGCGCTGGCGGTGATCGACTGGCTTGATGCCCTCGCGTCCCGGCCGGCGCATGATGGTGCGCCTCGTCAAGGGCGCCTATTGGGATACCGAGGTGAAGCGGGCGCAGGAGCGCGGCCTGCCGGACTTCCCGGTCTTCACCCGCAAGCCGATGACGGACCTTCACTACTTGGCCTGCGCCCGGCGGCTGCTCGCGGCGAGGCCGCGGATCTATCCGCAGTTCGCCACGCACAACGCGCTGACCATCGCCACCATCCTCGAGGAGGCGGGCGGCGCGGAAGGCCATGAGTTCCAGCGCCTGCATGGCATGGGCGAGGCGCTCTACGATTCGCTGCTGGCGACGCTGCCCGAGGCGGCCTGCCGGACCTACGCGCCGGTCGGCGGCCATCGCGACCTGCTGGCCTATCTCGTCCGCCGCCTGCTGGAGAACGGCGCCAACTCCTCCTTCGTTTCGGCCTCGGCCGATCCCGCGGTTCCCGTCGAGACCCTGCTCACCCGGCCGCAGAGCTGGATCGGCAATGCCAGCGACGCGCGGCCGCGCAAGCTGCCGCTGCCGAAGGACGTCTATGCGCCGGGCAGAGTCAATTCGGCCGGCGTCGAGTTCGGCGATCAGACGGCGCTCGCGACCTTCCTTGCCGAGGTCGGCAAGGGTCCGGCGCGCTTTCCGACCGCCGCCCAGCCACTCATCAGCGGCAAGCCCCTGCGCGGGGCGATCCGGTCGGTGACGAGCCCCGTCGACGGCAGGGTGGTCGGGGCTGTCGAGGAAGCGGACGAGGCCGCGGTGAAGGCTGCCTTCGACCGGGCGTCAGCCGGCTTCGCCGCCTGGAGCCGCACGCCGGTGAGCAGTCGTGCGGAGGTCCTTGAAAGCTTGCCGACCTGCTGGAGCAGGAGCGAGGCATGATCTGCGCACTGCTCGCCCGCGAGGCCGGCAAGACCCTCGACGACGGAGTCGCCGAGGTGCGCGAAGCGATCGATTTCTGCCGCTACTACGCGCAGGAGGCGCGCCGGCATTTCGGCGAGGGCCTGCTGATGCCCGGTCCGACGGGCGAGGAGAACCGGCTGACCCTGCGCGGGCGCGGCGTCATCGTCTGCATCAGCCCGTGGAACTTCCCGCTTGCCATCTTCCTCGGTCAGGTCGCTGCTGCGCTCGCCGCCGGAAATGCCGTCGTCGCCAAGCCCGCCGAGCAGACGCCGCTGGTCGCGTCGGCGGCCGTCGCGCTGGCGCACAGGGCCGGTATCCCCGGCGATGCGCTGGCGCTGGTGCCCGGCGACGGCCGGGTCGGCGCCATGCTGGTGGGCGAGCCGCGCGTGGCCGGTGTCGCCTTCACCGGGTCGACGGAGGTTGCCTGGAAGATCAACCAGCAACTGGCGGCGAAGCGCGGCCCCATCGTGCCGCTGATCGCCGAGACCGGCGGCATCAACGCCATGATCGTCGATGCCACGGCCTTGCCGGAGCAGGTCAGCGACGACGTCGTGATGTCCGCCTTCCGCTCGGCCGGCCAGCGCTGCTCGGCGCTGCGGCTCCTCTGCCTCCAGGAGGATGTGGCCGAGCGCATGCTGGAGATGGTGCAGGGCGCGGCCGCGGAACTGAGGATCGGCGACCCCATCGATGCCCGCACCCATGTCGGACCGGTGATCGACGCCGAGGCGAAGGCGAAGCTCGACGCGGTCGTGGCGCGGGCGAAGTCCGAGGGCCGCCTCGTCTGGCAGGCGCAGGTTCCGGCTGATGCGCCTGAGGGGCTCTTCGTCGCACCCGCCATCATCCGCGTGGCGAAGCCGGAGGACTTGACCGAGGAGGTCTTCGGGCCGGTGCTGCATGTCACGACCTGGAAGGCCGGCCGGCTCGGCCGGCTCACCGATGCCATCGCCGCCAACGGCACGGGCCTCACCCTCGGGATCCACTCGCGCATCGACCAGGTGGTGGAGGAAGTCGTCTCGCGCCTCGCCAACGGCAATGTCTACGTCAACCGCAACATGATCGGCGCGGTGGTCGGCACCCAGCCCTTCGGCGGCTCGGGCCTGTCGGGCACCGGCCCCAAGGCCGGCGGGCCGCACTACCTGCCGCGCTTCGCGCTGGAGCAGGTGGTCACGGTCAACACGGCGGCGGCTGGCGGCAATGCCAGCCTGCTGGCGGGTGGCGAGGGCTAGCCGCGGACCGCCCGCCATAGCCGCCCGTCGATGGCGGCGAGCCCGAGGCCGATGAGGCCCATGCCGGCGAAATGGGTCCAGGCGAGCCGTTCGCCGAGGAAGAGGCTGGCGAGCAGGATGGCCGAGACCGGGATGAGGAAGGTGACGAGCAGGAGATTGCTCGGGCCGGCGCTGGCGAGAATGCGGAAGAAGAGGGTGTAGGCCAGCGCCGTCGACAGCACCGCGAGGGCGACAACGGCGGCGATAGCCGGCAGGCCGGGCATGGCGAGCGCCCAGGGCCGGTCGACCAGCGCGACGACGGGCGTCATGATCAGGCTGGTGACCGTCAGCTGCGCCCAGGCGGTGAAGGTCGGCGTCAGGCCGAGCGGCTTGATCCGGCGCCCCCACAGCCCGGAAAGGGCGTAGGACAGCGCTGCCGCGAGGCAGGCCGCCAGCGCCCAGAGCGGTGTGTCGAGGGCGCCGGTGGCCGCCGGCCCGACGAGCACCACCACTCCTGCGAAGCCCAGCGCCACTCCGGCGGCCTTGCCTGGGGTTGCGCGGTCATCGGTGGTGAAGAGGTGCATGACGATGACGCTGAAGAGCGGCGTCGTCGCATTCAGGATGGCGGCAAGGCCTGCCGGGATTGCCGTCTGGCCCCAGAAGATCAGCGAGAACGGGATGATGTTGTTGAGGAGCGCCATGACCGCGAGCGTCAGCCAGACGTCGCGACGCCGTGGCAACGCCTCGCCCGTGGCCCGCAACAGGAGCAGCAGCACAGCGGACGCGATCACGACCCGCGCCAGCACCAGCGTCAGCGGCGGAACCCCGTCCAGTGCGACGCGGACGAAGAAGAAGGAGCCGCCCCACAGGATCGACAGGGCTATCAGGAGGGACCAGTCGCGCAAGCTCACGGCATTCCGTTCCCGTTCATCTCGGATGCGTCTTCATGACAGGGCATGACGTCGAGGCCCACCCGCTTTCTGCGGGAAGCAGCGCCGGTCTGCGGCCTGCCTGCCGTCATTGACAGGCAACATTTCTATGACAGCCTGAATCATCCGCTGAAATAGACATTTGATTCGGGCGGAGACGAGGATCCGGAAGCCCCCATGTCCGACGCAATCTCCCGTCTTCATGCGGCCATCACCAGGGTCAGTCGCAACGGGAATGACACCTCCCGTACGGCCCGCCTGCTGCACAGCGGCCGCGCCAAGATGGCCAAGAAGCTGGTGGAGGAGGCGACCGAGGTCACCCTCGACGCGGTCGGCGACGATCGGGACGCCGTGGTGCGGGAAAGCGCCGACCTGATCTACAACCTCACCGTCCTGTGGGCCGACATGGGCATCGCGCCGCAGGATGTCTGGAAGGAAATGGACCGCCGCGAGCAGCTGTACGGCCTCGCCGAGAAACTGCACAAGGGACCCGTCGCCGTCACCGGTCGCTGACGCGACCGCCGCCGGCGTCACTCGCGCAGGAAGAGCGGCAGGTCGACCGGGGGCAGCCGCACCTCGCGATTGACCGCGTTCAGCATGCCCACGGCGCGGCGAATCAGCCACCCGTCCCTCTGCGGGCAGGCGTCGCGCGCCAGCGACTGGGAGGCGCGGAGCGTGCGCACCAGGCGGGCGCGGTCGGGTGTCGCCAGACCGGCACGCTCGATGGTCGCGCGGGTCCGCAGGAACAGCGAGGCGTCCGAGCAGAAGTCGCCCCGGGTCATGAACTGCGCCCCGGCCGGGCCTGAGGCCGCGACGAGGGCGAGCACCAGCAGGACGGCGGCCGAGAGCCGCGCCAGCACGGCGGCGAGGGCGCCGACGTCACCGTGAACCTCAAGCGTCTTGAGCCGTGCGGTCTTTCCCTGGACCACACTCACCTGCGACCGCGCTACGCCGAGTTCGTCAGCCATCAGATGCTCCAGTGCCTGGTTCGCCTTGCCGTCCTCGGGCACGGCCCGTACCCGTGCCCTGAACACCGCCCGCCCGTCGGCGAGCCGGTCGGCCCCTTCGAGACGGTCCCGCCCGCCGCGTGGCGTCAACCGGACGTCGACCAGAAGGCGATCGCCGACGATCCGGAAGGGGGTCTCGTTCACGGCCCGCCTCAAAACACGTAGGGGCGCACGTAGTAGCTGAGGACCATCTGGATGAAGATGATGCCGAGCAGCAGGACGATGGGGGAGATGTCGACGGCGCCGAGATTGGGCATGCGTCGCCGGATGGGCGCCAGGACCGGCTCGGTCAGGGCGCGCAGGGTCGTGTCGATCTGGGCGACGATCTGATTGCGGTAGTTCACCACGTTGAAGGCGATGAGCCAGGACAGGACCGCCGAGATGATGATCACCCACCAGTAGAGGTTGAGGGCGATGATGATGATGTCGATGATCGCTTTCATGGGTCCGCCGTGACGGGAGGAAATGCCGGACCCGATTTATGGGGTGTGCCGGCCTCAGGGGCAAGCGCGCGCTTTGCGCGCAGGCCGGTCAGGTGGCGGCGAAGGAGGAGCGCTGCGCCCAGCCGGTCATCCGGTTCTCCAGCCAGACGGTGGCCATGTACATGGCGACGCCGAGGATCGCGAGGGCGATGAGGGAGGCGAAGAGCAGCGGCACGTTGAAATCGGCCGAGGCGCGGGCCATCAGGTTGCCGATGCCGTAGCGCGAGGCGTTGTACTCGGCGATCACCGAGCCGACATAGGCCAGCGTGATGGCGACCTTCAGCGACCCGAAGAAATAGGGCAGCGAGCGGGGAATGCCGACCTTGGTCATGATCTGCAGCTTGGAGGCGCCAAGCGCCTTCAGCACGTCCTCCGTCTCGGGCTCGATGGTGGCGAGGCCCGTGGCGACGTTCACCACGATGGGGAAGAACGAGATCATGAAGGCGGTGAGCACCGCCGGAAGCCAGCCGACGCCGAACCAGATGACGAGGATCGGCACGACCGCGACCTTGGGAATCGAGTTGAAGCCGACCAGCAGGGGATAGAAGCCCGCATAGAAGAATCGGCTGGCGCCCAGCACCAGGCCGAGCGCGATGCCGAAGGCCACGGCGAGGCCAAAGCCGGCGAGCGTCATCCAGGCGGTATGGAAGGAGTGGAAGCCGATCTGGCGGCGGAACTGCCAGATGGCCATCCCGATGTCGCTCGGGGCCGGCAGGACGAAGGTCGAGACGGCGAAGGCCTTGCAGAACAGCTCCCACAACAGGAACGTTCCGAGGGTGCAGACGAGCGGCGCCAGCTGCAGCGACAGCTTGGTGCGGTCGAGGGCGCTGGCGCCCATCACCTTGTAGAGCAGGTAGGCGATATAGGCGACGACGCCGATGGCGAGCGCCGTCGGCCAGGTGGTCAGCAGGAACTCGGCGAGGGCTTCCATGGCGGCGTCCTCAGGCCGACGACCGGGCATGGGCGATGCGCCCGCGCAGGTCGTGGACGATGTCGGAGAATTCCGGCGTGTAGGTGATCTCGAGATCGCGGGGCCGCGGGAAGGCGACCTCCTTCTCGGCGATGATCTTTCCCGGCCGCGACGACATGCAGAAGATGCGGTCGGCGAGGATAGGTCGCCTCGCGCAGGTCGTGGGTCACCAGGATGACGGTGAGGCTGCCGGCCATGCGCGCGTGCAGGTCGCGGATGACGCACCACAGTTCCTCGCGCGTGAAGGCGTCGAGCGCGCCGAAGGGCTCGTCGAGCATGAGGAGCTTCGGCTCGTGGATCAGGGCGCGGCAGAGCGAGGCGCGCTGCTGCATGCCGCCGGAGAGCTGCCAGGGGAACTTCGATCCGGCGCCCTTCAGGCCGACCGATTCCAGCAGGGCCTCGGCCTTGGCGACATATTCCGCCTTGTGCCGGCGGAGGCGCGAGCGGTGCGGCTCGACGATCTCGAGCGGCAGCATCAGGTTCTCGAGCGTCGTCCGCCAGGGCAGCAGGGTCGGCGCCTGGAAGGCCATGCCGGCGATCTTCACGGGATCGCGCACCTCCTTGCCGTCGACGACGACAGCGCCCGCCTGCGGAAACTGCAGGCCGGTGGCGAGCTTCATCAGGGTCGACTTGCCGCAGCCAGAGGGGCCGACCACAGCAGCGAACTCGCCCTCGTTGACCCTGATGTCCAGTCCGTCGACGGCCAGGGTACCGCCGGTCGCGTAGGTGTGGCTGACGCCGGTCAGTTCGACGAAGGGACGCAAGGAGAGGCGCTTTCAGGGCAGGGCATTTGCGCGGGATTGGGGCAGGGGCATTCGCGCCCCCGCAAGGTCAGTGGCGAAGCAAGGCTCAGGCCAGCTTGCGGTCGCCTGCCGCCGGCAGCAGGTCGGAGACGAAGACGTCCTCGACCTTCGGCTTGTTCTTGTAGGTGAAGGTCAGGCCGATCTGGTCGATCGCCTTGGCCATGCGCGCCGGGTCGATGCCCCCGATGCCGTTGGCCTTCACGAAGGGCGTCATGACGTAGTTGTCGATGCACATCTTCAGGCGTTCGGCCTCGGTTTCCTGACGGGCGACGTCGTTGCGCGCCAGTACCAGCTTCACGGCGGTCGCCTGGTCGGCGATGCAGTCGCGAATGCCCTTGACCACGGCGCGGTTGAAGGCCGCGACCTGATCGCGCTTGTCCTTCAGGAAGGCCGGGCTCGGCATCAGCACGTTGCCGTAGAGCTCGACGCCATAGTCGTACATGTGCAGCACGATGATGTCGGCGTCCGGCACGCCGCGCGACTTCAGGTTGATGTAGGAGGAATGGGCGAAGCCGAAGATGGCGTCGACCTCGCCCGAGGCCAGCATCGGCTCGCGCACCGGGAAGCCGACGTTCTCGAAGCGCATCTTGGAGTCGTCGAGGTTGTTCACCGCCTTGAAGATCGGCCACTGGGCATAGGCGGCGTCGGGCGCAGGCGCACCGAACTTCTTGCCCTCGAGGCTCTTCACATCGGCGGTGATGCCGCGCGACTTCCGGCCGACGATGGCGAAGGGCGGACGGTCATAGACCATCATGACGCCCTTGACGTCGACGGTCGGGTTCTCGTCGCGGAAGCGGATCATCGAGTTGATGTCGCCGAAGCCCATGTCGTAGGTGCCGGAGGCGACACGGGTGACGCCCTCGCGGGAGCCGGAGGCAGCGTCGATGGAGACGTTGAGGCCTTCGGCGCGGAAGTGGCCTTTCTCCAGCGCCATCAGGAAGAGGCCGGCAGGGCCTTCAAAGCGCCAGTCCAGCGTGAAGCGGACATTGGCGGTCGCCTGTGCATGGACGGCAGGGGCGAAGAGCGGGACGAACGAAGCGGCGCCGGCGAGCCTGAGGGCGTCGCGGCGGGAAGGGCGGAAGCGGTACTCGGTCATGGACGGGCCTTCTGGCGATCGGGGTGTCGAGCCTAACCCGGAGGCGTGGCCGCACGGTGACCATCTCGGAGCCGATCCGGACACCGTAATATTACCGAGGCAGCAAAGACCATGCCGTAACGTACGGCAACCCATTTCTGTCGCGCCGCGACGATTCTGCGCAACAAACGTGCAGATTGCCTAACGGCCGGGCGGACTCAGCGGCCGACCGATGCCGTCGTCGCCGGAGCGCCGAGTTCGAGCCGGGTCGGCTGGATCTCCGCCATGCCGACCGGCGTGCGAATGGAGATGCGGGCGGGGACCAGCGCCCGCGTGCCGGCGACCGGGGCGAGCCAGATCTGCATGTCGCGATTGGCCTCCATCGGCGCCGTGACCGCCGGGCGGTGTCCGGCGATGGCGCGGTAGCGGGCGTTGCAGACGACCGCCGGGCCGTCATAGCCCGCGACCTTCAGCTGCTCGGTGCGCGCGAAGGAGAAGGACAGGTCGTAGCGCTGGCGGCCATCGAAGACCGGAAAGGTCTTGGCGCAGGCCTCGGCCGAGACGATCGGTCCCGAGCCGGGCACGAAGAAGAAGCCGGCCGAGAGCGGGTCGAGGACGCCCTGCCTGTGGGCCGCGTTCACCGGCACCTGGTCGGGCGTGGCGGGGCGCTCCGGCTCGGCGGAATGGGAGCGGATGGAGCCGCCAGCCATGGCCATGCGGATGGCGTCGTTCTGCTGGGTGGTGTTGAGCGTCAGCTGATAGCTCGCGGGCACGGCCCGGCCGCCGGCGATGCGGCCCGAGGCCATTGCCGAACCGCGACCCGAGGCGATGACGCGCGAGACCCCCGAGAGGCGAAGCGATACGGAGGCCTGGTAGCTCTCCTGGGAGATGCGGCCCTCGAAGCCGGCGATGCCGACCTGCAACCCACCGATCAGGATCTCATAGCGTCCCGAGACCCGCTCCTGGGACCATGCGGGGCCGGCGGCGACGGCAAGAAGAAGGGCGGCGACAGGCAGGGTCGATCGGGACACGGCACACAACTCCAGGACCAACGGGCCGGACGGCGCCCACCCGGCAGGCCTGCATCAAACAGTGAAATGGTTAATGCCTTGGAAATTCCCCTGTGGCTTGATGGATGGAACAGGCCTCCGGGGTCGTCGATGACCCGGATGAAAGCGTGGAGGCCACAGGGGAGATCGATCGTCTTGCGCAGGGGGTGGCGGGCGTGGATGGCCGAGCGCCGCGAGGCGCTGGGGCTGGTGGTCGAGGCGAGTTTGCGCGGTGCGCGCGCCATGGCCTCCTGGCCGGCCGAACTGCGCCTGGCGATGGGCGCGACGCCGGCCCCGGCCCTCGTTCTCGTGCCCCAGGATCTCAGGACCACGGATCCCGTCCGCGCCGACGAGATCATCGCGGGTGTCCATGTGTTCGCCGGCCACATCGTCACTGCGGAGAATCCCTTCGCGGCGGAGCCGCCCTCGGCCGAATGGGCGGAGGCGCTGGCCTCCTTCTCCTGGCTGCGGCACCTGCGGGCAGCCGGAACACCGGCCGCGGCCGAGACGGGACGCCGGCGGATCGCCGACTGGATCGAATCCCAGGCGGGTGGTCGGCGACAGGCCAACACGCCCGTTCTCATGGCCGAGCGGCTCAGGGCGTGGTTCGCGGCCTCCGGCCTGCTTCTCGCCGGTGCCGACCAGGTGTTCTATCGCCGCTTCTCGCGTGCTCTCTGGCGTCAGGTCCGCCAGCTTGAACTGGCGCAATCCCAACTGCCCCCGGGGCCGGACCGGCTGTCGGTGTTCATCACCCTGGTGACGGCCGGCCTGTGCCTCGACGGGGAGTCGAGGCTGCTCGCCCGTGCCTCGCGACGGCTGGCCGAGGAACTCGACCGGCAGATCCTGGCCGACGGCTGTCACGTCAGCCGCGATCCCGGCGTGCTGGTGTCTCTGGTCCTCGACCTCCTGCCACTGCGCCAGCTCTTTCCGGCCCGCAACGCCACGCCGCCGTCAGCGGTCTTCACCGCCGTCGACCGGATGATGCCGATGATCCGCTTCTTCCAGATGGGGGACGGGGCGCTCGCCCGCTTCAACGGCATGGGCCCGACGGCGATCGACCAGGTGGCGACGACGCTCGCCTATGACGAAACGCGCGGCACGGTGCCGTCCTCCGCGCCGCATGGCGGCTACGAGCGCCTGGAGGCCGGCGGCAGCGTCCTCATGATCGATGTCGGCCAACCGCCGCCGGCGCGGGACAGTGCCGGCGCCCATGGGGGTTGCCTGTCCTTCGAGTTCTCTGCAGGTCGCGAGCTGATCGTCATCAACTGCGGCGTCCCCGCGATCCACCGCGCCACCTGGCGGAGCGAGGCGCGCAAGACCGCCGCCCATTCCACCGTCGGCGTCGCCAGCCGCTCCAGCATCACCATCGGCAAGGGTCGCTACACGCGCGGCCTCGTCCTGTCCGGGCCGCGCCGGGTGACGATGAACCGCCGCGGCCTGGTGATCGAGGCGAGCCATGACGGCTATCTCGACCGGGAAGGCGTCATGCATGAGCGTTCGCTGGTGCTGTCGACGGCCGGCGACCAACTCGGCGGCGTCGACCGCGTGACCGGCGCAGACCGGCCGTGGATTTCCCGGTTCCACCTTCATCCGGCGGTCCAGCTGATCCCGACGGAGAACCTCCGCGCAGTGATTCTTCGCCTGCCCAGCGGCGAGGGCTGGAGGTTTTCCGCCGACCAGCCGATCGGCGTCGAGGAAAGCGTCGCGCTGGCGCAGTCCGAGGGCCCGCGCCGCACGCTGCAGATGACCATCAGCCTGGCCTCGTCGGCCGCGACGCCACAGGTGAGCTGGAGGCTCGAGCGCATGGTGCGCCCGCGCCGTCCGTCGGGCAGCGAGGTCGAGCCGGAATTGCCGCTGTAGTCGACGAAGGAGGTGTTGGCGCCGCGGCGAAAGCGGTTTCGGCGGGACGGCGCGCGTGCTAGAGCGCGCGGCATCCCCATCACGCCCGCCGGAGCCGCCAGCCGTGCCGACCGCCACTCCCATCGCCCGTGCCCTTCTCTCCGTCTCCGACAAGGCCGGCATCGTCGATTTCGCCCGCGATCTCGCCGCGCTCGGCGTCGCCCTCGTCTCGACGGGCGGAACCTTCAAGACGCTGAAGGACGCCGGCCTCGCGGTCACCGAGGTCGCCGATCTCACCGGCTTCCCGGAGATGATGGACGGTCGGGTGAAGACGCTGCATCCGAAGGTCCATGGCGGACTTCTCGCCATCCGCGGCAATGCCGAGCACGAGGCCGCCGCGAAGACGCACGGCATCGCTGCCGATCGATCTCCTGGTGGTGAACCTCTATCCCTTCGAGGCGACGATCGCGCGCGGCGCCGACTTGGGACGACACGCATCGAGAACATCGACATCGGCGGTCCCGCGATGATCCGCGCCGCCTCGAAGAACCACGAGGCCGTGACCGTCGTCGTCGATCACTGCCGACTATGCCGCCGTCATCGCCGGCGATGAAGGCGAACAGCAGGGCGCCACCACGCTGCCGATCTGCGCCAGCAAGCCTCGCCGCCAAGGCCTATGCCCGTACCGCGGCCTATGACGCGGCGATCTCCAACTGGCTGTTCGACCAGCTCGGCGAGACGGCGACCCCGTACCGCGCTTTCGGCGGTGCGCTGGCGCAGGGGCTGCGCTACGGCGAGAACCCGCACCAGTGGGCGGCCTTCTACAAGACGCCCCAAGGCTCCACTCCGCGGCCCGGCGTCGCGACGATCCGCCAGCTGCAGGGCAAGGAACTCTCCTACAACAACCTCAACGACACCGACGCCGCCTATGAGCTGGTGGGCGAGTTCGATCCGGCCCGCACGGCCGCCGTCGCCATCATCAAGCATGCCAATCCCTGCGGCGTCGCCGAGGGGGCGGACCTGCTCTCGGCCTATGAGAAGGCGCTGGCCTGCGACCCCGTCTCGGCCTTCGGCGGCATCGTCGGCGCTCAACCGCACCCTCGACGCCGAAGCGGCGCGGAGGATCGTCGAGATCTTCACCGAGGTGATCATCGCTCCCGACGCGACCGACGAGGCGAAGGCCATCGTCGCGGCGAAGAAGAACCTGCGACTGCTCCTCGCCGGCGGCCTGCCCGACCCGAAGGCGCCGGGCATCATGGTCAAGACCGTGGCTGGCGGCCTGCTCGTCCAGTCCCGCGACAATGCGGTTGTCGACACCATGGACCTCAAGGTGGTGACCAAGCGAGCCCCGACGGCGCAGGAACTCACCGACCTGCGCTTCGCCTTCCGCGTCGCCAAGCACGTCAAGTCGAACACCATCGTCTATGCGAAGGACGGCGCGACGGTCGGCGTCGGCGCCGGCCAGATGAGCCGCGTCGACAGCGCCCGCATCGCCGCCCGCAAGGCGCAGGACGCGGCCGAGGCCGGCGGCTGGGCCGTGCCGCTGACCAAGGGTTCCGTCGTCGCCTCCGACGCCTTCTTCCCCTTCGCCGACGGTCTCCTCGCCGCGGTCGGAGGCGGGCGCCACCGCGGTGATCCAGCCCGGCGGCTCGATGCGCGACAACGAGGTCATCGACGGCGGCGGACGACGCGGGCCTCGCCATGGTCTTCACCGGGGTGCGCCACTTCCGGCACTGAGGAGGTTCAATTGGAGTTGCCTTCTATGACCGACAGAATGCGCTCGAAGGATCGCATCATGCGCAGGCATTCACTCAGTACTTCGTCTATCGAAGGCCGTGCTCTGTAAAAATCGTTTATTGTCTTTGAGATATTCTTGTTCTCGTTTGAGATCGCGGACCCAATTTCTATCGCTGTGTTTGGGTGCTGCAGTACAAGCATTACGACGTGGGAGTTTATTTCGCTGGATGTCAGGTGGAGCTGCGAAATGATATTAATGTATCGCGAGAATTCTTCTCTATCGAGGTAAGCTGTCACTTCACCAAATTCAAATAACCCGTCATTTGCATTTCCACCTTCCGACGTTTTCATTGACCCCAAGAGCTTAACAAGGCGCTCTGTGAATTTTATACCTTCCTCAACACAATTCTTCAGTTCGTACAGCTGATGGCGTGGTTGTTTCGCGGGGCCCGCTTTAGCGGCTATCTTCAGGGTCGCGAGCTGGGCGAACATCGCAACCCCATTGATTACGACTGACACAATCGTCCAAGGGTCCGGGTCGACTACTTCTGGCCGACTTAGTTCTTGATCCATGTTTCGATACACCCGCTGAGTGTCTTGATGACATGCAAGGGTATTCTTACGCGAAGTGCAAGCCTGAACTTGTGAGAGCCACTTCCGGCACTGAGGCCGAGTTCCTACATTGGTGGCGGGCGACCAAGGGAGACCCCTCACCATGCTGCTTTCCACGACGCCGACCCTCGAGGGTGGCCGGATCATCCGCTACAACGGCATCGTCACCGGCGAGGTCATCCTCGGCGCGAACATCTTCCGCGATTTCTTCGCCTCCATCCGCGACATCGTCGGCGGTCGGGCGGGCGCCTACGAGACGGTGCTGCGCGATGGTCGCAACACGGCGTTCCAGGAGATGATGGCTGAGGCCCAGCGCCTCGGCGCCAACGCCATCGTCGGCATCGACGTGGACTACGAGACCCTCGGCAAGTCCATGCTGATGGTGTCGGTGTCGGGCACCGCCGTGACGGTCGAGATGCTGATGGGCCAGCAGGCGCCGTCCCAGCCGACCGGTTTCGGCGGCTCGGTGCCGCCCTGGAGCGGCCAGCGCTGAGCCTCAGGCGAGCCGCGCCCGCTCCACCCTGACGAAGGCGAGGATGCTCGCCCCGATGAGGAACATGATGGCCAGCATGCCGAGCCCGGCGCGCTGGTCGTTCAGCGCGAGCGTCACGACGCTCGCAAGGAACGGCCCGATGAAGGCCGTGACCTTGCCCGAGAGGGCAAAGAGCCCGAAGAACTGGCCGATCTGCTCGCGCGGGGCGAGGCGCACCAGAAGCGAGCGTGAGGCCGCCTGCAGCGGGCCGGCCGCCGCCCCGATCAGCCCGCCGAGGACCAGATAGACCCGTTCCGGCGCGGTGGCGAAGAGCCCGTCACCGGGGGCCGGCGGTGTCGTCTGGAAGACGAAGAAGACGTGGTCGCGCCCGATCAGCAAGATCGTCACCACGGCGAAGGTGAGGAAGAAGATCGAGCCGAGGATGACCCGCTTCGAGCCGATGGTGTCGTCGAGCCGGCCGCCGAGCAGCGCGCCTGCCGTGCCGGTGATGGTCAGCAGGATGCCGAAGAGGCCGATCTCGATGGTTGTCCAGCCGAAGACGCCGGCGGCATAGATGCCGCCGAGGGCGAAGAGCGCCACCAGGCCGTCCATGTAGATCATGTTGGCCACGAGGAAGGTCAGCACGTTGCGGTGCCGGCGGACCTCCTTCACCGTCGCCTTGAGGCTGGCGAAGCCGGAGCGTACCGCCTGGCCCATCGACATGCGGGCGGGCACGTCGGGGGTGAACAGGAACAGCGGGATGACGAAGACGATGAACCACAGCGCCGTCAGCGGCCCTGCGGCACGGTCGCCCTCGCGCTGGGCCGCGTCGAGGCCGAAGAGCGGCTCGAGGCCGATGAGAGTGCGGCCGGTCTCCGGGCTGGCGACGAGGAATCCGAGCATGAAGATCAGTGACATCATGCCACCGACATAGCCGACGGCCCAGCCGAGGCCGGAGAGCCGGCCGATGCGTTCCGGAGGGACGAGCGTCGGCATCATCGAGTTGTTGAAGACGGTGGCGAATTCGGCGCCGATGGTCGCCAGCACGAAGGCGACGAGCACGATGGTGATGGTCTCCGGCGCGCCGGGCCTGCCGAGCCAGAGGAGCGATGCACCGACGATCAGCAGGAGGCCGAAGGCGGCGATCCACGGCTTGCGCCGACCCGAGGCGTCGGCGATCGCGCCGAGCACCGGCGAGAGCAGGGCGATGGCGACGCCCGCCGCGCTGGTGGCAAAACCCCACATGGCCTGGCCCTCGACCGCATTGGCGGCGACGGCGCTGGCGAAGAACGGCGCGTAGACGAAGGTGTTGATCAGCGTGAAGTAGGGCTGCGCCGCCCAGTCGAAGAGCACCCAACCGACGATGGCAGGGCGCTCCGCAGGCTTGTCGCTGGCCGCGTCTGCGACGGTGACCGGGGGTAGCATGATAAGGACCTTGGGTGGGTTCCGCGCCGAATGGAAGCCTCGGGCGTCGCGGTGGTTAGCGGGGGGCTGCACGCGATGCGGAATTCACGGGTGGAACGCTGACTATTCCGGCCAGCGGGCCAGGCCCTCGGGTCCGTCGGAGGGGGTACGCGCGACGTTGAGGACGAGCGCCAGGAGCGAGTAGATGCCGACCAGGGTCGGAATCTCCACCGCACCCTGCTCGCCGTGCCGCGCCACGATACGCGCATAGGTCGTGTCCGACCAGCGCTTCGTCGACAGCAGCTCGGCCACGGCGTCGTAGATCAGCGCTTCGTCGGCGCTCATGGAGTCCGGTCGCCGGCCGTCGGCGAGCGCGGCGAGAATGTCCTTCGACACGCCGGCCTTCTCGGCCTCCATGGCGTGGACCGACCACTCGAACTGCTGGGAGTAGGAGCGCGCCACCTGGCAGATGGCCATCTCCTTCAGGTCTTCCGACAGGCAGGAGCCGTAGCGCAGGCGGCGGCCGAGGGCCTCCACGTCGATCATGACCTTGGGCGAGCGCATCAGCGGCGCATAGGGGCCGAAGGGCTCGACGCCGCGACGCCGGCGGAAATCGGCAGCCGCCGCCTCCTGATCGGGCGTGTAGGCGGAGGGCGGAATGGGCGGCAGACGATCGGGGGCGGCCATGGACGGGTCTCGCAGCACTTGTTCTTATGGCGTCGCGCGGAAGTGACCGACTCAATTCCGCAACTGGTTGCATCATGGCGTCCGCCATCCGCTTGCCAAGGGGCGCAGGCGCGGGGCGGCAGTGCGTCATTCAGGGGATGGACATGCGACACCGGACACGCCTGCTCGCCGCCGGTCTGCTGGCGCTGGTGCCCTTCGCTCTCCATGCGCAGACCCCGCCCGGAGCATCGTCCAGCTGGCCGATCATCTCGGAGGCGGCACGGGTCCATCCGGCGCTTGCGCCGAACGGCATGGTGGCGAGCCAGGAGGCACGGGCGACGCGCGTCGGCGTGGAGATTCTGAAGCGCGGCGGCAATGCCGTGGACGCGGCGGTCGCCGTCGGCTTCGCGCTGGCCGTGACGCTGCCGCGCGCCGGCAATCTCGGCGGCGGCGGCTTCATGCTGGTGCATCTGGCGGAGCGCAACGAGACGATCGCCATCGACTACCGCGAGGTGGCGCCGAAGGCGGCGACGCCCACCATGTTCCTCGGCGCCAATGGTGAGCCCGACCCCCGCCTGTCGCGCGATTCCGGCCTGGCCGCCGGCGTTCCCGGCACGGTCGCCGGCCTCGCCGAGGCGCACCGCCGCTACGGCTCGGGGCGGCTGTCGCTGGCCGAGCTCGTGGCGCCTGCGATCCGTCTCGCCCGTGAAGGCATCACGGTGGACGAGGACCTCGCCGATTCGCTGCCCCGGGCGGCGCAGCGACTGGCGCGCTTCCCCTCCTCGAGGCGCATCTTTCTCAAGCCCGACGGCACGGCGCCCGCCCCAGGCGAATTGCTGGTGCAGGAGGACCTCGCGCGGTCGCTGGAGGCCATCGCCCAGCAGGGGCCGGCCGGCTTCTACGAAGGCGCGACAGCCGCGCGCATCGTCGCGGCGCTCGGTCAGCACGGGGGCATCATGACGACGGAGGACTTCCGCGCCTACCGGCCGCTGATCCGCGACGTGGTCCGCGGCAGCTACAAGGGCTACGCCATCGCCTCCATGCCGCCTCCCTCCTCGGGCGGCGTCCATCTGGTGCAGATGCTCAACCTCCTCGAGCCGCTCGACCTCGGCCGGCGGGGCCACAACAGCGCCGAGACGATCCACCTGATGGTCGAGGCGATGAAGCTCGCCTATGCCGACCGGGCGCAGTACCTCGGCGATCCCGACAGCGTCGCGGTACCGGTGCGCGGCCTCACCTCGCGGGCCTATGCCGAGGGCCTGAGGGCGCGGATCGACCCCGAGCGGGCCCGGCCCTCGGCCGAGATCCGCGCCGGCGACCCGGCGCCGCACGAGGGCGAGCAGACGACGCATTTCTCCGTCGTCGACCGCTTCGGCAATGCCGTGTCCAACACCTACACGCTGAACTTCTCCTACGGCCTCGGCCTTGTCGCCGAGGGAACCGGCATCCTGCTCAACAACGAGATGGACGATTTCGCGGCCAAGGCCGGGGCGGTGAACGCCTTCGGCCTGGTGCAGGGCGCCGCAAACCTCCCAGGCCCCGGCAAGCGGCCGCTCTCCTCGATGACGCCGACCATCCTGTTCCGCGACGGGAAGGTGGCGATGGTGACGGGGTCGCCGGGCGGCAGCCGCATCATCACCATCACGCTGCAGACCATCCTCAATGTGGTCGACCACGGCATGAACGTCGCCGAGGCGGTGGCGGCGCCGCGTATCCACCACCAGTGGCTCCCCGACGCCGTCGACGCCGAAGGCGGCCTGTCGGTCGACACGATCAGGCTGCTCGCGGCCCGCGGCCACCGGGTGGTGGCGCGCGGCACCTTCGGCAACGTCAATGCCATCCTGGCGGTGCCCGGCGGCTGGGCGGGCGCCGCGGACAGCCGCCAGCGGGGCACTCTGGCCGCGGGACACTAGGCTCCGGTCGCGGCATCGCGCTCCTGCCATACCGTTGTCAGCAAGGGAGGGTCGGACGGGCCCTGCGGCATTGACCGTGACGCTGGTTTGTTCTCATAATGTTCCAATGAACAAAGGTCGAACAATCCATGCCTTCGACGCCGGTTCCCCCTCTGCCCTGAGGGCCTCCGGCCTTGCCGCGCGGTTCCATGCCTGGCGTGGCGTTTCAGGCCGCCGCTATCTGGCGACCGTCCATGCCGCCGCGACCGCCCCCGCCTATGAGGGAGCCGTCATCGTCCTCGCCCGCGCCGAACCCGATGGCACGCGCGTCGCCGTCTGGGCCGGCCGCTCGCCTGGCTCTGCCCGCGCGCTGGCCCGCCTCGCCCAGATGAAACGGGCGGAGGAGGTCCATGTCCACCTCATCGCCGAGCGCGAGGAGGAGCGGGCGGCCGTGGAGGCCGACCTTGCGACATCCGTGACGGATCTCGCCGATCGCCTCCGCTCCGCCGCCACGGCCGACTGAGGCAAGGGTCCGCGGCGCCGATCGGACCGCCTCCCTCAGCGTTGCACGGGGAAGCGCGGCTCGTCCGCCATGCGCTCCCGTTTCCTCGCGGCGCGGCGGGAGAGCATGTTGAGCCCCTCGACCAGCGCCGAGAAGGTCATGGCCGCGTAGATGTAGCCCTTCGGCACCTTCACGCCGAAGCCTTCGGCGATCAGCGTCGTGCCGATCATCATCAGGAAGGCGAGCGCCAGCATGACGATGGTCGGATTGTCCTCGATGAAGTTCGCCAGCGGGTCGGCGGCGAGCAGCATGACCGTCACGGCGACGACCACCGCGATGACCATGATGACGATCTCGTCGGTCATGCCGACGGCGGTGATGATCGAGTCCACTGAGAAGACGAGGTCGAGCAGGATGATCTGGGCGATGGCCGCGCCGAAGTTGGAGATGACCACCTTGCCGGTGTCGGCCTCGTGAAGGCCGCCGCGCGGGTCGACGTTGTGGTGGATTTCCTTGGTCGCCTTCCACAGCAGGAAGAGGCCGCCGGCGATCAGGATGAAGTCGCGCCAGGAAAAGCCCTTGCCGAGGATGGTGATCACCGGCTGGGTCAGCGACACGATGATGGCGATGGTGCCGAGCAGGGCGAGACGCATGACCAGCGCAAGGCCGATGCCGATCCGGCGGGCCTTCTCGCGCTGGCCCTCGGGCAGCTTGTTGGTGAGGATCGAGATGAAGATGAGGTTGTCGATGCCGAGCACGACCTCCATCGCGATCAGGGTCGCGAGCGCGGCCCAGGCGGTCGGGTCGGCGGCGAGCCGGACGATGTCTTCCACGGGCGTCCCTTTCGGTCACGGGGGCGGACCTGCCAGCCGCAGGTCACCAACCCGATAAGACGTCGGTATGTCGCACGCGGTTCCGCCGCGGCAATCGTCATGCCGCCGCGGTGTTGTGTCGCGGGGGACCGTTCGCCCTTCGGCCCTGTCAGGGCGTGAGGATGACCTTGCCCTTCGCCTGCCGGCTGGTGAGGACGCCAAGAGCCTCGGCGATCTTCTCGAGCGGGTAGGTGCCGTGGACGTGCAGCGAGAGCTTGCCCTCGGCGGTCCAGCGGGCGACCTGCATCAGGTTCTCGCGGTTCTTCTGCGGCTCCCGCTGGGCGAAGGAGCCCCAGAAGACGCCGCGGATGTCGCAGCCCTTCAAGAGGGTCAGATTGAGCGGGATCTTCGGGATCTCGCCGCCGGCAAAGCCGATGACGAGGAAGCGGCCCTCCCAGGCGATGGCGCGAAGGGCCGGTTCCGCCAGCTTGTCGCCGACGGGGTCGTAGATGACGTCGGGGCCCTTGCCGCCAGTGAGCGCCCTGAGCTGTTCCTTCAGGTCCTCGGTGGCGTAGTTGATCGTCTCGTCGGCGCCGTGCTGGCGGCAGAAGGCGAGCTTGTCGTCCGAGGAGGCGCAGGCGATGACCCTCGCCCCCATCGCCTTGCCGAGCTCGATGGCGGCGAGGCCGACGCCGCCGGCAGCGCCGAGGACGGCCAGCGTCTCGCCGGGCTTCAGCTGGGCGCGATCCTTCAACGCATGGATGGTGGTGCCGTAGGTGATGACCATGCCGGCCGCCTGGGCGTCGCTCAGGGCGTCGGGAATGGGCGCCAGTGTCGCGGCCTTGACCACGACATGGGTGCGCGCGGCGCCGTGCGAGATGTTGCCGAGGACGCGGTCGCCGACCTTCAGGCCGGTGACGCCCTCGCCGAGGCTCTCGATCCGTCCGGCGAATTCCGAGCCCGGCGAGAAGGGCAGCTCGGGCTTCACCTGGTACTTGTTCTGGATGATGAGGTTGTCGAAGAAGTTGAGGCCGACGGCCGCGACCCTCACCACGGCCTCGCCCGGCCCTGCCACCGGATCCGGCAGCTCCTCGACGACGAGGCTCTCGGGCGGCCCATAGGCCTTGCACAGGACGGCTTTCATGAACGGCATCCTCCAGGGAAGCGCCACCAGCTTCTGCGGCGGCGCGGCCAAGTCAATCCGGTCGAAGGGCCTGCGCCGGTGAAAGACGGCCTTAAGGGATGGCGGCCGACGATGGTTGACGTAACAGGGCAGCTGCCTGCGAAACCATGGCAGACGGCCACGAACAGGACTTTGGATTGCCTCATTCGGTGCTATTCTCGTGTCCATGACGCCCATGCGCATCGAAAGCGCGCCCGGCGGTCCGGCGCCCGGCATGGTGGCCCGAAGCAGGTCTTCGCGGCCCCGGCGGATTCTGCGCCTGTCCTTCCTCCTGCCGGCCGCTTTCGCCGCGGCCTGTCTCGGCCTTGCCGGCGGCTTCATCGCCTTCGCCGAGACCGCAACCCGCCCCTATGATCCGTCGAGCCCGCGCACCGAGGCCATCGTCGCGATGACCGGCGGTTCCTATCGGGTGAGCGACGCCGTGACGCTGCTGAGCGCCGGCCATGGCCGCCGGCTGCTGATCAGCGGCGTGAACCCGATCGTCCGCGAGCGCGAGATCGCCCGTGCCGTGCCCGCCGCCTCGCCGCTGATGGCCTGCTGCATCGACCTCGACCATCGCGCGCTCAACACCCGGGGCAATGCCATCGAGACGGCCAAGTGGGCGCGGCTGCATTCCTTCCGGTCGCTGCTGGTGGTGACGTCGAGCTACCACATGCCGCGCACCATGCTGGAGTTGCAGCGCCTGCTGCCCGACGTGCGTCTCGTGGCCTTTCCGGTGCTGACGGGTGCACTGCACCCTCAAGGGTGGTGGAAAGACGCGGCGAGCGTGAAGATTCTCGGCTTTGAATATGCCAAATATCTGATGGCAGCCGTCGGGCTGAGGCTCGACCGGGCAACGGCCGATCCCCTCGTCCCGCCGCTGCGGACAGCCCGCACCTGAACCGCCTGCCGGGCGGCAAGGATCCGCCCGATGCTTCACCTGCGCTCGCTCGCCTTCAACGTCTTCTTCTATCTCTGGACCGCGTTCCTCCTTCTCGTTCTCATCCCGGTGATGCTGCTGCCCGGCAGCAGGGCGATCCTGGCCATCGGCCTTCTGTGGGGTCGCGGCAATCTCTGGGCGCTCGATGTCATCTGCGGCATGAAGGTCGAGTGGCGGGGCATGGAGAAGATTCCCGACGGCCCGATCCTCGTCGCGGCCAAGCATCAGTCGGCCTGGGAGACCTTTGCCTTCTTCGTGCCGTTCCGGCGGCCGGCCTATGTCTACAAGCGCCAGCTCGCCTATGTGCCGCTGTTCGGCTGGGCGGTGTGGAAGGCGCGGCAGATTCCCGTCGACCGTGGCCGCAAGGGGGAGGCCCTCGCCTCGATCACGACGGGGGCCAAGGCGGCGGCCGCCATCGGGCGCCAGGTGATGATCTTTCCCGAGGGCACACGCCGGGCCGTCGGGGCGCCGCCCGACTACAAGTACGGCGTCGCCCATCTCTACAAGACGCTCGGCCTGCCCTGTCAGCCGGTGGCGCTGAATTCCGGCATGTTCTGGAGCCGCAAGTCCTTCATCCGTCGCCCGGGAACGGTGATCGTCGAGTTCCTCGATCCGATCCAGCCGGGCCTCTCCCCTGCGGAGTTCTCCGAACGGCTCGAGGCCGGGATCGAGGAGGCGTCGAACCGGCTCATCGCGGAATCGCGGGCGCGCGGCGAAGGCGAGGGCTGAGCCGGCTCAGCCCTGTGGGTGGAAGAAATTGTAGACCGCCTGCGCCGTGCCGGCATTGATGCCGGGGGCGCGCTGGAGGTCCTCGAGGCTCGCCCGCTCGATCGCCTTCAGCGTGCCGAAGTGGTTGAGGAGTGCGCGCTTGCGGGTCGGCCCGATGCCGCCGATCTCGGCGAGTCCGGCCGAGCGGATGTCCTTCTTGCGCCGGCCGCGATGGGTGCCGATGGCGAAGCGGTGGGCTTCGTCGCGCAGGCGCTGCAGGAAGTAGAGCACGGGATCGCGCGGTTCGAGCCGGAAGGGCTCGCGTCCCACCATGTGGAAAGTCTCGCGGCCCGCTTCGCGGTCACGCCCCTTGGCGACGCCGACCAGCGGCACGTCGTCGATGCCGAGCTCGGTCAGGATCGCCTGGGCGGCGGCAAGCTGCCCGGGACCGCCGTCGATGAGAACGAGATCGGGCCATGACCCGTCGGCCTCGGCGTCATCCGCAGGAGCCTCGCCCGAGGCAGGCTCTCCATCGCCCTTCGCGGCATCCTTCAGGAGACGTTTGAACCGCCGCTCCAGCACTTCCCGCATCATGCCGAAATCGTCGCCGGGGGCGATGTCGGACTTGATGTTGAAGGTGCGGTAGTCGCGGCGGCGAAAACCTTCCGGACCAGCGACGATCATGCCGCCCACGGCGTTCGTCCCCATGATGTGGGAGTTGTCGTAGACCTCGATGCGGCGCGGCGGGGCCGGCAGACCGAAGACGGTCGCGACCCCCTGCAGCAGCTTCATCTGCGAGGCGCTCTCGGCGAGCTGGCGGCCGAGCGCCTCGCGGGCGTTCTGGTGGGCGTGGTCGACGAGGTCCTTCTTCTCGCCGCGCTTCGGGGTCTGCACCTCAACCCTGCGGCCGGCCCGGGCGGAGAGGGCCTCGGCCAGTACGTCCTGGTCCTCCACCTCGTGGGAGAGGAGAACGAGGGAGGGCGGCGGCTTGTCGTCGTAGAACTGGGCGACGAAGGAGGCGAGCACCTCGGCCGGCTCCAGCGAGCGGTCCGCCTTCGGATAGTAGGCGCGGTTGCCCCAGTTCTGGCCGGTGCGGAAGAAGAAGACCTGGATGCAGGTTTGCCCCCCCTCCTGCACGGCCGCGAAGACATCGGCCTCCTCGACGCCGCGCGGGTTGATGCCCTGCGTCGACTGGACGGCGGAGAGGGCGGCGAGGCGGTCGCGATAGACGGCGGCGCGCTCGAACTCCATCGCCTCGGCGGCCTCCTCCATCTGGCGGGCGAGGAGCTGCTTCACCGCCTGGCTGCGGCCGGAGAGGAAGAGCTTCGCCTCCTTGACCAGAGCATCGTAGTCGGCGGTGGCGACCTCCTGCGTGCAGGGGCCGGCGCAGCGCTTGATCTGGAAGAGCAGGCACGGCCGGGTGCGGCTCTCGAAGACAGCGTCCGAACAGGAGCGCACCAGGAAGGCCCGCTCCAGCGCGTTGATGGTGCGGCCGACCGCCTGGGCCGAGGCGAAGGGGCCGAAGTACTCGCCCCTCGCCACCCGCGCGCCCCTGTGCTTGGCGATGCGCGGGGAGGGATGGTCGGCGGTGATGAGGATGTAGGGGAAGGACTTGTCGTCCCGCATCAGCACGTTGAAGCGGGGGCGGAGCTGCTTGATGAGGTTGGCTTCGAGCAGCAGCGCCTCGGTCTCGGTCTTGGTCGAGACGAATTCCATCGCCGCGGTCGCCGCCACCATGCGGACGATGCGGCTGACGAGCCCGGTCGGCCGGGCGTAGGAGATGACGCGGCGGGCGATGGACTTCGCCTTGCCGACATAGAGGACCTCGCCCTTCGCATCGATCATGCGGTAGACGCCGGGTCCCTTCGGCGCATGCTTCACCGCGGCCTTGATGACCTCCATGCCGGCGGCGACGGTGCCTTCCGCCGGCGCCACTTCCTCCTCGGGCGCCTGCTCGAGGACGAGCGTTTCCGCCTCCTCGGCCTCGGCGGTTTCCGGGTCGGTCAGGTCAGGGTCGAGGTTGGTGCGGCCGGGGCGACTCATGGTCAGCGATATATAGGCGAAGTCGGCGCCCTCGGGGTGGCATCAGCGAATCACAGTCGCTTGGCCCTATTCCCGGATGCCGACCACGTCCGGGGTCTGCCACATGAGGTGCTGTCCGCCATCCACCGGCAGGATCACGCCGGTGATGGCGGTCGCACGGGCGAGATAGAGGACCGCCTCCGCGATCGCCGCAGGCGGGCTGCCGCCACCGGTGAGCGTCGCCGCCGCCTGGCGGACGAAGTCCTCCGGCTCCTGGCGCGCGCCCTGCAGGCTCGGGCCGGGGGCGACGGCATTGACGCGGATGCGGGGACCAAGCGCCTGGGCCATGGCGACGGTCGCCGCCGTCCAGTGCGACCTTCGTCAGGGCATAGGAATAGAAGTGCGGTGTCGGCTTCAACACGCGCTGGTCGGTGATGTTGACGATGGCGGATCCGGCCGGCGCCTGGGCGGCGAAGTCCTGCGCCAGCATGGACGGCGTCTGGATGTTGACCCGGAACTGCCGGTTCCAGACGTCCCGCGTCAGGCTTCCGAGGTGGTCCTCGACGAACTCGCTGGCATTGTTCACCAGCAGGGTCAGCGGTGCCCCGAGAGCCTGTGCCGAGGCGGCGACGAGCGCATCGACCTCGGCTGGTTCGGCGAGGTCTGCCTTCACGACCGCCGCGCGCCCGCCGCGATCGGCGATGGCGGCTGCGAGAGCCCCGGCTTCGGCGACCGAGCGGTTGGCGTGGATCGCCACGGCATAGCCGGCGTCGGCCAGCGCCTCGACGATGGCGCGACCGATCCGCTTGGCACCTCCGGTGACCAGCGCTGTGCCGGCTTCGGTCATGATGCTCGCCCTTCTTCGTTCCGGGCGACGTTGCCGGTGCCCTGATGCCCTTATGCCACAGCCGTCCGGAGCGGCCGATGCCCTGTCACGTCAGTATCGGGAGATGGAATGACTGGACCTCCATGACCAGACGCCGCGACCGCCCTGCTCTACGCAAGGGCAGACGCGCCGGTTCACCTCCGTTGCCCGGCGATCTTCCCATCGCCGCCACGATTGTGCCACAAACGATCAGAAATCGAATGTATATAACGCATGGACTTGGAGTTAATTGATAGTCATTCTTCGACAGTAACGAATTATTTCCAATTAAGACTTCGGTCTTCAGCCTCATTTCAGCCAACAATGGATGAGCATGACTTCCCTCGTTGTCGCGACGACAACTGTCACCGGTTCCGATGGTAACGCTCCATTAACGACGCGACCAAGGAACACGCGCAAATTCGAACGAATGCGGTTATGGATTGTTCACCGCATCACATCAGGGACGGCGCGACGGGCAGAGCCCCCGCGGTGTTCATGGGACAGGAGTAGATTATGAAGAAGATCGTCTGGGCCGCCGCTGCCGCCGCCATGCTCGCCACCCCGGCGTTCGCCGCCGACATTCCGCGCCGCCAGCCCGTGGCCGACACCGTCTACGTTCCGGCCGCCCCGGCCGGCGTCTGGACCGGCTTCTATGTCGGTGCCCATCTCGGCGGCGCCTTCTCGTCGAACTTCCGCAACGACGTCGGCTACGGCCTCGGCGGCTCGTCGGGCCTCCTCGCCGGCATCCAGGGCGGCTACGACTACCAGTTCAACCGCATGGTGCTGGGCGCCGCCGCCGACCTGACCTACTCGACGGTGTCGCGTCGCTACATCGACCTCGTTCCCACCGACGTCCGCGCCAAGCAGGACTGGAGCGGCTCGCTGCGCGCCCGCCTCGGTTATGCCGTGCAGGACAACATGCTGCTCTACGTGACCGGTGGTCTCGCCCTCGGCAACGTCCGCCTGTCGGACGCGCTGGCCCCCGCCTCGCAGTCGCGCACCCTCACCGGCTGGACCGTCGGCGCCGGCGGCGAGTACAAGTTCACCCAGAACTGGTCGGGCCTGCTCGAGTACCGCTACACGGATCTTGGCCGCGCCACCTACGGCAACATCGCCGGCACTCCGCGCGTCGGCTTCACCAGCCACACGCTGCGCACCGGCGTGAACTACCGCTTCTGATCGCGCACAATCCTGCGTGATGCGTCATGGCCCGGGTGAAAGCCCGGGCCGTTTCGCGTCTGGCCGGCGATCGTGGTTGATCGGTCGCATTGCCAGTGCGGCGGCTCCACTCTAGAAGGCCTCCATGGCGCTTCTCGATCTCGCCAATCCGACCCGTTTCCTCGCGCTGGTGGCGCGGGCGCTGCCGTGGCTCGCCGCCGCGTCGGTCGGCGTGCTGGCTGTCGCCGGCTATCTCGCCTTCTTCGCCTCGCCCGAGGACTACCAGCAGGGCGAGCACGGTCCGGATCATGTATATCCACGTGCCAGCGGCCTGGCTGTCGATGTGCTGCTACGCGGTGATGGCCGCGCTCGTCGCCTCGGCACGCTCGTCTGGCGCCATCCGCTCGCCGACGTGCTCGGCGCAAGGCCGCCGCGCCGATCGGCGCCGCCTTCACGCTTCATCTGCCTGCTCACCGGCTCACTATGGGGCCGGCCGATGTGGGGCACCTACTGGGTGTGGGACGCGCGGCTCACCTCCGATGCTGGTGCTGTTCTTCCTGTATCTCGGCCTGCATGGCGCTTTGAGCCGCGCCGTACGACGATCCCGGCCGCGGCGAGGCGTGCCGCCGCGATCCTGGCGCTCGATCGGCGTCGATCAACCTGCCGATCATCAAGTTCTCGGTCGACTGGTGGAACACGCTGCACCAGCCCGCCTCTGTCTTCCGCCTCGGCGGGCCGACGATCCATTCGTCCATCCTGACGCCGCTGCTCGTCGCCGCCATCGGCTTCACGCTGCTCTTCGTGACGCTGCATCTCGCCGCCATGCGCAACGAGATCCTGCGCCGGCGCGTGCGCGCCATGCAGATGGTGGAGGCGCAGCGCGAGACGCTGCCGGCGGGCGCCCAGCCCGTTCCCGGCGAGTGAGGCGGCGATGTTCGGTTCCGATCCCCATGCCGGCTTCATCCTCGCGTCCTATCTGGTGACGGCGGTGACGCTTGCGGCGGTCATCGGCTGGATCGTGATCGATCATCGCCGGCAGAAGGCGTTGCTCGCAGCCCTCGAGGCGCGCGGCATCACCCGCCGCTCCGGTCGGCGTGGCGAGGGCGCGCCGTGACGGAGACGACCGCCCCCGCACCGAAGCGGCGGAGCTGGCTGGCGCTGGCGCCTCTCGCCATCTTCGCGGCGCTGGTCGCCGTCTTTCTCATCGGGCTGAGGGGCGATCCGCAGCGCCTGCCATCCGCCCTGATCGGCAGGCCGGCGCCGACTTTCGATCTCGCGCCCCTCGCCGGCATCGATCGTCCGGGCTTCCGCACCGCCGACCTCGCGGGCCACGTCACCGTGGTCAACGTCTTCGCCTCCTGGTGCGTGCCCTGCCATGACGAGCACCCCTTCCTGATGGAGCTGGCGAAGGACACGCGCATCCGCATCGCCGGCATCAACCAGAAGGACCAGCCGGAGAATGCGCGCCGCTTTCTCGGGCGGAACGGCAATCCCTATACGCTGGTCGGTGTCGATCCGGCGGGACGCGCGGTGATCGACTGGGGCGTCTACGGCGTGCCGGAGACATTCATCGTCGCACGCGACGGCACCATCGCCTTCAAGCATGTCGGGCCGATCAACGCGGCGATCCTCGCCACCGTCATCCGCCCGCAGGTGGAGAAGGCTCTGGCGCGCTAGGCGCCTCCGCCGAATCACCGGGATGCGCGCGCGCACGGACCGCCGCACACTCGCCCCGCCAGCCGGGGATCGCCATGACCGACGAGAACACCGCGGAACTGCTCATCGCGCGTCACGGACCCGTGGCGGTGCTCACCCTCAACCGCCCCCAGGCGATGAACGCGCTGTCGCAGTCGCTGATCCGCTCGCTCAGCGCAGCGATCATCGCGCTCGGCCGCGACGAAACCGCGCGGGTGCTGGTGCTGACGGGGGCTGGGGAGAGGGCCTTCTCGGCGGGCCTCGACCTCAAGGAACTCGGCGCGCGGCCCGGGCTTCTCGGCATGGTCGAGGGCGAGGCCGAGCGCCCCAACCCGATCCGCGCCATCGCCGAATGCCCGAAGCCGGTGATCGCGGCGGTGAACGGCGTCGCCATCACCGGCGGCTTCGAACTGGCACTCGCCTGCGACATTGTCATCGCGTCCGACACGGCGCGCTTCGGCGACACGCATCAGCGCGTCGGCGTCATTCCGGGATGGGGCCTCAGCCAGAAACTGTCGCGGATCATCGGCCCCTCGAGGGCCAAGGAGATGGCCTTTTCCGGTCGCTTCATCTCGGCCCGGCAGGCGAGCGACTGGGGCCTCGTCAGCCGCTGCGTGCCGGCCGGCGACCTGATGGCGGACGTCATGGCGCTGGCGCAGGAGATCGCCGAGGTCGATGCCGCCTTCCTCGCCGACTACAAGACGCTGGTCGATGTCGGCTACGGCCTGCCCTATGGCGAGGCGCTCGGACTGGAAACGGAATGGTCGCGCCGCCACAATGCGGCGGTGAGGCCGGACGAGCTGGCGGCGCGCCGGGCAGGGGTCCAGGCCAAGGGCAGATCGCGCGAAAGCTGACGCCGGAGGCACCGTCGTCATCGGCCCGTCATGCGAACAGGTGTTGACGAGAGGGTCGCGGCATGGCCAATGCGCGCCGTTACCTCATCCGGGTCCCGGCTTGGCCGCCGCGGACCCGTTTTCAGTTCCATGCAAGAGCGGAGACCTCGCATGAGCTCATGGCCCGTCTATCATGAAATCACCGGCCCGATCGTGATGATCGGCTTCGGTTCCATCGGCCGCGGCACCCTGCCGCTGATCGAGAGGCATTTCAAATATGATCAGACGCGCCTGACGGTCATCGATCCGGTCGATACCGATCGCCGGCTCCTGGACGAACGGGGCATCCGCTTCGTGCAGGAAGGGCTGACGAAGGACAACTACAAGGCCATCCTGACGCCGCTGCTGACCGCCGGAGGCGGCAAGGGCTTCTGCGTCAATCTGTCGGTCGACACCTCCTCGGTCGACATCATGGAGCTGTGCCGGGAGCTCGGCTGCTTCTATATCGACACGGTGGCCGAGCCCTGGGCCGGCTTCTACTTCGACGAGAGCATGGGCCCGGCGGAGCGGTCCAACTACGCGCTGCGCGAGAACATGCTGACAGCTCGCGCCGCAAGTACCGCGGCGGGCTCGACCGCGGTGATCGCCGCTACGGCGCCAATCCCGGGCCTGGTCTCGCACTTCGTCAAGCAGGCGCTGCTCAACCTCGCCACGCGACCACCGGCGTCGACGTCACCGAGCCGAAGTCCACGCGCGAGGGCTGGGCGCGCGCTGGCGCGCGACGCTCGGCGTCAAGGTGCATCCACATCGCCGAGCGCGACACCCAGCGTCTCGAAGAAGCCCGAAGGCCGGCCGATGTCTTCGTCAACACCTGGTCGATCGACGGCTTCGTGTCGGAGGGCGGCCAGCCCGCCGAGATGGGCTGGGGCACGCACGAGACATGGATGCCTGCCGTTCGACGGCACGCGCCACGAGTTCGGCTGCGGTGCGGCGATCTACCTGAACCGGCCGGGCGCTCGATCACCCGCGTGCGCACCTGGACGCCCGCTCGCAGGGGCCGTTCCACGGCTTCCTCGTCACCCACAACGAGTCGATCTCGATCGCCGACTACTTCACGGTGCGGGACGCAGGGCGACGAGGCCACCTACCGGCCGACCGTGCCACTACGCCTACCATCCGTGCCGACCAGGCGATGCATGTCGCATGCACGAGATGCGCGGCGCAAGAACCGGCACGCAGCAGCAGACATGCAGCGTCCTCGATCGACGAACGACATCGACCGACGGCCGTCGACGAACTCGGCGTGCTGCTGATGGGCCACGCCAAGGGCAATGCCTACTGGTACGGCTCGCAGCTCTCCATCGAGGAGACGCGCGAGCGTCGCGCCCTACCAGCAACGCGACCTGCGATCCAGGTGACCTGCGCGCCGTGCTCGCGGGCATCGTCTGGGCGCTGGAGAACCCGGAGGCGCGGCATCGTCGAGGCCGACGAGATGGACTTCCGACCGCAACCTCGAGATCTGCATGCCCTATCTCGGCCCGGTCGTCGGCAAGTACAGCGACTGGACGCCGCTCAAGGGCCGCGGCGGGCTGCTTCCCCGAGGATCATCGACACCGCCGACCCCTGGCAGTTCCGCAACATCCTCGTCAGGGACTGAACCGGCGCCGAGGGGCGGGCGGTCACGCCCGCTCCTCCAGCGCCTCCTCGAACAGCTCCAGCGCGGCCGCGGCGAAGGCATGCATGTTGGCGAGGCGGTCGGCCGAGCCCGTGGCGATCGTCCGCGTCCGGCTGACCGGTCCGTCGAGGCCGACGCAGGCATGGCCTGCCGCATCGCCGTAGCGGTTGCCGGTCGGGCCCGTCGCGCCGGTTTCGGACAGGCCCCATGTCGCCCCGTGGCTCTGGCGGATCGTCGAGGCCATGAGCGCCGCCCAGGGCTCCGAGGCGGAGCGGATGCCCGATTCCACCATCTGCCGCGTGCTGATGCGGAGCAGCGCGTCGCGCGCCTTGGGCGTGTAGACCACGGCACCGCCGAGGAAATAGGCGGAGGCGCCGGGCACGGTGAGAAGGGCTGCCGCGATCAGTCCGCCGGCGGAGGATTCGGAGACCGCAACCGTCTCCTTGCGCGCGACGAGCAGGTGGGCGATGCGCGCCGCCGTTTCGCGGATGGTCGTGTCGTCCTGATCCATTGCCGTCTCCATGATCGCCGGGGTCGCGATGATGGACCGTGCCATCGGCCCGGTCGAGCCGGCGGGACGGCAGGGGTCCGTCGCCGATATTGCGAAACCCGGCGCTTCGCCTAGATTGCCGCGGCGCCCTGAAGGCGCTGCACCCGGTTCCAGACGAAGGATGGCATCATGGTCCCACGCTCCTTGTCCAAACTCGTCGTCGCGGCGGTCGCGACGGTCGGTCTCGCCGCGGCGGCTTCCGCCCAGGCGCCCAGGGAGCTGAGGATCTTCAACTGGTCGAACTATATCGACGAGCAGGTGCTGCGCGACTTCGAGCGCGAGTTCAACGCCAAGATCACCTACGACACCTATGATTCCAACGAGGTGCTGGAGACGCGCCTGCTCGCCGGCCGCACCGGCTACGACATCGTGGTGCCCTCGGCGCCCTTCCTGTCGCGGCAGATCGCGGCCAATGTCCACCAGCGGCTCGACCCGTCGAAGATCCCGAACCGCACCCACCTGTGGCCGGAGATCCAGCGCCGCGTCGCCGCCTATGATCCCGGCAATGCCTATTCGGTGAACTATCTCTGGGGCACGACGGGGATCGGCTACAACGTCGCCAAGATCCGCGAGCGCATGCCCGACGCGCCGCTCGATTCCTGGAAGCTCGCCTTCGATTTCGACACGCTGTCGAAGTTCAAGGACTGCGGCATCCACTTCCTCGACACGGCCGAGGATTTCCTGCCCTCGGTGATGCGCTATCTCGGTCGCGACCCGAATTCGAAGAAGCCTGAGGACTGGGAGGCCGCGGCCGCCCATGTGCAGAAACTGCGCACGCTGGTCACCAAGTTCCACTCGTCGGAATACATCTCGGCGCTGGCCAACGGCGATATCTGCCTCGCGGTGGGCTACTCCGGCGACATCTTCCAGGCGCAGAAGCGGGCGAAGGAAGCCGGCAACGGCGTCGACGTGCAATACGTCATCCCCAAGGAAGGCGCGCAGATGTGGTTCGACCAGATGGCGATCCCCGCCGATGCCCCGAACGCCGATCTCGCCCACGCCTTCATCAACTACCTCAACCGGCCCGAGGTGATCGCGAAGGTCGCCAGCTTCGTCTCCTATGCAAGCGGCAACCTTGCGGCGAAGCCGCTGATCGCCCCTGCCGTGCGCGACAACCCCTCCGTCTATCCGCCGGAGGCGGTGATGGCGCGGCTCTTCACGGTGACCAGTCCCGACGCGCGCCTGCAGCGCGTCATCACCCGCGCCTGGACGCGGGCGAAGACCGGCCGCTGAGGTCCATCGTGGAGCCTCCCGACCTCCCTGAACGCGCCTCTGCCTCGCTCGGCGCGGTGCGCTCGAGCTTCGCGCCGTGGGACGACCCGGCCGCCAAGCCGCTCGTCGTCTTCGACGCCGTGACCAAGCGCTATGGTGCGGAGACGGCGGTCGCCGACCTGTCGCTCACCGTCTATGAGCGCGAGTTCTTTGCGCTCCTCGGCCCCTCGGGCTGCGGCAAGACCACGCTGCTGCGCATGATCGCCGGCTTCGAGACGCCGACCGACGGGCCGCGTCCTGCTCGACGGCGCAGGACATCGCCGGCGTGCCGCCGCATCGGCGGCCGATCAACATGATGTTCCAGTCCTACGCGCTGTTTCCCGCACATGAGCGTCGACGACGAACGTCGCCTACGGACTCGAGATGCGAAGGCCGGCCGACGCGACGAGATCGGGCGCGCGGGTCGGCCGAGGCGCTGACGCATGGTGCAGCTCGAGGCCGATCGCCGGCCCGCAAGCCGCACCAGCTCTCCGGCGGCCAGCGGCAGCGCGTGGCGCTGGCCCGCGCGCTGGTCAAGCGGCCCAAGGCTGCTGCTGCTCGACGAGCCGCTGGGCGCGCTCGACCGCAAGCTGCGCGAGGACACGCAGTTCGAGCTCGTGGCGCCTGCAGGCACGAGCTCGGCATTACCTTCATCATGGTCACCCACGACCAGGACGAGGCGATGACCATGGCCGACCGCATCGCCGTCATGAACGAGGGACGCGATCGCGCAGGTCGGCACGCCGCACGGCGATCTACGAGCAGCCCGGCGCACGCGCTTCGTCGCCGACTTCATCGGCGACATCAACCTCGTGGAGGGCACGGTGTCGGTGGCCGAGGGTCGCCGCGTGACGGTTTCGACCGCGGCCGGCGACCTCACCGTGGCCGATGCGGTGGAGGCCGTGGCCGTCGGGCAGTCGGTGGCGGTGGCCTGGCGGCCGGAAAAAACACGCATCGTCCGGGCGGAGGAGGCGATCAGCAACGGTCGCGCCGTCATTCCCGGCACGGTGCACGACATCGGCTATCTCGGCGACTGGACGACCTATCACGTCGCGGCGGGCGGCCTCAGGCTCAAGGCGGCGGTTGCCAATGCCTCGCGCATCGTCGAGCGGCCGATCTCGTGGGGCGATGCGGTCAAGCTGGCGGTCGCGCCCGACGCGTTGATCCTGCTGGTGCGGTGACATGAGCGAGCGCGCCACCCGCCGCACCATCATCCTCGTGCCCTATCTGTGGCTCGCGGTGTTCTTCCTCGTGCCCTTCGCCATCGTGGCGAAGATGTCGCTGTCGCAGGTGGCGACCGCCATCCCGCCCTACGTGCCGACCTTCGGCCTCGACGACGGCCCTGGCGGCTGGCTCGCCAAGGTGCGCGAGCTCTCCCTCGACAATTACGGGGTCATCTTCGGCGACCGGCTCTACATCGACGCCTTCCTGTCGTCCCTGCGCATTGCTGCGACGGGAACGGCGATCCTCCTCGTCATCGGCTATCCCATCGCCCACGCCATGGCGCGCGCGCCGGAGCGCTGGCGGCCGATCCTCGTCATGGCGGTGATCCTGCCGTTCTGGACGAGCTTCCTCATCCGCGTCTACGCCTGGATCGGCATCCTCAAGCCCGAGGGCCTGCTCAACGAGCTGCTCCTCGGCCTTGGCCTGATCGGCGCGCCGCTCCAGATCGCCAACACCGAGACGGCGGTGTTGATCGGCGTCGTCTATTCCTACCTGCCCTTCATGGTGCTGCCGCTCTACGCGACGCTGGAGCGCATGGACCGGGCGCTGATCGAGGCGGCGAACGACCTCGGCTGCCCGCCGTGGAAGACCTTCTGGCGCATCACCGTGCCGCTGTCGCTGCCGGGCATCGTCGCGGGCTGCTTCCTCTGCTTCATCCCGATCACCGGCGAGGTCGTCATCCCCGACCTGCTCGGCGGCTCGGACACGCTGATGATCGGCAAGACGCTGTGGACGGAGTTCTTCTCCAACCGCGACTGGCCGGTGGCGTCGGCCGTGGCGGTGCTGCTGCTGGTGATCCTGGTCGGGCCGATCATGGTCTACCAGCGCCAGCAGGCGCGGCAGCTGGAGGCGGGGCGATGACCAATCCGCGCTCCCGCCTTCTCGACGCCACGGCCTTGACGCTCGGCTTCAGCTTTCTCTACCTGCCGATCGTCATCCTGGTGATCTTCTCCTTCAACGCGAGCCAACTCGTCACCGTCTGGGGCGGGTTCTCGACGCGCTGGTACGGCGCCATCTGGCAGAACCGCCAGCTGATGGACGCCGCGTGGATGACGGTGAAGGTTGCTGCCGCCTCGGCCGCCTTCGCCACTGTGGTCGGCACGCTGGCCGCGCTGGCGCTCACCCGTTACGCGCGCTTCCGTGGCCGCTTCCTCTTCTCCGGCCTCGTCTATGCGCCCATCGTCATGCCGGAGGTCATCACCGGCCTCTCACTGCTTCTGCTCTTCGTCTCGCTCGGCATCGAGCGCGGCTTCTGGACGGTGACGATGGCCCACGCGACCTTCACCTGCGGCTTCGTTGCGGTGGTCGTGCAGTCGCGCCTCGTCACCTTCGACCGCTCGCTGGAAGAGGCTGCCGCCGATCTCGGCGCGGCGCCCTGGCAGGTGTTCACGCGGGTGACACTACCGATCATCGCGCCGGCAGTCGTCGCCGGCTTCCTCCTCGCCTTCACCCTGTCGCTCGACGATCTCGTCATCGCCAGCTTCACCACGGGCCCGGGCTCGACGACCCTGCCGATGCGCATCTACAGCCAGGTGCGGCTCGGCGTGACGCCAGAGATCAACGCCATCTCCACCATCATGATCGCGGTGGTCACCGTGCTGGTCATCGGCGCCTCGCTCGCCACCAAGCGGAGCGCTGCCGCCCACTGACGGTTGACCTTGGCGGCGGGCCGGTGGATTCCTGCTGGCGGGACATCGGTCCCTGCAGCGAGACCCCCATGTCCTCAGCCGTCGACAATCTCCTCGGAATTCTCGACCTCGAGCGCCTCGAGGTGAACCTCTTCCGCGGCCAGAGCCCGCAGGAGGGATGGCAGCGCGTCTTCGGCGGCCAGGTCATCGGCCAGGCGCTGGTTGCCGCCTGTCGCACCGTCGAGAGCCGCAGGCCGCATTCCCTGCACGGCTATTTCGTGCTGCCGGGCGACACCGAAGGTGCCGATCATCTACGAGGTGGAGCGCGTGCGTGACGGCCGCAGCTTCTCGACCCGCCGCGTGCAGGCGATCCAGCACGGCGCAGGCGATCTTCTCGCTCGCCGCCTCGTTCCACGTCGAGGAGGAGGGCGCTCGAACACCAGTTCGCGCATGCCCGACGTGCCGCCGCCGGAAGATCTGAAATCGGAGGCCGACGTCCGCCAGTTGTTCCAGGCCAACATGCCGGAGGCGATGAAGGCCTATTTGCGCGCGCGAGAGGCCGATCGAGATTCGCCCGGTGGAGTTCGGCCGCTACACCGGCGAGCAGCCAGCCCGAGGGCAAGTTCCACGTCTGGATCCGCACCACCCAGGCCGCTGCCCGACGATCCGCGTCATCCATCAGTGCGTGCTGGCCTATGCTCTCGGACATGACGCTGCTCGACGCAGCTCAACGTTCGCGCACGGCCGCTCGCTTCTTCGATCCAGTCGGTGCAGGCGGCGAGCCTCGATCACGCCATGTGGTTCCACCGGCCCATTCCGGGCTCGACGACTGGCTGCTCTATGCCCACGACTCGCCCGTCGGGACTAGGGTTCGCGCGGGTTCAGCGCGCGGGATCGATCTACACCCGCCAGGGGGTGCTGGTGGCCTCCGATGGCGCAGGAGGGGCTCGCTGCGGCTAAGCGGCTGACGCATGAACGGGTCTTGCCGAACAGTCATTTCATCACATACCGCGATCCGCGTATCGGCGCCGCGCCCGAAGCCGGCAGACCAGGCAAACTCGAATCACTGCATCAATTCTTGTGCATATGACGTGCCCGCAGGCTCGGGTATCTGCGTGACTCTGGACCAATTCCTGTCAAGTCATTGTTATTACAACGAAAATAGCATGCTGCTCCAATACTTGGCACGCGAGCTTGAATTCCCTGACGCTGGTTCGGACTTCGGCTCTTCGGGATCGCGGCCGACGTTGCAGCCACACACGCTGCCGCGGGACCTGGTCCGGACGAAGCCAATTCGGGTGATGACCACATGAAGATCGTGATGGCGATCATCAAGCCGTTCAAGCTGGAGGAGGTGCGCGACGCGCTCACCGCGCATCGGCGTTCACGGCCTGACCGTCACCGAGGTGAAGGGCTACGGCCGCCAGAAGGGCCACACGGAAATCTATCGCGGCGCCGAATATGCCGTGAGCTTCCTGCCGAAGCTGAAGATCGAGGTGGCCGTGTCGGGGGCCGACGGTCGACAAGGTGGTGGAGGCGATCGCCGGCGCCGCCAAGACCGGCCAGATCGGCGACGGCAAGATCTTCGTCATCGTCGATCGAGCAGGCGGTGCGCATCCGCACCGGCGAGACTGACGTCGACGCGCTCTGATCGCGCCGCATCCCACCGCAGACGACAATCTTCCGGAGACCTTGCACATGACGAGATCGCCTTTCCAGGTCGGTGCCTCGGCGCGCTGGCGCTGGCGCGGCCTTGCCGCAGCGCTGGCCGAACCGGCCGCTGCGCCGCAGCCCCGGCCGCCGCCGCCGCCCAAGCTCGATTCCGGCGACACCGCCTGGATGCTGACCTCCACCGCGCTGGTGCTGATGATGACCATTCCGGGCCTGGCGCTGTTCTACGGCGGCCTGGTGCGCACCAAGAACATGCTGTCGGTGCTCACGCAGGTCTTCGCCATCGTCTGCCGTCGTGCTCGGTGCTGTGGTTCATCTACGGCTACTCGCTGGCCTTCACCTCAATGGCGGCGGCCTGAACGCCTTCGTCGGCGGCTTCTCCAAGGCCTTCCTGATGGGCGTCGACGCCACGACGAACGTCGCGACCTTCTCCAACGGCGTCGTACATTCCGGAATTCGTCTACATCATGCTTCCAGATGACCTTCGCCTGCATCACGCCCGCGCTGATCGTCGGCGCCTTCGCCGAGCGCGTGAAGTTCTCGGCGCTGCTGCTCTTCATGGTCCTCTGGGTCACCTTCATCTACTTCCCCATGGCCCACATGGTCTGGTACTGGGCCGGCCCCGACGCCATCGGTGATGCCGCCAAGGCGGTTGCAGCCGCCGGTTCGGATGCCGCAGCCAAGGCTGCCGCCGAGGCGAAGCTCGCCGAGGTCAAGGCCGACGCCGGCATGCTCTTCCAGTGGGGCGCGCTCGACTTCGCCGGCGGCACGGTTGTGCACATCAACGCCGGTATCGCCGGTCTCGTCGGCTGCGCTCGTCATCGGCAAGCGCATCGGCTACGGCAAGGAACTCATGCCGCCGCACATCGCTGGTCATGACGCTGATCGGCGCCGCGCTGCTGTGGGTCGGCTGGTTCGGCTTCAACGCCGGCTCGAACCTCGAGGCCAACGGCACCGCCGGCCTGGCCATGCTCAACACCTTCGTCGCCACCGCCGCGGCGGCGCTCGCCTGGCTGTTCGTCGAATGGGCGCGCCAAGGGCAAGCCCTCGCGTGCTCGGCGTCGGCTTCGGGTGCGGTTGCCGGCCTGGTCGCGGTGACGCCGGCGGCCGGCTTCGTCGGCCCGATGGGCGCCATCGTCCTCGGCCTCGTCGCCGGCGTGCGTCTGCTTCATCTTCGGCGTCCACGGTGAAGAACGCGCTTCGGCTACGACGACTCGCTCGACGTCTTCGGCGTCCACTGGCGTCGGCGGCATCGTCGGCGCCGTCGCCACCGGCATCCTGGTCCACACCGGCCTTTGGCGGCGCCGGCATTCCCGACTACGAGGCGACAGCCCGGCGAACTCGCCGTCGGTGCCTACGAGTTCGGCACGGCAGATCGTGGGCGCAGGTCAAGGCGGTGCTCTTCACCATCGCCTGGTCGGGCATCGGCTCCTTCGTCCTCTTCAAGATCGTCGACGTCATCGTCGGCCTGAGGGTCACGGCGGACCGCGAGCGCGAGGGCCTCGACCTCGCCGAGCACGGCGAGCGCGCCTACAATCTCTGACGCCTGTCCTCCTTCAGGCCATCTGCCCCCGGCGCCCCCGCGCCGGGGGCTTTTTCTTGGGCGAGCCGGACCCGGCACCCGGACCGACCAGCGATGGTTAATCCGACGTCAACCGTTGGCTCGCTAAGGTCCGCGACTGAACCGGAGGGCGCTCCGGCGCGGCATCCATCCTGCCGTCGACCATTCTGCGCCCTCCCATGACGGGATTGGATGACGATGGCAGTGGCGCGCCGGCAGACCGGACCTTCTCTGGTTCCCGACGGACTGGGCGGCGCGATGCGGCGCCAGCTCAGGCGGCTCGCCGGCCTCGGCGTCCTCGCGGCGGTCGTGGTCGCGGCGGTGGCCATGCTCACCTGGACCGCCGGCGATCCCTCCCTCAGCCACGCGACCAACGCGCCGGTCAAGAACTGGATCGGCAAGCCAGGGGCCATCCTCGCCGACCTCCTGATGCAGCTCTTCGGCCTTGCGGCCATCGTCCTGCTCTCCGTCTCGGCCATCTGGGGCTGGCTTATGCTCCGGGCCCGCCCCTTCGACCGCGAAGGCCTGCGCGTGCCGCTCGGCATCGGCGCGGCGATGGTGCTGGCCGTCGCCGTCTCGCTCATCCCGCCGCCGGCCGGCTGGCCGCTGCCGACGGGAATCGGCGGGGTCATCGGCGATGGCGGGATCACCGTGCTGTCCACCCTGTTCGGGCGGATGCAGGGCGTGACCCGCATCATCGCCCTGTCGTTGTCCGCAACCATCGGTCTTGCGTTGCTGGCGGCGGCCATCGGCCTCATCCTCAAGCCCGAGCCGGAAACGCTCGAGGAGGAACTCGACCGCGTTGCTCCGAAGGCGCGCCGGCCGAGCGACGAGGATCGCGAACCGGGGCTTGTCGGCGGCATGGTGTCCAGCGCCGTCGGCGCCGTCGCCCACGGCATGCTGTCGACCAAGGCGCGCCTCGCCCGCATGGTGGCGGAGGCCCCCCAGACGGCCCGCTCCGCCGCGGGTGCTCCGGCCACGGGCGTGGAGCCGGCCGCAGGACCGGGCCTGACCGCACGTGCCAAGGCCTTCTTCACCGAGCCCGACGACGACGGCCTGCCATCGGCGCGCCGCACCTCGGGCGTGCGCCGCGAGCCGGTGCTCGAGGCTGCCCCCGATCGCCTCCCGCGAACCTACCACGCCCCGCTCGACGAGCGTTCCCGCCCGCAGGAGCCGGAGGAGATCGCCGCGCCACGTATCGCACGCCGCCGACGACATGGAGGACGAGCGGCCGCTGCCCGTCGCCGCCGCCGGCCGTCAAAGGTCGGGCCGCGCATCCATGCGCCTGCGACGGCGGCGCGCCCCGCGGCGGTTCAGCAGAAACTGCCGCTGCCCCCGCCGGACGGTGTCGATGACAGCTACGAACTGCCGCCGCTCGACCTCCTGACCGAGCCGAAGCCCTGCCGAGCGCGACGCGTCCATGTCGCATGGAGGTGCTGCAGGAGAACGCCGCGACCCTCGACCTCGACGCTGGACGACTTCGGCGTGCGCGGCGAGATCATCAACGTGCGTCCGGGCCCGGTCGTGACCCTCTACGAACTGGAGCCGGCGCCCGGGCACCAGCTCCAACCGCGTCATCGGCCTTGCCGACGACATCGCCCGCTCCATGTCGGCGATCTCGGCGCGCGTCGCCCTGGTCGCCGGGCCGCAACGCCATCGGCATCGAGCTGCCGAACGCCAAGCGCGAGAACGGTGCTGTCTGCGCGAGATGCTGGCCAGCCGAGGACTTCGACGACCGCCAAGGACAAGCTGCCGATCGGCGCTCGGCAAGACCATCGGCGGCGATCCGGTCATCGCCGACCTCGCCAAGATGCCGCACCTGCTCGTCGCCGGCACCACCGGCTCGGGCAAGTCGGTGGCCATCAACACCATGATCCTGTCGCTGCTCTACCGGCTGAGGCCGGACCAGTGCCGGCTGATCATGGTCGATCCGAAGATGCTGGAACTCTCCATCTACGACGGCATCCCCCATCTGCTGACGCCCGTCGTCACCGATCCGAAGAAGGCGGTCGTGGCGCTGAAATGGGCGGTGCGCGAGATGGAGGAGCGCTACAAGCAAGATGTCGAAGCTCGGCGTGCGCAACATCGACGGCTTCAACGCCCGCATGGCCCAGCGGCCAAGGCCAAGGGCGAGGTGCTGACCCGCACGGTGCAGACCGGCTTCGACCGCGAGACCGGCGAGGCCATCTACGAGCAGGAGGAGATGGACCTCGAGCCGATCCCCTACATCGTCGTCATCGTCGACGAGATGGCCGACCTGATGATGGTCGCCGGCAAGGAGATCGAAGGCGCCGATCCAGCGCCTGGCGCAGATGGCGCGTGCCGCCGGCATCCACCTGATCATGGCGACGCAGCGGCCCTCGGTCGACGTCATCACCGGCACCATCAAGGCGAACTTCCCGACCCGCATCTCCTTCCAGGTGACGTCGAAGATCGACAGCCGCACCATCCTGGGCGAGCAGGGCGCCGAGCAGCTGCTCGGCCAGCGGCGACATGCTCTACATGGCGGGCGGCGGCCGTATCAGCCGCGTCCACGGACCCTTCGTCTCCGACGAGGAGGTCGAGCGCATCGTCAATCACCTGAAGATGCAGGGCGCCCCGGACTATCTCGATGCCGTCACCACCGACGAGGACGAGGGCATGGATGGCGACGGCGACGATGGCGCCGTCTTCGACAAGGGCGCCTTCGGCGAGGAGCCCGCCGACCTCTACGACAAGGCGGTGCAGGTGGTGCTGCGCGACAAGAAGGCCTCGACCTCCTACATCCAGCGCCGCCTGCAGATCGGCTACAACCGAGCCGCCTCGCTCATCGAGCGAATGGAACGCGAAGGTCTCGTCGGCCCCGCCAACCACGCGGGCAAGCGCGAGATCCTGATGCCGGAGGCCGCCGATTGAGGGGCCTTCCGCCTCGAAATCGCCCCAACGGCTTCCTATCTCCCGAACCGCCATGATCCAGATGACCCTGCCGCACCGAGGACCGACGATGACCGTTCAAGCCGGTGCGCCGCCGTCTGGCATGCGTCTTCTCCCCATCGCCCTGGTTCTCGCAGGGCTGGCGGTGGCGGGAGCCGCCACGGCCTTGGCCGACGACCGCCCCTTCCTTCTCGCCCAGGGAGCGCCACTGCAGCTCGGCCCGCCGGCGGGTGCGCCGCCTCGCGGCGCTCCGGCGGCTCCTCCTGCCACGGCTGCGGCACCTGCGGCCACCGCCCCGTCGGCGCTGTCCGGTCCGGTGCGGCGGGCTGCGCCGCGCGCGGCTCGAGGCGTCGATGCCGACTCGCGCGAGATCGCCCAGCAGGTGAACGCCTACTTCAACGGCATCCGCTTCATGCAGGGCGATTTCGTCCAGATCGGCCCGGACGGGCGCCGCACCACCGGCAAGCTCTATCTCGACAAGCCCGGCAAGATCCGTTTCCAGTACAATCCGCCGAGCCCGGTCGAGGTCATCGCCGACGGCCAGTCCGTGGCGGTGCGCGACCGGCGCCTCAACACCCAGGACATCTATCCCCTGTCGCAGACGCCGCTGCGCTTCCTGCTCTCGGACCGGGTCGACATCCTGCGTGACGCCAACGTCACCTCGGTGACCCGCGATCCCGACTACGTCATCGTCATGCTCGAGGAGCGCCAGGCGCTCGGCGGCACCAACCGGCTGATGGTGCTGTTCAACGCCTCGGACATGGCGCTGCGCCAGTGGACCGTCTACGACGCGCAGGGCTACGAGACCTCGGTCGCGCTGCACAACCTCGATCCGCGCACGCGGCCCGACCAGCGCCTCTTCCGCATCAACTACCAGCGCCTGCTGGAGTGACGGCGCGCCTCAGTCGATGGCGCCGAGCGTCCGCATCACCGTCCAGCGGCAGGTGAGGGCGGCCACCGCCGTCACCAGCACGACGAGGATGGCGATGCCGGCATAGCCGGTCGCCCCCAGCGAGAACGATCCGAACAGCGCCTCGATCTGGTCGCCGCCGGCGGTGGCGCGCCAGCGTGCGGCGACGACCCCCGATACGAGGATGGCTGCGAGCGCGGCGAGGCCGCCGGCGGCCGCGCCCTTCAGCGCCAGCCAGAGAAAATGGCGCTGGAACTCGCCGGCGATGAAGGCGTCGCGAGCCCCGACGAAGTGCAGCACCTCCACCACCGGCCGGTTCGTCTCCACCGCCGCGCGAGTTGCGAAGATCACCGAAAGGCCTGTCGCCGCGATCATCAGCGCCACGATGACGAGGCCGACGACGATGACGGCGCGGGCCATGGCGCGCAGGCGGTCGAACCATTGGCGGTGGTCGTCGAGGCTGGCGGTCGGCACCTCGGCGGTGAGAGCCCTGCGGAACGCGTCCATGTCGGTGCGGCGGTCGTCGGCGAGCCTGACGACGATCAGCCGCGGGATGGGCAGGTCCTCGGCGCCGAGACCTGCGCCGAGCCAGGGCTCCAGCATCCGCCGGGTTTCCTCCGCCGTGTAGGGCGAGACGTCGGCGACGCCGGGAAAGCGCACGGCGATCTCGGTCGCCCGCGAGACGTCGGCGGCAAGGTCGCGGCCGGCCACCGGGCGCACCTGGATCGTCGCCTCGCGGATGATCGACGCCGTCCAGTCGGCGGCGGCCGTCCGCACGAGGTCGACGCTGCCGACGGTGAGCGAGCCGAGGAAGGTCATGATGGCGATGATGACCGCCAGGGCCCGGCCGGCGATGGAGGAGGGCGGCACCAGCGAGGCACCGCGCGGGCGCGGACCGGCCTGCGTGCGGTCCCTTTCGCGGGTCGCCAGCCAGTGCTGCAGGGAGGCGCTGCGTCGCGTTCCGCTCACCACCCGCCGGCCTCCTGGTGATGGGGGTCGAGGATGCTGAGGCTCCCCTCGCGGATGATGAGCTGGCGCGCCTCCACCTGTTCCAGGAGCGAGAGGTCGTGGGTGGCGATGAGCACGGCTGTGCCGGTGCGGTTGAGCTCGACGAAGAGCCTCAGGAGACGCTTGGCCAGGGGCGGGTCGACATTGCCGGTCGGCTCGTCGGCGAGCAGCATCTCCGGCCTCACGATGACGGCGCGGGCGATGGCGGCGCGCTGCTTCTCGCCGCCGGAGAGGATCGGCGGATAGGCGTCGATGCGCTCGCCGAGGCCGACCCATTCGAGCAGGTCGATCACCTCAGAGCGGTAGCTTGCCTCCTCCTTGCCGAGCACGCGCAGCGGCAGCGCGACGTTCTCGTAGGTCGTCAGATGGTCGAGCAGGCGGAAGTCCTGGAAGACGATGCCGATGCGCCGGCGCAGCACCGAGAGTTCGTCCTTCGACAGGCGCGAGGTGTCGTGGTCGAAGACGGTGACGATGCCACGCGTGGCGCGCAGCGACAGGAACAGGAGCTTCAGCAGGCTTGTCTTGCCCGCGCCCGAGGGTCCGGTGAGGAACTGGAACGAATGCGGCTCGATGCCGAAGGTGAGATCCCTCAGCACCTCGGGCCCCACCCCGTAACGCAATCCGACATTCTCGAACCGGACCAAGGCCGCGTCGTCCCTCTTCCGCCGGCGATTCGGCGGCCGCGATCATGACACGGCGGGGCACTTAACCGCCAATTAACCATGGTGGGCAAAGGTGGTGCGGAGGGACAACCGTCCCGAGGCGCGTAACCATGCTGATCGTCTGCCCGTCCTGCGCGACGGCCTTCCGGGTCAACAAGACCGTCCTGGGCGATGCCGGACGGCAGGTTCGCTGTGCCCAGTGCCGGACGGTGTGGCTGGCGACTCCCGAGAGCGCCATCGAGGAACAGGCCCAGCTTCCGGTGCAGGCCGAGGCGGTCGGAGCGGGCGCGGCAGCGGATGCCAAGGCCGGCGACGATGCCGACTGGGGCGCCGCCTTTGCCGAGGAGGCCGAGAACAAGGCCGGTACCGGCGAGACACCGGCGGAGCCGAGCGTTCCGGAAGCCGAGGCGCCATCGATTCAGCCCGAGGCCGACGTGCCGCCCCTGCCGGCCCGCACTGCCGAGCCGGAGGAGGACGACAAACCGGTCCCCGCAGCCAGGGCAGCGGCGCGCGCCGACAAGGAGACGGCCAGTCCCCGCCGGCTCAGGCGGCCGAGCCTGTCGCGGCCCGGCGGGCAGGCTTTCCGCCTCTCGCCGTCGTTCCTGATCCTGCTCCTCGGATCGGCGATTCTCGCCATGTTCTTCCTCGGCCGCGAGCAGGTGGTACGCACCGTGCCGGACTCGGCCGGGCTCTACGAGCGTCTCGGCCTGCCGGTGAACCTGCGCGGGGTCGAGTTCCGCGACGTGAAGGGCGCCAACGAGGTGGTCGACGGGGTGGTTGTCCTCGTCGTCGAGGGCCAGCTCATCAACATCAGCAGCCGGCCGGTCGATCGGCGAGGAATGCGACGCGCCGTGCGCGATGCCGCCGGCAAGCTGGCCCACACCTGGACAGCCACGGCGCCCAAGGCCCGGCTCGAGGCCGGCGAGGCGGTGCCCTTCCGCTCGCGCCTCGCCTCGCCGCCGCCGGACGGCAGCAGCGTGGAAGTCCGCTTCTTCACCAGGGTCGACGCCGCCGGCAGGTGACGCCGCGGCTCCTTTGAGGCTACATCTCGACACAAGGAGCCCGTCCAAGGGGCTCCCTCCGGAGTGCGATCGATGAATCGTGACAACATCCGCGTCCTGTTCTCGGCCGAGGCCATCGCGGAGCGCAACAAGGAGCTGGTCCGGGAGATCGCCGAAACCCGGCCGGAGCGGCTCCTGGTCATCGCGGTCCTCAAGGGCAGCTTCGTCTTCGCTGCCGACCTGATCCGGGCGATGGATGCCGCCGGCATGGCGCCGGAGGTCGAGTTCATGTCGCTGTCCTCCTATCTGGAGGGCACGGTTTCCACCGGCCAGGTGCGCGTGCTGCACGATGTCGAAAGCCCTGTGACGGACCGCGACGTGCTGCTCGTCGACGACATCCTCGAGAGCGGCCGCACTCTCACCTATGCCAAGGACCTGCTGATGGCCCGCGGCGCCCGGTCGGTGCGCACTTGCGTATTGCTGGAGAAGCCCGGCAAGCGCGCCATCCATCTCGACGCCGATCATGTCGGCTTCACCTGCCCGGATGTCTTCGTCGTCGGCTACGGCATGGATGTCGCCCACGCCTGGCGGCAGCTGCCCTTCGTCGGCGTCATCGAGGACTGAGGCGGTGGCGCGGGTTCTCATCGCCGAGGACGACGAGCCGGTCCGCGCCTTCGTGCGCCGGGCTCTCGAGATCGACGGCCATGCTGTGACCGAGGCGCGCGACGGCGCCGAGGCCCTGGAGATGCTCGAGCGCGACCGGGGCGCCTACGACCTGCTGCTGACCGATATCCGCATGCCGCTGATGGACGGCATCGCGCTCGCCCTCGCCGCCGCGCCGCAGTTCCCCGATCTTGTGATCCTGTTGATGACCGGCTATGCGGACCAGCGCGAGCGCGCCCACGGTCTGGAGGCGCTGGTGCACGACGTCGTCACCAAGCCGTTCAGCCTCGCCGACATTCGCGCCAAGGTGACCGAAGCGCTGGCGGCCGGCCGCCGGATGTCGCTCAGATCACTGGGGCGCTCAGGCCTTCTTGGCCTTTGCCCGCTCCATGGCCTCGACGATCAGCCGCTTGGCCTCGGCGGCATCGCCCCAGCCGACGACCTTCACCCACTTCGAGGATTCCAGGTCCTTGTAGTGCTGGAAGAAGTGCTCGATCTGCTTCAGCGTGATCTCGGGCAGGTCCTGGATGTCGTGGACCTTCTCGTAGCGGCGGGTGAGCCGCGGCACCGGCACCGCGACAATCTTCTCGTCACCGCCGGCCTCGTCCTCCATCTTCAGCACGCCGACGGGGCGGCAGGCGACGATGGCGCCGGGGATGATGCCGCGCTGGTTGGCGATGAGAACGTCGCAGGGATCGCCGTCCTCGGACAGGGTGTGCGGGATGAAGCCGTAATTCCCCGGATAGCGCATTGACGTATAGAGGAAGCGGTCGACCACGAGCGTGCCGGCCTCCTTGTCCATCTCGTACTTGATCGGCTCGCCGCCGACCGGGACCTCGACGATGACATTGACCTCGTCAGGAGGATTCCTGCCGATCGAGATGGCGTCGATACGCATGGGACTGTGTCTCCGGGGCCGTGCAGCGTCTCGTTAGCCGCAACAAGGCCGGGGCCGCAAGTGCTGCAGTGCAAAATGCACGTTAGACCAAGGAAGGTCAGGCGGCCCAGCCGAAGGCCGTCTTGTCGAGGGCGCGGTCGCCGAAGGTCTCGGACGAGCGGGCGACCGGCTTGCCGCCGAGGCTGCGATAGAAACGCATGGCGGCCTCGTTGTCGGTCAAAGCCCAGATCACCAGGCTGTCGAGGCCATGCTCGGCGAGGTCCTTGCGCGCGGCATGGAACAGGCGGCGGTCGAGACCGAGGCCGATGAATTTCGGCCGGAGATAGAGCTCGTAGATCTCGCCTTCATAGGTCAGCGCCTTGGCCCGGTTGCGGCCGTAGTTGGCGTAGCCCGCGATCTCGTCGCCGAAGCCGAGAAGGGCGATGCGGTTGCCCTTGTGGATGGCCGCGTCCCACCAGTTCGGCCCCCGCCGCGAGATGAGCTTTTCGAGCTCGGCGCCGGGGATCAGGCCGCGATAGGCGGCGCGCCAGGCCTCATCGTGGACTTCGGCCACGATCGGGGCGTCGGACTGCCTGGCGAGGCGGATTTCTGTCGTGACGGTCTTCATCGCACTGCGATGGAACCACGAGACCGCCCGGCTCGCAACGGTTTCGTTAAGACTTCGTCAACAGGTATGGACAAAGGGTTAATATCAACAGGGCGGTTCCGGACCGTCCGAAACGACAAGGCCCCGGCGCATGGCCGGGGCCCCGATGATGCTTCGAAGCCGCGGACGATCAGGTGTTCTGGATCGCCGAAAGCTGCCAGACGCCGCCGTGCGGACGGCGGAAGGTCCAGAGCTCGACGGCCTCCTCGCCCTGCGGGTTGCCGCTGACGACGCGCCCGGAGGACCGCTCGATGGTGAGGTCGGTCCGCGAGAAGCGCATGGCCACTGTCGCGTAGTCGGCATCCTGCTCGCGCCAGGCTTCCGACAGGTCGCCCTGGAGCAGCTTGACGTTCGAGATGCGGTTGACGACGCCGCGCGAGGCGGCCTCCTTCATGTCATCGGCGAAGTAGCCGACCATCTCCGGGGTCGCCATGGTGCGCAGGCCGTTGAGGTCCTCGCGCGAGTAGGCTTCGTTCACATAGCCCAGCAGCCGCTCGAAGGTGTCGTAGTCCTGCGGGGTCACGCCGATGGTGTCCGACGGCCCAGCGGCAGGGGCCGCGACCGAACCGCCGGCCATGCCGGGGATCGGGCCGTTGCCGGGAGCACCCATGGGGCCGTTGCCCGCCGCGCCGAGCCCGGCGCGGGCCATGGCCGGCTGCGCGTCGGCGGCGGTCTCGCGGCGGCCGCGCACCAGGCGGACGACGAGATAGATCACGCCGGCGATGAGGGCGAACTGGGCGAGGAAGCCGAGCATGCCCATCAGCGAGCCGAGGCCGCCGAGGAAGCCCTGGCCGGACAGCATGCCGAAGAGGCCGGCGCCGAGGAAGCCGGCGGCGAGGCCCATGCCGAGGCCGCCCCAGCGGGAGCCCTGGGCGGCAGGCGCAGGTGCGCCGGGGCGCGCTGCCATGCCGGGCTGCTGCATGCCGGGAGCGGGCGTCGGCGCCGTCGTGCGCTGCAGCGGGGCTGCCGTGGTCGGGGCGGTATTGGTTGCCGCAGGGGGCGCGTAGGTGCGGCCGCCGCGGCTGCCGCCGCCACGGGGCGCAGCCTCGGCGGCAACGGCGCCGAGCATGATGGCGACGCTGCCGATGGCAAGGGCGCGAACGATATTCCTGGACCTGAAGAGGGTCTTCGACGACATGGGTTCCCCACCGGTGACGCGGCGTTGTCGCTGCCGCTGTTTCACATCGTAGCGGTATGTGGGGATTCTGTCGCCGCGCGACAATGCCGCAGCGTCAAAGCAAAAACCGGCGGCGGTTTCCCCGCGCCGGTTCACGCTAATTCAAGGAATACCGCGGATCAGGCGGCTTCGGCGTTCTTCTTGGCGATCGCCGTCTTGAGCTGCCGCGCCTTCGGCGACAGGTCCTCGGCGCGGGCCTTCGTCAGGAAGGCATCCAGGCCGCCATTGTGGTCGACCGAGCGCAGGGCGTGGGTCGACACGCGCAGCGAGACGGTCTGGCCCAGCGCCTCGGAGGCGAAGGAGATGTTCTGCAGGTTCGGCAGGAAGCGGTGCTTCGTCTTGATGTTCGAGTGGCTGACCCGGTGGCCAACCAGAACACCCTTGCCGGTGAGTTCACAACGACGCGACATCGGTCGGATCCCAAAGGTAAAGCGCGACGGCATCAGCCAGCCGCTGGACAGAATGGTCCTGTTCGGAGACGCGACCGCATAGTGACAGTGCCCGGCCCTGTCAAGCAAAACCGGCGCACGGCCTGCTCCCGCGGCGCGAACGACGGGCCCGCGAGCCCGCAGGGTATCAGGCGGAAGCGATGATCGCCGCGACGAAATCGCGGGTCGACTGGCCGATGGCGCCGCCGCGCCGGGCCCCCTCGGCGTTGATGGCAGAGACGAAGCCGTCGTTCCAGACCGACAGGCCGTCGCCGATGCGGGCGGAGAAGGCCGAGACCATGGCGCCGGCAATGCCGCGCGCCTGAAGCGCGGGCAGGCGCGAGATTCCGGCGTCGTCGAGCCCGCGATCAGCATCGACATAGACGGCGGCGAAGACGTCGGACTTCACCGCGGTCTCGGGCTTTCCGGCGAGAAGTCCGCCGTGTGAGGCGGTCACCACGACATGGCCGGCATCGTCCTTGCCGACGAGGCCATTGGAATCGAGGACGAAGACGCGGATCCCTTTCGCGCCCGCCTCGGCGATTTCGTGGCGCGCCTCGTCGAGAGGCGCCGGCGTCGGCGAGGGCGCGAGGTCGGCGCGCTGCAGGAGGTCGATCGCCGCGCCGCAGGTCATGCCGGGCCTCAGGCCGAGGCTCGCCGCCGCCGCGTTGACGAAGGACAGGGTGCCACGCCCGGGCATGTCGGCCCCCCAGCCGATGCGCGCCGAGTTGTGCGAGACGGTCGCGCCCGGCACGCCGAAGCCGTCGAGCCAGGCCAGGCCCGAGATGCCGGCCTGCTCGCGGCCGATGCCGGCATCGTTGAGGATCATGGCGCAGACCCCCTTGGTGGCGCCGTACCAGGCAGCATAGACGGCGCCGTGCGAGGCGCAGACCGCGATCCGGCCGCGGGCATCGGCGGTCAGGTGTGTGACGCTGTCGAGGATGATGGCTGGCTGCATGGGCGGGCCCGCTCCGGTCGTCATGGGGCCGGCAGTGTTTCAATCTCGCCGGCTGCGGGCAATGCGCCAAGCCTCGCCGTTCGGCTGGTGCCAGACATGCCCGGGTTCGCCTTGACAGGCCGGCCTCCGCCTTCACACTCGCAAGAAAAGGTCCGGACGACGGATCGACGGCGGGCGACCGATCCGCAAGCGGGAGGACTGACATGACGGCTTCGGCCGGGCGCACGACGCGCCGCTACCACGTCCGCGAGGAGGACGTTCCGGGCTACCATCCCCGCCAACCACACCGGCACGCTGAACCGCCGGCTGATCAGTCGCGAGACCGTGGGTGCGGAATCGGTCGAGATGCTCGTCGGCACGATCGAGAAGGGCAATGGCGCGCTCCCCCACGCCCATCCCGGCATCGACCAGATCTGCTACCTCCTGGAGGGCACGGCCGATGCCGAGGTCGATGGCCAGCGCTTTTCAATGAAGCCCGGCGATTCCTGCTTCTTCCCGGCCGGCATGGAGCATGTCTTCACCGTCACCAGCGAAACACCGGTGCGGGTGCTGGTGATCTACACGCCGCCCTACGAGGAGAACCCCGCGAGGGTCATCCGCCGCACCTGATCCGCCCGCCGCAGAATGCGGGCCGTCCATTTCAGAACCTGTTCCTTTCTGGGGGAAACACCATGCCGATCGACCGCCGCACGCTGCTCGCCAGCGCCGCCGCCCTCGCCTTTGCCGCGCCGGCGCGCGCCGCCTGGCCCGAGCGTCCCATCACCCTCGTCGTGCCCTTCGCCGCCGGTAGCGGCACCGACACGGTGGCGCGCATCGTCGCCCAGCAGCTTGCCGCCAGGCTCGGCCAGGGCGTCGTCGTCGAAAATCGGGCGGGCGCCAACGGCTCGGTGGCGGCGACTTTCGTCGCCCGTGCGCCGGCCGACGGCTACACGCTGTTCATGACCACCAACACCTCGCATTCGGCCAATCCGAGCCTGTTGAAGACGCTCACCTACGATCCGGTGAACGACTTCTCGCCGGTGGCGCGGATGGGCAACCTGCCCTTCCTGCTCGTGGTCGACCCGAAGCTGCCGGTCACCTCGGTGAAGGAGCTCGTCGCCCACGCCAAGGCCAACCCCGGCAAGCTGACCTATGCCAGCGGCAACTCCACCGGCATCGTGGCGGGCGCGACCTTTGCCAAGCGCGCCGGCATCGACATCCTCCACGTGCCCTACCGCTCGACGCCGCCGGCCATCACCGACATCATCGGCGGGCGCATCTCGATGATGTTCGTCGACATCACGGCCTCGCTCACGCAGGTCAATGCCGGCTCGCTGAGGGCACTTGCGGTCACGACCGCCGAGCGCTCCAAGCTGCTGCCGAACCTGCCCTCCATGCAGGAGGCGGGGGTTCCGGAGTTCGACATCACCTCGTGGAACGGCGTCTTCGGTCCGGCACGCATGCCGCCCGAGGTGACCGCACGGCTCAACAAGGAACTGGCGGCCATCGCCACCGATCCGGAGATCACCAAGAAGCTCGCCGAGATCGGCTTCGACGCCTTCACCCAGACGCCGGATGAACTCGGCGCCTTCGTCAAGGCGCAGCTCGCCAACTGGGCGCGGATGATCAAGGAAGCCGGCATCGAGCCGCAGTGAGATCGATGGATTTTTCCCTCACCGAGGACCAGCTGGCGTTGCGCGAGGCGGTGCAGCGACTCTGCGCGCGCTTCGGCGACGACTACTGGCTGGAGCGCGACACCAAGGGCGGCTTTCCCGACGACTTCCACCGCGCCTTCGCCGAGGCCGGCTTTCTCGGCGTCGCCATGCCGGAAGCCTATGGCGGCTCGGGCCTCGGCATCACCGAGGCTGCCGTCATGATGGAGGCGATCGCTGCGTCAGGGGCCGGCATGTCCGGGGCCTCCGCCATCCACCTCAACATCTTCGGGCTCAACCCGGTGGTGGTGAAGGGCACCGAGGAGCAGAAAGCCCGTATGCTGCCCCCCCTGATCGAGGGCCGGGAGAAGGCCTGTTTCGGCGTCACCGAGCCCGATGCCGGCCTCGACACGCTGAAGATCAAGACGCGGGCCGAGCGCCAGGGCGATACTTACATCGTCACCGGCCAGAAGATCTGGACCTCGACGGCGCAGGTCGCCGACAAGATCCTGCTGCTCGCCCGCACGACGCCTCTGTCCGAGGTCAAGCGGCGAACGGACGGGCTATCGCTGTTCTACACCACCCTCGACCGCGCCCATGTCGAGGTGCGCGAGATCGCCAAGATGGGCCGCAAGGCGGTCGATTCGAACCAGGTCTTCTTCGACCGGTTGCCGGTGCCGGCCGCCGACCTCATCGGCGAGGAGGGCAAGGGTTTCGACATCATCCTGCACGGGCTCAATCCCGAGCGCATCCTCATCGCGGCGGAGGCCATCGGGCTCGGCCGCGCGGCGCTGAAACGGGCGAGCGCCTATGCAAAGGAGCGCCGCGTCTTCGACAGGCCGATCGGCCAGAACCAGTCGATCCAGCATCCGCTCGCCGAATGCTGGATGGAGCTCGAGGCAGCCGAGCTGATGATGCTGAAGGCGGCAACCCTCTACGACCGCGACGAGCCCTGCGGCCCCTTCGCCAATGCCGCGAAGTATCTGGCGGCGGAAGCCGGCTACAAGGCCTGCGAGCGGGCGGTGATGACGCTCGGCGGCATGGGCTATGCCCGCGAGTTCCATGTCGAGCGCTACCTGCGCGAGGCCTGGATTCCGCGCCTCGCGCCGGTCTCCGCGCAGCTCATCCTCTCCTTCATCGCCGAGAAGGTGCTCGACCTGCCGAAATCCTACTGAACGAGAACAACAGACCAGACTGCGGGAAACGCCGATGCAACCGACCCACAATGTCCAGCGCCTGCTGGATCTCTACGGCACCATGTGCCGGATTCGCGCCTTCGAGACGGCGGCCCTCAACGCCCACAAGGAGGGCGTGGTGCCGGGGCCGCTGCATGTCTCCATCGGCCAGGAAGGCGTCGCGACCGGCGTCTGCCTCAACCTGACCGCCGAGGACCGCATCACCTCCAATCATCGCGGCCACGGCCATGCCATCGCCAAGGGCGCCGGCGTGCAGGGCATGATGCGCGAACTGTTCGGCCGCGAGGGCGGCCATTGCCGCGGCAAGGGCGGTTCCATGCACATCGCCGACTTCTCGGTCGGCATGCTCGGCGCCAACGGTGTCGTCTCCGGCGGCATCCCGATCGCGGTCGGTGCGGCACAGGGCCTGAAGATGATCCGCTCGAGCGCCATCGCGGTCTGCTTCTTCGGCGACGGCGCCATCAATCGTGGCCCCTTTCTCGAGGGGCTCAACTGGGCGGCGCTCTACAACCTTCCCGTCCTCTTCGTCTGCGAGGACAACGGCGTTTCCGCCTTCACCCAGACCGACACCGTGACGGCGGGGCCGGGCGTCATCGCCCGAGCCGAATCGCTCGGGGTGCCGGGCATCACCGTCGACGGCAATGACGTCATGGCGGTGGACGAGGCGGCCGCACGGCTGGTCGCCGAGGTGCGCGGGGGCAAGGGTCCGCGCCTCCTCCACGCCAAGACCTACCGCATCACCGGCCACACCTCGACCGATGCCGCCGCCTGGCGCAATCCGGCCGATGTCGAGGCGGCGAAGAAGCGCTGCCCGATCGACCGCCTCTCCGCGCTGCTCGGCGAGCGCGGCGTGCCGGCCGCCGATCTCGCGGCCATCCGCACGACGGCCGAGGCGGAAATGGCCGAGGCCGTCACGGACGCCAAGGGGGCGCCCTGGCCGCAGGAGGCCATTGCCTACGAAGATGTGCAGGATGTCGGCGCGGTGCGCTTTGCAGGAGTTTCGGCATGAGCGGCCAGAGCGTCACCCTCGTCGAGGCGGTGCGCCTCGCCGCCCTCCAGGAAATGCGCCGCGACCCGACCGTCTGGGTCATGGGCGAGGACGTCGCGCGCGGCGGCCTCTACGGCCAGTACAAGGACTTCCTCCCCGAATTCGGATCGGAGCGCGTCGTCTCCACGCCAATCTCGGAGTCGACGATCATGGGCGCCGGCCTCGGCGCGGCGCTGGTCGGCACGCGGCCGATCATCGAGATGCGCATCTTCGACTTCGTCATGTGCGCCATGGACGAGCTGGTGAACCAGATCGCCAAGATCCGTTACATGTTCGGCGGTCAGGCCAAGCCCGCCGTGGTCGTGCGCATGCCGCACGGCATCTGGCGCGCCGCCGCCCAGCACAGCCAGATGCTGGAATCCTGGTTCGTCCACCTGCCGGGCGTCATCGTGGTGACGCCCTCGACCCCCGCCGATGCAGCCGGACTGCTGGTGAGCGCCATCCGCTCCGACGATCCCGTGCTGTTCTTTGATCCGAAGAACCTGTTCCCGGTGACCGGCGAGGTCGCCTCCGTCATCGAGCCCATCCCCTTCGGCAAGGCACGCAAGGCGCGCGAGGGGCGCGACCTCACCATCGTCTCCTGGTCGGCGATCATGCCGGCGGTGGAACAGGCGGCGGCGACGCTGGCGGGCGAGGGCATCGATGCCGAGGTCCTCGACCTCAGGACGCTGTGGCCCTGGGACCAGGAGGCCGTCTGCGCCTCGGTGGAGAAGACCGGCCGGCTGCTCGTGGTGCAGGAGGCGGTCTCGGTCGCCGGCTTCGGCGCCGAGGTGGTGTCGACGGTGATCGAGAAGCTCGGGCCGGCGAAGGTGAAGGCGGCACGCCGCCTCGGCGCGCCGCGCATCCCGGTGCCCTTCTCGCCGCCGCTCGAGGATGCGGTGAAGGTGACGCCAGCGAAGATCGTCGCGGCGGCCAAGGCGGCGATGGGCTGACCTGAACCTCTCCAGACGAGGCCTGCGGCGGGCTAGCTCTTCGACCCCGCCGCGCCTTCCGCTTAGGGGAATTACGTAGCACTCCCTATTGCCGTTCCGACAGGCGGGTGGGACAGTCCCGTCTGCGGCCGATGGGGCGTCGGGACCGCAACGAGGACATACATCATGCGCATCCGAGGTCTTGTTGCGGCCGCGGGGCCGCTTGTCGTCGCAGCGGTTCTCGGCTTCGCCGACCCCCGGACGGTGCTGGCCCAGGCCCCCGAGCCCGAGCTCGTCGACCTCGCGCAGGTCAATCCGCCGCGCCCGCAGCCGCGCCCCGATGCGGCCCAGCCGCAGCGTGCGCCGGCCGCGCCGGTCCTGCCGCCGCTGCGCGCCTACCAGCGCGACGACCTGATCGAGCAGGCGCGGCGCTTCGAGGCCTCGATCGCCAACAAGGCCGCCGGTGACAACCGACCGATTCCCGACATCCGCCGCGATGCGGACGCTGCGGCGACGCGCGGCGACTTCCGTGCCGCGGCCCGCGCCTGGGAGGCGATCGCGCTGCGCTCCGGCACGGATTCGGCGCCCTGGGTGCGCTACTCGCAGGCGCTCGGAGGCGTCCGAACCAATGACTGGCGCGAGCGCCAGCAGTTGCAGACCGACATCCTCGCCTCCGCCTACATGGCCTATCGCCGCGCCGCCAACCGCGCCGAGGAGGCCTTCGCCCTTGCTCACGTGCGGCAGATCATGGTGGCGCGCCAGCAGTGGCGCCCGGCCATCGACGTCGCCCGCGCCGTGGTGGAGACGCGCGACACGCCCGAGGCGCGCGATGCCTACAACCGCCTGCGCGACCAGCACGGCTTCCGCTTCCGCGAGACGAAGATCGATTCGGATGCGACCCGCCCGCGCGCCTGCTTCGTGTTCACCGAGAACCTGCGCGCCGGCCGCACCGATTTCGCCCCCTACATCCGCCAGACGGGCGTCAACAATCCGCCGATCACGGTGGAGGACCGCCAGATCTGCGTCGACGGCCTCCGGCACGGCGAGCGCTATACCTTCCAGCTGCGCGAAGGCCTGCCCTCGGTGATCCCGAGCGAGAGCCTGACGCGCAATGTCGACGTCAGGTCTATGTCCGCGACCGCACGCCCTCGGTGCGCTTCTCGGGTCGCTCCTATGTGCTGCCGCGCGCCGGCCAGCGCGGCCTGCCCATCATCAGCGTTAATCTCCAGTCGATCGACGTCGAGATCATCCGCATGGGCGACCGGTCCATCGCCCAGACCATCCAGGAGGAGTTCCCGAAGCCACTGGAGAGCTACGAGATGCAGCAGCTCATTTCCGAGCGCGGCATCTCCGTCTGGAAGGGGCAGCTCGAGACCGAGAACCGCCTCAATGTCGACGTGACCACGGCGCTGCCGATTGACGAGGCGGTGCGCACGCTGGAGCCCGGCGTCTATGTGGTGACCGCGAAGCCGACCAATGCCCAGCGGCGCACCGATGACGACGACAGCGGCAATGGCCGTGTCGCCCAGTGGTTCATCGTCTCCGACCTCGGCCTCACCGCGCTCTCGGGCGTCGACGGGGTCCACGGCTATGTCCATTCACTGAACTCGGCGAAGCCGCTGGCCGATGTCGAGGTTCGCCTCATCGCCCGCAACAACGAGGTGCTCGGCACGGCGCGGACCGACGCGTCTGGCCATGTCCGCTTTGCGCCTGGCCTCACCCGCGGCGAGGGCTCGCAGGCGCCGGCGCTCGTCGTCGCCTCGACCGCGCAGGGCGACTATTCCTTCCTCAACCTGCGTCAGCCGGCCTTCGACCTCTCCGACCGCGGCGTCGCCGGCCGCGAAGTGACCGGTCCGCTCGACGCCTTCCTCGTGCCCGAGCGCGGCATCTATCGTCCGGGCGAGACGGTCTATCTCACGGCGCTGCTGCGCGACGGCAAGGGTGACGCGGTTCCGAACCTGCCGCTGACCCTCATCGTCGAGCGTCCGGACGGCGTCGAGTATCGCCGCATCGTCACGCAGGACCAGGGCGCCGGCGCCCGCGCCGTACCGATCCCGATCGTCTCCTCCGCGCCCACCGGTACCTGGCGTGTCCGCGCCATCACCGACCCGAAGAGCCCGGCCGCCGGCGAGGTCCGCTTCATGGTCGAGGACTTCGTGCCCGACCGCATCGCCTTCGACCTCGCCGCGACCGAGCAGCGCCTGACGCGTAACGACGCCTTCGGCGCGACCGTCGATGCCCGCTATCTCTTCGGCATGCCGGGCGCCAATCTCGGCATTGAGGGTGAGGTCGTCATGGAGACGACCCCGAACCTGCCGGACTTTCCCGGCTTCCGCTTCGGACTCGGCGACGAGGAGGTGAAGCGCGACCGCGAGCCGCTGCCCGACGGTCTGACCACTGATGATGCCGGCAAGGCGCGTATCGCCGCTCGCCTGCCGCGCATGGAGGACACGACGCGGCCGCTGTCGGCGCGCCTGCAGGTGCGTGTCGCCGAGCCTGGCGGCCGTGCCGTCGAGCGGACGGCGACCGTCCCGGTCCTGCCGGGAACGCAGCTCATCGGCGTCAAGCCGCTGTTCGAGGGCGATCGCGTGTCGGAGGGCGACACGGCCTCCTTCGAACTGATCGCCGTTGCCCCGGATGGCCGTACGCGCCGTTCCGCCCAGCTCAGCTGGCAGCTGCTGCGCCTCGAGACGCGCTGGATCTGGACCCGCGGCACGTCCGGCTGGGCGAGCCGGGCCATCGTCACGACGCGCCGCGTCGCCGACGGTGAGGTGCAGGCGACCGCCTCCGGCGCCGCCCCCCGCATCGGTGCGCCGGTGCCCTGGGGCAAGTATCGCCTGGAGGTGACGGCTGGCGGCGATGTCGCCGGGCCGATGACCACGGTCATCTTCGAATCCGGCTATGGCGCCGGCGGCACCGCCGATACGCCCGACGTCCTGGAGATGAGCCTCGACAAGCCGTCCTATGTCTCCGGCGAGACCATGACCGTCTCGGTCAATGCGCGGTTTGCCGGCTCGGCGACCGTCGCGGTGATGGGCGACCGGCTGCTCGCCGAACGCACGGTCGACGTGCCGCAGGGCCGTTCCACCATCCAGATCCCGGTCGGCCGCGACTGGGGGGCCGGCGCCTATGCGACGGTGTTCATGCGCCGGCCGCTCGACGCCGCCGCCTCGCGCATGCCCGGCCGCGCCATCGGCCTCGCCTGGTTCGGCATCGACACGGCGGAGCGTCGCCTGAGGGTGACCCTCGACGCGCCGGAGAAGATGGCGCCGCGCACGGCGCTGCGGGTGCCGGTGAAGGTCGAGGGGCTCGCTGCCGGCGAACAGGCGCATGTCACGGTTGCCGCCGTCGACCTCGGCATCCTCACCATCACCAACTACCAGCCGCCGAAGCCGGACGAGCACTATCTCGGCCAGCGCCGGCTCTCGGCCGAGGTGCGCGACCTCTACGGCCTGCTCATCGACGGGATGTCGGCGGTGCGCGGCGCGATCCGCTCCGGCGGCGACGGCCCGACCAACCGCTTCTCCGGCGCCCCGCCGGCGCAGCAGCCGCTGTCGCTGTTCTCCGGCATCCTCACCGTCGGGCCGGACGGCACGGCGGAGGCCGTCTTCGACATTCCCGACTTCAACGGCACCGTGCGCCTCATGGCCATGGCCTGGACGACGAAGAAGCACGGCTCGGCCTCGCGCGATGTCATCGCCCGCGATCCCGTCGTGGTGACGGCGACGCTGCCGCGGGTGCTCGGCCATGCCGATGCCGCGACGGCCCGCCTCGACTTCGTCAACGCCGAGGGTCCGGCCGGCGCCTATCGCGTCACCGTCCGTCCGGAGGGGCCGCTGCGGCTCAGCCAGACGCAGGCGACGGTGCAGCTCGGTGCCAATGGCGGTCGTGGCTCGGTCTCGCTGCCGCTGTCGGCCGGCGGCCTCGGCGTCGGCCACCTCAACGTGCAGCTTACCGGGCCGAACGGCCTCGACGTCACTTCCCGCTACGCGCTGGGGGTGAGGCCGGCCCTGCCCGACATCAGCCGGCGCACGGTGATGACCATGGAGCCGGGCCAGTCGGTGACGGTGTCGGGCGACCTCCTCGGCGACTTCCTGCCGGGATCGGCACAGGTCTCCGTCTCGGTCAGCCCCTCCACGGCGATCGACGTGCCGGGCCTGATCCTCGCCCTCGACCGCTATCCCTTCGGCTGCACCGAGCAGATCACCTCGCGGGCCCTGCCGCTGCTCTATCTCGACGTTCTCGCGGCGGCCGAGGGCGGGCTCGGCCTCGAGACGCCGGTGCGCCAGCGCATCAGCGATTCCATCGAGCGAATCCTGTCGCGCGAATCCGGCTCGGGCTCCTTCGGCCTCTGGACCGCCGGCTCCAACGAGGACGCCTGGCTCGACGCCTATGTGACGGACTTCCTGTCGCGGGCGAAGGAGAAGGGCTACGGCATCCCGACGACGGCGTTCAACCTCGCCATCGAGCGGCTGCGGACGCTGGTCGTCTCCACCAACGGCGTCGGCGACAACAAGGGCATGGATCTCGCCTATGCGCACTACGTCCTCGCCCGCAACGGCCGCGGATCGCTGTCCGAACTGCGCTGGCTCGCCGACACGCAGCTGAACGAGATCGCCACCCCGGTGGCGCGCGGCCAGCTCGGCGCGGCCCTTGCCCTGATGGGCGACATGGCGCGCGCGGAGCGGGTGATGGCCTCGGCGGTGACCCTGCTCACCGCCCGTGGCCAGGTCGACATGGGCCGCTTCGACTACGGCTCGCGGCTGCGCGATGCAGCCGCCCTCATGGCGCTCGGTGTCGAGGCGCGGGTCACCCGGCGGATCGTTGCCGATGCCCAGCGCGTCGTCGAGGACCTGCGCGGCCGCACCCGCTACCTCTCCACCCAGGAGAAGGTCTGGCTTGTTCTCGCGGCGCAGGCGCTGATCGAGGATGCAAAGCGCATCCGCCTCGATGTCGGCGGCAGCCCGCACGAGGGGGCGCTGGCGCGGACCATCCGTTCCGACGAGCTCGGCGCCGGCCTGCCCCTGCGCAACACCGGACCGGAGGCGGTGCGCGCTGTCGTCGCCGTCACCGGCACGCCGGCAACGCCGGAGCCTGCCGCATCCAACGGCTTCACGCTCCAGAGGCGCTACATGACGCTGACGGGCCAGCCGGTGGATCTCGCCCGCGTCGCCCAGGGCACCCGCCTCGTCGTGGTGCTGCAGGTGACCGAGGCGCAGCCGCAACTCGGCCAGCTCATGCTGGTCGACCGGCTGCCGGCCGGCTTCGAGATCGACAATCCGAGCCTCATCGCCTCGGCCGAGACCTCGGCGCTGAAGTGGCTGCCGGCGGAGGCCGTACAGCCCGACTACAAGGCCTTCCGCGACGACCGCTTCATGGCGGCCTACAGCCGCGCAGGCGGGGCGAACGGCACCTGGCAGGTGGCCTACATGATCCGCGCGGTGACGCCGGGGCGCTATCTCGTGCCCCCCGCCACCATCGAGGACATGTATCGGCCCGAGCGCGCGGCCCGCACGGCGGTCGGACAGACCGAAGTGACGGGCGGCCGGTAAGGAGCCTCGAGCGTGAGGAGGCGTCGCATCGCGGCTGTCGCCGTCGGCGGGCTCGTTCTCGCCGGCCTCGGCGGCGCCGTGGCCTTCCATCGCGCGGGCGAGGGGCCAGACGGGGCGGCGACGCCCTATTCCCGCGAGGTGGTGGACCGCCAGGGACGCCTCCTGCGCCCCTTCCAGACCGACGACGACATGTGGCGCTTTCCCGGCGCTGTCGCCGACGTCGATCCCCTGTTCCTCGCCATGCTCAAGGCCTATGAGGACCGCCGCTTCGCCGGCCATCCCGGCGTCGACCCGCTGGCGCTCGTCCGCGCCGCCGGGCAGTGGTTGCGGAGCGGTCGCATCGTCTCCGGCGGATCGACGCTGTCGATGCAGGTCGCGCGCCTCATCGACAAGCGCGAGGACGGCCGCTCCATCGCGGTGAAGCTGCGCGAGATGGCGCGGGCAGTGCGGCTGGAGCGCGATCTCGGCAAGTCCCGGATCCTCGATCTCTATCTGTCGCTCGCGCCCTATGGCGGCAATGTCGAGGGCATCCGCGCGGCCTCGCTCGCCTATTTCGGCAAGGAGCCGCGCCGGCTGTCACCCGGCGAGGCGGCGCTGCTGGTCGCCATCCCGCAGTCGCCGGAGGCGCGCCGGCCCGACCGCCACCCGGAGGCCGCCCGCCGCGCCCGCGACCGTGTCCTCGACCGCATGCTGCTCGCCGGAGTGTTGAAGCCCGAGCAGGTCGCCTCCGGCAAGGCCGAGCGCGTGCCCGTCGCGCGCCGCCAGATGCCGACCTTCGCCTGGCACGCGGCTGGCGAGGCCATCGCCGCGAAACCGGGCGAGCGGGTGCACCGCATGGCCTATGACCGCGGTGTCCAGGAGGCGCTGGAAACGCTGCTGCGGGAACGCGTGCGGTCGCTCGGCACCCGCCTGTCCGGTGCGATCATCGCCATCGACCATCGCTCGGGCGAGGTCATCGCCCGCATCGGTTCGGCCGATCCGCTCGATCACGAGCGGCAGGGCGCGGTCGACATGACGCGCGCCATCCGCTCGCCGGGCTCGACGCTGAAGCCCTTCATCTACGCCATGGCCTATGAGGCCGGCCTCGCCCATCCCGAGACGCTGATCGAGGACCGGCCGTCGCGCTTCGGCACCTACGCGCCGGCCAATTTCGACCGTGGCTACCAGGGCACCGTGCCGACGCGTGTGGCCCTGCAGATGTCGCTCAACATCCCGGCGGTCGCGCTCATGGAGGCCGTCGGGCCGCAGCGCTTCTTCTCGCGCCTCGAGCAGGCGGGCATCCGCCCAGTGCTGCCGCGCGGCGAGGTACCGGGCCTCGCCGTCGGCCTCGGCGGCGTCGGCCTCAGGCTCTCTGATCTCGCCAGCCTCTATGCGGGACTGGCGCGCGGCGGCGAGATGCCGGCGCTGGTGGAGCGCCTCGGCGCGCCGCAACCGGCCGGTCGTCCCGTCACCGACGAGGCGGCGGCCTGGCACATCGGCGACATCCTCACGGAGGCGCCGGCGCCGGATGCGGCGGTGACCGGCCGCCTCGCCTACAAGACCGGGACCTCCTACGGCTTCCGCGACGCCTGGGCGGTCGGCTTCGACGGGCGGCGCACGGTCGCGGTCTGGGTCGGTCGGCCGGACGGCTCCTCGGTGCCGGGCATCACCGGCCGCACCGCGGCAGCCCCCATCCTCTTCGATGCCTTCGCCCGGCTGGGCACGCCCGCGGCGATGCCGCCACGCCCGGCATCCGCCCCGGCGATGAGCCATGCGCAACTGCCCGCGCCGCTGCGCCGCTTCGGCCCGGCGCGCGAGCAGGAGGGCGACACGCGCGACCTGAGGATCGCCTTCCCGCCGGACGGGGTGCGTGTCGATCTCGGTGCGGCGCGCGGCGAAATGGAGCAGCTGGTGGTCAAGACGACGGGCGGCCGCCCGCCCTTCACCGTGCTGGTCGACGGGCGTCCCGCCGGACGCTTCGGCGCGCAGCGCCAGGCCAATGTGCTGCCCGACGGGCCGGGCTTCACGACCCTTTCTGTGGTCGACGGCGAGGGCCGAAGCGCCTCGGTGACGGTGCGCGTCGAATAGTCAGCGCGGCGCGACGGCACCCGGAAGTCCCAGCACCCAGCTCCGGGTCATCACTACGAGGGCGTTGGCGATCACCTCGTCCGGCGCCGGCCCGAGCTTCTCCTCGAGGCCCAGCGAGACGATGCCGTGGGTGGCGGAGAAGAGCGTCCGGGCGAGGCCGGCGCGCACCTCCGGTGTCGACCCCGGAAGGAGCTCCGTCAGCGGCCCCTCGATATGGCGGAACAGCCTGCCGACGACCTCCAGATACCAGTCGGGCGGCGTGCTGCCGTCGGGGATCTGGTGAGCGAAGACGGCGGTCCACCGCCGTCGCTCGGTGCGGGAGAAGCCGTGATAGGCCAGCGCCAGCCGGCGCATGGCTGTTTCCGGATCGGTGCCGGGACGGACAGTGGCGGCAAGGACCTCGTCGAGACGCTCGAGCGTGCGGGCATTGACCGCGAAGATGAGCGCGTCGAGGTCGGGAAAGACATTGTAGATGGCGCCCACCGCGCAGCCGACCGCCTCGGCGAGCGCCCGCGCCTTCAGCGCCGAGAGGCCACCCGCGGCGATCGTCTGCTCGGCGGCGGCGATCAGTTCGTCGCGCAGCCTGGCGCGCTTTCCGGCCGTGTCCATCGACATCCCAGAGGCCTCCGCAGAAAAATATGAACATCGTTCAAAAAAGACTTGAACGACGTTCACGTCCTTGCTACACCCAATCTGTGAACGATGTTCATAGCGATGGGGTCGCCAATGTTCAAGTCGTTGTTCAGGCTCATGCACGGCCAGCTGCACGTCGGTGCCGGACGTGTCGACGATCGCAGCGCCATGGCGCTGATCGACCATCAGGCGCGGGTCGCCAGCCGCGACCTGACGCTGGCGCGGCGCGAGCTGGTGGCGGCCATCGCCTCCGAGAAGTCGGAGGCCCACAGGCTGCGTAACCTGAAGGCGCGCATGGCGACGCTGGACGGGCGCGCCATCGCCGCGGTCAGGGCCGGCTTCGCCGACATGGCCGAGGAGGCCGCGACCGACATCGCCACCCTTTCGGCCGACTGCATCGTCGGGGCGCAGTGCCTGAAGGTGCTAGCCGCCGAGATCGAGCGGCAGAAGCAGAAGGTCGCCGATGCGGAACTGCGCCTCTCCCGCTGCGACCGGGGCCGTCGCATCATCCGCGCCGAGCAGGCGGTCAGGGCGCTGCGCGAGCGCACTGCGGGCCGGGAGGGGGTCGACGGCCTCGCCCTCGCCGAGGCGGAGGAGACGCTCACCTGCCTGCGCCGTCGCGAACTGGAGGACTTCTCTCCCCGCCGGCAGGCGCTGCGCGAGGCGCGCTCGCAGCCGCCGCTGACGGCCGCTTTCCCAGGCGGGCCGTCCGGGCGCCGCAGCCCCAGCGCCGCGGAGGTGCTCGTCGGCATCCGCAACAGGGCGATGATGGCGAACCGGGTGGCGTGACCGGGGTCAGCGACCGGCCAGCAACTCGCGGATCTTTTCGACCAGTTCGCCGCGCTTCGCCGCGAACTGTGCCGGGCGCGAGGCGCGCCATTCGGCATTGTCGGCGATGGTCTTGGCGGCCTCTGCGCCGGCGATCGAGGTCCTTGATCATGACCTCGCCGGCCTCGCGCTCATTCGAGCCCTGGATGATGACGGCTGGCGCATTGCGGCGGTCGGCGTATTTCATCTGCGCCTTCATGCCGGAGGAGCCTAGATACATCTCGGCGCGGATCCCGGCGTTGCGGAGGTCCGAGACCATCTTCTGGTACTCGGCGATCTGGTCGCGGTCCATGACGAGCACGACGACGGGGCCGGCGGGCCTCTCGGCGCCGAGCTTGCCAAGCGACTTCAGCGCCGCCGCAAGGCGTGAGACGCCGATGGAGAAGCCGGTGGCCGGCACCTCCTCGCCGCGGAAGCGGGCGACGAGACCGTCATAGCGGCCGCCGCCAGCGACCGAGCCGAAGCGCACCACCTGGCCATCGTCGTTGGTGACTCGGGCAGGTCAGTTCGGCCTCGTAGACGGGACCGGTGTAATATTCGAGGCCACGCACCACCGAGCGGTCCATGGCAATACGGTCGTCGCCATATCCTGCCGCCGCTGACCAGGGCTTCGATGGTCGGCGAGTTCGCTGACGCCTGCCTGATACGGTCGCGCTCGACACTGACGCATGGCAGATCGCGTGGCCCGTGCCTGTCGCTGTCCTTCGCGCCGGTGAAGGCGATGACGCGCCTTGATCGCCGTCCTCGTCCAGTCCGGCGCCCTTGGCGAAGTCGCCGCTCTCGTCCTTGCCGCCATCCTAACGCCCAGCCCAAGCAGCAGCCGCACGCCCTCCGGCCCGAGCTTGTCGAGCTTGTCGATGGCGCGCAGCACCGTCAGCCGGCGGCCGGCGTTCTCGTCGCCACCAAGGCCGATCGCCTCCATGAACGCCGTCCAGCACCTTGCGGTTGTTGACGCGGATGACGTAGTCGCCGCGCTTGATACCGAGCGCTCTCCATCACGTCGGCCATCATCATCGCACATTTCGGCGTCCGCCGCCGACGACCGGCGGAGCCCACCGTGTCGGCGTCGAACTGCATGAACTGGCGGAAGCGGCCGGGGCCAGGCTTCTCGTTGCGGAACACCTAGCCGGCGCGATAGCTGCGATAGGGTTTCGGCAGGCGCGTCGTAATGTCTCGGCGACGATAGCGGGCCAGTCGGCGCGGTCAGGTCGTAGCGCAGCGCACAGCCACTGCTCGTCATCGTCCTGGAAGGAGAACACGCCTTCGTTCGGCCGGTCCTGGTCGGGCAGGAATTTGCCGAGCGCATCGGTGTACTCGATCAGCGGGCTGTCTCGACCGCCTCGAAAGCCGTAGAGCTCATAGACCGCAGCGGATCGTCTCCAGCATGGCGTTGACGCCGGCGATCTCGGCGGCGTCGCGGTCGACGAAGCCGCGCGGCAGGCGGGCGAGGGCGCCGGGCTTCTTCTTCGGGGCATCGGACATGGCGGTCTTCCGGCAGAAAGGTGAGGCCGCTTGCTAACGCACCCTCAGGTCGATGTCGACCGCGCCCCGGTCGGCGTCGCGGCGGACATGGGCGAAATAGACCACCTGCGTCGGGGTGCGGGTGCCGAAGCGCGCCGTCCAGGCCGAGACGGGGGAGCGGGACAGGCCGTAGGCGAGCCGCACCGGTTCACCCGTCGGCGCGTTGGGGCCGGTGCGCTGCAGGAGGCGCTGGCCATTGACCCAGAGCGCGAGGCGGCCGTTTGCGCCCGCCGACCACCTCTGGTCGATGAGGATGTCGTGCCAGCGGTTGGTGAGCGCGTTGGCCGGCACCACGACCACGTCGCCGCCGAGGGCCGTGCCGGTGGCGACGAGACCCTGATCGCGCCAGACGAAGGCGACGAGCATGCGCCCGCCCTGGACGAGGCGCGCCAGCGTCACATCGAGGCCGGGGGTCGCCGTCGTGCCGCGCGGGATGAAGAGCGAAAGGGCCGTGAAGGCCTCGGCGCCGGGCGAAAGACCCGGGCCCGTCTCGACCCGTTCGGCACGCTCGCTGTCCGGCGGGCAGGGCGCGCCGCACTCGCCCGCCCTGAGCTCGAAACGGGTGGTGACGAGGCCGGGCAGGCGCACGGGGTGCGGCTGCGCCACCTCCATGGTCGCATGGCCGCCCGGCGCCGTCTCGCGCGCGAAGCCCGGAAGGTCCTGCGCGGCCGCCGGGGCGATGGCCAGCCAGCCGGCGAGCGCCGCTGCCGCCAGCCTCACCGCCTGACCGAGAAGGTGAGGTCGAAGGCCGTCTGCTTGTTGCCGGCCCGGTCGCGCACGGTGGTGCGCACCACGTAGTCGCCGGGCTCCAGGCCGGAGAAGGAATAGGTCATGTAGAGGAAGAACTCGCGGTTCCGCCGCCGGCTTGCCGTCGCGATGGTGTTGAAGGCCTGCTGGGCCACCAGCGACTGGCCGTCGGCGCGGCGCAGTTCGAAATCGAGCACGAGATCCGTGCGGAAGATGTCGCCAGAGCGGCGCCAGCCCTGTCCCGCAAGCTCGGCATAGACCAGCAGCGGCTGGCCGATCTCGAAGCTCGTCGAATCCCTGGGGTTGAAGACGCCATAGCCCTGCGGCTCCTCGGCGACGAAGGTGGCGCGACGGATGGTCAGCGGCATCTTCTCGGAGACGGCGATGGCCGCCTCGTCGAGGGCGTCGAGCGCCTCCACCGCGCGGCCGGCGGCGGCCGCCTCCTGGGCGCGGCGCGTCTCGGCGGAAATGTCGGTCGGAGTCGGTCCGACGGGCGCCGGCGCGACCCGGTCGGGGGCCTGCTGCGTCGGGGTCACCTGCTGGGTCTGGCCCTGTGCGACGGGGGCCGCCAGAAGCGTGGCGAGCGCCAGGCAGGCCGGAATCGAAACGGACAGACGCATGGGCACGAGGCTCCTCCGGACGAATCGACCCTCAAGATAGCACGCCCGCCGGTCTCGCCGAGGTCATCGGTCGTCGCAGCCACGAAACCCGCCAAGCCGCTGGCGGGAAGCGGATTTTTCGCGGGTTGTCGGGGCCTGCGCATGGCGGCAATGTGTCGGCAGCGCGGCCGCCGCGTGGCGACGCCCCTTCCGAAATGCCGCCGCCATCGTTATCTCCCCGGTCTATGCCGGGCGGGTCCGGCGTGCTTTGCTCCCCGCCCCCAACGCCTCGCATCCGCATCAGGACCCCGCATGGCCCGCGATACAGTCGACCTGACGCCCATCGAATCCCGTGACGAACTGGTCGCCTGGATCGAGAAGGGCTGCAAACCGAAGGACCGTTTCCGGGTCGGGACCGAGCACGAGAAATTCGGCTTCTACCGCAAGCGACGCTGAACACCCCTGTTCCCTATGAGGGGCCGCGACGGCATCCGCGCGATCCTCGAGGGCATGGAGGGCCTTCTCGGCTGGGAGCCGATCACTCGACGGCGAGCACATCATCGGCCTCGCGGACGTGCACCGGGGGCGGTGCCATCTCGCTGGAGCCGGGCGGGCAGTTCGAGCTTTCCGGGGCGCCGCTTGAGACGATCCACCAGACCTGCATGGAGGCGCATGCCCATTTCGCCCAGGTGCGCGAAATCGCAGATCCTCTCGGCATCGGCTTCCTCGGCCTCGGCATGAGCCCCAAGTGGTCGCGCGCCGAGACACCGGTCATGCCGAAGTCGCGCTACCAGATCATGACGCGCTACATGCCGAAGGTCGGCAGCCTCGGCCTCGACATGATGTACCGGACCTCGACGGTGCAGGCGAACCTCGACTTCGCCTCCGAGGCCGACATGGTCAAGAAGCTCAGGGTGTCGCTCGCCTGGCAGCCGGTGGCGACCGCCATCTTCGCCAACTCGCCGTTCACCGAGGGCAAGCTCAACGGCTACCAGTCGTTCCGTTCGGCGGTCTGGATGGACACCGACAATGATCGCGCGGGCATGCTGCCCTTCGCCTTCGAGGACGGCATGGGCTTCGAGCGCTACGTCGACTACGCCCTCGACGTGCCGATGTACTTCATCAAGCGCGGCGACAGCTACCACGACGTCGCCGGCACCTCCTTCCGCGACCTCCTGGCGGGCAAGAACCCCGCCGCCGCCGGGCGAGAGGGCGGTGCTCTCCGACTGGGCTGAACCACGTCGGCACGATTTTCCCCGAGGTCCGGCTGAAGCGCTACCTGGAGATGCGCGGCGCCGATTCCGGGCCGCTGTCGCGCATCGTCGCCCTGCCGGCCCTCTTCGTCGGCCTGCTCTATGACGACGGCGTGCTCGACGCCGCCTGGGACCTCGTCAAGGACTGGACGGCCGAGGAGCGGCAGAAGCTGCGCGACGACGTGCCGAGGCTCGGCTTCAAGGCGGAGATCCGCGGCCTGACGGTCGGCGAACTCGCCCGCGAGATGCTGACGCTTGCCCGTACGGGCCTGCGCCGCCGCGACCGGCTCGACATGAACGGCTGCGACGAGACGCGCTATCTCGATCCGATCCAGGCCATCGTCGACGACGGCCGCACGCCGGCCGAGGCGCTGATCGAGAAGTATCTCGGCCCCTGGCAGGGCCAGATCGACCGGGTGTTCGAGGAACAGGCCTACTGAGGCCTGGAGCGTCTCACTCCGCCGCCTGGGCGTGCTCCGTCAGGTTGTCGAGGCTGGACACCACGTGGTCGGCCAGAGCCTCGGCGAGTTGCGACATCTCGTGCGGGTTTCTCAGCAGCGCGACGCTGACCGAAGGCAGTGCCGGGAAGCCGTCGGAGGGCTGCAGGACCCGCATGCCGGGCCTGAGCGCCGATTCCGGCAGGACGGAGACGGCAAGGCCCGCCATGACGGCGGCGCCGACCGCCGCGGCGTTCCAGCTCGCATAGAGAATGCGGTAGGCGCGCCCCGCGCCCTCCAGCCGCTCGGTCGCGGCGCGACGCCAGTCGCAGGTCGGCCTGCCGACGGCGAGCGGCACCGGATCGTCGCAATGGACCGAGGTGCGGGCCGAGGCCACCCACAGGAGCTGCTCGCGGCGGAACACCAGTGCCGGGCCCTTCTGCGGGGTATGGGTAATGATGGCGATGTCGAGGTCGTTGGACTGGATGCGCTCGGCGAGCATCGAGGATGGCTCGCAGATCACCGTCACCTCGGCGCGCGGGTTGGAGCGCGAGAAGCGGGCGAGGATCTCGGGGAGATAGCGGTCGGCATAGTCGTCGGGCACGCCGAGGCGGACACGGCCGGTCAGTTCGGCATTGGAGAAGGCGGAGACCGCCTCCATGTTCAGCTTGACGATGCGGCGGGCGTAGTCGAGCAGCCTCTCGCCGTCCTCGGTCAGGCGCGAGGCGCGGCCGTCACGCTCGAACAGCGGCTTGCCGATCCGCTCCTCCAGACGCTTCATTTGCATGGAGACAGCCGACTGCGTCTTGAAGACGACATCCGCGGCGCGGGTGAAGCTGCCGGTATCGGCAATGGCCATGAAGGTCCGCAACTGGTCGATGTCGAGAAGAATGGCCATCTGCACGCCCCGAGAGCATCACATCATCAATTCTGATGAACCACATTAAAAACATTCGCTTCAATGATCAATCGCCTCGTGTCATTCTGACTTCATCGGCACATGCCCCCGAAAACCGGGTGAGAACCCGGCCGCTTGCGACCTCACGGCGCGGCGTCGGGACAGTCGTGCCGACGTCCGCAGCCGTAGAGGAGATTCCCCCATGCCGATGTTCGCAGCTACCCTTTCGTCCGCCGTTCTCGCCGCGGTCGCCGTGGTGCGCCGTCAGGTGGCGATCATCCGAAACTGGCATGAGGCGCGCCAGGGCTACGCGGCGCTGTGCGAGATGGACGAACGCACCCTTTCCGACCTCGGCCTGACGCGGAGCGACCTTCGAGACGCCACGGCGGCCGGCTATTTCGGCGATCCCACCCTCGTGGTCGCCGCCCGGGCCGCCGAGCGCCAGGGCCGGCGCGAGTCCCGGCGCGCCCAGGCGGTGACGGGTCCCTCGCTCGTTCCCGACGTGGCCGCCGCGCTGCCGCGCGTCGTGCCCTCCATGTGATTTCCCGGGTTCGCGGGGCCGCTTCCCGCTCCCCGCACAGCCTGCCCGGGAGAGGCCGTCCCCTCGCAACGCTCCCTGGGCTTCCTCGAGCCGTCGCGGCACCCCGCGGCGGCTCTTTTTCATGCCGCGGCGATGCTGCCATGCCCTGCGTCCGTCCCCCTAGGCGGCGGTCGCAACCGCAGATATGACCTCAGATGCCATGACCCCCGCCGGATTGCCCACCGACCTGATCTTCTATGCCGTCGGCGGGGCCGCGACCTTTCTCATGGGGCTCGGCAAGGGGGCCTTCGGCGGCGGGCTCGCCATTCTGGGCATCCCCATGCTGGCTCTGGTGATGGATCCCATCCAGGCGGCCATCGTCACGGCGCTGTTGGTGGCCTTCATGGACATCTTCGCCCTCGGGTCCTTTCCGCGCTCGGCCTGGTCGAAGCCCGATATCGCCTGGATCATGCCGGGCTTCCTCGGCGGCCTTCTCGCCGGATTTCTCGTCTTCGAGCTCGTCGACCGGCGCTGGGTGGCGCTGGTGATCGCGCTGATCACGATCGCCTACACGGTCCACTACTTCGCCCGCCGCGGCGTGCCGCTCGCAGGCATTCCCGTCTCGCCGGTCCTTGCGGGCGTCGCCGGTGCCGGCGCCGGCTTCACCACCTATGTCGCCCATGCCGGCGGGCCGCCAATGGCAATGTACCTGCTGCGCCGGGACCTCACGAAGACCGCCTATGCCGCCACCACCGTCGCCATCTTCACGGTCGGCAACCTCGTCAAGCTGCCGGGTTACATCTTTTCCGGCCTTGGCGAGCCGGGTGTCTTCCTGAAGGCGCTGGCGCTTGCGCCGGTCGTGCCGGTCGGGGTCCTCGCCGGCCGCTGGCTGCACGGCGCACTGCCGCGCGAGCGCCTCTTCACCCTCTGCTACGTCCTCGTCGGCCTCGCCGGGGCGAAGCTCCTGTACGACGCCTCGCGCGCCCTGTGGTTCACATGATCCCCTCGCTCCTCGCCGGCTCCCGCTTCGGCCCCTTCCTGGTCGCCGGCCTCGGCATCCTGCTGCTGTCGATCATGGACGCCATGATCAAGAGCGTGGCGACCGCCCATCCGACGACGCAGATCGTCTTCATGCGCTATGCCTGCGGCATGCCCTGGGCGATCGCCTTCTATCTCTGGTCGCGCCCGCCGGCGCCCTCGGGAGAGATGATCCGCGCCCATCTCCTGCGCGGCGTGCTCGTCACCATCACCGCCTTCCTGTTCTTCTACGCGCTCGCGACGCTGCCCTTGGCGGAGGCGATCACGCTGGCTTTCCTGTCGCCGCTGTTTCTCGCGGTGCTGGCATCGCTGATCCTCAAGGAGCCGATCCAGAAGCCGGTGCTCATCGCCATCGCCGTGGGCTTCGTCGGCATGGGGGTGATCGTCGCCGGCAAGGTCGGCGGCGGCGAGTTCGACCTCGTCCGCGTCCTCGGCATCGCCGCGGCGACCACCTCGGCGCTCGCCTACGCCGCCAATCTGGTGCTGCTCCGCAAGCGGGCGCAGACCGACCCCTTCGGCCTCATCATCCTGTTCCAGAACCTCTTCCCTTATCATCATCACGCCCTTCGCGTGGATGGTGTGGGAGGTGCCGGAGACGCGCTCCTGGATCATGTTCCTCGGGATCGGGGCCTTTGGCCTCGCCGGACACCTGTGCATGGCCTGGGCCTTCAAGCACGCCAATGCCGGCCCGCTCGGCGTTCTGGAGTATACCGCGCTCGTCTGGAGCGCCGGGCTCGGCTATCTCTTCTTCGCCGAGGTCCCGGCCTGGACGACATGGGCCGGCGCCGGCCTCATCGTCGCCGCCTGCCTCATGGCGATGCGCCGTTGAGACATCACCGCGGCGGGCGCGCCTCGAAGATCATGCAGGTCTCGGTGGCATGGGCGATGAGGCGTCCCTTGCCGTCGACAAGCCGGGCCTCCGAAGTGGCGATGCGCGACCCGGCGTGGATGACCTTGCCCTCGCAGCGAACCCGGCCCGTGTCGGGCATCAGCGCACGGACGTAATTCACCTTCATCTCGACGGTCGTATAGGCCTGACCGGCCTTGATGACGGAGTGGACGCAACACCCCAGCGCGGAATCGAGGATGGTGGCGGTCCAGCCGCCGTGGATGGTGCCGAGCGGATTGAAGAAGTCGGCAGTCGCCGTGCCCTCGAAGACCGCGCGGCCGTGGTCCACCTCGGTCAGGATGAAGCCCATGCTCTTCGCGATCGGCGGGGCGGGGTAGCGCTGCTCCAGCATGCCCCGCAGAAGATCGATGCCGTCCTGGCCGGTGGCCTCGGCGGCGTCGACAACGCCGTAGCGGAGGGAGGGTTGGGGCGTGCCGTCAGTCATCGGGGGAACTCGCTGTGATCGATATCGTGTAGTTGCACGATAGATGGCCGTCGCCAGCGCCGTCAACGCTCTGCGGGCTCCATCCTGTCAGCAGGACGCCGCGGGCAGGCACGCTTCGATCAGCTCTCGCAGTCCTTCAGGGCGCGCCGGATCGTGCGCAGGCCGTCGCGGGTCTCCGTCCAGACCTGGGCGCCAACGGCTTCTTCCATCTTGGCGTGCTCGGCTTCCCAGAGAGGAATGGCCGCGGCGAGGCGACGCGCACCTTCCGCTGTCAAGGCGGGACGGACGGCTCGACCCTGGCCGGAGGTGACGCTGACGAGCCCGGCGACCTCGAGGCGCTTGAGATTGCGCGTCATCGTGGTGCGGTCGAGGGCGAGAGCGTCGGACAGGGCGGTTACAGAGTTGGTCTTCGCCAGGGCCAGAGCCGCCATGATGTTGAACTGCGTCACCTCGAGCCCGAGCGGGGCGAGAGCGCGGTTGTAGGCGCGCGTCACCGCATGGGCGGTCATCCGCGTCTGGTAGCAGATGCAGGAGCGTCCGATGCGCGTCAGGGTCGCCTGGTCGGGCAGGGCCTCGGGCGCAAGCGCCGCAGGCGCGGTCGGGGTGGTCGCCGTCGTCATGATGTCACGATCCGGCGCGAGAGGTCGCGCGTCAAGTGATGTGGGGTCCGCCGGCCGGATTAACCATATCAGCGGCAGTTCTTGACTCCGAAATGGGCACCGCCTATCTCAGCGGCGGGCGTTAGCAGTCGCCTCAGGTGAGTGCTAACAGTCTCGGCCGCCGGGCCGTACTGAATTTCCGCGGCCGCCGCGCCGCTCATGCCAGGGACACGAGATCCATGAAGTTCCGTCCGCTGCACGACCGCGTGGTCGTCACGCCGCCTCGAGGGCGAAGAGAAGACCAAGGGTGGCATCATCATCCCGGACACCGCGAAGGAAAAGCCCCAGGAGGGCGAGAGTCCTGGCCGTCGGCCCGGGTGGCCGCGACGAGGCCGGCAAGCTCGTCCCACTCGACGTCAAGAAGGGTGACAAGCGTGCTGTTCGGCAAGTGGTCGGGCACCGAGGTCAAGATCGACGGCGTCGACCTCCTCATCATGAAGGAGAGCGACATCATGGGCGTGATCGCGAAGTAATTTCGCGAAGCCGCTCTGATCCGCACCACATTCCATTCATTCCGACAGGAGTAAGCCACAATGGCTGCCAAGGACGTGAAATTCGGCGCAGGACGCGCGCGAGCAAGCATGCTGCGCGGCGTCGACATCCTCGCTAACGCCGTGAAGGTCACGCTCGGCCCGAAGGGTCGCAACGTCGTCATCGAGAAGTCGCTTCGGCGCCCCGCGCATCACCAAGGACGGCGTCACCGTCGCCAAGGAGATCGAGCTCGACGACAAGTTCGAGAACATGGGCGCCCAGATGGTGCGCGAAGTCGCCTCCAAGACCAACGACCTCGGCTGGCGACGGCACCACCACCGCGACCGTTCTTGCCCAGGCCATCGTGCAAGCGAAGGCGCCAAGGTCGGTCGCCGCCGGCATGAACCCGATGGACCTGAAGCGCGGCATCGACCTCGCCGGTCTCGAGGTCGTCGAAGGACCTTCGAGAAGAACGGCCAAGAAGGTCAAGTCCTCGGACCGAGGTCGCCCAGGTCGGCACCATCTCGGCCAACGGCGACGCAGCTGATCGGCGAGATGATCGCGCAACGCGATGCAGAAGGTCGGCAACGAGGGTGTCATCACCGTCGAGGAAGCCAAGATCGCTCGACACCGAGGTCGACGTCGTCGAGGGCATGCAGTTCGACCGCGGCTACCTCTCGCCCTACTTCATCACCAACGCCGACAAGATGGTGCGCTGACCTCGAGGACGCCTACATCCTGATCCACGAGAAGAAGCTCGGCTGGCCTCCAGGCCATGCTGCCGGTCCTCGAGGCCGTCGTTCAGACCGGCAAGCCGCTGATCATCGTGGCCGAGGACGTCGAGGGCGAGGCTCTCGCCACCCTCGTCGTCAACAAGCTGCGTGGCGGCCTGAAGGTTGCCGCCGTCAAGGCTCCGGGCTTCGGCGACCGCCGCAAGGCCATGCTGGAGGACATCGCCATCCTCACCGGTGGCCAGGTCATCTCCGAAGACCTCGGCATCAAGCTCGAGAACGTCACCCTCCAGATGCTCGGCCGCGCCAAGAAGGTGCTGATCGAGAAGGAGAAGACCACGGTCGTCGACGGCGCCGGCAAGAAGAAGGACATCGAGGCCCGCATCGGCCAGATCAAGGCGCAGATCGAGGAGACCACCTCGGACTACGACCGCGAGAAGCTGCAGGAGCGTCTGGCGAAGCTCGCCGGCGGCGTTGCGGTGATCAAGCGTCGGCGGCGCGACCGAGGTCGAGGTCAAGGAGAAGAAGGACCGCGTTGACGACGCCCTGAACGCGACCCGCGCGGCCGTTGCTCGAAGGCATCGTCCCCGGCGGCGGCATCGCTCTCCTGCGCGCCAAGGCTTCCGTTGCCAAGCTGAAGTCGGACAACGCCGACGTCCAGGCCGGCATCAACATCGTCCGTCAAGGCCATCGAGGCTCCGATCCGCCAGATCGCCGAGAACGCTGGTGTCGAGGGTTCGATCGTTGTCGGCAAGATCCTCGAGAACAAGTCGGCCACCTTCGGCTTCAACGCCCAGACGGACGAGTATGTCGACATGTTCGACGCCGGCATCGTCGATCCGATCAAGGTCGTCCGCACGCGCTCTCCAGAACGCCGCTTCGGTCTCCTCGCCTGCTGATCACCACGGGTGCGATGATCGCCGAGTCGCCGAAGAAGGACTCCGCTGCTCCGGCCATGCCGGGCGGCGGCGGCATGGGCGGCATGGACTTCTAAGTCCTGCCAACGACGGCCATTCGCATACGGAAGGGGCGCCGCGAGGCGCCCCTTTTGTTTGCGGCCTCAGCCACAGGACGCGCCACGCACGATGCCGCGTTCGTCGAGCCCGAAGGTCAGTCGGTTGGGTCGGAAATCGCGGGTGCAGATGGCGCAGTAGCGGACGATCACCCCACGCGGGGCGCGGAATCGCGCCTGAACCGTCGCCTGCGGCAGACCGATGAGGCGACGCGCCACCGGCAGGACGCGACGGCAATGACGCATGGCGGCCTGGAAGGATGCGGTCGATGCAGGCCCTGACGCGGCGGGCTGGGCGCGGGCAGCGGCAGGCGTGCCGGATGCGGTTGGCGCCACGAGAATGGCCCCTGCAAGGGCTGCGGACAGGACGGCAAGGCGCATGACGGTCTCCCGGATGTGAGGCCGGCAGCCTGTCACCCGATCATGGCCTCAAGATGCCGGCTCTCCGGCCAGCGTTTCGCGGGAGGCTGCGTGGCGCTGTCTCTCATCGGAGACGATGCGACCGTCGACGAGGTGGACGCGACGGTCCATGCGGTCGGCGAGTTCCATCGCGTGGGTGACCGCGATCACCGTGCGGCCGTCCCGGTCGACGAGATCGCGGAGGATCTGGAACACCTGCTCCGACGACTTCGAATCGAGGCTGCCGGTCGGCTCGTCGGCGAGGATCACGGGTGGATCATTGGCGAGGGCGCGGGCCACGGCGACGCGCTGGCGCTGGCCGCCGGACAGCTGGTCGGGCCGCTTGCCGAGATGGTCCGCGAGACCGAGCGAGGCCAGCAGACCCTGTGCCCGCTCGCGCATCTGCGGGCGCGTGAGTTTCGCCAGCGCCCGCATCGGCAGCATGACGTTGTCGGTGATGGTGAATTCCGGCAGCAGGAAGTGGAACTGGAAGATGAAGCCGAGGGTGGCGAGGCGTACGGCGGCGCGCTCCTCGTCGTCGAAATGGCTGGTGTCGCGTCCCTCGACCAGCACCTCCCCCGAGGTGGGCACGTCCAGCAGGCCGAGGAGGTAGAGGAGTGAGGACTTTCCCGAGCCGGAGGGGCCGGTGATGGCGACGAATTCCTTTTCGCCGATGGCGAGGTCGATATCGGCCACCAGCGTCACCGGCACGATGCCCTGCAGGATGCGCGTCGCCTTGCGCGCCTCGATGATCGGCCCGTTCATGTGGCGCCCCGGATGATCTCGACAGGATGGACGCGGGCGGCCTTGCGGGCCGGGAAGAAGCCGGCGATGGCCGAGGATCCAAGTGCGATACCGCCGGCGATGACATAGTGAAGCGGCGCCACCACAAGCGGCAGGTGCGTCGCGTCGGTGAAGCCTGTCTTGATCTCGACGGACAGCATGACCTGCGTCAGCGCAAAGCCGAGGACCGAGCCGGCCAGCGCCCCGGCAAGGCCGATGGCGAGCCCCTCGAGGATGAAGATGCGCCTGACCGTCGCCTGGGTGAGTCCCAGCGACTTCATGATGGCGATGTCGCGGCTCTTCTCGAAGGTGATGGTGGAGATGATGTTGTAGGTGCCGAAGGAGGCGACCAGCAGGATGGCTCCGACCACCGTGTACATGATGATGTTGCGGATGACGAAGGCCGACATCAGGTCCTCGTTGGCCTCCTGCCAGGACACTGTCTTCAGGCCGGTGTCGGCGATGATCCTGTCGGCGACCGCCTTCGCCCCCATGGGGTCGTTGAGGCGGATGCGGATCTCGTTGATGAGCCCCGTCTGCTCGGCCAGCACCTGGGCCGTCTTGATCAGGACATAGGACGTGCCCTCGTCCACCGCGCGAACCCCCGAGCGGAAGATGCCGACGACCTGGCCGGTCATCACCTTGCCGGTGCCGGCGGACATGGAGATGTTCGAGCCGATGCGGGCGCCGAGCTTCTCCGCAAGCCGGTCGCCGAGGATGATGGCGTTGGTGGCGCGGAACAACGCCGGAATGGAGCCCTGCCGCATCTGGTTGACGAGCTGGGAGACGCGCGGCTCCCGCTGCGGGTCGATGCCGACGATGGCCGCAGCCACGTCCTTGCCGCCATAGCGCAGGATGCCCTTGGCCTGGACCGAGGGGGTCACCGAGCCGGGCACCCAGCTCTCCAGCGCCGCGATGGTGGCGATGGGATTGTTGATGCCGCGGCGGCGGGTGGCCGGGGTCAGGCCGCGGATCTGCGCCGCGTCGAACATGGCCTCCGCCGGCTGACGCGGCGGCTCGCGCCGCTCGTCGTTGATCGAGACATGCGGCATCGCATTGATGAGGGTGCGGACGAAATCCTCCTGCGAGCCCTGCATCAACGCCGCCATCATGATGGAGAAGCCGACGCCGATGGCGACGCCGAGGACGGCGACGACCGTCTGCCTCAGGCGGGCTGCGATATGGGTCCGGGCGATGTCGATGACGAGGTTCATCGTGAGGCCCTCACGGCGCGATGCGCACCCGATCGCCGCCACGCCAGGCCGCATTGGCCGGCACGGCGATGCGGTCCCCCTCGGCAAGGCCAGACCGCACCTCCGTCAGCCGCGTGCCGCGGATGCCGGTCTCGACCGGGCGGCGCACGACGCGGCCATTGGTGACGGTGAACACCGCCCCGCCAATGATCGCCTCATTGGGCGCCAGGATGACGTTCTTCGCCTCGCGCGTCACGATGTTCGCCTCCACCGACATGCCGAAATGCAGCGGCGTGTCGTCGGGCAGGGCGATGCGGATGCGGAAGGTCTTGGTGGCGGTGTCGCCCATGGGGGTGATGTCGCGCACCGTCCCCTCAAGCGGCCTGTCCTTGAAGGCGTCGGTGCGCAGCAGCACCGCCTGGCCGACCTTGACCCGCGGGATATCCTCCTCCGCGACATCTGCCGTCACCTGCAGGGGGCGCGGGTCGCCGACGCGGAACAGGATCTGGCCGACATCGGCGATCTCGCCGACCTCGCCATCCTGGCGCAGCACGACGCCGGCCCTGGGCGCGACGATCTGGTAGTTGCCGAGCCGTTCGTTGGTCGCGGCGATGAGGGCGCGAATCTGGGCGAGGTCGGCGGTCGCCTTGTCGAAGGCCTGCTGGGTGGCGACGCCGCGCTGGAGAAGCTGGCTGACGCGCTCGACCTCGCGCTGCGCCAGCGCCTGCCGGGCCTGCTGTTCGGCGAGGTTGGCGCGGACCTCGCGGTCGTCCAGGCGGGCGAGAACATCGCCCTCCTTCACGGCGCGCCCCTCGCAGGCGCAGTGCTCGACGATGCGCTCCCGTGCCATGGAGGCCATCTTCGCCCAGCGCACGGGCTCGACCACGCCTGTGGCATAGACGATCTCGGCTGCAGTCCCGCGGCCGACGGCCTGCAGCTGGACTTCCTGGCCGCGGCCGTAGCGCCACCAAGCGCCGCCGGCGACAAGGGCCGCGGCGAGCAGCAGGACAATCCAGGATCGCAGTTTCATCGCCAGCCTTCCAGAACGGGAACGACGCCGAACTAGCCGAGCTTATACGCCCTGGCGTTGATCGACGTCATGCCGAAAGCGGAAGGTCTGTCAGGCGACGCCCATCTCTTCGCGGATGCGGGCGCGCAGCGCGTCGATCGGCGACAGGTGTCCATTGTCGTTGACGTGCCAGAAGGTCCAGCCGTTGCACGCCTGGGCGCCCTGGACGAGGGCCCCGATCTTGTGGATCGAGCCGACCTGCGGTCCCGCCATCAGCGCGCCGTCGGCCCTGACGACCGCCTCGTAGCGGCGCTTCTCGTCGGTCAGCACCGTGCCGGGCGCGATCATGCCGCGCTCGACGAGGGAGGCGAAGGCGACGCGCGGCGCCTCGCGGGCGGTGGTGAAGGCGGCAAGGGACGCCTCCGCCAGCGGCTCCACGGAAGAGATGCGCGCCTCGGCCGCTCCGGCATAGGCAGGATCGCGTTCGATCCCGATGAAGCCGGCGGCCGAGGCGCTTGGCGACGGCCCCGGTGGTCCCGGAGCCGAAGAACGGATCGAGGACGACGTCCCCGGGCTTGGAAGAGGCGAGCAGGACGCGGGCGATCAGCGCCTCGGGCTTCTGCGTCGGATGGACCTTGCGGCCCGTCTCGTCCTTCAGGCGCTCCTCGCCGGTGCACAGCGGGATGAACCAGTCCGAGCGGACCTGGACATCCTCGTTGCCGGCCTTGAGAGCCTCGTAGTTGAAGGTGTAGCGGGCCTTGGCGTCGCGAGAGGCCCAGATCAGCGTCTCATGGGCATTGGTGAACCGGCGGCCGCGAAAGTTCGGCATCGGGTTCGCCTTGCGCCAGATGACGTCGTTCAGCACCCAGAATCCGAGGTCCTGCAGCGCCGTGCCGACGCGGAAGATGTTGTGGTAGGAGCCGATCACCCAGAGCGAGCCGTCCGGTTTCAGCACGCGGCGCGCGGCGGCGAGCCAGGCTCGCGTGAAGGCGTCGTAGGCAGCAAAGCTCTCGAACTGGTCCCAGTCGTCGTTGACGGCGTCGACGCGGCTGTCGTCGGGGCGGTGCAGTTCGCCCTGTAGCTGAAGATTGTAGGGCGGGTCGGCGAAGACCATGTCGACGGAACCCGCCGGCAGGTCGTTCAGCGCAGCGACGCAGTCGCCGAGGATGATGCGGCCCCCCAGACCCATGCCCATATCGGGCACGATCGAAGGCGAACGGACCGCCCGTACGCGGTCACCAGATCGGGCAGTTCCGTTCGACGTCAACAGCATCAGGCGGCACTCGGTACGCAAAACAATCGTGTCGCAACGCCACGCGAGATTGGCCGGGCAGGGTAAAGGGTTGCTTAAGCGCCCGCATAAACTGCAGAATTATTCTGTCACCGAAACGTAAACGGAGCGTCCCGCAATCCGAATATCTCGCGGAAACCCTGCACGACCTCGGGAGTTGCACCTGCCGTACCGCAGCGGCATGATCGCCGGGATCAAGGGGTTGGTGCGCCATGCGTTGGGAAGATCTGCGTCGTTCTGAGAACATCGAGGACCGCCGCGGCGGTGGAGGTGGCGGCGGCCGGATCCCGGGCGGCCCTGCCGGCCTCGGCATCGGCGGCATGATCGTCGTCGGCATCATCTCCTACGTCACCGGCATCAATCCGGCGATCCTCGTCGGCGGCTACGAGGCCGTGACCCGCGGCAGCCAGCGCCAGGTCGAGCAGCAGGCCCCCTCCCGGCAGGGCGGCCGACCGACCGACCAGATGGGCGATTTCGTCGCCGCCGTGCTCGGGTCCACCGAGGATGCCTGGCAGAAGATCTTCCAGGAGGCGGGCCGCCGCTATCAGGTGCCCGGCCTCGTCATGTTCGGCGGCCGTACGCGCTCCGGCTGCGGAGCCGCGCAGTCGGAGATGGGGCCCTTCTATTGCCCGAACGACAACAAGGTCTATCTCGACACCTCCTTCTTCCAGGAACTGGCGACGAAGTTCCGCGGCTGCTCGGGTGGCGACACGGCCTGCCGCTTCGCCTATGCCTATGTCGTCGCCCACGAGGTCGGCCATCACGTGCAGAACCAGATGGGCGTGCTGACCCGGGTGCAGCAGGCCCAGCGCGCCGCGGGCAGCGAGCGCGAGAGCAATGCCCTGCAGGTGCGTGTCGAGCTCCAGGCCGACTGCTTCGCCGGGGTCTGGGCCTATCATACCCAGCAGCAGTACCGCTTCATCGACGACAACGATGTCCGGCAGGCGATGCAGGCCGCCTCGGCCATCGGCGACGACATGCTGCAGCGGCGGTCCCAGGGCTATGTGGTGCCCGACAGCTTCACCCACGGCTCCTCGGCCCAGCGCCAGCGCTGGTTCATGACGGGCCTCAGGAGCGGCCAGGTGTCGAGCTGCAACACCTTCCAGGCGCGGGAGCTGTGAGTCCCGGGGCTCGCTCCCGGAGGGAACTGCTCCCTCGCCTTATCGAGACGATCAGCCGAATGAATTGGTGTGGTCCGGGGCGCGTCGGCATCATCAGAGGATGAAGCCGGTCGATCTTGCTCTTGCCGTGCTGGTGGCCCTGGCCTGGGGCCTCGCCTTCGTCTTCACGAAGCTGGCGCTGGCAACACTTTCGCCGGCTCTCCTGCTGGTCCTGCGCTTCCTCGTCGCGGCGATGCCGGCGCTCTTCCTGCCGCGGCCAGCCATATCCTGGACCTTGCTTGCCGCAATCGGTGCGACCTGGTTTGTCGGGCAGTTCCTGTTCCAGTTCATCGGCATTCGACTGGGAGTGCCGGCGGGCCTCGCGGCCGTTGTCGTGCAGAGCCAGGCGCTGCTCACCGTCGCCCTTGCCGTTCCGCTGGCGGGCGAAAGGCCGGATGGCCGCCAGATTCTGGCGATGGCCGCGGCGGGCCTTGGGTTCGCGGTCATCGCGCTGAGCGCCGGCGGCTCATTCGATCTCGCGGCTCTTGCCGTCCTCATGATATCGCCGCTGAGCTTCGCGCTGGGCAATCTCCTGATGCGGCGGGTCGACCGCAGCGACATGGCGGCCCTCGTCGGGTGGTTGAGCCTGATACCACCGCTCCCGGGGCTTGCTCTCGCGCTCGCCATCGACGGGCCGCAGGAACTCGCAGCCCAGATCGCCGCTACCCCAGCCATCGGCTGGTTCTCTGTGCTCTATCTCGGTCTCGTGGCGACGATGCTGGGCTACTCGATATGGGGAAGGCTGGTGCGGTCCTATCCGGCCGCGACCCTCGCGCCGTTCCCCCTGCTGGTGCCGATCATCGGAGCGGCATCCTCGGCGGCACTGCTCGGCGAGCGTTTCGCGCCGTTGCAACTCGCCGGCATGGCCCTGGTGTTGCTCGGCCTGGCCATCCTGCTGGTGCCTGTGACCGCGTTCGGACGGTGGCCGCGTTTCACCCGTTGAGTGCCTGCCCCGGCCAGCCCTCGGCGGCGATCCGCGAGGCGGCGATCACCGCCTGGGTGCGGCTGTCGACGCCGAGCTTCGTCAGGATGGCCGAGACATGGGCCTTCACCGTCGCCTCGGAGACGGAGAGCTCATAGGCGATCTGCTTGTTGAGCAGCCCTTCCGACAGCATCATCAGCACCCGCACCTGCTGGGGCGTCAGGCTCGCCAGGCGCGCCGCGAGCTTGGCGCTCTCCGAATCCTGGCTCTTCGACAGGTCCACGTCGGGCGGAACGTAGCTGCCGCCGTCGAGCACCACCTGCACCGCCTGGCGCATCTCCTCGGTGCCGAGAGTCTTGCGGATGAAGCCAGAGGCTCCGAACTCGAAGCAGCGACGGATGACGTCCGGGTCCTCGGTGGCGGAGACGATGACCACGGGCACGCCGGGATGCTGGGCGCGCAGGTACATCAGCCCCGAGAAGCCCTTCACGCCGGGCATGGCAAGATCGAGCAGCACGAGGTCGACGTCACCGTCGGCGCCGACGATCTCCGACACCTCCGCGAAGGATCCCGCCTCGGCGATGGACAATTGGCACGGCAGTCCGACCATCGCTTCGCGGAGGGCGCCGCGGAACAGCGGATGATCGTCGGCGATGACGATGCGATAGGTGGCCGATGCGCTATCCACGCCTTGTCCTCTGGTTTCCTCGTTATGCGGCATTCTTGCGTGCCGGTCGGACGAATTGTCGCGCCTTGCGTGCGACAAGACAAGGCCGAACGGATGACACATGCCGAAAGTCGCAGATGAACGCCCGGCCGTGCCGCGCATCCCCCATGCATCACCTCCCTGCAGAATGCCGCGACGGGGCCTGTTGCGATTGACAGGCCGGCGGCCGGGGGTTCTGTTAGTCCGAGCCGACCCCGGGGGCGACGGAGTTGTTTGGCGCGAAGGGTGTTGCATGGCGCAGCGCGGACTGAAGGTTCTGTCTCTGGGCGGCCTGGCGCTGGCCGCGTCACTGGCCATTGCCGGAGAGGCCTCCGCCGTCATGCGCGGCGAACCCGCCCGCGACCCCAACGGCACGCGCCGCTCGACCGTCCTCATCGAGACGCCGGAGGGAATCTGCACAGGGGCCATCGTCGGGCCCGATCTGGTGCTGACCGCCGGGCATTGCGTCTCGGCGCGCGGGCGCTACCGCGTGCGCTATCTCGACCGCGGCTTCCGCCGTCATGCCGTCGGCGTTGCCCGCACCGCCGCCCATCCGGGCTTCGACCCGGCCCATGGTTTCGCCTCCGACGATGTCGGCCTGATCCAGGTCGCCCGCCCCTTCGGCAACGACGCCGGTGCCGCCCAGCTGCCGGCGGCCGGATGGGGCGTCGGCTGGTTCTCCGGCGGTGCGACGGGCGAGGAACTGATCATCGCCGGCTTCGGCTCGACCGAACGCTCGCGCTCGCGCGACGGGGTGCTGCGTGAGGCGCTGATGCGCACGGCCCAGCCGAGCGTCGCCGGACGCGGCTTTGCGGGTCTTGCCGGCGACGAGAGCCAGCAGCGACCGGGCATGTGCGTCGGCGATTCGGGCGGGCCGGTCTATCGTCGGACCGGCCGCACCTTCACCGTCGTCGGCATCCTCAAGGGCGGCACCACCGATCCCGGCCGCGAATGCACCTCGACGCCAATCTACGTGCCGGTGCGCGACTACGTCTCGTGGATCCGCCATACCGCCGCCGGCTGGAATGCCCCGCTCGGCGGTGCCGTAGAGATGCGCCAGTAGGTCCGGCTGCGGTCAGGCGGCGGAGGCCAGGCCGCGCTTGACCAGCAGCGCCTCCGGATCGGGCTCGCGGCCGCGGAAGGCGACATAGGCCTCCATCGGATCGCGGCTGTTGCCGGCGGCATAGACGTAGCGGCCGAGCCGCTCGGCGAGCTTCGGATCGAACGGATCGCCGGTTTCCTCGAAGGCCGAGAAGCCGTCGGCGTCGAGCACCTCCGACCACATGTAGCTGTAGTAGCCGGCCGAGTAGCCGTCGCCCGAGAAGACATGGGCGAAGTGCGGCGTGCGATGGCGCATGACGAGGCCGTCCGGCATGCCGATGCGCTTCAGTTCCGCGGCCTCGAAGGCGATGGGATCGAGCCCCCCGGCGCTGCCGAGCGAGTGGAAGGCGAGATCGACCAGGGCCGAGGAGACATATTCCACCGTGGCGAAGCCCTGGTTGAAGGTGCGTGCGGCGATCAGCTTGTCGATCAGCGCCTTCGGCATGGCCTCGCCGGTCTCGGCGTGGATGGCGAACTTCGACAGCACCTCGGGCCGCTCCAGCCAGTGTTCGTAGAGCTGCGAAGGGAATTCGACGAAATCGCGGGCAACGGAGGTGCCCGACAGCGACGGGTAGGTCACGTTGGACAGCATGCCGTGCAGGCCGTGGCCGAATTCGTGGAACAGCGTGCGGGCATCGTCGGGCGACAGCAGCGACGGCTCGCCCTCCGGCGCGCTTCGCGAAGTTCATGACGTTGACGATGATCGGCCGCACCGGACCCGACAGGTTCTCCTGGCTGCGGAAGGCGCTCATCCAGGCACCGGAGCGCTTGGTCGGCCGGGCGAAATAGTCGCCGAGGAAAAGGCCCACGTGCTCGCCGCCGCGCAGGACCTCATAGGCCCTGACATCGGGATGGTAGACGGGAACGTCGTCGCGGCGCCGGAAGGTGACGCCGAAGAGCTTGGTCGCCACGTCGAAGGCGGCCTCAATGATCCTGTCGAGCTGGAAGTAGGGCTTCAGCGCCGCCTCGTCGATGGCATAGCGGCGCTGGCGCACCTTCTCGGCATAGTAGCGCCAGTCCCACGGCTGGATGGTCTCGTTCATGCCCTCCTCGCGGGCCACCGCGGCGAGATCGTCGCGCTCCTCGCCGGCGCGCACCACGGCACGGCTCCACACCCGCTCGAGCAGGGCGCGCACCGCGTCGGGCGTCTTCGCCATGGTCTCGTCGAGCTTGAAGGCGGCGAAGGTCGGATAGCCCAGAAGCTTCGCCCGCTCGATCCTGAGCTGGACGGTCTCGGCGACGATCGCCGTGTTGTCGGTCGGGCCGCCCATCTCGCCGCGCTTCACCCAGGCCTTGAAGATCGCCTCGCGGAGGTCGCGCCGAGGCGACAGGGTGAGGAAGGGCTCGACCATGGAACGGCCGAGGGTCATGACGTAGCCCTCGCGGCCGCGATCCTTGGCGGCCTGTGCGAGCGAGGCCTTGAGGAAGTCGGGAAGGCCCTCAACGTCGGCCGCCGACAGGTCCATTGTCCAAGTCGATTCGTCCTTCAGCACGTTCTGGCCGAAGGCCGTGCCGAGGGTCGACAGGCGCTCGGTGACCGCCCGCATCCGCTCCTTGCCCGCCTCGTCGAGCGCCGCGCCGCCGCGCACGAAGTTCTTGTAGGTCTTCTCCAGCACCCGCATCTGCTCGGTGGTCAGGTTCAGGTGATCGCGGCGGTCATGGAGCGCGCGCACCCGCGCGAAGAGCCGCGGGTCGAGGGTGATGGCGTTGGAATGCTGCGTCAGCACCGGCGCCATGTCGCGCTGGATCGCCTGGATCTCCTCGGTGGCGTCGGAGGAGGCGAGGTTGAAGAAGACGCCGCAGAGCCGGTCGAGAGCGTGGCCGCCGTTCTCCAGCGCGTCGATGGTGTTGGCGAAGGTCGGCGCATCCGGGTTGGTGGCGATCGCCTCGACCTCGGTGCGATGTTCGGCCAGCGCCCGCTCGAAAGCCGGGCGGTAGTCCCCGATGGCGATCTCCGTGAAGGGAGCGATCCCGAACGGCGTGGTCCAGGGGCGGAAGAAGGGGTTGTCGGCGTGCTGGGTCATGTCGCCAATGTGGCGGTGCGACCAAGGCACGGCAACCCCGGCGGGCGGGATGTCCTCAACCCCTTATGATTGTGCGGGCCCAGGCGGCTAGAGCACCTGCGCGCCGAAGTTCCGCGCCGGGTCCATGTCGGCGGTGAGCTTGCCGGTGGGCTCCGCCGCCCAGCCGCCCGTACGCTTCATCCAGCGACCCTCGCCCGGCTTGCCGGCCAGCGCGCCTTTCGACACGACCTCATGACCGCGCACCATGACCGTCTCGGGCCAGCCCTTCACGGTCCGCCCGGCGAAGGGGGTGAAGCCGGTGAGGTCGTGCATGAGTTCGTCGGTGATGGTGACGGATTTCTCAGGGTCCCAGATGGCGATGTCGGCATCGAAGCCGGGCGCGATCTGGCCCTTGCCCGGCAGATTGTAGATGGAGGCGGGCTGCGTCGCAGTCAGCGACACGAAGGCTTCAAGGCCGCGGCCGGAGAATTCCGGCCGGCCCTGCGAGACCATGGCGTCGAACATCAGCGGCAGGCGCACCTCGAGGCCTGGCAAGCCGTTGGCGATGGTCTTGAAATTGGCGTTCGGGCCGGCCGAGAGCTTGCCGGTCTCGTCGAAGCGGTAGGGCGCGTGGTCGGAGGTGACGGTCTGCAGGTCGCCGAGCGCCAGCGCCTGCCAGAGGGCGTCCTGGTCCTCCTTCTCGCGCGGCGGCGGCGAGCACATCCACTTGGCGCCCTCCATGCCGGGCTTGTCGAGGTCGTGCTTGGTCATGAACAGGTACTGAGGGCAGGTCTCGGCGAAGACCTTGAGCCCTTGCGCCCGCGCGTCGCGCACCACCTGCGCGCCCTCGGCGGTGGAGACGTGGAAGATCATGATCGGCTGGTCGATGAGGGCCGACAGCGCGATGAGGCGGGTGAAGGCTTCCGCCTCCGAGCCGCGGGGATGGCTGATCGCGTGGTACTTCGGCGCGACATAGCCCTTCTTCACGAGACGCTTGCCCATCCAGGAGATCATGCCGTGGTTCTCGGCGTGGACGCAGACCAGCGCCCGGTTCTCGCGGGCCGTCAGGAGGACGTCGAGGAGGGGCTCGTCGTCAACCTTGATGAGGTCGTAGGTCATGAAGATCTTCACCGAGGCATGGCCCTCGCCGATCAGTTCGGGCAGGTCCTTGGTGATGGTCTTCTCGTCCGGATTGGCGACGATCAGGTGGAAAGCGTAGTCGATCAGCGAGCCGCGCGCCGCCAGCACGGAGTAGTCGTCGACCACCTTGCGCAGGTCCTTGCCGCGGTGCTGCGCGGCAAACGAGATGACCGAGGTGTTGCCGCCGAAGGCCGCCGAGGTCGTGGCGCTCTCGAAGGTGTCGGCATTCAGCAGTCCGCCGGCCGAGACCTGCTCGATATGGGTGTGAGTGTCGATGCCCCCGGGGAGGACCAGCTTGCCCGTCGCGTCGATCTCCTTCGCGCCGGCACCGAGGCCGATGCCGACTGCCGCGACCTTGCCGTCCCTGATGCCGACATCGGCAAGGAAACTGCCGGTCGCGGTTCCCACGGTGCCACCGCGGATGACGACGTCGAAGGGGGTGGCAGGCATGTCAGGCTCCGGCTGGACGAGGAAAATTTCCGGACCGACAATAGACAGACCTTCAGCGGAAGCGGAACCTCATGACGCGCAGACCCCGTATCCTCGTGATCAACCCCAACTCGAACGAGGCCGTGACCGAGGGCCTCCGTCAGGCGGTGAAGCCACTGACCTATGCCGACGGCCCCGAAATCGTCTGCGAGACGCTGTCCGAGGGTCCCTTCGGCATCGAGACGCAGGAGCACGTCGAGAGCGTCACCCTGCCGTTGCGGCGCAAGGTGGAGGCCACCAACGACGCCGACGCCTTCATCATCGCCTGCTATTCCGACCCCGGCCTGTTCGTCGCCCGCGAGGGCACCAGCCGCCCGGTCTTCGGCATCGCCGAATGCGGTGTGCTGACCGCGCTCGCCCGCGCCGACCGCTTCGGCGTCATCGCCATCAAGTCGCGCTCTATCCCGCGTCACATCCGCTATCTCCGGCAGATGGGTCTGATGGAGCGGCTTGCCGGCGAACGGGCGCTGGAAATGTCGGTCGCCGAGACCGCCTCGGGCGACGGCACGCTCGCCCGCATGATAACGGTGGGCCGGGAGCTGAAGGACCTCGACGGCGCCGGCGCCATCGTCATGGGCTGTGCCGGCATGGCGCGGCACAGGAAGCCGCTGGAGGACGCCCTCGGCATCCCGGTGATCGACCCGACGCAGGCGGCGGTGACCGTGGCGCTCGGCACGATTGCGGTGAGTTGATCGCCCCCGATCGTCGCGATGGTGGGGCGCTATTGACGGCGGACTCTGGACCCATGAGTCTGCCGCCATGCTGACCTACATCATTCGGCGCGTCCTGCTGATGGTGCCGACCATCCTCGGCATCATGCTGATCTCGTTCCTGGTGGTGCAGTTCGCCCCCGGCGGGCCGGTCGAGCGCGTCATCGCCCAGCTCACCGGCAACGACGTGTCGGCGACGCAGCGCGTCTCGGGCGGCGGCGCCGATGCGGTCCAGACAGGGGCGGCGGAGGCGGCAAACTCCTCCTATCGCGGCGCGCAGGGGCTGGACCCGCAGTTCATCGCCCAGCTCGAGAAGCAGTTTGGCTTCGACAAGCCGGCGCATGAGCGCTTCCTGCTGATGATCTGGAACTATGCCCGCTTCGACTTCGGCAAGAGCTATTTCCGTGATGTTCCGGTGCTGCAACTGATCGGCGAGAAGCTGCCCGTCTCCATCTCGCTCGGGCTCTGGCTGACGCTGCTGACCTATCTCGTTTCCATTCCGCTCGGCATCCGCAAGGCGATGAAGGACGGCTCGCGCTTCGATGTGTGGACTTCCGCCGTCATCGTCATCGGCTATGCCATTCCGGGCTTCCTCTTCGCCATCCTGCTCATCGTGCTCTTCGCGGGCGGCTCCTTCCTCGACTGGTTCCCGCTGCGCGGCCTCTGGTCGGACAACTGGGCCGAACTCAGCCCCGTCCAGAAGCTGATGGACTATCTCTGGCACCTGGCGCTGCCGCTCACCGCCATGGCGCTCGGCGCCTTTGCCACCATGACGCTGCTGACCAAGAACTCGTTCCTCGACGAGATCCGCAAGCAGTACGTGATGACCGCCCGCGCCAAGGGTCTCGACGAGGGGCAGGTGCTCTACGGGCACGTCTTCCGCAACGCCATGCTGATCGTCATCGCCGGCTTCCCCGGCGCCTTCGTCCACGCCTTCTTCACGGGATCGCTGCTGATCGAGACGATCTTCTCGCTCGACGGCCTCGGACTGCTCGGCTTCGAGAGCGTGCTGAACCGCGATTACCCGGTCGTCTTCGCCACGCTCTTCATCTTCTCGCTGGTGGGGCTGGTCGTGAACCTCATCTCCGACCTCATGTACACTTGGGTCGATCCGCGCATCGACTTCGAGGCGCGGGAGGTCTGAGCCATGACGGATGTCGCCCTGCGCGCCGCCGAGACACCCGCCCGGCGACCGTTCCTCTCGCCGCTCAACCTGCGCCGCCTCGCCAACTTCCGCGCCAACCGGCGGGGCCTGTGGAGCCTGCGCATCTTCCTCGCGCTGTTCCTGGTAACGCTCGTCGCTGAGCTGATCGCCAACGACCGGCCGCTGTTCATCCGCCTCGAGGGCCAGAATTTCTTCCCGGCCCTCGTCGACTATTCCGAGAAGCAGCTCGGCGGGGAGTTCGAGACCCCCGCCGACTTCAAGGACCCGTTCCTGCTCGACCATTTCGACGAGAAGCGTGCCCTCGTGGTCTGGCCGCTCATCCGCCACAACTACCGCTCCACGGTGAAGGACCCGGTGACGCCGTTCCCCTCGCCACCGACCTGGGCGCAGCGCGACAGGTTGCCGAACTGCGCCGAGGCGGAAGCGAAGCCGCGGGGCGAGCGGCCGCAGGGATCGAGTTACTGCCAGCTCGGCAACTGGAACTGGCTCGGCACCGACGACCAGGGTCGCGACGTGCTGGCGCGGGTCATCTACGGCTTCCGCATCTCCGTGCTGTTCGGCCTGGCGCTGACCATCGTCTCCTCGCTCGTCGGCATCGCCGCCGGTGCGGTTCAGGGCTATTTCGGAGGCTGGACGGACCTCCTTTTCCAACGCTTCATCGAGATCTGGACGGCCATTCCCTCGCTCTACCTGCTGCTCATCATCTCTTCGGTTCTGGCACCGAGCTTCTTCGTCCTGCTCGGCATCCTGCTGCTGTTTTCCTGGGTGACGCTGGTCAGCGTGGTGCGCGCCGAGTTCCTGCGCGCCCGCAACTTCGAATACGTCAACGCCGCGCGGGCGCTGGGCGTGGCGTCCTCCACCATCATGTTCCGCCATCTCCTGCCCAATGCCATGGTGGCGACCATCACCTTCATGCCCTTCGTCCTGTCGGGGAGCGTGATGACCCTCACCGCCCTCGACTTCCTCGGCTTCGGCCTGCCGGTCGGCTCGCCCTCGCTTGGCGAGCTCCTCCAGCAGGGCAAGTCCAACTTGCAGGCGCCCTGGCTGGCGCTGACGGGCTTCTGCACCGTGGCCGTCATGCTCTCGTTGCTGATCTTCGTCGGCGAGGCGGTGCGCGACGCCTTCGACCCGCGAAAGACCTTCGCGTGAGGGTGTGGTAGGCTTGCACCATGAACGAGATCGTCAGGAAGATCGTGTCGGTCGCCGACCTGCCGGAGCACCTCAGGGCTGGCCTCGATCCCGCACGCCCCGTCGAGATCGTGCAGGTTGTTGACAAGGCCTCGCCCGAGCGGTCTTCCGTCGCAAAGCTGCGGGCAAGGCTGGCCCATCTCGACTATGAGCGGTTCAACAACTGGCCGGATATTGTCGCTCATGTCCGGCACGTTCGCGATGGTGATGCCCCTTGACCAGTCCGGGGCTGGAGCGCGTTTATCTCGACGCCAACTCGTTCATCGGCATTGTCGAGGGGTCGGGACCGCGGACTGATCGCCTTGCGCCCCTTTTCGACCGGATTGCGGAGGGGCGACTGCTGGGTCTCACGAGCGAGCTCACCATTGCCGAAGTTCTGGTGCATCCCTTGCGCCGCGGCGACGAAGAGACGGCCGACGCCTATCGCGACATTCTCTCGCCGCGCTGGCCGATCACGACACTCGGCATCGATCTCGCGACACTTGAGGCCGCAGCCGCCACCCGCGCGCGGTTCCCGCGCCTGAAGCTTCCGGACGCGATCCACGTCGCGACATGCGTGCGGTCCGAATGCGGCGTCTTTGTCTCGGCGGATCGCGAACTGCCTCTTCCCGTGACGATCAGGCTGGTCAATCCCGACGACCCCCGGGACGTCGACCGCTTTCTGACAGCCCTTCCCTGACATGGCGCCATGACCGTCGACACCCCGCTCCTGTCCGTCCGGGATCTTTCCGTCGCCTTCCGCCAGGGAGGCCGGGAGAGCCTCGCCGTCGACCGCATCTCCTTCGAGGTCCGCCGCGGCGAGACGGTCGCCATCGTCGGCGAGTCCGGCTCGGGGAAATCGGTGTCCGCCCTCTCGGTGATGAAGCTGCTGCCCTATCCGGCGGCGTCGCATCCCTCGGGACAGGTGCTGTTCAAGGGCGAGGACCTGCTCGCCGCCGGTGACGCCGCCATGCGGCGGGTGCGCGGCAATGCGATCTCGATCATCTTCCAGGAGCCGATGACCTCGCTGAACCCGCTGCACACCATCGGGCAGCAGGTGGCGGAGACGCTCATCCTCCACAAGGGCCTGTCGGCAGAGGCGGCGCGCGGGCGGGCGGTGGAACTGCTCGGCAAGGTCGGCATTCCCGATCCCGCCGGACGCCTGGACGCCTATCCGCACCAGCTGTCGGGCGGCCAGCGCCAGCGCGTGATGATCGCCATGGCGCTCGCCAACGAGCCCGACCTGCTCATCGCCGACGAGCCGACCACGGCCCTGGACGTCACCGTCCAGGCGCAGATTCTCGCGCTCCTGAAGGATCTGCAGCGCGAACTCGGCATGGCGATCCTGTTCATCACCCACGACCTCGGCATCGTCCGCCGCTTCGCCGACCGGGTCTGTGTCATGCGCCGCGGCAAGATCGTCGAGCAGGGCCCGGTCGCCGACATCTTCGATCGCCCGCGGGACCGCCTACACCGTCGAACTCATGGCCGCCGAGCCGCGACGGGAGAGCCGCACCACCAGCACCGACGCCCCGATCATCATGCGCACCGACGGCCTGAAGGTCTGGTTCCCGGTGAAGCGCGGTCTCCTGCGCCGCACGGTCGGCCACATCAAGGCGGTCGACGGGATCTCGGTCGAGGTGCGCGAAGGGCATACGCTCGGCATCGTTGGCGAGTCGGGTTCCGGCAAGACGACCCTCGGCCTTGCGCTGCTGCGCCTGATCTCCTCCGAGGGGTCGATCGTCTTCATGGGACGGCCGATCCAGGGCCTCGGGTTCAAGGCCATGCGGCCGAACCGGCGCTTCATGCAGGTGGTCTTCCAGGATCCCTATGGCTCACTGTCGCCGCGCATGTCGGTGGCCGAGATCGTCGCCGAGGGCCTTGCCATCCACCATGCCGGGCTGACCGCCGAGCAGCGCGACGATCGCGTGGTCGCCGCGCTCGAGGACGTCGGCATCGACCCGGAGACGCGGCATCGCTACCCGCACGAGTTCTCCGGCGGCCAGCGCCAGCGCATCGCCATCGCCCGCGCCATGGTCCTGGAGCCGAGCTTCGTCCTCCTCGACGAGCCGACCTCGGCCCTCGACCGCATCGTCCAGGCCCAGATCGTCGATCTGCTGCGTGACCTGCAGGCGAAGCGGAACCTCACCTATCTCTTCATCTCCCACGACCTGAAGGTGGTCTCGGCGCTCGCCGACGACATCATCGTCATGAAGGGCGGCAAAGTCGTGGAGCAGGGTCCCGCCGAGCGCGTTTTCAGGGCGCCCGAGAACGACTACACCAAGGCGCTCTTCGCGGCGGCCTTCGACCTGGCCGCGACCACCAACGAAAGACCTGCGACGTGAACACCCTGCTTCTCGGTATCGGCGCCTGGGACCCCGAACCCTGGCGCGAGCGCTTCCGGAATGTGCTGCCCGGCTGGCAGGTGGTGCTGCCGGGCGAAATCTTCGATCGCCGTGCCGTGCGCTACGCCGCCGCCTGGAAGCAGCCGGAGGGCACCTTTGCCGATCTGCCGCTGCTCGAGGCGATCTTCTCGCTCGGCGCTGGCGTCGATCATCTCTTCAAGGATCGCCGGCTGCCCGAGGGCGTGCCCGTGGTGCGCGTCGTCGACCCGGACCTGACCACCCGCATGTCCGAATACGTCGTCATGCACTGCCTGATGGCGCTGCGCCGGGTGCGCGTCTATGACGGCTTCCAGCGCGAGCGGAAGTGGATCGACCTGCGCGATCAGCCGCAGGCGAGCGATATCCGCGTCGGCCTGCTCGGCATGGGCGTGCTCGGCCAGGACGCCGCCGCCAAGCTCAAGACGATGGGCTTCCAGGTGGCGGGCTGGAGCCGCCGGCCGAAGGCGGTCGAGGGCGTCACCATGCATCACGGCGCGGAGGGCCTCGATGCGCTGGTCGCCTCCTCCGACATCCTCGTCGCCATGATGCCGCTCACCGCCGACACGGCCGGCATCCTCAACGCGACGCTGTTTGCCAAATTGCCGAAGGCCGAGGTCATCGGCGGGCCGGTGCTGATCAATGTCGGTCGCGGCGGCCTGCAGAACGAGGCGGACATCCTGGCGGCGCTGGAGACCGGCAAGCTGGGTACCGCGATCCTCGACGTGTTCCAGACCGAACCGCTGCCGGAGGACAGCCCCCTCTGGTCGCATCCGAACGTGACGGTGACGCCGCACAATTCGGCGATCTCCTCGCCGCCGGCCATCGCGGCCTATGTGGCCGGGCAGATCAAGGCGCATCTGGCAGGAGAGCCTCTGGTGAACGTCGTCGACCCGCGCCACGGCTACTAGTCAGGACTGCGGACAATCTTCCGTAAGGGAAGCTAACCGCCGGGCGGATCACGCAAATTTTCACCGGCGGACGGTCCGCTTAGCGCTTCGTTTACGCTGAGCGGCGATGGTGCTCTCGCACCTGCGAAATCCCCTGGAGAATGTCCGTGCTCAACCGCCTGACCGTCAGCAGCCTTCTCAAGGCTGTCGTGGCCGTGCTTGCCATCGCCCTCGTCGCGCAGCTCTCCATGGGCGCCTGGACGTCGTGGGGCCAGTACCAGAAGTCCATCCGCATTGCCGCAGTCGTCGATGCGACGACGCACATGTTCACGGCTCTCCACAACCTGCGCGTCGATCGGTCCAACTCCCGGCGGGCACTGATCCTCGACGAGGTGCACCCGACCGTGCCCCGCACCATCGCGCCGCATCGCGAGGCGGAGATGCCGGCGCTGCGTGCAGCGCTCGCGACGCTGCGCGGGATCTCCTATCCGGGCGCCGAGGCCGCAGCCTCGCAGCTTGACCAGACGATCCGGCGGCTCGACGAGCTCCAGGGCGAGACAGCCCGCGCCATGGCCCAGCCGAAGGCGCAGCGCCGCGCCGGCATCGCCGACGACTATTTCAAGGCGACGGACGACGCCATCAACCTGCTCGATCGCCTGTCGACCGAACTGACGCGGCTGGTGAAGCTCGACGATGCCTTCGTCGACCAGCTCATGGAGATCAAGCAGAATGCCTGGGTGTCGCGCCAGGCCGCGGGCGATGTCTCCGTCTTCATCTCCAATCCGCTGGCGGGGATGCCGCTGCCGGAGAACCCGCTCGTCGGCTACACGACCCTGACGACCCGCATGGAGACCTCCTGGGCGGCTGTGGAGCAGCTCGCTGCCGGCTTGCGCCTTCCTCCGGCCTTCGCGGAGGCGATGCAGAAGGCCAAGACCGGCTTCTTTGATCCGGAGTTCGCCAAGGTGCGCATGAACACCCTGACGGCCCTGATCAACAAGCAGCCGACCGGCTTCACCGTCAGCCAGTGGTCGCCGATGTCGGTGGCGCGGCTCGCGACGATCCTGAACGTCGCCGACGCCGCCCTTGCAACGGCGCGTGAGCATGCCGCGGCGACACAGGCTTCCGCCTTCCGCACCCTGTCGGTTCAACTCGCCGAGCTGGCCCTGGCCCTCGCCTTCGCCATCGCAGCCATGGTCCTCATGGCCCGGCGGGTCATCGGTCCGCTGACCGAGATCAAGGACGGCATGTTGCGCCTCGCCTCGGGCGACACCACCGTCGAGAGCCGCTTCGCCAGCCGCCAGGATGAGATCGGTGCGCTCGCCGGTGCCATGCAGACCTTCAAGGACAACATGATCGAGGCCGAGCGCCTGAGGTCGGAGCGCAGCGAGAACGAGGCGCGCGCCGCCGAGGCCCGCCGCGCCGACATGATGCGGCTCGCCGATGCCTTCCAGGCGACCGTCGGCGGGATCGTCGAGACGGTGTCGCGTGCCTCTGGCGAACTCGAAGCTGCGGCCACCAGCCTGTCGAAGACGGCAGCCAATACCCAGTCGCTCGCGACGGATCGTCGCCTCCGCCTCCGACGAGGCCTCGGCCAATGTCCAGTCGGTCGCCGGCGCCGCCGAGGAAATGGCGAGTTCGGTGAGCGAAATCGGCCGCCAGGTCGAGGAATCGAGCCGCATGTCCGGCGAGGCGGTGAAGCAGGCGGAGAAGGCCGACCAGCGGATCGCCGAGTTGCTGACTGCGGCAGGCCGTATCGGTGACGTGGTGAAGCTCATCACGGCGATCGCCGAGCAGACCAACCTGCTGGCGCTCAACGCGACGATTGAGGCGGCGCGCGCTGGCGAGGCCGGCAAGGGCTTCGCCGTTGTCGCGTCCGAGGTGAAGCAACTCGCCACCCAGACCGCCAAGGCGACCGAGGAGATCGGCTCGCAGATCGCCATGATGCAGGCGGCGACGCAGGACTCCGTTGCAGCCATCAAGGAGATCGGTTCGACGATCGACACGCTGGCCGGCATTGCCGCGGCCATTGCCGCGGCGGTCGAGGAGCAGGGCGCGGCGACGCAGGAGATCTCTCGCAACGTTCAGGAAGCCGCGCAGGGCACGGCTGAAGTCGCGGGCAACATCGCCAGCGTCAACAGCGGCGCCGCCGAGACCGGCTCCGCCTCGGCGCAGGTCCTGTCCTCGGCTCAGGCTCTGTCGCAGGAGAGCGACCTGCTCCAGCGCGAGGTGGCGAAGTTCATCGAAACCGTGAAGGCCGCCTGAGTTCGACCTCACGCAGGCTTGATTGTCCCGGCAACGGCCGCTCCACGATGGTGCGGCCGTTCGCATGTCGGAGATCATCCATGGCCCTCAGCCGCCGCCTCCTCCTGATCGCAGGCCTTGCTGCCCTGCCGGGGCCGCTTGCTGCGGAGGGCGGGTGGTACCCGTTGAAGGACACTGCTGGCCGCGACATCCAGAACTTCCGGGTGCCGGTGGAGCTGCAGGGCGACATCATGGCGCTCGGCAATGCCTTCACGCTCGGCTCGGCCGATGCCGACGTCACCCTGATCGAAGTCTATGATTCCAACTGCAGCTTCTGCAGGCGCGCTGCCGCCGACGTGAAGGCGATGACCGCAGCCGACAGCGACCTCGCCGTCAGCCTCATCAACGCCCCGAGCCTCGGCCTGCCCTCGGTCCAGGCGGCGCGCGTCGAGTTCGCGGTCAAGCAGCTCGGCGGCGAGGCGAAGGTGCGCGAGTTCCACGCCCGCTCCATGGCGGCGCGCGGCGTCTTCGACGGGCTGCGCGCGCTCCAGCTCGCGGCCGATCTCGGGCTCGACCGCAAGGCCGTGGAGGAGGTCGCCGACCGTCCGGAAACCGGTCAGGTGATCGTGCAGGCGGTGAGGCTCGCCAATGCGACCAATCTCGCCGCGACCCCGTCCTGGCTGGTCGCCGGAACTGCGGTCATCGGTTGGCCGGGGCGGGCGATCATGGAGCAGATCGTCGCCTCCGTGCGGGACTGTGACAAGCCGGTCTGCAGCTAGGCTGCGAGACGCCTGATCGACGTCACCTCGCCGTAGGACTTCTCGCGGATGCGGGCGATGGCGCCCGAGAGCGGCTCCTTGACCACCTGCATGTGATGTCCGTTGGCGTGGAGAAGCTCGTCCGGGCCCGAGACGATGCCGACATGGCCCTTCCAGAAGACCAGGTCGCCGCGCGCGAGGCGCGCGATGTCGCCATCGAAGGCGACCTGTTCGCCGATCGCCTTCTCCTGCATGTCGGTGTCGCGCGGCACGGCGACGCCGCAGGCCTCGAGAGCCGTCTGGACGAGGCCAGAACAGTCGATGCCGAAGCTGGTGCGACCGGCCCAGAGGTAGGGCGTGTCGAGATAGGTCTCCGCAACGGCGACGAAGTCGGCCTCGAACTGGTCGACGGGAACCAGGTGCGCCGCGATCAGATGCGCGCCCGTGTCGGTGACGGCGAAGGCCTCGGTGAAGCGCTCGACGGTGACACGGCTGTTGCGATGGACGATCCAGTTCGGCGGCAGCTTGATGCTGGGACCGGGATAGGCATGGGTGCGGATCACGCCGACACGGTGGGTCGCCGGTGCACGCCGCGGCTTGAAGGCCCCGGCGATGGCGTAGCCGACATAGCCGTCGCGGTCCGACTGGACATAGGCGAAGCCGCCATCCTGGTCATAGACGGTGACCTCCTCGCCGAGGATGAACTCGCTGTCGCGCGCGGCGTTGATCAGGCGCGACGGGGCGAGCGGTGCGACGGGAAACTCGACGCGCATCGGCCGACCCTCGACGTAGCGGGCGGCCTCGACCTTGCCCTTCAGGTGGGCGGCGGCGAGGTCGGCACGGGCCGGGGTGAGGCGACGGTCGAAGCCGGGCGGAAGCGCGAAGGTCATGGGCGAACTGTTAGCACGGGGCGGTTAACGGCTCACGGCGGCAGCAGGGCCGCGTGCTGACTGACGAGGTCGCCCAGCCGCTCCACCGCCAGGGCACCCTTGACGGTCCGTTGGATGACAACGTCTCGGCGATCGTTGTCGTCGCGCCGGCGGGTGACGAGCTCGAGCTTGCCCATGCTGTCGAGTGCTCGCGTGATGACCGGCTTGGTGACGCCGAGCTTGCGGGCGAGATCGCGGACGTGATGCGGCGGCGGCTCGAGATAGATCGTCAGCAGGATCGCGAGCTGTCGCGACGACAGGTCCGGCTCGCCGTCGCGGACGAGGGCCAGCGACACGTCGTGCATCAGCTTCATCGCCGGGGCGGGGCGCAACACGACGGCCATGGACGATACGCAATCCTGGTCGGGGGAACTCGTTTCGGAGCCGTATTAAACGGCCAGCTGCCGGCCTGTGCAAGCCGGCCTCGCCGTGGCATGAGGCGAGGGTTAACCCGGAGGACCGCGTGGTCGCCGCTGCCGCCGCCCTGACGACCATGGCGTTCGCCGCCTTCACCGCCGCCACCCTGCTTCCCGGCGGGTCGGAAGCGGTCTTCGTCGCATTGCTCGCGACCGGCCCGGCCGAGCCCTGGATGCTGTTCGCCGTCGCGGCCCTCGCCAATACGGCCGGCGGCATGACGAGCTGGTGGATCGGCACGCAGATCGCCCGCGGCGCCGACAGCGAGCGTGGCCATCGCTGGATGCGGCGCTTCCGCCTGCCGCCCGAGAGCTTCGCGCGGGCGACGCGGTTGTTCACCCGCTACGGCTGGGCAACCCTTCTCCTGTGCTGGATGCCGGTCATCGGTGATCCGATCACGCTCGTGGCCGGGATGGCGCGCTATCCGGCGCTCCCCACGGCCGTCATCACCGGGCTGGCGCGGACGGCGCGCTATGCAGTGGTCTGGGCTGCCGCCGCCGGAATCGTGGCCTGGTGGGGCTGAGCGGAGAGCGCCGCAGCCGGCCGCATCGGGCCCTGTACCTCGGTCTGGAAATCGACTAATCACGGCGCGTTCCCCGCGATTTCGAGAGGGCCCCGCAGATGCAGACCTACGACCGCCTCGTCACCGTCTTCGGTGGCTCGGGATTCGTCGGACGGCACGTGGTGAGGGCGCTCGCCCGCCGGGGCTTCCGTGTCCGCGTGGCGGTTCGCCGACCTGATCTCGCCGGTCACCTCCAGCCGCTCGGTGCGGTCGGGCAGATCCATGCCGTGCAGGCCAATCTGCGTTATCCCGATTCGGTGAAGCAGGCGGTTGCCGGCGCCGAGATCGTCATCAACTGCGTCGGCATCCTCTACGAGACCGGCCGCCAGAAGTTCGATTCGGTGCAGGCGCGTGGCGCCGGTGCCGTGGCGAAAGCCGCCGCCGAGGCGGGAGCGCGCCTCATCCACATCTCGGCCATCGGCGCCGATGCCGCAAGCTCCGCGCTCCATGCCGCAGACCAAGGCGGCCGGCGAGGCCGCGGTGCTGATGGCATGCCCCGGACGCGGTCATCCTGCGTCCTTCCATCGTCTTCGGCCCGGAGGACGATTTCTTCAACCGCTTCGCCGGTCTCGCCCAGATGTCGCCCGCCCTGCCGCTCATCGGGGGCGGCGAGACGAAGTTCCAGCCGGTTTTTGTCGGCGACGTCGCACAGGCGGTGATGGCCGCCGTCGACGGCCGGACGAAGCCCGGCGCCGTCTATGAGCTGGGTGGCCCCGCCGTGAAGAGCTTCCGCGACCTGATGGAGTTCGTCCTCGAGACGACCGGTCGCAAGCGGCTGCTCGTTCCGCTGTCTTTCGGCCTCGCCAGGCTGCAGGCGAGATTCCTCCAGCTCATGCCGAAGCCGATGCTCACCGTCGACCAGGTCGAGCTGCTGCGCTCCGACAATGTCGTGAGCGAGGCTGCGAAGGCCGAGGGCCGGACGCTCGAGGGCCTCGGCGTGCATCCGCAGTCTGTCGAGGCGATCGTGCCCTCCTATCTCTGGCGCTTCCGCAAGCAGGGCCAGTTCGCCGAACAGATGCGCTGAGAATCCTCAGCGGATCAGATAGAGCCCGGCCAGTCCCGCCGTCCCGACCACGATCCGCCAGATGGCGAAGAGCGTGAAGCCGTGCCGGCTGACATAGTCGAGCAGGAAGCGGACCACGAAGAGTCCGGAGATGAAGGCGGCGACGAAGCCGACGGAAATGATGCCGACGTCGGAGAAGTCGAGCAGCTTGTAGTTCTTGTAGAGGTCGTAGGCGAAGGCCCCCGCCATTGTTGGCATGGCGAGGAAGAACGAGAACTCCGCCGCCGCCCGTTTCGTCGTGCCCATCAGCAGGGCGCCGACGATGGTGGCGCCCGAGCGCGAGACGCCGGGGAAGAGGGCGGCGCACTGGCAGATGCCGATCTTCAGGGCCAGCCAGGGCGAGAAGCGGAAGGCGTTGTCCTCCTTCGGCTCCAGCTTCAGGCGGTCGACCACCAGCAGCACGATGCCGCCGAGGATGAGGGCGACGCAGACGAGGTCGGGGCGCTCGAACAGCGCCTTGATCCGGCTGTGCAGAAGCGCGCCAAGCATCGCCGCCGGCAGGAAGGCGATGAGGACCGAGGCGACGAAACGGCGGGCCCAGGCATCGGTCGGCAGGCAGAGCACCACGCCGAGCAGGCGTGTGAAGTAGACCAGCATGATGGCGAGGATGGCGCCGAGCTGGATCAGCACCTCGAAGGTCTTGCCGGTCGACTGGAAGCCGAGGAAGTGCCCGATGAGGATCAGGTGGCCGGTGGACGAGACCGGGATGAACTCCGTGCCGCCCTCGATGATGCCGAGGACCAACGCCTTGCCGAGATTGACGATGTCCATGGCGACCCCGAGCGCGCGACCGGCCCCGGTCGGCCGGCGTCGTCCCACATAAGCGCTCCCAGGTTCACGTTTGGTTAAGCATGACGATCGGTGAAGGCCGCCCGGCAAATCGGGCGGTTGTCTCGCTCGCTTGAGGGCGCTATGCACCCGGCCTCCCGCCCCAGTGTCATGGAAAAACCATATCGGACCCCACCATGGCGGCCCGTTCAGGTTCGGAGCGCATGGAACTCGTCCTCCATCATCGATTCTTCTGCCCGCATTCGCGTTTTGTCCGTCTCGCCCTTGCCGAAAGGGGCATCGAGTCGGCGCTCGTCGAGGCGAAGCCCTGGGAGAGGCGCGAGGACTTCCTCAGGCTCAACCCGGAGGCCACGACGCCCGTGGTGGAGGTCGCCGATGGTCCGGCCGTCGTGGGTGCCGACGGCATCGCAGCCTGGCTCGACGACATCGAGACCGGTCAGGCCGACCGCAGGCTGATGCCCGAGGCACTGACACAGCGCATCGAGACACGACGCCTGATGCGCTGGTTCCACGGCAAGTTCTTCGAGGAGGTCTCGGGGCCGCTGGTCGAGGAGAAGATCGACAAGCGCTTCATCCCTGCGGAACACGGCGGCGGCGCGCCCAACACGACGGTGCTGCGCGCGGCCCGCGCCAATATCCGCTATCATCTGGCCTATGTCGGCTGGCTGGCGGCGCGAAACGACTGGCTCGCCGGACCGCAGATGAGCTACGCGGATCTGGCTGCGGCGGCGCATCTGTCGGTGGTCGACTATCTGGGCGAGGTTGCGTGGAACGACGAGGCGGCAGCGAGGGACTGGTATGCGCGGGTGAAGTCGCGCCCGTCGTTCCGCGCCCTTCTGAACGACCGCGTGGTCGGCATGCAGCCGAGCGCGACCTACGCCGATCTCGACTTCTGAGCGATCCCGCAGCGCTGCGCGCCGCCATCACGGAGAAGGCGGCGGCCGAGGGTTTCGACGCCGTCGGCTTCACCCGGCCTGACGCCGTCCCGCACACGCCGGCGCGGCTTGCCGAGGCCATCGCCGCGGGCCACCACGGCTCCATGGCCTGGATGGAGGAGACGGCGGAGCGTCGCGGCGACCCGCGCGTGCTCTGGCCGGAGGGCCGCTCCATCGTCATGCTCGGGGTCAACTACGGCCCCGACGAAAACCCGCTCGACGGCCTGAAGGACCGCGACAGGGGCCTCATCTCCGTCTATGCGCGCGGCGACGACTACCACGACCTCATCAAGGCGCGGCTCAAGGCCGTCGGCCGGTGGCTTGCCGAGGAGACGGGCTGCGCGCTGAAGGTCTTCGTCGACACGGCGCCACTGATGGAGAAGCCGCTGGCGGCGGCCGGCCGGTCTCGGCTGGCAGGGCAAGCACACCAATCTCGTGTCGCGCCGGTTCGGCTCCTGGCTCTTCCTCGGCGCCATCATGACGACGCTGGAGATCCCGCCCGATGCGGCCGGAGGAACGACCGCTGCGGCTCCTGCCGCGCCTGCCTCGACATCTGCCCGACGGCGGCCTTTCCCGCGCCCTATCGCCTCGATGCGCGGCGCTGCATCAGCTACCTGACCATCGAGAACAAGGGGCCGATCGACCGCGCCAATTCCGGCAAGGCCATCGGCAACCGCATCTATGGCTGCGACGACTGCCTCGCCGCCTGCCCCTGGAACAAGTTTGCCTCCGAAGGCCGCGAAATGAAGCTGGCCGCGGCGTGAGCACCTGAAGCGCCCGGCTGCTCGCCGACCTCGCCCGACACTCGACGATGCCGCCTTCCGCGCCCTGTTCACCAAGAGCCCGGTGAAGCGCGTCGGCCGCGACCGCTTCCTGCGCAATGTGCTGATCGCCATCGGCAACAGCGGTGACCGCGAGGCCGCTGGCGGACACGGTCCGAACGACTGCTCGATGATCCCTCACCGCTGGTGCGCGGGGCGGCTGTCTGGGCGCTGCGGGAGCTCGACCCCGCGCTCCTGCCTGACGGGCCACCGGCGGGCGAGGCCGATCCCGACGTGCTGGCGGAGTGGGCTGAGCCGGTCGCGTAAGGCGCCTCACTCCGCCGCCATCGCTCCCTTCAGCGGCAGTTTGGCGAGCGGCGGCGGCGCCGTCGCCTCGTCGAACTCCAGAGCCTCGATCCGGCCGCCGCGCTTGGCGATCTTGTCGGCCGAGGTGAGGATCTGGCCGAGGTCGTCCTGGGCCTGACCGAAGTGCTTCTGCAGGTTGAGAACGCGGTCGGTGAGGCGGGTGACGTCATCGAGGAGATGCGAGACCTCCTTCTGGATGACGCGGGCCTCCTCGCGCATCCGCTCGTCCTTCAGCAGGCCCTGCACCACCTGAACCGCCAGCATCAGCAGAGACGGCGAGACGACGAGCACGCGGGCGCGGAAGGCCTTCTGCATGACGTCGTCGAAGTGCTCGTTGAGGTCGGCATAGATGCCCTCCGACGGCACGAACATCAGCGCCATGTCCTGGGTCTCGCCGGGGATGAGGTACTTCTCGGAAATGTCCTTGATGTGGACTGTCAGGTCCTGCCGGAGCCGCTGGGCGGCGAGGCGCTTGACCTCCTCGGCATGGGCCTCGCGCCACATGGTGACGGCCTCGAGCGGGAACTTGGCGTCGACGACGAGGCCGCGTGAATCGCCGGCCAGGCGGATGACGGCGTCGGGGCGCTTGCCGTTGGAGAGCGTCGGCTGGAAGGTGAAGCCTGTGCGCGGCAGGCCATCGGTGAGGATCGCCTCCATCCGCCCCTGGCCGAAGGCGCCGCGCGCCTGCTTGTTGGCGAGTACGTCCTTCAGCGTCACCACCTGCCCGGCAAGGTCGGTGAGGTTCTTCTGGGCATTGTCGATGACGGCGAGGCGCTCGTTGAGCTTACCGAGGTTCTCCACCGTCGTCTTCGTCTGGCCCTCCAGCGACTGGCCGATGCGCGTCGACATGCCATCAAGGCGGTCGCCGAGCTGGCGGGCAAGGTCGTTCTGTCGCGAACCGAGACCTTCGGCCATGGCCTGCAGGCGACCGGTCAGTTCGGACTGGATCCGTGTCATCTCGCCCATGCGCTCCTCGATCTCCTGCGCATGGATGACGGCGCGCTCGGCCTCCAGCGCGCGTGCGGTGGCCTGCCGGCGCAGCGCGACAAACAGGATGGCGAGCATGACGACGGCGAGGCCGAGAAGACCGAAGGCCACTTCTCCGGCGGTGATGGCACGGCCACCGATGACGAGGATGATGTCGGACATGGCCGGCAGCTTAAGCGATTCGCCCGCCCGCGACGAACGAAGAGGGAACGCCCCTCACATGAAGCGGCGCAGGTCCTGAGCGGCCTTGGCAGGGTCCCGCGTCACGTCGAAGGTCGAGACGAACTGGCCCTGCTTGTCCATCAGATAGACGAAGGCCGTATGGTCCATGGTGTAGCCGCCGGCGTCGAGCGGCACCTTTCTCGCATAGGCCCGATAGGCGCGCATGGCCTGCGTCACCTGCTGCTCGGTGCCCGTCAGGCCGCGGATGCTCGCGTGGAAGCTGCCGAGATAGGTCGACAAGAGCTCGGTGGTGTCGCGCTCGGGGTCGACGGTGATGAAGACGACGTTGACCTTGCCGGCATCGGCGCCCAGCGAATCGAGCATCTGGGTGATCTCGAACAGCTTGGTCGGGCAGATGTCGGGGCAATGAGTAAAGCCGAAGAAGACGAGGCTCGGCCTGCCGGCAAGGTCCTTCTCGGTGAAGGGCTTGCCGTTCTGGTCGGTGAGGGCGAAGGCTCCGCCGATCGCCGAGGCACCGGTGGCGGTCTGGCCACCGCGGGGCATGGTGAAATGCACCACCGCCGCCAGGATGCCGAGGCCGCCGACGAGCAGCGCCAGTGACAGGATCAGCGCGGCCGACAGACGGGGCCGGCCCGGTTGAGCGTTCTTGTTCTGGCTCATGACTGTCTCAGAAGCACCAGGCGAGGCCGGCCGCCAGCGTGTCGAGAAACACCTTCGAGCCCTGCGTCCACCACAGGATGCCCGAGGTCGCCATGAGCGCGGCCACGCCGACGCCTGTCGCCCACAAGGCGACGCGCGGCGTCTCCGGAGAATGATGCTGAACCGTCTCGGTCGACATGGCGTTTATCTAGTCCATCCCGACGTCGGAATCAAAAGGCTTGAAGCCAAACGACCAATCCCCTTTTCGTGAAAGGCCTCCAGGACCACATGCCCGTGATGCGCCCCGAAGACCTGCTCCTGCCGACGCCACGCGGGCTCTACTGCCCGCCCGCAGACGTCTTCATCGATCCGGTCAGGCCGGTGCCGCGGGCGCTCATCACCCACGGCCATTCCGATCATGCCCGCGCCGGACACGATGCGGTGCTCGCCACCGCCACGACGCTGAAGATCATGGCGATCCGCTACGGCGAGGACTTCGCAGGGACCACGCAGGAAGCGCGCTGGGGCGAGACCACCTCCATCAACGGTGTCGCCTTCACCTTCTTTCCCGCGGGCCATATTCTCGGTTCGGCGCAGATCGCGGTGAGCCATCGCGGCCTGACGATCGTCGCCTCGGGCGACTACAAGCGCGCCGCGGACCCGACGGCGGAGCCCTTCGAGGTGGTGCCCTGCGATGTCTTCATCACAGAGGCGACCTTCGGCCTGCCGGTCTTCCGCCACCCGGACGCCGCCGGCGAGGTGGCGAAGCTTCTCGCCTCCGTCCGGCTCTTCCCCGACCGGGCCCACCTCGTTGGTGCCTATTCGCTCGGCAAGGCCCAGAGGGTCATGGCGCTGATCCGCGCCGCAGGCGATGACGCGCCGATCTACATCCACGGCGCCGTGGAGAAGCTGACCCGCTTCTACCAGGCGGAGGGCCACGACCTCGGCGACATCCGCCTTGCCAAGGAGGCCGACAAGGCGGCGCTCGGCGGCGCCATCGTGATCTGCCCGCCGGGCTCGATGAAGGATCTGTGGGCGCGCCGCTTTCCCGACCCGGTGACGGCCTTCGCCTCGGGCTGGATGCGGGTCAGGGCGAGGGCGCGGCAGGGGGGCGTCGAACTGCCGCTCGTCGTGTCGGATCACTCCGACTGGGACGAACTGCGCCAGACCATCCGCGACACCGGGGCACGAGAGATCTGGGTGACCCATGGCCAGGAGGACGCGCTGGTCCACTGGTGTGGCACGCAGGGGCTGAAGGCGCGCCCGCTCAGGCTGGTCGGCTATGGCGACGAGGGCGAGGCCGAGGCGTCTCCCGCGGGCGCTGCCGCATGAACCGCTTCGCCGCCCTGCTCGACCGTCTCGCCTATGAACCGCGCCGCAATGCCAAGCTGGCGCTGATCGCCGACTATTTCCGCCCGACGCCGATCCCGAGAGGGGCTGGGCGCTGGCTGCCATGACCGGGGGGCTGACGTTCAAACACGCGAAGGCAGGGCTCATCCGCGGGCTGATCGCCGAGCGCACCGACCCAGTGCTGTTCGCCCTCTCCTACGACTATGTCGGCGACCTCTCGGAAACCGTTGCGCTGATGTGGCCGATGCCGGGTGGAACCGCATCCGGCCACAACCGGCCGCCGCCGCCGACCCTCGCCGAGGTGGTGGCGACGCTGGCGACGACATCGAAGTCGGCCCTGCCGGGCGTGCTGGCCGGATGGCTCGACCATCTCGACGAGACCGGCCGATGGGCCTTGCTGAAACTCATCACCGGCAGCCTGCGGATCGGTGTCTCGGCCCGTCTCGCCAAGACGGCGGTCGCGGTGCTCGGCGGGCGAGACGCCGACGATGTCGAGCTCGTCTGGCCGGGACTGAAGCCGCCCTACGAGCCGCTGTTCGCCTGGGTAGAGGGATGCGGGGAGCGGCCCGAGGCTGTCGATCCCGCGCCGTTCCGCCCACCGATGCTGGCTCATCCGCTGGAGGACGATGCCTTCGACGCACTCGATGCGGCGCATTTCGCCGCCGAATGGAAGTGGGACGGCATCCGCGTCCAGGCTGCCGCGGGCACGCTTCCTGACGGAAGCCGCGTGGCGCGGCTCTACTCGCGCACCGGCGAGGACATCTCCGCGGCGTTCCCGGACCTCGTCGATGCCATGGATTTCGACGGCGCCATCGATGGCGAGTTGCTGGTGCTGCGCGAGGCGCAGGTGCAGAGCTTCAACGTGCTGCAGCAGCGCCTCAACCGGAAGCGGGTGACGGCGGCCATGCTGACTGAATCGCCCGCCCATATCCGCGCCTACGACCTGCTGTTCGAGGGCGGGGAGGACCTGCGCGACCGCCCCTTCGTCGAGCGGCGGGCGCGGCTCGAAGCCTTTGTCGCCGGGCTGTCGACCGGACGCATCGACCTCTCGCCCCTCGTTCCGTTCGCGGACTGGGAGGCGCTGGCGACGGCCCGGCTCGATCCCGCCGGGGCCGCGGCCGGTGCCGATGCGGAGGCCATCGAGGGCCTGATGCTGAAGCGCCTCGATGCTCCCTACCTGCCGGGGCGCCCCAAGGGGCTCTGGTACAAATGGAAGCGCGATCCGATGGTGGTCGACTGCGTGCTGATGTATGCGCAGCGCGGCCACGGCAAGCGCTCCAGCTTCTATTCCGACTTCACCTTCGGCGTCTGGCGCGGCCCGCCGGGTGCGGAGGAACTCGTGCCGGTCGGCAAGGCCTATTTCGGTTTCACCGACGAGGAACTCGGTCGTCTCGACCGCTTCGTGCGCAACCACACGGTCAACCGCTTCGGGCCGGTCCGCGAAGTGACCCACACGGCACGCGAGGGCCTGGTGCTGGAGATCGCCTTCGAGGGGCTGCAGCGCTCGACCCGCCACAAGTCCGGCATCGCCATGCGGTTTCCCCGGGTCGGCGCGCATCCGCTGGGACAAGCCGCCGGCCGAGGCGGACAGAATCGAGGCGCTGGAGGCCAGGCTGAAGATGTGACCGGGTGCGGCTTCCTGGCTACTTGAAGGACAAGGAGCCGTGGGCCAGATTGTGGTCATGTCCCGCGCTGACGCACCGACCGCCCGGCTGATCTTCGGCCTCTGACCCCTGCCCGGCCCCGCGTGCCTCGGGCAAGGGGCCGTCGCCATTCGGGCCAGGCGCGCGCGAACACCAGTCTTTCACGTGGCTCTGCTGCCGCGGCGTGCGCCGCGCCGGCGCCGATGCCCTTTTCAATCAGGATTTCACTATGTCCACGTCCACCGTCACCTCGACGCGCGAGCGTCGCGCCAGGCCGGCGATTGTCGTCAGCGACGACGATCACCGCATCGTCACCGGTCTGGCCATGTCTGCCCTTGAGCGGGTCCCGGCCGTTGCCGAGGTTCTGCTCCACGAGATGTACCGCGCCCGAATCGTGCCGAAGGGCCGAAAGCCTGCGGATGCGGTCGGCATCGGTTCCGAGGTCGACTATGTCACCGACAGGGGGCAGGCGATGACCGTGCGCCTCGTCCTGCCGGCTGAGGCCGACATTTCCTCCGGGCGAATTTCCATTCTCACCCCCGTGGGGGCGGCGCTCATCGGATTGTCGCCAGGCCAGTCCTTCGGCTGGACCGGGCCGAGCGGCCACGCGCAGAGCCTGACGGTGAAGGCCGTCCGGCCGCCGGCGCCCTGAACCAGCCGCCCGGCAGGCATGCCCCCGCGGCTTTGCTCGCCGGGGCGCTTCGTGCGAAGCGGGGGACGCGATGCCGAGTGCCCCCGCGATCCGCCGTTTCCTGACGAGTTTTCTCCTGCCGTGCCTCGCGGGTGCGACGGGGGGATATCTCTTCCATCGCCTCGGCATGCCGGCCGCCTGGATGTCGGGGGCCCTCGTCGTCGCGACACTGTTGGCGCTTTTCGGCCTGAAGGTCGATGTTCCCGGCCCCATCGCCACCGCGACCTTCCTCCTGCTGGGGGCGGTGATGGGAACCGCGGTGACGCCGGAAACGCTGCGCCTGATGCGATCCTGGCCCGTCTCCATGGCGGGGCTCGCCGTCCTCGTGCCCGGAATTATCGCTGGAATCACGCTCTACCTGCATCGGGTGGAGGGCATGAACAGGCACACCTCCTTCTTCGCCTCGATCCCCGGGGCGCTGAGCTATGTGATGGCGATGACGCTGGCCTCGCCCGCCGACACGCGCAGCGTGGCGGTGATCCAGAGCGTCCGCCTGCTGCTCTTGATGGCCGTCCTGCCGGGCCTGCTGACGGTGGCCGGCATGGGCGCGAGCCCCGTCGCGGCGCCCGAGCCGGTGCAAGCGGGGAGCTGGACCGAACTGCTGCTGCTGCTCATCCTGTCGGTCAGCTGCGGGCTCGGCATGGAGCGCCTCGGCATCCCGGGCGGGGCGACGGTCGGCGCCATGTTCGCCAGCGCCATCCTGCACGGCTCCGGCCTGGTGACAGCGCGGGTGCCGGAACCCTTCATGATCCTCGGCTTCGTCATCATCGGTGTCCTCGTCGCTGCCCGCTTCGCCGGAACGTCGATGACGGAACTCCGGCGTCTGGCGCGCGCCTCGATCGGCGCCTTCCTCATCGGCATCGCCGTGACGCTGGTGATCTCCCTCGTCGTGGCGTGGATCACCGGGCTGTCCGTCGGCAAGGTCGTCCTCGCCTATGCGCCGGGCGGCATCGAGGCCATGGCGATCCTCGCCTTCGTCCTCGACATGGACCCGGCCTTCGTCGGCGCGCACCACATCGTCCGCTTCGTCGGCATCGCCCTGCTGCTGCCACTGGTGGCCCGTATCGTGCTCGGTCCGCCACAGAAGGGCTGATTCCGCCGCAAACACGTTGCGGACGGCGGATTTCTTCCGCTATCGATGAGGCGACAGCCAAGCTCCGGGGTCCGTGCATGGTCCGCCTTCGCCTTCCGCATGCCATCGCCGCATTCGTTGCGCTGATCTCCATTCCCGTTGCGACACAGACCGCCGAGGCCCGCTGCACGGTCCCGGCACTCGCGACCGCCACCTCCGCCGGCTCGCTGCCGCGGACCACGGCGAAGCTCCGGGCCCGGCAGCCGGTCCGCATCCTCGCCATCGGCTCGTCGACCACGGCGGGCGTCGGCAGCGGCGGCGCGGGCTTTGCCCACCGTCTCGGACCGATGATCAAGGCGCGCTGGCCGACCACGGTCATCGAGGTCGTGGTCTCAGGTGTTTCCGGCGAGACGGCCTCCGGGGCGGCGGGACGCATGCGCGCCGAACTGGCGCAGCATCAGCCGACCCTCGTCGTCTGGCAGCTGGGAACCAACGACGCGAATTTCGGCGTTTCAGCCGAGGCGTTCCGGGCGACGATCGGCGCGGGGCTCGCCGCCATCCGCGCGGCAGGAGCCGATGCCCTGCTCGTCGATCCGCAATATTCGCGCTGGGCGGAACGCGGCACGCGCACGGCCGAGTTCGCCGGCATCATCGCGGCCGAGGGCGCCCGGGCCGGCGTTCCGGTGGTGCGTCGATACCAGGCCATGTCGCAACTCGCGGCGTCGAACCGCGGCGCCTTCGATGGGCTGATCTCGTTCGATGGTCTGCACCTGACTTCGGCCGGCCACGACTGCATGGCCCAGCAGGTGGCGGGAACCATCGTCCGCACGGCCGGCCGCTGAGGCGCACGACGTCTTGCCTTTGCGTCAGGCGGCTCCCACATTGATGGCGCCGGCGGCGGGCCGGCTCTGGCCAGATGAGCGTTCGCGATGAACACCACCACCACGCCGACCACCGCGATCGGTCGTTCCCTCGCCCATGCAGTATCTGGATCGCGCCACCGGCGTGCTGCGCGATCTCGGCCTCATGCCGTCCACGTTTGCAGCAGCCGATCCTGCCCCTGCTGCAGAAGATTTCGCATCTCGACCAGGACCGCGTGACGATGATCGCGCGTACCCTCAACCAGGTCGGCGTGTTCAACGAGGTGGTGCGCAACCAGGTCGCCGGCATGGAGGTCGGCGAGCGTTACGAGCTCATCACCAAGAGCTTCAACTCGATCCGTGACGATGCCAAGCGCATGGTCGACCAGCTCGCCGACGGCAAGCTCTCGACCTTCGAGCGTCTGGAGAACATCTGGACCAAGGTGCGCCGCGGCGACATCGCCACCCGCTTCGACGGCATCCGCACGGTCTATCTCGACGTTGCGCGCGCCACCAAGGACCAGATCCAGCGCGAGGTCACAATCCTCGACGCCTACCGCGACTTCCGCGGCGCGCTGAAGCAGGCCGAGGTCCAGGCCCTCGAGGTGCTGGTGAAGGCCGATGAGGCGCTGCAGGCCAAGCAGGCCGAGCTCAAGGCCGCCTCCGAGGCCGTCGCCGCCTATACGGGCACCGTGCCGGCCGAGCGCGCCAATCTCGAACTCGTCCGCGACACGAAGCTGCGCGAGATGCAGGACGAGGAGAAGCGCTACCAGATCGCCAAGGACCTCTCGGACAACCTGACCATCGGCTACAACACCTCCGAGGTCATCATGGCGCGTCTGATGCAGACGACCAACGCCAAGGAGCGGATCTACGCCCAGGCGATCTCGTTCTTCTCCACCAATGACGCGGTGCTGACCGCCCTCAAGGCCTCGTTCACCGGGCTCCAGGGCCTGCACGAGTCGACCCGGACGCTCAACGAGATGAAGGAGGGCGTCTCCAAGTCGCTCGAGACCCTCTCGGAGATCGGCGACAGGGTGCAGGAGGAAGCGCTGCGCGCCGGCTACGGTCCGACCATCCGCGCCGATGCGGTGAAGAAGCTGGTCGAGAGCGTCGTCTCCTTCCAGGAGAAATCCGGCGAGATCATCCTCGAGATGCGCAAGCTGTCGACGCAGAACTCACGGGAGATCCGCGACGTGGTCGAGGACGGCAAGAAGCGGCTGGCCGCCCTCGCCGAGAAGGGCGCGGCGCTCGGCATGTGATCCGGAATTCCGGCATCACCTTGCGCTCACGTTTCGACCGGAGGGTCGTCCGATGACCGACACCGCCGTTGCCTCTCCGGTCGCTTCGCCGGTGGTGGAACAGCAGTCTTCCAAGCTCGACGACATCATGCTCGCCATGGATGTCGTCGATACTCTGCGCCACGACCAGAAGATCACCGAACGGGAGCTTGCCGAGGGCGATCGCGAGGTCGATCTGATCGAGCGATTGCGCGACATCTACCGCAAGCAGGGCATCGACGTTCCCGACGAGATCCTGCGTCAGGGCGTCAAGGCACTGCGCGAGGAGCGGTTCGTCTACAAGCCGCCGCGCGACAGCCTTTCCGTCAAGCTGGCGCGGCTCTACGTGACGCGCGGCACCTGGGGGAAATGGGCGCTGGGGGCTCTTGCAGCGCTCGCCATCGGCGCGGGCGTCCTGTCCTACCAGGGCTATGTGGCGCGCACCGAACTGACGCAGACGATCCCCGCCGCCATCACGCGGCTCTCCGCCGACATCAACCGCGAGGCGACAGCGGATGCGGTCCGCGCCCGCGTGGCAGCCCTCGTGACAGATGGCACGATCGCCGCCCGTGACGGCAAGGCCGAGGCCGCCCGTGCGGCGGTGGCCGATCTCGAGCGCCTGCGTGACGACGTCCGCATGGAGTATGACGTCCGCATCGTTTCCCGGCCGGGGGAATCGACCGGCGTCTGGCGGCGTCCACGCCGCAACCCCAATGCCATGAACTACTACCTGATCGTCGAGGCCATCGGCCGCGACGGGCGGCCGCTGTCGCGCTCCATCACCTCGGAGGAAGACGCGACAACGAGGGTCGTCACCAAATGGGGCGTGCGCGTTCCCGAGAGCCTCTACAGGCAGGTGGAGGCCGACAAGCGCGACGACGGCATCGTCCAGAACGCCATTCTCGGCCGCAAGTTGCGCGGCCAGCTCGAACCGACCTGGCGCGAGACGCTGCCGGGCGGCGCGATCACGAGCTGGTAGGAGGCCGCGCATGATCCCGGGACATTCCGCCCTCGGCGGCATCGAAGGCGCACTCGCCGAAATCCGGCAGGCAGAGAACGACGCGAACCGCCGGCTCGACGAGGCCAATCGCGGCAACGCCGAGGCGCGTGCCGAGGAGGCTGAGAGATTCAATGATCTCGCCGCCTTCCGGCTGAAGAGAGAGTCGGGACTGGGCGGCCGGCTGACGCAAGTGGCGACCGACGTCAGGGCCGTGCTTGCGCTGCGCCTCAACGATCGCAACCGGCTCGATACGGAACTCGCCGCGGTCGAGGCGGAAATCGACCGGATCGCCGCCGAGCGCCAGGACTTCGCCCGCAAGCTTGGCGAGGCCGAGGAGCGCCGCGACGCCGTGCAGAACGAGGCGCAGGTCGGGCTCGCCGCGAAGGGCGACTACATCGCGATGAAGGCCGAGGCGGAGAAGGCGGTCCACATCGCCGAGGAGTCCGAGAAGAAGGCGAGGCTCGCCGAAGAGGAGCTTGAGGCGAAGCGCAAGCCCTACGAGGACGACGTCCTCTTCATGTACCTCTGGAAGCGCGGTTATGCGACGCAGGCCTATGAGGCCGGCAACATCGCCCGCCTGCTCGACGGCTGGGTGTCGCGCCTTGTGCGCTACCAGGACGCCCGCCCCAACTATGCGCGCCTGACCGAGATTCCGAAGCGGCTGCGCGAGCACGCCAACCGCAGCGCCGCGCTGGCGGTGGACGCGGTCGAGCGGGTGAAGGCGATGGAGAAGAACGCCTTCCTCGGAACCGGCGGCGATGCGGCCGAGGCTGAGATCGCCGGCCATCGGAAGAAGCTTGATGCCCTGGATGCGGCGCGGGCTGCCGCCGAGGACAAGCACAAGGCCCTCGACCTGCGTGCCGAGGCCTTTGTCCGCGGCGAGGACGACCGGTTCCGCCAGGCCGTCGGCATGCTCGCGGAGACGCTGCGCCGCGAGGACATCGAGCGGCTCTATCAGGACGCGCTGAGGACGCCGGCGCCCGAGGACGAGGCCATCGTCGGCCGCATCCGCATGTTGCGCGAGAGCCAGGACCGGTTCGACATCGAAGCGAAGCGTATCCGTGCGGAGCTTGCGGAGATGACGCGGCGGCGGTCCGAGGTCTCTCAGGTGGCGACCGGCTTTCGCCAGCGCCGCTACGACGCCGACGGCTCGGTGTTCAACAACGACGTGGTGGGGGCGCTGCTGCGCGGCCTCGTCACCGGCGTCATCACCGGAGCGGACTACTGGTCGCGCATGGAGCAGGGGCGTCGCTGGAGCCGCAACGACCAGGGCTCCTGGGGTGGCGGTGGAGGCTCGTGGGGCGGCGGCGGATCCTGGGGCGGAGGCTCGTCGGGCGGGTCCTGGGGTGGCGGAGCCTCCTCCGGTGATTCCTGGAGCGGAGGCTCGTCCGGCGGCGGCTGGAGCGGCGGCGGTTCCTCGTCCGACAGCGGCGGCTCGTGGAGCGGTGGCGGCGGCAGCAGCGACGGCTTCGAGACCGGCGGCCGCTTCTGATCAGGGCCTCAGCGTCTCCAGGAAGGCGGTCAGGTTGTCGGTGACGAAATCGACATGGTCGTCGTCGCGGCCCTCGAACTCCCAGGCCTCGCGGAACACCTCGCGCGTGCGCTCCGGTACCACCAGCACCGTTTTCATGCCGAGCGCATGCGGCGCCTCGAGATTGCGTGCGAGATCCTCGAACATGGCGGCGCGGGTCGGATCCACCCCGTGGTCGGCGAGGAACTTCTCGTAGGTCGGACGGTGCGGCTTCGGCAGGAGGCCGGCATCGACGATGTCGAAGACGCCATCGAAATGGTTCTCGATGCCGAGCCGCCGCGTCACCGCCGCGACATGCGAGTGGGTGCCGGAGGTGAAGACGAACTTGCGGCCGGGCAGGGCTGCGATCGCCGCGCCGAGTTCGGGGTTCGCCTGCAGGGGCGAATGGTCGATGTCATGGACATAGGCGAGGAAGTCGTCGGGGCTCATGCCGTGCTCGATCATCAGCCCGCGCATCGAGGTGCCGTAGCGCTTATAGTAGTCCTTCTGGAGACGGAAGGCCTCTTCGGTCGAGACATTCAGGAGCTTCGAGACGTAGCCCTTGATGCGGCTGTCGATCTGCTCCCACAGCGACAGGTGCGCCGGATAGAGCGTGTTGTCGAGGTCGAAGATCCAGGCATCGACCCTACTGAAGGCCCGGCGGATATCGGCGGCGTCGGTCATCAGGGCTCCCGGAAGCGCAGTGAGGCGCGTCGGCGCCCGTCGAAGGCTACGGCAAGAAACTTTGCCGGCGAACCGCCATGGGCGGCGCAGTCCTCGGTTCCGACGATCTCGAACTCGCTGCTGCGGATGCAGGCGCTGATCTCGCCGCCGAAGGTGAGGGGACGCCCGTTGCGTTCGACCGGGCGGCCTTCCGCGTCAACGGCCTCGGCGAAGGATAGGACACGCGCAGGCGTGCCCTCCAGCGGCGGCTTCAGGCAGGCACCCGCCTCGATGCGATACCAGCCGCGCGTCACGATGCGTCCGCCCTGGTCCATGCCGAGGGCCGCCATGACGCGATGGCCGGTGTCGTTGCACCAGGCGAAGCCCGGCCCCTCGCCGGCCCGTAGCGCGGCCAGGAGGCGGTCGAAGATGTCGGGCATCTGGGCGGCGTCGGCGGGCAGGTTGAGATCGGTGACGAAGGCGCGCAGGGCCGCGTCGGTCTTCGGTCCCTCGAGACCGTCGATGGGGCCGGGATCATAGCCCATGCGGGTCAGAAGGCGCTGGATGCCGGCCTTGCGGGACTGGGGGAGATCGTAGTCGGCCTCCTCGGACAGGAAGAGAATGCCGATGCCCTCGACGACGGTCGGCCGGACCTCGACGAAAGGGGCGAGGCGGGTGTTCGGCTGGCGGCAGGTCTGGGCGGCGGGCACCAGGAAGTCGCCTTCACCGACGCACAGGCTCATCTGCTCCGGCTGACCGAGTGTGGCGCCGGCTGCCTCGCCGACGGGCCGGGTGTGCAGCAGCAGGCGCCCGGGGGACTCGGTGGTCTGCAGGATGGCGCGGCACTGGCCCGGATCGAGCCTGAACCAGCCACGGGTCGCCGCCGTGTCGCCGACGACGACGCCGATGGCCGCCTCCGTGACGACGCTGGTCCGGTTGCATAGGCGTGTCTCGGCGGCGGCGGGCGCAGCGAAGGCCGCCGCGGCGATGACAGCCGCGACAGCCGTGCCGACCAGCTCACGCGTGGATGAGCGTGCCGGCGCCGCCATCGGTCAGGAGCTCCACGAGGACAGCGTGAGGTGTCTTGCCGTCGAGGATCACGACGCCCTCGACGCCCCGCTCGATGGCGTAGATGCAGGTCTCGATCTTCGGGATCATGCCGCCGGTGGCGGTGCCGTCGGCGATCAGCCGCCGGCAGTCCTCGACCGAGAGCGACTTGATGAGGTTCTTGTTCTTGTCGAGTACGCCCGGCACGTCGGTCAGGAGCAGCAGGCGCTTGGCGCGCAAGGCCCCGGCGATGGCGCCCGCGAAGGTGTCGGCATTGACGTTATAGGTGTCGCCCTCCACGGAGGTCGCCACCGGTGCCAGAACCGGGATCAGCTCCTTGCCGAGCACGGTGTCCAGCACCTTGGTGTCGACCTTGTCGGGCTCGCCGACATAGCCGAGGTCCATCGGCCCGCTCGATATTGGAATCGGGATCGCGCGTGGTGCGGCTGACCTTGGCCGCCTTCACCATGTCGCCGTCCTTGCCGCAGAGGCCGATGGCCTTGCCGCCCGCGGCGTTGATGTCAGCCGACGATCTGCTTGTTGATCGAGCCGGCGAGAATCATCTCGACGATCTCCACCGTCTGCTTGTCGGTGACGCGCAGCCCGTCGATGAACTCGCTCTTGATGCCGAGCTTCGCCAGCATCTGGCCGATCTGCGGCCCGCCGCCGTGGACGACCACGGGGTTGATGCCGGACTGTTCGAGCATGACGATGTCGCGGGCGAAGGAGCGAGCGCCGCCCTCGTCACCCATGGCGTGGCCGCCGTACTTCACCACGACGATTTCGTCGTCGTACTTCTGCATGTAGGGCAGCGCCTCGTTGAGGACGCGGCCGATGTCGTGGGCGTCGAGGGGCGTGTGCGACGTCATGAGCGGCTCCGAAAGTCGCGTCTCGGCGCGCGACGTTGGCGGCGGTCTTAGCCGATTTCCGGGGTGGCGCGAAAGGCAGGAAACGGCATCGCGGCAGTGCGCCTTCCCTCTGCCATCTTCGCGGCCCATGCGGAGGTCGGGGGTGACAGGAATGTCTCCACCCTCTAAGGCGTCCGCATGTTGGCCGGGCACCCTGCCCCGAAACGCGAACCATGCTGTCGGAGACCATGACGAACCTCCGATCCCGGCTCTTCGATATTCTCCTCGGCTGCTGGACCGCCCTGTTCGGCGCCATCATTCCCGCCGTGCTGTGGCTCGATTCGCGTCGCATCCGCGCCGTCTCCCGCGTCTGGGTCTCCGGCTTCATGGGGCTCGCGCGGGTCATCGTCGGACTTGGTCACCGGGAGATCGGCCTGGAGAACCTGCCCGACGGCCCCTGCCTCATCGTCTGCAATCACCAGTCGACCTGGGAGACCATCGCGATGATCGTGCTGTTCCCGGACGTGGCGATCGTCGCCAAGGAAGAGCTGCTGAAGATCCCGGTGTTCGGCTGGTACCTGCGCAGGTCGCCGATGATCACCATCGACAGGGAGCTCGGCACCCAGGCCCTGCGTCGCATGGTGGAGGGTGCGCGGCAGGCCCTGTCCGAGGGCCGGCCGGTGCTGCTGTTTCCCGAAGGCACGCGCAAGAGCCCGGACGAGCCCATCGCCTTCAAGCGGGGTGTCGAGCTCCTCTACGGCCGCCTCGATGTTCCCGTGCTCCCCGTGGTGGTCAATTCGGGGCGGTTCTGGGGGATCGGCGGCGGGCCGAAGCGCGGCGGTGTCATCACGCTGTCCTATCTGCCGGTCATTCCGGCCGGGCTGAAGGCGGGAGAAATGATGGCGCGGGCCGAGCAGGCGATGGAGGACGAGCGGCTGCGCATCGGCTAGCCGCGCGGGTCTGCCGTGCTCGTCTTGACTCCGTGACCCCCGCCATCACATTCGCCATGCCCCCGGGGCCACAAGGCCGCAACGCCGCCATCGAAAGTCGAGGCCATGACGCACTTGCCCTACCCGGACCGCTTCTATCCCGTCGTCGACAGCATCCGCACGCTGATGGACATCGCCCGCCTCGGCGTCGGCACCATCCAGCTCAGGGTCAAGGGTCTGGACGACGCCCAGGCCACGGCGCTGGTCAGGGAGGCGGTGGAGTCGGTCGAGGGCCTGCCGGTCCGGCTCGTGATCAATGACTACTGGCGCGCCGCCATCGCGGGCGGCGCGAGCCATGTCCATCTCGGGCAGGAGGATCTCGCCGAGGCCGATGTCGCCGCCCTCCGCGCCGCCGGGCTGACGCTCGGACTCTCGACCCATGACGAGGCGGAGCTGGAGACGGCTCTGGCCCACCGGCCGGACTATATCGCGCTGGGGCCGATCTACGAGACGACGGTCAAGGCCATGCGGTTTCCGCCGCAGGGCCTGGCGCGGATCAGTGCCTGGAAGAAGCGGATCGGATCCACCCCGCTCGTCGCCATCGGCGGCATCACGCTGGAGCGGGCGCCTGACGTCTATGCGGCGGGCGCCGATTCCATTGCCGTCGTCTCCGACGTCGCCAGGGCCGACGACCCCGAGACGCGGGTGCGCGAATGGCTGGCGCTGGAACCGTCGGGGGAGTGAACTCCTGCGGCTGGCCTTCGCCGGCCCGAGGGTTTAACGGATCGCCATGAGCAACTCCCTGCCGGGCATGGGGGCCAAGGACGATCCGGGCTTCGGGATCTACGTCCACTGGCCCTTCTGCGCCTCCAAGTGCCCCTATTGCGACTTCAACAGCCATGTGCGGCACGTGGCCCCCGACCAGGCGCGCTTCGTCGCGGCCTTCGCGCGGGAACTCGGCACGGCCGCCCGTCGCACGCCCGGCCGCAGGGTCTCGTCGATCTTCCTCGGCGGCGGCACGCCCTCGCTGATGGAGCCGGCGACGGTCGGCGCGGTGCTCGATACCGTCGCCCGTCTCTGGACGGTCGCGCCCGACTGTCGAGGTGACGCTTGAGGCCAATCCGACCAGTGTCGAGGCGGAACGGTTCCGCGGCTTCCGGTCGGCCGGCGTCAACCGCGTCTCGCTGGGCGTCCAGGCACTGGACGATGCCGACCTGAAGAGCCTCGGCCGGACCCATTCGGCGAATGAGGCGCTGCGCGGCCGTCGACGTCGCGCGCCGGCATTTCGACCGCTACTCCTTCGACCTGATCTATGCCCGGCCAGGCCAGACCGAGGCTGGCTGGGAGGCCGAACTGCGGCAGCGCCATCGCCGTAGGCCGCCGAGCATCTCTCGCTCTACCAGCTGACGATCGAAGCGGGGACACGTGCTTCGAGGCGCTGCACAAGGCCGGGCAAGCTCGCCATGCCGGACGCGGAGATGGGCCGCGTGCTCTACGACCTGACGCAAGACGTCTGCGCCGAGGCCGGCCTGCCGGCCTACGAGATCTCCAACCATGCCCGCCCGGGTTCCGAATGCCGGCACAACCTCATCTACTGGCGCTCGGGCGATTTCGTCGGCGCCGGTCCCGGCGCCCACGGCCGGCTCACCCTCGGCAACGGCCGCGTGGCGACCTCGACGGAGCGCCATCCCGAGGCCTGGCTCGACCTGGTGGAGCGGCAGGGCACCGGCATCGTCGCGGAAGAGCAGCTGGTGCAGATGGAGAATGCCGACGAGTTTCTCGTCATGGGCCTGCGCCTCGCCGAGGGCATCGATCTCGCCCGCTACGAGGTGCTGTCCGGCGTGCCGCTCGACCCCGAGCGCATCGCCTTCCTCGAGCAGGAGGGCTTCGTCCAGCGCCTGCCGGGCGGGCGGTTGAAGGTGACCCCTGAGGGGTTCCCCGTGCTCAACGCGGTCGTTGCCGATCTGGCACAGGCGGGCTAGCGGCAGGCCTGCCCGCCTCCGGTGTCGAGATGGAAGTGGTCGTAGTGCAGCGGGTTGTAGTCCGGTGACAGGGTGACGCCGAACCAGCGGCAGGCGCCGTCGCGCGCCGCCCGCAGGAAACCGGCGCGCGCCTCGTCCGAGGACGACCAGTCTTCGGTCAGCGTCAGACGCCGCCCGTCGGCGAGCACGAAACCGCTGATATCAATGGCCTCGGCGGTGGCGTGGCGGCTGCGCCGGCCGGACGCGGCATGGTTGATGTTGCGGCAGGCATAGGTGCCGAGATGCTCGATGCGGGCGATGCGCCCGTTCAGGGACGCCGAGGCTGCAGGAGCGAGGTGGTGGCGTTCATAGGCCGCCAGCGCAAGGGCCGTCGGACAGGCGAGGATGACGGGCGAGGCGAGGGACGCCGCCGAGAGCCGGCTGATCCTTCCGGCATCTGCGAAGCCGCAGCCCTCGCCTGTGACGCGATCGGGAACCTTGTCGAAGCCAATGCCTCCGCGGGCGAGCGCTGCACGGCAGAGATTCCCGTCGCCGCGGGCGCGGGCGAACTTGAAGCGGGTGAGGAATCCCGGCTCCTCGGCGAGGTCGAAGGGCGCGAAGGGATCCCAGCGGGGCGGAAGGACGATATGCCCGCTGGCGATGAGTGCCGTGACCGCGAGCAGGCCGAGGAGCAGCGGCAGGATCAGGAGGCGGAGCACGCGTTTGATCATGGGTCAGCCTAACCGGCGCGATGCCGGCATGTTCCGGGCCTCGGGCGCGGCATGGCGCCGCTGAAGGGGCGCCGCCGCGCCGCATGGCGTTTGCTCGCCGGAACCCTTAGCTTCACCGCATGCCCGCCTTGCTGTCACTGCCCATGATCGACGCCGCCCCCTGGCACCGGAGCCTGCGCCTCGAGACACTCATCCGCCTGCGCTGGTTCTCCATCGTCGGCCAGACGGCAGCGATCCTCGCGGTCTACTGGGGTCTCAATGCCGACCTGCCGCTCGACCTCTGCCTCCTCGCGGTCGCAGCCTCGGCCTGGCTCAACATCGCGCTGCGCCTGCGCTATCCGGCCAATCACCGCCTGTCTCCGGCGGAAGCCGGGTTTTCGCTCGCCTGGGACATCGTCCAGCTGGCCATCCTGCTCTACCTGACCGGTGGTCTCGAAAACCCTTTCGCCTTCCTCTTCCTCGCCCCTGTGCTGATCTCCGCGACCTCCCAGCCGCCGCGGGTGACCCTCATCCTCGGCCTGCTGACGGTGACCTGCGCCAGCGTCGTGCTGTTCCTGCACCAGCCGCTGCCATGGGAGTGGACGGACGACCTCAGGCTGCCGCCTCTCTATCTCGCCGGCGTCTTCGTGGCGCTGCTGCTCTGCCTGTCGTTCATCGGCGTCTATGTCTGGCAGGTCGCCGAAGAGCAGCGCCAGTTCACCGAGGCGCTGACCGCCACCGAGCTCATCCTCGCCCGCGAGCAGCACCTGTCGCAGCTCGATGGCCTCGCAGCAGCTGCCGCGCACGAACTCGGCACGCCGCTCGCCACCATCGCCCTCGTCAGCAAGGAACTGGCAGGCGTGCTGCCCAAGGACGGGCCCATCGGCGAGGACATGGCGCTGCTGCGCGAGCAGGTGCAGCGCTGCCGCGACATCCTCGCCAAGCTGAAGAGCCTGGCGAGCGGGGATGCGCCGTTCGACACCATGACGCTGGCCCAGCTTATCGAGGAGGTGGTGCAGCCACATCGTTATTTCGACGTCGCGATCAATGTCGAGCTTCCCGAGAAGCGCGATGGCGAGCCGCTGATCGCCCGCAATCCCGGCCTGCTCTACGGTCTCGGCAACATCGTCGAGAATGCCGTCGATTTCGCCCGCTCCTCGGTGGTCATCACCGCGCGCTGGGACAGCGAGACGGTCACCGTCACCATCATCGACGACGGACCGGGCCTGGCGCCGGAGATCATCGACCGGATCGGCGAGCCCTATCTCACCCATCGCGGCAAGGGCCGTGGCCGGCGCGCGGTTCAGGGCGAAGATCCGGGCGAGGAGAAGTCCGGTCTCGGCCTCGGCGTCTTCATCGCCAAGACGCTGCTGCAGCGCTCGGGGGCCCGCATCACCTACCGCAACCGGCCGGCGCTCGAGACCGGCACCATCGTCGAGGTGGTGTGGCCACGCAGCGCCTTTGCCGGCCCCCCTGCGACAATTGCTCCGCCTGCCGTCCCCCAGCCGACTTCTTGAGAACCGGGCGTCCCGGGCCTACATCCCCGAAAATGCCTGCATGCTTTGACGAACCTGCCCCGGGAGGGGGGCTTTGATGGCCGAGACCGATCCCGCAACGCCTGTTCCCCAGATCCCGCTGCCCGCGGATCGTTCGCTGCTGGTCGTCGATGACGACAAGCCCTTCCTGCAGCGGCTCTGCCGCGCCATGGAAGCCCGTGGTTTCGCGGTGACGGCCGCCGACAGCGTCGCGGATGGCCTCGCCGCCGTAGCCAAGAGCCCGCCGGCCTTCGCGGTGGTCGACATGCGGCTCGGCGACGGCAACGGCCTCGACGTCATCTCGGCCCTCAACGCGGCGCGCCCCGATGCGCGCGGCGTCATTCTCACCGGCTACGGCAACATCGCCACCGCCGTGACGGCGGTGAAGCTCGGCGCCGTCGACTATCTCGCCAAACCGGCGGATGCCGACGAGGTCTTCGCGGCGCTGCTGGCGGTGTCCGGCAAGGCCGCCGATCTCCCCGAGAACCCGATGTCGGCGGACCGCGTGCGCTGGGAGCACATCCAGCGCATCTACGAGCTCTGCGGCCGCAACGTCTCGGAAACCGCCCGCCGCCTCGGCATGCACCGCCGCACGCTCCAGCGCATCCTCGCCAAGCGCGCCCCGCGCTGAGGCGTCAAAGATCGGTCAGCCCCCGCACCGCTGGGTCGCAGAGAAGTGTCATGCGGCCGGCGGCAACGCGGGCGAAGCGCAGCATCATCGCCTTCCGCGTCGCAGCCGGCAGGGCGAAGGCCTCGCCTTCGCGCAGGAGTTCGGCGCCATGGGCGTCGGCGAGGATGAGGCCTGCGTCCTCCGGCAGGATTGCCGCGGGAAAGTCCGGTGCCACGGCGAAGAGCACCCGGTCGGCATGGGCGCGATAGTCACCCCACTTGCGATCGGTGCGGAAGTCCTCGACCGAGGACTTGATCTCGACGATCCAGAGCACGCCGTTGCGGCCGAGCGCGGTCAGGTCGGCGCGCCGGCCGGAGGGCAGGGCGAGTTCCGGCACCACGGCGAAGTCCAGGGCGGCGAGAAGGCGCGTCGCGCCGCGTGCGATGGCGAGCGCCCGCTCCGACTGGCGGCCGTCGACAGGGGGACCAAGGGGGGTGAGAGCGGGTCCTTGCATGGCCACATCATGCCGTGCGCGATGCGTGAATGAAACGGGAACGTGGGCAATCCCTTCCCTTGCTGCCAATTTCGTGTATAAGCCGCGCCTTCGGCAGCCCGACGGGCCACCGGACCGTGCCTCGCGCGCCTGCCGCGCATCACGGCCATCCGACCGCGCTGGACGACATCCCGGCCCGGCCGAACCCATCGATCCCTACAGAAGGAACACCCGATGTCGATTTCCGACGCCCGCAAGGCCGAACTCATCGTTGAATATGCCACCAAGCCCGGCGACACCGGTTCGCCCGAGGTGCAGGTCGCTATCCTCACCGAGCGCATCACCAACTTGACCGAACACTTCAAGACCCACGCCAAGGACAACCATTCCCGCCGCGGTCTCCTGAAGATGGTCTCCGCCCGCCGTTCGCTGCTCGACTATGTCAAGGGCAAGGACGAGGCCCGCTACAAGGCCCTCATCGAGCGCCTCGGCATCCGCCGCTAAGATTTCGGACCGGCCCCGGCGGACCACCGCGCGGGGCCGAGCCGCATTCCGGGCGCCCGTCTGTCGCCCGTCTTCCATCGCCGGCCGCGATACGCGTGGCTGGCGCGCCAACAAAGGCAATCCACTGGACAAGCCGATCGCCATGGCAGGATCGCAAGGGGCTCGGGATCGCTAGATCCTGAGATCGAGCCTCTCGCCGTCTTGCGCATGGCCGTCCGCCGTCCGATCCGTCCGAGAAAGGAAAACAAGATGTTCGAGACCCATCGCGAGGAGATCACCTGGGGTGGTCGCAAGCTCGTGCTCGAGACCGGCAAGGTCGCCCGCCAGGCGCATGGCGCCGTGCTCGCCACCTATGGCGAGACCACCGTGCTCGCCACCGTCGTTTCCAACTACGAGCCGAAGGCCGGGCATCGACTTCTTCCCGCTGACCGTGAACTACCAGGAGAAGTACTTTCGCCGCGGGTCGCATCCCCGGCGGCTACTTCAAGCGCGAAGGCCAGCCGACCGAGCGCGAGACGCTGATCTCCCGCCTGATCGACCGCCCGATCCGTCCCGCTCTTCGTCGAGGGCTACAAGAACGAGACGCAGGTCATCGTCACGACGCTCTGCCGCATGACATGGAGAACGATCCGGACGTGCTGGCCATGGTCGCCGCCTCCGCCGCCCTGACCCTCTCCGGCGTGCCCTTCATGGGCCCCGATGGGCGCCGCCCGCGTCGGCTTCATCGACGGCGAATACGTGCTGAACCCCTACTGTCGACGACATGAAGGATTCGAAGCTCGATCTCGTCGTCGCCGGCACCGCCGACGCCGTGCTGATGGTCGAGTCCGAGGCGCAAGGAGCTGTCCGAGGAGGTCATGCTCGGCGCCGTCATGTTCGGCCACAAGTACTTCCAGCCGGTCATCAACGCCATCATCTCGCCTGGCCGACAAGGCCGCCAAGGAGCCGCGCGACTTCACCCCGCCGGACCACTCGGCGCTGGAGAAGGCGATGCTCGCCCTGGTCGAGAAGGACCTGCGCGCCGCCTATTCGATCCGCGAGAAGACCGCCCGCTACGCTGCCGTCGGCGACGTGAAGAAGAAGGCCATCGAGGCCTTCTCAGGCGAGGGCGAGGGCAAGGCGGACAAGCTGGTGGTGGCCGGCGTGTTCAAGGAGCTCGAGGCCAAGGTCGTCCGCTGGAACATCCTCGACACCGGCAGCCGCATCGACGGCCGTGACCTCGTCACCGTCCGCCCGATCGTCTCCGAGGTCGGCATCCTGCCGCGCACCCACGGCTCGGCGCTGTTCACCCGCGGTGAGACCCAGGCGATGGTCGTCACCACGCTCGGCACCGCCGAGGACGAGCAGTTCATCGACTCGCTGACGGGCACCTACAAGGAGAACTTCCTGCTTCACTACAACTTCCCCCCCTATCTCGGTGGGTGAAGCCGGCCGCATGGGCTCGCCCGGGCCGCCGCGAAGTCGGCCACGGCAAGCTCGCCTGGCGCGCCGTCCGTCCGATGCTGCCCGCGAGCGTCACGAGTTCCCCTACACGATCCGCGTCGTCTCGGAGATCACCGAGTCGAACGGTTCCTCCTCGATGGCCACCGTCTGCGGCGCCTCGCTGGCGCTGATGGATGCGGGCGTGCCGATCAAGCGGCCGGTCGCGGGCATCGCCATGGGCCTGATCCTCGAGGGCGAGCGCTACGCGGTGCTCTCCGACATCCTCGGCGACGAGGATCATCTCGGCGACATGGACTTCAAGGTGGCCGGAACCGCCGAGGGCATCACCTCGCTGCAGATGGACATCAAGATCGCCGGCATCACCGAGGAGATCATGAAGGTCGCCCTCGGTCAGGCCAAGGGCGGTCGCGAGCACATCCTCGGCGAGATGTCCAAGGCGCTGACCGCGGCCCGCGCCGAGCTCGGCGAGCACGCCCCGCGCATCGAGAGCATTCAAGATCCCGACCGACAAGATCCGCGAAGTGATCGGCACCGGCGGCAAGGTGATCCGCGAGATCGTCGAGAAGACCGGCGCCAAGATCAACATCGAGGACGACGGCACCGTGAAGGTCGCCTCGGCCAACGGCGAGTCGATCCAGCGCCGCGATCAACTGGATCAAGTCGATCATCGCACGGAGCCCGAAGCTCGGCATGATCTACGAGGGCACCGTGGTGAAGGTCGTCGACTTCGGCGCCTTCGTGAACTTCTTCGGTTCGCGCGACGGCCTCGTCCACATCTCGCAGCTCGCCAGCAGCCGCGTCGGCAAGGTCGACCGACGTGGTCAAGGAAGGCGACAAGGTGAAGGTCAAGCTGCTCGGCTTCGACGATCGCGGCAAGATCCGCCTGTCGATGAAGGTCGTCGACCAGGCGACCGGCGAGGACCTCGAGAAGAAGCAGAAGGAAGCGGCTGCGGCCGAGGGCGGCGACGCGGAGTGATCCGCCCGCCCCATTCGCGAGGCTTCAGACACTGGAAGGGCGGCCGCGAGGCCGCCCTTCTTCGTTGTTGCACCGCTGATCTGCCGCGATGGATCAGCACTGGCCGATGTTCGGCACACACTTGCCGAGGCACTTGCCGAATGCGCACATGCCGAGGCAGCACTCGCCGCCGCCGCAGCAGTCCGAGGGGCTGATGCCGCCGCCGATCCGCTGGTGCGAGGCGAGGCGGGCGACAGGGCGGGCCTGGGAGGGAAGCTTCATCGTCAGTCTCCAGTCGATGGTGGCCCGGGGCGCCGTGACAGGGGACGGCCCTGGCCGGGCCGGCGAACCCGCTCCCGCGGCGGGTCGCAAGATCGATCAGATGCAATCGGCGCAGGAACTGGCGCCGATGGAGGCGAGGCAGGCGACGCAGGGGCCGGGTCCGCCGGCGCAGGCCGCGACACAGGTCGCGAGGGCCGCCCCGCAGGCGATCTTCTTGAAGACTGAACAGCCCGAGGGCGTCACGGCCATGATGGCGCGTGCGACACCGGCGGGGCGCCGGATGGCGGGTGTCTGGGGCGGGAGCATCATCGTCATGTCCTCCTTGTGGGGCCGGTCAGGCGTGGCGCCTCGACCGGCAGTGCTGCAGGCAGATGCTGTGCGGCAGTCCTGTCAGCGAACTGCACAGGATCTCGCAGGTGACGCCCGGAAGCGCGGCCAGGGTGAAGGGGCGCCGTAAAGGGTCACGCGAGCCGCGCCGCATGATCGGCGCGGGGAGATGCGGCAGCCGGAATGCTTCCGGAGGCTGCGGAGGTTTCCGCCGGCGGCGGCTTGCGGGCTTTGCCATGGCGCTAGATCCGCTGGGTCCAGCTGCGCACCGTGCCGATGCTCACCGGCAGAACGTCGCTGACGTCGACGGTGAAGCGATGGATGCGGCTGGCGCGCTGGGTATTGTTCGGGTCGAAGAAGGCGAGCTCGACGTCGTAGCAATCCGAATCCGGCCGGCAGACCGGGCTCTTCTTGACGATGATCCTGTCGAGGTCGAGTTCGGCGCGGCTGGTCCCGCCGATGACCTCCGCCACCTGGAAGGCGTTGGTCGCGGCATAGTTCAGGGCACGGTCTTCGGCCGTCAGGCCGAGATTGCGCAGGTCGTAGTAGATGCGGTTGAGGAAATCGAGCACGCCACCCGCCTGGCGCTCGTAGGCCTCGGCCGCTTCCGCCGCGAGGGGCACGGCGCCGAGCACGTGGCCGACCAGGGCCTGGGAGGCCCAGCTGTACATGCCACGGACAGCAGGGACGACGACCGGCACAATCTGTCCCGACTGGAGACGGACGCTGCCGCCGATCATGCCGGGGATCGAGGCGAGCTCGGCTCCATCGGGACCGGTCATGGCCTCGAGGAACTCCCGCAGCCTCTTGTAGCCGATGGCCGCGAAGGGGCCGGCGGGCTGGATGGCGTAGATGGGCGTCGCGTCGAGGTTCAGCGTCCAGATCAGCAACTGGGCGTCATAGGGATGGGCCTTCAGATGGGCGAGCAGGTGAGCGGGGTTCTCGGGCAGCTGGCCATCGCCCATGGCCTGGGCGAAGGAATCGCGCCGGGCGAGAGTCCCGAAGTCGTAGCCGATCTGGCCCAGCGCATAGACGAGCTGCGGCGCGGCATTCGCCGCCTTGCCGCCGCAGGAGCAACCACCCTCGCCGCCGCACTTGCCACCGCAGGAGCAGCCGCCGGGCTTGCCGCCGCAGCCACAATCCGAGGGCACGATCCCGGGCCCCGGCACGAGGGACGGCCCGGCGGGCGGTGCGGGTTGCGGGGCAGGAGCCTCTCCAGCGGCGGGCTCCAGGCTCGCAGGCACGACGAGACTATCGGTCATGGCAGGATCTCCGGTGAGCAGGGACAGGGTTGAGGGAAGGTGGAGCCTTCCGGCGAGGCAGCGGCGGCTGTCGTCCGATGCACAGGGAAGGGCGCCGTCGAGAAGGGCCCGGACTACGGCCACGGCGTCGGTGCGGCCGGAGAGGACCAGCTGGCGCCCCAGCAGGAGCGCTGCGATCCCCGTGACGATGGGGGCGGCGAAGCTCGTCCCGGATCGCGTGACGGTTCCGCCATTCGGTGCCGCGACAATGATCCCCGCGCCGGGAGCGAGCAGTCCCTGGCGCCGGTAGGAAGCGCCCCAGTTGCTGGCCTCCAGCGGCCGCCCGTCGCCGTCCATCGCGCCGACCGCCAGGACACCTTCCGCCGCGGCCGGCACGTGAAGACAGTCGCATCCGTCATTGCCGGCCGCGGCCACGACCAGCACGCCCCGCCTGCGGCAGGTCTCCAGAGCCTGCTGCGAGCCAGGGTCCGGATCGCCACCGGGAGCGAGCTGCCCGCCGCTGATGTTGACGACGTGGGCGCCGTGCTCGATGGCGGTCAGAATGGCGCGCGCGAGGTCCAGTTGCCCGCAGACAGGGTCATGTCCCGGGCCGTTGTCGGAGAACACGGGGATCAGCAGGCCACGACAGGCGGGCGCGATCCCGGTTACCGGAGTGCCGGGCTGGCCGAAGATCAGGCTGGCCACTGCCGTTCCATGATCGAGGGCGACGCCAGTGCTCCCCGTGCCCGCCGATACAATCGATAGGGTCGCCCCGGCAAAGCAGGGGTGTGAGAGATCCACCGCACCGTCCAGAACGGCGATGCAAATCCTCGGGTCGCCGAAGCCCAGCGCTGCGCTGTCCACGAGAGAAGAGGGATCGACGGGCATGAAGGCACACCGATGAGGGAGCATCATCGGAGATGCACGTTATACGGGTGTAATCGTTTGTCAATGCTACCTGTGCGTGTAGAGCGACTCGGCCCCGGTTGCGCCCGCTGGAAATGGAAAGGGCGGCCTGAGGGCCGCCCCATTTCCATCCCTGCGTCGGCGATCAGTTCGCCGCGAAGCAGTAGAACAGGCCGTTGCCGCCGGTGGCGCGGAGCGAAGGCAGGTCGCAACCGCGCGAGGGATGCGACGAGTTCCACGAGAGCGCCGGAGGCTCCGTGTTCAGGCCCATGCGGTCGTGATGGCCAACCATGGCCGAGCCCTCGCCACCCTTCGTCCAGTTGCCGCAGGTACGGTCGGCGTCGCCGGAGAAGGCCGTGCCGTCGGGCTGGCTGCCGGTGAGGATGTCGTGCTGGTTCGGCGTATCGCCGCGTCCGTTCACCACCGCGCCGGTCTCGGTGAGGGCTGTTTGCTTGGTGAGGTTGTTGCTGCCGTGCAGCTCGGCGACGGAAGCGGCGATGACGACACCGCGGGCATTCGCCCAGGGGCCGCTGCCGATACGGTCGCGGGCGTTCACCGCGCCGGCACCTTGCGTCGACAGGTAGGCCCGCCAGGTCCGGGCACCAGCACCGGCCGCGGTCGCCAAAGCCTGGCAGTGCCGGTCGGCGCCGGCAAGGCCACCGAGATTGCCACCCTCGAGCGGCGTCGAGGTGATGAAGAAGCCCATCGGGGCCTGTTGTGCCGCCGCCGGAGCCGCCAGCAACAACAGCGCACCGGCCCCGGCCAATGCCGTCCTGAAACCGTGATTCATGATGTGTCTCCGCCCGTCGCGATGCCTTCTTGTGCCGCGCGGCGAATGTCGGCGGCAGGCATCTGCGAACGAGCCTAGAAAGCGGACAGAGGCGGACCAACACACAGGTCGGTGAGACAGGTAATGCTATTACCTAAGGGAAGCTTCCTCAGCCGCGTGACTCCGCGAGCTTGCGGACGGATGAACTCGCCACGATCTCCCGCCGTTCGGCATAGGCCTCGTGGTTCTCCTCGATGCGCGGCAGGTCGTAGAGGTAGTTGACCATGACGCCATGGGACTGCGCGAGCCCGGCTTCGGAAAGATCGGCGCCCGTGTTGATCCGCTCCAGCCTCGCGCCGTTGCCGAGGTGGAACCGGGCGACGGGATCAAGCGGACGATTGCCCGAGCCCTTGGCGGTCAGGAAGTAGCGGGCGGCGCAGCGGGCGAGAAGCCTGTCGATCTTCTGCGCCCGTCCCGGATCGGCCCGCCAGGCCGGCTGGTCGAGCGTGGCCAGCAACTCGCGCTCGTCGTCCAGCAGGAAGCCGGTCTCGGTCTTGCGCTCCCTCGCCAGCCACTTCGCGAAGCCCGGCACCGGCGAGAGGGTGACGAAGGTGGTCAGCTTCGGCAGCTCGCGCTTCAACTCCTCGACCACCTGCTTGATGAGCAGCGAGCCGAAGGAGATGCCGGCAAGGCCGGTCTGGCAGTTGGAGATCGAGTAGAACACGGCGACCCGCGCCTCGTCCGCAGCGAGTGGAATGCCGCCCTCGGCGATCAGCGGGCCGATGGCGTCGGGGATCTCCGCCGTCAACGCCACCTCGACGAAGATGAGCGGCTCGTCCTCGAGGCGCGGGTGGAAAAAGGCGTAGCAGCGCCTGTCCTCGGGTTCGAGGCGTCGCCTGAGGTCATCCCAGTCGCGGATCTCGTGGACCGCCTCGTAGCGGATGATCTTCTCCAGGATATTGGCCGGCGTCGACCAGTCGATGCGCCTCACGACGAGGAAACCCCGGTTGAACCATGACGAGAACAGGTGGACGAGATCATCATCCAGCACCTTCAGATCGGGATGGGAATCGAGGTGGGCAAGGAGCTCGTCGCGCAGGCGGACGAGGGCCAGCGTGCCGCGAGGAGCAAGGTTCAGCCGGCGGATGAGTTCCTGGCGCCGGGGCTCGGCAGCGGCGTGAAGAGCTGCGGCTGCGGCAGGCGACGGGTCGCTCTGGTAGGCGGCGATGGCAGCCTCCAGGCGGGCCTTGTCGGCGCCGAGGCCCCCGGCAAAGTCGCTGAGGACGGCGATCCGGCCGGCAAGGTCGAGACGCCGGAAGGCGTCGAGGATGTCCCGGGCGAGGGCCGTTCCAGAGGCCTCGCCGCGGCGAGACAGCAAGGTCCGGGCGAGGGCGGAAACGTCGGCCGGCGTGCGAGGCTCAAGCTCGGCCGGCTTCCACCCGATGAGTGCGCGGCTGCGGCGTGAGACGGTGGACAGGAGATCGGTGACGAAGGTCATGGAAGCTCCGCTCAGCCCGGGACGGGGAGGCCCGGCGGCGGCCATGGTGCCACATCTTGTTGCGCCGCGGCGAGGCCCCCGGGCGTGTCGGCGCGCGTCAGCCGACCGGCTGCCAGTCGATATGCAGCTCCTCGCGATGGGCGAAGCGCCTGAGATGCTCGGCCACCACGTCCTCCAGGGTCGGGAGGCGATCCGCGGTGGCGTCCAGGCGCAGGCTCAGCACGTCGCCGTTGGCCTTCAGGGTGAGCTTCGCAGTCTCGCCGAAGGGAACCTGGCCGGAACAGGCATCGAAGGTGACCGGGAACTTGTGGCTCCAGTGCTTGCACAGCTGCTGGAGATAGCGGCTCGCATGGGCCGTCGCGATATCCGCGAGCGATACTTGCATAACGACACCTCCGAGGCTGGCCTCGATCAGGTAGTGATTGGGAACGAGAATACGCCAAAGAGCATCCCGTCCGCTCGCAGGGCACCTGCGCGCGGACGGGATGCTCGGCTGGCATGTCGAATTAGCGGTTCTTGAAGGCCGGCTTGCGCTTCTCGGCAAAGGCCGCCATGCCCTCTTTCTGGTCCGCCATGGAGAACATGGCGTGGAAGACGCGGCGCTCGAAGCGGATGCCCTCGGCCAGCGTCGTCTCGAAGGCGCGGTTGACCGCCTCCTTGGTCGACCATGGTAGCGGGCAGCGACATGCCGGCGATCTGTCTGGCGGCCGTGGCGATGGCGTCGTTCATGAGATCGGCGAGCGGGCACCACGCGGCTCGACCAGGCCGCAGCGCTCGGCTTCGGCGGCGTCCATCATGCGGCCGGTCAGGCACGAGGTCCATCGCCTTCGACTTGCCGACGAAGCGCGGTCAGGCGCTGGGTGCCGCCGGCGCCCGGGCATGACGCCGAGCTTGATTTCCGGCTGGCCGAACTTGGCGTTGTCGGCGGCGATGATGAAGTCGCACATCATCGCCAGCTCGCAGCCGCCGCCCAGCGCGAAGCCCGCGACCGCGGCGATGATCGGCTTGCGGACGCTGGCTCGACCTTCTCCCAGCCGACGGTGATGAAGTCCTTCAGGATAGATCGTCCTGGTAGGTCTGGTCCTTCATCTCCTTGATGTCGGCGCCGGCGGCGAACGCCTTGTCCGCTGCCGGTGAGCGACCATGCAACCGATGGCCGGATCCTTCTCGAAGCCGTCCATGACGGCGTTGAGCTCGCCGATGAGCTGGCTGTTCAACGCGTTGAGCGCCTTCGGGCGGTTGAGCGTGATCAGCCCGACCTTGCCGCGCGTCTCGACGATGATGGTTTCGTAGGTGGCCATGGGCTCCCCCGGTGGTTCGATCCCTGATGCGGCAGAGCTAGCCGAGGCCGCCGGCGCTGTCATCCTGTCCGATGGGGGATGTGGCGCGCCGGCGCTGCGGCTATAGCTGGCACAGGCCACGGGACCGGAGCGCCGGGACGATGATCGAGTTGAGAAACGGCGCCTGTGTCGCGGCAATCTCGCCGACGGGAGGCGAGTTGCGGAGCTGGTCCGTCGGTGGCCGCGACCTGCTCTGGCCGGGCGATTCCGCGTGGTGGAACGCGTCCGCGCCGCTTCTCTTTCCGATCGTCGGCTGGGCGCGGAACGGCGAGGTGCTGATCGATGGCGTCCGTCGCCCCATGGGCGTCCACGGCTTCGCCGCGAACCGTGCGTTCCGCATCATGGAGCAGGACGAGGCGCACTGTCGGCTGGAGCTGGCGGACGATGCCGGAACGCGGTCCGTCTACCCCTTCGGCTTCTCGCTGTCCGTCGCCTATGCGCTGTCGGAGGCCGGGATCGCGATCACCTTCAGCGTGAGGAACACCGGCGACCGAACCCTTCCCTATGCGCTCGGCTTTCACCCGGGCTTCCGCTGGCCGCTGCCGGGCGCGGCGCGGGAGGGCCACACGGTCGTCTTCGCCGGGAACGAGGACCCGTTCGTTCCGGTGATCGCGCCCGGCGGGCTATTCTCCGACAGTCGCCGGCCGGTTCCGATCGAGGGGTGCCGCATCGCTCTCGACAACGATGTCTTCGCCGCCGAGGCATTGTGCTTCCTGAATGCCCGCAGCCGCTCATGGGGGTTCGAAGCCCCGGACGGCAGTGCCATCGGCATGGATCTCGACGGCTTCCCGCATCTCGCGCTCTGGTCGAAGCCCGGCGCGCCCTTCGTCTGCCTCGAGGCCTGGACGGGACATGGCGACCCCGTCGGGTTCGAGGGCGAGCTTCACGACAAGCCGTCGATGCGCCTGCTCACGCCCGGCGCGCGTGACGAGGCCCTGGTGCAGCTAACCTATCGGCCGAAGTAGAAGCTCAGGCGAAGACGCGCTGGCGGACGAAGTCGAGCAGCATCGGTTCGCCGGCGTCCAGCACCGCGGCGCCGAGCCGCTCGGCCCAGTAGCGCGCCGATCCATAGCGCAGACGGCCACGCCGCAGCCGGTCCGAGAGCAAGTGCAGGTCGAGTTCCTCGGTCATGCCGATGGCACCGTGGACGGCATGGGCGATCGCAGCGACCTCGGCGGCCCCCTCGCCGACCGAGACCTTCGCCGCGGCGATGGCCTCGACACTTCCCGAGCGCGCCGCGAGTTCCGTCACGGCACGGGCGGCATGTACCAACTCCGTCATCACCGCCAGCTGCTGCTGCACCGCCTGGAATTTGCCGATGGGTCGACCGAACTGCGAGCGGTCGTTCGCATAGGCCAGGGTGGTCGAGAACATCGCCTCCATGGCACCCGCCATCTCGGCGGCTTCGATCAGCGCGCCCATGGCGAGAAGGTCGCAGCGTCCGATCCGCACGCCTTCCGCCCGCGTCCACTGCATCCGGCAGAGGCTGCCCTCGCCGGTCGGCTCGCAGGATGCGCCAGCCGACGGCAGGAGGACGGCACGGCCGTCATGCGGCACGAGGACCGCGTCGGCGAATTCGCCCGCCGGGACCTGGGCGACGAAACCGCCGCCCTCGGCCCGCGCCGCGGAGGCGAGGGCGATCATGCCGTCCGAAGCCGTGTGGCCTTCCGCCGCCACGAGGGCACGGGCTGCCATGGTCGCACCGAGGGGCAACGGCAATGCATGGCGCCCTGCCGCGAGCAGCACCGGCAGCGTGTCCGCCGTCGACAGGCCCGCGCCGCCGGCGCTCTCGGGAACCAGCGCGTCGAGGAAGCCGGAATCGGCCAGTGCAGCCCAGGTCGCGGCGGCCGAGACGCGGTCACGCAGCGTCCTCACGGTCGCGGGGGGCGCGACCTCGGCCATCAGGCGGTCGGCGGTGTCGGCAATCAGCGTGTCGGACATGATCTGGACCTCACCTCAGGCCGATGCCGCGGGCGATCATGCCGCGCAGGATCTCGCGCGTGCCGCCGCGCAGGGAGAAGGACGGCGACATGCCGACCGTATAGGCGAGCGTCCGCATCAGCGCGCCGGACGGTGCGCCGTCAGGGTCCGCGGCGATGGAGGCCGAGATCGCCGCGGGGATCATCTGCTCGTAGGTGGTGCCGAGGTCCTTCACCAGCGCCGCATGCACCACCGGGCTGTCGCCGGCGGCAAGGCGGGCGGTCACCGACAGGGACATGGCGCGGAGAGCCGCGAGATGGGCTGCCAGGCGACCGATGAGCACGACATCGTCGCTCGACACTTTCGGCAGGCCCTTGAGGTGTCTGATCCACTCATCGACCAGCACCATGGACGAGAGGATGCGCTCGGGACCCGAGCGCTCGAAGGCGAGTTCGGCATTGACCTGTTCCCAGCCGGCACCCTCGTCGCCGATCAGGGCATCGGCGGGCAGCACGACGTCGTCGAAGGTCACCTCGGCGAAATGCGCATCGCCCGAGAGGTCGCGGATCGGGCGGATGGAAATGCCTGGAAGTTTCAGGTCGATGATGAGCTGCGACAGCCCGCGCTGGCGATCGTCGGGGCCCCCGGAGGTCCTGACGAGAGCGATCATATAGTCACAGATGGCGGCGTTGCTCGTCCAGATCTTGCGGCCGTTGAGGCGATATCCGCCCGCGGGCAGAGGCTCGGCACGGGTCCGGACGCTGGCGAGGTCGGAGCCGGAATTGGGCTCGCTCATGCCGATGCAGAAGAAGATCTCGCCTGCGGAGATCTTCGGCAGGTAGAACTGCCGCTGCGCCTCCGTGCCGTAGCGCAGGATGAGCGGGCCGGACTGCCGGTCGGTGATCCAGTGGGCGGCGACCGGGGCGCCGGCGGCGAGAAGCTCCTCCGAGAGGACGAAGCGGGCGAAAAAGCCGCGCTCGGCTCCGCCATAGCGCTTCGGCAGGCTGAGACCGAGCCAGCCGCGGACGCCGAGCGCGCGGCTGAAGGCCGGGTCCGAGCCCATCCACGAACGCGCGCGCCGCTCGGGCGGCATGTCCTTCAACTTTGCCGCAAGGAAGGCCTTGATCTCCCCCCGCAAGGCCTCGTCCTCAGGCGGAATGGCGGCGGGCGACAGCGGAGAAAGGCTCGTCACGGCGGGTGCGGTCCTGATCGGGTCGATCCCTGCGGGGACCGGCGCGGCGTTGATCCATGTCGCCGATCATTTCATCAGTTGAAATGACCTTTCGACTTCTGAAGAAGACCACGCAGGCCGGCCGATGGTCAAGCAAGGCGGACGGTCTGTTCGACGGAGATCGATTGGCGACGTCGATGAGGCATTGCCGTCCCGCGATCCGGGTCGGCAATCCTGATGCAGGAATCATACGCTGTCCTGCGCCGTTCCGACCTGCTCACGCAGCATAGCGGCTCATCGCGAGATCGCGGGTCTCGATCTCCGGGGACCGCGCCGAGAGCATGTCGGCGAGGATGCGGCCCGAGCCGCAGGCCATGGTCCAGCCGAGGGTGCCGTGGCCGGTGTTGAGGTGCAGATTGGCGTAGCGGGTGGGACCGATGACCGGCGTCCCGTCGGGCGTCATGGGGCGCAGCCCGGTCCAGAAAGTCGCCTGGCCGAGGTCGCCGCCACGGGGGAACAGGTCGCCGACCGAATGGGCGAGGGTGGCGCGCGGTCCGTCTCTCAGCGTCATGTCGAAGCCGCTGAGTTCGGCAGTGCCGCCGACACGAATGCGGTCACCGAGGCGGGTAATGGCCACCTTGTAGGTCTCGTCCATGACGGTCGAGACGGGGGCGGCATCGGGATCGACGATGGGCAGGGTCAGCGAATAGCCCTTCACGGGATAGACGGGGATGGAGATGCCGAGCGGCCGCAGCAGGAAAGGCGAGTAGCTGCCGAGCGCCACCACATAGGCGTCGGCCGTGACGATTCCGGCACTGGTGCGGACACCGGTCACCCGGCCGCCCTCGGCGATGATCGCCTCGATCAGCGTCCTGTTCATGAATGTGACACCGAGCCCTTCGGCCAGTGCCGCGAGGCGCTGTGTGAAGAGGTGGCAGTCTCCGGTCTCGTCCCCCGGCAGCCGCAACCCGCCGGCGATCCGGTCGCGCACCGACGCGAGCCCCGGTTCGGCTGCCACACAGCCGGCGGGGTCGAGCACCTCAAACGGCACGCCGCTGTCCCGCAGCACCGCGATGTCGGCGGCGGCGCCATCGACCTGCGCCTGGCTGCGGAAGAGCTGCAGGGTGCCCTGCTGGCGCTCGTCATAGGCGATGCCCGTCTCGGCACGCAGCCCTTTCAGGACATCGCGGCTGTACTCGGCGAGACGCACCATCCGCCCCTTGTTCAGCGCGTAGCGGGCCGAGGTGCAGTTGCGCAGCATCTGGAGGATCCAGAGCCACATGTGCGGGTCGGGGTTCGGGCGGATGGCCAGCGGACCGTGCTTCATGGCCAGCCACTTGATGGCCTTGAGCGGCACGCCCGGGGCCGCCCAGGGGGCCGAATAGCCGGGCGAGATCTCACCGGCATTGGCGAAGCTCGTCTCCAGTCCGGCGCCCTCCTGGCGATCGATGACGACCACCTCGTGGCCGTCGCGCGCGAAGAAATAGGCTGTGGTGACGCCGATGACGCCGCTGCCGAGAACGATGACCTTCACGGGGGAAACCTCCAGCCGCGCCGGGAACCGAGAGCGCGGACGGATGGGGAGCATAGGCACAACAATCGTGCGGATCATTGCTATGGAGGGCAGAAGATTGCGAGAATGAGATGAATCTCGAATAATCACGCACAGAAACGCAAGGATCAGCCTGATGGACCTCGACGTCTTCGATCACCGCATCCTGCGCGTGCTGCGGGTCGATGGCCGCATCAGCAATGCGGCGCTGGCGGCCGAGGTCGGCGCCATGGTGGCCGGCCGCCGCGAGCTGCTGTCCGATGGCGCGTCGGGACGGCGTCATCCGCGGATATGCCGCGCTCATCGACGACCCGACCGAGGCGCTGCCGACGGTGGTCGTCATCCAGATCACCCTTGAGCGGCAGACCGAGGATCACCTCAACCGCTTCGAGGCGGCGGTGAAGCGCTGCCCCGAGGTGCGCGAATGCTACCTGATGGGTGGCGCGGCCGACTATCTCCTCAGGGTCGAGACCGACGGCACCGCCGGCTATGAGCGCGTCCACAAGGAGGTGCTGTCGCGGCTGCCGGGCGTCGCCCGCATCCATTCGAGCTTCGCCATCCGCACCATCGTCCGCGGGCGCGGGCCGGCCTGAGGCGGCTACTGGACGAGCTTCAGCGGCTTCTCGAGCACAGCGAGGACGCGGCCGAGGTCGTGACCGCGCTTCAGCACCAGACCCGCCGTGTTGATGACGGCGTAGGGTCCCTGCTTCGCCTCGGGGTTCTTCTCGACACGATAAAGCGGCATCTCGGAGGCGCGCCGGAAGATGGCGAAGACCGCCTTGCCCTTCAGGAAGTCGATGGCGTAGTCGCGCCATTCGCCAGCGGCGACCATGCGGCCGTAGAGCTGGAGGATGGCCTGCAGTTCGCGACGATCGAAGGAGACCCTTGGAACGGCAGCACCGGCGTTCAGGGGAACGACGGTGCCGAGAGAACTCGATTCGATGTCGGACATGAGGCTCCTTCCGGCGCTCCGGCTCGTGTCACGGTCAGGTCATGATCGGCCGGACCGTGACGATTGGCAAGCCGCCGGGCGGGTGCCTCAGACCGGCTTCGACGTCCGCTCGAACAGCGGCAGCGTCTTGTACTGGCCCTTGGGCGTCAGCAGGCCTTCCTCGACCATCTTGTCGTGCTGCACCTTGGCGATGTCGTAGGCGTAGGAGCCGGCATAGAATGCCACGGTGCCGCCGGGCTTCGTCTGGCCGACCAGCAGCTTCACCATCGCGTAGTCGGTCAGGCCGCCATAGGCATCGTTCGCCTCGGTGCGGAACTCGCCGACATGGAACAGGGTGACGATGTCGAACATCGGCAGCAGGCGGGCATCCAGCTGGTAGATGTCGCCGAAATAGGCCTTGTAGCCCCAGCCGAGCTCGGGATTCTCGACGATCATCGTCTCGTAGGTGCGGATCTCGCCGGGCGAGGCGGTGATGCCGAGGATGACGTTCTTGCGGTCCTTCTCGACATTGTGGAGGCCGAGGATGTGGTGGCCACCCGTACCGAAGTGGAAGATGGCCTTGCCGGACACCTCGTTCTCGTCGAGCCAGTCGCAGAAGTGGACGTCGCAGGGGCATTCCTTGACGCGGAGGTCCCAGAAGTGATCCCAGATGTGCAGTGCCATGGCGCTTGGTCCTTTCGCGAGGGTCTTGTGTCGGCGGTTCGGCCGGATGTCACGGGGTTCGGGAGATGACGGCGGGCCGGAGCGGCACCGAGGCGAGATGGGCACCGCGCTCGCCGCGCGAGAGCACCAGCTTTCGGTCATGCAGCGCCTCGAGCCCCGGCCTGAGCCCGACGCTGACCAGTGTCGATCCCTCGAGGGCGGCGACGAGGGTCGCCATGAGGCGCGCTTCGCCACCTTCGTCGAGGGCGCTGGTGGCGCCGTCGAGGATGACGAGTTCGGGCCGCTGGACGAGAAGGCGGGCGACGGCGAGGCGCTGGCGCTCGCCGTTGGACAGCGTCTGGTCCCAGCGGTCGGTCTCGTCGAGCCGGTGAGAGAGATAGCCGAGCCCGGCCTCAGCCAGCGCCTCGGTCAGCACAGCGTCGTCGACGGGCAGGGACTGCGCCGGATAGAGCAGCACTCCCCGCAGCGTGCCTGCCGGCAGGTAGGCCCGCTCGGGAATGAAGGCGACACTGCCACCGGAGGGGAGGGCGATGACGCCGGTGCCCCAGGGCCAGAGACCGGCGAGGGCGCGGACGAGGGTCGACTTGCCGGTGCCGCTCTCGCCCGAGACCATGACCTTCTCGCCAGCCTCGATGCGGGCATTGGCCTGGTCGATGAGGACGCGGCCCGAGCGGTCGGCGATGGTCAGTTCATCGAGGCGGACGGCTCCCGTCCCGGACGGTGCCAGCACGATGCCGCTCGCGTGGCCCCGGTCGAAGTCGCCGGCGATATCGTCGATGGCATTGGTGAGTTCGGTGACGCGCTGCATCGAGGCGTAGCACTGGGCGAGGGCGCGGAAATTGTCGACGAGCCAGGCGATGGCCACCTGCACCTGCATGAAGGCGCCGGCGAGCTGCGTCACCTGGCCGAGTGTGAACTCGCCCGACAGATACTTCGGGGCGGCCAGCAGCAGTGGCAGCACGGGAATGAAGACGCCGCTGCCGTTGGTCAGCCAGGTGATGTGGCCGTGGCGGCGGACCACCGCGAGCCATCGGCCGACGAGGTCGTTGTAGGTGACGCCGAGGGCCCGCCGCTCGTCGGCCTCGCCGCGGATGAGGGCGACGCTCTCGGCATTCTCGCGCAGGCGCGTCAGCTCGAAGCGCAATTTGGCCTCGGCCTCGTTGCGGCGGGCGACCGCGCCAGGCAGGCGCCGGCCGACCCAGAGCATCAGCGCCGACATGGCGATGCCGTAGAAGAGCGCCGCCAGCACCATGTAGCCGGGAATGACGAAGGAGCCCGAACCGACGTGAACGGTCAGCCCGCCGCCGACCACCCAGAGAACGCCGACGAAGGTGAGGGCGGAGACGACGGAGGACAGAAGGCCGATGGCGAAGTCGACGATCGGTTCGGTGGCCAGCCGCGTGTCCTCGGCAATGCGGTATTCCGGGTTGGCAGGCTCGGTGCGGGCGAGCCCCATGCGGTAATAGCGCTGTCCGCTCATCCAGCGCTCGATCAGCGAGCCGATCAGCCATTCGCGCCAGCGGACCTGCAGGGTCTCGCGGGAAAGCACGATGCCGACGCCGATGGCGGCGGCGCAGAAGACAAGGCCGAAAAAGACGGCGACCGCCCAGATCACTGTCGGCGTGTCGGTGTTCTCCAGCGCGTCGAAGAAGCGACGGTTCCAGGTGTTGACCGCGAAATTGATGCCGACGTTGATGACGAGGCAGGCTGCGAGCGCCGCCGTCAGGAACCAGGCGCGCCGGGCCGTGGCGCCAACCCACCAGCCGGAGGCAAGCGCGAAGAAGTCGCGAAAGACCTTGCGGTCCAGGCCTTCGGGGGAAGAGGCGGGTGAGGACGACAACGCTTGGGACACCCGCAGGCAGGCTGAACACGACTTCGTGAGCGCCACTTTCCACGATCGTGGGAGCCTACGCAATTCCCCTATTCACCGTTGCCCTGCCTGAATGGACGGTGAACCGCGGTCAGCCGATACCGAGCACCCTCAGCCAGAGGATCGAGGTGACGACCGCGAGCAGCGTGGACAGTGCAACGGCAGTGGACGCGATACCGACGCCCTGTCCGTAGCGGGCGGCGAAGAGATAGGCGTTGATGCCGGCGGGCATGGCGGCGAAGAGCACGACCGTGCCAGTCCAGGCCGGCGGCAGCGCGAAGATGTAGTGCGCGACGACATAGGCGATCGCCGGGTGCACCAGCAGTCGCAGCACGCAGATCATCAGCGCCACCGGCACATCGGCCCGCACGCCGTAGGTCTTCAGCGACAGGCCGAGGGCGATGAGCGACAGCGGGATGGTCGTCCCGGCCACCATCTCCAGCATGGTCGCAGGCACGCCCGACGGCCGGATGCCGGCGGCCTGGAAGATGACTCCCGCCGCCATCGCGATGATCAGAGGATGGGTGGCGAGGCCCTTGCCGAGCTTGACGATCAGCGATCCGCCGGCGGCGGCGCGGGTGCCCTCCAGCATCAGCGTCGCCAGCGTCATGGTGATGGGCAGGTTCACGGCCAGCAGCATGGCGATGGGAAAGGCGGCCTCCTCGCCATAGGCCTTGAGGATGATCGGAATGCCGATCAGCACGGTGTTGGCCTGTCCAGTGGCGAGGCCGGCGATCACCGCGTCGCCATGGCTGCGGCGGAACAGGCCTGCGGCCAGCAGAGTGGCAAGGCCCCAGACGATGGCCATGCCGGCGTAGTAGGCGATCCAGTAGCCCCAGGGGAACGCGCCCGGGAAGACGGCCGCCGTCAGCAGCTTGAACATCAGGGCCGGGGCCCCGATGGTGAAGAGATAGGAGGTCAGCCCCTCGTTGGCGCGTTCGCCGATGAGGCCCGCCAAGGCCGCCCCATAGCCGAGGGCGACAAGGCCGAAGACCGGCGCGACGAGCATGACGAGTTCGAACATGGGGGCCGGAGTCCGTTAACGAATTGCGTCGAGTAAACCATTTCTTCGTCATTCGGCGTTAGGACTGCCGCATGCCCGCCATGTCCCATCGAAATGCCGCGAAAACCGTTCGCGGACCCTCGCTCAAGGTTCTGATCGCCGACGATCACGCTTTCTCGCGCGAGGTCGTGGCGCGGATCGCCAGCGCGCTCGGACACGAAGTCACGTCCGTCGACGGGGGCCATGCGGCTCTCGAGGCGGCGGCGGCCCACCGGTTCGACGTCGCGGTCATCGATCGCCGCATGCCCGACATGGATGGTGCTGCGGTGGCCATTGCGATGAAGGCCTGCCCCGGACATCCCCGCCTTGTGGCGCTGTCGGGCGACGATCCGGCCGACATGCTGCCCGGGCTCTTCGACGTCGTGCTGCAGAAGCCGGTCGAGGCCTCGGTGCTGGCCCGCGCGCTCGCAGGCTGAGGGCCGGCCCGTCCCATCTGTGACAGTTGTGCAACGCACACCTGCCATTTGTTCAGCCATCTTTAAGCAAGCTCACGTTTTCATCACACTCGCGGTCAGCTTCATGGCCCCGAGGTGATTCAGCCCCATGTCCGTGCGTCCCCTGTTGCGACCCGACGCGACGATCTCCGGACCTGCGGCGCCCATCGGCCGCCGACCCTCCGCACCCCGGTCCCGTCGACCGAAGGACATTCTCATCGTCCTGCATCAGGAGCATTCGACGCCGGGCGCGTCGGCCGCCTGCTGCAGGAACGAGGCTTCCGGCTCGACATTCGCCGGCCGCGCTTTGGCGATCCCCTGCCGGCCGACACCCGCGATTTCGCCGGCGCCGTCATCTTCGGCGGCCCCATGAGCGCCAACGACCCCGACGATTTCGTCAAGGCGGAGATCGACTGGATCGGCGTGGCGCTGAAGGAGGAACTGCCTTTCCTCGGCATCTGCCTCGGCGCGCAGATGCTCGCCCGGCATCTCGGCGCCAAGGTCGGCTTCCATCCGGAGGGCCAGGTCGAGGTCGGCTACTACCCGATCTACCCGACCGAGGCGGCGCGCAGCGAGCTGCCCTGGCCCGATCATGTCTACCAGTGGCACCGGGAGGGCTTCGAGGTTCCGGCGGGGGCCGAACTGCTGGCGACTGGCGACTGCTTCACGAACCAGGCCATCCGCGTCGGACGGGCCGCCTACGGCATCCAGTTCCACCCCGAGGTGACGCACTGGATGATGAACCGCTGGACCACCCGGGCGCACGAGCGCATGGCATCGCCCAATGCGCGGCCGCGGCAGGATCATTTCGACGGGCGCTATCTCCATGATCCCGGAGTGCGCCTCTGGCTGGACTCGTTCCTCGATCACTGGACGTCGCTGAAGGTCGCCTGACCGGCCCCGACACCCCGCGTCACGGAGATGACATCGGCTGCGGCCAGCGTCACAGTCGAGAGACATCGGGAGGCGATTCGTCACCCGGAGGGCGCCGGAGCCCGCAGGGCGACGGGGCGCAGAGCGCAGGAGGTCGCCATGCCGCGTATCTTCACCGGTCTCGCAGTTCCCGAGGCCCTTGCTGAGGATCTGGCCCGGCTGCGCGGCGGCCTGATGAGCGCCCGCTGGATCGAACCCGAGGACTACCACCTCACCCTGCGCTTCGTCGGCGACGTCGACGAGCGCACGGCCAACGAGATCGCCGACCTGCTCTATGCGGTTCGCAAACGCTCCATCGAGGTGACACTCACCGGCCTCGGGGCGTTTGGCGGCGACCGGCCACGCTCGATCTTCGTGGAGGTCCGGCAGACGCAGCCGCTGATGGAGTTGCAGGCGGAGCACGAGCGGATCATGCGCCGCGTCGGCCTTGCACCCGAGCCGCGCAAGTTCGTGCCGCACATTACCCTGGCAAGGCTCAGCCGCGACGCCACGGCGCGCTCGGTGGCCGACTGGCTGGCGCTCCGTGGCCTGTTCTTGAGCCGCACCTTCATCGTGCCGAGCTTCGAGCTGTTCTCGTCGAAGGAATCGGTCGGCGGCGGGCCCTATCTGGTCGAGGAGGCCTATCCGCTCGCTGCCTGATCCCGGCCCCTCGGAACGGACGAAGCGGCCCCTGAGGGCCGCTTCGGGAATCAGCTCGACGCTATTGGATTCAGTTGCTGGCGGCGCCCTGATTGGCGACCTGGGGTGCCGTCTGCGGCTGAGACTGCGCGGCCGGAGCGCTGCCGCCGAGGCCGATCGACCCCATGGTGCGGCTGAGCCAGTTGCCCTGCGGGGCCGCGGGGGCAGGTGCCGGTTCCTGGGCGAAGGCCGAGACGGCGCTGGCCTGGGCCGAGCCGGTCGAGCGGGCCGCCATCGTCGTCCTCAGCGGCGAGGGAACAGGCACCGGGGCGCTGGCGATGGTGGTTGCCACCGAGGCCTCGAGCGTCGTCGGCGTGGCGGGCTGGCCGGCCGTGGCCGGCAGCGTTACCGGCGTCGAGGAGGCGGAGGCCAGAGCCGGAGCGGCGGCCGGGACCGGGGCCGGGGTCGCCGCGGCCGTCTCGACGACCGGCGAGCGGGCGGAAACGAGCGTCACCGGCTGGCTCTGCTGACTTGCGAGCGAGAAGCTCGGCTCGCTGGAGCCGACGCGGATCTGGCGGTGGGCGAAGCGGGCCGCGAAGGTGCGATGGGTGCCCCCGTCGATACCGGAGCGCGCCGGCGCTGCCGTCACTTCACGCGACAGGGCGGCGACCTGCGCCATGTCGCGGGCGTTCTTGGCCGCCACGGCGTGACGGATCGGTGCGGGAACGACATAGGCGGGGCAGCGGCCGGCCGCCTGGAAGGCGGGGCGCGGGGCCGAGGTGTCGTCGCCGACGGCGGTGAATCGGGTACGGATCGAGCGGGCGGCTTCAGGCGCGGCGCGCGTCACCGGCGCCATGGTGGTCACCGGCTGGTTCAGCGAGGTCGGCACCGGCGTGCGCGGCGCGGCCGATGTCGTGACGTTGGCACGCGAGGCACCGGCGCCGCGGGTGCCGGCCCAGGGATCGTTGGCGGCGATCATTTCGCGGGTCTGCGGCGCGCCGCCCTGGGCGAGCTGCGACTGCGGCGAGACCGCGTTGAACACGTAGCGGCGCTCGCAGACGTCGACCTGCGGCTCCTGGCGCGTCACCTCGAAATGGTCGTGACCTTCCTTGAGATTGCGCCAGAAGGCCATGTTCGGATTGTTGCGATGGCGCGCCATGTTCCGCGGTGTCATGCGGAAGGGATAGGCCTGCACCTGGAAGCTGTCCTGGCCGGCCTGCAGCGCCTCGCGGGCGAGGGCATAGACCTCGGCGATGGCCTCGTCGGTCATGGCATAGCAGCCGCGTGACGAGCAGTCGCCATGCACCATGAGATGCGAGCCGGTGCGGCCGTAGGACCTGTCGAACTGGTTCGGGAAGCCCATGTTGAAGGCGAGGTAATAGGAGGAGCGCGGATTCATCAGACCCATGTTGATCTGATAGAAGCCCTCCGGCGACTGGCGGTCGCCTTCGCGCACCTTGGGGCCGAGGTCGCCGGAATAGTTGCAGATCGGGTAGGTCTTGAAGTGGGCATAGCGGCCCGAAGCGTCACGCTTCCAGACCTCAAGCTCGGCCTCTTCCTTGAAGATGCGCATCAGCACCGGCGAGGCGCGCGTCATGCCCTTGACGTTCAGCTCCTCCAGCACGGCCTGAGAGATCGGGCGGTTGCCACGGTTGGGATCGCCGCGCGACACGGTCTCGCCCTGGCAGCCGGCGAGCAGCAGGGCACAGGCCGCCGCGGACACGGCGAGCCGCCAACCCCTGACCCGAAGGGACCGGGAGGTTTCCCCCTGAGACTGACCGGCCGTCTGCTGCAATGCTCTGCTCCCGAAATCGGGCGGAAACCGCCCCATGCACGGTGTCAGCTTGGCGCTGCTGATCCTTAACGGACCCTTGAAACCGACCGATAGCGTCAACCCGAGGTTACCGCAAGCCGGCGAAAACGCGACCGAGGGTTAACGATTTCCACCGTCCGCTCACTTCCCGGTGATGTTGCCATGGGGAAGGTGGCGAGGGTGTGGCCAAGGTTCAGAGGGCGCGGCCGATCGCCAGAAACTTGTCGCGCCTCAGGCGCCGAATATCCTCCGCCGACCGGCCTGCAAGTCCCTGCAGTGCCGATTCGATGGCGTCGCCCACGCGTGTCACGGTCAGGTCGGGATCGCGATGGGCGCCTCCCACCGGCTCCTGGACGATCTGGTCGATGACACCGAAGCGCATCAGGTCATGCGCCGTGATCTTCATGTTGGTGGCGGCCTCCTGCGCCTTGGTGGTGTCACGCCACAGGATCGAGGCCGCGCCCTCCGGCGAGATGACGCTGTAGATCGCGTGTTCGAGCATCATCACCTTGTTGGCGGTGGCGATGGCGATGGCGCCGCCCGAGCCGCCCTCGCCGATGATCACGGCGACGTTCGGAACGCCCAGGCCCAGGCTGCGGTCAGTGGAGCGGGCGATGGCCTCGGCCTGGCCGCGCTCCTCGGCGCCGATTCCGGGATAGGCACCGGCGGTGTCGACCAGCGAGACGACAGGAATGTCGAAACGCTCGGCCGTTTCCATGAGGCGCACCGCCTTGCGGTAGCCCTCGGGGCGCGCCATGCCGAAATTGTGTCGGATGCGAGTTTCGGTCGTGTCGCCACGCTCGTGGCCCATGATGCAGATGCTCTGGCCGCGGAAACGGCCGAACCCGCCGACGATGGCCTCGTCCTCGCCGAAGGCACGGTCGCCCGCCAGCGGCGTGAAGTCCTCAAGCAGCTTGGCGATGTAGTCGAGCGTGTGCGGCCGGCCGGGATGGCGGGCGACGAGCGTCTTCTGCCAGGGCGTGAGGCCCTGGTAGAGGTCCCTGAGGGCCTGGTCGGCCTTCTGCTCGAGGCGCGACACCTCCTCGGTGATGGACACGCCTCCGTCGCGCGCGGCGACCTCGCGCAGTTCCTCGACCTTGGATTCGAGTTCGGCGATCGGCTTTTCGAAATCGAGGTAGCTGCGCATCGGCAAGGGTGCGGTCCAGAACCTTGAGGACGATCCCGCGGGGACCTTGAGAAAGGGTCCGGGGGGACCCATCGAAGGGCGACGACATGCCTTTCGGGGCAGGCCAAGTCAAGGACGGAGGACTGCCTAGTCGTCCCCGGCCAGCGGATGGAGGTCGCGCACGAGGCTCTTCAACCGCTCATCCAGCACATGGGTATAGATCTGGGTCGTCGCAATGTCGGCGTGGCCGAGAAGCTGCTGCACCGAGCGCAGGTCGGCGCCGTTCTGCAGGAGATGGCTGGCGAAGGCATGCCTGAGCACGTGCGGCGACACCTTGGCGGCGGAGAGGCCCGCGGCTCCCGCAACCGCCTTCAATTCGCGTCCGACATGCTGGCGCGTCAGATGACCGCTCTTTCCGGAGGAGGGAAAGAGCCACTTGGAAGGGCCGAGGCCCGAATCCTCGCGCAAGGCCAGATAGGTGGCCATGGCCTCCTTGGCGGCTCCGTTCAGCGGAACGATGCGCTCCTTGTTGCCCTTGCCGCGCACGACGAGGAAGCGCTGATCGCGTCGCGCAGCGGCGATGGGCAGGGAGATCAGCTCCGACACGCGCATGCCGGTGGCGTAGAGGAGCTCCAGAAGGCAGGCGAGGCGGGCCGCCCTCAGCCTCTCGCCGATGGGACGGTCGGGATCGGCGATGCCCTCGCGGCTGGCGGCGAGCAGACGGTCGACCTCCGAGAGGCCGAGCGTCTTGGGCAGCGGTCGGCCCCGCTTCGGGCCCTCGAGCACGGCTGCCGGATCCTCGGCACTCATGCCCTCCCCGTAGAGAAAGCGATGCAACTGGCGAACGGCGGAGAGCCGGCGGGCGAGGGAGGCGGTCTTCAGGCCGCGCGCCTGGCAATCGGCGAGGTAGGCGCGGATGGTCGAGGTGGTGGCTGACTTCGGACCTGAGCCGTCGGCGGCGAGGAAACCGGCGTAGTCCTCGAGGTCGCGGCGATAGGCCTCCAGCGTGTTGCGCGCCGCGCCGCGCTCCGCCGCCATCATGTCGAGGAAGAGATCGATCTCGCCGGCCACGTAGGCGCCCTAGCGCCTTGGCTGGAGGCGAGCGGGGGGCACCGCGACGCTCATTTCGCGCGGCTCCGGTTCCACCAGATAGGCGAGCGCCAGCATGCCGGAGAAGCCGAGGCCCCCCAGCACAAGCAGGATCACCACAAAACGGAACAGGGTCGGCACGCGGATCTCCTCGCCGAATCGTCCTCTTCGACCATCAAAGCCTGTTCGCCGCAAGGCGCAAGCGAGAGGCAGTCGGCCTGCAACCGTGGACAGTGGCCGTCGCGCGCTTTCCGGCGCCCCCCGGCGGCTCTATGGTCGCGCCACCCGCGAGGACCCGCATGAGCCTGACGATCGCCACCTGGAACATCAATTCCGTCCGCCTGCGGATCGAGACCGTCGCCCGTTTCGTCGCGGAGCACCGTCCCGACGTGCTCTGCCTCCAGGAGACCAAGTGCATGGACGGCCAGTTTCCGCTGGCCGACGTCAAGCGCATGGGCTTCGACCACATCGCAATCCATGGCCAGAAGGGCTATCACGGCGTCGCGATCTTCTCCCGCAACGCCCTCGCCGACGTCGATCGCCGGGCGTTCTGCGGCAAGAACGATGCGCGCCACATCGCCGCGACGCTGGCGGAGGGGCCTGGCGCCGGCACGCGCATCCACAATTTCTATGTTCCGGCAGGGGGCGACGAGCCTGATCCCGCCATCAACGAGAAGTTCGCCCACAAGCTCGGCTTCCTCGACGAGATGGAGGCATGGGACGGGCTGAGGGTCGGAGGCGGATCGTCGAAGGCCATTCTTGTCGGCGATCTCAACATCGCGCCGCTGGAGCATGATGTCTGGAGCTCGAAGCAGCTCACCAAGGTCGTCTCGCACACCCCCATCGAGCGCCGCCGGCTGACCGAGGTCGCAGCAAAGGGCGGCTGGGTCGACATGATGCGGGCGCTCACTCCCGAGCCGCAGAAGCTCTACACGTGGTGGAGCTATCGCGCCGCCGACTGGGCTGCCGCCGACCGGGGCCGCAGGCTCGATCACATCTGGCTGAGCCCGGCTCTGGCGCCTGCCATGCGGCGGGTCGACATCCTGCGCGAAGCGCGCGGCTGGGACCGCCCGTCGGACCACGTCCCGGTCATTGCAACGCTGTCCCCGTGACAAAGCCGTGCGGTTGGTGTTGCACTGCACCACCTGAACGGCCTATGGCCGGCGGGCCGCCGTTTCGTTGACACCCTGCGGGGCCGCTTCTACGGTGCGCGCCCGGTCGAAATGACTTTCAAAACCGATTGTCCGAGGGATATTTCATCCACTCGGGGAGGGACACGATGAAGATCCTTGTGCCCGTGAAGCGGGTCGTCGATTACAATGTGAAGATCCGCGTGAAGCCCGATGGCTCCGGGGTCGAACTCGCCAACGTGAAGATGTCGATGAATCCCTTCGACGAGATCGCCGTCGAAGAGGCGATCCGCCTGAAGGAAAAGGGCGCCGCGACCGAGATCGTCGTCGTGTCCATCGGCCCGCAGGGTGCCGCCGAAACCATCCGCACCGCGCTTGCCATGGGTGCTGACCGTGGCATCCATGTGAAGACGGATGCCACCGTCGAGCCGCTCGCCGTCGCCAAGATCCTCAAGGGCGTCGTCGGTGAGGAGGCCCCGGGCCTCGTCATCCTCGGCAAGCAGGCGATCGACGACGATGCCAACCAGACCGGCCAGATGCTGTCGGCCCTGCTCGGCTGGTCGCAGGGCACCTTCGCCTCCAAGGTCGAGGTGGCCGGCGATGCGGTCTCCGTCACGCGCGAGGTCGACGGCGGCCTGCAGACGGTGAAGCTGAAGACCCCGGCCATCGTCACCACCGACCTTCGCCTCAACGAGCCGCGCTATGCCTCGCTGCCGAACATCATGAAGGCGAAGAAGAAGCCGATCGACGAGAAATCGCCGGAGACCTACGGCGTCGACGTCGCGCCGCGCCTGAAGGTGCTGAAGACAGCGGAGCCGGGCGGTCGCAAGGCCGGCGTGAAGGTCGCCTCCGTCGCCGAACTCGTCGGCAAGCTCAAGAACGAAGCCGGGGTGCTCTGATGGCCACGCTCCTCCTCGCCGAACACGACAATGCTTCGCTGAAGGACCCGACGCTGAAGGCGCTGACCGCCGCGGCCGCCCTCGGCGCGCCGGTGACGGTCCTCGTCGCCGGTTCGGGTTGCCAGGCCGCCGCCGAGGCCGCCTCCAAGCTCGCCGGCGTCGCCAAGGTGCTGGTCGCCGACGGCGCAGCCTATGCCAACCTGCTGGCCGAGCCGACGGCGGCCCTCATCGTCTCGCTGGCGGGTGGCTTCGACGCGATCGTCGCGCCCTCGACCGCCAACGGCAAGAACATCCTGCCGCGCGTCGCCGCCCTGCTCGACGTGATGCAGATCTCCGACGTCACCAAGGTCGTCTCGCCCGACACGTTCGAGCGGCCGATCTACGCCGGCAACGCCATCCAGACGGTGCAGTCGACCGACGCCAAGAAGGTCATCACCGTCCGTACCGCCTCCTTCCAGGCGGCGGGCACCGGTGGTTCCGCCCCGATCGAGGCGGCGACCGCCGCCGCCGATCCGGGCGTCTCGACCTTCGTCGGCGAGGAAATCGCCAAGTCCGACCGTCCCGAGCTCGGCGCTGCCAAGATCATCATCTCCGGCGGCCGCGCTCTCGGCTCGAAGGAGAACTTCACCAAGGTGATCGAGCCCGTCGCCGACAAGCTGGGTGCCGCCATGGGTGCCTCGCGCGCCGCGGTGGACGCCGGCTACGCTCCGAACGACTGGCAGGTCGGCCAGACCGGCAAGGTCGTCGCTCCCGAACTCTACATCGCCGTCGGTATCTCGGGTGCGATCCAGCACCTCGCCGGCATGAAGGATTCGAAGGTGATCGTGGCCATCAACAAGGACGAGGAGGCGCCGATCTTCCAGGTGGCCGACTACGGCCTCGTCGGCGACCTCTTCACCATCCTGCCGGAGCTCGAGAAAGAGCTCGGCAAGTAAGATTCTGCGGCGGGCGGGGTCCTGATCCCGCCCGCTGTCCTATGCACGGTCGGGATAGCATCCGTGACGGGTCCGTCGTAGAGATGTCCGCCAGATCGTCTTGATCGCACCGCCGCCCGGCGACACCTGCCGGGCCGTGCACCGGGTGGAACCATGGACATTCGCAAGATCGGCGTCATCGGCGCCGGCCAGATGGGCAACGGCATCGCGCATGTGGCGGCACTCGCCGGCATCGACGTGGCCCTGCACGACCTCTCCGAGGACCGCATCAAGTCGGGCCTTGCGACCATCAACGGCAACATGAGCCGTCAGCTGTCGAAGAACCTCATCACCGAGGAAGAGCGTCAGGGCGCGCTGCTGCGCATCGAGGGCGCCCCGAAGGTGGACGACCTCGCCGACTGCGACCTTGTCATCGAGGCAGCCACCGAGAATGAGCAGGTCAAGGTCAAGATCTTCCAGTCGATCTGCCCCGTGCTGCGGCCGAATGCGATCCTGGCGACGAACACCTCGTCGATCTCGATCACGCGTCTCGCCTCGACGACAGACCGTCCCGAGCGCTTCATCGGCATCCATTTCATGAATCCGGTGCCGGTCATGCAGCTCGTGGAGCTGATCCGCGGCATCGCCACCGAGGACGAGACCTTCGAGGCCTCGCGCGCCCTCTGCACGAAGCTCGGGAAGACCATTGCCGTGGCCGAGGACTTCCCGGCCTTCATCGTCAACCGCATCCTGCTGCCGATGATCAACGAGGCGATCTATACGCTCTACGAGGGTGTCGGATCGGTCGAGGCCATCGATACCGCCATGCGCCTTGGCGCCAACCACCCCATGGGCCCGTTGCAGCTCGCCGACTTCATCGGCCTCGACACCTGTCTGTCGGTGATGCAGGTCCTCTACGAGGGGCTGGCGGACTCCAAGTACCGCCCCTGTCCGCTGCTGGTGAAATATGTCGAGGCCGGCTGGCTCGGCCGCAAGTCGCAGCGGGGCTTCTACGACTATCGCGGCGAGCGCCCGGTTCCCACACGCTGAGGCCGGGCTGAGGTCGGGAGGCTCAGGCTCCGACCCTTGCCTGCTCCTGAAGATCGACGTCGTGGCTTGAGACGACGCGGTTGCGACCGGCGCGCTTGGCCGCATAGAGCGCCCGATCGGCTGATGCGACGATGGCGGAGATTTCGGCGTCGCCCCGGGCCGTGGCAATGCCGACGCTGACAGTGAGGCTCAGAGGCCCGGCGGGGCTGCCGACCGTGGCACGGACCTCCTCAGCCACCTCGCGTGCGCCGGCCTCGTCGACGCCCGCCATCAGCAGCGCGAACTCCTCGCCGCCGAACCGCGCCACCACCCGGTCGGGCGCCCGGTTGACCGTCTTCAGCTGCTCCGCCACCCGCCGCAGGGCTTCGTCGCCAGCCAGATGGCCATGCTCGTCGTTGAAGCGCTTGAAGTGGTCGACGTCGATCAGCAGCAGCGACAGGGGCTGTCCGTTCCACGATGCTGCCGCAGACATGAGCGCCAGCGCCTCCTCGAAGCGGCGCCGGTTGCCGATGCCGGTCAGGGCGTCGCTCATCGCAGAGTCGGCAAGACGCAGGTTGGCGCGAGTCAACTCGGCGTTGGTGCGCTGGAGTTCGCCAAGGAGGCGTTGCATCTCCTGCTCGGCATTCATCTGCCTGAGGCGCACCCGCCCGAGGGACACGATGCACATGGCCTGGAATCCGGTGTAGAGCACGCAGATGGGGATCAGCACATAGAGGCCGTCCAGAACGATCGCCGCCGCGTGGAAGGCGATGAGAATGGCCACCTGGGCCATTGTGGGCCCGGGTGCCATGTAGGTGCGGAAGGTGACCGCCTGCACAAGGACGCAGCCGAAGGCCAGCACGACGAGGCGCATGTTCTCATCGGCCGCACGGTAGAGGATCGCGCCGGTGATACCCCAGAGGAAGGCCACGAAGATGCACATGATGGCGAAGCGGACGGCGCATCGTGTGACGTCGCTGTGCCGTCCCCGGGCCTTGTAGCGGCGCGCCACAAGCACGCGCAGCGCGGCCCCGGCGGCGACCAGCACGGCGCTCAGGATGGCATCTCCACGGGCGCCCGACAGGAACACCTGAAGAATGACCAGCCCCATGGCCGCGCTTGCGACCAGAAACGGACGGAAGTCGAACAGTTCGTCGAGGAGCTCGCGCTCTTGCTGCCTGTCGGCCGGTTCGGCGACGAGCAGAAGGGGAAAGCCGAAGGCGGAGCGGGACTTCATGCGGGACGTAGATATCGCTCAGGTGCAGGCGGATGTGGAGTGCAGGTTACGCAGCGATACATCAAACCACCATCGGAATGTGACGACTGCTGACAGCTTTCTGCACGGGCGAGAACATGGCCTCAGCCTTCGTTAACCGCGATATGCGACAAGCAATGCGAACGGGAGAGGTCGCATGTCGACAGCGGGTATCGCCGCAACCATGGTGGGCATGCAGGCCGGGCAGACCCGCATGGGCATCCAGACCGCGATGGTGAAGCAGCAGTTGCAGGCGGACCAGGCCGTGGTCGATCTGCTGGCGACAGCGGCGCAGGCGGCGCCTGCGCCCGGCACCGGTCTCGTCGTCGACAAGACCGCCTGATCTTTACCTGAACCGCAGGATGAAGCGCTCGACCTCGGGTCCCCAGATCGGGATGCCGCCGGGGTTCGGCAGCAATGCGTGGCCGTCCCGGCCGAAAGGCGGCAGCAGGCGGAAATCGAGCGTGCCGCCGGCCTCGCGGAAGGCGTCCGCCATGCGGCGGGCAAGCTCTGCCGGAAACGACTGGTCATTCTCGGTATAGATCCACAGCGCGGGGGTCCGGGCGCGCCGCCCGATGAAGCGCGCGTCGCGGACCAGGGCGTCGAGCGCACAGGTCTCGCCCGTCGCACCCGATCGGCCGCGGCGGCCTCCGCCGAAATTGATGACGCCCGCAACCGCGGGATGGTTCTCGGCAGCCAGGGTCGCGACAGACCAGCCGCCGGTCGACTGGCCGACGGCAATGACGCCATCCCGGCGGACGAAGGGCAGCCCGGTCAGCGCCTCGATCGCCGCCATCAGGTCGGCGGCGTCTGCCCGGCCCGCCGCGAAATGGTTCGGGCGGACGCAGGCGAAGCGCTCGGCCCGCTCGCCTCCCGTCAGGCCGTAGCCGCGCCGGTGAACCACCGCGACCACATAGCCGCGGTCGACGAACCAGCTGACGACGTGCGGATAGACGCCGTGGCGTGGCTCGCCGTTGCGGGCGGCATCGGCTGAGGTGTGATGAGTCATCAGGACAAGCGGACGCGGCGCTTCGCCCGATGGGCGGAAGACGATGGCGGCGATGCTGCGACCCTCGTCGGCATTGTGCGGGAGGCGCCACACCTGCTCGCGATGGAACGCCCCTTCCGAGCCCTCGGGCGTCGCTGTCTGGGCCAGCGCCGGGGCGCCGAGCAGCAGCGCCGCGACGAGGCCGAGGACGGTCCGCCGCCTCATCCGCGCACCAGGTCTCCGAGCAGGCTCGCAGCCACCGTCGCCTTGGACACGGTCAGACCCGAACCGGCGATCTCGGCGACCGCGGTGCGGATTCGCTCGGCCCGGCCCCCGTGCACCGCGAGCCAGGCCTCCACGGCGGCGGGACCGGACTGGTCGCTTGCCAGCATGTCCGCCGTGATCCGGCGCTCCGCATCGGCGATGGAATCGAGCGCGCGGTCGAGGGCGAGGCGGTCGAAGTAGTCGGTGACGGTGATGGCGCGTGCTGCCGCCTTCATCTGGTCGAGCCGGAAGACCGCCGCCGCCGCGAAGCTGGTGGCCGCGACATCGGCGACGGTGCGGCCGGTCTGGTCGGCGACCGCCACGATGTCCGGGGCGGTTGCGAGCTGGTCCAGGCTCGCCATCACCCCAGCCAGGGGATCCGGCACACCGGCGGCATGCAGCTCGGCCGTCCTTGCCTTCCTTACCGCCGCCACGTCGGGCGGAAGCGATCCATCGAGGCTGGCCGCCACGGCCTCGATCCCGGCACGGTGATGCGCCACGACGTCGGCCAGTCCGCCCGAGAGATCCACGTTGCGGATGAACCAGATGACGCGATCGATCAGGAGGTCCTGGATGGCGGCGTAGAGCTCAAGCTGCAGCGCGCCGGGAATGCGGTTGTCCAGCCCGTCGAGTTCGGTGTTCAGGGCGGTCATGCCGTAGGAATCGCGCACCGCGGCAAAGGCCGAGGCGATGGTCGCGACGTCGGCGCCGGTCTGGTCGATCAGGCGGGCGACGAAGGCAGGTCCCCCCCGGTTGATCATCGAGTTGGCGAGGCCGGTGGCGATGATCTCGCGCCGGAGGCGGTGCGTGTCGATGGCGTCCGGGAACCGCTCCTGCACAGGCCTGGGGAAGTATCGGATCAGCTCGCGGGCAAGATAGGGATCGTCGGGGACCTGCGAGGCCAGCAGGTCGTCGTAGAGATCGATCTTCGCATAGGCGAGGAGAACGGCGATCTCCGGCCGCGTCAGCGGGTCGCCCCGGCGCCGGCGTTCCGCCAGTTCGCTTTCGTCGGGCAGGTACTCCACCGCGCGGTCGAGCTTGCCCTGGGTCTCGAGGCTCTGCATCAGGCGCTGCTGGAAGCCGAGTTCCTCAAGCCCCCGCCGCTGGGACAGGGAGAGCGCCAGCGTCTGCAGGTAGTTGTTGCGCAGGACGAGGGCGGCGACATCGTCCGTCATCTCCGCGAGCAGCGTGTTGCGCGCCGGCGCGTCGAGGCGGCCGTCGCGCTCCGGCGTGGTGAGGGCGATCTTGATGTTCACCTCGACGTCCGAAGTGTTGACGCCGGCGGAGTTGTCGATGGCGTCGGTGTTGAGGCGGACGCCCCGGCGGCCGGCCTCGATGCGGCCGCGCTGGGTCATGCCGAGATTGGCGCCCTCGCCCACGACCTTCGCCCGGATGTCGGATCCGGTAATGCGGATGGCGTCGTTGGCGCGGTCGCCGGCCTGGTCGTCGGTCTCGGAGGCGGCGCGCACATAGGTGCCGATGCCGCCGAACCACAGAAGGTCGACAGGCGCCTTGAGGATGGCGTTCATCACCTCCTGCGGTGTCGCCTCGGCCTTCGGAAGGTCGAGGATCGCCTGCACCTGCGGCGACAGGGGGATCGACTTGGCCGAGCGCGGGAAGACACCGCCGCCTGACGAGATGAGGCTCTTGTCGTAATCCGCCCAGGAGGATCGCGGCAGGTCGAAGAGCCGCTTGCGCTCGGTCCAGCTCGCCCCAGGATCGGGCGCGGGGTCGAGGAAGATGTCGCGATGGTCGAAGGCCGCCACCAGCCTGATCGTCCTCTCCAGCAGCATGCCGTTGCCGAAGACGTCGCCGGACATATCGCCGACGCCGGCGACCGTGAACTCCGACTGCGATATGTCAGTCCCCATCTCGCGGAAGTGGCGCTTGACCGCTTCCCAGGCGCCGCGGGCGGTGATGCCCATCTTCTTGTGATCGTAGCCCTGGCTGCCGCCGGAGGCGAAGGCGTCGCCAAGCCAGTGCCCCTTCTCGATGGAAAGCTGGTTGGCCGTGTCGGAGAAGGTCGCCGTGCCCTTGTCGGCCGCCACCACCAGATAGGGGTCGTCGCCGTCGTGGCGCACCGTCTCCGGCGGGGGCACGATGGCGGAGCCCTCGATATTGTCGGTCAGCTGCAGCAGCGAGCGCACAAAGATGCGGTAGGACTCGGTACCCTCGGCGAGCCAGGCATCGCGCTGGCTGGACGGCGGCAGGCGCTTGGGCAGGAAGCCGCCCTTGGCGCCCACCGGCACGATGACGGCGTTCTTCACCTGCTGCGCCTTGACGAGGCTCAGCACCTCGGTGCGGAAGTCCTGCGGCCGGTCTGACCACCGCAGGCCGCCGCGCGCCACCTTGCCGAAGCGCATGTGGACGCCCTCGACCCGCGGCGAATAGACGAAGATCTCGTAGAGCGGCCGCGGCGCCGGCAGGTTGTCGATCTTCTTCGACTCGAACTTGATGGCGATGGTCGGCCTAACCTGGCCGTCCTCGCCTGTCTGGTAGAAATTCGTGCGCAGGGCCGCCTGGATGAGGTTGATGAAGGCCCTGAGGATGCGGTCCTCGTCGAGCGAGGACACCTGGGCGAGGCTCTCCTCGAAGCGGGCCATCAGGTCGCCCTGCTTGGCGTTGCGCTCCTCCACCGACAGGCCGAGCCGCGGGTCGAAGCGCAGGTGGAACATCAGGACCACGCCCTTGGCGATGGCGGCATGCTTGCGCAGCGTCGCCCAGAGATAGTCCTGGCTGAAGGGTGCGCGGATCTGGCGAAGCATGCGGGCGAGGGTGCGGATCACCGCGACGTCGCGCCAGGCGAGCCCTGCCTCCAGAGTCAGGGCGTTGAAGCCGTCGCTCTCGGCATCGCCGCGCATCACCGCCATCAGCGCAGCCTCGAGCTTCTCGTCCAGTGCCTCGAGATCGATGGTCTGGCCGCTGGGGCGGGCGAGCGACATGTCGTGCAGCCAGACCGTCGCCGTGCCGTCGCCGGCCGGGGCGATCTCGTAGGTGCGCTCGTCGACCACGGCGAAGCCCATGGCCTCGAGGATCGGCACGCGCTCCGACAGCGGAATGGGCCGGCCGCGCGAGAAGACCTTGAGGCCTGCCTCCAGCCGGTCCGTCGGGTTCGGCCGGTAGAAGTCGATGGCGAGGGGCCGGGCATCGGAGAGGCCCTCGAGAATGCGGATGTCGCCGATGGCGCTCTCCGCCGATACCGCCTCGCGGTAGGCGGCCGAGAAGGCGTTGCGGTAGCGGGAGACGAGTTCTCCCGCCTTGGCCGGCCCGTGGATGAGCGCAATGGCCTCGCCGAGCCCGTCGCTCCAGGTCCGGACGATGCGGGCGACGGCAGCCTCGAGATCGGCCCTGTCGATGCGCGGCGTCTCGCCGTCGCTGCGGCCGATGATGAAGTGGACGCGGGTCAGCGGCCCCTCGGGAAAGAAGGGATAGAAGGCCGAGACGCGGCCCTGGTAGACCGATGCCAGATGCTGGCCGATGGCGAGGCGGACGGTCGTGTCGAAGCGGTCGCGGGGCACGTAGACCAGCACCGAGACGAAGCGGTGGAAGCGGTCCTCGCGCGGCAGCACGCGGACGCGCGGGCGATCCTCCAGCTGCATCACGGCCATGGCGTGGGAGAAGAGCGTCTCGTCGTCGATCTGGAACAGCTCGTCGCGCGGATAGCTCTCCAGCACGTTGACCAGCGCCTTGCCGGAATGGCCGTCGGGATCGAAGCCGGCGCGGGTAAGGACGCGGTCGACCTTGCGCCGGAGGTAGGGAATGGTGCGGGTGGAGCGGGTGTAGGCGGTCGAGGTGAACAGACCGACGATGCGCGCCTCGCCGATGAGCTGGCCGTTCCGGTCGAAGCGCTTGACCCCGACATAGTCCATGTAGATTCGCCGGTGCACCCGCGAGCGGACATTCGCCTTGGTGATGATGAGCGGCACGGGCCGCATCAGGAATTCGCGCATCTCCGGCGTCATGACGACGAGGTCGCTGCCACGACGGAGGATGCGGACGTTCTCGTCGCGCAGGATGCCGAGGCCGGAGGTGAACTCCGGCTCCATCTGGCCCTCGGCGACGCCGCCCACATAGGAATAGTCGCGGATGCCGAGGAGGGTGAAATTGTTCGCCGCCAGCCATTCGAGGAACTGGATGCCCTCGGCCATCTCGGTGACCGGCAGCACGGGATTGGATTTCAGGTCCTCGATGATGGCGCGGACGCGCTCCTGCATCGGCTTCCAGTCGGCGACGCAGATACGAACGTCGGCGAGCGTCGTGGCGAGTTCCGTCTCCAGCAACGCGCGGCGCGGCTCGTCGCCGATGCGGTCGATGTGGATATGGATGAGGCTTTCACGCGCGCCCTGGTCGCTCGGGTCGAGGCCCCGATAGGCGGCCAGGGCTCCGTCGTGCTCCCGCTCGACGGTGAGGATCGGGTGGACGACCAGGCGCACCTTCAGGCCCTGCTCGCTCAGCACGCCAAGCACCGAGTCTACGAGGAATGGCATGTTCTCGTTGGCCACCTCGACGACGGTCACCGTGGCGAGCTGAGAGGCCGCCGATGTCGGCTCGGGGTCGAACAGCCGGATCGCCGAGAGGCCCGGGCGGCGCCTTGCGAAGGCCGCGTAGCTCTGTGCCGCGAGAGAGGCGAGATCGCGTGCATCGTAGGCGACGAGATCCTCGGGATCGGCTCGGCCGAAGAGGTCGGCGACGTAGTCCTGCGGCACGCTGTCATCCGTGCCGCGCAGGATGATGCCCGCCTGTTCGATGATCGCTGCCGCCCCCCGCGCGTCCTCGGCCCGATTGCTCATGCTTGATCTCCTCGGCGGGGGATTCGTCTTGGTTCTGGTGCCGGTGGCAGGATGATCACGCGGCCCCTCGGTCGTAAAGACAATTTCGTCCCTCCCGATGGCCATGCTACGAGCCTTGCAACGCGGTGATGACGAAGCCGGACCGGCTTCCGGCCGCGACATAGCCGGGAGATGACGTCATGGCCGCGCGCGCTTCGAAATCCGCCAGCAAACCCGCTGCCAAGCCAGCGTCCAAAGTGGCTGCGAAGGCCGCGGCCAAGCCGGTGACGGTCAAGAGCGCCGAGAAGCCGGCGAAGCCAGCCAAGGCCGAGCCGATCATCGCGCTCGACCTGCCGGCCGCGCCGCTCGACGCAGAGATCGAGGCCTATTTCCAGAAGTGCCGCGACAAGATCGGCTACGTGCCGAACGTGCTGCTGGCCTATACGCACGACCTCGCCAAGCTGAAGGCCTTCTCGGCCATGTACAACGACCTCATGCTGGCGCCCTCGGGCCTCAGCAAGCTGGAGCGCGAGATGATCGCGGTGGCGGTGTCGTCGGTGAACCGCTGCTACTACTGCCTGACGGCCCATGGAGCCGCGGTGCGTCAACTCTCCGGCGACCCGGAGCTGGGCGAACTCATGGTGATGAACTATCGCGCCGCGCGCCTCGATGCGCGTCAGCGGGCGATGCTCGACTTCGCCGTGAAGCTGACGGAGGCGCCCTGGACCGTGGACGACCCGGACCGGGAGGCGCTCCGCAAGGTCGGCTTCTCGGATCGCGACATCTGGGACATCTCGGCGACGGCGGCCTTCTACAACATGTCGAACCGCATGGCCTCGGCCACCGACATGCGTCCCAATCCCCAGTATCACTCTGCGTCGCGCTGATTTCCCGTTATCCGGGGCTGGCAGGCGCGGTCAGCGCGCCTAGATGACAGGATCAACCCTGTCGTGACGCCACGGAGCTGAAGGCCATGGGCACCAACGTCACCTATCGCGGCCCGGCCGATCTGCCGGACGTCGTTCCCGTGTTCCCGCTGCCGGGCGCATTGCTGCTGCCGCGCGGCCAGCTGCCGCTGAACATCTTCGAGCCGCGCTATCTCGCGATGATCGACGACGCCTTCCTGTCCGGACGGCGGCTGGTGGGCATGGTGCAGCCGGTTGCGGCGGACGAGGAAGCGAAGCGCCCGGAACTCTCGGCCGTCGGCTGCGTCGGACGTATCACGCAGATCGCCGAGTCCGGGGACGGCCGCTACATGCTGAGCCTGACCGGCATCGCGCGCTTCCGCATCGTCGAGGAACTGGCGGTGACCACGCCTTATCGCCAGTGCAAGGTGGACTTTGCGACCTTTTCCGGTGACTTCGAGCCACGGGTGGGGGAGGAGGAGGTCGATCGCGACAGCCTCCTGAAGACCCTCAGGGAGTTTCTCGACGTCAACGACATGGAGGCGGACTGGGACGGTATCCAGCGCGCGCCGACCGAGGTTCTGGTCAACGCCCTGTGCATGATGTCGCCGTGGGGTCTGAAGGAGAAGCAGGCGCTGCTCGAGGCGCCGGATCTCAAGACCCGTGCGGCCCTGCTCGTGGCGGTGACGGAGGTGGCGCTGGCCAAGGACCGCACCGATGCGGTCAAGCCTCCGCTCAACTGAACCTCTGGCGTAGCCGTCGCGGGCGGGCTAGATCACTGGCGAAGCCGCTTCCTCGAGGGACTGCCAGCCGATGTCCGACCCGACCCGCCCTGCCGGCGAACCGAAGACCGCGGTTCCGCCCACGCGCCCCGGAACCGTCGATCCGCGCCTCTTGGAAGTCTTGGTCTGCCCGGTCACAAAGGGGCCTCTGGACTATGACGCCGAGGCCGGCGAACTGATCTCGCGCGGCGCCAGGCTCGTCTATCCGATCCGCGAGGGCATTCCGATCATGCTGCCCGAAGAGGCCCGTCCTCTGGCCGAGTGATCGGCCTCAGAGCATGGCGGCGGCCTGCGGCCGCTGCTCGACCAGCGCCCGCCGCAGCTTCTCCATGGCCCGGTTCTCGATCTGCCGGACGCGCTCCTTGGAGATGCCGAGCTTGCCGCCGATCGCCTCGAGCGTTGCCGCCTCGTCACTGAGGCGACGCTCGCGGATGATGCCAAGTTCCCTCTCCGACAGGACCTTCAGCGCCTGGCGCAGCCATTCGGTGCGGCGATCGCCATCGATCGCCTCCCCCACCACCTCGTCCGGCAGGGGTGCGACATCGGCGAGATGGTCCAGACGCTCCGTCGAGCTGTCTCCCTCGCTCTCGAAGCTCGGTGCATTGAGCGACAGATCGGCCCCGGACATGCGGGCCTCCATCACGGCGACATCGGCCTGGGACACCCCGACGGCCTCGGCGATGTGCTGATGGATGACGCCTGCGCCGACCCCGGAGCCCATGGTCTGGGAGAGTTGCGCGCGCAGGCGCCGCAGATTGAAGAACAGCGCCTTCTGGGCCGAGGATGTCCCGCCGCGCACGATCGACCAGTTGCGCAGGATGAAGTCCTGGATCGAGGCGCGGATCCACCAGGTCGCATAGGTGGAGAAGCGGACCTCGCGATCGGGCTCGAAGCGGGCCGCGGCTTCCAGAAGGCCGACATGGCCCTCCTGGATCAGGTCGGCCATCGACAGCCCGTAGTGGCGGAAGCGGGACGCGATGGCGAAGACCAGTCGCATGTGCGCCTGCGCGAGCCGATGGAGCGCAACCTCGTCGTCGAGATCCTTCCAGCGCAGCGCGAGGGCATGCTCCTCGTCGCGGTCGAGGAAGGGCGCGTCCTTTGCCGCCTTCGCGAGGCTCGGTCCGACGCCGGGAAGCTGTGCCATGGCTGTTCTCCCTGCATCGGGGCGGCAGGTCAGCCTGCTCTATGGCGATGCACGAAGATTACGACCGCTATCCTCGGGCAGATCAACGTTGGATCGTCCATTCGTGCCGGACTTGCGGCCATCTACCGCAGTCTTGATGGGCCCATGGCCGGGGCGGCCGCCAATTGTTCTGGGACAGCTTGGGCGACAAAAGAAAAACCCGGCACGAGGCCGGGTTTTTCATGATCGAATTTTCGGGTTCTACCGAATCCGCGTCGGATCAGGCGGCCTCGACCTCGGGCTCGTCGCTCTCGTCGGCCTCGTCCGCCTCGGCCTTCGCCGGGCCGCGGCGCGGACCCTTGGCGAGCTGGGCCTCGATCAGCTTCACCGCCTCGGACTCGATGACGCGCTCGACGGCGGCCAGCTCGCGGGCCATGCGGTCGAGGGCCTGCTCATAGAGCTGGCGCTCGGAGTAGGACTGCTCGGGCTGGGCGTCGGAACGGAAGAGATCGCGGACGACCTCGGAAATGGCGATCAGGTCGCCGGAATTGATCTTCGCTTCATATTCCTGGGCGCGGCGAGACCACATGGTGCGCTTGATCCGGGCCCGGCCCTTGAGAACGTCCATGGCCTTAGCCATGACATCGGGCTCGGCGAGCTTGCGCATGCCGACCTGCGCGATCTTGGCGGTCGGCACCCGGAGGGTCATCTTGTCCTTCTCGAAGGTGATGACGAACAGTTCGAGCTTGAAGCCGGCGATGTCCTGCTCCTCGATGGAGACGATCTGACCCACCCCGTGGGACGGATAGACGATGTACTCGTTCGTCTTGAAGCCCTGACGGGTCTGCGCGTTCTTCTTCACGGTCATACTGCGCCTTACTCCTCGCCGGCCGGTGACGGCCGCTGGTGATGCCCTTGCCGCGGCGGAGGCCGTCGGAGGGCCCGCGGTCCCTCTCGGGGTGCCGCGGCGTTTCGCGCGAAAGGGGACCTCGACGGATCGACCGCCCGTCCCCTGACGTCAGACGATGAAAACGACCTTCGGCGGCGCGATCAGCACCCGGTGCGGGTCCGTCGCGACAGTTCATCGGAACTTTTCCGAAAAATAACGCCCCGCAATGAAGGGAGCGCACCGGTGGGACCGCTTTTGTTCGACTGTAGCGGCACCATAGCACAAATTTCGCCGAAATCAAAGGCTTGGGCGCATGCGGCTTCTGCCGCAGCGGTCACATGCCGGCGTTTCGACGCATTTGGTTACCGCCCGGGCGGGTCAGTCCCCCTTGCCCGGAGCCTGGGACAGGAGCGGCTCCTTGCCTGCCTTGCCGTCCCACTCCTTCGCATCGGGAAGGGGGTCGCGCTTCTGGGTGATGTTGGGCCATTTGCCGGCAAGATCGGCATTGACGGCCAGCCACTTCTCCAGGCCCGGCTCGGTATCGGGCTTGATCGCCTCGGCGGGGCATTCCGGCTCGCAGACGCCGCAGTCGATGCACTCGTCGGGGTGGATGACGAGAAAGTTCTCACCCTCATAGAAGCAGTCGACCGGGCAGACCTCGACGCAGTCGGTGTATTTGCACTTGATGCAGTTCTCGGTGACCACATAGGTCATGCGGGGTCTCCGGCAGCGATGCGTCGGTCGATCCCGCCGATTACCAGATCACGTCGTTCGTACGCAAGCGATCTCGTGGTGCGACGCACGCGCCCCTTGCCCGGCAGCGTGGTCATCACGATCTAATCGCCGAATTCCACGGAGACATGCGCCATGAATTACATGAAGACCGCCATTCTCCTTGCAGCGATGACCGCGCTGTTCATGGGGATCGGCTTCCTCATCGGCGGCCGCACCGGCATGCTGGTGGCGCTGGCCGTCGCCGCCGCCATGAACTTCTGGAGCTACTGGGGTTCCGACAGGGCCGTGCTGAACATGTACGGCGCGCAGGAGGTCGACCAGACCTCCGCACCGGACCTCTACCAGATGACCTGGGAGATGACCCAGCGCGCCGGCATGCCCATGCCGCGCCTGTTCATCATCCACGAGGACCAGCCCAACGCCTTCGCCACCGGCCGCAACCCGGAGAACGCCGCTGTCGCGGTCAATACCGGCCTCCTGAATGCGCTGACGCGCGAGGAGGTCGCCGGCGTCATCGCCCATGAGCTCGCCCATGTCCGCAACCGCGACACGCTGACCATGACGATCACGGCAACCCTTGCCGGCGCCGTGTCGATGCTCGCCAACTTCGCGGCCTTCTCCGGCGGCAGCAGCGACAACCGCAACGGCTTCGGCGTGATCGGCTCCATCGCCATGATGATCCTCGCGCCCCTTGCGGCAGCCATCGTGCAGATGGCGATCTCGCGCTCGCGCGAATACGAGGCTGACAAGCTCGGGGCGGAAATCTGCGGCAATCCCATGTGGCTGGCCTCGGCGCTCGCCAAGATCGCCGGCGCCCACGAACATTCGGTCAACAACACCGCCGAGCACAATCCGCAGACGGCCCACATGTTCATCATCAACCCGCTGTCGGGCGAGCGGATGGACAACCTGTTCTCGACCCATCCGGACACCGGCAACCGCATCGCCGCCCTGCAGCAGCTGGCCCAGGCCTGGGGCACGGGCGGCTATGTCCAGCACCACCAGCCGCAGGCGGCGCCCTGGGGCAGCAACAGCCGCGGCGGCCCCTGGGGCTGAGCCCGTTGCGCCTTGCCGCGGGGCGGGGCGGGGTCTAGACGGGCGCCATGACCAAGCGCCCGTTTCATCCGGCCCGCCCGAAGAGCCCCAAGCCGAAGGCCGCCGCTCATCCCGGCCTGCCGGCGCGCCGGCGGGCCTGCGATCTCGTCGAGGCGGTTATGCTTCGCCGCCGGCCGCTCGACGAGGCGCTGGAGACCCCGACCGACCTCGAACCGGTCGACCGGGCGCTCGCCCGCAAGATCGCGGCGACCACCCTTCGCCGCCTCGGCACCATCGACCGGTTGCTGGCCGAACGCCTCGCCAAGGGTCTGCCCGAGGGCCTTCCCCGCCTCGAGACGGTGCTGCGGACGGCCGCCTGCCAGATCCTCTTCCTCGACGTGCCTGACTATGCCGCCGTCGACAGCGCCGTGCGCATGGTGGAAGCCGACCGGAAGGCCAAGGGCTTCGCCGGCCTCGCCAATGCCGTTCTGCGCGGGATCGGCCGCGACAAGGCCGAGGCCTTGGCCTCCCTTGATCCGCTCGACGATCTTGCGCCCTGGCTGCGCGAGCGGTGGACCGCCGCCTATGGCGCGGACACGACCCGCGCGATGGCCGACATCATCGCCAGCGAGCCGCCGCTCGACCTCACGGTGAAGTCCGACCCCGAAGGGTGGGCCGCCCGTCTCGGCGGCTTCGTCACGCCGACCGGATCGGTGCGGCTGAAGGCGGAGGGCGCCATTCCGGACTTTCCCGGCTATGCCGACGGCGCATGGTGGGTGCAGGACGCGGCCGCCGCCCTGCCGGCACGCCTCCTCGGCGATGTGAAGGGCCTCGCTGTCGCCGATCTCTGCGCCGCGCCCGGCGGCAAGACGGCCCAGCTCGCCGCAGCAGGGGCGATCGTGACGGCGGTTGACCGCTCCGCGCGCCGGCTGGAACGGCTGACCGAGAACATGGCGCGGCTGAAGCTCGCCGTGGAAACGCGTGCCGTCGATGCTCTGGAGCTCGACGGGACCTACGACGCCATCCTGCTCGACGCCCCCTGCACGGCCACCGGCACGGTGCGCGGCCATCCCGATGTGATGCAGCTGAAATCGATGGCCGATGTGGAGGGGCTCGCGCGCCTGCAGTCGCGCCTGCTCGACCGTCTCGCCGATCTGCTGAAGCCGGGCGGGCGGGCCGTCTACTGCACCTGCTCGCTGGAGTCTGAGGAGGGCGAACTGCAGATCGCCGCGCTGCTCGCGCGCGAGCCGCGCCTCGCCCTCGATCCCATCCGGCCTGACGATCTGGCCGGGATCGCGTCTCGTTCGTCACGCCGGAGGGTTTCATCGCACGTCCGACGCATCGGCTCGTGCGACCGCAAGGCTCGCGCCGGGCTCGACGGCAACGCGCTTGACGATCGCGCGTCCGTCCGCGCGCAGTGAACCGGGTTGTCGGCACCGTCGACCCCGGCCTCGGATGGCCCGATCAGGCGGGGCGGTCGCCCTTCTTCATCTTCACCGCGCGATTGTCGACGCCGGGCAGCATCTTGGCGGGATCGCGGGTGACGACCACGTCGACCACCGAGGGGCCGTCATGGGCCATGGCCTCAGCGAGGGCGGCGGCGAGCTGGCCCGGCTCCTCGACGCGGACGCCGTGGCAGCCGAGGGCCTTCGCCGCCACCGCATAGTTCGTCTCGGCGAGGTCGGAGGCGTGATAGGCGCCGGGGCCATAGACGAGGTGCTGGAGCGCCTTCACATAGCCGGACGCGGCGTTGTTGACGACGATGACCGTGAACTTCAGGCCGGTGCGGCGGGCCGTCTCCAGTTCGCCCAGCATCATGTTGAAGCCGCCGTCGCCGGTGAGGCTCATCACCTGCTTGTCCGGAGCCGCCATGGCGACGCCCATCGCGCCGGGCAGGCCGTAGCCGATGGATGCGAAGCCGCGATCCGGCACGAAGGCGCGGCCGGGCTGCTTGGTATCGAACAGCAGGCCGCCCCAGTGCGCGGCGAAACCGCCGTCGGCGACCAGATAGCCGTCGGCCGGCAGCGCCCGGTTGATCTCGGTGAGGAGGCGGGCCATCGACACGGGCGTCTCGTCGGAGTTGAGGCGCTCGGAGACGCCTTCGCGCCACTCGGCCATCTTCGCCGGCACCTCGGCGGCATAGTCGGCGAGACGGGCGCGGATCGCGGGAGCTGCATCCTTCAGCGCCGCGTGCAGGTCGGCGACAGTTGCGCGTACGTCGCCCCACAGCGCCAGCTCGGGCTCCAGCGTGCGACCGAACTCCTCGGCGACGATGTCGATGTGGATCACCCTCTTGCCCTTCGGCGGCACGGTGAAGCGCTTGGTGGCGATCTCGCCGAGCTTGCAGCCGACGACGAGGATGAGGTCCGAGGATTCGATCAGCGCGTTGGCGATGCGGTCGTAGCGGCCGAACAGGCCGGCGCTGATCGGATCGATGCAGGGCACCGCGCCCTTGCCGCTCATGGTGTGGGCGACGGGAATGTTGAAGGCGCGGGCGAAGTCGGTCAGCGTCTGCGCTGCGCCGGAGAGATGGACGCCGCCGCCGGCGAGGATGATCGGGCGCTTCGCCTCGGCGATCATGCGTGCGGCGCGCTCCAGGTCGGAGAGGTCGGGACGGCAGCGGATCGATGGCGCCATGCCGTGGCGCGCGTCGACCTTGAAGTCGTCGTCGGAGAAGCCGTAGGTGCCGTGGCAGATGTCCTCGGGCACGTCGACGACGACGGGGCCGGGCCGGCCGGAGGTCGCGACCGCGAAGGCGCGGCGCATCAGCTCCGGAATGCGCTGGATCATCTCGACGCGGATGACCTCCTTGGCGCAGGGACGCAGGATGTCGAGCTGGCGGCTCTCCTGGGTCATGTTCTTCCAGGAATGCTCGCGATTGGTGTCGCCGATGAGGGCGACCATGGGCGTGCCGGCGTTGAGAGCCTCGACGAGGCCGGTGACGAGGTTGGTGGCGCCCGGTCCGAGCGTCGCATCGGCGAGGCCGACCTTGCCGGAGACCTTGGCATAGGCGTCGGCGGCGAAGACCGCGGCGCGTTCGTCGTTGATCAGGTGGTGCTCGAGGCCGAGGCGGCGCGCGGCGTCGTAGAAGGGCAGCAGCTGGAAGCCGCCCATGCCGAACATCGGGCCGCCCTCGAAGGCCTGGATCATGCGGGCGAGCGCTTCGCCGCCGGTCATTTCGTTGTCGCTCATGGTCGTTTCTCTCCCGTTGGAATGGACCGGCGCGCGGCGAGGCCCTCAGGCGGCGATGCGCGGATGATCGAGGTGTGCGGCGACCAGCGCCGCCTCGGCGCGGAGCGCTTCGACGAGCGCAGGAATCCGCTCCGCGGTCATGCGGTCGCGGATGGCGGCGATGGACAGGGCGGCGACGGGCTCTCCTGTTCGGTCGAGCACCGCGACGGCGATGCCTGCCATGCCCGAGACGATGCGCCCGTCATTCTCCGCATAACCGCGCGCCCGGGTCGAGGCGACGAGCCCTCGAAGTGTCCCGGCGTCGAAGCCCTGGAAGTCGCGCAGCCAGCTCTCGTTGCGCTTGAGCGCGCGCTCGACAGCCGAGTCGGGCAAGGCGGCGAGCAGCGCCAGCGAACCGGCCCCGACTCCGAGCGGGCGGCGATCGCCGACCGAGAGGGTCAGCGTGCGGATGGGAAAGTCGCCGACCTCGCGGGCGACGCAGATGGCCGCCGGCCCCTCGATCGCCGATGCGAAAGCCGTGTCGCCGCTCAGGGCCGCCAGCCGTACCAGCGAGGCGCGGGCCGCACCGGCGATGTCCTGTGCGAAAGCGGTCCGCCCCAGGACGGCCGCAGCATGGCCGAGCCGGTAGTTGCGCGTGCTCATGTCCTGAAAGACCAGGCCGTTGTCGCTCAGCGCCGAGAGAATGCGGTGCGCCGTCGGCTTCTTCAGGTCGAGCGTCTCGGTGATGACCTGCAGGGAGGCGCCGCGATCGTCGCCCGCGGCCAGCAGGCGCAGGATTGCAGCGATGCGCTCGACCATCTTGGCGGACAGATCCTGCATCAAGTCTCCCGGCAGACGCGGCACCATGGCAAGGTTCGGCAGTCATATTCCAAATCGAGGAGCATTCAAGCTCAAAATATGGAATCGTTTGGTGGGCAGTGCGGGCTGGGCGCGCCGCACAGCCCCAACGGGGTTCGCGCGGTCATCCATGACCAGGCTGCGGAGAATTCAGGGATTGTCAGGCGATCGCAGCGACATGATCGCACCGGGATCTGCCCGCGCGTCTGACCTGCTGCGACGGTTGGCGACACTCTATGGGTTGCGCGCCCGGCGCGGGCGGGCGGAGCGTGGAGCCTGGGGCGCTCCGGATCCGGCATGGCGGGCGATCTCCTCGCCGATCGCGGCGGATGCCGCCGCAATCTCGCGGCGAAGCTCGTCCTCACCGAAGGCCGCGACACGCATCTCCTTCACGGCGAAGACGATGCTGCCGAGAATGCGGCGATCGGCATCGAAGACCGGCGCGCCGATGCCGACGAGGCCATCGACCACCTCGCCGCGGGTCACGCAGGTGCCTTCGCGGCGGATCCGGGCCATGGCCTGGCGAAACTCCTCCCAGTTGGCGCCGAGGCCAGCCGCGCGAATCTCGTCGGCATGCCAGAGCATGATGTTGCGCAACTGGTACGGAGTCAGATGCGCCAGGATCAGCTTGGCCATGGCCCCCCGAAACATGGGCATCGGGCGACCGCGTTCATAGGCAGGCGTGTCGCCGTCGGGCCAGACGATCTCCGAACACATGACCCGGTCGCCATAGTAGCTGCACAGCAGCATGTTGAGGCCCAGGCGGCCACTGACCGACGCCATGACGGGCCGGGCGCTGGTGGCCAGCGGGTCGGTCAGGCGCACCAGGCGGTCGAGTTCGATGATCTTGGAGCCGAGCACGAAGGCCCCTCCCGAGGCCGGTGCGATCAGCCCGGAGGCGGAAAGGGCCTGGAGGTACCGGTAGACGGTCGCCCGTGAAGCGCTGGTCGCCGCGACCGCGTCATCGATCTGGAAACTGCTCCGGTCATCCCCGAACAGCTCGAGAATTTTGAGCATCCTGGCGAGGCTGGTCATCGGGCGTCGGTCAGAGCGTGGCGGAACAGGTGCGAGACTCCCTTCTGTGGCAGATGGCGGCGCCAATGTCATTGTGTGATTTTTCTTGCATTCTGAGATTTCTTAATCATCCTGACGCCAACTGACGGTCGTTCCCCGTTGGCGGGTGGAATGCGGGCACTGCCCCTATCCCCGGCCTGAACAGGCCACGGTCGATCAGAGAGCCGCCCGCCGCGCCGAAATGCGCGAGAGAGGCGACGCCCCAGGGACGAGTCGAGCAAGGGAGAGGCTCATGTCATCGGTCACCAGAAGGACATTCACTGCAGGCGCGGCACTGGCGATGACGTCTCGCGCCTCTCGGGCGGCCGAGAAGGTCAAGCTCGGCGTCCTCGCCGATATCGCCGGACCTTTTGCGGATATTTCCGGCCGGGGCTCCATCGAGGCGGCGCGGCTCGCCATGGAGGACATGGGCGGCAGCGTGCTCGGCTCACCGATCGAACTGGTTTTCGCCGATCACCAGCACAAGCCGGATGTCGGCCTCAATCTGGCGCGGCAGTGGTACGACCTCGATGGCGTCGACGTGATCCTCGACGTGCCCAACTCCGCGATTGCCCTGGCGGTGAACCATCTCACGAGGGAGAAGCGCAAGCTCGCCATCTACGCCAATGCGGCCACCGACCGCCTCACCGAGGATACATGCAGCCCCTACGGTCTGCACTGGACCTTCGATACCTATTCGCAGACCCGAGGTGCGACGCGTGCCCTGATCGACCAGGGCTACGACAGCTGGTTCCTGCTGGTCGCCGACTATGCCTATGGGCACAGCATGGAACAGGCCATGCGCGAGGCTGTGGTTGCCAATGGCGGAAAGGTTGTCGGCGGCGTCCGGCATCCCCTGCAGACGCTGGATTTCTCGTCCTACCTGCTGCAGGCGCAGGGCTCCCGCGCCAAGATCGTCGCGCTCGCTTCCGGCGGTGACATCACGGTCAACGTGATCAAGCAGGGCCGCGAATTCGGCCTGCATCAGACCGGCCAGAAGCTGGCGAGCCTCCTGACCTTCATCACCGACGTCCATTCGCTCGGTCTGGCGACGATGCAGGGTCTGCAGTTCGTCGTTCCCTTCTACTGGGACATGGATGAGAAGACCCGCGCCTTCGGCAAGCGCTTCTACGACCGGCTCGGCAAGATGCCGTCGGAATCGCAGGCCGGCGTCTATTCAGGCGTGCTGCACTACCTCAAGGCGGTGCAGGCGCTTGGAACCAAGGATCCGGACAAGGTGGTGGCCAAGATGCGCGACACCCCCGTCGAGGACATGTTCGCGCGCAACGGGAAGCTGCTGCCCAACGGCCGCATGATCCACGACATGTATCTGGTCGAAGTGAAGAGCCCGGCCGAGTCGAAGCAGCCGTGGGACTACTACAAGATGGTCACCACCATCCCGGCCGACAAGGCGTTCCGGCCCCTGGCCGACAGCGTCTGCCCGCTGGCGAAGCGCTGAGATGCAGGCGCCGGCGGACCACTCGATGCAGTGCCACCACCGGCGCCGGTTCCTCCTTCTGACGGTGACATGATGTCTCTTCTCAAAGGCCGGCGTGCGATCGTCACCGGCGGCGGCCATCCCGACGGGATCGGCCAGGCGACGGCGCGCCTGTTCGTTGATGCGGGCGCCCAGGTCGTCGTGTTCGATCGGGCCTTCCCGGTCGGGACTCTGCCGGCCGGCCAGACGGCCCGGCAACTTGACGTGGCCGAAGCGAACGACTGCCGCGAGGCCGTCGATGAGGCCGCCGCCCGGCTCGGCGGGCTCGACATTCTCGTCAACAATGCCGGGATCGTCGCGCCGACCCGCATCCCGGACCTCACCGCCGACGAGTTCGCCCGCATGCTGGAGGTGAACCTGATCGGCACCTTCAACGTGACGCAGGCGGCCCTGCCTCATCTCAGGCAGAGCACCCTTTCGCCGGCTATCGTCAATCTCGGCTCGATCGCCGCGCAGCGCGGCGGCGGCCTGCTCGGTGGCTCGCACTATGCCGCGGCCAAGGGCGGGGTCATCAGCTTCACCAAGGCGACGGCACGCGAGTGTGGCCCCTTCGGCATCCGCGCCAATGCGGTGGCGCCGGGGATCATCGAGACAGGCATGACCGACGGCAAATACGACCCCGAGCGCAAGCGGGCGATCTGCGAAACCATTCCGCTGGGCAGGTTCGGTTCGGCGGAGGATGTCGCGCGCGTCATCCTGTTCCTCGCGAGCCCGCTCGCCGGCTACGTCACCGGCACGGTGGTCGACGTCAACGGGGGCTATCACATCCATTGAGCCCGCGACGACCCCGCCGCCGGTCTGACTGGCCGCGCAAGACAACAGCGTCCGTGAAGGGCGCGATCCCGACCGGAAACCCCAGGGAAGGCCTGATGTCGAACCCACATTCGCTGCGCCCCTATGATCTCACGGGCCGGCGCATCCTGCTGACGGGTGCGGCGGGCGGCATCGGTCGTGCCACGGCCCGGCTTTGTGCCGCCCTCGCGCCGACAGCGCGACCTGACGGACCGCGCCGATGCCCCCGGCCTCATCGAGGACCTGGAGAGCGAGGGGCGTAGCCACCGCTTCCTTGCCTGCGACGTCACCGCCCGCGGCGAGATCGATGCGCTCTGTGCCGCTGCCGGCCCGGTCGATTGCGCCGTGCTCAACGCCGGAATCTTCCCGACCTCGGCCTGGACCGAGGACCGCTGGGAGGACGACTTCGACGCCGTCATGACAATCAATGTCCGCGCCCCCGCCCAGTTCGCGCGGGCGCTGCTGCCGGGGATGAAGGCGCGGGGGCAGGGCCGCATCGTGCTGATGGGCTCGGTCGCGGCCCACACGGGGGGCAGCTACGCCCATTCGCCGCTGCCCTATGCGGCCTCGAAGGGCGCCGTCCACACCATGGTGCGCTGGATGGCGAAGCGCGCGGCACCGGAGGTGCTCGTCAACGGCGTGGCTCCGGGATCGGTGCGCACCGCGATGACGGCTTCCGCCGATCCGAACGCCCTCAAGGCCATGCCGGTGCCGCGCTTCGGCGAGCCCGAGGAGATCGCCTCGGCCAATCGCCTTCGGTGTTCGCCGGGCGCGAGCTGCTCTGCGGCGCGACGCTCGACGTGAACGGCGGCGCCTACATGCACTGAGCCCCGCGCGGGCATCCTGGAGAACGCGAAATGGGTCGTCTCAACGGAAAGGTCGCTCTCATCACCGGCGCCGGCAGCGGAATCGGCCGGGCGACGGCCGAACTCTTCGCGCGCGAGGGGGCGCGCATCGTCATCGCCGAATACGATCCGGCAACCGGCGCGGCGGCGGCCGACGCGATCACCGCGGCGGGCGGGGAGGCGCTCTTCGTTCGCACCGACGTCACCGAGGAGGCGAGCGTCGTTGCTGCGGTCGCGGCGGCGGTCGCGCGCTTCGGCGCACTGCACGTCCTCTACAACAACGCCGGTGGCTCCACCCTGCAGGACGGCCCGTTGACCGAGGCGCCGGTCGACGAGTTCTGGCGCGCCATCCGCCTCGACCTCCTCGGCACCTGGCTGATGAGCCGGCACGCGATCCCCGAGATCATCCGCTCGGGCGGCGGCTCGGTGATCAACGCTTCCTCGGTCGTGGCGCTGATGGGCTGGCCGGGCAAGGATGCCTACACCGCCTCGAAGGGGGCCGTGACCGCGCTGACGCGCTCCATGGCCGTAGAGTTCGCGGCGCAGAAGGTGCGGGTCAATGCGGTGGCGCCCTGCGTCACCCGCACGCCACGGGTGCTCGCCCAACTGGCGGACAACGAGACGACGCAGAAGATCGCAGCGCGCCATCTCGTCGGCCTCGCAGAACCCGAGGACGTGGCGCGGGCCGCCCTCTTCCTCGCCTCCGACGAGTCCGCCCGCACGACCGGCCATGTGCTCGCCGTCGACAGCGGCCTCACCATCTCCTGAAACCCCGCCCGAACCGGACCCTGCCATGACCGACACCCGCTCACCCGCCCAGCCGCTCGCCGGCCGCACCGCCCTCGTCACCGGCTCGGCGCGCGGCATCGGCTGGGGCATCGCCCAGGGGCTGGCCGCCGCCGGCGCCCATGTGGTGCTCAACGACCTCGACCCCGCCGCGCTGGAGCCGAAACTCGCGGAGCTGAAGGCGGCCGGCCTGAAGGGCTCGGCCGAGGCCTTCGATGTCACCGACGAGGCGGCGGTGACGAAGGGCATGGCGGCCATCGCGGCCTCGGTCGGCGGGCCGGACATCCTCGTCAACAATGCCGGCATCCAGAAGCGCAAGCGCTTCGCCGACTTCACCTATGACGAATGGCGCGCCGTCATCGACACCCACCTCAACGGCGCCTTCCTCTGCACCCGCGCCGCCATCCCGCAGATGACCGCACGCGGCTTCGGGCGGATCATCATGATCGGCTCCATCGCCGTGCAGGCACCGAAAGCCGAGATCCCCGCCTATGCAGCGGCCAAGGGCGCGGTGACGTCGCTGGTCAGGGCGCTGGCCATCGAACTCGGCCCGCTCGGGATCACCTGCAACGCCATCGCCCCGGGCTATATCGCCACCGAGTTCACCCGCGTCCTGCACACGGATCCCGCGTTCACGGCGAAGCTGACCGAGCGCGTGCCCAACCGCCGATGGGGCCGGCCGGACGATATTGCGCCTGCGGCCGTCTACCTCGCCTCGGACGCCGCCAACTTCGTCAACGGATCGGTTCTGACCGTCGACGGCGGCTACCTCGCCTTCGGCTGAGCGGAGGATCTGCGATCATGCTGCCCAAGACCCCCAGCTTCCGCCTCGACGGCAAGCAGGCCCTCGTCACCGGCGCCGGGCGCGGCATAGGCGTGGCGCTCGCCGCAGCCCTCGCCGAGGCCGGTGCCGCCGTCACGCTGGCCGCGCGTACCGCAGGCGAGATCGAGGCGGCGGCCGCCGAGATCCGCGGCCGCGGCGGCAAGGCCGACACACTGGTCATCGACGTCACCGACCTCGACGCCTTCCGCGCCGCCATGGATGCACGCTCCGCCTATGACGTCTTCGTCAACAATGCCGGCACCAACCGGCCGCGCCCCTTCCTCGAGGTGACGGAGGAGGAACTGGATGCGGTGATGGAGCTCAATGTCCGCGCGGCCTTCTTCGCGGCACAGGCGGTGGCGCGCCGCATGGTCGCCGCCAGCGTGAAGGGCTCGATCATCAACATCTCGTCGCAGGCGGGACACATCGCGCTGGCTGCTCGGTCCGCCTACACCACCAGCAAGTTCGCCGTCGAAGGCATGACCAAGGCCATGGCCATCGACCTTGCCGCCCACGGCGTCCGCGTCAACAGCCTCTGCCCGACCTTCACGGAGACGGCGATGACGCGCCCGGCCCTCAGCGATCCGGCTTTCCGCGCCCACGTCACCACCAAGATCAAGCTCGGGCGCATCGGCACCGTCGAGGACCTGATGGGCGCGACTGTCTTCCTTGCCTCGGATGCCTCGTCGCTGATGACGGGAGCCTCCCTCATCGTCGATGGCGGCTGGACCATCGGTTAGCGCCGGCAGCACAGGGAATTGTCCACCATGTTTCACCACATCGTCCTGATGAGCTTCACGCCCGAGGCCGACGCCGCCTTCTTCGCGAAGGCGCAGCACTATGTCGACCGGATCAAGGCCGAGTGCGACGGCGTCGTCGACTACTTCATGCGCGAGAACATCGCCTCGCGCAGCGACGGGCTGACCCACGGCATCGTTGGTGTCTTCACCTCCTCGGCCGCGCATGACGCCTATCAGGTCTCGCCGGCCCATCAGGAGATGAAGGCCTTCATGACGACGCGCATGGCGCGGATCGTCGTCCTCGACACCGACCAGGGAGCCTGAGCCATGGCCGCCAGCCCGTTCCAGCTCGAGCTGTTCATGCAGCGTCACGGCTTCGACAGCTACGAGGCGCTGATCGAACGCGCCGATCGCGACCCCGAGTGGTTCTGGCCGGCGGTGATGGACTTCCACGGCCTCGTCTTCTTCAAGCCCTTCGACAAGGTCCTGGATACGTCGAACGGCGTTGCGTGGCCGCAATGGTGCATCGGCGGCACGACGAACCTCGCCTACAACTGCATGGAACGACGCCTCGCCGCCGGTCATGGCGACAGGACCGCCATCATCTGGGAGGGCGAGGATGGCGAGACGCGGACCTGGACCTATGGGCGACTGATCGAGGAGGCCGAGCGGGCAGCCGCCGGCCTGAAGCGCCTCGGGCTGGGCAAGGGGGACGTCGTCGGCATCTACATGCCCTTCCTGCCCGAAACGATCGCCGCCTTCCTCGCCATCACCCGCATCGGCGGCATCGCCCTGCCGATGTTCTCGGGATTCGGCCCCCAGGCGGTGATCGAGCGGCTCCTCGACGCGGAGGCGAAGGCGGTGATCACCGTCGACGTCACCTACCGGCGCGGCAATCCCATCGCCATGGCCGAGATCATCGGGCAGGTGCGGCCGCAGGTGCCGAGCCTCGCCCATGTCGTGGTGGTCGCGCGCCATCCCGGGAAGGCCGCGGGCGACGCTGTCTGGTGGCATGATCTCGTCGCCGTCGCCGAGGCCTGCCCGGCGGAAGAGATGGAGGCCGATGCCCCGGCGATGATCGTCTACACCTCGGGCACCACCGGCAAGCCGAAGGGCACGGTGCACAGCCATTGCGGCTTCATGACCAAGGTGGCACTCGACTTCGGCATCATTCTCGATCTCACCGAGCGCGACCGGCTCCTGTGGATGAGCGACATGGGCTGGCTCACCGGGCCGATCCTCGCGGTGGCCGTGCCGCTCGTCGGCGCCTCCATGGTGCTGGCCGAGGGGACACCCGACTATCCCGACCAGGGGCGCCTGTGGCGCCTCGCCGACCAGCACCGCGTCAGCTTCCTCGGCGTCGCGCCGACCATGGTGCGCAACTTCATCCAGCAGCCGCCCGAGGTGGTCGCCGCTTACGACTTCTCGTCGCTGCGCGTCACCGCCTCGACCGGCGAACCCTGGACGCCCGAGGCCTGGACCTGGTTCCTCGCCCATGTCTGCAAGGGCCGGGCGCCGATCCTCAACTATTCCGGCGGCACGGAGATCGGCGGCGGCATCGTCGCCGGCACCATGCTCGGCCGCGACCTGCCACCCGGCGCCTTCGTCGGCCCGATCCCCGGCATGGGCGCCGCGGTGGTCGATGACAGTGGTCGCCCGCTGCCGCGCGGGGCGGTGGGGGAACTGGCGCTCACCGTTCCCTCCATCGGCCTGACCCGCGGCCTGTGGCGCTCGCCGGAGCGCTTCATCGAGGCCTACTGGGCCAAGGTGCCCGGGCTGTGGATCCACGGCGATTTCGCCTCCGTCGATGCCGACGGCCACTGGTTCGTCCATGGCCGCTCCGACGACACGATCAAGATCGCCGGCAAGCGCACGGGCCCGTCGGAGATCGAGGCGCTGCTGCTTGGCACCGGCAAGGTGGGGGAGGCGGCGGTGATCGGCGTGCCCGATCCGATCAAGGGCTCGGCGGTCGTCTGCGCCTGCGTCCCGGCGCGCGGTGTGAAGCCGACCCCCGAACTCGCCGAGGAACTGCGGCAGGCGGTGGTCGCCGGTCTCGGTGCCTCGTTCCGGCCGAAGGCCATCACCTTCGTCTCCGGCCTGCCGAAGACGCGGAGCATGAAGATCATGCGCCGGGTCGTGCGCTCGGTATGGCTCGGCGAGCCCGTCGGCGACCTGTCGGGGCTCGTCAATCCGGAAGCGGTGGACGACCTCAAGGCGGCGACGGAGGCAATGCGCGGCTGAGGTTCAGCGCGCTGCCCAGCCGGCGCGACGGGCCTCGCCATCAAGGGCCGGAAAGACGCGCGTCGGCGCCTCGTCCCGCAGGTCCGGGTCGAGCGGCACCGGCAGTGCCGGCATCACGGCGCTCCGCCCCGTGACGGAACGGGCAAAAAGCCCGCGTGCGTGGAAGGCGGGATCGGATGCCGCCTCCTCGAGGGTCGCGACGACGGAAACGCAGACATCGGCATCGCCGAAGGCCTGCCGCCACTCGGCAGCGCTGCGACGGGCGATCAGGTCGGCGACCCTCAGGCGGACGCCAGTGGGGTCGGTGGTATCGTCGCGGTGATCCGGCGCAAGCCCGATCCGGTCGCAGAAGACCTGCCAGAAGCGCTCCTCGATCGGCGCCGCGGCGAGATGGCGGCCGTCGGCGGTCCGGTAGATCTGGTAGCGGGGCGAGGCTCCGGTGACGAGAGCCCGGCCCGTCTCGGGCCAGGCGCCGGCGTGGCCCGCCGCGAGCCCCCAATAGGCGAAGGCGAAGAGGTTGTCGGCCATGGCGACGTCGAGATGGCAGCCCCGCCCCGTGGCCGAGCGGCCGACCAGCGCCATGAGGATGTTCATCACGGCGGGGTAGGCGCCGCCGGCGATGTCGGCGGCAAGTACCGGTGGCAGGACCGGAGTGCCGTCGCTGTCGCCGGTGAGGCCCAGAAGCCCCGTCTCGGCCATGTAGTTGAGATCGTGGCCTGCCTGCTGCGCCCGCGCGCCGGTCTGGCCGTAGCCGGTGATCGAGCAGTAGATCAGGCGTGGGTTCTCTGACGAGAGGGCCTCGTAGCCGAGGCCGAGACGCTCCATCACGCCGGGGCGGAACTGCTCGATCAGGATATCGGCAGAGCGGGCGAGGCTGCGGACGTGATCGCGGTCGCCTGGATCCTTCAGGTCGGCGGTCAGGCTGGCCTTGCCGCGATTGAGCAGGGCGAAGTTGCCGCCGGCATCGTCGAAGGCGGGCGCATAGCCGCGCATCTCGTCGCCGGTGCCGGGGCGCTCCACCTTGATGACCTCGGCTCCCGCCTCCGCCAGCAGGAGCCCGGCCAGCGGGCCCGGCAGAAGGGTGGAGAAATCGAGGACGCGGAGGCCGGCGAGAGGTGGGGCTGACGGCTGCATGGCCCTGTCCTCAGGCGGCCTGACGCCGACGCATCTCCCGGAGGATCACGAGGTGCTGGATATCGTTGGTACCTTCGTAGATGCGGGTGACGCGGGCGTCGCGGTAGTAGCGCTCCACCGGGAAGTCCGCGAGGTAGCCGTAGCCGCCCATGGTCTGGATCGCCTCCGAGCAGACCCATTCGGCCGCCTCCGAGGCGACGAGCTTCGCCATGCAGGCCTCCATCAGGCAGGGCTGGCCGGCGTCCGACAGGGCGGCAGCGTGCAGCACCATCTGCCGCGCCGTCTCGACCCGCGTCGCCATGGCGGCGAGGCGGAAGCCGACCGCCTGATGGTCGATGATGGCCTTGCCGAAGACCTCGCGCTCATTGGCATAGGCGAGCGCCGCCTCATAGGCCGCGCGGGCGATGCCGACCGCCTGCGCGGCGATGCCGATGCGTCCGCCCTGCAGGTTGGAAAGCGCGATGCGGTAGCCCTCTCCCTCCGCACCCAGACGGTTCTCGACCGGCACCCGCAGGTCGACGAGGGCGATCTGGCAGGTGTCGGAGGAATGCTGGCCGAGTTTCTCCTCCTGCCTGACCACGACGTAGCCCGGGGTGGCGGTCGGCACGATGAAGGCGGAGATGCCCTTCGGTCCCTCCGCGCCGGTGCGGGCGAAGATGAGTGCGACATCGGCGTTACGGCCCGTGGTGATGAACTGCTTGGTGCCGTTGATCACGTAATGGTCGCCGTCACGGATGGCGCGGGTGGTCAGCGCGCCGGCATCGGAGCCGCCGTGGGCCTCGGTGAGCAGGAAGGCGGAGATCATCCGGCCCTCGGCCATGGGCCGGAGAAAGCGCTCCTTCTGGTCGTCGTTGCCGAAGGTCGCCACCGGCATGCAGCCGACCGAGTTGTGGCCGCTGACCACTGTGGAGGTGCCGGCATCTCCCGCCGCGATCTCCTCAAGCGCCAGGGCGGTCGAGACGTAGTCGGCGCCGGCGCCGCCCCATTCGACGGGCACATTGATGCCCATCAGGCCGAGCCGGCCCATCTCGCGGATCTCCTCCATCGGGAAATGGCAGTCGCGATCCCATTGCGCGGCATTCGGGGCGAGCCGCTCCTGCGCGAACTGGCGCGCCATGTCGCGGATCATCGTCTGCTGCTCGTTGAGGATCATGGCGCTGTTTCCCGGTGGTCTAGTTCTGGAATTGCGACAGGTGGGCGCGGGCGATGACGATCTTCTGGACCTCGGTGGCGCCCTCGTAGATGCGCAGGGCGCGGACTCTCGCGATAGAGGCTTCCTCGACCATGCTCGCCCTTCGTCGACGCCCGAGGCCGCCGAAGACCTGGATCGCCCGGTCGATGACCTTCTGGGCGTTCTCGGTGGCGTACCATCTTGGCGATGGCGGCTTCCCTGGTGATGCGCGGCTGTGCCGCGATCCTTGCTCATAGGCAGCGCGAAAGATGAGCAGCGCCGCCGCGTCGAGCGTCGAGCGACCGAATCGGCCGGCGATATGGCCTTGCGCCAGCTGCAGGTCGGCCAGCGGCGCGCCGAACAGCTGGCGGCTCGAGCGGCGCGTGCGCGTCGCTTTCGGCGAGGGCGCGGCGGGCCATGCCGAGGGCTGCCGCGCGCGACCGTCGAGCGGAACACGTCGAGCACCGACATGGCGATAGCGAAAACCGTCACCGGGCTTGCCGATCAGTGCGCCCGCCGGCAGGCAGGCGGACCTTGTCGAAGCGAAAGCCGGGCCAGCGGATGCGGCGCGATCACTTCGAGGCGCTCGGCAATGGCCAAGGCCCTTGTGTCGTCGCCTGGCACAAGGAAGGCCGAAATGCCCCTTGGCACCCGGCGCCTCGCCGGTGCGGGCAAAGACGACATAGAGATCGGCGATGCCGCCGTTGGAAATCCAGGTCTTTTCGCCCGTCGATGCACATAGCTGTCGCCGTCACGGGTCGCCGTCATCTCCGTGTTGGCGACATCCGACCCCGAGCGCGGCTCCGGACAGGGCAAAGGCGGCGATCGCCGTTCCCTCTCGCACCGGTGGGCAAGCCGCGGCCTTCTGCTCAGGGGTCCCGAAGAGCGAGATCGGCCCGGTGCCGAGCCCCTGCATGGCGAAGGCGAAGTCGGCGAGGCCGTCGACATAGGCGAGGGTCGCGCGCGCGATGCACAGGGTGCGGACGTCGAGTGGCTCGCGCAGCCCGCCGGTGTCGAGCCGTCGACGTCAGGTCTTCAGCACAGCCGGTCGCGGCCGAGTTTGCCGCGACCAGTTCGGCGGCAGGCAGCGTCGACGTCATGGTGATCGACGAGGCACGGCATCTTCCGCTCGGCACCATGCTTCCAGCCGTCCGGCCAGTTCGCGGTGGCTCGTCGTCGAAGAAGGCCAGGAGAGCGACAGGAACGGTCAGGGGAGTGCATGGCCTCCGCAGTACTCGGAGCGTTGCAGCTCTACGGCGCCGGCCTCTGACCTGCCGGACATCGTCCCCCAGGGCGAGATTGGCAGCATCGGCGACGGTGCAGTCCGGCGCGTTGGGATTGCGAAAGCCGCGACAACCGATCTCCCCCGTTGAGCGGAGATGTCGGGCAGGACAGAGCGTGCGGCGACGCCGACGCCCATGAAAGCATCCCTCCTCAATCCGCCGGCGAACACCGGCTTCTCCTTGGCCACGAACGCGCTTGTAGGCACGCCCGAAATCGCGTGGTCTGCATGCAGATCGCCTGCGCCTGGGCTTCCGCCTCGATCGCCTGGAATCGAGGCCCATCGACCATTCCTGGTTGCAGGCTGCGTCTTGGTGATGCCGTGAGCGAAGGTCGGACCGTCGGCGATGCTCGCCGCCATGTCGAGGGCCTGGGCTTCGGCCAGAACCTGCTGCCGGCGTCGACCAGCCGGTTGAAGAAGCCCCAGCGCTCGCCTTCGTCGGCGCTCATGCGTGCGGCCGGTGTAGAGCAGTTCGGCGGCGCGGCCCTGGCCGATGATGCGCGGCAGGATGGCGCAGGCGCCCATGTCGGCAGCCGGCGAGGCCAACGCGGGTGAACAGGAACGCGGTCTTGGCGCGCGGCGTGCCGATGCGCAGGTCGGAAGCTCATGGCCGATGATGGCGCCGGCGCCGGCGCAGATGCCGTCGACGGCGGCGATGATCGGCTGCGGGCAGTTGCGCATCGCCTTGACCAGGTCGCCGGTCATGCGGGTGAAGGCGAGCAGGCCCTGCATGTCGTCGGCCTCCATCTTCGACCAGCGGGCCGATGATGTCGTGGACGTCGCCGCCGGAGCAGAAGTTTCCGCCGGCGCCGGTAATGACGACGGTTTTCACGTCGTCGGCATGGGCGAGGTTGCGGAACAGGTCGCGCAGCTCGGCGTAGCTCTCGAAGGTCAGCGGGTTCTTCCGCTCCGGCCGGTTGAGCGTGATCGTGGCGACCTTGCCCGCCACCTCCCAGAGGAAATGGGTGGCCTTGTAGTCGGCGGCTTTGAACGTCTGCACGGGAATGCTCCTGCGGTTGTCGGGGGGCGGCGGCTCAGGCCATGGTCAGGCCGCCGGAGACGCTGAGCGTCTGGCCGGTGATGTAATCCGAGCGGTCGCTCGCAAGGAAGAGGATCGCATTGGCGACCTCGGCGGGCTTGGCGAAGCGGCGCATGGGAATGGCGCGCTTGAAGGCCTCCAGATGGTTTTCGGGAAGCGCCATGAGCATCGGCGTTTCCGTCGGGCCAGGGCAGACGCAGTTCACATGGATGGCATAGCGCGCCATCTCGCGGGCGAGGCCCTTGGAGAAGGAGATCAGGCCGCCCTTGGCGCCGGAATAGACTGTCTCGCCGGAGGACCCGACACGGCCGGCGTCGCTCGCGACGTTGACGATCTTGCCGGAGCGGCGCGCGATCATCGGGTCGAGCAGGGCACGGATCAGCTTGATCGGGCCCATCAGATTGACATCGACGACGCGGTCCCAGAAGGCAGCGTCGTTGTCCACGAAGGGCTGGCCCTTGCCGTAACCGGCGACGTTGGCGATCACGTGGACCTCGCCACGGGCCAGGGTGGCCTTGGCGAAGGCGGCGATGGATTCATCCGAGGCGACGTCGATCGGGAGGAATGTCGCCTTCAGTCCCTCGGCGCGCAGGCGGGCCGCTTCCTTTTCTCCGTTCTCGGCCGAAAGGTCGGCCATGACGACGTCGGCGCCGGCCCTCGCAAAGGCCTCGGCGGTCGCCCGGCCGATACCGGAGGCGGCACCGGTGACGACGACGGTCTTTCCTGCGAATTCCATGTCCTGGTCCTCAACGATCGAGAAAGGCTGCGACGCGCTTGCGGGTATCGGGCGTGTCGAGCAGCTTGCGGGTTTCCAGGCGCTCGACGAGCAGGCCCGGATCGAGGCTCGCATCGATCACGCCGAAGCAGCGCTTGCACGCGGCGAGGGCCGCGGGCGAGAGCCCGGCGATCCTTTGGGCCGTGGCATCGGCAAAGGCAGCGAGTTCCGCGGCCGGGACCGCCCATTGCACCAGCCCGAGCGCGCGGGCTTCCGCGCCGGTGACGACCTCGGCCGAAAGGATCATCCGCCGCGCGATGCCGGGCCCTGCAAGGCGTGACAGCCGCTGCGTGCCGCCGGCGCCGGGCAGCAGCCCCAGCCGGGTCTCGGGCAGGCCGAGCGGCGCTGCGTCGGAGGCGATCCGCAGGTCGCAGGCCAGCGCCAGCTCGAAGCCGCCGCCATGCGCCGCGCCGGCGATCTCGGCGATGGACACCTGGGGAAGGGCCTCGATGCGGTCATAGAGGCTCTGCATGCGCCTCACCGTCTCCAGCATGGCATCGGGGCCGTCGTCGGTGGAAAAGCACTCGCGCATGAGCTTGAGATCCGCCCCGGCCGAGAAGGTCCGCTCCGAGGAGCGGATCAGCAGGACGGAGATCACCGGGTCCTGCGCGATGTCGTCGAGGACGTCGCCGAAACCGTCGATCCATTCACGGTTGATCGCGTTGACCGGCCCGCGGGCCATGGTCAGGACGGCGACCGCGCCCCTTCGTTCGACCTTGAACATCTGCTCACCGAATGAACGCTCATTCATTCTTCAATCGATATTGGATGCACCGTGTACCGTCAAGGCGCTTCGGTCGCGAGCGGGCCGCCCGGAGCCTCGGTCGTTCGACGTGCAATGGAGAGGTGGGCGCCCGTGGCTCGGCGCGCAGCGGCACCCAGACTCCCGGCCGGCACCAAACCCTCCGGGGGTTCACAGCGGACGGCCGCCGCGACACCGGCAACGTTGGCTCGCCCTGGTCCCGCCGCCACCAGGCCTCAGGTCTTGTCTGTGGTGCCGTTGCCTTTTTTCCGGGGTGCCGGCTTCGCCTTCTTCGCAGCCGTCTTGCCGGGCGTCGTGACCGCCTTCCTGGTGGCCGCACCGGCCGTCGCCTTGCCGGGCGCCTCCTCCGCGTGCCGCTCCTTCAGGAACTCCTGGTACTGGGTCAGCCCCTTGGGTGTCGCCATCGCATGGACGAAGAAGTCGAAGCCCTGGGCGATATAGCCCTCGATGTCGGTGAACTGGGACAGGCGCCAATGCTTGAGCGCCCAGGTATGGGCATAGAGCACGAACTGGTAGGTGACGAGATCGACGTTGATCTGCCGGAAAAGGCCGGCGTCGATGCAGTCCTGAAGCGCCTTGGCGATGAGCTCGTTGGTCTCCAGTTCGACCTGCTTGAGGAACTGGCGGTGCTCGCGTGGCAGCGACTTGGTGGAGCGATAGGCGAGGACCGCCGCGTTGCGCGCGCGGTCGACCGTCCGGCAGTAGGCCGCGAGCGAGGCCCAGAGCACGTCGAGCGGATCCGTCCTGCCGCTCGCAGCGTCCGGGATGCCCTGCTTGTAGGTCTCCATGACGCTCATCAGCGACAGCAGGAGGATGTCCTCCTTGGTCTGGGCATATTGGTAGATGAGCCCGATGCTGACGCCGGCCTTGCGCGCGATGTCCTGGATCGTCGTGCGGTAGTAGCCCCGCTCCGAGAAGAGCTCGACGCCGGCCGCCACGATCTGCTCGCGCCGCTTCGACACGAGCTTCTCGTCAGTGACCTGGCTCTTCACGAAGGAGGGGTCGAAGGACCTGCCGGGTTCGATGGGCTTCTTCATCACGTTGGGGTCCGTCTCCGCGGCCGGAGCCTGATGGCGTTCAGTCCTGCTTGCGTGACTGTTGTAGCCGTTTCCAGATGCCACTGGCAGTCAGTATGACACGTTCTCCACGACGCAGCGTCCCATGCACGAAGACGACCGATCCGGTGACGCGGGTGACGGTGGCCTCGCCTTCGACGAGGTCCCCGGGGAAGGCCGCTTCGACGAAATCGCAGTTGAGGGTGATGGTGGCCGACGGCGTCTGTCCTGTCGCCTGGAAGACGGTGAGGCCGAGGACCTGATCGGCGAGGGCGAGCAGCACGCCGCCGTGGATCGCGCCGCGCGGATTCTGGTGACGGGACAGCATGCGGCAGGCGAAGCCGGAGCCGTCCTGGCGGATGAAAAGCGGACCGAGGCTGTCGCCGAACTCGCCGATGGGAAGGGAGCAGAGAACGTAGCCCTCGGGAGGCATCTCCGGCCCGGCGTCGTCGCTCGCAACCGTCTTCATGCCCGTGCGCCCGGGCGAGACATCTCCCCCTGGTCGCGGCCGTGTTCGGTGACGAGGACGACCTTCCCGAGCGCCCGGCGGGAGGTGATGAGGTCCATCGCCGCGGGCATTTCGGCCAGAGGCAGGACGGCGCATATCGGCGGGTCCAGGCGGCCCGTCGCGGCGGCTGCGAACAGGTCCGCCTGCACCTCACGCACCTTGCCCGGGCAGCGGTCGATATAGTCGCTCCAGTGCAGCCCCGTCACGGTGATGTGCTTGATCAGGAGGTAGTTGGCCTTGACGAGGCCCGGGCCTCCGCCGGTGAAGCCGACGACGACCAGGCGCCCGCTCCAGGCGAGCGCGCGCAGGCAGGCCTCGAAGACATCGCCTCCGACGTTCTCGATGACGACGTCCGCGCCGCGGCCGTTCGTGGCGGCGTGAACCTGCTCGCGTACCCGCTCCTTCAGGTTGACCCCGCTCATGTCGATGACGGCGTCGGCGCCCTGCTCGATGACGAAGTCGCGCTTGTCCGGGCTACCGATGCCGGCGAGCACGCGACAGCCGGCGGCTTTCGCCAGCTGCATGGTGGCGACGCCGATGCCGCCTCCCGCCCCGGTGACCAGAACAGTCTCGCCTGGCTTCAGCGCGCCACGATCGAACAGGCCGAACCAGGAGGTCTGGTAGGTCAGTCCCATCGCCGCCGCCTTCAAGAGGCTGACGCCGACCGGCACCGGGAAGCAGCGGTCCACGGCAACCGCCACCCGTTCGGCAAAGGCGCCATTCTCGCATTGCGCCATGACGCGGTCGCCGACGGCAAAGCCGGTCACGCCGTGACCGACATCGGCCACCGTGCCTGCCAGTTCCTTGCCCGGCACGAAGGGAAGAGGCGGCAGAATCTGGTAGGTCCCGGCCGCGACCAGGACGTCCGGGAAGTTCAGGCCGACCGCATGCACGTCGACCAGCACCTGGCCCGGTCCAGCCTTCGTCTCGGGCCAGTCGCGGTAGACGAGGTCGGACGGGGGCCCGAACTGTTCGACGACAATCGCCTTCATGCCGGTGCCTTTCGACTGACTCAGGCCCCGCGCTTCAGACCCTTCGCCATGTCGCGGAGCACGAACTTCTGGATCTTGCCGCTGGCCGTGCGTGGCAGTTCCGCCAGCACCTCGAGATGTTCGGGCAGGTAGTTCTTCGACACATGCTGCTGACCGAGGTAGTCGACGACGCCCTGGAGCGTCAGAGTCGTACCCGGTTTTGCCGTGACGAAGGCGCAGGCCCGCTCGCCCAGGCGCTCGTCAGGGTAGGCCACGATGGCCGCCATGGCGATGGCGGGGTGGCGGTAGAGCAGCGACTCGACTTCGACCACCGGAATGTTCTCGCCGCCGCGGATGATCACGTCCTTGCTGCGGCCGGTGATGCGCAGGTAGCCGCGCTCATCGATGCGGGCCAGATCGCCGGTGTCGAACCAGTCGTCGGCGTCGGTGGCGTTCGAGGTGCAGGCTCGGTCGCAGGTAGCCGCCAAAGTTGGAGCACGAGCGCAGCAGCAGCTTGCCGGGCTCGCCTGGCGGCAAGGCGTTGCCGTCCACATCCACCACCTTGATCTCCACGCCAGGCAGCGGGCAGCCATCGGTGTTGAAAGAGCGTTCATCGTCGTCCTCCAGACGGGTGAGCGTGACAGCGCCGTTCTCGGTCATGCCCCAGGCCGAGACGATCTTGGCGCCCAGCGCCTTGCGCGCCTGTTCCACCAGCGGACCGGGGATGGGCGCGCCAGCGGCGACAAAAAGGTGCGCAGGCTAGCGGTAGGCGGCTACGCCGCCTGTCGGCCACCGTACGCGCCAGATCGGTGAGGAACGGCGTGGAGGCCATGGTGTAAGCTGGCCTTCTCCTCGGCGATTGAGGTCGGTCGCAACGGCCTTGGTGGGCTCCCAGACGTCCTGCAGCACGGCACTGGCACTGTCCAGGAGGATACGGCATGATCAGGCCGTACATGAAGCCGGTCTGGTGTGCCATGGGCGAGGCCATCAACACCACGTCGTCCGGCATCCAGGTGCAAGCCGCTCGGCGGTACGGGATGATGTTGGCCATCAGCGGTGTTGGCCGAGTGCATAACGCCCTTGGGCTCGCCCGTCGTCCCCGAGGTGTAGATGCACCTGGATGACTGTCGTCGGGGGAGGGCCGCCGTTCGGCGAAGAGTCGCTCGGCGGCCGCACGATCGACGGGGCTGGCCAGGAGCTGCTCGAAGGCGGCGTCGCCCTCGCCTCCGATGACGAAGGCGTGCGTGAGGTGCGGCTGGGTCGCGTCGGCGATCATGGCGGCGTAGTCGAAGTCGCGGAACACCGAGGGCGTGACGATGACCTTCGAGCGCGCATGGTTGAGCATGAACTCCAGCTCGCGCCGGCGCAGGATGGGCATCATCGGATTGGTGATGGCGCCGATCCTGAGGCAGGCGAGGTGGAGCGCGACGAACTGCCACCAGTTCGGAAGTTGGTAGGAGACGACATCGCCTGTCTCGACCCCGAGGCCAGCGAGGCCGACGGCGATGCGCTCGACGCGCGTTCCCAGTTCGCCATAGGTCAGGCGCGTGCGCTGGCCCGTGGTCACGTCATGGGCGACGATGGCAAGCGCCTCCGGCCGGTCGTGCAGGAGCGCATCGAAGTCGTCGAGAAGGGTGCGGTCCTTCCAGAAGCCGGCCGCGACCATGGCCGCACGCCGGGCAGGGTAGTCGTTCTGCCGCATGGCGCTGCCTCCGCTCACAGGGGCGAACTTTCCGGAAAGGCCGGCTTGCGCTTCTCGACATGAGAGGCGAGGCCCTCCTTCACGTCGGGGCCTGTGAAGCCCATGAACTCGAGCGCCAGCGAGGTGTCGAAGGTCGGCCCCATCATGCGGAGCCAGTTGTTCAGCGAGTACTTGGTCCAGCGGATGGCGTTGGGCGCGCCCTCGGCGAGCCGGGTCGCGACCTCCACCGCCTTGGCGTCCAGATCGCTGTCCTCCACGGCCAGCGATACGAGGCCGACGCGCTCGGCCTCAGCGCCCGAGATCGGATCGCAGAGGAGGAGATAGTACTTCGCCTTGGCCATGCCGCAGAGCAGCGGCCAGATGATCGCGGCATGGTCGCCGGCAGCGACGCCGAGGCGGGTATGGCCGTCGATGATGCGCGCGTCCTTTGCCGCGATAGAAATGTCGGCGAGCAGGCCACAGACGAGGCCAGCGCCGACGGCGGGGCCGCGGATCGCCGAGATCACCGGCTTGGAGCAGTTGATCACGTTGTAGACGATGTCGCGCGCCTCCTTCCAGTTCCGGGCACGCGTCTCGAAATCGGTGATGATCTTGTCGATCATCTTGAAGTCGCCGCCCGCCGAGAAGGCCTTGCCATGACCGGTGAGGATGGCGGCGGAGACGGTCGGATCCTTGTCGACGTCCTGCCAGATGCTCGCCAGTTCGCCATGCATGATCTCGTCGGCGGCGTTCAGCCGCTCGGGATTGTACATGGTGATGCGCAGGACCCTGGGATGGGGACGGTCGAACTTGAGGCGCTGGTACTTGGCATAGACATCAGACATGGCGTTGCTCCCTCCAGTGATGGCGCGCCGGTCGCCGGCTCACACCGCCACGTGCTTCTTGAGGCTTTCCTTCGACAGCCCGGCCAACTGGCCCTCCTCCACCACGGCTCCCTTCGAGAGCACGTAGTATCGTTCGGCCACCACGTGGACGAGGCTGAAGTTCTGTTCGATGAGCAGGATGCTGGTGCCATTCGCTGCAAGCTTGACGAGGGTCTCGCCGAGCTCGTCGATGATCACCGGCGCCAGTCCCTCGCTCGGTTCGTCGAGCATCAGGAGATCGGGATTGGCCATCAGCGCGCGGCCGATGGCCAGCATCTGCTGCTGGCCTCCGCTCATGGCCGTGCCCGGCGTGTCGGCACGTTCGCGCAGGATCGGAAAGAGGTCGAAGACCGTCTCGAAGGTCCAGGGACCCTTGCGATTGACTGCCGCACCGAGCATCAGGTTCTCGCGAACCGTCAGTCCGGGAACGATGCGCCGGCCCTGCGGCACCACGGCGATGCCGGAGCGCGCCGCGGTGAAATGCCTGATCGGGGAAATCGGCGAGCCGGCGAATGAGATGGTGCCGGCCCTGACGCGGGCAATGCCCGTGCAGGAGTTCACCATGGTGGTCTTGCCGACGCCGTTGCGACCCAGCACGGCGACCCGTTCGCCGCGGCCCACCTGGATGGACACGTCGTGAAGGACCTTGGCCTCACCGTAATAGGCGTCGACGCCTTCGAAGCGGAGCAGGGTCATGCGATGCTCGTCCCCAGATAGGCCCGCACCACCTCCTGGTTGGCGCGGATCTCCTCGCCCGGACCGTCGGCGAGAAGCTTGCCGAGGTGCAGGACGGTGATGCGGTCGGAGATGGAGAAGATGACGTCCATGTCGTGCTCGACGATGAGCACGGTGACACGCCAGCTCGCCACCAGCTCCTTGAGCAGACGCGCCAGGGTGATGGATTCGCTCATCGACAACCCCGCCGCCGGCTCGTCGAGCAGCAGGACGGAAGGCCGGCCCACGAGCGCGAGCGACAGGTCGAGGCGCCGCTGGTCGCCGTAGGAGATGTCCGCGGCGCGCCGGTCGGCATGGGCGGAAAGGCCGAGCGCCTGCATCACCTCGGTCGTGTTGTCGTGTTCGGAGGCCTGGGCGGCGAGCTCGATCTGCTCGCGCACGGTCAGCGCCGGGAAGATGTTGGTCTTCTGGAACGAACGTGCGAGGCCGGCGCGCCGGCGGGCGCGCGCCGACAGGCCCGTCATGTCCCGTCCCCTGGCACTTCACCGTGCCGCCACTGATGCCGCCGCGTCCGCACAGCACGTCCATGAGGGTCGACTTGCCGGCGCCGTTCGGACCGATGAGGCCGCGGATCTCCCCCGGCTGAAGGGTCAGCGACACGTTGTCGAGGGCGGTGAAGCCGCCGTAGCGGCGGGTCAGGCCGATGCCTTCGAGGGCGGGGGCGTTCATCTGAACCTCGCCTTGAGCCTGGAGGCGAGGTCGGTGATGACCCCGCTGATGCCATGGGGCAGCAGCACCGTGACGACGATCAGCGTGCCGCCGATGATGGCCGGCCAGTGTTCGGTGAAGTCACCGGCGGCATCCTTGAACAGGAAGAAGATGACGGCGCCGAGGGCGGGTCCCCAGACCGCCTGGGTGCCGCCGATGACCGCCATGACGAGCGCCTCGCCGGACAGGACCCAGTGCAGCGCGCCGGGGGAGACGAAGGCGTTGTAGAGAACGAAGAGGACGCCCGCGAGCGCGCCGACAGCCGCGGAGAGCGCGTAGATGATCGCGCGCGGCACCAGCGTCTCGTAGCCGATGTAGCGCGCACGTTCCTCGTTTTCGCGGATGGCCAGTGTCAACAGGCCGAACCGGCTGCGGCTGATGATCCAGAGCAGCGTGATGACGGCGAAGAGCGCAATCCAGCACACCACGAACATCGTCGCCGGCTGCTGGAAGACCTCGATCTCCAGTCCGAACAGGCGCGAAGGGAGGCGCACCGCCATGCCGTCGTCGCCGTTGGCGAGATCACGCCAGCGCAGGAGGATCTCGTGCACCGCCTGGGCGACCGCGAGCGTCAGCATGGAGAAGGCGAGCCCGGGCAGGCGCACGATGACGAGTCCGGCGAAGAAGGCGAGGACGGCGGGCACCGCGATGGCGAGAAGGATGGCGATTTCCGTGGGAAAGGTGCCGAACTTCCCGTTCAGCCCGACCGCATAGGCCGCGAGACCGAAGAAGGCGGCATGGCCGAAGCTCGTGAGGCCGTTCTGCCGCACCATGAAGCCGATGGCGGTGGCCAGGACGGCGTTGATGACGGCCTGGGTCATCAGCGTCATCACGAGCTGTGACTTGATCACCATCGGCACCATCGCGCCGCCGATCGCCACGATGGCGAGGCCGATCAGCATCGGTGCCATGCTCGATTTCCGTGCCGCGAGATCGGGGGCGTCGGTGGGAGACTGATCGATGCTCTGCATGGTCACTTCCCCGCGCCCGCGAGGCCATCCGGGCGCAGGGTGAGCACCGCGGTCATGATGAGGAGGGGGATCATCGAGGCCAGCTCAGGCACGAAAACGATGCCGAGGTTGTGCACCTGGCCGATCAACAACGCGGCGATGAAGGCGCCGGTGAAGCTGGTCAGGCCGCCTGTGACGACCACCACGAAACAGTCGATGATGATGTAGCCGCCCATCGATGGCGACAGGGCGAGCAGCGGGCCGGCGATGGTGCCAGACAGCCCGGCAAGCCCCGTTCCGATGGCCACCACCAGGGCACTGAGGCGGTCGGTGTCGACGCCCTGCATGCCGGTGGTCACTGGATCGACGCTGGAGGCGCGCACATAGAGACCGACGCGGCTGTGGCGCAGCCAGAGGGCCAGCACCAGCGCGACGATGAGGGCGACGGCGATGACGAAGAGCCGGTAGACCGGGAAGGTCGCCCCGAACATGGGCACCACGCCGGAGAGAAGTGCTGGCGGCTGGACGGTAATGAAGTCCTTGCCCCAGATCGTCCGCACCACGTCCTCGATGACGAAGAGCAGGCCGAAAGTGACCAGCAGCGTCACGATGGGCTCCTGGTTCGACAACGGCCGGAACACGAAGCGGTCGAGCAGGACACCGAGCGCCGCGAGGGCTGCGACCGAGACGATCAGGCCAGCCCAGAAGCCGAGATGGACGGAGGCGGCATAGGCGAAATAGGCGCCGAGCATGAAGAGCCCGCCATGGGCGAAGTTCGTCACCCGCCTGAGGCCGAAGATGAGCACGAGCCCCACCGACAGCAGATAGAGGAAGCTGCCGTAGACAAGTCCATTAATGATCTGGATCACAGGATGACTCCTGCCGGCATGCGCCTCGCCGGGGTCCTGGCGGAACCCGCCGCAGCGTCTCCCGCAATCGAGATCCATCCCTGCCGTTGCATGGCCACTGCTCCATTCGGCATGCGTCGAAACGCGTCCCGGCGAGCATCTTCGCCGGGACAATTGGTTTCACCGACTTCTGCGGGCGGGTTCCCGCCCGGCCGCGATGCGTCAGAGCTTGCAGGTGCCGTCGGGCGCCGGCGTTGCAACGTTGCCGGGCACGGTCATGGTGATGACCGGGCGCAGGACGCCGTTGTGCATCTGGACGGAGCCGAAGTAGTTCGGTCCGACGAGCTGGTGGTCCTCCTTGCGCATCATCTGCGTGCCGAGGATCGTCTCGAAGGTCGCCCCCTCCATCGCCTTGGCGACATCGGCGGGCCGAATGGAGCCCGCCTTCTTCACCGCCTGGAAGATCACCTGCATGCCGAGATAGGTCTCGCCCTCGAAATTGGTGGGCTGGGTACCGGGATATTTCACCGCCCAGTCGGCCACGAGCTTCTTGTTGCCGGGTGTGTCGAGGGTAGACGAGTAGTTGATGATGGTGTGGATGCCCTTCACCACGTCCCCGAGCACCTTGACGGTTCCGTCGGTGGTGAAGCTGGTGCCACCCGTGACGACCTTCTCGAAGAGACCGAACTGCTTGGCCTGCTTGGCGAAGTTGATGGCGTCGCGACCGGCGAGGGCGACCCACATGGCCTCGGCGCCGGAGTCCGCCACCTTCTGGATGTGGGCGGCGTAGTCGTTGCTGCCGAAGGCGGGATAGTTCTCGGAGACGATCGTCTTGCCGGTGGCATCGGCGGCCTTGCGGAAGCTGGCGCCGGAGTTGCGGCCCCAGGCGATGTCCGCTGCGACGATCGCCCACTTCTTCTCCTGGCGCGTCGCGAGCCAGGGCTGGACCACGGCGGCATCGGAATTGTCCGGACGGTTCACGCGGAACATGCGCGGCTGGCACTGCTTTCCGGTGATGTCGTCGGCCTTGTTGATCGTCGACACGTAGAGCGCGTTCCAGCGCCCGAGCATCGGTCCCATGGCCAGAGCCTCGCCAGAGGCGATCGAGCCGGTGAGGAGATTGTAGCCGGCGAGGGCCAGCTTCTCGCCCTGCTGCCGAGCCAGTTCCGGCTTGGCCTCCGTATCGAGGTAGCGGACCTCGACCTTGCGGCCGTCGATGCCGCCGGCGGCATTGGCCTCGGCGACAGCGAACTCGATGGCACGCTTGGCCTCGTCACCGAGCTGGGCATAGGTGCCGGTCAGCGCTGTCGGGACGCCGATCTTGATCGGGTCCTTGGCGAAGGCGACCCGCCCCGCGGTGGTCGCGAAGGCGGCTGTCGAGGCTCCGATCAGCAGGCTGCGCCGTGTGGTTCTCATGGCATGTCCTCCCAAGGTTTCTTGTGTCGAATGAATGTTCATTCAATCGCCGACTCCCGCCCTTGTCAACAGGTGGCGATGGGCCGGCCTTTCCCGGGCGAGGTCCTGCCGAAGCCGACCTTTTGCGGTTCGTCCGATCCATCTCGGTGGCAATTGACCAGGCATCGCTCACCTCGCAGGTGCGGATCCTGATGCATTCGCGCTATGCATGGCCCACGTGATTCATGCCGGCGCATCCGATCCAGATCGTCCGCCGGGGCCCCAGGGAGCCTGCATGTCGAGGCGCGCGCGAGACCATGGACTGATCTGCGGCCGCCTGCCGCCGGGCGCACTCAACGCCATCACCGATGTCGCGGGGGTTCGGGTCGGTCATCGGACCGTGCGCGAGGGAGACGTACTGACCGGCTTCACCGCGGTCGTGCCGCATGGCGGCGATGTGTTCCGGCACAAGCTCCGCGCCGGGGTCGAGATCATCAACGGCTTCGGCAAGAGCGCCGGTCTGATGCAGGTGGCCGAACTCGGGCAGATCGAGACGCCGATCCTCTTCGGCAACACGTTCGCGGTCGCGACGGGCATCGAGGCGCTGGTCGGGCGGGCCCTCTCGGCCAATCCCGACATCGGCCGCAGCACGGGGACGGTCAACGCTCTCGTGCTCGAATGCAACGACGGCTTTCTGTCCGATATCCGCAGACGGCGCCTGACGGTGGCCGACGCCGAAGCCGCTCTCGACGCGGCTGGAGGCGGGCCGGTCGCGGAAGGGGCGGTCGGCGCGGGAACGGGGATGAGCGCCTTCGGCTTCAAGGGCGGCATCGGCACGGCTTCACGGCTTCTCGATATGGACGGGCAGCGCTTCACGGTCGGGGTTCTGGTGCAGGCGAATCTCGGCAATCCGGGCGATCTCGTGCTGCCGGACGGGCGGCGCCCCGTGCCGCCCGCATCGAACGGGCAGCCGCCGCCCGAGCGCGGCTCGGTCATCGTTCGTGCTCGCGACCGACCTGCCGCTGGAGAGCGCGCCAGCTGGGGCGGGTCGCGCGGCGCTGCGCCGCGGGGCTTGCCCGCCTCGGCGCCTTCTGGGGCAACGGCAGTGGCGATATCGCGATCGCCTTCTCGACGGCAAACCGCGTTCCCCATCGATCGAGGACGAGCGTCCTCCCGCTCGTCACTCTCGACGAAAACCTGATCGACCTGCCGTTCCGGGCTGCGGCGGAAGCCACCGAAGAGGCGGTCCTCAACGCCATGCTGGCTGCGCCGGCGACGACCGGTCGCGACGGGCATCACCGCCCTGCGCTGTCGGACAGCCTGTGAGGTGCAGGCCCTGCGTCGCCGATTTCGGCAGATGCTGCCGTTCCATCCGCCCCGCATGACGCGAACTATCCGTTCTGTCGGGTCTAGGCTCGATCGGAACGCGTTTCTCCTCCTGACCGCGAGATCACCATGGCCGCCATCCCTGCCGTTCTCAGCTTCGATGTCGTGGGCACCCTGATCGATTTCGAGGCGGGAATGCTGACCTATCTTCGGCAGGCCTGCCGGGACGAGCTCGCCGCCGTCGACGACGACACCTTCCTCGCCGCCTATCGTGCTTCCCGGAAAAACCCCGACGTCATCACCTATCCCGACGATCTCGTAAGGGTCTATTTCGAGCTCGCTCCGCAGTTCGGTCTTCCGCTTGACCGCGCCATAGCCGAGGGCTTCCGGGCCTCGGTCAGGGACTGGCCGGCCTTCCCCGACTCGGTGGAGGCTCTCCGGCGGCTGAAACGGCGGTGCAAGCTGGTCGCGATGACCAATGCGCAACGCTGGGCGCTGACCCACTTCGCCCGCACCCTCGGCGATCCCTTCGACGACAGCGTCACCGTCGACGAGGCTGGCTGCGAGAAGCCCGACCCGCGCTTCTTCGCCTTCACGCTCGGCCGCCTGAGCCGTGACGGCCACGGCCTTCACGACGTGTTGCATGTCGCCCAGAGCCAGTATCACGACATCGGCGTCGCCCGGCGTCTCGGCTACACGGTGTGCTGGATCGAGCGCCGCGCCGGCAAGGCGGATTCCGGCGGGACAATCGATTCCGAACTCACGCAGCCGGACTATCACTTCACCACGCTGGCGGCGCTTGCCGATGCTCTCGACGCCGGCGATGTCCGGATGAAATGACCCGCCGACCTCAGGCCGAGACGGTATAGAACTTCACCACGGGGACATCGCTTTTCCAGGCATAGGGGGCGCCCTGCGGCAGGAACAGCGTGTCGCCCGCCCGGAACCGCGCGACGGTGCCGTCGCGATGGGTCAAGGTCACGTCACCCTCGATCAGATGCATGAGCTCATGGATGCGATGCGGCACGAAGCTCCGCTCGCAGGGCGTCATCACGTCCCACACACCCGCACGCATGGCGCCCGGCCCGGTGAACTGGTTGAGCGCGTGGCAGGAGGGTTTCGGGCCGATCAGGATCTCCGCCGCTGGTCCGGGTGACGAGGGGCGCGGCAATGTGGGGTCCAGGCGGTGGACCACGGTCGTCTGCGGCGCGTCGCTCGGCGGCTCGGCAGTGAAGAACCACGTGGCATCGTCGTCGCCGCTGACCGTCCCGGTGAAACCGGTGGGCATCACGAAGGCGGAGCCGGCAGCGAATTCCTCGCCTGCTGCGGTCACGCGGCCACGAACAACCACTGCGACCTCCGAGCGGGGAAGTGTGTTCACCGTCACCGCCCCGCGCAGCGAAACCGAACCGGCGAGGAAGCCGGCATCATCGCGAAAGGCGATCTTTCGCGCGGCGGAAAAGGGATCGGTGGAGTCCGGCGTCGCGGCCATCTGACCGGCGATCGGGTCGCCGTTGCGACCGAGGTGGAGAACATGCAGGGTCATGGAAGCCTCGTCACCTCAGGGTTGGTCACCGGCCGCCCAGCGGGCGAGGTCGGCCATCGACTCGTGGCCATCTGCCATGGCGATGACGCGCTCTCCGATGAGCGGGCCGAACTTGAACATCTGGCCGTCGCACTGGGTGATCACCAGGGCGCGGCCGCGTTTTCGGAAGAGGAAGCGGCGGGACGGATCGAGCGAATAGTAGCCGACCTGCATCCGCAGCGGGCGGTAGGCGTCCGGCTCTTTGAAGTAGGGCCTGAAGGCGCCGAGGATCGCCGCGCTTTCGCTGGCGAGATCGGCATCGAAGCCGAGAACGTCGGGCATGCCCTGCCGTCTGTGGGCGGAGTAGCCGATCTTCAGCCCGGCGCCGCGCAGGTCGGGCAGGGTGTAGCCGGTATGGTCCCCGAGAACCGCGATGGCCGGTGCGCGCCGCCAGCTCTCGGCATAGGTCAGCGGCGGCTCCACATAGAGCAGGGCCTGCCGGTAGACCGGAAGGCTGCCGAAACTCTCCGGCAGCAACCGCGGCAGCCATGCCCCTGCCGCCACGAGAACGAAATCACCCCTGCGGGTGGTGCCGTCGGCGAGGGTCGCGAGGCCCTCCGCCTCGTCGAGGGCCACGACCCGGGACTGGGCCTCTATTCGGGCCCCCGCCTGCGTCAGCCAATGGGCGAGATCCGTGACGATGTCGGCCGCGAAGAGCGGGCCTCCGGGGAAGGCGGTCACCCCCCAGGCGCCGGCCGGAAGGGTCAGGTGCGGGCAGAGTGCCTCGACGCCGTCCCTGTCGAGCACCTCGTGGGGCAGGCCGATGGCGCGGAAGGTCGCGAGTGTCTTCTCGGCATAGTCGCCGGGCTCGAGCGAAATGGCGATGGAGCCGGTGTTCTCGAAGTGGGTGGTGCCGAGATCTGTCCAGAGGCGTTCCCAGGCACCGAAAGCCTCGGTCACCATCCGCGTGTAACCCGCCGCGCCACCGTAGGGATAGCGGATCATGCGGTGGCGATCGTAGGAGGCGGACTGCGGATTGGGCACCGTGCCCTGCTCGAGGATGGTGACTTCGTGACCGGCCCTGAGCGCCGAGCGCGCGACCGACAGGCCCACGATGCCGGCACCGATGATGAGGACGTGGGCCAAGCCGGGTCTCCGGAAAATCAGGCGGACGGCACGGCGAAACGCGCCATGGCAAAGGGCTCGATGGGGGTCGATGTCTGTCCCGTCGCGATCAGCTCGGCCATCACGTCGCCGACGCCCGGGCCGAGCTGGAAGCCGTGGCCGCAGAAGCCGAACGCGTAGTAGAGGCCGGGTACCTTCGCCGAGGGCCCCATGATGGGGATGTCGTCCGGCAGGTAGCTTTCGATGCCGCTCCAGACACGGATGATGTTGAGCCGGGCCAGCGCCGGTACGATCCGGGTGATCTGGCCGAACTGAAGCAGGGTGTTCTCGGGCTTGACGTAGGCCCTCAGGGTCTCGGCGCTGGCGGGCCCCCGCGGCCGCGCCGCCGAAGACGATGTTCCCCCGCTTCACCTGGCGGAGGTAGACGGTTTCCTCCAGCCGGTTGGTGGACACACCGAGCACCGGCGTGAGCTCATAGGGAACCGGCTCGGTGACGGCCATCTGCGGGCCGTGGGTGACGAGCGGCACGGGCTCGTCGAACTGCGTCGAGAGCCTGTTCCCCCAGGCTCCCGCCGATATCATCAGCTGGGGTGCGCGAAACACCCGGCCATCGGCCGCCTCGACCCGAAACTCGCCCGCATCGCGCTCCACCGCAATGATCTCGGTCCGCTCGAAGACTGCAGCGCCTTCACGCCGGGCCGCCCTGCCGAACGCTGGGGCGGCGAGCCGCGGATTGGCGTGGCCGTCATGGGGGGCGTAGGAGCCGGCGCGCACCTCGGGGCCGAGGAAGGGGAAGCGCTCGCGCAGCGTGTTTCCCCCGACGATCTCGAGGTCGAGCCCATAGGGCCTGGCATCGCGCGCATAGGCCTCGAGCCGCGCGGTCATCTCCTCGTCATAGGCGACGCGCAGGTGGCCGGATGCCAGGAACTCGGCATCCTCCCCGATCAGCTCGTTGAGCCGGCCCCAGATCTCGCGCGAGCGGTTGGCGAGGGGCAACTGGGGCAGGAAACGGCCCTGGCGCCGGACATTGCCGAAGTTCGTGCCGCTTGCCTGCTGGCCAATCAGCCCACGCTCGATCAGCGCCACCGACTTGCCGCGGCGACGCAGGAAAAAGGCCGTGGCAGCCCCGGCGATGCCACCGCGACCGACACACGATCACGTCGCTCCGGAACGGTTCGCCTCGCGGCGCAGACTCTCCGGCGTGCGGATCGGCGCAGCGGCTTCACCGGCGCCTCGACCGCGCAGCATTTTTCGGCCGACGGCTGCCGGCGACAGTTGTGCGGCAGCGGCGACGACCTCGGTCGCCGCATGGCCGCAATAGCGCCCCTGGCAACGGCCCATACCGACCCGGCTCAGCGCCTTGGCGCGATTCATCTCGTCGGCGCCCTTGTCGTGGACGACGGAGCGAAGTTCGCCCGCCGTGATGCCCTCGCAGCGGCAGACGACGGTGTCATCCGGGAGCCCGGCGTTGCCAGAGTGATGCGGCCAGGGGAAGGCTTTCGGCGATACCTTCGCGGAACCGTTCCATCGTCTGACGCCGACGCTTCAGCGCGGTGACATCCGGGGCCGAGACGGAAAGGCCCCGGTCGGCCAGCACGGCCAGCGCCGCCAGGCGGCCGGCGATCTCGGCTCCGTCGGCGCCCTGCGTCCGCACCCCGTCGCCAGCGAGATAGACGCCCTCGACAGAGCTGCGTCCGTCCTCGTCGACGACCGGCCAGAACTGGCGCGTCGCCTCGTCGAAGGTGAAGTCGCAGCGGGCGAGATCGGCAAGCTGCGTCTCCGGGCGGAGGTGATAGCCGAGCGCGACGGCATCGCAGGCAAGGCGAAGTTCGCGCCCGGAGGCGAGCCGGACCGTGACGCCGCTGACGCCGGTCTCTGCATCGCCATGGATCTCGACGGGCGTGACACCGCGGCGGACCATCGTGCCGGCGGTCAGGTGGCCTGCGACCAGGGCCATGCCCTTGGCGAGGACATCAGGACGGCTGGCGAGTTTGGGCAGGGCCCGCAACTGCTGCAGCAGGCTGGAGGTATCGAGCACGGCTACCACCTCAGCCCCGGCCTTGCGGTACTGCGACGCGACGAGCTGCATCAGCGGCCCAGTGCCCAGGAAGACCACCCGCCGGCCGATGGCGCAGGCCTGTGATTTCAGGGCGATCTGGGCCGCGCCGAGGCTGTAGACGCCGGCATGCTGCCACCCCTTGACCGGCATCAGCCTGTCGGTGGCTCCCGACGCGATGATCAGGGCGTCGAAGGGCAGAGCTGACGCCGTTCCCTCGTGCACCACGTGCAGCAGGCTGTCGGCGACGTTCCAGGCGAGATGATCGGGCCGGTAGTCGATGGCAGGGCGAATGGCATCGAAGGTCGCGTGGATCGCATCGGCACGACCCGCCTCGGTGCCGTAGAGATCGGCGGAGGAACGGGTGAAGCCCGCCGGCTGCCGCCGGTAGATCTGGCCACCGTCGCGGCGCCCCTCGTCGACGACTGTCGGGCGCAGACCTGCGGCGACCAGTGCCTCGGCTGCGCGAACGCCGGCGGGGCCGGCGCCGACGATGACTACACGCGGTTCGGCCATGGCATGTCCGGCGGTTGGGTCAGAACGGAGAGGCCGGGCTGCACAGGCGTGTCGCAGGCGCGCAGCCTGTCTCCCTCGGGGGTCCACATCCAGCAATCCTGGCAGGCAGCCATGAGACAGAAGCCTGCCCGCGCCTCGGGGCCGAACTCCGACTGGCGCAATCGGCCGGAATGGGTCAGCACCGCGACGAGCAGGCTGTCCCCGGCAAGGGCATTGACGGGCGCCCCGTCGACGGTGATCGAGACCGTCGGCCTGGCGGTCTCAGCCAGGCGCACGAAGCGTGACGGCAGCGGGGTCATGGGATGGCATTCCCTCTCGTCGCGGGGGTCATCAGACCACCCCGGTGCAACGATAGGCCGTGGGCAGGCCGGAAAGGTTTCGATGCGCGGCAGCACATCGGCCGACTTTGCCGAAAAACTGCGCCGTGCGGCATGTTCTGCGGCGGGGCTCCGGGCTAGGTCGCATGGGGGAAAAGCCGGTCGATGGGGTAGTGACTCTTCACAAATGGCGACTTGATCACGATGTAGCTGAAATACTTCTCGATACCGATGCCGCGTTCCAGCAAATTCTCCATGATGTCCTGGTAGTTGTTCACGCCCTTGGTGACGAATTTCAGAAGATAATCATAGCCACCGCTGACGAGATGGCATTCGATGATCTCGGGAATGTTGCGAATGGCGGCCTCGAACCGGGCGAAGTCGTCGTAACGGTGGTCCGACAAGGTCACCTCCGTAAAGACAAACAGGACGTCGCCGAGCTTGCGCAGCTGAATCTGCGCGCCATAGCCGATGATATAGCCTGATGTCTCCAGCCGCTTGACGCGGGTCAGGCACGGACTTGGTGACAGCCCGACCGCATCGGCGAGCTCCACATTCGTGATGCGGCCATTTTTCTGGAGCTCTGCCAGTATCTTGAGGTCTATCCGGTCAAGCTTCGACGATGTCGTCATCGTCACCTAGCCTTCGAATCGAGGGAGTTGAATTCTGGGGCAGCAGAATATGCCGCGCTCATCCTGCTCCCCGCTGCAGGAAGCCACAAGAGCGCAGTTTCTCTCATGCCCGCAGGGCGCCGCGGACCTCGGATTCGGCGAGACAGTCGTCGAGGGTCTGCCGCAAGCGGGCCAGCAGCAGGGCCATCTCGTCGGGGCTGCAGGAGAGGGCAGGAGCCAGTCCGATGGTGCCATCGGGGAAGGCCCGGAAGACGATGCCGTTGCGATAGCCGTGCGAGGCCAGCCTGTCGGCGAGCTTCAGTTCCGCGGGGAACGGCGTCTTCAGGTGCTTGTCGCTGACCAGTTCGAGGGCGCCGAGCATTCCGCGCGCCCGAGCGTCCCCGACCAGAGGATGACTGCCGAGCGCTGCCAGGCCCGCTTCGAGGAGTTTGCCGACCTGCTGGCCGTTGGCGAGGATGCCGTCCTCGTAGAGGCGGATGACCTCCAGGCCCACGGCGGCGCTCACCGGATGGCCCGAATAGGTGTAGCCATGGCCGATCACCGCTTCCGGAGAAGCGCCGTCGGCAATGCCGGCATAGACCTTCTCCGACAGCAGCACGGCGCCCATGGGGACGTAGCCGGCGGTCAGCCCCTTGGCGACCGTCATGACATCCGGCGTCACGCCCTCGGCCTCGCAGGCGAACATCGGCCCGGTGCGGCCGAAGCCGGTGATGACCTCGTCAGCGAGGAACAGGATGTCGAGGTCCCGCGCGGTCTCGCGCATGGCCTTCAGCCAGCCGACCGGCGGAACGATTACGCCGCCGGATCCCTGGATCGGTTCGCAGAAGAAGGCGGCGACGTTGTCCGCTCCCAGTTCCTCGACCTTGGCGCGGAGCGCGGCGACGCTGGAGGCGATCACCGCGGCATCGTCGGTGCCGGCCGGGTGGCGATAGGGATAGGGCGAGGGAATGTGGTGCTGGTTGGCGCGCGGCAGGTCGAAGTTCCGGTGGAAGACGGGGAGTGCGGTCATGCCGGCCCCGGTCGAGGACGACCCGTGATAACCACGCTCGAGGGCGATGAACTGCTTCTTCGACGGGCGGCCCGTGGCGTTGTGATAGTGCGTGATCAGCCTGATCGCGCTGTCGACCGCATCCGATCCTCCCTGGCTGAAGAAGACCCGCGACAGGCCCGGCGGGGAGATCTCCGCGAGCTTCGCGGCCAGCCGGATTGCCGGCTCCGAGGCGAACCCGAAATAGCCGGTGGCATAGGGCAGCTTGCGCATCTGCGCAGCCGCGGCCTCGACGACGCTTTCGTGCCCGTAGCCGATATTGACGCACCAGAGGCCGGCGAAGGCGTCGATCAGCTCATGCCCGGTCGAGTCGCGCAGGAACATGCCCCGGCCGCTCTCGAGGACCGTGGCGCCCCGGGCCTCGTGCGCCCGGTAGGCGCTGACCGGATGGACATAGTGCTCGCGGTCGAGCGCGATGAGAGAGTTGGCGAGCATCAGTGGCCTCCTTGCGGATATTCACCGATGATGCCGGTCCAGCCCCGGCGTTTTGCCGTCGAACACACCGGGATTGCCGGTGGCGCGTATCGTTCTTCGGGACGCCGCGGCAGAATGTTCTGCCGCAATCAGCCGAGCGCCTGGCTAACGAGCCCGAAGGTTCGAAAGGGTCCGGGTGGGTCGAGGGGGGCGCCGCGCACCATCGTCAGGACCGGACTGACGCGCGCGAGGCCGAGATCGTCCAGCCAGTCCGACAAGCCCGATTCACCTGGCACATCGACCCGCAGGAACATGCCGGCGTTCAGGCCGATCCAATGGGCGACCAGCGCGCGGGCCGCGGCTGTGTCGCGGGCGACGACCGGTCCGATGACGTGGCCTCGGCCGAAGCGGCGGAAGAAAGCGAAGCCGACGGTGTCGCCGCTATCGTCGAGGATGACTGCATCGCCATCCCTCGTCAGTTCGGCGATCACCTTGTCACGCCGCGCCCCGATGGCGGAGGCGTCCAGTGCGATGAGCCGTTCCGTGTCGTTCCGCCCGAGCGGCCGGATACGCTCCCCCGCGCGCAGGGGTACAAGCGGCGCGCCGAACGAGGCTCCCTGGTGCTGAATGATGGTCCCGACGGGGGAGAAACCAAGGCGGCGATAGAGGGGATCGCCGGCCTCGGTGGCGTTCAGGATGATGCGGGGTTCGGCCAGACGCTCGATGATGGCATTCATCATCTGCCGGCCGATGCCCGCCCGCTGGATCGCCGGATCGACGGTGACGAGACCGATGCGGGCCTGGCGCCCTTCATATCGCCACCACATGGCGGTGCCGACCAGACGCTGGCCCTGGCAGGCGACGATGCCCTCGCCGACGGCCAGGGCGAACTGCCAGTCCTCAAGCCTGTGGGGCCAGCCGACGGAACAGGACAGGGCGTGGGCCGCCGACAGGTCGCTTTCGCCCATGGGGCGGAAATCGATCTGGATGGCGGACTGGCTGACGCTCAAGGCTTGGCTCCCTCATCTGGCGGTCGCGAGCGACCATGTGCGCAATCCGCCATTGTCCGGATCGGTGTCGGGAACTCCACTCTAGGCGCGGCGGAGAAGAATTTTGTCGCGTTTGCCGCCCCGCAAACGGTGCAATCGACGGTGCGGGCACGCTCGCCCCAAGGCCGCTGGTCGTGAAAAATGAGGTGCGCGCGGGACATGGACTCGCTCTCGCCCGCCGCGGCGGATGACCGGAGCACGCCGATCTTCCGCTTGCCAGGAACGGCATGGGGCGTCGCGGGGAAGCTGCGTCCAGGGCCCTTGCAGGAAACTGCCGGGCGCTGCCCGCACAACGGCAGAATCTGCCATGAGGCACATGCAAAGCTTCCATGAAATCCACGCGGGGCCATGCCAGCCTCGACGGGTCGGCGCGAGCCAGGATTTGAGCGGGACCACGAGACGCCATGACCTTCCGGCCCAGGTACATCACCTTCGACTGCTATGGCACGCTCACCCGGTTTCGCATGGGTGACATGGCCAGGGAGATGTTCGCGGATCGCGTGGCGGCCGACCGCATGGACGATTTCATCCGGGATTTCTCCAGTTATCGCCTCGACGAGATCCTCGGCCCCTGGAAGCCCTACCGGGACGTGCTGGTGAACGCGATCCAGCGCACCGGAAAGCGCTGGGGTTTTCCCGTCTCGGCGGAGGAGGGCGAGAAGTTCTATCTGGCCGTCCCGACCTGGGGACCGCATCCCGACGTTCCCGCGGGCCTGTCGAAGGTCGCCGACAAGATTCCTCTGGTCATCCTGTCCAACGCCTCGAACGACCAGATCCACCACAATGTCGACAAGCTCGGTGCGCCGTTCCACGCCGTCTACACGGCGCAGATGGCCCAGGCCTACAAGCCGCGCATGCAGGCTTTCGAGTTCATGCTGGACCAGCTCGGCTGTCCGCCCGAGCAAATCCTCCATGTCTCGTCGTCCTATCGCTACGACCTGATGACGGCACACGACATGCGGTTCGGCATGCGCGCCTTCGTCAACCGCCAGCATGAGCCCCTGGCGCCCTATTACGGGGCCCATGAGATCGCCGACATCGGCGGTCTCGCTGCCCTCGTCGGACTGTGAGCTGGCGATGACCGGATGCACCCCCTCGAGGTTCAGGTCATCATGAAGCCCGACTCCTACTGGCTCGACACGGCTCCGCCCTTTACCGGCTCCTCTCAGGAGCCGGTGTCAGGACGCTACGATGTCGTCGTCATCGGAGGGGGCTTCACCGGTCTGTCCGCGGCAAGGACCCTGGCGCGGCTCGGCGTTTCGGTCGCCCTGCTTGAAGCCGGAAAGGTCGCCTCCGAGGCATCGGGCCGCAACGGCGGCCACTGCAACAACGGCCTCGCTCACGACTTCTCGGCCACTGCGGACGCCCACGGACTCGACCGTGCCCGTGAGATGTATCGCGCCTTCGACAGCGCCGTGGACCTGGTCGGGGAGATCGTCCGCGCCGAGGCCATCGACTGCCATTTCGTCCGGTCCGGCAAGCTCAAGCTGGCGGCCAAGCCGGCCCATTTCGATTCGATGCGCCGGGCGCGCGACGTCCTCGCGCGCGAGGTTGATGACGACACGTCGATCATCGAGCGCGGCGACCTCGCCGCGGAGGTCGGGACCGATGCCTACCATGGCGGCCTCCTCTACCGGCGGTCGGCCATGCTGCATGTCGGCGCGTTCGGACGCGGCCTTGCGTCTGCGGCCGTGAGGGCGGGTGCCGTCCTGTTCGAGGACGCGCTGGTGACGGCAATCGACGAGGTCTCCGGGCAGTATCGGGTCGGCACGACCCGGGGTGCTCTGGTGGCCGACAGGGTGATCCTTGCCACCGGTGCAAGCCAGCAGGGACCATTCGGGTGGTTCCGTCGCCGCATCGTGCCGGTCGGCAGCTTCATCATCGTGACCGAGCCGCTTGGCGAGAACCGCGCCCGCGACATCATGCCGGGCGGCCGCACCTGCACCACGACACAGAACATCGGCAACTACTTCCGCCTCACCCCCGACAACCGGCTGGTCTGGGGTGGCCGGGCGCGCTTCGCCATGTCCAATCCCCGCTCGGACCTGAAGAGCGGGGAGATTCTGCAGCGGCAGTTGCGAGGGGTGTTCCCGCAGATCGCCGACTGCCGCATCGATTACTGCTGGGGCGGCCTCGTCGACATGACTCAGGATCGGCTGCCGCGCTCGGGCCGCCACCGGGGCATGCATTTCGCCATGGGCTTCTCCGGGCATGGCGTTCAGATGTCGACCTACATGGGCGATCTCATGGCCCGCGAGGCGCTCGGGCACGATGTCGCCAATCCGTGGCGCGGCCTCGACTGGCCGGCCGTTCCCTTCCACTTCGGCAAGCCGTGGTTCCTTCCCTTCGTGGGCATGTACTACCGCGCCAAGGACGCATGGTCCTGAGGGGGAGGAGACGGGCGATATCAGAGGTCCGCAGGGACCCAAGAACAAGATTTTCACCGGCAAGAGAGGGCGTTCGCCCCGCGCCGCAGGAAGCGTTCAGCGACCTCCAGAGTGACGACCAGAAACAAGGGGAACCAAACATGACCGGACAGTCCTTCGATCCGCTCTCGCCGCTGTCATTGTCGGACCGCGGCCGCCTCATGCAGGCGGTGCGCACCGGCGCCTCGCGCCGAGACATGCTGGCCCTGCTCGCGGCGCTGGGCATCGGCGCCGGTTTCGGCGGTGGCCTGATCGGTGCCGCGACGACGGCCCAGGCCCAGACCCCGAAGAAGGGAGGAAAAATTCGCGTAGCCGGCTTCGGAACATCGACGGCCGATACGCTCGACCCGGCCAAGCAGAACAACCAGACCGACTACACGCGCTGCTTCACCTTCTACAACGGGCTCACGCGACTCGACTCCAGCCTGACGCCGCAGCTCGAGCTCGCCGAGGCGATCGACAGCGACGCCAGCGCCACGGTGTGGACGATCAAGCTGCGCAGCGACGTGAAGTTCCACGACGGCGCGCCGCTCACCGCCGATGACGTCGTGTTCTCTCTGGCGCGCCACAAGGATCCGGCGACGGGCTCGGCAGCCAAGGCGCTGGCTACGCCGATGAAGGAGATCGTCGCCAGCGGCAAGAACGAGGTGAAGATCACCCTCGAATCGCCCAACGCCGACCTGCCCGTGGTGCTGGGCACGCCGCATTTCCTGATCATCAAGAACGGCACCACGAGCTTCACCACGGCGATCGGCACCGGCCCCTATCGCTGCCAGGAGTTCCAGCCCGGCATCAAGTCGATCGGCGTGCGTAATGCCGACTACTTCAAGCCGGGCCAGCCCTATCTCGACGAGATCGAGCTGTTCGGCATCCCCGACCAGACCGCGCGGCTGAATGCGCTGTTGTCGGGCGACGTGCAGATCGCCGCCGCCATCAGCCCGCAACTCGCCAAGCGCGTGCAGGCGAGCCCGGGCTTTGCCGTGTTCGAGACCAAGGCCGGCGGCTACAACGACCTGGTCATCCGCCAGGATTCCGATCCCGGCAAGAACCAGGACCTCGTTCTGGCGCTGAAATACCTGCTCAACCGCGAGCAGATGAAGAGTTCTGTCTTCCAGGGCTATGCCGTCCTCGCCAACGACCAGCCGATCGACCCGACCAACCGCTTCTACTTCCCCGGCCTGAAGCAGCGGCCGTTCGATCCCGACAAGGCGAAGTTCCATCTGCAGCGATCGGGCATCGGCACCACGGCGGTGCCGCTGCACGCCATGGCGAGCAGCACGATGCTCGACCAGGCGGTGTTGATCCAGCAGGCCGCCCAGCAGATCGGCCTCAACGTCGATGTGAAGCGCATGCCGGCCGACGGTTACTGGTCGAACGTCTGGATGAAGATGCCGTTCACCATGGGCAGCATCAATCCCAGGCCCAGCGCCGACGTGCTGTTCATCTTGTTCTTCAAGTCCGATTCGACCTGGAACGAGAGCGCCTGGAAGAACGCGACGTTCGACCAGCTGCTGGTCGCCGCGCGCGGCGAGCGCGACGAGGCCAAGCGCAAGCAGATGTACGGCGAAATGCAGACCATCGTGCACGAGAACTTGCGGCATCGGCCTGCCGGTGTTCATCAGCGTCCTCGATGCCCATACGTCCAAGCTGAAGGGCCTGAAGCCGATCCCGACGGGCGGCCTGATGGGCTACGCCTACGCCGAGAACGTCTGGCTGGAAGGCTGAACTCGTGCCGGTCCGGCAAGAGGTGCGCCGCCTGTCATGCATGCGGCATGATCCTGGGGCCGGTGCTGGGCGGCCTGTTGACCGGTGCCGGTCGTTGGGGTCGTCGTCTTCGTCGGCACCTGGCTACTGCTTTCCGGCAACGTCGCTCGGAATTGCTCGGCCAGGCCGCAACGCCGGAAGCGGTCGCCGGCCTGCGCAAGGCGCTCGGCCTCGACCTGCCGGCGCACGAGCGCTACCTGCGCTGGCTTGGCGGCCTGCTGACGGGCGATCCGGGCGTGTCGCTGATCAACCGCCTGCCGGTCGCCCAGCTGATCGGGCCGCGCTTCGCCAACTCGCTGTTGCTGACGGCGCTCACCGCCGCCGTCGCCGTGCCGCTGGCGCTGCTGATCGGCATCACGTCGGCGATCTGGCGCGGCACGCTCTACGACCGCGTCGCCAACGTCACCGCCGTGTCGCTGGTGGCGGTGCCTGAATTCCTGCTGGCGACCGTCGGCGTGATGCTCTTCGCCGTGCAGCTGCACTGGGTCTCGGCATTGGCCAAGCCGTCGATCGGCTCGTTCACCGAGGCCTTGCAGAACTTCACCCTGCCCGTGCTGACGCTCTGCTTCGCCGTGACGGCGCAGATGGCGCGCATGACCCGTGCCGCGCTGCTCGGCGTGCTCGATTCGTCCTACATCGAAATGGCGCGCCTGAAGGGCGTGCGGCCGGCGCGGCTGGTGATGCACCACGCGCTGCGCAATGCGGCGGGCCCGATCGCCAACGCCGTCGCGCTCAACCTGTCGTCGCTACTGGGCGGCGTGATCATCGTCGAGGTGATCTTCAGCTATCCCGGCCTCGCCAAGCTCGCGGTCGACGCGGTCGAGACGCGCGACATGCCGTTGGTGCAGGCCTGCGCCATGATCTTCTGCGCGACCTTCATGCTGCTGGTGCTGGTCGCCGATGTCTGCTCGATCCTCTCCAATCCGCGGCTGAGGACCCGATGAGCGACGCCGCGATCTCGTCACCGCGTCGACGCCGCCTCTCTGCCGCCGGCCAGGCCGGCATCGCCCTGGTGCTGGCCTGGGTGGCCTTGTACAGTGCTCGGACCGTTCCTCGCGCCCTATCGCGCCGGCGACGTGGCCAGTGTCGGCGTGTTCGCGCCGATGAGCGCGGCCCATCCCTTCGGCACCGACTATCTCGGCCGCGACATGCTGAGTCGCATCCTCTATGGCGCCCGCTACACCGTGGGCGTGGCCATGGTGGCGACGGTGCTGGCCTGTATGGGCGGGATCGCGCTCGGCATCCTGTCGGCCGTCAAGCGCGGCTGGACCGATTCGGTGCTGGGCCGCGCCGCCGACGCCTGATCTCGATCCCGCACCTGATGTTCGCGCTGGTCGTCGTCGCCGCCTTCGGCACGTCGCTGCCGGTGCTGATCCTGATGGCGGCGATCAGCTACGTGCCGGGCTCCTACCGCTTCGCGCGGGCGCTGGCGCTCGACATCAACGCCATGGACTTCATCGAGGTCGCGCGCGCCCGCGGCGAGAGGAGCGCCTATGTCGTATGGGCCGAGATCCTGCCCAACATGATCGTGCCGCTGCTGACCGACTTCGGCCTGCGCTTCGTCTTCGTCGTGCTGCTGCTGAGTGGGCTGAGCTTCCTCGGCCTCGGCATCCAGCCGCCCAACGCCGACTGGGGCGCCCTGGTGCGCGAAAACATCACCGGCATCTACGAGGCCGCCCCCGCGGTGCTGGTGCCGGCCGTCGCCATCGCCGTGCTGACCATCAGCGTCACTCTGCTGATCGATGGCTTCTCGGGCCGCGCCCGGACCATGGTGCGCTAGATGGCCCTGGTCAAAGTCTCCAACCTGCATGTCACGGGCACCGCAGACGGCGGCGAGCCGAACGATATCGTGCGCGACATCGGATTCTCCATCGACCGCGGCGAGGTGCTAGCCCTGATCGGCGAATCGGGCTCGGGCAAGACCACGATCGCGCTCGCCCTGCTGGGCTATGCACGGCGCGGCTGCCGCATCGCCGGCGGCAGCGTGCGCATCGGGGCCGAGGAGGTGACGGCGATGTCGCCGGCCGAGTTGTCGGAGCTGCGCGGCCGTCGCGTCGCCTACGTGGCGCAGAGTGCCGCCGCTGCTTTCAATCCCTCGCTGCGCCTGATGGACCAGGTGACGGAAGGCGTGCGCATGCGCGGGTTGATGCCGCGCGTCGCCGCCGAGGCCAAGGCGCGCGACCTGTTCCGTGCCCTTGCGCTCCCCGATCCGGACCGCATCGGCTCGCGCTACCCGCACCAGGTCTCGGGCGGCCAACTGCAGCGCCTGATGGCGGCGATGGCGCTGATGACCGATCCCGAGCTGGTGATCTTCGACGAGCCGACCACCGCGCTCGACGTCACCACCCAGGTCGAGGTGCTGCGCGCCTTCCGCGAGGCCGATGCGCGAGCGTCGACACGACCGCCGTCTACGTGACTCGCACGACCTCGCCGTGGTGGCGCAGATCGCCGACCGCATCATCGTCCTGCGCGACGGAGAGGTTCGCGAGACCGGGCCGATTGATGACCTGCTGAACCATCCCGGAAACGACTATACCCGCAGTCTGCTCGCCGCCGCCGAACCGGCTCCGCGCCTGCGGCCGGACGACTCGAAAGCTGAGGAGCCGCCCCTCCTTGCCGTGACGGGCCTGACCGCCGGCTATGGTGGGCTGACCGAGGCCGGCGAACGGCTGCATGCCGATCCTCAAGGACGTCGCCCTGACGATTGCCAGAGGCGCGTCGCTCGGGGTCATCGGCGAGTCCGGTTGCGGCAAGTCGACCCTCGCCCGGGTCATTGCCGGCCTCGCGCCCCAGACCCGCGGGGGCGTCTCGCTCGCAGGCGAGTCCTTGCCGCCCGCGCTCGCCCAGCGCAGCAAGGACCAGTTGCGGCGCATCCAGCTGGTCTTCCAGTCGGCCGATACGGCGCTCAACCCCACCATGTCGATCGAGGAGATCATCGGGCGTCCGCTGACCTTCTATTTCGGCCTGCGAGGAGAGGCGCGCCGTGCCGAGGTTCGCCGCATGCTGGATCTCACGCACCTGCCGGCGGACGTCCTTCGTCGCCGTCCGGGCGACCTGTCTGGCGGGCAGAAGCAGCGCGTGAACCTCGCGCGGGCGATCGCGGCAAGGCCCGATGTGCTGCTCTGCGACGAGGTCACCTCGGCGCTCGATACGGTGGTGGCGGCGGCCATCCTCGATCTGATCGTCGAGCTGCGACGCGAACTCGGGCTGACGACCATGTTCATCAGCCACGATCTCAAGACCGTCCGGGCCATCTGCGACGACGTCATGGTCCTCTATGCCGGCCGCCAGGTGGAAACCATGCCGGCGTCGGCGATCGGCGACAGCGATCACCACCCCTATACCCGGTTGCTGCTGGCCTCCGTGCCGGCGCTCAGGCGGGGATGGCTGGAGGAGGAGGCCGTCGCCGCACGCGAGGGCAAGGTCGATCTGTCCCTGACCCGGGGATGCGTGTTCCACCCGCGCTGCCCGGAACGGATAGCCGGTACCTGCGAGGTCTCTCAGCCTCCGGTTCGCAATACGGCCTCGGGCGGCGTGGTCGCCTGCCACCTGCCGGCGTGACCGAGCCGGAAGCCCGACCAGAAGGCGCGACCGGCCATGCGGCCGCCTGGTTGATGATCTCGGGCGTCGAGACCGCCGACACCCTCTCGCAGTCGCGCACGTCATCCGTTATGGTCTGCGCGCTTATTCGCCCGAGGGCCTTGCATTGACCGAGTCCATATCCCGCCGCTCCGCTCTCCTGCTGATCGCCCTGGGCGCAGTGGCGCTCGGCGGCTGCGGCCGCAGGGGCGGGCTTGAGCTTCCCGGCGAGACGCCGTCGCCCGTCGGAGGCCCGACGCCTCCGAACCTGCCTCCGCGTGCCCAGGCACCCGCCGATCCGGCGAGCCCGGCACCGCGCGCGGCGGGATCGGAGCCGCGCCGCGACTATGACCGCAACCGCCCTGCCGGCCGCGGCCAGCTCATGCCCAACGGCCAGTTCATCCTCGATCCGCTCCTGTGAGGCGCCAGCGGCGTCGCCCGTGAGGCGTCGCCGGCAGCTGCCATCGCCAGACAAAGACCCCGACCATGCATCACTTCGCCTATCGTGACGGCCGGCTCCATGCCGAGGACGTGCCGCTCGAGACCATCGCGGCGGAGGTGGGGACGCCCTTCTACTGCTATTCGACCGCCACGCTGGAGCGGCACTACCGCATCTTCACCGAGGCCTTCGCCGGAACGGATGCCCTCGTCTGCTACGCCATGAAGGCCAATTCCAACCAGGCCGTCATCGGAACGCTGGCCAAGCTCGGCGCCGGCATGGACGTCGTCTCGGGCGGCGAGCTGAAGCGGGCGCTGGCGGCCGGAGTGCCCGGCGAGCGCATCATGTTCTCCGGTGTCGGCAAGACCGAAGCGGAACATGCCGCTGCACTCGAAGCCGGCGTCTTCTGCATCAATGTGGAGAGCGAGCCGGAGGTGGCGCAGCTGTCGCGGATCGCCACGTCCATGGGCCGGACCGCTCACGTCTCCTTCCGCGTCAATCCGGATGTCGACGCCCGGACCCACGCCAAGATCTCGACGGGAAAGAAGGGCGACAAGTTCGGCATCCCGATCTCGACGGCGCGCGAGGCCTATGCCCGCGCCGCGAAGCTTCCCGGCATCCATATTGCCGGCGTCGACATGCACATCGGTTCGCAGATCATCGACCTGCAGCCCTTCGACGACGCCTATGCGCTGATGGCCGAGTTCGTCGGCACGCTGCGCGCCGACGGCCACGTCATCGACCATGTCGATGTCGGCGGCGGCCTCGGCATTCCCTATCGCGACGACAACGAGCCGCCGCCCGAGCCGCTGCGCTATGCCGAAGTGGTGAAGCGCCGCCTTGCCGGTCTCGGCACTCGCATCATCCTCGAGCCCGGACGGATGATGGTTGGCAACGCCGGAATCCTCGTCACCCGCGTCATCTACGTGAAGGAGACGGAGGGGCATACCTTCGTCATCGTCGACGGGGCGATGAACGACCTGATCCGTCCGACCCTCTACGAGGCGCACCACGAGATCAAGCCGGTCATCCAACCGCAGCCCGGTGCGCCGAAGCCGAAGGTCGACGTGGTCGGTCCCATCTGCGAGAGCGGCGACTATCTCGCCCTCGGCCGCAAGCTCCCCGAGGTCGGCCCCGGCGATCTTCTCGCGGTGATGACCGCGGGTGCCTATGGCGCGGTCCAGGGCAGCACCTACAACACCCGCGCCCTGTCGCCGGAAGTGCTGGTGAAGGGGGGCGACTATGCCGTGGTGCGCCCCCGTCTCGATGTGGACGCCATCATCGCCCTGGATCGCCTGCCGGCCTGGCTCTGATTGCTGCACTGCCGAAGGGCGGGATTGACCTTCGGCGCCGGACGGTCTTGATGCGCGGGCTCAAACCCAGCGCAGGAGGCCCCCACCATGCTGCCGCAACGTCTGGTCGACGGCTACACCGCCTTTCTCGAAGGCCGCTTTCCGCATGAATCGGAGCGTTACCGCCGCCTCGGCGAGGACGGCCAGAGCCCGAAGACCATGGTCATCTCCTGCTGCGACAGTCGCGTCTCGCCGGAGGTAATCTTCGACGTCGGGCCGGGTGAGCTCTTCATCGTCCGCAACGTGGCCAACCTCGTGCCGCCCTATGCCCCCGACGGCAGCCAGCACGGCACGTCCGCCGCTCTCGAATTCGCGGTCCAGGCGCTGCGTGTCACCGATATCGTGGTGCTGGGTCATGCCCGCTGCGGCGGTATCCGCGCCGCTGTCGCCGAGGATGCCGAGCCGCTGTCGCCCGGTGATTTCATCGGCAAGTGGATGTCGATGATCGCCCCCGCCATCGAGCGTGTCGGCCCGCGCGGCCCCCGCACCATGGACGACTACCTGCGCCAGCTGGAATACGGCTCCGTCGTCAATTCGCTCGCCAACCTGCGCACGTTCCCCTGTGTCAGTATCCTCGAGGAGCGCGGCAAGCTGCGGCTTCACGGTGCCTTCTTCGGCGTCGCGACCGGGGTTCTCAGCGTGCTCGACGAGGTGACGGGCGAGTTTGCGCCGGTCATGGACGGACCGGGACGGGTCTTCGCCTGCGCGCCGGTCGCGTAAGGCGGCCTACAGCCGCACCTCGCCATAGCAGGGCGCCTTGCCCCAGATGGCGAGGCGATAACCCCTGCGCAGGCCGAGCTTGAAATAGGGATCGGCCTCGACGAGGCGCACGGCCTCCTCGCGTGTCTCGACCTCCAGAACCCAGAGCCCGCCTTCCCACCAGGCGCCGGGCTCCGGCCTGAGCCCGCCACCGATGACGATGCGCTCGGCATGGGCGGCGAGATAGTCGAAATGCGCCTGCGCGTGGTTCTGCCTCACCCAGGCGGCCTCGGGATTGTCTTCGAAGAGGGCGATCCAGCGGGCCATGACGGCTCCCTCAAACAGAAACGGCGGACCCTTCCAGGCCCGCCGTCGCAAATTGGATATGGGGTTTGCGAAGGAGGCGGCGATCAGGCCGCCGCTTTCGCCCGCGGCTGGATCAGCTTGCGGTTGACCAGCACCTCGGCGATCTGCACCGCGTTCAGCGCCGCGCCCTTGCGCAGGTTGTCGGAGACGCACCAGAAGGCGAGGCCGTTCTCCACCGTCGCGTCCTCGCGGATGCGCGAGACGATAGGTCGCGTCTTCGCCGGCGGCGTCGAGCGGGGTCGACATAGCCACCGTTCTCGTGCTTGTCGATGCACGAGAACGCCGGGCGGCCGCGCGCAGGACCTCGCGGGCCTCGTCGGCGGTGATCGGCTGCTCGCACTCGATGTTGACGGCCTCGGAATGGCCGATGAAGACCGGCACGCGCACGCAGGTCGCGGTCAGCTTGATCTTCGGGTCGAGGATCTTCTTGGTCTCGACCGTCATCTTCCATTCCTCCTTCGTGAAGCCGTCCTCCATGAAGACGTCGATGTGGGGAATGAGCGTTGAAGGCGATGCGGGCCTTGGGAACTTCTTCGTCTCGATCGGGTCGTTCATCGAATAGAGCGCCTTGGTCTGGCGATCGAGCTCGTCCATGCCCTCCTTGCCGGCGCCGGAGACCGACTGGTAGGTCGAGACGACGACGCGCTTGATGCTCGGCGCGGTCGTGCAGCGGCTTCAGCGCCACGACGAGCTGGGCGGTCGAGCAATTGGGGTTGGCGATGATGTTGCGCTTGGCGAAGCCGGCGACGGCATCGGCGTTCACTTCCGGCACGATCAGCGGCACGTCGGAATCATAACGGAAGGCGGAGGAGTTATCGATCACGACGCAGCCCTGCGCGCCGATCTTCGGCGACCACTCCTTGGAGACCGCACCGCCGGCCGACATGAGGCAGATGTCGGTGTCGGAGAAGTCGTAGTGCTCCAGCGCCTTCACCTTCAGCACCTTGTCGCCGAAGGAGACCTCCGTGGCCGACCGACCGGCGCGAGGCCAGCGGCGACGACCTCGGAGATATCGAAGCCCGCGCTCGGCGAGGATGGCGAGCATTTCGCGGCCCACATTGCCCGTGGCACCGACGACGGCGACCTTGTAACCCATGATTCCAGCCTCTTTGGCTTGCAACTCTCCCCCGGGATCGGAACCCGTCACCGGGTCCCGTGGCGCCCATCTCCCCGTCGGGGGAGCACCCGGTTGCGAGGACGAAGCGTCAGCCTGCCGTGCCGCCTTTGGCGACCGGCTTGGTTTTCGTCGTCGTTTTGGTGCGACCGAAAGCCATGGCGCGGAGAGGTGTCCTCGGCGAAAGTGCCGTGAGGGCAGCGAAAAACACCAGGTGCGGCGAAATGTCAATCGCGCTATGGCCTTGGCGCTGGCAAAGGCACGAAGGCGCCCAAGATTCGCCGGGAATCCAGTGCCATCAGAAACGCCTCAGATGCCGCTTGTCGAGAGCCCGATGATCCACAGTCTTTCCCGCCGCAACCTGCTCGCCGTCGCCGCGGCGGCGGGCCTTGCACCCGTCCTTTCGGGCAAGGCGCAGGCCGCGACGCCGCTGCGCTACGGGCCCGCGACGCCATTTTCCTACAATGATCTGAAGCTCGCGGCGCTCGCCCGTGCCGGCAGGCCCTACCAGCCGCCGACCCGGCCCAATCCCGAGGTCGTCGAGCGCATCGACTACGACAACCACGGCAAGCTGCGCTTCGACAAGGACAATGCCCTCTTCGGCGAAGGTCCCGGCGCCTACCCCGTCACTTTCCAGCATGTCGGCCGCTATTTCCCGAAGACGGTCCACATGCATGTGGTCCAGGGCGAGACGGCGCGCGAGATCGTCTACGACCCGCGCTATTTCACCATCCGGTCCGATCATCCCGCGGCAGCGCTGCCGCCCGAACCCTCGGCCTTCGCCGGCCTCTGGCTGCAGGAGGCGAAGTCCGGCCCATGGAAGACGCAGGAGCCCTGGGCGACCTGGCTCGGCGCCTCCTATTTCCGCGGTGTCGGCGAGCTCGGTCAGGTCGGCCTGTCGGCGCGCGGCCTCGCGCTGTCGCCCGGCCAGGGACCGGGTCCGGAGGAATTCCCCGACTTCGTCGCCTTCTGGATCGCCCCGGCGGAAAGCGAAAGCGACCCCGTGACGCTCTATGCATTGATGGATTCGCCGTCCCTGTCCGGCGCCTACCGGTTCCTGTGCCGGCGCACCTCGGGCGTCGTCATGGACATCGAGGCGACGCTCCATTTCCGCCGCCGCGTGACCCATGTCGGTATCGCGCCGCTGACATCCATGTACTGGTATTCGGAGACGGCCTCCTCGCGCACCATCGACTGGCGGCCGGAGGTGCATGATTCCGACGGCCTCGCCATCTGGACCGGGGCGGGCGAGCGAATCTGGCGGCCGCTCAACAATCCGCCGCGCACCATGACCTCGAGCTTTGTCGACGAGAAGCCCCGCGGTTTCGGCCTTCTGCAGCGCGATCGCGAATTCCTGCACTATCTCGACGGCGTGAAATACGAGAAGCGGCCCTCGGCCTGGGTCGAACCTCAGGGCGACTGGGGCCGCGGCGCGGTGCAACTCGTCGAGCTCAACACCGACGACGAGATCCACGACAACATCGTCGCCATGTGGGTGCCGGAGACGCCGGCCGAGCCCGGCCAGCCGCGCGAGTTCCGCTATCGTCTGCACTGGCTGGCGGACGAGCCCTATCCGACGCCGCTCGCCCGGGTCGTGGCCACCCGTCTCGGCCGTGGCGGCCAGCCGGGCCAGCCGCGCCCGCAGGGCGTGCGCAAATTCCTGGTGGAGTTCAAGGGCGGGCCGCTGGTCAATCTGCCCAAGGGCACCATTCCCGAGCCGGTGCTCTGGGCGTCGCGCGGCGTGTTCGGCGACTACAAGTATACCGAAGCTGTTCCGAACGACGTTCCCGGCCACTGGCGCACGCAGTTCGACCTCCGGGTCGAGGGCAACGAGCCGGTGGAGATGCGTTGCTATCTCAAGGTCGGCGACCAGGTGGCCTCGGAGAGCTGGCTCTACCAGTACCATCCGGGCGCCTAGCAGCGCCCGCAATGCCACGAGGGCGGCAATGTCGCCCCGGTCAGTCCAGTTGGATCGCCCATGAAGAAGTTCCGCGACCTCGCCAACACCGTCATCGGCGCAGCGATCATCGTCGTGCTGATGCGCTCCTTCGCCTTCGCCACCTATCACATCCCTTCGGAGAGCATGGTGCCGACGCTCGAGGTGGGCGACCGGGTCGCGGCGCTGAAGTTCCCGCTCGGCTTCTCGCGCTATTCGCTGATGGGCGGCCAGTACCTGCCGCGTTTTCCCGGAGAGACCGGCCGCATTCCGGGCGCCGTTCCGGCGCGCGGCGATGTCGTGGTGTTCCGCCATCCGCGCACCGGCGAGGACTTCATCAAGCGCGTCGCCGGCTTGCCGGGAGACCGGGTGGCGATCCGCGATGGCCGGCTCTGGCTGAACGGCGAGCCGGTGCCGCTGACCGAAGCCGGGCGCTGGAGCTACCGCGAGACCGATGGCGGCATTGCCGCGGTGACGGCCTATCGCGAGACCTTTCCCGGCGCCGAGCCGCACACCATCCTGCTGCGCGACCGTCGTTCGGTGGCCGGCGACATGGCCGAGCAGGTGGTGCCCGAGGGGCGCGTCTTCATGCTCGGCGACAATCGCGACAATTCGTCCGACAGCCGCTTCGCCTCCATGGGGTTCGTCCCGCTGGAGAACCTGATCGGCCGTGCAGGGGCCATCCTCTACTCGCTCGCAAGCTGCGGGAAGGAGCCCGGCCTGCGCTGCCCGCCGCGGCGGATGCTGGAGCGGGTGGAGTAGGGCTCAGTCGCGCCGGCCGCCATACTGCGGCAGCGACCAGCCCTTGAGGATGGCGAGGGCCCGGGCGCCGAAGGCGACGGCGAAGCCGGCGAGGGCCGCGAGGGGTTCCGGCCCGGCCAGCAGGATCAGGGCAAACGCCCCGGCTCCCGCCAGCGCAGCGGTCACATAGATGTCGCGCCGCAGGACCATCGGCACGTCGCCGGCGAGAATGTCGCGGATGATGCCGCCGAATGTGGCGGTGATGACGCCGAGGACGACGGCCGACACCGCCGGCGCACCGGCCGCCAGGGCTTTCCCCGTGCCGGTGACGGTGAAGAGCGCGAGACCCAGCGCATCGGCCCAGAGCAGCGTGCGGGCGCGGCCGTCCTGCTCGAAATGGTGGGCGGTGAAGAAGGCGGCCAGGGAAACCGCCACGCAGATGGCGACGACCGTCGGATCGAGGATCCACGGCACGGGTCGTGCGCCGAGCAGCACGTCGCGCAGGGTGCCGCCGCCGATGCCCGTGACCGTGCCGAGCAGCGCGAAGCCGAAGGGGTCCATCTGCTTGCGCGCCGCAACCAGGGCCCCGGTCAGCGCGAAGACCGCCACTCCTGCCCATTCAAGCCAGGGCAGGAGCCCGGTCATGGCGGTCAGCCTTCCTCGGAGGAAGCCGGCTGCGGGGCAGCCTTCGGACCGCCGGTCGAGACCCCGACGAGGGCGGGACGCAGCACGCGCTCGCCGATGACGAAGCCGGACTGGACCGTCTGGACCACGGTGCCCTTGGGAAGCTCGGCGTTGGGGACCTCGAACATGGCCTGGTGCAGGTTCGGATCGAACCTCTGGCCGTCCGGCTCGATCTTCTTCACGCCATGCTTCTCGAGGGTCTTCAGCAATTCCCGCTCGGTCAGGTCGATGCCCTCGACGAAGGCCTTGAGCGGCCCTTCGGCCGGACGCGCATCCTCGGGCAGCGTGTCGAAGGCGCGGCGCATGTTGTCGGCGACGTTCAGCATGTCGCGGGCGAAGGAGGTGACGCCATAGACGCGGGCATCGCTGACTTCCCGCTCGGTCCGCTTCCTGAGGTTCTCCATCTCCGCGAGGGTCCGGAGCATGCGGTCCTTCATGTCGCGCGCCTCGGCGCGGGCGGCCTCGAGCAGCGCGGGCCCGGCATCGGCCAGATGTGGCTTCCGTCTCGGCGCCTTCGGCCGTCTGGTTCGCCTCGTCGATCGGCACTTCGTCGTGCCCGTTCTTCGGGTTGGTCATGGCAACTCGCCTGTGGTGGAAAGGGTTGGCCCGGATATCGAACCTCCCGACGGCAAAATCAAGGTTGCGTGTGCGAGGGGAGAGGTGCCCGTCTCAGGCCGAGAGCCGCTGCGTGAGCTCCTTGCCCGGATACGGTCTCCGGGGCGGAGCGTCGTGATGATGCGGGCCATGGCGGCATTGGCGGGCGCAACCGCGCCATGAGCTTCCGCGAGCCTCACAACGGCTCCGCAGAGGTCGTCGATCTCCGTCGTCCGTCCTGCCGCGACGTCGTCGGCCATGGACGAGCGCGCCGTGGGGCCGATCGTCAGCATGCTGGCGGCGATGCGAGAAAAGGCCCAGGTCGGAAGCCGCAGGATGAAGGGGATGAGGCGAGGCGGCGCCGCCCCCACCTTGCCGGGCGTGATGCCAGCGGCCTTCATCGCCGTGAGTGCCTCGTCCTGCAGGAGAGCGAGGGCGCGCCGGTAGTCGCGATCCATCAGTTCGTCGCGCAACGGCAGGCCGGACACGGCATTGACCGGATTGTTGAGGTTGAGAAGGAGCTTTCCCCACTGGACCGGCGCCATGTCGGGGACGAGATGCAGGGGCAACCCGGCTCTGTCGAAAACCGGTGCGACGCTGCGCGTTGCCGCGTGGTCCTCGGCGTGCAGGGTCCCCGAGGTCGCGCGGCGCGAGACGAGCCGCCCGTCGGGCAGCGGATCCAGCGTCACGTTGAAGGGCACCATGCCGGCGAGCGGCACGACCTGCGGTGCAGCCGCCCGGATTCGCCCGACATTGTCGACTCCGTTCTGGAGCGACAGGATCGGCGTCCCCTCGGCGAAGGCACAGGCAGCCTCGCCCGCGGCATCGGCGGTCGCCCCGCCCTTGGTGCAGAGCAGCAGCAGGACGTCCGCGCCGGCCATGGCGGCGGCCTCGGCCGGCGTCGCCGCGACGCGGTAGCGATCCGGCGATACGGGCGTCTCGCTCCCGTCGATGTCGCCGAGGACCAGCCCCTTCAGCGCCAGCGCGTCTCGGCGGGCGCCACGGGCGACAAAGACGACGTCTGCCCCGGCCGCCGCCAGCAGGCCGCCGACATGACATCCGATGGCGCCGGCTCCGATGACGACGAAGCATCGGGCCATGGTCGCTCCGTCAGGCGGTGAAGCGCGGGCGTTCCAGCCCCTCGCGCAGATGGGCGGCGGTCACCGTATTGGCCATCAGCATGGCAATGGTCATCGGGCCGACACCGCCCGGCACGGGGGTGATGGCGCCGGCATGCACCGCGGCCTCGGCCGTATGCGACGTCGCCCAACGAGCCGCGTCTTGCCTTCACCCTGCTCCGGAGCGCGGCAATGCGGTTGATGCCGACATCGATGACGGTGGCGCCGGGCTTGACCCAGTTCGCCGCTTGATCATCTCCGGACGGCCGACGGCGGCGACGAGAATGTCGGCGCTGCGGGCAGACGCCGGCGAGATCGGCCTGGTGCGGCGAGTGGGCGATGGTGACGGTCGCAGTCGCGCTGCAAGCAGCAGATTGGGCCATCGGCTTGCCGACGATATTGGAGCGGCCGACGACCACGGCGTTGAGTGCCGGACGAGGTCGGTGCCGCGCACGCGCTCGATCAGGATCAGCGCAGCCGGCCGGCGTGCAGGGAACGAGGGCCGTGTCGCAGTCGCGCCGGTGCCGAGCTTGCCGACATTGATGAGATGGAAGCCGTCGACATCCTTCGCCGGATGCGATGGCCATCGGATGATCTTGCCGGTGTCGATATGGCCTTGGGCAGCGGCAGCTGCACCAGGATGCCGTTGATCGCCGGAGTCGGCGTTGAGGCGGTCGCCGATGATCTTGAGCAGCGCCTGCCTCAGAGGTCTCGGCCGGCAGCGTGTGCTGGACGCGAATGAAATCCTGCCGCATTCCGTCTGGCGGTGCTTGACTTGGACGCGACATAGACCTGGCTCGCGGGGTCTTCGCCGACCATGCACGACAGCAAGACCCGGAGGGCGGCCCCTTGCGGCGCGGAAGGCGTCGGCCGCGGCCTTCGCCTGCGCCAGGACGCTGGCGGCGACGGCCTTGCCGTCAATGATCGTCGCGGCCACCGGTCAGACCCGCATGGGCATCAGCACGTAGAGCGCGCCGGGACCGGCGGGGTCCTGGATCAGGGTCGGCGATCCGGGATCGGCGAGCTTGAGTTCCACCGTGTCGCCGTCGACCTGGCCGGTGATGTCGAGCAGGTAGCGCGAGTTGAAGCCGATCTCGAGGGCGTCAGTCCTCGTACGCGACCTCGAGTCTCCTCGGTGGCGCTGCCCGAATCCGGGTTGGTCGCCGACAGGGTCAGCCGGCCGTCGGAGGCCGCGAGCTTGACGGCGCGCGACCGCGCTCGGAGGAGACGGTCGAGACGCGGTCGACGGCGGCCGCGAACTGCCCCTTGCAGTCGACGGTGAGGATCTTGTCGTTGCCGGTCGGGATGACCCGCTGCGTAGTCGGGGAAGGTGCCGTCGATCAGCTTGCGAGGTCAGCACGAGTCGCGCCGAAGCGGAAGCGGATCTTGGCGGTGGAAAGCTCCACCGTGGCGGTGGCGTCCGGCTCGTCCAGCGAGGCTTGCTGGACCTCGCGCCACCGTCTTGCGCGGCACGATGACGCCCAGGCATCGCCGATGGCGCCGGCCGGCGCCTCGACACTCGACCTGGGCCAGGCGGTGTCCGTCGGTTGCCACGGCGCGCAGCAGGCTCTGCCCGCCCTTCTCGACCACGTGCAGGAAGATGCCGTTCAGATAGTAGCGCGTCTCCTCGGTGGAGATGGCGAACTGGGTCTTGTCGATGAGGCGCTTCAGGTGCCCGGCCGGTACCTGGAAGCGTGTGGCTCATCTCGCCGGCGGCGATGTCGGGGAAATCGCTCTCGGGGATGGTCTGCAGGGTGAAGCGAGAGCGCCCGGCGCGGACGATCAGCGTGCCCTTGTCGCCGGCCGATCTCGAGCTGGACCTGCGAGCCGTCGGGAAGCTTGCGGACGATGTCGTAGATCATGTGGGCCGGCACCGTGGTGCCGCCTGCGGTCGCGACCTCGGCGGGCAGCGTCTCCACTACCTCGATGTCGAGGTCGGTCGCCTTGAGGCGCAGCGAAGCGCCATCAGCCTTCATCAGCACGTTGGAGAGGACCGGGATGGTGTTGCGGCGCTCGACGACGCGATGGACGTGGCCGAGGGATTTCAGGAGCTGGGCCCGCTCGACGGTGACCTTCATCAACAATGCTCCGACAGACGGCGGGGCGCAGCCGGGGCCGCGCCTCGAAAACAAGGGGCGTCAGTCAACCCCGCGCCGCAACATGATGCAAGGGCAACTCCGTCGGGCGCAGCCCTATCCACGTGCTTTTCACCGCATCCGGACTCGCCCCGCCCCGATGGGACCGTCACTGCCCCATGCAACGAAACGAACCGGCGCCCTTGCCGCCAACGGGCAGACACACGATCTGTCTAGACGGGAGATGGCATCTGCCAACCTCTCGGGGGCGAGTAGGAGACAGTCATGTCACGCTATCCGATGTCGTTCCGCGCCGGGCTTGGCGCTGCCGCCCTTGTCGGGGCCCTCACGCTTGCTGGAGCCTTGTCGGTTCCCGCCGTCGCCCAGTATCCCGGCGGCGGGGCGCATAGCGGCCGGGGCGATACCGATTCCCGCAACAACAGGGTCACCGTTTCCATCCGCGTCGTCACGGTCGGCGACTTCTGCGTCCGTGCCATCGAGGCGGTGGGCTATGATCCGCGGCTCAACACGAGGCTCTATCGCGTGGGCTTCGATTCCGGTCCCATGACCTCGCTCGGTGTCACCGCCTACGAGAATGCCTTCTCAAGCGCCCGCACCCAGGCCGACGCGATGATGGCCCTCGCGGCGGCGCGTCATGATGCGCGGCCCTACCAGCGCGGACCGGGCGCGTGCTGAGACCCGCCGCGTTGCGCTGCCGCCCGTGACGCTGGTGCGTCGCCTCAGTCGTTGAGGCGGCGCTTCAGCACTTCCACCTCTTCGCTCAGCGCGGGGTCCTGTCCCACCAGCCCCTCGATCTTGCGGACGGCGTGCAGCACGGTCGTGTGGTCGCGGCCGCCGAAGCGCCGGCCGATCTCGGGCAGCGAGCGCAGAGTCATGGTCTTTGCGAGATACATGGCGATCTGGCGCGGCCGGACGACGGTCGCGGTGCGGCGCGACGACAGGATGTCCGAACGGCTGACGTTGTAGTGCTGCGCCACGATCTTCTGGATATCCTCGATCTTGACGCGCTTCGGCTCGGCGATGCGGACGAGATCACGGATCGAGCGCTCGGCCATCTCGACGGTCACCGGTTGGTTGGTCAGCCTGTTGGTGGCGATCAGACGGTTGAAGGCACCGTCGAGATCGCGGCCGTTCTGCGTGACGTTCTTGGCGACATAGGACATGACGGCCGGCGGAACGTCGAAGCCGGGATGCTGGGCGCGGGCGTGGGAGAGCTTCTGCTTCAGGATGTCGAAGCGCAGGTTCTCGTCCAGAGCGCCGATCTCGACGGTGAGGCCACCGGCAAGGCGCGAGCGGACCCGCTCGTCGAGGTTCTCCAGGTCCGACGGCGGACGGTCACCTGCGACGACGATCTGGCGGCCGGCATCGATCAGCGCGTTCAGCGTGTGGCAGAACTCGGCCTGCGTCTGCTTGCCCTGCAGGAACTGCAGGTCGTCGATGATGAGGAGATCGATGTTGCGAAGCGCTTCCTTGAAGGCGATGGCCGTCTGGTTCTTCAGCGCCGCGACGAAGCCGAAGGTGAACTTCTCCGCCGTCAGATAGAGGACGCGGCGTCCGCCGGCCTGCGCCGTACCGGCGACGGCCTGCAGAAGATGCGTCTTGCCGAGCCCGACACCGGCATGGATGTAGAGCGGATTGAACAGCACGGTATCGGTCGGACGCGACTGGGCGACCTGCAGGGCCGCGGCGCGGGCGAGAGTGTTGGAGCGTCCCTGGACGAAGGTCTCGAAGGTGAGGCGCGGATCGAGCGGCGACCCCCCCAGGGTGTTCTGCGCAGCCGACAGGTGCGGCGCCGCGACGGCACGCGGTGCCGCCGATTGCGAGGTGTGGCGTGCGGCATCCTCGGCCGGGCGCGGGCGAACCACCGTGCGAGCGCTGGCAGCGGTACGGACCGTCACGTCGATCGTCACCGGCTGGCCGGCTTCCTCGGACCAGCGGGCGATGATCCGGTCCTTGTAGTGGTGGTCGATCCAGCTCTTGAGAAAGCGCGTCGGCACCGACAGGCGCACCGCGGCCTCGACGGCGGAATCGATCTCGATGCTCTTGAACCAGCTGGAGAAGACATCCTCGCCGAGCTCGGCCCGAAGGCGCCGGCTCACCCGCTCCCAGATTGCTCCTGCGCGCTTGGCATCGCTCATGGTGTCGGTCTTGCTCTCGGTCGTTTCGCGGACAAGTTCAGGGCTGGCAAACACGGGGTTCTCCAAGAAAGTCCGGTGGTGATGAAACGGGGTACGCGGTGATGGTGGAGTGGGAAGTGGCAAGCCTGGTGCCCGTCAGGGCTGGGTCCAGGGCAGGCCGTCCGCCTTCCAGCCGGCCTTCGCGCCTCGGCGCCGCTCGGCGTCATGGGGGCCCTCGAAACCGCCGACCACGTTGTAGCAGTGGCTGTACCCTGCCGACGTCATGGCGATGGCCGCGGCCTTGGAGCGCACTCCTGAGCGGCAGAGAAAATAGAGAGGCGCATCCTTGCCGAGGCCCCGGGCGGCAAGCTCGCGTCCGAGCGTCTCAACGAAATCGGCATTGACGGTCATGGCGGGAAAGACCTGCCATTCGATGCGGATCGTCTCCCGCGCAACCGAGCTGAGATCGGGGGATCCGACATAGGCCCATTCGGCCGTGGTCCGCACATCGACCAGCTGCGCAGAGGGATTCCGCTGCAGGGCGTCGAGGCTTTCCGTTGGCGTTGCGTCGCCGGCGAAGCCGGAGTCGAGTGAAGACGACATCATTCCCCCGCGCGGCCACGATGCGCCCGCGCGCCCCAATCCAGACAGAGTTGTTCAGCTCGATTGTTCGACCCGGCCGCAGTCTATCGACCGCAGCGCGAATCTATTGCCACCCGACCGCTTCAGGAATACTGGCGCGATTGAAGGAACGGATTGCTCTCTTTAGAGACAAAACATCCCAGGACCCCAGTTACAGGGTTCCACACGCCAACTCTTCGATGAAGCCCGGGGTGGCCCCCCCGAGTGATCAGATTGATACACAGCGGCCTTCGGCGCGGCAACGGATTTCCCTTAACAAATGGTTAAGGGCTCCCGCTTGACTCCTCTCCCGTTTTCGGGTTGCGCGGACCGCTTCAACAAGCCTCTGATGAATCGGCAAGTTTCCGGTTCCTCCCGCCAGATCCGACCTGCGGAACGCCGTCAGACGGGCTCGCCGGAGAGGATTGCGCAGGCCCTGAATCCAGATGTTACGCCCCCGGAACGAGTGTCCCCCGGCTAAGCATCTGATTTTCATTCCATTTGCCGGATCGTCCTTAGCCGGGTCAGGGATGCCCTCCCCGGCAGGGAAGGTGGCGGATCAAAAAATTTGGGTTGACGCGAGTCTGTTGCGGAATCGCCACGGCTCCCCAACGTCACCCGTATCGACCACCCAGAACGACAAAAGCCCGGCGCGGAGCCGGGCTTCTGAGGGTATTCCACGGCGCAAGCAGCGCCGAAATCGTGAAGATGTCAGGCGCCGACCTTGGCGATCCGGCTGGCGAGGCGCGAGACCTTCCGCGAGGCGGTGTTCTTGTGCAGCACGCCCTTCTGGGCGGCGCGCATGATCTCCGGCTGGGCCGCCTGGAAGGCGGCGGTGGCGGCAGCCTTGTCGCCGGTGGCGATGGCCTCTTCCAGCTTGCGCAGGAAGGTGCGCATGCGAGAGCGGCGGGCCTGGTTGACTGCGGTGCGCCGCGCGATCACGCGGGCGGCCTTCTTCGCGGAAGCCGTATTGGCCATCGATAGTGTCCCGGCGGCTGGCCCCGCATCGGACGGGGCACAAGAAAACGAGTGCGGCGGCACGGGGCCGCCACGGATCGGCGTGTATAGTCGCGTGATATTCACCCGTCAACCGCAGAACGGGGCCGATCTGCGAAAATCGCGCGGGACCCCGAGGCCGGGGCTGAATAGAACGATGGCCCCGTTCCTCGCTCCCCGAGCCCCCATGTCCGCCTCTCCGCAGCGCAACTTCGCCATGGTGGTCTTCTGGATGGCGGGGACGCTGCTGTCCTTCTCGGCCATCGCCCTGTCCATCCGGGCCCTGCACGGAACCTATACGGTTTTCGAGATCCTGGCGCTGCGCAATCTCGGCGGGCTCGTCATCCTGCCGGCCATGGCGTTGCTCGCGCCCGAACCAGGCCAGCGGCTGGCGGCGACGCGGCCCGGCATCCACTTCATCCGCAACACCATCCATTTCGGCGGGCAGGCGCTGTGGGCCTATGGGCTGACCGTCCTGCCGCTCGCCACCGTCTTTGCCATCGAGTTCACCACGCCGACCTGGGTGGCGATCTTCGCCGTCCTCTTCCTCGGCGAACGGATGACCCTGCCGCGGCTCGCCGCCCTCGTCCTCGGCTTCGTCGGCGTGCTCGTGATCCTTCGCCCCGGGCTCGACAGCTTCCGGCCCGAGGCCCTGGCGGTGGCGGCGGCGGCGATCTGCTTCGGCGTGCAACAGACGACGACCAAGTTCCTCACCGCCTCGAATTCGACCTGGACCATCATGCTCTGGATGAACCTCATCCAGCTGCCGCTCAACCTCGTCGCCAATGCGGCGATCGGCGAGCCGGTCTGGTTCCTCGGCAAGATGGAGGTTGCGCAATGGCTGCCGCTCATCGGCATCTTCATCTGCGGGTTCACCGCCCACTATTGCCTCACCAACGCCTTCCGCCATGGCGATGCCATCGTGGTGACGCCCATCGACTTCATGCGCGTGCCGCTGATCGGCCTCATCGGCTGGCTGGTCTATGCCGAGCGCCCCGAGCCGGCCGTGCTTGCGGGCGCGGCCATCGTCGTCGCTGGCGTGCTGATCAACATCTACTTTGAATCGCGCACGCGAGTCCGCGATCAGCAGACCGGGCAGGCCCGTCCCGATCCGGGACCAGACCGTTAAGACGGACGGCACCGCTAGGCCGCGACCTCGGGGTGAGGCCATATGCCAGCCCCGCGGATGGGCCAGAAAGCTGCGCTTCGCCTGCAGGACAAACGCGGAACCGCATGAGGTGACCGATTCGGTCATGCTCCGTTCGCGCCCCGATCCCGTGGTTAACGGCCGGGTGGCAACCGCCTTGCCCTGCGACTTCCTGCTTGCCTACGGGCACCCGGATCGGTTAGGCAGGGTCAACCGCGGCCATTGAGCCGCCTTGTCGAGGAACGTCCGTGCCGATCGTCCGTGCGCCCGCACCGATCAGCCTTCGCGCTTGCAGCGCCACGCCCTCGCTTTCCCTCCTTCTGCTTATCCGCCCCTGAGCACCGGCAGGGCCTTATCGGCCTTGGCGCTCAGGGGATCACAGACCGCAACCTGAAACTCCAGGGCCTGCGAAGTGAGGCGCAACAGTCGCCGCGGCCCGCAGCAAGGACTGACACGATGACCACCACCACAAGCGCTTCCGGCAAGGACCGCGTCTTCATCTTCGACACCACCCTGCGCGACGGCGAGCAGTGCCCGGGCGCGACCATGACCTTGGAGGAGAAGCTGCAGGTCGCCGATCTCCTCGACGAGATGGGCGTCGACATCATCGAGGCCGGCTTCCCCATTGCCTCCATCGGCGACTTCGAGGCGGTCGTCGCCGTCGCCAAGCGGGTGAAGAATGCCGTCGTCACCGGCCTCGCCCGCGCCGGCATGAACGACATCGACCGTGCCGGTGAGGCGGTGCGCCACGCCCGCCGCGCCGCGCATCCACACCTTCCTCTCCACCTCGCCCGTGCACATGAAGCACAAGCTGCAGAAGGAGCCGGACGAGGTTCTGGACATGGTCGTGGCCTCCGTCACCCGCGCCCGAAACCTGGTCGAGGACGTCGAATGGTCGGCCGAGGACGGCACCCGCACCGAGCACGACTTCCTCTGCCGCTGCGTGGAGGCCGCCATCAAGGCCGGTGCGACCACGATCAACATCCCTGACACGGTCGGCTACACTGCGCCGCACGAGTACAAGGCGCTGTTCGAGATGGTGCGCTCGCGCGTGCCGAACGCTGACAAGGCGATCTTCTCGGTCCATTGCCACAACGACCTCGGCATGGCCGTGGCGAACTCGCATCGCCGGTGTCGAGGGCGGCGCCCGGCAGATCGAGTGCACCATCAACGGCATCGGCGAGCGGGCGGGCAATGCGGCGCTGGAGGAGATTGTCATGGCGATCCGCACCCGCAACGACATCTTCCCCTACGAGACCGGCATCGACGCGAAGATGCTGACGCGCGCCTCCAAGCTCGTCTCCACGGTGACCTCGTTCCCCGTGCAGTACAACAAGGCCATCGTCGGGCGGAACGCCTTCGCCCACGAGAGCGGCATCCACCAGGACGGCATGCTGAAGAACACCCAGACCTACGAGATCATGACGCCCGACTCCGTCGGCGTGAAATCGACCTCGCTGGTGATGGGCAAGCACTCCGGCCGCAACGCCTTCAAGGACAAGCTGAAGCATCTCGGCTACCAGATCTGCCGACAACCAGCTGGAGGACGCCTTTGTCCGCTTCAAGGAGCTCGCCGACCGCAAGAAGGTGATCTACGACGAGGACATCGAGGCGCTGGTGGACGAGAAGATCGCCCATAGCCAGGACCGCATGAAGGTCATGTCGCTGACTGGTCGTCGCCGGCACCATGGGGCCGCAGGCCGCGACCCTGACGCTGGACCTCGACGGCGTGCACAAGACCGTGCAGGCCTCGGGCAACGGCCCGGTCGATGCCGTCTTCAATGCCATCAAGGCCATCGTCCCGCACGAGGCGGTGCTGGAACTCTATCAGGTGCATGCCGTTACCCAGGGAACGGATGCACAGGCGGAGGTCTCGGTGCGGCTGCAGGCGGATGGCAATACCTTCACCGGCAAGGGCGCGGACCCCGATACGCTGGTGTCCTCGGCCAAGGCCTATCTGTCGGCGCTGAACAAGCTCATCGCCAAGCGAGAGCGCCTGCATCCCCAGCACGGCACCGTCGCGGCCGAATAGACCCGGCATGCGCATCGGCATCGATCTCGGCGGCACCAAGATCGAGGTCCTGGCCCTGGACGACCGGGGCCGGGAGCTTCATCGCCGCCGGGTCCCGACCCCGCGCCACGACTACGCCGCCATCGTCGCGGCCATCGCCGGGCTGGTCCGCGGCGCGGAAGCGGAGCTCGGGGCGACCGGCACCGTCGGTGTCGGCATTCCCGGCTCGATCTCGCCGGCGACGGGCCTCGTCAAGAACGCCAACACCACCGTCCTGATCGGCCATCCGCTGGACAAGGACCTGGAGGCGGCGCTCGGCCGCCCCGTGCGGCTGGAGAACGACGCCAACTGCTTCGCGCTGTCGGAGGCGGTGGACGGCGCGGCGGCAGGGGCAGGCGTTGTCTTCGGCCTCATCATCGGCACAGGGGCTGGTTCGGGGATCGTGATCGACGGCAAGGTGCTGCGCGGCCGGCACCTGATCGGCGGCGAGTTTGGCCACAATCCGCTGCCCTGGCCCTCTGTCGAGGAGGTCCGGTCGGCACCGGCCTGCTATTGCGGCCAGAAGGGCTGCCTCGAGACCTGGGTCTCGGGGACAGGCTTCGCGGAGGACTATCTGCGGGCTACCGGCGAGGCTGTCCCGGCGCCGGAGATCGCGGAACGGGCCCTCGCTGGTGATCCCCCGTCGCGCGCATCCTATGACCGCTACGTCTCGCGTCTGGCGCGCGGCCTCGCGCATGTCGTCAATCTGATCGATCCCGACGTCATCGTCGCCGGGGGTGGCATGAGCAACGTCATGTCGCTCTATGACGACCTGCCGCCGGCCATGCGCCCCTATGTCTTCTCCGATTCCTGCACCACGCCGATCGTCAAGGCCCGCCACGGCGACTCCTCCGGCGTGCGCGGCGCGGCCTGGCTCTGGCCGGCCGGTAACCCTGAGGGATAGAGGCCGCCCGGCCTGCGGAAAAAAGCACGCGTGCGTTCTGGACAGGGCGCATCGCCTCTGCTAGTGACCCGGCTCCCGCGCGGCAACGCCCGCGGGCGTGGGTGATTAGCTCAGTTGGTAGAGCAGCTGACTCTTAATCAGCGGGTCGAAGGTTCGAGTCCTTCATCACCCACCAAATTCCTCGACAGACCGGTGGCCGACCTGACGCAGCGATCGAGCCATCATCGATAGCCGCTCGCCAGCGTTGCTGTGCTCCGGCCTCCATACGCGCTGACCTGTAGCCTCGGAGCGGGCGGTCAATGACCACTCGCCAATCCACGCGCCGCTCGAGGAGTGGTTGAACTCGCCGAGCTCGACCAGCCGCCCTGCGGCGCCCACCGCTTATTTCGTACCAGGGTCGCCCTGATCCAGGAGGGCAGTCTTCTCCGCGATCCCGCTTCGCGGTCTTTACGGCGGCGTTACGCCTGCGAGCCGCTTCCGCCTCGCCCCTTTACGCCTGCCCCGCCTAGCCTCCGGATCATCGACAACCGGAGCCTCATTGCATGTTGGCTGACATTCTCTTCCTCGCCGGCGGCCTCGTCGGCTTCCTTTTCGTGGCGGCGGCCGTGACTGCCGCCGAGCGCGTGTGAGGCCCCGATGAGCTTCGACATCGCCCTCGGCATCGCCTTCGCCGTCTTCGCCTTCGGCTATCTCGTCGTCGCCCTCGTGCGGCCCGAGCGCTTCTGAAAGCCCCTGTCCCATGACATCCGATCTGACGCAGGCCGCGCTCTATGCGGCCCTTCTCGTCGCCATCGCCGTTCCTCTCGGCCTCTACATGGCCCGGGTCTTCACAGGGGAGGCGACATTCCTCGCGTCCGTCGAGCGGGCCCTGCTGCGGCCGGCCGGCATCGGGCCGGACGAGGGCCAGCACTGGACCCGCTATGCCCTCTCGCTGATCGCCTTCAACGCCTGCGGCTTCGTCCTGCTCTTCCTCGTCCTGCGCTTCCAGCACCTCCTGCCGCTCAATCCGCAGGGGTTCGACGGCGTGCCGGCGCATCTCGCCTTCAACACGGCGATCTCCTTCGTCACCAATACCAACTGGCAGTCCTATGGCGGCGAGACGACGCTCTCCCACCTCAGCCAGATGATGGGGCTGACGACGCAGAACTTCGTCTCCGCCGCCTCCGGCATGGCGGTCGCCGCGGCCGTCGCCCGTGGCTTCGCCGGCAGGCAGGTCCGCACCATCGGCAACTTCTGGAGCGACCTCGTCCGCGCCGTCCTCTACGTTCTGCTGCCGCTCGCCATTGTGCTCGCCGTCGTCTTCGTCATCCTCGGAATGCCGCAGACGCTCGCCGCCTCGGTGACGGCGACGACGCTCGAGGGCGGGCAGCAGACCATCGCCCTCGGACCCGTGGCGAGCCAGGTGGCCATCAAGCAGCTCGGCACCAATGGCGGCGGCTTCTTCAACGTCAATTCCGCCCATCCGCTGGAGAACCCGACAGCCTTTTCCAACCTCCTGTCGATGCTGGCGATTCTCGCGATCCCCGTCGGCTTCTGCTTCACCTATGGCCGCATGGTCGGCGACAGGCGGCAGGGCATCGCGCTGTTCGCCGCCATGGGCGTGATGCTGCTCATCGCCTTCACGGCTCTCTATGCCGCCGAGCGGGCGGGCAATCCCCTCCATGCCGCTCTGGTGACCCCGTCCTCGGGCAACATGGAAGGCAAGGAGGTCCGCTTCGGCCTGATCGGCTCCGTGCTCTGGGCCATCTCGACCACGGCTGCCTCGAACGGCTCGGTCAATGCCATGCGCGACAGCCTGACGCCTCTCGGCGGCCTCGTCGCGATGCTGAACATCCAGCTCGGCGAGATCGTCTATGGCGGGGTCGGCGTCGGCCTCACCGGCATGCTGCTCTTCGTCGTGCTGACCGTGTTCCTCGCCGGCCTCATGGTGGGGCGCACGCCGGAATATCTCGGCAAGAAGATCGAGGCTCGCGAGGTGAAGCTCGCCGCACTGACACTGCTGGTCATGCCAGTCGGCGTCCTGGTCTTCGCCAGCCTCGCCATCGTCACCGGGGCGGCGCAGGGCTCGGTGCAGGACGCCGGCCCCCATGGCCTGTCGGAGCTGCTCTATGCCTATTCCTCGGCGACCGGGAACAACGGCTCGGCCTTCGCCGGCTTCAACGCCAATGTCCCCTTCCACAATACCTTCCTCGGCATTGCCATGCTGCTGGGGCGGTTCGGCTACATCGTCCCGATCCTCGCCATCGCCGGGTCCCTCGCCACGAAGCGGGCTGCGCCGCCGTCCGCCGGCACCTTCCCGACCCACGGCCCCGTCTTCGTCGTCCTCCTTGTCGTCACGATCCTGATCGTCGGCGCCCTGACCTTCCTGCCCGTTCTCGCCCTCGGGCCGATCGCCGAGCATGTCTCGATGATCGCCGGCAGGACCTTCTGAGAGTTCATCCCATGAGCAAGTCATCGACCGCCGAGATCGGGCTCTTCGACGCGAAGATCCTCCAGGCAGCGGCCATCCAGGCCTTCGCAAAGCTCGATCCGAGAAGCCTCGTCCGCAACCCCGTGATCTTCGTCACCGCGCTGGTCTCGGTGCTTGCCACCATCCTCGCCGCGCGCGAGGTCACGGCGGCCGGCGCCAATGCCTTCATCGCCGTGCAGATCGCCCTCTGGCTGTGGTTCACCGTGCTCTTCGCCAACTTCGCCGAGGCGGTGGCGGAGGGTCGCGGCAAGGCCCGGGCCGATAGCCTTCCGGGCCACCAAGTGCCAGCGTCCGCAGCCCGCGTGCTGGTCGTAGGCGACCCGCCGTGACCTCTGGCAGCTTCAAGGTACATGCCCGCCACGAGCGTGCGCAAAGGTGGACGACCTCGTGCTCGTCGAGGCCGGCGACACCATCCCAGGCCGACGGCGAGGTGATCGACGGCGTGGCGTCGGTCGACGAGAGTCGCCATCACCGGGGAATGCGCCCCGGTCATCCGCGAATCCGGCGGTGACCGTTCGGCTCGGTCACCGGCGGCACCCGGCTCGTCTCGGACTGGCTGGTGGTGCGCGTCACCGGCCAAGCCGGGCGAGACCTTCACTCGACCGGATGATCGCGCTGGTCGAGGGCGCCAAGCGGCAGAAGACGCCGAACGAGATTGGCCCTCGACATCCTGCTCGACCGGCCTGACTCTCGATCTTCCTGCTGGTGGTGGTGACCCTGCCGGTCGTTCGCCCATCCTGGCCATTGGCCGAGACTCCCGGTGGTCTATCTCGCCGCGCTGCTTCGTCACCCTGATCCCGACCACCATCGGTGGCCTGCTGTCGGCCATCGGCATCGCCGGCATGGACCGGCTGGTGAAGGCGCAACGTCGATCGCCAAGTCCGGTCGGGCGGTAGAGGCGGCCGGCGACATCGACGTGCTGCTGCTGGACAAGACCGGCACGATCACCTTCGGCAACCGCATGGCCGACGCCTTCGATGCCAGTCGCCGGGCGTCACCGACCGCGACCTCGCCGAGGCCGCCCTGCTGGCCTCGCTCGCCGACGACACGCCGGAGGGCAAGTCCATCGTCGACCTTGCCGCTCTGCAAGTTCGGCCTCGCGCAAGCCGACCGCAGCGGCATGACCTTCGTGCCCTTCACCGCCCAGACCCGCATGTCCGGCGTCGACCTATCCCGGCGGTGCATCCATCCGCAAGGGCGCGTCGGACGCCATCCTCCGGCTCGCCGGGACGGCGGCGGATCCGGCTCTCGATGCCATCGTCCGCCGGATCGCCATGACCGGCGGCACGCCGCTGGTGGTGGCGCGCGATGGTCGCCCGCTCGGCGTGGTCCACCTCAAGGACATCGTCAAGCCGGGCATCCGCGAGCGCTTCGCCGAACTGCGCCGCATGGGTATCCGCACGGTGATGATCACCGGCGACAACCCGCTGACCGCGGCCGCCATCGCCGCGGAAGCGGGTGTGGATGATTTCCTCGCCGAGGCGACCCCGGAGAAGAAGCTGGAGCTGATCCGCAAGGAGCAGGCCGACGGGCCGTCTCGTCGCCATGTGCGGTGACGGCTCGAACGACGCGCCGGCCCTGGCCCAGGCCGACGTCGGTGTCGCCATGAACTGACGGGAACCCCCGCGGCCAAGCGAGGCGGCGAAACCTGATCGACCTCGACAGCGACCCGACCAAGCTCATCGAGATCGTCCTGCGATCGGCAAGCAACTGCTCATTTCCCGCGGCGCGCTGACGACCTTCTCCATCGCCAATGACGTCGCCAAGTATTTCGCCATCCTGCCGGCGCTGTTCGTCACCGCCTATCCCGGCCTCGCCGTGCTCGACGTGATGGGGCTCGGTACCCCGCAGTCGGCGATCCTCTCGGCGATCATCTTCAACGCACTGGTCATCGTCGCGCTCATTCCGATCGCGCTGAGGGGGGTCTCCTATGTCCCGGCCTCGGCCTCCGCTCTGCTGTCGCGCAACCTCGCGATCTACGGCCTCGGCGGCCTGATCGTTCCCTTCGTCGGCATCAAGCTGATCGACATGATCGTCGATCTCCTGCGCCTCGCCTGAGGAGCCTCGTCCATGCTCTCCCTTCTTCGCCCCGCCCTCGTTCTCACGCTGCTCTTCACAGGCCTCACCGGCCTTGCCTATCCGCTGGCCGTCGCCGGCCTCGCTCAGGGGCTCATGCCCTACCAAGCGAACGGCTCGCTGGTCGTCCGGGGCGGCCGCGTCGTCGGCTCCGAACTGGTCGGACAGGCCTTTGCCGGCCCGCGCTACTTCCATGGCCGTCCTTCCGCCACGTCGACGCCTGACCCGGCCGATGCAACGAAGACTGTCGACGCCCCCTACAATGCCGCCGCTTCCACCGGCAGCAATCTTGGCCCGTCGTCGAAGGCGCTGGCGGACGCCATCCGCGCCCGCGTCGAAGCGCTCGGCAGCGGACCCGCGCCGGCCGATCTCGTCACGGCCTCGGCGTCCGGGCTCGATCCGCATGTCTCGCCGGCAGCGGCGCTGTCCCAGGTGGCGCGTGTCGCCAGCGGGCGCGGCGTTCCCGCCGCGCGCGTCGAAAGCCTCGTGCAACGGCACGTGGAAGGGCGTAGCTTCGGCCTGCTGGGTGAGCCGCGGGTGAACGTGCTTGCCGCTGAACCTCGCCCTCGACGCCGAAATGCCCTGACCGGATGCCGACCACCGACACCGACCGTCCCGATCCCGAAGCCCTGCTCGGCGAGCACCGCAAGGCCGGGCGCGGGCGGCTGAAGGTCTTTCTCGGCGCCTCTCCCGGCGTCGGCAAGACCTTCGCCATGCTGGAGGAGGCGCGCCAGCGCCAGCGCACGGGGCGCGACGTCGTGGCGGCGCTGGTGGAGACCCACGGCCGCGCCGAGACGGCGGGGCTGCTGGCCACGCTGGAGGTGCTGCCGCGCAAGGCGATCACCTATCGCGGTCAGGTCCTGCATGAGCTGGATATCGACGCGCTGCTGGCCCGCAAGCCGCAACTGGCCCTCATCGACGAGTTCGCCCACACCAACGTGCCCGGCGCGCGCCATCCCAAGCGCTGGCAGGACGTTTTCGAGGTGCTCGACGCCGGTATCGACGTCACCACGACCCTCAACATCCAGCACATCGAGAGCCTCAACGACGTCGTCGCCAGCATCACCGGTGTGCGCGTGCAGGAGACCGTGCCGGACGAGGTGCTCCAGCAGGCCGACGAGATCGAGCTGATCGACCTGCCACCGGAGGAGCTGATCAACCGGCTGCGGGAGGGCAAGGTCTATGTCCCCCAGCAGGTCGGCCGGGCACTGGAGAACTTCTTCACCCGCGGCAATCTGACGGCTCTGCGGGAGCTCGCACTGCGTACGGCCGCCAGCCGCGTCGACGCCGACATGCTCAGCTACATGCAGGCCAATGCGGTCAAGGGGCCCTGGCCGACGCAGGAACGGCTGTTCGTCGCCGTCAACGAGGCGCCGGTGGCCAAGGCGCTGGTGCGCGCCGGCAAGCGCATGGCTGACCGGGCGCGCATTCCCTGGATCGTCGCCACCGTCGTCACGCCGCGCCACGAGGCACTTGGCGAGGAGGCGCGGGGAGCGACGGCAGACGCGCTCCGGCTGGCCGACACGCTCGGCGCCGAGGTCGTCACGCTTCACACCGAGTCGGACGTCGCATCGGAAATCCTCGCCTTCGCCCGCAGCCGCAACGTGACGCGCATCCTTATCGGCCGGCCTCGCAGCCGCTGGCCTTTCGGACTGCTGCGCGAAGCCGTCGCCGACCGGATCCTCGACCGGGCGACCGATTTCGAGGTCACCGTGGTCGCGCACCGGGCACGCGTCGAGCGGCGGCGGATCCTGGAGTCGGCGCGCCTGCCACCCTGGCGGCAATGGGGACCGATGATCGCCGAGACGGCCGGCGCCATGGCCGCGGCGACGCTCTTCGCCTGGCCCTTCTCGCCGCATCTGCCGGTGGCCTCGCTGGCGGTCGTCTACCTCCTCGCCGTGTCGCTGGTGGCTTTTCGCAGGGGCCTTGCCGCCGCCCTTCTCGCCAGCGGCCTCGGCTTCCTCACCTACAACTTCTTCTTCACGACGCCCTACTACTCGCTGGCGGTGGAGCAGTCGGAATCGGTCATTGCGCTGCTGGTCTTCCTCATCAGCGCCGTTTTCACCGGAACCCTGGCGAGCCGCCTGAAGGCGCAGGTGGATTCCATGCGCGCCGCCCAGCGGCGGACGGAGACGCTTTACGAGTTCGCCCGCAGGATCGCCTCCGCCACCAAGGCCGACGACGTCCTCTGGGCTGCGGCGGCTCATATCGCCGCCACCCTCAACTGCCGGTCGCTGATCCTGATGCCGGACCGGCAGGGCGTGCTGGAGCAGGTCCAGGGGCACCCCTCCATCGACGAACTCGATGCACGGGCCGAGGGCGCCGCGCGCTGGGCTTTCGAGAAGAACGAGCCCGCCGGAGCCGGAACCACGACGCTGCCGACCTCCGAGTGGCTGTTTGTGCCGCTGGCGACGGCCCGCACAATCCTGGGGTCATCGGCGTGCAGTTCCGCGATGGCGCCGCCGGGCTGGACCCCGAAACCAAGCGCCTCCTCCTCGCCGTCGAGGATCAGGTGGCGGTCGCCCTCGAGCGCTTTACCCTCGCCGCCGATCTCGAGGACGCCCGCGTGAGGGCGGAGGGCGAGAGGCTGCGATCCGCCCTGCTGAACTCGGTCAGCCACGATCTCAGGACGCCCCTCGTCACCGTCATCGGCGCCATCACCACATTGGCGGATGCCTCTGCGGCGCTCAGCCTGGAGAACCGGGCCGAATTGACCGCGACGGCGCTCGAAGAAGCGCGCCGGCTCGATCGCTATGTGCAGAACCTTCTCGACATGACGCGGCTCGGTCACGGCGTCCTTGAGCCGAAGCGCGCCAGCGTCGACCTTCGCGAGATCGTCGGGCGGGTCAGGTCGGACCTCGCGCGTGTGGTGGAGGGGCACCCGATACGGATCGACATGCCGAAGGATCTGCCGCGGGTTCATGTCGACCCGGTTCTCATTGGCCAGGCGCTCGCCAACGTGGTCGAGAACGCGTGCAAATATGCCCCGTTGGGGAGCCCGATCACCCTCGCCGCCATGGCCGAAGGGCCGATGGTTCGCCTGACCGTCTCCGACCAGGGGCCCGGGATCGACCCGGGGGAACGCGAGCGGGTCTTCGACCTCTTCTATCGCGCGGCGCAGGGTGACAGCGCGCCGGCCGGCACCGGGCTCGGGCTTGCCATCGTCCGCGGTTTCGTCGAGGCCCACGGCGGAACCGTCAGCATCGGGCCGGGTCCATCGGGCGAGGGCACGACCGTCGCGATGACCTTGCCGGTTGCCTCTGACGCCGACCTGCCGGACGAAGAGCCATGACCGACAATGCCGTCCCTGCCCGCGTTCTGGTGATCGAGGATGAGGCGCCGATCCGGCGCTTCCTCGCCATCAGCCTCGCCAGCGCCGGCTTCAGCGTCGAGGAGGCATCGCGCGGCCGGGAGGGCATCGAGCGGGCGGCCACCTCGGCGCCGGACGTCGTCGTTCTCGACCTCGGCCTTCCCGATCTCGACGGCAAGGCCGTCGTTGCCGCCATCCGGGAGTGGTCGCAGGTGCCGATCCTCATCCTCTCCGTGCGCGATGCCGAGAACGAGAAGATCGCCGCGCTGGACGCCGGCGCGGACGATTACGTCACCAAACCCTTCGCCACCGGTGAACTGATGGCCCGCCTCAGAGCCCTCGTCCGCAGTCGCCGGCCTGCCGAGGCCGAGCAGCCGGCGGTGGTGATCGGCCCGCTCGTGGTGGACCTCGCGCGCCGCGCGGTCACGCTCGAAGGCGCCGACGTGAAGCTGACGCGCAAGGAGTATGACGTCCTGGCGCTGCTGGCCCGCCACCATGGCCGGCTCGTCACGCACCGCCAGTTGCTGACGACCGTCTGGGGGCCTGCCCATGTCGAGGACACGCACTACCTGCGCATCGCCGTCGGGCATATCCGCGACAAGCTCGGGGACGACGCCGCCGACCCGCGGTTCATCCTGACCGAACCGGGCGTGGGTTATCGCCTGAAGTGATGGACGGGGTCGGCCTCGTCTTGCCGGGGCGCCGCAGCTCTGGCGGAGAGCTGCCACAACCGGCCTGGGATGCCGGTGGCTTCCGTCGACACGGACCGGCAGATCCGGGTGACATGAGTGCCGGGGGTGAAGCCAACGAGACAATCCTCGCGCTCGGTGTCGAATGGCTAGTCGCGCGCAAGTTCGCGCAGCGACATAGACGCCTTGCTCAACACTCCGGGGGGCCTGCCGGCCAACGAGATGCTGGCGTGCGAGGGTTGCCGCGGACACCACCTCGATATCCCCGATGATCCGCTTGGCGAGCCCTGTTGAGGCCGGCCCTTGCAGCATGCCACTTCAGAGTCTGTGTGATCAGGTGAGAGGGACGCGACGGTCTGTTCTCGGGACCCGTTGCTGACACTCGACAGTTCATCTCTCGCCCGGTTTGGGCAGACGATGGAAGACGTCGCGGAGGGGTCACAAGGGGAGGATGGAGACGCAGCAAAGCCTAGGGTGTGTCGCCCTGGCCGGCGAGAGATGCACGACCGGCCAGCAGTTTGATGATGTCGACCTGCCGCGACAGGCCGGTCTTGGCATAGATCGCCGCGAGATGGCTCTTGACGGTGGCCGTGCTGATGCCCAAGGCGCGACTGGCGCTGGCGGTGTCGCCATGGGCAATGAGGGCATCGAGGGCGCGCGCCTCAGCTTTGGTGAGCCCGTACTGGGCTGCGATGGCAGGGATTCCTGCTGCGAGTTCGACCTCGGCCGGGGAGATGAAGACGGCGGCGGACGCGCCAAATGCCTCCAGGCGCGCGCGCGCGCCGTGTGGAACGAGGGGTATCACGGTCGCCCGCCAAGACCCGAGCCCATCGTTCGCCAGATCGATATTGGCCTTTGTGCCGAAACCATCGGGCCTGCCAGACGTTGCGATGGCTTCGGCCAGCAGCCGTGCCGCCCGGGGTTCCGTAGCCGTGAGCCGGCCGCCTTGGAGGCGAACAGGGCGCTCGTCCGTCAGAAGGTGATCGGCGGCAGCGTTGCGATAGGCCACGCGGGCGTCTGTGCCCACGAGGAACACAGCGGCGGAGAGGGCCGAAAGAGTCGCGTCCATTGCGCCTATGGCGCTGTCGCTCCCTTCGAGCAGGCGACTGATCCTCGCCGCACGGCGCAGATGCGGCACGACGAGGGCCAGCCGTGAGCGCATACGGGCGATCTCGTCCTGTTCTCCCCGTTCGGCGCGAGCCAGAACCACGGCATAGCTGTCGACCGTTCGTTCGAGATAGACGAAGATCGCGTCAGCAAAGCCCTGCGGCGCCATCCATTCCCTGTAGAAGGGGGTCGCACGGAACTGGTCTGGCGGCATCAGGTCGCCGATAGAGAAAATTTCCTCTGCGTCGAAGGTCAGCCCGATCAGCGACAGTGGATTGAGCGCTGCATAGTGCGTCGCATAGGACTGCCGGTACTCGTCGGCCATGCCATGGTCATGCGCGAAGCTTCCGTTGCGCGGTCGGAAATGCTCGAAGACCACGCTGGCTCCGTTGGCACCGATGAATCCCGAAAGTCGCCGTAGTGCCTCGCCCCAGGCGTTTCGCTCAATGGCGGCGTCGTAAACGGCCGACAACACGCTCGCCAGTTCTTCCGCTTCTGATGACACCATGAGCGGCCCGATCTCTTTCGTTCCCCAGGGGGAGGTCATCACGTCAGTGGTATTCAGGCAACACCGATGTTCGAACCTGCACCGGTTCGCCCATGGCGTATTTGCATTATCGATTGTATCAATCGGGCAGATGATGCAACCAGCCCGACCGTCGACCTAACGTACCGGCAATGCGGCATTTGACCGCGGGAACATGGAAGCGGGCGGGCAGGGCATGGCGTGGGGATGTGAACCGGGTCGCCCGGCGATCGCCAAGGCGGCGGTGCTGCTTGCGGCAATGGTGGTGGGGACCGCGGCCGGGGCCCAGGAGGCCAGCCGGGCCTGGACGATGACCTTCGATACGGAGACCCGCTTCTATTCCTGGCGCGACAGCCTCGGCAATCGCGGCACGCAGGTTTTCGTGCCGCTCGGCTTCCAACTGACGGGTCGTCCCAGCCCTGACTGGAAATTCGAGACTCTCGTCCGATCGGGCTATCTCTGGTCCAGTCAGACGAATAACGGGTTCAGCGGGGAGGTTTCCCGACCCGTCGACCTCAACCTGACCCAACGTGTGACCTTTCTCGGCTTCAACGGCTGGCAGCCCTTTGCCGCCATCGCAGTCTCGATTCCGACGATGTCCGGAGCGGCGGCTGCCAACGTCAACAATTCGAAGGGCGGCCTCGATTCCGACATCGTTCCCACTCCTGTCTTCGGTCAGGGTTTGAACATTGCGCCGTCGTTCGGCGTGAACATCGCGCTGTCGGAATCCGTCATGCTCGGCCTGGGCCTCGGCTACACGGCCCGCGGGGCGTTCTATCAGATCAACGTGCCGGCCCTGTTCATCCGCTACAAGCCTGGCGATGTCGCCACGGGCAACATCAGCCTTGGCTATCGCGGTGACGCCTTCAGCATCCGCGCGATGGCCTCGTACTCGGTCGAACAGACGACCACCGTCGCCAATCCGAGCGGAACTTTCCCCGACTTCCGCGCTGGCGATCGCATCGTCCTCGGCCTGCGCTCGGCATACACGTTCAATGATCAGTGGGCCGCGAGCGTCAATGTCGACTACACGCACATGAACAAGAACAAGTATCCGCAGTTTGTTCCCCCGCCGACGGTCATGCTGCCGGAAACATTCAATTCCAACTCGTCAATGATCCGTGTAACGACCGGAGTGACCTATACTGGGGCGAACTACTCGATCAGCCCGTCCGTAACCTTCCTCTATCGTGACCGCAACGGCTACGACCCCACCACCGCGCAGTTCCTGCCTGCCAAGACGACGTGGACGGCAGGTTTGTCTGGCGCCTACGACCTCGGCAACGGCGTGCGGCTGAACGGCTCCGTCTCGCGGGTATGGATCCAGCAGGCCGCCAATCCGCTGAACCCGGTCTTCGGCGCCGCAATCACCAACAATGCCTGGATCGCCACTTTCGGCGCCCAGTACCGGATGTGAGGCCGAACGCCATGATCAAGTCCCGCCTCCCCACCATGCTCCTTGCTGGCCTTGCCGCCATTATCCTCCACGCCGCTCCGGCCGCCGCACAGCAGGCCCAGGCCTGCCCCGAGGGGCGGACAGCCACAGGCGCCTGCGTCAACGCGCGTCTCGCCGAGGACATGCGCCTCGGCGTCCTCTCCGCGACCCAGCCCAAGCTGTCTGTTGCCTCGCCGTCGCTCCTGCCGTCGCAGGACGGAGAGTTCGCGCAGCCGCGGGATCGCAACGAACTGCAACGCCTGCACCGCGTGGATCTTCCCCCGAGCTTCACGCCGCGCTGAACCACAGGTCGTCCTTGCGACGGTCGCGCATGCTCGTGGGTGAGCCCCGCGGAGGAATGATCATGCCTGGATCGAACGCCGCTACCCTCCGTCACGTCCTGTCAGTACTTCTGGTCGCCCTCCTCTTCCTGTTCGCCCCGGTGAACCCGCTGACACTTTGGCGCGCGACAAGCCCGATCACAGCCGCCCATGCGAACCAGACTACCGACGACCTGAAGAAGTGCCTCGCGATCATGACCGCCGCTGGCCAGGCCGTCGGTGCCGTCACCGAAGCGGCAGGAGCCATCTCCACCGCGCTGGCTGATCCCACCTATGCCGCCTGCATGGCGGAGGCAGCTTCCCCCAACCCGATCACCATCGGATTCATGGGCGCCATGACGGCGATCTTCATCGCCCAGACTGCGGGAGGAGCAGCCGTTCTCCGATCCGGCGAGTTGCAATCAGGCCGTGAAGAACCTGCTGGTCCAGACCATTGCCGGCGCGCTCAAAGACATGATCGACGACGAACTGGTCGGCGGTATGCTGAAATCCATCCTGCCGGATGCGGCCGTCGATCTCGTCCGTGAAGTCGCCTCGGCCGCCGCCGGGGAGGTCGCCCCGGCGCTTGCCGAAAGCCTGATGAAGTCACTCGGCCCGCTCTCGCACTATCTGGAGTGCGGTTGCGCTGCCGCGGGTACGGCGGCGATCGTCTACGAAGCCGGCAAGGCCATCGCGGAGGCCGGCAAGGGTGTCGTCGAGGCGGCAGGCGCCTGCGGCGACCTCGCCTCAGCCTTCTTTGACAATCCTGTGGGGGTGGTTGGTGCCATTCTGGACGATCCGGGTCTCGTCCTGACCGCCATCGCAGAGGCCGTCTGCGGAATAGGCGAGACCACCCAGACGGTCTGCAACGTCGCCGGCTTTGTGATCGACATCGCCAAGGCGGCCTGCGAGGCGACGGGCGCGTGCCAGGCTGTCGGGGTGGTCTGGGATGGCGTGAAGGAGATCGGCAGCACCGTCGCCTGTTTCTTCACCAACTGCGACGACCCGCCTCCACCATCCCCGCCACCGGCTTGCGCGCCGGGCACCACGGTTCAGACCTCACTCACGCAAGGCGCGCCATGCCAGTGCCAGGCGCCGAACGGCTGGGTCTGGGAGACACAATATGTCTTCAGCCCACTCGCCGGCATCGAGTTCCCTCAGGACGTTCGGGTCTGTCGCGCCTGCAGCGCGAATGAAGGGCAGGCCAACGGCTGGTGCGTGAAGTGCCCGACGGGCTTCACGAAGGATCCGGCGACCGGCACGTGCTCACGACCGATTGTCTGCGCTCCCGGTTCGATCGTGAATGCCGACAACACGGGATGCTGGACTTGTCCCGGCGGAACCCAGTTCTCGAGCGACGGAAAGGCCTGCGTGCGCGCCTGTCCGGCCAATCGCCCGGACATGGTGTTCAATGAGACCGTCCAGACCGCCCCACCGGCAGGCTATCCTCAGACGGCCGGCTTCGCCCCCTGGCGTGGCGGCGATTGCCGTTGCCCAGGCAACACCTACGACAACGGCGAGGCATGCGTGGCGATACCGACCTGCGGCGTGGACATGAGCTTCAATGTCTCGCTTCAGGCTTGTGTTCCGGCTTGCGGACCCAGCGGCATTCTCGGGCCCGTCATCGACGGCCGCCGGGAATGCGTCGCCTGCCCGAACGGCCAGGTCGCCGCCGACGGCCAATGCGTCGATCCCTGCGGCGCCGGTCAGGTTCGCGTCGGTGGCACCTGTGTCTACTGTCCAGGTGGCTCGCAGCCCTCCGGCGCGACCAATGTGGCGGGAGAGCAATTGTCCTGTTCGTCGGTCTGCGGACCGGGAAGCGCCTATGCCCCGCCACTGACCAGTGCCAACCTGCGCGACCTGACCCCCGGCGCTTCGGGCCAGACCAACGCTACCGCCGCGGCTCAGCTGGGTGCGGCCCTGTTCCAGCAGGGCGGGGTGAAGATCCAGCCGGTGGAAATTGCCTGGCAGACGAACCTGCCGGGCGGCGGCGCGGCTCCTTCGAGCTCAGCCAGCGACGGCAGTCGCGGTTCGCGCGCTGCCGATCGCTGCAGACCCTGCGGCGCCGACCAGATCACGGTCACGACGTCCTACATGACATCCAGCGGGGGTGTCATCGAGGAGAAATCCTGTACCTCCTGTCCGCGTGGTCAGGTGGCCAATGCTGCCGGCAACCGCTGCGTACCGAACATCCAGGCCGTGCTGGCGGCGCTGCGCAGACCGGGCCGGACCGGACCGACCTCGGATGCGCCGCCGCCCGGCACGGTACCGCGCGCGATCGCCAGGCCCCCGCAGACCCCGCCGCGCCAGCCCCCATCGGGTGTCGCGGCGACGCCGCGCGCCGCCCCTGCGGCAAGTGCGCCGCTTCGTTGCCCGCCCGGGCGCGTGCCCAACCGGGCGGGAACGGCCTGCGTCCTCGACGCGGGTGATTTCGGAGCGGGTCCGGGCGGAAGCATGGGCGGGGCACGGGGTCGGTGAAACGCGCCGGTGAGCCAGTTCAGGGAGAACGCATGACCGACTTGACCAATCGAGCCGTCCGGCTGCTCACCATCGTCCTGCTGGCGGCACTCGTTCCGGGTGCGTCATCGCACGCTCAGGACGCCATAGGGATCCGTGACCTCACCCTGGCGGCACGCGGCTTCGTGCTCCGCGCGGAACAGGCGGAGATTTCCGGGTCGAGCCAGCCGCGTGCGGGCCTGGAGCAAGCCTTGCGCGCGAGCGAGCCAGACGGGCTGATCACTCGCCTCGAGCGATTGGGTGCCAGCGGCGTCACCTTCACCAATATCAGCGTCGAACGCGCCGAGGGTGGGCCGCGCGCCGTCATTGCCTTTCAGCGCCTGGCATTGACGGGTCTTTCCCAAGGCCGGGCGGCGAGCGCACGTGGGACTGCGGGGCGCTATGCGTTTGGTGCCGCCGCGCCGACGACCTTCCAGACCATGGCGGCCACCAGCCTCGACATCGCATTCCTGCTCCGGCTGATCGGCGATGCCGCGCCGAATGCCGACACCGCGCGCCCGCTCGTCGGCACGGCTACCTTCGAGCGGCTGGAGCATGCGACGGCGGCTGGCGCACGCTTCACCGCGCAGCGTTTCGTGCTGTCCGATCTGCGGATCATGCCAGGTGCCCAGCGTGGCGATCTCGGCGTCCTGGGATCCGTCGACATCTCCGACATTCTCCTCGCCACCGGGCCGCGGCAAGCCGGCCAGCCGCCGATGGAGGTGCGGATGCGCGCCATCGCGATCGGCGCCGACCGACCGACCTCGGATGACGTACCGACGCGGTACCGGGCGCGGTTCGAGGACGTCGCCGTGCCTCTGAGGGCCGACGATCCTACACCGGGGACGCGCAATCTGCGCGCCCTGGGGCTCGAAGCCATCCGTGCCTCCGGCGGCTTCGAAGCCTCTTGGTCGCCAAGGTCCCGGGAGCTGCGTCTCGACAGGCTTGGGGTGGAGTTCACCGAACTCGGGTCCATCGCCTACACCGCCGTAATCGCCAATGTCGCGCCCGAGGCCTTCACGGAGCGCGCAGCCATCGCCAACGCCCGCTGGGGCGAGGCGCAATTGCGCTCCATGAGCCTGACGCTCAAGGATCTCGGGTTCCATCGCCGGGTCATCGAGCGCGAGGCCAGGGCGCGCTCGCGGCCTGCTGCGGAGATCCGGGCTGACGTCGCGCGCGCGGCTGAGGAAGTCGTACGCCGCGCGACGGCGGGTATCGCCAACAGGACGATCCCCGATGCGGTTACGCGCTTCGTCGCCAATCCCGGCACGCTCTTCGTCTCCATCGCGCCGAAGGAAGGCTCGACGATCGCGCTCTCCGCGGTGATGGCGCTTGGCGGGCTGTCCCAGATCGCCGACAGGCTGGAAGTCGTGGCGAGAACCGAGTGAGGCTACAGGTCGACCTTTGAACCAGGAGCGGTGAGGCTTCACAGAGCACCCCGCTGCCATCGGGACTTGAGCTCCGGGCGGACGTCCGGGCTCGTGATCGCCGCACGGGTTGTGTGGCCAGGCATCCTGGACTTGAAGGAGCCCTTCACGATCGCCGGGTCCGTCGATAGGTTGCTGCCGCTTGACCGAAGCCGCGCGCTATCGGGGCGACGGGGATATCCGAAATGACCAATAGCCATGCCACCGCGAACGGCGCTCGCGTGATTGCGGACCTCAACGAGCTCCGCGCCATCGGCGCCTACAGGTCCGGGGTACACAAACCGACCTTCTCGCCCGAGCACATGCAGTCGCTGGCGTGGCTATCAGGAAAGCTTCCTGAGGCGAGCCTGAGCGGCAGGATGGACGGCATCGGCAATCTCATCGGCACGAGCGAAAAGGTCGGCCCGAAACTGCTCGCGGGTTCCCATCTCGAGAGCCAGTCCCATGCCGGTTGGCTCGATGGTCCGCTCGGCGTCGTCTATGCGCTGGAAGCCGGGCGCATCATCAACAACGATCCGGCCATTGCCGGTTCAGTGGAGGTCGCCGCGTGGTGCGATGAGGAGGGCCATTTCGGCTCGCTGATGGGGTCGCGGTCCTATGTCGGCGACGTTTCCGAAGCGGAGATCGATGCAGCCCGAGATCGCACAAGCGGCCGGACGATGCGCGACGCGTTGCGGGATGTCGGCCTGGCCGGCGTGCCGCGCGCAGGCGTCGAGCATGGGCGCTACCTCGGTTATCTGGAGGCCCATATCGAGCAGGGCGACACACTGGAATCACGCAACCTGAAAATCGGCGTCGTCACCTCCATCGTCGGCATCTGGCAGTACCGGATCACGTTCACAGGCGCTCAGAACCATGCGGGAACGACGCGCATGGCCGTGCGCAAGGATGCAGGTCTTGCGCTGGCCCATTTCTGTGTGGCGATCGACCAGCGCTTTCCGGATGTCGCGAGCGGGCGGACCGTCTGGACGACCGGGCGTATCACGCTCGATCCCGGCGCGCCGAGCATCATCCCCGGCAGTGCCGAGATGCTGTTCCAGATCCGCGACGATGATCCGAACGTCGTCGTCCGCCTCGAAAGCCTGCTGCAGACCATGGCGAAGGAGGTGACTGATGCCGGCCCGTGCGCCGTCTCGATCGAGCGCATCCGCGTCGGGGTTCCCGCGCCCATGAATGCGAGCATTCAGGATGCCATCGAAGCGGCCGCCGAGGTCCATGCGCCGGCAAAGTCGCTGCGCATGCATAGCGGGGCAGGACACGATGCGCAGATCCTTGCGACCGTCATGCCCGCCGGCATGCTGTTCGTGCCCTCGATCGGCGGCATCAGCCACCATTGGACCGAGAATACGTCCGATGAGGATATCGCCTTGGGTGCGACCGTGTTTGTCGAAGCGTGTCGGAGGATGCTCAGCGCTGCGCGCTGATCACTGGCAGGTCATTTCTGTCAGTCAGCGCGGACACGGCCGCAGGTCGAACGACGAACGACCAGTTCCACGTGCAAGTCGATCACTGGATCGACGGGCTTGCTCTCAATCAGATCGCAGAGCATGTCGGCACATTTCGCGCCGATACGGCCTGTCGGGATATGCACCGTCGACAGCGGCGGGGACAAATGCGCCGACATGTCGAGATCGTCGATCCCGACCACCGAGAGATCATCGGGCACCGCCAGCCCTCGTGCCTGAGCCTCGACCATGCAGCCGATGGCGATGAGGTCGATGCCGCCGATCACCGCCGTCGGCGGCTCGGCCAGCCCGAGGAGGCTGGCGCAGCCCGAACGGCCACCCGCAAGGGTGGTCGGCACCTGGATGGCCAGCCAGTCCGGAACAGGCAGGCCGGCGGCTGCGAGAAAACCTCTTGCGCCCTCCTCACGCGCCTTCTGGCGGTCGTTGAAGGCATGGCTGCCGGTGATGATGCCGATCCTCCGGTGGCCGAGTTCGACCAGATGCCTCGCTGCAAGCTCTCCCGCCCTCTGATTGTCGACCACGACCGCCGGGCGACCGGCAACGCCACGCCATGTGAGGACGACCGGCACACCGGTATCGGCAAGGAGCGCTTCGGTCTCGGGAGCACGTTCGGCCCCGACCAGCATCAGGCCATCAACACCGCGCGCGGCAAGCATCTTCACCGCTTCGGCTTCGGCCGCAGCGTTATAGTCGTGGGACGAGACGAGGAGCTGGTAGCCGCGGGCCGCGAGAGTCTGCTGCATGCTCTGCAGGGCCCGCGAGAAGATGGCGTTATCGAGTGTCGGAACCACGGCGCCGATCGTCATGGACCGCCCTGAGGCGAGCGCTCTCGCCGCCGCATCCGGACGGTAGCCGAGGCGCAGGGCGCTCTGCCGCACCCGGGCGAGCGTATCGGCCGTCAGCAACTGGGGCTGGGACAGGGCCCGCGAGACGGTTGCCGCGGAAACCCCGGCGTCGCGCGCGACATCCACGATCCGGGCCTTGCGTGTCAGCTTCATGCCTCATCCATGTCTGAAAATTTTTTCATCCGCAATCCCGAGCGTGTCGGGCGACTTTCAGCGAACGCGGCGTTGACTCAGTGAAGCGGTCGTGCAGCAATGAATGTAAGCGCTTTCATAATTGCGCACACAAGGGAGGCGGCCCGCATGATCGGGCGCAGGGCACAGATCGGACTGGCAACGGTGGCGGCCGTCAGCATGCTGTGGTGGCTGCTGACCTCCGTGACCGGCATCGTCGGTTCCGCCCGCTTTCCCTCGCCCGCCGAATTCTGGGTCTCGCTCCACCAGATCCTGTCGCGTGGCTATGCCGGGGCAGGGCTGGCGCAGCACGCGCTGCACAGCCTGAAACTCGTCGCCATGGGGTTCGCCGTCGCTGTCGCCACAGGGATTCCGCTCGGCCTGTGGATGGGCTGGGACCGCCGGGTCGAGGCACTGGTCAACCCGATCTTCCTTGTCGTCCGCCCGATCCCGCCGCTCGCCTGGATCCCGCTTGCAATCCTGTGGCTTGGTCTTGGAGATGCGGCGAAGATCATGGTGATCTGGTTTGTCGGCCTTTGTGCCGTCGGTCATCAATAGCCTTTGCAGGTGTTCGCAACATTGATCAGCCCGATCATCGAGGCTGCGCGCATGCTTGGCACGCCAACGCTGGCGGATGGTGTCGCGAAGTCATCGCGCCTGCGGCATCGCCGATGATTTTCACAGGCTTGCGCCTGTCTCTTCAGGCGTCCTGGACGACACTTGTGGCAGCCGAGCTTGTCGGCGCGCTCGTAGGCGTCGGCTTTGTCTTGAACATGGCGCAGCAGGATCTTTATCCCGGGATGATCCTGGTTGGCATGATCACGGTCGGGCATGCTCGGCTGGGCAACGACCTTCCTCCTCGGTCGCGTGTCGAAGCGCCGGGCGCTTGCCTGGAACGTTGCGGCGAAGGATTGAGCCATGAACCAGATCATCCGCTTTCACTGAAGCGAAACGGTGCTGCTGGGGTCTGCCTCGGGCTTTTCGCATTGCTCCTCGGGCTCTGGACGTTCCTGACAGCACATCAGGAGTCGTGCCAGGCCAGTTTCTGCCAACACCGCTTGAGGTCATACAGCCGCATCATTACGCCTGATTGGACGTCGCCATTTGCCGGTGCAACCCTGCCAGCAGCATCTGGCGTCGAGTTTCCAGCGCTATGCCTACGGCGTCATCCTCGCGGCCGCCGTCGGCATCCCGCTCGGCCTGCTGATGGGCTGGTTCCGCCTGCTGGACGACATCGTCACGCCGGTCTTCGACGGTCTGCGTTTCATCGCTCCCATCGCCTGGGTGCCCTTCGCCGCCCTGTGGTTCGGCACCGGCGTCGGCGGCCCGGTGATGATCATCTTCGCAGGGGCCTTTCCGCCCTGCCTCATCAACGCCTATCGCGGCGCGCGTTTCGTCGAGCCGCGGCTGATCGAGGCGGCGCGCATGCTCGGGACCGGCCATCTGCGCATGATCGTGGAGATCCTGCTGCCGGCCGCGACGTCCCCTCGATCGTCTCGGGCCTGCAGCGTCTCGGCGGGCCTGGGCTGGCAATCGCTGGTCGGGCGCGGAGCTGATCGTCGCCGCCGCCGGCGTGGGTTTCATGATGGTGCAGGCCCAGGGCAGCGTCGCAGACCGCCGACCGTGATGAGCGGGCATGATCGCCATCGGCATCGTCGGCATGGCGATCGACATCGCCGCTGCGTCAGGGCGAAGGCTGGCTGCGCCGTCGGCGCGGTCTCGAAGGCTGAGGTGCAGGCGATGGGGTCGATCCGCTTTGACAGGGCGTCAACAAGGTCTTCGGACCCGCTGCGATCGGGCGTGAAGGTGCTCGACGACATCAATCTGGAGATCGCCGAGCAGGAGTTCGTTGCTATCGTCGGCCCCTCCGGCTGCGGCAAGACCACCTGCCTTCAGGATGGTGGCGGGCTTCGAGGCGCCGACCTGCCGGAACGGTCAGCGTCAGCGGCAGGACGGTGACCGAGCCGGGGCCCGATCGCGCGGTGGTCTTCCAGCAGTTCGCTCTGTTCCCGTGGAAGAGCGGTGCGCGCCAACATCGACCTCGGCCTGCGCAACAAGAACCTGCCGCAGCCGATCAGCGCGACGACCTCATCGCCGGCGCGCTCAAGCTGATGAATCTGGAGAGTCACGCGGATGCCTTCCCGCACCAGCTCTCGGGCGGGCATGCAGCAGCGCGTGGCCATCGCCCGTGCTTATGTCCTCGATCCCGAGGTGCTGCTGATGGACGAGCCCTTCGGCGCCCTCGACGCCCAGACCCGCGTCGTCATGCAGGAGGAGCTGGTGCGGCTGGCCCGCGTCAATCCGCGCACCGTCCTCTTCATCACCCATGCGGTGGAAGAGGCCGTCTATCTGGCCGACCGGGTGGCGATCATGACCAGGCGCCCCGGGCGCATCAAGGAGAGTCCTCGACGTCAAGTCGGTCCGAGAGGCTGAGAACTGGGACCGCTTCAGCCGCAGATCGAGGACGTGATGGATCTCGAATCCTTCGTCCATCTGCGCACCCACATCTGGACGTTCGCTCCGCGAAGAGAAGGGGGCGCAGGGTGTCTGAGCCCCGCTCGCCTGATGCGCGACCTGACCGATCCGGCACCCGTGCCGGAGGCAGGGATTGCGCAGCGCCGGTGGAGCTCATGCGGTCCGGCCGGCTCTTCCGCTACGGCGAGCTCGGCGCCGACCAGGCTGGATGCGGCCCTGCTCGAGCAGCGAGTTCGCAGTCCCTCGTCGGCCGGCGGCACTGCATCGCGGTCAATTCCGGCGGCGGCCGCCCTGTTCCTCGCGCTGAAGGTGCTGGATGTGCAGCCCCGACGAGCCGGTGCTTGTCAATGCCTTCACCCTTGCCCCGGTGCCCGGCGCCATCGTCGCATGCCGGCGCGCGTCCTGTCGTCGTGGCCATCGGCCGCCGACTACAAGATCGACGTCGAGGACCTCAGGCGGAAGGCCCGCGACAGTCAGGCGCCCGCGTGCTCCTGCTCTCCCACATGCGCGGCCACCTCGCCGACATGGACGCGGTGATGGCGGCGTTGCCGCGGACCTCGGCCTGCTGCATGGTCGAGGATTGCGCCCACGCCCTCGTGGGCGCGCATGGGGCAGATCAGGACGATCGGCACCTTCGGCGCGGCAGCGGCGCATTCAGCGCCCAGACCTACAAGCACCTCAACGCCGGCGAGGGCGGCTTCCTGGTGGTCGACGACCCCGACATGGCCGCCCGCGCCATCCTCCATTCCGGCAGCTACATGCTGCACGGCCAGCACCTCGACGCACCGCCTCCCGAGGTCATGGCGCGCTGGACGGAGACCGACGCCGAACTTCAGCCTCCGCATGACGGCGCTGGCCGCCGCCCTGCTGCGTCCGCAGCTGACGGATCTGCCGGAGCCGTGTGCGCACGGTGGAACGCGATCTACCAGCGCATCGCAGCAGGCCTTGCCCGTGCCCAGGCGGTGAGGCTGCCCGTCAGGCCGCCGCAGGAGCATTTCGCCGCGACCTCGATCCAGTTCTCGCTTCCGGGCCTCTCGCCCGACGAAATCCTCAGCGTCCTCGCCACTGGCACGGGCGCGCGGTCTGCCCATCAAGTGGTTCGGCGCCGCCGAACAGGCCGGCTTCACCAGCGCTCCGCGTCACTGGCGCTATGCGCCGGGCCAGAGCGGGCTGGACGACACCCATCGCATCCTTTCGACGCTCTGCGACATCCGCACGCCGGTGTCGCTGACCGACGAGGAGTGCGACCTCATCGCGGACATCGTCCGCGAGCTGTCTCGAAACAGTGGCCTGCGGATCAACCGCAGCCGAACGGCACGGAACCGCTCCGCAACGGATCGGACCGGACCATCAACACCCGGGAGGAAGACCATGACAAAGACCCTGGCCGCACTGGCCCTCGTCGCACGGCCTTGCCGTGCACGCCCGGCCGCCGCCCAGGCGCCAGCGCCGCCGATCGGCGTCAGCTACCAGCCCTCGCTCTACTGGGCCCTGCCGTTCCACTACGCCACCGTGAAGGGCTGGTGGGCGCAGGTCGGGCTCAATCCGAACTTCTCGACCTTCCCGGCCGGTGCGCCGCAGGTGGCCGCTGCCGCAGCGCGGTCGTGGGATGTGGGCGGGACCGGCTCGGTCCCGGCCGTGCTCGGCGCCGTGCGGTTCAACATCATGACCATCGGCATCACCAACGACGAATCGAAGACGAACGCCGTCATGGTGCGCGGCGACCGCTTCGAGGCCATTCGCGCCAATCCCGTCGCTCGCTGCGCGGACAGCGGCATGCTGCTGACCACCAACTCGACGGTCCACTTCGCCGCGCGCCGCTGCCTCGAGCGCCTCGGGGTCAATGCGGGCGACATGCAGTTCGTGAATCTCGGCCAGGCCCAGATCATCACGGCGCTGACCTCCAACAACGGCGACATCGCCGGCGTCTGGGCGCCGAACACCTACACGCTCGAGGAGCGCGCCAACGCCCGCTACCTGTGCTCGGGGGCCGAGGCCAACGCCATCGTCCCCGGCGCGCTGATCGTGCGCTCGTGATTTCGCCAAGTGAGCGTCCGGACGACGTCGCCAAGCTTCCTTGCCGTCTATCTGCGTGGCTGGTCCTGGGCGAAGGCCAATCCGGAAGAGGCGCGCGCGCCTCGCCCTCGAATTCTACAAGCAGGGTGGCCTTGAGGTCTCGGCACGGGCGATGGACCAGGAGTTCGCGCTTCAGGCCGACCTTCGGCCTCGACGAGCAGCTGAGGATGATGGCCCGCAGCGGCAATGCGCTGTCCGTCGTCGACGGCTGGTTCAACGAGATCGGCAAGTTCGCCAATGAGGTCGGCACCATTCCCGCCAATCCCGCGCCGGCCAGCTATGTCACCGACGACTTCCTGAAGCGTGTCGCGGCCAATCCGCAGCTGCGCGCCTTCGCGACCGAGTTCGACCGGCGCTGACACGCAGCCGGCAAAACGATCCCGGCACGGGCCGCAAGCCGGCCCGTGTCCATGCCGAATGACAGAGACCGGAGGCATCCCGCCATGGCCATCACCCATCTGAAGACGGCGATGAAGACGCCGGAGACGGAAACCGACGCCGCCCGCAAGGTGGTGACGGAGATGCTGGCCGCCATCGAGGCCGGGGGCGAAAGCGCCGTCCGCGACTATGCGCTGAGCGCTCGACAAATGGTCCGGCGACGATCGTGATGACGCAGGAGGCGATCGCCGCCCGCATCGCCGAGGTGCCGCAGTCTGGTCAAGCGACGACATCGCCTTCGCGGCAGGCCAGGTGCGCCGCTTCGCCGAGGCCCAGCGCGACTCGGTGCGTGACTTCTCGCTCGAGATGTCACCCCGGGCGTGACGTCTCGGCCAGCGGCTCGTCCCGGTTAACACCGCCGGCTGCTACGTGCCGACCGGCCGCTATGCCCACATCGCCTCCGCCTACATGTCGATCGCCACCGCCAAGGCTGCCGGCGTGAAGACGGTCGATCGCCTGCTCGGCCCCCTACCAGCGGCCAGGGCATCCACCCGCGAGGTGCTCTATGCCATGCACGGTCGCCGGCGCCGACATCGTCATGTGCCTCGGCGGCGTCCAGGCGATCGCCGCCATGGCCAGCGGCCTGTTCACGGGTCAAGCAAGGCCGACATCATCGTCGGCCCCGGCAACAAGTTCGTCGCCGAGGCCAAGCGGATGCTGTTCGGCAAGGTCGGCATCGACGTCTTCGCCGGCCCCTCGGAGGTCTGCGGTCATTGCCGACGAGACCTGCGACCCGCTGATCGTCGCGACCGACCTCGTCGGCCAGGCCGAGCACGGCCACGAGAGTCCGGCCTGGCTCATCACCAACGCGCGCTCCGTCGCCGACGAGGTGGCGCGGCTCATGCCGCTTCTCATCGACAAGCTGCCGCCGACGGCGCGCGACGCGGCAGCCGCCGCCTGGCGCGACTACGGCGAGATCGTGCTCTGCGACACGCCGCGAGGAGATGGTGACGGTCTCCGACACCTATGCCTGCGAGCACCTTGAGGTCCATTGCGCCGACCTCGCCTGGTGGCACGCCAACCTCACCAACTACGGCTCGCTCTTCCTCGGCGAGGAGACCAACGTCGCCTTCGGCGACAAGGCCTCGGGCCCCAACCACATCCTCCCGACGAAGTTCGCGGCGCGCTATTCGGCCGGCCTGTCGGTCCACAAGTTCCTCAAACCCCTGACCTGGCAGCGGATGACGCGGGAGGCCTGCACGGTCGATCGCCCCTCTCTCGGCCCGCATCTCGCGGCTCGAGGGCATGGAGGCCCACGCGCGGACGTCGGACGTGCGGCATGGCGAAGTATCGCTCCCGAGCACGAGCGGTTCGATCTCGGCCGGCCGGTCGAGAGCTGAGCGATGTTCCGCCTGACGGCACCTCTTTGACCTGACCGGCCGCACCGCCCTGGTGACGGGCGGCAACAGCGGCATCGGCCTCGCCATGGCGCGGGCGCTGGGCGAAGCCGGAGCTGATGGTCGTGCTCGCCGCGCGCCGCCCGGAGGCAGAACGGCGATCAGCCGTCGACGGCTCTCGCGGGCCGAGGGGATCGCGGCGCGGCCCCATCGTCGTGCAGACCTCGCGGACCGCCGATTGCGGCGGCAACCGTCGACCGGCGCACCTGTCGCGTGACGGCACTGTCCAACACATCGACATCCTCGTCAATGCCGCGGGGGTCAACCTTAGCGCGAGCCCTTCATGGAGGTCACGGCGGAGAGCTTCGACCTCCACATGGCCCTGCACCTGCGTGCGCCGTTCCTCCTGACACAGGTGCTGGCTCCCGCCATGGCGGCACCGCAGCTGGGGGCGGATTCATCAACATCGCCTCGTTGCAGAGCTATCAGGGCCTTTCCGAACAGCGCGCCCTACGGCGCCGGCAAGGGCGGGGTGGTCCAGCTGACGCGCGCCATCGCGCGAGGAATGGTCCCGCCACGGCGTCACCTGCAATGCCATCGCGCCGGGGTTCTTCCCCACGCCGCTGACGGCGCCCGGTCTTCAGCCGATCCGGAACGGTCTGCCGCGCAGAACGCCGCAGCAGACGGCCAGTCGGCCGCAACGGCGAGCTTGCCGATCTCGTCGGGGGCGACGGTCTTCCTCGCCATCCGCCGCATCCGCTCTACGTGACCGGCCAGACCCTTGCCGTCGACGGCGGCTTCACCGCCAAGCTGACACGGAACCCCAGCCCATGAAGGCGCTCGATCTACACAGGCCCACCCACAGCCTCGATCTTCCAGCGATGAACCGGATCCCGTCCCGCAGGTCCCGGCGAGGTCCTCGTCCGGGTGGAGGCCGTCGGCATCTGCGGTTCGGACATGCACGCCTATCACGGCCACGACGCGCGCCGGCCCGCCGCCGCTGATCCTCGGCGCACGAGGCCGCCGGGCGGATCGTCGGATGGCCCCCGCGATCGGCGAGCGGGTGACCATCAACCCGCTGGTCGTCGATCCGGCCTGCCCCTATGCCGTCGCCGGACGGCCGCACCTGTCGCCCTCGCGCCAGATCATCTCCATGCCGCCGCGTCCCGGGGCCTTCGCCCAGTACGTCCGCATTCCCGAGCCGCAATGTCGTCGCGATCCCCGACGAGCCTGCCGATCGAACAGGCCGCCCTTGGCCGAGCCGATTGCGGTCGCCTGGCATGCGGTGCAGTCTCGGGGCCGAGCGGCTGCACCAGCCGTTTCGCAGCCTCGCGCGTCGCCATCCTCGGCGGTGGCGCCATCGGCCTCGCCGCCGGCGCTCGTCAGCCCGTCTGCTTTGGCGCCGCCGACATCCTGATCGGCGAGCCCAACGCGCTGCGCCGACGCATGCGATCGCGGCGATCAGGAAGGTTTCGCCGTCTACGACTCCGGCGATCGGCGGGCGAGCCCGACAGCCCGAACAGCGTCGATCTCGTCATCGACGCCGTGGGGGCGCGACGCCAGCGCGTGCCGCGGCATCAGTGCCATGGTGCGGCCAGGCGGCGTGATCGTCCACGCCGGCCTGCTCCCCGGGACAGGACGGGATTGGATATCCGCAAGATCACCCTTCAGGAGGTCACGCTGACGGGGACCTATTGCTACACCCCGGTCGACTTCGGACAGACTGTCGCCGCCCTGGCGCAGGGGCGCCTCGGTCGCCTGTCATGGACCGAGGAGCGCAGCCTCGCCGAGGGGGCCTCCGCCTTCAGGGCCATCGACGAGGGAACGACTCCCGCCGCCAAGATCGTCCTTCGCCCCTTTGGCGAGGCGTGATGTGCTGCGCGCAACGAACAGCCGCAGGATGCGAAATGGCCGCGTAGGGCCGGTGCCGGTCACGCACCATTCAGCCTTCACGACATCGAGCACCGGTGTCTGCGTTGTCGGAAGCAGCCAAGATCGCCTGCAGGGGCCCGAAGCGGACAACAACCAACCGCTACCGAGCCGTCAAAGCGAGCGGCACGTCATCAGCTGTGGGCAGGAGCGGCCTTCTCAACGCCGAAATAGGCCCGCTCCAGGCGGTGCGGCAGGTTCGGCTCGCTGGCCTTTGCCTCGAGCACCACGCTGCCCTGCGCCATCGCATAAACGCGGTCTGCAATTGCGAGAACTTTCTCGATCAGTTGCTCGACCAGCAGAACGGCCGTGCCGTTGCCCCGGAGTGTCGAGACCACGGCCAGCACGCGATCGACAAGCACGGGTGAAAGCCCGGCGGACGGCTCGTCGAGCATCAGTAGCCTCGGGCGCCGCACGAGCCCCTGCGCCACGGCCAGCATCTGTTGCTGGCCCCCGCTGAGGGCAGCCGCCGCGGTCATTCCGCTTCGCGGCGATCTCCGGGAAATAGTCCAGCGCCTCCTCGACGCGGCGCCATGCGCTCGGCCCGCGGGATGTCATAGGCGGCGAGCATGCAGGTTGTCGGTGCACGGTCTGCTGGGTAAAGACGCGGTGACCTTCCACGACGTGCACGAGGCCACCGCGTTCGCCGCTTCCCGTGGACCGACACCCCTGAGGCTGGAACCGTCGAAGCGTGATGGTCACCGGTACCCCGTCGGCAGCAGCCCGGATATGGAGCCGTCAGCAGCGTGGTCTTGCCGGCCCCGTTCGGGCCGAGCAAGCGCCACGATCTCGCCGGCGCCGATCGTGACATTCAACGTCAGGTCATGCAGCACGTTGATCTTGCCGTAGCCCGCCGACAGGCGCGCGGACGTCCAGCAGCGGTTCAGCCTCCGAGATAGGCACTGACGACCTCCCTGTGCGACGCGGATCTCGTTGGGCGTGCCCGCGGCCAGCACGCGGCCGAGGTTCAGGACCGTGACGTGGTCGCAGATATCGAAGATCAGGTCGGCATGATGCTCGACGAGCAGCACACCGGTGCCCTGGCGGCTGATGGCCTTGATGAGAGCCGCGAGGCGTTCGATGCTCGGACGACGGAGAGGCCGGCGGCCGGCTCGTCGAGCATCAGGAAGGCGGGCCTGCAGGATGAGGGCGCGAGCGATCTCGACGAAGCGCAATTCGCTGTGCTGCAAACGGTCGGCACGGACATCGGCCAGCGCCTCCAGCCCGACGGCGGCGAGCGCCGTCATGGCGGCGTCCCGCAGCCGCCCCTCGTCGACCCTATGGCGGGGCAGAGAGAACAGGGTCTCCATGAAGGTCGCGTGTCCCTGGATCGTCGCCCCGATCATCACATTGTCGATCACCAGACGCCTCGCCGACGATGCGCGGCGTCTGAAACGTCCGGGAGATGCCCCGGCCAGCGCGGGTCTCAGGCGTTCCCGGCTCCAGCGGCTGCCCGAGCGTGACGCTGCCGCTTCTCCGGCGCGTGATAGCCGCGATCACGTTGAGCGTGGTCGTCTTGCCGCTGCCGTTGGGGCCGATCAGGCCGGCGACCTCGCCCGAGCGATCTGCGAGGTCGACAGCCATCGATCGCGCGCGACGCCGCCAAAGCTGCAGCACAATGTCGGTCAGAACGACGCGTGGGACCCTGCTGTCCGTCACGGTCGAGCAGGGCAGCTTCAGCAGTGGCAGTGCGCGGCTTGATCGTCCGGTGCTGAGCGTCAGCGGGCGCGCGGTTCTTGAAGTCGAGCAGGTCGGCAATGACCGCCGGGCACTGGCCAGCACGATCGACCAGACAGCAGGACCGCGTAGAGGAACGTCGACCATGGCGGCGAGCGGCGCGGCGACTCTGCACCGGCAGGATGCGTCAGCACGATCGTGCCGATCAGGGGGCCGAGAATCGAGCCGCGGCCGCCGATCAGGATGGCGATGAAGAGCAGGAGCGACAGTTCGAAGGTGAAGGCGTCGGGCGTGATGTAAGTCTGGAGGCTGGCGAACAGGCCGCCTGCCATGGCCGCCAGCGCTCCCGCCAGCATGAACACCGCGATGAGCAGGCGCGCCTTGGAGATCCCGCTTGCCTCTGCTGCCACGTCGGCGTCTCGCATCGGCCATCAGCGCGCGGCCGTAATCGGCTCGAGCGCGATATTCGAGCCGTCATCCACGTCGCCAGTGCCGCCAGCGATGAAGCAGACACAGGTAGTAGAAGCCCCAGCGCCGTGCTCGAACGGTGCCAAGAGAAGGTCCGGGCCCCGGCAGTGCCGACGCCGCCGCCCGTCACGCTCCTTCCAGGCCAGCGCCACCTGGGTGACGATCGTGGCGAAGCCCAGCGTGGTCATGGCGAAATAGAAGGTGCGCAGCCGGAGCGCGGGAAGGCCGACGATGACGCCGAAGATGGCGCCCATGACGCCGCCCGCCACCAGCGCGAGGGTCACGAATTCCAGCTCGGGCGCCGACGCGTTGCCCGCGGCCAGCGCTGCCGGTGGTGTAGGCGCCCAGCGTCAGCATCGATACCCAGCCGATGGCGATCTGGCCGGCATAGCCGACGATCGATGTTGAGCCCCGCGACCAGCATCCAGTAGATGGCGGCCCGCGGTGGCAATCAGCCGCCCAGTACTCAGTTGCCGAGTCAGCGGCAGCAGCAGCGCGGCGAGCCCGAGCAGGAGCGATGAAGGTCTTGCCCTCGATGCGTTCCGCAGCCAGGAATGTCGCCGGCGGTGCGCTGCCGGCGCCATGGAGGCGGTGGTACTCAGGTCACGGCCACCAGCCCCTATACGCGTCGTGCCGCCTGACGCGCCGACCAGGCCCTGCGGTGCTGATCAGCAGTACGACGATGAACACGACTAAACACCGCGACCGCGGCGAGAAGATGCCGCCAACCAGGAAATTCGCCGCCTGCTGGAAGAGGCCGAGCGCGAGGCCGCCGACGACGGCGCCGCGGTTGGTGCCGATGCCCGCCGAGCGCCACCGGCACGAAGCCGTAGAAGTTCAGGAGTCGTCCTGGTTGCCGATGAAGGCCAGCAGCAACTGGCGCGCCGGTGAAGCCCGCCAGGCGCGCCGATGACGCCGGCGAGGGCGTAGCTCGCCATCCTGCAGGCCGCGTCTCGGGCAGGCCGAGCGCGCGGGCGGCGTAGCTGTCCTCGGCGATGGCAAGGAAGGCGCGGCCGATCGAGATGTCCGGCGATAGAGGAATTCGAGGCCGGCGATGGTGATCGACGCAGGCCACTACACGGGCAGCCAGAACTTCTGGTCGACGATGCCGAGGATCGAGTTCGCGTCGATCGGGATCAGCACGCGGGAAGGGATATGCCTCCGTGCTCGTATTCGATGGCCGTCACCTGCTGGATCATCAGCGCGAAGTGCCAAGCGTCGACAGCACGTAGAGATGCTGCTCGATGCTTTTGAGCACCGGCCTGCACGGCCACGAATCTCGGTGATGACACCGATCACGGCGCCACAGGCCAGGCGATCATCGCCAGCGAATCCGAGGACCGGCGGAACAGCCCATGCGCAGGATGAACAGCGCGCCGAAGCACGCCGCCGAGCATGCCGAGCTGGCCGGCGGTGAAGCTCATGACTCGGGACGTCGAGAACATGGTGTTGTAAGCGATCCCGATGAGAGCGTAGATCGCCCCAACCGCGAGGCCCGAGGCGAGTATCGAAGCCAGCATGGGTCATTTCTTTCGGGTCTGAAGGCATGCGAGGCCGGGCTGGCCCTGGGTGGGACGCCCGGCCCTGGTTCCTCGTCACGCTCAGCCCGTATAGCCGGGGGCGAGCGCGAAGGTGCCGTTCTTGGCCGAACTGGCCGCCGACATGACCACATCGGCCACGGGATAGCCGTTGTGCTGGGTCGGGCTGTAAGAGTAGTTGCCGAAATAGCCCTCGTATTTGGCGAGACCATTCCAGTAGCCGATGATGGCCTCACTGGACGACGACCCGGTTGTCTCGACGGCCTTTGCGACGAGGTCGATCGCATCGATGCCGCAGGCGACCCACCAGAGCAGCGTGTCCTGCAGGTTGACCTTGCCAGCCAGCCGCTCGACCAGCGCCTGGTTCTTCGGCGGCAACTTGCCGTCGGCGCCATAGCTGCAGCTGCGATAGCCGATGGCGTAGACCTTGTCCCAGTTGGCCGGCTTCTCGATCAGGCCGCCGATCTCGCCGGACGACAGCGAGGGGTGGCCGACGAAAGGCACGTCCCAGTTCATGGCGGCGCGGGTGTTCATCATCCGCGCCTCCATGCCGGTCGATACGCTCCACACCACGATCGCCTGAGCACCGGCATTGCGCGCGCGCAGCATGTCAGGGGTCATGTCGGGCTGGGTCGCGTCGATATTGGCCTGGTAGACGACGTCGGCGCCGTCCTTCTTGAAGCCGGCGACGGAGGCATTGACCGCGCTGACGCCGTAGCCGGTCGTGTCGCCGATGACGGCGATCTTCTTCAGCTTGAGGATGGCGAGCCACGTAGTTGTCGCACGGCGTCGTCCCACTGCGTGTTCGACGGCGAGATGCGGAACGCCGTTGGGTAGCGGCGCTCGTCGATCAGGCTGTCGACCACGCAGGGGTGGATGTTGGGCATCTTCGCCCGCGCCATGATCGGCGTGACCGCGAGAGACTCGCCTGAATTGGTCGGCCCCCAGATGGCGTGGACCTTGGCCTGGCTGATCAATTCCTGGGTGGCGTTGACCGCCTTGGTCGGATCGCCCTGGGTGTCGCGGGTGATGACTTCGATTCTGCGACCCTTGACGCCGCCAGCCGCGTTAATGGCCTCCGCGGCGTAAATGACACCGCGGTTGAAGCCGACGCCCGGTGCGGAGCTCGGCCCCGTGAGGGCTGCGAGCCAGCCGATGCGGATCGGCTCGGCCTGGGCGATCGCCGGATGGGCCAGCCCGAGAGCCGTTGCGCTGATGGCTCCCGCGGAGCCGAAGGTGAAGTGACGCCGATTGATGGCCATGGGATCCTCCCGATCGCTGATTGAGAAATGCCCGTCTGCGCGGGTTTTTCTGGGCCTTCAGCCCTTGAGGTGGCGGATGTAGTCGCGGTTGAAAGTGAAGCCCCATCCCGGCCGCTCCGGAACCACGGCCGAGCCGTTCTCGAAGGTCAGCTGTTCGGTGTAGAGCGGCGAGAACCACGGCATGTATTCGAGGAAAATCGCGTTGGAGAGCGCGCCCAGCACCTGGATGCTGGTCTCCGGGAACAAATGGCTCGACACCGCGATATCGTGGGCTTCCGCCATATGGCTCACCCGCATGAACTCGCTTACGCCGCCGGCGCGCTGCAGGTCCGGCATCAGGATGTCGGCGGAGCGCAGTTCCAGCATGCGGCGGAAGCCATAGCGGGAATATTCGGTCTCGCCCGAGGCGATCGGCGTATCGAGGGCGGCCGCGACCCGGGCCAGCCCGTCGAGATCCCAGGCCGGCAGCGGCTCCTCGAACCAGGTGAGATCGTACTCCTCCAGCATGCGGCCGAGCCGGATCGCCTGATGCTCGCTGAGACCCTGGTTGGCATCGGCCATCAGCTTCACCCGCGGCCCGATCGCCTCGCGCACGGCCTTCACACGCGCGATGTCGTCGCGCGGGTCGGCATGGCCGAGCCGCATCTTCATGGCCTTGAAGCCCTCGGCCATGAAGATGCGAGCCTCCTCCTGCAACTCGTCGATCGACAGCGACAGCCAGAGGCCGCCGGAATGATAGGCAGGGACGCGCGATTGCGCGCCGCCAAGCATGCGGTAGAGCGGCAGGCCGGCCGCCTTGCCGGCGAGATCCCACAGCGCGCCGTCGAGGGCCGAAATGCCCATGACCGTCACGCCCTTGTGGCCGAGGAAATTGATATCCTTCCAGGCGCGGGCGTTGAAACCCGCGATCAGGCCCGCGTCCTGCCCGACGATCAGGTCGGACAACTCCTCGACCATGGCGCGGAGCACCGGCGTGCGCCGGTTGTTAAGCGTGAAGACGAGATTTTCGCCGGTGAGCCCCTCGTCCGTGTGGATGGTGACCAGCACCATGCCGAAGTCGCGGAGTTCACCGAGCGCACTGCCGATGGGCCTGGCGAGCGTCAGCGTGACCGTCTCGGTCTCGACCCTGGTGACCTTCATGGCCGGTTCCGTCCGTCGATGCGGGTGATGTCGCCGACGCGGTAGCGGGCGAGGACTGCGGGGTCGGGATCAGCGCCGAGGCCGGGTCCGTCCGGCACCGCGAACATGCCCTTGTCGCCCTTGACCCAGGGATCGAAGGGATTGGCCTCCATATCGAGCCAGAGCACCTCGACCATCGGCCTTTCCATCCGCGCCTGGATGATGTGCAGGGTGGCGATGAAGCCCGGGCCGAAATAGGGGCTGTGCGGGCAGACCTCGACGCCGTGGGCCTCGCACAGATCGAAGATCTTGAGCATTTCCGCGATGCCGCCCACCTTGGTGACGCTTGGCTGGGCAATGTCGATCGCATCGGCGTCGATCAGCGTCTTGAAGCCGAACAGACCCGCGACGTTCTCGCCCGCCGCAATGGGAATGCCATAGGCGCGCACGCTGGCGAGGCTCCCGACATCCTCGGGCGGCCAGACCGGCTCCTCGAGCCACATCAACCCGTCCTCGACGAGCGATGCCGCCATGGCGCGGGCCGCCGGCGGCGACCAGGCGCAGTTGACATCCATCATGACCGGCACGTCGCCGGCCGCCTCCATGGAGGCCAGCACCGCCGAGCGGGTGAGCTCGTGCAGCTTGATGAAGCGGTAGCCGCGGGCGCAGGCAGCCGCCGTGTTCTTCGCCGCCAGGGCGTCGTCGTTATAGGCGAGGAGGCTCGCGTAGCCGGGGATGGGCCCGCGGTCGCGGCCGCCCAGCAGTCGGTAGAGCGGCTGGCCCGCGCGCTTTCCCGCGAGATCCCACAGCGCGATCTCGATGCCGGAATAGCCATAGACAAAGGAGCCGTTGCGCCCGAGCAGATGGAGGCTGTGAAGGATGGTGCGCGACAGCCCCTGGATGTCGCCGGCATCGCGGCCAATCATCAGGGGGCCGACGATCGTGTCGATGGCGGCCCTTGTCGCCGGAATCGCCGCGTGGCCGAAGGCCTCGCCCCAACCGACTCGCCCGTCCTCGGTCTCGACCTTGACCAGCAGAATCTCGAGATGCTCCCAGGGCCTGCCGGCGAAGGCGGGCTTCGGTCCGCCCATGTCGAAGGGCAGCGCCACGACGCAAGTCTCGACCGCGGTGATCTTCATGTCCGGTCCGGCATTTCCTCAGGCGCCGGCCTCTTCGGTCGGGCAGCGGCCATGTCACAGACGCTAGGCCTCTGGTGAAATAAGCTCAATTGTCTCCAGCTTAATTCCATATAAGCTCAGCTGATGTCTCTCAGCATCCGCCAGTTGCAGATCGTCCATACCGTCGCGAGTTCGGGGTCGGTCACGTCGGCCGCCCAGGCTCTGGGCATCTCCCAGCCGGCGGTGAGCATGATGCTGCGCGAGTGTTCGCGCGAAGCGGGCTTTCCCATGTTCGTGCGCAAACAGGGGCGCTTGCAGCCGACGGCGGAGACACGCGTCCTGATCGCCGAACTGGAGCGCGTCTTCGACGGCGTCGATCGGATCGGCCGGCTGATCGAAGATATGGGCGATACCAATGTGGGCTCGATCCAGATCGCGGCGACCGCGACGCTCGCCAACAACATCCTGCCGGCGGCGGTCGCAGCGTTCCAGGCATCGCGACCGCGCATCCAGATCACCATCAGGACGACCGACAACCCCGGCGTCATCCAGAGCGTGGTGCGCGACGAGGTCGATCTCGGGCTGGCGCTGTCGCCGCTGGCGCAGCACGACGCGCGCGCCATCGAGCGCAGCGTGGACAAGTCGATGACCAGCCTCATCCGCTGGCGGACCGGACTGTGGTCGAGGCCGCCGATCTCGCACCCTATCCACTGATTTCGTTCAGCCGCAGCCAGCCGCTCGGCGCCCTGGTCGACCAGGTCTTCCGTCAGGCGGAAACCCCGCGCCGGGTTGCGATCGAGGTCAACCAGTCATCGGTCGCCTGCGCCCTGGCCCGCGCGGGAGCTGGCGTCGCGGTCATCGACCCGTTCTGGCTTATCGACGCACGCGAGATCGGGATCGTCTGTCTGACCTTCGCGCCGAAGACGGCGTTGAGCGCGCAGATCCTGATCTCGCGCAGTTCGTCGCTGTCGCGACCGGCGCGTCTGTTCCTCGCAACCCTCCGGCGCACCGTTCAATCTCTTCAGGCCCAAGGCGTTCTCAAAGGTATCGGGTCGAACCCCGGTACAAGATAACGCTCGAGGCGATCGAGACCGCCCTCATCGACGACGAGCGGCAGACCGCCGGGAGGATAAAGCGCCTCAGGGAGCGGGGCATCGGTGTCGCGCTCGACGATTCTGGTACCCGCTCGTCCAGCCTCGCCGGCCTGCGCCGCTTGCCCGTCCTCGCGGATCAGGATCGATCGCTCCTTCATCGCCGAGGGCGGCAGCGCCATGGGCTCCGCAGCGATCGCCCACCCCGCAGTGGCGATCGGCCGGTCCCGTGGCTCGAGGCGCGGCGAGACCTGTGCACTCCTTCGCACGGCTCGAATGCTGGGACGCGCCAATCGCGAGGACCGGGCCGAAGGAGTGTCCGCGGTCGGGCGTGTTTCCCATGTCAGCAAGAGAGGCGCGAAGCTGACGTATCGCCCTTGTCGTGCGAGACCGCTCCAACGCGGCTCTTTCGGCGATGAGAACAGCCGACGCACGTCATCGGAGATCAGAGCAGATACTCGCGGAGCTACCCCGAGCTTCGCCGATCTTCCGCGAGAACCCATAAGCTATTGAAATGCTGGCGCACCCGACACGATTCGAACGTGTGACCTTTGCCTTCGGAGGGCAACGCTCTATCCAGCTGAGCTACGGGTGCAGGCCGCAGGCAGTTGTTTAGCGGATCGCTGGCTGCGCTGCAATCCGCCCGCGGCGGTCCGGCTCGATCGCCGCCGCCGCAAGGAGGGCCGACGTGCGAGGGATGGCTGGCGGGGCGCGGGGATGACGGCCTCGACCGGGAATGGAATGCCGCGGGGACGGATTGTCGCACTGCCGGCGCACCGCTAGAAAGATTGGCGACAGGGGTCGGACAAGCGCGCCACAAAGAGCGCGCCGGGGGGCAGCATGATGCAGACATCGGGTAAGGTGGTCCTGGCGGTCGCGCTCGGACTGGGGCTGCTTGCCGGAGGGGCCGAACCGGCGCATGCCGCGGCGGCGCTGGACGGGCGCGGCATGAGCCTGTTGTGGTGCCTGCCTTTCGCGGGCCTGCTGCTCTGCATCGCCACGGGCCCGGTGTTCTACCCGCATGTCTGGGAGCATCACTACGGCAAGATCGCCGCCTTCTGGGCCGCGCTGGTGGTGCTGCCGATGCTGGCGAGCGTACCGGCCGATCAGGCGCTCGGAGCGCTGGTCTTCACCATGCTCGCCGAGTACCTGCCCTTCATCATCCTGATCTTCTCGCTCTACACCATCGCCGGCGGCATCCTCGTCACCGGCAACATCCACGGCGCGCCCGGCACAAACACCACGATTCTGGCGATCGGCGCCGTGCTGGCGAGCTTCGTCGGCACCACCGGCGCCTCGATGATCATGATCCGGCCGATCATCCGCGCCAATGACGACCGGGTGCACAATGTGCACGTGGTGGTGTTTTTCATCTTCATCGTCTCGAACTGTGGCGGCGCGCTCACCCCGCTCGGCGACCCGCCGCTCTTCGTCGGCTTCCTCAAGGGCGTCGACTTCTTCTGGACCACGAAGGCCCTGTTCACCGAGACCATGGTGGTGCTCGGCGCGCTTCTGGCGATCTTCTATGTCATCGACTCGCGGCTCTACGCGAAGGAGGGTCGCGTGAAGCCCGACCCGACGCCCGATTCGCGCGTCGGCGTGCAGGGACTGTCGATGCTGGCCCTGATCGGCGTTGTCGTCGCCGCCATCCTGCTGCGTGGCTACTGGAAGCCGGGGGTCGAGTTCAAGCTGGCGGGCGTCGCCTTCCCCCTGCAGGACATCGTCTCCAACATTCTGATGCTGGTGGGCGGCCTCGCCTCGCTCAAGCTCGCCAACCCCATCTTCCGCGAGCAGAACGGCTTCTCGTGGGGGCCGGTGAAGGAGGTCGCCAAGCTCTTCGCCGGCATCTTCATCTGCATCATCCCGGTCATCGCGATCCTCGCGGCCGGCCGCAGTGGCGCGCTCGCGCCTCTCGTGGCCCTCGTCACCAACGCCGACGGATCGCCCAACAACGTCATGTACTTCTGGCTGACGGGTCTTTTGTCATCGTTCCTCGACAACGCCCCGACCTACCTCGTCTTCTTCGAGCTCGCGGGCGGCAATCCGCAGGCGCTGATGGGCCCGCTGTCGGTGACGCTCGCGGCCATCTCGACCGGCGCGGTCTACATGGGCGCCAACAGCTATATCGGCAATGCGCCGAACTTCATGGTCTATGCCATCGCCAAGGACATGGGCATCAAGATGCCCTCGTTCTTCGGCTACATGGTCTGGTCGGTGGCGATCCTCATCCCCATCTTCGCCCTGGTCACGGTGCTGTTCTTCGTCCGCGGTGCGTTGCTCGCCGGCTTCTAGGCGGACGGCGCTTGCGGCGGACCATGCCGTTACGTTAACTCGCAGCCGCGCAGCCCGCCGAGAGCCATGATCCGATTCCCCCTTCGCCTCGCCGGCTTCCTGCTGATCGCCGCGGGCTTCGTCGCGCTGGTGATCGACGGGACCCGCTCGATCGCCGGGCAGAAGCTGTTGATGACCAGCATCTCCGACACCTGGCGCGCGATCCACTTCGACAGTCTCGGCCAGGTGCAGAAAGCCCTCCAGGCGTCGGGGCCCGAATGGCTGTGGGACCCGCTGATGCTGACCATTCTCGCCCTGCCGACGGCAGCCGTCGGGCTCGGGCTGGGTGCCCTCATGATGCTCGCCGGCCGACGCCGCGAGCCGCAGATCGGTGTCATCGGCCGCCGCTGAGGGCTCAGGGCAACAGGATATCGAAGCGGAAGCGCGGCAGGTCCGCCGCTTCCAGGCGCGCGGTCAGGGCGTCCCGGGCGGCCTCGCTTGGCAGAGACCGGAAAAGCGCGTCCCGGGCGTTCATCGTCTCGCCCGGGAAGTACATCTGCGTCACGAGCTCGGGCCGGCCGGCCGCGACCACGCGGAAGTGGATGTGCGGCGTGCGCATCATGCCGCCGGACCCGTAATAGCGGGGCCGGATGGTGCGGAAGCGGTAGGCGCCGTCGGCAGCGGTGCGCACCGCCCCGAAGCCCTGAAAATTCGGATCCGCCATGCCGGCGCTCTCGCGCGGGTGATGATAGCGACCCTGATGATCGGCCTGCCAGATCTCGACAACGGCGCCGGGCAGAGGGCCGGAGCGGGCCGACAACACGCGACCGGTCACCTCGATGACCTCGCCCTCGGCGCGGCGGGGACGGCCGATGACCTGGGTAAGGTCGAGGTCGGAATCCGCCGGCTTCGTCACGGGGTAATAGGGGCCGCGCGTCTGGCGCGGGGTCTGGACCTCGGCCAGGACCGGCGCGGTTGCGAGCAGCAAGGCAGGGGCCGCGATCAGGAAGCGGCGGGAGACAGGCCCAATTGCTGCCTCGACCAGGATCAAGGGCCTGTCCCACATGGTGCGCGTCTCCTCACGGACTTGCCGAGGCTTGATAGGTGACCGCCATGCCCGGCCCGGCAAGCCACGAAGCGGTGAGGTCAAGCCCGCTCACGCAGGCGTGTTGTGATCGCCCGTCAGAGGTCCCATGTTCACGTGCGGGTGCCGGCGGGGTAACATCCGCGGGCACCGGCGCGAATGAGGGGCATCGAGGAGGACATCCATGTTCGGTTTCAGAAAGAAGCTCTCGCTGCCCACCGCATCGGAGGCACTGCCCGGCCGTGCCACGGCCATCCCCACCGCCGAGCGGCATTTCGTCAATGGCCGGCCGCTGAAGGGGCCTTATCCCGACGGCATGCAGAGTCTGGTGGTCGGGCTCGGCTGCTTCTGGGGGGCCGAGCGCAAGTTCTGGCAGCTGCCGGGCGTCCACGTCACGGCGGTCGGCTATGCGGCCGGTGTCACGCCCAACCCGACCTATGAGGAGGTCTGCTCGGGCCTGCACCGGCCACAACGAGGTGGTTCTGGTCGTCTACGATCCTGCCCAGGTCTCGACCGAGCAGGTGCTCGCGACCTTCTGGGAGAGCCACGACCCGACCCAGGGCATGCGGCAGGGCAACGACGTCGGCACGCAGTACCGCTCCGGCATCTATGTGACGTCGCCGGAGCAGAAGACCGCGGCGGAGGCGTCGCGCGCCGCCTATGGCAAGGCGCTGGCGGCGCGCGGCTACGGGCCGATCACCACCGAGATCCTCGACGCACCGGTCTTCTATTTCGCCGAGGACTACCACCAGCAGTACCTCGCCAAGAACCCGCAGGGCTATTGCGGCCTCGGCGGTACCGGCGTCTCCTGCCCGATCGGGACGGGAGTGGCTGCGTGAGGCCCGTCGCGGAGGCGCGGGATCTGGCGCTGGCGGCGGGGGCCCATGCCCGCGCTGCCGGACGCCTGCTCGTCTCCGAGAAGGACCAGGTGAAGGCGGTGCATCTGGCGCGCCGGCACATCAAGCGCGCCCGCAGCCTGCTCAGGGCGCTGAGGCCGCTCGCCAAGGCCAGCGCAGAGCGGGAGAACGGCTTTCTGCGCGCCTGCGCGCACACGCTGGCGCCGCTCCGCGACGTTCATGCGCTGGAAGAGGCCGCGCGCGCCGTCGGCGCCCGTGGCCCGGGTGCCCAGCGTGGCGAGCGGGTGGATCTTGTCGCTCTCGGGCGCGCCCTCCAGCGGCAGGCGAGGGTCATCGCCCGGCTCGCGCCGATGGATGCGCCAAAGCACTATCTGGCGAAGGCCGTTGGCCGCGCCTACGGCAAGGCGCGGCGCGCCTATCGCGCCTATGAGGGCGCTCCGACGGAAGAGGCGCTGCACGATGCCCGCAAGCGCATCAAGGATTGCCTGCACCTGGTCGAGGCCCTCGACGAGGTCCGCCCCCGCGGCGCCCTGCCGAAGGCGGGCCGGCTGGATCGCATCGGCGAACTGATGGGGGCGATCCGTGACCTCGACCTGCTGTCGCGCCGCATCGAGCGAACCGAGGCGGGACGGGCGAAGCTCGCGCGCATCGCCGCCCGCCACGCGCGTCTCGAGCGCGAGGTCGCGCGCTCCGGCGACGTGACCTTCGCAGCCAGGCCGAAGACCGTCGAGAAGCAGTGGCGCAAGGCCCGGCCATGACATCTGTTTCCTGGCGCGCGATGGCGGCGGCGGACCTCGCCGCCGTCTCGAACATCGCTGCCGCTGTTCATCCCGATTTCCCTGAGGAGGATGCCGTCTTCACCGAGCGTCTTGCGCTCTGCCCGGACGGTTGCCACGTGCTCGTTCACGAGGGCGACATCGCCGGCTATGTCATCAGCCATCCCTGGACGGCCGGCTCCTGCCCGCCGCTCAACGCCCTGCTCGGGTCGCTGCCCGCCGATGCCGACAGCTTCTACATCCACGATCTCGCGCTCCTTCCGCTCGCGCGCGGCTCGGGGGCGGCGGTCAGCATCGTGGATGTGCTCAAGGACGTGGCGCGCTCCGCCGGCTATCCCCGGATGTGCCTCGTCGCCGTGAACAATTCGGCTGGCTTCTGGCGCCGTCAGGGGTTCGAGAGCGCCGACGCAGCTGCGATGGCGGCGAAACTGGCAAGCTACGGCGCGGATGCGCGGTACATGACCTGCTCGCTCGGGTGAGCCATGCTGCAGCGCATCAGTCCTTCTGCCACCGTGACATCGCCCCGATAATCTGCATCATGCCGCGACTTTCGGGACCGGCCGGCGGCGGGCCCCACCCTCACCCAAGGGCAGCGTGCCGATGAGTTCCTTTTCGCTCGCCGATCTCGAGGCCATCGTCGCGCGGCGCGCCAGCGCCCCGGCATCGGAGAGCTACACGGCGGCCTCGCTCGGCAAGGGCCCCGCCTATTGCGCGCGCAAGTTCGGCGAGGAGGCGATCGAGGCGATCATCGCCGCCACCGAAGGCGACCGGAAGGGTCTCGTCGGGGAAAGTGCCGACGTCCTGTTCCATCTGCTCGTCGTCTTGAAGGCGCGCGATATCGCCCTCGACGAGGTCATGGCCGAGCTCGAGCGGCGGACGGGGCAATCCGGGCATGCCGAAAAGGCGTCCCGGTCCGTTCCGCCTGAATCTCCTGCCTCCTGATGGACGAGCGAACGATGCCCGCAAGCCTCGCCTCAGCCGCCCTGGCGGAACCTGTCAACGGCAATCCGTCACCCTATCGGGTGTTCACCCGCGCGGAATGGGCGGCCAAGCGCGCCGACACTCCGATGACGCTGACGCCGGAGGAGGTGACCAAGCTCAAGTCGTTCACCGACCAGCTTTCCATCGAGGAGGTCGAGGCGATCTACCTGCCGATCTCGCGCCTCCTGTCCTTCTACGTTGCCGCGCAGCAGAAGCTGTCGCGCGCCAGCCAGTCCTTCCTTGGCGCCCGCGATGTGAAGATCCCCTTCGTCATCGGCGTGGCCGGTTCGGTCGCTGTCGGCAAGTCGACCACCTCGCGCGTGCTGCAGGCCCTGCTGTCGCGCTGGTCCAACACACCGAAAGTCGATCTCGTCACCACGGACGGCTTCCTCTTCCCCAACGCACATCTGGAGCGCGAGGGGCTGATGAAGAAGAAGGGCTTTCCGGAGAGCTACGACACCAAGGCGCTGCTGCGCTTCCTCGCCGCCGTGAAGGCCGGCGAGCGCCATGTCCAGGCGCCGGTCTATTCTCACCTCGTCTACGACGTCGTGCCGGGGGGAGGCGTGGAGGTCGACAGGCCGGACATTCTCATCGTCGAAGGCCTCAACGTGTTGCAGACGGGGCGGCCGCCGCGCGAGGGCAAGGCCATCCCCTTCGTCTCCGACTATTTCGATTTCTCCATCTTCATCGATGCCGAGGAGGACGTGCTGGAGCGCTGGTATCTGGAGCGCTTCATGCGGCTGCGCGAGACGGCGTTCCGCGATCCCCAGAGCTATTTCCGCCGCTATGCCGAAAAGTCGGAATTCGAGGCGATGAAGACCGCACTGGCGCTGTGGTACGGCATCAACCTCGTGAACCTGCGTGACAACATCCTGCCGACACGCCACCGCGCCAAGCTGATCCTGAAGAAGGCCTCCGACCACCGCATCGACAGCGTCAGCCTCCGACGGGTCTGACCGTCGTCCGGCGGTCTGCCTCATTCGCGCAGGTCCTTCGAGCGCGAGCGCCCCTTCTCGCCTGCCGCGGCGGCGGCTAATCTCCCGGAGGGTCCGGAAGTCCGGCCGAGGGAGAACCGCCGATGTCACGCCTGTTTCGTACCGCGCTGCCTGTCACGCTCGCGGCATTGATCTGGGCAGGTCCGGCGCTGGCCCATCATCCCATGGGCGGCGCAACGCCGACGACCTTCCTGCAGGGCCTCCTGTCCGGCTTTGGTCATCCGGTCCTCGGGCTCGACCATCTGGCTGCTCTGGTCGTCGTCGGCCTCCTGGCCTCGCGCGCAGGACGCGGCTGGTTCCTGCTGCCGTCGCTGTGGATCGCCGCGATGGGGGCCGGCGTTCTTGCGCATCTGGCAGCGGTGGATCTTCCCGGCGCCGAGCTCCTCGTCGCCGGCAGCCTCGTCGCCATCGCCCTCATCGGCGTCTTCGCCCCCACGCTGCCGCTGGCCGTGACCGGAACCGTCTTCGCCGTCGGGGGCTTTGCCCATGGTCACGCGCTGGCTGAGAGCATCGTCGGGGCCGAACCGATGCCGCTCGTCGCCTATCTGATCGGACTCGTCGTCGTGCAGGCCGCCATCACCACCGCCGTGGCGATCCTGGCGCGTCGCCTGTTTCCCGCCGCAGACGCGCCGTCGCCGGCCTTTCGCGCCGCCGCAGGGGCGATGGGGGCCGTCGGTCTCATCTTCCTGGTCATCGCCGCGCGTGGGCTCGCCTGAGGCCAAGCACGGTGCTGCCGGCCGGCTGATTGACTTCATATGCTACCATACTAGCTTGCCCCCGCCGGAGGATCGCGCCGCAGGGACGTGGCGCATACCGGCGCGGGAGGCATGATGACCCCTTCGAGGCTGCCGTCGCCGTCGAGCCGCATCTGCGCGCCCGACCGGCTGTTTCCGCCCGATCCGACCGCCCGTGCGGTGGCAAGACGGCTATACGACTCGGTCGCGACCCTGCCGATCATATCGCCTCACGGACACACCGATCCACGCTGGTACGCCGCGAACGAGGCCTTTCCCGATCCGGCGAAGCTCTTCGTCGTTCCCGACCACTATGTCTTCCGGATGCTCTATTCGCAGGGCCTAAACATGGAATCTCTCGGTGTTCCGACCAGAGACGGTACGCCTGTGGAGACGGATCCCCGCGCCATCTGGCGGCGCTTTGCGGCGCACTACCACCTCTTTCGCGGGACCCCGACGCGGCTGTGGCTCGACCATGCCTTTGCCGCGCTCTTCGGCCTCGACGAGCGGCTGTCGGCAACCAATGCCGACCGTGTCTATGACCTGATCGACGGCGCTCTGAGACAGCCGGCCTACCGACCGCGGGCCCTGTTCGAGACCTTCGGCATCGAGGTCATCGCGACCACCGAGGGGGCGCTCGACGGCCTCGAATCGCATGCGGCCCTCGCCGCTTCCGGCTGGACCGGTCGGGTGGTGACGACCTATCGACCCGATGCGGTCGTCGATCCGGAATTCGAGGGCTTCCGCGACAATCTCGCCCGGTTCGGCGAACTGACCGGCGAGGACACCGCCACATGGACGGGCTATCTCGCTGCGCACCGCAAGCGCCGCGCCTTCTTCAAGGCGCATGGCGCGACGGCTTCCGACCACGGTCATCCCACAGCACGCACCGCGGACCTCGCGCCCGTCGAGGCCGAGCGTCTGTTCCGCGCGGTGACCACCGGCCATCCGACGGCCGAAGAGGCCGATCTCTTCCGCGGCCAGATGCTGACCGAGATGGCGCGCATGAGCCTCGACGACGGGCTGGTGCTGCAGATCCATCCGGGCTCTCGCCGCAACCACAATGCCGGCATCTTCGCCCGCTTCGGCCGCGACATGGGTGCCGACATTCCGGGGCCGACGGACTATGTCGCCGCGCTGAAACCGCTGCTCGACGCCGTCGGCAACGAGCCGGGGCTCACCGTGATCCTCTTCACTCTCGACGAGACCGCCTATTCGCGCGAACTCGCTCCGCTCGCCGGGCACTATCCGGCGTTGAGGCTCGGGCCGCCCTGGTGGTTCTTCGACTCGGTCGAGGGCATGAAGCGTTTCAAGCAGCAGGCGATCGAGACGGCGGGCTTCTACAATACCGTCGGCTTCAACGACGACACGCGCGCCTTCCCGTCGATCCCCGCGCGCCACGATGTCGCCCGCAGGGTCGATTGTGCCCATCTTGCCGAACTCGTCTGCGACGGAAGGCTCGACGAGGATGAGGCGCAGGACCTCGCCGTCGACCTCGCCTATGGCCTCGCAAAGAAGGCGTACCGCCTGTGACACGGCTGTCCCATGCAACCCTTTCCGCCGCGCCCCCGGCGATCGCCAGGCCGCTCTATGATCGTGCCCGCGTGACACCCGGCATCGTCCATCTGGGGATCGGCGCGTTCCATCGCGCCCACCAGGCTGTCGTGATCGACGACAGGCTGAATGCCGGAGAGACTTCCTGGGGCATTGTCGGCGCATCGCTGCGTTCGTCCGACACGCGCGAGGCTCTGCAGCCGCAGGACGGACTCTACACGCTGGCTGTCCGCTCCGCAGCGCCACCGCAGTACCGTGTCATCGGGTCGATCTCCGACGTTCTCGTCGCGCCGGAAGACCCGCAGGCCCTGCTTGCCCGCCTCGCCGATCCGGCCATCCGCATCGTCTCGCTGACCGTCACCGAGAAGGGCTATTGCCACGATCCGGCCACCGGCACGCTGAACGAGGATCATCCGGATGTGCGCCACGACCTGAGTGCCGCCCTGCCGCGCTCGGCTCCTGGCTATCTGGTGGAGGCTCTGGCGCGCCGCCGCAAAGCCGGCGTGAAGCCTTTCACCGTGCTTTGCTGCGACAACCTCCCCTCGAACGGCGCAACCGTGAAACGGGTGCTCGCCCGCTTCGCCCGGTTGCGCGATCCCGACCTCGGCGCATTCCTGACCGACGAGCTCGCCTGTCCCTCCACCATGGTCGACCGCATCGTGCCGGCGACAACCGACGAGAACCGCGCCGAGGTCTCGACGGCGCTCGGACTCCAGGACGCCTGGCCGGTCATGGCCGAGCCGTTCTGGCAATGGGTGGTGGAGGATCACTTCCCGACCGGCCGGCCGGACCTTGCGGCCAGCGGCGTCGAACTGGTCAGGGATGTCGCGCCCTATGAGCTGATGAAGCTGCGCCTGCTCAACGGCTCGCATTCGACGCTCGCCTATCTCGGCTATCTCTCCGGTCGGGAAACCATCGCCGATGCGGTGGGGCGCCCGGTTTTGCGTAATGTCGTGAGCCGGCTCATGGAAGAGGCGACTGTCACGCTCAAGCCGCTCCCGGGCTTCGATCTCGAAGCCTACAAGCAGAGTCTGCTCGCCCGCTTCGCCAATCCGGCGCTGCGCCATCGCACCTGGCAGATCGCCATGGACGGGTCACAGAAGCTGCCGCCGCGCCTCGTCGCCATTTCGCGTGACCGGCTGGCGCGCGGCCTGCCCGTCGGGGTTGCCGCGCTCGGCATCGCGGCATGGATGCGTTATGTCGCGGGGCCGGACGAGGCGGGCAGGCCGATCGACCTCAGCGATCCCATGGCCGGCCGGCTGAAGACCCTGGACGTCGGGGCCGGCGGTGACGCTAAGCGACTCGCGGAGTCGTTGCTCGGCATCGAGGCCATCTTCGGAGCCGATCTTCCCGCCGATCCGCGCTTCACCTCGGAGGTGGTCCGGCATCTCGACAGTCTGTTGCGCAACGGTGCCGAACGGACGGCGGAAGCGGCGCTGGCCTGAGCCGGCGCTTCGCTCAGAACGTCGTCCGCGAGCGGATGGCGGCCGAGATCGTGCCCTCGTCGAGATAGTCGAGTTCTCCGCCCACCGGCACGCCGTGGGCGAGACGGGTGACCGCGACACCGGTTCCGGCGAGGAGGTCGGTGACATAGTGGGCCGTCGTCTGGCCGTCGACGGTCGCATTTACCGCGAGGATCACCTCGCGCACCCCGCCTTCGCGGACGCGGTTCACCAGACTTTCGATGTTGAGGTCCTGCGGGCCGACCCCGTCGAGGGGCGAGAGGGTGCCACCCAGCACATGGTATTTCGCATTGATCGCCCCGGCGCGCTCCAGCGCCCAGAGGTCGGAGACGTCCTCGACCACGATGATGACGCCGCCGTCCCTGCGCGGATCGGTGCAGACCGTGCAGGGGTCCGAGGTATCGACATTGCCGCAGGTCGAGCAGACGACGATCTTGTCCAGCGCCTCGCTCATGGCGGCGGTCAGCGGCTGCATCAGGCTCTCGCGCTTCTTGACGAGGTGCAGCGCCGCCCGGCGCGCCGAGCGGGGGCCGAGACCCGGCAGCTTGGCGAGCAACTGGATCAGCCGCTCGATCTCGGGGCCTGCGACCCTCTTGGACATGGATGCTGTTCTCTCTCAGGTCTTGCGGCGGTCTTCGGTCCAGTCGCTCTGCCGGACCCTGTCGAGCGGTACCTCCGCTCCCAGCCCCTCGACGAAGGCGACGCCCTGGTCGGGATAGAGGCAGACCTCGTGGGCGAAACGATTGCCGAAGGCCCAGATGACGAGATCCTCCGGGCCGGTGTTCTCGAAGGTGTGGGGCTCGGGGTCGCCGGCGCGATAGCAGAAGGCATCACCTGCCTTCGCCGGAATGCGCTCGTCGCCGTGGAGCAGAGTCGCCGTGCCGGCCATGACGACCAGGATCTCCTCCTGGAAGAGGTGCCGGTGCCGCCGCGACGACCGGTCGCCCGGCTTCACCGTCTGGATGATGAGACCGACCTTGTCGCTGCCGAGGGTGCGGCCGACATCCGTCATCGTCCCGCCGATGCCGGCCTCGAAGCGGTAGTCGAAGGGCGTGATGTCGGCGATGGCGACGCGGCGAAGCGACATCGGGCCCTCAGAACGGCAGCTTCATGCCGGGCGGCAGCGGCAGGCCGCCGGTAACGCCCTTCATCTTCTCCTGCGCGACCACCTCGGCCTTGCGGCGGGCATCGGCATGGGCGGCGACGATGAGATCCTCGACGATCTCCTTTTCGTCCGCCTTCAGCAGCGAGGGGTCGACGGAAATGCTCCTCAGGTCGCCCTTCACCGTGAGGCTGACCGTCACCATGCCGCCGCCAGCAGTGCCCTGCACCTCGGTGCGCTCCATGTCGGCCTGCGCTTCCTGGAGCTTGGCCTGCATGGCCTGCGCCTGCTTCATCAGGCCCATGATGTCCTTCATGGCGAAAATCCTTCGCTGTGATCAGAAGTCGTCGTCCCGAGGGTCAACGGGTTCCCAGTTGCCATCGGGATCGTCGTCGTCGGGCGCGGCGGCGGCAGGCGTCGCCTCCGGCTCGGCGGCGCCTTCCAGCGGCCGGACCGCGACGATCTCGGCGCCTGGAAACTTCGCCAGGATCGCCTGGACGCTCGGATGGGCGAGAACGCCGCGCTCGCGATCTGCCTGTTCGGCGGCGAGGCGTTCGCGCACCGTCGGCTCGCCCTCCTCGGAGGAGATGGTGACGATCCAGCGCCGGCCGGTCCAGTCGGTCAGCTTCTTCTGGAGGTCGCCGGCGAGTGTCGGTGCAGCGCTGCGCGTCGGCCGGAAGTCGAGGCGACCGTCCTCGCAGCGGACCAGGTGCATGTCGCCCTCGAGTTGCTGCTTCAACCGGACGTCGCGCTTCTCGGCGGCGAGCTTGATGACCTCTGCGAAGGTGCCGAGCACCATATGCGGCTGGGCCGCCGGTGCGGTCGCCTCGCGCATGGCGATCGGCGCGCCCTCGGGCCGCGCCACCGGGGCGAGTCGTGGAGCGGCGGCCGCCGCCTGGGCCGAGGCGCCGCCACCATTGCCGCCGGAGGGCAGTCGCAGGGCGGCGCCCGCGCCGACCGCGCCCGAACCATCGGCGAGCATGCGCAGGGCTTCGTCGGGTGTCGGCAGGTCCGCCGCATAGGCGATGCGGACAAGGACCATGTCGGCGGAGGCGAGTGGCTTGGGCGAGCGCGCAACCTCCTCGATGCCCTTCATGAGCATCTGCCAGGCCCGCGCCAGCACGCGATGGGAGAGGCGTGCGGCGAAATCGCGGCCGCGCTTGCGCTCGGTCTCGGAGAAGGCGACGTCGTCGGCGGCCGAGGGCGCGACCTTCACCCGGGTGACGAAATGGACGAACTCGGCGAGTTCGTCGAGCACGATCTCGGGGTCGGCGCCGTCGTCGTATTGGCTCTTGAACTCGGCCATGGCGGCCGCGACGTCGCCCTTCATGACGTGTTCGAAGAGGTCGATGATGCGGGCGCGGTCGGCAAGGCCGAGCATGCGGCGAACATTGTCGGCCTCGACCGTGCCGGCGCCGTGGGCGATGGCCTGGTCGAGGATGGAGAGGCTGTCGCGCACCGAGCCCTCGCCTGCGCGGGCGATGAGGCCCAGCGCGTCGGGCTCGATGGTGACGCCTTCCTTCTCGCAGATGCCGGCGAGGTGCTTCACCAGCACGTCGGCCTCGACGCGGCGCAGGTCGAAGCGCTGGCAGCGCGAGAGCACCGTCACCGGCACCTTGCGGATCTCGGTGGTGGCGAACATGAACTTCACATGGGCCGGCGGTTCCTCCAGCGTCTTCAGGAAGGCGTTCCACGCCTTCTCCGAGAGCATGTGGACCTCGTCGACGATATAGACCTTGTAGCGGGCCGAGACCGGGGCGTAGCGGGCGCCATCGGTGATCTGGCGGACGTCGTCGATGCCGGTGTGGGAGGCGGCGTCGATCTCCATCACATCGACATGGCGGCCCTCCATGATCGCCTGGCAGTGGATGCCGGGTCGGTCGAGATGGATGGAGGGGCGGTCGACCTCGCCGGGCAGCTCATAGTTCAGCGCCCGGGCAAGGATGCGGGCGGTGGTGGTCTTGCCGACGCCGCGGACGCCGGTGAAGAGATAGGCCTGCGCGATCCGTCCCGTGTCGAAGGCGTTCGACAGGGTGCGGACCATGGCCTCCTGGCCGATCAGGTCGGCGAAGTGCTGCGGGCGGTATTTGCGCGCGAGCACGCGATAGGCTGTCGCCTTTCCGGCAGGCTCCTGGGTCCCGAGATCGAACCCGGGTTCGGTCTCGGGCGAGGAATCCATGTGTGTCCTGCTCGGAGTTTCGTCGAACGGCTCGTGCCAGTGTCGCGCGCGCGGCGCGCGAGGGCAACCATCCGCGGGGATGAAGTGGGAGGCTGACACGCGACCCGAAACGGGCTCGTTACGGCTGCTTCCTTCCGGACCTGACCGGGTTGGCGAGAGTCTCGTCCACCGCCAACCTCCCGTGGGCTATATGGCGGGAAGCAGGGCCCGGCGCAAGCGGCGTTCGCAGGGGCCATGGCAGCAGGAAGAGCGGACAGATGTTCGGTGTCGCGCTATAGCCCTTTTCACGCCCCGCGAGACACCGATCCATGACCCCCGCCTTCAGCCTCGATACCCGCCTCGCCGCCGACACGGTCGCTGTCGTCGACCTGCCCCTCTCGGCGGTGCGCCTCATGAACGATGCCACCTATCCCTGGCTGATCCTCATCCCCCGGCGTGAGGGCGCGGTGGAGATCGTCGATCTCGCTCCCGAGGACCGCGTCCAGCTCATGGAGGAGATCGCCCAGGTCTCCGGCGTGCTGCGGGCCATGACCCGCTGCGACAAGCTGAATGTCGCGGCCCTCGGCAACATGGTGCCGCAGCTCCATGTCCACGTCATCGGGCGCTTTGCCGGCGACCCGGCCTGGCCGGGCCCTGTCTGGGGCAAGACTCCCGCCCAGCCCTATGCCGAGGCGCCGCGCGAGGGGTTCATCGCCGCGCTGAGGGCAAGGCTCTCCGCCGGTTGACGCGTTGCTCAGGCCGCCGGGGCATGCGAGCGTCGCCGCCCCACCTGCCGGAAGACGCTCCCCATGTCCGATGCCCTGCCGCCGCTGCCCCCCATCACGCTCGGCTATACCGAGAACGACCTCGACCGGATGAGCGCCAAGCGCGGCGACGAGGCCTGGCTGGGGCTGACCTTCGCCGACCCGCGCACCCGGCTCTATGTCTTCGCCGGCGAGACGCCGATCCTGCGCCGCGACGGCGAGAGGGGCGATCCGCTGTTCACGGCGAAGGAAGCGGAAGCCTTCGGCGAACCGCTGGAGACCGCCTTCCTCGGCCTCGCCAATGGCGCGCCGCGCTTCGCCCGCCTGGTGCCGGCGCTTTCAAAGCCCGATCCCGAGGCCTACCGCATCGCCGAGATCAAGGTCGACGACCCGACCCTGCTCATCACCGACATGCGCACCATCGCCATGAACGGTGTCGTCGAGCCGCATCATCTCGGCCCCATGGCACAGGGCAAGTCTGTGATGCACTGGCATTCCACCCATCGCTATTGCGGCAAGTGCGGCCACGAGACCCGTCTCACCCAGGCCGGCTGGCGGCGCGACTGCCCGAACTGCAAGGCCCAGCATTTCCCGCGCACCGACCCGGTCGTCATCATGCTGGCGGTCGATGGCGACCGCTGCCTGATGGGCCGCCAGCGTCGCTTTCCCCCGGGCATGTATTCGGCCCTGGCCGGCTTTCTCGAATCGGGCGAGACGATCGCCGACGCCGTGCGGCGCGAGATCATGGAGGAGGCAGGCGTCCGGACCGGCCGGATCACCTATCTCTGCGACCAGCCCTGGCCGTTCCCGGCGTCGCTGATGATCGGCTGCCTCGCCGAGGCGACGAGCCGGGATATTGAGATCGACACGGAGGAACTGGAGGACGCCCGCTGGTTCACCCGCGAGGAATGCTGGATGATGCTGGCGAAGCAGCATCCGGCGCGGCTCTCCTGCCCGCCGCCGCTGGCCATCGCGCATCACCTCATCCGCGCCTTCGTGGACGGGAAGAACGTCTAGGCCAGCCGCGTCTTCACCAGCGCGATGGCCTCCGCCGCCGCCGTTCCGGTGGGCTGCGGCAGCCACAGGCAGGAGATCGTCCAGGCGGGAAGTGCTTCCGCCTCAACGAGCGGCAGGAGTGTCGCGCCGGTGATCGCGAGGCGCTTGGCGACCATGGAGGGCACCAGCGCCGAGCCGAGCCCGAGGCTCACCATGGCGGCGACGCCGGCCCAGCTGTCGGCGGTCTGTGCCACGTGAGGGACGGTCCCGGTCGCCTGTAGCGCTGCGAGAAGGCCGTCATGGGCGAGCGCCGCCCGCTCCCGCGCCAGCATGACCAACGGCTTGCGCGCGAGGTTCGACAGGCTCGCCGTCTTGCGCAGCCGCGCTTCGGCGTCAGGCACCAGCGCCGACCATTTCGAGGCGGCGACCTGCCGATGAAGCATGCGTGGATGGGCGGGCAGGGGCGGCGCGGCGAAGATCATGGCGAGGTCCCCCTCGGCGAGTGCCGCCATCTGATCGTCCAGCGGACCGTGATGCAGCACCGGCGCAAAGCCGGCCTCGATCCAGGCCGGATCTTCGAAGAGGTCTCGCAGCGGGCCGAGCATCGCCTCGTCAGTGACGCCGATGCCGATCTGCGGACCGCGCTCGCTCACCTCGCGCGCCAGGCGGGCCGCCCGCTCGGCAGCAGCCAGGGACAGCCGGGCCTCGCCGACGAAGACCTCGCCAGCACGCGTCAGGCTGACGGACTTGCCGGCATGGTCGAAGAGCAGGACACCGATCTGGCGCTCGAGCTGTCCGATGCGTGCCGCAGCCGTGCGCTTGCCAATCCCGAGGGCAGCACCCGCCTTCGCAAGATCGCCGGTATCGGCGAGGGCGATGGCGATGCGCAGGACGTCGACTTCGAGGGAGGCCTCACTCATGGCCGCAGGGTGCCGCGATTCGCGGCCCCCGGGCGAGACTCACTCCGCGACGGTCTTCTCGACCTCGTTCCGCCAGGGATGCTGGGGATAGACGCCGAGAATGATCAGTTCCTTGGCGAAGAAGGCGAGCTCCTCCAGCGCCAGCTTGACGTTGCGGTCGTCGGGATGGCCCTCGATCTCCGCGTAGAAGCGGGTGGCGACGAAGCGGCCGCCGATCATGTGGCTCTCCAGCTTCGTCATGTTGACGCCGTTGGTGGCAAAGCCGCCCATCGCCTTGTAGAGCGCCGCCGGCACGTTGCGGACCTGGAAGACGAAGCTCGTCAGGCAGTTCTGCCCCGGTGCTGCCCAGATCTTCTGGCGCGACAGGATGACGAAGCGCGTGGTGTTGTTGGCGGCGTCCTCGATGTCCTCGGCGAGGATGTCGAGGCCGTAGACCTCGGCGGCGAGGCGGGGGGCGATCGCCGCCTGGCTCGGGTCGTTCATCTCGGCGACCTCGCGGGCCGAGCCGGCGGTGTCGGCGGCGACGATCGGCTTCAGGCCGAGCTTGCGGATGATCTGCCGGCACTGGCCGAGGCCCATGATGTGGCTGCGGGCCGTCTTGACGGTGGCGAGCGAGGAGCCCTTCACGCCCATGAGCTGGAAGCGGATGGGCAGGAAGAACTCGCCGATGATGTTGAGGCCGGCCGTCGGCAAGAGGTGGTGCACGTCGCCGACACGTCCGGCCGATCGAGTTCTCGATCGGGATCATGCCGAGATCGGCGTCGCCGTTCTGGATGGCCGCGAAGGCATCCTCGAAGCTCGGGCAGGGCATGACCTCCGCCTGCGGGAAGACCGCATTGGCCGCCTGGTGCGAGAAGGCGCTGAGTTCGCCCTGGAAGGCGATCCGCTTGGGCGCAAGGATCATGGACGCGTCACTCCGATGGGGCGGCTTGTTTAGCGGATGGATCAGGATTTGGCGATGAGGGCGCGGGCGCGCTCGAGGTCGGCCGGCGTATCGACACCCAGCGGCACCGCGTCGACCACCGCGACGTCGATCCGCATGCCGTTCTCGAGAGCGCGCAACTGCTCCAGCCGCTCACGCTTCTCGAGCGGGGCGGGGGGCAGCGAGACGAAGCGCTCGAGGGCGGCGCGGCGATAGGCGTAGAGGCCGATGTGATGATAGAGCGGCCCCTCGCCGGTCGGTGCCGTGGCGCGGGTGAAATAGAGGGCGCGCAGACGCCTGTCCGAGAGCGGCGTGCCCACCACCTTGACCACGTTGGGGTTGGTGATCTCCTCCTGCCGGGTGATGACGGCGGTGAGCGTGCCGATGTCCACGGCTGGATCGTCGAGGAGATCGGCGGCGGCGCGGACGATCGAGGGCTCGATGGTGGGAAGGTCACCCTGCACGTTGACGATGCGCTGGTAGCGTTTGTCCGGGTCGACGAGGTCGGCGGCTTCCTGGATGCGGTCCGAGCCGGTCGGGTGATCGGCTCTGGTCATGACGGCACGGCCGCCTGCCGCCTCGACCGCCGCGAGAATCTCCTGCGAATCCGTCGCGACCACCACCGGTCCGAGCCCGGCGGCCTCGGCCCGGCGCATGACATGGACGATCATCGGTGTGCCGCCGATGTCGGCGAGGGGCTTGCCGGGAAGGCGTGAGGCGCTCATGCGCGCGGGAACGAGAACAATCGAGGCGGTCATTGGGGCCGAATGCCAGTCACGGAGCCAGTTTGGAGGCGGCAAAAAGTAGCATGTGAGAGGCGTGCATATACGGGTTGCCTCACAGGGCGCAAATTGGATAGTGTCCGCGCCAAATCGGCAGGGCAAAACTCGCGTTACCCCCACGCACCGTCGTCAAGCGCGCCGCCGATCGCTGGAGCTGGTCCCGATGGACGGATTCGAATTCAACAAGGTCATGATGGCCGTTCTGCTGGTCGGAACCGGCACGCTGGGCGGCAGTCTCCTGGCCAACGAGCTTTTCCGGCCGGCCAAGCCCGCCAAGCCGGGCTATGAAGTGGCCGTCGCTCCCGCCGGTGGCCAGCAGGCCGCACCCGCCGCGGCAGCCCCGACCAAGTCGATGGCCGAGGTCTTCGCTTCGGCGAATGCCGCCAACGGCCAGGCTGTCTTCCGCCAGTGCGCCACCTGCCACACCATCAACAAGGGCGGCGCCAACGGGGCCGGTCCGAACCTTCACGGTGTCGTCGGCCGCAATCACGGTGCCGTCGCGGGCTTCAACTACTCGGCTGCCATGAAGGCGAAGGCGAGCGAGCCCTGGACGCTCGAGCAGATCTACGCCTTCATCACCAACCCGCGCGCCGCCGTTCCGGGAACGACCATGGCGTTTGCCGGCATCCGCTCCGAGCAGCAGCGCGCCGACCTCCTGGCCTATCTGCGCGAGCAGTCGGACAGCCCGGTCGACATTCCGAAGTAAGACCGTCACAGTCAGACGGTTCAAAGGCCGGGCGATTGCCCGGCCTTTTGCGTTGCAGGCGCCCCTGTCCGGCGATGACCGCAGCAATGTCGAAGGGGAACAAACTTCGTGTTTGCCCTCTTATATTTGCTCCGCCACGGCGTTATCCTGCGACAGTCCCATTTTTGCCACGCTTGGCGCGTTCGAACGGCGGGGGCATCTCTGCCACAATTGCCCCGCCCAACAAGGTAAGCAAATGCCGACCATCGCTCTCGTCGACGACGACCGCAACATCCTCACCTCAGTGTCCATCGCGCTGGAGGCCGAGGGTTTTCGCATCCAGACCTACACGGATGGATGTGTCGGCCCTTGAGTCTTTCAAGACCGCAACGCCTGATCTGGCCATTCTCGACATCAAGATGCCGCGAATGGACGGGATGGAACTTCTAAGGCGTCTCAGGCAGAAGTCCGAAATGCCGGTGATCTTCCTCACCTCGAAGGACGAGGAGATCGACGAGTTGTTCGGGCCTGAAGATGGGCGCCGACGATTTCATCCGCAAGCCGTTCTCCCAGCGGCTGCTGGTGGAGCGGGTCAAGGCGGTTTTGCGCCGCGCGGGCGCCAAGGATATTGCGCCAAGCCCGGCGCAAACCCGGAGATGCGCAGAAGATTCTCGATCGAGGGCGCCTGCGCATGGATCAGGAACGCCACACCTGCACCTGGAACGGCAAACCCGTCACCCTGACCGTCACGGAGTTCTTGATCCTGCATGCCCTGGCGCAGCGCCCGGGCAGTCGTGAAGAGCCGCGATGCGCTGATGGATGCGGCCTATGACGATCAGGTCTATGTCGATGATCGCACAATCGACAGCCACATCAAGCGGCTGCGGAAGAAGTTCAAGGTTGTCGACGATGACTTTGAGATGATCGAAACGTTGTACGGCGTTGGATATCGCTTCAAGGAGTGAGGCTCGCACGAGCCTCGCCAGGCACCATGGCTGGATCGCACGCAGGACGATACCGCGAGGCACGGCGAGGCGGCAGCCCCGCCGCCGGCGCGCTGCCCGTGCGGCCGTGGACACGGTTCGGGCTGGTGCTGAGCGCGGGCGATTGCGCGCCGTCGTCAACCGCTCGTTCTCGAGCGCTGACGCGCCGCATCGTCCTCGTCAACGCTCGTCGGCCTCTTTGCCCTGGTCGTCGGGCATGCCTGTGGCTCGTCGCAGTTCCGTGCCGGCCTGATCGAATGCCCGCGCAGCAGAGCCTTCTCGTCGCAGGGCGAGATCATCGCCGGTGCCATTGCCGCCTCGGCAGCGGTCGATGGCTCGGTCATCCCGATCGACCCCGACAAGCTCCTTCGAGCTGCAGCTGGGCGGCACGGGATCGGCGATCGACGATCCGGCGGCGCTGCTGGAGTTCCCGATCAATCCGGAGCGCGTCGCGCCGGTGCTCCGGCGCCTGACCGGGCCGACGGAGACGCAGGCGCGGATCTATGACCGCGAGGGCAATGCTCGATCCTCGACAGCCGCAACCTCGTATCGGCCGCGGCGACATCCAGACGCTCAGACCTGCCGCCCGTCGAGCCGCACGAAGCCGCCCTTCTATGAGTAAATGGTGGAACGCAGATCCGCCGATTCCTGGCGTGCGGCGGCGGCGATCTGCCGATCTATCGTCGAGCCTCGGGCCATGCGCAACGGGCGCGAGCTATCCGGAAGTCGGCGCAGGCGCTCTCGGCGGCACAAAGGTCAGCATGGTGCGGGTCAACGACCGGGGCGAGCTGATCGTCTCGGTCGCCGTGCCGGTCCAGCGTTTTCGAGGCGTGCTCGGCGTCCTCCTGCTCGACGACGCAGGGCGGCGAGATCGACGCCGATTGCTCGCTGCGGAACGCTGGTCCAGGTGCTCCGCGTCTTCCTCGTCGCGTTGCGCCGGTGATGATGCGTGCTGTCGATCCTGATGGCGCGGCACCATCGCCGGTCCCGTGCGCAAGCTGGCTCGAGCGGCTGCCGATCAGGTGCGCCGGAGGCACCGCTCCGCGCGAGGAGATCCCGGACTTCAGCCAACCGCCAGCGACGAGATCGGCCACCTGTCGCGATCGCTGCGCGACATGACCGACGCGCTCTACGCCCGGATCGAGGCGATCGAGCGCTTCGCGGCCGACGTCGCGCATGAGCTGAAGAACCCGCTGACGTCGCTGCGCGGTCGGCCGTCGAGACGCTGCCGCTGGCGAAGCAGCGACGACCTCGCGAGCCGCGGCTGCTCGAGGTCATCCAGCACGACGTGCAGCCGCCTCGACCGGCTGATCACCGATATTTCAGACGCGAGCCGGCTCGATGCAGAGCTCCAGCGCCAGGAATCGACCCGGGTCGACCTGACCCGGCTTGCTCGGGACCATCGTCACCATCGCCAACGAGGTCAGCAAGGAGGGCGACGCGCCGGTCCGCCTGAGCTTCGAGGGGGGCAAGCCCAACGAGTTCGCAGTGCCTGGACACGACAGCCGCATCAGTCAGGTCTTCACCAACCTGATCGACAACGCACGCTCGTTCTCGCCCTCCGGCGGTGCAGTCCGCGTCACCGCCCGCAAGCTCAAGGGGATCATCGAGGTCCTCGTCGACGACGATGGTCCCGGCATCCGAGAGGACGCGTTGCAGCGCATCTTCGAGCGCTTCTACACCGACCGGCCGCACCAGGACTATGGCCAGAACTCCGGCCTCGGCCTGTCGATCTCCAAGCAGATCATCGAGGCGCACGGCGGCAGCATCTGGGCCGAGAATCGCATGGGCCCACCGGGCGACGACGGCGAGCGCGGCGTGCTCGGCGCGCGCTTCGTCGTCCGCCTGCCGGCGGCCTAGAGCGGGCGTCGTGGCTACGCTCCACGCATCCGCCGTGCTTGTCGGGCCCCGCGCCGTGCTCATCCGGGGTCCCTCCGGTTCGGGCAAGAGCGCGCTGGTGCTCGGCCTTCTCGGGGCGGCCGACAGCGGCCTCCTTCCGTTCGCAAGGCTCGTTGCCGACGACCGGTTGATCCTGTCGGCGCATCACGGCCGGCTGCTCGTCCAGGCGCCGGAAGCGATCGCCGGTCTTGTCGAGCGACGCGGTCACGGCATTCTCAGGCTGCCCCACGAGCCCATGGCCATCGTCGGACGCGTCGTCGATCTCGATGCCGCCGATGCGGCACGCCTGCCGGAGGAGGCATCGGGGCAGGTGGTGCTCGACGGCGTGGTTCTGCCGCGCACTTGTGTCGCCGCAGGGGTCCCGGCGTTGCCCGTCGTCATCGCCGCACTGCGCGACCCGCGATAGGGTCCCGGCCACCTCGTTGCACCGCAGCAGAATCGTCGCGGCTGCGGCATCGGGGGCCTTGCGCTCCCCTCTCACATGGTGATCATATCCGCCTCTTTGTTGATCTGGCGCGCCTTATGCGGTGCGCGGAGTGCCTGATGATCGGTCTCGTCATCGTGACGCACGGCCAACTGGCCGTCGAATTCAGACATGCCATGGAACATGTGGTGGGTCCCCAGAATCAGGTGGAGACCATTGCCATTGGTCCCAGCGACGACATGGACCAGCGGCGGCGCGACATCATCGCGGCGGTCGAGCAGGTGGACTCCGGCGACGGCGTCGCGGTGCTCACCGACATGTTCGGTGGCACGCCCTCGAACCTCGCCATCTCGGTGATGAGCGGGCGGCCGGTCGAGGTCATCGCGGGCATCAACCTGCCCATGCTGGTGAAGCTTGCAACGGTGCGTGCGGAGAAGCCGCTGGCCGAGGCGGTCCTCCACGCCCAGGAGGCGGGCCGCAAATACATCAACATCGCCAGCCGCGTGCTCGCGGGTCATTGAGATCGGACAGATCCAATGTCTAGAATGACGGCAGGCCGCCGCATTCCCAACCAGTCCCGCAACACGGCGCCGCTGACGGTCGAGAGAGGGGCTCTTCGCCATGTCGGATGATGAGGTCGGTTGCCCTCCGGCAGCGCCTGCCCGCGACGGCGAGATCGTTCGCGAACTCGCGATCGTCAACAAGCGGGGGCTGCACGCCCGAGCCTCCGCCAAGTTCGTCGCCTGCGCCGATCGCTTCGATGCCTCCATCAAGGTCTCGCGCTGCGGCGAGACGGTCGATGCGAGTTCGATCATGGGACTGATGATGCTGGCCGCCGGCATCGGAACCTCCATCACCTTGCGGGCGACCGGGGTCGAGGCCGCAGCGGCGGTGGATGCATTGTCGGCGCTGGTCGCAGACCAGTTCGGCGAGGGAGAATAGGCGGGGCGGGAACGCCGCTTGCCGGTATTGTGGTCCCATGCGATGAGGCTCGCGATGAGCGACTCCACCGATCCGAACTCACCCTCCGAACGCTTCGAGCGCGGCCTGGAAAGAGCGTTGTTCGCCAGCCGCTGGCTGATGGCACCGTTCTATGTTGGCCTGATGATCGGGCTGCTGGCGCTGATGGTCGTCTTCATCCGCGATCTCGTCGGCTTCATCATCAAGGTGCCGACCGCGAAGGAATCGGACGTCATCCTCGGGGTCCTCACGCTGATCGACCTGTCGCTGGCCGGCAATCTCGTCATCATGGTGGTGTTCTCGGGCTACGAGAACTTCGTCTCCAAGATGGAGCACATCACCAGCCGTGATCGGCCGGAGTGGATGGGCTCGATCGATTTCTCGGCCCTGAAGCTGAAGCTGCTCGCCTCGATCGTCGCGATCTCCGCCATCCATCTGCTCAAGGGCTTCATGAATGTCGGCGCCATGAGCGACCGTGAGATGATGTGGCTGGTCGCCATCCACGTCACCTTCGTCGTGTCCGGCGTCATGCTTGCGTTGACCGACCGGCTCTCGGGACACCAGCACGGATGAGCGACTGGCGCTCCTTCTGGGATGGCGAGCACGCCATCTATGTCAGCGACCGCCACAAGGCGGTGCACTATCGGGCAATTGCCGACGGGATTCTCGCGCATGTGGCGGCGACGGGGTCCGGCCGGGACGCGGTGGTGCTCGACTATGCCTGCGGCGAGGCGCTGGAGGCCCCGCGCGTGGCCTCCGCGGTCGGTCGTCTGGTGCTCTGCGACGGTGCCCCGTCGGTCGTTGCCAAGCTGCGCGAGCGTTTCGGGCAACTCGACAATATCGCCTTCGCCCTGCCGGAGGACCTCGACGAGGCGCTCGTCGACGGTTCGGCCGACCTCATCGTCGTCTCCTCGCTGATCCAGTATCTCTCGCGTGACGATCTCGCCGGCCTTCTCGACCGCTTCCGCGCCAAGCTGAAGCCCTCCGGGCGGCTCGTCATCGCCGACGTGATTCCACCGGATGCCGGCATGGTCGCGGATGTCATGTCGCTGCTGCGCAACGCCCTCGCCAACGGTTACCTGCCGGCCGCCCTGATGGGGCTGGTGGCCACCGCCGTCTCGCCCTATCGCAAGCTGCGGAGCGAAATCGGCCTCGCCACCTATGGTGAAGCGGAGATGATAGCCCTGATGGCGGATCATGCTTTCTCGGCAACCCGCCACCGGCCCAATCTCGGCCTGACCCCGCATCGCATGACCTTTATCGGCCGCCCTGTCGTTTGACTCGTCGGGGCGATTTCGGCATACCGATCACCCCGTTCTTTGAACCGAACGCAAGCGTGACGGTGGCTCCATGAATCCGATCTTCGCCAATCTGCCCACCACCGTCTTCGAGGTCATGTCGCAGATGGCGCGCGAGACGGGCGCGATCAATCTCGGCCAGGGCTTCCCCGACGATCCGGGGCCTCTCGACGTGCGCGCAGAAGGCGGCCGAGGCCGTGGTCTCGGGCTGGAACCAGTATCCGCCGATGATGGGTCATGCCCGAGCTGCGCCAGGCGGTGGCCGAGCACTACAAACGCCATCACCAGGGCGCTCGACCTCGACTGGCGAACCAGGAGGTGATGATCACCTCCGGCGCCACCGAGGCCCTGGCCGGCAGCGCTGTTCGCGCCTGATCGAGCCGGGCGACGAGGTCGTGCTGTTCCAGCCGATGTACGACGCCTACCTGCCGCTGGTACGCCGCGCGGGCGGCGTTCCGCGGTTCGTGACGCTGCGGCCGCCGCACTGGCGTCTGCACCGAGGAGGATCTGGCCAAGCCGTCTTCACGCCGACAAGACCCAGCGTCGGTGCTCCTCAACAATCCGCTCAATCCGGCGGCGATCCGTCTTCCCGACGCGAGGATCTCGAGCTGCTCGGCCGCTATCTGCGAAAGGTTCGGCGCAACCGTCGATTTCCGACGAGGTCTGGGAGCACGTGATGTTCGACGGCCTGCCGACACGTGTCGGTGCTGGCCGTCGAATCCCTGCGCCAGCGCTGCGGTGAAGATCGGTTCGGCGGGCAAGATCTTCTCGCTGACCGGCTGGAAGGTCGGCTTCGTCGTGCGCGGCCCCGGCGATCATGAAGGTGCTGTCGAAGGCGCACCAGTATCCTCACCTTCACCACGCCGCCGAACCTGCAGGCGGCCGTGGCCTATGGCCTTTCCAAGGACGACGCCTACTTCCAGGGCATGCGCGCACGACCTCGCAGCGCTCGCGCGACCTGTTCCATGCCGCGGCTCGATGGCGCCGGCTTCCAGGTGTTGCCGAGCGCGGCCACCTACTTCCTCAACGTGGACCTGGCCGCGGTCGGGCGATTTCCGACGATGTCGCCTTCTGCAAGCGCTCTCGTGCAGCAGACCACGGCGTTGCCGCGATCCCGGTCATCGGCCTTCTATGCCGAGACGCCGGTGACGTCGGTGGTCCGATTCTGCTTCGCGAAGAAGGACGAGACGCTCAATGGCGCCCTTGATCGCCTGGTGAGGGTCTTCGCCAAGGCGGCGTGAGGCGATCAGACCGTCTCGAGGACTGCACCGGCTCCGGAGCGGGCCGATGTGGCCCTCTCGCAGAGATCCGCGACCGAAATCTTCGCCAGTCGGTCGAAATAGTCCCGCTCGGCTTCCGCCATGGCGGGGATGATCACCGCCTCCACCAGCGGCGACAGCGATTCGAATTCGTCGGTCATCGTGCCCACCGCCGTGCGGACGATCTCGGCGCAATTGATGAGGTGCCGTTCCCGGGCAACGTCGTAGCCGCCCCGGGGGCCACGAAGGCCCCTCAGGATCCCCGCACGGACGAGGGCCTGGAGCAGGGGCTCCAGATGGCGAGGGGGCAGATTATGGCGCGCGGCCAACGCCTTGGCCGACACGGGTGAGCCCACCGCGTGAACAGCGATATCGACAACGGCGGCAATAGCCAGCCGGCCACGACGAGACAGGATCGGCATGGGTCCCTCAATGCAGGGAAGACGTCGTTTCTTCCCTCGCCGAACAAATCACAGACAATGGGACAGGTAGAAGACCATTTCGTGCATGTGGCCAATGCCTGCAACGCAGAGAAGAATCTTCTTATCTGCCTGTCGACCCGAAACCACCGATTCCACGAGTGGTTTCATCCAGCTTGTCGACGGTAATCAGGTCCGCAACCGTGACCGGAGCGATGACAAGCTGGGCAATTCGCTCACCGCGGGCGATCAATACAGGCGTGTCGCCAAGATTGATCAACAAGACCTTGATCTCGCCGCGATAGTCGCTGTCGATCGTGCCCGGTGCATTGGCCACGGTCAGCCCATGCTTCATGGCCAGCCCCGACCGGGGCCGGACCTGACCCTCATAGCCCGGCGGGATCGCCAGTTCGAGGCCCGTCGGGATCGCCGCCCGGGCACGCGGGGCGAGCGTGACCGGCGCGTCTGCCGGCAGAGCGGCCACAAGGTCCATCCCGGCGGCGCCATCCGTCTGCGCGCGGGGCAGAGGCAGTCCCTCGCCGTGAGGCAGGCGACGAACGGGGATCTGCAGACGTGCGGTCATCGGGCGGCGATCCTTTCGGCGATCCGGCTGACGAGCGCGGCGGCCACCGCATCCTTGGACTGACGCTCCCACGTCTCGACGCCGTCGGCGGTGACCAGATGCACGGTGTTCGAATCGCCTCCGAAGGTCCCGGTGCCGGTGGCGACATCGTTGGCGACGATCCAGTCGCAGCCCTTCCGCTGGCGCTTGCTCGATGGCGTTGGCCACGAGGTTCTCGGTCTCGGCGGCGAAGCCCACGACCAGCGCCGGGCGCTGCGGGCCGGGCGCTTCGAGATGCGTCGCGAGGATGTCGGGATTGGGCGCGAGTTCGAGGCTGGGCGGCGCCGTCCCGGCCTTCTTCTTGATCTTGCCGCCGGCGACATGCAGCGGCCCGCCAGTCGGCGACAGCGGCGGCGACAGACGGCGATGTCGATGCGGCCCGCGGCGAGGCAGGCGGCCAGCATCTGGTCGGCCGAGCTCGATATGGACAGTCGTCACGCCCTGCGGATCGGCGATGGCGACCGGCCCGCTGACCAGCGTGACGTCGGCGCCGAGCGCCGCCAGCGCGGAGGCGATGGCATGGCCCTGCTTGCCCGAGGAATGATTGGAGATGTAGCGCACCGGATCGATCGGCCTCGTCGCGTCGGGCCCGGACGTCACGACCGCGCGCTTGCCGGCCAATGGTTTCTCAAGGGGGCCGCTGCGCCGGCGTCAGCAGCTCCTCGATCGCGTCGGCGATCTCCGTCGGCTCGGACATGCGGCCGGGCCCGAATTCGTTGCAGGCCATGGCGCCGTCGTTGGGGCCGACGAAATGCGATGCCGCGCTGCTTCAACGTCTCGACGTTGGCCACGGTGGCGGCGTGCGGTCCACATGCGCACGTTCATCGCCGGCGCCGCCGAGCACCGGCTTGTCGGTGGCGAGCAGCACGGTCGCAGCGAGATCGTCGGCCAGGCCGGCCGCCATGCGCGCCCAAAAGGTTGGCCGTCGCCGGCGCCACCACGAGCAGGTCGGCGTCGCGCGAGAGCTGGATGTGCCCCATCTCGCTTTCGTCGGTCAGCGAGAACATGTCGCCGTAGACGCGATCCTCGCGTCAGCGCCTGCAGCGACAGGGGCGTGACGAACTTGGCGCCGGCCTCGGTGAGCACGCAGCGCACCGAAGCACCGCGTTCGCGCAGACGGCGGATGAGCTCGAGCGATTTGAACGCCGCGATGCCCCCTGCGACGATCAGCAGAATCCGCTTGCCCTTGAGCATGGGAATGGGCCTTCCAGCGAGGCGGCGACCCTAACGGGTTGTGTGTTGCGCTGCAAAGGCTGCGAAGGAGGGAGGCCTATGGATAGGGGCCGCGTGTGCTGGCAGGGCGATCTGCCCCCGGCTGATCCTCGGCCAGGAGCTGCCAGACCGTCACGAACATGGCGGCGATGAGCGGCCCGACAACGAAGCCGTTGAGTCCGAAGATCTCGATGCCGCCGAGCGTCGAGATGAGGATGAGGTAGTCCGGCAGCTTCAGGTCCTTGCCCACCAGCATGGGGCGCAGAAGGTTGTCCGCCAGTCCGATGGCGATGACGCCGAAGGCGATCAGAACCACGCCCTGCCAGATGGAACCGGTGGCGAGGAGATAGAGCGCGACGGGCCCCCAGACGAGGCCGGCGCCCACCGCCGGCACCAGCGACAGGAAGGCCATGAGCGCGGCCCAGAGCAGCGGCGAGGGGAGGCCGAGGAGCCAGAAGATCAGGCCGCCCAGCGCACCCTGGAGCAGGGCGATGAGAATGCCGCCCTTGACCGTCGCCCGGACCACGAGGGTGAACTTGTCGAGCAGGGCGCTGCGGCGGTGCGGTTGCAGCGGCAGCCTTTCGGCGATGCGGCGGATCAGCCGGCCGCCGTCGCGGAGCAGGAAGAACAGGAGGTAGAGCATGACGGCGAGGTCGATGACGAAGCCGGCGGTGCCCTGCCCGATACTGACCGCCCGCGAGGCGATGGACTGGCTGCTGGCCGTCGCCCAGGCCGCGAGGCGCTGCTGCACATCGGCCGCGTCGTAGATGCCGTAGCGTCCGGCGAAGTCGGTCACGAAAGTGGGCAGGCTGGCGATGATCCGCCGGATCAGCGCACCGAGATCGATGCGGCCGTCCTGGATGGCGGCATAGGCCTCGGTGCCCTGCGACACGAGGCTGGCGCCGACGGCGATGAAGGGGAGGATGACGATCAGGAGGATCGCCACCAGGGTGATCAGCGCCGCCACGCCTGGCTTGCCCGGCATCGCCCGTGTGACGCGGTCATTGACCGGCGCGAAAACGATGGCGGTGACGATCGCCCACAGGATGGCACCGAAGAAGGGCCAGAGAATCCAGGCGAACAGCAGGCTGACGATGACCAGCAGCGCCGCGAAACCAACATCGTCGAACCTGCGCATCGTTGCTCCTGCCACCGGAAGTTCCATCCCGGCCCGGCATAACGCGCGAGCGGGACAAAAGAGCCCATGCCTCGCCGATTCGCCGCCTCAACGGAAAGGCGGCTCGTCGAAACTCCTGAGCTTGCGCGAATGGATCGTGCCACCCATCCGCGCGAACAGCAGGCTGACGATGACCAGCAGCGCCGCGAAACCAACATCGTCGAACCTGCGCATCGTTGCTCCTGCCACCGGAAGTTCCATCCCGGCCCGGCATAACGCGCGAGCGGGACAAAAGAGCCCATGCCTCGCCGATTCGCCGCCTCAACGGAAAGGCGGCTCGTCGAAACTCCTGAGCTTGCGCGAATGGATCGTGCCACCCATCCGCTTGAGCCGCTCCACAGCATCCAGTCCGACGAGCAGGTGCTGCGCCACTGCGCTGGCATAGAAGGCGTTGGCAGCGCCAGGCAGCTTGATCTCGCCATGCAGCGGCTTGTCCGAGACACAGAGAAGCGTTCCGTAGGGCACGCGCAGCCGGTAACCCTGGGCGGCGATGGTGCCGCTCTCCATGTCGACAGCGATGGCGCGGGAGAGATTGAAGAGACGGGACTCCTGCGTGTAGCGGAGCTCCCAGTTGCGGTCGTCGTTGGTGACGACGGTGCCGGTCCTCAGGCGGTGCTTCAGCGCCTCGCCGGACATGCCGGTGACCACGGCACAGGAGTCCTGAAGCGCCGTCTGCACCTCGGCGAGGGCGGGGATGGGAATCTCCGGCGGCACCAGCTGGTCGAGGATGCGGTCGCGCCGGAGATAGGCGTGGGCGAGCACGTAGTCGCCGATCTCCTGGGCCTGCCTCAGGCCGCCGCAATGGCCGATCATCAGCCAGCAGTGGGGACGCAGCACTGCGAGATGGTCGGTGATGTTCTTGGCGTTGGAGGGGCCGACCCCGATGTTGACCAGGGTGACGCCGGACGTGCCGCTGCGCTCGAGGTGATAGGCCGGCATCTGGAACCGATGCCACGGCGAGGAGGTGATCCGGACCGCTCCACCCTCCAGCGTGTCGCGGGTGATGGTCTGGCCGCCGGGCGCCACCAGCCGCTCGGCGCGGCCTGCGGCGATCTCCTCCGCCGTCCAGGCGACGAACTGGTCGACATAGCGGTGGTAGTTGGTGAGCAGGATCCAGGGCTGCACCGCGCGCCAGTCGGTGCCGGTGTAGTGGACAAGGCGTCGCAGCGAATAGTCGACGCGCACCGCATCGAAGAGCGACAGCGGGCGGGCACCGTTCGGCAGTCCATCGAAGATGCCGTCGGCGATCTCGTCGCCGACGAGCGAGAGCAGCGGCACCGGGAAATGGCGGGCCAGCTCCGAGGGCATGCGGCCGCCGGCGGCGAGCTCGTCGATGCCGTCGAGGACATAGGGGTAGGGAATCTCCTGCGTCGAGGGGCGCACGTCGATAGTGGCGCCGTATTCCTCGGTCAGCGGGCGCAACTGGTCGAGCAGGTAGCGCCGGAAGAAGCCGGGCTGCGTCACCGTCGTCGTGTAGAGCCCCGGCGCAGAGAACTTGGCGTAGGCGCGGCGGTTGCGCGGGGCGGCGCGATCCGGGGCATAGGTCACCGCCAGCTCGGGATAGACGAAGCGCGCGCGTTCCTCGGGCGAGGGGGGCGGTCCGCCGTCGAGATAGCGGGTGAGGGCGGCGCGCAGGGCGCCTGTCGCCTGCTCATAGAGCGTTTCGAGGCGGTCGATGGCGGTGTCGGGCGTCAGGCGGTCGGACATGGCGCGACTATAGGCGCGCCGGCGCTCCGGCAGAAGGCGGCCTCACGTCTCGGGCGTGTCGGCCAGCGGGAGCCAGTGCGCCGGGTAGTCGACCTGCGTCAGGTACAGCGCATGGGCCGGGCCGACAGTCCCGCAGGCCTTGCGGTCGCGCGCGGCCAGAGCCTCGCGCATGTCGTCGGTGGTCCACAGGCCTTCGCCGGCGAGCTTGACCGTGCCGACCATGGAGCGAACCTGGTTGTGCAGGAAGGAGCGGGCGTCCAGCCGACACTCGATGCCGGTGGGCGTGCGGAGGATGTCGAAGCGGTCGAGGTTCTTCACCGGCGACTTCGCCTGGCATTCGGTCGAGCGGAAGGTGGTGAAGTCGTGGCGGCCGATGAGGACATTCGCCGCCTCCTGCATGCGCGCGACGTCGAGGGGCTTCGGCGACCACCAGGCCCGCTCGCGCTCCAGGGTCAGCGGCGGGCGGCGGTCGATGATGCGGTAGAGATAGTGGCGGCGGATGGCGGAGAAACGGGCGTCGAAGTCGCCCGGCATCTTCTCGGCCGCGACCACGGCGATCGCCTCGTCCTTCAGATAGCGGTTGATGGCGTCGCGCACGACCCGGTTCGGCCAATCGCGGGTGAGGTCGATATGCGCGACCTGCCCCGTCGCGTGCACACCGGCATCGGTGCGCCCGGCGCCGGCCACCGTGACCGTCTCGCCGCAGAACTCGGCGACGGCGCGAACGAGCTCACCCTGCACCGACTTGCCGTAGCTCGAGGCCTGCATCTGCCAGCCGAGATAGGCCCCGCCGTCATATTCGATGGTCAGCTTGTAGCGCGGCATCAGCCGAAGACCGCGCCGGGCTCGACCTTGGCACCGTTGAGGAAGTCGGCCGCCTTCATGGCCTTCGCCCCGGCGCGTTGCACCTCGACGAGGCGCACGGCCCCCTCGCCACAGGCGACCGTGAGGTCATTGTCGACGAGCGTGCCCGGCGCACCGGTGCCGGCGGCGAGCGTCGTGCGCAGCACCTTCACCCGCTCGGGACCCTTGCCGAGATCGGCCTCGAACCAGGCGCCGGGAAAGGGGGAGAGGCCGCGCACCTTGTTGTGCACCTCGGATGCGGGGCGCGACCAGTCGATACGCGCCTCCGCCTTGTCGATCTTGGCGGCGTAGGTGACGCCCGCGTCCGCCTGCGGCCCGAAGGAAAGGGACCCCCGGTCGAGGGCGGCGAGCGCCCGCACCATCAGATCCGCACCGAGTGAAGCCATGCGGTCGTGCAGGTCCTGCGCCGTCATGTCGGGGCCGATGGCGATCCTCTCCACCATGGCCACGGGGCCGGTATCGAGGCCCTCGTCCATCCGCATCACCATGACGCCGGTCTCGGCGTCACCGGCCATGATGGCGCGCTGGATGGGCGCCGCCCCGCGCCAGCGCGGCAACAGCGAGCCGTGCAGGTTGAGGCAGCCGAGGGCGGGTGCGTCCAGCACCGGTTTCGGCAGGATGAGGCCGTAGGCGACCACCACCGCGACATCGGCGCCGAGCGAGGCGAAATCGGCCTGCGCCTGCTCGTCACGCAGGGTGCGCGGGGTGAACACGGGAATGCCGAAGCGATCGGCGAGGCGATGCACCGGCGTCTTCTGCTCGTCCATGCCGCGGCCGGCGGGCTTCGGCGCGCGTGTATAGACCGCGACGACCTCGTGGCCCTGACCGATGATCTCGGAGAGCGTGGGCACGGCGAAATCCGGCGTGCCCATGAAGACGACGCGCAGGCTCACGCGAGGGCCTCGCGCTTGGCGGCCTTGGTGAACTTCTTGATCACCCGTTCGCGCTTCAGCCGCGACAGGTAGTCGATGAACAGCACGCCGTTGAGGTGATCGACCTCATGCTGGACGCAGGTGGCCATCAGGCCCTCGCAGTCGAGTTCCTGCGCCTTGCCGTCGAGGTCGAGATAGCGGACGCGACACTTCGCCGGGCGCTCCACCTCCTCGTAATATTCGGGGATGGAGAGGCAACCCTCCTCGTAGACGGAGACCTCGTCGGAGCGCCAGACGATCTCCGGGTTGATCAGCACCACCGGCTTCTTGGGCTCTTCCTTGCGGGCGAGATCGATGGTGACGATCCGCTGCGGCTCGGCGATCTGGATGGCGGCGAGGCCGATGCCGGGCGCGTCGTACATCGTCTCCAGCATGTCGTCGGCGAGCTTGCGCACCCGGCTGTCGACGGTGGCGACCGGCTCGGAGACGAGCTTCAGCCGCGGATCGGGAATGACGATGATCTCGCGCAGGGCCATGAAAGGGGTCTTGGATCGGAGAAGCGGGATTTTCGCCTGAGTTAAGCGTCCCCGGCTGCGGGGTCAATGTTCCCGCTTCCGCCCGGCGGACCGGCTCTCAGTGGGGCAGACCGACATAGTTGGCGTCGACGTGGTCATCGCCGCCCGCGACGAGACGAGATAGGCGAGGTCGGCCTCCTGAATGCGCTGGTCGAAGGCGGTCGCATCGGGGAAGCGGTGCAGCATGGTCGTCATCCACCAGGAAAAGCGCACCGCCTTCCACACCCGGGCGAGCGCCGTGGCTGGAATAGGCGTCGATGCCGCCCATGCGACTTGTCGCGGTAGTAATCGCGAAAACCGGCAAAGAGATAGCGCACATCGCTGGCGGCGAGGTTGAGGCCCTTGGCGCCGGTCGGCGGCACTATGTGGGCGGCATCGCCGACCAGGAACAACCGGCCGAAGCGCATCGGCTCGGCGACGAAGGAACGCAGCGGCGCGATCGACTTCTCGAAGGACGGTCCGATGGTGACGCCTCGCCGCCGTCGTGTTCGGGCAAGCGGCGGCGCAACTCGTCCCAGAAACGATCGTCGGACCAGTGCCTCGACGCGATCGTCCATGCGGGCACTGCACATAGTAGCGGCTGCGGTGCGTCGAGCGCATCGAGCACAGTGCAAAGCCCCTCTCGTGATTGGCATAGATCAGTTCGTGATCGGCCGGCGGCACTTCGGCCAGCACGCCGAGCCAGCCGAACGGATAGACGCCGCTCGATAGGTTTGCGATGGCGCACGGTCCGGCACCGACTGGCGCGCGTGACGCCGTGATAGCCGTCGCAGCCGGCGATGAAATCGCAGTCGATCGCGATGGGAGACGCCGTCCTTGTCGTAGGTGACGCAAAGGTGTGGCGCCGTCGAAATCGTGCAGCGTCGACATTGTGCGGCCTCGTAGGCGGTGACGAGCCCCGCCGCCTCTCGCGTGTCCATCAAATCATGCGTCACCTCGGTCTGGCCGTAGATGGTGACGAGCTTGCCGCCGGACAGGCCGGCGAGGTCGATGCGGTGCCTCTCGCCGTCGAAGGCCAGCGCCATGCCGCGGTGGACGAGGCCCTCGCGCTCGAGGCGGCCGGCAAGGCCGTTCTCGCGCAACAGGTCAACGGTGCCCTGTTCGAGGAGGCCGGCGCGCACGCGCGCGAGCACGTAGTCCTGACTGCGGTTTTCGAGGATCAAGGCCTCGATGCCAGCGCGGTGGAGGATGTGCCCGAGCATCAGACCAGACGGCCCAGACCCGATGATGACGACCTGCACCCGCTTCATGCGTTCCTCCGCTCGCGCTCTCACCGGCGCCTTGCCGCCATGCCGCCATGGGCGAGGCCGCCGGGCAAGCATTTTCCTGCGTGCATGGCCGCCCCGTCCCCAGAATGGAGGGCGGCGCTGGCATCGTTGCCCACGATGTGGTCACATGCGCGCTTTCCGCGGGGGCCATCCAGCATCGCGGGAGAGCAGTTCAAGACGTGTGGAGATTTCACCATGACCATCGACCGCAGGCAGTTCACGGCGCTTGCCGGCGCTACCGGCCTCGCCTCCCTGCTGGCGCCGGGGGCAGCTCTCGCCCAGGCCAAGCAGTTCTTCCGTATCGGCACCGGTGGCACGGCGGGCACCTACTATCCGATCGGCGGCCTGATCGCGAACGCCATCTCGGGCGCGACGATCGACGCCTCGGCGGTCGCCACCAACGGCTCCGTCGCCAACGTCAACGGCATCGTCGGCGGCGCCATGGAGTCGGGCTTCAGCCAGTCGGACGTCGCCAGCTGGGCCCATTCCGGAACGGGTGTCTACCAGGGGCGCCCCAAGGTCGAAATCCTGCGCGCCATCGCCAATCTCTACCCGGAATCGCTGCATGTCGTGGTCAAGAAGGGGCTCAACGTCCGCTCGATCGCCGACCTGAAGGGCAAGCGCATTTCCATCGACGAGCCGGGCTCGGGCTCGATCATCAACGCCAAGGCGATCCTCGCCGGCTACGGCATCCGTGACGGAGACTATCGCGCCGAGAACCTGAAGCCGGGTCCCTCGGCCGAGAAGCTGAAGGATGGCGGCCTCGATGCCTTCTTCATGACGACCGGCTGGCCGACCGCCGCCCTGACCGAGCTCGCCACCACGACCGGCATCGAGCTGCTGCCGATCGAGGGCGAGCCGGCGAAGAAGATCATGGCGGAGTTCAAGTTCTTCGCCGAGGACGCGATCCCGGACGGCGCCTACAAGGACGTCAAGGGCGTCAAGACCCTCGCCGTCGGCGCCCAGTGGGTGACCTCGACCAAGATGAGCGCCGACCTCGTCTATGAAGTCACCAAGGCGCTGTGGAGCGACAAGACCCGCGCCCTCCTCGATGCCGGCCACGCCAAGGGCAAGGCGATCCGCAAGGAGACGGCGCTGCAGGGCCTCGGCATTCCGCTGCACGACGGCGCCGCCCGCTTCTACAAGGAAGCAGGCCTCCTGCGCTGATCGCAAAGGGCCTTTCGGCCTTGACCACGATGGGCCGCGCGGTTACCGCGCGGCGCTTCTCGTTCCTGACGACCCCCCAAGAACCGCGAGACGGCCGATGAAGACCGAGGCGATGGACCCGAACGCCCTCCAGAAGCTGGAGGAGGAGTTCGATTCGGAAGTTCGCTTCCGGCCGTTGCTGCCGATGACCGCCTGGGTCGTCGCCGGCCTGCTCTTCGCCCTCTCGGTGTTCCACTACTACACCGCCGGCTTCGGCCTGCTGCGCGAGGCGACGCATCGCGGCATCCACATGGCCTTCGTGCTGGGGCTGATCTTCCTCGTCTTCCCGCTGCTGAAGCGCGACCACCACACCCTGCCGAAGGCCGGTGTCCTGGCGCCCGGAGGCATCGCCCTCTACGACTGGGTGATGGCGGCGGGCGCGGTGGTCGCCAGCCTCTACATGCCGTGGATCTACGACGACCTCGCCTTCCGCGTCGGAAATCCCGAGCCGCTGGACGTCGCCATGGCCTCGATCGCCATCATCGTCCTGCTGGAAGCGACGCGCCGCAGCGTCGGCTGGCCGCTGCCGATCATCGCCATCACGCTGATGATCTACGCCATGTACGGCCAGTCGCTGCCGGGCATCCTCGCCCACCCCGGCAACACCTGGAAATCGGTGGTCAACCACCTCTACCTTACCAGCAACGGCATCTATGGCATCGCGCTGGGCGTGGTCGCGACCTACGTCTTCCACTACGTCCTGTTCGGCGTGCTGGCGACGCGCATCGGCCTCGGCCGCCTGTTCATCGACCTCGCGACAGCGCTTGCCGGCCGCTATTCCGGTGGCCCCGCCAAGGTGTCGATCTTCGGCTCGGCCATGTTCGGCATGATCTCCGGCTCGTCCATCGCCAACACCGTGACGGTCGGATCGCTGACGATCCCCGCCATGATGCGCCTCGGCTATCCGCGCCACATGGCGGCGGCGATCGAATCCACCGCCTCCACCGGCGGCCAGATCACCCCGCCGATCATGGGCGCGGCGGCCTTCCTGATGATCGAGTTCCTCAACCTGCCCTACCAGTCGATCGTCCTGGCGGCGCTCATCCCGGCGTCCATGCACTTCTTCGGCGTGTTCTGGCAGGTGCATTTCGAGGCCCGCAAGAACGGCCTGAAGGGCATTCCGGTCGCCGACCTGCCGAAGGCGCGCGAGGTCATCGCCCGCGACTGGCCGGCCGCCATTCCGCTCGTCGTCCTGCTGATGGTGCTGTTCTCCGGCTTCACGCCCTATCTCGCCGCCTTCTGGGGCATTACCGCCTGCGTGCTGGTCGGCTTCACCAAGCGCAATCCGGTCGTGGCGGTCGGCTTCCTTGCGGTGATGATCGCGGCGATCGCCGCGGGCCTGCTGTCCGAGGGGTGGGCAACCGTCGCCATCGCTCTCGGCGTCGCGGCCGTGTGCGTCGCCTTCGCCCTGCGCGATCCCGAGGGCAAGTTCCTCACCGCCGACATGGTCGACGCCTTCGTCGTCGGTGCCAAATACGCCATCGCGGTTGGTGCCGCGGCCGCGACCGTCGGCATCATCGTCGGCGTGGTGACGCTGACCGGCGTCGGCTTCAAGATCTCCAACATCGTCACCAGCTTCGCCGGCCAGCTCGCCGCCATCACCGGCTCGATCCTGCCGGCCTGGGCCTTCGACGCCAAGGGCATGACGCTGTTCTTCACCCTGGTGATGACGGCGGTGGTCTGCATCCTGCTCGGCACCGGCGTGCCGACCACGGCCAACTACATCATCATGGTCACAGTGGCGGCGCCGTCGCTGGCGCTGCTCGGCGTCGAGCCCATCGTCGCCCACTTCTTCGTCTTCTATTACGGCGTCCTCGCCGACATCACGCCGCCGGTGGCGCTCGCCGCCTATGCGGCGGCGAGCATGGCGGGCGCGGACCCGTTCAAGACCGGCAACACGGCCTTCCGCCTCGGCCTCGCCAAGGCGCTGGTGCCCTTCGTCTTCGTCTACGGGCCGGCGTTGCTGATCGTCACCAAGGGCTTCACCTGGACGGACTTCTTCGTCACGGCAGCCACCTGCGCGCTCGGCGTGTTCATCCTGGCGGCGGCTCTGACCGGCTACGCCATCGTCCGGACGCCTCTCTGGCAGCGCCTGTCGCTCGGCCTCTCCGGCCTGTTGCTGATGGCGCCGAACCTGACCGCCAGCCTGATCGGCATCGCCATCGCGGTTCCGGCCGGGCTGGCGCAGCTTGCGGCCTATCGGAGCGAAAAGGCCGCGCCGGCGGCGTAGGGCGCAGGGGGAACTGCCTGCGGGCGCGCCGCGTTACCACGCGGCTGCCCGGAAGGACCCCGATGCTCGACATGCTGATCGCCACGCTGCGGGCCGACGTCCTGCCGCATCTGACGGCGCTCGCCATCGCCTATGCGCTGGCCCTGCCGATCGGCTGGGACCGCGAGCAGGAGGACCGCAGCGCCGGCCTCAGGACCTTTCCGCTGGTGGCCATCGCCTGCTGCGGCTTCGTGCAGGCGGCCGAGGCCAAGTACGGCGCCCACCCCGACGCCATGGGCAAGATCGTCGAGGGTCTCATAACCGGCATCGGCTTCATCGGCGGCGGTGCCATCCTCAAGCAGGGCGCCTCGGTGAAGGGCACGGCGACGGCGGCGAGCCTCTGGGCGACGGGTGCGATCGGCACGGCCGTCGGGCTCGGCTCCTACGGTGTCGCCACGATGATCGCGGTGTTCACCGTGGTGACCTTGAAATGGCTGACGCCGCTGAAGGCGGAAGCGCGCGAAGGCGGCGCCGATACCACGCCCGAGGGCGAGGAGGCGAACACGGTCCAGCGCTGAGGGGGACTGGAGCGGGTGAAGGGAATCGAACCCTCGTATGCAGCTTGGGAAGCTGCCGTTCTACCATTGAACTACACCCGCTCGGCGGCCGGACCATAGCCAAACCACCCCCGGCTCCGCAAGCCGCATCCACTGTGCCCGACTGTCGCCGGACATGAGAACGGCCCGCGGCGGTGCCCGCGGGCCGTTCCGATGAGGGCGGCCATGAGGAGCATTGGGGACTGGCCGCCTGCCGCCCGGCGGCGCCGCGCTCTTGAATCGCGGCGGCGCCCATGCCGGAGCGGACTGCTGCGCCGGGATGCGTCCACATCCCGGCGGGCGCGCCGCCGTCCCATTCCGGAACATCCGTCGGCCCTTGCCGGAGACATCGCAAGGGGGAGGCCCGGACGCGGGTTTTGTGCCAGTTCGCCCTGTCCCGCTTGCGGACGGGGTGAAGGAACCGTAAACGCCCCGCGTGTCCCTTTCCGCGCTCCCCATCGACGAGGCCCTGCCGGCCCTGAAGGCCGCCCTCGCGGCATCGCCGCGGGCGGTGCTGGTAGCGCCGCCCGGCGCTGGCAAGTCCACCCGTGTGCCGCTGGTGCTGATGGCCGAGTCACTGGAGCGGGACGGGGAAGATCCTCGTTCTCGAGCCGCGGCGCATCGCGGCACGCGCGGTCGCCGATCGCATGGCGCGGACGCTCGGCGAGGAACTCGGCGGCCAGGTCGGCCTGCGGGTCCGCTTCGGCTCCAAGGTCTCGTCCCGCACCCGTGTCGAGGTGGTCACCGAGGGAATCTTCACCCGCATGATCCTCGACGACCCAGCGCTGACCGGCGTCGCCGCCGTGCTCTTCGACGAGTTCCACGAGCGCAGCCTCGATGCCGATCTCGGCCTGGCGCTCGCCCTCGACGCGCAAGGCGCCCTGCGCGAGGACCTGCGCATCCTCGTCATGTCGGCGACGCTGGACGGGGCGCGGGTGGCGAAGCTTCTCGCGGATGCACCGGTGGTCGAGAGCGCCGGGCGCGCCTTTCCCGTGGTGACACACCATGTCGGCCGCGATCCTGCCGCGCGGCTGGAGGAGGAAGTGGCGCGGGTGGTGCGGCGGGCCCTCGCCGAGGAGGCGGGATCGGCGCTGGTCTTCCTGCCCGGCGCGGCCGAGATCCGCCGCACCGCCGATCTCCTCGCCGCGACGGTGAAGGACCCCGCCGTCGACATCGTCCAGCTCTTCGGTGCGCTCGACCGGGCGGAACAGGACCGCGCCATCGAGCCCGCCCCCGCCGGCCGCCGCAAGGTGGTGCTGGCGACCTCCATCGCCGAGACGTCGCTGACCATCGAGGGGGTGCGCATCGTTGTCGACTGTGGCCTCGCCCGCGTGCCGCGTTTCGAGCCCGATCTCGGCCTGACGCGGCTCGAGACGGTGCGGGTCTCCCGCGCCGCCGCCGACCAGCGCCGCGGCCGCGCCGGCCGGGTGGACGCCCGGCACCTGCTATCGCCTCTGGGACCAAGGGCGAGGAGGGCGCGTTGCTGGCCTACCCCCCGGCCGGAGATCCAGGCCGCCGACCTGTCGTCGCTGATGCTCGACTGCGCCGCCTGGGGCGTCACCGATCCGGCGAGCCTGTCCTTCCTCGACCCGCCGCCGAAACCGGCGCTCGCCGAGGCGCGGACGCTCCTGGAAAGCCTCGGTGCGCTGGACGATGCCGGTCGCATCACCGGGGAAGGCAAACTGCTGCGCGGCCTGCCGCTCGGCCCCCGCCTCGCCCGCATGGTGGTGGATGCCGCCCGCCGCGGCGAAGGGCGGCTCGCGACCGACCTCGCGCTGCTCGTCTCGGAACGGGGCCTCGGCGGCGACGACATCCATCTCGGCCACCGCCTCGACCGCTTCCGCTCGGAGCTCGCGCCGGGCCGAGGATGCGCGGCGGATGGCAGCCGGCTGGCTGCGGGAGGTGAAGGGCGCGCCCGACATCGGCTCGGGACCGGAGCGGGCGGGAGCCGTTCTGGCGCTGGCCTATCCGGACCGCATCGCCCGCGCGCGCGGCAAGGACGGCGATTTCGTCCTCGCCAATGGCCGCGGCGGCTCGGTCGATCCGGTCTCGCCGCTGGCACGCGAGACCTTCCTTGCGGTCGCCGAGATCGGCGGCGTCGCGGCGCGGGCGCGGATCCTGTCAGCGGCGCCGATCAGCCTCGCCGAGATCGAGGACGGTTTCGCTGACCGGATCGAGATGCGCGAGGAGGTTGGCTTCGACAAGACGGCAGCGGCGCTGAGGGCGCGGCGCTCGCGCCGCATCGGCGCGGTAAGCCTCGGCGAGCAGACGCTGCCTGTCCCGCCCGACGCAGCCAGCGCCCGCATCCTAGCGGAGGGCATCGCGCTCGTCGGCCTCCATCGCCTGCCGTGGACCAAGGCGCAACTGGCGCTGCGCCATCGCGTCGCCTTCCTGCGGCGGGTGGACGAGAGCTTTCCGGACCTTTCCGATCCTGCCCTCGCCGCGACGGTCGCCGATTGGCTGGCGCCGCACATCACCGGCAGGACTGCGCTGTCGCAGATCGGTGCCGACGACCTCGGCAATGCGCTCGACCAGCTGGTGCCCTGGGACGTGAAGCGGCGGATCGAACAGGACCTGCCGAGCCATTTCGACGCGCCGTCGGGCCAGCGCCACCCCATCGACTATGAGGGCGAGGAGCCGGTTCTCTCGATCCGCGTGCAGGAGCTGTTCGGCCTCGCCGTCCACCCGAGCGTGGCGCGCGGCAAGATCCCGCTGGTGGTCGAGCTGCTCTCACCGGCGCACCGGCCGGTTCAGGTGACGCGCGACTTGCCCGGCTTCTGGAAGGGCTCATACCAGGCGGTGAAGAGCGAGATGAAGGGGCGCTATCCCCGCCACCCCTGGCCGGATGATCCGGCCGCCGCGGCGGCGACGCATCGGGCGAAGCCACGGGGGACGTGAGAGCCCGCGCGTACCTCGCTAGGGCGTGATGAGGATCGCTCCGGTCGTCGCCCGCGCCTCGGCCGCCCGATGGGCTGCCGCAATCTCGTCCAGCCGGAAGCGGGCGCCGATGTCGACCGCCACGTGCCCTGCCGCGATGGCGGCAAAGAGCTCGGCGGCGTTCTCGCGGAACACGCCGGGATCGGCATTGTGCGGGAAGACCGAGGGGCGCGTCAGGAAGAGACAGCCCTTCTTGTTGAGCAGTTCCGGATTGATGTCAGGAGCCGGGCCCGACGCCGCGCCATAGACGACCATGAGGCCGAAGGGCCGGATGCAGTCGAGCGACTTCAGGACCGTGTCCTTGCCCACGGCATCATAGACCACGCGCGCCTTGCGGCCGCCGGTCGCGGCGAGCACGGCCTCCGGCCAGTTGGCCTCGCGGTAGTCGATGGCGTGGTCGGCGCCGATGCGCTTCGCCAGCGCGCATTTTTCCGGTCCTCCGGCGGTGGCGATCACCTCGGCGCCGAGAGCCTTGGCCCAGCGCACGAGGATCTGGCCGACGCCTCCGGCCGCCGAATGGACAAGGATGAGGTCTCCGGGGGCCACCCGATGCGTCTTGCGGATGAGATATTGCGCGGTCAGGCCCTTGAAGATGAGGGTCGCCGCCGCCTCGTCGCTCACCGTCTCCGGCAGCACGACGAGTTTCTCCGCTGGCACGTTCCGCCGGTCCGCATAGGCGCCGATGCCGGCATTGATGTAGGCGACGCGGTCGCCGGGCTTCAGCGCGCCGACACCGGGGCCGACGGCCTCCACCACGCCCGCCGCCTCGTGGCCGAGGCCGGTCGGGGTCGGCAGCGGATAGGTGCCGCGGCGCTGGTAGACGTCGATGAAGTTGAAGCCGATGGCGGTCTGGCGCAGTTGCACCTCGCCGGGGCCGGGCGGCGGCAGGTCGAGGGTCTCGATCTTCATCACCTCCGGCTCGCCGAAGGCGTGAAGCTGGACTGCGCGTGCCTTTGCCATGGACCGGGTCTCCCTCGTCGTGCCGTTCTTGCCGCCGGTGGCGGAGGGCGAAGCTATGCCATGGCGCGGGACCTGCCGCCATCCGGCCGTCTTGCCATGGTTCCCGTCATTGCCGACAACTGCCGGCCGGAGGATGCCATGACCCAAACGCCACGTTCCGTCGAGATCATCGAGGTCGCCCCGCGCGACGGGTTGCAGAACGAGAAGGTCGTGGTCTCGACGGAGGACAAGATCTCCCTCGTCGAGCGCTCCTTCGCCGCCGGATTCCGGCACGTCGAGGCGGTGTCCTTCGCCAATCCGAAGCGCGTGCCGCAGATGGCCGATGCGGAGGCCGTCATGGCCGGACTGTCCGGCCGCTATGCGGACCGCAACCTCATCGGCCTCGCCCTCAACGCCCGTGGCGCCGACCGGGCCGTGGCGGCGAAGTGCACCCAGATCAACTATGTGGTCGTCGCCTCCGAGACCTTCGCCAACCGCAATCAGAACGCCTCCGTCGTCGACCTCGTGAACGGCACCAAGGAGGTCGCCGCCATCGCCCGCGCGGCCGGCGTGCCCATGTCCATCTCGCTTGCCACCTCCTTCGGCTGCCCCTTCGACGGTGAGGTACCGGTGGAGCGCGTCATGGCCATCGTCGAGGAGCTCCTGAAGAGCGACCCCTTCGACATCGGTTTCGCCGACACCATCGGCTGCGCCGTGCCCCCGCAGGTGACCGACATGCTGCGACGGGCGAAGGCGCTGTCCTCCACCGTCAAGTGGCGCTGCCATTTCCACGACACGCGAAACACCGGCGTCGCCAATTCCATCGCCGCGGTCGAGGCGGGCGTCGACTTCCTCGATGCCTCCACCGGCGGTGTCGGCGGCTGTCCCTTCGCGCCCGCCGCCACCGGCAATGTCGCGACCGAGGACCTCGTCTACGTCTTCAACCGCATGGGCATCGAGACCGGTCTCGACATCGACACGCTGCTCGACACCTCGCGCGCTGGCTCTCCGGTGTGCTCGGCAAACCGCTGCCCTCGGCGCTCGGCCGCGCCGGCGTCTTCCCTGCGCGGGCGGCCTGATCGCCATGACCCTTTTCACCCTCGACGAGCTTCACGCCGCCCATGCCGTCGTGCGCGAAGCGATGCCGCCGACGCCGGCCTTCGCCTGGCCGCTGCTGGCGGAGCGCTTCGGGCTTCCCGTGGTGGTCAAGCACGAGAACCACACGCCGATCGGCGCCTTCAAGGTGCGCGGCGGGCTGGTCTACATGGATCGGCTGAAGCGCGCGCAGCCCGAGCCTCAAGGGCGTTGTCAGCGCGACCCGGGGCAATCACGGCCAGAGCATCGCGGTCGGCGCCGCCAAGGTCGGCATTGCCGCCACCATCGTCGTGCCGCAGGGCAATTCGGTGGAGAAGAACGCGGCCATGCGAGCCTTCGGGGCGGAGCTGGTCGAGGCACGGACACGACTTCGACGCCGCGAAGGATGCCGCCATGCGGCTAGCCGACGAACGCGGACTGTCGATGATCCCGTCCTTCCACCGCGACCTGGTGCGCGGCGTAGCGACCTACGCGCTTGAGCTGTTCCGCGGCGCGCCGGCGCTCGATACGGTCTATGTGCCGATCGGCCTGGGCTCAGGCATCTGCGGCGTGATCTCGATGCGCGACGCGCTCAGCCCCGACGACCAAGGTGGTGGGCGTGGTGTCGACCGAAGCACCGGCCTACGCCTTGTCGTTTGCCGCCGGCAAGGTCGTCGCCGACCAACAGCGCCGACACGCATGGCCGACGGCATGGCCGTGCGCGGTCCCCGACGCCGAGGCGCTCGCTGTCATCCTGAAGGGCGCCGACGCGCATCGTGCAGGTGAGCGACGCCGAGATCGGCGCGGCCATGCGTGCCTACTGCGACGGACACGCACAATGCCGCCGAAGGCGCGGGCGCCGCCGCCCTCGCGGCGCTGGCGAAGGAAGCGTCGTCGCTTGCCGGACGCAAGGCGGGCGTCGTCCTCTCCGGCCACAACCTCGACATGGGGGTGATGGGCGAGGTGCTCGCCGGGCGGACGCCAGCGGCCGCCTGAGGAGGCGCGACGGGTCGTCATCTTGCGGCCGGCGGCGCGAAGGGCCAGCTATGGCGGCGGAGGATGTGAGATGATCCAATTGCGCTGGCTCGTGCTCGGCCTGATCGCGCTGCCTTTCCTGGAGTTCGCCACGTTCTTCTTCGTGGCGGGCAAGATCGGCTTTCTCGGCGCGCTGCTCGGCGTCGTCGCGACCTCCGTCCTCGGCATTATGCCGCTGAAGGGCGGGGCAAGCCTCCTGTTCTCGCAGGTGGTGCGCTCCGGTGGTGTCGTGCTGATGAGTGGGGATGCCGCCCGCAGCGGGCTTCTCACCGCCTTTGCCGGCCTTCTGCTCGCGATTCCCGGCTTCGTCACCGACCTGATCGCCCTGGTACTGCTCGTGCCGGCCATCGCCGGTTTCTTCTCGTCGGGCGGCGCCGTCGCCACCCGGCGCCCATCGCCGCCGGGCGTCGTCGACCTCGAGCCTGAGGACTGGCGCGAGGAGCGCCGGCCGCCTCCGGGCGATCCGCGGCTCCGGCCGCCCGGCCAGGGCTGATCCCGCCGCCCTCCGCCTTGCTCCACCGCGGCTCGCGTGCTAGCGAGCGCGCCACGCCATGCCTGACACCCGAAGCCGCCCCGTCTGCGGCGCCACCGGAGAATTTCCATGAACCCGACCGGCGAAACCGTCCTCGAAGCGGCCCCGCAGCTCAACGTGCTGGCGCAGTACGTGCGCGACTTCTCCTTCGAGAACCGCAACGCGCCGCGCTCGCTGATGCCGCAGAGCGACCAGCCGGCGATCAACATCCAGATCAACGTCAACGCCAATCCGATGAGCGAGCAGGAGTTCCAGATCGAGCTCACCATCGAGGGCGACGCCAAGACCAAGGAGATGACGCTCTTCAAGTTCGAGCTCATCTATGGCGGCATCTTCCGCATCGCCAACGTGCCGCAGGAGGCCGTCCACCCGATCGTGCTGATCGAGTGCCCGCGCCTGATCTTCCCCTTCGCCCGCCAGATCATCGCCAATGCGACCCGCGACGGCGGCTTCCCGCCGCTCTATCTCGACCCGGTCGACTTCGCCGCGCTCTATCGCCAGCGCATGGCCGAGACCGGTGGCCAGCTGCCGGGCGGCGGCGGCCTGACGCAGTAAGCGTCGGCATCCCAGAGACACGAAAGCCGGGCCCTGGGCCCGGCTTTTTTGTTGGTTCCAGCGACAAAGCGACCGGCTGCGCCAGCCGCTTCAGCCTTCCTTCGCCAGCCCGTCCCAGAAGGCCTTGGCCCTGGCGAAGAACCCTGCCGTCTCGGGCTGGGTTGCGCCGGAGCTCTCCTTCTCGAACTCGGCGAGAAGCTCCTTCTGGCGCTTGGTGAGCGCACGTGGTGTCTCGACGTCGACCTGCACATAGAGGTCGCCGACCGCCTTGGAGCGCAGCACCGGCATGCCCTTGCCGCGCAGGCGGAACTGCTTGCCGCGACTGGGTGCCCTCCGGGACGTTCATGCGCGCGCGCTCGCCGTCGAGCGTCGGCACCTCGATAGTTGCCGCCGAGCGCTGGCCGTGCACCATGGAGATCGGGCACCCGGCAATAGCAGGTCCGCGCCCTCGCGCTGGAAGAACTGTGTGGCGGCTGCATCGACAGGAAGATGTAGAGGTCGCCCGAGGGTCCGCCGCGCGCCGCCGGCCTCGCCCTCGCCGACGAGGCGGATGCGCGTGCCGTCCTCGACGCCGGCCGGGATGTTGACCGAGAGGGTCGCGCTCCTTGCGCGTGCGACCCGGCCTGTGCAGGCGCGGCACGGGTCCTCGATCACCTGGCCGCGCGCCCTGGCAGGTGGGGCAGGTGCGCTCGACGCGTGAAGAAGCCCTGCGGGCGCGCAGGCGGCCGCGGCCATTGCAGGTTCCGCAGGTCTTCGGCTTCGAGCCCGGCTTCGCACCGGTGCCCGAACAGGCCTCGCAGGCGACCGAGGTCGGAACGCGCAACATGGCTCGGGTGCCGGCGAAGGCCTCCTCCAGCGTGATTTCCATGTTGTAGCGCAGATCCGCGCCGCGCTCGCGCCGCGCCGGCGCCGCGCCGCGCTGGCCGCCCATGCCGAACATGTCCTCGAAGATGTCGCCGACATCGAGCCGAGGTCGAAGCTCGCCGCCGAAGCCGGGATGCCCGGCCACCGCCGCCCATGTCTCGAAGGCCGCGGTGGCCGAAGCGGTCGTAGGCGGCGCGCTTCTGGGCCCGTCGGAGAGCACCTGATAGGCCTCGTTGACTTCCTTGAACTGCGGCTTCCGCCTCGGCGTTGCCGGGGTTGCGGTCCGGGTGATACTGCATGGCGAGCTTGCGGAACGCCGTTCTTCATGTCGTCCGCACTCGTCGGCGTCTGCTGCCGACGCCCAGTAGTCTCGTAATAGTCGCGCTTGCGCCATCGACAGTCGCGTTCGCCCCTCGTCAAGCGAAGGCCCCCGCATGGGCGTCCGGGGGCTCGATGGAAAGGCCGGTCAGGCCTTAGGCGCTCTTCTTCTTGTCTTGTCCTTCACTTCCGTGAAGTCGGCATCGACGACGTCGTCCTTCTTCGGCCTGCGTTGCGCCCGCACCCGGTGCGGCACCGGACCCGGCCCGGTCGCCCCTGGCCAGCCTGGCTGGCCGCGCATACATGGCCTCGCCGAGCTTCATCGAGGCCTGCGCCAGGGCGTTGGTCTTGGCCTTGATGGCTCTCGGCGTCCTCGCGGCTTCAGCGCTGCCTTCAGGTCGGCAAGCGCAGTCTCAATCGCCGCCTTGCGGTCGGCCGCGCCGACCTTGTCGCCGAACTCCTTGAGCGCCTTCTCGGTCGAGTGGACGATGGCCGTCGGCCTGGTTGCGGCGCCTCGACCAGCTCGCGTTGCGCTTCTTGTCCTCGGCGGCGTGCGCCTCGGCGTCCTTCACCATCTTCTGGATGTCGGCGTCGGAGAGACCACCGGAGGCCTGGATGCGGATCTGCTGCTCCTTGCCGGTGCCCTTGTCCTTGGCCTGGACGTTGCACGATGCCGTTGGCATCGATGTCGAAGGTGACCTCGATCTGCGGCACGCCGCGCGGGGCCGGCGGGATGCCCATCAGGTCGAACTGGCCAAGCAGCTTGTTGTCGGCGGCCATCTCGCGCTCGCCCTGGAACACGCGGATGGTCACCGCGTGTCTGGTTGTCGTCGGCGGTCGAGAAGACCTGGCTCTTCTTGGTCGGGATCGTGGTGTTGCGGTCGATCAGGCGGGTGAACACGCCGCCCAGCGTCTCGATGCCGAGCGACAGCGGGGTCACGTCGAGGAGGAGAACGTCCTTGACGTCGCCCTGCAGAACGCCGGCCTGGATGGCGGCACCGATGGCGACGACCTCATCCGGGTTGACGCCCTTGTGCGGCTCCTTGCCGAAGAACTGCTTCACGACCTCCTGCACCTTCGGCATGCGGGTCATGCCGCCGACGAGAACGACCTCGTCGATCTCGGCCCGCCGAGATGCCGGCATCCTTCAGCGCCTTCTTGCAGGGCTCGATGGTGCGCTGGACCAGGTCGTCGACCAGCGCCTCGAACTTGGCGCGCGTCAGCTTCAGCGCCAGATGCTTCGGACCCGAGGCGTCGGCCGTGATGAAGGGCAGGTTGATCTCGGTCTGCGTCGGAGGACGACAGCTCGATCTTCGCCTTCTCGGCGGCTTCCTTCAGGCGCTGCAGGGCGAGCTTGTCCTTGCGCAGGTCGATGCCCTGCTCCTTCTTGAACTCCGTCCGCGAGGTAGTCGACGAGGCGCATGTCGAAGTCCTCGCCGCCGAGGAACGTGTCGCCGTTGGTCGACTTCACCTCGAACACGCCGTCGCCGATCTCGAGGATCGAGACGTCGAAGGTGCCGCCGCCGAGGTCGTAGACCGCGATGGTGCCGGACGTCTTGCTTGTCCAGGCCGTAGGCGAGGGCGGCCGCCGTCGGCTCGTTGATGATGCGCAGCACCTCAAGGCCGGCGATCTTGCCGGCGTCCTTGGTGGCCTGGCGCTGGGCGTCGTTGAAGTAGGCCGGAACGGTGATGACGGCCTGCGTCGACGGTCTGGCCGAGATAGGCCTCCGCCGTTTCCTTCATCTTCATCAGCGTGAACGCGGAGATCTGCGAGGGCGAGTAGGTCTTGCCTTCGGCCTCGACCCAGGCGTCGCCGTTGCGCGGCCTTGACGATCTTGTAGGGCACGAGCGCCATGTCCTTCGCGACCATCGGGTCGTCGAAGCGGCGACCGATGAGGCGCTTCACCGCGAAGAACGGTGTTCTCGGGATTGGTCACGCGCCTGGCGCTTGGCCGGCTGGCCGACCAGGCGCTCGCCATCATCGGTGAAGGCGACGATCGACGGCGTGGTGCGGGCGCCTTCCGAGTTCTCGATCACCTTCGGCGTGCTGCCTTCCATGACAGCGACGCAGGAATTGGTCGTTCCGAGGTCGATACCGATGACCTTGCCCATGGTCTTCTCCTTTTCAAGCGGGTCGGCCGGGCCCGAAGCACCCGTGACGCTCACGCGCCATGGACGGAGAGGGATTTCCGCCCTGGCCGCTCGCGCCGACCCCTTCGTCAAGCTGGGGTTTGCAAGCTGGTGTTGGCATGGCGGGAAACCGCGAGAGGGTGCCGCTTTCCGCCGGTTGCGCCGGATATAGGGGGGGCGTCATGGCGCCGCAAGCGCTCCCGTCACATGGCCGTGAAGGAATTGCGCCGCATGAGGGCCGGCGACGTGGCGCGTCAGGTGCGTCCCCGGCGCAACATGCAGGGCACCCCGGCGCTGCAAGTGATCACGGACTGGTGACCGATACACCGCTGGCGGGTTATGTGTCGGCTTCCTGTTCCCGGATGATTCATGCCGCGTCGCGCCGCCCTGCTGCTGTCTTTCATGCTCGTCGCCTCAGGCGGGGAGCAGGCGCTTGCGCAGATGCAGCTGCCCGGTGCCGTGGCCCCGACCCCGCAAGGGGCGACGGCACCCGGCCGCGCAACGACCCCGCGGGCGCCCGGTGATGGTTCCAATCCGCTGGCGCCGCGCACCGTCTCCGGCCCTCCGCTGAGGCGCTGGGAGGATGGGCTGCCCGGCCGAACCCTGCGCTTCCTCGGTCAGCATGGCTCCCTCGTCATCACTCGATCAGGCACCGGTCCCCAGGCTTCCTACTCTGTCGTCGCAACCGGCATCGTCGGTCGGCGTGGCAACGACATCCGCAACATCTGCACGCCGAGCCTCAACGGCGGCCAGCCCGTGCCGCTGACGGCGCAGGGCCGGCCCGCCGGCCTGGCGCGGTTCGAGGCGGCGTTCCCCGGCTGCACCATCACGCTCGACCTGATGGCCGATGCCGCCTTCGTTGCCGCACCCGGCGGCGCCTGTACCTTCGACGATTGCGTCGTCGACCCGACCGGGCTGTGGGGCCCCAATGACCGCGAGATCACGTCGGATCGCGAGATCGAACGGGCGCGGGGCGTTGCGGAGCGCAAGCTCAACGATGCCCGCCGCATCCTCCAGGCCCGTCTGCGCACCACGCCGGAAGGGCGCCAGTTCCTGCAGGAGCAGGCCGGCTTCCCGGCGAACCGCGAGCGGCTCTGCCGCAACTACGGCACCTCCGACATCGGCCCGGCCTTCTGCGCGCTGAAGTTCACGGAGGCGAGGGCGGAAAATCTCGCGGCACGTGTCGGCGGTCCGCCGTCGGACGCTCCGCCGGCGCGTCGCCCGGCGCGGCCGCGGCCGCCGCCGCAACCGGCGCCCGTCCCGCAGCAATGACGGCCGTGGCCGTGGTTCCGGGATGCACCTGGTATCCCGGCTATCTCGACCTCGGGGGACAGCAGGACCTCGTCGACGAGCTTCGGGCCCTGATGCGACAGGCGCCGCTGTTCCAGCCGGTGATGCCGCGCTCCGGCCGGCCGTTCTCCGTCCGCATGACCAATCTCGGCATGCTCGGCTGGGTCTCGGACCGCACGGGCTACCGCTACCAGCCGCTGCATCCGGTGACCGGTGACCCCTGGCCGGGTATTCCGTCCTCGATCATGGCGATCTGGAACGCTGTCCTCGGGTTACCCGCACCCGCCGGAGGCCTGTCTCGTCAACTGGTATGGCCCGGGCGCCCGCATGGGCCTGCACCAGGACCGCGACGAGGAGGACATGAACGCGCCGGTCGTCTCCATCTCGCTCGGCGAGACGGGCCTGTTCCGCATTGGCGGAACCGAGCGCGGCGGCCGGACCGCCTCGGTGAAGCTCGCGTCGGGCGACGTCCTGGTCTTCGGCGGCGAGGCGCGGCTCGCCTATCACGGCGTCGATCGCCTGATGCCGGGAACGAGCACGCTCCTGAAGGACGGTGGACGCATCAACCTGACGCTGAGGCGGGTGACGAGACCCGGCCCGGCCCGCCCTGAATGACAATGCCCGGCGCGGGCCGGGCATCGCCTTGTCGTCCTGCCCGGGAGGGCTCAGCTCTGCGGCGCGCCGACCGGCTTCATCAGGCCGATGACGGCGCCGGCGGGATCCTCGATCACCGCGATGCGGCCGACATTGGGAATGTCCATCGCCGGCTGAAGGATCTGACCACCGGCGCTGGTCACCGCCATGACGGCGCGGTCGAGATCGTCGACCTGCACATAGGCCAGCCAGCCCGGCTGGGATTCGGTGTCCTGCGGATCCATCGGCATGACGCCGGCCGCCGGCGTGCCGTCAGGCGCCTTGGCGATCCAGTACTCGCCGTCCGGCATCGGGAAAGGATCGAAGGTCCATCCCAGGGTCTGGCCATAGAAGGCCTTCGTCCTGGCGATGTCGTTGGTCATCAGTTCGTTCCAGGTGAACCTGCCGCTCATGCGGGTCTCCTCCATCCATGCGCGCGGAGGGAGCCTTCCCCACCGTCATCGGCATGCAAGCATGGTCCGATTGCAGCCCGGCGACAATGAGGCAAAACAGATCAGGTGATGAGGCGCGAGAGAACCTTGGCCGTGTAGTCGACCATCGGCACGATGCGCGCATAGTTCAGCCGCGTCGGGCCGATGACGCCGATGCGCGCCGACGATGCGGCGTCCTGAGAATCGCGGATACGGGCGCCACCACCATCGACGCAGCCCGACAGTTGGAGAACAGCTTGTTTGTCCGAGCCGATGAAGATGCTGCACGCCCGATCGCCGCGTCTGGCGAGCTCGAGCAGATCGCACCAAGCTCTCGCTGCGTCTCCAGCGTCATCGAACAGCATGGCGCAGCACGCTCGAGGTCTTCCATGCGCCGTGAGGTCCTCGAGCAGATTGGCCTGGCCGCGCACGATCAGCATGCCGGTGCCGGCAGGCTCGCCGTCGCGCCAGCACGCAAGCCCGGTCTCGACCAGGTCCTGCGGTGAGCTCATCGAGCTCGCTGCGCGCCTCAGTGCGAGATCGTCGAGCGATCTCGTCGGCGCGCCTCGGCGATGGTGCGGCCGCGCAGGTGGGCGTTGAGGATAGTTGCGCGGCCTCGACCAGCGCCGACGGCGGCATGCCGGCGGCGTAGTCGACGACGCGGTTCTCGACATGGCCGTCCTGGCGACGACCAGCACGACGAGGGCCGTGCTCAGGCTCGAGCTGGACGAACTCGATGTGCTTCAGCGCTAGCTCGGTCTTGGGCGCCATGACCAGGCCGGCGCCGCGCGACAGGCCCGACAGCAGCGTGGCTCGCCTCGGCCAGCACGGCTCGAGTGAGCGCTGCGCGCCGAGGTGCGGCACCTGCGCCTCGATGCTGCTCGCGCTCGTCGTCGGAGAGGTCGCCGACTTCGATGAAGGCCGTCGACGAAGAATCGCAGCCCGGCCTCGGTCGGCAGGCGGCCGGCCGAGGTGTGCGGGGCGTAGATGCAGGCCCAGATCCTGCGAGGTCAGCTCATGACGTTGCGGATGGTGGCCGGCGACAGCGTCTCGGTGAGCTTGCGGGTCAGCGCTGCGCGAGCCCACCGGTTCGCCAGTCTCGACGATAGCCCTCGACGACGTGCCGCAAGCATCTCGCGCGAGCCCGCTCATCCAGCTCGGCCACCGAGGCGGTCTGCCGAGGGCCCACTGGAAGCTCCGGCAGGACACTGCGAACTCGGGCCAATGGCGATGAACCTCCGTGGACAAAATGTAGGCCTACGCGCAAGGGGTCCGCGTCAACGCATGCCCGTGGCGGACCGATCAGTGGCATGGACCTTTGCGCCTGGCCCCCGGCGCTACAACCCTGCGGCCCGCGTTTTCAAGGCAGAAAGTAGCCTGCATGCGCCCTTCCAAGCCGCGCAACCCGACGCAGCTGCGCCCCGTCTCCCTCGAGCCGTGGCGTCTCGCGCCATGCCGAAGGCTCGTGCCTGGTGAAGTTCGGCGATACCCACGTGCTGTGCACGGCCTCGCTCGAGGAACAGGTCGCCGCCGCTGGATGCGCAACACCGGCAAGGGCTGGGTGACCGCCGAATACGGCATGCTGCCGCGCTCGACCGCATGACCCGCACGCGACCGCGAGGCCGCCCGCCGGCAAGCAGTCGGGCCGCACCCAGGAGATCCAGCGCCTGATCGGCCGCTCGCTGCGCGCCGTCGTCGACCTGCACGGCGCTGGGCGAGCGCCAGATCACCATCGACTGCGACGTCCTCCAGGCCGATGGCGGCACGCGCACCGCCAGCGATCACCGGCGCCTGGGTGGCGCTGCATTTCGACTGCGATGCGGCTGGATGAAGGAAGGCCAAGCTGACGGCCAGCCCGCATCACGCGACCAGGTCGCGGCGGTCTCCTGCGGACATCGTGGCAGGGCACGCCGGTGCTCGACCTCGACTATGCCGAGGATTCGAACGGCCGACACCGACGCCAATTTCGTCATGACCGGCTCGGGCGGCATCGTCGAGATCCAGGGCACGGCGGAGAAGACGCCCTTCACCGAGGCCGAGCTCCTCAACCTCCTGTCGCTCGCCCGCGGCGGTTGCGCCCGCCTGGTCGACCTGCAGAAGACGGCGGTGGCATGAGCGGCATCGGCCCCGGAACGCGGCTGGTTGTCGCCACCCACAACAAGGGCAAGCTCGCGGAATTCCGCGACCTGCTCGGGCCGCACGGCATTGATCTCGTCTCGGCGGGCGAACTTGGCCTGCCCGAGCCAGCCGAGACCGGGACGCTCTATGCCGAGAACGCGGCGATCAAGGCACGCGCGGCGACACAGGCCACCGGACTGCCCGCCATCGCCGACGATTCCGGCCTCGCGATCGACGCCCTCGACGGCGCGCCCGGCCTCTTCACCGCCGACTGGGCCGGCCATCCCCGCGATTTCGCTGCCGCCATGGCCCGCGTCGACCGCGAACTGACGCTTCGCGGCGTGGCGACGACCGGCGCGAAGGCCCGCTTCGTCTCGGCGCTGGCCCTGACCTTTGCCGACGGCACCGAGCAGATTTTCGAGGGCCGGGTGTTCGGCACGCTGGTCTGGCCGCCCCGGGGGACGAAGGGCTTCGGCTATGACCCGATGTTCCTGCCCGACGGCCACGAACTCACCTTCGGCGAGATGAGCGCCGAGGAAAAGCACGGCCTGCCGCCGAAAGGTCAGGGACTGTCGCATCGCGCCCGCGCCTTCATGGCTCTGGAAAAGGCCGTGCTCGCCCGCTGACGGTCGGCCTGCCCCGCGCCGGCCCGCTTGACTTCGCCGGCCAAGGGTCCAATTTGGCATCTGTCCAAGGGGGGCCCCGACGAGGGGGCTGAGAGGCCGCACCGTTCCTGATCCGGAACTCCGCAGCGACCCTTGAACCTGATCCGGGTCATGCCGGCGGAGGGATGGGACACCATGCTGACTTCGGTCTATCTCGCAAGGCTCATGGGCCCCGTCATGCTGGCGGTCGGGATCGGCATGCTCGTCAGTCCCGGCGCCTACCGGGCGCTCGCCGCGGAGTTCCTGAAGAGCACGGCCCTGATCTTCCTGTCGGGGCTCATCAACATGACGGCCGGCCTCGCCATCCTGCTCTCGCACCGGGTGATCGCCCCCGACTGGCGGACGCTGATCACCCTTCTCGGCTTCGCCATGCTGGCCGGCGGCGCCCTTCGCATCATCGTTCCGGACCGTGCGGCCGCCATCGGCAACGACCTGCTCGCCCGCAAGGGCACGATGAGGCTCGCCGCCGCCCTCTGGCTGCTCCTCGGCGCCATCCTCACCATTGCCGGCTACTGGCCGCAGACATCCACGCCATAACAAGCCCTCGGGAGACCCCCATGAACGCTCCGGTCAAGGACATCAAGGCCGCCGTCACCACCGGCCCGCTGCCGGCCTCCACCAAGATCTTCGCCGTGCCGGAGGCCGCTCCGGACCTGCGCGTGCCGTTGCGCGAGATCCAGTTGCAGGCGGGCGCGAACGAGCCGAATGTCGTTCTCTACGACACCTCCGGCCCCTATACCGACCCGAGCGTCGTCATCGACGTGCGAGAAAGGCCTCTCCCGCGCCCGCGCCGCCTGGGTTCTCGAGCGCGGCGGCGTCGAGGCCTATGAGGGCCGCGAGGTTCGCCCCGAGGACAACGGCAACGCCGGCAAGCACCTCGCCCGCGCCTTTCCGATCGCCAACCAGCCGCTGCGCGGTGTCGGCGACGCGCCGATCACCCAGTACGAGTTCGCGCGCGCCGGCATCATCACCAAGGAGATGATCTACGTCGCCGAGCGCGAGAACCTCGGCCGCAAGGCGCATGCTTGAGGGCGCCGAGGCGACGATCGCCGACGGCGAGAGCTTCGGCGCGGAGATCCCGGCCTTCATCACGCCGGAGTTCGTGCGCTCCGAGATCGCCCGCGGCCGCGCCATCATCCCGGCCAACATCAACCACCCCGAACTCGAGCCGATGATCATCGGCCGCAACTTCCTGGTGAAGATCAACGCCAATATCGGCAATTCCGCCGTCTCCTCCTCCATCGAGGAGGAGGTGGACAAGCTGGTCTGGTCGATCCGCTGGGGCGCCGACACGGTGATGGACCTCTCCACCGGCCGCAACATCCACAACACCCGCGAATGGATCATCCGCAACTCGCCGGTGCCGATCGGCACCGTGCCGATCTACCAGGCGCTGGAGAAGGTGCGGCGGCGATCCGGTCGAAGACCTGACCTGGGAGCTGTTCCGCGACACGCTGATCGAGCAGTGCCGAGCAGGGCGTCGACTACTTCACCATCCACGCCGGCGTGCGCCTCGCCTATGTGCCGCTCACCGCCAACCCGCGTCACCGGCATCGTCTCGCGCGGCGGCTCGATCATGGCCAAGTGGTGCCTCGCGCATCACAAGCGAGAGCTTCCTCTACGAGCATTTCGACGAGATCTGCGACATCATGCGGCGCTACGACGTGTCGTTCTCGCTCGGCGACGGCCTGCAGGCCCGGCTCGATCGCCGACGCCAACGACGCCGCGCAGTTCGCCGAGCTGGAGACGCTGGGCGAGCTCACCCAGATCGCCTGGAAGAAGGGCTGCCAGGTGATGATCGAGGGGCCGGGCCACGTGCCGATCCACAAGATCAAGATCAACATGGACAAGCAGCTGAAGGAGTGCGGCGAGGCGCCCTTCTACACGCTTGGACCGCTGACCACCGACATCGCGCCGGGCTATGATCACATCACCTCGGGCATCGGCGCGGCCATGATCGGATGGTTCGGCTGCGCCATGCTCTGCTACGTCACGCCGAAGGAGCATCTCGGCCTGCCGAACCGCGACGACGTGAAGGTCGGCGTCATCACCTACAAGATCGCCGCCCACGCGGCCGATCTCGGCAAGGGCCACCCGGCGGCGCAGATCCGCGACGACGCGCTCTCGCCGCGCCCGTTTCGACTTCCGCTGGGAGGACCAGTTCAACCTCGGCCTCGACCCCGACACGGCCCGCGCCTACCACGACGAGACGCTGCCGAAGGAGGCCCACAAGGTCGCGCACTTCTGCTCGATGTGCGGGCCGAAGTTCTGCTCGATGAAGATCACCCAGGACGTCCGCGACTATGCCGCGACGCTCAACGATCCGGAGCGGCGGGCTGTCGCCGGCGCCGATGCCGTCACGCCTGAGCAGGGCATGGCGCAGATGAGCGAGAAGTTCCTCGCCATGGGCGGCAAGGTCTATGTCGAGACGGCGGAAGCGGTGAAGGCGAGCAACAAGGTGCTGTGAGCGACAAAATCCATGGTAAATTGCTCGACTTGGGCTTTCTCAAAAGCCTTTCACCCCTGAGCGGCTGCCATGGAATTGTTTCACTACTGTTCGAACGCAGCATTTCTTTCAATTCTAGAAGGACGAGAGGTTTGGGCGTCAGACCTCTCTCTTTCGAATGATCGAGATGAAGGTCATTGGATAAAGACAGTCATAAAAGACTCTCTAATAATGGGTGGTAATGTTACGATCGATCACATTCAACGAATCGATGAGATGATAGATATTGGTATTCTACACTCAGGTGCGGCGGGCTTTTGCATGTCAGAACAACCTGATCTGCTTAGCCAATGGCGGCTCTATGCAGATGATGGAACGGGAATTGCGATAGGTTTCTCGAAAGAATATTTTGATCTATTGGGGAATATCAAACGGGAACGGGACGATACTTTCAATCTATCTTTAAAAAAAATCATATATGACAAGGATGAGCAGAAAAAAATGCTGTCCGACATAATCAATTACCTTCGCGAGATAATCAATGATGGCGGAACGCGTATGCCGGTGCAGGGGATACTAGAGGGCGACGATAGCTTCAACAAGCGACTTGCAGCATGGAGACGTTTAATTCCCGTATCCATCATGAGCTATTTTGCGGCCTACTCGATGAAAAACCCCTCTTTCGTTGATGAACGAGAGTGGCGAATTGTTTCACATAATCTATTTCAGGCGCGCGAAGACGGTAGAGTGAATTTTGATTACAGGGCTATGCGCGATAGAATTATTCCATTTCGTAAAATTCAACTTGAATCAATTTCTACCGAACCGATAATTAGTGTGTATATTGGACCGAAAAACATGAGCTCAATATCGGCTGTAGAAAATGTATTGAAGCTGAATAACTACGAAAATGTTACCGTCCATAAATCCATGTCATCTTATCGGTGAGCCGAGCTGTACGAATGAATCACTTCATATATCTTTGCTGAACGAATTGCGTGCCAACGCCTTTGATGAGGCTTCAGTTCCAAAGCCCGCTGGCGCCGCGGCGGGCGGGTCTAGCGCGACCGTTCCGTACAGCCTTGCAGTGTCTCCGTAACATCACTTACGCATGGGAGGCATCTGCGATCTTTCCCGGCCCGGGGTAAGGCGCTACGGTTCTTGCAACCGGGGGATGGTGGGCACTCCTCCCGGGAGACCTCCCCCGTTTCTCTCCCTTTCCGGAATAGACCCGTGTTCAACACCTCCCGTGCCCTTCGCGCGCGCCACCTCGTCGTGGCCGCCGCACTCACGCTCGCCGCGCTGCTGTCGCCCGCCCCCGCAGATGCCCAGCGCGACGCCTGCAACGACTATGCGAACAGCATGGTCTCGCAGGATCAGCGCGCCCGCCAGCAGCGCTGCCCCGGCTGGACCAGCCACTCCAACTACGGCAACCACTACAACTGGTGCCGCAGCCAGACGCCGCAGCGCGTCCAGCAGGCCATCGCCAACTGGCAGACGCGCTTCCAGGCCTGCCAGTTCGCCGCCAGCGGCAGCCCCGCCGCCCGGACCGACGCCTCGCGCTGCCTCGCCTATGGCGACGAGATGGTCCGCATCGACCAGATGGCCCGGCAGCAGGCGTGCCGGGGCTGGAACGGTCATTCCAATCGCGGCAGCCACGTCCAGTGGTGCCAGATGCAGACCCCCGAGCGCGTCAACCAGGCACTGACGAACTGGCGCGGCCGGCTGCGCGCCTGCTGACGGTCGGGCAGGAGGCGTCCCTTCGCCCGTCGACCGGTCTCGCCGGCCGGCGGGTGCTGTCGCCACCATCCCACACCGGGGCCGATGGCCCCTTCAAGCGGAACCCCGACCCATGAAGACGTCCACGATCACCACCGCCGCCGCGCTCGCCCTGTCTTTCCTGGTGCCGTCCACTGCGGGCGCCCAGGTGTTCAGCAACGAGGAAATGTCCTGCGTCCAGTACGGCAACTGGGCCGTTGCGGAGATCCGGCGCGCCCAGGGACTCGGCTGCGACGTGCAGCGCGCGAGGGAAATCCTCGAAACCCGGCCCCACATGACGTGGTGCATGCGCCAGACCGACCAGATGATGCGCCGGGCGGCGCTGATCCATACCACCGGCGTCGCCCATCGTTGCGCCCAGCAGGGCATCGACGTTCGGCGACGGTGAGGCGATGATGGCGCGGCCCGCCCCCGACCGGAGGACCGCCGCCATGACCAGACCGCCCGGCTATGAGCAGTGGGAGGAGCGCTTTGCCGGCGCGGAGTTCCGCTTCGGCCGCGAACCGAACCCCTTCCTCGCCCGCTGCAAGCCGCTGCTGCCTGCCACAGGCAAGGCGCTGGCGGTGGCGGACGGGGAGGGGCGCAACGGCGTCTGGCTCGCCCGCCAGGGCCTGGCCTCGACGTCGTCTCCACCGACTTCTCGCCGACGGCTCAGGCCAAGGCGCGGGCGCTCGCCGCCGAGCACGGCGTCGCCGTCACCTTCGTCGAGGCGGACGCCCATGCCTGGGACTACCCCGAGGCCGCCTTCGACGTGGTGGCGGAGATCTTCACGCAGTTCTCGCCGCCCGAGGGCCGGGCGCTGAAATGGGCCGGCATGAAAAAGGCGCTCAAACCCGGCGGGCTGCTCATCGTCGTCGGCTACACGCCGAAGCAGCTCGCTTATGGGACGGGCGGGCCGAGGCAGATCGAGAACCTCTACACCCGTGCCATGCTGAAGGAGGCCTTCGGCGACTTCGCCGATCTCGCCATCACCGAGGAGGAGACGGTGCTGCAGGAAGGCTCCGGCCATTCCGGCATGTCGGCGGTGATCGGGCTGACGGGGAGGAGGAGGTAGGGGGCTGCCCCATTGTTATCACGCCACCATTCACGTCGTCACGTTGTAGGCGTGCACCGTCGCCGTCGTCAGGTCGCAGTCGAAGACGATGGTCACCCCTTCGTAGTCGCCCGAGCCCCAGAGCGAGACGCCGACAGTGGCCGGCGGCGTCACGCAGACCACGAGCTGTCCCTCCGGGCGGTCCGGCATGTTGGGAAATCGCCTGGAAAAATCGGCATAGCTGCGCGGTGTCGCCGTCGCGAGCGCCAGCGGTACGAAGGGCAGCAAGGCGGGGAAGTCGCGGTAGGGCCAGTCGTCGCGTGACCGCGTGGTGGACATGTGAACCACCTCGACCGGGCCGTTGGGCACGAGCCGGTAGATCATCTCGCAGCCGTCGAAACACATGCCGTAGATCAGGGGAAAACTGGAGATGTAAGGACGGCTCAAGGCGGGGATCACGCGGGCGCTGAGGCACCCGATGGCGTGGAGCCGGCGGGGACCGTGCTCGAGGCCCGTCACCTCGCGTTCGAGCGGACCGCCGAAGCAGATCGACGTCAACCTGTTCGCCCTGACGAAGGTGTAGTCGACGCCCTCGCAATGGGCATGGACCAGTCTTTCCTTGGCTGCGGCCACGGGCGTCTCCACATCTGGAACAGGCAAGGCAACGCACTGACGTTCCCATTTTGTTCCGCGTCTCCCTCCCCGTCAAGCGGCGCCTTCCATCCCCAAAGGCGGAGATGCGGCGCGGGCCCCGCCGTGCTTCTCTTCTCGTCCCTCATCCATCGAGCCCCGCCATGCCCACCTCCCGCCGTGTCGTCCTCGCCGCCCGCCCCGACGGCATTCCGCAGGCAGAGCATTTCCGCATCGAGGCCTATGAGCCGCCGGCGCTGAAGCCCGGCGAGATCCTCGTGCGCAACCAGTTCCTCTCGGTGGAGCCGGCCATGCGCGGCTGGGTCTCGGCGGTGGCGAACTATGCCCAGCCGGTCGGCATCGGCGAGGTCATGCGCTCCTTCGCCTCCGGCGAGGTCGTCGCCTCGGAGCACCAGGGCTTTGCCCCCGGGACCAAGGTCACCGGCATGTTCGGCTGGCAGGAGATGGCGGTCGTCCCGGCCTCCGCCGTCACCCGCAAGGTGACGGAGACCGACCTGCCGCTCTCCACCTCGCTCGGCATCATGGGCCTCAACGGCATCACCGCCTATTTCGGCCTTCTCGACGTCGGACAGCCGAAGCCCGGCGACACGGTTGTGGTGTCCACCGCGGCCGGCTCGGTCGGCTCGGCGGTCGGGCAGATCGCCAGGATCATGGGCTGCCGCACCGTCGGCATCGCCGGCGGCAAGGACAAGGTGCGGCAGTGCCGCGAGGACTTCGGCTACGACGCCGCCATCGACTACAAGGCGACGAACGACATCGCCGCTGCCGTGGCGGAGGCCTGCCCCGCCGGCGTCGACGTCTATTTCGACAACACCTCCGGCGCCATCTCCGACGCGGTGCTGCGGAACCTCGCCATGTCAGCGCGCGTGGTGATCTGCGGCACGGCCTCGGTGTCGTCCTGGGACCCCTGGCCGTCGGGCCCGCGCCCCGAGCGGCACATTCTCGTCAAGCGCGCCCGCATGCAGGGCGTGCTCGCCTTCGACTATGCCCACCGCTACGGCGAGGCGCTGGCGCGGCTGGCGGGGTGGATCCGCTCGGGCCAGCTCCGCTACGCCGAGGATATCCTCGAGGGGCTGGAGGCCGCCCCCGACGCCATCGCCTCGCTCTACCGCGGCGACAACCGCGGCAAGCGTCTCATCCGCCTCCACGGGTAGTGCGCGGAGCGGGGAGGGTGCGGGTGGGGGGTGTCCCGCGAAGGCAGGCTCATCCCTTCGGCGGTGCTTCCGCCAGCAGCGCCTGGAGGTCAAGGCGCTTGGTCACCATGGCGAGGGTGCCGTCGGGATTGCGCGGCCATTCGGCTTCGGGCCGGTCGCGGTAGAGCTCGACGCCGTTGCCGTCGGGGTCGGAGAGGTAGAGCGCCTCGCTCACCCCGTGGTCGCTGGCGCCGTCGAGGCGGATGCCGGCCTCGACCAGGCGGCGCAGCGCATCGGCGAGCGCCCGGCGGTCCGGATAGAGGATGGCCGTGTGGAACAGGCCGGTGGTGCCGGGCGCCGGCGGGCGGCCGCCCTTGCTCTCCCAGGTGTTGAGGCCGAGGTGGTGATGATAGCCGCCGGCCGAGAGAAAGACGGCCTGGTCGCCATAGCGCTGCATCACCTCGAAGCCGAGCACGTCGCGATAGAAGGCGAGCGCCCGGTCGAGATCGGCGACCTTCAGGTGGACATGGCCGATGCGGGTGCCCGGCGCGATCGGGTCGGGGTGGCGCTCGGCGGCGACGAGGGGGACTTCGGCTGTGGCGACTGACATCGGGGGGCTCCATCGGTATGTGGGGGCGGACGAACCGCCGTCCCCGCCAACATGATCCCGGTCCGCCCGCGGTGCAGGGTGGCAAGCCGATTCTTGCAACGGTGCAAGGCCGGCTTGCCGGTCAGCCGAGGCGGGTCGCCAGGATCTTGTCGATGCGCCGGCCGTCGAGATCCATCACCTCGAAGCGCCAGCCGGCCTTGTCGAAGCTCTCGCCGACGCCGGGCAGGCGCTGCATCTCGTGCAGGACGAAGCCGGCCACCGTGTGGAAGTCGGCGTCGAGGTCCACCGGCACGCCGAGCTGGGCGGCGAATTCGTCGGCCGCCATCCAGCCGGCGATGAGCAGCGAGCCGTCGGAGCGGGAGACGATGGCCGGTTCCTCGTCGGGTTCGTCGGGCAGGGCGCCGACGATGGCCTCCAGCACGTCGTTGGCGGTGACGATGCCCTCGAAGTGACCGTATTCGTCGAAGACCAGGGTCATGTGGGCGTTCGACGCCCTGAGCGCCCTGAGGACGTCGAGGGCCGGCGTGCGGTCGAGGACGACGGGCGCTTCCTGGACGAGGCTGGCGATGTCCGGCCGCGGCCGGGCGGCGAAGGCCTCCAGCACGTCCTTCGCCAGGACGACGCCGACGATGGAATCGGCATCGCCGTCCTGTACCGGCAGGCGCGAGCGGCGGGAGGCGCGCAGGCGCTGGCGGATCGTCTCCAGCGGCTCGGCGAGGTTGACCACCTCCACCTCGCGGCGCGGCGTCATCAGGGCGTTGGCGGTGCGGTCGGCGAGGCGCATGACGCCGGCGATCATCTCGCCCTCGTCGCGCTCGATGACGCCAGCGGTCTCGGCCTCGGCGATGATGGTCTTGACCTCTTCCTCGGTGACCCGGTCGCCGCTCTCGCCACGCTGACCGAGCAGGGCCAGGATCAGCTTGCCGGAGTTGTCGAGCAGCCAGACGAGGGGTGCGGCGAGCTTCGACAGCAGCGCCATCGCCGGGGCGACGACGGTGGCGACCCGTTCGGCGTCACGCAGCGCGATCTGCTTGGGGACGAGTTCGCCGACGATCAGCGACAGATAGGTGATGAGCACGACCACCGAGCCGACGCCGAGCCATTCCGCGACGTTCTGCGACAGGCCGAGGTCCTGGAGCGCCGCTGAGGCGCGCACGCCGAGCGTCGCTCCGGAGAAGGCGCCGGAGAGGATACCGACCAGGGTGATGCCGATCTGAACGGTGGAGAGGAAGCGCCCGGGGTGCTCGGCGAGTTGCAGGGCGACGGCGGCGCCCCGGCTGCCCTGATCGGCGAGGACCTTGAGACGCGCCGGCCGGGAGGACACCACAGCCAGCTCCGACATGGCCAGAACGCCGTTGACGACGGTCAGGACCAGGATGATCGCGATCTCAAGGTACAAGTCGTTCTCGCGGCATGCGGCGACCGCTCTCGGTATCGGCCCGCTTCGCGGCCCTCCATACAGGAAAGGAGGGGCGCAAGGCCATGGCCTTCGCCCATGGCACGCATCGGGGCTGTGACAGGAGCGTCGCTTGACAGGACCTGATGGCACAGGGACAAGGCGCGGGAAGCCCTGACGTCACGCGGAAACCGCCATGTCCTACGCCCAGCTCCAGTCCGTCCTCGAGACCGCCTTCGAGAACCGCGCCGAGATCAGCGCCGCCACGAAGGGTGAGGTGCGCGATGCCGTCGAGACCGCCCTGAACCTGCTCGATTCGGGCACGCTGCGCGTCGCCTCGAAGGAAACCGGCGAGTGGGTGGTGCACCAGTGGCTGAAGAAGGCGGTGCTCCTGTCCTTCCGCCTCAACGACATGACCACCATTGCCGGCGGCCCGGGCGGCTCGTCCTGGTGGGACAAGGTGCCCTCGAAGTTCGAGGGCTGGGGTGCCGCCGAGTTCGGCGCGGCCGGCTTCCGCGCGGTGCCCAACTGCGTCGTGCGCCGCTCCGCCTTCATCGCGAAGAACGTGGTGCTGATGCCGTCCTTCGTGAACCTCGGCGCCTATGTCGACGAGGGCACGATGGTCGACACCTGGGCGACGGTCGGCTCCTGCGCGCAGATCGGCAAGAACGTTCACCTCTCCGGTGGCGTCGGCATCGGCGGGGTTCTGGAGCCCCTGCAGGCCAACCCCACCATCATCGAGGACAACTGCTTCATCGGCGCGCGCTCCGAAGTCGCCGAGGGCGTGATCGTCGGCGAGGGCGCGGTGCTTTCGATGGGCGTGTTCATCTGGGTTCGTCGACCAAGATCGTCGACCGCGCCACCGGCGAAGTGCATTACGGCAAGGTGCCGCCCTATTCGGTGGTGGTCGCCGGCAACCTGCCGGGCAAGGCGCTGCCGGGGGAGAACTGGGGCCCGTCGACCTACTGCGCCGTCATCGTCAAGACGGTGGACGCCAAGACCCGCTCGAAGACCGGGATCAACGAGCTGCTGCGCGACTGACCGCGGCCCCGGGGGCGTCCGCCATGGCCAGGATCGACTGGACCGACCGGAAGATCTGGCTGGAGCCCGCGGCCTGGTCCTATCTGTTTCTCGATTTCGAGGGCCGCATCCCGCGGCTGCCCTTCTGGGTGGCCGCCGTGGTGCTCAACGTCTTCGCCTTCATCGGCGACCGGCTCGCCATGGACTTCGGCGGCCATCCGGCGGCGGCGGTGGTGGGGCTCGCCTTCCTCTATCCCTCGCTGGCGCTGGCCATCAAGCGGGCGCATGACCGCGGTCACTCGGACCTCTACCTGCTCTTCCTGTTCCTGCCGGCCTTCCTCGTCAGCCTTCTGCAGGTCCTCGGCTACATGACGTCGCAAGGCCCCATGGGGCCTGTCCTGTCCGTCCTCGGGCTCTGGGTCCTCATCGCCCTCATCGTTCTGGTGGTGGATCTCGGCGTCCTGCGCGGCGAGGAGGGGACCAATCGTTACGGTCCGGATCCGCTGGCGTGACAAGCCGCTGAAACCTTCTGCGTTGACGTTGCAGGCTCAGCCCGCCAGTGTCGGTGCGGGCCTCCCATCGCACGAGATCAGACCCATGGATTTGCAGAAGCTCTTTCTGAACGGTGACGGCCGCATCGGACGCCAGGATTTCTGGATCGGGATCGTTATCCTGATCGTCGCCAACATCGTCCTCGGCTTCGTCGCCGGCCTCGTCGGCTGGGCCGTGGCGGGCATCTGGGGCGGGGTGATCCTCGCTGGCCTCGTGGGCCTTGCCATGACGCTGCCGGCCTATTTCCTGATGGTGAAGCGCTCCAACGACCGCGATTATCCGCAGACCTATGTCCAGGCGCTGATGGCCCTCAACATCGCCTTCCAGATCAAGAACATGATCATGCCGATCGAGGTTGGCGGCCCGAGCCTGCTGTCACTCATCTTCTCGCTGGTGATCGCGGTTGCCGGCCTCTGGGCGCTGGTCGATCTCGGCTTCCTTCAGGGCACCCGCGGTCCGAACCGCTACGGTCCCGATCCGCTCGAAACCGCGCAGGCGTGAGACAGACGTCACCATGAATGCAGATCCGGTCGCGCTGACGCGCGCCCTCGTCCGGTGCCCCTCCGTGACTCCCGAAGAGGGTGGCGCTCTTTCCGCCCTCGAGGCCGTGCTGAAGGGCGCCGGCTTCGCTGTCGACCGGATCACCTTCTCCGAGCCGGGAACACCTGACGTGGAGAACCTCTACGCCCGGATCGGTAGCGGCACGCCCTATCTCCTGTTCGCAGGCCACACCGACGTGGTGCCGCCCGGCGATGCCGGCCAGTGGCGCCATGGACCCTTCGCGGGCGAGGTGGAGAACGGCGAGCTCTACGGCCGCGGCACGGTGGACATGAAAGGCGGCATCGCCTGTTTCCTCGCCGCCACGCTCGACCATCTCGCCGCGAACGGCGGCCGGCCGAAGGGCTCCATCGGCTTCCTGATCACCGGCGACGAGGAGGGGCCCTCCGTCAACGGCACGGTCAAGGTCCTGGAATGGGCCCATTCGCGCGGCGAGCGCTTCGACCATTGCATCGTCGGCGAACCGAGCAACCCCCAGGCCCTCGGCGACATGATCAAGATCGGCCGGCGCGGCTCGCTCTCCGCCGTCATCACGGTGGAAGGTCGGCAGGGCCACGTCGCCTATCCGGACCGCGCCGCCAATCCGGTTCCGGTGCTCATCGCCATCCTGAGCCGGCTGATGGACAAGCCGCTGGATGCCGGGAACGTCCACTTCCAGCCGTCGAACCTCGAGGTCACCTCGATCGACGTGGGCAATGCCGCGACCAACATCATTCCGCAGAAGGCGGTGGCGCGGCTCAACATCCGCTTCAACGACGAGCACAGCCTCGACAGCCTGAAGGCCTGGATCGAGGGCGTTGCGGCTGCCGCGGCCAAGCCTGGCATTGTCCCGTCCGTGACCTATGCCCGTGGCAATTCGCAGAGCTTCATCACCAAGCCGGGGCCCTTCGTCGAGATGATCTCGGAGACGATCGCCGAGGTGACGGGGCGACGGCCGGAGCTGTCCACCTCGGGGGGAACCTCGGACGCGCGCTTCATCAAGGACTACTGCCCGGTCATCGAGTTCGGCCTCGTCGGCCAAACCATGCATGCGGTGGACGAGCGCGTGCCGGTCGGCGATCTCGTGGCGCTGACCGCCATCTATCGCCGCATCATCGACCGGTACTTCGGGGGGTAGACGAAGGCGCAGACGCGTTGCACCTGTGAAGCGCGTCCTGCAGCGCATGGGGAGGCCCGGAAAGCGACAAGCTGCGGGACTACCCCCAGATCAGGTGCGCCGCCAGCAGCGCGGCGATCACCCAGAGCGCGACGGTCGAGGAGCGGTTGCGGCGGGCCTCGGCCTCGCCGATGCCCTTGAGCGAGATCGGCTGCCAGCACGAAGCCGTCTTTCGTCAGTTCGTCGATGCGCTCCGACAGAAGGGCGGCGCGCGACAGGAGCGCCGGCGCCTCGCCGATGAGGCGGCCGACAAGGCGGGCGCCGGAGCCGACCTCCTCGATGCGGCCGACGGGCCCGAGGTTGCGGGTGATCCACTCGCGCACCACCGGCTCGGAACTCGTCCAGATGTCGAGGCGCGGGTCGAGCGAGCGGGCGACGCCCTCCACCACCACCATGGTCTTCTGCAGCAGGATCAGTTCGGTGCGCGTCTTCATGTCGAAGATCGCCGTCACCTCGAAGAGCAGGGACAGGAGCTTCGCCATGGAGATCTGATCGGCGGTGCGCGAGTGGATCGGCTCGCCGATGGCGCGGATCGCCTGCGCGAATTCGTCGACGGAGTGGTGCGCCGGCACGTAGCCGGCCTCGAAATGCACCTCGGCGACACGGCGGTACTGCTTGGTGATGAAGCCGAGCAGGATCTCGGCGAGGAACCGCCGTTCCTTCGGGCCGATGCGTCCCATGATGCCGAAATCGACGGCGACGAGATTGCCGGCACGGTCGGCGAAGAGGTTCCCCTGGTGCATGTCGGCATGGAAGAAGCCGTCGCGCAGGGCATGGCGCAGGAAGCTCTGGATCACCGTCTGGCCGAGGGCGCGGGGATCGACACCGGCCGCGGCGAGTCCCTCCCGATCGCCGAGCTTGATGCCGTCGATCCATTCCGTGGTGAGCACGTTGCGCCCGGTCCGGTTCCAGTCGACCGAGGGGACGCGGAAGCCCGGATCATCCGCCGTGCGTTCCGCCATCTCCGAGGCGGCCGCCGCCTCGAGGCGCAGGTCGAGCTCGATCGCCATGGAGCGGGCGAGGGTGTCGACGATGCCGACGGGCATCAGGCGGCGCGAATCCGGCACGAGGCGCTCGGCCAGCCGCGCGGCGAAGTAATAGTCGGAAAGGTCGGCGCGGAAGCGGTCGGCGACCCGGGGCCTGAGCACCTTCACCGCCACCTCGCGCAACGTGTCGCCTTCGCGCACGGTCGCCTTGTGAACCTGGGCGATGGAGGCGGCGGCGATCGGCGGGCCGAAGCTCGCATAGACCTCGGCGAGAGGCTGGCCCAGCGTCTCGGCGACGATCTGCTCGGCGAGCTTCTGGTCGAAGGGCGGGACCTTGTCCTGCAGGCTCTCGAGGTCGCGGGCGATGGCCGCACCGACCACGTCGGGACGCGTCGACAGGAACTGGCCGAGCTTCACATAGGTCGGTCCGAGGCGGGTGAGGGCGGCGGTCAGCCGGTCGGAGCGCGTGCCGGCGCTCGGCCGCTCGACGATCCGCGCGAGGCGGAGCGCGAGGCGCGCCGGCGGCGGCAGGGCCTCCGGATCGACGAGGCCGAGAACCCCCTCGCGGGCGAAGACGAAGCCGGCCCGCGCCAGGCGGACGAGATGGATGGTGCCGGCGATCACGGCGTCAGATCTTCCAGCCGCCGGAAAGGCAGGCGATGCCGCCGGTCATCGGCGTCACCTCGACGCGCGAGAAGCCGGCTTTGGCGATCATGCCGGCGAAGACGTCGTTGCGCGGGAACTTGCGGATGGACTCCACCAGATACTGGTAGGGCTCGGCGTCGCCCGTGACCATCTTCCCCATCGGCGGGATGACCGCGAAGGAATAGGCGTCATAGACGCGATCGAGGCCGGGCACGACGTCGGGCGAGAACTCCAGAACCAGCAGGCGGCCGCCGGGGCGGAGCACCCGGTAGGCTTCGTCGAGCGCCACCTGGATGCGCGGCACGTTCCGGATGCCGAAGGCGATGGTGTAGCCGTCGAAATGCGACGAGGGGAAGGGCAGGGTCTCGGCATTGCCCTGCACGAACTCGACGCGGCCCGAAAGGCCGCGCTTCTCGGCGCGGGCGCGCCCCACCTTCAGCATCTCGCCGTTGATGTCGCAGACGGTCGCCTCCGCGCCCGCGCCGGCGCCGACCACCTTGAAGGCGACGTCGCCGGTGCCGCCGGCGACATCGAGATGGCGGAAGGGACGTGTCTTCGGCACGCCGAGCCGCGTCACCATGACGTCCTTCCAGACCCGGTGGAGGCCGGCCGACATCAGGTCGTTCATCAGGTCGTAGCGACCGGCGACCTTGTGGAAGACGTCGTCCACGAGGTCCTGCTTGGCGTCGAGGTCGACGCGGCGGAAGCCGAAATCGGTCTGGGTGGCGGCTGCTGACATGGCCAGGTCCTGCAAAATCGGCCGGACCATAGCGGAACGATCCGGCCGGCGCTATGTGGGGACACCATCTCTTTGTGCCCGAGCCGGCGGTGCCATGCCCGAACTTCCCGAGGTCGAAACCGTCCGCCGCGGCCTCCAGCCGGTGATGGAGGGCGCCACGATCCTCGCCGCCGAGGTGCGGCGGGCGGACCTTCGCTTCCCATTTCCCGAACGCTTCGCCGAGCGGCTCACAGGGCGCCGCGTCGTCGGCCTCGGTCGCCGCTCGAAATATCTCATCGCCGATCTCGACGGCGACGAGGTGGTGATCATGCATCTCGGCATGTCCGGGTCCTTCCGCATCGCCAGGGCCGTGGCGGGCGGGGATGTCGTTGGCGAGTTCCACCACGAAAGGTCGCGCGATGCGGCCCACGACCATGTGGTGCTGTCGCTCTCGTCGGGGGCGACCGTCACCTACAACGACCCGCGCCGCTTCGGCTTCATGCTGATGACCGGGCGTGCCGCGCTTGCCGACCATCCGCTGATCGCGAAGCTCGGGATCGAGCCGATCGGCAACGACCTGTCGGCCGCGCATCTCGCGGCGGCGTTCCGCGGCAAGGCTGCGCCGCTGAAGGCGGCCCTGCTCGACCAGTCGATCATCGCCGGCCTCGGCAACATCTATGTCTGCGAGGCGCTGCACCGGGCCGGCCTGTCGCCGCAACGGGCGTCCGGAACGCTGGTGACCAAGGGGGGCGAGCCGACGGCGCGGCTGGAGCGGCTGGTGCCGATCATCCGCGAGGTCATCGCCGAGGCGATCGAGGCGGGCGGCTCATCGCTGCGCGACCACGCCCAGCCCTCCGGCGAGCTCGGCTATTTCCAGCACAGCTTCCATGTCTACGATCGTGAAGGCGAGGCTTGCAGGCGATGCGGCGATCGGCACATTGTGCGGCGTATCGTGCAGTCGGGCCGCTCAACCTTCTATTGTCCGGCGTGCCAACGCTGAGGAAATGTCCATGCTGAAGGTCTGGGGCCGGAGGAACTCCTCCAACGTGCAGAAGGTGATGTGGTGCATCGCCGAGATCGGCATTCCGCACGAGCGGATCGACGCGGGCCGCGAGTTCGGCATCGTCGGCGAGCCCGCCTACAAGGCGCTGAACCCCAACTCCAAGATCCCGACGATCGAGGACGAGGGGGTGGTGCTGTGGGAGTCCAACGCCATCTGCCGCCATCTCGCCCGCAAGCACGGCCGGCTGATGCCGCGGGCGCTCGCCGACCAGGCGCGCGTCGACATGTGGATGGACTGGCAGCAGACGGAGCTCGGCCAGGGCATCGGCCCGGTCTTCATCGGCCTCGTGCGCACGCCGGTCGAGCAGCGCGACAATGCCGCCATCGAGCGGTCGAAGAAGGCGGCCATCGCCTCCATGGCGATCCTCGATGCCGAGCTCGGCCAGCATCTCTATGTCGTCGGCAACACCTTCACCGTCGCCGACATTCCCTTCGGCATCATGGTGCTGCGCTTCAAGAAGCTCATTCCCGAGAGCCCGGCCTATGCCAATGTCGACCGCTGGTATGCCGAGATCTCGGCGCGTCCCGCGTTCCAGGAGCACGTGTCGAGCATCCCGCTGACCTGACGGCGGGCCGGCTTCGGGGCGCGAAACCCTGTCGCGTTGACTTTTCCGGACGGTGCGGCCTATAACCCGCGCCGACTTGGGAGCGGCTCGCGCCCGAGTGTGTGGTCCGTTCGCCGGATCATCGCCCGCGAGCCCGTTCGCACCCTCATTCGATTGTTTGAAACCGACCCGCGCGGAGAACTCCCGTGAAACGCACCTACCAGCCCTCCAAGCTCGTCCGCAAGCGCCGCCACGGCTTCCGTGCCCGCATGGCCACCAAGGGCGGCCAGAAGGTTCTCGCCGCCCGCCGCGCCCGCGGCCGCAAGCGCCTGTCCGCGTGAGCCGACACGCACGCGAATTCGGCTGAGCCGACCGACGGGAGGGCGCGAATGACACGTTCGACAGCGCCCCTTCGTCTCGTGCGCCGCGCCGACTTCATTGCCTGCTCCAGGGGCCGCCGTGTCACAACGGCGGCTTTCGTGTTGCAGGAAAGCCAGCGCGGCGACGGCAAGCCGCCGCGGTTCGGGTTCACCGTCACCAAGAAGACCGGCGGCGCCGTGGAGCGCAACCGCATGCGCCGGCGCCTGCGCGAGGTGGTTCGCCTCGAGGGCCATGCCGCCGGCCGGCCGGGCTCCGACTATGTGCTGGTGCTGAACCGCCAGGCACTCGACCGGCCCTTCGACGTTCTGAAGTCCGACCTCACCGAGGCGCTCGCGCGCGCTGCCGCCCCCCGTCCCGCCCGTCCGGCGGGCCGCCCCCATCCTTAAGATTTCGACGGACCGATGGCCGACAACCGCAATTACATCCTCGCGATCGTTCTCTCGATCCTCGTCCTCGTCGGCTGGCAGTATTTCGTCGGCATGCCGCAGGTCGAGCGCCAGCGCGAGGCGCAGCGCCAGCAGCAGCTCCAGCAACAGCAGCAGGCGGCCGGCCAGGCTCCGGGCGCGGCGACGCAGGCTCCGGGCGCGGCGACCCCGGCTCCCGGCGCCCCGGCCCAGCCCGGCTCCACCGCCCCGGCCGCTCCCGGCGCCGCCACCCCGGTTCCCGTGCAGGGCCTGAGCCGCGAGGCGATCCTCGCCGCGACGCCGCGCGTCGGCATCGAGACGCCGCGCCTGAAGGGCTCGATCAACCTCGCTGGCGGGCGTGTCGACGATCTCGTGCTCGGCACCTATCGCGAGACCATCCAGCGCAACAGCCCCAACGTCGTGCTCTTCGCACCGGCGGGGTCGCCGATCGACCCGGTCAACCACCGCCACCCCTTCTATGCGGAGTTCGGCTTCGTTCCCGCCGCCGGCCAGACGGTCGCGGTCCCGAACGCGCAGACGGTCTGGACGCAGCAGGGTTCGGGCACCCTGACACCCGCCAATCCGGTCACCATCACCTGGGACAACGGCCAGGGGCTGACCTTCCGCCGCACCTTCCACGATCGACGCCAACTACATGATCACGCGTCGTAAGGACGGTGTCGTGAACAGCGGCGGCGCGCCGGTCGTCGCTGCATCATTTACGGCCTGATCTCCCGCCACGGCACTGCCGCAGACCTCCGGCTACTACATCCTGCACGAGGGCCTCATCGGCGTGTTCGGCGACAAGGGCCTCCAGGAGGTCGGCTACGCGGCGATCGAGAAGACCCGCACGGACAGCTTCAAGGCGCGCGGCGCCTGGCTCGGCATCACCGACAAGTACTGGGCCGCAGCGCTGATCCCGGACCAGACGGTCGAGACCGATTCGAGCTTCAAGTTCTTCCAGCAGGGCACGACCAAGTCGTTCCAGACGGACTATCCTCGCGCCCTCCGTGACCGTCGCCCCCGGCGCCACCGCAGCAGACCGACCACGCGCCTCTTCGCCGGCGCCAAGGAGGTCACGCGTCATGGACGGCTACGCCGATGGCCTGAAGATCGACCGCTTCGACCGGCATGATCGACTGGGGCTGGTTCTACTTCATCACCAAGCCGCTGTTCGTGGTGCTGGACTGGATCTTCGTCCAGTCCGGCAACTTCGGCATCGCCGATCCTGCGTGGTCACCCTGCTGATCAAGGGCCTGTTCTTCCCGCTCGCCAACAAGAGCTACGCCTCCATGACCATGATGAAGAAGGTGCAGCCCGAGATGATGGCGCTGCGCGAGCGCTATGCCGACGACAAGATGAAGCAGCAGCAGGAGCTGATGGCGCTCTACAAGCGGGAGAAGATCAACCCGCTGGCGGGCTGCTGGCCGATCCTGATCCAGATCCCGGTGTTCTTCGCGCTCTACAAGGTGCTGTTCATCACCATCGAGATGCGCCACGCGCCGTTCTTCGGCTGGATCCAGGACCTCTCGGCGCCGGACCCGACCTCGATCTTCAACCTGTTCGGCCTCCTGCCCTTCGCGGTGCCGGCCTTCCTGCTCATCGGCGTCTGGCCGATCATCATGGGCATCACCATGTGGGTCCAGATGCAGATGAACCCGGCCCCGACGGATCCGATCCAGGCCGCCTGTCTTCAAGTGGATGCCGATCCTCTTCACCTTCATGCTGGCCTCGTTCCCGGCGGGCCTCGTGCATCTACTGGGCCTGGAACAACCTCCTGTCGGTGCTCCAGCAGGGCGTCATCATGCGCAAGTACGGCGTGAAGATCGAACTCTGGGACAACATGAAGTCCATGTTCGGAGGCGGGCCGGCGAAGCCCGCCGGCTGACGGCATGACGGGCGACCTCATCGAGACCGGGCGCAAGCTCTTCGCGCGGCCCTGGACCTTCTGGCGTGGTACGCCCGACATGAAGCACCTGCCCCCGATGACGGGGGTGGAGATCGCTTTCGCCGGCCGCTCCAATGTCGGCAAGTCGAGCCTGATCAATGCGCTGGTCGGGCAGAACAGCCTGGCGCGGACCTCCAATACGCCGGGGCGCACCCAGGAACTGAACTTCTTCCACGTGCCGTCGGAGGAGGGGCCGGGAACCGGCCTCGTCGTCGTCGACATGCCGGGATACGGCTTCGCCGCCGCGCCCGAGGCCAAGGTGAAGGCCTGGACCAAGGTCATCCACGACTACCTGCGCGGACGGCAGAACCTCGCCCGCGTCTATGTGCTCATCGACGCGCGCCACGGCATCAAGCCGGTGGACGTGGAGGTGCTGGACGAACTCGGCAAGGCGGCGGTGTCCTACCAGATCGTGCTGACCAAGGCCGACCAGATCAGCGGCCCGGCGCTGGAGAAACTGACCGCCGCGACGCTGGATTTCCTGAAGAAGCGCGCGGCGGCCTTTCCCGAGGTGATCGCCACCTCCAGCCGCAAGGGCGAGGGCATCCCGGAACTGCGCGCCGCCATCGCACGGGTGGCGGCGGAGCGGACCTGAGCCGGGCGCGTGGCAGGACACGCCTGCGTCGTGCCGAACGCCGGCGACGATGGGCAGAGCTGCGACAGGACTTCCCTTCTCAAGCCGGCTCCCGGCCGGTATTGTGACATGAACCGGGAGACAATCCCCGATGTCAGCGTCCCCGACGGGCGCGCCATTCCACAAGCGCCAAGGGAGGCGACGTGACCATTGCCGTGCACCTCAAGGGTGTTTCGGTCGCATACGCTTTGGCGGGCGGCGGGAAATACGAGGCGGTCCAGCCGGTCGACCTGTCGGTGCGTGACGGCGAGTTCGTCGCGCTGCTCGGCCCCACCGGCTGTGGCAAGTCGACCCTTCTCAATATCGCCGCCGGCCTGATGCCGCCGTCCTCGGGCACCTGCGACATTTTCGGCGAGCGGCTCTCCGGCCTCTGCGGCAAGGCCGGCTATCTCTTCCAGCAGGACGCGCTGATGCCGTGGAAGACGGCGGAGGACAATGTCGCCATCGGCCTCGAGGTCGGTGGCGTCAGGCGGCCGGAGGCGCTGGAGCGGGCGCGGGCGATGATGGCCAAGGTCGGCCTCTCGGCCTTCGGCGACCGCTATCCCCACCAGCTCTCGGGCGGCCAGAAGAAGCGCGTGGCGCTCGCCCAGGTTCTGGTGCGCGAGCCGAAGATTCTCCTGATGGACGAGCCCTTCGGCCCGCTCGACGCGCAGACGCGCCTGATCATGAGCGAACTTCTGCTCGACCTCTGGCAACAGGATCGCAAGGCGGTGATGTTCGTCACCCACGACCTCGACGAGGCCATCGCCCTCTCGGACCGCGTTGTGGTGATGTCGGCGGGCCCGCGCTCGCGCTTCATCGGCGAGTTCGCCATCGACCTTCCCCGTCCGCGCGACATCGCGGAGGTCAGGGCCGAGCCGGCCTTCCACCGCCTGCACTCCGAGATCTGGTCCTGCCTGCGCGACGAGGTGCGCAAGACCTACGGCCTTTCCGACAAGGGGGCCGCATGACGCCCATCTCCCGCCCGAAGCTGCTCGTCCTGCAGGTGCTCGTCGCCGTCGCGGTCTTCCTCGTCTGGCACGTCGTCACCACCTGGTCGATCGTCGCCGACGTCAAGACCATGCGCTTCTTCTTCTCGACGCCGGTCGACGTATTCAAGCGCGTCTTCTCCATGTTCATGGAGGGCTCGGTCTACCGCCACCTGTGGATCACGCTGGTGGAGACCATCCTCGCCTTCGTCATCGGCGCCAGCCTCGGCATCGTCATCGGCTTCTGGTTCGCGCGGAAGCCGATCGTCGCCGCCGTGTTCGACCCCTACATCAAGGCGGCCAACGCGCTGCCGCGCGTCGTGCTGGCGCCGATCTTCGCGCTGTGGTTCGGCGCTGGGCATCTGGTCCAAGGTCTGGCTCGGCGTCACGCTGGTCTTCTTCATCGTCTTCTTCAACGTCTATCAGGGCGTCCGCGAGGTGCCGCAGGTGGTGCTGGCCAACGCCCGCATGCTCGGCATGAACGAGCGGCAGCTGCTGCGCCACGTCTACTGGCCGGCGGCGCTGGCCTGGGTCTTCTCCTCGCTGCACACGTCGGTGGGCTTCGCCGTGGTCGGCGCCGTGGTGGGCGAATACCTCGGCTCGGCGGCGGGCCTCGGCTATCTCATCCACCAGGCCGAAGGCGTTTTCGACGTCACCGGCGTCTTCGCCGGCATGGTGATCCTGATGGGTTTCGTCATGCTCATCGACGGCATCGTGACGCTGGTCGAGAAACCGCTGCTCGTCTGGAAGCCGGGCGAGACCCGGACCGTATGACCAACCGCCGCAAAGGCGCGACACCAACCACAAGGGAGGACGACATGACCACCATGGACCGCCGGCAGATGCTGTCGCTGATGGGCGCGGGCGCCAGCCTCGCCCTGCCGCTGCCCGCTTTCGCGCAGGGCGCGCTGGAGAAGCCGAAGGTGACGCTCGGCGTCGGCGGCAAGTCGCTGCTCTACTACCTGCCGCTGACGGTCGCCGAGCGGAAGGGCTTCTTCAAGGACTTCGGCCTCGACATGGAGATCAACGACTTCGCCGGCGGCGCCCGTTCGCTGCAGTCGCTGGTCGGCGGCTCGGTCGACATGGTCACGGGTGCCTACGAGCATACGCTGCGCATGCAGGCCAAGGGGCAGGACATCCGCTCGACCATCGAGCTCCTGCGCTTCCCGACCATCGTCGTCGCGGTGCGCAAGGCGATCGCCGACAAGGTGAAGTCGGCCGCCGACTTCAAGGGCCTGAAGATCGGCGTCACCGCGCCGGGCTCCTCGACCTACATCACCGTCGTGCATGCCATGTCGAAGGTCGGCCTGAAGGCGACGGATGCGAGCTTCATCGGGGTGGGCGGCGGCGCCAGCGCGGTCGCGGCGATGAAGCGGGGGGAGATCGACGTGATCTCGCACCTCGATCCCGTCATCGCCAAGCTGGAGACCGACGGTGACGTGGTGACGCTCATCGACACCCGCACCGAGGCCGGTACCAGGGCACTCTTCGGCGCCTCCAATCCGGCAGCCTGCCTCTATCTCCGCCAGGACTTCATCGAGAAGAACCCGAACACGACGCAGGCGGCGGTCAACGGCCTCTACAAGGCGCTGCGCTGGATCGACAAGGCCTCGCCGGCCGAGGTCGCCGATGCCGTGCCCGAGCAGTACCACCTCGGCGACAAGGCGCTCTACATCAAGGCGGTGCAGGCCTCGAAGGACGCCTATTCCAAGACCGGCGTCATGGCGCAGGACGGCATGAAGTCGGTCTTCGACATGCTGAAGGCGCTGGACAAGGAGATGGAGAGCGTCTCCGCCGACATCATCGGCAAGTCGTTCGACGGCCGCTTCGCCCAGAAGGCCGCGAGCATCGTGACCTGAACCGGTGTCACGCCGCCTTGCGCAGGCTGAAGCCGTGCAAGGCGGCGACGCCCATGCAGAACAGGCCGGCGACGATCATGCCGTTGCTGCGACGGCGACGATTGGCGAGGCTGTCCGCATAGGCCAGCAAGGTCCGGCCGTCGCTCGTCGCCTCGAAGACGATCCGCGCGTGGCGATCGATCAGGAACCGGACGCGCTGGCCGTAGCGCAGGTTGTCGAGGCCGTCGACCCACAGCGTCGGAGGCGGTGAGACCTCGATGAGGCCGAAGTCCGGAACGGCCAGGGGAATCTTCTGGGTCCGGTAGGTGGCATTGCCACGCCGCCCGTTGCTGACGGTCACGAGCGGCGTCGTGTAACTGATCGGTCCGACATGCTCGGCAGCCGTCAGCTCGCTTCGCTCGGGAGGGCGATTGGCGAGGCCGGTCAGGAGCAGGATCAGGCCGAGCATGGCGAGGCCGACCATCCAGAGGATGCCCCAGACGTCGGAGACATCGGTCGGTCCGGGTGCCGTTCGCCCTTCGCTCAATGCGCCTCTTCCCAGTTCACCGCCGCACGGGCGTCCACCGCCAGCGGCACCTTCAGCCGCAGCGCGGGCTCCGTCGCGTCCTCCATCACCCGCTTGACGACGGGCAGGGTGCGGTCGACCTGATCGTCCGGCACCTCGAAGACCAGTTCGTCGTGCACCTGCAGCAGCATCAGCGCGTCGAGGCCTGGCCGCCTCCAGCGCGCGCGTCCATCCGTACCATGGCGCGGCGGATGATGTCGGCCGCCGACCCCTGGATCGGCGCATTGATGGCCTGCCGCTCGACGAAGGCGCGCTCGGACGGGTTGCTCGGACCTGATCGCCGGGAAGTGGCAGCGCCGGCCGAAGATGGTCTCGACATAGCCGTTCTCGCGGACGAAGGCCTTGGTCGCGTCCATGTAGTCGCGGATGCCGGGGAAGCGCTCGAAGTACTTCCTGATATAGGCGCCGGCCTCCTCGCGGGGGATGGCAGAGCTGGTTGGCGAGGCCGAAGGCCGAGATGCCGTAGATGATGCCGAAGTTGATCGCCTTGGCGCGGCGGCGCACCACGCCGGGTCCATGCCCTGCACCGGCACGCCGAACATCTCGGACGCCGTCATCGCGTGGATGTCGATGCCGTCGGCGAAGGCCTGCCTGAGCTGCGGGATATCGGCGATGTGGGCCAGGACGCGCAGCTCGATCTGCGAATAGTCGGCCGAGACCAGCTTGCGGCCCAGCGGCGGCGATGAAGGCGGTGCGGATCTTGCGGCCTTCCTCGGTGCGGACCGGGATGTTCTGGAGGTTGGGCTCGGAGGACGACAGCCGCCCCGTGGTCGTCGCCGCGAGCGCAAATGACGTGTGCACCCGTCCGGTCTCGGCGTTGATGTAGGTCGGCAGCGCGTCGGTGTAGGTCGACTTCAGCTTGGTCACCGTGCGCCAGTCGATGATCTTGCGAGGGAGCGCGTGGCCCTCCTCGGCGAGATCCTCCAGCACACCGGCGGCGGTGGACCAGGCGCCGGTCTTGGTCTTGGTGCCTCCGGGAAGCCCCATCTTGCCGAACAGGATATCGCCGAGCTGCTTCGGCGAGCCGGGGTTGCAGCGGTTCGCCGGCCAGTTCCTGGATCTCCGCCTCGACCCTTGCGGCGACCTGCGCGAAGTCTCCCGACAGGCGCGAGAGCACCTGGCGGTCGATGAGGATGCCGCGCCGCTCCATGCGGGCGAGGACGTCGACCAGCGGGCGCTCCAGCGTCTCGTAGACGGTGGTCTTGGCCTCCGCCGCGAGACGCGGCTTCAGCACCTGCCACAGCCGCAGCGTCACGTCGGCATCCTCTGCGGCATAGGCGGTGGCCTGGTCGAGCGGCGACGCGGTCGAAGGTGATGCGGGCCTTGCCCGTGCCGGTGACCGAATCGAAGCTGATCGGAACGTGGCCGAGGTGCCTCTCGGAGAGCGCATCCATGCCGTTCGAGCCGCGGCCGGCATCGAGCGCATAGGACATCAGCATGGTGTCGTCGATAGGGCGCGATGGTCATGCCGTGCCGCGACAGCACCAGCAGGTCGTATTTCAGGTTCTGCCCGACCTTCAGCACGCCGGGGTCCTCGGCGAGGGCCTTCAGGCGGTCGAGCGCGTCGCGGATCGGAATCTGTCCCTCGACCAGCCCGGAATCGAACAGCCCGGCCTCGCCCGCGCGATGGGCGAGGGGCACGTAGCAGGCCTTGTCGGGCGCATAGGCGAGCGAGAAGCCGACGAGGTCGGCGGCCATGGCGTCGAGGGAATTGGTCTCGGTGTCGAGCGCGACGACGCCCGCTTCCCGCGCCCCCGCGATGAAGGCGTCGAGCGCCGGGAGCGTTGTGATGCACTGGTAGAGGGAGCGGTCGATGGTGGCGCCGCGCAGCCTCTCCGCCGTGCGCGCGGCGAGGGCCTGCGGGCTCGGCGCAGCGGGATCGGCAGCGGCCGTGGACGGGTCGCCATCCCCGCTTGCGGCCACCGTCGTGGCCGGAACCGCGCCAGGCGCCTTCGGGCCGGCGGCGAGCGCCGGATCGGGATCGACCTTGGCGGGATCGACGCCGTAGAGCTCGCCCACCTTCTTGGTGATGGTGGTGAATTCCAGCGCCTTGAAGAAGGCGATGAGCCGCCGCCCGTCGGGCTTCACGAGGCCGGTCTCGTCCAGCGGCACCTCGACCTTCACGTCGCGCACCAGTTGAACGAGCTGCTTCGAGATGCGGACCTTCTCGATGACCTCGGGATCGGTGAGCGTCTCGCGCCGCTTCGGCTGCTTGATCTCCGACGCGCGCGCCAGCAGCGTGTCGAGGTCGCCATACTCCGAGATGAGCTGCGCGGCCGTCTTGCGGCCGATGCCGGGGGCGCCGGGCACGTTGTCGGAGGTGTCACCCTCCAGCGACTGGATGTCGACGATCTTCTCCGGCGGCAGGCCTTCCCAGTACTCGGTGACGTCGCCGACCTTGTCGGGCGGCACATTCCAGCGCTCGAAGCGGTCGCCGTGGGTGAGCAGGCGCTCCGGGCGGTAGCCGGGCTTGCCCTTGATGCCGCTCTCCGGGTCGTAGAAGGCGACGCAGGGACGGACGAGCTGCATCAGGTCCTTGTCGGCGGAGATGATCAGCACGTCGGCGCCGCGGCCGCAGGCCTCGTCGGCATAGGTGGCGATGAGGTCGTCGGCCTCGTAGCGGTCCTGCTCGATAGCGTGCAGGCCGAAGGCGCGGATGGCGGCGCGCATCAGGGGGAACTGCGGCACGAGGTCTTCCGGCGGCGGCGGCCGGTGGGCCTTGTAGGCGGGGTAGAGCTCCTTGCGGAAGGAGTTCTCGCTCTTGTCGAGAATCATCGCGAGGTGGGTCGGCTTCACCCCGAGCGCGCCCTCCTCGACGAACTGCAGCACCTTGGTGGCGAAGAGCCTGACGGCGCCGGTCGGCAGGCCGTCCGAGCGCGCATTGTACTTCCGGTCCTGGTTCATCGACTGGAAATAGGCGCGGAAGACGAAGGACGACGCGTCGACGAGGAAGACGCGGTCGCCCTTGCCGACGGGGCGGTGGTGCTCGGTGTGCATGAACTCGGGGCCTCTGCGATGAGGCGTCATTATGGACGCCCGGGCCGCTCACGTCATGTCAGCAGTCCGCGCCCTCACCAGGCAAGAATGCGCCTGCCGACGGCTGCGCCCGCCACCGTCAGCATGCCGATGGCGAGGGAATACCAGGTGACGACGAAGAGCGGCGAATCGTCGGTGCAGTGCAGGCCGTAGAAGAGAGCCGCGACGGCACCCGCGGCAAAGCCCGAGAAGGCGCCGGCGAGCGTCGCATTGCGCGGGGCCGCGGCCGACATGGCGGTGAGGATGGCGGCCAGCGGCAGGAGGCCGAGCAGGGGAATGGCGACGAGGCAGACGCGCCAGTTCCTGCCGACGAGGCGGGCCGGCAGATTGGCGGGCAACTGGGTCGCGATCTCGTGGCCGATGCCGAAGACGACGAGGAGCGCCGGCACCAGCAGCACGACCTTCGGAAGCTCGGCCTCGGGGCGGGCCGATGCGCGCACCAGGGCGAAGGCCGCAACCGCAAGCGTCGCCACCAGCAGCATCTTCAGGGTGAAGAGCATCGTCGCGCTGGCCGCCGCAAGGTCGGGTCTGACACCGATGCTGGCCGTCAGCAGACCGAAGGCTGCGACAGCCGCTACGGCCAGGGCGATGGCGATGCGGCGATGAACCGTCGGGCCGGCCTGGCCGGCATCGCGGGAGAGGGCGGAGATCAGGTCGTCGGTGTTCATGGGTTTCATATGCTCCCTCGGAGCATCTTTGCGAGGCCGGCAAGGCCCCGGTGAAGGGCGACGCGGACGGCTCCCTCACTCATCTTGAGCGCGGAAGCGGCCTCCTGGGTGTTGTGACCGTCGATGAACATGGCGTGGATGACGGCCCTCTGGCCCGACGGCAGGCCCTCGGCGAGTTTCACCACGTCGCGCGTGGCGATCCCCGGCTCCTCGGAGGGGGCCGCGATCACCTCGGCGAACTCATCGACATCGAGATGGCCGCTCATGCCCTTGCGGCGCAGGAAGTCGATCAGCTTGTGCTTCAGGATGGCGCGCACCCACGGCACCAGCGGTTCCGTCGGAATCCAGCTGGATCGCTTGGTGTGGATGGCGATCAGGACGTCCTGCACGATATCCTCAGCCTCGGCTGTCGAGCGTCCCGCCCTTGCAAGGCCGGAGCGGGCGATGGTGCGCAGGAAGGGCGTCAGCTCGCGGAGAAGCCGGCCATAGGCCGCCTCATCCCCGCCGAGCCCCGCCCGCATCCAGGCACTCCAGTCGTCGTTCCGGTCTTTCAAATGCGGACCTATGGCCTTGCTACGGAGCGTCTGACGGATCTGTTACAGCCGGCCTCGGGGAGGCCAACGAATCCCGACCACGACAATGCCCGGAAGCGGGGTGCTTCGCCAGCCGGGCGATCATGCCGTCAGGCCGTCGCTGCCGTCCTCATGATGCGTGCCGCGATGAACACGCCGACCGCGATGGCGATGCCGACCATGTCGGTGATGCCCTCGGGGATGATCAGAAGGATCGCCGCGATGAACAAGGGCACCCGCAGCACCCAGCCGATCCGGCCGCCGAACCACCCCTCCGTGGCGCAGGCGAGCAGCAGCACGCCGATCAGCGCCGTGGCGAGCACGGGCAGGATCTGCATGAGCGTGCCCTGGCCGAGCAGGAGCGGCGAATAGAAGAACATGAAGGGCACGATGAAGACGGCGAGCCCCATCTTCACCGAGATGAAGGCCGTCTTCCACGGGTCGGACTTGGCGATGGCCGCCGCCGCGAAAGAGGCGAGGGCGATCGGCGGGGTGATGGCCGAGACGACGGCGTAGTAGAAGATGAACATGTGGGCGACCAGCGGCGAGACCCCCAGCCGCTGCAGGCCCGGCGCCAGAACGGCGGCGCCGATGGCATAGGCGGCGGTCGTCGGCATGCCCATGCCGAGGATCAGAGCCACGACCATGGTGAAGATCATGGCGAAGAGTACGTTCTCGCCGGCGAGCTGCAGGAGCAGCTGGGCGAAGCGGCCGCCGATGCCGGTCAGCGCGATGACACCGACGATGATGCCGGCTGCGGCGCAGACGGAGATGAGCTGGAGGGAATCGCGCGCCGCCATGTTCAGCGCCTCGAGCGACCGCTTCGGACCCATGGCGTTCTGCCGGTCGAGCCAGCTCACCACGATGGCGGCGACGATGGCGAGCGAGCCGGACCGGAACGCCGAATAGCCCGAGACCAGCAGCCAGATCATGATGAGGAGCGGCGCGAAGAGATAGGCTTTCTTCAGGAGGCCGAGGAGCGGCGGCAGCTCGCTGCGGGGCAGGCCGTCGAGGCCGTTAAGCCGGGCGTGCAGCTCCACATGGGCGTAGCAGGCGACATAGAAGAGGATGCAGGGGATGATCGCGGCGAAGGCGATCTCCGAGTAGGCGATGCCGGTGATCTCGGCCATCAGGAAGGCGCCGGCCCCGAGAATGGGCGGGGTGATCTGGCCACCGGTCGAGGATGTCGCCTCGACGGCACCGGCAGTGGCACGGTCATATCCGACCCGCCGCATCATCGGGATGGTGATGGCGCCCGACGCCGCGACATTGGCCACCGACGATCCCGAGATCGAGCCGAACAGGATGCCCGAGGCGACAGTCGCCTTGGCCGGGCCGCCGCGCAGGTGGCCGAACAGCGACAGGGCGAGGTCGTTGAAATAGTCGCCGACCTTGGAGACCTGGAGGAATGCGCCAAAAGCGACGAAGAGAACGATGAAGTTGGAGGAGGCTTCCGTCGTCGTGCCGAAGATGCCGAGGTCGGAGTAGATGTAGGCGAAGAAGCGGCCCCATTCGAAGCCGCGATGGTTGAGCACTCCCGGCAGCCAGGGGCCGATGAAGACATAGAGGATGAAGACACCAGCGATGATCGGCAGGGCGAGGCCGGCGGTGCGCCGCGAGAATTCGAGCACCAGCAGCGTCCCGACAAGGCCGACCCAGACGTCGAGCGGATCGGGAATCGCGCCGGCGCGGAACTGAAGCCCGTCCAGTTCCCAGTAGATGTAGGCGCAGCACAGAACCGAGAGGGTCATCAGCACCCAGTCGTACCAGGGGATGCGGTGCGCGCCTGCGGAGGCGAAGGGCCGGTAGATGGCAAAGCCGAGGACGGCGGCCCAGGCGACGTGCGTGGCGCGGAAGGCCAGCGCCTCCTGCGGGAAGATGTTGAGGACGATGATGTGGTAGAGCGTGAAGGCGGCCGCGCAGGCCACGAAGAGGTGCAGCTCGAGGCCCGACAGGGTTCGCTTCAGGCCGGCGAATTCCTCCTCCGGCACGTCGACGGGCCTGTCGTCGGCATCGGCCGGTCCGGTCTCGACCTTCGCCATATCAATCCCCCCGGACGCACAGGCGTCATCGGCCCTACGCAACAGGCCGTTCGTTTATTTCATCGACCGGACGCGGCGTGAGGCACTGCATCCGGTCGAGATGCGAGGCGGTCCTGTCGGAAGGCACCGACCAGCGGCCCGGCCTTCCCGTCGGGATCAGCCGACGAGGTTTGCGGGAATGGCGATGCCCTTCTCGCGATAGTACTTCGCCGCGCCGGGGTGGAACGGCAGGAAGGCGTTCTTCGTGACGTTCTGCGGGATGGTCTCGGACGCTGCCGCATGCCCCTTCACCATGGCCTCGTGGTTCTCGTGCACCGCCTTGACGATGGCGTAGGCGAGCGAGTCCGGGACCGACTTGTTGGTGATGGCGAAGTTGAACAGGCCGACGGTCTTCTGGTCCTCGGCGACCTGCTTGTAGGTTCCCTTCGGAATGGTCGAGGCCGAGAGTTCCGGCAGCGCCGCCTGCATCTTGGCGAGTTCGCCATCGTTGAAGCCGAAGAAGGCGACGTCCTGGGTATTGGCGAGTTCCGTGTAGGCGGCGATCGGCAGGCCGGCGCCGAAGGCGAAGCAGTCGATGAGGCCGTCGGCGAGCTGCGAGGCCATGTCGGACGCCTGCCCGTTGCGGATCGTGACGTTCTGGATGCCCAGCGCCTGGAAGATCAGCGGGAAATAGGTGCCCGGCGTGCCGGCGCGCGGGCCGACGCCGACGCGCTTGCCGGCAAGCTGGGCGACATTGGTGATGCCCGAGCGCTTCAGCACGACGAAGTGGAAGGGCGTGTCGTACATCGGGAAGAGGGCGCGGACATCCTGCATCTTGCGGCCGCGGGTCCATTCGCCGGTGCCGTTCCATGCCTGCAGCGCGACGCCCATGGTGGTCATGCCGAGATCGATGCGCTTGTCCTGCACCAGCAGGATGTTCTGGTTCGGGCCCTGCGTCTGCTGGGTGTTGATCTGCAGGCCGATCTTCTCGCCGACGAGGCTCGCCCAGGCCTGGCCATAGACGAAATAGGTGCCGCCGACGGAGGCTGTGCCGAGTGTCACATTGGCCGGCCAGCTCGGGTCGCGGGTCTGCGCAAGGGCGAGCGAGGGGATGACGGGCAGGGCCGCGGCCCCGGCCAGCAGGTGGCGACGGGAGATGGTCATGGGAGAGAACTCCTCTGGAAGCGTTTCCGACAGCGATGCGGCCGTTCCCGGCTCTTGGCCGTTACCTAAAGGCATCGACATCACTGCGTCCAGTCGAGGTGCCCCCTGCGGCGCCTCCGGCCGGCGCCCAAACGTCGCAGTCGACGATCTTCATGTTGACGTTTACGTAAACGTGAGTTAGACGAAGGGCGAATGCGAAGGGCCGGCGCGGAGGAAGCCATCCCGATGACGAGCAATGTCGAACACGACATCGTCCCGCAGGCGGGAACGACGCTTGCCGAGCTCCTGGCGCGCACCGTCTCGCCGCCCGGCAAGGACGTCTTCACCATCCGCGAGATGACACGCGAATTCGGCCTCACTGCGCGCGCCCTGCGCTTCTACGAGGAGAAGGGCCTGCTCGCGCCGGAGCGTCAGGGCCAGGACCGCCTCTATTCCCGCCGCGACCGTTCGCGCCTGCGTCTCGTGCTGATGGGCAAGTGCGTCGGCTTCTCGCTGGAGGAGGTCAAGGCGATGCTCGACCTCTACGACCTCGGCGACGGCGGCGTCACACAGATGAAGGTCGCCCGCGGCAAGTATCGCGAGCAGATCGGCCGGCTGGTCGCCCAGCGGCAGGACATCGACACCGCGATCCGCGAACTCGAGCGGGCGATCACCGTCATCGACGGCCGCCTCGCCGGCATGGGCGCCTCGACGTCCAGGGATTGAACCGCCGCCGGTCGCGGCGGCTCACGAAACCGGCGCCAACCGGCGCAACCTCTCGGAGGAGATGACAGATGCCGATCTACAAGGCGCCCATCGAAGACACGATGTTCGTGCTCTATGACGTCCTGAAGCTGGACAACTACGGCAACCTGCCGGGGTTCTCGGACGCGCCGCGCGACCTCGTGGAAGCCATCGTCAACGAGGGCGCCAAGTTCTGCGAAGAGGTGGTGCAGCCGCTCAACGTCGTCGGCGACACCGAGGGCTGCCATCGCAATGCCGACGGGTCGGTCACGACGCCGAAGGGCTTCAAGGAGGCCTATCGCCAGTACTGCGAGGGCGGCTGGATGGGCCTCGCCTTCGACCCGGCCTATGGCGGCCAGGGCCTGCCGGCCACCGTCAATGCCGTGATCGGCGAGTACCTCTCCTCGGCCAACCTCGCCTGGGGCATGTATCCGGGCCTGACCATGGGCGCCATGGCGGCCCTGCACGTCCACGCCAATGACGAGATCAAGCAGACCTACCTGCCGAAGATGACGTCGGGCGAGTGGACGGGCACCATGAACCTGACCGAGCCGCATTGCGGCACGGACCTCGGCATGCTGCGCAGCAAGGCCGTGCCGAACGGCGACGGCTCCTACCGCATCTCCGGCCAGAAGATCTTCATCTCGGCCGGCGAGCACGACATGTCCGAGAACATCATCCACCTCGTCCTCGCCCGTATCGAGGGCGCCCCGGCCGGCACCAAGGGCATCTCGCTCTTCGTCGTGCCGAAGTTCCTGCCCACCCCGGACGGCAAGCCGGGCGCGCGCAACGGCGTCTCCTGCGGCAAGATCGAGGAGAAGATGGGCATCCACGGCAATGCCACCTGCGTCATGAACTATGACGAGGCCACCGGCTGGCTCGTCGGCCAGGAGAACAAGGGCCTCAACGCCATGTTCGTCATGATGAACGAGGCGCGCCTGTCGGTCGGCGTCCAGGGCCTGTCGCAGTCGGAGGTCGCCTACCAGAACGCGGTCGCCTATGCGAAGGATCGCCTGCAGGGCCGCTCGCTCTCGGGCCCGAAGGCGCCGGAGAAGGCCGCCGACCCGATCATCGTCCACCCGGACGTGCGTCGCACGCTGATGACGCTGCGCGCCGTCAACGAGGCCGGCCGCGCCCTGGCGCTGTGGACGGCGCTCATGGCCGATGTCTCGCACCGCTCCGAGGATGCTGCCGAGCGGCAGAAGGCGGAGGACCACCTCGGCCTGATGACGCCGATCATCAAGGGCGTGCTCACCGACCTCGGCTTCGACAACGCGGTGAAGGCCCAGCAGCTCTATGGCGGCCACGGCTACATCAACGAATGGGGGATGGGCCAGTTCGTGCGCGATGCCCGCATCGCCATGATCTACGAGGGTGCCAACGGCATCCAGGCGCTCGACCTCGTGGGACGCAAGCTCGGCGCCAATGGCGGCCGCGCCGTGATGGCCTTCTTCAACGAGGTCGGCACCTTCTGCGCGCAGAACAAGGACGATGCCGCCGTCGGTGGCTTCGTCAAGTCGCTCGAGAAGGGCGCGAAGGATCTGCAGGCCGCCACCATGTGGTTCATGCAGAACGCCATGGCCAAGCCTGACAACGCCGGCGCAGGCTCCACCCCCTACATGCACATGTTCGGGCTCGTCGCCCTCGGCTACATGTGGGCGAAGATGGCCAAGGCCGCGAGCGAGAAGCTCGCCGCCGGCGCCGACGACCGCATGAACGCCAAGCTGGTGACGGCGCGCTTCTTCTTCGAGCAGATGATGCCGGAGACCGGCGCCCATCTCGCCCGCATCCAGGCTGGCGCCGACTCGATGATGGCGCTCGCCGCCGACGCATTCTGACGAATCCCGGGAGCCGGTTCGCGCCGGCTCCCCCGTAAGGCCGTCTTCAGAGCCGCGACGCCCGGTGGTGTAACTGCACCTTCGGGCCCGAAGCGGCCGAACGAACCATCCGGGAGAACGACATGAGCGCCCTCAACCTGCCGAAGCCGGCCTGGCGGACCGAAGAGCACGACATGCTGGCGGAGAGCGCCCGTGCCTTCCTCGCCAAGGAGTTCGTGCCGAACCTCGACCGCTGGTCGGAAGAGGGCGTGATGGACCGCGACGCCTGGATCAAGGCGGCGGATGCGGGCCTGCTCTCCGCCTCGATCCCCGAGGAATATGGCGGGGCCGGCGGTGACTACAGCCACGAGGCGGTCATCGCCCACGAGATCGCCATGGCCGGCGCCGATTCCTGGGGCTGGGCCATCCACGGGCCCATCGTCGCGCCCTACATCCTCCACTACGGCACCGACGAGCAGAAGAAGAACTGGCTGCCGAAGATGGCGACCGGCGAACTCATCGCGGCGCTCGCCATGACCGAGCCCGGCGCCGGCTCCGACGTCCAGGGCATCCGCACCAAGGCGGAGCGCTCCGGCAACGGCTGGGTGCTCAACGGCTCCAAGACCTTCATCACTAACGGCCAGCACGCCAACATGGTGGTGGTCGCCGCCAAGACCGACCCGTCCGCCGGCGCGAAGGGCACCTCGCTCTTCGTCGTCGAGACGGAGAACGCGCCGGGCTTCCGCCGCGGCCGCAAGCTGAAGAAGCTCGGCCTCGACTGGGCCGACACCTCGGAGCTCTTCTTCGACGACATGAAGCTGCCGGCCGAGGCGCTGCTCGGTTCCGAACCCAACCAGGGCTTCTATCAAATGATGCGCGCCCTGCCGCAGGAGCGCCTGACGATCGCCGGCGCCGCCGTCGGCATGATGGAGCGGGCGCTGACGCTGACCATCGACTACGTCAAGGAGCGCGGCGCCTTCGGCAAGAAGGTCATCGACTTCCAGAACACCCAGTTCGAGCTCGCCGACATGAAGACCGAGGCGACCATGGCCAAGGTGTTCTACGAGACCTGCGTCGGCCTCCACATCGAGGGCAAGTGCGACACCGTCATGGCCTCCATGGCGAAGTACAAGCTCTCCGACCTGCAGAACACCATCGTCGACCGCTGCCTCCAGCTCTTTGGCGGCTACGGCTTCATGGACGAGTACCCGATCTCGCGGATGTACCGGGACGCGCGCATCCAGCGCATCTACGGCGGCACCAACGAGATCATGAAAATTCTCATCGCGCGCTCGCTCTGACCGGCCAGCGCCACGCCATCCAACGGGGAGAGGAACCCGCCATGACCGACGTCTTCGTCTACGACCATGTCCGCACGCCGCGGGGCAAGGGCAAGTCCGACGGCTCCCTTCACGAAGTGACGGCGCTGGAGCTCTCCGCCCAGACCCTGCGTGCCATCAAGGCCCGCAACGGCCTCGACACCAGCCTCGTCGACGATGTCATCCTCGGCTGCGTCGATCCGGTCGGCGAGGCCGGCAGCGACATCGCCCGCGTCGCCGCCCTCAAGGCGGACTATGGTGACGTCGTCCCCGGCATCCAGATCAACCGCTTCTGCGCCTCCGGCCTCGACGCGGTGAACTTCGCGGCGGCGCAGGTCATGTCCGGCCAGCACGACCTTGTCGTCGGCGGCGGCGTGGAGAGCATGTCGCGCGTCGGCATGGGTGCCTCGGGCGGCGCCTGGCCGGTCGACCCCTCCATCGCGGTGAAGAGCTACTTCATGCCGCAGGGCATCTCGGCCGATCTCATCGCCACCAAGTACGGCTTCTCGCGCGACGACGTCGACGCCTATTCGGTGGAGAGCCAGAAGCGCGCCGCGAGGTCGTGGGAGGAAGGCCGCTTCAAGAACTCGGTCATCCCGGTCAAGGACATGAACGGCCTGACCATCCTCGACCGCGACGAGCACATGCGCCCCTCGACCACCATGCAGTCGCTGGCGAGCCTCAACCCCTCCTTCGTCATGATGGGCGAGGCCGGCGGCTTCGACGCCGTCGCCATCCAGGCCCATCCGGAGCTCGAGGGCGTCAACCACGTCCACCACGCCGGCAATTCCTCCGGCATCGTCGATGGCGCCGCGGCGGTGCTGCTCGGCAATGCCGAGGCCGGCAAGGCGATCGGCGTCAAGCCGCGCGCCCGCATTCGCGCCTTCGCCAATATCGGCTCGGAGCCGGCGCTGATGCTCACCGGTCCGGTCGACGTGACGCGGAAGCTCCTGAAGAAGGCCGGCATGTCGATCGCCGACATCGACCTTTTCGAGCTCAACGAGGCCTTTGCCTCCGTCGTGCTGCGCTACATGCAGGCCTTCGACATTCCGCACGACAAGATCAACGTCTGCGGCGGCGCCATCGCGCTCGGCCATCCGCTCGGCGCCACCGGCGCCATGATCCTCGGCACGGTGCTCGACGAACTGGAGCGCACCGGCAAATCCACCGCCCTCGTGACGCTGTGCATCGGCGCCGGCATGGGCACCGCGACGATCATCGAGCGCGTGTAAGGGGAGCGACACCAATGAACCTCAAGAACTTCACCTGGTCCGTCGACGCCGACGGCATCGCCCTCCTCACCTGGGACATGAGGGATAAGTCGATGAACGTCATCGACGAGTCCGTCGGCCATGACCTCAACACGGCGGTGGATGCCGCCGTCGCCGATCCCGCGGTCAAGGGCGTCGTCGTCACCTCCGGCAAGGACACCTTCTCCGGCGGCGCCGACCTCACCATGCTCGAGCGCCTCGGCCAGACCTTCAAGGGCGCCATCAAGGCCAAGGGCCCCGAGGCGGCCATGGCCGACTTCTTCGAGCAGAGCCGCGCCTATTCGCTGGTGCTGCGCAAGCTCGAGACCTGCGGCAAGCCCTTCGTCTGTGCCATCAACGGCATGTGCCTCGGCGGCGCCTTCGAGATCGCGCTCGCCTGCCATGCCCGTGTCGCCTCGGACAATCCGAAGCTGCGCGTCGGCCTGCCCGAGGTGAAGGTCGGGCTCTTCCCCGGCGCCGGCGGCACCCAGCGCGTGCCGCGCATGGCGGACATCCAGTCGTCGCTGCAGATGCTGCTGAAGGGCGACCAGCTGAAGGCCGACCGCGCCAAGGCGATGAACCTGATCGACGAGATCGTTCCCGCCGACAAGCTGATCGAAGCTGCAAAAGCGCGGCTCAAGGCCGGCGTCGACCCGGTGAAGCCCTGGGACAAGCCGAAGTTCAAGCTGCCCTCCGGCCCGGTCTATTCGGCCGGCGGCATGATGGTCTGGCCCCCGGCCAATGCCATCTACCGCAAGGAGACCTATGACAACTACCCCGGCGCCCGCGCCATCATGAGCGCCGTCTATGAAGGCCTCCTGGTACCGATGGACACGGCGCTGAGGATCGAGTCGCGCTACTTCGCCTCGGTGCTCCGCACCCCGCAGGCGCAGGCGATGATCCGCTCCCTCTTCGTCTCCATGGGCGCGCTCGGCAAGGGCCTGCGCCGTCCCGCCGGCGTCCCGGCGAGCCAGCTCAAGACGGTCGGCGTCATCGGCGCCGGCTTCATGGGTGCCGGCATCGCCTATGTCACGGCCCAGGCCGGGATGGACGTGGTGCTCATCGACCGTGACGTCGAGGCCGCCGAGAAGGGCAAGGCCTATACCCACAAGCTGATGACCGACCAGGTCAACAAGGGCCGCGCCACCTCCGCCCAGCGCGAGGCGCTGCTCGCCAAGATCAAGACGAGCGCCGACTATGCCGACCTGAAGGACGTCGACCTCGTCATCGAGGCGGTGTTCGAGGATCCGGCGGTGAAGGCCGACGTGATCAAGAAGGCGGAGGCGGCGATCCGTCCGGACGTCGTCTTCGCGTCGAACACCTCGACCCTGCCGATCACAGGCCTCGCGCAGAACTCGGTCCGCCCGGACCAGTTCATCGGCATCCACTTCTTCTCGCCGGTCGACAAGATGATGCTGGTCGAGATCATCATGGCGCAGAAGACCGGCGACAAGGCGCTCGCCGTCGCCCTCGACTACGTCAAGGCGATCAAGAAGACGCCGATCGTGGTCAACGACACCCGCGGCTTCTATGTGAACCGTTGCGTCGGCAACTACATCAAGGAAGCCCACCTGATGGTGATGGAGGGTGTGCCCGCCGTCATGATCGACAACCTCGCCAAGCAGGCTGGCATGCCGGTCGGCCCGCTGACGCTCAACGACGAGGTCGCCATCGACCTCGGCCTGAAGATCCTCAAGGCCACCAAGGCGCAGGTCGGCGCCCAGGCCGTCGACCCGCAGCAGGAGAAGCTCCTGACCTTCCTCGTCGAAAAGGAAGGCCGCGTCGGCAAGAAGGCCAAGAAGGGCTTCTACGAGTATCTCGACAACGGCAAGAAGACGATCTGGCCGGGCCTCAAGGCCTTCGTCGGCTCGCAGCAGGACCCCGACACGATCGACCGCCAGGAGATCATCGACCGGATGCTGATCACCACGGCACTGGAGGCCTCGCGCTGCGTCGAGGAAGGCGTGGTGACCGATCCCCGCGAGGCGGATGTCGGCTCGATCCTCGGCTTCGGCTTCGCACCCTGGTCGGGCGGAACGCTCAGCTACATCGACATGATCGGCACGAAGGCCTTCGTGAAGAAGTGCGACGCGCTCGCCGCCAAGTACGGCGACCGCTTCACGCCCAACAAGCTGCTCCGCGAGATGGCCGAGAAGGGCGAGACCTTCTACGGCCGCATGGCCGGGCAGAAGGCTGCGGCCTGAGGCTGGCACCGACCAACCGACGACAGCGACGGGCGGCCTTCGGGTCGCCCGTCTTCATGTCAACCATGCCAAATCGGTGGAAAGCCGCCCATCCGCGACCTTTGGCGCACAGGCCGCAGGCTTTCATGGCGTTGCACCATGAGAATACGTGTGCTACCGGACAGCCGACTTCGGGGGGGAGTCACCCTGGTGGCATTCCCCCGGTCACGAATTTCCCAGTCGAGACAACGGTTTGCGACTGCCGGGCGAAAGCGGGGCAGCCAGTGGAACCGGAAGGGCTCGACGCCTGAAGCGCGAGAGACGCGGTGGCTGGCGAAGACAAGACCGTTTCCGGCATGGCGGGGCGATATGCCCTGGCCCTTTTCGAGCTGGCGAACGAGGCGGGGCAGCTGGATCAGGTCCAGGCCGATCTCGCCCGTTTCACCGCGATGCTCAATGGTTCCGACGACCTGAAGCGGCTGGTGAAGAGCCCCGTCTTCTCCTCCGAGGACCAGGCCAAGGCCGTGACCGCCATCCTCGACAAGGCGGGCATTTCCGGCATCGCCGGCAACCTGATCAAGGTGGTGGCGACCAACCGCCGCCTCTTCGCGGTCGAGAGCATCGTCCGCGGCTTCAACGCCCTGGTGGCCAAGGCCCGCGGCGAGATCACCGCCGAGGTGACCGTCGCCGAGGCGCTGTCGCCGGCCCAGTCCTCCTCGCTGTCGTCCGCCCTCAAGGACGTGCTCGGCAAGGAACCCAAGATCGACGTGAAGGTGGACCCGGCCATTCTCGGCGGGCTGATCGTGAAGGTCGGCTCGCGCATGGTCGACACGTCCCTTCGCACCAAGCTCAACTCGATTAGAACCGCCATGAAAGAGGTCGGCTGATGGACATCCGCGCCGCTGAAATCTCTGCGATCCTCAAGGACCAGATCAAGAACTTCGGTCAGGAGGCCGAGGTCTCCGAGGTCGGTCAGCGTGCTCGTCCGTCGGCGACGGCATCGCCCGCGTCTACGGCCTCGACAACGTCCATGGCCGGCGAGATGGTCGAGTTCCCGGGCGGCATCCGCGGCATGGCGCTCAACCTCGAGACCGACAACGTCGGTATGCGTGATCTTCGGCGCCGACCGCGACGATCAAGGAAGGCGACACCGTCAAGCGCACCGGCGCCATCGTCGACGTGCCGGTTGGCAAGGCGCCTGCTCGGCCGCGTCGTCGACGCCCTCGGCAATCCGATCGACGGCAAGGGCCCGATCGCAGTCCACCGAGCGTCGCCGCGTCGACGTCAAGGCGCCGGGCATCATTCCGCGCCAGCTCGGTGCATGAGCCGATGGCGACCGGCCTCAAGGCGATCGACGCGCTGATCCCGATCGGCCGCGGCCAGCGCGAGCTGATCATCGGCGACCGCCAGACCGGCAAGACCGCCATCGCGCTCGACACGATCCTCAACCAGAAGCCGCTGAACGTAGCCGGCGCCGACGAGCAGCAGCCAAGCTCTACTGCGTCTACGTCGCGATCGGCCAGAAGCGCTCGACCGTTGCCCAGTTCGTGAAGGCGCTCGAAGAGCAACGGTGCGCTGGAATATTCGATCGTCGTCGCCGCCACCGCGTCGGACCCGGCGCCGATGCAGTTCCTGGCGCCCGTTCACGGGCTGCGCCATGGGCGAGTATCTTCCGCGACAACGAGCATGCACGCGCGTTATGCATCTACGACGATTTGTCGAAGCAGGCGGTTGCCTACCGCCAGATGTCGCTGCTGCTGCGCCGCCCGCCGGGCCGCGAAGCCTATCCGGGCGACGTGTTCTATCTCCACTCCCGCCTGCTCGAGCGCGCGGCCAAGCTGAACGACGAGACCGGCACGGGCTCGCTGACGGCGCTGCCGGTCATCGAGACGCAGGCCAACGACGTGTCGGCCTACATCCCGACCAACGTCATCTCGATCACCGACGGCCAGATCTTCCTCGAGACCGACCTGTTCTACCAGGGCATCCGCCCGGCCGTGAACGTCGGTCTCTCGGTGTCGCGCGTCGGCTCCTCGGCGCAGACCAAGGCGATGAAGAAGGTCGCCGGCACGATCAAGGGCGAGCTCGCCCAGTATCGCGAGATGGCGGCCTTCGCCCAGTTCGGCTCGGACCTCGACGCCGCGACGCAGAAGCCTGCTGAACCGTGGCGCGCGCCTGACTGAGCTTCTGAAGCAGCCGCAGTTCTCGCCACAGCAGCGTTGAAGAGCAGGTCTGCGTGATCTTTGCCGGTACGCAGGGCTATCTTGACCCGCTTCCGGTCAACAAGGTTGGCGAATTCGAGCAGGGGCTGCTGCGCCTTCTCAACGGCAAGAACTCCGACATTCTGGATTCGATCCGGACCAAGAAGGAGTTGACCAACGAGACGCGCGACAAGCTCAAGGCTGTGATTGAAGCCTACACCAAGTCGTTCGCGTGAGCCTGGCTGAAGCAACAATCGAGCGGACCAGACCATGCCCAGCTTGAAGGACCTCAGGGTACGCATCACCTCGGTGAAAGCTACCCAGAAGATTACCAAGGCGATGCAGATGGTCGCTGCTGCGAAGCTGCGCCGCGCGCAGATCGGCCGCAGAAGCCGCCCGCCCGTATGCCGAGCGCATGGATGCGATGCTCGCGTCAGCTTGCGTCCGGCGTCAACGGACAGCCCGGACGCGCCAAGTGCTGCTTGAAGCGGCACCGGCGCGGATCAGGTTCATCTCCTGATCGTCGCGCACCGCCGAGCGCGGCCTTTGCGGCGCTTTCAACAGCCAGATCGTCGCGTCTTGCGCGCGAGAAGCGCCACTGGCGTTGCTCGGGCGAGGGCAAGACCATCAAGATCCTGTGCGTCGGGCAAGCAAGGGCGCAGACGCCCTGAGGCGCGCGCAGTTCGCAGTAGCGATCATCGGAAGTGCGTCGAGATGCGCGGCAGTGCAGACCTCGGCTATGTCCATGCCGATGAGGTCAGCGCGCAAGGTGCTGAACGCTCATGTACGCCGAGGGCGAGTTCGACATCGCCACGCTGTTCTTCTCCAAGTTCAAGTCGGTGATCTCGCAGATCCCGACCGCACAGCCAGATCGTACCTGCGACGATCGCCTGAGGGCTATACTGCCGATACCGGCGGCGCCATCTATGGAGTTCGAGCCGGACGAGACGATCCATCCTCGGTGAACTTTTGCCGCGCAACGTGTCGGTTCAGGTTTTCCGCGCGCTCCTTGAGAATGCCGCTTCCGAGCAGGGTGCTCGCATGTCCGCAATGGACAATGCGACACGCAACGCCGGCGAAATGATCCAGCAAGCTGACGCTGAACTACAACCAGCACGCGTCAGGCCCAGATTACCAAAGAACTGATCGAAATCGTGTCGGGCGCCGAGGCGCTCTGAGCCTGACGTTGACAAGGGACCGTACTGACATGGCCAAGAAGACGACAGCCAAGGCTGCCGCAGCCTCCACCGCCACGGGCCGGATCACCCAGGTCATCGGCGCCGTCGTCGACGTCCAGTTCGACGGCAATCTGCCGGCCGATCCTGAACGGGCTTGAGACCAACGAACAACGGCAATCGCCTCGTGTCTCGAAGTTGCCCAGCACCTCGGCGAGATCGACCGTGCGCTGCATTGCCATGGACACGACCGAGGGTCTCGTCCGCGGCCAGCCGGTGACGGATATGGGCTCGGCCGATTGCGGTTCCGGTTGGCGATGGCACGCTTGGTCGGATCCTGAACGTCATCGGCGAGCCGATCGACGAGGCCGGCCCGGTCAAGTTCGACGACAACCCGCCCGATCCATGCTGAAGCCCCGAGCTTCGCCGAGCAGTCGACAGAAGCCCAGGTGCTTGTCACCGGCATCAAGGTCGTCGATTTGCTTGCGCCCTATCGCCAAGCGGCGGCAAGATCGGCCTGTTCGGCGGCGCCGGCGTCGGCAAGACCGTGCTCATCCAGGAACTGATCAACAACGTCGCCAAGGCCCACGGCGGCTTCTCGGTGTTCGCCGGCGTCGGCGAGCGCACCCGCGAGGGCAACGACCTCTATCACGAGATGATCGAGATCGCGGCGTGAACCAGAAGGGCGGCGGCGAAGGCTCGAAGTGCGCGCTGGTGTTCGGCCAGATGAACGAGCCGCCGGGCGCCCGCGCCCGCGTCGCGCTGACCGGCCTGACGATCGCCGAAGCACTTCCGCGACCAGGGCCAGGACGTGCTGTTCTTCGTCGATAACATCTTCCGCTTCACGCAGGCCGGCTCCGAAGTGTCGGCGCTGCTTGGTCGTATTCCCTCGGCGGTCGGCTATCAGCCGACACTCGCAACCGACATGGGCATGCTGCAGGAGCGCATCACAACCACCCAGAAGGGGTCGATCACCTCGGTGCAGGCGATTTACGTGCCTGCCGACGATTTGACCGATCCGGCGCCTGCAGCCTCGTTCGCCCACCTTGATGCAACGACCGTTCTCAACCGCTCGATTGCGGAAAAGGGCATCTATCCGGCTGTGGACCCGCTCGACTCGACCTCGCGCATTCTCGACCCACGCGTGGTTGGCGAACGCCACTACAAGGTTGCCCGTCAGGTCCAGTCGATCCTGCAGAAGCTACAAGTCGCTGCAGGACATCATCGCCATTCTCGGCATGGACGAGCTGTCGGAAGAGGACAAGCTGACGGTCGCCCGCGCCCGCAAGATCGAGCGCTTCCTGTCGCAGCCGTTCTTCGTCGCCGAAGTGTTCACCGGACACGCCGGGCAAGTTCGTCAAGCTTGAGGAGACCGTGAAGGGCTTCGAAGGGCTGTGCGAAGGCAAGTACGACCATCTGCCGGAAGCTGCGTTCTACCTCGTTGGCACCATCGAGGAAGCCGTCGAGAAGGGCTCAGCAAGCTCGCTGCCGAAGCGGCCTGATCGGCCTCAGCCAGAAAGGATCGCACGACATGGCGACCTTCCATTTCGAACTGGTCTCGCCCGAGCGGCAGCTCTACTCGGGCGCCGTCGAGCAGGTGGTGGTTCCGGGCTCCGAGGGTGACTTCGGCATCCTCGCCGGACACGCGCCCTTCGTCTCGACGCTGCGGCCGGGCATCCTGACCATCCACGGCGACGGCCAGCCGAAGCGCCTCTATGTCCGCGGCGGCTTCGCCGAGGTCTCGGCCGGCGGCCTCACCGTGCTCGCCGAGCGGGCCACGGCCGTCGAGGATCTCGATCCCGGCCAAATCGACCAGGACATCAAGAACGCGGAAGAGGACCTGGCCGACGCCAAGGACGACGCCTCGCGGAACAAGGCCTCCGAGCGCCTCGACCAGCTCAAGGGCGTCAAGGGCGCCCTCGGGACCGCCGGCTCGACGCACTGAGCCGCTTGCCACCAATTGCGAAAGGCCGCCTTCGGGCGGCCTTTTTGCGTTGGTGACGGCTGAAAGGCATTCAGGCGCAATGCCGGAACGTGCCTGAATAGATATCAGGCAGCGCTACGCTGGTCAAGGAAAAATATCCGCCACTAGGAATTATTGATCAGCCGAGATCGCTCGCCTTGATTCGCTTGACCCCCAGAGCAGCCATGTCGGCCCAGGCCTTGTCCAGCGAGCCGCCGAGGTCGATGGCGCGGCAGGCTTCCTCCACCACGAAGGTCTGCAGGCCGCTCTTCGCCGCGTCCTGGGCGGTCCAGTTGACGCAGAAGTCGGTGGCAAGGCCCACCACGACCGCACGGGTCACGCCGCGCTCCTTCAGGTAGCCGCCAAGCCCGGTCGCCGTCTTGCGGTCGGCCTCGAGGAAGCCCGAATAACTGTCGACCTCCTTGCGGTAGCCCTTGCGGACGATGGTCTGCGCATGGGGGATGTCGAGACCGTCGTGGAACTCGGCGCCGGCCGAATCCCAGGTGCAGTGGTCGGGCCAGAGCACCTGCGGGCCATAGGGCATCTGCACAACCTCGAAGGGCTTCTTGCCGGCGTGGCTGGAGGCGAAGGAGGAGTGCCCCTCCGGGTGCCAGTCCTGGGTCAGCACGACGTTCTGGAAGCGCCGGGCGATGGTGTTGCAGACGGCGACGACGTCATCGCCCTTCGGCACGGCGAGGCGGCCGCCGGGGCAGAAATCGTTCTGGACGTCGACGACGATGAGGGCGGTCTGCGCGTCGATCACCGGCCTGTCCTGGGCCTGGACGCCGCGGGTGGCGGCGGCGGTGAGAAGGGTGGCGCCGGCGATCACGGCCCGGCGGTCGAGGGAGAAGCGGTCGTTCATGGCGGCCTCCGCAGCAGGGGGATGCCAGAGGCTACGCCGATGCCAGATTTGTGCGATGCGGAAAAGTCCGTATCCGCCGCTCAAACCGGATGGGCGAAGGGCATGAAGGTCTCGACCACCCGCTCGTAGACACCCCGCTTGAAGGGGATGATCAGCGCGGGCGTCGCGGCGAGCGGCTCCCAGCGCCAGGCCTCGAATTCCGGCTTGTGGTGGCCGCCGCCGGGGCGGAGCACGTCGATCTCGCGGTCCTCGCCCTCGAAGCGGAAGGCGAACCACTTCTGCGTCTGGCCGCGATACCGGCCCTTCCAGGCTTCGCCGGCCACCGCCTGCGGCAGGTCATAGGCGAACCACTCCGGCGCCTCGGCGAGCAGCGAGACGGAGCGGACATTGGTTTCCTCGAAGAGCTCTCGCCGGGCGCTGGCGAGCGGCTGCTCGCCCTTGTCGATGCCGCCCTGCGGCATCTGCCAGGCATGGCCGGAATCGACATGCTCGGGAGCCGGGCCCTTGCGCCTGCCGACGAAGACGTGGCCCTGCCGGTTGAACAGGGCTATGCCGACGCAGGGGCGGTAGGGCAGGTCTTCGAAGCGGGTCATGGCGGTGGTCCGGGCGTGGGGCATGCTAGCCGGCCGGCTGGCGGCGCGCGACGCCGGCGGTGACCGGCACCAGCACGAAACCGCGGCTCTCCAGGGCACGGGCCCAGCGCGCCACGCGGTCGATGGTCACCGGCAGGGCCGAGCCGACGCCGAGGGCGAAGCCGCGCTCGCGGGCCTCGGCCTCGAGCTTCGCCAGCTGGGCGTCGAGCTCGGCCGGCGTCGGCACGCGGTCGAGATGGATGTCGGCGCGCAGGTTCGGCTGTTGCAGGGAGGTGGCGATCTGCGGCACCAGGCTGCGGGCGCTGGTGCCGTCGTCGACGACCATCAGGCCGCGCTGGTTGGCTTCCCGGAGGATCGGCGTCGCCGCCGCCTCGGAGGCCATGAACTTGCCGCCCATGTAGTTGACGATGCCGGCATAGCCCTGGAAGCGGCCCATCGCCCAGTGCAGGTGCTCGGTGTTCTGCCGGCTCGACAAGGTCGTCAGCAGCGTCTTCGGTCCCGGATCGTTCTCTGGATAGTCGAAGGGCTCCATCGGCACTTGCAGGAAGGCCTCGTGACCCTCGGCGCGGGCCCGCGCCAGACGCGCTCGCCGTCGCTGGCCGTAGGGTGCGAAGGCGAAGGAGATGGCGCCGGGCAGCTTGGTGATGGCCTCGGCGGTGCTCTGCTGGCTGATGCCGAGGCCGCCGATGAGCACGGCGATCCGCGGTGCGGAGGGCGACATGCCATTGGGGGCGCGCCAGGTGCGGGCATAGACGTCGCGCGGCTTGCTGCCGTCGGGGGCGACACGCGGCAGCATGCCGTGGGGCGTGCGCTCGATGAGCCGCGGATCGAGCCCGGACGCCTGCTCCTGCGTCGGGGCTGCAACCCGCACCGACCGCGAGTTGCCGGACATGCCGTCGATGATGTTGATGGTCGGGCCGCCCTCGTTGGCCGCCGGGGTCGGCTGGGGGGCTGCGGCCGGCGCCTGCTGGGTCACGGGCTCGGCGGTGCGCGGCGGCGGCATGGCGATGGCCGTGACGGCTCTCGGTTCGCCGCCGAGGGGATTGTGGATGAAGGCCACGGCGCCGGCGAGGCCGACGATGAGCGTTCCGACCACGCCGGCAGCAATCGGCAAGAGCGGCAAGGCGGGGAACCGCCGCTTCCTGTCCTGCTGGGTTTCGACCCCGAGCGGGGCGTTGAGGTCGTCGGTCATGGCGCCTGCGCTGGCGCGGTTCGGATACCGCCCCCCTAGATCACGGGCGAACCCTTAATCCGCGGTTAACCAAACCCTCAGAGGTGTCGCGGATCGGCGCAATTGTCGCGATTTTACCTCATCCGGCCGGCGTGCTAGGCAAAAGGCCCCTTGGGAGGTCTTCATGTCCGCGCAACCCAGCCTCGCCGACGATGCGGCCGGCACCGAAGCCGCGATGCTCGACATCGGGCGTCGGGCCAAGGCGGCGGCGCGACGGCTGGCACTGGCCTCTCCGGCCCAGAAGAACGCGGCTCTGACGGCCATGGCGCAGGCCATCCGCACCCGCTCGAAGGCCATCTGCGAGGCCAATGCCGAGGATCTCGCCGAGGCCCGCCGCGAGGGCATGACGCCGGCCTTCCTCGACCGGCTGGCCCTCGATCCCGCCCGAGTCGAGGCGATGGCCGCCGGCATCGAGATGGTGCGCGACCTCGACGATCCCGTCGGCAAGGTGATGGAAGCCTGGGACCGCCCGAACGGGCTGCGCATCGAGCGGGTCCGCGTGCCCCTCGGCGTCATCGGCGTCATCTACGAGAGCCGCCCCAACGTCACGGCGGACGCGGCGGCGCTCTGCCTGAAATCCGGCAATGCCGCCATCCTGCGCGGCGGCTCGGACAGCTTCCGCTCGTCGCGGGCCATCCACCAGGCGATCTCAACCGGCATCGAGGCGGCCGGCCTGCCGTCGGCCGCCATCGCCCTCGTGCCGACGCGCGACCGCGCCGCGGTGGGGCTGATGCTGCAGGGCCTCGGCGGAACCGTCGACGTCATCATCCCGCGCGGCGGCAAGAGCCTCGTCGCACGCGTCCAGGAGGAGGCGCGGGTGCCGGTCTTCGCGCACCTCGACGGCAATTGCCACGTCTATGTCCACGGCGCGGCGAGCCTCGCCATGGCGCGGGAGATCGTGCTCAACGCCAAGATGCGGCGGACCAGCGTCTGCGGCGCGGCGGAGACGCTGCTGGTGGACGAGGCTTGCGCCGGCACCCATCTGAGGCCGCTGGTGGCGGCGCTGCTCGACGCCGGCTGCGAGGTCCGCGGCGACAGCCTCACCCGCATCGTCGACCCGCGCGTCAAGCCGGCGACGGACGCCGACTGGGACACCGAGTATCTCGACGCCATCATCGCGGTGAAGGTCGTCAGCGGCCTCGGCGATGCCATCGCCCATGTCGAGCGCCACGGTTCGCACCATACCGATGCGATCGTCACCAACGACCAGGCGGCGGCCGACCGCTTCATGGCGGAGGTCGACAGCGCCATCGTCCTGCACAATGCCTCGACGCAGTTCGCCGACGGCGGCGAGTTCGGCTTCGGCGCGGAGATCGGCATCGCCACCGGGCGGATGCATGCCCGCGGCCCGGTCGGTGTGGAACAGCTGACCTCCTTCAAGTACCGCGTGCGCGGCACGGGGCAGACCCGCCCGTGAGGCCCTACGGCAGTCGCATCGCCTCGCGCCGGCCGCGCGCCGGCGTCCGTCTCGTCATGCCGCCGCACGCGCCGGGCATGCGGATCGGGCTGTTCGGCGGCTCCTTCAACCCTCCTCACGACGCCCATCGGCTTGTCGCGCTGACGGCGCTGAAACGGCTCAGGCTCGATGCCGTCTGGTGGCTGGTCAGCCCCGGCAACCCGCTGAAGGCCGGGCGCGGCCTCGCGCCGCTCGACGAGCGCATCGCCGCGGCGCGGCGGCTCGCCCGCCATCCGGCGATCCATGTCACCGGCATCGAGGCGGCGCTCGGCACCCGCTACACCTTCGACACCATCGCCAAGCTCAGGGCCCGCTGCCGCGGCGTCCGCTTCGTCTGGATCATGGGAGCCGACAACCTCGCCCAGTTCCATCTCTGGCAGAACTGGCGGGGCATCGCGGGCATGCTGCCGCTCGCGATCGTGGACCGGCCCGGCGCCAGCCTGCGCGCGGCCTCGGGCGTGGCGGCGCAAACGCTCGCCCGCTACCGCATGGCCGAGAGCGACGGACCGCTGCTCGCCTCGGCGCATCCGCCGGCCTGGATCTTCCTCCACGGTCTCAAGTCGCCGCTGTCGTCGACGGCGCTGCGCGAGAAAATGCAAATTCGCTCAAATTGAGTCGATTGGCTTAGCCGCGGTTCAAGGCGGCCCGCCTAGTGTCCCCCTCAACAGCCACAGGGGCGGCGGGAAAAACAATGAACGGCCTGGTCTCCAAGAAGGCGGAGCAGTTGCTCTCCAGCGTCGACGTGCTCATCGTCGACGACAACCAGTTCATGCGCAAAGTCGTGCGCAACATCCTCACCAACATCGGCATCAAGACCGTGCACGAGGCCGCGGACGGCCTCGCCGGGCTCGAGCACATCCGCGTGCATGCGCCGGACATCGTCATCCTCGACTGGGAGATGCCGATGCTGAACGGGGCCGAGATGCTGCGCATCGTGCGCAATCCCGCCTCCTTCCCGGTGCCGGACGTGCCGATCATCATGCTGACCTCGCATCTGGAGCGCTGGCGCGTGCTGGAAGCGACGCGGCTCGGCGTCCACGAATTCGTCGCCAAGCCGATCTCCGGCAAGGCGTTGCTGGAGCGGATCATCTCCATCATCGTCAAGCCGCGGCCGATGGTGCATCTCGACGGCTACTACGGCCCCGAGCCGCGCAAGCTCATGGTCGAGCCGCGCCTTCGCGCGCGGGCGCTCCAGGCGCCCGCCAACGTCGCCTGACGCCCCGCGCGGGTGCCCCGCGCCGACGGCCCTTGCCAGCCGGCCCGGTCGGATTCCATTCTCCTTCGAACCGTTCGAAGGAGCCTCGCCATGACCACCGCCCCGACCCCGCCGGCCCATCCCCAGGGCCTGTCGATGATCGAGAAGCGGCGCATCGAGGCGGAAATCCTCAAGCACGTCTATGACCAGTTGAAGGAGAGCCACGGCATCGAGGTGGCGCGCTCCACCATTGGCGAGGCCGTGCGCCGGTCGGCGCTGGAGCAGGCCTCGCGCTTCGCCGCGCAGTCGCCGAAGGGCACCTCGCTCCAGGGCTTCATCGACATGCAGCCGCTATGGACCGCCGAGGGCGCGCTCACCGTCGAGGAGGTCGGCCGCAGCGAGAACAGCTACGCCTTCAACGTCGTGCGCTGCCGCTACTCGGAGATGTACAAGGCCATGGGCCTCGGAGAGATCGGCGACCTTCTCTCCTGCCAGCGCGACGGCACCTTCTGCGAAGGCTATGATCCGAAGCTCAAGCTCGAGCGCACCCAGACCATCATGAAGGGCGCCTCGCACTGTGATTTCCGCTTCACCTACGAGGACAGCAAGCCGGCCGCCTGAGCCTGCTGACGCCGCCGCGCGCTTTGCGGTGGCGCACGTCGCCCGGCTTGGGCGATAAGGGCCCATGGTCGCAGCGATTCACGCTTTCGAGGACGACGAGGGGCCGGCTCCGGGCCAGCCCGCTGCGCGGCCGCGTCACCCGCGTGGCCCTGTCGCGCTTCCGCAGCTATCGCGCCGCCGCCCTCGAACCACAGGCGGCCCTCGTGGCGCTCGTCGGGCCAAACGGCGCCGGCAAGACCAATGTGCTGGAAGCGCTGTCTTTCCTGACGCCTGGGCGCGGCCTCCGGCGCGCAACCCTCGCCGAAGCCGCCTTCGAACAGGGCGATGGCGGATGGGCGGTGAGTGCCACGCTCGACGGCCCCTATGGCGAGACCCTTCTCGGCACCGGGATCGATGGCGGCGATCCCGAGGTCCGCTCGCGGCAATGCCGCATCGACCGGGCTCCCGTCGGATCGGCGGCCGCCTTCGCCGACCATGTCCGGGTGATCTGGCTGACCCCGGCGATGGATGGCCTGTTCCTCGGCTCGGCGGGCGAGCGCCGGCGCTTCCTCGACCGTCTGGTGCTGGCGGTCGATGCCGAGCACGGCAGCCGGGTCAATGCGTTGGAGCGGTCGCTGCGCTCGCGCAACCGCCTGCTCGAGGAACTGGCTCCCGATCCGGCCTGGCTCGACGCCGTCGAGCACGAGACGGCCGAACTCGCGGTCGCCGTCGCGGCGGCCCGCGCCGAGGCGGTACGGCGGCTGGCCGGTCTGATCGAGGCGACGAAGGATCCGGCCTCGCCCTTTCCCTTCGCGCTGCTTGCCCTCGACGGCATGCTGGAGGCCGGGGTGCTCGAGCGTCCTGCCGTCGCGGTGGAGGATGAGTATCGCGCCATCCTCCGCGACAATCGCCATCGCGACCGGGCAGCGGGGCGGACCACGGTCGGGCCCCATGCGAGTGATCTTCTCTGCGTCCACGGCCCGACGGGGGCACCTGCCGAGCGCTGCTCGACGGGCCAGCAGAAGGCACTGCTGATCGGCCTGGTGCTGGCGCATGCGCGGCTCGTGGCGGAGATGGCCGGGTTCACGCCGATCGTGCTGCTCGACGAGGTGGCCGCCCACCTCGATCCCGAGCGTCGCGCCGCGCTCTATGACGCGCTGGAGGCTTTGGGATCGCAGGTCTGGATGACCGGCGCCGATCCGCACGCCTTCGCCGGCCTCGGCGACAGGGCCGACCTCTTCTCGGTCGCTGCCGGCACCATCACCCGCGCCTGACGACACTGGGCACCTGATCCACCAACGAAAATGCCCGCCACAAGGGCGGGCATCGTCGAAGGCTGGCGGCACCGGCTCAGTGGGCCGATGCGGCCTCGTCGCGGCGCTTGCGCATGACATACCCCAGCGCCAGCACGATGAGCGCGCCGATCACCGCCGACCCGTAGTGGGCGAGGGCGACCGGTTTCAGCCCGACGGGATAGGTCTGGGTGACCTCCACGGGCGTCACGAGACCCGTTCCCCAGGCTGCGAGCTGGCGCAGGACGACAGGATCGCTGAGCAGCATCTCGCCGGCGATCCAGCCGAGCAGGGCGGCGCCCGCCCAGACGAAGACCGGGAAGCGCTCGATGATGCCGAGGATCAGGGTGGAGCCGAAGATGATCAGCGGGATGGTCAATGCGAGGCCGAAGATGAAGAGCCAGACGTTGCCGTGCGAGGCGGCGGCGATGGCGATGACGTTGTCGAGGCTCATCACGGCGTCGGCGATGGCGACCGTGCGGACCGCCTTCCAGAGGTTGTCGCTCTCCTCGATGTTGCCATGGCCGTCACCCTCTTCGCCGACGATGAGCTTGGTGGCGATCCAGAACAGCAGCAGGCCGCCGACCAGCTTCAGGAACGGGACAGCCAGCAGATAGGTGATGACGAGGGCGAAAAGGATGCGCAGGCCGACCGCCGCGCCTGCGCCGAGCAGGATGCCCCATTTGCGCTGCTTCTCGGGCAGGCCGCGACAGGCGAGGGCGATGACGACGGCATTGTCGCCCGAGAGCAGGAGATCGATCCAGATGATCTGGAGGAGCCCGATCCAGAATTGACTTTCCATGCCGCATCCATCCCGTGAGGCCGCGGGGGCGGCCGAGTGATGGCGACATAATACGTAATACTGCCGATGTCAGCAGGGGGGCGGTTTTTTTCCACCCCCCATCGTCAGACCGCGGCTTCGCGCCGCCCCCTGCGGATCAGGTAGGCGGTGGCGATGACGAAGATCGCGCCGACGAATTCGGCCGGCAACTCGAAGCGGTGGACGGCATCGATACCGATCGCGTTCCGGATGATCGGGTCGTTCAGCATCATGTCGCCGGCGAGCCATCCCAGGAGACCCGCGCCGGCCCAGATGAGGACCGGAAAGCGCTCCAGCATCTTCATGATCAGCGAGGCACCGGCGACGATCAGCGGGATCGAGATGATCAGGCCCACGACCAGCATGGCCTTGCTGTCGCGCGCGACGGCGGCAATGGCCAGCACGTTGTCGAGACTCATCACCGCATCGGCGATGGCGACGGTGCGCACGGCATACCAGAGCTTGTCGGAGGCCTGGACGTGGTCCCCGTCACCGCCCTCGTCGGTGACGAGCTTCACAGCGATCCAGAACAGCAGCAGGCCGCCGGCGAGCCGGAGGAAGGGCAGGTCGAGGAGAGTCGCCACGAAGAGCGTGAAGACGACGCGGAGCAGGATGGCGACACCAGCGCCGAGGATCATGCCGATGAGGCGCTGCCGTTCGGGCAGCCCCCGGCACGCCAGGGCGATGACGACGGCGTTGTCCCCGGACAGAATGATGTTGATCCAGATGACCTGGAGCAATCCGACCAGACTCAGTGTCGACCAGTCCATTTTCGCCAGCTCCCCCGCCAAACCGGCGGGAAACTAAGCGGAGAGGCCGTGGCGATACATACGCACTTGTTCCTAGAATCCGCGTTTTCACGCAGAAGTCTGATAGTAGAAACTACCTATGATAGTCGATACTACTTACCCGGTTCAGGAAATGGCGTCGGCGATCGCCTTGCCGCAGGCCACGGTGTCGGCGCTGCCGCCGAGGTCGCGGGTGCGGTAGTCGGCCTTCGACAGCACCTCCTCGATGGCGCGGACGATGGCGGCCGCGGCCTCCGGTTCGCCCAGGTGGTCGAGCATCATCGCCGCCGACCAGATCTGGCCGACCGGATTGGCGATGCCCTTGCCGGCGATGTCCGGCGCCGAGCCGTGGACCGGCTCGAACAGCGAGGGGAACTTGCGGTCCGGATTGATGTTGCCCGACGGCGCAATGCCGATCGTGCCGGTGCAGGCGGGGCCGAGGTCCGAGAGGATGTCGCCGAAGAGGTTGGAGGCGACGACGACGTCGAACCGATCCGGGTTCAGCACGAAATGGGCCGTGAGGATGTCGATGTGGTACTGGTCGACCGCGACGTCCGGATAGGACTTCTTCATCTCGGCGACGCGCTCGTCCCAGTAGGGCATCGAGATGGAGATGCCGTTGGACTTGGTGGCGCTGGTGAGTTTCCGGCGCGGGCGCTTCATCGCCAGTTCGAAGGCGTATTTCAGGATGCGATCGACGCCGACGCGCGTCATCACCGTCTCCTGCAGCACGATCTCGCGATCGGTGCCGGGGAACATGCGGCCGCCGACGGAGGAATACTCGCCCTCGGTGTTCTCGCGCACCACGAAGAAGTCGATGTCGCCGGGCTTGCGGCCCGCCAGCGGCGAGGGCACGCCCGGCATCAGGCTTCACCGGGCGCAGGTTCACGTACTGGTCGAACTCGCGGCGCATCAGCAGGAGCGAGCCCCAGAGCGAGACGTGGTCGGCAATCTTGTCGGGCATGCCGACGGCACCGAAGAAGATGGCGTCGGAGCCGCCGATCTTCGCCTTCCAGTCCTCAGGCATCATGCGGCCGTGCTTCTCGTAATAGTCCCAGGACGAGAAGTCGTGATGGTCGAGGTCAACGGAGAAGCGGTACTTGGCCGCCACGCGCTCCAGCACCCTGAGGCCCTCGGGCATGACTTCCTTGCCGATGCCGTCGCCGGGGATGACGGCGAGCTTGTAGGTGTTCGAACGGGCCATGGGTGTCCTCCGCGTGTTGCGGCGAGGTGATAGGCGCTCCCGGCGGGACGCGCCAGAGGGCGGGTCTGCGGGCTGCTATTCGTTGTCGGCCTGAATGGCCGCGATCACGGCATCCGTCACCCGGCGGGTCGACGCCTTGCCGCCGAGGTCGGGCGTATGCAGGTCGGGATCGGCGGTGACGCGCTCGATAGCCCGCATCAGACGCGCGGCGGCGGCCGGCTCGCCGAGGTGCTCGAGCATCATCGAGGACGACCAGAAAGTGCCGATGGGATTGGCGACGCCCTTGCCCATGATGTCGAAGGCCGAGCCGTGGATGGGCTCGAACATGGAGGGGAACTCGCGCTCGGGATTGAGATTGGCGGTCGGCGCGATGCCGAGCGAGCCGGCCAGCGCTGCGGCGAGATCCGACAGGATGTCGGCATGCAGGTTGGTCGCCACCACCGTGTCGATGGTCTCGGGCTTGATCACCATGCGCATGGTCATGGCGTCGACCATGCATCTTGTCCCAGGTGACGTCGGGAAACTCACGGGCGATCTCGACCGCGATCTCGTCCCACATCACCATGGCGTGGCGCTGGGCGTTGGACTTGGTGACGACGGTCAGCAGCTTGCGCGGCCTGGACTGCGCCAGCCGGAAGGCGAAGCGCATGATGCGCTCGACGCCGGGCCGAGTGAACATGGCGACGTCGGTGGCGGCTTCGAGCGGCGACCCCTGATGGACGCGGCCGCCGACGCCGGCGTATTCGCCCTCGGAGTTCTCGCGCACGATGACCCAGTCGAGCTCCTTGTCGTTGACGTGGCGCAACGGCGAGGTGATGCCGGGCAGCACGCGCGTCGGCCGGACGTTGGCGTACTGGTCGAACGGCTGGCAGATGGCGAGGCGCAGACCCCACAGGGTGATGTGGTCGGGAATCTCGGGGTGGCCCGCCGAGCCGAACAGGATGGCGTCGTGCTTGCGGATCAGGTCGCGCCCGTTCTCCGGCATCATGCGGCCATGCTTCTTGTAGTACTCGCCGCCCCAGTCGAAGTGGTCGACGTCGAGGGCGAAGGTGCCTTCGCGCTCGGCCAGGGCCTCGCAGCACCTCGACGCCCGCGGAGATCGACTTCCTGTGCCGATGCCGTCACCCGGAATGGCCGCGATGCGATAGGTCTTCATGGGGTCTGCCTCTCTGGACTGCGCGCCACATGCCGTTCCCCGGGCCGCCTGTCAATATTCCATTGCAGCTTCCATGGAAGGTGATATGGATTTTCTCTCAGGAGCGGCGACCATGGTTCAGGACGGGGCGGCGACGACGGTGGAGAGGCGACCCTCGCTGGTCGACGATGCCTATGCCGCCATGAAGGAAGCCATTCGCGAGAGCACCTTTCCGCCTGGCTACCAGGCCTCGGCCCAGGAGATCGCGCTCCGGCTCGGGATGAGCCGCACGCCGGTGCACGAGGCCTCCCTGAAGCTGCAGGAGGAGGGCCTCGTTCGCATCGTGCCGAAGCGCGGCATCGTGATCTGCGCACTGGCCCCTGACGACATTCGCGAGATCTACGACGTCATCGTCGCCATCGAGGGGAGGGCGGCGGAACTCGTGGCGGCCTTGCCTGAGGCCGGCAGACTTGCCATCGCCGCCGACCTCGCCAGTTGCACCGACGCCATGGAGACCGCGCTCGCTGGCGGCGACCTCACCGCCTGGGGCCGCGCCGATGCGGCCTTCCACCATGCACTGGTCGAGGGCGCACGCAACGGCCGCATCATGCGCATCGTCCAGACCATCAACGACCAGATGCACAGGGCCCGCATGCTGACGCTCCGGCTGCGCGGCGAGTTACCGGAATCCATCGCCGATCACCGCCGCATCATCGCGGGCATCCGGGCCGGTGACGCCGCGGCCGCCCAGGCTGCCGCGCGCGGCCATCGCCTCAGGACGCAGCGCGAACTCATCCCCCTGCTGGAACGGTGGGGGCTGAAGCACCTTTGACGGGACGAGCACCCTCAACAACCTGCCACCGTGGCTGAACGCGGTGGAACGAGCCACATGGAGGAACCGATGAAACGCCTGATCGCCGGGCTTGCCGCCCTTGCCGCCCTTGCCGCCGTGCCAGCCGCGGCGCAGACCTATCCGAACCGCCAGATCACCATGATCGTGCCCTTCGCGGCGGGCGGGCCGACCGACATCATCGCCCGCATCATGGCCGATCACATGTCGCGCACGCTCGGCCAGACGATCGTCGTGGAGAACGCCGCAGGTGCAGGCGGCACCACCGCCTCGACCCGCGTGTCGCGCGCCACGCCCGACGGCTACACGATCATGATGGGCAATCTCGGCACCCATTCGGCTTCGGTCGGTCTCTATCCGAACCTCGCCTATGACCCGCGCACCGACTTCGAGCCGGTGATCAACGCCGCAGGCACGCCGATGCTGATCTCGGCGCACAAGGACTTTCCGGCCAACACGCTGCCACGAGATGATCGCGCTGATCCGCGCCAATCCGACCCGCTATAACTACGGCCACGGCGGCGTCGGCTCGACCTCGCACCTGACCTGCGTGTTCTTCCACCACCTCGTCGGCGCGCCGGTGCAGCACGTGCCGTTCCGCGGCTCGGGCCCGGCCATGGCCGCGCTGCTCGGCAAGCAGCTCGATTATGTCTGCGACCAGACGGTCGGCATCGTGCCGCAGCTTGGCAACCTCAAGACCTTCGTCGTGGCCACACCGGCCCGCCTGCCCACCGCGCCGAACGTCCCGACCAGCGCCGAGGGCGGCCTGCCCGCCTTCCAGGCGGTGGGCTGGAACGCCATCTTCGCGCCCAAGGGCACGCCGCGGGATATCGTCGACCGCCTGAACGCCGCCGGTCGGGCGGCGCTCGCCGACGAGGCGGTGCGCAAGCGCCTCCTGGAACTCGGTTGCGAGATTCCGGACGCCGCCGGCCAGACCCCGGAGGCCCTGCGCGCCCACGTGCGCGCGGAGGTCGACAAGTGGACGCCGGTGATCAAGGCGGCCGGCGTCACCGCCGGCAACTGATGACGGGCGGAGCGGTTCAGCCGAAGAACCGCTCCAACTCGTCGGCCACCAGATCGGGGCATTCCTCGGCGAGGTAGTGACCGCCGGGCAGCGCGTGGCCGCGCACGTCGCTGGCGCGCTCGCGCCAGAGGGCCAGCGCGTCGAAGCATTTCTCGATGACACCGTTCTTGCCCCAGAGCACCAGCAGCGGACAGGCGAGCTTGCGGTCGCCGTCTGCGTCGTCATGGGCGATGTCGATGGTGGCGGCGGCGCGGTAGTCCTCGCAACTCGCGTGGATCGTCGCGGGATCGCGGAAGCAGCGCAGGTACTCGGCGAGCGCTTCCGGCGTGAACGGTGCGAGGCCCGCCGATCCGGAGCCGCACTTCTTGAGCCAGTAGGCGTCGGGGTCCGATCCGATCATCCGCTCCGGGAAGGGAGCCGGGGTGATCAGGAAGAACCAGTGCCAGTAGAGCCGCGCGAAGAGATCGGTCGTGTCGCGATACATCTCCCGCGTCGGGGCGATGTCGAGGACGGCCAGCTTCCGGACCCGGTCTGCATGATCGAGGGCAAGCCGGTGCGAGACTCGGGCGCCGCGGTCGTGACCCGCCAGATAGAAAGTCTCGTGCCCGAGTGCCGTCATCACCTCGGCCATGTCCTGCGCCATGGCGCGCTTGGAATAGGGAGCGTGGTCGGTGGTCGTCTCGGGCTTGCCGCTGTCGCCATAACCGCGCAGGTCGGCAGCGACGACCGTGAAGCGCCCGGCGAGACGCGGGGCGACCTTGTGCCACAGCGCATGGGTCTGCGGGTAGCCATGGAGCAGCAGTAGCGGCGGCCCCGAGCCGCCGGTGCGCAGGCGGATGGTGGTGCCGGACGTGGATACGTCCAGCATGCGAAAGCCGGGGAAGAGGCTATCAGTCATGCTTCGCTCGATCATCCGCTGGTCCATCGTTCCACACCTTGTCTGCGGCGGCCTTTGCACTAGGTCCTTCTATCCAAGCCAGCCGGAATTGGATATGCGAGGGGCAAGAAGCCTCTCGATAGGCCTTCCCGCCATCAGTTCCGCTTCCAGGAGGACACGCATGAACAGACGCCACCTCGTTGCCGCCATCGCAGCCGTTTCGGTTGCCGGTCTCGCCCCCGCCTCCGCGCAGACCTTCCCGTCCCGCCCCGTCACCATGATCATTCCCTTCGCCGCTGGCGGCCCGACGGACGTCGTCGCGCGCATCGTCGCCGAGGCGATGTCGAAGTCCCTCGGCCAGACCGTGGTCATCGAGAACGTCGCCGGCGCCGGCGGCACCACGGGCTCGACGCGCCTGACGACGGCGGCTCCCGATGGCCACACGATCATGATCGGCCACACCGGCACCCACGCCGCGTCGGTCGCGCTCTATCCGAACCTGCGCTACAATCCGGCCACGGATTTCGCTCCCATCGGCCTCGTCAACACCAACGCCATCCTGATCACGGCGAAGAAGACGCTGCCGGCCAATACCCTCTCCGAGTTCGTCGCCTGGCTGAAGGCCAACGAGCGCACCGCCAACAATGCCCATGCCGGCATCGGTTCGGTCAGCCACACCACCTGCCTGCTGCTGCATGCCATCATCGGCGTGAAGCCGCAGTCTGTGCCCTATCGCGGCACCGGCCCCGCCATGAACGACCTCGTGGCCGGTCAGGTCGACTATCTCTGCGACCAGGTGGTGAACGTCGCCCCGCAGGTTCGTGCCGGCACCATCAAGGCCTTCGCCGTCGCCCAGGCATCGCGCAATGCCGCGCTTCCGGATGTCCCGACGACGGCCGAGGCCGGCCTGGCCGCCTACCAGGTGGTGGTCTGGAACGCGATGCTCGCCCCGAAGGGCACGCCGGAGCCGATCGTCGCCAAGCTGAACGAGGCGCTGCGCGCCGCGCTCGCCGACGCCAATGTGAAGGCGCGCCTCGCCGAACTCGGCGCCGACCTGCCGGCCGACAACCTCGCGACCCCGGCTGGCCTCAAGGCCTTCATCGAGGCCGAGATCGCCAAGTGGACCCCGGTCATCCGCGCCGCCGGCGTCACCGCCAGCAACTGACGATGTTCGCCCTGCAGCGGCTCCGGCCGTTGCAGGTCCGTCCCGGGCCGATCATGTCCGACCCCGTCTCGCCCCACGCGAGGCGGGGTCGTCTCGTTCAGGACGTGCGCACGATGCTCCGGCCCTGCACGGAGGTCAGCGCGCGCCCGGCAGGCGGCTGTCGAAGCGCCGGGACCATTCGGTGAGGATGCGGTCGCGGTTCTGCGCCATCCAGGAGAAATCGCTGCGCAGCATGCGTTCCTCGACCTGGGGCGGATAGTGGGGCGGCCTGTTCCTCACGTCGCGGTGGGCGACGACGGCGTAGAAGCGGGCATAGAGCTCGTTCGCCCTGCGGCTGGCCGCCCAGTCGGCGATGCGCCGGGCGGCGTCCGACTGCGCTTTCGGGCGGTCGCGCACCAATGCGAAGGCCTCCATCTCCCAGCCGGCGCCGTCCTCGGGAACGATCACCTCGATCGGCGCGCCCTGGGCCCGCTCCCTTGCGCCGCGCATGTCGAAGGACAGCCCGATGACCCTCTCGCCGCGCGCCGCCTGGACGCAGGGCGCGCTGCCGGAATGGGTGTAGAGGGCGACGTTCTCGTGCAGGCTTTCCATGAAGGTCCAGGCTGCCTCCTCGCCCATCATCTGGATCCACCCGGCCACCAGCAGGAAGCCAGTGCCCGACGAGGCCGGGTGCGGCATGACGATGCGCTGGCGCAGCGAGGGATGGAGCAGGTCGCGCCAGCGCGCCGGCGCCGGGGCGCCGACGGCGCGTGCCTCGTCGCGGTTGAAGCAGATGGCGGCGACATAGGCATCCATGCCCGTCCACCGATAGGCCGCGCTGTCGTCGCGGAAGGCCGGCTTCAGTTCTTCGGCCCCCCTGGGGCGATAGGGTTCGAGCAGGTCGGTGCGTGCAAACAACAGGAGGCTCGTTGCAGCGAGGCCGAAGATCATGTCGGCGCGGGGACTGGCACGTTCCGCCAGGACGCGGGCGGTGATGACGCCGGTGGAATCGCGCACCCACTTCACCTCGATGTCGGGGAGGTCTTTCTCGATCTCGGCCTTGAGGACGGAGAGCTGGTCGGTCTCCACCGAGGTGTAGAGGGTCACCGGGGTGCGGGCCTGGGCGAAGGCGGCGGCCGACCCGGCTGCGCCGATGAGGAGGCCGATACAGAGCCGGATCGCCGTCAGCGCTGCGGTCGTCGGCTTCATGCTTCGCCCTCGCTCCCGTGTCGCCTCGTCACTATTGCACAAGCACGGCCCGGAAATCATTGACGTTGGTATGTGACGGTCCGGTGACGACCAGACCGTCCAGCTCGGCGAAGAAGCCGAAGCCGTCATGACGGTCCAGGAAGGCGCGAGGCGAGAGGCCGCGGGCTTCGGCGGCAGCGACAAGGTCCGGCGTGACGAGCGCGCCGGCGTTGGACTCGATGCCGTCGATGCCGTCTGTGTCGAGAGCGACCGCCGATATGCGGGACCTGAGCGCCTTCGGCAGCGGCTGGATCGCCGCGACGAAGGCGAGGGCGAATTCCGAGTTGCGACCGCCGCGGCCAATGGGGCGATCCCGCGGCAGGGTCACCGTCGTCTCGCCACCGGACAGGATCAGCAGCGGCGGCGAGAACGGCAGGCCATGTTCCAGAACGGACCGGGCGAGGGCCGCGTGAACCTGGGCGACGTCGCGCGCCTCGCCCTCGATGGTGTCGCCGAGAACCAGCGTTCGCAGTCCTGCGGCTGCGGCAATGCGCTCGGCGGCGCGCAGGCTCTCGACGGGCCGGGCGATCAGCCGCACGTCGATGCCGGCGGCGAAGGCGGGATGGTCCGGCTTGACGCTCTCGCAGGCATCGGAGGAGAGGTGGCGCATCACGGCGGCCGGGAGGTCCATGCGGTAGCGCTCGACGATGGCGATGGCATCCTCGCGGGTGGTCGGATCGGGCACGGTCGGGCCCGACGCGATGACGGCCGGATCGTCGCCGGGCACGTCGGATATGGCGATGGTGACGAGCCGCGCCGGGTGCGCGGCCGCGGCGAGCCGGCCGCCGGCGATGGCCGAGACGTGCTTCCTGACGCAGTTCATGGCGGTGATGTCGGCGCCGGAGGCGAGGAGGGCGGCGTTCACTGCCTTGAGGTCGCCGAGGGTCAGGTCCCCGCCGGGCAGCGCCAGCAGCGCGGAGCCGCCGCCGGAGATCAGCGCCACGACGAGATCGTTCCCGGTCAATCCCTCGAGACGGGAGAGGATGCTGCGGGTGGCTGCCAGGCCTGCCTCGTCGGGCACGGGATGGGACGCCTCCAGGACCTCGATGCGCGAACAGGGCACGGCATGGCCGTAGCGGGTGACGACGGTTCCCTCGAGCGGCGCCGGCCAGAGCTTCTCGAAAGCCGCGGCCATGCTGGCGGCGGCCTTGCCGGCACCGACGACGATGGTCCGGCCTTCCGGCACCTGCGGCAGGTGTTCGGCGATGCGGTCGGGCAGGGCGGCCTTGATCGCGGCATGGCCGAGCGAGAGCAGAAAGGCGCGGGGATCGGAGAGGTCGGTCATCGCCATTGCTTAGCGGCTGGCCATGCATTCGTCATGCCCGTTTCAGTTCGGCTGGGTCATTCACCGCCATCCCCACCACCCCCGTTCCGCCGGATTGCAGCCCTCCACCGCCTCCCCTAAGACCTGCCGGGAGAGCGGAGGCCGCCATGCTGTTCGAGTTCACCGAAGAGGAAGTCCTCATCCGCGACACGGCGCGGAAGATGGCGGCCGAGATCGTCGCGCCGCTGGCGCCCGTCCTCGACCGCGGCGAGGGGCGCGAGATCTTCCTGAAGAACCTCAGGGCGCTGGCCGAAGCCGGCTTCATGGCGGTCAACGTCCGCGCCGAGTTCGGCGGGACCGAAGCCGGGACCGTCGCCTTCGCACAGGTCATCGAGGAACTCGGCTATGCCTGCGCCGCGACCGGCGTCACCGCCTCCGTCACCAACATGGTCGCCGAGGTCATCCAGGCTGTGGGCTCGGACGCGCAGCGGCAGGCCTATATCCCCCGCATCGCCGACGGCACCTATCCCGCCGCCGGCTTCTGCCTGACGGAATCGGGCGCGGGATCGGACCCGGCCGGCATGAAGACCCGCGCCCGCCGCGACGGCGAGGATTTCGTGCTGGACGGAGAGAAGGTCTACATCACCTCGGCCGAATATGCCGGGCTCTTCGTCGTCTGGGCGGTGACCGATCCCGACGCGCCGAAGGGCAAGGGCATCTCCTGCTTTCTTGTCGAGGCAGGCACGCCGGGCCTTGCCGTCGGCAAGGCGGAGAGGAAGCTCGGCCAGCACGGCTCGGCCACCAACACGGTGCATTTCGACGGCTGCCGCGTGCCGGCCTCGGCGCTGATGGGCCGGCTGAACGACGGCTTTCGCGTCGCGGTCGGGGAACTCGCGGGCGGGCGCATCGGCGTCGCCTCGCTCTCCCTCGGCATCGCCCGCGCCGCCATGGACGCGGCCAAGGCCTATGCCGCAGGAGCGCCGGCAGTTCGGCCAGGCGATCGGCGATTTCCAGAACACGCGCTTCCGGCTCGCGCGCATGGCGAGCCGACATCGAGGCGGCGCGCCAGCTCATGTACTTCGTATGCGACGAGATCGACCAGAAGCGGCGCTGCGACACGGAGGCGGCGATGGCCAAGCTCTTCGCCTCCGAGATGGCCGAGCGCGTGACCTCCGACGGCGCTGCAGCTCCATGGCGGTGCCGGCTATTGCGCCGACTTTCCCGCCGAGCGGCATCTGCGCGACGCGCGGATCACCCGCATCTACGAGGGGACGAGCGAGGTGCAGCGGCTGATCATCGCGCGCGAGACGTTCCGGCAGTAGCTGCATTTCGCCGGCATGCGAGGTTTGCGTGGATAGCGCCTCTCATACCCGCGACGCGGCGCATGGCGAAGCCTAATCTCGCCCGCGAGAATCCTCTCCTCTCTCGGGGCGCATCCATGAAAGTCACCATCTACGGCATCGCGAAATCGCGGGCGATCCGCAACCTCTGGGCCTGCGAGGAACTCGGCCTCGCCTATACCCATGTGCCGGTGGTCTACGGGCCCGAGGGCTCGCGCAAGCCGGACTTTCTCGCCATCAACCCGAACGGGCGCGTGCCGGCCGCCGATATCGACGGCGTGATGATGTGGGAATCGCTCGCCATCAACCTGCACCTCGCCAAGAAGGCCGGCGGCCCGCTGGCGCCGGAATCCCTCGACGAGGACGGCCTCATGACCATGTGGTCGATGTGGGCGCTGACCGAGGTCGAGGGCGCGGCGCTCGCCGTGCTGATGCACCAGACCGTGAAGCCCGAGGCCGAGCGCGACGCCGCCCTGCTGGCGAAGAGCATCGAGACGCTGAAGGCGCCGCTCGCCGTACTGGAGGGGCACCTCGCCAGCCATGGCGGCTACCTCGTCGGCAACCGCTTCACCATCGCCGACCTCAACGTCTCCGCCTGCGTCTATTACCTGCGCTATTCGAACCTCGTCGACGACAAGCCGGCGGTGAAGGCCTGGTATCAGGCCGCCACCTCCCGCGCGGCGGCGAAGAAGGCCTTCGCGCTGCGCGGCGACTGAGCCGCTGCGGCAGGAGCGCCGGCTCAGGTGGCCGGCGCGATCTTGTCCTGCGTCTTCGTGCTCGAAGTCGCTGGCGTCGTGACGCTCGTGCAGCTGGGCTCGCCGGGTCGCCCTGCAGCGCGGTTGACCATGCGGCCGCGCTTGACCGCCGGCCGCGCGCCGATCGCTGTCGGCCCAGCGCTGGACGTGCTTGTAGTCCGTGCACCGCCAGGAACTCGCCGGCGCTCGTAGAGCAGGCCCTTGGCCAAGACCGCCGTACCACGGCCACACCGCCATGTCGGCGATGGTGTAGTCGTCGCCCGCCAGGATATTTCGATTCGGCGAGCCGGCGGTCGAGCACGTCCATCTGGCGCTTGGTCTCCATGGCGAAGCGGTCGATGGCGTATTCGATCTTGCTCGGCGCATAGGCGTAGAAGTGGCCGAAGCCGCCGCCGAGGTAGGGCGCGCGAGCCCATCTGCCAGAACAGCCAGGACAGGCATTCCGCACGCGACAGGATCGGCCGATCTGTGGGCAGGAACGCGCCGAACTTCTCGGCGAGGTGCAGCAGGATCGCGCCGGATTCGAAGACGCGGATCGGCGTCGGGTCCGCTGCGGTCGACCAGAGCCGGGATCTTGGAGTTGGGGTTGACCTCGACGAAGCCGGAGCCGAACTGGTCGCCCTCGCCGATGCTGGATGAGCCAGGCGTCGTACTCGGCGCCCTTGTGGCCAGCGCGCCAGCAGCTCCTCGAGCATGACGGTGACCTTCTGCGCCGTTGGGCGTGCCCAGCGAGTAGAGCTGGAACGGGATGGCGACCGACGGGCAGCTCCTTGTCGTGGGTCGGCCCGGCGATCGGCCGGTTGATGTTGGCGAAGCGCGCCGCCGTTGGCCTTGTTCCAGGTCCAGACCGGCGGCGGGGTGTAGTCGGGGGGCGTGGTCATGAGGCGGGTTCCGGGGTGGGGAGGACGTGCGATCAGCAAACCATATAGGAGCCCTGTGACAAAGCGCGACGGGGCACGGTCGCCGCTATCGCCACCCCCTCCCGCATTTCCGGCGCTTCCTCCCCGCCGCGCCTGCCGCTAAGGTCCGGGCCGAACGAGGCCGCGCGCTGAACGCGGCCGCAAGCGACCCGAGGACCTTCTTTCATGCGCGCTGACACCGTGATCCGCACCGGCGGCCAGATTCTCGTCGACCAGCTCGTGGCGCAGGGCTGCGACCACGTCTTCTGCGTGCCGGGCGAGAGCTATCTCGCCGTGCTCGACGCGCTGCACGACGCGAAGTCCGCCGTCACCATCTGCCGGCAGGAGGGGGGCGCCGCCATGATGGCGGAGGCCTATGGCAAGCTCACCGGCCGTCCCGGCATCTGCATGGTCACCCGCGGCCCCGGCGCCACCAACGCCTCGCCCGGCCTGCACATCGCCCAGCAGGATTCCTCGCCGATGATCCTCTTCGTCGGCCAGATCGAGCGCGGCATGCGCGGCCGCGACGCCTTCCAGGAGGTGGACTACACCCAGCTCTTCGGCGGCATGTGCAAGTGGGTCGCCGAGATCGACGACTGCGCCCGCATCCCGGAGATGGTCGCCCGCGCCTACGCCACCGCCATGCAGGGCCGCCCGGGTCCGGTGGTGCTGGTGCTGCCCGAGGACATGCTCACCGAGAGCGCCGACGTGCCGGACGCGCCTTACGTCGAGGCGGCCGAAACCTGGCCGGGCCTCACCGACATGGCGAAGCTGCAGAAGCTGCTCTGGGCTGCGAAGCAGCCTGTCCTGATCCTCGGCGGCTCGCGCTGGTCGGAGAAGGCGGTCTCCTCGGTGACTCGTTTTGCCGAGCGCTTCGACCTGCCGGTGATCTGCCAGTTCCGTCGGCAGATGCTGTTCGACCACAGCCATCCGAACTATGCCGGCGATCTCGGCCTCGGCGGCAACCCGGACATGCTGAAGCTGATCAAGGAGGCGGACCTCGTCATCGCGCTCGGCGGCCGCCTCTCCGAGATCGCCTCGCAGAGCTACACGCTCCTCGACATCCCGAAGCCGCAGATGACCTTCGTCCACGTCCATCCGGGCGCTGAGGAGATCGGCCGCGTCTATCAGGCGGATCTCGCCATCGACGGCGAGTCCGACCGCCTTCTGCGCCTCGCTCGAGGGCCTGCAGCCGCCGCAGTCCATCGCCTGGGCCGGCCGCGCCGCCGCCGCCCACGAGAGCTATCTCGGCTGGACCGGCAATCCGGCGCGTCTGCCGGGCGAGTTCCAGTATGGCGAGGTCATGGCCTGGCTGCGCGACCGCCTGCCGGACGACGCCGATCGTCTGCAACGGCGCCGGCAACTACGCCAGCCTGGGTGCACCGCTTCCTGCGCTTCCGGAATCACGGCTTCGACGCAGCTCGCCCCGACCTCGGGCTCCATGGGCTACGGCGCGCCGGCGGCGGTCGGTGCCAAGCGCATGTACCCTGAGAAGACCGTCGTCGCCTTCGCCGGCGATGGCTGCTTCATGATGAACGGCCAGGAGTTCGCCACCGCCTGCCAGTACGACCTCGCCATCATCGTCGTGGTCGTCGACAACGGCATGTACGGCACCATCCGCATGCACCAGGAGCGCGACTATCCGACCCGCATCTCGGCGACGACGCTGAAGAACCCGGACTTCGCCGCGCTCGCCCGCGCCTATGGCGGCCACGGAGAGACGGTGCGCACGACCTCGGAGTTCGCCCCCGCCTTCGAGCGGGCCATGGCCTCCGGCAAGCCGGCGATCATCCACTGCTTCCTCGACCAGCAGGCGATCACCCCGACCACCACCATCGACGCCATCCGCGCCAAGGCGCTGGCCGGGAAGGCCTGAGCCATGGCAAAGCTCTCCACCGTCGACATCCTCGGCAAGCTCGTCGCCTTCGACACGACCAGCCGCAACTCCAACCTGCCGCTGCTCGACTGGGTCGAGGAGTATCTTGCCGGTTTCGGGATCACCGGCGAGCGCGTCTATGACGAGACCGGCCAGAAGGCGAACCTCTGGGTCACCATCGGCCCGAAGGACGTCGCCGGCTACGTGCTCTCCGGCCATGTCGACGTGGTGCCGGTGGACGGGCAGGACTGGTCGACCGATCCCTTCTCGCTGGTCGAGAAGGACGGGCGCTATTTCGGCCGCGGCACCTGCGACATGAAGGGCTTCGTCGCCTCGTCGCTGGCGGCCGTGCCGGAGATGCTGGCGGCGCCGCTGAAGAAACCCATCCACCTCGCCATCTCCTATGACGAGGAGGTCGGCTGCCGCGGCGTGCGCACCCTGCTCGCCGTGCTGAAGGACCGCCCGCTGAAGCCCGAGGCCTGCTTCGTCGGCGAGCCGACCAACATGCAGGTGGTGATCGCCCACAAGACCGGCCGTCCCATGCGCGTCACCGTGCGCGGCCACGAGGCGCATTCCTCGCTCCGGCCCTATGGCGTCAGCGCCATCGAGGAGGCGGCGAAGCTGATCGTGAAGATCAACGAGATCGGCCAGCGGCTGGCGAAGCGCGCCGACCTCGACCCGCTCTATTCGGTGCCGTTCTCGACGACCTCGGTCGGCGTCATCAAGGGCGGGACGGTGCGCAACATCGTGGCCGGCGAATGCGTCGTCGATTTCGACCTGCGCTGCGTGGCGGGCGACGACCCGCATCCGATATCGCCGAGATCGAGGCCTACGCCCATGACGTGCTGGAGCCGCCGATGAAGGCGATCGCTCCCGAGGCCGGCTTCACCTTCGTCGAGCTGGCGCTGGTGCCGGGTCTCGACACCGCGGCGGATGCGCCCGTCACCGTGCTCGCCAAGCGGCTCGCCGGCCGCAACGACCACGCCAAGGTCGCCTATGGCACGGAAGCCGGCCTGTTCCAGGAGATCGGCATCCCCACCGCCATCGTCGGCCCGGGCTCGATCGAGCAGGCTCACAAGCCGGACGAATATGTCGAGGCGGCCGAACTCGCCAAGTCGGATGCCTTCATGGAGCGCCTCATCGCCCATGCTTCCGTTGGGTGATTGATCTTCATCAAAGCGCGCCGTGCCCGTCTTCAGCAATGTGAGCCCAACACCTATCGGGCTCCATCCATTCGGGGGAACGGTGGCGCCTGAGAAACCGGGCGGTCGCAGCGATGCGGCCGCCCGGCGCTTTTCAGGGGTTCGGATGCCCTTTTTCCTGTTCTCATGCCTCATTGTGGGGTAGAGACCCCTCCCGCCTTCCCGGCGGCGAGCGGAGACGATGAAGTTCCTCGATCAGGCCAAGGTCTATGTGAAGGCGGGTGCCGGCGGTGCCGGCGCCGTGTCGTTCCATCGCGCCAAGTTCATCGAGTTCGGCGGCCCGGACGGCGGTGATGGCGGCCGCGGCGGCGACGTCGTGATCGAGTGCGTCGACGGGCTGAACACCCTGATCGACTACCGCTACCAGCAGCATTTCAAGGCCAAGACAGGCATGCACGGCATGGGGCGCAACCGCGCCGGCGCCCGCGGCGCCGATGTGGTGCTGAAGGTCCCCGCCGGCACCCAGATCTTCGAGGAGGACGGCGAGACGCTGATCGCCGACATCACCACGGTCGGCCAGCGCTTCGTGCTGCTCGCGGGTGGCAATGGCGGCTTCGGCAACGCCCACTTCAAGAGCCCGACCAACCAGGCGCCGCGCCGCGCCAATCCCGGCCAGCCGGCCAGGAAGCGACTGCATCTGGCTGCGGCTGAAGCTGATCGCCGATGCCGGGCTGGTCGGCATGCCCAATGCCGGAAAGTCGACCTTCCTTGCTGCCACCACCGCCGCCAAGCCGAAGATCGCCGACTATCCCTTCACGACGCTGCACCCCGGCCTTGGCGTGGTGCGCGCCCGCGGTCGCGAGTTCGTGCTTGCCGACATTCCCGGCCTGATCGAGGGCGCCCACGACGGTGTCGGGCTCGGCGACCGCTTCCTCGGCCATGTCGAGCGCTGCCGGCGTGCTGCTGCATCTCGTCGACGGCACCTGCGAACACGCCGGCAAGGCCTACAAGCTCGTCCGCAAGGAGATCGAGGCCTACGGCGCGGGCCTTGCGGACAAGCCGGAGATCGTGGCGCTGGCCAAGGTCGACGCGCTCGATCCCGAGACCCGCAAGGAGCAGATGGCGCGGCTGAAGCGGGCGGCGAAGAAGACGCCGCTGGCGCTTTCCGCAACCTCGGGGAGGGCGTCGAACAGGCCGCTGGTCGCGCTTCTCGCGGTGGTCGACGAATCGCGCGCCGCCGAGCCGAAGCCGGAGGAACCCGAGGACGATGTGCCGATGGAGACCGGCTGGCGGCCCTGATCGCCGGCCTGGCAGCGTCGGATTTCATCCGCCGCTCGACCCCCCTTTCGTCCCGCTGCGATGCGACTAAGGTCTGCGACCTGACCGAATGGAGGGCGCCATGCCTCTCGACCGCCGCATCCAGAATCTTTTCGGAATCGACCTGCCGATCATCCAGGCCCCCATGGCCGGCGCCCAGGGCTCGGCAGATGGCCGATGGCCGTCTCAGAGGCCGGCGGCCTCGGTTCACTGCCCGGCGGCCCTGACTGTCGAGCGATGCGCTTCGGGCCGAGCTCGGGGTCATCCGCCAGCGCACGTCGAAGCCTGTCAACGTCAACTTCTTCTGCCACCGCCACCCCCGCTCCGGACGAGGCGCGGGAAAGCCACTGGCGGCAGCGTCTCGCCGGGTACTACGCGCGAGCTGGGCATCGATCCGGCCGCGCCGATCCCGGCCTCCAACCGCGCTCCGCTTCGACGAGGCCTGCTGCGCCATCGTGGAGGAGTTCCGGCCCGAGGTCGTCAGTTTCCACTTCGGGCTGCCGGCCCCTGGCCTGCTGGATCGGGTGAAGGCCACCGGGGCGCCAAGATCGTGTCGTCCGCCACCACGGTCAGATGAGGCCCGCTGGCTCGAGGATCACGGCGCCGACGCGATCATCGCGCAGGGCTACGAGGCCGGCGGCCATCGCGGCATCTTCCTCACCGATGACCTCGCGAACCAGCCCGGTCTCTTCGCCCTGCTGCCGCAGGTCGTCGATGCAGTGGAGGTCCCGGTCATCGCCGCCGGCGGCATCGCCGATGCGCGCGGCATCGTCGCCGCCTTCGCCCTCGGCGCCTCGGCGGTGCAACTCGGTACCGCCTATCTGTTCACGCCCGAGGCGACGATCACGCCGATGCACCGCGGAGGCGCTGAAGAGCGCCAAGGACGACGGCACGGCGCTGACCAACCTCTTCACCGGCCGTCCGGCGCGCGGGCTGATGAACCGCATCATGCGCGAGGCGGGCCCCTTGTCGGCCGATGCCCCGGCCTTCCCGACGGCTGGCGGCGCACTCGCGCCGTTGAAGGCGAAGGCCGAGGCGGCCGGCAGCGCCGACTTCTCCTCGCTCTGGTCTGGGCAGGCGGCCGCCCTCGGTCGGGAGATGGGCGCCGGTGATCTGACGCGGGCGCTGTGGGCGGAGACGATGGAGAGGCTTCGGAACGGCTGAGACAGGCTATTCGTTGCCCATGCCGGCCCGGGTGAAGCGCTGGCGGATGCGCTGCATCAGCATGTCGCGCACCTGGCGGTAGGCGTCGAGGCGTTGCTCGCGCGAGCCTTGTGCGAGTGTCGGGTCGGGGGTCGGCCAGTACTCGACCTCCATGTCGTTCGTCCGGGTGAGGTCGAGCGCCTTGTGATGCGCGTCGGGGGCGAGTGTCACGACCAGGTCGAAGTTGAGGCCCTCCCACTCCTCAAGCTCCTCGATCGTCTTCGGCCGGCTCTTGCGGGTGTCGATGCCGATTTCGTCCATCACTGCGTCGACGAAGGGGTCGTGCTCGCCCTTGTGGACCCCGGCGCTCTGGATGAAGATTCGACTGCCGAAAAAGTGCTGCATGATGGCGGCGGCCATGGGTGATCGCACCTGATTCATGGTGCAGGCGAACAGCACGGCCTGGGGGTTCTTGCGCCGGTCGGAGACCACCTCAGCCCTTCCAGTGCAGGACCGAGATGAGCGTGAAGAGGCGGCGCGCGGTGTCGAAGTCGAAGTCCAGCTTCTCCTTCAGCCGCTCGCGCAGCGTCTCCGAACCCTCGTTGTGGAGGCCGCGGCGTGCCATGTCGATGGTCTCGATCTGGGCCGGCGTCGCATGCCGGATGGCCTCGTAGTAGCTGTCGCAGATCATGAAATAGTCCTTCACGATCCGCCGGAAGGGCGTCAGCGACAGGATGTGCGTCACCACCTGCCGGCCATCCTCGTGCTTCACGTCGAGCACGAGCTTGCCCTCGGCCAGCGAGATGTGCAGCGCGAAGGGACCGCTGTCGATTCCGACCGGGCAGAAGGTGTTCTCCTCGATCAGGTCGTAGATGGCGACCGCCCGTTCGTGCTCGATATCGGCCGACGAGCGACCGATGGAGGCCTCGTCGATGGTGACGGCGACCAGCCGGCGCCCGGACTTTGCCGCAGCGCCGGCGTCCTGGGCCTCGGGCGCAGCATCGGCTGATGGGTGACCCTTGCGATCAGGCATGGTCGTCCTTTCCTGCGCGGCGCGTCAGTCGGTGCCGCCGGCATTCATGCGGATGGAGACGGATCGCGAATGGGCCTGGAGCCCCTCGGCCTCGCCAAGCGCGATGGCGGCAGGGCCGAGCGCGCGCAACTGCTCGGGTCCGCAGCGCAGGAGCGAGGTGCGCTTCATGAAGTCGAGGACGCCAAGGCCGGAGGAAAACCGCGCCGACCGGGCGGTCGGCAGCACATGGTTCGAGCCGCCGACATAGTCGCCGATCGCCTCCGGCGTGTGGCCGCCGAGGAAGATGGCGCCGGCGTTGCGAATCCGGGCCGCGAGGCCCTCCGCATCGGCGGTGATGATCTCGAGATGTTCGGCCGCGATGCGGTCGGCCAGCGGCACCGCTTCGGCGATGTCGGAGACCTCGATCACCGCGCCGAAGTCGCGCCAGCTCGCTGCGGCGATCTCGGCCCGCGGCAGGGTGGTGAGCTGGCGTTCGACGGCCGCCTCCACCGCATCGGCGAGGCCGGTGTCGTCGGTAATCAGCAGCGACTGGGCGGCCGTGTCGTGCTCCGCCTGGGCCAGAAGGTCGGCGGCGATCCAGTCCGGATTGGCAGTGCCGTCGGCGATGACCAGCACCTCGGAGGGACCGGCGATCATGTCGATGCCGACCGTGCCGAAGACCTGGCGCTTGGCGGCGGCGACAAAGGCATTGCCTGGCCCGATGATCTTGGCGACGGGACGCGATGGTCTGCGGTGCCGTAGGCGAGGGCCGCAGACGGCCTGGGCGCCGCCGATGCGGTAGATCTCGTCGACACCGGCGAGGCGGGCGGCCGCCAGCACCAGCGGGTTCAGCGTGCCGCCGGGTGCGGGCACGACCATCACCACCCGCGGGCATCCCGCGACCTTGGCGGGGATGGCGTTCATCAGCACGGAGGATGGGTAGGCGGCGGTGCCACCCGGCACGTAGAGCCCGACCGCCTCGATGGCGGTCCAGCGGTAGCCGAGCTCGACGCCGAGGGCATCGACGAAGCGATCGTCCCTCGGCCGCTGCCGTTCGTGATAGCTGCGGATGCGGTCGGCGGCGAGGCGAAGGGCATCCAGGGTGCGGACGTCACAGGCGGCTACGGCTGCCTCGATCTGCCCGTCTGTGACCCGGAGCGTCGAGGACGTCAGCGCCAGCTTGTCGAACTTCGCGGTGTACTCGATGACGGCGGCATCGCCGCGGGACATCACGTCCTGGCCGATGGCGCGAACGACGTCGTTCACCTCCTCGGATACCTCACGCTTCATCGCCAGGAGGCCGGCGAAGCGATGTTCGAAATCAGCGGCGCGTGTGGAGAAGCGCAGGGGCATGGCGGGCCTTTCCGGTCGCAGGAGGCATGGGCGAGCCTCCCCGTCACGTCAAGTCCCGCATGCGCCTCAGGCGACGCGGGGCGTGACGTCGGCGACGAGGGCGCGATTGCGGCCCTGCCGCTTCGCCTCATAGAGACGGTGGTCGGCTTGCTTGAGCAGCCCGGCGAGACCTTGCCCTGTATGTCCGGACGCGCCTCCGATGCTGACGGTCATGCCGATGGTCTCTCCGGTGTCGACCTTGAGCCTGAGCGATGCCACGGTCTCGCGGATACGCTCGGCGACGGCCTCGGCCTTCCTGTCGGTGGCGCCGGCGAGAAACACTGCAAATTCCTCGCCCCCGATTCTCCCGACGAAGTCTCGGGCGCGGGTGCAGGACGAGATCGCCTCGCCGGCCAGTTTCAGGGCCCTGTCGCCGGCCGGATGGCCGAAACGGTCGTTGATCGACTTGAAGTGGTCGAGGTCGATCACGAGCAGGACGCCCGCCGCATCGGACTCGCGGTCCTGAAGCGACTGGAAGAACCCTTCGCGGTTCAGCACGCCGGTCATGCCGTCGTGCCGGGCGCGCTCGCCGAGGGCGGCATGGGCCACGGCAAGCTCGCGATGGGCGGCCTCGAGGTCCCGGTTCATCCGCTCGATTGCCGCACGGGCCTGCCTCAGCTTCTCGCTCTGCCAGAACTGATGGGTGCTCAGTGGGAAGGCGATGAGAAGAGGGCAGGCGACAGACAGGAGAATCGAGACCTGATCGGGATGGCCCCTGAGAAGGGTCGTGACCGCGACCACCAGGACGAACGACAGAGCCACCGACATGAGGGTGGCCGTGGCGGCTTTCCGCAGCACTCGTCTGTTGAAAAGGGACATGGCGCGAGCTTGTCGGAAGAATCTCAACGTCGCCTTTCCCCGATCGCAGACTTGCGCAGTCAAATGCGGAAAAGCCCCGGGGAGCCAGAGGCGCCCCAGCCCTTGCGCACAGGTTTCTCTTCGGTTGTTGTGCCGCCCAGGAGACAGCCATGAACACAAAGTCGCAGCCGGGGGCCATGCCCGGCAACATCCCCGAGAACGCCCCCCAGCCGGCGGACTTCAAGCCGCTGGAATGGGCCCGCGATCTTCTGCGGACGATTCGCGCCGGCGCGCTCGGCACCATCGACCGCAACACGGGTCATCCGGTGACCACCCTGACGACGGTTGCGACCGACACCGACGGCTCGCCGCTCATCCTGATCTCGACCCTCTCGAGCCATACCGCCAATCTGAAAGCCGACGGGCGCGCGTCGCTATTGCTCGCCCGCCACGGCAAGGGCGATCCCCTCGCCCACCCCCGCCTGACCGTGCTCGGAGCGTTCCGGCGCGTCGAGGACGAGGAGGAGGTGAAGCGGCTGAAGGCACGGTTCCTAGCGCGCAATCCGAAATCGCAGATCTACATCGACTTTCCCGACTTCTCGATCTGGCGGCTGGATGTCGCGGCCGGACATCTCAACGGTGGTTTCGCCCGTGCGGCGGATGTCGCCGGCAGCGATCTGCTGCTCGACGTGGCCGATGCGGCCGATCTGGCCGCAGCCGAGCCCGGTGCGATCGCCCACATGAACGCGGACCATGTCGATGCGGTCTCGGTCTATGCGACGGTACTGGCCGGCGAGGAGCCCGGCCCCTGGAGGATGACCGGCGTCGATCCCGAAGGCTTCGACCTCGCCGCCGGCGATCGCGTGGCGCGTGTGCTCTTTCCCCGCCGGGTGACGAATGGGGAGGACCTCCACAAGATCCTGGTGCAGATGGTGCGCGAGGCGCGGGGGAAGGCCGCCTGAGGGCCTCTCAGGACAGGTAGCCGCCGAGCACCTGGGCGACGACATCGTCGGCGAGCTTTTCGCGATGGGCGCGGGTCTCGCCGTGGCGCGGGGAATACCAGACCGCGACCCAGTTGATGGCGCCCAGCAGCGTGCGCATGGCGAGCGAGGGATCGGCCGCCTTCATCGATCCATCGGCGGCGCCGACAGCGAAGATGCGCCGGAAGGCATCCTCGTAGCCGCGCCGGAGGTTCATCAGTTCTTCCAGCGTCGCCTTGTGCTCCTCGCTGGTCTCGCCGAAGCGGTAGAGGTCGACGCCGAGGGTGAGGTTCCGCTGGAAGGCCTGCGTCTCCATCATGCAGAGGATGTGGGCGCGTGCCATCAGGCGCAGGCGTTCGGCGGCTGTTCCCGGACCGGTCTCGTGCACCGCGGCCTCGCGGATCAGAATGAAGATCGCCCGGCGGAACACCTCGAAGAACAGTTCCGGTTTGGAGCGGAAGTGATGGTAGACGCGCCCCTTGGTGGCGCCGAGCATGTCGGCGACATCGTCCATGGAGGTCGCCTCGTAGCCGCGCCGCATGAAGCACTCGGCCGCAGCGGCGAGGACTTCCTCGCGCCGGTCGGGCGAGACGAGATCGTTGGCAGCCGTGCCCTGCATGTCCGCCGGCATCCTCCCCTGAAGCGGCGCCTTTGCGGCGTCCTGCATTGATCCGGGGTGTTACCGTCTCTCGCCCTCTGCCGGAAGGGGGACGCCGTGCATGGACGCTCCCGCGGGCAGGGGGCTCGACAACGGCCGGGCACCCGAACATACTCTCCAGTATGTCCTCGCTGCGGCGGGGCCGTCAACGAAGGAACGATCGGCGGCCGGCCCCCCGGGGCGAGGCTGCTGCGGGAGGATGCGGATGGACAGCCTCGACGCCTTCCGGCGCGAGACACGCGCGTGGCTCGACGCCAATTGCCCGCCCGAGATGCGGACGCCGGTCACCGGCGACGATGACATCTGCTGGGGCGGCCGCAACTGGGTCTTCAAGTCCGAGGCCCAGAAGGTCTGGCTCGAGCGCATGGCGGCGCGCGGCTGGACCGTGCCCGGCTGGCCGAAGGCTTATGGCGGCGGCGGCCTCTCCCAGTCCGAGACCCTGCCGGCCGTCGGGTCTGCCGGATCAACGCGCGCCCCCCGCTTTCGAGCTTCGGCATCTGGATGCTCGGCCCGGCGCTGCTCGCCTTCGGCTCCGAGGAGCAGAAGAAGGAGCACCTGCCGCGCATCGCCCGCGGCGAGATCCGCTGGTGCCAGGGCTATTCGGAACCCAATGCCGGCTCCGACCTCGCCTCGCTGCAGACCCGCGCCGACGACGGCGGCGACCATTTCGTCGTCACCGGCTCGAAGATCTGGACCAGCTATGCCGACAAGGCGGACATGATCTTCTGCCTGGTGCGGACCGACTTTTCGGCCCCTAAGCACCTCGGCATCTCCTTCATCCTCTTCGACATGACCTGGCCCGGCGTTTCGACGAAGCCGATCCAGCTGATCTCCGGCAAGTCGCCCTTCTGCGAGACCTTCTTCGACGGCGTGAAGGTGCCGAAGGCGAACCTCGTCGGCACCCTCCATCGCGGCTGGGACATCGCCAAGTACCTGCTCACCCACGAGCGCGAGATGATCGGCGGGGGAGGCGGCGGACTGCTCGGCGGGCGCTCTCCCGGACAGGTCGCGGCGGGCGAGATCGGCACGGATGCGAACGGCCGCCTGACGGATGCCTTTCTGCGCGCCGATGCGGCGCGGGCGGAGGTGGACGCACTGGCCTTCGCCGCTACCATGGCCCGCTACAAGGACGAGGCGGCCTCCGGCGGCAAGGGCGTCGGCGACCGGTCGTCGGTGCTGAAATATTACGGCACCGAGCTCAACAAGCGGCGCTACGAGCTGATGATGCGGGCCGCCGGCACGAGCGGCCTCGAATGGGAGGGCGCCCGCACCAATGACGGCGAGCGGCCGCGCGCCTGGCTGCGGACCAAGGCCAATTCCATCGAGGGCGGCACGTCGGAGGTCATGCTCGACATCGTCGCCAAGCGCCTCCTGCAACTGCCGTCCGCGTGAGGTCGCCATGCTGGTTCTGAACGACGATCAGGTGATGCTGCAGGATGCCGCCCGCGGCTTCGTGTCGGAGAAGGCGCCCGTGGCCGCCCTCAGGACAATCCGCGACGAGAAGATTGCCGACGGCTTCGACCGCGGGCTCTGGCGCGACATGGCGGAGATGGGCTGGACCGGCGTGCTGGTGCCCGAGGACCAGGGCGGCCTCGGTTTCGGCTTCGTCGGCGCGGGCGTCATCTGCGAGGAGATGGGCCGCACGCTGACGGCCTCGCCCTTCCTCTCCACCGCCATGATGGCGGCGACCGCCCTGGCCCGCGCCGGCTCACCGGCGCAGAAGCAGCGCTGGCTGCCCGCCATCGTCGCGGGCGAGGCGATCATCGCCACGGCCGTGGACGAGGGGCGCCGGCACGATCCGGCCGGCACGGCCATGCAGGCCGAGCGCCACGGCAACGGCTTCCGCCTCACCGGCACCAAGACCTATGTGGTGGACGGGCAGGCGGCCGATGCGGTGATCGTCGCGGCCCGCACGGCGGGAACTGCCGGCGAGAGCGATGGCGTCAGCCTCTTCCTCGTCGACGCGAGGGCGAAAGGATTGTCCACGGAGAGGCTCTCGACCCTCGATTCCCGTGGCGCCGCGGAACTGACCTTCGACGGCGTTCAGGTGACCGCTGACGACGTGCTGGGCGAGGTCGACGACGGCTTCGGCCTCCTTGAGATCGTGCTGGGCGCCGGCCGCGCCGGCCTTGCCGCCGAGCTCTCGGGCAACGCCCAGGAGAGCTTCGGGCGGACCATGGCCTATCTCAGGGAGCGAAAGCAGTTCGGCCGCACCATCGGCGCGTTCCAGGCGCTGCAGCATCGGGCGGCGCATCTCTATTGCGAGGTGGAGATCGCGAAATCGGCCGTGCTGTCGGCCCTGCAGGCACTCGACGCCGATCCGGTCGGCGCGGCGCTGGCGGTTTCCGTCGCGAAGTCCAAGGCCTCGTCGGTGGCGCGGCTTGCGGCGCAGGAGGCGGTGCAGATGCATGGCGGCATCGGCATGACGGACGCCATCGACATCGGTCTCTTCATGAAGCGGATGCAGGTGGCATCGACGCTCTATGGCGACGCCGATTTCCACGCTGACCGCGTCGCCCTGGCGCGGGGCTTCTGAACGGAGTGGCCACCGGGCCGATACGAGGACAGGCATGGCAGAGAAACTGACGATCGAGGAATTGCGCGGCCGCATCGGCCAGGAGGTCGGCGTGTCGAAGTGGATCGACATTCCCCAGTCGGCCATCGACGCCTTCGCGGACCTCACCCACGACCACCAGTTCATCCATATCGACGTGGAGAAGGCGAGAGAGACGCCGTTCGGAGGCACCATCGCCCACGGCTTCCTCACCGTCTCCATGCTCTCCGCCATGGCCTATGACGCGCTGCCGGAGATCATCGGGCGCAACATGGGCGTCAACTACGGCTTCGACCGCCTGCGCATGATGAGCCCGGTGAAGGCGGGGGCGCGCATCCGCGGCCGCTTCGTGCTGAAGGCGCTCGATTCCAAGTCGCCGCAGCAGCACCAGCTGACCCATTCCGTGACCGTCGAGATCGAGGGCGCCGACAAGCCGGCGCTCGCCGCCGACTGGGTCACTCTCGCCTACACGAACTGAGGACTTCCGCATGACCATTCGCTTCGACGGACGCGTCGCCATCGTCACCGGCGCCGGCAACGGCCTCGGCCGCTCCCATGCCCTCGGCCTCGCGGCCCGCGGCGCCAAGGTCGTCATCGTCGACTTCGGCGGCGCCCGCGACGGCACGGGCGGCTCGACGGAAGCCGCCGAGAAGGTCGTCGCCGAGATCAAGGCGGCAGGGGGCGAGGCCATCGCCCATGGTGCCAACGTTGCCGATTTCGCCCAGGTTCAGGACATGGTGAAGAAGACCATGGAGACCTGGGGCCGCATCGACATTCTCATCAACAATGCCGGCATCCTGCGCGACAAGACCTTCACCAAGATGGAACTGCCCGACTTCGAGGCGGTGGTGGACGTGCACCTGATGGGCACGGTGAACTGCACCAAGGCGGTGTGGGACATCATGCGGGCGCAGAACTACGGCCGCATCGTCTTCACCTCGTCCTCCTCCGGCCTCTACGGCAATTTCGGTCAGGCGAACTACGGGGCTGCCAAGGCGGCGATGGTCGGCCTGATGAACGTCCTGCACCAGGAGGGCGCCAAGAACGACATCCGCGTCAACACGCTGGCGCCGACGGCGGCCACCCGCATGACCGAGGAGCTGATGTCGCCCGAGACGCTGGCGTTGCTGACGCCCGAGTCGATCACGCCCGGCGTGCTCTTCCTCGTCAGCGAGAAGGGCCCGTCGCGGACCATCCTCTGCGCCGGCGCCGGCGCTTTCGACCGCACCATCATCTACGAGACCGACGGCATCTGGCTGGACGAGGCCGAGCGCACGCCGGAGACGATCGCCGCCCGGTTCGAGGACATCTCGAACCCGGCCGGACAGAAGGCGCTGCAGGGCGCTTTCGAGCAGACTGCCAAGTTCGCCATGAAGGCCGCGGCGGCCAAGGGCATTGCCCTGCCGCCCCGCGCCTGAGCCTTCGCATTTCAGGACCACGTCAGGAGAGACCCATGCGTGAAGCTGTCATCGTATCCACCGCCCGCACGGGCCTGGCGAAGTCCTGGAAGGGCGCGCTCAACAACACCCATGGCGCGTCCATGGGCGGCCATGCCGCGAAGCATGCCATCCAGCGCGCCGGCATCGACCCGGGCGAAGTCGAGGACGTGATCGTCGGCTGCGCCACGCCGGAGGGTGCGACGGGCGGCAACATCGCCCGCCAGATCGCCCTTTCGGCCGGCTGCCCGATCACCACCTCGGGCATGACCATCAACCGCTTCTGCTCCTCGGGCCTGCAGACGATCGCGACCGCGGCGCAGAACATCATCGCCGGCGAAGCGGACATCTACGTCGCGGGCGGCGTCGAATCGATCTCGCTGGTGCAGAATCAGGCCAACAAGTCGAACTTCCAGGACCCGGCGCTGAAGGCGAAGAAGCCGGAGATCTACTGGTCGATGCTGCAGACGGCGGAGATGGTGGCCAAGCGCTACGGCATCTCCCGCGAGCGGCAGGACCAGTACGGCGTCGAGAGCCAGCTGCGCGCCGCCGCCGCCCGCCAGGGCCGCAAGTTCGACCAGGAGATCGTTCCCTTCACGACGAAGATGCTCAAGTCGGAACTGAACGAGAAGAAGGAGGTCGTGCGCACCTGGGAGGAGGAGGTGACCCTCTCTGAGGACGAGGGCATCCGTGGCGACACCACCTACGAGGGCGTCGCCAAGATCCGCCCGGCACTCGAGGGCGGCGTCATCTCCGCCGGCAATGCCAGCCAGTTTTCCGACGGCGCCTCCATGGCGGTGGTGATGGAGGCCAAGCTCGCCGAGAAGCGCGGGCTCACTCCGCTCGGCATCTTCAAGGGCTTTGCCGTGGCCGGTTGCGAGCCGGACGAGATGGGCATCGGCCCGGTCTTCGCCGTGCCGAAGCTCCTGAAGCGTGCCGGCATGACCGTCGACGACATCGACCTGTGGGAGCTGAACGAGGCCTTCGCCGTGCAGGTGCTCTACAGCCGCGACACGCTCGGCATTCCCGCCGACCGCCTGAACGTCAACGGCGGCGCCATCGCCGTCGGCCATCCCTATGGCACGTCACCGGCGCGCGCCTTACCGGCCATGCGCTGATCGAGGGCAAGCGTCGCGGCGCCAAGCACGTCGTCGTGACCATGTGCATCGGCGGCGGCATGGGCGCCGCCGGCCTGTTCGAGGTCATCTGACGGGCACGTGCGCCGTCGTCCGTCCGTCGGAGAGGACGGGCGGGCGGATGGCGTGGCAGACTTCGCTCCGGCCGCCCCGCGGCCGGAGGATGGCGGGCTCCGCGCCTGCCGTCCGGAAAGACCTTCAGGAGCATGACCTTGGCCACGCCTGCCATGACCATCGACGAAGCGGCGCTCGGCGCCTATCTCGAAGCGCACTGGCCCGGCTTCAGGGGGCCGGTGAAGGCCGAGAAATTCGCCGGCGGGCAGTCCAATCCGACCTTCATGCTCACCCACGCGGGTGGTCGCGCGGTGCTGCGCAAGAAGCCCCCCGGCCAGCTCCTCAAATCCGCGCATGCCGTGGACCGCGAGTATCGGGTGATGAAGGCGCTCGGCGCGACGCCTGTGCCGGTGCCGCAGATGCATGTGCTCTGCGAGGACGAGAGCGTCATCGGCACCGCCTTCTACGTCATGGAATTCGTCGACGGCCGGATCATCTGGGATCCGGCGATCCCCGAGGTCTCGCAGGCGGACCGCACGGCGATCTACGACGCGATGAACGCGGCGCTGGCGGCGCTGCACATGGTCGATCCGGCAGCCGTCGGCCTCGCCGATTTCGGCCGCCCCGGCAACTACTTCGCCCGCCAGCTGTCGCGCTGGGCCGAGCAGTACCGCGCCTCGGAAACGGAGCACCTGCCGGATGTCGACCGGGTCATCGCCTGGCTCGAGGCGAACCTGCCGGCCGATGACGGGCGCTCCTCGCTGGTGCATGGCGACTACCGCATCGACAACATGATCTTCGCCAAGGACAGGCCCGTCCTGCTCGCCATCCTCGACTGGGAACTCTCCACCATCGGCCATCCCTTTGCCGACATCGCCTACCAGTGCATGCACTGGCGGCTGCCGCATGCCGGCTCCTTCCGCGGCCTCGCGGGGATCGACCGCAAGGCCATCGGCATTCCGACGGAAGAGGACTATGTCGCCCGCTACTGCCAGCGCACCGGCATCGATGGCATTCCGAACTGGGATTTCCATCTCGCCTTCTGCCTCTTCCGCATGGCGGCGATCCTGCAGGGCGTGCTGAAGCGTGCCCTGTCGGGCAACGCCTCGAATCCGGAGCGGGCGCTCCAGGTGAAGGACAACATCCCGATCCTGGCGCGCATGGCGGTGGATGTGATCGAGAAGGGTCCGTGATGACCGGGATGCGTCGCTACGAGGGCAAGGTCGTCCTGATCACGGGAGCCGCCAGTGGCTTCGGCCGGCGCGCCGCCGAGCGCTTCGCGGCGGAGGGCGCGAGCCTCGTTCTCGGCGACATCCAGGAGGCGGGCCTCGCAGAAACCCGACGCCTCGCCGAGGCGGCGGGTGCGAAGGTCGTGACCCGCCTGACCAATGTCGCGAACGGTGCAGCCGTCGTCGAACTGGTGGCGGCCGGTGCCGACGCGCTCGGGCGGCTCGACGTCGCCCTCAACAATGCCGGTGTCGCGCATGGGACCATGAAGCTCGTCGACACCGACGAAGCGGTGATGCGGCGGATGTTCGACATCAACGTCATGGGCGTCTTCCACGGCATGAAGGCGCAGATCCCGGTCATGGAGAGGCAGGGCGGCGGCGTCATCCTCAACACCGCTTCGGTCGCCGGCGTTACGGGTGCGCCCTTGCTCGCCGCCTATGCGGCCGCCAAGCATGCGGTGATCGGCCTGACCAAGACCACTGCGGCGGAAGTGGCGCGCAAGGGCATCCGCATCAACGCCATCTGCCCGGCCTTTGCCGAGACGCCGATGCTGACGGAATCGCTCGCCCAGCCAGGACGTACGCATGAGGAGATGGTGGGCCGCCTCGTCCAGACCATGCCCATGCGCCGGGCGGGAACGGCGGACGAGATCGTCCAGGCCATGCTCTGGGCCTGTTCACCGGAGAACTCCTTCATGACCGGTCATGCCCTCGTCATCGATGGCGGGCTGACGGCACTCTGACCTGCGCCTTGCGGGAAGCGAGGCTGTCCCTGCTGCTGTATGATGGCCCCTGAATCAGCCACGGGGTCTCATGACGCTCGAGTTCATCCTCCTGATTGCTGTGGGCTTCTTCGCCCAGCTCGTCGACGGCGCTCTCGGCATGGCCTTCGGGCTCATTGCAACGACGGCGATGCTGTCGCTCGGCCTGCCACCGGCGCAGGCGAGCGCGGCCACCCATGCCGCCGAGGTCTTCACCACGGGTATCTCGGGCCTGTCGCATCTCTACTTCCGCAACATCCAGCCGCGACTGTTCCTGGCGCTGAGCCTGTCCGGCGTCGTGGGAGGCGTTCTCGGCGCCTACGTATTGTCCAACATCGACGGCAAGGCGATCCGCCCCTTCATCGCCGCCTACCTGCTGATCCTCGGCCTTCTCATCCTGATGAAGGCCTTTCGCCTGAGCCCGACAAGCGACGATGCGAAGACGTCGCACGCAGCTCCGCTGGGGCTGGTCGGGGGATTTCTCGACGCCATCGGCGGGGGCGGCTGGGGGCCGATGGTGACCTCGACGCTCATCGGCTCCGGCCACGCGCCGCGCACCGTCATCGGTTCGGTCAATGCGGCAGAGTTCTTCGTGACGGTCGCGGTATCGACCACCTTCTTCATCGAGCTTGGTGCGACCCATCTGCAGCACATCGCCGCCCTGGTGATCGGCGGAGTCCTGGCAGCTCCCTTCGGCGGGTTCATCGTCCGCCGGCTGAGTCCCCACGTGCTCATGGGGGTGGTCGGCCTCCTCGTCGCAAGCCTCGCCCTGATCCAGCTGGTGCGGGCCTTCGCCTGAGGCCTGTCAGTTGACGGTGCGGTTGGTGAAGGGACTGTCGAGCGAGAAGGCGGGGATCTCCGCCTGGAAGGTCTCGTTGCGCTCGTTGATCATCAGGTAGTGGCCGACCATGATGCCGGTCGGCGTCGTCAGCGGGCAACCCGATGTGTATTCGAAGGCGGCGCCCGGCTCGATGACCGGCTGCTCGCCGACGACACCGGCGCCGCGCACCTCCTGCGTATGGCCGTTCTCGTCGGTGATGTTCCAGTAGCGCGACCGCAGCTGGACCCGCTCGCCGCAGAGATTCAGGATCTCGACGTGATAGGTCCAGAAGAACTGGCGCTCGTCGGGGTCGGAGCGCTCCGGCATGTATTCCGGGGTGACCGTCACCTGGATGCCCCGCGTGAGAGCGCGATACATCGGACCTCTCCACCTTGACCAGAACGGCAGGCTCGCCAACGCCGCACAGCCTGTCAACTCGGCCTCAGTCGTCCATGGCTGGGAAGAGGTGGAGGCCATCGGCGCCGATCGGCAGGGGCTTCACCCAGCGCACCGCGCTCATCGGCAACTCGGCATAGAGGTGGGGAAAGAGGGCCCCGCCGCGCGACGGCTCCCACTTCAGCGCCGGGCCGAAGCTGTCGGCATCGACGGCGACGAGAACGAGATCCGCCATGCCGGCGAAGTGCTTCGCTGCCGTCTCGCGCGCCTGTGCGGCGGTCGAGAAGTGGATGTAGCCATCCTTCAGGTCCACCGGCGCGCCAGTGAACCGTCCGGCTGCCTCCGCCTGCTGCCACGCCTCGCGCGGGGATATCTTATAGATGATGGTCATGGTCCCGGAATCCTGGTCGCGGCGGCTTCGCTCGCCCCAGCAGCGTATATTCCAATTGACAGGGCAACGGAAGGTCAATAGTCCTATAAACGGACGTTCTTCCTGATATTGTTGCGTATCCCTGGGTCGGAAGAACGCCGCGTGGCGGAGCGCCCGCCCGGGAGATTGACATGTTTTCCCACGCCGACATCTGGGCCGCCATCGATCGGCTGGCGGAGGCCAATGGTCTGTCCGCCTCCGGCCTCGCCAAGCGCGCCGGCCTCGATGCCACCACCTTCAACAAGTCGAAGCGCGTGATGCTGGACGGCCGCGAACGCTGGCCGTCGACGGAATCGGTCGCCAAGGTCCTCAATGCGACGGGCACCAGCTTCGGCGAATTCGTCTCGCTCGTCGGGGGGTCGAGGATGAGCACAAGGCCGCTTCCGATCCTCGGATTCGCCCAGGCTGGCGCGGGAGGTTATTTCGACGCCGGCGGCTTTCCCGCCGGCAACGGCTGGGACGAGGTCTCGTTCCCCGACGTGCCCGACGACTCCATCTATGCGCTGGAGATCCAGGGCGACTCCATGCTGCCGGTCTATCGCGACGGCGACCGGATCGTGGTGTCGCCAACGGCGCCGATCCGCCGCGGCGACCGCGTGGTGCTGCAGACCGCCGAGGGCGAGATCATGGCCAAGGAGCTGAAGCGCCAGACCAACCGGACGGTGGAACTCACCTCGCTCAACGCCGCCCATGGCGACCGCAGCTTCCCGGTCTCCGAGATCGCCTGGATGGCGCGGATCATGTGGGTGAGCCAGTAGGCGCGCCGCCGTCCGGCCCGCCCAACATCGGCCTCACCCCTTCACGAACTCGCCGGCCAGCGCCTTGCGGATGAGCGCCCGCGTCTCGTCGAGGCCGTAGAGCACGGCGAAGGAGCCGAAGCGCGGGCCCTTTTCCTGCCCCAGCAGCACCTTGTAGATGGCCGAGAACCATTCGGCCGAAACGCCCGGCTTCTCCGGCGTGGCGCCCTTGGCCTTGAGGTCCTGGTAGCGCGGGATGGCACGGCCGACATCGTAGACGGCGCCCTGCACGTCCTCGGCGCTGGCGTCCTTCGGCAGCGCCATGATGGCCGCGGACAGCGCCTCCAGCGCCTCGCGCTCCACGTCGTCGGCCGCCTTGTAGACCTTGGTCGGCTTCACGAAGGCATGGAAGTAGCTCACCGCATAGCCGGCGAGTTCATCGAGCTTCGGGTTCCGCTCCGGCGAGGCGTCGGGCGCGTAGCGGCGGATGAAGCCCCAGAGCACGCCCTTCTCCGGCGCGTTGGACACCGAGACGAGGTTCATCAGCATGGAGAAGGAGATCGGCACCTCGACCGTCGGCGGCGTCCCGGAATGGATGTGCCAGGCCGGGTTCATCAGCCGGGCCTTCTCGTCCTGCGCCGGGTACTTCTCGACGAAGGTCAGGTAGTCGTCGACATTGCGCGGGATGACGTCGAAGTAGAGCCGCTTGGCGCTCTTCGGGTTCTGGTACATGAACAGCGACAGGCTCTCCGGCGAGGCATAGGAGAGCCAGTCCTCGATGGTCAGGCCGTTGCCCTTGGACTTCGAGATCTTCTGGCCGTTCTCGTCGAGGAAGAGTTCGTAGTTGAAGCCTTCCGGCGGCGTACCGCCCAGCGCCCGGCAGATCTTCCCCGACTGCGTCACGGAATCGATCAGGTCCTTGCCGGCCATTTCGTAGTCGACGCCGATCGCCGTCCAGCGCATGGCCCAGTCGGGCTTCCACTGCATCTTGGCGTGGCCGCCGGTCACCGGCGTCTCGTAACGCTGGCCCGAGACCGGGTCGCGCCAGACGATGGTGCCTTTGGCGACGTTGCGCTCTTCCACCGGCACCTGCATGACGACGCCCGATTCCGGGTGGATCGGCAGGAAGGGCGAATAGGTGGCACGGCGCTCCTCGCCGAGAGTGGGGAGCATGATCGCCTGGATGGCGTCGAAGCGCTCCAGCGCGGTCAGCAGCGTCGCGTCGAAGGCACCCGACCGGTACATGGCGGTCGAGGAGACGAATTCGTAGTCGAAGCCGAACTGGTCGAGGAAGCCGCGAAGCCGGGCGTTGTTGTGAGCACCGAAGCTGTCATGGGTGCCGAAGGGATCGGGCACGGCGGTGAGCGCGCGGCCGAGGTGCTGCGTCAGCAACTCCTTGTTCGGCACGTTGTCCGGGACCTTCCTCAGGCCGTCGAGATCGTCAGAGAAGGCGACGAGGCGCGTCGGCACCTTGTCCTCGGTCAGCAGGCGGAAGGCGTTGCGCACCATGGTGGTGCGGGCAACCTCGCCGAAGGTGCCGATATGCGGCAGCCCCGAGGGGCCATAGCCCGTCTCGAAGATGACCGGGCCATTCTTCGGCGTCTTCTCCAGGCGGGCCACGAGTTTCTTCGCTTCCTCGAACGGCCAGGCGGTGGAGACGCGGGCGGCCTCCAGAAGGGCAGGCGTGATCGACAGGGCGGGAAGCATGGCGGGATCCGGGCGGAAACGAACGAAAGCGGTGGGTTGCAATAGGGCGGGGGGGCGGCAAGGTCAATGAACGGCCTGCTGACAGTTGCTGCCATGATCCTGTCCGACGACTGCTAGGAGTGCCTCATGTCCAGTTCGGCTCACTGCCTGTTCGAGACCGCCATCGGCGCGGTCGGCATCGCCTGGAGCGACAGGGGCATCGTCGCGGTCAACCTCCCGGAAGCAACTCCGGCCGCGACACGCCGCCGCCTCCTCGCCCGTCACCCGGACCTGCCGGAAGCCGAGCCGCCGCCCGCCATTCGCGCCGTCATCGACCGGATCGTCGCGCTGATCGCGGGAGAGGCCGTCGATCTTTCAGACGCGCCGCTGGACCGCGGCGGTCTCCCGGATTTCAACGCCCGTGTCTATGACGTGGCGCTGTCGATCCAGCCCGGCGAGACCCTGACCTATGGCGAGGTGGCGAGGCGCATCGGCGAACCCGGTGCGGCGCAGGCTGTGGGGCAGGCGCTGGGCAAGAACCCGTGGCCGATCATCGTGCCCTGCCACCGCGTGCTGGCGGCCGGCGGGCGCACCGGCGGTTTCTCGGCCAATGGCGGCGTCGACACCAAGCTGAAGCTGCTCACCATCGAGCGGGCCCGCACGACCAATGCGCCGACGCTGTTCGATGGAGACCCGGCCTTCGGTCTCGCAGCGCGGCCCGGGACCGAACGGCGATGACCGCGGTCCAGCTCTGCGCCTGCGCCTCGATGCGGGTGATGGATTATCGCTGCGAGGCGGGCCCCGACGACCGGCCCTTCGTCGAGATGCACGACTGCCTGTCTCTCTCCTATGTGCGGCGCGGCAGCTTCGGCCTGACGAGCCGCGGGGCGAGCCACGATCTCGTCGCCGGCGCCGTTCTGGTAGGCCGCCCAGGCGACGAGTATTGCTGCACCCACGACCACCATGCGGCGGGAGACGAATGCCTGTCGTTTCAGTTCACCGCCGAGACCATCGACGCCATCGGCCCGGCCGGGGCGGTCTGGGAGACGCGGGCCATGCCGCCGCTGGCCGAACTCGCGGTCTGGGGCGAACTGGGGCAGGCGGCGGCCGAGGGGCGCAGCGACGTCGGCCTCGAGGAGGTTGGCCTCGCCTTCGCAAGCCGCTTCATCACGGTCGCCACAGGCCGGGACGGACATGGCCCGTCGGCGCGCAGCATCGACAGGCAGCGCTGCGTCGAGACGGCAGGCTGGATCGAGGCGCGCAGCGCGGATGAGATCACCCTCGACGCTGCGGCGGCCTTCGCGGGCTTCAGCCCGTTTCATTTCCTGCGTCTTTTCCGACGCGTCACCGGGGTGACGCCGCACCAGTATCTGGTGCAATGCCGGCTCAGGCGGGCGGCGCGGCTGCTGGCCGAGCCGGGCCGGTCCATCACCGACATCGCCTACGACGTCGGCTTCGGAGATCTGTCCAATTTCGTCCGGTCGTTCCGCCGCGCGGCCGGCCTGTCGCCTGGCGCCTTCCGCAAGGCGTCGAGAGCGGAGCGCAATTTCTGCCAAGAACGGCTCGGGCGCCTCGCCTAGCCTGACCTCCTTCTCGACAGGAGGACGTCATGTACGACCATATCGGATTGCGCGTGAAGGACATGGACAAGGCCGTGGCCTTCTACACCGCGGCGCTGGCGCCGCTCGGACATCGGCCGGGAGCGCGGGGCGAGGGCTACGCCGGCTTCGGGCCGGGGCCGGACTCGACGCCGCTCTGGCTCCACCCGACCACCAATGCCGGAGCCACCGGCGCCCACATCTGCTTCAAGGCGAAGAGCCGGGCGGAGGTGGACGCCTTCCACGCCGCGGCACTGAAGGCCGGCGCCAGGGACAACGGCGCGCCGGGCCTCAGGACCGACTATTCCCCGACCTACTATGCGGCCTTCGTGATCGATGCCGACAACAACAATCTCGAGGCGGTCTTCATGGGCTGAGCCGGACCCCGAGGGGCCTGCCCCGGCCGTCAATAGATGCCCAGGGGAAAGGTCTTGAGGAGCAGTTCGGCATAGACGCCCTTCTCCCAGAGCCGCTGCAGCGCGTGGTTCACCGCCCGCCGCAGCGGCTCGTTGCCGCGTCGCATGACGATGGCGAGGCCTTCGCCGAAGTAGCGGTTCTCGGTATAGGCACCGCCGAGAAAGCGGCAGCAGTCGGCGGAACTCTCGCCGGAGATCCAGAAGCCCGAGGCGATGCCGTCGGCGAAGAGCACGTCCACGTCGCGCTCCAGCACCGCGCGGCGGGCGGCCTCGAGGTCCGGATAGCGGCGGATCGCCGACTGGCGGAAGAACTGCGTGACATAGGCCTCGTGCGCGGTGCCCTGGACGACGGCGATCGACCGCCCGGCCAGCGCCTCGGGCGTCGCATCGTCGAGGCGGGTGTCCTTGCGCATGACGAAACGCGCCGGCGTCTCGAGATAGCGGTCGGAGACCTCGTAGCGGCGGCGGATGTCGGGGGTGATCGCCATGGAGGCGATGATGGCGTCGCCTGCATTGCGGTCGAGGCCCTCGGTCAGCACGTCGAAGCGCCGGACCTGGATGGTGCAGGGAATGCCGAGCTCCTGGCAGATGGCGCGGGCGAGCTCGACGTTGAAGCCTGTCGGCCGTCCGTCCGGACCGGCGAAGTTGTAGGGCGGGAAGTCGTCCTCGGTGAGGAAACGGATCTGCGGCACGCGCGTGAGGTCGACCCTCTCGCTGCGGCGGCGCGGATCCCAGTAGCCGGGGATCGCCAGCGTGCCCGTGGCGCCGGGACGATCCGCCGGCGCTGTCTGCGTACGCACCGGAAGGCCCGTCGCCAGCACAGTGACTGCAACCAGCAATAAATATCTCGCGATCACGCACGTCATCCGGGTTCGTCCGACTGATGCCGGCCAGTTGCTCCCTTATAGCCTGAGCCAGGACGTTCGCGAGGGGCGAACGAACGGGGGCGGGCCTTCGCGCCATGCGGGCAGGGGAATTGCGCGACCGGCTGGCAGAACGCCTCGTGGCACCGAGGATCGCCCGGGAGTCGATGCCAACGGCGCCACCCGCGGCCACCCTCGGGCGTGCGAGCCGGTTGATCGATGGCCTCCTGGACTCCCCGCAACGGTACCGGGCAGAGGCGACCGCAGGTCTCTGGGGGTTGGAACCGCTTGAAGCCGCCCTGGCGCTCGGGCTGGTCTCGGCGGAGGCCATCGCTTCGGCTCTTGCCCGCCGTTTCGGCGCCATGGTCACCTCTCTGGACGGCACCCCGCCGGCGGTCGCGGCCGACCCGGCCGCCTGGCAGTCCATTCTCGCGCGAGGCGTGGTGGGGATCGTCCACCCGGTCATGGGGAAGGCGATCCTGATGGCGCCGTCTGCGGCCGAGGCCGAGCGCCTGGCGGAGCAGGGCCTGCGCCCCATGCCGGGCTCGCTGCCGGTGCTCGTCACGACTCCAAAGGCCTTTGCCCGGCTTGTCAGGACGTGGGCGGAGGCGGCCTGGTTCGAGGCCACCGTGCCGAGACTGCGTCAGGCAGACCCCTCGCTCAGTGCTGCCGATCGCGGCCTGATGGTGAGGACGGCGGGAACTGTCATGGTGTCGCTCGCCCTGCTGTTCGGTGCGCTGGTGGCAGGGCCGGGCTGGCTTGCAGCGATTGCGGGCGGTGCCGTGGGCGTCGGAGTCGCCGTCTGGGCGACGTTGCGTCTCGCTTCGGCGGCCGTGCGCCATGTTCCCCTGCCACGGCGCAGGCTCGGGAACGACGCTCTGCCGCGATACTCGGTCCTGTGCGCGCTCTATCGCGAGGCCGCGGTGGTCGAGGCCTTGCTCGCCGCACTCCGGCGGCTCGACTATCCGCGGGCCCGGCTGGAGATCAAGCTCGTGCTGGAGGCGGACGACACGGAGACCATCGAGGCCGTGCGGGCGGCGCCCCCCGATCCGGCGGTCGAGGTCATCCTCGTGCCGCCGCTCGGGCCCCGCACCAAGCCCAAGGCGCTGGCGATGGCGCTGCCCTTCGCCAGCGGCGAACTGGTGGTCGTCTACGACGCAGAGGACAGGCCTTCCCCGGGACAGCTGAAGGAGGCGGCGGAGATTTTCGCCGCGGGCGACGCACGCCTCGGCTGCCTGCAGGCGCCGCTCACCATCGTCAACGAGCGCGACGGCTGGCTCGCCCGCTTCTTCGCTGCCGAATATGACGCGCTGTTCCGTGTCCTGCTCCCCTCCTTCGCCCGCGCCGGCCTGCCATTGCCGCTTGGCGGGACATCCAATCATTTCCGGCGTGCGGCGCTCGACAAGTCGCTGGGCTGGGATCCCCACAATGTCACCGAGGATGCCGACCTCGGGTTCCGCCTCGCACGCCGCGGCTGGCGGACCGGAACGATCACCCTGCCGACCTTCGAGGAGGCGCCTCCAACCTTCAGGGGCTGGTTTGGCCAGCGCAGCCGCTGGTTCAAGGGCTGGCTGCAGACCCTCGCCGTGCTGGCGCGCGATCCCCGCCGGCTGACGGGCGAAGTCGGCCTGCGCGGCATCGCGGCTCTGGCTGCGACCTTCGTCGGCTCCCTCGGATCGGCGCTTGTCCACCTCGTCTGCCTGGCGGCGCTCGCCACCAGTTGGCTGGTGCATGGTCCGCCGGACTGGGCTGGCCCTGTCACCGGCATCTTCGCCCTCGGATATGCCGGCAGCATCCTCTACAAGTCGGTGGGCCTGAAGCGCGCCGGTCGCCTGCACCTCGCGCCCTGGCTTGTCCTCCTGCCGCTGGCCTGGGTTGTCATGGGCCTCGCGGCGTTGCGGGCGGTGCTGGACCTCTGGCGCCGGCCCTTCCACTGGGAGAAGACCGAGCACGGGGCTGGCCGCTGGCCGACAGGGGCCGGCTGCGACGACGGCTCCGGGCACGCGCCGGAGGACATCGTGCAGCGCATCGTGGCGATGTCGGAAGAGGCCATCGCCAGCGGCCGGCACCATCCGCGCGACGTGGCTGCGGCCTTGCGCCGGCACTGCGACACCATCCGGGCTGGCGGCGTTCCCGCGAGCCTGCTGGCGACACTCGAAGCCTACCAGCGGGATGTCGGATCCCGCGTGCGCTGATGCCTCGGCCGATCGGCGGAGATCGGTCCTGCGTCCCGCCGTCTTGTCAACGCCGCCGCATGACGCCACAACGGCCGCCGATCCAACCAACAGCGACAAGGGGGCGCGCGGATGAGCGAACTGGACCAGCCCGTGAAGGTCCGACCATCCGACCGCCACAGCGCCTTCCACCGGCTCATCGGCTGGGAGGTGGTCGAGTGGACCGACGGGCGCGCGGTGATGAAGTGCCCCGTCCGAGAGGAGTTCATGAATCGCGGCGGCGGCCTGCACGGCGGCCTCGTCGCGACGCTCATGGATTCCGCGGGGGGCTATGCGGCGCTCGGCGGGCCGCCGAAGGACCCCGACGAGATCGACCGTCGCGGGGTGACGCTCTCCCTGACCGTCAATTACCTGGGCACGGCCCGTGACGGCGTTCTGACCGTCACGGCGGTCCGCACCGGCGGCGGGCGCAGCGTCGCCTTCGTCTCCATCCGCGTCGAGGACGGCGACGGGAATGTCATCGCCGATGGGGTCGGCACGTTCCGGCGCTTTTCCAGCGTGCGCTGACGCTCACTGGACCGGGTCGAACTCGGCGGGCGCGAAACGATAGCTGGTCGAGCAGTACTCGCAGGTCACGGTGATGTGCCCGTCCTCGACCATGTCGTGACGCTCCTCGGGCGTGAAGCTCTTCACGATCCCCTCGATGCGTGCGCGCGAGCAGGTGCAGTGATCGCGCACGTCCTGGGCGTCGAAGACCCTGACGCCCCGTTCGTGGAACAGCCGGAACAGCAGGCGCTCGGGTGACAGGTTGCGGTCCACCAGTTCGTCGTCGCCGATCGTGTCGGTGAGCGCCCGCGCCTCGGTCCAGGCCTCGTGCGGCTCCGGCAGGACGGTGCCGTCGGGCGCATCGCCCGGCGCAAGGTCGCGGCTGGCTTCGGTCCCGGCCTTCGGCAGGTGCTGCACCAGCAGGCCGCCTGCACGCCAGGTGCGCTGCATGCCGGCGTCGCCGGCCACGAATTCCTCGGCGGCAGCCAGGCGGACGCGGGTGTCGATCTGCTCCGACTGGCGGAAATACTGGTCGGCGGCCTGCTCGAGGCCCTGGCCGTCGAGTGACACGATGCCCTGGTAGCGCTGCATGTCGCCGCCCTGGTCGATGGTCATGACGAGCTGGCCGCTGCCGAGCAGCGATGCGGGATCGTCGCGCCCGTCCGCCGTCGCCTGGGCGACAGCATCGGAATCGAAGCGCGCCAGCGCGCGAACGCGGTCGGGCGTCGCCACATCGACCACCACCATGTGGACGGGTCCACCGGTCTGAGTCTGCAGGATGAGGCGCCCGTCGAATTTCAGGCCGGAGCCGAGCAGCAGGGTCAGCGCCGTCGCCTCGGCGAGCACGCGCGCCACCGGCACGGGGTAGCCGTGGCGTTCGATGATGGTGCTGGCGGTGCGGCCGAGACGGATGACACGGCCGCGGAGATCGAGTTCGTCGACCTGGAAGGGCACAACGATGTCGTCTGCGCCGCCGGTCAGATCAGGGATCATGGACATGGCCCCTATATGAAGGCTCGACGGCCGAAATGCGAGGGGGCCGCATCGGGCGCCGCGCCTGCCACCCCCAGTTCACGTTCACGTGATACAATCGGTACGAAAATCTGAGCAGCGCCAAAGGCATGGGGATCAGACCGTGTCGCGCCTGCCACACCCTTCGCGAAACAGGAAACTTTGCTGCGCTGCCGACACGGCTACCATTGCGTAACGGTAGGCGATTACGCTCTATCGCACCAACCAAGTGCCGACGGTCATGATCGCAGCCGGCTCGCGGTCGTTCCGCCTCTCGTCAACTCGCAAGGTGCTTTCATGCGGCGTATCCTGCCCATCTTCGCAACCGCCGTCGCGCTCGCCCTGTCGGGCGCTGCCGCCACGGCGCAGACCGTGAACTTCGGTTACGGCGACCAGGTCATCATCGACCCCGCCACCAACCAGCCGATGCGGGTGATGCCGCGCACCGACGGCGGCCCGCGCCCGGGCACCGGCGTCTCGGCCATCCCGCGCGAGACGGTCGCCTTCACTGGCCGCTATGCGCCGGGCACCATCGTCATCAACACCCAGGAGCGCCGCCTGTACCTCGTCCAGGCCGGTGGCACCGCGATCCGCTACGGCGTCGGCGTCGGCCGTCCCGGCTTCTCCTGGGGCGGCACGCAGACGATCACGCGCAAGGCCGAGTGGCCGGATTGGCGCCCGCCGGCCCAGATGCTGCGCCGCCGCCCCGACCTGCCGCGCTTCATGGCCGGCGGCCCGGACAACCCGCTCGGCGCCCGCGCCATGTATCTCGGTTCCTCGCTCTATCGCATCCACGGCTCCAACGAGCCGCACACGATCGGCCAGGCCGTCTCCTCGGGCTGCTTCCGCCTGACCAACGACGACGTCACCGACCTCTACAATCGCGTGCGCGTCGGAACCCGGGTCGTCGTCCTTCGCTGACCCACCCGATCCATCGCAATCCTGAGAAGGCCGGCGGAAACGCCGGCCTTTCGCTTTTCCCGGCTGCCCGCCCCGGCGAGACCGGGACCCGCGGAAGCCCCGGTGGTTTTCGCCGATTACCTGCCCGGGTTGGCTTTGGCCGCGGGAAACCCCATTTTGGGCGGGAACCGAATCGGAACATTCCCCGCCCATGACTGAACCCGCCGCCCCGCGACAGCCGAGCCTTGCCGAAAGGGCCATGGCGGCGCGTGGCAGCCAGGCGGCGGCCGGCTACCTTTCGGGCCTCAATCCCGAGCAGCGCGCGGCGGTCGAGACGCTGGACGGCCCGGTCCTCGTGCTGGCCGGCGCCGGCACCGGCAAGACGCGGGTGCTGACCACCCGCATCGCCCACATCCTCAACCAGCGCCGCGCCTTCCCCTCCGAGATCCTCGCCGTCACCTTCACCAACAAGGCGGCGCGCGAGATGAAGGAGCGGATCGCCCATCTCGTCGGCGAGGCGGTGGAGGGCATGCCCTGGCTCGGCACCTTCCACGCCACCGGCGTGAAGATCCTGCGCCGCCATGCCGAGCTCGTGGGGCTGAAGCCCGGATTCACCATTCTCGACACGGACGACCAGATCCGTCTCCTGAAGCAGTTGATCCAGGCGGAGGACATCGACGAGAAGCGTTGGCCGGCCCGCATGCTGGCCTCCGCCATCGACAGCTGGAAGAACCGGGCTCTGACCCCGGACAAGGTGCCGGCCGGCGAGGGCGCGGCCTATGCCAACGGCTACGGCCTCAAGCTCTACGCCGACTACCAGGCGCGTCTGAAGGTGCTGAACGCCGTCGATTTCGGCGACCTGCTGCTGGAGACCATCCGGCTGTTTCGCGAGAATCCGGAGGTGCTGGCCGAGTACCAGCGCAAGTTCAAGTTCATCCTGGTCGACGAGTACCAGGACACCAACGTCGCCCAGTATCTCTGGCTCCGCCTGCTGGCCCAGCGGCAGGAGGGGCGGCCGCAGAACATCTGCTGCGTCGGCGACGACGACCAGTCGATCTACGGCTGGCGCGGCGCCGAGGTCGACAACATCCTCCGCTTCGACAAGGATTTCCCCGGCGCGACCGTCATCCGCCTCGAACGCAACTACCGCTCCACCGGCCATATCCTCGCGGCCGCCGCCCATCTCATCGCCCACAACGAGGGGCGGCTCGGCAAGACGCTCTTCACCGACGGCGAGGACGGCGAGAAGCCGACACTGACCTCGGCTGTGGGATTCGGAAGAGGAGGCGCGCTCCATCGGCGAGGAGCTGGAGCAGCTGCAGCGGCAGGGCCACCAGCTGAACGAGGCCGCGATCCTCGTGCGCGCCTCGTTCCAGATGCGCGAGTTCGAGGACCGCTTCATCACCATCGGCCTGCCCTACCGGGTCATTGGCGGCCCGCGCTTCTACGAGCGGCTCGAGATTCGCGACGCGCTCGCCTATCTGCGCTGCGTGGCGCAGGCTTCCGACGACCTCGCCTTCGAGCGCATCGTCAACACGCCCAAGCGCGGCCTCGGCGATGCGACGCTGCAGCAGCTTCACGATCACGCGCGCGCGCAGGGCGTGCCGCTGATGCAGGCGGCGCGCGTGCTTACCGAGACGGAGGAGATGAAGCCCAAGGCGCGCAATGCGCTGCGCGGGCTGATCGACAATTTCGACCGCTGGGCCGGCCAGATCGAGGCCTTGCCCCACGCCGAGCTCGCCCAGCTCGTGCTGGACGAAAGCGGCTACACGGAGATGTGGCAGAAGGACAAGACGGCCGAGGGAGCCGGGCGGCTCGAGAACCTCAAGGAACTCGTCCGCTCGATGGAGGAGTTCGAGAACCTCGCCGGTTTCCTCGAGCACATCGCCCTCGTCACCGAGGCGCGCGGCGAGGGCGAGACCGAGGACGCCGTCTCGATCATGACGCTGCACTGCGGCCAAGGGCCTCGAGTTCGAGACGGTGTTCCTGCCGGGCTGGGAGGAGGGGCTCTTTCCCCACCAGCGCTCGCTCGACGAGAACGGCCGCGCCGGCCTCGAGGAGGAACGGCGCCTCGCCTATGTCGGGATCACCCGCGCCCGGCGGCGGGCGAAGATCTATTTCGCCGGCAACCGGCGCATCCACGGCCTCTGGCAGTCGACGGTGCCGAGCCGCTTCGTCAACGACCTGCCATCCGATCACGTCGAGATCTCGGAAGGCCTCGGCACCTCCGGCTATGGCGGCATGGGCCGCGGCGGCTTCGGCCAGAGCCGCTTCGACAAGGTGGAGAGCTTCTCCTCGACCTATTCCACGCCCGGCTGGCAGCGCGCGCAGGCGCAGAAGTCGCTGAACGATGCGCAGGCGCGCTTTACCGGCCGCACCGGCAGCCAGGCCTTCGGCTCGACCTTCGCCGAGGGACGCGGCGGCTTCGAGGCCGGCTGACCGACCGGTCGGGAAGCGGCCGCACCATCGACGGCGAGCTCGTCGCGAAATCGACGGGCGAACCGTCGCGCTACCAGCCCGGCGACAGGGTGTTCCACCTGAAATTCGGCTATGGCGACGTGGTGGCGGCCGAGGGCAACAAGCTGACCGTGCAGTTCGACAAGGCCGGCGAGAAGAAGGTGGTCGACAGCTTCGTTCAGGCGGCGTGAGCGCCGCTACCGCGTCTTCTGCTGGATGACGCCGTACCAGCCAAGGCCGGCATAGGTCTCGTAGCCCGGCGTCAGGTGAAAGGCCGTCGTCGTGCCGTCGGCAGCCTGGATGACACCTGACCGGCGCCCGCCCGGGTCGAAGGCAAGGGTTTCGCTGAGCACGCCGCGGCCGTCGGAACTGGCGATGACGCGCTTGCGGGCATCGACCAGCATGACGCGGCTGCGCCTTGCCTCCTCCTCTGACAATCGGACGCCCTGGACGATGGCGCGTGCCTGCGGCGACCAGTCGAAGTGGATGGCGAGGACGCCGAGAGGCGCCCCATGCGTCGCCCCGCCGGCGCGCACGGCGGTCGCATATGTGGCGACCTCCGCGTCCTGCAGCGCCGCGGCCCGGGTCACGTCGGCGACGGCGTAGTCGTCACCCGTCGCCAGCGCCATGGACCTGGTGAACCAGGGTTCGTGACGGACGGAGTGCCTCGCGAGCGGAAACCGGTCCGGCCGGCCGCTTGCCACGACGCGGCCGTCCCGGTCGCAGAGCCAGATGTCGAGATAGACGGTGTAGGCCCCGAGTATGACGCCGAGGCGCCGCGAGGCATGGGAGGCCCGTTCGGGCGAAGGGTCCACCAAGGCATCGACAACAGCGGAGTCTGTCGCCCACCAGCGGACGTCACAGGTGCGCTCATAGAGATTGCGGTCCATCAGTTCGATGGCGTTCAGCGCCAGGTACATGAGCCTCTGGCCGGCGGCCTGGCTGCTCATGGCGAGGGTCATGCTTTCGAGGCCGTCCATCTGCCGCGAGAGTTCGGTCGAGAACTGCTGGGCGATGGCGCCGACCCGGCTGGAGATCTCGCGCACCTCGGCTGCCACCACGGAGAAGCCGCGACCGTTCTCGCCGGCCCGCGCGGATTCGATCAGCGCGTTCAGTGCAAGCATTCTCAGGCCATTGGTGATCTTGTGGATCTCGTCGATCTTCGCGCTCGTGGTACCCTTCACGTCACGGGTCGCGGCAAGAATGGCTTCGAGCGACGGCGCGCCATCGACGGTCTGGGCCAGAAAGGTCATCGGCAGGTCTCCTGCCGGGAAAGGTGGAAGAGTGCGGTTATCAATGGGTTAAGGCCATTGATGGCATCGAGCAGTCAAGTATCTGATTTTAAATATAAAATTTGCTTTGCATACAATTTGTGCACCTGCGAACTCCAAAACATGACGTAGCGTAAATTGCGCATCCCGTTCGGCGCCGATCACCGGTTGATGACAGACGCGCGGCGTGCCGTTATCACGCATCATGCTCGAAGGTCTGCACCCCGTGTCACCCACCCATCTCATGCGCCTCGAAACGTCCGAGCGCGCCGCTCGCAAGGTCGGCGATCTCATCGGCGAGATGTTCGACCCTGCCGAAACTGCCGTCGCCGCCTTCGAGGCGCCGGACGGCAAGATCTGGCTCGTCGAAGTGTTCTTTCGCGACGCGCCGGACGAGGATCACGTCCGCTCGCTGGTCCGCGCGACGGCAGGGGAGGCGGTCGCGGCCTGCGTCACCTTCCACGCCATCGAATCGCGTGACTGGGTGCGCACCTCGCTCGACGGCCTGAAGCCGGTGCAGGCCGGGCGCTTTACCGTGTTCGGCTCGCACGACCGCGACAAGGTCGCGGCCAATGCCATCCCCATCGAGATCGAAGCGGCGCTCGCCTTCGGCACCGGCCATCACGGCACGACCCTCGGCTGCCTCAGGGCCATCGACCGGCTCGCCAAGGCTGGTCGCGCTTTCCGGCCGCTGGATGTGGGAACCGGCACGGGTGTCCTGGCCATCGCTGCCGGCCTGCGCCACCGCGTGCCGGTGCTGGCCTCCGACATCGACCGGATCTCCGTGATCGCCGCTCACGAGAACGCCGTGCTCAACAAGGCCCGTGGCTATGTCCGGGTGATCCATGCAGCGGGACTGAAGGACGCCCGTTTCCGCAACGGTGCCCCCTACGACCTCATCCTCGCCAACATCCTGCCGCGCCCGCTGGTGGGGCTTGCCACCGACCTCGTGCGGCTGGTGGCGCCGGGCGGCACGGTGGTGCTGTCGGGGATCATCCCCCCGCACGCCAATCTCGTCGTCTCGGCCTATCGCGACCGCGGCCTTCGCCTGGTGATGCGCGAGGAGATCGAGGGCTGGGTGACGCTGACGATGCGCCGCGGGCGCTGACGCCTCAGCCCTCGCGGCTGCCGCGGTCCTTCCTCGCGATCTCACGATCACGGTCCTGCTCGCGGCTCTTTGCCTGGGCGTCGCCCGGCCAGGGCTTCCCCGGATTCTGCAGTTCGAAGATCCTGCGGGCCGCTCGCTCGACGGCAGCCTCGTCCTCGTTCCCGGCCATGGTCGGCACTCCTTCCGGCAGCGGCGCCGACCCAGCGGCGCATCCGTCACCCGGCACCTTGCCCGCATCCTGCCCCGGTGATCAACTCCCCCGCCGTCCACCGGATCCCGGTTCCATGCGCCTTGTCCGACGTTTCCTGAAATGGTCGCTCCTCCTGGTCCTCGCGGTCCTGGCCGGGGCGGCCGGTCTCGCCCTCTGGTATGTGCGCGCGGTGGAGCCGCAAGTTGCCGGAACGGTGTCGCTTCCCGGATTCGAGCGCCCCGTCCAGATCGTGCGTGACCGCGAGGGCGTGCCGCATATCTTCGCGGCCAGCGAGGCGGATGCCGTCGCGGCGCTCGGCTTCGCCCATGCGCAGGACCGGCTGTGGCAGATGGAGATGAATCGCCGCATCGCCGACGGCCGGCTGGCCGAGATCGTCGGGGCGCCGGGGCTCGAGACCGACCGTTTCCTGCGCACCATCGGCATCCGCCGCACCGCAGAGGCAATCTTCGCCAATCTCGAGACCGAGACGCGGGTGTTCCTCGCCGCCTATGCGCGGGGGGTCAACGCCTATCTGACGACGCGGTCCTCGCCCTTGCCGCCCGAGTTCCAGATCCTCGGGGCGCCGGCCCCGGAGCCGTGGTCGCCCATCGATTCGATCGGCTGGTCCCTGATGATGGCGCTGGACCTCGGAGCCAACCTCAATGCCGAGCTGACGCGCATGAGGCTCGCCCAGTCCGGCCTGCCGATGGCGCGCATCGGCGAGTTTCTGCCGCCCTATCCCGGCGAGAGCTGGCCGGCGCTGCCCGACTATGTCGCGCTCTATCGATCGCTGAAGCCGCAGGCGGCGCGGACAGGGCAGTTGATGCGGGCCTTCGAGCTCGGCCTGGAAGGCGTCGGCTCCAACAACTGGGTGGTGTCCGGCGCGCGTTCCGAGACCGGCAAGCCGCTGCTGGCCAACGATCCCCACCTTGGCCTGTCGGCGCCGGCGCTCTGGTACTTCGCGCGGCTGACGTCGCCTGCGGGAACGGTCATCGGCGCGACGCTGCCGGGCGTCCCCGGCGTCGTTCTCGGGCGCAACGAGCATATCGCCTGGGGCTTCACCAACACGGGTCCCGACGTGCAGGACCTCTTCATCGAACAGCTCGATCCGGCCGACCCGTCGCGCTACCGGACGCCCGATGGCTGGGCGACCTTCCAGACGGTGCGCGAGGTCATCCAGGTGAAGGGCGCCCCCGACGAGGTGCTGACCGTCCGCATCTCGCGACATGGCCCGGTCATCTCGGACGGGGCCTCGCGCGGCGCGACGTCCGCGGCCCCGGAGGGGCATGCCCTTGCCCTGCAATGGACAGCGCTGAGCCCGGACAACCTCACCGTCCAGGCCTTCGCGCGGCTCAACAGGGCCCGCAACTGGGCGGAGTTCCTCGCGGCGGCGCGCCACTACGACGCCCCGCAACAGAACATGGTCTATGCCGATGTCGAGGGGAACATCGGCTTCATCGCTGCAGGCCGGGTGCCGGTCCGCAAGCCCGAGAACGACCTGAAGGGGCTTTTCCCGGCCCCGGGCTGGGATGCGCGCTACGACTGGGCGGGCTATGTGCCCTTCGAGGAGCTGCCGCAGGAGTTCAACCCGGCGCGGGGCTACCGCATCACGGCGAACGAGCGGATCACGCCCGAGGGCTATCCCCATCACATCACCTCCGAATGGGCGACTCCGCATCGCGCGGACCGCATCGCCGAACTCCTCGGCGCCCGTGAGAAGCACTCGCTCGAGACTTTCCGCACGGTGCAGGCGGACCATCGCTCGAACGCCGTGCGGGAGATGCTGCCGCTGCTGGTCGAGGCCCACCGCAAGGCCGAGGCGGGCCGTGGCCGGGTGATGCCGGATCAGGTTCGCGACGTCATCGGGGCTCTCGCCGCTTTCGACGGCACCATGGCGACCGACCGTCCTGAACCCCTCGTCGCGACCGCCTGGGTGCGTGAGCTGACGCGGCTCGTCTATGCGGATGAGCTGGGACCCGATCTCTTCGCTGCCTACTGGGACCAGCGGCAGGTGTTCATGATGTCTGTCCTGTCCGGCAGGAGCGGCGCGGAGGCCTGGTGCGGCAATGCCCGGCAGTCACCGGCCGGCGGCGACTGCGGCGCTCTGGTGTCGCGCGCCCTCGATCTCGCGCTCGAGGATCTCGGCAAGCGCTACGGCGCGGACTGGCGGAACTGGCGCTGGGGCATCGCCCACGATGCCCGGTCGGAGCATCGGCCCTTCGCGCGCGTGGGCGCGCTGGCGCGATTCTTCGACGTGAGGGTCCCTGTGCCGGGCGACACCTATACCGTCAACGTCAACCGCCACACGATCCGCAACCCCGCCGAGCCCTTCGTGTCACGCCATTCCGCTTCGCTCAGGGCGATCTACGACATGGCCGACCCGGAGCGCTCGCTGTTCATCCACTCGACCGGCCAGTCGGGCCTGCCGACCTCGCGCCTCTACCGCAACCTCGCGGAGCGCTGGGCGAGGGTCGAGTTCCTGCCGATGCGGACGCGGCGGGCCGACATCGAGCGGGAGGCGATGGGAACGCTGACGATCGTGCCGCGCTGAGCAACCGCGCGGGAGCGACGGCCCCCCTGACTGCAACACAGCTGAGACGTGGGAAACAGGCCGGCCTCGCCGGCGCGACGGGGCGGCAGGATCGGGGCGCTATGAGAGCGCATCCATCGATCCTGAGGGGGACATTCCGATGAACCGCCGCTCCGTACGCACCGGCCTTCTGGCTGCATCGCTTCTTTGCCTCGGGCTCGCCACGGGGCCGGCCCTTGCCCTGAATTCCGTCTGCGAGGTGCTGCCGACCTCCGACGGCTTCGCCGCCCTTCGCGCCGGCCCTTCACCCGATGCACGCCTGCTCGCCCGGATGAAGACCGGTCACAACGTCCACCTGCGGGCCCGCAACCAGGGTGAGATCATCCGTTCCGGCGCCTGGACGCAGGTCATGTATTGGCCCGATGGCGAGCTCTATCAGCCGGGCGACCCGCAGTACCGGACCGGCCGGGTCGGCTGGGTCGCGCAACGCCTGATCGGCGATTGCGGCTGAAGGCCAGCGCCGCGCGTCAGGCCGCCTCGGCGGCCGACACGAAGGCGTCGATCTCGGCGGAGAGACCTTCCAGCTGGTCGGCGAGCGCGGCGCGCGCGCCGGCGAGGGATTCGCTCGTCGATGCGACGTCGGCACCTGCGTGGTTCAGGGTCTCGATGCTGACACGGGCAGCGGCGCTGTGATGCGAGGTGTCCTGCATCATCTCCGACAGGCTTGTGGTCGCCGCCGCCTGTTCTTCGACGGCTGAGGCGATCGATCCCGTCGTCCGGTTGATCTCCGCGATGATCTGAGAGATCTCCGCGATCTGCCGGACGGTGGCTCCTGTCGCCTCCTGCATCCGGCCGATGCTCGCGGAGATCTCCGTGGTGGCACGGGTGGTCTGGGTAGCGAGTTGCTTGACCTCCTGCGCAACGACCGCAAATCCGCGACCCGCGTCACCGGCACGCGCAGCCTCGATGGTGGCGTTCAGGGCGAGCAGGTTGGTCTGGCTGGCAATGGAGCCGATCAGTTCAACCACCTTTCCGATCTCCTCGGCCTGGACCGCGAGCGCCGCGATGGACTGGCTGGCCTGAGTGGCATCGCTGGTGGCACGCCTGGCGACATCCGCCGAGAGAGAGGCCTGCCGGCCGATCTCGCCCACCGATTGCGAGAGCTGCTCCACGGCGGCTGTTCCGGCCTGGACGTTGGACACCGTCATCTGCGTTGCCGCCGAGACCTCTTTCGTGGCCGAGGCGGAGCGCAGGGTCACCTCGCCGAGCGCCTCCGTGCAGGCGAGGAGCCTCTCATTGGCGGACTGTGACAGCGACAGTCGTTGCTTCACCTGCTGCGAGAAGGCGGCGGTCCGCACCGCAAGCTGTTCGCCGCGCCGCATTCGTTCCTCGACCAGGATCTCCTGGTAGAGCGAGATCGCAATGTCCATGTCGAGCATCACCGCGGCGGTCACGGCCTGGACGCGGCGCGTGGCGGTGGACGGGCGCAGCCGGTGCCGCCGCACGAGGATGTCCTGCAGCCGGCGCAGCACGAAAGAATATCCGCCGATATACCAGGAGGGCTCGAGCCCGATCCGGTGGTGGACCTGACCGATCATGCGGGCGCCTTGCAGATAGGCGCTGTCGAAGCGGCCACTGAAGAGGTTCTCCCAGTGGCGCATCTGCGCTTTCACGAGGCGCGGCGTCTGGGCGCCGACCATGGCGGCGAGCGCCGGAACTGACGTCACATGGGCGTAGAAGCCCTTGAAGATCGGGTCGAGGTTGTCACGCAAGTCCTCGAGTGCCTTCGCGAGATCCTCGCAGGCTGCGGCGTCGAGATTGTGGAACTTCAGGCGGTCGGTCAGCGAGGAATCGCGGGCGGGCGTCATGGCTATGCTTGGCATCCGGGGGCAGGTACGTGCCGGGGCTCTCGGTCCGGAACCTGCCCTCCGAATGTGTAAGGTACGTTAACGTACATACGACGAATCTGCTGGCCCGCCATGCCTATTGTCATGGCCGGGTGAAGACCTGTCGTCAGCCCGCTGTCACGGGAGCCGGACGGCGCCCGCCACGATGCTCTTCGGGTGGCGCTCGGTCGGGGTGCGCATCGTCACGAGTTCCTCCGCCGCGGTCGGATGAACGGCCATGGTCGCGTCGAAGTCGGCCTTGGTCGCGCCCATCTTCACAGCGATTCCGGCGAGCTGGATCATCTCGCCCGCGTCCGGCCCGCAGATGTGCACGCCCAGCACCCTGTCGGTCTCGCCATCCACCACGAGCTTCATCAGCATCCGCGTGTCGCGACCGGAGATCGTGTGCTTCATCGGGCGGAACGTCGCCTTGTAGATGTCGAGGGCGCAGCCGGACAACCTTGCCTGCTCTTCCGACAGCCCGACCGTGCCGATCTCGGGCTCGGAGAAGACGGCGGTCGGGATGATCGCGTGATCGGCCACCCAGCGCTTGCCGCCGAAAATGGTGTCGGCGAAGGCATGGCCCTCGCGGATGGCGACGGGGGTGAGGTTGGCCCGATCGGTCACATCGCCGACGGCATGGATCGAGGGCACCGAGGTGCGGCTCTCCTCGTTGACGATCACCTGGCCGTCGGGGCCGAGTTCGACGCCGGCCGCCTCGAGGCCGAGGCCGGAGGTGTTCGGCTTGCGGCCGATGGCCATCAGCACCTGGTCGGCCTCGATCGGCGCATGGCCATTCTTGAAGTTGACCTCGATGCCGCCGGCTGTCCGGGCAAGGCCGGTGAAGACCTCGCCCATGACGAGGCGGATGCCCTTCTTGGCATATTCGGCCATCAGGTGGTCGCGCAGGTCCTCGTCGAAGCCGCGGAGAATCTTCTCCCCGCGGTAGACGAGGGTCACTTCCGAGCCGAGGCCCGCGAAGACGCCGGCGAACTCGACCGCGATGTAGCCGCCGCCGGCGATGACGATGCGCTTCGGCTGCTCGGGCAGATGGAAGACCTCGTTGGAGGTGATGGCGAGTTCTCGGCCCGGCAGCGCCTCATCGGTCGAGGGACGCCCGCCCGTCGCAACGAGGATATGCCGTGCGGAGATGGTCCGGCCGTCGGCAAGGCGGACGCTGTTGGGTCCGGCGACGGTGGCCCGCTGGGAGACGATCTCGACGCCGGCCTTGGACAGGTTCGCGCCGTAGATGCCCTCGAGACGGGTGATCTCCCTGTCCTTCGCGGCGATGAAGCTCGGCCAGTCGAAGCGCGTCGGACCAACGGTCCAGCCGAAACCGGCGGCATCCTCGAAATGCTCGTGGAACTGCGAGGCGTAGACCATCAGCTTCTTCGGCACGCAGCCGCGGATGACGCAGGTCCCGCCCATCCGGTATTCCTCCGCCAGCATGACCGTGGCGCCGTGCGTTGCGGCGATGCGGGCCGCCCTGACGCCACCCGAGCCGCCACCGATCACGAAGAGGTCGACGTCGAAGCTCATCGGGGGAAATCCTCTGAATGGGGCGGCGCCAGAGACGGCGCTCCGGAGATGGTCGGTCGCCAGCGATTATCACAGGGCCGGCGGGACACAAACGCGCGAGGGACCCTTCCGTCGGCAATGCAGGCGCCGTGTTGCGTGGGGGCGAGCGGCGCGTCATGGTCAAACGATGGTCAGAAGAGCCGCGTGGCGAAGGTGCGTTCGGTTACCGGCGCCGATGAAGTCGGCAAGCGGCACCCGCATGCGCGGCTTGAGGCGGGAATGAGCGCGGACGTCATCGCATGAACAGGTCCGCCGCCAAGGCCGCCACCCGACGTCTCACCATCCTTGCTGTCGATCTCGGGACCCAGAGCCTCAGGGTCACTGCCGTCGCCAGCAACGGGGAGGTGGTCTGGCGCTGGTCGCGGCCCGTCTCGACGCGTACGGCGGGCGACGTCAGCGAGCAGGATCCCGCCGATTGGGCCGATCTGCTCGATACCGCGCTCACTGAAGCAGGCCGCGCCGGCCTTCGCCCCGATGCCGTGGCTGCTGCCGGACCGCTCGCCGGCTGGGTGCCGCTCGACGGGCAGGGGGAGATCCTGGGGCCGGCCGTGATGTATTTCGACGGTCGATCGGCCGAGGATCTCCCGACCATTGCGACGCGTGTCGCCGATCGTGCCGAGCTGCCGCGCCCGACCATCGCCGATCCACTGCCGCAGCTTCTCCGGCTCCGGCGACAGACACCGCAGATCGCGGCTCGTACGCGCCTGCTGCTCGACGCGACGGGATGGCTTGTCTTCCGGCTGACGGGGGTTGCGACCCTCGACCCCTATACGGCGATCCGGCTCTACGGAGGGGCTCTGGACGATCTCGCCGCCGGCCACAGCTCCCTGTTCGGCAGGCCCGTGACGCTGGGCGAGACGGTGGGCGTGCTCCGCCCCGAGCTTGCACAGCGGTTCGGCGGCGCCTCCATTCCGGTCATCGCGGCGACCTTCGACAGCAAATGCGCCTATGTGGCCAGCGGTATCGCGCGGGAAGGCGAGGCGCTCGATATCTCCGGGACGGTCACCTCATTCGGCGTGATGGCGCCCCGATCCGTCGCCGATCCCGCAAAGCGGATCTATTCCGTGCCGCTTGACGGCAACTGGCTGGTGCGCGGTTCGATGGGAGGAACCGGAAGTGTCCTCGAATGGGCGCGCGCCACGATTCTGGGCACGGATTTCGCTGCAATGGAGGACGAGATCGCAGCGACCCCGCCGGGCGCCGGAGGGGTGACGTTCCTGCCCTTCCACTCAGGGGCCCGGTCACCATTGTGGAATCCGCATGCGCGCGGGGCCTTTCTCGGCCTTTCGCTCGACACCGGCCGCCCCGCACTGGCGCGGGCCGTCTATGAGGGCCTGTGTTTCGGGCTGCGGCATATCGCGGAGACCATGGCGGAGCGGGGGGTGGTCCTGCGGAATGTGCGGCTCGCCGGCGGACTGGCCCGGAGCGACCTTCTGTCGGCGATGAAGTCGGACATTCTCGGCCGACCCGTGATCCGCCTCGCAGATCATGAGCTGACAACGCTTGGACTGGCGGTCATTGCCGCAACCGCGTTGGGCGCCTATCGCAGCCGCGCCGCGGCAAGTGGGGCGATCGTCCGGACCGGCGACAGCTTTGAACCGGCAGGCGATGCGATTCGCTACGAGGCGCCCTATCGCCGTTATCTCGCTGCCGTCTCGGCCCTCGCGCCGACCTTTGCCCCTCCTTGATCACGATGCGAGCTGAGCCGGTCTCCCCGTCCGGGGGCAGCGCGCGAGGGTCTCGCTCCGCGCCGGCGAGCCCGCATATCCGCACTTGCTGCTATGGCGGACGCCGGCGGCCGGTGCGACAGTGGCTGCAAATGTCTCGGGAGGACGCCATGACTTCACTGACCCGGCGCGAGGCCGTCGCGCTCGGCTCTGCCATTCTCACGGTGGCCGCCGGAGGCGGCGCCCGCGCTCAGGTGCCTGCGGAGGTGAAAATCATGGCCCCGGCGGCACCGGGGGGTGGCTGGGACCAGACGGCGCGTGTCATGCAGGGCGTGCTCACCACGGAGCGCATCGTCCGCTCCGCCCAGGTCACCAATGTCGCCGGCGCGGGCGGCACCATCGGCATCGCCCAGTTCGTCAACGGCTCGCGCGGCGACCCGACGGCCCTCATGGTCTCCGGCTTCGTCATGGTCGGCGCCATCCTCATGAACAAGGCGCCGGTGACGCTCGACGCAGTCACGCCGATCGCCCGCCTCACCGGCGAATGGCAGGCGCTCGTCGTCGCCCAGAACTCCCCCATCAAGTCGGTGCAGGACCTCGTCGCGGCCCTGAAGGCCGATGTGACGAAGGTCAGCTGGGGCGGTGGTTCGGCCGGCGGCGTCGACCATATCACCGCTGCCATGTTCGCAGGCCTCGCCGGTGCCGACGGCTCCAAGGTCAACTACATCGCCCACTCGGGCGGGGGAGAGGCGCTGGCGGCCATCCTGTCGGGCAGGGTGACGGTCGGCGTCGGCGGCGGCAGCGAGTTCGAGCAACACGTCAAGGGCCGCCGCATGCGCTGGATCGGCCTGACCGCTCCGCAGGGCACGGCGGGCCTCGCGGGACCGACGCTGGCCGAACAGGGCGTCAAGCTCGAACTCCAGAACTGGCGCAGCGTCTTCGCCGCCCCGGGTCTCAGCCCGGCCCAGAGGGCCGGCCTCGCCGAGGTGGTGGAGAAGATGGCCAAGTCGAAGGCCTGGGCGGACCAGCTCGCTGCCAAGGGGTGGCAGGACACCTATCTCGGAGGCGCCGGCTTCGAGGCCTTCCTCAAGGACGAGATCGCCCGCGTCTCGGGTGTGTTGCGCGACCTCGGCCTGGTGAAGGCGTGATGGAGCCTGAGATCCGCCCCGGGCCCGACCGCCCGGTCGTCGCCATCGGGCTCGGCCTCATCGCCGTCGCCGCCATCGTCGTCTGGCAGTCATGGGCGCTGCGCGCCAGCTTCGGCAGCCAGACGCTCGGCCCGCAGATGATGCCTTTCCTGGTCGGCGCGCTGCTGCTGCTGTTCGGCGGCGTGACGGTGCTCGCCGGGCTGCGTGGCGCATTTCCGCCGCGCGACGAAGCCGACTGGACGGCGGTCGCCTGGATCGCCGGGGGGCTCGCCGTGATGATCCTTCTGATCAAGACCGCGGGCTTCGTCCCGGCCTGCGCGCTTCTCTTTGCCGCGACGGCCCGTGGCTTCGGATCGCGCCGCGCCCATGTCGATCTCGGCATCGGTGCGGCGATGGGGCTTGTCGTCTACCTCTTCTTCGTCCGGCTGCTCGGGCTGACCCTGCCCTCGGGCTTCACCGAGAGCTGGTTCTGACGGCAATGGAAACGCTTGCGCTCCTCGGCAATGGCCTCGCCATCGCCACCCAGCCGATGAACCTCCTGTTCGCGCTCATCGGCGTGCTCCTGGGCACGGCGGTGGGCGTCCTGCCCGGCATCGGCCCGGCCATGACGGTGGCGCTTCTCCTGCCGATCACCTTCAAGATGGACCCGGCGGGATCGCTGATCATGTTCGCCGGAATCTACTATGGCGGCATGTATGGTGGATCGACCACGTCGATCCTGCTGAACACCCCCGGAGAGAGCGCCTCCATCGTCACGGCGCTGGAGGGCAACAAGATGGCTCGTGCCGGGCGGGGTGGCGCTGCTCTCGCCACCGCAGCCATCGGCTCCTTCGTCGCCGGCACGATCGCCACCGCGCTGCTCACGATCTTCGCGCCGTTCCTCGCCGAGGTGGCCATCGCCTTCGGGCCCGAGGATTACTTCGCACTGATGCTGGTGGCCTTCGTCACCGTCTCGGCCACCTTCGGGACGTCGCGGCTCAGGGGCCTCACCTCGCTTGCCGTCGGTCTCGCCCTCGGCCTTGTCGGCATCGACAAGCTCACCGGCCAGGCGCGCCTCGCCTTCGGCATCCCGGACCTCCTCGACGGGCTGGAGGTGACCACAGTGGCGGTCGCCATGTTCGCGGTCGGCGAGGCCATGGCCGTGGCGTCACAGAAGGGGGCGATGGCCGAGGGGCGCATCGAGCAGATCCGCGGGTCGCTGTGGATGACAGCCGAGGACTGGCGGCGCTCGTGGCTGCCATGGCTGCGCGGCACGGCCTTCGGCTTTCCCATCGGCGCCCTGCCTGCCGGCGGCGCGGAGGTGCCGACCTTCCTCTCCTATGCGACCGAGAAGAAGCTGTCGAAGCACCCGGAGGAATTCGGCCATGGCGCCATCGAGGGCGTCGCCGGTCCGGAAGCGGCGAACAATGCCTCGGCCGCCGGCACGCTGGTGCCGCTCCTCACCCTCGGCGTCCCCACCTCGGCGACGGCGGCCATCATGCTGGCCGGCTTCCAGCAGTACAATCTCCAGCCGGGTCCGCTGCTCTTCGTCACCTCGGCCGACATCGTCTGGGGCCTGATCGCCTCGCTGTTCATCGCCAACACGATGCTGATCGTCCTCAACCTGCCGCTGATCGGATTGTGGGTGAGGCTCCTGTCGATCCCGCGGCCCTGGCTCTACGGCGGCATCCTGGTCTTTGCCTGTGTCGGCGTTCTGGCGGCCAAGGGGTCGCTGGTCGAACTGACCCTGGTGCTCGTCCTCGGCGTGCTGGCCTTCGGCATGCGGCGGTTCGACTACCCCATCGCACCCGTCGTGGTCGGTATGATCCTCGGTCCCATGGCGGAGACGCAGCTGCGGCGCGCCCTGCAGATCAACAACGGCGATCCGATGGTTCTCGTGCAGAGCCCCGTCTCCGCCACGCTGATCGTCGTTGCCGCCGTTGCGCTGCTCGGCCCCCTGCTGTGGAAGCGGCTCGGGTGGTCGATGAAGGCCGACGAGGACTGAAAGCCATCAGAACGCAAAACGCGCCGGAGTTGGCCTCCGGCGCGTTCGCGTTGTCGTCAGATCGGCTATGGGCCGTCAGTTGCAGACGCGGACCCGGCGGAAGCCGATGGTGCGGCCCCACTCGTCGCGGACGCGCTGTCGCTCGATCCAGCAATCGCGCGGTGCGTTGGCGCGTGCCGCCTCGGAGGCGATGATGGCCGCCCCGAGGATGCCGATTGCTGCGGCCGCCGCGCCGGCACCGCCGCCACCTCCACGGCCCCCGCGGAAGCCTCCGCCGCCGCGACCACCGCGGAAGCCACCGCCACCGCCGCCGGCGCGGAAACCACCGCCACCGCCACGGAAGCCGCCACGACGGCCCTGCATCTCGATCGTCTCGTCCAGAATGAGAGGCGCCAGGGCACTGGCCACGGCAGACTCACGCGGAAGCGCGATCTGCGCCGATGCTGGAGATACCATGAAGCAGGCGCCAAGAATTCCCGCCGCTATCGATGTCTTTATGATGTTCATATGGACCCCCTGTTCCATTAGGTTGCTGGAATTTTAGGGCGGTCCTTCTCACATTTCCTTGATGCATATCAGTCGCTGGGGATCGAATACGCCATTGCGCTGCGAAAACGACCAGAGACGGGCGTCAGTCTATGCCGAAATCTTTCCTCGTCGTCAGACACGCAAACGCCGGCGCGGGGCCGGCGTTGACGTCGTCAGGAATGAGGGCGGGGTGCCTCAGAGGCGGATGCCGCGCTTGGCAAATTCCTCGCGGAAGCGCGCGACGATATCGCGCGTCACCAACTGGCTCCACTGCTGCGACCGACCGAAGGTTTCCTCCATGATGGAGGGGATGGTGCGGACCAGCTTCTGGCCCTCCGCCGACTGGTAGAAGGCCTGGATGCGGCGCAGCTCGTCCATCGAGAAGCGCTGGGCATAGGCCACCGCGATGCCCTGGATGAGTTCGTTCACCCGCGGCTGGAACTCGGCCTTCAACTGGTCGCCGACCTCGTTGAACTGGCGGCCGAGGTCGGGGTTGGTCGGCAGGAACAGCGACTTGGCCTGTTCGACGAAGGCTGGGATGACGTTCTCGAAGGAGGACGAGGCGCCGGACAACTCGACCACCTGGCGGGCAAGGGCGACGTGATCGGCGGGCGGCATGGGAGCGGCGGCCTGCGGTACGGGCGCAGCCTGGGCCAGGGGCGCCGGGGCGCGCTGCTGCGCGGAGGCCGGCAGGGCCATCAGGGCGCAGGCGGCAAGGGCTGCTGCGAACGAACGGGCAAACATCGGGATCACTCCTCGGGAAGTCTTTCGGCCGCGCCTGGCCGAAGCGGCTCTACTGTCCGACACGTCCTACGACCTCTGCGCCTCCAGGGGAAGCGATGATCGCGAACGACGCAAGACCAATGAACAGGCCGTGCTCGACCACGCCGGGCACGGAGTGAAGGCGGGAGCCGAGCGTCGGGGGATCGGGAATCCGCGCGCAGGCCGCATCAAGGATCATGTGACCGCCGTCCGTGACGAAAACATGGCCGTCGGGCTTGCGGCGCAACGTCAGGGTGCCGGGGCAACCGCAGGCGTCGAGCACCTTGGCGATGGCCCGCTCGGTGGCGGCGAGGCCAAAGGCGTTCACCTCGATCGGTAGCGGGAAGCGACCGAGAGCATCGACCCGCTTGGAGGCGTCGGCGATGACGATCATCCGGCCCGACGCGGCCGCGACGATCTTCTCGCGCAGCAGCGCCCCGCCACCGCCCTTGATGAGGTTGAGTTCGGGGTCGATCTCGTCGGCCCCGTCAATGGTGATGTCGAGCTCGGGCGTCTCGTCCAGTGTCGTCAGCGGCACGCCGAGGCGCTCGGCCTGGGCGCGGGTGACCTCGGAGGTCGGCACGCCGACGACCTTCAAGCCGGCCTTCACCCGCTCGGCGAGCAAGTCGACGAAGTGCTTCGCCGTCGAGCCTGTGCCGAGGCCGAGGCGCATGCCGTCCTCGACGAAGGTCAGGGCCTTCGCCGCGGCGTCGCGCTTGAGGAGTTCGGGATCGGTCATGGCGACAGGCCTCGATCTGGTGGTTCGACGTGTCGCAGTAGCGCGCCGGGGGAACGAGGTCCAGTGACGGCTTTCGGACGTAGAGCGCAGGCCGCGAAACTCCCTGTGTGCGGCTCCTGTTAACCGCATTCGGCTACCTTCGCCCCATGCTCTCCGGACGTGCCATGCTCATGGTTTCTCGCATCCTCGTCATCCTGTCTGGCCTCGGCCTTGCCACTCTTCCCGCTACGGCCCAGTCGCTGCCTGAGTCTGCCAGAGGCTGGACCGTCACCCTCGGCGGCGCGGTGACCGCTGTGCCGCTGTGGATGGGATCGAGCCGGCTCGGGCCGATGATCCTGCCACGGCTGTCGCTGAGGGCACCCGGGGCGCCGGAGCGCTTCTCGTCCTTCGACGACGGCATCTCGCCGGGCCTGATCGATCTCGGCTGGCTGCGCATGGGGCCCAATGTGAGCCTGGTCGGAGCACGCCGGGCGCGCGACGACGCGAGGCTCTCGGGTCTCGCCGATGTCGGCCTCACGGTCGAGGCCGGCGCCTTCGCCGAGGTCTATCCGGTGGACTGGCTGCGGCTTCGCGCGGCGGTGCGGCACGGGATCGGCGGTCACGCCGCCCTGATCGGCAATGCCGGCGCCGATGTCATCTGGCGCCCGGCGCCGCGCTGGACCGTCTCGGCCGGCCCGCGCACATTCTTCGGCAGCGACCGCTATGCCGCGACCTATTTCTCCGTCTCCCCGGCTGAGAGCATCGCGTCGGGGCTCGCCGCCTACCAGGCGCGCGGCGGCCTGATGAAGTACGGAGCGGTGGCGCAAGTGGCCTACAGGTTCGATGCCGGCTGGACCGTTACCGGCTTCGCCGCCTACGACCGGCTCGCGGGCAGTGCCGCGGCCGCCCCGCTCGTGACCGAGCGCGGCAGCACCAACCAGGTGACGGTCGGCACCAGCGTCACCTATTCCTTCACGCTCGGACAATAGACCTCGGCGGCAGCGACGCGGCGGCCGGGCTGCGATCGAGGCGGGCGGTCAGAAGTCCACTACGTCGAGCTTCGGCATGGCGGTCGGGTTGACCACGGTCATGTCGGGCTGCGGCAGCGGCTCGCCTGAATCGCGGAAGCGGTTGACGATCGGATAGCGACGGTCGCGGCCGAAATTGCGCGCTGTTACCTTCACGCCGGGGGCTGCCTGCCGCCGCTTGTACTCGGCGATGGCGAGCAGCCGCTCGACCTTCTTCACGATGTCGATGTCGTAGCCGTCAGCGACGATCGAGGCGATCGAGGCCTCCTTCTCGACAAGGCGCTCGAGAATGGCGTCGAGCACGTCGTAGGGCGGCAGCGAATCCTGATCCTTCTGGTTTTCGCGCAGCTCGGCAGTCGGCGGCTTGACGATGATGTTCACCGGAATGACCTCGCCGTCGGGACCGAGCGCGCCGGCGGGCTTCCAGCGGTTACGCAGCGCCGACAGGCGGAAGACCTCGGTCTTGTAAAGATCCTTCACCGGATTGTAGCCACCGTTCATGTCGCCATAGATCGTGGCGTAGCCGACCGACATCTCGCTCTTGTTGCCGGTCGTCACCACCATGGCGCCGAACTTGTTGGAGATCGACATGAGGATGGTGCCGCGGGCGCGGCTCTGCAGATTTTCCTCGGTGATGTCGCGGTTCGTTCCCTTGAACAGGGGAGCGAGCGTCGCCTCCAGCCCCTCGACAGCAGGGGCGATCGGCAGCACGTCGTAGCGCACCCCGAGAGCGCGGGCACATTCGAAGGCGTCCTTCAGCGAGTCCTCGGCCGTGAACCTGTAGGGGAGCATGACGCAATGGACGCGCTCGGGCCCCAGGGCATCGACCGCCATGGCGGCGCAAAGGGCGGAATCGATGCCGCCGGACAGGCCGAGAACGACGCCGGGGAAGCGGTTCTTCTCGACATAGTCGCGCAGGCCCAGCACACAGGCGGCGTAGTTGGCCTCGTCGCCACTCTCGTGGAGGTGGACAGGCCCCGACAGACGCCACGTGCCATCCTGCTTCTCGGCCTTCACGAAGGCGAGGGTCTCAGCGAAGGCCGGCAGCTGCATGGCGAGCGACCGGTCGGCGTTCACCGCCAGCGAGGCGCCGTCGAAGACGAGTTCGTCCTGGCCGCCGACCTGGTTGACGTAGAGCAGCGGGAGGCCGCTCTCGGTGATCCGCGCGACGATGGTGCTCATACGCTCGTCATAGACCGTCTCGCGATAGGGCGAGCCGTTGGGGACGATGAGAAGCTCCGCCCCGGTCTCCGACAGGGTCTCCACCACCTCCTCGTCCCAGATGTCCTCGCAGATGGGCACGCCGATGCGCACGCCGCGGACGTTGACGGGGCCGGGGAGGGGGCCGGGTGCGAAAACCCGCTTCTCGTCGAAGACGGAGTAGTTGGGCAGGTCGACCTTGAAGCGGATAGCCTGGATCAGCCCGCCGTCGGCATGAACCACGGCGTTGAAGACGCGGCCGTCCTCGGCCCAGGGCGTCGTAACGAGAACCGCGGGGCCGCCGTCGGCGGTGTCGCGCGCAAAGGCCTCCGTCGCCTGGCGACAGGCGGCCTGGAAGGCGGGTTTGAGGACGAGGTCCTCCGGGGGATAGCCCGACAGGAAGAGTTCAGAGAAGACGACGAGGTCTGCGCCGGCCACCGCCGCGTCGGCGCGGGCGGCGCGGGCCTTGGCAAGGTTGCCTGCCACGTCACCCATGACGGGGTTCAACTGGGCGACGGCGATGAGCAGCGAGGAGGGCGACTGGGTCATGGCGAAGATGTAACGCGCAGCCCGGACGTTCTCAATGCACGGCCGGCGGGATGGCCATTCCATCGTGACGGGACACCCGATCGAGCCCGGGCGGTCCATGCCATCTGCACCCTTCGTTAAGATTGCTGAACGAAACGTAAAAATACCATTGCAGAGCAAGGGCTTGCTTCGCTCACGGCTTAACTCGTCGGTAACCTTGATGATTCATGAATAGGGCCTGTCCGGGATCGGCCTCAGGGAGGTCGAGTCTCACGAGGAGGCCGGCATGGTGGCGCGTTCGACGATCACGACTGGTTTTGCGGCGCTGGTGGCGACGCTGGCCCTTGCCGGCGGAGCGGGCGCTGCCGACATGGCGCTCAGGGGTTCGCTGCCCGCCTACGAGGACACGGGACCGAACTGGACCGGTGTCTATGGCGGTATCCAGGGCGGCATCGGCAGCCTCAACATGGATGCCCAGGGCATGGCGCGCCGCGAGACCGAGCGGCTGCTGAATGGCCTGATCTACCTCGACACGACCACGCACACCTCGGCGCTGAGCTATGTGAACGTCGACCCGATCCGCTCGACGCCGGTGATGTTCGGCGTCTTCGTCGGCTACCAGGCACAGTTCGAGGATGCCGTCATCGGCTTCGAATTCGACTACAATCGCGTGCTGCGCGGCGGCGGGGGAACGCGCAACTGGGCGCAGCCGTTCAACGTGATGTATGTGCAGACGGGCTTCACCGACTCCTTCTCCCAGAGCGGCACGGTGAGCGCCTCGCTGACGGACTACTTCACCGCCCGCGTCCGCGCCGGCTGGGCCTATGGCCGCATCATGCCCTACATGACGGGCGGCATCGCGATCGCCCGCGGCAACACCTCCGTTGCCTACCGGGCGGGGATCAGCCGCATCGACACCGACGCCGGCGACGGCGTCGACTACACCGCCGGCTATTCGGACCTCGTCAACACATCCCGTACGGCAAACGGTGTCATCGGCTTCGGCATGGCGATGGGCACGGGCGTCGAGGCACTTCTGGGCAACAACATCTTCGCCCGCGCCGAGTACCAGTACCTGCGCATTCCCTCGATGGGCGGCGTCCCGCTTTCGCTGCACACGGTGCGGGCCGGCGTCGGCATCAAGTACTGACGACAGCCGCGCAGAGGCACACGAAAAAGGCCCGCTCCGGTCGCCGGGGCGGGCCTTCTTCTTGTCAGGCTCAGCGTGGCGCCGTTATTCGGCAGCCTCGCGCACGGCGGGGGCGCGGTTGAGGCGCTGGCGCTTCAGCATCTCCGCCACCTTGAACGACACCTCCAGCGCCTGCTCGGCATTGAGCCGCGGATCGCAGTAGGTGTGGTAGCGGTCGGAGAGGTCGAGGTCGGTGATCGGCGCGGCCGCCGGTGCATTCGGTGACGTTCTTGCCGGTCATCTCGAGGTGAATGCCGCCCGCATAGGTGCGCTCGGCCTCATGGATCGCGAAGAACCGCTCGATCTCGCCCATGACCAGGTCGAAGGGACGGGTCTTGTAGCCGTTGGCGGCCTTGATCGTGTTGCCGTGCATCGGATCGCAGGACCAGACGACCGTCCGGCCCTCGCGCTGGACAGCGCGGATGAGCTCGGGCAGGTGCTTCTCGACCTTGTCGGCGCCGAAGCGGCAGATCAGTGTGATGCGCCCGGCCTTGTCCTCCGGATTCAGCACGTCGAGAAGGCGGATCAGGCCGTCGGCATCGAGGCTCGGACCGCACTTGAAGGCGATCGGGTTCTTGATGCCGCGGAAATACTCGACATGGCCGTGGTCCGGCTGGCGCGTCCGGTCGCCGATCCACAGCATGTGGCCGGAGGTGGCGTACCAGTCGCCGGAGGTGGAATCGACGCGGGTCAGTGCCTCCTCGTAGCCGAGCAGCAGCGCCTCATGGCTCGTGTAGAGCTCGGTGGTGCGCATCTCCGGATGGGCCTCGGGGTCGATGCCGCAGGCACGCATGAAGTCGAGGGCCTCCTCGATCCGCTCCGCCAGGTGCCGGTACTTGTCGTTGGCCGGCGTGTCCTTGACGAAGCCGAGCATCCACTTCATCGCATTGTCGAGATTGGCGTAGCCGCCATAGGCGAAGGCGCGCAGCAGGTTCAGTGTTGCCGCCGACTGGCGGTAGGCCATGGCCTGGCGCGCCGGATCCGGCTCGCGCGATTCCGCCGTGAAGGCGATGTCGTTGATGATGTCGCCGCGATAGGAGGGGAGCGTCACCCCGTCGATGGTCTCGGTATCGGCGGAGCGCGGCTTGGCGAACTGGCCGGCGACGCGGCCGACCTTCACCACCGGCATGCCGCCGGCATAGGTCATGACGACCGCCATCTGCAGGAAGGCGCGGAAGAAGTCGCGAATGTTGTCGGCGCCGTGCTCGGCGAAGCTTTCGGCGCAGTCGCCGCCCTGCAGCAGGAAGGCCTCGCCCCTTGCGACTTTCGCGAGGGCCTTCTTGAGGTTGCGTGCCTCACCCGCAAAAACGAGAGGCGGAAAGCCCGACAAGCGCTTCTCAACCTCCGCGAGGGCCGCCGCGTCCTTGTAGACCGGCACCTGCAGGATCGGCTTCGACCGCCAGCTCGACGGGCTCCAACGCTCGCCCATGACTTACTTCCTCTCGACGTCCAGACGCGAAAACAGCTTCGCGCGAAAAAGTGATCCCGGCCGCGCCACGACAACGAAATGCCGGTCGGGACCGGCGCTTATACACGATAGGCCCCGATGGTGCGAGCATGTCGGTCGAACGGCATGGCTCTTGTCCGTCTGCGGCGGGATCGCGCGTTGCTTTGATGCGTTCCCTCCTGTACCCGCAATGCGGCCGTGACATCGAGGCTCGCCATGAAACGCACCCTCAGCCAAGCGCTGTTCTCCGCCGTCGCCGCGACGGCCCTGCTGCTCGCGATGCCCGTCTCCGCCCAGGCGCCGCATGCCATCGAGGTGACCGTCGACGAGGCGGCCTGCCTTGCCCGGCCGACCCCTGCCTGCACGGCGGAACTGGCGCTGAAGGCCGCCTCCGAGGAGCCGGAGGGCTGGGCCGCGACGGCCGCCTTCGAGGCCTTCCTGCAGAGCGATCCCGATCCGGCCGCCCGCGACCGCTGGATGGAGCGCTACGAGGCCTGGGCGAAGATCGCGACCGTCGACGGGATCAAGGAGCGGATCATCCCGGTGCGTGCCGAGCACCTGACGCGCAAGGGCGACTTCGCCGGGGCCTATCGCGAACTCGGCCTCGACCAGCCGCAGCCCGCGGCCCTCTCCGAGCCTTCGGTGCTCATCCTCGACGAGGCTCGCGCCGGCCGCATCGCCGAGACGCTTCCGCGCATCGAGCGCCTCGTGGAGAGCGACAGCCGCGACGACCTGAGGCTCGAAGTGCTGGAGATCGCCATCGCCCGCGCTCCCGCCGCCGCCGATGCGGTGGTGGCGCAGATCAAGGACCGGTTCACGCGCCGCATGGCCCAGGCGCTGCAGGCCGGTGCACGTGGCGATACGGCCATCGCCCGCTCCATCGACGAATGGGCGCGGGGCGCTCGCGCCAATCAGACCGCCCCCTTCGACGATCCCGAGACGGCACGCCGTGACAGCTGGGACATGGTGCTGCGCGGCGCTGTCGCCGCCAACAATCTCGAGGCCTTCACCAAGGCGCTTGCGGCTCGTCCGCCCTTCAACACGCCGGCGGATGCCGAGTCGGCGAGCCGCATCCTGCGCGTGCTCATGCGCGAGGGGCGGGCCGACTGGATCCGCGTCTTCGGCCCGGCGCTGAAGCTGCCCGAGGGCGAGACGGTGTCGGTCGACGAGGACATCGGCCCGATGCGCAACCTGCCGGTCGACAAGCTGGTCGCCGTCGCCGAGGCCGGCGAGGCCGCAGGCCGCTACCGCGGCGCCATCGTCGACACGGCGATCGAGATGCTGGTGGCCCGCGGGGCCGTCGTCGAGGCGCGCGACCTGTTCGGGCGGCTGGGGCGGATCGAGGAACTGAACCGCGTCACCTTCGACCAGGAGCGGATCGGCGTCGTCTTCGAGACGCTGTGGCGGGCCGTCGTCGGCAGGGGGCCCAAGGAGGCCGTGGATGCCATGGCGGCGCGGATCACCTCGGAGGGTGCGAGGGCCTACATCGCGCGCGTCGCCGCACTGGACCAGCGGATGCGCGAGATCGCCGCTGGCAACAAGGGCGAGGAGCCTGCTGACGACGAGTGGGCGATCATGCTCGACATCGCCATTTCCTCGGGCGATTCCGAACTGATGACCAAGGTCGCCGCTGCGATGAAGGATGCAGGCCTGCGCTCGACCGCCTTCGTCCAGGTCACCAAGAACATGTGGGAGCGGGCGGGGCGGTAGACCGCCTCAACCCTGCAGCTTCGCCCACATCTCGCGGTCGCGAACATCGGTCCAGATCACCGGCCAGTCGATGCCGCTCGCCTCGTCGTAGGCGCGCGAGACGTTGAACGGCAGGCAATGCTCGTAGATGGCGAAGGAAGCGAACTTCGGATCCATCGCTGTCCGGCAGGCGTCAAAGGCCTGCTTGAGCGTCAGGCCCTTGGCGACGCTGTCGGCCACCGAACCGTAGAGGGTCGACAGGAAGTCACGGGTCAGCCGGATGCCGTCTGCAACCATATCGGGCGTGGTGAGCGCAGCGCCGCGGCCGGGCACGACCGCCTTCGGCGCCATGGCCTGGATGACGTCGAGCGTCTTTGGCCAGTCCTGGAAATGCGCGTCGCCGCAATAGCAGGCCGAATGGTACTCGACGAGGTCGCCGGTGAAGGCGACGCCGGAGTCCGGCACCCAGGCGATGGTGTCGCCGGCGGTATGGCCGCGGCCGGGGTGGATGAGCTTCACCTCGCGGCGGCCGAGCCAGACCGTGAGCTCCTTCCCGAAGGTCACGTGCGGCCACGTCAGCCCGGCAGGGATTGATTCCGCGCCCGGGAAGAGCCGCGGGAAGCGGCCGATCTCGCTCGCCTTGTCATGCTCGCCGCGCTCGACGATGAGGCCACGCGTCGCGTCGGAGGCGATGATGGTGGCGCCTTCGTAGGCCGACGCTCCGAGGACCCGGACGGCATGGTAGTGCGACAGAAGCACATAGCGGATGGGCTTGTCGGTGACCTGCCGGACGCGTGCGATGACGTCGCCGGCCATGGCGGGCGTCGCCTGCGCATCGATCACCATGCAGCCGTCGTCGCCGACGATGATCCCGGAGTTCGGGTCACCCTCGGCGGTGTAGGCGTAGAGTCCCTCCCCGAGACGGTCGAAAGAGACAGTTTTCGGTCCGAGATCGGAGGTTGAGGCAAAGGATTTGGACATGGCAATGCTCCGCAGGGCGGCCGGTGCGGCTGATCTCAGCCGTGATGCTTGCGCACGATCTGGTCGATGGCGCCGAAGATCGAATGACCCAGCACGTCCTTCATCTCGATGCGAACCGTGTCGCCGAAGCGCATGAACGGTGTCACAGGCTGCCCCCTGGATCGATGGTCTCGACGGTGCGCATCTCGGCGATGCAGACATAGCCGAGCCCTCCCTCGGCGATCGGCTTGCCGGGACCGCCGTCGGCATCCCGGTTCGACACGGTGCCCGAGCCGACGATCGTGCCCGGCTCGAGAGTGCGCGCGTCTTCGCGGCGTGGGCGATGAGCGGTGCCGAAATCGAAGGTCAGGTCGACGGCCGCATCGGGACGTCCGAAGGGCTCGCCATTCAAGGTCGAGGCGCGGAGCGGCAGACTGCAGCTTGCCGTCGACCCAGGCCGTTGCCGAGTTCCTCAGGCGTGACGGCTACCGGCGAGAAGGCTGTCGAGGGCTTGGACGTGGAAGAAGCCGAAACCCTTGGCGAGTTCGGGCGACGATCAGGTTTCGCAGGCTGACAGTCGTTGACGATCATGACCAGGCGAATGAGATCGCGCGCTTCCTCGGCCGAGACGCCCATCGGAACGTCGTCGGTGATGACCGCGATCTCGCCCTCGAAGTCGATGCCGTGGGCCTCGTCAGGCAGCTACGATCGGGTCGTCGCGGACCGAGGAACGTGTCGGAGCCGCCCTGGTACATCAGCGGATCGGTCCAGAACGACGGCATCATCTCGGCGCCGCGCGCCTGGCGTACCAGCGCCACGTGCATTGACGTAAGCGGACCCGTCCGCCCACTGATAGGCGCGGGGAAGCGGGCTGGCGCAGTCGTGCTCATGAAACCGGAACGAGGGGACCGACCCGTGCTCAAGCTGTTCGGCGAGGTCGAGAAGCCGCGGCTGGAAGCGCGCCCAGTCATCCAGCGCGGCCTGCAGCGTCGAGACGACCGGAAAGGCATCGGTCGCGCGGGTCAGGTCCCGGGAGACAACGACGAGCCGCCCATCACGGCCGTGCTTCAGTGACGCAAGCTTCATGGCACAATGCCCCGCAGAACCAACTGTACGAATCCGGATTGTAACGGTCGCCCGCGCATCAAAGCCTGTCGGCAGCAACTTGGCCAGCGGCTTCGCAAGACTACCACCTTGGCGGGTTGTCCTGTATTTGTCGCGTTGCACATCGTCCCGTATAGCGATACATTCCCTTTTACGGAATGTGACATTGCTGAAATTGATTCGTTTACTGGATTGACGCTCTTCGTTACGGAGCACTCATGGACGGCCAAACTGCGGACAAGTCTTCGACTTCCAGCCATCGGCTCGAGCTCGACACCTTTCTTCCCTATCGCCTGAATGTGCTCGCGAGCGTGGTCAGCCAGGGTCTGTCGGGCATCTATGCGGAGCGCTACGGCCTCGGCATCCCGGAGTGGAGGGTGCTGGCCACGCTTGGCCAGTTCGGGTCGATGACGGCCAAGGACATCGGCGCGCACAGCCACATGCACAAGACCAAGGTCTCGCGGGCCATCGCCAGCCTGACCAAGCGCCGGTTCGTCCACCGTCGCATCAACCGGCGGGATCTCCGCGAGGCCTTCGTGTCGCTCACCCGCGAGGGGGAGGCGATCTATGCGGATCTCGTTCCGATCGCCCAGGGCTTCGCGGCGGAACTCAGCGCCGGCTTCACCGCGGCCGAGCGGCAGCAGCTCGACCTGCTGCTTTCCCGCCTGACCGAGCAGAGCCACCGGCTGTTGGCCCGCGCCAACATCACACCTTCGGACGGCGACTGATCGACCGGCTCGCGCAGTCGGAGGCGAAGGCCGCCACATCTGCGTTGAAGGCGGCCGAGCACTCGATCTGGGGAGCGTGCCCGGCGCCGGCGATCATGGCACTCCGGCCGACGGGTGCGTGGGCGGCGATCCAGCCGGCGACATCCGGGCGATAGAGCTGGCTTTCCGCTCCGGCCAAGGCGAGGACCGGCACGGGCAGCCCCTTCACGGTCTCCCGGTGGTCGGCGTTGACCAGTGATCGCCACAGCGACGCCATGACCTGCGGGTCACGCGCGGCAATGCACTCCGTTGCCCGCAGTATCAGCGGTTCGTCGTCCGGGCGGCCCGGCGCGAACATGGCGCGGGCGATCTTGGGAGCATAGGTCAGCCAGTCGCGCTCCATGCGCTCGGCCGCCTTCGTCGCGTCCGCGAGGTTCTGGCCGCTCGACAGGCCGTAGGGCCAATCCGGTCCGTTGGGCACCTTCGGCGTCATGTCGACGATGACGAGGCCGGCGACGCCGTGGCAACCGTGGCGGGCGATGAGGTCGAGGGCAACAGTTGCCCCCATCGACCAGCCGACCAGGACGGCGGGAGGAAGCGCGAGATCCGCAAGCCGTGACGCGAGGTCATCGGCAAGGCCGGCGATGGTGGGTGGTGTCGTCCCCAGCGGCCTGTCGCCATGACCGGCGAGATCCGGCGTGACGATGCGAAACCCCTCATCGGCAAGCACCAGCTGCGGCGCAAAGAAGGAGCGATCCACCGACCAGCCGTGAAGAAAGATGAGGGGCATGCCCGATCCGACATCGCCATGAGCGGGGCACTTCGTCGGTTCAGTCATTCGCAGCCGCCCCGACATCCCTGACGAGGACCAGCGCCCGGCCCTCCGCCAGGCATCGTCCGTCGCTGCCGGTCAGCACGGTGGAGAGGTCGCACAGGTGTTTGTCCGGTCGCAGGCGGGTGACCGTCACGGTTGCGGTCAACTCCTCGTCCGAGGGCACCGGCTGGAGGAAGGTGATGTCCTGCTTCAGGTAGTTGGTGCCGGGCCCTGGAACCTTTACGCCGAGGAGATTGGAGAAGAGCGCGCCGACGAGCGGTTCGGGGACGTGGCTGTGGTCGCTTTCGGGCGCGGCGGAGAGGGCCGCGAAGGCCGCGAGGTCGGCGGCGTCGTATCGCCGTGTCACACTGGCTGAATCGCCCGGCCGGATTTCACGCGGCATGGGCGAGACCTTCGACGATCACCACGGCTCGGGCCTCGCAGACCGGCGTCGCATCGGCTGCGCGCTGGACGCGCAGGAGGATGGATGCCTGTCGCTCCTCCGCTTCCTCGACGACGCCGGAGAAGACCAGTGGCTCGTCTGCGAAGGCAGGCGCCGGAAACATCAGCGTCTGCGACACCTGACGCGCTCCGGGCATCTGGCGGCGGATCAACCCCCAGAGCACGGTGTAGAGCAGCATTCCGTGCGACACGGTGCGTCCGAAGCGGGTGCGCGCCGAAAAGGCCGGATCGACATGAATGGGATTGTCGTCGCCGCTGATGCGGGCGAAGAGGTCGAAATCGGTCTGCGACAGCACGCGCGTCTCGCTGAACAGAGGGCCGGTGGCGATCAACGCAGGCCTCCGCCGATCAGCGAGCGCAGCACGTGCTTCTGGATCTTGCCGGCGGCGGTGCGCGGGAAGTCCTCGACGATGGTGATGTGCTTCGGGACCTTGTAGCCGGCGAGCCGGGATCGGGCGTGCAGCCGGATGTCGTCGACGGTCGCGCTCATGCCGGGACGCAGCAGGATCGCCGCGTGGCCGACCTCGCCCCATTGCGCGTCGGGAACACCGAGAACCGCCGCCTCCAGCACCGCAGGATGGGTGTGGAGCGCAATCTCCACCTCGGCGGGATAGACGTTCTCGCCGCCCGAGATGAACATGTCCTTGATGCGGTCGACGACGTAGTAGCAGCCGTCGGCGTCCTGCCGCCCGACATCGCCCGAGCGCAGCCAGCCGCCCGGAGCAAAGGCCTTCGCGGTGGCCTCGGGGTTGTTGAAGTAGCCGGGCGTGATGCCGGGACCGCGGAAGAGGAGTTCTCCTGCCTCGCCGGGCGCGACATCCTGGTCGCGGAAGTCGACGAGGCGGACCTCGGCGAGCAGCTGGGGCTTGCCGACGGAGCCGATCTTTTCCGCAGCCTTCGCTGGGTCCATGAGAAAGACCGTCGGTCCGGTCTCTGTCATGCCCATGCCGTTGCAGATGGTGACGCCGCGCGCCAGGAAGGCCCGCAGAAGCGGCTCGGAGATGGGCGCGCCGCCGCAGCCCCAGTGCCTGACACGCGAGAAGTCGGTGGTGCCGAAGGCCGGGTGCAGGCTGATCGCCTGGTAGATCGCCGGAACGCCGAAGAAGAGCGACAGGCGGCCCTGGGCGATGAGGTCGATCACCACGTCCGGATCGAACTTGGGGATGATCCGCGAGGTGCCGCCGGCGATGAAGACAGGCAGGGCGTGGAGGTTGATGCCGGCGGTGTGGAACAGCGGCAGGAAGTTGAGCGTGTCGTCGCCCGCGCCGAGTCCTGTCGCCTGCTGGATGTTGATGGCGTTGGCCAACGCCATGCCGGGCGTCTGGATCACGGCCTTCGGCTTGCCGGTCGTGCCCGAGGTGTAGAGCAGGTACCAGACGCGGTCGGTCTCCCAGGGTGCCGGCGGAGCCGAGGCGGCCGACGTTGCGGATCGCCCGGCCTCGTAGTCGGCGAAAGACATCACCGGAACGGCGCCTGAGAGGTTTGCGGCAAGCTCCGCGGTCGCCTCGTCCGCAAGAAGCAGCTTCGCCGCACAGTCCGCCAGGATCGGCGCCAGTTCGGCGGGAGGCTGGCGCCAGTTGAGAGGCACGAGGATGATGCCGGCCCGCGCGCAGGCGAACAGGAGTTCGAAGAAGGTCGCGCCATTGTGGCAGAGGACGGCGAGGCGATCGCCGGCCTCAAGCCCCTGCGCGCTGAGGAAGGCCGCGCCCTTGCCGACGGCCTCGTCCAGCGCCGCATAGGTGATGGTGCGGCCGGTCGGGATGTCCTCGAAGGCGATGGCGCCGGGACTGAGCTCGGCGCGACGGCGGCACAGGTCGGGAATGGTCTTCATGCGGACCTCGCGAGGAAGCGGGCCATGCCGGCCTCCGTCTCGTCGGTTTCGATCAGGTCGAGGAAGCGGCGGCGCTCGCGATCCAGCCCGTCGGCAAGGGATCGGCGTCGTTGCGGTGGCATCAGCAGGGAGCGGGTGGCGACGAGGCTCGCACCGACCTTGCCGGCGATCGTGTCGGTCCAGCTGGTGATGACCGCATCGAGTTCGCTTTCGTCGGTGACCGACTGCACGAGCCCGAGCGCCAGCGCCTCATCGGGGCCAATGCGGCGGTTGAGCAGCTGGATCGCGCCGGCACGGGCCGCGCCGATGCGGTCCGGCAGCAGCGCCGTCCAGCCGCCGTCCGGAGAGAAGCCGACGTCGACATAGTAGGGCTGCAGGAAGGCGCGCGGTCCCATGGCGACGAGGTCGCTGGCGAAGACGAGCCCGCAGGAACCGCCGGTGACCGGTCCGTGCAGGCGGGCGATGACCGGACAGGGCAGATCGACGAGGGCGAGGATCGCCGCGTTGAGGCTGCCGACGAGGCGGTCGGCATAGCGGCGGCGGGCGCCGCGCGGCAGGGCGGCGAAGGCAGCGACGTCACCCCCGGTGGAAAAGGAGCGACCGGCACCGCGCAGGACGAGGACTGCCGGCGGCGCGTGCGCCAGGGCGTCCAGCGCCTCGAGCAGCGGGTCCATCAGTTCCGGCACAAGGGCGTTGTGGCGTTCCGGGCGGTTCAGCGTGAGCGTCGCCACCTCCCCGTCGCGGTGGAGGAGAACCAGTTCGCTGGTGGGCGCGGCCCCGTCAGCCATGGCGGCCGCGTCCGGGCGCGATGCCATGCGCGACGAAGTCATAGGCCGCCTCGGCCACCGCATCGAGTGGCACGCTCTCGTCGTAGAGTGCGTAGCGGCGCCCGACCATGTCGGTGACCCCCATCAGGGCCCAGGCGCGCACCTCGGCATCGCCCGGGGCGATCTCGCCGCGCCGCTCGGCATCCTTGAGACCTGCCGTGTAGCCGGCTGCGAACTCCTCGTAGTAGGCGCGGTGTACAGACGGGTCGACGAACTGCGATTCCGCCACGACCCGGTAGAGATTGGGATTGTCGCGGATGAACTGCAGGAAGGCGCGGATGCCCTTGCGCTCCGCCGACAGGCGATCGGGCGCGCCGGCGCTCGCGCGCGTGAGGTGATGGCGCAACCGCCGGCCCATGAGCAGGACCAGTTCACGCAGCACGTCCTCCTTGGAGCGGAAGTAGAGGTAGAAGGTGCCCTGGGCGACCCTGGCCTCGGCGGTGATGGTGGCGATTGAGGCGTCGGAAAAGCCGCGCACACCGATCTCGCGCTCGGCAGCGTCGAGGATCTTCTGCCGGGTGATCTCCCCGCGCTTGGTCTTCGGTGCCGGCAGGGATCCCGCCGGTTCGATCTGGCTCATGGCGTTTCCGTCATCGGTTCTTCGCCTGATGGGCCCAGAACCGCCTTCCCGCTTGACGCGTTTGTGACTCGAAGCTAGCGTCACATGAAACATGACTCAAGTGTCAGTTTCAAATTCTGGATCAGGGAGGATCCCATGCTGAGGAAGACGCTGGCGATGGCTGCCGCCTCGCTCGCTCTGGCCGTGACGTCGTTCACCGGCCAGGCTATCGCGCAGACCCGCGACGTGAAGATCTGTCTCATCGCCGGCCGCACCGGCCCGCTCGAGGCCTATGCGAAGCAGACCGAGGTCGGCTTCATGATGGGCCTCGAATACCTGACGCGCGGCACCAATACGGTCGCCGGCATGCGCCTGCAGGTCATCGTCAAGGACGACCAGCTGAGGCCCGACCGCGGCAAGGCGCTGCTGGAGGAATGCTACAACGACGACGGCGCGGCGCTGGCCGTCGGCACCACCGGCTCGCCGGTGGCGCTGGCCATGCTCCCGGTGGCCGAGGAGGCGAAGAAGATCCTGATCGTCGAGCCGGCCGTGGCGGATTCGATCACCGGCGCCGCGCTGGAACCGCTACATCTTCCGCACGGGGCGCTCGTCGTATCAGGACGCCCTCGCCGCTGCCGCCTCGATCCCCGAGAACGAGGACGTGTTCGATCGGCATGATGGGCCTCGACACCGCCTTCGGTCGTGACGGCGTCGCTGCCTACAAGGCAGGCGCTGGCCGCCATCCGGCCGCGGGCCCGCATCGTCGCGGAGGAGTATGCCGCCGGTAACACCGCCGACTTCGCGCCCTTCGCCGAGCGCCTCTTCGCGGCGCTGAAGGACCGTCCCGGCAAGCGCGATCATCGGCTTCATCTGGGCCGGCGCGCATCCGATGGCGAAGTTCGTCGACATGAAGCCGGAGCGTTTCAACATCGCTCTCGCGCCGGGCGGCAACATCCTGCCCGCCATGAACGCCTGGAAGGCACTTCGCCGGCACCGAGGGCGGCATCTACTACTACTACGACTTCCCGCGGAACCCGCTGAACGACTGGCTGAAGGCCGAGTACCAGAAGCGTCACAACGCGCCGCCGGACTTCTTCGTCGCCGGTGGCTTCGCCGCCGCCGCCGCGGTGGTCGCGGCGCTCGAGAAGGCCGGCTCGACCGACACCGAGAAGCTGATCGCCGCCATGGAGGGCATGACCTTCCAGACGCCGAAGGGGCACCATGACCTTCCGCCGGGAGGACCATCAGGCGCTGCAGGAGATGTACCACTTCCGCATCCGCCCGAACGGCTCGCGACAACGACATGCTGGACCTCGTGCGCGACCATCCCTGCCGTCCGAGATGCCGCTGCCGATCACCAACCGGCGTTGATCTGATACGGAGCGGCGCGGCCGGAGACGATCCGGCTGCGCCGCACCTTCGTGACCGGGCTGCTTCCGCCGGCTGCGAGCCGGCTGGAGGCGAACCCTGGACGACCGCGGTTATCCACCGCTGGTGACGATCCCTTTCCGTCCTTGCGCGCCAGAAGCACCCATCATCCATGCCACCCGTCCTTGAAACGCGTGACCTGACCATCCGCTTCGGCGGCCACGTCGCGGTGGACTCCGTGTCGTGCGCCTTTCATGCGGGAACGCTGACGGCCATCGTCGGACCGAACGGTGCCGGCAAGACCACCTATTTCAACCTGATGTCCGGCCAGCTCGCCGCGACATCCGGCCAGACACTTCTCGACGGCGCGGACATCTCGTCGCTGGGCTGCGGCGGGCCGGGCTTCGCGCGGCATCGGCCGGGCCTTCCAGATCACCAACCTCTTCCCGAACCTCTCCGTCGCCGAGAATGTCCGCCTCGCGGTGCAGGCGAGCGGCCACAAGGCGGCGAGCCTCTTCTCGCTGTGGTCGAGCCATCGCGACTGGATCGACAAGGCCGACCACATCTCGCCGTCGTCAACCTGTCCGGCGTGCGCGACGCGCTGGCGGCGGCGCTGCCGCATGGCGACAAGCGCAAGCTGGAGGTGGCCATCATGATGGCGCTCGAGCCGCGGGTCTTCATGTTCGACGAGCCGACGGCCGGCATGTCGGTGGACGAGGTGCCGGTGATCCTCGACCTCATCCACGCCCTGAAGACGGACGGCACCAAGACCATCCTCCTCGTCGAGCACAAGATGGACGTGGTGCGCTCCCTCGCCGACCGCATCGTCGTGCTGCATAACGGCCGGCTGGTGGCGGATGGCGAGCCCGCCGCGGTGATCGCCTCTCCGGTCGTGCAGGAGGCCTATCTCGGCCAGGCCCCGAAGGCGGAGGTGTCCCATGACTGACGCCGCGAAGCCCGACCTGCTGCTGACACTCGAAGGGGTCCACACCCATATCGGCCAGTACCACATCCTCCAGGGTGTCGACCTCGCGCTGCCCCGTGGCGGCATGACCGTGCTGCTCGGCCGCAATGGCGCCGGCAAGACCACGACGCTGCGCACCATCATGGGCCTGTGGAAGCCCTCGAAGGGCACCGTCACCTATGACGGTCGCTCCATCGGCGGCCTGCCGACCGCCTGACATCGCCCAGGGCGGTATCGCCTATGTGCCGGAAACCATGGCCGTCTTCGCCGACCTCACGGTCGCCGAGAACATGACGCTGGCGGCGCGATCGCGGTCCGATCGATAGCGCTCGCCTCGACTGGATCTTCGCCCTGTTCCCGGCGCTCAAGAAATTCTGGCAGCTTCCGGCCGGCGTGCTCTCCGGCGGCCAGAAGCAGATGCTGGCGATCGCCCGCGCCATCGCCGAGCCGCGCACGCCTGATCCTCATCGACGAGCCGACCAAGGGCATCGCGCCGGCCATCATCGAGGCCATGATCACCGCCTTCGCCCAGCTGAAGCGTGAGACGACGATCCTGCTCGTCGAGCAGAACTTCCGCTTCGCGGCGAGCCTCGGCGACCACGTGGCGGTGATGGACGACGGCCGCATCGTCCATCGCGGCGCCGATGGCCGACCTCGCCCGCGACGAGGCGCTGCAGCAGCGCCTGCTCGGCCTGTCGCTCGACGCGCATCAGTGAGGTTCCGACCATGACCCTTGCCCCGTCGCCTGCCTCGACCGACGCGCTGCCCACCGTGAAGCACGACTACCTGCCCATCCTGCTGCCGATCGGACTGGCGGCGGCGGCCTTGCCATTCATCGGGAACCCGACGACCTGGGTGACCCTCACCGTCGCGGCCCTCGCCATGGGCATGATGATCTTCGTCATCGCCTCGGGCCTCACCCTCGTCTTCGGCCTGATGGATGTCCTGAACTTCGGCCACGGCGCCTTCATCGCGGTGGGCGCCTATCTCGCCATGTCGGTCCTGATCCTGCTGTCCGGATGGGTGCAGGTGGATTCGCTCGGCTGGAACCTCCTGGCGCTTGGCCTCGCCGTCACCGTCGCCATGATCGGCACCGGGGTGCTCGGCTGGGCCTTCGAGCGCATCATCGTCAAGCCTGTCTATGGCCAGCACCTCAAGCAGATCCTCATCACCATGGGCGGCCTCATCGTCGCCGAGCAGCTCATCCACGTGGTCTGGGGCGGCGACCAGAAGGCGATGGCGCTACCGACGGGCCTGCGTGGCGCGGTCGTCTTCGGCGACTTCGCCATCGAGAAGTTCCGTATCCTCGCGGTGGTCGTCGGCCTCGTCGTGTTCGGCGCCATGATGATCGTGCTGAACCGCACGCGCATCGGGCTGCTCATCCGCGCCGGCGTCGAGAATTCCGAGATGGTCGAGGCGCTGGGCTACCGGATCCGCCGCCTTTTCGTCGGCGTCTTCGTCGTGGGATCCGCGCTGGCCGGTCTCGGCGGCGTCATGTGGGCGCTCTACCGGGAGACGCTGACGGCAGCCATCGGCGGCGACGTCATGGTCCTGGTCTTCATCGTCATCATCATCGGCGGCCTCGGCTCGGTCGGTGGCTGCTTCATCGGCGCCATCCTGGTGGCGATGATGGCCAACTACACCGCCTTCCTGCTGCCCAAGCTGGCGCTCGCCTCCAACATCCTCCTGATGGTCGCGATCCTGATGTGGCGACCGCAGGGCCTCTATCCCGTGGCGAAGAGGTGAGGCCATGCTGAACGCTCTTCTTTCCGGCGACTATCCGCGCAGCCGCATCCTCACCGGCGTGCTCCTCGCCATCCTGGTCGGCCTCGCCTTCGCGCCTTTCCTGTTTTCGGGGGCGGCCGCCATCAACACGGCCGCGAAGATCTGCATCTTCATCGTGCTGGTGGCGAGCTACGACCTGCTGCTCGGCTATACCGGCATCGTCTCCTTCGCCCACACCATGTTCTTCGGCATCGGCGGCTACGGTGTCGGCCTCGGGCTCTACACCTTCGGCGCCGGCTGGCGGTGTCATCGTGCTCGGCATCCTGCTGGCGCTCGCCGTCGGCGTCGTGCTCGCCTTCCTGATCGGGCTCCTGTCACTCCGCGTGCGGGCGATCTTCTACGCCATGATCACGCTCGCCGTGGCCTCGGCCTTCGCTCATCCTCGCCACGCAGTTCTCCGAGATCACCGGCGGCGAGGACGGCCGCTCCTTCTCCGTGCCGCCCGTCCTGAGGCCTGGTTACCGCCTGCTCGAGGCGCCTGTCTTCGGCACCGTCGTCAACGGCCGCATCCTCGCCTACTATCTGGTCTTCGCCTCCGCCGTGACGCTGTTCCTGCTGGCGCTCAGGGTCGTCAACTCGCCCTTCGGCCGCGTGCTTCAGGCGATCCGCGAGAACGACATGCGCGCCGAGGCGCTCGGCTACCGCGTCGTCTACTACCGGACTGTCGCCAATTGTCTTGCGGCCGGCATGGCCGTGCTGGCGGGTGCGATGAGCGCCATCTGGCTGCGCTACACCGGCCCGGACACGACGCTGTCCTTCGCTATCATGCTGGACATTCTGCTGATGGTCGTGATCGGCGGCATGGGGACGCTCTACGGTGCGGTCATCGGAGCGACATTGTTCATCGTGGCTCAGAACTATCTTCAGAAGCTGATGGGCACGGCCGCGGCCGCCACCGAGGGAATTCCCCTGCTGCCGAAGCTGCTGCACCCCGATCGCTGGCTGCTGCTCCTCGGCATCCTCTTCGTGCTGAGCGTCTACTTCTTCCCCACAGGTATCGTCGGGCGGCTTCGCGACAAGGGGCGCTGATCCAGGGAACCTACACGTCCCGTCCGGGGTTCTTGAGGTCATCCAACCCTGAGGAGGACCTGACATGAACTGGGACCGCGTCGAAGGTAACTGGAAGCAGATCAAGGGCTCCATCAAGGAGCAGTGGGGCAAGCTCACCGATGACGACCTCGACGTCATCGACGGCCGCCGCGACCAGCTCGAGGGCAAGCTGCAGGAGCGCTACGGCTACGCCAAGGATCAGGCCAGCAGCGAGATCGACAGCTGGTACAACGGCCGCACCTGGCTGCCGTAACGTGCGTCGCTTCCAAGGCAGGCTCGCGTCACAGCGTTGATGCGGAGCTCGAAAGGCCCGTCCGGTTTCACCGGGCGGGCTTCATTCGTTCCGACGTTCTGCAACGCTCCGTTAATCGTGATCGCCGCCATCTGTCGATGCCGCTTGACTGATGCCTGAAAAGTGATAAATTTGAAAAATCGTCACTCATCAAAGATCAGGCCGATGACTGCCCGTGCCCGCTTCACCGCCGATGAGACACGCGAGCGTATCCTCGTCGTGGCGGAGGAGCATTTTCGGCGCGTCGGCTACGCCAAGACGGCCATTGCCGACATCGCGGCAGAGCTCGGCATGAGCCCGGCGAACGTCTATCGCTTCTTCGCCTCCAAGTCGGCGATCTGCGAGGAAATCGCCCGCCGCCTGCTCGACAGCTGCCACGACCTGCTGCGCGCCATCGTCGCCGAGAAGCAAGTCCCCGCGTCGGAGCGCCTGGCGCGGATGACGATCACCATCCATCAGTTCAACAAGACCCAGATGTTCGACGAGAAGCGCCTTCACGACATGGTGGAGGCCGCCATGACCGAGAACTGGCACGTGGTGAAGGCACATCTGGAGACGCTGGTGTCGCTTTTCGCTGAAGTCATCAAGGAAGGCATGGCCGCCGGGGAGTTCGCCATGCGCGATCCCGTCGAGGCCGCCTGGTCGTTCAAGCAGTGCCACGCCAGCGTCTTCCATCCCTCGCTCATCGCCCAATGCGCGCTCGAGTTCGACCTCGACGAGCAGACGCGCCGTCTCACCCAGTTCGCCATCCGCGCCCTGAAAGCCTGAGGACTGCCGCCATGTCCCCCTCGATCGGCTCCCGTCTTTCCTCCCTCGCCATGGTGTCAGCCGTGGCTCTCGCGCTCGCCGCCTGCACCGACGGCAATGCCCGCACCGACGCCAAGGCGTCCGAGAACGAGCCGCGCGCCGTGCGGGTCGAGACCGTCACCTTCCAGCCGCAGACCCGCGAGCGGACCTTCGTTGGAACCGTGCGGCCGCGCATCGAGAGCGACCTCGGCTTCCGGGTCGCCGGCAAGATCGCCGAGCGGCTCGTCCAGCAGGGACAGCGGGTCGAAAAGGGACAGCCCCTTGCCCGCATCGATGCAGTCGATCTCGGCCTGCAGAAGCAGCAGGCGGAAGCCGAGCTCGCCGCCGCCGAGGTCAATCTCGCCTCGTCGCTCGCCCAGGACAAGCGGACGCAGGATCTGCGCGCCGCCGGCTGGGCGACGCAGGCCACCCTCGATACGCAGCTGGCGCGTACCGCCGACGCCCGCGGCCGGCTCGATCGCGCCAAGCGCGCCCTCGACCTTGCGGCCAACCAGCTCGCCTATGCGACGCTGACCGCCGACAGCGACGGCATCGTCACCGCGACCCTCGCCGAGCCCGGCCAGGTGGTTGCCGCCGGTACGCCGGTCGTGCGCCTCGCCCGTTCCGGCGACCGCGAGGCTGTGGTTGCCGTGCCCGAGGCGCTCATCGAGCGCGTCCGCACGGGCACGGCCACCGTCTCGCTCTGGTCGCATGCCGGCAAGACCTATCCGGCGACGCTGCGCGAGTTCGCGGCCTCCGCCGATGTCGCCACCCGGACCTTCCAGGCCCGCTTCACCATTCAGGACGCCGATGACGGCGTGGTCATCGGTATGACCGCGACTGTCACGGTTGGCGAGCCCGCGTCCGCCCGCGTGGCTCGCCTCCCCATCTCCGCGCTCTATTCGGAAGGGCGCGGCCCCTCGGTCTTCGTCGTCGACGCCGCCACCGGCAAGCTGACGCTGAAGCCCGTCAGCGTCGCCGGCTATGACGGCCGCGAGGTGCTGATCTCCGATGGCGTCGCCGAAGGCGACAAGGTCGTGACCCTCGGGGTTCACAAGCTCGACCCGAGCCAGCGCGTGCGCATCGTCGACGCGCGCTGACGCCCTCCGCATCGCGATAAGCAGACCACCGTCCTCACCGTTCCGCGGAGCGCCCCGCCATGTCCGCCGCCCACGACAACCATGATCCGGCCCTGACGCGTGGAAACTGGTCCCACTGGGCGGTGACGCACCCGGCGCTCGTCCTCTTCATGATCCTCGCCGTCGTCGGCGCGGGCATCGTCTCCTACATGCGGCTGGGGCGCGCGGAAGACCCCTCCTTCACCATCAAGGTGGCCATCGTCACGGCCATCTGGCCGGGTGCGACGGCCCGCGAGATGCAGGATCAGGTGGCCGAGCGGATCGAGAAGAAGCTTCAGGAGCTGCCCTGGTTCGAGCGGGTGCAGACCTACACAAAGCCCGGCTTCACCGCGATGCAGGTGCAGTTCCGCGACCAGACGCCGGCCCGCGACGTGCCTCAGCTCTTCTACCAGCTGCGCAAGAAGCTCGACGACATTCGTTCCGAGCTGCCGTCCGGCCTGATCGGGCCCAACGTCAACGACGAGTATGGCGATGTCGATGCCGTGCTCTTTACCCTTACCGGCGAGGGCGCCTCCTTCGCCGACCTCAAGCGCTATGCCGAGGCTCTGAAGAGCCGCATGCTGCGCGTGCAGAACGTCACCAAGGTGAACCTCTACGGCGTGCAGGACGAGCGCATCTTCGTCGAGTTCAGCCACGCCAAGCTTGCGACCCTGGGGGTTCCCGCCTCTGCCATCTTCGACAGCCTGCAGAAGCAGAACGCGGTGGTGCCCGCCGGCACGATCGACACCGGATCGGCGCGCGTGCCGCTGCGCGTGACCGGCGCGCTGGACGGGGTTGAAGCGGTCGCCGCGACGCCCGTCGACGTCAACGGGCGCATCTTCCGCCTCGGCGACATCGCGACGGTGACGCGCGGCGTGGTCGATCCGCCGACCTATCTGATCCGCCAGGAGGGCCAGCAGGCCCTGCTCGTCGGCGTCGTCATGCAGAAGGGCGGCAACATCTCGCAGCTCGGAATCGACCTTGCCGCCGCCCGCGAGGAGTTCAGACGGGACCTGCCGGCCGGCATCGAGCTCGGCCAGATCGCCGATCAGCCGCAGGTGGTCGAGAAGGCCATCTCTGAGTTCATCAAGGTCTTCCTCGAGGCGCTCGGCATCGTTCTCCTGGTGTCGTTCCTGTCGCTCGGCTGGCGCACCGGCATCATCGTCGCGCTGTCGGTGCCCTGGTGCTGGCGATGGTCTTCGTCGCCATGTACGCGCTCGGCATCGACCTGCACCGCATTTCGCTCGGCGCCCTCATCATCGCCCTCGGCCTGCTGGTCGACGACGCCATCATCGCCGTCGAGATGATGGTGGTGAAGATGGAGCAGGGTTGGGACCGCCTGTCTGCGGCCGCCTATGCCTGGACCTCGACCGCCTTCCCGATGCTGACCGGCACGCTTGTCACCGCCATCGGCTTCCTGCCCGTCGGCCTCGCCAATTCAGCGCGTCGGCGAATACACCGGCTCGATCTTCTGGATCGTCGGCATCGCCGCTCATGGTGTCTTGGTTCGTCGCGGTGATCTTCACGCCCTATCTCGGCGCGAAGTTCCTCCCCGACTTCCACGCCATCGAGGAGCGCAAGTACCAGCGCAAGGTCGCCCGCGCCATGAAGCGCGGCAAGGCGATCCCTCCGAAGCCCGACCATTCCAACCCGCACGCGCTCTACGAGACGGCGAACTACAATCGCCTGCGCCGTGTCGTCGCCTGGTCGGTGAACCACAAGTTCTTCGTGGTCGCGGCAACCGTCGTCATCTTCGCGACCTCCGTCGTCGCCTTCGGGCGCGTCCAGCAGCAGTTCTTCCCGGTATCGGAACGCACCGAGCTGTTCTTCCAGATGCGCCTGCCGCAGGGCACCGCCATCACCGCCTCGCTGGAGACGGCCAAGCGCGCCGAGGCCATGCTGAAGGGCGATCGCGACGTGAAGACCTTCACGACCTATGTCGGCCAGGGCTCGCCCCGCTTCTGGCTCGGCCTCAATCCGCAGCTGCCTGACGAATCCTTCGCCGAGATCGTCATCCAGGCGAAGGATCTGGAGGCGCGCGAGCGGCTGAAGGCGCGGCTCGAGCGGGAGGTGGCGGCCGGCGCCCTGTCGGAAGCGCGCGTGCGCGTCGACCGCTTCAACTTCGGCCCGCCCGTCGGCTTCCCCGTGCAGTTCCGCGTCATCGGTCCGGAGCCCGCCATGGTGCGCGACACCGCGGTCAAGGTGCGCGAGATCATGCGCGCCAACCCGAACGCCCGCGACCCGCATCTCGACTGGAACGAGCAGTCGCCCTCGGTCCGCCTCGTCGTCGACCAGGACCGCGCCCGCGCCCTCGGCCTCAATGTGCAGGACGTCGCCCAGACCCTGCAGACGCTGCTCTCCGGCGTGACCGTGACGACGGTGCGCGACCGCACCGAGAAGGTGGACATCGTCGCCCGCGCCGTGCCGGCCGAGCGCGTCGACCTCGGGCGCATCGGCGATCTCACCATCGTCGCCCGCGGCGGGGTGCCGGTGCCGCTCGCCCAGGTGGCCCGCATCGAGTTCATCCAGGAGGATCCGATCCTCTGGCGCCGCAACCGCGACCTCACCATGACGGTGCGCGCCGACGTCGCCGACGGGGTCCAGCCCCCGGTGGTCAGCGCCCAGATTCAGGCCGCGCTGAAGGATCTCATCGCCTCGCTGCCGGCCGGCATGCGCATCCAGCAGGGCGGCGCGGTGGAGGAATCGGAGAAGGCGAACGCCTCCATCTTCGTCCTCTTCCCGATCATGCTGCTCGGCATGCTGACGGTGTTGATGATCCAGCTCCAGTCCTTCTCGCGGCTGGCGCTGGTCTTCCTCACGGCGCCGCTGGGCATCGTCGGCGCCGCCTTCTCGCTCAATCTCCTCAATGCGCCCTTCGGCTTCGTCGCGCTGCTCGGGCTCATCGCGCTCGCCGGCATGATCATGCGCAACACGGTCATCCTGGTGCAGCAGATCGACGAGGAGGTGGAAGCCGGCTACTCGCTCTACGATGCGATCATCGAGGCGACGGTGCGTCGCTCGCGTCCCGTGGTGCTGACGGCGCTGGCCGCCATCCTCGCCATGATCCCGCTGTCGCGCTCGCTGTTCTGGGGCCCGATGGCCATCACCATCGGCGGCGGACTTCTTGGCGCGACGCTGCTGACGCTGATCTTCCTGCCGGCACTCTATGCCGTCTGGTTCCGCGTTCGCCGTCCTGCGGCCAAGGCCGAGGAGCCTGTCGCGTCCCCGGCCGCACCGCCCGCCCTTCCGATGGCTGCCGAGTAGGCCGCGGCTCAGGCCGCCTGTTCGAATTCGGCGCGCGCCGCCGCGATGTCCGCGAGGGTCGGCAGCTTGGCCTCGTTGCCGAGGTGCTGGATGGCATGGGCCGAGGCGCCGCGCGCGAAGCGGAAGTGATCCTCCCAGGCGCCCTCCGGCCTCGTCAGGTAGGCGTAGCAATAGGCGCCATGGAACACGTCGCCGGCGCCACTGGTGTCGACGATCCGGGACGGGGGCACTGCGAGGGCCGGCAGTTCCCGCTTCTCGGCCTTCTCGTCGATCCACACCATCCCGCGCTCGCCGAGCGTCACCGCGCCGACCTTGCAGCCCTTGGCGTGGAGGTGGGTGAGCATCTCTGCGGGGGTCAACTCCATCTGCTCGCAGAAGCTTTCCGCCACCACCGCCACGTCGATGAAGCCGAGCAGGTCCGGGGTATTGGCGCGGACGCTGCCGCCGTCGAGGGAGGTGAGAATGCCCTTCTCGCGGCACTCACGCGCATAGGCGATGGCTGCGTCGGGCTGGTGGCCGTCGAGGTGGAGCAGGCGGCATCCCTCGAGGTTGAGGGTCGGAAAGGGGTGGAGGTACTTGTCGTCGCGGGCGCGCAGGATGGCCCGCTTGCCGTTGTTGGGGATGACGAAGGAGAGGGACGAGCGCTTCACCGCACGTGGATGCAGCGGGATGTCGTACCGCGCGGCCATGTCGGAGAACATCTGGCCGAGCCAGTCGTTGGCGAGCGAGGCCAGCAGGTCCGGCTTCACCCCCAGCTTGGCGCAGGCAAAGGCGGCAGTGACCGCGTTGCCGCCGAAGGACACGGCATAGTCCTTCGCCACCGCCTTCTCGTCGCCGGTCGGGATGGCGTCCGCGAGAACGGTGACGTCGATGTAGGTCTGTCCGATGAAAAGCGCTTCCATGCCTAATGATCCCGCCAGTTTCCGACCAGAGTGGGGCAGGGGATCAACATCGTCCACCCGGGCATGGGTTCCATGCGGCGGGGGACCAGCAATGACGCTAGAGGAAGTCGTCGCGTCGCGGGGTGAAGGTATCGACCAGTTCGCCGGCCTCCAGCGCCACGACGGAATGCACGACGTCGGTCGGCACGATGAAGCTGTCGCCAGCGGCCAGAACCGCCTTGCGGTCACCGATCGTCACCTCGAAACGACCGCTGGCCACCAGCGTGCACTGGATATGTGGATGGTGGTGCGGCGCGCCGATCGCGCCCTTCTCGAAGACGACGCGGACCATCATGACGCTGGCGTCGTGGGTCAGGATCTGGCGCTTCACGCCGCCGCCGAGGTCGCTCCAGGGAGCGTCGCCAGCGGTCAGGAAGATGTCGGTGCCGGGTTTCATCGCAGCGTCCCCATCGCCACCATGTCCATGTCGGTGAAGTCCTGGTTGTCGCCGCCCATGGCCCAGATGAAGGAATAGGCCGACGTGCCGCAGCCTGAATGGATCGACCAGGGGGGTGAGATGATGGCCTGCTCGTTGGCGACGACGAGGTGGCGCGTCTCCTGCGGCTCACCCATCAGATGGACGACGCGAGCCTCGTCCTTGAGGTCGAAATAGAGATAGGCCTCGCAGCGGCGGTCATGCACGTGGCTCGGCATGGTGTTCCAGACGTTGCCGGGCTTCAGGGTCGTCAGGCCCATCACGAGCTGGCAGGACTGGACGCGGCCGGGGATGATGTACTGGCGCAGGGTGCGGGTGTTCGCCTGCTCCTGGGTTCCGAGTTCCAGCGCATTGGCGTCGGTCTCGCGCACCAGCACCGTGGCGTGGCGGGCGTGGGCCGGGGTCGAGAACAGGTAGAATTTCGCGGGGTTCTGCGGGTCTTCGGAGTGGAAGGTGACCTCCACGGTGCCCATGGCGACATAGAGCATGTCGCGCAGGTTCACCTGGAAGCTCTCGCCGTCGCAGACCACACGGCCCGGACCTCCGACATTGCAGATGCCGAGCTCGCGGCGGGCGAGAAATGTCGGCTGGCCGATGGTGGCCTTGTCCGTCTCGAGCCGCAGCGATGCGGTCACCGGCATGGCCCCGCCGATGACGATCCGGTCGACGTGGCTGTAGGTGAGTTCCACGGCGTCCGGCCGGAACAGGGCCTCGACGAGGAACTCGGTGCGCAGGCGGGCGGTGTCGTAGCTGCGGGCGGCATCCGGATGGGACGCCTGGCGGACGGTGATCGACATGACGGACCTCGAGCGTTCGGTCAGCGGAAGAGGGCGGGAAGCCAGAGCGAGAAGGCCGGCACGTAGGTGACGAGGAGCAGCACTACGACCGAGGCGCCGTAGAACGGCCAGATGGTCTTCATCGACTGGCCGATCGACACCTTGCCGATGGCGCAGGCGACGAACTGGACCGAGCCGACGGGCGGCGTGTTCAGGCCGATACCGGCGTTCAGGATGAGGATGACGCCGAAATGGATGGGGTCGACGCCGAAGGCCTTGACCACCGGCAGCAGGATGGGGGTCAGGATGATGATCATCGGCGCCATGTCCATGAAGGTGCCGAGGAACAGGAGGATCACGTTGATCAGCAGGAGCATCATCACGGGGTCGTTGGTGATGCTCTTCATGAACGCGACGGTCTGCGCCGGCACCTGCAGGAAGGCCATGAGCCAGCCGAAGGCTGCCGCCGTTCCGATGACGAGCAGCACCATGGCCGTGGTACGCACGGCGCCGAGTGTCGCCTCGACGAAGTTGGTCCAGTCGAGCTGGCGATAGACGACGACGGTGATGAAGAAGGCATAGACGACTGCGATGCAGGAACTCTCGGTCGCGGTGAAGATGCCGGAGCGCACACCGCCGAAGATGATGGCGATCAGGAGAAGACCGGGAATGGCGACCACGAGCGTCCGCGCCACCATGAGCCATCCGGGGAAGGCTTCGGCCGGGTAGCCGCGGCGGCGGGCGACGACATAGGCGGCGCCCATCAGCGAGGCCGCCAGCATGAGACCGGGAACGATGCCGGCGGTGAACAGGTCCGCGATGGAGAGGTTTCCGCCCGCCGCCAGCGAATAGATGATCATGTTGTGCGAGGGCGGGATGAGCAGGGCGATGATCGCCGCATTGGCGGTGACGTTCACCGCATAGTCGGCGTCGTATCCGCGTTTCACCATCTGCGGGATCATCAGGCCACCGACAGCCGAGGCGTCGGCGACGGCCGAGCCGGAGATGCCGCCGAACAGCGTCGAGGTCAGGACGTTGACCTGTCCGAGGCCGCCGCGCAGATGGCCGACGAGCGAGGCGGCGAAGGCGATGAGGCGCTCGGCGATGCCGCCGCGGATCATCAGGTCGCCGGAGTAGATGAAGAAGGGGATCGCCATCATGGCGAAGGCGTTCATGCCCGAGTTCATCTGCTGGAAGATCACCACGGGCGGCACGTCCATGTAGAGGACCGTGGCGAGCGAGGCGACACCGAGGCAGAAGGCGATCGGCATGCCGATCAGCAGCAGGATCGAGAAGGTGCCGAAGAGGATGGCGAGTTCCATGGCTCAGACCTCGCCGATGCCGTGTCCGAGCGGCTCCGCCGTCTCGTCGGTGCCGGTCAGCACCATCAACAGGCGCTCGACCGAGAAAAGGGCGATCAGCGCGCCGCCGACCGCCACAGGCACATAGTCCCAGCCCTGGCTGATCCCGATCATCGGGGTGAGCGCGCCCCAGGTTCCGATGGCGAGCTGGCTGCCATAGACGGTCATGGCGATACCGAAGGCGATCAGCAGCAGTTCGGTGACGAGCTTCAGCACGAAGCGAACCGGCGGCGGCGACAGCGCCAGTCCGATCTCGAAGCCGATGTGTCCGCGTTCGCGCACGCCGGTCGCCGAGCCGAGGAGGATGAACCAGCTCATCAGCAGCAGGACGGCCGGCTCGGTCCAGGTCGGGGTGTCGTTGAGGATGTAGCGGCCGAAGATGCTCCAGAAGACCAGGACGGTCATGGCCACGAGGCCTGAGCCGGCTGTGAGCAGAGCTGCACGGCTGAGCATGGCCGCAAGCGGGCTGAGGCGGGAGAGGACGGCGTGCATCGCGCGGGCAGCTTTCGCGAAGGAGGGCACTCCAAAGACAAGGCCCGCCGCCGGACCGGCGACGGGCCCTGCCAGTCGAGGGTGGCGTCAGGTCACGGCCTGGATGCGGGCGACGAGGTCCTTCATCGGCGCGCTGGTCACGAAGCGGTCGTAGACCGGCTTCATCGCGTCGATGAAGGGCTGCTTCTCGACGGTGTTCACCTGCGCGCCGCCGGCGCGAACCTTGGCCTCCGAGGCCTTCTCGCGGGCATCCCAGAGCTCGCGCATCTTGGCGACCGACTCCTTGGCGGCGGCGCGGATGAGCGCCTGGTCGGCGGCGTTGAACTTGTCGAAGGAGCGCTTCGACATGACCAGCACCTCGGGGCTCAGCGAGTGCTCGGTGAGCGAGTAGTACTTCGCCACCTCGAAATGGCGGGTCGATTCGTAGCTCGGCCAGTTGTTCTCGGCGCCGTCGATGACGCCGGTCTGGAGGCTCGTGTAGACCTCGCCGAAATTCATCGGCGTCGCGTTGGCGCCGAGTGCCTGCACCAGGGAGACGAACATGTCCGACTGCTGCACGCGGATCTTCATGCCGCGCATGTCGGCCGGCGTGGCGATCGCCTTCTTCGAATTGTAGAAGGAGCGCGATCCCGAATCGTAGAAGGCGAGGCCGACGAGCCCGTGCGGCGCGAAGTCGTTGAGGATCGAGTCGCCGATGGCGCCGTCCATCACTTTCCGCATGTGGGCGACCGAGCGGAAGATGAAGGGCAGCGAGGGCACGTTGGTCGACGCGATCAGGTTGTTGAACGGCGCCATGTTGATGCGGTTCATGTCGATGACGCCGAACCGCGTCTGCTCGATCGTGTCCTTCTCCTGGCCGAGCTGGGCGGAGTGGAAGACATTGATCTTGATGCGTCCGCTGGTGCGCTGCTCCAGCAGCTGACCCATGAACTTCACCGCCTCGATGGTCGGATAGCCGTCGGGGTGGATGTCTGTGGAGCGGAGCGTGACGGTGGCCTGTGCCGAGGCAGGGCCGATGATGGCAGGGGTTGCGGCGAGCGCGCCGACGGTGGACACGAAGCTACGGCGTGTCAGCATGGGTTTCCTCCCGGTCGAAACGAAGTTCCCTTCTTGGCGGGGAACGTAGCAATCGGGCTCCGCGAAATGCGGGCTTTCCGATCTGCTGCAATTCTAGTATGCACTTGTATGGAAGTTCAAGAGACAAAAATGGATTCCCTTCGTCCCATGGTCGTGGCGCCACCCGCTCCCTCTCCGCCGCGTGGGCTCGGCAGCGCCGCGGCGCGGGTCGAGCGCGAACTGCGCGCGGAGATCATCGACCTGACCATCCGCCCCGGCGAGAGGTTGTCGGAATCCGAGATTGCAGAACGCTTCAGCGTGTCGCGCCAGCCGGTCCGCGAGGCCTTCATCGCGCTGATGCGCCAGGGCCTCGTCGACGTCCAGCCGCAGCGCGGCACGGTGGTGGTGAAGCTCTCGGTGCGGCGGATGCTCGACGCGCGGTTCATTCGCGAGGCCATCGAGGTGGCCATCGTCAGGCGTGCCTGCGAGCGCTTCGATTCACACTATCGCGACAGGGCCGAGTCCCTCATCGCCGCGCAGGAAAAGGCCGCAGCCGAGGGCGACCATCTGACGTTCCAGAAGCTCGACAGCCTGTTCCATATCGCCCTCGCGGAGGGAGCCGACTGTGCCGAGGCCTGGACGGCGGTCGAGATGCAGAAGGCCCATATGGACAGGGTCTGTGCCTTGACCCTGCATTCACCCGGTTCGATGGGACCGCTGGTGGAACAGCACAGGGCCATTTTGCGCGCCATCGAGGATGGGGATGCCGATCGCGCGGTGGCGGCGATGAGCCATCACCTCAACGAGATCCTGCGGGCGGTGGCCGGCATGGAACTGAAGTTCGCCGAACTCTTCGAGTAGGTCGCGCTGCCCTCAGCGGCGGAAGTCGGGCTGCTTCAGGGGCGGCGGGGACTGCCCGCCGAAGCTGCCGGAGGGGATCGACGAACCCCAGCTCTGCGGGGCGCGAACCTGAGGTGGGCGACGCCTGCCGAACAGCCGCTGGAAGAGGGCGGCGGCGCCGAAGATCATCGCGAGGCCAACGAGCCATCCCGCCAGGATGGCGAACAGGCCAAGCCCATGCGCCCGCGCCGCGATCCAGGCGAAGGTGAAGGGCTCCGCGGGGAAGCCGGGCACGGTGCCATAGCTCGCTGCGCCGCTTCCGACCGTGTCGACGACAGCGTAGCCGACCAGGGCGAAGACCGACCAGAAGGCGGCGCCGATGGCGGCTCCCCACCAGACGATCCGGGTCATGGCGCTATTCTCCTCACGGTTCCGCCGGTCAACCGACGGCCCCCATGTGGGGTTCCACGGCGGCGGTGCAAGGGTTCTCAGCGGAACAGGCGATCGAGGAAGCCGGTGCCGGGCTGCGGACGGACCACGGCGCTGCGGTCCTCGGCTTCAGGCGGCCGCTGGGGCCGGCGCTGGCCTCCCGGCTCGACTCGGGACATCGTCATCGGCTGGTCGAGGGTATCGCCGGGCAGGATGCGACCGGGCGCGTCGAAGGAGCGCCAGTTGCCGGGAAGATCGACGATGGACTGGCCGCGATGGGCTTCCGCCATCACCCGGTTCCAGACATCGACCGGCAGGCCGCCGCCGGTCAGTCGCCGTGTCGGCGTGCCGTCGTCGTTGCCGAGCCAGACCCCTGCGACGAAGCGTCCCGTGTAACCGACGAACCAGGTGTCGCGGAACTCCTGGCTGGTGCCGGTCTTGCCGGCGACGATCCAGCCTGGCAGGCGCACCGTGCGGGCGGTGCCCGAGACGGTCGTCTGGTTCATCATGGCGTTCATCATGGCGACGTAGCGCGGCTCCACGACCTGGCCGTTGTTCATCGGCCGCCGCTCGAACAGCACGCGACCGCTTGTCGTGCGGATGCGGGTGATGACGTGCGGGATGATGCCGGTGCCTCCATTCGCGAAGGGCGCATAGGCGCCTGTCAGCTCGAGGAGGTTCACCTCGGACGTTCCGAGGGCGATGGACGGATTGGCGGCGAGCGCCGATCCGATGCCGAGGCGCTGGGCGGTGCGGACGACATTGCGCGGGCCGACCTCCTGGCCGAGGCGGACGGCCACGGTGTTGAGCGATGAGGCGAGCGCCGTCGTCAGGCTGACGTCGCCGCGATAGTCGCGGGTATAGTTCTCCGGTCGCCAGCCGGCGATCGAGACGGGCGAGTCGCTTCGCACCGTGTCGGGGGTGAGGCCGCGCTCGAGAGAGGCGAGATAGACAAAGGGCTTGAAGGCCGAGCCGGGCTGCCGTCGGGCGGCGACGGCGCGGTTGAACTGGCTCTGGGCGTAGTCGCGTCCGCCGACGAGGGCGCGGACCGCGCCATCCCGGTCGAGCACGACGACGGCGCCCTGGCCGACGCCGTAGCGCTGGCCGCCGCGGTTGAGCGCATCGACGAGTGCAGCCTCCGCGGCCTGCTGAACCGGGCCGACGATGGTCGTCTCGACCATCAGGTCGGTCTCGACCTTGCCGACATAGTCGTCGATGAGGTCCATCACCCAGTCGGCGACATAGTTGATCGAGCCGCCGGGAATGGTGCGGCTCGCCTGCGCCGGATTGCTGCGGGCGGTGCGTGCCTGTGCCTCGGTGATGTAACCTTGGTCGGCCATGGCTGCGAGGACGAGCTGGGCGCGCGCCTGTGCGGCTTGCGGGTTGCGCGTCGGGGCGAGGCGCGAGGGCGCCTTGACCAGGCCTGCGATGACGGCGGCTTCCTGCAGGGTCAGGGCGGTGGCCGGCTTGTCGTAGTAGCGGCGCGCGGCGGCCTCGATGCCGTAGGCGCCGGCGCCGAAATAGACGCGGTTCAGATAGAGCTCGAGGATCTGCTCCTTCGAGTAGTTGTGCTCCAGCCAGAGGGCGAGCAGGGCTTCCTGCACCTTGCGGCCGAGCGTGCGGTCCGGCGTCAGGAACAGGTTCTTGGCCAGCTGCTGGCTCAGGGTCGAGCCGCCCTGCTGCATGCCGCGGTTGGTGAGGTTGGTGACGATGGCGCGGCCGAAGCCGATGATGTCGATGCCGAAATGCGAGTAGAAGCGGCGGTCCTCGATGGCGATCAGCGCCTCGGAGACGTGCTTGGGCAGGCTCTTGAGCTGGACGGCCGCGCCGCCCGTGTCGCCGCGATTGGCCAGTTCCGCGCCGTCGGCCGCCAGGATGGCGATGTTCGGCGGGCGGGGCGGCACCTCAAGCGTATGCGTCGGCGGCAGATGCGCCGCATACCAGGCGATGATGCCCGCCACGACGATGAGGCCCCAGATGGAGAGCGTTGCCCCCCAGATGATCAGCCTGCCGAAGAAGCCACGGCGCTTGCGGCGGCGCGGCGTCTCGTCACGATCGCGCCGCGGGTCTCGCCGCCGCCTGGACCTCGCCACGTCCGCCTCCTCGGCCTCCTCGCTGCGGCGTGCCCGGGCGGGCTTCGCGGGTCTCGCCGGTTCGGCGACACGCACCCAGGGGCGATCCTCCGGCCCGGCTCGCAGGTCCATGCCGCCGCGCGCCGTGCCGAAGCTCGGTTCGATCCGATCGCCCTGTCCGCGTCGTCGCGCCATCGCTCCCCTGGAGATTCGCCTGTCGCCGCACCCAATCAGCGCTTGTTCGGGGTAATCCCGGCGCAATGAAGGGGGGGTTAAGGCAAATGTGGGGGAGCGACTTCATTCTCCGGCAAGGTTAACGGCCAGGGACTGCACGACGGCAGCTAGCGTCCCGCCTCGTCCTCCAGCACGCCCGTCAGGACCTTGCGGATGGCGGCCTGGCGCTGGGCCGACTGGATTTTCGCCCCCATCAGGTCGGTCACGTAGAAGACGTCGACGGCGCGCTCGCCGAAGGTCGCGACATAGGCCGATGCGATGTTGAGGCTGTGGCGCGACAGCGCCGCCGTCAGGTCGTGCAGGAGCCCGGCGCGGTCGAGGCCCGAGACCTCGATGACCGTGTAGCGCGACGACCAGGTGTTGTTGATGGCGACGTCCGGCGCGATGCGGAAGGTGCGCGAGCGGTTGCGCGCCGACGACTTCTTGGCCGCAGCGGCTACGGCTTGCGCTGCACCGGTCCGGAGTCCGAGCGCCTTCTCGATGGCCTCGGCGATGCGCTTCGCCCGTCGCTCCTCATCCTCGTCCCGGTCGAAGGCGCGGCTGATCGAGATGGTGTCGAGGGCCAGACCGTCGGTGGTCGTGTAGATCTGCGCGCCGACGATGTTGGCGCCGGTCGCGGCGCAGGCGCCGGCGATGATCGACAGAAGCCGCGGGTGGTCGGGTGCGAGCACCGTCAGGTGCGTCACGCCCTGGCCGGCGATGAGATCGACGCGGGTGGCGAGCGACAGCCCCTCGGCCGCCGCGGACTGCAGGAAGCGGGCGTGCTCGATCTTGGTCGAGAGGTCCACCTTCAGCCAGTAGGCGGCATAGTGGCGGCCGATATAGGCATCGAGTGCGTCGCCGGAGAGGGAAGGCAGGCGTTCGGGCGCGGCGCGGCGGAACTCTTCCTGGGCGATCTCGACGCGGCGGGAGCGGTTGACCTCCGAGAAGCCGCCGGTGACCACCGGCTCCGTCTCGTAATAGAGCGTCCGCAGGAGCTGGCTCTTCCAGCCGTTCCAGACGCCGGGGCCTACCGCCATGATGTCGGCGGTGGTGAGAATCAGCAGCAGCTTCATCCGCTCCAGCGACTGCACGACATTGGCGAAGGTCTCGATGGTCTTGCGCTCGGCGAGGTCGCGCGACTGGGCGATGGTCGACATCACCAGATGCTGCTCGACGAGCCAGGCGACCGTCTCGGTCTCGAGCGGCGTTGAGGCCGAAGCGCGGGCAGAGCTTGCGGGCGATCTTCGCGCCCGCCGTGGAATGGTCCTCGGGGCGCCCCTTGGCGATGTCGTGCAGGAAGAGCGTGACGTAGAGCAGGTCGCGGTTGCGCGGCTGGATCGACTTGATGAGGTCGGCGGCGAGGCCGTCCTCGGGCTTGCCGTCATGCTCGATGCGGTGAAGCACGCCGATGCAGCGCAGGAGATGCTCGTCCACCGTGTAGTGATGGTACATGTTGAACTGCATCATCGCCACGACGCGGCCGAAATCGGGGACGAAGCGGCCGAGGATGCCGGCCTCGTTCATGCGCCGGAGCACGATCTCCGGCGTGTTGGCCGAGGTGAGGATCGACAGGAAGAGCTGGTTGGCCGCGGGATCTTGGCGGAGCTTGTCGTCGACGAGCTTCAGCGACCTGGTCAGCAGGCGGATGGCGTCGGGGTGGAAGGCAAGGTTGTAGCGGTCCGCCAGCCAGAACATGCGGATGAGATTGACCGGGTCGCGGGCGAAGGCGCCCTCGTCGGCGACCGTGATGCGGTCGTGGTCGATCTGGAAATCGGCGCTCTCCTTGAAGCCGCGCCGCGATTTCGGCCTGAGGCGGGCGATGAAGCGGTCGAGCACCGGGGCCGGCTTCTCGTGCCGTTCCTCGAGCTCCGCGCAGAGGATGCGCGGTGAGGTCGCCGACATCCTTGGCGATGAGGAAGTAGTGCTTCATGAAGCGCTCGACGTCGGCGAGGCCGTTGTGGCCGCGATAGCCGAGGCGCGGCGCCAGCTCCCGCTGCAGGTCGAAGGACAGGCGCTCCTCCGCCCGCCCGGTGAGGAAGTGCAGGTGGCAGCGGACCGTCCAGAGGAAAGTCTCGCAGCGCCTGAACATCTGCGCCTCGCGGCGGGTGAAGACGCCCTTCTTCGCCAGTTCCTCGTCGGTCTTCACCCGGTAGGCGTAGCGGGCGATCCAGAACAGCGTGTGCAGGTCGCGCAGGCCACCCTTGCCGTCCTTGACGTTGGGCTCGACCAGATAGCGCGACTGGCCGGTCTTGCGGTGGCGCTCGTCGCGCTCGGCGAGCTTGGCGGCGACGAAGTCGGGAACGGTGTCCTTCACGACCTCCGCGTCGAAGCGCTTTTCGAGCTCGGCGAAGAGCTGGCGTGTCGCCGAGGATGTAGCGTGCCTCGAGCAGGGCGGTGCGGATGGTGAAATCGGTCCGCGCCTGGCGGATGCACTCGTCCACGGACCGGGTCGCGTGGCCGACCTTCAGGCCCATGTCCCAGAGGCAGTAGAGCATGGCCTCGGCGACGCTCTCGCCCCAGGCCGTCTGCTTGTAGGGAAGCAGGAACAGGAGGTCGATGTCGGAGCCTGGCGCCAGCATGCCGCGGCCGTAACCGCCGGTGGCGACGATGGCCATCCGTTCTCCGGACGAGGGGTTCTCGGACGGATAGAGCTCGTCGACGATCCAGCCATAGAGCGTGCGGATGACGTCGTCCTGGAAGTCCGACAGCGCCTCCGCACAGGTGCGCCCATCGATGCTGGCGATGAGCCGTTCCTCGGCCGTCCTGCGGGCTTCCGCCAGCCGCTTCTTCAGGCGCTGCACGACCTCCGTCCGGGCCTCGCGGTTGTTGCCCGCGACGACGGAGACGGCCGAGACATCGCGGACGAGTTCGGCCGGGTCGAGGAGCGGGCCATGGTCGGCGGACTGGCGCGCGGCGCGGACGGCGGAGAGGGGCGAATCCATATGGCGTCTTCACTTGGCGGGACGGCGGACCATACGCGGATCATCGCGCCGACGCGAGATGGAACGGTACGGTTGCCCGCCCGGAGCCGGCAAGGCGCCTCAGATGCCGGCCGCCCCGCCGTCGGCGCGGGGGTCGTGGGCGCCCGACAGCGACATGTCGGCATGGAGGGTAACGCCGCCGGCATGGCCCATCGTGTCCGAATAGGCATCGCCCAGCATCGCCGCCTGATGACCCATCTTCTCCAGGTCCCGGACCAGCGCCTCGTCGAAGCGGTTCTCGAAGCGCAGGCTGGTGACGGAGGATCCCCAAGTGCGGCCGAGCAGCCAGCGGGGCGCGTCGAGTGCCTCCTCCAGCGGATGGCCGTGGCGGACATGCCGCTCGAAGACCTGCGCCTGCGTCTGCGGCTGACCCTCGCCGCCCATGGTGCCGTACGCGAAGACGCGACCGTCCCCCAGTTGCGCCATGGCGGGGTTGAGGGTGTGGAAAGGCCGGCGCCCCGGCTCCAGCGGATTGAGCGCCTTCGGATCGAGCACGAAGCTCGAACCGCGGTTCTGCATGAGGAAGCCCGTGGACCGCGACACGCAGCCCGAGCCGAACTCCCAGTAGATGGACTGGATGTAGGACACGACACGACCTTCCGCATCGGCGGCGCCCATCCAGATCGTGTCGCCGGGGGCGGCCTTGTGAGGCCATGGGAGGGCGCGGTGGGTGTCGACCTGCTCAGCCTCGCGCTGCAACGTCCCGCGCGCAAGGTAGGCGAGGGGATCGCCGTCGAGGCGGTCGAAGTCCGTCACGAAGCGGTCGCGGACGAGGAATGCGCGCTTGGTCGCCTCGACGATGCGATGGACGAAGGCGAGGCTGTCCGGGGCCACCGGCCCGTGCATCGCCTCCAGCCGGTCGACGATGCCGAGGATCATCAGCGAGGCGAGGCCCTGTGTCGGCGGCGGCATGTTGTGGACGGTGCCGAGCGAATGAGCGAGCGAGAGTGGGGCGCGCTCCACCGCGTAGTAGGCCTGCAGGTCGGCGCGCGTGACCGGCGAGCCCATCTCCTCGAGGTCGCGGGCGAGTTCCCGCGCGATGTCGCCGCGATAGGCGTCCTGGAAGCCGGAACGCGCGAGGTGTTCCAGCGAGTCGGCCAGGGCAGGCTGCTTCATCACGGCCCCCTCGGCGGGCGGCTTGCCGTCCGAGAGGAAGGTTTCCGCGAAGCCCGGGCAGTCTTTCAGTTCGAAGAGCTTGTCCACCGTCAGCGTTGCCTGGGAGCGGCTGACGCGGTACCCCTCGCGCGCGGCGCGGATTGCCGGCTCCAGCATCACGGAACGAGGCATCGTGCCGCCGGAGGCCTTGGCCATGGCGTTGGCGAGCCGCCAGCCGCCGATGGCGCCCGGCACGGTGAGCGCGGCGAGGGGGCCGCGCGAGGGAATGTCGTAGTGTCCCTTGTCGAGATAGGACCTCAGCGTCGCCCTTTCGCCGGCGAAGCCGCAGGCCTCGATGCCGTGCACGCGGCGGCTCGGCTGGTGGATGAGCCAAAAGCCGTCGCCGCCGACATGGGTCATGTGGGGATAGACGGCGGCGATGGTGGCCGCTGCCGCGATCATCGCCTCGATGGCATTTCCACCTTCGGCAAGGATCTGCCGGCCCGCTTCCGCCGCCGCCGCATGGGGTGCGGCGACCACGCCGCGCGAATAGGGGCCTTGAGCCATGCGATTCATCCTCCGGATGGCCGCAGGATAGTGAAGGGCCCGGCGGGCTGGAACAGGTCAATCCGTCCCATGGGCCCCGTCAAGGCTCAGATCGCCATGCTCCTGTGCAGCGCGTCGCGGTCGACCTCGCCCTTCAGGCCCTGCACCACCACACGGCCCCGCTCCATCACATAGAAGCGGTCGCCGAGCTGTTCGGCGAAGTCGAGATATTGCTCGACCAGCAGGATGCCGATGTCTCCCTTTTTCCGGAGGTAGTCGATGGCGCGGCCGATATCCTTGATGATCGAGGGCTGGATGCCCTCTGTCGGCTCGTCCAGCACGATGAGGCGGGGGCGGGTGACCAGCGCCCGGCCGATGGCGAGCTGCTGCTGCTGACCGCCCGAGAGATCGCCGCCGCGCCGTCCGAGCATGTCCTTCAGCACCGGGAAGAGGGAGAAGATGTCGTCCGGAATGCTGCGGTCGGCCCGCCTGAGCGGAGCGAAGCCCGTTTCGAGATTCTCCTTGACCGTCAGCAGCGGGAAGATCTCGCGGCCCTGGGGCACGTAGGCGATGCCGCGGCGTGCCCGTTCGAAGGGTGGCATGCGGGTGATGTCGCGGCCTTCCCAGAGGATCTCTCCGGCGGAGATCGGCTGGTGGCCGATGATGGCGCGCATCAGCGAGGTCTTGCCGACGCCGTTGCGGCCGAGGACGCAGGTGACCTTGCCCGGCTCGACGACGATGGAGACGTCGCGCAGGGCCTGGGCCGCGCCGTAGTGGAGGTCGACGTTCTTCACCTCGAGCATGGTTCAGCGCCCCAGATAGACTTCGATGACGCGCTCGTCAGAGCTCACCTGGTCGAGCGTTCCCTCGGCCAGGACCGAACCCTCGTGCAGGCAGGTGACCTTCACGCCGAGCTCGCGGATGAAGCCCATGTCGTGCTCGACCACCACGACGGAATGGGTCTTCGCGATGTCCTTGAGCAGATCGGCGGTGGCGCCGGTCTCGACGTCGGTCATGCCGGCGGCTGGCTCGTCGACGAGCAGGAGTTTCGGGTCCTGGGCCAGCAGCATGCCGATCTCGAGCCACTGCTTCTGGCCGTGGGAGAGGTCGCCGGCGAGGCGCTTGCGGTCGTCGCCGAGGCGGACGATGCCGAGCAACTCGTCGACGCGCCGCCAGATCTCGGCGGAGTGGCGCGAGAACAGCGTGCCGAAGACCGTGCGGTCGGCCTTCACCGCCATCTCGATGTTGTCCTCCACCGTGTGGCTCTCGAAGACGGTCGGCTTCTGGAACTTGCGGCCGATGCCGAGATTGGCGATGGCGGTCTCGTCGAGCCTGGTCAGGTCGACGCTGCCGTCGAAGATGACATCGCCCGTGTCCGGCTTGGTCTTGCCGGTGATGATGTCCATCATCGTCGTCTTGCCGGCGCCGTTGGGGCCGATGATGGCCCGCATCTCGCCCGGCGCAATGACCAGGGACAGGTTGTTGATGGCGCGGAAGCCGTCGAAGCTCACCGAGACGCCGTCGAGGTAGAGCAGCGACTGGGTGACCACCTGTGGCCGCTCGATGGCCTGCACCGGCTCGGCGGGAATCTGGGCTTCCATGGGATCGATCAGCATGTGTCCCATCCTCATTCCGCCGGCTGGCTGGCGGGAGCCGGTGCAGGCGGCTCCGGCGTCCGCTGTCGCGACCGCCACCAGTCGGTGAAGGTGCCGACGATCCCCTTGGGCAGAAACAGGGTGACGAAGATGAACAGGCCGCCGAGGGCGAAGAGCCAGCCCTGCGGGAAGGCGCCGGTGAACCAGCTCTTGGCAAAGTTGACGAGCCCGGCTCCGAGCGCCGCGCCGACCAGCGTGCCACGGCCACCGACGGCGACCCAGACGATGGTCTCGATGGAGTTGGCGGGGGAGAACTCGCTGGGATTGATGATGCCGACCTGCGGGACGTAAAGCGCGCCGGCAATGCCGGCCATGACCGCCGAGACGGTCCAGACGAAGAGCTTGAAGTTCTCCACCCGGTAGCCGAGGAAGCGGGTCCGTGCCTCGGCGTCGCGGATGGCGATGAGGATCTTGCCGGCCTTCGATGTGACGATGGCGCGGGCGACGAGATAGCCGGCCATCAGCATCAGAACCGACAGCGAGAACAGCACCGCGCGGGTCGTCTGGCTCTGGATGTTGAAGCCGAGGATGTCCTTGAAGTCGGTCAGGCCGTTATTGCCGCCGAAACCCATGTCATTGCGGAAGAAGGCCAGCATCAGCGCATAGGTCAGCGCCTGGGTGATGATGGAAAGGTAGACGCCGGTGACGCGGGAGCGGAAGGCGAACCAGCCGAAGATGAAGGCCAGGAGGCCGGGGACGAGCGCCACCATCAGCATGGCATAGGGGAAGGAGGAGAAGCCCCACCAGGTGAGCGGCAGCTCCTTCCAGTTCAGGAAGACCATGAAGTCCGGCAGGACCGGATGGGAGTAGACCCCGCGCGGGCCGATCTGCCGCATCAGGTACATGCCCATGGCGTAGCCGCCGAGGGCGAAGAAGGCGCCGTGGCCGAGCGAGAGGATGCCGCAATAGCCCCAGACGAGGTCGACCGCGAGCGCCAGCAGCGCGTAGGTCATGTACTTGCCCCAGAGACCCACCGCCGTGTTCGACACGTGGAACATCGAACCCGGCGGTACCGCGAGATTCAGGACGGGTACGAGCACGGCGGCGACGCCCAGCAGGATGAGGAAGATCCAGCCGGCGCGGTCGATCTTTTCGAAGAGGAACCGGGTGAGCATCATTCCACCGCCCGGCCCTTGAGGGCGAAGAGGCCCCTGGGACGCTTCTGGATGAACAGGATGATGAAGACGAGGAGCAGGATCTTGCCCAGCACCGCGCCGGCATAGGGTTCGAGGAACTTGTTGGCGATGCCGAGGGTCATGGCGCCGACCAGCGTGCCCCAGAGGTTGCCGACGCCGCCGAAGACCACGACCATGAAGCTGTCGATGATGTAGCCTTGGCCGAGGTTCGGCGAGACGTTGTCGATCTGGCTCAGCGCCACGCCGGCGAGGCCAGCGATGCCGGAACCGAGGCCGAAGGTGAAGGCGTCCACCCAGTTGGTGCGGATGCCCATGGCGCCGGCCATGCGGCGGTTCTGCGTCACGGCGCGGGTCTGCAGGCCAAAGGGCGTGCGCTTCAGGAACAACAGAAGCGCGGCGAAGACCAGGGCGGCGAAGATGATGATGGCGAGGCGGTTGGCGGTAATGGCGAGATGGCCGATCTCGAAGGACCCCGACATCCAGGACGGCGTGGTCGACCTCGCGGTTGGTCGGGCCGAACCATGGAGCGGACCGCCTGCTGAAGGACAAGGCTGACAGGCCCCAGGTGGCGAGCAGCGTCTCCAGCGCCCGGCCGTAGAGGTGGCGGATGATGAGCCGCTCGATGGCGACGCCGATGGCGCCGGCGACGAGGAAGGCCATGCGGCAGGGCGATGAACAGCGAGGCGTCCATGAGACCGGGGGCGATGGCGCGGATGGCCTGCTGCACGACGAAGGTCGTGTAGGCGCCGATCATCACCATTTCGCCGTGCGCCATGTTGATGACGCCCATGACGCCGAAGGTGATGGCGAGACCGATGGCGGCGAGCAGCAGGACCGAACCGAGCGACAGGCCGTACCAGACGTTCTGTCCCGCCTCCCAGACCGCCAGAGTGCGCCGGATGCCGACGGCGGCGCTCTCGGCTGCCTCGCGCACCCGCGCGGGCGCGTCGGCGGGCAAAGAGCCGAGCATGGCGAGCGCGTCCTGGTCGCCGCGGCGCTGGATGATGGCGATGGCGGCGATGCGGTCCGCCTCCGGTGCGCCGGCATTGGCGACGAGGATGGCGGCGCGGGCCTCCTCCATCAGCGTCTTGATGCGGGCATCGCGTTCCTGGCCGATGGCGGCCTCGAGCGCCGGCAGGGCCGTGCCGTCGCGCGACTTGAAGACGGCCTCCGCGGCTGCTGTCCGGCGTGCCGGGTCGGGGTTCATCAGGGTCAGCGCGCCCATGGCCGCCTCGATGGCGCGGCGCACATTGTTGTTGAGACGTACCGGGCGGGTGGTGCCGACATCGGCTGCCGGCTCACCGGTCGCTGCGGACAGGAAGGAACCGTCGGGGCGGCGGATGAAGACGGTGCGGTCGGATTGCCGGTAGACGAGGCGTCCGTCGCGCAGGGCCTCGATGACAGCAGCCGCCCGGGGCGAGCCGGAAGCGGCGAGGCCGTTCACGGCCCCGACGATGTCGTTGAAGGTTTCGGTGGCGAAACGCTGGGTCAGGGCGGTGTTGTCCTGCGCTGCCACGGGCGAGACGATCAGCAGGATGGCGGCGAGGATCACCGGGAGGAGCGCGAAGGGCCAGTGGCGTCGGACGGTGTCGCTCAAGCTCTGCCCTCTCGGAAGCACTTTCAGGGGAGGTGGGGCGCGCCGGTGGCCGGCGCGCCCTGTCCTTGTCTGGTCGGGAACTAGCGCTGAGCGCCGCCGCAACGGCCGGTGCGGACGTTGAAGTTGCCGCAATTCATCGGCGCCCGATGGTCGGCGATCAGGTCGCGCGAACCCTCGAGATGCGGCGACCACTCCTGCGCCACCACGGTGCCGGGCGTCTGCCAGACGGTCGAGATCTGGCCATTGGCCTGGATCTCGCCGATCAGCACCGGCTTGGTGATGTGATGGTTCGGCATCATGGTGGAGATGCCGCCCGACAGGTTCGGCACGGCGATGCCGATCATGGCGCGGCGGACCGCGGTCGGATCGGTGGTGCCGGCGGCCTCGACGGCCTTCACCCACATGGCGAAGCCGATGACATGGGCCTCCATCGGGTCGTTGGTGACGGCCCGCTCGTTCTTCTTGAAGGCGCGCCAGCGGGCGATGAAGTCGCGGTTGGCCGGGTTGTCGACGGACTGGAAGTAGTTCCAGGCGGCGAGGTGGCCGACGAGCGGCTTGGTGTCGATGCCGGCGAGCTCTTCCTCACCGACGGAGAAGGCGACGACCGGAATGTCGGTGGCCTTGACGCCCTGGTTGCCGAGCTCCTTGTAGAAGGGAACGTTGGCGTCGCCGTTGATGGTGGAGACCACGGCGGTCTTCACGCCGGTCGAGCCGAAGCGTCTTGATGGCGGCGACGATCGGGTCTGCCAGTCCGAGTGACCGAAGGGCGTGTAATTGACCGATGATGTCCTCCGGCTTGATGCCCTTGGAGAGCAGGTAGGCCTCGAGGATCTTGTTGGTGGTGCGCGGATAGACGTAGTCGGTGCCTTCCAGCACGCAACGCTGACTTCACCGCCTTCGGCGAGCAGATAGTCGATGGCCGGGATCGCCTGCTGGTTCGGGGCGGCGCCGGTGTAGAAGATGTTGGGGGAGGATTCCTCACCCTCGTACTGCACGGGATAGAAGAGGATCGAGTTCAGCTCTTCGAAGACCGGCAGGACCGACTTGCGCGACACCGAGGTCCAGCAGCCGAAGGTGACGGCCACCCGGTCCTGGGTGATGAGTTCGCGGGCCTTCTCCGCGAAGAGCGGCCAGTTCGACGCCGGGTCGACGACGACCGCCTCGAGCTTCTTGCCGAGCACGCCGCCGCGCTTGTTCTGCTCCTCGATGAGCATGAGCATCACGTCCTTCAGCGTCGTCTCGCTGATGGCCATGGTGCCTGAGAGCGAATGCAGGATGCCGACCTTGATCGTCTCCTGCGCCTGTGCGGGCGCGGCGAGCACGCCGGCTGCCATAGCGGCGCCGGCGAACAGGCCGAGCACTTTTGATTTGAGGTTCAACATGGAGGGTTCCCGTTACTGGTGTCTGCCCCGGACCTCGGCAGCCAGATCCTCGTCCGATGGCGGCAGGTGCTTCGCAACGGCTGTGCCAGCACAGATTTTTTCTCCCAATCCTTTGACTCTGTGTTTGAATCATCCGCAGAGCTGACCTTGGGGAAGAAAATGTCGGCGATGGAGGCCCCGTCCCGCAGAGTAATGCGCCCAAAAATTAGGCAGTCAAACCTGCACATTATACAGGCAGGGAGCGGCGGCCGTCGCGGCACGCCTCGTGCTCATCCAGCCGCAAGCCCCGACGATCGTCCGAGGATTGTGCAACGATGACACAGCCAGCCCCTCTTCCGACCCGCTTTCGCGCCCTCGACGCCTGGCGCGGCATCTGCGCGGGCCTCGTCGTGCTGTTTCATGTGCCAGTCCTGCACAGCGCCAAGGACTGGCCTGCCTTCGCCAACCTGCAACTCGGAGTCGATTTCTTCTTCGTCCTGTCCGGCTTCGTCATCAGCCACGCCTACCAGGACCGCCTTGCCTCGACCTCCGAGGCCCGCGGTTTCATCGTCTCGCGCTTCCGCCGTCTGTGGCCGATGCATGTGGTCGTGCTGGCCGCCTTTGTCGCCCTCGAGTTCGCCAAGCTCGCCTATGCCAGCGCCAACCCGGCGTTCGGGGTGGAGGCCGCGCCGTTCTCCACAGGCCGTTCGCCGCTGGAAATTCTCACGAACCTCGCCTTCCTTCAGTCCTTCGGGCTGCATCCGGGCCTGAGCTGGAACGGCCCCGCCTCGAGCATCGCCGTCGAGTTCTGGACGTCGGTGGTCTTCCTAGCAGTTGTCCTGTGGTGGCCGGGCGCGCGGCGCGAGACCTTCCTCGCCATGGCCCTCGGCAGTGCCCTCATCCTCGCGCTTGTCTCCCCGACGACGCTCTTCGTCAGCTCGGACTGGGGCTTCGTGCGCTGCCTCTTCGGCTTCGCCGTCGGCTGCCTCGTCTATGACCTGAGGCTGCGCTACGCCCTTCCGGCGCGACTGCTTGGAGTGTTCGAGATCGGTATCGCCATGATCGCCTTCGCCTTCATGGCGCTGGTGCCGCAGGGCCTTCTGCATCTCTTGGCGCCGCTTGTCTTCGGCGTGCTCGTCTTCGTCTTTTCCTTCGAGGGCGGCCCGACCTCCGTACTTCTGAAGACCCGTGTTCCGCAGGCCCTCGGGCGCTGGTCCTTCGCCATCTACATGACCCACGCCTTCCTGTTCCAGATCCTCAGGACGGGCGGCACCTTCCTCGACAGCAAGCTCGGGCTCGGGCGCATGGTGATGCACAATGGCGACAAGCTGGTCACGATCGGCGCGACCTGGCAGGCCGTCGCGATGCTGGTCGTCATTCCGCTCGTGGTGGTCGCCGTCGGCGCCTTCTTCCATCGTTTCGTCGAGGTCCCCTTCTCCGGGAAGGGGCGGCCGGGCGCTGCGACGCGTCCTGCAGTCGTGTCCGGGTCGGCACCCGCGCCGCAACGCGCCTGACCTTCGCGACAGGGCTTTTCAGCCTTCGTTAACCATGATGGCGTCACCTCATCCGATGGCACGGATGCGGAGGACGACATGAGCACGGGTCAGACCGCCGTCGATCCGGCGCCCCGAAAGCGCAGCTGGGGCGAGGCCGCGGCCGTCTATCTGCGGCGCGACGTTCTGGTCGTGCTGTTTCTCGGCTTTTCGGCCGGTTTGCCGCTGGCCCTGTCCGGTTCGACCCTGCTGGTCTGGATGGCCGAAAGCTCGGTCGACCTGAAGACCATCGGCTTCTTCGCCCTCGTCGGAACGCCCTATACGATCAAGTTCCTCTGGGCGCCGGTGGTCGATGCCGTCCAGATCCCGCTGCTCGGCCGCCTCTTCGGTCGGCGTCGCGGCTGGCTGATCTTCAGCCAGATCATGCTGATGGCGGCGATCGTCTTTCTCGGTCTGCAGAACCCCGACGTGTCGCCCTTCATGATCGCGGTGGGAGCGGTTCTCGTGGCGCTGGCTTCGGCGACACAGGACATCGTCATCGACACCTATCGCGTCGAGAAGCTGGAAACCTCGGAACAGGCCGCGGGTGTCGGCGCCTATGTCGCCGCCTACCGCATCGGCATGCTGGTCTCCACCGCGGGCGCCCTCTTCATCGTCTCCTTCTTCGAGAAGGTGCAGGGCTTCGACAAGGCGACAGCCTGGACGCTCGGCTATGTCGTCATGGCGGCTTTCGTGGCCGTCGGCATCGTGACGACGCTCATCGCGCGTGAACCGGCCCGCTCGGCCGAGGCGGCCAGGGTCCTTGCCGGCGAGAACCAGCTGTCGCGGGTCTGGCAGGCGGCGATGGGCGCCTTTTCCGAGTTCCTCACCCGCGACGCCGCCGTCGCCGTTCTCGCCTTCGTCGTCCTGTTCAAGCTCTGCGACGCCTTCGTCGGTGCGATGACGGGACCCTTCGTCATCCGTGGCATGGGCTATTCGCGCGAGGAATATGCCGCCATCGTCAAGGGTCTCGGCCTTGCCGCGACGCTCGCCGGCGGGTTCGCCGGAGGGTTCGTGGCGCGCGGCCTCGACCTGCGCACCAGTCTCTGGCTCGCCGCCTTCCTGCAGATGGGGTCGAACCTCGTCTTCGCGCTTCAGGCGGTGCTGCCGGCAAGCTACGGCATGCTGGCCTTCGTCATCGTCGCCGAGAACTTCACCGGCGCCATCGGCACCGTGATTTTCGTCGCCTATCTCTCCGCCCTCTGCCAGTCGCCCCTGCACACGGCGACGCAATATGCGCTGCTCTCCGCCCTTTCGGCGGTGGGACGGACCTACATCTCGGCGCCAGCGGGCTTCGTCGCTGAGGCCACCGGCTGGTTCTGGTTCTTCGTCCTGTCCTGCCTCACCGCCATTCCGAGCCTCGTCCTGCTCTGGTGGCTGCAGCGCCGGGGCCATTTCGCGGCGCTGGAGCGGCCGACTGGCAAGCTCCCGGCCGACGACTGATGCTGCCGCCCGCCTTCCGCTCCTCCGGCGATCTCCTCGCCGACCGTCGCTACGACTATGCCATGGCGGCGAAGGCCGACGGAGACCTGGTAGCTGCCGCCGATCTTCTGGCACAGGCGCTCGAAATCGCGCCGCGCTGGGCGGCGGGATGGTTTGCGCTCGGCGAGACGGAACGGGCACGTGGCGCCACCGAGGCTGCGGCCGCGGCCTTCCGACAGGCCATCGCCTGCGACGCCGACGACGCCATGGGGGCCGGGCTGATGCTGGCGCGGCTCGGCCTGAACCCGCCGGGATCCGCCATGTCGACCGGCTATGTCAGGGCCCTCTACGATGACTATGCGCCCCGCTTCGAGCGTTCCCTGCGCGAGGGCCTGACCTATCGCGGGCCGGAGATGCTCCGCGACGCGGTGGCGCGCGCCTGCGCCGCCATCGGGCGCTCTCCGCACTTCGACAGGGTGCTGGATCTCGGCTGCGGCACCGGCCTCGCCGGGGAGGTTTTCGGGGCATTCTGCGGCCAGATCGACGGCGTCGACCTCTCGGCGCGCATGGTGGAGCAGGCGCGCCGCAAGGGCGTGTACCGCAGCCTGTCGGTCGACGACCTCAGGTCGTTCCTCGCCGGACAGGCGGATGAGAGCGCCAATCTCGTGGTGGCGGCCGACGTCTTCATCTATTGCGCCGATCTCGCGCCGATCATGGGCGACATCGGCCGTGTGCTGCCGCGCGGCGGTCTCTCGGCCTTCACCGTCGAGACCCATGACGGCGACGACGTCATTCTCGGCGATGCGCTGCGCTATGCCCATGGCGAGCTGACGGTGCGTGCCGCACTGGCGGAAGGCGGCCTGACGCCACTCGTCTTCGAGCCGGCAGCTATCCGGCAGGAGGCCGGTCGGCCCGTTCCCGGCTGGGCCGTGGTCGCCGGGAAGGCATGAGGCGTTGACCTCGGCGGCATTGCCCGTCACAGCCTAGCGCCATGAATTATCGCCACGCCTATCACGCGGGAAATCCGGCCGACGTCATCAAGCACGCGGTGCTGGCCTTCATCCTCGCGCATATGACGCAGAAGGAGACGCCGCTGCGCGTCGTCGACACCCATGCGGGGATCGGGGTCTATGACCTGACCTCCGACGCCGCGGAGCGGACCGGCGAATGGGTGGAGGGTATCGGCCGGCTCTGGGGCAAGGACTTGCCTGAACCGCTCGCCGCCTTCCTCGATCCCTATCTGGATGCCGTGGCGCGGCTGAACCCCGACGGCCGGTTGCTGCGCTATCCCGGCAGCCCGGAGATTGCCCGGCTGGTGACGCGCCCCATCGACGGCCTGACCTTCTGCGAACTGCATCCGGAAGACTCGCAGACCCTTGCAACCCTCTACGCGCGGGAAAAGCGCGCGAAAGTCATCGAGATCGACGGCTGGCTGGCGCCCAAGGCCTTCCTGCCGCCGAAGGAAAAGCGGGGGCTGGTGCTGATCGATCCGCCCTTCGAGCGCCGCGGCGACTATGATCGGCTGGCGGAGGCGCTGGCGAACGGCGTCAGGCGCTTCGCCACGGGTGTCTTCGTGCTGTGGTATCCGGTGAAGGATCCGGTGGAGGTGAAGCGGTTCCACCGGCTGATCGCCGATCTGGCGATCCCGAAATGCCTCACCATCGAGGCGACGTGGCGCGTCGTGGACGGGCAGCGCCTGTCGGGCGCCGGCCTGGTGACCGTCAATGCACCCTATACGCTCGCGCCTCATCTCCGCGCGGCCGGTCAGTTGTTGTGGGACGCCCTCAACGTCCCCGCGGGCCGGCTTCTTCTGTCCGGCGACGCGTCCTGATCGGGCGCCTTACGGGTCGGTGCGCAGGTTCATCTGCTTTCCCGTGTCGACCACGAAGAGCGCGAGAGCCGCGCCGACGCCAAGGCCGATGAGGATGATGGCCAGGTCTGCAATGCCGATGTCGATCATCATGACATACCCCTGAAGGCTCGGGTGACGGTCGTCATCCGCGGCACCGGCCGTCGGGGTCAGCGGGCGGCTGACGACTGGGGTATGGTTCCGTGATTTGTGCGATGCAGCAATGCTGCTTTCGTTGTGCTGCAATGCAACAAGAAGATGACTCTGCGGAACTCCTCAGTCCTGCCTGCCGTCGCCCCCGGCGGCCAATGCCCGGAGCGCCACTGTGTAATTTGGATGCAAGAGATTAACGGAGAGTTCAGCCTTCAGCCTGCTGTTGCTCACCCTCTTGCACTCGCCATAGAAGCTGCGCCCCATCTCGCTGAGCCCGCTCTGCTCGATGGGAATGGCGGGCGGGACAGGTCGTCCGAGGAGTTCGGCGGCGAAGGCGACCACGTCCTCGGCCGGCGCCGGCTTGTCGTCGGTGACGTTGACGATGCCGTCATAGGCCCTGTCGAAGGAGGCGAGGACCGCCTGGGCAATGTCGTCGACATGGATTCGGTTGAACACCTGTCCAGGCTTGACGATACGTCGCGCCGTGCCGCGGGCGACGTTGACCAGGGCGTTCTGGCCAGGACCGTAGATGCCCGAGAGGCGCAGGATGGCCACGGGGACGCCGTGGGCCTGTCCAAAGGCCTGCCAGGCCCGTTCGGCCTGGAGGCGCTCCATGCTGCGCGGACTCACGGGCTTCGGTTCGGTCGCCTCGTCGACCCAGGCGCCGCCGTGGTCGCCATAGACGCCGACTGTGGACAGATAGACGACCGCTTTCGGCGGGTGGCTCGGCAGCGCTCCGGCGCAGGCGACAAGCATCGGGTCGCCGGCCTCGTCAGGTGGGGCCGAGACGAGAAGATGATCGGTTTTCGCGATGGCTGCGGCGAGGTCGGCCGAGGGCGCCTTGCCGTCGAAGGGCAGGACGCTCACGGCATGCCCCTCGACAGGCGCCGCGGACAGGGCGGCAGCCCTCTCGGGCGACCGCACGGTGGCGGTGATACCGGCATAGCGATCGCCCGAGGCGCGGATCACCGCGCGGGAGGAATAGCCGAGGCCGACAATGAGAAGCTGCGCCATGCGATGTCCGTCGTTTCTCTCGCTGCCGCCCGTCAGGGCTTGCCGGGGCGGGGCGACTGTGGTCGCTGACAATCCCGGAAATCGCCGAAGGCCGCCAGTGCCCATGATCCTCGACCGCGCCGCCTTCATCACCGCCAATACGCGCCTGATGCCCGTTCCCCACGCGCCGGAGATCGTCCTGCATCTCGCCGACGAGGCGACGTCGCTGTGGCAGAAGACCGAGGACGAGCTCGGCGAGATCGGCCTGCCGCCACCCTTCTGGGCCTTCGCCTGGGCCGGCGGGCAGGCGCTCGCCCGCTACGTCCTCGATCATCCGGATGTCGTCCGGGGTCGACGGGTGCTCGATGTCGCGACTGGATCGGGCCTCGTCGCCGTCGCCGCGGCGAAGGCAGGTGCCGCTGAAGTGACCGCGGTCGACATCGACGCCTTCTGCGAAGTCGCCGTTGGCCTCAATGCAAGGGCCAATGGTGTGGAGGTGACTGCCGAGACGCGTGACCCCACGGGCAGCGACAAAGGCTGGGACGTCATCCTCGCCGGTGACATCTGCTACGAGAAGTCGATGACCGAGGCGATGCTGGGCTGGCTCGGCCCCATCGCCGCCTCCGGCCGGGCGGTTCTGATCGGCGATCCCGGCCGCACCTATCTGCCGAAGGACCGGCTCGAGCGGCTGGCCGAGTACGAGGTGCCGGTGACGCGCGAGCTGGAGGATCTCGAGATCAAGCGGACCAGCGTCTGGAGACTGCGACCCGGCCCTTAGCCGACTGCTCGCAAATGTTTGATCATTCCACGAAAATTGCGGGGATGCGCCATAGTGTCGCCGCTTCCATCTGTAGGCTGTCCAGCATCAACCAGGGAGGCCACGATGAAGCTGACAGCGGAAGTTCGCCCGAGCGCTTTCGAAGCCCGCCCGTTCAAGGTGGTCTTCCGGCGCGCCGACCAGGTTCTGGCGGAGTGGCCGGTGGCGTCGGTGAAGGCCGGCGAGGAGCGCATCGCCGAGACGCTCGGCGCCATGGCCTGTGCCACGGCCTCGAAGGGTTCGCCCTGCCATCTCTCCTGAGGTCGCATTCCGGAAGCAACTGAAACACCGCATCGCCCGACGGATCGTCGGCGCGAAACTGCGGCGGGCGAGAGAGGGGCCGACAACGGCCCCTTTTTCGCGAGATCAGTATGCGCTTCGCCCCCTCCCGCTCCCTGTCGTCTTCCCAGCTGTCCCGTCGCAGCGTCGCGCTCGCCTTCGCCGCGCTGCCGCTGGCCGCCCTTGTCCCGGCGCGAGCCGTCGGGATGCCGGCGATCGGCGCCGACCTCGCCAGGGCGCGCGAGAAGGTCGGAGCCTATGCCGAGCTTCTCGCCGCGAGCGACCAGATGCGCAGCATGTGGCAGCGCTATGCGCGCCTGGTGAATCCCGAGAACGGCCCGACCGGCCGTGAGACCAGCATCAACGGCCTGCACGCGCCCCGGGACGTGGCACGCGAACTCGCTGCGGTTCAGGCCGAGATCGGACGAGGTCCGGCCTTGTCGGAATGCGATCAGGCGATGGCTGCGGTGGTCAGGCTGCACGGCGAGATGGCGCGGCTGGTGGCGGAGGCTGCGGCCTATTACGCCTCGGGCCATCACAAGCAGGACGGCGGTGAAAGGGCGCGCGACTATCACGCCCGGCTGCGCAAGAGCGTCCCGGCCTTCCTTGCGGCCTGCCGCGATGCCCGCTCGGCGCTCGAGCCGGTGCGCGAGGTGGTCGAACTTGCCGAACTCGCTGCCTTCGAGCGTCGCTCCGGCCGTGATGCACGCTGGCATGTGCGTCATGCGACGGTCGAGGCCCGCAAGATCATGGCGGTCTTCCCGCGCGCCGGCGGCGCGATCGACGTCGCCCGTCTTGATGAGGCCCTCGCCGCCTATGAGCCTGTCGTCGCCCAGACCGAGGCCTTCGGCGCGGCGCATGCGCAATCGATGATCGGGTTCGAGCGCTCGGCCCGCAACTACCTGACGGCGATGCGCCAGGCGCGCGGCCGTGTCATGGCCTTCCCGGCCGAGCCGAAGCGCTGGGCTCCCGAGATCGCCGATGTCGAGGTTCCGTTCCAGGGGCTTCTGACCTTCGCCGATGCCGTGCTCCGCAATCTCGGCTGAGCCTCGCTCGGCCTGCGGCATTGACGCAGAGGCAGACAGGGTGACAGACAGGGGCCAGTTGCACAGCGGGGCCGAGAGAGCGTGACCAATACATCCACCGGTGCGCCTGAACCGGTCGCGCCCGCAGGCCTCCTTGCCCGCTTCTCCGCCTTCTGGGGCGACCATCTTGCGCGGCCGCTGCGCGCCGTCAGGCGTGCCTATGTGCCGCTTCTCATGGTCTACTTCGCCTATGGGGCCCTCGGCATCATCGACGTCTCCCGCGACATGTGGGTCAAGGAGAGCCTGTCGCTGTCACCGGCCGAGCTCGCCGGTGTTGCCGTGTGGCTCAGCCTGCCCTGGACCATCAAGATGGTCTTCGGTCAGCTCGTCGACGGCGTCGCGATCCTCGGCTCCCGCCGCCACGCCTATGTGTTGATCGGTGCCTCCTTCACCGCAGCGGGCCTCGTCATCCTCGCCGGCGCGGCGGGCGGCTGGTTCACCCATCTGCCGCCGAACGGGGCCTATGTCCTCGGGGCCGTGCTGATGGTGCTCGGCGCCGTCATTCAGGACGTCGTGGCCGATGCCATGTCGTCGGAGGTGGTCGACCGTGTCGACGCGGAGGGAAATCCGCGGCCCGACGCCGACATCCGCACCGACCTCGCCATGGTTCAGGTGCTGGGACGGCTGGCGCTCGGCGTCGGCATCCTGTCGGTCGCCGGTCTTTCCGGTTGGCTCGCCCAGCATTTTCCGCGCGAGCAGGTCTTTCTCTTCGGCCTGGTGGTGCCGGTGATCTCCGTTACCGGGGCGATGTTCGTCCGTTCCGAGGCGAGCGAGGCGCAGCCGATCGACTGGCGTATCCTCGGCGGCGGACTGGCCTTCGGTGCCTTCGTCGTCGGCACGGCGCTCGGCGAGATTCCCTACGCGCAGGAACTGGTCTTCGTCGTGTCCATGACGGTGGTCCTGACCATGCTGCACCTGGTGACCCGCGACATCGACCCGAAGACGCGGCAGGCGATCGTCTTCGCCACCATCATCATCTTCGCCTTCCGCGCGACGCCTGGCGTCGGCGACGGCTACTTCTGGTGGACGCTCGACGTCCTGAAGTTCGATGAGGCCTTCTACGGAATCCTGCGCCAGACCTCGGCGGTGATCGCCATCGGGGCCATGTGGTTCTTCTCCCGCCAGCTCACCGAATATTCGGTGACGACCGTGCTGTTCTGGATCGCGGTTGCCGGCACCATCCTGTCGATCCCCAACATCGGCCTTTACTACGGTCTCGCCGACTGGACCCAGGCGAACTTCGGCTTCGGTGCCCGCACCATCGCCGTGGTCGATGCCGCCACGACATCGCCCTTCACCGACCTGTCGATGATCCCGATGCTGACCCTCATCGCCTATTATGCGCCGGAGGGGCGGCGGGCCACCTGGTTCGCCCTGATGGCGTCGCTGATGAATCTGGCCCTGGTCGCCGGGCAGCTCCAGACCAAGTATCTCAACCACATCTTCACGGTCGGCCGCGGCGACTATGCCGAACTCGGCAATCTCCTGGTCACCGCGACGGTGATCGGCTTCGTCGTGCCCGTCGCGGTGATCCTGATGTTCCGCAAGCGCGTGTGAGGCGTCATTTCACGCGGCGATAGTCCGACCTCATGAAGATGTGCCAGGACCCATCGGGCTGGCGCACCTGCGAGCGGAACTCGTAGAGATCGTCGTTCTTCCACTCGACGATGTCCTGGTAGGTGGCCGTCGTGCCATCACCGCTGAAGGATGGGCCGTCAGCCTGCAGGGTGAGGGTGCGGCCGGCCTCGTCGAGGGTGCCGTCATAGACCCACAGGTTCGGCATCATCGAGCCGACCCAGGTGCCGACATAGCGTCCCTTCGCGGTATCGTAGCCGATGGTCAGCAGCATGCGGGCCTCGTCGCCGCCGGGCATTGCGCCCGTCCCGTCGCCGACGATCCAGAAGCCGCCAAGCGAGGTGAAGGTCTGCCGTCCCTTGAGTTTCTCCGGCGGCTGGTCGGGGGCGGAGCACTCATGCTCGTACTCCCACGTGCCGATGAAGCGGTTCAGCCAGGCGTGTTCCTTCTGCGGTTCGCCGAACATGTTGGTGCTCCTCGTTTGTTGGTCTTGCGGGGAAAGGGTGAAGGCGTCAGGCTTCCGCCTGGCGCTTCAGGCTGGCGAGCCCGGTCTCGAAGTCCGGTCCCACCATGCGCTCGAGGCTGAAGAAGAGGCTCATCAGCTTGCCGATGAATGGCTGGGGGCCCGTCATGGCCCAGGTGACCCGCGTGCCCTGGCCTTCCGGCCGCAGCGTGAACTCCGCGACGTTGTGGGCCTCGAAGGGGCGCAGGAAGTCCAGCTTGATGAGGATGCGCTCGAGGCTCGACTCGAGGATTTCCATGCGGCCGGAGCCGATGTCCTTGTTGCCGTCCCAGGCATAGGCGGCGCCGACACCGGATTCCGCCCCCGACAGCGTGCGGGTCATGCCGGGGTCCTTGTTCTCCCAGGGCGACCAGCTCCGCCAGCTGCGGAAGTCGGCGATCAGCGGCTGGATCCGATCGGCCGGGGCGGCGATCAGGATCGAGCGCTCAAGCCTGAAGGCGTCCGGCCGCGTCGCGGCAAAGCCGAGGATGCCGGCGACGATGAGAAGAATGGCGACGAGGGCATAGGACATCAGGGTTCTCCCGCGCATGTCGGCTCAGCCCTTGGCGGGCGGGGTGTGGGCGAAGCTCCAGGAATGACCGAAGGGATCGACGATCTGGGCATAGCGGTCGCCCCAGAAGGCGTCGTGGGGCGCCATCACCGTCGTCGCGCCTGCCTTCATGGCTCGGTCGTACCAGGCGTCGCAGTCGTCGACGGTCAGGTGCATCGTGACCGACACGCCACCGGCTCGTGGCGGCGGTGCGAAGTTCGCGGCGGCGAAACACATTTCCGGGAAGTCGTCATGGAGGAAAACCTGCCCGCCGTTGATCAGCAGCGCCGCATGCATCAGCCGCTTGCCGTCCTCGGCCGGCATGCGCGCCATCTCCGTGGCGTTGAAGGCCCTGACGTAGAAGTCGATGGCCTCGGCACCGCCGGCGACGTTGAGGTGGGGCGTGATCGGATGGGGGGTCATGGCGCTTGTCCTTCTTCGGGGGATGAGGCGAGGGCGGCCGTCTCCTCGCCGGCCGTGCGCTCGAGATAGTCGGCGAGCCGGTCGAGCTTGGCCTCCCACATGACGCGGTAGCGCTCGAGCCATTCCGACGCCTCGCGCATCGGCGCGGCTTCCAGCTTGCAGGGGCGCCACTGCGCCTCGCGGCTGCGGCTGATGAGCCCGGCCTGCTCGAGAACCTTCAGGTGTTTCGATACGGCCGGCAGGCTCATGGCGAAGGGCGCCGCCAGTTCCGTGACCGAAGCCTCGCCTTGGGCGAGCCGCGAGAGGATCGCGCGGCGCGTCGGATCGGCGAGGGCAGAGAGCGTGACGCTGAGCGGGTCGGACGGCATCGGGAGACATCGCGGCTATAATTAACTTATGAGTTAAATACAGGCTGGATGAGCTCCCGTCAACTGGTCGGTCGCGACAATGCGCGGGGTGGCGGAGAGGCGACCCGCAGACCGCCCCTCCGTGGCGATCCTGTCAATGGCGGTAATAGAGACCCGCCACGATGGCGATCGTGAACAGGATCAGCACGACGTTGCGATAGAGCCGGTCCCACTTGTCGTAGCGGGTGGGAGCGAGCTTCAGCACGTCGAACTCCTCGCGCCGGACAGGCTTTGCCGGGGGAGGCGTGATGTCGGTGGCTGTCGCCTCGATTTCCACGGGCGTGCGTGATCCGGCCGAAGCGGCATGAAAAGGAGTCGGGTTGGACATGGTCGATCTCGGAAACGGCCCGGCTGCGCACAGGCGCCGGCGCCGGGGCCTCCACGCGGGAGCACCTCCGGTCGCGGCCGGGCAATGATGACGAATGGGGTGGTGTCAGGCGTCGCGGCGGACAGGTGGCGCGCGAGGCTGAGGCCGCTCCAGGCGACGGGCCTGGCCCACCGGGGCCGCAACGAGGATCGCGACGACAAGCGGCGCCGGCGCGTCTGCGAGTGTCGGCAACAGGGCTAGGATCGCAGGATCGATGCCGCCGGGCCCGCGGCGATCACGCCCGTCCGGCGCCTCGCGACGGAGGATGCGGACTGTGTCGGGCTCGCGCAGGACGACCGGGTCGCCATGAAGACGCTCCCAGCCGGCCGGGCGCAGCGGGTCCTGGGCGATGCCCCGGACCGACAGTCCCGACGAGAGAGCGGCGAGCAGCAGGACACCGGCCAGCACAGCGCGACGCGCCCAGGGCAGGGCACGCGTCCGGCGATCGGCGAGGCTGTCGGCCTTCGGGGTCATGGCGGGCTGGTCGTGTGGTCCGGCGGCGGGCAAGAGGCGTCTTGTCGGCAGGGAATAGGGCGGAAATGGGGGCAGCGCGGCGGGGCAGGCGAAGGTGCCGTTTTCCAATCGTCACGATTTCGGCTATGATGCCGTCTCGTGGCGCCACACCTGGCGCGTAGCAGAGAGGATTGGACCCTGTCCACCACAACCCTGCCGGGGCCGGCCGCCAGTGCGCCGCCCACCGGGACATCCACGGGGAGCCCGGCTTCCGAGGACGTCCTGAAACTCGTCCTCGAAACGCTCGAGGAGAACAAGGCCGAAGAGATCGAGGCCATCGACCTGAAGGGCAAGACGTCCATTGCCGACGCCATGGTGGTGTCGTCGGGGCGCTCGCACCGTCATGTCGGCGCGCTGTCGGACTACCTGCTGAAGGCGCTCAAGGAGGCCGGCGTGCGCGAGGTTCGCGTCGAGGGTCTGCCGGCCTGCGACTGGGTGCTGGTGGATGCCGGCGACGTCATCGTCCATGTCTTCCGGCCCGAGGTCCGCGCCTTCTACAATCTCGAGAAGATGTGGTCCGCGGCACGGCCCGGCGACCGTCTCGCCGGCTGAGTTCGCGGCCCATCGCCATGGATGGGCGACCGGGCGTGACCACGTGAGCGCGCCACCGATCTGGCGGAGCGTTGCATGCGCGTGATCCTGGTGGCCGTCGGGCGGACCAAGGCCGGCCCGGAGACGGAGCTTGCCGCCCGCTACCAGGACCGGGCCGCCAAGGCCGGCAAGGGCCTCGGCTTCCGTTCGATCGATACCCTCACCCTGGACGAAAGCCGGGCCGCCGATGCCGCCACCCGCAAGGCGGAGGAAGCGACGGCGATCCGGCGGATACGCGCCGGGCGGCTCGTGGTCCTCGACGAGCGTGGCCGCAGCATGGGCAGCGCCGACTTCGCGGCGCTGATCGGCCGGTGGAAAGATGGCGGGGAGGATGCCGCCACCCTCGTCATCGGCGGCCCCGACGGTCTCGATCCGGTCCTGCGGGGCGAGGCCGATCTCGTGCTCTCCTTCGGGGCGATGACCTGGCCGCACCAGCTGGTGCGGGTCTTGGCCCTCGAGCAGCTGTACCGGGCGATCACCATCCTTTCCGGACACCCATACCACCGCGTCTGAACCTGCCGTGGCAGGGAAGTCGCGCGCTGCGCCAAACCGCCACCGATGAGGGTGGGGACAAGGCCGGTCGACGTCTGAATCGGCAGGCCGCCCCCCTTAACCTGTCATCAAACCTTCATTAGAGTGTCACGTGTCCGTCGTCTGGCGGACCCAGAACGGCGCGGCCCTTGCCGCAAGCCGCACCGTCGCCGCAAGGCGCCTGTTGGGAGGTTTTTCCGATGTTCAACCGTCGATTTCTGCTCGCGGCCGCCGCCGGAGCGATGATGGCCGCGAGCCCCGCGGCCGCGCAGGTCGAGATTCAGTGGTGGCACGCCATGACCGGCGCCAACAACGAGGTCGTGGTCAAGCTGGCGCAGGAGTTCAACGCCTCGCAGAGCGAGTTCCGCGTCGTCCCGACCTACAAGGGCTCCTATCCCGACACGATGAATGCCGGCATCGCCGCGTTCCGGGCCGGCAATGCCCCGCACATCCTGCAGGTCTTCGAGGTCGGCACCGCGACGATGATGGCCGCCCGCGGCGCCATCAAGCCCGTCTACCAGATGATGGCCGAGGCCAACGAACCCTTCGACCCCAAGGCCTATCTGCCCGCCGTTGCCGGTTACTATTCGACGTCGCGCGGCGAGATGCTCTCCTTCCCGTTCAACTCGTCGTCCTCGGTGATGTGGTACAACAAGGACGCGTTCCGCCGCGCCGGCCTCAATCCCGACCAGCCGCCGAAGACCTGGCCCGAGGTGTTCGAGGCCGCCAAGAAGCTGCGCGCCGCCGGCTTCGACAAGTGCGGGTTCTCCTCCGCCTGGATCACCTGGCTGAACCTCGAGCAGTTCTCGCTGTGGCACAACGTGCCGCTCGCCAGCCGCGCCAACGGCATCGACGGCTTCGACACCGAGCTGCGCTTCAACTCGCCGCTGCATGTCCGCCACCTGCAGAACCTCATCGACCTGCAGCGCGACAACACCTTCTCCTATTCCGGCCGCACCAACACCGGCGAGGGTCGCTTCACCTCGGGCGAGTGCCCGATCTTCCTGACCTCCTCGGGCTTCTACGGCAACGTCAAGGCCAATGCGAAGTTCGACTGGGCCAATGCTCCGATGCCCTACTACCCGGACGCACCGGGCGCGCCGCAGAACTCGACGCTGGGTGGTGCCTCGCTCTGGGTGATGGGTGGCAAGGCGGCGGCCGAGTATCGCGGCGTCGCCCGCTTCTTCACCTTCCTCTCTGCCCCCGAGCGGCAGGCGAAGCTGCACACGGATTCGGGCTACCTGCCGATCACCACCGCCTCCTACGAGCTGGTGAAGGCTTCGGGTTTCTATCGCCAGAACCCCTATCTGGAGACGCCGATCCTGCAGCTCACCAACAAGCCGCCGACGGAGAACTCGCGCGGCCTGCGCCTCGGCAACATGGTGCAGATGCGCGACGTCTGGGCCGAGGAAATCGAGGCGGCGCTGGCCGGCAAGAAGAGCGCCCAGGCCGCTCTCGACGCCGCGGTTACGCGTGGCAACGTCATGCTTCGCCAGTTCGAGCGGACAGTCACCCGCTGACCTGACGCATCACAAGAGGCGACCGGGGCGGTCCAGTCCGCCCCGGTGCTGCCGGGAGACCCTGCATGGAAAAGCGCGTTGTCTTCGACGGCAAGCTGCTGCCCTACGCGCTTCTGATGCCGCAGCTGTTCATCACCATCGTCTTCTTCTACTGGCCCGCGGCCCAGGCGGTCTGGCAGTCCTTCTTCATCCAGGACGCCTTCGGCCTGTCGATGCAGTTCGTCTGGTTCGAGAACTACACCGTCCTCTTCGCCAATCCCGACTACTACCGGTCGATGGTGACGACGGCGATCTTCTCCACCCTTGTCGCCTTCTTCTCGCTGTCGATCTCGCTGATGTTCGCGGTGCAGGCGGACAAGCAGATCAAGGCGGCCGCCGCCTACAAGACCTTCCTGATGTGGCCCTATGCCGTCGCCCCGGCCATTGCCGGCGTGCTCTGGCTGTTCATGTTCCAGCCCTCGCTCGGCCTCGTCGCCCAGGCGATCCGCGCCGTCGGGTTCGACTGGAACCCGCAGCTCGACAGCGGCCACGCCATGGCGCTGGTGGTCATGGCGGCCACGTGGAAGCAGATCAGCTACAATTTCCTGTTCTTCCTCGCCGGCCTCCAGTCGATCCCGAAGAGCGTCATCGAGGCGGCCGCGATCGACGGTGCGAGGCCCGCCCGCCGGTTCTGGACAATCATCTTCCCGCTGCTGTCGCCGACGACCTTCTTCCTGCTGGTCGTCAACATCGTCTACGTCTTCTTCGACACCTTCGGCATCATCGACTCGGTGACCGGCGGCGGCCCGGCCCAGGCGACGACGACGCTGGTCTACAAGGTGTTCTCCGACGGGCGCCTCGGCGGCGACCTCGGCGGCTCGGCCGCCCAGTCGGTGATCCTGATGGTCCTTGTCATCGGTCTCACCGCCATCCAGTTCCGCTACATCGAGCGCAAGGTCCAGTACTGATGGTCGAGCGCAAGAGCTTCTTCTCGTTCCTGCCGCATGTGATCCTGCTCGCGGGCATCTTCATCGTGGCCTTCCCGGTCTATGTCGCCTTCGTCGCCTCGACCTGGGATCCCGCCACCATCTCGAACGGGCAGATGCCGCTCCGGCCAGGCCCGCATTTCCTCGAGAACTACTACCAGACGATCTTCGTCGGCACGTCGAAGTCCTCGCGCGAGCCGGTGGGTGCGATGATGCTGAACAGCCTCATCATGGCGCTGACCATCGCCATCGGGAAAATCTCGATCTCGATCATCTCGGCCTTCGCCATCGTCTATTTCCGCTTTCCGTTCCGCATGACGGCCTTCTGGGTGATCTTCGTCACCCTGATGCTGCCGGTCGAGGTGCGCATCTATCCGACCTACAAGATCGTCGCCGATCTCGGCCTGCTCGACAGCTACATGGGCCTGACCGTGCCGCTGATCGCCTCGGCGACGGCGACGCTGCTGTTCCGCCAGTTCTTCATGACCGTGCCGGACGAGCTGGTGGAAGCCTCCAAGATCGACGGCGCCAGCGCCGATGCAGTTCTTCAGGGACACGCTGCTGCCGCTGTCCGTCACCTCGATCGCGGCCCTGTTCGTGATCCAGTTCATCTACGGCTGGAACCAGTATCTCTGGCCGCTGCTGATCACCACCCGCGAAGGCATGCAGACCATCGTCATCGGCATCAAGAAGATGATCGTGACGCAGGACGCGCTGACCGAATGGCAGATCGCCATGGCCACCGCCGTGCTCGCCATGCTGCCGCCGGTGCTGGTGGTGATCCTGATGCAGAGGCTCTTCGTGAAGGGCCTGGTCGAGACCGAGAAGTGAGGAATCCCGCATGAGCGAGGTCGTTCTCGACCAGATCCGCAAGGTCTATGCCGGAGGAGTGGAGGCCGTTCGCGGCGTCGACATCCGTGATCGCCGACCGGTGCCTTCATGCGTGCATCGTCGGCCCGTCCGGCTGCGGCAAGTCGACTCTGCTGCGCATGATCGCGGGGCTTGAGACGCATCACCGTCGGGCGATTGCCGCATCGGCGAGCGGCGGGTGAACGAGCTGGAGCCGGCCGAGCGTGACATCGCCATGGTGTTCCAGAACTACGCGCTCTATCCGCACATGTCGCGTCTACGACAACATGGCCTACGGCCTCCGCAACCGCGGCACGGCCGAAGGCGGAGATCGACGAGCGGGTGAAGGAAGCGGCCCGCATCCTCGAGATCACGCCCTTCCTCGATCGCAAGCCGCGCCAGCTTTCGGGCGGCCAGCGCCAGCGCGTCGCCATGGGCCGCGCCATCGTCCGCAAGCCGCAGGTCTTCCTGTTCGACGAACCGCTGTCCAACCTCGATGCGAAGCTGCGCATCCAGATGCGTGTCGAGATCAAGAAGCTGCAGCGGGCGCTCGGCGTGACCTCGGTCTATGTCACCCACGACCAGCTGGAAGCCATGACCCTCGCCGACCGTGCTGGTGGTGATGAACAAGGGGCTCGTGGAGCAGGCTGGCGCACCGCTCGACATCTATGAGCGGCCGGCCTCGACCTTCGTCGCCAGCTTCATCGGGGCGCCGCCGATGAACCTCATCCCCGTGGCCGCCGGCGACGGGGCGCCACAGGCGGATGGAGTGACGGGCGGCCGCGGCCTCGGTGTCCCCGCGGGCGGAGCCATCCTCGGCATCCGGCCCGAGCATCTGATGGTCGTCGAGGGTCAGGTCCCCGAGGACTCGGTCGGGCTGACCTTCCCGGTCTCCGCGGTGGAGGCCGTCGGCGCCGAGACCTTCGTCTACGGCCCGATCGGTGGGACCGGCCAGGACATCATCGCGCGCTTCCCCGGCAAGGCGCTGCTCGCGCCCGGCACGCCGGTCTCTGTTGCGGCAACGGCCGAGCATCTCCACCTGTTCGACAAGGACACGGGCAAACGCATCGGCCCCTGATCTCGGTTTCTCTCCTTCGCATAGGCCTGCCCGCAGCTTTTTCGAAGCCTTTGGGCGACCGCCGCGGCTTGTGGAAGCCTCTCGGCCTCGTCCTTGCGAGGGCGCACTCTCGTCTCCATATTCGCTGTGTGCCGGTGGTTTCCGGCGCGCCGGGTGCTTTCGGGGCCCGGCCGATGTCGCTCAATCGAGGACTTCGCCATGTCGCGCGTGCCGTCTCTCTCCTCGCCCTTCCTGCTGGGCTTCGACCAGCTTGAGCGGGTTCTGGACAGGGTCACCAAGGGAGCCGAGGGCTATCCGCCCTACAATATCGAGCGGATCGCCGCAGCTGCCAACACGCCGGAGCGCCTGCGCATCACGCTGGCCGTCGCCGGTTTCACCCGTGACCAGCTCGAGGTCACGGTCGAGGAGAACCAGCTCCTGATCCGCGGCCGTCAGCAGGACGAGGCGGACGGGCGGGACTTCATCCACCGCGGCATCGCCGCACGCCAGTTCCAACGCGTCTTCGTGCTGGCCGATGGCATGGAGGTCATGGGAGCCGACCTGAAGAACGGGCTCCTGTCAGTCGATCTCGCGCGCCCGGAGCCGGAGAGGATCGTTCGGCGGATCGACATCGCGACCCAGGACTGACCCGAAGTTGCGCACAGCCTGCCTTTGAAGGAGGTTCGTATCATGAATGCCCATTCCCCCGTCAGCCCCGAGGTTCTGGCCCAGATCGGCCTGACCAAGGTCGCCTATGTGAAGCCGATGCGCTCGGACGACATCACCCGCATGTTCCCGCAGGCGCCAGCCCTGCCGCCGGGCCTCGATCTCTTCGCCCTCGTCTCCGCCGACGGTACGCCGATCATGGTCACCGACCGACGCGAGGACGCCGTCGCCAACGCATGGCAGAACGAACTCGAGACGGTCAGGCTCACTGAGGACGAGCAGGCGGCGCGCGGGCGCCGCCGGCTCAGGACGCCGCGGCGGCCGAGCTCTCTCGGATCTGCCAGAAGCGCAGCACCCGCAGGGCCGTGTTGGTGGTGAGCTTGCCATAGCTCTCGCGCGTTTCGTCCAGCGCGACCTGTGACGTTCCGGCCGCGCCGGGACGCAGAACGAGGATGGCCTTCAGCGTCTGCCAGCCGAGGCCGGCGGCGCGCGCCAGGATCAGGATCGGGTCAGGGCGGTCGCCGATGAAGAGCCGCTCCACCATGTCGACCGGCACACCGCAAAGCACCGAGAGGGCGCAAACGGTCTCGTCCGTCTTGCCCTCTTCGGCATAGGCGCGCAGCTGCGCCTCGCCGAGTTCACCACGGCTGTTTTGCACGACGATGGCGCGATGGATGGCGGTGTAGTCCCTCGCCTGGGTTGAGGCGCCCACGGCGATGCGGTCCACGACCCCGGCCAGGGCTCCGGACAACTGTGCCTTCTCCCGCGCCGTCGAGGAGGCGACCAGACGCTTGCGGACGTTCTCCTTGGCAGTGGAGAGAATGACCCGGAACAGGTAGGGCGGGATGTCCTTGCGCATGCCGACGCATTCGGCCAGCAGGTCATCGGTCTTCGACCGCTCGACGAGGGCGTCGTAGCCCTCCGTGGAGAAGCGGGCGCCGTCATTGGAGGCGACCGAGAAGGCGACGCGGGCGTTGCCGCGGTCGACCAGAACGTCTGTCACTTCCGCGCTGATGGTCTTTCGCCCGGCGATGGCCAGCATGTGCTCCTGGCTCTTGGTGCGGGCGATGGAGGCCAGAGTCTTGTCATCAAGCTGCGACGACAGGAGAAGAATGGGGCGGGCGACATCGATCTCGTCGTCCTGGGCGAGGGAGCGGATCACCGTCTTCGGGGCGCTCATGACGGGCGCCAGGCGCTCGGCGAGCTCCTGCCGGACGGCCCTCTCCATGGCGCTCGAGAGGCGCCCGATGACGTCGTCGAAAAGCTCGATCTGCGATTCCGTGTATCGTTCGGCGTCGCGCAGGAAGAGATCCGTGACGCGACGCAGCGTCTCGACACGACGGCCACTGGTGCCGTGCGAGATGACGTCTTCCAGCTCTTCGATGATGGTCACCGAGGCCATTTCCGCCAATGTCCCAATACGCAATGCAGACGATGAACTGGGCCGATGGTAGACCTCCGGCCCTTAAGAAGAGGTTGCGTGAATGCCTGAGTTGCTCGGATAGGGCGATGTCCGTGCGCGCCGGGAGCGACGCCGGGCGGCCTCCATTCTGACCCTTCGCGGAGGGCCTCGACATCCTGATGAAAAAGCTGCGCGACGCGCTTGAAGCCTGCGGGGAAATGTGCCAAACACGCGCTCCTCGAACGGGCTTGCCCTTCGAGGTGCGGCGGCCCCTCAGGGGCGGCCACCCGGCGGATGTTCCCAAGATCCGCCACGTTCCTCCGGGAGCAGATGGGGCCATAGCTCAGCTGGGAGAGCGCTTGCATGGCATGCAAGAGGTCGGCGGTTCGATCCCGCCTGGCTCCACCAAATTTTCGAAATGAAACCAACGATTTGTCCTGCAATCGCCACCGTCGTGGATGATGCTTAAGTGCGCTGGGAACCCGCAGCAATCACATAGCAATCACGCGGTAACGCTTCGGCTCATTTGGCGCTAGCGTGGCTCAGTTGATGACAGGCGCTGGCCCCGTAGCGAATACAAGGGCGCTGTGTTGATATGCCGGCAGGAGGGCACACCTTTCTGATTGGAGAACCGCCCGGCGGGATAACCTGCCGGCAAGAGATCGTGATGCATCGTTACGGCCATGCCGAATGTGAACCCCGAGATCCTGCGATGGGCGCGCGAGACCGCCGGTCTATCGCTTGAGGAAGCAGCGGAGAAGCTGAGCATCCCGGAAGCCCGTGGGGTTCCGGGTGCGGAGCGTTTGAGCGCCTATGAGGAGGGCCGCGTGGAGCCGACACGCCCTCTGCTGCTAAAGATGGTCAAGCAGTATCGCCGGCCCCTGCTGGCGTTCTACATGGCGACCATTCCGCGAGAGGCTGCGCGTGTGCAGGACTTCCGCACCCTGCCCCCTGAGCACTCCCGCACTGAGGAAGCGCTTGTTGACGCCCTGATCCGTGACGTGCGGGCTCGGCAGGAGATTGCGCGCGCCATCTTGGAAGAGGAGGACGAGGCAGAGCATCTGGCCTTCGTCGGGTCTATGACCACGGCGGCGGGTGTGGATGCCGTGATGCAGGCAATCCGGGAGACACTTCACCTCAGCCTTGAGCAGTATCGCGCGCGAAACCCCCGCGACGGTCTATCCGGGTTCAAATACCTGCGGCGCCAGGCAGAGGAAGCCGGCATCTTTGTTCTGCTCATGGGCAACTTGGGGAGCCATCACACCAATCTGGATGTGGAGACCTTCCGTGGCTTCGCTCTCTCTGATCCGGTCGCGCCGTTCATCGTGATAAACGATCAGGACAATGAGAGGGCTCGCGCGTTCACGCTACTGCATGAGCTTTGCCACATCTGGCTTGGTCAGACGGGTGTAAGCGGAACGAGCGCGGCGAACGCTGTTGAGCAGTTCTGCAACGATGTCGCAGCCCGGTTTTTTCTGCCCGCTGGCGAGATCGCTACGCTTGGCCATCTGCAAGGTGCGGCGTTTGATACCGTTCGCGCAGCCGTTGATCGGTTTGCAGACGAGCGCTGTGTCAGTCACTCCATGGTCGCTTACAACCTCTATCGCGAGCGCATAATTGCACGCGACGTATGGCAGCAGTTGAGCGGCTTCTATCGGAGGCAGTGGAAGGCGGCTCGCGAGGCGGACCGCGAGAACAATCGCGACGGTGCCGGCCCCAGCTACTACGTCGTCCGCCGTCATCGCGTTGGCGACGCGTTACTGAACCTCGCCCGCCGAATGGTTGCGGGGCAGACGCTCTCCCCTTCTAGAGCGGCCAAGCTCTTGGGAGTGAAGCCGTCCAACGTCTATCCCATGATAACACCCGATGCCCGCGCCACCGGCGGCCTTCGACTGGCGCAGGGGTAACGATTGATCCACCTGCTCGACGCAAACGTCCTAATCAATGCCAACCGCCTCTATTACCAGATAGAGCGAGTGCCTGAATTTTGGGATTGGCTGCGTCACGTTGGAGAGCAGGGGCACGTCAAAATTCCTGCCGAAATCTACGAGGAAATGACTGACGCCACGGACGCGCTGGCAAATTGGTTGGGGGATCGAGATACGAAAGACGCGCTGCTGTTTGATGAGGAAAGCGACGTTGCGCTTGTGCAGCGGGTCATCAATCAGGGCTATGCGCCCGATCTAACGGACGTAGAAATCGAGAAGGTAGGGCGCGACCCATTCCTTATCGTCGCTGCTCTTTCCGATCCTGCCAACCGATGCGTCGTCACGGCAGAGGTGTCAAAGCCGACGACCACGCGAGCAAACCGCCGCGTGCCCGATGTCTGCAACACGTTCGGGGTCCCGTGGATGGATAGCTTTGGTCTCATCCGAGCGCTGAATTTCTCCACCGGTTGGAACCGCTAACGCCGGAGCGCCACCTGATTGGAGCTTTGCCGCCGCCGTAGCCGGAATAATCGTTCTCGCGCCACCGTAATTGGCTGATCGCTCGCGCTTGCTCAAATCGTCGGATGACGATTGTATTTCGAAGGAGGCACATTTGGGGGGACGAACGCCGATGGCCGCGAAGATAAATCCGACTATTGCAGCGCTGATGGCTCGCGGGATCGACAGTCAAACTGCGGAAACACTAAAGAAAAATGGCTTTACTCTTGCTGCACTTAGCCAGAAGACAGAGCCCGAGCTAACAGCTCTCGGGCTTCAGCATCATCAGATTAAGGCGATCCATGATGTTCGTGCCGAGATACCTCATCGCACGCTGATAAACGTCCTGTTTAACAATCACCTCTCTTGCTGCGTTTGTCGCGATCCATCGAAAGGCGTCATCGTTCACCACATCGAGGATTGGGACACATCTCGCAACCACGATGCCAGTAACCTAGCAGTGCTTTGCCTTGACCATCATGACAAAGCGCACTCCAAGAGCGATCTTACCAGAAATCTGGATAAATCAACTCTCAAGGATTTCAAAGAAAAGTGGGAGAGTGAGGCTCGTCAAATTGATGCAGCGGCGATACTGCAAGCATCTAGAGATAAAAGTGACTGCTGGCTTTATTTCAATATTTTTCGTCTATTTGAAATTGCGCAAAACATCGGCGTAAATTTTCGTACAAATCCATTTTACCAGAATGCACGCGCGTGCGGACAAATAGATATAAACGGACTACCAATCAGTCGCCTCGAAGATCGAGCACAAAGATACAACGACGGCATGGGGCTTACATTTTATTTTTACGTAAAGGAGGTAATGCAGGATGTATTATCCAATGTTACTATCATAAATATATCTGATGTACTTGATCGTGGTACGCTTAGAAATTTGATCCAGCCAGGCGATTTGGTGTTCGTGCAAGGTGCCCACTCTTTCAAGCGAGATAGAGCGAGCGCCAAAGGACCCGGTCAAATGGCCTCAGGTCAGCGCGCAGCAAACGGCGTTCGCGTGCAATTTGTGTTCGACCGGTGGGATGCCACTTCAATGTCTGCTTACGCCGTATGGTTGTCCGGGCGAAAGTCTGTATCCAGCCTCTTGCGCGTCGGCAACATAGACACGGATGATGGCGAGTTAGTCATCGACGGAACCGCCCTCGGGATAGCCATGGGTTTCTCGAAGCTAAAGACACGGGAATATGGGGCTGCCGGGTAGCACGTCGGCTTTCGGAACGCCTATTGCCGGAGACATGAAAAGCGGCCGGGCGCTTTCGCGACCCGACCGTCTTGACGCGGCGGAGGCCTGCGTAGCAGCCCCACTTTCGCATCACGGCCGTTTCCGCAGATCATGACCGCGGCGACGAGAGAACCGGTCATCTCGCGTCCCAACCTCCAGAATTCCCGCCAGGATCCGGTGATCGATCCGAATGCACGGCGCAGGGCTTCGGTCCCGCCCATGGTTGCCCGACGAACCCACCCGAGGTGTCTGCCGAGACGCTTCGTGCAAACAGCCTTGCCGCATGGGAGCACCACCGGTGGAAGCGCGCTCTGCCAGACGGGAAGCCCACCTGCCCGTGGATCGGTCCAGGATTGACCCTAGGCATCGAATTGACTAGAACAAAAAGTGAACAAATGAGGTGTCATGGACAGCAAGCTATCGGCCAAGCTGCGCATTCTCGCCGATGCGGCCAAGTATGACGCGTCCTGCGCCTCATCGGGTGCACCAAAGCGCAAGGCGGGCACCAAGGGGCTCGGCTCGACGACGGGCAGCGGCATTTGCCACGCTTATACGCCGGATGGCCGATGCGTCTCGCTGTTGAAGATCCTGCTGACCAACTACTGTCTGTTCGATTGCGCCTACTGCATCAACCGTCGGTCCTCGAACGTGGCGCGCGCCCGATTCACCGTCGAGGAGGTCGTGACGCTGACGGTGGAGTTCTACAAGCGCAACTACATCGAAGGCCTGTTCCTGTCGTCGGGCATCATCCGCAATGCCGATCACACGATGGAACAGATGATGCTCGTGGCAAAACCCTCAGGCGGGACCATGGCTTCGCCGGCTATATCCACCTCAAGACGATCCCGGAGGCGAGCCCCTGGCTGATCGAGCAGGCCGGACTCTGGGCCGACCGCCTGTCGATCAACCTGGAACTTCCCTCGCAGGCGAGCCTGAAGCAGCTGGCGCCCGAGAAGGACGAGACGGTCATCCGCTCGGCCATGGGCCAGATGCACGAACGGATCGTGGAAGCGCGGGAGGAGAAGCGGCGTTTCTCGCCTGCCGGGCAGAGCACGCAGATGATCGTCGGCGCCGACGCCACCACGGACGAGGGCGTTCTGCGCACAAGCCATACGCTCTATCGGCGCTTCGCCCTGAAACGCGTCTATTACTCGGCCTTCAGCCCGATCCCCGAGGCAAGCCGCGTGCTGCCGCTGAAGGCGCCACCCCTGCAGCGCGAGAACCGGCTCTACCAGGCGGACTGGCTGCTGCGCTTCTACGGCTTCTCTGTCGATGAGGTGGCCGCGGGCGGGGAAGGCGGCATGCTGGATCTCGCCATCGACCCCAAGCTCGCCTGGGCGCTCAAGCACCGCGAGCGCTTTCCCGTCGACGTCAATGCGGCGGACCGGGAGATGCTGCTCCGGGTTCCCGGCCTCGGCACGCGCGTGGTGGACAAGATCATCGCTTCGCGCCGCCACACCAAGCTTCGGCTCGACGATCTCGCACGGCTGACGCCGGGGCTGAAGCGGGCACGCCCCTTCATCGTCGCCGCCGACCACCGGCCTGTGCGGCTGCTCGACCGCGCCGACCTGCGTCAGCGCCTGGCGCCGCCGGCCGAACAGTTGAGCCTCTTCGGATGACGGCGACGGTGGTGCTGTCCTCGGGCGCAGACCTTGACGGTTTTCGCAGGGCCGTGCGCGGACTGGTCGGGCGGGCGGTCGCGCCCGAGGACGTGGTGTTCTCGACCGCCATGGCGGACCTGTTCGGCGGCAGCCTCGTCGTCGATGGCGCGCCGCTCAGCCTGCCACGGGCGGCGGCCGACCTGATCGCGAAGGTCGTGTGCCACCGCGATCCCCAGCGCTACGCCCTGCTGTATCGGCTCATCTGGCGGCTCCTTCACGGCGAGCGTGACCTCCTGTCGGTCGCCAGCGACCCGCTCGTCCACCGCCTCGCGATGATGGCGAAGTCAGTGCGCCGTGATCTCCACAAGATGCACGCCTTCCTGCGCTTTCGTCGTGTCGCCGAAGAGGCCCGCGAGCGCTATGTCGCCTGGTTCGAGCCGGACCACTACATTCTGGAAGCGGTGGCTCCCTTCTTCGTCGGCCGCTTCGGTGCCCTCCACTGGTCGATCCTGACCCCCGTCGGCTCTCTCCACTGGGATACCAAGGTGCTGAGGCAGGGACCGCCGGGCCGGAGGGAGGACTCGCCGGACCATGACGACTTCGAGGCCGGCTGGCTCGACTACTACGAGAGCACTTTCAATCCGGCACGGCTGAATACGACGGCGATGCGTGCCGAAATGCCGAAGAAGTACTGGCGGAACATGCCGGAGGCCGCGCTGGTTCCAGAACTGGTGCGTTCGGCCTCTGCGCGAGTGGAGCGCATGCTGGAAAGGGAGGCTGCTGTGCCGGCGAAGCGCAATCCCGCCAAGGCCGTTGCAGCAAGGCTTGGCACCGAGCCGCAGTCGCTGGTGGAGCTGAACCGGATCATCCTGGCGTCCGAACCTCTGGTGCCGGGGGCAACCCGCGCCGTTGTCGGCGAGGGGCCGATGCATCCTCGCATCGCCTTCATCGGAGAGCAGCCGGGTGACCAGGAAGATCTGGCGGGACGACCCTTCGTCGGACCGGCCGGCCAGCTCCTGCGTCGTGCCCTGGGGGAGGCTGGCATCGACCCCGCCGATGTCTATCTCACCAATGCCGTCAAGCACTTCAAGTTCGTCCAGAGGGGCAAGCGCCGGATCCACCAGACACCGACCGCTGGCGAGGTGAAGCACTACCGGTGGTGGCTCGAGAGGGAGATCGACCTTGTAGCGCCTCGCCTCGTCGTCGCTCTCGGAGCGACGGCGCTCCTGGCGCTGTCAGGCAAGACGCTGCCGATCGGCCGTCATCGGGGGCCGATGACCTTCGGTGACAGACCGGGCTATGCGACGGTCCATCCCTCCTACCTGTTGCGGCTCCCCGACGAGGCCGCCAGGCGGGAGGCCTGGCGGGACTATGTCGAGGATATGCGTGCGATCGGGCGATTGGCTGCGGCCTAGTGCATGCGCGAGCTCAGCCGGCGAAGTAATCCGGCCGCGGGATGGTCCACTGGTCGCCCCAGACCTGGTTGCCGCCGTCCACGACGACCACCTCGCCTGTGACGAAGGAACCGCTGGGGGCGATCAGATAGGTCACGGCGTCGGCCACGTCCGTCGCATCGCCGAAGCGTTGCATCAGGTTGGAGCGTGGCAATTCGCTGCGGGCCTCCTCCGAATAGACGTCCATGCCCTCGGTCGCGATGGCACCGGGAGCCACGCAGTTGATGCGGATGTCGAGCGGCGCCCATTCGATCGCCACCGTCTTGGACAGGTAGATGACGCCCGCGCGCGCCGCGCAGGTGTGGGCGACGCCCGGCATGCCGCGCCAGACGACCGTGACGATGTTGACGATGGAGCCGGCGCAGTCCGCGGTCGCGCCAGTGCCGCGCGGCGGCCTGCATCATGTACCATGTGCCGTTCAGATTGGTGTCGATGACGGCTTTCCAGCCCTTGACGGTGAATACTCGATGGCTGCCTGCGGGAACTGCCCGCCAGCGTTGTTGACGAGCGTGATCGAGCCGGCCGAAGTCGTTGCCCACGACGCTCGGCGTGAGAGCCGGTCGACGTCCTCCGGCGTCGCGGATGGTTGCGGGCCGCACCATCGATCGTCGGCGCCGAGGCTCGCGGAGGATGGCGGCGGTCGCGCTTCGAGCTTCTCCAGCCTTGCGGCCGCAGATCGCGAGCTTCGCTCCGAGACGCGCGCACTGGATGGCGATGGCCTTGCCGATGCCGCTGCCGCCGCCTGAAATCAGGACAACCCGGCCCTTGAGGAGGTCACTGCGGAAGGTGAGGGGGGAGGTCAGGGGATCGCGCGGGGGACGCTGGGCGGTCGGCATGGGCTCAGCCTCCTCGGCGGGCGGGCGTGAAACCGGCCGGCACGGGAATGGGGAAATCCATCAGCATCTGGGCGAAGGCCTTGCCCTGCGGGTCGATGCGCAGCGAACCGACGCCACCGCCGCCGAGGCAGTCGTGCAGCACGAAGTTGAGGGCATGGATGCCCGGCAGATCGAAGCGCTCGACGCGGGTCACGCCCGTCTGGCTGAACCAGCCGGCGACGGCATCGGGCGACAGTGCGCTGCGGATGAGAGCAAGGTCCTCCGGCCGCCGCGCGATGACGCCGATGTTCGCGGCGTTGCCCTTGTCGCCGCTGCGCCCGACCGCGAGTTCGATCAGGGGCACGGTCCTGTCAGCAGCGATGCGACAGCCCTCGGGCTCGGGTGTGGAATCGGCGCGCGTGGGTGTTCCCTTCGGTGAGGGGATGTCGTTGACCGAGCCATCCATCTCGAGCGTCGCGACCACACTGTCCGCCGGCACGAGGAAGGAATAGCCGCGATAGACGGGTTGCACGCCGGGACGTCCGGCGAAGAAGCCCGTCAGGCCCTGGGCCATGGCCGTGGCTGCCGGGGCGATCTCGCGCGCGAGGATGGCGAGCGGTGCCTCCGCGGCATGGCGTGCGGCGATCTTGAGGACGACCTCGCGGCTTTCGCCTGCGGCGGCGCGGGCCTTGTCCCCGTAGGTCGCCTCGCTGCCGAGCACCTCGATGGAGGTCTCGGCGAAGGGGCCGTGACCGGCCTCGCCGGCCAGGCGTCGGGCGCGGGCAAGGATGGCCTCGCCGGCCCGCTTCGCCTTTGGCGCGGCATCGCGGCCGCCGATCGTCACGGTGCCGATCATGCGGAAGCCGTCCTGCCAGGTGGCGCTGACCTTGAGACTGCCGGATGGCGGCCGGCCCCTGGCCCCGGCGACGCGCACCCTGTCCGGCCCTTCCTGCGTCATGGTCACGAAGCGGAAGTCGCAGGCGACGTCCGGCAGGAGGTAGGCGGCGGGATCGCCGATCTCGTAGAGCATCTGCTCGGCGACGGTCAGCGGCGTGATCAGGCCGCCGGTGCTGCCGTAACCCACGACGAAGGATCCGTCCTCGCGGCACTCGACGACCGGGAAGCCCATGTCCTCCCAGCCGGGCACCGCGTTCCAGTCGGTGGCGATGCCGCCCGTGACCTGGGCGCCGCACTCGATGAGATGGCCGGCGAGGCTGCCGGCGGCGAGCCGGTCGTGGTCCTCCGGCGACCAGCCGTAGGCATGCATTAGCGCGCCGAGGGTGACGGCCGACTCGACGCAGTCGTCCGGTGACGATGTAGCCGCTCACCTTGGCGGCGACCACGGTGATGTCGGCGCCGAGATAGGCGTTGGCGCTGGCGAAGCGTTCCGGCATCGGAGCGCCGGTGAACATCTCGACGATGCCCGCCGCGCGAAATTCCTCGAGGCGCGGCAGCAGGTCGTCGCCTGTGACCACGGCGATCTTCGGCGAGAGGCCGAGCGCCGCGGCCCGGCGGGCGAGTTCCGCCGCCGCGCCGCGCGGGTTCATCCCGCCGCCGTTGGAGACGACGCGGATGCCGCGCGCCATGACCTCCGGCAGGACGGCGGCGGTGACCTCCACGAAGTCGGGCACATAGCCGAGGTCGGGCTTGCGCGCCCGGATGCGCGCCAGGAGAGCCAGGGTGATCTCGGCGAGGTAGTCGAAGACGAGGTAGTCGATCTGGCCCCGCTCGACGAGCTGGCGGGCGCCGTCGGGACTGTCCCCCCAGAAACCGGCGGCGCCGCCGATGCGGATGATCCGGTCGGCGTTCATGACGTCACCCAGTTCGGTTGACGCTTCTCGTTGAAGGCCTTGAAGCCCTCCACCGCGTCGTCGGTCCGCGACAGAAGCGGCAAGACGCGCTGCGCATATTCGATGCCGTCGAGATAGGGCATGGCGGCGATGGTGTTCAGCGCCCGCCGGCCGAAGCGCATGGCGGTCGGGGCGCCCCCTGCGAGGGCCTTCACCAGATCATCGACGCGGCTGTCGAGCTCGGCGGCCGGGACGGCCTCGCTGACCGCCCCCATGGCTTGCGCTTCGGCGGCTGTAACGGGCTTTCCCGTCATGGAGAGGCGCACCACATCCCGCCGCGACAGGGTGCGGAGCATGGCGGGAAGGATCATCAGCGGAAACAGGCCGAGGGTGATCTCCGGCGTGCCGAAGCGCGCGTGATCGGCGGCGATGGCGAAGTCGCAGGCGCAGACGAGACCGAAGCCGCCGCCGAGCGCGTGGCCGTTGACCCGGGCGATCGTTGCGACCGGGGCATTCTCCATGGCGCGGAACAGGGTGGCGACGGGGTTGTCGAGACGGTTCGGATCGACCCGGAAGGGATCGCCCTCCGCGTCGCTCTTCAGGTTGCCGCCTGCGCAGAAGACCTTCGCGCCCGCGCCAGTGATCACCACAGCGCGGATGTCGTCACGGCGTCCGGCCTCCTCGACGCCGGCAATGAGCTCGTGCAGGACCGCATCATCCAGCGCGTTGCGCTTCTCCTCGCGGTCGATGGTCAGCCACAGCGCCGCGCCGCGCTGCTCCTTCAGCACCTCGCCCATCATCTCGCTCCCATTGAATGTCATTCATTTTTGCCTGACTGTAGCGCAAACCGCCGGGCGATCAAGCGTGGTACACAAGGGCGGTATCGACCGAAGGGAGGACAGCATGAGCAGCGCAGCGACCGTGGAGGACCCGGTCCTCATCGAGAGGAGAGGTGGCATCGCGATCATCCGGCTGAATCGGCCGCGCCAGTTGAACGTGCTCGATCCGGCGCTCGGGCGCGGCCTGGTGGCGGCGGTCGGCGATGCCGCGAAGGATCCATCCGTCCGTGCTGTCGTCCTCGCCGGCAGCGGCCGATCCTTCTGCGCCGGTGGCGACCTCGGCGCCTTCCATCGGGACCTCGCTGCCGCTCCCGAGACGGCGACGGGGCTAATCGATCTCTTCCACACGGCGCTGCGGGGCATCGCCTCCATGCCGAAACCGTTGATCGCGGCCGTGCAGGGGCCGGTAGCGGGCGGCGGCTTCTCGCTTGCCGTCGCCTGCGACATGGTCGTTGCAGCCGAGGATGCGACCTTCCTCGCTGCCTACACCAAGCTTGGCACCAGCCCCGACGGTGGACTGACGTGGTCCCTCACGCGGCTCATCGGGGCCCGGCGCGCCTTCGACCTGATCCTCACCAACCAGCGGATCGATGCGCCCACGGCCCTCGCCTGGGGGCTGGTGAACCGCGTCGTGCCTGCGGCGGAGGTCGAGACGACGGCTCTTGGCCTCGCTGCGCTCTTCGAACAGGCATCGGTCGGGGCGACGGCGGCGGTCAAGAGGCTGGTCGGTGAGGCGGCCGGCCAGTCCTACGACGCGCAGCTCGAGGCCGAGAAAGCCTCCTTCATCGACCGCTCCGCCACCGCGGATTTTCGCGAGGGCATCACCGCCTTCATCGAGCGGCGGCCGGCGGTCTTCCCGGACTGAGGGTCACCCGCGCAGCAGCTCCCCGGCGATGATCATCTTGCGGATTTCCGTCGTTCCCGCGCCGATCTCGAGGAGCTTGGAGCCACGATAGAGGCGGTTCACCTCGGTCTCCCGCATGTAGCCGGCACCGCCGAAAATCTGGACGGCGTCGGAGATGACGCGGGTGCACCCCTCGGCCGCGAACATGATGGCGGCGGCGGTAACCTTGTGAATCTCGCCGCGACCACCCGCGCCCTCGGCGAGGTCGTTGCACTGGGCGAGCGTGCGGTAGCAGAGGGCCTTCATCGCCTCGAGCGTCACGTACATCTCGGCGAGCTTGCCCTGGACGAGCTGGAACTCACCTATAGGCTTGCCGAACTGCTGGCGCGTCTTCGCGTAGTCGACGGCAAGGTCGAGCGCCCGCTCGGCCATGCCGACGTTGATCATCGCGACGATGGCGCGCTCAAGGTCGAGCCCGCTCATGACGACGGCCACGCCGCGGTTCTCCTCGCCCACCATATTGGCGGCCGGGATGCGGCAGTCGTCGAAGGTCAGTTCGGCCGTCGTCGAGCCGCGGAAGCCCATCTTGTCGAGCTTCTGCGCCACGGCGAAACCGGCCGTGCCCTTCTCCACCACGAAGGCGGAAATGCCCTTGGCGCCCTTGGCCTTGTCCGTCTTGGCATAGACGAGCACGAGGTCCGCCACCGGGCCGTTGGTGATGTAGAGCTTGCGGCCGTTCAGCACAAAATGGTCGCCGTCGCGCCGGGCCGTCGTCGCCATGGAGCCCAGCGCATCGGATCCGGCGCCGGGTTCGGTGAGGCCCAGCGCGCCGATCTTCGTGCCGTCGCAGAGACCGGGGACGAAGCGTTGTTTCACCGCCTCGCTCGCATTGCGTGCGATGTTGTTCAGGCAGAGGTTCTCGTGCGCCACGTAGGAGAGGGCCACGGAGGGATTGTAGCGGGCGAGCCCCTGGGTGATCAGGCCGGAGGTGAAGAAGTCCGAGCCGCTGCCGCCGAGTTCCTCCGGCACGGTGACGCCGAGGAAGCCCATCTTGGCGAGCGCCGGCATGGCTTGCGGCGGCCACCACTCCTCGTCGTCCATGCGCTGCTGGAGCGGCAGGAGCTGCTCGCGCGAGAAGTCCGAGGCGGTGTCGAGGATCGCCTGCTGCTCAGGCGTCAGGTCGAAGGCGGAGTAGGGGCTGTTCCGCCCCTCGTTGGCGACCATGGTCATCATGTCCTCCCCAGGACGGTCCGCCGCTTCGGGCGTTGACAGTGTTAATTGAATGATATTCACTATTGCTCACTTGGCAAGCGCCCGTATCATCAGAGGCGCAGCCAGGGAGGAACAGATGGACAGGGAGGAGCGCGGCGCAGCCGCGCTGCGGGCACGCGTATGCCTGTGATCAGCGCCAAGAGGATGCAGGACCGCCGGGATTCGATCCTCGATGCCGCGCGCGAGGCCTTCGCGCGCGCCGGCTTCGAGGGCACCTCCATCGCCGATATCGCGCGGCGCGCCGGTGTGTCCGACGGTCTCGTCTATCGCTATTTCACCAGCAAGCGTGACCTCCTGAACGCGGTGCTCACCGCCTTCTATGAGCGCACCATGGTCGACCTGGAGTCGATCGCCGCCCGAGAGGCGCCCTTCGAGACCCGGTTCCACGACCTGATCCGCCGGCATATCGAGGGCTTCGTGATCGACACCGATCTCTGCCGGCTCTTCATCTCGGAGGTCAGGACGGCCTCCGACTATCAGGGCTCGGCGGTGCAACAGCTGAACCGCCGTTACACGTCGATCCTGGTGCGGGTGATCCAGGGGGGCATCGCCTCGGGCGACGTGCGTTCCGACATCGACATCCGCCTCGTGCGCGACGTGATCTTCGGCGCCATCGAGCACCGCGCCTGGTCGGCCGTGACCGGGCGGCCGCTGGATGTCGACGCCACGGCGACCGCATTGGTGGAACTGCTGCGCTACGGGCTGATGGTGCGGCCGAAGAGGGGGCGCAAATGACGGCGCTTCCTTTCGACACGCTGCTGATCGCGAACCGGGGCGAGATCGCCCTGCGCATCATCCGCACCGCCCGTCGCATGGGCCTGAAGACGGTCGTGGTTGCCCATGAGAGCGATCGCGGTGCACCGGCGCTGTCGGCGGCCGACGAGATCGTCTGGATCGAGGGTCGCACAGGGGTCGCTGCCTATCTCGATGGGGCACAGATCATCGATGCCGCCCGGCGTAGCGGTGCGGGTGCCATCCATCCCGGCTACGGCTTCCTGTCGGAGAATGCCGGCTTCGCCAGGGCTGTTGCCGCGGCCGGCATCGCCTTTGTCGGCCCGACCCCCGAGGCGATCGACCTGATGGGCGACAAGGTCCGCGCCCGCGCCTTCGTGGCCGAGCGCGGCTTCCCGGTGGCGCCTTCGGCCATCGAGGACGATGACCCGGCGACGTTCATCGAGCGCGCCCGCGCGCTTGGTGCCCCGCTTCTCGTCAAGCCTTCGGCCGGCGGCGGCGGGAAGGGCATGCGCATCGTCCGTGACATGGGTCTCCTCGAGCAGGAGATCCTGCAGGCGCGCAGCGAGGGCGAGCGCTATTTCGGTGATGGCCGGCTCTATCGTGGAGCGCTTCGTCGAGCAGCCGCGCCACATCGAGGTGCAGGTGATGGGCGACGCCCACGGCACCGTTGTTCATCTCGGCGAGCGCGAGTGCTCGGTGCAACGCCGCTTCCAGAAGATCGTGGAGGAGACACCATCGCCTGCGCTGAGTGCCGCCGAACGGGAGCGCATCTGCGAGACCGCAGCGGGCATTGCGCGGGCGGCGGGCTATCGCAATGCCGGCACGGTCGAGTTCATCTACGGCCGCGGCGAGTTCTACTTCCTCGAGATGAACACCCGGCTGCAGGTCGAGCACCCTGTGACCGAGATGGTGACGGGGATCGACCTGGTGGAGACGCAGATCCGGGTCGCTGCGGGTGAGAGGCTCGGCTTCTCCCAATCCGATATCCGCGCTGAGGGTCATTCCATCGAATTGCGCATCTATGCGGAATCGGCGGCGCGCGGTTTCACGCCGACGACCGGACGCGTGCACGCGCTGCGTCTTCCCGCAGGCGAGGGCGTGCGCGTCGATACCGGAATCGCCGAGGGCCAGCGCGTGACGACGGCCTTCGACCCGATGCTCGCCAAGCTCATCGTTCATGCCGATGATCGTGCGGCCGCCATCGGCAGGGCGCGGAAGGCGCTCGCCGATTTCGTGCTGCTCGGCTGCGAGACCAATATCGCCTTCCTGGATCGGCTCATCGCCGATCCGGCCTTTGTCGCGGGCGATGTCCACACCGGCTGGCTCGACGCCAATCCTGCCCTCGCGGCCGAACCGGCGCCCGATCCGCAGGTCCGCCACAGGCTTGCCGCCGTCGCCGCGCTCGCGACCCGCGCCGTGCGCGACGAGGCCGATGCCATCCCTGCGCTGCACGCGGCCATCGGCGGGTGGAGGAACTGATGCGCCACGCCTTCGACATCGCCGGAACGGAGACGGAGGTCTGGCTCAGCCGGGAGGGCGATGGCTACCGCCTCTGCGGCGATGCCGGGACAGCCCGGGTCTCGCTGGCCCTCGCCGGCCATGAGGGCGAACTCGGTATCGACGGCCGTCGCGAGAGGGTCGTGGTCGTTCTCGACGGAGAGTTCATTCACATCCATTGCGCGGGTGGCAATCACACGCTGCGCCATCTGGATCCCGCCCGGCGTTTCGCCGATGCCGATGCGGGTGGCGGGGCAGACGTGGCGCGCGCTCCCATGCCGGGCACCGTCGTTCGCATCGCCGTCGAGGTCGGACAGTCGGTCACGACCGGGGACCCTCTGCTCGTCATCGAGAGCATGAAGCTGGAGACGACGATCCGTGCCTGGCACGACGGCGTCGTGGCGGCCCTCCACGTCAAGGCAGGCCAGAGTTTCGAGCGCGACGCCGTGCTGGTGACCCTTGCGGCGGAGGGCCACTGACATGCGCCGGATCGTCTCCGCCATCGACACCCGCTCCGACGATTTCCTCGCCAACGTCGCGCACAACCGGCGCCTGGTGACGGACCTGCGGGACGCGCAGGAGAGGGCGCGGCGCATCCGGCCGCAGCGCGACTTCGACCGCCTGGCGCGACAGGGAAAGATGTTCGTCCGCGACCGGATCGAGGCCCTGCTCGACCCCGGGACGCCCTTCCTCGAACTCTCCACTCTCGCCGCCGGCCATGCCTATGACGGCGACGTGCCGGGCGCCGGCATCGTCTCCGGCATCGGCATCGTCTCGGGTCGCGAGGTGATCATCCACGCCGACGACGCCAGCGTGAAGGGGGGTGCCTGGTATCCGCTGTCGATCAAGAAGATCGTACGGACCCTCGACATCGCCATCGAGAACCGCCTGCCCGTCGTGCATCTCTGCGACAGTGCCGGCGGCTTCCTGCCGCTGCAGGCCGAGCTCTTCGCCGACCGCCATCTCGCCGGGCGCATCTTCCGAAACCAGGCGACGCTGTCGAAGATGGGCGTGCCGCAGGTCGCCATCGTCCTCGGCCATTGCACGGCCGGCGGCGCCTATGTGCCGGCGCTCTCGGACGTACAACGTCATCGTCAAGGGCACGGGCGCGATCTTCCTCGGCGGACCGCCGCTGGTGAAGGCCGCGACCGGCGAGGAGGTCACCGTCGACGACCTCGGAGGCGCCGACGTCCACACGCGCATCTCCGGCACGGCCGACTATCCCGCCGACAACGAGTGTCATGCCATCGCCATCGCCCGCGAGATCGTCGGCACTTTCCCGAAGCGGACCAAGGCGCCGCTCGCCTGGGCCGATCCGGAGCCGCCCGCCTACGACCCGGCCGAGCTCTACGGGATCATTCCGCGCGACATCAAGGTGCAGTTCGACATGCGCGAGGTCATCGCCCGCATCGTCGACGGATCGCGTTTCCACGAATACCAGCCGGCCTATGGCACGACGCTGGTCTGCGGCTTCGCCAACATCTGGGGATGCCCTGTCGGGATCCTGTCCAACAACGGCGTGCTGTTCAACGACTCCACGCTGAAGGGCGCGCATTTCATGCAGCTCTGCGACCAGAAGCGGATCCCGGTCCTCTTCCTGCAGAACATCACGGGCTACATGGTGGGTCGGGAATACGAGCATCGCGGCATCACCAAGGACGGCGCCAAGATGATCATGGCCGTGACGGGGCTCGAGGTCCCGAAGATCACCGTCATCGTCAACGGCTCCTTCGGCGCCGGCAACTATGGCATGTCCGGCCGGGCCTTCGATCCGCGCTTCCTGTTCATGTGGCCGCAGAGCCAGATCTCGGTGATGGGCGCCGAACAGGCCTCCAACGTGCTCGCCGACATCAAGGTGCGCCAGCTCGCGCGTCACGGCGAGGCGCTCGACGCGGAGGGCATCGCCGCCATCCGCCAGCCCATCCTCGACGAGTACCGGCGCCAGTCGAGCGCCTATTACTCCACCTCCGAAATCTGGGATGATGGCATCCTGGACCCGGTCGATACCCGCAATGCCCTGGCCATCGCGCTGTCCGCGGCGCTCAATGCCCCTGGCGGCGATCCCCACTACGGCGTGTTCAGGATGTGAGGGTGCGATGACCGAACCTGCCGCTGCCCGCACCTCCCATGCAGACCGCCCCGTGGTGCTGTCCTGCGCTGGCATCGAGCGCTCGTTCGGTGGTCTCAAGGCCCTCAAGGGCGTCAGCCTCGACGTGCATGAGGGCGAGATCTTCGGCCTCGTCGGCCCCAACGGCTCGGGCAAGACGACGCTGGTGAACGTCGTCACCGGCTTCTATCCGCCGGAAGCCGGTACGGTGACCCTCTTCGGCGAGAACATCACCAATGTGGCGCCGCACCGCATCGCCGGCCGCGGGGTGGCCCGCACCTTCCAGAACCTCGCCCTGTTCAAGGGCATGACCGTGCTCGACAACATCCTCATCGGCCGGCACGTGCACATGCGCCCCTCGGCGCTCGGCGCGCTGTTCTACTGGTGGTGGGCCGAGAAGGAGGAACTCGCCAACCGCCGCATGGTCGAGGAGGTCATCGAGTTCATGCAGCTCCAGGACATCCGCGACGAACTGGTGGACGTCATTCCGCTCGGCCTGCAGAAGCGCGTGGAGCTTGCCCGCGCGCTGGTGGCCGAGCCACGCCTCCTGATCCTGGACGAGCCCATGGCCGGCATGAACCAGGAGGAGAAGGAGTACATCGCCCGCTTCATCCTCGATGCCCGCGAGGAGCGCGGCGTCACCGTGCTGATCATCGAGCACCACATGGACGTGGTCACCGCCATCTGCGACCGCGTCGTGGTGCTGAGCTATGGCGAGATCATCTCGCAGGGCCGCCCGCAGGAGGCCATAGGCCATCCCAAGGTCGTTTCGGCCTATCTCGGCGAGCGGGCGGCGAAGCGCCACCAGCAGCAGGGGGCGTCATGACCGTCCACGCTGTCCCGCCCGCCACCATGGCCTGGCCGAAGATGGCCGATGGCGAGCCCGCGACCCTCGTCGCCGCGCTGGCGCGCAACGCCGCCGAGTTCGGCAATCGTGTCGCCTTCCGCGAGCGCCGCTACGGGGTCTGGCAGGAGCAGAGCTGGAGCGAAGTGCTGGAGGAGGTTGCGGCCATCGCCGCCGGGCTCGAGGCGCGCGGCCTCAAGGCCGGTTCGGCCCTGACCGTCATCGGCGACAACCGCCCGCGGCTCTACTTCGCGATGATGGCGGCGAACATGCTGAGGGCCTTTCCCTCGCCTGCCTATCCCGACATCCCGCTGGAGGAACTGATCGCCGCCACCCGGCACGGCGCGCCGACGGTCGCCTTCGCCGAAGACCAGGAGCAGGTCGACAAGCTCCTCGAACTGCGCGCCGCCATCGGGCGGCCGACGACGATCGCCTATGATGACGTGCGCGGCCTCGGCGCCTATGCGGGCGAGGGCATCATTTCCATCGGTACGCTGATCGCGGAGGGCCGCGAGCGTCTTGCGCGCGAGCCCGGGCTGATGGCCGAGCTCGTCGGCCGTGCCGGTGCCGACGACATCACCGTGCTGCTGCACTCGTCGGGCACCACAGGCCAGCCGAAGGGCATACCGCTGCGCCACCGCAACATCACCCGCGGCGTCCTGAACGCCGCGCAATCCGGCTATTTCCGCAGGCATGAGGAACTCTTCGCCTATCTGCCGACGGCCTGGGTGGGCGACTTCGTCTTCACCCTCGGCGCCGGGTTGATGCTGACCGCCACCATCAACATCCCCGAGCGGCAGGAAACGGTGCTCCACGACCTGCGCGAGGTCTCGCCGACCTTCTACCTCGCCGCGCCGCGGGCCTGGGACCAGATGCTCACCCGCATCCAGGTCGGCATCAAGAACTCCACGCCGCTGAAGCGACGGCTGTTCGACACCTTCATGCCGCATGCGGTGGAACTGGAGCGCAAGCGCCTCGCCGGCGGCACGCCGACACTGACCGAGCGGCTGATCAATCGCATCGGCGACGTGCTCGTCTACGCGCCCCTGCGCGACTATCTCGGCCTGTCCCGCGCCGAACGTGCCTTCACCGGCGGCGAGGCGCTGGGCGAGGACACCTTCCTGTTCTTCCGCGCCCTCGGCATCAGGCTGAAGCAGTTCTACGGCCAGACCGAGACCTCGGCGCTCACCGCCGCGCAGGCCGAGGGCCATGTCAAGCTGCACACGGTCGGCCGACCCATGGCGGGCGTCGAGATCAGGATCGACGACCGTGGCGAGATCCTCGTGCGCTCGCCCTCGGTGATCGACGGCTATTTCGACGACCCCGACGGCTCGGCGAAGGCCATCGTCGACGGCTGGCTGCACACGGGCGATGCCGGCCGTTTCGAGGATGACGGCGATCTCGTCGTGCTGGGGCGCGTCAGCGAGGTGGTGCGCACCGCGGCGGGCGAGCGCTACATCCCCAACTTCATCGAGAACCGCCTGAAGTTCAGCCCCTATATCCGCAACGTCGCCGTCATCGGTGCCGGTCGCGACATGCTGACCGCCATCGTCTGCATCGACTTCGAGGCGGTCGGCCACTGGGCTGAGGAGCGGAGCATCTCCTACACCGTCCTATGCCGACCTCTCGCAGAAGCCGGAGGTCCAGGGCCTCGTCGCCAGCGTCGTCGCCCACGTCAACGAGACCCAGCCCGAACCCCTGCGCATCCGCCGCTTCGTCAATCTGCACAAGGATTTCGACGCCGACGACGGCGAGATCACGCGGACCCGCAAGCTCCGCCGCAACATCATCGAGGCGACCTACGCGCCGCTGATCGACGCGCTCTACGGCGAAGCGCGCGAGACCGTCTTCGACGCCGCCATCACCTATGAGAGCGGCGAGCGCGGCATCATCCGCCGCACCCTGACGATCAGCGAGGTCACGGTCTGATGGACTACGTTCTGCTGGCAGAGCTCGCCGTCTCCGGGGTCTTCGTGGGGCTCATGTATGCCCTCGTCTCGCTCGGTATCGTGCTGATCTACAAGACCTCCGGCCTCGTGAACCTCGCCCAGGGCGTTCTCGCCATGACGGGTGCCTACGTGACCTGGGCCATTACCGCCGGCCTGGGTGCGCCGATGTGGCTCGCGATACCCATCGCGGTCGTGGTGCTTTTCGGGCTCGGTCTCGCCATCGAGCGGCTGGCCCTCCGCCGCATGATCGGCCAGCCGGTCATCATGACGATCATGCTGACTCTCGGTATCGAGATCATGCTGCGCGGCCTCATGCCCGGCGTCTTCGGCGCCGCCGTGAAGCGGCTCGACATTGGCATTCCGCAGGCGCCGATCTTCATCGGCGAGTTGCTCGTCAACCGCGCGACGCTGATCGGCGGGCTGATCGCACTCGGGCTCATCATCGTATCGCTGGTCTTCTTCAACTCGCGCTACGGCATCGTGATGCGGGCGGTCGCCGACGACCAGACAGCGTCGTGGTCGGTCGGCATCCGGGTCGAACGCGCCGTCGCCGTCGCCTGGGGCCTCGGCGCCGCAACGGCCACGACCGCCGGCATTCTCTGGGGTGCGACGCAGGGCGTCGACTGGTCGCTGTCGCTGCTGCTCATCAAGGCGCTGGCCATCGCCATCCTCGGCGGCCTCGATTCCATTCCGGGCGTGCTCATCGCCGGCCTCATCGTCGGAGTGGCGGAGAGCCTGGCGACGGGTGTCATCGACCCGCTCGTCGGTGCCGGCACGCGCGACATCGTCGCCTCGGTCATCATCCTGATGACCCTGCTGCTGAAACCTCACGGCCTGTTCGGCCGCGAGCACATCGAACGCGTGTGAGGAGGCCGAGATGTTCTATCGCCGCGCCGGCATCCGCCACACCCGCTACCAGGACGAGCGGCAGCTCTTTCCGCTGCCCTTCGACCGCTTCCTCATCATCGGCGTTCTGGTGCTGCTGGCCGCAGCGCCGCTGCTGCTCGACCGCTTCTACCTTGCCGGCTATCTCCTGCCGTGGCTGATCTGGACGACGGCGGCGCTCGGGCTCAACCTCCTGATGGGCGGGGCCGGCCAGATCCATCTCGGCTACGGCGCCGTGATGGCCATCGGGGCCTATGGCTCGGTCCACATGGTCAGGGCCGGCGTGCCGCTGGAGATCGCAATGATCGTCGGCGGGCTCCTGTCGGCGTCCATCGGCGTCGTCTTCGGCGCCGCGGCCCTGCGCGTGAAGGGCATCTATCTCGCCATGGCGACGCTCGCCATGCAGTACATCGTCGACTTCGTCATCGCGCAGGTGCCGGCCATCTCCGGCGGCTCGCTCGCCACCCTGCAGGTCCCACCGGTCAAGTTCCTCGGCATCAGCCTCAGGGGCGATGTGGAGACCTACTACTTCGCCTTCGGCATCTGCTTCGTCGTCACGCTGTTCATGCTCAATGTCGGACGCACCAGCTTCGGCCGGGCGCTCGCCGCCGTGCGCGAGAAGGACTACGCGGCGCAGATCCTCGGTGTCTCGACGTTCCGTTACAAGCTCCTCGCCTTCTGGGTCTCGTCCTTCATCGGCGGTGTCGTCGGCTCGGTCCTCGCCGTCTGCTACCTGCGCGCCATCTCGCCGGACCAGTTTCACCGGAACTGTCGATCCAACTCCTCGCCATGGTCATCGTCGGCGGCCTCGGCAGCGTGCTGGGACCCTTCTTCGGGGCGGCGCTGATCCTCTTCGCGCCGATCGTCCTCAACAACCTGACCGGTTTCATCGCCGGTTCGTTCGGCCTCGCCATCCCGATCGACCTGCGGGCCCACATCCCGCTCATCGCCTATGGCGCGCTCGTCATCGGCTTCCTGCTCTACGAGCCCCTCGGACTCGCCAAGATCTACTCGAACATGCGCAACTATCTTCTTGTCTGGCCGTTCCGCCACGCCCAGCGGTGACGGTCAATCAACAAAGGGCGGAGGAAACACACCATGGCTATCAACCGTCGCATTCTTCTGTCGGGCACGGCGGCAGCCGTCGCCGCCCCGGCGCTGATCCCGTCCACCGTCTTCGGCCAGGACAAGGTCATCCGCTTCTCGATGCCGCAGGATTTCACGCGCATCTATACGTTCGTGACCTCCGAATACAGCCAGGGGCAGAGGGACTATTTCACCCTCGTCAACGAGCGCGGCGGCATCAATGGACACCGGATCGTCGCCGACATTTCCGACCACGCCAACGACATGCCGCGCGCCATCGAGGCCTATGAGCGCGGCAAGCGCGAGGGCGCCCTGCTGGTCGATCCGCTGTCGACGCCGGTTGCGCGCGCTCTCGTTCCGCGGGCGCTGGAGGACAAGATCAACCTCGTCATCGCCTATTCCGGGCGCAGCGACGCCGCGGACGGCACGGCCTTCCCCTATGTGCTGCCGCTGTCGATCAACTACTGGACCCAGGCCGGCCTCATCATCGAGCACTTCAGCAAGATGGAGAATGGCAACCTGCGCGGCAAGAAGGTGGTGTTCGTCCATATCGACACCCCCTTCGGCAAGGAGCCGCTGCCGATCCTGCAGGTGCTGGCCCAGAGGCAGGGCTTCGAGCTCCTGACCTTCCCCTATACCCCGCCGGGCAACGACCAGGCCGCCATCTGGCCGCAGGTGCGCCGCGCCCGTCCGGACTTCGTGATCTTCTGGGGCGCGGCCGTCGGCCAGACCGTGGCGCTCACCGAGGCGATCCGCAACGGCCTCAGGATGGACCGCGTCTCCTCCAGCGTCTGGCTTTCGGAGTCGGACATGGAGGTGGTGGGCAAGGAGGCCGCCAAGGGCGTGATGAAGGTCGAGCCCTGCGCCAGCGGCCGCGATCCGAAGCCCATCAAGGACATCCTCGCCGAGGTGGTCGCCAAGGGGAAGGGCGCCGGGCCGGAGGGCAAGGTCGGCACCAGCTACTACAACTACGGTGTGCAGATGGCCTCGCTGATGGTGGAGGGCGTGCGCAAGGCCTTCGAGAAGGCGCCGAACGGCCCGCTGAACGGTGCCTGGCTGAACGAGGGACTGCGTGCCATCACCAACTTCACCGCCGACGGCATGTTGCCGCCGACGACCGTGACGAAGTCGGACCATCAGGGCGGCGGACAGGGCCGCATCGCCCGCTGGGACGGTGCGAAGTTCGTGCCGGCGACCGACTGGTTCACGGCCAACCAGGACGTGGTCTGGGGCGAGATCCGCAAATACTCGGAAGAGTTCCGCCGCACCGGCAAGTGAGCGGAGACCGGTCTCCCGCGACAATGGCGGGGCGGGCAGCCGTCCGCTCCGCCCCCAATTCCCGACGGAGCCCGTGATGGCGCTGCTGACCCTCAACAACGTCGAAGTCGCCTATGACCGGGTCTTCCTGGCGGTGAAGGGCGTCTCGATCGAGGTGCCGGAGAAGGGCCTCGTCGCCCTCCTCGGTGCCAACGGCGCCGGCAAGAGCACCGTGCTGAAGTCCGTCAGCGGCCTCCTCAAGCCGGAGCGCGGCGAGGTCTCGCGCGGCGAGATCACCTTTGCGGGCGAGGATATCTTGGCACTCGATCCGCCCGACCGCGTGCGCCGCGGCATCGTCCATGTGCTGGAGGGCCGGCGTGTCTTCGGGCACCTCACCCCGCAGGAGAACCTCCTTGCTGCCGCCTCCATGCACCGCGACCGCGGCCATGTCGCGGCGCTCGTCGACCGCATGTTCGAGACCTTCCCGCGCCTTGCCCAACGCGCCAAGGCCAAGGCCGGCTACCTGTCAGGCGGCGAGCAGCAGATGCTGGCGATCGCCCGCGCGCTGATGACCGAGCCGAAGCTCCTGATGCTCGACGAGCCCAGCCTCGGCCTGGCGCCCTTCACTGGTCGACCAGCTGTGGGAGTACGTCCGCCGCATCAACGCCGACAGCGGGGTCACCGTGCTGCTGGTGGAACAGAACGCGTCCGCCGCGCTGGAGATCGCCGAAACCGGTTACCTGATCGAGAACGGCCGCATCCTGATGAGCGGCCCGGCAGCCGTGCTGAGCGCCAATCCCGACGTCGCGGAGGCCTATCTCGGCGGCCATTCGCGGGTAGACTACCATGCAGTCAAGCACTACCGGCGGCGCAAGCGCTGGCTTGCACTGACCGGACGCGACGGCAGCAGGCATGACCATGATTTCCATCAGCGACGAGACGACGATCGGCGAAGCTTTCCGCGCCGCCGTCGGTGCCTTCGCATCGCGTCCCTTCCTGGCCACCCCCACGGGTGCACACCGCGCCTACCACCGCGCCGGCTATGCCATCGATTTCGCCGAGGCCGGGCATCAGGTCGAGGCCATGGCTGCGGCCTTCCGCGCCGCCGGCTACGGGCACGGGCACCGGGTGGCGATGCTGCTGGACAACCGCCCGGAGCATTTCCTCGTCAAGCTGGCGCTGAACACGATCGGGGCGACCTGCGTGCCGGTCAATCCGGACTACCGGCCGGGCGAGATCGCCTATCTTCTGGAGCACTCCGAGGCGGACCTCGCCCTCGTTGCCGCAGAACGCCGCGAGCAGCTCGAGGCGGGCATGGCGGCGAGTTCGCACACCGCGCCGATCGCGCTGTTCGACGACCTCGGCTCTCTCGCTCCCGTGGCCCGTGGGGCACGATCCGATGCCGTGACGGCGGCGAGCGAGGCCAGCATCCTCTACACCTCAGGCACGACAGGGCGGCCCAAGGGCTGCGTCCTGTCGCAGGGCTACGAAGTGGCGATCAGGCGGACTGCTACGCCGCGCTGGGCGGCCAGGCCGCGCTGCAGCGCCGAGCCAGGACCGCATCTACAACCCGCTGCCGCTCTACCATGCCAATGCCGGCGATCTTCTCGCTGATGCGCCGCGCATGCGTCACCGGCAATTGCCAGATCCAGCCCGACCGCTTCCGCCCGCGAGCGCTGGTGGCACGGAGATACGCCGAGACGCCGGGCCACCGTCGTGCACTATCTCGGCATCGTCGTGCCGCTTCTGATCGGACCAGGCGCCGAGCGCCGAGGAGCGCGCTCCGACCAGGTGCGTTTCGCCGTCGGCGCCGGCGTCGAGCCCGAGCTGCACGCCGCCGCCGAGCAGCGTTTCGGCTTTCCCCTCATCGAGCTCTGGGGAATGACGGAGATGGTGCGCGTGCTGGCCGACGACATCGAGCCGCGCGGGCATGTCGGCACGCGCGCCTTCGGCCGTCGCTGATCGACGGGCATCGAGGTCAGGCGTGGTCGACGCCGAGGATCGCGAGGTGCCGCGCGGCGAGGTCGGCGAGATGACCATCCGCCATTCGGCGGCGACGCCGCGGCGCGGGCTTCTTCTCGGGCTATCTCAAGGATGAGGCGGCGACCGAGCTCGCCTGGCGCGACGGCTGGTTTCACACCGGCGACATGGTGTGGCGCGGCGCCGGACGGCATGCTGCATTTCGTCGACCGCAAGAAGAACATCATCCGCCGATCGGGCGAGAACATCGCCGCCGCCGAGGTGGAGGCGCGTCCTGCCAGGCCCATCGACCGCGGTGCAAGGCCGGTGGCGGTGCTGGCGGTGCCAGGACGAGCTGCGCGAGGAGGAGGTGCTGGCCGGCGGTCGTCCTGCATGACCCGGCCGGGGCCGGACGACGCCGTCGCCGACGATGCTCTTCGCCCACTGCAATGGACCGAGCATCGCCTATTTCAAGGCGCCGGGCTGGATCCACTTCGTCGCCCGCCATGCCGACGACGGGCACGCAGAAGATCCAGAAGCACAGCATCTATCCGGCCGGCACCGATCCACGCGCGCTGCCGGGCATCATCGACCTGCGCGCGCGCAAGCGGCGCGACCGTGGCAAGGGCGGCTGAACGATGGGACTGACCTTCGAGGCCTTCGAGCCCGGCGCGACCTTCGTCACCCCCCGGCGGACGATCACCGAGGCGGACATCGTGCAGTTCGCCGGGCTGACCGCCGACTTCAATCCGCTGCACACCGACGAGATCTTCGCCTCCGGCACCCATTTCGGGGGGCGCATCGCGCATGGTCCCATGCTCGTCGGCATGGCTTTCGGCCTTGCCTCGCGGGCCGGGCTCTTCGACGGCACGGTGCTGGGGCTCCTCGACATCACCTGGAGCTTCAGCGGTCCCGTCCGCAGTCAGGACACGGTGCATGTCCGCGTCACGGTGACCGGCAAGCGGCCGACCCGCAAGCCCGACCGTGGCATTGTCGACCTCGGGCTCGAGATCGTGAACCAGCGCGAGGAGGTCGTGCAGACCGGTACGGCGGCCGTTCTGGTGGCGACGGCGGCCTTCTCAAGCGCGGCCGGCTGACGGGATTGTCATCGGCGACGACGAACGGCTCGCGCATGACAGGGTCGAGCCGCACGCACCAGCTTACGCCCTGCCGCTGCCGCCGATCCGTGCTATGGGCGTCGGCCATGGCGAGCCCCCCATGACCGCAGCGACCGGTGAAACCCAGGCTCCGGCGCTGCGCGCGGAGCGTCTCCTGCTGGGCCAGATTTCGCTCGCCCACCTCGTCAGCCATGTCCACATCATGACGCTGCCGGCGCTCCTGCCGCTGCTGCCGGGGCATTTCGGGCGGAGCTTCCTTGAGATCGGCTTCGCGCTGACTCTGTTCAACCTCGTTTCGCTGATGGTGCAGACGCCGATGGGGTTCGCCTGCGACCGGCTGGGCGCCCGGCGGGTGCTGGTTGCCGGTCTCGTCGTCGGAGGGCTCAGCTTCGTCCTGCTCGCGTTGCAGCCGACCTATCCGGTCCTGCTCGTCGCCATGGCCGCCGCAGGTCTCGCCAACGGCGTCTATCACCCGGCCGATTACGCGCTGCTCTCCGCCGGTGTCGACGGCAAGCGCATGGGGCGCGCCTTCTCTCTCCACACCTTCGCGGGCTATCTCGGCACCGCCATGTCACCGCCCTTGCTGCTCGGGGTCGCTGCCCTGACCAATGTCGGGGCGGCCTTCGCTGTGGCGGGTGCCCTGGGGCTCGGCGTGGCGGCCGTCCTTCTTCTGATGCCTGCCGGGGCCAGCAGGGTCGCGCCGCCGGCTGCAGACGCGGCCGCTGACGGGCGCCCGGCCATGCCCGACCGGAGGCGCCTCGTCTCGGCCACGGTGCTCGTCCTGATGCTGATGTTCGTGCTCCTGAACCTGTCGACGGGCGGTATCCAGTCATTCTCCGTCTCGGCACTGGTCATGGACTATGGCGTGCCGCTGTCCGCCGCCAACACCGCGCTGACGGTGTTCCTGTTCATGAGCGCCGCCGGTGTCCTCGTGGGAGGGACGCTCGCCGACCGCACCAGTCGACACGGCTTCGTCGCCAGCGGCGCCTTCTGGCGACGGCGATCATCTGCGCCTGCCTCGCGCTAGGCCGCCCATCGCCGCTGGTGATCACCGTGCTCCTCGGGCTCGCCGGCTTCCTTTCGGGGATCATCACGCCGTCGCGCGACATGCTGGTGCGCGCCGCGGCGCCGAAGGGGGCGGAGGGCATCGTCTTCGGCATCGTCTCGACCGGCTTCAACATCGGCGGCCTGATCGGTCCGCTGCTCTATGCGGCGCTGCTCGACCAGAGGCTCGGCTGGGCGATCTTCGCGGTCGCCTCGGTCTTCATGCTGCTGACCGTCGCCCTGACGGTCGCCCACGAAATGCGCGCCAGCCGGTGATCGGTTCCGGCGTCGAACGGTCCTCGTCATCGTCTTGTCGCTGACATTCGCCGCCGATAGACCGTAACTTCCGGGGCCACGGCATTCCGGCATTCGCCAGGGAGAAGCTACGCATGGATCCGTCATCGGGCCGAGGGTCTGCGAGCGAGGTCTTCGGCGCTTTCCTCAAGCTCGGCCTCACGTCGTTCGGCGGGCCAGTGGCGCATATCGGCTATTTCCGCGAGGAGTTCGTCGTTCGCCGCAAATGGCTCGACGAGCGCGCCTATGCCGATCTGGTGGCGCTCTGCCAGTTCCTCCCCGGGCCCGCCTCAAGCCAGGTGGGCATGGCGCTCGGCCTCTCGCGGGCCGGCTATGCGGGGGCGCTGGCGGCCTGGACGGCCTTCACGCTGCCGTCGGCCGTGGCGCTGGTGCTCTTTGCCTATGGTGTCGCCAATCTCGGCGGACTCGCTGGCGGAGGCTGGCTCCATGGCCTCAAGGTTGCGGCTGTCGCCGTCGTGGCGCTCGCCGTTCTCGGCATGGCCCGCAGCCTCGCTCCCGATCGCGACAGGGCGAGCCTCGCCGTCGCGACAGCGGCCATCACCCTCATGATCCCGTCCGCCTGGGGGCAGGTCGCGGCGATCGTGGCCGGCGGCCTGGCCGGCATCACGCTTCTGAAGGACGGAGCGCCCGATGATCATGCCAACCTACCCCTGACGGTGCCGAAGAGCCACGCCGTGGCGGCCCTGACCCTGTTCGTCGCGCTGCTCGTGCTCCTGCCCGTCATTGCGGCTGGCACAGACAGCCAGGCGCTGAAGCTGGTCGATGCCTTCTACCGCGCCGGCTCGCTCGTCTTCGGCGGTGGTCACGTCGTTCTGCCGCTGCTGCAGGCCGAGGTCGTGCCCACGGGGTGGATGAGCAACGATGCCTTCCTGGCGGGCTATGGCGCCGCCCAGGCGGTTCCGGGACCCCTCTTCACCTTCGCGGCCTATCTCGGTGCCGTCATGGGGCCCGCGCCCAATGGTCTGGCCGGCGCCCTGATCTGCCTGGTCGCGGTGTTTGCGCCCTCCTTCCTTCTGGTCGTCGGCGCGGTGCCGTTCTGGGAGGAGATCCGCCGCTTTCCGCTCGCCCAGGCGGCCCTGCGGGGGGTCAATGCGGCGGTGGTCGGTCTGCTGCTGGCGGCACTCTACCATCCGGTCTGGACGGCCGGCGTCCAGTCGGCGACCGACTATCTGCTCGCCATGGCCGCCTTCGTCCTGCTGTTCCTGTGGAAGGCGCCGCCCTGGCTCGTGGTGGTGCTCTGTGCGATCGCGGGCGCCGTCCTGGGCGCCTCCTGAGCTCATCGGCGAACCGGTTGCGGCAGGAGGCCCCGGGCCCTCTCCCGGTGGGGCACGACGAGACGTACCCTGCCGCTCAAGGGCGGCGCGACCGGTCAGGATCAATGAAGATGGTGCGGGCTGGTGGAGCTAGGGGGATTCGAACCCCCGACCTCTGCAGTGCGATTGCAGCGCTCTCCCATCTGAGCTACAGCCCCGCCCGCGAGCCGGCCTTTTAGGGCGTGCCGGCATTTCGGTCAAGGCATCCTTAGCACCGCCGCGTGGCGGCCTGACGGGCCCAACCGTTCCGGTGGAAGGCGCCGCGGAGCGACGCCCTCCCGATCTCACACATACTGCCCGTGGCAGTGCTTGAACTTCTTGCCCGAGCCACAGGGGCAGGGGTCGTTGCGGCCGACCTTGCCCCAGGTGCCGGATCGTGGATCGTTCGGGTTGCCGCGCCGCGGCCCGTGTCACCGGAAGCCGGCGCCGTCGGAATCGACCCGCCCGACGGCCGCGCCCATCTGGGCGAACTCGTCGACCCCGGTCATCGGGTCGACGTCGTGGGCCGACGTCGGTCGGCAGGTCTCAGGCATCGGCGGCGCTTCCATGCGCAACTGCAGCGTCGCCAGCAGAGCCACCACCTGCTCGCGCAGGCCGCTCAGCAGGTCCTCGAAGAGATTGAAGGCCTCGCGCTTGTATTCGTTCAGCGGATCCTTCTGGCCATAGGCGCGCAAGCCGATGCCCTGGCGCAGATGGTCGAGGTGCAGCAGGTGCTCCTTCCAGTTCTGGTCGAACAGCTGCATCAGCACGCTCTTCTCGACCTGGCGCCACACGTCGACGCCGTACTGCGCCGCGCGCTGGGCGAACAGGCGATCGACCTGATCGTTCAGCCGGGTCTTGATCTCCTCCTCGGCGATGCCCTCTTCCTTGGCCCAGTCCTCGATCGGCAGGTCGAGATTGAGGACTGCAGCATGCACCTCGTCTTGCAGCGTCGGCGGTGTCCCACTGCTCGGCGATAGGCCTGCCGCGGGCATGTAGCGCGTGCACCAGGGTCTCGATGACGTCGCGCCGCAGGTGCTGGCCGATGGCGCGAGACGTCCGTCGCTGCTCATCAGCTCGATGCGCTGTCTCGAGCTGACCTTGCGCTGGTCTGTTCATCGTCGTCGCACTGGCAGGAGATCTTGCGGCGGTCATCGTACGCCCGGCTCGACGCTTGTGCGAATGGGTCGGCGCTGATGTGGGCCGGCCTGATTCAGCGCGGACGATCCTCGCACGGCCATGAGTGCGGCGAGCTCGGTCGAGCATCCCTTCGTGCGTCTGACCGAAGATGCGCATCAGGTCGTCCTCCAGCGACAGGAAGAACTTCGAGCGCGCCGGGATCGCCCTGGCGGCCCGAGCGGCCGCGCAGCTGGTTGTCGATGCGCCGGCTCTCGTGGCGCTCGGTGCCGACGACGTAGAGGCCGCCGGCGTCCGCGCACGATCTCGCGGTCGCGTGCGACCTCGGCCTTGATCTGCTGGGCCACGCGGTCGAGCTCGGCCTTGCGCTGGGCCTCGTCCGGCAACTCGGCAGCAATCTCGGCAGCCGCGTGTCGCACCAGCATGTCGACGTTGCCGCCGAGCTGGATGTCGGTGCCGCGGCCGGCCATGTTGGTGGCGATGGTGATGGCGCCCGGCCGGCCGGCCTGGGCGACGATCTCGGCCTCCTGCTCGTGGTAGCGCGCGTTCAGCACGTTGTGCGGGATCTTGGCCTTCTTCAGTTCCTCCGAAAGCGCCTCCGATTTCTCGATCGAGACGGTGCCGACCAGCATCGGCTGCTTGCGGTCGCGGCACTCCTGGATGAGCTTGACGATGGCGCGCGTCTTGTCGCCCAAGGTGCGGTAGATCTCGTCGTCGGCGTCCTTGCGGGCCACGGCCACGTTGGTCGGGATCTCGACGACCTCGAGCCGGTAGATCTCGCCGAACTCCGAGGCTTCCGTCATCGCCGTGCCGGTCATGCCGGACAGCTTGGGATACATGCGGAACAGGTTCTGGAAGGTGATCGAGGCCAGTGTCTGGTTCTCGCGCTGGATCTCGACGTGCTCCTTGGCCTCGAGCGCCTGGTGGAGGCCTTCCGAATAGCGGCGGCCGGCCATCATGCGGCCGGTGAACTCGTCGATGATGACGACCTGGCCGTCCTTCACGATGTAGTCGGTGTCGCGGGAGAACAGCTTGTGGGCGCGCAGCGCCTGGTTGACGTGGTGCAGCACGGTCGACCTGGTCTGGGCGCATAGAGGCTGATGCCCTCGGCGCAGCAGCCCGTCGCCGCGCAGGATGTCCTCGACCTGCTCGACGCCCGGGTCGGTCAGCACGACGGTGCGGTTCTTCTCGTCCTTCTCGTAGGCGTCCGGCTTCAGACGCGGGATCACCGTGTCGGCGCGGCGATAAAGCTCGGAGGAGTCCTCGGCCGGGCCCGAGATGATCAGCGGCGTGCGCGCCTCGTCGATCAGGATCGAATCGACCTCGTCGACGATGGCGTAGTTGAAGGGCCGCTGGACCATGAGGTCGAGGCGGAACTTCATGTTGTCGCGCAAGTAGTCGAAACCGAGCTCGTTGTTGGTGCCGTAGGTGACGTCGCAGGCGTAGGCCGCCTTGCGCTGCTCGTCGTCGAGCTCGTGCACGATGACGCCGACGGTGAGGCCGAGGAAGGTGTAGATCTGGCCCATCCACTCGGAGTCGCGCTTGGCCAGGTAGTCGTTCACCGTGACGACGTGCACGCCCTTGCCTTCGAGGGCGTTGAGATAGACCGGCAGGGTGGCGACCAGCGTCTTGCCTTCGCCGGTCTTCATCTCGGCGATCTTGCCCGAGTGCAGGACCATGCCGCCCTTGAGCTGAACGTCGAAGTGGCGCTGGCCGAGCGTCCGCTTGGCGGCTTCGCGCACCACGGCGAAGGCTTCGACCAGCAGGTCGTCCAGGGTCTCGCCGTTGGCCAGGCGCCGCGGAATTCGATCGGTCCTGGCGCGCAGCGGCCTCGTCGGCAGAGCTTGGCTGAGCTCAGGCTCGAGGGCGTTGATCGCATCGACGCGGGGACGATAGCCCTTGATGCGACGGTCGTTGCCGTTGCCGAAGATCCTGCGGGCGAGCGCGCCGAACATGTGCGTTCCTTCACTTGGGGCGATGGTTCAGGGGAAGACATCAGAACGGTTGGTCGCGCCATCCGCTCCAATGGTTCACGCCGAACCCGCCCCACAAGTCGGGGGGTGAGACGCCCTGTGCGCCCCATCCTCGTTTCCCGGTGGGATGTGATCGCCGAACCTGCGCAAATCCGCGTGTGGCCGGCAACCCGCGACAGATATGGACGGCACCGAGGGTTGTCAATTCGACGCGAAACGGGCATTCCTGCGGCCACCGGCGGGACCCGTCAGGCGCGCGGCACCTGCTCGCCGGCGACTGGCATTTCATCGCCGACCTTCAAAGCGCCACACGTGCCCGTCAAGCACGCCTTCCCGTGACAAAAGGCTCGACCCCGCCATGACCGTCCGCCTGCTCCTTTCCCTGGCTGCCCTGACCGCGGCGCTGGCCGGGCCGCTCGCCGCGCAGACGCCGCCCGCCGCGACGCCGGCTCCGGCGCCGCAGGCCGCTCCGCAGGCCCTTCCGACCCCGGCCGACGGCATCCTCGCCCGCGTTCAGGGCGTCGAGATCCGCCAGGCCGACCTCGACGCAGCGGAAGAGGACATCGGCGGGCAGACGACCGCCCAGATGTCGCCGGAGCAGAAGCGCGAGTACCTCTTGAGTTTCGTCATCGACCTGACGCTGGCCGCCAAGGCGGCGGAGCAGCGTAACGTCCAGAGCGGGCCGGATTTTGCCCGCAAGCTGACCTACTACCGCAACAAGCTGCTCGTCGAGACGCTGCTCAACGCCGAGACCCGTGCCCGCGTCACCGAGGAGGAGATGCGCAAGATCTATGACGAGCAGCGCGCCCGCATCACCCCGGAGGAAGAGGTTCGCGCCCGTCACATCCTCGTCGAGACCGAGGAGGAGGCCAAGGCGCTGATCGCCCAGATTCGCGGCGGCGGCGATTTCGAGGCCATTGCCAAGGAAAAGTCCAAGGATCCCGGCGGCCAGCGCAACGGCGGGGATCTCGGCTTCTTCACCAAGGCGCAGATGGTGCCGGAGTTCGCCGAGGCGGCTTTCGCCATGCAGGCCGGCCAGTTGTCGGAGACGCCGGTCAAGTCGCAGTTCGGCTGGCACATCATCAAGGTCGAGGAGCGCCGCCAGCGGCAGATTCCGAGCTTCGAACAGGTCCGCGGCCAGATCGAGGATTTCCTCACCCGGCGCGTCCAGGCTGATCTCGTGCAGCGCCTGCGGTCCGAGGCCCAGGTCCAGCGCTTCGTCGAGCCGCCGGCCCGGCCGCAGATCCCGGGTCTTCCGGGCGCCCCGACGACGCCGCGCCCCTGACCCCTGCTGCGGGAAAGTGATGGAGGGCCGGCCGTGAAAGCAGCCGGCCCTTTTGCTTTGTGCAGATCGTTTCTGAGTATTTCCGGCGATCGAACCGTTTCTTAAGTGCCGCGACGTTATGCGTCGTTGATCAGCGGTCGGACTCTCGTTCCGACCGGTCACAGGGGACGTGCCTCTTGTCGGTGATGGGCTCGGAAGAAGCGCAGATGGGGCGCGGCGCCAAGACGCTGCTCTCCCCCGCGGGCGTTGCCACGCGCATCCGCTCCTTCCTCGTCGATCGTTCCGACCAGTCGGTTGCCCAGCGCATGGCCGGCGCTGCCTTCCTCATCCGCGTCTTCAGCGCCGGTATCGCCTTCATCAGCCAGGTGCTGATGGCGCGCTGGATGGGGGGCTCCGAATTCGGCACCTATGTCGCCGTCTGGGTGTGGGTGCTGCTGATCGGCCATTTCGCCAATGCCGGCCTCGCCTCCGCGGCGCAGCGCTTCGTGCCCGACTATGCCGAGCGCAAGGACCATGACGGCCTCAGAGGCTTCATCGCCGGCTCGCGCCGGCTGGGAATCGCCATCGCCACGGTCGTCGCGGCGCTCGGGCTCCTCGTGCTCTGGCGGTTCGGAAGCTATCTGAGCGGCAACATGGTCATGCCGCTGGCCCTTGCCGCCTTGTGTCTGCCGATGTTCGTGCTCACCGACATCCAGGACGGCATCGCCCGCTCCTACAACTGGACCGACCTTGCGCTCGGGCCGCCCTATCTCCTCCGCCCGGCCATCCTTCTCGCCGGCATGGGCGTCGGGCATGTCCTCGGATTCGCCAGCAGCGCCGTCACCGCCATGGGCTGCGCCGTCGTCGCCACGTGGGTCGCGGCCGTCGTCCAGCTCTGGCTCCTAAACCGGCGCCTCGGTTCGGAAGTGCAGGCGGGGCCGCGCCGCTCGGAACCGGCGACGTGGCTGAAGACCAGCCTGCCGATCTTCCTCGTCGAGACCTTCTATCTCGCGCTGACCTATGCAGACGTCATCCTGCTCAAGTACCTGCGCGGGCCGGAGGAGGTCGCCGTCTACTGGGCCGCGGTCAAGACGCTGGCCCTCGTCGCCTTCATCTATTTCGCCGTCGCCGCCGCCGCGGCGCACCGCTTCAGCGAGTATCACGCCGCGGGTGACCGCCAGAAGCTCGCGGACTTCCTGCGGGCGTCGATCCGCTGGACCTTCTTTCCCTCGCTCGCTGCCACCATCGTGGTCCTCGCCCTCGGCAAGCCCTTCCTGATGATGTTCGGACCGGACTTCGTCGCCGGCTATCCCGCCATGTTCGTGGTGTCGATCGGGCTTCTCGCGCGCGCGGCCGTGGGACCGGTCGAACGGCTCCTGACGATGTCCGGACACCAGACGGCCTGCGCCCTCATCTACGGCGTGGCCTTCGCGGTGGCGGTCGGTCTCTGTCTCCTCCTGATCCCGCGCTTCGGCATGATGGGCGCAGCCGTGGCGACGGCCGGGGCGCTGACGCTCGAATCGGTCCTGCTGCTGTGGATCACCACCGCGAAGCTCGGCCTCTCCATGGCCTTCTGGGGCCGGACGGTCGCGGCATGACGACCCTGCCCGAGGTGGACACAGGGCCGGCCTCCGCCGTCGACATCACCTCGCCGTCGATCCAGCCTGCCATTGCACCCTCGGGACTCGGTGCGGTCGAAACCCGCTGGGTGCCGGCGGACGACTGGCGCCGGATCGGCAGCGAGTGGGCAGACTTCGCCCGCCGTGCCTCCGCCAACGGCTTTCTGGCCCCGGCCTTCGCACTTGCCGCGGCCGATGTCGACGCGGGCAGGGGCCTCGGCGTCCTGCTGGTCACCCGTGACGGCGCCTGGATCGGTCTGGTCGCCGGTCGGCGGACAATGACGGGTGCGGTCTTCTCCGTCTGGACCCATGACTACGCCCCCTACGGCGCGCCACTGGTGGTGCCGGGCGAAGAGCCGGTCGTCCTCGCTGCCCTGTTCCGTCACCTCGCCGCCGAGCGGATCGCGGCGCTGGACTGGCCGATGCTGGACGACGGCGACCTCTCCTGCGCTCTTGCTGCTGTCGCAGCCGGTCGCCGCATCGACGTCCGGGACACGCATTCCCGCGCGGTGGTGAGACAGGCCCTTCCGACGCTGTCGAAGGAACACCGCCGGCTCCTCCGGCGTCTCGGCGAGCAGGGTGACCTGCGCTTCTCCTCCACCGCCCACGGCGATGACCCGACAGTGGCCCTTACCGCCTTTCTCGCTCTCGAGGGGCAGGGCTGGAAGGGGCGAAGGGGGACCGCGCTCGCCTCCGATCCGAAAACGCGACGTCTGGTGGAAGACGGCATCGGCTCCCTCATCCGGAACGGTCAGGCGCGCATCGACAGCCTCTCTCTCGACGGCCGCGCCATTGCCTCGGGTGTGGTCCTGATGGCGGGAGAGCGGGCCTGGTACTGGAAGACGGCCTATGACGAGGCCGTGTCGCGGTTTTCCCCCGGGGTCCTGCTGTCGCACGCCATCGGGTCGGCTGTGATCGCCATACCGGGCCTCAGACTGGTCGATTCCTGTGCCATTGCAGGCCACCCGATGATCGACCGCATCTGGCCGGAGCGCATGACCGTGACGAGCCGGTTCATCGCCGTGACGGAAGGGGCGCCGGGGTGGCGCTACCATGCAGCGCTTGCCGTGCGGCGCGCATCGACGGAGGGCAAGGCCCTCGCCAAGCGCCTGTTGAAACGCTGAGGCGTCAGGACCTGTCGCGCAGAAGTCGGCGAATGATCTTGCCCGTGGTGGTCATCGGCATCTCGTCGATGAATTCGAGTTCACGCGGGTAGGAATGCGCCGACATGCGCGTCCTGACGAAATCGCGGATATGGTCGGCGAGGTCCGTTGACGGCTCGACCCCGGCCTTCAGCACGACGAAGGCCTTGACGATCTCGGTGCGCAGCGGATCGGGCTTGCCGACCGCGGCGGCGAGCGACACGGCCGGATGCTTGATCAGCGTGTCCTCGATCTCGCCGGGGCCGATGCGGTAGCCCGCGGAGGTGATGACGTCGTCGTCGCGGCCGAAGAAACGGATGTAGCCCTCGTCGTCGCGCACGCCCTGATCGCCGGTGGTCATCCAGTCGCCGATGAACTTGTCGCGCGTCGCCTCCGGCCGCCCCCAGTATTCGAGGAACATGACGGGGTCAGGCCGCTTCACCGCGATCTGGCCCTGTTCGCCGACATCACAGAGCGAGCCGTCGGCACGGATGATGCCGACGGTATGGCCAGGCACCGGCTTGCCGATCGCGCCCGCGCGCGAGACGCCGATGGCGGCGCAGGAGCCGATGACGAGGTTGCACTCGGTCTGGCCATAGGCCTCGTTGACGGTGAGACCGAGGACGTCGCGCCCCCAGGCGAAGGTTTCGGCGCCCAGCGTCTCGCCTGCGGAGGCGAGGGTGCGCAGCTTCAGATCATAGCGCGAGCGGGGATCATCGACCGCGCGCAGCATGCGCAGGGCGGTCGGCGGCACGAAGGAATTCCTGACCTCCATCCCGGCCATGAGGGCATAGGCCTCGTCCGGATCGAACTTCTCGAACTTGCGGGCGACGACCGGCACGCCGTAGTGCAGGGCCGGCAGCAGCGCGTTGAGAAGGCCGCCCGCCCAGGCCCAGTCGGCCGGTGTCCACATGCGGTCGCCCGCCTGCGGGAAGAACTCGTGCGGCATCTGGATGCCGGGCAGGTGACCGAGCAGCACGCGATGGCCGTGCAGCGCGCCCTTGGGCGGTCCCGTGGTGCCGGAGGTGTAGATCATCATCGCGGCATCGTCGGGCGCGGTATCGACGGCGGTGAAGCGCGGCGAGGCCCGATCCATGGCACCGGCCAGGCTGTCGACCCCGTCGGCGCGCCCGTCGATCGACAGCACCACCGACAATTCGCCGAGCCCGTCACGGATGTCGGCGAGCTTCGCCACCCCCTCGGCATTCGTCAGCAGGGCGCGGGCGCCGGAATTGGCGAGACGGAAGGCGAGGGCGTCCGGACCGAACAGCGCCGCCAGAGGCACCGCGATGGCGCCCATCTTGTAGATGGCGATATGGGCGATGGCCGCGGCCGGCCCTTGCGAGAGGATGATCGCCACCCGGTCGCCACGGCGGATGCCGCGTGCATTCAGGGCATTGGCCAGCCGGTTCGACTCGTCCTCCAGCCGGCCGAAGCTGAAGGTCTCGACCTGGCCGTCCGGCCGTTGCCAGATGATCGCCGGCCGCCCCGGGTCGGCCAGCGCCCATCGCGTGCAGACGTCCGTGCCGATGTTGTACCGGGCGGGGATCTGCCAGTGGAAATCGCGATAGAGGGCGGCGTAGGTCAGGGCGTCAGGCAGCATGCACGGGGGTGGGCTTCACTCTTGGGGGCAGGACGGGAGCAGACCCTCGCACAGCAGGCGCGGCAGGTCATCTCAAGGCTGATGCCCGAGGGACCGGGGGGTGGCAGCGGCCTCACGCCGCCTGCTTCGCCCCCGCGCCCACGATCCGCACGATGTCGGCCATGATGGTGTTCAGCTGGAAGTCCTTCGGCGTGTAGACGCGCCGCGACGCCAGCGGCGCGCAGCACCGCCTCGTCGTTGCCGGCGGGATGATGCCGCCGACGACGACCGGCACGTCGTCGAGACCCTCGGCCCGCATGCCGCTCCATCACCTCGGTGACCAGCGGAGATGTGGCTGCCCGGAGAGGATCGACAGCCCCACGACATGGACGCCTTCCTCGAGCGCCGCGTTGACGATCTCGGCCGGTGTCAGGCGGATGCCCTCGTAGACCACCTCCATGCCGCAGTCGCGGGCGCGGACGGCGATCTGCTCGGCGCCATTGGAATGGCCGTCGAGGCCCGGCTTGCCGACGAGGAACTTGATGCGGCGGCCGAGCGCGCCGCGACACTGTCTCGACCTCGTGCGCGGATCGGGGCGAGGTCGCCGCTGTCGGCCCGCGCGGCGCGGCCGACGCCGGTCGGCGCGCGGTACTCGCCGAAGACCTCGCGCAGCGCCTCGGTCCCCATTCGCCGGTGGTGACGCCGGCCTTGGCGGCGGCGATGGAGGGCTCGCATGACGTTGCGGTCTTCCTTGGCGGCGGCCGCGCAGTTGGTCCAGCGCCTTCTCGACCGCGCGCTGGCGTCGCGGGCCTCGCGCCACGCGCTGCAGGCGCTGGCGATCTGGTCGGCGCTCGACCGGCGGCGATCAACCATCATGATCGAACCCTCGCCGGTCGTGAGGGGGGAGGGTTCGGTCATCGGTGAAGCGGTTGACGCCGATCACCACCTGCTCGCCGCTCTCGATGGCCTCGAGCCGCTTCGTGTTGCTCTCGACCAGCTTCGATTTCATGTAGGCGAATCGAGCGGCGACGGCACCGCCCATCTCCTCGATCAGCTTCATCTCGGCGGTCGCCTCGTGCCTTCAGCGCATCGACCTTGGCGGCGATCGACGGGGTTGCCGTCGAAGAGGTCGCCGAACTCGAGGAGATCGGTCTCGTAGGCGAGGATCTGCTGCAGGCGCAGCGACCACTGCTGGTCCCAGGCGCGCGGCAGGCCGAGCGCCTCGTTCCAGGCGGGAAGCTGCACGGGCGCGGCAGCGGGCCTTCTTGGACATGCGTCACCGCCAGCAGCTTCGATGCAGGATGCGGTAGACGTTGTTCTCCGGCTGCTGCTCGGTGAGGCCGAGGGAGTTCACCTGGACGCCATAGCGGAACAGCTTGTGCTTGGGGTCGGTGACACCGTAGCGGGTCTCGACGATCTCCTCCCAGAGGTCGACGAAGGCGCGCATCTTGCACATCTCGGTGACGAACCGCATGCCGGCGTTCACGAAGAAGGAGATGTGCCCGACCACCTCGCCGAAACCGCCCTCGGGCACCTCGCCAGAGGCCTTGACCGTGTCGAGGATGGCGATGGCATTGGCGAGCGCGAAGGCCAGCTCCTGCACTGGCGTCGCCCCGGCTTCCTGCAGGTGGTAGGAGCAGACATTCATCGGGTTCCACTTCGGCATCTCGGCCGTCGTGAAGAGGATGGTGTCGCTTCGATCAGGCGCAGCGACGGCTCGGGCGGGAACATGTAGGTGCCGCGCGAGAGGTATTCCTTGAGGATGTCGTTCTGGGTGGTGCCGGACAGCTTGGTGCGCGGCGCGCCGGTTTCGTCCGCCACCGCGACATAGAGCGCCAGCAGCCAGGCGGCGCAGGCGTTGATGGTCATCGACGTGTTCATCGCGGTCGAGCGGGATGCCGTCGAACAGCGTGCGCATGTCGCCGAGATGGGCTGACGGGCACGCCGACCTTGCCGACCTCGCCGCTGGGCCAGGACGTGGTCGGCGTCATAGCCGGTCTGGGTGGGCAGGTCGAAGGCGACGGAGAGGCCCGTCTGTCCCTTGGCGAGATTGGCGCGATAGAGCGCGTTCGACTTCGCAGCCGTCGAATGACCCGCATAGGTGCGGATCAGCCAGGGTTTGTCGCGCTTGTCGTTGCTGCGCAATGTCGCCTCCCGAGCGGGTTATTGACCGCCATTCTGTGCCGGGAGGCGATATATTGCAATGCAGCGAAAGCCGTAGTCGGCCATCCGTCCGGCGGAGGCCGGAGCGCGCGGGCGTCAGGCCCGGCGAACCAGGCCGATGATGAACAGCAGGATGACGGAGCCGAGCGTCGCGCTGATGATGGCCGAGACGAGGCCACCGCCGATCCTGACGCCGAGGCGCGGAAACAGCCAGGTGGCAATCAGTGCGCCGATGATGCCGACAACGATGTTGCCGATCAGGCCGAAGCCGAAGCCCTTGACGATGAGGCCGGCGAGCCAGCCGGCGATGGCGCCGACCACGATCAGGACGAACAGGCTTTCGATGGGCATGGGGGGGGAATCCTTTCGAGTGCGGGACCGGTCCGGCCTTGCCAGGATAGCACGGCGATACCGCTGCGTTCGCCTCAACGCGTGAACCATGTCGCAGGTCCCCCCGGCTGAAAAAATCGTCGGTGGAGAGGGCACCGACGGGCGCTCAGGCGCGTTTCCGCCAGACGCCGAGTCTCAGCCGAAAGTCGGTGCATTGGCCACATCGGGCGCGTCCATTTCGCGCTTGCGTAACCATGTTGCACTGCACATACTCCCCCTCCCACGCGCCCCCTCAAGAAGGCGCCAACGACCCCGAGGTGACACCATGGCAGCCGCAGCCCCCGCTCCCCAGTCCCGTCCCCTGAAGGACCTCTACGAGTTCGGTGAAGTGCCGCCGCTCGGCCATGTGCCGGCCAACATGTATGCCTGGGCGATCCGCCGCGATCGCCATGGCCCGCCGGAGCAGTCCTTCAAGGTCGAGGTCGTTCCGACCTGGACGCTCGGCGAGGACGAGGTCCTGATCTACGTCATGGCCGGCGGCGTGAACTACAACGGCATCTGGGCCGGTCTCGGCCAGCCGATCTCGCCCTTCGACGGGCACAAGCATCCCTTCCACGTGGCTGGGTCCGACGCCTCCGGCATCGTCTGGGCGGTCGGCGCCAAGGTGAAGCGCTGGAAAGTCGGCGACGAGGTCATCGTCCACTGCAACCAGGACGACGGCGACGACGAGGAGTGCAACGGCGGCGACCCGATGTTCTCCTCCTCGCAGCGGATCTGGGGCTACGAGACGCCCGACGGTTCCTTCGCCCAGTTCTGTGCGCGTGCAGTGCGCGCCAGCTCATGCCAGAAGCCGAAGCATCTGCACGTGGGAAGAGGCCGCCTGCTACACGCTGACGCTGGCCACCGCCTACCGCATGCTGTTCGGCCATGCCGCCGCACACGCTGAAGCCCGGCGACAACGTGCTGGTGTGGGGCGCGTCGGGCGGTCTCGGGGTCTTTGGCGGTCCAGCTTCGTCGCGGCGGCCGGCGCCAACGCCATCGGCGTGATCTCCGACGAGACGAAGCGCGACTACGTGCATGCAGCTCGGCGCCAAGGGCGTCATCAACCGCAAGGACTTCGCCTGCTGGGGTGCCAGATGCCCACGGTCGACACTCCGACGAGTACGCCGCCTGGCTGCAAGGAGGCGCGCAAGCTTCGGCAAGGCCATCTGGGACATCACCGGCAAGCAGCGACGTCGACATCGTGTTCGAGCATCCCGGGCGAAGCGACCTTCCCGGTCTCCTGCCTCGTCGCCAAGCGCGGCGGCATGGTCGTGTTCTGCGCCGGCACATCAGGCTTCAACATCACCTTCGACGCCCGCTACGTCTGGATGCGCCAGAAGCGCATCCAGGGCTCGCACTTCGCGCATCTGAAGCAGGCCGCAAGCGGCCAACCAGTTCGTCGCTCGACCGCCGGATCGATCCTTGCATGTCGCGAGGTCTTCCCCTGGGACAAGATCCCGGCCGCCCATGCGCTCATGCTCGCCAACAAGCATGCGCCGGGCAACATGGCCGTGCTGGTCAACTCGCCCCGGCCGGGGCTGCGCACGCTCGACGACGTCATCGAGGCGACGGGCGGCTGAGGCCGCCCGTACCCGATCGGTTCAACCCGGCTGCGGGCCGTCATAGCCCTCGATCACGATGGCATCCATGACGGCCCCGCCCTTCTGCTCGGCCTTGGCCGCCTGGTATTCGGGCGAGTGCCAGCAGGCGACGGCCTGTTCGTAGCTCGGGAACTCGATGACGACGTTGCGGGAGCGGCTCGAGCCGGCCAGCGTCTCGAACTTGCCGCCGCGGACCACGAAGCGGCCGCCGAACTTGGCGAAGGCGATGCCGTTCTTGGCGACGTAGTTCTTGTAGGCCTCGGTGTCGTTCACATCGACGCGGGCGATCCAGTATCCCTTGGGCATGCGGCAGCTCTCCTCTTGGCGGGGGCGCATCTTCGATGCGGGCAGGGCCGACCGCAAGCGCCGCGATGCTCGGACAGACCTGCCCGCGACGCGCCGGCTCGCCATGTTGCAACGCACCTTGCGAAGCGGCGTCGGCGGGTCGATAATGTGTCCGTCCCCCATCATTGCGCCCCTCGCGGCGCGCCCTGCCTGATTTCGGGGAGGCCTGTCATGCCGGCTCACGTCGTCTTTCTCGCCCGCCACGCGCTCATCGGATTTGCGCTGGCCGTGGCTTTCGTCGGCGTGATGGCCTGGTTCGACATCGCCAGTCTCAGAACTCTCGCGGCGAAGAGTGACTCGACGCTGGTGGCCTTTCCGGTACTGACCTTCTTCCTCGGGCTCACCTTCGCCAGCGTGCAGATGGGCGCCGCCATCATGCTGCTGCCCCACGACGACGGGAAAGGCGGGGGAGGTGGCGGCTCGTCGCGCGTCGCGGCCTGGCTGGTGCGCTACCTCGCACCGCCGGCCACGCTGGCGCCTGCTCGCGCCGGCGCCCGCCGCTGAGCCCCGCACCCGCCCCTTGCCCGGGGCGCTCTTCTCCTGTATAGGCCCGGCTCTTCGGATCGACCGGCTGATCAGGGCTGCCGTGGCGATCCCGAAAGCTCAATCGCGAGCCTTCAGAGGAACTCCGCTTCTCCCCAGGAGAGGCAGCGGGCGCCTCGCAACGAATGAAGAGAGCCAAATGCCCAAGATGAAGACGAAGTCGGGCGCCAAAAAGCGCTTCAAGATCACGGCGACCGGCAAGGTGATGTACACCCAGTCCGGCAAGCGCCACGGCATGATCAAGCGGTCCAACAAGCAGATCCGCGAGCATCGCGGCACCACTGCCCTGTTCGAGACCGATGCCTACAACGTCAAGCGGTACTTCCTCCCGAACGGCTGATCGGCCCGGTTCGAGAAGCACCTCCACGAGATTGTAAGAGAGATCAGCCATGGCCCGCGTCAAAAGGGGCGTTACGTCCCACGCCAAGCACAAGAAAGTCCTCAAGGCCGCCTCCGGCTTCCGGGGCCGCCGCAAGAACACCATCCGCGCCGCGAAGGCTGCCGTCGACAAGTCGATGCAGTACGCGACGCGCGATCGTCGCAACAAGAAGCGCAACTTCCGCGCCCTCTGGATCCAGCGCATCAACGCTGCGGTCCGCGAGCATGGCCTGACCTATTCGCGCTTCATCGCCGGCCTCATCGGCGCCGGCATCGCCGTCGACCGCAAGGTCCTCTCCGATCTCGCCATCACGGCGCCGGAGGGTTTTGCGGCCCTGGTCGAAAAGGCCAAGGGATCGCTGCCGGCGAACGCCTGATCCTCCTTCCAGGGATCACGACAATTCGGCCCGCGCGACCCTCCCCGAGGGTGGCGCGGGCTTTTTCGTTGCTGCCACGACCGCCATATCACCGCCGACGATCCGATCCAGCGGGGACGACATGCAGGGCCTGACCGCCGAAATCATCAAGGGACTGTGGTACGTGGCCTTGCCGGGTCGCGACCTGAAGCCCGGCAAGATGCAGCACAAGACGCTGCTCGGCGAACCCATGCTGTTCGGCCGGACCGCGGAGGGCAATGTCTTCGCCCTGCGCGACGCCTGCCCGCACCGCGGCATTCCGCTCCGCTACGGCTCGTTCGACGGCTGCTCCATCCAGTGCTGCTACCACGGCTGGCGCTTCGACCAGACCGGAACCTGCGTCGAGATCCCGTCGCTGCGCGAGGGGCAGGAGATGGACCTCTCGAAAATCCGCACGCCCTCCTATCACTGCGTGGAGCAGCAGGGACTCATCTGGGTCTTCGTGCCGCGCGCCGGCGAGACGCCCACCGAGGCCGGCTTCCCGCAGCCGCCGCTGATGCCGGACTTTGCAGCCGACGTGGGCCCGCGCTTCCATTGCCTGCTGCCCTTCCACTGCTCGATGGACCATGCCGCCTTCGGCCTCATGGACCCGACGCACGCCGCCTATGTCCACACCTCGTGGTGGTTCAAGAAGGGCGCGAGGAAGCTTCGTCCGAAGGAGAAGCACTTCGCCCCGTCCGAACTCGGCTGGTCGATGGTGCGGCATGAACTGCCGCCGCAGAACATCGCCTACAAGATCCTCGGCACGCCGGTGACCACCGAGATCAGCTACATGCTGCCCGGCCTCAGGATCGAGAACATCCGCGGCTCGAGGATGCAGGCGACCGGCCTCACCGCCATCACGCCGGTCAACGAGGGCGAGACCGAGGTCCACCAGTTCTTCTGGGTCTCCGCCGGCTGGATGTCGGCGGGCAAGCCGCTGTTCGAGTATCTGATGCGCACCTTCCTCGACCAGGACCGCGTCGTCGTCGTGCAGCAGCGCGAGGGCCTCGTGCACGATCCCAAGCTCATGCTCATCAACGATGCCGACACCCAGGCTCGCTGGTGGATGCGGGTGAAGGACGCCTTCGTGAAGGCACAGGCCGACGGCAAGCCCTTCGAGAACCCGATCCAGCCGATGACCCTCAGGTGGCGCAGCTAGTCCCGCTTGACCCCGTCCCTGCCAGCCGCCAAACGACAACAGCCCAACCCCGCGTGATGCCATCATGACCGATCTCGCTACGCTCGAAACCGACCTGACGGCCCAGATCGCCGCCGCTGCCGACGAGGCGGCGCTGGAGGCCGTGCGCGTCGCTGCCCTCGGCAAGAAGGGCTCGCTCTCCGCCCTGCTCGCCACTCTCGGCCAGATGGCTCCCGAGGAGCGCAAGACCGCCGGCGCCGCCATCAACCAGGTGAAGGACCGCGTCACCGAGGCGCTGACCGCCCGCCGCGAGGTGCTGAAGGCGGCCGCTCTCGATGCGCGCCTCGCCGCCGAGACGGTGGACGTGACCCTCCCCGTGCGCGAGAGCCCGACCGAGACCGGCCGCATCCACCCGATCAGCCAGGTGATGGACGAACTCGACCGCCATCTTCGCCGACATGGGGTTTGCCATTGCCGAAGGTCCCGACATCGAGACCGACTGACTACAACTTCACGAAGCTGAACTTCCCCGAGGGCCATCCGGCCCGGCGAGATGCACGACACCTTCTTCTTCAACCCGAAGGCGTGACGGCGAGCGTCATGCTGCTGCGCACCCACACCTCGCCGGTGCAGGTGCGCACCATGCTGACCGACAGAAGCCCCGCCGATCCGCGTCATCGTGCCGGGCCGCACCTATCCGCATGCGACAGCGACGCAGACCCATACGCCGATGTTCCATCAGGTCGAGGGCCTCGTCATCGACAAGGGCAGCCATATCGGCCACCTCAAGTGGATCCTCGAGGAGTTCTGCAAGGCCTTCTTCGAGGTGGACAGCGTCAAGATGCGCTTCCGCCCCTCGCTACTTCCCCTTCACCGAGCCGTCGGCCGAAGTCGATATCCAGTGCATCGCGCAAGGGCGGCGAAGTCGCGCTTCGGCGAGGGCGATGACTGGCTGGAGATCCTCGGCTGCGGGCATGGTCCATCCGAACGTGATCCGCAACTGCGGCCTCGATCCCGACGATCTACCAGGGCTTCGCCTGGGGCATGGGCATCGACCGCATCGCCATGCTGAAATACGGCATCAACGACCTCAGGCAGTTCTTCGAGGCCGACGTGCGCTGGCTGTCGCCATTACGGCTTCCGCCCGCTCGACATGCCCAGCTCGCTGGCCGGCAGGCCTGTCGAGCTGAGGAGAGACATCCGATGAAATTCACGCTCTCCTGGCTCAAGGAGCATCTCGAGACCGACGGCCTCGCTCGCCGAGATTGCCGAAGCGCTGACCCGCATCGGCCTCGAGGTCGAAGCGATGGACGATCCCGGCGCCAAGCTGAAGGACTTCACCATCGCCTATGTCATCTCGGCGGAGCAGCATCCGAATGCCGACCGGCTGCGCGTCTGCATGGTCGACACCGGCTCCGGCGAGCCGGTGCAGGTCGTCTGCGGCGCGCCGAACGCCCGCACGGGCATGAAGTGCGTCTTCTCTCCGCCCGGCACCTTCATTCCCGGCAAGGGCATCACGCTGGGGGTCGGCACCATCCGCGGCGTCGAGAGCCAGCGGCATGCTGTGCTCGCGCGGCTGAGCTGCGAGCTCTCCGAAGATCATGACGGCATCATCGACCTGCCGGCCGACGCGCCCGCTCGGCCAGCGCTATGTCGACTGGGCGCGGCCTCTCCGATCCGGTCATCGAGATCAACCTGACGCCCAACCGGCCGGACTGCACCTCGATCCACGGCATTGCCCGCGATCTCGCGGCGGCCGGGCTCGGCACGCTGAAGTCCGACGATTGTCCAGCAGGTCGAAGGGCACCTTCCCCAACCCGCATGAAGGTGGAGCTCGCTTTCGGCAAGGGCGCGGAGCAGTTCTGCCCGGCCTTCGCCCTCCGCCTCGTGCGCGGCGTCAAGAACGGCCCCTCGCCGGAGTGGATGCAGCGGCGGCTGAAGGCCATCGGCCTGCGCCCCATCAACGCCCTCGTCGACATCACCAACTACGTCACCTTCGACCGCGGCCGGCCGCTGCACGTCTTCGACGCGAAGAAGGTCGCGGGCGGCGCTGGTCGTCGCGCCGTGCGAAGGCGGGCGAGACCGTCCTCGGCGCTCGACGGCCGCGTCTATGCGCTTCACCGGCAACGATGACGGTGATCGCCGACGACAATGGCGTCGAGAGCATCGCCGGCGTCATGGGCGGCGAGCATTCCGGCTGCGACGAGGCGACGACCGACGTGCTGATCGAATCGGCGCTGTGGGACCCGATGGACATTGCCCGCACCGGGCCGCAACGCTCGGCATCGTCACCGATGCGCGCTACCGCTTCGAGCGCGGCGTCGATCCGAACTTCACACTGCCGGGCGTGGAACTCGCGACGAAGCTGGTCATGGACATGTGCGGCGGCGAGCCCTCCGAGGTGACGCTTGCGGGTGCCATTCCCGACTCCGGCGCCATCATCAACTTCCCGCTCTCGGAGACCAAGCGCCTGACAGGTCTCGAGGTCTCGGACCGCGAGCAGAAGCGCATCCTCGAAGCCCTCGGTTTCGACATCTCCGGCAACGGACCGATGGTGAAGGTGTCGCCGCCCTCCTGGCGTCCGGACGTTCACGGCAAGGCGGACCTCACGGAAGAGGTCATGCGCATTGCTGGTGTCGACCGCGTGCCCTCGACCCCGCTCGACCGCGGCGGCACCGTGCCGAAGCCGGTGCTGACGCTGATCCAGAAGCGCACCCGCATGGCCAAGCGGACGCTCGCCGGGCGCGGTATGGTGGAGGCCGTGACCTGGAGCTTCATCTCCAAGGCTCAGGCCGAGCTGTTCGGCGGCGGACAGCCGGCGCTGGCCCTCGCCAACCCGATCGCCTCCGACCTCTCGGACATGCGTCCGACCCTGCTGGTCGGGCTCGCCTCGGCGGCACAGCGCAATGCCGACCGTGGCTATGGCGACGTGGCGCTGTTCGAGGTCGGTCAGGTCTTCAAGGGCGACCGGCCCGAGGACCAGTTCATGGCCGCCTCGGGTATCCGTCGCGGGTTGGCGAAACCCGCCGGCGCCGGGCGCCACTGGCAGGGCCAGGCGGCCGCCGACGTCTACGACATCAAGGCTGACGCCATGGCGGTGCTGGCTGCGGTCGGCGCGCCGATGGCGGGCATCCAGGTGGTGCAGGGCGGTCCCGCCTGGTTCCATCCCGGCCGTTCCGGCACCTTCCAGATGGGGCCGCAGACGGTGTTCGGGTCGTTCGGCGAGATGCACCCCCGGGTGCTTGAGGCGCTGGACGTCAAGGGGCCGGTGCTCGCCTTCGAGGTGCTGCTCGACAAGCTGCCGCCGCCGAAGGTGCGCCCGACCCGCACCAAGCCGCAGCTCGTCCTCTCGCCCTTCCAGCCGGTGGAGCGCGACTTCGCCTTCCTGGTGGACAGGAGCGTGAAGGCGGGCGACCTCGTCAAGGCTGCGCAGGGCGTCGACAAGCTGCTGATCAGCGGCGTTCAGGTCTTCGACGTCTATGAGGGCAAGGGCATCGACGAGGCGAAGAAGTCCGTCGCCATCGCGGTGACCCTGCAGCCGAAGGACAAGACGCTCACCGACGCCGAGATCGACGCGGTGGCCGCGAAGATCGTCGCCGAGGTGACGAAGAAGACCGGCGGCATGCTGAGGGCGTGATGCCTGAGCGGGAGCCGGCAAGAGCACGTCCTTGCCGGCTTCCTGCAGGTCGACGATCCAGCGTGGGACACTCCCGCACGCGTCAGACGATCTCGCTCGCCCTGAACACGCCGGCGAAGCGGTCGGACAACGCCGCAAGCTCGGCGTCATGCAGGCTTGCCGCGTCGATGACGCCGCCCTCCGGCCTCGGCAGGTCGCGCGTCGCGCAGGCATCCGCGGCGATAACGGTCTGGTAGCCGAGGTCGAGTGCCGCGCGGGCCGTGGACGAGACGCACATGTGCGTCATGAAGCCGATCATGATCAGAGGCGCGCCCGGCGCGCCCACGACGTCGGCGAGGTTGGTCCCGGAAAAGGAGTTCGGCCGCGGCTTCTCGACGACCGTCTCGCCGGCGATCGGGGCGACTGCATCGACGATGGCGCCGCGATGGGCCTCGCGGTCGAAGAGCGAGCCCTTGCCGCCCTTGTGGGCGACGTGAATGATCTTCGCCCCGGCCTTGCGGGCACGGGCGAGCAGGTCCGCCGCCTTCTCGACCGCCGTCCTGGCGCCGGGAAGCGCGATCGGACCCTCGATATATTCGTTCTGGATGTCGATGAGGATGAGGATGCTCTCGCCGAGCTTCGGCGGCACGGGCTTGCGACCGGCAAGTTCGAGAAGGGTCTTCGGGGTGCTCATCGCGGTGTCCTCTTCGGCTCTTCGGCCCGGGCGCGCATCTGAGAGCAGGATGCGGCCTGCGTAAACCATGGCGAGCGCGCGCCCTCCATGCACGGCAAGCGCTAAGGTGACAGGGCGGGGGCGCAGGCTCTAGCGTGAACGTCCCGCCGCCTGTCGTCGAAAGCTGCCCATGCATTCCCTCTTGCGCCCCCCCGGAACTACCGGCGCCATTCCGATCACCTTCGTCACGGCGAAGACCTATGGCGCAGCCAAGGCGAAGCTCAAGGCACCGCAGCAGGCCTTTCTCGACGCGGTCGGCTTTGAGCCGAAGGCCGGCAAGGCTGTCGTCGTGCCGGACGCCAAGGGCGCGATTGCCGCCGTGCTCTTCGCTGTCGAGGCGGAGGACGCGCCGCATCGCGATCCGCTTCTCGCCGGCAAGCTGCCGGGCCAGCTTCCGCCCGGCCTCTATCGCTTCGCCAACGACCCGGGCGATGCCGAGCGTGCGACGCTGGCCTGGATCACCGGCCAATACCGCTTCTCGCGCTACAAGAAGGCCTCGGCGAAGCCCGCCCTGCTTGTGGTGCCGGACGGTGTCGACGGCGAGGCGGTCAGCCGTGCGGCCGAGGCCACCGAGCTGGCGCGCGACCTCATCAACACGCCAGCCAACGATCTGGGTCCCGCCGAGCTTGAGGCTGCCATCCGCGACCTCGGCAAGCGTCACCGCGCCAAGGTGACATCCATCGTCGGCGAGGCGCTGCTGAAGCAGAATTTCCCGATGATCCATGCGGTCGGCGCCGCCTCGCCGCGGGAGCCGCGGCTCATCGACCTCGTCTGGGGCAACGAGAAGCACCCGAAGGTGACCCTGGTCGGCAAGGGCGTCTGCTTCGATACCGGCGGCCTCGACCTGAAGCCTTCCTCCGCCATGCTGCTGATGAAGAAGGACATGGGCGGCGCGGCATCGGCCATCGGCCTTGCCCACATGATCATGGCGGCGAAGCTGCCCGTGCGTCTGCGCCTGCTGGTGCCGGCGGTGGAGAACGCCGTCTCGGGGGCCGCATTCCGCCCCGGCGACGTCTTCCCCACGCGCAAGGGCCTCACCGTCGAGATCGGCAACACCGATGCCGAGGGTCGGCTCGTCCTCTGCGACGCGCTGGCGCTGGCCGACGAGGAGGCGCCCGCCCTCATCGCCGACTTCGCAACCCTGACCGGGGCCGCGCGGGTGGCGCTCGGCCCCGACCTGCCGCCCGTCTATACCCATGACGACGCGCTGGCGGCCGAACTGGCGGCGGCCGGCCTTGCGGTCGCTGATCCCGTCTGGCGGCTGCCGCTGTGGAAGCCTTATGCCAGCGGGCTCGACAGCAAGATCGCCGATCTCAACAACGTCACGACCGGCGGCTTCGCCGGCTCGATCACGGCGGCGCTCTATCTCGACCGCTTCGTCGAGAAGGCGGCGAGCTGGCTGCATGCCGACGTCTATGGCTGGGTGCCGTCCGCCGTGTGGCCGCCCTGCCGGCGGCGAGATGCAGGCGTCGCGCGCCTTGTTCGAGGTGCTGAAGGCGCGGTTCGGGTGAGGCTCACCCCTCCGCGCTGACTGCGCCCCTCTCGATCAGCATCTCGCGGATGAGCTTCTTCGGCACCTTGCCGTAGCCCGACTTCGGCAGTTCGTCCCAGACGAAGACCTGGCGGGGCATCTTGTAGCGGGAGAGCTTGCCGTCGAGGTGTTTCAGGATGTCGCCCTCGGCGACGGTCGCACCGGGCCGCGCCACCAGCACGGCGACGCCGGCCTCGCCCCAGCGCCGGTCCGGCACGCCGAGAACCGCCACCTCGGCGACGGCGGGGTGGGTGAGGATCACCTCCTCGATCTCGCGCGGATAGACGTTCGAGCCGCCGGAGATGTACATGTCCGAGGCCCGGCCGGTGATGTAGACATAGCCGTCCTCGTCCTTGTGGCCGAGGTCGCCGGTGCGGAAGAAGCCGTCGCGGAACGATTTCTCATTGGCTTCCGGGTTGTCGAAATAGCCCGCGAAGACGGCAGGGCCGGCGACGCAGATCTCGCCCGTCTCGAAGGGGGCGAGCTCCGTGCCCTTGTCGTCGAAGATGCGGACGTCCATCGCGGTGCGCGGATAGCCGCAGGTGCCGATGCGTCCCTGCACCGTGTCGTCGACGTCATGTTCGCGTGTCGGGAAGACGGTGATGTTGCCGGTCACCTCGCCGAGCCCGAAATACTGGACGATGCACTTGCCGAGCTTCTGGAGGGCCATCTGCTGGTCGGCGCGGTACATCGGCGAGCCGGCATAGATGACGTGCTTCAGGCTGGAGTGGTCGTGGCGGTCGGCGGCCTCGTGGGAGGCCAGCATGGTGAGGATGGTCGGCACCGTGAACATGTTGGTGACGCGGTGCTCGGCGATGAGCCGGAAGGCCTCCTCGCAGTCGAGCCGCTCCGTCGACAGAAGGACAGTCCGCGCGCCGCGGGCCACCTGCGTCAGCTGGTGGATGCCTGCGCCGTGCGACAGGGGGGCCACCACGAGGGACGCTTCCTGATCGCTGGTCCCCGGCACGAGATCGGCGAGGTGGTTGGTGACGACGAAGCCCATCTGGCCATGGGTGAGGACAGCCGCCTTCGGACGGCCGGTGGTGCCGGAGGTGAAGAAGAACCAGCAGGGGTCGTCGTAATCCATCGCCGCGGAGGCGACCGAGGCTGCGGCGCTCCGCCCTTCGGCGACGAGGGCCTCCCAGTCGAGGGCAGCGAAGCCGGCAACGCCGATCGAAACTGTGAGCCGGAGGTCGGGATTGGCCTCCGTCACGGCGGCGGCATGATCCGCGAAGATGCTCTCGCAGATCATCGCCCTCACGCGGGACGCCTTGGCGATATAGGCGACCTCCTGCGGCGTGTTGCGGAAGTTGGTCGGCACCCAGACGGCGCCGATGGTCCAGACCGCGAACATCGCCTCGAACATGGCATTGCCGTTGCGCGCCTGGCAGAGCACGCGGTCGCCCTTGCCGATGCCGCGCGCCGTGAGAGCCGCCGCCGCCGCCTTCACCCGGTCTGCCATGTCCCGCCATGTCCAGGTGGTGTCCCGCCAGACCAGCGCCGGCCGCTGCGGCAGTCGCCGCGCCGTGCCATGGAGCAGGTCGGCGAGGTTCATGACGCGCCGTGTCATCGGCGCGGGGATCACCGTTCCGTCAGCGGCCAGTCGGGGGCCGAGGAGAGGAGCGTCGGGCATGGCAGGCGTTTCCTATCGTTCTTGCGCCGAACGATAGCATCGCAGTCCCGGCGGTTAACTCCCCCGGACGGCAGGGCCGGAATGCGTCAGGCCGCGTGGCGTTCGGCGGTGGGGCCGAAGTGGTCGATATAGCGCGGGTTGATGGCCGAGACCGGCAGGACGATGAGCACGTCCGTGGTGTTGAACTGACGGTCCACCACGGCGCCATCGCCGACCTTGGCGCCGAGCCTCAGGTAGCCCTTGATGAGCGGCGGCAGGGCGTGCAGCGCCTTCTTCATGTCGATGGCGTCCTGCGACAGGCGGCCCATGCCGACATGGCGGGAGGGAAGGGCGGAGGCCGCCCATTCCACCGGCGGTCGCGCATTGTGATGGAGGAAGGACAGCTCCAGCGACAGGCGCCGCGGGTCCGTGCCCTCGAGGCTGGCGCAGCCGAACATGACGTCGATGCGGTGGGTGAGCACATAGCTCCAGATGCCATGCCAGAGCAGTTCCACCGTCCGCTTGTTGCGATAGGCCGGCAGGACGCAGGAGCGTCCGAGTTCGAGAAAGCGCTTGCCGCGGTGGCGGGCCAGCAGCCCCGAGAGGTCGAACTCGCTCGAGGTATAGAAGCCGCCGTGGCGAGCTCGGCCACCTCCTGCCGCAGCAGGCGGTAGGTGCCGACGATGGCCGGCCGCGGCGCGCCGAAGGGCGGGCGCTCGGTCACGGCGTGGTCGATGACGACGAGATGGTCGCAGATGGCGTCGAAGGCGTCGATGTCGCGGCGGGCGAGGCGCGAGGCGCCGTCGGCGACGGCCTGCATCTCCTCGTAGAAGACCCGCCAGCGCAGCTTCTGGGCGCGGCGCACCTCGGCGGCGTTGGCGGCGAGCCGCACCTCGAGGGTGCCGAGCCGGCCAAGCGTCTGCGGCTGCGCCGAGCGTGCCTCCCGCTGGCGGATGCCACCATAGGCACGCATCATCGGGATGATCCGGCGGCCCTGGTCGGCCCACAGTGCCGGATTGAAATGGCGCGAGAAGGGATTGGTGTTCTTGGCGACCTGACCGGTCATGAGGGACCCCCGTGCCGCGATCCTAGCCGAATCGTCAGCCGTCGCGTCAGAGGGCGTCGTGCCGCATCCGGTCAACGGGGCGATGACGCCCAGGCGACAGATCGGTGACGGGCGATCGGGGAGACGCGCTGCTTAGTCGGCAATCTTCAGCTGCGGCGCACGTGCGGCAGCTGCGTCCATCGACTTGTGCGCTTCGCCGAGAGCGAAGAGATAGGCGTTGGTCGCGTCCATCATGCGGTTGGATGCATCTGCCAGCTCGGCCAGGACCTTCGACTTCTGGGCGTCGGAGATGGCGCTGACCCGAACGGCGTTGCCGAAGGCGGCAAAGCCGGCCGTCACGGACCGCAGGATCTCGAGTTCCGAGAGCCCGTTGGGACGTTGCATGTTCTGGCTGACGGAAACGAGCTTCACGACTGACCCCCTCGGACCTGTCGTGAGGCTCGCATCCCATGGTTAACGGCTGGTGAAGGCGTTCCGCAAAAGGGAAGGCCGCCGTCAGATCGTCTGGTTGTAGGCGCCGACTTCCGGGTTCTCGCGTAGGACGGCGTCGACCGCGTGGAACATGGCGCGCATGCGCTCCTCCGAGGCCGGGCTCTCCACCACCACTACCAGCTCCGGCTTGTTGGAGGAGGCGCGCACCAGGCCCCAGGTGCCGTCCGAGGTGCCGACGCGCACGCCGTTGACTGTAACGAGCGAGGTGATGGCCTCGCCGGCGACGCGTTCGCCGCGCTCCTGCATGTCCTGGAAGCGCTTCACGACGCGGTCGACGACTTCGTACTTGATCTCGTCGGCGCATTTCGGCGCCATGGTCGGCGAGCCCCAGGTCTTCGGCACCTCGGCGTAGAGGTCGGCCATGGACTTGGTCGGATTGCGGTCGAGCATGTCGATGACGGCGATGGCGGTGACGAGGCCGTCGTCATAGCCGCGGCCGACAGGGGCATTGAAGAAGAAGTGGCCGGACTTCTCGAAGCCGGCGAGGGCGTTGAGGTCGCGGACCCGGCGCTTGATGTAGGAGTGGCCCGTCTTCCAGTAGTCGGTCTTCGCCCCGAGCCGCTTCAGCTCCGGATCGGAATCGAAGAGGCCGGTCGACTTTACGTCGACGACGAACTGGGAGGGGCCGTAGCACCTTGCAGAGGTCGCGCGCGAGCATGACCCCGATCTTGTCGGCGAAGATCTCCTCGCCGTGGTTGTCGACGACGCCGCAGCGGTCGCCGTCACCATCGAAGCCCAGCGCCACGTCCGCGCCATGCTCCCTCACGGCGTCCGCCATGGCGTGGAGCATCTTCATGTCTTCGGGGTTCGGGTTGTAGCGCGGGAAGGAATGGTCGAGTTCCGCATCGAGCGGGATCACCTCCACGCCGAGCTTCTCGAGGATCTGAGGCGCGAAGGCGCCGGCCGTGCCGTTGCCGCAGGCGGCAATGACACGGAGCTTGCGCGTGACCTTGGGGCGGTTGGTGAGGTCGCGGATGTAGCGGGTGGCGAAATCCTCGACGAAAAGGTAGGAGCCACCGCCGATGAGGTCGAAATCGGCTTCGAGGACGATCTTCTTCAGCGCCCCCATCTCGTCGGGGCCGAAGGTGACCGGGCGCTGGGCGCCCATCTTCACGCCGGTCCAGCCATTGTCGTTATGGCTCGCGGTGACCATGGCGACGCAGGGCACGTCCAGTTCGAACTGGGCGAAATAGGCCATCGGTGACATGGCAGAGGCCGATGTCGCGCACCTTGCAGCCGGCGGCCATCAGGCCGGTCACCAGCGCCATCTTGATCGAGGAGGAATAGCCGCGGAAATCGTGGCCCGACGACGATCTCGCGCTTGACGCCCAGTGCGGCCGATGAGCGTGCCGAGGCCCATGCCGAGCGGCCTGCACGCCCATGAGGTTCAGTTCCTTCGCCGAAGAACCAGCGCGCGTCATATTCCCGGAAGCCCGTCGGCTTCACCATGGGAAGGGACTCATAGGCGGCGGTGTTGGGCTTCAGGCTGGCGAGCGGCTTCGGGAACATGCGGAACGGAGCCTTTGTCGACGTGGCTGAGGGAGAACGCGGTTATACCGCCGCGCATGGGGCGAGACCATGGCACGGCCCATGGCTTGCCACGAGAGGTATGAACGGCAGGTGAGCGCCGCGGTTCCCGAGCAATCCCCGTGCCGCGACGTGCGGCTGACCGCGCTGGAGGATCAGGCGGCTTCGTTGGCCGAGGGGGACTGCCCGCCGGCGGTGAGCCGCACCTTGAGAAAACGCATTGCCCGCTGGGCGGAGGCGACGTCGATCGCCTCGTACTCGGCCCGGGTGAGCGTTTCGGCGGCCTTGTCGCCGCGACGCTTGCGGGCCCGCAGCACGAGGGTCGTCTTCAGGTTGTCGAAGGAGATCTCGAGAGACCGGAAGGCCAGCAGCACCGTGTTGAGATCGCCTGCGGCGATCTGCTGGAAGACGAAATTGCGGTCGAAGCGCAGGAAATGGGCAATAACCGTCGACAGATCCAGCAGGCGTCCCCCGTCGAGGAGGGAGCGGAGCCCGTTGTCGAGCGAGATCGACCCCGAGTCCACGGCGGCGATGATCCGCTCGGTGGCGGAGATGTTGGCCTTGCGCTTGCGCAACTCCTCGGCGATCAGCGCGCTGGCCCGGGCCCGGAGGGCGGCGATCGTGTCGCCGGCATCACCGGCGTCAGCGCCGCCGGCCAGACCTTCGCAAACGATGGTCTCCAACTGCTCCAGCACCGCTGGCGAGAGATCGCCCCGATCGGCGAGCGAGAGACAGAGCTCGTGATCCTGCCGCGCCCGATCAACCAGGCGCCGCATGCCGTTCTCTGACATCTGCGCGCCGGTGTTGCCGGAAACGGTCCTGAGCACCTTGTCGCTGCCGCGGTCGATCAGCACATCCGTGACCTGCGTCGAGAGGCTCGGGCGGGTGGCGATGGCGTCGAGGTGATCGTCGCTGCTCGCCTGAGCGAGTTGCAGGATGTCAGCCTCGCGCAGCACCGGCGAACGCGACAGAATCGGCCGTGCGACGGCGATATCCGCATCCGCTGCGAGCGCCATGGCGAGATCATGGGGCAACCGATCGCTATCGCAAAGGGCGTCGCTGACCTGCGGCCGTTGCGCCGGCCTCAGCCTGGACATGACGGTGGTCGCGATCTCGGAGAAAAGGTATTCCTCCGCGAGGGTCGGGCTCGCCTTTCGGGCGAAGTAGAGATCGGCGACGCTCCGCAGCAGAGCCAGCCGCTTGTCGGCGCTCTTTTCCGCACCGAGCTGGGCAAGCTGCTGAACGATGGCACCACTGCCGGCAACGTCGTCTTGAGGCATTCTCAACATCCCGGTGATCCCTCGGCCATCGCGTCGGAGAACGCGAAGCAAGGGCATTGTCCTTGTGGCAGGGCGAAGGGCACTGCCAGTGATCCCGGACGCCAGAATAGACCGAATTTGACTCAATTCTTGCTGCGAGCAGCGCTGCCGGAGGGTTAACGGCCGCCAAGGCTAACGCTTCATCAACAGGGTGCATCCGTGGATTGCCATCCAACTCACGCCGCGCGCTGCAGCGGCGGGGCGATGACGTGCCGGGAGAGAACCCAGGGAGCCTCCTCAACGGTCATGATGCGGATTTCGGCAACACGGACGAAGACTTGCCGCACGTGATCCTCGATCGACACCAGCGAACCGGTGGCCGACCGCAGCGTCAGCCGGTCGGTGACGATCTCCAGCACGTCGCCCTGCAGGCGCGCGTAGATGACGGGCTCTTCAGACATGGCGGGCCTCGCGTTGTCGCGTGAGAGGGCGACGAGGCGCCATGGTCCGCCGCCGCGCGCCACAGGTGCCAACGTCCTTCAGGCACTGCATCGACACGCAGGACCCCCTGCGTGAGGTTCCGTCAGCGCGCTTCGTGTCGGCGCTCGTCGTAGATCACGCGGACCAGATCGGCGGCATTGCGCGCGCCGAGCTTCTCCATGATGCGCGCCCGGTGCACCTCGATGGTCCGCGGGCTGATGCCGAGGCTGCGGCCGGCTTCCTTGTTCGAGGCGCCACGCACCAGTTCCTGCAGCACGTCACGCTCGCGCGGGGTGAGGAGGCTCGCCCCGCCGGGTCCGAGCGCCATGACCGGGTCGGACCGCTCGGCGCTGCGTCGCGCGTGGGTGACGAGAGCCTGGCCGACCTGCCGGACGACCTTGTCCGCGTCGATCGGCTTTTCCACCAGATCGGCGGCACCGGCCTGGATCACGGCGACGGCCATCGGAATGTCGGCGCGGCCGGACATCATCACCACGGGGCCATCGAACCGGCGGGCTCCGATCTGGCGCAGCAGGTCGAGGCCGTTGGTGCCGGGGAGGCAGAAGTCGAGCAGGATCGCATCGGGATGGCGCTGCTGGAGCGCCATCAGCAGGGCTGTGCCGTCGGTAAAGGGGCTGACCCGGTAACCCGCCTGCTCGAACACGATGCACAGACTGTCCCCAACAGCCGCATCATCATCGACGATGAAGAGGTCACCAGACCACGCCACTTCCGTCCGCATGACCGCCATCTCCCGCGGCTGCCTCGACACGAGCGGGCCGTTCTGGCCCGTGTTGGGGCGAGAAGTGTCCGTCGGGCGCGGAAGTTACCCTATGCGACAGATTGCCACATGAGAGCCCCATCACCCCTGCCGGGCGACCACGCGCTCGCGGTAGAGGAGGTAGAGGCCCGAGGCGATGACGATCGCCGCACCGGCGAGCGTGTTGGCCGCCGGGACCTGGGCGAAGATCAGCCAGCCGAGCGCCGTCATCCAGACGATCTGCGTATAGATGAAGGGCGCGAGAATGCCCGCCGAGGCGTAGCCGTGGGCGACGATCAGGAGCCAGTGCCCGAAGGCTCCGAAGGCGCCAATGGCGATCATGCCGAAGACCACTCCGATGTTTGTCGGCGTGGTCCACACCATGGGCACCAGGGCCGTCGCGACGACCGCGCCGAAGGCGACGGAGTAGATCGACGTGGTGGCGGCTGAATCATGGCCGGCCAGCATGCGGGTCAGGAGATTGTAGACCGCATAGACGCAGGCGCCCGTGAAGGTCAGCAGCATCGCCCAGTGCATGGTGCCCGCCCAGGGCTTGGTGACCACGAGCACGCCGAGGAAGCCGACGATGACGGCGGCCCAGCGGCGCGGCCCGATCCACTCGCCGAGGAAGGGGCCCGACAGGATCGCCACGATGAAGGGAGTGGCGAACATGATCGAGACGGTCTGGTCCAGCTGGAGGTACTGCAGCGCGATGAAGTTGAACGCCGTCGATCCGAACAGCAGTGCCGAACGGATCGCCTGGATCCAGGGCCGCCGCGAGACGAAGACCGCGGGGTTGCGCAGCGGATTGAAGATGATCAGCACCATGACGAGGGCCGAGCAGTAGCGCGTCCAGACGACCTGCATCGGATCCATCGAGGTGCCGAGCCATTTGGCGAGGGCGTCGAGGCAGGCGAAGCAGGCGAGGGCGCCGCACATCAGGCCGATGCCCTTCAGGCGCGCGCGCGCGGCCGCTCCTTCCCTGGAGGCCCCGGTCGCGGCGCCCGATTGGCCTGCGGCCTGGTCCATGATCCTCGCCCGTCGGTCGATGGTGGCGGCGACGCTAGCTGATTTGGCCGCCAGCGTCCCGTTTCGGCCGCATGGGAGCCGTGCGGGGCAGGGCCGCTGCGAGTTCCGCCGGCGCCAGATTGCGGCGAACGGCCGGGGCATTCGTGACAAGGGCCGGCGAGGCCGGCCCTTGGCAGATCCGCAGAAGACAGTGCTGCTTCGTTACGAGCCGCCCGAGAAGGTGCGCGGCGCCGGGCTGACGACACGGCCGCCGGCCTGGATGACGGCGAGGCCGCGCTGCGGCGATCCATCGGCCCGGAAACGGAAGAGGCCGTCGACGCCGTTGAAGCCCGAGGAGTTGGTGAGGATCGTTTCGGAGAAGCGCTGCGACCCCTGCGTGCGCACCAGCGCCGCGATCAGCGACACCGAGTCGTAGGTCAGCGAGGCGATGCGCGCCGGGTCCTGGTTGAAGCGGGCGCGGTAGCGGCCGGCGAAGCTCTGGAAGCCGGCCTCGTCGGGAGCGGCGTAGAGCGCGGTCGGTGCCGCCTGCGCCGCGGCGCGGTTGCCGACCCAGGGGCCGACGCCGAGGACCTGCACCCGGCGGGTGTCGATGCCGGCGGACGAAAGTGCGCGGATGGCGGCACCGTCATAGGGGTCCGGCACGAAGATGGCATCGATCTGCCCGGCGATGCCGGAGAGGCGCGAGGCGGCGGCGGTGACGCCGTTCGGCTCCAGCGGGAATTTCTCTATGGCGACGACGCGGCCGCCGGAACGGCTGACCGCTTCCTGGAAGGCGCCCTGCACGACCTGGCCGAAGGCCGAATCCGGCACGAAGGCGGCATAGGAGCGCTTGCCGGTCTGGGCCGCGTGCTGGACGATGCGGTCGACCGTGTTCTGCGGCGTGAAGCTCATCAGGTAGACGCCGCGCGTCGCGACGCTGGTATCGGTCGAATAGGCGATCATCGGCTTGCCGGCCGGGCGGGCGACAGAGGCTGCCCCGCGCACGGATTCCGCCAGCAGCGGTCCGAGGATGAGTTCGGCGCCTTCCTGGATCGCGGCCTGGGCAGCGGCGGCGGCGCCCTGTGCCGTGCCGCCGTCGTCCTTGACCAGAATGGTGATGTCCGGACCCTGGAATTCCGCCACCGCCATCTCGGCGGCGTTGCGGAGCACGGCTGCGGTGTTGCCGGCAGCGCCGCCCGCCGACAGCGGCAGCAGCAGGGCGACCTTCACCGAACCGGTGCCGATCGTGGAGCCAGGTCCGGCCGGCGCCGCGGGGGTCGCGCCGGGAATGGGACCGACGGCAGTGCCCGGACCAGAGACGTTCGCTCCCGAGCAGGCCGCAAGAGCAAGAGCCGCGGCACCGATCAGAAGGCCACGCACCGTCGTCCCGCCGGCGGCCGTGCCGCCCCGTGTCGCCGTTCCCGCCATGTCCGAATGCCTCCGCATGCCCTGAACGCCCCGCCTCTTGCATGGGAATAGCCGCCAGCCGGGGGCAAGGTCAAACCTGAAGGCAGGCTTTTGCGTGGCGGAACGGCAACAGGCGTCGCCCTGACAGCCGGCCGGCGCCGGCTGCCGGGGCATGGACGCACGGCGTCGCGCACGCCTATGGTGCAGCCCAGAGACCGCATGATGACCGACAGCCCCGCGCAACAGTTCGCCGATCGCCACTATGTCCTTGGCGGACAACGTTTTCTGGCGCGTTCTCTGGAGCCCGGCCTGCATGTGGTCGCAACCCCCATCGGCAACCTGCGCGACATGACCATCCGCGCCGTCGAGACGATGGCGGCGGCCTCGGTCGTCGCCTGCGAGGACACCCGCGTGACGCGTCGGCTGGTCGAGCACTTCGGTCTTTCGGCGAAGCTCGTCCCCTATCACGAGCACAATGCCGCCGAGATGCGCCCGAGGCTGCTCGCGAGGCTGGCCGCGGGCGAATCGGTTGCCCTCGTTTCCGATGCCGGAACGCCGCTTGTGTCCGATCCGGGTTTCAAGCTGGTGGAGGCGGTTCGGGAGGCCGGACATCAGGTCGTCCCCGTGCCCGGACCCTCCGCTGTCATGGCGGCACTGGTCGCGGCGGGCCTGCCGACGGACGCCTTCTTCTTCGCCGGTTTCCTGCCGCCGAAGACGGTCGGCCGCCGCAGCCGGGCGCGCGAGCTTGCTGCCGTGCCGGGATCTCTCGTCTTCTTCGAGACGGGTCCGCGCCTTGCGGCCTCGCTCGCCGACCTCGCCGCAGAGCTCGGCGACCGCGAGGCCGCCGTCTGCCGCGAACTGACCAAGACCCACGAGGAGGTGCGGCGCGGGCCCCTTGGCACCCTGGCGGCGCACTATGAGACGGCCAGCGAACCGAAGGGCGAGATCGTGCTGGTGATCGCGCCTCCCGGAGAGGCGCCGCCGCCTGCCGCCGACGACGTCGATGCCCTGATCGTCGCGGCGCTGGCGAGGGGCTCGGTCAAGGACGCGGCGGCGGCCGTCGCAGCCGCGACCGGCCTGCCGAAGCGGGATGTCTACCAGCGGGCCTTGCAGCTTGCGAAGGACGCGGGGTGAGGCGCGAGGCCGACCCGCGGCGCTCGGCCGCCTGGGGTCGCGGCCGGGTCGCGGAGAGCATCGCCATGCTGCTGCTCCTGGCCAAGGGCTATCGCATCCTCGCCCGACGCTGGCGGGCACCGGGGGCCGAGATCGACATCGTGGCGCGGCGCGGCGGAACCATCGTCTTCGTCGAGGTCAAGGCCCGCAGGTCCATGGACCTCGCGGAGATTGCCCTGACGCCGGCCCAGCGGCGGCGGATCACCCGGGCGGCCGAGCTCTTCCTCGCGCGGCATCCCCGCCACGGCGGGGGTGATATGCGCTACGACATGATCCTGGTATCGAACGGCGGCTGGCCGCGCCATATACAGGGCGCGTTCGACGCGGATGTCTGAAAGGAATGCCCCCATGCGCCTCAAGGTCGCGGTCCAGACCGACCCCATGGAATCCATCAAGATCAAGGGGGATTCCGGCTTTGCGCTGATGCTGGAGGCGCAGGCGCGCGGCCACGAGGTCTTCTACTATCACCCCGACACGCTCGCGATGCGCGACGGCGAGCCCTCGGCGCTCGCCTATTCGCTCACCGTGCGCGACGTGGAGGGCGACCATTTCACGCTGGGCGAGGGCACGCGGGTGCGCCTCGACAGCTTCGACGTCATCCTGATGCGGCAGGACCCGCCCTTCGACCTGCACTACATCACGGCGACCCACTTCCTCGAGCGGGTTCACCCGAAGACGCTGGTGGTCAACGACCCGACCAGCGTCCGCAACGCGCCCGAGAAGATCTTTGTGACCCTGTTTCCGCAGCTCATGCCGAAGACGCTGGTGACGCGCGACTTCGCGGCGATCCGCGCGTTCCGCAAGGAGATGGGCGACATCGTCATGAAGCCGCTCTACGGCCATGGCGGCGCCGGCGTCTTCCGCATCCGCCAGGACGACGAGAACTTCGGCTCCTTCCTCGACACTTTCGCGGCGCTGACACGCGAGCCCTGGGTGATCCAGCAGTTCCTGCCCGCGGTGCGCGACGGCGACAAGCGCATCATCCTGGTCGACGGCGTCTTCGCCGGCGCGGTGAACCGCGTGCCGGCGGCGGACGACCTGCGCTCCAACATGGTCCGCGGCGGGGCGGCAGAGACGACACAGATCAGCGCGCGCGAGCGGGAGATCTGCGAGACCATCGGGCCGGAGCTGAAGGCGAACGCGGCATGCATCCTCGCCGGCATCGACGTGATCGGCGGCAACCTCACCGAGATCAACGTCACCGCCCCGACCGGCATCCGCGCCATCCGCCGGCTCGGCGGTCCGGACATCGCCGCGACCGTCTGGGAGGCCATCGAGGCGAAGCGCCGCTGAGGCGGGCAGGCGCCCGAAGCATCCGGTTGTTCCCTTATTGTTCTCGCCTGCCCCGCATGCACAATGCACGCGGGGGTGGGTCATGGTGCAACGCGTTGCAACCGTCGCATTCGAGGGCATCGAGGCCAAGCCCGTCGACGTGCAGGTCCACGTCCTCTCAGGGCAGGTCGTCTTCAACATCGTCGGGTTGCCCGACAAGGCGGTGAGCGAGGCGCGCGAGCGGGTGCGCTCGGCGCTCGTCGCCTCCGGCCTCGCCCTTCCCGGCAAGCGCATCACGGTGAACCTCGCCCCGGCCGACCTGCCGAAGGAAGGCTCGCATTTCGACCTGCCCATCGCCCTCGGCCTGATGGCGGCGATCGGCGCGATACCGGCTGACGCCCTCGCAGGCTTCGTGGTGCTGGGAGAACTGGCGCTGGACGGCCGCATCACCCCGGTGGCGGGCGTGTTGCCGGCCGCCATGGCCGCCAACGCGCTCGGGCTCGGCGTGATCTGTCCCGCCGCCTGCGGTCCCGAGGCGGCCTGGGCGGGCGAGGATGTCGAGGTGCTGGCGCCGGACAACCTCGTCCAGCTCGCCAATCATTTTCGCGGCACGCAGGTGCTGTCGCGCCCGAAGCCCGGCATCCGCACGGTCGAGGCCGGCATGGCGGATCTCAGGGACATCAAGGGGCAGGAGAGCGCCAAGCGGGCGCTGGAGATCGCCGCGGCGGGTGGTCATGCGCTGCTGATGAACGGCCCACCGGGGTCGGGCAAGTCCATGCTGGCGAGCCGCATGCCCTCGATCCTGCCACCCTTGATGCCGGCCGAACTCCTCGAAGTCTCGATGATCCACTCGGTGGCCGGCGAACTGGAGGGCGGCCAGCTGACGACGCGCCGGCCCTTTCGCAACCCTCACCACTCCGCCTCCATGGCGGCGCTGATCGGTGGCGGGCTCCGGGTGAAGCCGGGCGAGGTGTCGCTGGCCCATCATGGCGTGCTCTTCCTCGACGAATTGCCGGAATTCCAGCCGCAGGTGCTCGACGGGCTGCGGCAGCCGATCGAGACGGGGGAGGCGGTCATCGCCCGGGCCAACCAGCGCGTCAGCTTTCCGGCCCGCTTCCAGCTCGTCGCCGCCATGAACCCCTGCCGCTGCGGACGGGCCACCGAGCCCGGGTTCGCCTGCCGGCGCATGCCCAACGAGCGCTGCATGGCCGACTACCAGGCGAAGATCTCCGGCCCCCTCATCGACCGCATGGACATGGTGATCGAGGTGCCGGCGGTCTCGGCCGCCGACCTCATCCTGCCGGCGCCTGCGGAGGGAAGCGCCGAGGTCGGCCAGAGGGTGGCCGCGGCGAGGGCGCTGCAGGGCGAGCGCTACCGGGCCCTGGGTCTGCCGCTGCTTCTCAACGCGCACGCTCCGCCGGCTGTTCTCGACGCCGTGGCGACGCCCGATCCGGGCGGCGCGGCGCTGCTGCGCGATGCGGCGGAAACGATGCGGCTGAGTGCGCGCGGCTACCATCGGGTTCTGAAGCTCGCGCGCACCATTGCCGACCTCGACGGGGTCGCCACCATCGGGCGCATGCACCTCGCCGAGGCGATCAGCTACCGCGGCGCGACCGACCGGATCCGCGCCGCTGCCTGACGGGGAGACGCTTCTTCGGTAACCGGACGTCAACCCTGTCTCTTTACGCTCCTTCGTCGTTCGGGTCGCGTATGGAGAGTCGCCGTGGATGCTTTCGCCCTCCTCGCGGGTGGTTTCGCGGCTCTCGGCGTGGCTGGCATCGCCCTGCTTCTGCACCTCGTCCACGCCCGCCGCGCCCTGCTGCGCAAGACGGCCGCCCTCGAGGACACCGTCGAGACGCTGACCGACCGGGTCTTCGAACTGGCCGAGAGCGAGGAACGCCACCGCGGGCTCATCGACGCCCAGGGCGACCTGATCGTCCGCCGCGACAGGGCCGGGGCCATCACCTTCGCCAACCGCGCCTATGGCGAACTCGTCGGCAGGGCGGCAGGTGATCTCGCCGGCAGCGCCGAGCAGCCGGAGGTCCTCACCCGCTCCGCCGAGCGCCAGGAGGCGGACGGCTCGCGCAGCATCGACGAGTGCATCACAACGCCCGCCGGCCTGCGCTGGATCGCCTGGCGTCACCATCCGATCCGCGATGCCGAGGGGCGCTGCGAGGAGATGCAGTCGGTTGGCCGCGACATCACCGACCGTAAGGCCGCCGAAGCCGCGCTGGCGCTGTCGAGCGCCCGGGCCGAGAGCGCCAACGAGGCGAAATCACGGTTTCTCGCCACCGTCAGCCACGAGATCCGCACGCCCCTGAATGGCATCCTCGGCATGGCGGACCTCCTGATCGACACGCCGCTGACGCCCGAGCAGAAGGCCTATGCCGACGCGGTGAAGACCTCGGGCGAGGCGCTGCTCGGCCTGATCGACGAGATTCTCGACTTCTCCAAGATCGAGGCGGGCCGGCTCGACCTCGAGGAGGCGCCCTTCGACCTCTTGCCGCTCGTCGAGGGTGTGGTCGAACTGCTCGGCCCGCGCGCGCACGCGAAGGGGCTCGACATCATGGCGGCCACGGCGCCGGACGTGCCGCCCCGCCTCCTCGGCGACGCGACGCGCCTGCGCCAGATCCTCCTCAACCTCGCGGGCAATGCCGTGAAGTTCACCGAGACCGGGGGAGTGTCGATCACCGCCGAGCGCGACGGCCAGCACCTCGTCCTCGCAGTCGCCGACACCGGCCCCGGCATCGCCCCCGCCGACGTCGACCGCATCTTCAGCGAGTTCGAGCAGGGCGAGACCACCTTCGCACGCCGCCATGCCGGCACCGGGCTCGGCCTCGCGATCTCGCGCCGCATCGTCGCCCGCATGGGCGGCACCCTGTCGGTCGCGACAGAGCCAGGGCAAGGTTCCACCTTCACGGCACGGCTGCCGCTCATCGAGGCCGCCGCGGACCAGGCCCGCGAACCCGAACGCCTCGACGGCCTCAAGATCCTGATCGTCTCTCCGTCGGGCGTCGAGCGCGACGGGTTGACGCGCCGCCTGGCCGCCCGCGGCGCCGCTCCCACCACCTGCGGCGCTGTCGCGGAGATGCCGCCGGACGGCGCCTACGACACGGCGATCCTCGACCTCCGGCTCGGCGCAGAGGGTCTCGACGAGGCTCTCGGCCGCCTTGCCGGCCGCGCGCGCCGAACGGTCCTGCTCGTCCGCCCGTCGGAGCGCTCGCTTGTCTCCGTCTGGCGCGAGAAGGGGATCGGCGGCTGGCTCGTGTCGCCGGTGCGCGAGGCCTCGCTTCTCATGCAGATGCGGCCTCAGTCAGCTCCCGATGCCGGCGACACCGAGACCCGTGAGGCTTCCGGCAAGGAGACGGCGGCCCCCGGCGGCCCCTCGCTCACCGTGCTCATCGCCGAGGACAACGACATCAATGCCCTCCTTTGCCGGAGACTGGTCGAGAAACTCGGGCACAAGCCGGTCTGGGTGAAGGACGGACGTGCTGCCGTCGCGACGGCGCTGGACCCGGCGGCCGGCATCGATCTCGTCCTCATGGACATGCAGATGCCCGACTGCGATGGGCTTTCGGCCGCCAAGATGATCCGCGCCGGAGAGGGAGAGGGTCGGCGCCTGCCCATCGTCGCACTGACCGCCAACGCCTTCGCCGAGGATCGGGCCGCCGCCATTGCTGCCGGCATGGATTCCTTCCTGACAAAGCCGCTCGACCGCGATCGGCTGATCGAGGCGATCGATCAGCACCTCGCCGTCACCAGGTCAGCCCCAGCCCGCGCAACGAAGCGGAAAGCGAAGCCGCGTCGGTGAAGTGGACCGCGGTCATGCCGTGGGCGCGGGCGGCGGCGACGTTGCGCTCGCTGTCGTCGATGAAGACGCAGTCCGACGGCGTGAGGTCGTGGCGCTCGCAGAGGATCGCGTAGATTCGCGGGTCGGGCTTGTTGATGCCGACATCGCCCGACAACACGAGGCCGGTGAAGGAACCGAGAAACGGATAGGCCGGAACCGTGCGGTCGAAGAGTTCCCGCGAGAAGTTGGATATTCCGTAGACCGGGCCGCGCGCCGCCAGCCCTTCGAAGATCGCGCGTGTTCCAGGCACCTCGCCGGGAACGGAGAGCAGCCAGTCATCGTAGAACGACGCGAGGATGCTCGCATGGTGGGGAAAGCGGGCACTGTGCTCGGCAACGGCCTCGATTACCGGCCGTCCCGCGTCCTGCCGGGCGTGCCAGTCCGTGAAGCCGACCTCGTCCATGAAGGCGTCGATGGCAGCGTCATCGGCGAGATGGCGACCGAGCGAGTCCCGGGGTTGCCAGCGCAACAGGACCTGGCCGATGTCGAAGACGGGAAGTGGTGTCCGGTCGCGCATGAGGCTTCCCTGGCAACATGAGAATCATAGCGAGCACAAGAGTAACGATCTCATAAGCTGGTTTTGCGACACTTGCCCCAAATGCGCCACGTGTCCCGCAAGAATGATGATCCTTCCGACGTGAAGACGCGACCACGAGGCCTTGGCAAGGTCCAAGGCCGGCGCGGCGAGGCGGCTCTGCTCAAGCGTGCTCTCACCATTGCCCGCATGGGATACTGGTACTCCGACGATCCCGCATCTGGCGTGCTGTGGATGTCGCCGGAGATGGAGACTCTCTACGGTCTCACCGCTCCCGACGGCATCGTGTCGATCCCGGAGCTCAGGTCCTCCTATATCGATGATGGTGGAGAGCCCCTTCGCCTGTTCCACCAGTGCTGGGCCTCGGGGCAGTCGTATGTGGTGCCGGTGCGCTACCGCCATCCGGACGGCAGAGTGCTGGACTTCCGGATTCATGGGGAGGCCGAACGTGACGCGGCGGACCGGATCGTGCGTGTCTGCGGCATCGTCAAGGACGTCACCGAAGAACTTCAAGCCCTCCGGGCGTCCGAGGCCAGTGAGCGGCAGCTCCAGGACTTTCTCGAAACCGCCTCCGACTGGTGCTGGGAAACCGATACCGATCATCGCTTCTCCCAGCTCGAGCGCGGCTCCGAATGGGCCAGGTCGATGCTGAACGTGCCGGGCTTCGGCCTGGCCCGCTGGGATCTGCCGCTGATATCGGAAGACGTCGAACGGATGCGCCAGCACAAGGCCGACCTCGACGCGCGCCGGCCATTCCGTGCCTTCGACTATTCGATCGTGACGCAGGACGGAACGGTGCGAACCCTGCGAAGCAGCGGCAAGCCGGTCTTCGACAGCTCCGGCGCCTTCATCGGTTATCGCGGCACCGCATCCGACATCACCGCCCTGCGACAGGCCGAACAACTGCTTCTGCAACGCACAGCGGCCCTCACAGAGGCGCATCGTCTCGGTCGCATGGGATCGTGGTTCTACAAGCTGGGCGAAGACCGGGTCGTGTGGAGCGAGGAACTCTTCGCACTGTCCGGCTACGATCCCGCGACCTTCGACATGTCGCATGCCAATGTGCTGGCGCATTTCGAACCGGAGGACGCGCCGCGCCTCGTGGAGATGCAACGTCAGGTCCTCAGGACCGGCGGGACAGCCACGTCCGATCTCAGGTTCCGTTGTGCGGATGGCCGTGTCAGCGACTTCATCGTCAACTGCAAGGCCGAGTTGTCGGACGGCAGGATCGTCGGTCTCGTCGGCACGGTGCAGGACATTTCCGAGAGAAAGGAAGCCCAACGGCAACTGGAGCGGCTCGCCTATGCCGATCCCCTCTCCGGTCTCGCCAATCGCGCCCTCTTCAAGAAGTCACTCACCGATACGATCGGTCATTGTCTCCTCGAAGGACGCTTCGCGTCGCTGCTGCTCATCGATCTCGACCACTTCAAGGAGGTCAACGACTCGCTGGGCCATGCCGCGGGTGACGAACTGCTCTGCCGTGTCGCAGCGATCCTGCGCCGTGAGCTCGGCCCCGCTGCCTTCATCGCCAGGCTGGGAGGCGATGAATTCGCCGTGCTGCTGGAACGTCACACGGTCGAAGACGATCTGACGCACGTGGCGGGGAGCCTCGTGACCGCCATCACCGGTCCGGTCGAACTCGCCAATGGCGAGGCCTTTGTCAGCGCCACCATCGGCATCGCCAATCTCCCGGAGGATGGCCAGTCTGCCGAACAGGCCCTCCGCAATGCCGATCTCGCCCTCTACATGGCGAAGGAGGCCGGTCGCGGTCGCAGCATGGTCTTCGAACCCGCCTATGCGGAGGCGGTGGAGCTTCGGCACGACCTCGCCCGGCATCTGCGCAATGCGGTTCAGGAGGGGACCCTGCGGGCGCACTACCAGCCCCAGATCGATCTCCGGACCGGCGAGGTCGCCGGCTTCGAATCCCTGCTCCGATGGAGCCATCCGGAGCGCGGCCCCATCCCGCCGAGCGAGTTCATCCCTGTTGCTGAAAGCTGCGGACTGATCGTCGACCTGGGTCTGTGGATCCTGCGCGAATCCTGCCGTCAGGGACGCGCCTGGCTCGACGCGGGCTATCCTGCCCGCACCATCGCCGTGAACGTCTCGCCGGCCCAGTTCTGGAACATGGATTTCGAAACGGCGGTCTCGGCGGTTCTGGCCGAGACCGGCTTTCCGTCCAAGCTCCTGTGCCTTGAACTGACCGAGAGCCTCTTCGTCGACCAAAGCGAGCATCGCATCAGCCGGACGCTGTCGGCGCTGTCGGCGCTGGGTGTCCGCCTGGCTCTCGACGATTTCGGCTCGGGCTATTCCTCGCTCGGCTACCTGACCCGACTGCCCTTCGATCGTCTGAAGGTCGACCGCTCCTTCGTCGACGGCATCGCGACGCGGCCGGACAAGCGCAAGCTTCTTGGCGGCATCATCGCCCTGTCGCGCGGCCTCGGCATGACGGTGATCGCCGAGGGAGCTGAGCGACCGGCGGAGGTGGACGTGCTGGTCGAACTCGGCTGCGACATCGTCCAGGGCTATGTCTATTCCCGTCCGGTCACCGCGGACATGGCCCCGGTCGTCGCGTCCTCGATCGAACGCGAGGCCAGGGCGGCACGGCAAGCCGCCATGGCCTCCGACCACCGGTCCGTGCCGCTCCTCGCGGGCGGCATGCGCTAGGCGCCAACGGCGGCGATCAGCCGCCGATATTGTAGGCCGCCAGCGCCGCCATGTTGACGATGTCGGAATCGCGCGCGCCGAGGGGCACGATCTGCACCGGCTTCGTCGAGGCCGACCGAGCAGGGGACCGATGACCGTCGACGCCGCCCAGTCTCCTGCATCATCTTGGTGCGACGATGGAGGCGCCGAGTGGAACGCCGGGCATGATCGAGCACGTTGGCGGGCCCGGTCAGGCGGCAGAACGGATAGGCCTGCCATCAGCTCGCGGATTGAGCGCGACATCGGCCGACATCTCGCCGTCATACTCGAAGTCGACGCGTGCGACCGTCGAGGATGCGTCACCGCCTGCGATCACCTTCTCCGAGCGCTCGCCTTGCGGCTGGCCGAAGTTCGAGAACGGCGAGGAGCGCCACGCGCGGCTCGATGCCCGATGCCGGCGGGCGGCATGGGCCGCCATCTGCATGGCGATGCTCCGCGAGGCTCGGCGGCCGTCGGCATCTCCGTTGATCGCGGTGTCGGCGACGAACACCGTGCCGTGCCGCGCGACAGCACGATCGACATCGCCGATCGAGCACGCTGGCCCGGCTTCACGTCGATCACGCGGCGCGACGTCGCTGTCAACGCTCGACGAGTAGTTGCGGGTGACGCCGGTCACCATGCCGTCGGCGTCGCCGGTCGCCACCATGCAGGCGCCGAAGACGTTGCGGTCCTGGTTCGACCATGCGCTGTGCAGTCGCGGAGCAGGTAGCCCGTCGCGCTGCAGGCGCTCGTAGAGCATGGTCGGTGTACGTCGGCGTTGCGGGTCGACAGCCGCGCATTGTGCGATCTCGATGCCGGTCGTGTCAGCTCGATGCCGAGCCGCCTGCGCCATGGCGCGCGCACGCGGCTCCTCGCGGCCGATCGAGGATCGGCCGTGCCGAGCCCCTGGTCGACGGAAGCTCTGCGGCGGCGCGGATCACGCTGCTCCTCCTCGCCCTCGGCGAAGACGACGCGGCTGCGGCGCATGGCTGGGCGCTGCTCGACAGATCCGCGGCGAGTGACGCCGGCCACCGGATCGAGGCGGGCGGTGAGCTGGGCCTTGTAGTCCGGCCATGTCGAGGATCGGCCGGCGGGCGACGCCCGGTGTCCATCGCCGCCTGGGCGACCGCCGACCGGCACGGCCGAGATCAGGCGCGGGTCGAACGGCACGGGGATGATGTATTCGGGGCCGTATCTCGGCCGGCGCCCTGATAGGCCGCGGCGACGTCGTCGGGCACGTCCTCGCGCGCGAGCGCGGCGAGCGCCTCGGCCGCGGCGATCTTCATCTCCATCGTTGATGGTGCGTGGCGCGCACATCGAGCGCGCCGCGGAAGATGTAGGGGAAGCCGAGGACGTTGTTGACCTGGTTGGGATAGTCCGAGCGGCCGGTGGCGACGATGGCGTCGGTGCGCACCGCATGGCACCTCCTCCGGCGTGATCTCCGGATCGGGATTGGCCATGGCGAAGATGATCGGCTTCGGCGCCATCGACATGACCATCTGGCGGTGGTCAGCGCGCCCTTGACCGACAGGCCGAAGAAGACGTCGGCGCCGTTCACCGCCTCGGCCAGCGTGCGGGCGTCGGTCGCGCACGGCATGGGCCGGACTTCCACTGGTTCATGCCCTCGGTGCGGCCCTGCCAGATGCACGCCCTTGGTGTCGCAGAGGATGACGTTCTCGTGCGGCTGAAGCCCATGGCCTTGACGCAGTTCGACGCAGGCGATCGCCGGCGGCGCCGGCGCCATTGCACCACCAGTCTTGATCGTCCTTGACGTCGCGGCCGGTGAGGTCGAGCGCGTTGATCAGGCCTGCGGCGGCGATGATGGCCGTGCCGTGCTGGTCGTCATGGAACACCGGAATGTCCATGAGCTCGCTGCAGGCGCTGCTCGATGATGAAGCACTCGGGGGCCTTGATGTCCTCGAGATTGATGCCGCCGAAGGACGGCCCGAGGATAGCGCACCGCCGTCGATGAATCTTGTCGGTGATCCTCGGTGTCGACCTCGAGGTCGATGGAGTCGACGTCGGCGAAGCGCTTGAACAGGACCGCCTTGCCCTCCATCACCGGCTTGCGAGGCCAGCGCGCCGAGGTTGCCGAGGCCGAGGATGGCCGTGCCGTTGGAGATCACCGCCACCATGTTGCCGCGGGTCGTGTAGTCGAAGGCCCGCGTCGGGATCCTCGGCGATGGCCAGGACCGGGTACCGCGACGCCGGGCGAATAGGCCAGAGACAGGTCGCGCTGCGTCGCCATCGGCTTGGTCGGGACGACCTCTAGCTTGCCCGGCTTGCCGATCTGGTGGAAGGCCAGCGCCTCCTGGTCCGTGATGGTCGGGCGGTTGCGTCGGCCGGTCGTGTTGTCGGTCGCCATGTCGGTTCTTCTTGAGCGTTCCTCGGAAGGGAGGGGGACCATAGGGTGTGAGGTCCCGCCCGGCAACGGGCCGTGAGGGGGACGCAGCCTTGAACCTTAGGCGGCCTGCCCCGCGGCCCAGCCCGACGACCATGCCCACTGGAAATTGTAGCCGCCGAGCCAGCCGGTGACATCGACCGCCTCGCCGACGAAATGCAGGCCCGGCAAGGCCTTCGCCGCCATGGTCTGCTGGTCGAGACTGGCGGTGTCGACCCCGCCGAGCGTCACCTCCGCCGTGCGCCAGCCCTCGGTGCCGTTCGGACGGATGCGCCAGCCGTTCACGGCGGCGTCGATGCGGGCGAGCACCTTGTCCGAGCAGTCGGCGAGGTTGCCGGAGACGCCCTCCGCCTCGACGATGGCCTGCGCGAGGCGCTTGGGCAGGATCTCCGCGAGAACCGTCTGCACGGCCTGGCGACCATGACGGGCGCGGGCGGTGCGCAGCCCCTCGAGGACGTTCACGTCGGGGGCCAGCGACACGGCGATCTCGTCCCCCTCGCGCCAGTAGCTGGAGATCTGCAGGATCGCCGGCCCGGACAGGCCGCGATGGGTGAAGAGCACCGCCTCGCGGAAGCGGGTCTTGCCGTGGCCGACCACCGCCTCGTCAACGGCGATGCCCGCGAGTGGCGTCATGCGGGCCAGCATGTCGGGTGCGAAGGTCAGCGGCACCAGGGCCGGGCGCGGCGGTATCACCGCGAGGCCGAAGCGCTCGGCCACCTCGTAGGCGAAGCCCGTTGCGCCCATCTTCGGGATCGACTTGCCACCCGTGGCGACGACCAGCGAGGCGCACCGGACAGGCCCGGACGACAGCCTCACCACAAAGCCGTCGTCGGTCTTCGCGACGTCCTCGACCGCTGTGCCGAGGTCCAGCTGCACGCCGGCGCGGGCCATCTCCTCGGTGAGCATGGCGATGATCTGCTTCGCCGAGCCGTCGCAGAAGAGCTGACCGAGGGTCTTCTCGTGCCAGGCGATGCGGTGGCGGTCGACCATGGCGATGAAGTCGTGCTGGGTGTAGCGCGACAGCGCCGAGATGGCGAAGCGCGGGTTCTGCGACAGGAAGTTCTTGGGCGAGGTGCCAAGATTGGTGAAGTTGCAGCGCCCCCCGCCTGAGATGCGGATTTTCTCGCCCGGGGCGTCGGCGTGGTCGATCACCAGCACGGAGCGGCCGCGCCGGCCGGCCTCGATGGCGCACATCATTCCGGCCGCACCGGCGCCGAGCACGAGGACGTCACAGGCGGTCGTGGCCTTGCGGCCGGATGCGGCAAGTCGGGTCATCGCCGAGCGGTAGCCCTGGATCCGCCCCTTCTGTCGAGCGTTGCCGAGCGCGAGCCATGCCGAACGGCGGATGGCGCGAGCCTTCGTGAGCGGAGACGATGGAAGCGTTCCTGCCCGATGCGAGCCCAGCCATGAGCGAGACCGCCACGCCCCCCGACGCCGCCGCCTTCGACCGGCTGATGACCGCGCGCCATTCCTGCCGCGCCTTCCTGCCCGAGCCGGTGCCGCGCGCCACCATCGAGGCGATCCTGCGCATCGCCCAGAAGACGGCGTCGTGGAACAACACCCAGCCCTGGCAGGTACTCATCGCCTCGGGCGAGGCGGTGGAGCGCTTCCGCAAGCTGATGCTGGAGCTTGCCGGCGGCGGGTCGATCCCGGGTCACTATACCGTGGAGCCCCAGAGCGACTTCCCCTTCCCCCGCGAATACCGCGGCGTGGCGCTGGAGCGCCGGCGGGCCTGCGGCTTCCAGCTCTACGACGCGGTCGGCGTCCAGCGCGGCGACAAGGCCGGCTATGCCCGCCAGTCCATGCGCAACTTCGCCCTTTTCGACGCGCCGCATGTGGCGATCATCACCACGGACGAGGCGCTCGGCGTCTATGGGGCGGTGGACTGCGGCGCCTATGTCACGAACTTCATGACCGCCGCCACCGCCTACGGGGTCGGCACCATCGCCCAGGCGGCGCTGGCCGTGCATTCGACCTCGATCCGCGAGCATTTCGGCATCGGGGATGATCGCCGTGTCGTCTGCGGCATCTCCTTCGGCCGGCCCGACACCTCGCATCCTGTGAACGGCTATCGGACGACCCGCGCGCCGCTGGAGGAGGTGGTGCGCTGGGAGGTGTAGGGCGGCATCTGCCGGCCTGCCGTCAAAACGCGACGCCGGCCTCCTCGCCCTCGCTCACGACCAGCCGGTCGCCCACCGCGATGCGGCCGCCACCGGTCACGGCGCAGTAGATGCCGCAATCGGCGTGGCCATAGCTGCGCATCAGCACGGCCGGGATCATCAGGTCGCGGATGGCCGTGGCCGGATTGACGGTCGTGGCGGCGCAACGCTCGGTGCGCTTGAGACCGGTGAGGGCCACGTCGCCGATGGTGATGCGCCGTCCCACCCAGCCGAACTCCGAGAAGGCGGGAATGCCGTCGACATAGACGTTGGCGCGGAAGCGGATGGGGTCGATGGCGACGCCGGTCTCCTTCTCCAGGGCGCGGACGCTGGCGAGGTTGATGATGGAGAGGAAGCCGGAGCGCGAGTCCATGAAGCGGAAGCCCGGCGGGCCTCGAGGACCTTCGGGGCGCCGGCCAGTTCCCTGGCGAGGAAGATCCGGAAGAAATCCTCGATGGCGGCGCGCCCCCCCGGGGTCGTCAGGTCACCGCGGGCGATCTCGACGTCGTCGGCGACGATGGCGAGGGTGTGGCTGGCGTCGTCGTAGCGGGTCTTCAGTTTGGCCAGGACGGCCTGGCGGGCGAGGACCAGGAACTTCTGCTTCGGCTGGTGTTCGGGGGCCGTCGGATCGAAGCCGGAGGGCCCGTTCTCGATGGCGAACATGCGGTCGCCGGGAAAATGCGCACCTGACGTAAGGTTGACCTCGGTTAGAGGTTCGGCGGAAAGCCCCTTCACCGGGTAGCGGTAGAGGGCGGTGATGCGGGCGGCGGCGGGGGATGCGTCGGTCATGCCCATGTGGTGGCGCGAGGCCCGGGCCGCGGTCAAGCCGGACAGACGCGCATCATGCTTGCAACGGGTTCCGGCACGCTGGCGCTCGGCCATGCCTTTGGCCTTTGAGGTGCCTCAAAAAGTCTCGCCAGGAGCCCTTCTCACCGCGACGTGAGGCCCCCATATCCGCCTCAGGCCGGTCGCTTCGGGACTGGCAATCCATCGGTCGGACGTGTCTTCCGGGCTCAGACGAGACGGCAGCCACGGGCATCAGGAGTGGCCCATGAATATCGAGAAATACACAGAGCGCTCTCGCGGTTTCATCCAGTCGGCGCAGTCGCTGGCGCTTCGCGAGGGGCATCAGCAGTTCCAGCCCGAGCACCTCCTGAAGGTGCTGCTGGACGATCCGGAAGGCCTCGCCGCCGGCCTGATCACGGCCGGCCGGCGGCCAGCCCGCAGCTCGTCCACCGCGCGGATCGAAGCAGCCGCGCTGAAGAAGATCCCGAAGGTCGCAGGGCTCAGGGCGCGGGCCAGATCTATCATGGCGCCCGAGACTGGCGCGCGTCTTCGATGCCAGGCCGAGACCAGGCGGCCGAGAAGGCGGGCGACAGCTTCGTCGCCGCCGAGCGCCTGCTGCTGGCGCTGGCGCTGGACAAGGGCAGCCGAGGCCGCCGATGCGCTGGCCAAGCGGCAGACGTCAAGCCGCAGGCGCTCGAGAAGCGCGATCCAGGACCTGCGCAAGGGCCGCACGGCCGATTCGGCGTCGGCCGAGAACAGCCGTATGACGCGCTGAAGAAATATGCCCGCGACCTGACGGAGGCGGCGCGCGAGCGGCAAGCTCGATCCGGTGATCGGCCGCGACGAGGAGATCCGCCGGACCATCCAGGTGCTGTCGCGGCGCACCAAGAACAATCCCGTGCTGATCGGCGAGCCCGGCGTCGGCAAGACCGCCATCGTCGAGGGCCTGGCGCTGCGCATCGTCAACGGCGACGTGCCAGAGAGCCTCAAGGGCAAGTCGCTCCTGGCGCTCGACATGGGCGCGCTCATCGCCGGCGCGAAGTACCGCGGCGAGTTCGAGGAGCGGCTGAAGGCCGTGCTGTCCGAGGTCAGCTGGCTTCCGCCGGGGGCAATCATCGCTGTTCATCGACGAGATGCACACGCTGGTCGGCGCCGGCAAGGCGGACGGGGCGATGGACGCCTCAAACCTGCTGAAGCCCGCGCTCGCGCGCGGCGAGCTGCACTGCGTGGGTGCGACGACGCTCGACGAGTACCGCAAGCACGTCGAGAAGGATGCGGCACTCGCCCGCCGGTTCCAGCCGGTCTTCGTCAACGAGCCGACGGTTGAGGACACGGTCTCGATCCTGCGCGGTCTGAAGGAGAAGTACGAGCAGCACCACGGCGTGCGCATCACCGATACGCGCGCTCGTTGCGGCGGCGACCCTGTCGAACCGCTACATCACCGACCGGTTCCTGCCGGACAAGGCCATCGACCTCGTGGACGAGGCGTCGAGCGCGGCATGCGCATGCAGGTCGATTCAGCAAGCCCGAGGAGCTCGATCGAGCTCGACCGGGCGCATCATCCAGCTCAAGATCGAGCAGCGAGGCGCTGAAGAAGGAGAGCCGACCAGGCCTCGCGCGACCGGCTGGAGCGGCTGGAGAAGGAACTCGCCGAGTCTGGAGGAGAAGTCCGCCGAGCCTCTACCGTCGCGTTGGAACGTCGGAGAAGGACAAGCTTCGCGCGACTCGCAGAAGATCGAAGGAGCAGCTCGACCAGGCGCGCGCCGACCTCGCGCATTGCCCAGCGCAAGGGCGAGTCTCGGCGCGGGCGGGCGAGCTCGCCTACGGCACGATTCCAGGCACTCGAGAAGAAGCTGCCACGAAGTCGAGAGCAGGGCCGAGCGGCACATGGTCGAGGAGGCGGTCACCGCCTGACCACATCGCGCAGGTCGTGTCGCGCTGGACCGGCGTGCCGGTCGACAAGATGCTGGAAGGCGAGCGCGACAAGCTTCTGCGCATGGAAGAGCGAGATCGCGCCGCCGCGTCGTCGGCCAGGACGAGGCAGTGAAGGCCGTGTCCGACTGCGGTGCGCCGCGCGCGGGCCGGCCTGCAGGACCCGAACCGCCCGATCGGCATCGTTCATGTTCCTCGGCCCCACCGGCGTCGGCAAGACCGAGCTGACCAAGGCGCTGGCCGAGTTCCTGTTCGACGACGACACGTCGATGGTGCGCATCGACATGTCGCGAGTTCATGGAGAAGCACTCCGTCAGCCGGCTGATCGGCGCGCCGCCCGGCTATGTCGGCTACGAGGAGGGCGGCGTGCTGACCGAAGCCGTGCGGCGCCGGCCCTATCAGGTGATGCTGTTCGACGAGGTCGAGAAGGCGCATCCGGACGTGTTCAACGTGCTGCTGCAGGTGCTGGACGACGGCCGCCTGACCGACGGCCAGGGCCGCACGGTCGACTTTCAAGCAACACGCTGATCGTCATGACCTCGAACCTCGGTCCGAGCTCGCATCTCGCAGGCGCTGGACGACGAGCCAGATCCGCCGATGCGGTGCGCGAGCAGGTGATGGAGGTGGTGCGCCGCGCCTTCCGGCCGGAGTTCCTCAACCGCCTGGACGAGATCATCCTGTTTCAGCCGGCTGAAGCCGGGAGCACATGACGGCACATCGTCGAGATCCAGCTCGGCCGCCTGCGCAAGCTGCTGGACGACCGCAAGATCGAGCTCGAGTTCGACAGCGAGGCGCTGGCAGTGGCTGGCCAACCGCGGCTACGACCCGGTCTATGGCGCGCGGCCGCTGAAGCGCGTGATCCAGCGCAGCCTGCAGAACCCGCTGGCCGACGCAGATCCTCGAAGGCCGACATCAAGGACGGCGACAGGGTCAGCGCCTCGGCAGCCGGAGACAGGCTGACCTTCGAGGCTGCGCCGCAGGCCATGGCCGCCGAGTAACTCCCGGCTGCACGGCATCGGGACTACAACCCTCTTGCCAGGCCGTCCGATCGGGTATCCGATCGGGCGGCCTTGTCGTTTGCGGGAGGGACCGATGACTGACGCAGCACCGGGCGAGAAGCAGCAGGAGAAGGTCGTCCCGCCGCCGGCGCCGCGCACTGCGGTGCTGGTGTTCCACGGCATCGGCGACCAGCGTCCGATGGAGACCATGCTCGGCGTCGTCGACGCGGTGCTCGGGGAGCCGGACGAGCCCGGCGCCATCGGCCGCTGGATCAAGCCCTATGTCGGCAAGGACGGGTTTTTCGACCTGAAGTCGGTCTCGACCAAGGCAGTCGGCGACGAGGGGCGCCGCTATGACTTCTTCGAGCTCTACTGGGCCGACCAGATGTCCGGCACGCGGCTCGTCGCGGTGCTGCTCTGGCTCTGCGACCTCGCCAAGCGCGATCGCAAGTCCCTGCCGCCCGACGCCATGTGGATCTGGTACGCGATCGTCGGCCTGATGACCGGCGCCATGATGGCCGCCGTCCATCTCGTCTGGGTGATCGGCCTCAATCTGACGGCCACCTCGCCGGAAGTCCTCCAGCAGCGCGCCATGGCGGCGGCAGAGCCCGTCGCCGCGGCCTTCCTGGCCCTCGGGCTTGTGGCGGCCACGGTGGTCTGGCTCTGCCTCGGAAAGGGCCGGCGCGCGGCGCTCGCCGTCTTCCTCGTCTTCGCCGTGCTTGCCTTCATCGGCTACTGGAACGGCATCGCCCTCCTGACCCTGATCCCGGTGCTGGCCGGCCTCTTCATCTTCCTCGGCCCCCGCGCCGCCATCGGCGGCATGGCGGTGGTCGCGGCCGTCGCCCTCGTCATCGTGCTGTGGGGACCCTTCCTGGCGCTCGCCTTCGGCATAAGCTCGGCGACAGGTTCGCTCACCGACGTTCAGGCCGCCTTCGACCTCGTCTTTCTCACCGTGACCTTCAAGGCCGCCGCGCCCTGGCTTCTCGGCTTCCTCGCGCTGTTCCTGGCGCTCGCCGCCGTCTTTCTCGTGCCCTATGTCGGCGACTGCGCGCGCTACCTGCGCGACGCGCCGGACAATATCGAGGCGCGCAACCGCATCCGCCAACTGGGTCTCGAGGTGCTGGCGGACCTGCACAGCCGCCAGTCGGGCGGCCGTCCGCGCTACGACCGCATCGTCGTCGTCTCCCACAGCCTCGGCACCGTCATCGCCTACGACGTGCTGCGGGCCTTCTTCGTGAAGCAGATCTCCAGCCTGCAGCTGACCGACAGGATGATCGAGACGTTCCGGCCGATCGACCAGATGCCGGATGGTACGCTGCGACCGACGTCGTTCCGCCTCGTCGAGCAGGATGGCGGGCCGAACTGGGCGCCGGTCGAAGGACCCGTCGCGGGTACGGCACTCGCCTATCAGGCGGGTGTGCGCTGGGCCTTCGCCACCTTCTGCCAGGAGCAGCAGGGCCATTTCGACAATGGCCTCGTCGCCTCGCCGTGGCGGATCAGCGACTTCGTGACCATGGGCAGCCCGCTGACCCATGCGGCGCTGCTGATGACCGAGGACGGTTCCCGCGACAGCCTGGCGAAGAAGGTGGACCTGCGGGAGTTCCCCGTGGCGCCGCCGGCCCATTCGCAAGGGGAGAGGGGCCGCGTCCTGTTCGGCAGCGACGGGACGGATGACCGGCGTTCTCCGGCAAGGCGCCCCCGCCTGCAGCATTCGGCGATGTTCGCCCTGACCTGCTGGACCAATCTCTATTTCTCGCAGCGCTTCGTGGTGAAGGGCGATTTCATCGGCGGCCCGATCAGCGACAGGCTCTCTCCGGGGACGGTCAACGTGCCGCTCCGTACCACCCTGCTCGGCGGCTACTTCAACCACACCCACTACTGGCAGCGCGAGCCGGAGGGGAAGGCGGCGACCGAGCACGTCCGCGCGCTGGCGCTGGCGACGCTCGGCGCGTCGGCGTTCCGGCGGGTCCGGGCGGAACGGAGCACCCTCGCTTCGCAGCCGTCGCCATGATGTCGCGGCGGCGCTTGCTTGCCGGGTCGGGCAGAGCGCCCTAGAAGACCGGCATGACCCAGATTTCCCCCATTCACGTCATCGGCGGCGGTCTCGCCGGTTCCGAAGCCGCCTGGCAGATCGCGTCGGCCGGCGTGCCCGTAGTGCTGCACGAGATGCGGCCGGTGCGCGGGACCGAGGCGCATCTCGACCGACGGCCTGGCCGAGCTGGTCTGCTCCAATTCCTTCCGCTCGGACGATGCCGCCAACAACGCGGTCGGCCTGCTGCACGAGGAGATGCGGCGCGCCGGCTCGCTGATCATGCGGGCGGCCGACGCCCACAAGCTGCCGGCCGGCGGCGCGCTCGCCGTCGACCGCCACGGCTTCTCGGCGGCCGTGCACGGACGCCCTGCTCGGCCATCCGCTGGTCGAGCTTCGGCGCGAGGAGGTGGCGGGCCTGCCGCCCGCCGACTGGGACAGCGTCATCGTCGCGACCGGGCCGCTGACCTCGCCGGCGCTGGCCGAGGCGATCCGCACGCTGTTCGGGCGAGGATGCGCTCGCCTTCTTCGACGCCATCGCGCCCATCGTGCACCACGAGAGCATCGACCTGTCGATCGCCTGGAAGCAGTCGCGCTACGACAAAGGCGGGCCCGGCCGGCGACGGCGCCGACTATCTCAACTGCCCGCTGCACCAAGCCGGAGTACGAGGCCTTCGTCGACGGCCCTGCTCGCGGCCGACAAGACCGAGTTCAAGGAGTGGGAGACAACACGCCCTACTTCGACGGCTGCCTGCCGATCGAGGTGATCGCGCCGAGCGTGGCCGCGAGACGCTGCGTTACGGGCCGATGAAGCCGGTCGGGCTCGCCGATCCGCGCACCGGCCGTCAGGCCCTATGCCGTGGTGCAGCTGCGCCAGGACAACGCGCTCGGCACGCTGTGCAACATGGTCGGGCTTCCAGACCAAGCTGAAATACGGCGAGCAGGCCGCGATCTTCCGCATGATCCCGGGCCTGCAGAACGCCGAGTTCGCCCGGCTCGGCGGCATCCACCGCAACACCTATCTCAACTCGCCGAAGCTGCTCGACGCCACGCTGCGGCTGAAGGCCGACCCGCGCCTGCGCTTCGCCGGCCAGATCACGGGATGCGAGGGCTATGTGGAAAGCGCCGCGATCGGCGGCATGGTCGGGCGCTTTGCCGCAGCCGAGCGGCTCGGACGCCGCCGGTCCTGCCGCCGCCGACGATCGGCGCATGGCGCGCTCATCAATCGCATCACCGGTGGCGACGTGCACCACGACGGGCAAGCGGTCCTTCCAGCCGATGAACGTCAACTTCGGCCTGTTCCCGCCGGTCTCCGGCGTGCCCACTAAGGGACCCGACGGGCCAGCGGCTCAAGGGCTCGGCCAAGACGCAGGCACGCAAGCGGGTTCTGAGCGCGCGGGCGCTGGCCGATTTCGACGGCTGGCTGGGCGGTGTGGCTCAGGTCGCCGCCGAATAGGCGTCAGCGCGACGGCGCCTGTGCAGTGACTCGCGTTTCGGCGCGGTCGCGGGTCATCAGGTTGTCGATGCGCTCGCGCTCGGCGCGGAAGGCGGTGAGCATGGGGCCGGCCAGTTCCCGCCCCCGCGGAACGCGTACGCGCATCGGGTCGACGAAGCGGCCGTTGACCATCACCTCGTAGTGGAGGTGAGGTCCGGTCGAGAGGCCCGAATTGCCGAGATAGCCGATGACCTGTCCCTGCCTGACCCGCGCGCCCTCGGTGATGCCGCGGGCAAAGCCCGGACAGGTGCGAATAGGTGGAGGTGTAGCCGTTGGGGTGCTCGATCTCGATGCGGCGGCCATAGCCCCCGGACCAGCTCGCCTTGCCGATGACGCCATTGCCGGCGGCGACGATCGGCGTGCCGATGCGATCGGACCAGTCGACGCCGGAATGCATCTTGAAATAGCCCATCACCGGATGGCGGCGCATGCCGAAGCCGGACCGCATCTGGCCGCCGGCGATCGGCTTGCGGATGAGGAACTTGCGCGCCGACTTGCCCTGCTCGTCGTAGTAGTCGATGACGCCGTCGGCGGTGGAATGGAAGCGATAGTAGCGGCGCGTCTCGCCGCCTGCGGTCAGCGCGGCATAGAGGATGTCCCCCCGACCGGCCTCGCCTTCGTCGTCCGAGGCATAGAGCACCTCGAAGAGGTCGTTGGAGCTGACGCGGCGCGAGAAATCGACGTCGTTGCCGAAGACCCGGATCAGCTCGTCGACGATGGGCCGCGGAATTTCCTGGCGGAGCGCGGTCTCGTAGATGGCCGCATGAGAGTCGCAGGCCGCCGCCGTCGTCCTCGTCATCCTCCGGATCGTCCGTCACGTTGGCGGCTTCGGCCGGATCCTCGACCGCGACGTAGCGGCCCTCGTCCGTCTGGGCGACGGCGGCCTCGGGTGTCCCGCGCTCGCCCACGAGGATGACGCGCACCGGCTGCTGGCGCCCGGCCGGCCCCTGGGCGAAGAGCACACGGATACGCTGGCCGTCGCGCAGGGTGATCTCGCGCCCGCCGCGGGTGAAAGCTGCCGCGATCAGGCGGACATCGTCACGGACGGCGCCGAGTTCGAGCAGGATCGAGGTGA
>CBDIRH010000001.1:1425000-2041792 GCA_965284145.1 Phreatobacter sp.
AAAGGATGTGGGAATCCCAAAACAACCAGGAGGTTGGCTTAGAAGCAGCCATCCTTTAAAGAAAGCGTAACAGCTCACTGGTCTAAATAAGGGTCTCTGCGCCGAAAATGTAACGGGGCTCAAGCCATGCACCGAAGCTGCAGGATGCATCGCAAGATGACGTGGTAGCGGAGCGTTCCGTAAGCCTGCGAAGGGAGACCCGTGAGGGCTCCTGGAGGTATCGGAAGTGAGAATGCTGACATGAGTAACGACAAACAGTGTGAGAGACGCTGTCGCCGTAAGTCCAAGGGTTCCTGCGTAAAGTTAATCTGCGCAGGGTTAGCCGGCCCCTAAGGCGAGGCCGAAAGGCGTAGCCGATGGGAACCACGTTAATATTCGTGGGCCAGTGGGTAGTGACGGATCTCGAAAGTTGTTCGGGCTTATTGGATTGCCCGGGCGGCCTGGAGGTTCCAGGAAATAGCTCCCACATATAGACCGTACCCTAAACCGACACAGGTGGACTGGTAGAGTATACCAAGGCGCTTGAGAGAACTATGCTGAAGGAACTCGGCAATTTACCTCCGTAACTTCGGGATAAGGAGGCCTTTGTTCTGGGCAACCAGACATGAAGGGGCACAGACCAGGGGGTGGCGACTGTTTACCAAAAACACAGGGCTCTGCGAAGTCGCAAGATGACGTATAGGGTCTGACGCCTGCCCGGTGCCGGAAGGTTAAGAGGAGAGGTGCAAGCTTTGAATCGAAGCCCCGGTAAACGGCGGCCGTAACTATAACGGTCCTAAGGTAGCGAAATTCCTTGTCGGGTAAGTTCCGACCTGCACGAATGGCGTAACGACTTCCCCGCTGTCTCCAGCATAGACTCAGTGAAATTGAATTCCCCGTGAAGATGCGGGGTTCCCGCGGTTAGACGGAAAGACCCCGTGCACCTTTACTATAGCTTTGCACTGGCATTCGTGTCGGCATGTGTAGGATAGGTGGTAGGCTTTGAAGCTCGGGGCGCCAGCTCTGGTGGAGGCATCCTTGAAATACCACCCTTGTTGATCTTTGATGTCTAACCGCGGCCCGTTATCCCGATCCGGGACCCTGCATGGTGGGTAGTTTGACTGGGGCGGTCGCCTCCCAAAGAGTAACGGAGGCGCGCGATGGTGGGCTCAGGCTGGTCGGAAATCGGTCGTCTGAGTGCAATGGCATAAGCCTGCCTGACTGCGAGACTGACAAGTCGAGCAGAGACGAAAGTCGGTCATAGTGATCCGGTGGTTCCGCGTGAGATGGGCCATCGCTCAACGGATAAAAGGTACGCCGGGGATAACAGGCTGATGACCGCCCAAGAGTCCATATCGACGGCGGTCGTTTGGCACCTCGATGTCGACTCATCACATCCTGGGGCTGGAGCAGGTCCCAAGGGTTCGGCTGTTCGCCGATTAAAGTGGTACGTGAGTTGGGTTCAAAACGTCGTGAGACAGTTTGGTCCCTATCTGCCGTGGGTGTTGGAGACTTGAGAGGATCTGTCCTTAGTACGAGAGGACCGGGATGGAGCATACCTCTGGTGGACCTGTTGTGGCGCCAGCCGCAGTGCAGGGTAGCTATGTTGCGAAGGGATAACCGCTGAAGGCATCTAAGCGGGAAACCCGCCTCAAAACGAGGTCTCCCTTGAGAGCCGTGGTAGACCACCACGTTGATAGGCCGGGTGTGGAAGCGCAGCAATGCGTGTAGCTTACCGGTACTAATAGCTCGATTGGCTTGAATTGCTCTCGTGACTCGACATCCGCTGCCTGGCTTTGTGGCCGACAACGACATGAAAACCAGATTTCTCACAGAATGTTACGCCGGCCTGGTGGCTGTGGCGAAGAGTCTGACACCCGATCCCATCCCGAACTCGGCCGTTAAACTCCTCAGCGCCGATGGTACTGTGTCTCAAGACCCGGGAGAGTAGGTCGCTGCCAGGCCTGCGTAACATTCTGTCCTCTTGTTCAGATATTCAAACGACATTGTCGCGGGGTGGAGCAGCCCGGTAGCTCGTCAGGCTCATAACCTGAAGGTCGTCAGTTCAAATCTGGCCCCCGCAACCAAATCAGCCCCGTACGGTTCTCCGTGCGGGGCTTTTTCGTGTTTCGGAGCCGTACGGCCATCAGGGGGGGGTGATCCCCTTCCTGCCATCTTGCGATCCGGGTGGTGCTAGAAGAACCGGTCTTCAAGGAGGTCGGGACCATGGCGCAACGGGGCGAGATCCGCGTGGGGATCGGCGGCTGGACCTTCGAGCCGTGGCGCGGTGTCTTCTACCCAGATCGCCTGCCCCAGAAGCGCGAGCTGGAATACGCCAGCCGCAAGCTGAGCTCGATCGAGATCAACGGCACCTACTATTCCAGCTTCAAGCCGGCGAGCTGGGCGAAGTGGCACGACGAGACGCCGGACGGCTTCGTCTTCGCGGTCAAGGCCTCGCGCTTTTGCACCAACCGCCGCGTGCTCGCCGAGGCCGGCGAGTCGGTGCAGCGCTTCATTCGCCGCGGCATCGCCCGAGCTCAAGGACCGGCTCGGCCCGGTGAACTGGCAGTTCATGGGCGACCAAGAAGTTCGACTCGGAGGACTTCGAGGCCTTCCTGAAGCTCTTGCCCAAGGAGGTCGGCAAGCTGCCCGTGCGCCATGCGCTGGAAGTCCGCCACGACAGCTTCATGGTGCCGGAGTTCATTGCGCTCCTGCGCCGCTACGGCATCGCCGCGGTGTTTGCCGACGAGCCGGACTATCCCTTCTTCTTCGATCCGACGGCTGATTTCGTCTACGTCAGGCTGCAATGCGCGCAGGAGGCAGAGCCCGTGGGCTATGCTCCTCAGATCCTGGACGCCTGGGCAAGCCATGCGGCGGTCTGGGCGGCTGGCGGTGTCCCGGGGCACCTGCCGCGGATCGACGCCAGCACCGTCATCCCGCCGGAGCCGCGCGACGTCTTCATCTTCATGATCAACGGTCACAAGCCGAAGGCGCCGGCCGCCGCCATGTCCCTGATCGAGCGGATTGGCGAGTCGTAAGGCTACTTCGTTCCGAACATGCGGTCGCCGGCATCGCCGAGGCCCGGCACGATGTAGCCGTGGTCGTTGAGCTGGCTGTCGATGGACGCCGTCCAGATCCCGACCTCCGGATGGTGGGCGTGGAACTTGGCGATCCCCTCGGGCGCCGCCAGCAGGCAGACGAAGCGCAGATCTGGCTGACGCCGCGCTTCCTTCAGCCGCGTCCACGGCGGCGATGGCGGAGTTGGCCGGTCGCCAGCATCGGATCGCATGACGATGACCAGGCGGTCGGCGACGTCCTCGGGAGCCTTGAAGTAGTACTCGACCGGCTGTCAGTGTCGCCGGGTCGCGGTAGAGGCCGATATGGCCGACGCGGGCCGAGGGCACGAGTTCGAGCATGCCGTCGACGAAGCCGAGTCCGGCGCGCAGGATCGGCGACGAAGACCAGCTTCTTGCCGCGCGATCAGCGGCTGGCCGTCATCGGTCTGCAGCGGGCGTCTCGATGTCGACGTCTCTCCAGCGGCAGGTCGCGCGTGACCTCGTAGCAGAGCAGCAGTCCGATCTCGCGCAGCAGCTGGCGGAAGCTTGGTGCTCGAGCGTCTCCTTGTCGCGCATCAGGGTGAGCTTGTGCTGCACCAGCGGGTGATCGACGACGGTGAACGTTGCTCATGCGCCCCTCGAGGCACTTCAGATGGCGAATCGATCCTAGAAGACGGTGCCGTCGCTGACGACCCGGATCGGCGGGCCGCCGTCGGCGCGGCGTTCGCGGGCCAGCCGCCGCGCCGCCGCCCAGGTGCCGCCCTCCAGCACCTGCGCCAGCGGCAGACGCTTCGCGTCGACAGCCGAGACTGGCCGCGCACCAGCGGCAGCGATGCGATCGAGCAGGGCCACGGTCAGCGCCCGCCATTCGACGACCGGCTCGTCGCTCGACCGGCGATGAGGCATTTGCCAGCAGCGCCTCGCTTGCAGCGCGGTGAGCGCGCCGAGATCGACGAACAGGCCGCCGTTGCGGTATTCCGGCAGGCCGGTCAGCTCGTCGAGCGCCGGTGACCGTGAGGCCGGCGCCCTCCAGCGGCTCGACCAGCGAATAGGACAGCCACTGCGACAGCTTGTGGAACGGCACCAGGCCCGAGGCGAGTCCCGCGCCATCAGGCGCGATGGCGCCAGACATCGCCGAGATCGATGCCGTCGATGGCCATGCGCGACGGCCAGATCGGCCCCAGCTCGTCCAGCACGCGCGGCCAGGATGGCGGTCGCCGGCAGCTTCGCCTTCGCGGCCTGGTCGCCGCGAGGTGATCGAACAGGCCGCCGAGCGGGCCTGTGCGCCGAAGACGTCCGGCCGCGCCTTCAGCTTGCGCCGAGATTGCGCATCAGCGCCGCCCGGCCCTCGAGGCCGACCAGCGGATTGTGCCGCCTCGACCTGGAAGCCATGCGCGATGTCGCATCGGGCGTCAGCGGCCGCCAGGCCGCGCGGCATCGGCGCGCAGCGGCTCGGCCTTGTCGTCCGGCAGAAGGCGCCGGCTGCGAACATGCATGCAGGCTGGCGACGCGCCAGCCCCTCGGAGCGCGCGAGTGTTCGCGCCGGTCCGGCCTCGCGATAACGTCCAGGCCGGCCCGGCGCCGGCATCGAGCAGCACCGCTGACGACGGCAGAGGTCGAAGCGGACTGCGCGCGACCTCGTCCTTGTCGACGCCGGCCAGCGTAGCGGCCAGCGCGGCCCAGCGATCGCATGCCGCCGGCGCCGAAATGCCGCCAGCGCGCATGGATAGGGGATCGCCGAGGTGCGGATAGTTCTCGCGGATCACCTGCGCACGACGTCGTCGGCCGCAGCCGGCATGGCAGTCGAGGTGCGACCGTAGAAAGCCGGCAGCGCGTCGCGCTCGGTCCAGGTCGAGCATCTGTCTGCAGCGCTCGCGCACCGCCGCGTGCTGCTCAGCCAGGCCACCGCCTGCGCCGGATCGTTCAGGTTACGCCACTGATACTTACTCCTCGAGACCGCGGCCCTTGGCGCTTGTTCGAACTCGTCTTCGTCCGGCACCTTGTGCGGTGAAATAGCCGGCCGCCTTCTTGGCATCCATTTCGACCCGCGCATCGGCAGGGATCAGCTCGTCGGGGATCGGCACGCGCTCGACCACCTCGATGCCGCTGCTCACGATGGGCGTCGTACTTCATGTTGCTCATCGACACGAAGCCGGTCGATGCGGCGGATGCCGAGCCAGTGCAGCACGTCGGGCATCAGCTCCTGGAAGCGCATGTCCTGCACGCCGGCGACGCATTCGGTGCGCTTGAAATAGGTCTGCGGCGCTGGTCGCCGCCATTCCTGGCGCTTGCGGGCGTTGTAGACCAGGAACTTGGTGACCTCGCCGAGCGCGCGGCCTTCCTTGCGGTTGTAGACGATGACGCCGACGCCGCCCGCCTGCGCCGTCTCGATGCAGATCCTCGATGCCGTGGGCGAGGTAGGGCCGGCAGGTGCAGATGTCGGAGCCGAACACGTCGGAGCCGTTGCACTCGTCGTGCAGGCGGCCGGCAGATCAAGGTCTCGGGCGATCGCCGAGCTTCGTCACGTCGCCGAAGAGATAGACCGTGATGCCGCCGATGGGCGGCAGGAAGACGTTGAGGTCCGGCCGCGTCACCAGCTCGGGATACATGCCGCCGGTCTGTTCGAACAGGCGTGCGGCGCAGGTTCGGTTTCGCTGAGCTGCCGAAGCGTCTCGGCGATGCCGGGCAGCCACCAGACCGGCTCGACGGCCATCTTGGTCACCTTCGACGTCGCCGCTGTCGGCGCAGGATCGTTGCCGTCGACCTTCAGCCGCCTGGCCTGATCGCCGTCCTGCAACTCGGGCAAGTTGTCAGGCGGGCCTTGGTGACGGCGATGGTGGGGCGGATGTCCCACGCCCTCGGCCATGATCTGCGGCGGAAGACCTCGCTGACCAGATGGCCCCAGGGATCGAGCGAGACGATGCTTCTCGGGCATCGGACCATTGCGGGAAGGGGCCGATGTCGTACGGCGGGACGCGGTGTTGGTGAGGTCGGGCCGCTGTGATCGGCGTTGAGCTGCGCCGGCCGAAACGGCGAGCGCGCGATAGAGGGCATAGGAGCCGCGCATGGGTGCCGATGGCGTTGCGGTCGGGCCCCGCATTGACGGTGGCGACCACCGGCCCTCGCTCCTCGGGGCTCGGCGCTCCCCAGTTGATCTTGAAGCGCGACGCCGTGCCGGCGCCGGGATGCGAGGTCAGCCTGATGTGACCCGACTTGTTGACGCTCATCCTGTCCTCGATGCCGAAAGGCCCTGCGGAACGGATACGGCCCCCCGTCCGGTGTGGCGGAGGGCCGTCAATGAGCAATTGAGCATGACTCAGCTTTTACCAGCCGGCAAGGGCTGTCGTCTGGCTCCCGATTCAGGGTGGCTGGAGCGGACCGCGTTGCGGACCCGCGTCTCGTCGACACCTGCCTCCTGCAGTTCCTTGCGGAAGACGTCGCGGCGCTCGTGCACCGAGGCGATGACCTTGCCGGCGGGTACGCCGAGGTCGAACAGCACCGCCTCGGAGAGTTGCAGGCTCGCCTCGATCGTCTCCGGCACGGCATCGGTGACACCGAGCCGATAGAGCTTCTTGGCGTGGTCGGCGTCGCGGGCGCGGGCGATGATGGTGAGGCCCGGATTGAGGGCGCGGGCGATCTGGGCGATCTCGTCGATCGCTCCTGCGGTGTGCAGCGTCAGCACCAGCGAGGAGGCATCGCGGATGCCGCACTGCTCGAGGAAGGCCTGGTTGTTGGCGTCGCCGAAATAGACGTCGTGGCCCTGTCGCCTGAGGCCGGCGATCTCGCGCGGGTCGTGATCGACGGCGATGAAGGGGACCTTGTGTCGGGCCGAGCATGCTCGCAGACGAGCTGGCCGACCCGGCCGTAGCCGACGACGATGACGCGCTTGCCGCTGGCCACCGGCGGCGCGACGGTGAGCTCCGGATCGGGCGCCGCCTTCTTCTCGATCCTGCCCGCGATCCAGCCGCCGAGCTTGTCGAGGATGGGGACCGTCGCCATGCTGAGCGCCGTCATGGTGGTGATGAAGGCGCCGGCCTCCGGTGAGATCACGCCGCTGCCGGTCGCCTGGCCCATGGTGACGAAGGCGAACTCGCCGGCCGGCCCGAGCAGCAGGGCGGAGCGGATCGCCACCAGCCAGCTCTGGCCGAAGGCACGGACGAGCGGAATGATGATCAGGACCTTCAGGACGATGAGGGCGCCGACGGCCAGCGCATAGGCCCCGGGGCGACTGAACAGCGCCGGCAGGTCGATGGACAGCCCGACGGAGAAGAAGAAGGCGCCGAGCAGGATTCCCTTGAACGGCTGGAGCGTCGCCTCGATCGCCCGGCGATACTCGGTTTCGGCGATGCAGCAGGCCGGCGACGAAGGCGCCGAGGGCCATGGACACGCCGAAGGCCGCGGTCACGACGCCGGTGCCGACCGCAATGAGGATGGCCGCGGCCATGAAGACCTGCGGTTCGTGCAGGGCCGCGACCTGGCGCAGGAAGGGCCTGAGCAAGGTGCGCCCGACGAGAACCACCAGTGCCACCGCGATGACACCCTGGATCATGGCCATGAGGAGGCCCATGGCCACCGAGCCCTCCTGGCGCTGTGACAGCGCGCCGATCAGGAAGAGCAGGGGAATGACGGCGAGGTCCTGCATCAGCAGGATGGCGAAGGTGGTGCGGCCGCTGGTCGTGGTCAGACGTTTGTGTTCGGCGAGGTGCTCGACGACCATGCCGTCGAGGACAGGGCGAGCGCCCCGCCGATCAGAACAGCGGCGGCGACCGGCCGGCCGATCCAGACGGCGGCCGCGGCGATGATGGAGGCAGTGACGACGACCTGCAGCGAGCCGAGGCCGAGGACCAGCTTCTTCATGCGGGTCAGGCGCTCGTAGGAAAGCTCGAGGCCGATCAGGAACAGGAGGAAGACGACGCCGAGCTCGGCATAGGTCGCCATCTGCTTCGTATCGGCTACGGTGATCCAGCTCAGCCAGGGATAGGTCGGGGCGAGGCTGCCGAGAGCCGAGGGCCCGACAAGCGCGCCGATGCCGAGGAAGGCGAGGGCGGGGCTGATGCCGATGCGCTTGAGGATCGGCACGGTGACAGCCGTCGACGCCAGGATGATCAGGACGTCCTTGTAGGCGGCAATATCGACCGCAGCGGCCATGCGTTTGGGGTTCCCGGCGGACGGGGGCCTGGCAGCGACGCGCTGCTCCCTCCGGCTGTCGTCAAACTAGCCGCCCGTGCGGCGATTTGTCCACGCAGGTCGCCACGTGTCGGGCAAAAACAAGGCGGGTTAACTCGATGGCCGGCCAAGCAAATTTTCTTGAACGCGGGGGACCGAAAAGTCTTGCGCCGGGGGCGGAATCTGCTATCTACACGCCTGCCCAATTTCGCACGTGCCTGTGGTTGCGTGCCGGTTGGTGGGCATCCGGACAAGAGGCCGGACAGCCGCCCGAAGACTTGGGAATGCGCCGGGACCTACCGGGCCGTGTTCCAGGGGCGTCGCAAGACGCGGGGTCTTCGATACCTAACCGGCAGCCGGAGGCTAACCGGCGAACCCTGCCCTCCGCAGGGGACGCGACTTGAAGCAACGACGATCGGGCTTTTTTGGTCTCAGCTGGTGTCCAGAGCCAGCTACCGAAGAGGCTTGTTCTTCTTGCCGGCCGTGCGGAGCGGGATGTCCCCAATCCAATCGAAGGCGTCTTTGACTCTGACGGGTGTCCAGCCCGGCTGTCGATGAGATGTCTCGGCGAACGTCATCGGGTGGTCGACGCCACCGGTGTTCCGTCTCCACAGCGGACCCGGAAAGCGGACGCCTCCCATGGGTTCAACCCTTTGCTGGTCCTCGGGAGAGAGGGCTGGGGGGACACTGACATGACCGACCGTATCCGCGAATTCCTCCGCAACCGACGCGAGGACGGCCCCATCCTGGTCGTCGACCTCGAGGTCGTCGCGCGAGAACTTCACCGTCGCGGGCTCTTCCCGACACGCGCGTGTTCTACGCCGTGAAGGCCAATCCGGCCCCCGAGATCCTCAACCTGCTCGCCGAGATGGGCTCGTGCTTCGACTGCGCCTCCGTGGTCGAGATCGAGCAGGCCCTGGCGACCGGTGCCTCCGCCGACCGCATCTCCTTCGGCAACACGATCAAGAAGGAGAAGGACATCGCGCTGCGCCCTACCAGCACGGCGTGCGCCTGTTCGCCGTCGACAGCGAGGCGGAGCTGCGAGAAGCTCGCGCGCCAGGTCGCGTCATCGGCGCGACGGCGTCAGGTGTTCTGCCGCGTGCTGCAGTCGACTGCGAGCGGCGCCGAGTGGCCGCTCAGCACGCAAGTTCGGCTGCGCGCCGGAGATGGCCACGGACGTGCTCGCGCAAGGCGCAACGCCTGGGCCTGCGAGCGCCTACGGCATCTCGTTCCATGTCGGCTCGCAGCAGACCGATCATCGACGCAGTGGGACAAGGCGCTGGGCCAGCGTCTCGCTCGATGTTCGCCACGCTCGCCGAGCGCGGCATCGACCTGAAGCATGGTCAATCATGGGCGGCGGCTTCCCGGCCACGCTACCTCAAGCCGACGTTCAACGGCGGTCGGAGGCCTACTGCGAGGCGGTCGATCTCCGTGCGCTGGCGCAAGCCATTTCGGCAACCGCATCCCGGAGACGATCATCGAGCCGGGCCGCGGCATGGTCGGCAATGCCGGCATGATCCAGAGTCCGAGGTCGTGCTGATCTCGCAGCAAGGCGGACGAGGACGATCGCATGCGCTGGGTCTATCTCGACATCGGCAAGTTCTCGCGGTCTCGCCGAGACCATGGACGAGGCGATCCAGCTATCCGACTCCGCACGGACCGCGACGGCGACGCGCGTGGCGCCCGGTGCGTGCTCGCCGGCCCGACCTGCGATTCGGCCGACGTGCTGTACGAGAAGAGCCGCGTACAAGCTGCCGCGTGTCGCTCAAGCCATCGGCGACAAGGTCGCTGATCGAGGCGACCGGCGCCTATACGACGACCTATTCGTCGGTCGGCTTCAACGGCTTCGCGCCGCTCAAGGCGATCTGCATCTGACGCTCCTCGGCCCGCCCGGGTGACCGGGCGGGCGTCCCCAAGCAAACCGTCCCGACCGGCCGTGACCTTGCGTCCCGGTACGAGGGCTGTCGTCTCTCTCGCCCGAGAAGGACCGCGGCCATGACCGTGCATGTCTCCCTCAAGGACCAGGCGTCCTCCCTTGCCGATCCCGTCGTCGTCCGCGACGAGCAGCTCCGCGATATCGACGCGCGCGAGTCGCTGCTCGATGCCGCCTTCGGCACCGACCGATTCGCCAAGACCTCCGAGCGCCTGCGCGAGGGGCGGCTGCCGGCCGACGGCCTCGCGCTCGTCGCAGCGGCGGGAGAGCGCCTCGTCGGCACGGTGCGCCTGTGGAACGTCGCCCTCGGCCCGGATTGCCCGGCGCTGCTGCTCGGACCGCTCGCGGTTGACGGCACGATCCGCTCGGCCGGCATCGGCGGCCTGCTGATGCACGAATCGATCGATCGCGCCCGCAATGACGGCCACCGCGCCATCATTCTGGTCGGCGACGAGCCCTACTACCGGCGTTTCGGCTTCGCGGCCGCGAAGATGGACCGCCTGTGGATGCCGGGACCGGTGGAGCGGTCGCGGTTCCTCGGACTGGAACTGGTTCCCGGCGCTCTGGACGGCGCCCGGGGGCTGGTCAACCCGACGGGCGTCGAGGCGCCGCGCTGGCAGGGGCTCGACTGGGCCGATGCCTGGCGCATCGCCGCCTGAGAAGCGATGCGTGCCGGTCACAGTTCCTCAATCTGTGACCGGCATGCTCTCGACCGGGGCGCGACGCAGGGCTAGAGTTCGTCGACGCATCGGGAGCAACACATGATCCGCCAGTTCGCCATCGGCCTCGTCGCAGCAGCCGCCCTCTTCGCGGTTGAGGCCGCCGTGCACCAGGCCGAGGCGCAGCAGCGCCGCCGCGCCGTTCCCGAGGTGCGGGTTTCGCGTCCGAGCTGGCTCATCACCCCGAAGGTGTCCTTCCCCGGCGACCGGCTCAGCACTCGCCCCGACATGCTCTTCGCGCCCTATACGGTGAACAGCGACCTCGTCGCCATGTCGACATCGATGCGCGGTCGCGCCGGCCGTGACAGGTTCTATGGTGGGCCCGGCTACACCGTGAACTGGCCCTGGCCGGCCGCCTTCTTCTCCGGCAACTGAGTTCGGTCCGCGACTGTCCGCGAGAGGTTTCGCGGCAGGCGTGCATACGACCCATGTCTTGCTCGCCATGGGCGGGCATAGCGGCTACATCTCCTCCGAAGACCAGTCCCCAGAGAAGGGATTTCCGGGATGGACGATACCGACCGCCGCATTCTTGCCGTGCTGCAGACCGACGCCTCGCTGTCCATCGCCGAAGTGGCGTCGCGAATCCGGTCAACCTGTCGACAGACGCCGTGCCTGGAAGCGGATCCAGAAGCTCGAGGCCGAGGGCATCATCAAGGGGCGCGTGGCGCTTCTCGACCCTCGCAAGCTCGGCCTCGGGCTGACCGTCTTCGTCTCGGTGGAAACGGCGGATCATTCGGAAGGCTGGCTCGCGCGTTTCGCGGAGGTCGTCTCTGCGATGCCGGAGGTCATGGAATTCTACCGGATGGCGGGAGACGTCGACTACATGCTGCGGGTGGTCGTCGCCGACATGGATTGGCCTACGACGCCTTCTACAAGCGCCTGATCGCTGACGAGTACCGCTGAAGAATGTCACATCGCGCTTCGCCATGGAGCGGATCAAGCAGACGACGGCCCTGCCGATCCAGATGAGGCAAGCCCTGACCATGCTCGAGAAGCTGACGCCGGCGGCGATGCCGGCCCCCTTCGCCAGATACTCCCATGCCGTCGTGGTACCGGCCGGAACGCGCATGTTGTTCTGTTCGGGCCAGCTCGGCCTCGCGCCCGACGGCGCGATCCCGGAGAGCGCCGAGGCACAGGCCGACCTTTGCTTTGCAGCCATCGGCCACATGCTGGCAGCGGCCGGCATGGACATGGGCGACATCGTGCGCATCAATGCCTTCGTCACCGACCGGGCGCACATGGCCGGCTACATGGCTTCGCGCGACCGCCATGTGACCAGCCCTCCGCCGGCCTCGACGCTGATGATCGTCTCGGGCTTCACCAGGCCGGAATTCAAGGTCGAGGTCGAGGTCGTCGCAGCGAAGGCCGGTTGACGCCGTCGAAGCGGGAGGCGCGATCATGCTGCCGAAACAGCTCTGGGCCGAGATGACCACCGAGGAGTTCCGCTCCTCCGACACGTCCTCGTGGATCGCCGTGCTGCCGATCGCGGCGGTCGAGCAGCACGGGCCGCACCTCGCCGTCGCCGTCGACACGGTGATCGCGGAGGGCAATGTCCAGGCTGTCAGGGACATCCTGCCGAAAGGCCTCCCCGTCACCTTCCTGCCGACCGTGTGGATGGGCAAGTCGGACGAGCACATCGCCTTCCCCGGCACCATCACCATCTCGGCCGAGACGCAGATCCGGCTGCTGAACGAGATCGGCGACAGCATCGCGCGGGCGGGCGTCAGGAAGCTCGTGCTCGCCAATTCCCACGGCGGCAATGTCGCGACCATGGAGATCGTGGCGCGCGACCTGCGCCGCCGGCACGGCATGTTCGTCGTCCAGTGCTCCTGGCATCGCCTCGGCTCGCCCGCCGGCCTCTTCGCCGAAGCCGAGCAGACCCACGGCATCCACGGCGGCGAGATCGAGACGTCGCAGATGCTGCACTTCCGCCGCGACCTCGTCCACATGGCGAAAGCCCGCGACTTCGTCTCGGCCGCCATTCTGATGGAGCAGCGCTACCGGCACCTGAGGGCGACGCAGCGCATCTCCTTCGGCTGGATGAGCGAGGACCTGTCCACCGCAGGCGCCATGGGCAACGCGGCCGCCGCGACGCCGGCGAGCGGGCGGGAGCAGACTGAGTTCACGGCGAGGGCTTTCGTCGAGCTCCTGCAGGACGTGCACGCCTTCCCAGTCGACCTCCTGGGAAGGGCCACCCTGGCCTGAGGCCGCCGGTACCTCAGTGAAGGAAGGGCAGGTACTTGCCGAGGAAGTTGCCGGGGGCGAGCAGCGCGCCGGCCCAGATGAAGGCCGAGAGGATATTGGCGATCTGGAACTTCCACTGCGACATCGCGAGCATGCCGGCGACCAGCGGCACAGCGGCGCGCAGGGGGCCGGAGAAGCGGCCGATGAAGATGGCCCAGACGCCCCATTTCTCGAAGAAGGCATGGCCCTTCGGCAGCATGTCCGGGTGTCGTGACAAGGGCCAGATCGTCGCGATCCTGTCCTTGAAGACATAGCCGAACCAGTAGGATACCGCGTCGCCGAGGGTCGCGCCCAGCGCGGCCGCGACAAGGATCGGCCAGAAGGGGATGCCGGCGGTGCCGATGAGCGGGCCGAAGGCGACGATCATCGCCCAGGCGGGCACGATGAGCGACAGAACCGCGAGCGACTCGGCGAAGCACAGCGCGAAGATGATGGCGGGAGCCCAGGCCTGGTTGGCTTTGACGAACTCGATGACCGGAGTGACGTAGGCTTCCATTCGGCTCACGCTGGGGAAAGAAGGGAGCGCGAGCCAAGACGATCCAGCCCCTGCGGTCAAGCACGGCGGCGGTGGACAATCGTCGCGGGCCGTCGACGCGGGGCCCGCCGAGGCGATAAGGAAGGCTGGACCTTCGGGAGGGCGGCACGATGGACATGGACAGGTTGCGGGCGAACGCCCATCGGGTCCTCGACGACGCCACTATTCCCGAACTGCCGAACCACTATCGCGGCAAGGTGCGCGACAACTACGACCTTGCCGACGGCAGCCGGGTCATTATCGCCACCGACCGGATCAGCGCCTTCGACCGCATCCTCGCCGCCATCCCGTTCAAGGGCGAGGTGCTGACGCAGACGGCCCGCTACTGGTTCGAGGAGACGGCCGACATCTGCCCGAACCATGTCATCGCCTATCCCGACCCCAACGTCGTGGTCGGCCGCCGCCTCGACATCCTGCCGGTCGAGATCGTGGTGCGCGACTATCTCGCCGGCACCACGGGCACCTCCGTGCTCACCCTGTACAAGAAGGGGCAGAGGGAGATGTACGGCATCACCCTGCCCGACGGGCTGAGGGACAACCAGCGTTTGCCGCAGCCGATCATCACGCCGACGTCGAAGGCCTTTGACGGCGGGCACGACGAGCCGCTGTCGCCGGGTGAGATTCTCGACCAGAAGCTGGTGACGCCGGAGCAGTGGCGAACGCTGACCGACTACGCCTTCGCGCTGTTTGCGCGCGGTCAGAAACTCGCGGCCGAGCGTGGGCTGATCCTGGTGGACACCAAGTACGAGTTCGGCACCGACAGCGATGGCCGGATCGTGCTGGCCGACGAGATCCACACGCCGGATTCGAGCCGCTACTGGAAGGCCGACAGCTATCCCGCCCGCTTCGCCGCCGGCGAGAAGCCGGACAGCTTCGACAAGGATTTCGTGCGCAACTGGGTGGTGGCGCGCTGCGATCCATACAAGGATGCGATCCCCGAGATTCCGGCGGACGTGATCGTCGCGACCGCGGCGGTCTACATCGAGGCCTTCGAGACGATCACCGGGAAACGCTTTGACATCCGTCCCGAAGAGGGGCGGGTCATCGACCGGATCCGCGGCAATCTCGCGCGCTACTTCTGAGCCTCGACAGCGGTCCCCATCCCGATACCGATCACGGATATTTGAACAGTTCGAGCCGGCGAGAACCGGCCACGCGCTTGCAGGCCTGGCAGAACCAAACCGAGCCCGGAGACGTCCTCCTGGCGCGGCTGAACGGGCATTCGGCGCCGGGTTCCTGACGAACTATCAGCGTCCTTCCGCGAACGGAACGCGCAGCGGATATTTGACGTTGTGCAAAATTGACGCGAAGCCTCAGTGAATTCGCCGATTCGAGAAGAAGCGTCGCCGCCGGAAGGTGAGAAGGGGAGAGGCGTTCTGCATGGCATTGCATCTCGTGACGGCCGACATCGGCCGCGAGCAGAAGCTCAAGGTCGGCTACGCCGCCTGGTCTCGCGGCGACGTGACGTCTCTTCTCTCGATGTTCGAGGATGACTGCGAGTTCACACTGGTCGGCAACCCGGTGCTGAACCCCCACGCTGGGCTGAGGGTCGGGATTCCTGGCCTGCGCGAGGTCTTCGAACATTTTCACCGGATGTTCGAGGTGCGCGAGTTCCTGCTCGAAAAGGTCATCGTCAAGGACGATGACGCCATCGTGCACTGGCACTCGACGCTGATTTTCCGCCCGAACGGCCGGGTGATCGACAGCGAGCGCTGCGATCTCATCCAGTTTCGCGGCGGGCTCATCCGCAGACTCAGGTGCTTCTACGATTCCGCCAGCATGGCGATCGCCACCGGCCACGCGCAGGCGGCGACGACGGGCGCCAGTGCGGAAGCGGCCGACACCGGCCGCAAGGCGTCCTAGCCCTCCAGAACCTGCTTGCTCGCCACCGTCGTGTCGGCGTTCAGGCGGTAGACCAGCGGCACGCCGGTCTTCAGCTCCAGCGTCGGAATGGTCTTCTCGTCGAGGCGATCGAGAACCATGGCCAATGCGCGAAGCGAATTGCCGTGGGCGGCGACGAGGACGCGCTCGCCGCGCATGACGCGGGGCAGGATCTCGGACACGTAATAGGGCAGCACGCGGGCCACCGTGTCCTTCAGGCTTTCGCCGCCGGGCGGCGGCACGTCATAGGAGCGCCGCCAGATGTGGACCTGCTCGTCGCCGTACTTCGCCGCCGTCTCGGCCTTGTTGAGGCCGGAGAGGTCGCCGTAGTCGCGCTCGTTCAGCCGCCAGTCCCGGATGGTCGGCAGGTCCGGCTGGCCGATCTCCCCGAGGATCAGCTTCAGCGTGTGCTGGGCGCGGGTCAGTGCCGAGGTGTAGGCGACGTCGAAGGACAGCCCGAGCGCCTTCAGTCCGCGGCCGGCGGTCTTCGCCTCCTCGATGCCCTTCTCCGTCAGGCCGGGGTCCTTCCAGCCGGTGAAGAGGTTCTTCAGGTTCCACTCGCTCTCGCCATGGCGGGTGAGCACGAGAAGCCGTTCGGTCATGGGTCAGGTCCTTGGAAGGTCAGAAGCCGAGAACATCGGCCATGGAATAGAGCCCGGCGGGCTTGCCGTGGGCCCCGAGCGCCGCCTTCAGCGCGCCGCGGGCGCAGAGGGCGCGATCCTCGGCGATGTGGGTCATCACCACGCGCTCGGTCGGGGCCGGCGAAGATCACCGAATGCTCGCCGATGACGGTACCGCCGCGCAGCGCGGCAAAGCCGATGTCCCCGCGCTTGCGGGCACCGGTCAGACCATCGCGCCCGCTGGCCTTGTGATCGGCAAGGGCGATCTTGCGGCCCCTGGCCGCCGCCTCGCCGAACATCAGCGCCGTGCCCGAGGGGGCATCGACCTTGCGGTTGTGGTGCATCTCGACCACCTCGATGTCGAAGTCGTCGTCGAGCGCCTCGGCGGCGCGCTTCACCAGCGCGGCGAGCAGGTTCACGCCAAGCGAGAAGTTGCCCGACTTGACGATGGTGGCGATGCGGGCCGAAGAGGCGATCGCATCGTTCTCGGCGTCGCTGCAGCCGGTGGTGCCGCAGATGTGCACCTTGCGGTGCTTGGCGGCGAGGCCGGCGATCTCCACCGAGACGCGCGGGATGGTGAAGTCGATGACGGCGTCGGCCTGCGACAGGGCGGCGTCCATGTCCGAGGTGACCTGGACGAGGGCGCGCCCGGCGCCGGCCAGAAGGCCGGCATCCTCGCCGAGGGCGACGTGTCCCGGCGGCTCGATGGCGCCGGAGACCTTCATCCCCGGCGTCTCCTGGACGAGACGCACCAGCACCCGGCCCATGTGGCCGGCCGCACCGGCGATCACCACGCGCATGTCGGACATGGGTTCAGCTCTCCGCCGCTCGATGCGGGCGGTCTAGCAGTCGCGCCCGGTGATGAAAAGCGCGGCCGCCGTCACGCCCGCGCGTCATAGGCGAGGACCGCCTCCAGCAGCACCTGCGCGCCATGGCCGCAATCGTCCTGCGTCGCGCTCTCCGCCTCGTTGTGGCTGAGGCCGCCGGCGCAGGGGACGAAGACCATGGTCGTCGGGCAGACGCGCGCCGTGTACATGGCGTCATGCCCGGCGCCGGAGGTGATCTCGCGGGCGGGCAGGCCGAGCTTCTCGGTGGCCTGGCGCACCATGGCGATGCAGGTGGCGTCGAAGGGCTGGGCCGGCGAATCCTGCAGCGGGCTGACCTCGTAGGAGGCGTCGTGCCGCGTCGCCGCCTCGGCGATGGCGATCTTCGCCTTGGTCACCATGGCCGCCAGTGCATCGTCCCGGTGGTGGCGCATGTCGAGGGTGAAGCGCATTTCGCCCGGGATGATGTTGGGCGAGCCGGGGAATGCCGAGACGATGCCGATGGTGGCGAGGCCGCCATTGTCGATCGCTATCTGGCGGATCTCCGTCGCCGCCTCCGCGAAGGCGGCGAGGGAGTCCCGGCGATAGTTCATCGGCGTCGTTCCGGCATGGCTCTCGCGGCCGGTGATGGTGCAGTTGAACCACTTGATCGCCTGGATGCCGGTGACGATGCCGATGGTCTTGGATTCCTCCTCGAGGATCGGCCCCTGCTCGATATGCAGCTTCGAAGATAGGCTCCGGAAGCTCGAGGCCGCCGACCGGCTCCTCGGTGCCGTCGGTAGCCGATGGCGGCGAGGGCCTCGCCCTGGGTGACGCCGTCGCTTGATCCTTGATAGCGAGCGTCGTCGGTCTGAGCGTGAAGGCGCCGGCGATAGACGGCCGAGGCCGACCATGGCCGGCGCGAAGCGGCAGCCCTCCTCGTTGGTCCAGCACGGCGACGAGCGATCGGCGGCGTTCGTCTCGTAGCCGGCATCGTGGAGCGCGCTGCAGCACCTCGAGGCCGGCCGAGCACGCCGTAGCACGCCGTCGAACTTGCCGCCGGTCGGCTGGGTGTCGAGGTGGCTGCCCATGGCGATCGGCTTGCGCGTGTTGTCCTTGCCCGGGCGCACGGCGATCATGTTGCCGCGCCGTGTCGACATGCACGGTGCACCCGAGCGCCTCGCACTCCCGGCGGAACCAGTCGCGGACACGACGGTCTTCGTCCGACAGCGTCAGGCGGCGGATGCCGCCCTTGGGCGTGCCGCCCATCTCGGCCGTCTCCATCAGCATGTCCCAGAGCCGGCGGCTGTCGATGGTCAGGTTGGCGAGCATGATGTCCTCAAAAAGGCGATGTCCGGCGGGGGAAGCGGGACCATTTCATCCGCGGATTGGATAGGCAAGCGGGCCTGGCGCAGGGGTCGTCCACCCGCGACGCCATGCACTCTTCGTTAACCATGCGGACGGCCATATCTTGGCCGCGATCGCCGCCCAATGACTGCCGTGTCGATCATCAGGTTTCGCCGTGACGCCGCTCCGTCTGCTCGCCTTCTGTCTCGTCACCCTCGCGGCTCTCGCGCCGCGTCCGGCGGAGGCGCATCCCCACGTTCAGGTCGAGACCGAGACCCAGCTGACCCATGACGCGTCCGGCCAGGTATCAGGCTTCGTCCACATCTGGACCTTCGACGAGATGTACTCGAGCTTCGCGACGCAGGGGCTCGACAAGAACGGCGACGGGCAGTTCAGCCGCGAGGAACTGGCCGAGCTGACCAGGGTCAATGTCGAGCACCTGGGACAACAGAAGTTCTTCACGATCATGCGTCACGAGCGCCGCTACGTCTCGTTCGGCGCGGTGCGTGACGCCTGGTCCGAGGTGGTGGGCGGCAAGCTCCGCCTGCACTTCACAGTGCCGCTGGCGACGCCCTTCGCGGCCGCGGGCAGGCCGCTCACCTTCGAGGTCTATGATCCCGACTACTTCGTCGCCTTCACCCCGGCCGATGGGGAGCCTATGCGGCTCGTCGGCGCGCCGTCCGGCTGCCGGCTCGACTACACGCCGCCGAGGGGCAGCAATGCTCCGGTCGGGTCGCTCTCGGAGAGTTTCTTCCAGGCCCTCGGTTCCAATTCCAATTTCGGCCAGCAGTTCGCCGGACGCTACACGGTGACCTGCCCGTGATCCCAGGGCGTCGCGGAGCGACGGTTCTCTCCCTGCTTGTGCTCGCCGCGCTGGTCGTCGCCACCGGCGCCGTCCTCGCCCAGGCGCCGCCCTCGGCCTTCGGAGGCCCGAGGTCGCCACCGCCCACCGGCGTCTTCGGCTGGATCATCGAGCAGCAGGCGGCTTTCTACCGGCAGCTGTCGTCAGCCGTGCGCGGCATCCGCGCGGGTAACTCCGGCGCCTTCGCCACGCTGGTGGGGGTGTCGTTCTTCTACGGCGTGTTCCACGCGGCGGGCCCCGGCCACGGCAAGGCGGTGATCTCCTCCTACATCGTCGCCAGCGGCGAGACGGTGCGCCGCGGTGTCATGCTCGCCGCCCTGTCGTCCCTCGTGCAGGCCCTGACGGCCATCGCGCTGGTCGGCTTTCTTGCTGCCATCCTCGGCGTCACCGCGCGGACGATGAGCCGGGTCGTCAACTGGATCGAACTTGCCGCCTACGGCCTGATTATCGCCATCGGCCTGAGGCTCGTCTGGCAGAAGGGCCGCGCCTTCATCGCCCGTCTGGCGGCCTGGCGTGGTGCAAGGCCGGTCGCCGGCCTCGGCTGCGACGACAACTGCGTCCATCTTCCCGCAGCCGAGCAGGTGGCGAGGATTCACTCCTGGCGGGAGGCGCTCGCGGTCATTCTCAGTGTCGGCCTGCGTCCCTGCACCGGCGCCGTGCTCGTACTGGTCTTCGCCATGTCCCAGGGCATCGTGCAGGCTGGCGTCATCGCCACCTTCGCCATGGCGGTCGGAACCGCGATCACGGTCGCCGCCATTGCGACGCTGGCCTCGGGAGCCAAGGGGCTGGCGGTGCGTCTTGCCGCAGCGCGGCCCGGGGCGATGACCCTCGCCATGAGCGCCGTGGAGGTCCTGGCCGCGGTGGTCGTCGTCATCTTCGGCGTGGGGCTTCTGACCGGCTATCTCGTCTTCGAGCGCATGATGCCGTTCTGACACCGGCTGTCCGCTGCACAAGAAAAACCCCCTCCCTTGCGGGAGAGGGTCGTTGGCTTGCATCGCTTTTCTTGGTTTGTCTCGAGGCCCGCCGCCTGAGGAGGGAATTCAGCGTCCGCCAGCGGCCTTGCGATCGCGACGACGGTCGGCGACCGGCTGGTAGGCGATGCGGGCGTGATAGGCGCAATAGGGAATGCCGGTGCCGGAGCGGGCGCCGCAGTAACGGAAGTCGTCCTTGCCGGGCTCGCCGATCGGCCAGCGGCAGGAATATTCCTTCAACTCCATGATGGTGCAGCGCTCGCCCATCGGCACGACATTGTCGACCTCGGGCAGCGGCGCGACGTCCACCTCGGGCATCAGGTCGGGGGCCGGGCGCGGCTTGAAGGCAAGGTTGGAGCGCGACGCCGGCATGGAGGGCCGCGGCGGCGCCGAGGGCGCCGAGCGCGGCGCCTTGCGGGCCCGCGGAGCGCTGGAGGAGGGCGCCTTGGCGCGGCCCGACAGGCCGAGGCGGTGGACCTTGCCGATGACGGCGTTGCGGGTGACCTGGCCGAGTTCGGCGGCGATCTGGCTGGCGCTGAGACCGTCGTTCCAGAGCTTCTTCAGGAGCTCGACCCGTTCATCGGTCCACTGCAACTGCTGCATGTTCCTGTCTCCTCCCGAGATGCGCTGCGGGCCTTCGGAATCCGCGAGCCACCGCCGCCCCGCGAGAGGCGTCGCTGCACTGCCGATACCCTTGTCACTAAGGTCCGCCGCACGAGATGTCGTATGCCGACGGCCGGACACTACGCTATTGATTGAATCGGCGGCAAGAGTCCGGCGAATCTCACCTTCGTTTTCCCCAAGCGGTTCGGGGCCTTGGCGAATCCGTCCACAGCCCTCCGGCTCAACTCGCCGTCCGATGCCTGAGTCTTACCAAGACCTTAAGAGGGGTGTTGTTTTTGAGTCACTCGTCCGCGGTCTTTTCCGGGAGCGACGACAGGCAGCGCAAGATCGCGCGGACACTGGACTTCCGAGCCTCGTGACGCGCCGCGGCAGCCGCCGCCGGATGGAAGCGGCGCTGTCTTGTCGCTGTCATATTGAATCGATAGTTCTCGATATCATGGATGACATCGAAACCATCGCCGCGCTCGCGCAGCTCTGGCCCAGCCGACGCGGCTCGCGACCTTCCGGCTGCTGGTGACGCGCGAACCGGACGGGCTTCCGGCGGGAGATGTCGGCCGGATCCTCGCCGTTCCGCAGAACACGATGTCGGCGCATCTGGCGGTGCTGGCCCGCGCCGGTCTCGTCACTCCCCAGCGGCGCGGCCGGTCGATCATCTACCGCGCCGATCTCGCCCGCTTCCGCGCCATGACCCTTCATCTCGTCGAGGACTGCTGCGGCGGACGGCCGGAGGTCTGCGGTCCCCTCGTCGATCACCTGTCTCCCCGCACCCGCGCCAAGGTGTCCTGCCCATGACCAACCCTGATCCTCAGCCGCGTGTGTTCAACGTGCTGTTCCTCTGCACGGGCAATACCGCCCGCTCCATTCTCGCCGAGGCGATCCTGGCGAAGGACGGCGGCGGCCGCTTCCGCGCCTTCTCGGCGGGCAGCCAGCCGAAGGGGATCGTCAATCCCTTCGCGCTGCGGGTGCTCGGCTCCGCCGGCTATCCCACAGACGGCCTCCGCTCGAAGAGCTGGCAGGAGTTCGCTGCTCCCGGTGCCCCGGTCATGGATTTCGTCTTCACCGTCTGCGACAGCGCGGCGGGCGAAGCCTGCCCGGTCTGGCCTGGCCAGCCGATGACCGCCCATTGGGGCATCGAGGACCCGGCCGCCGTGGACGGCACCGACATCGAGAAGGAGGCGGCCTTTGTCGCCGCCTTCCGCTACCTGAAAAACCGCATCTCGGTCTTCACGGCGCTGCCGGTGGCGAGCCTCGACCGCCTGACCCTGCAGGCGAAGCTCGATGCCATCGGCCGGAGCGAAGGCGCGAGCAGCACGAAGGCCAGGGGCTGATGGCTGGCTTCGATCTCCCCCGCCGCCTCGTCGCCGAGGCCCTCGGCACCGCGCTTCTGGTCGCGACCGTCGTAGGATCCGGCATCATGGCGGAAACGCTGACCCGCGACACGGCGCTCGCCCTCCTCGGCAATACGCTGCCGACGGGCGCCATCCTCGTCGTGCTGATCACCATTCTCGGGCCGATCTCCGGTGCCCATTTCAATCCGGCCGTGACGATGGTCTTCACGCTGCGCGGCGATCTCGCGGGCCGAGAGGCCCTGCTCTATGTCGCGGCGCAGGTCGCCGGCGGCATCGCCGGCACGGTGGCCGCCCACCTGATGTTCGATCTTGCGCCGCTGGCGGTCGCGGCCAAGGTGCGCACTGGCGCCGCCCAGTGGTTCGCGGAAGGTGTCGCGGCCTTTGGCCTGGTTGCGACCATCCTCGGCGGACTGCGTTTCGCCGCGGGGGCCATTCCCTGGCTCGTCGGGCTCTACATCACCGCCGCCTACTGGTTCACCGCCTCGACCTCCTTCGCCAATCCGGCGGTCGCCATCGCCCGGTCGCTGACGAACACCTTCTCCGGCATCCGTCCGGTGGACCTCCCCGGCTTCATCGGCGCCGAGCTCGCCGGTGCCCTGCTGGCGATGGCCCTCATGGGCTGGCTGCTCCGGCCCTCCGGCACGACATCGATTTCCGAGAACGCAAGGCCATGACCGTCACGATCTTCCACAACCCCGCCTGCGGCACCTCGCGCAACACCCTCGCCATGATCCGCGCGAGCGGCGTCGAGCCGACCGTGGTCGAGTATCTGAAGACCCCGCCGAGCCGGGAGCGGCTCACGGCCCTCATCGCCGCCATGGGCCTCACGCCCCGCCAGCTGTTGCGCGAGAAGGGCACGCCCTATGCCGAGCTCGGCCTCGGCGATCCCGCGCTGACGGACCACGAACTGATCGACGCGATGATGGCGCATCCGATCCTCATCAACCGGCCGATCGTCGAGACGGAGAAGGGCACGCGGCTGTGCCGGCCCTCGGAAGCGGTGCTCGACCTTCTCGACAACGCACCGGCGACCTTCACCAAGGAGGATGGCGAGGTGGTTGGGGGCTCTTCGGGTTCCTAGCCGGCGATATTGCGCCGCAGCGTAGGCAAAATCCCCCCATCCTTGACTTTCCGCCCCCCCGATCGCATAGAATTTGCCGCGCCGCCCTTCGGGGCGGCCGCTTTTTTCCTGACTTGTCAGGAGTTTCGACGGGAGGTCGAAGTGATCAGCGCCGCTGATGCCGAACTACGCGACGGACCGAACTCGCCTTCGAGCGGGGCGAGGGCTGCTGGCTGGTGACGGCGGACGGGCGCCGAGTCCTCGACTTCGGCGCCGGCATCGCGGTCAACTCCCTCGGCCATTCCCATCCCCACCTCGTCGAGGCTCTGACCGAGCAGGCGAAGAAGGTCTGGCACGTCTCCAACCTGCACAACGTGCCGGAGACCGAGCGGCTGGCGAAGCGGCTGATCGAGGCGACCTTCGCGGACTCCGTGCTGTTCTGCAATTCGGGTGCGGAAGCCAACGAGGACGCTCATCAAGATGGCGCGCACGTACTTCGCCGTGCGCGGCCAGCCGAACCGCTTCCGCGTCATCACCTTCGAGGGCGCCTTCCACGGCCGGACGCTGGCGACCATCGCCGCCGGCGGCCAGGCCAAGTACCTCGAGGGCTTCGGCCCGAAGGTCGAGGGCTTCGACCAGGTGCCCTTCGGCGACCGCAAGGCGCTGGAGGCGATGATCGGCCCGGATACCGCCGCACTGATGATCGAGCCGATCCAGGGCGAGGGCGGCCTGCGCGAGGTGCCCACCGAAGAGCTGCGCTATCTGCGCGAGCTCTGCGACAAGCACGACCTGCTGCTGATCTTCGACGAGGTCCAGACGGGCGTCGGCCGCACCGGCAAGCTCTTCGCCTATGAGTGGTCGGGTGTTTCCCCGGACATCATGTCGATCGCCAAGGGCATCGGCGGCGGCTTCCCCATGGGCGCGATCCTCGCCGTGGAGAAATGCGCCGCCGTCTTCACGCCTGGCACCCACGGCACGACCTTCGGCGGCGGCCCGCTCGCCGGCGCCGTCGGCAATGCCGTGCTCGACGTGATCCTGGCGCCGGGCTTCCTCGAGGAGGTCCAGCGCAAGGCCCTGCTGTTCAAGCAGAAGCTCGCCGGCCTCGCCGACCAGCACCCCAGGGTGTTCGAGACGGTGCGCGGCGCAGGCCTGCTCACCGGCCTCAAATGCGTCGTTCCCAATGGCGAGGTCACCGCCGAAGCGCGCCGCGAGGGTCTCCTCGTGGTGCCGGCCGGCGACAACGTCATCCGCCTCATCCCGCCGCTGATCGTCTCCGACGAGGAGATCGACATCGCCGTCGGCATGCTCGACAAGGCGGCGCGGAGCCTCGAGGCGCAGATGGTCAAGGGAGCGGCCGAGTGACCCAGTCGCCCCGTCATTTCGTCGACCTCGCCGATTTCGGCGGGGCCGAGCTGAAAGCCATTCTCGACAAGGCAGGCGCGCTGAAGCGCGTCCGCCGCACGCCCGAAGCGGAGAAGCCGCTGGCCGGCAAGGTGCTCGCGATGATCTTCGAGCGCCCCTCCACCCGCACGCGCGTCTCCTTCGACGTCGGCATGCGGGAACTCGGCGGCGAGACGATCATGCTCACCGGCACCGAGATGCAGCTCGGCCGCGGCGAGACGATCTCCGACACCGCCAAGGTGCTGTCGCGCTATGTCGACGCGATCATGATCCGCATGCTCGACCACAACGCGGTGCGCGAGCTTGCCGATGCGGCGACTGTTCCGGTCATCAACGGCCTCACCAAGCTGTCGCACCCGTGCCAGATCATGGCCGATATCATGACCTTCGAGGAAAAGAAGGGCTCGATCCGCGGCAAGACCATCGCCTGGACGGGGGACGCCAACAACGTGCTCTCGTCCTGGATCCAGGCGGCGCCGCGCTTCGGTTTCAAGCTCAATATCGCGACGCCCGAGGAACTGGCGCCGCGACGCGAGGTCATCGCGCTCGCCCAACGCGAGGGCGCCGAGGCTGCTGGGCCGCGGTCTCGGCCCGCCGACCAGGCGCTCGACCGCAGTCCGATCTCTGCGTGTCGCCGATGGCCGCCGTGCCGATGGGCGACGAGGATGCCGGCCGACGCCACAATCTCCTCAAGGCCTACCAGGTGAACAAGCAGCTGATGAGCGCGGCGAACTCCGACGCCATCTTCATGCACTGCCTGCCCGCCCATCGCGGCGAGGAGGTCACCGACGAGGTCATGGACGGACCGCAGTCCGTGGTCTTCGACGAGGCCGAGAACCGGCTGCACGCGCAGAAGGGCGTGCTGGCCTGGTGCTTCGGGGTCTGATCCGCGGATCGGCGCGCCCGCGCGGCGCCGGACCCTGCCCTGCATCCGTCTCGATGCCTCTTCTAATCAGAACCATTCAAGGCTAAGAGACCCGCCACCTTTGTCGAACGGGAGGTCCGCCATGGCCGCGCCGCGCACGCTGTACGACAAGATCTTGGACGACCACGTCGTCGACACGCCAGGACGACGGCACCTGCCTGCTCTACATCGACCGCCACCTCGTCCACGAGGTGACCAGCCCGCAGGCCTTCGAAGGGCCTGCGCATGGCCGGCCGCAAGGTGCGCGCGCCGCAGAAGACGCTGGCCGTGGTCGACCACAACGTTCCGACCACGCCCGACCGCAAGTTCGGCATCAAGAACGAGGAAAGCCGCATCCAGGTCGAGGCGCTGGCCAAGAACGCCAAGGATTTCGGCGTCGAATATTATTCCGATGAACGATATCCGCCAGGGCATCGTCCACATCATCGGCCCGGAGCAGGGCTTCACCCTGCCGGGCATGACCATCGTCTGCGGCGACAGCCACACCTCGACGCACGGCGCCTTCGGCGCGCTGGCGCATGGCATCGGCACCTCGGAGGTCGAGCATGTGCTGGCCACCCAGACGCTGATCCAGGCGCAAGGCCAAGAACATGCTGGTGCGCGTCGACGGCAAGCTGCCGGACGGCGTCACCGCCAAGGACATCATCCTGGCCATCATCGGCGAGATCGGCACCGCCGGCGGCACCGGCTACGTCATCGAATATGCCGGCGAGGCCATCCGCGCGCTGTCGATGGAAGGCCGCATGACGGTCTGCAACATGTCGATCGAAGGCGGCGCGCGCGCCGGCCTGATCGCCGCCGACGAGACGACCTACGCCTATCTCAAGGGCAAGCCGCAGTGCGCCGAAGGGCGCGGCCTGGGACGCGGCGCTGAAGTACTGGAAGACGCTGCTTCACCGACGAGGGCGCCCATTTCGACCGCGTCGTGGTGCTCGACGCCGACAACCTGCCGCCGATCGTCACCTGGGGCACGTCGCCCGAGGACGTCGTCTCGATCGCCGGCGTCGTGCCCGAACCCGGACGAGATCCAGGACGAGAACAAGCGCATCTCCAAGTGGCGCGCTCTCGACTACATGGGCCTGAAGCCGGGCACGAAGATCACCGACATCCGCGCTCGACCAGCGTCTTCATCGGCTCCTGCACCAACTGGCCGCATCGAGGATCTGCGCGACGTCGCCAGCGTCGATCGAAGGGCAAGACCGTGGCCAATCGCGCGTCAACGGCCATGATCGTGCCGGGCTCCGGCCTCGTTAAGGAACAGGCGGAAGCCGAGGGCCTCGACAAGATCTTCACTCGCCGCCGGTTTCGACTGGCGCGAGCCGGGCTGCTCGATGTGCCTCGCCATGAACGACGACCGGCTGAAGCCGGGCGAGCGCTGCGCCTCGACCTCGAACCGCAACTTCGAGGGCCGCCAGGGCTACAAGGGCCGCACCCATCTGGTGTCGCCCGGCGATGGCGGCGGCTGCGGCGATCGCGGGTCACTTCGTCGACATCCGCGCCTGGGGCTGAGACGGGCCGGCCTTCGGGCAGATCGCTGACTGAGATACAAAGGGCGCCTCCTGGCCGGGAGGCGCCCTTCTTGCGTCAGGAGCAGAGGCCGCGGCGACGGTAGCGCGGATGGCAGTGGTAGTAGCCGCCGGGCGCCGAGGGCGGCTGGTTCAGGCCGCCGAGCAGCCCACCCTGGCGGTTACGCCAGTGCGGTGGACGGGGCGACGGGTCGATGCCCGGACCGTGGTCGCCGATGACGCCGCGCCGGCTGGCGCTGTGCTGCCAGCCGCCGGGGCGGCCGTTGCCGATGCCAGGGTCGATGGGACGACCGCCGCGGCCGTTGCCGATTCCGGGGTCGATGGGTCGGTAGCCGCCCGGCGCGCGGCCACCGGGGCCTCGCACTGACAGGGCATGGCTCTGGGTGGCGGCGAGGCTCGCCGCGCCGAGGATCGCCGCGAAGGCGGCGCGTCTGGACATTGCATTCATGGACTTCTCCGAAGACGCCGACAGGAGCGGCGGGACAGGTTCGCCACGCCGCCGACAGGGCGGACGAGGCTCCGGGACATCTCTGTCGCCGGGAGGCTGTGAGAGGTTCAATCGCAGTCGGACGACAGGGGCCGGCATCCCGGCGGTGATTCCCGACGCAGACGCGGGCACCTTCGCCCTAGTCTTGCCCGGATTGGCCTTAAGTTACCTCGCGGGGACGACGCCACAGCCGGGACTTGCCTTTCAGGCACCCATTCGCCATGGATTTGCCCCTGTCTTAACGGCTTGTTTACCCTGATCTTCGACATCTAGGGAGCAAGTCCGGCGGGGCCGCCGTTCCCGACCGCCCTTCGAACGAGCCGAGTTTTGCAATGCGCTCCAACCGAATGCTCCCTGTCCTGGCCCTGGCGGCCATCGCCTTCGCCGCGTCCGATGCGGGCGCCCAGCAGCGCCAGCAGGCCCAGGCGGCCCGACCGGCGGCCGGCGGCGGCCCCCAGCAGGGCTCGGCGGTGGCGCAGTTCGGCGACTGGGGCGTGTTCACCTCCACGACGCCGCGCGGCAAGGTCTGCTACGCGGCTTCCCAGCCGAAGAGCCGCGCACCCGGCAACCTGCAGCGCGACCCGGCCTTCTTCTTCCTGACCTCGCGGCCCGGCGAGAACGTCCGCAACGAGGTGTCGCTGACCCTCGGCTTCCCCCTGAAGGGCGATGCGACCGCCACCATCGGCACCACCAATTTCGCGCTCTACACCCAGGCCACCGGCGCCTGGATCAAGAACGCCGCCGAGGAGGGCCGCATGGTCCAGGCGATGCGCGGCGGTTCGCAGCTGACCATCCGTTCCACCTCGTTGCGCGGCAACGTCACCACCGACACCTATTCGCTGAACGGGCTGAGCCAGGCCCTCGACCGCGTCGCGCAGGAATGCCGCTGAGGCTCGCAATCGCGCTTCTGGCCCTTGCCATTCCGGCTCCCGCCTTCGCGCAGGAGCGGCCGATCACCGGCACCAACCGTGTCGTCGCGCGCCATGGCAACTGGTCCGTCGTCATCGCCGACACCAATCGCGGAAAACTCTGTTACGCCGCGGGCTCGCCGCACTCGCGCCGGCCGGAAGGTGCCGTGAGGGGCAGGGCCTTCGTCTTCGTCACCACCCGCCCGTCCGATCAGGTCCGCGACGAGTTCGCGGTCGAGTTCGGTTTCGAGGTCACGTCGGGTTCGACGCTGACGATCGGCGACGAAACGTTCCCCCTGTCCGGCGACATGCAGGGCGCCTGGATCGCCAACCTCGCCGACGAGACGCGGCTGGTAGCGGCCATGCGCGAGAACCCCCAGATGACGCTGCGCTCCAAGTCGCAGCTCGGCGAGGAGACTGTCGACAGCTACTCGTTGAAGGGGTTCGGCCAGGCCCTCGCGCAGGCGCGCCGCGAGTGCGCCGATCAGAACTCGACCAGCTGAAGCGGCGGGCGCTCAGGAAATCCTGCGTCGGGCGCAGCTTTCATGCTATAGGCCCGCGCTTGCCAGGAACCCCGAACCGATGCCGACGCTCGATCTCGCGAATGCCAAGCCCGTCGTGAAGCCCGCTGCGGCTACCGAAACCCGCGCCTTGCCGGCGAAGCCCTCGCTCGTCGGCATGGGCCGCGAGGATCTCAAGGCTGCTCTCGCCGCCATCGGCATCGAGGGCAGGGAAACGCGCATGCGTGTCGCCCAGCTCTGGGGCTGGATCTACCAGCGCGGCGCCCGGACCTTCGAGGAGATGTCCAACGTCTCCAAGCATCTGCGTGCCGCCTTGACCGAGGCCTACACGCTGGAGCGTCCCGAGGTCGTCGCCGAGCAGGTGTCGCAGGACGGCACCCGCAAGTGGCTGATGCGGATTCCCCCGTCCGTGGCCGGCGAGAAGTGGCACGAGATCGAGACGGTCTATATCCCCACCCGCGACCGCGGGACGCTGTGCATCTCAAGCCAGGTCGGCTGCACGCTCACCTGTTCCTTCTGTCACACGGGCACGCAGAAGCTGGTCCGCAACCTGACCGCCGCCGAGATCGTCGCCCAGGTGATCGTCGCCCGCGACCAGCTCGGCGACTGGCCGGGACAGGAACCGCCCGAGGGCGCCTTCGTGCCGACGGATGGCGGGCGCTTCGTCACCAACATCGTCTTCATGGGCATGGGCGAGCCGCTCTACAACGTCGAACACGTCACCGGCGCGCTGATGACGCTGCTCGACGCCGACGGGCTGCAGTTCTCCAAGCGGCGGGTGACGCTGTCGACCTCCGGCGTCGTCCCGGAGATCGGCCGCATCGGCGAGGCGACCGGCGTGGCGCTGGCCATCTCCCTGCATGCCGTGCGCGACGACCTGCGCGACGAACTGGTGCCGCTGAACAAGAAATACCCCATTGCCGAGCTGCTGGACGCCTGTCGCAACTATCCGGCCGCCTCCAACGCCCGTCGCATCACCTTCGAGTACGTGATGCTGAAGGGCGTCAATGATTCCATCGACGATGCGAAGCGGCTGGTGCGGCTCCTGAAGGGCATCCCCGCCAAGATCAATCTGATCCCCTTCAATCCCTGGCCCGGATCGAAATACGAGTGCTCCGACTGGGAGCAGATCGAGCGCTTCTCGGAGGTCGTCTTCGAGGCCGGCTACTCCTCGCCGGTGCGGACACCGCGTGGCCGCGACATCCTCGCCGCCTGCGGCCAGCTCAAGAGCGAGACGGAGCGTCTGCGCGCCAAGGACAAGGCGGCGCTCATGTCGAAGGCCGAGCAGGACGCCTTCCGCGCCATGAGCATGGTGGACTGAGGCTGGCCATTCGGGCCGCGCGGCAGACACCCGCGGTCCGTGCTTGACCCTGCCCCGGGCGGGTGGTGAGCTTTCGGCAACCGGCGGAACAAGACCGGCGAGACCACCACGATCCCGGGAGGATCCCATGTCGCTCCATGTCTTCACGCCCCTGCGGGCCGGGGCCGTCGGCGGGGCGCTCGCCTGCGTCGCCGGCGCTCCCTCCACCGCTTCGGCCCAGTTCGGTCAGGGTCAGAACGGCCGCTTCGAGCGTGACGACCGCGGTCCCGGTTTCGACAGGGGGCAGGGCCGTTTCGAACGCGACGCGCGCCGCGGCCGTGGCGAGGAGACCGTCATGGGCTTCTCGCGCGAACGGCTCGCCCGCATCGGCCCGGTGATGCGCGAGCAGGTCGATCGCGGCATGTTCCCCGGCGCCGTGACATTGATCGCGCGGCGCGGCCGCATCATCCACTTCGAGGCGCACGGCTTCCGCGACGCGGCGAAGACGCAGCCCATGACCCGCGACACGCTGTTCATGCTGGCGTCGATGACCAAACCGATCGTCTCGACGGCCGCCGTGATGCTGATCGAGCAGGGACGGATGAAGCTCTCGGACCCGATCGCCAACTGGCTGACCGAACTCAAGGACATGAAGGTGCAGGTCGAGCGTCGCAATGCCGACGGCACCACGACGACCGAGGATGTGACGCTCGCCCGTCCGATCACCGTCCAGGACCTGCTGCGTCATACCTCCGGCTTCACCTATGCCGGTTCGGTTCGCTCGCCGCGCCTGAAGCAGCTGCTCGACGAGCAGAACATCGAGGCGCGGACCGCCAACATCACCGGCGACGAGATGCTGCGCCGGCTCGGACAGATCCCGCTGATGCACCAGCCAGCGACGAACTTCGAGTACTCCATCTCCACTGACGTCCTCGGCCTGCTGCTGGAGCGTGTCACCGGCAAGCGCCTCGACATCCTCATCAAGGAGATGATCCTCGATCCCCTCGACATGCGTGACACCACCTGGTTCGTGGCCGAGGGGCGGCGCTCGCGGCTTGCCGAGGCACTTGATTCCGATCCGGCCAAGGCCGGCATGGTGACCTCGTACCGGATCTTCGAGAACCCGGCCGACCACGGCCAGTACTTCAAGGGCGGCGCGGGCCTGGTCTCCACCGCCGAGGACTATTTCCGCTTCGCGCAGATGATCCTGAACGGCGGCCAGTTCGAGGGGCGGCGGCTCCTGTCAACGAAGTGGGTCGAGTTCATGCTGTCCGATCACCTGATCGGCATGGGCGGATCGACCGCGGCTTCCACCGGGCCGGGCTACGGCTTCGGTCTCGGCTTCGCCGTGCGTCGGCAGGACGGTTTCGCGGTCGCTCCCGGCTCGACGGGCGATGCCATGTGGGCGGGTGCCTGGGGGACGAGCTTCACCATCGACCCGCGCGAGGGCATCGTCGGCATCCTCATGGCGCAGGGCCCCTCGAACCGCGTCCACACGCGCATGCTGTTCAAGAACCTGATCTACGGCGCCGTCGTCCGCTGACCCCGGGCGGGGCACGGCCGTCATGCCGTGTCCCGCTATCGCGCCGGGCCGGCGGCGACTAACCTCGCCGCCATGAATCGCTTCGCCTTCTACATCGTCCGCCTGTTGCGCGTGGCCGCCGGATTCCTGGCGGCGCTCGCGGTGGCGGCTGCCATCGTCGTGGTCCTGGATCTCAACAAGGGGCGGATGCCGGAGCCCATGGCAGGGCTGGTCGCCATCGGCTTCTACACTTTCCTCGCGGCCCGGCTCCTCTGGCCTTTGCTGCTCTTCCAGTTTGTCGCCGAAGCCATGCGCTGGCGGGCGCTTGCCATCCATGCCGGGCTGGGTGTTCTGGTGGCCGTGGTTTTTCTCGGCTGGACGTTCCTCCACAGCCGCCAGGAGGCCCCTGACCCGCTCCTCGACGAGGAGCCGGCCATCACCGTCGCGAAGATCGCGGTGACCCTCGTCGCCGGACTCGCCGGCGGCCTCGTCTACTGGATCATCGCCGGCCGCTCCGCCGGCCTGCAGCGCATCGAAAGGACCGACCCATGACCTTCACCTGCCGCCCTCCCGCCGATCCCCAGCTGATGATCGACAACGACAAGGTCAAGGTGACGCGGTGGAACTTCTCCGACGGCGCCGAGACCGGCTGGCACACCCATGGCTGGGACTATGTGGTGGTGCCGCTCGCCGACGGCCGCCTCATCGCCGAACTCGATGACGGCACCTCCGGCGAGTATGAGATGAAGACGCACGAGCCCTATTTCCGCAAGGAAGGCGTGAAGCACAACATCATCAACATCTCGGGCCGGGACTTCGCCTTCATCGAGATCGAGATCAAGCCCTGAGAAGGGCGCCTGCGGCCCGCTGAAACGGCGAGTCAACGCGGCATTTCGTCCGCGTGGCCGCCGTGACAGGCTGATGAACGCTGTCTATCATTCCTCCAATGAGCCGGGCGAAAGACCCGGCTGCAACCTGTGTTGCGGAGGTGGACAATGCGTTCTGGACTGAAACTCCTGGCAGGGGCGATGATCGCCGCCGCTGCCTTCATCACGGCTGCGGATGCCCGCACCGTCCGTTGGGCCCGCTCGGTCGATGCCCAGACCCTCGATCCCATGTCGGCCAATATCGGCCCGACCTCGAACCTCGCCCACCAGATCTACGAGCCGCTGGTCATCCGCGGCTATGACGGCAAGCTGGTCGCCACCCTCGCCACCGAATGGCGCATCCTGCCCGACGATCCGACCGTCTGGGAGTTCAAGCTGCGTCAGGGCGTGAAGTTCCACGACGGTTCGGACTTCACCGCCGATGACGCCATCTTCTCCTTCGAGCGCGCCCGCAAGCCGACCTCCGACTATCGCGGCCTTCTCACCTCGATCGACAGCGTCACCAAGGTCGATGCGCACACGATCCGCATCAAGACCAAGGCGCCGAACCCGCTGCTGGTGGAGAACCTCACCAACATCTTCATGATGTGCCAAGGCCTGGGCGGAGAACGAACAACGCCGCTCGACTCCGCAGAACATCCGCGAGCGCCAGGAGAACGGCGCGACGCGCAATGCCATGGGCACCGGCGCCGTTCACGCTCGATCTCTCGCGAGCCGGACGTTCGCACCGTCGATGCGGCAGTTCCCGGGCTACTGGGGCACAGGGCCAGTTCCCGCTGCAGGTCACCGAGCTGATCGTGCGTGCCGATCCAGCGAGGACGCCACCCGTATCGCTGCGCTGCTCTCCGGCGAGGTGGACGTCGTCCATGACGTTCCGGTGCAGGACATCGCGCGCCTGCAGCAGAGCCAGGGCATCAAGGTCGACGACCGGCCCCGAGAACCGCGTGATCTTCCTCGGCTTCAACGTCGGCGCAGCGCCGAGCTGAAGTCCTCGGACATGCAAGCGGCAAGAACCCCTTCGCCGACGTGCGACGTGCGCAACGCCATCAACATCGCGGTGAACCGCGAGGCGATCACCCGCGTCGTCATGCGCGGCCAGGGTCGTGCCGATCGGCTACATCGGCACGCCCTTCATCAATCGGGTTACTCGGCCGAGCTGGCTCGCAGCGTTGCCGCCGCTTCGACCCTGCGGCCGCCAACCGGGCGCTTGACGCAGGCCGGCTATCCCCGCCGGTCCGGCCGAAGGCAACACCCGCTTCTCGGTGTCGCTCCAGTGCACCAACAACCGCTACGTCTCGGACGAGAACATCTGCCAGGCGGTGGTCGGCCATGCTCGGCCAGATCGGCATCCGTGCCAATCTCGTCGCGCAAGTCCGGCAGCGCAGCACTTCCCGGAGCTGCAGCGCGAATGAGCTGGATTTCTTCCTCGTGGGCTGGGGCATCCCGACCTATGACGCGGAATATATCCTGACCTTCCTCTACCACACGCGCACCGCGAACAACGGCACCTGGAACGGCACCCGCTATCTCCAACCCGGCGCTCGACAGCCGCATGCATGGCGCTGCATGACCATGCCGGACATCGACCCGCCGCAATGCGGAGCTCGCCGACATCCAGAAGCAGCTGCGCGACGCGGCCATCTACATCCCGCTCCACCTGCAGTCGATCAGCCACGCCATCGCGCGGCGGCATCGAGGTGCCGGTGCATCCGGATGCCGGACGCACTGGTTCAAGCTGTTCCGCTTCGCCGGCTCCTGATCTGCCTGAGCTGACTGCACGGCCCCCTTCCGGTGACGGCAGGGGACCTTGCTGCATTGATCCCTTCCCGACTTCCGCGCCCCGGTTTCGCCCGCCATGATCGCTTACGTCGTCAAGAGTGTCTCGCCCAGGCGATCCATGGTCATGCTGTGCGGTGGCTCTCATCGCCTTCTCGATGTTCCGCTTCGTCGGCGATCCCGTCTCGAATCTGCTGGGCCAGGAGGCGACGATCGCGGATCGCGCAGCAGCTCGCCCAGTGAGCTCGGCCTCGAACGATTCCGATCGCCGTCCAGTTCGCCCGCTTCGTCGGCAATGCGGCGCAGGCGCGAGTTCGGCGTCAGCTACCGCCAGGGCCGGCCGGTGTCGGACCTGATCTTGGCCGAGCGCCTGCCGGCGACACGTCGAGCTGGCGCATTCTCTCGGCCATCTTCGCCCTCGTCGTCGGCATCGCTCTCGGCGTCTACACCGCGATCTACCGGAACGGCATCCTGATCCCATGCCATCCATGTCGATCTCGCTGATCGGCGTGTCGCTGCCGACCTTCCTGATCGGCATCGGCCTGATCTGGCGTCTTCGCCGTCGAGCTGCGCTGGCTGCCCTCGTTCGGGCGCGGCGATGTCGTCAAGATCGGCTGGTGGACAACCGGGCTTCTGACCGCCTCGGGACTGAAGTCGCTGGTCATGCCGGTGCTGACACTCGGCTTCTTCCAGCTCACCCTCATCATGCGCCTCGTGCCGCTCGGAAATGCTCGAGGTCATGCGCACCGACTACGTGAAGTTCGCCCGCGCCCGCGGCGTGCCGGAACGCGCCATCTAGTTCCGCCACGCGCTCAAGAACACCATGGTGCCGGTGATGACCATCGCCGGCCTGCAGCTCGGCGGCGTCATCGCCTTCGCCATCGTCACCGAGAGCGTCTTCCAGTGGCCCGGCCTCGGCGCGCTCTTCGTGCAGTCGGTGCAGTTCGTCGACATCCCCGTTATGGCCGCCTACCTGATGTTCGTCGCGCTTCGTCTTCGTGGTGATCAACCTCGTCGTCGACCTCATCTATTTCGCGCTCGATCCCGCGCCTGCGCGGCGCAGGGTCCGGCCTCGGCGCATTGAGGCCCGCCATGTCCGCGACCGACACCTCACCGAAGCCGCGCATCGGCCTGAAGACGCGCCTCGCCCGGGCCTGGGATTCCGACATCGGCTGGAGCTTCCGCCATTCGCCCGTGGCGATGATCGGCAGCCGCCATGACCGTGGTCCTGCTGTGTGCGCCTTCGCTCGGCGCCAACTGGATCGCGCCGCAGGACGCCGTTCGACCCCTCCGCCCTCAACCTGCTCGACGGCTACACCAAGCCCGTGCGAGCCCGCGCATGGGCTCGAGCACCGTGTACTGGCTCGGCACCGACAACCAGGGCCGCGACCTGTTCTCCGCCATCCTCTACGGCATCGCGCGTCTCGCTCTTCGTCGGCTTCGCCTCGGTCGCCGTTCTCGGTGGTGATGGGGGTCGGCCTCGGCCTCGTCGCCGGCTATCTCGGCGGACGGACGGACGCGTTCATCATGCGCATCGCCGACGTCCAGCTCTCCTTTCCGGCGATCCTGATCGCGCTCCTGTTCTTCGGCGTGGCGCGCGGCCTCATCCCGCCGTGCGCATCACGAGCAGATGGCCATCTGGGTGCTCGTCGTCGCCATCGGCCTGTCGAACTGGGCGCAATATGCCCGCACCGTGCGCGGCGTCGACCATGGTCGAGCAGCAACAAGGAGTATGTCGCAGGCCGCCCGCGTCATGGGCCTGTCGTCGCTGTTCATCATGGTGCGCCACGTGCTGCCCAACGTCACCGGCCCGGTGCTGGTGATCGCCACGATCAACCTCGCGCTGGCCATCATCGAGGAGGCGACGCTGTCCTTCCTCGGCGTCGGCGTGCCGGCGACCCAGCCCTCGCTCGGCACCCTCATCCGCTTCGGTCAGCAGTACCTGTTCTCCGGCGAGTGGTGGATCCTGTTCTTCCCGGCCCTGCTCGCGCCTGGTGCTGCTGGCGCTGTGCCGATCAACCTGCTCGGCGACTGGCTGCGCGATGCCCTCAACCCGAAGCTCAGGTGACGCGCCGATGACCGCGCCCGTCCTTTCCGATCCGATGACCTGCGTCGTCCAGTTCCCCACCCGCCGCGGCACGCTGACAGCCGTCGATCGACATCTCCTTCGACATCGCCCCCGGTGAGGTCCTCGGCGTCGTGGGCGAATCCGGCGCCGGCAAGTCGCTGACCGGCGCCGCCATCATCGGCCTGCTGGAGCCGCCCGGCCGCATCGCCGGCGGCGAGGTCCTGCTTGAAGGGCGAGCGCATCGACAACCTGCCGCCCGAGGAGATGCGCAAGATCCGCGGCCAGCGCGATCGGCATGGTCTTCCAGGACCCGCTGACCATCGCTGAACCCGCTCTACACGGTCGGCGAGCAGCTGATCGAGACGATCCAGACCCACATCGCCGCTGTACGACCGCGCAGGCACGCACGCGGCGCGCATCGATCTCCTGAACGACGTCGGCATCCCGGCGCCCGAGAACGCGCATCGACGCCTATCCGCACCAGTTCTCCGGCGGCATGCGCCAGCGCGTCGTGATCGCCCTGGCGCTCTGCGCCGAGCCGGAACTGGTCGATCGCCGACGAGCCGACCACGGCGCTTGACGTCTCCGTGCAGGCGCAGATCATCACGCTGCTGAAGAACCTCTGCAGAGACCACGGCACGGCCGTGATGCTGATCACCCACGACATGGGCGTGATCGCCGAGACGGCGGACCGCGTCGCGGTGCATGTATGCCGGCCGCATCGCCGAGATCGGCCCGGTGCAGGACGTCATCAAGCGCGCCCGCCACCCCTACACCGAGGGGCCTGATGGGCTCGATCCCCTCGCTCGACGACCACCGCCGACCGCCTGACGCAGATCCCCGGCTCGATGCCGCGCCTGACCGCCATTCCCCAGGGGCTGCGCCTTCAACCCGCGCTGCCCGAAGGTCTTCGACCGTTGCATGCGTCGAGCGGCCCAAGCCCATGCCGGTCGGCGAGCGCGCTGGTCGCCTGCTGGCTCTATGCCGACAAGGCGCCCAGCGAAGGCGATGCGATGAGCGACGCCATTCGTCGACCGTCAGCGGCCTCGTCGCGACATCTTCGACGTATCGAAGCCCTGGCTGAACCGCATGCTCGAATGCGCGGAGCGTCAGACTGCTGAAGGCCGTCGACAGGATGTCGTCGTTCACGATCGGCCGAGGGCGAGACCTTCGCGCTGGTGGGCGAGTCCGGCTCGCGGGAAGTCGACCGTCGCCAGCATGGTCGTCGGGCTGCTCGAGCCGCCGACGGCTGGCCGATCAGCTTCGACGGCATCGACATGACAACGTCGGATCGATCCTGTCCGCCGCAAGGTCCGCTGCGGTCCATGATCCAGATGATCTTCCAGGATCCCTATGCGCTCGCTCAATCCGCGCTGGCGCGTCGACCGAGATCATCGCCGAGCCGATCCGCGCCTTCGGGCTGATCAGCGATGCGCGCGAGATCGAGGCGCGAAGTCGGCCGGCTGCTCCGGACCGTCGGCGGCTCGACCCGGCCGATGGTACGAAATACCCCCACGAGTTCTCCGGCGGCCAGCGCCAGCGCATCGCCATCGCCCGGGCTCTCGCCTCGAACCCGGAGTTCATCGTCTGCGACGAGCCGACCTCGGCGCTCGACGTCTCGGTGCAGGCGCAGATCCTCAACCTGATGCGCGACCTGCAGGACGAGTTCGGCCTGACCTACCTGTTCATCTCGCACAACCTTGCCGTCGTCAGCCACATGGCGACGCGCGTCGGCGTGATGTATCTCGGCCGCCTCGGTCGAGATCGGCGCCGGCGCGCACAGCTGTTCGCCGCGCCGCGCCACCCCTATACGCGCATGCTGCTCGACGCCGTGCCGGATCTCGACATGTCGGGGCGGCCGCGCAAGCCGGTCCACGGCGAGATTGCCGAACCCGATCACCCCGCCCTCGGGCTGTCCGTTCAATCCACGCTGCCCGCTCGCCACCGGCCGTTGCCGCGCTGAAGTGCCCGCCTCGATCACGGACGAGTTCGGCACGGTCGCCTGCCACGCCGTCACCGAGGGGCGCATCGCCGCATAGGCGCCACGACAGCAAACAGGGCGCCCCGGGAGGCGCCCTGTGCGGGTGAACCGTTGCGGAAAGGATCAGGCGGCCTTGCCGCCGATGACGCCGCGGCGGATCTGGTCCTCCTCGATCGACTCGAAGAGGGCGCGGAAATTGCCCTCGCCGAAGCCGTCGTCGCCCTTGCGCTGGATGAACTCGAAGAAGATCGGGCCGAGCACCGTGCCGGAGAAGATCTGCAACAGGACGCGCGACATGCGCCCCTCCTTCTCGCCGAGCGCGACGGCACCCTCGCCGTCGATGAGGATGCCGTTCGCCTGCATGCGCTCGACCGGCTCGCCATGGCCGCGGCAGCGCGGGCGTCGACCTTCTCGTAATAGGTCTGCGGGCGGTGCCGGCATGAAGGGCAGGCCGTTGGCGCGCAGCGCCTCGACGGTCGCGTAGATGTCGCGCGAGCCGCAGGCGATGTGCTGGATGCCCTCGCCCCTGTAGAGCGCGAGGTACTCCTCGATCTGGCTCTTGTCGTCGAGGCTCTCGTTGATCGGGATGCGGATCTTGCCGCAGGGGCTGGTCAGCGCGCACGGGATACAGGCCCGTCAGCTTGCCCTCGATGTTGAAGAAGCGGATCTCGCGGAAGTTGAAGAGCTTCTCGTAGAAGCCGGCCCAGAAATCCATGCGGCCGCGATAGACGTTGTGGGTGAGATGGTCGAGGTAAGTAGAGCCCGGCCGGCTCGGGGTGCGGGTCGCGCTCGCCGGTCCAGACGAAATCGACGTCGTAGATCGAGCCCTTGTCGCCGTAGCGATCGACGAAATAGAGCAGCGAGCCGCCGATGCCCTTGATGGCGGGAATGGAGCAGTTCCATCGGCCCGACCTTGCCGACATAGGGCTCGGCGCCGAGGGAGATGGCCCGCTCATAGGCATATTTCGCATCCCTGACCCGGAAGGCCATGGCGCAGGCGCAGGGGCCGTGCTCGGCGGCGAAGGCGGCCGCGAAGGAATCGGGCTCGGCGTTGACGATGTAGTTCACGTCGCCCTGGCGATAGAGCGTGACGTTCTTCGAACGGTGACGCGCGACCGGCGCGTGAAGCCCATGAGCTCGAGCACGGTCTTGAGCGCGGCGGGATCGGGATGGGCGAACTCGACGAACTCGAAGCCGTCGGTGCCCATCGGATTGTGGGCGCTGATCTCGGCTGGCGGGGCATCGTGGGGGAAAGGACCCATGGCGTCATCCTCCGGGGACAGGAACGATGGCGACAGTGTCGTGCGAATCGTGTGCAAAGAGCGTGCGAAAGGCCGCGTCCTTTGTGCATTGACCGCATGAAACGTGCGTGATCCTATGGAATAATGAACGGAACAATCGCCGTCGATGCCTTCGACCTGCGCCTGCTCGACGCGCTGCAGGCGGACGGTGCACGGACCAACCAGCAGCTCGCCGAACTCGTCCGGCTGTCGCCGAGCCAGGTATCGCGCCGCCGTCAGCGGCTGGAGGAGGAGGGGCTCATCCGCCGCTACCGGGCGGATCTTGACGCCGTTCGTCTCGGCTTCGGCGTCACCGTCTACATCTTCGTGTCTCTCGCCACCCATTCCGGCCTCAATGCTCGCCGGTTCGGGGACCTTGTCCGCGCCATGCCGGAGGTGCAGGAGGCCCACGCCATGACGGGCGACGCCGATTACCTGCTCAAGCTCGTGGTGAGGGATCTCAAGGGCCTGTCCGCGCTCGTCAACGAGGTGCTGCTGCCGCATGAGAGCGTGGCGCGCGTACGCTCCTCGATCGTGCTCGAAACCCTGAAGGACGAACCGCGGCTGCCTCTCTCTGTGCGCTGACACGATCTCAACGCGGAGGCCCTCGCGGAGCGGCTGGGTTGAAACAGATGGCTGCGATAGGAGCGCCAACGCTCCCGCAACCCTCGTGACGCCATGCCGACCAGCCTCCGCCCCTCTTCTCGACTGACCCGCCGCCTTCTGATCGCCACGCTCGCCGCCCTGCCTGCGGGCGCCGCCTTGGCGCAGGACACCTCGATGCTCCGCGGAATCGAAGGCGGCCATCCCGCGGGGTACTATCGCCGCGCCGCCGAAATGTTCGGCGCCGGAAGGCGCGACGAGGCCGTTTTCGTCTTCTATCTCGGGCAGCTCCGCTTTCGCACCCATCTCGCGGCACGACCGGAACTGCCGCGCGACGGCGATGCGGCTGTCTTCACCTCGCTGTCGGAGGTGGTTGGCCAGCCCATCAACGAATATGCCTTCGGTGATATTCCCGCGCTTGACCGGACCCTGAAGGCGGTCATGGCCTATGACGCGGCCCACCCGGATGCCTTCACGCCGCCGGACCGCTATCCGCAGGCGACACGGACGGTGCGGGCCGGCATGGACGTGCTCCGGCAGAGGATCGTCGCCGATGCCGACCAGATCCGCGAGTCGCGGCGGCACAACGGCCTCACCAACCGCAACTGACAGGATCTGGCATGACATTGGCTCGCTATCGGCGCGGGGGCGCGGCAGGATCACGCCCCGTCGAAAGAGGGAGACCTCATGCCCAGCCGCCAGACAGTCGAACGCTTCATCGCCATGGTCGAGGCCAATGAGCACGTGCGGGCGATTGAGGACTTCTACACCGAGGACGCCTCGATGCAGGAGAATCTCGCGCCGCCGCGTGTTGGTCGCGACGTTCTGATCGCACATGAGCAGGCGGCGCTCTCGCGCGTGGCGAGCGTGCATACGCATCGCGTGAAGACCGTCCTGGTCGACGGCGATCACGTCGCCATCCACTGGGTCTTCGATTTCACGCTGCCCGACGGCTCCTCCCGCCGCTTCGACGAGATGGCGCTGCAGACCTGGCGCGGTGAGAAGATCGCCGTGGAGCGCTTCTTCTACGATCCCGCGACGACACGCTGACCGCAGGACGCACCGAGGGCATTTCCCGTTGGCGCGCCCGAGTGCTAGGTCTCTGCCATACCAGTGAGAGACACCCATGCCGCCGGATGCACGCCCCCTCCTTGCCCTCGCGCCCGTCATTCCCGTGCTCACCATCAGGGACGCCGCGACGGCGGTGCCGCTGGCGCGCGCGCTGGTCGCGGGCGGCCTGCCCGTCATCGAGGTGACCCTGCGCACCCCGGCGGCGCTCGACGCCATCCGAGCCATCGCCCGTGACGTTCCGGACGCGGTCGTCGGTGCCGGCACGATCACCCGGGTCGAGGACATCCAGGCGGCGACGGCGGCCGGCTCGCGCTTCCTCGTCTCGCCGGGAACGCCGCCGGTGCTTGCTGAGGCGCTCGCGGGCGTGCCGGTTCCCGTTCTGCCGGGATGCGCCACCGTTACCGAGGCCATGGCGCTGGCAGCGCGCGGCTTCACGGCGCTCAAGTTCTTCCCGGCCGAGCCTTCGGGCGGCGCCGCCTTCCTGAAGAGCCTCTCGGGCCCGCTGCCCGGCCTCGTCTTCTGCCCCACCGGCGGTATCGATGCAGCGAAGGCGCCGTCCTATCTGGCGCTCGCCAATGTCGGCGCGGTCGGCGGCTCATGGATCGTCCCCGACGACGCACTGGCCTCCGGCGACTTCGCCCGGATCACGGCGCTGGCGCGGACGGCGCGCGCTCTGCGGCCCTGAACAGGCCCAACTGGTCGCGACACGAAAACGGCCAAGTTGTCGCACTTGCTGCACCATGGATCGCGCATAAGTCAGGGCGGTCCGCGACTTCAGGGAGACATCCGGTGACCGACATTTCCAAGATTCTGACGGCTGTTCTCTCGGGTGGCACGCAGCAGGGTGGTGCGGGCGGCCTTCTCGGCCAACTCGCAGGCATGGCTGGCGGCGGGCAGCAGAGCCCCCCGGCGACGGGCGGCGGCTTTGGCGGCGCCGGCGCGCCGCAGGGCGGTGGTGGCCTCCTCGACCAGTTGGGCGCGGCACTGCGCAACGCGCAGGCGCAGGGCGGCAGCGCCCAGGGCGCCGTTCCCGCGCCGAGCCAGCCGCCCAGCGGCAACCTTCTCGACCAGTTGATGGGCGCCCTGCGCAGCGGGCAGTCCCAGGGCGGCGGCCTCGGCGGCATGTTCGGCCAGGCGGCCGAGGTGCTGCAGAAGAATGCTGGTGGCTTCGCCGGCGGTGCTGCGGCCGGCACGCTCGCCGGCCTGCTGCTCGGGACCGGCGCCGGGCGGCAGATCGCCGGCACCGCGGCGCGGCTCGGTGGCCTCGCGGCCATCGGCGGCCTCGCCTATGTGGCGCTGCGAAACTACCAGCAGGGCAAGCCGGTGGTGCAGGGCACGATCAACGACGTGTCGGGCATGTTCGGTCTCGGGCAGGCGGCGCCGCAGGGCTTCGCGGAGGCCGGCGGCACGACGGAGGACACCGCCGAGATCCTGCTCCGCGCGATGGTGGCGGCGGCCTATGCCGACGGCGAGATGAGTGCCGACGAGCGCGCCATGATCGTCGGCCAGCTCGATGCCATGGGTCTCGGCCAGGCCGAGAAGAGCTATCTCGACGGCGTGCTCGCGGCCCCGGTCAGCATGAAGATCATCGCCGCCTCCTGCACCACCGACGAAATGAAGGCGCAGGCCTATATCGCGGCCCAGCTCGGCATCAACGTCGACACCGCTGCCGAGGCGAAGTTCCTGCGCGACTTCGCCCAGGCCCTCGGGCTCGAGGCGCAGCTCGTCGCCCATCTCGACCAGGCGGCGGCCGAGGCCAAGGCGGCGCGCGGCGCCTAACCGCGCGGCGCACGCCTGATGCGCCGGCCGGACGGTTCCGGCGCACGGCACCGGTGGCTAGATTGCGGCGGGCCTTCAGGGGCTCGCCCGCATCCATTTCCGGCCCGCCGCTGGTCCTCCTCGCCCGATCCCTCCCAGAAGAAGCCGCGCAACCTGATCGACGGCTCGACGCTGTTCGTGCTGGCGCTGGTGCTCGCCGGCGCGGCCTTCGTCTATCGCCGCGACGGCGTTCCGGGCGTGCTGCACGTGCTGGCGGAGGACAGCTGGCTCTTCCTCGACATCCTGCCGAAGGTCCTGGCCGGCTGTCTGATCGGCGCCTTCGTCGCGACCCTGCTGCCGCGTGAGCTGGTGTCGCGCTGGATCGGCGGTGATTCCGGCCTGACCGGCCTCGTCATCGCCACCGCCATCGGCGCCATCATGCCGGGCGGCCCCTTTACCATCTATCCGCTTGCCGGGGCGCTGCTGGCCATCGGCGCGGGCGTCGGACCTGCCGTCGCCTTCGTGACGAGCTGGACACTGATCGGCCTCAACCGCGCGATCATCTGGGAGGCGCCCTTCCTCGGCGTCGATTTCGTCACCACGCGCATGCTGGTGTCGCTGCCGCTGCCGATCCTCGCGGGCTTCCTGGCGCAGTCTCTCGGCCGCACGCCGGGAGGCCGCGATGAGCGCCACGCTCGCCGTCACGCTCGTCCTCTGGCTGATCACCGCGGTGCTCGCCTGGCTCGCCTGGCGCAAGGGCGACGCGGTCCTGAAGGCGTCGACGCACAGCGGCGTGCTCGACTTCCTCTACCTCATCCCGCGGCTCGCCATCGGCGTGATCGGTGCGGCTTCCTCGCCGCGCTGCTGCCGCAGGAGGTGGTGCAGTCCTGGCTCGGACCGGACTCGGGAATCACCGGACTGCTGCTGGCGACGGTCGCGGGTGCGATCACCCCGGGCGGTCCTGTCATCGGCTTCGCCATCGGCGCCTCGGCGCTGAAGAGCGGCGCCGGCTATCTCGCCGTCATGACCTATGTCACAGCCTGGGCGCTCTTCGCCTTCCAGCGGCTGATCGTCTGGGAACTGCCGGTGATGCCGACGCGCGTCGTCTGGCTGCGCGTCGCCGCCTCACTGCCGCTGCCGATCCTCACCGCGCTGGCGGTGATGCTGGTGACGGGGCGGGGGTAGGGGCGTCAGCTGTTGCGCCGCTCGAGGAAGCCCTTCATCCGGTCGAGAGCCTTCAGGATGTTCTCCGACGAATTGGCGTAGGAGAGGCGGATGTAGCCCTCGCCGTGCACGCCGAAGTCCGGCCCGCCGATGGTGGCGACGCCGGCATCTTCCAGCAGAGCCGAGGCGAGGGGCTTCGCCTTCCAGCCGGTCTCCTTGATGTTGGGGAAGGCGTAGAAGGCCCCCTTCGGCACGATGCAGGAGACGCCGGGGAGCTTGTTGAGGCCGTCCACCACGAGCTTCCGGCGGGCGTCGAACTCGGCAACCATTTTCGCGACCGCGTCCTGCGGCCCGGTGAGGGCCTCGAGAGCGGCGAACTGCGAGGGCGCGTTGACGCAGGAGAAGGAGTTCACGGCGAGCTTGCGCGCGTATTCGTAGAGCTTGCCCGGCCAGACCGAATAGCCGAGGCGCCAGCCGGTCATGGCATAGGTCTTGGACCAGCCGTTGAGGAGGATCGTCCGGTCGCGGATCGAGGGGTAGGAGAGGAGGCAGACATGCTCCTCGCCGTCATAGACCATCTGGTCGTAGATCTCGTCCGACATGATGGCGACGTCCGGGAAGCGCTCCATCCCCTTCACCAGCTTGTCGATCTCGGCCTTCGGGGTCACGCCGCCCGTCGGGTTGGCGGGCGAGTTGACGATGACGAGGCGGGTCTTCGGGGTGATCAGCGAGAGGAGTTCGTCGGCCGAGAAGGCGAAGCCGTTCTCCTCGCGGATCGGCACGGGGATCGGCGTCGCGCCGGTGTACTCGATCATCGAGCGGTAGATGGGAAAGCCCGGATCGGGATAGAGGATTTCCGCGCCCGGCTCGCCGAACATCAGAATCGCCATGAACATGGTGACCTTGCCGCCGGGGACGATCATCACCTCCTCGGGCGAGACCTGCACCTTGAAGCGGCGGTCGAGATCGGCCGCCACCGCCTCGCGCAGGGGGAGAATGCCGTTGGCCGGCGTGTAGCCGTGGTGGCCGTCGCGGATCGCCTTGATGGCGGCTTCGGTGATGTTCTCAGGTGTCGCGAAGTCGGGCTGGCCGATGCCGAGATTGATAACGTCCTTGCCCTGGCGCATCAGCGCGGTGGCGCGGGCGAGGACGGCGAAGGCGTTCTCCTCGCCGATGCGATCGAAGTTGGCGACGGTCTGGAGGGGCATGGCGCGTTTCCCAAAGGCGTTTCTTGGCTTCTCCTATGCCGGAAGAACGGGTCGTTGAACAGCAGCCAGCCGCCGCGCGCCATCGCATGACGGCCCTTTCTCTTTCTGCATTGATTTCCGGCGAGCCACGCGGTCAAACTGTTCCAAACGACGACGCGGCAGGCACTTCAATCGATTTGATTGCTTCGCAGCGCAACATGGGAGGAAGGGCATGGCCCGCCGGAAGATGAAGCCCCAGAACCTGCGCTCGCGGCAGTGGTTCGACAATCCCGACAATCCCGGCATGACCGCGATCTATCTGGAGCGCACCGTCAACTGGGGCCTCACGGTCGAGGAACTGCGTTCCGGCAAGCCGATCATCGGCATCGCCCAGACCGGCTCCGACATCTCTCCCTGCAACCGCCACCACATCGAGCTGGCCCAGCGTGTCCGCGACGGCATCCGCGACGCCGGCGGCATTCCGCTGGAATTCCCGGTCCACCAGATCCAGGAAACGCTGAAGCGCCCGACCGCCGCGCTCGATCGCAACCTTCAGTATCTGTCGCTGGTCGAGATCCTCTACGGCTATCCGATGGACGGCGTCGTGCTGATGACCGGCTGCGACAAGACCATGCCGGCCATGGTGATGGGCGCCGCCACCGTCAACATTCCCGCCATCGTCCTCTCCGGCGGGCCGATGCTCAACGGCTGGTGGAACGGCAAGCGCGCCGGCTCCGGAACGGTCGTCTGGGAGGCCCGCAAGCTGCAGGCCGACGGCACGATCACCTATGAGGAGTTCATCGACGTCGTCACCAAGTCGGCGCCCTCCATCGGTCACTGCAACACCATGGGCACGGCCTCGACGATGAACGGCCTCGCCGAGGCGCTCGGCATGTCGCTGCCGTCCTGCGCGGCGATCCCGGCGCCCTATCGCGAGCGCGGCCAGATCTCCTACGCTACGGGCCGGCGGATCGTGGAGATGGTGTGGGAGGACCTGAAGCCCTCGGACATCCTCACCCGCAAGGCCTTCGAGAACTGCATCGTCGCGAACTCGGCCATCGGCGGCTCGACCAATGCGCCGATCCACATCAACGCCATCGCCAAGCATATCGGCGTGAAGCTCGACATCGACGACTGGGAGAAGGTCGGCCACGAGGTGCCGCTGCTGGTCAACATGCAGCCGGCAGGCGCCTATCTCGGCGAGGAGTATTTCCGCGCCGGCGGCCTTCCCGCGGTGATGAACCAGCTCCTCAAGGCCGGCAAGATCCACGGCGACGCCATCACCGCCAACGGCAAGACGATGGCCGAGAACGTCAAGGACGCGGTGGTCACCGACCCGGATGTCATTCGTCCCTATGACAAGCCGCTGGTGAAGGATGCCGGCTTTATCGTGCTGAAGGGCAACCTGTTCGACAGCGCGATCATGAAGACGAGCGTCATCTCCGCCGACTTCCGCAAGCGCTATCTCTCGAACCCCAAGGACAAGGACGCCTTCGAGGGACGCGCCATCGTCTTCGACGGGCCGGAGGATTATCACCACCGGATCGACGATCCCTCGCTGAAGATCGACGAGAAGTGCATCCTCTTCGTCCGCGGCGTCGGCCCGCTCGGCTATCCGGGCTCGGCGGAGGTGGTGAACATGCAGCCGCCTTCGGCCCTGCTGAAGGCCGGCATCCGCGACCTGCCCTGTGTCGGCGACGGCCGGCAGTCCGGCACGTCGGGTTCGCCCTCCATCCTCAACGCCTCTCCGGAGGCCGGCGCCAATGGCGGCCTCGCGGTACTCAAGACCGGTGACCGCGTGCGCATCGACCTGAAGAAGCGGTCGGCGAACATCCTCATTTCCGACGAGGAGTTTGCGGCCCGCATGGCGGAGCTCAAGGCGAACGGCGGTTACAAGATGCCGAAGAGCCAGACCCCCTGGCAGGAGATCCAGCGCTCGATGGTGAGCCAGCTCTCCGACGGCATGGTGCTGAAGCCGGCGGTGAAGTACCAGAAGATCGCGCAGAAGCGCGGGATTCCGCGCGACAATCACTGATTGTCCGGCCCACTGGGATCGACGCTCCCCGCCATCAGCGGGGAGCGTTTTCGTTGATGGCGCCACGTGCGCCCGCGCGATAAGAACGCGCCATGATTGCCTTCCTGCCCACCGGTCTCTATGGCCTGCCGCCTGCGGAACTCGCGACGAGTCCCGCCGATGCGCGTCAGCTCTCGCCGCTCATTCCGGGATCCGCGGCCATCGAGGAGCTCGACGATGGTGCGCTCGGCGGTTTCGTCATGCTGGCGCCGCCGGGCACGATCGAGCGCCGCCATGTGATCGCGCACGCGTTGCGCGCGACAGCCGCCGGTGCGGACCTGACGATTCTCGCACCGAAGGACAAGGGCGGCGCGCGGCTCGCCAGGGAGCTGGAAGCCTTCGGATGCGACGTCTCGGACGAAGGGCGGCGGCATCACCGCATCTGCACGCTGACCCGTCCCTCGTCGCCAGTGGGACTGGACGAGGCGATCGCCGCGGGTACCCTGCAGATGGTCGAGGCGACCGGGCTCTGGTCGCAGCCCGGCGTGTTCTCCTGGGACCGGATCGACCCCGGCAGCGCGCTGTTGCTGGACCACCTCGCCGGCCTCGCGGGGCGAGGCGCCGACCTCGGCTGCGGCATCGGCGTACTCTCCCGCGCCATCCTCGCGACGCCGGCCGTCACAAGTCTCGCCCTGGTCGACCTCGACCGCCGGGCCCTGGCCGCGGCCCGGCGCAATGTCGAAGACCCACGCGCCAGTTTCCACTGGGCGGACCTCCGCCAGCCGGTCGATGGCCTTTCCGGCCTCGATTTCGTGGTGATGAACCCGCCGTTCCACGATGGGGGAGCGGAGGACAAGGCGCTCGGCCAGACCTTCGTGCGACGGGCCGCGGGCCTGCTCAGGCGGGGCGGGCGCTGCCTGCTCGTCGCCAACCGTCACCTGCCCTACGAGACGGTGATGAAGCCGTTGTTCCGCACGGTCGCACTCCGGGTCGAGACCGGCGCCTACAAGATCTACGAGGCCGTGACATGAGCAAATCCGCCCCGCAGGTGCGGCTCGACCGCCTTCTGGCCAATCTCGGCTATGGCTCGCGCAAGGAGGTGCAGGCGCTGGTCGGTGCAGGCCTCGTCCGCCTCGATGGCGTCGCGGTCGAGGAGGCCGACGGGCGGATCGCCGTGACCCGTGATCTGCCTGAGCGCATGACCGTCCGCGGCCGGCCGCTTGACCCGCCGCCGGGCATGGCCCTGATGCTCAACAAGCCGCTCGGGGTCACCTGCTCCCACAAGGAAGCGGGGCCGCTGATCTACTCGCTGCTGCCGGATCGCTGGCGGCGGCGCGATCCCGCCATCTCGACGGTGGGGCGGCTCGACAAGGAGACGTCCGGCCTCATCCTGCTGACCGATGACGGCGGGCTTCTCCACCGGATCATCTCGCCGAAGAATCACGTCCCGAAGCGCTATCTCGCCACCCTCGACCGTCCCCTGAAGGGCGATGAAGCGGCCATCTTCGCAGCAGGAAAGCTGATGCTGGAGGGCGAGGAGAAGCCGCTGCTGCCCGCCGAGATGGAGGTGATGTCGCCGACCTCCGCGCGGTTGACCATCCACGAGGGACGCTATCATCAGGTGCGGCGGATGTTCGCGGCGGTCGGCAATCACGTCACGGCGCTCCACCGCGAGAGCGTCGGGGGGCTGACGCTGCCCGACGAACTCGAGCCTGGCCAGTATCGGCTGCTCGGCGAGGCCGACATCGCCGCCATCTTCGCAGCCGACTGACATCAGGCCATTCGTTCCCGCGATGCCGGCCATCATCAGGATTGGCTTGCGCGCCCGGCATGGACGCGAAACTCTGCCGTCCCCAAGGGAACAAGGGAGGCGGGGATGGCGACGATCGACGCTGCGAGGGTTCAGGTGGCCCGCGCCACTTTCCACCGACTGCACGAGAGCGGCTGCTTCGTCATCCCCAATCCATGGGATATCGGCAGCGCGATGATGCTGAAGCATCTCGGTTTCAAGGCGCTGGCGACGACTTCCTCGGGCTTCTCCTTCTCGCGCGGGCTTCCCGATACTGACTGGTGCCGTGCCACGCGACATGGCGCTCGGCCATATCGCGGAGATCGTCAGGGCCACCGACCTGCCGGTGAACGCCGATTTCGAGTCGGGCTATGCACGCTCCCCCGAGGGTGTCGCGGAGAGTTGCCGGCTCTGCGCGGCGACGGGCGTCGCCGGCCTGTCGATCGAGGATCACGGCGATAGTGCAGAAGAAGTCATCTACCCGTTCGATCTCGCGGTGGACCGCATCCGCGCCGCGGCGGAGGCCCTGAAGGGGACCGGCGTCCTGCTGACCGCCCGCTGCGAGGCCCATCTCTTCGGCCTGCCCGGAGCCCAGGCGACCGTTCTGAAGCGCCTCGTGGCCTACGCCGAAGCGGGGGCCGACGTGCTCTATGCGCCGGGCCTGAAGACTGCCGAGCAGATTCGCGAGGTGGTTGCCGCCGTGGCGCCGAGGCCGGTGAACGTCCTCATTGCGGCGCCGATCGGCCTGACCGTCGCCGATGCCGCGGCGCTCGGCGTGCGCCGCATCTCGGTCGGGTCGGCACTGGCGCGCGCCGCATGGGGCGGCTTCCTGAAGGCGGCGCGCGAGATCGCCGGCGAGGGCACCTTCAACGCCTTCGCCGACGCCGAGCCCTTCGGCGCCCTCAACAGCTTTTTCCGCACCCACCATCCCCAGACCTGACCGGAGCCTTGCCTTGACCGCCCCGACATTCGGCTTTGCCGTCGATCCGCATCCGGCCCCGCGCCCGACCCACGTGGTGATGGAGGGGCAGTACTGCCGCCTGCGCCCGCTCGACCCGGCGCGCGACACCGATGGGCTCTATGCCCTGTCTCACGGCCCGGAAGCCGCCTGGCAGTGGGCCTATCTCTTCACCGGCCCCTATGCCGACAAGGCCGATTTCGACGCCCATGTGCGCACCATCGCGGCGGGCACGACCGATCCCGTCTCACTGGGCCATCGCCGACAAGGACGACCGTGCCATCGGCTGGCTGTCGCTGATGCGGATCGACACCACGCATCGCGTCATCGAGGTGGGGTCCATCCTCTACACCCCGGCTCTGCAGCGCACGCCGGCGGCGACCGAGGCGCAGTTCCTGATGATGGCTTACGTCTTCGAGACGCTCGGCTACCGCCGCTACGAGTGGAAGTGCAACGACCTCAACGCGCCCTCGAAGAAGGCGGCCGTCCGCTTCGGCTTCACCTTCGAGGGGCTGTTCCGCCAGCACATGATCGCCAAGGGCGCCAACCGTGACACGGCCTGGTACTCGATGCTGGATTGCGAGTGGCCGCAACTGCGTCTCGCCTATACGCGCTGGCTGGCCCCGGAAAATTTCGACGCGGGAGGCCGCCAGAAAGTGAGCCTGGGCGTGATGACCGAGAGCCGGGCGGTGGAGAGCGGGCTCGCGCTGCGCCGCGCCACGCTGCGGGACGTTCCCGCCATCAAGGCGCTCAAGGACGTCTGCTACGCCGAGAACGAGAAGATCATCGAGGTGATGTCGCTGCCGCGCATGGTCGACTATGCCGACATCCTGAACACCCACGAGATCTGGGTGGCCGACGGCGCCGACGGGCTGCTGGCCGCGACGGTGATCGAGCCGGGCGAGGAAGGCGTCGTCTATTCCCTCGCTGTCCACCCCTCACAGCAGGGCAAGCGCTACGGCGACGCGATCCTGGCCTTTTCGGAAAAGCGCCTGATGGCTCTCGGTGCCAGGCGGCTGACGCTCTTCACCCACGCCAAGCTGACGCAGCGCATCGCCTGGTACGAGCGCAGGGGGTTCGTGTGCACCTTCGTCGACGTGAAGCCCGACCGGCGCACCCAGCATATGGCGAAGGAGATCGCCTGACCGATCAGCGGAACGGTTCGGCGCGATGGGCCGACCTGAGGAAAACCACCGTTGCCGCCAGACCGGCGGCGACGCCGACGAGGGTCGCGACCAGAACGGCCTGGTCACCGAGCTTCATCAGGCTGGCGAGGGCCCAGCCGGTCGCTCCACCAGCGCCGACGGCTTCGGAGCCGACGATGATCGTCGCGCCGAGCACGTTGATGACGTTGGTCCAGTTGGTCGTTCCGGCAGCGGCCATCGGGTGTCCTATCGACGCGCGTTCATTCGTCGCATCTTGTGCCGCCAAACGGCTGCCGGATCAAGTGCGCAGCCGATCACCGGAAGACGCGGGGTCCGTGCGCGTCAGGCCAGAGCGCCCATCACATGGCCGAACAGGGCGTTGAACTGCGTCTGGTCCGCCCAGCGCGCCACCACCACCATGTCGTTCTCCGGCGCGATCCAGATGATGTTCGATCCGGCGCCGAGGGCGAAGTGGCTCGCCTCCGTGGCATTGGGGAATCGGCCACGGCCTCGGTTCAGCCACCACAGGAACCCGTAGTCGGAATTGGTGGGGGAGGGGGTCAGCATCTCGGCGATGTAGCCGCGGGACAGGAGCTGCCGGCCGTTCCATTCGCCCTTGCGGCTGATGAGGAGGCCGAGCCGCGCGTGATCGAGGGCGGAGATGAAGATGCCGCCGCCCCAATGGGCGCCACCCGGCACCGACTGGACCTTGCGGTCGCCGAGATCGACCCAGGAATTCTCGTAGCCGTGCCACCTCCAGGTATCCGAGGCGCCGATCGGGTCCATGATCCGCTCCTTCAACACCTCCGGCAGGGCGCGGCCGAAGCGGCGCAGCAGGGCGTAGGAGAGCACGTTCACGCGCACATCGTTGTATTCGTAGAAGGTGCCGGGAGCCTTCAGCTCGCGCTTCTCGCCCTTGCGGCTGTTGTCGGCGCCCGCACCGATCTGGCGGTTGTGGTCGACCTGGTCGGACTTGTCGAAGATGACGCCTTCCCACTCGCTCGACTGCTGCAGGAGGTGGCGCCAGGTGATCTGCGCATTGTGGGCACCGGCGAAATGCGGCCCATCGACCGTCTTCGACACTGGCTCGTCGAGGCGGATCAGGCCGTCGTCGACGGCGATCCCCGCGAGGATGGCAAGGTAGCTCTTGGCGATGGAGAAGGTCATGTCGACGCGGGACACGTCACCCCAGGTTGCGACGACCTTGCCGCCCTTCACGATGACTCCGGCGGGCTTGCCGCGCGGGATGACCGGCCCGACGATGGCGCTCCACGGGCCCTTCTCGTTCCACTCGACGATGCCGACATAGCGCCCGTCGGGATAGTAGAGGCTCATCGGCCAGGGGCTCTCGGCCCCTTCCGCGAAAGCGGTGGCGGCGGCGAGCTTTCCGGCATCGAACCCAACCTCGGCGGGGGCTGCCGTCTCCCATCCAGATGCGACGGGCGAGGGAATGAAGGACGAGGTCATGGCGGGTCCGGGGCTGGCGATCACAGCCTTGTCTCTGCCATGAAACATGGCAGCGAGGTAGGCGCTGCGTGACAGGCGCGCCTGCATCGCGCCGCGCGGCCCGAAGCTTGCGGGACTGGCGCGATGGCTTGCACCACGCCAGCGCGTTCGCCTGTTACTCCGCCGCCAGCTTCACCTCGGGCTTCGGGCCTGAGCGGAAATCGGCCAGCAGCGCCGCCTCTTCCTTCTTCGCGACCTCGAGGTGGCGCTCCTTCACGTGGCCGAAGCCGCGGATCTTTTCCGGGATGCTCGCAAGGCCGACCGCGAGCGCGTGGTTGTCGGGCGTCAGCCTGGCCACCGGATTTACGCCGGCGCCGGTGCATGAAGCTGACGCTCGACCTTGCGCTCGGCGGTGCGGCCGAACGGGTCGAAGGCGGTGCCGCGCAGGAATTTCAGCTTCGCCAGCATCTTGAAGGCCGGCAGCATCCACGCGCCGAACTCCTGCTTCACGAGATGGCCGGTCTTGGGATCGCGGCTGGCGAGCAGCGGCGGGGCGAGATGGAATTTCAGCCTGTAGGTCGCCCGTCGAACTGCCGCTCGATCCCGGCCTGAGGAAGGTGGCGTCGGCGTAGAGCCGCGCCACCTCGTACTCGTCCTTGTAGGCCAGCAGCTTGGCATAGTTAGCGCGCGACCGCCTCGGCCAAGGGAGTCGGATCGCCGCGTGCCTTGCCGGTCTTCTGCCTCGGCCGCATGCACCTTCTCGACCAGGCCGCGGTGTAGCGCTGGGCATAGGCTGCGTTCTGGTAGCCCGTCAGGTGGTCGACGCGGCGAGGCGATGATCTCGTCGAGCGAGGGCGACGAGATGCTCGACGCCGCTCGAGGCGGTGACGGCGGCGCCACCAGCGTCTCGACCGCGGCCCGGTCATCGGCGGCGCGAGCCGGCCCCAGCGGAAGGCGGTGATGTTCATCTTCACCGCTTCGCCGTTCAGCTCGATCGCCCGCTCGATGGACGCCGAAGACGAGCGGCAGGCCGCCGATCTGCCAGGCGTAAGCCGAGCGAGGAAGAGGTTGGTCGCGATGGAATCGCCCATCAGCGCCGTGGCGATGCGCTGGGCGTCGACCAGGAATGCGCTCGTCGTCGCCGGCTCGCCTGGCGAGATGCTCGCACCGTTTCAGCCGCTCGGAGAGCAGCGAGAAGTCGGCGTTGCGCGTGAACTGCCGGGCAGTGGTCTCGGCGCGTGTTGACGATGGCGCGCTAGGCGGCCGGCTTCCATGCCGCGCCAGCGACTTCGTGGCGCCGGCGACGACGATGATCGCCGGCCAGCAGCAGGTCGGCCGCCGCCCGCACCCAGGCGCACCGCGTGCAGGGCCTCGGGCGAGGCGCGCGATGCGGACATGGCTGATCACCGCGCCGCCCTTCTGCGCCATGCCGAGCCATGGTCGATGCACGGTCGACGCCCTTGCTCCTCGATGTGCGCGGCCGTGCCCATGATGGCGCCGATGGTGACGACGCCGGTGCCGCCGACGCCGGTCGATCAGCACGCCGTAGGGCTTGTCGGCGACCGACGGGCGGGGAGTGGCCGGCTGCGGCGGCTCGGCCGTCGCAGACGGCCGGTCTTGCTTGTCAGGCCTTGCCCTTCCTGACGCTCGCCGCCTTCGATGGTGACGAAGCTCGGGCAGAAGCCGTTCAGGCAGGAGAAGTCCTTGTTGCAGGACGACTGGTCGATGGTGCGCTTGCGGCCGAACTCGGTATCGAGCGGCTGTACCGAGACGCAGTTGGAGACGACGCCGCAATCGCCGCAGCCCTCGCAGACCGCCTCGTTGATGATGACGCGCTTCACCGGGTCCGGGAAGGTGCCGCGCTTGCGGCGGCGGCGCTTCTCGGCGGCGCAGGTCTGGTCGTAGATCAGCACGGAGACGCCCGGAACGCCGGCGAGTTCCCGCTGAACGCGATCGAGGTCGTCGCGGTGGTCGATGGTGGTGGCCGGCGGGAAGGCGACGCCCATGCCGGCATATTTCGTCGGCTCGTCAGTGACGATGGCGATCCGCTCGACACCCTCGGCGCGCATCTGGGCGGCGATGGCGTGCATGGTCAGCCCGCCCTCGTGGCGGCTGGCCGCCGGTCATGGCGACGGCGTCGTTGTAGAGGATCTTGTAGGTGATGTTGACGCCGGACGCGACAGCGTAGCGCACCGCCAGCGTAGCCGGAGTGGTTGTAGGTGCCGTCGCCCAGATTCTGGAAGACATGGCCGCGCTTCGATGAAGCGGCTGCCTGCGCCGACCCAGTTGCGCGCCCTCGCCGCCCATGTGGGTGAAGGCCTTGGTGTTGCGGTCCATCCAGATGCGCCAGTGTAGTGGCAGCCGATGCCGGCATAGGCGCGCATGCCCTGCGGCACGACGGTGGAGGTGTTGTGCGGGCAGCCCGAGCAGAAGTAGGGGATGCGCGTCGCCGATCACCGGCGTGGTCTGTCAGCACCGCCTGCGCGCCCTTCAGCCGGGCGAGCATTGGCGGCGACCTGGTCATTGTGGCCGACGTGCTTCAGGACACGCTCGCCGATGGCAGATGGCGATCGTCGTTGGGGTCGAGGGCGCCGTGGACTGGGAAGAGCCAGTCGCCGCTTCTCGTCCTTCTTGCCGATGACGATCGGCTGGTGGGAATAGCCGTAGAGCTCCTCGCGGACCTGCACCTCAATGCAGCGAGCGCTTCTCCTCGACGACGATGACGAGGTCGAGCCCGGAGACGAAGGACCTCAGTTCCGCCGGGTCGAGCGGCCAGGGGCAGGCGATCTTGAACAGGCGCAGGCCGAGGTCGTTGGCCTTCGACCTCGTCGATGCCAAGTTCGTCGCAGCGCCTGGCGGACATCGAGATAGCTCTTGCCCATGGTGATGATGCCGATCTTCGGCTGGCGACCGCCTGACATGATGATGCGGTTCAGCTTGTTGGCCTTGATGAAGGCGAGGGCGGCGGCGCGCTTGTAGACGTGCAGGCGCACTTCCTGCTCATGGCGGTCATCGTCGGGTCGGATGGTAGACGCCGTCCGGCGGCATCTGCGAACTCGTCGTCGCCGGGAAGGATGATCGTTCACGCGGTCGAGCCGAGCCATCGACCGACGCCGGTCGATTCCACCGTGTCCTTTATGCACTTTGAGCGCCGCCCAGACGCCGGAATAGCGCGACATGGCCCAGCCGTAGAGGCCGTAGTCCAGAATCTCCTGCGCGCCGGCGGGGTTCAGGATCGGCATCATCACGTCGACGAAGTGGAACTCCGACTGGTGCGCGACGGTGGAGGATTCCGCCGTGTGGTCATCGCCCATCAGGGCGAGGACGCCGCCATGTGGGCGAGGTTCCGGCGAGATTGGCGTGACGGAAGACGTCGCCGGAGCGGTCGACGCCAGGACCCTTGCCGTACCAGATGCCGAAGACGCCATCGAACTTGCCCTCGCCGCGCATCTCGGCCTGCTGGGTGCCCCAGACGGCGGTCGCCGCAAGGTCCTCGTTGAGGCCGGGGGTAAAGACCACATCGCTGGCAAGAAGATTGCGCTGGGCGCGGAAGAAGGCCTGGTCGAGGCCGCCGAGCGGCGAGCCGCGGTAGCCGGAGACGAAGCCGGCGGTATTCAGGCCGGCGCGGCGGTCGCGCTCCTTCTGCATCATCGTCAGGCGGACAAGCGCCTGGACGCCGGTGACGAAGATGCGCTCCTTCGTCAGGTCGTACTTGTCGTCGAGCGACACGTCGTCGAAGCGGATGTCATTGGCGAGATCGGCCGATGCGGGGGGGAGCTTCGCCATCGCGCTGTCCTCTGGACCTGGGCCGCAAGGCGGCCGGATGCCTTGGTGTCGCTGACGCCGGATGGCGGCAGCCTTAGGTCAAGAACGCTGTCACATTGGAATCGTTCTGTCGATTTCGTTCTCGGCAGACCATGCGCAAGGACATTGCGTAACAGCTTGAGGTCGCAGTCAAATTTGCTGCAGCGCACAATGGGCGTTCACGCCCCGGGATCGCCAGGGCATTCTAGCCCAGGCTGACACCGAGCGTCTTCACCCAGCCCAGGCCTGCATCGGTGTCGCCGCGCGGGCGGTACTCGGCACCGACCCATCCGGCGTAGCCCTTGGCATCGAGGGCGTCGAAGATGGCGCGGAAGTTGATCTCGCCCTCGTCGGGCTCGGCGCGGCTCGGTACTGCGGCGATCTGCACGTGGCCGATGTGAGGCCACCAGTTCGACATGTTGGTGAGAACGTCGCCCTCGGCACAGCCGACATGGAAGACGTCGAACATGATCTTGACGTTCGGCTTGCCGACGCGGGCGATGATCTCGCCGGCGCCGCGCAGGGTCGAATAGAAATAGCCGGGCGCGGCGCGCGGGCTGAGCGGCTCGAGCAGCAGGGTGATGCCGTGCTTTGCGGCCTTGTCGGCGGCGATGGACAGGTTCTCGACGAGCACGCCGGTCGCGGACGGCTTGTCGGCCGGCTTCACCATGCCGGCCATGGCGTGGATGGCCGTGCCCCCGGCCGCGACCTGCCAGGCGATAGCCTGGTCGATGGCGGCCTGGAACTCCGCCTCGCGGCCGGCGAGCGCGCCGAGGCCGTTCTCGCGCTTCGTGGTGTCGCCCTTCACGGTGTTGACGCCGAGCATGGTCAGGCCAAGGCGGTCGCAGGCGGAGCGCACCGACTTCGGGTCGGTATCGTAGGGCCAGTGCATCTCGACGGCGCGGAAGCCCGCCTTCGCGGCGGCCTCGATCTGGTCGAGCAGCGGCATGCCCTGCCAGAGAAATCCGAGATTGGCGGAAAAGCGCGGCATGGCGTGTCCTATCCCCTGAGTTTGAACGTCGCCTCGAGGTCGGCGATCTCTTGTTGGTCGAGGTGTCGAATGGCCATGCCGCGGGTCATCAGGACGAGCCGGGCGGTCTCCTCCAGTTCCTCCATGGCGAAGACGGCGGATTCCAGCGTGGTGCCGGCCACCACCGGCCCGTGATTGCCGAGGAGGATGGCCGGATGCTCCGGGGCCGTCGCGCGGATCAGCGGCGCGACGTCCGCCGAGCCCGGCCGCGTATAGGGCACCACCGGCACGCGGCCGACCCGCATCACCACATAGGGCGTGATCGGCGGGATGGCATTGTCGGGATCGGTATCGGCAAGGCAGGAGAGGGCGGTCGCGTGGGTGGAGTGCAGATGCACCACCGCGCGGGCCGAGGGGCGGGATTCGTAGAAGGCGAAGTGGAGCGGCAGTTCCTTGGTCGGCGGATCGCCGCCGACATGCTTGCCGCCCGCGTCGAGCTTCGACAGGCGGTCTGCATCGAGGAAGCCGAGGCAGGAATTGGTCGGCGTGAAGAGGTAGCCGTCGGCGACGCGGACGCTGAGATTGCCGGACGAGCCGGGGGTCAGACCGCGGTCGAAAAGCGACTTGCCCCAGCGGACGAGGCCCTCGCGAGCCCTCTGTTCCTCGTCGGTCATGCGTCACCGAGCGCGGCCAGCGCCTTGTCGTAGAAGTCGAGCGCGCCGAAATTGCCGCTCTTCAGCGCGAGACGAATGGGGCGCGGGCCTTCGGCGGCCAGTGCGGGCACGCCGGGGTCGATCTCCGGTCCGATGTGGAAGCGATCCACCTCCAGCGCCGTGACCACGGCCCCCGAGGTCTCGCCGCCGCCGACGACGAGGCGGGCGATACCGGCGTCCGCGAGCATGATCGCGAGCTCGCCGAAGAAGCCCTCGATGGCCTCGGCCACCGCGTCCTTGCCGTAGCGCTCCTGGGCCGCCTTCACTTCGGATGGGTCGGCCGAGGAATAGACCATGGGCGCGTGGCCTATCCGTTCCATGACGTGGTCGAAGGCCTTCTTCGCGGTCATCGCACCGCTCATCACGTCGTCGGGCATGACGGCGAGGCCCGGATGCTTTGCTGTGTACGCCTTCACCTGCGCGCGCGACTGGGTGGAGCACGAGCCCGACAGGACGGCCGCACCGCCCCTGCCGCGTGTGAAGCCCGTGCCGTGGCCGGCGAGCAGGCCGTGCTTGCGGAAATTGTCCGGGAAGGCCAAGGGCGATGCCCGAGCCGCCGGTGACGAGCTTCGCGCCGCCAATGGCGCCGCCGATGGCGAGGAGGTCCTCGTCGGCCACCGCGTCCACCACAGCGAGCCGGCGGCCCGCTTTGGCTTCTTCGGCGAGCGCGAGCTGGATCGCATCGAAGCCCTGCCGGACGACCGAGAAGGGAACGAGCCCGACCTCCCCCTTCGTCTGGTGCGCGAGCCAGCGGCGGATGTCGGGGTCCGTCATGGGGGTCAGCGGATGGTTCTGCATGCCGCTCTCGCTCAACAGCACGCCGTTGACGAAGAGATGGCCGTTGAACAGCGTCCGGCCGGTTGCCGGGAAGACCGGGCAGACCACGGCGACGTCGGCGCCGAGCCGGTCGATCAGCGCTTCGGCGACGGGGCCGATATTGCCCTCCTTCGTCGAGTCGAAGGTGGAGCAGTACTTGAACAGGATCTGTGTCGCGCCCTGCGCCAGCAGCCATTCGCAGGCGGCGAGCGACTGGGCGACGGCCTCGGCGGCGGGGATGGTGCGGCTCTTCAGCGCCACCACGCCGGCCTCGCAGCTGGCTGGCGCCGGTCCCGGGGGGATGCCGACGAACTGCATCGTCGCCATGCCGCCCTTGGCCAGGGTGTTGGCGAGGTCGCTCGCGCCGGTGAAGTCGTCCGCGATGCAGCCGAGAAGCATGGGGTCCGCCCTGGGTTCTATCGTTGTGACTGGTCTAACCGTTTGAAACCGACCCGGCAATTCTTGCCGTGCAGGGCAGGCTTTTCCCCGCCGATGCGACCGCCGCGTCGACGTGCAGCACTGAAATTGCTTGGCTTTTCGTCGCCATTGGCGTGGCCCGCCCCTTGCTGACGAGAACCTGGATCGTTTTCGGTCGCATGAGGCATTTCGTGGCTGCATCTTCGGCATCCCCCATCAGCACGGCCCAGCAGGCGAGCGCCGCGGCGCGCGCCAGCCAGCCGTCGCGCCAGCAGACGACGACCCAGTCCTTTGCGGAGGCGCTGGAGGCACAGGAGCGGCAGCTCGGCGAACCCGAGCGCGACAGCCGCGTCGCCCGCACCCGCCAGCAGCGCCAGCCGGCGAAAGCCTCCGGCGAGATCGACGCCGCCATCGAACCCGCTCGTCCGCAGACGGTCTCTGGCCAGCCGGTGAAAGAGCCGGACGACAAGATGGCGGAGACTGCAGGCAAGAAAACCGAACCTCCTGCCGACTCGAAGGCTGAGCCGGAGGTGCGCGCAGAGACGGACACTTCCGCCACGACCCCGGATGCGATCGCCGTCGCCGACGCGACCGCGACGCCCGCGCCCGTGCCCGCGCCCGTGGCGATGCCCGAGGCTCCGGTCGCCGTCCCGGTTCAGGCGCCGGTCGAAGCGGCGCAGGAGACCGCCGCCGTGGTGGTCGCCAGCCCGGAGGCAGCCGTCGGAATCCAGGGGGCAACGGGCAAGGAGTCGAAGGCCCCGATCCCTCCCGGTATCGCCGAGGTCGGCGCGGAGGCCGCCTCGCCCTCAGGCCGAGACGGCGGAGAAACCCGCTGTCGAGCCGGAGCGAGCGCCGTTCCCGGTGCGGCGGCACCGACCACCGAAGGGGAAAAGCAGGAAGACCTCGACCAAGGATGGCGCGGTGCCGGCGGTGACGCCGGCTCGGACACCTGCCGGAACCGAGGCTTCCGAGAAGACGGCAGCGAAGGCCGAGCCGCAACGCGCCGAGCCGGCCGCCGCAGCCGCGGCCGCGGCTGATCCCGCGCCATCGACCACAACAGCCGAGCCGGCGCCCGCGCCCGCGCCGTCCCAGGCTCAGGCCACGACCCCGACGACCGCCGGCCCGACCTCCTTCGTCGCCGAGGTTGCCCAGAAGGTCGCCGCCCAGACCAGTGCGGCGGGCTCGCCGGTTCCGGTCCACGCGCTCGCCGTCACCATCGCGGCGCGTGCCTCTTCGGGCGCGACCCGGTTCGACATCCGCCTCGATCCCGCCGAACTCGGTCGCATCGACGTGCAGCTCACCGTCGACCGCGAGGGTCGGGTGAAATCGAAACTTGTGGTGGAGAAACAGGAGACGCTCGACCTGCTGCAGCGCGACCAGCGGAATCTGGAGCGCGCCCTGTCACAGGCCGGCGTGCAGACGAGCGAGAACAGCCTCGAGTTCTCGCTGAAGGACCAGGGCAGCCAGAATTCCCGTGACCGTCAGCCGGAGAGTGCAGCTCACCAGCGGCAGGTCGTGATCGAAGACCCCGAAACGGTCGCCGCCCTGCAGGCGAGCGCCGTCACCTGATGCTCGAGCCGCCGCCCTCGGGGCGGCGTCGACATCCGGATCTGAAAGGGAGCACCGGAATGGCCACCACCTCTTCTGTCGGCACGACGTCGACCACCTCGACCACGCCCACCGCCCAGTCGCGTCTGTCGAACAACTTCGACACCTTCCTTCAGCTGCTGACGACGCAGCTGAAGAACCAGGACCCGACCCAGCCGATGGACGCCAACCAGTTCACCCAGCAGCTGGTGCAGTACTCGCAGGTCGAGCAGCAGATCGCGACGAATTCCAAGCTCGACAACATGATCGCCGCCTTCACCGGCAACCAGACGACCGCGTCCCTGGGTTATCTCGGCAAGACCGTGACCTATGACGCCAGCACCGTATCCCCCACCTCGACCGGTGCGACCTGGACGTTCACGCCGACCCAGGGCGGCGAGTACACCGTGCGCATCCGCGACTCCAACGGCGTCGTCGTCCAGGAGAAGAAGGTCACGCTGACCGCCAACCAGTCCAGCGAATACCAGTGGGACGGCAAGCGCTCCGACGGCCAGTCAATGGGCACGCAGCCCTATACGATGGAGCTCTACAGCGGCACCGGCACCGCCACTACGCAGGTGGCCGTCACGCACAAGGGCCAGGTCTCGGCGGTCGACATGTCGACCGGAACGCCGCGCGTGACGGTGGGATCGCTCAACATCCCCATCGCACGCCTCCTCGGCATCGCCCTCTGACGCCGACGGACGCGGCCGATGGTCCTCTCCCGGCAGCTGCGGACAGCGACGGGGACGAGCCGGTCCCCGCGCGAATCCGTGGCCCCGGAGTTTGAGTTTCTTTGTCGTTTCTCATTTAGGCCAAATTTAACGTCCTGCCGGTATTCTCTTCCCATGACGTGGTCAGTCGCGTGCGTTGTGTGAGAGTAAGAATGACCGAGCCCATGCGTCCCAGGGTGAAATATGTGATCGGGCCGGACGGCAGTCCGCTGACGATCGCTGATCTGCCCCCGCCCGATACCCATCGCTGGGTCATCCGGCGCAAAGCCGAGGTGGTCGCTGCCGTTCGCGGCGGGCTCCTGAGCCTCGAAGAGGCGTGCAAGCGCTACACGCTCACCGTCGAAGAATTCCTCAACTGGCAGGCCTCCATCGACCGCCATGGCCTCGCCGGTCTGCGCACCACGCGCATCCAGCAATATCGCCAGTAAGGCTCTGCTCAACGAAAAACGCCGGCCCCTCGCGGGCGCCGGCGTTTTCGTGCGTGCCGTGGATCCGCGTCAGCGCAGCGGCGCACGGCGAAGGTTCAGGTTGCCGACGCCGAGTGCGAGATTGACGCCGGTCTGGGCCTGGACCGACAGCGGCTGCAGGGCGACCGTGTCCCGCGAGCCGCCTACGAGGGCATTGGCGCCGAGGCCGACCGCGAGGCTGGCCTGGGCGCTGGCCCCGGAATAGTTGCCGGCGAGCTGGGACGGCGAGAGGCGCCGCGTCGGCGCGAAGACGGTCCAGGCGAGGACGCCGCGGCCGGTGATGCCGACATCGAGACCCACGCGGCTGAACGTCCCGAGATAACCCTCGGGCCGGCCGCGACGGTCCGGACGGAAGACACAGCTCATCTGCCGCTGCGATCCCACGATGAGGCCGACAGCCGGCGCCACGTTGCAGGTCAGGACGCCGACGCGGACGCGCCCCTGCTGCGCCTCGGCGGTCTGGGGGACGACGAGCCCGGCAGCGAGGAGGGTGCCGGCTGCGAGGGCGATAGTTTTCACGGGTAGAACGCGGCTGATCATGGCAGACTCGATGGTTGGGGTGTGACCTCCCAACGCGCCATGAGCCGGAAGGTTGCTCTCAACCGGACGGCGGCACCCGGCGGCCGACCCAGTCGGCCATCACGTCGAAGAAGGCCGATCGGGCCGGTTCGGGCGACAGGCAGAGGTCGTGGATGCCGCCTTCGATCCGCTCGACGGCGACATCCGCGCCGAGGAGGCGGCTCCGGGCGGCGATCTGCTCCACGTCGAGAACGCTGTCGGTCCGCATGATCGCATCGTGCCAGCGGTCGTTCGGACCGCTCGCCGTCGAGCAGCAGACGAGGATCGGCGCGTCGATGGACAGGCCGGCGGCGAGCCGTGCATGGCCACGGCGGATTGCGCGGAACCATCCGGCGCGGACCGGAAACCCCTCGATCGGCTTCCAGTCGAGACGGTAGTCCCACTCGCCGACGCCGGAGCGATGGATGCTGCGGCCATAGTGAGGACCAAGGCCGCTGACCACCAGGGTCGGCGCCACGGCCCCGACGAGATCGATGGCCGCCGTCACCGGACCGCGCAGGATCCAGTTGCCCGCGAGGTCGAACCAGGGGCTGTTCATCACCATGGCATCGACCATGCCGCGGCCGCGGCGCCTGTCGGCCCACAGGGCGGTCACGAGGCCACCGGTCGAATGGGCCATGATCACCAGCCTGTCGTGGCCCATCTCGTTGCGGATGATGTGGGCGGCGGCATCCAGTTCCTCGTCGTAGACCTTGAGATCGGTGCAGAAATTCGGCAGCTGCCCGGAACGCAGCGAACGGCCGTAGCGGCGCAGGTCGAGGGCGTAGAAGTCAAAGCCCAGCGCCGCCCACCGTTCCGCCAGATGAACCTGGAAGAAGTAGTCGCAGTAGCCATGGACATAGAGCACGGCGGCCGGGCGTCGTGGCGCGGTGCTTCTGTGGACCAGAGTCGCAACAGGCCTTTCGTCTTCTTCCGGAGCGAGCGGAAGCGTACGGGCCAGCCAGTCGTCGCCGAGGACATCGGGCTTTGTTTCAGGTGCTGTCATGGCCGCCTCAGGAGATGCGCCGGCAGAGTGGCGCGTGGAGTGGAACGGCTGCAATCCCTCCGTGGGGCGTGCTTCTACGGTGCGCGATTGTTCACCCTGAGTGGCAAGCACGCGGCCGGGCGTTGGACGCAGCCATGCTGATACTATATAACTTTGCCTCCACGAGACTGGACACTGCGCCTTGGCCGCTCACGCTTCTCCCGCCGGGCACGATCCCCACCCGGCCCACGATCATCATCACCATCATGCGCATGACGGCCACGACCATGGCACGGCAAAGCCGGTCGCTGTGGTCTCGGCGCTGACCGCGTCGGCGGCCGGCCGACTGCTGGTCGCGGGCGGCCTGGCGGCGACGCTCTGGCTGCTCGTCCTCTGGGCTATGGTCTGAGACGCCGATGTCCGCAATCCGCATCCGCAACCTGACCCTCGGCTACGACCGCCATCCGGCTGTCCATCACGTCGACGGCACGATCGAGCAGGGGGCGCTGCTCGCCGTCGTCGGTCCCAACGGAGCCGGCAAGTCGACGCTGCTCAAGGGGCTGGCGGGAGCGATCAGCCCGCTGAGCGGCTCGGTCGAGATGGCCGCAACGGATCGTCGTGGCATCGCCTACCTGCCACAGGCTGCCGAGATCGACCGGAGCTTCCCGATCACCGTCCTCGAGATGGTGTCGATGGGCCTGTGGCGTAGAACGGGTCTGTTCGGCGGCCTGTCGAAGGGCGATCTGCACGCCGTCGAGAGCGCCCTGGCGGCGGTTGGACTCACCGGCTTCGAGGCGCGCTCCATCGGCACATTGTCCGGTGGACAGCTCCAGCGCATGCTCTTCGCGCGGCTCCTCGTCCAGGACGCCCGGCTGATCCTGCTCGACGAGCCGTTCACCGCCATCGATGCCAAGACCTCGGCCGACCTTCTCGACCTGGTCCGTCGCTGGAACGCCGAGCAGCGGACCGTGGTCGCTGTCCTGCACGACATGGAGACGGTGCGTCAGGCCTTCCCGCAGTCGCTTCTCCTCGCCCGCCGCGCCATCGCCTGGGGACCGACCGACGAGGTCCTGACGCCGGAGAACCTGCTCGCCGCGCGGCGCATGACGGAGGCCTTCGACGAGGGCGCCGGCGTCTGCACCGAGGCCGCGTGAAGTCCGACCGACATGTATGACGCGCTGATCGGCCCCTTCGTCGAATTCGAGTTCATGCGCCGGGCGCTGGTCGGCGCCATCGCCCTGTCGCTCGGCGGCGCGCCGGTCGGCGTCTTCCTGATGCTGCGCCGCATGTCGCTGATGGGCGACGCCATGGCGCATGCCATCCTGCCCGGAGCGGCGGTGGGCTACCTGCTCTTCGGCCTGACGCTCGTGCCGATGACGGTCGGCGGCATCGTCGCCGGCTTCGCAGTGGCCCTGACGGCGGGCCTCGTCGCCCGGTTCACCGCGCTCAAGGAGGACGCCTCGCTGGCGGCCTTCTACCTCATGTCGCTCGCCCTGGGCGTCGTCATCGTCTCCATGCGGGGGTCGAATGTCGATCTCTTCCGGGTCCTCTTCGGGTCCGTGCTGGCTCTCGACGACCCGACGCTGATCCTCCTCGCCGCCATCACCACCGTTACGCTGCTGGCGCTCGCGACGCTCTGGCGGCCGCTGGTGCTCGACTGTGTCGACCCCGGCTTCCTGCGGTCCGTCTCGAGGGCGGGGGCGCCGTCGCATCTCGTCTTCCTCGGCCTTGTCGTCCTCAATCTGGTGGCGGGGTTCCATGCTCTCGGGACGCTGCTGGCGGTCGGCCTCATGATGCTGCCGGCCATCGCGGCGCAGTTCTGGGGACGCAACGTCACGGTGCTGACGGCGGTCGCCGTCGCTTTCGGCGTCGCTTCGGGCTATGCAGGGCTTGTGTTATCTTATAACATGTCGACACCTTCGGGTCCTTCGATCGTCCTCATGGCGGGGGTGATCTATCTGGTGTCGCTCGTTTTCGGCCCTCACGGCGGCCTTGTTGCCACCTACTGGCCGTCCCGGCATCGCGAGGCCTGAAGTCCTGACCAGAGGACACTTCGCATGATCTCGCGCCGCCACGCCGTCTCGGCTCTCCTGTCCGCTCCGCTCCTTGCCCATCGCGCCTTTGCGCAGACATCGGCTCCAATGCCGGTCGTCGCGACCTTCTCGATCCTCGGCGACATCGTCCGGCAGGTGGGCGGCGCGCATGTCGCGGTGACGAGCCTCGTCGGGCCGGATGGCGACGCCCATTCCTATGCGCCGACCCCGGCGGACGCCCGGGCGCTGGCGGCGTCGAAGCTGGTGGTGGTCAACGGCCTCGGCTTCGAGGGGTGGATCACCCGGCTGATCCGCTCATCCGGCACGCGCGCCACCGTTGTGACCGCATCGACCGGGGTCACCCCGATGAAGGCGGAGGGAGGGCACTCCCACGGTCATGGTCATTCACACGGCGCCAATGACCCCCATGCCTGGCAGGACGTCGCCAACGTGCGGCTTTACGTCAAGGCGATCTCTGCCGGCTTGTCGCAGGCGGACCCGACCCATGCCGAGGCCTTTGCGAATAACGCTGCCGCCTATGACGCCACGCTCGAGGCTCTCGACAAGGAAATCCGGGCGGCCATCGGCGCCATTCCCCGCGACAGGCGCCGCCTGCTCACCGCACACGACGCCTTCCGCTATTTCGCCAGGGCTTACGAGGTCGACTTCCTCGCGGTTCGTGGCGTCTCCTCGGAGTCGGAGCCATCCGCCCGGGAGATCGCCTCGCTCATTCGGCAAATCCGCCAGGGCAAGGTGACCGCCCTGTTCCTGGAAAACATCTCGGACCCGCGGTCGATCCAGAGGATCGGAGCGGAGACCGGCGCCAAGATCGGCGGCAGACTCTATTCCGATGCGCTTTCCGAAGCGGGTGGTCCGGCTGCGACCTATGTCGACCTGATGCGGCATAACGCACGGCAGATCGCAGGTGCCCTTGCGCAGGGCTGATCGCCCATTTCGCGCAGCGCTCCGCTCCCCTATATGAGCCCTGATCCTTTCAGGCCGATGGAACAGCCATGACCGACGCCTCCCCGACCACCTCCGCCCTCCAGAAGATTCCTGTCACCGTGCTGACGGGCTATCTCGGCGCGGGCAAGACGACGCTGCTCAACCGCATCCTGACCGAGAACCACGGCACGCAAGTTCGCCGTGATCGTCAACGAGTTCGGCGAGATCGGCATCGACAACGACCTCGTCGTCGAGCGCCGACGAGGAAGTCTTCGAGATGAACAACGGCTGCATCTGCTGCACCGTGCGCGGCGATCTCATCCGCATCATCGAGGGGCTGTCTGCAGCCGCAAGGGCCGGTTCGACGCCATCATCGTCGAGACGACCGGCCTCGCCGATCCGGCTCCGGTCGCGCAGACCTTCTTCGTCGACGAGGAGGTTGGAGCGAAGACGGCGGCTCGACGCGGTGGTCACCGTGGCCGATGCCAAATGGCTGCTCGACCGGCTGAAGGACGCGCCGGAGGCCGAAGAACCAGATCGCCTTCGCCGACGTGATCCTGCTCAACAAGACGGATCTCGTGACGCCCGCGCAGTTGCGTGAGGTCGAGGCGCGCATCCGCGCCATCAATCCCTATGCGGTGCTGCACAAGACGCAGAAGTGCGCCGTGCCGCTCGAGGCCGTGCTGGGACGCGGCGCCTTCGATCTCGAGCGCATCCTCGAGATCGAGCCGGCCTTCCTGCAGAAGGATGACGGCCACCATCATCACGACCATGACCATCACCACCATGGACATGATCATGACCACCATCACGGCCATGATCACCATCACGACCACGATCATCACCACGATCACGACCACGCCTGCGGGCCGGATTGCGACCATCCCAGCCACGGCGGGCTGAAGCACTACCACGACGAGCACATGCAGTCGGTGTCGCTGCGGACCGACAAGGCGCTCGATCCCGACAAGTTCTTTCCCTGGATTCAGGACCTCACCCAGGTCGAGGGCGCGAAGATTCTTCGCTGCAAGGGCATCATCGCCTTCAAGGACGATCCCGACCGCTTCGTCTTCCAGGGCGTGCACATGATCCTCGACGGGGATCACCAGCGCGCCTGGAAGGATGATGAGAAGCGCGAGAGCCGGCTTGTCTTCATCGGCCGTGATCTTCCGGTCGACAAGATCCGGAGCGGATTCGACAAGGTCTCGGCTTGATCCGACGATCGGCCCGGCGCCGCCTCCTCGGGCGGTGCTGGCGAATGCCGGTCGATGTTCCCTTACGTCATGTATTCTCGCGGCTAATGGCAGGCTGCGATTGTGGATACTGCGGCGCGAATACAGATCGCTAACCGTGTATTCACCATTCCCGTCTTAGGTGGTGACCATCTCACTGGAGAGAAGGTCCATGGCCAGGGACATTCGCCCGACCGGGCGCGAGGTCTTCTTCGACCCCGCCGACATCATCGTGTCCAAGACCGACACGAAGGGGCGCATTACCTACGCCAATGACGTCTTCATCGGCATCGCCGGCTATACGGAGGCGGAGCTCCTCGGCCAGCAGCACAGCATCATCCGTCACCCCGACATGCCGCGCGCCGTGTTCAAGCTTCTGTGGGACATGCTGTTCCAGGGGGAGGAGGTCTTCGCCTATGTGAAGAACATGGCGAAGAGCGGCGATCACTACTGGGTCTTCGCCCACGTCACCCCCTCCTATGACGCGAGCGGGCAACTGGTCGCCTTCCATTCAAACCGGCGCGTGCCGAAGCGTTCGGTCATCGACACGATCGCCCCGATCTACGCCGACCTCGTCCGCCTCGAGGCGAGCCACCGCAACGGCAAGGAGGCCCTTGCGGCGAGTTCCAGGGCCCTGGCCGATTTCGTCACCTCCAGGAAGGTGGGCTATGATGAACTTGTCCTCGCTCTCTAAGGTCGCTGTCGCGATCGGTGCGGCAGGCTTAGCGGTCTTGGCCAGCGTGGGACTGGCTCAGGCCGGCTTCGCCGAAGCGTCGCGCGGCGCGAGCCTCGTCGCGGCCGTCGCGCTTGCCGCGGCCGGCTGGGCCCTTGTCGCCCTTCGACGGGACATCCAGAGGTCTGCCGAGGTGATGGATGCAGTGTCGAAGGGCGACTTCGAAGCCCGCATCCTGCACATCGGGGATCGCGGCGCGGTCGGCCAGTTGATGCTGGCAGCCAACCGGATGATCGACCGCTGCGATGCCTATGTTCGCGAGTCGGCCGCCGCGATGCAGGCCGTCCGTGCGAACAAGTACTTCCGCCATATCCGCGAGGAAGGATTGCACGGCGCCCTCCTACAGGCCGCACGCGTCATCAACGGGGCGATGGTCGCGATCCAGGCGAGGGTTGGCGGCTTCGCGGTGGAGACCGGCAAGTTCGAGACGATGATCGCCTCCATCGTCGAGAACGTCTCGGCAGCCTCGAACGCCATGGGCGAGACGGCAGGGCGGCTGATCCACGGTGCCGGCGAGACCCGCGAGCGCGCGGTGTCGGTGGCAGGGGTATCGCAGGCCGCGACCGACAGCATGGAAAAGGTCGTGACCGCAACCTCGGAACTGACCGAATCGGCCCGCAGCGTCGGCGATCAGGTGGGCCGCTCCGCCGAGATCGCGCGCATGGCCGTCGACAAGGCGTCGCAGGCGTCCGAGACCATCAGCCACATGAGCGAGGCCGGCGAGCGGATCGGCCAGGTGGTCGAGCTCATCACCTCCATCGCCGCCCAGACCAATCTTCTCGCGCTCAACGCGACGATCGAGGCCGCCAGGGCAGGAGAAGCCGGGCGAGGCTTTGCCGTCGTCGCCTCGGAGGTGAAGTCGCTGGCGAGCCAGACGGCGGAGGCTACCAGCCAGATCTCGGCTCACATTGCCGATGTGCAGGGCGCGACCCGCGCCGCCGTCGAGGCGATCTCCGAGGTCGGCCGGATCATCGCCGAGGTCGACGAGATCACCCGCGACGTCGCGGCTTCCGTCGAGGCCCAGACCCGCGCCACGCAGGGCATCGCTGTCCATATCGAACAGGCTGTCGACGGCATCCGCGGCATCGGCAGCGACATCGACGGCGTGACCCACAATGCGGCCGAGACGGAGCAGCTTGCCGGTACCACGCGGCAGGCCTCGGCCGGCCTTTCGGACCAGGCCGGCCGTCTCGCCGCCGAGGTGCATGATTTCGTCGGAGCCCTCCGCCGGGGACCGATGGACCAGCGGCGCGACGCGGCCTGATGCCGATGCAGCAGGTGCGATAGGCTTCGGTTCAGCGCTGGGCAACCTGCGGCCGGCATGGGGCCGGGATGGCGGTCGACTGGTCTCGGCGTTCCATCCGGAATGTCGTGCAGCCGCGCGGTCCCACCACCTTGCCGGTCAACAGACGCCCCGAACGGTCGAACTGGCCCGAGAATCCGACCGTGACGTATCCGTCCGCCGGCAGCAGCCAGCGCCCACCACGCAATGTGACGCGCCGTGTCGCCGCATTGTAGGACCCCGACTGAAGGAAGCAGCCGGTCGGCACGCCCGGATTCTCCGGCACGGCATAGAAGTGGAACAGTGCCTCGGCGCGCCCCTCGTGGGCCTCCGTGATCGTCAGCGAGATGCCCGTCAGGCCCTGCCCGCAGGTGTAGGTGCCGACCCAGGGGCCGATGATCGAGACCTCTTCCGCGGGGGTGTCGGAGGGCTGTCTCTCCTGCGCCCGTGAGACGCCCGGCGCCATGGCCAGCGCCATGAGAAGAAGAGCCACCTTCAGCCTCATCCGATCTCCTCCCCTTATCCGCGCCGTCCCGACGATGCGCCCAGGCCAGCATACAGACCGTGGATGGCACGGCTAGGTCGCCCGTTCTGTGGCTGCCGCGGAATGGTCACAGTTGCCCGCGGAACGGGAAGCCGGGCGGACACGTTGTTGAACCGACGGCTCCTGAACTCCTGCCAGCAGGCGTGACGGCGTCGCTTTCCCCCCAACGTGGCCGCGGTCATCCACCGTTCGCGCCCGAACAATCCGGAGACGTTCCCATGAAGAAGCTTCTCATGGCTTCCGCCATCGCCCTTGCCGCCAGCACCGCCGCCTACGCGCAGACGGGCGGTAGCGCTCCGGGCGGCCGCCCCGACGCCAATGCCCCGCGCAACACCGGCAACATCAACGCCGTGACCATGGAGCAGCAGCGGATGATCAGGACCTACTGGCAGTCGCAGCGCCCGGCGGCGACCGTGCTGCCGAACGGCATGGTCGTCTCGCGCGGCACCGTCGTGCCGCAGAACGTCGAGCTGCGCAGCTTCCCGGCAGATGTCGGCATGACCGAGTATCGCTACATCGTGGTCGGCGAGAACCTCTATCTGGTGAGCCCGTCCGACCGTCGCGTCGTCCAGGTCATCCAGTAACCGCTACCGTCCTGGAACGAAGAGCGCCCGGCCTTGTGCCGGGCGTTTTCGCGTCGGCTTACTCAACCTTCCAGGGGAAGGTCCAGGTTTCGGTCAGGGCCTTGCCACCCGCACGAAGGAACGCCCGGAGATCCGCGGTCTGACCGGCTTCGCCGACGACGTCGATGCCGGCCCGGAAGCCGCGTGTCTGCGGGTTGGGTACCAGGAAGGTGCGGGTGATGCGGGCGTTGGTGGCGGAGGGCACCACCTGGACCGTGTCGGGCTGGGGGAAGTGGTAATCGAGTTCCCCGCCGACGAAATCGATGATGAAGCGGGTCGAATTGGCCGGCGCCTGCTCGGAGGACCCCAGCGCGACCGGCTTGGTGCGGTAGGTGTTGAGGGCGAAGCCGCCAGGATGGAGGCGCGCCTCGTTCATGGTCGAGACGAGGCGATAGGCGAAGCTCAGCGTCTGCCCCTGTTCGACCGGGCGGTTCGGCACCCAATAGGCCACGATGTTGTCGTTCGTCTCATCCGATGTCGGCAGTTCGACCAGTTCGACTCGCCCCTCGGTGAAACCGTCGCGGGGTTCGACCCAGTAGCTCGGACGCAGCTCATAGGACAGATCGATATCCTGGTAGTGCTCGAAGATGCGATCGCGCTGCATCAGGCCGAAGCCGCGCACCTGGCGGTCGGCAAACTGTGACACCTCGACCTGACGGGGATTGCGCAGCGGGCGCCAGATCCATTCGCCGGTGTCGGAATGGATCAGCAGGCCGTCGGAATCGTGCAGTTCCGGCCGGTAGTCGTCGAAGGCGCGGCGGTCGTTCTCGGCGTAGAAGAACATCGAGGTGAGCGGCGCCACGCCGAGCTTCGGGATGGGGCGGCGCGGAAAGAGCGTGCAGCGCACGTCGAGGACGGTTTCCTGTGCGGGGAAGACCGTGAAGCGGAAGGCGCCGGTGAGGCTTTCGCCGTCCAGGAGTGCGTAGATCTGGCAGGACTGCGCCTCGGCGGTAGGGGTCTCCACCCAGAACTCGCGGAAGACGGGGAACTCCTCCTGACCGGGTCCCGCGGTGTTGATGGCGATGCCACGGGCCGAGAGGCCATACTTCTGGCCGCGGCCGAGGAAGCGGAAATAGCTGGCGCCGAGGAACGAGATCAGCTCGTCGTGGACGCGCGGATCGTTCAGCGGGTAGTGGACGCGGAAGCCGGCGAAGCCGAGATCGACGGGAAGGGGCCGTTCGAAGCGGTTGCGGCCATAGTCGAAGAGGGCGGCAGCGTAGGGGATCGGCGTGGCGATTCCCTCGCGGATGACGTTGACCACCACCGGCGTGCGGTAAATGAAGCCGAGGTGAAACATCTGCATGCGGAACGGGCTTCCACCCTGCTGCAGAAGCGAACGATCCGGCCGGAAGCGCAGGTCCCTGTACTGGTCGAAGTTCATGCCGGTCAGCGTCGCCGGCAGGTCGGGGCGCGGGGCCTCGTAGGGCAGGGCGGCGAGATCGCGGGCGCGCCGCACCACGTCCTCATAGACGAAGCGGGACTGGGGCTGGGGTGTCGCCGGCTGGGCCGGCTGCGGGCCGCTCTGCGGCTGCTGCGCCTGGGCGAGCGCCGGCCACGAGAGGCCGGCTGCGGCGATCAGCTTCAGGGCGTCGCGGCGGGCGAATGACGGCAGGCGCATGATGCCTCAAGGTACCTGGATACACGCTGCTCCGGGGCAGATCGGGGGACATGCGGCCTTCGCGCGCGCGTCGTCAAGAGGGCGCGCGGCCAGCGCCGAATCCGGCAATGCATCGCTGTCCACCGCGCGGCCGGCTTGCGGGGGCCGCGGGGCCTTGCCAGTGTGCGCGGCCATCAAAGGGAGACGTGAATGGCGGCGAGAGACCTTCTGGACATGACGGGGCGGGTCGCTCTGGTGACGGGTGCCGGCACCGGACTTGGCGCACGCTTCTGCATGGCGCTGGCGGAGCATGGCGCCTCGGTCGTGGCCGTCGCCCGCCGGGCCGAGAAGGTGGAAGGCGTCGCCGAGGCGATCCGCAAGCGCTGGCGGCAAGGCGATCGCCGTCTCCGGCGACGTGACAGACACGGCCTCGATCCGGTCGGCTTTCGACGCCGCCGAAAAGGCGTTCGGCACGGTCGACGCAGTCGTTGCCAATGCCGGCATCGCGGTTCCGGGACGAGCCGCCGAGATTAGCGACGAAGACTGGCGCAAGACCATGGCGACCAACCTCGACGGCGTCTTCTACACGGCGCGCGAGGCCGCCCAGCGTCTGCTCAAGGCCGGCAAGCACGGCTCCATCGTCAACATCGCCTCGATCCTCGGCTATGGGGTCGGCAAGGGCAACGCGTCCTATGCGGTCTCCAAGGCCGCGGTGATCCAGATGACGCAGGCGCTGGCGCTGGAATGGGCCTTCAAGGGCATCCGTGTGAACGCCATCGCGCCCGGCTATGTCGTCACCGACATCAACCGGGACTACCTCGCGGGCAAAGGCGCCGAGATGACCAAGGACATCCCCGTCGGCCGCTTCGGCCGGGAGGAGGATCTCGACGGCGCGCTGCTCCTGCTGCTGTCGGAGGCCGGCGCCTTCATGACCGGCACCACCATCACCGTGGACGGCGGCCAGCGCATCGGCCTGCGCGGGTCCTGAAGCCGCGGCCTACAGGAAGGGAACTCCCATGATCATCGACGAGCGCACCTATACGTGTCACCCGGGCAAGGTGAAGGCCTTCCTCGATGTCTATGAGCGTCTGGCGAAGCCGATCCAGTGGCCGATCCTCGGGGATCCGGTCGGCTTCTTCGTGACCGAGGTCGGCGCGCTCAACCAGGTCGTTCACCTGTGGAAATACGACAGCATGGCCGATCGCGAGCAGCGGCGCGCCAAGCTGGCCGTGGCCCCCAACTGGGGAGCCTATCTCGACGCGGCGACGCCGTTCCTCCTGCGGATGGAAAACCGGATCATGGTTCCCACCGCCTTCTCTCCGATGAAGTGAACCGAGACCCATGACCAAGCCTATGAACGGGGCCGAGAGCCTCGTGCGGACCCTCGTTGCCGGTGACGTGACGGTGGCCTTCGCCAATCCCGGCACCTCGGAGATGCATTTCGTCGGCGCGCTCGACCGCGTCGAGGGCATGCGCTGCGTGCTCGGTCTGCTTCGAGGGCGTGTGCAGCGGCGCGGCCGACGGCTACTACCGCATGACCGACAAGCCGGCCTCGACCCTGCTGCATCTCGGTCCCGGCCTCGCCAACGCGGCGGCCAACCTGCACAACGCCAAGAAGGCGGGCTCGGGCGTGGTCAACATCGTCGGCGAGCACGCGCTCTATCACATCAAGTACGACACGCCGCTCACCGCCGACATCGAAGGCATCGCCCGCCCGTTCTCGCACTGGGTGAAGACCTCGCCGACATCCAAGACCGTGGCCGACCGATGGCGCCGCCGCCATCCAGGCCGCGCGCGTGGCGCCGGGCCAGATCGCGACCCTGATCCTGCCGGCCGACACGGCGTGGACCGAGGCCGACGGCGTCGCCGACACGCCCGAGACGCCGCTGCCTCAGAAGCCCGCCAACGAAGAGGTTGTCGCTGCCGCCAAGGCGCTGAAGAGCGGCCAGTCGGCGATGCTGTTCATCGGCGGCCGCGCGCTGCGCGCCCGCGGCCTCGAGCTCGCCGGCAAGATTGCCGCCAAGACCGGCTGCAAGGTGCAGGCGGCCGGCGGCACGGCGCGCATCGAGCGCGGCGCCGGTCGCGTGCCGGTGCTGCGCCTGCACTTCGTCGTCGAGACGGCGCAGGAGCAGTTGAAGGGCACCACGCACATGGTGCTGGTGCGGCGCCAAGGCGCCGGTCGCCTTCTTCGCCTATCCCGGCAAGCCCTCGATCCTCTATCCGCCTGAGGCGGAGGTCGTGACGCTGGCGAACTTCAACGAGGATGCCGAGGATGCCCTCGCCCGCCTCGCCGAGCGCCTCGGCGCCGACAAGGCGACACCGGTCCTGAACACGCCGAAGCGTCCCGATCTGCCGAAGGGCCACCTCAACCAGGATTCGATCGCCGCGGTGATCGGCAACCTGTTGCCCGAGAATGCCATCGTCACCGACGAATCGGTCACCACCGGGCGCAATTTCTTCAAGGACACCCATGGCGCCGCGCCGCACGACTGGCTCTCGCTGACTGGCGGCGCGATCGGCGAGGGTCTGCCGCTCGCGGTCGGCGCGGCGGTGGCCTGCCCCGACCGCAAGGTCGTCGCCCTCCAGGCCGACGGCTCCGGCATGTATTCGCTGCAGGCGCTTTGGACCATGGCGCGCGAGCGCCTCGACGTCACGGTCTGCATCTGGGCCAACAGGACCTACGCCATCCTCAAGGGCGAACTCGCCAATGTCGGCGCGGAGAACCCGGGACGGAAGGCGCATGACATGCTGTCGCTCGGCGATCCCAATCTCGACTGGGTGAAGCTCGCTGGCGGCATGGGCGTCGAGGCAACCCGCGTCGAGACGGCCGAGGCCTTCGCCGATGCCTTCGCCAGCGCCAATCGCCGGAAGGGTCCGTTCCTGATCGAGGTGGTGATCTGACCGCCTCGCCAGTGCCGCCGGCCTCGTCCATGATCGTCGCGTGACCCGCGTCCCTTCCCGGCCCGAGGCTTTCGCCGCCCGCTTCCTCCGCCTCCTGGGGGATGCGGGCTGGCGGATCGTGCTGCACGTGCTGCCCTATGCCCTTGCCGCCGGGGCCATCACCGAGGCCGCGTTGCGGCTGCGTCTGGGCCTTGGCTGGCGCTTGCCTCTCGTCGCCCTGCTGCTGGCCAGCCTTCACCTCGCGGTGCTGCTCGGCGCCCATGTCGCCACCTTGCGCGTCGCCCGGCATCGTGGTGTGGAACCCGGCTCTGTCCGCCATCTGTTCGGCATGGCCGGGCGCATCTCGCTGGAGAGCGCCACCATCGTCCTGATCGCCCTGATCGGCGCCCTCGCCCTGGTGGGGGTGCTCGATATCGCCATCCTGGGCCTCAAGCCTGCCTCCGGAACCGGCTGGCCAGCCTTCCTGCTGCGCGGGATCGTGACGCTGGCGGCGCTGTCGGTGATGATCGTCCTGCTCGCCGGCGCGACGGCCCTGTCGGCTTCCACCTTCGGTGGGTCAGTGGGCCTGGCGGCTGCGACGCACCGCCTCTTCCAAAGATCGGAGCAGACGACCGTCGTCGTCGTCACGGCCATCGTCGCCGGGACACTGGCCGTAGTCGCGGGTCTGCGCCTGTTCGGGATGGCCGATTTCGGCTCCGTCGTCGTCGCCGCGGTGCTGGCGAAGGCCATGGGCTACCTGGCGGCGGCGGTGCCGCTTTCCGTTGGTGCGGCGGCGATCGCCGCGGACGCCTGAGCGGCGCATCTCAACGAAAAGGCCACGTGCCAAGGCGGCAGTGGCCTGATCCGTTCCGACAGACTCCGGAGATCAGTGGTCTCGACCGTCCTTGCGACGCAGGCGCACCACGACGTCGACGCGGGCGACCTCGTAGCCCTCGGGCGCCTCGGGCAGCTTGTCGACGGCGACGTGGGGGCCGGGAATGTCGAACACGGTCGTCTCGCCTTCCACGATGAAGTGGTGATGGTCGGAGAGGTTGGTGTCGAAATAGGCCTTGGAACCGTCCACCGCGATCTCGCGCAGCAGGCCGGCCTCGGTGAACTGGTGCAGCGTGTTGTAGATGGTGGCCAGCGACACGGGCACGCGCGCCTTGGTCGCCTCGTCGTAGAGCATCTCCGCCGTGACGTGCCGGTCGCCCTTGGCGAAGAGAATCCAGCCGAGCGCCATGCGCTGGCGCGTCGGCCTGAGGCCGACCTCGCGCAGCATGGTGCGGACGTCATGGATCGGGCAGCCCGTGCTTCTGCAGCAGGCTGACGCGCTCCTGGGTCGACAGCTTGCCTTCCGCTGGTCGGCGCCGGTTCCTGATAGCGTCAGGTCGATGAGGGTGCGAATCGGTCATTCGTCATATTTTAGGTAGAAGCCGCTTCAACTGCAAGCCATTGGCAGCAGCGCCGACGGCCGATGAACCGGCGGGGCTACGCCGCGGTCCTCCACAGACCTGTCGGCGATCCGTCGATGCGGACTTTTGCCCCTCCGGAACCCCTGTGTTAGACAGCAGCCGCGATCGAGGCTGGGATTCCGGCCGAGCAGAGGCGGACCCTTCAGGCTATGACCGAGCGCAAGTCGAGTTTCACCTACGAGGAATTGCTGGCCTGCGGGCGAGGCGAACTGTTCGGCCCGGGCAACGCGCAGTTGCCGCTGCCGCCCATGCTGATGTTCGACCGCATTGCCTCCATCGGCGAAGACGGCGGCGCACCACGGCAAGGGCCATGTTCGTCGCCGAATTCGACATCACGCCCTGACCTCTGGTTCTTTCCCTGCCATTTCAAGGGCGATCCGGTCATGCCGGGGTGTCTCGGCCTCGACGCGCTGTGGCAGCTGACCGGCTTCCACCTCGGCTGGCTCGGCCTGCCGGGCCGTGGCCGGGCGCTCGGCGTCGGCGAGGTGAAGTTCTCCGAACAGGTGCTTCCGACCACCAAGAAGGTCGTCTACGGGGTCGACTGTCAAGCGCGTCTTCAAGTCCAAGCTTGTGCTTGGCAATCGCCGACGGCTGGCTGGAGGCCGACGGCAAGCGCATATATGAGGTCAAGGACATGCGCGTCGGCCTGTTCGGCTCGGCGGCCTGATCAGCCTGATTCGCTCCCCATCCGGCCGCGCCTCGTGCGGCCAGCTAACTGAAGAGGCCACTCATGCGCCGCGTCGTCGTCACCGGACATGGGCATCGTTTCGTCCATCGGCAACAACGACGCAGCGAGGTCCTGGCCTCACTGCACGAGGCCGCGATCCGGCATCGCGCTCGTCCCAGGCCTTCGATTGAGCACGGCTTCCGCTCGCCAGGTTGCCGGGCGCGCCGACGCTCGACGCCTCGGACGATGGTCGACCGCCGCGCGATGCGCTTCCATGGCGGCGGCTACGGCCTGGAACCACGTCGCGATGGATCAGGCGATCCTCGATGCCGGGCTCGAGGTCGGCGACATCGCCAACGAGCGCACCGGCATCGTCATGGGCTCCGGCGGTCCCTCGACCCGGGCCGCTGATCGACGCCTGCCGACAAGGCCCAGCGAATAGCAAGCAACTCCAAGCGCGTCGGACCCTTCGCGGTGCCGAAGGCCATGTCGTCGACCGCCTCGGCGACGCTCGCGACACTGGTTCAAGATCAAGGGCGTCAACTATTCGATCTCGTCGGCCTGCGCGACCTCGAACCACTGCATCGGCAATGCCTACGAACTGATCCAGTGGGGCAAGCAGGACGTGATCTTCGCCGGCGGCTGCGAGGAACTCGACTGGACCCTGTCGAGTCCTGTTCGACGCCATGGGCGCCATGTCGTCCGAAGCTTCAACGACCGGCCCGTCGACCGCCTCGCGGGCCTATCGATGCCAACCGCGACGGCTTCGTCATCGCCGGCGGCGCCGGCGTGCGTGGTGCTCGAAGAGTACGAGCACGCCAAGGCGCGCGGCGCGAAGATCTACGCCGAGATCGCCGGCTATGGCGCGACCTCCGACGGCTACGACATGGTGGCGCCGTCGGGCGAGGGCGCGGTGCGCTGCATGCGGCATGGCGCTGTCAACGCGTCACGGGCCCGAAGGTCGACTACATCAACCCGCACGGCACCTCGACGCCGGTGGGCGACCTGCAAGGAGATCGAGGCGCATCCGCGAGGTCTTCGGCTGGCGCCGACAAGAGCCCGCCGATTTCCGCCACGAAGTCGCTGACCGGCCATTCGCTCGGCGCCACCGGCGTGCAGGAGGCGATCTACTCGCTCCTGATGATGCAGAACGGCTTCATCTGCGAGAGCGCCCATATCGAGGAGCTCGACCCGGAGGTCGCCGACATGAACATCGTCCGCAAGCGGATCGACAACGTCAGACTCGAACCGTGTCGTGTCGAATTCCTTCGGGTTCGGCGGCACCAACGCCACCATCGTTCTCAAGCACGTCGACGCCTGAGACGCCGTCACCGGGCGGTCGCAGAAGAATGGCAATCCACGAGGAATCGTCACCTCGCAGTGAACGCCCATGTGGACAGACCGGTTTGCGCATCCCCACCTCCGGGTCGTCGGCCGCGACCCGGGAGCCGACAACGAAGCGAGGAGTTCGCGCGTGACCGCATTGATGAAGGGCCGCCGCGGCCTGATCATGGGCGTGGCCAATGACCATTCGATCGCCTGGGGCATCGCCCGCACCCTCGCCGCGCACGGCGCCGAACTCGCCTTCACCTATCAGGGCGAGGCCCTCGGCAAGCGCGTGAAGCCGCTGGCGGAGAGCCTCGGCACGCCCGTCGTCATCCCCTGTGACGTTGAGGACATCGCCAGCGTCGATGCGACCTTCGCCCGGCTCGGCGAAGTCTGGGGCGGTCTCGACTTCGTCGTCCATGCCATCGGCTTCTCCGACAAGAACGAGTTGAAGGGCCGCTATGCCGACACGACGCGCGAGAACTTCTCGCGCACCATGGTGATCTCCTGCTTCTCCTTCACCGAGATCGCCAAGCGTGCGGCGATGATGATGCAGCCTGGCGGAACCATGCTCACGCTGACCTATGGCGGCTCGACGCGGGTGATGCCGAACTACAACGTCATGGGCGTCGCCAAGGCGGCGCTCGAGGCCTCGGTGCGCTATCTCGCATCCGACTTCGGCCCGCAGGGCATCCGCGTCAACGCCCTGTCGCCGGGCCCCGTCCGGACGCTGGCCGGCGCAGGCATCGCCGACGCCCGCGCTGATGTTCAATTTCCAGAAGCGGCACGCGCCGCTGCGCCGTACCGTGTCGCTCGACGATATCGGCGGATCGGCCCTCTACCTGCTCTCCGACCTCTCGGGCGGCGTGACGGGCGAAGTCCACCACGTCGATTCGGGCTACAACATCATCTCCATGCCCCGGCCCGAGGCGCTGAAGACCCTCGATGCCGCCGAGCAGGCTGTCGAGGATGCCGCGGGACGGCGCGCCGGCGAGGCCGCCGAGTAGTCTTCATATCCTCTGGAAACTGGTTTTCGGGCCTGTCGCGTTTTTTTCGCGGCGGGCCCGAACCTTTTTCAGGACCGATGCGACCCATGGATATCAGGGGCGCTGGAGCCCCAAGAGATCCAAAGGGGACACCGCCATGAACCGCATCAAGACCCTCGCCATCGCCGCCCTCGCCGTCGCGACCCTGTCGGTCGGCGTCTCCTCCCAGGCCGAAGCCGGCCCGTGGCATCGCCGCCACATCGGCTGGGGCGTCGGCGCCCTCGCCACCGGCCTCGTCGTGGGTGGCGCCATCGCCGCCGCCAACTCCCGGGCCTATGCCTCCGAGTGCTACCTGACCCGCCGCTGGGTCGACGGCCCCTACGGCCCGGAGCGCCGCACGGTTCGCGTCTGCGAGTGATCGCACCGCCGGCCTGACAAGACCTCCTCCCAAGACCTCCCAAGGCGAAGCCCCGGCCATGCACCGGGGCTTTCGTCCGTTCAGGGCTCAGGCCGGCATCGCGAAGAGATCCTCGTGACCGACCAGGCAGGTGACGCCGGCGCGCCGGGCGGCCAGCCAGTCGTCGATCCGCTCCGGTGCAACACGTCCGGTTTCCCCTACGGCTCCGGCAAAGCCGGTGACCAGTTCGCGCGACAGCGTCGCGAATTCCGCGCCGAGCTGCCATGGGCTCTCGGCCCTTGCAACCTCATAGCCTGCCGCCGCGAAGGCTTCGGCCATGATGGCGGTCGCCCTTGGGCCGGCGGCCGGACCGAAGCCCTTGTCGGTGCCCTGGTGCGCGTGGAAGGCCGCGAGCATGGCGGCATCGTCCGGATGCGGCGGATCCCAGCTCTCGGTGCCGTCATAGGTCAGCACCGTGTAGAGCGGCAGGCGGCGAGCCTGCAGCACCGCAACGAAGCGGCCGATCCAGTCGGGCGACACCAGATCGAACAGGGCAGCGGCCGTCACGAGATCGCATCCGGCGGGCAGGGCCGCGGCGATGTCCTGGTTGAGATCAGCCCGGTGGAACGACACGGCGATCGTCTTGCCGTCCTTCTCGAGGACGAGGCCGTCGTCTGCATTGCTGGCGCTGTCGGCCCAGGCCGCAAGACGCGTCCGCGCCGCGGCGAGAAGCGCCGGATCGTAGTCGACGAGGCGCCAGGTCTGCCGTGCCGGCAGCGCGGAGAAGGTGCCCCGCAGGTTCGAGCCGGCACCGCAGCCGAGATCGACGACGGTGACGTCATCGCGACCGGCGAAGTGATGCCTGACACGGTCCTTCAGGGACTGCGATCGGGCGGCATGGTCGGCCGGTTCGCGCAAGGCGAGCCATTCCGGGGAGAAGCTCATGGGCGGGGATGTCCTTGCATGCAGTCGGGCAGGGCCGTCCTGTCGGCGGTCTGGCGAATGACCGAGGCGATGATCCGGCTGGTGTCGTCCCACCCCGGCAGTGCCTGCCCGGCCTCCCAGGCGCGGTCGGACAGGGTCTGGCGCAGGCGCGGGTTGCCGATGAGGCGCGAAATGCCGCTGGCGAGAGCCGTGGCGTCGCCGGGCGGGACCTTGATCGCGGCACCTTCGGGAACGGTTTCCGCGGCAGCCCCCCCGGTGGTCGTGACGATGGGCAGGCCGCGGGCCATGGCCTCGGCCAGCACCATGCCATAGCCCTCGTAGAGCGAGGGCATGACGAAGACATCGGCTGCGGCGTAGAGGGCGGCGAGCTCGTCGTCGGTCACCGCGCCGGCCAGCGTGATCCGGGCGTCGAGGCCGTGGCGCGCGATGGCGGCGCGCAGGCGTGTCGCGGCGTCCGGATTGCGATCCGTCGCCCCGGCGATCACCAGTCGCCGTGCCTCTCCGCCGAACGTTGCCAGCGCCTCGACGAGCACCTCGTAGCCCTTGCGACGGCGAGACCGCGCCGACAGCGATCGGACCTTCGATGAGCGGCTGCCTGAGCCGGAGGCGCGCGCGACCGGGTCGGTTCCGGGCTCCGCAACAATGATGCGCCCCTCCGGCACCTCGTAGTCGCGGGCGAGAATCCCGGCGGTCATGCCGCTTGTCACCACCACCCGGGCCGCATGGCCGAGCGCCGTCTTCTCCGTCGCCCTCAGCCGGTCCGCGACCTCGGGCGCAAGTCCATTCTCAAGTGCCAGAGGATGATGGACCAGGGCGACGATGGGGCTCTTGATCGACACGCAGATGCTCTCCGGCAGCGCGCCATAGGCAAGCCCGTCGATCAGCAGCACCTCGTCCGCGGCGATGGACACCAGGGCACCGGCTGTCCGCAGCAGGTCCTCCGGCTGCGGAAAGGGAAAGGACGCGGGAAGGACGAGGTGACGGAGATCGACGCTCTGTGTCGCCGCGCGCGCCAGCACCTCGCGGTCGTAGCGATAGCCGCCGGTCGGGGTCGAGATATCCCCGGGAATGGCGAAGACCGCCCTGGTCATGAGGAGGCCCCGCCGTCCCGCATCGTCACGCCGCGCCGGGGAGCGCCGCCTCGAAGGTGGCGCGCGCGAGGTCGTGTTCGTGCAGGGTGACGCGGATCTTCGCAAGCCCCGAGGCGTCGGCGCCGAGGGCGCCGGAGGCCGCCGCCTCGGCCATCCGGTCGAAGACATATTTGCAGAGGAACTCGGTCGTGGTCAGCTTGCCGGCGAACTCCGGCAGCGTGTCGAGATCCTGATAGGCGAGGCGCTTCAGCGTCTTGGCCAGCACGTTCAGCGCCGCGCCGATGTCGACGACGACGTTCTGGGGGGTGAGCGTCTCGCGGTAGAAGGCGACATCGACGACGAAGCTCGCGCCGTGCTTGCCCTGGGCCGGCCCGAAGAACGGGTCGGGCAGGGAATGGGCGATCATGATGCGGTCGCGGACTTCGACGGAGTACATGGGTGCTCTCAACAGTCAGGTGGTTATTGGACGCTTGCCGAGGAATTGGCAGAAGCGAATAAGGTAGCCGTCGGGATCCTGAAACATCAGTTCGCGCTGACCGACTTCTGTTTCTTCCTTACGATACCAGGCCTCCCTTGGCTCACGGAACAAGGGCCAATTCTGCAGCGCTAACGCCTTGGCTATTGGCTCAAGGTCGTCCACTTCGATCTGGAAATTGATGCCGCGGCCGAACGGCGGCTCCAATGGGCCGCCGGTCCAGGTTTCGCCGCGCGGATGATCAGAGAAGCGACGCTCGACAAGCATGACGTGGGCGCTGCCCCGCATCAGATAGGCGAAGCGATGCTCCGGCCGCCGATATCGGATGCTGAAGCCCATGACCTCCAGCCAGAACGATATGCTGTGGTCGAGATCGGTGACGACCAACTCCGGCACTAGGGGCGGCACGGTTTCGTTTGGGGCGTTGGCTTTGTCACCCATAGCGCACCGCCGTCATCAGGCCATGCGCGCCGGGTTCGAGGATGCGGGGCAGGGCGGCGGGCAGGTCGTCGAATCCGACCTCGGCCGTGATGAGCTGGTCGAGGCGGTCGTCGGCGAGCAGGCTGACCGCCTTCTCGAGACGCCGGTGATACGACCAGCGCGGCCGCCTGGATGTGGCGACCATGCCGACCTGCGAGGAGATGAGCCGGAGGCGCTTCGAGTGGAAGCCGGCGCCGAGCGGCACGGCCGGGTCCTGGTCGCCGAACCAGGAGAGTTCCACCACCGTGGCTTCGTCGCCGCAGCAGGCGAGGGCACAGGCAAGCCCCGCCGATGTGGCGGAGGCGTGGAAGGCGACATCGCAGTCCGAAGGGCCGTCGAGCGGCTTCTGGAACTTCACGCCGAAGAGCTTCGCGAAATCGCGGCGCGACGGCTCGAGGTCGACGAGAGTGACCTCGGTGCCGGGGATCTTCGAGACGAGATAGGTGACGAGGAGGCCCAGTACGCCGCCGCCGACCACGGCGATGCGGTCTCCGGGGCCGACGCCGGAGTCCCACACGGCGTTCAGCGCCGTCTCCATGTTGGCTGCGAGGATGGCGCGGCGGGCCGGGACGCTGTCCGGCACTTTCACCACAGAGACCCGGTCGGTCGGGGCGATGAAGCGCGTCTGGTGCGGGGCGAGGGTGAAGACCGTCTCGCCGACAAGGGCCGCGGGGCCCGCCTCGACGGAGCCGACGGCGCAGTAGCCGTATTTCACCGGGAAGGGGAAATCGCCCTCCTGCAGGGGGCAGCGCATGCGCTCGCGCTCGGGGGCCGCGACGAGACCGTTGAAGACGAGCCTTTCCGTGCCGCGGCTGACACCGCTATAGAGCATGCGGATCTCGGCATCGGCCGGTCCGCGTTCATCCAGCGTTGCATCGCGCAGGTCCACTGTCCTGCGAGACGCGTACCAGAGGGCTCGGGCGGTCGCCGCCATGCTGCATTCTCCCGTGTCGCCGCCCGCGAGGGCGACGGAGGCTCATCGATGAACGATCTCTCGCCGTTCCCGGCCGCGACCGGCGGCTCGACACCGCAGAACGGCTCTACGACGCCGGCGGGTATCCAGTCCACGGCTGAGTTGAAGGCGGCGGCGCTGGATCGTGCTGGGGCTCAACGTCGCAACCTGGTTCCTGCTCAACGCAGCCGCCTGGTCCGTGCTCGGATCGGGGGGCTGGACGCCGGTCGACGTCGTGCTGGCGCTCGCCTTCGCCATCGCGACCCCCTGGACCGTGCTCGGCTTCTGGAACGCGCTGATCGGCCTCTGGCTCCTCCACCGCGAGGGCGATGCGATGACCGAGGTCGCACCCTTCGCCCGTGCCGGCGACGAGCGCGTTCCCATCACCATCCGCACCGCCGTGTTCATGACGCTGCGCAACGAGGATCCGGAGCGGGCCATCGCCCGGCTGAAGATCGTCAAGCACAGCATCGACGCGACAGGCGAGGGCGGTCAGTTCGACTATTTCATCCTGTCGGACACCAACAATCCCGAGATCGGCGAGCGTGAGGAAAAGGCCGCTGCCGCTTTCGCCGCCGAGGCGGGCGAGGGGCGCGTCGTCTATCGCCGGCGCACCGACAACACCGCTTTCAAGGCCGGCAACGTCCGCGACTTCCTCGACCGCTGGGGCGCGCGCTACGAGCTGATGCTGCCGCTGGATGCCGACAGCCTGATGGCGGGTGCCACCATCGTGAAGCATGTGCGCATGATGCAGGCCTATCCGAAGCTCGGCATCCTGCAGAGCCTCGTCGTCGGCATGCCGTCGTCCTCCGCCGTTCGCCCGCATCTTCCAGTTCGGCATGCGGCAGGGCATGCGCTCCTACACCATGGGCCAGGCCTGGTGGGTGGGCGATTGCGGGCCCTTCTGGGGCCACAACGCGCTGGTGCGCATCCGGCCCTTCATGGATCATGTGCCAGCCTGCCGGTTCTGTCCGGCGGCCCGCCGCTCGGCGGTCATGTGCTCTCGCACGACCAGGTGGAGGCGACCTTCATGCGCCGCGCGGGCTATGAGGTGCGGGTGCTTCCCGGTGGAGGAAGGCTCGCTGGGAAGAGAACCCGCCGACCATCCTCGGAATTCTCCCGCCGCGACGTGCGCTGGTGCCAGGGCAACATGCAGTATGTGAAACTTCTGGACCAGCCGGGCCTGAAGCCCATCAGTCGCTTCCAGCTCCTCTGGGCCATCCTGATGTTCGTCGGTGTGCCGGCCTGGACGCTGATGATCGCGCTGTCGCCCTTCCTCGCCTGGCACGGGCCGAGCCGTGAGGCCTTCCCGGTGGGATTCGCGGCCACCGTCTACGTGATCTTCTTCCTCATGTACCTGATGCCGAAGATCGCCGGTTTCACCGACATCCTGATGACCGAGGGGGGCACAGACCGCTACGGCGGACGGGCGCATTTCCTTGGCGCGGCAGCCACCGAACTGGTCTTCTCGCTCCTGCTGGGCGCGCTCACCTCGTTCCGCATCACCGTCTTCATGATCGGGCTCGCCTTCGGCAAGTCGGTGACCTGGGGCGGCCAGCAGCGCGACGCCATGGCGCTGTCCTGGCGCGAGGCCTGGGACGCCTTCTGGCCGCAGATGGCCTTCGGCTGGGTGGTTTTCGGACTTCTGTGGCTCGCCTCTCCGGCTGCCGCCCTGTGGTCGCTGCCGCTGACCGCCGGCTTCCTCATCGCCGTGCCCTTCGCCGTGTTCACCGCGTCGCCGGCGCTCGGCCGCTTCTTCGTCAGCCATCGCCTCTGCGGCATCCCCGAGGAGTTCGACATGCCCGACGAGATCGCCAGGGCGCGCCGGTCATGAGCCCTCTCGATCAGCGCATTGCAGAAATCGTCGCGGTGGCGAAGTCGGTCGTCACCTATCATGGCGATGCCGCCAAGAACGCCGCCATGGATGCGCTCTATGCGCGCTTCGTCAGGCCGGGCGGTCTCGCCTTCGATATCGGCAGCCATGTCGGCGACCGCGTCGCGAGCTTCCGCCGCCTCGGCGCGCGGGTGGTGGCGCTGGAGCCGCAGCCGGGGCCGGCCGGGGTCATCGCCCAGCTTTTCGAGGGCGATCCCGAGGTGACGCTGCTACGCGCGGCCTGCGGGGCTGCGGAAGGCGAGCTGACGCTCAAGGTGAACACCGCCAATCCCACGGTGACCACGGCCTCGACCGCCTTCGTCGCCTCGGCTGCAGGCGCCGGGGGGTGGGAAGGCCAGGTCTGGGACCGCGAGATCACCGTGCCCTGCCTGACCCTCGACCGGCTGATCGCCGACCACGGCGTGCCGGATTTCGTCAAGATCGACGTGGAGGGCTTCGAGGCCGACGTGCTGGCCGGCCTGAGCCAGCCGCTGCCGGCCCTGTCCTTCGAGTTCACCACCATCCAGCGGGACGTGGCCGACGCCTGCCTCTCGCGGCTGGCGGCGCTCGGGCCCTATCGGTTCAACGTCGCCCTCGGCGAGAGCCAGCGCATGACCTTCGACGGGCCTGTTTCTGCCGCTGACATGGCGCGGCACATTGCCGGCCTTCCCCACGAGGCCAATTCCGGCGATGTCTATGCGCTCATCGTGAAGGACTGACCGGATGCGCCTTGCCGCCGTTGCCGCCGCCCTGCTGTTCGCAGCCTCGGCCCATGCCGCCTCCCTCGACGGCCTCGCGGTCGACATCACCAACGCCTCCGAGCCGGTGCTCTGCGCCGAGAAGGACAACGTCACCCTCAACCTGACCAATCCGCAGGTGCGCGCCTTCCGCATCGAGGCCGCGCACCCTGCCTATATCGGCTCGCTCGCCGTGGACCGCTTCGCCCCGGACTGGACTGCCTGCCCGATGAAGGAGGAGGCGCTGGCGCAGCCGATGCCGCAGCGGATCACCCTCTACGAGACGGTGGAGTGGCAGGTCATCGGCTATCGCGAGCAGCGCTTCTGGCGCGCCTCCGACACCACGGTGAAGGTCGGCGACCGGGTGGAGCGCGACATCCACCTTCTCCAGCTCTGGTACCGCTACAAGGACCGGGCCGAAGAGGTGCTTGTCCTCTACCCGACCGACGGCTACTGGCGCGCCCGGCCTTTGCCGCCCTCCAACCTGCGCTGGACCGCCTACGGCTCATCCTTCCTCGTCGGTCCCGTGGTGGTGGAGGGCCGGCCGATCGTGAAGATCAAGGAGGTCGCGTTCGATCCGGCCACGAAGACCTTCACCCTCACCTATCCGGACGGCAACAGCGCCACGGTCAGGCTGTCGACGCTGAACCAGGAGCTCATGGGCCTCGACGTCGCCTTCGCGCGGCCGATTGCCGGCACGCCCTTCGCGGCACTGCGCTCCATGTACGTCACCGAGTTCAACGCCGACGTCGCGCGCATCGCGGTGCGCGAGAAGGACGCTCCGGGCTGGCGCGAGGAGCCGATCATGCCGTTCCGCCGCGCCCATGCGACCGACCTGTGGGCCGGGCGCCTCTCGGCCTCGCGGCACAACACCTCGGCGCCCGACATGGTGTTCAACGCCTTCCGGGCCGATCCACCGCAGCTTCCTGCGCCGGCCATCGACAGGTAGGCGCGCGAAACGGCTGCCGGTGTCCGCATGGATGGCGGCAGGGCGACGGGAACCGCTGCGCTCACCGGACGTTCAGCTTTGCTGCGGTATGACAAACTGCCTGTCCCTTCCCACCCTCTGAGGTCTTCTTCATGGTCCGTCGCATCCGCAAGGCCGTGTTTCCGGTTGCCGGTCTTGGCACGCGCTTCCTGCCCGCCACCAAGGCGATCCCCAAGGAGATGCTCACGGTCGTCGACCGGCCGGTGATCCAGCACGTGGTGGACGAGGCGCGGGAAGCCGGGATCGAGCACTTCGTCTTCGTCACGGGCCGCAACAAGCAGGTGATCGAGGACCATTTCGACAAATCGTTCGAACTCGACACGACGCTCGCCGCGCGGGCCAAGACCGCCGCGCTCGAGGAGCTGAAGCGCGATCTGCCGGCGGCCGGCGCCACCTCCTTCACGCGCCAGCAGGAGCCGCTCGGGCTCGGCCATGCGGTGTGGTGCGCCCGTGACATCGTCGGCGACGAGCCCTTCGCCCTTCTCCTGCCCGACATGCTGCACCTGGCGAAGCCGGGCGCGAAGGGCTGCATCGCCGCGATGATCGAGGCCTACAACGCCACGGGCGGCAACTATGTCGCGGGCTACGAGGTGCCGGACAGCGAAACGCACCAGTACGGCATCATCGGCAAGGGCAAGCCGGCCGCCGGCGGCGGCTACGAGATCGGCGAGATGGTCGAAAAGCCGCCGAAGGGCACCGCGCCGTCCAACGTCGCGATCTCGGGCCGCTACATCCTGCAGCCGGAGATCTTCCGGATCCTGGAGACGCAGGAGCGTGGCGCTGGCGGCGAGATCCAGCTGACCGACGGCATGCTGAAGCTGAAGGAGCGCCAGCCCTTCTTCGGTTTCACCTTCCACGGCGAGATCCACGACACCGGCACCAAGCTCGGCTTCCTCACGGCCAATCTCGCCTATGCGCTGCGTCGCGACGACCTCGCAGGGCCGCTGAAAGCCGAGATCGCCCGCCTGAAGGGCTGACCGTCAGCGCTGCAGCCTCAGCCCGAACAGGATGACGTTGGCGGAGTAAGCGCACGCGTTGGCTGTGTTCGACATGGAGCGTCTCGCGCCGCATACGCGCAGCTCTGCCAGGTTGCGCGAGGCGCGGTAGATCGAGGCCGAGGGAGGCGACCAGCCGCTGGTCGACGCGGCACGGTCGACCAGCGGCAGTTGTCGATGGCCGTAGGCGATCCGCGCCGTGACGGTAAGCCGAGCGCCGGAAGGCGTGCTCGACGATCACCAGATCGACACGCCGCGCCACCTCGGCCGCCTGCCAGCACCTCGTGGCGAAGCTCTCGTCGATCGTCGACCCGGCGGCCGAAGCGGCACGGTGGTCAGGGCCGTTGACGGTTCCAGATCCAGGCGAGGCGTCGAACAGCCGGCAGCGCGGATGTCGGCCGAAGCGTCGGCTCGGGATTGTCGCGGACGAGATAGCCGGCCGAGACCTCGCCGGTGAGCAGGCGGGTCAGCTCGAAGGTCGAGCCGACCCTGATAGGCCGTTGGAGGTCGACCCCTGCAGCGATGCCGCCGGTCGGCAGATCGGCGTGGTCGGCCGCGGCGCTGCTCGATCGCCGACCTCGACGAAGGGTCGCAAGCCCGGGCGTCAGCTCGTGCGAGGAGGCGCGCAGCCCGTGACCGTAGGCGTTGTAGTTGCGGCTGCACCGGCGGAATGATTGCGTGCCGTGGTTGGTGACGGCGTCCATCGCGGGTGTACCGGTCGACCGTGCCGCGCAAGCGTCAGCTGCAGGCCGGCCGATGTCCTGCACCAGGGCCGGCGGTGGCGGCGGACTGGCGGACCAGCGGCAGGCTCTCTCAGCGCCGATCCGGCGGATCCGACGGGGAGGTTCGACGGATCCCGGCGAGCTGGGCCGTCGAGGATCATAGCGCGCCTCGGCCTCGATGCCGCGTCGTCGCGCGCGAGGTCGACGCGGCCGGTGACTGTCGCGTTGACCGCCCGCGTCGGTCGAGCCCGGCGGTCGGAGAAATAGGCCGAGTAGGTCCCGCGCAGGCGCGCCGTCAGTTCGTGGCGCGACCAGTCCGAGCGGGCCTGGACCTCGCCGTAGGACTGGGTAAACAGTGAACCGGAACCGCCGGAGGGCAGGCGACGCGGGCCGGCGTCGTAGCCGAGCGTCGCGTCCGCCGTCGGCGTCACGACGCAGCTGCCGAGCCGGATGCCGGCGGGGGCGCTTGGGCTCGGTCTCGGACCGGGGCCTGCGGTCATAGGACGTACGACCTCGCCGGTGCGGCGGGTCTTGAGGAACAACGGTCTGCGACCGGTCAGCGGATCGGCCCCGGGGAGCACGGTCGCCGGTCGGCTGCCGTCCTCGCCCGGTGACGATGGGCCACGGTCCAGCGGGCGGGCGTGGCGGCACTCGGCGGTGGTTCGAGCAGCCACAGGAACGGCCGCGGTCGAGGGCGCGCGAGTCCTCGCGGTTCGGGGCCAGGCGTGCATGCCGCCAGCCGTGTCGGCGGAGGCACGGGCGAGCGGGTGCGCGGGCCGGCTCCGCCGGGCTCACGGGGCGCGGGCGTGGGCGGCCGCGGCGATGTCCTGCGGCCGCGTCCGGCCGGTTCGCCATGGGCGCCGGGCGGGACGGCCGGCCGGGGACGGGGTGGCGGTCACAGCGCCGGCGGCCGGGGCCGGCACTGGCGCGTGCTCGGCTCCTCGCTCGCGGCGATCTCGCTCGCGACCGGCTCGTGCGACGCCGCGCAGCCTCGGCGCGCTGGCGATCCTCGCCGGCGCGGCCATGGTCCGCGATTCGCCGGGTGCCGGGGGTGGGGGATCGGTGCGCAGGCCGGCCGCCTCGGCGTCGCGCTGCGCGGAGGCCGCGTGCCGGCTGCGGCCGCGGGCGGTTCGATCAGGACGCGAGGCCCTGCCAGCCCGCGGTCCTGGCCGGGTCGTCGACCCGCGGGCGGCTGGCAGGTGCAGGGCGTCCGCAAAGCGCTGGGCCGACGCACGGCGAGCGCCGTCCCGTGCGAGGACGAGCGCGATGGCGTAGCTCACGGCTGCGAGAGCAGGCGGGCGGTGCGGCCCAAGACGCGACTGTCCCTCCGGCGCGAATCTTCGCTCAACGAGAGTGTAGAACGGCCGTGGTTGTTCGCGGCGGGTCGATGGGCGCAGGGCTGTTCGCGATCCGAGGGTGGCGAAGACAGCTGGCGGGGCTGCGTCAAATCGAAGCCGCCTGCCGCCGCGCCGCTCCGGCTCAACGTCCACGCCGTCCGACCGGCGCGACGACGCTTCATGGCACCGCCGTCGGCCCTCGTCCACCGCGCCACGCTCTCCTCGCGCGCTGCGCACGCTTTCGGTCGAGGCCGAGGGCCTTGCCGCCCTGCAGGCCGCGCTCGGCAACGGCCTCGGCGAACCCTTCGCCGCGGCGGTCGCGCTGCTGAAGAAGGTGCGCGGGCGCGTCATCGTCACCGGCATGGGCAAGTCGGGGCATGTCGGCCGCAAGATCGCGGCGACCCTCGCCTCCACCGGCACGCCGGCCTTCTTCGTCCACCCGGGCGAGGCGAGCCACGGCGATCTCGGCATGGTGACGGCGGATGACGCCATCCTCGCGCTGTCCTGGTCGGGCGAGACGGTGGAATTGCGCGACCTCGTCGCTTTCTCCCGCCGCTTCGGCGTCGGCCTCGTCGCGATCACCGCGGCGGGCGAATCGGCGCTCGGCAAGGCGGCGGACGTGGTGCTCGACCTGCCGCGGGCCGAGGAGGCCTGCCCGAACGGGCTCGCCCCGACCACGTCGACGCTGATGCAGCTCGCCATCGGCGATGCTCTCGCCGTCGCCCTGCTCGAGGAACGTGGCTTCACCGCCGCCGATTTCCGCACCTTCCATCCCGGCGGCAAGCTCGGCGCCGTTCTGGCGCAGGTCCGCGACGTCATGCATGCGGGCGAGGCGCTTCCGCTGAAGAGCCTCGGCACGCCGATGAGCGAGGTGCTGATCGAGATGACCGCCAAGGGCTTCGGCTGCTGCGGCATCGTCGATGGCGAGGGCCGTCTCGCCGGGATCGTCACCGACGGCGACCTGCGCCGTCACATGAAGGCGGACCTGCTGGCCTTGCCGGTCGAGACGGTGATGACGCGGGCCCCGAAGACCACGCAGCCGGACCGGCTCGCGAGCGAGGTTCTCGACCTCATGAACCGCAGCAAGATCACCGCGCTCTTCGCCGTCGAGGCGGGCCGGCCTGTCGGCATCCTGCACGTCCATGACCTCCTGCGCGCGGGCGTCGCCTGATGTCGTCCACCGACCCGCGCAACCTGCGTCTCGGCATGGGGCTGATGACGCTCGCCATGCTGCTCTTCGCCACCAACGATGCCATCGTGAAGGCGCATATGGGCGCGATGACCGTGGCCCAGTCGCTGGGCGTGCGCGGCATCTTTGCGACGCTCGGCGTGGCGGCCTGGTACATCCTCTCGGGAACGCCCCTGTCGTTGCGCGGCTACTGGCACCCCCTGGTGCTCGGCCGCTCCCTCGCCGAGGGACTGGCCGTGTTCTTCCTCTTTCAGGCGCTGTGGCGCATGCCCATCGGCGACGTCACCGCCGTGTCCCAGTCGATGCCCCTGTTCCTCTTGCCCATCGCCGTTCTGGTGCTTGGCGAGAAGGTGACGCCAATGCAGTGGCTCGTGGTCATCTGCGGCTTCGTCGGCATCGTCCTGATCGCCCGTCCCTTCTCGACCGGTTTCGACCCGGCCATCGGGCTGGTGCTCGCCACCACGGTCTGCTTTGTCTTTCGCGACATCACGGTGAAGTTTCTGCCGCCGCACATCTCCTCGGCGACCGTGACCTTCTCCACCGTCAGCGTGGTCATGGTGGCGGCGCTGCTGCTGGCCGTCCTCCAGGGACTCGCGCCCATGGGCGTGCACCAGACCCTGATGATCGGCCTTGCCGGCCTGCTGCTGGCCGGCGGCCAGGCTGCCATCATCACCGCCTTCCGCCTCGCGCCTGTCTCGCAGGTCGGCCCGTTCAACTACACGAAGACGGCCTTCGCGCTGATCATCGGCATGGTGTTCTTCGCGGAGCGGCCGGATGTGCTGACCTTCGCGGGGATCGGCCTCATCGTCGCCTCTGGCATCGCGATCGCCGCCGGCGTCGGTCGCCCCCGCGTCTGAGCGGGTTCAGCGCCGGTTCAGCCGGCCTTGCCCATGCATTCGGGATTGCCCGACGTCCCGGAGAGACCGATGAAGCTCATTCTGACGCGCCTTGCGGCAGCCGTACTGGCCACTGCCCTGATCGGTCAGGCCGCGCCGGCGCTGGCGCAGCGCGCCGCCCCTCCGCCGCCCGCAGAGCAGCAGCGGCAGCCTGCCCGCGTCTACCTGATCCGTGGGCTCTTCGATGTCTTCTCCCTCGGCATGGATCGCCTCGGCAGCCACCTGCGCCGCGACGGCCATGCCGCCCGGGTCTATGGCGCGGCGAGCGCCGATGCACTGACCGCGGAGATCATCGCCCGGCGGCGAGCGGCGCCCGGCGAGACAGTGGTGCTGATCGGCCATTCGCTCGGGGCCGATGCCGCCATCCGCATCGCCAACCGCGTGCAGGCGGCTGGGGCCGAACTGATCTCGCTGGTCGTCACCTTCGACCCGACCTCCCGGCAGGAGCTGCGAGGCGGCGTCAAACGGGTGGTCAACCTCTTCCAGTCGAACAATGGCTGGGCTGTCCCGGTGAACCGCGGGCAGGCCTTTGCGGGTCGCTTCGAGAATCGCGACCTGCGCGACATGGCGGGGATCAACCACCTCAACATCGAGAAGAGTGGTGCGCTGCACCGCCAGGTCCAGGCGTGGGTTGCGGAGGCCGTGGCCGCAGACCGGCCGGTCAGCCAGCCAGCGCGCGCAAGGCCACGACGCTGACGACGCCGGTGGCGATCACGGCGAGCAGCGGCAGGCGTGTCGCGGCGAGGATCGTCAGAGCTCCGGCGACCGTCTCGGGCCAGCCGGTAGCCAGCAGGGTGGGGGCGATGACGGCTGTCAGCACGGCCGGAGGAATGGCGTCCATCGCTGCCTTGGCGCGCCCGGAAAGCGCGAGGCGTCCGCCGAGGAGCAGGCCGGCCAGCCGGCAGCCGTAGGTCGCCGCGGCCATTCCGAGAATGGTCAGCAAGGTGATCGGATCGAGTGTCACGCAAGGGCCTCGCCAGTCTCGTCGCGCCAGGCAAGGACGGCCGCCGCCATGCCGGCGAGAGCGCCGGCGAGAACGTGCCACGGTGAGCCGAAAGCGAGGAATGCGGCGGTGGCCGCCACGGCACTCACGACGACCACAAGGCCCGCGCGCGTGGTCGTGACGAAGCCCGCGACCAGCCCGATGAAGATGGCGGTGAAGGCGAAGTCGGCGCCGAAGCGGCGGGGATCGCCGAGCAGCGGGCCGACGATGGTCCCGGCCCAGGACCAGGCGACCCAGTTCACCCAGAAGACCGCGCCAGACCCGAAGAAGTAGGCGGCGGTGATGCGGCCCCGCATGGCCCGACGTTCCGCCAGGGCCCAGTTTTCGTCGGCGAGAACGTGGAATCCGAGGAGGCGTCCAGCGAAGGGGAGGTGAGCGACCTTCGGCGCCAGCGAGGCGCTCATCAGCACGTAGCGCGCATTGATGAGGAAGGTCGACAGAACGATGGCCGCTATCGGAACCGGGGTGGTCCACAGCTCGATGGCGGCGAGCTGGGCGCCGCCGGCGAAGACCAGTCCGGACGAGAGGGCGACCTCAAGGGGCGACAGGCCCTTGGTCGTGGCGATCGCCCCGTAGAGCAGGGCGAGCGGCATGGCCGCGATCATGGCGGGCAGGAGTTCCAGGACGCCTTCGCGCACCTCGGACCACGGGGGCGGGGATGATTCACTCATGGTCCCAAGACATCGCAGAGGGTCGCCAGCGCTTCTTGAAGGAAATCGGCATGCCGGGAGGAAGTTCCGTCAGGCGGCCACGGCGCGCCGGTAGGCCGCCGGAGGCACGCCGATGCGGGCCCGGAAGGTCCGTGTCAGGTGCGCCTGATCAGCGAACCCGACATCGGCCGCCACCCGTGCCGGAGCCCAGCCGGCCCGAAGCCGTTCCTGGGCGCGGCGGACCCGGACGTCGATGAGATAGGCATGCGGGGTGATGCCGACCTCGCGACGGAAGGCGCGGATGAGGTGATGGGTCGAAAATCCGGCTTCACCCGCAAGCTCTGCGAGGCTCAGGTCTTCCGCATAGCGAGCCTCGATAAGCGCCCGGACGCGCCGCACGGGGCTTGCCTCATCGCCGGCCGCAACGTCGGAGACGCCGGCATGCAGGACCAAAGCGCGCGCATAGGCGCGCAGGAGGAGCTCCTCTCCGGCAAGGCCGTCCTGCCCGGCTTCGAGGGCGCGATGGGCGGCGGAGAACAGTCCGGCGCCCTCGGGGTCGTGGACAACGGGCGATCTGAACAGCGGCGCGCCGCGAACCGGGCTGCGTCCGACCGCTTCGGCGACCATCCGCATGAAGTCCTCGCCCGGATAGCTCATGCGGTAGGAGTAGCCGCCCTCCACCGGGGCCCCGTCGTGAACGTCCTGCGGCATGATGAAGACGAGGTCGCCGGGTCCGGCATGGCCCCTGAAGCCACGGGCCGAGACGGCGTCGGCGCCCGTCTCGATGGTGCCGACGACATAGGTGTCGTGGCTGTGCGGCGGATAGACGTGGGTGCGGAAGGTGGCGCTCAGGCAGTCGATGCCGCCGAAGCGGCTCGCGGCGAAGAAGGCGTCCGCTCGCCCGTGCGAGGGCGCCGATTCCCATGGTCGAGGCCGTTGCGGGCGAGCCGGTCATGATCGTCCACTAGCATGTCGGCCGGTGGATTCTTGAAGAAAATCGGCATGAACGAGCGTGGTGAGCTGCCGCGAACGCCGTCAGTACGCGCCTTTGCGCCATCCGTCGTCCGGCCGAGCCGGCGTTAGCCATTGGTCCCCTTGATTTCACCGACCGCGCGTTCAACTATCCGCTCGACCCTGGCAGGCCGCCTTTCCGGCGCGTGCCTTGGACGACACAGAACCCGAAAACGGGTCGTGAGAGGGAATGCCGGCGCGTCCTTCAGGGGCCAGCCGGACGCGAAACACAGGGAGGACGCCGGCCGTGGCCAACCACGCCGACGCGCGCGCCGCTTCAGGCGCCCACGATACATTTCCAAAGCTGCTGGCGCTGAACGCGACGCGTTTTGCGACGCGCCCGGCCATGCGACACAAGGATCTCGGCATCTGGCAGAGCCACAGCTGGGGCCATGTCGCGGCCGAGATCCGCCTGTTCGCCGCCGGCCTGGCCGATCTCGGCTTCCGCCGCGGCGATCGCCTGATCGTGGTCGGCGACAACCGTCCCTTGCTCTACTGGTCGATGTGCGCCGCACAGTCGCTGGGCGGCGTGCCGGTGCCGGTCTACCAGGATTCGGTGGCCGACGAGCTCGCCTACGTCGTTGAGCATGCCGGCGCGCGCTTCGCCCTGGCCGAGAACCAGGAGCAGGTCGACAAGCTGCTGGAGATCCAGAAGAAGGTGCCGACGCTCGAGGTCGTGATCTACCAGGACCCGCGCGGGCTCAGGCACTATACGGGCCTGCTGTCGACTGCCGAAGTGCAGGCACGCGGCCCAAGCGGCTGGACGACGACGCCCGATCTCGTCTCCGCCGAGGTCGCCCGCGGCCGCGGCTCGGACGATGCCATCATGCTCTACACGTCGGGCACGACGGGCCGGCCCAAGGGCGCGGTCCTGAGCTACGACAACCTGATCTGGGCGGCCACGGCCGGCGCCGAATTCGACGGCCTGAAGGAAGGCGACGAGCTCCTGTCCTATCTGCCGATGGCGTGGGTCGGCGACCACATCTTCTCCTACGCCCAGTGGCTGCGTGGTCGGGCTGGTGGTGAACTGCCCCGAATCGGCGGCCACGGTGATGACCGACCTGCGCGAGATCGGCCCGACCTATTACTTTGCGCCGCCCCGCGTGCTGGAAAACCTGATCACCCAGGTGACGATCCGCATGGAGGATGCGGGCTTCATCAAGCGCCGGCTGTTCCAGTTCTTCATGGGCGTGGCGCGCAAGGTCGGGCCCAACCTGCTCGACGGCCGGCCGGTGTCGCTGCTCGATCGCCTGCTCTACGCCCTGGGCAACCTGCTGATCTACGGGCCGCTCAAGAACACGCTGGGCATGAGCCGCGTGCGCGTCGCCTATACGGCGGGCGAGGCGGTGGGGCCGGAGATCTTCAACTTCTATCGCGCGCTCGGCGTGAACATGAAGCAGCTCTACGGCCAGACCGAGGCCTCGGTGTTCGTCACCATCCATCCCAACGGCGAGGTCTTCCCTGATACGGTCGGCAAGCCGGTGGCCAATGTCGAGCTCAGGATCGCCGAGTCGGGCGAGGTGCTCTATCGCAGCCCCGGCGTGTTCAAGGAGCTATTTCAAGAACCCGCAGGCGACCAACGACACCAAGACCGAAGACGGCTGGGTCCATACCGGCGATGCGGGCTACCTCGACGACCGCGGGCATCTCCGCATCATCGATCGCGCCAAGGACGTCGGGAAGCTGAACGACGGCACGCTGTTCGCGCCCAAGTTCATCGAGAACAAGCTGAAGTTCTTCCCCAACATCAAGGAGGCGGTGGCGTTCGGGCCATGGTCGCGATTTCGTCGCGGTGTTCGTCAACATCGACATCGACGGCCGTGGGCAACTGGGCCGAGCGGCGCAACCTGCGCCTACGCGGGCTACACGGAGCTGGCGGCGCGCAAGGAGGTCTACGACCTGGTGCAAAGCGAGATCGAGCGTGTCAACCGCGACCTCGCCGCCGATCCGCGCATGGCCGGCGCGCAGATCCGCCGATTTCTTATTTTGCACAAGGCGCTCGATGCCGACGATGGCGAGCTCACGCGCACCAACAAGGTGCGCCGCGGCTTCATCGCGCGAGCGCTACAACGCCGCTGGTCGACGCGCTCTACGGCAACGCCCGCTCGGCCAACATCAAGGTCGACGTCACTTTCGAGGACGGCCGCAAGGGCTCGATCGAGGGCGACGTCGAGATCCGCGACCTGGCGCCCCATCCCGGCGCTGGCGTCGCACTGCCGCTCAGGAAGGCGCAGCTGAGCCCGATGGCCCCGCGTACCCGTTTCTTCAACGAAGTGCTGCTGTCGGTCGAGAATATCAGCCTGTCATTCGGCGGCGTGAAGGCGTTGACCGATATCAGCTTTCGACATCGCGAAGGAGCACGAGATCCGCGCCATCATCGGGCCCAACGGCGCGGGCAAGTCGTCGATGCTGAACTGCATCAACGGCTTCTACCATCCGCAGCAAGGTGCCATCACCTACAAGGGCGTGCGCCGCAGCCAGATGCGCCCGCACGAGGCGGCCGAGCAGGGCATCGCCCGGACCTTCCAGAACATCGCGTTGTTCCGCGGCATGTCGACCCTCGACAACATCATGGCCGGACGTACCCTGAAGATGGACCGCAGCTTCTTCTGGCACGTGCTGCGCCACGGGCCGGCGATGGACGAGGAGATCGAGCACCGCAAGTTCGTCGAGGAGATCATCGACTTCCTCGAGATCCAGCACATCCGCAAGGTCCCTGTCGGCAAGCTGCCCTACGGCCTGCAGAAGCGCGTCGAGCTCGGCCGCGCGCTCGCCGCCGCAGCCGGAGCTGCTGCTGCTCGACGAGCCGATGGCCGGCATGAACATCGAGGAGAAGCAGGACATGTGCCGCTTCGTGCTCGACGTGAACGACGAGTTCGGCACCACCATCGCGCTGATCGAGCACGACATGGGCGTGGTGATGGACATCTCCGACCGCGTCGTCGTCCTCGACTACGGCAAGAAGATCGGCGACGGCGTGCCCGACGAGATCAAGGGCTCGGCCATCGTCTGCGTCTGTCGGCGTGTCGCACTGATGTGGCGGCGCGCGACCGCTGTCATCCCGAGCGTAGCGAGGGACCTTTCCATGGCATGAAGGTCGCCTCGCTTCGACTCGGGACGACAGCTGTGCGCTGTCGACAGCGACGTGCGCCTTAATGGGTTTCTTCCTCGAGGTCCTGATCGGCGGGCTGCTGGCGGGCGTTCTCTACTCGCTGGTCGCCCTGGGCTTCGTGCTGATCTTCAAGGCGTCGGGCGTGTTCAACTTCGCCCAGGGCGCCATGGTGCTGACCGCGGCGCTGGCCCTGGTGCGCACGCTCGACATCGCCCAGAAGGAATGGCACTGGCCGTTCTGGCTCGCCTTGGTCGCGGGCTTCCTGTTCGCCGCCTGCGTCATGGCCGTCATCGCCTGGGCGTCGGAGCGGCTGGTGCTGCGCAAGCTGGTGAACCAGGAAGGCATCATCCTGTTCATGGCGACCATCGGCATGACCTTCTTCATCGAGGGCCTTGCCCAGACCGTGTTCGGCGCCGACGTCTATCCCCTCAATATCGGCTTGCCCAAGGAGCCGATCTTCATCCTCGAATCGGTGTTCGACGGCGGCATCCTGGTGAACGAGCTCGACATCTGGGCCGCCGTCATCGCCGGCCTCCTGGTGGCGGGCCTGGCGCTGTTCTTCCAGAAGACGCGCATCGGCCGCGCGCTGCGCGCCGTCGCCGACGATCACGCGGCCGCCCAGTCGGTCGGCATCCCGCTCAACCAGATCTGGTTCATCGTCTGGCTGGTGGCGGGCCTCGTCGCCCTGGCCGCCGGCATGATCTGGGGCAGCAAGCTCGGCGTGCAGTTCTCGCTGACGCTGCTGGCGCTGAAGGCGCTGCCGGTGCTGATCCTGGGCGGCTTCACCTCGGTGCCGGGCGCCATCATCGGCGGGCTGATCATCGGCGCCGGCGAGAAGCTCGCCGAGGTCTTCCTCGGGCCGTCGATGGGCGGCGGCATCGAGATCTGGTTCGCTTACGTCCTGGCGCTTCTGTTCCTGCTGGTCAGGCCGCAGGGCCTGTTCGGCGAGCGCATCATCGAGCGCGTATAGGGGAGGCGGGTCGTGTTCTATCGCGAGGCCGGCCAGTTCAAGGTGAGCTACGAGGCGGACCAGGCGGTCTTCCCGATCGCGCAGGACCGCATCGCCATGCTGGCCCTGCTGCTGATCGCCTTCTTCGTCGTGCCGTTCGTGGCGAGCGAGTACGCCTATCGCGCGGTGCTGATCCCGGTCGTGATCCTGTCGCTGGCGGCGATCGGCCTGAACGTGCTGATGGGCTATTGCGGCCAAGTCTCCCTCGGTTCCGTGCCGCCTTCATGGCGGTCGGCGCCTATGCCGCCTACAACTTCGCCATCCGCCTGCCGTTCCTCAATCCGTTCGTCTGCATCCTGCTGGGCGGCTTCGTCGCGGCCGGAGTCGGTATCGCCTTCGGCGTGCCGAGTCTGCGCATCAAGGGTTTCTATCTCGCCTGCGCCACGCTCGCCGCGCAATTCTTCAGCGACTGGATGTTCCTGCGCATCAAGTGGTTCACCAACAACTCGCCATCGGGCGCGGTCTCGGTGTCGGAACTGCAGGTCTTCGGCATCGCCGATTGACAGCGCGGTCAGCCAAGCTACGTCGTCTGCCTGGTCTTCACCGTCGTGCTGGCGATCGCCACCAAGAATATCGTGCGCGGCCATGTCGGCCGGCAATGGATGGCGATCCGCGACATGGACATCGCGGCCGAGATCATCGGCGTGCGGCCGATGTACGCCAAGCTGACGGCCTTCGCCGTGTCGTCGTTCCTGATCGGCGTCGCCGGCGGCCTGTGGGCTCTTCGTCTACCTCGGTTCAGCCGAGCCGGATGGCTTCAATATCAACCTATCATTCCAGGCGCTGTTCATGATCATCATCGGCGGCCTCGGTTCCATCCTGCGGCGCGTGCTGGGCGCCGCCTTCATCGTGCTGCTGCCGATCTTCCTCAACCAGGCACTGCCGCCGTTCGGCGCCCTGTTCGGCTGGCGGATCAGCACCGCCACGGTCTCGCACTTCGAGGCGATGATCTTCGGCGCCCTGATCGTGTTCTTTCTGATCGTCGAGCCGCACGGGCTCGCGCGATTGTGGTCGGTGGCGAAGGAGAAGCTTCGGTTGTGGCCCTTCCCGCACTGAGCGGGACGGTCTAGGTTTTGGACAAGGGCGGCCTTCAGGGACCGTTCAACCAGTGAGGAGGAAACGAATGGGTCTTCGCAAACTCGCGCTGCTCGGCGCGGCGATCGCCTCGGCAGGCGTCATCGTCGCAACGACGGCTCAGGCTCAGAACGAGCAGTTCATCCCGGGTCTGGTCTACCGGACCGGCGCTTACGCCCCCAACGGCATTCCCTTCGCCGACGGCGTGCGCGACTACATCACCATGCTCAACGAGCGTGACGGCGGCATCAACGGCGTGAAGATCGCGTTCGAGGAGTGCGAGACGGGCTACGCCACCGACCGCGGCGTCGAATGCTACGAGCGCCTCAAGGGCAAGGGCCCGACGGGCGCCGCCTACTTCAGCCCGCTCAGCACAGGCATCACCTTCGCGCTCACCGAGAAGGCGCCGGGCGACAAGGTGCCGCTGATCCTGCCATGGGCTATGGCCGCTCGGAGAGCCGCGACGGCTCGGTGTTCGAATGGAACTTCCCGCTGCTCGGCACCTACTGGACCGCGGCCAACGTCGCTGTCCAGCATATCGCGAAGGAGATCGGCGGCGCCGACAAGCTCAAGGGCAAGAAGATCGCGCTGCTCTACCACGACTCGCCCTACGGCAAGGAGCCGATCGCGGCGCTCGAGGCGATGTCCAAGAAGTACGGCTTCGAGTTCCTGCCGATCCCGGTGCCGGCGCCGGGCAGCGAGCAGAAGTCGCAATGGCTGCAGATCCGCCAGCAGCGGCCGGACTACGTGCTGCTGTGGGGCTGGGGCGTGATGAACTCGGCGGCCGTCACCGAGGCGGGCAACGTCAACTACCCGCGCGACAAGATGATCGGCGTGTGGTGGTCGGGCGCCGAGCCCGACGTCGTGCCGGCCGGCGACAAGGGCGCGGGCTACAAGGCGCTGATGCTGCAGCATCCCGCCGGCAAGTGCGGCGGTCTATGCCAAGACATCCAGAAGTACGTCATCGGCGCCGGGCAAGTCGCTGGCCAAGCCCGACGAGCATCGGCTCGGTGCTGTACAACCGCGGCCTGATCAACTCCATGCTGAGACCGAGTCGATCCGCATCCGCCATGGCCAAGTTCGGCAACAAGCCGATGACCGGCGAGCAGGTGCGCTGGGGCATCGAGCATGCTCGACCTCACCGCCGATCGCATCAAGGCAGCTCGGCGTCGAGGGCATGATCGGACCGATCAAGGTCTCCTGTTCCGATCACGAAGGCACGCGACCTGAGCCGTGTCCACCAGTGGGCACGGCAAGAAGTGGAACGTCGTCTCCGACTGGATCGCGCCGGACTGGGCGCTGCTGCGGCCGATCATCGAGAAGTCCGCAGAGGCCTATGCCGCCGAGAAGGGCATCACGCTGCGCACTGCTCGATGGAGAGCCGAGCATCGTGACAGCGACGAAGCGGGGGCGCGCGTGACCGCCCCCGCCCCCGCCCCGAATGCGGCCAACGTCATCGACGTGGCCAGCGTCGAGGTCATCTACAACCACGTCATCCTGGTGCTGAAGGGCGTGTCGCTCGCGGTGCCGGAAGGATCGATCGTGGCGCTGCTGGGCGCCAACGGCGCCGGCAAGTCGACGACGCTGAAGGCGATCTCCAACCTGCTCCAGGCCGAGCGCGGCGAGGTCACCAAGGGCCAGATCCATTGCCGCGGCGACCGGGTCGACGGGCTGTCGCCCAATGACCTCGTGAAGCGCGGCGTCATCCAGGTGATGGAAGGCCGGCATTGCTTCGGCTCACCTCACGGTCGAGGAGAACCTGCTGACCGGCGCGTTCATCCATGGCGGCAAGCGGCGTCAGATCGCCGACGACCTGGAGAAGGTCTACCACTATTTCCCGCGGCTGAAGGTGCGGCGCTCGAGCCAGGCCGGCTACACCTCGGGCGGCGAGCAGCAGATGACGGCGATCGGCCGCGCGCTGATGAGCCGGCCCAACACCATCCTGCTCGACGAGCCGTCGATGGGGCTGGCACCGCAGCTCGTCGAGGAGATCTTCGAGATCGTGAAGAACCTCAACGAGCAGGAAAGGGTTTCGATCCTGCTGGCCGAGCAGAACACCAATGTCGCCCTGCGCTACGCCCATTACGGCTACATCCTGGAGAACGGCCGCGTCGTGCTCGACGGCGACGCCGCCTCCCTGCGCGAGAACGAGGACGTGAAGGAGTTCTACCTCGGCATCGGCGGCGAGGGGCGCCGCTCGTTCCGCGACGTCAAGCACTACCGGCGGCGCAAGCGCTGGCTGGCGTGAGGGTGGGGCCATCGGTCGCGGCACCATCGCGGCCCCTTGAACTTCCGACCAGGGCATGACGACCTAGGAAGCGTCATGCCCTTTCTCATTCTTCTCGGTGTCCTCGCCCTTCTCGCGCTCGATCTTTGGCCCGCAATGGTGGGTGAAGGCGCAGATGCGCCGCCATGGCGTCGAGCGCGAGGACTTCCCCGGCACCGGCGGCGAACTCGCGGAACACCTGCTCGAGCAGGCCGGTCTTGCCGACGTCAAGGTGGAGCGGACCGATGGCGGCGACCACTACGACCCGATCGATCGTGTCGTGCGTCTCTCGCCCGACGTCCATGACGGCCGCTCGGTGACGGCGGTGGCAGTCGCCGCCCACGAGGTCGGCCACGCCGTCCAGCATCGCGACGGCGACCGCCTCTTCCTCCTGCGCATCCGCATGGCCGAGGCGGCCCAGAAGCTGGAGATCGGTGCGGCCATTCTCTTCGCCACCGCACCGCTGGTGCTGGCCTTCGTCCGCTCGCCGGCCATCGCCGTGCTGCAGATCGTGGTGGCGCTCGTGCTGCTGGGATCGCGGCTCGCCATGCACGTCGTCACCCTGCCCATGGAGTTCGACGCGAGCTTCGGCAAGGCGCTGCCGGTGCTCTCCCGCGGCGGCTACCTGCAGGAGAACGACGTGCCCGCCGCCCGCTCGGTGCTGCGGGCAGCGGCGCTCACCTACGTCGCCTCGGCGCTGGTGACGCTACTCGACCTGACCCGCATCATCCGCGTCTTGCGCTGACGTTCGCCGGGCGGCATGAAGATGGCATGAGCCAGACAGTTCTCGACCGCTGGTATGCGGCCCTCAAGGCCGGTGACGCGACGGCGCTCGCCGCCGTCACCACCGATGACGTCACGCGGGCGCTGGAACGGCCCGCCGGGAGTCGTTCCCTGGGCCGGCCTCTGGGAGGGGCGCACGAAGGTGCTGACCTTCTTCAAGCGCGTCGCCGAGCATCTGGAGATCGTCTCGATCGATACCGTGAACCGCATCGAGGGAGACACCGGCATCGTCATCATCCTCGACGGGCACTGGCGGGTGCGTGCCAGCGGCGAGGAGCTCAAGGTGCGCGCCGCCAACGTCTTCCGCTTCGAGGGCGACCGCGTCGCCTCCTACGAGGTCTATCCGGACAGCTACTCCTTCGCCAAGGCGCTGGCCAAGGCGTGAGCGCCAAACGAAAAGGCCGGGCGCCCTGCGGCGGCCCGGCCTTTGGATCGGAAAGGCTGGCAGCGCGGAGGATCAGTCCTTGGCACGCTCGGAGTAGGAGCCGTCCTCGGTCATCACGACGATGCGGGTGCCGACGCCGATATGCGGCGGGACAAGCGTGCGGACGCCGTTGGACAGGATCGCCGGCTTGTAGGACGAGGAAGCCGTCTGGCCCTTGGTGACCGGCTCGGTCTCGACCACCTCGAGCGTCACGCGCTGGGGCAGTTCGATGCCGACGGCGTTGCCCTCATAGACCGAGAGCTTCACTTCCATTTCGCTCTGCAGATAGGGCTTGGCGTCGCCCAGAATGTCGTCGGGAACCGCGATCTGCTCGTAGGTTTCCTTGTTCATGAAGTGGTTCCCGTCACCATCCGAGTAGAGGTAGGTGTAGGGACGATCCTCGACATAGGCGCGCTCGACCATTTCGGTCGTGCGCCAGCGCTCGGACACCTTCACGCCGTCGGACAGGCGACGCATGTCGACCTGGGTGACCGGTGTGCCCTTGCCGGGATGAATGTTCTGGGCAGTGACGATCAGGTAGAGCTTGCCGTCGACTTCGAGAATGTTGCCCTTGCGGACGGAGGAGGCGATGACCTTCGGCACGGGTGCAGTCCTTGGGATTGGCGGGCCGCTGCCCGCAAGATCTGTCGCGCGTCGCATAGACGAAGTCGCGGCAAAGCGCCACCCCCGCGGCGCTATTCGCGGAACCAGACGACCTGGGTGGTGGTCGCAAGTAGCTTGCCGGCGTCCGACCAGAGTTCCGCCTGCTGGTCGTGGAACTGGTCACCGAAGCGAATGGAATCGGCCTTGGCGAGCAAGGGCCTGGTGCCCTGTGCGGCCAGTTCCGCGGCGCTGGCATGGAAGTAGGACGTCATGGACACCGTGCCGGCGGGCGTCCTCAGGCCGCGGACCTGGAAGATGCGCACGATGAAGATGTCGCAGAGGGAGGCGAGGGCCACGTGGTCGAGGGGGCGGGGCGGCTGGTCGCCAACCCACAGAAGCGACGAGGCGCTTTGCGGCTTCGCATGGGCCTCGCTGTTCATGATCGGCAGGCCACTGACATAGCGAAACTCGTAGGCATTCAGCCAGGCGAGCGGCGGCTTCTTGCCGAGGACGGGAACGGCCTCCGCCGGCGGCGCTTCCGGCATCGGGCTTGCGTGATGGCTCCAGGTCGGAGAGCGGCGCGCGAACACCATGGTGGCGTTGGCGGCGATCGTCTCGCCCTGCACCAGTTCGGCATAGAAATGCTGGACGGAACGCCCCGAGCGCACCTCCTTCACGGTGATGGTGAAGGCGCCTTCGGCGATCGGCGCGGAGAAATTCACGGTCTGCGCCACCGGTTCCCCGATGCGGGCGGGGTGGTCCATCGCAGCCTTGAGCAGTTGGGCGGCCGTGATGCCGCCGAAGGGACCGACCATGTTCCAGTAGGCAGGCGAGGTCTGTCCCGTCAGGCTGCCGTCGGGCCCGGGCCTGAAAACGGTCGCCGCGTCGAGCGGATGGAGAGGGGCTGTGTCGGACATGCGGGCTCGGGGGTGGTTGCCTTGATCGCGGCGGAGCCTATGAGGGGGAAGGTGCGTCCGCAACGACGCCGAAGGTCATGGGTCGATCAGGGGACCGGACGAGCATGAGCCAGCAACCATCGCCCTGGTGGGACAGTCACCGCCATGCCGATCGGCGGCCATTCCTGACGGCGCGCGGGCGGATCAAGGCCGCCTTGCGCGCCTGGTTCGCCGAACGGGATTTCACCGAGGTGGAGGCCGGCATCCTGCAGGTCTCTCCGGGCAACGAGGCGCATCTTCATGCCTTCGCCACCGAAGCGGTGACGATCGACGGGCGACGGGCGCCGCTCTACCTCCACACCTCGCCGGAATTCGCCGCCAAGAAGCTGATCGCCGCCGGCGAGACGCGGATCGTCGATTTCGCCCGCGTCTTCCGCAACCGGGAGCGCGGGCCGCTGCACCATCCCGAGTTCACCATGGCGGAGTGGTACCGGGTCGGCGAGACCTATGAACAGCTCATGGCGGATTGCGGCGAACTGCTGCGTCTCGCCTGCACTGCGACGGAGCGCGATGCGCTGGTCTGGCGTGAGGCGACGTGTGATCCCGCCCTCGATCCCGAAAGGCTGACGCTGGCGCAGGCTTTCGAGCGCCACGCCGGCATCGACCTTCTGGGCACCATCGACGCCTCGGGTGCGACAGACCGCGACGCCCTTGCGGCGGCGGCACGGGTGGCGGGCATCCGGGTCGCCGAGGATGACGGCTGGGCCGATATCTTCTCAAAGGTGCTGGTCGAGAAGGTCGAGCCGCGGCTCGGGTTCGGTCGGGCGACGATCCTCTGCGAATATCCGGTCAGCGAGGCGGCCCTGGCGCGCCCGAAGGCCGAGGATCCGCGGGTTGCCGAGCGCTTCGAGCTCTACGCCTGCGGTGTCGAACTGGCGAACGCCTTCGGCGAGCTGACCGACCCGGCCGAGCAGCGCCGCCGCTTCGAATCCGAGATGGCGGAGAAGGCCCGCGTCTACGGTGAGGCCTATCCGATCGACGAGGACCTGCTGGCCGCCCTGTCGCACATGCCGCCCACCTCGGGCATCGCCCTCGGCTTCGAGAGGCTGGTCATGCTGGCGAGCGGGGCCCGGCACATCGAGGACGTCATCTGGACGCCGGTGCCGGACCTCTTCAGCCGATGAGCGGAATGCGCGGCGCCGCATCGCGGGCGATGCGACCGGTGCAGCGCGGGTCGTCGATCACCTCGATGGCCCGCCTGTAGGGCACGAAGCCGCAGCGTCGGTAGAAATTCAGCGCGCCCGGATGGTCGAGCGTGCAGGTGTGGAGCCAGACGCGGCGCGTCATCGGCTGCCAGGCCTTGTCGAGGGCTGCGGCCATCATGCGCGGACCGATACCCTGACCGGTGGCGCCGGGTTTCAGGCCGAAGAACGAGATCTCGACATTGGTGGGATCACGGCGGTCCAGTTCGACAATGCCGGTCTCGCCCTCGCTGCCGTCGGCGACGAAGAGTTCGTTGCCCGCCCGGTGCAGGATGCCCGCAAGCTCCTCGTCGCTCATCAGCAGCCGCGAGGTCCAAAGCCAGTCGAGGCCGATGGCGGCATAGAAGGCACGGTACCAGCCGAGGTCGGGATCGGGCACGGAACGAAGGGGAAGCGGCTCGGCGATGGCCGAGGCCGGCCGCTCGCGCATCTCCAGATAGGTGACGACCGGCGGCGATCTTGCCGGCGGGAATGTCGGTATAGCCGTCGAGGTTGAGTTCGGTCATGGGCTGCCTGCTGTGATGCGGCCGCTGTTGTGCCAGCGCCCACACCGAAGCGCCAGCCGGAGGTCACTTCGCCTTGGGGTCGAGCGCGTCGCGCAGTCCGTCGCCGAGGAGGTTGAAGCTCAGCACGGTGATGAAGATGGCCAGGCCAGGGAAGACCGCCATCCACGGGGCGTTCGACAGGAAGCGCTGGGCGACGTTGAGCATCGAGCCCCATGAGGGCGCGGGTGGCTGCTGGCCAAGGCCGAGGAATGACAGGGAGGCCTCGGCGATGATGGCGGTGGCGATGGTCAGCGTGCCCTGCACCAGCAACTGCGGCATGACGTTGGGCAGGATATGGCTTCCAGGCGATGCGCACCTTGCGTATTGCCGACGGCGCGGGCCGCCTCGACATAGTCCTCGACCTTGATGCGGCGAGCGTCTGGCCGCGCGTCAGGCGCACGAAGACCGGCGTCGCGGTGACGCCGATGGCGATCATGGCATTGCTGGAGCGAGGGCCCGAGAAAGGCCGCGAGCGCGATGGCGAGGATGAGGAAGGGGCACGGCAAGCATGGCGTCGGTGACGCGCGAGATCAGCGCGTCGGTCCAGCCGCCGGCATAGCCGGCGAGGAGCCCCAGCGGCACGCCGACGACCCATGCGCGATGCCGACCGAGACGAGGCCGGCGCGTGAGCGAGGCGCGGGCGCCCCAGATGACACGCGGGAGAGCACGTCGCGGCCGACCTCGTCGGTGCCCAGCCAATGGGCCCAGCGACGGCGGCTTGCGCACGAGGCTGCCAGCTCGTGCTGCGATGGGGTCGTAGGGTGGCGACCCAGCGGCGCGAAAGATCGCAACCACCACGAAGAGCACGACGAGCGACCAGGCGCGACCATCGCGCCCTTCGACGCCGCTTGAGGCGCCGCCAGGCGCGGGCCCACGGGTTCTCCTCGCTAGGTCGTCGTCGGACGGCGACGCTCGGGCAGGGCGGATGTCGCGGTCATCCGCGTCAGGTCCTCAGGCGCGGATTGACGAGCACGTAGGCCGACGTCGGCCAGCAGGTTCAGCACGATGTAGGTCGTGGCCGTCACCAGCACGACGCCCTGCACCACGGCGTAGTCGCGGTTGAAGACGGCATCGACGATCAGCTTGCCGAAGCCCGGGATGGTGAAGATCTGCTCGGTCAGGACCGCGCCCGACAGCAGCGTGCCGAACTCCAGCGCGCCCAGCGTGATGACCGGCGTCATGCGCGTTGCGCAGTCGCGTGCTTCAGCACGACGCGGTCGCTCGTAGAGGCCCTTGGCGCGGGCGGTGCGGACATAGTCGGCGCCCATCGCCTGCAGCATGGCGGCGCGGGTGTGGCGCATGATGACGCCGGCGAAGGCGTTGCCGAGCACGAAGGCCGGCATCGATTGTCGCCGCCATCGACGCCCGGAAGTCCTCGAAGGGCCGAGACGTAGCCCGAGGCGGGCAGCCAGGCGAGCTGTCACGGAGAAGAGGAAGATCATCAGGATGCCCAGCCAGAAGTTGGGCGTGCTGATGCCCCAGAGGGCGACGACATTGGCGCACGTAGTCCCAGGCCGTGTCCTTCTTCACCGCCGAGACGATGCCGGCCGGGAATGCCGATGCCCAGCGCCACGATCAGGGCCATGACGGCGAGCTGCAGGGTCACCGGCAGCTTCTCGCCCACGAGGCGCCGCCACGGCTCGGAGAGCCGCATGCTCGCTCCAGATCGCCGCGACAGCACGCCCTTCATCCAGTCGAAGTACTGGATCGGGGATCGGGTCGTTCGAGCCGATACTGCTCGCGGATCTCCGCCAGCACCTGCGGGATCGCGTTCCTCGCCCGCCATGATCAGCGCCGGGTCGCCCGGCAACAGCTGCTGCAGGCCGAAGATCAGCATCGACACCAGGATCAGCGTCGGGATGATCTGCAGCAGCCGCTGGGTGAGAAACGAGAGCAAGGCCGTCCTCACTTCAGCTTGACGCCGACGACGCGGATCAGGCCGTCGGGCATCTGCTTGTAGCCGTCGATCTTGTCGCTCAGCGCCATCAGCACACGGCGATGGTAGAGGTACTTGATCGAGCCGTCGGCCAGGTAGCGCTTGGCGACGTTCTCGTAGATCTTCTTACGCTCGGCGGGATCGCTCTTGATGCGTGCCTGCTTGTGCCACTCGTCGACGTCCTTGTCGCAGTAGCCCGAGTTGTTCTGCGGCGAGCCGCAGGTCTGGAAGGAGAAGGAGTTGCCGTCGGGATCGCTGCGGCCGCGACCAGGTCGATCATGTAGAGCTGGTAGTCGCCGTCCTCGGCCTGCCTTCAGCGAGGTGGCGACTCGGTGACGCGGATCTTCAGGTCGAAGCCCGCCTCGGCCGCCATCGACTGCAGCACCTCGGCGACCTGCCTGGTCTCGGGGTTGTTGCGGCACCATGAGGTCGACCGAGATCTTGCCCGTGACGCCCGGCCTCCTTGAGCAGCGCCTTGGCCTTGGCGACGTCGCGCTTCGGCACCGGCAGCGACTGCTGATAGTAGGGGTTGCTGCGGGTTGATCCACTGGTTGCCCGGCACGAACTCGCCGTTGAACACGACCTGGTTCAGCGCCTCGCGGTCGATCGAGAGCTCGAGAGGCCTGTCGCACGCGCGCGTCCTTGGCGAGCGGCGAGGCGGCCTTGGGGCCGTTCGGCGAGGTTGATGCGTCAGGCCCTGGTAGCCGAGCTCGACACGCGCCTGCTGAGCTTGAGCTTGGGATTGTCGCGCACCGTCTTGATGTCGGTGGCGAGCACGCCGCTCGATCATGTCGAGTCCGCCGGAGCGCAGGTTGGCCAGCCGCACCGTCGCGTCGACGATCGGCAGGTAGGTGATCTTGTCGACGAAGACCTGGTCCTTGTTCCAGTAGTCGGCGAACTTCTCGACGACGATGCGGTCCTGCTGGACGCGCTCGACGAACTTGTAGGGGCCGGCGCAGACCGGCTTCAGGCCGAACTTGTCGCCTGTCGCCTCGGCGGCCTTGGGCGACACCATCATGCCGGCGCGGTCGGTGAGCTGGGCGAGCAGCGGCGAGAACGGCGTCTTGAGGTTGAGCTTTATGGTCGACGGATCGACCACCTCGACGGTGTCGACTTGAGCCAGCTCGGGCTTGCGGAACGAGCCTTTCATGTTGAGGTGGCGATCGAGACTGTATTTGGCCGCTGTGGCGTCGAAAACCTCGCCGTCGTGGAACTTCACGCCCGGAGCGCAGCTTGATGGTGACCGTCTTGCCGTCGGCCGAGGTCTCGTGGCCGGTCGCGAGCTGCGGCACGATGTTGAGCTTCTCGTCGATGTCGAACAGCTTGTCGCAGATCGAGGCGAAGACGATGCGCGCCGACATAGGTGCGCGCCAGCGTCGGATCCAGCACATCCGGGTCCTCGGCGAGGCCGATGCGCAGCACCGATTGCTGGGCGGTCGCACCCGTCAGGGAGGCCGCGAGGAGGAAGGCACTGGCCGTCCAGGTGAGCGTCTGTCTCAGCGTGATCATGGGTCCTGTCCTCTGTCGGTTCGGCGCGTGCTGCGCTCTTCTACGGGTTGATGAAGGAAACGGCTCAGCCGCCGGCGTCCCGGGCAAGGGCGGCATCGATTGCGGCATTGATCGCAGCGCGGTCGATGGTGCCGGTCGGGTCGCGACGGGTCGCCAGCAGCGCGTTGAAGTGAATGGCGCGCTGGCGCCAGACCTTCTCCAGCCGTTCCAGCTCCTGCAGCGGTTCGGTATGGTCGTCGACGCGCAGCGACAGGTGGGGATAGTCCTCGGTCGTGTGGATCAGCAGCGCGGCGGACTGTTTCCCCCGCTTGTCGCCCCCCGCGGCCTCACCCGCCTGCATCGCCGCGATGAGCCGCCGCGGAAAGGGCAGGCCCGACCCCGCGGCGAAGACACGCGCCGTCTCGGCGATCACCTCGGGGCCCGCCAGCATGTTACCGGCGACCGAGAAGCCGTCGTGGATCGCATGGCCACACCAGTCGATGCAGTCGGCGCCGGTATGGGCGGCGAAACGGCCGGCACTGTCCATGATATGGACCTGTCGCTGGCTTGCGCCGCCGTCGGATGCGAGCAGAACCCGAAGGACCTCCTCGGCCGGCAGCCCCTCACGCAGGAGCCTGAGGCCGCGCGGTCCGTAGGTGATGTTGGCCAGCGCTTGCGTGGCCACCGCGCCATGATCTGAATCGATGTGAGGAACGATGGAGCCGACGGCGAAGGCGCGCGTTGCAACCGCGATGCCCTTGGCGCCTGTGGCCTCGTCCCTTGCGATGATCGACCAGGTCATGACGGCCATCCTCTAGTCGACCGACCGCGTAGCCCTGCATGCCCCGCGGATTGGCGGCGGCACTTGAGGCGATGGCCTTCCTTGCGCGCGCCGGTGAGGCGGCCTTCCGGACCAGTGCGCCACCGACCTCGACCTCGTGGCCGCGGCGGCGGCAGCTCGTCGACGGTGGCCTGCGGGAAGCGGCTCTCCACGCACGATGCACGCCGGGACGCGAGGTGCGCGGCCAGAAGGAGCCGGGGAAATGCTCGGTGTGCCAGGCGGGCGCGTCGATCGCCTCCTGCAGGTTCATGCCCGCGATGGACGTGGCGCAGGAACAGTCTGCGGGATGCCACTGGTCCTGCTGGTCGCCGCCGGGCGATCCCCAGGCCATGTACGGCTCGCCGTCGCGATGGGCTAGCGTCGGCGTCGAGCGTGGTGCGCGGCCGCTTGCCGGGCGCCAGCGACGGCCGGATGGCCTTCCTCGAGCCAGCACGATCTGGCCGCGCGATGCCGACCGGCGAAGCCGAGCTCCGGGCATGACCGGCGAGGCCGTGCAGCCAGCCGCCGGACGGCGTCGCCGAGACCATGTTGCCGTCCTGCGGTCGACGATGTCGAAATGCACCGTGTCGCCGCTCATCTGGCGCCATGCGGCCGACCGTCGGCTCGCCGACGCCGCTCGCCGCCACCGCGGCGCGCCGCCGTCGGCGCTTGCGGCAGGCGGATCGACGCCGCCATAGCCCTCGACCTTGCCGGGGCGCAGCTCGTAGCGAAGCCTTCGCTGGATCGATCAGCTTGCGGCGGTCGGCGTTGTAGGCGTCGGACAGCAGGGTCTCGATCGGCACGTCGACGAAGTCCGGGTCGCCGTAGAAGGCCTCGCGGTCGGCGAAGGCGAGCTTGGCGGCCTCGGTGACGAGATGCACGAAGTCGGCGGACCGGCGAGTCGGCGCCGTCGAGGTTGAAACCCTTCAGAAGCGCCAGCTGCTGCAGGGTGACCGGGCTCTGCGCCCACGGGCGCCGCCTTGCACACCGTGTAGCGGCCATAGTCGTAAGTCGTCGGCTCCTCGACGGTGGCCTGCCACTTCGCCATGTCGTCGCCGCGTCAGCACGCCCTTGTTGCGCTGGCCCGAGACGTCCATCAACTCTTGCGTGCGTGCAGAAGCGGTCGATCGCTTCGGCGACGAAGCCCTGGCTCCACACCTTGCGGGCGCGCTCGATCTCGGCCTCGCGAGTGCCGCCGCCGGCATTCGGCGTCCTTGATGATGCGGCGCGTAGGTGCTGCGGCGAGCCTGCGTTGGTGAACAGCGTCGCCGGGCTTCGGCACTTCGCCGCCCGGCAGGTAGACGGCGGCCGAAGTCGGCCAGTTGCTCGCGGAACAGGCCCTCGACGGTGCGGATGGTCGCCGGGATGCGCTCCACCAGCGGATAGCCGTGGCGGGCATAGCCGATGGCCGCCTCCAGCACGTCGCGCGGGCGACATGGTGCCGTAGTCGCGCAGCATCAGCATCCAGGTGTCGAAGGCGCCGGGAATGCAGGTGGCGAGAAGGCCGGTGCCGGGGACGAGGTCGAGGCCGAGGGAGCGGTAGTGCGCGATGGTTGCGCCTGGCAGGCGGCGGGGCCCTGGCCGCAGATCACCTCGATCCTGCCTCCTTCGCCGTCGTGGAAGATGACCGGCACGTCGCCGCCCGGGCCGTTCAGATGCGGCTCGACCACCTGCAGGCGTGAAGGCGGCGGCGACAGCCGGCGTCGAACGCGTTGCCGCCGCGCTCGAGGACGCCCATGCCGACCGCGGTGGCGATCCAGTGCGTGGAGGTGACGACGCCGAACGTGCCCTCGATCTCGGGCCGGGTGGTGAAGCGGGGGGTGCTCACGGGATCATCCTTCCATGCCGTTCAGCCGGGGTGGACAAGCCGTCCGGCCAATGGGCTTGTATCATAAGCAAGACATGAGCCAAGAAGCCAGTGCCCTGCCGCGTCAACCCTTGAAGGCGAGGCCGCCGTCGACGTCGAGGGTGGCGCCGGAGACGTAGCCGCAGGCCGGGGAGGCCAGGAACGCCGCCGCATTGGCGATTTCCTTCGGCTCGATCAGGCGGCCGAGCGGCAGGCCGGTGAGCATTTCCTCCCAGCGGCTTTCATCACCGAAGGCGGCCTGTGCCTTTTGTTTGGACAGCGAAACAATGCGGTCGGTGCGGGTGGCGGCAGGATTGATGCCGAAGACGCGGACGCCCCATTCCTGCGCCTTGCGCGCCGACCGCGCCGGTGAAGGCGATCAGCGCGGCGTTGCCGGCGCCGCCACAGACATAGTCGTAGCGGGGCAGGCGGCCGCCCATGCCGATGACGTTGACGATGACGCCGCCGCCCCGACCTTGAGCGTGGGACCGAGCCGCGTCTGGTCAGATTGATATAGCCCATCACCTTGAGAGTTCCAGGCGTCGCGCCCAGCGCGCCTGCGTCGGTCGTCTGCAGGTCGCCGGCCGGGATGGCGCCGGCATTGTTGACGAGGATGTCGGTGTCGCGGTGGTTGGCCCAGAGCGCCTCGCGGTCGGCGGGGCGGGAGAGATCGGCGGCGGCGATTTCAACCGGCCCCTGGTGGCGACCCTTCAGCTCCGCGGCAGCGGCGGAGAGGCGGGCCGCATCGCGCGCCACCATGACGACATGGGCGCCCTCGGCCGCGAAGACCTCGGCGCAGGCGAGGCCGATGCCCTTGGATGCTCCGGTGACGACGACCTTCTTGCCGGCAAGTCCGAGATCCATGACGACGTCCTTCCGATCATTCGCCCTTGAAGTCGGGCAGCCGCTTCTCGAGGAAGGCCTTCTGGCCCTCCTTGTAGTCGGCGGAATCGAAGCAGCGCGCGACGAGGGCATCGACCGCATCGGCGTCCTGCTCGGCCTCCGGCTTCGACAGCTCGACCAGCGAGCGCTTGATCGCGGCGAGGGTCAAGGGCGCGTTGGCGGCCACCGTGTCGAGATAGGCCTGCACCTCCTTCTCGAAGGCCTCGCGCGGCCAGGCGCGGTGGATGACGTTGGCGCGCTCGCCGTCCGCGGCATCGAGAATGCGCGCGGAGATGAGGATGTCGGCGACCGCGGCCATGCCGAGCTTCTTGATCATCATCTTGATGCTCGAGAAGCCATAGCCGAGGCCGAGGCGAGCAGCCGGCACGCGAAAGCGCGAGTCGGAGGTGGCGAAGCGCAGGTCGCAGGTCAGCGCCAGGGCGCAGCCGCCTCCGAAGCAGATGCCGCGGATGACGGCGATGGTGGGCTTTGCCGCGTCGTGGATGGCCGCCATGCCATTGGCGACAGCGCGGTCATAGGCGCGCACGGCCTCCTCGCCGGTGCGCTTCTGGCCGAACTGGGAGATGTCGGCGCCGGCGCAGAAGGCCTTCTCGCCAGCCCCGGTGACGACGATGACGCGGACGGAGCGATCCTCCTCGGCGCGCTTCACCAGGCCCGGCACGCTCGACCACATGTCGAAGGTCATGGCGTTCATCTTGGCGGGCTGGTCGATGGTCAGCGTGGCAACGCCACGGGCGACCTCGTAACGGACCGAGGGGGTATGGGAGGTGGCGTCGGTCAAGGCGGATCCTTTCGGTCGAGGCGTCTGGTGACGGCGAGGGTCATACAATTCGGGCGGCGCGCAGGAGCGAGATGTCGTCGGGCGAGAAGCCGGCCTCGGCGAGAACCTCATCGGTATGCTCGCCGGGCTCGGGCACCGGTGTCTGGACCGTTGGCGGCGTGCGCGACATGACCAGCGGCTGCGCGATGAGGCGGATATCACCGCGAGCGTGATGATGGATCGGCACGGCCATGCCCAGGTGCTCGACCTGCGGGTCGGCAAAGACCTCGTCCATGGAATAGATGGGACCGGCCGGCACACCCTCACCTTCCAGAAGCGCAAGCCAGTGGTCGGTCGGCCGGGTGCGGAAGAGATCGCCGAGCAAACCCATCAGGGCCGGCCGGTGACGAAAGCGCTGCTTGGCAGTGGCATAGTCCGGATGGTCGGTGAGATCGTCGCGGCCGACGGCCTTGCAGAAGCTCTTCCACTGGCCCTCGCCGCCGACGCCGACATTGATGTAGCCGTCGGCGGTCGGCAGCACGCCCATCGGTGTCGAATGTGGATGGTCGTTGCCGTTCTGCGGCGGAACCTTGCCATCGACCGTGTAGACGGCAGCCTGGAAGTCGCACATGGCGATCATGGCCTGGAGGAGGGACGTCTGCACCCACTGACCCTCGCCCGACTTCTCGCGCTCTGCGAGGGCGACCATGATGCCGGTCGCCGCATAGATGCCGGCAGCAGAATCAGCCACCGCGATGCCGGCCCGCATCGGCCCCTGGCCGGCATGGCCGGTGATCCCCATCAGCCCGCCCATGCCTTGCGCGATCTGGTCGAAACCGGCGCGGGTCCGGTAGGGGCCCGTCTGGCCGAAGCCCGAGATCGGATGCGAGGATGATGCGCGGGTTCGACCGCCTTGAGCCGCCTTCGTAGCCGATGCCGAGCCGATCCTTCACGTCGGGCCGGTAGTTCTCGACGACGACGTCGGCCGTCTCGACCAGCTTCATGAAGACCGCGCGACCCTCGCTGCGTCTTGAGATTGAGGGCCAGCGACCGCTTGTTGCGATGCAGGTTCTGCATGTCGAAGCCGTGGCGGTCGCCCGACATGTTCTCGTTGGGGTCGACGCCGGGAGGGGCCTCGATCTTGATGACGTCGGCGCCGAAGTCGGCGAGCACCCGGCAGCAGGTCGGCCCGGCCCTGACGCGGGTCAGGTCGAGGACGCGGATGTGGTCGAGCGCAGTGGAGGGGCGCGGTCTGGGCATGTCCTGTCCGGAGAAGGTCTCGGGGCCGCAGACACTAGGATCGTTTGGCGGTCGGGCGGAAGGGGACAGCGGGCATGACAGGGACCCATCCCGCCCCTGCCACTCAGGTGATCTCGGCCAGCGCCTTCTTCAGCCGCCGCAGGATGACGCCGCGGGCGCGGTCGTCGGCGGCCCGGTCCAGCGCATCCTTGAGGTCGAGCAGGAAGGACGCGGAATCGTTGTGCCAGTCGGGTGCCGAGACCTTCTCCGGCGCGAGGCGGCGCGGATGGGCAGGCAGGACGAGCCGCGCACCGTCGCGATCGAGTTCGATGATGTCGTCGAGGCGGGGGCTCAGTACTTTCTCCGGAGTCACGACCTCGGCACCGACAATCGGAGCGAAGGCTTGGAGGGCGCGCTCCTCGGCATGAACCAGCGCAACCGCTCCACGGATCGGACCGCGTTCCTTCAGCCAGGTGAGCACCTCGCCGCGGTCGGCATGGCCCGAATAGCTCTCGATGATCCGGATCCCGGCCTTTACTCTGACAGCGTCGCCCTGGATGGTCACCGAGGATGCGCCGTCCAGCAGGATGCGGCCGAGGGTGCCCTCTGCCTGGTAGCCGACGAAGAGGACGGTGGTGGAGGAGCGCCACAGGTGGTTCTTCAGGTGGTGGCGGATGCGGCCTGCCTCGGCCATGCCACTGGCGGCGATGACGATGTGGAAGCCGCGCAGCCGCGCCAGTGCCTTGCTCTGGTCGACGCTCTCGGTGAAGCGGACATTCGGAGAGGTGTCGATGTGTGCCAGCGCGCCACCGGCTTCGAGCGTCCCGGCATGACTGCGGAAGATGTCGGTCGCCCGGATCGCCAGGGGTGAATCGAGGAAGATCTGCGCCGCCGGAATGAGACCACTGGCCCATGAGGTCGATGAGGTCCGCCGGAATCTCACGGGTGCGCTCCACCGCGAAGCAGGGGATGAGCAGAGGGCCTCCGCGGGCGTGCGCGGCACGCACCTCTGCCGCCAGTTCGGAGCGCCGGTCGGCGACGGTCGTGTCGGGGCGGTCGCGGTCGCCATAGGTCGCTTCGCAGATGACGAGGTCGAGGTCGACGGGGCCGTCGGGATCGGGGTGGAAGAGCTTGGCGTCAGGTCCGAGATCGCCGGACATCAACACACGCAACGGTTTTTCCCCGTCGGCCAGTTCCATCTCGATGGAGCCGGAACCGAGCATGTGGCCGGCGTTCCACCAGCGGGCGCGCGCGCCGCCGCCGAGGTCGAGCCACTTGCAGTAGTCCACCGGGCGGAACTGCACCATGGCCGCGACGGCGTCATCGGAGGTGTAGATGGGCTCGACGGGATCGCCGCCGCTGCGTGCATTGCGCCGGTTCAGCTGCTCGACCTCCATCTCCTGGATATGGCCGGAATCCGGCAGCATGATCGAGCAAAGATCGATGGTCGGCCGCGTGGCGTAGATGGGTCCCCGGTAGCCCGCCTTGACCAGCTTCGGTATCAGGCCGGAGTGGTCGATATGGGCATGGGTGAGGAGGACCGCGTCGAGCCGTTCCGGCTCAAAGGGGAATTTCCCGTAGTTCAGGGCCTTGAGCGTCTTGGTGCCCTGGAACATGCCGCAGTCGACGAGAATGCGCCGGTCTCCGACCTCGAAGAAGTAGCAGGAGCCGGTGACGACATGGGCGGCGCCGAGGACATGGATGCGGACAGCCATCAGCCGACTTCCTTCTGTTCGGAGAGGATCGCGGGATCATAGGGGGCGATCCCCTCGACATTGGCGATGAGCTCCCAGATGCGGTGGGGCGTATCGGCAAACTGGATGAGCGAAAGATCCTCCTCGGCGATCATGCCGCCGTCGGCCAGAGCCTCGAAATTGACGACGGCGCGCCAGTAGTCCTCGTCGAACAGCACGACGGGCACCCGTCGCATCTTGCCGGTCTGGCACCAGCGCCAAGATCTCGAAGAGCTCGTCGAAAGTCCCAAAGCCGCCGGGAAACACCACAAGTGCGTTGGCGCGCATGGCGAGGTGCATCTTGCGCATGGCGAAGTAGTGGAACTGGAAGGTGAGGTCCGGGGTCGAATAGGCATTGGGCTCCTGCTCTCGCGGCAGCCTGATATTGAAGCCGATCGAGGGTGCGCCGATGTCAGAGGCCCCCCGGTTGGCGGCCTCCATCAGTCCCGGGCCGCCGCCGGTCGCGATGACGTTCTCCCGTTCTGCGGCCCCGACGTTGAGCGCGCCGCCGTGCTGCGAGGCGATGCGTCCGAAGGCACGCGCGGCCGCATACCAGGCGGCATGGCGCGGATTGCCATTCTCGTGCACCCGGGCACTGCCGAACACCACGATGGTCGACTTCACCCCCCACCGGCGAAGAATCTGCTCGGCCTTCGCGTATTCGAGCATGAAGCGTAGTCCGCGCTGCTCGTCGGCCAGGAGGAAGTCCTGATCGACCACCGGCAGGCGGTAGGATGGCGATGCCATCTGTTCGGCGTTGCGCGGCAGCAAGGGGATGGACGGCGGCATGATCATTCCGATGCAGACGGGGCAACTGGCGGATGAATCGAAAGTCTAGGCCCTCGATGCTCCCCGGTCGATCCGGTCGTGCGGCCGCTTGATCCAGCGCAGGGACTGTGGACCGGCTGTCGTGCATGAGATGTCGTCATCGCAAGCTTGGAGGATGCCATGCTTTCCAGGACGCCCCAGGGGATTGCCCCGGCCGCAGACAACATGCACGCCGACGCGGCCACCATCATCGCCGCCGCACCCGCCGTCGTCTCGGCCGTGGGGGCCGAATTGCGTGACTTCGCCGCAGAGCGGCTGAGGGCGCACGGCGAACGTATTCGTGCCTGGTCGAAGGTTCGCTCGCCGTCAGAGTTCCTCGACGCGGAACTGCGCTTCGCGGTCGAAACGATGGGCGTCTATGCGGACGAGGCCATGCACCTGGGTGATATCGCCCGCGCCGCCTTCGAGATTGCCGCTCCGGTCACCAAGGGCTGACATCGTGACCGGGCGACGGATCGCCATCATCGAGGGCACCCCGATCCGGACCCCGGAGATTGTGCCGGCATCTGGCGGCTGCCCATGCCGAAGGGGCGCTACGGGCCGGACACCAGGTGAAGACCATCGAGGTCGGCGAGCTGCCGCCGGGCTTCCTCCGGACACAGGCCGATTTCGAGACCGGCGCGCCCGATACAGCCATCGTCGCGGCGCAGGAAACGCTCGCCTGGGCCGAGCACTGGGTGATCATCTATCCGCTCTGGCTGGGGTCGATGCCCGCCATGCTCAAGGCCTTCTTCGAGCAAGCCTGCCGGCCGGGCTTTGCTTTCCGCTATCGCGACAAGGGTTTCCCCGAGAAACTGATGGCCGGCCGGACCGCGCATGTCATCATCACCATGGGCATGCCGGCCTTCGCCTATCGCTGGTTCTTCTTCGCTCACAGTCTGAGGGCGCTGAAGCGGAACATCCTCTCCTTCATCGGCGTGAAGCCGATCCGCGACACCGTCATCGGCGGCGTCGGCGGCCTGACCTCTGACAAGGTTGCAGCGCTGGCGGCCCGCCTCGCTTCGGACGGCGCTGCGGCGCGCTGACCTGCGGCCGGGTAGCCGGACCGCTTGCAGCGCATGGCGGCCGGTCTGGTCGCAAGCGCCCGATTGTGGTTCTGTGCCGCCCCCGAGGCAGACCGGACGGCACCACGCCCGAACCGGTCGCGCGACGTTCGTGCGAGGAGGCAAGGCCCATGACCACCGTGTTCCGCAATTTCATTGCCGGCGAGTTCGTTTCTCCCGCCAAGGCAGCGCCGAACCTCAATCCGTCAAACACCAACGAGGTGGTGGGGGAATACGCACAGGGGACGGTCGAGGATCTGAAGGCCGCCGTGGCCGCCGCCAAGGAGGCGTTTCCGGCCTGGAGCCGTTCCAACCCGCAGCTGCGGTACGACGTGCTGATGAAGGCCTCCAACGAGGTGATGGCGCGCAAGGAGGAACTCGGCGCGCTGCTCTCCCGCGAGGAGGGCAAGACCCTGCCGGAGGGCATCGGCGAGGCCACCCGCGCCGGCCAGATCCTCTCCTTCTTCGCCGGTGAGGCGCTGCGCCTCAACGGCGAACTGGTGAATTCGGTCCGACCTGGCGTCGGCATCGAGATCACCCGCGAGGCCGTCGGCGTCGTCGGCATGATCACGCCCTGGAACTTCCCCATCGCCATCCCCGCCTGGAAGCTCGCCCCGGCGCTGGCCTACGGCAATACCGTGGTGATCAAGCCCGCCGACCTCGTGCCTGGCTCGGCCTGGGCGCTGGTCGACATTCTCAACCGCGCCGGCCTGCCCAAGGGCGTGCTCAACATCGTCATGGGCCGCGGTTCGGTGGTCGGCCAGGCGATGCTGGAGCATCCCGATGTCGCCGCCATTTCCTTCACCGGCTCGGTCGCCACCGGCCGCCGGGTCGCCGCGGCCTGCGTCGCCGCAACCCCGATGAAGAAGGTGCAGCTGGAGATGGGCGGCAAGAACCCGCTCGTCGTGCTGGACGATGCGGACCTCGCGATCGCCGTCGAATGCGCCGCCAACGGTGCCTTCTTCTCGACCGGCCAGCGCTGCACCGCCTCCTCGCGCCTGATCGTCACCGAGGGTATCCATGACCGCTTCGTCGATGCGCTGACCGAGCGCCTCAAGGGCCTCGTCGTGGACGACGCCCTCAAGGCGGGCACGCATATCGGCCCGGTCGTCGACGAGAGCCAGCTCGGTCAGGACGAGAAGTACATCGCTATCGGCCGCGAGGAAGGCGCCAAGCTCCACTGGGGCGGCGAGCGCCTCAACCGCGAGAATCCGGGGTTCTACCTGCAGCCGGCGCTGTTCACGGAAGTGAAGAACACCATGCGCATCGCCCGCGAGGAGATCTTCGGTCCGGTGGCCGCTGTGGTCCGGGCCAAGAACTACGACGAGGCGCTGGCGATCGCCAACGACACCGAGTTCGGCCTGTCGTCGGGCATCTGCACGACCTCGCTGAAATACGCCTCGCACTTCAAGCGCAATTCCGAGGCCGGCATGGTCATGGTCAACCTGCCGACCGCGGGCGTCGACTATCACGTGCCGTTCGGCGGCCGGAAGGGCTCCAGCTACGGCCCGCGCGAGCAGGGTGCCTATGCCCGCGAGTTCTACACGACGGTGAAGACCGCCTACACGCTGGCGTGAGATCGCCTCACCGATGCTGAGGAGGGGCGGGCGCAAGGCCCGCCCTTTCTGTTTCAGCCGAGCAGCTGCCCGCCATCCACCGTCACGGTCTGTGCCGTCACCCAGCTGGCATAGGGCGAGGCGAGGAAAAGGACGACGTTGGCGATTTCCTCCGGCGTGCCGAGCCGGTTGAAGGGGATGGCGCCCAGCACCTTGTTGTAGAGCGCCGGGTCGGAGGTGCGGCGCGCCTCCCAGGTCCCGCCCGGGAACTCGATCGATCCGGGAGCGACGCAGTTGACGCGGATGCCCTTCGGCGCCAGCGCCGCGGCCTGGCTCGTCGTGTACTGGATGACCGCCGCCTTGACCGCCGCATAGGCCGCGGTGCGGATGGAGGGCCGGTAGCCGGAGATCGAGGCGATGTTGACGATCGAGGCGCCCTTGGAGCTCTCGAGGAAGGTGCGCGCCGCGTGGCTGGCCCGCACCGTTGCCATGATGTCGACGTTGAGGCCCTTGGCCCAGCCATCCTCCGTGTCGCCCATGCCGAAGCCGGAGGCATTGTTCACCAGCACGTCGATGCGGCCGCAGACGCTCGCTGCGCCCGCCGGGATGTAGCTGGCGATGGCCGTGCCGTCGGCGAGGTCGCAAGGGGCGAAGTGCGTCGTCACGCCATGGGCGGCGATCTCGGCGGCTGTGGCCTTGAGGCCCTCCTCGCCACGGGCGCAGATGGAAACGCCGGCGCCGGCGGCGGCAAAGCCGAGTGCGATGGACCGTCCGATGCCGCGGCTGCCGCCGCAGACCACCACGCGCTTGCCCTTGAAGTCGAATGCCATGACCGTCACTCCTGTCCTGTGTCGCGGCGGACTTTGCCATGGCCCGGTCCGCCGCGCTCGGCGGCAGGGCGGCACCTGCCATGCGGGCCAGGAGCGATCCCGCCATTCGAGGGATGGCCGGCAGCGAGGTTCCTGTTGCCTTCCGCTTCGGCCGGGGCTTCAATGCGGGCAAGAAACATTCGCACCGGTATGTTTTCGGGCGACGAGGAAGCGACCACCCCGCGCCCTTCCGGCACGGCACCGTTCAGGAGGATCCGTATGGAACTGAGGTTCACCGACGAGGAAATCGCCTTCCGCAAGGAGGTCAAGGCCTTCATCGACGCCAAGCTGCCCAAGGCGCTGCGCGAGAAGCTGGCCGGCGGCCACCATCCGACCCGCGACGACATCGTCTTCTGGCAGAAGACCCTCAACGAGAAGGGCTGGGGCGTCGCCCACTGGCCCGTGCAGTACGGCGGAACGGGCTGGGACGCGGTAAAGCAGTACATCTTCCTCGAGGAGATGATGATGGCGCCCTCGCCGCCGCCGCTCGCCTTCGGCACCTCGATGGTCGGCCCGGTCATCTACACCTTCGGCTCCGAGGAGCAGAAGAAGCGCTTCCTGCCGCGTATCGCCAATCTCGACGACTGGTGGTGCCAGGGCTTTTCCGAGCCGGGTGCAGGCTCCGACCTCGCGGGCCTCAAGACCAAGGCCGAGAAGGTCGACGGCCACTGGATCATCAACGGCCAGAAGACCTGGACGACGCTCGGTCAGCATGCCGACTGGATCTTCGTGCCTCGCCCGCACCAACGCGACGGTGAAGAAGCAGGAAGGCATCTCCTTCATCCTCGTCGACATGAAGACGCCCGGCATCACCGTGAAGCCGATCCAGACCATCGACGGCGGCCATGAGGTCAACGAGGTCTTCTTCGACGACGTAAAGGTGCCGCTGGAGAACCTCGTCGGGCAGGAGAACAAGGGCTGGGACTACGCCAAGTTCCTGCTCGGCAACGAGCGCACCGGCATCGCCCGCGTCGGCATCTCCAAGCAGCGCATCCGCAAGATCAAGGAGATGGCGGCGATCGAGCAGCGGGCGGGACGCCCGCTGATCGAGGACCAGCGCTTCCGCGAGAAGATCGCCGAGGTGGAGATCGAGTTGAAGGCGCTGGAGATCACCCAGCTGCGCGTCATCGCCGGCGAGAAGAAGCGCGAGAAGGGCAAGCCCGACCCGGCCTCGTCCGTTCTCAAGATCAAGGGCTCGGAGCTGCAGCAGGCGACGACCGAGCTGCTGATGGAGGTGATCGGCCCGCATTCGGCGCCCTTCACGCCGGAGGAGCCCGGCTCGAACGAGCCGCCGATCGGGCCGGAATGGGCCCAGACCATCGCGCCGACCTATTTCAACGTGCGCAAGGTCTCGATCTACGGTGGCTCCAACGAGATCCAGAAGAACATCATCGCCAAGGCCGTGCTGGGGCTGTGACGCCGCGCGGACGGCCCTTCGATGTCGAAGGGCATGCCGCCGGAGTCTTCATCCCCGCATCCCCAACCGACAACGTGACCAGCAGGCTTTCCCGATGGATTTCGACCTGACCGAAGAACAGCAGCTCCTCAAGGACTCGGTGGAGGGCTTCCTCGCCGACACCTATGACTTCGAGAGCCGCAAGAAGATCGCCGCCCTGCCGGGTGGCTGGAGCCCGGACGTCTGGGCCAAGTTCGCCGAACTCGGCATCCTCGGCCTGCCGTTCTCGGAAGAGGACGGCGGTTTCGGTGGCGGCGCGGTCGAGACCATGCTGCTGGCCGAGAGCTTCGGCAAGTATCTCGTGCTCGAGCCCTATCTCGCCACCGTCATCCTCGGCGGCGGCGTGCTGAAGCGTGCCGGCTCGGCGGAGCAGAAGGGCGAGCACATCGCTGCCATCGCCGGGGGATCGCGAACCTTCGCGCTCGCCACGACCGAGCGGCATTCGCGCTACGACCTCTTCGACGTCACGACGTCCGCGAAGAAGGACGGCGCGTCCTACATTCTCGACGGCGAGAAGGCGGTGGTGCTGAACGGCGGCACGGCCGACCGCATCATCGTGTCGGCCCGCACCGCCGGCTCGCGCCGCGACCGCGGTGGCATCGGCCTCTTCATGGTGGCGGGAGACGCGCCGGGCGTCGGTCGCCGCTCCTCGCCGACCCGAGGACGGCACGCATGCCGCCGAGATCACCCTGTCCGGGGTCCGTGTCGATGCGGCCGACGTCATCGGCGATCCGGAGGCCGGCCTTTCCGTGCTCGAGGCCGTGGCCGACGAGGCCATCGCCGCCATCTGCGCCGAGGCTGTCGGCGCGATGAGCGAGTTGACCGACCTCACCGTCGACTACCTCAAGCAGCGCAAGCAGTTCGGCATCAACATCGGTTCGTTCCAGGCGCTGCAGCATCGCGCCGCCGAGATGTTCGTCGCCCTCGAACAGGCGCGGTCCATGGCGATGTTCGCCGCGATGACCGCCGCGACCGAGGATGCGACGGAGCGTCGGGCGCTCGCCTCCGCCGCCAAGGTGCAGATTGGCCGGTCCGCGAAGTTCATCGGTCAGCAGGGAATCCAGCTGCATGGCGGCATCGGCATGACCATGGAGTACAAGGCCGGCCACTACTTCAAGCGGCTGACCATGCTCGACACGCTGTTCGGCGACACCGATCACCATCTGGCCCAGGTCGCCGACTACGGCCAGCTCGTCTCGGCGGCCTGACGCCACGACCCTTCGCCCCGGATCAGTTCGGGCCCGTGCGAAAAATATTCGCGCGGGCCCGAACCTTTTTGCGAGGTCGCGCAACCCATGGAGGACCGGGGCGAACGAGCCCCACCTGACCCAAAAGGACCCTCGCCATGAACCGCATCAAGACCCTCGCCATCGCCGCCCTCGCCGTCGCCACCCTGTCGGTCGGCGTCTCCTCCCAGGCCGAAGCCGGCCCGTGGCACCGTCGCCACATCGGCTGGGGCGTCGGCGCCCTCGCCACCGGCCTGATCGTCGGCGGCGCGATCGCCGCCAGCCGCTCCAACGCCTACGCCTCCGAGTGCTACCTGACCCGCCGCTGGGTCGACGGCCCCTACGGCCCGGAGCGCCGCACCATCCGCGTCTGCCAGTGACGTCCCCTCTGCGGGCGATCGGTCCCCCTGGTCCCCGCAGTTCCAGCAGAACCCCGGCCGAAAGGCCGGGGTTCTTGCGGTTCGGCGGCCACGGTCCTAGGATCGATCTGTCAGCAGCGACGCCGGTCCCGCCGCAAAGGGGTCGACGCCGGACCGCGACCGCGTCACAATTCCCGCTCAACATCCTTTGCCATTTCCACGAGTTGTCCCTGCGCGCCGCCGCCGTCGGGCTGGCCCGCTTTTCGTCCGGACATCCCCCTTCATGCTGCGCTTTCTTGAAACCCGCATCGATCCCGTCGCCACGCCTCCGGACGGCGGTCCTCCGCCAGGGCTGCTGGCCTTCTACTGGTATTTCATTTCGCAGGCGAAATGGCTTTTCGCAGCGCTCTTCGTCGTCGGCATGGTCGCCGCCGTGCTGGAGACGGCGGTGCCCTATTTCATCGGCCGCCTCGTCACCGTCCTCACCGAGACCCCGCGCGAAACGCTGTTCGCGACGGCCTGGCCGACCTTTGCCGCCATGCTCTTCATCGTCCTGGTTGCCCGGCCCTTCGTGCTCTTCCTGCAGCGGACGATTTCCAACCACGGCATCTCGGCGCCGCTCAACACACTGACGCGGTGGCAGAGCCACCACCATGTCATCCGCCAGTCGCTCAGCTTCTTCCAGAACGATTTCGCCGGCCGCATCGCCAATCATGTGATGCAGGCTGGCGGTGCCGTGCGCGAGACCACGCTCGCCCTGATGCGCTCCGTCCTGCACATCCTGTTCTACGGCGTCGCCTCGATCAGCCTGATGATGGCGCAGGACTGGCGGCTGGCCATGCCGATCCTCGCCTGGTTCTGCCTCTATGTCGCGCTGCTGGTGCTGTGCATCCCCGGCATGAAGGAGCGCTCGCGCGCCGCCTCGGCCAAGCGCTCGGCGGTGACCGGCAAGGTGGTGGACAGCTACACCAACATCCAGACGGTGAAGCTCTTCGCCCGTACCGCCGACGAGGACCGCTACATCCGTGACAGCATGCTCGATCTGAATGGCGCGTTCCTCGCCCAGCACCGGATCAACACGCTGTTCTTCGTGCTGCTCAACGCGCTGAACGCCGCCCTTCTGGCTGCTGCCGGGACGCTCGCCGTCCTGCTCTGGCAGGCCGGCAGCATCGAGATCGGCACGGTCGCGATGGTGCTGCCGTTGACCGTGCAGATCATCGCCATGTCCGGCTGGGTGGCGATGGAAATCCAGGGCATCTTCGAGAATGTCGGCGTCGTCCAGGAGAGCATGGGCTCGATCGCCAGGCCGCTGGCCATGCAGGACACCCCGGGGGCGCGCCCTCTGGCTGTCGCCGGCGGCGAGATCGTCTTCGACCATGTCTCTTTCGGCTATGGTCGCGCCGACCTGCCGGTGATCCGCGACCTGTCCCTGACGGTGAAGCCGGGCGAGAAGGTCGGCCTCGTCGGGCGTTCGGGCGCCGGCAAATCGACGCTCGTCAACCTGCTGCTGCGCTTCCACGATGTGGAGAAGGGCGGCATCCTGGTCGATGGCCAGGACGTGCAGTCCGTCACCCAGGAAAGCCTGCGACAGTCGATCTCGGTGGTGACGCAGGACACCTCGCTGCTGCATCGGTCCATCCGCGACAACATCATGTACGGCCGGGCGGGAGCCAGCGATGCCATGATGGAGACCGCGGCGGCGCGCGCCCACGCGAACAGCTTCATTCCGCTGCTCAAGGACATCAACGGCCGGACCGGCTATGACGCCCATGTCGGCGAACGCGGCGTGAAGCTATCCGGCGGACAGCGCCAGCGCATCGCCATCGCGCGCGTCATCCTGAAGGACGCGCCGATCCTCATCCTAGACGAGGCGACGGCCGCCCTCGACAGCGAGGTGGAGGCGGCGATCCAGGAGAGCCTCGGCGAACTGATGGCCGGCAAGACGGTCATCGCCATCGCCCACAGGCTGTCGACCCTGAAGATCATGGACCGGCTGGTGGTGATGGATCAGGGCCGCATCGTTGAAGAGGGAAGCCATGACGCGCTGCTGGCGCGCGGCGGTCTCTATGCGCAGCTGTGGGCCCGCCAGTCCGGTGGTTTCCTCCTCGAGCCCCGGCAGGCCGCCGAGTAGGATTGTTCCATCGGCGGTTCGATAACGAAGCGATTTTTCTTCCCTAGCGGCAGCTGCCGGATGGGCGTCCCCGGCATGCCCGAACCTGCGGCAGAAGGCTGCACCGTCGGCATCATCGTGCCCGCATGACGGTCAGAACGCGGCAAGACCGTGGAGATCACGCAAATCCGCGTTGACTTCCTGAGCCGAAAACGCTCCGATCCCCGCTTCGTGAGCCGGGACCCAACAATCCGGCCCGACCAGAGTGGCTCGCCCAGCTCGATTGCGAGGAGTAATTGCGATGAATGAGAAAGAGATCCACGGCCTTGTCGCCGAAGTGAAGAAGGGCAAGCTGTCCCGCCGAGATTTCATCCAGCGCATGCTCGCCGTCGGTGTCGCCGCTCCGACCTCCTGGCACATCCTCGACTTCCACGGCGTCGCCCAGGCCCAGACGACCACCGCCTACAAGCCGACCAAGGCCGGCGGCGGCGGACCGCTGAAGATCCTGCTCTGGCAGGCCCCGACCCTGCTCAACCCGCATTTCGCCATCGGCACCAAGGACCAGGACGGCTCGCGCCTGTTCTACGAGCCGCTGGCCGGCTGGGACGCCGACGGCAACCTCCGGCCCGTGCCTCGCCGCCGACGATTCCGGGCCGCGAGGACGGCACGTTCGCCGCCGACGGCAAGTCGGTGACCTGGAAGCTGAAGCAGGGCGTCAGCTGGCACGACGGCAAGCCCTTCACCGCCGACGACGTGCGTCTTCACCTGGCGAGTATGCCGCGCGATCCCGCGACCGCCGCCACCACCAGCGGCACCTACAAGGACGTCACGGTCGAGAAGGTCGACCAGCACACGGTCAAGGTGCAGTTCGCGAAGCCGACCCCGTTCTGGGCCGACGCCTTCGTCGGCTGCTGCCGGCATGATCATCCCCAAGCACCTGTTCGCCGACTACAGCGGCGCCAAGTCGCGCGAGGCGCCGACCAACCTCAAGCCGGTCGGCACCGGGCGCCTACAAGTTCAAGGACTTCAAGCCGGGCGACATGGTGCGCGGCGAATGCAATCCCGACTACCACATCGAGAACCGGCCCTACTTCGACGCCATCGAGATGAAGGGCGGCGGCGACGCGGTCTCGGCGGCGCGCGCGGTGCTGCAGACCGGCGAGTTCGACTTCGCCTGGAACATGCAGGTCGAGGACGAGATCCTCACCGCGCATGGAGAAGGGCGGCAAGGGTCGCCTCGATCGTACTCCAAGGGCGGCAACATCGAGCACATCCATGCTCAACACCACCGATCCGTGGACCGAGGTCGACGGCGAGCGCTCGAGCGTCAAGACCAAGCACCCGACGCTGACCGATCCTGCGGTGCGCCAGGCGCTCGTCGCTGCTGGTCGACAAGGATTCGATCGAGAAGCACATCTACGGCCGCACCGGCATCGCCACGGCGAACTTCGTCAACAACCCGGAGCGTTTCACGTTCGAAGAACACCAAGTATCGAGTTCAACATCGACAAGGCGAACAAGATCCTGGACGACGGCCGGCTGGAAGCGCGGCGCCGACGGCATCCGCGAGAAGGACGGCAAGAAGCTGAAGTTCGTCTACCAGACCTCGATCAACCAGCCGCGCCAGAAGAACCAGGCGATCGTCAAGCAGGCCTGCCAGAAGGCCGGCATCGACATCGAGCTGAAGTCGGTGACGGCGTCGGTGTTCTTCTCGTCCGACGTCGCCAATCCGGACACCTACAGCAAGTTCTACTGCGACCTGCAGATGTACAACGACGACCATGCCGCAGCCCGACCCGGAGCTGTTCATGCGCCAGTTCTGACTCGTGGGAGGTCGCCACCAAGGAGAACAAGTGGCAGGGCCGCAACATCACGCGCTGGCGGAACAAGGAGTACGACGACGTCCACAAGGCGGCGCAGGTCGAGCTCGACCCGGTCAAGCGCGCCGCCATGTTCATCAAGTGCAACGACACTCGGTGATCAACGATCAGTCGTCGTGATCCCGGTCGTCGCCCGTCCGGCCGTCGCAGGCGCTCAGCAACAAGCTGGTCGCCAGCCATGAGCGGCTGGGACAACAACACTTGTGGATATCCAGAACTGCGTACAAAGTACGCGTGATCAACTGAACGCTGTAGTTCCGGGCGTCAGGTCCCGAATTGCATATCGTCTCGAGAGCACATAGCTCGTGAACACGCCAGTACATCATCCGCCGCTTCCTCATCGCCATCCCGAGCCTGCTCGGGATCAGCATCATCCTGTTCGGCGGTGCTCGCGATGGCGCCGGGCGATCCCGTTCGAGGAGCTCGCCACCAACCCCGACCATCCCGCCCGAGATCCGTCATGGCGCTTGCGCGCCAAGTTCGGGCATCGACGACCCGGTCTGTGGCAGCGCTACCTGCATTGGCTCGCCGCCGATGATGCAGGGCGACTGGGGCTTCTCCTTCGCAGAGCCGCATCGATGTCGACAAGCTGATCCTGCAGCGCCTGCCGGTGACGCTCTATCGTGATCGGCGCCTCGCAGCTCCTGGCGCATCTCGGTCGCGCATCCCGGTCGGCGTGCTGCGCGGCGATCCGGCCCTATTCGGTCTTCGACCAGATCGCCAGCACCTTCGCCATGATCGGCTTCTCGTTGCCGACCTTCTTCACCGGCCTGGTGCTGATCCTGGTGTTCTCGATCCAGCTCGACTGGTTGCCCTTCGTCTATCGCGCCGATATCGACGGCCAAGGGCTGGCTCTTCTACTGGGAGCACATAAAACAGTCGATCATGCCGGTCGTCGTGCTCGGCCTCGCCCAGGCCGGAACGCTGGTGCGCTTCATGCGCTCCTCCGTGCTCGACGTGATCCGCCTCGACTACGTCACGACCGCGCGCTCCAAGGGTATCGGCGAGCGCAAGGTCATCGTCAGGCACGTGGTCCGCAACGCCCTGATCCCGGTGGTCACGCTGATCGCGCTGCAGCTGCCGGCGGTGTTCGGCGGCGCCATCGTCACCGAGCAGATCTTCCGCGTCCCCGGCATCGGCTCGCTGCTGATCGCGGCGATCCTCGCCAACGACACGCCCGTCGTGATGGGCATCACCTTCGTGATCTCCTGTCTCGTCGTCCTCTTCAACCTCATCGCAGACATCCTCTATGGCTGGCTCGACCCCCGCATCTCTTTCCGCTGAGGCGCCGGCGGCCGCGCAGGTCGCCGCCGTCCAGCCGCGCAGGGCGCGCTCGATCTCGCCGGCGCTGGAAGCCTGGCGCACGTTTCCGCCGCCATGTGCTGGCGGTGGCCTGCCGCTATCGTGCTGCTGATCCTGGTGCTGGCGGTGCTGGTCGGTCCCTGTGCTCTGGCCAGTGGCGATCAACGACATCGACTTCGCCGCCAAGCTTCAGGGCCCCTCCCTTGCCCATCCGCTGGGCACCGACGATCTGGGGCAGGACCTGCTGGCGCGCATGATGTACGGCGGACGCATCTCGCTGGCGGTGGGCTTCGCCGCCATGCTGGTGGCGCTGACCGTCGGCGTGCTGGTCGGCTCGGTCGCCGGCATGGCGAGCGGCTGGCGTCGATGCCGCCCTGATGTGGCTCACCGACCTCTTCCTGGCGCTGCCGCACGCTGCCATTGCTGCTGCTGGTCATGTATCTCTTCCGCGACACCGCGAAGAAGATCCTGGGCGTGGAGGGCGGCGCCTTCGTGCTGATCGTCGTCGTCATCGGCGGCCTGCAGCTGGATGCCGGTGGCGCGCCTGGTGCGCGCCCAGTTCCTGTCAGCTTGCGCGAAAAGGAATTCGTCGAGGCGGCCCGGGCGCTGGGCGCCTCCAAGGTCGCGCCAGGTGGTGCAGCACATCCTGCCCAATGCGCTCGGCCCGGTGATCGTGGTCGGCACCATCGACGTGGCCGCCGCCATCATCGCGGAATCGACCCTGTCGTTCCTCGGCCTCGGCTTTCCGCCGGACATCCCCACCTGGGGGCGTCTGCTGTTCGAGCGCCAAGGACTTCCTGGACTATGCCCCGCACTGGGCGCTGTTCCCGGGTGCGGCGATCTTCGTCACGGTGCTCGCCATCAACTTCATCGGCGACGGCCTGCGCGACACCTTCGACCCGCGGCGCGTGCTCTAGGCGCTCCGAAGGTCCTGACCGAACACACACCGCCGCGTTTCCCCGGAAGCGCGGCGGTGCTTTTTTCTGCGTGCCTTGTCTCGCGCTCAGCCGCCGGGAGCGCCCTGGGTATTGACATAGACGGCATAGATGCCGCGACCGGTCGCCATGAAGAGCCGGTTCCGGTGCCGCCCGCCGAAGCAGACATTGGCGCAGCGCTCCGGCAGGCGGATGCGGCCAATCGCCGTGCCGTCGGGCGCGAAGACCATGACCCCGTCGAGCTCGGGTGTCCCCATTCCCCAGCCGCACCAGAGGTTGCCGTCGATGTCGCAGCGAATGCCGTCGGGCGTGCCGCCGGGGCCGGCGTCGGCGAAGACCCGGCGGTTGGCGATGGAGCGGCCATCGGCCGAGACGTCATAGGCGGCAATGAGCCGATGCGGTGTGGCGCGCGATTCCACCAGGTAGAATGTCCTTTCGTCGGGGGAGAAGCAGAGGCCGTTGGGACCAGCCACGGCCTCGGCGACGGCGGTGATCTCGAGGCTTGCCGGATCGACCCGATAGACGTTCTGGGGCAGTTCGGGCTCCGCCACAGTGCCCTCGTAGTGGCTGAGCAGGCCGAAAGCCGGGTCGGTGAACCAGATCGATCCGTCCGACTTCACCACCACATCGTTTGGTGAGTTCAGCCGCTTGCCCTGGAAGTGGCTGGCGATGACGGTGATGTCGCCGTCATATTCGGTGCGAATGACCCGTCGTCCCCCGTGCTCGCAGGTGATCAGGCGTCCCTGCCGGTCGCGGGTGTTGCCGTTGGCCTTGTTGCTGGGCGACCGGAAGGCCGACACCGCCCCCGTTTCCTCGTCCCATCGCAAGATGCGGTCGTTGGGAATGTCGCTGACCAACAGGCAGCGCTGGTCGCCGATCCAGACCGGGCCCTCGCCCCAGCGCAGGCCAGTCGCCAACCGCTCGACGGCCGTGTTGAACAGGCGATATTTCAGGAAGCGTGGATCGAGGATCTCGATCGACGGGTCGGGATAGGTCGGGCTCGGTTCCCACATGGCGGCATCCTTTCGGCGTTGTCTCCCGCAGTGAGTGTCGGGCTCGCCGGGGCACCATGCAACTGACGCGAAAGGTTGGACCGTCATGCCGCGGGCACGAAAAAGGGCGCCCTGGGGCGCCCTTTCCGGTTCGTGCATCAATGCCCGATCACTCGATGATCTGGACGATGCGACGCGTCTGCGGCTCGACGAGCACCGTCCGGCCGTTGACGACCGTGTAGCGGTATTCCGTCGCACCATACTCGCGCGGCACCTGGTAGTAGGTGACCCGTTCGGGAAGCTGTCGGCCAACCACGACCTCGCCGTCATAGTCGAACGAGGTGTGGCGACGCTCGACAACATACTCACGGAAACGCGGGCGGGTGGCCTCGGCGATGCCGCCGACGACAGCGCCTGCGGCGCCGCCGACCACAGCGCCGACCGGTCCGCCGACGATCGCGCCGCCGACCGCGCCGGTGGCTGCACCCGCGCCGACACCAGGCGGAACGCCGGGTTCACGCGTCTGCGCATGGGCCGGAAGGGCGAGAGCGAGGGAGCCGGCCAGTGCCGCGCCGATCAGGAAATGGTTCTTCATCGTGTCCTCCATTGGAACGTGCCGGGTTGGCATGTCGACACAACGCCCGCGCCACCGATTGGTTCGCCCGGACTGATCACGGATCGTGACATTCGGAGACGACCCGGCAGGTCCTGCATCCTGCCGGCGCGTCACGAGGCCTCCCCCGTTAGACATGACGTGGCAGTCAGGTTTTGGATTGACTATCGATCGCGTGCCATGCAGCAATGCCCCCCAACGCACAGACCAGAAGAACAGAGTGCATGGTGGGAACGACTGACGAGATCATTCTGCAGACGCAGGGTCTGACGAAGGACTTCAAGGGCTTCACGGCGGTCAGCGACGTGGATCTCGCCGTCCGTCGGGGGACCATCCATGCCCTGATCGGTCCGAACGGCGCCGGCAAGACGACCTGCTTCAACCTGCTGACCAAGTTCCTGATCCCGACCCGCGGGACGATCACCTACAAGGGTCAGGACATCACCCGCACCAAGCCGGCGGACATCGCCCGCCTCGGGCTGGTCCGCTCGTTCCAGATCTCGGCGGTCTTTCCGCACCTGTCGGTGCTGGAGAATGTCCGCATCGCCCTGCAGCGCAAGCGCGGCGACAGCTTCGACTTCTGGAATTCCGAGACCATCCTGAAATCGCTGGATGCCGAGGCGCAGAGCCTCGTCGAGGCGGTGGGCCTTGCAGAGTTTTCCCGCATCCAGGCGGTGGAGCTCTCCTACGGCCGCAAGCGTGCGCTCGAGATCGCCACCACGCTGGCGCTGGACCCGGAGATGATGCTGCTCGACGAGCCGATGGCCGGCATGGGCCACGAGGACGTCGACCGCATCGCCGAACTGATCCGCCGCGTTTCGGCCAACCGCACCATTCTCATGGTGGAGCACAACCTGTCCGTCGTCGCCTCGCTGTCGGACTTCATCACCGTGCTGGCGCGCGGCAAGGTCCTGGCCGAGGGCGACTACGCCACGGTGTCGAAGGATCCGCGCGTGATCGAAGCCTATATCGGAGCCGGTCATGGCTGAGGCGGCAATGGACGTCGTTCGCGATACGACCGTGAAGCCCATGCTGGAGGTGCGCGACCTTCACGCCTGGTACGGCGAATCCCACGTGCTGCACGGCATCAACCTCGATGTCGGCGAAGGGGAGGTGGTGACGTTGCTCGGCCGCAACGGCGCCGGCAAGACGACCACCCTGAAATCGATCATCGGGATCATTGGCAAGCGCTCGGGCTCGATCCGCTATGAGGGCAACGAGACGATCGGCATGTCGTCGCGCGCCATCGCGCGTCTCGGCGTCGCCTACGTGCCGGAAGAGCGCGGCATCTTCTCCTCGCTGTCGGTCGAGGAGAACCTCATGCTGCCGCCGCAGGTGCGTCCCGGCGGCATGAGCGTCGACCAGATCTTCGAACTCTTCCCCAACATCAAGGAACGCCTCGGCAGCCAGGGCACCAAGCTCTCCGGCGGCGAGCAGCAGATGCTGGCGATCGCGCGGATCCTGCGCACCGGCGCCAAGTTCCTGCTGCTGGACGAGCCGACCGAAGGGCTCGCCCCCGTCATCATCGAGCAGATCGGGCGGACAATCGCGCGCTTGAAGCGCGAAGGCTTCACGATCATCCTCGTGGAACAGAATTTCCGCTTCGCCCAGACGGTGGCCGACCGCCACTATCTCGTCGAGCAGGGGCGCGTGGTGGACATGATCCCCAACGCCGACCTCGAGCGGAACATCGACAAGCTGCACGCCCACCTGGGCGTGTGAGCTGCGCAACAACAAGAAAATCCGACTGATCCGGACCCTATTGGAGGAAACGAGTATGACCACGTTCCGCATCAACCGCCGCTCCGTCATGGCCGGCGCCGCCGCGACCGCCTTCACGGCCCGCTCGATGGCCCAGGCCCAGCAGCCCATCAACATCAAGATCGGCGTGCTCAACGATCGCTCCGGCCTCTATGCCGACCTCACCGGCGAGGGCTCTGCGATCGCCGCCCGCATGGCCGTGGAGGACTTCCGTGCCTCCGCCCAGGGCCTCAACGTCCAGATCGTCTCCGCTGACCATCAGAACAAGCCCGACGTCGGCGCCAACATCGCCCGCCAGTGGTACGACAATCGACGGCGGTCGATGTGATCACCGACGTTCCGCACCTCGTCGGTCGGCGCTCGCGGTGCAACCAGATCACCCGCGAGAAGAACAAGATCCACCTGAACTCGGGTGCCGCGACCTCCGACCTCACCGGCGCGCAGTGCTCGCCGAACACGGTGCACTGGGCCTACGACACCTACGCGCTGTCGCCAAGGCACCGGCGGCGCCATGGTCAAGGCCGGTGGCGACACCTGGTTCTTCCTGACCGCCGACTACGCCTTCGGCCATGCCCTGGAGCGCGACACGACCGCCGTCGTCCAAGCGCAAGGGCGGCAAGGTGGTCGGTGCCGTGCGCACGCCGCTTCACGCGCACGGACTTCTCGTCGTTCCTGCTGCAGGCCCAGGCCTCCAAGCGCCAAGGTCATCGGCCTCGCCAATGCCGGCGGCGACACGATCAACTCGATCAAGCAGGCCGGCCGAGTTCGGCATCGTCACGGGCGGCCAGAAGCTCGCCGGCCTGCTCGTCTTCGTCACGGACGTCCACGCCCTCGGCCTGCAGACGGCGCAGGGCCTGGTGCTCACCGAGACCTTCTACTGGGACCTCAACGACGAGCACCCGCGCCTGGTCGCAGCCGCTTCGCCCCGCAGAGCGCCGGCAAGCATGCCCACCATGCGTGCAGGCCGGCGTCTATGGCGCGACGCTGCACTACCTGAAGGCCGTCGCATGCCCTCAACGAGCAAGGACCCGGCTCAGGTCATGGCCTGGATGAAGGCCAACGCCGACCGACGATCCGCTGTTCGGCAAGGGCTACCATCCGCGCCGACGGCCGCAAGCTGCACCCGGCCTACCTGTTCGAGGTGAAGAAGCCTTCCGAGTCGAAGGGTCCGTGGGACTACTACAAGCTGCTGGCGACCATTCCGGCGGAGGAGGCGTTCCGGCCCCTCAGCGCCAACGCCTGCCCGCTCGTCCGTTCCTGATCCGATCAGCATCCGGGGCGCCGCTGGCCGGCGCCCCGCTTCTCTCCGGGATTCGCAGTCCATGTTCGAGCTCATCGGCATTCCGCCACAGGCCCTTTTCGGACAGCTCCTGCTGGGGCTGATCAACGGCGCCTTCTATGCGATGCTGTCGCTCGGGCTGTCGGTGATCTTCGGGTTGCTGGGGATCGTGAATCTCGTGCACGGCGCCCTGTTCATGACCGGTGCCTTTACCGCGTGGATCCTGCTCGACACGCTCGGCCTCGGATTCTGGTGGTCGCTGGCTCTTGCGCCGCTGATCGTGGGCGCCTTCGGCATCCTCATCGAGCGGGTCCTGCTGCGTCGCCTCTACGGCCTGGACCACATCTACGGGCTGGCTGCTCACGCTTCGGCCTCGCCCTCGTGATCGAGGGCACTGTTCCGCAACAAGTACGGCAGCCTCGGGCCTGCCCTACCCAGATGCCCGCCGACGCTGCAGGGTGTGCTCGAACCTCGGCTTCATGGTGCTGCCCTACTACCGCGGCGGCGGTCGTCGGAATCTCTCTTGTCGTCTGTCTGCTGACCTGGGCACTGATCGAGAAAACGAGGCTCGGGGCCAGGCTGCGTGCCGCGACAGAGAATGCGCCCATGGTGCAGGCCTTCGGCATCAACGTTCCCGTTCTCGTAACGCTCACCTATGGAGCCGGCGTAGCGCTGGCCGCCTGCGCCGGCGTCCTTGCCGCGCCGATCTATTCGGTGAACCCCCAGATGGGGGCGAACCTGATTATCGTCGTTTTCGCCATCGTCGTCATCGGAGGCATGGGTTCCATCATGGGCTCGGTCCTGTCCGGCTTCGGGTTCGGCGTGATCGAGGCCCTGACCAAGGTCTTCTACCCGCAGGCGTCCTCGACGGTGATCTTCCTTTGCATGGTGGCCGTCTTGCTGTTCCGCCCCTCTGGCCTCTTCGGCAGGAGAAGCTGAGATGCATCTCGGCATTTCGCGCTCGCAGATGGTGGCGTTGGCATTGATGGTCGCCTGCATCGCCTTACTGCCTTTGGTGCTCTACCCCGTCTTCCTGATGAAGGTGATGTGCTACGCGCTGTTCGCCTGCGCCTTCAATCTCGTGCTGGGCTATGCGGGCCTCTTGCCGTTCGGACATGCGGCCTTCTTCGGCACTGGCGCCTATGTCGGCGCCTGGACGGCAAAGGCCCTCATGCTCACTCCCGAGCTTGCGATCCTGCTTGGCGGCGCGACCGGGGGCCTGCTCGGCCTGGCCTTCGGCTTCCTCGCAATCCGGCGCCAGGGTCTCGATTTTGCGATGATCACGCTCGCGCTCGCGCAAATGACCTATTTCTTCTACCTGCAAGCACCATTCACGAACGGCGAGGACGGGATTCAGAAGGTCCCTCGTGGTGACGCCTTCGGCTTCGTTCCGCTCGATCCCGACATGACCATGTACTGGTTCGTGGCGGCCATCTTCCTGGGCGGCTTCGCGTTCATCTATCGCATCATTCATTCGCCGTTCGGCAACGTCCTCAAGGCAATTCGCGAAAACGAGGCGCGCGCCGTCTCGCTGGGCTATCGCGTCAACCAGTACAAGCTGGCCGTCTTCGTGCTGTCGGCCTCGCTGGCCAGCCTTGCCGGCGCGACCAAGGCGATCGCCGTCCAGCTCGCTTCACTCACCGACGTGCACTGGAGCATGTCGGGCGAGGTGGTGCTGATGACGCTGGTCGGCGGCATGGGCACGGTCTTCGGTCCGATCATCGGCGCCGCCGTCATCATCTCCATGCAGAACTTCCTGGCCGGCCTCGGCGCATGGGTCACGGTGGTTCAGGGCGTCATCTTCGTCATCTGCGTTCTCATCTTCCGCGAGGGCATCGTCGGCGTCATCGGGAAATGGCTGAAGAAGCCGCTCTGATTGCGTTGCGTCCCCTGACGCCCGGCCATTGCGCTGCGGCGGGAACGGCTGAAGATGAACAACGTTAAGGCAATTGCCTTGACCTGCCCCTCGATGGTCGCGATTGCGCCCTGTTTCGGCGTTGCGATGGTGCCCCGACGGGTCGGCTCGCTTCCGACCGCACCTCTCTTGGGGGAGACCAGACATGCACGCCATCAAACGAGCCCTGCTCGCCGGAACAGTCCTTCCCGCGCTTCTGGGCGCTCCCGCCTTCGCCGAGCAGATGCGGGGCGACGGTCTCATGATCCTGGCGCAGGCGCAGCAACCGGATCCTCGTAGGCCGGGTGCACGTCCGGGCGCCCCGCCTCCCCAGCAGGCGCGTCCGCCCGCTCAGGTCCGTCCGCCGGTTGCCCCGGTTCAGCCTCGCGCGCCGGTCGTCCAGCAGCCCCGCGTCGCTCCGCCGATCCAGCGCCAGGCCGCTCCGCCCCCGACAATCCGTCAGGCCGCACCGCCTCCGGCCATCCGTCAGGCCGCACCGCCCCCTGCGGTCCGACAGGCGCCGCCTCCGGCGGTCCGCCAGGCCGCACCTCCCCCTGCCGTCCGGCAGGCGCCGCCACCCGCCGCCGTGCGGCAGGCCCCCCCGCCGGCCGTGGGCGGCCGCCCGACGCCACCGCCAGCCGGCTTTGCCCAGCCGCAGCCCGGTTCCCGCGGATCGACGCCGCCGGCCGCGCAAGGCCAGCCCGGTTCCGTCGGTCAGCAGCAGGGCTCCGCGCCGGGCGCCGGTTCGCCGGCTCAGACCCGGCCCGGCACACCCGGTGCCATTCGTCCGTCCGATGGACGCCCACCCTTCGGCGGAACACCACCCGGCCAGATCGCCCAGCCGCCAGCAACGCCTCCCGGCGGCGCGACACCGCCCGGTACGCCGCCCCGGGGTGCCATCGGCCAGCGCGCTCCCGGCGCTCCCGGCGCGCCCGGTGTCGCGCAGCCTCCCGGTACGCCGCCGCCGGCCATCGGCCAGCGGGTTCCCGGTACGCCCGGCGCTCCCGGCACGCCCGGTGTCGCGCAGCCTCCCGGTACGCCGCCACCGGCCATCGGCCAGCGGGTTCCCGGTACGCCCGGCGCTCCCGGCACGCCCGGTGTCGCGCAGCCTCCCGGTACGCCGCCGCCGGCCATCGGCCAGCGGGTTCCCGGTACGCCCGGCGCTCCCGGCACGCCCGGTGTCGCGCAGCCTCCCGGTACGCCGCCGCCGGCCATCGGCCAGCGGGTTCCCGGTACGCCCGGCGCTCCCGGCACGCCCGGTGTCGCGCAGCCTCCCGGTACGCCGCCGCCGGCCATCGGCCAGCGGGTTCCCGGTACGCCCGGCGCTCCCGGCACGCCCGGTGTCGCCCAGCCTCCCGGTACGCCGCCGCCGGCCATCGGCCAGCGGGTTCCCGGTACGCCCGGTGCTCCCGGCACCCCCGGTGTCGCCCAGCCTCCCGGTACGCCGCCCGGCACGGTTCCACCGCCGGCCATTGGCCAGCGTGGGCCGGGTATGCCAGGCGCTCCCGGAGCGCCCGGTACCCCGGGACTTGTCCAGCAGCCGCCCGGCGGTCCGGGGCAGTCGCCGCCCGTCGGCCAGCGTGGGCCAGGCGGTCCGGGCCAGCCCCCCGGGGTTACCCCGGGTGCTCCCGGCGGCTTTGCCGGCGGCCAGCCTCCGAGCGGCCCGCCGGAGCGCCGGCGCGGCTCGCGCATCGGTCCGGCCGGCGCCGCCGCCATCGGTGTCGGAGCCGGGCTGATCGGCGGCTTCATGCTGAGCCAGGGCGCGCGTGCCGAGCGGGTCGACGAAATCCGTGAGCGCCGCCGCGAGTTCACGCAGGATGGTGTGACGGTCATCCATGAGCCCGGTCGGACCATCGTCCGCGACGGCGAGGGGGTGTTCATCCGGCACGACGAGACGGCGCGCTTCCGTGATCTCGGCGGTGATTTCCGCACCGAGCGTCGCGGCAACGAGATGGTGTCGTTCTACGAGCGGCCCGGTGGCGTGCGCGTCATCACCGTGACCGACGAGAACGGCCAGCTGGTGCGCCGCATCCGCCGCTATCCCGACGGTCGCGAGGTGATCCTGATCGACAACTCCTTCCGGCCGCGGGCGCGGACCTTCGAGGAGCAGATCATCGTCCTGCCGCCGCCGGAATATTCGATCCCGCGTGAGCGCTACATCGTCGATGCCGGAGAGGCGCAGCCCGAGGTGATCTACGAGGCGCTGACAGCCCCGCCGGTGCAGCGGCCGCCGCGCCGCTATACCCTCGACGAGGTGCGTCACAGCCCGACCGTGCGCGCCTATACCCGCAGCGTCGACGTCAACACGATCAACTTCGACGCCGGATCATGGGAGGTGAAGCCGGACCAGGTCAGCCGCCTCGACACCATCGCGGCGGCGCTCGGACGGGCCATCACGGCCAATCCGAACGAGGTGTTCCTCATCGAGGGCCATACCGACGCGGTGGGCAACGATACCGACAACCTGTCGCTGTCGGATCGGCGCGCCCAGGCGGTCGCGGCGGTGCTGACGCAGTCCTACAATATTCCGCCCGAGAACCTGACCACCCAGGGCTATGGCGAGCAATATCCGAAGGTGCAGACGCAGGGTCCGTCACGGGAGAACCGTCGCGTGACGCTGCGCCGGGTGACGGAATTGCTGAACCAGCAGAATACGCAGGCGCCCCAGCAGTAGCGGCTGCGGTCTCTGCGACAATGGCAAGCGGGCGCCTTCGGGCGCCCGTTTCGCGTCATGGCCTGTGAAAATGCAGGCCGACCAGGGTCTCATAGGCCTGGAAGCCAAGCCGCGCATAGAGGTTCATGACACCGAGATTGGCAGCGGAGATCACCGTCTCGACCCGCCGGGCCCCGTCCTGCTTCAACCGCTCGAGCACGGCGCTCCAGAAGGGATACGCCAGGACAGCCTGTTCGGCGCGCGTTCCGCCGAGAATGAGGTCGGCGGCCCCCTCCTCGATCCTGTAGGCCATGAAGGCTCCGGGCCTGTCGCCGATATCGGCGACAAGCACGTTTGCCTTGCCGGCCAGCAGGCCCTCCATCCAGTCGATCTGGCGACGACGGTTGACCTCGGGATCGATGGCGGGATCCTCGGCGAAGCGGCCGTAGTGGAACGTGCCAGCGGCCTGCTCGATCAGGGCCGGAGCATCCTCCCGACGCGCCTCGCGCAGCTCGATGGCGCGTCCCGCCGAAGGCGCTGCGAAACGGGCGAGATTGGCATAGCGCAGGCGCAGCACCGTCTCGACATAGCGGAAGCCGGCAGCCTGGAAGCGTGCCACCGCGATGCGGCGGCCGGCCGGGACGCGGGCCGTCACGAGGCCTGCAGAGCGGTCGCGGCACGCCTCGTCGAACTCCCGGAACAGCTCGTCGTCGGTTCCGGTTCCCTGTTCACTCGCCAGGGTGAAGGAGGCGACGTCCAGCGTAGGCCGTCCAAGGGCTCGGGCATCCCATGGCGTCTCGCGCAGGACGATCCTGTTGCCGTGGTCGCCGGCGATCTCGATGGACATGTCAGGGCGGTGTGCGCCGGAAGGCCGCGTGCAGATCGAGCACCAGGTCGTTCGGCCCGACGATGTCGGACGGCGGCGGCTGGACGAGGGCAAAGGCCTTCGGCGTGTCGGAGGCGGCGCGCGGGTCGCGGCGGCGGATGATGGCCGAGCGGATCTTCGGCGTCAGGCTGTCCAGCGTGTCGTCTGCGATGAGGTCGTCGAGCACCAGCAGGTGCCGCGCCTGCGCCCGGGCCTCCGCGACGAGGGTCTCGATGGCACAGAGGCCGGAGACCACGGGGCGCATGTCGGGATGGCAGCCGGGCTGGCCGTAGGCCCTGACGCGCCGGTCGAGATGATAGGCGTGGCTCCAGTTGCCCGCCTGGATGTGCAGGTTGATGGCGACCTGCATCCGCTTCAGCGTGAAATCCTGGAACCGTCGCAGCAGCGTTGCCGACTGGGCGGGATCGGCGAGAGGAGCCGGCTCGATGAAGGAGGCGAAGAACTCGATGCCTCCGCGGAAGCGGTCCCAGCCGTCCATGGTCTCGCTGTTGCCCGAGTGATTTAGGCCGCCCTTGGAGATGGCGGTGACGCGGGCGAAGGGGCGGGGGGCGAACAGGACCGAACCGACGTTCAATGCACGGGCGAGATGGGCGAAATAGTGGAAGACGAAGGGCGTGCCGGGCTCGATGATGTCGTGCAGGACATCGGTCCGGATGATGAACCATTCCGGGAAGATGTGGTGGTCCAGCAGATAGCCAAGGCAGGCGTCATGCGCGCCCTGCCGAAACGTCCGCTCGACCTCGATGCGGTAGAAGGTGCCGATTTCCGCATTGTCGCGGGTCTCGTCGATCAGCATCCAGGGCGCCTGGACCATGACGAGATCGGGATCGGCGGAGAGGCGGCCGAGATAGTCGATCACGACGTCAGGGACCAGGAGATCGTCGTCGCCAACCCAGATCGCGAACTCGCCCCGCGCTTGCCGATAGGTGAAGAGGAAATTGCCATAGGCGCCGATGTTCTCGGTCTGGCGGACCGAGCGGATGCGCGGATCGTCCTTCGCCCAGCGCGCCACGATCTCGGCGGTGCCGTCGGTGGAGCAGTTGTCGGAGACGAGGATCTCGAAGTCGATGCCGCGCGCGGTGAAGGCGTCGATGTGGTGGCTGAAGAAGCGGTCGAGATACTGGGCGCGGTTGTAGGTCGGCAGCGCGATGGTGACCAGCGGCCGCGCCGCCGGTGCCATGGCGGGCGACATCAGGGCGGCGGCGCTGGCAGGCATGGCGGGTCCGATCGTCAGGCGGCGCGGCGGGCGTGCCGCGCGAGGATGGATTTCAGCGAGCGCGAGACACGGGCGGCTACATCGCGGGTGACGTTGTAGCCGCTCGGCAGATTGATGCCGGTCGACGAGATCGCATAGGCGGTGGGGTTGCGGGCCGGCGCCCCCTCGGCCGAAGGCTGGTCGCGGAAGGCCGGCTGCCAGCTGAGCGGATAGAAGAAGGGCCTGGTATCGATGCCGTCGGCGCCCAGTTCGGCCGCCACCTGCTGCTTCAGCAGTCCGAGCGAGGGGTCGAGGACGGCCGTGACCATCCAGTAGGAGTTGAACACCTGCGACGGCTCCGCATTCAGCGTCAGGCCGGGCACACCCGACAGATCCTCGGCATAGAAGGCGAAGATGTCGCGCTTCAGGGCGATGAGTTCGTCGAGGCGCTCCATCTGGGCGATGCCCATGGCGGCCTGCATCGCCGACATCCGGTACTTGAAGCCGACCTCCTCGGTGATGAGGGCGCGCGAGGTCGGGTGGCGGCCCTGGTCACGCAGGATGTTGACGCGCTCGGCGAGCGCATCGTCGTCCGTCACCAGCATGCCGCCCTCGCCGGTGGTCACCGTCTTGGAGCCGTGGAAGGAGAAGACGGAGGCGCGGCCGAAGGAGCCGGCGGGCCTGCCGCGATAGCGCGAACCGATGGCCTCCGCCGCATCCTCGATGAGCACGATCCCGCTGTCGTGGGCAATGGCCTCGAGCCGCGCCCAGTCCGGCATGCCGCCATAGAGATCGACGACGATGGCGGCCTTCGTGCGCGGGGTGATGGCGGCGACAAGGCTCGCTGGCGACATGCACCAGGTCACGGGGTCGATGTCGACGAAGGCTGGCGTGGCCCCCACCTGCACGACCGGCGAGGCGGTCGCGACCCAGGTGCATTCGGGAACGATGACCTCGTCGCCCGGCCCGATGTTGAGACCCGCGAGGGCGAGATGGATCGCCGAGGTGCAGTGGGCGAGGGAGATGGCGTGCTTGCGGCCGGTCTGCTCGGCGACCATGGCCTCGAAGCGCAGATTGTACTTGGCGTGGTTGGCGAACCAGGCGGTGCGGGCGGCCTCGGCAACGAGTTCGACCTCCCGCTCGGTGATGGAGGGACCGGCAACGGGCACGCGGTCGCGCGCGGCGGTCAGGGGGGCGGTCTCGCGCTCGCCCTTCCAGGTGAGATCGGCGGCCAGCGCGCCCTTGTCCATCAGGTGTTTCAGGCGCGCGAGGCGCACGTAGCGCTGTCCAGTCAGGTCGGCGGCGGAGGTGCGTCCCGCCATGGCCGCGACCAGTTCCTTGGCGCCCGAGGCGGCCGTATGCAGGAAGCGGAAATCGGGGAAGGTGCGGGCGAACTTGGTGAAGTCGACCCGGTAGGAGCGCGGATCGATGGTGTTGCCCTCGGCGAAGGTGACACGCGACCCCGGAACGGCCTCGGCGACGATGGTGGCGATATCGCGGACGAAGTGGTTCTCGTCGTTCTGCCCGATGTTGAAGGCCTCGCCGCGAACCGTAGTGGGATTGGCAGCGAGAATTGCGGCTGCGGCGCGCGCGAGGTCGCGGACGTGCAGCAGGGGCCGCCAGGCGAGGCCGCTCGAGAGCAGCTTGACCTCGCCGGTGGACAGCGCCGAACAGACGAGGTTGTTCAGCACGAGATCGGTGCGCACCCGAGGCGACAGGCCGTAGCAGGTGGCGTTGCGCATGAAGGTCGGGGCGAAGCTCGCGTCGGCGAGGGCGAGGAGACCCTGCTCGGATTCGACCTTGCTCGCGGCATAGGGCGTCAGAGGATTGACCGGCGCCGTTTCGTCCAGCAGCAGGTCGGGGTTGCCGGCGCCATAGATCGAGCAGGAGGAGGCGAAGATGAAGCGCGTCACCCCCGCCTCCTTCGCCGCGCGGGCGAGGGCGATGGTGGCGTCCCGGTTGATGGCGGCGGTGAGCTCCGGTGCGAGGTCACCCATGGGGTCGTTGGACAGGGCGGCGAGATGAAGGACAGCGTCGAAGCCGGCGAGGTCCTGCACGGTCACGTGGCGGACGTCCTTCGCGATGACACGCGGCGGATCGACCGGCTCCATGCCCTCGGTGTGGCAGGGGGCGAAGTAACCGGTGTCGAGACCGGTGACCTCATGGCCGGCCTCCGCGAGAACCGCGGTCGCGACCGAACCGACATAGCCGGCGTGGCCGGTGATCAGAACCTTCATCTCTGCCTCATGCCGCGGCCGCCGAGCGCAGGGGCTCGTCGGTCCAGGTCTTCCACGGCGCCTTGCCCGAATCCCAAAGTCCCTGCAGCAGGCGCAGTTCGCGCAGGGTGTCGACGCATTGCCAGAATCCCTCGTGGCGGTAGGCGCCGAGGCGGCCCTCGCGGGCGAGACGCTCGTAGAGGGCGACTTCCAGCGAGCCGTCGTCGCCGTCGAGGGCGAGATAGTCGAAGACCGCCGGTTCGAAGACCGCGAAGCCGCCATTGATCCAGCCCTCGCCGGTCTGCGGCTTCTCGACGAAGCCGGCGACGTCCTCGCCATCGAAGCGAAGGCCGCCGAAGCGGGCGGGGGGGTGAACGGCGGTGATGGTCGCGAGGTGGCCCTGGGCGCGATGCTGCGCCACGACATCGGCGATGGGGACGTCGGAGACGCCGTCGCCGTAGGTGACGAGGAATGGCGTGCCCTCAAGATGAGGCTTGAGGCGCAGGATGCGGCCACCGGTGTTGGTGTCGAGCCCGGTGTTGACGATCCTGACCCGCCAGTTGTCGAAGGCCGGTCCCGAGCGCAGCACCCTGCCGCGGCGGGTATCGACCATGAGGTCGCCGGCCATGCGGACCTCGTCGAGGAAGAAGCGCTTGATGACGTCGGCCTTGTAGCCGCCGGCGATGATGAAATCGTCGAAGCCCTGCGCCGCATAGTGGCGCATGATGTGCCAGAGGATGGGCCGACCACCGATGTCGACCATCGGTTTCGGCTTCACATCGGTCTCCTCGGAGATCCGTGTTCCGCGGCCGCCCGCGAGAATGACCACCCGCATTGTTCGCCCCTGGTCCGCACCGGACACGAAGGATGGGCGGTTATGGTAAACGGAGGGTAAAGGACCTGGGTCCGAATGAGGGCGATCGTCAGCCCTGCGCGACCGGGCTGCGGCTTGCCAGGGCAAGCTCCATCAGGGCCGCCTCGCGTTCGACGAGAAGCCGGGCGTGTTCGAGGGCGAGGGCGTAGTCACCATCGAAGATCGCGAACTGCATGCCGAGGACGATGGGCCTTGCGCTCGGCATGGCCTCGAGGATGAGCGCGACGCGGGCGGCGAGATCGGCGTGATTCACCGCATCGAAGCCCCGCAGGAGGATTTCCTGCACCAGAAACGCGATGCTCTTGCCGATGGTGTCCACCTCCTCGATGCGGAGGAGGAGGCCGAGCTCGCGCACCTCCGACACCGTGGCAGCGGGTCCCTTGGAGAGCGTAGCGTTGTCCGGGTCAGCCATGAATCACCCTTTCGATCATGTGTCTTAAGTAATTTGTCAAGGTTAACAATTGTTAAACAAAGTAATATTTGTGTCGTATTTACCATCATTTCGAAGGCTTCAAAGCTCACTAAAGAAAAAAGCTTTTCTTAATAGCCGGAGGCGACAGTCGGCGTGCCTTCTAGAACTGAAGGTCCTCCCAGGAACGGGAGGCGTCATCGTCTGCCCCTCAGAAGCAGGGGTCCCTAGGAAAGGGTACTACAATGTCTGACATCACCATCTCGCGCGGCGTTCGCTCCAACCTCCTCTCTCTGCAGAACATCGCGTCGCAGCGTGAGACGATCCAGGGCCGTCTGGCCTCGGGCAAGAAGGTCAACTCGGCCCTCGACAATCCGACGAACTTCTTCACGGCCGCCTCGCTGAACTCGCGCTCCAACGACCTCGGCGCCCTGCTCGACTCCATGTCGAACGGCATCAAGACGCTGGAAGCCGCCGACAACGGCCTGAAGTCGATCACCAAGACGGTCGAGTCGCTGCAGTCGGCCATCCGCCAGGCCCGTCAGGACAAGTCCTGGCAGGGTGAGAGCTATGCCTTCACCGCCACGACCGGCACCGGCGACATCGTCTTCACCGGCGGCGCTGTCGGCACGACCGCCGTCACGGTGGCTGTCTCGGCCAGCGCCTCGGTCGACGACGTCGTCGCCTCGATCAACGGCAACTCGTCGCTGACCGACAAGGTCCGCGCCTCCAACGACAACGGCAAGCTGCGCATCGAGAACCTCTCGACCTCGGATCTGACCGTCACCGACACCGCCGTCGCCACCACCGGCACGGGCGGCACCATCGGCGGCAACACGGTCCGCGCCGACCTCATCGAGCAGTTCAACGACCTGCGCCAGCAGCTCGACCGCACCGCGGAAGACGCCTCCTTCAACGGCATCAACCTGCTGCGCGGCGACGCCCTGTCGATCACCTTCAACGAGACGGGTTCGTCCTCGCTGAACATCCAGTCGAAGGACGGCGATGCGATCAACTCGACCAACCTCGGCATCGACGCCCAGTCGACCTCGGTTGCCGACTCGGACGCCGGTCTCGACGCGGTCCTGACCAAGCTGTCAACGGCGCTCGGCTCGCTGCGGTCGCAGTCCTCGGCCTTCGGTTCGAACCTCTCCATGGTGCAGAACCGCCAGGACTTCACCAAGTCGATGATGAACACGCTGCGCGGCGGTGCGGACAACCTCACCCTCGCCGACCAGAACGAGGAAGGTGCCAACCTGCTCGCGCTCAACACCCGCGCCCAGCTTGCCACCTCGGCCCTGTCCTTCGCCTCTCAGGGCGACCAGCAGGTCCTCCAGTTCCTCCGCTGATATCTTCCCTCACAGGAAGACACGAAAGGGCGGCCTCCGGGCCGCCCTTTTGCATTGTTGCGATGACGTTGCGGAATTTATCAGCATTAATCTTACATAAACCGTGAAAACTGCCTGAAAATTAAGACTAACGCATCAATGTGATACCGCCCTCAAGGAACGAGGGCCCTCCCGCCTCAAGGGGGGTGTGCCTAACCCTCTCGGTGCCGCCGGGGGGCCCTAGAAAAGGGACTGCGTATCATGTCTGACATCACCATCTCGCGCGGCGTCCGCTCGAACCTTCTCGCCCTGCAGAACATCGCCTCCGGCCGCGAGGCCATCCAGAGCCGCCTGGCCTCCGGCAAGAAGGTCAACTCGGCGCTCGACAACCCGACGAACTTCTTCACCGCGGCGTCGCTGAACTCCCGCGGCAATGACCTCGGTGCCCTGCTCGACTCCATGTCGAACGGCATCAAGACGCTGGAAGCCGCCGACAACGGCCTGAAGTCGATCACCAAGACGGTCGAGTCGCTGCAGTCGACCATCCGCCAAGCCCGTCAGGACAAGTCCTGGCAGGGTGAGAGCTATGCCTTCACCGCCACGACCGGCACCGGCGACATCGTCTTCACCGGCGGCGCTGTCGGCACCACCGCCGTCACGGTGGCTGTCTCGGCAAGTGCCTCGGTCGACGACGTCGTCGCCTCGATCAACGGCAACTCGTCGCTGACCAACAAGGTCCGCGCTTCCAACGACAACGGCAAGCTGCGCATCGAGAACCTCTCGACCGCCGACCTGACCGTCACCGACACCGCCGTCGCCACCACCGGCACGGGCGGCACCATCGGCGGCAACACGGTCCGCGCCGACCTCATCGAGCAGTTCAACGACCTGCGCCAGCAGCTCGACCGTACCGCGGAAGACGCCTCCTTCAACGGCATCAACCTGCTGCGCGGCGATGCTCTCGCCATCACCTTCAACGAGACCGGTTCGTCCTCCATCACGATCCAGTCGAAGGACGCAGAGGCGATCAACTCGACCAACCTCGGCATCGACACGCAGGACGCCTCGGTGGCCGATACGGACGCCGGTCTCGATACGATCCTGTCGGATCTCTCGACGGCTCTCGGTTCGCTCCGGTCGCAGTCCTCGGCCTTCGGTGCCAACCTCTCGGTGGTGCAGAACCGCCAGGACTTCACCAAGTCGATGATCAACACGCTGCGCGGCGGTGCGGACAACCTCACCCTCGCCGACCAGAACGAGGAAGGTGCCAACCTGCTCGCGCTCAACACCCGCGCGCAGCTCGCCACCTCGGCCCTGTCCTTCGCCTCGCAGGGCGACCAGCAGGTCCTCCAGTTCCTCCGCTGATCCCGTCCCACACCGGACGACACGAAGGGCGGCCTCCGGGCCGCCCTTTTGCGTTTCAGACGGGCGCGAGGAAACCGCAGGATTTGGTCAAGGATAACGGGCGGTGAGGGGACATGGTAAAAAACTTCTGCGCGTAAGGGCATTTTTAACGATGTCGGGTGCAACGTTATCCCGCCTTCGAGAATTGAAGGCCCTCCCAGGATGTGGAGGTTGCGTATCGACCACCCCTCAGAAGCAGGGGTCCCTAGGAGAGGGTAGTATTCATGTCTGACATCACCATCTCGCGCGGCGTTCGCTCGAACCTTCTCGCCCTGCAGAACATCTCGTCGATGCGCGAGACCATCCAGGGCCGCCTCGCCTCCGGCAAGAAGGTCAACTCGGCTCTCGACAATCCGACGAACTTCTTCACCGCTGCTGCGCTGAACTCGCGCGGCAACGACCTCGGTGCCCTGCTCGACTCCATGTCGAACGGTATCAAGACCCTGGAAGCCGCCGACAACGGCCTGAAGTCGATCACCCGGACCGTCGAGTCGCTGCAGTCCTCGATCCGCCAGGCCCGTCAGGACAAGTCCTGGAAGGGTGAGAGCTATGCCTTCACCGCCACGACCGGCACCGGCGACATCGTCTTCACCGGCGGCGCCGTCGGCACCACCGCCGTCACGGTGGCTGTCTCGGCCAGCGCCTCGGTCGACGACGTCGTCGCCTCGATCAACGGCAACTCGTCGCTGACCGACAAGGTCCGCGCCTCCAACGACAACGGCAAGCTGCGCATCGAGAACCTCTCGACCGCCGACCTGACCGTCACCGACACCGCCGTCGCCACCACCGGCACGGGCGGCACCATCGGCGGCAACACGGTTCGCGCCGACCTGATCACGCAGTTCAACGACCTGCGTCAGCAGCTCGACCGCACCGCGGAAGACGCCTCCTTCAACGGCATCAACCTGCTGCGCGGCGACGCCCTGTCGATCACCTTCAACGAGACCGGTTCGTCCTCCATCACGATCCAGTCGAAGGGCGGCGAGGCGATCAACTCGACCAACCTCGGCATCGACGCCCAGGATGCGGCAGTGGCGGACACGGACAGCGGCCTCGACGCCATCCTGACCGACCTGTCCACGGCGATGAGCTCGCTGCGGTCGCAGTCCTCGGCCTTCGGTTCGAACCTCTCGGTGGTGCAGAACCGCCAGGACTTCACCAAGTCGATGATCAACACGCTGCGCGGCGGTGCGGACAACCTCACCCTCGCCGACCAGAACGAGGAAGGTGCCAACCTGCTCGCGCTCAACACCCGCGCCCAGCTCGCCACCTCGGCCCTGTCCTTCGCCTCGCAGGGCGACCAGCAGGTCCTCCAGTTCCTCCGCTGATCCCGTCCCTCACCGGACGACACGAAGGGCGGCCTCCGGGCCGCCCTTTTCATTTGGACGCGCCGCGTTAGAGCGGCGTTAACCATCTTTGCCAACAGTGCGGCACGGACAGGACGCGGACCCGCGGCCTCACTCATGCGTCGATGGAGACCGCCATGGCCCGCGCACTGGAATGGACCCGGCCCCTCGACGAGCGCACGCTCAAGCACGCCGTGGACTATGCGACGCAGTCGGCGGAAGCCGCCCTGCTCCGTGGCGAGGCCTCGATCGCCCTGCGGATCGGACGCCAGCTCGGACTCGCCCAGCCGGATGTCGCCGCGCATGCCGACCTTGCCGCCCGCGCATCGGCCGTGCAGGACGCGGCGTCCGACTTCATCGCGCGCCATTCCGGCAGTTCGGATCCGGACACGGTCAATGCACTGGCGTCGGCCCACCTGACACGGGGCGACCTGATGGCCGCCAGCCAGCTCTGGCTGTCGCTGGCCAAGGCCGATCCCGCCCGCGCCGACGCCTTCCTGAGTTTTGCCTGGTGCATGGTTCGCGCCGGCAATCTGGAGAGCGCCGAACCGATCATCGCCCACCTGTCGCGCCTCACCAGCCATCCGAAGATCGACGCGGTCAGCATGATGATCGCCATGGCGCGGGGAGACTTCGACGCTGCCCTGCTGCATGCGCAGAAGGCCCTCGCCGAGGATCCCGAGGCCCATGTCTGGCTGCCGCTCGGCCCCGCCTTCCGCAGCACAGGCGTCGTCAACGAGGCCTCCTTCGCACTCGGCATGCGGCTCGAGGATCTGAGCTCGCTGCTGCATCTCTACGAGGTCGGTCAGCATGTGCAGGCCGGCCGCAATGGGGAAGCGGTCGCGGGCGCCGATGTCGCGCTGGCCCTCGTGCCGGATGACCGCTGGGCCTCGATGTTCAAGATCATGGCGCTGATGGCCGCCGAGGACAAACTGGGGGCCGCCCGCGCCCAGGCGGCGCTCGCCGCTGCCACGGGAGCACGGCTCGACGTGCTGACGCGCCTCGTCGACCTCCTGTTCGACGCGAGTGCCCACCAGCAGGTCGTCGACCTCGGCAAGATCGTGCGGGAGCGCCTGCCGCAGCACAGTGCGCTGCTCTCGACCATCGCGCACGCCGCCTCGCATGTGGTGGAGATGGACCTCGCCGACGAGATCCTCGCGACGCTGGAGCCGCTGGACGAGACCATCGCGAAGGCGGGTCTCTCGCCGTTCATGGTGCTCGCCATGAGCGACGACCCGGCTGTGCAGCGCATCGCCTCGGAACGGCGCGGGCGGACCCTGCCGGGCCCGACGGAACCTCTCGACGTCCCGCTGCCGGCGCCGCCGCAGCGCGGCGAGCGGTTGCGCATCGGCTACTACTCCAACGACTTCCACAACCACGCCACGCTGAAGCTGCTCACCGAAGCGCTGGAGTGCACCGACCGCAGCCGGTTCGAGGTCGTCGCCTATTCCTATGACGCCTTCTCGGAGGATGCCGAGCGCCAGCGGCTCAAGGCGGCGGTCGATCGCTTCGAAGACGTGACGATGCTGACCGAGACCGAGACGGCGAGCCTCATGCGCCGCGACGGCATCCACGTCCTCGTCGACCTCAAGGGTTATACGGGCGGGTCGCGGCTCGGCCTGCTGAAGTACCGCGCCGCGCCCATCCAGGCGAACTGGCTCGGCTATCCCGGCACCTATGGGCTGGCGGAGGCCGACTACATCATCGCCGATCCCTTCATCATCCCCGAGGGCGCCGAGGCCGGCTATTCGGAAGCGGTGGTGCGACTGCCGGATTCCTACCAGCCGAACCGGCGCGACCGCCAGGTGGTGGAGACGCCCACGCGCGCGATGGTTGGTCTGCCGGAGACGGGTTTCGTCTTCGCCTCCTTCAACCACGTCTACAAGGTGGGCAGCACGCTGTTCGCGGCCTGGATGGACATTCTCAAGGCGGTTCCCGGCTCGGTGCTCTGGCTCCTGTCGAAGGATCCGGTGATCGGCGAGCGGCTGAGGGCGCGCGCCGAAGCCCATGGCCTCGACCCCTCCCGGCTGGTGTTCGGTCCGGTGATGGACAACGAATATCACCTGGCGCGCTATAACCTCGTGGACCTCGCCCTCGACACCTATCCCATCGGCTCGCACACGACGGCGAGCGATGCGCTGTGGATGGGCGCGCCGCTGCTCGCGCTGTCCGGCCGCAGCTTCGTCTCCCGTGTCTCGGGCAGCGTGCTGCGTGCGGCCGGCATGGAACAGCTCATCGCCACGAGCTTCGACGAGTACAAGGCCAAGGCGATCGCCATCGGCAACGACCCGGGTACCGCGCGGGCGATGCGCGAGACGCTCCTGCGCACGCGCGCGAGCGTGCCGCTGTTCGATCCGGCGCGCTTCGCCGAGCACCTCGGCCGCGCCTATGAGATGATGGTCGACATCTGGCGCCGCGGCGAGGCGCCCCATGCCTTCGACGTGCCCTCGGTCGACGTCCAGCCGGCCCGCTCAGTGGAAGTCGCGTGACTTCGGCAGGATCCTGACGTCGCGCGGGTGACGGCCGCCCGTGCGCGGATATTGCGGCCGGGCAACCTCGTCGGCCCGCGCCAGCGTCGCCCGCATGGAATCCTCTGACAGGAGCTGAAGGTCCGCCGTGCGGTCGGTGATGTGCTCCGCCATCAGGTGGACAACGCCTTCCGGGCTCTTCTGGATGATGCCGTCCACCACCAGCAGGCGCGCGCCCATGATCGCCCGGCGGAAGTGCTCCATGCGGCGGGCCCAGAGCACGACATTGGTGATGCCGGTCTCGTCTTCCAGGGTGATGAAGATAGCGGTGCCCTTGCCAGGGCGCTGGCGCACCAGCACGACGCCGGCGACCCGGGCGCGCTGGTGGTTGCGGCCGGCCGATATCTCGCTGCAGGTGGCGATGCCCTCGGCGCGGAACCGCTCGCGCAGGAACTGCATGGGGTGGGCCTTCAGCGACAGGCGCGCCGTCTGGTAGTCGGCGATGACATGTTCGGAGAGTGGCATGGCGGGGAGCCGCGCCTCCGCTTCCGCACCCAGTTCGCGGGCGTCGGCGGCGGCGAACAGCGGCAGCGGCCTGTCGTCGGGAAGGCGCCGGACTGCCCACAGGGCTTCCCGCCGGTCGAGGCCGATGGAGCGGAAGGCGTCGGCATCGGCGAGGATGTGCAGCGCGCGGGCGGGCAGGGCGCAACGCCGTGCGAGGTCCTCGATGTCGGTGAAGGGGCGATCGCGGACGAGCACCAGCTGCTCCGCCCAGGCCTCGTGGAAGCCATCCAGCTGGCGGAAGCCCAGGCGCAGCGCGAGGGGTGACGCCGGCGCCTCCCTTTCGAGAGCGTTGTCCCAGCCGCTGCCATTGACATCGACGGGCCTGACATCGACGCCGTGCTCGCGCGCGTCGCGGACGATCTGCGCCGGCGCATAGAAGCCCATGGGCTGGGAGTTGAGCAGGGCGCAGGCGAAGACCGCGGGGTGGTGGCATTTGATCCATGAGGAGATGTAGACGAGCTTGGCGAAGGAGGCGGCGTGGCTCTCCGGGAAGCCGTAGCTGCCGAAGCCCTTGATCTGGTCGAAGCAGCGCCGGGCAAAGGCGGGCTCGTAGCCGCGCGCCACCATGCGGCCCACCATCAGCGCCTCGAAGCGGCCGATCGTGCCGACATTGCGGAAGGTCGCCATGGCGCGGCGCAGGCCGTTGGCCTCGTCGGCGGTGAACTCCGCCGCCACCATGGCGAGGCGCATGGCCTGCTCCTGGAACAGCGGCACGCCATAGGTTCTCTTCAGCACCTGGTAGAGCTCGTCCGGCGGCCCGTGTTCCGGCGCCGGCGAGGGGTAGCTGACCGGCTCGATGCCGCTGCGGCGGCGCAGATAGGGGTGCACCATGTCGCCCTCGATGGGGCCGGGGCGGACGATGGCGACCTGGATGACGAGATCGTAGAACTCCCGCGGCTTCAGGCGCGGCAGCATGTTGATCTGGGCGCGGCTCTCCACCTGGAAGACGCCGATGGAATCGCCGCGGCAGAGCATGTCGTAGACACGCGCATCCTCCTGGGGAACGGCGGCGAGATCGAGGTCCTGCCCCTCGTGCTGGCGGATCAGGTCGAAGGCCTTGCGGATGCAGGTCAGCATGCCCAGCGCCAGCACATCGACCTTCATCAGCTCCAGTGCGTCGATGTCGTCCTTGTCCCACTCGATGAAGGTGCGGTCCTCCATGGCGGCATGGCCGATGGGCACTGTCTCGTCGAGCCGGCCGCGCGCCAGCACGAAGCCGCCGACATGCTGGGAGAGGTGGCGGGGAAAGCCAAGCAGGCGCTCTGCCAGGCCCACCGCGCGGCGGATCAGCGGGTTCGCCGGGTCGAGACCGGCCTGGCGGACATAATGGTCGCCGATCTCCGTGCCCCAACTGCCCCAGACCATGCCGGCGAGGCGGCCGGTGACATCCTCGGTGAGGCCGAGGGCCTTGCCGACCTCGCGGATGGCGCTGCGCGGCCGGTAGCTGATCACGGTGGCGGCGATGCCGGCGCGCTCCCGGCCGTAGCGCTGGTAGATGTGCTGGATGACCTCCTCGCGCCGTTCGTGCTCGAAGTCGACGTCGATGTCGGGGGGCTCGCGGCGCTCCGAGGAGATGAAGCGGGCGAAGAGCACGTCGTGCTCGGCCGGATCGACGGCGGTGATGCCGAGGACGTAGCAGACGGCGGAGTTGGCGGCGGAGCCACGGCCCTGGCAGAGGATGCCCTTGTCCTCGGCGACGCGGACGATGTCGAGGATGGTGAGGAAGTAGCGGGCATAGTCGAGCCGGGCGATGAGGGCGAGTTCCTCATGGAGCAGCTTGCGCACCCTGGGCGGTACCTCGCCGCCATAGCGGTGGCCGGCGCGCTCCCACGTCACCTTCTCCAGCCAGCCCTGTGCCATCCATCCCGGCGGCACGGGCTCGTCCGGATATTCGTATTTGAGCTCGGCCAGGGTGAAGTCCATGCGGGCGAGCAGGTGCTGCGTCTCGGCAATGGCCTCGGGGCAGTCGCGGAAGAGCCGCATCATCTCCGCGGGGGCTTTCAGGTGACGCTCGGCATTGGCCGCCAGCAGGAAGCCGGCCTCCTCGATGGTGACGCCCTCGCGGATGCAGGTCAGAACGTCCTGCAGGTCACGCTGCCCGGGGTCGTGGTAGAGCACGTCGTTGACGGCGATGAGCGGCACGTGATGCCTCGCCGCCAGATCCTTCAGGCGGAGGAGACGGCGGCGGTCCTCGCCGTTTCGCCCCATGGTGGCGCCGAGCCAGAGCTGGCCGGGAGCAGCGTCGGCGAGCGTCGCAAGGGCGGCCTCGACGGCCTTCTCCTCCTCGCCCGGCATGAGGATCATCAGGAGATTCCGGGGGTCGGCGACGAGGTCGGCGAGGGAGAGGATGCATTCGCCCTTGCCGCCGCGCAGGTTTCCGGTGGTGAGCAGCCGGCAGAGCCGCCCCCAGCCCTGGCGATTGGCGGGGTAGGCGACGATCTCGGGAGTGCCGTCGGAGAAGACGAGGCGCGCGCCGACCGCCAGGCGGAAGCGCCCGGCGGCCGCCTTGAATTCCTCCTGGGTGAAGCCGAAGGCCCCGGCCTGGGGCGTGTCGATCCAGACGAACTCGCCGGGGGATGAGCCCTCCTTCACCTTGTCCGGCGGCACCAGGCCATCGGCACGGATGTCCTTGAGGACGGCATAGGCGCGCACGACGCCCGCCACCGTGTTGCGGTCGGCGATGCCGATGCCGGTATGGCCGAGGGCGAGGGCCGTCAGCACGAGGTCGCGGGCATGGGAGGCGCCGCGCAGGAAGGAGAAGTTGGTGTGGGCGGCAAGCTCGGCATAGGCCATGGCGCGTCACGCGAAGAGGCCGTGGACGAACCAGCGCGGCGATGTCGTCTCGGTGCCGTAGAGACCCTGGCGGAAGACCCAGAAGCGCCGGCCCTCGCGATCCTCGAGGCAATAGTAGTCGCGGGTCGACGTTCCCTCGGCTTCGCGCCACCATTCGGCGGCGATCCGCTCGGGGCCCTCGGCGCGAGTGATCTGGTGGGTGGTGCGCCGCCAGTGGAAGGTTGCCGGCGGCCCGTCCGGCACCTCGGCGAGGGTTTCGATCGGCTGGGGCGGGTCGAAGAGTTGCAGCGGGCGGGAGAGCGGCCGCGTGACGCGCGGTGACGGCCATGCCTGCCCGGCACCGACGGCGATGGCGGGCAGCATCGTCTCGGCCATTTCGGGGACATGGGAGCGACGGTCGAGGATGCGCAGCACGCTGTCGCGGCCGAAACGGGCGACGAGATGGTCGACGAGCGCGACCGTCCTGCCGTCGGCCTCGTCGCGTCCGTCGAGGCGTTCCTGGCGGGCGGCGAGGGCTTCGCTGCGCAGCACCGACAGACGGATGAGGTCGAAGCCGAAGCCGGGATCGGAGGGATCGTCGAGGAGGTGCATCTTCTCGGCGAAGAGCCGCATGAGGGCGGCGTGGTTGCGGGAGGCCTCGCCGGTCTCCACCCCGATGCGCCGGACGACGCCGTCGGTGCGGAAGACGCTGGCCTCGAACAGCCGTCCGCCCTGGCCGCGCTCCTCCAGCGTCGTCAAGGCGGTGCCGAGGATGAGGCCGAGAGCAGCGAGGAGGTCCTCGCGCCGCGCCACCGGTTCGGCGAAGCGGCGTTCCACCATGCAGGCCGCCACCGCCCGGCGGGGGGTGAGGCGGGCGTCTTCGCGGCCGGTCAGGCGGCGGAGCCGCGTCGCCAGTGACGCGCCGAAACGGGCGACGAGGATTTCGCTCGGACGGGTGGCAAGGTCGCCGATGGTCTTCAGGCCGGCGCGGGTGAGGGCGAGCACGATGGACGGGTCGACACCGAGAGCCGCCACGGGCAGGGGGGCGACGGCCTCCGCCTCGCCGCCAGGCGGCACGATGGCGCGGTCGCCGTGCCGGACGAGGGCCGAGGCGGCTTCCGGGGTGCCGGCAAGGGTTGCCCGCGCCGTCAGGCCCGTGGCCGCGAGCCGGCGCAGCAGGTCCTCGCGCAGCCGGCCTTCGCCGCCGAAGAGGTGGGCGCAGCCGGTGGTATCGAGGATCAGTCCGTCGGGAAGATCGAGCGCGACGAGCGGCGTATAGCGGTCGGCGGCATCCGCCAGCCGCTCCAGAAAACGCTGGTCCGCCGCCGCGTCATGCTCCATCGCAACGAGCTCCGGCACACCGGCGCGGGCGTCGGCGAGCTTCTGGCCGGGATGCAGGCCGAGGCGGCGGGCCTGCCGGTCGAGGGCGGCGATGCGCAGCGCCCCCGCCACCTTCTCCGTGAGGACGAGGGGGGCATCATCCGGCCCGCCGGAAGGGAAGGGCGGGCTGGAGGGGCCGTGCGGCGGGCTCTGCCGGCAGAGCCGCTCCGTCGGCAGGAAGGGCATCCAGACGGCGAGGTAGCGCCGTCCGTTCGCGGAAGCGACGGTGTTCACGATCCCACTCCATGGGCCAGTCGCGGGGAGGAATGCCGGCCCGGTGGCGCAGCAGGGTGACGAGAAAGGCGGGAAGGCCCGGCAGGCCGGTTTGCCGGTCCTGCGAGACGGCGGCGCGGACCTGCCAGCGCGATGTGGCGGCGGAGGCTGCCGGCGCCGCATCGACGCGTGTCGCCAGAACCGTGACGCCGCTTGCCGCGGCGGCGAGCGACAGGCGCCGGCTGGCGGTCAGGTCGAGGACTTTCGGCGAGCCCCAGATCTCGGCGAGGACAGTGCCGACGGCCGTGCACCGGGCCGCCTCGAGCGCCGCCTTCAGCACGTCCTCGGCATGCCGTGCCCTGACCAGCACCAGGCGGCCGGGATCGAGCCCGAGGGCGGCGATGCCATGGCCATAGGGACGACCGAACTCCTGGTCGAACATGCGCTGGCGCACCCAGACCACCGGCGCTGACGGGGTGGCGCGGATGGCCAGCGCCAGGGCGAAGCCGGTGGCAGAAGGGCCCTGGGCAGAGCTCGCGGCGAAGACCTCGTGCAGGCTGGCGCGGGCGAGCCCGCCGCCGAGCGCTGCGTCGAGCTCCGGCAGGCCGAGTGAGAAATGCGGCAGCGTCGAGGGCATGACCCCCCGCTCCAGACGCGCAAGGGTCCCCTTCACCGCCGCGAGGGTGTCGCGTCGCGTGGTCATGTATGTTCCTGTTATGTTCTCATCAAAAAGCGAGCGGTCGCGTGAGTCAAGGCGCTTCGACTCAACCGCGCGGCGAGCACGCGTCAAAGGAGGTGGATGGGGCACGTCATGCGAGAGCACTGCACGCCTGCCGTCAGGCTCTGGCCGTGCTCCCCACGGGCCAGGCGGCAGTCTCATCCCCGCCCTTCAAGGGTTGCGCTTCCGCCTCTCACTGGAGGCGGAACTCAGCTCCCACCGCGCGCATCTCGGTCGGTCCGATCAGGTCCTTGTGCGCCACCGTGACCCGGTAGAGCTTGCCTTCCAGCTTCGCCTGCCAGAAGGCGAGGAAGCGCTTGAGCTCGGGAAAGCGAGGGGCGAGGTCATAGGCCTGCCAGACATATTCCTCGGAGGATGGCGGGATGGTCGGGCAGGCGGTAGAGAATGCCTGCCGTGGTCAGCCCGTAGCCCTCGATCTGGCGGGCGAAATCTGCCGATGCCATGCGTGAACCTCCTTTGCCGGATGACGAATCCAATCGCATCGCAACATCAGCGCCGAGGCAAGTCAAAAATTCCATTTCATCTTTTAAATCAGCTTGTTAGCACTCATTTGAAAAAAGTGCTGACAGGGTCTTGAAGGGAAAAATCCGGCTTCCTAACTCATCGTCCGGACGGGATGCCGGAGGCGCCCGGCGATGCGCTCGCCAAGGCCCTCGCAGCGGGTCCCGGCCACATCAATCGCGATGATCCATATCTGGAGGAACTCATGAAGTTTCGGCCACTGCATGACCGTGTCGTCGTCAGGCGCATTGACGCTGAGGAAAAGACCCGGGGAGGCATCATCATCCCCGATACCGCCAAGGAGAAGCCGCAGGAGGGCGAGGTGATCGCCGTCGGACCGGGCGGTCGCAACGAGCGCGGCGAACTCGTCCCGCTGGACGTGAAGGCCGGCGATACCGTGCTCTTCGGCAAGTGGTCGGGCACCGAGGTGAAGATCGACGGTGTCGACTACCTGATCATGAAGGAGAGCGACATCATGGGCATCGTCGAGACCTCGGCGACCCTGAAGAAGGCCGCCTGAGCGGGGCCTTTCCAACCTTCATCATCCCTCAACGTCTCAATCCAAGGAGTGAGGAACCATGGCTGCGAAAGACGTGAAGTTTTCGCAGGACGCGCGCGAGAAGATGATCCGCGGCGTCGACATCCTGGCCAATGCGGTCAAGGTGACCCTCGGCCCGAAGGGTCGCAACGTCGTCATCGAGAAGAGCTTCGGCGCGCCGCGCATCACCAAGGACGGCGTCACCGTCGCCAAGGAGATCGAGCTTTCCGACAAGTTCGAGAACATGGGCGCCCAGATGGTGCGCGAGGTGGCCTCGAAGCAGAACGACGCGGCCGGTGACGGCACCACCACGGCGACCGTTCTCGCCCAGGCCATCGTCCGCGAGGGCGCCAAGTCGGTGGCGGCCGGCATGAACCCGATGGACCTGAAGCGCGGCATCGACCTCGCCGTCGAGACCGTGACCAGGGAGCTGGAGAAGAACTCCACGCAAGGTCACCAAGTCCGACGAGGTCGCCCAGGTCGGCACCATCTCCGCCAATGGCGATGCCTCGATCGGCCGGATGATCGCCGAGGCCATGCAGAAGGTCGGCAACGAGGGCGTCATCACGGTGGAGGAGGCCAAGAGCCTCGAGACCGAGCTCGACGTGGTCGAGGGCATGCAGTTCGACCGCGGCTACCTCTCGCCCTATTTCGTCACCAACGCCGACAAGATGGTGGCCGAGCTTGAGGACCCCTACGTCCTCATCCACGAGAAGAAGCTGGCCGGCCTGCAGGCCATGCTGCCGGTTCTCGAAGCCGTCGTGCAGACCGGCAAGCCGCTGCTCATCGTCGCCGAGGATGTCGAGGGCGAGGCGCTCGCCACCCTCGTCGTCAACAAGCTGCGCGGCGGCCTGAAGATCGCCGCGGTGAAGGCGCCGGGCTTCGGCGACCGCCGCAAGGCCATGCTGGAGGACATCGCGATCCTCACCGGTGGCACCGCGATCTCCGAGGATCTCGGCATCAAGCTGGAGAACGTTACGCTCAACATGCTCGGCCGGGCGAAGAAGGTCCGCATCGAGAAGGAGGCCACGACCATCGTCGACGGCGCCGGCTCGAAGAAGGACATCGAGGCCCGCGTGGCGCAGATCAAGGCGCAGATCGAGGAGACCACCTCGGACTACGACCGCGAGAAGCTGCAGGAGCGCCTCGCCAAGCTCGCTGGCGGCGTGGCGGTGATCCGCGTCGGCGGCGCAACGGAAGTTGAGGTCAAGGAGAAGAAGGACCGCGTCGACGACGCCCTGCAACGCCACGCGCGCGGCGGTGCTGGAAGGCATCCTGCCCGGCGGTGGCGTCGCTCTCCTGCGGGCCGCGAAGGCGCTCGAGGGCCTCAAGGGCGCCAATGACGACCAGCGCACCGGCGTGGACATCGTCCGCAAGGCGCTGGAGGCTCCGATCCGCCAGATCGCCGAGAACGCTGGCGTCGAGGGCTCCATCGTCGTCGGCAAGGTCACTCGAGAACAAGGGCGACTACGCCTACGGCTACGACGCCCAGGGCGATGCCTATGGCGACATGTTCAAGCTCGGCATCATCGACCCGACCAAGGTCGTGCGCACGGCGATCCAGGATGCGGCTTCCGTCGCGGGCCTCCTGATCACCACCGAGGCCATGGTCGCCGAGAAGCCGAAGAAGGAAGCGGCGGCCCCGGCCATGCCGGGCGGCGGCATGGACTTCTGACGAAGGCCATCGTCGCGACATCTGAGACAGTCGCACCGGAAACAGGGGGGCGTCGCGGGAGACCGCGGCGCCCTTCCCCTTTCGAGGGGGCGGCGCGGAACGAGCAAAATGTCGCAGCCCTCCGCGGCCTCTTCGGCCCGCAATCGTCTTGCTCCGCGGAGCGGTATCGGGTTCCAGTCACTCACCGCGTCCGGCCCGAGCCGTGATAGCCCCTTTGCCCCCGGTTCGGAGCCGCCGACAGTGAGTGAACGCCAGGACGTCATTACGCGCCCGCAGGTTCTGTCGGGGGTGTCCGTCGCACGATGGTTGCGCGTCGGCGCCCTTCTGGTCGGCTATGCACTCATCCTCGTGGGCGGTCATTTCGCCGGCCGCTGGGTGCAGCAGAACCTCGGTCTCGACCTCATGAACCTTGATGATCCGACCGCCCGCCTCGTGCTGGGCTTCGGCCTCGTGCTCTTCATTGTCCTGCTGGCCATACCCTTCGTTCCCGGCATCGAGGTCTGCCTGGCGCTCTTCGCCATCTTCGGAGCGGCGGTGGCGCTGCCGATCTATCTCGCGACCATTGTCGCCCTGACCATCTCCTATGTCGCAGGCCGCTGCGTTGCACTCGACCGCCTCGCCGCCATCTTCGATTTTGTCGGCCTCAGACCGGCGAGCGAGATGGTACGGCGGTTGGGCGCCATGTCGCCCCCGGAGCGCGTGAAGGCCCTGGTCGAGACCGCACCGAACCGGATCGCGCGCCTGCTTGTGCACCATCGCGACCTCACCTTGATCGCGGCCGTGAACATGCCGGGCAATGCCCTGATCGGTGGCGGCGGCGGGATAGCGCTCATCGCGGGCATGAGCGGCATGTTCAGGCCTGACCGCTTCCTGCTGGCCACCGCCATCGCGGCGCTGCCGGTCCCGCTTCTCATGCTGGCAGGCGGTCAGCTCCTGAAATGAGATCAACCGCCGCGTGGAGTAAGCTCCCGCACCAGGCGGTTCTCACCACTCGACTTCGGCACCGATGCCGGCTGCGGCGCGGCCATCGGCGCCGATCTCGGTCTGGATGCGGATGCGGCGGGTCAGGTCGATGTCGACGCCGACCGCGCTGTTCTCGGGCTTGGCGCCGGTACGAACGCCGACGCGCACGCGCTCGTTGATGGCGCGCGACACGCCGACCGTCGGGCCGCTGGCGCCGGTGGTGACGTCGAGATTGTCGACGCCGAGGGCCCGCCGCGTCGCCTCGAAGGCATCTGGACCGCCGCTGCCGGAGAGGATGGCCACGGCCTGGGCGAGCTGGATGGCCTGGAACGGTGAAAGCCCTGCGGCCGCGCGCTGGAACAGCAGGCGCGAGAGCACCTCGTCCTGCGGCAGACTCGGCGTCGAGGTCAGCGCAAATTCAGGTTCCGTCGCCCGCCCGGTGATGCCGATGCTGGCGGTGATGTCGGTGGCGCGCGTCTCCGCCACGAAATCGAGATCGGGGATCAGGTCGCCGCCGCCGAAGGTGACGCGGCCGCGGGTGAAGTCGAGGCGCTGGGTCAGCAGCGAGAGCCGCCCGCGCCGCATCTCGAAGGCGCCGTTGGCGCTGATGTCGCGGGTTGAGCCGGCGAGGCGCAACTGGCCGCCGAGTTCCGCGTCGATGCCGCGCCCGCGCACGAAGACCTGCACGCTGCACCGACCACGTGCATCGACCGGCGCTCGAGCGCGTGCAGCCGTTCGGCGGCGGCGCGCTGTCTCGCGATCTGGGCGAGGCGGGCGCGCGTCGATGAGCGCCGCCGACATGGCGCGCGTCACGCAGTGGTTCGGCGGTGGACGGCAGGCGGTCGGGAACGCGGACCTCGATGGTCGTCACGTCCATGCGGCCGGAGAGGCGCGGCGTGGTCGCCAGGGGCCCGGTGACGGCGAGGTCGAGGCTGGTCGTCATCTGGACGATGTCGCTGGAGACCACCTCGGCATTGCGGGCGGCGATGCGCAGGTCTGCCGGGAAGCCGCGGAGGGGATCGGCGTTCACCCGGCCCGAGACCGAGACCGTGCCACCGTTCTTCGCCCGTGCGGTCAGGCGCTCGATGGCGATGTCGGTGCCGCGGCCGGCGAAGCGGCCCTCGATGGCGGTGAAGGTGACGCCGTTCAGGGGATCGGCGAAGGAGCCGCCGGCGAGCGTCGCCGAGCCCTGGATGTCGGGACGGCTCGAGGAACCGCGCAGAACCCCGTCGATGGTGAGCCGCCCCGCGACACGCTGGCCTGAGCCGGCGAGCTGGGCATTGGCGAGTGCGGCGTCCAACGTGCCGCGCACCGTCACATCGAGCGCCCCGGCCGGTGCCAGCGGCACCGAGCCTCCGATCGTCAGGGCGATGGTCCGCCCGCCGTTGATGCGGGCGTCGAGCGTGGCGCGTTCGCCGCGCGCCTCGCCGCGGGCGGTGATGTCGAGGGCCGGCACGCCGGCACTGCGGCTGGCCGGCGCATTGAAGCCGCGCACCGTCGCCTCGAAGGGGCCGCGGGCGCGGCAGCCGGACCGCGCAGCGTGGCGCGAGCATCGACCGTGCCATTGAGCCCCGTGCCGGGTGCCAGGATGTCGAGGGCCGCGAGTGGCACGCGCCGGGCTGCAATGGTCGCGTCGAGTTCCGACCCGAGAAGGCCGGAGACCTCGATCTCGCCGCCCTGCAGCGCGATGGTCAACCGCTCCGTGCGGACCTTTCCGCCCTCGAAGGCGAGGCTCGCGGGGCGTGCGAGCGCGATGCGCGCGCCGGAGCGGGTCGCGGTGAAGGAGGCGAGGTCGAGGCGGTTCGGCGTGCCGGGGACGAGGCGGCCAGCACCCGCAAGGGCGAAGCCGCGCGCGCGCGCCGCGACGGCAATGTCGGTCGCCTCCGCGGCTCCCGTCGCCTTCAGTTCGATCCGCTCCACCGTCTCGCTGCCGGCGACGAGCCGGTCGATCGTCGCCTGCCCGTCGAGGCGCGGTCGCCCGTAGAGATCGTCGGCGCGCATGTCCGCCCTGAGGATGTTCAGGCTGGTGGTCCCGAAGGCGAGGCGCTGCCCGTCGCCCTGGATGACGAGCGCCTGGCGCCCGCCGGCGGCATCGGCGGTGACGGTGGCGCGCAGGCTGCCTGACAGGCGGGTGAGGACCAGAGGCGAGAGATCGTCGAGATTGCCGGCCGTCACGGCGAGGCGGCCGGTGGCCAGACGGTTGCCGTCGATCCGCCCCTGACCCTCCACTGCGACCGAGCCGAGGCGCGCCATGAGCCTGTCGAGAGCCCAGTGCGCGGCCGTCTTCCTTCGCGGTGACGTCGGCTGTGAGGGCTTGCCGTCGATGTCGCCGGTGGCGGCGACCGTGACGTTCAGGGCGCTCGACACGGTGCGGGCATTGACGGTCAGGCGCAGGTCACGGACCGGCCGGTTCATGGCGCGGGCGTTGGGTGCGGAGAGGGTCAGCGTCGCGTTCGGGTCGAGGGCGTCGCCGGTCACATGGGCGTCGGCGCGGGCGGCGCCGGCCAACTGGCGGTCGACCTGCGACAGGTCGGGAAGGGCCAAGGCGGCGCGCATGTCGATGCGCCCGTCACCCATGGTGCCGTCGAGACCAGCCGTCACGTGGCGGCCGCTCAGCGTCACGCCTTCGAGCGTCAGGGCCTCGCGACGGCGCGTAACGGTCCCGGCGAGGCTCGCCTGCCGGCCGATCAGGCGGTCGGCGACGGGATGGCCGAGGGCGAGTTCGGTGGCGCGGCCGTTGAGGACGGCACGGGTGAGCGCCTGCGAGGGATCGCCCGACAGCGTGGCCGCGACATAGCCCTGGCCCGACAGGGGGCGGCCGGCGAGGCGGGAGAAGGCGGCGAGGCGCAGGATGTCGGCCTGGACCTGGCCCTCCAGCAGCTTCGGCCCGCTCCGCCCGGTGAAGGCGAGCTTCACGTTCGGCGAGGTCACTGACAGGTCCGAGACCTCGGTGATGGCGTCCTCGTTGACGAGGGCGCGCAGCTTCAGCACGGCTCGGCTGCCGAGGGCTTCCGAAACGCCGCCGTCGGCGAGGGCAAGGCCGTCGACCTCGCCGTCCATGATGACGCGGTAACGCTTCGAGCCGGCGCTCTCGGGCTCGGCGGAAATCATGGCCGCGAGGGTGCCGATCCTGGCCCCGGGGCCTTCCAGCCCCTTCAGGTCGAGCTTGCCCTCGACGCGGGGTGCGGCAAGGTCGCCCATGGCGGTCGCGTCGAAGACAAGACGCTCGATGCGGGCGGAGCCGCGGGCTGTCGCGCCGCCGGTGTTGGGCAGGGCGCGCGCACGGGCGGTGACGTTGAGTTCGTTGCGGGCGGTCAGATAGCCGCCCACCGTCAATTCGGCGAGCTGCGAGCCGAGCCGCAGGCCCTCGATGGCATAGCCGCCGTCGTCACCGAAGACGATGCGTCCCTGCAGCGTCGTGTCGCCGGCGAAGATGGCCGACACGGCCGGGGGCAGCAGGCTTTCGATGCGGGCGCCGAGATTGAGGCCGAGGCGGCGGATCTGATTGTCGCGCGACAGCACGGCATCGCCGCGGGCGTTGATCTCCGGTTGAGGCCGAAGGCGATGCGGCCGCGCCAGTCGTCGAGGCGACCGGAGCCGGCGACGTCCAGCTTTACCGGCGGCAGCCCCGGCAGGTTGGCGAGGCGCGCGACGATGCCGCCCGCAGGTTCGTCATGCTGCAGCGACAGGTCAAGCTGCTGGCTGGAGGGCACGAAGGTCAGCTTGACGGAGGAGAGGCCCGGCGCGTCGGTCCGGCGCACCTCGAAGGCGGCGTTGAGGCCTTCCGCCGCGCGGCCGAGGCTTGCCGAACCACTTGCGGCAAAGCGCGCCGCCGCGCCCACCACAGGCTCCCCGAGGATGAACTCGGCGATGGCGAACTTGCCGATCTCGACCTTCAGCGGCAGTTCCGGCAGCAGGGGCGCGTCGGCTGCGGGGGGCGCTGCCGACGGATCCGGGATGGGCTTCCGCAGCAGTTCGACCTTGCCGATCTCGAGGTTCTGGACTTCCAGCCGCCGCGACAGCAGCGCGGTCCGGCGCCAGACGAGGCGGATGGTGTCGATGCGCAGATAGACGCCCTGGCGATCGGCGATGGTGACGTTGCGGATCATCGCGTCGGAGGAGAGGGGCCCCTCGACCGCGCCGATGCTCACCGTCGATCCCGGTGATGACAGGGTGCGCGAGATGAAGCCGGCGAGGACACCCTGATCCTCCTGCGCGTGCGGCCGGCTCGGCGACAGCAGCAGCACCGCGGCTCCCACCAGGAGGGCCAGCAAGGCGAGGGCGGCGAATGTGCGGGTGCGCGTCAGCATCAGAAGGCCTGCCCGATGCTGACGTAGAAGGCATAGGGCTTCTCGCCCTGGCGGCGGGCGAGCGGCACGGCGACGTCGAAGCGGATGGGGCCGACGGCCGTGTAGTAGCGAAGGCCGAGGCCGGCGGCATAGCGCATCGGCGCCGAGCCGTTGGGGAAGGAGCCGGAATAGGCCTGGCCCATGTCGAAGAAGGGCACCACGCCGATGGTGTCGTTGAGCTTCACGCGCGCCTCGACGGAGGCCTCGAACAGGCTCATGCCGCCGGTGACCGTGCCGAACATGTTGCGCGGGCCGAGGCTCTTGTACTCGTAGCCACGCACCGAGCCACCGCCGCCGGCGTAGAAGCGCCGCGACGCGGGAATCGCGCCGAGCGTGCCGCCCATGATGGAGCCGAAGGCGACGCGGCCGGCCAGCACCGTGCGGGCGGCCTCGTCCATGGCGTAGTAGGCCGAGGCCTGGAGCTTGCTGATGACGAAGGCGTCCGGCGCGTCGCCGAAGCCGACATAGGGCGTGACCGAGGCATTGACGCGGACGCCGCGCGTTGGATCGAGCGGCTTGTCGGTGGTGTCGTAGGTGGCGGCGACGGGCAGGCCGAGGAGGCCGTAGTCGTAGCGGCCGAGCACATCGGTGGAGCGGCCGATCTCGCCCTCGACGCCGACGCGGACGTTGAAGCTGTCGGTGAAGCGGTGGCGGATGGCCGCCGTCGCGTTGATGAGGTTGCTGGTATAGAGCTCGGTCAGCTCGCGCTGGACGAAGGCATCGACGAGGAGGTCGTTGCGCGAGCCCCAGAGTGCCGGCTTGAGGAACGAGGCCGACAGGCGGCCGCCGATGTCGTCGGTGTTGAAGCCGGGCTTGTTCGAGCCGCCCGGCCAGTTCTGCGGGCCGGTGAAGTAAAAGAGATCGGCATCGAGGCGCAGGCGCTCGGCGCCGCCGAAGAGGTTGCGGTGGGCCCAGTAGGCCTTGAGCGCCGGGCCGTCGATGGTCGAGTAGCGCACCGAGCCGCCGAGCACGCGGAGCGGTCGTTCGGTGACCTCCACATCGACCGGAACGCCGCCGGTGGAATCGAGGGCCGTGCCCTCGCGCACGCGCACGCCCCCGATGGCCTCGATCCTGGCCACCGAGCGACGGATATCCGTCATCGCCCGTCGCGAATAGGGGTCGCCCGGCCGCGCATAGATGAAGGAGCGGACAACGGCCGGGTCCACCTGGCGCGTGCCGGAGACGCCGATGCCACCGATGCCCGCCTTTGCGCCGGGGTCGACGACGAGAGTCAGGTCCACCGTCTGGGTCGGGTGGTCGATGACGGGAACGCGTCGACCGACCTTGACGAAGGGATGGCTCCGGTCACGGAAATGGTCGGCGAGGGCTGCTGCCGCCTGGAGCACCTCCGTTGTCCGGGCCGGGTCGCCCGACTTTGCCGTGACGAGGCGGGGGGGCAGGACGGCAGGGTCGAAGGGCAGTTCGCTGCGCTGGTCGATGACGGCAACGCGGCCGAACCGGTAGAGTGGTCCCGGCTCGACCACCACGGCGACTGGAACGAGGGCACGGCCGCGCAGGCTGTCGATGGTGGCCCGGACGGAACCGGAAGCGGGGCGCTCGAGAGCGATGACCTGGCCGCCGACGACGATGGAGGCGCGGGCGGCATAGTAGCCGGATCCCCAGAGCGCATCGACGATGCGCGGCAGGTCGGCCTCGGCGCGGCGCACCAGTTCGTCGCCGTTCTGCGGTGGCTCGTTGCGCAGGCGATGAAGGATCGAGACGTCGCGGACGGCGGTGAGGGCAGCCGTGTCGGAGCCGAGGCCCTGGATATCCAGCTGGTAGGCGACGGCATTGGGCGTGACGGCCGGCCGGCGCTCGCCGAACAGGTTGAAGGGGTCGAAGGCATGGGCCGGCAACGGCGCGCCGAGTTGCAGCACGCCGACAGTCAAACAGACACCGATACGGGATATCAAACTCCCGTTTGCCACCATTCCCGACCTTCCGGACGCAATACTAGGACGAAAACCCGGAGAGAAAGAGGCAAAGGGGAACTCCGGGGGGCGTCCGCCGGCATTGTGACCGGACGGGCGGCTGGAGTCGACCTTCGGGGCACTCGCAGGATGCCCGTCTCCGATGCGGGCTGCTGCCATGCACCCCCTCCCGTCGGGAGGCCGCGGCCCCTATGTTCCGCGCCATGACTAGCATCATTAAGGTTGCCAATCTCTCAAAGCGCTACGCTTCCGGTCTCGAAGCGCTGGGAAACATCGATCTCGATATCCGCAAGGGCGAGATCTTCGCCCTTCTCGGCCCGAATGGCGCCGGCAAGACCACGCTGATCTCGACGATCTGCGGCATCGTCAGGCCGAGCGGCGGGAGCGTGACCGTCGGCGGGCATGACATTGCGACCGATTACCGCGCCGCCCGGGCGATGATCGGGCTGGTCCCGCAGGAACTGACGACCGATTCGTTCGAATCAGTCTGGGCCACGGTGACCTTTTCCCGTGGCCTCTTCGGCAAGCCGCCCGATCCCGCCCTGATCGAAAGGATCCTGAAGGACCTGTCCCTCTGGGAGAAGAAGGACGCGCGGATCATGACGCTGTCAGGCGGCATGAAGCGCCGCGTCATGATCGCCAAGGCCTTGTCGCACGAGCCGTCGGTCCTCTTTCTCGACGAGCCCACGGCGGGCGTCGACGTCGAGCTGAGGCGCGACATGTGGCAGCTCGTCAGGCGCCTGCGCGACGAGGGCGCCACCATCATCCTGACCACCCACTACATCGAGGAGGCCGAGGAGATGGCCGACCGGGTGGGGGTGATCTCGAAAGGGCGGATCATCCTCGTCGAGGACAAGGCGGCGCTGATGGCCAAGCTCGGCCGCAAGCAGCTGACAATCGAGCTGCAGTCGCGGGTGGACGGACTTCCGCCGGCGCTGGCGTCCTTCGCCCTGGAGATCGCCGATGGTGGCAATGCGCTGGTCTATACCTACGACACCCAGGCCGAGCGCACCGGCATCACCACATTGCTCCAGGCCCTGGCCGAGGCCGGGCTCCGCCTGAAGGACCTCCACACGCGACAGAGTTCGCTTGAGGAGATCTTCGTCAACCTGGTGACCGACCGATGAACCTGACCGCGATCAAGGCCATCTACCTGTTCGAAATGGCGCGGACCTGGCGCACCCTGTGGCAGAGCATCGTCTCGCCGGTCATTTCGACCTCGCTCTATTTCGTCGTCTTCGGCGCCGCCATCGGCTCGCGCATGCAGGAGATCGACGGCATCGCCTATGGCGCCTTCATCGTGCCGGGGCTGATCATGCTGTCGCTCCTGACCCAGAGCATCTCCAACGCCTCGTTCGGCATCTACTTCCCGCGCTTCACCGGCACGATCTACGAGGTGCTGTCGGCGCCGGTCTCGACCTTCGAGATCGTCACCGCCTATGTCGGGGCCGCGGCGACCAAGTCGGTGATCCTCGGGCTGATCATCCTCGCGACGGCGGCGCTCTTCGTGCCGTTGCGGATCGAGCATCCGCTGTGGATGCTGGCGTTCCTGGTGCTGACGGCGGTCACCTTCAGCCTCTTCGGCTTCATCATCGGCATCTGGGCGGAGGGCTTCGAGCAGCTCCAGTTCATCCCGATGCTCGTCGTGACGCCTCTCACCTTCCTCGGTGGCAGCTTCTACTCGATCGACATGCTGCCGCCGGTATGGCGGACCATCAGCCTGTTCAATCCCGTCGTCTATCTGGTGAGCGGCTTCCGCTGGAGCTTCTTCGGCTCGGCGGACGTGCATGTCGGCGTCAGCGTCGCCATGACGCTGGTCTTCCTCACCCTCTGCCTTGCCGGCATCGGCTGGATCTTCCGGACGGGATACCGGCTGAAGGCCTGAGGCTGCGGCCTCAGGCGCGGGCGATGGAAGCGAGCTTCTTCTCGTCGAGGACGCGCACGGCTTCCGGCACGATGAGGATGATGCCGTCGCGGGCGAGCTTGGTCAGCGTGCGGCTGACGGTCTCGATGGTCAGGCCGAGATAGTCGGCCATGTCGATCCTTTGCATCGGCAGCTGGATCGTCACCGAGGGGCCCTTGATCTGCGCCCACCGCTCGCGCATGGCGACGAGGAAGGCGGCGACGCGCTCCTCGGCCGAACGACGACCGATCAGGGTCATCTGCTCCTGGGCGATCACCAGCTCATGGGTGGCGAATTCGTGCAGGCGGCGCAGAAAGTGCGGCTTGGCGGTGACCAGGGCGTCGAACTCGCGCCGGTCGAAGCGGCAGAGCGCCACGTCGTCCACCGCGTCTGCCGAGAAGCCGTAGCGATTGTGCAGGGCGAGGCCAAGGAAGTCGCCCGGCATGGCGAAGCCGATGATCTGGCGGCGGCCGTCGGACAGTAGCTTGTAGAGCCGGACCACCCCTTCGGTCACCGAGAAGACAGCATCCGCATTCTCGCCCTGGTGGATGAAGGTCGACTTCCCCTCGATCTTGATGTGGTGGACGATGTCGTCCAGCTCATGGAGCTCCTTGGGGTCCAGTGCCGCGCAGACGGCGAGCGAACGAACCTTGCAGGTATCGCAATAATTCGATCCCGGCTGCTTTCCGCAGACGTGTGGCGCCCGAGGCGCACCGACTTCGGCCGTATCGGTCATGGCAGTGACCCTGGTTGGGGGAACCACGCATTCTGAAAACATGACATCGGAAACATTCATACTCGCTTATTGATCCAGAACAAGGACGCTCGCGGCACCCCTCCTCATCCTTTCGGCAATCCTGCAGTATGGGGAATTGCGATCCCGATGTTTACCGCCCGCATCATCGATGCGAAAGAGGCCACGACGGTCTTCAGTCTGGTCCGGCTCTGCTATCCGGACATCCAGATCGAGGCATGGCGGGCCCATCTGGTGCGCCTCGGCATGGCCAAGCGCCGGAAATCCGGGTGCATGGTGGTCGCCGACCGCCGCGGCTATGTGCATGCTGCATGTCTCTTCCGCATCGCCCCGGACCCGCGTTCGGGAATGAGACTGGAAGTCTCCTACCTGTCGAAGGCCGAACTGCCGGCCAGCACCGCGGCGAACACGTTGTTCGACTTCATCGACGAAATGGCGCGGCTCGAGGGCTGTTCCTCCATCCTCATCGAGGATTCTGGCACCTGGCAGGACGAGGACGGGCTGACGGCATGGACCGATGTCGGCCATGCCTTGATGGCTCACGATTTCCGGCCGGGCAGCGTCGGCTTCGTCAAGGCCGTTGCTCCACCGGTGTCCTGATCCGGCTGGGCGCGCGCGGCTTCTGGGATCCTGTCGTCGTCATCCATGATCGCACGCCAGGCGGCGCCGTCGAGGTCGTCGTACTGCCCGCTCTTCAGCGACCAGAGGAAGGCTGCGAGGCCAAGGCCTCCGAGACCCAGCGCGAGCGGCACGAGGTAGACCAGAACGTCCATGACAGCGCTCCCTAGAGCCGGCCGCGCCGCGCCCTGAGCGCGTTTGCGGTGACGATGATGGACGAGCCCGACATGGCGAGGGCGGCGATCAGCGGCGTGACGAGGCCTGCAATGGCGATGGGCACCGCGATCGCATTGCAGACGACCGCGATCCAGAGGTTCTCTTTCATCAGCCTGACCGCCGTCCGCGACACGGCGAGCGCATGGGCGACCGGTGCGAGGCGGTCGCCGAGGAAGACGGCATCGGCCGCGGCCTGGGTCAGGTGCACGGCGGTGATCGGCGAGATCGAGACGTGCGCCCTGGCCAGGGCGGGAGCATCGTTCAGCCCATCACCGACCATCAGGACCCGCCTGCCCTCGGCCTTCAGGGCGTCGAGCCGCGCCATCTTGTCCGCCGGCTTGAGGCCGCCGCAGGCCGCCGTCACGCCGAGCGTGGAGGCCACCGCCGCCACCGCCTCGGCGCGGTCGCCCGACAGAATCTCGATGCCGAGGCCTGCCCGGCGAAGCGCCGCGACGACCGCAGGCGCATCGGGACGCAAGACCTGACGCACGGCAAAGACATGGCGCACGTCGCCGTGCCGGAAGGCGATGAGGGAGGCGTCGGGGTGGCGTGCGGCGACCACAGCGCCTTCCGCTTCAGCCTCGCAGAAGGTGAGACTGCCGAGCCGGATCTCCGTGCCGTCGACGACGGCGCGGACGCCGCGGCCCGGCTCCTCCGCGGCTTCGTCGAGTGGATATGCCTCCGGGACGGTGGCCGCCACCGCGCGCGCGAGCGGATGATGCGACGACAGGGCCAGCCGCCCGGCGAGCGCGAGGCTCTCCGGCGCGATCCCCTCGGGCAGGTCGAGCGCCGGCTCGGGCAGGGTGAGGGTGCCGGTCTTGTCGAAGACGACCGTGTCGACCTCGGCGAGGCGCTCCAGCGCGTCGCCGGACTGAAGCAGGACATTGGCCTTGAACAGGGCACCGGAGGCGACGACCTGGACCGCCGGGATCGCGAGCCCGAGGGCGCAGGGGCAGGTGATGATGAGAACGGTGATGGCGATGATCAGGGCCGGCTGCCAGGCAAGCCCGGCGATGATCCAGCCGGCCAGGGTGACGAGAGCGGTGACATGGACCACCGGCGAGTAGAACGCCGCTGCCCTGTCGGCGAGGCGGCGATAGCTGGAGCGTGACTCCAGCGCCGTCTCGAGCAGGTGGCTGACCTCGTCGAGGAGCGTGCCGCGCGCCGCCGCCTTGACCTCGACCTTGAGGACACCGGAGGTGTTCAGTGTTCCAGCATAGACGGAATCGCCCGGGGCCACGGCCTGCGGCAGGGTTTCGCCGGTGACGAGGCTCTGGTCGAGCGAGGAATGGCCTTCGATGATGAGCCCGTCGACCGAGACGCGCTCGCCCGGCCTGACCATGACGACATCACCCGCCACGATGGCAGCGATCGGAACCTGTCGCACGGCGCCGTCGGGCAGGATCTTGAGTGCCGTCTCGGCCTTGAGGGCGGCGATGTTGGCGGCCACGGCCCGCGTCTTGCGGCGCATGAGCTGCTCGAAATAGCGGCCCGTGAGCAGGAAGAAGAGCAGCATCACGGCGCTGTCGAAATAGGCGTGGGTCGCGTGGTTCCAGGTCTCGACCAGCGACATGCCGACGGCGAGGAGAACGCCGAGCGAGATCGGTACGTCCATGTTGAGCTGGCGCGCCGCCAGCGCCATGCGGGCCGAGCGGAAGAAGGGACGTCCGGCGTAGGCGACGGCCGGCACGGCGATGAGGGCGGAGAGCCAGTGGAAGAAGTCGCGCTGCTCGGGGGTGATGTCGGAGACGTTGCCCGACCAGACCGACACCGACAGTAGCATGATGTTCATCATGGCGAAGCCGGCGACGCCGAGGCACTGGAGAAGGAAGCGCGCCTCCCGCGCCTCCTCGCCCTCGACGGCCTTGGGGTCGAAGGGGAAGGCGCGGAAACCGAGTGCGGCCAGGCGCTCGACGATGCGCTGGGGTGTCGTGAGCTCCTCGTGCCATTCGACCGTGAGGCGCCGGTGAGTGAGGTTCACGCGGGCCGAGTCGACTCCCGGCACGCGCGAGAGCCCCTGCTCGATCACCGGCATGCAGGCCGCGCAGGTGATGCCGTCGACGGCGAAATCCATGCGCGCCCGGCCATCGCCCAGCGGCTCGACAAACAGGGACAGGTCCGTTGCGGCCGATGCGACCGGGACAGTGGCCCCGGACGGCAGTGCGGCTGCCGGGTTCGCTACGGGCTCGACGATGGCGCTGGTCATGACGGCTGCCCTTCTCAGGGCAGGACGATGCGATTGCGAGACCGGTAGAGAACCTCGCCGTTCCGATCGATCTCGATGACGAGGTCGTGGGCGCCTGCCACGACACCCTCCGTGGTGCCGGCATAGAGCCCGGTGCCGCTGCGGGAGACGTCGAAGATACGATCGTTGACGCGATGGACCGGGTGCATGAGGCGTGCGGTCACCCTGATCTGCTCGACAGGGGTGCCGGCGCTCTCGCGCACGGAGACGGTCATCGCGGCGATGCCGGTCGGGTTTCGCTCGACGCGGGCGTCGACGTTCCAGCCGCGTGCCGTCCGCTCGCGTGCTGCGGCGAGATCGCGGTTGAAGCGCTGGCTGGCGCGGTAGGAGCTGTCGGTGGTGGTGCCCGGCATGGTGTCCAGCGCGAGCGTCAGCATCAGCGCATTGACGGCGATGATGATGCCGAAGAACACGACAAAGCCGGCGAAGACCATACGGCCGGTCAGGCGCCACTCACGCCTTTCGGCAGGGGTCGGGGAGGGGATGGCGGGGGACATCGGACCTATCCTCTTGGGGTCAACGGGCTATGAAGTGATCGCGCACGCTCACCTTTTCGCCGGATCCGAGTTCGGTGATCCGGAAGGTGACGCGGCTCGACGGTGGCAGGTTCGCGGCGGCAGGAACAGTGACGTGGACGATGACCTCGCGGGTCGAATCCGGACCCACGTCGATGACCGGCCAGTCGCCCGATGTCATGGCGATGCCGACGGCATTGACGCGGGCCAGCGGCAGTTCGTCGACCGCCAGCACGAAGATGCGGTGCTGCGGGCGCTTGTTCAGCACGCGAACCGTGTAGCTGTTGCGGATCGAGCCATCGGACAGCTGGACGAAGAGCGGGTTGCGGTCGTGCAGCACTGAGAGGTCGGTGAAGGAGCGCGTCATCAGCCCGTAGAGCATGACGAGGCCGACCGCGGCGATCATGCCCGCGTAGAGCACGGTGCGGGTGCGGATGAGAGGGTAGACCTCGTCCAGGCCCTGGCGACGGCGGTCGATGTTGACGTCGTTGTCGTAGGCGATGAGGCCGAGAGGCCGGTTCACCTTGGTCATGACCGAGTTGCAGGCGTCGATGCACAGGCCGCACTGGATACAGCCGAGCTGCGAACCGTCGCGGATATCGACGCCGGTCGGGCAGACGACGACACACTGGCGGCACTCGATGCAGTCACCGGCCGGCTCGTTGGCCTCGCGTGCCTTGGTGGCGGCCTTGACCGACATGCGCGGCTCGCCGCGATCATAGCGGTAGGTGACGTTGAGCGCGTACTGGTCGGTCAGGGCAGCCTGGATGCGCGGCCAGGGGCACATGTAAAGGCAGACCTGTTCCTTCATCAGGCCGGCGAGGGAATAGGTCGTGAAGGTGAGGATGCCGATCCAGACATAGGCCACCATCGGGGCCTGGAAGGTGGCGAGGTCCTTCACCAGCGTCGGTGCGTCGGCGAAGTAGAGCACCCATGCACCGCCGGTCCACCAGGCGATCATCAGCCAGAGAAAGTGCTTGAGCGCCTTGCGACCGAGTTTCGCCGCCGTCATCGGCTGGGCATCGGCCATCATGCGCTCGCGGCGGTCACCCTCGACCCAGCGCTCGACCACGGTGAAGAGGTCGGTCCACACCGTCTGTGGGCAGAGATAGCCGCACCAGACACGGCCGGCGACAGCGTTCATGAGGAACAGCACCAGCGCAGCCATCACCAAGAGGCCGGTGAAGTAGTAGACCTCCTGGGGCCAGATCTCGATGAAGAAGAAGTAGAAGCGGTTGTGGGCGATATCGACGAGAACTGCCTGATCCGGCTGGTTCGGGCCGCGATACCACCGCAGGAAGGGCAGGAAATAGTAGACGCCGAGGCAGGCGATGAGCACTGCCCACTTGATGGTCCTCAGGCGTCCCTTGACGCTCTGCTGGTAGATCTCGCGCCGGCCCTCGTAGAGCGGTTCATCCTCGCTGTAGACGAAGGATGGTTCCTTCGCGTCGGCATGGCCTTTGGGCGGTGCAGTCTTGACGAGATCGGACATGGCGGATTCCGGGGGGAAAATGCACCACCTTCTGGTGCAATCACTCTAGCATCGATCAAAAGCCGGAGACGAACCTTGACCTGCCTCAAGGGTCTTGTCGCACTGCGAAAAAGGAAAGGGCGCGCACCACCCGGGGTGATGCGCGCCCTCGTCTCGCAGGGTTCGATTACTGGCCGCCGCCGAGAGCGTGAACGTAGACGGCGAGGGCCTTGACGGTCGTCTCGTCGAGGCGGGTGGTCCAGCCGGGCATGACGCCGCCGCGACCATTGTTGATGGTCTCGATGATCGTCCGCTCGTCCGAGCCGTAGACCCAGTTGCGACCGGTCAGGTTCGGTGCGCCGAGCTCGCGGTTGCCGCGTCCCTCCTCGCCGTGGCAGGCAGCGCAGTTCGCGATGAACAGCTCCTTGCCCTTGGCGAGGTCCGCGCCGGGCCGGGTCGACTGGCCCGACAGCGAGCGCACGAAGTTGGCCACCGTGATGACCTCGTCCGGCTTCAGCACGCCGTTGGGGCCACCGAGCGCCGGCATGTTGCCCTGACGGGCCCTGTCGTCGCCGTTGCGGATGCCGTGGGCGATGGTCTGGTGAATGTCCTGGATGGAGCCGCCCCAGAGCCAGGAGTCGTCACGCAGGTTGGGGAAGCCGCGCGTGCCGGTGGCCGACAGGCCGTGGCAGGGAGCGCAGTTGTCGCCGAAGGCCGCCTTGCCCTGGGCGAGGGCGAAGGTGAGCAGCGTCGGATCCTTGGCGATGTCGGCCAGATCGGCGCGGGCGAGGGCAGCCGACCTCTCGGCGCGCAGCGCCTTGAGGGCGTCGAGATCCCGCACCACGTCCTGGCGCGAGGCATAGCCGAAGGCACCCTTGGTGTAGTTGGTGACCAGCGGCCAGGCCGGGTAGACGATCCAGTAGCCGATCGACCAGACGATGGTGGCGTAGAAGATGTACAGCCACCACTTCGGCAGCGGCGAGTTCAGTTCCTTGATGCCGTCCCACTCGTGGCCGGTTGTTGCGCGGCCAGTGGCGGCGTCGATCTCAGGATGATGGTCGGCCATGGATCAGTCCTCCCTCAGAGGGATATTGGCGGCCTCGTCGAAGCGCTGCTTGTTGCGGGGCCAGAAGGCATAGGCAGCGATCGCGAGGAACATTCCGACGAAGTAGAGAAGCCCGACGGTCTGCGCGAAGCTGGCGAGGGTCGAATAGGTGCTCATGTTCTCCCTCCCGCTCAGCGTATGTTCGCCTGGGCGTCGTAGGTGCGGAAGTTCACCATGGTCCCGAGGACCTGGAGATAGGCGACGAGGGCGTCCATCTCGGTGACCGTTCCATTCGCGGCTGCCGCGGCGTTGCCGCCGAAGGCACGTGCCGTGGCGCCCGGATAGCGGCCCTGGAGGGCCTGCAGGTTCGGGCTGTCGGCGTTCACCTGGGTGCGCAGGTCGACGAGCGCGTTGTCGATCTGCGCCTGGGTGTAGGGGACGCCGCCGAGGCGGTTCGTCCTCAGGTGGCCTGCCACCTGCTCGGGCCGGATCTCGGCCTGGGCGAGGAAGGCGTAGCCCGGCATGATCGACTGCGGGACGATCGAGCGCGGGTTGTTCAGGTGCGCCACGTGCCATTCGTCGGAGTACTTGCCGCCGACGCGGGCGAGGTCCGGGCCGGTCCGCTTGGAACCCCACTGGAAGGGCTTGTCGAACATGCTCTCGGCCGCCAGCGAGTAGTGGCCGTAGCGTTCGACCTCGTCACGCAGGGGACGGATCATCTGGCTGTGGCAGTTGTAGCAGCCCTCCCGCACGTAGATGGCGCGGCCGGCGAGTTCCAGCGGGGTGTAGGGGCGAACCCCTTCCACCTTCTCGATGGTGCTCCTCAGATAGAAGAGCGGGGCGATCTCCACGAGGCCGCCGATGGCGACGACCACGAGGATGCCGACGGTGAGGATGATCGAGTTCTTCTCGAAGATCGCGTGCTTGTTCCAGAGAGACATCGTTGGTCCTCCTTACTCGGCGGCCACGAGGGCGGGGGCGGCTTCAGGCTCTTCAGCCTCGCCGCTGCCGCACCGTCATGATCAGGTTGTAGGCCATGATCAGCGAGCCGACGACGAACAGGGCGCCGCCGAGCAGCACGGATCACGTAGTAGGGGTGCATGGCCGTCGACGGTCTCGATGAACGAGTACTCGAGGAAGCCGAGCGCGGTGTAGGCACGCCACATCAGGCCCTGCATGATGCCGGCGACCCACATGGCCGAGATGTAGAGGACGATGCCGAGGGTCGAGACCCAGAAGTGCCATTCGACCAGGCGGTTCGAATAGAGCTGCTTCTTGTTCCACAGCCAGGGGACCAGGCAGTAGATGCGCGCCGAAGGAGATGTAGGCGACCCAGCCGAGCGCACCGGAATGGACGTGGCCGATGGTCCAGTCGGTGTAGTGCGACAGCGAGTTGACCGCCTTGATCGACATCAGCGGGCCCTCGAAGGTCGACATGCCGTAGAAGGCGAGCGAGACGACCATCATGCGCAGCACGGGGTCGGTCCGCAGCTTGTCCCAGGCGCCCGAGAGCGTCATCAGGCCGTTGATCATGCCGCCCCAGGAGGGCATCCACAGCATCACCGAGAAGGTCATGCCGAGGGTCTGCGCCCAGTCCGGCAGAGCCGTGTAGTGGAGGTGGTGCGGGCCAGCCCAGATGTAGAGGAAGATCAGGGCCCAGAAGTGCACGATCGACAGCCGGTAGGAGTAGATCGGGCGCTCGGCGCGCTTCGGCACGAAGTAGTACATGATGGCGAGGAAGCCGGCGGTCAGGAAGAAGCCGACCGCGTTATGGCCGTACCACCACTGGAACATGGCGTCCTGGACACCCGACCAGACGATGTAGCTCTTGGGCGAGTGGATGGAGACCGGGATCGTCGCGTTGTTGCCGAGATGGAGGACGGCGATGGTGACGATGAAGGCGAGGTAGAACCAGTTCGCCACGAAGATGTGGGGTTCCTTGCGCTTCCAGAGGGTCGCGAGGAAGACCAGCAGGTACACGACCCAGACGACCGTCAGGTAGAGGTCAGCGTACCACTCGGGCTCGGCGTATTCCTTGCCCTGGGTGATGCCGAGCAGGTAGCCCGTGCCGGCGATCAGGATGAAGAAGTTGTAGCCGAGGACGACGAACCACGGTGCGATCTCGCCGGCGAGGCGTGCGCGGCAGGACTTCTGCACGACGTAGAAGGAGGTCGCGAGCAGCACGTTGCCGCCGAAGGCGAAGATGACCGCCGAGGTGTGCAGCGGGCGCAGGCGGCCGAAATTCGTCCAGGGAAGGTCGAAATTCAGCGCCGGGTAGGCGAGCTGCAGGGCGATGATGAGGCCCACCGTGAAGCCGGCGATGCCCCAGAACACCGCCGCCACCGTGGCGAAGCGAACCGGGCCCATGTTGTAGTTGGGCTTGCCGTCGATCTCCTGGGGGATGACGGCGGGACGCTCCATGTGGCGGTTGGCGATCAGGAAGACCGCGCCGATCGATGCGGCCACGAACAGGTAGAGATGGAAGGAATAGGCCGGATCCACCGACCCGGAGGCGGCGAAGAGGCACAGGATGGCGGTCGCCACAAAGGCGAGTGAAGACCCGATCTCCGTTATGGAGAGCTTCTTTTGGGCTAGAACTTGGCTCATGAGATGCCCCTCGTCCGTGGCAGCGGGCGGCCACCATCGCTGGCGGTACCGCATTGCACGCACCAATGGCAGGCGGGCAAAGCGAGACATTGATGTGTATCAAGCTGCCCAAAAAAAGTCGCAGAGTTCCCTCGGTTTGCTTGATTTTGATCAAGGCGCCGGAGCGGTTGGCGGTGGATTGGAGTGCATGAGGAGGAAGACGCCGTCTTCCCACCGTCATCAGGTCCACCCCCATGACTTCCATGACGCCGGCCCAGCCAGCCACCGCCACGCTCCCGTCCACCTCCTTTCCGGCGTCGGCGGGCAATGTCGCCCTCGCCGAGCGCTCGGTGCCCCGCTACACCTCGTATCCGACCGCCCCTCACTTCGGCCCGGCGGTGAATGGCGCGACCTATCGCGACTGGCTCGGCCGGCTCGCCGATGACACGAGCCTGTCGCTCTATCTCCACGTGCCGTTCTGCCAGACCATGTGCTCCTATTGCGGCTGCCACACCAAGGTGACGCGCAAGGTCGAGCCCATCGAGGCCTATCGCCGGCACCTGGAGGCCGAGATCGACCTGGTTTCCGGCCTGACGGCGGCCCGCAGGGTGCGGCACATCCACTGGGGCGGCGGCACGCCATCGATGCTCGGGCCGGCGGGCCTCGAATCCGTCGCGCGGCGCCTCGCAGCGCGATTCGACATCGGCGCCGATGCCGAGCACGCGATCGAGCTCGATCCGCGGCAGGTCGACGACGGCCTGGCCGCCACGCTGGTTCGGATGGGTGTCAATCGCGCCAGCCTCGGCGTTCAGGACCTCAACCCGCATGTGCAGGAGGCGATCGGACGGATTCAGCCGCATGAGGTCGTGGTGGCCGCCGTCGCGGCGCTGCAGCGCGCGGGCATCGGCCAGCTGAGCTTCGATCTCATGTATGGCCTGCCGCACCAGAGCCTCGAGGACCTCCTGCGGACCATCGACCAGGTCGCGGCGCTCAAGCCCGGGCGGCTGTCGCTCTTCGGTTATGCCCATGTCCCCTGGTTCAAGACCCACCAGCGGCTCATCGACGAGGCCGCGCTTCCGGATGCCGCCGAGCGTTTCCGGCAGGCGAATGCGGCGCGCGACGCGCTCATCGCCCATGGCTACGAGGCCATCGGCCTCGACCATTTCGCGTTGCCTTCCGATTCGATGGCGATCATGGCGCGGGAGCAGACACTGAAGCGCAACTTCCAGGGCTATACGACCGATGACGCGGAGGCCCTTCTCGCCTTCGGCGCTTCGGCGATCGGCCGGCTGCCGCAGGGCTTCGTCCAGAACGCGCCCGATATCGGCGGCTACCAGCGTTCCATCGAGGCCGGAGAGCCGGCAACGGTGCGCGGCCTCGCCCTGTCGCTCGATGACAGGGTCAGGGGCGATGCCATCGAACGGCTGATGTGTGATTTCTCGGCCGACCTCGAGGCCGTGGCGCGGCGCCACGGGGTTCCGCAGGACTTCTTCGACGCCGACCTTGCCCGCCTGCAGCCGCTGGAGCATGAGGGTCTCGTCTCGCGCAAGGCGCGGACTGTCGTCGTCAGCGATGCCGGCAAGCCTCTGGTGCGCGTCGTCGCTTCGTTGTTCGATGCCCACCTCGCGAAGGCGGGCCGTCATTCGGCTGCCGTCTAGAGCACGGAGTTCCAAAGGGGATGTTTCCCTCCTCGCTCACCATCGTCGCCGGCACGCTGATGGGGTTTGCCTCCAGCCTGCACTGCGCCGGCATGTGCGGCAGCATCGGCTCGGCGCTGATGCTGACGACCCAGCCGGAAGCGGACATGGGTCAGCGGGCCCGGATGCTGCTCGTCACCCAGTTCGGCCGCGTCATTGCCTATGCCGCCGCCGGCGGCATCCTCGGCGCTTTCGGATCCTCGCTCGCCGGGGCGTTCGACCAGACCGCGGCCTACCGCGTGCTGCAATGGGCGAGCGCGGCGACCCTCGGCTGGATCGGCCTGTCGACGGCGGGGATCATCCCTTCGCTCGTCGCCTTCGATCGGCTGGCGGCGCCGATCGGCACGGCCATCATGACCTTCACCTCGCGCCACCCGGGCTTCGGCGTGGGCGCGCCCCTCGCGGTCGGCGTGATCTGGGGCTTCATCCCCTGCGCCATGGTCTACGGCGCGCTGTTCACCGCCATGCTCACCGGCACGGGCCTCGGCGGCGCCAGTCTGATGTTCGGCTTCGGGCTCGGGACGCTTCCCGCCGTCATGGCGAGTTCCATGGGGGTGGCCAGCCTGAAGAATTTCGCGCGCAGCCCGGCGGCCTCGATGGCGGTCGGTCTCGCCATCACCGCCTTTGCCGTGGCTTCCGTGGTGATCGGCCCGGAGGGCGGCATCCTCTGCCTGCCGCCGGTACGCTGAAGGCCCGCCGCTTCAACCGGCGGCGGCCGTGGTCGGCTTCAGCCCGAAGTCATGGTTGAGGTATTTCCACCGGTCGGGCGCGGCTGCGCCTCCCGGATAGGTTCCGCCCTGGCGGTCTGCCAGCGTGGCGATGAGGCTCTCCTTGACGCCGAAGACCGCATCGCTCTCCAGCCAGGGATCGCCCGGCATGAAGAGGTGCGTGACGAGGGTCTCGTGTCCCGGCGCGGAGATGCGGAAGTGGATGTGCGCCGGGCGCATCGGGTGGCGCTTCGTCGCCTCCAGGAGTTGGCCGACGGGACCGTCGTGCGGGATCGGGTAGCTCGAGGGCACGATGGTCCGGAAGCCGAAGCGCCCTTGCGCGTCCGTGATGAAGCGGGCGCGCAGCGAAGGCTCTTCGGTACCCTTCTGGGCGTCATAGAACCCCTCGTCGTCGGAATGCCAGATGTCGACCGCCGCACCGGCGATCGGGGTGCCGCCGGGTGATGAAACGGTGCCCTCGACGAAGAGGCGCTCGCCGGGCTCATCCACCGCGATATCGGCGCCGAAGGGCGTGACCCGGTGCTCCCCGAGATAGAAGGGGCCGAGCACCGTCGTCTCGGTCGCACCGTCGGGCATGCGGTGGTTGATGGCGTCCACCAGCATCGAGACGCCGAGCACGTCGGAGAGCAGGATGAACTCCTGCCGCTTGTCGTCGCACATGTGGCCGGTGCGGGTGAGGAACTGGATGGCGGTGAGCCACTCGGCTTCCGTCAGCTCGACCTCCTTGACGAAGGCGTGGGCGTGACGGACGAGCGCCTGGATCACCTGCTTCAGACGGGGATCGGGGCATTCCGCGAAGCGCTTGACGACCTCGTCGGTCAGGTTGTGTTCGTTGAAGCTGAGCATGGCGGTCACTTCACCAGGGCGGTGGCGAGGATGGGGAAGAAGGCGATCAGGATGAGGCAGAGGCCCATCACCGCCAGATAGGGGATTGTGCCGGCGAAGATCGTCTCGATGCCGACCTTCGGATCGCCCAGCGTCGCCTTGACCGTGAAGACCGAGATTCCGAAGGGCGGGGTCAGAAGGCCCATCTCGACGGCGATGATGGTGACGATGCCGAAGTGGATGAGGTCGAAGCCCATGGCGGAGGCGATGGGTGCGCCGATCGGCACCATGATCAGCAGGATCGACGTGGAATCGAGGATCATGCCCATCAGCAGGATCACGATGACGAAGGCGAAGAGGAAGCCGTAGGAGCCGAGGCCGAGGTGCTGGACGAAGTCGCCGATGGCGTTCGGGACGCCCGCCATGGAGAGCATGCGGGAGTAGAGGCTGGCGGCGATCAGCAGGAAGAGGATGGAGGCCGAGACGAGGCCCGCCTCCTTCAGCACACGCCAGAACTTCGGCCAGTCGAGCCGGCGGCGGACGAGGGCGATGACGAGAGCGCCCGCAGCGCCGACAGCGCCCGCCTCGGTTGGAGTGAAGAAGCCGGTGTAGAGGCCACCAAGGATGAGCACCACGAGGCAGGCGATCGGCACGGACTTGGCGAGCATCTCGCCGGTACCCATGGCCGGTGCGTCGTCCACATCCGACTTGCCGGGGTCGACGAAGATCGTGCCGGGCCAGACCGTCGCGTTCAGCCAGATCATCACGGTGAAGCCGACGGCGATGATGACGCCCGGGATGACGCCGGCGACGAACATCTTGCCGATCGAGACCTCCGACAGCACGCCGTAGACGATCATCAGGAGGCTCGGCGGGATGAGCATGCCGAGGATGGAGGAGCCGGCGACCGTGCCGGTGGCGAACCTCATCGTGTAGCCGTGACGGACCATTTCGGGCACGGCGACCTTGGTGAAGACCGCCGCCGAGGCGATGGACACGCCTGTGACGGCGGCGAAGACGGCGTTGGCTGCGACCGTCGCCATGCCGAGGCCGCCGCGGATGCGCCGCAGCAGCGCCTGAGCCACCTCGAAAGTGTCCTTGCCGACGTCGGAAATGCTGACGAGCAACCCCATCAACACGAAGAGCGGGATGGTGGCGAAGAGGTAGTCCTGGATGCCCGAATAGGTGGCGAGCGCGGTGAAGCGGAAGGCGAGATCGATGTTGTCGCGGATAAGCCAGACGCCGATGGCGCCGGTCGAGATCAGCGACAGGCCGATGGGCAGGCCGAGGACGATCAGCGCCACCATGGCGCCGATGAGCAGAAATCCGAGCGTGACGTCTTCCATCGGATCAGGCCTTGGCAGCGGGGCGCCGGACACCGATCTCGGCGATGAACAGCATGAGGTAGGCGAGGGCCCCGGCGGCGCCGCCGAGGACGATGAGGGCGCGGAAGGGCCATGTCGGCACGGTGAACAGGCCCTGCACGCCGAAGAATTCGCGGGCGGCGAGGGAGGTCCACACGCCCGGCCAGGCCGCCCAGGCGACGAAGGCCATGACGGCGGCGCCGATCAGCAGGAACAGGGCTTCGATGAGGCGGCCCGCGGCGGGGTGGCGATGCAGCAGGCCCTCGATGAGGAAGTCGGCCCGCGTCATGCGCCGCGCATAGATCGTTGCGCCCACCTGCAGAAAGACGATGCCGACGATGGAGTGGGCGGCGATTTCGGAAACGCCGGTGATCGGCATGCTGAGGAACGACCGGCCGACGACGTCGGCGCAGATCAGCAGCATCAGGCCGAAGGTCCAGATTGTGCCGATGGCGGCGAGGGCGTCGAGGATGAAGCGGACGGGATCGAAGGGACGCTTTGCAGCCTCCGTCTCGATCGCCGACATGTCGATGTCGTCGGCCATGATGATGTCCCCCCGCTTCAGGTCGTGTCATGCAGACGGGCGCCGGGTGGACCCCGGCGCCCGCAGTGTCTGGTGGACGATCTCAGCTCGCCGCTTCGCGGTCCCAGTCGCGGCCCGGCGTCTGGCCGGCGGCACGGATGGCTGCGAAGTAGGACTTCAGCACATCCCGCGCAGCCGGACCCGACGAATCGGCCCAGGTCTTGGCGATGTTCGGCAGGCCCGAGATCCAGCGCTTGCGCTCGGCCTCGGCCATGGTGGTGATGATCGAGCCCTTCGAGACCATCTCCTTCTCCGCCGCGTCGATGCGGGAGGAGACGTCCTCGATGTGCTTCTGGGTGGTCACCTTGCCGGCCTCGGCGACGGCCTTCTGGAAGGCGGCCGGCCAGCGGTCGTGGCGCTGCTTGTTGGCGGCGATACCGCCGACATACATGGCGCCGACGTTGCACTTGGTGACGTACTTCGCCACCTCGTAGACGCGGGTCGGCAGGATGCCGACGAAGAAGGACAGGGCGCCTTCCGACACGCCGGTCTGGATGTCGGTGTAGTAGGTGGTCAGAGCGCCGTCGACCGGCGTCGCGCCGGTGCCGGTCAGCCAGTTCGCCGAGGTGCCGGGGGCCGAGATCTTGCGGTTCTTCAGGTCGTCGAGGGTACGGACCGGGAAGGTCGACCAGATGTGGTAGGTGTCGGTGATGAAGGACGAGAGCGGCACCATGTTGAGGCCGTTCCAGTTCTGCTTGATCGCCGGAACAGTGGCGTTCAGCTGGTCGAAAGTGCGCGCCACCAGGCCGTGATCACCCGTCGTGAAGGGGGTGAAGTAGGAGACGTTCTGGAGCGGCATGGTCGAGCCTTCCCAGAGCGTGCCGACGTAGCCGATGTCGGTGATGTTGTCGCGCACGGCCTCCATCGTGTCCTGGAACTTGTAGAGCGTGCCGCCATAGGCCTCGCGCCAGTTCACCTTCACCTGGTTGCCATTGTCGCGCAGGTGCTTCTCGACCTCGGGCTGGAAGACGTTCTTCATCATCGCGACCCAGAAGTTCTGGACCGGGTGGCTCGCCGCGATGGTGACGTTCAGAGTCTGCTGGGCGGAGGCGCGGATGGAGAAGACGGGAAGGCTCGCTGCGCCCGCGGCGCCGGCGAGGAATGTGCGTCGGGTGGTCCTGGTCATGGATGTTCCTCTCTAGGGTTCGGGTGCCGGCGGGCCGGCGGTTCCGTTGTTCTTTCCGGTCGATTGCTCCGACCTTTCCGCTGGCGGGCAGGCTAGCACCGATCCGCCATCGTCATGCAATCTTGCCGAGGGCCTTCAGGATGCGCTCCGGGGTGAAGGGCTGGGCAAAGACCTTGGCGCCGAGCGGCGACAGGGCGTCGTTGATGGCGTTCATGATGGCGGCGGGAGCGCCGGCGGTGCCGGCCTCGCCCGCGCCCTTGGCGCCGAGGAGGGATTCCTTCGTCGGCGTTTCGACGTGGCCGACATGCATGTCCGGCATCTCGGCTGCCATCGGCACGAGATAGTCGGCCAGCGTGGTGGTCAGGAGCTGGCCGTCCTCGTTGTAGATGCAGTGCTCATAGAGCGCGCCGCCGATGCCCTGGACGATGCCGCCGCGCACCTGCTCGTCGACCAGCATGGGGTTGATCACCCGGCCGCAGTCCTCGACGCACCAGTGCTCCAGCAGCTTCACCATGCCGGTCTCGACATCGACCTCCAGCCAGCTCGCCTGGATGCCGTTGGTGAAGGCGAAGGGGTATTCCTTGGTGATGTAGTGGCGGGTCTGGACGAGCTCGCGGGACAGCTCCTTCGGCAGGGTGTCGCCGCGGTAATAGACGATGCGGCCGAGCTCGGAGAGCGGCATGCGCGACTGGCCCGTCGCCTTGTCCACGACCTCGCCCATGACGATGTCGAGGCTGGACCCTTGCGCCTGCAGCATGGCGCCGGCAACCTCGAGGATCTGCTCCTTCAGGGCGATGGCCGACTGCAGCGCCGCCTCTCCGCCGATGCCGGCGCCGCGGCATGCCCAGGTGCCGCCGCCATAGGGCGTCGTCTGGGTGTCGCCGGTGACGACCTTCACCTTGGAGACCGGCACGCCGACGCCGTGGGCGACGATCTGCGCGAGGATGGCCTCGGTGCCCTGGCCTTGTTCGGTGACGCCGGACAGCGCCACGACCGACCCGTCGGGGTCCATGCGGACGGTGCAGCCGTCCTGCGCCGAGATCTTGGCACCGCCGATGCCGTACATGAAGGGCGAGGGATTGGTCAGCTCGATGAAGCTGGCGATGCCGAGACCGCGATAGACGCCCCTCTTGCGCTGCTCGGCCTGGTCGGCCCGGATCCGGTCAACCGGCACCATCTCCATGAGCTTGTCGAGGGAGGCGTGGTGCGACAGGCCCTCGAACTTCATGCCGGCCGGCGAGGTGCAGGGATAGGCGTCGTCGCGGATGAGGTTCTTGCGGCGGATCGCCACCGGATCCATGCCGAGGGCCTGCGCCGCGAGATCGACGAGGCCCTCCGTCACCGCAGTGGCGATGGGATGGCCTACCGCCCGGTACTGGCAGGTGGGCGACTTGTTCTGCAGCACGACGGTGGTGGTGCAGCGATAGTTGTCGAAGGCATAGGGGCCGCCGCAGAGATTGACGACCTGGTTGCCCTCGACCGCACTGGTGCGCGGATAGACGGAATAGGGCCCGATGCCCGTGAGATCGTCGATGTCGAAAGCGAGGAAACGCCCCTCGGCATCCACGGCCAGGCGGCCCTTGATCCGGTGGTCGCGGGCGTGGATGTCGCTGCCGAAGGCCTCGAAACGATCGGCGATGAACTTCACGGGACGGCCCATGATCCGCGACATGCAGGCGACCGCCATCTCGTCGGGATAGACGTGGACCTTGATGCCGTAGGAGCCGCCGACGTCCTTGCAGATGACGCGGACGTCGCCCTCGGCCATGCGCAGCTGCGTGGCGAAGACGTTCTGCATCATGTGCGGCGCCTGCGTCGAATGGTGCACGGTAAGCGTGCCGTCGGCGCGGTTGTAGTCGGCGATGATGGAGCGCGGCTCCAGCGTCACGCCGGTATGGCGGCCGGTATGGAAGGTCGCCTCGACCACCTTGTGCGCCCCGGCGATGGCGGCCTCCACGTTGCCGGTCTCGGCGGTGCGGGTGAAAACGAGGTTGTCGCCAAGCTCGGGGTGGATGACGACCGTGCCGGGGCTAAGCGCCGTCTCCATGTCGACCTGGGCCGGCAGCGGGTCGAACTCCACGGCGAGGGCGGCGACACCGTCCTCGGCCGCCGCGCGGGTGTCAGCGACGACGGCGACGACGGCCTCGCCCTGCCAGGTGGCGCGCTCCAGCGGCAGCGGATATTGCGGCGCCGACTTCATGCCCTTGAGGTGGGCGAGCACGGCGACCCAGGGGTCGCAGACCTTGGCGAGGTCGGCGCCGGTGAAGACGCGGACGACGCCCGGCACCTTCAGCGCCTCGCTCGCATCGATCGAGACGATGCGCGCATGGGCATGGGGCGAGCGCAGGAAGGCGGCGTGGACGAGACGCGGCAGGCTCACGTCGTCGGTATAGGTGGCGCGGCCTTCGACGAGCTTGCGGGCATTGGGACGCGGCACGGCGCGGCCGATATAGGAGTTCGGCAGGTCCTCGCGGGAGAGGCCGAGCGACTTCGGCGTGACGATCTCGTTCATCGGGCGGCCTCGCTCGTGCGGCGGGTCTTCAGGGTGTCCTCGACGGCGTCGACGATGGCCTGATAGCCGGTGCAGCGGCAGTAGTTGCCCGAAATGTGCTCGCGGATCTCCTCGCGCGAGGCATGGGGGGCGTGGCTGAGAATGTCGGCCGCCGTCACCAGCATGCCCGGCGTGCAATAGCCGCACTGCGCGGCGTTGCGGGCGACGAAGGCCTCCTGCAGGTCGCGGATCTCGCCGCTGTCGGACAGGCCCTCGATGGTTTCCACGCTGGCCCCGTCGAGGCTCGCGGCCATGACGAGGCAGCCGCGCACTGGATCGCCGTCGACCCGCACCGTGCAGGCGCCGCAGACGCCGTGCTCGCAGCCGGTATGGGCACCGGTCAGGCCGAGCTCCGACCGCAGAAAGTCGATCAGGTGCATGCGCGTGTCGACGCTGCGCGACACCTTCTCGCCGTTCACCGTCAGGGTGATCTCGATGCGCCGGTTCATGCCGCCTGCTCCGCGGGTGCGAGGAAGGACTTGAGGGCGCGGGCCGTGAGCACGCGCGCCAGATGGCGCTTCAGCTCCGGTCCGCCGTGCAGGTCGCCCGGGGGATCGAGGTCGTCGGCGAGAGCAGTCTGGGCTGCGGCGATCGCTGCCTCGTCCAGGGGGCGGCCGACGAGAGCCGCCGATGCGCCCCTGGCGATCTCGGCGCCAGAGCCGACGCCGAAATAGACGAGACGGGCCGCATCGACCTCGCCGTTCGGCTGGACCGACAGGACCGCCGCGAGGCCGGCCATGGCGTAGTCGCCGGACCTGCGCGTGACCTCGACAATGGCGTGGCGGCTCGCAGCCGTTGCCACCGGCACCTCGACTGCGGCGATGATCTCGCCCGGCTGGAGATCGGTCGAGAACAGGCCACTGGAAGAAATCCTCGGCTGCGACGCGGCGCTCGCCGGCCTTCGAGGCGATGACGATGGTGGCACCCAGCGCCACAACGCAGGCCGGCAGCTCAGCCGCCGGATCGGCCAGTGCGAGGCTGCCGCCGATGGTGCCGCGGTTGCGGATGGCGGGATGGGCGATGAGCGGGGCGGCCTTGGCCAGAAGCGGGGCGTGAGTGGCAACGAGCGGGTCACAGCCGAGATCGGCATGGCGCGTCAGGGCGCCGATGCGCAGGGCATCGCCCTGGACCGCAATGCCCTTCAAGGCGGAAATCCGGGTGATATCGATCAGCCCCGAGGGTTCGGACAGGCGGAACGAGAGTGTCGCGAGCAGGCTCTGGCCGCCGGCCAGGATCTGCGCCTCGGGACCGGCCTCGTCCATGACGCGCCAGAGATCCGCGAGACTTTCGACGCGGGCATAGCCCATCGCCGGCCACTTCATGATACGTCTCCCACCCGCTGCCGACGGTCGGTTGCCTTGCGGCGCCGCGGCTCGTATTGTTTAATTGGTCAAATGATCAACGACGCGGAGGCCACGAGTCAAGAGCCTTCCGAACTTCGTTGACTCCGGGGGAGAACGCATGGCGGACGGCCTCGACCTGACCGCAAGACGGCGACGGCTGCCGCCGGAGGCACGGCGCGAGCAGATCGTCGATGCGGCCGTCTGCTATTTCGCCGAAGTCGGCCTCGCCGGCACGACCCGCGACCTCGCCAAGCGAGCCGGTATCACCCAGGCGCTGCTCTACCAGTATTTCCGCAGCAAGGCGGAGATCCTCGAGGCGGTTTTCGCGAGGGTCTACCTCGACCGCATGGCACCGCACTGGCCGGCCGTGCTGACCGACCGGTCCCACCCCCTGCGCGAGCGCATGCTGGCCTTCTACGCCGAATACACGACGGCGATCTTCACCTATGAGTGGATGCGGATCTTCATGGCGGCGGGCCTCGCCGGCGAGGCTCTCAATCGCCGCTACCTCGAGCATGTCCGCGACGTGCTGCTGGCGCCGCTGCTGGAGGAGCTCCGGCACGAGGCACCGGGCCCTGTGACGCCGGAGGTTGAGGACTTGTGGAATCTCCACGGCAGCATCGTCTATCTCGGCATCCGCCGGCACATCTATCACCTGCCGACGCCGGAGGACGTGATGCCGGTGATCGAGCGGGCGATCGACCGCTTCCTCGCCGGTTTCGCCATCGGCGAACCCAAGACATCCCGGAGGACATCCTGACCGCGCTCTTCGCCATTCACGCGCTGGACCGGCCGGGCGCGCTGCCGACCCGGCTGGCGCATTACGACGCCCACAAGGCCTTTCTCTCCGACACCTCGGCCCATGGCGTGAGGATCGTCATGTCGGGTCCGCTCATGAGCGACGATGGCGAGGCGATGATCGGCAGCCTGTTCCTCGTCGAGGCCCCGGACCGCGCCCATGTCGAGGCCTTCAACCGCGCCGATCCCTTCCACGCCGCGGGCATCTGGCAAAGCGTGACGATCACGCGCTTCCTGAGGCGACAGGGGTAGGGTTGCCGCCAGGCCTTCCATGGCGACAACCTTCGTTCGTCGGCCTCTTTCCGCTGGCCGTCGGTGCCGATCAGGCGGCGTCACCCCTGGAAGGGATGCGTCTTCGCCCAGTGCTGCGCGATGTCGAGCCGCCGCGTCACCCAGACACCCTCGTGCTGACTGGACATAGTCGAGGAAGCGCCGCGAGACCCGCCGCGCGGCGCCGGGTGGCCGATCAGGCGCATGGTGCAGGCCGACCGACATCATCTTGGGCTGCGGTCGGCGCCCTCGGCGTAGAGCACGTCGAAGGCGTCGCTTGTACAAAGGGTCGAACCACTGCGTCGGAAGTGGTCGATGACCGGCAGCCGATACTTGCCGTCGTTGTTGGTGAGCGAGTAGGGCACGATCGAGGTGCGGCTTGCCGTCGACCGTCTGCCAGAAGGGCAGCTCGTCGCCGTAATAGTCGTCTGAATCGTAGAGTGAAGCCGCCTTCCTCGACGCAGCGAGGCGTGCGCGTGTTGACGCTGGGCCCATAGCGGCAGTACCAGCCGAGCGGGCGCCTCGCCGACGGTCTGCTTCAGCGACTTCGATGGCCTTGGCGGATGTGCTCGCGCTCCTCGGCTTCGCTCAGCTGGAAGTGGCGTGATCCAGCGCCAGCCATGGCAGCAGACGTCGAAGCCCGACTGCCCGGATCGCCTCGGCCGCGGGCTTCGGTTGCGCTCGATGCGCCAGCGCGCAGCCGAACACGGTCAGCGGCAGGCCGCGCTCCTGGAACGGCGCGCATCGATGCCGCCAGAAGCCGACGCGGACTGCCGAACTCGAACATGCCCTCGGCGGCGAGGTCGCGGCCTTTGACGGCGCCTGTCGATGCAGGCCGATCGCCTCGGTCAGGCCGATCTCGGTGTAGCCCTCGCCGTCCTGCACGGAGGGCTCGGAGCCCTCCTCGTAGTTCATCACGAAGTTGATGGCGATGCGGGCGCCGTTCGGCCATTTCGGATCGGGCGGGTTGGCGCCGTAGCCGATCAGGTCGCGATCGTAGGACGTGGTCATCGGAAACTCCGGGGTCAGGCGCTCATGCGGCGGGTGAGGCCGGTGAACCGGTCCATCACCACCATCAGGATGAGGATGGCGACGATGAGCACGCCGGCGATGGCGGCGATGCGCACGTCGAGGGTCGATTCCATCATGCCCCACATGCGGATGGGCAGCATGGAGGTGCGCGCCGTCGACAGGAAGAGCGACACCGGCACGTTGTCCATGGAGGCGATGAAGGCGAGGAAGGCTCCCGCCGCGATGCCCGGCGCGATGAGGGGCAGGGTGATGCGGCGGAAGGAATAGAACCGGCTGGCGCCGAGATTGGCGGAGGCCTCCAGCAAAGCCGGGTCGAGCTGGGTGAGGCTCGCCAGTGTCGTGCGGAAGACGAAGGGGGCGATGACGACGAGGTGCCCGGCGATCAGCAGGTTGAGGGAGGGCCGGATGCCGAGGACCGAGAAGAACATCAGCGCGGCGAGCCCGTAGGAGAGCGTCGGCAGGACCAGCGGCGACAGGAAGCTTGCTTCGAGCGCCCTGGCCGAGGGCCGGCTGACGCGGGTGATGGCGAGCGCCGCGAGCACCGACAGGACCGAGCCGATCAGCGTCGCCCAGCCGGCGACCCAGACACTGTTCAGCGCGGCATTGTGGATCGGAGCGGATCGCACCGGATCGAAGAGGTCGCCATACCAGCGAAGGGACAGGCCCGGCGGCGGGAAGCGCAGCGCCTGTGTCGTGGTGAAGGAGGTGGCGATGACGATCAGAACGGGGGCCACGAGGATCAAAATGGCGATGCCGGCAATGATGCCGACGGTGAGGTTGAAGCTGACATCGGCGGGGGTGGAGCGTTGCGACATCGGACGGCCTCAGGTGGTCTTCGCGAAGCGGCCGAGCCAGCTCAGCGCCATGATGCCCGAGAGCACGGTGAAGAGAAGGGTGAGCGATGCCACCGCCGCGAAGGGCCAGTTGTAAACCACCATTGACTGCTGCCAGATCAGTGCCGGCAGGTAGACGAGGCGCGCGCCGCCGATCACCGACTGGGATATGAAGGCCGTCGTCGCCGAGGCGAAGACGAGGGTTGCGCCGGCGATCCAGCCGGGCAGTGTGAGCGGCAGGATGACCTTGAAGAAGGTCCGCCACTTCGACGCGCCGAGCGCGCGGGACGCATCGACGAGGTTCTGGTCCATCTGGTTCATGATGGTCAGCAGCGGCAGCAGCATCAGCGGCATCTCGATCTGTGTCAGCGCGATGACGAGGCCGAGTTCCGTCTGCAGCAGGTTGAGCGGTGTCGCGGTGATCCCGAGCGTCATCAGTGTCTGGTTGACCACCCCCTCTCGCGCCAGGATGACGATCCAGGCGAAGGTGCGGATGACCACCGATGTCAGCAGCGGCATCAGGATGATGAAGAGCAGGACCTTCTGCAGCCCGGGCGAGGCGGCGCGATAGGCGAGCGCCAGCGGATAGGCGAGGATCGTCGTGGCGATGACCGCGAAAACCCCGAGCTTCAGCGTGTCGAGGATGACCTTCAGGTAGAAGCGGTCGGTGTAGAATTTCAGCCAGCTGTCGAGGCCGAGGCGCGTCTGCTCGGCATCGGCGTAGAAGCTGATGCCGAGCAGGATGAGGAACGGCGCCGCGAAGAACACCGCATAGGTGAGGCCGAGCGGCGCTGCGAGGCGCCACTCGACGGCATCACGGACGGGCGAGGAACCCGAAGCGGCTGCGGCTGCGGACACGAGAGCGGGCCCTTACTTCGTGATCTCCTTGTTGAACCGCTCGATCCAGGCCGCACGCTGCGGGTTGATCTTGGTCCAGTCGTGCGTGACCATCTTCGACAGGTCGTCGATGGACTTCACGTCCAGCGTGTCGACGAAAGTCACGTCCTTGTTGATGGGAATCATGTTGTAGGGGCTCCGCTGCAGCAGGTTCTGCACCTCGGCCGAGATAGCGGTGTCGATGTACTTGTAGGCGTTGGCGACGTTCTCCGCGCCCTTCACGATGTGCAGTGTCGTCTGGAAGGTGATGGCGCCGGAAGCCGGCGTCGCGAAGGCGATGTCGACGCCGCGGCCCTTCAGGATCGCGACCGTGTTGGTGTTGGTGTACATGACGTCGATCTGGCCCTGCTGGAACAGGCCGGGCATGGCGGCGGGAGCAGCGACGGCGGCGGCCTTCGACACCGCCTTCTTCAGCTCCGCGAAGATCGGTTCCATGTTGGCCTCGGACCCACCGAAGGCCTTGCACATCTCGATGAGCGAGACGGTGCCGAAGGTCGTCTGGAAGCCGGTGAGGCCGAGGCGCTCGACGAAGGGCGCGGCGAAGAGGTCCGTCCAGGCCTTGGGCGGCGTCGGGAACTTCTTCGGATTGTAGGCGATGCCGACGACCTGCGCGTTGCAGGTGACGCCATGCGACTTGATCAGGCCTGCGGGAATCTTCGCGGCATTGGTCAGCTTCGAGGCGTCGATCGGCTCGAACAGGCCGGCGGCCTGGGCGGCGGCGGCGGGCCCCGGATCCAGCACGAAGCAGTCGAAGGGCGGCACGCCACGGGCCGCGCGGACCTTGGCGACCTGGTCGACGGCGAAGAGCGAGTCGAAGGCGATGTCGACATTGGCGGCCTTCTTCAGCGCCGGGGCGACGACCCCGCGATAGGCCTCCTCCCAGGTGCCGGGGTAGATGGCGGCTGTGACGCTGCCTGAGGCGCGCGCGGCGCGGGGGAGAAGCGCGGCGGCGCCAAGCGCTCCGGCGCCCGCCAGGATGTCGCGACGATTGAGTTTGGTCATGCGGAGACTCCTTGGAAACGGCCGGTCAGGGCTCAGGACGATGCTGCTGGGAAGAGGGAAGGGCGGGCGTGGGGGGCCAGCGCCGCGAAGGCGTGCCCCGGTCCTGTCGACAGGGTTCCGGGACGGCGCGGCACGGCGACCTTGAGCGCTTCGCCGCCGGGGGCCGTCACGTCGTGAATGAGCGCGCCGCCGATGGGCAGGCTCAGCTTCAGCTCGACCGGGAAGCGATCGGGCGCGGCCTCGTCGGCCAGCATCATCTGCTCGGGGCGAACGGAGACCAGCACGGGCGCGCCCGGCTCGAAGCGCTCTCGCGACGACAGGCTCCACGCCGCGCCATTGTCGAGAGAGACGCGGTATCCTGTCGCCTCGACCGCCTCGACGCGCCCCTTCATCAGGTTGCTCGAGCCGATGAAGTTGTTGACGAACAGGGTTGCCGGCTCGTCGTAGATCTCCACCGGCGAACCCAGTTGCTCGATGCGGCCCTGACTCATCACCGCGATGCGGTCGGCGATCGATCATGCGCCTCGTCCTGGTCATGGGTGACCATGATGGTGGTGAGGCCGAGCTGGCGCTGAAGCGCGCTTGATCTCGATCTGCATGTCGAGCGCGCAGGTTGCTTGTCGAGGGCGGCGAACGGCTCGTCGAGCAGCAGGATGCGCGGACGGATGGCGAGGGCCCGGGCCAGCGCCACGCGCTGCTGCTGGCCGCCGGAGAGCTGGCGCGGCATTGCGGTCGGCGAAGCCCTCCAGTCCGGACGAGTCGCCAGCATCTCGTTCACGCGCGTCGGCCCGCATCGGCGCTTGGCTCTCGCCGCGGGCGGCCAGGCCATAGCCGACGTTCTCGGCCACGGTCATGTGCGGGAACAGCGCATAGTTCTGGAAGACGATGCCGATCTCGCGGCGGTTCGGCGGCAACTGCGTCGATGGCGCGATCCGTCCGATGATCACCTTGCCGTTGGTCTGCTGGATGAAGCCGGCGATGATGCGCAGCAAGCGTGGTCTTGCCGCAGCCGGAGGGCCCGAGCAGCGCCACGAGCTCGCCGCCCTTCACCTCGAGCGTGACGTTGTCGACCGCGAGGCCCGCTCCGTAGCTGTGGGTGACGCCATCCAGCGTGAGCGGCTGGGCAGCGAGCTGGGCGGGGGCGGCGACGGACATCGGCGGGCGTGACCTTCCTGGTCGATGGACGGGGTGGAACCTGCAACGCCCGTGCCAAGCAGCCCGGGTGCGACGGCGTGCGCGCCTTTCGCTTGCGGAGGCGGCGCACCTCTTGCTTGGCTGGCGTTCTGGTTTTCGAGGAGACGTGCCGTGCCACTGGACATGACCGAAGCTTTCGCCTTCTGGCCTCCACTCACCGAGATCGCTGCGGCGGTGAACGCCGGTCGGAGCACGGCCGCAACGGAGGCTTCCAGGGCGCTGGCGCGGATCCGGGAGCTCGACGGCACGATCAACGCATTCACGTCGGTCGATCCCGCCGATGTCGCGGCCCGGGCGTCGGCTGTCGACGCGCGGATCGCGGCGGGGGAGCGGTTGCCGCTGGCCGGTGTTCCGGTGGCGATCAAGGACAATATCTGGGTCAAGGGCCGGCGGATCACACAGGGGTCCAACCTCTTCCGTGACTTCATCGCGCCGGAGGATGCGGAGCTGGTGGCGCGGCTGAGGGCGGCCGGGGCGGTCATCGTCGGCATCGCCAACACCTCGGAATTCGCCGCCAAGGGGCAGACGACCAACCTGCTCCACGGAGCGACCCGCAACCCCTGGAACACGGCGATGACCCCCGGTGGCTCCTCAGGCGGGCCGGTGGCGGCGGTGGCGAGTGGCATGGTGCCCTTCGCCCTCGGCACGGATGCGGGTGGATCAAGCCGGCGCCCGCCGGCCCACACGGGCCTCGTGGGTCTCAAGCCCTCCTTCGGTGCCATTCCCTACGGACCGGGCTTCGAGGAGCCGTTCTTCGGCATCTCCTGCATCTGTCCGATCACCCGGACAGTGGCCGAAGCGGCCGCGGTCTTCGATGTCCTTGCCGGCCCGAGCGCCATTGATCCGCATTCCTCGCTCCTTCTCCCCGACGGCGGCGCAGACTCCCTCTCAATGCGAATTGCATACAGTCCGAAATGGGGTCTTGAGGTGCCTGTCGATCCAGCCGTCACAGCCGTCATGGAGGCCTGCGCGGAGCGTCTTGAACGGGCGGGCTTCACGCTGGTCGCCTGCGATCCGCAATGGCCCGCCGGCGCTGCCGAGGCGGGCCTTGGCGCCATCCAGCAGAGCGGCCTCGCGGCGCTTCACGGAGAGGCCTGGACACGCGAACCGGGGCTGATCGATCCCGATCTCGGAGCCCAGATCGCAGCTGGCCTTGCGCTCACCGGAACCGACGTCGCGAGGGCGCTCCTGTTGTCGGAGCAGGTCGCCATCTCCGGCGCAAAGTTCTTCTCCGACAACGGCTTGTCCGCCGCTATCGGCCCGACGACGGCCTGCGCAGCCTGGCCGGTCGAACTCCTCGGGCCTGCCGAAATCGCGGGGGTTCCCGTGGGTCCGCGTGGTCACGCGGTGTTCACGCCGCTGTTCAATCACACCCGCCAGCCGGCCATCTCGATCCCCTGCGGATTGGACCCGTCCGGCCTGCCGCTCGGCCTCCAGATCGTCATGCCCCGGGGGCGGGACCGGGATCTCTTGCGTCTCGCCGAGGCCATCGAGGCAAAACTCGGCGCAACTGTCTGATCAACGGTTTCACCGCCTTTGAAAACTGCCCCTGAGAGCGCCATGGAGACGACTAAAAAATAGGCAAATCTGGATGCGCCTATCCATTATTCCTCCGTCGCCGGCCGGCACGGCTCTTGCTCACTCCTCCCGTATCAACGCGGGTCCGTCACGGCCGCGATCAGCCGAGAGGAGTTCATCATGGCAGGCATCTTTCGCGACGGCATCGACCGGCGCAGTCTGCTCGCAGGCCTTGGCGCGGGTGCGGCAACGCTCTCTGCGCCGTCGGTGCTGCGTGCCCAGACGCGGGAGCTGGTGGTGGGTGGCGCCGCGAGCCACAAGCCGTGGGTCGAGGCCCATGTCGCGCCGCTGTTCGAGCGGAAGTACAATGCCAAGCTGACCTTCGAGGGCACCCGCTCGCTGGTGAACCTCGAGAAGATGCAGAAGAACAAGGACCAGCAGTATCTCTCGGTCGTCCAGATGGACGATCCCGGTCATGATCCCCGCCGTCGCCGAACGGCCTGCTGGAGAAGATCACGGCGGCCAAGGCCTGCCGAACATCGCCAACCTGAAACCGGGCACCGTCCACATGGACGGCCATGTGGGCTTAACTACCTGCAGCCCTGGCTCGGCATCGCCTACAACCCCAAGGCCATGAAGACGGCCGCCGACCTCGTGGGCCGACGCCTACGATCCCGAAGTACAAGGGCCGGGTGATCCTGCCGTCGCTGCAGAACACCGAGGGCCTGGCCAACCTGTTCATGGCGGCGCTTCCTCGCCACCGGCAAGCCGATGCCGGAGGCACATGAAGGACATCGACGTCCGCCTTCAAGAAGCTCGATCACGCATCAAGCCCAACCTGCTGACGGCCTACAACGCAGATGCCGCAGGCCTACAATCTCTGCTGGAGCAGGGCGAGGCGCTTCATGATCGTCGAGCGCTCTGATCCTCGCAGGTGGCGCTGGCAGCGCAAGGCAGGCCGGCGCGCCCGTCGACACTCGCCGTGCCCAAGGAAGGCATCTTCGCCAGTGCCGTCCGGCGTGGCGCTGGTGAAGGGCGGTCCCGCAGCCCGGAGCTCGCCGCCGCCTACATCAACGAGACTGATCGGGCGCGGAGGTGCAGGCCAAGCTCTCGCTCGGTCACCTTCTCGCTGCCGACCAATGTCAAGGACACGCCGGTGCCGGCCGGCATGCCGACGGGCAACGCCATCCATGTTCGGCGTCGACTGGCAGCTTCGTCGCCGACAACCGTGCCGACTGGGTGAAGCGCTGGGATCGCGACATGGCGATGTGATGTCGAAGGACGGCGGTGCGTGGCCCGCACCCAGCGAACTCGCATTCCTCGACGTCACGGCGAGCCGAGAAGGCCTTCGGCGGCGCCACGGTGCTCGACGGCGTCGACCTCGAGTGTCGCGCCGGGCGAGTTCGTCGTCCCTGCTCGGCCCGTCCGGCTGCGGCAAGACCACGCTGTTGCGCATCATCGCCGGGCTTCTCGCGGCCGATCGCGGCAGCGATGCGTACTCGACGGCGAGGACATCACCGCCGCGGCCCCCGCATCGGCGCGACGTCGGCGTGGTGTTCCAGAACTATGCGCTGTTCCCCCATCTGACGGTCGCCGAGAACGTCGCCTTCGGCCTTGAAGGCGCGACGCCGCGCCGCCGGACGACATCGCGCCCGACGGTCGAGCGCTATCCTCGAGCTGGCGCACATGGCCGACTTCGCCGACCGCTCCGTGCGCGCCGCTCTCGGGCGGCCAGCAGCAGCGCGTGGCCGTGGCCCGCGCCCTCGCCGTGCGGCCCAAGCTGCTGCTGCTCGACGAGCCGTTCTCGCGCGCTCGACCGCAAGCTGCGCGAGACGATGCAGATCGAGCTGCAGCCGCCTGCTGCGCGAGGTCGGCACCACCGCGGTCTTCGTCACCCACGACCAGGACGAGGCGCTGATGATGTCCGACCGCATCGCGGTGATGAATCACGGCGCCGGATCGAGCAGCTCGCCGACGCCGGAGATGATCTATCGATCGCCGGCGACGGCTTTCGTCGCTGGAGTTCGTCGGCCTGTCCGCCGCGGATCGTCGGCACGGTCGTCGAGACGAGCAGCGACGGCGAGGTGCGCCGTCGATACGGCCCATCGGCCGCGTGCGCGCGCCGCGGCAGCTTCGTGGCGGGCAGCGATGCTGGTCGCCGGCCGGCCGGAGCGCATCGCCGTCGGCGAGCCCGGCCGACGAACGACACATCCGCGGCGAGGCTGACCGACGTCGTCTTCCAGGGCTCGCGGGTGCAGGCTGCATTTCGATGCGCCGGCCGACCGGCTGCTCGGTCGAGAGCGTCGCGGCGATTTGCCGGGCGGGCTGCCCGCGCCTGGAACGGCGATGCACGCTCGCCTGGTCGCGCGGCGACACCCTGATCTATCCGGCGCCATGACCAGGCCGCAGAGTTCCTTCGCGCATGGCGCGATCCAGTCGGCGGCTGCTCGCCCTGCCCGCGGTCGCTCTACCTGCTGGCCTCGTCTACGCGCTATCCGCTGCTCTGGCTGCTGATGAAGCAGTTTCAGCGGCCCCGCCGGACTCGACGCTGCAACCCTTCGTCCAGTTCTTCGAGCGATCCCGTTCAACTGGCGCGTCGTCGGCAACACGCTGCGCGTCGGGGCCTGGGTCACCGTGGTCTGCTTCGTCATCGGCTATCCGGCCGCTTTCGCCCTGGCGCGAGCCGAGCACCGTGCTGCAGATCGTCATGCTGGTCTCGATCATCCTGCCGCTTGTCGATCGGTGCGGTGGTGAAGGCCTTCGCCTGGCAGATCGTCCTGCGCCGCGACGGCGTCGTCACGCCAGTTCATCGATGGGCTTGGGCATCTGGGACGAGCCGCAGCGACTTCTCTTCACCGAGACCGGGCTGGTGCTGGGCGCCGCCAACATCTTCCTGCCCTTCATGATCCTGCCGATCTACTCGGTGGTGAAGCTGATCGATCCCGCGGCTGAGCGGAGGCCGGCGCGACCCTGGGCGCCACGCCCGATCTATCGGTTCACGCACGTCACTTCCTGCCGCTCACCCTGCCCGGGCGTGGTCTCGGGCATCGCCTTCGTCTTCTCGCATCAGCGGTCTCGATGTTCGTCATCCCCATCGCTGCTGATCGGCGATCGCTTCCAGACGCTGTCGACGCTTGACCGGCCGCTCCTTCCTGCTGATGCGCAACGAGGCAGCTCGGCTCGACCACGGCCGTCATCCTGCTGGTGCTGGCCGTTGCCGATCGTCGTCGGCTCGACTTGGCTTGCGCCGCCGGCTTGGGGGCACGCACATGACGGCGCATCGAGCGGTCGCCACGCGATACTTCACCTGGTTCAGTCGCGGCTCTTCACCGTGGTCTTCCTGATGACGCCGCTGGTGGTGACGGTGGCCGTCTCCTTCGGCTCCTCGGCCGTGTTCACGCTGCCGCCGCCCGGCTGGTCGATGCGCTGGTACAACCAGCTTCCCGCGACTCGCGGGCTCTGGCCCTCTCTCGCGACCTCAGTGCAGATCGCCGCGCTCTCGACCCTGGTCTCGCTGATGCTCGGCACGCTCTGCGCCATCGCCCTGGTTCGGGGCAAGCTTCGCCGGGCGCGACGCCATCGCCGACCTTCCTCGTCTCGCCGCTGATGCTGCCCGGCCTCGTCGTCGGCATCGCCATGCTGCAGGGCTTCAAGGCGGTGGGCCTGCGCGAGGCCTGGCCGAGCCTTCTCGTCGCCCATGTGGTCATCACCATGCCCTATGTGGTGCGCACCGTGCTGGCGGCTCTCAGCCTGTTCGACTTCACGCTGATCGACGCGGCGCGCACGCTCGGCTGCTCCTACCGGCAAGGCGCTGCTGCAAGCGTGCATGGTGCCGGCGCTCGCGCCGGCCTTCCTGACCTCCGGCCATGTTCGCCTTCCTGGCCTCGATGGATAACTACCCGATCTCGATCTTCTTCACCGACGCCTGGACCAAGACCCTGCCCATCCAGATGCTGCAATATCGTCGAAGAGCGGCCCGATCCCAGCCATCGCCGCCATCTCGGCAGGGCCTGGTGCTGCTGGCCGTCGTGGCGCTGGTGATCGGTGATCGCCTGGTCGGTCTCAGGCGCCTCGCGGATTTCTGATGTCCTCTTCCGTCTCCGCCCGGGCCACCGACCGCGATTTCCGCGGCTATGGCGCCTCGCCCCCGGCCATCCGCTGGCCGAACGACGCGCGCCTCGCCGTCTCCGTGGTCGTGAATGTCGAGGAGGGGGCCGAGCTGTCGCTTGGGGCTGGCGACGAGGCGAACGAGTTCATCTACGAGGCGGTGGAGCGCATCGAGGGCTCGCGCGACCTCTGCATGGAGAGCCACTACGAGTACGGCACGCGCCGCGGCTGGCCGCGCATCCGCAAGGCGCTGGCCGAACGTGGCATCGCCGCGACGCTGAATGCCTGCGGCCGGGCCATCGCCCTGTCGCCCTGGCTGGCGGAAGAGGCGGTGGCCGACGGCCACGAGATCTCCTGCCACGGCTGGCGCTGGGAGCGGCACGTCGCACATGCCGGAGGCGGACGGACGCCGGGACGCTATCGGCGCGGACGGTCGCGGCGCATCTCCGCGGCCGCCGGCACGCGCGCCGGTCGGCTGGCACACCCGCTCCGCCGCCGTCGGCCAACACGCCGCAGGCTGCTGGTCGAGGAGGGCGGGTTCCTCTACGACTGCGACGCCTACTCCGACGACCTGCCGTTCATGGGCGCCGGCAGGGCGACCGCGACCATCGTGGTGCTGCCCTACAGCCTTCGACACCAACGACATGCGCTATCCAGCCAGGGCTTGGGGGCTTCGTGACAGGCGCGACGACTTTGCCCGCGTACTGCGACCGACGCCTTCGACACGGCTGTCTCGCCGAGGGTGGCAGCGAGCCCCAGCATGCTGTCGATCGGTCTCCACCTGCGCATCATCGGCCGTCCCGCAAGGATCGGCGGCCTCGAACGCCTGCTCGACCACATGGCGGCGACGCCGGGCGTGTGGTTCGCCCGCCGCGACGCCATCGCCCATCACTGGCGTGCGGGCCTCGGCCTCTCGCCCTGGCAGGCGCGCCCGGCCCTGTCCGCCTTCGAGGCCTGACCCATGCGGCTGCTGATCGCCAACCCGAACACGACGGAGGCGGTGACGAACCGCCTGATGGCTGCCGCTGCTGCTGTGAAGGCCCCCGCGACTGAACTCGTCGCCATGACCGCGCCGCGCGGTGTGCCCTATATCGCGACGCGCGCCGACGCGGTGGTCGGGTCGGCGGTGGCGCTGGAAATGCTGGCCGAGCGGCACTCGGAGGTCGATGCCGCTGTCATCGCCGCCTTCGGCGATCCCGGACTCGGCGGAGCGCGCGAGCTCTTCGACATTCCCGTCGTCGGCATGGCGGAGGCGGCCATGCTCACCGCCTGCATGCTGGGGCGGTCCTTCGCCATCGTCACCTTCTCCGGCGGGCTCGTGCCCTGGTACAATGAGTGCCTCGACTGGAACGGGCTGCGTGGCCGCTGCGCCGGCATCTTCGCGCTGCAGGGCGCCTTCGCCTCCATCGCCGACGTGCAGGAGGAAAAGGAGGCGGCACTTGTCGAACTCGCCAACCGGGTCGTCACCGATCATGCCGCGGATGTCGTCATCCTCGCGGGAGCGCCGCTGTCCGGACTGGCGCAGACCGTCCGCGATCGCGTGCCGGTGCCCCTCGTCGACGGCATCCAGGCGGCGGTGAAACAGGCCGAGGCGCTCGCCGCGCTGAAGCCCGCCAAGGCGACGCAGGGGACCTACCGCCGCCCGGCCGCGAAGATGTGTACCGGCATTCCCGAGACCCTGCGGGCCCGCTTCGAGCGCCGCGATGGCTGACCGCGACACCCGCGATCTCGTCGGCTATGGCGGGCACTGGCCGGACATCCGCTGGCCGAACGGCGCGCGCCTCGCCGTGTCGCTCAACGTCAATTTCGAGGAGGGCGCCGAACTGCAGGTCGGCGACGGCGATCCGGTCTCGGAGCGGCTCGGCGAGGTCATCAGCGTCGTGGAGCCGGGAACGCGGGATCGCGGCCAGGAACAGATCTTCGCCTATGGCACCCGCGCCGGGCTCTGGCGCATGCTGGACGCCCTGGAGCGGACGCGCCTTGCCTCGACCTTCCTCTTCTGCGGACGCGCCGTGGAGCGGGCGCCCGACCTTGCCCGCGCCGCCATCGACCGGGGCCACGAGGCGGCCGTCCATGGCTGGCGCTGGCGCCCTCACGCGGACTATCCGACGCGCGAGGCGGAGGCGGCCGATCTCGAGCGCTGCATCGCGGTGATCGAGCGGGTCTGCGGCGCGCGTCCCGCCGGGTTCTTCTGCCGCGGCGCCGAGAGCGCCTGGACGCGCGAGTTGCTGGTCGAGAAGGGCTTCTCCTACACGTCCAACGCCTTCGACGACGATCTGCCCTACTGGGACCGCGCGGGCGCGCGGCCGCTCCTCGTCGTGCCCTATGCGCTCGACAGCAACGACATGAAGTTCTTCCATCCCAACGGCTTCGTGCGGGCCGGCGACATGGTCGACTATGTCGATGACGCACTGGAGGTGCTGCTGGCCGAGGCGGCGCGGGGCCATGCCCGCCTGCTCAATATCGGCTTCCATCTGAGGATCTGCGGACGGCCCGGCCGCTTCGCCGCTTTCGCCAGGATCACCGAGCGACTTGCGGTGCTCGGCGACCGGATCTGGGTGGCCCGCCGCGACGAGATCGAGCGAGGCCTTCGCGGCGCAGGCGCCGGCCTGAACGGCTTTCCACCGCAGGTGAGGGTGGGGTGGGCGGCAGCCTCACTGCCGCCCGCCAGCTCTCACCTCGTCGAGGGAGAAGCCAGAGGCCTTGACGATCGGCTCCCAGGTCTTGCGGGCCCGGTCGAGATAGGCGGCATAGTCGGGCGGCGACATGGTGAAGGGCTCCTGGCCGACGGCCCGCAGCGTGTCGCGGGTGGCGGGGACCTTCACCGCCTCGGCGACGAAGCCGGCGATCTGCGCGGCGAGGGGGGCCGGCGTGGCCTTCGGCATGAAGCAGCCGAAGGTGTCGCGGCCGATGACCTGGGCGAAGCCCTGCTCGGCGAAGGTCGGCACGTTCGGCAGGAAGGCCGAGCGCTCGCGGTCGGAGACGCCGATGACACGCAGCACGCCGGAGGCGACATGCGGGACGTAGTCGCCGATCGGCGTGATGGTCGAGGCGATGTGCCCACCGAGCAGGTCCTGGATCGCCGGTGTCGAGCCGCGATAGGGCACGTGGCGAAGCTGGACCTTTGCCGCCGCGACGAGGAGTTCGCCGAGAAAGTGCGGGGTCGATCCGGCGGCCGGCGAACCATAGGCGGCCTCCGACGGATTGGCCTTCGCCCATTCGACGAAGCTTGCGACATCCTTGACCGTCGCCGGCACCTTGGGACCGACCGCGAGGGCGAAGACGGCATAGGTCGCCGGGGTCACCGGGGTCACGTCGGTGGCGGCGTTGTAGGCGAGCTTCTTGTAGACGCTCGGGTAGATGGTGAACATCGCGTCCGGGCTGACGAGGATGGTGCGGCCGTCGGCGGGCGCCTCCATCATGGCCTGGATGGCGAGCTTGGCGGCAGCGCCGGGGCGGTTCTCGACGACAAAGCTGTCTGCGACCGACCCCTTGAGGCTCTCGGCCAGGCGCCGGGCCAGGGTGTCGGTCGGCCCGCCTGCGGGGAAGCCGACGATGATGCGTCCGTTGCCGCGGACGAGCTGGGCCGGCGCGGGCAGGGCGGATGCTGTCAGGGCTGCGGCCGACAGGCCGAGCATGTGGCGGCGATTCAAGTGCGTCATGGACGTTTCTCCTCGGGGTTGGAGCGGCGCCGGTTCGTTCGATGTCCGGTCTTCCGCTGGTCGTCGTGGCAGGTCTCTTCCTTGAGGGGCGGCGATCAGCCGCCGAGTCCCAGGATCTTCATGGCGTTCTTCTTCAGGATCAGGTCATGGACCTCCGGTTTGAAACCGACTTCTGCGAACTGGGTGAGCCAGCGCTCCGGCGCGATCAGCGGAAAATCCGAGCCGAAGAGCATCTTCGACCGCAGCTGGGCGTTGGCATACTGGACGATCTGCGGAGGGAAGTATTTCGGCATCCAGCCCGACAGGTCGATGTAGACATTGGGCTTGTGCAGGGCCATCGACAGCGCCTCGTCAGTCCAGGGCCAGGACGGGTGGGCCAGCACGATGGTCATGTCGGGGAAGTCGACGGCCACGTCGTCGATATGGATGGGCTGGGAGTATTTGAGCCGCATGCCGCCGCCGCCGCGCATGCCCGTGCCGATGCCGGAATGGCCGGTGTGGAAGATCGCCGGCAGCTTGTGATGGGCGATGACCTCGTAGAGCTGATAGGCCATGCGGTCGTTGGGATAGAAGCCCTGGCAGGTCGGGTGGAACTTGAAGCCCTTGACGATGCCGCCCTTGATCAGGTCCTCGGCCTCGCGCGCGCCGAGGCGCCCCTTGTGGGGATCGATGGAGGCGAAGGCGATCATCATGTCGGCATTGTCGCGGGCGGCGTCGGCGATCTCCTCGTTGGGGATGCGGCGGTTGCCGATCTGCGTCTCGGTGTCGACGGTGAACATGACGAGGCCGATGCGCTGCTGGCGGTAGTGCGCGATGGTCTCGGCGATGGTCGGCCGCTTGCCGACCTTGAAATACTTGCCGGCAGCCTCCTCAAAGGGCGTCCAGTAGGGGTCGGCCTCCTGCCGGCACGACACCTCGGCATGGGTGTGGAAGTCGATGGCGACGAGGTCGTCGACCTTCATGGGGCGTCTCCTGCACGGCGATCGAGATCAATGACATGGGCCGGCGGGGGCTCGGCATAGAGGGCGGCAACGAGGTCCGGCCGGCGGGCGATAACGGCGCGCTGGTTGATGGAACCCTTGTCGGTGAGTTCGCCGGCCTCGAGCGAGGGCGGCTCGGCGAGGATGAGGGCGCGTGCCGCGCGCGTCGATGAGCCGGTGGCGGCGGCCGCGAGGACGGCGAGGCGGCGGCGGATCTCGGCCACCAGCGCGGGATGCGACAGCAGCGCCGGGTCATTCGCCGCCAGCCCGGTGAACGCGGCGCAGGCCTCGCGGTCGGGCACCAGCAGCACGCCGATATGGTCGCGGTCGTGACCGGTGATCACCGTGTCGCGGACAAGAGGATCGAGGGTCGAGTTCAGGGTATGGCGCAGCGGCCCGACGCTCACCGCAGGTCCCGGTCGCCAGCTTGAAGTCCTCCGACAGGCGACCGTCGAAAAGGAAGCCCTTCGACAGGTCGGCGGGGTCGGCATAGGCGACGGCGTCGCCGAACTTGTAGAAACCCTCTTCGTCGAAGACCTTCTCCGTCAGGTCCGGCCGGCGCCAGTAGCCGGGCGTCACCGTTTCCGCTCTGACGCGCGCCTCGAGCTTCGTGCCGGACGGCACGAGCTTCAGCGTCACGCCGGCCATGGGCAGGCCGATGGCGCCGGCCTGGCCGGTGGCGCGCAGGTTCATGATGGCGGAGGGCGCGGTCTCGGTGGCACCGAGGCCGGTGACGAAGGGCACGTCGCGGCCGGCGTGCTCGCGGGCAAGGCTCACGTAGCCGTCCCACACCGGCTGGGCGAGGCCCGCACCGGCATAGAACAGCATTTCCAGCCGGCTGAAGAAGTGGCTGGCGAAGGTCCGGTCGGCCTGGAGATGGGGCAGAAGGGCCTCGTAGCCTTTTGGAACGTTGAAGAAGGCCGTCGGCGCGATGTCGCGCAGGTTCCTCACCGTCGGCAGGATGCCGGCCGCCACCGGCTTTCCTTCGTCGATGTAGAGCGTGCCGCCATGCGTCAGGGCCATGCCGAAATTGTGGTTGGAGCCGAAGGTGTGGTTCCAGGGCAGCCAGTCGACAAAGACCGGCGGCGTCTCGGCGAGGAAGGGAAAGCACTGCTCCAGCATGACCTGGTTGGCCATGAGCATGCGTTGGGTGTTGATCACCGCCTTCGGTTCGCCGGTGGAGCCCGAGGTCAGCAGGAACTTGGCGATGGTATCCGGGCCGATGGCGGCGAAGGCGGCGTCGACACGCGCGTCGTCCGCGGGCCCCTCGAGGGCTGCGAGAGGAGTGGCTCCCACCGCTTCGGCGCGGTGCGCGGCAACAAGGTGACGGTCTGGCCGTGCGATGGCGGCAAGGGCCGCACGGAACGGTTCAGCGTCCGCCGCGAAGACCAGGCCGGGCGTCAGCAGGTCCATGCAGTAGGAGAGCTTGCCAAAGTCGCGTGCCACCAGGCTGTAGGGCGGCGAGATCGGTGCATAGGGCACGCCGATCATCATCGCGGCGAGCCCGACCAGCGCATGGTCGATGCCGTTGCCCGACAGGATCGCCACCGGGCGCTCGGCCGAGAGGTCGTGGTCGAGAAGGCCGGAGGCGATGCGGCGGACGCGGCGCAGCGTCTCCGCATAGCCGATCACCTGCCACTGGCCGTTGCCGCCGCGCTCCGCAAGGAAAGGTCGCCCGGGCGTTTCGGCCGCCCAGTGCACCAGCCGGTCCGGCAGGGCGCGCGGATAGGCGCCTATGGTCTGGCGAACATGGACGAGGCGCGTCCCGTCGGCGCGATCCTCGACGAAGGGATCGAGACGGCCGAGCCGGTGCCAGCCGCCGTCCTCGGCAGGTGTCATCGGGCTGGGAGCGACACGCGACATGTGAGGGCCTCCGGGGGTGCCGCTTGGCGGCTTGGCGAGGCGTTGAACGAAGTTGCGGCATGCACTTGCGGCAGGGGAGGCTAGTCGGGCCGGGCCACCCGGGCTGCCTTCTTGGCGAGGAAGTCGCGGACCCGCGCCTTGGCCTCGGGCATGGTCTGCGCCACGGAGGCCATCAGCGCCTCGGTCAGGTAGCCGGTGCTGGGGTCCGCCTCGGCGATGCGCGGCAGGGCGTGGATGACAGCAAAACGTGTCATGTCGGCGATTCCGGCCGCCTTCTGCGCCAGTTCGACCGCCAGCGCGAGGCCGGCACCGTCTTCCACCAGATACTGGCAGGCTCCCGACGCCTTCGCCTCGGTGGCCGAGAGCGACCGGCCGGTGAGCATCATGTCCTGGACGAGCGGCGTGCCGATCAGGCGGGGAATGCGCACCGATCCGCCGCCGCCGAGAAAGATGCCGCGCTGGCCCTCGGGAAGAGCGAAGAAGGCGGAGCGCTCGGCGACGCGGATATGGGTGGCAGCCGCCAGCTCGAAACCGCCGCCGACGACGGCGCCATGCAGCACGGAGATGACGGGCAGGCGGCCGAACTGGATATCCTGGAAGGCCCGGTGCCAGCCGAGGGAATGACGGATGCCGCCGGCGAGATCCGGCTCGCCGTCCACCTCTCCGAGGTCGAGGCCGGCGCAGAAATGGTCACCTTCGCCGTGAATCACTACCGCGCGGATTTCGGTTGGAAGGCTCGACACCAGCGTCTGAAGGCCGGCGACCATGGCCTCGTTCAGCGCGTTGCGCTTGGCGGGCCGCGACAGCCGTATCAGCGCCACCGCGCCGTCGGCATGCACCGACAGGTCGGGACAGGGGGACAGGATGGACAAGGGCGCCGCTCCCACGGACTGATTATTGGTTATTTGACATAACTATTTTCCGGCGGCGTTCTTGTGTCAATGGGGCCGGCGCTGTACCGATCCGGCCTGATGGGGCCGGTTGCCGGCACCTGTCGTCACCGCGGCAGCGGCGTTCCCGAGGATGTGATGGCGCTCGATCTCGGACCTCTCGACAGCCATGTCGGATACCTCCTGCGCCGGGCGCAGCTGGCCGTTTTCGCCGAGATCGGAACCGCCTTCGCCGAACATCAGGTCTCGCCCGCCGACTATGCGGTGCTGACCGTCATCGACCGCAACCCCGGTGCCGGACAATCGCAGGTGGCCGAGACGCTGGGCATCCAGAAGACCAATTTCGTGCCTCTGATCCGGCGCATGGAAGCGCGCGGCCTCGTCTGCCGGACACCGTCCCCGCGCGACCGGCGCTCGGTTGCACTGACGCTGACGAGCGAGGGCGCGACCCTGCTTGCTGCCCTTCACGCGGCGGCGCAGGCCCACGTCGATCGTGTGCGGGCCCATATCGGCCGGGATCGCTACGACCAGTTGCTGGAGCCGCTGCAGCAACTGGCGGCCATCATGCGGACGTAGGCAGAGGCCCGCGATCCGAATCGACTGCCGACCTTTCCTGGCGCAGGCTAGGCAGTGACATGACCATGATCGCAAGCGCTGTTCTGCCCGGCCACGCCTCCGGACCCGTCCTCGCCACCGCGGAAGGCCTGAGCTTCTGGGGCGGGGTCGATCCGGCCACCGCCCGCGTCATCGATGCCCATCATCCCCTGCACGGCGAAAGCGTCGCCGGCGCTGTCCTGATGATGCCCACCAGCCGCGGCTCCTGCACGGGCAGCGGCGTGCCTCTGATCTCGCACTGAACCGGCGCGCGCCGGCGGCGCTGATCTTCCGCGAGACCGAGGACGTGCTGACCCTCGGCGCGCTCGTGGCCGCAAGGCTGTTCGATTGCGGCCTGCCGGTTGTGCGGCTGTCGCGGCCGCTGTTCGACCGGGTGGCGCGGGCGGCGCGCGTCGAGATCACCGAAGCCATGCTGATCGCCGATGGCGAGCCGATCGCCCTCGGCCCGCCGGACGGCGGCGGCCTCGTCCTGACGGACGACGACCGCGCCATCCTCGCCGGGATGAAAGGCGAGGCCGCGCAACGCGCGATGCAGATTCTCGTCGCCATGGCCGTCAGCCAGGGAGCCACGGCGCTCTGCAGCGTCACCCGCGTGCACATCGACGGCTGCATCTATGCGAGCACGGCCCATCTGCGCTTCGCCGAGGAGATGGCGGCCCTCGGTGCGCGCGTCGTGGTGCCGACGACCACCAATGCGATCTCCGTCGACCGCGAGAACTGGCGCGCGCAGGATGTGCCCGAGGGCTTCGGCGGTCCGGCGAGCCGGCTCGCCGATGCCTATGTCGCGATGGGAGCGAGGCCGAGCTTCACCTGCGCGCCCTACCTCCTCCCCGATCCGCCGCAGGCCGGAGAGGACATCGGCTGGTCCGAGTCCAACGCGGTGATCTATGCCAATTCCGTGCTGGGCGCGCGCACGGTGAAGCATCCGGACTTTCTCGATCTCTGCATCGCGCTGACGGGCCGCGCTCCGCTGTCCGGCGTCTACCTGCCGGAACACCGACGCCCGGCCCGGGTGATCCACGTCGAGGCGCCTCCCTGTGTGGATGACGCCTTCTGGCCCATGCTCGGCTGGCTTGTCGGCCAGGCGGCACCCGACCGCATTCCGCTCATCAGGGGATGCGAGGCCTTGTCACCCTCCGCCGACGATCTGAAGGCTCTCTGCGCGGCCTTCGGCACGACGTCGGCGGCCCCCATGCTGCACGTCGCCGGGCATACGCCCGAGGCCGACCTGCATCCTGTCGAGGGTGCCGATGAGGTGACACTGACGCCCGATGACTTCCGCCGGCTCTGGGCTCAGTTCAACGCCGCCCCAGACCGGATCGACCTGGTCGCCATCGGCAGCCCCCACGCCTCGGCAGCAGAGTGCCGCGCCCTCGCCGCCCTGCTCGACGGCCATCGCCTGTCCGGACCCTCGCTGATCGTCACCCTCGGACGGGCGACGCTGGCCGAGATCGAGGGGGACGGCACGCTCGGCCGGTTGCAGGCGTCGGGCGCGCGGGTGGTGCCCGACCTCTGCTGGTGCTCCATTTCCGAGCCGGTCTTCCCGCCCTCGGCGCGCGTGGTGATGACCAATTCCGGCAAGTACGCCCACTACGGACCGGGGCTGAGCGGGCGCCGCATGCGCTTCGGCAGCCTCGCCCAATGCGCCGAGGCCGCGCGCACAGGCAAGGCTCCCGACGCGCTGCCCACCTGGCTTCACGCGGGTGGAGCCCCGTAACGGCGGGACGCCGTTCCACGGAGTCGCGACCAGGTCCGGAGGGCTGCGCGCCGGTGCGTCTGTCGATGCGGGGAGACCCACGGCCATCGCCAACCGACGGCCCGCGTGCGTCCGCGCGAAAGGCTGCTGAAACTGCTGTCTTGTACCGGAGGAAAATGGCGCGCCCGAAAGGATTCGAACCTCTGACCCCCAGATTCGTAGTCTGGTGCTCTATCCAGCTGAGCTACGGGCGCGCGCCGCGTTGGCAAGACATATCGCCTCGCCGACGGAGGCGGTCGGATACGCTGTTTCGAAACCGATTGCAAGGGGGCGACATGAGGAATCCCCGCTTCCGGACATGGCATGGCCGGCATGCCACCACAGGCCGCGGGAGGGTCCCGGGGCGGGCTTCCACCCTGTCGGCGCAATCGCCCCAGCCGTTGGATCACGCGCGCTTGCGATGAGCCTTGCGAACGCTTGCAAGGTCGATCGGGCGATCGGGGATGGTAATGCGGAACGTGGCGCCGAGCGTGCCTTCCGCCAGTGTGATGGCCCCCCCATGGGCGCGGACGAGCTCCGCCGCGATGGCGAGGCCGAGGCCCGTGCCGCCGGGACGGGTGGAGCCCTGGAACGCCTCGAACAGGTGCTGGCGGGCGCGGTCGGGGACACCCGGCCCGGTATCGGAAATCTCGATCACCGTCACGGTCCCCTCGCGCCGCCCGGCAAAGCGGATCTGGTCGCGCCCGGGGTCGTTGGGCGCACGCGTCTCCAGCGCCTGGTGGGCGTTGCGGGCGATGTTCAGCAGAACCCGGAAGAGCTGGTCGGGATCGGCGTCGATATAGAGTTCCTCGTCCACCGCATTGACGAAGCCGATGCGCGCGTCCTCCGTCAGGCCCATGGTGTCGCGCACCTCGTCGGCCAGGCGGGCAAGGGCGATGGCCCGCCGCTGCGGCGGCGCCTCCTGGGCGCGGCCATAGGACAGCGTCGACTGGCAGAAAGCGATGGCGCGGTCGAGCGCCTGGATCATCTTCGGCGCGAAGCGCTGCACCGTCGGGTCCGGGACGTTGGCGAGACGGTCCGAGAAGAGCTGGGCCGAGGCGAGGAGGTTGCGCAGGTCGTGGTTGATCTTCGACACGGCGAGGCCGAGGGCCGCCAGCCGCGACTTCTGCGCCAGCATGTCGTGCAGGGAGTGCTGCATGGTCTGCAGCTCGTATTCGGCGACGCCGACCTCGTCCTTGCGGCCTGTCGGGATGATCGCCCGGCTGATGTCCTCCGGATTCTCGCGGAAGGCGACCATGGTGTCGGTCAGGCGCCGCATCGGCCTGACGAACATCAGGTGCAGCGTCACATAGACGAGGGCCGCCGACAGCACCGAGATGAACAGCGAATAGAGCAGCAGCGTCTTGGAGAAGCGCAGCATGGCGTAGCGCAGCGGCGTCTCGTCCATGACGATCTCGACGAAGTCGCCGGCGCGGCGGGCCTCTCCCATGACACGCATGGAACGTCCGTCGCGGGCGAAGAGGGTCGCGAAGGCCTCGGGGATCGAGCGGAACAGCGGCTGGTCGCGCATGTCGATGGTGACGTCGACGGCGGGCAGTTCATCGGATGCGGCGAGCAGGCGGCGAGCCGGTCCTGTCTTCAGCGCCACGGCCTTGGCCCCGGCGCTGTCGAGCAGTTCGCGCACCAGCGCTTCCGGCACCATGCCGCTCGGGGCCGCCTCAAGCACGAGGGCGGCGGTGCGGCCGGCGGCGAGGCGGTCGTCGAGCCAGGAGTTGCGGAAATTGGCCACCGCCGGCACGTAGATGAGGACTTCCGCGACCAGGATGAACAGGATGGTCAGCAGGAGCAGCTTGCCCGACAGGCCGACGCCGCGCGACGGCGCGGGCGCCGCCGCATCGAGGGTCGCCTGGTCGACCGGCAGCGGGCGCAGCGCAGCGGCTTCGCTTCCCGGCTCCCGACGATCGTCGCTCATTCCTGTCATGCACCGACCCTGACCGCCGAGACCTCGCGGCAACCGGCGGTCGGACGACGACTCGTCGCCCTCATGCCCGTCACTATGTCCGATACATCGGGATACGGCAAAAGGATGTCAGCGGACCTCCCGCGGCTATGTGCCGTGGCGCTCAGACGGCGACCGGCTCGCGCTTCGTCATGCGGGTCAGGTTGCGGCGGACGGCGAAGATGCGGCCCCAGGCATCGCCCTTGAGGTCCTGCCGGTAGCCGGAATAGCCGAGCAGTTCGTCCCATGCGAACTCCTCGTCGTGCAGCATGTCGAAATCGGCGGCGAGGGTCGCGCGGATCTGTTCGCGGTTCCTGCGGTTCTGGAATTCGAGCAGGACGAGAGAGGTCCTCGACAGGTCGAGATGGGCCAGAACCTCGCCTTCGCCACCCTCGATGTCGATCTTCACCACGTCCGCCGAGGGGAGGGTGGTGGGATCGACGACATCGACCTCGTAGGTCTCGACCAGCGTTCCGTCCACGAAGGTGTCGCCGGAATAGGCGGCAAGACCCGATTCGCCGTCTCCGGCAAAGCGGCTGTGGAAGGTCGCCTTGGTCAGTCCGCCGGGAAAGAGCGCGGCATTGACGATGGTGATGTCGCGGCGTCCCGCAGTGTTCTGCTTCAGGAACTCGAAGGTGCCGGGATGAGGCTCGAAGGACCGCACCTGGCTGCCGGGCCAGCGGGCGGAGGCCCAGAGCGCGAAGGAGCCGACATTGGCGCCGATGTCGAGGATATCGAGCCCGACGCCGTCATAGTTCGCCTCGTACTCGCCTTCCAGCACGTGCTGGATCGCGGGAACCATCGGCTCCGGGCAGACGACGGACATGGGAACGCGGGCAACGAAGCGATTCACGATCGGCTCTCCTCAGGGAATGTCCCATAGGAGACCCGATCACGCTTTGGTGCAATGGGCCTCGCGGCGGAGCGCAGTGGCTCAGACCCTGGCGACAACGGCGAGGAGGCGGTCGACCGCAGGGTCCAGCGGCCCGTCATTGACGATGGTGACATCGGCGTCGACCGCCGCTGTCACGCGCCGCTCGACGCGGGCCGCCGGTTCGCCGTCGGACGGCCGCGAGCGTGCCGAAACGCGGTTCTTCAGGATCTCGGGCGGCGCGGTGACCTCGACGACGGTCACATTGGCGTAGCGCTGGCGGGCGAGGGGCACGACCTCGCGCGACACGTTGCAGACGGCAGTGCGCCCCTCGTAGACGGCGTGGTCGACCACCGCAGGAATGCCATAGCGGTGGCCGTGGGCGGTCCAGGACAATGCGAGGCCGCCCGCCTCGGCGATGCGCGTGAAGGTCGCCTCGTCCGCCTCGACATTGTCCTCGGCGGCGGAGGACGGGCGGGTCACGATGCGCCGCGGAAAGAGGAAAGCCTCGTCCGCCGCCAGCCGTTGGCGAACGGCTGCGATGAGCGTGTCCTTGCCGGCGCCACTCGGTCCGACGACGAGCACGAGTCGCCCGGGCCCGATGGGGGGCGGCTCGCGCTGCGGCTGTCCGGCGTCGGAGGTCATGGTCATGTCAGGCGATCCGGCGCCCGGTGCGCCAGACCTCGCGCACCACCGGCTTGTCGCCGACCATGGCGACGCGGACCAGATCGCCGCGCTTTCCCACCGCGATCTCGCCGCGGTCGGTCATGCCGGTGGCAAGCGCCGGCTTCAGCGTCACCGTCTGGATGGCGCCCGGGAGCCCGCCCAGGGCGCGGACATCGCGCAGGCCGAAGGCGCCGTGGATAAGGCTGATCGGCACGTAGTCCGAGGAGAGGATGTCGAGCACGCCCGCCTCTGCCAGTTCCACCGCAGAAACATTGCCGGAGTGCGAGCCGCCACGCACGACGTTGGGCGCGCCCATCAGCACCGAGATGCCGGCGGCATGGGAGGCCCGTGCCGCCTCGACCGTCGTCGGAAACTCGGCGATGGAGACGCGGTCGGCGACGGATTCGGCGACGTGGTCCTCCAGCGTGTCGTCGTGGCTCGCCAGCGCGATGCCGGCCTTGTGGGCGAGGGCGACGAGGCCGCGCTTGTTGGGTTCGCCGATCTCGTCGGCGCGGGCCCGCCGGTTGGCGAAGAGCCGGTCGAGATCGCTCTCCGACAGTCCGGTCTTGCCGCGGTAGTAGGTCCGCAGCTTCTCCTCGTCGCGGAACTGGCGCTGGCCGGGCGTGTGGTCCATCAGCGACATGAGCCGGACGTCGAAGCGGGTGAGATAGCTCTCGGCCTCCTCGACGACGCCGCGCGAGGGGATCTCGCAGCGCAGGTGCGTGTGGTGGTCCGAGCGCAGCAGCCCGGTCGCCTTGGCCGTCTCGATCGCCTCGGAGAGATCGAGCAGGCCGTCGGCGGTCGTCGGGCGGTCGTCGTCGGAGCCGATGCGCAGGCTGTCGAAGACAGTCGTGATGCCGGAGGAAGCGATCTGCGCGTCATAGGCGAAGACGGCGGAGAGCGGATCCCAGTGCACCTTGGGGCGCGGCTGGTAGTGCGGCTCGAGATGATCGGTGTGCAGTTCGACGAGGCCCGGGATGAGCAGGTCGTCGCCGAGGTCAGCGGCATCGGCGCGCTGCCTGTCCAGTTCCACCGCGGCGATGATGCCATCCTCGACCACGACGGTCGCCGCGACCTCACGGTCGGCGAGGACGACGTGGCGGGAGAACAGGGTCAGGGAGGCGGCCTGGTCGGCGGGTATCGGGTCGGTGGCGGTCATGGGGGTCCTCATGCGGCGCTCGCGGCGAAGCGCGTGACGTCGACGATGCGGGTGGCCACCCGTTCGCGGACGTCGTCGTCGTGAAAAATGCCGAGGATGGCGATGCCGGCGCGCCTTCTTCGTCCTCGATCAGTTCCACCACCGACTGCGCGGTTCCTGGCATCGAGCGAAGCGGTCGGCTCGTCGAGCAGCAGGATGCGGGTGATCGGCGATGAAACCCGCGGGCGATGTTGACGCGCTGCTGCTCGCCGCCGGAGAAGGTCGACGGGCGGCAGCGACCAGAGGCGCTCCGGCACGTTGAGCCGGCTGAGGAGCCTGCGGCCCGCGCTTCCGCCGTGCGTCGCGGCTCGACTGCCGATGCGCGACCGCCGCCTCGGCGACGACATCGAGAGCCGAGACGCGCGGGACGGCGCGCAGGAACTGCGAGACATAGCCGATGGTGTGTGCGGCGCAGCGCCAGGACCCGCGCGCGGCGCCTGCGGTGGCCAGATCCACTGTATCGCCATTCTTCCGTGGCGATGCGGATCGGCGCCGGCATCGGCGCGGTAGTTGCCGTAGATCATCTTCAGGATCGACGATTTTCCGGCGCCTGATGGGCCGCCAAGCACCACGCATTCGCCCGGCGTCAACGTCGAACCGTGACGCCGCGCGACCACCGGGATCATCGAGGCCGCCACTGCAGGTGCATCGTGAAGCTGCTTTGCAGACGCCTGGACGAGACGAGGACAGGTTGATGTCATGGCTCGTCGCTCATGGCTGGCAGGATCGAGGAGACGAGAAGCTGGGTATAGGGTTCGCGCGGATCGTCCAGCACCTGGTCGGTCAGGCCGGTCTCGATCACCCGCCCGTCCTTCATCACGAGGATGCGGTGGGACAGCAGGCGCGCCACCGCAAGATCATGAGTGACCACGATGGCGGCCAGCCCGAGTTCGGCCGACGAGGCCGCGCAGGAGATCGAGCAGACGCGCCTGAACCGAGACATCAAGCCCGCCGGTCGGCTCATCCATGAACACAAGGCGCTGGCGTTCGGTCACGAGGTTGCGCGCGATCTGCAGCCGCTGGCGCATGCCGCCCGAATAGTGCGCTCGGGCTGTCATCGATGCGCCCGGCATCGATTTCGACGCGCTCCAGCCAGGTCACGGCCGCCTGGCGCGGATGTCGGCCATAGTGACGCCAGCCTACCGCCATCAGCCGTTCGCCGACATTGGCGCCGGCCGAGACGCCCATCCTGAGGCCGCGCCGCCGCATCCTGGTGAACGAAGCCCCAGTCGGTGCGGAACAGGAAGCGGCGCTCGGCCTCACTACAGGCCGAGAATATCGCGCGTGACGCCATCCCGCATGCGGTAGAGCACGCGCCCGCCGATCTGGCGCAAGTTGCGCCGACAGCAGCTTCAGGAGCGTCGATTTGCCGGAGCCGGACTCACCGACGATGGCAAGGACTTCGCCGGCGATGAAGTTCGAAACCGATGTCCCGGCAGGCCAGTACGGCCGCCGTAGCAACTTCGACGACCGCCTCGGCACTCAGCAAGCGGCTGTTCGTCATCATGGCTGCGGCCCCTGCGCCCGCGCTCGGGGCGGCACCAAGCAGTTCGTCCGCGATGGCCGGCGGCTGCGCCGCTCCTCGCAATGGTCGGTGTCCGAGCAGACGAACATGCGACCGCCCGCGTCGTCGGTGCACGACCTCGTCGAGGTAGGATGTGGGTCGACGCCGCAGAGTGCGCAGGCCTGGTCGAAACTGTGGTCGGCTCGAACGGGATGGTCCTCGAAATCCAGCGGGACGACGGTTGGTATAGGGCGGCACGGCGTAGATGCGCTTTTCGCGCCCGGCGCCGAACAGCTGCAGGGCCGGCGCAGTCGATCCATTTTCGGATTGTCGAATTTGGGGGTGGGCGAGGGGTCCATCACGTAGCGGCCCTCGACCTTCACCGGATAGGCATAGGTGGTGGCGATGTGGCCGTGGCGCGGCGATGTCCTCGTAGAGCTTCACATGCATGAGGCCATATTCCTCCAGCGCGTGCATCGTCCGCGTCTCGGTCTCGCGCGGCTCGAGAAAGCGCAGCGGTTCGGGGATCGGCACCTGATAGACCAGCACCTGACCCGCCTGTCAGGGTCTATCTCCGGGATGCGGTGGCGGGTCTGGATGATGGTCGCCTCGCTCGTATGGGTCGTTGTTCCGCACGCCCGAGCCGTCGTTCTCGAAGAAGCGTGCGGATGGAGACGGCGTTGGTGGTGTCGTCGGCGCCCTGGTCGATGACCTTCAGCACGGTCGTCGGGCCCGAGGATGGCCGCGGTCACCTGCACGCCGCCGGTGCCCCAGCCATAGGGCATCGGCATTTCGCGCGAGGCGAAACGGCACCTGGTAGCCGGGGATGGCGATCGCCTTGAGGATGGCGCGGCGGATCATGCGCTTGGTCTGCTCGTCCAGGATAGGCGAAAGTTGTAGCGTCGGCGACCATGCTGCCGGCCGTCGCGAACGCGGTTGAATCCGCGGCATCCTGCCCGGACTGCTGAGCCAGATCGTTCGCGCGCTCGCATCACGGCGCAGACGAGACACGAGCTCGGCCTGGAAATCGACATAGTGCGGCAGCTTGAGATGCTCGACGAAGCCGGTCGCCTGGACGTTGTCGGAGTGCGACAGCACGAACTCCTCGTCCTGCGGGCCGGCGCCTTCAGCCTCCTCGCCGAGTTCGCGGGCGCGCAGGGCGCGGTCGACGAGCGCCATCGCCATGGCCTTGCGCTCGCTATGGCCGAAGGCCAGGCCGTAGCCGCGGGTGAAGCGCGGCGCCTCGCTGTGCCGAGCCCTTGAACTGGTTGACCATCTGGCACTCGGTCACGGTCGATCTCGCCGAGCGGGACGGCGAAATCCGGCATCCTCGGACAGACAGTTCGAGCTCGACCTCGCCGAAGCGGATTTCGCCGGCGAAGGGATGGGTGCGGCCGTAGCCGCGCTGGGTTGAATAGCCGAGGGCAAGAAGGAAGCCCTCGTCGCCGCGGGCGAGATTCTGCAGGCGCAGGTCACGGCCGGCACGGAAAGTTCGAGCGGGCTCGCGGGTGAGGTCACCAACGCTCGCTGGCCCGGCGTCGCCGGCCGGGCTTGCGCTCGATCAGGTCGTCGCCGGCGAGAAGATCGGTGACCCGCGGTGATGGCTGCCTGCACTCGGCACGATGCTTGCGGCGGGCGCGGGCGGCCGCGTACGCCTGCCTCAAGGAGGAAATCGATCAGGCGGTGCGTATAGTCGAAAGTCGGGCCGAGCACCTGACCGCCGGGCAGGTCCTTGAAGGTGGCCGAGATCGCGGCGTTCGATCTGCATAGCTGCCGGTATCGATGGGCTCGGTGGCGCCAAAGCGCGGCAGCGTGGTGCGGAAGGCGCGAACCAGAAATGCCGCCTCGATCAGATCGCCGCGCGCCTGCTTGATGGCGAGAGCGGCGAGGTCGCGGATCATAGAGCGAGCCTTCACCCATGACCCTGTCGACGGCCAGAGCGCAAGTTGCTCGCGGATCTGGGCCACCGAGAGATCCGGCAATGCTCGAATCGCCCCGCCGGACATGTTTCAGCAGCGCAGTGCGCCGCTGTCGATGGCTTTCTCACCGCCTTTGACAGCAACATACATGGGTCAGGCCTCCGAGAATGCGGGTGGAGCGCGGCAACGCCGATGATCTCTGCCGGGCGGCACAGAAGATGAGGTCAACGCCACGGGGAAACATGGCTATCGGTTGGCGGCGAGGCGGCGCGGCGAGATCGAGCACGCGCAGCCCGTTGACCACGATGGATGGCCTCGCCCTCGATGCCGGGGCCGGACGAGGCGGAACGCTCGGGCCTTCGGAACGAGGCTCCGTGCACCTGCCGGATCAGGAGCGTCGTCGAGCGGTCGGGATAGGCATCCGTGCCGAGGGCTTGAAGCTCGGCGAGGTCCGGCATGCGCCTCGGCGGTCCGCGACGAGCGGCGAAGGCAGCGACTGCGAGGCCGCCGAGATGATCCTTGGCGCGCCGGTATGGAACGTCAGGTAGGCCGTGCACCTCCGGCGTCGGCCGTCAAGCAGCCGATCAAGCCAGAGCGGCGTCTCGTAGTCGGTGAGCGCCACGGCGACCGCGGCGTCGATCGGCGGTCAAGCGGCTGCGGGGACTGTCTGGCCATGCCGTGCGACGGGCGTGGATGCGTGCCGGGCCGGGCCAAGGCGTCCATCACGGCGCGGAAGGTCTTCTGGGCGTCGTGGACCGGGTCGGCGAAGGCGAGGGCGATGGCCATCAGTCGTCTCCGCGGACCATGGTGAAGAAGTCGACACGGGTGGCGGCGGCCTGGCTCGCGCCTGCGGAGCGGTCTCGGCAGCGAGCCAGATCGCGGACCGGTCATGCAGCAGGCCGCTTTCGATCCGGCATCGCGACGATCGCCGGGGCCTGCCACAGCGCATCGGCAAGGGCGGCGAGGCGCGCCTTCTCCTTGTGCGCGGCCGAGCACATGGCCGAAGCCGACCTCGCCGCCTGGCAGGGAGACCGCAGCGCGGGTCACGGTCGCCTCGCCCATGTTGAAGGGCGCGCCGTCGCCGCCGATGCGTCCACGCACCATGACGAGGCCGATCTCCGGCCGGCGCAGGAGGGTGACACCGTCCTTGGCGAGTGCGTCGAGGGGGGCGAGTTCCTCCACGGTCGCGCGGGCGACCGTCGCCATGCTAGCCTTGCGGCTGGCCAGGGATGAATCGTGCAGTTCGCTGTGATCTGTCATGATTTGTATATTGGTCTAGACGATTATGGTTTTATGACAGTCGGTAACGTCGGGCAAGCAGCGAGTTGCGCCGGGAGCCGATGGGGTGATGGGACGAAACCGCATATCGGCCGCGAGCCGTGACAGGCGGATGACGGGAGGCGGAATGCTGGCGAGGGGCAGGGGTGTCACGGTGTGGCGGCAGATCGCCGAGGCGATCGAGGCCGAGATCGCCGGCGGCGGTCTCGTACCGGGGACGCGGCTGCCGACCGAGGCGGCGCTGACGGAACGCTTCGGCGTCAATCGCCATACGGTGCGGCAGGCGGTGAAGTCGCTGGTCGACAAGGGGCTCGTGCGGGTCACCCAGGGCTCCGGGACCTATGTCGAGGCCAAGCCCCTGACCTATCCGATCGGCCGGCGGACGCGCTTCTCCGAGATCGTGGTTGGACAGGCGCGCGATCCCGCCGGACGCCTGCTTGGACATCGCGAGACGGGTGCCAATGCCGAGATCGCCGAGGCCCTCGACCTGTCGCCGGAAGATCCCGTGGTCATGGTGGAGAGCGCCCATTTCGCCGACGGGGTGCCGATCTCCTGGGCCGTTACCGCCTTTCCGCTGCCGCGCTTCCGCCGGGTCCCCGAGGTCTATGGCGCCACCGGATCGATCACCGCCGCGCTCGCCGCCTGCGATGTGCCGGACTATCGCCGCGCCTCGACGAAGATCGGTGCCGCCATCGCCGACAGTGTGGATGCCGAGCGGCTGGAGATCGCCGAGGGTCGGCCGGTGCTCGTCATCGACAGCGTCAATGTCGACCCCGACGGTGTGCCGATCCAGTGGGCCCGCTCGCACTTCTGCGCCGACCGGATACGCCTCACCGTCGGCTGAACGGACCCACGCTCAGGGCGCCGCGCGCTCGCCGATCAGCGCGAAGCGCAGCCGGGTCGAGATCTGGTCGATGATCGCCACCGTCACCAGGATCATCAGGATCAGTGCCGAGACGTGCTGGTATTCAAGGACGCGGATCTGTTCGGCCAGATGCAGACCGATGCCACCGGCGCCGACGATGCCGATGATAGTCGCCGAGCGGGTGTTGCTCTCGAAGATAGTAGAGGACCTGGCTGCCGAAGATCGGCAGAACCTGCGGGAAGAATACCGAAGCGGATGCCATGCAAGCTCTGCTGCCGCCGGTGGAGGCGATTCCCTCGGACAGACTTGCGGTCGGCGGCCTCGATGGCCTCGGAGAAGAGCTTCGAGAACAGCGCCGAAATTGGCAGCAGAGCAGGGCGAGGACGCCGGCAAACGGGACCGAGGCCGACGACGCTCACCCAGATCAGCGCCCAGATCAGTTCGTCGACGCCGCGGATGGTGTCGACGATGCGCCGCGACAGGAAATAGACCACGACGTTCGGCATCGACGTTCTTCGCCGCGAGGAAGCCGACTGGCAGGGCGAGAAGCGGCGCGCCAGTGAACGTGCCGAGGAAGGCGATGGCGACGGTCTCCGCCAGGGCGTCGCAGGTAGATCCAGAACTTGCGCCCAGGTGCCGGTGGAGGGCGGCAGCATGAACCACATGAACTGCCCGAGCTTGCCCGATGCCTGACGAGAAGCCGGGCCAGGGTCGAAGTCGAGGACGAACGAGGCCATAGGCGAAGAGGCGCGGCGAGCAGCCGCGAGGATCAGCCCGGTGCGGATAAGCCTTTGGCGCAATGGGCGAGGGATGGAAGATGTCCGCGATGGCGCTGGACGAGGCCGTCGCGGTCGGCAGCGGGCGGCGAGGCGCAGCGGATGGTCGGTGGCCGGCATGGTCATGAGCGCAGGTCGATGCCAATGAGGTGATGACGCAGCCGCTCGGTCGCGAGGTCGATGATCATGACGGTCGCGATGATCAGCACGAGGATGGCCGAGACGTCTGAGTAGTAGAACTTGCGGATCGCCTCGACGAGGTCCTGGCCGATGCCGCCGGCGCCGACGAAGCCCATGACCGCTGCACCGCGCACGTTCACCTCGAAGCGCAGCAGGGCGTAGCTGGCGAAGTTGGAGAGCACCTGCGGCACCACGGCGAAGCGCATGCATTCAGCCCAGGTCGCGCCCGGTAGCGGTCAGGCCGTCGACGGGCTTCATGTCGATGTTCTCGGCGACCTCGGCGAACTGCTTGCCGAGCGCCCCGAAGGTGTGGATGGCGATGGCGAGGACGCCCGGCACCGGCCCGAGGCCGAAAGCGACGACGAAGATCAGGGCGAAGACGATCTCGGGAACCGTCCGGCAGAATTCCAGCCAGCGCTTGGCCAGGAAGCCGATGGTGGAGTTGGGCGCGAGGTTGCGCGCCGAGAGGAAGCAGAACACGAAGCCGCCGACCGCCCCCGTGAGCGTGCCGACATAGGCGATCAGGAGTGTCTCCCACAGGAGCTTCACCCATTTGTCGAAGCCCCACATCCACTCGACCAGGTCGAAAAGGACGAAGCGGCCTGCGGCGGCGCCCTGCTCGAGGGTGAAGATGCGGCCGAGGTAGTCGGTGAAGCGCCAGAGATTGGTGAAGAAGGTGGCGGGACGGACCTCGGCGACGATGCCGGCGACGACATAGGCGAGGGCGAAGAGCCCGAGGCCGAGGTAGAGCTGGCGTCGTTTGGCGGAGACCGCCTCGGCATAGGCTCCACCGAGGGCGCTCAGCTGGTGATCTGGCAGGCGGGGAACGGCACTCGACATGGTGTTGGGTCAGCTCCGCCGGCGGCGCATCTGGTCGATGAAGCGGGAGAGGTCGATCATCACCTGATAGTCCTCGGCCTTGACCGGAACGTAGCCGGTCGCGTTCCCGTCGCTGATGCGCAGGAAGGCCTCGCGCCCCTTGTCGGCGGCATCGACGAAGGCCTGACGCACCGCGGTCCGCAGCGCCTCCGGAAGGGATCGCATCACGGTGATCGGCGAGCCCGGGATCAGATCGGACTTGAAGACGATGCGGAAGTCCTCGGCGCGCGCCATGCCTTTCGCCACCATGCGCAGGAGGTTCGATTCCCGCTCGGTGTTCCACCAGTTGAAGGCGGCGTCGCAGGTCCCCTGCGCGAGACCGATGACGGCGTTCTCGTGGCTGCCGGAGTAGACGACCTTGCCGAAGTGGGCTTCCGGCTCGATGCCGAGCTTGCTCATGGCGAAGCGCGGAACGTTGTTGCCCGAGGCGGAATTGGGATCGACCAGGCAGAGATTGCGACCCCTGAGGTCGGCGAGGCCCTGGGCCGGATCACCGGCCCTGACATAGAGAACCGAATAGTAGCCGATGGCGCCCTGCGAATTGGCCATGGTCACCAGCGGCTCGACGCCGTTCTGGGTGACGATGGCGGCGCGGGCATAGGCGGCCGGTCCCATATGCGCGAAATGGACCTGGCCGGTCCGCAGCCCCTCGATCACAGCGGCATAGTCGTTGGCGACCCGCATCGTGACCTTCACGCCGAGAGCCTGCGACAGGTAGGCGATGAAGGGGGCGTAGCGATCGAGGATACCGGCGGAGTTCTCGGACGGCGTGACCGAGAAGACCAGTTCGGGATGAGCGCGACGCCAGTCGTCCTGCTGTGCCATGGCGGGCATCGGGACAGACAGGCTGGCGACGAGGGCCAGGGCGAGCCGGCGCGAGAGCATGGCGGTTGTCCTGGAAGCGTCTTCGGAACGACAAGGGGCTCCCGCGCGGCGGAAGCCCCGGTTCAGGCCGTCAGGAGCGGGCGCGGCGCATCTGGTCGACGAATTTCTGAAGTTCGACGACCGGCACGTAGTCCTGATGGCTGACCTGCTTGAAGCCGAGGTCCTTGCCGTCGGAGAGGCGATCGAAGGCGGCCTTGTCCTTCTGAGGTGCCTCGATGAAGGCCTTCAGGATGGCGGCCTTGGCGTCGGCCGGCAGCGAGGTCAGCCAGGCATAGGGCGAACCGGCGATCAGGTCGGAGCTTGAAGATGATCTTGAAGTCCTCGTTGCGCACCATGCCCTTGTTGACCATGCGCGAGAAGTTCGAGTCCTGCTCGGAGTTCCACCAGTTGAAGGCGGCATCGCAGGTGCCCTGGGCTGACCGGCCGTGATGGCGTTCTCGTGGCTGCCGGCATAGACGACGCGGCGCAAAATGCTGGTCTCGGGTTGGCGATGCCCATGCGGCTCATGGCGAAGCGCGGCACATTGTTGCCGGAGGTCGAGTTGGGATCGACCAGGCAGAGGTTCCGGCCCTTGAGGTCGTGGATCGCTGGCAGCGGTGCTGTTCGGCCTTCACGTAGAGCACCGAGATAGTAGCCGATCGAGCCGTCGTTGAATTGATCGTCGGTGACGAACGGGCTCGACGCCGCCATTGGTGACGGTATGGGCGCGGACGTAGGAGGAGGGGCCGTAGTAGCGCGATGTGGATCTGGCCGGCGCGCTGGCCCTCGATGACGGCGGCGTAGTCGTTGGCGATGCGCAGCGTCACCTTCACGCCGAGCTCCTTCGCCAGATAGGCGTTGAAGGGCGGCCATGCGCTCGGTGACGCCGGACGCATTCTCCGCCGGCACGATCGGCGAACACGAGTCTCCGGGATAGCGACTCTGCCAGGTGCCCTGGGCAGAGGCGACGGTGGGGGCGAAGCGGCACGGCCGGCAAGTGCCGGCAAGACGATCTGGCGGCGGTCGAACATGACGGGTGTCTCCTGGATGACCGGGTTGAACGAGGAGCACCGCGTCAGGCGAGAGGCCGCCAGCCGGCACGGCGCCGGAGGCGCGGCGACTGGGAACAGGCGTGTGGCTGTCGACCACGTCGCCGGCCTCGATGCCGTAGAGATCGCGGGCGACATCGTCGGTGAGGGCGGACGGCGCACCGTCGAAGACGACGCGGCCCTGCGCCATGCCGACCAGGCGGTCGCAGTAGGATTTCGGCCAGGTCGAGAGAGTGCAGGTTGGCAGATCGACCGTGATGCCGTAGTGGCGGTTGATGCGCTGCAGCGCGTCCATGACGATCCGGGTGTTGCGCGGGTCGAGCGAGGCGATGGGCTCGTCGGCGAGGATCAGCTTCGGCTCCTGCACCAGGGCGCGGGCGATGGCGACCCGCTGCTGCTGGCCGCCGGACGAGGCTCTCGGCGCGCTGCGCGGCGAGAGAGCGCGATATCGAACTGCTCGAGCGCGGACAGGGCGATGGCCTTGTCCTCGTGCGCTCCAGAGCTTCAGAAGGAGTGCGCGGGTCTGACCGACGTGGTTGAGGCGGCCCATCAGCACGTTGGTCAGCACGTCGAGCCGGCCGACGAGGTTGAACTGCTGGAAGATCATGGCGCAGGACTGGCGCCAGTCGCGCAAGGTCCTGAACCGGTGAGGGCGGTGACGTCCCGGCCCTCGCAGACGATGCTGGCCGGCGGAGGGCTCCTGCAGGCGGTTGATCATCCGCAGCAGGGTGGACTTGCCGGCGCCCGAACGGCCGATGATCCCGACGAAGGCGCCACGCTGCGATCTCGAGCGAGACATTGTCGACCGCCGTCTTCGCACCGAAGCGCCGCGTGATCCCGTCGATTGTGAGCATGCGGCATGCACTTCCGCCCGCTGAACGGACAGCGAAGGGCAGGCCTTCGCGATGAAACGGCTCTACGGGCAGGGCGAATTACAGTTTTGTGACGGATTCGACTGGCGGGCGTTTGGCTATCGCGGGTCGCGCAATACTTGCGGATTGTCATGAAGACGTCATCGATGTGTCATCTGCACAGGCGAGCGGCAAGACGCCGCCTTCACATGCCCCAGGATGCCCGTCCCATGAGCCAGCTCGGCCTCGACCCTTCGATCCACCCGACCGCGATCATCCGGCAACAGCCGTTTCGGCGCCTATACCGAGGTCGGTGCACGCACGGTGATCTCAACGAGATCGGTGATGGGCGACTACTCCTACATCGTGCAGGACGGGCAGATCGACATGTCGACGCATCGGCAAGTTCTGCTCCATCGCCTCGCATGTTCGCATCAATCCCGGCAATCACCCGCACTGGAGCGGGCGAGCCAGAGCCACTTCCTCTATCGCGCCTCAGCGCTACTTTCGACGGCGAACCGGACGAGGCCGGATTTCTTCGACTGGCGGCGCTCCCATGCGGTCACCATCGGCCACGACGTCTGGATCGGCCATGGCGGCGTCGTGCTGGCGGGCAAGTCATGTCGGCACCGGCGCCGATGGTGGCGGCAGGCGCTATCGTCACCAAGGACGTCGCCGCCCTACACGGTGGTCGGCGGCAACCCCGCGCGGGTGATTCAAGCAGCCGGTTCCCGGAGGCCGTGTGGCTGACCGGCTGATGGCGCTCGCCTGGTGGGACTGGGATCACGAGCGGTTGCGGCAGGCCCTGCCGGATTTCCGCTCCCTGCCGGTCGAGGCCTTCCTGGAGAAGTATGACGGCTAAGCATTCGGCTGGACTGTCGGCCTGCCTGACGCAGTTTGTGCGACGCAGCATTGATCCAAGTCGTCGCGACGCCGACACGAAGCGCCGACATAGTTCGCCGCGGCGGGTTCCCGATCGCGACGGCTCTCCGTAGATTGCGGGATCGGCCTTCGCCTGCCCCGACCGACGGAGACCCAGCGCCATGTCCCTCTACCGTCTCGACCGGTTCTTCGCTCCGCGATCCGTCGCCATCGTCGGCGCGACCGACCGGCCCCATTCGATGGGTCAGGCGCTGATGGCCAACATGACGCGAGCGGGTTTTTCGGGCCAGTTGCTGCCCGTCAACCCGAAGCATGCGGAAGTGGCCGGCCTCCCGACTTTCGCCTCGCTTTCCGAGCTGCCTCTGGTGCCCGATCTCGTCGTCATGGCGACGCCGGGTCCGACCATCCCCGGCCTCGTCGACGAGGCGGCGCGGCTGGGCGTTCCCGCGGCGGTGGTGATCTCGGCCCTGGAGCGGCAGGGCTACGAGGCTGCCAGCGGCCGCCTTGGCAAGGCCGTCCGCGACAAGGCGATCCGCCTCGTCGGTCCCAACTGCTTCGGCGTGATTGCGCCGCATGGCGGGGTGGATGCGAGCTTCTCCTCGCGGAAGACCCGGCCGGGCTCGCTCGCCTTCATCTCGCAGTCCGGCGCCATTGCCGCGGCCATGCTCGAATGGGCCGAGGTCCGCCACATCGGCTTCTCGGGCGTGGTGACGCTCGGCGACCAGCTCGATGTCGATACCGGCGACTGCCTCGACTATTTCGCCGCCGACTATCGCACGCGCGCGATCCTCGTCTACATCGAGGCGATCAAGGACGTACGCAAGTTCATGGCCTCCGCGCGCGCGGCCGCGCGCTCGAAGCCGGTGATCGTGCTGAAGTCGGGGCGCAGTGCCGCGGCGGCGAGCGCGGCGAAATCGCATACGGGCGCGCTCGCGGGCGCGGACGACGTCTACGCGGCCGCCTTCGCCCGCGCGGGCCTGGTGCGCGTCAACGACCTCGACGAACTCATCGCCGCCGCCGAGACGCTGTCGCGCTATCCCTCCTTCGCCGGCGACCGGCTCGGCATGGTGACGAACGGCGGCGGCCTCGGCGTCCTCGCGGTCGATGCGCTGATGGACCATGGCGGCACGCTCGCCAAGCTCGGCGCCGAGACGAAGGCGAAGCTCGACGCCGCCATGCCGCCGACCTGGTCGGGCGGCAATCCCATCGACATCATCGGCGACGCGGATTCGGCGCGCTACGCGGCGGCGATGGAGGCAGCCCTCGACGACCGCGACATCGATGCCGTGCTGGTGATGAACTGCCCGACGGCGCTGCTGCCGAGCCGCGACGCGGCACAGGCGGTGGCGAAGGTCGTCACCTCGCGCAAGACGCGCGGTGGCCGCATGAAGCCGGTCTTCACGGTCTGGCTGGGCGACCAGGAGCAGGCAACCGAGATCTTCGCCGAGCGCGGCGCCTGCCGAGCTACCCGACCGGAGTCGGAGGCCGTGCGCGGCTTCATGCACATGGTGCGCTACCGGCGCGGTCAGACCGAGCTGATGGAGACGCCCGAGAATGCCGAGATCGTCGCACCCGCCGATCTCGCCGTGCTGCGCGGCGAGCTCGATTCGGCGGTGAAGGCGAAGAAGCGCTGGCTCGATCCGATCCTCGTTGATCGCATCCTCACCGCCTACGGCATCCCGACCGTGCCGATCGCCGCCGCCCGCACGCCGCGTGAGGCCGGCGATTTCGCCGAGACCTTCCTCAAGACGGGCAAGGCCATCGCGGTGAAGATCCTGTCTCCGGACATCACCCACAAGTCCGATGTCGGCGGCGTTCGCCTGGGGCTGGCGACGCGCGAGGCTGTCGAGGCCGCCGTCGCCGAGATGCTTGAGCGGGTGGCACGGCAGGTGCCGCAGGCGCGTATCGACGGCGTCATGGTGCAGCCGATGGTGCACCGGCCCGGCGCCATCGAACTCATCGTCGGCCTCGCCGACGATCCGACCTTCGGCTCGGTCATGCTGTTCGGTCGCGGCGGCAAGGCGGTGGAGCTGATCAAGGATCGCGCTCTGGCGCTGCCGCCGCTCGACATGCGGATCGCCCGCGACATGATCGCCCGTACCCGCATCTCCAGGCAGATGGCCGGCTACCGCGACGTGCCGCCGGTCGACACGGCGAAGGTGGCGGAAATCCTCGTCCGCCTGTCGCAGCTCGCCGCCGACCTGCCGCAGGTCGCCGAGATCGACATCAACCCGCTGCTGGCGGACGCATCCGGCATCGTCGCGCTGGATGCGCGCATCGCCGTCGGTCCGCCACGCGCCAAGGGCCTGGTGCGCGGCGGCCATCCGCGCTTCGCCATCCGCCCCTACCCGAAGGAATGGGAGCGCGACCTCGTCACCGAAAGCGGCTTTGCCTGCAAGGTGCGCCCGGTGCGTCCCGAGGACGAACAGCTGTTCCGCGACTTCTTCCACCGCGTCAATCCGGACGACATCCGCCAGCGGTTCTTCGCGCCGATCAAGGAGTTCACCCACGCCTTCATCGCCCGCCTGACCCAGATCGACTATGCGCGGTCGATGGTGCTTGTGGCCCTCGATCACGATAGCGGCGAGATGCTCGGCGCCGTGCGCCTCCATGCCGACCCGGACAACGAGAACGCCGAATACGCCATCTTCGTCAGGTCCGATCAGCAGGGCCGCGGCCTCGGCCTGTCGCTGATGCAGATGATCATCGACTATGGCCGCCGGCAGGGCACGAGGCGCATCTACGGCCAGGTGCTGGCGGAGAACGTCCGCATGCTGGCGCTGGCCCGCGAACTCGGCTTCAGGATCGGTCCTGACCCGGACGACTCCGCGCTCCAGAAGGTGGTGCTGGAGCTCGGTTGAGACGGGGACAAGTTTCGCCCGAAGTCTCGTCTTCTCAAGGGGTTGTTCGAAATGTTGTTTGCAGCGTCACGCTGCATGTTAGGATTTCGTCCAAGTTCCGTAACTCCGCCCGGCAGAGATCGCGCCGTCCTCGCTTGCCTCCGCCGATCCGAGGCGTTCCGGCCGTCAGGGGCCGGCGTTGAGCGGAGATGTCGGATCGTTCGGCGCGCTGCGTGACCGGTCGCGGGCCGGGCCGTCCTGTTTCGTCCGCGCCTTCTCGGTTCCATTGCATCGTCGCAAGGCGGATTTGCCGTGTCCCCCGTTGCCTCGGGCCCCGTGAGCGCCGAGGTTTCCACTCTCTGCCCCCCGACAGGAGAACGCCCTGATGTCCGCCACCATCGATGTCATCGACAACCCCGAGGCCCAGCAGTTCCAGGCCCGTGTCGACGGTCACCTCGCCTTTGCCGAGTATCGGCTGATCAAGGGTTCCATCATGTTCACGCACACGGAAGTGCCCGAGGCGCTCGGCGGGCGCGGCATCGGTTCGGCCCTGATCAAGGCCGGGCTTGCCGCTGCCCGCGAACGCGAACTGAAGGTGATGCCGGTCTGCCCCTTCTTCGCGGCCTGGTTCGGCAAGCACCCCGAAGACCGCGACCTCTTGCACCCGTCCTACAAGACGGCGCTGGGGCTCTGAGGGGCCTTGCAGATGGGCACCCGGCACGGGTGTCGATCGATATCGAGGTATCGCGCCATTGCCAGCAATTGGCCTCCGATCTACGTTTGCCGTCGTGATCCGGGCGGAGGAACGGCCATGATCTACATCGCGGCGGTGGGGGTCATCGCCATCCTCCTGCTGCAGGTGACCGGCTCCATTCCGATGTCGAGCGTCGGCGGACCAATGACCATTGCCGCTGTCATCCTCACCGTCGTCCTGGCCGTGGGAATCCATGAGGCCTGGACGATGCGGCGCGGTGTCTTCGGCTGGATCATCAACCTCGTCGTCGCCTTTTTCGGTGGCCTGGTGGGTGCCCAACTCGGCGGCTTCGTTGCGTCCATGACGCTGCCCTACACGGGCTCGCTGGCCGCAACGGGCGGTGCCGTCTTCGCGGCGGCCCTGGTGATCGGCATGCTGGCGGCCGTCGCTGGCGCCTGGGGCGCGCTTCAGGCCGTCAACCGTTTTCGCGCCACCCCTGTTCGCTGAGGCCGGACAGGAACCCCGCCGGGATCGACAGCGGTCCGCCGCCACCCCTTCGGCCGATTGGCCGTGATTTCGGCGCCGTGCCACTCTGGCCTCAGCCACGCGATCCCGTACGCGGAGAGACCGATGCCCCGCCACGCGCCCTCGACCCGCCTGATCACCCACGAGGTGTTCAACCAGCCGCCGGATTTCGCCGGGCGAAACCTGTTCACCTCGGACCCGATCCTGCGCCACTGGGCCGTTCAGGAGGGTGGCGACTGGGTGGACGCGCCGCTGACGGCGCTCGGCGCGGCGGTTGGCTCGGAGGAGGTGCTGGCCTGGGGCGAGGAGGCGAACCGCTATCCGCCCGAACTGACGGTCTTCGACCGCTACGGCCGGCGCATCGACGAGGTGCGCTTCCATCCGAGCTACCACCGGCTGATGGACCTCGCCATGGAGCATCGGATCCACTCCATCGCCTGGGCGGAGGACAGGCCCGGCAGCCACGTCGCCCATTCCGCGCTCATGGCGCTGTTCTCCGAGGCCGAGCAGGGCACCATGTGCCCGATCTCGATGACCTATGCGGCGGTGCCGGCGTTGCAGCACCAGAGCGATGTCGCCGCGGCCTGGGTGCCCAAGATCGTCGGCGGCCGTTACGACGCGCCGCTGAAACCCATCGCGGAGAAGCGCGGCGTCACCGTCGGCATGGCGATGACGGAGAAGCAGGGCGGCAGCGACGTGCGTGCCAATACGACGCGGGCCTTCCGCGACGGCGAGGCCTTTCGGCTCGTCGGCCACAAGTGGTTCTGCTCGGCGCCGATGTGCGACGCCTTCCTCACCCTGGCGCAGACGGAGAAGGGCCTGTCCTGCTTCCTCGTGCCGCGCATCCGGCCGGACGGCGAGCGCAACAGCCTCCACGTGATGCGGCTGAAGGACAAGCTCGGCAACAAGTCCAACGCCTCCTCGGAGATCGAGTACCACGACACCTACGCCGTGCTTCTCGGCGAGGAGGGGCGCGGCGTCTCCACCATCATCGAGATGGTCCACCACACCCGTCTGGACACCATTTCCGGCACGCTCGGCATCATGCGCATGGCGCTGGCGCAGGCCCATCATCACGTCGCCAACCGGCGGGCCTTCCAGAAGACGCTGATCGACCAGCCGGCGATGCGGGCGGTGGTGGCGGACCTCGCGCTCGAATACGAGGCGGCGGCGGCGCTGACCATGCGGGTGGCGCGGGCCTTCTCGGGCACGGGCGACGAGGACAGGGCCTTCGCCCGCCTCGCCGTGGCCGCGGCGAAATACTGGCTGACCAAGCGCAACCCGAACTTCGTCTACGAGTGCATGGAGTGCCATGGCGGCGCCGGCTACGTCGAGGAAAGCCCGCTGCCGCGGCTGTTCCGCGAGAGCCCGCTCAACGCGATCTGGGAGGGCTCCGGCAACGTCATCGCCCTCGACATCCTGAGGACGCTCGGACGCGAGCCGCTGGCGCGTGACGCCTTCGCCGCCGAGGTGATGGCGGCGCGCGGCCAGAGCGCGGTTCTCGACGCGGCGGTGGAGGATGTCGCGGCACAGATCCGCCGCGTGCCGGCGGAGGCCGACGCCAGGCGCATTGCCGAGCGTATGGCGCTGGTTCTCCAGGCTTCCTTGCTGGTCCGTGGCGCGCCCTCCGCCGTCGCCGACGCCTTCATCGCAACGCGCCTCGGCGACGAAGGCGGCCGTTCCTTCGGCGTGCTGCCGCGCGCCGCCGATGTCGACGCCATCGTCGGGCGTGTCTCGGCCTGACGGGGCGGTCTAGACCATCGGGCCGAATGGCCCTTTCCCGGTACCGTCCTAGGATGCCCTTTGGGAAACCTTGTATTGCGCGGTCCGCCTGCGGACGCGCGGCACCGTCCGGGGACAGGCGTCCATGCTCAGAGTGATCATCGTCTTCGGACTGCTCGCCGTGGTCGGCGGCATCGCCACCTGGCGGCCCGATCTCGCGGAGAAAGCCTATGTCCAGGCCCAGGCGCTGCTGCAGACCACCTACCGTCGCAGCAGGCGGCGCAGCCGGCCGGGCAGGGCCGCCGCCCCTCCGGCCCGCCGCCCGTCGCCGTGACGATGGCGCGCGCCGAGAAGCGCAGCGTGCCGATCGTCATCGAGGCGGTGGGCACGGTGCAGCCGATCGCCGCGCTGCAGATCAAGTCGCGCCTCGACAGCCAGGTCGTCACCGTCCATGTCGCCGAAGGCGCGGCGGTGAAGGAGGGCGATCTGCTCTTCAGCCTGGACGACCGGGTGCTGAAGGCGCAGCTCGGCCAGATCGAGGCGCAGATCCTGCAAGGACCAGGGCGCAGGTCGCCCAGGCCAAGCGCGACCGTGATCGCGCTATCGAAGAGCTTCTGTCGAAGCAACGCCGGCACAGTGGTCAACCGCGACACCGCCCAGCACCGACGCTCAAGGCGGCCGAAGCCCAGCTCGAGGCCGACGAGGCCAACCGCAAGGCGAGCATCCTGACCCAGATCAGCTACACGCGAGATCAAGGCGCCCGTGTCGGGCCGCATCGGCTCGATCTCGAGCAAGGCCGGCACCGTCGTCCGCGTCGGCGACAACACCGCGACCAGCGCACTCGCCACCATCAATCAGGTCGATCCGATCTACGTGGCCTTCGCCGTGCCGCAGGTCTTCCTGCCGGACATCCGTGCCGCCATGGCCAAGGGCGAAGTCAAGGTCGAGGCGCTGGTCGACGACAAGCGCAAGCAGTCGGGCGCCATCGCCTTCATCGAGAACACCGTCGATCCGCTGACCGGCACGGTGACGGCCAAGGCCCGCATCGGCAACGCCAACGAGGGCCTGTGGCCCGGCCAGTTCGTCAAGGTTGAGGTCATCCTCGGCATCGAGCCCGAGGCGATCGCCGTCCCCGCACCGGCGATCCAGCTTGGTCCGCAGGGACCGTATCTCTTCGTCGTCAAGGATAGCGTCGCCGAACTGCGCAACGTCGTGATCAAGCGCACGCAGAATGGCGAATCTGTGATCGGCAAGGGACTCGAAGCGGGCGAGCAGGTCGTGGTCGATGGCCAGCTTCGCCTGGTCAACGGAGCGAATGTCGGGATCGAGGCCGGCCGCTGCCGAGCACGTCCTCGACGGCGGCAGCGCCGCCTCGCGGCTAGCAGAACGGCGGAGACGCGGACATGCTTTCGGCCCTCTGCATCCGCCGCCCGGTCATGACAATCCTGGTGATGGCGAGCTTCGTCATCGCGCGGCATATTCGGCTACCGGCAGCTGCCGGTCGCGGCGGTGCCGCGCGTCGACTTCCCGACCATCCAGGTCTCCGCGCAGCTCCCCGGCGCCAGCCCCGAGACGATGGCGGCGTCGGTCGCGACCATCCTGGAGCGCCAGTTCTCGACCATCGCCGGCGTGACGACGATGACCTCGACGTCGTCGCTCGGGAACACCTCGATCGTGCTGCAGTTCGACCTCAACCGGTCGATCGACGGCGCCGCGCTCGACGTGCAGTCGGCGATCTCCTCGGCGATGCGCCGCCTGCCGGCCGAGCTGACGACGCCGCCGAGCTTCAGCAAGGTGCAACCCGGCCGACCAGCCGGTGATCTTCCTCGCCATCTCGTCCGATCCGCCCGCGCTCTCCGACATCGACCGCTTCGCCAGCTCGGTCGATCCTGCCGCGCATGGCCTCGCTGCCGGGCGTCGCCCAGGTGCTGATCTTCGTGCGCGCAGAAATACGCCGTGCGCGTTCGCGCCGACCTCGACCAGCTCGCTGCTCGCGGTCTCGACTCTGCCGATCTGCAGACAACGCCATCGTCAACGCCAACCGAGCATGACGGTCGGTGACCACCGCGGGCTGGCAGCACGCGCGATCCTCGACGCCGACCGGGCCGATCAACAAGGCGGCCGACTACATGCCGGTGATCGTCGACCTGGCAGAACGGCGCGCCGGTCCGCATCTCCGACGTCGCGACCGCCATCGACAGTGTCGAGAACGACCGCATCGCCGCGCTGGCTCGACGGCACGCGCGCCATCGTGCTGGCCGTGCAGCGCCAGCCCGACGCCAACACCGTCGAGGTGGTCGACCGCGTGAAGGCGCATCCTGCCGGCCGATCCAGAGCCGAGCTGCCGGCCGGCGTCGACATCACCGTGCTGAACGACCGCTCGATGCCGATCCGCGAGTGCCATCGAGGACGTCGAGTTCACGCTGGGCGCTGGCAGGCGCTGCTGGTCGTCATCGCCATCTACTTCTTCCTGCGCAGCTTCCGCGCGACATTGATCCCGGCCATCGCGCTGCCCATCTCGGTCGTCGGCACCTTCGCGGGCATGTATGTGCTGCGGCCATTCGCTCGACAACATCTCGCTGCTGGCGCTGACTCTGGCTGTGGGCTTCGTCGTCGACGACGCCATCGTCATGCTGGAGAACATCGTTCGCCACATCGAGGCGGGCGAGAAGCCGATGGAGGCCGCGCTTCAAAGGCTCCAAGGAGGTCGGCTTCACCATCATCTCCATGACCCTGTCGCTGGTCGCGGTGTTCATCCCGGTGCTGTTCATGGGCGGCGTGGTCGGCCGAATGTTCAACGAGTTCGGCCTGGTCATCAGCCTTCGCCATCCTGATCTCCGGCATCGTGTCGCTGACCCTGACGCCGATGCTGTGCTCGCGCTGCTGAAGCCGATCGACCATCACGAGAAGCACAATGTTCCTGCTGCGCTGCTTCGAGTGGAGCTTCAACAAGGTCACGAACGGCTACGGCTGGTCGCTGCGCACGCATCGTGGCCTGCCGCGCCATGGTGCTGGCGATCACGCTCGGCACCTTCGGTGCTGACCGGCATGTTGTTCCAGGCGCATTCCCAAGGGCTTCTTCCCGACCGAGGATATCGGCCAGATCTCAGCCTCGACGGTGGGGCCGGACGACGCGTCGTTCGACGCCATGGTGGCGCGACAGGCCGCGATCTCGCCGAGATCATCACGCGCGGATCCCGATGTCCTGCAGGTCATGCTCGACGGTCGGCGGCGGCAATGCCGCCAACACCGTCGAATTCCGGGCCGTCATCTTCATCACCCTGCGCGACAAGCCCGAGCGCACGGACAGCGTTCTTCAGGTGATCGGCCGGCTGCGCCGCACGACCGCGACGGTCCCGGGCATCAACGTGTTCTACCAGCCGGTCCAGTCGATCAACATCACGACCACGCCGAGTCGCGCGCTCAGTACCAGTTCGGCATGCGCACGAGCAGATCTCGCCGAGTTGCGCGAATGGGCGCCGCGCATGGAAGAGCGCATGAAGCGCATTCCGACCATCACTCGACGTGAACTCCGACCTGCAGGTGCGGGCGCGTTCGACGGTCATCGACATCGATCGCGACACGGCGTCCCGGCTCGGCCTGTCGGTCGACCAGATCCGGCTGTTGCTCTATTCGGCCTTCGGCACCCGGCAGGTCTCGACCATCTATGCGTCAGAGGACACCTACCAGGTCATCCTCGAGGCCGACCCGAAGTACAACGACACCGACGAGATGCTGCGCCGCCTGATGGTCCGCACGCCGAGCGGCGCACTGGTGCCGCTCGACACCGTGGCCAAGCGCAGCGACAAGCCCACGTCGCTGACGGTGAACCACATCGCACAGCTTCCCGTCGGTGATCGATCTCGTTCAACCTGATGCCGGGTATCGCGCTCGGCGAGGCGGTGCGCGACATCCAGGCCGCGGCGCGCGGAGGTCGGCACTGCCGGCCTCCATCTCGACCAGCTTCGAGGGCAGCGCGCAGGTGTTCCAGCAGGCCGTCGCCAACCAAGGCATGCTGCTGTTTGCCGCCGTGCTGGTGATCTACATCATCCTCGGCATCCTCTACGAAAGCTTCATCCATCCGCTGACCATCCTGTCTGGCCTGCCGTCAGCGGGCATCGGCGCGCTCGCCGATCCTGATGCTGTTCAACATGGACTTGAGCGTCGGTGATCGCCATGATCGGCGTCGTCATGCTGATCGGCATCGTCAAGAAGAACGCCATCATGATGGTCGACTTCGCGATCGAGCGGCGCTCGCAAGGCGCGACGGCCGAGCAGGCCATCGTCGAAGCCGCCCAGCTCCGCTTCCGGCCGATCATGATGACGACGACTCTGCGCCCTTCTCGGCGCGATGCCGATTGCCGTCGGTCGCGGGCGCCGGCGCCGAGCTGCGCCAGCCGCTCGGCATCACCGTGGTGGGCGGCCTGATGGTCTCGCAGCTGCTTACACTGTTCATCACGCCGGTGGTCTACATGTGGTTCGACGGCCTCTCGGGCTGGATCTCGCGCCGCGGCAGCGCGGCGGAGCCGGTGCCGGCCACGGCCGCCGCGGGCGCTGCGCCGCACAGCCAGCCGGCGGAGTGACGCGAGGGGGTCGCGGGCCTGTGATGCGGCCGATGCAACCCTCGCATTGACACGAGAGGTACCGGAGCCCTACGCCTTCGGTCCATGTCGCGTATCGCCGTCATTGCCGACGACCATGGAATGTACCGCATGGGCCTGGCCTTCACCCTGAAGGACAGGCTCGGCTTCGACAGTGTCGAGGAGGCGGCATCGCTCGACGAGGCGCTCGCCAGGCTCGGCGAGGCCGACGACATCTCTCTCGCCCTCTTCGACCTGTCGATGCCCGGCATGCAGAGCGCAGCGTCTCTGGCCGCTGTTCGCGAGTGCTACCCCGATCTTGCCATTGCGGTCGTCAGCGGTTCGGAGCGCCGGGCCGACGTGCTGGCGGCGCTCGCAGCGGGGGTCAACGGTTTCGTGCCGAAGGGCCTGCGCGACGACGACCTCGTGGCGGCGCTCCAGACGATCCTCTCGGGCGCCATCTATGTCCCGTCCAGCCTGGCGCAGGCCGGGGCGGCGGCGGAGCCGGGGCCCGTGTCCACCGGTCCCGATCTCGCCCGGCTGACGCCGCGCCAGCGCGACGTGCTCGGCCTGCTGGTCGAGGGCCGCTCCAACAAGGAGATCGCCCGGGCGCTCGACCTCGGCCACGGCACGGTGAAGATCCATCTCGCGGCGGTCTTCCGCCATCTCGGCGTGTCCAACCGGGCCGCCGCCGCCGCCGTCGCGGCGCCGCTTCTCGCGCGCAACTAGCAGCTCAGGCCATCAGCCGCGCCACCGATGTCCTGAGCACCGGCACGGCGACGGGCTTGGTCAGCCAGCCGATGCCGCTCGCCTGCAGGCGGGCGAGGGTGCCGGGGTCGGTCGCCCCGGTGACGATGAGGGCAGGGCCGGAGAAGAGCCCGTTCCGCCGCCAGTCGCCGATCAGGCCGAGGCCCGTCGACACCACGTTCGAGCTGGAGATCGATGATGGCGAGGTCGACATGGGGGGCCTCGCCGAGGGCAGCCGTGGCCTCCTCGCTGGTCGTCGCCGCGACGACGGTCGCGCCGTCGTCGCGCAGCATGCCTGCGAGGGCGGTGACGATCATCGGTTCGTCGTCGAGGATGAGGATGCGGCGGCCGGCGAGGGAGACGTCGGCCGGCAGCGGTGGCGCCTCGACCGGGGCGAGGTCGTGCAGGGCGAGCGGCAGCTCGACGCGGAAGACCGTGCCGCGGCCGCGCCGGCTGGTCAGCGTGATGCGGTGGCCGAGCAGGGTGCAGAGGCGCCTGACGATCGAAAGGCCGAGGCCGAGGCCGTCGTTCTGGCCGTGGGCGGCCTGCTTCGAGCGCTCGAATTCCTCGAAGATGCGCTCGCGGTCCTCCTCGGCGACGCCGGGGCCCGTGTCGCGGCGATCGAGGATGGCGGCGTCGCCGCGACGGCGCACGCCGACCAGCACCTTTCCCTCGGCGGTGAACTTCAGCGCATTGGTGACGAGGTTGCGCAGGATGGTCTCGACAAGGATCGGATCGCTGACCACGGCCAGCCGCGAGGGCACGAGGCGGAACTCGAGGCCATGGGCCTGAGCCTGGGCGCGGAAGCCGGCGGAAACCCGCTCCAGCAGGTCGCCGATCACGAAGGTGCGCGGCTCGGCCTCGACGATGCCGGCGTCGAGCCGCGAGACGTCGAGCAGGGCGTTGAACATGTCCTGCAGCGAGCCGAGCGTGGTCTCCATGTTGGCGACGAGGCGGCGCGGCTCATCACCCTGGACGCGGCGGGCCAGCGCATTGGCGAAGAGCGACAGGGCATGCAGCGGCTGGCGGAGGTCGTGGCTGGCGGCGGCGAGAAAGCGCGACTTGGCGGCGGTGGCGGCGACGGCGTCGTCGCGGGCCTGGGACAGGGCACGGTTCGCCGTCTCCAGTTCGGCGGTGCGCACGGCGACCCGGTGCTCCAGCGTGTTGGCGAGGTGGCGCAACGCCTCCTCGTTGTCGGCGAGGCGGTCGATCATGCCCTGCAGCGAGGCGCCGAGCGAGACGACCTCCTTGGAGGACCCCTTCGGCACTTCGATGACGACGCCGTCGAGGGCGTCGGCGAGGCCGACCCGGTCGGCGCGGGCGGCGATGGCCTGCAGGGGGCTGGCGATACGGCCGGCCACCCACCAGCCCGCCGCCAGCACCATGAGCCCGACGATGCCGCCGGCGGCGATGATCTGGCGGCGCAGCTCGCGCACCGGGGCAAAGGCGATGTCGGCGCTGGAGGTGACGACGATCTGCCAGCCGAGGCCCTCGATGCCGCGCCCGCCGGACGCGCGGCTGGTGCCGATCACCATGGTGCGGCCGTCGGGCAGGGTGTCGATGGCGAAGCCGTCGGAACGGTCCGCGGTGCGCCGTGCCAGCTCGCCGCCGAGGTGGTTCGGATCGCCGATGACGACGCGGCCCTCGCGGTCCAGCACGATCACGCCGAGGTCGGACTGGCGGCCCTGGGACCTGTCGATGAGCGAGCGCTGGAGATGGCCGAGCCAGTCCCAGCTGACCAGCACGCCCATGATGCCGACGGAGCCGCCATTGGCGTCGCGGACGTGGACGCCGATCTCGACCACCCGTTCGCCCGGAGTCGACTGGATGGTCGGGCGGTCGACCTCGCCGGCCGCGGGCGCAGGCCGGTCGCGGGCGGCGGCGAACCAGCGCCGGTTGGAGACGTCGGTGTCCTCGTCCACGGCGCCCGACGCGACGCGGACGCGGCCGTCGAGGTCGGCGAAGCCGATCCAGACGGTCTCGGCGACATTCGCCTTCACGCGGTCGAGAATGGCGCGGCGGCCCTGGTAGGAGCCTCCCGGATTGGTGAAGGCGGGCAGGGTCGCAAGGGTGCGGGTCGAGCGCCAGCGCTCGAAGACGTCGCTCTCCAGCGATTCGCGCATGAAGGCGGCGAGGTCGCCCAGGGAGCGGCCGATGGACCGCTGGGCTTCCCGCGTCGCCGTCCAGACGACCACGGCCGTGACGGAAAGGATCAGGGCCGCCGTCAGCACTGCCAGCGTGCCGGTGAGAATGCCGCGCAGGCCCGGCCGGGTCAGGGACGTCGCATAGGTCGCCATGGGCGGCAGTGTCGTTCCTCGCGGCGGTGGCGGCAAGGGGCGGGCATTGGGGACCTACTCCGCCGCGAGCCGCCGCGACGGGGAGGCGACGTCACGGGCCCCGGCGAGGATCAGGTCCGTCACCAGCTCGGCATAGGCCTCGCGCGTCATCGGGCCGTCGGCGCGGAACCACATGGAATGCCAGTTGAGCATGCCGAACAGCGACATGGTCACCGGGCTCAGCAGCGGCGAGCCGGCAAGCTCCGGCACCGCCTCGACCAGGGCCTCGGAGAAGGTCGCCGCCAGCTGGCGTTCGACGCTCATCAGTTCGTCCTGGGCGGCGGCCGGGAGGCGGGCGAGCTCGTTGATGTGGATGCGGTGCAGGGCATCCGTCTCGCGGTAGGCATCGAGCAGGGCGTGGATGATCGCGGCGAGGCGATTGCCCGGGCGCGCATCGCGGGCGGCCGTGTCGACCGCATCGCGCAGGTCGGCGAGGTGGCGGCCGATGATGCCGACGAGCAGGCGCTCCTTGCTGGGGTAGTAGTGATAGACGAGCGTCTTCGACATGCCGCAGGCGCGGGCGATGTCGTTGATCGAGGTGCGGTCATAGCCGTGGCGGGCGAAGAGTTCCGCGCCGGCATCGCGCAGAAGCCGGCATTTGTCGTCGAAATCGGCGGCGCGGGGGCGCGGCACGGTCAGCCCTCCCCGCCCTGCGGGAAGGGTCTTGTCCGCGGATACGTCACCTGTCCCATCGCCTCACCATCCGCATGCGGGGGGATGCGGAAAGGCCCCGCCTTCAACCGATTGAAGGAGCGGGATGCGGCCCTGTCAACGCGCCCGAACGGCCCAGGCGGGTGACCCGCCGGACGGTACGGCCTGTCCTCAGAACCTGACCGTGGTGAAGAAGCGCACGCCGCGGCCGGGCATCAGCACCTCGTCCTTCTTGAAGGAGACGTGGTTGCGGATATCCGCGTTCAAGAGGTTGGTGCCGACCAGCCCGAAGGTGAGGCTGTGGGCGCCGGATCCGGGCTTCAGGTTCATGCGATAGCTGACCTCGGCGTTGACGAGGTTGTAGCCCGGCGTCGCCGTCTCCTCGGCGGCGATCTGGTTCTGCGCGAAGGCGTGCAGGAGGCTGACGCGGGCGAACCAGTTGGCATCGCGCCAGTAGAGGCCGCCGCCGAGACGGTGCGGCGGGATGCGCGGCACGTTGGTGCCGTCGGCGAAGCGGGCGCGGACGAAGTCGTACTGGCCCTCGACGCCGAAAGTGCCCCCGGCGACCTCGCCGATGTCATACTGGCTGCGCAGCTCGACGCCGTAGAAGGTCGCGTCCTGCTGGGAGAAGACGAGCTGGCGCAGCTCGGTTCCGCCGCCGGTGCCGCAGGTAGCGAAGTCGTCGTCGCAGGTCAGTCCGGTGAGGCGCTTGTAGATGAAGCCGGAATAGCGGGTGTAGTAGGCGGTGGCATCGAAGCGCCACGGACCCTGGGCGCGACGCAGGCCGATCTCGACGGTCTGCGCCCGCTCCTTGGTGAGGTTGGGGTCGCCGATCTCGGAAGGTGCCCGAGGCTTCGTGCGGCCCCTTGGAGAAGAGCTCCTGGGCGCGCGGGGCGCGTTCCACATACTGCCCGGTGAGGCTGGCGACCCAGCCGCCGGGCAGGTTCTGCAACAGGCCGAGGCTGGCGCTCATCGGTGTGAAGTTGCGCACGGCGGCGAACTCGACCGGCGCGCCGCCGGAGGGGTCGAAGCCGGCGGGGAAGGTGGAGGCCGTGCCGCCGACGCGGGCCTGTTCGATGCGGACGGCAGCCTGAAGGCGGGTGGTCTGCGTGACCGCCAGTTCGTTGAAGAGGAAGGCGGCGGTGGTGCGCGTGTCCGTCGGCGCCAGCAGCCCGCCCGCCTCGCCGGAGGTGCCGAGGCTCTGGGTGCCGAACTGCACGCCGAAGACCGAGTTCAGCGTGCCGAGGGGGGTCGCCAGCGGGCGGAAGGCGGTCTCGACGCGGCCTTCGAGCTCGCGGTTGCGGAAGGTCGCGGCGGTGGCGAAGGCGCCGAGTTCGAGGTGCTGCTCATCGTGGCGATAGATCGAGCCGCCGAGCCAGAAGCGGACATTGTCGACCACCGATCCGTCGAAGCGAATCTCGCCCTTCGAGGCGAGGCGCGTCTGGATCATGTCGATGCGCACCCGGTCCGGCGCGGAGCTCGCACCGGGGATGCCGTAGAGCGAGCGGAACTGGGAGATGGCGGCGCCGATATAGCCCTGGTCGAAGAAGTAGGAGGCGCCGAAGGAACCACCGAAGGTGCGGGCGAAGGAATTCTCCTGGCGGCCCTGAGGCGTCGCGTAGTCGCCGGCGTTGCGGCCGAAGACGTCGGCCGAGAAGGCCCACTGGCCCGATGAGCCGCGCACGCGGGCGGCCCCGTCGATGCCGTTGTCGACGGAGGACAGGCCGCCGGTCGCCATGCCGCTGACGCCGGGCGGCCCGAGGCGGGTCGGGATGCGCTCGTTGGTGACGTTGACGACGCCGCCGATCGCCTGCGAGCCGAAGCGCAGCGCTGCGGGTCCGCGGATCACCTCGATGCGCTCGGCGGCGAGCGGGTCGATCGGTACGGCGTGGTCCTCGGAAAGGTCGGAGACATCCTGCGCGCCGATGCCGTTCTCCTGGATGCGGACGCGGGTGTTGTCGAGGCCGCGGATGATCGGCCGGCTGGCCCCGCCGGGCGCAAAGCTGGAGCCGGTGACGCCGGGCAGGTTGTTCAGCTGGTCGCCGAGCGTCGCGCCGCCATTGCGGCGGATCTCGGTTTCCGGAACCACCGTCACCGGAACGAAGGCGCGGTCGATCACCTGGAGCTGACCATCGGTGAGGCCGAGGTCGCGGGGTGCGCCGTCCGGGTTGCGCGGGGCCTCGATGAGGATCTCGGGGAGGGCCGTCTGGGCGGCGGCGGGGGCGATGGCCAGCGCCAGAACGAGAAGGCTCGCCGAGTGGCGGACGAGGTGGGGGCGGCGCATGGCGGCTCCATAAGGGCATGCAATGTTACAACGTAACATACGCAACGTGATGACCTCACCTGTCAAGTCAGACCGCCGGGCAGGGACCATCCGGCGGGACCCTTCCCCACGTTTCCGTGGCTGAAACGCCACACCCGCCGCATGCCGCCGGCCTGAAACGGCCATGTCCGAAAGCAGATGCGAACGGCGGCACGCAGGCCGCCACCTCTCACTTCTCGTCAGGACACCGACCCATGAGCCGCCAGACTTCCGCCTTCGTCTCCGCCCGCCGCATCCTGCTCCTCGGAGCCGCGGCCACCGCCTTTGCCGGCGCCGCCGTGGCGCAGGGGTCCGCGACACCGGCGGTCAGGCTGTTCAAGGTGGTTTCGCCGCGCGACGAGATCTTCATCGGCCTGACCGCGCAGGAACTCGCCGCGCTGCAGGGTTCCTCGCCGGCCGAGGCCATTGCCAAGAAGATCGCCGCCGACGGTCAGATGACCGTCTGGCAGTACAGCGTCCGCCGCGGCGACGGCGGCACGCTCGTCATGGCGCCGCTGTCCAAGGTCAGCCTGATGGCGGCCGGCATCGTGCGCATCGAGCCCTACCAGCCGGCCCACCCGGTCATCGCACCGGGCGCGTGAGGCGCGCGCCGGCCTAGCGGTCGGCGACCTGGAAGCCTTCCCAGTAGGGATCGCGCTTGTCGACGAAGATGGTGTTGATGCCGGTGACCCGCGCCCATCCCTCGATGGAGGGGATGATGGCGTCGCGGTCGCCGACCTTCGCCCGGCCCTCGATCCGGCCGGTGAACTTCGAGCCGATGATCGACTCGTGGACGAACTCGTCCCCTTCCTTCAGCCGGCCGGTGGCGGCGAGATGGGCCATGCGGGCCGAGGTACCGGTGCCGCAGGGCGAGCGGTCGATCGCCTTGTCGCCGTAGAAGACGGCGTTGCGCGCACGTGCCGCCGTTGCGCGGCGCGCCGGTCCACAGCACGTGGGTCAGAGCGCGTCGAGCGCCGGGTTCTCCGGGTGGACGATGGCATGCCGGGCGTTGAAGGCCTTGCGCAGCAGGCCCGAGAAGCGGATCACCTCCGAGGGCTGGAGGTCGTCGAGATCGCCATAGCCGGGCTGCGGCTCGACGATGGCGTAGAAGTTGCCGCCATAGGCGACGTCCACCGTCAGCGTGCCCAGCCCCTCGACCTCCACCTCGTAGCCGCGACCCAGCAGGAAGGACGGCACGTTGGTCAGGCGGACGCTCTCGACATAGGGGCCGTTCTGGACATAGCGCGCCTCGACGAGGCCGGCGGGGGTGTCGAGCATCAGCACGCCCGGCGTCTTCGGGGTGACGAGGCCGTGCTCGATGATGGTCGTCACCGTGCCGATGGTGCCGTGACCGCACATGGGCAGGCAGCCGGACGTCTCGATGAAGAGGATGCCGACGTCGCAATCGGGCCGTGTCGGCGGGTAGAGGATGGAACCCGACATCATGTCGTGGCCGCGTGGCTCGAACATCAGGCTGGTGCGGATCCAGTCGTGATGCTTCAGGAAATCCTGCCGGCGCTCGAACATTGTCGCGCCCTTGAGCTGCGGGATCGAACCGCCGGTGACGACGCGCACGGGATTGCCGCAGGTGTGGCCGTCGATGCAGGCGAAGGTGAAGCGGGACATGGCAGGCGTTCCGGGTGGCGTCGATGGCTCTGGTATGAGGCGGCGGCGGTTCCGACGCAACGGCAGCCCTGGCGGGGTGGTCCTGCGCCGGCGCGGGAACCCGCCCTCGAGCTAGAGCGCCGCCAGGCGGGGCGCGCCGGCGTCGCCGTGCGCCGCCACTTCGCCGACCTCGCCTGCAAAGGCGTAGCCGGCCTTGCCGCGGGCCTTGGCATCGTAGAGGGCCGCGTCGGCGCGGGCGAGCAGGTCGACGAAGGTCATGCCGTCCTGCGGGGCGCGGGCGATGCCGATGCTCACGCCGATCTCCGCCACGTCCATGCCGGCCAGCGGGTAGGGGGCCGTGACGACGGTCAGGAGCCGGGACGCCATCTCGCGCAGGCTGGATTCCTCGCTGGAGGCGGCGATGACGATGAACTCGTCGCCGCCGAGGCGGGCCGCGAGGTCGCCGGGCGCGAGAGCCGCGCGCAAGCGATCCGCGACCATGCACAGGACGTCATCGCCGACGAGATGTCCGCGCGTGTCGTTGACCGCCTTGAAGCCGTCGAGATCGAGATAGAGCAGGCCGAAGGATCCCGTCCCGGCCTCGACGGCCGGCAGGCGCTGGTCGAGTTCGCGCGCAAGGCCCGTCCGGTTGACGAGGCCCGTCAGCGGATCATGGCCGGCGCGATGCCGCTGTTCGCGCTCCGCCATCATGCTGGCGACGAGAAACTGGTGAAGCTGGAACGTCGCCTTGCTCATCGCCAGCAGGAGCGCCGGGGCCTGGATGGCGGAGATGAGCAGCAGCGGATTGCCGGACAGCAGGGCCCCCGCCGTCGCCGGCAGCAGAGCGCCGGCAATGACCGCGGTGGCGAGCCGCGGGGCGCAGACGTAGCGGAAGCACATGCCGCCGACCATGCCGGCCGCCGAGATGCAGATGACGATGGCCGAGGTCCAGTCGCCGCCGACCAGCGAGACGCCGGCGCCGAGGCCGGTGGTGAAGCCCCAGGCGATCGCCAGCAGGATGTTGACGTCGGTCAGCGTGTCGCGGCCGCGGGCGGCAGCACGGTAGGCATAGGCCATGGAAGCGAGACGGGCGGTGACGACCACGACCTCGAGGGCGCACCAGACGAGGATGGCGGGGGTGGGCCGCCAGAACGCGACGAGCAGGGCGATGCCGAGGGTATTGGCGGCGCCGCCGAGGAAGATCGAGAGGGTGCCGAAGAGATTGGTGACGAGGGCGGCGCGGACGTCGTCCGGAACGCCGCGCCCGGGCGAGGCCAGCCATCGGGTGAGCCGCCAGCGCGGGGGACTGAATGTGAGCGCCGGATCGATCATGCTGCCCCGATATTCAACCTATCGGAGCATGGTTCAACCGCAAAATGCGTTAACGGACAGACAAACTCCGCCGGCCCCGTCAGGAGCCGGCGGAAGACGATGACATCAGGCCGCGACCTTGAGCCCGACTTCGGGCAGCTTCGGCCGGTTGGCGAGGGCCTTGGCCACCATCGCCTCGACCTCGGCCTTCTCGTGCGGGAGCAGCGCCAGGCGCGGCGGGCGGGTCAGCGCGGTGCCGCGGCCCATGAGGTTCTCGCAGAGCTTGATGCACTGGACGAGGTCGGGACGGGCGTCGAGGTGCAGGAGGGGCATGAACCACTCGTAGAGCGGCATGGCCTCCTTGTAGCGGCCGGCCTTGGCGAGGCGGAACAGCGTCTCGCCCTCGCGCGGGAAGGCATTGGACATGCCGGAGACCCAGCCGACCGCGCCCATGGCGACGCTCTCGACGATGACGTCGTCGAGGCCGGCGAAGAGCACGAAGCGGTCACCGACCATGTTGCGGGTGTCGATGAAGCGGCGGGTGTCGCCCGAGGAGTCCTTGAAGCAGACGACGGTGTCTACGTCGGCGAGCGTGACGAGGATGTCCGGGGTGACGTCGTTCTTGTAGATCGGCGGGTTGTTGTAGAGCATCACCGGCAGGTCGGTGGCGGTCGCCACCGTGCGGAAGTGCTGTGCCGTCTCGTGCGGCTTCGACGAATAGACCAGCGCCGGCATCACCATGACGCCGTCGATGCCGACGCGCGCGGCTTCCTTGGCCGGTCTCGACGGCGAACGCCGTGGTGAATTCGGCGATGCCGCACAGGACAGGGACGCGCCCCGCGGCGACCGACTTGGCCGCCTCCATGATCGGCGATCTTCTCCTTGCGCTCCAGCGAGGTGTTCTCGCCGACCGAGCCGCAGACGATCGAGGCCCGAGACGCCGTCGCGGATCAGGCTGATCCATCACCTTGGCGGTGGAATCGATGTCGAGCGACAGGTCGTCGTGGAACTGGGTGGTGACGGCCGGGAAGACGCCTTCCCAGGAAATGCGGGGTGCCATGGGGTTTTCTCCAAAGAACATGTCGTGGCGCGGCGGCGGAGGTGGGGCCGTCGGCGGGCATGACTCGCGGACGAATCGTCAGAGCGAGGCGCCGGCCTTGCGCAGGTCGGCGAGGATCGGGGCCTTGGGCAGCCAGATCTTGTCGAACTCGGCGACGACCGCCGCCGCGTCGGCCGGATTGGCGTTGCGGAACGGGATGCCGGTCGCCTTGAACTGCTCGACGAGCTTCGGCTCGTTGCCGGCGAGTTCGTCGATCTGGGTGTCGAGGGCGGCCTTCACCGTCTTGGTGATGAGTTCGCGGTCGGCGGCCGAGACCGTCTGCCAGACGCGGCCGGAGACGAGGGCGATGACCGGCATGAAGACGGCGTTCATCTGCAGGATCGACTTCGAGGGCTTGTCGAAGCGCTGGTTCCATGAGAACTCGATGTCGGCCTCTAGACGCCGTCGCACCTGGCCATTGCTCATCGCATCGAACACCTGGGGCGTGGGGATGGGCGTGGGGGCTGCGCCCAGCATTTGATAAAAGTCGCGGTACACGGGCGTGGGGTTGATGCGCAGTTTCATGCCCTTGATGTCGGTGGGCATGGATGATGTCCTTGGCGGAGAACACGGCGCGCATGCCGGTGATGCCCCAGGCCAGGCCGATCGTGCCGGTCTCGCGCGGCAGCACCTCGAGCAGCTTGGTCGCGACCGGGTGCGCGCACGCAGCTTGGCGATCTTCGGGCGTGGAATCGACGACATAGGGCGCCGTTGATGGCGGCGATGGTCGGCACGCGCGAGCCGAGCTCGGCGGCCATGGATCCAGCCCATGTCGAGGGCGCCCGACTGCATCTGCTGCAGCATGGCGGCTTCGTTGCCGAGCTGGCCGGAGTGGAAGACCGTCAGCGCTCAGGCGGCCGTTGGTGGCGGCCTTCAGGTCCTCGCCGACCTTCAGCGCGGCGCGGTTCCAGGGGTGGCCGGCAGGGGTGAGGATGCCGAGGCGGAACTCCTTGGTCTGGGCAAGGGCCAGCGAGGGGGCGGCGAGCGGCAGGGTGCGCGCCGGCGGCGATGAGAGTGGCGACGTGAGAGGGTCATGACGAGTGCTCCTGAGGGGTTCGAGGCAGGGCTATTCGAAGAAGGGCGAGGGACAGGAACGGGTAGAGCGAGAGCAGCACCAGGAGGATGCAGGAGACGCCGAAGAACGGCAGCGTGACGACGAACATCTTCCCCGGCTTGGCGCCGGTGACGGCGGCGGCGACGAAGAAGCACAGGCCAACCGGCGGCGAGAGCAGGCCGAGCACCAGATTGATGACCACGACCACGCCGAAGTGGCGGGGATCGATGCCATAGACCTCGGTCGCGATCGGCAGCAGGATCGGCACCGTCATGATGAGGCCGGGAATGCCGTCGATGACCGTGCCGATGACCAGCAGGATGACGTTGGTCAGATCAGCATGAAGGCTGACCGGGTCCTTGGCGACGGTCTGGATCCAGGCCGGCGGTCTCCTGCGGCACCTTGCCGAAGATCAGAATCCAGGAGAAGACCGCGGCGGCGGCGACCAGGAACAGCACGATGGCCGAGTAGACGCCGGCGCGCAGCATCATCTCGGGCAGGCTGCGAGAAGGTCGAACTCCTTGGTCCAGTAGCGGCCGACCAGCGCGGCGGCGACAGCGCCGACCGCGGCGGATTCCGTCGCGTTGGCGAGGCCGCCGAGGATCGATGCCGACGATGACGATCGGGAATGGCGAGCGTCGGTGCGGCGTCTGCAGGATGGTGGCGATGCGCTCCTGCGGCGTGCGCTTCTCGGCCTTGGGATAGTTGTAGACGTAGCCCATCAGGGCGATGACGGCGAAGAAGAGGACGGTGAGCAGGACGCCCGGCACGATGCCGGCGATGAGCATGTCGGAGACCGACACCTGCGCCAGCACCGAATAGACGACGAACATGACCGAGGGCGGAATGATCGGGCCGAGCATGCCGCCATAGGCGGTGAGGCCGGCGGCGAAGGTCTTGTCGTAGCCCTGCTTCTCCATCTCGGGGACCATGATCTGCGACATGATCGCCACCTGGGCGGTGGCCGAGCCGAGGATGGAGGCGACGAACATGTTCGCGAGCACGTTGACGTAGGCGAGGCCGCCGCGGACCGAGCCGATCACCGCCATGGCGAGATCGACGATGCGCCGGGTGATGCCGCCGCCATTCATGATCTCGCCGATCAGGATGAACAGCGGGATGGCGATGAGGCCGTAGCTGTCGACGCCGCCGAACATCTGCAGCGGATAGGACTGGAAGAGCAGAGGATTGCCGGAGGCCAGGATATAGACGATGCCGGCGAGGCAGAGGCAGAGGCCGATCGGCACGCCGACCAGCATGATGGCCATGAAGGCTGCGGAGGTGATCATCAGTTCACCCCGTCGACATCGGAGAGAACGAAGCCCTTGATGCGGGCACGCGGGGCAAGGCCGAGATCCTCGACGAGATTGGCGAGGCCGTGGATGGTCATCGACACGGCAAAGATCGGCAGGATGAGATAGAGCGCCCAGGTCGGCCAGTTCAGCGTCTGGGTGCGCTCGGTGTAGAGGAAGTTGAAGGTCTGGGCTGCGAACTTCGCGGGCGTCGAAGCCGGCGCGGGCGATGCCGATCGGGTCCATCCACAGCCAGCACATGACGATCAGCGAGACAGGCCGAAGACCACGACCATGCCGGTCGCGATGACCTTGGCGATCGTCTGGCTTCGCGTTCCGACAGACGCTCGGTGAGCATCGACACGGCGAAGTCGAGCCGCAGCCGCGTCATCGCCGAGGCGCCGATGAAGGTCAGCCAGACCACGCGAATAGACCGCGGACTCGTCGATCCAGTAGATCGGCAATGCCGGTGTAGCGGGTGACGACGTTGAGGAGGATCAGGCCGGAGAGCAGGAACATCAAGCCCATGATGGCCAGGCGCTCGACGGCCAGCAGGCCGGTTCGACGCCTGCGCGACGATCAACCTGGGCGCGAGACCGCCGGTGCATCCGGGCAATCGTCTGCTCGATCATTCAGATAGCCCTCGCTGCCCGGCGAGGTTTTGCTCGTGGATTTCCTGAAATCGTAGATTTTATACAATCTGCGGAGTCAATTGCAGAACTCGGCGGCAAATTTCGCGCTGTTCCGCCGTCGCGCGCTGGGGCGGGGTCGCCCGGCATCGCGAAACGCATGGGCATGTCCAGCGGATCTTCGTGATCCGATGGAACGCCGGAATGGAACTCGATGAACGCGCCGCTGAAGCACCGGACCCTGTCCGCCGCGATCGTCGACCAGCTGCGCCAGGCGATCCTCGACGGGACCCATGTCGGCCGGCATCGCAGCTGCGGCAGGACGCGCTCGCCGACACCTACGGGGTCAGCCGCATCCCGGTGCGCGAGGCGCTGTTCCAGCTGGAGGCGGAGGGCTTGGTCAGGATCGTGCCGCACAAGGGCGCGATCGTCTCGGAGCTGTCGCTCGACGAGATCAACGACGTGTTCGATCTGCGCGGCGATTCTGGAGCCGCGCATGCTGGCGCAGTCGGCGCCGCGCTTCGACGCAGGCCGATCTGGCCGGGCTCGACGCTATCCAGACGCGTTCGAGAAGGCGATCGCGGCGCGCGACGTCAGCCGACTGGGGTCGGCTCAATGCCGATTTCCACATGGCGCTCTATGTCCATGCGCGGCAGCCGCGCACCAAGGCGATCGTCTCGGCGCTGCTGCAGACCAGCGACCGCTATACGCGGCGTGCAGCTGTCGAACACCAACCGCCATGGGGATCGCCGAGCAGGAGCATGCCGAACTGGTGCGGCTGTGTCGTGCCGGGCGCTTTGACGAGGCCTGCGCCTTCCTCGTGCGCCACATCGGGTCCGTGCGCGGCGACCTGCTGCGCGTCCCTGGCGCGGGCGAGCAGCCAGCCGGCCTGACCATCAAGCCTCACAAGGCGTGCGGGTTTCCGCCCGGCGCGGAAGGAATGGCTGCTGCGCGTCAACCATATGTCACGAGATGGTGGTTTGACGTTGACGTTCGGTGACGCTTTCTGTACCCGGATGCAGTCGCGACGAGGCCTCCGGCTATCCGGGGTGAGCCTCCCGCCTGCGGCACCCCAAAACCAAGTCCGACTGAACCAAGGATCACTGCCCTTTGCGCATCCAATCCCAAAACGGCCTGAGCGAACGTCTTGAAGCCCAGCAGAAGGCGAAGCAGTCACTTCTGGAGAAGTTCCGCTCACGCCCGGGTCCGGATGATCCGGATTTCGCCAGGCGCCAGGCCGAGCGCCGCGCCATCGCAGAAGCCCGCGCCGAGCGCGAGGCCGCCAAGGAAGCCATCCGCCGCGCCGAGGCCGAGCGCCTCGCCGCCGAGGAGGCCGCCCGCAAGGAAGCCGAGCGCATCGCGGCCGAAGAGGCCGAGCTGAAGCGTCTCGAAGAGGAAGAGGCCCGCGCCAAGGCGCGTCCGAGCAGATTTACCGCGAGATCGCGGCCTATGCCGAGGCCGCGCCAAGCGCTGCCGGCGGCGGTCGTCGCTGATCGCAGGCTGAACGCCAGACTGCCCAGGGCCGCCGATGAGGCGGCCCTTCGTTTTTCCAGCGGTCGCCTGCGACTCCTTGTCCATCTTGCCGGTCTTCCGGTCGCGGAACACTTCAGCCCCTTGCGGGTTGTTCGGGCCGCGCCCCGCGCCCATTGTCGCGCTCACCCTGGAAGATCCGCATGGCCCCTGAGGGCATCTTCGGCTTTGACCGGCCGCCTTCGGTCGCCATCCTCTGCAACGGACGATCGGGCCTCGCCGGCCGCGGCGTCGCACCTCGGTGAACGCTGCCGTCTCGGTCCTCTCGCGCCACGGCATCTATCCCCGCGTGTTCGAGGGCAAGGGCCGCCGGCTCGCGGAGGCGATCGCCGCCTGCAAGGCCAGCGGCCCGGAACTGGTGATCGTGATGGGCGGCGACGGGACCATCCTCGCCGCCGCGGAGGCGTTTCTCGAGACGGGCGCCGCCCTCGCCATCGTGCCGCAGGGTACGGTGAACCAGCTGGCGCGCGACCTCGCCATTCCGCTCGACCCGCTGGCGGCAATCGAGGCGCTGGCGGCCGGCCGGCTCGCCGATATCGATGTGGGCACGTCAATGGCCACGCCTTCCTCTGCACCAGCGTCATCGGCCCGCTGGCCAAGCTCCAGCGCTATCGCGAGGAGGCGCGCGGCCGCCTCGCCGCCACGCTGCTGTCATTCCTGCGGACCGGCATGAAGGCGGCGACATTGCGGCCCGCCCGTCTGCTGATCGCCGATGGCCCGAAGTCCTGGACCGAGGAGACGCGGGGCGTCATCGTCTCGGTCAATCCGCTCGCCGAGATCGTTTCGCGCATTCCTTATCGCGACCGGCTCGATGGCGGCACGCTCGCCGTCTATGCGGCGCGCGAGCGCGGCTTCTTCACGCTGTTCCGGCTGGCCGCCTCGATCTTCGCCGGCCGAGCGCGCAAGGACGCGGCCATCGGCTATCACGAGGCGCCGAGCCTGACGATCGACGCGCGACGCGACTGGCTCACCATCCTCAACGACGGCGAGATCCGGCGCGTCCGCACGCCGCTGCGCTTCGCCGTCGAGCCGCGGGCCCTGAAGGTCGTCGTGCCCCAGCCGCCGGCGCCGCCGGCCTGACCTTCCCATGACGGTCATCGCCCACGTCTCCGACATCCACTTCGGCCGCCAGACGACCGGCGTGGCGGAGGGGCTTCTCCTCGACCTCGAGTGCGAGCGGCCGGATGTGGTGGTGATCTCCGGTGACCTGACGCAACGGGCGACGCACGAGGAGTACGCTGCCGCCAGTGCCTTCCTCGCCCGCCTGAAGGCGCCCTATGTGGTCGTTCCGGGCAACCACGACATCCCGGCCTTTCCGCTGACCGAACGGTTTCTCGCCCCCTTCCGGCGCTGGCGCCGGCATGTGTCCGAGGGGGTCGCTCCGGAGTGGACGGACGGGCGGGTGCTGATCAAGGGCCTCAACAGCGCGCGCCCGTTCGGGCCCTATCTCAACTGGTCAAGGGGGCGCCTGTCGCCGGCCCAGGTCGCGGCGGTGGCGAGCGCAGAGCGCGACCCGCGCATCCTCGTGACGACCGCCCACCATCCGGTCGCCTATGGCGACGACCGCCGCAGGGCCTATGACCTGGTGACGCGCGGGGATGACCTGCTGAGGGTACTTGCCGGCCGTTCGCGCAGCCTGGTGCTGCTCGGGCATCGCCATCGCAGCCATGTCAGCCTCTGGAGCAAAGCGGGCGGCGAGCGTCCGGCCAGTGACGCGGATGCGGTCGCGACCGGAGAGGTCGTGATCGTGCACGCGGGTACGGCGGCTTCGGACCGGCTGCGGGGCGAGGTGAACGCGTGGAACCGGATCGACCTCGCCCGGGGCCGGCTACGGCGGCGACATCGCCGCCACCGCCGACGGCTGGGCCGTGAGCTGCCCGTGCTGCGATGGCGAGGCGAGGGCGCGACTGACGCCCGCGCCTCAGCGCGGGCCGCCGTCGACGAGGATGTTGCGGTCCACCGTCCGGATGTCGCGCAGGCCGCAGAGCGCCATCGTGACGTCGAGCTCCTTGCGGATGATATCGAGCGCAGGTGATCACGCCCTGCCTCGCCACCAGCGCCGAGCCCATACAGGAACGCGCGGCCGATATAGGCGCCACGCGCGCCGAGCGCAACGGCCTTCAGCACGTCCTGACCGGAGCGGATGCCCCCATCAATGTAGCACCTCCATCGCGATCGCCAACCGCTTCGTACGATCTCATGCAAGCAGCGAAATCGAGGAGGGCGCGCCATCGAGCTGGCGACCGCCGTGGTTTGAAACAATGATCGCATCGGCGCCAGTCTTGGCCGCCATGCGCGCGTCCTCAACGTCGAGAATGCCCTTGAGGATCAGCTTGCCGCCCCAGCGCTCCTTGATCCAGGCGACATCCTTCCAGTTCAGCTGCCGGGTCGAACTGCTCGGCCGTCCAGGACGACAGCGATCGTCATGTCGGACGACGCCCTTGGCGTGGCCGACGATATTGCCGAAGGTGCGACGCTTGGTCCCAGCATGCCAAGGCACCAGCGCGGCTTGGTCATCATGTTGATGATGTTCGGGATCGTGAGTTTCGGCGGAGCGGACAGCCCGTTCTTGATGTCCTTGTGGCGCTGGCCGATGATCTGCAGGTCGAGCGTCAGCACCAGCGCCGAGCAGTTCGGCGGCCTTGGCCCGGTCGATCAGGCTCTCGACGAAATCACGGTCCTTCATCACGTAGAGCTGGAACCAGAACGGGTTTCCGGTGGTCCTCGGCCAGATCCTCGATGGAGCAGATCGCTCATGGTCGACAGCGTGAAGGGAACGCCGTGGCTGGGCAGCCGCGCGGGCAGCCAGGATCTCGCCATCGGCATGCTGCATGCCCGTCAGACCGGTCGGGGCGAGCGCAAGCGGCATCTTGATAGCGTCTGGCCAAGCATCGTCGTTTCAAGGGTTCGATCTCGCATGTCGACCGCAACACGCTGGCGCAACTTGATCCGGGCAAAGTCGCTGGTGTTTGCGCGGTAGGTGCTTTCCGTCCACGCCCCTGAGTCCGCATAGTCGTAGAACATGCGCGGAACGCGGCGCTGAGCGAGAACCCGCAGGTCTTCGATGCTGGTGACGACGGACATCCGAGCCTTCTTTCGGGATCGCTGGCGATGCTGGGCGGCCAGAGGCGGGGCGCCCAAGCTCTAGCACCGGTCCGGAGCCGCGACCAGACCGGCGCGGCGCAACCCGGATCGCCTCAGGCCGCGGGCTGCGAGACCTCCGACAGGCCGTCGAGCCCGGTGCGGATGAGCGACGAGTTGCGGTAGCGGCGGTCTTGCGTCACCTCCCGCCCGACCCAGGGCGGCAGTGTGATCGTCTCGTCGGCGCGGTCGAGTTCGACCTCGGCGATGACGAGCCCGGCCAACGCCCCCTCGAAGGCGTCGACCTCCCAGAGCTTCCCGGCATGGACGATCTCGTAGCGCTTCTTGACCATGGGCGGGCGGGGGCAGAGCCGCAGCATGGCCTCGGCGTCGGCGACCGGGATCGGGTATTCGAACTCGTCGCGCACCGCGCCCGCAGCCTCGCTCTTGATTGCGAGGGTCGCCGCCCCGTCCTGGATGCGGACGCGGATCGATGCCGTTCCTGAGCCGGACAGGTAGCCCTGGGTGATGGCGCGAATACGGGGCGCAGACCGCCATCCATCGCCGGTGACCAGGAACTTGCGCTCGATCTCGATGGCCATGCGGAGTTCCGTACGCGGTCCGTCCCGCCCATCAAGCCCCAAGGGACGGGGCCATGCAATCGCGACCTTCGCCGTGCCGGGGCTGGATGGCAGGCCTGCGGCCCGGGGCTCGCCTCCCACCGCGACTGGTGGTCTGATGGCCGCATCGCCGCCACGCGCGGATGGAAGAGCCCTCAAGGGGCCGGCATGGGGAGGATCGGCATGGAGATGGAATTCAGGGAACTGGCCTCGGGACTCCTGTTCCCGGAGGGACCGGTCATCCTCGCCGACGGCTCGGTGGTGCTGGTGGAGATCGGCCGTGGCACGGTGACCAAGGTCGCGCCCGACGGGGCCGTCAGCTACCTCAGCCAGCAGGGCGGCGGCCCGAACGGGCTGGCGCTGGGACCCGACGGCAAGATCTACATCTGCAACAATGGCGGCTTCAGCTGGATTCCGACCGGCAAGATGATCGCGCGTCTGCTGGCCATCGGCAGGCCGACGACTATCAGGGCGGCTCGATCCAGCGGATCGACATCGCAGAGCGGCGAGGTCGAGACCGCTCTATCGATCGATGCGATGGCCTGCGCGCTGCAAGCGGCCCGAACGACCTCGTGTTCGACGACCATGGCGGCTTCTGGTTCACCGATCTCGGCAAGGCGCCGCGCACGCGAGATGGACCGTCGGCGGCGTCTACTATCGCCAAGGCCGACGGCATGAAGGAAGTCGTCGGAAATCGTGCATGGCGTGGTGCCGGCCGAACGGCATCGGCCTCTCGCCCGACGGGAACGACTCGTCTACGTCGCGGAAACGCGCGACCGCGCGGCTCTGGGCGTTCGACCTCGTCGGCGCCCGGCGACGCTCAAGCCGCGCAGACGTGATCTACTCGCGGCGATGCGCGGCAAGCCGATCGTCGCCGGCCTCGGCGGCTACCAGACCGCTTCGACTCGCTGGCGGTGGACGCCGACGGCAATGTCTGCGTCGCGACGCTGGTCAACGGGCGGCATCACGGTGATCGCGCCGGACACGGGAGACTGGCGCCACATCCCGGTGCCCGGCGAGCGCTGGGTGACCAACATCGCCTTCGGCGGGCCGGAACTGCGCACCGCCTATATCACCCTGTCCTCGACCGGGCGTCTTGTGTCGACCGAGTGGGAGAATTCGGGGCTGCTACTCAACTACCAGCAGGCGTGAGGGATGGGGCGCCGAAGGCATCGTCTTTGCGTCTTTGGCGCCACCTGCACAACTGAAGTGCGTCCTTCGAGGCTCGCTGGCGCTCGCACCTCAGGATGAGGAGGTTGGATGCCTGGCACAAAGGTTGAAGGCGCCCGACCACTCCGCTTCATGCAGCCGAGGTGCAATGCTCCACCCCCTCATCCTGAGGTGCGAGCCCCGGCGATGCGGGAGCATCGCCAGGCGGCGAGCCTCGAAGGACGCACTTGCCCTCGCTGCAGGGTGCATCTCTGGCCCCCTACATCTTCTTGAACCGGTGACCCACCGCCACCGCCTCGAAGCGCACGCGGTGGGGATGAAGCCCCTGCGGCAGGTGCGCCCGGAAGTGGCGCATCATGTCCTCGCGGGTCGCCGTCTCTCCGTCCCGCAGTTGCACAGCCACCTCGATGTGCTCGCCGGTGATGGGGTTACGGCCGCCCCAGGCCTTGGCGAGCGCCACGGCGGGATGGGCGAGTGCCACCCGCTCGATCTCCGAGGGCAGGATCTTCTGGCCGCCGACGTTGATGACGTCGCTGGTGCGGCCGGTGACGCGGACGAGGTCGCCCTTCACCTCGACCACGTCGCGGGTGTCGTACCAGCCGTCCTCGGAGAAGGGCGAGGGGGCGTTGAGATAGCCGACCATGCGGTTGGCGGCGCGGATCTCCAGCACGTTGTCGGGGCGCACCCGCGTCTCGACGCCTTCGCCGCCCACCTTCATGAACAGGCTGTCGCGCGCCTCCGACTTCACCCGGAGGATGCCGAGTTCGGACATGCCGTAGGTCTGGCGGAAGTCGACCGCGGGCAGGGCCTCGCAGAGACGCTGCAGGGTCGGCTCGTCCATGCGCTCGGTGCCGTAGGTGACGACGCGCAGGGCGGTGCCGGCAAGGCGCGGCAGGAGGCCACTCATCAGCGCCATGCGGAGGAAGGTGGGTGTCGTCGGCAGCAGTTCGACGCCATGCTCGGCGATCTCGGCCACGACGGCCTCGGCCGTGCGCTTCGAGGGCACGACGATGCGGCCGTTGTTGAACAGCGTGTGGAGGAGCGTGTTGATGCCGCCGATATGGTCGAACATCAGGAAGCTCATGGTCACCAGCGCCTCGCGCGGCGTGCGGAAGCGGGCGAGGAAGGGCGCGAAGTCGTGGAGGATGGCCTTGGGCCGCCCCGTCGTGCCGGAGGAGAACAGCACCAGGCCGGCATGACCGCGGGCGCGCAGCTCCGCCAGCATGGGATGGTCGAGGCCCTTGGGCGCTTCGCGCGTCACGGTGCCGCCCTCGATGACGGCGTTCACATGCGCAGCGTCATGGAAATAGCCGTGGTCGGCGGCGGTCTGGCGCGTCAGCGGCACGATGATGGCGCGGCGATCGATGAGGCGCAGCAGCGTCGCGACGCTGTCCGGCTCGAAATCGCCGACGAGGGCGACGACGTCGCCGGGCGCGACGGCCGAGAGGTCCGGCCCCTTCGCGGCGACGATGTCGGCGAAGGAGAGGTTGCCCTCCGGCGAGACCAGGAAGGGGCGTTTCGGGTCGCTCTGGCGGGCGAGGATCTCGTCGACGAGGCCGGCCATCAGGCGCCGCCGATGGCGAGGACCTGGCCGGAGATCATCGCGGCCTCGTCCGAGAGCAGGAAGGCGACGGTGTTCCAGACATCGTCCGGCGTGCCCTTTCGCTGCACCACCTGGCGGCGGACGATGCGGTCGATGGCCTCGGCGGGCACCTTGGCGATGAGGTCCGTGTCGATAGGCCCCGGCGCGACGCAGTTCACGGTGACACCGAAACCGGCGACCTCCCGGGCGAAGGTGCGCGAGAAGCCCTCGACGCCCGCCTTGGAGGCGACGTAGACGGCCTCGCCCGCGAGTCCCAGCGGCACGGCGATGGTGGAGAAGTGGATGATGCGTCCCGCCTTCGCCCTGACGAGCGCCGGCGCGAAGGCCTGGCTGACATGGATCGCGCCCATGAGATTGGTGGCGATCACCCGCTGGACCGTGGCCGCCGGCGTCATCAGCGCGAGGTTCATCGAGGCGATGCCGGCGGCATTGACGACGCCCCAGAGCGGCGTCTCGCGTGGCAGGGCGCTCGCGACGGCCTTCACCGCCGCGGCATCGGCGACATCGCAGGCGTGGATGGGGAAGGGGGCCTCGGCGGCGCTGCGGGCAAGGCCGATGACCTCGTAGCCGGCGGCCATGGCGCGCTCGGCGACGGCGCGGCCGAGGCCGCGGCTGGCGCCGGTGACGAGCAGGACGCGCCTCACGCGCCCTCCGCCATCTGCCCGGCCATGTAGGCGGCGAGCGTGCCGACGGTGCGGAAGGGCGAGCGCGCCGAGGAGAAGGCGGCGTCGTTCATCCAGTCGAAGGCCTTGCCGAAGCGCTCCTGGGCGAATTCCTCCAGCGCCAGCATGATCTCCAGCAGCCCTTGGGAATCCACCAGGGCGCCCTCGCCGATGAGCGGCGATGACGTCTCGACGGCGAGGTCGTCCTCGCCGGTGATGAAGATGACGAGGTCGCGGATCTTCGCCTCGATGTCGCGGGCTGCCGCTGCGCTATCCATGCCGTGTCCCGATTCGCTTGTTGGCAATCATAGTGCATCCGCAGGCCAGTCCCTCGACCGTCGGGCTTGAAAAATGCGCCAGCGGGCGGCGGAGTGCGCGCCGGGGAGACGCAGGCGATGAGTGCTCAGGGGAACGAGAGGTCGCTGGCCGGCAAGGTGGCGCTGGTGACGGGGGCCGGGCGCGGGCTCGGCCGGGCCTTCGCCGAGCGGCTGGCAGCGATGGGCGCCGCCGTCGCGATCCATGGCATGCGCGAGAACGGCCCGGCCGAATATGGCGAGGGCACCACCCTGACCGCCGTGGCGGAGGAGGTGGCGGCGGCGCATGGCGTCAGGACTCTTCGGGTGCTGGCCGACCTCACCCGTGCCGACGAGATCGACCGGGTCATCGCGGAGACGGAAGCGGGTCTCGGGCCCATCGACGTCCTCGTCCACAATGCCGGCGGCGATATCGCGGCGAAGGGCGGCAAGCCCGACCCCAACGATGCCGTCGGCATCGCCGAGGCGGACGTGCGCGCCGTGCTGGAGCGCAACCTCCTCTCCACCATCCTCACCTGCCAGGCGGTGGCGAAGGGCATGATGCAGCGCCGCTCCGGCCGCATCGTCACCCTCGGCTCTATCGCCGCCTTCAAGGGCCGCACCAATGGAGCGATCTATGCGACCGCCAAGGCCGGCGTGACGCACTACACCCGCTGCCTCGCCGACCAGCTCCGTCCCTACGACGTGACGGTCAACTGCATCGCGCCAGGCGACACGCGCACAGGCCGCTTCCTCGGCACGCGCGCGGTCGACGCGGCGCGGCTGGCCGAGGCGGGCACGCTCGACCGCATTGCCACGGTGGACGAGGTGGCGCGGGTGGTGGAGATCTTCGCCGGGCCGCTCGGCGCCTTCGTCTCCGGGCAGGTGCTCAGGGTGGACGGCGGCGGCCAGTGCTGGCCGGCGTGAGGTCGTCCCGCCCGCCGATGGCCGCTGCTTCGGGCGGCATGCGGCCCGCTCCTGCCGCCTCAGTGCGACATGAGGACCGGTAGGGTGAGATGGGCGAGGACACCTTGCGTTGCGCCGCCGACGATGAAGTCGCGCAGACGCGAGTGACCATAGGCGCCCATGACCAGCAGATCGGCCCCGAGATCGCGACTGGTCTCCTGAAGGGCATGCGCCATCGGGACTCCCTTTGCCGACAGGGCGTGGCATCGAGCCTTCAGACCGCGGCGCACCAGGCTTTCGGTGAGGCGCTCGCCGACACCTGAATCGAGACGCTTCTCATCGTGGACCGTCAGCACCGACACCTCGGCCTGATCGGTCAGGAAGGGGCGGGCGTCGGCGAGGGCCCTGGCCGCCACGCGGCTGCCGTCCCAGGCGATGGCGATGTGTCGCGCGCCGCTGGGCTGATGGCCGGACGGGACGATGAGGGCCGGGCGGCCCGACCCGAAGATGACACTTTCCGCAAGCTCACGGGCGGCCAGGTTGTCCGGGTGCCAGGGCAGAAGGGCGATGTCGCGATAGAGAGACCGGTCGACGGCATCGTTCCTGGCTTCGGCAGGCGACGCCGTCCGGGTCTCCACCCGCAAGGCGCATCCGGTCTCCCGTGTGATGTCCTGCAAGGCGACTGCAAGCGCCGCCGCCTGGTTGCGGCTGTCGTTCTCCACCGACCTGATCATGTCGGAAACGTTGATGACAATGCCGGCAATGGAGGCTCCGGTCGCTGGCAAATCGACGCTGGTCACCGTCGCGTCGATGTCGATCCTCAAAACCGACGCCATCTGAACAATGGACCGAATGGCGGAAAACGAAACCGCTTCGGGATAGGTTAGCAGCGGCAGGTGGCCGATCATTCGCATGGTCTGACATCTCCTTCACTGTGGAACGTGCCGGAAAGACTTTGTCTGAAGGGTGCTCCGTTGATTTGACCTGTCGCAATCCCTTGCCGCGACATTTCAACGCGCGGCAGGCTGACCCTTCTACGCACCGCCGGTGATCTCGCCCGACTGGTCTCCCGGCCGGGTGGACGCGCGGAAGCGGTTGGTGAAACTGTGTCGCCGCCGCGCAGCACTCCGTCTCCCGACAGGTGCTCCGACTGGACGAGGGGCCTATGTGGCCAGGATGACGACGAAGATGACGATGCAGGACAAGACCATGACGCCCGACCAGCTGCCGCGTGTGACCTATTCGAACATCGCCGAGGACTTCTCAGGCGTTCACGCCCATCTCGACCGGGTGATCCCCACGGTGAAGGCGGAGATGCTCGGCCGCGAGCGGGCGAACGTGATCGCCGGCCGGGACGACCGCGACGGTGAGCCCTTCACCGCCGTCTCGCCCATCGACCGCGACATCGCGCTCGGCACCTTCTGGGCCGCGTCGCCGGATGCCGTCGACAGGGCCGTAACCGCCGCGCGCGCTGCCTGCCACGGCTGGCGCCATCTCGGCTGGGAGAGACGCGCCGCCCTCTGCCACCGCGTCGCGGACGTGATGACGACGCGCCGCTTCGAGATGGCGGCGGCCTGCCTCATCGAGGTCGGCAAGTCGCGCATGGAGGCGCTTGGCGAGGTGGAGGAGGCCATCGACCTCGTGCGGTTCTATGCCGACGAGCTCATCGCCAACCAGGGCTTCGGGCGCGACCTGAAGCGCGCCAACCCGCGCGAGGAGACGCGGGACGTCCTGCGCCCATTCGGCGTCTTCGGCGTCGTCGCGCCGTTCAATTTCCCGGTGGCCCTCTCCATCGGCATGTCGATCTCGGCGCTGCTTGCGGGCAATACGGTGGTGTTCAAGCCGAGCCCGATGGCGGGGTTGACCGGGCGTCTCCTCGCCGACTGCATCGCCGAGGCGGGTCTGCCGGAGGGTGTGTTCAACCTCGTCTGCGGCGGAGCCGAGACGGGAGCGGCCATCGTCGCCCATCCCGGAATCGACGGCATCGCCTTCACCGGCTCCCATCAGGTCGGCATGGCGATCATGCGCGGCTTCGGCGTGGGCGGCGCCCATGCGAAGCCCGTGCTGGCCGAGATGGGCGGCAAGAACCCGACCTATGTCACGGCTTCCGCCGACATCGAGACGGCCGCCGCGGGAATGGCGCGCTCGGCCTTCGGCCTGCAGGGGCAGAAGTGCTCGGCCGGGTCGGTGGTCTTCGTCCACGACGCGATCCGGGAGGACTTCATCACGGCGCTGAAGGGGAAGGCGGCCGCCATCCGGATCGGTGATCCCTGTGAAAGGGATGTCTTCATGGGGCCGGTGATCGGCCCGGCGGCCCGCCAGCGCTTCGAGAGGGCCGTCGCGGCCGCGCGGGCGGCGCAGGCGGAGGTCACCGGTGGACGCGTGCTCTCGGGCAGGCTGTTCGACAGGGGCGACTACGTCGAGCCGACGATCGTGACGGGACTGCCGGACGACCATGCCCTGCATCGCGACGAACTCTTCCTGCCGTTCCTGACGGTGCGCGGATTTTCATCGCTGAAGGACGCAATCGCGCGCGGCAATGCGGTGCCCTATGGCCTCACGGCAGGCGTCTATACGAGGGACGAATCGGAGCTCGATCTCTTCCTCGATACCGCCGAGGCGGGCGTGCTCTACGCCAATCGCGCCAGCGGCGCGACGACGGGCGCATGGCCGGGCATCCAGACCTTCTGCGGCTGGAAGGGCTCGGGAACAGGGTCGAAAGGCGGGCTCGGGATGTTCTACCTGCCGCAGTTCATGCGGGAGCAGAGCCGGACAATCATGCGCTGAGGCCGGGCGCGGCGCCTCAGCGCTGGATCGGTGTCGTCACGCACTGGCGGAACAGGTACTCGTACCAGCCGCGGTCGGCGTGGTCGGAGACGAAGGCGACGCGCGTGCCGCCCTCTTCGCCGAGAACGCTGACGGCGGCTATGGTGTGGTCGCTGAGATCCATCACCTTGATGAGCGTTCCACCCAGGAGTGGCGTGCGCCGGACCAGCGGCAGGCGCGTGTTGAACAGGCCCTCGACGCAACCTGCGACATAGGTGGCGGGAAGCGGGGTGTGAACGGTCACCGGCCCCTGCGTCGCGTAGTTGGAGGCGCAGGCGCCCAGGGCGAGCGCGAGAGCCGCACCCGCCAGCGCCTTCACCATCCTCATGGGCGGCGACCTGGTCATGATCATCAGAACGTGGTGTCTGCCGCCGGGTTCCGCAATGCGGTGCGAGGACCACCAAAGCAAAGCCCCGCCGGACCGGGGTCCGACGGGGCCTTGGAATGGTGGGCACGACTGGGATCGAACCAGTGACCCCTACGATGTCAACGTAGTGCTCTCCCGCTGAGCTACGCGCCCTTTTGCGGCCGGCGAGACCGCGCATAGCGAGGCGCACCGTATAGTTCGGGGCGTCAGTAGCGAGCAAAAGTGCAAGAGGCATCGTCGCGGCCGCAACAATGACGCCGGTGTGGATGGCTGCCTCAGGCGGCCTGCTGGAGCATCTTCTCGACCTCGTTGACGAGGTCGCGCAGGTGGAAGGGCTTGGAGAGGACCTTGGCGTCCTTCGGCGCCTTGCGAATCCGGCTGCAGGGCCACGGCGGCGAAACCGGTGATGAACATGACCTTGATGTCGGGATCGAGTCTCGGTGGCGCGGCGGGCCAGTTCGATGCCGTCCATCTCCGGCATGACGATGTCGGTCAGCAGCAGCTCGAACGGCTCCTCGCGCAGCCGCTGATAGGCGCTGACAGGCCATTGTCGAAGTGGGCGACGTCATAACCGGCCGTCTGCAGCGCCTTCACCAGGAAGCGGCGCATGTCGTTGTCGTCTTCTGCCAGCAGAATCTTGCCCATGCTGAATGCGGTCCTTCGTCCGTCCGTCGTCGGGGAGGGCGGTGTAGCGAACCCGATCCCGGTTGTGCCCATCAAGCCTGAACTTGGTAAATGCGCGGTGAATGGCGCGGCAGAAGGCCGCGGGTGGCGTGCTGGGCCGCCCGGCACATCCGGCGCTTCACATGGCCGCCCGAGGCGCTAGATTGGGGTGCATGAGGCTCGAGGCAGGCTGCGATGATTGAGGCCGAGATCTGCGACATCGATCCCGCCTACGAGGCGCTGGAGCCGGGCGAGATCCGTGCGCCTGTCGTGTTCAACTCGCCGCATTCGGGCCGTGTCTATCCGCCCCACTTCATCGACCAGGTGCGGCTCGAGCTGCCGCAGCTGCGCCGCTCGGAGGACAGCGGCGTCGACGAGCTTTTCCAAGGCGTGGTCGAGCGCGGCATGCCGCTGATGCGCGTGCATTTCCCCCGCTCCATGGTGGACGTCAACCGCGAGCCCTACGAGCTCGACCCCCGCATGTTCGACGGCCGGCTGCCGACCTTCGCCAATACCCGCTCGATGCGCGTCGCCGGAGGCCTCGGAACCGATCCCGCGGGTGGTGGGCGAGGCGCAGGAGATCTACGGTCGTCGGCTGCATGTCGACGAGGCGCTGATGCGCATCGAGACGCTCTACAAGCCCTATCACCGGGCGCTGCGGCGCCTCATCGCCGCGACCCACCGGGCCGTTCGGCGAGGTCCTGCTGGTCGACTGCCACTCGATGCCCTCCATGGCGCCGGTCCGCGAGGACCGGCCTGCGCGCCGACATCGTCATCGGCGACCGCTACGGCACAAGCTGTTCGCCCGCCGTCGGCGACCTGATCGAGGGCGTGCTGCGGGCCCGCGGCTACAACGTCCTGCGCAACAAGCCCTATGCCGGCGGGTTCATCACCGAGCATTACGGCCAGCCACAGACGGGCGTGCATGCGGTGCAGATCGAGATCAACCGGGCGATCTACATGGACGAGCGGACCTACCGGCGGACGGCCGACTTCCCCCGCCTGCAGTCCGACCTGATGGCCCTTGCCGAGGCGCTCGCACGGCTGCCGCTGGACCGTGCCGGCGACTGGCGCATTGCTGCGGAATAGCCGCATCAGTTCCATCAATTCTGCATGGCTCGCCGATTCCGGCCTTTTTCGCCGGCCGGCGCTTGGCAGTGATTCCAGCAGACTGATCGACTGATCAGGGTGCAGCGCACAACGCAAGTCGCGTGATTTTCGACTTTATACGACCTGTCGCAGCAACCTTCCCTGCCAGGTCATCTTGGCGTCAAGTTCCTGAAAAGTAATGGAAAATCCAGAAGCTGGAAAAGAAAGAGGCCGCTCACTTTCGTGAGCGGCCCAAGTCTAGGGAGGAAACGCCCAAGGAGGGCTGCGGGGCATCGCAAGGCGATACCGCGCTGCAACAATATGCCTGCGGTCCCCGGAAAAGGCAAGAAGGCTGTCCCAAAATTTTCATCGCCGGCCGGGTGGTCCGGCAAGCGTCAGGCGACCGAGCGGCGCGGGTCGGGAGCGCGCACATAGGCGAGGGTCGCCGCGGCGAGCAGGAGGCCCTGCATGGCGAAAGCGACCTGGAACGCGCTGACGGGATAGGTCGCCGCCTCGCCCGCAACCGCCTTGACCGCGATGCCGGTGAGCCACTGGGTGATGAAAGCGCCGCTCATCGTGCCCATGTTGATGAAGGAGAGGCCGCGGCCGGTGATCTCGGCCGGGAACAGCCCCTTGGAATGGGCCACCAGCACGGGCGTGAAGGCGCAGGAGAAGCCGAGCAGGCCGACGATGATCTCGGCCTGCAGCGCGCTGCGGTGGCCGGACGCGATCAGCACCGCCAGCAGGATCAGCGACAGGGCGGAGCCGGTCACCGCCACCGGCCGGTAGGCGCCGACGAAGCGGTCGGCCGAGCCCCAGACGAGGGTCCCGATCACCTGCGCCAGCGCCATGATGAAGAGGGCGCGCCCCTGGGCCGCGAGGTCGGCGCCATGGACGTGGGCGAGGTAGGGCCCGCCCCAGAGGCCGATGATCAGCCCGAAGGTCGAATAGGTGGAGAAGGACATGAGGAACAGCGGCCAGAAGCCGGGCGTGCGCATGACGTCGCCGACGCCGGCGAAGGCCTGGCGCATGGTCTCGGCCGGCCGGTCCGACAGGCGGCCTGCGCCCGGTCCGCGTACCGCCAGGACGATGCCGGCGAGAAGGGCGGCGGACACCAGCGCGGCGGCGATGAAGGCGGTGCGCCAGCCGAAATGCGCGGTCATCCAGCCGAGCGGGGCGGTCGCGAGGATCGTGCCGATGCTGGAAATGGCGATCTGGAGGCCCGCGAGGCTGGCGAAGACGGCGGGCGGGAAACTCCGCGCATAGATGACGAGCGGTGCCATGAAGAAGGTGGAGCAGCCGATTCCGAGCAGCAGCCGGCCGGCGATGAGACCGGTCTGTTCGGTCGCCATGGCGAAGACGAGGGAGCCGGCGACGACGAACAGGCCCGAGCCGAGCAGTGCGGCGCGCGGACCGTAGCGGTCGATGATGACGCCGACCGGGATCTGGCAGAGCGCGAAGATGAGGAAGAAGCTCGAGGCGACGAGCCCGAGCTCGTCCGGGTCGAGCTTCAGCTCGGTGGCAAGTGTCGTCGCGATGACGCCGACCGAATTGCGGAAGAACTGGCTCACGGAGGTCGCCGTGGCGAGCACCGTGATCAGGGCGATGACCGCCGGGCGGCCCATGCCGCCATTGACTGAACTGAACACCTGCGTCCTCCGGGCGGCGACACTGCCCGTACCGGACGTGGCGGACAAGCGCCCGCCAGGCACTGCTGTCGCCGCCGCGGCGCATGGAACTGCGTGCTGGACAGGCCGCCGCGTTGCGGATGGCGGACCTGAGGCCTATAGCTCGCCGGCATCAGCCATCAGGGGGTCGCCATCGTGAGCGCCGTCGATTTCGAGAGCTTCGTCAGGGATCTCGCACGCCTGTCGGGAGAGGCGATCCTGCCCTTCTTCCGCTCCTCGATCGGGGTCGAGAACAAGGCGGGCCTCGGCAATTTCGACCCCGTCACGGAAGGAGACCGAGCTGGCGAGGCCGCCATGCGCCAGCTCATCAAGCGCACCTTCCCGGCCCACGGCATCATCGGCGAGGAATACGGCGAGGAGAACGCCGACGCCGAGCATGTCTGGGTGCTCGACCCGATCGACGGCACCAAGGCCTTCATCGCCGGCATCCCGGTCTGGGGCACGCTGATCGGCCTGGTCCGCCATGGCGATCCCGTCTTCGGCATGATGCACCAGCCCTTCATCGGCGAGCGCTTCTGGGGTGACGGCGCCGCGGCGCGCTACGAGGGCCCGGCCGGCGCCCGCAACCTCATGGTGCGCCCCTGCGCCTCGCTCGAGGCGGCGACGATCATGACCACCTCGCCCAAGCTGTTCGATGCGGAGACGCGCCAGCTGTTCAACGCCGTCGAGGCGCGCTGCCGCACCTATCGCTACGGCGCCGACTGCTATGCCTACTGCATGCTTGCCGCCGGCCATGTCGATCTGGTCGTCGAGGCGGGTCTGAAACCCTATGACATCGTCGCCCTGGTGCCGATCATCGAGGGCGCCGGCGGCGTCGTGACGAGCTGGGACGGTGGTCCGGCCAGCGCCGGCGGCCGCATCATCGCCGCCGGCGACAAACGCGTGCATGCCGAGGCGCTCGAAATCCTCAACGCCTGAGGGCGCGGTCGGCTAGAGAAACGCCTGTTCGCCCGGGACGAAGGCGTCGAAGGCGGCCCAGAACTGGGCGCGGATCTCGTCTCGCTCGTGCAGCGGCTCGTGGCGCGAGCCGGGGATGACCACGGCGCTGCCGGCCTTCATCCGGCGCGCGAAGGCCTCGACGCGGGGCGTGTCGATCAGCGGATCGCGGGCGGCGGCGATCATCAGCATCGGCTGGCGGATGCCGCGGGTGTAGAGCGGGTGGGCGAAGCGGCCGGTCACGCCGAGGGCCTCCCTGAGCCAGCCGACTGTCGGGGCGCCGAGCCCCAGCCGCGCATCCGCCTCCGCATAGGCGGCCGTGCGGGCATAGCGCACGGGGTCCGAGGTCACGGGATTGCCCTCGAAGGGCTTCAGCGCCACCGGAGCGGTCGAGCCGCCCGGCACGGTCGAGCCGCCCATGCCGGCAAGCGACAGGGCGGTGAGGAAGAGCCGGACGAAGCGCGGCTGGCGCACCTGGGCGAGCGCGATCATCGGCGCGGAGAGGACCATGCGGTCGAACCAGGTCCGGCCATCATGCGCCGCCTCGATCAGCACGGCGCCGCCCATGCTGTGGCCGAGGGCGTAGAAGGGAGGCCGGCAGTCGGGCAGGCCGACGACCGTCATGATGGTCTCGAGGTCGATCTGGAAATCGGCGAAGCGTCGGGCGTGCCCCTTGCGGATGTCCTGCAGGAGGCGTCCCGAGCCGCCCTGGCCGCGCCAGTCGAAGGTCAGGACGCCGAAGCCGCGGCCGCGCAACTCGTCGACCACCTCGAAGTACTTCTCGATGAACTCCGCCCGGCCGTGGCAGATGACGACCGTGCCGCGCCGCGGCGCGCCGGGCCGGGGCGCGTCGCGTCAGCTTTGGAACCGGCGACGGTGCCGCACGGACGCCGGCCGATACGGGCCCGTCGGGCAGCGCGACGAGATCCATCGGGCGGGGCTGCTCGCAGAATCGAAGGGCGGGAGCATCAAGGATGCTCCCGCCTCGCTAGCACAGCCTTAGCAGCGGGTCAGCGCAGGATGCGCATGTCCCTGCCGGTGTAGGGATCGCGCTCCCAGCCGGGCGGCGGCGGGCGGCGCTGCCGGTAAACCGGTTCGTCGTCATAGTAGCGCGGTGCCGGTCGCTCCTCGTAGTAGCGCGGAGCGGGGCGATAGACCGGGCGCTCATCGTAGTAGCGCGGAGCCGGTCGCTGGTAGTAGCCGCCCCCACCACCGCGGCAGAACCGCGAGGCCGGGACCGTGGTCTGGATCGGCTGGCCCGTCGCCGCGTCGGTGATCGTCATGCGCACCGGCGGCGCGCCGGGCGCACAGGGGTCCCAGCGGTAATATTCGGGCAGGCCCTGGACCGGGACAACGACCGAAGCACCTGACAGGGCCGGCGCCACGGGCATGGCCATGGCGGCAGCGGGGGCGAGCGCGGCGAGGGCCGTGGTCAGTAGCATCTTGTACATGGGCACCTCCTCAGTGCGTGGCACCAACTGTCCTCCAAGGCGGAGAGTTCCGCAAGGTCAGCAGGCGGGGACCCCGCGTCAGGGTGAACGGCCGGAGATCAGGGGCGGCCAGGGCCGTCGCGGCGCGGCTGCCGGGCGTCGCCGAGGACGCGCAGACCGATGATCTCGCCGTTGCGGGCATCCATCACCAGCCGCAGCCGCTGGCCGAACTTGTCGGTGCCGTGGGTCAGGTAGGCACTGCCGCGCCGGATGACGGGATCGGTGACCGCATAGCCACGCTGTGACAGGCGACCGGCGACCTCGCCGGCAGGAATGGTGCGATCTGCCGCCGGCCGGTCGCGCCGCAACCCATCCGGTTCGGCCGCCCTGGCGAGGCTGCCGGCACAGGCGAGCAGCGCCACGGCGAGCACCATGCTGGTGGCCCCCGCGACGAGACCGAGGGCAAGGCTGGACACCGCGGAGGAGCGGCCCATGCCGGTGGGACGCGGCGCGGCGGCGGCGATGGGCTTGCGCTGGACAGTGGTGCGCATGGTCGACTTCCCGGGCCTGCAACGGCCCTCTTGCAAGAGTGCGGGCCGATGAAACAACGGCCCATTGTTGCCGCTCATATGGGGTTTCTGCCCTGAACCGGCACGGAAGCCGCCGTTCACCGCCGCTTCATCGGTTCGCCATGATCGCGCCGCGAGCCTCAAAGCGGGGGCCTTGCGAAGCGCCGGAGCCGTTCCTAACTGTCTTCTCGTGCAGGCCCACAGCGGCTGCACGGCCCCTGCGGCCCGGCCATGATGGCGGGTCGCATCAGACTTGGTGTCGCTTGAAGGAGGACATCCCAATGCGTAGCTTCGATCTTGCTCCGCTCTATCGCTCGACCGTCGGTTTCGACCGTCTCTTCTCGATGCTCGATCAGGCATCCGGTCTTGAAGCGCCGACGCAGAGCTACCCGCCCTACAATATCGAGCGGACCGGCGAGAACGCCTACCGCATCTCGGTGGCCGTCGCCGGCTTCACCGACAAGGACATCTCCATCGAGGTGAAGGAACAGGCTCTCACCATCCGTGGCGAGAAGGCCGTCGGCGAGGGCGAATCCAAGCCCGACTACCTCCACCAGGGCATCGCTGCCCGCGCCTTCGAGCGTCGCTTCCAGCTGGCCGATCATGTCCAGGTGAAGGGCGCGGTCCTCGAGCACGGTCTTCTCCACGTCGATCTCGTCCGCGAGATCCCGGAGGCCATGAAGCCGCGGCAGATCGCCATCGGTACCGGCCAGGGCGCCCGCGTCATCGAGGGCACGGCGAACCGCCAGGCCGCCTGACACGCATCGGTTTGACGGCAGGGCCGCCCTCCAACGGCCCCTCCTGAGATGCACGAACGCCCCGGTGAGGCATCACCGGGGCGTTTCGTCGTCTGTGGCCTGTCTGCCGCGAGAGAGGCGGGGCCGACCTCAGTTCGAGGCCGGGGGAACGACCTGCCTGACACCCGGCGTTGCCGGCGTCGGGCCGGACTGCGGCAGAGGCTCGCCGTTCGGACCGAGGAAGCGGCCATCGATCAGCACACCCTCGCTGTCGGCGGGCTTCTGCGCCGTCTCTGCCGGAGCAGGGGCGGGCGTGGTCGCGGCCGGCGGCTCGGCAGCGGGATTGGTGGCTGCCGGGGGCTCGACCGTGACGGCGGGAGCCGCCGGCGACGGCATTGGGTCAGCCGCTGCCGGGGGAACAGCCGCTGTGGGCGCGGGAGGCTCGACTGCCGGTGCCTCGGGAGCTGCGGCAGCAGGCGGCGGTTCGACCTGCACCGGTGCCGGTTCCTCGCGCGGCGCTTCAGGCGCCGGAGGCACGGCCGCCGAGGGCGGCTCGGCCTGGCGGCGCTGCGCCGACCGGCGGCGGTCGTTTGCGCGTCGGCTCGACGCTGAGCGGCGGCGAGGCCAGGCACGGCAGCCGCCGGCGGCGGATCGACGCGGCGCGGCGGCAGCGGCCGCGGCGGGAGGCGGCGCGGCGGGCGTCTCGGCTCTGCCCAGCGCCGCGCTTGCGGCAGCGGCGGAACGGCGTCCGGACGCGGCGTCAGGTCGCCATCGATGTTCGGACGCGGGGTGGGCACCGGCACCGCACGGGCGATGATGCTCGGGGCGGGGCGGGGGGCAGGCCTCTCGGGCCGGTCGAGGCCATCGGAATCCAGCCGGCCTTCGCGCATCGGCGGGGCACCTTGCGGCGAGCCGTCGCGCCCGAAGCTCGGCCTCTCGTCGCGCCATACCGGCGGCGTCGGGAAGCGCTGGCCGCCGGGCTCCAACTCGCGGATGTTGATCGGTGCGCCGGTATAGGCATGGACCGTCACGCGGGCGCGCTGGCCGGCGCTGCCGACGGTCTCGACGACCCAGACGCGTCCGGCAAGACGCGGCCTGCTGATGGCGCGGTAGCCCATGGACCGGGCGACGGCGATGGCCTCGGCGGCGGGGATCGGTCCCTCGACCTCGGGCTCGACGTAGCGACGGCGATAGACCGGCGGCTCGTCGTCATAGTCGTAGACGCGCGGCGGTCCCCAGCCGCCCCAGTACTGGACGGGAATCGCCTCTGCCGCGGGTGCAACCCAACGTCCTGCCGCCAGCGGACTGGCGGAGGCCGGACCCAGGCCGGCGGTGATGGCGGCAGCGGCAACTGCCATGAGCAATGAATGGCGCACGAACTCGCGTCCTTCTTCCCCAGCTGCCCCGTGACAACCTTTCGGCAAGGAGAACGGCGATTTCAGGGCGGCCGTGTTTCAGCAGGATTTCGAGGGGCTTGCGTGCCGCGTCAACCGTGCCACCTGCGACAATCCGGCCGGGTTCTGTCGTCCTGCCTATTCGGCGGCCAGCGGACGGGCGGCCTCTGCAGCGATGGCCAGGAAGCGGTCGATATCCTCGTCGCGGGTGGCAAACGAGGTGACAAGGCGCATCATCTGCTCGCCCGGCCGCGCCCGCTCGGCCTCGGGCAGGCTCTTGTCGGGCCAGGGGTAGAAGGCGGCGCCCTCCGCTTTCAGGGCATCGACGATCTCCTGCCTGAAGATCGGGAAGAGGCCGTTGGCCTCGGGCACGATGGGAAGGCGCACGCCCGGGATGGAGGCAAGGCCTGTCGCCAGGCGCTGCGCGGCGGCATTGGCGTGGCGGGCGAGGTCCAGCCAGTGGCCGCCGTCGAGGAAGGCGTCCATCTGCGCCGCGAGAAAGCGATGCTTGGAAAGAAGGTGCCCGGCGCGCATGCGGCGGCGGACCATCTCGGCGCCCTTGGCCGGGTCGAAGTAGATCAGCGCCTCGCAGGCGAGGCCGCCGCCCTTGGTGGTGCCGAAGGAGAGGACGTCGACGCCGGCCTTCCAGGTGATCTCGGCCGGCGTGCAGCCAAGCGCCGCAACGGCATTGGCGAAGCGCGCCCCGTCCATGTGGACGCCGAGGCCGCTGGCGCGGGCGATGGCGGAGAGCGCCTTCACCTCCTCCACGGCATAGACCTGGCCGAGTTCGGTCGACTGGGTGATGGAAAGCGCGTGGATCGGCGCATTGTGCGGCACGCGGCGGCCGAGCGAGGCGATGGTGGCGGAGAGGGCCTCCGCGGTGATCTTGGCGCCGCGGCCGGGGATGCCGACCAGCTTGGCGCCGCCGGTGAAGAACTCCGGCCCGCAGCACTCGTCCTCGATGACGTGGCTCTCGTCGTGGCAGAGGACGATGCCCCAGGGCGGCGTCATGGTGGAGAGGGCGAGGCCGTTGGCGGCCGTGCCGGTGGCGACCATGTAGATGCCGACCTCGCGCTCGAAGAGGTCGCAGAGCTTGCTGACCACCGCCTTCGTGGCGTCGTCGTTGCCGTAGCCGAGGCGCGCGCCGCCATTGGCGGCGAGAATCGCCTGCATCACCTTGTCGGAGGCGCCGAGGCCGTTGTCGCTTGCGAAGAACATCGAGAAACTCCCTGCCTCCTTGCTATCGCGGAGACAGGGTCGATGTCATCCCTCAGCGCGGCAGGGTGGTCGTGCCGACAAGGTCCTTGTCGATGGCATGCGCCGCCTGTCGACCCTCGCGGATCGCCCAGACGACGAGCGCTCTGGCCGCGCCGCATGTCGCCGGCCGCGAACAGACCTTCGGCACGCGAGGTCTTGTAGTCCACGACGTTGGCCGCGACGTTCTTGCGCGGCGTCGAGCGAGACGCCGAGCTGTCTCGATCATGCCCTCGCTGGACGCGGGCCTGACGAAGCCCATGGCGAGCAGCACGAGGTCGGCCTTCGAGCTCGAACCTTCGGAGCCCGGCAATCGGCTGCATCTTACTCGTCGACGCGCACGCAGTTGATCTTCTTGATCGCGGCCGTTGGCGCCGACGAACTGCGAGGTCATCACCGCGAAGTCGCGCTCGGCGCCTTCCTCGTGGCTGGAGGAGGTGCGCAGCTTGAGCGGCCAGTAGCGGCCAGGTCAGCAGCCTTGCTCTCCTTCTCCGGCGGCCTGCGGCATGATCTCGAGCTGGGTCACCGAGAGCGGCGCCCTGGCGCACCGAGGTGCCGATGCAGTCGCGAGCCGGTGTCGCCGCCGCCGATGACGACGACGTGCTTGCCGGTGGCGAGGATCGGCTCGTCTGGTGGCCGATGGGCTCGCCGGAGCCACGGCGCTTGTTCTGCTGCGGCAGGAACTCCATGGCGAAATGCACGCCCTCGAGGTCACGACCGGGGATCGGCAGGTCGCGCGGCTTCTCCGAACCGCCGGTGAGCAGGACGGCGTCATAGGCCGCCGTCAGTTCCTCGACAGGGCGGGTGACGCCGACTGTGCTCGTTGTAGTGGAAGGTGACGCCCTCGGCCTCCATCTGGTGGACGCGGCGGTCGATGAGCCGCTTCTCCATCTTGAAGTCCGGGATGCCGTAGCGCAGCAGGCCGCCGGCCTGCGGCGAACTTCTCGTAGACATGGACGTCGTGGCCGGCGCGGGCGAGCTGCTGGGCGGCGGCGAGGCCGGCAGGACCCGAGCCGACGATGGCGACCTTCTTGCCCGATCTGGTCTTCGCCGGCATCGCGGCGTGATCCAGCCTTCGTCCCAGGCGCGGTCGACGATCGGCGCACTCGATCGTCTTGATGGTGACCGGGCGTGTCGTCGATGTTCAGCGTGCAGGCCGCCTCGCAGGGCGCGGGGCAGACGCGGCCGGTGAACTCGGGGAAGTTGTTGGTCGAGTGCAGGTTGATCGACGCCTCGCTGCCAGCCGCCGTTGTAGACGAGGTCGTTCCAGTCGGGGATCTGGTTGTTGACCGGGCAGCCGTTGTGACAGAACGGGATGCCGCAGTTCATGCAGCGCGCCGCCTGGTCGCGGGTGCCCTCGCTCGCTCAGCGGGATGCACGAACTCACGGTAGTGGCTGCATGCGCGTCGCCGACCGGCTCGTAAGCGCCGGTCCTTGACGGTCGATCTCCAAGAAGCCAGTGGCCTTGCCCATCGTCTTGCTAACTTCTCCGTTCGACGACTTTTATGGCCGCGACCGCGGACGCTGCGGCGCTGTTCGCATTGCCTGACCAGCGCGCGGCGGTATTCCACCGGCATCACCTTCCTGAACTTTCGGCAGCATCGTCCGACCAGTCGTCGAGGATCGTCCCTGGCGCGCCGCTGAACCCGTGTAGCGGGCGTGATTGGCGATCGAGCTGGATCGCAGGCGCTCGGCGTCGAAGCGGCTCATGTCGCTCATGACGTCGACCCTGCCGTGGCTGTCGAGGCCGCCGGACTGGTGGTCAGTGTCGGGCGAGGAGGTCGTCCTCTTCCGGCACCGGCTCCAGCTCGACCATGGCCATGTTGCAGCGGCGCGGCGAAGTCGCCTTGCCTCGTCCAGCACATAGGCGATGCCGCCCGACATGCCGGCCGCGAAGTTGCGGCCCGTCTTGCCGAGCACCACCACCACGCCGCCGGTCATGTATTCACAGCCGTGGTCGCCCGTGCCCTCGACCACCGCGATGGCGCCCGAGTTGCGCACGGCGAAGCGCTCGCCGGCGACGCCGCGGAAGTAGCACTCGCCCTCGATGGCGCCGTAGAGCACGGTGTTGCCGACGATGATCGAGTTGTCGACGTCGAGGCGTGGTGGCCTCAGACTGAGCGGATAGACGATGATCTTGCCGCCCGAGAGGCCCTTGCCGACATAGTCGTTGGCCTCGCCCGTCAAGCTCCAGGGTCACGCCGCGCGCGACCCAGGCGCCGAAGCTCTGGCCGGCGGTTCCCGTCAGCTTGACGTGGATGGTAGTCGTCGGCAAGCCCGGCATGGCCGAAGCGCGTGGCGACCTCGCCCGAGAGCATGGCGCCGACCGAGCGGTTGACGTTGGCTGATGGGCATGCTCGACTGACGACCGGCTTGCGCCTCTTCGAGCGCCGGCTTCGCCGCGTCGATGAGCTTGCGGTCGAGAACGGCTCTCGAGGCTGATGGTCCTGGTCCTCGGAGTCGGCAGATCGCCACGCCCTCGGCCGGAACGTTCGGCTTGTGGAAGCAGCTTCGATGAAGTCGAGCCGCCTTGGCCTTCCAGTGGTCGATCGCCTCGCGGCGTGTCGAGCATCTGCATCTGGCCGATCATCTCGTCGATGGTGCGGAAGCCCATCGCGGCCATCAGCTCGCGCACTTCCTCGGCGACGAAGAAGAAGTAGTTGATGACGTGCTCGGGCTGGCCCGTGAAGCGCTTGCGCAGCACCGGATCCTGCGTCGCGACGCCGACCGGGCAGGTGTTGAGGTGGCACTTGCGCATCATGATGCAGCCGGCGGCGATCAGCGGCGCGGTGGCGAAGCCGAACTCGTCGGCGCCCAGCAGCGCGCCGATGACGACGTCGCGGCCGGTGCTGCAGGCCGCCGTCGACCTGCACGGCAGATGCGCGCCGCGCAGCCGGTTCAGCACCAGGGTCTGGTGGGTCTCGGCGAGGCCGATCTCCCAGGGCGAGCCGGCATGCTTGAGCGAGGTGAGCGGCGAGGCGCCCGTGCCGCCCTCGAAGCCGGAGATGGTCACGTGGTCGGCGCGCGCCTTGGCGACGCCGGCGGCGACCGTGCCGACGCCGACCTCGGAGACGAGCTTCACCGAGACGTCCGGCCCGCGGATTGACGTTCTTCAGGTCGTAGATGAGCTGCGCCAGATCCTCGATCGAGTAGATGTCGTGGTGCGGCGGCGGCGAGATGAGGCCGACGCCGGGCGTCGAGTGGCGCACCTTGGCGATGATCGGCATCGACCTTGTGGCCGGGCAGCTGGCCGCCCTCGCCGGGCTTGGCGCCCTGCGCCATCTTGATCTGCATCATGTCGGAATTGACGAGATACTCCGTCGTGACGCCGAAGCGGCCCGAGGCGACCTGCTTGATGGCCGAGCGCATGGAGTCGCCCGTCGGGCAGCGGCTTGAAGCGCTCCGCCTCTTCGCCGCCCTCGCCGGTGTTCGACTTGCCGCCGATGCCGGTTCATGGCGATGCGCCAGCGTCGTGTGCGCCTCGCGCGAGATCGAGCCGATAGGACATGGCGCCGGTGGCGAAGCGCTTGCACGATGGCGGCGGCGGGCTCGACCTCGTCGAGGGGGACGGGCTTGCGGCCGTCGCTCTTCCGCCGTGCGGATGCGGAACAGGCCGCGGATCGTCATGCAGCCGCTCGGTCTGCTCGTTGATCATGGCGCGCGAACTCGCTTGATACGCGGTCCTGGCGTGTTGCCGCGCACCGCATGCTGCAGGGCCGCGACGGTCTCGGGCGACCAGACGTGGTCCTCGCCGCGGATGCGGTAGGCGTATTCGCCGCCGACCTCGAGCGTTGGTGCGTTCAGCGTCGGGTCGTCGGCGAAGGCTGCCGTGTGGCGGCTCACCGTCTCCTCGGCGATCTCGGCGAGGCCGACGCCGCTCGATGCGTGGTGGCGGTGCCGGTGAAGTACTTCGTCGACGAAATCGTCGTGCGAGGCCGACGGCGTCGAAGATCTGCGCGCCGCAATAGGACTGGTAGGTCGAGATGCCCATCTTGGACATCACCTTCATGCATGCCCTTGCCGATCGACTTGATGAAGCGCTTCTACGACCTCATGGGCGTCGACTTCCGGCGGCAGACAGACTCCGCTCGTGCATCTCCTCGAGGGTCTCGAAGGCGAGATAGGGGTTGATGGCCTCGGCGCCGTAGCCGGCAAGGCAGCAGAAGTGGTGCACCTCGCGCGCCTCGCCCGTCTCCACCACGAGACCGGCGGCGGTGCGCAGGCCCTTGCGGATCAGGTGGTGGTGCACGGCGGCGCGTGGCCAGCAGCGCCGGGATCGGGATGCGGTCCGGGCCGACCGTGCGCGATCGGACAGGATGATGATGTTGTATCGACCGTGCACGGCGGCTTCGGCGCGCATCGGCACAGGATGCTGTCGAGCGCCTCCTCCAGCCCGGCCGCGCCCTTGGCGGCCGGATAGGTGATGTCGATGGTCGCCGTGACGGAAGCGAGTCCGTCGCAGATGGCCTGATGCAGCGGATCTTCTCCAGGTCCTCGTTGGTGAGGATCGGCTGGCGCGACCTCCAGGCGCTTGCGGCGCGAGGTGCCGTCGAGGTCGAAGAGGTTGGGCCGCGGCCCGATGAACGACACGAGGCTCATCACGAGCTCCTCGCGGATCGGGTCGATCGGCGGGTTCGTCACCTGGGCGAAGTTCTGCTTGAAGTAGGTGTAGAGCAGCTTCGACTTCGATGGAGAGCGCCGAGATCGGCGTGTCGGTGCCCATCGAGCCGACGGCCTCCTGGCCGGTCGTCGGCCATGGGCTCCAGCAGGATCTTCACGTCCTCCTGGGTGTAGCCGAAGGCCTGCTGCTTATCGAGCAGCGGCACGTCGGTGCGCGAGGCGCGCGGCTCGCACCGGCGGCAGATCCTCGAGGATGAGCTGGCGAACGCTCCAGCCACTCCTCGTAGGGGTTGGACGCGGCAAGCTGCGCCTTGAGCTCCTCGTCGGAGATGATGCGGCCCTTGGTCGAGGTCGATCGAGCAGCATCTTGCCGGGCTGCAGGCGCCACTTGCGGACGATGTCGCTCTCGGGAACCGGCAGCACGCCCATTTCCGAGGCCATGATGACGCGGTCGTCCTTGGTGACGAGACCAGCGGGCCGGGCGCAGGCCGTTGCGGTCCAGCGTCGCGCCGATCTGGCGGCCGTCGGTGAAGGCGATGGCGGCCGGGCCGTCCCACGGCTCCATGATGGCGGCGTGGTACTCGTAGAAGGCGCGCGCGCTTGCTCATCCATCAGCGGATTGCCGGCCCAGGCCTCCGGGATCAGCATCATCACCGCGTGGGCCAGCGGAATAGCCGCCCGGCGACCAGGAATTCGAGCGCGTTGTCGAAGCACGCGGTGTCGGACTGGCCCTCGTAGGAGATCGGCCACAGCTTGGAGATGTCGTCGCCGAAGAGCTCGGAATCGACGCTGCGCCTGGCGCGCGGCCATCCAGTTGACGTTGCCGCGCAGCGGTGTTGATCTCGCCGTTGTGGGCCACCATGCGGTAGGGGTGCGCCAGCTTCCAGGCCGGGAAGGTGTTGGTCGAGAAGCGCTGGTGCACGAGGGCGAGGGCGCTCTCGAAGCTCGGGTCGTGCAGGTCGTCGTAGATAGGCGCTCGACCTGGTCGGCCAGGAACATGCCCTTGTAGACGACGGTGCGGCGACGACAGGCGACACGGGGTAGTAGCCGCTTGGTGCGCGGCGTCGTTGAGGTCACTAGACGGGGTTGGAGACTGACCTTGCGCAGCACGAAGAGGCGTGCGCTCGAACTCGTCCTCGGTCTCCGACGCCTCGGGCCGCGGCCGACGAACGACCTGCTTGTGCAGCGGGCTCGCGCTCGGCTGACGCTCTCGCCGAGCCAGGCGTTGTCCGTCGGCACGTCGCGCCAGCCCAGCAGCATCTGCCTCTCGTCCTTGACGAACGTGTTCTCAGGCGCTTCGCTGGCGATGGCCCTCGCCCGCGTCGTCCTGCGGCAGGAAGCACATGAAGCCGACGGCGTAGTGGCCCGGCTCCGGCAGCGTCGAAGCCTGAGCTTGCTCGGCTTCCGTCGCGCAGGAAGGCGTCGGGCATCTGGATCGAGGCATGCCGGCGCCGTCGCCGGCGCGCGGGTCGGCACCCACGGCGCCGCGGTGCTCGAGGTTCAGCAGGATCTGAGATGCCGTCGCTGCGACGATCTTGTGGGACTTGCGGCCCTTCATGTCGGCGATGAAGCCGACGCCGCAGGCGTCCTTCTCGTTGCAGCGGGTCGTAGAGGCCCTGCGCTGCGGGCAGGCCAGGGTCGATGACGGCGCGCGTGCGGTTTTTGACGTCGACGGGCAGATTGGTTTTCGTGGCGCGATTCGTCCGCACCTCGATCCCCTCAGCCGACATCGCGCCAAAAAGCTGCGTGCTCATCATCCACCTCGTTCCGCGGTCCCGGACCGCTGTTCGTGCCCTTGATCGTGACACACGAAGCCGGCTCGGGCGACGGGCGGAACCCATGACCAGCCGGCATGCCATTTCGGGGTTTCGTCCTCCCCGGCCGCCCCGTTGTCGGGGTCATGTTGGATAGGGCAGCGATGCTGACCTTTCTCAGGCCGTTATTTGACAGATTTCAAACAGCGACACAAGCGGCAATGCGTGCCGCAGACCGGCATGGCATGATGTTTATTGCCTTTGTGCCGGAAAGGGCGACCGAAGTGGAATAGTTTTCTGCGGCAGGCGCAAGAAAGTGGCTAGGGGCGGCCCTGGCCGGCGGGTGTCACGACCCTTGCCGCTGCCGGGGCCGGGGCGGCGGGACCTGCCGCTGCCGGCGCCGCTTCTGGGTTGCGGGGCCAGCTGAAGTCGTCGATGCGGCCTGCCACGGGAGCGACGGCCTCGCCGCGGACAAGGACGGAGGCGGCGACGCCGGTCGGGCGCCGCGCGCCGCTCGCGCCGGCGAGCTCTCCAGCCCGTCCGCCTCCCTCGGGCGGCGAGGTCCCGGCCGTTGCGGGAATGGCCGGATTGCCATGCAGCGGCAGGATGGGGCCGGCCAGCGGACGAGGCGGAACCGGCAACGGGATCTCCGGCGCCGCCACGGTGGGCTCGGTGGCCGGGTCGGTCGGCAACTGCGGGACCACGGGGGTGATCCGTCCGAGCAGGTCGCGCCTGAGATCCTGCTCGAGGAAGAGCGCGAGCTTGCGCGCCCCGGCCGTGGTGAAGTGCACGCCGTCCGCCGTTCTCAGGCGGCGGACCTGGCCGGCGAAGTCGGGTCCGAACTGGGTGTAGTTGCCGTGTTCGTCGACGAAGCCGTTCCAGACGTCGACATAGTTGATGCCGTTCTTCTGTGCCCGCTCCTTGTAGACCTCGTTGAGCATCTGCATGTGCGCGGAGGTGCGCTGGCCGCGCAGCGGCGGCACACCGACCCAGTAGACCGGCACTCCCCGGGCCTTCATCGCCTGCATGACGGCGTCGACGCGCTGCGCATAGAGGTCGCGCCAGCGCTCGTTGTCGGGCTCGACGCTCTCGCGTTCCAGGCGGATGGCCTGCCGGTCGTTCGAGCCGAGCATCATGACGATGAAATCGACCTTGGCCTGCTGGGCGAGCGTCTCCGGAACGGCCCGGCTCCAGTCGTGGAACTCGGGCCGGGTGAGCCCCGAGGAAAGCCTGGTCTTGTCGAGGACCCCGAGTTCCGGCACGTCCTCGAAGGCCTGTTCGAGGCCATAGGCAAGCCATTCCGCGAGGTTGTCGCCGAGGACAAGAACGAAGGTCGTGGGCGCGGCCGGCGTATCTGTGGCCGGCGGCTGGGTCCCGTCGGTCACGGTCGGGAGCGTCGCGGCCCGTTCGCGCGGAGGCCTGACGGTTTCCGAGGGCCGCGCGCGCGCGCGGCGCCGCCTGTCGCGACCCCTGCGGAATGGTGATGATGCGCGGGCGCTGGTCGCGCGGCGCGAAGAGGTGCGGGTAGCGGTCGTCGACATAGCCCGACTGCGCGTGCGCAGGCGCTGCCGCGAGCGCCATCAGCGCGAGGCAGGCCCACAGGACGATGCGGCGAAGGTCGGCCACCACCACGGATCTCGTCTCCCCAACAGAGGGGCAGTGTAGCACCGGCCGCCAAATTGGGGGCAAGTCATCGAGCCGATCCCGACGGGCGCTGGATTCGGCCAGGATCTGTCCCCGGTCGTCTCAGCTGCCGCGGCGCAGTCTCTGCAGCAGGGCGGCCGCTCGGAAAACCGTCTGCCGGCATGCCAGCCCGCGCCTGGAAGCGCTGCAGGGCCTCGCGGGTGCCGGCGCCGAGCTTGCCGTCGACGGTCCCGGTGTAGAGGCCGACCTGGGCGAGGCGCTGCTGCAGTTCGAGCCGCTCCTGCTGCGACAGGGCGCGTTCGCCCGTCGGCCAGGCCTGGGCGAAGCCGCCACCGCCGCGCAGGCGATCGGCGAGGTGTCCGACCGCCATCGCGTAGTTCTCGGAGTTGTTGTACTTCATGATGACCCGGAAGTTCGGGAGCATCAGGAAGGCCGGGCCGCGTGCCCCGGCCGGCAGGTGCAGGAAGGCCGGGTCGTTGCGGCGCGGGAAGGCGCGACCGCCGGTGCGCTTGACGCCGCGGGCTTCCCACTGGGCGATCGTCTGCGGCCGGTCACGACCTGCCAGCGTGAAGTCGAGGCCCGCCGGCACCACCACCTCGTAGCCCCAGCCCTGGCCGCGCTGCCAGCCCTCGGCGCGCAGCAGGTTGCCGGTCGACATCAGCGCATCGGGAACCGAGCCCAGAAGGTCGATGCGCTGGCCGCCCGTGCCCGATCGCGCCGCGCGCAGGAAGGTCGAGGGCATGAACTGGGTGTGGCCGAAGGCGCCGGCCCAGGAGCCGCGGAAGTTCGCCGGGGCGACATGACCCTGGTTGATGATCTGCAGGGCGGCGACAAACTCGCCGCGGAAGAAATCCTGCCGCCGGCCATAGCAGGCGAGGGTGGCGGTGGCGCGAACGACGCTGGTATTGCCCTTCGACTTGCCGAAGCTGGTCTCGATCCCCCAGATGGCGGCGATGATGTGCTTGTCGACGCCGGTTTCCTGCTCGGCGCGATCGAAGGCCGCCCGGTGGACCTGCAGCATGCGCCGGCCCTCGGCGATGCGGTTCGCCGCGACGAGGCCGTTGATGTACTCCCACGGCTGGCGCGAAAACTCGGGCTGGCGGTCGAGCAGGGCGAGGATCGAGTTGTCGGGTGTCAGCCCGGCCGTCGCCTGGGCGAAGACCTGCGGGAGCACGCCCCGGGCCCGCGCCTGCTGTTCGAGGCCGCGCAGGCAATCGGCGAAGCTTCCCTGCGCCGACGCGGGGAGCGACGACAGCACAACACCAGCCAGCGCGAGCGCTGCCAGTTTTCCTCCACCATGTCCGCCGACACCCATGCCAAGCGCCTCCGATCCGGAACGGCCCGCCCGGAACTAGTGGAACAACGTGCATGCTGAACGAAGAGTTAAGCTGTCGCCGCCATGGCGTCCAGACATGCCAGGGCTCGGCTTGCTCACCCCCGCCGCAGACGTTCCAGGAAGGCGCGGTCGGCCTCGCCGGTGGGCGACATGCCGAAGCGGCCCTGCATGGTGCGCACCGCCGCCTTGGACTTTTCGCCGAGAATGCCGTCGACGTCGCCGAGGTCGAAGCCCAGGCGATTGAGGCGGGTCTGGATTTCCTCGCGGTCGGCGTGGGTCAGTCCGCCTTCGCCCGGTGGCCAGGGCTTGGAGAAGCGGCCGGCGCCCTTGATGCGGTCGCCGAGGTGGCCGACCGCAAGCGCATAGGAATCGGCATTGTTGTAGCGCTTGATGACGTTGAAGTTGCTGGTCACGAGAAGGTGCGGCCCGCCTTCGCCGGCCGGCTTCCAGAGGGATGCCTGGGCACCGCCCGACATCGGCCCGCCGCCGATGCGACGCACGCCGGCACCCGCCCAGCCGTCGAAGCTCTTGCGCTGGGCGCGGTTGCCGGGGAGCCCGGGGGCGTGGACCTCGAAGCCCCAGGGCACGCCCGGCGTCCAGCCGTTGCGGCGCAGGTAGTTGGCCGCCGAGCCCATGGCGTCGGGGATCGAGGTCCAGATGTCGCGGCGGCCATCGCCGGTGAAGTCGACGGCGAAGGCATGGAAGCTGGTCGGCATGAACTGGACATGGCCCATGGCGCCGGCCCAGGAGCCGATCATGTTCTGGGGCGTGGTGTCGCCGGCCTGCAGGATGCGCAGGGCCGCGACCAGTTCGCGCCGGAAGAAGTCGGCGCGCCGGCCTGCGGCGGCGAGCGTCGCCATCGCCTGGATCACATAGTGCTCGCCGCGGGCGGTGCCGTAGGAGGTCTCGTTGCCCCAGATGGAGCAGATGATCTCCCCCGGCACGCCGTAGCGGCTCTGCACGGCCGAGAAGGTGCCGCCGTTCTGGGCAAGGGCGGCGCGGCCGTTGTTGACGCGCTTGTTCGAGGCCCTGACGTCGACATAGTCGCCGAGGGTCCGGCGGAACTCCGGCTGGCGCTGCGACAGTTCGATCACGCGTGGATTGGGCTGCACCCCGGCAAAGGCGCGGTCGAAGGTGGCGCGCGAGACGCCCGCAGCCGAGGCGGCCGGCCACAGGCCCGCCACGAAGGCCTCGAAGGATCGCGCCTCGGCCGGGCGGATGAAGCCGGGCGCCGCGATGGCGGCAGCTCCGGCGAGCACGGTGCGGCGGGTGATGAAGGTCATGAGGTCTCCGGGAGGCATGATCGGATCAGGCCTTGATCCAGCGCATGGAGGGTGAATCACTCGCGCACAAAGATAGCGCGGATAAGGCGACTTCGGCACCGGGCGAGCCGCCCGCGACGACAGGTCGCCGATGCGGAACGATCGGCCCCCTGGCCGGTTGCTCGAGGCAGAAGGAGACGACAGTCATGACCGAAGTCCGAATTCCGCGCGATGCCCTGGTTTTTGTCGGCGACGGCACCAAGGCGCTGTTTCTACGCAACAAGGGGGATGCCGAGCTGGTGAATCTGGTGGTCGAGCGCATCTTCGAACAGGAGAACCCGGCGACCCGTGACCAGGGCACCGACCGACCCGGCCGGTCCTTCGCCAGCGCCGGCACCCATCGCTCGGCTATGGAGCAGACCGACTGGCACCAGCTGGCCGAGGACCGCTTCGTCGGGGAGGTCGCGGAGAGGCTCTACAAGCACGCCCATGCCGGCCGTTACGACAAGCTCATCGTCGTGGCGCCGCCCAAGGTACTGGGCAACCTGCGCAAGGCCTTCCACAAGGAGGTGTCCGATCGCATCAGCGCCGAGATCCCGAAGGAACTCACCTCGCATCCGCTGCATGAGATCGAGCGTCTGCTGGCGGCCTGACGGACCGGCCGACCGAGGCCTTGCGGCAGGGCAGGGCCTCGCCGGCCTCCGGTGCGAGGGGTGGCGCGGACGTCGTCGGGTCCGCTCCGCACACCCGGTTTCGTCCTGTCCGCTTGGCGCGGTAGAGCCGCTGATCGGCGCTCGCCACGAGATTTTCCCACGTCTGTGAGGATTCCGCCGGGCGGACGGCGACGCCGAAGCTGCTGGTGACCGCGAGACCGTGGCGCCCGGGGGATGCGGATCCGGGCGATGGCGGCGCGAATGCGCTCGGCCATTGCGAGGGCCTGGGGTTCCGTGGTCTGCGGCAGCAAGACGATGAACTCCTCGCCGCCATAGCGCGCGAAGGCGGCGGTCCCGTCGAGTTCCGGGCCGACTTCCCGCGCGATGGCCAGAAGCACCGCATCCCCCACGGCATGGCCGTGAGCGTCATTGATGGCCTTGAAGTGATCGATGTCGAACAGCACGACGCCAACGGACCGGCCGAACACTTCGGCCTCGACGAAGGTCGCGGCAGCCGCCTCGTTGATGGCACGACGGTTCAGCAGTCCGGTCAGCATGTCCGTCTGCGACAGGTGGCGGAGCTGATCGGCCATCCGCCGCTGCTCGTCCTCCAGCCGGAGCCTCTGGCGCTGCTGCTCTCTCAGCACATCCAGGCCGTCGAACATGCCGCGCACCTCGGCACTGACCTTCCAGACCGCGGGGGGGCCTGACAGGTCGCCATGGGCGATGGCCAGAATCTGCTGGCGGGCGGTGAGAAGCGGCAGGAACAGGCCGTCACGGAAGACGATGGCGATCACGGCGAGCGCCAGGATCGCGACCATGGTCAGGAGCAGCGAGGCCAATACGAGCTGTGACGCCTGGTCGCGCAGGTCGTCGATGGTGGATGAGGATTTCGTGGCGATGAGTTCGCGCAGCGCTTCGACCGGACGCATGCCCGGGACATAGGCGCGGGTGAAGGTGTCGGCGTTGGTGCCGTCGCCGGGGTGCTCCGCGAAGGCGATGCCGAGCGCATAGGGCAGCGAGCCCGAGAAGTAGCGTTCTCCCACCGCGTCAACGGCGCGGTCGACGTCGCCACCCTTGAAGAGGGCCCCGGCATAGCCGGACAGGAAACGGCGCAGATCCTGAAGCCGGTGCTGCGTTTCGGCGATCTTGCCGAGGAAACGGTCGCGCTGGCCACCGTCGGAGGTCAGCAGCATCACCACATAGGAGCCGAGCCGGCCGGCATCCTCGCGCATCCTGCCGACGACATTGTTGAGGATGATGTGGGTGGCGATCTGGGGCGTGTCGCCGACGATCTCGCGGCCGAGGCGGTCGCGCAGTTCGAGGGCCGTGTCCGCTGCCGCAAACATCATCTCTATGGCGAAGGCGACGTCATGCCCGGCGCGCTGGGCGGCGGGTCGTCCCACGACGGCGTCGACAGCCGCCCGGCCCTGGCCGAGCCTGAGGTGCAGCTCCGCCTGAAGGCGCTGGACGTTCTCGACGGCGGCGCGCTCACCGGCAAAGCGGGCTTCGACCGCGGCGATCAGCCGGTCGGTCTCGGCGCGCTTGGCGGCGAGAGCAGCCACGAGGGCGGCGTGATTGCGCGCGGCGCCTCCCATGGCGCTGTTGGCGGGGCCGCGCTCGGCGGACACGGCGTTGGCGGCGGCCAGAACCGCATGGTAGCGGCCGAGCTGCTCGCCGCCGTGGCGATAGCGCTCGTAGTCGGCGACATTGGTGCGCAGCGACAAGCCGCCGAGCGTCAGGCAGGCCGCTGCCGCGAGAATGCCGCCTAGCCACTGCAGATGCTGGATCTTGAAGCGCAAAGTTGGGGGACCGTGAACGCCTGGCGGCGCGGACTGCGCCTGAAACGCGGACGTTACGATCCAGCCGCTAAACAATTCTGAACAACAGAGGTATCTGGAGACCTCTGCCGGTGGGCTTGCCTTTCATTTTCCTCGTTTCGCGCCTATCAGGGTTTCACTGGGGCCTCGCGCGCCTGCGTGCGCGGGACACCTACTGCCGTTCCAGCTAAAATGCCGGACCGAATCGCAAGGCTCGCGCAGCCGCCTTGAGGGCGCCGCGCGGGCTGAAGGAGAGACCGAGGCTCATGGCCGAACCCGTTCGTACCGAGATCAACGAAGCCGACTACGGCGCCGACAGCATCAAGGTCCTCAAGGGCCTCGACGCCGTCCGCAAGCGCCCCGGCATGTATATCGGCGATACCGACGACGGGTCCGGACTGCACCACATGGTCTACGAGGTGGTGGACAACGCCATCGACGAGGCGCTCGCCGGCCACGCCACCGAGGTGACGGTGACGCTGAATGCCGACGGTTCGGTGACGGTCACCGACAACGGCCGCGGCATCCCGACCGACATCCACGCCGACGAAGGCATTTCGGCGGCCGAGGTCATCATGACCCAGCTGCACGCCGGCGGCAAGTTCGACCAGAACTCCTACAAGGTCTCCGGCGGCCTGCACGGCGTCGGCGTCTCCGTGGTCAATGCCCTGTCGTGCTGGCTGAAGCTGTCCATCTGGCGCGGCGGCAAGGAGTACTTCGTCGAGTTCCGCCACGGTGACGCCGATCGCCGCCGCTGATCGAGGTCGGCCCGTCGGAGGGCAAGCGCGGCACCGGCCGTGACCTTCCTCGCCTCGACCGAGACCTTCACCATGGTCGAGTTCGATTTTGGCGACGCTGGAGCACCGGCTGCGCGAGCTCGCCTTCCTCAATTCCGGCGTGCGCATCGTCCTGACCGACCGGCGCCACGCCGAGCGAGAAGCGCATCGAGCTGCTCTACGAGGGCGGCGTCGAGGCCTTCGTGCGCTATCTCGACCGCAACAAGACCGCGCTGGTGCCGAGCCCGATCATGCTCAAGGCCGAGCGCGACGGCATCACGGTCGAGGTCGCGCTGTGGTGGAACGACAGCTACCACGAGAACGTTCTGTGCTTCACCAACAACATCCCGCAGCGCGACGGCGGCACGCACCTTGCCGGCTTCCGCGGTGCGCTGACCCGGCAGGTGACGAACTATGCCGAGTCCTCCGGCGTGACGAAGAAGGAAAAGGTCGACCTCACCGGCGACGACTGCCGCGAAGGGCTGACCGCCATCGTCTCGGTCAAGGTGCCGGATCCGAAGTTCTCCTCGCAGACCAAGGACAAGCTGGTCTCCTCCGAGGTGCGCCCGGTGGTCGAGAGCATCGTCAACGAGGCGCTCTCGACCTGGTTCGAGGAGCATCCGGCCGAGGGCAAGGCCATCGTCCAGCAAGGTGGTCGAAGCCGCCGCCGCCCGCGAGGCCGCCCGCAAGGCACGCGAGCTGACCCGCCGCAAGACGGCGCTCGACGTCGCCTCGCTGCCGGGCAAGCTCGCCGACTGCCAGGAGCGCGACCCCGCCAAGTCCGAACTCTTCATCGTCGAGGGTGACTCGGCCGGCGGCTCGGCCAAGCAGGGCCGCGACCGTGCATATCCAGGCGGTGCTGCCGCTGCGCGGCAAGATCCTCAATGTCGAGCGCGCCCGCTTCGACAAGATGCTGTCGTCGGAGATGATCGGCACGCTGATCATGGCGCTCGGCACCGGCATCGGCCGCGACGAGTTCAACATCGACAAGCTGCGCTATCACAAGATCATCCTGATGACGGACGCCGACGTCGACGGCTCCCACATCCGGACGCTGCTGCTCACCTTCTTCTATCCGGCAGATGCCGGAGACTCATCGAGCGCGGCCACATCTATCATCGCCCAGCCGCCGCTCTTCAAGGTCGCCCGCGGCAAGAGCGAGACCTACATCAAGAACGAGCGGGCGCTGGACGATTACCTCGTCGCCGCCGGCCTCGAGGAGAGCCTCCTGACCCTGGGCAACGGCGAGATCTGCGCCGGCCAGGATCTCGCGGCGATCGTCGAGGAGGCGCGCCAGGTGAAGAACCTCATCGGCGCCGTCCATTCGCGCTACAACCAGGCCGTCGTCGAGCAGGCGGCGATCGCCGGCGCGCTCAATGCCGAGGCTGTCAGGGAGCCGTCCCGCGCGACCGAGCTCGCCGCGGTCATCGCCCGCCGTCTCGACGCCATTTCCGACGAGATCGAGCGCGGCTGGGAGGGCAGCTTCGACGGCGAGAAGTACCTGTTCTCGCGCACCGTGCGCGGTGTGAAGGAAGTGGCGATGCTCGACGGCGCGCTGCTCGCCTCCTCCGAGGCGCGCAAGCTCGACGAGTACGCCGCCCGTCTCGGCCTCGTCTACGACAAGCCGGCCATCTTCCGCCGCAAGAGCGACGAGGTGCAGGTGCCGGGTCCGGCGGCGCTGTTCGAGGCGGTCAAGGAGAAGGGCGCGGCGGGCATCAAGCTGCAGCGCTACAAAGGTCTCGGCGAGATGAACGCCGAGCAGCTCTGGGAGACGACGCTCGACCGCAACGCCCGCTCGCTCCTGCAGGTGAAGATCAAGGAGGTCGACGAGGCCGACGACATCTTCGTCAAGCTGATGGGTGACGTGGTTGAGCCGCGCCGCGAGTTCATCCAGGAGAACGCGCTGAGCGCGACGGTCGACGCCTGATTTCGGCAGGGTGCCGCGTCCAGCGGTACCCTGCTCGTTCCCCCGCCGGTCCCTGCGGAAGGAATGACACGATGCGTCGTGGAATGCTGTCAGTCGTTGTGTTGATTGCTTCGCTCGGTGGTATGGCGGGTGCCGTCGATCTCCACCACTTCTGGGACCAGCGCTGCGCCGAGTGTCACGGCCATGCCGGCCCCTTCGCCCGCCGTCACATGAAGGTGGAGAATGGGCGCTTGGTCGGCACCCATCACCGCGACGACCTCGCGACCTTCATGGGCCAGCACCAGATGGGACCGGAGCTCGTCGCGCCGATCCAGGCGATGCTGCTGGCGCAGGTGACCACGCCCCCGGTGTTCCAGCAGAAGTGCGCGAGTTGCCACGGCACCGCCGCGGAGTTCGCCCGCGCCTCGCTGACTGTGAGGAACGGCGTGCTGACGGGCCGCGAGAACGGCATGCCCGTCGCCGATTTCCTGCGTCGGCATGGCCGCCTCACCGAGGGGGAGCGCCCGGTGGTGGTGGACAGCCTCAATCGCGTTCTCGGAGAAGTCGGCGGGCCGCGCGGCCCGTGAGCGCGACCCGCTCCGCACTGCTCAGGTGCGGATATTGTTCTCCCGGACCACGTCGCCCCAGACCTTCACCTGCTTCGTGAAGAAGTCCCGGAACGCCGCGCTGTCGCCGAGCACCAGCGTCATCTGCTGGGTCTCCTCGAGACGCTTGGCCGCCTCCCGTTCCGACAGGGTCTCCCTGATGGCCGTCGAGATCCTGTCCACAACGGCCGGCGGAGTTCCGGCGGCGGCGAAGACGCCCCACCAGGCGAGCGCCTCGAAACCGGTGAAGCCGGCCTCGATCGCCGTCTGGGTGTCCTTGAGCAGGGCAAGGCGCTTGTCACCCATCTGCATCACCGGGCGGACGGTACCACCGGCAAGCTGGGGCGAGACAAGGGCCGCCGATCCGCAGAGCATGTCGACATGGCCGCCGATCAGATCATTCATGGCCGGCCCGCCGCCGCGATAGGGCACGTGGGTGATCTGGACGCCGGCCCGCTTGGCGAGAAGCGTCATGGCGAGGTGCCCGATGGTGCCGATGCCCACCGAGGCATAGTTGACCTTGCCGGGCTCGACCTTCGCCGCAGCCACCACGTCGGCGAATGTCTTGTAGGGCTTCTGCGCGTTGGTCGCGACGACATAGGGCGCGGTGCCGACGAGGTTGACCGGCACCAGGTCCTTCTCCACGTCGAGCGGCGGGTTGTTCAGGATGGCCGGGATGACGGCGTGGGAATCAAAGGTCACGAGCAGCGAGGAGCCGTCCGTCGGCCCCTTGGCGACATAGGCGGCGCCGAGGGCGCTCGCCGCACCCGCCTTGTTCTCGACGATGACGTTCTGGCCGAGGATCGTCTGCAGCTTCGGCTGCAGCATGCGGGCGAGCGCATCGGTGGAGCCGCCGGGCGGGAAGGGCACGACCAGCGTGAGGGTGCGCGACTGGGCGAGCGCCGGCGCCATCACGAGCGAGGCGGCGGCGCCTAGTGTGGCGCGTCGGGTCAGTTTGGCCATGGATGTTTCCCCTGCTGTTGTTGTGTCGTTGATGGTGGTCGCCGTGCCGCTCACGCGGTGCCGAAGCCCTTTCCGGCCTTTCGATACTCGGGACGCGGCGGGCTGAAGATATCGAGCACGCGCGCACCCTCAGGCCCTGCGCGCATGGTGTGCGGCACGTTGCCCGGCGTCCGCCAGAAGTCGCCCTTCTTCACCGGGATCTCCTCGCCGCCCTGGATACGGATGGCGGAACCCTCCAGAAGAAGGCCCCACTGCTCCTCGGGATGGTGGTGGAGCGTGCCGGCCGCATTGGGGGCGATGGTGACGATGGAGAGCATCGCCTGCTCGCCGGCGAAGATGCGTGTGGTCAGGCCTTCGGCCAGTTCCCGGAACAGGCCATCCTCGGGGTTGTCGATGTTGTGGAATTCCGCCTTCTGCGACACGTCGCTCTCTCCCTGACACGTTCTTCCGCGCGACGGCCCGCAGCCCCCGGCACGAGTTTGACCGGATATTCCGGTCCCGCTTGCATGAGATGAAGCGAATAATTTTCCCTTATTGCATCGCTTTTCTTCATAGTATGACATGCGTGAGGAGTTCGCGATGCCGGTGACCCTGAAGCAGATGGCCGCCTTCTACTGGACGGCCACGCTTGGCGGGTTCAGCGAGGCCTCGACGCGCCTCAATCTCGCGCAGTCGACCGTCTCGAAGCGGGTCATCGAGCTGGAGGAGACAGTCGGCGCGCCGCTGATCGACCGCTCGACCCGTGTGCTGCGGCTGACGCGGGCGGGGGAGGCGAGCCTTGCCATCGCCGCCGAGATGCTGGCACTGGAGACCCGCTTCCGCGAGGCTGCCGGCGGGCCCGGCCTGTTCACCGGAGCCTTCCGCTTCGGCGTGACCGAACTCGTCGCCCTGACCTGGCTGCCGGCCCTGGTCATGGCGATGTCCGCGGACTACCCCAATCTCGTCCCCGAGCCAGAGGTCGCCGGCAGCGTCGACCTCTTCGACAAGCTCCGGGCGAGCGAGATCGACCTCGCCATCGGGCTCGATCCTCCCCAGGGGACCGACCTGACGACGGTGCCGCTCGGCAGCGTGCGGCTCGAATGGATGTGTGCGCCAGGCTTCGGACCGCCGGAGGACCGGATCGCCCTGGCCCGCCTCGCCGACTATCCCATCCTCACCCAGGCCCAGGGGTCCGGGCTCCAGAGCCTCGTCCTCGACTGGGCGGTGGCCAACGGACTGCAGGCCAACCGCGTCGTCCAGTGCAATAGCCTGAACGTGCTTGCCGGGCTTGCGGCCTCGGGCCTCGGCATCACCTTCCTCACCGCCGGCTACTTCCAGCCGGAGATCGACAGCGGCCGCCTGCGGGTGATCGCGACGGACCCGCCGATCCCGCCGATCCAGTACTTCGCCGTCCACCGGCGCGAGGACGTCTCGCCCCTGCCGGCGCGGCTCGCGGCGCTGGCGCAGCGGTGCTGCGATTTCTCGCAGCGGTCGCTCGGGCGCTGAGCCATTCGGCGACGGTGATCAGGGTTTCGCCGTGGCGCGTTGACATCGGCGCGGATCACCCGTCTCCTCGCGCGAAACCGCCGTCCGAAGCGGTCCCCCGACGACAATCTCATCACGAGGAAACGGTCCATGCGGTCTTTCAACCGACGCTCCCTGCTGCTCGCCGGCGGCGCCAGCCTTCTCGGTACGGCAGCCTTCGCGCAGGCCTATCCGACACGCCCGGTGAAATTCGTGGTGCCCTTCCCGGCGGGCGGATCCAACGACATCATCGCGCGCCTGCTGGCGCAGAAGCTGTCAGAGCGGACCGGCCAGCAGTTCATCGTCGAGAACCGCGGCGGTGCGGGCGGCAACATCGGCGCCGCCGCCGTCGCGCAGTCCGACCCCGACGGCTACACGCTGCTGGTGACCGCGCCGCCGCCGCTCACCACCAATGCGGCGCTCTACCAGAGCCTGTCCTTCGATCCGGCGAAGGACTTCGCGCCGGTGTCGCTGGTGGCGACGGTGCCGATCGTGCTCGCCGTGCACCCCTCGGTCGAGGCGCGCAACGTCCAGGAACTCGTGGCGCTGGCGAAGGCCAAGCCGAAGACCATCCAGTTCGGCTCGTCCGGCAACGGCTCGACCAATCACCTCGCCGGTGAACTCCTGAAGACCATGGCCGGCATCGACATCGTCCACGTGCCCTATCGCGGCGCGGCACCCGCCATGAACGACCTCGTCGCCGGGCACATCCCGATGATGTTCGACAACATGCCGGCGATCCTCCCTCAGGTGCAGGCGAAGCGCATCAACGCCATCGCCGTGGCGGGCGCCACGCGCGCCTCGGCCCTTCCCGACGTGCCGACGGTGGCGGAGTCCGGCATTCCCGGTTTCGAGGCCTTCTCCTGGTTCGGCGTCGTCGCGCCGGCGCGCACGCCCCCGGATGTGCTGAAGAAGCTGGAGGACGAGATCGCGGCCATCCTGAAGCTGCCGGACATGCGCCAGCGCCTTGCCGACCTCGGTTCCGAACCTGGCGCGCTCGGGGGCGCGGCCTTCGGCACCTTCCTGAAGGAGGAAACCGTCAAGTGGGCGAAGCTGATCCAGGCGTCAGGTGCGCGTCTTCAGTGACCAATACAGGGCAAGCGCTGGCCGAGCATCGAGAGGGATAGCCTGAGACCATGGATCTGAATCTGAAGGGCAAGGCTGCCGTCGTCACCGGCGGCAGTCTCGGCATCGGCCGCGCCATCGCCGACGAACTGGCGGGCGAGGGGGCCGATGTCATGATCGTGGCGCGCGACGCCGCGCGTGTGGACGCGGTCGCGCGCGAGATCGCGGCGAGGGGTGGCGGGCGCGTTCTCGGCTGTGCCGGCGACATGACGCGGCCGGACGACATCGCGCGGGCGATGGAGGTGGCGCGGGCCGCCTTCGGGCGCATCGACATCCTCGTCAACAATGCCGGCGCCTCACCAATGGGTCGGATCGCCGATACGCCGGACGCGACCTGGGAGAAGTCCCTGTCGCTGAAGCTGATGGGCTATGTGCGCTGCGCGCGGGACGTGCTGCCGGCCATGCGCGAACGCCGCTGGGGCCGTGTCATCAACATCATCGGCCGCAGCGGCCACCAGCCGCGCGCCGCCTACATGACGGGCGGCGCGGTGAACGCCGCGCTGCTGAACTTCACCCTGGCCCTCGCCGAGGAATGCGCGCCGGACAACGTGCTGGTCACCGGCGTCAATCCGGGGCCGGTCCAGACCGACCGCTGGGACAGCCTGATCTCGCAGGGCGCGGCCATCGCCGGCAAGGACACCGGTTCGGTGAATGCCGCAGCCATCGCCTCGGTGCCGCTCGGCCGTGTCGGACGGCCGGACGAGGTCTCGGGCCTCGTGGCCTTCCTCTGCTCCGACCGGGCCTCCTTCATCACCGGCACCTGCATCAACATCGACGGAGGCGGCACGCGATGCATCTGAGCCCCATCGACCTCGCCAAGGTCCGTGTCAGCGACGACTGCGAACTCGCGGTCCGCGTCGACGATTATGTGCAGCCCTGGCAGGCGCGGCCGCCGGTGGTGATGCTGCACGGGCTTGCCGAGAGCGGCGAAGCATTTCGTCGCTGGGTGCCGCATCTTGCCTTGGACCACGTGGTGATCCGGCCGGACCTGCGCGGCTATGGCGATTCAACCCCGATGAGCGGCGACTACACCTATCGCTTCGCCCAGCTTGGCGCCGACATCATCCGGCTTCTCGACCTGATGGGGCTGGACAAGGTCTTCCTGGTCGGCGGCAAGATCGGCGGCACGCTGGCGCTGCACCTCGCGGCGAACTACCCCGACCGTATCATCGCCGTCGCGGCGGTCGGGACACCCGCCTCACTCACCTCCTTCGACCAGCGGGCGCCCGGCTGGCGCAAGCAGATCCGTGAGGGTGGCGTTGGGCCCTGGGTCGAGGAGACGACCACCGGCCGGCTCGGCACCTCGCTGCCGCCCGAGGCCATCGCCTGGTGGGTCGAACTGATGTCGCGGACCGCGGCCTCGACACTCGAGGCGTTCCTGAAAATGGTGCCCACGGTGGACGTGACGCCGGACCTGCCGCGCATTCGGTGCCCGGCGGTGGTCATCACCACGACGGGTTCCGGGCTCGGCAGCGTCGAGAGCGTCAAGGCCCGGCAGGAGACGATCCCCGGTTCGACCCTGGAGGTGCTTCCCGGCGACTCCTACCACGTGGCCGCGACCCATCCGGATGAGTGCGCCGCCATCGTCCGGCGCTTCTTCGCGGGCGTGAGGTCTTAGCGCCTCGCGTCCTGCCGGATCATGTCGGCCGCCTTCTCGGCGATCATCATCACGGCGGCCTGGGTATTGGCCGAGACGATGGTGGGCATGACGGAGGCGTCGACGATGCGGATGCCGTCGAGGCCGCGCACCTTCAGCTCGGGAGTCACGACGGCCATGTCGTCCTGACCCATCCGGCAGGTGCCGACCGGGTGGTAGATCGTCTGGCCGTTGGAGCGGGCGAAGTCGTGCCAGGCCTCGTCGTTGTCGACGGCCGGACCCGGGCTCATCTCGTGCGCGACATAGGGCGCGAGCGGGGCCTGCGACACGACGGTACGGGCGATCTTCATGCCCTCGACGAGGGTGTCCGCGTCGCCGCGCGCCGAGAGAAAATTCGGCCGGATGACCGGGGCGGCGAAGGGGTCGGCGGAGCGCGCATGGATGGTGCCGCGCGAGTCGGGCCGGAGCTGGGTGACGCCGATGGTCATGCCGGGCGCGCTGTCCAGAAGCCGCGTCGCGGCATTGGCGTAGCTCGCATGCATGAAGAAGAACTGGATGTCGGGGGTGGCGAGCTCGGGCCGTGTCCTGACGAAACCGTAGGCGAGGCCGGTCCCCAGCGACAGGAACCCCTTGCCGGTGGCGAAGTAGCGCGCCACGGCCTTCGCCAGCGACAGGCCGCGCGTCTGCTCGTTGAGGGTGATCGGCTGCTTCACCCGCCAGTTCATGCGCGTGCAATAGTGGTCGATGTAGTTCTCGCCGACGCCAGCCAGGGCATGGCGCACGGGAATGCCGATGGATGACAGAACCTCGGGCCGCCCGATGCCGGAGAGTTCCAGAAGTTGCGGCGACTGCACGGCGCCCGCCGCGAGGATCACCTCGCCGTCGGCCAGCGCCTCGCGCTCGTCGCCGCGCACCCGGTAGCGCACCCCGGTGACGCGGCGGCCGTCGAGGATCAGGCCGGTGGCATGGGCATCCGTCTCGATGGTGAGGTTCGGTCGGCGGCGTGCCGGCTCGAGATAGCCCTCGCGAACGCTCCACCGCCGGCCGTTCTTCTGGTTGGCCTGGTAGTAGCCGAAGCCCTCCTGCGAGAGGCCGTTGTAGTCGCTGGGGGTCGGATAGCCGGCTGCGGCGCCCGCCGCGATGAAGGCATTGGCGAGTTCGGGCTGCTCGGAGACGGTGACGACGGACATCGGGCCGTCGCGCCCGCGCAACTCGGGATCGCCGCCGTCGAAGGACTCGATCTTCCGGAAGTAGGGCAGAACGTCGGCGAAGGACCAGCCGGTGGCGCCGCGCTGGCTCCACCCGTCGAAGTCCTCGGCCTGGCCGCGCACGAAGATCATGCCGTTGATGAGAGTCGAGCCGCCGAGGCCCTTGCCGCGCGGCACGACGATACGCCGGTTGCCGGTGGTCGCCTCGGGTTCGGTCTCGAAGCGCCAGTTGAAGTCGGCACCGGCGAGGAGCTTGGCGAAGCCGGCCGGCACCGAGACCCAGAAGCCCTTGCCCTCGCCGCCGGCTTCGAGGAGCAGCACGCTGATACGCGGGTCCTCACTCAGGCGTGCCGCGAGGATGCAGCCGGCGGTGCCACCGCCCACCACGACATAGTCGAACCTGCGTGCAGCCCCGCTCATCGTCGGTCAGGCCTCCCATACTGCTTCGGTCGTTGGCGCGATGCCGGAGCGACGCGCCGACGCGGGGGGAGCCGACCAACCGAGGTTCCGGCATGGGCTACGGCTGGGAATGGACAAAACTCGGAGCAAGGTCAGGCACTTCTCGTTCTTGCGACGGGAGGATTGAGGCAAGCTGGGACCTTGTCAAACCGTCCCTTCGACGGGCCGGCGACAGGCCGCCGCAACGCCGTGCCGCCGCCTCGCCCTGCCGTTGCGGCAGGGAATGGATGTGCATCTAGCGGCTGACGTGCATCAAGCGTGCGCGCCGATCGCTTTACAGGTCCCATCAGCAGGCCTATCGCCATTTATGACAGTTCGATGACACGATTCGAGAGGCGGGGATGCTGGGCTGGTTTCAGAAGCTCCTTCCCAAGGAGGAGAAGTTCTTCGATCTCTTCGAGCTTCACGCCAAGACGCTGGTCGCCGGCGCCGAAGCGCTGAAGGGGCTGCTCAACGGCGAGCTGGACGTTCAGGCCGGCAGCCGCGAGGTCCTGGCGCAGGAGCAGCGCGCCGACGAGATCGCCGCACAGGTGATGGTGGCCGTCGGACGGACCTTCATCACGCCCTTCGACCGCGGCGACATCGAGGAACTGATCGGGTCGATGGACGATTCGATCGACCAGATGCAGAAGACGGTGAAGGCCATCGTTCTCTTCGAGGTCGACACCTTCGCGCCAGCCATGAAGGAGCTCGGTTTCGTCATCGTCGAGGCGGCCGAGCGGCTTGTCGATCTCCTGCCCATGCTGCGCAACATCAAGAAGCACTCCGACGCGATCGGGCTCCTCGCCAAGGAGATCGGACGGATCGAGGAGAAATCGGACGAGCTGCACGACCTGGGCGTGAAGGAACTGTTCAAGGCCCACCGCGGCTCCGACGCCATGGCCTATATCGTCGGCGCCGACATCTACGACCACCTCGAGAAGGTGGTGGACCGCTTCGAGGACGTCGCCAAGCGGGTCAGCCGCATCGTCCTCGAACATCTCTGAGGCGAGGGCACGCCTTGGACCTCTCCTCCGTCGCCTTCGCGCTGATCTTCCTCATCGGGGTGGCCCTGCTCTTCGACTTCCTGAACGGCCTGCACGATGCGGCGAACTCCATCGCCACCATCGTCTCGACGCGCGTGCTGGCGCCACGCTGGGCGGTGATGTGGGCCGCCTTCTTCAACTTCATCGCCTTCCTGTTCTTCGGCCTTCATGTGGCGCAGACGGTCGGCTCGGGGATCATCCAGGCCTCCATCGTCGACGACCGCGTCATCTTCGGCGCTCTCACCGGCGCGATCAGCTGGAACGTCATCACCTGGATCGCCGGAATTCCCTCGAGCTCCTCCCATGCGCTGATCGGCGGCCTGGTCGGCGCCGGGCTGTCGAAGGTTGGCATTTCGTCCATCGTGTGGTGGGGGCTCGGCAAGACCTTCGTCGCCATCTTCATGTCCCCCGCCGTCGGCTTCGCGCTGGCGCTGGCACTGGTCCTGTTCGTGTCCTGGCTCTTCGTCCGGGTGGCGCCGATCAAGGTCGATTCCACTTTCCGCGTGCTGCAGTTCGTTTCAGCCTCGCTCTATTCGCTCGGTCACGGCGCCAACGACGCGCAAAAGACGATGGGCATCATCGCCGTGCTGCTGTTCTCCCACGGCATGATGGGCGACAGGTTCGAGGTGCCCTTCTGGGTGGTCATCTCGTGCCAGGCGGCGATGGGGCTCGGCACCCTGTTCGGCGGCTGGAGGATCGTTCACACCATGGGCTCGAAAATCACCCGCCTCTCGCCGCAGCAGGGGTTCTGCGCCGAGACCGGCGGCGCCATCACGCTGTTCATGGCGACGGGGCTCGGCGTCCCGGTGTCGACGACCCATACCATCACCGGAGCGATCATCGGCGTCGGGGCTGCCCGGCGCGTCTCGGCCGTGCGATGGGGCGTCGCCAGGGGTATCGTCTTCGCCTGGATCGTCACCATGCCGATGGCGGGACTCATCGCTTCCGCCGCCTATTTCGCCTCCGCCTTCTTCCTGACGGGACGCTAGGGCATGGTGCTGACCGAAACCTCACCAACTGCCGGCGACGTCGTGATCGACACAGTCGGGCAGGAAGCCGGAGACGTCGTGGAAGCATCCGAACCGCGTCGCCAATACGCCGCCCTGCCGTTTCGGCTGGCGCCGGACGGCAGCCTGCAGGTGCTGCTGATCACCTCCCGCAGCACGCGGCGGTGGATCATCCCGAAGGGCTGGCCGATGGGCCAGCGCGCGCCACACAAGGTGGCCGAGCGCGAGGCGATGGAGGAAGCCGGCATCGCCGGCCGCATCCGCAAGCAGCCGCTGGGCTCCTATGGCTACGACAAGCTCATGTCCGACGGCTCGCGTGTGCGCTGCCGCGTCGACGTCTACCCTCTCGATGTCCGCAAGGAGAAGGCCTCCTGGCCGGAGAAGAAGCGCCGGGAGCGACGGTGGATGGCGGTGGAGGAAGCGGCGTCCCTGGCCGACGATGCCGAGCTCGTGCCGCTGATCCGCAACCTGACGGTCGGCAAGGACTAGCCTGCGCTTCGCGCATGGCAAAACGCCACGGTCCGGGGCATGCTGACGGTCCTCAAGGGAAGGACCGTCCATGATCTATGAACTGCGCATCTACAATTGCCTGCCGGGTCGGCTGCCGAAGCTTCTGGCGCGCTTCCAGAACCATACGCTGAAGCTCTGGGAGAAGCACGGCATCCGCCAGGCCGGCTTCTTCACCACGGCGATCGGCCCGTCGAACAACGACCTGACCTATCTGGTGGCCTGGGAATCCATGGCCGAGCGCGAGCAGAAGTGGAGCGCCTTCCAGCAGGACCCGGACTGGATCGCCGCGCGCAACGACAGCGAGAAGGACGGCCCGATCATCGCCAATGTCGCGAGCTCGTTCCTGTCGCCGACGGCATTCTCCTCGGTGAAGTGACGGCGGACCGGGGCGGACCGTGGGCCCGCCCCGGCTCCTTGCTCACTCGACCGTGAACCGGGTGGTGCCTGCGGCGCGGTTGTAGAAGAGGGTGACGCGGCTGACCTGGCAGAGGTTGACACCCCGGAACTCGGCGGTCTCTTCGTCGTCATAGACCACCTTGATGTCGAAGCTGCATTCGGTGGTGGTGCGGTTGAAGCGGACGTTGAGCTGCTGGCCGTTCTCGAGGCTGTCCTCGCCCATGAGGTCGTTGCCCCAGTTGGTGACGCTGGACGGGCTGACATAGACCTCGTCGATCGTGTAGCCGGTGCGGTTGACCAGGGCGAAGTCCTGTTGGGCCTGGGCGTGCGCGTCGCCCGCGGTCACGAGGGAAAGGGCGGCAAAGGCCGCAAGCAGGAAGGCTCGCATGGGAATCTCGGGAGTTCTTCCGGGGCGGGACGGCTCGCCGGCCGGACTGGGTGTGACAGCCGTCCTGGAAGACCCTGACCCCGCTTTTGACGCTGCGTCAATTGGTCCCTGCGCCCCGCCGATGGCCTAGGCCATCGGGGTGGGCACGGTACAGTCTCCGGCGCTCAGCGAGCAGCCCCGAGCACGATCGGCTGGCCGTGCGGCGTCGCTTCGGCGGCGGCGTGCCAGGCTTCTGTCGTCGCGTCGATCGCGGGTGCGGTGGTCACGCCCTTGGCGATCATCAACCGCTCCAGCGCCTTCAGCCAGTGGGTGTAGTAGGTCTCGCCGGTGTCGGGGTCGCCGGCGGCCTGGGCTGCGCGGATTTCCGCCGACAGCGCCCCGGCCCATTCCGGCCAGGTGAAGACGCCCTTCTGGTGCAGGGTGACGGCGAGCGCGAAGGCATGGGCTTCCCAGGGCTCGCGGAAGACCGGCCCCTCGGCGTCGCAGGGAATATGGGGCAGGGCGGTCAGGTCGGGTGTGGCGGCGGGCTGTGTCATGCCGGGCTCAGATAGCTGTCCCAGGCGTCGACGGAGACGCTGGAAGTTGGATCTCCGTCGGCCCCGAACAGGTCGGCGCCGTCGAAGCGGACGGTGTAGAGCCATTGCGGCGCCTCGCCGACCGCCGTGGCATTGGTGTCGGCGAAGACATGGACGCCATGGAGGTGGGTCACGGTGCCGACCTTGCCCTGCACGTATCGCGGCAGGCGCGTATGCCCTGCCGGAACTGGAACCGTGGCGGTGCGCACCCGGTCGCCGACGGCGAAGCGGGCCGCTGTCGTCGCCGTGCGGTCGGTCGGGCCGCCGCGGGCGAGGGTCGCGGGAACCTTGTCGACGGTGAGAACGCGGGCGACGGGCTTCGGCGGGTCGACGGCATGGCCGGCTGCGACGTCGGCCTCGGTGACGAGACCGCGCTCGGCCAGAAGGCGCTCCATCGCGCCCGTCCAGATCTCGTAGTAGCTCATCGCCAGATAGTCGGGCTGCTGCTCGCGGGCGGCCCGAGACTGGTCGATGGTCCAGGACCCGGTGGCGCCCATGGCGAGGGTCAGGGCCAGCGCCCGCTTCTCCCACTCCGCGTGGAACCAGGGTTCGTTCTTCTCCGGACCGACCGGGCCGAGGCCCTTGCGGCCGCCGAGGTCGGCATAGGTGGTGTAGGTCACGACGCCACCTCATCCGGCCGGCGGGCGAGGCCGGTGCCGATCATCGAGTCGCGGGTGACGAGGTCGGCGAGGCGTTCCTCGTCCCAGCCCTCGGTGCCCGGCGGGCGCTCGGGAATGACGAGGTAGCGGACCTCGGCCGTCGAATCCCAGACCTTGATCGATTTCCCGCCGGGAAGGGAGACGCCGAAATCGGCGAGGACGCCGCGCGGGTCGCGCACCGCCTTGGCGCGGTAGGGCGCCGACTTGTACCAGACCGGCGGCAGGCCCAGCACCGGCCACGGATAGCAGGAGCAGAGCGTGCAGACGACCATGTTGTGGGTGTCCGGCGTGTTCTCGATGGCGACGAGATGCTCGCCCTGCCGCCCGGCATAGCCGAGTTCGGCCACCGCCCTGGTGGCATCCTCGAGCAGCCGCTGGCGATAGGCCGGATCCGTCCAGCTCTTCGCCACCACCCGGGCGCCGTTGTGTGGGCCGACCTTGGTCTCGTAGGTCTCGATCAGCAGGTCGAGGGCGGCCGGGTCGACATAGCCCTTCTCGGTGAGGATCGTCTCCAGCGCCCGGACGCGGGCGTCCATCGGCGACAACTCGCTGTGGTCATGATCGTGGTCGTGATCATGATGGTGGTGATGGTGTTCGTGGTGGTGATCGTGATCAGCCATGGCTCACCTCTGCGCTGTGCCGAAGGCTAGCGCGACGACGGTCGTCAGGGGAAGGCGGCGGCCTGGAGAGGCCGCCATGCAGTCCGGTGGGCGGTCAGCCGCGGGCGGCCTTGGCCAGGTCCTCGGCCCGGAGATCCTTGCGCAGGATCTTGCCGACGTTCGACTTCGGCAGCTCGGTGCGGAACTCGACGAATTTCGGCACCTTGTACCCGGTCAGATGCTCCTTGCAGAAGGCGCGCACCTGCTCGACGTCGAGGTCCATCTCCGGCCGCTTGACGATGAAGGCCTTCACCGCCTCGCCGGCCGCGCCGTCGGGGACGCCGACCACCGCCACCTCGAGCACGGCAGGGTGCTTGGCCAGTGCGTCCTCGACCTCGTTGGGGAAGACGTTGAAGCCGGAGACCAGCACCATGTCCTTCTTGCGGTCGACGATGCGGAAATAGCCGTCGTCGTCCTGGGTGGCGATGTCGCCGGTGTAGAGCCAGCCGTCGCGGACGGTCTTGGCAGTCTCCTCGGGCTTGCGCCAGTAGCCGGCCATGATCTGGGGGCCGCGGGCGATGAGTTCGCCCGGCTGGCCATGCGGGACCTCGTTGCCGGCGTCGTCGACACACTTGATGTCGGTGGAGGGTACCGGCACGCCGATAGTGCCCTCCTTCACCGCGTCGAGCGGGTTGAAGGTGAGGACCGGCGAGGACTCGGTCAGACCGTAGCCCTCGATGACCGGGGTTCCCGTGACCTCTTTCCAGCGCTTGGCCACGGCATCCTGCAGCGCCATGCCGCCGGCGCAGGCGCTCTTCAGCGACTTCGGCGGGCTGGCGCGGAACCAGGCCTCGTTGTTCAGCCCGTTGAACAGCGTGTTGACGCCGGTCAGCGTCGAGATCGGGAACTTTTCGAAGGCCTTCTGCAGGTTGGTCAGCGGGCGGGGATTGGGCACCAGGACGTTGTGCGCGCCGAGGACCCAGTAGCCCAGCATGTTCACCGTGAAAGCGAAGATATGATAGAGCGGCAGCGCCGTGAGGATGGTCTCCTCGCCCTTGACCATGTTCTGGGCGACCATTTCGATCGACTGGGCCATGTTCAGCACGAGGTTGCCGTGGGTCAGCATGGCGCCCTTGGAGACGCCGGTCGTGCCACCCGTGTATTGCAGTACCGCCAGCGTATCGAGGCCGACATTGTCGGTGTAGGCGGCGATGTTGGCGCCGGACTTGCGGGCCTCGCCCTGCGACAGGGCCGACCGGAAGGTCGTGTGTGCCACCGGCACCGGCTTGACCGACTTGTCCTTGTACTTCTGCACCAGGCCGACCAGCGTGCCCTGCAGCCAGGGCATGAAGTCGGTGATCGACGAGACGACGACGTTCGGCACGCGGTGGATCGCATAGGCCGAGGGGAGCTTGTCGGCGAACATGTCGATGATGACGAGCAGGTCCGGCTCGCCGTCGGCAAAGACCTTGCCCATCTCCTCCGCCGTGTAGAGCGGATTGATGTTGATGAGGACGCACCCCGCCTTGAACACGCCGAATGCGACGATCGGAAAGGCCAGGGCGTTCGGCGTCTGCAGCGCGATGCGGGCCCCCGGCTGCAGCTTGAGGACATCGCGCAGATAGACCGCGAAGGCATCCGACCAGCGGTCGATCTCGGCATAGGTCAGCGAGCCACCCATGCCGTTCGGCAGGCAGAGCGAGAAGGCCGGCTTGTCCGCGTAGGTGCGCGCCACCGAGCGGACCATGGCGGCGAGGTTCGGATAGGGCGCCTCGTCGATCGTGTGCCGCATCCCGACGGAATAGGACTTCGTCCAGGGCCTGGCGGGCGCGGCGGCGGCGGTGGTCATGCGATCCTCCCGGAGATTGCTGGCATGCTTTTGCCCATCCATACCGCGCCGGTCGAAGATCGCCTAGTCGGTGCGGCGATCTGGCCCTCCGTCCATCGGCCGAAGCGGGGTCAGCGGAGCTTGCCGGCCGCGCGCAGCACGAAGCCGATGACCTCGGCAACCGCGCGGTAGAGTTCTTCGGGGATGTGATCATCCACGGCCACGCCCGACAGGGCTTCCGCAAGCAGCGGATTGCCCTCGACCGCGACGCCGTTCTCGCGGGCGGTGGCGATGATCTTCTCGGCGATCGCCCCGCGGCCCGAGGCGGTGACGCGGGGGGCCGCATCCTTCGTCATGTCGTATTCGAGCGCCACCGCGACAGCGAGGCGCGGCGGGACCGGGTCGTCGCTCATGACGAGAGATCCAGGCGTCGTGCAGTCGCCCGCTCTGCCTCGCGCGGCTCGGGCGGGCGGCCGGAGGCGATGGTGAGCCGGTCGATGGTGAAGGCGGAGGCCTCGAGCGCCTCGGAGAGGCCGTCGCGCTGGGCCTCCAGGGCTGCGGCGACGGCGTCGCGTTCGGCCCAGAGCTGGATGCCGATGCGGCCGTCGTGCCAGCGCACCGCCGCATGGATCGGCCCCAGCGGCTCGGCCTCCAGCGAGAAGCGCATGGTCCAGTCGCCGCCAGCCCTGCCGCCCGCCTTCCGGTCCTGCCGCTCCTCGTGGTCCTGCTCGCGCTGGATCTGGAACTGGACGATGGCGGTTTCCACGCCGACCCTGAGCGGTACTTCAAGCGTCGCCTGGAGCGGAGCGTCAGGCCTGCCGAGGTCTCGCGCTTCCGGCAGGGAGGCTGCCTGCAGCAGGGTGATCCTCGCGAGAGCCGCCTCGGTGCGCTCGGTCAGGACACGGGCGACCTCCGCCGATGTGGCCGAGGCGGGCAGGCTCGCGGAGGCGGGCGGTTGGCCATGGGGAGAGCGCCGCGCAGGGGCGGGCGCTCGTGCCCTTCCACCTTCGGGACCGTGACCTCCGGATCGGCGGGGAGCGTCGCGGTCCAGCCGGCGAGGGCGGATTGCAGCCGCTGCAGCGCGGCCTTGAGATCGGGCGGCAAGGGGACGCCCGGTGGAAGCGCTGCCAGCCGCGCCTCGAGCAGGGGGCCCGAGTTGCGCAGGGCCGTGGCCAATCCGTCGGGCCTTGCCAACTCTTCCGCCGGAGCGCGGAAGCCGAGGACCGCGGCCATCGCCTGAAGCACGGCCGGCGGGGGGGAGGAGGCGGTCCTGCCCTGCGCGACCGCCGTCAGATCGGCGAAAAGGGTGGTCAGGCTTTCCTGTCGCCCGGCGGCGGCACGGACGGCCTGGACGACAAGCTCGCGCCCCGCCGGAGCCGGGGGAGGGGCTGCCGTCGCCGTTTCGGCCTGCCGCGCGAAGTCGGCCGAACCGCGGGCGACCAGCGCCACCTGAGCTCCATCGCGCGGACCCGTTGCCGGTGCCGGCGCAAGCCCGCGGGCAAGCATGTCGACCAGCGCCGCCGCCACGGTTCCGGCCGCCGGGAGGGGCACAGCCGGCGCAGGCTGGGGAGTGGCTCCGGAAGCTGCGGCTGGCAGGGTTGTCGGTGCAGCCGGGGGCGTCGGCGCGTTCCGCGGGAGGGCGGTCTCGGTCAGCGTCAGCCGGACCGCCTGGCCCTGTCGTTCGGCCGTCAGGTTGAGGCTGGCGCCGGGGACCAGCGGCTGAGTGGTCTTCACGTCGAGCGTTCCGCTCCCCACCGTCAGGCGGGCGATGCCGTCGGCCAGCATCGCAGCCACGCGCACGGCAATGGTCTCGCCCGGACGGACGCCGAGCGCCTCGAGCTGCGCGCGCCACTGCACCTGTTCCACGGGCGCCACCGAAACGGTGGGCCGGATGCCCTCGACGCTCACGCGGTTCCTCCCAACAGGAGATGCGGAATCGAAGCCTGCCGGACAAATCATGACCGATTCGGTAAGGCCGATCTTGACTCGTTCCGGTTTCCGCAACGAAATCGCGGGGAAATCTGCCCGATCGGTCTGTCCGAGACATGCACGAGAGGTAGAGAAGTGCCGTTCCGGCCGGCGGCGATCATGTGAGGGCGTATCGATGTTGCATCAACCGCGTCGCTGGCTTCCGGGCCTGCTGCCTCTTGCTCTTCTGGCCGGCGGCTCCCTGTGGTGGAAACAGGACGCGATCGAGGCCGACCTTGCAGCGCGTGCGACCCGCGCCATCGGCGCCGCGTCGACCCTCGACGGCAAGCCCTGGGCCAGCGTGACCGTGCGAGGCCGCGACGCCGTCATCACCGGTACGGCGCCGGCGCTGGATGCGGCTGCCCTTGCCGAGAATTCGGCGGAGGGTGAGTACGGCGTCCGCCGGGCCGACGCGGCCAACGACCTGCTGCCTCCGGCCAATCCCTTCGGCTGGTCGGCGCGGCGCGACGGCCAGACCATCGTTCTGTCCGGGCAGGTCGCGCCCGACGGGTCGCGCGCGCGCCTCGTGGCCGCCGCCCAGAAGGCGGTCGCCGGCGGCGCCGTCAGCGACCTGATGACTCTCGCACGCGATATTCCGGCCACCGCCACCCGTGCAGCGGAAATGGGGCTCGAGCAGCTCGGCCGGGTTTCCAGTGGCTCGGCCACCCTCAGCGGGACGGCCATGCGCTTTACCGGCACCGCGGCCGATGCGGCCACCAAGGCGATCATCGACCAGGCTCTGGCCGCCTTGCCGCAGGGCATCACTGCCGGGGGTATCAACGTCACGGTCCCCGGCGCGACGGTCGCGCAAGCCCCGCCGCCGGCCGCGATCCTGCCTCCGGTCGCCGACTGGAGCGCCACCAAGGCCGCCGACGGGGCGATCCGCCTCGAGGGCACCATCGGATCGGAAGAGGCGCGCCAGCGCATTCTCGCCGCCGCCCGGGCCTCGACCACCGGCCCGGTGACCGATGCGATGACCGTGATCGGTGGCCTGCCCGCCAATCTCGAGGCGAAGGCGCTATCTGCCATCGAACAGCTGAAGGGCCTGTCGAGCGGAGCTGCCAGGATCGCCGGCACGGTCTTCTCCTTCACCGGGACAGCGGCGGATCAGGGAGCCTTCGAGCGCCTCGCGGCAGCGGTCCGATCCGCCGGCGACGGTTTCACCACCGGCGACCTGGTCGTTGCCCCGCCGGTCGTGTCGCCCTTTTCCTGGAGCGCGCGTCGCAATCCCGACGGCCTGACGCTCCAGGGCTTTGCGCCGTCAGATGCGGCCAAGGCTGCTCTCATCGCCGAGGCAAGGCGCCTTTTCCCCGGCACGAACATCGTCGACCAGGTCCGGATCGCCTCGGGTTTCCCGAGCGGTGTGGACTTCGCGGCACTCTCGACGACGGCGTTGACGCAGCTCTCGCGCCTGGCGGAGGGCTCTGTCCAGCTGAACGGCAACCGCCTGTCTCTGGCCGGCCGCGCTGCGGATGCGGCAACCGCGATGGGAATCAGGCAGGCTCTCGCCGCCATGGCGCCGCCTGTGCTCGCCGTCAGCGACATAGCGCTGCCGCCGGCCGAGATTCCGCCACCGGCCGCAGCGCCGCCGTTGTCAGCCGATCTGACGCCGCCGCCGGCTCCGCCACCTCCTGTTGCTGCCGCGCCGCCACCGCCGCCCGTGGCTCCGGCTCCCGTGGCCGCCGTCTCCCCTCCGCCGGCTCTCCCGCCCGGAGCCATTCCGCCGCCGCCGGCATCGCCGCCGCTATCGGCGGATCTGGTGCCACCTCCCGCTCCCCCGCCGTCCGCCCCGGTGCCGGCAATGGCAGCTGCCTCGACCCGCGCGCCTGGGGCCATGCCGCCGCCGCCCGCGCCGGCTCCGGTGTCGCTGCCGAGGCCGGATTGCCCGGTCATCATCCAGACGGCGCTCGAGGGAGATCGCATCCTCTTCGACTACTGGAAGGCCGAGCAGCGGGCCGAGCACGGGCCCGTACTGGACCGCCTGGCGGCGGCAATCAGGCGCTGCGCCGAGGACGAGCGCATCGAGGTCGCCGGCCACGCCGACCTGCACAATGCGACCAACCAGAACCAGCGGCTGTCGGAAGAGCGCGCCGGCCTGATGCGCGCCGAACTCATCCGGCGGGGTGTGCCCGCGGCTTCGCTGGTCGTCGTCGGCTATGCGGCGTCGCGCCCGGTGGTGCCCGGCGATACGGAGGAGGCGCGTGCGCTGAACCGTCGCGTCGAATTCCACGTCAAGCCGCGCAACTGAGGAGACAGGGTCATGTTCTATCTCGTCCAGACCTTCGCCATCCCGCTCCTCGCCGCGCTCGCCGCCGGACTTGCCGTGGGCTGGGTGACCTCCGACCGCGAGGACAAGGGTCCGAGCGGCTGGGCCGCCCTCGCCATCACGACCTTCATGCTGATGGCGGTCGCTTCCGCCCTCAAATGGGTGCCTGGCCGGCCGGGCCTCTGGCTCGATACGGCCGTGCTGTTTTCGACCGCCTACCTTGTCGGTTGCGTGGCCGGCGCTTTCGCCCGCGTCTTCACGGACAAGGTCGAGGAGATGGCCAGCGAGCCGCTGGAGCAGCTGGCAGGGGCCGGTCAGGCCTTCACCTCGACTGCCGATGCGGTGAAGGCGGTGGCCGGCGCGACGCAGTCGGTGGCGCGTGTCGTCGGTGATGCGGCCGACAGGCGGCTCGAGGCGCAGGCCGCTGCGAGTGCGACGCCGGCGGCGCCCGAACCGAAGGCGACCGGCGGCGCGGCTGCGGCAGCGGAGGCCATGGCGCAAGGCACCAGGCCGCACGGCCTTGCGGCGCCGCGTGATGCAAAGCCCGACGAGCTCGAGCTCATTCGCGGTATCGGACCGCAGAATGAAGCGCGGCTTCACGCGCTCGGCGTCTTCCACTTCGACCAGATCGCATCCTGGACGGCGAAAGAGGCGCAGTGGGTGGGTGGCTATCTCGCCTTCCCGGGCCGGATCGAGCGCGAGGACTGGATCGGCCAGGCGAAGATCCTGGCGGCAGGCGGCACGACTGACCATGCCCGCAAGGTTCAGAGCGGCGAGATCGCCAGCACGCCGGACGGCAAGCCGCCGTCAGCGTGACGCCCGTCCTCCGGACATGCAAAGGCCCCGGCAAGCGTCTTGCCGGGGCCTTTGTCGTTCATGGGGCAGTGATCAACGCGTCAGGTCAGGTAGTGGACGCCGGCGACGATGATCAGTGTCCAGACCACGAAATTGGCGGTGATCGTGGCGGCGACAGCCTGTGTCGGAGACATGCGGAACCTCATTGAACCGGTCTTCCTCTTGCGTGGAAGAACCCCTCCGCCGCCCTTTCTAGCGATCCGGGGTGTCGCGTCGATGAAAGCCTGAAGGAAGGGTTAACCGGCCGTCCCGCATCGGGCAGGCGTCGTCAGATGCTGCCGACGGTCTTCAGACGCACGCGCGGATGGATCTCGGCCTGGCTGAGCACCGGCGTCTGCGCGCGGAAGCGCTCGACGATGGACCGCACGAAGGGCCGGATTCCGGGGCTCGTCAGGAGGACCGGCGCCTCGCCCATCCGGGCAGCGTCCTCGAAGGCGTCGCGGACCAGCATGATGAACTCGGAGAGTTTCGAGGGCTGCATGGCGAGCTGGCGGTCGTCGCCCTGGCCGACGATGGAATCGGCGAAGGCCTGCTCCCACTGGGGCGACATGGCGATCAGCGCGAGGCCGCCGTCCATTCCCGCATACTGGGCGCAGAGCTGGCGGGCGAGGCGCGAGCGCACGTGCTCGGCGATCTGCGCCGGCGAGCGGGTGAAGGCGATCGCCTCGGCGATGCCCTCGAGGATGGTCGGCAGGTCGCGGATGGAGACGCGCTCGGCGAGCAGCGTCTGCAGCACGCGCTGGATGCCGGAGATGGTGATCTGGGTGGGCACCAGATCCTTCACCAGGTCGGACTGATCCTTGGGCATCTCCTTGATGAGCTTCTGGACCTCGGAATAGCTCAGCAGGTCGGAGACGTTGGCCTTCAGGATCTCGGTGAGGTGGGTGGAGAGCACGGTGGCCGCATCGACCACGGTATAGCCGCGGACGCTCGCCTCCTCCTTGAGCGCGGCATCGACCCAGGTCGCCGGCAGGCCGAAGGTCGGCTCGGTCGTGTGGACCCCGGGAAGGTCGACGTGGCCGCCGGCCGGGTCCATGACCATGTACTGCATCGGCCAAATCTGCCCCTGGCCGGCATCCACCTCCTTGACGCGGATGATGTACTGGTTCGGCGGCAGCTGGACATTGTCGAGGATGCGCACCGAGGGCATGACGAAGCCCATGTCGGCCGCGAGCTGGCGGCGCAGCGCCTTGATCTGGTCGGTCAGGCGGTCCGAGCCGCCCTCCGACTGCACCAGGGGCAGCAGGCCGTAGCCGAGCTCGATCTTCAGGTCGTCGATCTTCAGAACCGCGGAAATCGGTTCCTCGGCGGGCGGGGCGGAGGCGGCGGCGACCTCGGCGGCCTCCGCGATGTCCGCGTTGCGCGACAGGAGCTTGGCTTCCTCGCCGAGCTTGTAGGCCGCCCAGCCGGCGAGGGCGGCAAGGCCGGCGAAGGGGATGAAGGGGATGCCGGGCAGCAGGGCCATGGCGCCCATGACGCCGGCCGAGAGGCCGAGCGCCTTCGGGTACCCGGTGAGCTGCTTCATCATCGCCTGGTCGGCCGAGCCGGTGACACCGGCCTTTGACACGAGCAGGCCTGCGGCGGTCGAGATGACGAGGGCGGGGATCTGGCTGACGAGGCCGTCGCCGACGGTGAGGATCGTGTAGGTGCGGGCCGCCTCGAGGAAGGGCATGCCCTGCTGGGCGACGCCGATGATCAGGCCGGCGATGACGTTGATGAAGGTGATGAGCAGGCCCGCGATGGCGTCGCCCTTCACGAACTTCGAGGCACCATCCATGGCACCGTAGAAGGCGCTCTCGTCCTCGAGGTCCTTGCGCCGGGTCTTGGCGGTCTTCTCGTCGATGAGCCCGGCGGACAGATCGGCGTCGATCGCCATCTGCTTGCCCGGCATGGCGTCGAGGGAGAAGCGGGCCGCGACCTCGGCGATGCGCCCCGAGCCCTTGGTGATGACGATGAAGTTCACGATCACCAGGATGGCGAAGACGATGATGCCGATGATGAAGGAGCCACCCATCACGAAATTGCCGAAGGCCTCGATGACGTGGCCGGCGGCTGCCGTGCCCTCGTGGCCGTTGGACAGGATGAGACGGGTGGAGGCGAGGTTCAGCGACAGGCGCAGCATCGTCGCGATGAGCAGCACCGTCGGGAAGGAGGAGAATTCCAGCGGCTTGTGAATGAACAGGGCGGTCATGAGGATCATGACCGAGGAAATGATCGACACCGCCAGCATCAGGTCGAGGACGAGGGCGGGCAGCGGGAAGATAAGGATGATCAGGATGCCGATGACGCCGGCGGCCATCCACAGGTCAGGACGGCGCAGCCAGTCCGTCACCTGGCCGACGGACATGCCGCTGGCGTTGGAAGGCTGTCGTCCGGCTCCCGCCGTCACGTCGGTCATGCTCTGTCCCCGGCCGCCTGCGCGCGCGGCCCATCGTGAACGTCTCCAGGCAAGATTTGCCGGGTGGATGGTTAACGGGAGGTTACGGAGGCTTGCCGAAGCGGATCGCTTGTCGCCGTCGGCGTGGAATGCCAAAGCTTGGCCGTGGCAACGCAGCATCCCCGGGAGCATTCCATGGCCGATTTCCGACTGTCAGGCGCGGGCGGATCCCCGGGAGGGCTGATCCCCTTCTTCGTCGGCCTCGGCATGACGGTCGCCGGCGCCTATCTCCTGACGAACCAGGTCTCCGTGCATGGCGGATCCTGGACGATAGGCGGCTATTCCGCCTTCGGACTGTCGCTCGTGCCCATCCTTTTCGGCATCGGCATGCTGTTTTTCGACGGTTCCTCGCGGCTCGGCTTCCTGCTGCTGTTCTGCGGAGTTGTGATCATCGCCGCCGGCATCCTGACCAACCTGACCATCTATTTCGTGCCCACCAGCCTCTTCAACACGCTGATGATGCTGGGCCTGACGGCGGGTGGAATCGGCCTCGTCCTCCGCTCGCTGCGCTGAAATTCGCACTTCGACCCAAAACGCACGGCCGCGTTAACCATCCGGTAACCACCCACCCGGCAAATCTTGCCCAGCGAACCGGCGCCATGCCGCTTCGCCTGCGCTTGAGGGCTGGTGCGTCTTGAACGGCATGCTGGAGTTCGTGAAGAAACTGGGGGCTCCCCGCCTGGCGGCGATGGGGGTGGTGTCCCTCGGCCTCGTCGGCTTCTTCGTCTACATCATCATGCGCATGAGCCAGCCGCAGATGGCTCTGCTGTTCTCCGACCTAACGCTGGAGGACTCCTCGCAGATCGTGAAGGAGCTTGAGCGCCGCCAGGTCCGCTTCCAGCTCCGCAATGACGGCGCCCAGGTCTTCGTGCCGCAGGAGCAGGTGGCCCGCGTGCGCCTGCAACTCGCCGAGGGCGGCATGCCGCGCGGCGGCGGCGTCGGCTACGAGATCTTCGACAAGGGCGATGCCCTGTCGTCCACCTCCTTCGTGCAGAACATGAACCAGCTCCGGGCGCTGGAGGGCGAACTCGCCCGCACCATCCGCGGCATCGAGCGGGTCCAGTCGGCGCGCGTCCACCTGGTGCTGCCGGAGCGCGCCCTTTTCTCGCGCGAGCGCACCGAGCCTTCCGCCTCCATCGTGCTCCGTGTCCGCGGTGGCCTCGAGCCGCAGCAGATCCGCGCCATCCGCCATCTCGTCGCCTCGGCGGTCCGGGGCCTGTCGCCGCAGCGCATCTCCATTGTCGACGAGGGCGGTCGCCTCCTTGCCGACGGCGCGGGCGATGCCTCGGGCATGATGGGCTCGACCATCGACGAGCGGAAGGCCGGTCAGGAGCGGCGCCTGCGCGAGCAGGTGGAGAGCATTATCGCGTCGGTCGTCGGACCGGGCCGCACTCGCGTGCAGGTCTCGGCCGACATGGACTTCAACCGTGTCACCCAGACCTCCGACGATTTCGATCCCGAGCGGCGCGTCGTGCGGTCGACGCAGACCCGCGAGGAGCAGTCGAGCTCGAACGAGGGCCGCGACGGGCAGGTGACCGTCGGCAACGAACTGCCCGGCGCCAACCAGACCGCGCCCGGCCAGACGCCATCGCGGGAGGCCAGCCGCAAGTCCGAGGAGACGATCAACTACGAGATCGCCCGGACCCAGCGCACCGAGGTCATCGAGGGCGGCCGCGTCAAGCGCATCTCCGTGGCGGTGCTGGTGGACGGCATCTATGCCCGCGATCCCCAGGGCAACGTGAACTACCAGCCGCGTCCGCAGGAAGAGCTCGACCGCATCGGCGCGCTGGTGCGCTCGGCCATCGGCTTCGACCAGCGCCGCGGTGACCAGGTCGAGATCGTCAACCTGCGCTTCGCCGAGGCGCCGCAGCTGGCCGCACCCGAGGCCCCGAAGCCCTGGTGGATGGTCTACGACTTCACCAAGGACGACATCCGCTACGCCATCGAACTCCTCGTCCTGCTGATCGTGTCGCTCCTGGTGATGCTCTTCGTCGTGCGGCCGCTGCTCCGCCGCATCGTGGCGCCGGAGGAGACGGCCCCCGCGGCGGCGCTCCCGGCCAGTTCAGCCGGCGCGTCCGGCGGCAGCGGTTCGGCGAACCGCGAAGAGGACGGCGGCGAGGCCGGCGACTCCAAGGCCGTGAAGGCGCCGCCTCTGGTGCCCGGCATGGAAAGCGCGACGATGAAGATGATCGAGATGGCCCAGATCAAGGGCGAGGTGCACCAGGCCTCCCTCGCCAAGGTCGGCGAGCTGGTCGAGAAGAACCCGCACGAGACCGTCTCCATCATCCGCCAGTGGCTGAATGACGCGGAGCCCCAGAAGTGACGATCGCCCAGATCCAGCGCGACGCCGAATTCGGCCAGGCCCTGGCGGCTCTCTCGGCCGACGGGCGCATCAATACGCTTGCCGCCAAGGGGCTCAACGGCCACCAGCGCGCCGCCATCCTGATGCTGACGCTCGGTGACAAGGTCTCCGCGCGCATCTGGAAGCTGCTCGACGACGACGAGATCCGCGTCCTGTCCATCGCCATGTCGCAGCTCGGCACGGTCGAGCCGGAGGTCGTGGAGAGCCTGATGCTGGAGTTCGTCGGGCGCCTGTCGGCGGCCGGCGGGCTGATGGGCAACTTCGACGCGACGGAACGCCTCCTCTCGCAGTTCATGCCCTCCGACCGCGTCGCCATGCTGATGGAGGAAATCCGCGGCCCTGCCGGACGCAACATGTGGGAGAAGCTCTCCAACGTGCAGGAGCAGGTGCTCGCCAACTACCTCAAGAACGAATACCCGCAGACGGTTGCGGTCGTGCTGTCAAAGATCAAGCCGGAGCACGCGGGCCGGGTGCTCGCCATCCTGCCCGAGGAGTTCGCCCTCGACGTCGTCGGCCGCATGCTGAAGATGGAAGCGATCCAGAAGGATGTGCTGGAGCGCATCGAGCAGACGCTGCGCACCGAGTTCATGTCGAACCTGTCCCAGACCTCGCGGCGCGACAGCCATGAGGCCATGGCGGAAATCTTCAACTCCTTCGACCGCCAGACCGAGACCCGGTTCATCACGGCGCTGGAGGAGCAGAGCCGCGACTCGGCCGAGCGCATCAAGAGCCTGATGTTCACCTTCGACGACCTCTCCAAGCTCGACGCCGGCTCGGCCCAGACCCTGGTCCGCCAGGTCGACAAGGACAAGCTCGCCATCGCCCTCAAGGGCGCCAACCAGACGATGCGCGACTTCTTCCTGTCGCAGATGTCGACCCGCGCCGCGAAGATGCTGCAGGACGACATGCAGGCCCTCGGACCGATGCGCCTCAAGGACGTCGACGAGGCCCAGGGCATGCTGGTCAACCTCGCCAAGGACCTCGCCGCCAAGGGCGAGATCATGATCTCCAAGAACCGTGCCGACGACGAACTGATCTTCTGAGGACACAGACGTGGCGGCACCGGTCAAATATCTCTTCGACACCGAATTCGCGCAGGAGGCGAAGCGCGCCGCCGAGCCGAAGATCAATCTCGCGGAGCACCAGAACCTTCTCGCCCTCGCCCGCCGCGACGGCGAGGCTGCCGGGTTCGTCGCCGGCGAAGGCAAGGCCATGGCCTCGATCGAGCGCCAGAGGGCGCTGGCGCTTGCGGCCGTCGGCGACCGGATGAGCGGCGCCGCCGCGGCTCTCGAGGCCCTCGAGGCGCGGCTGGAAGCGGAGGCGGTGGACATCGCGGTGGCCGTGGCCACCAAGCTGGCCGGCGCGCTGATCGAGCGCGAGCTGGCGCCCGGAGATCCGGCGCCTCGTGGCCGACTGCTTCGCCAATCTTCGCGGCGTCCCGCACCTCGTCGTGCGCGTCAACGACGACCTGCTCGAGGATGCGCGGACCGAACTGACGCGCCTCGCCTCGGAGCGTGGCTTCGAGGGTCGGCTGGTGCTTCTCGCCGAGCCCGGCATCGCCCTCGGCGACTGCCGCATCGAGTGGTCGAGCGGCGGCGTCATGCTCGACCGCGAGGATACGACCCGACGCATCGTCGAGGCGGTCAACCGCTTCGTCGCCTCCAGTACTGCCGGACCGGATGAGGGACTGTCATGACCACACCCACCGACAACGGAATGCCCCTTCCGAACCTCGAGGACGATGGCAGCATGGACGTCGTGCCCGGGATGAGCACGGGCCTGGCGGATGAGGACGATGGCGGCGCCAAGGACGCGACCGACCTGGAAGCCGTCTTCGACGTTCCCGTCAACGTTTCGGCCGTACTTGGCCGCTCGCGCATGGACGTGGGTGAGTTGCTGAAGCTTGGCCCCGGCACAGTCCTCGAGCTCGACCGGAAGGTCGGCGAGGCCATCGACATCTACGTCAACGACCGTCTCGTCGCGCGCGGCGAAGTGGTGCTCGTCGAGGATCGCCTCGGGGTGACCATGACGGAAATCATCAAAGCCGAGCGCTGAAGGAACCCGAACGATGCGACTCCTGATCGTCGGAACACTCAAGGGCCAGCTTTCCATCGCCACCAAGATGGCCGTGGACAAGGGCGCCGCCGTCACCAATGCCGAGGATATCGAGACGGCCCTCCGCGTCATGCGCGCCAAGGGTGCCGATCTCGTCATGGTCGACGTGGCGACGGATGTCCGCGCGCTCGTGCAGGCCTTCGCCGACGAGATGATCGCCGTGCCGGTGGTCGCCTGCGGCACGTCGAACGATGCCCGCGCCGCGGTCGCCGCCATTCATGCGGGGGCGAAGGAATACATCCCCTTGCCGCCGGATCCCGAACTGATCGCCGCGGTGCTCGCTGCGGTCGCCGATGATGCCAAGCAGCTGATCTACCGCGACGAGGCCATGGCCCGCGTCGTCCAGCTCGCCAATCAGGTGGCCGGATCGGATGCCTCGATCCTGATCACCGGCGAGAGCGGCACCGGCAAGGAGGTGCTCGCCCGCTACGTCCACAACAAGTCGAACCGGGCCAAGGCGCCCTTCGTCGCCGTGAACTGCGCGGCGATCCCGGACAACCTGCTGGAAAGCGAGCTCTTCGGCCACGAGAAGGGGGCCTTCACCGGCGCCGTCGCGCGCCGCATCGGCAAGTTCGAGGAGGCCAATGGCGGCACGCTGCTGCTCGACGAAATCTCCGAGATGGACATTCGGCTGCAGTCGAAGCTGCTGCGCGCCATCCAGGAGCGCGTCATCGACCGCGTCGGCGGCACCCGGCCCGTGCCGGTGGACATCCGCATCCTCGCCACCTCCAACCGGACGCTGGCCGAGGAGGTGCGCAAGGGAACCTTCCGCGAGGACCTCCTCTACCGCCTGAACGTCGTGAACCTGAAGCTGCCACCCCTCCGCGAACGGCCCGCCGACATCCTCGAGCTCGCCGGCCACTTCGCGAAGAAATACGCCGAGGCCAACGGCATGCAGGCGCGGCCTCTCTCGGCGGATGCCCGCCGGCAGCTGACCGTCGCCCGCTGGCCCGGCAATGTCCGCGAGCTCGAGAATACCATCCACCGCGCGGTGCTCCTCTCGTCCGGTCCGGAGATCGGCGTCGATGCCATCCGCACGCCAGATGGTGCGCGTCTCGACGAACGGCGCGGTCCGGACCAGGTCGCGGCACAGGCGGCGATCGCTGCGGAAGCGGTAACGCGCGGGCTCGTGGGGCGTACCGTCGCCGATGTCGAGCGCGACCTCATCCTCGACACGCTCGGCCACACGCTCGGCAATCGCACCCACGCGGCCAACATCCTCGGCATCTCGATCCGCACGCTGCGCAACAAGCTGAACCAGTATGCCGACGAGGGCCATGCCATCACCCCGCCGCCGCAGGGCGAGGCGCGCTACGAGGCCCGCTACGGCTGAACCGGCCGAGGCTTTTCGCCGGTTCTCCCTCCTGATAGACTTTCCCTAAGGGGAGGGGCGACATGGGCGTCATCGGCGAGATCATCGTCTACGTGATCGTTGACGTCCTGCTGCTGGGTCTCGCCACCGTCTTGCTGCCACTCCTGACCCTCGGGAGGGTGCGTGTCGCCCCGGTCGACGCGTCGGGGCACTTCCCGTTTCACGGTTTTCGGCGCGGCGAGGACGGCCGTGTGGAAGTCGGCCGGTCACAGGTCGGCCTGTACACACTGCTGGTTCTGCTGATCCTTCTTGCTCTCTGGCTCGTTTACGGCGCCCGCTGAGCCGCCGCCGCGCGCCGCCCGGCAGCGGTCCGAGCAGTACCTGACCTCATCCCAGACCCGCGCCCACTTCTTCCGCCAGGCGAAGGGGCGGCCGCAGGTCGCGCATGTCTTCTCGGCCAGGTCGCCCTTGCGGGTCATCTTCGCCATGGAACGTTCCTGAACCGCCATCGGGATCATGCCGTATCACCGGGGACCGGCATCGGGGCCGGCAGCGGATCGACGGCATCATGGCGGACACCTTCCTCATCTACGGCGGCTCGGGCGGAATCGGATCGGCGCTGGCACGGCAGCTCCGGGCGCGCGGCCATGGCGTCCATCTGGTCGCCCGGGATCGCGAGCGGCTGTCGGCGCTCGCCGGGGAGATTGGCGCGACCTTCTCGGTCGCCGACGTCCTTGACCGCGACACCGTTGCCGCTGTCGCCGGCGAGGCCGGTCCGCGGCTCGCCGGGCTTGCCTATTGCGTCGGTTCCATCAACCTGAAGCCGGTCGGCCGGCTCACCGACGCCGAGTTCCTCCGCGACTACGAGCTCAATGCCCTCGGCGCGGTCAGAGCCGTTCAGGCCTCGCTTCCCGCCCTCAAGGCCCATGACGGGCCGACAGCCTCCATCCTCCTCATCTCGACCGTCGCGGTGGCGCAGGGCTTTGCCGCCCACGCCTCCGTCTCCATGGCCAAAGGGGCGGTCGAGGGGCTGACGGTGGCTCTCGCCGCCGAACTCGCCCCCAGGATCCGCGTCAACTGCATCGCGCCGTCGCTGACCCGCACGCCGCTCGCCCAAGCGCTCACCGGCTCCGAGACGATGGCCAATGCCATCGCAGCCCTGCACGCCATCCCGCGTCTCGGCGAAGCGGAGGATGTGGCGCCGCTCGCCGCTCTCCTGCTGGATCGCGATTCCGGCTGGATCACCGGCCAGATCATCGGCGTCGACGGCGGTCGCTCCATGCTCCGCACCAAGGGCTGAGTGCGGCCTGTGGCAACCCTCCGGGTCATCCTCGGCGATCACCTGTCGCGCGATGTCGCCGCCCTCGACGGCCTTGGGGCGGGCGACGTGGTGCTGATGGTCGAGGTGGCCGAGGAGACCACTTATGTACCTCACCACAGGCAGAAGATCGTCTTCATCCTCTCCGCCATGCGCCACTTCGCCGATGAGCTGCGGGCCGAGGGGATCGCCGTCGACTATGTGCGCCTCGACGACCCGGTGAACAGCGGCAGCTTCACCGGCGAGGTGATGCGCGCCGTGGCGCGGCACGCCCCGGACCGCATCGTCGTCACCGAGCCTGGCGAATGGCGCGTGCGCGCCATGATCGAAGGATGGGCCAGCACGACGGGGCTGCCCGTCGAGCTGCGCGAGGACGACCGCTTCTTCTGTTCTCGCGGCCGTTTCGCCCGCTGGGCCGAGGGCCGCAAGGGCTTCCGCATGGAGTTCTTCTACCGGGAGATGCGGCGCGAGACGGGGCTGCTCATGGAGGGCGACAAGCCGGTCGGCGGCCAGTGGAACTTCGACGCCGACAACCGCAAGCCACTCCCGAGGGGTACAAGACTGCCGCGACGCCTGCGCTTTCCGCCAGATCCGACCACGCAGGCGGTGATGGATCTCGTCGCAGCGCGCTTCCCCGACAACTTCGGCGATCTGGCGCCCTTCGGCTGGGCAGTGACGCGTGCCGACGCGCTGGCCGCCCTCGACCATTTCATCGCCGAGGGCCTGCCGTCCTTCGGCGACGTTCAGGATGCGATGAAGCGCGGCGAGCCCTTCCTCTATCACGGCCTCATCTCCCCCTATCTGAACGTCGGCCTCCTGACGGCGCGCGAGGTGTGTATCGCCGCGGAAACGGCCTGGCGGCGCGGCGTCGCTCCGCTCAATGCCGCCGAGGGTTTCATCCGCCAGATTCTCGGCTGGCGCGAATATGTCCGCGGCATCTACTGGCATCAGATGCCGGCCTATGCGGCAACGAACGCGCTCGGCGCAAGCCGTCCGCTGCCCTGGTTCTACTGGTCGGGCGAGACCGACATGGCCTGCATCGCCGAGGTGGTCGGCGACACGCGCCGCAACGCCTACGCCCACCACATCCAGCGCCTCATGGTGACCGGCAATTTCGCGCTGCTCGCCGGCATCCGGCCGGCGGAGATCGAGGCGTGGTATCTCGCCGTCTATGTCGATGCCTTCGACTGGGTCGAGCTGCCCAACACCCACGGCATGGTTATGTTCGCGGACGGCGGCCTGCTGGCCTCGAAACCCTATGCCGCCTCGGGCGCCTATATCGACCGGATGTCCGACTACTGCTCGGGCTGCGTCTACGATCCGAAGGTCAAGGTCGGGAAGGGGGCCTGCCCCTTCAATCTCCTCTACTGGAACTTCATCGCCGAGAACGCCGGGACGCTGCGTGGCAACCCGCGCATGGCCATGCCCTACCGCACCTGGGACGGGATGGACGCCGCCCGCCGGGAGCAAATCGTTGCCGAGGCGCGGAGCTTCCTCGACGGCCTCTCGCCCGATCCGGCCGACGGACCATCGCGGCGCGGCCAGATCGCCCTGGACCTCTAGGAAACCTTGCCTCCGCCATCCGGCGGGGCTTTCTTCTGTGGCTCCGATCGGCTTTCATGCATCGTGCGGATACACGTCACAATACAAGCACCCCGGAACGCTCCCCATGTCGCTTCCCGCCTCGCTCGCCAGCCGCCTGCAGCTCCCGGCGATCGGTTCGCCGCTGTTCATCGTCTCCAATCCGGACCTGGTCATCGCCCAGTGCAAGGCGGGCATCGTCGGGTCCTTCCCGGCGCTCAACGCGCGGCCGGGGCCGGTGCTGGAGGACTGGCTGAAGCGCATCACCGAGGAGCTCGGTGCCTATGACGAGGCGAACCCGCACGCGCCCTCGGCACCCTTCGCGGTGAACCAGATCGTCCATCGCTCCAACGACAGGCTCATGCACGACGTCGAGATGTGCGTGAAATACAAGGTGCCCGTCGTCATCACGTCGCTCGGCGCACGGCCCGAGCTGAACGACGCCATCCACTCCTATGGCGGCATCACGCTGCACGACATCATCAACATCACCCACGCCAAGAAGGCGCTGGAGAAGGGCGCCGACGGGCTTATCGCCGTGGCGGCGGGCGCCGGTGGCCATGCCGGCACGCTCTCGCCGATCGCGCTGATCCAGGAAATCCGCGAGTTCTTCGACGGGCCGCTGGCGCTGTCCGGATCCATCGCCACCGGCCGGGCGATCCTCGCCGCGCAGGCGCTCGGGGCGGATGTCGGCTACATCGGCTCGGCCTTCATCGCCACGAAGGAGGCCAATGCGACGGAAGCCTACAAGCAGGCGATCGTCGAGGGCACCGCGGGCGACATCGTCTATTCCAGCCTCTTCACCGGCGTGCACGGCAACTATCTCAGGTCCTCGATCGTCAATGCCGGGCTCGACCCCGACAACCTGCCGGAGAGCGACCCCTCCAAGATGAGCTTCGGCTCCGGCGGCTCGGAGAAGAGCAAGGCCTGGCGCGACATCTGGGGCTCCGGCCAGGGCATCGGCGCCATCAAGACGGTGGAGAGCGCCGGCGACCTCATCGCGCGCCTCAAGCGCGAATATGCCGAGGCCAAGGCGGCGCTGGATCGCGTCACCACCTGGCCGCAGCGGCCGGCCCAGCGCATGGCGAGCTGACCGCGAAGCCGCTTGACGCGGCGCGCTGCTCGGTCATCCTTCTCCCACCCCCCCGAACAAGCCGGCATCGAGACCGGCGGATGATATGTGTCGAGGGAGGATCTTGCGGCATGACTGACACGCCTTCACCGGAGGCCGGTTTCCGGTCGCGCGACCCGATCGTGCGGGCGGCGGCGGTCGACGACATCAAGGCGGCCTTCGAGGCCGCCTGGGGCGACCTCAAGGCCGCCCCTGCCTTCGGGCTGTTCTTCGGCTCCATCTATTTTCTGGGCGGACTGGCCCTTCTCATCCTGCCCGGGCGCTTCGGCTATGTCTGGGCGGTCTTCCCTCTCGCTGCCGGTTTCGCGCTGATCGGCCCCTTCGTGGCTGTCGGCCTCTACGAGGTGTCGCGGCTGAGGGAACTCGGCCAGGTGCCGACATGGTCCGGCGTTCTCGCGACGGTCTGGCGCCGGGGGGCCGTGAACTCTCATGGCTCGCGTTCCTGACCATCTTCATCTTCATCATCTGGATGTACCAGGTGCGCATGCTCTATGCGCTCTTCTTCGGCTTCGCGACGCTCGATCCGGTCGCCTTTGCGCGGGCGCTGTTCCTGACGACGGATGGCTGGACCTTCCTGGCGGTGGGCACGGCCGTCGGCGCCCTCATGGCGCTCTTCACCTTCTCTGTGACGGTGGTGTCGTTCCCGCTGCTGCTCGACCGGGACATCGACGTGGTCACCGCCATCATCACCAGCGTCCGGGCCGTGCAGGCAAGCCCCGTCGTCATGCTGGGATGGGGGGCCGTCACCGCCGTGACGATCTTCCTCGCCATGGCGCCCTTCTTCTCCGGCCTGCTCGTGGTGCTGCCGCTCTGGGGGCACGCGACGTGGCACCTCTACCGACGTCTCGTCTCCTACGCCGACGGCTGAAAGCGGGCGTCAGCTGCCGGGCACTATTCCCGCCGGCAGCTTCGCCACATGGCCGGCGATGGCGCCGGCGGTGGTGATCCACACCTCGTCGCGGCGCGCGGCGATATGGGCCAGGGCCCGCCTGAGCTGCCGCAGGCGATAGGGCTGGCCGACGATGTAGGGGTGAAGCGCGATGCCCATGACCAGCGGCATTGCGCGCGACTGTTCGAGCATCTCGTCGAACTGGTCGATGACCATGTCGGCGAACTGGCTGGCCGAATCCTTGCGGGCCACGATGGCCGGGATGTCGTTGAGCTCCTGGGGGTAGGGGACCGAGAGGATGCGGCCCCCGCTGCGGGTCGCGAACCAGACGGGCTGGTCGTCCTGGCACCAGTCGAGGAGATACTCGTAGCCCCCTTCGGCGAGCAGGTCGGGCGTGACGAGGCTCTGCGAGATCCAGGGACCGAGCCAGCCCTTCGGCGCCCGTCCTTCCGCACTGGCGATGACCGCGCTGGTCTCGGCGATCAGCGCCCGCTCCGAGGCCTCGTCGAGAACGCCCTGTCGCTCGGAATTGGTCCGGCCATGGCCGAGGACCTCGTCGCCGCGGGTGCGGAAGGCGTCCATCACCTCGGGGCAGTAGCCATAGATGGATGAATTGACGAGCACCGAGGCGGGCAGGGCGAGCGCATCGAACAGTTCGATCATGCGCCAGACGCCGACCCGGTTGCCGTAGTCGCGCCAGGCATAGTTCAGGACGTCCGGCTGCGGTCCTCCGGGCGCGAGTTCGGCGCCGAGACCTGTTCCGAAGGCGAAATGCTCGAGGTTGACGCCGAGATAGACGGCGAGACGCTTGCCCCCCGGCCAGTCATAGACCGGTCGGCGGGTGATGGCGCTGTAGGCATAGCGTCCGTGCGTGGGCAGGGTGGGGGCGGTGGGCGTCTGGGTCATGGCGTGAACAAGGACCGGTCTTGGAGTGGCGGCAAGGTGCCGGCAGGCCACCGGCATCTGCAAGGGACATGCCGCAGGGGCCTCCTCCTCTGCCGCATGTGCACCGCCCGCCCTGCGGCATTGCCTTCCGCAAGCTTCTGGGGAAGATCGGCGGACCTTGCCAACCGGACATCCCATGACCTCGCTGCCCCCGCTCTCCGACCTGACCATCGGCTTCGGCCATTCCGCCTACCGGCTCGGCGACGAGTTTGCGCGCCGCAATACCGGCATCCGTTTCGAGGAGTTCCGCACGGCGGCCGAGTTCCACGCACGGATCGACCAGTTCGACGTGGTCTGCGTTTCGGCCTTCTGGCGCAATGCGCCGCTGGAGAAGGCCGGCAAGCTGCGTTTCATCCAGTCGGTCAGCGCCGGCATCGATGTCTATTCCCTCGATGCGCTCAAGGCGCGCGGCGTTCGCCTCGCCAGCGCGCAGGGCGCGAATGCCATCGCCGTCGCCGAGCATGCCATGGGCCTGACCCTGGCACTGTCGCGCATGATCCATACAGCGCGTGACAACCAGGCGCGCAAGCACTGGCGCGGGATGATCTCCGATCCCCTGGCGCGCGAGGACGAACTCGCCGGCAAGACCATGCTCATCGTCGGCCTCGGCGGCATCGGCGGGCGTCTCGCCCGCTTCGCCAAGGCCTTCGACATGCGCGTCGTCGGCCTGAAGCGCGACACCAGCGTCAAGGTCGAGAACGTCGACGCCCTCGTCGGCCCCGCCGACCTCGACCGTGCCCTCGGCGAGGCCGACATCGTCGCGCTGACCTGTCCGCTGACGCCCGAGACGGAGGGCCTCATCAACGCCGCCCGGCTGAAGGCGATGAAGCCGACCGCCCATCTCATCAACTGCGCCCGCGGCAAGGTGGTGGACGAGGATGCGCTGGTCGCCGCGCTCCAGGCCGGGACCATCGCCGCGGCCGGCCTCGACGTGACACGCGAGGAGCCGCTGCCCGAGGCATCGCCCCTGTGGTCGATGGAGAACGTCCTCATCACCCCGCATACCGGCGGCGAGACGGCGGCCTATGAGCGACGCGTGGTGGACCTCCTGGTCGAGAACCTCGGCCGCCTGTCGCGCGGCGAGCCCCTGGTCAACGGGATCGTGTAACGGTCGGCGCACCGGCGGTTGGTTGCCTTTCCGGTCCGGATGGCACCCAATCGCGAGACCATGATTCGTCACCGGCACAGCCCGCTGCGGGGGCTCCTGACAGGCATGGCGTTGGCCGCCGTGATGTTTCTTGGCGCCAGTTCGCCGGCGCGGACGCAGCAGGTCACGACCCTCGGCTACCAGATGGCGGGCGGCAATCGCACCGCGCTGATGGTCGATTTCTCCCAGGGGCGACCGGCACCGCTCGTCATCGTCCTGCACGGCGCCAACGGAACGTCCGAACAGATCCGCCGCTACCTGACCTGGGACGAGATCGCCGCGCGCGAGAAGCTCATCATTGTCTATCCGCAGGGTGTCAGCGGCTCCTGGAACGATGGGCGCCCGACTGATGGACGGCGGTTCAACCCGGTGAGCCGCGTGGATGACGTCGCCTTCATCCGCCGCGTCGTGTCGGAGCTCGAAACGCAGGCGCGTATCGACCGCCGCCGCGTCTATGTCGTGGGCGTCTCCGCAGGTGGACACATGGCGTTCAGGCTGGTGTGCGAGGCCGGCGAAGTCTTTGCGGCTGCGGCGCCGATGCTGGCGACGCTCTCCGTCATCTGGAAACGGTCCTGCCCGGGCCAGGCCCTGCCGATCGTGATGGTCAACGGCATGCAGGACCGCATCACACCCTGGGCTGGCCAGGGCGGCGGCGCCGACCCCGACGGGGCCCTGCTCTCGGCGCCGGAGACATTCGCCTTCCTGCGCGCGCGCAACGGCTGCTCCAGCTATGGCGAGAGGGCCCTTCCGGAGCAGTCGACCTCGGGCGGCACCCGCGTGGTGATCATGGACGGCACGATCTGCCGCCGTGCGGTGCGCCTCTATCGCGTCGAGGGCGGTGGCCATCACACGCCGACGCGCTACGACCGCCGCATGCGCCCGGCGATCGGCGCCATGCTCGGCCAGCAGAACCACGACATGGAAGCGGACGAGGAGGTCTGGGTCTTCTTCTCCGACAAGACAAGGTCCTGACGGATCGCGTCCGCGATCAGGGGACGAGTTGCGCCTTCACTGCGGGCCAGTGCATCTCGGCACGGTCGAGGGCCTGGGAAGGATCGTTCAGGAAGTCCGCCTTGTTCTTCTCGGAGTGGAAGACGTAAAGGCGTTGCTCATGCACCGTCCAGATCGAGGGGTGCCCGGCCGTCGGTACGCCGGCGCCGACGGCAAGCGGATCATAGCCGCCGAATTTCGGCTCATAGGTCTCGGGATCCTGCATGAAGGCGTCCCGGTTGCCTTCGTTGAGGAAACGCCAGGTGGCGCCGGCCCAGGACAGTTCGTAGGTCGCGGAGCCCTGCCGCGGCTCGCGTTCGGTGAAGTAGGCGACAGGATCGAAGCCGTAGATGGCGAGGCCGGTGAGCCGGTCCGTCACCACCCGCTCGGTGGTCGCGGCGCGCGACGAGGTCTCGCTGGTCATGCCGATCAGCACGGCGATACCGGCGTAGAGGCCGGTCACCACGAAGGTCCAGGCGAGAGGGCGCAGGAACTGCCTCAACACGGACATTTTCTCTCCTGATTCTGGAGCCTGATCGATTCCGGACGATGGCGCCGGACGGTAACCAGTTCCTTACCGGCGCCGGGGAAATCCGGGTCTGGTGACCAAATCGTTACCATCGGCGCCTAGACTGGTCCGACACCATGGATCTCCGCCCCCGACGGTTGGCGGAGACGTTGCGAGAGGTGAGCATGCGTCGTCCCACGTCATTCGATCGCCGCACGATCGTCGCCGGTCTCGGCGCGTCCGCGCTGGTAGGCCTCGTCCGCCCGGCCGAGGCCCAGCGGTCCTACGAAACCCAGTCGCCGCGGACCTTTTCCCCGAACGAGGTCGTGTCCGCCGGCCACCGCTTCTTCGGTGGCACCAGCCGCGGCCTCGCCAACCTCGTCGAGCGCGCCACCCAGCAGTGGGGACGTCCGACGGCCTATATCCTCGGCCAGGAGGGTTCGGGCGCCTTCGTGGCGGGCCTGCGCTACGGCGAGGGCATGCTCTACACCAAGGACGGTGGCGATTCGAAGGTCTACTGGCAGGGTCCGTCCCTCGGCTTCGACTTTGGCGGCGACGGCGCCCGCACCATGATGCTCTGCTATCGCGTCAGGGACATCCGGGACCTCGAGCGCCGGTTCATCGGCATCGACGGCTCCGCCTATCTGGTTGGTGGCCTCGGCATGACGGCGCTCGGCGCCGACAACATGCTGGTCGTGCCGATCCGTACCGGTGTCGGCGCCCGCCTCGGCGTCAATGGCGGCTATCTGAAGTTCACGGGGCGGCCGACCTGGAATCCCTTCTGACGGATTCCGCCGGCGGCAGCCGCCGACTTCGTGTTTGACGTTACGGCCGCGGCTCTTTGCGCGGCCGTTTCCGCATGGCAGAAGAGTGTCCCGCTGACCTTGAGGGAGCTGAGCCGTCGTGACGATCGAGACCGCCATGGTCTTCGTGCTGGGCTTCGTCGTGGCGGCGCTTCTCTCGCTGGCTCTGATGGGGGCCGTCTGGCGTCGCGCGGTGCGGCTGACGACCCGCCGCGTGGAAAGCGCCATTCCGCTCTCCATGGCGGAGATCAAGGCGGAGAAGGATCACGTCCGGGCCGAGTATGCGCTTGGCATCCGGCGCATCGAGGTCGAGGCGGAGAAGCTGCGGGAAGCCGCCAATCTCCAGACCATCGAGATCGCCCGGCGCAACGAGACGATCCGCGACCTGAACGCCGAGCTCGACGCGCGGGCCGCGCGGATCGCCGGCCTCGAGAGCACGAAGTCGGCGCTCGAGGAGGCACTGGCGGAGAGCCGCGCGACGGTGGCGGCGAAGATCGAGGAGCTGGCCCGCGGAGCGGCGCATCTCGCCGAGCGGGAGGCCGCCTTTGAGGCGCTGACCCGGGACCATGTCGCCAAGGTCGCCGAGAGCGACAGCCAGCGCGTCGAGATCGTGGCACTCCGCACGCAGGTCGACAATCAGCGCAACCAGATCGGCCAGCTTTCTGCCGAACTCGCGACCGCCGAGGGGGACCTCGCGGCCCATCGCCTCTCCTATGCCGAAACCTCCAATCTGCTCACCTCCGAGCGCCAGCGCATCGCCGACGTCCAGGCGGCGCTGAAGCGGGAGCAGGAGGGGGCGGCGGAACTGCGCGCAGAGATCGCCGAGACGCGCCATGCGCTGGCCGAGACGGCAACCCTTCTTTCTGCCGAGCGTCGCAAGGCGAGCGAGCAACACGCCGAGATCAGGACGCTTCAGGGCAAGCTCGCCTCCGAGGAAAAGAAGCTCGCGAGGCTCGATCGCGAGAAGACCAAGCTGGAGACGGCTCTCGCCGAACAGAAGGAAGCCGCTTCGCGCGAGCGGCAGGCCCGTGACGAGATCGAGCGCAGCGTGGCGCGGATCGAGGCGGAGCGGGATCGTGTGCGCCGGGAGATCGACGAGGTGAAGGAGCGCAGCGCCGAGACTGCCCGCCGCTTGCAGATCGCCGCAGAGACGGCGATCGCGGAGAAAAACGTGCTGGAAGGTTCGCTCGCCAAGGCGCGGGAGGATCGCACCCGGATCCAGCGCGAGGTCGCCTCGCTCGCCCGTGCGGCGGAAGGCTCGCTCGGCCGGGAGTCCAAGGAGGCGGCCACGTTGCGGGCGAAGATCGACGAGGTTGCGATCGACGTCGCCCGCGTCACCGCCCTGCTCGAGGGGCCGGGGTCCCGGATCGAGGAGATCCTCGCGGCCACGGTTGCCGAGAAGGCGCCCGGTCCGGCGCGCCGGCTGAAGGGCGAACTGCCGCTGGCCGAGCGAATCCGGGCGGTTCTCGACGCCACACGCGGGCGCCGGGCGGCCGAATAGGCTGCTGACACCGGCCGCCCTGCGGTTCGCTAAGACCTTCCACCGGGTCTGAACCGGCCGGAGGGGTTTCGATGACCGCCAAGACGACGATGCGGCTCTACACCGGGCCGCTCAGCATGTTCGGCGCCAAGGCGGAGATCGCGCTGATCGAGAAGGGCGTTGCGTTCGAGCGTCTGGTCGTTCCGTTCGGCATGCAGTCCCTCTACATGCCAAAGCATCCCGACGTCGTTCGGGTGAACCCCAAGCAGCAGGTTCCCGTCCTGGTCGACGGCGATCTCGAACTCTTCGATTCGACCCAGATCTTCGAGTATCTGGAGGATGTCAGGCCCGATCCTCCGCTCTGGCCCCGAGATGCGCGTCAGCGGGCCCGCGCGAGGCAGCTCGAGCTGATCGTCGACGAGGTCTACTTCCCCCACATCATCAAGCTGTTCTCGCTCCAGAAGTCGCTGGGCGAGCCGAGTGCGGTCGCCGCCATTGCCGGAGCCTTCGAGGTGTATCGGCGGCTCGAGGCGACGCTCTCCGAGGAGGGGTACCTTGCGGGGAAGTTCGGTTTCGCGGACATCGCCTTCTTCATGGCTCAACTCTTCGGAGAGCGGATGGGAGCGCCGCTCACCGGAGAGACGCCCGGCCTGCTGGCCTGGCGACGGCGTGTGGGCGACCGGCCGGCGGTCCGGCGCGTGGCAGGAGCCATGGGCGACTACCTTGCCGGTGAGGGACGCAGCGTTCCCGCCTTCCTGCAGGACATCATGGCCGCGCGGGCCGGCGGACCCGGTGGCAAGCCGCGCACGGGCGGTTGCTGACGCCCTGTCAGGAACCGCGGCGGCCGAACTTCGCGACGCGCTCGATCTCCGAGCGGTCGATGCCGAGGTCCTTCAGGAGTTCCGGGCTGAGGTCGTTCAGTGCCGCCGTGGCCTGGCGGATGCGCAGGTATTCACGAATGGCACCGGCAAGTCCGGCCGCAAGGCGGACAAGGCCGGCGAGGGGCGAGGTGGTGGCGGCGTGCAGGGTCGTGGTCGTCATCGAAGTCTCCAACGGCTCGGGGGAAGCAGGCCGGCCTCACGGGGCCGGCGGTTTCGTGCCGTTGGTGGTCCTGGGTCGACCGTTGGTTCGATGCCGATCCATCAAGAGTTCTGATGCAATGCATCACAGATGCTGCGATGCGGCATGTAAGCCGGATGCGCCGCGCCGGTGGGTCCGGCGCAGCGCGGCCTTGCCTACTTCCGCGAGAAACCCTGGCGGATCTCCTCGAAGCTCTCCTTCATCCGGTCCTGGATGACGCGGATGGCTTCGGCATTGGACTTTTGAACGAGCTCGGCCATGTCGCGGGTGTTCTTCACCGCCGCTTCCATCGCCTTCTTGGTGAACTCGGTCTGCGCCGCCATCATCTCCTGGGCGCTGCCCGGCAGCTTGAAGTTCTGCGCCGCCGCCTGGATCTCCTTCACCGCCGTCTCGACGATCTCCTTCTGGCGGGTGGCGATCGCCGTCGCGCCCTCGGCGGCGGCCTTGCCGCTGGCGGCGAGCGCCTCGAGGTTCTTGCGGTGATGATCGATGATCGTCTGAAGGTCGACGGGCGGCACCTTCATGTCCTCGCCGAGCTTCTTGAACATGTCGAGGATCGACTGGGGCGTCTGGGTCATCTCTGTCTCCACTGCTCAGGTCAATGAAACGGTCGTACGGCGCGGTCAGGTCCGGTTTTCGGGCGTTCCGGGGGATGTGTTCAGGCTAGGCGTCCTCGATGACCGGATCAAGAATTGCGGATCAGCACCTCGATCGTGTGCAGGACGAGGCCGGCGAGGCCGCCGATCAGCGTGCCGTTGAGGCGGATGTACTGCAGGTCGCGGCCGATCGTTCAGTTCCATGCAGCCGGATCAGCATGCTGCATGTCCCAGGCCTTGACCTGTTCGGCGATGAAGCGGGCGACGCCGCTCTTCTGCTGCTCGCACGAAGGTCGGACAGCGTAACCACGAACCACGCCGCGGTTGATCTCGGCGCTGCATGCGCCGGATCGCGCGGTCAAGCTTGCGCGCCGATCTCGGTGAGCAGGATCGGCTCGAGCTGGCGCCTCGATCTGCGATGTCCGGGCGCGCCGAGCGTCGCTGCTCGAGGATAGCTCCGAAGGCTGTTGCGCCAGAGCGTCCTCGGCCACCGTCCCGAAGCTCCTTCCGGGCCAAGCAGGTCGCTGCTTCAGGCTTCTCGGCCCGCCGGGCGGCATAGGCCGGCGGCTCTCGCGCAGGCTGCTCGATGAAGCTCGTCGACGAAGCGGTCGAACTCGCTGCCGCAGCGGCGTGGTCCGGGGTCCTGGCGCGTGCATCCTCGTCGAGGAAGGTGCCGGTGGATTCGAGGATGACGGTCTTGCGCAGCAGGTAGGCGTCGGCGCTTGATACAGGTTGAACAGCGCTCGGCAGCTCGTTGCGGATCTTGTCGCGGATGCCGTCGATGCGTCGCCTGGTTGCGCGAGCAATGCGCTCCATCGCAGCCAGATCAACTCGTCGAGCAGGCGCTGGTGCCGGCGATCCTCGGTCACCGCGCCGAGCAGACCTGGGCGGCGATGCGGCGCCGAGCTTCACGCGCTGCCGACCTCGGTCACGCCAGACGCTCGGCGAGGAACTCCTTCATCCGCGACTGCGTCCATGGCGCCGAGAGGGCTGCGGGGCAGCATGTTCCGGGCGAAGCGGGCGAGCGCTGGCCGCTGCGGGACGCGGTCGGACAGCCAGTCGGCGATCAGTGCGAGGCAAAATCGACCTCACGCAGTTTCGCGCCTCGACGGGGCTCGGCGGGCAAGGAAGTTGGTCTCGACGAACTTGCCGAGGCGTGTCGGCGATCCGCTGCTGGTTCTTCTGGATGATGGCCGTGTGGGGGATCGGCAGGCCCATGCGGCGTGCTTGAACAGCGCGACAATCGGCGTACCAGTCGGCCAGGCCGCCGATGGTCGCCGCCTCGGCGAAAGCGGCGATGAAGCCGAAGGCCGGGTGCCGGTGCTCCAGCATCTTGGCAGCGATCATCAGCATGACGCTGCAGGCAAGCAGCGTCGTCGCGACGATCCGCGCCCTGCGGAGCGAGGCCTGCTTCTCCGCATCGCGCGTCGAAGCCTCCCTGCCATCCGGCGGGCGTGACGTCTCGACCGGCGGTACAGGGGCCATGGTGCGCAATCTCCGGAACGGCACGGCTTCAGATAGGCGCAACGTCGCGAATGAGGAAGAGTTCAGGGCGGCTCATTCCATCGGCCATGTTGCAATGCACAATAAATGTTGCAACGCACAATGAGATGCCCTATATTCCAGTCACCCGCCGGGCCTCCTTGAGGACAGCGGGCCATGGCTCGAACGAGAATGGAGACACCGATGTTCGATCAGACGATGAAGACCGCTGCCGATGCCTATTTCGGCCAGATGAAGAAGGCCTTCGATGGCCTTTCGGCGACGCCGGGCACGCTTGCCGTGGCCCCCGCCATCCGTGAATTCACCGAGCGCCAGTCCGAGACCGTCAAGGCTCGCCTGTCCGAGGCCCAGAAGACCGCGCTCGATGCCGCCAAGGGTATCGAGAGCGCCATGGTCGCCGCCGCCGGCTTCGGCGCGGGCTTTGTCCGCAGCGCCGTGGAAGGCGCGGTTGCGAACGCCACGATGGTGGTCGACGCCGCCCGCGACATGGCTGCCGCCAAGGATCCGCAGGACGCCCTTCGCCGCCAGGCCGAGTTCGTGAAGGCCTTCGGCGAGGCCAACCTCGCCCGCGCCAAGGAGAGCCTCGTCCAGGTGCGCGACGCCGCGACCGATGGTGCGAAGGTTGTGCAGGCCGAAGCCGAGAAGCTGGTCGCCCGCGCCTCCAAGGCTGCCTGACGGCGCCGGCAACCCACCCGTTCCCCCCATAGAGAAGGGCCCGCCGGTCGAACCGGCGGGCCTTTTCGTTGGACAGGTGCCGGCGGTCTCTCAGGCCACGGCCTGGATCTCGGGCCGCGCGACACCCCGGCGCCGCGGCGCGATGCCGTCCGCATCGGTGACGGTCAGCAGGCCGGTGACCTCGCCACCCTCGAAGGTGAAGTTCGCACCGAACTTGCGGGCGAGAGCCCGCATGGCGCGGTTGCCGGCCGTCGAGGTGATGCGCAGCTTGGGGTAACGCGAATAGCGGGCCGCCGCGATCACCGCTTCGAAGAGGCGCGTGCCGATGCCCATCTGCCGGAACTGCGGTTCGACGGAGAAGGCGATGTCGGCCGGGTCCTCCAGCGTCGGGGGATGAAGTTCCGCGGACCCTCGCACCTGTCCGTCGCGGTCAAGCAGCGCGAAGACGCGCGTGCGGCCGGAAAAGCAGCGCCGGGAATAGCGATCGATGAATCTGTCGTCCGCGACGCCGTTGAAGCGCTCGCGGCGCCCTTCCGCATCCAGTCGGAGCAGATGGTCGCGATGCAGTTCGGCGTCGGCGCCGGTGAGTTCGCGAAGCGTGCCGAGCTCGTGATGGGCTCGTGCCATGGTGATCTCCTCGTGATTCGTCGTCCCGAGGCGTTCACATCCCTAGAGGCGTGATATTGTGCGGTGCAACATGAATGTCAATGCCGCCCGCGCATGGCTGACTGACCGCCGCTCGTTCGACAGACCGAGGCCCCGTCAGCGGCTGGACTGGGCTCGGCGCGGGGCCGGGCGGGCCGGCTGGGCGGCGGGAGCTGCCGGCGGATCGGCCCACTCGGCCTGCACGGCAACCTTCACGGCGGCCTCGGGTTCCGTCTTCGCAGCGAAGGTCTGCACCGCAAGGCGTGCTGCCACCAGCGTCTGGGCGTCGAGGCGGGCCGCGACCTCATCGCGCTTCTTGCCGGCATCCTGGTCGCCGCCGGCTGCGGCGAGCGCGAACCACTTGTAGCTCTCCGCGAGGCTCTGCTCGACGCCGAGACCGCGGGCATAGAGGATGCCGAGGTTGTACTGGCTGTCGGCAACGCCATGCTCGGCGGCGCGGCGGAACCACTGGGCGGCCGTCTTGTAGTCCGGCCGCGGTGCCGCCTGGCCCTGGGCATACATCACCGCGAGGTTGTGCATGGCCTTGGCATTGCCGGCCTCGCCGGCGCGCTCGTAGAGGCGACGGGCACGCTCGAAATCGCGAAGGACGCCGGTGCCTTTCTCATAGAGGCTGCCGAGGCGGTATTGCGCGGGTGCCACGCCGGCATCGGCGGCGCGCTGGTACCACTTGGCCGCCTCGCTGGCGCTGATGGCAACTCCGCGGCCCTCGAGATAGCGCGTGCCCATCTCATAGGCGGCGAGCGGATCGCCACCGTCGGCGGCCGCCTTCAGCGCCTCGGGAACGGAGACCGCCCGGCCGGTCCGGGTATCGACCGGCTGCCAGCCCGTCGGTGAGACGGTGGTGCCGGCCGGCGGAGTGGTGCGGGCGGCCGAAACCGATCCCGTGGTCTCGGGCGCTGTCGCGTCCTGGACGGGGGCGGGCGCCTGCGGTGTTCCGACGGGAGGATCCGTCAGCGTCTGGTCAGCAGTCGGCGCCACGAGTTCGATCGGTGCTGAACTCGCCGATGCGGGCGCGGGCGCTGCCGGGGCGGCGGACTGCGGCTGCATCGCTGCCGGCGGTGCGGCAGGCAGTGCGGGCGCTGCGGGCAGCGCGGTCTGCTGGCTGCCGGTGGCGCTGATGAGGCTGCGGATCTTCGGAACGGTGGCGATTCCGGCGGCGAGAACCAGAAGCGCCGCCGCGATGCCCATCAGGATCGTCTTGCGATTGACCGACACGACCGGACGGGCGGCGGCATCGGCGCCCGCGTCGAGATCGGGTGCAAGGGTGACAGGCTCGATGATCGTGGGTGCCGGGGCCGGTTCAGTGACAGTGTCGGCGGGACGCTTCCGCCAGCGCGATGGTTTCGGCTCGGCCAGTGCCGGTTCGGCTTCGACCTGCGGCCTGGGGGCACCACGGAAGCGCGCGAAGAAGCCGCCCTTGGCCGAGGCCTCGGTGTCCTCGCGCTGCGCCGGCTCTGCCGCGGCGGCCTTGGCGGCCCGGCGAGCGGCGGCGATGAAATCGGTCTTTGATCCGGAAGCGGGCGCCGCACCGGGCGCGGGCGGGCGGACCCGGGGTCCCCCGGAACCTGGCTCGAGCGGCAGGTCGCTGCTGCCCGGGACGCGCGTCGGGACGGTCTGCCGCGGTGTCGGAGCGGCGGGCCGCTCCGTGGCGGTGACCACCGGCGTCCGGACGGCGGGTGCAACCGGCTCGGGCTTGCTCACGGCCTCGGGTGCAGTCGCCGGTTCGATCTCGGCGATGCGGCGGGCCACCCTTTCGAAGGTCTGCTGGACCGCATCGACCGTGCCTGCGGCCTTCTGATCGGAGGCCTGATGCGCCAGGCGCATCTCGGCGATCTCGCGACGCAGGGCTTCCACCTCGGCGTCGCTCGCCGAAGAGGCCGCCGGGATCGCCCGGTGCGCCGCCCGCTCGGCGGCATCAATGGAGCTCGCCCGGATTTCCTCCATCTGGGCGAAGAGATCGGACAGTCCGCGCTCGATGGTGCCGAGCTGGGCGAAGCGGCCGTCGGCGGCGTCGATCTTGGCGGCGAGGGACAGGATGTGCCGCTCGATGTCGGCCAGGGCACCCGGGTCATCCGGGCGAGAATGAGTATCCTCCAGCTTGTCGGCGAGGCGGCGCAGGGCGTCCTCGAGCTGGGGATTGGAGGCGGCCTGTACGGCAGCGCGGGGCGCGGCGGCCAGCCGATCGGCGATCTCGCCGATCCTGGTCTCGATCGCCGCGGTGATCGCCTCGATGTCGCTGGTCTGCGGTTTCGCCATGTCGTCGACGCGCCGGCCGAGCGAGGCGATCTGGTCGGCGAGATCCTCGACCGCATCCCGGGTGACCGTATCGGCCAGCATGGCACGGATCGCCGTCGTCTCGTCGGCGAGCTTCTCGATCAGGCCGCTGGTGATGCCACGGGTCGCGAGCGTGTCGATGCGGAACGAGATCGCCTTCAGCTCATCGGCGATGCCCTCGGCGGGCATCATCCGGGCGACCGTCTGCTCGAATTCCCGTACGAGCGCCTGCAGCGGCTCGGCGGCAAGGCCGTCGGCGCTGGCCTTCTCGATCCTGTCGGCCAGGGCCTGAACTTCGGTTTCCAGCGACTCCACGGCCTTGCGCGGTGCAAGTTCGGCGAGCTGGTCGGCCATCGACGCGATGTCCGCCCGCAGCTCCGCAACGGCGAGGTCCTGCGGGGCGGTCTCGCGTTCGGCGATCTCCCGGCGCATCTGCTCGATGCGCCCCGACAGCCCCCTGATCTCGCGCTCGAGACCGTCGCCCTGCGTCTGTCCGAGGGCGTCGATACGCTGGGAAAGGCGGCCGATCTCACCGGCGAGCGCCGACGGCTCGCTGGCGCGGGGGGGCGCCGGCCGGGTCTGGTTGAGAACGGCGTCGATCTGGCGCGACAGGGCGTCGAGCTTGTCGGCGATCGGAGACATGTCCGGGGCCGTCGGGGGGGACGCCATGAAGGCCGGCGGCAGCGGCTGACGCGCGGGCTCGGCCTGGCCGCGGGTCAGAACCTTCTGGCGCGCGGCAATCTCGGCCACCGTGCTGTCGATATCCTGCCTGAAGGCCCGTCGCGGAGCGGCGGCGATATGCTCGCCGCCCGCACGGGGAACGGCAGCCATGTCGAGATCGCGGATCGATCGGGCGATGGCGTCGAGCTGGGCGGTATGATCCGACCGTCCCGGATGACCGGCCAGAGCCGGGGACGCAGCGACGGCGGTATGGAGGTGAGGCGCGGGCGCCGGGCGCCGCGTCGCGAAATGCTCGACGGCCTCGATGGCGGCCGCGGAGCGGCGCTCGGAGATTTCGGCCAGCCGCGCCACCGCGTCGAGGGCGCGGACGATGTCGCCATGGTCGTTGCGGCCGAGCGACATCGGCGGGATCGCCGCGTCGGATTCGCGGCGGGTGACCGCATCGAGGCGCTTGGAGATCGATTCCAGCCGCCGCGTTACGGTCGCCAGCCCCGTATCCGGGGGCGGGGGCGCGACGTCGCCGGCCTGTTCGCTGATGGCGGTATTGAGCCACTCGCCAAGGGACATGCCGGCGCGACGGGCCGCTTCCTTGGCGGCCTCCCTGGCGTCGTGGTCGACGCCCTTCACGCTCCAGGGCACGGTGTGTCGCATTCCGGGTCCACACACTTGGCGGTTGGACGAACCGCAACCGTCCGTCACTGGACGGCTGGTCGCGATCGGGGCATCCTCATTCGCGAATCCTTGGCGCGGCTTGAGGGCACTCCCTGCATGCAATCTTGGCGCACATGGTAAATGGAGGGTTAACGGCGGTTTTTTTTGTTCGAATGGCAGGGACCGGGTTAACCGTTAAACTGCTGGTAAGTGATTGTGGGCGTTGCTGGACTGCACGTGCTATCCTGCCCTAACGGTAAGTAACGTATCGGAATGACCCGTCTATCTCCCCCGCGTAAGCATTCTCCGGTAGTAGGGGTCCCATCCACGAATAAGGTTTCCTCCTGAGCGAGGATGGAGCAGAATATGGAACGGAAGGCATTCATGGCTCGCAACAATGACGACGACGTCTTCTGGATCGAGGATGACGCCGAGGCTGCCAAGGCAGGCCCGGCCGTCTACACGATCGGGGACCTCGCGCGCGAGTTCGACGTCACCCTGCGCGCCTTGCGCTTCTACGAGGACAAGGGCCTTCTCTCGCCGCGCCGCGAGGGTCTGGCCCGCCTCTACAGCGCCGCGGACCGTGTCCGCCTGCAGCTGATTCTCAAGGGCAAGCGCCTCGGCTTCACGCTGGCCGAGATCTCGGAGATGGTCGAGGCGCACGAGCGCAACGACGCCGGACCCGACCAGCAGCTCAAGCTGTCTCGCGAGAAGTGCCTGGAGCAGATCTCGCATCTCGAGCAGCAGAAGCGCGAGATCGAGGAAGCCATCGTGGAGCTCAAGCGCACCCACGAGACGCTGACCCAGATGATCGATCGCACCCGCTGATAGTCCCTGCGGGAGCCGGTACCCGGCTCCCGTCGCGGCCGGGCGGACACGACCTTCATCGGTCAGTCCGTCGACACGGCTGATGTGACTTGCTCGCCGTGCCGCATCCTGCCATGCGAGGGTCCTCTCGGCAGCTGCGCGGAATTCCCTTCATGACGACCTCATCCAGAACGGCCCGCACGGGCGCCCGCAAGGCGGCGCTGTCGCTGTCGAAGGACCGCATCAAGATCCTGTTGCTGGAGGGCATCTCCGACACCGCTGTCGCTGTTCTCGAGCAGGCGGGTTACAGCAGCATCCAGAGGCTGCCCAAGGCGCTTGACGGCGCCGCTCTCGCCAAGGCCATCCGCGGCATCCATCTCCTCGGCATCCGGTCGCGCACCCAGATCACGCCCGACATCCTGCAGGCCGCGGACCGGCTCATCGCCATCGGCTGCTTCTCCGTCGGCACCAACCAGGTCGACCTCGTCTCCGCCAATCGTGCCGGCGTCCCGGTATTCAACGCGCCCTTCTCGAATACCCGCAGCGTCGCCGAACTGACGATCGCCGAGATCGTCATGCTGTTCCGCCGCATCTTCCCGAAATCGGTCAAGGCCCACGAGGGCGCACTGGGACAAGTCCGCCGTCGACAGCTCCGAGGCGCGTGGCAAGGTGCTCGGCATCGTCGGCTACGGCAATATCGGCTCGCAGCTCGCCGTGCTCGCCGAGGCCATGGGCATGCGGGTGATCTATTTCGACCACACCGACAAGCTCCGCCACGGCAATGTCGAGCCGGCCGACGACCTCCACGACCTGCTCGCCCGCTCCGACGTGGTGTCGCTGCACCTGCCGGAGACGCCGGCGACGCAGGGCATGATCGGCGCCCGCGAGATCGCGGCGATGAAGAAGGGCGCCTATCTCATCAACAATGCCCGCGGCACCATCCTCGACCTCGACGCGCTGGCCGCGGCGCTCAAGTCCGGCCATCTGAGGGGGGCAGCCGTCGACGTCTTCCCCGTCGAGCCGTCCTCCAATGCCGACGCCTTCGTCAGCCCGCTGCAGGGCCTCGACAACGTCATCCTCACACCGCACGTCGGCGGCTCCACCGAGGAGGCGCAGGAGCGCATCGGCGCCGAGGTGGCGCGCAAGTTCATCGACTACTCCGACATCGGATCCACCTGGGGCGCGGTGAACTTCCCGCAGGTGCAGCTGCCGGTCCGTCCCGCCGGCACGCGCTTCATCCAGGTCCAGCGCAACCTGCCGGGCGAACTCCGGCGCCTCAACGACGTCTTCGCCGAACGCGGCATCAACATCGCCGCGCAGTACTACCAGACCGATGGCGAGATCGGCTACGTCGTGCTCGACGCCGACGGTTCGGTCGCCGATGCCGAGGCGGTGCTCGACCAGATCCGCGACCTGCCTGGAACGATCCGCGCACGTCTGCTCTATCGCGGCGGCTGAGCCACCGGACGGCCCGGCGTCAACGGATCGTTCACCACGATCGCGACGATTGTCCGAAAATCCGAGGGACGTACGGTGCCCCGGCCGTTGCCGCGCGTTGCAACGGCAGTCCCGGAGTGCGTCCCATGCCGCGTATCCTGCTCGTCGTCACTCTGATCACGCTTTGTGCCGTCGCCGCGATCACCGCTGCAGCGGAGCCATCGTTCCAGCTTGCCGGCGAGGTCAATGCCGCCGACTCAGTCCGGCGCTAGAGGCATGTGTTCGCCGAGGCCAGGCTCGGCCCTTCGGCACATTTACAGACGGCCCTCCCGTGCTAGCGTTCGCGCCATCCAAGTCGGCGCCCGGAGCAACCGGCGCTTCGCAGCATCCGAGGACACGCCATGGACACCTTTTCTCCGGCCCGCACCACCCATTCCTGGCGCCTCAACGTGTCCTGCGATCCGCTGGTGCTGACGGAAGAACCGCGCCCTGTGCCGAAGGGGCGCGAGGTGCTGATGAAGGTCAGCCACTGCGGCGTCTGCCATTCCGACCTGCACATCCGCGAGGGCAAGTACAATATCGGCGGTGGCCGGTCGCTGAACCTGTCGGATCGCGGCCTCAAGCTGCCGCTCACCCTCGGCCACGAGATCCTCGGCACGGTCGAGGCGGTCGGCCCCGAGGTGACCAGCGTGAAGCCGGGCGACCGGCGGCTTCTGCACACTTGGATCGGCTGCGGCGAATGCCCGCTCTGCAAGTCCGGCGACGAGAACCTCTGCGCCGCGCCGCAGTTCCTCGGCGTGCAGGCGCGCGGCGGCTTCGCCGAGCACGTGCTGGTGCGCGACGAGGAGTTCCTCGTCGATGTCGAGGGTCTCGATCCGGCGCTCGCCGCCACCTACGCCTGCTCCGGCGTGACGGTGTTCAGCGCCGTCAACAAGATCCGCCCGCATCGCGAGGGCGAGAAGATCGCCGTCTTCGGCATCGGCGGCCTCGGCCAGACCGCGCTGCAACTGCTCAAGGCCCTCGGCATGGGTCCGGTGATCGCCGTCGATCCCTCGCCCGAGAAGCGCCGCATCGCCGAGCAGATCGGCGTCGCCGCAACGCTCGATCCGAATGCGCCGGATGCCGCGAAGCAGCTCTCCGCCTTCGCCGGGGGCCGGCTTGCTTCGGCGCTCGACTTCGTCGGGGCGGAGGACACCACGAGCCTCGCCATCAACGGCCTGCGCAAGGGCGGCCAGCTCGTCATCGTCGGCCTGTTCGGCGGCGAGCTCCGCTATCCGCTGCCCTTCATCCCGATGCGCGCCATCTCCATCCGTGGCTCCTATGTCGGCTCGCTCAGGGAGCTGAAGGAGTTCGTCGCCCTCGTCCGCAAGGTGAAGCTGGCGCCTATCCCGATCGAGAAGCGGCCGATGAGCCAGGTCAACGAGGCGCTGCACGATCTGGAAGCCGGCAAGGTCGCCGGTCGCATCGTGCTGGAAGCCGAGCCGGCCTGATTCGGCACCGGCGATGGCCTATCTCACCGGCGTCGCCGTCACCGCTTTCGGCAAGCATCCGGGACGCGGACCCGTCGACCTCATGGAGGAGGCGGCGCTCGCTGCCCTCGCCGATGCCGGCCTTCCGCGCGAGGCGGTGGACGGCCTCATCTCCGGCTATGCGACGACCTATCCGCACCTGATGATGGGCACCGTGATGGCCGAGAGGCTGGCGATACGGCCCCGTCACGCCCACCAGGCGCAGGTGGGCGGCGCGACGGGCGCGGTCGGAATCATCCTCGCCCGTCATCTCATCGCGGCCGGCGCCTGCCGGCATGTGCTGGTCGTCGGCGGTGAGAACCGCCTCACCGGCCAGAGCCGTGACGATGCCGTGAAGACGCTGGCCGGCGTCGGCCATCCCGTCCACGAGGTGCCGCTGGGCGCTTCCATCCCCGCCTATTACGCGCTGGTGGCGGCGCGCCATCTCCACGAGACCGGTGCCAGCGAGGCGGATCTCGCCGAACTTGCCGTGCTGATGCGCCGCCACGCGGCCGGCCATCCCGGCGCCCAACTGACGAAGCCGGTCTCGGTGGACGACGTGCTGGCCTCGAAGCCGATTTCCACGCCGCTGAAGTTCCTCGACTGCTGCCCGATTTCGGATGGTTCTGCGGCGGTGGTTGTCTCCGCGGAGCCCCTCGCAAAGGCCTCCATCCGCCTTGCCGGCTGGGGCGAGGCGCATACCCACCAGCACGTCTCGGAAATGCCGGACGACCTCGGGCTCGGCGCGAAGGTTGCGGCGGCGCAGGCTTTCGACATGGCAGGCCGCGAGGCGGGCGACATGCGCCTTCTCGGCCTCTACGACAGTTTCACGCCGACCCTGGCGATCTTCCTGGAGGCGCTCGGCTTCGCAGCCCCTGGTCGGGCGGGGCCGTCGGCGCGCGAGGGGCTCCTCGGGCGCGACGGCCGGTTTCCGCTGAACCTTCACGGCGGGCTGATGTCCTACGGCCATCCCGGTGTCGCCGGTTTCCTCGCCCACGTGGTGGAGGTGGTTCGCCAGATGCGCGGCGACACAGGCGCGCGGCAGGTGAAGGGGCCGCCGGCACTTGCCTATTGCCATGCCGACGGCGGCGTCTTCTCCAGCCATGCCGGCTTCGTGCTGGAGCGCACGGCATGAGCGGGCTCCGGATCGCCTCCTGCACCGCCTGCGGGCATCGCTGGCAGTTCCGGCGGGCCGCCTGTCCGGCCTGTGCCTCCCAGTCCGTCACCGAGGTCACGGCCGGAGGAAAGGGTACCATCTGGTCGGTGACCACGGTCCTGCGTGCGCCGCTGCCCGAACTCGACGTTCCCGGCGGCTATGGCATTGCCCTCGTCACCCTGGACGAGGGGCCACGGATCATGTGCCGGGCGGAGGCCGGGCTCGCCATCGGCGATCGTGTCGCCATCGGCTGTGGCGACGACGGTCTGCCGCGCGCAGCCCGCGGCTGATCAGAACTTGAAGACGCTGGCGGCGGCCGACTTGCTTGCTTCCTTGGCGCCCATGTCCATCTCCAGCCGGGCAATCTCGATCTTCAGCAGGGCGATGCGCTCGGCGAGTTCATGCACCGACAACGCGGACAGGTCCTGTCCCAGCACGTGGGCGGGGGGCTTCGGGCGCGGCTTCAGGTCGTCGTCGAACATGGTGGCCTCCTCCTCGCGGACTGGCTTTGCCTTTCGCCCGAGGCTACACCGTCTCACCCTGTTCTGTCGAAACCGGATGATCCGATGACCGCTGTCCCCCCCACCATGACCGCCATCGCCATTCCCGTCCCCGGCGGCCCCGAGGCGCTGGTGCCCGAGACACGGCCGGTTCCGGTGCCGGGCGCCGGCGAGGTGCTTGTCAGGATCGCTGCGGCGGGCGTGAACCGGCCGGACGTCCTGCAGCGCGCCGGCGGGTATCCGCCGCCGAAGGGCGCATCCGACATCCCGGGCCTCGAGTTCTCCGGCGAGGTGGTGGCCTGCGGCGACGGCGCCACCCGATTCAAGGTCGGCGACAAGATCTGCGCCCTCGTCTCCGGCGGCGGCTATGCCGAGTATGCGGTGGTCAACGAGACCAATGCCCTGCCGGTGCCGAAGGGCCTGTCCATGGTCGAGGCCGCTGGCATTCCGGAGACCTTCTTCACAGTCTGGTCCAACGTCTTCGACCGCGGGGCCCTGAAGGCCGGCGAGACCATCCTGATCCACGGCGGCACGTCGGGCATCGGCGTCACCGCGATCCAGCTCGCCAAGGCCTTCGGTGCGACGGTGATCACCACCGCCGGCTCGGAGGAAAAATGCGCCGCGGCGAAGGCGCTCGGCGCCGACCATGCCATCAACTACCGCACCACCGATTTCGTCGAGGCGGTGAACACCATCACCGGCAAGCGCGGGGTGCACCTCATCCTCGACATGGTCGGCGGCGACTATGTCGCGAAGAACCTCGCCTGCGTCGCCGCCGACGGCCGCATCGTGCAGATCGCCTTCCTCCACGGGTCCGAGGTGAAGGTCGACCTGCGCTGGCTCATGCTGAAGCGCATCACCTTCACCGGCTCGACGCTGCGCATCCGCGACATCGCCTTCAAGGCGGCGCTGGCCGATGCGCTGAGGGAGAAGGTCTGGCCGCTGCTGGAAAGCGGACAGGTGAAGGTGGTGATGGATTCGACCTATCCGCTGACGGAGGCCTCGAAGGCGCACGCCCGCATGGAGGGCAGCACCCATGTCGGCAAGATCATGCTGACGGTGTGAGGCGGGTTCTCACGCCCCCGCCGGCAGCGCGTAGGGGCTCTTGTCGCGGGCGATGAAGGCGCCAGCGCCCATGGCGCCGACGACCTTGCCCTCTTCCACGACGGTCTTGCCCCTGGCGATCGTCATCACCGGCCAGCCGGTGACGGCGAACCCCTCCCAGGGCGTGTAGTCGGAGCCGTGATGGAGGATGTCCTGCCGGATCGTCTCCTTGCGGTTCGGATCCCACAGCACGATGTCGGCGTCGGTGCCGACCGCGATGGTGCCCTTCTTCGGGTAGAGGCCGTAGAGCTTGGCGTGGTTGGTCGAGGTCAGCGCCACGAACTCGTTCATCGAAATGCGGCCCTTGGCGACGCCCTCCGACCAGAGCACCGGCATGCGCGTCTCGACGCCCGGCAGACCGTTCGGAACCCACTTGAACGAGGTGCGCCCCTTGTCGTTCAACTTGCCGCGCGGGCTGTCGTAGAAGAAGGGGCAGTGGTCGGAGGAGAACGTCTGGAACACGCCCTGCTTCAGCCCCTCCCAGATCGCCTGCTGGCTGTCGGTGTCGCGCGGCGGCGGCGAGCAGACATACTTCGCGCCTGACATATCCATGTTCAGGCCTTTCATGTCGTCCTCGGTGAGGGTGATGTATTGCGGGCAGGTCTCGGCATAGACCTTGAGGCCGCGCTGCCGCGCCCAGCGGATCTGTTCCATCGCTTCCCGCCCCGAGACGTGGACGATCATGATGGGCACGTCGAGCAGCTCGGCATGGCTGATGGCGCGGTGGGTCGCCTCGCGCTCGATGATCTGGGGCCGCGACGGGCCGTGGTAGTAGGGCGCTGTCTTGCCGGCCGCCTCGAGCCGCTCGGTCAGGAACTTGATGTTGTCGTAGCCCTCGGCATGGACCATGACGAGCGCCTGCTCACGGCGGGCGACGTCGAAGACCTCGAGCAACTGGCGGTCGGAGAGGACGAGGTCGTCATAGGTCATGAAGACCTTGAACGAGGTACAGCCGTCGGCGAAGAGCGCCGGCAGTTCCTGGTTCAGCACGGTCGGCGTCGGGTCCGAGACCACGAGGTGGAAGCCGTAATCGATATAGGCCTTGCCCTCGGCCTTGCGGTGATAGTCACTGACGCAGGCGCGCAGGCTCTCGCCCTTCACCTGCATGGCGAATGGGATGATGGTGGTGTTGCCGCCGGCTGCCGCCGAGCGCGTGCCGCTCTCGAAACCGTCGGCCATGGTGACGTCCGGTCCGGAGGGCTGGTCGAGATGGACGTGGCTGTCGATGCCGCCCGGCATGACGATGAGGCCCGAGGCGTCGATGGTGCGGGCCGCCTCGGTGATGTTCTCGGCCAGCAGTGCGATCTTGCCGTCCTTGATGCCGACATCGCAGCGGATGGTGTCCGAGGCGGTGACGACGGTGCCTCCGCGGATGGCGAGGTCGATATCGAGCATGACAGCAGTCCCTGGAAGTCGGCAACGACGGCGCCCGTGCCGGGCCTCCTGTGGCACCGCATTTTCGGGTGGTCGTCAAGGGCCAGGCGCGGCTGTCGCCGGCGCGCGGACGGGAGGGGCAGGGCCGGTCATCCTGTCGCTGTTGCAACGCGAAGAATCGCCGGCTGCAACGACTGGGGTTAACTGGGGGTTAACCTTTCCCGACTATCAAGGAAATCGTTCAGTTCGCTGGACGCGAGTGGCTCCTGTCCACTCTGTTTGACGCCTCCCTGTATTCCACTTCAAGGCCGCCTCCGGGCGGCCTTTTTGCCGTTTCCGGGCGGCCCGGAACCGGCCGGATCGTGTCCACCACTTTGGCCTTGGCACGGCCTTCTTTTCGTCGTCTCATGACATTTGCCGGTCCTCCGGGGGTCTCGTTTTGGGACGGAGGGGACTGGCATCCGCCTTGCTGCATCAGACCCGAGAGTTCATTCCGGCCGCCGTTTACCTTCCCTTAAGCAAACGCTTTACAGGGGGGCGGGAACGACGGCACACACGGGTCCTGAGGGAGTTGTTGCGTGATGTCGCATGAGAGCGTTCCGTCCGTCGCCGAGCCCACCGTCGCTTTCGGTGCCCGGCTCGCCAGTTCTCCCGCCTTCAAGGAGCTGTTCCGGGACGGAATGGGCCTCGTGGAAGAAACCGCCGCCTATCTCGATGGCCCCGGCCGTGCCGAGAGCCGCACGCTGGAGCGCGGTCCGGCTCTCGCCTACGCCACCGAAAGCATGCGACTGACCACGCGACTGATGCAGCTTGCCTCCTGGCTCCTGCTGCAGCGGGCGGTCAACGAGGGTGAACTGACCCAGGAACAGGCCGCTCAGGAGAAGTCCAAGGTGCGGCTGTCGTCGGTCGGTGCGGCGACCCCCGAGGCGACGCTCGACGAGCTCCCCGAGGCGCTGACGGCGCTCATCGGCAAGGCCATGCGTCTTCAGGAGCGGATCGTTCACATGGACCGCCTGCTGTTCGGTGCCGACCGCACGATGCCGGGGGCGCCGGTCAACGCCATTTCCAGCCAGATCGACCTTCTGGCGAGTGCCTTCGGCGCCCGCCGCTGATGTTGCCGGGCGGCGCTGGATTTCGCCGCCTCTCCCGCCTATAAGTCGCGCCGACCTGTAGCCGGCGCTCAGCGCGGCGCGCGCTTCCCTGCGCCCCCGACACCGGCAGACTACCGCCGAGAGGGGCATATGGCCGGGCATTCACAGTTCAAGAACATCATGCACCGCAAGGGCCGTCAGGACGCCATGCGGTCCAAGCTCTTCGGCAAGCTGTCGCGCGAGATCACCGTCGCGGCGAAGATGGGCCAGCCGGATCCGGCCTTCAATCCGCGCCTGCGCGCCGCGATCCTCGCCGCCCGCGCCGAGAACATGACCAAGGACACGATCGAGCGCGCCATCAAGAAGGCCTCGGCGGGCGACGCCGAGAACTACGAGGAAATCCGCTACGAGGGCTATGGCCCCGGCGGCGTCGCGGTGATCGTCGAGGCGCTCTCCGACAACCGCAACCGCACCGCCTCGGAGGTGCGCTCCTACTTCACCAAGTCCGGCGGCAACCTCGCCGAGACCGGCGCCGTGTCCTTCATGTTCGACCGGGTCGGAACCATCGAGTTCGCCGCCGACAAGGCCTCCGCCGACGACATGCTCGAGGCCGCCATCGAGGCGGGCGCCGAGGATGTCGTGTCGTCCGAGAGCGGCCACGAGATCACCACCGCCGCCGACGCCCTCGCCGAGGTCGCCAAGGCGCTCGAGGCGAAGTTCGGTGAACCGAAGAAGACCGCGCTGACCTGGAAGCCGCAGACGAGCGTCGCGGTCGACGACGAGACGGGCGAGAAGCTGCTGCGCCTGATGGACAATCTCGACGAGAATGACGACGTCCAGAACGTCTACTCGAACTTCGAACTGTCCGCTGCCCTGATGGAGAAGATGGGCGGCTGAGGTCGCGTCGGGAGGCTGCGGGGCGAAGCCTCCGCCTCGTGCTCGGATCTCTCTGAGTAAACCCTTACGGTTCGTTTCAGTTGCCGTTCATATCGGGACGGTACTATTGCAACCGTTCCGCGTGCCGCAGGAGACCCTGCCAGGCCGGTTCGAGGGGGTTTCTGCATGTTCAAGCATGTTGCATCGGCAACAATCGCATTGCTGTGCCTGACGGGCACCGCGCCCGCGCAATCACCGCCGCCGGGGAATGCCGTTGTCTTCGCGATTTTCGAGAATCCGGAGCCGCATCACGGCTGCATCGTGACCGAGCGCGATCGCGACGGGGGATATGACAACCTGGTGCTGGGACGCTGCGACAGTCCTGCCGCGCTGTTCGTCTTCGACGAGCGTGCTAGGCGCATCCGGCCGGCCAACCGCCCCAACCTCTGCATGGGCGACACGACGGGGGCCGGCGACGCACCCTTCGCCACCGTCGCGCGGGGTTGCGCTCCCGATGGCGTCGGCCAGTTCTACACCTACAACCGCGGTTCGAAGCGCATCGTCGCCCTGACCGAGGACAACCGCGAGGAGCGCGACGGCTTCTGCATGTACATGGGCCCGGAGCGCAACCGCCGCACGCCCATCTTCGCCGAGCCATGCAACGCCCGCCGGCCCCGGGCCGCGCAGAACAACTTCTTCATCACGCCGGCCAGCGCCATCCAGCGCGGGGCGCCGGCCGTGCCCGCCCCCTCCATGTCATCGCCGGGCATGCCGAGCCAGGGCGGCTTCACCCCCACCCAGGGCGCGGCTGGCCTCATACGTTCGCCATGGGGCCGCTCGGGCTCATGGGCGATTGATTCCTCCCGCACCCCGGCCGGTTTCAGTGCCTGCCGCGCCGTCAGCATGAGCAACAGCGGCGAGATCCGCGTCGGCCTGAACGCCCAGCTCGACCTCACCATGTCGGTGCCGGCCGACCGCGCCATGGCGCCTCCCGGCACGCGCACCAATGTCACGGTCCGGGCCGGGAGCGATCGCGAGAGCGTGCCTGGATCGGTCAATGCGGAGGGGCGGCTCGGCTTCACCGTGCCGCCTCCCGTCGCGCGGACCATGGTCGAGCGCCCGCTGCGCGAGATGTTCGTCGAGGGACCGGACGGCATGTCGTCGGTGCCGATGGCCGGCTTCCGGGCGCTCTGGGACGAGCTGAACGCCTGCGTCAGCGCCCAGGGGCGACGTTGAGCTCGGCATGATGATGTCGTGATGGCGGCCGTCGCCCGCGACCGGGCGGCGGCTCGCAGCTAGCGCAGCAGCCTGTCGAGCAGCGGCAGGCTGGTGAGCGCCGCGGCAGCGATCACCGCGAAGGCCACCGGGCGGAACATCCGCGGGTCGGCCCTGTCGAACAAGAGTGCGCCGAGTCCGATGCCGACCGCATAGGGCAGGATCGCCCAGGCGGCGATGCGGAAGACCTCGCTGGTATAGATGCCGGCGAGGGCCAGCAGGCTCATCGAGATGAGCGAGGCCGGCACGAAGAAGGCGACCGAGGAGCCGCGCACGCCGGCATTGCGGCTCGGACCGGCGAGCCAGAACAGCGACAGCACCATGCCGCCAAGGCTGGCGAGGCCAGAGATCAGGCCCGACGCGACACCCGTCGCCAGTGTCGCCGGCAAGCCGGGTGACCGCTCGATGCGCCCGACCGCCAGCATCAATGTCAGGACCAGGACGATGGACAGCGATGTGACCCAGCGGACCGGGGTCGGGTCGATGGTCGTCAGCAGCCAGACGCCGATGGGCAGACCCACCACATAGCCGACGAAAAGCGGGCCGATCTCGCCCCAGCGGGCGTGGCGCCAGGTCGAGCGCAGCATGGCGAACTGCATGACCGCGTCGATGATCGACATGATGCCGATGGCGGCCTTTGGGCCGAGATAGGCGCCCGCCACCGGCATGAAGATCATGGCCGAGCCGAAGCCTGTGTAGCCGCGCACGCACCCCGCCAGCAGGGCGGCGACGAGGACGGCGATCGGCGGGGGAGAGCCGAGGCTTGCAAGGATGTCCACGGGGGAGGGGGCTTTCGGCAGGCGCTTCCGGGCTTCTTGTTCCGATTACGGGGATTTGCGCCGGACGAGAACCGGCTGTCGCGCGGGGCACGCCTGCAAATGGGCTAGATTGCCGGCATGAACGGCACGATTCGCATTCTCGGCATCGATCCAGGCCTCAGGCGTACCGGCTGGGGTGTCATCGACGTGACCGGCAATCGCCTCGCCTTCGTCGCCTGCGGCACGGTCACCTCCAACGACAAGGCGGACCTGGCATCGCGCCTCGCCGAACTGCACCGGGGCCTCACCGACGTGCTCGTTGCATGGTCGCCCGAGGAGGCGGCGGTGGAGCAGACCTTCGTCAACAAGGATGCGACCGCCACCCTGAAGCTGGGACAGGCGCGCGGCATCGCCATGGTGGTGCCGGCCCTCGCCGGCATTCCGGTCGCCGAATACGAGCCGAACAAGGTCAAGAAGTCGGTGGTCGGCGCCGGCCATGCGGAGAAGAACCAGATCCACATGATGATCGGCATCCTCCTGCCCAAGGCCGACCCGAAGACCATGGACGCCGCCGATGCGCTGGCCATCGCCATCACCCACGCCCATCATCGCGGCGGGGTGGGACGGCGTTGAGGCCTCTTGCCGCGATCCGGCAATTCCGCGTGGGATGAGACCCGACAAGGGGGAACAGCCATGACCGATTTCAAGACGATCCGGGCTCGCGCGGCCAAGCGCAAGGGAGGCGAGGCGGCCCTGGCATCGCTGCTGCCCCCGGTGCCGGACAGGGCCGTGCTCGCCGCCGTCACCGACGATCGCGTGCTGGCCGAGATGGCCAAGCGGGTGTTCTCCGCCGGCTTCGTCTGGAGCGTCATCGAGAAGAAGTGGCCGGGCTTCGAGGAGGCCTTTCTCGGCTTCGTGCCGCAGGCGCTCACCTTCCAGCCCGACGAATTCTGGCACGACCTTTCCCGCGACAGCCGCATCGTGAAGAACCCGCAGAAGATCAAGTCTGTCAGGGAGAATGCCGCTTTCGTCGCCGCGGTGGCCAGGCGAGCACGGCTCCTTCGGCAAGTTCCTCAGCGACGTGGCCGGCCGAGGACCAGATCGGCCTGCTCGACCTTCTCGGCAAGCGCGGCTCGCGCCTCGGCGGCAAGACCGGCCAGTATTTCCTGCGCTTCATCGGCTATGACGGCTTCGTCACCTCGAACGACATGGTGGTCGGCCATGCGCGATGCCGGCGTCGACGATCGCCGGCGGAGCCGACCTCCAAGGGTGACCTCAGGAAGATCCAGGCGCAGATCAACGACTGGGCGAAGGCGACGAAGCTGCCGCGCACCCACATCTCGCGCATCCTGGCGATGTCGGTGGGCGAGAACTATCCGGTGGAGAAACTGCAGAGCTACATGGGCGACGAGTAGGCGCAGCGGTGCCCACCGCGACAGGCCCGACGTCGCGCGAATCCGCTATAAGCACCGTCTCGAACCGGCGGAAGCATCATGATCGGCAAGCTCAAGGGCACCATCGACAGCTACGGACCTGACTGGGTCATCGTCGACGTGCACGGCGTCGGCTACGTGGTGCACTGTTCCTCCCGCACGCTTCAGGCGCTGCCTGCGGCAGGGGAGGCGGCCGTGCTCTCCATCGAGACCATGGTCCGCGAGGACATGATCCGCCTCTATGGCTTTGCCAATGACCTGGAGCGCGAGTGGTTCCGCCTGCTGCTCGCCGTGCAGGGGGTCGGCGCCAAGGTGGCGCTCTCGGTGCTCTCGGCGCTGAAGGCCTCCGACCTCGCCAATGCCATCGCCCTGCGCGACAAGGCCGCCATCGGCCGCGCCAACGGCGTCGGGCCGAAGGTCGCCGAGCGGATCGTCACCGAGCTCAAGGACAAGGCGCCGGGCTTCACCGACATCGACCCGTCGCTGGCGAAGCTCGCCGGCGATGTCGACGAGAAGCGCGCGCCCGGCCCGCTGGCCGACGCCATCTCGGCCCTCACCAATCTCGGCTACGGCCAGCCGCAGGCCGCCGCCGCCATCGCCGCCGCCGCCAAGAAGGCCGGTGAGGGCGCCAATACGCAGACCCTGATCCGCATGGGTCTGAAGGAACTGTCGTCGTGACAGATCCCGGCCGCATCCTCTCCGCCGAGCGCCGTGACGACGATGCCGACACGCATCTGAGGCCGCAGCGTCTCGCCGAGTTCATCGGCCAGGCGCAGGCGCGCTCGAACCTCGAGGTCTTCATCTCCGCGGCGCGCTCGCGCGGCGAGGCCCTGGACCACGTGCTCTTCGTCGGGCCTCCCGGCCTCGGCAAGACGACGCTGGCGCAGATCCTCGCCAAGGAACTCGGCGTCGGCTTCCGCGCCACCTCGGGCCCGGTCATCGCCAAGGCCGGCGACCTCGCCGCGCAGCTGACCAATCTCGAGGAGCGCGACGTGCTCTTCATCGACGAGATCCATCGTCTCAATCCGGCGGTGGAGGAGATCCTCTATCCCGCCATGGAGGATTTCCAGCTCGACCTCATCATCGGCGAGGGGCCGGCGGCGCGGTCGGTGAAGATCGACCTCGCGAAGTTCACGCTCGTCGGCGCGACGACCCGTGCGGGCCTGCTCACCACGCCGCTGCGCGACCGCTTCGGCATTCCCATCCGTCTCGCCTTCTACACGGTCCAGGAACTGGAGCTGATCGTCACGCGCGGCGCGCGGGTGCTCGGGGTGGGCATGACGGCGGACGGGGCGAACGAGATCGCGCGGCGCGCGCGCGGGACGCCGCGCATCGCCGGCCGCCTCCTGCGGCGCGTGCGCGACTTCGCCATCTACCGGGATTCCGACACTATCACCCGGCAGATCGCCGATGAGGCACTGACGCGTCTCGAGGTGGACGATGCCGGGCTCGACGCCATGGACCGGCGCTATCTCAAGGCCATCGCCCTCAACTATGGCGGCGGGCCGGTGGGGATCGAGACCATGGCGGCGGCGCTCTCCGAGCCGCGCGACGCCATCGAGGAGATCATCGAGCCCTTCCTCATCCAGCAGGGCTTCCTGCAGCGCACGCCACGTGGGCGGCTGCTGACCTCCCACGCCTTCCGCCACCTCGGCCTTGCCGAGCCGAACCGCGAGGGGGCGCAGTTCACGCTCTTCAGGGGCGACGAGGACGAGGCATGAGGCGGGCCGCCCCGCTTTCGCCCGATGCCGCGGCTAGGCAGGCCGCCTCATCCATCACGAGGCTGACCGCATGATCGAGGGCCACAACCTGGCCGGCCGCATCGACGGCGAGACCCATCTCCTGCCCGTGCGCGTCTACTATGAGGACACGGATTTCTCCGGCGTCGTCTATCACGCCAGCTACCTGCGCTTCATGGAGCGCGGCCGCACCGACTTCCTGCGCCTGCTTGGCGTCGCTCAAGGGCACCTGTTCGAGCAGGCGAAGGAGGAGGCGGGCGCCGGCTTCTTCTTCGTCGTGCGGTCCATGGGTATCGAGTTCCTCAGGCCCGCGCGCATCGACGACGTGCTCACCGTCGAGACCCGCACCGAAGTGGTGAAAGGCGCGACGCTGAACCTCGCCCAGCGCGTGCTCCGCGGCGAGGAGGTGCTGGTCGAGGCGAAGGTGCGCGTCGCCTTCCTCGCCGGCGGCAAACCGGTGCGCATTCCCGACGGCCTCAGGCGGGCGATGACACCGATGAGCGTCGATTGACGATCAGCCCGCTGAAGGGCGCCGACACCTAGAGGCGGATATTGGCGCTGCGGATGATCGGGCCCCACTTGTCCATCTCGGTGCGCACGAAGGCGGCGAACTCTTCCGGCGTGTTGGGCCGGCTGGTCACGGAGAGCGAGGTCAGGCGGGCGCTGATCGCCGGGTCGCTGATCGCTTCGTTCAGGGCGCTGCTCAGCCGCGCGACAACGGCGTCCGGCGTCCCAGTCGGCACGAAGACCCCGTTCCACTCCAGCGCCTGGTAGCCGGGCAGCGTGTCGGCCATGGCCGGCAGGCCCGGCATGACCTCGACCGGGCCGGAGGCGGTGTGAGCGACGGCGCGCAGCAGGCCGCCGCGGATGTGCTCGATGGACGACGACAGGTTCGAGAAGAAGTGCGTGATCTGGCCAGCGACGAGGTCGTTCAGGGCCGGGCCGCCGCCGCGATAGGGCACATGGGTGACCTCGATTCCCGCCATGCTCTTGAACAGCTCCAGTGCCAGGTGCTGGGCCGAGCCGTTGCCTGACGAGGCCCAGTTGATCTTGCCGGGCGCGCGCTTTGCCGCGGCGATGATGTCGGTGACCGTCCGCTCCTGCACGCTCGGATGGACGACCAGCACATTGGGCACGACGGCGGCGAGAAAGACCGGCCTGAAGGCCTTCACCGTGTCGTAGGGCAGGCGCGGGAACAGGCTCGGATTGGAGGCGTGGGCGCTGGCGTCGAAGAGGATCGTGTAGCCGTCGGCCTCGGCGGTCGCCACCGCATTGGCGCCGATGGTGCCGCCGGCACCGCCGCGGTTCTCGATGACGAAGCTGCCACCGGTCAGGGCCGCGAGCTTCTGGAACAGGATACGGCCCACCGTGTCGGCACCGCCGCCGGCCGAGTAGGGCACGACGACCCGAACCGGGCGGGCCGGCCAAGCCTGGGCGCGGGCGAGACGGGGTGCGAGCGCCGGGGCGGCGAGGCCGGCCATGGCCGTGGCGAGCACCAATCGGCGTGAAACAGTCAGGTGGGCGCGCAGGTTCATGGACCAATCCTTCAGCGGATGTCGATGGAATAGGCGAAGCGGTCGGCGGGTCCGTAGGACCGGCGGAATTCCAGCGGTGCGTCGTCGAAGCCGAGAGCGACGCGCTCGATGACGGCGGCCGGGCTGCCTGGCGGAATGCCCAGCGCCTCGGCCGCATCGGGCGGGGCCAGCGCGAAGCGGATCGTCTCGCGCGCCGAGGCCACGACCTTGCCGCAGACGCGCTCATAGAGCGGATAGAGCAGGTCGCCGAACTCGGTCAGCGGCAGGTCGAGGAGGGGCGCGAAGGGCTCGCGCGGCAGGCGCACCTCCTCGAACAGCAGGGGTGTTCCCCCGACCAGCCGCAGGCGGGACAAAGCGATCACCGGGGTGCCGGAGGTGAGGCTCAGATGAGCTGCCGCATCAGCCTCCGCCGGAAGGATCCGGCGAGACAGGATGCGCGACGTCGGCCGGATCTGCCGCCCGTCAGCATCCGTCATGCGAAAGAAGCGGGCGAGCGCGTTGCCGAAATAGCCGCGCCTGACGAAGGTTCCGCGTCCCTGACGACGCTCCAGCAACCCCTGGCTCACCAGCAGGGCGAGCGCCTTGCGTACCGTGCCGACGGCGACGCCGTGCTGTTCGGCCAGGCTGTCCTCGGAGGGGATCGCTTCGCCGGGCCGCCACCGACCGTCCGCCACCGCCGCGGCAAAAAGGTCGCGAAGCTGTTGGTAGCGGGGCAGTCGCTCGTCGAAAGGCAGGACTTGCGCGGTCACGGCCAAAACCTCTATTCCTGTATAGGACTATAGGAATGATCGGGCGCAGGCAAGGGCGCCTTGCCCGGCGTCCTGCCGAAGACGCCCGAGAGCCGAGCCACCGATGCGCATCGATACGCACGCCCATGTCTTCCTGCGGTCGCTGCCGACCATTCCTGCGGCGCGGTACGTGCCGGACTACGATGCTCCGCTGCCGGCCTATCCCGCGCTGCTGGACAGCCTCGGGCTCGACCGCGGTGTGGTGGTCCAGCCGTCCTTTCTCGGAACCGACAACAGCTTTCTGCTCAATGCGCTGGCGGCTGCGGAAGGGCGGCTCGCGGGCGTCGTGGTTCTCGATGAAGCGCCATCCGAGACGGAGGCGCAGGCGCTGGCGGCGGCCGGCGTGCGCGGCGTCCGCTTCAATCTCGTCGGCCTGTCCCCGGCCCTTCTGATGCAGCCCGGCTCACTGGCGGTGATGCGGCTTGCCGCCCGGATGGGCTGGCACGCCGAACTGCACGCCGACGCGCCAGACCTCGGCAATGCTCTGGGTCTTCTGTCGCGCTTCGACGGCCCCATCGTGGTCGACCATTTCGGCCGGCCCGGCGCGGGGGAGGGCTCCCTGGTGGCCGGGTGGGCGCGGGATGAGCGGATTCACGTCAAGCTTTCGGCGCCCTACCGGGTCCGCGAGCCCGACATCGCCGGGCTGACACGGCACCTCCTCGACGCCTATGGCCCCGAGCGACTGATGTGGGGCAGCGACTGGCCCTGGACGCAACACGAGGCGGCGACCAGTCCGGCGGAGATAGCGCCAGAGGCGCTGCGGCTCGACGCGGCGACGGTCATGGCAGTTCACGCCACCGGCATGAGGCTGTTCTTTCCGGCCCTCGGCTGACGGACGGCCGCAAGGCCCGCCCCCGCCGGACCGCTTGTTCGCGGGGCCGTGCTCGGCTAAGGCCTCGCACTGCTCGCGCTCGTCCGCATGCGGAGGATCGCCTGACAGGGCCACACCCGCCGGCAGCCGGCCCTGCACCCTGCGCACAAGCGTCTTGCATGTTGCAGTGCCGAAGATAACTGACCCTTAACCTTATCAATGGCTTGGTAGGTCACCACGCGGAAGCACCTTCCGCGCCACGGTCAAGACACATTCGGGGGTCATTTCGCCTCCTACAGGGACGATTAAGCGCCAATTGTCGTCATTTGGCACCTTCGTTCCGGTTCTCGACCTTGGCGGGAGCGTTCGCGCGACCTCGATGCCGGATCAGTCGCGATAAAGGATCTTTGCCCATGACCCCCGCCGACGTCGCCCAGACCGCTGCGGCAGCCGCAAGCCATGACGTGTCCCTGTGGAGCCTGTTCTGGGGCGCCCACTGGGTGGTCAAGGGCGTCATGCTCGGCCTCGTCTCCGCTTCCATCTGGGTGTGGGCGATCATCGTCGAGAAGATCATCATGTACCGCCGGACCAAGACGCAGATGGACCGCTTCGAGCAGGTCTTCTGGTCCGGCCAGAGCCTCGAGGAGCTCTACCGAACCCTTGCGCAGCGCCCGACGACCGCCATGGCCGCGCTTTTCGTCGCCGCCATGCGCGAGTGGAAGCGCAGCCACGAGACGGCTTCGCGCTCCTTCGCCGGCCTCCAGCAGCGCCTCGACCGGGTCATGAACGTCACCATCCAGCGTGAGGTGGAGCGCCTCGAGGCCCGTCTGATGGTGCTCGCGACAGTCGCCTCGGCCGGTCCCTTCATCGGCCTGTTCGGCACCGTCTGGGGCATCATGACCTCGTTCCAGGCCATCGCCGTGTCGAAGAACACTTCGCTCGCCGTCGTTGCGCCCGGCATCGCCGAGGCGCTGTTCGCCACCGCCATCGGCCTCGTCGCCGCGATTCCCGCGACCATCGCCTACAACAAGCTCGCCGGCGAGGTGAACAAGATCGCCAGCCGTCTTGAGGGTTTCGCCGACGAGTTCTCCGCCATCCTGTCGCGTCAGATCGACCAGCAGGGCGGCGGCAATTACGACCAGCGCGCCGCGTAAGGAGCAAGCCGAATGGGTGCCCAGCTCGCAGGCGGTGGAGGCGGACGCGGCGGCGGACGCCGCAGGCGCCGGTCCCACGTCATGAACGAGATCAACATCACGCCCTTCGTGGACGTGATGCTCGTGCTCCTCATCATCTTCATGGTGGCAGCTCCGCTGATGACGGTCTCCGTGCCGATCGATCTGCCGCAGGCCTCGGCCCGCGCCATCCAGCAGGACAAGCCGCCGATCACCGTGTCCGTCCGCCAGAACGGCGAGATCTATGTCGGCGACGACAAGGTCGAGTCCGCTGCGCTGGTCGAGCGCGTGCGGTCCACGGCGCAGAACGGCACCGAGGAGAGAATCTTCGTCCGCGGCGATGCCGCCGCGAACTACCAGGCGATCATGGACGTGCTGTCGCAGCTCAAGGGCGGCGGCTTCACCAAGGTGGCACTGGTCGCCACCGAGCGCGCGTCACGCTGAGGCAGGGCAGGGACAGGCATTGGCGCTCCACCCGCAGAAGGTCGGATACGGGATCTCGGTCACGGGGCACGTGCTGCTCGTGGTCGCGGGCCTCGTCGGCTTCCTGACGTCGCCTTCGAAGGTCGACGAGGGCGAGAGCGTGCCCGTCGAAATCGTTTCCGACGAGCCTGCGCAGTCGACGCGAGGCGATCGCCGCGGAGAGCAGACGCCGACGCCGCAGCGCGTCGTCGACCGCCAGGCCGCCGAGGAGCGCCAGACCCCCGACCCGGCAACGCTTCCGGTAGCGCGCGAGCGCGTCCAGAACACCGAAATCCCGCCGCCACCCCCACCGCGCCCCCTATGCCCGAGCCGAAGCCGGAGGAGGCCACCGCCCCGCCGCCGCGCCCGGTCCAGCAGGCCGCCGTCCAGCCGTCCATGCCGGTGCCGCCGCAGCCCGTGCCGCGGCCCACGCCGCCTGCCGCCGCGGCCCAGGAGCAGCGCGAGGACCCGGCCGCCCGCGAGGCGGAGATCCAGGCCCAGCAGAAGCGCGAGGAAGAGCAGCGCCGTCAGGAGCAGCAGCGCCAGGAACAGGCGCGGCGCCAGCAGGAGCAGCGCGAACGCGAGCAGCGCGAGGCCAGGGAGCGCCAGGAGCGCCTCCAGCGCGAGGCCCGCGAGAAGCAGGAGCGTGAGCAGCGTGAGCGGCAGGCCCGTGAGGCGCGGGAGCGCCAGCAGCGGGAAGCCCGGGAGCGCGCCGAGCGGCAGCGCCAGGAGCAGGCCAACGCCCGCCGCTTCGACCCGAGCTCCATCGCGGCCCGGCTCAACACCAGCAGCAGCCAGGAGAACGACCGGCGGCAGGCGTCGCGCACCGAGGCGACGGGCGCCACCGCGCCGGCCCGCACCGCCTCGCTCGGAACGGCGACCGGCGCCGCCTCGCGCATCACCGGTCGCGAGATCGACGCCATCCGCGCCTGGGCCGAGCGTTGCTGGGAGATTCCGATCGCCGCGCGCGAGGGCAACAGCCCGGCCGTGCGGCTGCGCGTCTCGTTCAATCCCGACGGTACCGTCACCACCCGCCCCGAGGTCCAGAACCCGCGTGGCGATTCCAATTTCCAGGTTCTCGCCAACTCCGCCGTGCGCGCCGTCATGCGTTGCTCGGCCGAAGGCGGCGTGCGCCTGCCGCGCGAGCGCTACGACACGTGGCGCGAAGTCGTCCTCAACTTCGATCCCAAGGAAATGATGCGCTGACGGACATGTTGCGCCGGGTTGTCGTCACCCTCTCGACGAAAGGCCCTGCTAGCGCCATGTGAAGGCCACGAGAGACCGGACCCATGACCCTTCTTCTGAACCGCCGCACCATCCTCTCCGCCGGCTCGGCCATCGCCGGCACGACGCTGTTCTCGCCCTGGTCGCTGGCGCAGGGCGCGCCGCCGGTCATCGACATCCGCCGCGGCCGGGTTCAGCCCTTCCCGATCGTCGTGCCGAATCTCGGTGGCGAGGGCGACATGGGCCGCAACATCTCCGGCGTCATCGAGAACAACCTGCGCCGCTCCGGCTTCTTCCGCATCATCGAGAAGCAGGCCTATGGCAACGCGACGCTCGATCCCGACAGCCCGCCGAATTTCGCCCAGTTCCGCCAGCTCGGGGCCGCTGCCGTCGTCACCGGCCGGGCAGGGCGCGGCGCGGATGGCCGCTCGCGCGTCGAGTTCCGCCTGTGGGACGTTGCCCAGGGCGGCCAGCTTCACGGCCAGCAGTTCGCCACCCAGGAGGCCAACTGGCGGCGCATCGCCCATCTCGTCTCCGACCAGATCTTCGAGCGTGTGACCGGCGAGAAGGGCCATTTCGACACCCGCGTCGTCTTCGTCGACGAGACCGGGCCCAAGGATCGCCGGCAGAAGCGCCTCGCCATCATGGACCAGGACGGCGCCAACGTGCGCTACCTGACCCGCGGCGGCGATCTCGTGCTGACCCCGCGCTTCTCGCCGTCGAGCCAGGACATCACCTACATGGCCTATGCGGGCGGCGAGCCCCGGGTCTATCTGCTCAACATCGAGTCCGGCCAGCGCGAGCAGGTCGGCAATTTCCCCGGCATGACCTTCTCGCCGCGCTTCTCGCCGGACGGCCAGCGCATCGTCCTGTCGCTGCAGCAGGGCTCGGGCTCCTCGCTCTATTCGCTCGACCTGCGCTCGCGCGCGGCGGTAAGGCTCACCGACGGTTCCGCCATCGACACCTCGCCGTCCTACTCCCCGGACGGCAGCCAGATCGTCTTCGAGAGCGACCGCGGTGGCGGACAACAGCTCTACGTGATGAGCGCCGGCGGCGGTGGTGCCAACCGCATCTCCTTCGGCCAGGGGCGCTATTCGACGCCGGTCTGGTCGCCGCGCGGCGACTACATCGCCTTCACCCGCCAGGGCGGCGGCCAGTTCGCCATCGGCGTGATCAAGCCGGACGGCTCGGGGGAGCGCATCATCACCTCCGGCTTCCACAACGAGGGGCCGACCTTCTCGCCCAACGGCCTCTTCGTCATGTTCTTCCGCGAGCAGGGAGCCGGTCCGAAACTCTTCCAGGCCGACATCTTCGCACGCTCCGAGAACGTCGTGCCGACCCCGAGCTTCGCCTCGGATCCGGCCTGGAGCCCGACGCTGCGCTGAGGCCGGCGAGAGCCGCCCCCAGCGGCAGCGGCTCCGGGCCCATTTCCATCGACGCTGTGCAGGGGCGCGGTGCGCGCATGGCGGGAAGCATTGTCGATAGCTGCATATGCAGATAATGATGAGGGATGAGCGAACGGCCCTCCCTCGCCACGCTGCCCTGCATCTGCTCGCGCGTCCGACGGACCGCGCGACGGGTGTCGCAGATCTATGACCGGCATCTCGAGCCCTTCGGCCTGTCGATCACCCAGTTCGGCATCATGGCGCAGCTCCGCCGCGCGCCGGAGCTCTCCATCGGCGAACTCGCCGAGCGGATGGTGATGGACCCGACATCCCTGACGCGCAGCCTGAAGCCACTGGAGCGCATGGGGCATCTCCGCCTCGCCGTCGACCCGCATGACCGCCGCACCCGTCGCCTGTCGCTGACGCCCGAGGGCCTCGCCGTCCTCAATGCGGCGCGGCCCGGCTGGGAAGCTGCGCAGTCGGAGGTCCAGGTCGCCCTCGGCGAGACGGCCAGCGCCGACCTCGTCGCCCGCCTCGACGACACGCTGGCCCGGCTGCAGCCGCGATGAGCGTGTTTTTCATCCCCCGACATGGCCGGACCGCATGACCGCCAGCACAGCGCCTTCCGGCAATCCCATCCTGACCGCCCCGATCGTGGCCACGATCCTCAGGCTCTCGACACCCAACATGATGGCGATGGTGGCGACCGCCGCCGTCGCCATCGCCGAGACCGCCTATGTCGGTCTCCTCGGAACCGCCGCTCTCGCCGGCATGGCCCTCGTCTTTCCGATGGTGATGCTGCAACAGATGATGTCGGCCGGCGCCATGGGCGGCGGTGTCTCCTCGGCGGTCAGCCGGGCGCTCGGGGCAGGGGATGTGGAGCGGGCCCGGTCGCTCGCGTTCCACACCGTGCTGATCGGACTTGCCGGCGGCCTCGGCATGACCGTGCTCTTCCTTCTGGCCGGCCCCTTCCTCTACCGGCTGCTCGGGGGGCAGGGCGCAGCCCTCGGCCAGGCGCTCGTCTACTCGAACGTCGTCTTCGCCGGGGCGCTCGCCATCTGGCTCTGCAATCTCCTTGCCTCCATCGTCCGCGGCATGGGCAACATGGCGGTGCCGTCCTCCACGCTGCTGGCGGTGGCCGCCATCCAGATCGCGGTGGGAGGCGGGCTCGGCCTCGGGATCGGACCGCTGCCACGCCTCGGCATGGTGGGTGTCGGCCTCGGACAGGGGGTCGCCTACGGGATCGGGGCGCTTTGGCTGTTGCGCTACCTGCGCTCGGGAAAGGGCCGCTTCGTCCTGCCGCTCTCGGGCGTCCGGCCGCGCTGGGACCATGCCGCCGACATCCTGAGGGTCGGCACGGTCGCCATGATGTCGTCCTTCCAGTCGGTGCTGACGGTGCTGATCCTCACCCGCCTGGTCGCCCGCTTCGGCGACGAGTCCCTGGCCGGCTACGGCATTGGTTCGCGGCTCGAGTTCCTGCTCATTCCGGTGACCTTCGCCATCGGCGTGTCGCTGGTGCCGATGGTCGGCATGGCGATCGGCGCGGGCAATCCAGCGCGGGCCCGTCGCGCCGCCTGGACCGGCGGCCTCATGGCCTTCGCGGTCACCGGCACCGTTGGCCTGGCGGGTTGGCTGATGCCCGAGGCCTGGGCGCGCCTGTTCACGGCCGATCCCGCAGTGATCGCCTCGGCACGATCCTATCTCGTCTGGGCGGGACCTGCCTTCGGCTTCTATGGCCTCGGTCTCTGCCTCTACTTCGCGGCGCAGGGGGCCGGGCGCGTCTTCGGGCCGGTACTGGCAGGAACTGCGCGGCTCGTGGTCATCGCTCTCGGCGGCTGGTGGCTCGCCGCCAGCGGGCAGGAGGCCTGGACCATGTTCGCGCTGGTCGGTCTTGCCATGGTCATCTACGGACTGGCCACGGTCGCGGCGATCCGCTGGACCCGCTGGGGTCGATGACGTTCGCGAAGCGAGTTGTTGCATTCTGGCCACAGCCCGGGCTGACCTGCCACGGGAGGTCATGCTTCTCGCCAGCGCCACCCGCTTGCCACAGTCTCGTCACGCTCCGCCGCGATGCGGGAGAGGTGCTGATGCCCCTGACCGGGCGGAGGGCCGGCGGAGGGGCATCCATTAACGGATGGTTGACCATTCCGGCGATTGGTCGGGCGGCGAGGATTTAACGCCTCACCGCCCGACCAATCGCAAAAAATGACAACAATTCAAACAGGATAAGAACCTGAACATCGCGTGTGGATGCCGTCCAGGTGACCGGGTCCAGTCAAGATTCACCCTGTCCCGGAAGGTTCGCTTAACCGAACTCCTGATACAGGTTCGCTCATGTTTCAGGTCAAGGAGACCATCATGCTGACCATGGCTCTCGGCCGCAACTTCAAGCTTGCTGCCATCGTGGCCTTCGGGCTCGCCCTCGGTGCCTGCGCCCAGAACCCGACCACCCAGGCGGGGGCCGGAGGCGCAGGGGCTGCCACCCCTGGCAGCGCCCAGGACTTCGTCGTCAATGTCGGTGATCGCGTCTTCTTCGAGACCGATTCTTCCGAGCTGACGCCCCAGGCGCGCGCCACTCTCGACAAGCAGTCGGTCTGGCTCAATCAGTACAACCGCTATTCCTTCACCATCGAGGGCCATGCGGACGAGCGCGGCACCCGCGAGTACAACATCGCCCTCGGCGCCCGTCGCGCCCAGACGGTGCGTGACTATCTGTCGGCTCGCGGCATCTCCTCGGCCCGCATCCGCACCATCTCTTACGGCAAGGAGCGCCCGGTCGCGGTCTGCAACGACATCTCCTGCTGGTCGCAGAACCGCCGTTCGGTGACGGTGCTGTCCGGCGGCGCCGGCTCCTGATACCGCACATCCGGTATGCGAAAGACGGCGCCCGTTCCAGCGGGCGCCGTTTTTGCTTGAAATGAGCCGAATTCTCGCCCAATTCCGCGCATGAACTGACACTGGCAAGGGCTGAAGGACAGAACAACATGGTCGGCAGGGCGATCTGCACATGGTTCCGGCTGGAAAGGGCGGCGCTCCTGGCGCTGGCCATCGGCCTGACGGCCGCGACTGCCTGGCCTGCGGCGGCCCAGACGGCGGCCGATCTGATGGACCGGATCCAGCGGCTGGAGGCGCAGGTCCGCTCCCTCAATGGCCAGCTGGAGCAGTCGCAGTTCCGCGTCCGCCAGATGGAGGACCAGCAGCGGCGCATGCAGGCCGACATCGAGTTCCGGCTGAACGAGCTCGAGAATGCCCGCGGTGGGGCCCGTCCGGCGCAGCCCGGCCGACCCCAGGCGCCGCAACAGCAGCCGCCGCAGCGGCGGAGCGACGTCTTCGATCCGTCCGAGCAGCAGGGTGCCGCCGGTGCCCCGCGCGATCTCGGCGCCCTGCCGCCCGGCGCCAACGCCGCTCCCCCGCGCGCTGCGCAGGGGCCGGCGGGCGGCGGCGCCGCACGACCGCTCGATCTCGGCCAGCTCGCGGGTCGTGCTGCCGCCGATCCGAGCCTCGATCCCGGCGGTCCGCGCGGCAGCATTCCGGGAGCTGTCGCCTCCACGGGCAGCACCGGCACCCAGCCCGTCATCGCCAGTACGCCGCGCGACGAGTACAACGCCGCCGTCGCCTTCCTGACCCGTCGCGACTACGAACAGGCGGAGATCGCCTTCCGTGGCTTCCTGCAGAACCATCCTCGCGACCGGCTGGTCGGCGATGCGACGCATCAGCTTGGCGAGGCGATGTACCAGCGCCGCCAGTACCGCGAGGCCGCCGAGCAGTTCCTCAAGGTATCGACCGACTATCCGCGCGCCAGCCGCGCGCCTTCGAGCCTCCTGCGTCTCGGACAGTCGCTCAATGCGCTCGGCGAGCGCGAGGCGGCCTGCGCCGCCTATGCCGAATTCAATCGCAAGTATCCGAACGCCAACGCGTCGACGAAGCAGGCCGTGTTGGGCGAGCAGCGCCGTGCCAGCTGCTGAGGCCGAGGCGGCAAAGCCCCTCGCCGACGACGAAATCCACGATCTCCTCGATCCCTATCTCCAGCGACCGGCACTGCTGCTTGCCGTCTCCGGCGGGCCGGATTCCCTCGGCATGCTGGCCGCGTTCGCCCGCTGGCGGGAGAGAGTACCCGCCGTGCCGGCGCTTCACGTCGCGACTGTCGATCACGGGCTGAGGCCCGAATCGGCGTCCGAATGCGCCATGGTCGAACAGGCGGCGGCCCGTGTCGGCCTACCCTCCCGGACACTTCGATGGCATGGCGACAAGCCCGCGACCGGCTTGCAGGAGGCGGCGCGCGAGGCGCGATACCGGTTGCTCGGCGCCGAGGCGCAGGCGCTGGGCGCGACGTCCGTGGTCCTCGCCCATCATCAGGACGATCAGGCCGAGACCGTCATCATGCGGCTGGTCCGCGGTTCGGGTCCTCTCGGCCTCAAGGGGATGGCGGCGGTGAGTGAGCGGGACGGTGTCCAGCTGCTCCGGCCCTTCCTCTTCGTGCCGAAGGCGAGGCTCGCCGCAACCGCCGCGGCAGCCGGGCTGGCGCCCGTCGAGGATCCCTCCAACCGCGATCCGCGGTTCACCAGAACCCGGATCCGCCGGGTGATGCAGGTTCTGGCCGAGGAGGGGCTCGATGCCGAGCGCGTCGCCATCTTCGCTGGCCGCATGCAGATGCTCGACGCCGCCGGAGCGCAACATGCTGCCCGGCTCGCCGAGGAGTCGTCGCTCGACGCGCCCTCGGGCGCGCGCATGTTCGACGGCTCGGGTTGGCTCGAGGTTCCCTTCGCCGACATGCTGCGGCTGCTTGCCGAGGCCCTGGCGCAGGTCGGCGATCCGACCATCGACGCCCGGCTGGAGGCGCAGGAAGAACTGGCCGGCGAGGTTCTCATGGCGGTGGCGCGCGGCGAGCCCCTGCGCCGGAACCTGCAGGGCGCGCTGATCTCCGTGACGGCGGCGGGGCGCGTCATTGTAGCGCGGGAGCCGCCCCGCCAATCCGGCCGTAAACCGGACTAAGGAACGATTGACCGCGTCATGCGGTTGTCGCCATGTCCGCGGCGGGAGTTTTCGCCCGCTCCTTGGCAAGCATCCCTCGTGCTCCTACATTGGGCGGGTACGGGTTGTGCCGCATGACGCAACGAGCATGAACATGGCTGCGACGCCATTTCGGCGTCCTGCGCGCGGCGACACCCTGGGGATGGACACGCGATGAACTCCAATTTCCGCAACCTCGCCCTGTGGGTGATCATCGTCCTGCTGTTGCTGGCGTTGTTCACGCTGTTCCAGAGCCCCCAGCAAAGGGCGGGGTCGTCCGACCTGCCGTTCTCGCAGTTCCTCACCGAGGCGGATGCCGGGCGCGTCCGCGACGTGACCATCCAGGGACCGGAACTGACCGGCCATTACACCGACGGACGCACCTTCCAGACATACGCGCCGCCGTTCCCGGGGCTCACCCAGCGCCTGGTCGAAAAGGGCGTGCAGGTTCAGGCGCGTGCTCCCGGCGAGCAGGTTCCGTGGTTCGTCGCGCTCCTCGCCCAGTGGTTCCCGGTTCTCCTGCTGATCGGCCTGTGGATTTTCATGATCGCGCCAGATCCAGGGCGCCGGCGGCAAGGCCATGGGCTTCGGCAAGTCGAAGGCGAAGCTCCTCACCGAGGCGCACGGGCGCGTCACCTTCGAGGACGTCGCCGGCATCGACGAGGCCAAGCAGGACCTGCGAGGAAATCGTCGAGTTCCTGCGTGATCCGCAGAAGTTCCAGCGCCTCGGCGGCCGCATTCCGCGCGGCGTGCTGCTGGTCGGTCCGCCCGGCACCGGCAAGACGCTGACTGCGCGCGCGCCGTCGCGGGCGAGGCCAATGTGCCGTTCTTCACCATCTCCGGTTCCGACTTCGTCGAAATGTTCGTCGGCGTCGGCGCCAGCCGCGTGCGCGACATGTTCGAGCAGGCCAAGAAGAACGCGCCCTGCATCATCTTCATCGACGAAATCGACGCAGTCGGCCGCCATCGCGGCGCCGGCCTCGGTGGCGGCAATGACGAGCGCGAGCAGACGCTGAACCAGCTGCTCGTCGAGATGGACGGCTTCGAGGCCGAACGAGGGCATCATCATCATCGCGGCGACCAACCGGCCCGGACGTGCTCGACCCGGCGCTGCTGCGTCCGGGCCGCTTCGACCGCCAGATCGTCGTGCCGAACCCTGACGTGAACGGCCGCGAGAAGATCCTCAAGGTCCATGCCCGCAAGGTGCCGTTGGCTCCCGACGTCGACCTGAAGATTCATCGCGCGCGGCACGCCCGGCTTCTCCGGCGCCGACCTGATGAACCTCGTCAACGAAGGCCGCGCTGCTCGCCGCCCGTCGCGGCAAGCGCATGGTCACGATGAGCGACTTCGAGGACGCCAAGGACAAGGTCATGATGGGCGCCGAGCGTCGGTCCATGGCGATGAGCGAGGAAGAGAAGAAGCTGACCGCCTATCACGAGGCGGGCCACGCGGTGGTCGGCCTGAACGTGCCGGCCGGTCTGACCCGGTCCACAAGGCGACGATCATCCCGCGCGGCCGCGCACTGGGCATGGTGAAGTTGCTGCCCGAGGGCGACCGCTATTCGATGAAGTACAAGGAGTACACCTCGCACCTCGCCGTCGCCATGGGCGGCCGCGTGGCGGAGGAGATCACCTTCGGCAAGGAGAACGTCACTTCCGGCGCCGTCGGCGACATCGACCAGGCCACCAAGATGGCGCGCGCCATGGTGACCCGGATGGGCTTCTCCGAGGAACTCGGCATGGTCGCCTATGGCGACAACCAGGAAGAGGTCTTCCTCGGCATGTCGATGGGCCGCCAGCAGAGCATCTCCGAATCGACGGCCCAGAAGATCGACAAGGAAGTGAGCCGCCTGGTCCAGGAAGGCTACCAGGAGGCCATGCGCATCCTCACCGAGAACCGCGAGCAGTTCATCAAGGTGGCCGAGGCGCTCCTCGAGTACGAGACGCTGACCGGCGACGAGATCAAGGACCTGCTCGCCGGCAAGCCGCCGGTGCGTGATGCCGAGCCGGACAAGGGCCAGACACGGCACTCCGCGGTCCCGACCGCCGGCAAGGGCCGCCGCCCGGCCAATGACGACGGCCTGGAGCCGCAGCCGCAGGCGTGATGCGCCTGGTGACCTCATTGGAAAGGCGGGCCTCGGCCCGCCTTTTTCTTGATGAGGATCGCGCCTCGCGGCCGTGTGTCCATCGTCCGAACGGTGTCGCGCGCCCCGCTTGAGATCGCCCGCCCTGCCCGGCAGAGTGGCCTTCCTCAGACGCCACGGGCCGCCTCATGACCATCCGCCGCATCGAGCCGTTCATCCTGCATGTGCCGGTGACGGGATCGTCGATCTCCGACTCGACCCATACCCTGTCGCACTGGGGTGTTGTCGGCTGTCGCATCCATACCGATGACGGGCGCGTCGGCACAGGCTTCACCGGCACCCATGCCGATCTCGACGGCGACCGGCTCATCGCCCGCTGCATCGGCACGTCCATCGCATCGCTGCTCGTCGGCGAGGACGAGCACGAGGTGACCCGGCTGTGGGAGAAGGTCGCCCGGCATCCGCCGCTGCAGTGGATCGGGCGGGCCGGCATCGCCCACCTCGCCCTCGGCGCCGTGGACGTGGCGCTGTGGGACCTCAAGGCCCAGGCCGCCGGCATGCCGCTGTGGAAGCTCCTCGGCGGCGCGACGTCGGACAGGCTGACGGCCTACAACACCGATATCGGCTGGCTCTCCCTCTCGGATGCGGAGCTCGTGGCCGGCGCCCGCCGGGCGGTCGAGGAAGAGGGTTTCCGCGGCATCAAGGTGAAGGTCGGCTCGGCGTCGATCGGCCGCGACATCGACCGGCTCGCCGCCGTCAGGCGGGCCATCGGGGACCGCGTCACCATGGCCACCGACGCCAATGGCCGTTGGGATCTCGCCACCTGCCTGCGCTTCTGCAAGGCGGCCGCGGGGCTCGACCTTCTCTGGTTCGAGGAGCCGCTCTGGTACGACGACGTCGAGGGCCATGTGCGCCTCGCCGCCCAGGGCGGCATTCCGGTCGCCCTCGGAGAGCAGCTCTACACCGCCGAGGCCTTCAGCGATTTCATCCGCCGCGGCGCCATGCACTATGTCCAGCCGGATGTGGCGCGGCTCGCGGGGATCACGGAATACATCCGCGTCGCGGAAACGGCCCATGCCGCGCGCCTGCCGGTGGTGGCTCATGCCGGCGACATGGGACAGGTGCATGCGCATCTGTCCTTCTGGCATCCTGCCACGCGATCCTTCGAATACATCCCCTGGATTCGCGACTGTTTCGAGGAGCCCGTCACGGTTCGCGACGGTGACGTGGTCCGGCCCGAGATGCCGGGGGCCAGCACGACCATCCGCGCGGACGCCTTCGAGGTTCACGCGAAATCGCTGGACTGAGCGGCGAAAGTACCCCGCCACCCTTGCTCACGGCCGCCTCGCCCGGCTAAGTCACGGTGACGTGCGAAGAACGAGCGCCGCATTGGCGCCACAAGCGGGGCCCATGGCGTGACGCCTGTTGCAACACCAGCGCTCAGTGCCAGGCGTCACCGGTCCCCCGTGCGGAAACTCCTCTTCATCCAAGCGCTGCTCGCGCTGCTGCTCGCCACGGCGTCCGGCCTTCTGTCCTCGCCGGCCATGGCGCAGGCCGCCGACCCGGTGGCGGTGACGGCGACATCGCCGGCCATCAACCTCGGCCGCGCGGTCACCTTCGTGCAGGGCGACGGTGACCGCGTCTCCGTGCCGACGGCACCCGGCAGCGACGGCATCGTCAGGCGCATGGAGGTCCGCCAGACGCGGACGGACTCGAGCCCCGTCTGGGCAGTGTTCACCCTTGCCAATGCCACGGACGAGCAGGTGGACCGGCTGATCGTCGTGCCGCACTACCGGCTGATCCGCTCCGGCCTGCTCCGTCCCGACCTCGGCTCGCAACGCATCGTCGCGCTGACCCCAAGCCAGGGGTTCCGACCCGAGCGGCAGACGGCCGTCGATCAGGACGTCTTCCTGGTCACCCTCGATCCCGGCACCACGGTGACGTTCGTCGCGGAACTGCATGATGCGCGCATCCCGCAGATCACGCTCTGGCAGCCCGATGCCTTCAAGGACCGCGAGAACTCCTTCACGCTCTACCGTGGCATCATCCTCGGCATCGCCGGCCTGCTGGCGCTGTTCCTCACCATTCTCTTCGTGGTGAAGGGCTCGCTGATGTTCCCGGCCGCGGCGCTGCTCGCCTGGGCGGTGCTGGGCACGCTGGCGCTCGACTTCGGCTTCTGGACGCGCGTGATGGAGCTGTCACCGGCCGCGGTCGCCTTCTGGCGCGCGGTGGCGGAAGCGATCCTTTCCGCCACGCTGATGATCTTCCTCTTCGCCTATCTCGACCTCAACCGCTGGCACGTGCGCTACACGGTGCTGATGGCGGTGTGGCTCGCCTTCGCGGGCGGCATGGTGACGGTCGCCTGGTTCGACCCGTCCATCTCGGCGGGCATCGCGCGCCTCGGCATCGGCGCGGTGACGATCCTCGGCACGGTGATCCTCGTCTACCTGTCCTTCCTGCGCTACGACCGCGCCATCAACCTGCTGCCGACCTGGGCGCTGTTCATGCTGTGGTCCGGCGCCGCACTGCTGATGGTCTCGGGCCGCCTCAACAACGAGATCGCGGCGCCTGCCATGCTGGGCGCGCTGGTCCTGCTGGTCATGCTCATCGGCTTCACGGTGATGCAGCACGCCTTCTCCGGCTCGGGCGTGCCGAAGGGGCTCGTCTCGGACACCGAGCGCAAGGCACTGGCGCTGACCGGGGCGGGCGACATCATCTTCGACTGGGACGTCATCGCCAATCGCATCTGGGTCAGTCCGGAGCTGGAGATGCAGCTCGGAATGAAGCGCGGCGCGCTGGAGGGGGCCGCGACAAAATTCGTCGAGGCGCTTCATCCCTCCGATCGTGACCGCATCCGATCCACCTTCGACACCGTTGTCGAGCATCGCCGCGGCCGCGTGGTCGAGGAGTTCCGGCTGCGTGCGGCCGACGGTCATTTCGTCTGGATCATGTTGCGGGCGCGTCCTGTGGTCGGGTCGGACGGGGAGGTGGTGCGGCTCGTCGGTACGCTCGGCGACATCACCGAGTTCAAGGCGTCCGAAGAGCGGCTGCTTCACGACGCCGTCCATGACAACCTGACGGGCCTTCCCAACCGCGAACTCTTCCTCGACCGCCTGGAAGCCTCGCTGATGAACGCCCAGGGCGACGAGCAGCGCCGCCCGGCGGTGCTGGTGCTCGACATCGATCGTTTCAAGCAGGTGAACGATTCCGTCGGCATCTCGGTCGGCGATTCCATCCTCCTCACCGTCTCGCGCCGCCTTGCGCGCCTGCTGAAGCCGCAGGATACGCTCGCCCGTCTCAACGGAGACCATTTCGGCATCATTCTTCTCTCGGAACGGGCGCCCGAGCGGATCACCGGCTTCGCCGAGACGATCCGCAAGGCCCTTCGCGCGCCCATCGCCTTCGGCGATCGGGAGATCTTCCTCACCGGCTCCATCGGCATCGCGCTCGCCGACGGCACCCAGCGCAAGCGCGAGGATCTGCTCAAGGACGCGGAACTTGCCGCCTATCACGCCAAGCGGCTGGGTGGTGACCGCATCGAGGTGTTCAAGCCGGCGCTGCGCGCCCACAAGAGTGACCGCCTGGCCCTCGAGAGTGACCTCCGCCGGGCGCTGGAGCGCAGCGAGATCGCCATCGTCTACCAGCCCGTCGTGCGCCTCTCGGACCGGACCCTCGCCGGGTTCGAGGCGCTGGTGCGCTGGGATCATCCCCGCCTCGGCCGCCTGCCGCCGGCGGAGTTCATCGCCATCGCCGAGGAAACCGGCCTCATCGTCGAGCTCGGCCTCTTCGTCATGGATCGCGCCGCGCGGCAGCTCGCCAACTGGCAGGCGCTGATGCCGCTCGACCCGCCGCTGTTCACGGCGGTCAACGTGTCGAGCCGGCAATTGCTGCGGCATGACCTGCTGCAGGACATCAAGGGGGTGCTCGCCCGCTCCACCGTCGCTCGCGGTTCGCTGAAGCTGGAGCTGACCGAGAGCCTGGTGATGGAGAACCCGGAATATGCGGCGCAGATGCTGCACCGGATCCGCGAAGCTCGGCGTCGGCCTGTCGCTGGACGATTTCGGCACCGGCTACTCCTCGCTCGCCTATCTGCAGCGCTTCCCATTCGACACCATCAAGATCGACAAGAGCTTCGTGCGTGCCGACCAGCGCGGCGTCCGCCCGGTGATCCTCAGGACGATCATCGCGCTCGGCCAGGACCTCGGCATGGAAGTCGTCGCGGAAGGCGCGGAGAGCGACACGGATGCGGTGGAGCTCTACCAGCTCGGCTGCGACTATGCGCAGGGCTTCGCCTTCGGCGAGCCGATGACCGCCGACCAGGCGACGAAGCTCCTCAAGGCGGCGCTGGCGCAGGCGGCCTGACGTCAGGAGCACCCGTCTCCTTTCGCCGGGCCTCGCATGCGAGGGCGGCGCTTTCCTTTTCCATTTGGCCACGGCCTACTGTGCCGCAACCAGAAACAGGGAGCGCTCCATGACACCCCGCAATCTCGGCCGGTCCGGCATCAAGGTCTCGCCGATCTGCCTCGGCACCATGATGTTCGGCGGGCCGACGACGGAAAAGGACTCGGCCCGGATCATCGCCCACGCCAGGGAGGCCGGGGTCAACTTCATCGATACCGCGGACGTCTACACCGAGGGGCGCTCCGAGGAGATCACCGGCCGCGCCATCAAGGCCGACCGCTCGCACTGGGTGCTGGCGACGAAGCTCGCCAATCCGACCGGGCCCGGGCCGAACGACCGCGGCCTGTCGCGCCTCTACACGATGCGGGCGGTGGAAGCCTCGCTGAAGCGCCTCGGCACCGATGTCATCGACATCTACTACCTCCACAAGGAAGACCATGCGACGCCGCTGGAAGAGACCGTGCGGGCGATGGGCGACCTCATCCGCCAGGGCAAGATCCGCTCCTACGGCGTCTCCAATCATCGCTCCTGGCGCATCGCCGAGATCTGCAACCTCGCCGACCGCATGGGCATCGATCGGCCGGTCGTCAGCCAGCCCTATTACAACGCCATGAACCGCATGCCGGAGGTTGAGCATCTGCCGGCCTGCGGCTTCTACGGCCTTGGCGTCGTGCCCTATTCGCCGCTCGCACGCGGCATCCTCTCCGGCAAATACGACCCGAAGGCGCCGCCGCCGGAGGGTACGCGCGCGGGACGCGCCGACAGCCGCATGATGCAGACGGAATGGCGCAAGGAATCCCTCGTCATCGCCCAGAAGCTCAAGGTCCATGCGGAGAAGCGCGGCATCACGCCGGGACAGTTCGCCACCGCCTGGGTGCTGAACAACGCCTTCGTCACCGCGGCCATCGCCGGGCCGCGCACCATGGAGCAGTTCGAGGACTATCTCGGCGCGCCGGGCTACGCCTTCACCAAGGCCGACGAGGCCCTGGTGGACCGGCTCGGTCCCTGCCGGCCATCCCTCGACGCCGGGCTATACCGACCCCGCCTATCCGCTGGAGGGCAGGGTGCCCAGGAGCGGGTGATCACCCCGCCAGCCGGAGCCCGTCCTCGCGGGCGACGACCCTGTTCCGGCCGGTGCGCTTGGCCTCGTAGAGGCAGGCATCGGCGCGGTCGATGAGATGATCGAGGTCGGGCTTGCCGCCGGCAATGCTGGAGACGCCGATGGAGACCGAGATGCGCAGCGTCTCGTCTCCGACGTGGGTCTCGAGCCCGGCGATGCGGGCGCGCAGTCCCTCCGCCACCACCATGGCCGCCTGCAGGGTCGTGTTGGGCAGAAGGCAGCCGAATTCCTCGCCGCCGAGCCGTCCGAAGGTGTCGTCCGTCCGCAGGTGTCCGCGAATCGCATTGGCGACGGCCACGAGAACGGCGTCGCCGCCGGCATGGCCGACGGTGTCGTTGATCGTCTTGAAGCGGTCGACGTCGATCAGCAGCATGCAGGCGGGCCACCGCTCCTGGCGGGCGACAATTTTCGCTGCCGTCTGCATGAAGGCGCGGCGGTTCGGCTGGCCGGTCAGCACGTCGGTCTCGGCGGCGCGGCGATAGCGCTCCTCGGCACGGTCCTTGGTGAGGGACAGCTGCAGGAACGAGATCAGCGTGATGTGGATCAGCGCCTCGAACATGATGAGCGTGATGACCGGTGAGGCGGCGATCTCGTTGCTCGCCGGCACGGGATTGGTCAGTGGCGCGATCAGCCTCACCACGTAGACGCCGACGTGGAACAGATGCCAGCCGATCGCCGGATAGCGGGTGATGAGGTTCTCGCCCTTCAGGCGCCAGAGCGCGAGGATGGTGCCGAGGGAGGTGGCCACCACCATGGCCGAGGAGAAGGTCAGCCGCCAGACAACGCTGTCATAGAAAGCGGGCAACTGGCACAGGGCGAGCCAGACGAAAGAGGGCAGCGCGACCCAGGCAAGGTTCACCCTGTGGTGGCAGAACTGGCGCGTTCCGGCAAGATTGAACGCATAGCCGGCGAGAATGAACGCGTTGGCGAGATCAATCGTCAGCCGATCCGGTGCCCAACCCCGCAACCCCAGCAGAATACAGCCAAACGCCCCGGCCAGATTGCCGATACCCCAATAGACGAGGCTCCGCTCCCCGCGGTTCTGGCGCGAGGACAGCAGCAGCAGAAGCCCCGTCGTCGTGCTGATGGCGACGACCGACAGAAGCAACGTGCGGGGGTGGAGAAATTCCATCGGCCTTCCGTTGGCGCCTTCGGCGGTGATCCGATTCAGGCGATGCTACTTTCAGGCGAGACCTTTTAGGCTTGGTTAAGGGCCCCCGTATTTGCCGCATCGCAGTGCGGATCGATTCAGCGAGGGCACGGACCGGTCGCGGGGCGACCGGTCCGTGCCCGTTCACGTTACGGCGCCGACCGGTCAGTACCAGCGGCACACACGGAAGCCGCGGCGGTTGATCCAGCAACGACGACGGCGGGGACGAACCCACCGGCGGCGCCAGCGGCGCCGCCAGTAGCGGCGCTGCATCTCTGCGGGTTCACCGGCTTCGGCTGGCGACAGGGCGCTGCGCACGCCGTCCAGACCGGCCGATCTTGCCGGCTGCGCCGGCGAAGCTTCGGCCGTGCCGAAGCCGATGGTCGTCGTCGTGGCGACGCCGCCTGCGAGGGCGGCCATGAAGAGCCTACGATCCATCTCGTGTCCTCCTTGTTGGGGTGGGTGCACTTCGGTCAATGCGTGAGGACCGCGTTCGGTTCCCCCCGGTTCCGCCTCGCTGCGGCTCCGTGACGTCTTGCTCTCGCGGCGCCCATGCCTCATCTGCATTCCATGGCTCTGCTGAATCCGCCCCGAGGCGCGCGTTTTCTCCGGCTCCTGCGCGAGGAGACCGGGCTGGTCGTCGCACTTGCGGTCATCGCAGGAGGGACGCTTGCCTTCCTCCGCCTCGCCGACATCGTCATCGATGGCGAGACCGAAGCCTTCGACCGGGCGTTGCTGATGCATTTCCGCGACGCGAGTGACCCGGGCGTCGCGCCCGGACCGGCGTGGCTTCCGGGAGTCATGCGCGACATTACGGCGCTCGGCGGTATCGCTGCGCTCAGCCTGATCACGCTGTTTACCAGCCTCTATCTCATGCTGGTCGGAAAGAGGGGGGCCGCCTTCTTCGTCCTCATCGCGGTGATCGGAGGCACGTTGATCAGCCAGGGGCTCAAGGTGTTGTTCGACCGGCCTCGCCCCGATCTCGTGCCGAACGCTCCGGTCGAACTGACCGCGAGTTTTCCCAGTGGCCATGCCATGCTGTCAGCCGTGACCTACCTGACGATCGGCGTGCTGCTGACGCGCCTGGAGGCGCCGCGACGGGTTCACGCCTTCTTCCTCGCGGTTGCGATCACGATGACCGTGCTCATCGGCGCCAGCCGCGTCTATCTCGGCGTCCACTGGCCGACGGATGTGCTCGCGGGCTGGTGTCTCGGCGCGGCCTGGGCGCTGTTCTGCTGGCTCGTCGCCCTGTGGCTGCAGCGCCGGGGCCAGATCGAGGCCGCATCCGACCGGGGGTGAGAACCGCTCGCGGGAAGGGGGCACGTCGCCGGATGACGAGGCCAAGAAAAAGCCCGGCCGCGAGGGCCGGGCTCCTGTTCGTCGCGAGGCGTCGTTACCAATAGATGCGGCGACGCCGGCAAACCAGTTCGCCCCACTGGTTGACCCAGCAACGGCGCCGCGGTCCAAATCCCGGACCCCACGCAGGACCACCCCAGCCCCGACGGAAGCGCGGGCCTCCGAAGCCGCCGCGGAACCCGCCGCGGAAGCCGCCGCCACCACGGAATCCACCGCGGAAGCCGCCGCCACCGCCACGGAAGCCGCCCCCGCCGCCGCGGAAGCCGCCCCCGCCGCCGCGGAAACCGCCCCCGCCGCCGCGGAAGCCGCCGCCACCACCGCGGAAGCCGCCGCCACCGCCACGTCCGCCACCGCGGCCGCCACGCTGCATTTCCACCGTGTCACCGGTGAGCGCCGCACGGACGCCGTCAAGGCCAGCCGTGCTCGGTGCATCCGCTGCCGCGCTGGCAGCATTCGGTCCCACCACGACAGTGGCGATACCGCCGCCAACCAAACTCATCAGCAATGTTCGACGATCCATCGTGTCGCCCTCCTTGTTGTCGATGGCGCAGCATCGGATCGATCGACGTCAAAATCTTTGACATGAAACAATTCAACAATCGGAACCGGGGCAATTATTGCGATAATGCTGCAATGCAATAATCGATAACTTGAGAACTGCGAAAGTCTCGTGCGGTGGAGCCCTGGAGCACGTGAAAAAGGCCCGGGGCGAACCCCGGACCTCTGGTCATGTCGACAAGCGGCTTACCACCAGATGGGGCGGCGCCATGGCGGACGGCGGCATACGAACTCACCCCAGCGATTGTAGAAGCAGCGACGCGGTGGTCCCCATGGGCGCGGACCCCACGGACGGGGACCCCAGAACCGGCGACGCCGCCAGCCCGGCCCCCAGCCGCGCCGCGCGCCACCCGCCGCGCCATCCGCGGCCGCCCCAGCCACGCCTGCGACCCCAGCCGCCTCGGCGACCCCATCCGCCGCGGCGACCGCCACGGCGCATCTCGACGGGCTCGCGAGCCGCGAGGGCTCCCTGCACGCCAGCGATATTCAGGGGTTCGGCGGGCGCCGTTGCCGGAGCCGCAATGGCCGCTCCGCCGCCCATAGCCGCGGTTGCCGCAGCAACAGCGGCGACTGTGAGAAAGGCTCTTCTATGCATCGGGAACATCTCCTCACTTTCGAGATGCCACCACCCAACCGTTTAGTACCACGCCTGTCAGGCGCTTCGCAGCATCAAAAGACATGACGCGACGCGCCATCCGTACCCGTGCGGATGTCCGGGAACGGGCGAAGATCAGTGAGACCGGGGTCCCCGGCAGGCATGGTGCCCCGCCGTGCCGCGAGGCTGCCCCGGTCCGACTTACCAGAGGAACGGGAAGGGGAAGGGCACGACGGGACGCCGACAGACCCGCACGCCCCAGCGGTTGATCCAGCAGCGGCGATAGGGCCCGTAGCCGTAGATCGGGCCGCCGTAGTAGCCGCCCCCGTAGCGAGGTCCGCCGTAGAAACGGCGCCCGCGCCAGCGGCCTCGACCGGCCCACGGACGGCCGCCGCGAAAGCCGCCACGGAACCTGCCACCACCGCCCCGGAAGGCGCGTCCGCCCCCGCCGCGAAATGCGCCGCCACGGGCTCCGGGAGAGCCACCACCGCCGCGTCCGCCGCCACCGGGCCTGCCGCCGCCGCCGCCGCCGGGTCGGCCGCCCTGCATTTCGCGGGGGCCTTCCATTGCGGGGCCGGCTGGAGCTGCGACAGCGGACGGAGCGACGGCAGTCGCTGCGGCGACGCCGCCGAGAGCTGCGAGAATGAGGGCTCTGCGGTCCATGGGGCTCTCCTGTGGTTGTTGACATCTCCCTTCCTCGACGAACGCCGCCGAGGTCCGCGGGTTCCGCCGCCGACCGTCCGGGAGTCGATCAGGGTCCGGCTATTGGCATGGCCCCGGGCCGCGGGTATCAGTCGCCGCATGAACCGGCCCCGGCCGGCCCCGAGGAGACCCGCCATGACCGACGCCCCGACTGCCTTTCCCGATCGCCTGTCGACCGACCCCTCCAGCCCCTACTACGACGAGGCCGTGCTCTCCCGGGAGGTCGGTATCCGCTTCAAGGGCGTGGAGAAGACCAATGTCGAGGAGTACTGCATCTCCGAGGGCTGGATCCGGGTGGTCGCCGGCCAGGCCAAGGACCGTCACGGCAATCCCCTGACCATCAAGCTCTCGGGGCCGGTCGAGCCCTATTTCAAGAGCTGATGCGCTGCACGGTCGGCCGCCCCCGCGGGCAGCGTCGGGGTTGTCACAGTCGCTCACCAATTTTGAACCCGTCGTCGGGACAATGGCCGTGCCCGCGCCTATAAGGCGTCGGGAGGGTTCGGCCCTCGAATCGCATCGCAAGACGTCCTGAAGCCGCGCGAGATCCCGCCCATGCCCCGCAAGTATTTTGGCACCGATGGCATCCGTGGCCGCGCCAACGCCTTTCCCGTGACCCCCGAATTCGCGATGAAGATCGGGCAGGCGGCCGGCATCGCCTTCCAGCGCGGCGAGCACCGCCACCGGGTGATGATCGGCAAGGACACGCGGCTGTCCGGCTACATGATCGAGAATGCGCTGGTCGGCAGGCTTCACTGTCGGTCGGCATGGACGTGCTGCTCGTCGGCCCGATGCCGACGCCGGCCGTCGGCCATGCTGACGCGCTCGATGCGTGCCGATCTCGGCGTGATGATCTCCGCCTCGCACAATCCCTTCGACGACAACGGCATCAAGCTGTTCGGCCCCGACGGATACAAGCTGTCCGATGCCGTCGAGCGCGAGATCGAGAGCGCTGATCCTCGGCGAGGACGCTGTCGCAGAAGCTCGCCGCGTCCGCGCATGCTCGGCCGCGCCAAGCGCATCGACGACGCCGCAGGCCCGCTACATCGAGTTCGCCAAACGCACCCTGCCCACGCAGCCTCGATGCTCGTCGGGCCTGAGCATCGTCGTCGATTGCGCCAACGGTGCCGGCCTACAAGGTGGCGCCCGGCCGCGCTGTGGGAACTCGGGCGCCGAGGTCATTGACCATCGGCGTCAAGCCCGACGGCTTCAACATCAACGACGATTGCGGCTCGACCCATCCCGAGGCGCTGGCGGAGAAGGTGCGCGAGCATGCGCGCCGACATCGGCATCGCGCTCGATGGCGATGCCGACCGCGTCGTCATCGTCGACGAGAAGGGCCATGTCGATCGACGGCGACCAGCTGATGGCGGTCGTCGCCGAGTCCTGGCTAGAGGACGGCCGGCTGTCCCAGGCCGGGCATTGTCGCCACCGTGATGTCCAACCTCGGCCTCGAGCGGTTTCTCGGCGGCCTCGGCCTGCAACTGGCACGCACCTCGGTCGGCGACCGCTATGTGCTGGAGCACATGCGCGAGCACGGTTTCAACGTCGGCGGTGAGCAGTCGGGCCACATCATCCTGTCCGACTATTCGACGACCGGCGACGGCCTCGTCGCCGCGCTTCAGGTGCTGGCGGTCGTTCTCAAGATGGACAAGCCCGTGTCCGAGGTCTGCCACCGGTTCGAACCCTTGCCGCAGATCCTCAAGAACGTCCGCTTCAAGGGCGGCAAGCCGCTTGGAGGCGTCGAGCGTCGTCACAGCCATCGACGATGCCAAGGCGACAGCTCGGCCACCACGGCCGCCTCGTCATCCGGCCCTCCGGCACCGAGCCGGTCATCCGCGTCATGGCCGAGGGCGACGACCGCGACCTCGTCGAGACGGTCGTCGACCAGATCGTGGCGGCGGTCGCCAAGGCGGCGGCCTGACGGGAGGGCAGCGGCCTCTGCTCGGCCGCTGCACCCCGCTTTCATCGATCGCTAACCCTGTTCGTTAGGGTTAAGCCGGCTTTAAGCAATCTCTGCGACCGTTCGCGGTGTCGAACCCCGGGCGCGCTGATCTTCAGGCGATGCCCCCACGCCAGGACATCGCCATGCGTCGCCTTTCCTCAGTCGCTTTCGCCGCCGCGGCGGCGTTCGTTTCATCCGCCGCCTACGCCGCCGACATGCCGCCACCCGTGCTGCGCGGGACCGCTCCGGTCGTCCAGCCCGCCGAGAGCGGCGGCTGGTACCTGCGCGGCGACATCGGCGCGGCCGGCCACAGCATCGGCAATTTCGGCGTGCTGCAGAACGGCACGCAGGTGACGGCCGGAACCGGCGGCGTCAACGACTACCAGCTGCGGATGAAGTCGCATTCCGAGAGCGTGTCGATCGGCCTCGGCGCCGGCTACCAGTTCAACTCCTGGTTCCGCGTCGACGTCACTGGCGAATTCCGTGCCGGCGGTCGCCTGCGCGGCATGGACTACGTCAATTTCGACCAGTCCGGCGGCACCACCTCGCAGACCAATCTCTACAACGGCGGTTCCCGTTCGCTGGTCGGCCTCGCCAATCTCTACATCGACCTCGGCACGTTCTGCCAGCTCGGCTGCCTGACGCCCTATGTCGGCGCCGGCTTCGGTTTCGCCCATACCACGGTCAGCAATTTCACCGACACGTCCACCGGCTTCAACACCGTCACCGGCGCGACCGGTTCGCTCGGCGGCTATGCCACCACCGTCTCGCGGACGAGCTTCGCCTGGGCGCTGATGGCCGGCGTCGGCTACAAGGTCAATGATCGCCTGACGCTCGAGGCTGGCTATCGCTACCTGTCGCTCGGCGACATGCCGAGCCTCCTCCTGCGCGATCCGGCGACCGGCGCTCCGCGTGCCGGAAACGAGACCGTGCAGGTCAGCCGCCTGACCGCCCACGAGATCAAGATCGGCATGCGCTGGTCGCTCAACTGCTCCTGCGCTGTGCCCGCCGAGCCGGTTGTCGCTCGCTACTGATCGGCCACTTCTGCCATCGGAGCCGACGGCGGCGGGCCATGCCCGCGCCGTTTCCGTTTGCGCCGGGCGGGCAGGGCGGCGTGGTTAATTCTTAACCTTAAATCCCCCTTAACCGCAGTCGGCGACACTGGCTCCGGATCGCGTTTCGCCCGCAGCCGGGGCGGCGTCAGCGTTGCAGGAACGGTTGAGATGAAGCGTCGTCAGTCCCCCCCGCGTTTGCCGATCGTCGCCGCCGGCCTCATCGCAACTTCTTCTGGTCGCACTACCTGGTCCTTGCCGCCGACAGGCGCAGTCCCGAGCCGGCCGCGCCGCTGCTGCCGCCGGTCCTCGCCGAGGACTTCTCCTCTGGCTGGTATGTGCGCGGCGACGTCAATGCCAGCCTCTACCGCCGGCCATCCGCCCGCTATTTCGACGTCACGAACTTCGCGCCGGGACAGTGGGTGGAACTGCGCGACACCAGGGGCGGCCAGACCTTCAGCGGCAGCCTCGGCGTCGGCTTCCGCTACAAGTGGTTCCGTCTCGACACGACGCTGGACATCCGCTCAACGGCGCGCATGGCGGGCTTCGCACCGCCCGAGGGCAACTGGGGCTATGCAGGCCCCCTGCCGACCCCGTCGCGCACCGAGCGTTTCGGCGTTACCGCCCATTCAGCGCTGCTCAACGCCTATGTCGACCTCGGCGGCTGGGGCGGGGTGACGCCCTATGTCGGCGTCGGCATCGGCACGGCGCGCCTCGCAGCTTCGAACTACGTCTCGACCCCGGTTCCCGCCGCCGCCCTTCTCGGCGAGGCGACGATCACGCCGACGCCCTCACCAATACGGTCAAGTGGACCCTCGCCTGGGCCGCCATGGCAGGCGTCACCATCGACGTGACCCCGCAGACGAAGATCGACCTCGGCTATCGCTACATGCACATGGGAGCGCTGTCCTTCGCCGACACGAATGGCGGCGCCTATCGCACCACGGTCGCGGCGCACGAGTTCCGGATCGGCCTGCGCTACATGTTCGGTGACGGCACCGGCGCCGGCAGCCATTGAGCGAGACGTGGGCACCAACCCGCGCCGCGAGGCGCCGATCGTCAATGCCCGCATCCGCCATCCGCGGGACATGCCCCCAACGGGGCACGCCCATCTGTGAGGATGGAGATCCAAATGGCGACAACCGCCCCTGCCGCGCGTCCGCGCGTGAATACCTTTTCGTCCGGCCCCTGCGCCAAGCGGCCGGGCTGGTCATTGCACGGGCTTGCGGGCGCCCTGCTCGGCCGCTCGCACCGCTCGCCCGCCGGCAAGGCCAGGCTCGCCGAAGTGATCGAGCGCTCGCGCGCCCTGCTCGGCATCCCGGGCGACTACCGCATCGGCATCGTGCCCGCCTCGGACAGCGGCGCGGTCGAACTGGCGCTGTGGTCGCTGCTCGGGCCGCGCGGCGTCGACGTGCTGGCGTGGGAGAGTTTCGGCGAGACCTGGGCCAACGACATCTCTACCGAATTGAGGCTTGGCGACGTGCGCGTGTTCGAGGCGCCGTACGGCAGCCTGCCCGACCTGGCGCAGGCCTCGCCCGACCGCGACATCGTCTTCACCTGGAACGGCACGACCTCGGGCGTGAAGGTGCCGAACGGCGACTGGATCGCCGACGACCGCGAAGGGCTGGCGATCTGCGACGCCACCTCGGCGGCCTTCGCCATGGCCGCTGCCGTGGCACAAGCTGGATGTCGCTGACCTGGTCGTGGCAGAAGGCACTGGGCGGCGAGGCCGCAGCACGGCATGATCGCGCTCAGCCCGCGCGCCGTGCAGCGCCTGGAAACCTACACGCCCGCCGTGGCCGCTGCCGAAGATCTTCCGCCTGACGTCAAGGGCGGCAAGCTGATCGAGGGCATCTTCAAGGGCGAGACCATCAACACGCCGTCGCTGCTGGCGGTCGAAGACCATCTCGATGCGCTGAAGTGGGCCGAGGGCTCGGCGGCCTCGACGGGCTGGTGAAGCGCGCGGACGCCAACACCCGGCGTCATCGCCAAGTTCGTCAAGGCAGAACGCCGTGGATCGACTTCCTCGCGGTGAAGCCGGCGATCGCGCTCCAACACTTCGGTGTGCCTCAAGTTCACCGACCCGGCCGTGACCTCGCTGCCGGCCGACGCGCAGGCGGCGTTCTGCCAAGAGGCATTGTCGCGACGCTGGAGAAGGAAGGCGCGGGCCTCGACCTCGGCCATTATCGCGATGCGCCCCCCGGCCTTCGCATCTGGTGCGGCGCAACCGTGCAGGCGCGCGACCTCAAGGCGCTGATGCCCTGGATCGCCTACGCTTTTGCACTGGAGAAAGCCAAGCTCAAGAAGGCGGCCTGACGGGCACGTCGATGTTCGAACCGGCGAACGATCTCGAGCGGCTCCTGATGGCAGCCGCCCGTGATCCGCAGAAGCGGTCCGCGTTCAGCGCAGCGGTCCTGGCGGGCGAACTCTTTGCCTGTCCGGAGCCGGGCGGGGGAGCCTACAGGCGGGTCATGCTCGCCGATGGCGCGGTCGCCGTTGCCCTGTTCACCAGCCCCGGCCGCGCGGCCGCGATCTTCGCGGATGCTCCGGCGGTCGAGGGAGGTGGCGGGCGTGGCCTTCTCGAAGGTCTCAGGACCTCTGCGGTCGCGGTCAATCCCGGTTCTGACTACGGCGTCATCTGGTCGCCTGCCGACCTCGACGGCCTTCTCGATGGCGTTGCCACGGAAGTCATCGAGGCGCCAACGAAGATCCTGCTCGGCCATCCCGTCGAGCGCCCGGAGGCCCTGATCGCTGCACTCGGCCGCGAACTCGGGGCACTCGGCCAGGTGAAGGCGGCCTTCCTCCTGCTGGCCCACCGGGCCGACAAGGCAGAGCAGAGCTGGCTGCTCGGCGTTGATCAGGATGGCGACTGGAACGAAGTCCGATCCGCCATCGGTCGGGCCGTCGCCGGCGGCGTTCTCGGCGGCCGGGCACTCGATGCCCAGCCGCTGTCCCAATCCTCGCTCGCGCAGGACCTGCGCGGCGGCATTCCAATCCTCGCGCCGAAGCGGCGCAGTCTCTTCTCATTCTTCAGGTGACCCCAATGGCCCCGCGCGTTCTCATCTCCGACGCGCTTTCGCCCGCCGCCGTGCGAGATCTTCAAGGATCGCGGCGTCGACGTCGATTTCAAGACCGGCCTCGGCAAGGCCAAGGACGAGCTCGACCGCCATCATCGGCGACTATGACGGCCTCGCCATCCGCTCGGCCACCAAGGTCACCGCCGAGCGTGCTTGCCAAGCCGCGACCAATCTGAAGGTGATCGGCCGCGCCGGCATCGGCGTCGACAATGTCGACATCAACGTCGGCCACCGCGCACGGCGTCGTGGTCATGAACACGCCCTACGGCAATGCCATCACTACGGCCGAGCACGCCATCGCCCTGATGTTCGCGGTGGCCCGCCAGATCCCCGACGCCAACGCCTCGACCCAGGCGGGCAAGTGGGAGAAGAACCGCTTCATGGGCACCGAGCTCAGCTTCAAGACGCTGGGCCTGATCGGCTGCGGCAACATCGGCTCGATCGTCGCCGAGCGCGCCATCGGCCTGAAGATGCGCGTCATCGCCTACGATCCGTTCCTGTCCGACCAGCGCGCTCAGGAGCTCGGCGTCGAGAAGGTGACCCTCGACCAGGTGCTGGCACGCGCCGACTTCATCACCGTGCACACGCCGCTCACCGAGCAGACCAAGAACATCCTGAGCCGCGCGAGACGCTGACGAAGACCAAGAAGGGCGTGCGCATCATCAACTGCGCCCGCGGCGGGCTGGTCGACGAGGCTGGCGGTGCGCGACCGGCTGGATCAGCGGCCACATCGCCGGCGCGGGCTTCGACGTGTTCTCCGTCGGAGCCGGCCAAGGCAGAACCCGCTGTTCGGCCATCCCAACGTCGATCTGCACGCCGCATCTCGGCGCCTCGACCACCGAGGCGCAGGAGAACGTCGCCCTGCAGGTCGCCGAGCAGATGTCGCGACTACCTGCTGACGGGCGCGGTCACCAACGCGCTGAACATGCCCAACGATCACGGCCGAGGAGGCGCCGCGTCTCGCGCCCTATCTCGACCTCGCCGAGAAGCTGGGCTCGTTCGCGGGCCAGCTCACCGACACCGACATCAAGGCGGTGTCGATCGAGTACGAGGGCGACGTGGCCGGGCTCAACGTCAAGCCTCTGAGCCAGGTGGCGCTGATGGGGGTGCTGCGTCCGCAGCTCACCTCGGTGAACATGGTGAACGCGCCCGTCATCGCCCGCGAACGCGGCGTCGAGATGGCCGAGGTCAAGCACGAGCGCGCCGGCGACTACCATTCGATGATCCGCTCACCGTCACCGCCGACAAGTACACGCGCGCCGTCACCGGCACGCTGTTCGGCGGCAAGCATCCGCGCATCGTCGACATCAAGGGCATCGAGATCGAGGCTGAGTTCGCCCCGCACATGCTCTACATCACCAACGACGACAAGCCGGGCTTCATCGGCCGGCTCGGCTCGCTGCTCGGCGACGCCGGGGTCAACATCGCGACCTTCAATCTCGGCCGCGACAAGCCGGGCGGCGATGCGATCTGCTTCGTCGCGGTGGACGAGCGGATCTCGGATGAGCTTCTCGCCAAGATCCACGAGATCCCGCAGGTGAAGCGCGCCCGTCGCCTGGCGTTCTGAGCCGGTTCGGCCCGTTTCGCCGGAAATAGCGATCACCGATCACGGCGGTCCGCGCAGGCGGACGGCCGACGTTGAGGGATCGAGCTGCGCCCCGTACCCGGGCGATTTCGCCGGCGAACCCGCGCCGGATGGTCCGTCCTCGCCCGCTCTGACCTCCGGCTTCGTGGTGGGGGCCCTGTGTCCGCTGATCATGCGCCGCTGCATTGGGCCTCGCGGTCTGGCGCGCTGCCGGTCTAGCTGCGTCGGCGATCGCGGCCGCCCAGCTCGTTCAACCAATGGGGCTGGGCGCGCGCTGCTCTGCGAGCGTCTCCCTCGGACCTGACCGCAGCCCGCCATCAGTCGGGCGGCCTCTGGGGGCATTCTCTTCGGATCCTCATCGGTGCACCGGTGTCGCGGGCCGTCGCTCGTATTTCGGCATTTCACGGGGTGCCCGGCGCCTGTCGGCCACGCTGGGGTTTCGGCCTTGCTCGGCGCCCGGTCGTGCGCCTGCTGTCGGATGGTTGGCACCGCCCTGTTCGCGGACGTTCGGCACTGCTGTTCGCAGGTCGGCACGACTGTTCGGCGGCCGGCATCGCCGCGAGGCGCGATGCGTGCGGCCGCCTTCGGCATCGGGCCATGCGCCTGGATCGGCCAGGTCGCTCTAACGGCTACATGCGCTACGCCGGCTGTCGCTGATCGAGCGCTTGCGCGCTCTCGGCGATGGCAATGCCGCCGAGGACCAGCAGCCAGCGCCACGGCGTGCATACCAGGCGAAGACCTCCCCGAGGATCAGCGGCCCGAGGATCGCCGACCAGACCGGAACGAGGTTCACCCACAGGCCGGCCCGCCCCGGGCCGATGAGTTCCACCCCCCGCATGAAGAAGAGCTGGGCGACGAAGCCGGGCAGCACCGCCACGTAGAGCGATGATGAGCCAGGCCCCTGAGCGTCCGGCCACTGCGCCGATCCGTGGGCGACCTCTGACGGCGAGCAAGCGGCAGGGACGAGGCCAGCGCCACCAGGGCGACGGGCTAAGGAAGAAGGGGCGGCGGAGAGATGGCCGGGCGGTTGCGCAAGCGCCACCGTATAGGCGGCGTAGCCGAGGCAGGCGATCAGCATCAGCAGGTCGCCGATGTTGAAGGCGAGACCGCGTGAGGACGGCTCGAGATCGCCGCGCGCGGCCAGCATGGCGACGCCTGCGATGGTCACCACGATGCCGATCCCCTGCAGCGGCGTCACCGCAGTCCGGTGAACGAGGTAGGCGCCCGCGAGCACCATGACGGGGATCGATCCCTGGATGATGCCGATGTTCACTGCCGTCGTGTAAAGAGCGGAAATGTAGAACAGGGCGTTGAAGCCGGTGAAACCGATCACGCCCATGATCGCCAGCCAGCGCCAGTTGGCCCTGATCTGCGGCCATTCCCGGACGAAGGCGCCACCGGCGATGGCGAGCATCAGCGTCAGGGTTCCGACCCACCGCAGCGTCGTCAGCATCATCGGCGAGACATGGCCGAGCGCGAGCCGGCTGGCGACGGCGTTGCCGGCCCAGATGAGCGTCGTTGCGGCGAGGATGAGATAGGGGCGATCGAAAAGGCGCATGCGCTCGCTGAACCGGTATGGGCAAGCACTATAGACGGGTGCAGAGGCCCGCGGCAGCCCGGATGGACGCAGCGGAGCAATGTCCTGGGACCGTGGAGACGGGAGTCGTCCAGTCATTGCGACAAATTATGACGATCGTTTTTAAGTGATTGATTTTGAAGTGTTATTGCTTTCATTTTTCTGTCAAGCAGAGGTCATAGAAGTGGCGTCCAGCGGCTCTATCCAGGCGCTGCGTCCCGTGTCCGTGCCTGCGCACACCGGACGCAGCCGGGCGAGGTTCCTCGCAAGGCCAGGAGCATCACTGTGAAACTCTCGCCGCTGTGCTCTCCGCCGACGGCCGTGGCGATCGGCGGCGTCATGGCGTGGTCGATCCGGCCGCCGCCGAGGCCCGTGACCGCATCCAGGTGACCGGCTCGTCGACGGTGTTCCCGTTCACCACGGCGGTCGCCGAGCGGTTCGGCCAGACGGGCCGGCAAGGCGCCGATCGTCGAGGCGACCGGCACGGGCGGCGGCATGCGCCTGTTCTGCGGCGGCGTCGGCGTCAACACCCCCGACGTCGGCCAATGCCTCGCGCCGGATCACCCGCTCCGAGTTCGACACCTGCAGGAAGAACGGCGTCACGCCGATCGAGATGACGTCGTCGGCTTCGACGGCATCGTCGTCGCCAACTCCAAGCAGGGCCCGGCCGTCCAGCTGACGCTCGAGCAGATCTTACCTGGCGCTCGCCGCCAAGGTGCCGAACGCCCAGGGCCAGCTCGTCGACAATCCCCACAAGAACTGGTCGGACGTCGCGCCGAACCTGCCGAACGCCAAGATCGAGGTTCTCGGCCCGCCGCCGACCTCGGGCACCCGCGACAGCCTTCGTCGAGCTGGCGATGGCTCGTCGGCTGCAAGGCCGTGCCCGGAAGCGCACGACCATCGCGGATCGCCAAGGCCAAGGCCACTGCCTGCGCCAAGCTGCGCGCCGACGGCGCCTTCGTCGAGGCCGGCGAGAACGACAACATCATCGTCCAGCGCCTCGTCGCCAATCCGGCAGCCTTCGGCGTGTTCGGCTATTCCTTCCTCGAGGAGAACCGCGACAAGATCCAGGGCGCCCGCCGTCGACGGCGTCGAGGACGCCGGTCGACGGCCATCTGCGGCTCGGGCCGCTACCCGCTGGCCGCGCTCGCTCTGCTCATCTACGTGAAGCAGCGAGCACATCGGCGTGGTTCCCGGGCCTGCAGGAGTTCGTCGACGAGTACGTCTCCGAGCAGGCCATGGGCGACGATGGCTACCTGGAGAAGAAGGGTCTCGTCCCGCTGCCGGCCGCCCGCCGCGAGGAAGTCTCCCGCGCCGCCCGGTCCGCCACCGGCCTCGCCGGTCTCTGATCCGGACTGACGTTCCAGAAGGGTCCGGCCCCGCCGGGCCCTTCGCCACGGCATGGCGAGCCGTCCCGTTGCGGGCGGCGATGTTCGGACGCAAGCGATGTTCCTGGCACTGTTCGGCATTCTGGTGGCGGTCGGCATCATCTGCCTGCCGCCTGGCCGGCCGGCAGCCGGTCGGTCGTCCTCGCCGGCGCCGATCTACTGCCGCCATGCACTCGCTGCCCGGGCTACTACGGCTGGCTGGCTGGCGCCCTGATGACCGCCGGTCCGGCTCTCATCGGTGCTGGTGCGTCTGGTCGCTCATCGCCGCGCCGAACGTGCCTCAGGTCGATGGTGATCGCGGCAGTTCGCTACCGAGACGGCGGCTGGGGACCCCCAGCATTGCCCAGCGCGACGGTTTCTGGCGCGACATCCAGGCCATCGCCTTCGGTGGGACGGCCGGGCAGTCCTGCGATGACGGCTGCGCATCGAGGCCGGCCGGCGTCCTCAGCCGCCCGCACCAGCGGCCTCGACCATGATGCATGGTCGGCGCGTGGCGGCGATCGTCGGCACGGCATGGATTCTTCTACGCCTGGTCGTCGATCGCACCGGCCTTCCGCGCCCGGCACCGGGTCGAGGCCGTCGTCAGGATTCTCCTGGCGGTCTCGGCCGCCATCGCCATTCTGACCACCATCGGGATTATTTTCTCCGTGGCGTTTGAAACCTTCCGGTTCTTCTCAGAAGGTTCCGTTCCACCGAGTTCATCTTCGGCCTGACCAGTGGAGCCCAGCAAACCGCATTACGAGCAGATCAGGTGGCGGCCCAGGGCGCCTTTGGCATGATCCCGCTGTTCACCGGCACGCTGCTGATTTCGGCGATTGCGATGCTGGTTGCGGTGCCGGTCGGCATTGCTGTCGGCGATTTACCTCTCGGACGTACGCCAACAAGAAAGTACGCGGTGTCGGTCAAGCCGGTGCTTGAGATGCTGGCGGGCATCCCGACGGTGGTCTACGGCTTCTTCGCCGCCCTGACCGTCGCGCCGTTCATCCGTAACTTCGCGGCCATGCTCTGCGGTATCGATGCGTCGTCCTCGGAGAGCGCGCTGGCCGCTGGCGGGGTCATGGGCATCATGATCATGCCCTTCGTCTCCTCGCTGTCGGACGACATCATCAACGCGGTTCCGCAGTCGCTGCGTGACGGCTCGCTGGGCCTCGGCGCCACCCAGTCGGAGACCATCAAGCGAGGTGATCCTGCCGGCCGCACTGCCGGGCATCGTCTGGGCGCGCTGCTGCTGGCGGTCTCCCGTGCCATTGGCGAAACCATGATCGTGGTCATGGCCGCGGGCCTTGCCGCCAACCTGACGGCTCAACCCGCTGGAGACCGTCACCACGGTTACGGTGCAGATCGTCACCCTGCTGACCGGCGACCAGGAATTCGACAGCGCCGAAGACGCTCGCAGCCTTCGGCCTCGGCCTCGTGCTCTTCGTCATCACCCTGTCGCTCAATCTCGTCGCACTGCGCGTCGTCAACAAGTATCGGGAACAGTATGACTGACGTCTCGCTGCCTCGGGTATCCACCGACCTGCACAGCCAACGACGCAGCGCGCAGGCGCGGCTGAAGGCGCGCTACCGCTCGCGAGTTCCTGTTCCAGGCGCATCGGCCTCGGAGCCCTGCTGGTGGCCGCCGGCTTCCTCGTCATCTTCCTGTCGACGATCATTATCGCAGGCGATCCCGGCCTTCACCCAGAACTATCTGAAGGTCAGTGTCGAGCTGAAGCCGGAGACGTTCAATCCGCAGAATGCCTCCGGTGCCGAACTGCCAGCCGCCATCGGCGCCGCGAACTTCGACGCGGTGGTCAACGGCGCTCTCCGGTCCTACTTCCCGGCCGCGACCGACCGCACCTCGCGGCGCGCGCTCGGCAACCTCATCTCCTCGGGCGCCCCGTCCATCCTGCGTCGCCAGGTCATGGCCAACCCGGCCTGGCTCGGAACGACCCAGAGCGTCTACCTGCCGCTCGATGACAGCGCCGATCTCTATTTCAAGGGTCAGACGACGGCGACCGAGGTCACCAAGGGACTTGGCGAACTCGGCCTGTCCGGCACCTCCGGCCAGGTCCAGCTCTCCTCGACCGTCACCAACTTCCAGCCGCTTCTCGCCGCCATCAAGACGCAGTTGACGCTCGTGCGCGGCAACCTGCAGCGTGACCTTGCCGGCAAGGAGCGCGTCGCGGCCGGTCAGGAACGCGACATCGCCGCCCTGACGCGGTCCGCGGAGGCCGCCAGCGGCGCCGATCGCGAGCGGTTGCAGGGGAGGGCGGACACCGAGCGGCGCCAGCTTGCGTCGACGCAGAACGACATCACCCAATTGCGCCAGCGCATCGACACGCTGACTCAGCGGATCAGCCGGGCCGACAGTGCCGAGACCCTCGACAACACCGTTTCGAGCTATCTCGTCCGCATCAACGGCGGCATCGTGAAGCTCGCCCAGGTGCAAGGCGCCAGCGCCACCGGCGAGGTGCTCATTCCGCCGACCTCCGCCAATGTCGCCAAGGCCGGAGACTGGGAAGTCGTCCGCATCGTTCAGGCGGAATCGAACCGCCGGATTACCGACCGCGAGATCGCCTATCTGGAGTCCCTGAAGGAGCGGGGCCTGGTCGAGCGCCGGATCTCCCGCGAGTTCTTCTTCGGCGGCGCCTCGCGCGAGGCGGAGCTCGCCGGCGTCTGGGTCGCCATCGTCGGCTCGTTCCTGACGCTGCTCATCACGCTCGGGCTGTCCTTCCCGGTCGGCGTCGCCGCCGCGGTCTATCTTGAGGAGTTTGCGCCGAAGAACCGCTGGACTGAGGTCATCGAGGTCAACATCAACAACCTCGCGGCGGTCCCGTCCATCATCTACGGGCTCCTCGGCCTCGCCGTTTTCCTGAACGTCTTCGGCATGCCCCGTTCGGCCCCGGTCGTCGGCGGCTTCGTCCTCGCACTGATGACGTTGCCGATCATCATCATCGCCTCGCGCGCGGCGATCCGCGCCGTGCCGCCGTCGGTCAAGGAGGCTGCGCTCGGCGTCGGCGCCTCGCACCAGCAGGCGGTCTTCCACCACGTCCTGCCGCTGGCGATGCCCGGCATCCTCACCGGCACCATCCTCGGCATGGCCCATGCGCTCGGCGAGACGGCGCCGCTGCTGATGATCGGCATGGTCGCCTTCGTCGTCGACAGCCCGCGCGGCATCACCGACGCGGCGACGCTCCTGCCGGTGCAGATCTTCATGTGGGCCGACTTTCCCGAAGCAGGCCTTCCGGCACAAGACGGCCGCGGCCGATCGTGGTGCTGCTGGCCTGTTCCTCATCGCCATGAACGCGGCTCGCCGTGTTCCTGCGCAAGAAGTTCGAGCGCCGCTGGTGATCAGCCAGGCGCCCACGAGAAAAGGATGAAGTCGATGAACTCGCTTCCCACCTTCGAGACCACAGCGGCCGTGTCGGCGGTTCCGACGTCGGCGGTGCGACCGAAGATCACCGGCCGCAACGTCAACGTCTTCTACGGCGAGAAGCACGCCATCAAGGACGTCAACGTCGATATTCCGGAGCGCTCGGTGATGGCCTTCATCGGCCCGTCGGGCTGCGGCAAGTCGACCTTCCTGCGCTGCCTGCAACCGGATGAACGACACCATCCCGATCTGCCGCGTCACCGGCGAGATCCGCATCGACGAGCAGCGACATCTACGACACGCAACCTCGATGTCGTGCAGCTGCGGGCGCGCGTCGGCATGGTCTTCCAGAAGCCGAACCCCTTCCCGAAGTCGATCTACGAGAACGTCGCCTACGGCCCGCGCATCCACGGCCTGCGCCGAGAGCAAGACCGACCTCGACGCGATCGTCGAGACAGTGCGCTGAAGAAGGCCGAGCCTGTGGAACGAGGTGAAGGACCGCCTCGCGCGAGTCCGGCACCGGCCTGTCCGGCGGTCAGCAGCAGCGCCTGTGCATCGCCCGCGCCATCGCCGTTTCGCCGGAAGTGATCCTGATGGACGAGCCCTGCTCGGCGCTCGATCCCATCGCCACCGCCAAGATCGAGGAACTGATCGACGAGCTGAAGCAGAACTTCACCATCGTCATCGTCACCCACTCGATGCAGCAGGCGGCGCGCGTGTCGCAGCAGCACGGCCTTCATGTCATCTGGGCGTGCTGGTCGAGTTCGACAGGAACGACGAGACCAGATCTTCACGTCGACCCCGTCGAGACGCGCACGCGCGACTACATCACCGGCCGCTTCGGCTGATCGCTGCTTCGGGCATCGGTGAAAACCAGCGCATTGCCGCGGTTCGCGCGCCGGCGGCACGCCGCCGTTCGCCGCCAGTCCGTCACATTCCTCGGGGTAATCTTGCGGCTCCAACACGCACGGAGCGCCACCATGACGCCGCAACGCATCGTCGCCCTGAGCTTCCGTGTTCGTCGTCCCGGGCTGCCGGCGGCGACGGCCGAGTGCAGTACCGACCTCGCCGTCGCGCGTCGAGGCGGTGACGGTGTTCCCCGACGGGGCGAGCATCACCCGGCGCCTCGCGGTCGAGGTGCCGGCCGGCGAGCACGTCCTGGTCCTTGGCGACCTGCCGCCTGCGCGCCGATGCGGCTTCGCTGCGCGTGGCGGGCACCGGGCGGCGGGCAAGCTGGTCGATCGGCTCCGTCGATGCCCGCCAGCAGCGCGCCACCGAGCGGCCGGATCCCGCGGCGATCCGGCGGCTGGAGGCGCTGCGGGACGCGCGGCTCGTCGCTCGATGACCGGCATCGGCGGCCGAGCGGGTGCGCAAGCGGCGCGGCGGAAGCCCTGGTCGCTCGGCTACGACGCTTGCCGGCTGGCGAGCGCGGCCTGAATGTCGGCGAGGCGCGGCAAGCCCTCGGCGGCAGCGCTGGAAGAGACGGTCGCTGCCGATCGCGCCATCCGCGAGGCAGAGCAGCGCCAGCGCGGCCTCGACCGCGAGATCGCCGACGATCGAAGCGGCGCGTCAGGGCGCAGCCGCCGCGGCGACTGGAGGCGCGCGTCATCGTGGAGGCGCAGGCGCCCTTCAAGGGCGAACTGACCGTCACCTATGCGGTGCGCGGCGCGCGCTGGACGCCGGTCTATGATGCGCGGCTGACCACGGCCGGAGCCAGGCCGTCACTCGAACTCGTGCGCCGTGCCGAGATCCGTCAGCAGACCGGCGAGGACTGGTCGGACGTCGCCCTCACCGTCTCGACCGTCGCGGGTCGCGCGGGGCGGAGGCCGTTCGCCGCAACTGGCATCGCTGATCATCCGGTATCAACGAGCCCAGCACTCCCGGGGCGGCTCGAGCGATGCGCTCGGCGCAGGCGATCCGCGCATGCCCGTCGCCGGCTGCCAGCGCCGCCGCCCCGATGCAGCCCGCCGAGGATGCGGCCACGGACCGGCGCGGGTCGCGTGGCCGAGGCCCGAGGCGGTGGTCGACACCGGCGGCTTCCAGGCCAGCTCTTCGTCATTCCCGGCACGCACCTCCATCGCCGTCGGGTGAGGGCGCGCGGGCACTGCGTATCGCCTCGAGCGACGATCGAGCCGCAGCTGATTTCACGCGCCGTGCCGAGCGTCGACCCGACCGCCTTCCTCGGAAGCCAGGTTCAAGCATGCCGAGGACGATGCCGCTGATGCCGGGCCGCGTGTCGCTCTATCGCGACGGCGTCTTTGCCGGCCGCACCCAGGTGGCCGCCGCGACCCGCGACGACGACGGTCAATCTCGGCTTCGGCCCGGACGACCTGGTCAGGATCGAACATCAGGTGGTGCGGCGCACCGATGGGTCGGCGGGAATCATCTCGTCGGCGCGCACCGCAGGAGACGCGAACGGCGCCGAAACGGCCGACTGGGCGTGCGGATGTATGCCGCAGACAGAGGCTGTCGGACATGCTGTACGCTCGCAGCGCCTCGGTGGCATGACGGCGCCGACGGTGCGCGATGCCGACGGCCGGCGCGGAATCGTGGCCTGGAGCTTCGATCTCGCCCCCGGTACGAGCCGCGACATCCGTCATGGCTGGCGGTTGCGCTGGCCGTCCGAACGGCGGATCCAGCCGGTCCAGGGACGCATGTAAGGGGCTTGCGACAGGTGCCGGCCATGCGAGCTCGTCGATCGCATAGCCGGGCGACCCTTGCCACCCCGCCGACGATCCTTTATCCGCACAGTGCAAGGGCCCCGGCAGGACGCGCTGACTGCGCCGCCGGGGTTTGCCTTGCCGTGGAGGGTTTTGGACCATGGCGAATGTGGTTGTGATCGGCGCCCAGTGGGGCGACGAGGGCAAGGGCAAGATCGTCGACTGGCTGAGCGAGCGTGCCGAAGTCGTGGTGCGCTTCCAGGGCGGCCATAATGCCGGCCATACGCTGGTCATCGGCAACCAGACCTACAAGCTCGCCCTGCTGCCGTCCGGCGTGGTCCGCAAGGGCAAGCTCTCCATCATCGGCAACGGCGTCGTGGTCGATCCCTGGCACTTCCTCGAGGAGGTGAAGAAGGTGTCGGGCCAGGGCGTGTCGGTGACGCCCGAGACGCTGAAGATCGCCAATCACGCCGTGCTCATCCTGCCGCTGCACCGCGACCTCGACGGCTGGCGCGAGGACGTGCCGGGCACCATCAAGATCGGCACGACGCGGCGCGGCATCGGCCCGGCCTACGAGGACAAGGTCGGCCGCCGCGCCATCCGCGTCACCGACCTCGCCGACCCGATCGCTCATCGCACTCAAGGTCGACACGTCTGCTGGCACATCACAATCGCGCTGCGCAGCGGGCTCGGCAAGCCGCTGATCGATGCCCGGACAAGCTTTTGGCCGACCTCGCTCGAGCTTGGCGCCCAAGATCCTGCCCTATGTGCCGAAGATGTGTGGGAGCGGCTGGACGGCGTTGCGCGCGTCGGGCAAGCGCATCCTGTTCGAGGGCGCGCAGGCCACCATGCTCGACATCGACCACGGGACCTATCCGTTCGTCACCTCGTCCAACACCGTGGCGGCGCAGGCCATGATCGGCAGCGGACTGGGCAACGGCGCGGTGGGCTACGTGCTGGGCATCGCCAAGGCCTACACCACGCGCGTCGGCGACGGCCCCTTCCCGACCGAGCTCAAGGACGAGATCGGCCAGCTGCTGGGCGACCGCGGCAACGAGTTCGGCACCGTCACCGGGCGCCAGCGCCGCTGCGGCTGGTTCGATGCGGTGCTGGTGCGCCAGGCGGTGAAGACCAACGGCATCGACGGCATCGCGCTGACCAAGCTCGACGTGCTCGACGGCTTCGAGACGATCAAGATCTGCGTCGGCTATGAGCTCGACGGCAAGCAGATCGATCATCTTCCCCGCCGACCATGGGCGCAGCAGGCGCAGCTCACGCCGGTCTAGGAGACCTTCGAGGGCTGGAACGAAAGCACCAAGGGTGCCCGCTCCTTCGGCGAGTTGCCGGCGACCTGCATCAAGTACGTGCGCCGCGTCGAGGAGCTGGTCGGCTGCCCGGTGGCGCTGCTCAGTACCAGCCCGGAGCGCGAAGACACGATTCTGGTGACGCGATCCGCTTCGAGTAGTTCAGGGGACGGTGTCCCCAGGGGGCGAGAGAGCGCAGTCGCGATGGCCGACTACACGCCCCTGATCTCCCGGGCCGTCGGGGCTCTGACGGAGAACACCGGCGAGGCCCGGCCGGGCGGTCTATGACCGCGCTCGCGGCTGCTCGGCTGGCCGCCAGCTGCGGTGCACGAACCCGCGGCGTCTGCCCGAGGCTGAACATGCGCCCGCTGAGCGCATTGGCGCTCGAGGATGCCCTGCGCGCAGAAGGTGGAGGCCGACAGCTCCACCGAGAGCCTCGACGCATTGATGCTCGAGCGGGATGTTCGCGACGCTCGGCAGGGGCGCAGTCCGGCAGGAACCGATCTCGATCGCCGGTGCGCGCACCGTGAGTGATGCATGCCCATGATGCCGAGACCCTCGGCGACGCGGCTGCCAGTGCGCGCGCGGTCGGCGCGGGACCAGTGTGCATGCTCCTGAGGACGCGCGTGCCGGCCGATCGCATCGGACCGAGCGTCGACAGGTCGAGCCCGTTCAGCAATGCCACATGACGGCGAAGCTTCGCCGATGCCGCGCCGCGCGTGTCGGTCGCTCGCCGAGGGAGAGCGACAAGCCTGCTCCGCAAGCGGCGGCCGGGGGAGCCATCGCCATCGTCCTGCGTTCTCGCTGGCTCCTCGCGGCGCAGCCGGGCGGGCTCGGCTGGTACGTGGCGCAACATACCATCCCGACCGTCTGCGCTTTCTCGACCGCACGTGCCCCATCTTCGCCGCCGTCGCCCGCAGCGGCGCCGGCGCCGGCCCCGGCCCCGCGCGGCCTGAGCCAGGCCTCGACGCCGATCGCGGGCGTGCGGAATATGCGCTGCGCCGGCACCTGCACCTGCACCTGCGCCGCCCCAGCCCCGCCAGATCGTGCCCGTCGATGCCGCCTGCGACGGCACTGCCGCCGGCGTCCGGCCGATCCTCCGACGCGCCGCCGGGGCCGTCGGTGCCGCCCGCGGCGGATACGCCGCAGCGTCGACGGCCGATGCCCAGCCCGCCACTCCGGCCCCGGCCCCCGCTCGTCGGCCAGTCCCCGCCGCCCGGCTCCGCCGCCGGCCGGCTGCACCGGCCGCTCCGTCGCTCGCCGGACAGGCGCCAGCGCGCCGCCCTGTTCGAGGAGACGCCCGGCAACGCCGCCGGAACGCTGATGCAGGGCGCTGTCGTCTGAGCGGACGCAGACCTGCTGAGTGTCGGTCCGCGGCCAGCCGCCGGACCTGGCGCTTCTCGGTGACGGTTTCCATTCCGAGATACCGGCGCATGACGGTGCCGATCCGACCGTCCGGCGCAATCTCGACCAGACGCTGCCGGCGAGCCATACGATCGAGATTCTCTACGCCCTGCCGCGCGACTTCCAGTTCGGCGGCGTGGCGGAGGTTCCCGGCGTGCTCATGAAGGTGTCGGAGCAGGCGCGCGGCGTCCCGCTGGTCGGTCAGGCCGTGCGTGTCACCAACGGCTTCTTCTTCGTCGGTCTGTCGGGCTTCGACATGGATCGCAACAACAATATCCAGGCGCTCAAGACACGGCCCTTCTTCGACATTCCGATGCGCTATGATTCCGGTCGACGGGCCATCCTGACCGTCGAGAAGGGCGCTGCCGGCGACAGGGCCTTCGAGGAGGCCATGCAGGCCTGGGGCCAGTAGGGCCTTCAGCGTCCCCTGTGACCGCTCTGCCCGGGCATGAAAAAAGGGAGGCCTCGCGGCCTCCCTTCTGTATTGGCGTCAGCAGAAGTGGGTCAGTGAGCGGCGATCTGCGGGGCCTCGGCGGCGGGTCGCTCGATCTCGCGCATCGACTTCACCACCGCGTCCTGCACCTTCTCGAAGGCGCGGACTTCGATCTGGCGGACGCGCTCGCGCGACACGCCGAACTCGCTCGGCAGAGTTCCTCGAGGGTGATCGGGTCGTCGTCCAGGCGGCGCGCCTCGAAGATGCGCCGCTCGCGCTCGTTCAGCACTGCCATGGGCGCTGCGTCAGCATGCGCCTTGCGACGGGTCGAGCTCCTCGGCTTCGGCGAGGCGGCCTCCCGGCTGTCGGCTGTCGTCGACCAGCCAGTCCTGCCACTCGCCGTCGCTCCGGCCTCGCGGACGGGCGCGTTGAGCGACGCATCGCCGCCGAGGCGGCGGTTCATGTCGATGACGTCCTGCTCCTCGGGCACGCCGAGCTTGGTGGCGATGATCTTGACCTGTTCGCGGCTGAAGGTCACCCTCCTCCAGTGCCGAGATCGAGCTCTTCGCCTTGCGCAGGTTGAAGAACAGCTTCTTCTGGTTGGCCGTGGTGCCCATCTTCACCAGCGACCACGAACGCAGGATGTATTCCTGGATCGAGGCGCTGGATCCACCACATGGCATAGGTCGCGAGGCGGAAGCCCTTGTCGGGCTCGAACCGCTTGACCGCCTGCATGAGGCCGACATTGCCCTCGGAGACCACTTCGCCGATCGGCAGGCCGTAGCCGCGATAACCCATGGCGATCTTCGCCACGAGGCGCAGATGGGAGGTGACGAGCTTGTGCGCCGCTTTGCTGTCGCCGTGTTCGCGCCAGCGCTTGGCGAGCATGTATTCCTCCTGCGGCTGCAGCATGGGAAACTTGCGGATCTCATCGAGATAACGCGGACAGTCCCGCCTCCGCGCAGAGAGGATCGGAAGCGATGCAGCGTAAGCCATATAGGGCTCTCCTTACTCTCGGCCCCCGGACCATCCGGCAAGCCACGGAGCCGCCCGCCCCAAAGCCTGGGCGCCCGCCGATCTCCGGAGCCTCCGAAACGCCCGCCGTGACACGCCTGATCATGTACTCGAAAACGATCGATGGCGGAAGCGTTGACAGATGCTCGCAACGACCGCGGATTTTGGGTCCAGACCTTGCATTGATGCCAGAACTGCCGGAACCAACCCGTCGCACATCATGATAGGACAGCCCGCGATCGTGTCGTTTACACGATGGTCTGGAACCGGCGTGACCGCGTGCGTGGGGATCGCATTGTCCCGACCTGCGGAGGCTGAACGCCGCCCATCGCCACGGGTTCCTGCGGTCACTCTCAGGGAAGAAGCCTGCGGCCGAAACCTATTCGGCGCGAAGGGCGGCCAGCAATCGCGCGAGGTCTTCAGGCAAGGGGCTTTCGAAGCGAAGATGCTACCGCTGCACCGGGTGTAGCAAAGCCCGAGCGACGGCGGCGTGCAAGGCCTGTCGCCCGAGCGCCTCCAGTGCCAGCCGTGCCGCGTCGCCGAGCCTGCCGGACTTTGGTCCGGAACCCCTTGCCATAGAGCTGCGTCGCCCAGCAGCGGATGGCCGACATGCTGGCCAGATGGACGCGGATCTGGTGGGTGCGGCCGGTTTCCAGCCGGCAGGTCGATGCGGCTGACGAGGCCTGCGGCCAGGCCGCTCCTCGACACTGACATGGGTGACGGCGTGCCGGCCGCGCGGCCCTGACCGCCATCCGGTCCCGCGCCTTGGTGTCGCGGTCGAGGGGGGCGTCGATGGTGAAGCTCGCGCGCGTTGGCGTTCCCCAGACGAGCGCGACATAGGCGCGTTCCAGCGGCCCCGTGCGCCCGTGATCGGCGAACTGGGCGGCGAGGTGCGGCATGGGCGCGGTCCGTCTTGGCGACCACCAGGAAGGCCGCTGGTGTCCTTGTCGAGCCGGTGGACGATGCCGGGACGCCGCACTCCGCCGATGCCCGAGAGGCTTTCGCCGCAATGGGCGATGAGGGCGTTGACCAGTGTTCCCGTCCAGTTTCCCGCGGCCGGATGGACGACGAGGCCCGCCGGCTTGTCGACGACGATGACATCGTCGTCCTCGTAGACCACCGACAGGGGAATCGCCTCGCCCTGCGGCGTCGGGTCCTCGGGTTCCGGCACCGCCAGGGTCACCCGGTCGCCCAGATTGACCCTGTGGCTCGCATCCGTCATGGTCCGGCCGCCGATCTCGACATGCCCGGCCTCGATCAGCGCCTTCAGGCGCGAGCGGGAGAGATCGGGCAGGCGGCGCGCCAGAAGGCGATCGAGCCGCTCGCGTGGCACATCGGCGTCGATCGCGTCGCGAGCACCCGTCGCCGTTTCCAACGTCTCTCCCGACACTCTCTCAAACCCCTCCCATGACGCGAAATGACCAACACGTCTCCGGAACCCGATGTCAACGACGCCGCGAGCGAGGCGGTCGTCGCCCAGTGTCCGCCGCATCTCGGTGATCTCGTTCCTCATCATGATTCGCCGGGGTCGGCACGTGTGCTGGCGGTGATCGCCTATCGGCTGATGGCGCGTGCCGGGCCTTCGGGTCCGGTCGATGCTCGGGCGCCGATCGACCCGGAGAGGGGCCGTGTGATCTCGGCGGTGGCGGCCGGCGACCGGCTAACCGTCACCCACGAGCGTCCAGAGCGGCGTGCCGGTCGTCGTCGTCTATGACCTGAAGATCGCTGAAGGAAGCCCATCGGGTCGCAGTGTCGGTGGGCCCGCAGGTCCCGCGTCCCTGAGGGGTTTCGTCCACGCAGGCTCGACCCGCAAGCGTTTAGCGGCGGACGATGCCTTGACCCGCCGCGGCGTTTCCGCTTATGAAGCGCGCTCCGCCGCGTCAGTGGCGGTCCGCTCCCTTCGTCTAGCGGTCTAGGACGTCGCCCTCTCACGGCGAAAACAGGGGTTCGAGTCCCCTAGGGAGCGCCAAAAGCGCTTAATATCAATCACTTAAGATGGCGGTTAGTCAGCCGGGTAGACACCCGGTTAGACAGGCCGGCTATTTCGCCTTGCCGCCCTTCACGACTCGCAGCGCCGCATCGAGCCCCTGGCGGGCCATGCGGACCTGTTCCGCCTCGCGGGAATAGAGCTCGGCGTGGGTGATGTCGTCGTGGCCGAGAACGTCCATCAGCTCGCGGGTTGAAGCTCCGCCCTCCGCCATCAGCTTGCCGAGGGTCTTCCGGAGGCCGTGGATGGTGCAGCCCGGGGGCAGGCCTGCCTTGCGCGTCCAGAGGGCCATGTGGCCGGTGAGCGACTTCGCCGAAAAGGGCTTGCCGTAGGCGGTGAGCAGCACCGTCGGCCCCTTCATGTCGGTGGCGTCGAAAACTTCCCTGAGCATCGAGAGGACCGGCAGGGCGACCACCTTGCCGGTCTTCTTCTGTTTCAGGCGGACGAGATCGCCGGCGATGTCCTCCGGCCGCAGCGCCGCGATGTCGCTGCGGCGGTGGCCCTGCCAGATGGCGAGCGCATAGACCAGCCTGGCCGTGGTGCCGATCGGCCATTTCGCCTCGAAGGCGGCGCGCTCCTCGTCGGTCCAGGCGCGCCAGCCCTTGTAGTCCGGCCGCCACGAGATCTTGTGCGTCGGGTCGTGCTCGATCCACTCCTCGTCCATGGCGGCGACGATCATCTGCCGGATGCGCGTGAGCAGGTGGCGGGCGGCATGGGGCGTGTCGACGCGCTCCGACAGGATCTCCTTCACGTGGCGCCGTCGGAGATCCTCCACCGGCACGTCGGCCCAGACCATGTCGCTGCCGGCCGCGACCGGCGAGGTGAGGAAGGCCTCGACGATGGCGTCGTGGCGCGCCCGGGTTTCCGGCGTGTTGCGCTTCCAGGCCGGGTCTTTCTGGGCGATGCGCCATGCGGCGCGGAACGAGCGCGGCACGGTGGCGCCAGGCAGGGGGCGGACCTCGGCGCACTTCGGCGCGACGCCGGCGAGAAGGGCCTCATACTCGGCCTCGAAAGCCGGCTCGCCCGGCTGCCCGGCGAGATAGACAGACTTGCCGGCGCGGCGGAAGCGCCAGCGCAGGATGCCGTGGCGATCGGTGAAGGACGAGAGATAGGGGCGGGGGGCGGCCATGGCTGGATCCTCGGCGCCACTCAAGCAGCCCGGCCGCGGCCCTTCAAGGCGTCGATGACGTTGACCCGCTCGTCCAGCTCGGAAAAGGCGGCTTCCAGGCGCAGCCGGTCCCAGACGACGCGGCCGTCGATGCGCTTCGGCGGGGGCATGCGGCCGTCGGCCACCAGGTCGTCGAACTTCGTGGCGCTGACGCCGACATAGCGCGCCGCTTCGTCGCGACTCATGCCGCGCGGCGGATAGGAGAGGGGGTCTGGGCGCAGCTCGCGGCTCATGGCACCTCCGGAAAGGCGTCGTGGATCTTGCCGTCGAGGGTGCGACCGGCGCGGCGCTTGCCAATGCGTCGTGTTGCCTGCTCAACCGTCGCAGTGCCTTCGGCGACAGCTGTCTGCGCCGCGCCGCTCCACGGCAGCCCGGTCGGGCTCAGGTCCGCATTGAAGGCGGGGCCGAACTCCCCCCACTGCTTGAAATGGAAGGCAACGCCCGCGGCAGCGCACTGGTCGCGGATCGACCGGACCCAGTTGGGATGCATCGGCCGCGAGCCTGGTCCGCTCTCGCCGCCGACAATGACCCAGTCGAGCCCGTGTCGCGATGGCCCCCGCAGGTCGTCTCCCGGCTCCCACCAATCTCCGATGAAGGTCTTCGTCGCGGAATGCCCGCCGAGTCGCGGGTCTGGGTCGCCGTTGTAGAGGTCCAGCGGCCCCAGCAGCGGCTCGGCCGAAACGAAGCGCACGGCGGCCGGCGTCGCCAGCATGTCGGGAATGCGCTCGTCGGCGCGGGCCTGGTCCTCCGCCGTCACGCCCAGCCAGACGTTGGGGAGAGGCCAAGCCCAGTTGTCTCGGATGCCCTCGCCGCCACCCGCAGCGTACCGAATGCGGTTCGCGGTCCCATCCTTGCCAGGGGCGGTCAGATAGGCCCGCATCCGCTCCGGCCGCTTCGTCAGGATCTGGAACGTGTGCTGGGGCGCCAGCGCCATGACGGCGAAGACGCGGTCGATCCACTCCTCCGGCATGTCCTCGTGGAACAGGTCCGACATGGAGTTGACGAAGATGCGGCGGGGCCGCTTCCAGCGCAGCGGCGCTGTGACGATGTGGTCCGGCGCCAATGCCAGCTTGCCGGTCCAGACCGGCTTGCCGTTCACGACTTTCGTCGTGCCGGCGTAGTGGGTCTTGCCGCCGCTCATCCGCTCGACGCGCGCGGCCATGGCCATGGCGTAGCAGTGGGTGCAGGCGGGCGAGACGATGGAGCAGCCGACGACCGGGTTCGCGTCTCGTCGGTCCATGAGATGCCTGTGTCGCGCTGGTCAGCCATGTGTCATCTCCTCGCGCATCACGGTGCCGATCGCGCGGGTGACGAGCTCGCGGGTGGTATCGGCTGCGTACTCGGCCGCGAGTTCTGCCTCGATCTCGGCCCGGTTCCGTTCTTCGGTTGCGCACTCGTCGCAGAAGATGGTGCCGTCGATGATGCGCCCGCCGTTGTTCTTGTAGGCGTAGGGCTCCTCGCACCCCTGACAGCACACGCCGAAGCCGGCGTTGAAGTAGTCGAGCTGGGTCACCTCCTCGCGTCCGTCGAGGGAGGGGTCATGATAGGCGTCGATAATCTGGGCGCGCGACGAGCAGAACTCACAGTCGCAGTCGTCATCGGCCCGGCCGGTTTCGCAGGTACGGAGCCCCGTGTAGTCCTCGAGCCAGTTGAGGATGGCCTCGTCGTGCGAGCCGGCCGAAACCATCACGGCGTTCTCGTCCCAGAGAATGGCATACCAGGTGCGCGGCGGCGGGGACGCGACAAGCGCCGTGGCCGCGCCAGCCGGCAGAGCGGCTGCTGCTGCGGTGGCCGCCGCGGCGGCCAGGATGAATCGACGCGTGAGCATCACCCTCTCCCCTTAGGTTCGATGTCCTTCAGGCGCAGCTCGGCGAGCCGGGCGCGGGCGCGTTCGGTGACGACGTCGAGAACCGGCTCGTCGCCGCCGAGCCTGACAAGGCGCAAGGCAGGTGCCGACGAGGACCGATTCCAGAACGACGAGCGTCTCGGTGGCGTCGCCGCCGGCGCCGATCGTGCCGCGGACGAGCTGCTTGACGAGGTCGCCGGCGAGGTCGTTGTGCCGTTGCGCCGCTGCCGACATGCCATTCCTCCAGTTCAGATCCAGCCGAGGAAGAGCGCGGCTGAAGGTCGCGCCCCAGTAGATGAGGAAGGCGGCGAGGCCGGCCGCGAGGCCGATGCCGGCCCTGGGCGTCAGGCCATGGCCCGGTGGCGGCCGGCCGGCCATCACGCGGCTTCCTGTTCGTCGTCGAACTCGCCATCGAGGCCGTCCTCGGCCTCGTCGCCGTCGGTCAGATGATCGTCATCGCCGCCGCCTCGGGCCGGGGCCTCGGCGACCGGCGGACACCGCGCCGGGCCCGGCGTAGGTCGGTGCCCGCAGCTCCGGCGGCAGCCAGCCGGTGGGCGGCACATTCCCGACCGCGAAGGCGACAAGGTCGGCCTTCCCCAGCTTGCCGGCCTTGCGCGCCTCGTGCCTCGTTGACCGCCTCGGCGATCGCCTTGATGGCGAGGGCTTTGGGCGCGGAGGAAAATAGTCCTGGGCGTCGAACCGGCCGGCGAGGGCCGCGTGAAGCCTGTCCGGGTCGAGCGCCGCTGCGCAGAGACGCCGTTGGCGCCGCGCATCGGTGGGGCCAGCGGGTTGTGGGTGGTGAAGTCCAGGGCCCTGGCGGCGATGCCGGCGGCCGATATGCAGCAGCTCGTCGCCCGTCATGGCGTCCAGCCGGGCAAACACATCCCTGAAGCTGTCGCCGTCGCGGATCGGGGTGCGGCCGTAGCCTTCGTGCCTCACGCGGATCGGCTGGTTGAAGAAATCGACTGTGAGGAAGCCGGCGAGAAGGGTCACCAGGCCAAGGCGCCCCGCCTCGGCCAGCGCATCGCGCATTGCCAGCGTCGCCTGGACGGAGAGCCGGTGGACGAGGGCGGCGGACACGGTCGCCTCCTTCGGCGTCGTGTCACCGCCCGTGCCGGCGGCGGCCTTCACCTTCTCGGCCTTCCGCGCATCGGCCGGGTCGACCAGTCCGCGGATGATGGAGAGGCCGCCCTTCGGCCCGATGTCGACGGCGCAGCCGGCCTCGGCCTTCTGCTCGGCGGACCAGCCGCGGCCGGCAACCTTCTCCTCGTTCGCGACGATCTCCACAGCCGCCTCGGCGCGGGCTTCAGCGCTGGCGGCCTCGTCCTCCGCCACGGCCCGGAGGGCCTTCAGGCGCTTGTTCTCGTGGGGGTTGGCGCGGGCGCTGCCGGCCTGCAGCCGCCGCCAGTTGTAGTGCCAGCCGGCGGCGAGCTCGGCGGCGGGCCGGGCCCACTTCCAGCCCTCGGCGAGCAGCGTCTCGCAGGCCTCCTGGAGCTTCTCGGCCGCGAGCCGCTCGGCGAGGGTGACATCGGAGAGGACGAGGTTGTCGCCGAAGAGATCCTCGATGACGGCGCCGCCGGCGTCGCGATAGGCCTCGCGGCCGATGAAGGCGAGCAGCTGGCCGGCGCGCTGGCCGCCGGCGCCGAGGGCCTGGCGGATGCTGTGGGGGTAGAGATGGCCCTGCTTCTCGAGCTGTGCGAAGACCTCCGCCTGGTGGGCGTGGTCGCGGGCGAGGGTGAAGGCGCGGACGCAGGCGGCGGCCTGATCGCCGAACCGGCCTTCCCGCCAGGCGGCGAGGATGATCGGCGACAGGCTGCCGATGGCGAGGATCTTGCGGACGCGGGTGGCAGGAATGCCGAAGCGGGCGCCGATGTCGGCCTCGCTCATGCCCCGGGCGGCGAGGTCGCGGAAGGTTTCCAGGCTGTCCGCCTCGTGCAGGGGGGTGCGCATGACATTGGCCGCGAGCGAGATCTCCTCGGCGTCGCCGTCGATCTCGGTGCAGGCGACGTCGCCGTCCGCGGGAAAGCTGCCGGCCTCGGCGAGGTGACGCAGCGCGGCGAGGCGGCGGTTGCCATCGGCCACGTACCAGCGCCCCTCGATCTGCGCGACAGAGAGCGGCTGGATCTGGCCGTGGGCGAGGATGGAGGCGGCGAGGGCCTCGATCTCGCTGTCGCGTGAGGTGCGGCGGGCATTGATCGGCGGCGTCGCCTCATGGCCGAAGTGCAGGCGGTCGAGCGGAAGGGTGAAGGACGGCTGGGCCATGGTGCGGCTCCGGGTTGAGAGGGAGGGATCAGGTGGCGCGGGCGAGGCGCAGGAACTCTTCGGCGAGGTTGTCCTTCACCGCCTCGGCGAGGCGGCCGAGGATGCTGGCGACCTCGCCGGAGCCGTTGCGCGTCATGGCGTGGACGAGCTCGTCCAGGTTCGCGCCGTGCTGCAGGGCGAAGGAGAGGAGGATGGCCCCGTCGCGGAGGATCGCCTCGAGGTCGGTGCCGACCTTCGGCGCGGTGACGAAGACCTCGCCGATGCGGCCGTCGCCATAGAAGCCGGCGGTGACGGCATAGGTGTCGTTGCCGATGAAGAGGCTGGCCGTGCAGGAGGCGCGGCGCTGGGGCAGGGCTTCGCGGGTGGTCATGACGCCCTCCGCGGGGTGACGGCGCCGGTGGTGTCGTGGACGGCGCGCAGCATCACGGGGCGCACCACCTCGACCATGAGCATGACGCGCGACAGCGGCTCGTCGCGCTGGCTGTTCGCCTGCGCCTCGGCGACGTCCAGGAGGACCGCGACGAAGACGTTGCCGAGGGCGCGCAGATATTCGGTGAGCGAGGCGCCCGGGTGGGCGGCGACGAAGGCCTCGCCGAAGGCCTTCACCTCGTCGAGGACGGACGCCTCCAGCTCGGCCTGGAGCGTGGCGACAGGGGCGGCGGTCACGCTGCCCTCTCGACGCCGAAGGCGATGTCCATGTCGGTGAGGTCAGGCTTGCGAACCTCAGGGGCGAGGCGGGCGGGACCGCAGTCGACGAGGTCCACGTCGCCGGGGTCGGGCTGGGCGTGGTCGGCGCGGATGGCGAATGGCTGGACGGTGAGCTGCACGGCCTCGTGCGTCCGCACCTCTTGCATGCGCTCGTACTTATCCCGCTCTCGCGCCTTGTCGGCGCAGCAGTAGGCGCGAGTGACGGTGGCGGACCCGTGCGGGCAATCGTGGCAATGGCTCATGGCGCTCCTCCCATCACGGATCTGGCGTCGTCGATAACCTTCAGCGCGGCGTCGCGGTCGCCGCTCGCCTCCCAAAGCCGCATCGCCACGACGAGCGGATCGGTAATGCCGATGGCACGCCACCAGCCCGGCTCGCCGCTGCCGCTCGCGTGCTGCTCCATGTGCAGCCGATGGCAGAGCGGCAGGGTCCAGCGGTCATCCGGCTTGATGCCGCCGCCGGTGATCCCCTTGCCGTGCAGCCTGGAGGTGAAGCGCAGGTGCGCGGCCTCGGCCTTCTCGCCGGTGATGAGGCAGGGCAGGGACCGGATGAAGTCGATGTGCGCCGAATCTTCGTGGCGAGCGGGGAAGGCAGGCTTGCGGCGCTTCTTCGGCTCGCGCTTCAGCAGTTCGCCCGGGCGGGCATAGGCACCGATACGCATCGCTACACCTCGCTCATGGTGATGCCGAAATGCTCCGCCACCTGCCAGCGACGGACGATGTCCGCTTCGATGGGCAGTCCGAGGCGGACGCGGTAGCCGACCTCCTCGTGCTCGATGCGCGAAAGGTGGTTCCACGCGCCGGTGCCCTTCAGCCTGGCGATGCGCTTCTTGATGCTGGATGCGGACCGACCGAGATCGGAGGCGAGAAGCGATGCCCCGACGTCGTGATGAGCGTGTAGGAATCGGTCGTCCTTCATGGTCCAGGGCTTCATTCGATCCCCCTCTCGATCTCTTCGGGAGCGGTGACGTGCTGTGCGATGAGGTCGATTAGGTCGCAGTGCAGGCACTTCATGGCGTGGCCTCCGGGTCATACTTCCACTCGTCAATGACGGAGGCCGGGCGCGGGTCGCGGTAGCCATCCACCTTGCACCGCTGCCCCGGCAGCAGGATCGTCGGGTGAGCGCGGGGGGCGGGCCTCTCCGCATTTCGGGCAATGGATCCCGAGAGCGGCACGCATGGCCTTCCGCCACGTCTTGAGAGCGCGGAAGTCGTCGATCATGTCCCACATCGGGCACTCTCCAGTTCGCGCACCGGGGACGAGGGGGCCACCGCATCCCCGGCCGAGCGAACAACCTCACCTTGAGCGGACTGACGAGGCCGCCCTTCCTCGATCCCGGCGGGCGCCGGAGATTGGTCATCGGCAAAGACGACGCCATGCGCCGCGCCGAATGCGTGAATGATCTCGATCAGGTCGGACATTTCCGCCTTGGACAGGTCCGAGGACGAACGCCCCAGGCTCACGATGCCGTTGCGGTCGAGGTTCGGAACGACGCGCACCTCGCGCTTGAGGGCGTCCAGAAACAGCAGCTTCCAGTCGTCAGCCGAGAGCCGTAGTCCTGCCCATTCGACCTGCGTGGCGACCTCTGTGAGCATGGCCCAGAGCTTAGAATTTTGCTCCGTGGTCCGGCGCGGTGCCTTGAACTCCAACCTGGTGTAGGCGGGGGCCTTGTCGATCCACATTTTCGCGCGGTATCGCTCGGCAGGCGTCGCAAGGACGAGGACAGCCCGGCTCATGTCGGGCTCCAATGCGTCGGCCGGTAATAGACGTACATGCTTCCGTCAGGATACCAGTAGAGTGGCATGGTCTTTCCCGGCTCACGAGTTCGCTGAACGAGGGTTTGAACGTTGCGTTCGCCGTCCTCGTCATGGATCTTGGTGAGAACGACGCGCCCCTCCGGGCAGGTGTCGATTGGCCGCCAATTGGTCATGCCGCCCTCCGCTCGAACTTGGCCGTGAGCGCCGCGACCTTCTCGTCTACCTCGGCAAGGAACGCGCGCACCTCGGCTTCCATGTCCGCGATCATCACGTCGTCGCGGGGCACGCGCTTGATGAACAACTGCATGGAGAGGGGGAGGGCCGGCGAATAGCTGGCGAAGTCGCACCACTGCCGGCCGGTAACGGCCATTTGCCACTGCATTTGCAGGAGGTACTTCTGCGGGATCGTCTCCGTCAGAAGGGCTTCGATGTGGTTCGCGGTGCCGGGACACTTGATCTCGACCATGCCGTCGTCACCCACCAGCCCGTCAGGGCTCGCGCCGCTCATCGGAATTGTCGGGTGATGGATGAAGCCTACCTGATCGACCACGCAGGCCATGTCGAACTCGTAAGCCTCGCGGGCCTCGGGTTCGAGCATGGTCCCGCGCTGCATGGCGGCGTTGACGAAGCCCTCGGACGGCTCCCCGGTCAGGCGCTCGGCCACCAGCTCGGCGAGGTAGTTGCCGCGCGAAGCCCCATAGCCGGACTTCGTGCGCGCCATGATGTCGGCCATGCGGGAGGCCGTCGCCTTGCCGGCGCGCTCCCGCTTCCATGCGTCGGAGCCCTGGTCCATGTCAGCGCCCCTGCATCAGCTTGTTGAGGATGGCGCAGGCCGCGTCATACTTCTCGGCGTAGATGTTCGAGAGAGCCGGGACCTTGATCCGGTTGCAGAAGGCCTCCACGGTCGTCCCTGCGGCGTCGATGAGGTCGCGGAGGGCATCCTCCTGCTCGGCGCTGATGAAGGGCTTCTCGGGCTCCCGCTGCGGCTCCGAGGACTTGCCGTCGTCATCGTCCGACGCGGCGAGGCCGAGCGCCGCCTTGAGGGTCATGCGCTGCAGATAGGTCAGCGTCGAGCCGACAGCCTGAATGCTGTTCTTGTTCCCGCTCTCGTCGCGCGGTCCGAGCAGCGTGACTTCCTCGCAGTGCCCGTCGCGGTGCGAAATGATGCAGGTGACGGACACCGGCTCGCCGATGTTCGCCGCCGTGCGGAACCGATAGGACAGACCGAACTTCGCCAGGATCGGCGTCACCGTGCGCGCGACCTCGGCAAGGTCCTCATGGCGATAGTGGGTGCGGCCCTTCGTCGAGGTGAAGTCCACCGTCCGGTTCTTGGCGATCACCGGGATCTCGGCCTTGGCCGACGCCATCGCGGCGTCATAAGCCTTGCGCGCCTGCCCGGCCTCCCAGCGCTCATGCAGCGCCATGAGCTTTTCCATGGTCTCGACGCTGGCGCCGTTCTGGACGGCATGGGTGAGCAGGGCCATGGGCGTCTGCACCACCGGGTGGGCCGGTGGCATCTGCGCCGCGGCCTTCGCCACGACGCGCCGGGCGGCATCGCCCACCGGCTCGAACGTCTCGGCCTCGACGATTTCGACTTCAACGGCTTCCTTCGTGGACATGGGCTTAACCTCCGAACAGGACGACGCCGAGAACGACGGCGAGGGCAGCGAGAGCCGCGAGCGCGACAATGCGCTCGGTGCGGCGGGTGAATGGCGGGGCGCGGTCGGCGCCGAGGCGGGTGTGCCAGGTCATCGCCGAACCTCGATCCGCAGCTGGCGCGTCGTGTCGACGAGCTGCGCCCGGTAGAGGTCGCGCACCGGCCGGTGATGGGCGCGGTTCCTGCGGATGGCGTCCGCGCGCCGGGCTCTCGCCGAGGCCAGCGGGGCGATGCGCCGCGAGACGCGCCAGCGCAGGAAGGCGCGGAGGATGGCGGAGAGGTTCACGACCGCGCCTCCCTGATCTGGACCTTGATGCTCGCGCGGACTTGCAGAAGGCCCTCCAGCGCGATGGAGCATGTGGCGGCGGCGATGTGCGCCTCGACGCGGGCGAGGGCGGCATGCAGGGCGGGGCGGGTGGTCATGGGAACGCCCCCCAGAGCAGAACGACACCGGCCCACACGATGGCGATCTTCTCGAAATGCTCGGCAATGATGCGGGCATGTGCCCGGATGTCGTCCTGCATCCGCTCCCAATCGCGGGGCGTCGGATACATCGGGAGGGTGGGGGCCGTGAGGCTCATGGCGCTCTCCTGCGGTGAAGGGGTCCTGCGGCGGCCCTCCGGCCGGCGCGGGCGATGAACGCCTCGCACTCGGCTTCCGTGGTGGCGGTGAACAGGACAGAGGCGTCGGTCGCGAAGGGACCGATGGACGAGCCGCCGGCCCGGTCGTAGGCGGCGATGTTGTAGACGGCCCATACACGGCCGCCCTCGGGATGATTGGCGCGGGTGATCCGCCAGGAGAGGGGAGCGCCGGTCATGCTGCGATCCTCTCGTTCTGAGGATCGACCACCGACACGAACGACCGCACCCGCATGAGCGCGCCGAAGTCCTTGTTCGGCCAGCGCGGGCCGTACCAGTCGGCAACGTCGCGCGGGGCCTCGCCGTAGAACCATAGGTCAGCCACGTCCTCACCATGCTCGCAGGCGATAGAAGCCCAGAGCGTCGGCAGGCCGCCGTAGGTGGAGACGTGCAGGTAAGCCGTCCGACCCTCACGCAAAGCCCGGATCGCCCGAGCCCTCAACGCCCCGTCGCACTCGCCGTCAGGGTCGCGGTCATGGATCTCAATGCCAGCCCAGTCGCGGGCCGAACGGGCCTCTGCGATCTCGGCGTCGGTGGGGTAGGAAGGCATGGCGCTCTCCGGTGATAAGAGAACGCTAAGCGTCACTAAGCATAATGTCAAGCGATGCTTAGCAACTCTTTCCGCATCCGTGTTTCTACGGATAGCCCTATGTTCTTGCTATGTTCTCATTTCGGAGTCACGAATGGCCCGTCACCAGGGAGGCGTAGATGAGTGCAGTGACCTATTTCGTGGTGCAGCCTTACAAGGTCGCGACGACCAAGAAGGGGAAGGCGCGGCTCGTTGCCGGCGAGGCGCGCGAGTTGAAGAGCGCGGGCGATGCCATCAGGGCGGCGCAGCGGTGTGCGGAAGGTGGCGGGGCCGGCGTGGCGTTCTCACGGCGTGGTGATCCGACCACGGGCGACTTCGAGGATGCCGTGATCCTCGGAACGTTCGGACCCGTGCCCGAAGAAGCGATGATGGCGGCGTGATCAGCGCCGATTGTATTTGCCCACGACGCGGTGACAGGTCGGCCAGTCCGCCCTGTCCTCGTCGAAGTCGAGCGCCGGATTGAACTGGCGCAGCTTCCACTTCTCGTCTGTCCAGCCGACCAGGCGCTTTACCATGGCCTCGGCCTCGCCGTCGGGCGGATGGTCATAGAAGACGTGAGTTTCGTCGCGCATCGGGGTGAGATGCGGGTTGATCAGCGCCATGTCGCCCGGCCTGAACTCGGGCTCCATGCTCTCGCCGGTGATGAGGATGCCATAGGCGTTCATCACCCCTTCGAGGATGGACGGCATTTTCACTCGCTGCACCGGATCGAACGTCACGATGAGGTGGCCGGCCCCACCCATGGCCGCCGCATAGATCGGCAGCATGGCCTCGCGGCTCACCAACTCGGCGCCGGGCGTTATCTGCGGCCGGAACGTGTCAGGGCGGCGGGAAGGGCGGGCTTCCGTTTCGCGCGGCTCCCCTGACCCAGTGGCCAACCATTCATACGAGACGTTTGTCGCCTCGGCGATCTTGCGCAGGTTAGCAGCGGTAGGTTCGGTCCCGCCGCTCTCCCACTGTGTCGCTGCACCGCGCGATACTCCCACCATGGCGGCCATGGCGGCTTGGTTGATGCCCGCAAGCCCGCGGGCGCGCCGGATCCTGTCACCAAGTTCGCTCATGCCCGCACCTAAGCCGCAGAGGGAGCGACTGGCGAGGATAGAAGTGCTTGACATTCGCTTAGTGATGCTTAGCGTAACTGAGCATGACCCAAGCCGAAGCACTCGACGCAGCCATCAAAGCGGCCGGCACAATCGCCGAGCTTGCTCGCCATCTGGGCGTTACCCGCTCGGCGATCTGCCAGTGGAAGCGCGTCCCGGCGGATCGCGTCCTCGAGGTCGAGGCGCTGACGGGCATCAGCCGCCACCTGCTTCGCGATGATGTGTTCGGCAAGGCACCGCAGGAGGCCGCATGAGCGCGCTGGCACTCTCTCTCCGCACGGACTGCGGCGCCATCAGCGCCTTCATCGACGAGCTATCGGCGCTTGCCGAAGCCCGAGAAGGTGTTGCGCAGGTCGGCGAGCGACTTCTCGACCTTATCCAGGCCGGCGCGAAAGCCTTTGTCTTCGAGACTGATCGCGACGCCGCATCCGACACAGGTCATCTCCTTGTTCGCGCGGAGCCATCCGATGCTCTGCTTCGTCTTATGTCCGCACTGCGGGCAGGGGACATCGATCTCGTGGTCGTCGAAGAAGCGCTTGGCCATCTGGGGTCATCCATCCCTGGATTGAACCACCCGGCCGCTGCAACTCCCACTCCGTCAAAGACCGTAGGCCCCGCATGAACCGCGACCGGCTCCCGCCGCGCCTTCCGCCGGACTGGGAGCCGCCGTCCGCCGACACGCCCGAGGACATCGACCGCTCGAACCGCTTCGTCGGCCTGATGGTCCTCTCCGTCTTCGGCGCCGGCATCGCGGTCTGTCTCCTGGTGCTGTGGTCGTTCTTCCGTCCTTCCGTTTAAGCCCGCCGGCGGCCAGCCCGGCAATTGGAATAGAGCCCGGAAATTCGCCATGGCGCGGCAGTACCGAACGAACAAGCGCATCCCCGAGGGGACGACGAAGGCGGTCATCGCTTCGTTGATCCGGGAGATTGCCGGCGACGACGGCATGCAGAAGGTCGCGCTCGTCCTGCGCCTCGAACACATCTCCAGCGTCTATGCGATCCAGGAGAAGGGCTCGATGTCGCTGGACGATGCCGCGACGTTGAGCCTTGCCGGGGGCACCTCTGCCGCCGAGTACCTCGCTGCCCTTGCTGGCGGCCAGTTCGTTCCCGTCGAGCCAATTGACGAGCCGCTAGAGGCCCTTGTCTCGCGCTTCGCCAAGGAGAACGGCGACGTGATGCAGGCCGCCATCGCGATGATCACGCGCGGGGATCACGCCTGCGGCGTCCTCGCCTCCGAAATCGACGACGCGATCCGGGTTCTCATTGCCGCGCGTCGAGCCTGCACCCCGACCTCAACGAAGGACTGACCCAGTGAGCACCGAGCGCGTCGTCTCGAAAAAACACCTCTCCGCCCTCATCCGTGAGGGCGTTTCCACACGTGACCGCACCGCCTCGATCTCGGGCACGTTCCGCGAGCGCATCGGTGATGCGGTCGAGAACGGCCACCTCAACCGCAAGGCGTTCAACATCGCGCTCGGCCTCGCCAAGATGAAGGACGAGGTGGCCCGCGACCGCGCCATCCGCGATCTGCCGCTCTACATCGACATGCTGCGCGAGGAAGGCGTCTTCCCGGCCGAGCATGTGGGCGATCTCGTCGACGACGCCGAGAAGGCTGCGGCCGGCGAGGACGGGCCGAGCGGGTTCGTGTTCACCGGGACGGCGGACGCGGCGATCAAGGCGATGGACGCAGCCTTGAAGGCCGAAGCCGGAGAGGGTTATCCGAAGACCCTGCGGCCGCTCTGCCTGAACCCGGACAACTGCTCCGGCTACGGGCGCACGACCTGCCACTCGTGCCTCACCGCTGCCGACGAGCGCGATCCCGTCGCGGCTGCGGCCGATGCGGCGTTCTCCGCCGAGGATGGGGTCGAGCCCGCCGCGCCGAAGACCAGCCGCAAGCATCGGGCCGCCATGGGCGACGCCCCGAGCTCCTACACGCTGAAGCACTGACCATGCTGATCCTGGCGCTCGACCTCGCGACTGAAGCGGGATTTTGCCTCGGAATGGCAGGGGGCAAGCCGTCGCGTGTCGGTGCCGCCAGGCTCAAGCGGCCGGACGACGATCATGGCGTCCTCGGTCGCAACCTCGGATGCCTGATCCGCGACCTTTCAGCATTCGGCGTCCCCGACATGGTGGTGATCGAAGCCGCCATGCACGCCGCCGCGAAGTCCGAGAAGGGCAACGGCGGGTTCTCGGTCGAGACCGCTTGGCTGCTCGTCGGCGCCGTCTACGGCTTTTGCGGGCCGCAGGGCATCCCGGTGCGCGAGGCTCATGTCCAGACGGTCCGCAAGCACTTCACCGGCCGGGCCCGCTACGGGAGCCGTCCAGAGGCGAAGAAGGCTGTCGTCGCCCGCGCCCATCTTCTCGGCCTGCTCCCGCCCACCAGCCGCAACGACAACGCCGCAGACGCCATCGCCGTGTGGGACTGGGCCTGCGCCACCTTCGCGCGCCGCTCGCACACCACCGCCCTTCACCTGTTCGGGGAAACCGCCGCATGAGCGAATGGACAGACCAGATCGTCTCCCGCCTGCAACGCCTCTCCTATGAGGGCTACAGCGGGTCCGTCATCGCCGATGCGGTCAACCGGGAGTTCGGCACCGCGTTCAGCCGGAACGCCGTCATCGGCAAGCTGCACCGCATGGGCTGCACCACCGGCGGCGTGGTGAAGGTCAAGACCACCACCTGGTCCGAGCCGATGATCGAAGCCCTGCGGCTCGCTTTCGCGGACGGCAACACCGCACAGGCCTGCGCCCGCCATGTCAGCGCGGCCGCGGGCTTCGAGGTCACCGTCTCGGCGCTCTATGCCAAGGCCGGCGCCATGGGGCTGAACTTCAAGGCGCAGGCGCGGCAGGTACGGCTTGATCGCCTGTTCAACCCGCCGGCCCGTCCGATCCTGTTCTCGGCGCCCATCGAGGAAGTCGAGACGGAGGTCGAGCCAGCCGCGGCCGTGTCCATCGTGCCCGAGGTCGAGGTCGAGGACGCGCCGTTCAGCGCCGAGGGCGTCAGGCTCATGGATCTCCGTGAGCATTCATGCCGGTTCCCCATCGGAGAGCCCGACGCGGACGGCTACCGCTTCTGCGGTGAGCGGAAGGCGAGGGGCTCCTACTGCGCCTATCACGCCCGCATCGCCTACCAGCCGGTGGCGAAGCGTCCCGACAGGGCTCCGCTCCCCATGCGTGGCGCCGAGAAGGCTTTCAGGAGGTTCGCATGAGCATGAGGCCAATTCTTCCGGTGACGGACGTCGCCGTGGTGAAGCCAGCCGGCCCCTCGGACGCAGGTTCCGCGCCGCAACTCCAGTGGATCAAGATCACGGACCTCGTGGTCGACGAGACCTATCAGCGGCCGATGTCGCTGGCTGGACGACGCAACGTGCGCGCCATCGCGGAGGGGTTCCGCTGGGCGGCGTTCTCTCCCGTCATCGTCTCGCCCGTCGTCGGCGGGCAGTTCGCCATCGTCGACGGCCAGCACCGCACCACGGCGGCCGCCCTCTGCGGCTTCGAGAGCGTCCCCTGCCAGGTGGTGATCGCCAGCCACAACGAACAGGCCATCGCCTTCCGCAGGATCAACGGCAACACGACCAAGATCCACCCGATGCACATGTTCCATGCTGCCGTCGCCTCGGGCGACCCGGAGGCGGTGCGGACCATGGACATTGCCCGGCAGGCCGGCGTGACGATCATGCGCTCCCCGACGAGGATCAGCGAGTTGAAGCCGGGGCAGACCTGTTCGTTCGGCGCCATCCAGAGCGCCATCCGAGCCCATGGCGGTGAGACGGTTCTGCTGTCTCTGCGGGCCCTGCGGGGGCCGGGGAACGATGCGCGCGGGCTTCTGGTCGCGCCGATCATCAAGGCGGCCTGCAACGTCTTCGCCGAGTGCCTTCGGATCAGGCCGGCGGCGGCCGTTCTGGAGGCATTCGACAAGGTCAAGGTCATCAAGGAACTCGACCCTGCCATGGCGGACGCCCGGCAGCGTGGCGTCTCGGTCGAGGTCGAATTGACCCGCCGCCTGCTCGATCGGGTTCACCGTGTGCTGTCGCAGGCCGCCGCATGACCCTCCCCCCCGACCTCACCCCTGACGGCATCCTGCAGAACCTCCGCCGCGCCAAGGCAGGGGACGGCACCGCCATGGCCTACCACTACCGCGACTTCATGCGGGACCAGGGATGGATCGACGAGCGGCAGAACATCACCCGCGAGGGGCTGGTCGAGCTGCAGCGGCGGACGGAGGCGGCATCGTGCGGATAGGGGCCTCACGCGGCAGTCTGGCCGATCGCAAGGACTATCGCGCGAGGTGGAGGAGGCCGTGCGCACGCTGCTGGCGTGGACGGGTGATGATGCACCGCGAGGGATGGGCGGGGCCGAAGACGGGCAACAGCGGCGCGCCGTTCGCATGGTTCGTCTTCTCGGCCCATCCACGCCCGGCGGGCTCGCCCATCGCCCTGCATCGCATGTCGTGGAGGGCAGCATGAACGTCCTCGCGCGCATCGCCCCCACCCATACCCGCACCCCATGGGAGCGCCGGCTTGGCTCAACGGACAGCCCGATTGAGTCTATCGTGCTTGCCGCCCTGTGCGAGTGCGCGGTCGATCACGGCTACCGGGTGGCGAAGACCGCAGGACGTTCAGACACCCTCGGCATCCGGCCGCAGACGACAGTGGATCGCTACCGCATCGACCTGATGGTGTCGTTCCTTTTCCACGGCGCCGAACTGCACCTCGCCATCGAATGCGACGGGCACGACTTCCACGAGAAGACCAAGGCGCAGGCCCGCAAGGACCGCTCTCGCGAAATGGCGCTGACCTACCTCGGCTATCGCGTCGTCAGGTTCACCGGGTCCGAGATCGTAGTCAACGCCAGGGCGTGCGCCGCAGAGATCATGAGCATGGTCATGGATTTCCAGACCGAAACAATCACCACAGCGATGAGGAGTGAGCCGTGACGGGCCGCTCGGCAAGGCAGAGACTTTCAGCGACGGGCGTTGCCATCCGGGTAGGCCGGATCGGCGAGCGGTGGGTGTGGTGTCCGAGATGCGGCGCTGACGCTGGCGCTAGCTGCGTCGGCTTGCTGCGCAAGGATGGCACTCGGAAACTGCGCAAAGCCCCGCACATTGAACGCTTCGCTTTGGCTGAGGAGCGCGGGCGGCCATGAGCGTCATCACACAGGTTCCCTTCTACCCTTCGGACTGGCTCGCCGGTACGCGCGGCATGACGGCCGCACAGATGGGCGTGTACATCACCCTCATCGCGATGATGTACGAGCGCGCTGGGCCGATCCCAGGCGACGACATTGCCAAGCTCGCGCGCCTGTGCGGCACATCCGCCAGCTCCATGCGGACCATCCTCGACGAACTGATCTCCGACGAGAAGATCACCCTCGCAGACGGGATGCTCTTCAACCGACGCGCGGAGTTGGAGATCAAAAACGTGATGGCAAAGTCGGAAGTTGCTCGCGCTTCCGCAGAGGCAAGATGGCAAAAAAATCCAAATAAAACAAAGGACGATGAAAGCGAACGCAATGCGGACGCAATGCTAGCCATAAGCCATAAGGTTCTTTCTTCTCCTACGGATCAGAAAGAACTAAACGCGCGAAAGGCTCAAAAATCAGCATCGTGCGAAGGCGACCTGATAGCGCTCGGGGTCGCGCCGCAGACAGTTTCCGACTGGCAAGCCGTCAGGCGATCGAAACGCGCCGGACCAATCACCAAGACCGTCGTCGAAGGGCTTGTCGCGGAGTCCGCCAAGGCCCGGATCAGCGTGGCCGATGCGGTCAGGATCGCCGCTGAGAGCGGCTGGCAAGGCTTTCGCGCCGAGTGGGTCGCAGGGCTCAAGCCAAATGCCACAGCCGACCCGGCCACGGGTAAGCAATGGGCGCAAACCGCATGAGGCCATCCGATGCAATCAGCCGACGACATCCTCAGAAAGTTCCAGATCCGCGCTCACCACGCCAAGCACGGCAACCAGACCACCACCTGCCCGAAGTGCAGCCATCTCCGCAAAAAGAAACGGGATAGGTGCCTTTCGGTCAAAATCGACGGCGTAGGCGTTCAATTCCACTGCCACCACTGCGGCTACGAAGGCGGCGAGTATTACGATGATCAGCGCAAGGCACCTGGCTTGGTTCGACACTCGGGGCATCGACCCGGAAACCGTGACGCGCTTCGGAATCTACAGCGCTCGGCGCGAGTTGGATGGCGGTGATGTCGTGCCGGACGAGGCTGGCAGCATCATCGTCTTCCCCTACGCCGACAGACTGTCCCCGGTCGAAGGCGCCAAGTACCGCGCGCCGGGCAAGCGGTTCTGGCAGAAGCCGGGCGTCCGCAAGACCTTCTGGAACGCCGACATCCTCGACGACCCGGCGCTCAAGAAGGGCGACTATGCCCTCGTCATCACCGAGGGCGAGATGGACGCGCTGGCGGTCATTCAGGCCGGCTATCCGTTCGTGGTCAGCGTCCCTGACGGGGCTCCGCCAGCCCGCGACAAGGACGGCAAGAAGATCGTCGTTCCAAAGGGCGCCGACGACATCGACCCCGAGCACGACGAGAAATACTCGTTCGTTTTCAACAACTGGGATCGCCTCAAGCAGATCAAGCGCATCATCATTGCAACCGACTCCGACGAGCCGGGCCAGCGCCTGGCCGAGGAACTGGTGCGCCGCCTCGACCGTCTCCGGTGCTCATGGATCGAACTGCCGAAGGGCTGCAAGGACCTCAACGACGTGCTGGTCGTTCACGGCTCGGCGGAAGTCCTGCGGATCATCACTGGGGCCAAGGAATACCCCGTCTCCGGTCTGTACCGCTACACCGAAATCCCTGAGGAACCGGACATCGCGGCATACTCGACGGGCTGGCCCAAACTTGACAAGTTTGTGAAGGTCTTCACGCCCTGTCTCATGGTCGTGACCGGCTTCGCAGGGCAGGGCAAGTCAACTTGGACGGAACAGCTCGTCGCGAACCTCGCCATCCGCAATCAGTGGGTCGTCGGCATCGCCTCGTTCGAGATGAGGGTGAAACCCTACGTCACGAACAGCCTCTCGACGGTGTTCCTCGGCTATCCCCGCAACGCCTGGACGCCAGCTGACAAGAAACGCGCCGACGAATGGCTTGAGCGCCAGTTCGTGTTCATCGGCCCCGACCCGCAGGAGGACGAGCGGGAGCACGACATCAACTGGCTCATCGACTGCGCCGAGGCGGCCGTCATCCGCCACGGTATGCGCGTCCTGCTCATCGACCCCTGGAACGAGATCGACCACGGCAAGCGGAACGGCGAGAGCACCACGGACTACACCGGCCGAGCCATCCGGGCGCTGAAGCGGTTCGCCAAGTCCTACGGCGTCCTCGTGATCATCGTCGCCCACCCGTCCAAGGGCGCCCTGCAGAAGTCCCCGGAGGGCATCAGCCTCTACGACATCAGCGACAGCGCCCACTTCGCGAACAAGGCCGACATCGGGATTGTCATCGCCCGTCTCGGCAACATCGAAGTGGACACACTCACGGCCTGCCTCATCAAGAAAATCCGCTACCAGCCGGAGACAGGAAAACCCGGCCGCGTGGACCTCGATTTCGACCCCGAAAAGAAGCTGTTCGTCGAATGAGCGCAGCAACACATCCGCGCCGCACCCGACCGGACCTTGCCGCCTTGGCCCGCCGGGTCGAGCGGCTGGCGCCATCGCACCGGGATCCCGAGGCATTCCACATCGAGAAGTCCGAGATCGTCGCTGAACTCCGCAAGGCCGACCGCGAGATCAAGGGGAGGGGCTGATGCCGGCGAGGAAGACGCGGGTGAGCCTGCCGAGGATCACCGCTTTGACGAAGCGCATGGCACAGGAGGGGAAGTTGCTGGTCGAGGAAGCGCGGCGCGCCCGCAAGTCGGAACGCTCGGCAGCGGCAAGGCTGGACGGCAAGGGATACGACGACGCCACCGAGCGGCGCATCGCCAAGGCCGGAGCCTTCGCCAGCGTGGTCGAGACGAACGTCGCGGTCGAGACGGTCTCGGCTGATGGCCTGATCGAGACCAAGGAACTCCCGATCAAGCGCCGCGAGATCAGGGACACCCCCTTCGACCGGCTGATCGCCCGATGCATCCTCGCCCGAGACCCCGGCCTCAACGCCGCCTACCGCAAGGCCGGAGAGGAACTTCTTCGCGACGCCGAGCTGGCCGGGCTCAACTCGGTACGGTCCATCGACCCAGGTGCAGTCGGCGGCGCCAACATGAACGACGGCGCCTTCATCCGCTCGGACATGCAGCAGGCCGCGCTCTACCGGGTGATCAAGGCCAAGGCCGTGTTGAACGAGACGGAATGCCGGGTGGTGGACCTGGTGCTGTTGCAGCGGCAGAATGTGACCGCCGTGGGCCACGAGATCGCACCGGGCCGCCGGGACGACGTTGCCGCAGGGATCGGCGTCTATGTGCTGCAGGCCGCGCTTCATGCGCTCATGACGCACTACGGGTTCGAGCCGGCTGCGCGCAACGCCTCTTGACACCACCCTAGGGCATATGGCATGCAGATAGGCATTCGCAGAAATCACGCCCGGTGCACACCAGCCGCCGGGCTTTTTGATTCCGCTGCCCCTAATCAAAACCGGAAATCAAATCATGGCGCCGTCACGCCGCGGCGGCTTTCGCCCTGGCGCAGGCCGCAAGCCGGGATCAAAGCCCAAGGCCACGAAGGACCAGAAGGCGACCCTCGCCGATCAGGCCCGCGTCCATTCCAAGCTGGCGCTGGACACCCTCGCGAAGATCGCCAAGGACGGCCAGAGCGAGTCCGCTCGGGTCATGGCCTCCAACTCCATCCTCGACCGCGCCTACGGCAAGCCCACCCAGTCGCACGAGCACACCGGCCGCGGTGGCGGGCCGATCTCGACGGTCGATCTGACCAAGGCCACGGATGAGCAAATCGCAGCCCTTGAAGCTGTCTTCGGCCCGCTTGCCGCCGCCGGCGGTGATGATGCGGCTGATCAGGGAGGAGAAGGCGAGGCGTGAGGCTGAGGCCGAACGCCAGCGCATTGCCAAGGATGCCGAGCGCATCCGAGAGCGGTGCCAGACCCTCGCCGGCTTCGTCAAAGAGGCCTGGCATGTCCTCGAACCGAACGCCCGGCTGGTGTGGAACTGGCACCTCGACGCCATGTGCCAGCACCTCGAGGCTGTGACGGACGGGCCCCTGAACCGGATCCTGATCAACGTCCCGCCGGGTTCGTCGAAGTCGCTGGTGGTGTCGGTGCTCTGGCCAGCCTGGGAATGGGGTCCGAAGGGGCGCCGATCCCTGCGCTACCTGACCACGGCCTTCAACGATGGCCCGGTGAAGCGCGACACCCGCAAGTGCCGCGACCTGATGCTGTCCGAGTGGTATCGCTCGCTCTGGCCGGAAGTGGTGCTGAACCGCACCGGCGAGACGTCGTTCTCGAACACCTCGACCGGCACCCGCGAGGGCGTCGCCTTCGGCTCTCTGACCTCGCAGCGCGGCGACCGGCTGATCATCGACGATCCGCATTCCACGGAGACGGCGGAAAGCCCGGCGGAGCGAGAGGCGACCACCCGCAAGTTCCGCGAGGGCGCGCTGAACCGCCTCAACGACCAGGAGCGGTCGGCCATCGTGGTCGTGATGCAGCGGCTGCACGAGGATGACGTCTCAGGCGTGATCATGCGCCTCGGCATGGACTTCGTGCACCTCTGCCTGCCCATGGAGTTCGAGCCGGAGCGGTGCTGCCAGACGCCGATCGGGTTCGTCGATCCGCGCAAGGCCGATGGCGACCTTCTCGACCCTGTCCGCTTCCCGCGAGAGACGATCGACAAGCTCAAGCACGGCATGGGTTCCTACGCCTACGCCGGCCAGTATCAGCAGCGGCCGACGCCCCGCGAGGGCGGCCTGTTCAAGCGGGCATGGTTCGAGGGGAAGTTCATCCAGGCGGCGCCTGCCGGCACCCGCTGGGTCCGCCACTGGGATCTTGCCGCGACCGCCAAGAGCAATGCTGCCCGCACCGCCGGCGTGAAGCTCGGCAAGACGCCGGACGGCAAGTTCATCGTCGGCCATGCCGTCACCACCCAGTCCGAGGGCAACGATGTCCGCAAGATCATCAAGTCATTCGCCGAGTCCGATGGCCGCGACGTGATGATCTCGCTGCCGCAGGATCCCGGCCAGGCCGGCAAGGTGCAGAAGGCCGACTTCGTGCAGATGCTCGCGGGCTGGACGGTAAGAAGCGACCCCGAGACCGGCGACAAGGTCACCCGCGCCGAGCCGTTCTCGGCCCAGTGCGAGGGCGGCAACGTCTACATCGTCAAGGGCGACTGGAACGACGCCTACCTCGACGAGCTGTGCCTGTTCCCAGGCGGATCATTCAAGGACCAGGTCGACGCCTCATCGGGCGCCTTCGGCCGGCTCACCATGAAGCAGGCGCCCGTCGCCGCATCTGGAACATTCGTGAGGCGTTGATGGCCGCTGACGATCCCTCTACGAAGTCCTCTGCCTATGTGGCGATGGAGCCGAAGTGGCGCCGGATTGACGACATTCTGTCGGGCGCCGACGCGATCCGCGCGGCTGGCGAGCTATACCTGCCGAAGTACGAGGACGAGAGCGCGGCGGAATACAAGCGCCGGCTCTCTGCGGCACCTTGGCGGCCGGAGTTCGAGGACGCGTTGCGTGGCCTTGCATCCCGCCCGTTCTCCAAGGACGTGACGCTCGGCAAAGAGGTCTCCGGGCAGATCAAGGCGATTTCAGAGGACATCGACGGGCAGGGTAACAACCTGACCCAGTTTTCCGCGGCCATGTTCGAGGCCGGCATCGCCAAGGGCTACCACGCGATCCTCGTGGACTATCCGTCGATGGCGCCAGGTGCGACCTTGGCGGACGAACGTGCATCGGGAGCGCGGCCCTATTGGGTGAGCGTGCCCTGCACCGAAATTCTCGCGCTCTACACCGAGTTCCAGAACGGCCGCGAGGTCATCACGCACGCCCGGCTCTATGAGTGCCAGGTCGTGCGGGACGGCTACGACGAACAGACGATCGAGCGCGTCCGCGTGTTCAATCCCGGTGAGTGGATCGTCTACCGCCGCGTCACCGCAGCCGACAAGACAACCTCGTGGCTCGAGGAAAGCCGGGGCGCGATCAACCGCGGCGGCAAGACCTCCATCCCGCTCGTGCTGTTCTACACCGGCAAGCGGATGGGGCAGATCGTGCAGCCGCCGCTCGACAACCTCGCTCACGTCCAGATCGAGCTATACCAGGCGCTGTCCCGGAAGGAAGAGGTGCTGACCTACGCCGGCTCGCCCATGTTGAGTGCGAACGGCATGTCGCCGCCGACCGATGGCGCCGTGATAGCGGTGGGGCCGAAACGCATCCTGTTCGCTCCCGCTGGCGACGGTACCACGCCGAAGTGGGAGTTCATCCAGCCGAACGCGGCGAATATCCGCGAGGTGCGCGACGACATCACGTCTCTGGTCGAGGACATGCGTCGCCTTGCCATGCAGCCGATGACGAGCGGTTCCGGCAACCCGACCGCAACGGGGCAGTCCATCGAGGCGTCGAAGTCGCACACGACCGTCCAGCGGTGGGCGATGGCGCTCAAGGACGCGCTTGAGATGGCCTTCGTCTACACCTGCGAGTGGTTGAACGAGCCGCCGAACGTCGAGGTCGAGGTGTTCACCGACTTCTCGGCGCTCCCCTTCGCACAGGAGCCCATCCGGGCGCTTGAGGCGGCGCGCAAGAACAAGGACCTCTCGCAGCGCACCTATTGGCAGAACCTGCGCCGGTTCGACGTGCTATCCGGCGACTTCGATCCCGACGCGGAGGAAGAGGCCATCGCCGCCGAGCTCGAGGGCTTGGACGGCGAGGAAGACATCGACCCGCGCACCGGCCAGCCGATCGTCCCGCCGGCTGACGACGAGGACGGCGACCCGCTTCCCGCATGATCCACGAGACGGCCTTCATTCACCCCAAGGCTCATGTCGAAGGGGCAACGATCGGCGCCCGGTCGAAAGTCTGGCAGTTCGCCAGCGTCATCCGGGGGACGGTGCTTGGTGAGGACTGCCAGGTTGCGGCCTGCGCCAATCTCGACGGGCCTGTCTTCGGTGATCGCTGCATCATCAGCCCTGGCGTCATGATGGGGCCGGGCTTCGTGGTCGGCAACGACGTGTTCATCGGGCCGAATGTCACCGTCTGCAACGACGTGTGGCCTGCGGTCCATAAGCAGGGGTTCGACCTCTCAGCCTTCCGCAACGGCTTCGTGACCGTCATCATCGAGGACGGCGCCGCAATCGGGGCGAACGCGGTGATCCTGCCCGGCGTGATCGTTGGCAGGGGCGCCACGGTGGCCGCAGGGGCGGTCGTCAGCGCCAATGTCCCGGCCGGACGGCTATGGACCCGCAAGGGGCTCGCCTTGCCCGTCAGCGGGGCTCTCAAGGCCGAGCGGATGCGGGCCGCCGCATGGTGACGCTCGCGACGATGCTCTGGCAACCGAACGACGCATCGCTGCCGTTCTCGCGTTGCTACAATGAACTGTGGGTCGATCGCCTGTTCAGGGGCTTTGCCCGCAACACCACTCACCCGTTCCGCTTCGTGGTCTTCACCGACCGGAAGCGGGAGTTTGCCGAGCGGATCGACCAGATCAGGCTCAAGGCGAAGGTGCCGGACTACTCGTCCTGCATCGAACCCTACAGCCTCAACGGCCCGATGATCGTCGTCGGCCTCGATACGGTCATCACCGGCAACATCGACCACCTGATTGACCACTGCATGACCGCCGACCGCATCGCGCTCCCTCGTGATCCCTACATGCCGGAGCGGTCCTGCAACGGTGTTGCTCTGGTCCCGCCCGGCCAGACGGCCATCGCCAGGATGCACCGCGGCGAAAACGACATGGAATGGCTGCGGCGCTTTCCGCACCACTTCATCGACGACGCGCTGCCGGGGCATGTGCGTTCCTACAAGGGCCACGTCCGCGACAACGGCCTCGGTGACACAAGGGTCGTGTACTTTCACGGGGCTGAAAAACCGCATCAGATCAGCGACCCATGGCTCGCGGATCACTGGCGCTAGTCCTCGGCGGCGCCGCGTGCGCCTGGGATGACATCGCCGCCGCGCTCGACATTGCATCGCCCGATTGCGTCTTCGCCTGCAACGACATCGGCACCCGCTGGCCGCACCAACTCGACGGCTGGTGTTCCTTGCACCACGAGAAGATGCCGGAATGGCGCGCGGAGCGGGCAAGGAACGGCTTCGCGCCGGCTCTTGAGCACGTCGGGCATGAGATGGCGCCGGGCATAGACAGGGCCGTCGATTATCGGTTCCCCGGCATGACCGGATCGGGATCGTCGGGCCTGTTCGCGGTCAAGGTCGCCATGGAGCGCGCCGAGAAGGTGATCCTGGCCGGCGTGCCGATGGATCCAAAGCAGGCCCACTTCTTCGACGCGAAGCAGTGGCACGAGTTCATGTCGTTCCTCCCCGGATGGGAGAACGCAATGCCGCACATCAGGCACAGGGTCCGCTCCGTCAGCGGGTGGACGAAAAAGATGCTCGGGGAGCCGACCTCGGCATGGCTGAACGGGTGAACCGTCAGCCGCATCGGCACGAAAGGCCAGCCGCGACGGCAGGCCGCAATCTCGGGACGAGATCATGGCACTGAAACTGACGGTCGATAGCCTTGAGGCTGTCGATGAGCCCCTGCGCGGCTTCTATGAGCAGGACGGAGACAAATTCAAGCTGAAGGTCGATGGCGTCGAAGACACATCCGGCCTGCGCTCCGCGCTTGACAAAGAGCGCAAGGCCGCCCGCGAGCTTGAGAAGAAGGTCAAGCGGTGGGAGTCCCTCGGTAAGTCCGACGAGGAAATCCAGTCGCTTCTCACCGCCGCCGAACAGGCAGAGCAGGAGAAGGCGACCAAGGCCGGGGAATGGGACCGCCTCCGAGCCCAGATGAACGAGAAGCACGAGGCTGCGCTGAAGGCGAAGGCCGATGAAGTGTCCAAGATGCGGACGACCCTCGAACGCTACCTCGTGGACGCCGCTGCAACCACGGCCATCGCCGCCGCCAAGGGCGTGCCGGAACTTCTCCTGCCGCACGTCCAGCGGCACGTGAAGGTGGTCGAGGAAGACGGAGACTATATCGCCCGGGTGGTCGATGCGAAGGGTGATCCTCGCGTCAACTCCAAGGGCGAACACATGACCATCTCGGAACTAGTTGGCGAAATGCGCCAGTCCGAAGTGTTCGGCCGGGCCTTCGAGGCTTCCGGCAATACCGGCAGCGGGAAGCAGCCGGGGAACGGAACCGGGGGAGCCGGTGCAACCAAGAAATCCGATCTGAAGACGGAGAAGGACCGCGCCGCGTTCGTGGAGAAACACGGGCTCGACGCCTACAAGGCCCTTCCCGCCTGAGATCGGTTCCCTTTCATCGGCTCACTGAAGGAACCAGACCATGGCCGATTATCTCGCTTCTAACTTCAAGGTCTACCAGGAGTACATGAAGACCCGCGCCGCGGAGACGCTGCAGCAGCAGGCCAATGGCTTCAACGCTGCCGTGAACAACGCGATCATCCTCTCGACGGTCGAGAAGGCCGGCGACTACGAGTACGAGTCCTTTTTCAAGGACATCGCCTCGCTGGTCACCCGCCGCGACAACACCTCCGCCTCGGCGGCCACCAAGCTGTCGATGGCGCAGGACGAGTTCATCCGCGTCAAGCTGAACCGCAAGATCGGCCCCGTCGATCAGACCCGCGACAGCTTCCGCAAGATCTTCGCGCGCTACTCCGAGACGGAGTTCGCCGGCATTCTTGGCGGCCAGATCGCGGTGGCTCAGCAGCTCGACATGATGAACTCGGGCCTTCTCGCCGCCCGCGCCGCGCTGGACAACGTTTCGTCCAACGCCATGCGCTACACCGTGCCGTCGAACGGCACCGTGACCACGGCCTCCATGGTCTCCGCGCTGGCCCTCATGGGCGATCGCGCCGACCGCATCGTGGCCTGGGTGATGCACTCCAAGCCCTACTACGATCTGGTCAAGGAGCAGATCGCGGCGAAGATCGACGGTGTGGCGAACTTCAACGTCCAGACCGGAACCCCGATCACACTGAACCGCCCGGTTCTGGTGACGGACTCGGCCTCCCTGAAGGTCACGGCGGGCTCGCCGCTTGTCACCGACTACTACACGCTCGGCCTCACCGCCAACGGCGTGCTGTGCGAGGTGACGGAGACCTCGGACATCGTGATCGACGACGTGACTGGCCTTGAGAACATCATCACCCGACTGCAGGGCGAGTTCGCCTACAACGTCGGCGTGAAGGGGTTCAAGTACGATGTCGGCAATGGCGGTGCGAACCCGAACGCCACGGCGCTCGGCACCGGCTCCAACTGGGACCTCGCGGCTTCCGACCTGAAGTCGGTCGCCGGTGTGGTTCTCAAGAGCCGCTGATGAATAGCGGGGCGGTCTTCGGGCCGCCCCGTTCCTCTTGTTCGGATAAGGCGCAATGCTGATCCTGTTCTACGGTAACGACAGCGTGGCCGGGAAGGCCCGGCTGGCTGCGATGAAGGCCGAGAAGGCCAGTGTCCGGCTATATCATTCGATTGCGTGCCAGGAGGCGGAGCACGCCGATGGCGTCGAGTTCATGCCTGATGTGCCTGCCGACGAGCGGGCGCGTCTGGAGGCCCTTTTCGGGTTCGCCGGGCATCGGCAGCCCCCGTTCGCTCCGCCGGCCCCTGTGGCCGCCGAGAAGCCCGCGGAGATGGCCTCCCTCGCCGCTGGCAAGGGTCCGGGTGGCCGCTGGTACGTGAAGCGCGGCAAGGAGATCGTCTCCGGCCCGTATCCGACCGAAGACGCGGCCTCTGCCGCGGCGATGAAGGCGGGCTGATCCCATGGCTTTGACGGTCGAGGCAGGAACGGGCGCGGCAGACAGCGAGAGCTACGTCAGCGTGGCCGATTGCGCCGCATGGGCCGTCAAGCACGGCAAGACATTCCCATCGTCCCCTGCGGCGCCTGCGGAGGCTGCTCTGCGCCGGGCGACGGCATTCATCGACGCCGCCTATCGGGCGCGGTTCCCCGGCCGCAGGCTGAACGGGCGCGACCAGGCGCTCGAGTGGCCGCGCATCGAAGCGGTTGACCGCGACGGCGAGGACATCGCATCTGACGAGGTGCCGGACGAGATCGTCACGGCGACGTGTGAGGCAGCGGTGCGCGAACTGGCATCGCCGGGCTCGCTTGCCCCTGACCTGAAGCGCGGCGGCGCGATCAAGAGCGTGAAGGCCGGATCGGTCGCCGTGGACTTCATGTCGAACGCCCCGGCCGCGACGACGTTCAAGGCCATCGACCAGGCGCTTAGCCCCCTGCTCACGAGCACGAGCGGCGGGCTGGTCGGGCGCGCGGTGAGGGGCTGATGTCCATCCTCGACGACGTGGCTGGCATCATCGCGGACGCGGCCGGCGATCTGGTCTTCTACGACGCCACGCTGACGAAGACGACCACGACGCCAGCGGCGAACCCCTGGGACCCGCCGACAGTCGGGACGCCGGCAACCTACACCTGCCGCGCCCTTCGCGACACGTTCGGCGCCACATGGCTCGCGGGCGGAATCGTGGACGCCGAGGACGTGAAGGTTCTGGTCCTGGCCGCCACCCTGTCCGTGACCCCGGAAGCGGGCGACCGCATCACGATCGGCGCGGACACGTGGACGATCGTGCCGGCCGGCGGCGGCAAGTCGGCGGTCGGAGTCGATCCTGCGACGGCTTGCTGGGAATGCCGGGCTCGCAAGTAAGGCGTGACGTTGAGCGGTTCCTTGAACTGCTCCGCGACACGCACCCGTCGTTCCGAACGATCTACACCGAGGGCGGCTGTTACCACCTGCACCTCATCCTGCGCTCGATCTGGCCGCAGGCGGAACTCTGGTATGCCTTCTGCCCCGGCCACGTCTGGACGCGCATCGACGGCGTGTTCTTCGACATCAACGGCGGGCGCCTCTCCGTCCCCGACTACGCCATGCCGGCGGCGGTCAAGGAACTCGGCCAGCCTCACCGCTGGAAAGGCTGGATGCTCGCCATGGATGACGCAAAGAGGGTGGCGTAGGTGGCTGAAATCAAGACGATCCACGGCGGGCGCGTCCCCGGCGAGCCGAGCGCGCAGGTCATCGAAGACCTTGAGCGCCTTCTGGCGCAGGCCAAGGATGGCACGCTGATCGGGTTCGCCTATGCCGGCGCCCATCAAGACGGTTCGCAGGTCACCGGCTGGTCCGGTGAGGCTGGCACGCGACACCCTGTCGGGACCGCGATCATGATGCTGTTCCACCGCTACTCCGCCCGGCTGTTCGACTCGGCAGGCTGATGGCCGCGAACTCCTGGGAGCAGCTGATAGCGGCTTGGGAGCCGCGCATGCGGCTGGCCTTCCTCGAAGCCGTCTACCAGATCAGGGACAGCGTCACGATCAAGGAACTGGCCCGGCTGATCGAGGCCGGCCGGATCGACGATGCGGTCCGGGCGGTGGGGCTCGACCCCGGCAAGTTCCGTGGCATGAACGCGACCCTGGCAGCGGCCTATGAGGCAGGCGGCGTCGCGGTCATGGCGAGCATTCCGCCAGCCGTGGTGCGCGCCGGCTACCGCCTGAACATCGACTTCAACGTCCGCAACCTTCGGGCCGAGGAGTGGCTTCGGACCTACTCGGCGCAGATGATCCGCGAGATCACCGAGAGCCAGCGGGTGATGATCCGCGACGTGCTGGTCAAGGGCATGGAGGAGGGCAGGGGCCCGCGTGAGGTCGCAGGAGACCTCCTCGGGAGCATCAACCGCGTGACCGGCAAGCGCGAGCACGGCCTGATCGGGCTGACGCAGACGCAGGTCGAGTGGGCCCGCAACTATGCGCGGGAACTTGCCACCGGCGACCCGGCCGCGCTGACCCGCAAGATGCGCGATGCCCGGTTCGACCGGATCATTCGCCGGGCCATCGCCGAGAAGCGCGGGCTCACCAAGGCCGAGGCCCTGCCGATCTTCCGGGCCTACCTGCACCGGGCATTGCGCGTGCGGGCCGAGACGATCGCGCGGACGGAAATGCTGGCGTCACTCCATGCGGCGCAGAGCGAGAGCTATCAGCAGGCGATCGATGCCGGGCAGCTCACCGAAGCCCAGGTGACGAAGACGTGGGTGTCGATGCGGGACGACCGTGTCCGGTTCACCCACGACGAGCACGGCGGCCTCGACGGGACGACGGTGCCCTTCTCTGGCGTGTTCATCTCTCCCAGGGGTGGGGTCCTGCGATACCCTGGCGACAAGTCGGCGCCGCTCGCCGAGACCATCAACTGCCGCTGCCATCTGCGGTTCAACGTCGACTACCTCGCCGGAATCCGCTGATGGCCGTCTACAACCAGAGTTTCGGGGCGCAGATCGACGCCTGGACGAAGCAGACCATGCAGCGCACCGAGGCGGTGTTCCGCCAGTCGGCTCACGACGTCATCAACGAGGCCCAGGCGAACGCCCCGCACGACACCGGGTTCCTCAAGGCCTCGCTGGTGGTGGCGCTGAACGCTCCGGTCCCGCCCGCTGTCAGGGTGAAGCCGGAAGGCGAGGGGCAGACCTACAAGGCGCCGAACATCTCGGCGGTGATCGCCACCGCGAAGATGGGCGACACGATCTCGGCGGGCTGGACCGCAGCCCATGCCCTGCCGCAGGAATACGGCTCCCGGCCGCACAAGATCAGGCCCCGGAAGAAGCAGGCGCTGTACTGGCGCAATGCCGGTGGTGAGGGCGTGTTCGCGATGGAAGTCGACCACCCCGGCAACCCGCCGGTGGCCTATGTCCGCCGGGCCGTCGCCCGCTGGCCGCAGATCGTCAACGCCGTGGTGGCGAGGGCGAAGACGCAGGCTGGGCGATGACGCCCTCGACGTGATCGGTGTTCTCCTCGCCCGCCTGCAGGAGGGCGAACTGCAGCATCGCCAGGGCGCGCCGGGCCGTCGTGAGCGCGGTGTTCGCCCGCACGGTCTCGGCTTCCCTGTCGCCCAAGGCCTCGCGGGCTCTGAACAGCAGATCATAAGCCTCGGTGTCGGTGAGCTTCGGCGGCATCGGGCAAGCCTACCAGCGGGCCGCGACGGCGGAAAGGGACGGCATGGCGACCTATAGCGAGACGAAAGTCGTCGACGCCCTGTTCGCGCGGCTCTCCGCGCTGTCATTCTCGCCGGCCCTGCCGATCGCATGGCCGAACAAGGCCTTCACGCCGCCGACCGACCGCAAATGGCTGCAGGTCAACGACATCCCGGCCGCGACGACGCCGTTCAGCCTCTCAGGGGGCACCAGCGAGTATGTCGGGCTCATGCAGGTGGACGTGTTCCGGCCGCTGGACGAGGGCCACAAGCCCGCCCGCGAGACAGCCGGCAAGATCACCGACCACTTCCGCCCGCCGCTGCTCCTGTCGAGCGAAGGGCTCAAGGTCAAGATCACCCAGGCCAGCGCCGGCCCGGCGATGCAGGACGGCGCCGCGATCAAGATCCCCGTCACCATCCGATACCGCTGCTTCTTCTGACCCCATCCCGGCCCAGCCGGTAGCACCGACCCTGCGCTCGCGGGGTTTTTCACATTGGAGAGACCCCGATGACGGAAATCAACACGAGCCTCGGCGCTCGCTTCTACATCTCGAACGCCTCCGTGCTCGACACGGTGGACACCATCTCCGAGTTCGAGGCCCTGACGTGGGTCGAGGTCGACCCGGTCGAGAACCTCGGCGACTTCGGCGACGAAGCCTCGGCGGTCACGTTCTCGGGCCTCAAGGACGGCCGCGTTCGCAAGCTCAAAGGCGCTCGCGATGCCGGCAACCTGGACGTGGTCGTCGGGCACAGCCCGAGCCAGACCGGCCAGGCGCAGATGATCACGGCCGAGGGCACGAAGTTCAACTACGGCTTCAAGGTCGAGGTCCCGGATGCACCGTCCGAGCTCTACACGAACTCGATCTTCTATTTCCGCGGCAAGGTCATGTCGAAGCGCATGGGCGTCGGCGGCAACGGCGACGTGACCAAGCGCACCTTCAACGTCGGCGTGGACTCGCCGATCTACGAAGACCTGAGCGCGCTGATCTGAGGTGATGACCATGAACGGCGACACCGACATCACCCTGAACGGCAAGCCCTTCACCCTGAAGTGCACCCCCCGTGCGCTTCGGGAACTCGACAGCATGGCGGGCAGCTTCAACGACGTCCTCAACGGGCTCGTCTCGTTCCGCTTCTCCACCTACTGCGCCGTCGTGGGCGCCGGCCTGGGCAAGCGGCCCAACCTCGTCGAGGACGACGTGTTCGTCTCCGGGCTCGACAACCTCGTCGGCCCGCTGACCGTATATGTCGGGCGGCTCATGCGCGGCGGCCGCGAGGCGCCGAGCGAAGAGGAGAAGGCCACGGGGGAAGCCTGACCCACTCCGCCTACTTCACCTGGCTCATGGAGATCGGGATGGGGTGGATGGGGTGGGACGAGGAGACGACGCTGGACACCCGCATGACCAGCATCGTCACGGCCTATGAGGGGCGGCAAGGCATGCTGAAGGCCATCTTCGGCGGCAGCGACAAGGGCAAGCCGGCACCCGCCGACGGCCTGGTCTCAGCGAAGGACCCGGCCGCCGTGAAGGCGCTGTTCATGGGCCTGAAAGCGAGGGAGGCCTAGTCCACGTCGATCTGTCGCTTGCCGGTGGGATGGGCGTCGATGTTGCGCCTGATCCGCTCCGAGAGCTTTTCGGCCATTATCGTCGCGGTCCGCTCACGGTCATCGGTGACCAAGTCTCGGATCGAATCTAGGAGGGCGCGGATTTCGGCCTTTGAGTCGCTCCCGCCCCCGGTCGCTGGGAAACGGAAGCTGGCTTCGAGGCGGGCCACGATCTCTGCGGTGAGGCTCCGCCGGCTTTCCTCAGCGGCGCGCTCCAGGGCGGCTTTGAGGTCCGCTGGCATCCGGAAGTTCACTTGCACGATGTCGTCGGCCATCGCTGACCGTTAAAGCACTTCGCTATTGACGACAAGAAAGCGTCATGCTTTATATCGTTGTGCTTTAACGGAGGAATGAGTGACGCACAGGCTCGCACACCAGATGGCCCTGCGGCTCCCTGATGGGATGCGCGACAGGATCAAGTCCGCTGCGGCGGTCAATCGGCGATCGATGAATGCAGAGGTCGTCTTTCACCTGGAGCGGGTCTTCCCTGCTCCGCAGGCGGCGACGGGGGATGAGTTTGGCGACCACGCCCCCGCCGCCGCTTCACGAACCGACGCCTTGCCGGGCGTCAATCCCACCCACGGCTGAAACGGAGCCGCAGATGACCACAGACCTTTACCAAACGCCGGCCTTGGAGGCCAGCCGCCGCCCGATCGTCATCGCCCGCGACGGGGAGGTGTTCGCGAACAGCCGCGACGTGGCGGCGTACTTCGCGAAGGACCACAATCACGTTCTCCGCGACATCGACGCCCTGATCGCAGCGGCTCCCGACCTGGGTCTATCCAAATTTGGACAGACCCCCTACGTCCACCCGCAGAATGGCCAGACCTACCGCTCGTTCGACATGACGCGCGACGGCTTCTCCCTTCTCGCGATGGGCTTCACAGGCGGCAAGGCCCTGCGTTGGAAGCTGGCCTACATCGAGGCCTTCAACAGCATGGAGGCCGAGCTTCGCAAGTCGCCGTCCATCGTGCTCGACTATTCGGACCCCAAGGTCCTCCTCGGCGTGCTCGATCACCTCCAGACGAAGGTGGCAGAACAGCAGGCCGTCATTGAGGAGCAGGTGGAGAAGGTGAAGAAGCTGGTCCGTATCGAGGAATCGGTCGGGTCTCTCGCTATCACCGACGCGGCAAAGACCCTCAAGGTCGGCCGCGACTGGCTCATCCGCTTCATGCAGGCGCGGTCGTGGATCTACAAGCGCCTCGGCAGTTCCAACTGGCTCGGACGGCAGGAGAAGATCAACGCCGGCTATCTGGAGCATCGCGAGCATCTCTATCTCGACAGCCAGGGGCAGGAGCGCGTCTCCACCAGCGTCCGCATCACCGGCAAGGGTCTCGTCAAGCTGGCAGAGCTTCTGAACGAGAAGGTGCACTGATGAACACGCGGGAGCAGGTCCTCGCGCAAATCTCCGAGGTCATCGCCGAAGGGATGAGCGCTGGACGGGACCCGTGGGCGTACGGGCGGGAAAAATTCCCGGGCGTACCCGATGACGTGATCACCGAAGCTTGGATGCGCGTTGAAGACGCGATCACCGAGAAGTGGTGGCAGTCGATCGAGAAGACGATCGAGGGCGAGATAATCCGCAAGGCACTCGCCACCTGAAATGCAGACGGCCCGCGCGAGTTGCAGTCGCCCGGGCCGTCCTATCCAACCCCGAAACGTAGGATTTCGAGATGGCTTCCCCGAAGCATGGGGCCTTTGCGCCCAAAATTCAACTGTCGCGCTTGTTTCGCGATCCTTTCCTCTGTCGCGCATTCGAGCGGGCAGAGCGCGACAACGGCGACACCTTCGCCGTGCCCGTCCGGTCTCCGACCCTCAGCGGCGGGGAGGCGGTCAATGCACCGGCGTGAGTTCCTCGCCGCTGCAGCGGCCGTCGCCCTTCCCACCGCAGCCGTCGCGGCACCCGTCTCGCCCTATGCGGCTGCTGTCGCAGAGGTGCAGCGCCTCGCCGATCAGATGAACGCTCTCTGCGAGGCCTGCGACCAATGCCGAGCCGTCTTCGAGGCCGGCGGCGATCTTGACTGCGAAGAGTGGACGCGGGCCTCGGACGAGCTTCTCCGCACCCAAGTCCTCTTCTCTCGGGCCAAGGCCGCGCTTCACCACCGGGTCCTGTCGGACGCGGGAATTCCGGGGTTCTAAGGGCGCGCCACTGACAACGATGCCCCGGCGCGAATGCCGGGGCGGCTGCCGTCAGGGGCAGTTGAAGGGTGCTCGCGTCGCGGCGACCATGCATTGATTGGCGGAATTTCCGCAGATCGTCTGCATCGAGCCGGAGACGGTAAGCCGCCCCCGTATCTGGTAGCCAACAGGACAGGCTGCTGCGGGAGCGGCAGCGCGGCGGGCAGGAGCGGCGCCGGCTGGCCGTACCGGGGCTTGGTTGATGATCGTTGTATTGTTGACCGTCGATGGCGCGGCGGTTGCCGGGCGAGAGCCCACTCGGACATTGAGGTTGACGCGCGGCGCGCTCACTCGCGGCGCACGAACCCGAACAGCGCTTCGGGCGCGAGGCCTGGACGCGCGAGCGGACGACCGACGCCCGCGGCGCATCTCGATATTGGTCTGCGGAAAGTCGGGCGCCGCCGCTGGGCTGGCTGCAAACAGATGGGCGGCAAAAAGCAGTTCGATCATCGTTCCCTCCTGCGAGGCTAGCGCTCGCTAGGCCGATGCTCGCAGAGGTGGTGTCGGCTGTCGAGTCGCGCCGCTATAGGGGCCGACCATGCCGATCGTATCGCGGCCCCTTAACGGGCACCGCGATGAGCGCGATCAGGCTGAGCACGGGGAAGAGAAGCCCGAGCAAAAACCAGCCTAGGCCACTGCGGTTCTTGGACCGCGCGATGAACGCGCAGAAGCAAGCGGCAACGAACCAGGCGAACAGGATCAGCGGCTCCATGCCGTGCGCTCCGCATAAAGGGGACGTCGATGACCGACGCAGCCGTTCTTGGCATCGAAATCAAGACCAAAGGCGCCGATGAGGCAAGGCGCCAGCTTGAGAGCATGACCAAGTCGTCATCCGCAGCCGAGAAGGCTGTAGCCGATCTTGCGCGCGGCGTGGGGGTATCCAGCGACGAAATGGTGCGGCGCCTCCAGACCGCCGCCAAGGCTGCCGACGATTTCAAGAGAGCCGGCAATGCGGCAGGCGCGAATCTTGCGGACTTCGGACGGGCTGCGGATGGGGCCGGGCGCCAGGTCAGTGACCTGACCGGTGGCGTCAATCGGTTCGGCGTGTCGTTCGCTCGAGCCTTCTCTGCCGCGGTCATCACAGCAGCTATCGCGGGAGCGGTTAAGGCCCTCGCCGATTTGAAGGCGGAGCTTCTCGATATCGAGAACGTCGCGAACCTCGCAGGCCTCTCGGTGGAGAGGATGAGCGCCTATCAGCAAATCGGTCGCGGGGTCGGCGTGGGGGGCGACGAGACATCGCGCAACCTCCGCGGCATCGCCGAGAAGCTGAATGAGGCGCAGAACAGCGAAAACAGCCTGACCCGCATCCTGCGAGCCAACAATATCGCGTTTAAGGACCGAGAGGGTGCCGTCATCGGCGTCAATCAGGCGATGGAGATTGCCGCCGGCCTGATGGAGCGGGCCAAGACCGAACTCGACAAGATCGATATCGCCAAGGCGTTTGGGCTCACGGAAAACTGGGTTCAGATCCTGGAGAAGGGCACCCGGGCGCTCCAGCAGTCGCTCAGCGAAGTCGAGCGGCTGGGGACCGGCATCAACACAGAGATGGTCGAAAAGGCCCGCGCCTTCGAAAACGCTTGGAACCAGGCGATGGCGAATTGGGCCACCTATTCCAAATCGGTCATCTACGACCTTGGCAAGTACATCGGCGGGCTGATCACACAGGCCCAGCGCCTCGCGAACATGGCGCCCGATCAGATTCAGGACGCGACCTCGCGCGCAACTGCGCGTGGAGACCGAGCGAATGGAGTCTATGACCCTGCCACTGGCACATGGAGCGGGCCAAGCCCCAACATGGCCCCGGATGGCTCTTATGTGTCGTTCCTTCCCCCGCCCCCGGTCGACCGGCCTCCGCAAAGCACGATTTCCGGAGAGACAAAAGTCCCCCGAGGCCGCGCCCGATCGGGAGGCGGTGGCAACGAGGCCGAGAGCAGCGTTGACCGCGCCATTCGCCAACTTGAGGAGCAGACCAAGCTCCTGGACCAGAACACCAAGACGCTCGGTATGGAGGTCGGCGAGCGCGAGCGCATCCTTGCTCTGCAGCGCGCCATGAACGTGGCGGAGCGCGATCGCGTCACGCTGACGGACGACCAGAAGAAGAAGATCGAGGCAGCGGCGGCGGCTTACGGCGAGATGGCGCGCATGGCCGACAAGGCCAAGGAGGCCCAGCGCCGCGCCGACGAATTGAACGGCGCGGCCCGCGACGCCTTCAAGGGCTTCTTCTCCGACATCAGGAGCAGCAAGAGCGCGCTGGAGGCTCTGACCAACGCGCTCGATCGTTTCACGAACAAGATCCTCGACATGGCTCTCGACAACCTATTCGACGGCATCTTCGGCAAAAAGGGGCAGAGCGGGGGCCTGTTCGGCGGGGACCTGTTCTCGTCATTCTTCAAGGTACTCGGCCTGCCCGGCTTTGCCGCAGGAGGCTACACGGGAGCGGGTCCTGCCAATGAGATCGCAGGTCCAGTTCACCGCGGCGAGTATGTCCTTCCCAAGAGCTTCGTCGACCGCGTCGGCGTCGGCTACCTCGACAGCCTCTCTCAGGGCATTGCGAGGCCCGCGGCACCGTCGTTCGGGGGCGGGGCGGGGATGGGCCGGACGCAGGTGAACGTGAAGGTCCAGAACTTCTCCAAGGCGAACGTTCGCACCGAGAGCGACGGTCAGGGCAACGTCACCCTGACCATGGAGGACATGGCCGATCGCGTAGAGGGCCGGATCGCTGACCGGATCGGTTCCCGGCGGAGCCCGGTTGGCGCCGCCATGGCCACGACGCTCGGAACGCCGCAGTCCGGAGGCCTGATCGGATGAGCCTCGCAGCCTTTCCCTTCACCCCCTACTACCTCGAGGGCGGGTTCGCCCAGGAGCAGCGGTTCACGCCGGCCTCCACCGAGATGGACGACGGCCCGGTCGGCGGGCGCCGCTGGGCCCGCATCCGCGCCCGGCGCGAGGCCTTCCAGTGGCTCTGCACCGCGGGGGAGAAGGACAGCTTCGAGAACTTCTTCGACGAGACGCTGATCGACGGGACGCTGCGCTTCACGCTCGCCACGCCGAACAGCGATCTGGAAACCTCAACCTCCCGCACCTGCCACTTCGAGGGGCAGCGGCCGAAGATCACGCCTGCCGGCGGCGGGCAGTGGATCATCGCCGGCCAGATGACGGTCTACACCTGATGACGGACTTCCTGACTGCCAGGCTTCGCCAACGCTATGCGGTGGCGGAGGGCGACGCCCCATGGGTGACGGTCGAGCTCTATCACCCGACCTTCGACGACGGCGCCGTGCGCTTCGTCACCGGGCGCGACTACAGCGACCCGCTGATGGCAACCCTCGAGGCCGACGCGCCGCGCGACGCCAGCACCGAGGTCGAGTTCACGCCGATGGCGTTCGACATGATCCCGCCGGGTATGGACGGGAACGGCCCGACGCCGGCCCGCGTCCGCATGGACAATGTGTCCGGCGAAATCCTCCGTCTCATGCGCGAGACCATCACGACGAACACGCCTGTCGAGGTCATCTATCGGGAATTCGACCCCGACGACCTAACCGAGCCTGGCGGCTACGTCCGCGACCTGTTCCTGAAGAACGTGTCGATTACCGGAACCACCGCCTCGGCGGAGATCGGCCGGCGAGAGGTGCAGGTGCAGGCCGTCAGCCGCGAGGTCTATGACCGCGCCCGCTTTCCGGCGCTGTTCGTGCGATGACCCTCGTCGGCTTCCTGAACGCCATCAACGGCGAGCCCTACAGCGAGGATCGCCATTGCTGGGCGCTGGTGGCCGAAATCCAGTCCCGGTTCTTCGGTCGCGACCTGCCCTTCGCTGCCTATGTACGATCCCCGCGCGAGCGGCACGAGACCATCCATAGCCACCCCGACCGATCCCGGTGGGTTCAGAGCGCCCGACCAGCGCACGGCGCGTTGGTTCTGATGTCCCGCCGCCCCGTCACCCGCATCGACTGCCATGCCGGAGTCTGCCTCCTGATGCCGCATCCCGTCATCGCCCATACCGATCGGCCCCAGGGCGTGGCCGTCGAGGACGAGGCCTCCGTTCGGGCGCGCGGCTGGCATCCGACCTATTGGGTGCCGGCATGACCGAGATCCGGTTCGTCAACGTCAACCGGGTGCAGGTCGCGCCACCGATCCGCACCCGGAAGAAGCGCCTCGACCTGATCGTTGCGGCCCACGCGGCGCGCTATGGCGGCGGTGAGCGGGTGCTCGTGTCGGTCCATCGCCCCGGCGACATCATGGCGCCGACGAGCGACAGCATCTATTTCCCGTCGATCCCCGCCGAGGTCGAGTTCCACGAGCGCCAGGCCTTCGCCGAGCGGCTCTACAGCGCCCGGCGCATCGAGAAGGGCGAGATCGTCCTCATCACCGTCACGCCGGCCGGTGGCGGCCGCGGTGGCGGCGCCAAGATCGGCTTGACGATCGCGACACTGGCGCTGGCCGCCTTCGCCTTCTGGGCGGGACCGGCCCTCGCCGGCGGCCTTGCGAGCGCCGGGGCCATCAGCACGGCCAATGTGGGCATCGCCGGCAAGATCATAACGGCCGGCATCGTGATCGGCGGCGGCGCGGTGCTCTCCGCCGTGATGCGCTCCGGTCAGAAGGACAGCAAGATCTACGGCGTCACCGGAGGGGGGAATGTCCCCCGTCCAAATGACCGCATCCCATTCGGCTATGGCGTCTACTGGAACCCCGCAGACGCCGCGCAGCCGGACTATTATCGCTACCAGAACGAGACGGACACCATCCTGTTCAAGCGGGTGGTGCTCGGCGCCGGCAAATATAAGCTGAAGGAAATCCGGGTCGGCACCACGACGTTCTGGACGGGCGACCTCTCCCCGAACGGCGGCGTCACCACCTCCGGCATCACGTCGGCATTCCCGAACTGCAAGTTCGAGCTGCTCTATGGCGAGGCCTCGACGCTGGTCCCCTCGAGCGTCATCACCTCCGCGAACGTCACCGGACAGACGATCCCGCTGTCGACCGACGTGAACCCCATCCTCGGTCCCTTCGCGGTCAACCCGGTGGGGACCACGATCAACCGCATCCAGGTCGACTACTCGACCCCCTCCGGCTACTCGCGGAACAACCACGAGACGACGCAGGACCTTCACTTCGAGTATGCGCCGATCGACGACGCCGGAGACCCGCAAGGGGCCTGGACGACGCTCTATCGCACGACGCGGCCCATGTTCACGACCAAGCCGCTGCGCTGGTCGCAGTTCCTGTCGGTGCCCGAGGGACGCTATGCGGTCAGGGCCCGGAACAACCGCGCCAAGATCGACGACGGAGACAACTGCGAATACGCCTGGGATGCGCTGCGCGGCTACACGCCGGACACGATCGTTCGCGAGAACATCACCGAAGTCGCCATGGAAATCCGGTCGTCGAAGGACCTCGGCGTCACGTCGTTCTCGGATGTCCAGTTCCTTCAGGAGCGCGTGGGGCCTGTCTGGAACGGCACCACCTTCGCCGAGGGCCCGATCCGCAAGTGCGTGGACGCCTATGCCGACATCCTCCGCGACACGAACTTCGGCGGTGGCATCGATGACGACCTGATCGACCTCGCCAAGATCCTCTCCTACCGCAGCGCCGTCAACGAGTTCGACACGTTCGACGGTCAGATCAGGGGCCCGACCTCGCTGTGGGATGCCGCCAAGACGATCCTCGCGAACCTCCGCGCCGAGCCAATCCAGATCGGCGCTGGCTTCTCGTTCGTCAGGGACGAGTTGCAGTCCATCCGCCGGCACACCTTCACCCGGCGGCAGATCGTTCGCGGCTCGCTGTCCATGAGCTTCGCTGTCGAGGCTGATGATGGCTCCGCCCATGTCGAGGTCGCGTTCAACGACGATGCCGATCCGAAGCAGCCGAACGGCGCCGAAGCCTATTACGGCGTTCCATCGATCTTCGGCCCGCGGCGCGTCGAGTGGCAGGGTGTCTCGTCCTACGAGCACGCCATGCACCTCGCCCGATGGATGGCGGCCAGCGGCTTCTACAGGCGCGCGACGATCACCTTCGACACCGAGCTTTCCGGCCGCATGGTCAAGCGCGGCGACGCCATCGCCGTCGATCCATGGTTCGTCGACAGCCGTGCGGTGTCCGGCGTTCTCTCGGCCTCCGGGAACACCCTGAACCTCGACGTTGACGTGACAGTGGTCACCGACGACCGGGCCATGCTCCGGGACCGGGAGGGCAAGGAATGGGGGCCGGTGCGCGTCACCCAGGGCGCCAATGCCCGGCAGGTGGTGCTCAACTCGACCGATGTGACCGCCGAGGAGACGGACACCGGCATCGATCTTGTGGATGTGCTCGCTGCATCCGGTGCCCAGCCGACCGCGATCCTCATCGGACCGCTGACCGAACTCGGCGAACAGTGGCTCGTCCAGTCGATGCAGCCGGCCGAGAAGGGCCGCACCCGCATCACCGCGAAACTCGACAGCGCGGCGGTCTATACGGCTATCGACGAGGCGATCACTGCTCAGGACCCGATCTCTTGGACCCTGACGCCGGCAGAGGCGCCGACAGTCACGACACTGCGCGCGAACGTCGTCCAGCACACGTCCTCGCTCGCGGCACAGTGGGCCGTTGAGGCCCAAGTCGGCGCGGTGCGCTACGAGGTACAGGTCGCCTATGGCGACGACGAAGGCGCATGGGAAACGGTCTATGCCGGCCCGGCGCCGGTCGGTGACGCCCCGATCCGCTACCTCGACACCGAGGAACCGGTCTATATCCGCGCCCGGGCGCTCGGCGCGACGGGCCTGACAGGAGGGTGGAAGACCTCTGACGCGATCGTGGCGCCGAAGCCAATCGTCACAGCAGAGACGCCCTGGACCTCGTTCGAGCCGGGCGTCATCGCCGGCCTCACCGCCATGGCGGCGCAGCTGAAGGCGGCGCGTGACCTGGTCGAGCAGGTGACGGCCTCGCAGCAGGCGCTCGAACAGGCGGTGCTCGATGGCGCCGCGGTCCAGGTGGAGAAGCTGAAATCGGTGAGGGACTCTGCCCGGGCCGAGCTGTCGGACGTGCAGGTCGCGCTCGCCAGCGCCGATGCGGCCCTGACGGTGCGGATGGAGAGTGCCGAGGCCGCCATCGGTGCGAACACCGCGTCGATCGGCACGCTGGAGACGACGAAGGTCGACGCCACCGGGGCTGCTGCGGCGGCCGAGACCGTCATCGAGGCCCGGTTCGGGATCGAGGATGCGCCGGGCAGCATCGAAGCGTCCGTGTCGACGGTCGCCGGAGCCGTCGCCGATGCCAATTCCGCTATCGCTGCTCTTGAACTTGCGACGGAGGCGAGCATTGACGACCTGTCGGCCGGCGGGCTTCTCCGGTTCGCGCAGGTGGTCTCTCCTCCTACGGGGGCAACTTCAGGCGTGCAGATGCTTGTCGAGGCGGCAGATGATGGCGGCTTCGCCGTTGCCGGCCTCAAGGCGTATGCCGTGGCGGGCGGTGGCGGTAGCCCGGACGGGTTTGTCTCGCTCGTTGGCGACCGCATCTATCGGGAGCCGTCGAGTGGCGGCGATCCTGTCCTCATGGTCGACAGTCAGGGCCGCTTCGTCGGAGACGCGATCGGCTCGGGGCAGATCACCCTCTACAAAGAGTTTGCCCGCGCCGAGCCCGGCTCGCACGAGAACGTCGGCACGGGGAACACGGCGAACAATGTCGGCAATACCTACCTCGACTTCTCGTCGCTCGGCACCATCACGATCCCGGAGAACCCAGGGTCAATCGGCGATGGCGCCACAGCCTCCGACTATTGCCCGCTTGTGGTACTAACCGACGCATCCGCGCGCAACACGACGAACGCATGGAACGGCGGCTCCTACAATCCCATGGTCGTCGCGTTCCGGATCAAGTTCGATGATGGCGTCAATCCAGCGTTTTACACCCGCGAAGGCCTGATCCCCAATTACTGCTCCTACTCGCCGGGCGGCGGTATCGTGATCTACGGCTTCGGCATGCAGCAGGCGAGCATCGCTGACATCATCCAGATCAAGGCCGGCACCTACAACGTCCACCTGCAGCGTCGCTGGGGGCCGGGAACGGCCAATAGCATGCCACCCGGCGGCGACGGCGCCGGCAACGGCATGCCGCTGAAGATCGCCGCCAACGTCACCTGTCTGATCCTCAAGCGATAGCCCCTCCGGTTCCTCCGGTCGCCTCACCCCTCCCCAAGGGAACGCCAGCCCATGTCCGACGTCGCCTACATCACCAATGCGGCTGCCACCCTGACCTTCACGGCGGGGTCGAATACCGTGACCGTGACCGGCACCAACCCGATCCTCGAAGGCGTGCTGCGCGGGGACCGGGCGCCCGACCCAAACGGGATGGAACTGGCGATCGACGTGGTGGCCGCGGGCACGCTGACCCTGCTGCGCAATGCGCCGACCTCCGGCACGGTGCAGTTCGACATCGCGCCCGTCTCGCGGCTGCGGACGTCGCTCGCTGCGAATGCCGAGGTGACGCGCGACGTCTATGCGAAGCTCCTGGCTGCAGTCGAGGACAACCGCTCGATTCCGGTCATCAGCCTGGCGACGGCCCCGCCGGGCTCGCCGGCGGACGGGGACCGTCACCTCGTCATCGGCACCGCCACCGGCGCCTTCGCCGGCAAGGAGGGCTATATCGCGCAGTATGACGCGGCGAACACCCGCTGGATCTTCATCGCGCCGATCGCGGGCATGAAGGTCACGGTCGATGGCTCGGCCGTGCTCAGGATCTACACCGGCGCCACCTGGACGGTCAGCGGCGCGACCGCTGCTTCCGAGATCGCCTTCACGCCGACGGGCGGCGTGGCTGCGACGACTGTGCAGGCGGCGATCGCCGAGGTGGACAGCGAGAAAACTGCGGGTGCTGCGTCATCGACGGACAACGCCCTCGCGCGCTTCGACGGGACCACCGGAAAGGCGATCAAGAACTCCGGATCAACGCTCGACGACAGCGGAAACCTCACGATCCCAGGCCAGTTCCAAGCCGGGACGGGAGCCTATCACCAACTGGTCGGTGCCGCCGCTGACGCCACGCACCGCATGCATGTTTCGGGCGGGGCGACGGGCTGGTCGGCGGGCCTCAATCGACCGGGGGACAGCGCAGGGACGAGCCTGATCTGGTCGAGCTACGCCTCTGCGACGTGGACTGCTCGCGCGGCCCTGACCAACCTCGGCTATCTCGGGCTTGGTGGGGCGACGGCGCCTACCTCGCCGCTTCAGGTCGGCACGTCTGCGGCCCGCGTCACGCCAGGTGGCGGCTATCTGGTCCAGGCCTTCGGCGGCGGCAACTCCTACTGGCTGCTCAATGCCGCGGCGAACTTCAACTCGGCCGTTCACTTCGGAGACCCGGACAGCAACACCGTTGGCAAGATCGAATATATCCACAACGGCGACCGGATGGAGTTCCATACGGCCGGCGCCGAGCGGGTGCGCATCGACAGCAACGGCCACGTCGGTCAGGGCACGACGACGCCGAACAAGTCGGCCATGGGCAAGGCCTATAGCGTCAATGCCGCCGCCGCAGGCGACTATGCCGTGGTCGAGGTGGCTTCCGGCGATGTCTGGCGTGGCCGCCTGGCCGGCAGCAACGGCGCCGTCCTCCTCGATTCCAACAGCGGCCTGCCCATTCTGCTCCGGCCGGCAGCTGTGTCGGTGATGACACTGTCCTCGGGCGTCGCCCACCACAATGCCAACGTCTCAAATGCGCAGTCGGCGCTGACCCTCGTCAATGGCGCGAACCAGAACGTCGCCAAGCCGGCTTTTGCGTCGCTCCTCGTCGCGGGGCCCTCGGCAGGCTTCAACATCGGCGGCCTGACCGGCGGCACCGACGGGCTGGAGTGCGAGCTCATCAACACGACCGCCCATCAGATGACGCTCAACAACGAAGACGCGTCCTCGACCGCCGGCAACCGCATCACCACCGACACCGGCGGCAACCTGAACTGCAAGCACGCCGTCCTTCGCTATGACGCCACCGCCTCGCGCTGGCGCGTCATCTCCTTCCGCACCTGATCCGGAGACTTGTCCATGGCACGCCGCCACATCACCCTCGTCCTCGAGCTGGACGGGGAGGGGAACCCTGTCGAGATCAATCGTGCCTGGTCCGAGGACGAGGTGCAGCTGCCCACCGGCGGGCTCGGCATGACGCCGAAGGTCAATGTCGACGAGGCGAGCCTCGCCGGCCTTCTGCCGGACCTCGCCGGCGTCACCGCCCAGTTCGTCGCGGCGCAGGACGCTCGCGACGCGGCCATCACGGCGAAGGATGAGGCCCTTGCCGCCAAGGCCGCCGCCGAGACCGACCGCGACCAGAAGGTGGCCGCGGTCGAGGCCGAGCGGGACGCGAAGGTCGCCGAGGCGGAGGCTGGACGCGCCGCAGCCGAAGCGGCTCTCGCCGGCCGGGACGAGACGATCGCCACGCTGGAGGCGCGCATCGCCGAGCTGACGGCGCCGCCGGCGTCGATCATCGTCTCCGACCGCCAGTTCTTCCAGGCGCTGGCCATGGGCGGCAAGATCACCGAGGCCGAGGCCGAAGCGGCCGTGGCCACCGGCACGATCCCGGCCGACATGGCGGCGCTCGTCGACCAGCTGCCCGCTGACCAGCAGTTCACCGCCCGCATGATGCTGAAGGGCGCGACCACCTTCCGCTCCGATCATCCGCTCTCCGCGATGCTGGCCGGGCTCTACGGCTTGAGTGAAGAGCAGACGCTCGACCTGTTCCGGGTCGCCTCGCAGCTCTGACGACCCCGCGCGCAAGGACTACAACCCGCCAAACGAATCTGCTCCCTTTACGAGCGTCGGGAACCGCACCGCACGCGATCCCGTAGACCCGCCCGGCGGAAACGACCCACGTTCCATCCCAACGCCGGGCGGGTCACTTCTGTCAGCGCTTTTTGGCCTTCGCAGGCGTGGACTTTGCCTTTGCTGGGCTCCCGTTCTGCTTGGCCCGGGCACCGGCGGCTGTCGGCATGGTGGCGATCCAGTTGATCACCAGCCGATGATTGTTGCCCTCCCTGTGAGAGCAGATGAAGTTCTTCTCGGTGACGTCGATCAGGTGAACATAGTGGCCCGCATCGAGGTGCTGCCTCGGTGACAGCAGGCTGACCACGACCGACGGCTTGCCCGGAAATGCCTTGGGAAAGCTGATCGTTGTGCTGTTGCCGGTCGTGTTGACCGTTTCTGATCCCGCCTGGATCTGCGGGCCCTTGGCCTTCTCGATCGCGTCGATGATCGCCTTGGTATAGGCGGCCATCCCGTCATTCACCTGCCTCAGACCATTCTTGATGTCGTCTGACATGGTTCCCTCCCTCGCGCATAGAGCGCGCACGGATTGAGTGCAGCGGCCTCGCCGCCCGTCACCTTCGCGAGAATCCTGATGCCTTCGATCACCGAGGCGCTCGTCACCGAGCCGCCGCTGATGGCGCTCGTCGTCTTCGCCGGCCTCGCCTTCGCCGCGCTGGCGGCGGCCGCCGTCATCCACGCCCTTCGCATCACCGTCTTTGGAGAGGACCGCACCCATGCGCGCTATTGACGAGATCATCGTGCATTGCACCGCCACGCCGGAGGGCCGCGAAGTCTCGGTCGAGACGATCCGCGGATGGCACAAGGCCCGCGGCTGGAACGACATCGGCTATCACTGGGTGGTGGGCCTCGACGGCACGGTGCGCCCGGGCCGGCGGGAAGCCATCGCCGGGGCCCATGTCGAGAACCGCAACGCCCGCACGATCGGCGTCGTCTATGTCGGCGGAGTGGCGGCCAACGGGAAGACGCCGAAGGACACCCGCACGCCGGCGCAGCGCGAGGCGCTGATGGACCTCTGTCGCGAGATCATCGGCCGCTATCCCTCGATCCGGAAGGTGAGCGGACACAACCAATATGCCGCCAAGGCCTGCCCGTCCTTCGACGTGCGGAAGGATCCGCTGGGGGCGCTGGTATGAGGCCGACCTATCGCCTGTCGAAGCGGGCCTTCTGGCTCTCGTTCTGGTTTTCGTGGGTGGTGGCCTTCATCCTGCTGCTCGCCGGCCTTTTCGGCGGCGAGGTCATCCGGGCCCAGGCGGCGGCGCTGGCGCCGATCTTCCTGCCGTCCATGGTGTTCATCATCCTCGGCACGCTCGGCATCCACCGGGCCTCCGGGTCGAGCGACTTCCGCTCGCAGCTCGAATACCAGAGCGCCGAGGCTCCTGAAGGGGAGGGGCCGTGATGTTCGGCCTGTCCAAGCCGATCGTCATCGGTCTCGCCGCCCTGGCGCTGGTGGCGGCCCTCACCGGGGCCGTGGCGACGGCGCTGGTCGCATACCGGGGCGCGATCGACGATGCCCGCACCGCCGCGACCAAGGCCGCCACAGAGGCGCGCGACGCGCACTGGAGGGGAGAGATCGCCCGCTCCAACCAGGCGGTGGCCGAAGCCCGCCTGAAGGCCGCCGAGGCCGCCATGGAAGCCGACCGCGTCGCCCGCGCCGCGGAGGCTCGCGAATCCACCCTGCAAGCCGAACTGGAGAGAGCCAATGCGGCGCTTCCTGATACTGGGGCCGGTGGCCTGTCTCGTGAGCGCGATGTGCCTCCTCTCCCCCGCCAGTTGTGCGGACGGAACTGCTGCGCCCGGCCGTGCCGGCGGAAGCGCAGCGCCGCTGCGCTGAGCCCGTCACGCTGCCCGGCCGGCGGCTGACCGAGCGCGAGGTGACCAGCCTCTGGGGCCGCGATCGCTCGGCCCTCCGGACATGCGAGGAACGCCGCGCGGCTGCTGTGGGCGCGGCCGTCTCGCTTGGCGACATCGAGACCGGCGGCTTGGCGGGGCAGGGTCGGTGCGGCCATGTCGGACATGACGAGATCGGGAGTGCGCGCAAGCTCGAGGAGAAGGTCGAGGCGATGGCCACCGACCTCACCGGCTTCGTCCAGGAGCAGCGCGAGTTCCGGCAGGAATGGCGGCGCACCAAGGAAGCCGAGGCCGCCGCGGCGGTCTCAAAGGCCGAAGCCGAGGCGAAGGAGAAGGAGCGCCTGGCCAATGCCGGCCGGCTCACCTTCCCGCAGCTCGTCGGCATGGGGGCGAGCCTCGTGACGGTCACGGCCGTGCTGCTCGGCGGCCTGCTCTGGCTCATCAACTCGTCGGTCGGCTCGGTCCGCGGCGAGATCTCGGCGCAGCAGACCTCGATCGGCCTGCAGCTGCGCACGGTCAGCGACCAGATCACCGCGACGCAGGCGGCCGTCCAGGTGCTGCAGCGGGATCTCGGCAATGACCGGGTGAAGCTCGGCCTCGTCGAGCAGCAGACGGCGAACACCACGCGGCTGGTGCAGGGGATGGAAGGCTATGACGCCTCCCTCGCCCGGCAGGACGAGCAGATCAAGGCGCTGCAGCAGGCGATCCGCGACATCGCCGCCCGGATGCAGCGGCCATGACGGCGGGGCCGCTGAAGGTGCAACTCGCCACCGCCAAGGCCCGGGACGGGGTCGTCAGTGTCAGCGTCATCGCCGAGGCGGCCGAGATCGAGCTGGTCTTCCCGCCGATGGCCGCGGCCCGGTTCGCGGCCTTCTTCGTCGAGGCGCTGGGGCAGCTGGCGCTGCCGCCGCCGGCGAAGGATCATGACTAGAGCGATCCGCCTCTCAATAGGTGTCCGGCCAGGGCCCCTCGTAATTCATGAACCAGATGTAACCCTGATGCGACACAGGGGGGTAGTGTCTCAGTTTGAAATCAGGCGCCCTTGACCATCGCCATGGAACCGCCGAATCCCATGTTATGCTAACCGGCAAGCATGGAGACCCGAACATGGCGACTGTTGCACAGCGCATCAAAGAGCGGATAGCGGAGCAGCCAGGTCTCACCGAGGCCGAGTTGGCGAGGGCGATCTTCGGCGCTGATGGCTATCAACAGCGCCTCAACCCGTCTTGTCGCCTCATGGTGGCGCAAGGAGAGATCGAACGCCTTGGGTCTGGGGGGCCATCGGACCCGTTTACCTACCGCCTCGCGGAGAAGCGCTGATGCCACGCGGACCAAAGGGCGAGAAGCGCCCCGCCGACGTGATCGGCAATGCCGTCCGCATCATGCAAATTGCGACGGGTGAGGCCGAGGAGAATCTTTCGCAGCCCGCTATGAAGGGCAAGCGAAAGGGTGGCCTCTCAAGGGCCAAATCTTTGACGCCGGCCGAGCGTTCAGAGATTGCGAGCGTTGCGGCCCAAGCGAGATGGAAAAAGGCTGACTAGGCCTTCTTCTCCTCGCGCTCGTATCGCTCCAACGCTCTCTTTTCCTCGTAGTCCTCAGTGAAGTTCAGCTCGAACTGGATCTGATCATCATTGGGGTAGGCGAAGTTCATGTGGGCCACATCCGACATTGCCCGGTAAACATCGTTTGCGATGGCGTCACGACGCTGCTTGACCGCCTTTTGACGCAGCTGAGGGGTGCCCTTGCTGTCAACGTCGAAAACCAGGGTTCTCTGCTTCCCCTCTTCGCTGATGACTACGCACTGCTTGGCGCGGTAGGTCGTGCCCTCGGCATCGATTCGATGTACCTGCCGCAGCGCTTCGGAAATGCGCCTGCGGTGGATTTTCCGCACATCCTCTAGGGGTGTGAGCAGACGTTTGTTGGCAATCGCCCAATCGATGAAATCGTCTGGGTCGTTTGCATCATCGCCGGTCGTGGCCTCCCACTCGTCCCAAGCACGGATCAGCTGTTCGTTGTAGTTCGCCATTTCGCGCTCCTAAAGACCAACCCGTGCAGTCACACCCCAGCCATCCCTTAGAGGCCAGTTCTCGAAAAGATCATGAACCTTCGTCATGTAGCGACGAAGGAAGGCAAACGCCCGATCGTCACCATTTTTGTGCCTCTGATGCTGAATCTGGCCAATAACTACCGCCGGGTGGATATGATGACGCGCAGCGAACGCCAGAACATCTGGTTCAGAAATCCATTTTCCCTTTCTAACCATGAAAGAGGCGAGCTTTTCTTGTGGGATCAGAAACTCCGCAGCTTCTCTGTCAGCCCGTTTTTCCTCCTCCGGCAGATTCCGCGCGTCGCGATCTGGCTCGAACACATCCACATGCGAGTGACTGATCTCCTTCCCGTCCTCGTGCAGGATGTGAGCAATCTCGTGCCGCAGCACGAAACAGAGGTTGTCGGGGCGATTAAGCCTTAGGCTCATTCCAATAACAGGCTGATCACCCAGCCATGTGCAAACGCCGTCAATCTTGGAACCCGGCAAGGGCTCCACCAGCACGAGTCGAACGCCACAGCGCGACAGCAATGCTGGAATCTGAGCGAGGTCGTCCAAGTCAAACATGTGAGCCCGGATTTCAACCAATGCCGCACTCAGCTTGTCGCGATCATAGGACGGGACCGACACCGTTGCGGCGATCTTGCGCACGCGATGAAGCCAGACGAGTTGGTTGCCAGTGATTTCCTCGTATCCAGCCTTCTTGGCCGCGAAGGCCATGGGGTCGCAACCCACCAACGGAACGTCTTCAACCCGGTTTGCGTCGAAGAAGCGCATCATCTGCAGGTCGAGCAGGTCAGCGGTGGTTTCCTCGATCCATTTCCGCTTGATCATCTCTCGGACAGGGAATTTGCTGAGCCAGCTTGCGCGCGTCTTTACGCCGGGGTCGGCGCTCCGAGCGCGGCTGATGTTGTAGAGCTTCTGAAGATCGAGAAAAAACTCCGCGGGCATATCGAAGGCGTCGGCGAGGGCCACCGCCGAGTCCGGAGTGATGTCGGTCTCGCCCTTGATCAGCCGGTTAAGCTGGCTCGGATCCTTTCCCAGAATGTAGGCAAGGTCCGCCTGGGTCCAGCCGCGCGCATCCATCTCTTCCGCGAGGAAAGAGCCAGGATGGTCAACTAGCGATGACGAAGCAGTAGTCATCAATGATAATCCTCGATTGCCTCAATCGTGATGGTTTTCGGCTCTGTATCTTCATCTAGATCGAAGACCATTCGATACTGATCATTAAGCCGGATAGACCGCTTTCCCTCGCGGTCACCTTTCAGCTTTTCGTAGTGCAGGCTTTTCCAGTTCCTGAGAGATCGATCGTCGCTGGCCGCACGCAACACAGTGAGCTTGCGCCTGGCCGACTTGATGACGGCGACGGGAAGGCGGGTTTCGCCCGCCCTGTCGGTTTCGATCAGCGCCAGCCTCGCGTCTGCGAACACGATCCTCATCCCCATTCGGCCTAATATAAACCCATAGCCCGCAAGATGCAAGGTCAAATTGACTAGGAAAGTCAAACTGAACTTTATGCTTGCATAGCCTGCGGGCCGGGGCTATGGTTCCGCTATGAACAAGCTCGACGTTGCCAAGCGCGCCCAAATCCTCGCCATGCTCTGCGAAGGCTCGTCCATGCGGTCGATCTCCCGCCTGGCGGACGTGTCGATCAACACGGTGTCGAAGCTGCTCGTGGACGCGGGCCGGTTCTGCGCTGGCTTCCATGACGCCAAGGTTCGCGACGTGAAGGCGAAGCGGGTCCAGGTTGATGAAATCTGGTCCTTCGTCGGCGCGAAGGCGAAGAACGTCCCGAACATGAAGGCGCCGATGGATGGCGCTGGCGACGTATGGACGTGGACCGCCATCGAGGCCGACACGAAGCTGATCGTCTCTCACTTCGTCGGCGGTCGCGACGGACAGTGCGCGCTCTGGTTCATGGACGATCTGCGGTCGCGTCTGGCGAACCGGGTGCAGCTCACCAGTGACGGCCACAAGGCGTATTTGGAAGCGGTCGAGGGCGCGTTCGGCGGCGACATCGACTATGCGATGCTGGTCAAGATTTACGGTGCCGCGCCTGAGAGCGCTAAGGGCCGCTACAGCCCGGCCGATTGCATCGGAGCCCGCAAGGATCGCATTGAGGGATCGCCCGATCCTGCCTACATCAGCACGTCGTTTGCCGAGCGTCAGAACCTCACGATGCGGATGAGCATGCGGCGGTTCACGCGCCTGACCAATGCGTTCTCCAAGAAATTCGAGAACCATGCCCACATGGTCGCGATCTATGCCGTGCACTACAACTGGCTGCGCATCCACAAGACGCTTCGTGTCACGCCCGCCATGGCTGCGAACCTGACCGGCAAGCTGATGTCGTGGACCGATCTCGTTGAACTGATGGACGCGGACCAGCCGGTCACGAAGCGCGGCCCCTACAAAAAGCGCCCGCTTCAAATTTCAAACTGAGACACTACCCACAGGGGTGCTTGCATGCCATGCGTGCGAGCCGATATAGATTGTACGTCTTCATGGGCGGGAGCGCATATGAGTGGTGGCGTCGGACCGACGACAGGATCTCGACGCGCTGCCGCCAAACCAGCGCCGAAAAAGCTATCCAAGGACTTGGAAAAGATGCGCCGGAACCCTGCGGGGGACTGGTGCATTGAAGACGTGCAGCGGGTTTGTCGGTCGGCAGGGGTCGACTGCACGCCGCCAACTAGGGGGTCTCATTGGAAGATCTCCAGCCCCTTGCTGATGGGCGCCTTGACGATTCCGGCCAACCGGCCTGTGAAGGCGCCTTACATTAGATCATTGGTAAGCCTCATCGCCGCACACTGCGAATGCGAGGCTGAGAAATCCGCGCCGGAGCACAAAGATGGACGCTAACGCTTACGTCGTCGTTGTCAGGCCGCTCCCACCAGAAGAGGGCGGCGGGTACCTGGCTCTCGTGCCTGATCTGCATGGCTGCATGTCCGACGGCGCGACCGAAGCTGAGGCGATTGCGAACGTGCGCCTTGCGATCGGCGAATGGGCCGATGAGATGAAGCGTCTACGCCGCAAGGTTCCGGCGCCTGGCGCGGTCATTCGGGCGGTCAGTGCCGAGCGGACCAGCTCCCTGGATCTGATTAAGAAACAGAAGGAGCTTATTGAGGTTCAGCGCAAGCTGCTCAAGGAGAAGGCTGCCAACGTACAGCGACTTGAGCGGCAGGTTGAGAGCCTTGAGCGCGAGCTCAACGCCCTCATTGCGTCGGCTGACGTCGATGGCTGCGAGGACGACTGGTTTCGTGTGGCCGCGCGGCAGCTGGTCACTACGAAAACAACTCGCAAGGCGGCAACGGCACACTGACTGCGGCGGCGCCTCTGATCCGTTTCGTCGGGCCGCGCGTTCATAGGCCATGACCATTCCGTGCCCGAAGACCACCCCGGCCGACCCTGATCACGTGCTCGATGCCGAGTTTGCGATCGAGCCTTGGTTCCAGGAGCTAGCGGCGAAGGCGGCGGCGGCCGGCTGGGACGAGGACGTTATCGCCATGGCGCTGGTCGGCCTCGCCGAGGCTCACCTCCACATGCGCAAGGCGAACGGCGCCACGGATCTCGCGATCAGCCTCGCCCGTGCGAAACGGCAGCACTAGGCCTCATCCCCTGACATGAACCTCCCGACCGCGCGGCACGTAAGTGCAACCCGCGACCGTGATTTGTGGCATAGTTGAAACAGGGCGAAGAGGATTCGGCGGATGCCGTGGCGGCTGACGATGATGATGGTCGCGATCATGGCGGTCGCTTCGGCTATCATCCTTTCCCATTGATCGGCGGGACGCGCGTTCTGCCGCCGGGCGGATGTTGGAAGGACTTTTTCGCCTTGCCGGCGTCTTCGGCCGCGAGGACTTCGCGCGCCTCGCCGCCCAGCTCGCCGGGATCTCCGGACGGTTTATCCTCTCGGTCAACGACGTGCCCGGCACCCGCGAGGCCTTCGCCGCCTTCGACATCGAGGGCGTCGAGCTGACCTACACGATCGCCGGCGGGGAGGGGACGTCGGCGAAGGAGATCATCGTCACGTCGAAGGGGCTTCCGCGAGAGGCGCGGCCGGCCGAGCTGTTCGATTGAGGGAAGACAGTCAGGTGGAACGGAGCGGGAAAACGCCTTGTCATGGCGAGTGTCTACCCGCTTGAAATCTCACGCTTCAGCGCGTCCCCTAGGGAGCGCCAAAAGCGCTTGTTTCCACTCACCTGCGTTGTCATTTGGCCGGTCCTTCGGCAAGGCCTTCGGTTGCGGAACCGGCTTGTCTGCGATCGCTCCTGCGCGTCCCACCGGTGACATCGGGTGCCCGCCGCGCATGAGCAACGCCGGTGACGGGCAGGGCAGCGGCCGCTATGGTTCCCGGCAACCTCACCCGATCGCGCGGCATCCCAGCGGCATGAGCAGATCCCGGTCCAGACCCGACCCGGCGCGAGCCTCCCGCCCGACGGCCGCCGACGGCCCGATCGCCAGGGCGAAGCTCCGCCTGCGCATCGTCTTCGACGGTGATGTCAGGCTCGGTCCCGGCAAGGCTGACCTTCTCGATGCCATCGGCCGCACCGGCTCCATCTCCGCGGCCGGGCGGGAACTCGGCATGAGCTACAGGCGTTGCTGGCTCCTCGTCGACGAGGTGAACCGCCTGTTCAGCAGGCCGGTGGTGCTGGCCTCGGCCGGCGGGGCCCATGGCGGCGGGGCTCAGCTGACGGACTTCGGCCGGGCGCTTGTGTCAGCCTATCGGCGCGTGGAGGAGCGGGCGAGGGCGGCCGTTCGCGAGGAGTTCGCACCCTTCGAAAGCGATCTGATCGCCGGAGACGATCACCCGGAGTGATGACCCTCGGGGCGTTGCGCCGGCAGGCCACGCTCGTCGATGGATACCGCCTTCACCAGCGCCTGCACCTCACCCCCGAGAGCGAGCCCCAGCCTGTCGGCGGCGAGCCGCGTGACCGAGGCCTTCACCACGTCGCCGCCCGGGAGGGCGACCGACACCAGCACGAAGGGGCCGCCATCCCCGTCGATGCGCGCCACACGGCCGGAGAGGGTCGTCCGCACGCTCACATGACCGGGACTGCCGACCGCCAGGGTGACGCCCGTCGCCCTGACGACGATGCGAACCTCGTCGTTCCCGCTGATGATGCCCGGGACGACGATGTCGCCGGCCGGGTGCGCGAGCAGGGTCACGCCATAGGCGGGGAGCGCCTCCTTCACCCTCGCCGTGAGGATCGACACGGCCTCGAACCGCTCTGATCCTGTCTGGCCCGGTTGCCCTGTAAGCACCTCTGCCGGTGTTCCCGTCGCGACGACCTGTCCCCGTTCGAGGCGGATGACGCGGGAGGCGAGGCGCGCCACTTCCTCGATCGCGTGGCTGACATAGATGATCGGGATGGCGAATTCGTCGCGCAGGCGTTCGATGAAGGGGAGGATCTCGAGCTTGCGGTCTGCATCGAGCGCAGCCAGCGGTTCGTCCATCAGCAGCAGGCGCGGGCTGGTCAGCAGGGCGCGGCCGATGGCCACCCTCTGGCGTTCGCCTCCTGACAGGGTTGCAGGGCTGCGCTCGAGAAGATGGCCGATACCGAGCACTTCGACGACGGGATCGAGCGCGATGCGCCGCTCCGCCCGGGGCGTGAACCAGCGGCCGTAGGTCAGGTTGCCCCTGACCGACAGGTGCGGGAGGAGCAGCGCATCCTGGAAGACGAGGCCGATCCTGCGGCGGTGGGGCTTCACGAAGAGGCGCGTGCCGGTATCGACGAGCGTCGTGTCGCCGATGGTGATGCGTCCTTCGTCGGCGGCCTCAAGTCCTGCCAGCAGGCGAATGGCGGTGGTCTTGCCGCATCCCGAGGGGCCGAAGAGCGCGGTGATGCCGCTCTCCGTCTCGAAACGGGCGTCGAAGGTGAAGTCCTTTCGGCTCAGTCGACAGGCAAAGCGGATCATTCGAATCGCGCCCCGCGTCCCGAACTGCGCCGGGCCAGCCATTCAGACGCGACCAGGGCGGCCAGAGCGATGGCGACCGCGATCAGTGACAGGCGGAGGGCTCCGGCGTCGCCGTCGGGAACCTGCGTGTAGTTGTAGATCGCCGCGGGGATGGTCTGGGTCTCGCCAGGGATGTTCGACACGAAGGTGATCGTGGCGCCGAACTCGCCGAGGGCCTTGGCGAAGCAGAGCACTGCCCCGGCGATGATGCCTGGCATGGCGAGCGGCAGGGTCACTGTCAGGAAGACCCAGGCGGGTGAGGCGCCGAGGGTACCTGCGGCCTGTTCCAGGCGCGCGTCGATTCCCTCAATGGTAAGGCGGATGGCGCGCACCATCAGGGGAAAGCCCATGACGGCGCAGGCGAGCGCCGCGCCGGTCCAGCGGAAGGCGAGGACGATCCCGAGGTTCGCTTCGAGCCAGGCTCCGATCGGGCCGCGACGGCCGAACAGGATGAGAAGAGCATAGCCGGTCACCACCGGCGGGAGCACGAGCGGCAGATAGACAAGGCCGTCGATCAGCGCCTTGCCGCGGAACCGCGCGCGGGCAAGCAACAGCGCCGTGAGGACGCCCAGCGGCAGGCTCGCAAGGGTCGCAACGCTCGCGACCCGCAGGCTGAGGACGACTGCGTTCCACTCCGCGTCCGACAGGCGAACCCATTCCACGGCCACGATTCTCCCGATACCGACACGTCACCCTATCTCAGGATGGAGAATCCTTGGCTTTCGAAGATCCGCACGGCGGGCGGAGAGGAGAGATAGGCCAGGAAGGCGGCGGCGTCCGCATGGGTCGAGCCGGCGGTCATCGCAAAGGGATAGTGGATGGGTCGATGGCTCGACGGGGGAAAGGTGCCGACGACCCTGACCTTCGGATCCGACCGCGCATCGGTGGAATAGACGATCCCGAAGCGCGCCTCGCCTCGCGACACCAGGGTGAGGGCTGCGCGGACGTTGTCGGCTCCTGCGATTCGTGGCCCCACCTCACTCCAGACGCCGAGCGCGGTGAGGGCTGCCTGGGCGTAGCGGCCGACGGGGACCGACTGGGGATTGCCGGTGGCGAGGCGCGAATCGCCGATGGCCGCCGCGAGCGGAAAGCGCGGACCGATCGCGAGCCGGGTTGCCGGCCGGTCCGCCGGCTCGATGAGAACGAGCGTGTTGGCCAGCAACGTTCTCCGCGTCTCGACCCTGATCAGGTTGCGCTGCTGGGACCAGTCCATCCAGTCGAGATCGGCGGAGGCGAAAAGGTCTGCCGGCGCCCCTTGCTCCAGCTGTCGTGCCAGCGCCGATGATGCGGCGAAGGAGAAGGTTACACGCTTCCCGGTCTCCTTCTGCCACTCGGCGGCGATGGCGTTGAGCGCTGTCTGCAGGCTCGCGGCGGCGAAGACGACGACTGGACGGGTGTCCTGGGCACGCGCCGGAGTTCCGGCTGTGACGAAGACGGCGACCAGGAGAAGAAGGCGGCGGAAGATGGATGGCATGGCGCCCAATGTTCTGTCGTTATGTCTTATCGTATATAATGCAGATCAGGCATCGATGATCAATCGGCGAGTTTGGCGCGTCAGGCGATCGGTTTCAGGCAGTGATATCCGTACGTTATTCCTGACGAAATATCACTGTTCCGCGCGGTCGGCCTGTTTCAGACCTTGTGCTCGTTGAGTCCGCGGGAGGGCCTGCCATCGCTCGCAACTCGAAGGCCGCGCCTGCGTGAGGCGGCGCCTAGCGATGACCGTTGCCGGGGATGATCGGCTGGGAACAGTTGCGGTGGCCCGCCTCGATGCAGGCGAGCGTCCGCGACGTCGCCCGCAGTTCGATCATCACGTAGTAGGCGGCAAGGCCGAGAACCGCCACGATGGCCGCCGCGATGACGTTCTGGCGCATCCTGACGCGCTCGTCCCAGGCATTGAAGCCCGGGCGCTCCGGCGCCTGCCGGCCGTGCTCCACGCTCCACGTCGGCGGCCGCCGAAGCAGCGCCGGCCGCGTGTCGGCCTCTTTCCTGTCGTCGCCACCCATCGGCCGAGCCTTTGCCGTCGCGGGAGCCCGCAGGACCGCGCGTCAGGCGGCGGGCTGCAGGACCTTGCAATCATAGCGTGACTGTCGACAAAGGTCGAACGATCGGGGATCACGGGTTGGCGAGACCGGCCCGATGTGGCAAGCGACGTTGGGTCATGGCCATGCCCACGGGCCCGCTCCGTGACGCTGGAGGTCGCCATCACACCTGTCCGCAAGCGCCGCACCTATCTCCTGACGGGCTATGAGCCGCTGCCGCCATCGGCGCATCACCACCGGTTTGCGCGCGAGATCGGGCGTTTCGAGAAGACGTGGTCGTTGTCGGCGGTCGTCAGCCCGATGGTGCAGGCGGAAGGAAGCTCCGTCGCCTCCTGGGCGACGACCGTCTCGGGCCCCGATTTTTCCGTCGACACCGACGTGCGCCTGCTGCGCTGGGACGACATCGTGGCGCATGACATGGAGCTGCCGGTCTGGCGGCGGCTGCCCCGCTATCTCTCCGCGGCCGCGGACATCGTGCTTTCGGGGACATTCTTCCGCTATGCCGCGGCCTACTGGCGCTATTCGCTGTTCGCCGGCTATCCCCTCGTCCTTCTGGTGTTGTTCGGCCTTCTGGGCTGGGGCGGCGCGGTTCTCTGGGGCCAGTTTGCACCGGTCGACGGCACATGGATCCGTCTGGCCGTCGCCTCAGCCGTCTTCGCCGGACTGATGAAGCTCGCGGGCGGCCGCCTCCACATGGACTACATGCTCAGCGACTGGGTATTCGCCCGGGACATGATGCGCGAGCGCCGCCGGGGCATCCCCGAACGCGCCGCCGTCTTCGCCCGCGAGATCGCCGGGGGAGTCAGGGCCGGCGACGTCGACGAGGTGGTGGTGGTCGCCCACAGCCTCGGTGCCGTGTGGATGCTCCATGCCGTGGCCCTTGCCCTGCGCGACGAGCCGGGGCTAGCGCGCGGGGCAGTGCCGCTCGGCCTCGCCGGGGTGGGCTCGTCGACACTGAAGATCGCGCTCCATCCTGCCGCGGGCTGGTTGCGCGACGCAGTGCAACGCGTCGCTGACGAACCCGCCATCACCTGGGCGGAGTACGACAGCCATGTCGACTTCATCTGCTTCTACAAGAACAACACGGTCGATGCGCTCGGCCTGACGGCGGCGAGCAAGCCGCTCCGCCAGTCCATTCGCCTCTCGCGCATGCTCTCGCCCGAGACCTGGCGTCGCTTCCGCGGCAATCTGCTGCGCATCCATCGCCAGTATGTCATGGGCAACGAGCAGCGATATGCCTATGATTTCCATATGATCGCCTGCGGACCCTTCCGCTTCGCCGATATCGTCCGGCACGGACAGGCGCTGCCCGAGGCGCTGGGGCCGGATGGATCGCTCAGCCGGGCGTCCGGGCCGTTTCCGCCCGCCAATGAGGACCTTTCCCGACCATGACGCGCCAACTCGCCCAGATCATCTTCCTGATCGGTGTCGTCGGCTGGGGTGCGATCCGCATTCCCCACGAGGTCAAGAACAAGCGCAAGAACCGCATCGACGTCAGCGCCGTCGACCGGCAGGAGCGCATCCTGCTGATGATCTCGCTGACCGGCCTCGGCATCGTCCCGATCGCCTACTGCCTGCTGCCGCGCTTCGGCTTCCTGACCTTCGCCGACTATGGCTTCTCTCCGGCACAGGCGTGGGTCGGCGCCCTCGTCTTCGTCCTGTCCCTGGCCCTGTTCCTGGCGACCCACCGCCAGCTCGGGCGTAACTGGTCGCAGACCCTCGAACTGCGCGAGGGCCACACCCTCGTCACCCATGGTGTCTACCGGCTGGTGCGGCACCCGATGTATTCGGCCTTCTTCCTCTGGGCGCTCGCCCAGGCGCTGTTGCTGCAGAACTGGATCGCCGGCCCGGCAGGCTTCATCGGCTTCGGCCTCCTCTATGCCTTCCGTGTCGGACGCGAGGAGGAACTGATGAGGTCAGCCTTCGGCAGGGACTATGCGGACTACGAGGCCCGCACGAAGCGGATCGTTCCCTTCATTCACTGACTCTTCACCAGCCCTGCCGTTCTTTCGACAAGGGTCGGTGCCAGAGTGCCGGACATCGGCCGCGTGTTGGCAGGATCGGTGTTCATGCGTGCGTACTCTTCGGCCCGACTGGGCGTCGTCGTGGTGGCGACCATGCTCGCGGGCTGCCAGGCCATCGAGATGATCGGCCCATCCAGCGCGGTTTCCCGGTCGCTGCCGGCGCACGCCTCTCCCCGCCAGATGGTCGATGCGACGCTGCCGCGGGTCTATCTGATGCGGGGCCTCGCCCAGACGGTGTCCGAGGGGGTCGATCACCTCTCGGCCAAACTCAGGGCACGCGGCTATGCCGCCAGCGTCCACGCCTATGGCGACTGGCCGCAGATCGCGAATGCCATTCTCGCCGACCAGCGCCGGTCCGGCGGGACAAGCCGAGCCGTGGTTGTCGGCCACTCCCTCGGCGCCAATTCGGTTGTCGCACTGGTGAATGCGCTGGCGGAGCGCAATACGGAGATCGACCTTGCTGTCACCTTCGATCCGACCGTCGACCTGCAGGTCGTTGGTGGAGTTCGCCGCTTCATCAACTTCTACCAGTCCGACAATGGCTGGGGTCGCATGGTCCGGACCTCAGCGGCCATGGCGGAGCGGGTCGAGAACAGCGACCTCAGGGCCATGGTGCATCTGACCCATTTCAACATCGATCGTGACGCGCAGGTTCACGACCAGGTGATCGCGGCGATTGCGGCGATTCCGCCGGCAGGCCAGAGACCCGCTCCGGTGACGCGACAGGGAAGATGAGCTGGTCGGTCGACCGGCGCGGCATTCCCGCAACAGTCGCGGCGGCAATGCCGCCGCCATGCCCGGCCCGATGCCGATGGCGTTGACAGGTTCCCGGCGAAATCTTCAGTCTGGATTAACCACGTTGGGTCAGTTTGCCGGTTGCGCGCGCACGGAACACGGGTGGCGCTGCAGCGTTGAGACTGGGTTTTTGGGCTGAGGTTGGCAATGGGCATGTCATCGCGCGCCGGCGTGCTGGCTCTGGTGTTTTCGGGTGTCCTGCTCGCGGGCTGTCAGACGACGGCGCAGACGAGCGGCGAGGGCGGGGCTGCGGTGCAGATGGCGCGGGACGCCATGGCCCGCGGCGATCTCATGACATCGGCGCGCGGCGCGGCGGCCCAGGCGGCCGCCCCCCGCATCTACCTCATCCGTGGCCTCGCCAACGTCTTCTCCCAGGGGATGGATGACCTCGCGGCGAAGCTGCGCCAGCGCGGCTACAACGCCACGGTCCACGAATACGGGTCCTGGAACGTCATCGCGGCCGAGATCGTCGGCAACCAGAAGGCCTCGGGCGGTCGGCATCGTGCCGTGGTGATCGGCCATTCGCTCGGCGCCAACGCCGTCACCGACATCGCCAACGAGGTGGGACGGCAGGGTGCCACCGTGGCTCTGGCGGTCGCCTTCGATCCGACGGTGCGGCAGCAGCTCGCCGGCGGCGCCCAGCGTTACGTCAACTTCTTCCAGTCCAACAACGGATGGGGCGCCTCGATCGCCGCGGCGCCGGGCTATCGCGGTCGCCTCGAGAACATCGATCTCAGGCAGCAGGGCAGCCTGTCGCACTTCAACATCGAGAAGGACCCGACGCTGCACGCGCGGGTCATCGGCTGGATCGCCCAGGCGGTCGGCAACGGCGGGCGGCGTGTCGCCTCCCGCTAGGACGACGGTTCACGCCGCAGCGCGCTGGTAGTCCTTGATGTCCGCGAAGGTGATCCCCGGCGCACGCTCCTCCTCGTAGCGGAGCGAGAAGGCGCTGGAGGCCATGTAAACCGGCGCGCCATCGAGATCCCGGGCCATGGACGATCCGTGGCTCTCGATGAAGGCGTTCAGCTTCACCGGATCGTCTGACGTGATCCAGCGGCAGACCGAGAACTGGCAGGGGTCGAAATCGACCGGGAGGGTGTATTCCGCCGTCCAGTCGCTCCTTCAGCACGTCGAGCTGCAGGGCGCCGACGACGCCGACGATGGCCGGCGAACCATCGTGGGCGAATGAAGAGCTGGACGACGCCTTCCTCGCGCCATCTGCTGCAGCGCCTCGCTGCAGCTTCTTCGCCTTCATCGCGTCCTTCAGGCTTGACGCGGCGGAGGCTGCTCCGGGGCAAAGCTGGGCACGCCCTTGAAGACGATGTCCTCGCCGTCGGTCAGCGTGTCGCCGATACGCAGGGTGCCGTGGTTCGGGATGCCGACGATGTCGCCGGCATAGGCTTCCTCGGCGAGCTGCCGGTCCTTCGCAAAGAAGAACTGCGGCGCATTGAGCGGCATGGGCTTGCCGGTGCGCACCAGCTTCGCCTTCATGCCGCGTGTCAGCCGGCCCGAGCATACGCGCAGGAAGGCGATGCGGTCGCGATGGTTCGGATCCATGTTCGCCTGGATCTTGAAGACGAAGCCGCTCATCTTCGGCTCGTCGGCGAGGACGGTGCGGCTCTCCGCCACCTGGGCGCGCGGCGGCGGGGCATAGGCGATGAGGGCGTCGATCAGGTCGCGCACGCCGAAGTTCCGCAGGGCCGAGCCGAAGTAGACCGGCGTCAGGTGCCCCTCGCGATAGCTGGCGAGATCGAAGGGCTTGGCGCCTTCCTTGGCCAGCATGGCGCTCTCGCGCCAGTCGTCGGTGCCGTGCGGCAGCAATTCGTCGAACAGGCCGGCCTCGGGACCGTTGACCTTGATCGGCTCCTCGTCGTGGTCGATGCGGCGGACGTGGTTGTGCACGAGGTCGTAGGTGCCGGCGAACTCGCGGCCCACGCCGATCGGCCAGGTCATGGGCACGGTGTCGAGGGCGAGGGCCTTCTCGACATCGTCCATGAGGTCGAAGGGATCGCGGCTCTCGCGGTCCATCTTGTTGACGAAGGTGATGATCGGGATGTCGCGGAGGCGGCAGACCTCGACCAGCTTGCGCGTCCGGTCCTCGACGCCCTTGGCGCCGTCGATGACCATGATGGCGGAGTCCACCGCCGTCAGGGTGCGGTAGGTATCCTCGGAGAAGTCCTCGTGACCCGGCGTGTCCAGCAGGTTGAAGACGCAGCCGCCATACTCGAAGGTCATCACCGAAGTGACGACCGAGATGCCGCGCTGGCGCTCGATGGCCATCCAGTCCGAGGAGGTCTGGCGGCGGCCCTGCTTGGCCTTGACCTCGCCGGCAAGCTGGATCGCGCCACCGAACAGCAGCAGCTTCTCCGTCAGCGTGGTCTTGCCGGCGTCGGGGTGGGAGATGATGGCGAAGGTGCGCCGGCGCGAGGCCGGCGTGCCGCCCGGGTAGTCGGGGTGGGAGCGCTCATGGCGCGGGGTTTAGCCATGCGCGCCGGGCCGGGTCAATGCGGCGAGCCCTGCATCGCCCGGCCTCGACGTCGCGTCAGGCTGCCGTATAGTTCTCGAAGGGTGGGCATCCCCCCGCCACCGGAGGGCTACATGAACTCGTCGTCCAAGCATCCCGTCTCGAAGCGTCTGGCGCTCGCCGTGGCCGCCAGCCTCGGTTTTGCCGCGCCCGCTCTCGCCCAGGCGCCGACCCTGCCGGCTGGTCCGCCCATCGCCATCCAGATGGTGACGCAGCTTTCGCCCTCGATCCCCCAGTACACCAGGGTCGACATTCCCATGCTGCGCGAGGCGCTGCCGACCCGCTCCGGCGGTCGCATCCGCGTGACGCTGGCGAGCTGGCCGGAGCGCAACCTCACGGGTCCCGACCTCATCCGCGTGCTGCGCTCGGGGCAGATCGATCTCGCCGGCCTGGCGCTGCCGACGGTCGCCGGCGACGTGCCGCTGCTCGACATCATCGACATGTCCGGACAGAACCCCTCGCACGAGCAGGGACGCCGCATCGCCCATGCCATGCTGCCGACGCTCAACAAGGAACTGGAGCGGGTCGGCATCAAGATCGTCGCCTTCTATCCGTTCCCGGGCCAGGTGCTGTTCTGCCGCGATCCGGTCACCAGCCTCGCCGACCTGAAGGGCCGGCGTGTCCGCACACCCGGCGGCTCGCAGAACGACTTCATCCAGTCCATCGGCGGCCAGCCGGTCGCCATCGGCTTCCCCGAGGTCTATGCGGCGCTGGAGCGCGGCGTCGTCGACTGCGCGGTGACCGGCACGGCCACCGGCAACGGCGCGCGCTGGTACGAGGTCACCCGTCACCTCTACACCCTTCCGATCCAGTGGGGCGTCGCGGCCTACGCGGTGAATCTGGCCTGGTGGAACAGGCTCGATCCGGCCGTGCGCGACTTCATGCAGGCCTACATGAACGAGGTGGAGGAGGCCCAGTGGAAGCTCGGTGCCGAGCTCACCGAGGACGGCATCCAGTGCAATGCCGGCAATGCGGCGGGCTGCAAGATCGGCCATGTCGTCACCAACCGGCCCATGACCATCACCCGGGAGACCCCGGCGGATGTCGCGCTGCTGCGCGAGGCGATGCAGCGGGTGGTGCTGCCGGCCTTCGTCAAGCGTTGCGGCGCGCGTTGCGGCGACATCTACAACGAGATCGTCTCGCCGATCAGCGGCATCCGCTACACCGCGCAGTGATGCGGACCAGCGCATGATCCGCATCCTCGATCCGGCATCGTTCAAGACGGTGCCATGGAAGAACGGTGGCGGCACCGCCACGGATATCGCCGTCGGACTCGGTGCCGACGGCGAGGTGGACTGGCGTGTCGGCACCGCCGCGATCCTGAAGGACGGGCCCTTCTCCGACTACGAGGGCGTGACCCGCACCTTCACCATCATCGCGGGGCCCGGCGTCCATCTCGACTTCGCAGGGGAGGGGACGCGGACGCTGGATCGCGACCAGCCGACGCGGTTCGCCGGTGCTCCGGCGCCGTTCTGCCGGCTGCGGGACGGGACGAGCGCTACGGCCTTCAATCTCCTGACCCGCGACGGCGCGGCATCAGGCGAGGTCTCCATCCGGCGCGGACGAGGGGAGGAAGAGGCCCTGCCGACAGCCGGGCTGGTCGTTGTCCACGCCATCGAGGAGGCCTGGAGCCTGACCGTGGACGGCGCGACGGTCGTCGTGCATCAGGGCGCGGCGGCCCAGATCGAGGGGGCAACGGCGATCACCGCATCATCCGCCATCGGCGGGCGCGCCGCGGTGGTGACGATCGATCGCCGTTGAGCCTCAGCCGATCTCGACGATCTCGACCTCGCTGCCGTTGACCATGGCAACGTCCCCCACTTCCTTGCCCATCAGCGCGCGGGCGACAGGCGAGACGTAGGAAATGGTGCCCTCGGCCGGTTCCGCCTCATCCTCTCCGACGATTCGGAACGTCTGGCGACGGCCGTCCTCCCGGTCGAAGGTGACGCGGCTGCCGAAATGAACCTTGCCGTCGGCGGGCGGGGCTTCCATGACCTGCGCGCTCGCATGGCGGGCCGCGTAGTAGCGGAAGTCGCGGCTGGCGCGGGCCAGTGCGAGGCCGGTCGCATCCTCGCCGGCGTCGCGCGCCTCCTGGACCGCGCTCCTCGCGGCTTCGAGCGCGGACTCGAGCAGGGCGAGCCCGTGCGGCGTCACGAGATTGGGATGTTCCGAGATCGGGCGGTCCTGGAGGTTGGCCTCGGTGCCGTCTCGGTCGTTTTCCTTGGTGAAGGCGACGCTCATTCTGTCAGCCTCCTCTGGTTGGCGTTCCAGTCGAACGCTAAGGTCAGTGTAGCGGATGTGTGGAGTTTCGGGCCTCCTGCCGGCCCGGCTCCTGCAAATGGGGGCCGCGGCCGACCTCCGCAATCTTGACACCCGCCGGCCGGGCACGTATAGCCCGCGCCTTCTCTTCTTCGACGCACCGTCCGTCGGGTCCTCCGATCCCCGGTGCTCGTCCCATCCAAGGATCGCCGCCATGAAGGTCCGCAATTCGCTGAAGTCGCTGCGCGGTCGCCATCGCGACAACCAGATCGTGCGCCGCAAGGGCCGCGTCTACGTGATCAACAAGACCCAGAAGCGCTACAAGGCGCGTCAGGGCTGATCACGGCTGCCGCGCGCAGCCGTTCCGGGAGACGGGCGCTCACGTGCCTGTCATCATCCCGACATTGACCGTCGGCGTCTCATGTCCCACCTTCGTGGCATGACTCGCGCGGCGGTTTTCTTTTGCCTGCTGACCATGCTTGCCGGGCCTGCCGTGGCGCAGGTGACCGGGCCTGTTCCGCCCGCCGCCGAAGGAGCTCCCCCGGCCGCGAATCCGACGCCGCCGTCGCTCGCCTCCGAACGCGCCCGCCGCCTCGATGAACTCTACTCCCGACTGCGGGAGGCTGCGGGCCCGCCGCAAGCGCGGGCGCTGGAAGCGCAGATCACCATGGTGCTCGCCCAGTCCGGCTCGCCGACGGCGGACCTCCTGATGGTGCGGGCGCAGCAGGCCATGCAGCAGCGGCAGGCCGATCTGGCGCTGTCCCTGCTCGACGCGGTCATCGACATGTACCCGGACTACGTCGAGGCGTGGAGCCGGCGCGCGACGCTGTATTTCGCCCGTCGCGAACTGGGGCGCGCCATGACCGACATCGAGAACGTCCTGCGCCTCGAGCCGCGGCATTTCGGCGCCATGGTCGGCCTCGGCATGATGTTGCAGCAGCTGGGTCAGGACAAGCAGGCCCTCGCGGCCTTCAAGAAGGCGATGGAGATCAACCCGCATATCGAACGGGTGCCGCAGATCATCCAGCGGCTGAGCCCGAAGGTCGACGGCGTCGAGCTTTGAGGCTGCCGCTTCGATCCGCCACGTCGCGCCGCGCGTAGATCTTCCATGGTCGGCCTCATCGAACCCCTGATCGCTGCCGCGGCCGTTCCCGCCGCGCTTGCCGGCTGGACGGCGTTGCGCGCGCGGGCCATCACGCGTGCCTATCCGCCTGAGGGAACCTTCGTGCCGACCAGGGCGGGAGCCCTGCACGTGGTCGATGAAGGCGAGGGTGCGATTCCCGTGGTCTTCCTCCATGGCGCCAGCGGCTCGACGCGGGCCTGGCGACCGGCGCTGGAGGATCGGCAGGCCGATCTCGGCCGCACCCTGTTCATCGACCGGCCGGGGCACGGCCACAGCGAGCGTCGTGCCGGGCGGCAGGCGGCCCTTCTCGATCATCAAGCCGGCGCCATAGCCGACGTCCTCGATCATGCGGGCATCGACCGGGCCGTCGTGGTCGCCCATTCCTGGGCGGGAGCGCTCGCCTGCCGGCTGGCGCTCGACCACGGCGAGCGGGTCGCCGGCCTCCTGCTGCTGGCTCCCGCCACCCATCCCTGGCCGGGCGGCGTCCACTGGTACTACAGGCTGGCGGCGAGCCCCGTGCTCGGTCGGCTCTTCTCATGGACTCTCGCGCTGCCGGTCGGGGAAGCGTGGATGCGGCGGAGCATTGCCGGCGTCTTCGCACCGCAGACGGTCGAGGATCGCTATGCGGTGGAGGCCGGCATCCCGCTGGTGCTGCGGCCCGAGCAGTTCATGGCCAATGCCGAGGATGTCGCCGGCCTGCTCCCTCAGGTCCACGCGCAGTCGCCGCGCTACCGCGAGATCCGCTGCCCGGTGACGGTGATCTCCGGTGACGCGGACAGCGTCGTGTGGACGCATCTCCACTCGGTCGGACTTGCCCGCGACATTCCGCAGGCGAAGCTTGTTGTGCTTCCCGGTGTCGGCCATGGGCCGCACCACGCCGATCCGGATCTCGTCGTCGCCGAGATCAAAGCGCTGCAGTCGGCAGTCTAGACGTCAACCTCGTCCGAGCCGACAAACGCGATCCTCAGCATGTTGGTCGCGCCCGGCGTGCCGAGGGGGACGCCGGCGACCACGATGATGCGCTGGCCGGGCTTGGCGAAGCCGTCCTTGAAGGCGAAGCGGCAGGCGCGGCTGACCATGTCGTCAAGGTCGCGGGCGTCCTGCGTCACGACGCAATGGACGCCCCAGAGCAGCGCCAGTCGCCGGCCCGTGGCGATCTTCGGCGTCAGGGCGATGGTGATCGGCTTCGGCCGCTCGCGGGCGACGCGCAGCGCCGTCGAGCCGGACGAGGTCCAGCACACGATGGCCGAAAGGTCGAGGGTTTCGGCGATGTCGCGGGCGGCGAGGGCGATGGCGTCGGCGCCCGTCGCCTCGGGCTCGGCGCGCTGGCCCTGGATGACGGCGCGGTAGGTCGGATCGGCCTCCACCTCCTCGGCGATGCGGTTCATCATCGCCACGGCCTCGACCGGGTACTGGCCCGCGGCGCTTTCCGCCGAGAGCATGATGGCGTCGGCTCCCTCGAAGACGGCGGTGGCGACGTCGGAGACCTCCGCACGGGTCGGAACCGGGGCGGAGATCATGCTCTCCAGCATCTGGGTGGCGACCACCACCGGCTTGCCGGTGCGGCGGGCCTGGCGGGTGATCTGCTTCTGGATGCCGGGCACCTTTGCCATCGGCATTTCCACGCCGAGATCGCCGCGCGCCACCATCAGGGCATCGGCGATGTCCATGATCTCGGCGAGACGCGTGACGGCCTGTGGCTTCTCGATCTTGGCCATGACCGCGGCGCGGCCACGGGCGACCTTCTTCACCTCGGCCACGTCTTCCGGCCGCTGCACGAAGGAGACCGCGATCCAGTCGACGCCGGCATTCAGCGCCGCATCGAGGTCCGAGCGGTCCTTGTCGGTGAGGGCCGAGACGGGGAGGGTGGTGTCGGGAAGGCTGACGCCCTTGCGGTCGGAGAGCTTGCCGCCGACGACGACCCGGCACTCGGCCCGCTTCGGGGTGCACTGCTCTGCCGTCAGCATCACCTTGCCGTCATCGAGGATCAGCCGGTGTCCCGGCTCGAGCGCCGCGAGGATTTCAGGATGCGGCAGGTGCACGCGGCCGGCGTCGCCCGGCTTCTTGTCCGAATCGAGGACGAAGACATCACCGTTCGCCAGCATCACCGGGCCGTCCTTGAAGGTGCCGACGCGCAACTTCGGGCCCTGAAGGTCAGCGAGAATGCCGATCGGTCGCTGCTCCTCGTGCTCGATGGACCGGATGGTCTCGACGAACTCCCTGAGCTTGTCGTGCGGCGTGTGGCTCATGTTGATGCGGAACACGTCCGCACCGGCGGTGAACAGGGCGGCGATCTGCTCGCGACTCGACGACGCCGGTCCGAGGGTGGCGAGGATCTTGGTCCGGCGCTGACGTCGCATGTGGCTTGTTTCTCTCCCTGGCCGCGATCCTAAACCGTTTTGAAGCTGCGCCGCGAGGGGGGCGGTCGATCGCGCCGCCCCGTTCATCGTCGGGGAAGCTGATAGCCGTGCGACGGCTCCAGCGTCAGGCGTGGCCGGCCTCGCTCGACAGCATGGCCGGGTCGATGCCGATCTTGCGCATCGCCCGCTCGTATTTCGTCTCGACGTCGGGACCGAAGATCAGATCGGGGTCGGCAGGGCAGTGAAGCCAGCCATTGGCCTGGATCTCGTTTTCGAGCTGCCCCGCGCCCCAGCCGGCATAGCCGAGTGCAAGCACGGCGTTCGCCGGTCCGTCGCCTGTCGCAAGGGCCTTGAGGATGTCGAGGGTTGCCGTGAGGCAGACGCCTTCGTCGATCGGCAGCGTCGAATTCTCGATGAAGAAGTCGGAGGAATGCAGCACGAAGCCGCGGCCGGTCTCGACCGGCCCGCCACGCAGCACGCGGATGGAATCCACCCGGTCGGGAAGCATGATCTTCTGCGACTCGGGGATGATGTCGAGCTGGACGAGCAGGTCCGAGAAGGCCAGATTGGTGGCGTTCTGGTTGATGACGATGCCCATGGCGCCATCGGAAGAGTGGGCGCACACGTAGATGACGGTCCGCGAGAAGCGCTCGTCGCGCATGGTCGGCATCGCGATGAGAATTTGGCCGTCGAGATAGCCGCGTATGCTGTCACGCCCGCCACGTCGGGGATTTGCTGCCATGCGTCACGCTAACCCGGAATGGTGAGAAATGCCACCTGTGCAGCTCATGTGGTGCCCCGGAGAGGCGTCTTCAACGGAACGTCAGTGGCCAAGAACGGTTCCGGGTCCTACATGGCGGTCATGATCGATCGTCGTGCTCTTCTCTCAGCGCTTGCGCTGGCAGCGACGGCCGGACCTGCCACGGCGGGGCCGTCCGCCTCGCCCTGGGCGCGCGATTCGAAATCCGCTCTCCGGCTCATCCGCGGCGGCTTCGATGGTGCGGTCCATCGGGCAGGTATCCAGATTACCCTCGACCCCGGCACCAAGACCTACTGGCGCACCCCGGGCGATTCCGGGGTGCCTCCGAGCTTCGACTGGTCGGCGTCGGACAACCTGCAAGAGGCCACTGTCGCCTGGCCGGCGCCGCTGCGCTTTCCGGACGGCGGCGGCTACTCCATCGGCTACAAGACAGCGGTGGTCTTCCCGGTAAGCGTCACGCCCCGCGACCCCCGGCGCCCCGTCAGGCTGGTGCTCAAGCTGGACTATGCCGTGTGTGAGCAGATCTGTATCCCGGCCAAGGGCGAGGCATCACTTCTTCTCGGTGCGCGACCTGCGGATCCCGCGATGGCGGCGTTGCTCGCAGGCTTCGAGGCGAAGGTGCCCGCCAGCGCGGCCTCGGGGCTGGGGCTGACCATCACCCGCGTGGAGCGGGGAGGAGAACACCCTGCTGTCATGCTGACGGCCCGTGTCGATGCGGAGGCCCGCGCAGACCTCTTCGTCGAGGGGCCGGGCAGCGACTGGGTGCTGCCGCTGCCCGAAATCCTCGACCAGACGGGACCCGAGAGGCGCTTCCGTCTTGTCCTCGACGGGGTGCCACGCGGCGTCGAACCGCTCGGGCACCCCCTTACCTTCACGCTGGTGTCGGGCGAGCGCGCACTTGAAGCGAAGCTGACACCCGAATGAGGTCCCTCGACGCCGCGCGGGCGACGCTCTAAGTGTTGCTCACGCGCGCTGGCGACTGCCATCGCGGCCCGATCAACCCAACCTTTCGAGGAGTCCCCCATGACGATCCAGGTCGGCGAAAAGCTGCCGGAAGCGACTTTCCGCACCATGACCGCGGATGGCCCGGCCGCGCGCACGACGGCGGAGGTCTTCGCCGGCAAGACCGTGGTCCTGTTCGCCGTGCCCGGCGCCTTCACGCCCACTTGCCACAAGAACCATCTGCCGGGCTTCGTCGCCAACGCCGAAGCGATCAAGGGCAAGGGTGTCGATGCGATCTACGTGACCTCGACGAACGACGTCTTCGTGCTCGACGCCTGGCAGAAGGCCTCCGGCGCCGTCGACAAGGTCGGCATCCTCGCCGACGGCAGCGCCGACTTCGCCAAGGCGGTGGGTCTGGAGAACGACATGTCGTCGTTCGGAATGGGCATGCGCACCAAGCGCTACTCCATGCTCGTCAAGGACGGCGTCGTCGCCTCGCTCAACGTCGAGGACGGCCCCGGCAAGGCCGACGTGTCGGGCGCCGAGAACCTGATGAAGCAGCTCTGAGCATTCCGGCCGGCTCGACCGGCCGACGCGTGATCAGCGCAGCGCCGCCCCGGCCGAATGGCCCGGGCGGCGTTGTCGTTTCAGAAGCCCAGCACGCCGATGGCGCCGAGGAGACCCATGCCGACGAGCGGAACGCCGGCGCGGAAGGCGAGAGCCGGAACGCGGGCCGCAAGGCCGAGGCGGACGCGTTCGACGACCCGGCCGGCCTTGCGGACGGTGCGCAGGGGCAGGGTCACCAGGGCCGGCAGGCTGTCGCGGCAGATGGCGTGCTTGCGGACATAATGGGGCACATGCCACGTGGCCCATGTCCCGGCGCGGAACAGGGCGGCGTCGCCGGGCCGGAGGGTCCGCTCGGGGACACCGTCACCGGAGACGATGACCTCACCCTCGATGATGTGGACGATCTCGTCGCCGCCGAAATACCAGCGGAACTTGCCGGCGGTGCAGTCCCAGACCATGGCGGAGGTGGTGCCGTCGGAGGAATCCGACCAGTGGCGGCACCGGGCGATGGGGCGGCCCTCCAGCACCCATTCGGGGCGGATCGGGGCCGGGTCGAGGTCGAAGCTGGCGAGGCTCGCGGCAGAGAAAGGCGGCCGGCTCATGGTCGTCTCCTGTGTCAAGCCGGGACACACGGCCCGGTTGCAGGGAGACATCGCAAGAGCCTTGCCGAAGCTCACGGCGGCGTGATCAGCCCTTCGCCGGCTTGAACGGCGCCATGCCCTCGCGGGCCAGTTCGTCGGCCCGCTCGTTCTCGGGATGGCCCGCATGGCCCTTCACCCAGTGCCAGGTGATCTCATGCAGGTCGGCGACGTCGTCCAGCCGCTGCCAGAGCTCGGCATTCTTCACCGGCTTCTTGTCCGCCGTCTTCCAGCCGTTGCGCTTCCAGCCGTGGATCCAGCTCATGATCCCGTTCTTCACGTACTGGCTGTCGGTATGGAGATCGACGTGGGAGGGGCGCTTCAGCGCCTCCAGCGCATTGATGGCGGCGAGCAGTTCCATGCGGTTGTTGGTGGTGACCGGCTCGCCGCCGTTCAGCTCCTTCTGCGTCTCGCCATAACGGAGGATCGCCCCCCAGCCACCGGGGCCAGGGTTTCCCGAACAGGCACCGTCGGTGAAGATCTCGACCCGGCGGGGAGCGGGTTTCATCAGGCTGGTCATGCGAGGCCGTATTCGGTCGGCGAGGCGACCTTCTGGTGGAAGCGCAGCTTCTTCAGATATTCGAGCGGGTCCTTCGGCGTGACGACGGCGCCGGGTGGCACGTTCAGCCAGTCGACCAGCCGTGTCAGCAGGAAGCGCAGGGCCGAGCCGCGCGCCAGCAGCGGCAGGGCCGCCGCCAGCCGGATCATTGAGAGGCCGAACCGCCTGATAGGCCGCGATCATCGCCGATCCCTTGGCGAAGTCGAACTCGTAGTCCGGCGAGAAGCACCAGGCGTTGAGGCAGATGGCGAGGTCGTAGGCAAGGATGTCGTTGCAGGCGAAATAGAAGTCGATCAGCCCGGAGAGCTGGTCGTGCAGGAAGAAGACGTTGTCGTTGAAGAGATCGGCATGGATGACGCCGGTCGGCAGGCTCTTCGGCCAGTTCGCCTCGCAATGGGCGAGTTCGGCGGCGATGGTGGCGGCAAGGCCGGGCGCGACCGTGTCGGCGCGCGCGCGGCCCTCTCGGCGAGCGGCCGCCAGCCCGGCACGGAGAGGGCGTTGACGCGGGTGATCTCAAAGCCCTGGCCGGCAATGTGCAACTGCGCCAGCGCCCGGCCGACGGCCGCGCAATGATGCACCTGCGGGCGGCGGATCCACATGCCTTCCAGGAATGTGACGATGGCGGCCGGACGGCCCGCGAGTTCGCCGAGCGTCTCGCCCGATCGCATCCGCACCGGCTGCGGGCAGGTGAGGCCGCGCGCCGCAAGGTGCTCCATCAGGCCGATGAAGAAGGGGAGGTCGGCGGGATCGACCCGCTTTTCATAGAGCGTCAGGATGAAGGTGCCGCCGGTGGTGTGCAGCAGGAAGTTCGAGTTCTCGACGCCCTCCGCAATGCCCTTGAACGACAGCAACTCGCCGATGTCGTAGCGCGCGAGGTGCGCCGACAAATCCTCGGCGGTGACATCGGTATAGACGGCCATGGCAGGTCTCAGTCGTTCCTCAGCGGTGTCGTCCAGTCGGGCTGGGCGATGGGATCACGCCAGGCCGAGCCGATCGGCTGAAGCGTAACCCAGGTCTCAGCAAGCTTCCCGCCCTCGATACGGTAAGACTGGAACCCCGCGCGGGTCATAACGACCCGAGTCGCCGAATCGGTCCACCGCATCGTGAAGCGGTACCACGCCCGATCAGTTTGGAAGGCGTGATCGTAGACGAGAATGCAAATGTCTGGCCTTGCTGCACGGAGCGACGCGAGTTCGGCTGCATAGGCCTCGCGCGTTACGACCCTGTCCCCCGCCTCATCGTGGCGAATGTAATTGGGCGCGACACAATCGGGCACAAGGTCGAAACGCCCTTCATGCCATACCTGCTCCCAGCGATTGAAGAGGCCGATGAGATCCGAGGCGTCGTTCATAGCGGGCACCTTCTCACTTCAGGCGGCGATCGCGATCCGGAGCGCGCGGACGACTCGGAGCCCGCATCCCCGACGGCTCAGGCCGCCGCGTCGGGGCGCAGCTGGCGGGGCAGGGGGAAGAAGACGCTCTCGTCGGCGGTGGAGACGGTCTCGACCGATACCTCGTAGCGCGCCGCGAAAGCCTCGATGATCTCCTCGACCAGAACCTCGGGCGCCGAGGCACCGGCTGAGATGCCGAGCGAGGAAATGGCACCGAAGCGCGCCCAGTCGATGTCGGCGGCCCGCTGCACCAGTTCGGCGATGCGGCAGCCCTCGCGCTCGGCGACCTCGCGCAGGCGCTGGGAGTTGGACGAGTTGGGCGCGCCGACGACGATCATGGCCTCGACATGCGGGGCGACACGCTTCACCGCCTCCTGCCGATTGGTCGTCGCGTAGCAGATGTCCTCCTTGTGGGGACCGACGATGGCGGGGAAGCGGGCGCGCAGGTAGTCGACAATCTCGCGGGTGTCGTCGACCGAGAGCGTCGTCTGGGTGACGAAGGCGAGCGCCGTCTCGTCGCGCGGCACGAAGGCGCGGGCATCGTCGAGCGTCTCCACCAGGGTGACGGCGCCGGGTGGAAGCTGGCCCATCGTCCCGACCACCTCGGGATGACGGGCGTGGCCAACGAGGACGACCTCACGGCCGCGCTTGTGGTGGATCTCGGCCTCGCGGTGCACCTTGGTCACCAGCGGGCAGGTGGCGTCGATGGCGAGGAAGTTGCGCGCCTGAGCCTCGACGGGAACCGACTTCGGCACGCCGTGGGCCGAGAAGATCACCGGAGCGTCGGTATCCGGGATTTCGTCCAGTTCCTCGACGAAGATTGCGCCCTTGGCCTTGAGCCCGTCGACGACGAAGCGGTTGTGCACAATTTCATGGCGCACATAGACAGGCGGCCCGTAGAGTTTCAGCGCCTGCTCGACCGCGTCGATGGCGCGCACGACGCCGGCGCAGAAGCCGCGCGGCGAGCAGAGCAGGACTTTCAGCGGGGGCTTCGACACCAGGCTCTCCGGATCGGGACGGCCCGGTTTCGGGGCAACGGCCGCGCCTGTCAAGGCGACTGGGATACAGCGCACCTCGGATTGCCGCGCCCGCACATCGTTTACTCCCGGTGGCCGGTCTCCTCGTAATAAAGGTGCGGCAGGAAGTGCTCGAACTGCCCCACCTCCTCGACATTGTGCCGGAACCACGCCTGTCCCTTCGCGGCAGTGAAGGCAAAACGAGCAATGAGGGGCGTGGCAAGGCTCAGCAAAGTCCCGGTTGCGCCGATGATCAGGCAGTTTTCGTAGAGAGTTCCGCCGGCGACTCTCTCGAAGCGGTACTCCATGCGGGCAAAGCCGGTTCTGCCGTGAAACTCGGGATTGTGGACATAGCCGCCCTCGTCAAGACGCTCGATGTGGCTGCGGGTATCCACGACGAACCGTTCATCCCTCCCAAGCACCTCGATCAGCCGCAGGATCGCGCCGGGGCCGACGGTGCCGTCGGGCCGGCGGCGGGCATAACTGATGTGGACGTGATCGCGCGGGTGCCAGAACCGGTAGCGATTGTAGCGCTGCCCGCCAAAGGCGATGTCGCCTTCCAGATTGGCGAACCACCAGGCCAGCATGCGCGGGGTGACGCCGCGCAGCACATCGTGGCGGATGCTGTAGCGGATGCGTCCGTCGGGCAGTTTCTCGGCCACTGTGTCGGCAGAGGCCAGCGGCCTCAGCGGCATGGGCAGGGCCAGCGGCTCCGGCAGGCCCCTGTAGCGAATCCGCGCCATTTCGGGGTGCAGATCGTATTCGGTGGCGGCGGACATGTGCGTCTCCCCATCGGGATTAAATGTACAGTGATCACTATATTATTGATCTATCATCACGAGATCGATATGTAAAGCGATTGCAACACATATGGGGTGATCATGAGTGTGACAGACGGCGGAGAGCCTGCGCGCCGACGCGGGCAGCCGGGTCGAAAGCCCTCTGCCGAGAAGCGGGCGGCAATCATTGCGGCGGCATCGCGCCTCTTTGCCGAACGTGGGGTGGAAGGGGCCACGACGCGCGAGATCGCGGCGGCCGCCACGACGACCGAGCGCACCCTTTTCAAGCACTTCGGCGACAAGGCCGGCCTTGTCAGGGCCGTGGTGGAGGAGGTGTCGCTGGCCCTTGTCCGGCAGGCTTCATTCTCACGGGTGCTGGAAGCCGAGCCGTTCACGCTGCCAACGTTTGCCGAATGGCACCGTCGCTTCCTTGAGGAGCGCATCGCAGCGGCCGAGCGTGCGCCTGACGGCTATCGGATCGTGTTCCGGGAACTGATGCGTGACGACGACTTCCGCCGGCGATATTCGGAGGGCTGGATGACCGCAATCTTCGAGCCGCTCGAGCGGCAGTTGGCGTCGATGCAGGAGCGAGGCCTTCTCGCCTCTGGTTCGAGCCCCAGGGCGCTGGCTGGGCTCTTCTTCAGCCTCAACCTTGGCTATCTCGCCTCGCGGTTCGTGCTGGCGCCGGAGCGCTGCTGGACGACTGGCGGCGATATCGATGCCATCGTCGGGCTGTTCCGCGCGGCCTGCGGCAAAGGCTGACTGGCTGACCGCATCACCCTCACTCTTCGGAACACGGCGACGATCTCATGCCGGGTGCAGGGAATGGCGCCCATGGCGATGGCGCGACGGCGTTCGAAGCCGGTGAGGTCGTAGTGGGGCGCGCTGGTCTTCGGCGGCCCCTGATAGACCAGCCTGTGCATGCCGATGCGCTGGGCGAAACGGTGGAGTTCCTCCTCCGTGTCGGCAAGCAGATGGCACCACTTCAGCCCCTGCCAGGCCCAGATCGCATCGTCCACATAGACCGCCACGGCCGGCGCCTCAGGCTGCGAGCAGGCCGGCCGAGCCGAGAGCGGCCTGCTGGCGGGCCGTGACGCTCTCCAGGCTGAAGCGGTCGATCTCCTCGTTGAACATGCGGTAGAAGTTCAGCTCGGCTTTCAGGTGAAGGAAGACGCCGCCGAGGCCGATGGCGGCGCGGTCCATCAGCACGAACTCCTGCGGGATGGTCACGGGACCTTTCTCCTTCAGCGCCTTGTGGACGGTGAAGGCCTCGCGTCGGCCGTACTGGCCCGGGGACACGCCGTCGGCGATGGTGCGGACGCGGTCGTCCAGCAGCGGGCCGTAGATGAAGCGGGCCCAGAGGTTCAGAATGTCGATGAGGTCGCGGTTGAGGTTCTTGAATCCCCACGTCTCGTAGGCGTGGACGACCCGTGCGTCGTCTCCCGCCTCGAGCCCCTTGTAGAGGTCGATGACCGCCCCGATGAAGCGCGGCGGGAAGATGCGGATGCAGCCGTAATCGAGCAGGTTGATGCCGCCAGGCTCGCCGGCCTCCTCAAACACCGTGTAGTTGCCGAGGTGGGGATCGCCGTGGATCACGCCGATCGCCGTGAAGGGGTGCCACCAGGCGCGGAACATGGCAGTCGCCAGCCTGTTGCGGATGGCGAGCGGCTGGTCGACGTGGCTCAGCATCCTGGTGCCGTCGAGCCAGGAGAGGGTCAGCAGGCGGCCGGTCGAAAGCTCCTGCCGGACGGTCGGCACGCGCACCAGGGGCTCGTCGGCGAGGACCTGCTGATAGAGGGCCGCATGCTTCGCCTCGCGGCGGTAGTCGAGTTCCTCGCGGACGCGATCGCCGATCTCCTTGATGATCTCGCGGGTGTCGATGGCGCTGTCCATGCGACGCTGGATGGCGAAGAGGATTTCGAGCTGGGAGAGGTCCGCCTCCACCGCCGACTGCATGTCCGGATACTGAAGCTTGCAGGCCAGCGCCATACCGTCATGGGCGGTGGCGCGGTGCACCTGTCCGAGTGAGGCGGCGGCGGCGGGCACCTTGTCGAAGGCGGCGAACTTCTTCTCCCAGTCGGCGCCGAGCTCGGCCATCATTCGCCGCTTGACGAAGGCCGGCCCCATGGGCGGGGCGTCGGACTGCAAGGTCTGCAACTGCTCGGCATATTCGGGCGGCAGGACTTCCGGGATGGTGGCGAGAAGCTGTGCCACCTTCATGATCGGACCTTTCAGCCCGCCCAGCGCCCGGGTGAGATCGGCGGCGTTCTTCTCGCGGTCGAGCGAGGCGCCGAACAGGCGCGATGCCGCGATGGAGGCCGCCGCGCCGGCAACGTTGGTGCCGACCCGGGCATAACGCGAGAGGCGGCCGGTCAGGCGGTTGGCTTCGTCGTCACGCGGCGGCATGGAGTCTCCCGGTCGGTCAGCGTGAAGGGGAGATAGTGCGGGAGGCGGGCGGTTGCGAGGGGGTGACCGCCGTCCCGCTCAGCCGGCGTTGGCCTTCAACTGCTCGATCAGGCCGTGGACGTCGCCGAGCACCCAGAGGTCGCGGACCTTGTCGCCCTCGAAGGTGAAGAAGGGTGCCCCCATCCAGGCGACATGCTTGCCGGTCGGGGCGAAGCCGAAGAGGTCCTTGCGGTGGTAGCCGTGAAAGCGCAGGCGACCGGCGACCTTGTTGCCCTGCTCGACCAGCTCGAGGATATCGCTTGTGTAGCTGCCGAGCGCGCCGGTGACGAAGTCGACATAGCCGGCGAACTGCTCGTGGCCGACGAGCACGGGTCCGAGCGAGCCACGGAACGTGAAGTCCGGATGGAAGATGCCCGGGATCAGGCTCTTGTCGGCATGATCCCACATCTCCTTGTAGAAGCGGGTGACGACGGCGATCTGCTGCGACATCACCCTTCCATCGCCTCCAACTCGTCAATCAGGCGGGCGATGACGCCGAGGCCACCCTGCCAGAAGGCGGGATCGCGGGCATCGAGCCCGAAGGGCGCGAGCAACTCGGCATGGTGCTTCGTGCCGCCGGCCGAGAGCATGGCGACGTAGCGGTCGACAAAACCGGCATCGGCCTTCTCGTAGACCGCATAGAGCGAATTCACCAGGCAGTCACCGAAGGCATAGGCGTAGACGTAGAAGGGCGAGTGGATGAAGTGCGGGATATAGGCCCAGAAGGTCTCGTAGCCCGGCTTCAACTCGATCGCAGGGCCGAGGCTCTCGCCCTGCACGCTCATCCAGGCGGCGGAGATGTCGTCGGCGGTCAGTTCGCCGTTGCGGCGCGCCGTGTGGATCTTGCGCTCGAAGGAATAGAAGGCGATCTGGCGCACCACCGTGTTGATCATGTCCTCGACCTTGGAGGCGATCAGCGCCTTCTTCTGGACGGGGTCGGTGGTCCCCTTGAGGATCGCCTTGAAGGTCAGCATCTCACCGAAGACAGAGGCCGTCTCGGCGAGGGTGAGGGGCGTCGGCGCCATCAGCGCGCCGTTCGGACCGGCGAGAACCTGGTGGACGCCGTGGCCGAGTTCATGGGCGAGGATCATCACGTCGCGCGGCTTGCCCTGGTAGTTGAGCAGCACATAGGGGTGCGCCGAGGGCACGGTCGGGTGAGCGAAGGCGCCGGGCGCCTTGCCGGGCCTGACCGGGGCGTCGATCCAGCGCTCGTCGAAGAAGCGGCGGGCGATGTCGGAGAGCTCCGGCGAGAAGCCGGCATAGGCCGAGAGCACGGTGTCTCGCGCCTCGGTCCAGCCGATGGTGCGCTGTTCGACCTTGGGCAGCGGTGCGTTGCGGTCCCAGTGGGGCAGCGTCGCCTTGCCGAACCAGCGCGCCTTCAGGCGGTAGTAGCGATGCGACAGGGCCGGGTAGGACTCGCGCACCGCCGCGACCAGGGCATCGACCACGTCACGCTCGACGCGATTGGCCAGGTGACGTGAATCGGCGACGTCCTCGAAGCCGCGCCAGCGGTCCGAGATTTCCTTGTCCTTCGCCAGCGTGTTGGTGATCAGCGCGAAGGTCCGCAGATTGTCCTTGAAGGTCGTGGCGAGCGCCTCGGAGGCCTTGCGGCGGTTCTCCTCGGCGGTGTCCTGCAAGAGATTGAGCGCCGGCTCGAGCGGCAGCTTCTCGCCGTCGATCTCGAAGCGCAGGCTCGCCATGGTTTCGTCGAACAGGCGGTTCCAGGCGGCGCGGCCCGTCATGTTCTTCTCGTGGAAGAGCTGTTCGAGGCGATCCTCCAGCTGGAACGGCTTGTCCTTGCGGATGTCCTCGAGCCAGGGGCGATAGCGCGACAGGGCGGGGTCGGCGACGGCCTGGTCGATGAGCGTGTCGTCGATGCGGTTGAGTTCGAGCGTGAAGAACAGGAGATGGGAGGAGATTGCGGTGATCTTCTCCTGAATGTCGCCGTAGAACTTCACCCGCGCCGCATCGGTGGTGTCGCCGGCATAGACGAGGCCCGCATAGGAGGCGAGGCGGCCGAGCAGGTCCTCCAGTTTCTCGAATCGGATGACGGCCTCGGCGAGATCGGCGGCGGCGCCGGCGCTGCGCGCCATGGCATCGAGGCGGCCCTTGTAGGCGGCGTCGAAGGCAAGCGCCTCCGTCTCGGCGCGGTAGAGATCGTCGGCGACAGCGGGGTCGTCCATCCCATTGTAGAGGGTCGCGAGGTCCCACTCGGGCAGAGGGCCGAGTGCCTCGCTGGCCTTCGCCCGTGCAGCGGCGCTCTTCGAGCCCGCGTCGTTGACGGAACGCCGCATGGGAGCCTCCTGACGATCGACCATAGGGGCTGTATGGGCAATCGGGCCGGCGGGATCAACGTGGCGTTTCGTCGATCCGGGCCGGCGGGGCCGTGGCGTTGCCCATGAGCAACGCCCTTTGGCCTCAGCCCGCGGCGGACATCTGCGCGGGAGCGTGCGCGGCATCCGACTGCTTGCGGAACCGCACCAGCGTGTAGACGCCCAGAAGAGCCACCCGCCGCCGTTCGACCACGACGACGCCGCCATGCTGCGCGGCCCAGGCCTCCAGCCGCTGGAAGGGGAATTCCGGCCTCAGGCCGAAAGTGTGGGCGTGCTTCGAGAACCAGCGCTCGATGGCAGCGGCCAGCCCGCGCTCCGAATAGAGGTGGTTGACGAGAATGATCTCGCCACCCGGCCGGACGACCCGGGCGCATTCGTCCAGCACCTGCTCGGGGCGCTCCACCAGCGTGATGACGAACTGCGCGACGACGGCATCGAACATGCCGTCGGGATAGGCGAGGTCGTGGGCATCCATGACCTGCACCTCCTTCACATGCGGGAAGGCGCCCGATGCCATGCGCTCGCGCGCCCTGGCGATCATCGGTTCGGAGAGGTCGATGCCGTGGATCTCGTAGGAGGGGCCGTAGTCCTGGAACGACAGGCCTGTGCCGACACCGACCTCGAGGATGCGTCTGCCGACCTGCTTTGCCGCGGCGGTCGCCGCCCGGCGGCCCTTCTCGAAGAGCGGGCCGCAGACGGCGTCGTAGATCGGCGCCCAGCGGGCATAGGCGCGCTCCATCGTCTCGCGGTCGAGATCTCCGGCCATGAGCAGCTCCCTTCGCGCGCGGGACGCCCGGAACAAGGGCCGGCCCGCCATCATCCGGCGAGCGCTAGCAGCGGCCTGCGACAGTTCGACGACGGGGCAGTCCTGCCGGCCCGCGCACGGGCGTGCCTGCTGTCACAAAAGCGCAAGGGGAATCTGCTGTTGGTGCCCGCATGAACGAGGAAGCGGCCGGGAGCCGGATGATGGTGCAGACGCGGCACAGGGCCATTTTCATCTCTGACGTCCATCTCGGCGCACGGGGATCACAGGCCGCGCTTCTGATCGATTTCCTCAGGCACAACGATGCCGACATCATCTATCTCGTGGGCGATATCGTCGACGGGTGGCAGCTCAGACGCGGCTGGCACTGGCCGCAGGCCCATAACGACGTCGTGCAGAAGCTTCTGAGAGCCGTGCGCAAGGGCAGCCAGATCATCTACCTTCCCGGCAATCACGACGAGTTCATGCGCGACTACTTCGGGACGCATTTCGGTGGCATCGAGGTCATGGACCAGATCGTCCACGAGGCGGCCGACGGCAAGCGCTTCCTTGTCATCCACGGCGACGCCTTCGACGTCGTTGTCATGCATGCGCGCTGGCTGGCACACCTCGGCGACTGGGCCTACGACGCCGCGCTCTATTGCAATCGCTGGGTCAATGTCGGCCGTCGCAAGCTCGGCCTGACCTACTGGTCGCTCTCGGCCTGGGCCAAGCTGAAGGTCAAGAAGGCCGTCAATTTCATCGGCGCCTTCGAGGAGGCCCTGGCCTCCGAAGCGCGCCGGCAGAGGGTGGACGGGGTCATCTGCGGCCACATCCACCACGCGGTCATCAAGGACCAGGCCGGCATCCGCTACATGAACTGCGGCGACTGGGTCGAGAGCTGCACCGCGCTGGTCGAGAGCCACGACGGCCGCTTCGAGATCCTGCGCTGGACCGCGGTGAAGGCGACTGCGCCCGATCTGGCGCCTGTCGAGGACGCCGGCGCGGAAACGCCGCTGGGGTTGCCTGAACCCACGACCGTCAGGGCGTGACGGGAGAGGCCGTCATGCGCCTCGCGATCGCGACCGATGCCTGGGCGCCACAGGTGAACGGGGTGGTCCGGTCGCTGACGGAGACGGCGAAGTCGCTCGCCAACCACGGGATCGCCGTCGACTTCGTAACCCCGGAAGGTCTGCCGAGCTGGCCGCTGCCGACCTATCCGGATATCCGCCTCGCGATCGGAGCGGGCGCGGCGATCCCGGCAAGGCTCGACGCCCTGCGTCCCGATGCGCTGCACATCGCGACGGAGGGCACGGTCGGCCATGCGGCGAGGCGATGGGCGCTGTCGCGGGGCTTGCCGTTCACAACCAGCTACCACACACGCTATCCCGAATATGTCCGGGCGCGGGCACCCATCCCCGAGGCGCTGACCTATGCCTGGCTGCGGCGCTTTCATGCGCCCGCCGTGCGCACCATGGTGCCGACGGACACCATGCGGCGCGAACTCGCCGGCTGGGGCTTCGCCAACCTGTCGATCTGGACGCGCGGCGTCGATACGGCGCTGTTCCACCCGCGCGGAGAGGTCGCGGTCGACTGGCCCCGCCCGATCATGCTGAGCGTCGGCCGGCTGGCGGTGGAGAAGAACCTCGAGGCTCTCCTGTCGCTCGACCTGCCGGGAACCATGCTCGTTGTCGGCGACGGGCCGCAGCGGGCCGACCTCGAACGGCGCTTCCCGGGAGCGGTCTTTCTCGGCGTGCGGACGGGAGAAGCTCTGGCGGAGGTCTATGCGGCCGCCGACGTCTTCGTCTTCACCAGTCGCACCGACACCTTCGGCAACGTGATGCAGGAGGCGCTGGCCTGCGGCGTGCCGGTGGCGGCCTTTCCCGTTCCCGGTCCCCTCGACGTGATCACCGATCCCGCCGTCGGCGCCCTGGACGAGGATCTTGCCGCCGCGATCCGCCGGGCTCTCCGTCTCGACCGTGGCGCCTGCCGCACGCTCGCCGAATCGCGCAGCTGGGATGCCGCCGCCGGGCAGTTCGCCGCCGCGCTGGCACCCTTTCCACCTGCCGCAAGGGCAGCCTGAGAAAGGGCGTGATCCGTTCGTGGCCAGGCCGTTAGAGGGCCGTTAACCCGCCCTTAACGGCCCCGGTTGCCGAGAGTCATTTAATTCAACAGCTTAGAGTGGTCAGTTTGCACCATGCGGCGGCTTAGTTTGCACGCGGCGTTCCATCTTTGATCGCGCGTTGCGCGCCTCGGCCTCCCGGTCGATGTGGTACGTGTAGCGCTTCACCAGATCCGGCGACATGCAGAACAGGGCGGCGACGTCGTCGTGGTCGAGCCCTTTCAAGCGGGCGTCGCAGCACGCCATGGCGCGCAGGCCATGGGGCCGAATATCCTCCCCCACCACCTCCTTGAACCCGGCGGCATCGAGCCAGTCCGCCAGCGCCTTGCGCATCGTTTTCTCGCTGTGCCGCTTGCCGCTGGCGCGCGTCAGGAAGGGCGTCATGTCGCCGACGCCCCATGACCGGATCACCTTGAGATCGGCCGGCGCCACAGGCAGCCGATGCAGCTTCCCGCGGAGCTTGCGGATCTGGATATGGAACAGATCGCCCTTGAGATCCGCCGGCCGCAGCCGGATCAGGTCGGAGATCCGCTGCCCGGTGACGCGGCCGAGGAAGGCGAGACGCGCCACGTCCGTCGGCGCCGTCTTCACGGCCTTCGTCCAGACGTCGATCGGCCAGGGGAACGCATGCTCGACGTCGGTGTCGATCGCCTTGATGTCGCGAGCGACGTTCTTGGTGCACTCGCCGTTGTTGATCCCCCACGCCAGAAGCGCCTTGAGGACGGTGACCATCATGTTCGCCGCCGACGGCGCGGTTGCGGCGATCTCGTTGCGCATGGCGATGACGCCAGCGACGGTCAGCTCATCCACGAGCTGCCGCTTCCATGCTGTGAGGATCACCTTGAGATAGGTGCCATAGGTCCGCCGCGTGCCCTCGGTGTGCACGTTGGTCCAGTGCGGGCTTGCCTGATAGGCGGCGATCAGCGCCTCGAAGGAGCCCGGTACGATACGACCATCCTCGGCGCCATCCTTCGGACGGCGGTTGAGGCGCGCCGCCTCGATCCAGAATTCCGAATCCTGCGGGGTGCTGTGGATGCGGGTGAGGGGGCCACGCTCGCCTTTCGGCTTCGTCCGGCCGGGCTGGTGATAGTAGTAGACCGTTCCTGGCTTCTTGATTTGAAAGACGTGCTCAGGCAGCGCCACGGTGATGGCCCTCCTTACGCGCTTTTCGCGCCCGCGCTTCTCCGACATTGCCACACCCCTGAACGAAGAGGTCTATACTGACGGTTGTAGTTTTTCCCGCAAGTGCAGCTTCTGCGGTCGGCCAGTGCCAGAGCAGGATCTGCCCTCTATCCGTAGCCGGCGGCACGAAGCCGGAATGCACCTATGTGTCGCGGCTGACCAAAGTTCCGCGGCGGTGTTGGCCTTCTCGGAACAGGCGCGAGGAATGGGCGAGTCCCTGGTAGCCCACGAGCCTGGCCGGTATCCCCTGACAGGCTGGTGGCTCATCAAGCGGCCAGCCAACTGCTCCGCCTGAGAGGCCCTCAAGGCGCCGTGACCGGCTCAGGCACGCAACTGGCTGGAGCGTCGCACTGTCTGCTTCGCGCCGCAAAAGCGGACATTGGCGCATCTTCTTATATCGGACATTGCAATGTGGACCCGCGCGGGATTGTGTTTGCCGCCTCCCCCGCTTAACGGTTCCCATGAGCCCTGCGGCGCAGCCCATTGCCGTACAGCAACTCAATGACGCGCGCCGCGATAGGATATAAGATCTTCCTCTAGCTCCTTCGTGTGGACGTTTGCGCGGTTCCCTCTGCCTTTGGCCCGCCGTTGCAGTGCAATTCGGCTAGCGCCCCGACCTTGCGGCGCAAGAGATCATAAGTGAACCGTCGCATGGACCCGCTGCCGCGGGTTGAATTGGTGGTGTCCGAGCCGCCCGAGCACAACCCGTTGTGGAGAACTCCAGATGCAGGTTGTCATCTTCGTGCCCTCGAACGTCCACTCTCTTGAACTGGCGGGCCTGATGGACGTGTTCGCGGAAGCAAATGCGCGTGCAGCCAAGGCATTTTATGGTGTCACGGTCGTTGCCGAAGATGACCAGCCGATCATCTGCGGATCAGGCCTGACAGTTCTGCCCGACTGTGATTTCATCGCCAGCCCCAGCAATCCTGACACGCTGCTTGTTGCGGGAAGCGTAGGCGTTCCCAGTTCTCCCAGCCGCAAGGTGATTGAATGGCTGACCGAGACAGCTCCGCGGACGCGGCGCTACGGCTCCGTCTGCACGGGCGCCTTCCTGCTCGGTGATGCCGGACTTCTGGGCGGCCGCAACGTGGCAACACACTGGCAATACGCGCCTCTGCTCGCCGCGCGCTTCCCCGAAGCGAATGTGGACGGCGACCGCGTCTTCGTCCGGGACGGGTCCATGGTGACGTCGGCAGGATCAAGCGCAGCGATCGATCTTGGCCTTTCGCTGGTCGAGGAGGATCTTGGCCGGGAAGTGGCGCTCTTTGTCGCCCGCCGCCTGGTCGTGTTCCTGAAGAGACCGGGTGACCAATCCCAATACAGCGTGCATCTGGCGGCGCAGGCCGTCGACCGAAACCGGCTCTACAACGTCCAACAGTACATCTTGAATCATCCTGCCGCGGATCTGTCCGTCGACGCGTTGGCGAAAATCGCCGCCATGAGTGAGCGCAACTTCACCCGTATCTTCACCAAGGAAGTGGGCGTATCGCCGGCGGTATACGTGGACCTTACGCGGCTCGACGTCGCTCGCTTTCTGCTGGAGGGAACCAGGTTGTCGATTGCCGCGATTGCAGCCAGGAGCGGCTTCGGGTCGGCGCGGGCGATGCGTCGCGCGTTTCTCGCGCATATCGGAGCGACGCCGTCTGACTACCGCAGCCGCTTCCGAAGCTGTGGAGACGGGTCAAGACCCAGATTGTCCGGTACCGGCTGACGATTGTCTCGAAACGGCCACGTCGGTGAATTGCTCCACCGCAGCGAACCGCTTCATTGCTTGAGCCACTCTCGGCTTCAAGGAACTCGCGACGGTGATCTTCTCTCCCCCCAGACGACCGGCAGGCTGCGCCGCGGATCCGGCTGCCGACCCTTTATTGCCGTCGATCATCCCGGATCTCTTCGAGGAACTGACGGATGGCATTGCGATAGCGCGTGTTTCAGACGGGGACGGGCCTCTGCTCTATGTGAACAAGGCCTTTGAGTGCCTAACCGGATACGGACGACGGGAGGTGCTCGGCAGGGACTGCCGCTACCTTCAAGGAAACGAGCGCGACCAGCCGGAAGTCGCCATCATCCGCGCCGCCGTCACGGCCGGCGAACCGGTGGACGTCACACTGCGAAACTTTCGCAAGAACGGTTCGGCCTTCTGGAATAGCCTCAGCCTCAGGCCGGTAACCGTCTCCGGAGAAATGCTCTATCTCGGCATTCTCCGTGACGTATCGGCGATCCGGCAGACCGAGATCGATCTTGACCGCACAGCGCATTTCGACATCGCAACCGGGTGTCTAAATCGTCAGTCGTTCATTGATTCCGTTGAAAGCCGCTTCGCGGCACATACCGGCCCAACACTCGTCTTAAAACTCGACGTCATCGGCTTCCACGACATCAACGCCGGTTACGGCTTCGATGTCGGCGACGCCCTGCTGATGGAGACCGGGCGCCGGCTGAGGCAAACCGGCGCCGCTCTGGTCGCTCGGATTGGAGCCAACGAATTCGCGCTTGCGTTCGAACTTTCGGATGAAGCGAGCAACCCGTCGATCGTCGAGCGCGTTGCCGCCGCGCTCGCCCCCGACTTCGTGATCCCCGGCGCCAATGTCTCGCTGCGCTTTGCCATCGGCTATGCGGTCGGAAGGCCGGAGGGCGGCGGCATCGCCCTGATCCGAAACGCCAGCACGGCACTGCGCGCGGCCAAGTCGGATCCGCTGAGCGGCCCCCGCCAGTTTCGGCACACCGACGAGGAGGAGGCTCGCCGCCGCGTCCGGATGACCCGCGAGCTGAAGATCGCCATCGCGAACGACGAGTTCGTCCATCACTTCCAGCCCCAGATCGACCTTTCGACCGGCGAATGGGTGGGCGCGGAAGCGCTGATGCGCTGGGATCACCCGCTTTTCGGCAGTCAACCGCCGGGCAGATTCATTGAAGCTGCAGAACGGACGGGCCTGCTTCTCGATCTTGGCGAACGCGGCGTCGCCGCAGTCGCAGCTTTCGCCCGGCGGATCAACGAGCATCGGGAACGACCGTTGCGCTTCTCGGTGAATGTCTCCGCCTCAGAGTTCCTGCACAAGGACATGGCGGAGATACTCGACCGGGTGATGCGGCAGGCCGGCGCCGAGCCGAAATGGCTTACGCTGGAGATCACCGAGAGCATGTTCCTGAACGACACGCCCGGGGTGCTGGAGGCCTTCCGCCGGCTGCGAGATCTCGGCGTCGGCCTGTCCGTCGACGACTTCGGGACAGGCTACTCAACCCTCCGTTTGCTCGAGACCTTCCCGGTGACAGAAATCAAGATCGACCGGAGCTTTGTCCGCGAACTCGCAACGAGCAGCTCCAAAATGGTCATTGTCCGAGCGATCATCGATCTCGGGCGCTCCCTGGATCTCGCGGTGGTGGCGGAAGGGATCGAGAGCGAGGGCCAGCGCGCTCTTCTGGCCGGCATGGGCTGCCCGATCGGCCAAGGCTACCTGTTCGGTGCCCCCACCGACGGCGAAAGCTTCGCGGCGAGCCTTCCCAGGTCATGACCGGCGGACGCCTGGATCGCGAAACGGGGGCCCGCACCGTCCGTTGCAGGCGTAGTGAAAGTGCAGCAGCTCGCACGCGCCGGAGACACAAATGAACACGACGAAGCTGCAGCTGGCGGCGCTGCTTCGCATGGTGCAGCGGCTGTTTTCGGTGCGCAGGCCGGACGAGCGCAGCGATCCGGTTCCGGAAGCACCGCTCGAAGTGGCCGACGAGAAGCTCACGGCCGGCCTCTGCTTGATCGCCGAGTCCCTCGGCTCAACGGAAGACACGGTCCTCGACGTTCTCCGGAAAGCGAACATCGAGGTTCGACGTGCGGGCCATACTTCCGACATACCGCGTCTCCTGGCGGACAGGATGCCGGACTTCGTGATTTCCGGGCCGGGCGCCGACGCCGCGCAGGTCGCCCGCGCGCTAAGCGACGCCGGCTACAAGGGCCCTCTGCAGCAGTTGGGCAGAGCCGCGCCGATTCCCTTGCTGCCCCCTCCCGGCATCCGCATCCTTCCTGCCATCGACGTCAGGACAACCGATACGGACCTCTTCGCTGTTCTGCAGGAGGACGGAATGGTGCGCGGGCAGGGCGGTTTGGTTTCCGTCGACCTGGACCTGGCAGTGCGCAAAAGGTGGCTGCAGTTCGGATACCTGCCCACGATCAATTTTCGTCAGGGTCGGCTCCGGGGAGCGGAGCTGGTCCCACGGATTCATCACCCCCGGCACGGGATACTGGACTCCGGCAGGTTCGAGATCGCTGGCAAGGACGAACACAGGATCCTCGGCTACTCGGCCATCAGGTCCGCCATGAGAGACTGGGCCGCGTTCGATCGCATCGGCTTCAACATCGAGTTCTCCGTCAACCTCCCCATCTACGCATTCCAGGGGTGCGAGGTGGCTGCCCTCGTCGACAGCGTCCGCCCTGCGAACCGGCGCTGGATGGGCCTTAGGATCGAACTGGATGTCAGCACAGAGGCACCCAACCAACACCAGATCGACGTGTTCAGGCGGGAACTAGACTCGCAGCGAGTGACCCTGGCGCTCGATCATGTGAGCAGCGCAGGGCAAGTCACAGATGGCGGCGGCCGGTTCGACGAGGTGAAACTGGATTGCGGGCTGATCACCGGATGCGCGGACGATCGCGAGAAGCAGAGGACGCTGCTTGCGGTGCTGGAGGCAGCCGGCCGGAACCGCTCTGCTGTGGTGGCGACAGGGCTCTGCTGGCAGGCCGATCTCCGTTTCGTCATGGAAGCCCACGAAGCAATTGAGCTTGGTCAGGGGCCGGTGTTTTCGCCGGCGGTCTCCAGGACCCAGTTCATCCGCCTACTTCAGTCTCGCGCCCCGCAATCGAGGTCTTGCGCCTAAAGCTGCTGCCACATTGGGGTCACGCTGGTAGCAACAAGTACGGTCGTCCAAACCGCAACGTTTGATGGTTCAGCAGGTTTGCGCCGCAATAGCGGACCTCCATCTTCCGCCCAGGAGCAGAAGCCGCGTGATGACTGACCTGGTTGGCACCACGCGACCATCACCCCATGTGGCTGATGAACTTGGCCTGCATGTAGACCTGCAGGCCCTCGATGCCCCCCTCGTGGCCGAAGCCCGAGTCCTTCACCCCTCCGAAGGGCGTCTCGGGCAAGGCTATGCCGAAGTGGTTGATGGTGACCATGCCGCTTTCCAATGCCCCTGCGACCCGCGTCGCGGTCTCGCCACTCCTCGTGAAGGCATAGCTCGCGAGGCCGGAGGGCAGGCTGTTGGCCCGCTGCAACACATCGTCAGTGTCCCGGAAGCGCAGCATCAGTGCGAGAGGTCCGAACGGCTCCTCGGACAGCACGCGCGCGTTGGCCGGAAGGTCCGTCAGCACCGTCGGCTCGAAGAAATTGCCCTGGTTGCCGATGCGGTTGCCGCCGGTCGCGACCCTTGCGCCTTTCTCCAGAGCATCGGCCACGAAAGTCTCCATGGCGTTGACGCGGCGGGGATTGGCGAGCGGCCCCATCTGGCTGGCCGGATCGAGGCCGTCGCCGACCTTGACGGAGGATGCGATGGCGACGAAGTCAGCGACGAAGTGATCGTAGACCTTCTCGTGCACGAAGAAGCGGGTGGGCGAGACGCAGACCTGTCCAGCGTTCCGGTATTTGAAGGCAGCCATGAGCTTCGCCGCATGGCCGACATCGGCGTCCTCGAAGACCAGCACAGGGGCGTGGCCGCCGAGCTCCATGGTCGCCCGCTTCATATGGCTGGCAGCGAGAGCATTGAGATGCTTGCCGACCGCCACCGAGCCGGTGAACGAAATTTTCCGGATCGTCGGATGCGGCACGAGATATTCGGAGATCTCGGAAGGCACCCCATAGATCAGGTTGAGGACACCGGGCGGCACGCCTGCGTCATGGAAGCACTGCACGAGGCCGATCGGCGCGGCAGGCGTTTCCTCAGGGCATTTGAGAATGATCGAGCAACCGGCGGCAAGGGCTGCGGCGATCTTCCGCACGGCCTGGGTGACGGGAAAATTCCACGGTGCAAACCCAGCCACAGGACCGATGGGCTCAAGCACGACGACATTGCGCACACCGTCCGCACGCGCCGGGATGACGCGGCCATAGGCGCGCTGCCCCTCTCCGGCGAACCAGTCGATGATGTCACCGGCGCTGATCAGTTCCATGCGCGCCTCGGCGAAGATCTTGCCTTGCTCCAGCGTGATAAGGCGGCCGATCTCGTCGGCGCGTGCCCGCACGAGGTCGGCCGCCTTCCGAAGGACTTTCGCCCGGTCGAAGGGGGCGACTGACCGCCATGCCCGGAAGCCCCGGTCGGCCGCTTCGAGGGCGCGGTCGAGATCCTCCCGGGAGGCATGTCCGAGCCGCCCGATGACAGCGTTCGTGGCAGGGTTGACGACGTCTGGCCCGATGTGCCGGTCGGCTCGACCCACTGGCCGTCGATGTAGTGCTTCAGCGTCGCATAGCTCATGACGTCGTCTCCCCGGGATCGTTGATCTTGTCTTGAGGTCCCCGGCACGCGGAGCCGGAAGCACCATGTTCGTGGTCACGCCGGCCAGGCCTGGCTACCCCCATCGACGCGCAGGACCTGCCCGGACACGAAGGCACCGAGAGGTCCTGCGAAGACCTCGATGAGGCGCGCGACCTCGTCGATGGTCGCGATCCGGTCGAGGGTTCCGCCATCGGCGAGGCGCCCCGGATCGACCGCTCGCGTGCCGAGAAAGCGGCCCGTGCGGGTGTCGCCAGGGGCGATGCAGTTGACGGTGATGTCGTAGGCGCGCAGCTGGTCAGCGAGACAGCGGGTATAATGGGTGACGCCGGCCTTGGCGGTGGCATAGATCGCCCCGTTGGTGCGCCCCTTGAAGGCGGCGACCGAGCCGATGGTCACGATGCGGCCCGTACTGCGCGTCATCATCCGCCGGGCGACGGCTTGGCAGACGAGGATGGTGGAGATCAGGTTGCGCTCGATTACCGCCCGAACGTCCTCGATCTTGATTCCGACTGCGTCGTTCGGGTCTGGCTTGCCGCCCTTCGCGGCGATGTCGCCGCCGGCATTGTGGACGAGGATGTCGATGGGCCCGAGCAACCCCTCCGTCTCGCCGACGACCCGGTCGATATCGTCGCTCCGGGTGAGATCGCCGAGCAGGCGCAGGGTTTGCACCCCATTACGGGCCGCGACCTCCTCCGCAACAGCGGTGAGAGTCGTGCCCTCGCCGTATTCGGAAGGCCCCTCTTCGCGCATGCCGTGGATCGCCACATGGGCGCCGAGCCCGGCGAGGCGTTCCGCGAAGGCGCGCCCGAGACCGCGGCCGGCACCGGTCACCAGCGCCGTCTTTCCGGTCAGGGGCCGCCCGGGGGAGTGGGCCATCGGAACATCCTTCGGCGAGAGGGTCATTCGTCGGCGAGGCTGAGGCCGACCGCGATGGCCTGGACCAGGCACATGGGCGCGACGAGGGTTCGCAGGGCCGGCTCCGGCATGTCGTGGATCTCGAAAACGACGGATGCGCCCTCGGTGATGGGGCCGAGCAGGCTGTCGGTTATGGCGATGGCCGGGACACCGCGCGCCACGAGTTCCGGAAACAGCCGCGCCGTGTCGGGGTAGTAGTTGCGGAACGACACGGCGATCAACGCGTCTTCGCTGGTTGCAGCGTGGGACTGCTCCCCGATGCTCCCGCCGATCCCATCGAGCACGACCACTCGCCGTCCCAGCTTGCGCAGCACATAGGCGAGATGCGCGACGACGGGATAGGAGCCGCCAAGGCCCAGCAGGTAGATGTCCCGCGCCCTGGACAGAATGGCGATCGATGCCTCGATGTCAGGCTCCGAGATCGCCTCCCGGAGCGTGTCGAGGGCCGCGTGGGCCTCGTTGACGAAGCGGTTCAGCACGGCGCCGGGCCGGCGCCCCAGGGCGGATTTCTCGTCGGCCTTCATCTTCGCGAGCCGCGACTTGTAGCTCGGCGCGACACCGGCGATCAGGCGCGAGCGGAACACCTGCTGCATGTCGCTGAAGCCGGTAAAGCCGATGGCATGCGCAAAGCGGACGATGGCAGAGGGCTGGACGCCCGTTCGCTCGGCAACTTCTGCAACTGTCCCGAGGGCCACCTCGGTCGGGTGGTCGAGGACGAACTCGGCGATCTGTCGCAGGCGGCCCGGCAGCGCCCGATGACGCTGCGCGATCAGGCTTCGCAGCTCGTCATAGCTCGCGTGAGCCGGCGATAGGTCGGTCATTCCAGAAGGCTCCCTGAGGAATGAGGTCGAGGGCCAAAGCTGCCGCACCGTGGTGCGTTCCATTAAATGGATCAACTATTCCGCTTTACAATGTCAAATGGAATGTTCATTCTATTTCCAACAAGGGCGAAAATCGCCCGGGTCTCAGGGAGGAGACGATGAGCAGAGAGCGCATTTCGCGACGTGGCGTGATGAAGGGCAGCCTCATGGCCGCTGCCCTGAGCGGTACGGCAAGCTATTTCGGCCCATGGACGCACAACCGCGTCTGGGCCCAGGGCGCCAAGCCCATCAAGCTCGGCCTGACCTGTGACGCATCCGGCCAGTACGGCAACAGCGGCCAGGACGACCTTCTCGGCATGCGCATGGCCATCGACGAGTTCAATGCCAAGGGCGGTGTCCTCGGCCGGAAGGTCGAATGGATCACCGCCGATACCGAGACCAATCCGGCAACCGCGACGCGTGTGGCCGAGCGCTTCATCGCGCAGGAGCAGTGCGCGTTCCTGCTCGGCGCGGTTCATTCAGGTGTCGCGAACGCCATCACCCAGGTCGCGGCCAAGACCGGCACCATATACATGAACACCAACTCCTCCGCCCCCAGCGAAGCGGGGGAGAACTGTTCGCGCGTGAAGTTCGTCTGGGACGGCAACGGCACGAACTTCTCCAAGGCCGCCGTGAAAAACGCCGTCGAGCGCATCGGCAAGAAGTGGCTGCTGCTGACCAACGACTATGTCTGGGGCCACACCACATCGGCCTCGACCAAGGCGCTGGTGGAGGCCTCCGGCGGGCAGATTGTCGACAATCTCCTGGTTCCCCAGAACACGCGCGACTTCACGTCCTACCTGCTCAAGGTCCAGCAGATCCGACCCGATGTGGTGGCAACCGCCATCGGCGGCGACGACATCAAGGCGCTGCGCCAGCAGATTACCGACCTCCGGCTCGAGGAGCGGACGGCCTGGATCAACAACCAGCAAGACTGGCCGGACATCTGGGGCGCGCCGGACAGCCTGTTCGGCGTCTTCGGCACCACCTGGTACCACAAGCTGGCACTGCCCGGGGTCGAGGACTTCGTACGCCGTTGGAAGGCGGCCTTTCCCCGTTCACCGATCCCGGTGCCAGGCAACGTCTCCTACAACGGCTACATGGCGACGCGCGAGCTGCTGCGGGCCGTGGAGCGGGCCGGCTCCACCAACAACGCCAAGGTCATCAGGGCCCTTGAAGGCCACAAGATGAGCGCGGCCGACCGGATGCAGCACTTCGACGCCTACATCGACCCGGTCACTCATCAGGTCCAGCAGACCATCTATCTCGCCAAGCGCAACCCCAAGCCGTCAGACCCGACCGATCTCTATGAGATTCTGAGCCAGACCCAGCCACAGAATGCTCTGGACGATGCGGCTCCCGGCAAGTGCAAGCTCATGCCTTTCGAGCAATTGCCCAGCTACGAGATGTGACCCGCCGTCATCCTCGACATCCCCGCGGGCGGCGGCAGCGCCGTCCGCGCCTACCTGCCGCAGACGGGCTTCGCTGATGATCCTCAACCTCATGCCGCATCTGGTGAACGGGCTGACGCTTGGCCTCCTGTTCGCCCTGATCGCGCTCGGCTTCATGCTGATCCTGGGCCTCATGGAGCAGATCAATCTCGCCCATGGTTCGCTCTTCGCGCTCGGTGCCTATTTCGCCTATGCGATCGCCACGCCGCGCCTGCCAATCCCGCCGGACATGCTCCAGGCCTGGGCCGCTGTTCCACTCGGCTGGCGCTATCTGGCCGCGCTCGTCCTCGCCCCCGTTCTCGTCGCGCCTTTCGGGGCGCTGATCGAGCGGCTGATGCGCAGGACATACGGCAAGGACCCGCTCTATGGCCTGCTGCTGACCTTCGGCATCGCGATGGTGCTGGAGGACTTGATCCGCACCGTCTGGGGAACGCGGGACTACACGCTCCCCGTGCCGCGCGATCTCTCCGGCGGCTTCTTCTTCCTCGACCTGATCTGGTCCCGCTACCGCTTCTGGGCCGCGGCCTTCGCGGTGGCGGCGATCGCGGCGGTCTGGCTCATTGTCGAGCGAACCCGCTTTGGCGCCATGGTGAAGGCCGGTGCGCACGACACCGAGATCGTCCAGGCGCTGGGCATCGACATCGGCCGATTGCGCACAGGCGTCTTTATCTTCGGCACCATGCTGGCGGCGCTCGCCGGCGTGATCATGGCGCCCATCTGGGGCATCCGGCCACATATGGGCGTGGATGCGGTGGTTCCGGCCTTCCTGGTGATCGTTCTCGGCGGCGTCGGCTCCTTCTGGGGCGCCGTCCTGGCGGGCCTGCTCGTCGGCATGGTCGTCGGACTATCGGGCGCCTACGCGTCGGAATGGTCGCTGCTGTCGATGTACCTGCTGCTGATTGCGGTCGTCACGTTCCGGGCCCGCGGACTGTTCGGCAAGAAGAGCGCGCTGGAGGCCTGACATGACCGCGACGCCCCCCCAGACCACCGTCCAGACCTTCACCCCCACCATGCTGATCACCTGGGCGCTGCTGGCCAGCCTCCCGCTGTGGATCGAGAAGGTCGGGCTCTACCAGTATCTTGGCGTCGAGATACTGATCTGGGCAACCTATGCCCTGGCCTTCAACCTGGTGCTCGGCCATGCGGGGCTGCCGTCCTTCGGGCACGGCGCCTTCTTCGGGATCGGCGCCTATGCCTTCGGTCTCGCCCAGTTCAACATCGCCGCAAACCTCTGGGTGTGCATGCTGGCGGCGCTGCTGGCGGCTGCGCTCGCCGGGGCGCTTGTGGCGCTGTTCATCTCCCACCGCCGCGGCATCTACTTCTCGCTGATGACCATCGCCTTCGGCCAGGTCTTCTGGTTCATCGCCATGAAGGCCCATGCCGTCACAGGCGGGGAGGACGGCCTCCTGAAGATCGCCCGCCTGCCGATGGATGTCGGTGTCGCGGCCTTTTCCACCGAGAGCAACGTCGCCCTGTACTACGCGGTCTTCGCTGTCTTCGTTGCCGTCTCGCTCGGACTGTGGCGCCTCACCCACTCGCCCTTCGGGCGCGTGGTGAAGGCCATCAAGCAGAACGAGGAACGCGCGCGCTTCGTCGGCTACGATGTCTGGGCCGCCAAGTTTGCGATGATCGTGATCTCCGCCGCGCTCTCGGGCCTTGCCGGCGGCCTTTTCGCCATGGCCCAGCGATCTGCCTTTCCGGATGTGATGAGCCTCCATTACTCCGGCTACATCGTGATGATGACGCTGGTCGGCGGAGGTCTCGTCTCCTACTGGGGGCCGGTGATCGGCGTCGTGGTCTTCCTTCTTGCGCGCGACCTCATCGGTGCCTGGACGACGAGCTGGATGCTCTGGTTCGGGCTGCTTTTCGTCGTGCTGGTCATGTTCCGTCCGGACGGCATCGCCGGCTTCCTCGAGAGCCTGCGCCGAAAGGGACCGCCCGCGCCGACGCCCGTTCCCGCGTCGGAAGCGAAGGGAGCCTGAGCCATGCCGTTGTTCGAGGCCCGCAACCTGCACCTGCGCTTCGGCGACCGTGTCGTGCTGGAGAATGTCTCCCTCGCTTTCGAGGCGGGACAGCTCTCCGGCATCATGGGACCGAACGGCGCCGGCAAGACGACCTGCTTCAACGTCCTGACCGGCCGCTACCGGCCCGACCGCGGCCAGGTTATCTTCGACGGCGAGGACATCACCGGGCTCAGGCCCCATGTCATCGCGCGTCGGGGCATTGCCCGCTCGTTCCAGCTGATGAACCTGTTCGACGAATTCTCGGTCTTCGAGAATGTCGCGGTCGCCCTGCCGGCAACCCGTCGGCGCTTCACGGATCCGGTCGGCCAGGCCTATGGCGACCGGCGCGTCGTCGACGAGGCGATGGCGATCCTCGAGCGCGTCGGACTCCACAGGCGAGCGGCCGATCCCGCGAAGTCATTGCCCTACGGCGCGCGGCGCGCGCTTGAGATCGCCGTGGCGCTGGCCTCCAGGCCGAAGCTCCTGTTCCTCGACGAGCCGACCGCCGGGCTCGGCTCCGATGGCCGCGCACGGCTCGCCGACCTCATCCGTGCGCTCAAGGGCGACGTCACCATGGTCATCATCGAGCACGACATGGAATTCCTGTTCTCGCTGGCAGACGAGATTTCGGTGATCCACTGGGGGCAGGTCATCGCGCGGGGCACACCTCGGGCGCTGATGGCCAATCCGTGGGTCAAGGCGTCGAAACTCGGGGAGGCCGCGTGATGCTGGAGGTCCGCGGTATCGACACCTTCCATGGCGAAACGCAGGCCCTCTTCGGCGTTTCGCTCTCGGTTGGTGCAGGCGAGGTCCTTGCCCTGCTCGGCGCCAACGGCGCTGGCAAGACAACACTTATCCGCTCGGTACTCGGCCTGACGAGGCCACGCCGCGGGGAAATCCGCTTCCGAGACAAGGTCATCACCACCTGGGAGACGCACGACATAGCCCGCGCCGGAGTAGGCTGGGTGCCCGACGACAGGCGGCTCTGTCCCACCCTCACTGTCGCCAAGAACCTTGCCCTGGGAACGAAGGCGACGGCCTACCGCAGCTGGTCGGTCGGCGAGGTGACGGAGATCTTCACGGCCCTCAAATACCTGATGGCGCGCGATGCGGAGACCTTGTCCGGCGGCGAGATGCAGATGGTCGCCATCGGTCGCGCGCTTCTCGGCTCTCCCGGCCTTGTCCTCTTCGACGAGCCGAGCCAGGGCCTCGCCCCGAAGATCGTCTCCGATGTAATGGCCGTGATCCGCCGGCTGAAAGCCGAGGGCATCGCCTCGGTGGTCGTGGAGCAGAATGCCGACGTCGCCCTTTCGGTCGCGGATCGGGCTGTCATCCTGTCGAGGGGCCATGTCGTCTGGCAGGGCGACGCTAGGGAGCTCGCGGCGGATGACGCCCTGAAGCAAAGCCTGCTCGGAGGCCTGCAATGAGTGCTCCCATCCTCGCCCTCGACGGGCTCGCCAAGGAATACCGTGGCTTTCTCGCCAGAGAGTCGAGTTTCACCCTGAGTGTCGACCGGCGTTTCGACGGCCCGGAGATCGTCGGCGTCATGGGTCCGAATGGCGCGGGCAAGACAACTCTGTTCGAGATGATCGCCGGCTCCAACGCGCCCAGTGCCGGGCGTGTCCTTGTCGGTGGGCAGGACATCCACAAGGTGAGGCCGCGCGAGCGCGACCGGCTCGCCATCCACTACCATCAGTCCTATCAGGTGCGCCGGTTCCACCGCACCCGCCCGGCCTTCCTGCAGGAGCGCGCCCAAAGCGCCTATCCTCTCGTGCACCTGTTCGACGAGCCGCAGTTCAACACGCAGGATGGCTATATCGGCTTCATGTTGGACTTCTTCCGCCGCCTCAAGGACGAGGGGCACCTTGTCTTCGTCTGCCTGCATCCGACGGCCACGTTCCAGCTCGACATCCTGGAGGAGATCTGTGACCGGTTCCTGTTCGTCTCGGGCGGACAGGTCCTTGCCTATGACGATTTCGACGAGGTCGTGTCGGCACCTGACATCAGGCAGTATCTGGGGGACGTCGCTCCAGCCGTTATGGTCAACGGTCAGAGGTAATCCTCTGAGACGAGGACCAGCCAGCAGTGGGGCAAGCGCGGCCGCAAAGGCGCTTGGGAGCCTCCCCGATGCATGACGTTTGCGTTGGCGCGGGGGCGGCAATCGGATCTGCGCCAGACGCCACTCAAGGCGCGGCGTGGTTGGAGTTCGGCGACGCCTATCTCCTTCGCAGCGCCGTTTCATCGGAGGCGTCCCGCCGGCCAGCACCTGCTAGACCGCACCTCAGGTCCCCAACTTGGTCGGCCACCCCGGTCTGCCGATGCAGACGTTCCGGATATCCGCTCAGGCCCTAGGCCCGACGGCAGCGGCGCGGCGTTGTGAAACCGCGCCGCCAGAACCTCAAAGGTCGACCTGTTCAGACAGCTCCAGCGCGTCGTCGAGTTCCACGCCGAGGTAGCGAACCGTTGTCTCCAGCTTGGTATGCCCAAGCAGGAGTTGGCAGGCCCGCAGATTGCCGGTCCTCTTGTAGATCAAGGCGACCTTCGTGCGGCGCAGACTGTGCGTGCCGAAGAGCATGTGATCGAGCCCCGCCAGATCCAACCAGTCGTCAAGCAGCCGCGCGTATTGACGGGTGGTCATGGGCTGTCCCGATTTGCTTCGGCTAGGGAAGAGCCAATCGGCATTCCGCTGGGGGCGAACTCGCAGCCACCCTTGCACAGACTCCCGCGATGCCTCCGTCAGCTCGAAGACAACGGGTCGGCCAGTTTTGCTTTGCATCACAGAGGCGCGCTGCCGGACGCTACCCGCCAAAACCACGTCAGAAACGCGGAGGTGAACTAGATCGCAACCCCTCAGCTTGCTGTCGATCGCGAGGTTAAACAGCGCGAGATCGCGTGTGCGGTGTTGGTGTCGGAGCTGGGCCCGGATCGCCCAGATGTCTCTCGGCTTGAGCGGCGGTTTGGGGCCGACCAAGAGTCCCGAGTTCCACGCGTGCCGAACCTGTTCGGCTGATGTCTCTCGTTCCATGACGCATCCTCCAAAGGATGCCGCATCCGGAAGAGATCATACGACGGCGCAGCCGCTTCGCGCCTCAAGAGGCCACCTTCGTCGCCATGCCGCAAGGGACTTAAGAGGATTTTATACTACCAGCCTTGGTGGCGTCTGAAACGCTCCCAATCGGCAAGATTTCGCAAAGGACTTGGGAAATCGTAGAGCGCTCGATCTGGATCGTTTCACCTAGCCTGCCGAAAGCCAAACTCAAGCAACAGACTGATCGTCCCGGGCACAGTCGTGAGGACCCAGCGAACGGTGTTAGGTACTAGGAGCCAAAAAAAGCGCGTAGTTGGCTAGGCTGTCAGACAACCCAAACCAGCCTCTGAGTGTGTTGCCCACGCTGGCCGGCTAGCCGCAGCATGTCGACCCAGGAAACTGCGGAGCCTCAGGGCTGCCTGAGCCGATCTTCTTTTGGCGCCGCTGCGGAGCGATGGCGATCCAGGCTGAAGGTAAGTCGGTCGCCCCGATCAACGAATCTTGCCGATGAGCCCGCCGCCGCGATCCGAGATGAGCCCGCCGCCGCGGTCAGAAATGAGGCCCGTGCGGGTGTTGGCGCCCGGCTGGATGACGGGCCTGAGCGAGGGCGGTTGCTGGACGATCCTGGGCTGGACCACGGGAGCCGTCGTGCGCGGCGCCTGGTAGCCCGGCGCGCCCGGCATGCGGCGCGGGTTGTTGTCCCAGGGCGCGCAGCCGGAAATCCACACATTGACGTAGCCACCGCAGCCGGCTGCCACGGCGGAACCGCTGGGCGCCATAGCGGCCGCAACGAAAGCGGCGGTGACAAGGGCACGGGCAGTCTTCATCGTCAGGTCCTCCCGGGTGTTGGATGCCCGAAGCGGTCACCGACCGTCGGTCATGTCTGGTCCTTATGGATGCACGACGTCGATCTCATAGAAGGCCCGCAGGTTGCGCAGCGTGGGGTCGCGGGCTGCGTTGTCCTGGGTCGGCAGGACCGGCAGGAGGAAATAGGAGAGACGTGACTGGCCCCGTACGTTGGCGATGGTACGGGCCGCCTGGGCCAGCGCGGGGTTGACGCAAGTACCCTGTAGGGTCCGGCCCTCAGGACACACGGGTTGTGCCTGCTGGGCCTGCGCCGTTTGCGGCATCAGTGCCAGAACGAGACCGAAGGCTGCGATCATGGTGCGCATGAGACGCCTCAGAAGGTGATGTTGCCGCCGAGGGACACTGTCCACCCGGTGAAGGACAGGGCCGGAATGGCCGTACCGGGGATGACGCCGCCGAAGTCGATGTCTGGCCGGCTCGCCTGGTTGACCCAGAAGCGCTCCACGCGCGCGGTGATGGCCGAGTTCGGAGCCACCTGATAGCGGGCGGAGCCGCCAAGGCCCCATTTTGTCTTGGCGGGGATAAACTGGAATGCCGTCGGGATATAGGCGTTGGAGTCGCGGTGGAACCAGCTGCCGTAGACACCGAGCGTCCAGTCCTGCGTGACCCGCCAGGAATGATCGAGACGAAGCCGCAAGGCATTGCTGTTGGAGTTGAAGGCCTCGCGCTGGAACTGGTTTACCGCCAAGATGAAGTTGGCGTTCGACCGTGTGTGGTTGTAGGCGGCCGTAAAGGTCGTCTGGTGTTCCGGGCTCCATGTGTAGCCCGCGGTGCCGGTGAGGGCGAAGGAGTCGCCCTGGATGACGGCTAGGCCGCCATCGATCCGCGTCGCGCTCGTATAGGTATAGGTCGCCGCGGCGCGCAGCAGGAGAGCACCCATGAGATGGGCTAGCTGCGCCGTCCCGGACGTGGACGCGCCGGGTTGGATCCGGGTATCGGGGCCACCGAAAATGTCGGTCGGGTCGCGGGTGAAGGCGCCGCGGTGGGTGTGGCTGACACTGAAGGTCGCCATCGAATTTTCGCCGATCGGCACGTTGGCGCCGAGGGTCGCGCCGAGATTGAAGCCCTCGCCGAAGGTGGGGACCTCCACCAGATCGGGATCCATACGTGCGAAGGCCGAGGTCCCGTTCAGATAGGCGCGGCCGGTGGGAATATTGGCGTTCAGGGCCAGAAAGGGCTGGATGCCGGGGGTTCCCATCCAGGTGAACGTGCCCGACACCAGCGTGTCGGTCATCGTCCGCGCCGTACCGACGAGCCCTCCGCCGGCGTTCTGGCGCGACTCCACGAAGCCGGTACGACCAAGGAGTTCAAGCTTCAGGTCCGGGTTGATCAACCCGGTCAGGCCCAGCGCCAGTGGCATGTGGAACTGCGAGCCACGGGCAGGCGTGCCGGGTGCGTAGTTGTTCGGAAAGCCGCGGGGACCCGACCAGGCCGTGTAGCGGGCCTCGGTATCGAAGACGAGCGCCCATCCCGACGACACCTGAACCGCCGTCCCGACCGGGGGTGTCGCGACATCGGCCGCGATTGCGGGAACAGCGATTGCCGCGATACCGACTGCGGCCACATAGCACTTCAGCACGGAGACTTCTCCAACATCAGACCCACCCGGCATCGCACCGGCCTTCAGGGTAGACAAGCGACTCGCATAGCTCAGTGAGTCATTTGAGGGTATGTGTGACCCATGTGCATCACCGGCGGCCAAGGCTTTTCACAGCGTGGCCTCGGCCGCCAGCCGGCCCGCCCTTACCGGCGTCGCATGGTGCTGCCATCGTTGCCGATGAGGGTGCTGCTGCCGTTGCTGATAACGCTGCCGCGGCTATTGCTGATGAGCCCGCCTCCGTGATCGCCAACGATGCGGCCGCCGATCACGGTCGGCTGCGACACGAGCCGAGTGGGCGGAGTGACGATACGGGGCGCGGCCACCGGCGCCGTGCGCGGGGCCTGATAGCCCGGCGCGCCAGGCAGGCGGCGAGGATTGTTGTCCCAAGGCGCGCAGCCCGAGACGAACACGTTGACATAGCCACCACAGCCGGCGGCGCTGGCCGGTTGCGGGTGGGCCAGAACGATCAGCCCGAGGCAGAACGAGCCGGCAGTCAGAACACGAATGGACATGGTTTTTTCTCTGATGATTGGGGAGTTGAAAGAACAATCGGCTCTTGCGCGTCGCGTCCAGGGCAATGGCGGATTGCAAGGTCGTTCCGCACGTTAGAGGGCCGGACTACCGCGCGATCGCTGCGGAATTCCGATGGAGTCGTCTCTAGGCGTCAGCGCCACGGCCCGCCGTTGGATACGACACCACCTCGGCTGTTGCTGATCAGGCTGGCGCCGTCGCGTGCAATGACGCCGCCACGGTTGTTGCTGATCAGCCCTCCGCCCTGGTCGGAGATGAACCTGTTGCCCGTTGCCGGCTGGACGATACGCGGCGGCGTATGGGGCTGCGCGATACGTGTCTGGACGACCGGTGTGGCTGCTCGCGGCGCCTGGTAACCGGGAGCACCGGGCATCCGGCGCGGATTGTTGTCCCAGGGTGCACAACCGGAGACAAAGACGTTCACGTAGCCACCACAGCCTGCCGCCTGGGCCGGATTGGATGCAAGCAATGCAGTCGCTGCCAGCAGCAGCGCCGTCGAAGTCATCAGTATCCTCATAGCTCCCTCCCTGATGCTGCACGGAGGCTGGCGGTGGCGGTGCCGAGCCAGCGTCGCCGTCGGGGCGGCACTCCTGCCGCGCCCGCCCGAAGTCCGGATTGCCTGTTCCCTCACGCCTTGAGGCGCTGGTGCACGAAGGCAAAGACAACGTAGCTCACTGAGCTATGCTATGCAAGTTGCTTCCTATCGTGGTGCTGACGGCCGCCTCGGTGAGGCCGGAGTGGGGCTTCAGCTGACGATTGCATCCTGTTACCATCTGCAGCCGTCCGGGTGGCGCTCACTTCCCCCAAAGGGACCCTGGACGTGTCAGACCGGCCTCAGATGGGCCGCACTTGGAGCGTCAGGCTTTTTTGATGACCGAAACGACAATCCAGACCGCCCTACTGGCTCGTCTCGTCGAACAAACCAGTCGCGCAATTCACTCGCGGGGCCATAGCCACGGTCTGTTTCCCGCCCAATGGACCGCTCTGCGCTACTTCGCGGGTGCGGACCCTTCGCTGTGCAGTGCGAGCGCGCTGGCGGCCTATCAGAACATGGCTTTCGGTCCTGTCTCCCGAAGTGTCCGCACGCTCATCGCGAAGGGGCTCGTGCGGAAGATCGGCAATGCGACCCCGGGCCGGGTCGAGCTTATCGAGGTCACCCCGGCCGGACGAGCCCTGCTCGCGAGCGACCCCATGAACGAGGTCGCCGAGGCGATCGAAGGATTGACCCCACTGGATCGCCATTCTCTCGCTTTGGCGCTGGAGGCCATCGTATTGCGCCTGCAAGGCGCCGATGGGATCGATGGCCTTACACCCGAGGCTTGATGCCGTTGATGATATCCAGAAGGCGACGATCGTCGAACGGCTTCAACAAGACCTGGTCGGCGCCCCACACTTCGGCCAGCGAACTCGCCATCTCGATAGACAACTTCGGCCCACCGCCGGTGATGGCGATGACGCGGGGCGCGCCGCGCTTGTCGCGCAATTGCTTGATCAGGCGCAGCCCATCTCCATCCGGCATCCACAGGTCGGTTACAACGACGTCGAATGCTTCGTCTTGCAGACGCGACAGCGCCTGCCTTCCGCTCGACGCCAGCGAAACGGTGTGCCCGGCCGCCTCGAGCGTGGCGGAGATCGAAACCTGGACGGCAGGAACGTCGTCAACCACGAGAATCTTCATGTAACTCACCTTCCTGCGGGCGGACTTCCGGCGCCGGTATCGCTACTGCCACGGATGTGCCCCTTCCCTTAGCGGACTCGATCCTCAGTTCCGCGCCCCATTTCGAAGCCAGTCCCTGCACGATCGACAGACCAAGGCCCGTTCCTTCTCCCTGAGGCTTCGTGGTGAAGAAGGGTTCGGAGGCCCTGCGAAGCGTCGCCTCGTCCATGCCGACACCATGATCGACGACCTTCAGCTCGAACGAATCCCCTTCGTCGCCGCGGACCAGTCGATAGCTGAGGTTTACCGTGCCGCCGCTTGTCGCATGCATCGCGTTGGTCACCAGATTTGCCACCACCTGAAAGGCCTCGGCAACTGGAACGATCGGCCCGTCACGGGTTTCCAGCCGGGTGTCGAGCCGGGCAGAGGCGGGTACCAGAGCAGTGATTTCCTGAGCAATCTCCGACAATGCCGCGCCCAGCGGCGCGCGCCTGCCATCATTGGAAATCGGCCTTACTGACGAAAGAAGCGCTGCCACGATCTCGGCAGCGTGCTTCCCAGACGCCTGAACGATATCAAGCCATCTCCGCCGCTCGTCGCTTTCGCCAAGGCTCTCGCCAGCAAGCCGACTGAGATTGATCATCGGGTGCAGGAGATTGTTGATCTCGTGCGCGACGCCACCTGCCATTTGTCCAATCGCCGCCATGCGACGTTGCCGGTTGGTGCGCTCCGTCTCCATCACCTCGTCAGACACGTCCGAGACAATCCCCCGCCATCCACCTCCTGCGATCGGGACCGCCGACAGACGAAGGTGCCGGACGCCGCCCTCGGGTGTTTCTCGCAACAGCGGGGCCCGTGACAGGGCCGCACCAGGTTCGAGACGCGCGCCACCCTCGTTCTCCAACACTGAATGAATGACGCGCCCCACGAGGAGACCGGCGATCGCACAGGCCGGCCCGGAAGCAAGAACGATGCGTCCCGCGGAGTCTGTCTCCCAAAAGCTGTCGGACGCGCTCTCGGCAAAGGCCTTCAGGCGTTCTGCGTTCTCCGCTACGGCCCGGGTCAACGCCCTCTCACGCCTGCGGATATCACTTGCCGCCGCAATTCCCGCCAGCAGCAACGATGTGACGAAAGCCGGATAGAACAGATTGATCAGGATCGGATTGAACCCGTCCTGCGGAATGAGGTCGGGTATCAGCCGCGCGATGCCCGTCGCCTGTGCCGGTCCCCAACAGAGGACAAAGAGCAACGCGGTTCGCGGCTGCCGCGTCACGGTCGCCGCAACAAGCCCGAGGATCGTCGCGATCGTTGCCAGTCCGATGAGCGGGCTCATCCGTCTCAGGATGACGACCCCTGTGGCCGTCGTGATTGCCGCGGCGATCGTCAGGCCGGCCAGGACCCACACGGCCCCGGACAGGATGCGCGCAAGCCGCGGAAATTCTGTCCGCGTATGAAGGGCCCGCAGCGCATAGAACAGTGAGGCGGTGTAGATGACGAACGTCGCTGTGATCGAAACGACCCGGGACAGGTCGGCCGCGCCGGGAAAAAGAAAGGTCTCGAAGAAGGCCTGATCGCCAAGGATGTGGAAGAAGAAGCTCAGCGCAAGGATCGCCAGTGCCAGCATGGCTCCATCCCGGCTGCCGATTGCGGCCGCGGCGAGATAGATGAACAGCGCGGCCAGGATGCCGAGCACCACCCCGAAGAACATCATCTCGGCCGCATAGGTGCGGAGATAGCTTGTCTCGTTCTGCACCCAGACCGTGGCTCTCATGGACGACGGCGTGTGGAACCTGATGTAGATCGTCTCGCCACGTGTGCTATCGGGCAGCGCGATCGAGGGATAGCGCGTCGCCAATCGCGCTGCATCCGGCACCACACCGAGCCGCCACCGGCTGACGTCCCAGCCGCCTCCCTGCGCACGATAGAGATCGAGGGTGCGAATGCGCGGCTCGCGGACCGTCAGCACCACAAGGCCGCCATCGGTCGAGAGATCCCTCGGTATCGCGACACGCAGCCACATCGCAGCATGCGGCCCATGGGCCGCGCCGTAATTTGCGGCCCTGCGCCCGTCGGCCCGTGCAAAGCGCGCCGCTCCCTCGGCGGTTGTCACGTCGGTGATTGTCCACTGCCCCGATCTGTCGACAACAGAATCCGCGTGGGCGCCGATGAAGATGCTGGACTGCGCCCAGGCGACCCCGGAGCTCATCAATATCGCCACGATCACCATAGCAGCGGCGACGCCAGCCATTCGTCTGTTCGCGCAGCCTGAAAGCTTCATGCAACAGCCATAGCGTCGTCCATGGTGCGAATCCACCGATTGTTGCTCTGTGAGCTATCGATAGTGCCGTTCCGCGTCGTCATGCGGCAGCACTGGCCCGCCGTGGACCCTCAGGGGCGCGGTTTAGTCACACAGAAGCGATCATGCACATCGAGCAGGGACTCGATGGTCATGTATTCGCTCGCCGAAGGCGACATCTCACCCTCATTGAACTGCAATGCCTCGACGATTGGCGGGTTGCGCTCGACGAGACGCGACACGCGTTCACCGTAGCGTCCCGCCCGAAGGCGGAAGTGCAACCCATCACGCGTCAGGAGCGAGCCAAAGCGTGCGAGGTCGATCGTCTCCTCCGAGACGACCCGGCGCGGGGGACCATCCTCGAAGACCCGGACCACCACCGCAGAGCAAGATGGAGCATCGACGATGTATTCCCCCGGCCCTCCGGTAAGGGGCAGTGCCTCCGTCCGCCGGATGGCGCGGCCTGCAGAAGGCTGGGCGGTCTCTGCGGGGTTGTAGTCGATGGTCTCGCCGCCAAACAACTGCTGGACGATCATCGCTTCTGCGAGCGAGCGCGGCCTGGGATAAAGCGGCAGGCCGTAACCGGCAGCAACCTTGTTGAAGCGCTCCCGCACCTGCTCGGCATAGGGCAACGAAGTTCCGACCGACACCATGTGCAGCCGGTTGTCGTCCCGGAAGAACATCACCCAGTAGTAGAGGCCGCCAGACGGCATGGCAGGGCAGTCGATACCCCAGATGGCAAGCGTCAGCGCGTTCTCGGTCTTCTCGGCGATGGGCCTCCACGTTCCGCAATGGGCGCGGAAGCCCCGGGCGAATGTATCGGCGGCTGACGGGAGGTCCGGCGCTGGCGTCAATTCCGTTGCCGCGATGATGACGAACGGCAGCGTCGGCTGGCTGAACCTGACGGCAAATGTGCCCGGGCGCTGCGCGGGTTCCATGCTCGTCATGCCGTCGAGTGCTTCGGCTAACATCACGCGGAGCCAGCCGGAAAGGTTGGTTCCACCGGGCAACGGATCTAGCTTCGTCTGGGCCTGAGCGGCAGCGCCAAAGACCTGCAATAGAAGCAGCGCCAGGGCGATCGATGCGCGTTGCAGCTCACGGCCAACTGGTCGTCGCAATCGACGTTCCGCGGTTCGCAGTCTGGCGATGCCGGGCGACATGCACGCGCCGAGGTGCTGCCAAGCGATCATCGGCGCATTGAGCCGCCAGCGCTGCCGCCGAGGCTTGCGCCATCCCGCGCGATGACACCCGAGCGGCCGCGAAGCCCCGCGCTGTCATTGCCGATCAACGTCGACCCGTTTGTGCTGATGAACCTGTTGCCGGTCGGTGGTTGGACCATCCGGGTCTGTGGTAGCATCGCCGGCCCACCCGTTCGCGGCGCCACGTATCCCGGCGCACCCGGCATGCGACGCGGATTGTTATCCCACGGCGCACAGCCCGAAACGAATACGTTGACATATCCTCCACAGCCTGCGGCATGCACCGGCGGTGAGGCCAGACTCACAATTGTCAGAGCACCCATAGCCGCAACCGAAAGCCAAGATCTCATCGTCAGCACCTCATCATAGCTCAGTGAGCTATAGCAGACGCCTTGCCTCAAGGGAAGCGAGCTCTCCGGTTCGGCCGAGAGGTGAAAATTGCGGCGTCATCGACTTCGATATCCGGGCCGTACACACGGCTCTGAGGATCAATGCCGATCGGCTCGGGATCGAGGCTGCCGCGTCGCGGAGGGCTCCGGCTTAAGCCGCGCAGGGGCGAAACTCGGGACAACGGGTTGCTCATCAAAGCCGACGATGATGCCGCGATCTGATCGCGACATGGGAAAACATTGCCTTCTCCCAAAACAGCCTTCGCCCAGAGCGGACATTGCGAACGTCCGATCCGGGCCCAAGAACGGAAATTGGTCAGTGGCAGCTGTGGGCCCCAAGCTGACCTCCAGGATTTCCGCTTTCGGACCGAGGACTCTCCTGGCCAGAGCCTGCGGGCGGTGCCGTTCCCTTGCCCCACCGTCGCACCAGATCTTGCGCCGATAGAAATCCAGGGTTCGGCACGGAGAGGTATCGATAGCCAGAACGACGCGCTCTGCGCCATTTGTTGGAGCAGCTTCAGCGAAGTCTTGAGCGCCAGGCACCACTTGGTGGTTGGGTGCTAGGAGTCTATCCGCCCGTCCCGGAGCGACACCAGCCTGTCGAAGCGCGCGAAGATCTTCTCGTCGTGGGTGACCGTGATGATCGAGGCCTCGTTCTCGACGGCGACACGGCGCAGCAGGTCCATGACGATGCGGGCGCGGTCGGAATCGAGGGCCGCGGTCGGCTCGTCGGCCAGGATGATCCTCGGCCGGTTGGCGAGGGCGCGGGCGATCGCCACGCGCTGTGCCTCGCCGCCGGAGAGCTGGGCCGGCATCGCGTTGCGGCGGTGCGAGACCTCGAGATAGGCGAGAAGCTCGTCCGCCCGTGTCACGGCGGCCTTCTCGCCTTCTCCGGCCAGCCTCAGCACCAGGGCGACATTCTCCATCACCGACAGGAAGGGCAGCAGGTTGTGGGCCTGGAAGATGAAGCCGATGCGCTCCAGCCGCATCCGGCGAAGGTCGCGCATCAGCCACTTGCCGTCGAAGACGGTCTCGCCATTGAGCACGAGCTGTCCGGCCGACGGCTCCAGGATGCAGCCGATGACGTTGAGCAGGGTCGTCTTGCCCGAGCCGCTCGGCCCCTTGAGGCCGACGACCTCGCCGGCCATGACGTCCAGCGAGACGTCGGTCAGCGCGTTGACGCGGGCATCGCCCTCGCCGAAGTGCTTGGAGACGTTGCGGACGCTGACGAGGGGCGTTGCCATGTCAGCCTCCCAGCGCCTTGGCCGGATCGACCTTGAGGGCGAGGCGCACGCCGAGGCCGCTGGCGACGATGCAGACCGCGAGGATGACGAGGGCGAGGATGCCGACGTCGGAGGGCTCGATCACCACGCGCCGTGGAAAGCGGTCCTTGATGGTGAGGATGAGGGCCAGCCCGAAGCTGAATCCGATCACGCCCATGGCCAGCGCCTGCTGGACGATGAGGCCGACGATGATGCTGTCGGGCGCGCCGATGAGCTTCAGCGTCGCGATCTCGCGCAGCTTGTCGATCGTCAGCGTATAGATGATCAGTGCGATGATGACGGCGGACACGGCCAGCAGCAGCGAGGTGAAGAGCCCGATCTGGCGCCGCGCCATCTCGACGACCGAGCGGCTGAGGATCGCCTCCTGCTCGGCCTGGCTGAGAGCATTGAGATGCTTCCAGCGACGGATGGTGTCAGCGACGAGATCGGCCGAGGCATGCGGGATGAGGGTGGTCACCACCGCGTTGACGATGTCCGAGGAACCTCCCGGAGCGCCGCGCGCCTGTTCGCGCCGCTGGGCCGCCGGCGTCAGGTCGAACTGCAGGCGCTGCGAGTCCTTGAGCGTCACATAGACCACGGGATCGCCGCCCGAGGCCACCTGGCCCGTCGTCGTTCCCACCACATGGAATTGGCTGCGCCCCATCGTGACGACGTCGCCGAGAGCGAGGCCGCTGCGCTGGTCGGCGATCATCTCGAATCGCGTCCGGGTGATCGGCCGGCCGCCCGTCAGGATGGCGGGGCCGCCCGGCCGGCCGGGTTCGAAGCCGACGACGTAAAGACGCAAGGGACGGTCGCGGAAACGCGCCTCCACCGACTGGTAGGTTACCGACCCGGCGTCCTGCACACCGGCGATCCGGGCGATCGCCTCGCGCGAGTCGCCGGGGATGCGCGAGGCCTCGGCGAAGGGGCCGCGGCTCTTGGCCTCCACCACCCAGATCTCGGCCGCCGGCGCGCGGGCGATGCCGAGCGCATCGGCCACGAGGCCGCGGTAGATGCCGATCATCGACATGACGACGCCGAGAAGCAGGCTGAGGCCCAGGCAGGTCAGCAGGAAGCGTCCGAGATTGTGCCTGATGTCGCGCAGTGCGAGGTTCATGGCGTGGCGCGTGCCGTCGCGGCCCGCCCCTCGTAAGCCCGCAAATGCCGCTCGACGACGATGACCTCGCCGCTGGGAAGATCACGCGCTTCGTGGCGACCGTCGAGCGTGCGCTGGCCGAAAGTCAGCATCCGGCGGGCAAGGCGTCCGTCACGGATCACCCAGACGGTGCCCCTGCCGTGCCCAAGACCGTCGATGGCCGCCTCGGGGACCAATGTGGCGCGCGGCAGCTCGCCCGTCAGGATGGTCACTTCGGCCTGTTCGCCCAGCACATAGCCACCAGCCGGGCAGTCCTCGCAGGCGACATAGACCCGTCGCTCCTCATTCACCCGGTCGGATTCGAGGCCCAACCTCACCACCCGGCCGGCAAAGCTCTGCCCCGGGCGTGACCGGAGCCTGATCACCGCCCGCTGGCCGAGGGAGATGCCGCCGGCCCGCGCCTCGTCGAGATAGGCCAGAACCCAGTAGGTCGCGGGATCGACGAGGGTGAAGATGGTCTCGCCGGCACCAGCCACCGCACCGAGCTCCTTGGCGCGCGAGATCACGACGCCCGAGAAGGGCGCCCTGAGGTCGTGCTGACTGAGGACCGCATCCTCGAAAGCGTGCTGGGCCCTGGCATCCTCCAGCCGCGCCTTTGCCGCCACAACCTCGGTCTGGGCCACGGTCATGTCGGCGCGCGCGGTGGTTTCCGCCAGCTGCGCCTCTTCGGCCTGCTCGATGGAGATCGTGCCGCGTGCAAGCAGCGCCTGTCGTCGCTGGTTGGTCTGTTGGCGCTGGGCATGGACGACGCCGCTGCGGTTCGCCATCGCCTCGGTCACCATCACCGCGGCCTCGGCATTGGCGACGCCGGAGCGGGCCTTGGCGGCGCGCGCGGCCTGTTCGCGGCTGTCGATCCGCGCCAGCAGCCGCCCGGCCTCGACGACGTCGCCGTGGTCGGCCGCAAGCTCGACCAGCGTGCCGGCCTGTTTGAATCCGACACGGGCCACCACATGGGCCTCGACCGTGCCGAGGCCGAAGACTTCGATCGGCACCTTCTGCTCGGTCGGCGCGACGGCCAGCGGCAGCGGCTGGTAGCGCATCGTCCAGACAAAGGCGCCAGCGCCGACAGCGGCGGCAAGGCCTACGGCGAGCCAGCGGACCCGAATGCGCATGTTCGCCATCCCCTGCGACAACACCTAAAGAAATGTGAATATGAACCTTCCCATAGTGGGAAGGTCAAGGCGCCGTCGCGGACATCTGGCGCTGTGCAGCGGCTGGGTGCGCGGGAACGCGGCCGCGGCCTTGGCGCCGGGCCCAATGCCGGGGCCGATGGGGCAGTCGCGAACAACGCGCCGGAGAGTGATCCGTTGAAATGGCTCGGCTTGGCAGAAGCCCGACTCGCCGACCACGAAGGTGAACGGTGGCGCTCCGTCGCTACTGTTGGCCGCTCCTCGCCAGCCATGCGCGCATCTCGGCGATCTCGCGCTCCTGCTCGCGGATGATGTCGGCCGCCCACTTGCGGACCTGTTCGTCCTTGCCGTGCTCCAGCACGACCTTCGCCATGTCGATGGCGCCCTGGTGATGCGGGATCATGCCGCGGACGAAATCGACATCCGCGTTGCCGGAGAAACGGATGTCCATGTCGCGGTGCATGCGATCGTTGGCAGCCCGGTATGCGGCGACGGAGGGATGTTCACCGGTACCAGGGGCGCTTGCGGTACCACCGTGCTGATGGGGGGCCGCGGGAGTGGCGGCGCCACCCTGCGGGGCAGGCGATGCCTGGCCGTGATGGCCATGGCCATGGTGACCATGGCCGTGCTGCTGCGCGCCGGCCATGGCTGTGGAGGCGAGGAGGAGCGAGCCGGCGAGGAGGGTGGCCGAGATGGGAGATGTCATGGCGATGACTTTCTGTCTGGAGGTGATGCTGGATCAGGCGTTAGAAGCGCGCCTGGACGGTGGCGCCCTGCGGCGAGGTGATCTGCACGGCCCCCCGCACGCCCGCGGGCACAGCCACCGGCGCCGTTCCGACGAGGCGTGATCCGCCGGCCGGCTGCATGGGGAAGCGAACGGTCTGGCCGCTGACCACGAGGATCGCTGTCGCACGGAAGCCGTCGGCCGGGATGGGCTTGTCATTGGCGTCGCTCATGTGGACGACGACCTCGGTCGTGCCTTTGGCCACCAGTTCGGCATGGTACTGGCTGCCCGCATCGACGAGCTTGCCGCCGTTCGGCCCCTGCCTCGCCTCGTGGGCAAGGACGGTTCCGGCGGTCAGCATCAGGGCGAGGGCGATCGCGGTGGGTTGCGCATGGGAGGTGTCTCCTTGTGGTTTCAGTAGGCCTCGACGGACTTCGCAGCTGTGCCGGTCTCGTCACGCCCCCCGCGCGCGTCGGCGACCAGGCGCTCCAGGGAAGCGCGGCCGTAGCGCAGGAACAGGGTCGGCGTCAGAAGCGTGTCCAGCAGCGTCGCGCTGATGAGACCGCCGAAGATTGTCACCGCTACCGGATGCAGCACTTCCTTGCCGGGCGCGGTGGGAGCGATCATCAGCGGAATGAGGGCGACGCCCGCGGAGAGGGCCGTCATCAGCACCGGCGTCAGGCGCTCCAGGCTGCCGCGGACGACGAGGTCGCGGCCGAAGGGCATGCCCTCGTGGATCGCCAGATTGATCATGTGGCTGATCTTCAGGATGCCGTTGCGCGTGGCGATGCCGGTGAGGGTGATGAAGCCGATCATCGAGGCCACCGAGAGCGGCTGGCCGGCGATCCACAGCGCCACGACCGAGCCGATGAGCGCCAGGGGCACGCTGGTCATGATGATGGCCACGAAGACCACCGACCGGTAGCGGGCGAAGAGGATGGCGAAGATCACGGCGAGGGAGACGATCGACAGGAGGCCGATGGTCCGCATCGAGTCCTCCTGCGCCTGGAAGGTCCCTTCGAGGCTCGCGAAGAAGCCGGGCGGCAGGGTTGTGGCCGCCATGACCTCGCGGACCCGGGCGATGACGGCGGCCATGTCGGCGCTGCCCTCGGCATTGGCGAGCACCACCACGCGGCGGCGGCCGTTCTCGCGCAGGATCTGGTTGGGGCCGTCTGTCTCGACGATGTCCGCGAACTGGCGGACCGGCACCCAGCCGGCGGGCGTCTGGATCAGCAGGTCGGCGAGGCCCTGGGTGGTGCGCTGGAGTTCGTCGAGCCGCAGGACCACGTCGAAGCGGCGGTTGCCGTCGATGATGCGCGACACGACGCGACCATTGGACAGCCGCTCGAGCTGCTCGGTGACGGCGGCCGGCTGGATGCCGTAGAGCGCGGCGCGGCGATAGTCGACGATGATCTCGAGCTGGGGCACCCTGACCTGTCGCTCGACCTGGAGGTCGACGATGCCGGGAATGGCCGCGAGCTTCTGCCGCATGTCCTCCGCGAGAGTAGCGCAGGGTGTCGAGATCCTCGCCGAAGATCTTCAGGGCGATCTGCGCCCGAACGCCCGAGAGCATGTGGTCGAGGCGGTGGGAGATCGGCTGGCCGATATTGGTCGCCACCGGCAGAACGGCGAGCCGGGAGCGGATGTCGGCGACGATGTCATCCTTCGGACGGCCGGGCTTCAGCGCCACCTCGATCTCGGAGGAATGGACACCTTCGGCATGCTCGTCGAGCTCGGCCCGGCCGGTGCGGCGCCCGACGCGCTCCACCTCCGGCACCTCGAGGATGAGGCGCTCGGCGATGAGCCCGACGCGGTGGCTTTCGGCCAGCGAGATCCCCGGATTGAACAGCATGTTGATGGTGAGCGTGCCCTCGTTGAAGGGCGGCAGGAACGAGCGCGGCAACTGGAACGCCAGCGCCCCGGCCGCCACGACGCCCGCGAGCGTGACACTCATCAGCAGCCGGGGGCGGCGGAAGGCCCCGTCGAGGAGGATGCGGTTGCCGGCCTTGAGCTTGCGGATCAGCCAGCTTTCACGCTCGTCCAGCCGCCGCATGCGAGGCAGGAGATAGTAGGCCATGACCGGGGTCAGCGTGACCGCGACGACGAGGCTCGACAGGATGGAGATGATGTAGGCCTGGCCGAGCGGCGCGAACAGCCGGCCCTCGATGCCCGAAAGGGCGAAGAGCGGCACGAAGACGAGGACGATGATCATCGTCGCATAGACGATCCCCGAGCGGACCTCCTGGCTCGCCGCGACGACCACGGCGACGGCCGAGCGGGGATTGCCCGCCTCGCGGTTCTCGCGCAACCGGCGAAGAATGTTCTCCACGTCCACCACCGCATCATCGACCAGTTCGCCGATGGCGATGGCGAGGCCTCCCAGCGTCATGGTGTTGATCGACATCCCCATGACCTGGAAGACGATGGCGGTCATCAGGATGGAAACGGGGATCGCGGTGAGCGAGATGACCGTCGTCCTCACGTTGAGGAGGAAGACGAAGAGGATGACGGCGACGACGGCGATGGCCTCGACCAGCACCTTCAAGACATTGTCGATGGAGGTCTGGATGAAGGTGGCCTGCCGGAAGAGCACCTGATCGGCGCGGATGCCGTTCGGCAGCGTCGAGGCGATGTCGCGCAGCGCCTGCTCGATGGTCGCCGTAAGCCGGATCGTGTCCACGCCCGGTTGCTTCTCGATCGAGACGATGACGGCCGGCCGCCCCTGATAGCCCGCCTCGCCCCGCTTCACCCGCGCGGCATAGCCCACCTCGGCCACCTGCCCCAGCAGTACCGGCTGGCCGGCCACGCTCGCCACCACCACGCTGCGGAGGTCCTCGAGACTCCGGCTGCGGCCGACGTTCCGGATGAGGAATTCGCGGCTGTACTGGTCGGTGAAGCCGCCGCCGGTGTTGGTGCCGAACTGGGAAAGGGCGCGCTCGACCTGATCGAAGCTGACGCCAGCGGCCCGCATGGCGGCCGAGTTGGGCGAGACGCGGAACTGCCTTACCTCTCCGCCGATGGGGATCACCTGGGCGACGCCGGGGATGGCCAGCAGCCGTGGCCTGATCGTGAAGTCGGCGAGCTCCCGCAGATCCATGGGCGAGACCGTCTCCGGCCCGGTCACGGCCACCAGCATGATCTGTCCCATGATGGAGTTGATCGGGCCCATCTGCGGCACCACGCCTGTCGGCAGCTGCGGCTGGATGAGCGACAGCCGCTCGGCGATCTGCTGTCGGTTGCGGAAGATGTCCGTTCCCCAGTCGAACTCGACATAGACGATCGACAGGCCGATCCCCGACGTGGAGCGCACGCGGGAGACGCCCGGCAGGCCGTTCATCTGCGTCTCGATCGGATAGGTGACGAGTTGCTCCACCTCTGGCGGCGCCAGTCCCTCCGCCTCAGTCATGATGGTGACCGTCGGCCGGTTGAGGTCGGGGAAGACGTCGACGGGAAGGCGCGCCGCCGTCATCGTCCCGAAGGCGATGAGAATGGCGGCAGCCGCCAGCACGAAGAGCCTGTTCCTCAGCGACTGGGTGACGAGGGCATTGAACATGACGATGCCCTAGCGGATCTGGTTCAGGAGTTCGGCGCCCTGCACGACGATGCGTCGGCCCGGCTCGATTCCCGAGATCGCGAGAACATGGACGCCGTCGAGCGGCTCGACGCGGATCTCCCGCGGGACGAAGCGCTCGGCGTTCGAATGCTCATAGACGATGGACTGGCCATTGGCGCCGCGCACGACGGCGGTGCGGGGAAGCGCGATGCCGCGGCGTTCCTCGGTGGACCGGGCCAGGACGGTCAGCAACTGGCCAGGGCGAAGTGCGCCCGATCCGCTCTCGATGCTGAACTGGACCGGCACCGCCTGGTTGCGGTCGGCAAGGCCGCTGCCGCGATGGTGAAGCGTGAGCGTCCCGCCATTCGCCATCCGCCCCGACGCCTCGGTGGCGAGGTCGTGCACCTCGTAGCTGAGCGCCTCCACCCAGAGGGCATCGGGATCGATGATCAGGTAGATGGCTGTCCCGGGATCGGCGATCTGTCCGGCGATGGCCTGGACCGACGCGACGACGCCGCTCACAGGCGCCACAAGCTTCTCCGGCTCGCGCGGTGCACGGTCGAGATTGGCGCGACGCATGCGCAGACCCGCCAGTTCCAGCTCCGCATCCTCGATCTGGGCGCGGGCGACCACCGACTGGATCTGCCGCAGCCGCTCGAGGCGACGTTCGACCAGTGTGATCTGCTGGTCCAGCTCGCGCGCCTGCTGTTGCTGGGTGGTGGCGTCGGCGGAATTGATCGCCGGCTGGACGAGGGCGAGGACATCGCCCGCGGCGACGCGCGCCCCGAGGCGGGGGAAACCGCCGGGAGGCGGGATCAGGCGACCGGCGACCGACGCCTGGACGTAGCCGGCGCGGTTCGGATCGGGAATGATGCGGCCCGGCATCTGGACGCTGCGCGGATAGGTGCGCTCCTCGGTGAAGAGGGTGCGGATGGCGAGAATTCGCTGGGTCGGCTTTGGCACGAAGAGCGCTCCGTCCGGGAAGCGCTGGGCGATGTCGCGCGGAGCCGCGGCGGCGGCCGATCCGGGCGGCGCAGCCGTCGGAGAGGCGGCGTGACTGTCGTGCGGGGCGACCAGCGCCGCGACCAGGGCGACCACGGCGACGCGCGAGCGGCGACGCACGAGCAGGGCGGCGAGGAAGCCGGCTGCAAAGGCCGCCACCAGAGCGCCGTAGATCGTCATTCCGCCGTCCGCCAGCCGGTTGCGCAGGTCTGCCGCCAGGGCACTGTCGATGATCGCGCCCCAGCGACCTCCCGCCGCCGGCGCGGGGGCGGGCGGGGCGGGGATGGTCAGCGAGGCGGTGAGCACGTCCACCAGTCCCTTCGCCTGCACGGTGATGGCGAGGGCATGCTCACCGGGGCGGGCGAGCCAGGGGGCCGGCAGGCCATAGCCGCCGGATCCGTCCGGCTCTGCCTTGACGGTGCCGTCCGGTCCGTCGACCTCGATCACGGCATCCGGGACCGGCTCGTTTCCGCGGAAGGTGTCGAGATAGATCTGCAGCCGGCCGTCGCGGGCAACGAGGACCATCTCGAAGTCCTCCGACGAGGCGTCGGCGCGCGGCGCAATGGTGGCGGAAACGGGCGGCGGCGGCGCACCGTGATCGTGGCCCTCATGCGCACGGGCCGGCAGGGCGTGGCCGCCGATGGCGAGGGTCAGCAGGAGAAGCCAGAGGCCAGGTGTTGCACGGAGTCTCATGACTCCCGACTAGCGGCGCGGCCGTCACCCCGCATTGCGCGACCGTTACAGTTTGTATCAGGAGGCCGGGCCGCCCTCGGGAAGAGAGACGGTGACCGCGAGGCCACCCGCGGGGCGTTGTCCGAGGGCGATCGTGCCGCCATGTCCCTCGATGATCGCCTTGGCGATCGGCAGGCCAAGGCCGAACCCACCCGTCGACTGGTTGCGCGAGGGTTCGAGCCGCACGAAGGGCGACATGGCCCGGTCCACGTCGGCCAGCGCAATGCCGGGGCCGTCGTCGTTGATCGTCACCACGAAGCGGTCGGCCTCCCGCTCCACCGTCACGTCCACCTCTCCGGCATATTTGACGGCGTTCTCGACGAGGTTGCCGAACGCGCGCTTCAGCGCCGGTGCCGGCCGGCGATCACCGCCGACGACAGGCCGCCGAGGCCGATATGGCGGCCGCGATCCGTCATGTCGTCGGTGATCGTCTGCAGGATCGCCACGAGATCGACGCTGCGGACCTCCTCGTCAGCCCGCTCGCCGCGCAGGAAGGCGAGCGTCTGGTCGATCATCCGCTCCATGTCGTCGAGATCCGCCGCGATCGCCGTTCGGGCGCGGGGGTCGTCCAGGTCCTCGATGCGGAAGCGCAGCCGGGTGATCGGCGTCTTGAGGTCGTGCGACACGGCGGCGAGGGCCTGGGTGCGGTCCTCGATCAGGGAGGCGATGCGTCGCTGCATGTCGTTGAAGGCGGCGGCGAGGTCGCGCACCTCCCGCGGGCCGGTCTCGGGCAGGGGTGTGAAGGAACGATTGCGGTAGAAGCCTTTCGCGGCTTCCGCAAAAAGCGACAGGGGCCGCGTCAGCCACCCGACGAGCAGGACTGAGACGAGGAGGGCGCCCAGCGCCATGAGCGACGTCGACAGGAGGGTGCCATGGGAGCCCGAGGCATGCACCGGTGGGGCCACCAGACCGACATTGACCCAGCTCTGGTCGGGCAGCCGTATGGAGATCATCGCCAGATGAGGATCGTCGGCCCCGCGGCGGTTCGCGCCGATGACGAGCCCGTCCTCCGCAAGCTCGGGCAGAATCTCGCGGAGCCGCTGGCCGAGGCTGTCCCATCGGGCTGCGTCGGCGCCACCCGCCACCGCATGCTCCGTCCGGCTCCAGTGCGCATCCACGGACCCGCCGGAGAGGTCGTGGGCCACGGCCTCGCGTTCCCCCGGCGGCACCCGCATGACGGCCCGCTTGATGGCGAGCAGGCGATCGGCCAGCCGCGCATCGCTGGAGAGCGCGGCCTCGCGGTCGAGGCTGATCTGGTAAGTCCAGAGGCTGACGAGATGCACAATACCGATGCCGAGCAGGACCACCAGCACGGTTCGCGCCGTCAGGCTGTCGAAGCGCGCCATCACGCTGGCGAGCCGTGACGGCGGCCTGGGCTCAGAAGCGCGAGACATCGGCCGTGAACATGTAGCCGGCGCCGCGCACGGTCTTGATGAGATCCGCCGGTCCGCCGATCTTGCGACGCAGCCGGCTGACCTGCACGTCGATGGTGCGGTCGAAGGCCTCGGCGGTGCGATTGCGGGCGGCGTCGAGAAGGAAGTCCCGCGACAGCACCCGCTGCGGGGCCTCCAGGAAGGCCAGCAACAGGTCATATTCGCCGGTCGACAGATCGACGACCACGCCCGCCGGATTGGTCAGCTCGCGCTTCAGCGTGTCGAGCCTCCAGCCGTCGAAGGCAAAGCCGCGCCCCGCCCGTTCGGCGGGCGTCCCGGAACCCCGCGAGCGCCTGAGCACGGCATTGACGCGCGCCAGCAGTTCCCGCGGATTGAACGGCTTCGGCAGGTAGTCGTCGGCGCCGACCTCCAGCCCGATGATGCGGTCGATGTCGTCGCCCTTGGCCGTCAGCATCACCACCGGGATCGAGGAGGTGCGGCGCAGGTTGCGGCAGAGATCGAGGCCGCTGGTACCGGGAAGCATCAGGTCGAGGACGATGAGGTCGATGGAGGTGCGACCAAGCATCTCCGTCATCTCCACGCCGCTTCGCGCCGTGTGCACGCGAAACCCGTTGGTTCGCAGGAATTTCGCCACGAGCGACAGGATCTCGCCGTCGTCATCGACAACGAGGAGCGATGCAGTGTCGGCGTCCGGTCTGGCGAGTGTTTCCAAGAACGGCAAGTCCTTCGATTGGGCCTGTGGTCTAGCCTGCACCATGTATCGGGTCGTCTCGGCACTGTAACAGACGATTACAGGCCAGGTCGCCTCGCCGGTGCACCCGCGCCAGCGTTGGGGCTGAAGTCAGGATTGAAAACGGCGGCTGAGGTAGGGGCTTCCCGCCTGCCCGAACCGCCAGGGCTGCTCGGCAGCCCGGGAAATGCCGATCCGTGGTCCCTTCGCCACCGCAACGGTGCCGCTTCGCGGCGAAAGCAGCAGGGGGGAGCCCGCCAGAGCAACCCCGTCGAGGGCGCCGGTGATCCCCAATGCCTGGGTCAGCCGCCCCGGGCCGGCGCAGAGAAGGAGCGGATCATCCAGCCCTCGCCGCTGTCGCATCATCTCCAGGCCATGGGTGGGTTCGATCGCGCGGATGAGCACGGCCGATCCGGGCTTGCAGACCAGGTTCAGGCACCAGTGGAGGCCGTAGGAGCGGTAGACGTAGATTGTGCCGGCCCCGGCGAACATGGCGGCATTGCCCGTGCGGCGTCCCCGGAAGCTGTGCGAGGCCGGATCATCGTCTCGGTACGCCTCCGTCTCGATGATGATGCCTCCCGCCCCCACGTGGCTCAGGGTGGCGCCGATCAGCCATTCCGCCGCTTCGACGGGATCGGCCGGAAGTCGGCTCGCCATCAGGCCGCCTTCTTGCCCCGGGGCTTGCTCTTCGCCTTGGAGGCACCCGCCCCGGCCTTTGCGCGTCCCTTCGCCGGACCGCCGGCGATGCCCGCGCTCTCGCGCAGGGCCGCCATCAGGTCGACGACCTTGGGAGCTCGCTTTTCCTTTGGACGCTTCACGGCCTTTCCGGCGAGCTTGTCCCGGACCAAGGTCGCGACAGCCTCCTCGTAGCGATCGTCGAAAGCCGACGGATCGAAGGTGCCGGCCTTGGTCGAGACGATGTGTCGTGCGAGATCGAGCATGTCCTTCTTGATCCTGATGTCGGGCAGGTCGGAAAAGGCGGCGGCGGCGGACCTGACCTCGTAGTCATAGTTGAGTGTATGGGCGATGAGTCCATCATCGTCGGCCCGCAGCATCAACGAGCGGACCCGCCGGAACAGCACGGCACGGGCGAGGGCCGCGACGGACGCGCTGCGCATCGCCTCGCGGATGACCGTGAAAGCCTCCTGACCAGCCCCCCCTGCCGGCGCCAGGTAATAGGGCCGGTCGAAATAGAGGGTGTCGATATCGTCGCAGGGAATAAAGGCTTCGACGGACAGGGTCTTGTCACTCTCGGGAACCGCCCTTGCAATCTCCTCCGGCTCGAGCATGACCACCCGGTCGTCGTCGAGCGCGTAGCCCTTTACCTGGTCGTCGCGCGGCACCGGCTTGCCAGTGGCTGAATCGACGAACTCCCGACGGACCCGGTTGCCCGTCTCCCGATTGATCGTGTGGAAGGCGATGCGAGACGACGTCGAGGCCGCGGTGTAGAGGCCGACGGGGCAGGACAGCTCGCCGATCTTGAGGAAGCCCTTCCAGTTTGCGCGCTCGCCCGCCATCGCCCGTCCTCCGTACTGCCGCAAGCCAACGTTGCGCGGGCAACGGAGTTCCGGAACCGCCGTCCCCCGCTGCGCATTGATGAGCGTTGGAGGTACCATGGCGGATCGCGCGTTCTGGAAAGGCTACCTCAAGCTCTCGCTGGTGACCTGCCCGGTTACCATGGCGCCCGCGACCACCGAGAGCGAGAAGGTTCGCTTCCACACCCTCAACCGCACGACCGGCAACCGGGTCGAAAGCCGTTACGTCGATTCGCAGACCGGCAAGCCGGTGAAGGACGACGATCAGGCGCGCGGCTATGCGCGCAGCGAGGACGACTTCGTGGTGCTGGAGGATGACGAACTGGACAGCGTCGCCCTCGAGACGACCCGCACCATCGACATCGACCAGTTCGTTGCCCGATCGTCCATCCCGTGGATCTACCTCGAGAAGCCGCACTTCCTCACGCCCAACGATCCGGTCGGCGAGGAAGCCTTTGTCGTCATCCGGGAGGCCATGGCGGCGTCCCGCGTGGTCGGGATCTCGCGTCTCGTCCTCTACCGCCGGGAGCGTGCCGTCATGCTGGAGCCGCGCGGCAAGGGCATCATCCTCTGGACGCTGCGCTTCGGCGACGAGGTCCGCGACAGGAGTGTCGATGCCGGCGGAGATGATGCCGGATCGCCGCCGGCCAAGGCGATGACCCTGGCGCGGAGCCTGATCAAGGAGAGGACACGGAAATGGACGCCAAAGATGGTCCATGATCCGGTTCAGGAGACCCTGCTGAAGCTTGTCGCCTCAAAAAAGGCGGCGACGGCGCGCCGCAAGGGGCCCGCCAAGGCGCGAAGCGACGACAACGTGGTGGATCTGTTCGCGGCCCTGCGCAAGAGCCTTGGCGGGTCGCCGGCCAAGAAGCCGCCGACCTCTCCCGGGAAACGCGGCTAATCTTTGGCGAGACGCTCCGCCGAAGCCCGGAACGCCAGCCACGGGTCCGACTTCGGCAGGGCAGCGCCCACCTTCACGGCATTTGGCGCGATGCCGCCTTCAACCTCGGCCCAGGTGACCGGCGCCGCCATCGGGGCCCCGTCCCGGGCGCGGGTCGAATAGGGCGCAACCGCCGTCGCGCCGCGGCCGTTGCGAAGGTAGTCGATGAAAATCTTGCCCCGCCTTGCCTTCTTGGCCAGCGTCGCGGTGTAGCGCTCGGGTGCGGCCTTCGCCATGGCGTCCGCGAAGCCGCGGGCGAAGGCCTTGACCTCCGTCCAGCCGGCCTCTGGCACGAGGGGCACAGTGACGTGGAATCCCTTGCCGCCCGACAGCTTCACGAAACTCTCGAGGCCGATGCCCTTCAGCCGGTCCCGCACCTCGAGCGCACCCGCGCGGACCCCGTCGAGGTCGACACCCGGCCCGGGATCCAGATCGAAGATGACCTGGTCCGGACGATCGACGTCGTCGATGGTGGAGCCCCAGACGTGGATCTCCACCACGCCCATCTGCACCAGGGACGCGATGCCGTCGAAGTCCTCCACGTAGAGCAGGGCTTCGCCCTTTCCAGCCTTCAGGGCCCGCACTGCCTTGCCCATGCCTGGGGAGGCATGTTTCTGGAAGAAGGTCTGCTCCCCGATGCCGTCCGGCGCGCGCACGAGGCTCAGCGGTCGCCGGACGACAAGTGGCTCCATCCGGTGCCATACGGCCTGGTAGTGCCCCAGCAGTCCCGACTTCGTCAGTCCCACGTCAGGCCACAGCACCTTGTCGGGGTTGGACAGCGAGACCGTGGTCGAAACGGCGGACCTGACCGCCTTGCCGGTCCCGGCCTTCTTCAGGCGGCGTGCCGGCGGCGCCTCCGCCTCTTCGCGGACGATGTCAGCCACCGGCTTGTCCTCGCGCAGTCCCTTGAAGGCAGCCTGCCTCAGCAATCCATCTCCGGTCCAGCCGCGGAACTCGACCTCGGCGGCGAGTAATGGCTCCACCCAGACCACGCCACGGCCCTGGGCCGACGACGCAGTGACCGGGGAGCTGGCCCGGCGCAGGGGATCGAGACGCTTCTTCAGCTCGCGCGCCACGGCGCCCCGGTAGCCGGTTCCGACCCGGCCAGCGTGCCGGAGGCTGCCATCGTCGTGATAGCCCACAACCAGCGACCCGATCCGGTCGCGACCGGCGTTCGATGGCACATAGCCGACGATGACGAACTCCTGCGCATGGGTGCATTTGGACTTGATCCAGTCCCCCCGGCGACCGCTGTGATAGGGCGCGTCGAGCCGCTTCGAGATCACGCCCTCGAGGCCCATGCGGCAGGCATGGTCGAGCATAACCTCGCCGGGGTCCTCGAAATGCTCGCTGAGGCGGAGCGGTCCGGTCTTCAGGCCATCGAGGAGGTGCGCCAGCTGCTCCTTGCGGGCGACCAGCGGCTCGGCCTTCAGGTTGCGCCCATCGAGCTGAAGCAGGTCGAAGGCGTAGAAAACCATTCCCTCATGCTGCCCTTCGGAAAGCGCAGTCTGCAGGTCGGCGAAGGTCGACACGCCGGAATCGTCGAGCACCACGATCTCCCCGTCGATGACGGCGCTGTCGCAGGACAAGCCTTCCACGGCAGTGGCAATGCCGCGTCCAAACCTCGCGGTCCAGTCCAGCCCCGTGCGGGTCAGAAGCCGGACCCGGCCCTCCGACAGAACCGCCTGCACGCGATAGCCGTCGAACTTGACCTCATGCGCCCAGCCCTCGCCCTTCGGCGGCCGGTCTGCCAGCGTGGCGAGGCACGGAGGCACGAAGGCGGGAGCGGCGCCGCCCGGTCGTGTGCGCGCGCTCTTTTCGGAAACGGGAGCTTTCCTTCCACCAGCCTTCGTCTTAGGCGCCTTGCCCGCCGCAACGTCCTCGACCGTCAGGCCCGTGACCACGGACGTCGGCTCGTCCGCCAGAATGTTGCGATCAGATGCGGCATCATCGTCGGCCTTGATGAGCAGCCAGTTGTCCCGCGTTTCGCCCTTGCGGGGCTTCAGCCGCACAAGGTGCCATCCCCCCGCGAGGCGCTTGCCCTCGAGCGTGAAGGACAGGTGCCCCTTGGCCATCCCGGCATCCGGATCCCCCTGCGGGATCCAGCGCCCGCGGTCCCAGACGATGACCGCGCCGGCCCCATACTCGCCCGTCGGAATATTGCCCTCGAAGCTCCCGTAGTCGAGCGGGTGGTCCTCGACATGGACGGCCAGGCGCTTGTCGTCCGGATCGAGGCTCGGCCCGCGCGTCACCGCCCAGCTCCACAGGACGCCGTCGTGCTCCAGCCGGAGATCGTAGTGGAGTCGGCGGGCCGCGTGCTTGTGCACGACGAAGCTGCCGCCCGCCTTGTTCCGTCGCGCTGAGATCCTGCCGGAGGGCTCAGCGGTTGTGCGGAAGTCGCGCTTGGAGCGGTAGGCCCCCAGCTTTGTGGCTGCGCGGGCCCTGCCCATCAGGCGGCCCTGAAACGGGACGATGAGCTGTCGGCCACGGCATCGGCTGCCAGAAGATCGATCTGGGTAATGGCGGGCACCGGATCCTCCAGGATGGCCACCATGACCTCCCGGCCCAGTCCGCCGCGTACCGCATCGGCAAACGCCTGTCGCGTGTCGAGCTCGGCCCGCAGCTGCGCGGCCAGCGCCAGGATGAGCTTGTCGCGGATATCCATGGGGTGTCTCACTGTCGCATCTTCGGAGAAAACGCCGACGCCGATCCTGTGTTCCGACGAGAAGGGAGCGGGACGGCCTCAACCCGGTACTGTCCCGGAGACGTCCGTGCCGAGACCCAGACGGTCCGCGACCATGGCCAGTGCCGTACTGACGGCACAGGCGTGGAAGTCCTCCACGCCGCGGTCTCCAAACTCGAACGTTGCCGCGGCCGACGCCTGCCCTGCTCGGCGACGGCGACGACAAGCCGCCCGACGGGGTTTCCATCCTCGTCGGGGGTCGGTCCCGCGACGCCGGTCGTGGCCACCGCCATGCTCGCCCCCATGAGGTTCAGGACGCCCTCCGCCATCGCGATCGCGACGTCACTGGTCACCGCGCCCATCGGCCCAGTCAGAAGATGGTTCGCCAAGCCGAGACCTCGCTGCTTGCTGCGCTTTGTGTAAGCGACGACGGTCCCGAGATAGACCTGCGAAGCGCCTCGCGCCTCGGCCAAGACCCTGCCTACGTGTCCGATGGAACAGGACTCGGCCGTTGCTACCGATCTGCCGGAGAACTGAAGCGCTTCTACAATCGCCTCGGCGCGGCGAGCTACCGCCTTGGCACCTATATCGCCCTGTTCGAGCTCCACCATCGTGCACTCCGTGGATCGTGGTCACTGCGGACACATTCGACGCCCGCCATGGAACGCTCCGGACGGCGATTGGTTACCCATCAGGGTGACACGCTCACACGGCATCCCCCGACGTCGACCAGGAGTTGAAGCGACGCATTTCGGCCTCGGAGGCCCCGCTTGAGGATCGGAAGCGGGGAAGCGCAAGCGGATATCGCTACCCCAGATCGAGGAGAGTCACATGCACCATGCACGCCGACACGATGAGGGCCTGCATCGACGATTGCCTCGCTTGCTACCGCGAGTGCGTATCGACAGCGATGAACCATTGCCTGGCAATGGGAGGTGCCCACGTCGAGAAACGCCACATGACGCTCATGATGGCCTGCGCTGAGATCTGCCGGACATCGGCGCACTTCATGCTTCTCGATACATCCCATCATCGGCATACGTGCGCCGAATGCGCCGAGATCTGTGAGGAATGCGCACGAGATTGCGAACGGCTCGGCGGCATGGACGCATGCGTCGAGGCCTGTCGCCGTTGCGCGGAATCCTGTCGAAAAATGGCCGGCAACTAGGCGCGCGTTGCTCTGGTTGTTCCAACCATCAGGCCGCCTGGTGGTGATCGGCATCGACGCCGATGTAGCTTTTTTGCAAGCGCTGGCACTGAACACTTCCAAGCCAGTTTGCCTTCGGCGAACACGTCCGAAGACGCTAATTCGTTTCATTGGCCTAGGCCATTGATGTGCCTCCAAGAGCCAACAAGAGCAGCGATGTAGCTGTTGCGGATGTAGCTGTTGCGGATGTCGGACGGAGGGGCGTTCTTAAACGCCCGGGTCGGGAATAGGGAGCCTGTGCCAGCGTCCGCTTGCAGGGCGCCGCCGACGTTCAACTTTCGTGGCGCGATGCGGACGCTGCCTCACAGTCTCTTGGGCACCAAGATTGTACTCTGAAACTAATCGAGGTAGACCGCGCCATTTCGCGCACTGGCCTCCAGACCTTTTTGTTGATCGCATTAGTCCTGCGGCACAGATGCGCGCTGGGAGACCACCTTTGGTAGATGGTGACCCGGCCCACACGGCGGTACTCGCCAAGCCGAGCCAACTGCGAATGCGATCCGCCCGCTCAAAGGGCAGGAGTGCCGGCAGTCAACACCGGAGGCCTAGCAACCCCGAAGGGCCCGGTACCCACCTTGGAAGTGGCAACACTCCCACCATGTCGGCGGCCCTTGGCTGGCGCCTTGCATATCACCGACTTGCCACGGTGACGGCAGGGAAGGCCGCAGACGCGGAGAGGATACAAGTCGCAGGCGGCGTTCTCAACTGCGATCGTCGTCTCAACAGTGGTGCCTCGGCCAGGACGCCCGTACGGTCTCGCGGCACTCGCGCGGCCAGGGCGATGCTCAACGCCCTGGCCCGTGTCGGTGGCTGATCGGTTCCCTAGCGGGTATCGTTCAGCAGCTTCTCCAGCTTGTTCCAGAGATCGTGTTGGGATGCTGCCCTCATTCCCTCAATGATCTGCCGCTGCCGTTCGGGATCGACGGATCCGTAGTGATGCAGGGTCGTGAGCAGACCTGTGTGACCCATGTTCTGGCTCCAGGCCTTCATCTGTTCCGGCGTCCGCGCTCTCTCGAGGCCTAGTCGCGCGACTGCATGACGGAACGCGTGCGGATTGAAGTATCGCAATCCGGCTGCCTTGCAGGCCTCTTCAAGCACCTTGCGAACAGGGATGCCGCTTCGCCAAGGGGCCCGGTCGACACCCGCCTGAACAAACACGAGATCAGGCCCCATGGCGATCGAGGTCTTGGGGAACAGCGGGTCATCCGGCCCCCATCCCATGTCGACCGTGAGCACGCGGACCCACTCTTCCAGCGCCGGGAATGCGTCACCATCGATGTGGATCAGATACGTCTCGATGGTCTTTGCTAACTTGGTTCTGACCTCTCTCGGATCCTGGAGGAGCATCCGGCGGGTCAGATCAAGGTGCTTGATGCGCAGGGAGGCGACTGCGCCGACCCTTGCGCCGGTCAGGATCAGGATCGCGACGATTGCCCGATTGCGCTTGCCGACCAGGGTGCCAGTAGGCATCGCGGCGAGCAGCCGTTCAACCTCCTGAATGCTCGGCACGATTCGCCGGTTGACCGCTTTGGTGATGCTCTGGTCCCGTCGGCTGAGACGGAAGTAGTCAGCATCGGAAGGGCGGATGCGGGTGCGGTAGCCCGGTTGATCCGCGATCCAACGGAAGAACCGTTGAAGGCCGTGCACTGCCCGTTTCTGGCTTACCTTGCTCAGGGGCTGGCCGGTCTTCCGGCTGATCCTCTGCGCCAAGTGCTCCTTGTAGGCTATGGCGTCTGCTCTTTTGAAAGTGCCAAAGCAGTTGCGGTGACGAAATGCCTCGAAGTCGTCGATGGTGGCCATGGCGTGCCTCACCGCCTCGTCTCCGAAGCCCTCGGCCTCCTTCAGGAAGATCGCATGCTGGCGCTTCAGCCGCTCGTTCTTGGCGTTGTACGGGGCGGCCTGGCCCACTGCTCTATTCTTTGACAGGCTGCGATACGTGGATTGGTCCGACATGATCCCAACTCACTCTTCGATACGTGTTTCGGCGAAAATGGCAGTCAGGGTCTCGACCTGCGCTGGGCCTGTTGCTCGGTGGATCAGGCGTCCACAGGTCGGGCAGATCCCTTGCAGCAGGCCTCTCATGGGGCTGAGGGGCCTGTACTCCACCATGCCGCCGGCAGGAGCCTTCGGTTCTCGGCAAGGCAGGCAGTAGATCGTGCCTGGCGGACATGGACGCTTGGTCCGCTCGCGCTGAGCGATGAGGAACGCGCGGACGTCCTCGCCGCGGAAGTACATCTTCCAGCCATCATCGATCGGCGTCAGTCCCATCCGCACCCATTTGCGGACAGTGTTGTAGTGGACGTCTAGGGCCTCGCAGAGCTCTGCGATCGAGTAGATCGTGTGAGTGCGGGCAAGATTGGGGTTCGGAATGCGCTGGATGCCCATGGCTCAACCCTCCCGACCGGTGTCAGAGGTCGAGTGGCGGGGGCGCCCGATCCGTGCCTGTGCCCAGGCGTCGAGATCGGACGGCGCATAAAGCGGCGTGCGGCCAGCCTTGTGGAACATTGGGCCGCCGCCAACGACAGCGAGCTTGGCGAGCCACTGCGGCGAACAAGGGAAGCCGAAGCTCGCCTGCACGTATGACGCGGCATCCGCTCGCCGCAGATAGCGCAGAACGTGACCGCGCTCAGTTTGGGTGTCTGGGTTCATGTGAATCTCCCGAAGGCCCCGGACATGGCCGGATCGGGAGATCAATTGATCGGACGATGGTCCGCAAAATAGCTCCGCATAATTCGTCGCTGAGCTATTTTTCCCGAGAGCGAATGTCCTCCCGGATGTATCGCTCGATTGTCCGAGGCTTGAACTGGGCGTCCTCCGGAAACCGCGCGTCCAAAATCTCGGCAATCCGTTGGGAGACCTTGGTGATGCTGCCTGATGCGACGGCCGGTCCAAGGGATCGGTAGATGTCCAATGCCTCGGATTTTCGGCGCGTTGCGCGCCCACGGGTACGGGTCCGGAGTTCTGCTCTATCGAGTTTCCAGAGCCTCCTCACGTCACGACGGCGAACCTGCAGTTGGACCCACTCCTTATCCCGCAGCCCTGAATCTTTGCGGTGGGGCGTTCGACGCAAGAGGGCATCGTTATGGCCGTCGAGCCATTCTTCCTCATTCGGATAAATGATGGCGCGAATGAAGTATTTCGGTGCCTCGGCTCCCTTATTGGCTGGTGGTGCGTAAGGCGCCTCTGGCGGTCTGTCAAAATCTACCAGATAGATCGACGAGTTTCTAAAAAATACTTTAGGAATTATTTGGCTTTCACCATCACTGATCCCGTGGATCTTTAGCCTACCTTTGCATGCGGCGGCAACGATGGCACCATATGCGAGCTCCCAAGACTCCCACTCATCCGGCAGAAAAGGTACCTTTCCGCTCCCGGAACCAATCCACTCAGCCGCAATGCTCAGGGGGATCAGCCCAATATCCTCCGGGTCAGAAGGACTGGGTTGCAGGCCCTCAAGAAAGTCATTCAAGAGCTGCCGTCGAGTTGGCTGCGAGGTACTCATTTTTGGGGTCCCAAGTTGGGCGATGGGCGCCGCGTTCGAGCAGCGTCAGATCCCCCGCGCTCCCATTTTGTGCTGTTCCAATCGAAGCGACAACCGCCTCTGCGGCCCGCCCTAGCGGTCCCCCGCTGGCCGACATCGCCGGCGAAGAACAGTCGCCGATGATGGAGAGTGCGGATCCGATGTTGAGGAAGCGACCGACGATGAGATGGCGAAGAAGCGTCGTGGCGGCAGGTGCCGGGTCAAGCCGGCCAGGATCTCTCGGCGCGGTTTTATCCCGTCGACTCGCCAACTCCTCGAGCACATCAGTAGCATGATGCCGGCAGAGGTCGAGGAGCGCTACAACGCTCGCTGGCAGAGCCGGTGATGGCCACGCAACCCAAGACAAGCTGCCTCCGGCGAAAACGGGGCGGTTCAATCCCGACTCACTCCCATCGCGACAGCGGTGATGCATCGTGATCGACGACTTCGGCCGTATTTTCCTGCCGCATTGATAGCCTTCGGTGGTGCGATTTCGAGTTTGCACGGTTCCCCTCTGTTCCGGATAGGTTCACCGTTGTTCCGGATGGGGGTGCAAACTCCGGCTGTGCAAAATCATACACTTAAGGAACGCCCCGTTAACCCGCCCTTAAGCGGCGGCAACCACCCTCTCCCGAATCGAGACATCCGCATTCGGGAGTGCATGCCGTGACGACCATCCTCATCTGTGACGACGATCCGGTTCAGCGCCGTCTGGTGGAGGCCATGGTCCGCAAGTTCGGCTACGAGCCGCGCCTGTGCGAGAACGGCGAGCAGGCGCTGCAGATCCTCTCCTCCGATGGCGATTCCATCGATCTCGTCCTGCTCGATCTCGTCATGCCCGAGCGCGACGGCATGGGCGTGCTCGCGGCCATGCGCGAGGAGGGCATCGTCAAGCCGGTCATCGTCCAGACCAGCCAGGGCGGGATCGACACCGTCGTCAACGCCATGCGCGCGGGCGCGAGCGATTTCGTCGTCAAGCCGGTCGGCGGCGAGCGCCTCGCCGTCTCGATCAAGAACGCCCTGAAGACCGAGGCCCTCGTCGCCGAGGTCCAGCGCCTGAAGCGCAAGGCCGAGGGCACGATGACCTTCAAGGACATCGTCACCCGCTCGCCCCGCATGCAGCCGCTGCTGAAGATGGCCGAGAAGGCCGCCGGCTCGATGATCCCGGTGATGATCGAAGGCGAGAGCGGTGTCGGCAAGGAGTTGCTGGCGCGGGCGATCGCCGGCTCGGGCGAGCGGCGGGCCAAACCCTTCGTCGCGGTCAACTGCGGCGCCATTCCGCAGAACCTCGTGGAGAGCATCCTGTTCGGCCACGAGAAGGGCGCCTTCACCGGCGCCACCGACAAGCACACCGGCAAGTTCGTCGAAGCCCATGGCGGCACGCTCTTCCTCGACGAGGTCGGCGAACTGCCGCTGGAGACGCAGGTGAAGCTGCTCCGCGCCATCCAGGAGGGCGAGGTCGACCCGGTCGGCGCCAAGCGCCCGGTCAAGGTCGACATCCGCATCATCTCGGCGACCAACCGCGACCTGATCAAGGCGGTGAAGGAAGGCCGGTTCCGCGAGGATCTCTATTACCGCCTCTGCGTCTTCCCGATGACCCTGCCGCCGCTGCGCGAGCGCGCCGAGGACATTCCCGACCTCGTCCGCCATTTCCTCGCGCGGATCGCGGCGGAAGAGGGCAAGCGCATCCGCGGCGTCCAGCCGGCGGTCTTCGGCCTGCTCGGCGCCTATTCCTGGCCCGGCAATGTCCGGCAGCTCGAGAACACCGTCTTCCGCGCCGTCGTGCTCTGCGATGGCGACGAACTGTCGGTGGCCGACTTCCCGCAGATCGCTGCCCAGGTCGACGGCTACGAGGTCGTGGTGCCGCTGGCGCCGCCGCCCATGGTCCACTCGCCCGCCATCCAGCCGGCCATGGTCAGCCAGCCCGCGATGATCGTGCCGGGCGCCTCCATCGCCCTGGTCGATGAGGCCGGCCACGTCCGGCCGATGGAGCAGATCGAAACCGAGGCGCTCAAGTTCGCCATCGAGCACTACCGCGGGCAGATGTCCCAGGTGGCCCGCCGGCTCGGCATCGGTCGCTCGACGCTTTACCGCAAGCTGAAGGACCTGGGCCTCGAGGAGCCGGTTGACGTGGCGGAGGAGGTGTGACCGCGGCGCATCGCCGGTCCGGCTTTCGTCGGCTCTCAAGCCTTCGTGGCTTGATCGCAGGCGCCTCGCATGATCGAAAAATGGCACGTTGGATACCGTCCGTCGCGTGACGTGAATCGCGCGCCGGACCGGGGAGGGGGGATGAAGATGCGCCTGCGGTCGGCTTTCCTTGCTTGCGCTCTCGTCGGGGCAGGTGCGCTGGCCAACGCGCAGGCGGGCGCGGCAGAAGCATCCGGGCTTGCGGCCTGGGAAGTGGACCTTGCCGTTCCGCAGCCGCCGCTCGACGGGGTCGGGCCCCTGGCGCCGCGGGATTTCGGCCTTGCCGCCTTCCCGGCGTCGCCCATCCTGGCGGAGGCCCCCAACGCCGACGACGAGGCGCCGGAAACGGTCCAGGCGCCGCCCGTGCCGCAGCCGACCGAGGCGGACTTCGCCGCCATCCCCGAAGATCCGCCGAGCCTAGTGGAGGACGGCCAGCCCGACCCCGCCATCACGGCGGAGCGTGTCGCCCAGCAGCTCCGGATCCTTCTGGCAAAGCCCGGTGGCGATCGCGCCCTGCAGCAGCAGTTCAATCCCTTCTACGCGGCGCGCGGCTATGCACCGCTGTTCGTCCGCGACGGCGTGATCGCGGAGCGCGGCCAGGCCGCCCTCAATCGCCTCGGCCAGGCCGGCGAGGACGGCCTTGACGCCGGTGCCTACCGGATCACCCTGCCGACCGGACCTCGTACCGCCGAGAGCGTCGCCAAGCTCGAACTCGCCCTGGCGCGTGCGGTGACCCTCTACGCCTCCCATGCTTCTGGCGGCCGGACCGATCCGAAGCGCCTGTCGGGCTACTTCGATGTCTCGCCGCCCCGGATCGAGACGACGGCGGCGCTGGAGACCGTTTCGCGGGCGGCTGACGTCGCGGCTGCCATCGACGGGTTCAACCCGCCCCATGCCGGGTTCCGCCAGCTGCGTGCAAAGCTCGTCGAGATGCGCGGCGAGCGACGGGAGATGACGACCACCGAGGCGACGCGCCTGCACGCCCTCAAGGAGCGTGACCTCATCGCCAATCTCGAGCGCTGGCGCTGGCTGCCGCGCCAGCTCGGCGATACCCATGTGTGGGTCAATTCGCCCGACTACCACGTCAACGTCGTACGCTCCGGCTCCGTCATCCACCGCACCCGCGCCGTCATGGGTCGGGCGGAGACGCAGACGCCCGTCTTCTCGGACGCGATGAGCTTCATCGTGTTCAACCCGTCCTGGCATGTGCCGCTGTCGATCGTGCGGCGCTCCATGCTCGGCGCTGCCAGCCGCAACGGCGGGTATTTCGCCCGCCGCGGCATCCAGGTGATGCAGGGTGGCCGGGTGGTGGACGCCTCCACCATCAACTGGGCCTCCGCCAATGTCGGCCGCTACTCGTTCCGCCAGCCGCCGGGCACGTCGAACGCTCTCGGGCGCATGAAGTTCATGTTCCCGAACCGGCATTCGGTCTACCTGCACGACACGCCGTCGCGCAGCTACTTCGCCCAGTCGAACCGGGCGCTGTCAAATGGCTGCGTGCGTGTGCAGAACCCCGAGGAACTGGCCGAATTGCTGCTGGGGATCGCCCTGCCGGGCGAGAACTGGACGAGCGCCCGCATGCGCAGCATCTACGGCTCGGGAGAGCGCTCGGTGCGCTTCCGCCAGGCCATCCCGATCCATCTCGTCTATTTCACGATGACGGTGGACGCCAACGGTTCGCTGGTTGAACTGCCCGACATCTATGGCCACAATGCCCGGGTTCGCGCGGCCCTGACCGGCGTTCGTGGTTGAGGTGCATCAACCACGATGACCGACGGGGCAGCGGTGGCATGATTTCGCCATAGTTGCTGCCTACCGGTCACGGGTCCGTGAGCGGCGGTGGTTTCCGAACCGTCGACGGGACTCAGGGTTCTTTAACCGATCCTGACGATGATGCGTTCACCATGAGCCGGCTCAGGTCGGTCACGAACAACCCTTCGTTCGACGATAGAGCCCTGTCATAGTGTCCTCAGCCCACCGCACAGTGTCTGGCCAGGTCTCGCGCAGCGCCCTGCGCGCCGCCGCCACCGTCGCACTCGGCTTCGGCTTCCTCATTGCCATCAGCAACTCGACCCAGACCGTCGTGGCCAATGGCGACACGCGCACGCTGTCGATGCTGCACAAGCACACCGGCGAGCAGATCCTCATCACCTTCAAGCGCAACGGCCGCTACGACCAGGACGCGCTGAACAAGCTCAACTGGTTCCTGCGCGACTGGCGTCGCGACGAGCCGACCCGGATGGACCCGCACCTCTTCGACGTCGTGTGGGAAGTCTACCGATCCGTCGGGGCGCAGTCGCAGATCCACGTCGTCTCCGCCTACCGCTCCGCCGGCACCAACGCCATGCTGCGCCGCCGCTCGCGCGCCGTCGCCCAGCAATCGCGGCACATCACCGGTCAGGCGATGGATTTCTACATCCCCGGCGCGTCGATGACCCGCGTCCGCGAGGCCGGCATGATGCTGCAGCGTGGTGGCGTCGGCTTCTATCCGGGCTCGGCCAACCAGTTCGTCCACATGGACACCGGCTCGGTCCGCCACTGGCCGAAAGTTTCCCGCGACTATCTCGCCCGCCTCTTCCCGGATGGCCGCACGGTCCATATCCCGGCTGATGGCCGGCCGCTCGCCGGTTTCGATACCGCGCTCGCCATGGTCCGCTCCCGGGGTGGCACCGCTTCGCGCTTCTACGACTCGCGGGCCGACGAGAGCGCCACCTACGACGACGACAGCGACCGCGGTGGCGTGAGTTCGCCAGCGTGGCAGCTCCATGGGCCTGTTTGCCGGCCTGTTCGGCGGCAACCAGCGACCGCCGGCGCGAGCCGCTGCGCCGCAACCGGCCCCGGCCGCGCCTGTCGCCGCCGCGCGTGAACCCGAGCCCGCCCCGGCACCGGCACCGGCTCCTGCCGCAACGCCGGTTCCGACCACGATCAATGCACCGCCGCCCGGCCGGCCGGTCCAGATCGTCACCAACAATCCGCCGCGCATGCTGATCGCGGCCGCTCCCCTGCCCCAGCGGGCCCCGCCGGCGGCCACCCGCCTCCGGGGCAGCGAGAAGAGGATGCAACGGAACGCCTGACGGCTGCGCCGCTGCCTGCGGCCCGCCCCGTCATTCCGGGTGAGGCTCCGACGGCGGTGGCGGCCGCCGGCCCGGCCCGGCCGACCGTCCTTGCCGAAGCCACGCCGCCCGCAGTGGCGCATGCCCCGATGCCGCCCGCGCGTCCCCGAGTTCTGGTGCGCGACGCCAACGCCTCGCCGTGCCGCCGCTGATCGCCACGGGCGACCAGCGCGGACGCCCGGTCGAGACGGCCTCTGCCATCGCGCTCGCCTTCGCCTCTCCCTCGCAGCCCGTGACGCTTCCGGCGGACAGTCGCTGCGGGTCCGCAGCTTCGGCCGGCGCATCCGCGCGCGGGCCCCGCGCGATCAGGCCGCGCAGGCCCCGGTTCAGGCACCGCGGCCCGCCGCCCGCGCCACCCGCCCCGCCTCGGCTCCGCTGGTCGCGCCGAACGCAGAGGCGAGCCGCACCGTCGCCGCGGCCACCCGTCCGGTTCAGGACCGTTCGACCGGTGTTGCGCTCCAGGCTCCCAATCCGCGCGAGCAGAGGCTGATCCAGCAGCCTGTCCAGGTGGTGGCCATGACCTTCTCGGCCGCGCCGGTCAACCTCGCCTCGGCCCAGCAGTTCTCGGGTGAGGCCGTGGCTTCGCTCAGGACGATCGAGCTCGGCGCTCCGCCGGCTCGCCAGCGCGGTGCCTGGCTGTCGCGCTAACCCAAACCGGCCCGCGCGCGCCTGACCTGCGCCACCGGCCGTGGCGAAACACCCTGCATTCGTCGCATCGTGCCGCCCGGTCTTCACCAGGCCGGTCATCGTCGTCGATGCCGGTCAGGCCCCGCGCCCCGGTGATGCTGGGATGCCATGGACCCGACACGCTTCATTCCCGCCGCCCTGGCGATCCTCTGGGGCCTCAACTGGCCTGCGGTGAAGATCGCCCTGTCGGAGGTGCCGCCCTTCGCGCTGCGGATGACAGGCCTCGGCGCTGGGGCACTGCTGCTGCTCGCCTTTGCGGCTGCGCGCGGCCGGTCGCTGGCCATCGGCCGCTCGTCCTGGGTGCCGCTCGCCATCGCCGGCATATTCAACATCGCCGCCTTCAACCTCGCCACGGTCTTCGCGCAGCTCAACACCTCGACGTCGCGGGCGGCGATCCTGACGTTCACCACCCCGCTCTGGGCGATCCTGCTGGCCTATCTCTTCCTCGGTGAGCGACCGGACCGGGCAAGGTGGACAGCGCTCGCCATCGGCATGGCGGGGATCGTCATTCTCTCGCTGCCGCTCGCGACAGGCGGCATCACGCCCCTCGGCATCGTCTTCCCGATGATCGCGGCCGTGAGCTGGGCCGCGGGCAGCGTCTACCAGAAGTCACATCCGATCGACGGCGATCGCATGGTGATGACCGGGTACCAGCTTCTCCTGGCATCGGTCGTGGCCGGCATCGGCTACATCGCCGCGGGCGAGACGATGCCCGGCTCGCTCTCCGCCAACGCCTGGACCGCCATCGTCTTCCACGTCATCGGCGCGACGGCGCTCGCCTATGTGCTCTGGTTCACGCTGCTGGCGCGCGTTTCGGTCGCCGCGGCCTCGCTGACGACACTCGCCATCCCCGTCGTCGGGGTGATCGGCGCCATGGCCATCGTCGGAGAGCGGCCGGCGCCTCTCGACTATGTCGGCTTTGCCGCCGTGCTTGCGGCTGCGGGGGTCAGCATGCTGGCGTCGCGGCCCCCGCAGCAATGATCGTTCCGGGGGGCGTCAGGCCATCCCGAGGGCCTGCAGGTAGAGCTCGAGGATCGCCTCCTGCTCCATGCGCTCGTCGCGATCCTGCTTGCGCAGCGAAACGATCTTGCGGAGCACCTTGGTGTCGAAGCCGTTGGCCTTGGCCTCGCCGTAGACGTCCTTGATGTCGTCCGACAGCGCCTTCTTCTCCTCCTCGAGGCGCTCAATGCGCTCGATGATGGACTTCAGCTGATCGGCTGCGACGCTTTGGGTATCGACCATGTGAGGCTCCAGAGGGGAGGGCGGAGGGAGCCGCACTGGTTCGCGAATTCGGGCGGCGGGGTCAAGCGTCGCGGCGCTTGTCCACAGGGCCGACGCCCCCTATGCATCGGCGGTCGAACCGATGTCATGATCTCCCGCACCCCCGTCCCGTCCTCCCAGGCCGCCGCCTTCCTCGCCCTGCTCGCAGGCGCGACCGCGCTCGGCGTCTCGCCGGTCTTCGTCCGGCTCGCGGATGTCGGCCCCTTCGCATCGGCCTTCTGGCGCGCGGCGCTGGCCCTGCCGGTACTCTTTGTCTGGATGCGGTTCGAGGATCGGGAAACGCCGGGTCGGCCGGGGCTCACCCTGCCGGGGATTCTCGCGGGCGCCTTCTTCGCCGGCGATCTGTTCTTCTGGCACCTGTCCATCCTCAACACCTCCATCGCCAATTCCACCTTTCTTGCGACGACCGCACCGGTCTGGGTCATCCTCGTCGCCTGGCTCTGGCTCCGCGAGACGATCTCGCTCTGGACGTTCGCCGGCCTCGCCCTCTGCATCGCCGGCGGCGCGGCGCTGGTCGGCGACAGTCTGCAGATCGGCCGGTCCCGCCTGCTCGGGGATGTCTATGGCGCGGCCACGGGGTGTTCTTCGGCCTCTACTTCCATGCCATCCGCATCGGCCGCCTGACCCATGGAGCGGCGCGGCTCACCCTGCAGTCCACCGCGGTGACGGCCCTGGTTCTGCTCGGCGTGGCGCTGGTGCTCGAGCCGCGGATACTGCCGCAGAGCCTGCAGGGCTGGCTTGCCGTCCTCGCACTCGGCATGCTGACCCATGCGGCCGGGCAGGGGCTCCTGTCGGTGGCGCTCGGCACCTTGCCGACGGTGTTCTCGTCGCTCGTCATCTTCCTGGAGGCGGTGATCGCGGCGCTCTTCGCCTGGGTGGCACTGGGCGAGGCCCTCAGCCTCGCGCAGATGGCCGGCGGGGCGGCGATCATGCTGGGCATCTGGGTGGCGCGCCCCCGGCGCCCGGACGCGTTGCGGCCGGACTGAGAGGGAAGGGGCAGGAACGATGCTGTTGCGCCCGGTTCTCATCACCACGATCACGGCATTCGCCCTTTCCGCCCTTGCCGGACCGCCGCTCCGTGCGAGCGAGGCGGCGAGCGTCGAGACGCTGGAACAGGCGCTGTGCCGGATGATCGAGGCCGGAGCCCGCCGCCACGACCTGCCCGTCCACTTCTTCACACGCCTCATCTGGGTGGAGAGCCGCTTCCGCATCCGGGCGGTGAGCCGCGCCGGGGCGCAAGGCGTGGCGCAGTTCATGCCCGGCACGGCGCAGGAGCGCGGGCTGGCCGATCCTTTCGACCCTGAACAGGCGATCGCCGCCTCGGCCTCGCTCCTCGCCGACCTGCGCCGGCAGTTCGGAAATCTCGGGCTCGCGGCCGCCGCCTACAATGGCGGCCCGGCCCGCGTGCAGGGCTTCCTCGCGGGCCGCGGCGGACTGCCGCTGGAGACACAGAACTACGTTTTCCAGATCACCAGCCGCACGGCCGAAGACTGGGCGGCGGACCGCGACAAGCCACAGCCACCGCCAGGCCTCATCCATGACCAGCCGCCGCAGTCCTGTCTGAGGGTCACCGCGCTGCTCCGCAGGCCCGGCGAGCTGCTGGCGAATGTCGAGGGTCCCTTCGCGCCCTGGGGTGTGCAGCTGGCCGGCAACTTCTCCCGCGCGGTGGCGCTGGCCAGCTATTCGCGAGCCAGGCGCGGCCTCGCCGGCATCCTCGGCGACGTACAGCCGCTGGTTCTCGGTCAGAGGCTCAGGAGCCGCGGCCGGGCGATCTTCTACCGGGTTCGCGTTCCCGCCGGATCACGCCAGGCCGCTGGCCAGCTCTGCGACCGGATCCGCGCTGCGGGAGGCGCCTGCATCGTGTTGAGAAACTGAGCTGCGACCGCCCGGAACCTGTTGAGTGGGACCGCCTCCGTGCCCGGCTTCGTTGACAGCCCTTCGCGCATCAAGGAAAAGCCAAAGAGCTGGATGACATAGCGCCGATGAATCGCTTTTTCCCTCGCGGACTGCCTGTTGCGCTTGGCCTGATCACGGGTCTCGTCTGGCTGTCATCCGGCGCTCCCGCCAGTGCCGACCTTCGGATGTGCAACACGACCGCGAGCCGGGTGGGCGTTGCCATCGGCTACAAGGACGGCGATGGGTGGACGACCGAGGGCTGGTGGAACGTTCCCGCCCGCAGTTGCGAGACGATCCTGCGCGGGCCGCTGGTTGCGCGCTACTACTACCTCTATGCGGTCGACTACGATCAGGGCGGCGAATGGTCCGGCCGCGCCTTCATGTGCTCGCGCGACAAGGAGTTCACGATTCGCGGCATCGAACAGTGCCTGGCGCGCGGCTATGACCGGCTCGGATTCTTCGAGGTGGACACCCAGGACCAGCGGCAGTGGACGGTCCAGCTGACCGACGAGGGTCAGAGGCCGGCACAGCCCGCTCCGCCGATGGCCGCGCCGCTGCCGCCTGCCGGGCCCGCGCGGCGCCCAGAAGCCGCTCCTGCCACCGCCGCGCCGCGAAGCACGCCCCTGCCGAATGCGCCGGCCGGCTCCGGGGGAGGTACGGGCGGCGTCCAGGGAAGCATGCCGGCGTTCACCGCGCCGCGCTGATGCGGCGATTTTAGCCGTAGGACTGCGTTGCAAGACACCGATCCATGCGCTACCCCAATTTCATAGATCGGGCTGGCTTTGAGGAGTTGAACCATGGCGTCCGAACCGCGTCTCGACGGCACCGCACCGATGGACTACGCCGAGCATGAGCGCACCTACGCGTTCTTCACCGGCCTGACGAAGTGGGGCACGATCGGCCTCGTCGTCCTTCTCGTCCTGATGGCGATCTTCCTGCTCTGACGGGTGATGCGCGCCCGCTATCGGGGGGCAGCGGCGCGTCCGGACTAGACCAAGACGCCCCTCGGAGCGGCCCGGCACAAGGGCGGACCGGAGGAGCAGTCTATGCGGATCGCGATCCCTAGGGAGACGGAGGCCGGTGAACCGCGTGTCGCCGGTACACCGGATACGGTGAAGCGCCTGAAGGCGCTGGGGGGCGATCTGGTCGTCGAGCCCGGCGCCGGGCTGGCGTCCGGCATCCTGGACTCCGATTTCGAGGCCGCCGGCGCTACCATCGCCGCCGATGCTGTGAAGGGCGCCGACGTCGTCCTGAAGGTGCGCCGTCCGAGCGCCGCAGAACTCAAGTCCTACAAGCCGGGTGCGGTGGTGCTGGCCACCATGGATCCCTATGGCAACGAGGCTGCGCTGGCGCAGATGGCCGCGGCCGGTGTCGCCGGCTTCGCCATGGAACTGATGCCGCGCATCACCCGCGCCCAGGTCGATGGACGTGCTGTCGTGCGCAGGCCAACCTCGCCGGCTACCAGCGCCGTGATCGACGCCGCGTCGGAATATCGGCCGCGCACTGCCGATGATGATGACCGCCGCCGGCACGGTGCCGGCCGCCAAGATCTTCGTCATGGGCGCCGGCGTCGCCGGCCTGCAGGCGATCGCCACGGCGCGCCGCCTCGGCGCGGTTGTGACCGCCACCGACGTGCGTCCCGCCGCCAAGGAGCAGGTGGAAAGCCTCGGCGCCAAGTTCGTCGCCGTCGATGGACGACGAGTTCAAGCAGGCGGAGACGGCCGGCGGGCTATGCGAAGCCCATGTCGGCGGAATACCAGGCCAAGCAGGCGGCCCTCGTCGCCGAGCACATCGCCAAGCAGGACATCGTCATCACCACGGCGCTGATCCCCGGCCGTGCCGGCGCCGCGGCTCGTCACGAGCGCGATGGTGGCCTCGATGAAGCCGGGCTCGGTGCTGGTCGACCTTGCCGTCGAGCGCGGCGGCAATGTCGAGGGCGCCAGGGTCGGCGAGACCGTGGTCACCGCCAACGGCGTCGAAGATCGTCGGCCACGCCAATGTGCCCGGCCGCGTCGCCGCGACCTCGTCCTCGCTCTATGCCAAGAACCTCTTCGCCTTCCTCGAGATCATGATCGACAAGGCGACGAAGTCGCTCGTCGTGACCTGCGACGACGAACTCGTGAAGGCGACGCTGCTGACCCGCGACGGAGCAGATCGTCCATCCGAGCTTCCAGGACGCTCAGCCACCTCCGGCCGCGACCCGGCGACTGACGACGCAGCCGCCGCCATGCCGAAGGCCGCGCCGAAGAAGTCCACCAAGGCCTGATCCAAGGCGAAACGCATGACGACGCTTACGCCAGATCAGGCTCTCGAAAGCCCGCGCCGCGGCGCGACCGACGCATCGCCGCTGACAGGCGCGTCGCCGCCGAGCAGGCCACCGCCGTCGCCGACCAGATCGGCACGGTCGCCGCGCGCGCCCTGCTCCGGCGGCGCTATCGATCCCATTCGTCTTCCGCTTCGCCATCTTCGCACTGGCGTCTTCGTCGGCTACTATGTGGTCTGGTCGGTGACCCCGGCGCTGCACACGCCGCTGATGGCGGTGACCAACGCCATCTCCTCGGTCATCGTCGTCGGCGCGCTGCTGGCGGTCGGTCCTCAGCCGGGACCGGCTGGTCGCCCGCATCTTCGGCTTCATCGCGCTGGTCCTCGCCGCGATCAACATCTTCGGCGGCTTCCTCGTCACCCAGCGCATGCTGGCGATGTACAAGAAGAAGGACGAAGCCCGACGACGAGCAAGGGCTGAACCGATGTCGGCAAACCTCGCGGCCCTCCTCTATCTCGTCTCCGGCGTCCTGTTCATCCTGGCGCTGCGCGGGCTGTCGCAGCCCGTCCACCAGTCGCGCAGGGCAATACTGTACGGCATGATCGGCATGGCGATCGCCATCCTGACCACGCTGGCCTTGGCGACCCCGTCGGCATCGGCGGCTGGATGCCTGGTCCTCGTCGGCCTCGGCCATCGGCGGTGGCATCGGTGCGGTCATCGCCCGGCGCGTCGCCGATGACCTCGATGCCGCAGCTGGTGGCGGCGTTCCACTCTGGTGTCGGCCTCGCGGCGGTCTTCGTCGCAGCCGCCGCGCTCTATGCGCCGACCGCCTTCGGCATCGGCGCGCGCGGCACGATCAAGGCGTCAGGCGCTGTTCGAGATGGGCCTCGGCGTCGCCATCGGCGCCATCACCTTCACCGGCTCGGTCATCGCCTTCCTGAAGCTCGACGGGCGGATGAGCGGCAAGCCCATCCTGTCTGCCGCAACGCCACGTCCTCAACATCGCGCTTGGCGGCGGCGCATCGTGATCCTGCTGATCATCTTCATGCGCACGGAAAGCACGCTGGCCTTCTGGCTCATCGTGCTCGCTGTCGCTTCGTGGTCGGCGTGACTGCTCGATCATCCCGATCGGCGGCGCGGACATGCCGGTGGTCGTGTCGATGCTCAACTCCTATTCGGGGTGGGCGGCGGCGGGCATCGGCTTCACGCTCGGCAATACGGCGCTGATCGTCACCGGCGCGCTGGTCGGCTCGTCGGGCGCGATCCTCTCCTACATCATGTGCAAGGGCGATGAACCGCTCCTTCATCTCCGTCATCCTCGGCGGCTTCGGCGGCGAGGATGCGGCGGCGGGCGGTTCGGCTGAGGCGCGGCCCGTACAAGGCCGGCTCGGCGGAGGACGCCGCCTACATCATGAAGAACGCCCAGCAAGGTCATCATCGTGCCTGGCTACGGCATGGCGGTGGCGCAGGCCCAGCACGCGCTGCGCGAGATGGCCGACCTCCTCAAGAAGGAGGGCGTCGAGGTGAAATACGCCATCCATCCGGTTGCCGGCCGCATGCCCGGGCACATGAACGTGCTGCTGGCGGAAGCCAACGTGCCCTATGACGAGGTCTTCGAGCTCGAGGACATCAACTCGGAGTTCGCCCAGGCCGACGTCGCCTTCGTCATCGGCGCCAACGATGTCACCAATCCGGCGGCGAAGACCGACAAGACCTCGCCGATCTACGGCATGCCGGTTCTGGACGTCGAAAAGGCCGCGAACATCCTCTTCGTGAAGCGCGGCATGGGCGGCGTCGGCTATGCCGGCATCGACAACGACGTGTTCTATCGCGACAACACGATGATGCTGCTCGCCGACGCCAAGAAGATGGTGGAGAGCATCGTCAAGGCGCTGGGACATTGACGGGAGCGCCCCGGTTGAGGGGCGGCTGCCTGGTGATCTAGGATCGGGGCGGGGCTTTTCGGCCCCGCTTCTTTTTTGGAGGCACCATGCTGTTCATGGTCATCGAGCGCTTCGCGGGCTGCGACCCGGTGCCGGTCTATCGCCGTGTGCGCGACAGCGGGCGCTCGCTCCCCGAGGGGCTGCGCTACGTCGGCAGCTGGATCGAGCCGAACTTCGACCGCTGCTTCCAGTTGATGGAGTGCGACGACCTCAGGCTCCTGCAGGAATGGGTCCTGTCCTGGCGCGGCTCGGGCGTGAGCTTCGAGATCGTCCCGGTCGTGTCGAGCGACGAGACACGTGCGGTGGTCGCGCCGCACCTTGATGGAGCGGCGCCATGAGCATCGTCATCCGTCCCTATGAGGCGTCCGATCGTGCGGCCGTCGTCGATCTCGTCCACCAGCTCAACCTGTTCGAGGATGCGATCTCGGCCGACCGCGCGCGTGATCTGAAGGCGGCGGAGGCTCGTCTCGATTCCGACCTGTCGCGCATCGCCCGCGACGGCGGCGCCGTCATGGTGGCTGTCGACGGCCGCGAGGTCGTCGGCATGATGTGCTTCGTGCTGGAGCAGCCGCAGCCCTATCTGAAAGCCGAGATCGCGCAGGTCGGCTGGGTGTCGGAACTCGTCATCGACGAGCGCCACCGCGGGCAGGGGATCGGCACGGCGCTGCTGGAGGAAGCCGAGCGGCTGGCCCGGCAGCACGGCGTGAAGCGGCTGATGATCGGCGCCATCGTCGGCAACCACATCGCCCGCAAGGCCTATGAGCGCTTCGGCTTCCGGCCCGCCGTCATGGAACTGGCGAAGGACCTCGGCTGACCGCCGTCAGTTGAACAGACGGTAGGTCTGGCCGGCGCGGCCGCCAAGGCGGGCAAAGCCCTCGCGCGCACCGGGATGGTTTTCCTCGATGCTGATCGCCTTCGTGTACGAGCCGAGCGCACGCTCGTTGTCGCCGGTCCGCTCCAGCGCCTGGCCGCGGGCGACCCAGAGGTCGGCGTTGCGCTGGTCGAACTGCACCGCCTCGTTGAAGTCGTCGAGCGCGAGCTTGTTCTCGCCGATCGCCAGATAGCTGAGGCCGCGGCCGTAGTAGGGCTCGGAATTGTTGGGGGCGAGGCCGAGGGCGGTGGTGAAGTCCTCCACCGCCTGGCGATGGTTGCCCTGGGCGGCCCAGACGAGGGCGCGGTTGTGATAGGCCTGCGCGTTGGAGCCGTTGATCTGGATGGCGCGATTGTAGTCGCTCAGCGCCTCGCCCAGCCGGTTGGTCGTCCGGTAGACGTTGCCGCGGCCGACATAGGCGGCGGCATAGTTCGGGTCGGCGGTGATGGCGCGGTTGTAGTCGGCGAGTGCAAGGTCGGCGCGGCCGCTCTGGCGGTGGACCAGGGCGCGGTTCGACAGCGCCTGGACGTAGTTCGGATCGATCTGGATGGCGCGGGAGAAGTCCGCCAGCGCCTCGGCCCGGCGCCCGGTGCGGGCCAGAACGGTGCCACGCATGTTGAAGGCCTGGGGATCGTTCGGATTGCGCTGCACGACCTCGGTCAGAGAGGCGAGATTGGCCGTCGAGCCGATGTAGCTCGACTCGACATCGTCACCGCCGGTCGCTGAGCCGACCGAGGTCACGCCACCGGTCGAACTGCAGCCGGCGAGCGCGATCGCTGCGGCGACAAGCACCAGGCGCGGTCTCAGACGAAGTGCCGCGTGGGCCGAACGTGTCATGTCCCATCGTCCTGTCATCAGCCAGCGGTGCCATTGCGGCCCGTCTCCGGGCCTTCCTGAAACGACTCGACCCGCGATGATGGTTCGTCGCGGGCCTGTCAAAAATACGGCGGAAGCCGGAATGCGTCGGTCAGCGGGCGCCGGCCGTGCGAACCTTGACCGGCTTCGCGGGGATGAGGCCCTCGCGCTGGGCCTTCTTGCGGGCAAGCTTGCGGGCGCGGCGCACGGCCTCGGCCTTCTCGCGCGCGCTTCTTCTCCGACGGCTTCTCGTAATGGCCGCGCAGCTTCATCTCGCGGAAGATGCCTTCGCGCTGCATCTTCTTCTTGAGCGCCTTGAGCGCCTGATCGACATTGTTGTCGCGAACAAGAACCTGCACGCCGATGATCCTTCAAGCCATCTGGATTTGAGGTCGAGCAGTAGCCCCCACGGGAAATCCGTGCCGGCCGGTCTGCCCAAAGAAGTGAGGCGCGTAGCAGAGCCGGGCACTTTTGTCCATGGCCTTGTTGGCTTTAGGGCGAATTTTGAAGTCCTCGTTTGCGTCACGGCGCGGTCGCGGTTATATCGGTCGTGATTTCCCGATCCATTGATCGATACGAGGCGATCGCCTCGGCCCGGACCCGCAAGGTCTGGGAACGGGAGCCCTCACGCTCCCCGGCCGGGCCCCCGGATCGATCTCCGCGCAAGAGGCACGTCATGACCCAGCTTCTGATGCCCAAGGCGACCGCCGTCTGGCTGGTCGACAATACGGCCCTGTCCTTTGACCAGATCGCCGCCTTCAGCACGCTGCACCCGCTCGAGGTGAAGGCGATCGCCGACGGCGAGGCGGCGCAGGGGCATCAAGGGCATGCCGACCCGATCATCACCGGCCAGCTGACCCGCGAGGAGATCGCCAAGGCCGAGAAGGACCCGACCTACCGCCTGAAGCTGGCTCCGCCCAAGGTGAAGCTGCCGGAGGTGAAGTCGAAGAAGGGCCCGCGCTATACGCCCGGTCTCGCGCCGCCAGGATCGTCCCGAATGCCATCGCTCTGGCTGGTGCGCAACCATCCCGAGCTGAAGGACGCGGCGATCATGCGCCTCGTCGGCACGACCAAGCCGACGATCGCCGCCATCCGCGACCGTACCCACTGGAATTCCCAGACCCTTTCGCCGATGGACCCGGTGACGCTCGGCCTGTGCTCGCAGATCGATCTCGATCTCGAGGTCAACCGCGCAGCTAAGGAGCGCGGGCCGGTCGACACCACGCCCGAGCAGACGCTGCTGCCGGCCGACCAGACGACTTCGGCGCCGGCCCGGTTCGATCCCTTCGAGCGCCCCGAGGGGCCGCGTCGCGAGGAGCGCTACGACGCCGAGAAGGTCTTCGCCAACCTCAAGTCGATCCGCGCGGACGACGAAGAGTAAGCCCGCAGGGTTTGGGGAGCCGGCATCCCTTTTCCCGGCGCCGCTGACGTTGTAACCGGGTGCGCCCGTCATTCGACAGGCGCACCCGATTCGTTTTCCGGAGACCGATCATGGCCGATGCAGCCCGCAGCCCGATCTCGCTCGAAGGGCTCGATCTGGCAGCGCTCGTGGCGAGCCGCGTCTGCCACGACGTGATCTCCCCGGTGGGCGCCATCGTCAACGGCCTCGAGTTGATGGAGGACGGCGCCGACGCCGCGACGACCGAACTGGCGCTCGACCTCATCCGCAAGAGCGCGAGGACGGCATCGGCGCGACTGCAGTTCTGCCGCATCGCCTTCGGAGCGGCCGGCTCTGCCGGTTCGGCCATCGACACGCGCGATGCACAGCAGGTGGCGACGAACTTCCTCAACGACGACCGCACCACGGTCGACTGGCATATTCCGCCGGCCTACCTGCCGAAGAACCGGGTGAAGCTGCTCCTGAACCTTCTGTTGCTGGCCGCAGGCGCCATTCCGCGCGGCGGCACCATCAAGGTCGAGATGACAGGTGAGGGGGATACCGCCGGCTTCGCCATCGGCGTGACCGGCCTCAACGCGCGCGTGCCTCCGCACGCGGTGGAACTGCTGGCGGGGATTCCCTCGAACGAGCAGGGCACCATCGACGCCCATGCCATCCAGCCCTACTACGCCGGTCTTCTGGCGCGCGCCGCCGGTATGTCGGTGCGGATCGAAAAGATTGAAGACCGCGTCGAGATCGCCGCCGCCTGACGCTAGGTAAGATTTTATGCGATCCGATTAAGTCATTGTAGATCAACTATTTGACAGTGGCCGATCCGCCGATTTCCGGCGTGGCCGCTTCAGCAAGATTTAACCCTTTTCCCGGACACTTCGGAACCATAGGGCAAGCCGCGACGTGGCCTGCCGTGTTCCTACAGGCCGGGTTGGGCGACAATGGATGACTTGCTGCGCGAATTCCTGACCGAAACCAACGAGAGCCTTGACGTCGTCGACGTGGAACTCGTGCGGTTCGAGCAGGACCCCGACTGACGCTGACGATTCTCGGACAACATTTTCCGGCTGGTCCACACCATCAAGGGCACCTGCGGCTTCCTCGGGCTGCCGCGGCTCGAAGCGCTGGCCCATGCCGGCGAGACGCTGATGGGCAAGTATCGGCGACGGCGCTGCCGGTGAACGGCCGAGGCCGTGACGCTGATCCTCGTCGAGCGATCGACCGGCATCAAGGAGATCCTCGCCGGACCTGGAGAGCCGCCGGCGACCGAGCCGGAAGGCGACCGACGGAGACCTGATCTCGAAGCTGCGAAGCCATGGCCGAAGGCGGTCACGCCGATAGTGGCGGCCGAGCCTGCGCGCCGCGCCCGTGGTGGCTGCGCCGCCGGTCGCGCCCGCGATCGCCGGAAGTGGTGAAGGGTTCGATCGTCGAGCAGGCGCTGGAGCGCGCGCTGCGTCCCGGGCGAAGTCTCGCTCGACGACCTCGAGCGGGCCTTCCGCGAGACCGAGGCTGAGGTGGTCGCTCGCGCCGGCTCCCGGACGCCCAGCCGCGCCGCGCCGTGGCGCCGGCCGAGGCCGCCGCCCGCCAAGGTCGAGGCCAAGAACGCCATGGCCCAGCGCGGCTGCCAAGGCGGCTGCCGTCGAGCCGGCGAGGACGACAGCGAAGGCGGCGTGAAGGGTCAGCAGACCCTGCGCGTCAACGTCGATACCCTCGAACAGCTGATGACCATGGTCTCCGAGCTGGTGCTGACCCGCAACCAGCTCCTCGAGATCGTCCGCCGGCACGAGGACTCCGAGTTCAAGGTGCCGCTGCAGCGCCTCTCGAATGTCACCGCGGAGCTGCAGGATGGCGTCATGAAGACGCGCATGCAGCCGATCGGCAACGCCTGGTCAGAAGCTGCCCCGGATCGTCCGCGACCTCGCCAACGAACTCGGCAAGCAGATCGAACTCGAGATGCACGGTGCCGAGACCGAACTCGACCGCCAGGTTCTCGACCTGATCAAGGACCCGCTCACCCACATGGTGCGCAACTCGGCCGATCATGGCCTCGAGACTCGCCCGAGCAGCGCCGCCTTGCCGGCAAGCGCGGAGAAGGGCACCATCCGCCTGTCCGCCTATCACGAGGGCGGCCACATCATCATCTGCATCGCCGACAATGGCCGCGGTCTCAACACCGAGCGGATCAAGGCCAAGGCGCTCCAGAACGGTCTCGTCACCGAGGCTGAACTGGAGAAGATGACCGAGGCCCAGATCCACAAGTTCATCTTCGCGCCGGGCTTCTCGACCGCCGCCTCCGTCACCTCGGTCTCCGGCCGCGGCGTCGGCATGGACGTGGTGCGCACCAATATCGACCAGATCGGCGGCACCATCGACATCAAGTCGGTGGCCGGCGAGGGCTCTTCCGTCACCATCAAGATCCCGCTGACCCTGGCCATCGTCTCGGCCCTGATCGTGGAAGCCGCCGGCGACCGCTTTGCGATCCCGCAGCTCTCCGTGGTCGAACTGGTCCGCGCCCGCGCCAACTCCGAACATCGCATCGAGCGCATCAAGGACACCGCGGTTCTTCGCCTGCGCAACAAGCTGCTGCCGCTGATGCACCTGAAGCAAGCTGCTCAAGCATCGACGATGGTTCCTCGTCCGGATCCCGAGACCAACGGCTTCATCGTGGTGACCCAGGTCGGCAGCCAGACGTTCGGCATCGTCGTCGACCGGCGTGTTCCACACCGAGGAAATCGTGGTCAAGCCGATGTCGACTCAAAGCTGCGGCACATCGACCATGTTCTCCGGCAATACCATCCTGGGCGATGGCGCCGGTGATCATGATCATCGATCCCAACGGTATCGCCAAGGCGCTCGGCGCCGCCGGCTCGACCGCGCGGGCATGGCCGACGAGCCGACGCTCCGCCGCAGGCCTCCTCCGGTGAACAGCTGACCTCGCTGCTGGTGTTCCGCGCCGGCTCGAACCAGCCCAAGGCGGTCCCGCTCGGGCTCGTCACGCGGCTGGAGGAGATCGCCACCGACAAGATCGAGCTCTCCAACGGCCGCTACATGGTGCAGTACCGCGAGCAGCTGATGCCGCTGGTGCAGATGAACGGGGTTACCGTCCAGACATCAGGCTCGCAGCCGATCCTGGTGTTCGCCGACGACGGCCGCTCGATGGGCCTCGTGGTCGACGAGATCATCGACATCGTCGAGGAGCGCCTCCACATCGAGGTCGCCGGTTCCCAGGAAGGCATTCTGGGTTCGGCCGTGATCAAGGGCCAGGCCACCGAAGTGATCGACGTCGGCCACTTCCTGCCGATGGCGTTCGCCGACTGGTTCGCCCGCAAGGAGATGCGCCCGTCCTCGACGGCGCAGTCGGTGCTGCTGGTCGATGACATCGCCTTCTTCCGCAACATGCTGGCCCCCGTCCTGAAGGCGGCCGGCTACCGGGTGCGGGTGGCGCCGAGCGCGCAGGAGGGCCTGTCGGCGCTTCGTTCGCAGACCTTCGACGTGGTGCTGACCGACATCGAGATGCCCGACATGAACGGGTTCGAGTTCGCCGAAACGATCCGGGCGGATACGCATCTCAGCGCGATGCCGATCATCGCGCTGTCCTCGATGGTGTCGCCGGCGGCAATCGAGCGCGGCCGTCAGGCCGGCTTCCACGACTACGTCGCCAAGTTCGACCGTCCCGGCCTGATCGCGGCGCTGAAGGAACAGACCGCCGACGTCAAGAAAGCGGCGTGAGGTAACAACACATGACCAGCACCACCACCACCAAGACCGAGACCATCGAGGGCACCGTGGCCGAGTACGTCACCGCCGTGATCGGGGGACAGCTGTTCGGCCTGCCGATCTCGCGAGATCAAGGGCGTGGTCAGGCCGACGACCGACGCGCGTGCCGCATGCGGCCCCGCATGTCCGCGGCGTGCTCAACCTGCGCGGCCGTGATCCTCGCCGTGGTCGACATGCGTGCGCGGCTCGGCCTTGACAAAAACGACGACGGCAAGCCGCCGATGGCGGTCGGTGTCGACCTGCGCGGCGAATCCTACGGCCTGCTGATCGACCAGATCGGCGAGGTCCTGCGGCTGCCCGACGACGATGAAGCTGTCGACCTCGGATCCTCGCTGGGCGCGCGTCGTCCGGCGGGCGTCCACCGCCTCGACGGACAGCTGCATGGTCGTCCTCGACGTCGATCGCGTCCTCGCAATCGTGCGGCGAGACCATGATGACGCTGCCTGATAGCGCTCGGCAGCCGTAATCCGGACGATCAGACCGATGAAGACTGTCTCGTCGTCGACGACGCCGCGGTGATCCGCAAGGTCGCGCGTCGTATCCTCGAAGGACTGCGAGTTCCGCATCGCGGAGGCCGAGGACGGCGCGAACGCGCTCGACGTCTGCAAGCGGCGCGATGCCCGACGCAGTGCTGCTCGACTGGAACATGCCGGTCATGGACGGCTACGACTTCCTGCGCGACCTGCGCCGCATGCCGGGCGGCGACGGCGCCCAAGGTCGTGTTCTGCACCACCGAGAACGACGTCGCGCACATCGCCCGCGCGATGCACGCCGGCGCCAACGAATACATCATGAAGCCGTTCGACAAGGACATCATCGTCGCCAAGTTCCAGGAAGTCGGCCTGCATCTGATCCCGTCGCGGCGCCGACGCCGGCGAGTTCGTCCGGTACCTGTCTCGAGTAGCGGCGTGCTGAGTATCGCGTCCTGTCATGAGCGGTCCCCCACGGCGCGCCGCGCGCCTCGACGAGCGACCCGATCAAGGTGATGGTGGTCGATGACGCCGTCGTGGTCCGCGGCCTGGTCGGCCGCTGGATCGCCGACGAAGCCGACATGGACGGTCGCGGCCTCGCACTGCGCACGGGCCTGGACGCCGTCAGCCGAGATCGAACGCATCAATCCCGACGTCGTCGTTCTCGACATCGAGATGCCGGAACATGGACGGCATCATCGGCGCTGCCGCGGCTGCTCGCCAGGCCAAGCGCGACCTCATGGTCATCATGGCCTCGACGCTGACCCGCCGCAACGCCGAGATCACGCTGCAAGTGCGCTGTCGCTCGGCGCCGTCCGACTACGTGCCGAAGCCCGAGACCAACGCGCGGCGTCATCACGCTCGCCGACACCTTCCATCGCGAAATCTGATCCAGAAGATCCGTCATCTCGGCCGCGCGCAAGGTCCGCCGCACCGCGTCGCCGTCGCTCGGCGCCGTCGTCTGCATCCGAGCCCGACGCAGGTTCTCGCGCGCGACCCGATCAGCGCGCCCCGTCGCAGCGCCAGCGGCGCCGCTTGCAGGCTGGCGCGCAAGCCGTTCAGCAGATCTGACGCCGCAGCGTGCTGCTGATCGGCTCGTCCACCGGCGGTCCGCAGGCCCTGACTGACCGCCTCGTGGCCGAACTCGGCCCGAGTCTGATCGACCGCGTGCCGGTGCTGATCACGCAGCATATGCCGCCGACCTTCACCACGATCCTCGCCGAGCATCTGGCCGCACAAGGCCGCCGGCCGTCGCAGTCGAGGGCGATCGACGGCGAGACGGTCAAGGCTGGCGCGCATCTATGTCGCGCCGGGCGGCAAGCACATGGTGCGTCAAGAAGACCGGCGCCTCCACCGTCGATCCACGCTGGAGGACGGGCCGCCGATCAACTTCTGCAAGCCCGCTGTCGATCCGCTGTTCACCTCGGCTACCGACGCCTGGGGTTCGGCGGCATCATGTCGCGTGCGTCCTCACCGGCATGGGGCATCCGACGGCGCCCACGGCGGCAGGCGACATCGTCGCCGCAGGCGGCAGCGTCATCGCCCAGGACGAGGCCACCAGCGTCGTCTGGGGCATGCCCGGCGCCGTCGCCCAGGCGGGTCACGCATCCGCCGTCCTGCCCATCGACCAGATCGCGCCCCGGATCGTGCGCCTCTTCGCGGGAGACCGGTCGTGACGCCACTCGACTACGATTTCCTCCGCGGGTTCCTGAAGCAGCGCTCCGGCCTGGTGCTGTCGAACGACAAGCAGTACCTCATCGAGAGCCGGCTGATGCCGATCGTGCGCAAGCAGGGTCTCTCCGGGCATCAGCGAGCTTGTGCAGAAGCTCAAGGCCCCCGGTGCCGAGGCGCTCGCCGCCAAGGTCACCGAGGCGATGACCACCAACGAGAGCTTCTTCTTCCGCGACAAGACGCCCTTCGACCACTTCAAGGAAGTGATGCTGCCGGCGCTCCTCAAGGCGCGGTCGACGAAGCGCCATATCCGCATCTGGTGCGCGGCCGCTTCCACCGGCCAGGAGCCCTACTCGCTGGCGATGATTCTGAAGGAGATGGGGCCGCAACTTGCCGGCTGGCGTTTCGAGATCATCGGCACCGACCTGTCGGGTGAAGTGCTCGAGCGCGCCAAGGCTGGCGTCTACACCCAGTTCGAGGTGCAGCGCGGCCTGCCGATCCAGATGCTGCTGAAGTACTTCGTGCAGAACGGCGACCAGTGGACGATCTCCCCGGAGATCCGCTCCATGGTTCACTACCGCACGCTCAACCTGCTCAACGACTTCTCCGCGCTCGGGCAGTTCGACATCGTCTATTGCCGCAACGTGCTGATCTATTTCGACCAGCCGACCAAGATTGATGTGCTCAACCGCACTGCCAGGCTCACCGCGCCGGACGGCTACCTTCTGCTGGGCGCCGCCGAGACGGTGGTAGGACTGACCGACAGCTTCAAGCCGATCAACGACCGGCGCGGCCTCTATGTGCCGGCGGTGAAGGCACCGGCACCGGCAGCAACAGCTGCTCCGAAGCTGATGGCCATGGCCGGCGGCAGGCCGGTCTGAACCCGGCAACCTCATCGACATGACAGGGCGCCCGCGGGGCGCCCTTCTTGTTGTTGCGGGCCGGTGGTAGGGACGGTTCTTACTGCCTCGCGCGCCCTCCGTCCGGCCAGCCGTCCCCACGATGATCACCGATCCATTCTTCTATGTCGTCGCGGTGCCGGCGGTCATTCTCTACGGTCTGTCGAAAGGCGGTTTCTCCGGCATCGCCATCCTGTCGATGCCGCTCCTGTCGCTGGCGATCTCTCCCGTCCAGGCCGCCGCGATCATGCTGCCCGTGCTCATGGTCCAGGATGTCGTGACTGTGTGGAGCTACCGGCGCACCTGGGATGCCGCGACGCTTCTTCATCTCGCACCCGGTGCCCTGGCCGGCATCGTCGCCGGCTACGTCTTCGCTTCCTTCGTCTCGGAACCGGCGGTGCGCCTCATCGTCGGGATCATTGCGGTCGCCTTCTGCCTCGACCGCTGGCTGCGGTCGCCGCCGGCGAATGGCGAGCCGCGCCCGCAGAACTGGCTCTCCGGAACTCTTCTCGGATGGCTGTCGGGCTATACCAGCTTCGTCATCCACGTCGGCGGCCCGCCGTTCAACATGTACGCCCTGCCGCGCGGCCTTTCGCGGGACGTCTTCGTCGGCTCAGCGGGCATCTTCTTCGCCGTCGTCAATATCGTGAAGGTCGCCCCGTTCGTCGCCCTGGGGCAACTGAACCTCGCCAATCTTGCGACGGCCACCTTGCTGTTTCCGCTGGCGATCGCCGCCAACATGGCGGGCATCTGGCTTGTCCGCCGGGTGCCGACGGCGCTGTTCTACCGGATCATCTATGTGCTGACATTCGTTGTCGGCTGCGTGCTGCTCGCCGGCGCCATCCCGGCCATGCTCTGACCCCAACGAAAAAGGGCCGCCCGAGGGCGGCCCTTTCCGTCGATGGTCCGTGAGGACCGGATCGATCAGTAGCGGGCGACGACGGCCGACGGGCCGGTCGAGAACAGGTAGCTGACGCCCACGCGCACGGTGTGGGTGGTCGTCTTGAACGTCGTCGAGCCCGCGAAGACCGGGTTCAGGTCGACAGTGCGCGAACCGAAGTCGGTGTAGCGATACTCGAGGCTGGTGACGAGGTTCGGCGTGAAGGCGTACTCGACGCCAGCGCCAACGGTCCAGCCAAGACGGGTGCCGGTGCTGCCGATGCGGGTCGCCGTGCCGAAGTTGAACGCCGAGTGGTTCAGGCCGGCATAGGCCAGACCGCCCGTGGCGTAGACGTGGACGCGATCGATCGCGACGCCGAGACGGGCGCGGGTCGAACCCTGCCAGTTCATGCGGGTGCGATAGTCGTCGCCGTTCGGGAACACGCCGGTCCCGTTCATGCCGGACGCTTCGATATCCGTCACCAGACCAAGAACGATGTTGTTCATCTGCCAGTTGTAGCCGAGGTGAACACCGCCGGTGACGCCGTTGTTGTTGTAGGAACCGCTCGACGCCGGCACGAACAGACCGCCGTTGTCGAAGAAGCGCGCCTGGGTGGTGCCCCAGCCGTAGCCGATCTGGGCACCGACGAAGACACCCGACCAATTGAAGACAGGAGCGACGACCGCGGCGGCGATCGGGGCGCGCGGGGCGCCGAGATCGGCGGCGCTGGGCGCCGGTGGCGAGGGCGGCAACCGCGGCGCTCGCAAGGAGGAATTTCTTCATGGGGTAGTCCTTTATGTGCGGCGATGGCCAAGCCATCGCCATGCCTCTCGATGTCCGTTTCCGACCTTGCCGGGCGGCCCCCTCTTTCGCCCAGCGCCGTCATGACGAGGTCCCCGGATACAGGGGAGGGGTAAGAAATCAACTCGCAAGGCAGTGAGGACAGCGCGTTTGCCGGGCGGCTTCGGCACGTCGCTCAGGGCCTGTGTCTCAAGCGCCACAAGTGCCGCTGGGGAAGACGGTATCATGGTGCAAGTGATTGAAAATATGACGAAAATGGGGCGGCGCCGATGAGCGGTATCATGTTGCCCGAACGTCGGCGTTGAACCTCGCAGCGCGCCCGCCTACCGTCGTCGATGGAAACGCACCCACGCAGCAAGGACGCCATCATGAGCGCCTATGACGCCGACCTCGACAAGAATCCGGCGAACTACCAGCCGCTGACACCTGTCACCTTTCTCGAGAGATCGGCGCGCGTCTTTCCGGATCATTCCGCGATCATCCACGGCCGGATTCGGCGGAGCTACCGCGACTTCTACGCGCGCTCGCGCAAACTCGCCTCGGCGCTGTCGCGGGCAGGCGTCGGCAAGGACGACACGGTGGCCATCATCTGCGCCAACACCCCGGCCATGCTCGAGGCCCACTACGGCGTGCCCATGTGCGGGGGCGTGCTCAACACGCTCAACACGCGCCTCGACGCGCCGATCATCGCGTTCTCGCTCGACCACGGCGAGGCCAAGGTCTTGATCGTCGACCGCGAGTTCTCGAAGCTCGTGAAGCGAGGCGCTGGCGCTGGCCAAGGTCAAGCCCATCGTCATCGATTATCGACGACCCGGAGTTGACGGGCGCGGGCGAGCGCATCGGCACGCTGGAGTACGAGGCGTTTCTGGCGCCGGGCGACGCGGATTACGCCTGGGCTCTGCGCCGGGCGACGAATGGGATGCGATCTCGCTGAACTACACCTCAGGCACGACGGGCAACCCCAAGGGCGTGGTCTACCACCATCGCGGCGCCTATCTTCTGGCCATGCGGCAATGTCGTCACCTGACGAGCATGACCAAGCATCCGGTCTATCTGTGGACGCTGCCGATGTTCCACTGCAACGGCTGGTGCTTCCCCTGGTCGATCTCGGCTGGTGGCCGGCACCTCATGTCTGCCTGCGCTGGGTCCGCGCCAAGGCCATGTACGACGCCATCGCCGACCACGGCGTCACGCATCTGTGCGGCGCGCCCATCGTCATGCAGCCTGCTGCTCAACGCCCCGGCGGCGGAGAAGCGGCCAGATCGATCGCACGCAGTCGCCTTCATCACCGCCGCTGCCCCGCCGCCCGAGGCCGTGCTCGCCGCGCATGAAGAGGCGGGCTTCGACGTCACCCATCTCTATGGCCTCACCGAGACCTATGGGCCCGCTGTCGATCAACGACTGGCACGAGGAGTGGGATGACCTGCCGAGCTGCGGACTGGGCGGCCAAGAAGGCGCGCCAGGGCGTGCGCTATGTCGCCGCTGGAGGCCATCGACTGTGATGGACCCCGAGACCATGAAGCCGGTGCCACGCGACGGCGCGACCATGGGCGAGGTCATGTTCCGCGGCAACGTCGTGATGAAGGGCTATCTGAAGAACCGCAAGGCCGCGCGACGAGGCGTTCGCCGGCGGCTGGTTCCATTCCGGCGATCTCGGCGTGCTGCATGCGGACGGCTATCATCCAGCTGAAGGACCGCTCCAAGGACATCATCATCTCGGGCGGCGAGAACATCTCGTCCATCGAGGTTGAGGACGTGCTGTACAAGCATCCGGCGGTGCAGGCTGCCGCTGTTGTGGCCAAGCCCGACGAGAAGTGGGGCGAGACGCCCTGCGCCTTCGTCGAGCTGAAGCCTGGCCCAGAGCAGCCACCGCAGAGGAGATCATTGCCTGGTGCCGGCAGCACCTCGCGGCCTACAAGTGCCCGCGCACGGTCGTGTTCACCGAGCTGCCCAAGACCTCGACGGGCAAGATCCAGAAGTTCGTGCTGCAGGGAGATGGCGAAGTCCGCCTGATCCTTGATCGCCCCCGCTTGAATCCGGAGACGCGGCCGCGCAGGCTTGGCGGCATCGAGAGTGGCCGGTCAAGGTCGCCGATACGGGGAGAGACGCATGGATGCCGACGTCATCGTTGTCGGCGCGCGGGCTGGCTGGGCTGGTCGCCGCCGCCGAACTGGCCGATGCCGGGCACAAGGTCATCCTCGTCGATCAAGAGGGGGAGCAGAACACTCGGCGGCCAGGCGTTCTGGTCGCTTCGGCGGGCTGTTCTTCGTCGATAGTCCCGAGCAGCGGCGGATGGGCATCCGCGACAGTCTCGACCTCGCCTGGCAGGACTGGCAGGGCACCGCCGGCTTCGACCGGGCCGAGGACGACTGGGCGCGGCGCTGGGCCGAGGCCTATGTGCACTTCGCCCATGGCGAGAAGCGTGCCTGGTTGCACGAGCGCGGGGTGCGCTGGTTCCCCCTCGTCGGTTGGGCGGAGAGGGGCGGCGGGCTCGCCACCGGCCACGGCAATTCGGTGCCGCGCTTCCATGTGACCTGGGGCACCGGGCCGGGCCTCGTCGCGCCCTTCGTGCGTCAGGGTGCGGGCGGCGGCAGCGCGCGGCCTGGTCTCACTTCCGCTTCCGCCACCGCGTCGAACGGCCTGACGACGACAGGCGGCGTCATCGACGGGGTGCAGGGCGATATCCTCGAGCCGACATCGGTCGCCCGCGGTGCCAGCCAGCGTCCCGCGTCGCCACGGGCGCCTTCGCGCTGCAAGGCGCAGGCGATCCTCGTGACCTCGGGCGGCATCGGCGGCAACCATCGACCTGGTGCGGAAGAACTGGCCGGAGCGTCTCGGCAAGCTGCCGGACTTCCTCGTTTCCGGCGTGCCGGCCCATGTCGACGGGCGCATGCAACTGATCACCGAGGAGGCGGGCGGACGCGATCGTCAACCGCGACCGCATGTGGCACTACGTCGAGGGCATCAGGAACCACGATCCGATCTGGCCGCATCATGGCATCCGCATCCTGCCGGGCCCTTCGTCCATCTGGCTGGATGCCACGGGCAAGCGTCTGCCGGCGCCGAACTTCCCCGGCTTCGATACGCTCTCCAGCCTCGAGCCACATCGTGAAGTACCGGCCATCGGCTATTCGTGGTTCGTGCTGTCGCGGGCCGATCATCAAGAAGGAGTTTGCCCTCTCCGGCTCGGAGCAGAACCCCGACCTCACCAACAAGTGCGATCGCCGGCGTCCTGTCGCGCCTTGGCAAGGGCCTGCCGCCGCCGGTGCAAGGCCTTCATGGACAAGGGCGCCGACTTCATCGTCGACACCGACATCTCGCTCCCTCGGCCGGCGAATGAACGAGCTGGTCGGCGACCAGCCTGCATCGATCCCGCCCAGGCTCTGGCAGCAGCGAGATCCGAGGCGCGCGACCGGCAGACTCGACAATCCGTTCTGCAAGGACATGCAGATCACTGGCGTTGCGCGGCGCATGCGCAACTATCGCGGCGACAAGCTGATGCGGACTGCGCCAAGCCGCACCGCATCCTCGACCCGACAGAACGGCCCGCTGATCGCGGTGAAGCTGAGCATCCTCACCCGCAAGACGCTGGGCGGATTGCAGACCGATCTCGACGGCCGCGTCCTCACGGCCGACGGCTCGCCGCTGGCCAATGTCTATGCGGCGGGGGAGGTGGCCGGTTTCGGCGGCGGCGGCCTGCACGGCTATCGCGCGCTCGAGGGTACCTTCCTCGGTGGCTGCATCTTCTCCGGCCGTGCGGCAGGGCGCGCCGCGGCGAAGGCGGTGAGGTAGGATCAGCCTCCTCCGATTCCTTGCCCGGACTCCCTCATGCTCGGCATCCACGACTTCTGGCTCTTCGTCATCGCCGGCTTCCTCCTCAACGTCACGCCGGGCCCGGACATGGCGCTGGTGATGGGCCGCGCCATGCGCGACGGCACCCGGGCGGGGGCCGTGGCGGCGCTCGGCATCGGTGCCGGGGCCTTCGTCCACATCGCCGCAGCGGCGGTCGGCCTGTCGGTGCTGATCGCGAGCTCCGCGCTCGCCTTCACCGTGATCAAGTGGGTGGGCGCCGCCTATCTGATCGTCGTCGGGCTGCGGCTCCTGCTGTCGTCGTCAGGCGGCTCGGAAGGCACGGGGCCGCTCCCTCCTGCCTCGCTGCGTTCCGTCTTCCTTCAGGGCTTCCTCACCAACGTGCTGAATCCGAAGGTCGCCCTCTTCTTCCTCGCCTTCCTGCCGCAGTTCATCGATCCGGCCGCCCCGTCCAAGGCGCTCGCCTTCGTCGTCCTTGGCCTCGCGTTCAACGTCACCGGCACGGCGTGGAACCTGATGGTTGCCTGGGGGGCTGCCCGGATGGCGCAGCTTTCGGCCTTCGCCGTTGTCCGCACCTGGCTCGACCGCGTTCTCGGAGCCTTGTTTCTCGGCCTCGGCATCCGTCTCGCCCTCGCCGACCGCTGAACAAGAAAAGGCCCTCCCGGTGGGGAGGGCCTCGATGGGAGCCTGACCTGTTGCGCTGATGCGTCAGGCGGCGCGGATGGTCGCCAGGAACTTGCCGAGTTCGGCGTTGAGTTCACCGGCCTGGGCCGACAGCGTCTCGGCGGAGGCCAGGACCTGTGTCGCGGCCGCGCCGGTTTCCGAAACGGCGTGGGAGACGCCCACGATGTTGGTGGAGACCTCGCCGGTGCCGGCCGAAGCCTGCTGGACGTTGCGGGCGATCTCCTGCGTGGCCGCGTTCTGCTCCTCGACGGCGCTGGCGATGCTGGCCGAGACAGCGCTGATCTCGCGGATCACGGCGGCGATGCCGTTCATGGCCTCGGCCGAAGGCCGGTGGCCTGCTGGATGCCGCTGATCTGCGAGGCGATCTCGGTGGTCGCCTTGGCCGTCTGGTCGGCGAGCGCTCTTCACCTCGGCTGCGACGACGGCGAAGCCGCTTGCCGGCTTCGCCCGCCCGCGCCGCCTCGATGGTGGCGTTGAGGGCGAGGAGGTTGGTCTGGCGAGGCGATCGAGTTGATGAGCTCGACGATCTCGCCGATCTTCTGCGCCTTGGCCGCCAGCTCCTGGATCGTCTGGGCCGAGGAGTCGGCCTTGGCGACGGCCTCGTTGGCCATGGTCGCCGACTGCTCGACCCGGCCGCCGATCTCGCGCACCGAGGCGGAGAGCTCTTCGGTGGCGGAGGCGACCGTCTGGACATTGGTGGAGGCCTCCTCGGAGGCAGCTGCCACGGCGCCGGCCTGCTGAGAGGCCTCCTCTGCGGCGCTGGACAGGGTCTGGGCGGCGCCCTTGAGCTGGGCCGAGGCCGAGGAGACGTGGGTGACAATGCCACCGACGGCGCGGTCAAAGTCATCGGCCATGCGATGCATCAGCGCCCGCTGCTGTTCTTCGGTGCGAGCCTTGGCGGCCTCCTGCTCCTGGCGGAGCTGGATCGCCTCAAGGCCGTTGGCCTTGAAGGTCTCGGCGGCGCGGGCGATGTCGCCAACCTCGTCGCGGCGCCCGGTGCCGGGGATGGCAACGTCGAAGCGGGCGTTCGCCAGGTGATCGAGACAGGCGGTGAGCAGTCGGATCGGCGAGGAGATGCCGAGGCGACCGATCACCACGCCGAAGAGGATGCCCAGGACGAGCGCTGCCGCGGCGAAGCCCACCAGCAGCAATTGCATCGATGAGGCCATTTCACTGGCCACCTTGGAAGTGTCCTCGGCGCGCTTCTGCTGGATCACGGTCAGGTCGCGCAGCGCGATGCGAGCTTCCATGTAGGGGCCGGCCGAGGTGAGCGCCGCCCGGGCGATCTCGTCCTGCTGCTCGATGGTCGGCATGCCCGTCACCTTGCGGGCGAGTTCCAGCGTCTTCTGGAGAAGAGGCAGATACTTCTGAAGGGCGGCGTCCGCCTTGGCGACAGCTTCACGAACCTGGGGAGCGCGCTGCTGACGGAGTACCGCGAGCCTCGCCTCGACGGCCTTGAGGTCCTCCTCGACGATGGCGATGTTGGCCGAGATCGTCTCGGGCTTGGGGTCGGTCGCCATGATGAACTCGGCGCGCGACAGAGCTGCGAGAGCCCGGTTGACCACGACGGCGTCGAAGGCACGGCTGCTGATCCGCGAAGCCTCGGCGCTCTCTCCCTGCAGGCGCTCCAACCCATAGTATCCGATCGCACCGATCGACAGCGCGATGACGTTGAGCAACATGACAAGACCAAGAATCTTGGTCGATATGCTGAATTTTCCAAGTATCGACATGTGAAATGGCTCCCGAGGGCCCGAAGCGAGAACAATCCTTCAATGGCGCGGGCAGGGTTAACGAAGACATAAGTGGTTGTGCGCCGCGGTATGCCGCCGTCGCATGGCTCGATTCTGCGTTTGACTTGACTCTGCGGAACGCCAGGCCAGCCGGGCCGGCGCGGCCCCGCGCGCGTGGGGGAGACTAAAGTTTCGGTCGCCGCCGGTCGATCGGGCGAGGCCGACATGGTTGCACTTCGGCCTTTTGCGGAGACAATGCGCCCGGCAACTACAAGGGCGCGCTGCGCCGGCAATCCGTCCGGCAAGGGCGGTCGCGGGGAAACGACGATGGATCTGCGCAAAGCCTCCCGCTACGACGCGGTGTACCAGTCCTGGAAGGGCGATCCGGCGGCCTTCTGGGCCGAGCAGGCGAAGGCAATCGACTGGACGCGGCCCTGGGACAAGGTGCTCGAGGACACCGAGGCGCCGTTCTACCGCTGGTTCGCCGGGGCCGAGCTCAACACCTGCCACAATGCGCTGGATCGCCACGTGGAAGGCGGCCGCGCCGAGCAGCCGGCACTGATCTACGATTCGCCGGTCACCGGCTCCAAGAAGACGCTTTACCTACCGGGAGCTGCGCGACCACGTGGCCAAGCCGTCGGCTCCACGGCGCCCGGCGTCGGCAAGGGCGACCGCGTCATCATCTACATGCCGATGATCCCCGAAGCCGTCATGGCGATGCTGGCCTGCGCGCGGCTGGGCGCGGTGCATTCGGTGGTATTCGGCGGCTTTGCCGCAAACGAGCTCGCCACCCGCATCGACGACTGCACGCCCAAGCTGGTGCTGACCGCGTCCTGCGGCATCGAGCCGCGCCAAGGTCGTGCCCTACAAGCCGCTGCTCGACCAGGCGATCGAGCTCGCCGCGCACAAGCCGCAGCCTGCCTGGTGCTGCAGCGGCCGCAGGCCAGAGGCGTCGATGGTCAACGGCCGCGATCACGACTGGGCCGGGCGCGTCGCCGCACGCCGCGCCGCAGGGCTGCCAGTCGGCTCGTCCGGCGCCGCGACGGATCCGCTCTACGATCCTCTATACGTCCGGCACGACCGGCCAGCCCAAGGGCGTGGTGCGCGACAATGGCGGCCACATGGTCGCGCTCGACGTGGTCGATGGCCAATACCTCTACGGCGTCAAGCCGGGCGAGATCTGCTGGTGCGCCGTCGGACGTCGGCTGGGTCGTCGGCCACAGCTACATCGTCTACGGCGCCGCTGATCGCACGGCGCGACCACGATCCTCTACGAAGGCAAGCCGGTCGGCACGCCCGATCGCCGGCGCCTACTGGCGGGTCATCTCAGAGCACGAGGCCGTCGCGCTGTTCACCGCGCCGAGCACCAGCACTTCCGCGCCATCAAGAAGGAAGACCCGCAACGCCGAGCTGCTGAAGCAGTACGACCTCTCCGAGTTCCGCACGTTGTTCCTGGCGGGCGAGCGCGGCGATCCTCCGACCATCGAATGGGCGCAGAAGCTTCTGGGCGTGCCGATCGTCGATCACTGGTGGCAGACCGAGACCGGCTGGTGCGATCGTGCGGCAACTTCGTCGGGCTCGAGCCGATGCCGGTCAAGCTCGGCTCGTGCTCGACCGTGCCGACGCCGGGCTGCGAACGTTCCAGGTGCTGGACGAGGCAGGGCAAGGACCGGTCGCCGAAGCAGGGCGAGGTCGGTGCGCTGGCGGCCAAGCTGCCGTTGCCGCCGGGCATCGCTTCCCGACGCCTGTGGAACGCCGACGAGCGCTTCACGCGAGGCATATCTCGACGGATTATCCGGGCTACTACAAGACGGGCGATGCAGGCTTCATCGACCAGGACGGCTACGTCTACGGTGATGACGTCGCGTCGACGACGTGATCAACGTCGCCGGGCCATCGCCTGTCGACCGGCCAGCATCGAGGAGGTGCTCTGCGTCAGCCATCCACGACGTCGCCGAATGCGCCGTGATCGGCGTCGCCGACGAGCTCAAGGGCCAGGTGCCCTGTCGGCTTCGTGGTGCTGAAGGCCGGCGTCGACAAGCGCCCCGACGAGGTGGAGAAGGAACTGGTGGGCCTGGTGCGCGAGAAGATCGGCCCCGTCGCGGCCTTCAAGCTCGCCATCGCCGTGTCGCGGCTGCCGAAGACACGGTCAGGCAAGATCCTGCGCGGCACCATGAAGAAGATCGCCGACGAGCAGCGAGTGGTCGATGCCGGCGACCATCGACGATCCGGCTGTCCTCGCCGAGATCGAGGAGGCCCTGAAGGACAGGCGCTGACCGCATCGCCTGTCCATGCCTCAGGCGTGACAAATACCGGTGGTTGCTGCAGGCTTCCCGAATCGGGTCGGGAGGGCTGGATGGTCGCACCTATGCGCCGGGCGCTTCGCTCCGGCATGCTGAAGTCCCTTGTCGCGATCGGCCTTCTCGGCACTCCTGCCATCGTGGCGTCGGCTCATCCCTCTTCGGGCAGCATCGCCTTCGACCGGCTCGACCTCCGGACGCCGGAATCCGCCCTGCGGCAGTTCCTGAGCGCATACCGGCGCGGTGACTACGTCACGGCCTACTGGATCATGACGCCTGCGAGCCAGCAGGCCTTCGCCCGGCACCTGGCGCGCTTCGAGTTCAACCGGATCGCTCGGCTGCCGGCCAGCAGCGCCGTCCTGCATGCCGCCGAGATGATGCCGGCCGTGAGCCAGATGGAGCAGACGGATACGAGCTTCTATTTCGCCCACGCCATGGCAGTGGCCCATCGGCTCGGTGTCATGCCGCTGAACCTCACCGGCCTGCCCGAGGACGTCTCGACGACCAATGTTCCGCGCATAGGCAGCCGGAACCAGCTGGCGGACGGCAAGGTGGAGTACGCGGTCCCCTTGCGCGCCTACCGCGCGCCGGTCGTTTTCCGCTTTGTGTCGACGCAGGGCGGCCGCTGGCGGCTGGAGCAGGTCCTGCCGCCGGGGGGCACGGTCGACTCCCTGCCGTTCGGCCTGCCGACCGACTAGCCGCGGCGGATCACAGCCCCTCGAACAGCGCCGTCGAGAGATAGCGTTCGGCAAAGCTCGGGATGATGACCACGATGGTCTTGCCCGCGTTCTCCTCCCGCTTGCCGATCTCGAGCGCCGCGTGAACGGCTGCACCCGCCGAGATGCCGGCCGGGATACCCTCGCTGCGGGCGAGTTCGCGGGCGAGTGCGAAGGCCTGGTCGTTCGACACCTGCACCACCTCGTCGATAGACAGATCGGTCGAGAATGTCGGGAACGAAGCCGGCGCCGATGCCCTGGATCTTGTGAGGCCCGGGATTGCCACCGGACAGGACCGGTGAATCCGTCGGCTCCACCGCGATCACCTTCACGCCGGGCTTGCGGCCCTTCAGCACCTGTCCGACGCCGGTGATGGTGCCGCCCGTGCCGACGCCCGAGACGAAGACGTCGACGGCGCCGTTGGTGTCATTCCAGATCTCCTCGGCCGTGGTGTGGCGATGGATCTCGGGATTGGCGGGATTCTTGAACTGCTGCGGGATGATGGCGTCGGGGGTTTTCCGCGACCAGTTCCTCGGCCTTGGCGACCGCGCCCTTCATGCCCTTGGCGCCTTCCGTCAGCACCAGTTCGGCGCCGAGCAGGGCGAGCATCTTGCGGCGCTCGATCGACATGGTCTCGGGCATGACGAGAATCGAGCCTAATAGCCGCTTGAGCGGCGGCGACGAAGGCCAGCGCGATGCCAGTGTTGCCGGACGTCGGCTCGATGAGCACGGTCGTGCCTTGCGTAATCTTCCCTGCCGCCTCCAGAGCGTCGATCATGGCGACGCCGATGCGGTCCTTGACCGAAGCGATCGGGTTGAAGAACTCGAGCTTGGCGAGAATGGTTCGCTTTCGACGCCGTGGGCCTTCGCCAGCTTGTCGAGGCGCACCAGCGGCGTGTCGCCGACCGTCTCGGTGATGGAGGTGTAGATGCGGCCGCGACCGGGCTTGCGTGTCTTGTCAGGGGAAACGTGTGCGGTCATGTCCAGGTCCTCGATGAGGCCTGAATGATAGGCGTTCTAGAAGAAAATTCCATTGGAACCCGCGAATGATCTAAAAATGAAAAAATTCATTCGATAATGCTGGCCGCGACAACCGGCATCTGCTCCGCCGGACGCTGTCGCGAGAACGTCGCTCCCCGACACCGGGACGCCGTGCTGCCTTGCCGGAAGCCTAGAGAACCATCTGCGTCTGCGTGACCAGGGCGACAGGCTTGCCGTCCTCGCGGGTGATCCGCGTCTGCCAGACCTGGGTGCGGGCGCCGCGATGGACGGGCGTCGCTGTTGCGGTCAGGATCTGGCCGACCGGCCCCGCCGCGAGAAAATTCGTCTTGCTCTCGATGGTCGTCGTCCCCTTGGCGCCCTCCGGCAGGTTGATGAAGGTCGCCGCCGCCCCGACCGTGTCGGCGAAGGCCATGAGCGCCCCGCCGTGGACGATGGACCCCGCAGTGCAGAGATCCGGACGCACGGTGAGAGTGGCGACGACCTCGTCCTTGTCCGCTGCGACGAATTCGACGCCCATGAGCGTGGCGAAGGGGAGGGGGCGCGACTTCAGCAAGGCGAGGGCGGACATGGCAACCTCCGGTTCAGGGGAGCCGAGGTTCACCGGGCAGACGCGGACGGTCAATGATCCGGGAGGTCATGGACCGTCGAGCAAGGCGGCGCATCTCAGGTCGGTGACCGGGCCGTGCCTGTCAGTCGACCCGCCGTTGGCCGATCCCGCAGTCGGGCAACAAAAAGCCCCGCTCGGTTTCCCGGCGGGGCCCTCGTCGCATGGCGGCATTTCATCCGTACTCGCCAGGCTATCCGAATTCTGTTTGCCAGCCGTCGGTGACGGCCATGTGACGCGGTTGCGGCGGAAATGTTTCCGCCGGACCGGTCAGGCGGGGATGCGCTCGTCGGCCTCGGTGGGCTCGCGCAGCACGTAGCCGCGACCCCAGACCGTCTCGATGTAGTTCTTGCCGTCGGAGGCGTCGGCGAGCTTCTTGCGGAGCTTGCAGATGAAGACGTCGATGATCTTCAGCTCGGGCTCGTCCATGCCGCCATAGAGGTGGTTGAGGAACATTTCCTTGGTCAGGGTCGTGCCCTTGCGGAGCGAGAGGAGCTCCAGCATCTGGTACTCCTTGCCGGTCAGGTGGACGCGCTGGCCGGAGACCTCGACCGTCTTCTGTGTCGAGGTTGACGCAGCAGGTCGCCGGTCGTTGATGACCGACTGGGCATGGCCCTTGGAGCGGCGCACGATGGCGTGGATGCGGGCGACGAGCTCGTCCTTGTGGAAGGGCTTGGTCATGTAGTCGTCGGCGCCGAAGCCGAGGCCGCGAACCTTGTCCTCGATGCCGGCCAGGCCCGACAGGATCAGGATCGGCGTCTTGACCTTGGCAACACGCGAAGCGACTTCAGCACCTCGTATCCCGACATGTCCGGGCAGGTTGAGGTCAAGAAGGATGATGTCGTAGTCGTAGAGCTTGCCGAGGTCGACGCCCTCCTCGCCCAGATCCGTCGTGTAGACGTTGAAGCTCTCGGACTTGAGCATCAGCTCGATGCTCTTCGCGGTGGCGCTGTCATCTTCGATCAACAGAACGCGCATGCCCATCCCCTTCCGCTGACCCAAAACCGGCCACTCCGTCCGACTGGACGAAACAGACGCTCGGCATAGCGATCCCGTGCCTCCGCCGCCGCGCGGAGGGCGCCTGGGATCCGTCCCCGTTCACTGATTCGACGCTACGCCCCAATGGTTAACAAACTGTGATTCGGGGGAGCAAGAGTCCTCGCAAAATATTTCTGCGACTCACTCCAACCCCCTGCCGAATCGACCATTTCGGTCGCCCCGTCGAAGAGCGGTTCCTGCCTTTCCGCGACCAGGGCCCGTTGCGGGTCGTTCCAAACGAACCCCTAACGGTCACGGATGCCTTTAATCGGCTGATAGGGATCATTAACGGGCCGGGTTAAGGAAGGGTTACCCGATCGGACGCAATGCGGGCGTCCGTTGCCTTTACTTTGAATCGGATTGGGCCCCGAAGGTTAAGCTTCGGCCGATTTTGGCGCCCGCCGCGGCGGCAGCGGGCAGTTTTCGGCGACCGACCGGGGAAGGGGTGGGCGTTGCCGATGGGCAGGTTCTACCGGGCTCATGGTTAATGCTGGGTAAACGTTGCCGGGTGGCTCGTGCAAAATGCACCGATCCGCTTCATCCGCGCTCAGGCACCCGGCATTTTTTGCCGCCGGGCGTTTACAGATGGCCTGCCGTTAACCCTTCATTGACCATGCCGGCAGGATTGTGGGCCGTCAGTTACGGATCCCTCATTCATGCGCGCGCTCGCCGACCAGATTTCCGACATCGATGCCGTCACCATCTACGGCCGCGTGTCCGGCGTCAGAGGCCTGATGATCGAGGCGGCCGGGCCGATCCATGCCATGTCTCGTCGGCGCCCGCGTGACGGTCGAGACCGGCACGCGGCCCATTCCCTGCGAGGTTGTGGGCTTTGCCGGCGATCAGGCGCTGCTCATGCCCTTCGCCGGGCTCGAGGGTGTCCGTCGCGGCTGCAAGGCGATGGTGACGCTGGCGCCGGCCACGGTGCGACCGACCTCCGCCTGGCTCGGGCGCGTGGTCAACGCGCTGGGCGAACCGATCGACGGCAAGGGACCGCTGCAACGCCAGGATGAGCCGACGCCGTTCCGGGCGGACCCGCCCGCCGCCCATGCCCGCCGCAGGGTCGGCGCGCCGCTCGACCTCGGGGTGAGGGCACTCAACACCTTCCTCACCTGCTGCCGCGGCCAGCGCATGGGCATCTTCGCAGGCTCGGGCGTCGGCAAGTCGGTGCTGCTGTCGATGATCGCGCGCAATGTCGATGCCGATGTCTCGGTGATCGGCCTGATCGGCGAACGCGGCCGTGAGGTCCAGGAGTTCCTGCAGGAGGATCTCGGCGAGGAGGGCCTCGCCCGCTCGGTGGTGGTGGTGGCGACCTCCGACGAACCGGCCTTGATGCGCAAGCAGGCCGCCTATCTCACCCTCTCCATCGCCGAATATTTCCGCGACCGAGACCAGCAGGTCATGCTGATGATGGACTCCGTCACCCGCTTCGCCATGGCGCAGCGCGAGATCGGCCTGTCCGCCGGCGAGCCGCCGACCGCCAAGGGTTATACGCCAACCGTCTTCTCCGAGCTGCCGCGCCTGCTCGAGCGCGCCGGGCCGGGCCCGGGAGAGGGCGCCATCACCGCCATCTTCACCGTGCTCGTCGACGGCGACGATCACAACGAGCCGGTGGCGGATGCCGTCCGCGGTATCCTCGACGGCCACATCGTCATGGAGAGGTCGATCGCCGAGCGCGGGCGCTATCCCGCCATCAACGTGCTGAAGAGCGTGTCGCGAACCATGCCGCGCTCTGCCGACCCGCAATACTGGCCTGTGATCCAGAAGGCCAAGCAGGTGCTCGCGACCTACGCCGACATGGAGGAACTGATCCGTCTCGGCGCCTATCGGCAGGGTTCGTCGGCGGAGGTGGACGAGGCGATCCGGCTGCAGCCGGCGCTGGAGACCTTCCTCGGGCAACGCAAGGACGAGGTGGCGCATATCGGCGAGGGCTACCGCCGGCTGGCGGAAATCCTGGAGGGCGGCGGAGGCTGAGTATCCGCCGAATTTCCTCAATGAATGGCGCGACTTATGAACGTCCGTTTACCACGAATCACGCTTTCCGGAAACGGAATCTCAACCTCGTGCGGCTAGGTTCAGCTTTCATTAGGGGTAAGGCTCCCGTGTTTCGGGGGTTGAGGACGACCGCATGGCGTGTGTGTGCCATGCGGATCGAGGGGACTTCTGGGAGTACGAGTCGATGAAGTCGCGAGAGACGTTGATCCGCCTGAAGCGCTTTCAGGTCGACGAGAAGCGCCGCCAGGTGGCGCAGATCGAAATGATGATCGCCGAGTTCGAGCGTATGGCGAACGAGCTCGACCGCGAGATCGTGGCCGAGCAGACCCGGGCCAATGTTCATGACCCGGCCCACTATGCCTATCCGACCTATGCCAAGGCGGCGCGCCAGCGGCGCGACAACCTGATGGGCTCGGCCGGCGAACTGAAGGGCCAGCTCGACGACGCCAAGGCGGCGCTGGCGGAGGCCTTCGAGGAACTGAAGAAGGTCGAGATCCTCGACGAGCGCGAGAGCGCCCGCGACCGCGCCGCCGATGCGGTGCGCGAGCAGGCGGAAATGGACCGCATCGGTCTTTCCCGACGTGGCGCCTATCTCGGCGCCTGAGACGCCGCGACAGGGCGCATCCGATCAGGGCGCAGTGTAAACCGCGCCCTTCTTCGTGGTGAGGGCATCGGCAAACAGCGGTTCATCCACCGAAACCCGCCGTGCTCCCGGCTCGCCGTCGACGGTGATGAGGTTCCAGGCGGCCGGCTCGTGACGCCCTCCCGCCGCGGCGGAGGCCGACGGCACGCCGATCACCGGAATGGGGCCGTTCGGCCCGCGGATCTCCCGGAGCGTGCCCTTGTGGGTATGGCCGTGCAGCACGGCCTCGGCCCCGACCTTCGCCAGCATGCCGGCCAGTTCGCGATGATCGCCCAGCCGCTTCTGGAAGCCGATGTCGAAGGGCGGGTGGTGGATGAGCACGACGCGGGCGAGACCCCTCTGGCCGAGAGCCTCGAGTTCGTCGGCCAGCGCCGCGATCTGCCGGCTGCCGAGAAAGCCCGTGGCGAGGAAGGGCGCGGTCGGCACGCCGCTGTTGACGCCGATGAGCGCCACGTTTCCGCGCACGCGGGTGAAGGGGAAGGCGTAGCCGCCGTCGTTCTCGCCGACGCCGTCGCCGAGGAACCAGGGACGCCAGTGGTGGACGATGCCCGGCACGGTCTCGCGCATGTAGGCGTCGTGATTGCCGGGTACGAAGCTGACACGGTCGGGCGGACCGACCCGCCAGAGGAAGGTACGGGCAGCCTTGTACTCGTCGGCGAGACCGATGTTGATCAGATCTCCGGTCACCGCCACGTGGTCGACCTCCGCCTGGGCGATGTCGTCCAGCAGCCGGTCGAGCACGTCCATGCGGTGATGATCGGCCCGCCCCCGCCGCCAGTTGAGATAGCCCGTGATGCGCTTGCCCATGAGGTCGCGCCAGTGCGGCTTCGGCAGGGGGCCGAGATGGGGGTCGGAGAGGTGGGCGATGCGGACCATGGCGTCAGGCTATGCGCTAGGCGCGCCGCGGCTGTCCAGTGATCCCGGGCGTCCGAAACGAAAAACGGACGCCCGCGGCCCGGGAGGGGGCCTGCGGCGCGTCCGCTTCGGCGCGTGGACAGAGTGGAGGGGACTCAGTCGCGCGAATAGATGCCGAGGGCAGCGGCGGTGGCGCCGTCGCGGATCTCGATGGCAGGCTGCCAGTGGAAGACCGGGCGGCGCTTCAGGAAGGACGTGAGCAGGGAGATGAGCATCGGGGCGCTCCATGATTGGGCGCGCTGCTCAATATTGCAGCGCAGCATGGCGATGATTTAGGCTCACCGCGGCTCCGGCGGAAGCGCTTGCATCGCCGTGGCAGCCATGCATTTTTGATCGCCATCGTTCATGAATCCGCAATGTGTCATTCGCGAGGCTGATGAAAGGCCAAGGTGATGATCCTGCTCGGTCCGGACCGCCGGTCCTGGCTCACGCCGCTCCTGCACTTCTACTGGCGCCTGTCGCGCGGCATGACGCTCGGCGTTCGCGCATGTGTCGTCGATGAGGCGGAGCGCGTCCTGCTGGTCCGCCACAGCTACACGCCCGGCTGGCACTTCCCCGGTGGTGGCGTCGAGGTCGGCCAGACTCTGGAAGAGGCGCTCGCCGACGAACTGCGGCAGGAGGCCCATGTCGAGATGACGGGTCCGCCGCGCTTCGAGGGCGTCTACCTCAACCTCCGCGCCTCCCGCCGCGATCACGTCGCGCTCTACCGCGTGGACTCATGGACCCAGCCGACGGCGTTCGTCCCCACGCGGGAAATTCTCGAGGCGCGCTTCTTCCCGCGCGGCGACCTGCCGGAGGACACGACGCGCGGGACACGCGAGCGGCTGGCCGAACTCTTCGAGGATCGCCCCCGCAGCGCGAACTGGTGAGGGATCAGCGGCGGCCTGCGACAAGCGCCAGGATGGCGGCGGCGAAAAAGGCAGCGGCGAGGGCGTGGACGAAGGGTGCGTCGCCCGGGCCGGCGCGGCCCGGCGCCAGTTCCCGCACCAGCCCGAAAAGCGCCGGGGCAAAGGCATAGAGCCCTTGTCCCACCGCCACGGTGAGGGCCACCACGCGCGAAACGTCGCTCCTGGCGAACTCGGACTGGGCGATGAGCGGCGGCAGGTAGACGAGGTTGCCGATGCCGAGGCCGAAGAGTGCGACGCCGGTCCAGATCAGCCAGGGCTGTGTCCCATGCGACAGGATCAGCGCGATGCAGCCGATGATCTGGATGCCATAGCTCGCCATGGCGATCAGCCGGCGGTCGGCGTGGTTCGGCATGACCCAGGCGAGCACAGTGCGGCCCGCGACGGCGGCGAGCGTCGCCGCCGCCATGGCGATCCCCGCCAGCGTCTCGCCGAGCGCCGGAACGATGAGTGAGAACAGGTGGGCCAGCAGGCCGGCCTGGGCGAAGAGGCCAAGGGCTGTCGCGGTGACGAGGGTGATGAAGCGCCGGTCGCGCCAGAGGGCGGCCGCAGGGAGCGGACGCGCGCCCGGGGGATCGGCGGTCGCGGCGGCACTCTCTGCCGCATCGCCGTCCGGCTGCTGGCCGAGGGACGCCGGGGAGTGGGCGAAGACCTTGTCGGCGAGCACCCACATGACGATGACCACGGTCGCGCCGATGGTGGCTGCGGCGAGGGGAAAGCCGGCATAGCCGATGGCGAGCACCCAGAGCGGCGACATGATGATGCCGCCGAGGCTCGCGCCGTTATAGGCCCAGGCGAGGGCGGCAGGCCGCGTCCTCACGAACCAGGGGGCGACGATGGCGTTGACCGCCGCGGCTCCGAGCGTCACCCAGCCCATGCCGCTGACGGCGGCGGCGACGAAGAGCTGCCAGGGGGCAGCGGCGAGGCTCCAGCCGAGGATGCCGAGACTGAGGGCCAGCGCCCCGGCCTTGGTGGCACGGGCAATGCCCCAGCGGGCATAGATGGCCGGCAGGTTGGCGACGGTCAGCGCACCGACGAGGTAGTGGGTGGTGATCGCCGCCGAGACGAGCCCCAGCGACCAGCCACGGGTCTGGTGGATGACGTGCAGATAGATCGGAGGCCCGTAGAACCCGAGCCCCCAGCCGCAGACGGCAAGCGCGGAAGCACCCCACACCACCGTCCAGCCGAAGAAGCCTGTCCGTGCCATTCCCATCGCCCATGCCCGTCCCGTGTCGAGTGGATCATGCCGATGGAGGCGATGGAATGGTTCGGCGTCGCCCGAACCGTGGCGGTCGGGCAGGGGGACAATGCGCGGCGTGCGGGATGACGCCTGCGGCAGGGCATGCTATGCGCGCTGTCATGTGTGGCAGAACACCACTTCGGATCGAGCGACGACGACGGCCGGCCTGATGGCCTGAGCCCTTGATTTCGTTCGCCTTTTGCCGATGGACCCCGTGTGCCATGCCTGACCTGTCGCTCGACCTGCATCCCGAGACACCTGCCGACCACGCCGCGATCGAGCGGCTGCACGAACGTGCCTTCGGGCCGGGTCGTTTCTCCCGCACCGCCTTCCGCCTGCGCGAGGGCATCGCGCCCTTCGCCGCGCTCTGCTTCACGGCCCGCGTCGGGACGCTTCTGGTCGGCTCGATCCGCCTTTCGCCGATCGAGATCGGCCCCGGCACCCCGGCCGTCCTGCTCGGCCCCATCACCATCGATCCAGCGTTCCAGAGCAAGGGCATCGGCGGCGCCCTCATGCGCCGGTCCATGGAGGCGGCGGCGCGACCGCGGCCACCGGCTGATCATGCTGGTGGGTGATGCGCCCTACTACGAGCGTTTCGGCTTCAGGGTGGTGCCGCCCGGCAGGCTGCAACTGCCCGGCCCGGTCGATCCCGGCCGACTGCTGGTCGCCGAGCTGGTGGAGGGTGCCTTTGACGGTGTGTCAGGCCCGGTCAGGGGCGCCCCGGCCACAGTCTGAAACATTGCCGTTCCGGCCGCGACACAAGGCCTTGCCTGAACGCGCCTAGGGTCCGGGTCGATCCCCTGCACAGGAGGCGACCATGATCCGTACCGCCGCATTGTCTCTGGCTCTTGGAACGATGCTCTTCGCCACAGGCGCCGAGGCGCAGTCGACGCGCTGCCGCGTGATGGACCCGACCGGTACCCCACTGAACGTCCGCGACAGCCCCAACGGCGTGGTCGTCGGCCAGATCCGCAATGGCACGCTGGTGACGCGGGTGCGCTCCAGCGAGGACGATCGCGGCCGGCCGTGGTCCTACATCGTCGACCGCGCGTCCGGCGAGCCGCTCGGCTGGGTGTATCGCGAGTTCATCGCCTGCTTCTGAGGACAGTCGTCCCGCCGCCATCCCGCCATCGGGTGGGTTGCAGTGACTCACCGGCAGGCTCACCCTGCCGCGGCAGTCCTGTCGTCCGATGCTACCGGGCGGCACACACCGTGGAGAACCTCCGTCATGCTGCGTCGTACCTTTCTCATGGGCCTCATCGGCCTGCCGGCCCTGACCCTCGCCGCTCCCGAGGCCGAGGCCTCCTGGGTCAGTGACGGTGCTCGCGCCGTCGGACGTGGCACGCGCCGGGCCGGCCGCGCCATCGGCCGCGGTGCCCGGAGCATCGGCCGCAGCGTCGATCGCGGTGCAGCGGGAGCTGCGCCTCACGTCATCGGCGGCCCCGCCGCCGGCGGCGTTGACCGTCGTCAACTGCAGCGCATGAGCTCGGCCCGGTCGGACTTCCCCGTGTCGTAGATCGGTCCCCGGATGGCGATCCGGTCGCGGGAGATCAGCCGCAGCGACCATCGCCGCCGGTCGGCCGTGGACACGACGGTGCAGACCGCGCCTTCGCAGCCGGTGAAGCGGACAGGCACCGTGTACTCGTCGCTGGCCAGTGAGATGACCATGCGGTTCGGCGCCACCTGAAGGGTGGTGATCTGTTCCTGGCAGGTCCGGTCTGCGGTAAAGCGACCCGCAAAGGCCTCAGGCCGGGCCGCCGCCGCCGGAGCAGCGGCAGCGGGCGTTCCCGCAGCACCTGCCGCCACCGTTCCGGTGGCGATCGTCCAGCGGCGCTGTCCGGTGGGGCAGCAGCGGGGATCGTTGGGGCGCGGCATGACCGTGGTCAGCTCGATCCGGCCGGGCGAGAACCTGACGTCGCGGGGTGATGTGCCGAAGATGTCGCGATGGTCCCTGTGGTGGACGAAGCGGCCCCCTTCATTGCGGAAGGTCGCCACCGTGATGTCGAAGTTTCCCGCTGCGCCTTCGATGTTGGTGTAGATCACCGCCAGCGCATCGGCCACGCCGTCGCCTGTGAAGTCACCGTAGAAGGCGTGGGCGGACAGAAGGCCGCGCGCCAGGCCCTTCTGCGCGATATAGCGCTGGATATCGGCGCGGGCAGGGCCCTGGAGATCCTGCGGCTGGGCGGAGACAGGCTCCGCGGTGCCGCCACACAGCGACAGAACCAGTACCGCCACCCATGCCCCGATATACCGTCTCATGCGTCCCTCCTCCCGCAACGGAAGGAGCATAGGACCACAGTGGCGGACGTGAAAAGATGGAACCGCAGATGCGGCTCCGGGGCGTCAGCGCCCCTCGCGCACCCACACCATCGTGAGGGCGCCGAGCAGCAGCACGAGGCCAAGGATGCCGGCGAAGGCCGGCAGGATGCCGATGCCGCGCACAACCGAGGCGTCTCGCTGGCGAATGCCCATCCAGTCCTCGCCGCGCAGCGAACTCGCAGAGCGCGTCGGCACGATGCGCGGAATGGTGAGCGTGCCGCTCTCGGAGATGCGCCACAGTCCGCCGCCGGTCGCGCGCACCAGCGGCTCGAGCAGGCGGAGCGTCGAGGTCACATCGGTGAACTCGCGCGGATTGGGCGGCCCGACATTGATGAGCCGGGTGAGGCGGCCGGCCTGGGCCCGCCAGAGGCCGAGTTCGGTGATGTCACCTGGCCGCGCCAGAGGCCGGGCTCGGCGTCCTGCATGGCCACGGTGAGGCTGTCGCCGGAGGGGCGGGTCAAGGTGACCGTCTCCGGGCGTTCGGCCATGGTCTGGAGCTCGACGGCAAGCTGACGGCCGCGCACGGCGAGGCGCAGGCTCTCCTCCTCCAGCTCAGGCTCCTTCATCAGCCAGTGCGACAGGCGGCGCAGCAATTCCAGGTGCGGTCCGCCGCCCTCGAAGCCGCGGGCCCAGAGCCAGATGTGATCCGACAGGAGAAGCGCGACGCGGCCTTCGCCCTGACGCGACGAGCAAGAGCACCGGCCTCTGGTCGGGGCCGTCCATGATCGTGGTCGCCCCTTGGGCCGGCTGGCGGCTCTCGATCAGGCGGAACCAGCGGCTCCATTGCGGCATCGCCGCTCGGCGACCATGCCCGGCAGGGCCCGCGTCACCGGATGGCGGCGGCCCTGCTCGGAGACGCGGGCGTGGAAGGGGCGCTCGATGACGTCGCCGGTGGGCGCGGCCGGAAGGATGGTCTCCAGCGGCGTGTCGTTAGATCGAGGCGGAACTGGCGTGCTCGGGGCCGGCGGCGATCAGCAGCGCGCCGCCGCTTGCGGACATAGCGGGCGATGTTCTCGAAATAGATCAGCGGCAGCACGCCCTGCTGGGCGTAGCGGTCGAAGATGATGAGGTCGAATTCCTTCAGCATCTTGCTCTGGAACAGCTCGCGCGTCGGGAAGGCGATCAGCGATGAGCTCGTTGCATCGGCGTGCCGTCCTGCTTCTCCGGCGGGCGCAGGATGGTGAAGTGGACGAGGTCGACCGCGGCGATCGCGACTTCAGCAGGTTCCGCCACGCGCGCTCGCCCTGCGTAGCGGCTCGCCCGAGACCAGCAGCACGCGCAGGCTTCTCGCGCACGCCGTCGATGGCGAACGACGGCCGCGATTGTTGATCGAGGAGTGAGCTCGCCCTCGGACCGGGCGCCACCTCGAGCTCGACGATGTTGGCGCCGGCATGGGTGATCTGGACCGGTGATCGGTGGTGGTCGCGCCGGCTCGTCGACCGTCACGTCGACTCGATCACGACGTCGCCGTTCGCGGCGACAAGGTGACGCGGCCTGCGCCACGGTGCCGCCGGCGCCGGTATCCTCGACGCGTGAAGCTCGACGGTCTGACCTCTGCGGCCGACGATGCCGAAGCGCGGCGTCTGGCTCCATCACGATCACGCCGGTCGCGCTCGTTCGTGCTTGCCGGCGATCAGGGCGTGGACCGGCGCGCCGTCGAAGCTCGAGTGGCAGGCTTGGCGGACTCGATGGCCGGCACGTCGTGCACCTGGCCGTCGGTGACGAGGATGGCGCCGCCGACGCGCTCGGCCGGTACGTCGGAGAGGCCGGAGCGCAGCGCCTCGAAGAGATGGGTGCCGTCGGTCTGGCCGTCGGAGGCGCCGGCATCGATCCAGCGCACCTCAAAGCCGGGCGAGCGGGCGAAGCTGCGCTCGATGGCGGCCTTGGCCTCCTCGGTGATGCGGGCGCGGTCGGCGAGGCTCTGGCTGGCGGAGCGGTCGAGGACGACAGCGACGACCGACTGGAGCGGGTCGCGGTCCTCCTCGGCGAAGACCGGGTTGGCGAGGGCGAGCAGCGCCAGCGCCATGGCGCCGATGCGCCACCACGAGCCGCGCGTCCGTGACAGCAGCAACAGTCCGGCGACGAGGGCCGCGGCGCAGCGCTGCGAGCGCCAGCGCCGCAGAGCGGCAGGATGGGGGACCAGACGACGCCGAGGGTCATGGCTCAGTTCCCCAGCCGCTCGAGCAGGGCGGGGACGTGCACCTGATCCGTCTTGTAGTTGCCGGTCAGGGCATACATCACGATGTTCACGCCGAAGCGGAACGACAGCTCGCGCTGCCGCGCCTCGCCCTGCACCGGCAAGAGCGGATTGCCCTGGCGGTCGATGGCCCAGGCGGAGGCGAGGTCGTTCGCGGTGATGATGATGGGCGAGACCGAATCCGAGGCGCGGGCCGGCCGCGCGGCCTCCTCGTCTGTCGCCGGCGGGATGGCCTCCACCCAGGTGACGCCCTCCGCATAGCGGCCGGGGAACTCGCGCAGGATGAAGAAGGCGCGGGCCAGCACGTGATCGCGCGGCACGGCTTCCAGCTCGGGGATGTCGAGGCCGGCGAGGATGCGGCGCAGCGTCGTCTGCGCCGGGCTCGCCTGTCCGGGACGCGCGGTGAGGGCGTCGCGGGTGTCGAAGATCACCATGCCGCCCTGCTTCATGTAGGCGTCGAGCTTCAAGAGGGCCTGCGGCGAGGGCTCGGCGGCGCCGGCGACCACGGGCCAGTAGAGCAGGGGGAAGAAGGCGAGCTCGTCGCGGGCGATGTCGACGCCCTGGGGCTGGGACGGTTCGAGGGCGGTGCGGGCCGAGAGGAAGCGCGTCAGGCCCTCGAGCCCGGCGCGGCTGACGTCGTCGACCTCGCGCGAGCCTGTGACGACATAGGCGAGCCGTGTCGACTGTGTCGCGCGCACGGCCGCATCGTCGGCGGCATTGCCGGTGGAGATGACCGGCCGGTCCTGGCTCCGGCGCGTCTGGGCCTCGGCCCCCGACGGCAGCAGCAGGGGCGCGGCCAGGGCAGCGAGGACCACGGAGGCTGCGGCGCGCCGCCGACCGAAGGGCAGGCGCGCCAGGCCGCCGGCGATGAAGAAGACGATCAGGCCGTCGGCGAGCAGGAGGATGAGGGCGGCAGCCACCAGGGGGGACCTCAGGTCGACGGGTTCACCCAGACGATAGCGCTCGATCGTGGCGTTGAGGGGGCCGAAGGCGGCAGGCCTCAGCCGGTCCTCGGCGCCGAGCACGTTGACGGCGATGGTGCCCTCCTGGGGTCCGTAGAAGCCGGGCGGGAAGTCGAAGGTCGCGGGCTGCCGCCAGTCCGCGGCGATCGGCTTGGCGGTAGCCGGCGGCCGCACGAAGGCGCCGAAGCCGTCGAGCACCCGCGTCGGCGCGACGCGCTCGGTTGCCCGCGGCTGGCCGGGAACGGCGGCCAGGCCCTCGGCCGCCGGGCGGCCTGCGGCGGAGAGGCCGGCGATGCGCTTCAGCATGTCGACGAAGGCGCCGGAAATCGGCAGGTCCGACCAGGCGGTGTCTGCGGTGATGTGGAACAGGATCAGGAGGCCCTGGCCGCGCTTCTCGGCGGTCACCAAGGGCGTGCCGTCGGCGAGCTGCGCCCAGGTCTTGTCGGCGAGCAGCCCGTCGGGTTCGGCCAGCACCTGGCGGCGCACGCGCACGTCGGCAGGCACCGGAATATCGGCGAAGGGGCTCTCCCGGCCGAAGGGCGCGAGGGCCTGCGGTGTCTCCCAGGAGAGGGCGCCGCCGAGCTGGCGGCCGCCCCGGCGCAGGCGCACCGGCACGAGGTCATCGTTCTGCGCTCCGGCGAGGCGCGTGCCGGCAAAGCGCAGGAGGATGCCGCCATTGTCGATGAAGCGGTTGAGGGCGTCGCGGGCGCCAGGAGTGACCGTGCCGACATCGGTCAGCACGATCATCGGCACGCGGCTCTCGATGAAGCGGACGATGGCCTCCGAGGGCGAAGCGCCCTCTACCGTGCGGATGTCGGCAAAGGGCTCCAGCGCCCGTCCCAGATAGTAGGTGGGGGAAAGGAGTGGCTGGGCGGTGTCGGCGGTGGCGCCGGAGACGACGCCGATGGTGCGCCGCGCCCAGCGCGCGTCGATGAGCTGCACCGCGCCGGCCGACCGCTCCGACAGGATGTCCATGCGGGTGATCTCGTTGCGGATCTCCACCGGCAGGTCGAAGCGCACGTCGGCCTCGGTCTTGCCGTCCTCGAAGGCGAAGGCCGCCTCGCCGAGCGGCAGGCCGCGGCTGTCGAGCGCCCTGACGCGCCCTGCCATCGCCTGGCCGGCATCCGCGCGCAGCACCTTGGCCGAGAAGCCGCCGGCGGTGTTGGCCGCTCCCGCAAGGGCGAGCGGCGAAGACGTGCCGCCGTTGAAGACCGTCATCGACCGGCCCCTGACCAGGGGCGCCAGCAGGTCGACGAAGGCCTTGGTCGCTCCGGTATCGACGCCGTCGGCGAGCCAGACGATCTCGGCTTCTGGCTGGGCGGCGAGGAACTTCTGCAAAGCCGGCATGATTGTCGCGCGGTCGGGCGTATGCGGCATCGGCTCCAGCGACCGCAGCCTCTCGCGCACCGACGAGGGCGTTTCGAGCGGAATGTCGATGACCGGCCGCGCCATCGGCACCAGGGCGACGGCCCGTCCCGCGCTTTCTGCGGAAGCGACGATGTCGGTCGCCACCCTGAGCCGCTGCTCGAAGGACGAAGCCGAGGGCCAGCCGTCGTCCAGCATCAGGAGAACCGGGCCGCGCGACCCCGAGGTCGCCGCGGGCGGGTTCCACATCGGGCCGGCCATGGCGATGATGATGATGGCGGCGAGCAGCAGGCGCAGCAGCGTCAGCCACCAGGGGCTGTTGGAGGGCGTCTCCTCCTTCGGCGCGATGTCGACGAGGATGCGGGTCGGCGGGAACCGCGTCCGCCGCGGGCGGGGTGGCACGAGCCGGAGCAGCCACCAGAGCGCCGGCAGGGCCGCCAGGGCGAAGAGGACGAGCGGGGAGGCGAAGGCGAGGGGAAGGCCGAGCATCAACGCCCTCCAACCCTTGGACCGATGTCGCGCGACCCCGGCCCCATGCGCTGGTGAAGCGCGAGGATGGCGGTGGCCGGCGGCTGGTCCGTCCGATGGATGCCGAAGCTCCAGCCACGGCCGTCGCAATCCTGGCGCAGCGCGGCGCGATGGGCGGCGAGACGGGCGACATAGTCGTCGCGCCAGGTCTCGGCACGCCCGGCCGTGATGGTCAGCCTGTCCTCGAGATCCTCGAATTCGACCCGGCCCTTGTAGGGGAAGGTCTCCTCGATGGGGTCGTTGATCTGCAGCACGTGGCCGCGCGAACCAGTGGCGGCAAGGCTCTTCAGTTCGGCGCGGAAGTCGTCGACCGGCACCAGGCAGTCCGAGAGGATCACCACCTCGGACAGGCGCGACACCGGCGCCTTCGGCGGCAGGCTGGCATTGGCGAGATCCGGCACCGCCAGCAGCGCATCGGCCATGCGGTCGATGATGGCGCGGCTCGCCGTCGGTCGCATGATCCCGGGGATGCCGACACGCTCGCCGCCCCGCACCATGATCTCGGCCAGCGCGAAAGCCAGCACGATGCAGCGGTCGCGCTTGGTCTCCCAGGCGAGGGGCGAGACGAACTGCATGGAGGCCGAGCAGTCGGGCCAGATCCACACGGTATGGGCGGCCTCCCACTCACGCTCCCGCACGTAGAGGTGCTGGTCGCGCGCAGAGCGGCGCCAGTCGACGCGGCTCGCCGGCTCGCCGTCGAGGAAGCGGCGGAACTGCCAGAAATTTTCGCCCGATCCGGCACGGCGGCGGCCATGCAGGCCATGAACCACCGTGGATGCGACGCGCCGCGCCTCCAGCACCAGCCGCGGCAGGGCAGCCGCGAGCTGTTCTCCGTCGCGCATGAGCCGACGGGCCTGATCCTCGCGACTTTCCGTCTGGGCGAGGTCGAACATGGCGCGCTCAGCCGATCGGCTTGACCAGGGAGGCGATCACCGTCTCGACCGTCATGCCGTCGGCGCGGGCCGAGAAGGACAGCGCCATGCGGTGCTTCAGCACGGGTTCGGCGAGGGCGACGACATCGTCGATGGAGGGCGCGAGCCGTCCGTCCAGCAGGGCGCGGGCGCGCACCGCCAGCATCAGCGCCTGTGAGGCGCGCGGGCCGGGACCCCAGGCGATGGCGTTGGCGAGTTCGCCCTTGGCTGCGCCGGGGCGGGCCGATCGCACCAGGGTCAGGATCGCGTCGACGACGGAATCCCCCACCGGCAGGCGGCGGACGAGGCGCTGTGCAGCCTGAAGGTCGTCGCCGGTCAGGGCGGCGCGCGCCTGTGTCTCCTGGGCGCCCGTGGTGTCGAAGAGGATCTTCCGTTCGGCTTCGAGGTCGGGATAGTCGACGTCGATCTGCATCAGGAAGCGGTCGAGCTGGGCCTCTGGCAGGGGATAGGTGCCCTCCTGCTCCAGCGGGTTCTGGGTGGCGAGGACGTGGAAGGGCTTCGGCAGCTCATAGGTCTCGCCGGCCACCGTCACGTGGTGCTCCTGCATGGACTGCAGCAGGGCGGACTGGGTTCGGGGCGAGGCGCGGTTGATCTCGTCGGCCATCAGGAGCTGGGCGAAGACCGGACCCTTGACGAAGCGGAAGGCGCGGCGACCGTCGGCGGCCTCTTCCAGCACTTCCGATCCGAGGATGTCGGAGGGCATGAGGTCGGGCGTGAACTGGATGCGCCGGGCGTCGAGCCCAAGGACGGTGCCCATGGTCTCGACCAGCTTGGTCTTGGCAAGGCCCGGAAGGCCGACCAGCAGGGCATGGCCGCCGGAGAGAACGGTGATCAGCGCCTTGTCGATGACGGGCTGCTGGCCGAAGATCACGGTCGAGATATTCGCCCGCGCCGACCGCACCTGGGCGGCGGTCGCTTCGGCGGCGCGAACGATCGCATCTTCCATTCGTTCGGCTGTCTCGGCGGTCATGGGAACTCCCTTCGAGGCTGCGCAATGCTTCGCACTGCATCATGGCCCATGCGTTGCGACGCGGATAGTCGAGTCTTACGTTCGTCACAGGCATCGGCCCACCATCCGGCCTTTTTTGGGCGGTCGGTTCACCGAAACGTGAGGCTTGCAACGTGACCCAGCAAACGGCTTCGCCGGCAGGACTGGAGGGAATCGCGGCGCGGGTGAAATCGGCCGCCGGGGGGGCGCCGGTGCACCTGTGGAACCCGCCCTATTGCGGCGACCTCGACATCAGGATCGCCTCGGACGGCACCTGGTACTACATGAAGTCGCCGATCGGGCGACTGCCGCTGGTGAAGCTGTTTTCCTCGGTTCTGAAGCGGGAAGACGGGCGATTCTTCCTCGTCACGCCGGTCGAGAAGATCGGCATCATCGTCGACGACGCGCCCTTCGCAGCCGTCGAGATGCGGGTCGAGGGGGAGGGGCGTTCGCGCCGAATCGCCTTCCGCACGCAGGTCGAGCAATGGGTGGATGTCGGTCCCGACCATCCCTTGCGCTTCGAGAAGGAGGCCGGCACCGACGGCGTCAAGCCCTATGTCCATGTCCGCCGCGACCTTTGGGCGCGGGTGTCGCGCGCCCTCTTTCACGATCTCGCGAGCCTTGGGGAAATCGCCGCGCAGGACGGCCGTGACTGGTTCGGGGTTTACGTCGCGGATGTCTTCTACCCCATGGTGGACGCTTCCGAGATCGAGGGCCTGATGTGATTCCCGCGACGACAGAACAGTTCAGCCTTGCCGTCACCAGTCGGCTCTCCCTGGAGGTGCCGAGCTTCCGGCAGGAGCTCTTCGGCATGGCCGGGCGAACCGCCGCGGGTGACGAGGGGGATCATACCGTCAACGAGGGGCCGCCTGCCCGTCCGGCCGCAGTTCTGGTGCCGGTTGTGGCGCGCCCCGAGCCGACCATGCTGCTGACCCAGCGCTCCAGCGACATGCCGGATCATTCCGGGCAGATCGCCTTTCCAGGCGGCAAGATCGAACCGGCCGACGGAACGCCGCTCGATGCGGCCCTGCGCGAGGCGGAGGAGGAGATCGGTCTGTCGCGGCAGCACGTCAGGCCCCTCGGCTATCTCCTGCCTTTCCTGTCGCGCACCGGCTATCTGATCACGCCGGTCGTCGGGCTGGTATCTCCGCCTTTCGCCCTCACCATCAATCCACGCGAGGTGACGGACGCTTTCGAGGTGCCGCTGTCGTTCCTGATGGATCCGCGCAACCATCAGAGGAAGTCGCGGGAGTTCAAGGGCGAGCAGCGCCACTTCTACGCCATGCCTTTCGAGGACCGGTACATCTGGGGAATCACCGCCGGCATCATCCGCAACCTGTGGGAGCGCCTGACAGACCAGGTGCCGGAGGAGGTCGGATGAGGATTGCGATCAACCTGGCGCTCTTCGTCCTGCCCTTCGCGCTCTACTTCGTCTGGCTGCACGTGAAGGAGAAGAGCCCCTTCCTCAAGGAGCACTGGGACCGCCAGCCCGTCATCTGGCTGGGGCTGTTCGGCATCGTGCTGGGCGGCGGCTATTTCCTCTATCATCTCGCCTATCAGGTCCGCGATCCGAATGTCGTCTACCGCCCCGCGCAGGTGGAGAACGGCGTGTTCTCGCCGGCCCGGATGGAGCGGCGCACACCGCCGGAGCAGCGGTGACGGACTTGCCGCAACTCCTCGACTGGTTCACCGCGGGACCCGTTCCCGGCTCATCGCCCTCATCGGCGTCGACGGCGACGAGGCGCGACCGATCGGCGGCGCCGTGAGGAACTGGCTGCTCGGCCTGCCGCCCGGCGACGTCGATCTCGCGACGACGGCGGCGCCGGGAGCGGTCGCCGCCAGGGCCCGCGCGGCGGGGCTGAAGGTCGTGCCCACCGGCATCGAGCACGGAACGGTGACGGTGGTGGTGGATGGGGCCGGCTACGAGGTCACCACGCTGCGCGAGGACATCGAGACAGACGGCCGGCGAGCGGTGGTGCGCTTCGGCCGCGACTGGGCGGCGGATGCGGCGCGGCGCGACTTCACCATCAACGCCATGAGCCTGACGCCGGACGGCCGGCTCTTCGACTGCTTCGGTGGCCAGGCAGACCTGGCGGCCCGCCGCGTGCGCTTCATCGGTGACCCGCTCGCGCGAATCCGCGAGGATCGCCTGCGCATCCTGCGGCTGTTCCGCTTCCATGCGAGCTATGGCGCGGGGGAGGTGGACCGCGCGGCGCTCGCCGCCTGCATCGCGGAGAGGGAGGGCCTCGCGGAGCTCTCGCGCGAGCGCCTGCGCGCGGAGATTCTCAAGCTCGTCCTGACCCCCGCGGCCGCTACGACCCTTCAGGCGATGACGGATGCGGGACTGCTCGGTCCAATCCTCGGCGGTGTGCCGTTTTGTCGCGACCTCGGCCGCCTCGCCCGGATCGAGGCGGAACTGGGGCTGACGGCGGAGCCCGCCCGCCGCCTCGGCGCGCTGGCGGTGCTCGTCCGCGAGGATGCGCAGCGCCTGCGCGAGCGCCTCGCCCTCTCCAACGAGGAACTGCGACGGGTCGAGGGCATCGGCCACGGCTGGCGCGCCGCTGACCCCGCCGCCGGGATCCTCGCCGCCAAGGGGCATCTCTACGCGGTCGGCGTGCGGGGCTACCGCGACCGTGCCCTGGTGGGCTTTGCGCGTTCAGGCGCCGATCTTGCGGATCCGCAGTGGCGTGAACTGGTGACGCTGCCGGAGCGATGGACGCCGCCCACCTTTCCCTTGACGGGCGAGCACCTGATGCGCCGGGGGGTGGAGGCGGGCCCGCGGATCGGTGCGCTCCTCGCCGAGATCAAGCGGCAGTGGATGGCCGAGGACTTCCCGATGGCGCAGAGCCGGCTCACGGCGCTCGTGGAGCGCGCGATCGCCGTGATGTAACGGTGGAAGCAGACGTTTGTTTGCAACCATCTTCGTCCAATTAATTGATGGGCAAGTTTTTTTTGTTTCGCTTCGATATTGAGCCGATCTGCACGGGATCGGCGTCGACGGTCTTTTGACGCCATGGTGCGACTTCGCGGGCAGAGCCCGAGCGACACGAAACGGGAGCTTCCCACCGAGATCTACGTCTCGATGGTCGATGCCCTGTACGAGGACGTCCGCTCGCTCCTGCTCGGTGCGGCGGCGGCGCTCGCGGGAAGCACCTACGTCGCCTATCTGACCCGGCACCCGCTCCTCATCGCCTTTCCCTTTGCGATGTTCCTGATCGCCGCGGTCCGCACCGTGCGCATGAAGCAGTACCACCGCATCCGGGGCCAGGTCGTCACCTTCGAGCAGGCACGGCGGTGGGAACGCGAATATACCTTCGGCGCCAATGCCCTGGTCTTCACCATCGGCCTGTGGTGCTTCGCGTCATTCACGCTCACCAGGAGCATGGAAGCCCACCTCTTCTGCGTTTCCGTCGCCCTGTCCTACATGGTCGGGGTGACGGGGCGTAATTTCGCCAACGGGCGGTTCGTCGACGACCAGATCGCCCTGCTCTGCACGCCACTGGTGCTCGGCATGGTGATGACAGGGGTCTGGGACTATCTGATCCTCGCCTGTTTCGCGATGCCGTTCTTCGGCAGCGTCCGCAATATCGCCCGGCGGCTACGCGATATTCTTCTCAATGCGATCATCGCCCAGCGCGACGTGTCGCTGCTCGCCGCCCGGTTCGACACCGCCCTCAACAACATGCCGCACGGCCTCGCCATGTTCGATGCCGACGGACGCCTCGTCGTCGTCAACAGGCGCTGGGCGGAGATCCTGCCCATCGACGCCGACAGCCTGAGCGCGGGCGCGCGCGCGGAGGCGATCATCGCCGGCTATGTGGAACTTGGCGTGCTCGGCGAGCGTGACGCGAGCCTGATGCTCGACGTCATCGGCCGACGGGGACTCGGTCTTGGCGCCGAGCAGATGGAACTCCAGGCCATTGATCGCGACGTCGACCTGACCTTCCAGCCGATGGAATCCGGCGGCATGGTCATCGCCATCGAGGACATCACCGAGAAGCGGCGGACCGAGGCGCGGCTGGCCTACATGGCCAAGCACGACGCCCTCACCGGGCTTCCGAACAGGTCGCTGTTCCAGGAGCGGTTGGAAGCCGGGCTCGCCATGGTGGGCAGCGACGATCTCCTTGCGGTCCTCTTCGTCGACCTCGACAACTTCCAGCAGATCAACGACACGCTCGGCCATAGCGTGGGCGATGCCGTCCTGATCGAGGTCGCCGATCGGCTGCGCTTCGTTGTCGGCGAGAACGATGTCGTGGCTCGCTTCAGCGCCGACGAATTCGTCGTCCTGCAGAACGGTGGCCGGACCGTCAACGACGTGACCAGCCTTGCAACCCGCATCATCGAATCCATCGGCGCGATTACCGAGGTCGAGGGCAAGGCCATCGTCTGCGGTGCCTCGATCGGTATCGCACTTGCCCCGCGCGACGGCAATGACGCGGACCAGTTGCTGAAGAGCGCGGACATGGCGCTGGGGCGCGCCAAGGCTGGCGGCAAGGGCATCCTGCATTTCTACGAGGAAGAGATGGACCGTCGCGCCCAGGCACGCCGCGCCATCGAGATGGACCTGCGGCAGGCGCTGCAGAACGACGAACTCGCCGTCTATTTCCAGCCGCTGCTCAACCTGAAGACCCTGTCCATCTCGACCTGCGAGGCTCTTGTCCGCTGGCCGCACCCTGTGAGGGGAATGGTGTCGCCTGCCGATTTCATCCCGGTGGCAGAGGAAACGGGCCTCGTCATCGAGCTTGGGCGGCAGGTGATGCGCAAGGCCTGCCAGGCCTGCGCCGGCTGGCCGGAGACGGTGCGCGTCGCCGTCAACCTGTCGTCCGTCCAGTTCGAACGCGACGATGTCGTGAAGCTGGTTGGCGACACGCTGAAGGCGACCGGTCTGGCCCCCGACCGTCTCGAACTGGAAATCACCGAAACCCTGCTTCTTCAGGACTCTGCCGCAATTCTCGATATCCTGAACCAGCTCAAGGCCATGGGGGTTCGCCTGGCGCTCGACGACTTCGGTACCGGTTATTCGAGCCTGAGCTATCTCCACAAGTTCCCGCTGCACAAGGTGAAGATCGATCGATCCTTCGTCCGCAACATCACGACCGACAAGAAGTCGGCGAAGCTGCTGCGTGGTGTGACCCGCCTTGGCGCCGAACTCGGCCTGTCCGTGGTGGTGGAGGGCGTCGAAACCCACGAGCAGCTCAAGATGATCGATGCGCCGGGAGTTGTCGGCGAGATCCAGGGCTTCATTCTCAGCCCCGCCGTTCCCAACGAGCAGATCCGGGCCATGGTGGGGAGAACCGGCAAGGATCTTCTCGCCCGCGCCGCCTGACCACGGCCCGAATACCTTCCGTTACGTCACTAATCTTGTCTGCGTGTGGAGCGATTCGGGCGCGGAGGCGCTTGGTTTCGGCGCCGATCTCGATCCGTGACCGGTATAGGTCGCCGTCGGCGGCGAGCAGACGGCGGGCCGCCAATCCGAGTGGCCCTATCTTTTTGCGCGAAATGGACTTCCGGAATGCGCGGATAGATGGGCGCGTGCCTGGACATTATGCGCGCCAGCACAATGTCTGATAAGTTGTTCTATACAATGCAACCGTCACTTGAGCGCCCTCAGTAGAGACGGGGGCGAGATAGAGGTATCGAGGTAACGATCAATGTATTTAACGCCTTTTCGGAGATCGCGTTAACGATGATTTAACCATGCGCTTTCCATCCGTAAAAAAATCATTAACATCACCTCACTGAGACGAACGAGTAGCGGCGTTCCTCGTGAGGCATTTCAGATGAATTCGGTTAACGTCGTCAGTTCTTTTGCGCGAAATGTTTCCGACCTCGTGGGCCGGGTCGAATATCGTCGCATCGTGTCTTCCGAGGACAAGCAGGCGGTATTCCGACTTCGCTATGAATGTTATCTGCGAGAGGGGGCCATCTCGCCAAACCTGACGCAGTCGTTCGAGGACGACTTCGACAGCTCGCCCAATGTCTGGATCTTCGGCCTCTACCTCGACGGACATCTTGCCAGTTCGATCAGGGTACACATCGCCACCTCCGAACATCCCATCGCGCCTGCGCTTTCGGTCTTCGGCGACATCCTGGGAGAGCGCATCGCGCGCGGCGAGACCATCGTCGATCCGACCCGCTTCGTGGTGGACCAGGAACTGTCGCGCCAGTATCCGGCCTTGGCCTATGCGACGGTCCGGATGGGCATGCTGGCCTCCGAATGGGCCGATGCCGACTACGCCCTCGCGACGGTGCGTACCGAGCACCGGGCCTTCTACCGCCGCCTGCTGTTCATGGAGCCGGTGGGAGAACCCCGTATCTATCCGAACCTCAAGAATCCGATCAATCTCATGGGCGTGTCCTTTCCGCTCATGCGCCGGCAGGTCTATGATCGCTATCCGTTCATGATGTCGACCCGTGGCGAACGGGAGGCTCTCTTCGGCCATCCGGCCGATCAGGCCGTGGAAAAGACGCAGGTTCCAGCCACGGGGCGGGCAGCCGCCGCGGCGTGAGAAGCGCAGGAGGGGAACGGCCATGCGATCGGGAAGCCGCAGACCCTTCGATGCCTTCCGCCGCGCGCCCGGCGTGGAAGGCCAGACCTCTGACAGCTGGAAGCGCGAGACCTTCGTCCTGCCGCGCGAGGCGGCGCGGATCAAGGCGCGCGAGATCCTCGAGCGGTTCCCGCGCGCCGCTTATCTCACCGAAGTCGAATTCTGGCGTGAACTGGACGACGGGCGCATCGAGTTCACGATGCGCCGCCTGCCGACGTCGGACTGACGCACCAAATCTCAGGCGGCCTCTTCCTCGTCATCCTCGGAAGCATCCGCCTCATCGCCCTCGTCTTCCTCGCCCTCGTCGTCCTCTTCCTCGGGGCCGATCGCCTCGAGTGCGACCAGCGGGATGCGCTCGCGGAAGAGATCGCCCTCATCGCCGAGCCAGATGCAAAGGGCATCCTCGGCATCGACCGAAGCGATGGTGAGGGCCTGGCCGCCCGATTTCAGGGTGGCGATGTCGCCGGCACGAAAGGTCATGGGAGCCTCCATTGGGGTGCAGGAGGAGGCTAGCGACAGCACGTGACGGGGCGATCACGAAGGCATGTCACTCCGGTGCCGACGCCACGAACGCTGCCACGGCCAAGTTGGCCGTGGGGAGCGTGATCCTGTTCCGGAGCCGCCTCAGCCGATGATCAACGGCGGCGTGCCGCAAGGCTTGCCATCAGCGAGCGGATGCCATCCGTCCAGGGGGGGCATTCGGTCGAGAGCCGCACCCGGTTCGTGAGGCTGCCGAGGCCGTCGCTGGCAATGGTGACGATGTCGCCGACCTTGTGGGTGAAGCCCTTGCCCGCGTCGCCGCGGTCCTGCACCGGCGCGAAGAGCGTCCCGCAGTAGAGCACGAGACCGTCCGGATACTGATGATGCCGGCCGATGGCCTGGCGAGCGAGGTCTTCGACGTCGCGGGAGATCGCCGCCATGTCGCTCCTGCCGTCGAGCACGAAGCCGTCGTCGCCGGTGACCCTGAGCGAGACCTTCATGGTCCGGACTGCCTCGATCCCGAAGGTCGCGTCGAACAGGCGCACGAAGGGGCCGACGGCGGCAGGAGGCGTTGTTGTCCTTGGCGATGCCCAGCAGCAGCGCGCCGAGCGGCCTTCCATGTCGCGCAGGTTGACGTCGTTGCCGAGCGTCGCCCCGACGATCCGTGCCCGTCGGCGCTGACGACCAGCGTCACCTCGGGCTCGGGGTTGTTCCAGGTCGGAGATCCGGCCGGATGCCGATCGTCCGCGCCGGTAGCCGACGGCGGCCATGGGCGGGCGCCTTGGTGAAGATCTCGGCATAGGGACCGATGCCGACCTCGAGGTACTGCGACCAGAGCCCGCGCTCCTGCAGGTGCTTCTTGAGGGCCGCTGCCTCCGGCGAACCGGGTTTCAGGCCCTTGAGCTCGCCGCCGATGATGTCGCCGATCTCGCCGCGGATGGCGGCGGCACGCTCCGGAACGCCCTTGGCCTGCTCCTCGATCACCCGCTCCACCATGGAAATGGCGAAGGTGACCCCGGCGGCCTTCACCGCCTGCAGGTCGATGGGGGAAAGGAGATAAGGCTTCGCCGCGTCACGCCCGTCCGGCGCGGTGTTGGCGAGGATCGCCGCGAGGTCGCCGATGCGCTCGCCGGGAACCGCGGCGATGGCCGCTGCCGGGCTGGCGGTGTCGAAGAGGTCCGAGGTCGTGGCGAAGGCGGCCGTGACGTCGAAGACGCCGTCGCCGCGGATCGCGACGACCGAGGGGCCGAGACCGGGCCTGAAGACGCGTCCGACGAGGGTGCCCGCCGTGCCGTCGGCGGGAAGCGTCGTCGCGGGGGAGAGGGCGAGCGCGCTCATATGCAGCGTCCGCCGTCGACTTCCAGCACCACGCCGGTGAGGAAGTTGCCGGGGTCGGCGGCAAGGAACAGCGCGGCGTCGGCGATGTCCTTCGGCGTCGACAGGCGGCCCATGGGGATGGAGGCGATGAACTTCTTGCGCATCTCCGGGGTGTCCTCGCCCATGAAGGTGCCGAGGAGCGGCGTATCGCCGGCGACCGGCGCCAGCGCGCACACGCGGATCTTGTCGGGAGCGAGCTCGACGGCCATGGACTTGGTGAGCAGGTTCACCGCGCCCTTCGAGGCGTTGTACCAGGCAAGGCCCGGCCGCGGCCGGATGCCGGCGGTGGAGCCGACATTGATGATGGCGCCGCCGCCGTTGGCGCGCATCACCGGGATGACCGCGTGGGCGAAGTGGAAGATCGACTTCACGTTGACGTCGAAAACGCGGTCGAAGGTCGCCTCGTCGACCTCGAGCATCGGCCGGTTGCGGTGCGAGGTGCCGGCATTGTTGATGAGCACGTCGACCGTGCCGAAGCGCTCGACCGCCTTGGCGACGGCGCGCTGCACGTCCTTCGCCTTGGAGACGTCGCACTTCATGCCGAAGGCTTTGCGGCCATAGGGCTTGGCGGCCGCCTTGGCGCCTTCCTCGTTGAGATCGAGGACGACGACCTTGGCGCCCTCCCTGGCGAAGGTCTCGACGATGCCGAGGCCGAAGCCCTGTGCGCCGCCGGTGACGATGGCGACCTTGTCCTTGAGACGCATGGTTTCCCCCCTGATGCGTGGATTCTTGGTGCGGCGACCAGTCGGTCAGCCGTGGTTGATGACGACGGTCTTGGAAGCGGAGAATTCGTAGAGCGCCTCGAAGCCCTTCTCGCGGCCGTGGCCGGACTTCTTGACGCCGCCGAAGGGCAGCTCGATGCCGCCGCCGGCGCCGTAGCCGTTGACGAAGACCTGGCCGCATCGCATGGCGCGGGCGACCCGCATGGAGCGTTTCGCATCGCGGCTCCAGACGCCGGCGACGAGGCCGTAGTCGGTGCCGTTGGCGAGGCGGATGGCGTCCTCCTCGTCGTCGAAGGGGATGGCGGAGAGGACGGGCCCGAAGACCTCGTCGCAGGCGAGGCGGTTCGACCGCGGCACCGGGCCGAAGAGGGTGGGGGCGACGTAGAAGCCGTTGGGCGGCAGGTTCGGCGCGAGCTCGCCCTCCGCCAGGACCGGGATGCCCTCGGCGCGGGCGCGGGAGACGAAGTCCTCGACCCGCTTCTTCTGGCCGATGGTGATCATCGGGCCGCAGTCGAGGTCCATGTCCCAGGCGCCGACCCGCACGGTCCTGAAGCGCTCGGCGACGCGGGCGACGAGCTCGTCATAGGCGGGGCGCTCGACCAGCATGCGCGACCCGGCCGAGCAGGTCTGGCCGCCGTTCTGGATGATGGCGTTGACGAGGGAGGGCACCGCCGCGTCGAAATCGGCGTCCTTGAAAACGACCTGGGGCGACTTGCCGCCGAGTTCCAGCGTGCAGCCGATGTGGTTCCGCGCGGCCGCCGACTGGATCAGCGTGCCGACCTCCGGCGAACCGGTGAAGGAGATGAAGTCGATGCCGCGGTGGGCGGAGAGCGCGGCGCCCGCCTCCTCGCCGAGGCCGGTGACGAGGTTGAGGACGCCGGGCGGGAAGCCGACCTCGAGCGCCAGTTCGCAGATGCGGATGAGCGACAGGCAGGCGTCCTCCGCCGGCTTCACCACGCAGGTGTTGCCGCAGGCGAGGGATGCCGCCACCGACCGGCCGAAGATCTGCGCCGGGTAGTTCCACGGCACGATGTGGGCGGTGACGCCGTGAGGGTCGCGGACGACCGCCACCGTGTAGCCGTTGAGGAAGGGGATGGTCTCGCCATGGACCTTGTCGGCGGCGGTGCCGTAGAACTCGAAGTAGCGCGCGGCGGCGGTGATGTCGGCCTTGCCCTGGCGGGCCGGCTTGCCGGTATCGATGCTCTCGAGGAGCGACAGTTCGTCGTGGTGGGCGAGGATGGCCTCGCCGAGCTTGCAGAGGAGCCGGCCGCGCTCGGTGGCGGTCATGCGGCCCCATGGCCCCTCCTCGAAGGCCTTGCGGGCGGCGGCGACGGCGCGGTCGATATCCTCGGCGCCGGAGCGGGGCATCTGGGTGAGCACCGCGCCATCGGAGGGCCCGACGGCGTCCAGCGTCGCGCCGCTCAGGGCGGCGACCTGCCTGCCGTCGACGACGTTGAGGAAGCTGTGCGCCATGGCGCGGGCGGCGGTGTGGGTCTGGGCGGTCACGCCGGTCCCTCGTCGGGCAGGTCTCGGCCCTCGGGCCGCGGCAAATCGGGCGCGCACGCTAGCCCCAGACGGCGGTCCTCCGAAAGGGGGGGCTCGCATGGGTGCCCTTCCGCAGGGCGATACGGCGTGGTGACCGACCGGGGGATCAGAACCGCGTGGCGAGGTGGGCGAAGGCGATGACGCCGCCGACCCCGACACCGATGCCGAGCAGGAACAGAACGAAGGCGCCGATGCCGGAGAAGCGCACGCCCTCGCGGCGGGGAGCGGCGATCACGGATGCGGCAGGGGCCTGGGCTTCGGCCGTGGCCAGGCTTGCCGGGGGCGGCGACGTGTGCGCCCGGTCGCCTTCCTTGGCCGGCGGAGCGGCGAAGGCCGCCGGCAGGTCGGCCGGGGGCAGGGCGGGCGCGGGCTCGGCCGAGGCGGGCGGCAGCGCCATCAGTCGCTCGCGCTCGATCAGCCGGCGGGCGACATAGGCGGTGATGCGGTCGGCGACCGCGCCGGCATCGTCGCTCTCGATCATCACGCGGCGGCCGTTGCGGGTGTCCTGCAGGAAGCGGTAGCTGCGCTTGTCGCGGCCCATCTCGACGAAGGCGATCATGTCGATCCACAGCCGCGGCGTTGCGCCCGGCGTGATCCCCACGTCGAACAGGTCGAGCCCCTGCGGCACTTCGGCGAGCGCCGGCTTCAGCCGGTCGTGGAGGATCTCGAGCCGCGCCATGTCGGCCTCGCGCAGCGCGACGACCACGCCGGTGCGCTCGGCCTCGTCGATGCGGATGGCGCGCATGGCGTCGGTCAGCGGTCGCGGCGCCTTGCCGGCCTGGTCCATGGTTCGGTCCTCGACTGGGCCGCCGCAGGCGGCCTCATGGTGAAGGCATCGTAAACGGAATGGCCCGCCGGCCCAAGAGGAGGCGGTCGCTGGCAACAGGCTGAGGCGTCGACTTGCCGTTCACAAAGGCTGACGCTGCGTTCACGGCGGCGTGATTGCTGCCTGCTCCAGAGGCATGACGTGCTGCGTCACAGTGCTCATGCTGCAACACCATGCAGAGATCTGGCTGGATCCGAGGCGAAAACGTGCCGGGAAACAGTCTGTTGCCTTGCGCCTTCCCCAGAGTCGTGAGACCAACAGCGACGAAATTCGCATCTCAACTGCTCGTCCGGCGTGCTCGGTCGGCAGACCTAACCAGGATGGTCATCATGAAGAAGTTTCTCCTCGCCTCGACCGCCCTCGTGGCCTTCGCCGCCGGTGCCCAGGCTGCCGACCTCTGAGCGCCGCGCATGCCGATCGCCGCCGCGGTCGTTGCGCCGGCCTTCAACTGGTCCGGCTTCTATGTCGGTGGCCATGTCGGCTGGGGCTGGCAGCGCAGCAGCTACCTCGCTGGCGTGAACGGAACTGCATTCCTCGACTATGCACCGGGCGACAGGTTTGCCGCCAACGGCAGCGGGTTCATCGGCGGCGTCCAGGTTGGCTACAACTGGCAGGTTGCATCGAATTTCGTCTTCGGTCTCGAAGCCTCGCTGTCCGGCACGTCGATTTCGCGTAGCTTCACGCCGGCGCTCGGCGCAGCGGATGACGTCTATCGCGCGTCGTTGCCGATCTACGGCACCGTGACAGGCCGGCTCGGCGTCGCTGCCGACCGTGCACTCTTCTACGTCAAGGGTGGTCTCGCTGCTGGTTCGGTGCGGCACGCCATCTCTGACGTGGTGCCTGCCAATGTCGGCGCCTACACGACGACTTCGACCCGCGTTGGTTGGACGCTTGGTGCTGGCCTCGAGTATGCTTTCACCCCGAACTGGACGGCTGGCCTCGAGTATAACTACGTCGATCTCGGCCGGTTCACGGCGGGTTCGGGTGCTGGCGACTCCATTCGGGTAGCGACCCAGGTCCACACTGTGACCCTGAAGCTGAACTACCTCTTCTCGACCGGCCCCTCGGCCGTGGTCGCGCGCTACTGAGACCTGACGCTTCCTGCGTCGGAGGGACGAGCGGGCCGCCTTCGGGCGGCCCGTTTGCGTTGGATGCATTGCGAAGCGCAGGCGGTTCGTCGCCGGTTGCGAAGACGGATCGCGCTTCAGCAGAACGCCCGTCCGCGGGACCGATCTGGCCGCAGGATTGATTCTGGCTCCTGCCGGGCGTGCTCCGGCTGCAACAGTCAGTTGCAATTGAGATCGCTCCTCGCGGCGGCGACGGGATTCACGCAAAGGAAGCTTGTGCCTTCCGCAGAGTCGTGTACTGCCTCACCAAGCGTCATCATTAAATCGAGCTTTCCGGGCGTAAGCCCGATCTGCTCCCCGAAGGACACCCCCATGAAGAAGCTCCTCCTCGCGTCGACCGCTCTCGTGGCCTTCGCCGCCGGTGCCCAGGCTGCCGACCTCGGCGCGCCGCGCATGCCGATCGCCGCAGCGGTCGTCGCCCCGGCCTTCAACTGGACCGGGTTCTATGCCGGTGCACAAATTGGCTATGGTTGGGCTCACCAGGGGTGGGTCACCCCCCCGGTGTTTTTCAACCCCTGGAAGAGCAATGGCATCTTCGGCGGCATCCACGCCGGTTATAATCACCAGATCAACATGCTGGTTCTGGGCGTACAGGCAGAGATTAACGGTGCCGGGTTGACCGGTTCGGTGATCAATGGTGCCCGTACTTTCACTGCGCGCACCAACATGTTCGGCTCGCTTGATGCGCGCGCCGGCATCGCGGTCGATCGCGCCCTGCTGTATGTGATCGGCGGCCTCGCCTACACCGACAACCGTCACCGGACCTTCGAGACGCCCCCTGGCGGCGGCGGACTGACCGACGCGACGTTCCGACAGGGACGCGTGGGCTGGAATGTCGGCGCCGGCGTCGAGTATGCCTTCACGCCGAACTGGACCGCGCGCGTTGAGTATCGGTATTATGATTTTGGCACTGCCAGCTATGGGACGACCGGAACGCTGTTGCCCCATACGCATCGTCACTACATGCACACCGTTCGCCTCGGCGTGAGCTATCTGTTCTCGACCGGCGCCTCGGCCGTCGTCGCGCGCTACTGATAGCTGACGCTTCCTGCGTCGGAGGGACGAGCGGGCCGCCTTCGGGCGGCCCGTTTGCGTTGGATGCATTGCGAAGCGCAGGCGGTTCGTCGCCGGTTGCGAAGACGGATCGCGCTTCAGCAGAACGCCCGTCCGCGGGACCGATCTGGCCGCAGGATTGATTCTGGCTCCTGCCGGGCGTGCTCCGGCTGCAACAGTCAGTTGCAATTGAGATCGCTCCTCGCTGTGGGGGCGGGATTCACGCAAAGGAAGCTTGTGCCTTCCGCAGAGTCGTGTACTGCCTCACCAAGCGTCATCATTAAATCGAGCTTTCCGGGCGTGAGCCCGATCTGCTCCCCGAAGGACACCCCCATGAAGAAGTTCCTCCTCGCCTCCACCGCTCTCGTGGCCTTCGCCGCCGGAGCCCAGGCGGCCGACCTCGGCGCGCCGCGCATGCCGATCGCTGCGGCGGTCGTCGCGCCGGTCTTCTCGTGGTCGGGCTTCTACCTCGGCGCCCATGCCGGCTACGGCTTCGGCAATTCGCGCTTCTTCAACGGCATTGCGTTTCCGACGTCGGTGAACGGGCCGCTCGTCGGTGGCCAGATCGGCTTCAACTACCAGATCAACCAGATCGTTCTCGGTGCCGAAGCTGATCTCGCCTTCGCCGCGATCACTGGCCGCGCCAGCAATCTTGCCGCCATCTCTCATCGCACGAGCATGCTCGGCTCGGTGCGGGCCCGCGCCGGCTTCGCTGTCGATCGTACGCTGTTCTATGTGACCGGCGGTCTCGGCATCCAGGGCGGCTCGTTCGCCACCAACGGCGGCGCTGGAGCGGAGCGCTATACCCGCATGGGCTGGACGCTGGGCGCGGGCGTCGAGTACGCCATGACGCAGAACTGGACCGTCAAGGCCGAGTACTCCTACTACAACTTCGGCACCCGGACCCTCGGCCCCATCTACACGGGCACTTTGCGCGCCGACGTCCACACCGTGAAGCTCGGCGTGAACTACCTCTTCTCGACCGGCCCCTCGGCCGTCGTCGCGCGCTACTGATACCTGACGCACCAGCGTCGGAGGGACGAGCGGGCCGCCTTCGGGCGGCCCGTTTGCGTTGGGCGGCTGCGAGCCGAACGCCCTGCGCTCGATTGGCATCCGAGGAGGCGGCCTTGCAGAGGGGTGTGGCCGTGGCCCGGGCGTGTTCTTCCCGCAACAGTGTGTCGCTAGTCTGGTTTCTCCAATCGCCGTGAACCGAGTTTCCGCAAGGTAAGACTTGCGCCTTCCGCAGGGTCGTGCGACCCGTTTCGTCGAAATTCGAATCCGGGTGTGCCGCGCGTCATGTGTTGCGGCACGGTTTCAATCAGGATGGCTCCCATGAAGAAGTTCCTCCTCGCCTCAGCCGCTCTCGTGGCCTTTGCCGCCGGCGCCCAGGCTGCCGATCTCGGCGCGCCGCGCATGCCGATCGCCGCAGCGGTCGTCGCCCCGGCCTTCAACTGGACCGGCTTCTACGTGGGTGGCAGCATCGGTTACTGGACCAGCGCCATGGATGTGCGTGATCCGGTGGTTGGCGCCGCCACAAGCGGTCGTCCCAATCCGAACGGTGTCAAGATCGGCGCTCACATCGGATATCTCAACCAGTTCGCCAACAACTTCGTTGTGGGCCTCGAGGGCGATCTGTCCTCGAGCTGGGCGGGACGTCGCGGAATGGCGCCGTCGCCGGGTTCCCGGGTCAGTCCTGGCGCGCCCGGGGAGCTATGACGCCTCCCTCCGCGGCATCGCCGGTGTCGCCGCCGACCGGGCTCTTCTCTACGTCACGGGCGGTCTCGCGCTCGCGGACTTCCAGGGCTGCGGCATCGTCGGCGTCGGCGCGCCCTGCGTCGCCGGAACGAACTTTGGCGGTGCGCGCGCCGGGTGGACTGTCGGCGCTGGCGTCGCCTATGCGATCACGCAGAACGTCTCGGTTCGCGGCGAGTATCTCTATGCCGACTACGTGATCCAAGACCTATGCCATGCCGGGCAATCCCGGCGGATTGGGCCGCGTTCAGGCTTCGACGCATACGGTGCGCCTTGGCCTCAGCTATCACTTCTCGACCGGCCCCTCGGCCGTCGTCGCGCGCTACTGATCCAGCCGCGCTCGGTAACAACGAAAAGGCCGCCTTCGGGCGGCCTTTTTGCGTTGGGGCCCTGTTCCGCCCCCGGCCGCCGGCCTGGCTCCTCCGGCTGACGTTGCGTGAGTGTCTCCCGGGTGACAGGCAAAGATCCGTCTCACGACGCGTCCGCCACCATCGTACCGCCATTCCGCACCTCGCTACCGTGCTTTGAAATCCGCGGGTTGCGCGGCGCGATCCCCCGTGTCACCCCCGAAAATGTTCGTGCATGCGGGAACCGCTTTGGAGGGGGAGGGGTTCTGAACTCTGGTAGCCGGGATGTTGCACCCGGCTCTTCAAGGGACGACACACATGAGAAAGCTTCTCCTCGCCGGCGTCGCCGCCGCCCTGTCCACCACGTCCCCGATGGGCGCCTTTGCAGCCGATCTCGGCGTGCCGCGCCAGCCGGTGGCCGAATCCGTTGTCGCCGTTCCCGTCGCCTTCTCCTGGACGGGCTTCTACGCCGGTGCCCATGTCGGCTATGGCTGGGGTCGGTCCAACTGGGGCTTCAGCCCGGCCGGCACCTTCGTCGCCCCGTCGACCAACGGCGTCTTCGGCGGTCTGCAGCTCGGCTACAACTACCAGATCAACAACGTCGTACTCGGCATCGAGGGTGACGCCTCCGCCGCCGACATGAGCGGCTGGAACTTCTGCCCCAACCCCGCCTTCACCTGTGCCTCGCGGACCAACTTCCTCGGCTCGATTCGCGGCCGCCTCGGCTATGCCTGGGACCGCACGCTGATCTACGCCACCGGCGGCGTCGCCTTCGGCAACTTCCGCCATCGCACTTTCGACGCCGCGACCGTCACCCAGGTCGGTTCGTTCAGCAATTCGCGCGTCGGCTACGCTCTCGGCGCCGGCGTCGAATATGCCTGGACGCCGAACGTCACGACGAAGCTCGAGTACATGTATTACGACTTTGGCTCGTCGACGCAGCTCGCCGGTGCCGGGGCGCTCGATCCGGTCAACGACACGCGCATCCGCACCAACGTGCATACCGTCAAGATCGGCCTGAACTACCTGTTCTCGACGGGTCCGGGCGCCGTCGCCGCGCGCTACTGATCGAAACCCGTCAATACATCGCCATCCAGCGGGCCGCCTTCGGGCGGCCCGTTCGCGTTCAGGCATCCTGCCGGGGGAAGCTACCGAGCTGGCGCAGGGCCTCGCCGGCCACCATCGCGGCGGAGACCGCGACGTTCAGCGAGCGCAGGCCCGGCTGCATGGGCACGACGATGCGGGCGTCGGCGCGGGCATGGACCTCTTCCGGAACACCCGCCGATTCGCGGCCGAGCATCACGACGTCGCCCGGCGAGAAGGCGAAATCCACATAGGACGTGGCGGCGCGGGTCGTCATCAACACGAGCCTGCGATGGTCGCCGGCCCGCCAGGCATCGAAGGTGGAGAAGTCGTCGTGGCGCTGCCAGATGACGTGGTCGAGATAGTCCATCCCCGAGCGGCGGAACGACTTGTCGGACACGGGGAAGCCCGCGGGCTCGATGATGTCGACGGCGATGCCGAGGCAGGCGGCGAGGCGCAGGATGGTCCCGGTGTTCTGGGCGATGTCGGGCTGGAAGAGCGCGATGCGGATCATCCGCGCACAGTGCAGCGGCGAGGGTCCATACGAAAGCCCGGAGTGTCCAGTTCAGCCGATCCGACGAAGGTGCCATGCGGCGCAATGCCATGTTCCCACCGGCGCACTGGACATCACCTTATAACGGTGCGAATAAGCGACGCCGATCAAGGTTCCCGCGCGGATTCCATGCGGCCGCGGCTCGGCCTGCTCGGCGCTGGCGGCGCTGCCCCGCCAAGGCTGCCGCGCGCCGGACTGGACGTCCAGGAGACCGTGCCGCCCGCATGGTCGCGCGACCGGGTCCGTTGAGATGGGCCGACGAGCGAAAGGACGACGAGAAGTGGCAAGCGTTCAACATGCCGAGGGCGACCGCCGCGATTTCCTGTTCCTGGCGACGGGAGCAGCTGCCGCTGTCGGCGTCGCCGCAGCGGTCTGGCCGTTCATCAGCCAGCTGGCCCCGGATGCCGGGACCGTGGCAGCCGGTGCGCCGGTCGAACTGGATCTCGCCCCGATCCCGGAGGGTGGTCAAATCAAGATCCTCTGGCGCGGCAAGCCCTATTTCGTGCGCAACCGCACGGAAGCGGAGATCAAGGCGGCCGTCGACGTCGACGTGAAGACGCTGCGCGACCCGCAGCCTGATTCCGCCCGCGTCAAGGAAGGCCACGCCAAGTGGCTGATCACCGCCGCCAACTGCACCCATCTCGGCTGCGTTCCGCTCGGCAACCAGGGCGACTACGGCGGCTGGTTCTGCCCCTGCCACGGCTCGCATTTCGACACGTCCGGCCGCATCCGCAAGGGTCCTGCGCCGACCAACCTGCCGATTCCGCAGTACACTTTCCTTAGCGACACGCGCATCCGCATCACGGGTGCGGCTGTGTCCGCCTGACGCCCGGATCCAGAGGTAACTCGACCATGCAGGGTCATTCGCACTACGTACCGAAGTCGGGCATCGGCAAGTGGATGGACGCGCGTCTCCCGCTGCCGCGCCTCGTCTATGACAGCTTCATCGCCTATCCGGTTCCGAAGAACCTCACCTATTTCTGGGCCTTCGGCGGCATTCTGTCGGTCATGCTGGTGGCGCAGATCATCACCGGTGTCGTGCTGGCGATGCACTACACCGCCCATGTCGACCTCGCGTTCAACTCGGTCGAGACGCATCACGCGCGACGTGCAACTACGGGCTGGCTGATCCGCTACCTGCACGCGAACGGCGCGTCGATGTTCTTCATCGCCGTCTATGTGCACATGCTGCCGCGGACTCTATTACGGCTCCTACAAGGCGCCGCGCGAGGTGCTCTGGATCCTCGGCGTGCATCATCTACCTCCTGATGATGGCGACGGCCTTCATGGGCTACGTGCTGCCGTGGGGCCAGATGAGCTTCTGGGGCGCCACCGTCATCACCAACCTGTTCTCGTGCCATTCCGGTGGTCGGCGACTGATCGTCGACCTGGCTGTGGGGCGGCTTCGCGTGTCGAGCAACCCGACGCTGAACCGCTTCTTCTGCGCTGCACTACCTGCTGCCGTTCATGATCGCCGGCGTGGTCGATCCTGCACGTCTGGGCGCTGCACGTCGACGGGCCAGAACAACCCGACCGGGCGTCGAAGTGAAGGACGTCAAGAAGGACACCGTCGCCCTTCACGCCCTACGCGACCATCAAGGACGCGGTCGGCATGGTCGTCTTCTTGCATCCTCTTCGCTGTGGTTCGTCTTCTTCCTGCCGAACTATCTCGGCCATCCCGACAACTACATCGCCGGCCAACCCGCTGGTGACGCCCGCGCACATCGTGCCGGAATGGTACTTCCTGCCGTTCTACGCGATCCTGCGCGCCATCACCTTCGACATCGAACCTGATCATCTTCACGATCCCCTCGAAGCTCGGCGGCGTGCTGGCCATGTTCGCGGCCATCGCGGTGCTGGCCTTCCTGCCCTGGCTCGACACCTCCAAGGTGAAGTCCTCGGCCTACCGGCCGCTGCACAAGCAGTTCTTCTGGGCCTTCGTGGTGGTCTGCGTGATGCTCGGCTGGCTCGGCTCCAAGCCGGCTGAGTACCCCTACACGGTGCTGTCGCTGATCTTCACCGGGCTCTACTTCGCCTACTTCCTCGTCGTGCTGCCGCTGCTCGGCCTGTTCGAGACGCCCAAGCCGCTGCCGGCCTCCATTGCCGACGCGGTGCTGGAGAAGCACAAGAAGGGTGGGGCCCCCGTCACGGCCGGCGCTGCTGCCGCACCGCAGACCAAGGGCTGAGGCGAGAGAAACCAAGGATCCATGACGATGAAGCGTTTCTCTCTCCAGCATGGCAACGGCCGGCCTTGCCGGCCTGGTCACTCGGCCTCGCTCGCTCCGGCCCAGGCCGCCGAGCAGCTGAACCCGCCGCGCGCGAACTGGTCGTTCGCCGGTATCTTCGGGACCTTCGACCGGGCCCAGCTGCAGCGCGGCTTCCAGGTCTACAAGGAGGTCTGCGCGGCCTGCCACGGGCTGAGCCTCGTGTCGTTCCGCAACCTCTCTCAGCCCGGTGGCCCGGAGTTCACCGCGGCGCAGGCTGCAGCGATCGCCGCGGACTGGACCCACAAGGTTCGCGAGATCGGTGACGACGGCCAGCCGGCCGAGCGCGCGCCGCGCCTCGCCGACCGCATCCCCGGCCCGTTCGCCAACGTCAAGGCGGCCGAGGCGGCCAACGGCGGCAAGGCGCCGCCGGACCTCGTCGCTGATGCCGAAGGCCCGCTCCTACGAGCGCGGCTTCCCCTGGTTCCTGATCGACATCGTGACTCTGCTACCAGGAGCACGGTGCCGACTACGTGAAGGCTTTCCTCACGGGCTACGAGCAGGGCCATGAGACGCCGCCGGGCACGACACTACAACAAGTACTTCCCCGGCAATGTCGTCGGCATGCCGAACATCCTGCAGGATGGCCTGGTGACCTATTCGGACGGGTCGCCCGCGACCGCCCAGCAGTATGCCGCCGACGTCACGGCCTTCCTGATGTGGACGGCGGAGCCGCACATGGAGCAGCGCAAGCGCATCGGCGTGCAGGTGCTGCTGTTCCTCGTTGATGCTGGCTCGGTCTCGCTCTATTTCACCAAGAAGAAGGTGTGGACAGAACGTCGAGGGCCACGCCTGATCTCTGGCGGAAGGCCAGACCAGACTTGACGAAGGGCCGCGCAAGCGGCCCTTTTTCGTAGGCGGGCGCGGCAACGTCATGGCGTTGTCGTGCGAATCCGGTGCCTGGGCGCCGGACATGGACGGGACGGGTGGACAGGATGGCGAAGGCGGTTCTCGGCGTGATGGGCGGGTCCGGCATCTATGACCTGCCGGGCCTCGAGGGGCTCGAGGAGGTCGCCAGTCGCCATCGCCCTGGGGCGAACCGTCCGACGTGCTTCGGCGCGGCCGCCTCGGATCGACCGAGATCGTCTTCCTGCCGCGCCATGGCCGCGGTCATCGCATACAGCCCGTCCGACATCAATTATCGGGCGAACATCGACGTGCTGAAGCGGGCGGGGGTCACCGACCTCGTCTCGCTCTCGGCGGTGGGCTCGTTCAAGGGTGAGCTGCCGCCCGGCCATTTCGTGCTGGCCGACCAGTTCATCGACAGGACCTATCTCAGGCCGTCCAGCTTCTTCGGGCAGGGCTGCGTCGCGCCATGTCGCCTTCTCGCACCCGGTCGCGCCGCTCCTGCAGAAGCGCGCTGGCGGCGGCGGCGGAGGCCGGAGGGCATTGCCCACCAGACCGGCGGTACGGCGGTCTGCATGGAAGGGCCGGCCTTCTCGACGCTGGCCGAAAGCCTGTTCCACAAGAGCCAGGGCTGGGATCTCATCGGCATGACCTCGATGCCTGAGGCCAAGCTCGCCCGCGAAGCGGAAATCTCCTACGCCTTCGTCGGCATGGTGACGGACTTCGACGCCTGGCACGAGGAGGTGGGTCCCGTCGACGTGTCGCAGGTCATCCATCACCTGCACTCCAACGCCGACAAGGCGCGCCGGCTGGTGGCGCGCCTCGCCCGTGACTTCCCGACGGAGCACGAGCCCTGCCCGATCCATTCGGACCGGGCCCTGGAGCATGCGATCATCACCGCAAAGGAGCACCGCAACGCGGCGCTCGTCGCGAAGCTCGATGCGGTCGCCGGACGGGTGATCGGTCGCTGAGCCGTCAGAGCCAGCCGAACGGACCGCCCATGTAGCCGTAGCGCCAGGCGCCGATGCCCCAGAACAGCAGGCCGGCGACGATCCGGACGACGATGGCGACGGCGATGACCGCGGGAATGGCGGCGAGCGCAGCCTTGAAGAAGAAGCCGACGAGGCGCGTGAAGGGCACGTCGATGGCGGTGACGGTGATGGGGGTCGGCTGGTAGGTGGCCGGCGCGGCCGGGGCTTGCGGCATGGTCATGATGTCTCTCCGTGACGGGAAGGCCTTGGCACCTTGCGGCAGCGGCTTCCCCTGGTGGTCGCTCCCTCGCTAGAGTTAGGCGGCGCCCCGGGCAGGCGCCAATGAATTCGCGGTAAGGTTTTGCCGCTGCAGAAGGCGTGAGAGATGACGGCGGACGAGGATCTGAGGAACGCGATCAGGACCATCCCGGACTATCCGAAGCCGGGGATCATGTTTCGCGACATCACCACGCTGCTGGGCAATGCCCGCGCCTTCCGCCGCGCGGTGGACCAGCTCGTCCACCCCTATGCCGGCGGCAAGATCGACCAGGTGGCCGGCATCGAGGCGCGCGGCTTCATCCTTGGCGGCGCCGTCGCCCACCAGCTCTCCGCCGGCTTCGTGCCGATCCGCAAGAAGGGCAAGCTGCCGCACCAGACGGTGCGCATGGCCTATGCGCTGGAATACGGCACCGACGAGATGGAGATCCATGTCGACGCCATCCGGCCCGGCGAGAGGGTCATTCTCGTCGACGACCTCATCGCCACCGGTGGCACGGCCGAGGGGGCGGTGAAACTGCTCCGCCAGATCGGCGCCGAGGTGGTGGCGGCCTGCTTCATCATCGACCTGCCGGAGCTCGGCGGCGCCGCGCGGCTCAGGGGCATGGGCGTGCCGGTGAGGGCGCTGATGGCCTTCGACGGGCATTGAGCCCGTCCCGTCCTGCCGCTCAGCGGCAGCCGACGGGGGGCTGGCTGCCGCGCGGGCAACTGGCGGCCGAAGTTGCGCCCCGTTCCGTACCAGGACCCGTCGGAGCGGCGTTCCCAGCCGGCGCCGAAGTTGGAACCCGTCCCGGTGATGCGGCCGCGCGAGACCTCGTAGCCCGAGCCGAAGCGCGTGCCGGTCCCGGTGATGCGGTTGCCGCGCTGCTCGTAGCCGCCGCCGAAGTTCCGCCCCGTGCCGCGCCACGTTGTCGTGCCCGACCGCCGCGAGCGCTCCACGTCATATCCGCGGCCGAACCGGCGACCCTCGCCTCGCAGGTTGCCGCGGCTGTCCTGGACATATTGCACCGTTTCGACGACATGACCGGGCGTGGCGAGCCCGGCGGCGCCCAGCTGTCCGATGACGATAAAGGCGAGAAGTGTGCTCATGGCTGTGGTCCCCGGATGCCACTTTTCTCCCAGACTTGCGTTTCCGGCGCGTGGCAGATCGGACGACAGTGTTTTTCCGGCTCCTCGACCGCCCGGGTCAGCAGCCCCGGCCGCGTCCCTTTCCGGTATCGAGGGGGTGCCAAGGTTCGTAGCCCTTTGCCGGGCGGGCAAGGGACGGTGCCGGGAGGGCAGATGCGGGTGCCGGCCTCGCCTCGAAGGTGAGGCCCGTGAAGTCCGCAAGCGTGCGGGCATGGGCCATCAAGGCAGTGGCGTCGTCCAGTCCGGGGAGATCGGCGACCGCGACGGCGAGGAGCCTGCCCTCGATGGTGAACACGAGCTGACCTGGCCGGCACCACGGGTTGAAATCGGCCCATGAGGTTTCGGCCGGGAGATCAACGGTGCGGTCTCCCGCGCCATGGACGAGCCGCAACGCCCCATAGAAATTGCGCTCGAGGCGCAGCCCGTCGGGGCCGTGCACCACCTGTCCATTGGCGAAGTGGAGACTGGCAGCGTGATCCTGGGTGTCTCTCGCACCCGCTCGGCGATGCCAGCGATCGGGTGGAGCGGGATGCCGGTCGTCGCCCGGCGTTCTCAGCCGGACCTTCAGCGCGGAAGGCAGGCGGTACGGGCCGATGTTCTCAAGGCCGTGGGCATTGCCGACACGATCCAGCACCAGGCAATCCTCCCCCAGGAAGCGGCCGCCGGCGCCCCAGTGGTCGCCGATGTGCCACAGGCCGTGGGCGGTCAGGTACGGGGGCTTCGAGAGCACGGTCCAGACATCGAAGCCCTTCGAGCATGTCGTCAGGAGCCACTCGCCCGAGGGGGACAGGTCGTTGAGCGTGACGCGCCCCTTGTACCAGTGACCGGTCTCGAACCGATCGTTGCGGAGGTCCCAGCGGATCAGGCAGCAACGGCGGGAGGGTCCCCGCCGCGCAATGATGGCGACCGGGCTGGTCTTTGACAGGATGACGGAGAGAGAGCAGCGCGGCGGGGTCGACATGGGTTTGGCCTTGGGGCGGGAACCCTGTCGTCGCAGCGAGCGCCGCCAAGGTTCACATCGGCACGAAGACCGATCCGTCGAAGGCGAACACCAGTTCGCCATGCTGGTTCTCGCCGGTGTTGAGCGAGAAGGCGATGCCCCAGCCGGGACGCGAGGCCAGCGGCCGCTTGTCGACGAACTCCGTGTAGTAGGTGATGGTGTCGCCGGCGCGCACCGGTTTCAGCCATTTGAGGTTCCTGAAGCCGCCGGAGGGCCGGTGTTGCGCGGCGGCAGGCCCTGCGCCGCTCTCTCCGCCGCGATGCGCTTGAGGCTCTCGACGCGCATGCGCATCCAGACGCTGCCCGTGTGCCACCCGGAGGCGACCAGCCCACCGAAGTGGGTCTTCGCGCCTTCCTCCGCCGAGAGATGGAAGGGCTGCGGGTCGAACTTGCGGGCGAAGGCGATGATGGCCTCGGCGGTGAAGGTGTAGGAGCCGAGCGTCTGGCGCTCGCCGATGACGATCTCGTCGTACATGGTCAGGCCGCCCCCGCCCTGCGCCGCGCGAAGAAGATGGGGTTGGTCTGCTCCATCACGACCTCGCCCTTCTGGTTCATCAGCTGGAAACGGAAGCGAACGACGCCGCGATCCGGCTTCGAACTCGAGGGGCGGGCGTCGAGGATCTCGCGTCGCACCGACAGGACGTCGCCGGGGAAGACGGGGCGCAGCCACTTCACCTCGTCGATGCCGGGCGAACCCAGCGAAGTCGACCCGTCCATGAAGTGGTCGAACATCATGCGCATCAGGATCGAGCAGCTGTGCCAGCCGGAGGCCGCGAGCCCGCCGAGCAGGGAGGCCTTGCCGGCCTCCTCGTCGAGGTGGAAGGGCTGCGGGTCGAACTCGCCGGCGAAGGCGATCACATCCTCCCGCGTCACCTCATAGGCGCCGAAGGTGGTGATCTCGCCCGGGACGAAGTCCTCGAAGGCGGGATAGGGCGTGGCTGTGGTCATGGGTGCGGGGCCCAGGTGAATGGTCCCGTCCTTATGCCGCAAACGGACAGGTTCGTCCGTCCGCCGTTCGGCAGGCAGCCATGCAGGCCCGCGAAGCCTCAGTTGGCGAAGCGGAAGTGCAGCACGTCGCCGTCCGCGACGATGTACTCCTTGCCCTCGAGCCGCAGCTTGCCGGCGTCGCGCGCACCCGCCTCGCCGCCGAGCGCCGATGTAGTCGGCGAAGGCGATGGTCTCGGCGCGGATGAAGCCCTTCTCGAAATCGGTATGGATCACGCCGGCGGCCTGCGGCGCCGTGGTGCCTCGCGGCGCACCGTCCAGGCGCGCGCCTCCTTCGGCCCGACCGTGAAGATAGGTGACGAGGTGGAGCAGCGCGTAGCCGGCGCGGATGACGCGGTTGAGGCCGGTCTCCGTCGAGCCCGAGCGACGCCAGGTAGTCGCCCTGGTCCTCCGGCGCGAGCCGGCCACCTCGGCCTCGATGGCGGCCGAGATCACGACCGAGGGCATGCCGCGCTTCTTGGCGTATTCGGCGGCGGCCGCGCTGTGCTTGTTGCCGGTGGCGGCCGAGGCCTCCTCGACGTTCAGCACGTACATCATGGGCTTGGCGGTGATGAGCTGCAGGCGGGCGAAGACCGGCCGCTCCTCGGCGGTGAGATCGGCTTCGCGCGCGGGCTTGCCGTCACGCAGGGCCGCCAACGCCTTCGCCACCACCGGCGCCTCGGCAGCCGCTTCCTTGTCGCCGCCCTTGGCGCGCTTCTCGAGGCTGACGCACGCGCTTCTCGAGGCTGTCGAGGTCGGCCAGCATCAGCTCGGTCTCGACGATCTCGGTGTCGGCGATCGGATCGACGCCACCCGATACGTGGGTGACGTCGCCGTCCTCGAAGCAGCGCAGCACATGGGCGATGGCGTCGACCTCGCGGATGTTGCCCAGGAACTGGTTGCCCAGGCCCTCGCCTTTGGAGGCGCCCTTCACCAGCCCGGCGATGTCGACGAATTCCAGCTGGGTGTTGATGATCTTGGCCGAGGCCGCGATGGCCGCGAGCTGGTCGAGCGCGCGGATCGGGCACGGCGACGTCGCCGACGTTCGGCTCGATCGTGCAGAACGGGTAGTTGGCCGCCTGCGCCGCCTGGGTGGCGGTGAGCGCATTGAACAGGGTCGACTTGCCGACGTTCGGCAGGCCGACGATGCCGCATTTGAAGCCCATGGGAGGTCCGATCTGAAGGTTTGGCGCCTTGTCGAATGCGAGGCGAGGGGTGTCAAGGGCAGGATCAGGGTTTCGGCGCGTCCTTCTCGCCGACGCGCCTGACCTCGCCCCAGCCGCGGCCTTCCATGGCCAGATGGATGCGGTTCTGGAAGGCGGCGTCCTCGCCCCGGGCGAGAAACTCGGCCTCGGAGGCGCAGGCCTCGCAGAGATCCTCGACCCAGGGCATCTCGGCCTTGGCGAAGTCGTTGAGCACATAGGCGTGGACGAGCGCCTTGTCGCCGGGATGGCCGATGCCCATCCTGACGCGGCGGTAGTCGTTGCCGCACTGGGCGGTGATGGAGCGCAGGCCGTTGTGGCCGGCATTGCCGCCGCCGGTCTTCACCCTCAGCTTGGCGGGGGGCAGGTCGAGTTCGTCATGGAAGACGACGACCTTGTCGAGGGGGATCTTGAAGAAGCGCATGGCCTCGCCGACGGCGCGGCCGCTCTCGTTCATGTAGGTGCCGGGCATCAGCAGCAGCGCTTTTTCGGTGCCGATGACGCCTTCCGCGCAAAGGCCCTGGAAGCGCTGGCGCCAGGGCGAGAAGCGATGGCGACGATGGATCGTCTCGGCCGCCATGAAGCCGATGTTGTGCCGGTTGTTCTGGTATTTCGCCCCGGGATTGCCGAGGCCAGCCATCAGGATCATCGGGCTTGATCCACCACATGCCGCGCGAGGGCTTCAAACGAAAGGGGCGCCCCGCTTGAGGGCGCCCCGATGCGGGAGACGTCGAGGGGAAGACCCCCGACGGATCACTTCTTGGCGGCAGGAGCGGCTGCGGGAGCAGCCTCGGCGGCCGGCTCTGCCTCTGCCACCGTCGGCGCCACGATCGACAGGACCGTGACGTTCTCCTTGGAGGCGGGGCGGGTGCCTGCCGGCAGCTTCACGTCGTTCATGTGAACCGAGGAGCCGATGGCGAGCTGCGAGATGTCGATGTCCACGCCGTCCGGAATGCTGTCCGCATTGCAGAGCAGGGTCAGCGAGTGGAGAACCAGGTTCACCGTGCCGCCCAGCTTCACGCCAGGCGAGGCTTCGGCGCCCTTCACGTGGATCGGGATGTCGACGCTGATCTCGGCGCCCGCGCCGAGGCGCAGGAAGTCGACGTGGACCGGCGTATCCTTGACGGGATCGAGCTGGTAGTCGCGCGGGATGACGCGGTGCTTCTGGCCGTCGACCTCGAGGTCGAACACGGTCGACTTGAAGTGACCGGCGTAGATGCGCAGGTGAAGGGTCTTGTAGTCGAGCGAAATCAGCACGGGGGGCTTCTTGTCCCCGTAGATGACGCCGGGCACGCGGCCCAGACGACGTTCGGCGCGTGCGGCCCCCTTGCCGCCCTTCGCGCGGACCGTCGCCGTCAACGTTTCGTTGGCAGCCATGGTCTTCATCTCCAAAAGAAAGACCCGTGGCGGGAGCCTCCAGGGGTGCGGAGAATGCCACGGGACGGGCGGCCTATAGCCGAAAAGGGGGGGAGGAGCAAGCGGAAGGGCCTCACCCGGCCGGAACCACCTGATAGAGGTCGGCGACGATCTGCCAGCCTGCGGGGCCGTTCTTCAGGTGCAGCATCGCGCGGATGCGGCGACGGACGGGATCACGGCCCGGCTGGGCGATCTCGACGTTCCAGATCCAGAGGATGACGGCCTGCGAGGCGTCGCCGTCGGCACGGGTCTCGGCCGGCGTCATCTTCACCGTCCCGGAGGCGAAATTGCGGGCGTAGACGGCGCGGATCTGGTCGCGGCCCGCCGCAATCGGGCCTTCCGGCATGAGCAGCAGGGCCCGCTCGCCGTAGAGAGCGGCGATGCTGTCGGCGTTGCGCTCGTCCATCGCCGCGCGGAAGCGTCGGACGAAGTCGTCGATGCCGGGAGGGGCGCCCTGTGCCAGGGCGATATCGCCAGTTGCCGCCACAAGGGCAAGGCCGGCTGCGATGGCGGCCATTCCGCGTCTGGACGTCGGTCCCGCAATGTCCATGATGTCGTCTCCCGCAACACTCCGGTGGTTCCCGCGGCGCAGGCCGGACAAGGCCTGCCGCGAGACTGACGATGCTGCCGGCCCGCCGAACGGCAGCCGCAGTGACAGGATGAGGCGGGCATGTTTCGGATCGACGCCGGCCTCTACCGCCGGAGATGACAATGGAGATGAGGATGCGTCTGGCCGCCCCCCTTGCACTGGTCCTGCTGTGGTCGTCGGCCGCCAGCGCCGGTCCGGTCTTCGATCGGCTGAGCGGGCCGGGAGCCGGCAGCGATCCCTGCCTCGCCCGCGACTATGACGCCGCCCATCTTCGGCGCAATCCGCGCCAGAAGGTCACCCATTTCCACATGGTGCGCGAGCGGGCCGACGTCGCCGACGAGAACGGACCGCGGCGCTTCACTGTGCGTGTCGGCTTCCGGCTGCGCGGTGTCCGGGACTTCTATGCGACGAATGCCATCTGCACGACGGCCGGCGATGCCGCGGATTGCACCGGCGAGGGCGACACCGGCGCCTTCCGCATCACCCTGTCCGGCGAGGGCGTGCGGCTCGTCCTCGAGCGGCTCGAGGCCGAAGGGAGCCGGGGAGGGAGCCCCGACCTCGCGCGCAGCGACGATCGGGTCTTCCTGCTGCAGCCGGCGCGGGCGGGGGCCTGCGCCGCGCCCTGAGGCCTATGCCCTGAGGTCTATTCGTCGCGGCCGAGGATGCCGTCCAGCGCCGCACGCAGGTTCTCCCGCGACAGCGGCCGGTAGGTGAAGACGACCGTGCTCTTGCCGGCCGGCACCTCGACGCCGCGGAACAGCACGTCGGAGCGCAGCAGCGGCTTGCGCACGCCGTCGACCTCGACCTCCCAGCCGGGATACCAGGGCTCGTGCAGCGTCAGGACGGTCGACGTGCGGGCCTCGACCGCGATCTCGACCCGGTCGGGTCGCCAGGCGGTGATCTCGGCCTTGCCGGGGGAACGAACAAGCGTCTGCATGGCGGGAGCGAGCACGTTGGCGGTCGGCGGCTTCGCGTCGGTCGCGGTGCTGGCGGGCAGCTGCGTGGCCGGACGCTGCGCCGAAGCCGGCTGGGTGTAGGAGGCGCTCAGTTCGTCGTCGTCGTCGATCATCACCTCCGACGTGCCATTGAGGCGCGGGAAATTGCCGGCTTCGACGAAGGCGTCGGCATCGGCCACCCGGACGATGCTCGCCAGCGCGACGCGCGGGGCCGGATCCGGCAGGCGATCAGATCGAGGCCGTCGGGCCGGCCATGATCGTCTCCACCGTCGACCACTGCGCAAGATGCGGCATCAGTTCGATCGGCCGGTCGAGGACGATGTACTCGAGGCCGAGGAGCTTGCCGAGATCGCAGCTGTAGCCCGGAAACGAGGTCGGGAAACGGCGATGGAAGACGGTATAGGGGCTCTCGCCTGGCTGCACGAGTCGGTCATAGGGGCCGATGCGCAGGGGATTGTAGCCGTTGGTGGCCTCCAGGCCGTAGACCATGGCGGCGTTCTGCCAGGGGCCGCCGAGACCGACGATCTCGACGCGCGGGCGCAGGGCGCCGACGCCGCGCCGCTTCATCTCGCGCGTCAGCGTTGCGATGATGCTGGCGTCGCGTCCCGAAGGCTTTTCCAGGAAGGCGTAATAGGCCCGCGGCTCCGCGTTCATCGACGAGCCGGCGTTCAGCACCACGAGCTCGCCGGCGGTGAAGGCGACGGCGAGGCTGGCGGCGGCAAGCCTCAGGCGGGGCGTCTTCGGCCAGATCAGCAGCACCAGCAGGGCGGCATAGATCGGCAGGACCTTGGCGATCGCCAGCGCCGCGTCCCAGCTCTTGTTGAGGATGGACGCGAAGCTGATCGCCCAGGCGAGGACGCCGACCACCACGAGGGCGAGGGGAACGGCGATGGCCCAGTGGATGCGGGGCAGCCCCTTCCTCACATAGTCGGTCAGCAGGTAGCCGCCGAGATAGGCGAGCGCCAGCACGACGAGGAACAGGCCGCCGACCGGCCGACGGAACTGCGAGACACCCGGGGCATATTTGAACAGCAGCGGGAAGAAGGGCGTGTAGCGGCCGAGGGCGTAGCACAGGCCGACGAGCGCGATCGCGGCGAAGACCCGGCGCCCGGAGGCGACGATGCGCCCGCCGGCGAGGCCATGCCACAGCACGACCAGTGCGGTGAGCGAGCCGACGAAGAGGTAGTTGAAAGCGCGGTCGGTGCTGTCGATCCCGGGACGGGTGCCATGGCCGGGGCCCCAGTCGCCACGTGAGCTCGGCTGCAGCGAGCCGAGGGCGTCGGGCGCGATGAAGTTGGCGAAATTGACCGGGTACCAGGACGAGGTCAGCGCATATTCGAGCTCGATGTTCGGGCGGTTCGAGAAGGCCGCAAACTGCGCCGTGAGCAGCAGCGGCACTGCCATCAGCGCCGCCCCCAGCAAGGCCATCAGGATGAAGATGTGGAGCCGGCTGGCGAGGTAGCGCGCCGGATGCTGCTGGATGACGATATGGCGGACCGCCATGACCGCGAGGATCACGCAGAGCAGCATCGGCGTCTGCGTGCGGCCGAGGGCGATGATCACCGCCGTGACGGTGAAGCCGATCGCGGCGAGGATCGACCGGCGATCGAGTGCGACCTCGAGGAGGAGCAGGGCCAGCGGGAACAGGCCGAAGGCGGTGATGATGCCGACGTGGTTCATGCGGCCCGAGACGACGCCGCCCAGCATGAAGATGCTGGCCGCCAGCACTGACGCCGCTGCCGGCCAGCCGAGACGGTGGCCGTGGATGGCGAGGGCGAGGCCCGCCCACGAGGAGGTGGGCGTAGACGATGAAATCGAAGGCGAACATCGTCGGTTCGGCGTCGAACCAGGCCCAGATCACGAAGGGCGGTGAGAAGATCAGCGACTGCGGGTCGGCGATGCTCGGATGGCCGGCATAGTGGTAGGGGTTCCAGAAGGGCGTGGAGCCCGAGTGCATCGCCGAGGCGAGGAACCGGAAGAAGGCGTAGAACTGGTTCTTGGAATCCCAGGGAACGACGAGATCGTTCAGCCACCACTGCATCCAGGCGGCTGTCCAGACGGCCGTCACCGCGATGAGCGTGACGGCGAGGCTCGCCCGGCGCGCGTTGTCGAGCCCTTCGAAGAGCGAGGCGATGCGGGCGACGAAGGCATGGGGGGAATATACGCCCGGGCCGGTGGCACGAACCGAAATTTCCGACGACACTGACGAACCCCCTGGACCGCTGGCGGTCACCCGGTTCACTGAAACGTGATCATTGATCCGTTTCAAGTGATTTGTCTGAGCTTCATCGCTCTTTTGCTCACACCGCACATTTACGCCACATGAACGACGGCGGGTTGCGGTCGGTCGCGGCGCGGGTGATATGGTCGGGCATGTCCACCGTCGAACGCGCCCGATCGACCTACGGCGGCCTCCGCGGCCTGATCGCCAACGCCTCCGGGCGCCTGTCGGCCTTCGCCGACCGCGCGGGGAAACGCTTCAACGACCTGATGCCGAAGGGGCTCTATGCCCGCTCCCTCATCATCGTCATCGCGCCGATCGTCATCCTCCAGTCGGTGGTCGCCTATGTCTTCATGGAGCGGCACTGGCAGCTCGTGACGCACCGGCTGTCGGCCGCGGTGACCCAGGACATCGCCGCCCTCATCGACATCCAGCGGACCTATCCGCAGGACCGCGACTTCGCATCGCTGACGCGCATCGCCCAGGAGCGCCTCAACCTGATGGTCGAGATTCTCCCGCCCGAGCCCCTGCCGCTGCCGGGGCCGCGGCCCTTCTTCGACGTTCTGGACGCCGCCCTGTCGCGCGAGATCGCCCTGCAGGTGGGCCGACCCTTCTGGGTCGACACGGTCGGCAACTCGGCGCTGATCGAGATCCGCATCCAGCTCGAGGACGGCAAGATCATGAAGGTCTTCGCCCGTCGCGGCATGGCCTATGCCTCCAACAGCCACATCTTCCTCGTCTGGATGGTCATCGCCTCGCTGGTGCTGATCGCCATCGCCATCCTGTTCCTGCGCAACCAGATCCGGCCGATCCAGGCGCTGGCCGCCGCAGCGGAGGACTTCGGCAAGGGGCGCGACGTCGCCGGCTTCCGCCCGCGGGGTGCGAGCGAGGTGCGGCAGGCAGCGCTCGCCTTCATCGAGATGCGCCGTCGCATCGAGCGACAGATCGACCAGCGCACCACCATGCTGGCCGGCGTCAGCCATGACCTCAGGACCATCCTGACGCGTTTCAAGCTGGAACTCGCGCTGCTGCCGGAGGGGCCGGAGACCGAGGCGCTGCGTCGCGACGTCGACGAGATGGGGCGCATGGTCGAGGGGTACCTGTCCTTTGCCCGCGGCGATGCCGGCGAGGCGCCCGCGTCGACCGACATCGAAACCTTTCTCAAGGAGATCGGCGCCGATGCGGAACGGACCGGGGCGCAGACGACCGTCAGCTTCCACGGCGAGCCGATGGTCAAGGTCCGGCCTGACGCGTTTCGCCGCTGTATCGCCAACCTCGTGACCAATGCCGCCCGCTACGCCGACACTATCGCCATTGCGGGCCATCGCGACCATCGATGGCTGACCGTGACGGTCGACGACGACGGTCCGGGCATTCCCGTCGATCAGCGCGAGGACGTGTTCAAGCCCTTCTTCCGGCTGGACGATGCGCGCAACGTCGACGAGGGCGGGTCTGGACTGGGGCTGGCGATCGCCCGCGACATCGCGCGCTCGCATGGCGGCGAGATCACCCTCGCCGACAGTGCGCTCGGTGGATTGAGAGTGACCGTCCGCGTTCCGGTCTGAGCCGGTCGCTCAGGCGGCCGCCGCAGCGTCTTCGCCGAGCCAGCGGCGCTTCACCACCAGGGCGACGTCGTGAATGAACAGCGACAGGTGTCCGGCGGTGATGGCCGCCGACAGGGCCATGCCGAAGAACCAGTAACCCGGCATGGACGACAGCGAGGTCGAGGGAGAGGGGATGCGCGAGGCCTCGTCGAGGATCGGCTGGGCCAGCACCGACAGGAGCACGAGGCCGGCGAGCCCGCCCATGACGATGGCTGTCGAGCGCAGATTGGCCAACGGCACGCTGGGACCGATGAAGGGGCGAAGCGCCCCGACCAGGACGAGTGTCAGGATCACCGCCCAGGAGGCGGCGTGCATGCCGGCATAGACCTGCGCCTCGAAGATGCGTTGCGCTGCCAGAAGGGCATCCACGCGCGCGGCGAGCGTGTCCGGCGACATCCAGAAGAGCGAGAGGCGATAGGCGGGAACCGGGTCGATGAGGCCGTAGCCGGTCGTGGCTGCAGCCAGCGTCGCCGCTGCGAGATAGATCCCGCAGAAGGTGATGACGATCCGTCGCATGCCCGCTCTCCCAAAGTCCCCACCGGACCCTAGGAGCCGGGGGCGGGGGCAGCAACGACAAGGTTAAAAGTTGGTTAACATGCGCGTCGAAACGCGCGCATGCAGGGTCGCCGTACAGCTCTGGCGGGCATTTTGGCCGCGCGGCGTGCCATTCCTGAACTGCGGCCCAACAGGCGGCAGATGACCAAAAAATAATGTTCCGGACGGCATCTGGCGGCGGTTTTGCGCCGCTTCTAGATCTCCGCGGCCATGGCTCCTTGCGGCCATGAGGGGAGGTGTCGATGGACGGCATGCGCGCCGCATTCGACGAGGCGGTCACGCTTCGCCAGGCGAAGAAACTCATCCAGTGCATGGCCCACGAACAGAGCTTCCTGCTCCTCTCGGCGCCAGGCATGGGCAAGTCCGAGATGGTCTACGAGGCGGCACGCGAGGTCGGCCTGCCCTGCCGCTCGCTGCTCGGCACGCAGATCGCCCCCGAGGATGTCAGCGGCGTGCCGCGCATCGTCGGCGAGCGCTCGGTGTTCTGTCCGCCGCGGCTGCTGCTGCCGGAGAAGCCTGAGCCGTTCTGCCTCTTCCTCGATGAGCTGCCGGCCTGTGCCCCCGACGTACAGAAGGCCTTCTACTCCCTGCTGCTGGAGCGCCGGCTGGGCGAGCACGCCCTGCCGCCCGGCACCTGGGTGGTTGCGGCCGGCAACCGCCTGCAGGACCGAGCGCTGGTGCGGGCCATGAGCTCCGCCCTCGTCAACCGCGTGACGATCCTCCAACTGCGCATCGACACCGATGAATGGCTGGTCTGGGCGCAGCAGCACGGCATCCGCGCCGAGATCCGCAGCTTCATCCGTACCATCCCCGATGCCCTGATGCGGCCCGTTCCGGCCGATCCCGTGCCGTTCTCGACGCCGCGCGCCTGGGCCCAGCTGTCGCGGGCGCTGGACCTTGCGGAGAAGGCGAACCTGCTCGGCAACGACACGCGGCGGGCGCTCGCCTTCGGCCGCCTGTCGCCGGAGGACGCCGTGGTGTTCTGCGCCCTGGCGGAGGAGTCGATCGGTGCGATCCTTCCGCTCGACGACTATCTGCGCAGGCCGGAACTGCTGCCCAGGGGCGATTCCGCCCGCTGGTTCGTGCTCGACTGCATCCGTCAGTACGTGCGCGACGGCCGGGCGGCCGGGCTGAAGCCGGCGGTCATCAACCGCTTCCTGCGCAGCCTGTCGTCGGAACACCAGCTCACCCTGATCACCGACATGGTCGAGACCTGGGGGGCGCTGGGCGCCGACAAGGCGATGTTCGAGCTCCTGCGCAAGGTCACGGCGGCATGAACACGGCTGTCGTCCGGCCGGCGCATCACGAGGCGACGCTGGCCCGCATCGCGCGCGGCCTCAGAATGCTCACCGTGCCGCTGCCGCATCTCTCCGGCCTCGCGGCGGCAGTGCGTGTCGACATTGACGAGCGGGTGCCGACCATGGGCGTCTTCGCCTCAGGCCGGCTTGTCGCCAACCCTGGCTTCACGGCGCGGCTGTCCGAGGACGATCTCGTTTTCGTGCTGGCGCACGAACTGCTGCACCTGGCCCTTCGCACCCACGAACGCGCGAAGGGATCTGGGCAGCTCGAGTTCAACTATGCCCACGACTACATCATCAACGACACGCTCCGGCATGCGCTGGGGGTGGCGACGATCCCGGCGGGCGGGCTCGACATGCCCGGCGCCCGCGACAAGTCGGCCGAGCAGATCGTCCTCGACATGCGGCGGAGCGGCCAGTTCATGGAGTCGCGCAGCCAGGTCTGGGAGGGCCGGGTCATCACGGTCGAGCAGGTGATGGGCGCCGCCGGCCAGGCACCTGCCGGCGCCATGGGCGACGTCATGGACGCGGCCCGCGAGCGCGAGATGTTTCCGGGGTCGGCCGAGGAGGCGGAGCAGCGCGCCCGCGCCATCCGCGACCTCGCCCTGAAGGGCATGGCACTGGCGAAGGCGATGGGCGCGATGCGCGGCAAGGGAACCGCTCCCGGCGGCCAGCAGCAGAGCGTCAGAGCCTTGCGGGGCCTGACCTATGCGCCGTGGCAGGCGGCGATGCAGACCTGGCTGGAAGGCGTCTCGCCCGGCGAGCGGACCTTTACCCGTGCCTCGCGTCGCGGCGCCGACCACGACGACGACATGGTCCTGCCCGGCCGCAAGCGGCACTCGTGGATCCTCAATGTGGTGCTCGATACCTCGGCCTCCATGGGCGAGGACATCCCCGTGGCGCTCGGTGCCATCGCCGACTTCTCGGAAGCCGCCGGCATCGACGTCATCCGTATCGTCCAGTGCGACACCGTGGTCACCTCCGACGAGGAGCTGTCGACAGCCGAACTCGCGGAATATGCCATCAGCGGCTACGGCGGCAGCGACATGACGCCGGCCCTCGCCTCGCTCGCCGCCGATCCGCGCGTGAATGCCGTGGTGGTGATCACCGACGGCGAGATTTCCTATCCGGCGGAGGCGCCGCCCTTCGCCGTGCTGTGGGCGCTGCCGCGCGCCATGCCGAGCTTCCAGCCGTCCTATGGCCGGGTGGTGATCATGCAGAGAGGAGACAGGCCATGAAAGTCGTGCAGGAACTCGTCTCGTACTTCGACCGCAAGGGGACGCTCTCCCGGCGGCAGCTGCGCGACATCCTCGACAAGCACTACGTCGCCACCGATGCACCGGCGACGATGCACGGGCTGTGCGAAAAGGTGGGCGCGACCTATTATTTCCGCGTCACCGGTGTCACCGAAGGTCAGCTCTGGGGGACGGATATCTATTCGGGCGACTCGACCATCGGCGCCGCCGCCGTCCATCAGGGCCTGCTGAAGCCCGGCGAGACCAAGATTCTCAGGGTGAGCGTGGTCAACCCGCCGGACAGCTTTCCCGGGACCGAACGCAATGGCGTGACCAGCACCGAGTATGGCCGTTACCAGTACGCGTGGGAGCTATCGGTCATCTGACGGAGCCGGGCCGCGACGGGGGGCGGTTCCCTCCGTCGTGCACGCGGCCTAGCGTGGCGTCTTCCCCGGAGGAGACGCCATGACCGCATCCATGCCCGCCGCCATCCGCCACTGGCACGCTGTCGCCGAGGCACGCGACGTCGCCGGCCTCGACGCGCTTCTGGCGGAGGAGGCCATATTCGAGAGCCCGGTGGTCCATACCCCGCAGGTCGGCAAGGCGATCACGACGCGATATCTGGCGGCGGCCTTCAAGGTTCTCAACAACGAGGCCTTCCGCTACCCCAACCAGTGGTTCGGAGACCGCTCGGCAGTGCTGGAGTTTGCCACCGAGATCGACGGCATCGCCGTCAACGGCATCGACATGATCACCTGGGACGACAGCGACCGGATCACGCACTTCAAGGTGATGATCCGCCCACTCAAGGCGATCAACCTCGTGCACGAGAAGATGCGCGAGACATTGATGGCCATGGCCGGATCGAGGTGATCGGGGACGATGTAATTGCTGGTCATCTGCGAGACGGTCTTGGAAATTAATAGTTCTAGAATAGTGCAACTACGGAACTGTGGTGGCATGACAACAGCTTGTCGCGATTGTTTCTGAGTGTTGGCAAGAATCGTTGCTGGTTTTCGACTCGACGGTATAGGGGTGATCCATAGCCACTGATTTGGGCTGAGGAGGATCAATATGCGTCGGGTTCTGGGTGGAGTTATTGCAGCGCTGTGTGTCGCCGGTTCGGCTTCGGCCGCGGATCTCGGCAGCCCGCGTATGCCTGTTGCGGCTGTGGCCGTTGCGCCGGCCGGGTTCAACTGGACCGGCTTCTACATCGGCGGCCATCTCGGGGTCGCCACGGTTTCGAGCGGCTACGACGCCTTCACGCCCTGGAACGGCTTCGCCGGCTTCGACATGCAGCGCATGGGCGGCTCGGCCCTGATGGGCGGCATGCAGATCGGCTACAATTATCAGGTCAACAGCCTCGTCCTCGGCCTCGAGGCCGACCTCTCGGCGGTCGGCTTCAAGCGGACCTCGACCACTTCGATTCTCCGCGGCGCGACCCCGGCCTTCGATCGCTCGCTCAGCTGGGTGGCGACGGTTGCACCCCGCCTTGGCTTCACCTTCGGCCGCGCCATGCTCTACGCCAAGGGCGGCCTCGCTCTCGGTGGCTTCTCCGTCGGCCATGACCAGAACAACAACTGGATCTCCGGTTCGTCCACCCGTATCGGCTGGACGGTCGG
>CBDIRH010000002.1:0-1709912 GCA_965284145.1 Phreatobacter sp.
CCACCCATCCCGACGCCGATGACCTCCACGCCTGAAGCCGAAGCTGCCGGGTCCGGAAAGATACGGATCAGTCACAAGAGTTACTTGACGGTCACTTTGATGATGGTAGCGTCACTCCCGTAACGCGGCGGTCCTCCGCCGTTCATGGAGCGGGGCAGGAGTTCCCAATGTCGCGATGGGCGAATGCGCTCCCGAACCGCGAGGAGCAGCTGGAAACCAAACGTCAGGCGATCATCCGCGAGGCTGCGCGGGCGTTCAGCCGCCGCGGCGTCCACGGCACCTCGCTCGACGACGTCGCCGAACGTCTCGGCGTCACCAAGGCGGCGCTCTATCGCTATGTGCCGTCGAAGCAGGATCTGCTCTATGCCTGCCACGTGGAGGCGATGGAGATCGCCCGCGAGAGCATGGACAAGGGCGAGGCCGAGGGCAGGGCGGGCCTTGAGAAGATTCGCATCGGCATGGCGACCTACATGCGCGAGATGATCGGCACGATGGGCGTCCCCGTGCTGATCCTCGAGGAGAATGCCCTCACCGGGGCGCAGGCCGCCGATATCATGGGCCGCCGCGACGAATTCGAGAAGCGCATGCGCCGCCTCGTCGAGGAAGGCATCGCCGACGGCAGCATCCTGCCGGTCAATCCGAAGCTCGCCATCTTCACCCTGCTCGGCGCCGTCCACTGGGTGACCAAGTGGTACTCGCCCGATGGCGCCTGGAGCGCCGACGACGTCGCGGAGGCGCTGATCGAGGTCGCCACCCGTGGTTTTGCCGCCGAGCCCGGCAGGGAGCTGACCGCGCGACTGAACAGATAGGCGCCATCGGCGCCCTCGGTCCGCGACGGACCGCAAGAAACAGGGTCAGCCCGCAAAGGGCGGCCGGATCATCAGGGAGAAATGCCGTGAATTTCGATCTCACACCTGACCAGGTGGCGCTGCAGGAGCGCGTCCGCGAGTTTGCGCAGGCGGAGGTGGCGCCGCGCGCCGAGCAACTGGACCGCGACGGCGTCTTTCCGACCGACCTCTTCAAGAAGCTCGGCGAACTCGGGGTGATGTCGATCCCCTTCCCGGAGGAATATGGCGGCATGGGCCTCGGCGTCTTCGATGCCGTCCTCGCCATCGAGGAGGTCGCCCGCGCCGACCAGTCGCTCGCCGTCTCGGCGATGGTATCTATGGCCACCGGCCTCACCGTCGCCCGCTTCGGCACCGAGGAGCAGAAGCGCACCTGGCTCCCTGACATTGTCGCCGGCCGCAAGATCTGCTCCATCGCCGGCACCGAGCCGGATGCGGGCAGTGACACGGCCGGGTTCAAGACCCGTGCGACGCCCCTCGGCAACGGCCTGTGGTCGCTCAGCGGCGAGAAGGCCTACATCACCAACCCCGGCACCGATATCTCGTCCTTCGCCATCATCCTCGCGGTGTCGAGCCCGCGCGATGCGCACGACAAGAAGTACACGCTGTTCCTCGTTCCGCACGGCACCAAAGGCTACACCCAGGGCGAAAAGTACCGGAAGATGGGGTGGCGCTCCTCGGACACGCGCCCGCTCTATCTGGACGACTGCGTGCTGCCGGAGACGAACATCGTCGGCAATGTGAACGGTGGTCGCTGGGTGCTGCACAAGGGCTACCAGGCCGCCCGGCTCTTCCTCGCCGCCTGCTCGCTGGGCCTCGCCCAGGCCAGCTTCGATCATGCCGCTGAAATACGCCAAGGAGCGCCAGGCCTTCGGCGCCTCGCTCGGCCGCCTCCAGATGATCCAGGAGATGATCGCCAAGATGGCGCTGAAGGTCGACAGCGCCCGCCTCGTCACCTACCGCGCCGCCTGGGGCGTCGATGCCGGCAAGGACGACATGATGGCGCTGTCCATGGCCAAGCTGCACGCCACCGAGACGGGTTCGGAGGTCGCCAACATGGCGATCCAGATCCACGGCGGCTGGGGCTTCATGGATGACTGCCCGCCGTCCCGCTACCTGCGCGACAACCGCATCTGCACCATCGGCGACGGCAGCTCGCAGATCCAGACATTGCTGATCGCACGCGAGTGCGGTCTCGACGTGACGTTCCGCTAAGGGCCCAGAGCCTCAACGACAAGAAGACCAGCAACGGTGGCGCGCCGGTCGCGCCACCGCAGGGGAAGCCATGACCATCGAGGCCATGCCCAGGGGCAGGCGCGCGGTGCTGGAAGCGGAGGCCTTGTGCCTGCGCTTCGGGGCCGTCGAGACCCTGAAGTCCGTCTCGCTCACCGTGCTGGAGGGCGAGATCCACGCCGTCATCGGACCGAACGGTGCCGGCAAGTCGAGCCTGCTCAACTGCTTCTCCGGCTTCTACCGGCCGCAGTCGGGCACCGTGCGCTTCAAGGGCGAGGACATCTCGGGCCTCGCCCCTCACAAGCGCGCCGAAATCGGCATCAGCCGAACCTTCCAGGGCATCCAGACCTATCCCTCGCTTACCGCGCGCGAGAACATCCTCACCGGTTTCCACATGCGCATGAGGACCGGCGCATTCTCGGCTCTGCTGTGGTGGGGGCCGACGCGGCGGGAGGAGGAGGAGTTCGCGGCGCGGGCCGAGAAGATCATCGAGTTTCTCGAGCTCGAGGAGCAGCGCCACACCCATGTCGGCGACATGTCCTACGGCATGCGCAAGCGGGTCGACCTCGGCCGCGCCATCGCCCTGGAGCCCGCCATCCTCATCATGGACGAGCCCATGGCCGGCATGAGCAACGAGGAGAAGGAGGACCTTGCCCGCTTCATCCTCGACATCCGCGAGGGCATGGGCATCCCCGTCGTGCTGGTCGAGCACGACATGGAGGTCGTCATGTCGATCTCCGACCGCGTGACGGTGATCGACTTCGGCCAGGTCATCGCCTGCGGCACGCCGGACGAGGTGCGCGCCCATCCCGCGGTCATCGACGCCTATCTGGGAGACGCGGCATGAGCGCCCCCCACATCTTCCGCGCCGATCCGCCGGCGGAGGGCCTGCGCCGCTCCGAAGGGCGGACCCTGCCGCAGCTGTTGCGCGACAATGCCGCCGATTTTCCCGAGGCTCCGGCGCTGAAGTTCAAGGAGGCCGGCATCTGGCAGCGGCGCAACTGGCGCCGTGCCGCAGACGAGGTGCGGGCCGTCGCCCGCGGCCCGCCGCCATCGGCCTGACACGCGGCGAGGTCGTGGCGCTGATCTCGGAGAACACCGCCGAGCAGTTCGTGACCGAGCTCGCGGTGCAGTCGATTGGCGCCATTACCGTCTGCGTCTATCCCGACGCGCCGGCCGACGAACTCCACTATGCGCTCGACCACTCCGGCGCGGTCATGGCACTCGGCCACGACCGAGGAGCAGGTGGACAAGATCCTCGCCTGCCTGCCACGCATCCCGCGCATCCGCCGCGTCGTCTTCGTCGAGGAGCGTGGCCTGTGGTCCTGCGACGACCCCGGCTCATTTCATTTGCCCGGCTGATCGAGGGGGACGTGAGTACGAAGCCCCCGCCGGGTCGATGCCCGCATTGCCGAGGGAAGAGCCGGAGGAGCCGGCGGCCTACTGCTGCACCGCCCGCTTCGAGTTCGGAGCGGCCGAAGGCGGCGGTGCTGTCCCACGCCTTCATCCTGGACAATGCGCACCGCCTCATGGGCTCGCTCAACGTCCGGCCGGGTGGCAACTACCTCTCCTACATCTCGCCGGCCTGGGCCGCCGAGCAGTTCTTCGGCATCGCCCTGCCGCTACTCGCCCCCATGGTGCTGCACTTCGCCGAGAAGCCCGACACGATCCAGCACGACCTGCGCGAGATTGGCCCTGAGTTCCTGATGTTCACCCCGCGCCAGTGGGAGATGCAGGCCTCCGGCATCGAGGCCCGCATGATGGCCGCCGGGCGCTTCCGCCAGGCTCTTTACCGCTGGGGTCTCGAGCAGGGCCTGAAGAAGGTCCGCGGCGAGGCGGACGGGCTCCTCGCCGACCTGAAGTGGCGGCTTGCCGATACGCTCGTCCTCAAGGGCGTGCGCGACCTCCTCGGCCTGACACAGGCGCGCGCCGTGCTCTCCGGAGGCGCCGGCCTCTCGGCAGAACTGTTCGAGCGCTTCCGCGCCTTTGGCGTGCCCCTCGGCAACCTCTACGGCTCGACTGAGCTCGGGCTGATCTCGACCCACCGTCCCGGCAGCCGCAACGCCCACTCGCTCGGCAGCCTGATGCCCTCCGATCCCTCCATCGCGAAGCCCATCGAGGCCCTGGGTCGACGAGCGCGGCCAACTGCGGCTCAAGGTGCTCGCCTTCCTCGGCTACCTGAACGATCCCGACGCGACGCGCGAGATGGGGTCGGGCGAGGACGGCTTCGAGACTGGCGATGCCGTGCGCATCGACGAGACCGGGGAGCTCGTCTTCCTCGACCGGCTGAAGGACCTGCGGCGGCTCAGCGGCGGCCAGTCCTATCCGCCGCAATTCATCGAGAACCACCTCAGGGCCGCCTCGTTGATCCGCGACGCCATCGTCATCGGCGACGAGACGCACGAGCGGGTCGTCGCCCTCATCAACGTCGATTCCGAGATCGCCGGCCGCTTCGCCGAACTGAAGGGCCTCGCCTACGGCACCTTCCCCGAACTCAGCCAGCTCGCCGAGGTGCGCCGCGAGGTCTCCGAGGCCATCGGCCGGGTCAACCGCCTGCTCGATGCCGGGGCGCGCATCACCGCCTTCGCCAACCTGCCGAAGGAACTCGATGCCGACGAATCCGAGCTGACCCGCTCGCGCAAGCTCAGGCGCGGCCAGATTCACGACCGCGACGGCGATGATCATCGACGCGCTCTGCGAGGGCCGCGACGAGATCCGGACCGAGATCGAGGTCCGCTACCAGGATGGAACCACCAGCAAGCTGAACGCGCCGGTCGCCATCAACCGCATGGGAGAGCCGGCATGATCAAGCTCGTTCAGATCCTCATCGAAGGCGCCCTGGTCGGCCTGGTCTACGGCCTCGTGGCGATCTCCTTCGTCGTCATCTATCGCGCCTCGCGCATCGTGAACCTCGCCCAGGGCGAGGTACTGGTCATCGGCGCGCTCCTGCTGTGGACCTTCACCGCCGGCATGAAGGCTGCCGGGTGGCCGGTGCCGCTGGTGATCAGCCTGGCGCTGACGCTCGCCGCCTGCATCGCCTTCGGCCTGATCCTCGAGCGCTTCGTCTTCCGCCCGCTGATCAGCCAGCCCGCCTTCGCGATCTTCATGGCGAGCGTCGCGCTGCTCATCATGCTGCGCGGCACCGCCCAGCTCGTCTGGACCGCGGACACGCGTGCCTTCCCGGCCATCCTCCCCGAGGGCGCGTTCCATGTCGGGCCGTTCCTCGTCTCGACGCCGCTGGCGCTCGGCGGCCTGTTCTCGGTCCTGCTGGCGATCGGGCTGCACGCCTTCTTCACCCGCACCCGGCGGGGCCTCCGCCTCGCCGCCGTCGCGCGAGGATCATCGCACCGCCATGTCGCTCGGCGTCTCTGTGCGCTCGGCCATCGCCACCGCCTGGATCCTCGGCACGCTGGTGGCAACCGCCGCCGCCATCGTCCTCCTATCCGGTCGTGTCGTGTCGCTGGAGGTCGCGCATATCGGGTTCAAGGCACTGCCGGTCGCTCTCCTCGGCGGCCTCGAATCCATCCGCGGCGCGCCGCTCGCGGGCATCCTCATCGGCATCGGCGAGGCGCTCGCCATGGCCTATCTCGACCCGCTGACCAACGGCGCCGCCTCCGGTCTCCTTCCCTACGTGGTGATGATCACCGTCCTGCTCGTCCGGCCCCAGGGGCTGTTCGGCTGGAAGCGCATCGAAAGGCTCTGAGCGATGCTTCCCACGGGCATTCACTTCGAAAGCTACGCGGCCGAGACGCGCGTCCTGAAGACGCGGAGGTCGCAGCTCTGGATGGCGGCGCTGGTCGTCGGCCTTCTCGTCGCGCCCTTCTTTGCCGGCGCCTATCTCACCGGCATCGCCAGCGAGATGTTCATCACGCTGATGGCCGTCTACGGGCTCTATGTGACCGTCGGCATGGCCGGGCAGATCAACATCGCCCAGTCGGCCTTCGTCGGCGTCGGCGCCTTCGCCGCCGCCAAGCTCTCCGGCTACGGCGTGCCGGTCTTCCTCGTCATTCCCATCGCGGCGCTCTGCACCGGGTTCGTCTCGATTCTCTTCGCCCTGCCGGCGGCGCGGGTGAAGGGTCTCTACCTGGCGCTCACCACGCTCGCCGCGCAGGCGATGTTCCCGATCGTCATCTACGCCCTGCCGCCGGGCTGGCTCGGCGGCCTCGCCGGCATGCCGGTCGAGCCGCTCAGCCTCTTCGGCTACGACCTCGGCAGCCCGGCGCGGCTCTACTACTTCACCCTCGCCATCGTCGCCGTGCTGACCGTCTCGGTGTTCCGCCTGCAGCACTCGCGCTTCGGCCGGGCGATGATCGCGGTGCGCGACAACGACGTCGCCGCCGAGGTCATGGGCATTCCCGTGCTGAAGGTGAAGGTCATGTCCTTCTTCGTCGGCTCGCTCTTCGCCGGCGTCGCGGGCGCCTGCATGGCCTATGTCCTGCAGTTCGTGACGGCCTCGAGCTTCACGCTCTTCGCGTCCGTCTGGTACCTCGGCATGCTCATTGTCGGCGGCCTTCACTCACCGCTCGGAGCCATCCTCGGCGTCGTCTTCATCACCGTCGTCCAGGAAAGCCTGCACAAGGTCGCCAACACGCTGATGCAGCTGGGCGCCGGCGGCGGCGGAACGCTGTTCGCGCTGACCTCCATCATCCTGGGAGGCTGCATCCTCCTCGCCCTCATATTCGAGCCGCGCGGGCTCGCCCACCGCTGGGCCGTGCTCCGCAACGCTTTCCAGATCTGGCCGTTCCCCCGCAACTGAGCGGAACGGCGAGACGACAACCCGGGTCGCAACCGGACAACAGGGAGGAAGACCGATGAAGCTGAGAACGAAATTGATCGCCGCGGCGGCCTGGCTCGTCGCCAGCCTGCCCGCGACCGCCGCGGAATATGTGATGAGCGTGAGCGCCGACTTCTCGGGGCCTTTCGCCAATGTCATGCCCAACGCCATGTCGGGCGTGAAGACCATCGCCGACTGGTGGAACGAGGAGGTCGGTAAGAAGATCGGCGTCACCGTCAAGCTGTCGATCCACGACATGCGCTACGACGCCGCCGTCATCGCCCGCACCTGGCCGGCGATCCTGCGCTCCGAGAAGCCGATCATGCATCTCGGCTTCGGCTCGCCGGACCTCACCACGCTGATGCGCCGCCTGCCCAACGACAAGGTGCCGATGCTGATCGGCACGGCCATGGTCGGCCTCGTCTGGTCGCCCGATGGCTGGCACTACGCCATCCGCCCGACCTACAGCCATGAGTTCGCCGGCCTGCTCTCCCGCATGCAGCAGGAGAAGAACCGGGTGCTCCGCATCGCCTCGATCAGCACGCAGAACCAGGCCGGCTTCGTCGACCAGGTCAACGGCCTGCGCCACATGGCGAAGACCTATCCGAACCGATTCGAGATGCTGGATACGCAGTGGGCCGATACCGCGCCCGTCTCGCTGACCAGCAGCGTGCGCGCCATCGTGGCGCAGAATGCCGACGTCATCGTCGTCGGCGGCACGACCGCGCAGGTGCAGGCGACCGCCAACGCGCTGAAGGAACTCGGCGTGCGGATCCCGGTCATCACCTCCACCCACAACGGCCTGACCGAGGCTGCGAAGGGCACGGCGCTCGCCGACATGGAAGGCTTCTACTCCGCCTTCTCCTTCGCCTCTCCGGCGCAGGAGAACCTGCCGATCCGCGACATCTTCAACCGCTATCGCAAGGAAGGCAGCTGGGGCCTGATCACGGCCCAGTCCGCGGCCCAGGCGCTGCTGGCGCTTCGGGTGCTCGAGCGGGCGGTGGCCAAGGTCGGCCGTGACAACGTCACCGGCGAGGCCATGCGCCAGGCCCTGCTCGACAATGTCTACACCGAGCAGGAGCTCCTCGGTGCGTTGCCGACGCTCGACTTCGACGCCTCGGCGCCGTTCCCGATCGGGCAGATCCGGGCGACTGCGGAGGTGGTGCGGAACGGCCAGATCGTCCCCCTCGGCGGCGGCTGGATCGACGTTCCCGCCATCACCAAGTGGTAAGCGGACAGAGGCACTGACATGGGCTTGTCTCTCACCAATGTCGACGTGGTCTATGCCGGGGTCATCCAGGTCCTGCGCTCGGTCAGCATCGAGGTTCCCGACGGCAGCATGGTCGTGCTGCTCGGGTCCAACGGTGCCGGCAAGACGACGACGCTGAAGGCGATCTCCGAACCTGCTCAAGGCCGAGCGCGGCGAGGTGACAGCCGGCTAGATCACCTGCGACGGCGAGCGACATCCGCAACGCGGATGCCTCGGCCATCTTTCGGCGGGGCGTCGTCCAGGTGCTGGAGGGCCGAAAGGTCCTCGAGCATCTGACGGTGGAACAGAACCTGATGGTCGGCGCGCATCTGCGTGCCGACCGCCGGGCGGTGAAGGCCGACCTCGACCGCGTCTTCGGGTATTTTCCCCGCTTGCCCGACCTCCTGCAGCGCACGGCCGGGTACCTTTCCGGTGGCGAGATGCAGATGATGCTGGTCGGCCGGGCGCTGATGGCGAAGCCCCGGATCCTGATCCTCGACGAGCCCTCCATGGGCCTCGCCCCGCTGCTCGTCGAGCAGCTGTTCGAGACCATCGGCCGCATCCGCCGCGAGGAGGGCCTGACCATCCTGATGGTCGAGCAGAACGCCCGCGCGGCTGTCCGCCAGTGCGACTACGGCTACGTCATGGAGGCCGGCCGCATCGTGCTCCACGGCACGCGCGAGCAGCTGGAAAGCAACCAGGACGTCAAGGAATTCTACCTCGGCTTCTCGGGCTCCGAGGGGCGCGAGCGCTTCCGCAACATCAAGCACTACCGACGCCGCAAGCGGTGGCTGGGGTGAGCGGTCATGTCCGCCGCCGCAAGCCGCTCTCTCCCGCAGCCGACGTCCCATCACAGGCATTGAACCGATGGCCCAGTTGACCAGCCGATGCAATCCGAACGACCCGCTCTTCCGGGCCAACGCCGAGGCCTATGACGGCTTGCTCGCCGATCTGCATGCCAAGTTCGACTGGGCGCTGGCGGGCGGCGGCGCCAAGATGGTCGACCGCCACTACAAGCGCAACAAGCTGCTGGTCCGCGACCGCATCGACCTGCTGATCGACCCGATGACGCCCTTCCTGGAGCTGTCGCCGCTTGCCGGCTGGGGCATGTACAACAACGGCCTGCCCTCCGCCGGCATCGTCACCGGCATCGGCACGGTGCGCGGCGTCACCTGCATGATCATCGCCAACGACGCGACGGTGAAGGGCGGTTCCTTCTTCAAGGAGACGGTGCGCAAGCACATCCGCGCCCAGGACATCGCCCAGGAGAACCGCCTGCCGGTGGTCTATCTCGTCGACTGCGGCGGCGCCAACCTGCAGAACCTCGAGGACGTCTTCCCCGACCAGGAGCATTTCGGCGGCACCTTCTACCGCCAGTGCCGCATGTCGGCGGAGGGAATTCCGCAGGTGGCGGCGGTCTTCGGCGAATCCACCGCCGGCGGCGCCTATATCCCGGTGCTCTGCGACGAATTCGTCATGGTGGCGGAGAATTCCTCCATTCATCTCGGCGGTCCGCAGATCGTTCGCGCCGCCATCAGCGAGGTGGTGGACCGCGACTCCCTCGGCGGGGCGCTGATGCACACCACCGTCTCCGGCGTCTCGGACCACTATGCCCCGGACGAGCGTTCGGCCATCGCCAAGCTGCGCGAGATCATCGGCGCACTGAACTATCCGCAGCCCTTCTCCCCGAACCGCATCGCCTCGCGCGAGCCACTCTTCGATGCCGCCGAACTGCCCGGCATTGTCGGCAACGACCTCTCCCGGCCGCTCGACCAGCGCGAGATCATCGCCCGCATCGTCGATGGCAGCGAGTTCCACGAGTTCAAGCCCCAGTTCGGCGAGACGCTGCTCTGCGGCTTCGCCCATATCGACGGCTTCCCCGTCGGCATCGTCGCCAACAACGGCGTGCTCTTCTCCAACAGCACGCTGAAGGGCGTCCACTTCATCGGATTGTGCGACCAGCGCAACATCCCGCTCCTGTTCCTGCAGAACACCACCGGCTTCATGGTGGGCTCGGACGCCGAGCGCGGCGGCATCGCCAAGAATTCCGCCAAACTCGTCTATGCCGTCTCGAACACGCGCGTGCCGCGTTACACGCTGGTCACCGGAGGCTCCTACGGCGCGGGCAACTACGGCATGTGCGGCCGCGGCTTCCGCCCGCGCTTCATGTTCATGTGGCCGAACGCCCGTCTCGGCGGCGATGAACCCCGACGTCGGCTCCTCCGTGCTGATGGATCTCCGCCGCGCCAGCATCTCGCGCCATCCGGCGACCGAGGAGGAACTGGCGGCCTACGAGGCCGAACTCCGTCGCCAGTTCGACGAGAAGTCGAACCCCTACTACTGCACGGCGCGGGTCTGGGATGACGGCATCATCGCGCCGGCCGATACCCGCTCGGTGCTGGCGCTGTGCCTCGCGATCGGGAGCGATGCAGCCGCAGGTCCTTGGCCATCGGCCCGTGTACCGGATGTGATGCATGATAGGACCTCGCCACCTTGCGCTTTCCCAATCCCGTCCGCTCCGTCCTCATCGCCAACCGCGGGGAGATTGCCGTGCCGCGTCATCCGCACCTGCACGCCGGCTCGGCCTTGCGACCGTTGCGGTCTATTCCGATGCCGATGCCGGTGCGCTCCACGTGCGGCAGGCCGACCGGCCCGTGAGGATCGGACCGCCATCGGCCGCCGACGAGCTATCTGAGCATCGCCGGCCATTCTCGATGCCGCCGCGTCGCGTCCGGGGCCGACGCCATCCACCCCGGCTACGGCTTCCTGTCCGAGAACGCCGCCTTCGCCCAGGCGCTGCGCGCGATGCCGGCCTCGATCTTCATCGGGCCCGTCAGCCCGGACGCCGATCGCGGCCATGGGCTCGAAGATCGAGGCCAAGAAGATCGCCGCGACCGCCGGCGTGCCGACCGTGCCGGGCTATCTCGGCGATGACCAGTCGCTCGAACGCCTCACCGCCGAGGCCGAGCGGATCGGCTTTCCCGTGCTGATCAAGGCCTCCGCCGGCGGCGGCGGTCGCGGCATGCGCCGGGTCGACAGGGCGTCCGAGATGGCCTCGAGCGCTGCAATCGGCCAAGGCCGAGGCACGCAGCGCCTTCGGCGACGATGCGGTGCTGCTGGAAAAGCTCATCGCCAATCCGCGCCACCTCGAAGTGCCAGCTCATGGGCGACGAGCCACGGCAACCTGGTGCACCTGTTCGAGCGCGACTGCTCGGTCCAGCGCAACAACCAGAAGGTCTTCGAGGAGGCGCCGGCGCCGCACCTCGCGCAGGAGGTTCGCGACAAGCTCTACGACCGCTCCCTGCGGCTTGGCCGGACGATCGGCTACAGCTGTGCCGGCACGGTCGAGTTCATCATGGAGGCGGGCGACGACGAGCCCTATTTCCTCGAGATGAACACCCGCCTGCAGGTGGAGCATCCGGTCACCGAGGCGGTGACGGGCATCGATCTCGTGGAATGGCAGATCCGCGTCGCCGCCGGCCTGCCGCTGCCGGCCGGCCAGGACGGACATCCGCCTGAAGGGTCATGCCATCGAGGCGCGCATCGCCGCCAGAGCGCCCCGACCGCGGCTACCAGCCCTCGACCGGTACAGCTGACGGCCCTTCGCCCGCCGCCCGGCGCTGCGCCTCGACACCGGCATCGGCGAGGGCTCCGAGATCGGCCTCCACTACGACAGCATGGTTGCCAAGGTCATCGCCGCAGGGCCGGATCGCGACGTGGCCGTGGCCAACCTCGTGACGGCTCTCGACGAGTTCGCGGTGCTCGGGGTCGGCACCAATGCCGCCTTCCTGCGCGCCTGCGCCACTCGCCCGGATTTTGCGTCCGGCCATCTGACCACCGGCTTCCTCGCCCGTGAGTTCCCCGATGGCTGGGCTCCGGATGCCGATGCGCTGCGGCACCTGCGGGCCGAGGCGGCGGTTGCCTGGTCATCGGAGCAGCGGACCGGCGCCGACAGTCCGTGGCGGCGGCGCAGCGGCTTTCGCGTCACGGCGATGGGCCGGCCGGCCAAGGTGGAGGTCCATCTGGCGGACGAGTTTGGCGAGGCGATGGTGACCGTCACGCGCGGTCCGGCCGGAACCGCGGCGCTGTTCGACGACGGAACGGCCGTCGAGGTCGGCGCCCCAGATTTCGCCAGGGTCGAGGGCGATCGCGTCCAGATCGCCCGCGCCGGCCTTTCCATTGATGCGAAGGCGTCGCTCGCCATCGAGGCGGCGACGGCCGAGGCGGGCGGCGCGGCGGACGAGAACCACCTGACGGCGCCCCTGCCGGGCGTTGTGACCGGCCTCTTCGTCGCCGAGGGCGCCATCGTCGAGAAGGGACAGAGCCTCGTCCAGATGGAGGCGATGAAGCTGGTCCACACGCTCACGGCGCCTCGGGCCGGCCGCATCGCCCGGATTCATCACAAGACCGGCGCAACTGTCGCCGCCGGTGCCGCACTGATCGACATCGCACCGCTCGAGGAGGAATGAGCCATGGCTGGATTGTGGTTTGAGGAGTTCGAGCCGGGACGGGTTTTCGATCACGAATGGACGCGGACGATCACCGAGGCCGACAACAAGTGGTTCTCGCTGCTGACGATGAACACCCAGCCCGTCCACATCGACAACGAGGCGGCCGCCCGCAGCGTGTGGAAGCGTCCGCTGGTCAACAGCCTGTTCACCCTCGGTTTGATGGTCGGCATGTCGGTCAACGACACGACTTTCGGCACCACCATCGCCAATCTCGGCATGAGCGACGTGCGCTTTCCGCATCCGCTGTTCGAGGGCGACACGATCCGCATCCGCACGACGGTCCTCGCCAAGCGCGAGAGCAAGTCGCGGCCGGGTGAGGGCATCGTCACCCTCCGCCACGAGGCCCTGAACCAGGACGGCGTCGTCTGCGGCATCTGCGACCGCCAGGCGCTGATGATGATGCGGCCGAAGCCGAAGGCCTGACATGCGCTCCTTCCTCTTCGTGCCGGCTGGCTCGGCGAAGATGCTGGAGAAGTCGCTCTCCAGCAGCGCCGATGCCGTGATCCTCGACCTCGAGGATGCGGTCCAGCTCTCCGCCAAGGCCGAGGCGCGGGCCCTGCTCGCGGCCCATCTCGCGGCCCGCCCCGCAGGAGGGCCGAAGGTCGCCGTGCGGGTGAACGGCCTGGCCACACCGTGGAACCGCGACGACCTTGCCGCCGTGGTGCCGCTGAAGCCGGACCTCGTCATGCTGCCGAAGACGGAAGGCCCGGCGGACGTCGCCGAACTCGCCGATCGCATCGCCGCGCTCGAGCCGGAGGCGGGTCGCACGGGCATCCTCGTCGTGGCGACGGAGACGGTCGGCTCGGTGCTGTCGCTCGCGGCGCAGGACTGGCGGCATCCGCGCCTCAGGGGCCTGCTCTGGGGCGGCGAGGACCTCGCCGCCGAACTCGGCGCCACCGCCAACCGCAATGCCGATGGCGCCTATACCAGTCCGTTCCGCCTCGCCCGCGACCTCTGCCTCCTGGCCGCGCGGCGCGCCGGTGTCCTCGCCATCGATGCCGTCCACACCGACATCCGCGATCTCGATGCCCTCGCCGCCGAGGCGGAAGCCGCGCGCCGCGACGGCTTCGACGGCAAGGCTGCGATCCACCCGGCGCAGGTCGAGGTCATCAACGCGGTGTTCCGGCCAACAGAGACCGAGATCGCCTGGGCGCATCGCGTGATCGAGGCCTTGGCCTCCTCCGCCACCGGCATTGCCCTCGTCGACGGGCAGATGGTGGACGCGCCCCATGCCGCACGGGCCCGGCGTATCCTCGCCCGCGCCTGACAGCGTCAGATGGCCGAGATACCCCCGGTGATGCTGATGGTCTGGCCGGTCATGCGCGCTGCCGCCGGACTGGCGAGGAAGACCACCGCCTCGGCGAGGTCGGCCGCCGTGACGATACCGAGTTGGGCCATGGTCTCGGCCTTGCCGAACAGCTTGCCCGCGAAGGGGTCCGCCTTCAGCTTCGCATAGAGCGGCGTGTCGCCGACGATGCTGGGGGTGATGCAGTTCACGCGGATTCCGTGGCGCTTCGCCTCCCAGGCCATGCCGCGGCAGAACATGGTGATGGCCGCCATGGCGGCGCCGATCACCGTCTCGCCGGGCGTCGCGATCTTGGCGGCGTCGGAGGCGAAGCAGATGACCGCCCCGCCGCCCTGCTTCGTCATGTGTGGCAGTACGGCGCGCGCCGGCAGGATCACGCCTGAGGAGATCTGCGTCAGCGTCGGCATGACCTCATCCAGCGGGATGGTGTGCAGCAGGCGCGGCATCGGGTCGCCTCCGGCCGATGAGACGAGGATGTCGATGGCGCCCATATGATCAGCGGCAGCATCGACCACGGTTTCGACCTGGCCCGGCTGCATCGCGTCGCAGGCCATGAAGCGGATGTTCGCCTGCGGGAAGGCGTTGGCCAGCCTGCCACGCGCCGCTTCTCCCTTGCCCGCGTTGCGGCCGACGATGACCAGTTGAGGCAGACCCTGCCTCAGGAGAGCCTCGGCGCTGGCGTAACCGATGCCGGCCGTGCCGCCGAAAACCAGCGCCGTCGAACCGTTGATCGCCTTTGCCGCCATCGCCGCCTCCATCATCGCCGACGATAGTGACCCATCAGTCACTCAGGTGACCAGACCGTCAAACGATGGGCGGGCATGGCGGCGCGGGCGTGATGCGGACGGGGACGACGCTCCTAAAGCCCCTTGGCGCAATGACGCGCGACGTCGGCATGGGTCGCGAACCAGCAGCCCCCCTTCGCCTTCATGTGGCGGATGAGTTCCTCGACGATGAAGATGCGCGAGCGGTAGCCGATGACGTGCGGGTGCATGGTGAGCTGGAACAGGCCGCCTTCCTCATGAGCGCGCGTCGAACTCGCGCATGAAGATCTCCAGCACGTCCGGCGGCGGCGTGTGCGGGCGCAGGCGCGGTGAAGCGGTCCATGTTGAAATAGACCGCGTCGTCGCGGATCCATTCGACCGGCAGCTCGACGACGCCGGTCGGCTGCGCCGTCGAGCAGCAGCTCGTAGCAATCGTCGTCGGCCATCAGCGAGGAATCGTAGAGCAGGCCCATGCTCGCGGCTGGATGGCGAGCGTCGATGGCGAGAAATCCCAGGACGGCGTGCGCATGCCGACCGGCGCGCGTGCCGATGATCTTCTCGTAGCATGATCGGCCGCGCGCAGCTGCAGGTCGCGCTCCGAGCCGCCTCGGGCAGGACCGAGTTGCAGCTCGTGGATCCAGCCGTGGATGCCGATCTCATGGCCCTCGGCGATGACGCGCCGCTGCTCGTCGGGATGCAGCAGGGCGGAGACCGCTGGCACGAAGAAGGTGGCAGGCACGCCGATTCCTGCGGTAGGTCGACAGGATGCGCGGGATGCCGGCGCGGTTGCCGTACTGGCCCCAGCGACAGCCGGCCGATCGATTGACCGCCGTCGCGCAGCTCATTGGTCTCATGGTCGGAATCGAAGGACAGCGCCACCGCGCAGCGGGCTCCGCCCGGCCAGCTCACCGGCTTCAGCGACTTGCCGGCGCGAACGTGGTTGACGCGCCCGCGCCATTCGCCCTCAGGCCATTCCCACGGTTCCATGGCGATCCTCTCCTGTGTCGTTGGCCAGCGGGTGGTGGCAGGCGGCGCGCTGGCCTGCTGCGATGTCGTGCAGGGCGGGCGCCTCGGTGCGACAGCGCTCGCTGGCGGCCGGGCAGCGCAGATGGAAATGGCAGCCCGGCGGCGGCGAGAGCGGCGAGGGCAGTTCCCCCTGGATGGGGCGGAAGGTGACGAACCCGTCGCCCTCCGTCACCAGCTTCGGAACGCTGTCGAGCAGGGCGCGGGTATAGTGGTGCGCCGGCCGCTCGTAGATGTCCTCCGTGCGCCCGATCTCGACGATGCGGCCGAGATACATGACCGCCACGCGGTCGCAGATGTGCTCGACGACGCCGAGGTCGTGGGCTGATGAACAGGCATGGTCAGGCCGCAGCTCGCGCCTGCAGGTCCAGCAACAGGTTGATGATCTGCGCCTGGATCGACACGTCGAGCGCCGACGACCGGCTCGTCGCAGACGAGGAGCTCGGGCCTCATGGCGAGCGCCCGGGCAATCGCGATGCGCTGGCGCTGTCCGCCGGAGAATTGGTGGGGGAAGCGGTCGGCGGCGGTCCGGCCGGAAGCCCCACGCGCCGTCAGCCAGCGCGGCGACGTCCGCCATCAGCATCGGCGCGGGCGACGAGACCATGGGCGATCGGGCCCTCTCGCGATGGTCGTCCCCGATGCGCACGCGCGGATCGAGCGACGCGATACGGGTCCTGGAAGATCGATCTGGATGCGCGTCGTCGTCTGCACCCGCTTGCGCGCGCCGCATCCATGACCGCGCTCGCCGTGGAACATAGGCCTCGCCGTCAGCTGGGGCGGTGGATGCCGGCGATGATGCGCGCCGAGGCGTGGACTTGCCGCAGCCGGATTCACCGACCAGGCCCAGGGTCTCGCCCTCGCCGATGTCGAAGCGAGACGCCGGTCGACGGCGTGGACCGTCCGCGTCTCGACCGTGCGCGCCGAGCAGCGCGGCGATGCGCTCGCCAAGCGTGACACTGGGCGTGAAGCGGCGGGAGCACATTGTCGACCCGGACGAGAACCTCGCTCATGCCACGGCTCCGCTCATGCGGATGGTGGCATCGCCAGCGTCGCGCCGCCTCTGCCCGCCAGGGCGGGCTCGGTCTCGCAGGCGGCGTCGGCGCGCGGACAGCGCGGCGCGAAGGCGCAGCCCGGCGGCAGGGCGACCATGCGAGGGCGGCGTGCCGGGGATCTGCACGAGGTCGCTGCCCGGCGATCGGCCTTGGCGGGCAGGGAGATCCAGCAGCCCGCGGGTATAGGGATGGCGCGGCGCCGACAGCACCTCGCGGATCGGTCGCCTCCTCGATCGACCCGGCCCGCATACATGACGAGGATGCGCTAGGCGAGGCGAGGAGACCGTCGCCAGATCATGGCGTGATCCAGATCATCGCCGTGCCGATGTCGCGGGCGAGCGCGCGCACTCAGGTCGAGGATCTGCGCCTGGATCGGTGACGTCGAGCGCCGTGGTCGGCTCGTCGGCAGATGATGAGCTTCGGCCGGTTGGAGCAGCGCCATGGCGATCGCGACGCGCTGGCGCATGCCGCCGGAGAACTGGTGCGGATAGGCGTCGAGCCGGCGGGCCGCGTCGGGGATGCCGACGAGGGTGCAGGACCTCCGCGACCCGCTCGCGGGCGGCCTGCTCGCTCACGCGGTCGTGGGCATTGATGGCCAACGCCATCTGGTCGCCGATCCTGAGGACCGGGTTGAGGGTCGCGGCCGGGTCCTGGAACACCATGGCGATCTCGCGGCCGCGGACGGCGCGCAACTCGCTCGGACGGCAGGCCGACAAGCTCGCGCCCGTGCAAGTTTCACCGAGCCCCCGGCGATCCGCCCCGGCGGGTCGATGAGACCGAGGATGGAGAAGCCCGTCACGCTCTTGCCTGAGCCTGATTCGCCGACCAGTCCGACGATCTCGCCCGGCATGGACGTGGAAGGAGACGCTCGTCGCACGGCGCGGCACGATGCCTGCGCGCGTGTCGGGAATTCCGTGGTCAGGCCGTCGACGACTCAGAAGCGGTTCGCTCATCGCCGGAGCCTCGGATTGAGCTGGTCGCGCACCTGGTCGCCGACGAGGTTGATCGAGGCAATGAGGATGATCAGCGCGATCGCCCGGATAGATGGAAATCCAGTACCGCCCGGACAGCGATGATACTGGAAGCCGTTGGCGATGAGCATGCCGAGCGAGGGCTCGCTGACCGGCAGGCCAAGCGCCGAGGAAGGAGAGGGTGGCTTCGAGCGCGATGCGCATTGGCGACCTGCACGGTGGCCACGACGATCAGCGGCGGCAGGCAGTTCGGCAGGATGTGGCGGAACACCACGGTGCGCGGCTTCAGCGGTGTCGACAGGGCCGCCTCGACATACTCCTTGGAGCGCTCGGCCGAGGCCGCGCCATGGGCGGTGCGGGCGAAATAGGCGTACTGCGCGGCGACGAGGGCGGCGATGAGCTGCCATTTGCCCTGGCCGAGCACCGCCGCGAGCACCAGCGCCAGCAGGATGGCCGGGAAGGACAGCTGCAGGTCGATGAAGCGCATGATCAACGCCTCGATCTTGCCGCCGAAATAGGCCGCGAAGGTGCCGAGCGTTGCCCCCAGCGAGAAGGCGATGATGCCGGCCGCGAGGCCAATTTCGATGGAGACGCGGAAGCCGTAGAGGATGGCCGAGAGGACGTCGCGGCCCTGGCCGTCCGTGCCGAGCCAGTGGGTGATGCCGGTGCCGGGGCTCACGAAGCCCGGCGGCCGGCGCGCATCGGCGAGGCGCAGCGTCGCCATGTCATAGGGGTTCTGCGGCGTGATCCACGGCGCGATGAGCGACAGCAGGATGATGACGAGGACGATGGCCAGCGCGACCACCGCCACGCGGTTGGTGCGGAACTCGTCCCAGAAGCGCGCGAGCGGGCTGTCGCTCATGACGCCCTCCTGAGCCTGAGGCGCGGATCGAGCGCGACATAGGCGATGTCGATCAGGAGGTTGATGACGATGAAGAAGAATGCGACGAGCATGAGGTAGGCGACCATGACAGGCCGGTCGAGCGTGTTGATGGAATCGATGATCAGCTTGCCGACCCCCGGCCAGGAGAAGATCGTCTCCGTCACCACGGCGAAGGCCAGCGTCGAGCCGAACTCCAGCCCGAAGACCGTGACGATGGGGATGGCGATGAGCCGCAGCACGTGGCGGCGCAGGATCGTCCACTCGCTCTCTCCCGCCGCGCGGGCGAACTTGACCGTGTCGGTGAGCATGAGTTCGCGGGTGCCGGCGCGGGCGAGGCGCACCATCATGGCGAACTTGAACAAGGCGAGGTTCATGGCCGGCAGGAACAGGTGCTGCCAGCCGGACAGGGTCAGCACGCTCCATTCGACCCCGAAGAGCTCGCGCGTCTCGCCGCGGTTGCCTGCCGGCAGCACGCCGAGCTGGACCGCGAAGATGAAGATGAGGACGAGGCCGATCCAGAAGGTCGGCACCGAGAAGCCGAGGATCGACACGCCCATGATGGCGCGCGAGACGAGGCTCTGGGGGCGGTAGCCCGCATACATGCCGAGCGGCACGCCGATCAGCGTCGCGCCGACGACGGCCACCAGCGTCAGTTCCAGCGTTGCCGGAAGGCGCGACAGGATCAATGGCAGGACGGGCGTGCCGAAGACGAAGGAGCGGCCGAAATCGCCCTGCAGCAGCCGGCCGACGAAGTCGAGATACTGCTTCCACAGCGGCTGATCGAGGCCGTAGGTGCGGATCGCGGCCTCGCGGATCTGCTGCGTCGCATCCGGCGATAGCAGCACGTCGATCGGATTGCCGACGGCATAGACGCCGCAGAACACCAGCAGCGAGATGACCAGCATCACCACGAGGGCCTGCATCAGCCGCTGGATGACATAGCCGAGCATGGCGCGCTCAGGCCCAGCCGTCGGCGATGATGGCGCGGGTTTCCTCCACCGCGACGTCCCAGATGGCCTGCATCTCCTCGTCGGGCCGCTGGTAGAACCCGCCATAGTTGCCGTCGCCGAGCAGGGCCTTCTTGGCGCCGGGATCGAGCTGCTGGAAGCGGCCGAGGTCGAGCATCGGCTTCTGGTGCGCCGGCGCCCCGACATTGGGCAGGCGGGTCCACGGAAAATTCTCCATCCACGAGGCGTGCGAGGCGACGGGATCGATGGCCTGCACCTTGGCGAAGGTCTTCGGCGCGTTCCACCAGTTGTGCCACTTCACCTGGCAGCCGCGGTTGCGGTCGAGCCACTCCAGCACCGCGCCGTGGACGGGCGAGTTGCCGCCGTGGCCATTGACGATGGTGATGCGGCGAAAGCCCGATCGGACCATGCCGTCGAGGATGTCGGTGATGACGGCGCAAAGCGTCGAGAGCCGCAACGTCACCGTGCCGGGATAGTCGACGAAGCTCGGCGTGAGGCCATAGTTCACCACCGGGAATACCGGCACGGCGATCGGCGCGCTGGCTTCCACCGCAACCTTCTCGGCCAGGATGGCATCGACGCAGAGGCTGAGGCCGGCATGCTGCTCGGTCGAGCCGACGGGAAGCACAGCACGGTCGTCGCCCTTTACATGGGCCTCGACCTGCATCCAGTTCATCTCGGCGATGCGCATGGCCTCAGCTCCTCAGTCCTGGACATCGTCGGCGTGGAACATGCCGAGCACGACCTTGGCCATCAGGGTCGAGAGCTGTTCGCGCTCGACCAGTGACAGCGGCTGCAGCATGTCCTCCTCAAGCGCCACGAAGCGGGGCATGGCTTCGTCGAGCAGCGCGCGCCCGGCAGGTGTCAGCGACAATGGCTGAGCCCGCCGGTCGGTCGCGTCCGTGCCGCGCTGCACGAGGCCGAGCTTCACCAGACGGTTGACGGCGCGGCTGAGCGAATTCTTCGGAAAGGCCGTCGAGGAGGCGATCTCGGAGGCGGTGACGCCATCCATCAGGCCGAGGCTGTAGATCACCACGAACTCGATGCGCGCGAGGCCGAACCGCTCCTCGACCCAGCCGTAGAGCGGCTGGTTGTAGCGCAGCGCCAGATAGTTGAAGCGCGCGGCGAAGCCGCAGGGGTTCTTCCATAGGCGCGCATGGGTGAAGGCGTCGAGGCGCCGCTGGCTGCCGGCGACCTCCGGCTCGGCAATGTCCTGCAATCGTTCAAGCAGTTCCAAATCGAACTTCCTTTCACCGGGAGCCCACTATATCGGCACGAGATAGTTCCACAAGGGATTGACTAGGCGCTGTGCACGCCATTTGAATGGGCAGGTCGGCGCCAGCACGAAGGGCGGCCGGCCGCCCTGTTCAGGAGGATTCCATGCGTATTCTCAGACGTTCCCTCATGCTCGGTCTCCTCGGTGTCGCCGCCATCGGCCCGGTGTCCGTCACCTCGGCAGTGGCCCAGACGCTGACGATCGGTGTCCGCGGCGGCCCCGAATCCATTGATCCCCATTTCACCGCGACGGGCACCCATGCCGAAGCCCTGAAGCATGTCTTCGACACGCTGATCTGGTCGGGCAGGGGGCTGGAACTGGAGCCGCGCCTCGCCGAGAGCTGGCGGGCAATCGACGCGACCACCTGGGAGTTCAGGCTGCGCCGCGGCGTGAAGTTCCACGACGGCTCCGACTTCACCGCCGCCGACGTCAAGTTCTCCATCGAGCGCATCCCGATGGTGGCTGGGCCGAACCCGACGACGATCTACGTCCGCCGCGTCAAGGAGACGCGCATCATCGACGACCACACGATCCACGTGGTCACCGACGGTCCGGCGCCGAACCTGCCGAACGACTTCATCCGCCTCTTCATCGTCTCGTCGAAGGCGGCCGCCGGCCTCACCCGCGAAAGCGCCAACGAGGCCTTCAACTCCGGCCGCGCCGCCATCGGCACGGGTCCCTACCGCTACGTCTCGTGGCAGCCGCGCGGCGAACTCGTCCTCGCCCGCTTCGACGGCTATTGGGGTCCGAAGGAACCCTGGGAGCGCCATATCCGTCGCGAGATCCCGAACGATGCCGCACGCGTCGCGCAGCTGCGCGCCGGCCAGCTCGACCTGATCACCCGCGCGCCGGCCTCTGACGTGGCGACGCTGCGCCGTGACAGCCGCCTCACGGTCCAGACCGTTCCGACCGTCTATGTCTTCAATCTCGAGATGGACGTCCGCGAGCGCGCGAACAACGTCACCGCCAAGGACGGCTCGGCACTTCCGGCCAACCCCCTGCGCGACCTTCGCGTGCGTCAGGCGATTGACCTCGCCATTGATCGCAAGGCCCTCGCAGAGGTTGCCATGGAGGGTCTTGGTGCGCCGGTGAACCAGATGGTCACGGAGACCATCTTCGGCTTCAACAAGGCCCTGCCGCCGCGTCGCTACGATCCTGCCGAGGCCAAGCGCCTGCTGACCGCGGCCGGTTTCCCCAACGGCTTCAGGATGCAGTTCTCCTTCACCAGCGATCGCCTGCCGGGCGACCGCGAGGTCGGAACCGCCATCGCCCAGATGCTGGCGGCCATCGGCATCGATGCCCAGCCGAACGCCATGCCGGCGGCGGTGTTCTTCCCCGCCCGTACCCGCGGCGAACTGTCGGTCTCCATGTCCGGCTGGGGCACGCTGACCGGCGAGGCGCACTACACCCTGTCCTCGCTCGCCCATTCCAACGACCGCGAGCGTCGCATGGGGGCCTTCAACGTCCTCGGCTACAACAATCCGACGATGGACAAGCTGCTGCAGGACGCCGCCATCGAGATGGACGAGGCCAAGCGCCGCCGCCTGCTCGAGGAGGCCAACGCCCTGGTCGATGCCGACAAGCAGCGTCTGCCCATCGTGGCGGTCTCCTCGGCCTGGGCGATGAACAAGGCCAAGGTGACGCTGTCGCCGCGCGTCGACGAGGACACGCTCGCCATGGACATCCGTCCGGCGCGCTGACGCATCGGCGCGGGGCGGCATGTCCGCCCCGCGTCTCCCCCGCATCACCAGCCGGAACAGTCGCCATGACCGACAAGCCCATCCTGATCTGGGGAGCCGGCGCCATCGGCGGCACACTCGGCGCCTACTGGGCGCGCGCCGGCCTCGACATCCTGCTCGTCGACCAGGTGGCGGAGCATGTCGAAGCCTGCCGGACGCGGGGCCTGCACATTTCCGGGCCCATCGAGGACTTCACCCAGGTTGTGCCCGCCGCGACGCCTGCCGAGGTCACCGGCACCTTCGACATCATCGTCCTGGCGGTGAAGGCGCAGGCGACCGAGGCGGCGCTGGCGCAGCTCGCACCGCACCTTTCCCCCGACGGCTATGTTCTCTCGGCGCAGAACGGCCTCAATGAGCTGACCATCGCGAAGGCCGTCGGCGCCGAGCGCACCATGGGCTGCTTCGTCAACTTCGGCGCCGACTGGCACGGCCCTGGCGAGGTGCTCTTCGGCAATCGCGCCGCCGTCGTCGTCGGAGAGATCGACGGCTCGATCCGCGAGCGGACGCGGGCCATGCACCAGCGGCTCAGGCTCTTCGAACCGGATGCGGTTCTGACCGACAACATCTGGGGCTATCTCTGGGGCAAACTCGCCTATGGCGCCATGCTCTTCGCGACGGCGCTGACCAACGACTCCATGTCGGAGAATTTCGCCGATCCGCGCCGCACGATCGTCTTCGAGACACTTGGCCGCGAGGTCATGGCGGTCGCCAAGGCGCGTGGTGTCGTTCCGATCGGCTTCAACGGCTTCGATCCCGAGCTCTTCGCGCCGGGGGCACCGGCCGAGGGTGCGCACCAGTCGATCGCGGCGCTGGCCGAGTTCAACCGTCACACCGCCAAGACCCATTCCGGCATCTGGCGCGACCTCGCCGTGCGCAAGCGCCGCACCGAGGTCGACCCGCAGATCGGCGTCATCGCGACACTCGGCGCCGAGGTCGGCATCGCCACGCCTGCCATCGTGAAGCTCGTGGACCTCATCCACGCCATCGAGGACGGGACGAAGCCCATGGCCTTCGAGACCTTTCAGGAGCTGATCGACACATGCGCATCGACCTGACGGGACGTCGCGCCCTCGTGACCGGGGCCGCGCAGGGCATCGGGCAGGCCATTGCGCTGGAGCTGAAGGCAGCCGGGGCGACGGTCGTCGCTGCGGATCTCGATGCGGAGGGGGTCGGTGCCTTCGCCGCCGCCAACGGCTGCGATGCGCGGGTCCTCGACGTTTCGGACCGGGCTGCCGCCCACGATCTCGTCCAGGGCATCGTCGCCGGCCACGGCCGGATCGACATCGTCGTCAATGCCGCCGGCGGTGTCCGCGGCCAGGTCGGCAGGCCCATCGCGGACGTCACGGAGAGCGACTGGAAGGTCCTGTTCGAGGCCAATGTGGACGGAGCCTTCTGGCTCGCCCAGGCGGCGTCGGCGCCGATGGCGAAGGCGGGCTTCGGACGCATCGTCAACATCGCCTCCGGCGCCGGATTGCGACCGAGTCTTACCGGCATCCAGGCCTATACCGCCGCCAAGCACGCCCTTGTTGGCCTGACGAAGCAGCTCAGCCAGGATCTCGGGCCGATGGGGATCACCTGCAACGCCGTCGCGCCCGGCTTCGTCCGGTCGAACCCCGCGACCGAGCGTCAGTGGAAGGCCTATGGCGCCGATGGCCAGAAGCGGCTGGTCGATTCCATCCACACCCGCCGCCTCGGCACCGCCGCCGACATCGCTCACGCGGTGGTTTTCCTCGCGAGCGAGCAGGCGGCCTGGATCAGCGGCCAGATTCTCTCCGTCGACGGTGGCCGCTCCTGAGGCGCCTCCCTCGCGGCTATGGCGGCCCGGCAGGGCGGCCTTGCCGATGATGCACAGCTTGGCGGTCCAAAGCCGGGCAGGATGCAGCCCTTCAGTCCATCCGAGAGTCGCATGACCATGCTGTCCCACGATCAGACTTCCGCCCTCGACCGCCTGATGCGCTTCCTGTCCATCGAGGGCGTCACCGGCCAGGAGAAGGCCATTGCCGAGGACGTGGCGCGCGCCCTCGTGGAGGTCGGCGTGCCCGCCGAGGCCATCGCCTATGACGATGCCAACACCCGCATTCCGCTGCCGACCGAGACCGGCAACCTGATCGTCAAGATCCCCGGGCGCGGCACGCTCGGCAACGCGCCGCCGATCATGTTCATGACCCATCTCGACACGGTGCCGCTCTGCGCTGGCGCCAAGCCCCGCATCATCGACAATCGCATCGTCTCCGGCGGTGACACCGCGCTCGGCGGCGACAACCGCACCGGCTGTGCCGTTCTCGTCACGTTGGCGGCGGAACTGGCGAAGCAGGGCCTCGACCATCCCCCGCTCGTCCTCGTCTTCTGCGTGCGCGAGGAAAGCGGCCTGTGGGGCGCGCGCCATATCGATCTCGACATGCTCGGCCCGGTGTCCATGGGCTTCAACTATGACGGCTCGCGCCCGGCGGACGTGGTTACTGGCGCTGTGGGTGGCGACGGCTGGTCGGTGGAGATCTTCGGCCGCGCCTCCCATGCCGGCGTCGCGCCCGAGCGCGGCATCTCGGCCAGCATGGTCGCTGCCATGGCGCTGGCCGATGCCCAGGCGCGATCGGCCCTGGTTCGGCAAGGTGGTGAAGGGCGACAAGGCCGGAACCAGCAATGTCGGCACGGTCGGTGGCCAGAACGGCCGCGGTGCGGGCGACGCCACCAACGTCGTCACCGACTACTGCTACGTCGAGGGCGAGAGCCGCAGCCACGACATGGCCTTTGTCGATGCCATCACTGACGCCTTCGAGGCGGCCTTCCACAAGGCGGCCAAGACGCTGGTGAGCAGCGAGGGCAAGACTGCCCGCGTCGCCTTCTCCCGCCAGCGCAAGTACCACTCCTTCGCGCTCGATCCGGCCTCGCCGGTCGTGCAACGCGGCATCAGGGCGGTCGAGGCGATCGGGCTCACCCCCAATCCGCGCCTCGTCAACGGCGGGCTCGACGCCAACTACCTGTGCCTGCACGGCATTCCGACGGTGACCTTCGGTGCGGGCCAGAACGAGGCCCATACCGTCGACGAATGGGTCGACATCCCGGCCTTCCACAACGCCTGCCGGCTGGCGCTCGCGCTGGCCACGGCGCGCTGACGACGTCGCCGCGGCCTGTCGTCAGGGAACGGCCGGCATCGGGATGGGCGGGCCGCGGCCGTCGCCCTCCCGGTCTCCCGGCAGGACCGCATCGGGCTCGTCCGACGGGCGCGGTTCGGGCAGGATCACGTCGTGATCGATCTGCACGTGCTTCTTCGGGATCCGCACCGGTCCATCCCCGGTCGCTTCTGTTCTGGCAGGTCGGTGGGCATGACGTCCTCCTGGCGATCGTGGCTCACGCCCGGTCGATGGGGTCGCGAGGCGGCGGTGGCGCATCCGGCGCATCGACAGCACGCCTGCGATCCGGCGAACGGCCGGCATCGTCCCGATGTTGGCGGCGTTCCTCGCCATGATCGACGTCGCGCGGAAAGGCTTCTCGGTTGTCGAACGTACGATCGGGAACGCCGCGCGGCTGGTCCGGTACACGGGGCATGGCGCTTGTCTCCGGCTGGCTGGTGGATGACCAACCGCCCTTTCGCCAGGATGTTCCGTCGCTCAAGCGCCCGGGTTCAGTCGTAGCGCAGTTCCGACGCCTTGCCGCGGAACACGTAGTAGCTGAACACCGTGTAGCCGAGGATCATCGGCAGCACGAACAGCGCCCCGATCAGGATGATGAGCAGGCTTTCCGGCGCGCTCGCGGCCTGCCAGATCGTCAGTCGCTCCGGCACCACATAGGGGTAGAACGAATAGGCGAGGCCGAGGAAGCCAAGGGCAAAGACCGACGGCGCCGAGGAACGGCACGAGGTCGAGCGAATGATCGGCCCGCGGCATCCGCGCGAGGAAGACCCAGAGCCCCGCGAAGAGCGCCGCCGTCATCAGCGGGATCGGGGCGAGACCGATGATGTTGGGGAAGGTGAACCAGCGCTCGAAAATGCGGTCGGAAACAAGCGGCGTGGCGACGGAGACGACGAGGATGCCGAGCGCCGTCAGGATCAGGGTTGTCCGCGCCCAGCGCACCGCGCGCTCCTGCAACTCACCCTCGGTCTTGGCGATCAGCCACGTCGCGCCGACGAAGGCATAGGCCGCGGCGAGTCCGAAGGCCGAGAGCAGCGCGAAGATCTCCGCCTCCACCCCCGGGCGGAAGCCCATGACATAGCGTCCCAGCATGTAGCCCTGCGTGAGGGAGGCGAGAGTGGAACCCGCGACGAAGGCGATGTCCCAGAGGTTCTGGTGGTGCTGCTGCGCCTTGACGCGGAACTCGAAGGCCACCCCGCGCAGGGTCAGGCCGAGCAGCATCAACGCCACCGGCAGGTAGAGAGCGGTGAGGACGATGCCATGGGCGGCGGGAAATGCCACGAGCAGCAGCCCGATACCGAGCACCAGCCAGGTCTCGTTGGCATCCCAGAACGGACCGATGGTCGCGACCATCCGGTCGCTGGTCGGGCCGGTCGACCCGCACCATCAGCATGCCGACGCCGAGGTCGTAGCCGTCGAGGATGACATAGGCGAGGATGGAGATGCCCATCAGCGCGGCGAAGATCAGGGGGAGTGTGTGTCCGTCCAGCATGGGGGCCTCTGGAGCTTCTGGGTCAGGCGACCTTGGCGACGGGATCGGCGGGATTGTCGGCCGGCACCGGAAGGCTCGGTCCGGGCCTACGTAGCCCTTGCTCGCGAGATGGAAGAGCACGGACACATAGGCCGCGATGAGCAGCGCATAGATCGCCAGATACATGGCGAGCGTCGAACCGATCATGCCGGCGGACACGCGCGAGGCGGCCTGTGCGGTCGTCAGCACGCCCGTGACCAGCCAGGGCTGCCGGCCGATCTCGGTGACGTACCAGCCCGACAGGGTCGCGATCCAGCCGGAGAAGGTCATCGCCACCAGCACCCATGCGAGCCAGCCGGTGATGCCGCCGCGCCGCCAGATCTGGAAGCCGGCGGACCATGAGACGAGAAGCATCAGCACGCCGACGCCGACCATGATGCGGAAGGCGACAGAACACCGGCGCGACGGGCGGATGGTTGCGGGTGCCGTCGGCCGCGACGAAATCGTTGAGGCCCGGCACGACGCCATCGCGCCTGGTGCTTGCAGGATGAGGCTCGCGCCGTTCGGAATGGCGATCTCGAAGTCGTTCCGCCTCTCGCCGCTCGTTGGGCAATGGCGAAGAGTACGAGCGGCACGTTGCCGCGGGTCTCCCAGTTGGCCTCCATGGCGGCGACCTTGGCGGGCTGGTGCTCGAGCGTGTTGAGCCCGTGCAGGTCGCCGACGAAGATCTGGATCGGGATCAGCACGGCCGCCATGGTGACGCCCGTCCTCACGCCGATCATCACGTCCTCGGTCCGCTGATCGCTTGAGCCAGCGCCAGGCCGAGAGGCCGGCGACCAGGAAGGCGGCGGTGAGCCCCGACGCCAGCAGCATGTGGGCCAGCCGGTAGGGAAGTGGACGCGTTGAAGACGATGGCCCACCAGTCGACCGCATGGGCGACACCGTCGCGCATCTCGAACCCTGCGGGCGTATGCATCCAGGAGTTGAGGGCGAGGATCCAGAAGGCCGACATGGTGGTGCCGAAGGCCACCAGGATCGTCGCGCCGGTATGGACCCAGTCGGGCACCCGGCGGTAGCCGAAGAGCATGATGCCGAGGAAGGTGGCCTCGAGGAAGAAGGCGGTCAGCACCTCGTAGGCGAGCAGGGGCCCGGCGATGTTGCCGACCTTCTCCATGAAGCCCGGCCAGTTGGTACCGAACTGGAAGCTCATGGTGATGCCGGAGACCACGCCGAGCGCGAAGGACAGGGCGAAGACCTTCACGAAGAAGAAGTAGGCGTCCATGAACGCCTGACGCCCCGTCGCCCTGAACCGCAGCTTGAAGAACAACAGGACCCAGCCGAGAGCGATGGTGATCGTCGGGAACAGGATGTGGAAGGAGATGTTGGCGCCGAACTGGATGCGGGCGAGCAGGATCGGATCCATCGGTCAGGCCTCCTTGCGCGACTTGTTCCGGCCGCCCGGCAGGGCCAGCAGCCGGTCCTTCATGTCGAGGACACGCACCACCTTCGAGCCGAGTGACAGCAACTGGACGAGCCGCTCGGTCTCGAGGCGCTGAACATCGGCATACCAACTCGTCATGAGTTCGATGAGTTCATGCATCTCGCGCATCCGCGCCTGTGCATGACGCTCGGCATCCGAATCCGGCGACTGCATGATCAGTTCGCGCAGCATCGACAGGGTCGGGTCGATCTCGCGCTTCTTGCGCTCCTCGATCAGGGTGCGAACGATGACGTATATGTCGTCCGGCGTTGCGAAGAACTCGCGGCGATCGCCGGGCACCGGCCTCTGGCGCAGCAGGTTCCAGCTCTGCAACTCCTTCAGTCCCATCGAGACGTTGGAGCGCGAGATGCCGAGCCGCTCGACGATCTCGTCGGCGCAGAGCGGCTTCTGGGAAATGAACAGCACGGCATAGATCTGGCCGACCGTGCGGTTGATACCCCAACGGCTGCCCATTTCGCCAAAATGCAGGACGAACGCCTCGCACAACGGGGGAAGGTGCATCGAGCGATCCTTACGGACATTCCGAATTTTCAGGATTTTCTAAAAACTCGGAACGTGCTTGGCAAGGTCCGGTCGTCGCCGCGGTCATCACATCACCGCGAAGTGAACGACCTCCATCCCTTCCATGAGGGTCCGTGCGCGTTCCCGAATGGCGTCGAGGCGGCGCTCTGACGCACTGTCGGCCTTCTGCATGGTCCGTCGAGCTCTCGCCCACGTATGAGCGACCATGAACGTCCGGGATGGTGCCGCAGAAGGCGTCAATCCCGGCAGACGACACCCGGTTGCCGGTCGAAGGCGCCGGCCAGCCTCTGGATCGACGGGAGAACAGCCGTGCTCACGCCGCGTATCGCCATCGTCACCTACGCGGTGACGTTCCTCGCCTTCGTACTGATCGACCTCGTCTGGCTCATGAATGCCGGCGTGCCGATGTTCCGCGCCACTCTCGGCGACATGATCCTCGATCAGCCCCGGATGGTGCCCGCCGTCCTGTTCTACCTGCTCTTTCCCGTGGGCATCCTCTACTTCGCCAGCCTGCCGGCCCTTGCCGCCCGATCGCTGGCGACAGCGGCGGTCCGCGGCGGCGCCTTCGGCTTCTTCACCTACATGACCTACGAACTCACCAACCATGCGACGCTCCGGCTGTGGACCTGGAACCTCGTGATCACCGACACCATCTGGGGGGCGGTCCTGACGGCGGTCTCGGCGGTTCTGGGCGTCGCCGCCGCGCGTTGGCTCAGCGGTCGCGAGGCGTGACAGGCGCCGCGTGGCGATAGAGGTCGCTGGCGCGGTTCAGGTGATCGGCCATGGCGGTCGCCGCGCCCTCGGCATCACCGGCCGCGATGGCGTCGAGGATTCGCTGGTGCTCCTGTAGCGTGACGCTCTCGACGCCGGGGGCACGGACCAGCGTCGTGTAGTGGTCGCCGAGCCAGGTGAGGAGGCCCTCGACGACGGCCGGGAAGATCGGATTGCCGCTCAGTGCCGCGATCTGCCGGTGAAAGGCGATGTCACGGGCGAGGAAATCCTCCGGCGGAGCCTTCCGCTGCTCCTCCAGCCGCCCGCGCAACAGGGCGAGCCCGTCCGGATCGGCCCGCCCGGCCGCCATCCTGACCAGGCCGCATTCCAGGAAAATCCGCGCCTCCTTGAGATCGTCCAGTGACCCCGGTTGGACCCGCAGCAGATAGCGCGCCGCATCGCCGATCTGGTCGAGCATGCCGTCGGCGGTCGGCAGCACCATGCGCGCCCGCTCGCCGTGGCTGATGGTGACGATGCCGGACCGCTCGAGTTGCTGCAGGGCCTCGCGGATCGCCGGTCGCCCGACGCCATAGGCGTCCATCAACTCGCGCTCGGAGGGCAATTGCGTGCCGGGGGGAAATTCGCCGGCCTCGATCCGCGCCATCAGGCGGTCGAGCACCTCCTGGTAGAGCTTGCGGCGCTGGATGGGCCCGTCGGTCGGTGGCGCGGCCATGGGATCAGCCCCGTGCGAGCGCGCCGCCATGGCGCGCGGCGCTGAAATAGTCATCCGCGCCGATCTGCCCGCCCTTCAGGGCAAGCTCCAGACCGTCGCGCCCGGGGGCTTCGGCATGGGCGCGGCAGAGTGGGGCACCGGGTGCGAGCATCCCGGCGGCCGACAGGGCATCGATGCCGAGCCCGAGTGTCGCATGCCCCGACGTGTCGCCGCCGGCGATGACGGCGCGGCGGAGCCGTCCCGTGTCGAGAATGCGCCCGAGCAGCGAGCCCAGACCCGCGCCGATTCGGTCATTGACCTCGGAGGGGTTCGCCCCGGCGCTGCGGCAGGCCTCCGCAAGGCCTGCAACGGCCGCGTCCTCCGGTCCGCGCGCCGTGTAGACCAGAGGCGAAGCGCCCGCGCCAAGCGCGTCGAGCGCAAGAGCCGCCACGCGGCCAATCTCCCGGTCCCAACTCGCCGGATCGGTCGCGTGGTTCACGTCGATGCGGATGCCGGCGAAGCCGTTCTGCTCGGCATGGGCGATCTGTCGCGCCGTGACCGGCGAGCACGACCCCGATACGGCGGCGATCTGTCTCACGGCCGGCAGCGCCATGGCCGGCGGCGCCTCGGGAATGAGACCTGCGGCCCGCCAGTGGGCGACGAGGGCATATTCCACGCCCTGCGACCCGGCGACGAAGGGCCCCTCCGCGCGGTTCCGCCAGATCAGTTCGCCCGCGCGCGCGAGCGTCTCGTCGTCCAGCACGTCGATGGCGACCACCGGGGCATCGTCGCCCGCCAGCGCCGCGCGTCGCACCTCGCCGTCACCGCGCTTGAGGGCGGCCATGTCGATAAGGCCGATGCGGCGCTGGGTCTGGCTTGCGAGGTGCCGCGTCACGTCGGCCTCGTCCATGGGCGTGACGGGGTGGTTCGCCATGACCGGGTGGCGGTCCAGCCTGTAGGCGACGCCACTGATGCCGGCGAACAGGTTTCCGAAGGCCTGGTAGCGGGCGAGAGCGGGGGCGCCGATCACCAGCGGAATCCAGCGCGCGGGGAAGGCCGCAGCGCCGATGTCGATGGCGCGGCCGATGGAGCCGATATGGGGAGCGGAATCGAAGGTCGAGCAGACCTTGTAGTGGACCAGCGGCGCGCCGAGCCCGGCGAGGGCCGTGTAGATCCGCGGCAATTCGGCGTCCATCCACTCAGGACCACGCGAGCGGGCGATGCCGGCGATGCCGATGCAGCGCCGGTCGGCGAAGCCGGCAAGACGCTGCGGCGTCGGCACGTCGAGGAACATGACGGAGCTCAGCCCGGCGAAGGCCATCACCTCCATCGCGGCGGTCGAGCCGGTGAAGTCGTCGCCGTAGAAGGCGAGGAGGGGTCCAGACGGCAGGGCGGTCACGAGAACCGCCCCAGCGCCGCCGCGAGCGCCGGACGTTCGGCTGCCGCAGCCTCCAGCGCCTGGCCCGCGATCGCTGCGTCCCAGGCCTCCCGCAGCGCCGAGACGCCGGCAGCCGGACCGTCCGGATGGGCGAGAATGCCGCCACCGGCCGCAAAGATCAGGTCGGTGGTTCCAAGTGCGGCGTAGGTGCCCGACGCCTGCCGCACCGTCTGGCCCGACGAGAACACCGGCATGACGGTGTCGGCGCGCTGCGGGAACAGCGGCGTCAGGCAGGCCCGCGCCGACGCGATGACGCTGTCGTCCGGCTCGCTGAACTTGTTGGCGAGGCCGTTAACGTGCAGGTGGTCGACACCGGCGAGGCGCCACAGCTTGTGCCAGGCGCGGTAGTCCCAGCCGAGGCCCGGAGCGCGCGACAGGTAGCCCCAGCCGTTGCGGTGGCCATGGATGGGCAGTTGCGTGAAGTGGCCGAGTTCGATCATGCCGGTGAGCCCGACGGAGTTGAGGCTTGCCATGACGCAGGTGCCACCGGCCTTGAGCACGTGGTCGTGGCGGCGCTTCATCTGGTCGAGATCGCCGGTGATGTTGAAGGCGATCATGGCCTGGCGACCCCGCCGGTCGGCCTCCGCCTTCACCACCCGCATGACCGCGTCGACGCGCGCCTCGAAGGGGCAGAGCGGGCCGTCGGACTGCAACTCGTCATCCTTGATGAAGTCGATGCCGGCCGCAACGAGCGTCGCCACCAGGTCGGCCGTCTCCTGCGGGCCGAAGCCGACGCTCGGCTTGATGATGGTGCCGATGACCGGGCCGCTCTCCACACCCGTGAGCTTTCGCGTTCCCGAAACGCCGAAGCGCGGGCCGCCATAGGCTGATGCGAAGGCTGCCGGCAGGCGGATGTCGAGGAGGCGCAGGCCGCTGACCTGCCGGAGCTCGAAGAGATTGCCCGCCACCGTCGCGACGAGATTGGGCAGCGAGGGGCCAAGCGTCTCCAGCGGCCAGGACAGGGTGACGCGGGCCCGTCGGTAGTCGCCTGGAACGGGGAAGGCCTGCGGCGTCGCCGACGGAAGGCTCGGCGTGTCGGCGCGGTCGAGCAGCGCGATCGCCTCGACGCGGGCCGCAGCCCGCTCGGTCAGTTCCGGCGTCTCGCCGGGGACCGCCACGAAGGTGCCGCTCGACTGTTCGCCCGCCATCACCTCCGCCGTGCGCCGCGGGTCACCGGGGGTTTCCAGCCAGTAGTCCGCCTCGATCCGCTGTCCCGACGCCACGCCATGCCCTCCGTCGATGCCGACCATGACCTGAACTCATAAGGTCATCATACCAGATTGACAATGCGCGACCCCCCATGGGACACCGGCCTCATGCGGCCGAAGGCGCGCACGACACGGGAGCGGGATCGATGACGGCAGTCGCTTTGTTCGGCGCAGGCGGCAAGATGGGCATGCGCATCGGCCGCAACCTCGTGGCCTCGCCCCTCACCGTCCTTCCGGTCGAAGTCAGCGAGGCCGGCCGCGCCCGCTTTCTCGAAGCCCACGGCATCGCCTGCATCGCGCCGGAAGACGCCATCGCGACGGCGCAGGTGGTGGTGCTGGCCGTTCCCGACACGGTGATCGGTGCAGTGACCCGGGACCTCGTGCCGAAGCTGAAGGCCGGGACCATGGTGGTCATTCTCGATGCCGCCGCCCCGCATGCCGGTCATCTGCCGAAGCGGGCCGACATCACCTACTTCGTGACCCATCCCTGCCACCCGCCGATCTTCAACGACGAGACCGAGCCGGCGGCCCGCGCCGACCATTTCGGCGGCATTGCCGCGAAGCAGCATATCGTCAACGCGCTGATGCAGGGGCCGGAGGCACATTACGCTCTCGGCGAGGAGGTCGCCCGCGCCATGTGGGCGCCGGTCATGCGCTCGCACCGCGTCACCGTGGAGCAGATGGCGATCCTCGAGCCGGGTCTGTCCGAGACCGTCTGCGCGACGCTGCTGGATGCCATGCGCGAGGCCATGGAGGAGGCCATTGCCCGCGGCGTGCCGCGCGAGGCGGCCCGTGACTTCCTGCTCGGGCACATGAACATCCTCGCCGCCGTGACCTTCCAGGAGATTCAGGGCGTCTTCTCCGATGCCTGCAACAAGGCCATCGTCTACGGCAAGGAGACGATCCTCAAACCCGACTGGAAGCAGCTTTTCGAGCCGGAGGAGATCCTCGCGAGCGTCCGCCGCATCACCTGAGCGATCCCTGCCGGGCAGCCTGTCCGGGGATCGGTCGAAAGGCCTCTTGGGCGCGGGCCCGTCACGCGGGAGAATGACCGGATCGACGCGGCTTGCGGAGCAGGTGGATGAGCATGCAGGAGGCCCAGCCGGCCGGAATGGCCGGGCCACGGGCCGACTTCGGGCCGGTGACGGTCTTCTTCGGCGACAAGAACGGCAAGTATCCCGACGCGAACCAGGTCATCGTGACGGGCAAGGACGTCAGGGCTGCGCTTGATGCGCCACTGGTCGCCAACCGCATCGGCGCGCCCTTCGATACGGCCGACCTGGTCGTCCTGACCCATGTGCATGAAGACCACATGGCAGGCCTCCACCGGCTGCCGCATGCGCCGGTGCATGTCCATCGCGAGGATCTGGCCGCGGTGAAAAGCTGGCAGGGCTATGCCGATGCCCTCGGGGTGAGCGAGGCCGTACGTCCGGCGCTCCTCGAAAAGCTGCAGCGCGAGTTTCACTACGCACCGCGGCCGGATGCGATTTCCTATGACGACGACGCGGTCTGGGACTTCGGCGGGGTCTCGATGAGGGCCGTTCACATGCCGGGCCATACGGCAGGGCATTGCGCGCTGTTGATCGAGCAGGAGGGCATCGCCTTTATCGGCGACATCGATCTCAGCGGATTCGGCCCCTACTACGGCGATGCCACCTCGTCGCTGGCGAGCTTCCGGAAGACCCTGAGGCAACTCCCCGACCTGCCGGCGAGAGTCTGGATCACCGGACACCATCGCGGCGTCTACACCGACCGGGCGAGGTTCCTGGCCGATCTCGCCGCCTATGAGGCCAAGCTCGAGGCCCGGTCGCAGCACGTTGTGGAACTGCTGGCCTCCCCGACGTCGCTCGAAGAGCTGGTCGCCTGTCGGCTTCTCTACCCGCCGGACTACGAGGAGCTGTGGGTGGAGGACGTCGAGCGGCGATCCATCCGCCAGCATCTCGACGAACTGATCGAACAGGGCCGGGTGGTCGAGGCCGGCGGGATATTCGCCCGCGCCTGAGCGGCAGCCGCGACAGTGTGGTTGTGGTCAGCCGAGCCAGCGCAGCTCGCCAGGCGGCGGCGCGATATCGGGATTGTCGGCGATCATCCGCTCCCAGACGCGTCGCGTGACGGCCTCCGCCTCGCGGATCAGCGCCGGTTCGTCGATGGTCAGCACCTTGCGGTCGCGCATCAGGAACTCGCCATCCGTCATGACCGAATGCACCGTGCCGGGATGGCCGTAGTGCACGACGTTGGAGACGAGGCGGATGAGCGGCCTCAGGGCCGGCGCATTGAGGTCGATGAAGGTGAGGTCGGCCTTCTTGCCCACCTCGATCGAGCCGATCTCCGCGTCGGCCGCGACCGACCCCGCCGCAAGGCGCGTCACCGAGTCCAGGATCTGTTCGGGGGAGGGATCGACGCCGCCCTCCACCTCGCGGCCTCGTCCCGTTCGATGGACGATGGAGCCGAAGGCCATGGCCTGGAACATGTCCTCGCTCATGTTGTCGGTGCCGAAGACGACCTTCACGCCGGCGTCGCGGATCTGGCCGATGCGGACCTTGTGGAAGTTGCGGCGGGAGATGCTTGCCGGCGTATGCGCCATCTGCACGCCTCTCGCCGCAAGCAGGCGGATGTCGTGCTCGGTGCAGAAGGTCCAGTGTGCCGCGACGAGATCGGGGCCGAGGAAGTCCTCCCGGTCGAGATATTCCGCCGAGGTCAGTCCGTGGGCCGCCTTGACCGCCGCGACTTCGCCGGGGCTCTGCGACAGATGGACGGTGCGCGTGAGGCCGTATCGCTCCGCCATGTCGCGCACGGCGCGCAGCATCTTCGGTGAGCAGTTGTCGGGGGCATGGGCTGCCGCCTGGCAGCGCACCCGGTCGCCGTGCGAGCCGTGGAACCCTTCGATCAGTGCGGTCGCCCGGTCGAGGAAGGCGGCGCCGAAGCCCTCGTCCACCTGATAGTCGCCATGGCGGATCCTGCGGGTGTCGATGTCGGCGCAGCTCTCGGTCAGCCACAGCCGCATGCCGGTGTCGGCCATGGCGGGGGCGTAGGTCGTGACGTGCCGGAAGGGATCGACCAGCGTCGTCGTGCCGGAGCGGATGGCCTCGAGGCAGCCGAGCTGGGCGATGACCGACCGCTCCTCGCCGGTCATGGCGTAGGAGATCGGCGTCATGTAGCGGTAGATCGCCTCACCCGGCCAATCCTCGATCGTGCCGCGCAGCGCCAGCAGCACGGTATGGGTATGGGCGTTGATGAAGCCGGGGAAGACGGCGAGGCCGCGTCCATCGAAACGCTCGTGGCGCGGATAGTCCCGCTCCAGATCGGCGCTCGGACCGACCGCGACGATCCGGTTGCCGGTGACGGCGATGGCCGCCTCGGCATGGATCGTCCTGTGGTCGTCGCAGGTGGCGACGACGGCATTGGTGATCAGGATGTCCATGGCGGGCACTCTCGGGAGAGGGGCGCGGGGCCTGTCCCGCGCCCGATGCGACGGTCAAGGCTGGCCGGCGTCGATCTCGGCGCGGGCGAGGGCCTGGGCCTCCAGCCCGTGCTTTTTCAGGAGCGTCATGTAGGTGCCATTCTCGATCAGCCTGTTGAGCGCAGCCGCAACCGCATCGCGCAACACGGTCGATTCCTTCGGGAAGGCGAGGCCCGACATGTTGCGGCCGATGGGCGTGCCAATGCGCTTGATCGCGCCCGGCTCCTGCTGGGACAGGAAGACCACATATTCGGCGCCGAGGACGGCGGCGTTGACGCGGTTCTGCCGGAGGTCGGTGCGGGTCGCAGCGGCGCCCTCCGTGCCCACCACGTTGACCGGCGGGCGCCCCTGGGCCACGCAGTTGCCCTGGCTCCAGGCCTGCAGCGTCGGGAAATAGGCGGTCGTGCGCGGCGTCGCGATGGACTTGCCGCAGAGATCGGTCGGCTGGTTGATGTCGCCGGCCTGCGCCGTCATCGCGAAGATCTGCGGCCCCGTCGAGACATAGTCGACGAAGGACAACCGCTCGCGGCGGGCCGGCAGATCGGTCATCGATGAGCCGGAAAAGTCGATGCGATTGGTGGTCAGCGCCGGGATGAGCTGGGCGAAGGCCATTTCTTCCCACTGGATGCGCAGGCCGAGGACCTTGGCGATCTCGGTCACGAGATCGACGTTGAAGCCGCGGCGCTCGTTGGTCGCCGGATCCTTGTAGACCATCGGCCCTGTCAGCCTCGAAATTGATCGGCTCATCGCGGTTCTGCGTGAAGCCGACGAAGGGACTGCCGGCCTGCTGGGCGGAGGCGCCGGCTGACGACAGAAGGCCGACGGCGAGCGCGCCGACGGCGAAAGCCGGTTGTCAGCGTTGATTGTTCGCAGCTTCCATTCGGAGGTGCAGGCCGCCCGGTCGAAGCCAGCGGCCTGCCGTTGCGTCGCGTTCACGCCGTCCTGGCGTCGGCCGCCTCGCAGGCAGCGAAATGGCCGGCGATCTCCGCGCCGGTAGCGATCCGGACGTCGCCGTAGCTCTTCACGTGCTCCAGGAACTCGCGCAGCAGCTTCAGGCGCATCGGCCGGCCCGAGACCTGCGGATGCAGGACGGTGGTGATGAGGCCGCCCCAGTCACGCGTCTCGGCCATTTCGTCGTTCCAGATCGAGAGCACGTGCTCGCGGGGGAAGAGCGGGCGGGGCGAGTAGCGGTGTGTGAGGCCGTACATCCAGTCGTCGAAGGTCATCGTGGCGGGAAGCTCGATGACGCCCGGCGTACCGTCGGCGAGAACCTGGCGGTAGGGCCTGACGTCGTCGCGCCAGGACGACGAGTAGAGGAAGCCGTGCTTCTTCAGGAGCACGCGCAGCTCCTCGCAGCTTTCGCCCAGCGGGGCGCGATAGCCGACCGGCACCACCCCGAGCTTGCGCTTCAGGCTGTCGAGGCCCTTGTCCATCTCCTCGACGATATGCGGCGCGCCGGGATCGGGCATGAGGTGGTGGAAGCCGTGATGGCCCACCTCGTGCCCGTCCTTCAGGATCGCCTCGCACATCGCGGTATGGGCCTCGATGGCCCAGCCGGTGATGAAGAAGGTCGCCTTCAGCTCCTGCTCGCGCAGCATCTCGAGGAGCTTCGGCACGCCGACGCGGGCCTCGAAGCCGCCATAGGACATGGTGACCAGCCGCTCGTAGTGGTTCGGGTCCTTCGCCGTCCACGCCGATTCCGCATCGACGTCGAAGGACAGGAACACCGCCGCCTTGTTGCCTTTCGGCCAGGGATAGACAGGCGAGAGCGGCGCCCGGTTGGCGGGCAGGAGCGGCAGGGCGTCGAGACTAGCGACCGGCATTGATGGTGATCTCCGTGAGTTCGGAAGGCTGCAGCTGCCACTTGACGAGAAGCTGCTTGTAGGTGCCGTCGGCGATGAGGGCCTTGAGCGCTCCGACGATGGCCCGGCGCAGCTCCTCCGCCTCCTTGGCGGTGGCGATGCCCATCAGCGTGTAGCGGGTCGGCTCGCCGACGAGGGCGAAGGTGTTGGGCTCCAGGCCCATGATGTAGGGCAGCGTCTCCGAGCCCTGCATGGCGGCGTCGATGCGCCCCTGCCGCAGCTGGGTGCGGGCGTCCGCCGAGCCCTCGGTGCCGACATAGCGGATCTCGGGCCGGCCCCGGGCGACGCAGTTGGCGTCGGAGAAGGCCTTGATCTCCGCCGGGAGCGAGGTGCGACGCGAGGCGCCGACCGTCTTGCCGCAAAGGGCCTCGCGATTGGGGAACTCCGCCGCGCGGGAGTGCTGGGTGAAGAACTGCGTGCCGGAGCGGATGTAGTTGATGAAGGTCGCGGTTTCCTGGCGGGCCGGCAGGTCGCTCATGCCGGAGAGGATGATGTCGACGCGGCCGGTGCGGACGGCGGCCAGCATCTGCTCGAAGCTCGTCTCCTGCCACTGCATGCGCACCCCGAGCTTGGCGGCGATGGCATTGCCGAGCTCGATGTCGAACCCGGTGAGTTCTCCCGTCTGCGGGTTCTTCATCTCCAGCGGCGGATAGTTTGGAATGACCGCGGCGATGATCGTGCCGCGCTGCTTGATGGCGGCCGGCAGCTCTGGGCACCGGCGGCGAGGCGGTGACGCAGAGCGCGGCGGAGAGCATCGGTCGTTTCAGCATGGAAGGGCTCCGGGTGTCTGGAAGGGCGGCCGGTGGGTCCGGCTCTGGACGGTTGGACAGGGTGTCATGCCAGCACCGCCGCGATGAAGGCGCTGGTGCGCGCCTCCGTCGGCGATCCCAGCACCTGGCTCGCAGGGCCCATCTCCACGATGGCGCCATGGTCCATGAACACCACGCGATCGGCGACCTCGCGGGCGAAGCCGAGCTCGTGGGTGACGACGATCATCGTCATGCCGGATGCCGCGAGTTCGCGCATGACGCGCGAGGACCTCGCCGACCAGCTCGGGATCGAGCGCCGAGGTCGGCTCGTCGAACAGCATGAGGCTGCGGCGTGCATGGCGAGCGCGCGGGCGATGGCGACGCGCTGCTGCTGGCCGCCGGAGAGCTGCGTCGAGATAGGCGTCGGCCTGTCGCCGCCAGGCCGACGCTGCGCCAGCACGGCTGGCGCGCGCCTCGTGCCTCGCGCTTGCGATCCTGCCGAGCACCTGCGATCGGCGCCTCGATGATGTTCTCGAGCGCCGTCAGGTGCGGGAAGAGGTTGAAGCGCTGGAACACCATGCCGGTGGCGAGACGCTGGCGGGCGATCTCCTTCTCGGGGAGGTGATAGAGCTTGTCGCCATCGATCCTCAGGCCGGCGAGTTCGCCGTCGACCCAGATGGCCCCACGGTCGATCTGCACCAGCTGGTTGATGCAGCGGAGCAATGTCGTCTTGCCCGAGCCCGAGGCGCCGATGATGCAGACGACCTCGCCGGAGGCGACGTCGAGGGAGACGCCATCGACGGCCTTGAAGGTGCCGAAGCTCTTGTGGACGTCGATGATGGAGACGATGGGCGGCAGGCCGGGGGGAGGGGTCATGACGGTCATCGGCCGACCCCCGCGCCGCGGCCGTAGTGGCGCTCGAGCAGCATCTGCGCCGGCGTCAGGATCGACACCACGACCAGGTACCAGATGGCCGCCACGATCAGCAGCTCGATGACCCGCGAGTTGGCGTAGTAGATGTTCTGCGCGTTATGCAGGATCTCGGAGTACTGGATGACGCTGGCGAGCGAGGTGAGCTTCACCATCCCGATGAACTCGTTGCCGAGCGGCGGGATGATGACGCGCATGGCCTGCGGGAAGACGATCCGCCGCAGCGCCTTCAGCCGCGTCATGCCGATGGACTTTGCCGCCTCGTACTGCCCGACATCGACGGAGAGCATGCCGGCGCGCATCACCTCGGAGGTGTAGGCGCCCTGGTTGATGCCGAGGCCGAGCAGGGCGGCCACCGCCGGCGTCATCACGTCCACGGTGCGGAACGAGAACAGTCCGGGAATGCCGAGGGTCGGGAAGATCAGCGCCAGGTTGAACCAGAGCAACAGCTGGAGGATGACCGGCGTGCCGCGGAACAGCCACGCATAGCCCATCGCGACGCCCTTCAGCACCGGGTTCGGCGACATGCGCATCACCGCCGCGACGACACCGAGGACGATGCCGAGCGTCATCGCACCGATGGTCATGAGGATGGTGTTGGCGAGGCCGTCGAGGATGGATTTCGCCGTGAGGAACTGGCCGACATAGTTCCATTCGATCTGACCGACGGCGAAGGCGCGGGCGAGGGCCGCCAGCAGCACCATGATGATCGCCACGGCGACCCACCGCCCCCAGTAGCGCTCGGCGACGATGGTGTGGCCGGAAATGTCCGGCAGTCGTGCGTGCGATGCGGCGCTCGGGGTCATGCGCGCAGCCTTTCCTCAGTGGCCGGCTTCGGCGGCAGCACGGCGCCGACCTGGTCGACGATGGCGCGATAGTGTTGCGGCCGGCGGTGGGCGGCGAAGGTTGAACATCTTCTCCAAGCTGACTACCGCTTCGAGATCCACTTCGGCGACAAGCACCTCGTCGGCGTTGCCGCTTGGGCGACGACGACGCCGTTGGGGTCGACGATGCATGGACCGCCGATCAGGCCCGGCGCCGTCTTCGTCGCCGGCCTTGGCGACCGGCCACGGCCCAGGTTGCGTTCATGTAGGCATTGGCCTGACAGCGGCGCCAGGGTCGGCGTGGAAGGTGCGCAGCGCCGCGTCGCTCGCGGTCGTCCCGCCATTGGGGTCATAGGCGGCAGAATTGTAGCCGATCAGCATGAGTTCGACGCCCTGCAGACCATAGCAGCGCCAGGCCTCGGGCCAGCGCCGGTCGTTGCAGATGAGCATGCCGAGCACCGGCTCCTGCCAGGCCTGCGGCCCCCAGAAGGCCGGGAAGCCGAGGTCGCCATACTCGAAGTAGCGCTTTTCGAGCTGCTGGAATCGGTCGCCGGGACGCGGCTCGACCGAGCCCGGCAGGTGAACCTTGCGGTACTTGCCGAGGATCGTCCCGTCCGGTCCGACGGTGATGGCGCTGTTGAAGTGCTGGCCGCCGGCGAGTTCGGCAAAGCCGACGTAGAAACCGATCCGGCGTTCGCGTGCCCGGTCGAACAGGGCCGCGACCTCCGGGTTCGGCATGGCGGGTTCGAAATAGCTGTCGACCTCGCCGGGCTGCAGCAGCCAGCGCGGGAAGAAGGTGGTGAAGGCGAGCTCCGGGAAGACGACGAGGTGGGCGCCCTGATCGGCGGCCTGGTCGAGAAGCGCGACCATGCGCGCGAGGATCGCGGAGCGGGCGTCGGCACGCTGGTTCGGGCCCATCTGGGCCGCTGCGACGCGCAGGATGCGGGGCATGAAGACCTCTGTTCTGGACAGCGGCGCGTCCCGTGAAGGGCGTGCCGACGGTCAGACTGCGTCGGGCCCACGCATGGGACAATCCTGCAGACTATGATTTTTTGGGCAAGCCTATTCGTTGTGCAAATACCCCCACTGGCGGCGCTCTGTTCTCCTGGCGCGGCAGGCCGTCGGGCAGCGTCGGTCGCGCGCGGTCGGCGCCAGCCGCACCTCCTTGAGGAAGTCGCCGGCAAGCCGCGACAGCGGTCGGCTGCGGCGATGTAGGACCACGTAGGCGCTGACGGGAGTTCGCCGGCTCGAAAGGGATGACGGCAAGGTCGGGCCGGCCGCTGCCCGCCGGAGAGAACGGATCGACGACGGCAACGCCGATGCCGCTGGCAGCCAGCACGCAGGCCGTATGGCAGTAGCGGACTTCCACCGCGAGGTGGAACGGCTCCCCTGCAGCCTCGAACGCCTGCCGCACGGCCGTTCCAAGGCGGGTGCCGCGTTCGAGAGCAATGAACGGCACACCGCGCAGGTCGGCCGGCGTGACCGAGGTGCGGCCTGCCAGCGGATGGCTGCGGTGCACCGCGCAGACCATGCGCCCCTCGTAGACGGGTTCGACGGTCAGGGCAGGGTGGTCGCCGATGCCGAGGACGAAGCCGAGTTCCGACACGCCGAGTTCGACCTTTTCGGCCACATCCTCAAGCCTCAGCACGTCGAAGGAAATGCGGACCTTGGGGCGTCGCGCCAGGAAGCGCTGCAGTGCCACCGGGATCGGGCCATAGCCGAGAGGGGGCGTGGCGATGATCCGGATGCGGCCCGCCCGGTTCTCGCGCAGGTCCTGGACGCGGGCCTCCAGCGCCGTATGCATGGCGAAGATCGGTTCGGAATCCTGATAGAGCGTGCGGGCTTCCTGCGTCGGGAACAGGCGGTTGTTGATCCGCTCGAACAGCGCGAAGCCGAGCTGGTCCTCCAGATGCTTGATGGCATTGGAGACAGCGGGCTGCGAGAGGCCGAGTTCGCGCGCGGCGCCGACCGTCGTCTCGCAACGGATCACGGCACGGAGGAGTTCAAGCTGACGCAGATTCACAAACGGCCACCCGATAGGGCTGGAGAAGGGTGGATGTTCCCAAGCAAATAGCATGCTGCCCGGCGGGACAACCCCGCCGCAGGGACCTCCCTCGTCGGAGCGGTCCCTTGAGGCGCGGGCTCGAATGTGGGACATCCCTTCCCGTGAGCAGTGCCCTCTCCGGAGGGTGAAAAGGGAACGCGGTGAGGACCGTCAAAGGTCCGAGGCCGTGGCTGCCCCCGCAACTGTAAGCGGTGAGCAAGATCCGACATGCCACTGGCCGGCAAGGCTGGGAAGGCAGGATTGAGCCGAGACCCGCGAGCCAGGAGACCGGCTGCTCTGAACTGCTGCTGATGGACGCTGTCCGGCGGGGAGCACGGAGGGCGCGCTGGCGAGGCCGAATGCCGGGCCTCGACCATCAGGGCTGGCCCGTGGACGTCTGGCGCCGATCGGCCTGCCATGACGCTTGTCTGCCCATGACCAAGCCTACCGGACCCGTGATCGTCACGGTCTGCACCTCCTGCCGTCAGGCGGGCGTCGAACGCGCCGATGCGCCCGGCCGACGGCTCTTCGACGCGCACCGGGGCCGCCGGTGACGATGTCATCGTCCGCCCGACCCAGTGCCTGAGCGTTTGCAAGCGCATCTGCACGGTCTCCCTCTCCGCCGAGGGCGGCTACACCTATCTCTTCGGCGATCTCGATCCGGACCGCGACGCGCCTGCCATCGTCGCCATGGCGGAGGCCTGTGCCCTCGCCGACTTCGGCTTTGTCCCGTGGAAGGAGCGGCCCGAGGCCTTGAGAAGCGGCATCATCGCCCGCGTGCCGCCACCGAACTGGTCGCCGGACGACGGCGGAGCACCGGCATGAGCGATGCGCTGCTGTCCACGCTGGTTCTCGGCGGCGCCCGCTCGGGGAAATCAACCTTTGCCGAGCGCCTCGTGCTCGCCTCGGGCCTTGTCCCCGTCTATTGCGCGACGGCCGAGGCCCGCGACGCCGAGATGCAGGACCGCATTGCCCGCCACCGCGCCGACCGGGCGGCAGCAGGCTGGACGACGGTGGAGGAACCGCTCGACCTTTGCGGCCGTGATCGACCGCGAGGCCTGTCCGGGCCGTGCCCTTCTCGTCGATTGCCTCTACCCTCTGGCTGTCGAACATCATGCTGCGCGACGACGACGTCGCTGCGCGTCAGGCCGACCTCCTCGCTTGCCTCGGTCGGGCGGCCGGACCGGTCGTTTTCGTCTCCAACGAGATCGGCCTCGGGCTGGTACCCGAGACGCCGCTCGGCCGCAGCTTCCGCGATGCGCACCAGGGCCGTCTCAATCAGGCGGTCGCAGCGGCTTGTGCGCGCGTCGTCTTCGTCGCTGCCGGCTTGCCGCTGGTGCTCAAGCAACCTTCCCAAGGGCTTTCCACACCATGACGACTGTCAGTTCCGAAGAGGCGACCAACCTCCGCCATGCCGAGAAGATGAAGAAGCTCCAGGCGGCCCGCGCCCGGATGATGGCCGTGAAGACGGCCGAGAAGGGCCTGATCATCGTCCATACCGGCACGGGTAAGGGCAAGACCTCCGCAGCGCTCGGCATGGTCTTCCGCCACATCGGCCACGACATCCCGGTCGCCGTCGTGCAGTTCACCAAGGCGCCGGACTATGTCACCGGCGAGGCCCTGCTGCTGCGCCGCTTTCCCGATCTCTGCACGCTGGAGATCATGGGTGACGGCTTCACCTGGGACACCCAGGATCGCGCTAGGGACATCGCCTCGGCGCAGGCGGCCTGGGAGCGGGCGAAGGAGCTCATCCGCGACGACCGCCACCACCTCGTGCTGCTCGATGAACTGAACATCGTCCTGCGCTACGATTACCTGCCGGTCGAGGAGGTGGTGGACTTCCTCAAGGCGGAGAAGCCTCCGGCCAAGCACGTCGTCATCACCGGCCGCAACGCCAAGGCGGAACTGATCGAGATCGCCGATCTCGTGACGGAGATGACGCTGGTGAAGCATCCGTTCCGCGGCGGGGGTGAAGGCGCAGGATGGGGATCGAGTTCTGACGACGGCGGCGAACGGCAGCTCGGGCCGTCATGCTGCAGGGCACGGGCTCCGACGTCGGCAAGTCGGTGCTGGTCGCCGGGCCTTGCCGCGCGCGCTGATACATCGTGGGCTGACGGTTCGTCCGTTCAAGCCGCAGAACATGTCGAACAACGCCGCCGTCACCGCCGATGGCGGCGAGATCGGCCGGGCGCAGGCGCTGCAGGCGCGCGCGGCGCGGCGTCGCACCCTCAGCGTCCACATGAACCCGGTACTGCTGAAACCCGCAGATCGATGTCGGCGCGCAGGTCATCGTCCAGGGCAAGGTGCGTCGGCAGCGCCGCGGGCGGCGCGACTATCAGGTGCTCGCAAGGCCGAGCTTCTAGGGGCGCGTACTGGACAGCTTCGGCCTGGTCGAGCCGAGGCGCCGATCTCGTGCTGGTCGAAGGCGCGGGCTCGGCCTGCCGAGATCAACCTGCGCGCCGGCGACATCGCCAACATGGGCTTTGCGCGCGCGCGCCGACGTGCCGGTCGTGCTCGTGGGCGACATCGACCGCGGCGGGGTCATCGCCAGCCTCGTCGGGCACGCACGACCGTCATCGACGCGGCCGAGGAGCGCGACCTGATCCGTCGGCTTCGCCATCAACAAGCTTCCGCGGCGATGTCAGCGCTCTTCGAAGGGGGCCTTGACGACCATCGCGCGAGAGGACGGGCTGGCCTTCCCTGGGTGTCCTGCCCTGGTTCGCCGACGCCCATCGCCTGCCGGCCGAGGATGCCCTCGATGCTCGTTGATCGAGGACGGGCGTGCCGGGGCGACTGGTCATCGCCGTGCCGGTTCTCTCCCGCATCGCCAATTTCGACGACTCTCGATCCGCTGTCGCACGAGCCTGAGCGTCGACCTGCGTCTTCGTCGCCACCGGGCACCAGCCGCTGCCGGCCGACGCCGATCTCGTCATCCTGCCCGGCTCGAAGGCGACCATCGCCGACCTCGGCTTCCTGCGCGCCCAGGGCTGGGACATCGATCTTGCGGCGCATGTGCGGCGCGGCGGGCAGGTCCTCGGCCTCTGCGGCGGCTACCAGATGCTCGGACGGTCGATCTCCGACACCGACGGGATCGAGGGGCCGGCCGGCTCCGTGGCCGGGCTCGGCCTCTTGGACGTCCAGACCGTCCTGTCGGGCGACAAGATCGTCAGGCCTGTGACCGCCCGGCATGTGGCTTCCGGGGAGGCGGTCGCGGGCTACGAAATCCATCTCGGCCGGACGCAAGGGGTCGACTGCGCAAGGCCCGTCCTGTCCCTTGAAGGCCGGCCCGAAGGCGCAACCAGTGCCGACGGACGGATCACAGGCTGCTACGTCCATGGCCTGTTCGGCAGCGATGGCTTCCGCAGGGCCTTTCTCGCCGGGTTCGCCCGCGGCAGTACGCTGGCCTACGAGGCCGGCGTCGAGGCGACGCTCGACGCCCTCGCGGACCATTGCGAGACGCATCTCGACGTGGAACGCATTCTCGCCATCGCCCGCAGCCGCTGAGCGTCCTCAGCCCGCGATGAACGCACCCAGCGCCACCAGCACGCCGATCAGGCAGGCTCCTCCGACGAAGACCCGCAGCGCCCGTCGGATGTCCTCGGGGCGGGCGTCCGCCCGTCCCCTCGCGTTGAGGTAAGGATCGTCCACGATCACGTTGCCGTAACGTCGCGGTCCGGCGAGTGCGAGACCGAGCGCTCCGGCCATGGCGGCCTCGGGCCAGCCGGCGTTCGGGGACCGGTGGAGCCGCGCATCCCTGAGCATGCTGCGCATGGCGGCTCCGATCGCGCCTCCGCCGAGGGGGGCGGCGAACGCAAGGGCGAGGCCCGAGAGTCGGGCCGGCGCGAGGTTCACCAGATCGTCGAACCGGGCCGCGGCCCAGCCGAAGTCGCGATGGCGTTGCGAGAGGTGCCCGATCATGGAATCGGCGGTGTTGACGGCCTTGTAGGCGGCAAGGCCCGGCAGCCCGAACAGGGCGAACCAGAAGGCGGGGGCAACGACGCCGTCGGAAAAGTTCTCGGCTGCCGTCTCGATGGCGGCACGGCAGACCCCCGCCTCGTCGAGGCTCTCGGGGTTGCGACCGACGATCAGGGACACCGCCTGACGAGCCGCAGCAAGCCCGCCCGCATCGAAGGCCGACGCAACCTGCGCGACATGCCGGTAGAGGCTGTTCTGGGCGATCAGGACGGATGCGACGAGGCCGATGGTGGCGACATGACCTGGAAGCTGGCGCAACCCGACCTCCACCGCAGCGCCCGCCAAAGCCGCCGCCGAGACGACGATCGCCAGCGTGAGGATCCCGATCACTTTGCGTGTGCCATCCCGCCATTCCACGCGGTTGAGACGGCGGTCCAGCACGGCGATCAACGTTCCGATCCAGGCGACGGGATGCGGCACGCGCCGCCAAAGCCGGTCCGGGTCGCCGATCACCGCATCGGCGACGAGGGCCACGAGCAGGATCAACAGCGCGTCAGCGTGGAGCAGCACGGCGGGGTCCGAGCGCCGATAGTTGTCTGGCGAGGTTGTCGATGGCCTCGACCAGCATCGGGCCGCCGCAGACGGTCAGCGATTCCGACATCAGGATGCGGCGTTCCGGCGGAAAGAGCGCGGCGATGGCCGGATGCAGGAGCATCGCCCGCCCCTGGTCCTCGGCCCGGTCGTCGTCACGGCCGACGAGGATTGCGTCCGGCCTGAGCTGGACGATCTCCTCCAGTGACATGAACCCTCCCGCTCTCCGGCCCGCCGCATTGACGAGACCCGCTGTCCTGAGGAGATCGGTCAGGATGCTGTCCTGGCCCGCCACCCAGCCACGCCGCGCCAGCGGCAGCACCCGCAGCTGCTGGCCGCGGGCGGCTGCGCCGAGCCGTTCCATGGCCGCATCCAGGGCGGCCGCACGTTCACGCCCGCTGGCCTCCGCGCCGACGAGGGCCGCCATGCGCAGGATCTGCGCGCGCGCATCGGCGACGGTTCGCGCCACCGGGAATTCCTCGAGGTGCAGGCGGCGTGCCCGGATGAACTCGCGGGTCTCCCGCCGCGTGAAGCTGCCCGCGACCACCAGATCGGGCTTCAGCACGAGGATTTCCTCGGCGGTGCCGGAGAGGATGGGGAATCCGCCTGCTTTGGCCGCGATCCAGGACCGGGCGCGGTCGCGCGCGAAGGGGCTCAGCCCGGCGATCTGTTCCGGCCGGGCGAGATCGACCAGCAACTGGTCGGTGCACATGTTGATGGAGGCCACGCGCTGGACCGACTGGGCTGTCGCTGGCAAGGCCGTTGTCGCCAGGCCGGATACGACGGCCAGCATCTGGCCAAGGCGGGCTAGCCGTGGCAGGGACAGGCCATGCAGCATGGCGGTGACCTGACGGCGGCAAGGGCGACCCATGGCGGAAGCCTGGATGGGTGGCTGGATCTCTCGACGGGCATCAACCCCTTCCCCTGGCCGGTGCCCCCCGGCCTGCCGGGCGAGGCCTGGACCAGCCTTCCGACGAGCGCTGCTCTCGACCGGCTGCTGGCGGCGGCGCGAGGTGCCTATGGCGTGCCCGACGGGGCCGCGATCGTCGCAGCGCCCGGCACGCAGAGCCTGATCCAGTGGCTGCCGCAGATCGCGCCCCCTGGGCCCGTGGCCATCGTCCAGCCGACCTATGCCGAACATGCTCTCGCCTGGCGCCGGGCCGGGCATGACGTGATCAGCGGCAGCGCCGTCGAGCCACTTCCAGAGGCCGCCCGTCATCTGGTCGTGGTCAATCCCAACAACCCTGACGGCCATCTGTTCGGAAGGGAGCGGCTGGCCCAGCTCGGGGGCGACGTTGCGAGGCGCGGAGGCTGGCTGATCGTCGACGAATCCTTCGTCGACGTGGTCCCCGAGGCGTCGGCGGCGGTCCTCTGCCCGGAGCTGCCGGTGCTGATCCTGCGCTCCTTCGGCAAGTTCTACGGCCTCGCGGGGTTGAGGCTGGGCTTTCTCATCGCCAGGCCCGACCTCACCGAGCCCATGGCCGCGGCACTCGGTCCCTGGTGCGTCGCAGGCCCCGCGCTCGAGATCGGAGCGGCCGCGCTGGGCGATCGTGAGTTTGCCGAAGCGATGCGGCAGCGGCTCGCCCGCGAGGCGGCCGAGCTCGACCGGGTGCTCGGGGCTGCTGGCCTGCAGATCACCGGCGGCACGACGCTCTATCGCCTCGTGCGCCATCCCCGCGCGCGGGATCTCCACGACCATCTCGCGCGACGGCACATCTGGGTGCGTCGCTTCGACTGGGACGAAGGGCTGCTGAGATTCGGACTGCCGCCGGGGGAGCGGGCGCGGCAGCGGCTCTCCGGGGCTCTCGTCGAGGCTCTCGCGGCTGTTCATGCCGGGGACCACGGCACGAGGACGGGCTGACCCTGATGGTCGAAGGCCAGGGCCTCGACACCATAGACGTCGCGCAGCAGGGCAGGGGTCATCACCGCGGCGGGCGGGCCGAGGGCGGCGACACGCCCGTCGTCGATCACCATGACGAGGTCGGCCATGCGCGCGGCGAGGCCGATGTCGTGGGTGACCGCGATCACCAGCCGCCCGCGGCGCGCCTCGGCGCGCAACGCCTCCATGATGCCGATCTGGTGGCGCGGATCGAGGGCGGCTGTCGGCTCGTCGGCGAGCAGGATGCCGGCTTCCACGGCGAAAACGCGGGCGAGCATCACCCGCGCCCTCTCGCCGCCCGACAGGGTGAGGATGTCGCGGTCGGCGAAGGCCGAGGGCATCGGTGCGCGCCATGGCTTCCTCGACGACCGCGCGGTCGCGCGCGCCCATGCGCGAGGGGTCGCTGACGCCGTGCGGGTAGCGCCCGAGCGCCACGACGTCCCGCGCGGCGAGCGGCCAGTGGACCGTATGGCCCTGGGGCAGGTAGGCGATGCGGCGGGCGCGGTAGACCGCGTCGTCAAAGTCGCGCGCGTCTTCGCCGTCGATGGTGAGCGTCCCGGTGGCCGGCGCAAGGCCCGCCAACGCGCGCAGGAGGCTGGTCTTGCCGGCGCCGTTCGGCCCGATCAGCGCCACCAGCTGCCCCGGTGCCAGCGCGAAAGAGGCCTGGCTGACGACCGGCCGGTCGCCATAGGCCACCGAAATGCCGTCGCCGACGAGGCCCGGCGTGATGGGCGCGGTCATGTCACGCCTCCCGCGAGGCTGCGCCGTTCCCGGACGATGAGGTAAAGGAAGAACGGCACGCCGATGATCGCCGTCAGCACGCCGACCTTGATGTTGGTGGTCGACGGGATGATGCGGACCGCGATGTCGGCGCTCAGCAGCAGGGCCGCGCCGGCGAGCGCGCTCGGCACCATGAGCCGTGCCGGATCATAGCCGACGAGCGGCCGCATCAGGTGAGGTGCCACGAGGCCGATGAAGGCGATGGTGCCGGCGACCGCAACCGATCCGCCGACGCCGAGTGCAACGCCCGTGATGACCAGGAGCCGCAGGCGCGACACCTGGACGCCGAGGCTCTGCGCGGCCTCCTCGCCGAGGGTCAGGGCGCGGAACGCCCCGCGTTGCAGGTAAAGCAGGACCGCCGCGGGCAAGATGAAGGGCAGGGCCAGTGCGACATGGCGCATGCTGCGGTCCTCGAGCGATCCGAGCAGCCAGAAGGCGATCTCGAGCGCCGCGAATGGATTGGGTGCGAGGTTCATCGCGAGCGCCGTGCCGGCTCCCGCAAGGCTCGACAGCGCAAGCCCCGACAGGATCAGCAGCAGGAGCCCGCTGTTGCGCCCGGCGATCGCCAGCAGCACGAAGACCGACAGGAAGGCTCCCGCGATGGCCGCGAGAGGCAGGCCGAGCGACAGGGCATCGTTGATGCCGAGCGAGATGGTCGCGACCGCCGCGAACGCCGCCGATTGCGGCGCGCCGAAGAGCGAGGGGGTCGCCAGCGGGTTGCGCAGCAGCCCCTGCATGGCGGCACCCGAGAGGCCGAGAATGCCTCCGATCGCGACGGCGAGGATCGTGCGCGGGAGCCTGATCTCCCTGACGATGGTGACGAAGGCCTCATCCCCGCGGCCGACAAGCGCCGCGAGGAGATCCGCCAGTGACATCGTGACCGGACCGGCGGCGAGGGAGGCCGCGGCGAGGCCCGCCACCAGCAGGGCCAGCAGCGCAATCAGCCAGGGACGATGTCCGCGTGCCGCCGTCGTTTCGGCTCCCGGTCTCACCATGTCGCCTTCAGGCCTCCATAGACGGAGCGGCCTGCCGTCCCGTAGTTGAAGACCTCCTCATAGCGCACATTGGTCAGGTTCTCGAACCGCGCATAGGCGTTCCAGGTCCGGTTGATCTGATAGGACGCATGCAGGTCGAAGCGCGCATAGGGATTGAGCCTCGATGTCTCGCCACTGCCGCTGAAGCGCTGCGAGACGAGGGTCATCGACGGTTCGATGGTCCATTGCGACGTGGGAGTGATCACCAGAGCTGGCGCGGCCGACATGCCGCGGCCGTCGGGCGAGCGTCAGCCCCGTCGCCGGGTCCCGCGCCTGAAGATGCGTGTAGCTCGTCTTCAGGCGCAGGTACTGCGGCCAGATGTCGAACGACGCCGCTACCTCAAGACCCCGCGTTTCGGCGCGGGCCACGTTGAAGTAGGTGCTCGCGGCGCTGTTGAATTCGGATCAGGTTCGAGAACCGGTTTGAGAAGGCGGTGACAGACAGCGTGCCGCGCCCGCCGAACAGGTCCTGGTCGACACCGGCGTCGAAGCCGATGCTCGTTTCGGCGCCGAGGTTCGGGTTACCGTAGAGCGGCGAGTAGAGCTGGAACAGGGACGGCGCCTTGCCGCCTGTCCCGGCGCTCGCCCTCAGCTTCGTTCCGGTCTCGGCGATGCGGTAGGCGAGGGTGCCCCGCCAGGTGGCGAAGCGCGCGACGCCCACCACATCGTCGATCCGGCCGCCAAGCGTCAGGTCGAGTCGCTCCCCGAGCGGCAGTTGCCAGAGGGCGAAGATCGACTGCGTCGTCTGGCCGGCGCCGAGCGTCGGAGCACGGGCGATGGGCGTCGGGAGGTAGCGCTCCGAGAAGGTCTCGGCGGTCTCCCGCTCGAGGCGTGCGCCGAAGGTCACCCGGCCGGCGATCCCGGCCCGCAGGTCGCCCTGATACTCCGCACCCGCGCGCTGCCCGTAGAACTCCGACAGGGTCGAGGTGGTCTGCGCCGGCGTCTGGTTCGTGCCGTAGCGCACCTCGCGGAAAATGCGCTCCGAGCGGTTGGCGAATGTCGTGAGGGAATGGGTCAGGGCGCCGTCGAGGGTCTCGAACGAGCCGCGCGCATAGGCCTGGAAAAACCGCCGGAAGACGACATTCGGCGTGTCGGGAAAGCGCCCGGTGCCGCCGTCGAATTCGGCGCGGGTGGCCGTCGCCATGGTGCCGATCTCGAAACGGAAGCCGGTTCCGGGGTCATAGCCCGCCCGGCCGTAGCCGCCGAAGCGGTCGAAGCCGTCAGCATCGTGGGTCGCGCGCGCCACGGGGTCGATCCGGGCGATCCGGTAGCCATAGCGCGAGAAGCCGTCGCTGCGGGCGAAGGTGCCGGCAGCCGCATAGCTCCAGGGGCCGTTTCCGCCGTGGACGCCGCCGGTCAGGCTGCCTGTGCCGTAACTGCCGCCCTCGACCTGCGCGAAGGCCTGCGGCGGCCCCATGCCGCGCCGGGTGATGATGTTGACGACGCCGCCCATCGCGTCAGAACCGTAGAGGGCGCTCTGCGGCCCGCGCAGGACCTCGATGCGGTCGATCAGCCCTGGGGCCAACATCGCGACATCGAAGTCGCTGCCGGCGCCCGAGGGGTCGTTGACCCGAATGCCGTCGATGAGCACCAGCGTCTGGCCGGTGCTGCCACCGCGCAGCCGGATGTTGGTGGTCGACCCCGGGCCACCCGTCTCGGTGATGTCGAGGCCGGGCACACCGCGCAGGACATCAACGAGCGAGCCAGGATTGGTCCTCTGGATCTCTTCGGCGGACACGATGGTGACCGCGTTTCCGACCCGCTGCAGGGCAGTGGGTGAGTGGTTCGCCGTGACCGTTACCTCGATCACCGGCAGTTCGACCGTTGGTGGTGATGACGTCTGGGCGCGGATGGACTGGACAGGCGAAATGGCGCAAGTGGCCACGATGGCGCAGAGCGCCATTGGCAAGAAACGAGACATGTTGACCCTCTCTGGCCCACCGCCAAAGCTGAGGTTGAAGACATGCTCTCGGCCGGTCTCCTGGCTCGCGACCTGCCGGCTTCACCTTCCCGGTCCTTGGGACCAGTGGCGATTCGAAGCCGTGACGTCGCTTACAGTTGCGGGGGCAGCCGCGGCATTGGGCCCGAAAACCCGCACCGCATTCCCGTTTCACCCGTCCTGCGACGGGCACCCAGAGCAAGGCCATGACTTGCACAGGCCCCGGGCCTTGGCAAGGCGGGTCGAATGGCGGGCAGCAGCGCGATGCCGTGACGCGGCAGTCCCTCAGGGGGCGGCGGCCTCTTCGGTGAGACCGAGTTCGTCAAGCAGCCATTGGACGAACTGCCTCAGCGTGCCGCGCGGCTGTGTGTGGCGCGGATGGACGAGGTAGTGGGCGACATACCGGACGGGGCGGCTCGTCTTCAGCAGCGGCGCGACAAGGCGGCCGGAGGCAAGTTCGGCCTCCACCAGTGCGGGTCGATTCGAGGGCGACGCCGAGGCCCTGCGTCGCGGCGAGGATCGCGAGGAAGCTTCGATCGAAGCGACTGCCGATGCGTGGTGCGATCGACAGGCCCTGCGCCCCGAACCAGTCCGACCATTGAACCTGCTTGCTGTCGCTCTGGATCAGCGGCAGGTCCACAAGGTCGGCGGGCCCGGCGATGCGCGAGGCAAGCGCCGGCGCGCAGACCGGCGTGACGGTCTCCTCGCCGAGGGGAACGACGACGAGCCCCTCTCCCCGTGGTCGGCCGTAGACGATGTCGGCGTCGAACTCGTCCGAGGCAAAGCGGGTGTAGTCGGTACCGGCCGCGAGCCTGACGTCGACGCCGGGATGGGCACCCAGGAATCGTGGCAGGCGAGGCGTCAGCCACTGGGCTGCGAAGCTCGGCGCACAATGGAGGCGCAGCAGGCTCGGGGCGCGCGCCGAGACCGCCTCCATCCCGCGCCGAAGCTCGTCGAAGGCCCGCCCCACGTGCCGCATCAGCACCTCGCCCTCGTAGGTGAGCCGCACGCTGCGCGCCGACCTTTCGAAGAGCGGCACGCCGAGCGTCTGCTCGAGCTTGCGCACGCCATGGCTGATGGCGCTGGGGGTGAGGGCCAGTTGAGCGGCGGCGGCGCGGAACGATCCGCAGCGTGCCGCCACCTCGAAGACCCGCAACAGGTTCACCGGGACATTCAGCATGGAAAAGGTGAACCAGATTCATCGGAGGTTGTAAAATTTGCGTTTGTTCGCAGGTGCCGCCCATGCCATCAGACATCAACGAACAATCATTGTCCGGGGAGGGCACCCATGCTGCTGAAGGGCAAGACGGCCGTCATTTCAGGTGGTGCCGGCCGCCGCGGGATCGGCTTCGCCACAGCCCGTCTTTTCGCTGAGCATGGCGCCCGCGTCGCCATTCTTGACGTCGACGGAAAAGCGGCCCGCGAGGCTGCGGAGGAGCTCGGAGCGGGTCATGTCGGCATCGCCTGTGACGTCACCGATGCTGCCGCCTGCAAGGCTTCCGCCGATGAGGTGATTTCAGCCTTCGGCCATGTCGACGTGCTGCTGAACAATGCCGGCATCACCCAGCCGGTGAAGATCATGGACATCACCGAGGCCGACTGGCAGCGCATCCTCGCGGTCAACACCACGGGCGTGCTCTTCCTCAGCCAGGCCTTCATCCCGCACATGCGGTCACGGCGGTCCGGTTCCATCGCCTGCATGTCGTCGGTCTCGGCGCAGCGCGGCGGCGGCATCTTCGGCGGCCCGCACTATTCCGCCGCCAAGGCCGGCGTCCTCGGTCTCGCCAAGGCCATGGCGCGTGAGCTCGGCCCCGACGGCATCCGCGTCAATTGCGTCACGCCCGGCCTGATCCAGACCGACATCACCGGCGACAAGCTGACGCCGGCCATGAAGGCGGAGATCGCCGCCGGCATTCCGCTGGGCCGCCTCGGCGAGGCCCGCGATGTCGCGGGGATCTACCTGTTCCTCGCCTCGGACCTGTCCGCCTATGTCACCGGCGCCGTCATCGACGTGAACGGCGGCATGCTGATCCATTGATCGTCGCACCGGCCGGGAGACCGCTCATGACCGTCGCAAAGGGCCACAACCGCGAGCTCGCGGAGCGCGCCTATCGCATCCGCCGCAATGCCGTGCTGATGGGCGAGGTCCAGGGCCAGGGCTATATCGCCCAGGCTCTCGACATCGCCGACGTGCTCGCCGTCGCCTATTTCCACGCGATGCGCTACCGGCCCGACGAGCCCGACTGGGAGGGGCGCGACCGCTTCCTGCTGTCCAACGGTCACTACGCCATTGCGCTCTATGCCGCGCTCATCGAGGCCGGCATCATCCCGGCCGAAGAGCTCGAGACCTACGGCGGCGACGAGAGCCGCCTGCCCATGTCGGGCATGGCCGCCTACACACCGGGCATGGAAATGTCGGGCGGCTCGCTCGGCCTCGGCCTCTCCATCGCTGTCGGCAAGGCCATGGGTCTGAAGCGCAAGGGCTCCGACAGCCGCGTCTACGTGCTGTTCTCGGACGGGGAGCTGGACGAGGGGTCGGTCTGGGAGGCCATCATGGCCGCCGCCCACCACAAGCTCGACAACATCATTGCCGTCGTCGACGTCAACAACCAGCAGGCGGATGGTCCCTCGAAGCAGGTCATGGGCTTCGAGCCCCTTGTCGACCGGCTCGTCGCCTTCGGCTGGCATGCCGAGCGCGTCGATGGCAATGACATCGACGCCGTGGTGAAGGCCTTCGACACCGCGCGTGACCACCCCGAGCCGAAGCCGAGGATGATCGTCGCCGACACCCTCATGGGCAAGGGCGTGCCCTTCCTCGAGGCGCGCGAGAAGAACCACTTCATTCGGGTCGAAGCACACGAATGGAAGCTCGCTCTCGATGCGCTCGATGCCGGGAGGCTCGCATGACCACACCCGTCACGACATCGTCAGGCAAGCCGCGGCTCACCACATCCGCCATGATCGCGTCCATCGCGGCAGAGGGGCAGCGCACGAAGCCCGCTCCCTTCGGCCATGCGCTGGTGGCGCTGGCGAAGGAGCGGCCGGAGATCGTCGGCCTCACCGCCGACCTCGGCAAGTACACCGACCTCCACATCTTCGCGCAGGCCTTTCCCGACCGCTTCTACCAGATGGGCATGGCCGAGCAGGCGATGTTCGGCGCCGCTTCCGGCCTCGCTGCGGAAGGCTTCACGCCCTTCGCCACGACCTATGCGGTCTTCGCCTCGCGCCGCGCCTACGACTTCATCCACCAGACGATCGCGGAGGAAGACCGCAACGTGAAGATCGTCTGCGCCCTGCCGGGCCTGACGTCAGGCTACGGTCCGAGCCATCAGGCGACCGAGGACCTGGCGCTGATGCGCGCCATGCCCGGCATGACCGTCGTCGACCCCTGCGATGCCCATGAAATCGAGCAGGCGACGGCCGCCATCTCCGATCACCGCGGCCCCGTCTACATGCGCCTCCTGCGTGGCCAGGTGCCGCTGGTCCTCGACGAGTACGGGTACACCTTCGAGCTCGGGAAGGCGAAGGTCATCCGCGACGGCACGGACGTGCTCGTCATCTCCTCTGGCCTCATGACGATGCGTGCGCTCGAGGCTGCCACCGCACTCGCGGCGGACCGCATCGGCGTCTCGGTGCTGCACGTCCCGACCATCAAGCCGCTGGACGCCGAGACCATCCTCGCCGAAGCCGGCAGGTCAGGACGCCTCGTCGTGGTGGCGGAGAACCACACTGTCGTCGGCGGCCTCGGCGAGGCCGTGGCGGGTCTCCTGCTGCGCAACGGACTCTCGCCGCGCTTCCGCCAGATCGGCCTGCCCGACGAGTTCCTCGCAGCCGGCGCCCTGCCGACGCTGCACGACCGATACGGGATCTCCCGCGAGGCCGTGTGCGCCAGCATCAAGAGCTGGCTGTCCGCCTGAGATTGCCGCGCCTCCGCCCCGCCCGTTGGCGGCCGGCGCGAGCGATCGCCGGCCGGTTTGTGCGCTGCGGCGCAATTGACGTAGACTGTTCGATCGAGGCGCCCGGCAAGAGAGGACAGAGCCCGTATGAACGCCCGGTCCAACACCGGCATCAGCCCCTGGCGCTTCTCCGTGGCGCCGATGATGGACTGGACCGACCGCCACTGCCGGATGTTCCATCGTGGCCTGACGCGTCATGCCCTCCTCTACACGGAGATGGTGACGGCCAATGCGGTCATTCATGGCGACCGCCATCGCCTTCTCGACTTCGACGCCGCCGAGCATCCGCTGGCTCTTCAGCTCGGCGGTTCCGATGCCGCGGCGCTCGCGGAGGCGGCGCGCATAGGCCGCGATTTCGGCTATGACGAAATCAACCTCAACTGCGGCTGCCCGTCGGATCGGGTGCAGGGCGGCAACTTTGGCGCCTGCCTCATGGCGGTTCCCGGAGAAGTCGCGCGTGCCGTGGAGGCGATGAAGCGCGCGGTCGATGTGCCGGTGACGGTCAAGTGCCGCATTGGCATCGACGATCAGGATCCCGAGGTGGCGCTGGACAGTTTCGCCGATGCGGTCGTTGCGGCCGGTTCCGACGCGCTCATCGTCCATGCCCGCAAGGCCTGGCTGCAGGGCCTGTCGCCGCGCGAGAACCGGGATATCCCGCCGCTCGACTATGACCGGGTGTTCCGGCTCAAGGCGCGGTTTCCGCACATCCCCATCGCCATCAACGGGGGAATCGCCAGCATCGCGGCAGCGCGCGCGCTGCTCGAACCGCGGGACGGCATCGCCCTCGATGGGGTCATGCTCGGCCGCGCCGCCTATCAGTCGCCCGCGCTGCTGCGCGAGGTGGATGCGGCCTTCTTCGGCGCGGCCGATGCCGTTGCGAGCCCGGCGGCGGCGCTGGAGGCGTTCATGCCCTATGTCGAGCGCCAGTTGGCGCAGGGGGTTCGGCTCTCGTCGATGACCCGCCACGTGCTCGGGCTGTTCCAGGCGATCCCCGGGGCGCGACAGTTCCGGCGGCACCTCTCGGTCGAGGCGGTGAAGCCCGGGGCCGGCCTCGAGGTTCTGCGCGAGGCGCTGTCGCTGGTCACCCGGCGGGCCCTAGCCGAAGGTGAGCTCGCGGCCTGACCTTGGGGGAAACGACGAAGGGCGGTGGCACCGCCACCGCCCTCCGGAAGTTCAGCAGGTCAGCCGATCAGCGACGGGTGCGCTGCTCGCAGAAGTGGCCGCGCAGCAGTTCGAAGCCGCAGAAGCGGGCGTTGTCCTGCACCTGCGCCGGCTGGGGAACGGTCGAGCCGGGGACGGTCGCGTGGGTCACGGCCGGCGGATCGAAGCCGAGGCCGCTGCCCCCGCCATCACCGGCGCTGCCGCCGCCGCCCGCGGTCTGCGCCATGGCGCCGGAGAGGGACGAGCCGATGGCCAGCGTGATCATGGCGGCCATGGAAAGGGTCTTGAAGCGGGTCATGGTGGGTCTCCTTGAGGTTCTGGCTTGCGGTGAACCCGTATCGGGTCCGGTGATCCTTGGTCGCATCGTGACGGGAAGAGGTTCGACGGGCCGTGGCCCTGGTGAACGAAACCTTGATGTGGCCGCACGCTCTGCGATCGCGGCGCGGGAGCGCCGCGATCCGGGGCCCGATCAGCGGGCGATGCTCTCGCAGAAGTGGCCGCGCAGCAGCTCGTAGCGGCAGACCTGCTGGCCGAGCTCGGGCTGGCCGGGGCGGGCCTGGGGCGTGCCGGGCAGGTTGATCGCGTAAGCCGGGGCGTCGAAGCCGATCGAGCCGCCGGGGCCGCCGTCACCCGAGCTGCCGCCGCCGGCGACGGCTGCGAAGGCGCCGCCCGACATGGCGGTGGCGGCGGCGACGGCGAGAAGGGCGGCCATGGAAAGGGTCTTGAAACGGGTCATGGTGTGGGTCTCCTGAAGCTGTTGGAGCGGTCCGGTCGGCGCCTTGCTGGCGATCGATGCCGTCCGCGTCGGGGGCTCTTGTCGTCCCGCCGGTTTGCAGTCCGAAGCCGCTCCGCCGTCGCCGCGTTTCGCTTGTGTCTGCCATGTTGCAGCAGATGTCCGATGGAAATCGGCGGGCGCAGGCCGGCCGCGCGTGCTCCGCTCTTGCCCCGCCATGGGCCACTGGCTTAAGTCGCCGCCTCTCCAGCCGTGCGGATGTTCCCCATGCTCTTCGGCGTTCCCTACGACCAGTTGGCCATCCTCGCCGTCGGCCTCCTCGGGGCCGGTGCCATCACCGGCATCCTGGCCGGCGTGTTCGGCGTTGGCGGCGGTGCAGTCATCGTGCCGGTGCTCTACGAGCTCTTCGGCGTCGTCGGTGTACCGGTGGAACTGCGCATGCCGCTGTCGGTGGGCACCTCCCTCGCCATTATCATCCCGACGTCGATCCGCTCCTTCCAGGCCCATCGTGCCAAGGGCGCCGTGGACATGGAAATCCTGCGCGCATGGGCGGTGCCGGTGGTGATCGGCGTCATCGTCGGTTCTTTCATCGCGCGCTACGCGCCGCCGGCGGTGTTCAAGGCCGTCTTCGTCTTCGTCGCCGGCCTGTCGGCCTGGCGCCTGCTCACCGGCAAGGAACTGAACTTCGGCACCGGCATGCCGGGCCCCACCGGCATGGTGGCCTCCGGCGGCGTCATCGGCGTGCTGTCGAGCCTCATGGGCATCGGCGGCGGCCAGCTCGGCAACCTCGTGATGATGGCCTATGGCCGCACCATCCATAATGCCGTGGCGACCTCGTCCGGCCTCGGCGTCCTCATCTCCATCCCCGGGGCGCTCGGCTACATCTATGCCGGCTGGCCCAAGGCCGCGGAGTATCCGGCCATCGCGGCGATCCAGTTCCCTTTCGCGCTCGGCTATGTCTCTTTGATCGGCTTCCTGCTCTTCATTCCGACATCGATGTGGACCGCACCGCTCGGCGCGCGCCTCGCCCATGCGATGCCCAAGCGCAAGCTGGAACTGTCCTTTGGCATCTTCCTGCTGATCGTCTGCCTGCGCTTCACCTGGGATCTGGTGAAGGGCCTGATCGCCTGATCGATCAGCCGCGCGCCATGGCCTTCAGGCGCGCGCGTTCCGGCTTGCCCATGCCGGTGCGCGGGATCGCCTGAAGCATCAGGATGTGGCGCGGAGCCAGCACCGCGTCGCGCTGCCGGCAATGGGCGATGACGGCCTCGGCCGTGATCGCGTCACGCGGGACCACGGCGAGCCAGATTTCATCGACGCCGCCGGGACCCGGCAGGGCAAAGGCCGCCGCCTCTGAGATGTTCGGGTGCCCGGCCACCAGATCCTCCACCCGCTCGGGAGCGACCTTCAGTCCGCCGGCATTGATGAGGTCATCGGCCCGCCCGGCGATGACCAGCATGCCGTCCGTCGTGAAGGATCCGAGATCGCCGGGGTAGAACCATTCGGGCGTCTGGTCGGGATAGAGCTCGCCGGGTGCGAGCGGCTTGCCGCCGCCGTCGACCAGGATGCGGACGCGGCCCAGTTCGCCCGCCGGCAGCGGGTGCCCCTCGTCATCGACGATCTCCACCTGCGTCGGCGGCGCCACCAGCCCGACGCAACCCGGCGCGACATCGATCATCTCGCCGGTCGCGAGCGCGATGCGCCCGCCTTCGGTGGAGCCGTAGATGACGATGACGTTCGGGCAAAGGCGGGCGCGGATCTCCTTCACGAGAGCGGGTGTGGCAAGGCCGCCACCAGTCTTGACGAGGCGCAGTGACGAACAGGAGGCGGGGACCGTCCCGAGGGCCTCGATGAGCGCCGACAGTTGGTGAGGCGAACCGATCACCGTGCCCATCTGGTAGAGGTCGATCATCCGCGCCCCTTCTTCCGCCGACTGGGCGAAGCCGAGGGTGCGCGCGGCGGCGAGCACGCGCGACGCCTGCACCAGGGCCCAGATCGAGGAGAAGCCGACGAGCAGCAGGTCCCTCTCGGTGCCTGGAGCCGGCTGGTAGCGGTAGAGGTCGCTGATGCGTCGGTCGAATTCGCCGACGGTCAGCGGCACGAGCTTGTTCTGGCCCGTCGTGCCTGACGTCAATGCGATGATGCTGAGGCGCCCGGCGTCGGAGGCGCGGGGGTCGACCACGTAGTTCTCGGCACCCGGCTGGAACCAGGCATCGTCGACGACGAGCATGCGCATGCCCAGCGGCGCCGGGCCGGGCACGTCACTCAGCACGGCGACCGCGCCGACCAGGGGAGCGCGCAAAACCCCGCCGGAGGGGATCGGCATGATGACCACGCCGAGCCGCATCAGGGCATAGGCGACGGCGATGAAGCGGATCGGATTGTCGATGGCGAGGACCACCGTGTCGCCGGGCCGGATGCCGGTGGCGAGGGCACGTGCCGAGACCCAGTGGATCGCATCACCCAGCATGCCGAAGGTCACGACGCGGTCCATCAGCATGATCGCCGGGCGCTTGGGAAACAGCCGTCCGTGCAGCAGGATCACGTCAACGAAGGACATGGTGTCGCCTTGTAGCTCGCTCTGGTAGAGGGGTCCTACGACAGTTGAGGGGCGGCGACCAGCCGTCCGGCAGGAGTTCGCATGACTTGCACTAGAACCTCGGCGGGTGCGCTGCCGACGCGTCGGCTCGTGCTCGGCGCCCCGGCGCTGCTGGTCCTTGCGGCCGCCAAAGCGAAGGCCCAGGCGGCGCTGCGTCTCGTGGTGCCCTTCTCTGCCGGGACCAATGTCGACACCATGGCGCGCCGCTTCGCCGAGGCTGTCGCGCCGCTGGTCGGCGAACGCCCCGTCATCGTCAACCGCGACGGTGGGGGCGGGACTGTCGCCTTCGCCGAACTCGCCCAGCGCGAGGCGGATGGCGCCACCTTCCTCTTCACGCCCGCCGGCCCGCTGGTCGTTCACCCCCATCTGGCGCGCGAACCGCGCCTCGACCACGCAGCCTTCCAGCCGGTCTGCCAGGTCTATGAGCAGGATCTTGTCCTGATCACCTCGCGCAAGCTCGCGGCGGAGACCCTCGACGACCTGCTGGCCGAGGCGAGGCGGCGGCCAGGCGAGCTGAAGTTCGGTCACTATGGGCCGGCTTCCGCGACCCATATCGAACTCCTTGCATTCGGTCGCGCCACCGGCATCCGCGTCATCGAGGTGCCCTACCGCGCCCACGGCCAGCTCATGGCCGACCTCGCCAGTGGGGCGCTGGATGCGGCGCTGACGACGCCGGGAACCTTCGACCCGACGGTGCTCCGTCCTGTTGCCATGATCGCGGACGAGCCTCTCGCGCTCTATCCGGGCCTGCCGACCACGGCATCCCTCGGACACCGGCCGCAGGCGCGCGTCTTCGGTGGCCTGATCGCCCGCGGTGGCACGCCGGCGCCGGTGATCGAGCGCATGGAAACTGCCTTCCGGACCGCCTTCGACGACGCCACGTTCCAGGCGATGGCCGCGCGCATGGGCGCAAGGCCCCGTTTCGTCGGCGCGCAGGCCTTCGCTGTCCGCATAAACGAAGAGCGCCTGCAGATGCAGGCGCTCCTGAAATCCCTGGGATTGATCGGCTAGAACCGAGTCGGCCGTCAGAACCGGTAGGAGGCGCCGACGCGGGCCTGAACCTGCGACGAGCGCGTCGGGAAGACATAGCCTGTGTTGGTGAGGTCCGTGGCGCGGCTGGAGCCGAAATCGTAGTAGATGGTCTCGAAGCGGACCGTCCAGTTCCGGCTGACCATGTACTCGACGCCGGCACCGAAGGCGAGGCCGACCCGCAGGCTGTTGATCTGGCCCTGCGGGGCACCCCAGACAGCGTATTGCGAGGGATTGCCGAGGGCGAGGCCCGCCGTCACGTAGAGGAGGGCGCGGTCGATAGCGACGCCGCCGCGGAGGCGCAGGCTGCCGGCGAACTGCGCCTTGGCGGAAACGGATCCACCCCAGATGCCCGGCGTGCTGCCACTGGCGGTGTTGTAGGTGAGGTCAGCCTCGACGCCGACTACACCGGTCGGCGAGAGATGCCAGTTGTAGCCCGCGTAGAGGCCCAGGGCGACGCCGACAGGATTGATGTTGTAGGTGGTGCCGGCAGGACCGATGGCGCCGCCGACATCGGAGAACCGGTTCATCGAGAAACCGGCGCCGACGAGGCCGCCGACATAGCCGCCCGCCCAGCCGCCAGCGGGAGCCGGGAGGCCCTGGGCATGGGCGGCGCCGGCGGAGATCGCGAGGACGCAGGCGGAGGAGAGCAGGTTGGTGCGCAGCGACATGCGATCATTCTCGGAAGATGGAACGATCGAGTCGTATCACCACGCGTCATGATTGCAAGCGGCCATCCGGAAAAGCGCCGGCAAATCAGCAGGGTGCGCTAAACTTACCACAGTGGAGAGTCCGCCGCGCGTGTGCGGTCGAAGGTGCCGCGGTAGGGAAAGTCGCCTCCAGGGTCAACCATAGACGCCAAGCTGCTTCAGCACCGTCCGCCCGATGTCGAGCCGCTTCGGCGCCATGGCCATTTGCGGCATGTCCATGTTCAGGGTGAAGGCATGGATGCGGCTGCCCCGTTCGACCCATCCCGTCCACCAGCCGATCGAGGTCTGGCCGCGCTGCACGTACCAGCCGGTCTTGGCGTAGAGCGTCGCACCCGCGGTGCTCTCGATGCGGATGATGTCGTGCACGAGGCCCTGTGCCCGCACCGAGGCCGGCAGGGCCTTGCGCGCCAGCCGCGCATTGAACTGTGCCTCCTCGATGGCGCTGACCCTGAGAGGGCCTTCCAGCCAGAACCTGTCGACAACCGCTCCGGGGTCGGCATTGCCGTAGCCGAGCCTGGCGAGCCATTCCCGGTAGCGCGGCAGCCCGACCCGCCGCGCCACTTCCTGGTAGATGGGTACGTTGGAGATCGGCATGGCCTCGCGGAGCGACATGTCGCGCGCCCAGGCGGGATTGCGGGTCCGCCCGCCGCCATAGGGCAGCACCTCTTCGGCATCGCGGACGGCGCCGGTTTCGAAGGCGATGAGGCTGTTGGGGATCTTGAAGGTGGAGGCTGGGACGAATCGCCGGGCAGCGCGGGCGGGGTCCGCCACCGTCATCTCTCCGCTTGAGGCATCGACCAGGGCAAAGGTCCCGCTCGCGCCGTGCTGGCGGAAGATGTCGAGCAGATCGGGACGATTGCTCGTCGCGGCAAAGGCCGACGCCGAAGGCAGGACGGCGGCGAGAGCGAGCGCATGGCGGCGGGTGAGGGCGGGGGGCATGGGCATGGGGCTCCGACTGGCGGGAGCAGCGACACCTGGAGGTCGATCAAGGCGTCCCTTGGGCGGCTTTTCGATCATCCTCGGGCGCCGCGCGACCATCCGCATGGCCTATCTGAGGATGATGCGGCCCTCGATCCGCGGCGCATAGGTCCCGAGCCGGCGCATGTGGGTCATGAGGTCGGAGGCGACGAGCTTTCCCTGCACGTCCTTGTCGGGCGCCCGAAGGCCGAGCATCGTGTAGCCGTCGCCGCCGCGCAGCATGAAATCGTTGGTGGCGACCGTGTAGACCCTGTCGTCGTCGAGCGGCTGGCCGCCGATCTGGATGGACACCACGCGGCTACCGGGCGGCCGCTTCGGGTCGACCTCGGCGGTGATGTTGGAGACGTGAGGGAAGCGCCCTGCGCGCTGCTCGACCTGGCTGACGCCGTTTTCGAGTGCCTGGCGGATATCGGCACCCGACACCTTGGCCACCACGGTCCGGTTGCCGAAAGGGAGCTCGCTCAGGGCGTCTCGGCGGGAGAACCGGTGGCCCGCGGCATAGATGCGGTTGCCCCGGATGGCGCCGGCATTGGTCAGGCCCACATCGGCCCCGGTCGCGGTCCGCATGGCGTCGGCGACGAGATTGCCGATCGGCTGCTCGCCGGATCGCACCGAGGCCGTGCGGGTATCGAGTTCCCCCGTGACGGTGGCGATCACCACGTCCAGTTCGTCGGAGAGGATCTTTTCGTATTGCTGGATGCGCGCGGCCGTTTCCGGGTCCGGCGTGACCGACCGGCTGTCATTCACCCGGAAGGACGGCGTGAAGGCCATGCGCGTCACGCCCTCGACGGTGACGCGCGACAGCGTCAGGTCGATCGCCGTGACGTAGTAGCCCTCCTCGGAACTCTCCACCATGACCGTGCGGCCATCATAGGCGATGCGCGAGATCGTGGTCGTGTCCGGTCAGCAGCACGTCGACGAGGCGGGAGCGGACGATCTCGTCGATCCATGCCTTACCGGTCTGTATGGGTGCAACGGCAGACGATGAGGTCGGCGCCCGTCGCGCCGCAGTGCTGCTGCCTGATTCGCGTCGCACCGTCTCCATGGTCCGGCAGGAAGCGGATGTCGCCGGTGGAGGACACGCTCCGGCGTGATTCGGCAAGCGCCACGCCGAAGACGCCGAGCTTGATCGACGCCGAAATCGAAGATGCGACCATCCTCGATGGCCGGGCAGGACCGAGAGCCATCCGCGGCGCGCATGTTGGCGGCGAACCAGGGGAACCGCGATTCCTGACGACGCTTGAAGTAGGCCTCCGGGCCGAAGTCGAACTCGTGGTTGCCCGGGATGAACAGGTCGGGAGGCGCGATGTTGCAAGAGCTCTACCGTGTGGGCGCCCTGGTCGAAGCCGGACATCAGCGACGGGCGAGAACATGTCGCCGGCATGCACGTAGAGCAGCGGGGTGCCGCGCGCCCGCTCCGCCTTGACGATGGCGTTCAGTCGAGCGAAGCCGCCGCGGCCGCTTTCCTCTCCCATCTTGTAGATGTCGTTGACGAGCAGCAGCGTGACCATGGCGGTACCGCTGGTCACCGGCTGTGCGTGAGCCCCGGTCGTGCCGAGGGCGGCAAGGCCGGCTCCCAGGCCGGCGGTCAGTGTGTCACGGCGGGAAATGCGGCTCATGGCGACCTCGTCTTCGCGCCGGACAATGCCGCTGCGTGAACCGCTCTGGCAAGGGGCCCGTCAGTTGCGCCCGCGCAGCACCATCCGGCCGCCGCGAACCTCGTAGCTCTCCAGCCGGTCGAGGAAAGTATGGCCGAGAAGGCTGGTGGTGAGGGCGCCGGGCCGCGCGACGAGGGCCCTCACGTTGCGCTCGACAATGGGGCCGACCGCAACGCTCTCGACGGTTGCGGCCGCGGTGAGGGACTGGCCGTTGGCGGTCTGGACCGGCACGCTGAACGACAGGTCCTCGACCTTGATGCCGGCACGCCGTGCATCGGCATCGGACAGCACGAGGGCCGAGGCGCCGGTGTCGACCGGCATGGGTGTCGCCCGTGCGCCGTTCAGCGCGACCCGCACGACATAGGTTCCGCCGCCGCCGCGCGGCACGCTGACTTCGTTCGATCCGGTGACACCGGCCATTCCCATGCCGGGGATCAGGTTGCCGAGCACCCGTCGGCCGACGGCCTCGAACTCGAAGCGGTAGGTGTAGATCACCCCGAGGAAGGCGAAGATCGCCAGCCAGGCGATGGCCGCCTGCACCGCGTCACCGGCGCGGCCGCGGAACATGCCCATGACGCTGGCGCCGGACAGCACCGCCAGCATGGAAAGTCCGACGAGCGAGCCCCAGTCGCCGGCGTCGAGATTGCCGCTGGCAAGGCCGCCGGAGCGCATCGCCATCACCAGCAGCAGCAGGCCGACGCTGCCGAGCAGGATCCAGAGCAGGGTGCGCGCGTTCATGATGCCTCCGCCATCGTTGCCAGCCGGCCGGGCAAGGCCTCCATGACGGCCTGCCGTTCTGCTGCGCTCATCGACAGCCAGCCGCCGATCTCGGCCAGCGTCCGGCCGCAGCCTTCGCAGAGGCCATGGCGCGCGTCCATGCGGCACAGGCGAATGCAGGGGCTCTCGATCGACATCGAGCGACGGGCGGTCGTCATGGCGTTGCGAGAGCCAGGATGGTCAGCAGCGTCGACACCTCGATCACCTGCTGGGTCGCGCCGGTCAGGTCGCCGGTCTGCCCGCCGACATGGGCTTCGGCGAAGCGGATGGCCAGCATGACGACGGTTCCGGCGGCGACCAACGCGAAGATCATGCCGACGAGGCCGCCGGCCGGAATCGTGATCAGGAAGATCGCAGCGGCCAGGAGCAGGGCACCGAACCAGTCATCCTCGCGCGGCTTGCCGGTGGCGTAGGCGGCGCCCTCGACGCGGGCCGGCGGCAGTCGAACCTGCACCCCGAGCGCGGCTGCCCTCGACAGCGCGCCGGAGGCGGCGAGCACGAGCGCGGTCCTTCCGGCGCCGACGCTCGCCACCAATGCGCTGATCGCCGCGACGCGCAGCCCGAGGCCGATGATGAGGGCGCAGGCGCCGAAAGTGCCGATGCGGCTGTCCTTCATGATGTCCAGTCGTCGCTCGACGGTCATCCCGCCGAAGCTGTCGGCGGTGTCGGCAAGTCCGTCCTCGTGAAAGGCGCCCGTCATGACGATCGCTGCACCGACGCAGACGAGCGCCGCCACCGTCGGCGGCCAGAACAAGGACGCGATGATCAGCACCGCGCCGGCAAGGCCGCCGAGGATGAGCCCCGCCAGAGGGACGACGCGGATCAGCCGGGTGAAGTCGGGCAGGCCGTGCGGATCCGTCTCGCCCGGCAATGGCGGCAGGGGCAGGCGCGAAAAGAAGCGGAGCGCAACAACTGTGTCACGCCAGAGGGCTGGATTGTCCATGCCGAATGGCATAGCCAGAGCCGCGCCCGTTCGCCAGCCCGGCTTGCCCCGGCAAGAGCAGCCCTGCTACCGCTCCGCCCGCAAGCGAAGCCGATTCCGAAAGCCGTCCATGGTCCTGCCGCCCCCGAACTCGACTGGTCTTCCCTTCGACGACATTCGCGACCTGCTCTCCCGCATGCCCGGCCCCGACGAGGCGGCGGTGGCGGAGGTGCGGGCACGCGAGGCCGAACTCACCAAGCCGGCGGGTTCACTCGGCCGCCTTGAGGAGATCGTCGCCTGGGTCGCCGCCTGGAGCGGCAATGGCAAACCCCGTGTCGACCGGCCGCTGGTCGCCATCTTCGCGACCTCCCATGGGGTCACGGCGCAGGGCGTCTCGGCCTTTCCCGATGCGGTGAACCGCCAGATGCTGGAAAACTTCGCCGCGGGCGGCGCTGCAATCAACCAGCTCTGCGTCGCCAACGACATCGGCCTCAAGGTCTTCGACCTCGCCATCGACATGCCGACCCCGGATATCACCGAAGGGGACGCCATGGACGAGCAGGGCTGTGCGGCGACCATCGCCTTCGGCATGGAGGCCATCGTGGGCGCCGACCTGCTTTGCCTCGGCGAGATGGGCATCGGCAACACGACGGTCGCGGCGGCGGTCCACCACGCGCTCTACGGCGGCGAGGCGGCCGACTGGGTCGGGCCCGGCACAGGTGTCGATGCCGAGGGATTGCGGCGCAAGGCGGATGCGGTTTCGCGCGCCGTCGCGCGTGCCGGCGGTCCCGGCCTTGATCCGCTCGAGGTCCTGCGCCGCGTCGGCGGTCGTGAGATCGCCGCGATTGCCGGTGCCATCCTCGCAGCACGCCTGCAGCGCATCCCGGTTCTGCTCGACGGCTATGTGGTGACCGCTGCTGCCGCGGTGCTGCATGCGCTGGATCCGACCAGCCTGGATCACTGCCTCGCTGCTCACCGCTCCGCCGAGCCGGCCCATGGGCGGGTCCTCGAACGGATCGGCAAGAGGCCGCTGCTCGATTTCGGCATGCGCCTCGGCGAGGCCTCCGGCGCGGCGCTCGCCTGCGGCATCGTCAGGAACGCGCTGGCGGTTCATGCCGGCATGGCGACCTTCGAGCAGGCGGCGGTCAGCCGCCGCAACTGACGCTCCGGCCGATCAGCGCTCCGTCTTCAATGCGCCGTGAGCACGATACGCACGAGATCGGCCGCATTGCGGGCGCCCAGTTTCTCCATGATCCGGGCCCGGTGGACCTCGACCGTCCGCGGGCTGATTCCGAGCGTTCTGCCGACCTCCTTGTTGGATGAGCCGGCGGCGATGTGCTCCAGCACCTCGCGCTCGCGCGTGGTCAGAAGGTTCATGCCGGGGAAATGCGACGCGAGCCGTGACGGCTGCTCCGCACCCCCCTCGCGTGATGCGATGGCGGAACGCACCCGGCGCACCAGCAGATCGACGTCGAAGGGCTTCTCGAAGAAGTCGAGCGCGCCGCTCCGGATCGCGTCCACGGCCATCGGGATGTTGGCCTGGCCCGACATGGCGAAGACCGGCGCGGTGCAGGACGTCGCCTTGAGGATTTTCAGGAGGTCGAGACCCGAATGGCCGGGCATGGCGACATCCAGGATGATGCAGTCCGGCATATGTCCCTGCGCCGCCGAGACAAAGGCCATCCCGTCGGCGAAGCCGGTGACGCCGAACCCTTCCATGGACAGGATGGTGCCGAGGGCATCACGGATGGCCGGATCATCGTCGACGATGTAGACGTCGCCGCAAGCTTTTGCATTCACGTCGTCATACTCCCTTTTCACCCGTTGGCGGCGCTTTGGCGGATGCCCGGGCGAGGGGCAGGACCAGCGAGAAGGTTGCGCCTCGGCCCGCGCCGCCGGGCTCGACACGAATGTCTCCGCCATGGCTCTGGGCGATGGCGCGGGAAATGGCGAGGCCGAGACCGAGGCCCTGCCGCTTCGATGTGGCAAAGGGGCGAAACAGGTCTGCCATGGCTTCGGTGGGAATGCCGTGTCCGCTGTCGGTGACGGAGAGCGTAGCCGAGCCCTCGCAGGCGCGCGTGACGATCTCGATCCGGCCTTTCGCCTCGCCGCCGACGGCATCCAGGGCATTGCGAACGAGGTTGACGACGATCTGCTGGATCTGAATGCCGTCGACATTCACCGTCAGTTCCCGCCGCGGCGCCTTGCGTACCAGTGAAATGGCGGAACGACGGCCGAGCAGGGTGAGTTCGACAGCCTCGTCGACCAGCGGGTCGAGCGCCAGGGCCGTGCGGTTCGGAACGCGCTTCTCCACGAAGCTGCGCATGCTGCCGATGATCTGCCCGGCGCGCTCAGCCTCGCGGCGAGCCTTGGCGATCACCGGGAGGGCGCCGGCGGCGGGATCGCCACCGAGGCTTCGCTGCGCTGCCTGCAGGTAGAGGCCGATGGCCGTCAGCGGCTGGTTGAGCTCGTGCGCGAGGGTGACACCCATCTGGTCCAGGGCCGCCACCCGCGCGAGGTGGTTCAGTTCGGATCGCAGCAAGGCGAGCCGCTCCTCGGCTTCGCGGCGCGGCCGAAGATCGCGCAGGATGCAGATGAACTGGGCACCGTCCGATGTCGCTGCCTCCGCCACTGAAACCTCGACGGGAAACAGCGAGCCATCGCGATGACGGGCGAGAAGCTCCTGCGGCGCGCCGATTCGCTGGCGCATGCGGGTCGCGGTATCGGACTCCGGGGTGCTCTCTTCGTCGAGGCTTGCGAGCACCATGCCGATGGGCCGGCCGGCCACCTCCGGGCCGGACCAGCCGGACATGAGTTCGCAAGCCCTGTTGAACACCAGAATCGTCGCGGCAGCGTCGAGCACGACGATGCCGTCGCCGGCCATGTCGAGCACGCGCGACAGGCGCGCCTCCGAAACGCTCGGCAGCGGTTTGACGATCTGTTGGATGCCAGCCTCCGCTGCACCGGGTCTGGCGGGGCGACCTGCGTCAACCCGCCTCATCCGTAAACAATGCTACGGAGAAACCCGGAGCGCAACGGTTAGGTGCGTCAGACCGTCGCAGGGTGCGTCACAATTGTGGGATAGCAGCCTTGAGGCGTTCGGCGGCCAGCTCGATCTGGTCCTGGGAACGCAGGTAGCAGAGCCTGAGATGGCCTTCGCCTCCCGGACCGAAGGCGCTGCCGGGAGCCAGCCCGACCTGGGCGATATCGACGAGCCGCTTGGCGGCGGCATTGGAGTCCGTGACGCCATCGATGCCGAAGAACAGGTAGAAGGCGCCGTCCGGCCGCGAGAACCGGCAACGGCCCGTCGATTCGATGGCCGCGGAGACGATGTCCCTGGCCTTGCGGGCCTTGGCGACCTGATGGGCGAGGAAGCTCTCGCCGCGCTCCAGTGCCACCACACAGGCCCGCTGGATGAAGACCGGTGACCCCGATGTCGAATACTGGATGAGGTTCTCCACGACGTCGCCGAGGGACGGGTCGGTCTCCACCCAGCCGGTGCGCCAGCCGGTCATCGCCCAGTTCTTGGAGAAGGTGTTGACCCAGATGATGCGATCGCCCTCTTCGCGGACGTCATGGAACGAGGGCGCGCGCCGCGGCGCCCCCTCGGTCCAGACGAAGCGCGTGTAGATCTCGTCAGCGATGATCCACAGGCCATGACGGCGGGCCAGCGCCAGGATCGCCGCGAGTTCCTCCTTCGTCGCTGTCCACCCGGTGGGGTTGGACGGCGTGTTGATGAACATCGCCTTCGTCCTCGGCGTGATCGCGGCTTCGAGCTTGTCGAGGTCCATCTGCCAGCCGCGATTGCCGTGATCGAGCTCGACGAAGACCGGGGTCGCGCCGCGCAGCCCGGCGGCGGCGGGCGCGTTCGGCCGCATGGGCGACGGGATGATGACCTCGTCGCCTCCGCCGGCGACCATGGTCATGGCGATCTGGATCGCCTGCATGCCCGAGCCGCAGACGAAGAACCGCTCGGGCGACAGTTCGCGGCCATAGAGGTCGGAGGCATAGGTGGCGATGGCCTGCCGCAGTTCGGGAATGCCACGCTGCCAGGTGTAGGTCGTCTCGCCCGCCGCGAGCGAGCGGGTCGCGGCCTCGTAGATGAAGGACGGCGTCGGCATGTCGCCTTCGCCGACCCAGAGCTGAATCACGTCGCCGGCCGTGCGCGCGTACTTGGCGAGTTCGACGATGCCGCTGGCGGGCGCGCCCGCGGCTTCGGGGCGCAGCGAGGCGGTGAGGGGCAGGGTCATGCGTGTGTCTCTGCTGGTGTCGGGTGACGCTGTTCCCGGTCGGGACGATGCGCCAGCATAGCGATCGGTGCTGCCGCTTCTCATCAAATTCGAAGCGGTTGTCCATCACCGTTGGAGATGAGGGCCCGTCGGGTGCCGCCCGCGGCACACGCTGTTGTGACGCGCGAAGTCGCGGACTTTGTCGATGGCGAGGGGACGTACCTGTTGCAGCGCAACGAGGTTCGCGCGATGAGACGCAGAGATGGAAAGGAGCGCCCGTTCGGCGCGCGGACCGTCGAGCCGTCCCGCGATGGGGCGGGACTGGCAGGATCATCAGTACCGACGCGGCGCGCATCCGGGATAGTGAGCAGCCAAGGCAGGAGTTCCCCCGTGCTTCCCAGGATCATCCACCAGACGTGGAAGGATCACGATTTGCCCGAACGGTTCCGCGAGAGCGCGGAATCCTGGAGGCATCACCACCCCGACTGGGAGTGGCGCCTCTGGACCGACGCGGATATCCAGGCCTTCGTCGAACGCGAACATCCGGAGATGGTGTCGCTCTTCGCCAGCTATCGCGACCAGATCCAGCGCGTCGACGCGGTCCGCTACCTGATCCTGTCGACCACCGGCGGCATCTATGCCGATCTCGACGTCGTCTGCCTCAAGCCATTCGACTCGTTTCTCGAGGAGCGGGTGTTCCTGGCGCCGACGAAACCGGCGGGCTTCTCCAACGATCTGATGGGGAGCGAGCCGAACAGCCGGTTCTTCGCCCATGTCGCCGCCAATCTGGCGGAGGCGAAGCGGCGATGGGACTGGATCTTCATTCCCCGCCACCTGCGGGTCATGCTGACCACCGGGCCGCTCTTCGTGACGCGGTGCTACCGCACCTTCCCGGACAAGGACTCCATCACGATCCTGCCGAAGGACGTCTACGGGACGGCGCCGGGCGAGGATGTCCGCATCCGGCACATCGTCGGCGACAGCTGGGCGGGATGGGATACTCATCTGTTCAATTTCATCTATCGAAACTGGACCTGGTTCCTTGCGGCAGCGATGGGCCTGACCCTCACCATGGCGGTCACCTTGCTCATGGCCGGCAGGACCTGACGGCGGATGACAAGGTCCGCCGGTGGACGCCGTCATCATGGCCTTTGTTCCGCCCGATGCCTGTTGCTATAAGCGCCGATCGCGAAGGCAATCCGGGGATCATGGCGTGCGTATTGGGAAACTGACGGCCGTTCTGGCGGCGGGTCTCATGCTCGGGGCGTGCGGCAGCACCGGCGGCAATCTTTTCGGCGGCGGTCAGCAGCAGACGACGCAGCCCGCGGCGGCGCAGCCGGCGCCGGGCGTCGGGTCGCCGGTCCACAATGCGCTGTTCGGACAGCCGGTTCCGGAAGGCCAGCAGACCCTGCACGCCAACCTGTGCCCGCGGGTCGAGATTCGCGATGGCTCGGCGGTCTGGCGCCAGGGCGGCGATGGACCGACCGAACTGCGCTACCAGGGGACCATCACCGACCTCGCGCGCGAGTGCCGGATCGACGGCCAGACAATGACCATCCGCGTCGGCATCGAGGGCCGTGTACTGGTCGGTCCGAAGGGCGACGGCGGACGCGTCAGCCTGCCGATCCGCATCGCGGTCACCAAGGGACTGTCGACCCCTGTCTGGACACGCCTCTACCAGGTGCCGATCGAGATTCCCGCGGGTTCGCCGAACGTCGCCTTCACCCAGGTCGAGGACCAGGTGTCGTTCCCGCTGCCCGAGCCGTCGGATCTGGCCACCTACATCGTCTTCGTCGGTTTCGACAATCAGGCCCCGCAGCCCGATCGCCCCCGTCGCGGACGGGCGCGCACGGCGCAGCGCTGAGACATCAGGGCGACAGGACGTCACGCGGGCTATCTCGAGTGAGGCGGCCCCAGCGAAAGGCTCAGTGAGCCTTTTAAATTGACCGCCGCCCCGGCAGGTCCGATCATGCCTTCCGTCATCGCCGAGACGGAGGGGTCCGATGAAGGCCATGTTTTTCACCTTTGACGGCAGAATTGGCCGGCGCACCTACTGGACCGGCGCGACCCTGCTCATTGTCGCCCTCATCGTCGCGGTGCTCCCCATTGCCATTGTTGAGGCGATCTTCGTGTCCGAGGGACCGATGTCGCGGTGGGGCACCATTGCCATCTTCATCCTGACGCTGCTGGCGATGGTTCCGGCCTACTCCCTGACGATCAGGCGGATCAACGATCTCGACCAACCGGCCTGGACGGCCTGGGCGCTCGTCGGCATTTCGGTCGTGGACGCGGCACGGTCATCGGCGGGGGTGGCCTACGGCACCAACCTGCTGACCATGGCGTTTGGCCTTCTCTTTGCGCTGGCGTTCCTTTGGGCCGTGATAGTGCTCGGGTTCCGCCGCGGCACCATAGGCCCGAACCGCCACGGCCCCGATCCCGTGGCCAGCGACGGGCCTGGTGCTGCCTGACCTTCGGGCAGTCCTGCCCACAGGCTCGCCTTGACTTCGCCGCATGCAACCGCCATTGCGGAGGCGTGCCATATGAACCCGGCGGGAGAGTCCGGGTGGTCTTACATGATGGGATCTCCCGGCGCCGAAGGAGCAACGGCCCCGGAACCTCTCAGGCAAAAAGGACCGCCGGTGGAATGGCATTCTGGAAAGTGGCCGGAGGTCCAATCCCGGCCCACCGACGGAGTAAGCCGACGGCATTCGCTTGCGGGTGCCGGCTCTGACCGAGCCTAAGGTGAATCTCTCAGGTCCTGCGACAGAGGGGCGCGAGCGGGCGACAAGCCCGCGTTTCGGACGTGTTCGGCTGGCCCGGACGCGTTCACGCGCCGGAGTGCAGGACCTATGGGCGAGACCCCGACCGGACCCTTGCTGAAGACCCCGCTTCATGCCCTGCATGTCGAGCTTGGCGCCAAGATGGTGCCCTTCGCCGGTTATGACATGCCGGTGCAGTACCCGACCGGTGTTCTGACCGAGCACAACTGGACGCGCGAACATGCCGGCCTGTTCGACGTCAGCCACATGGGCCAGTGCTTCCTCATCCCCGCCGACGGCAAGTTCGAGACGGCCGCTGCGGCCCTCGAGAAGCTCGTGCCGGCCGATGTGCTGGCGCTGAAGCCCGGCCAGCAGCGCTATTCGCAGTTCACCAATGCCGAAGGCGGCATTCTCGAGGATCTGATGATCACCCGCCTTGGCCATCCGGGCCACGAGCACTGGCTCTATCTGGTGGTGAACGCCGCCTGCAAGGATGCCGACTACGCCCATATGAGGGCGCATCTGCCGGCCGGCGTCACGCTCAAGGTTGCAGACGACCTCGCCCTCGTCGCGGTGCAGGGGCCGGAGGCGGTCGCCGCCGTCGCCTCCCTGGCGCCCGAACTCGCGGGCCTGAAGTTCATGACCTCGCTCGACCTCGCCATCGACGGCATCTGGGCCCATGTCTCGCGCACCGGCTACACGGGCGAGGACGGCGTCGAGATCTCGGTGAAGAGCGCCGATGCCGTTGCCCTGACGAAGAAGCTTCTGGCCGATGCGCGCGTGAAGCCGATCGGCCTCGGCGCCCGCGACAGCCTGCGCCTCGAGGCCGGGCTCTGCCTCTACGGCCACGACATCGACACCACCACGTCGCCGGTCGAGGCTGGCCTGACCTGGTCGATCCAGAAGCGCCGCCGCGCGGAAGGCGGCTTCCCGGGCGCCGCCCGCGTCCAGCAGGAACTCGCCGAAGGCGCGCCGCGCCTGCGCGTCGGCATCCTGCCCGACGGGCGGGCGCCCGCGCGCGAGGGCACGGTCGTGAAGTCTGCCGACGGCCAGCCGATCGGCACCGTCACCTCCGGTGGCTTCGGCCCGACCATCAACGGCCCGCTCGCCATGGGCTACGTCAACCGCCGCTTCGCCGAGCCGGGCACGCCTGTGCTGCTGGATGGTGCGCGGCAAGGATCTGCCGGCGAAGGTCGTCACCATGCCGTTTGCGCCGCATCGCTACTTCCGCGGCTGAGACCCACAACAAGCCTCCAGGGGACCCATCATGGCCACCGTCAAATACACCAAGGACCACGAATACATCCGCGTCGACGGCGATACCGGCACCATCGGCATCTCGCACTACGCCCAGGAGCAACTGGGCGACGTGGTGTTCGTCGAGCTTCCCGCCGCCGGCAAGGCCGTGAAGAAGGGCGACAGCGCCGCCGTGGTCGAGAGCGTCAAGGCCGCATCCGACATCTATTCTCCGGTGTCCGGCCAGGTGACCGAGGCCAACCCGGACCTCGAGGGCGCCCCCGCCACCGTCAACGACGATCCGGCCGGCAAGGGCTGGTTCTTCAAGGTGAAGATCGCCAATCCGGCCGAGCTCGACGACCTCATGGATGAGGCCGCCTACAAGGCCTATCTCGACACGCTGTGAGCCGATAGGCCGCTCTCCTCGTAAGGGAGAGGGCGGCTGCGGAGCAGCCGGGTGAGGGGATCGGCCTTCCGGGTGGCAGCGCCACTCTTGCCGCCGACAGTCCCGAGCCCCGTTCGATTGCGTTGTACCCATCACCCGCCCGCTGCCGCGGGCCCCTCTCCCCTCGGGAGAGGGTTTGTAGCCCGAGAGCCCCATGCGCTACCTGCCGCTGACGCCCCAAGACCGCACCGACATGCTGGCCAAGATCGGCGCCGCATCGGTCGATGATCTCTTCGCCAACGTGCCGAAGGCCAAGCTCCTGAAAGGTCTCACCGACCTGCCGCGCGCCAAGGGCGAGCTCGAGGTCGAGCGCATCATGGGCGCCATGGCGGCGGAGAACATCTCGGCCTCCGAGGTGCCGTTCTTCGTCGGGGCAGGGGCCTACAAGCACCACGTGCCCGCCTCGGTGGACCATCTGATCCAGCGCGTCGGAGTTCCTGACCAGCTACACGCCCTACCAGCCCGAGATCGCCCAGGGCACGCTGCAGTATCTCTTCGAGTTCCAGACGCAGGTCGCCATGCTCACCGGCATGGAGGTGGCGAATGCCTCCATGTATGACGGCTCCACCGGCGCCGCCGAGGCCGTGCTCATGGCCCACCGCGTCACCAGGCGGCGCAAGGCCATCCTCGCAGGCAACCTGCACCCGCATTACCGCGACACCATCGAGACCGTCTCGCGGATGGCGTCCGACAGCCTCGTCTGCCTGTCGCCGAATCCGGTCGATGCGGGCGCGGATCTGAAGGCCGTCGCGGCGGCCATCGACGCCGAGACCTCCTGCGTCGTCATCCAGACCCCCGACGTCTTCGGCAACCTCCACGACCTCACCGCTATCGCGAAGAAGGCGCAGGATGCCGGCGCGCTGCTCATCGCCGTGGTCACCGAGGTGGTGTCGCTCGGCGCCGTCACCGCGCCCGGCCAGATGGGCGCCGACATCGTCGTCGCCGAGGGCCAGTCGATCGGCGTCGGCCTCAACTTCGGCGGACCCTATGTCGGCCTCTTCGCCACCAAGCAGAAGTACGTCCGCCAGATGCCGGGCCGCCTCTGCGGCGAGACGGTGGACGCCGAGGGCAAGCGCGGCTTCGTGCTGACGCTTTCGACCCGCGAGCAGCACATCCGCCGCGAGAAGGCGACGTCCAACATCTGCACCAATTCCGGCCTGATGTGCCTCGCCTTCACCATCCACATGACGCTTCTGGGCGAGGCGGGCTTGCGCAAGCTTGCGGCCGTCAACCACGCCAACGCCTGCGACCTCGCGGACCGGCTGGCGGACCTCGACGAGGTCGACGTCCTCAACAAGAGCTTCTTCAACGAATTCGCCATCCGCGTGCCGGGCAATGCGGCGAAGATCATCGAGAAGATGGCGAAGAAGGGCGTTCTGGCCGGCGTGCCGGCCTCGCGCCTCTGGCCGAAGGACAAGGCGCTGGCCGACGTCATTCTCGTCGCCAATACCGAAGTGAACACCGACGACGACCGCGCTGCCTTCGTGGCGGCGCTGGGCGCGAGCCTCTGAGGAGCGGAACCGATGTCCATGAACAACCAGGGTCGTCCCACCGCCGCCGGCGAGGCCATGTCGGCCTCCGCCCATCCGACCTTCACCGGCAACAGGGCGCTGATGATCGAGGAGGCGCTGATCTTCGAGATCGGTCGTCCCGAGGTCACCGGCGTCGACATGCCCGAGCCGAAGAAGGCGAAGTCGCGCCTCGGCAAGCTCGCCCGCAACGAGCCCATCGGGCTTGCCGGGCCTGACCGAGCCCGAGGTGATGCGTCACTATGTGCGGCTCAGCCAGAAGAACTTCGGCATCGACACCGGGCTCTTCCCGCTCGGCTCCTGCACGATGAAGCACAACGCCCGCCTCAACGAGAAGATGGCGCGGCTGCCGGGCTTCGGCGACATCCATCCCCTCCAGCCGGCCTCGACCGTGCAGGGCGCGCTGCAGCTCATCGACACGCTGGCGCATTACCTGAAGGAGCTGACGGGCATGCCGGCCGTCGCCATGAGCCCCAAGGCGGGCGCCCATGGCGAGCTCTGCGGCATGATGGCGATCAAGGCCGCGCTCGAGGCCAAGGGCCAGGGCCATCGCAAGATCGTGCTGGTGCCTGAGTCCGCCCACGGCACCAATCCGGCGACCGCCGCCCTCATCGGTTTCGAGGTGCGTTCGGTCCCGGCCAATGCGGACGGCACCGTGCATGTCGCCGACGTGAAGGCGGCGCTGGATCCGGGCGTCGCGGCGATCATGCTGACCAACCCGAACACCTGCGGCATCTTCGAGAAGGAGATCGTCGAGATTGCCAAGGCGATCCACGCCAACGGCTCCTACTTCTACTGCGATGGCGCCAACTTCAACGCCATCGTGGGCAAGGCCCGGCCGGGCGACCTCGGCGTCGACGCCATGCACATCAATCTGCACAAGACCTTCTCGACGCCGCATGGCGGCGGCGGTCCGGGTGCCGGCCCGGTGGTGCTGTCGGAGCGCCTCGCCGCCTTCGTGCCCGTATCCCTTCATCCGCGTCGGCAAGGGCTATGCGCTGGTCGAGGAGGGCGGCAAGCTTGAGAAGGGCGAGCAGCCCTTCGGCCGCATGTCGGCCTTCCACGGGCAGATGGGCATGTTCGTCCGCGCGCTCGCCTACATGCTCAGCCACGGCTCTGACGGCATGAAGCTGGCGTCGGAGGATGCCGTCCTCAACGCCAACTACATCCGCGCCTCGCTCGCGGACCTGATGAGCCTGCCCTTCGGCAACCAGCCCTGCATGCACGAGGCGCTGTTTCGACGACGACTGGCTGAAGAACACCGGCGTCTCGACCCTCGACTTCGCCAAGGCGATGATCGACGAGGGCTACCACCCGATGACCATGTACTTCCCGCTGGTCGTCCACGGCGCCATGCTGATCGAGCCGACGGAGAGCGAATCCAAGGCCTCCCTCGACCTCTTCATCGCGACGCTGCGCGATCTTGCCATGTCGGCGAAGCGCGGTGAGGTGGACCGGTTCAAGGGCGCGCCCTATCACGCGCCGCGCCGCCGCCTCGACGAGACGCGGGCCGCGCGCAACCCGGTGCTGCGCTGGTCGAGGCCGGAGCCTTTCAAGGAAGCGGCGGAATAGTCCGCCGACCCGAAGAGCACGCGAAGCCCGGCCAAGCGCCGGGCTTCTTGCTTGATGGGGAGAGCGATCAGGCGGCGCGCTCGTGGCGCCCCTCGCCGATCTCCTCGACGATCTTGGCGACGAAGGCCGGCAGGTCCTCAGGTGAGCGCGAGGTGATGATGCCCTCGTCGGTGACCACCTCCTTGTCGATCCATTCGGCGCCGGCATTTTCAATGTCGGTACGGATCGACTTGTAGGACGTCATCTGTCGACGTTCGGCGGCGCCCGCCTCCGCGAGAAGCCAGGGGCCGTGGCAGATGGCCGCGACGATCCGTCCATCCCTGACGAAGCCCTTGATCGTCTCGATCGCCTTGGGCTCGACGCGCAGCTTGTCGGGGTTGATGACACCGCCGGGAAGGACGAGCGCGTCATAGGAGGCGGCGTCGACCGCATCCAGTGTCGTGTCGACGGGCACGGCGCGACCCCAGTCGGCCCCGTCCCATCCCATGATCTCGCCCGACCGGAGGGTCTTGGCGGGCGCGGCCACGTGGACGGTTGCCCCACGATTGCGCAGTTCCTTCATCGGCACTTCCAGTTCGGACTGCTCGAAACCGTCGGTGGCGAGAATGAGAATCCTGGCCCTGCTGATGTCCGTCATCGGAATCTCCCCGTCTTGTGGTGGTCCGGGGACGAACGAGCGGAAGGCACATGGGTTCCCGTCATGTCAGCGGACGGGCAGGGGGCGCTCGCATCGATGGTAGGTGCGGGACAGCTGGCTTCCGGGGAAACGCACCATCATTTGGTCGCCGAGGCCCATCAGCGACACGCCGCCGCGATAGCGCCGGCCTCCTCTCACCTCGACGCAGGGTCCGCGGCCTTCGAAGATGCCGTCCGCGATGATCCGGATCCGTTCGAAGGTGCAGGTCGCGTGGAAAAGCTGGGCGGACTTGCGCTCGATCCTGATCCGGCCGCGGCTCTCCGGAGTGGTGCAGGCCGCGGCGTCCAGCCCCCAGGTGCCGAGGGTCTCGTCGGGCATGGCCGCGGCGGGCACCGCGGGGGTCGCGCCTGCGGCGGCGGAGGTCAGGGCGAGGGCGAGCAGGGCGAGGCGGAGCATGGCGACACCGGCAGTGGCAAGACAATGGCCATGTCGCGCCGATCCGTTTCAGGCCGATGCCGCGTCAGCACTTCGGATTGTTCTGCGCCGGCATCACCGCACCGGGATCGGCCGCTCGCAACGCTGATAGGTGCTCGCTTCGCCGTCGTCGAGCGCGATAGCGAGCCGGTTTCCGCCCACGCGCCTGAAGTGCACGCTCCCCCGTTCGATGGTCGTCTCGCCTTCACCGCGACAGAGACCATGCGCGGTGATCGTCCCGTCGCGCGCCGCGCGAAAGCGGCGAAGCGCGCAATAGGTCGCGAAGAAGGTCACCTCTCGCGGCTTCACCTCGACACGTCCGTCATCGGCTGCGTTGGTGCAGGATTCGCTGCTGGAGCCCCAGGTGCCTTGCATCGCCGGTGGCATGGCGCGCGGCCGTTGCTGGGCCACAGCGGGCAAGGATATCAGGGCGGTTGCGGCAATGAGGGCGAGGCGGATCATGGCAGGGCGACATCGGTTTCCAGCGTGATCCGTCGCCTTGTGATCAGGGGTCGTTTCGATGATGTGCCGCTTCGGCCATGGTCCTGATGCAATGCCGGTCGGCGTCCGGTCGGTGACTGGGCGGTTTCACCGCCGTCCTGCCATTGCTAGTCTCCCGCCAGCCGAGGCGGCGATCTGGCGCGAGAGGGATTCGGGCATGGCAAGGCATGCGATGAGGCAGTTGCTCGGCCGGATCCTCCTGATCCTGGCTCCGCTTCTGATGACCGCCCCCGTGTCGGCGCAGTCGTCGGGCAGCGCTCCGCTGGACGACACCGCGGCGCGGGCCGCCCTCGTCCGCTTCAACGGGCTGGCGGAAGCGGCCAAACCCGCCGGACAGATGCCGCGCGTCACCGATCCCGCCGTGCGGCAGGCGCTCGCCGCCATCTGGGACGTTCGGCTTCTCGATCCCGCTCGCCGCGCCGGGGCGGCCGACATCCAGGTTCTGATGCGCTTCTGCGAGGCAGGCGGCCAGGTCTGGCGTTCCTACTTCCAGTTCAACCCCGCCGGGGCCGCGAACCCCGATCTCGCCGCCAACATGAAGACCTATGCCGACGAGATCATGCCGGGCTTTGCCTTCTCCGTGCGCTGCTCGGCGACCACCCTCGAGGCGGCCGTCGCTTTCCTCGCGGCCCTGCCGGCCGAGCAGATGAACCAGGTCCGCCGTGACGGCTGGAACCGGATGCGCCTCGGTGCGACCCAGGTCATCCGCGGCACGCTGACGACGCTGGGCGATGCCAGCGTCGCCCCGGATCATGCGGCGATGATCGCCAAGGCCCTGGCGGACTCCGCGCCACGCTTTGCCGCCGGTCTCGAACCGGCCGAGCGCCAGGCGGCCGTCGAAGCCGCCCGCACCGCGCTGCCCAACATACGCCTCGCACCGGTCAGGGCGGCGCTCGAGACCTTCGTCGCGACGCTCGATGTCCGGTAACGGCGCACTGCGCTTGCCTTTGCCGCCCGGTTCCCCTTAAGAGACGGCATGCGCTTCGTCGCTTGCACCGCTTCGCGAATTACCGGCCCGGCCTCCTGAAGGCCGCGCGGCCGTTTCGCGCGTGCCCGGAGGTCCGGGGTTTCCGCTCCACCTGACCTGACATCGCGGCCTGCCGCCGCCATTCCCGGCCGATCATCCCATGTCCGACACGTCCAAGACACCCGCCGAAGCGTCCGACGCCTTCGACTATTCGAAGACCCTGCTGCTGCCGGAGACGCCTTTCCCGATGCGCGCCGGCCTCCCCGAGAAGGAGCCGCAGATCCTGAAGCGCTGGGAGGAGATCGACCTCTACGGCCGCCTCCGCCGCGCCGCGAGGGGCAAGGCCCGCTTCGTCCTGCACGACGGCCCTCCCTACGCCAACGGCCACCTGCACATCGGCCACGCGCTCAACAAGATCCTCAAGGACATGGTGACGAAGTCGCAGCAGATGCTCGGCTTCGACAGCGACTACGTGCCCGGCTGGGACTGCCACGGCCTGCCGATCGAGTGGAAGATCGAGGAGGAGTACCGGGCGAAGGGCAAGAACAAGGACGAGGTGCCGGTCGTCGAGTTCCGCCAGGAATGCCGCGCCTTCGCCACCCACTGGCTGAATGTCCAGCGCGAGGAGTTCAAGCGCCTCGGCGTCGTCGGCGACTGGGCGAACCCCTACCAGACCATGACCTTCCATGCCGAGGCGCAGATCGCCGAGGAGATCATGAAGTTCGCGGATTCGGGCCAGCTGTACCGCGGCTCCAAGCCGGTCATGTGGTCGGTGGTCGAGAAGACCGCGCTCGCCGAGGCCGAGGTCGAGTACCACGACTACCAGAGCGACATGATCTGGGCAGCCTTCCCGGTGCGCGCCATCGCCCTTGAGGCTGGCGATCAGGCCGGCCGCGACAAGCTCGCCCATCTCAGGAATGCGAGCGTGGTCATCTGGACCACCACGCCCTGGACCATCCCCGGCAACCGGGCGATCTCCTATTCCAACCGCATCGCCTATGGCCTCTACCGCGTCATGGCCTCGCCGGCGGACAACTGGGCGCGCGTCGGCAACACCTACATCCTCGCCAAGGCGCTGGCCGAAAGCGTGTTCAAGCAGGCCAAGGTCGGAGGCTTCGAGCTCGTGGCCGACGTCTCGGCCGACGAACTCGCCGGCGTCACCTGCGCCCATCCGCTGGCCAATCTCGGCTACGGCTTCGACGTGCCTCTGCTCGACGGCGACCATGTCACCGACGACGCCGGCACCGGCTTCGTCCATACCGCTCCCGGCCACGGCCGCGAGGACTTCGACATCTGGATGTCGAACGGCCGTGTTCTCGCCGAGCGCGGCATCGAGACCCGCATCCCCTACACGGTGGACGGCGACGGCCGCTTCACCAGGGAAGCCCCGGCCTTCGAGGGCCGTCAGGTGATCACCGACAAGGGCGACAAGGGCGACGCCAACCAGGCCGTGATCGACGCTCTGGCCGCCGCCGGCAGCCTCGTCGCGCGCGGTCGGCTCAAGCACCAGTATCCGCATTCCTGGCGCTCCAAGAAGCCGGTGATCTTCCGCAACACGCCGCAGTGGTTCATCGCCATGGACCGGCCTTACGACGACGGCACGACGCTGCGCCAGCGCGCGCTGAAGGCGATCGGCGAGACCCAGTGGGTGCCGGATTCGGGCGAGAACCGCATCCGCGGCATGATCGAGAACCGCCCCGACTGGGTGGTGTCGCGCCAGCGCGCCTGGGGCGTGCCGATCGCCGTCTTCGTCCATCGCGAGACGAGCGAGGTTCTGAAGGACGAGACGGTCAACCTCCGGATCATCGAGGCCTTCCGCCAGGAGGGCGCCGACGCCTGGTTCAAGCAGGGTGCGAAGGAGCGATTCCTCGGGCCCCAGTATCCGGCCGCCGACTACGACAAGGTCGACGACGTCCTCGACGTCTGGTTCGATTCCGGCTCGACCCATGCCTTCACGCTGGAGCGCCCGCAGGACTTCCCGAACTTCGAGGGTCTGAAGCGCAAGGTCGACGGCGGCGCCGACACGGTGATGTACCTGGAAGGCTCCGACCAGCACCGCGGCTGGTTCCATTCCTCGCTGCTGGAAAGCTGCGGCACCCGCGGCCGGGCGCCCTATGACGTTGTGCTGACCCACGGCTTCGTCCTCGACGAGCGAGGGCCGCAAGATGTCGAAGTCGCTCGGCAACACCGTCGCGCCGCAGGACGTCATCAAGCAGTCCGGCGCCGATATCCTGCGCCTGTGGGTGGCGGCCTCCGACTATTCGGACGATCTCAGGATCGGCAAGGAGATCCTGCAGACGACCTCGGACGCCTATCGCAAGCTGCGCAACACCATCCGCTGGATGCTGGGCGCGCTTGCTCATCACGATGGCTCGCCACTGCCTGCGGTCGCGACGCTGCCCGAGCTCGAGCGACTGATGCTGCACCGTCTCGCCGAGCTGACGCCCGAGATCCACGCCGCCTATCGCGACTACGACTACAAGAAGGTCTTCGCGCTGCTGACGCAGTTCATGAACGTCGATCTCTCGGCCTTCTATTTCGATATCCGCAAGGACCGCCTCTACTGCGATCCGGTCTCCTCGACTGAGCGCAAGGCGACCCTGGCGGTCATCGAGGAGATCTTTCGCGCCGTCACGACCTGGCTTGCGCCCGTCCTGTCCTTCACGGCCGAGGAGGCCTGGTGGGACCGCTACGGGCGCGAAGGATCGGTCCATCTCGCCGGCTTCTACGAGGCGCCGGCCGGCTGGCTGGATGCCGCCCTCGACGCGAAGTGGGAAAAGGTCCGCAAGGTCCGCCGCGCCGTCACCGGGGCGCTGGAACTCGAGCGCGCCGCCAAGCGCATGGGGTCCTCGCTGGAGGCAGCCCCCATCGTCCATGTTGCCGATGCCGAACTGATGGCGGCTCTCGACGGCATCGACCTCGCCGAGGTCGCCATCACCTCTGGCGCTCGCGTCATCGCCGGCGAAGGGCCGGCCGATGCCTGGCGCGCCGACGACATCAAGGGCGTCGCGGTGGTTCCGGCGAAAGCAGACGGCGTCAAATGCGCCCGGTCGTGGAAGTACTTCGACCCTGCCACGGCTGATCCGGAGTTCCCGGATATCACCCCGCGCGATGCTGCGGCGATGCGCGAATGGAAGCAGCGTCACGCGATGTAGGCGAACGCGGACCGCGGCGCGCCAAGCGCGGCGCCGCGGCGTGTCGAGCGCAGTTCAAAGCCCGGCGGCCCCGCGGCAACCTCAGGTCGCGCCGTCGCGATCTGCGTCTTCCGTGAAACCCGGACTTTCCCTTAAGCGAGAACACGTGGGGGCAAAGCCCGATCCCCGGCCCCGGCTGCCGTGCGATGATGGCGAATCATTGTGGGGGCGGGCGATGGCCCAGCGCGCGAACTCTTTCGTCACGAACAGAGAAGCAGGTTTCGAGGTTGGGACCCGCTTCGCCGTGGTGTCCTTCGTTCAGAAGGGATCGCGCATGGTCGCAGAAGACGTCCACTACCTCGACACTTACGACCAGGCGCAGGTGGTGGCGAAATTCGTCTCGGCCCGGCGTCCGGGCGTACTCGTCCTGTCGGTTTCGCCATCCGAGGGTGGTGACGACCCGGAGATCGTGGTCCTCGACCAGATCGGCTCCGGCCTGGCGAGTGCCACGGCGACGGTGCATTGAAAAGAAAAATAGCGCGGCGCCGCGCACGGCACCACGGTTCACGTCAGGGCGCCGAAGGGCTCAAGACCCTCGGCGCGTCAGGCGCTTGCGCCGGTCAGGCCAGCTTGAGCTGGTCGGCCGACTGCTTGCCCGTACGGCGGTCGGTGGCCAGCTCGTACGACACCTGCTCGCCCTCGCGCAGGTCGTTCAGGCCGGCGCGCTGAACGGCCGAGATGTGCACGAACACATCCTTGCCGCCGTCGGACGGCTGGATGAAGCCGTAGCCCTTCTGGGGGTTGAACCACTTAACGGTCCCGGTCGCCATGGAATGCTCCTCGATGCTTGGCGGTGGAGGGATGGTGTCAGGCAGCCCGTCGCCGGGGCTGTTGACGCTTGGACGGCACCGGCGCGCGGGTGTCGCCGCGCGGCTGGGCCAGAATCGGGGAACCGGCGACGGCGAGCCGCACGCGGGTCAGCTTCTCGATCGCGGCGAGATGGCCGCGCTCGCTCGGATCACAGAAGGCAAAGGCGATGCCCGTCCGTCCGGCGCGGCCGGTGCGGCCGATACGGTGCACGTAGCTCTCCGGCTCGTTGGGCAGGTCGAAATTGATGACGTGGGTGACCTCCGCCACGTCGATGCCGCGGGCGAAGAGGTCGGTTGCCACCAGGACGCGGCACTCGCCGGCCTTGAACGCCGCCAGAGCCCGCTGACGGGCGTTCTGGCTCTTGTTGCCGTGGATCGCATCGGCAGAGAAGCCGGACTTCACGAGCTGCCCTGCAAGGCGGTTGGCGCCATGCTTGGTGCGGGTGAAGACGACGACGCGGGCAAGCGCCGGGTCGCCGAGAAGCTTCTCGAGCAGGCCCCGCTTCTCCGAGGTGCCGACGTGGTAGACGTGCTGTTCGATGGCCTCGACGGTCACCGTCTCCGGCGTCACCTCGACCCGCATCGGCTCCCACAGCATGTCGCGGGCGAGCTTGGCGACTTCCGTCGGCATGGTGGCGGAGAAGAGCATCGACTGGCGCTGCTCGGGCAGCTTGGCGAGGATCTTCTTCACGTCGCGGATGAAGCCCATGTCGAGCATCCGGTCCGCCTCGTCGAGGACGAGATGCGTGACGGTATCGAGGCGCACCAGGCCCTGGTTCATCAGGTCGAGCAGGCGGCCGGGCGTGGCCACGAGGACGTCGATGCCGCGCGCCAGGGCGTCCACCTGGGGGTTCTGGCCGACACCGCCGAAGATCACGGCATGGCGCAGCTTCATGTGCTTCGACAGGCGCGTGACATTGTCGAAGATCTGCAGCGCCAGTTCCCGCGTCGGGGCGAGAACGAGGGCACGGACGCCCTTGGCCGGCGCGCGGACGCTGTCCTCGGAGAGATGCTGCAGGATCGGCAGAGCGAAGGCGGCGGTCTTGCCGGTGCCCGTCTGTGCGATGCCGATGAGATCGTGATCGTCGAGAAGATGGGGGATCGCCTTCGCCTGGATCGGCGTGGGCGTGGCGTAGCCTGCGTCGCGAAGCGAACGCAGAAGCGGCTCGGCAAGGCCGAGATCCACAAAGGTCATATTGTTCAAGAAGGGAAGTCTTTCAAACCGACCGGAAACGCGCGATCGCGTCCTCCAGTTTCAAAGTCACGAACCGCGCGCCGGGCGGCCCAGACGGAGTTGTCGCACCGGATCTCCGGTTGTCGACGCCTGGTTACTCACATAGGCGGCGCAGCGCATTCACGACGATGGTGATGGCAAACATGGGCGAGTGCAGGGCCGACGTCAAGCCCGGCATCGAAAAATAGGTCTATGGCGATGCTCAATAGTTCCAAGACTTTCTGAAAATATCCAGCAAACTCTTTGAATTAAGAATAAATATCCCAAGAAGACCCGCGGTTCTACGGCCTCGGCTTCGCCGTCACGCGGCCACGTCGCGGGCTGCAGCACCGTGCCTGTCGCTCTCCGCGAAGGCAGCTCTCAATCCGACGACACGACGGGCGGATGCCTCCCAGTCGGCAATGCGGATGAAGTTGTCGAAGAACCAGTTGAAGGCGAACTGGGTCTGCACGAAGGCCGCGGCGATCTGCATCATCGAGCCGAGCGGCATGCTGCTGTTCAGGTAGAGCGGGGCGCAGGCGAGGAGCGGCACGACAGGCATCAAGGTGACGTTGGCGTTGATGAGGATCGTCAGCTTGCCCAGCAGCGCAGCGATGCTGTTCCAGGCCGCCACGACACCGCGCATGAGGCCTGACAGGAGGTTGCGCTTGGTGGCCTCGTCGCCTGCCAGCACGATGGCGGCCGCGTCCTCGCGGACCTTGACCATGTTGCCGCGCAGCGCCGCCTCGGCGGCGTTCTTCCGCTCGATGGCATGGATCAGCGGGCGCCCCAGCACCGCGATCATGCCGGACGACAGGATGGCATAGGCGATCGCCACCCAGACCATGAAGCCGGGTATGGCGACACCCTCCCCGACGGGCAGGGTGATCGCCCCGCCGACCGTCCACAGGATGGTGATGAAGGCGGTGGCGGACAGCAGGGAATTGGCGAGGCCGACGGCGAATTCGACCAGTGGCTCGACCGCAACCTGCACGTCCTGGGCGATGCGGAACTCGGGCGCGTCGATCTCGGGCGCGACCGCCGGCAGTTGCGCGAACCGGCGCTTGCGAAGCCACATGCCGATCAGCTTCTCGGACAGCCAGCCGCGCCAGGCGATCTGCAGCCGCATGCGCAACCAGACGATCAGGGCCGCAATCAACGCGGCGGACAGGGCGAGCACGGCAAGCTGGCTGATGCCGGCGATCAGCCGGTCGGCATGCCGTTGTTCCAGCGCGTTGAAGAAGGACGCGTGCCAGCGGGTGATCATCACCTGGACCGTCACGTTGACGATCACCAGCGCCAGCAGTCCACCGGACAGAGACCATGCGACGACCGCCGTCCGGCCATGCCAGAAGCCCCGCGCAAGGGGAAAGAAGGCGAGGGGGCTGACGGTGCGCGCTGCCGCGCCGGCATCTGGCATGAGAGACTTGGCATCATCATTCATGGCGGCAGTCTAGGCGATGGCCACGCCGCCGCCATGCGTCCATATCCCGATCCTCCGCGTCCTCGGTCGCCCCGACGATTGCCGCGGCCGGCGCGGGTGACTAGTGATACGGGCCTCGCGCGCCAGCAAGCGCGCCCCCAGGGAGGCCCCCCAATGCCGACGACCAGCCGCCAGGTTCTTCTCGCCAGCCGCCCGCACGGCGAACCCACCGCCGCCAACTTCTCCATCGTCGAGACCCCGCTCGCCGACCCCGGTCCCGATCAGGTGCTCCTGAAGATCCGCTATCTGTCGCTCGATCCCTACATGCGTGGGCGCATGAACGACGCCAAGTCCTATGCGGCTCCGGTGCCCGTCGGCGGTGTCATGGAGGGCGGCACGGTCGGCGAGGTCGTCGTCTCCAACAGCGAACGCTTCCGCCCCGGCGACATCGTCCTGTCCCACTCGGGCTGGCAGAGCCACGCCATTGCTGACGCCAAGGACCTGCGCAAGGTCGATCCCACCGCGGCGCCGATCTCCACCGCCGTGGGCGTGCTCGGCATGCCCGGCATGACCGCCTATACCGGCCTCCTCACCATCGGCCAGCCGAAGCCCGGCGAGACGGTCGTGGTCGCCGCCGCGACGGGCCCGGTGGGCTCGGCCGTCGGCCAGATCGCCAAGATCAAGGGCGCGAGGGCCGTCGGCATCGCCGGCGGTGCCGACAAGGTCAGGGCGCTGACCGAGGAGTTCGGCTTCGATGTCGGCCTCGACCATCGCTCGCCGACCTTCGCCGCCGACCTGAAGGCCGCCTGTCCCGACGGCATCGATGTCTATTTCGAGAATGTCGGCGGCGCATGTCTTCGACGCCGTCTTCCCGCTGCTGAACTTCTTCGCTCGCATCCCGGTCTGCGGCCTCATCGCCCAGTACAATGCAACCTCGCTCCCCGACGGGCCGGATCGCCTGCCGCTGCTCATGCGCGACGTGCTGACCAAGCGCCTCAACTTCCGCGGCTTCATCGTCCGCGACTTCGCCGACCAGTCGAAGGCCTTCTTCACCGACATGAGCCGGTGGATCGCCGAGGGCAAGGTGAAGTACCGCGAGGACGTCGTGGAGGGGCTCGACAAGGCCCCCGAGGCCTTCATCGGCCTGCTCAAGGGGCGCAATTTCGGCAAGCTCGTCGTCAAGGTGGGCTGAGTGCACGCCGGCGGACCAAGGCGGCCCGCCGCCCTGCGCCGCTCCTGGCTCTTCCTGCCCGGAGCGGCGCGACAGCGGCTGGTGGAGGCCGGCTCGCTCGGCGCGGACGTGCTGATCCAGGAGTTGGAGGACTTCACACCGCCTGAGCTGCGCGCCCGTGCGCGGCTGCTTGCGCCCGAGGTCTTCGCGGGCTGGCGGCGGGCGGGAGTGCTCGCCGCCGTCCGCATCAATCCCTTCGAGACCTGTGGCCGCGACGACCTCGCAGGGGTCATGAGGGGCGCGCCGGACATCGTCATGATGTCCAAGGTGGCGAGCCCCGATCAGGTCGCGGCCCTCGATGCCGCCATCACCGGTCATGAGGCGGTCCTTGGCCTTCCTGCAGGGTCCACCGAGATCGTTCCCAACATCGAGACGGCGGCGGGGCTGGTGCGCACCGCCGCCATCGTCGCGGCGAGCCCGCGCGTCACGGCGGCGCTGGTGGCCTCCGAGGACATGGCGGCCGATCTCGGCGCCGAGCGCAGCGTAACGGGGGAGGAACTGGCGGCGGTCCGCGAGCGCTTCCTGATCGAGTGCGTCGCGGCCGGCGTGGTGGCGATCGACTGCCCCTTCACCTTCTCCAGCCTCGCCCACGCGGAGGCGGATCTCCTCTGGGCCCGTCGTCGCGGCTTCAGGGCGAAATCCCTCGTCGCGGCCGACCAGGTGGCTCTCGCCAACAGGCTGCTGACACCCGCCGACGACGAGGTTGCGGCGGCGCGCCGTCTCGTCGCCGCCTTCGAGGAGGCCCGTGCCAGGGGCGACGAGCGTTGCGAGATCGACGGTCATCTCGTCGAGGTGCCGACGGTCAACGCCGCCCGACGGCTGATCGCCCGGGCCGAGGCTTTCGCGGCGCTCGCCCGCTAGCGCACCGGATCAGACCGGAGCGGTGGGGGCGGCGAGGTCGTTCTCGGGGATCTCGTGGGCCGCCGGGCCGAAGGGCAGGCCGGCGCCCGCGGCAAGGCTTGCGACCGCGGCGCTGACGCCACCCTCGCCATGCGGGACGCCCAGCGCCTTCATCGCCATCTCGATGGCCGAGAGCGAGCCGATGACCATGGGCGCGTTGACGTGGCCCATGTGGGCGATGCGGAAGGCGCGACCCGAGAGCTCGCCGATGGCCGAGCCGAGGGCGACGCCGCAGATCTTCTGCGCATAGGCCGAGATCGCCTCGGCATCGGCGCCCTGGACGATGACCGGGGTGACCGAACAGGCGCGCTGGGCCGGATCGATGACGTTGCAGGACAGCACCTGTCCCTCGGACCAGCGGCCGACCGCCGCGTGGGTGGCTTCCGCCAGCAGCCGATGGCGCTTGAAGACGGCCTCGAGGCCCTCTTCCTTGATCATGTCGAGGGCGGCGCGCAGCGCGAAGAGCAGGTGCTCCGGCGGCGTGCCGCAATACTTCATGTAGTGCTCCTTGCCCTGGCGCGCCGTCCAGTCCCAATAGAGCGTCTTCATGTCGGCCTTCTCATGGGCCTTGTGCGCCTTGTCGTTGGCGGCGACGAAGGCGAGGCCCGGCGGCGTCATCAGGCCCTTCTGCGAGGCCGACATCGCGACGTCGACGCCCCATTCGTCCATTTCGAAGGGCATGCAGCCGAGCGACGCGACGCCGTCGACCATGAAGAGGGCGGGGTGGCCGGCGGCATCGATCGCCTTGCGCACGGCCTTCACGTCGTTCGCAACGCCCGAGGCGGTGTCGATCTGCACCATCAGGATCGCCTTGATGGCATGACCGGTGTCGCGGCGCAGGCGTTCCTCGACGGCGGCGGGGTCGATCGAGGCCCGCCAGGAGCCCTCCATCACCTCGACATCGGCACCCATGAAACCGGCCATCTGGCCCCAGCCGATGGCGAAGCGACCGCTCGCCAGCACCAGGACCTTGTCGCCGCGCGACAGCACGTTGGAGATCGCCGCCTCCCAGCCGCCGTGGCCGTTGGCGGCGTAGATGTAGGTGCGGCCGCGGGTGCGGAAGATGGTCTGGAGGTCGGCGAGGATGCTGTCGGTGAGGGCGACCATTGGCCCCGAATAGATCTCCTCGGCCGGGCGGATCATCGCCTGCAGCACGCGGTCGGGGATGTTGGTCGGGCCGGGAATGGCGAGCAGGCTGCGGCCGTTGGCGACGCTCATGGATGGTCCTCTGCCGGAAGGTCCGGTTGGTGTCGCACAATCGGGTAAACGCCGCCTTCGAGCCTCGCAAGAGGCTGCGGGGCTTGGCTGATGCGCTTTTCGCCTGCCGCTTGCAGGTCGGGGTATCAGGCCGGCCCGAACTTTGCGACGAGATCGGCGGGGAGGGCGATACCCTCGGCCATCGCCTTCTGCCGCAGCTTCAGCCGCCGCTGGCCCGGCAGGCGTGCACCGGGTTGCGCCTCGATCGCCCCCGCGAGGGCGGTGATCCGCTCGCCGAAGCCGGAATGGCCGAAGGCACCGGGATCGATGGCGAGGATGGTCTGTCCCGTGCCGGGGGGCGGGCCCTTGTCGTCGAGGAAGGAAGAGGCCTCGAAGGCGAGGTGCGCGCCGGTGAGGGCCGCCGCCAGCACCTCGACCATGAGCGCGAGCGCCGTTCCCTTCGCGCCGCCGAGCGCCACCATGGTGCCCTTCAGCGCCTTGGCGGCGTCGGTTGTCGGGTTCCCCTCGGGATCGAGCGCCCAGCCCTCCGGGATCGGCTCGCCCTTCTGGTTCGCCGCGACGATGTTGCCCCGCGCCACGGTGGAAAGCGCCAGATCCACGACGATGGCAGGCCTGCCGGGCAGGGGGCAGGCGAAGGCGATGGGATTGGTGCCGTAGACCGCCTTCGTGCCGCCGGCCGGCGCGATGGCCTCCGGCGTATTGGCGAAGAACAGCGCGATCAGCCCGGCGTCGGCCAGCTTCTCGACGTGTGCACCGAGGGCACCGGCATGGTTGGAGCGCGCGATGGTGGCGGCGGCGATGCCGGTTTCGCGGACGATGGCGGGAAGCTCCTTGAGCGCCAGGTCGACGGCCGGATAGGCGAAGCCGTTGGCGGCATCGACGGCCAGTGTCGCCGCGCGCACGCGCGTCGCGGTCGGGACGGCCTTTCCGTCGATCTTGCCGCAGGTGAGCATGGTCAGATAGGTCGGGATGCGCGAGAGGCCGTGGCCCTTCAGGCCCTCGGCCTCGGCGCCGACGAGCGCCGTGGCCACCGACCGGGCAACCTCCGGGCTGGCGCCGTTGTCAGTGAAGATGCGGGCGACCCAGGCGCGGGCGGTGTCGAGCGAGACGGCGGTCATGTCAGCTCCCCTTGAGGACGCGGCGGACGTTGGCTGCGGTCACCGACGACACCCGCACATTGCTCTCGACGGTGACGCCGGCGATATGCGGCGTCAGGATCAGGTTGGGGCAGCCGGCGAGGGGCGATCCCGCCTTCAGGGGCTCCACGTCGAAGACGTCGAGCGCCGCGCCGGCGATCGTGCCGGCCTTCAGGGCCGCGGCCAGCGCCGCCTCGTCGATGACGCCGCCGCGCGCCGCGTTGACGATGACCGCGTCGCTCTTCATCGCGGCCAGTCGCTTCGCATCGATCAGGTTGCGCGTTTCGGCCGTCAGCGGCACGTGCAGGCTGACGGCATCGGCCCCTTTCAGGAGGGTCTCGAGGTCGACCGAACGGGCGCCGATGCGGCTCCAGGCGGGATCGTCGGCCTTCACGAAGGGGTCGGAAGCGATGATCGACATGCCCATGGCCTTTGCCCGCATCGCGGTCTCGCGGGCAATGGCGCCGAAGCCGACGAGGCCCAGCACCTTGCCATGGACCTCGCGGCCCATCAGGCGCTCGCGCGGCCAGGTTCCGTCAGCGACGGCCTCGGAGGCGAAATAGGCGCCGCGCAGAAGCACCATGATGGTCGTCACCGCCCATTCGGCGACTGCGATGTCATTGGCGCCAGTGGCGTGGAGGACGGCGATGCCGCGCGCCTTGCAGGCCTCGGTGTCGATGTTGTCCAGGCCGACGCCGAGGCGACCGATCGCCTTGAGTCCCGTGCCCGCGGCCAGCAGGTCGCCGCGCACCTGCGTGCGGTTGCGCACGATGAGGGCGCGCGCGCCTGCCACCAGCGCCTTGAGCTCATCCGGGCGGTCGACCAGTCCCTTGTCGTAGGTGACGGCGAAGTCGCGCCGCAGGTCCTCCACGGCCGCCTCGTCCATGAATTCGGAAATGACGATCTCGGTCATGGACGGTCCTAGAGGATGAAGAGGCCGGCGACGACGATGGCGAGGATCACCGCCGTGGTGCCGAAGAAGACGGCAACGTGCCGCCAGCCGATGGAGAGGATCGCGGTGATCGACGTGCCGAGGCCAAGCGCCGCGATGGCGATGAGCAGCCCGGCGTTCGAGAGCTGGACCAGCCAGGGTTTCACGGACGCATAGGGCGCTGCCAGCGCCGGGATGGCCGGGACGACCGAGTTCACGGCGACGAGGGCAAGGAAGACGATGGCGAAGACCGGAACCGGCACCTTCGCCTCGTTGGTGTGGGCGCCCTGGCGGACGAACCACCAGCCGATGGCCAGCACCACCGGCAGGAGCAGGAAGACGCGGAACAGCTTCACCACGACCGCGCTGTTGCCGACCGGCTCGGAGACCGCGTAGCCGGCCCCGACCACCTGGGCCATGTCGTGGATGGTGGCGCCGAGCAGGATGCCGGTCTTGGTCGCATCGAACCCGAGCAGGATGGCGAGCGGCGGATAGGCGAGCATGACGATGGTCGAGACGGCGTTGGCGGCAACCACGGTGAAGGCGGTGTCAGCGGCCTTGGCCGGGTAGTTCGGCAGCACGGTGGTCGTCGCCAGCGTCGCCGAGGCGCCGCAGACGGCGGTGGCGGCGCCCGCAAGCGCCCCGTAGCCGTCCTGCAGCGACAGGCGACGGGCGAGCCAGATGCCGCTGGCGATCGTCGCCGCCATGGAGGCGACCACCAGCACCAGCGTGCCGGCGCCGAGGCCGAGAATGTCACCGAAGGCGATCCTGAGCCCGAGGAGGCCGATGGCCCAGCGCAGCAGCTTCTTCACCGCGAAGGTGAGCCCGGGCTCGAACAGCGGCCGCGCGGCCAGGGAATGGAGGGCGATGCCGATGATGAGGGCGATGACCATGACCGGAAGGGCCAGACGGCCGCCGCTCATCTGCCGCACCAGCGGCTCGGCATAGAGGGCCGCCACCGAGACGATGGAGGCCAGCAGGACGCCGGGCAACAGGGGGCGTGTCGTCGCCGACAAGGTCATCAGGGACTCCCGGACGTCATCTCGTAGATCGCGATGTGCCGGTCACCGGCCTCGCGGATCTCGCGCAACGCGAACCCGAGATCGACGAGAATGTGCCGGGAGGCAAGGTTGCTTTCGCGCGTCACCGCCATGACGGGATGGATGTTCTCATGAGCGGCAAAGGCGAGCACGGCGCGCGCGCCTTCCTTGGTGAACCCTTGGCCGCGGTGTTCCGGCATGACCGCATAGCGCATGGCGACACCGATCCCGGCATCGTGGTCCCAAAGGCCGACGATCCCGACGAAGGCGCCGCTGTCGCGCCGCCGCATGACGAAAACGCCGTAGCCGCGCTCGGTCCAGGTTTGTGTGTAGCTATCGAGCTGCGACCGCGTTTCCTCGACCGAAAGCACGCCGTGCTTCAGCTTGCCGCCGACCTCCGGGTGCCCGGTGAGGACGCAGAGATCGGCGAAATCGCTTTCGCCGATCCGTGTCAGTTGCAGGCGTTCCGTGACGAGGGTCGTCACGCCGAGCGGTAGAGCTTGGTCAGCGAGAACTCGCGGTGACCCAGGGCCTCGGACGCCGTCAGGCGGCCGTTGGCGGTCCGCACGATGCTCTCGATGAGGGCATCGCCCGCCTGCGGGATGGTGAGGGTCCGCTTGAGGACGCCGGAGACGTCGACGTCGATGTGCTCGGGCATGGTGCGGATGGTCTTCGGATTGCCCGAGATCTTGATGACCGGGACGATCGGGTTGCCGATGACGTTGCCCTGGCCGGTCGGGAAGGTGTGGATGACGTAGCCGCCGGCCGCCATCAGGGTGACGCATTCGGCCGCGGCCGAGGACGTGTCCATGTAGTAGAGGCCGGGCCCCTTCGCCGGAGCTTCGGCCGGCTCGAGGATGTCGATATACTTGCACTCGCGGCCGATCTTCTCGAGGTTGCCCAGCGCCTTCTCCTCGATGGTCGTAAGGCCGCCGGCAATGTTGCCCTTGGTCGGCTGCGAGTCCGAGAGATCGTTGGTCTTGTGCGCCTCGATGACGTCGTCCTGATAGGCCTTCCACATCTTGTACCAGCGCTCGCCGACCTCCTTGGTGGCGGCGCGCGCCTTGCAGAGGTGCTCGGCGCCGGTGATCTCGGAGGTCTCGCCGAAGACGCCATAGATGCCGCGCGGGATCAGCTTGTCATACATGTTGCCGACGGTCGGGCAGGAGGAGAGGCCGGTTGTCGTGTCGCTCTCGCCGCACTTGGTCGAAACCCAGAGGTCGGTGATCGGGCACTTCTCGCGCTGCAACTCGCCCGCCCACTGGACGAACTCCTTGGCGACGTAGCTCGCCTTGGCGATGGTGGCGATGTCGCCATGGCCCTCGATGCCGAAGCCGACGACCGGCTTGCCGGTCTTGGCGATGCCGTCGACGATGATCTTGGTCCACTGGTCCTCGATGCCGATGACCACCACCGCGGCGACGTTCGGGTTGGAGCCCGTACCGATGAGGGTGCGGAAGTGCAGGTCGAGGTCGGCGCCGAACTGCAGGCGGCCATAGGCATGCGGGATGGCCAGCGTGCCCTTGATGTTGTTGGCGACGGCCTCGCAGGCGGCGTTCGACAGGTCGTCGAGCGGCAGCAGCAGCACGTGGTTGCGGACGCCGACGCGGCCGTTCTCGCGGCGCCAGCCCATGATGCTGTCGAGTGCGCGGCCGGTGGGGCGCTTGACGACGGGGGCCTTGAACCCTTCCGCATCGATCTTGCGGCCCTTGACGTTCTTCAGCTTGCGCTGGACGAGATCGAAGTTGGCGACCATCAGCGACATGGCGGTTTCCTCAGAGTGGTTTCTGTCTTGGCCAGAGGGTTGGGTGTCCGGTCGGGCCTCGGCGGCCCGTCCGGTCGATCACCAGCGCTTGGTCTTGATGTTGTGGACGTGGGCGTGCTCGCCCTTCTTGATGTCGGCCTTGGCGATGCCGATGTCCTGACCGTACTTCCAGACGGTCTCGCCCTTCTTGATGTCCTTCAGCGCCACCTTGTGGCCGATCGGGATGTCCTGCTTCGCGGTGATGCGGAAATCCGAATTGTCGTGGGTGATGACCGCCAGCATGTCGGTGCCGGCCTTCAGGCCTTCCACCACCACGACACCGACCGTGTCCTTCTTCTCATGGACGAGCAGATGGGGGCTTCCCATGGGCGTTTCCTCCGTAGGCTTATAGGTCTTGTATAAGACATAAGACGTGCTAGGCTGTCAATCGCAGGTCGAGCGGGGAGTTGTCGTTGTCGGCAGGTCGAAAGCCAGACCCGGAACGCGTTGTCGGCTTCCTGCCGCTCTATCGGCAGGTGAAGGAGCGGCTTGTCCGTCGGATCGCCGAAGGCGCGTGGCAGACCGGCCAGATGATCCCCTCCGAATTCCAGATTGCCGGTGAGCTCGGCGTCAGCCAGGGGACCGTGCGCAAGGCGCTCGACGAGATGACGGCCGAGCGGCTGCTGGTGCGCCGTCAGGGGGTCGGCACCTTCGTCGCCAGCCATGACGAGGACCGCATCCTCTTCCAGTTCTTCAAGCTGACGCGCGATGACGGCCGCCGCGAGTTTCCCGACAGCGTCGTCCTCTCCGTCCAGGAGGTGCCGGCGCCTCCCGATGTCGCGGCCCGCTTGGGCCTCCAGTCAGGCGAGCCCGCGGTCATCATCCATCGCATCCGCTCGCTCGGCGGCGAGGCTGCCGTCAGCGAGCGCATTGCCGTACCGGCTGCCAGGTTCCCCGGTCTTGCCGGTTTCGATCCCGTGCCGAACAATCTCTACGGGCTCTATGCCGAGCACTACGGCGTGACGGTTGCCCGCGCGTCCGAAACGCTCAAGGCCGTCGCATGCCCGGCCGACGACGCGGCACAGATGGGAATTCCAGCCGGTGCTCCGGTGCTCGCCATCGATCGTCTCGCCATCGATCTCGATGGACGGCAGGTCGAGTGGCGGGTTTCCCTATGCAGGACAGATCAGTTTCACTACATTTCCGACCTATCCTAGAATGACGTCGGCGAGACGGGCCGAACGATCAAAAATATACGAACCGTCATCATCATGGAGGAAATGGAATGCTTCGACGACTTTTGACAGCCGCCGTATGTACCGTGGCTATTTCCCTCTCATCGGCATCGGCGCAGACCTATCCCGATCGCCCGATCACCCTCATCGTACCCTATGCGGCCGGCGGGCCTTCCGACGTCCTCGGGCGGCTGATCGGCCAGTCGCTGTCGCAAACGCTCGGCCAGACCGTGCTCATCGAGAACGTCGGCGGTGCCGGCGGGACCACCGGCGCGGCGCGCACGGCAAGGGCGACGCCGGACGGCTACACGATCCTCATCCACCACCTGGCGCTGGCGGCAGGAGCGACCCTCTACCGCAATCTCAGCTACGACACCGTCAAGGACTTCGAGCCCATCGGCCTGATCAACCAGGGGCCCTTCGTCATCGTCTCCAAGAACGGGCTTGAGACGAAGACCATCGCCGAGTTCATCGAACACGTGAAGAAAACCGGGCGCGGCATGAGCTTCGGCACGGCCGGCGTCGGCTCGGGGTCGCACCTCTGCAACATGATGATGCAGTCGCAATTGGGGGTGAAGTTCAACGAGATCCCCTATCGCGGCACCGGCCCCGCCATGAACGACCTCGTCGCCGGCCAGCTCGACGCCCTCTGCGACCAGACGACCAACTCGATCCCGCAGATCCAGGGCAATCGCATCCGCGCCTATGCGGTGACCGCACTTCAGCGGGTCGAGCAGCTCCCCAGCCTGCCGACGCTGCATGAATCGGGGCTTCCCAATTTCGAGGTGACCGTCTGGCATGCCCTCTATGCGCCGCGCGGAACCCCCGCCCCGGTCATCCAGAGGCTCAATGCCGCGCTCGAGGTGGCGCTCAAGGATCCGACCGTCCTCAAGCGTTTCGCCGATCTCGGCACGACGCCGTTCCCGGCCGGGCAGCGCGGACCGGCCGAGGCGCGGGCGCGTCTCGAGAGCGAAGTCGCCAAGTGGCGTCAGGTGATCTCGGAGTCCGGCTTCGTCCCCTCGAACTGAGCGGGCAGGGCATCCTGCTCGACTGACGCGATCGTGTTCGTATCCCTGGCCGCCTTGCCCGCCCCGGCAGGGCGGCCATCTCATTCCCCGCCTTGACCCCTTCTGCGCAACCGGGCGACATCACGGGCCACGGACGAGAGCCCTTCATGCAAGATCCCCGTCTCGCGCCGCGCGCCCTGGTGCCGCTGCTCGTCATCTTCGCCGCCATCGGCCCCATGGCTCTCAACCTGCCACTGCCGGCAGTGCCGGGACTGGCGCGCTATTTCGACACCGATCCCGGCACCATCCAGCTCACCATCACGCTCTACCTCGCCGGCATGGCGGTGGCGCAGCTGTTCCTCGGTCCCTTGTCCGATCGGTACGGCCGTCGGCCGGTGATCATCACCGCGCTCGCGATTACCGCCGCCATGAGCATCTTCGCCGCGCTCGCAGCCAGCGCCGCCATGCTGATCGTCGCCCGCGTGCTGCAGAGCTTCGGCGCCTCCGCCGGCCAGGTGATTGGCCGTGCGATCATCCGCGATGTCTTCGACAAGGACCGCGCGGCCTCGATGATCGGCTGGGTGACCATGGCCATGGTCGTGGCGCCGATGGTCGCGCCCTCGATCGGCGGGCTCATGACCGAAACCATCGGCTGGCGCTGGGTCTTTGCCGCCACCGCCGCCATTGCCTTCGTGACCCTCGCGCTGGCCGTGTTCCGGCTGCCGGAGACCCGCGCCGTCGTGTCGTCACCAAGCTTCGGACAATTGCTGCGCGATGCCGGTGACCTCGTCCGCAACCGCATCTTCGTCGGCTATCTGCTGATCGGCGCGCTGTCCTCCATCACCTTCTTCTCCTTCGTCGGTGGAGCACCTCACATCACGGTGACGCTGATGGGCCAGAGCTCGACCGTCTATGGCCTCTGGTTCATGGTCAACGCCTGCGGCTACATGCTGGGGAATGCCGTCTGCGGGCGCTATGCCGCGCGGCTCGGCTCGGATCGGCTGATCCGATGGGGCAGCCTGATGATGGTGCTGATGGCGCTGATGCAGTTCGCCATCGCCATCTCCGGCCTGATGGTCCACCCCGCCTGGCTCTTCCTGCCGCAGGCGGCCATCGCCTTCTCCAACGGCCTGCAATTGCCCGGCGCCATCGCCGGCGCCGTCAGCGTCCGGCCCGAGGCGGCGGGATCGGCCTCCGGCATCGTCGGCTTCTCGCAGATGGGTCTCGGTGCGATTGCTGCCCAGATCGCCGGCACGCTGGTGGGCACCACCATGAGCCCGGTGCCGATGGTGGCGCTCTCGGTCTTCGGAGCCTTTGGCGCCTTCCTGTCGGTCGCGCTGATCCGGCGTCGCGACAGCTACTGACGGCTCAGCTGATGCCTGTGTAGCGACCGGGGCGGTGGTTCATGCCGACGATCAGGCTCAGCACCGCGATGCCGGCCATCGACAGGACGATGAGGTCGAGGCTGAGCACCGTTGCGCCCGCCAGCATGACCAGCATGTCCACGGCGAAGAGAAAGTAGCCGGCCCTCAGGCCATACTTCTCCTGGACGAAGTAGGCGAGGATGCTGACGCCGCCGAGGCTCATGCCGTGACGGAACATCATCAGGAGGCCGATGCCGAAGAGCCCGCCGCCGGCGATCGCCGCATAGAGCGGGTGGACGTGGCCGATCTCGAGCCAGAACGGCATGAGCTTCGAGAACAGGGACACGAGGCTGACCGCCGCCAGGGTCTTGGCGGTGAACCGCCAGCCGAGCCTCACCAGAGCGAGCAGGAAGAACGGCAGGTTCACCAGCAGGAGCAGGGTGGAGAAGGTCAGCGGCGTGACGTAGCTGAGCAGCAGTGCCACGCCGACGGTGCTGCCGGTGAGCAACGAAGCCTTGGCATAGATGGCGATTCCGAGGGCGACGAACAGCGTGCCCAGCACCAGCGCGAATGCATCCTCGTGGAGCCTGTGCCGGATTGCGTTTTCGGTCATGCCGCGGCGTCTCGCATGCGTGCGTATTGCACTGCACATAGCAGATCGCAGCACTTGAGGTCGCGCCCAAGTGGTGGGCAGGCCTGCCCGCGAAGCAGACGTCAGGCTCAGGGCTCGGCGTTGTCCACCGCCTGCAGGACGACGAACCAGGGCGCCGCCTCCGGCTGGCAGAGCGGACCGATCCTGGCGCCATCCGGACAGGGTCGCGGGCGCCGTGGGACGGCGAGAGCGCCGCGCCGGTCGACGAGGAGGTCGCGGCGGGCCACCGACTGGAGCACGTTGCCGCCGATCACGGTCGTCATCCGCCGGCGTGCGTCCTGGGCGGACACCACGTCGCAATGGAGGTTCCACACCGGGCGCTCGCCGCGGGCGAGGGCGGGGATCAGCGTATCGAATCCGGTGTCGCCCTCGAGGCTCGCGGGCTCATGGCGGTGCAGGCAGAGGAGATCGCCGGGTCTCAGCGGGACGATCCGGGGTCGCAGGCGCGATAGAAGGTCGCCGCCGTCAGCCCTTGCGCCTCGTCGCGGCTCCGCCGCGCCGCCTCGGCCACATAGTCGAGGTGGGCCATGGCGGCTGCGAAACGGGTCCGCGGGACGCCGGCCGTCAGCACCACATGCGAGACGAAGGCCGCCGACCAGGGGATGTCCACGGCCGCGCCGCGCATGGCCGCCTGGACCAGCGCCTCGCGCTCTGGGTCTCGACTGGCTGCCGCCCCTCAGACGCGCCAGCAGTTCGCCGAGCGGAACGAGGTCGCCGGCGCCCGTCGCCTGCGGCTCGTCCTGGAGGCGGGGGATGCGGCGAACCTGCAGCGGTCCATCGCCGAGCGGCCCAAGGCTCTGCCAGTAGCGCATCACTTCGCGCCAGGGGACGCCGCGACCCGCCGCCTCGTCGCGGATGACGTCCGCCTCGACCGCTCCGAACCGCACCAGCGCGCCGCCTCGTCCGATGATGTGACCGCCGAACGTCTCGTGCTCGCGCGTCGCCGTCGCGGCGATGGCGAGCGCCGCGGCCGAGGGGGCGTTCCGACCTGTGGTCCGGCAGAGCCTGTCGAGTGTGGCGCGTTCGGCCGGCGTCATTCCCTGCGCCGCGGCGTCGAGGGGTGACAGCATGGACAGCACCAGCATGAGGCTCCCGGCCAGCCAGTGCCTGCGCCCGACCGCTCTCCTTCGCGCCGTCATTCCCATTCCAATCGCCAGTGCGACCAACCGACGAACTTCAGCAGGATTCCCGCGCCATGGCGAGCCCGCCGGCATGCGGCTAGTCTGTCCGGATGATCCGTCCCCGTCCGCACCCATGGCGCCGTGTGGCGGCCCTTCTGCTGGTCATCCTGGCGCTCTACGGCTTCGGCGCCTACCTCCTCGTGCCGGACCTGTGGTGGCGCCACGAGCATCATCCCGGCCTCTCCGGACGCCCGATGGTGACACGGACGACCGCCGGCATCCCGGGTGACCCGATCAATGTGGGGCTCGTCGGAACCGCCGCCGAGATCGCGGCCGCCATGCACGCGGCTGGCTGGCGCCCGGCCGATCCCGTCACACTTCGGTCGAGCCTTGCGATCGGCCTGTCCGTCGTGCTCGACCGCCCCTATCCGGATGCGCCGGTCTCGCCGCTGCTCTTCGAGGGGCGCACGCAGGACCTGGCCTTCGAGAGGCCCGTCGGTGGATCCGCCGACCGTCGACACCATGTCCGCTTCTGGATGGCCCTCGACGCCGGCGCCAGGCCCCTGTTCCTCGGTGCGGCGAGTTTCGACCGCGGGGTGGGATTCAGCCATCTGACCGGCCAGATCACCCATCACATCGCGCCGGATGTCGATAGCGAGCGGGCTCTCGTCATCGACAGCCTGGATGCGGCGGGCATGCTCGAACGGCGCTATTTCATCGCCGGTTCCGGCCCGACGCTGAACGGGCGCAACGGCGGCGGGGACCGCTACGTGACCGATGGAGAGGTGCTCATCGGGGTCCTTGTGAACGACGGACGACCGCCGACCGCCCGGCGGGAACCCGCCAGGACCGTGACCGATCCCTGGTGGGTCGCCTTGCGGCGATGGATCTGGGCGCTCGTCGGTTCGGCAGCGCGCCGCATGGCCTGAGTGCGCGCCTGATCCGGAACAAATAGCCGGAGCGCGGCATTTCATCGGCTCGACTCCCCTGTTGACCGACCGAGGATTGCCATGTCCGCGACGATTGCACGTGATCTGCGGACAGGGCGATCGCCCTGGATGTCGCGCCCCCTCCGCGCCCTTCCGAGCGGCAAGCTGACGAAGGACATCACGACCGATGTAGTCATCGTCGGGGCGGGGATTTCCGGGGCGATGGTGGCCGACGCGCTGACCGACGCGGGCCTCAAGGTCGCCATCCTCGACCGGCGCGGTCCGCTGGTCGGATCGACCCCCGCTTCGACCGCCCTGCTGCAGTACGAGATCGACACTCCCCTGACAGAGCTGGCCGTGCGCATTGGCCTGGACCGGGCCGAACGTGTCTGGAGGCGGTCGAAGCTGGCGCTCGATGCGCTGCGCGAGCGGTCGGCACATCTCGGCATCAAGGCCGATCTCTCCGTGCGGGACACCCTTTATCTGCAGGGAGACCTGCTGGACAAGGAGGGGCTGGAGCTCGAAGCGGCCGCGCGGCGAAGGGCAGGTTTCGAGGTGACCTTGCTGCCGGCCAGGGAGGTCGCGGAGCGCTACGGCCTCGCACGGCGCGCCGCCATTCTTGGTCACGGCAATCTCGCCGCCGACCCCCGGCGGCTGGCGGCGGGGTTCCTCGAAGCTGCGATCGAGCGGGGTGCAACGCTTCACGCCCCAGTCGAGGTGACCGCAGTGGAGACGGAACAGGACCGGGTCGTGGCGCTCACGGACAGCGGCGCGACGGTGACCGGTCGGCACCTCGTTTTCGCCACCGGCTACGAGTTGCCAAAGCACGTGCCGCGCAAGGGGCACCAAATCGTTTCGACCTACTGCATCGCCACACGTCCGCAGCCGAACGCCATCCCGACGGATATGCCCTTCGTATGGGAGGCCTCCGAGCCCTACCTCTACATGCGATCGGATCAGGACGGTCGCATCATCTGCGGAGGCGAGGACGAGGACTTTGTCGATGAGGATCGGCGGGATGCCCTCCTGGCGAAGAAGACTTCGACCATCCGCGACAAGCTCAGCCGCCTGATGCCCGGCATCGATCCGGAGCCCGCCTATGCGTGGTGCGGCAGCTTCGGGGCGTCCGCGACCGGCACGCCGTCGATCGGCTCAGTGCCGAAGCTCGCGGGGTGCTACGCCGTTCTCGGCTATGGCGGCAACGGTATCACCTTCTCGATGCTGGCCGCGCAGATACTGCGCGGCCTCATCGCCGGGAGCGGCGACCCCGACAGCGATCTCTTCTCGTTTCGGCGGAAGTTCTGAGCGTTCTACTTGTCGTTCGAAGCGTCGAGATTCTCGACGGGAATGGCCGTTTTGCCCCGGACGTTCTTTGGCGGTTCGGCCCGCTGGTTGCCGGTCGCCATGTCGTTCCGCTCGCGCCGGGTCGGAGGTTTCGGCGGAACGCTACCATCGTCGCGCGGCACCGGTGCGGTCAGGTCCGGATCGTCCATGACAGTGCTCCTCATTGACTGATCGAGGTCAACGAGCGCTGGCGGGTGTGGTTCCGCCCGGCAGTGTCAGGCGGGTTCCCACCCGTCGCGGGCCAGGATCTCGCCGGCGAGATAGAGGCTTCCGGTGATCAGAACCCGCGGCGCCACCGGGCCTGGCGACCACCGCGCATTCACGGCCGCGATCGCAGCGTCGAAGCTCTCGCAGGCTCTGGCGTCGAGCCCCGCCGAGGCCGCGGCCTCTGCCACGGCTGCCGCCGGGAGCGCTGCGGGATAGCCGAATGGGACGGCGAGGAAATCGGGGGACAGGTCGCGGAAATGATTGAGGAACCCCCTGGGATCCTTGGTGGAGATCATTCCGGCGATCATCACCAGGGGCCTCGGCTGGCGGGCGTTGAGCGTCCGGATCGCCTCTGCCAGCACCTCTCCTCCGCCGGGATTGTGGCCGCCGTCGAGCCAGACCTCTGCGCCCGCGGGCAGCGCCTCTGCCACCCGCCCTGTCAGGCGCTGAAGGCGCGCCGGCCAGATAACCGTCTGCAGGCCGCGTTCGATGGCGGCCTGATCCAGCGGAAAACCGGCCGTCTTCACGGCGGCGATGGCCGTGCCGGCATTCTCGAACTGATGGGCGCCAGCGAGGCGCGGCGGGGGGGCGTCAATGAGGCCGTCTTCGTCCTGATAGACGAAGCGGCCGTGTTCGCTTCGGGCGAACCAGTCGAGCCCCGACACCAGAAGGCGCGAACGGCTGACGGCCGCCGCCTCCTCGATGACTGCCATCGCCTCCGGGGTCTGGCGGGCGATGACCGCCGGCCGGCCACGCTTCAGGATTCCGGCTTTCTCGGCCGCAATCTTCGGGATCGTGTCGCCGAGATAGTCGGCGTGATCCATGGAGACGGGCGTGATGACGCTGACCGCCGGGCGCGGCACGACATTCGTCGCATCGAACCGGCCGCCCATGCCAACCTCGAGGATCACCGCATCAGCCGGGTAGCGGGCGAACATGACCAGCCCGGCGATGGTGGTGATCTCAAACTGCGTGATCGCTTCGCCCGCATTGACCCGCTCGACCTCGAGCAGCACATCGGCCAGCGTCGCATCGTCCACCAGGCGTCCGCCGCCCGGCGCGGCGAGCCGGAAGCGCTCGTTGAAACGCACGAGATGGGGCGAGGTGTAGACGTGGACCGACCGGCCCGAGGCCTCGAGGAGCGCCCGAGCGAAGGCCGAGGTCGAGCCCTTGCCGTTGGTGCCGGCGACGTGGATCACAGGCGGCAGGGCCAGATGCGGGTTTCCGAGCCGCGCCAACGCCCCCAGCATGCGGTCGAGCGACAGGTCGATCAGCTTCGGGTGCAGCTTCGCCAGCCGGTCGACGATGGCGGAGATGGATGTTTCGGCAACCGTCATGGCGGGGGACTTAAGGACCCGGCCCGACGCCGGAGCAAGAGGAAATCAGGCCGCAGGGCGCGCGGGATGGTGCCGCTGGGCGCATGGGTCGGCCGGCCGGGGAAGGAACGCGTCAGCCGGCGGCAGCCGCGACCGGGGCGGGAAGGTCTTCCGACCGGGCGGGTGCCTTGGTCAGTACCCGGCACAGGCGCGCCAACGTCGCGCGCATGTCATGGCGGTGGACGACGAGGTCGACCATGCCGTGGTCCTTGAGGTACTCGGCGCGCTGGAAGCCCTCGGGGAGCTTCTCGCGGATGGTCTGTTCGATGACGCGAGGACCGGCAAAGCCGATGAGGGCGCCGGGCTCGGCAATGTGGACGTCGCCGAGCATGGCGTAGCTCGCCGTGACGCCGCCGGTGGTCGGGTTGGTGAGCACCACGATGTAGGGCAGGCGGTTGTCCCTGAGCGCCTGGACGGCCACCGTCGTGCGCGGCATCTGCATCAGCGACAGGATGCCTTCCTGCATGCGGGCGCCGCCGGAGGCCGTGAAGATGATGAAGGGCGTCTTCTTCTCGACCGCCGTCATCATGCCCTTGACGATGGCCTCGCCGGCCGCCGTTCCGAGCGACCCGGCCATGAAGTCCATGTCCTGCACAGCCACCGTCACGGGCAGGCCCTCGAGCTTGCCGAAGCCGACCTTGATGGCGTCGTTCATGCCGGTCTTGGCGCGGGCGTCCTTCAGCCGGTCCACATAGCGCTTCTCGTCGCGGAACTTCAGCGGGTCGATCGGCGCTTCGGGAAGCTGCACGTCGAACCAGGTGCCGTTGTCGAAGATCGACTTCAGCCGCGCGGTCGAGCCCATGCGCATATGCGCGCCGGAACCCGGGATGACGAAGAGATTGCTCTCGAGATCCTTGTGGAAGACCATCTGCCCGGTTTCCGGGCACTTGATCCACAGGTTCTCCGGTGTGTCCCGCTTCAGGAACGATCGGATCTTCGGGGGAAGAACGTCGGTGATCCAGTTCATGACTGTCGTCCTGACGGGTGAAGAAGAATCGGAAGTCTCTGTGTCGCCCTGAAAGGCGGCGCTTATTCGGCAGCCTTGCGGGCTCCCCGGACGCCATCGGCGAGCGAGGCGACCAGACCGGTGACGGCCGGGACGCTCGCCGGCGTGGCTCGGCCCTCGGCATCGAGCGAACCCTTCAGCACCTCGATCAGGGCAGAGCCTACCACGACCGCATCGGCACCGCGCGCCACCGCGCTGGCATGGTCGGCGTTCTTCACACCGAAGCCGACGGCGACGGGCAGGTCGGTGTGCCGCTTGATACGGGCGACTGCCTGCGCCGTCCGGTCGAAATCGGGCGTGGCCGCGCCGGTGATGCCGGTGATCGAGACGTAGTAGACGAAGCCGGAGGTATTGCGCAGCACCGTCGGCAGTCGCCTGTCATCCGTGGTCGGCGTCGCGAGGCGGATGAAATTCAGGCCGGCCTCGAGGGCAGGAAGGCAGAGCTCTGCATCTTCTTCCGGCGGCAGGTCGACGACGATCAAGCCATCGACGCCGGCCGCCTTCGCATCCGCCAGGAAGCGCGCGACGCCGTAGATGTAGATGGGATTGTAGTAGCCCATGAGGACGATCGGCGTCGTCTGGTCGGAGGTCCGGAACCAGGCGATGTCCTCCAGCGTCTTCGTCAGCGTCTGGCCGCCGGCCAGCGCGCGCAGGCCGGCCGCCTGGATCGAGGGGCCGTCCGCCATCGGATCGGTGAAGGGCATGCCGAACTCGATGACGTCGGCACCGGCGCCCGGCAGGGCCTTCAGGATGGCGCGGGCGGTCTCGCGGTCGGGGTCGCCGGCCATCACATAGGTGACGAGGCCGGCGCGACCCTGACGGGAAAGATCGGCGAAGCGGGTGTCGAGGCGGGTGCTCACAGTCGGGTCCCCAGGATTTCGGCGACCTGCGGCACATCCTTGTCGCCACGGCCCGAGAGATTCATGACCATCAGATGGTCCTTCGGCTTCTTCGGCGCCAGTTCCTTCACCTTGGCAAGGGCATGGGCGCATTCCAGCGCCGGAATGATGCCTTCGATCTTCGACAGGAGCTGGAAGGCCTCCAGCGCCTCGTCGTCGGTCGCCGAGAGATAGGTCACGCGGCCGATGTCGTTCAGCCAGGAATGCTCGGGGCCGATGCCGGGGTAGTCGAGGCCGGCGGATATCGAGTGGCCTTCCTGGATCTGGCCGTCCTCGTCCATCAGCAGATAGGTGCGGTTGCCGTGCAGGACGCCGGGCTTGCCGCCGGAGATCGAGGCGGCATGCAGCTTGTCGAGGCCATGGCCGGCGGCCTCCACGCCATAAATCTCGACCGAGGGATCATCGAGGAAGGGGTGGAAGAGGCCGATGGCGTTCGACCCGCCGCCGACGCAGGCGATGAGGCTGTCCGGGAGCCGGCCTTCCGCCTCCTGCATCTGGGCGCGGGTCTCGTCGCCGATGACCGACTGGAAGTCGCGCACCATCGCCGGATAGGGATGGGGGCCGGCGACCGTGCCGATGCAGTAGAACGTGGTGTCGACATTGGTGACCCAGTCGCGCAGCGCCTCGTTCATGGCATCCTTCAGCGTCTTGGCGCCGGACTGCACGGGTACGACCGTCGCGCCCAGCATCTTCATACGGAAGACATTCGGCGCCTGCCGGGCGACGTCGACGGCGCCCATGTAGACGATGCATTCGAGGCCGAAGCGGGCACAGAGCGTTGCGGTGGCGACGCCATGCTGGCCGGCCCCTGTCTCGGCGATGATGCGCTTCTTGCCCATGCGAAGGGCGAGCAGGATCTGGCCGAGGACGTTGTTCACCTTGTGGGAGCCGGTGTGGTTCAGCTCCTCGCGCTTCAGGTAGATCTTCGCGCCACCGAGATGCTCGGTCAGCCGCGCGGCGAAATAGAGCGGGCTGGGACGGCCGATATAGTGGGTCCGGTGGCTCGCCATTTCGGCGAGATAAGCCGGGTCCTGGCGGGCCTCGTTGTAGGCCTTCTCCAGCTCCAGAATGTTGGGCATCAGCGTCTCGGCGACGAAACGGCCGCCATAGATGCCGAACCGACCGTTCTCGTCCGGACCTGACCGGAAGGAATTCGGCTTCAGCGGTGCGTTCATAGCCACTCTCCTTCGCCCTGCGTCTGGCGGGCGGCGGCCACGAAGGCCCTGATCTTGTCCGGATCCTTCTGACCCGGAGAACTCTCGACACCGGAGGATACGTCGACGCCGGACAAACGGGTCAGCCGGATGGCTTCGGCCACATTGCCTGGATGGAGGCCTCCGGAAAGCATGACCGGGCGGCCGGGGTCAAGGCCGGCCACCAGTCGCCAGTCGAATGTCAGCCCGTTTCCGCCAGGCAGCGCCTCCGCCGTCTTCGGCGGCTTCGCATCGACGAGGATGAGGTCGCTGACCGCGGCGAAGTCCCTGACCGGCGCGAGATCGGCGGCCTCGGCAACGCCGATGGCCTTCATGACGCGCACCTTGAAGCGGGACCGGATGTCCGCGACCCGCTCCGGCGTCTCGGCGCCGTGCAACTGGAGGAGGTCCGGCTTGAGGCTCGCCATGACCTCGGCGAGGAAGGCGTCGGTGGGGTCGACGGTGAGCGCGACGACGCCGGCCCGGCCGCAGGTCCGCGCGGCGAGCGCGCAGGCTGTCGCGAGCGAGACGTGGCGCGGGCTCTTCTCGAAGAAGACGACGCCGATCATGTCGGCGCCGGCTTCCAGCGCCACATCGACGGTCCGCATCGTCCTGATGCCGCAGATTTTGACCAGCAGGGGCATGGCCTGTCTTTAGACGGGCAGCGAGCGCCACACCAGCATGGCGGCGGCAAGATCCTCGAGCGCCGTGCCGACGGACTTGAAGAGCGTGATCTCCCCGCTCGACGTCCGGCCGTGATGCGAACCGCGGGCGAGATCGACAAGGTCGGCCTTGACGTCGGATTCGGTCACGATGCCGCGGCGGATCGGGTCGACGATGTCGCCGGCTTCCTTCAGGCCGCCGGTCCGCGTGTCGACGAAGAGGCTGGCGCGCCTGACCGCCGCATCATCGGCCTCGCGCATCGCCGGGGTGTAACCGCCGACGAGGTCGAGATGGGCGCCGGGCTTCAGCCAGTCTCCCGACACGATCGGGTTCGACGAAATGGTGGCGCAGGTGACGATGTCGGCATCCTCGACCGCGGCCTGCAGGTCGGTCGCCACCGTCACCGTGACGCCAGGCACGGTCCCCGACAGCCCCTCGGCGAGCGCCTGGGCCTTCTCGCGCGACCGGTTCCACACCGTGACGTTGCGGATGGGACGGACGGACGCATGGGCGCGGATCAGATGCGGCGCCAGTGCTCCCGCCCCGACCATGACCATGCGGGAGGAGTCCTTGCGGGACAGGTAGCGAGAGGCGAGGGCGCTGGCGCAGGCGGTGCGCCAGACGGTCAGCGTGGTGCCGTCGAGGATCGCCAGCGGCGCGCCGGTCTCACCGCTGCACAGCACGTAGCTGCCATAGATCGAGGGAAGATTGCGCGCTCCGTTGCCGGGGTAGACCGACACGATCTTGGTGCCGACGAAAGCGCCGTCGCCGGGCGAGGTCCAGGCCGGCATCAGCAGCAGCATTGCCTCCGGCACCCCCGCTTCCTGGCGGATCGGGTGGTGATGGCGCAGCGGCACGGTGATGTCGGACCGGAAAGCCTCGGCGAGTGCGTCGACGAGAGCGGGATAGGTCAGGGTGCCGGCGATCTCGGCGGCAGTGATGATGCGCATGAAGAACTCAGGCCGCAGGCCGGTTGAGGAAGGCGAGGGGGCCTCCCGGGGCGCCCGGCTGTTCGCCGCGTCCGAGTTCGTTGCGCAACCGCTCCACGTCGCTGCGCGCGGCGGAAAGCTCGCTTTCCGCCATCCGGCAGCGCTTGCGATACCGGCCCTGCTTCCACCAGACGGCGGTGCCGCCGATGACCACACCGAGGATCACCGCGAGGAAGGCCACGGCGAAGAGCGGCACCGAGACGGACAGCGGCGAGGCTTCGCGCGCCAGGGGATCCAGCGACAGGGTCACGGGTGTGCGGTTCGCCACCGCCAGCACCACGGCGACGAGGGCGACGGGGGCCAGCAACAGCCAGTTGACGACGCGCCGCAGCATGATCAGGCGCCCTTGTTCAGGCGCTCGCGCATTTCCTTGCCGGTCTTGAAGAACGGCACGACCTTGTCCTCGACCTCGACATGCTGACCGGTGCGCGGATTGCGGCCGACGCGGGCCTGCCGGGCCTTGACCGAGAAGGCGCCGAAGCCACGCAGTTCCACCCGGTCTCCGCGCGCCAGCGCACCGACGATCTCGTCGAGGATGGCATTGACGATGTTCTCGACGTCGCGCTGATAGAGCTGGGGGTTCTGCTCGGCGATCTTCTGGACGAGTTCGGACTTGATCATGGCCATCGCGCCCCGCCGGCGCGCTCCCGATTGAATTTGTCAAAATCTATCATGGGCTTGGAGGCTGCCAGAGCGCCAGAAGCCCGTCAAGCGACGTTCGTTCGATCTGGGCGGCGAGCGCCGAACCGGCAATCCGCTCGGCCCATTCCGTCAGGCCCACCGCCTCGGCGAGGCTACTGCCTGCCACGCGCATCCAGGACAGGCTGCCCGGCGCCCGCGGCCGGTGGAGCTGCACCCGCATGGTGGCGGGCACACCGCGTGTCGCGAGCCAGGCCCGGGCCTCGCGCTCGCCGCCGATCTGGTCGACGAGCCTCAGCTCGCGCGCGCGGCTGCCGACGAAGACGCGGCCATCCGCCACCACACGCAACTGGTCGTCGCTGAGGCCGCGGCGGTCCTTCACGATGCGCTGGAACCAGCTGTAGCTGTCGGTGATGATCTCCCGGAGCGCCGCCATGGCCTCGGGACTGGTTGGCTCGAGCCCGCTCGGCATGGCCTTGAGCGGCGTCGAACGGATGGCCTCGACGCGCACCCCGAGGGTGTCGAGAAGCCGCGTCACGTTGGGAAACTGGGCGATGACGCCGATCGAGCCGGCGATCGAGGTCTCCCGCGAGACGATGTGATCGGCGCCGATGGCGGCGATATAGCCGCCCGATGCGGCCGTGCCCTCGACCACGGCCACCGTCGGCTTGGCCGCCGCGACGGTACGGATGGCAGTGAACAGGGCCTCCGAGCCGGTCACCGTGCCGCCGGGTGAATCGATGGTGACGATCAGCGCGCGGACGTTGCGATTGCGGGCGAGCGCCTCGATCGTCCGGACGAGATTGGCGTTCTGCGCGATCACGCCGCGCACCTCGACCCGCGCCACATGCTGCAGAGGCGTGACCCAGCCGAAGCGTTGCGCGCCGACCAGTCCGGCAATGCAGAGGGCGCCGATGACGGCGAAGACCGACAGGACGCGCCAGAACGTCAGCTTGCGACGCAAGAGGCGGCGATCCAGCACGGAGTCGGTTTCGAGAGGCATGAAAGGGGGCTCCCAGTTGCAGCCGGCACACCCTGAGCGGGGCGATCAGGTAGCCCCGACGGGGCCTCAGTGCAAGTCGCCCGATCGGAAAGACCCGTCGCCGGCGGGCAAGACGCCGCGCGTGCCGGAACGAGCCGGACCTTTGGTCAGCGCATCTGGCGGTCGTTCCGGTCGATCGACCTCTGCCGCATCAGGACGAGGGCACTGACGATGGCGACGCCGATGCCGCAAACGATGGCGGTGGGATAGAGAACCGACATGGCCACGATGTAGCTTAGGGGCTCGCTGTCATAGTCGACATCCCAGGCCGCCCTTCCGCGCCCGCCGAAGACGAGGACGCCGTCGAGCCAGGCCGTTCGCAGCTGGATGAAGCTGTAGATCGCAACAACGAGACCGCCGCCCACGCCGGCAATGGCCATGATGGCCGTCCAAAGCGGGCCCAGTCGTCGCTGCTTGTCAGCGTCCTTCATCGCATCGCCTTTCATCATGGTCTTCCGCGATTGCCGGAAGGCTCATTTGAACGCGCACACTACCAACAGGATCGTGTGCGAACGCTAACACAACTCTACTGCATTGCTCCATTGATCTCGTTCAAAATCCCGCGTGCTGCGTGGACGGGATCGGAAGCGGCCGTGATCGGGCGGCCGACGACCAGCCTGTCCGCTCCGCCACGTATGGCGTCGAAGGGCGTCACGATGCGCTTCTGGTCGCCGGCATCGGCCCCGGCCGGTCGGATGCCGGGGGTGACGAGTTCGACGCGCGAGGGGATGCCGATGGCCCGCAGGTTGGCGGTTTCATGGGCCGAGCAGACAATGCCGTCGACGCCGATGGCCGCGGCCTGCTGTGCCTTGGCCGGAACGAGGGTCGCGACCGTGCCGGCATATCCGGCCTCGGCGCAGTCGAGGTCGTTCCATGAGGTGAGAATGGTCACCGCCAGGATCTTCAGGGCCGAGCCGGCGCGGCCCTGCACGGCCGCCCTCATGGTCTGCGGATAGGCATGGACCGTCAGGTAGTGGGCCCCGGTGCGGACGATCGATTCGACGCCCTCGCGCACCGTGTTGTCGATGTCGTGGAGCTTCAGGTCGAAGAAGATGGTCTTGCCCGAGGCCGCCAGCTCCCGTCCGAAGGCGATCCCGTCCGAATAGCCCAGCCTGTAGCCGATCTTGTAGTGGGTGACCGTATCGCCGAGCAGCGAGACCAGCCTCTCGGCGTCGCCGAGGCTCGGCAGATCGAGGGCGACGAAGAGTTTCGAGCGGGGGTCGATCGGGGCGGCAGACGGCATCAGGCGAAGCTCCGGGCCTTGTCGATGAGGGAGGTGCAGCAGGCGGTGAGCATGCTGCGCGTGCGATCGTCCTTGAGCCTGCCATCGTCGTCGAAGGCCTGATGGGCGGCCGGCACGGCGCAGCTCTCTGGGATGACGAGGGCGCCGCAGCCGAGTTCCAGGACTTGCCGCGTCGCCATCTGCGAGCGCATGCCGCCATAGCCACCAGGCGAGGCGGAGCCAAGGGCGAAGACCCGTCCACGATAGGCCGCGAGCGGCTTCTCCCCCGCTTCCCTGACGCGGCTGATCCAGTCGACGGCGTTCTTCAGGAGCGGTGTCATGCCGGCATTGTATTCCGGCCCGGCGATGAAGATGCCCTGATGGGCGCAGAACTGCCGCTTCAGCTTCAGCGCGTTCTCCGGCACGCCCTCGGCGGTTTCGAGGTCGCCGTCATAGATCGGAAGGGGATAGTCGGCGAGCGAGATCAGCGAGACGTCGGCGTCGAGATTGGCGAGTTCGACGGCGGCAGCCGCAGCCAGCCGCGCATTGAACGAGCCCGAGCGGATCGAGCCCGAGAAGACGAGGATACGGGTCACGGGGCCTCTCCTGCCGGGTTCCCTGCCAGACGTCTAGGCCGGCAGGGGCGGCGCGTAAATCTCAGCCGGCGGAGCCGGGCTTGGCGGCTGCCTTCGCGGCCTCCTGGCTCTCCTCGGCCTGTCGAATGACCGCCATGCTCTCCTTCAGGTGGTCGAGCGAACGGTGGCCGCTGGCGAACTCACGGATCGCCACGATCAGCAGGGCGAGGATGAAGGGCACGATGAAGTAGTAGAGGCGGAACAGAATGAAGGCCGCCACCACCGCTTCGGCCGTGAACCCCAGCGGTGGCAGCGCCACCAGAAGCGTCGCCTCGAAGGCGCCGGCGGCGCCGGGCGCATGGGTCGCAAATCCGAGAAGCATCGCCGAGCAGAAGATGACCGCCACCGCAACGAAGGGCGCCGGCGGGGCGTTCGGCATGGCCATGAGCAGCACGTAGAGAATCATCGCCGTGCAGGAAAGGTCGACGATGCCGATGATCATCTGCAGGAAGGTGAGCTTCGCGCTCGGCAGTTTGATGACCCAGGCCCCGGACCCGAACTGGCGCGGCGCGGCCACGAAGATGAGCCAGCCGATGAGGGCGGCGAGGATCACCGCCCCGACGATGCGGACGGTGTCGCCGCCGATGCCGAAGGGCGCGACGACGGGCGTCACAACCCAGGGCTCCAGCACGAAGCCGAGGCCGAGCACCGTGGCGTTGCCCAGCCAGAAGGTGAGGCCGGCGATGAAGCAGATCTTCACCACCTGCGGGCCGGTGATCTTGTAGCGGGAATAGACGAGGTAGCGCACCACGGCGGCAGTGAAGACGGTCGCGCCGAGATTGTGGGCGATGGAGTAGCTGGTGAAGGAGCCGACCGCGCAGGCGGGATAGGGGATGTCGTCCCGGCCGATCGTGCGCGTGGCGAAGTAGTCGTAGACCGTGAGCGTCGCATAGGCCGCCGCGGCGAAGAGGCCGGCGACGATCAGCGTCGTCGGTCCGATCTGGCCGATGGCCTCCCAGACCTTCGACCAGTCGATCACCTTCAGCTTCTCGAACAGCACGTAGCCCGCGGTTGCGAGCATGGCGACGGCGACCACGAGAAGGATCCGCTTCAGGCCGATCCGGTCGCGCAGGAAATCCACGGAAGTCTTGATCAAGAGCGGTCTCGCCACGCGTTCAGGCGCGAAACCCTCCGCGCACACCATCAGCCAAGTATCAGAGGCCATGTATCCGGCATATGTCGCCGGATATGCGTAAAAGCCCGTATGGGCCGTCGGCCTCCCCGGACCCGCGATGTAGTGGTTCGGGTCAGAAAGTCCAGCGACAGATTGTCCTACTGGAGGAACGGATTGGTCTTGCGCTCGCGTTCCAGCGTCGTGGCGGGCCCATGTCCCGGCAGGACCGTGAAGTCGTCGCCCAGCGGCAGGATCTTTTCCTTGATGCCGCGGATCAGCAGGTCGTGGTCGCCTCCGGGCAGGTCGGTGCGGCCGACGGAGCCCTGGAAGACCGTGTCGCCGACGAGAGCGAACTCGGAAGGGGCATGGACGAACACGACGTGGCCCGGCGCATGGCCAGGGACATGGAGAACGTCGAAGGTGAGGCCGCCGACGGTGACGGTGTCGCCTTCCTTCAGCCATCGCGTCGGCGTCACCGGACGGACACCTGCAAGGCCGAAGCGTTGCGCCTGCGCGGTGAGATTGGCCAGCAGCGGCGCATCGTCCTCGTGCGACCCCTCGATGGGAATCGACAGCAGTTCGGCAAGTTCGGCCGCACCGCCGGCATGGTCGATGTGGCCGTGGGTGAGCAGGATCTTCTCGGGCACGACCTTGAGGTCGGCGATGGCACTCTGGATTCGCGGCAGATCCCCGCCAGGATCGACGATGGCGGCCTTCTTCGTGTCGTCGTCCCAGACGATCGAGCAGTTCTGCTCGAAGGGCGTCACCGGAACGATCGCAACCTTCAACCTCGCCATGCCGGTCTCCTGTTCTGCCCCCCGGATTAGCGGCGGGCCGTCTCACCCGCAAGCCGTCCGAAGGGGCCTCTGACACGGTTTGAAACATCATTTTATTGCAGTGCAGCAATTCAATGTCTATAAGCGCCATGCCACGGTTCATCCGAAAGGCCTGACGGCTCCACTCCGAGTGAAGCCACGACGTCAGTGCGAGATGAACGTCGATAGTCGCGACAAGCCACTGCTGTCCGGCTGATTTTTACTCAGGAAAACAACAGATCATGATCCATTCGAGCGCGAAAGCGCGTCGCATTTCCATTCGTCTTGCAGCATGTGCTGGAGCTGTCGGCCTGATGATGGTTCCCTCCCTCGCTTCGGGCCAGGAGAGCGACCGGGCCAACGCCACCTGGGCAACCCTCTACGCCGCCGGCCAGACCGTGGCAGCGCCGACCACCCCGGCATCGTCCGGGCCGCGCCAGATGCGCTCGCTGTCCGTAACCGCCGACGCAGGCAGTGACGAACGCTCCACCGTCGCCCGGCGCATTTCCGAGGTCGCCGCACGCCATGGCGTGCCCGCGAGCCTCGCCCTCGCCGTCGCGCGCGTCGAGAGCAACATGCGTTGCCAGGCCCGCGGCCGGGCAGGGGAACTGGGGCCGCTGCAGATCAAGCCGGCCACGGCGCGCGGCCTCGGCTATTCCGGCCCCGCTTCGGCGTTGAATTCCTGCGGCGCCGGACTGGAGTGGGGGATGCGCCACCTCGCTGTCGCCTACCGCCAGTGCGGATCGGCCGCCGGCGCCGCAGCACTCCACAACCGGGGTCTCGCTTCGTCCTGCACACGGACGGCCTATTCGTCGCGCGTCACCCGCGTGATGGCGAGCCTCTGAGTTTCGGCGCGGCCCTCGCGGGCCAGCATGCCATCCAGCACGGTCTTGAGCTGGCCTCATCGGGCGGCCGTTTCGCATTTCTGACGTCAGGAGCGCCGACGGATCGCTCCGCCGGCGACAGCCTCACTTCTTGTCGGTCGTGCGCGCCTTGAGGGCGGCACCGAGGATGTCGCCAAGCGAGGCGCCCGAGTCGGCCGAGCCGAACTGGGCCATGGCTTCCTTCTCCTCGGCCATTTCCAGCGCCTTGATCGACACCTGGACCTTGCGGGCCTTGCGGTCGAACATGGTGACTCGGGCGTCGAGCTTCTCGCCGGCGGCGAAACGCTCGGGGCGCTGGTCGGCGCGGTCGCGGGCAAGCTCCGAGCGCTTGCATGAAGGCAGTCAGGTCGGTGCCGACGATCTTCACGTCGATGCCGCCTTCTCTTGGCTTCCGCCACCTCGCACGGTGACGATCTGCGCCCTTGCTGGAACGTCGCCCGGCTTCAGCGAAGGGATCGCCGCCGACCTGCTTCAGGCCGAGCGAGATGCGCTCCTTCTCCACGTCGACGTCGAGAACCTGGGCGCGTTGACTGATGTCGCCCTTCTTGATACTCCTCGATGCACCTGCTCGCCGGGACGGTTCCAGTCGAGGTCGGAGAGGTGAACCATGCCGTCCACGTCGCCCTCGAGGCCCAGGAACAGGCCGAACTCGGTCTTGTTCTTGACCTCGCCCTCGACGATCGGTGCCGATCGGGATGGCTGCTCGATGAAGGCCTCCCACGGATTGCCGCATGGTCTGCTTGAGGCCGAGCGAGATGCGGCGCTTGGACGATGTCGACCTCGAGCACCATCACTTCGACTTCCTGCGAGGTCGAGACGATCTTGCCCGGATGGACGTTCTTCTTGGTCCAGCTCATTTCCGAGACGTGGATCAGGCCCTCGATGCCCGGCTCCAGCTCTACGAAGGCGCCGTAGTCGGTGATGTTGGTGACGCGGCCCTTGAACTTGGCGTTGACCGGGTACTTGGCCTCGATGCCCTGCCACGGATCGTCCAGGAGCTGCTTCATGCCCAGCGAGATGCGGTGCGTCTCGGGGTTGATCTTGACGATCTTGCACCTTGACCGGTCTGGCCGATGGTGAGCACCTCGGACGGGTGGTTGACGCGGCGCCAGGCGATGTCGGTGACGTGCAGCAGGCCGTCGATGCCGCCGAGGTCCACGAACGCGCCGTAGTCGGTGATGTTCTTCACGACGCCGTCGATGACCTGGCCCTCTTCGAGGCTTCTGAGACGAGCTCGTGACGCTGTCTCGGCGCGGGTCTCTTCGAGCACGGTGCGGCGCGAGACGACGATGTTGCCGCGACGGCGGTCCATCTTGAGGATCTGGAACGGCTGCGGCGAGTTCATCAGCGGGCCGACGTCGCGCACCGGACGGATGTCGACCTGGCTGCGCGGCAGGAAGGCCACGGCGCCGTCGAGATCGACGGTGTAGCCGCCCTTGACGGTGTTGAAGATCGTGCCGGTGACCTTCTCGTTGGCGTTGAACGCCTTCTCGAGCTTGACCCAGCTTTCCTCGCGGCGCGCCTTGTCGCGCGAGATGACGGCCTCGCCGAGGGCGTTCTCGACGCGCTCGAGATAGACCTCGACCATCATCGCCGATCTTGATGTCGCCTTCGCGGCCCGGGCCGGTGAATTCCTTCAGGGCGACGCGGCCCTCGGTCTTCAGGCCGACGTCGATGATCGCGAGATCCTTCTCGATCCCGACCACGATGCCCTTGACCACCGAGCCTTCGTTCATCTCGGTCTTGCCGAAGCTCTCGGCGAGGAGCGCGGCGAAATCGTCGCGGGAGGGGTTCATGCTGTTGGCGCTTGCCATACGGTGTACGTCCTTGTGAGCCCGTTGATGCGCCGGGGTTGAGAGGAGCCGCCGGCTCCGCGAGGGCCGGACGAGGGGCTGAATCGCGTCCGGACGCGGCCGAAACGGCACGCGGGCGCAACCCAGGCGAAAGGCGGCTTGGATGTCTGTCGGGCGGATCGCGACCGGAGCCGGCAGCGGACCCCGTCCTGAGGCGGCAGCCCGTCGGGGGCCACGGCGAGGACGCGAGGCGGGCGAGAGACGATTGCTCCGACCCGGGTGGAGGTCATCCACCACGCGATGCCGGCAGGTCCGACCGGAAGTCGATCTGCCGAATGGCGGGGCAATACAGGAAATCAACAGGCGGGACAAGCGCCCGGCCCGTCGCAGGGCCGCTTCAGCCCCGGTGCCGCTCGAAGGTGAAGCGGCGCGAGCGCTTCAGTTCCAGCACCAGCGCCACGAACTGCGCCGGAGACAGCACCTCCTCCTTGCCGGAGGGGTAGGAGACGAAGAAGCGGGACTTGTCCGGATACATCATCACCCGCGCCTCGAGTTTCGGCTCGGCGCCCGTGCCGGGCTCGGGCAAGGCGATGATGTCGCCCCACAGCACTTTCCGCTGGGACGGCGGGGCCTGTACCAGGTCCAGTCCGAGGTCCTCTTCGCGGGAAGGGCCTGGCACGTCTGTCTGCGGAGGATGATTCATCACGGTCTGGTAGGTCGCAAGCAGTCTGCCAAGGGTTTAGACACCGGCGCGGTCCGGCGCAACTGGCTCAGCGGCGGTCAATGGTCCCGCTACAACCATTCTTGGCTCACGCCGCTCGCCCTCGGGCGCGCAATGTCAGGAAACGGTCCGACCGAGGCCGTTCAACTGGGCCGCCAGGCGTTCGATCGAGGCGGCGGCATCGTCCAGGGTGTGCGCAAGCCTCGCCTCCCGCTCGTCGCTGCGCTCGACCATCAGCGTCCGGGTCTCACGCAGGGTGGCGAGTTCGGTCTCGGCGGCCTTGAGGCGCCGGCGGGTGTCGGCGAGTTCATCCGCCACCATGATGGCCGCCATCACGGTGAGGCGCGTGTCGCCGATCTCACCGAACGCTCCCTTGAGCTGGTCCACCTTGCCGTTCACCTCCGCGGCGAGCCGGAGCAGATGGTCCTCCTGGCCGTCGTCGCAGGCCATGCGGAACTGCCGGCCGTTGATGGTCACGGAGACATGAGCCATCGCTGTCAGTTCTCGTAGCGGGAGAGGACGCCGCGGATGGCATCCATGGTGAGATCGAGCCGCCGGGCGACGTCCCGATTGACCGATTCCAGTCCGGCCACGCGATCGGCAGAGCGGTCGAGGTCCTCGGCGAGGCGGGAGCGGTCGGCCTGAGCGCATCCATCTGTTTTCCCAGCACGACATGCTGGCGGTCGGCCTCGAGCTTGCGAGCGACGGCAGTCTCCAGCGTCGAGAGCGCCGTCTTCAACCGCAAGGCCGCCGATTCAAGGCGCGATGGGCCTGTCGTGGATCCCAAGCTCGATCCTGCACCGTCAGAGAAAGGCCGTCGAGGCGCCGCCGCGGCGCCTCTGGCTGACGGGGGGAACCTACGCGAGCGGATCGAACAGCGTCAACGGCGCGCGGGTTGGTTTGTCTCATGATTGTCGCGTGTCCGCGGCGCGCCGCACCGGTCATGTCTGCCGACATGGCTGCTTTCCTCCGCGAATGCCCCGATCGGGCCGTTCGGACCATTGACTCGGGGGCCGTCGCTGCTAGGACACCGGCCCGACAGCCCGGACTCGTCGTCCGCGGACCCTTTTCATCGGATGTGCGCCGTTTTCCGCCGAGGCGGCGCCACGAGGAGCCGCTCCTGATGTCCACCGCCGCCCTGCCGCGCGCCCAGCACGACAAGCTCGCCAACGCGATCCGTTCGCTCGCCATGGACGCTGTGGAAAAGGCCAAGTCCGGCCATCCCGGCATGCCGATGGGCACGGCCGACGTCGCCACGGTGCTGTTCTCCCAGCTTCATGAAGTTCGATGCGGCGAAGCCCGACCTGGCCCGACCGCGACCGCTTCGTGCTGTCCGCCGGCCACGGCTCGATGCTGGTCTATGCGCTGCTGCTATCTGACCGGCGACGCCGGACATGACGCTCGACGAGCTGAAGCATTTCCGCCAGCTCGGCTCGAAGACCGCCGGGGCACCCCGAGAACGGTCATCGCCAAGCGGCATCGAGACCACCACCGGCCCGCTCGGCCAGGGGCATCGCCAATGCCGTCGGCATGGCGCTGGCCGAGAAGATGCTCGCCGCGCGAGTTCGGCCAAGACAGGCGGTCGATCACCACACCTATGTCATCGCCTCCGACGGCTGACCTGATGGAAGGCATCAGCCAGGAAGCCATCGCGATGGCGGGGCATCTGGAAGCTGAACAAGCTGATCGTGCTGTTCGACGACAACGGCATCTCCATCGATGGCCCGACTGTCGCTCGCCGACCTCGAGTCGACCAGGTGAAGCGCTTCGCAGGCCGCGGGCTGGCACGTGCCGAGCGCGTCGACGGTCATGACCCTGACGCCATCGGCGCCGCCATCCGAGCGGGCGCAGAAGTCGGGCAAGCCCTCGCTGATCGCCTGCAAGACGGTGATCGGCTACGGCGCGCCGAAGAAGGCCGGCACCTCCAAGGCCCATGGCGAGCCGCTCGGGGCCGACGAGCTCGACGGGTGCAAAGGAGAAGCTCGGCATTGCGCCCGAGCCGTTCTTCGAGTTGCGCCCGACGTGCTTCGACCGCCTGGCGCAAGATCGGCGCCCGCGGCAGTCGAGCGCGCCGCAAGACCTGGGTGAATCGCTGTTCGGCACGCTGCCATGGCCGAAGACAGCAGCGCCGAGTTCGACCGCCGCCTCGCCCGGCGAGCGTCCGGCCGAGCTTGCGAAGGCCCTCGCCGCCTACAAGAAGGCGCTGCTCGACGAACCCGCAGCACATCGCGACGCGCAAGTCGTCCGAGCTCGCGCATCGAGGCCATCAGTGCCGTGCCATGCCGGAATTCCTCGGCGGCTCGGCCGATCTCACCGGCTCGAACAACACCAAGACGAAGCCGGCGGTCGCCTTCTCGGCGAAGAACCGCGACAGGGCCGCTACATCCACTACGGCATCCGCGAGCACGGCATGGCGGCGGCGATGAACGGCATCGCCCTGCACGGAGGCTTCGTCCCCTAACGGCGCGAACCTTCCTCGTCTTCACCGACTACTGCCGCCCGGCCATCCGCCTCGTCGGCGCTGATGGGCACCGGTGTCGTCTATGTGATGACCCACGATTCCATCGGCCTCGGCGAGGATGGGCCCGACCCACCAGCCGGTCGAGCACGTCGCTGCCCTGCGCGCCATCGCCGAACCTGCGGGTGTTCCGTCCCTGCCGACGCCGATCGAGGCGGCGGAGTGCTGGGAACTGGCGCTGAACCGCATCGACGGTGCCGACTGTCGCTGGCGCTGACGCGCCAGAACCTGCCGACAGTCTGCGACGCCGAGGTGACGGCCAACCGCTGCGCCGCGCGGCGCCTACGAACTCTGGCAAGGCCGAGGCGTGCCAAGGCGCCGGTGTCGCCTGTTCGCCACCGGCTCGGAGGTCGAGATCGCGCGTCAATGCGCGCGAAGGCTTCTGGCCGAGCGCGGGATCCAGTCGCCCGTGTCGTGTCCGTGCCCTCGCTGCGACCTGTTCGCTCGAGCAGTCAGCCGAACGTATCGCGAGCACCGTCATCGGCGATGGCGCCGGTGCAGGTCGCCATGCGAGGCCGGCGTCGCGCATGGGTTGGGCACGCGGTCATCGGCTCGTGACGGCGATCTTCGTCGGCATGTCAGGCTTCGGCGCCTCGGCTCCCGGCAAGCGAACTCTACAGGCATTTCGGCATCACGGCGGAAGCGACCGTCGAGGCCGTTCTGGCGCGGATCGGCTTACCCGCGCCATGTGATTGACGTGATTGGGCGCCAGATGGCGGCGTCAGCGTGCTGACAGGGGCCGACCGGAACGAACCGGCCCGCATGAAGGACAGGAATTCGATGACCATTCGCGTCTTCATCAACGGTTTCGGCCGCATCGGCCGCAACGTGCTGCGCGCCATCGTCGAGAGCGGGCCGCAAGGACATCGAGGTCGTGTCGGCATCAACGATCTCGGCCCGGTCGAGACCAACGCCCACCTGCTGCGCTTCGATTCAGCGTCCATGGCCGCTTCCCGGCCGAGGTCTCGGTCGACGGCGACACGATCGATCGTTGGCGCGGCAAGCGCATCAAGGTCACCGCGATCAAGGATCCGGCCGAACTGCCGCACAAGGCGCTGGGCGTCGACATCGCGATGGAGTGCACCGGCATCTTCACCACCCGCGACAAGGCCGCCAGCCCACCTCAAGGCCGGCGCCAAGCGCGTGCTCGTCTCGGCTCCCTGCCGACGGTGCCGACCTGACCGTCGTCTACGGCGTCAACCACGAGCAGCTGACGAAGGACCACCTCGTGGTCTCCAACGCCTCGTGCACCACCAACTGCCTGGCCCCCGTCGCCACGGTGCTGCACGACGACCTGCGGCATCGAGCAAGGGCTTCATGACGACGATCCACGCCTACACCGGCGACCAGCCGACGCTCGACACCATGCACAAGGATCTCTACCGCGCCCGCGCCGCGGCCCTGTCGATGATCCCGACCTCGACCGGCGCGGCCAAGGCCGTCGGCCTCGTGCATGCCGGAGCTCAAGGGCAAGTCTCGACGGCGTGTCGATCCGCGTGCCGACGCCCAACGTCTCGGTGGTGGACTTCAAGTTCATCGCCAAGCGGAAGACCTCGGTCGAGACGAGATCAACGAGGCGATCGTCAAGGCGCGCCAAGCGCGGCCCGCTCAAGGGCATCCTCGGCTGTCACCGACCAGCCGAACGTCTCGATCGACTTCAACCACGACCCGCACTCGTCGATCTTCGCACATCGACCAGACCAAGGTCATGGACGGGACGCTGGTGCGCGTCATGTCGCTGGTACGACAACGAGTGGGGCTTCTCGAACCGCATGAGCCGACACCGCCGTCGCGATGGCGCAAGCTGATCTGATCCAGCCATCGGGCCGTCCGCATCCAGCGGGCGGCCCTTGTCCTTTCCGGGTGATGCCATGACCGCCTTCCGCACCCTCGACGACGCCGACGTGAAGGGCAAACGCGTGCTCGTGCGCGTCGACCTCAACGTGCCGATGGAAGAACGGCAAGGTGACCGACGCTCACGCGTCATCGAGCGTGCCGCGCCGACGCTTGGCCGAGCATCGCCGGCCAAGCGGCGCCAAGGTGATTGTGCTCAGCCCACTTCGGCCGCCCCGACGGCAAGCGTCGATGCCCGACGATGTCGTTGAAGGCCGCTGGTGCCGAGCCCTCGGCGACGTGCTGAAGCGCGCCAGTGGCCTTCGCCGGCGATTGCGTCGGCGCTGTCTCGGCCGAGGCGGCCGAGGCGCATGCTGAAGCCCGGCGAGGTGCTCGCTGCTCGAGAACCTGCGCTTCCACAAGGGCGAGGAGAAGAACGAGCGCGGGCTTCATCGACAAGCTCTCGGCTGCCAATGGGCGACGTCTACGTCAACGGACGCCTTCTCGGCGGCCCACCGCGCCCACGCCTCGACCGAAGGCCTCGGCCAATCGTGCTGCCCGCCTATGCGGGGCGCACCGATGCAGGCCGAACTGGAGGCCCTGAACAAGGCGCTGGATAAGCCGGAAGCGCCCGGTCGGTCGCCGTCGTCGGCGGCGCCAAGGTCTCCACCAAGCTCGACCTTCTCGGCAACCTAGTCGAAGCAAGGTCGACAAGCTCGATCATCGGCGGCGGCATGGCCAACACCTTCCTGGCAGCGCAAGGGATCAAGCCGGTCGGCAAGTCGCTGTGCCGAGCATGATCTGGTCGGATACCGCGCGCGCCATCGTCGCGGAAGCCGCGAAGAACGGCTGCCGCGATCGATCCTGCTGCCGGTCGACGTGGTCGTGCGCCAGGCGAATTCAAGGCCGACGCCGCCCAGCCGGGTCTGCGGTGATCGCCGAGGCCTGCCGCGGCCGACGAGATGATCCTCGACATCGGGCCGGAAGTCGATCGAGCACGTCGATGTCCATCAGCTCGGCCAGGTGCGCAGACCCTGGTGTGGAACGGCCCGCTTCGGCGCCTTCGAGACTCGAGCCCTTCGACAACGGCACGGTTTCCGTGGCGCGAGGCTGCGGCTGAACTCACCCAGGCCGGCCATCTCGTCTCCGTCGCCGGCGGTGGTGACACGGTGGCGGCGCTCAACCAGGCCGGAGCAGCCGAGCGCTTCACCTATGTCTCGACGGCGGGTGGCGCCTTCCTCGAATGGCTGGAAGGCAAGCCGCTGCCGGGCGTCGATGTGCTGAAGTCGTAGAATCGGCCAAATTCCCCGCATTGCTCTCGCCGGACCAGTCGGACAGGAGATCGATGATCAGGGGGGCGAAGCGGATCGCGGCTGTGGCGCTGGCCCTTCTCGTGGGTCAGGGGACGGCGGTTGCGCAGCAGCCGCGCCCCTCCGTGCTCTTGCTCGACGGGCTGTTCATCTACGTCCACCAGCAATATGTCGGCGTTTCCGCGCTCGCTCCCGAACTCGAGCGCCTGGGCTATCGCGCCGTCGTCGACACGCATCTGATGACCCGCACGGCCCGCGAGGAGCCGGACGTCATCGTCGGGCACTCCATGGGCGGGTCGACGGCCCTCAAGCGCGCCCGCGAGATGGTGGAGGCCGGCAAGCCGGCGCCCGTCGTCATCACCATCGACGCGGCCTTCGGCTCGCCACCCTGTCCGGTACCCCGCTGCATCAACTATTTCAGCCCCGGATTCCCCAGGGTGGAGGGCGCCGAGAACGTCGACGCCTGGCAGGCCGGGGCCTTCATGGTGAACCACGCCATGCTGGCGACCAATGCGACCATCCAGCGCCGGGTTCTGGGGCACGCGGCGGCGTTGCTGGAGGAGCGTGCGGCGGCGGCACTCGCTGCGGCTGCCGCTGCGGCGGCGACCGCACCCTCCGCTCCCCTGACCGCGCCGGTTCCCGTACCGCGGCCCTACTGAATGCCGAGCTGTCCTTGCGAAAGGACGGCTTTTTTGGCCGCGCCCTTGCGCTAGACGGACGCGAGCCGCGTTGACCCACGACAGGATGGAAACCGCCCATGGCCCGCATCACCCTCCGCCAGCTTCTCGACCATGCCGCCGAGAACGACTACGGCGTGCCCGCCTTCAACATCAACAACATGGAGCAGGCGCTGGCGATCATGGCGGCGGCCGATGCGGTTGATGCGCCGGTCATCATCCAGGCCTCGCGCGGCGCGCGCTCCTACGCCAACGACATCATGCTCAAGCACATGATGGACGCAGTCACCGAGATCTATCCGCACATCCCCGTCTGCGTGCATCTCGACCACGGCAACGAGCCCGCGACCTGCATGACCGCCATCCAGGCCGGCTTCACCTCCGTCATGATGGACGGCTCGCTGAAGGCCGACGGCAAGACGCCCGGCGACTGGGACTACAATGTCGGCGTGACGAAGAAGGTCACCGAGATGGCCCATCTCGGCGGCATCTCGGTCGAGGGTGAGCTCGGCGTGCTCGGCTCGCTCGAGAGCGGCATGGGCGAGGCCGAGGACGGCCACGGTGCCGAGGGCAAGCTCTCCCATGACCAGCTGCTGACCAACCCCGACGAGGCCGTGAAGTTCGTCAAGGAAACCAAGGTCGATGCGCTCGCCATCGCCATGGGCACCTCGCACGGCGCCTACAAGTTCACGCGCAAGCCGGACGGCAAGGTCCTCGCGATGAACGTCATCGAGGAAATCCACCAGAAGCTGCCGAACACGCACCTCGTGATGCACGGTTCCTCGTCGGTGCCGCAGGAGCTGCAGGACATCATCAACAAGTTCGGCGGCCAGATGAAGCCGACCTGGGGCGTGCCGGTCGAGGAAATCCAGCGCGGCATCAAGCACGGTGTGCGCAAGATCAACATCGACACCGACAACCGGATGGCCATGACCGGCGCAGATCCGCAAGGTGTTGTCGGAGACCCCCGGCGAGTTCGATCCCCGCAAGTACCTGAAGCCGGCGATGGAAGCGATGACGGCGCTCTGCAAGCAGCGCCTGCAGGAGTTCAACACCGCGGGCCAGGCCTCCAAGATCAAGCGCGTCGTGACGCTCGCCGACATGGCCAAGCGCTACGCCAAGGGCGAGCTCGACCCGAAGATCGCCTGATCGACATCCACCGTCGGAATGCGAAACGGGGAGGCGCAAGCCTCCCCGTTTGTCATTTCAGGCGAGAGCGCCAGGCTCACTCGTTGGCCTTCACCTCGATGTTGAACATCGGCATGGCGGCGAAGGGCGAGCCGCGCAGGGCGACGGCGAGGGCCGCAAGCGGAATGTCGCCCTTCGGCGTCAGGGTGATGGCGAGGGAGCTCGGATCGTCGAGGAACTCACCGAAGGCCTCGGTGATCCGCTCAGCCAGGGCGCGGTCCTGGATGAACTGGCCGACGACCATGCCGGCCTGCTGCTTGATCTGCTCCTTGAAGTCGTCCTCGCCCATGCCGGCCTGCTTGGCGACATGGCTGATGAAGGAGGCGACACCGCCGTCCTCGGTGTAGGTCAGCGTCAGCGCACCGGCCTTGGCCGACAGGCCGAGCACGGCGGCGCTGCCGGGCAGGGCCTCGATCTGCGCGCGGTCGAGACCGCCGATGGCCATGACGAGATTGAGCGAGCCGACATCATCCACCTCCACGTTGAAGGTGCGCATGCGCAGTTCCTTGGCGGATTCGACGTATTCGATCTCCAGTTCGGCGCCGAAATTGACGCTTTCGGTGAGGCCGAGCGGGGCGAGCTGCGCCCGCTGGCGGGCATTGGTGATCGGAGCCTCGAAACCGGTCAGCTTCGCGCGCAGGCGCGAGGGTATCACGCCGACGCGCGGACCTCCCTCGATCTCCAGCCGGGCGAACTTGCCCATGCGCGGGCCGCCGCGCTGCTTGACGTCGACGTCCTCGACCACGATGCGGCGGATGTCTGGATAGGCGGTCGGCGGAACCGGCTTGCCGGCGGTGAAGGTGCCCTCGGCGAACTCCCGCGCCAGCACGATCAGGCCGCTGGCATCGATGCTCTCGATGGTGATGCGCCCGACGCTGGTGTCCTGGTTGTCGCGGCCGGCCGCGTCGATGCCCGCGAACTCGATCGAGGCGATCTTGCCCTGCGACACTCCGTTGATGGCGAAACGGCCCATGGCGACCGGCAGTTGCGCCGTCGACTGGCCCTTGAAACCGGTCATCTCCACCCGCTCGATGTCGAGCCGGGAGAACAGCTCGGCGACTACGCCCATGCTGCGGCGGCGCGATTCCTCGCTGGCGCCGGCCGGGTCGATGTCCTGCAGGGTCTGTGTCAGTGCGACGAGTGATCGCTCGCCCGGCCGCATCGACACCTTGCCGAAGGTGATCGCCTCGATGGTGAAGGGCGCGCCGGTGGCGCTGGTCCCGCGGATGGTTCCCAGCGCGCCGCTCTCGAGCGCCACGGTGGTCGTCGTGCCGGCCCGCACGCCGGCGGCGGTATCGAGGCCAGCGAAGCGGCTGGCGCCGATCTCGACGCGCTGGCCCTGCTGGCCTTCGGCCGGGCTGGTGACGATGCCGGCGATGGTCAGCTCGGTGACCTTGCCGCGCTGGTAGCCGTTCAGCTTGATGTCACGATAGGCCGCCTGCTCCATCTGGCCGGCGCGACGACGCTGCAGCGTCATGGTCGGGATTGTGACGCTCTGCGCGGAGAAACCCGTCACCGAGGCCTCGCTGGCGCCCTGGAAGAAGGGCTCGCGCGTCGCCAGGCTGCCGAGGATCGCGGCGAACGACCCCTGTGCGCCGGCGATCTCGATCCGGTCCGTCCTGTAGGACTGGCCGTCGGCGGCCGTGCCCTCGAGGCCTTCCATGACGATGCGGGCATTTGCCAGTGCATCCGAGCCGGTCGCCCCCGTCACCGTGATGCGGTTGACCTTGACGCCGACCGGCCGGTCACCGGTCGAGGAGAAGGTCACGTTCGACAGAACGGCGCTCGACCCGTCGTCACGCGCCTCGCCGACCGCCGCAGCGCCCAGTTGAAGCGCCGGCATGGCCGCCACCGCGGCCCGTGACAGGTCATCGGCGGGGCCCGCGAGGGCCGTGGAACTGAGGGTGATGACCAGGACGGCGGAGAGTCTCAGGCGGAACGGGGTTCGCATCATGATGGTCCTGACGTTGTGTCGGGCAGGGAGAATAGGCATACGGCGGAAATCGCGCGTCGGTTGATTTCCCGACGCGATGGCCGCATTGAAACAAGGCTTGCGCGCCGATGTTTCCAGACGATGTCGATCTTGCAGCGGTTTGCAATGATTCTCCCCTTTTTCGCCTCTTTCCCCGCTAGGGTGCCGCTCGATGCGCGAAGATCGAAATCCTGCTCCCGTCGAAACCCAGCTGGTGCTGGTGACGCCCGTCATCGGTGATCCTTCGGAGTTCCTGCCCGTCCTCTCGGCGGCGCTGGCCGCGGGTCCCGTTGCAGCGGTCATCGCCCGCTTCGAGGCGAGTGACGAGCGCACCCTCGTCAACCGGATCAAGGAATTGGCGCCGCGCGTCCAGGCCGGGGGCGCGGCCCTGATGGTCGAGGCGCCCGTCGAGGCGGTGACACGCGGCGGCGCCGATGGCGCCCATCTCGTCTACCAGGCGGACGCCCTGGCCGAGGCGGTTGCCCGGCTCGCGCCGCAGCGGATGGTCGGTGTCGCCGGCCTGAAGTCGAAAGACGACGCCATGGCGGCCGGAGAGGCGGGGGCGGACTACGTCATGTTCGGCGAGCCGGCGGTCTCCCGCCACGCCGAGAAGAACGGCGTCGTCCCGCCCTTCCACGCCGTCGTCGAACGCGTGGCCTGGTGGGCCGAGGTCTTCCAGGTTCCGGTGGTCGGCTTCGCCCCCGATATCCCGTCGGTGGCGGCCCTCGCCGGGGTCCACGCCGATTTCGTCGCCCTTGGCTCGCCTGTCTGGGAGCATCCGTCGGGCGCTGCGGCGGCCGTGACGGAAGCGCTTGGGCTGATCAGGTCCGGGATTGCCGCATGAGGAGAGTGGCGGTACTTGCCGGTGCGGCCCTGCTGGTCGCCCTCTCACCCGCCTCGGCCCAGAACCGCCCGGCGCCGAGACCCGCCGCGCCGGCAGCAGCACCTGCGCCCGTCCGTGCGGAGCCGCCGAGCGCGGAGGCCGCCTACGCGGCCTACCAGCGCGGCCAGTACCTCACCGCCTTCCGTCTCGCCACCGAGCGGGTCGAGGCCGTGGCCGACCCGGCCTCCATGGTGCTGCTCGCCGAACTCCACGCCGCCGGGATCGGCATTCCTCAGAACGAGGAGCGGGCCCTCGGCTGGTATCGCCTTGCCGCAGATCGCGGTGACCGCAACGCCATCTTCGCCCTCGGCATGCTGCACGTCGAGGGTCGCGCCGGCCAGACCCGCGACCCTGCGCTCGCACGGCCCTATTTCGAGAAGGCCGCGGGCCTCGGCCATCTGGCCGCCGCCTACAATCTCGGTCTGCTGGCGCTCGCAGGACAGGGCGGGGAGCGCGACCCCGCGCTTGCGGCGCGATGGTTCCAGCAGGCCGCGGATCTCGGCAATGCCGACGCCCAGTACGCCTTCGCCGTGCTGCTCAAGGACGGCAACGGCATTGCCGCCGACCTGCCGCGTGCCGCGGCCTATATGGAGCGCGCCGCCAGGCAGGACCTCCTCGAGGCGATGATCGATTTCGCCGTGATGCTGTTCAACGGCCAGGGCATCCAGAAGGACGAGGCGCGCGCCGCCGCTTTCTTCCGCAAGGCGGCGCTCAGGGGTAATCCGCTGGCGATGAACCGCTATGCGCGCCTTCTGGCTGCCGGCCGGGGCACCCGTCCCGACGCCCAGAAGGCGGCGCAGTGGCACATGACGGCCCATATGCTCGGCGCCTCCGACGCCTGGCTCCAGGAGTTCGTCAAGAACATGGATCCCGTGCAGCGGGAGGCGGCGGAAAGCGGCGCCCGGACCTGGCTGCGCTGATCCTGGTGCACCGCGACGCTTGACCGTGACGCCCCTCGCGGGCATGACCCCCGAAAGCCATCCGAAAGATCGACATGCTCCGCTCCGCCCTTCTCAACGTCATGGTCGCCGCCGCTCTCAAGGCGGGCCGCAGTCTCAAGCGCGACTTCGGCGAGGTCGAGCACCTCCAGGTCTCGCTGAAGGGGCCGGCCGACTTCGTCTCGGCCGCCGATCGCAAGGCCGAGCAGATCCTCAAGACCGAGTTGATGAAGGCGCGTCCCGGCTACGGCTTCATCGGCGAGGAAGGTGGCAAAACCGAGGGTACCGACGCCACTCACACCTGGATCGTCGATCCGCTCGACGGCACCACCAACTTCCTGCACGGCATCCCGCAGTTCGCCGTCTCCATCGGCCTGGAGCGCAATGGCGTGCCGGTGGCGGGCGTCATCTACAACCCCGCCAATGACGAGCTCTACACCGCGGAGCGCGGCACTGGCGCTTTCCTCAACGACCGCCGACTGCGTGTTTCCGCGCGTTCGAAGCCGGAGGACAGCGTCGTCGGCTGCGGCGTCCCCCACATCGCGCGCGGCGACCATGTGCAGTTTCGCAACGAACTGAAGATCGTGCAGTCACGCTTCGGCGGCATTCGCCGCATGGGCGCCTGCGCCCTCGATCTCGCCTATGTCGCCGCCGGCCGTTTCGACGGCTTCTGGGAGCGTGGCGTGAACTCCTGGGACATGGCGGCGGGCATCGTCCTCATCCGCGAAGCCGGCGGCTTCGTCACTGATTGCGACGGCCACGACAACATGCTGCTCAACGGCACGATCTGCGCCGGCAACGAGCCGATCCAGAAGGCTCTGCTCACCGCGGTCAAGGAAGGCCAGCGCGGCTGACATCGGGGCATCGCTGACATCGGGGTATCGCAAAGATGGGGCAGGCCAAGCGGCGCAGGGAGGCGGGTGAACGGGTCACCCATTGCCGCACCTGCACCTATTGCTGCACGCTGCCGCGGATCGAGGCCCTGGACAAGCCGGCCTACCGGCCCTGCTCGCACATCGCCGGCGGCGGCTGCTCCATCTATGGCCAGCCGGAGCGCCCCGCAGCCTGTGCCGCCTATGCCTGCGCCTACCTGACGGCCCGTCTCGCCGAGGCTCCCGAGCGCAACCGCATCCCGCATCCCCTCGACTGCGGCGCCTATTTCCACCGCGATCCCGTCGAGAAGGTCATCTTCCTCTTCGTGGACCCGGCGCGCCCGCATCTGTGGAAGGCGACGGCGCTGCTGGTGGATTTTCTAAGGTTGCAGGTTGGCAGCGGCTTCGTGCTCTTCGTCACCGATCGCGGTCGCCAGATGGTGATCCGGGACGGCGCCACCTTCTCCGAAGTGTTGTCGCGCGATTTCGTCGCCTTGGCCGACCGCGAGGGCCGCCCGCTCGACGTGCCGAGCTTCCGAGACGTCACCGCCGCGCCCCGCAGCTGATCCGCCTCCACACCCCGGCTGAGGCTTTACGTCCTCTTAAATGGCCCGGGGCGAGAATGGCCGCCGGGGCAAAGTCATGTATCGCGAAATTTTCGACTCCCAGATCGACGCGCGCGCCCACTCGGCTGCCATCCGTCGGCTGTACAGCCACTGGATGGCGTTGCGGGAGGAGGGGGAGAACGTTCCCTTCGGCGAGTTCGATCCCGCCACGCTGGGCCCTGTGGCTGACGACATGATCGTCTTCCGCAGGAAGGGGCAGGGCGACTTCGTCTATTCCCACTACGGTCGTGCGCTGGTCGAGCGCGCCGGCATCGACATGACCGGCCAGCCGAGCTCGCAGATCCGCGAGTCCATCGGTTCCTTCTTCCGCCAGTGCAATATCCGCGCGCTGAAGAGCGGCCAGCCGCTGTTCACCCTCCACCGCAGCGCCATCGCTGGCCAGGTGCATCTGTGGGAGCGCCTCGTCCTGCCGTGCCGCGACGAGGCTGGCGATCCCGTCATCGTGGTCGTCGCCAAGCCGCGGCTGTTCCGCGATGATCTTCTGGCGGCAGTCCTTGATGCGTCGCTGGATGCCATCATGGCGGTCCGCCTGTGTCGCGACGAGGGTGGCTCGGTGGTCAACGGGGAATTCGTCGCCGTCAACAAGCGTGCGGCACAGTGGGCCGGCTTGTCCGTCGAGGCCATGCTGCAGACCAGCGTTCTCGGGCTGTGCCCTCAGCTGAAGTCATCAGGCCTCTGGGATCGTTACGTGGCCGTCGCCCTGACGCGTGAGCCCGACCAGTTCGTCACCCGCTACCCGCAGGGTGATCTGGAGCGTTGGCTCGAGATTGCCTGTGTTCCTTTCGGTGACGGCTTCATGGTGACCTATGCCGATGTCACGGAGCGCAAGCTTGCCGAGGACGCCATGCACCGGAGTCAGGCGGAGTATGTGCGCGCCAACGAGGCGCTGAAGGCGGAGATCTGCCGGAGACAGAGTCTGGAGGAAGAACTCAGCAGGCTGGCCACGCGCGACGGGCTTACCAATGCCCTCAACCGGCGGGCCATCACCGACAGTCTCGCCCGTGCCATGGCGCAGTCCGAGCGATACGCGCACCCGGTATCGATCTTCACCATGGACCTCGACCACTTCAAGCGCATCAACGATCGCCACGGCCATGCCGGCGGCGATGCGGTGCTCCGGGCGACCGTCGACCTGCTGACTCACGGCCTGCGCGAGGATGTCGATCTCGTCGGCCGGCTCGGTGGCGAGGAGTTCATCGCTATCCTGCCGCATATCGGGCTGGAGGAGGCCATCGGCATCGCCTGCCGCATGCGGGCCCTGCTGGCCAATGCGGCCGTCACGCACGACGGCAAGACCATCGGCTTCAGCGGGTCCTTCGGCGTCGCCACCTGGGATGGGCGCGAGTCGCTGGACCGCCTGATGAGTCGCGCGGACACGGCGCTCTACCGGGCCAAGGCTGCCGGGCGCGATGCCGTTGCCATGGATGACGGCTCGGGCGACGCCGTGGTCGTCCACCAGTCAGCGCCCTCGGCCCTCGACCTCGCCGACCTGGCGCCGTTCACGCCTTCGACCCGCCAGGGGACGGCGCCCCGCCGTCCACGCGAGGCGATGCGAGCCATGCCGACAGCGCTTCGCGAGCCGCCTCGGGACTGAGCGCCGCAAATCCAGGCATCTGGTTGCGGAACCAGGTCTCCTGCCGCTTGGCATAGGCCCGTGTGTCGCGCTGCCCGCGTGCGACGGCTTCGTCCAGCGGGATGTCTCCTGCAAGATGAGCGATCAGGCCGGGCACGCCGTGGGCCCGCATGGCGGGGAGCGCCGGGTCGAGCCGGCGGGCCGCGAGGGCCTCGACCTCGTCGAGCGCACCGGCCGCCATCATCGCCTCGAAGCGTCTATCGATCCCGGCGCGCAGCGCCGTGCGGTCGACCGACAGGAACACGCCCTGCACCGGCCACCCATCGAGAACCGCCGGTTCCCGGCCGGCTTCCTGCCAGTGCACCAGCGGCCGGCCGGTCGCCGCGATCACCTCCAGCGCGCGGAGGATGCGCTGCGGGTCGCTCGGACGCAGGCGCGCGGCCGTGAGCGGGTCCACGGCGGCAAGCCGGGCGTGAAGCTCCGGCGGCGCCAGCCCCTCCGCCTCGCGCCGCACGTCGTCACGCACCTCCTGCGGCACCGGCGGGATGGCGGAGAGCCCCTCCGTCAGCGCCTTGAAATAGAGGCCGGTCCCGCCGACCAGGATGGGCAGGGCACCGGAGGCCGTGGTGTCTGCGAGGGTTGCGCGGACTGCATCGATCCAGCGCCCGACCGAGAAGTTCTCGGCCGCATCCACGGTTCCGTAGAGCCGGTGCGGCGCCGTCCCCATCTCATCGGGGGATGGGCGGGCGGTGATGATGGCGAGGTCGCGGTAGACCTGCATGGAATCGGCATTGATGACGACGCCCCCGAAGCGCCGGGCGATATCCAGCGCCAGGGCCGACTTGCCGCTGGCGGTCGGACCTGCGATGAGGACGGCCCTCGGCCTGTGACCCTTGCGGGGATCCCCATCGTGACTCACGTCGCAACCCTCATCGCCAATCCTGCGAACCCGTCCCTCGGGAATGATGCCGTCCGTGCGGCCGCGTCACGGCTGACCGGAGCCGGCGAGCCGTCGGTCCTCGACCCCGGCGTCGCGGCCGATATTCCTTTCGCACCGGCGGGGGACATCGACAACCGTGCCGTCGCCGATGACCTGCGCTCCGCGCTGGCGGGATTGCCGCTCGATGTCGTCGTGCAGCCGGCCGCGGGACGCGCCAAGCGGCTGTTCCTCGCCGACATGGACTCCACCATGATCGGCCAGGAGTGCATTGACGAACTCGCCGACCTGGTCGGGCTGAAGGACCACGTCTCGGCCATCACCGAACGCGCGATGCGTGGCGAGATCGCCTTCGAGCCGGCCCTGCGCGAACGCGTGGCGCTGCTGAAGGGCCTCTCCGCCAGCGTGGTCGACGACGTCATCGAGCGCCGCATCACCCTGACGCCGGGCGGTCGCGAACTCGTCCGCACCATGAAGGCGGGGGGAGGCTATACGGCGCTCGTCTCCGGCGGCTTCACCCTCTTCACCGCGAAGATCGGCGCCATGATCGGCTTCCACGAGAACCGGGCCAACTTGCTCGAGATCGACAATGGTCAGTTCGCGGGGAGTGTGCGCGAGCCGATTCTCGGACGCGAGGCCAAGCGTGACACGCTGGTGGAACTGCGCCAGCGCTTTGGTCTGGCAGCGACCGAAACCATGGCGGTCGGCGACGGCGCCAACGATCTCGCCATGCTTGGAGAGGCGGGCGTCGGCGTCGCCTATCACGCCAAACCGAAGGTCGCGGAAGCCGCGGCCGTGCGCATCGACCACGGCGATCTCTCCGCGCTCCTCTACATGCAGGGCTATGCCCGGGCTGACTTCGTCCTCTGACCGGCGCCCTGGGGCGCCAGCCGCCTGACGACCGTCAGCGCAGTGTCAGGGCCACAAAGCGACGGTCGCCCTCGGCATTGGCGACGAGGAACAGCGCCGACGAGCGGCCCTCCTTGCGCAGTTCCTCGATGCGGCGTGTGACATCGGCCGGCGAATTCACCGGCTCGTTCTGCACCTCGAGGATGACATTGCCGGCCTGGATCGCCCGCTCGGCGGCGCGCGACCCCGGATCGACCTGCGTCACCACCACGCCACGCACGTCGTCCCGCACGCGGAAGCGCTCGCGCATTTCCTGCGTCAGGCCCGAGAGCTGCAGTCCAAGCGCAGAGACCGTCGGGTTCTGCGGCCGGGGCGCCTGCCCCTGCGGCTGGCGGCCGGTGGACGCCTGCTGGATGTTGCCCTCGCGCCGCCCGAGCGTCACGGTCAGCGTTTCCTCGCGGCCGCCGCGCATGACGATGACGGGGACCGCCTTGCCGACCGCTGTCTCGGAGACGATGCGCGGCAGTTCGCGCGAGTTGCGCACGTCGCGGCCGTCGAAGCGGACGATCACGTCGCCGGTCTTCATGCCGGACGGACCGGCCGGGCCGTTCGGCTCCACACCCGCAATGAGGGCGCCACGACGGGTACCGAGGTTCAGGCTCTCGGCGATCTCGTCAGTGACCTCCTGGATGCGCACGCCAAGCCAGCCGCGCCGCGTCTCGCCGAACTCGCGCAACTGCCCGATGATCGGCCGCGCCGTATTGGCGGGAATGGCGAAGGCGATGCCGATATTGCCGCCGGTCTGCGAGAAGATCGCCGTGTTGATGCCGATGACGTCGCCGGCCATGTTGAAGAGCGGGCCGCCGGAGTTGCCGCGATTGATGGCCGCGTCCGTCTGGATGTAGTTGTCGAAGGGGCCGGACTGGATGTCGCGGTTCTTCGCCGAGACGATGCCGGCCGTCACGGTTCCGCCGAGGCCGAGGGGTTGCCGATGGCCATCACCGGCTCGCCGATGCGGATGCGGTCGGAATCGGCGAGGTTGACCGCCTTCAGGGGGCGCGTCGGCTGAACGCGCAGCACTGCCACGTCGATCTCGCGGTCACGGCCGACAAGCTCGGCCTTGAGGCGCGTGCCATCGTTGAAGATGACGGTGATCTCGTCGGCGTTGTCGATGACGTGGTTGTTGGTGATGACAATGCCGCTCGCATCGATCACGAAGCCGGAGCCCAGAGAGGACTGGCGCCGCTGCGGCGCCGGCTGCCCGTTCGGGCCTCCGGGCGGGTTCTCGCCACGGCGGCGGAAGAACTCCTCGAACAACTCGTCGAAGGGCGCTCCGGGACCCTGCTGGCCGTTGCCGCCGGGGCCACCGGGCTGGCCCGGACGGCGGCCGGGAAGACCGGGGCGCTGACCGGGAGAGGCGTCCACGCGGGTCGTGGTGGAGATGTTGACGACCGCATCGATGACGCGCTCGGCGAGATCGGACAGGTCGATCGCCTGCCGTGCCTCGGCGCGGGGGGCATGGGCCGGCGACAGGGCGAGGCCGCTGCCGAGGGTGAGGGCGAGGCTGGCAGCGGCAAGGCCGCCGCCGATCCGGGAGATGATCATGGAAGTCCTGGTCGAGAAGCCGGTGGAGGGGCGGCGGGGGCGAGAGGATGAAGGCCCTTCGGCCGCACGATGCATGCGCGTCGATCGGTCAGTGGTCATGGCGAATCCTCGTCGGTTGCCTGCATCCTCCCGCCATGTTTCGGCGTGATTGCGTCGGAACCCAGTCAACCACGAAATGAGGCGGCATGGCGACAAGGGAAAGCCCTTGCCGCCCTCGTGCCCGCTGTCCGGTCATCACACCTCGTTTGAAGGCGGCGTCGACCGGCACCTGCAGCGAGATGACCATCCGGTTCGTTTCCGCCGCCATGGCAACCACCGACACCATCTCCATGAACTGCTCGTCCGTCATGCCCTTGGCGCGCGCCGCTGCCGAGTGTGACCGGATGCAGTACTCGCAGGAATTGGCCATAGAGACGGCGACATAGATCAGCTCCTTGGTGAGCGGATCGAGCGCACCCGGCGCCATCACCTGCTTGACGCTCTCCCAGGTCCGTTTCAGCGCCACCGGATCGTGCGCGAGGACCCGCCAGAAATTGTTGACGAAATCGGTTTTCCGCGTCGCCCTGATGTCGGCAAACACTGCGGCGGCCTCCGGCGACAGGTCGCCGTCGGCCAGGATAGGCATCATCGACATCGCTCCGTCCTCCCTTGCCGGGCGTCAGCCGGCGATATCCTCGATCAGTCCGCCGAGGATCGTGCCGCGCGGCAGGATCGAGCGGATGTCGCAGAATTCTTCCTTGGTATGGATGCCGCCGCCCCAGACGCCGAGGCCGTCCAGCGTGGGCACGCCCATGGCGCCGGTGAAGTTGCCGTCCGAGCCACCACCCGACTGCATGTGGTCGATCGGGTAGCCGTGACGGTCGGCGATCGCCTTGGCCTTGGCATAGAGGTCCATGGTGCCCGGGCCGGCGACGAAGAGCGGCCGAACCGGCCCTGCTTCGATGGTGATGCGAGTGTTGGGGACGGGCGGCCTGAGCGTCCGCAGCCTGACGTCGATGTCGGCGAGATCCTCAGGGGTCGCGGCGACGCACAGCACCTCCGCCGAGCAGAGCACCGGCACCACGTTGACCCAGGTGCCCGAATTGACCCGCCCGACCGCGAAGGTCTGGCCACGCTCGTAGTCCGACCAGTCCTCGATGGTCTCGATGATGCGGGCCATGGCTCGGATCGAGGAGACGCCGCGGCTGATCGCTGCTCCTGCATGGGACGGCTTGCCATGGACGTGGATCATGTAGCGAACCACGGCGTGGCGGCCCGAGGTGACGAAATGCTCGCGCCCCGGTTCGGGCACGAGAACATGGGCGGCCTTGGCGGCCTCGGCCTCGATGGTGGCGCGGGAGGAGGGCGAGCCGACCTCCTCGTCGGGGATCAGGACGACGGTGACCGAGCGGCGCAGGCGCCCGCCCTTCTGCTTGATGAGCTTGCCGAGGACGTGCAGCGCCAGCACCGTCCCGCCCTTCATGTCGGTGACGCCCGGTCCGTAGAGCTTGTCCCCGTCGCGGCGAATGGGCAGCGGCCCTGCCAGCGTGCCGACGGCGTGCACCGTGTCGACATGGGCGAGAATCAGAAGGCCCGGTCCCGCCTCCGTTCCCGCGAGGCGGCCGATGACGATGTCGCCGAAGCCCTGCGTTCCCGGCAACCGCTCGATGTCGAAGCCCATGGCGGCGAGGTCCCGGCCACCCTCGTCCATCATGCGGTTGACCGCCGCCGCGTCATAGGTCGGGCTCTCGATCGAGGCCCAGCGGATGATGTCGGCGATGACCTGATCGACATCGGTGGTGACGGGCATGCTCTGTTCCTCCAGCGTGGGAGGGGGAGCCTAGGGTCGCATCCGCGCCCGCGTCTACGGGCGGCGCGGCTCACCTGCTATGATGCCGAAGTTCTGGCCGCCGAAGCGCTGTTCGATCTGCTTGATGCGGCTCTCGTGGTCGGACCAGTTGAACCGGCTCGTGGAACGCTGGCCCGGCGGCGGCGTCGCAGCTCCCGGCGGGACGACGACGCCGCGGGCGAGCGGCGAGCCGATGGCGTTGAGGTGCACCACGGCGCGCCGGCAATACTCCAGCGGACAGGGCGCTCATCTGCGTCTCGTCCCAGCCCGCCCTGTACTTCATCAGGGCCTGGCAGAGATTGCCACCGGAGCGCTCCCAGTGCACCGGCCAGATAAGTGACGCCGAGCCGGATGCTTGGCCTCCGGCGCGAAAAGATCCTGGATGGTTCCCGCAAACCCGAGCTGGCGCGCGATGGTCGGCCGGACCTGCATGATGCCGATCTCGTCGATCAGGCCGACCGCATGCGGGTCATAGGCGCTCTCGACCGTGGCCACGGCGTCGGCGAGGTCGATCGGGACCCTCAGCGCCTCGGCGTAGCGGCGGATGGTGGCGAAATGGGCCGACCGTCCGACGGGATAGCGCGTGTCGGAATAGGCGCGGCCCTCGAAGCGGCGGGGCGGCGCCTCGGCGAAGGGGGCCTCGAGCTGGGGCAGGTCCACGGCGGTGGCGATCTCGCCCGGCGCCGGGGCGGGTGCCGGTGCCGGCGGCTCCGCTCCCGGGCGGGCCGGAGGCAGCGGCGCGTTGACGATCGCCGGGTGGGTCTCGGGGATGGCGGGCGCCCGCTGGCGGGCGGCTTCAGTCTGCTGGAAAGCCTCGTCGATGCGGCTCGGCGGCGCGTCTGTCGGCGATGGTGCGGCGGTGGTGGATGACGGCGCCGCTGCGGGCGGAGGTGCAACTGCCGGTGAAGGCGCTGCAGGAGGGGCGGTAGCCTGGGGCGGTGCGGGTACCGGCGTGATGGCCGGTGCCGGAACACTCGGGGCAGCCGGGGGCGTTGCCGGGGAAGGCGGCGGGACGGTCGCGAGTTCCGGAGCGCCCGCAGCCTCGCCCTCTCCGGCCTCCTCAGGGCGCGGCTCTGGCAGGGGTGCGGTCCTTGGCGCCTGCACGACCGGTCGTGCCGGGCGGGGCGTCTGGCGTGCGGCGGGCTGCTGGCCGACACCCGGTGGTGTCAGGTCGAGCTGGCCGTAAGCCGGCCCCGCGGCCAGGGCCACGGCAAGGGCAAGGATGGAAATCAGCGACGGGCCGGTGCGCATCGGTGCAAGTCTAACCCGAGGCCGCCGCGCGATGCCACCCGCAGATGCGATCCTCATGCCCGCATGCGACTGCCGGCTAGCACGACCAGAGCCACGGCCGCAGCAAAGGCGATGGTTTCCGGCCCCACGGCCTCGCCGTTGATGAAGGCGGCGATGGCGAGCGTCACGAAGGTTTGAAGCAGCTGCACCTGTCCGACGCGGGCGATGCCGCCAATCGCCAGCCCCGCATTCCAGAAGAAGAAGCCGATGTACTGGCTGAAGAGCGCCACATAGGCGAAGGCCCACCAGGCGGAGGCCGGTGCTGCCCAGGGCGAGGCGGGAGCGAACCACCAGGCTGCCGGAAGCGTTACGGGAAGCGACAGTGCCAGCATCCAGGACACCACCTCCCAGCCGGGACGGCTCCGGGTCAGCATGGCGCTCACCGTATATCCGAGGGCTGCGGCGACCACTGCGAGCACGAGGAAAAGGTCGCCGGCGGACAGATGCAGGCCACCCGCTTGCCGCAGCGTGAAAGCCCCGACCAGGATCGCTCCGATCACGCCGACGAGCCAGAAGCCGATCGAGGGTCGCTCTCCTGAAACCAGCGCCGCCGCGACCGCAGTGCCCAGCGGCAGGATGCCGAGGACAACGCCGCCGTGGCTCGCCGGCACGGTGACCATGGCGAGCGCCGTGAAGGCCGGGAAGCCGGTGATGAGGCAGGCCATGACCACGCCGTAGAGCGGCAGGTCCCGCCGGAGCGGCAGGCGACGCCCGGTAGCCACGAGAACCACGACGGCGACAAGCCCGGCGACGGCCGCTCGCCCGAAGGTGACGAACCAGGGGTCGAGGTGGCCGACGGCGATCCGCGTCATCGGCAGCGTCGCGCCGAAGATAACGACGCCGACGAAACCGATGGCGAGACCGAGGAGGATGCGGGGAGAGGGGGAAGGCGGCATGGACCACGGCTCTGGAGGGTGGGCACCGTGTCACAGGCCGCCCGTCAACGGCCAATGCATTCGGCTGATGGAAAGGATCAGGGCGGCGTGGCTCTGCCGGCCCGGGGCTCAGTCCCTCATCCGGTCGAGCTTTTCGCGAATCTCGGTCAGCGGGGCGAGGGCCGCGGCAAAAGGTGCGCTGCCGATGGCATCAAGGAGGCTGTCCAGAACGGGCGCGAGCCGGGAGAGGCAGTCGGCGTGGATCGCCCGGCCGGCATCGGTGATCTCCACCAGACGACCACGCCCGTCGCTCTCGTCGGCGATGATGCTGACGAGACCCTTGGGTTCCAGGCGTTGGAGCGTCGACGTCATCGTCGCCCGCGTGACCTGGAACGCCCGGGCGAGATCGGAGGGGCGCCGCCGTCCGCCGAGCCTGACGAAGTGGTTCAGGATGGTGAACTGGGCGAGTGTCATGCCGTCGGGCATGACCCGCTCGAAGGCCGTGCTGGACAACTGGGCGATGATGCCGACCTCGTTGAACACGCGGAACAGGAGGTCGGCGTCGCTGGTGGTCTTCGGTCGTGTCATGCGGTCCGGGTTCGGGTCGCCGCCGGCCAGCGGGGCGTCTGCGCTACGGCTGGACCGTAGCCCAAACGGGCCAGCATGTGCAGCCGCTTCGGGCCTTGCGTGTCGAGCAATCCGTCGAGCTTCGCCCGCAGCGCATCCATGGCCGGGAACTCCTGCAGCGCCTGGCTCACCGGCTGCATCGACAGTCCGAGCGCCGTTGCGGTCAGGTTGACCCTCAGATAGGCCCGCCCGGCATCGAACTCGCCGAGGCGGCTCTGGTCCGCGGCCACGACCGTGACATAGGCAGGGCTGGCTGCCAGCATCGCGCGGTACATGTCCTGCCCCTGCCTGAAGGCCGAGGATGCGGGATCGGCGAGCTGCTCGCGCGACAACTGCCCGATGAGCGACAGCCCTTCGAGGAAGGGGCCGCCGAGCGAGATTCCGTCAGGATTGGCCTCGATCTCCCGGCGCCCGATCCGCATCAGGTCGACGCTCTCCTGATGCGTCCGCTTGTTGGTCGATTCCACCTGCCAGGCCTCCCAGGTCAACTCCCGCAAGGATGACGTCAGGACCGGGTCGGTGACCGTCGAGACCGTGATCGATGGCGAGGTCAGGGCACCCAATCGAGCAGCAGCGTCGGCCGGTATGGGTCGCGCCATGTCGTAGGGGCGTTTCGTCGACCGCCGGGCCAGCACCTGGGCAAACAGCGGATCGGGACGTATGGCGTCATCCCGGACCAGTGTCATGTGCGCCACCGGTCGCTGGTCGAGGCGCGGGCGCGGCTCGCCCTCGGGGAAGGCAGTCACCTCGAGCCGATGGCCGATGGCCGTGGCGGCTATGGTCGCGAGTTCGCAGAAGCAGGCGAGCCCGATGACGATCTGCCGGTCGAAGGGATCCGTTTCGGGCAGGCGACGGTCGAGATCGCAATAAAGGGTCATGGTCGTCGCGCCGGTCAGTTCGACGATCCATGGCTGCCGGTTGTGCGGATTGGGCGCGAGGATCGCATGCTCGATGACGAAACGGCGGGGATCGCTGCGCGAGGCGCCAGCCTGCGACCAGGGCAGCAGGGCGGCGGCCGGCGAGCGGGTCAGCGCGAAGGCGGTCGCGCCAGTGGCGGCGACAAGACCGGTTGCGCCGGCAGACAGGAGGAAGATTCGACGGTTCATGGCGGGCTCCAGATAGTTCGATATCAAATTATGATGCCAGATATCAAACCAAACTGATGGCGTCAATCTGGTTCGATATCTAATCAGAATGCGGCAAGGCGTGATCCGCCTGCGCCTCGCCCGTGCATGCTGAACTGGTCCGCGCCTGCGACACTGTGTCTTCCCTAGCGGTGCCAGGGTACGTCTGCCCTCGGGGCACCGTGTCCGCGCACCACAGCACAGCATTCAATCGGCTTTACGACGGGGGAGGCTGGCGTCTAGTCTTTCCGTCAGCGGTCTATGTCGGCTGCGTGAGTACGTTGCTTTCTTGGGGAACCGGAATGTTCAGGACCAGCCTCTTCGCGGCCACCGCGGCCGCCGTCTTGGCGATCAGCACATTTGTTTCGACACCGGCTGTGGCGCAGGCCTGTTCGGCGCGCTTCACCTGCGATCCGGGTGTCAGCCCGGTCTGCTGGTTCCGGCTCTTCTACCGGAACGGCAACACCAGCGTCTTCACGGTGCCGGCGGGCGGCGAGCGCCGCATCTATGGCCTGCGGCCGGGCGAGAGCTACTGCTCGTCGAACCGCGGCACGCCGAGCACGGCCTGCGCCACGCAGCGCATCCGCATGTCCTGCTGACGGCTGGGAGTCCCGGTCCGGGGCGGGGTGCGCCCCGGCGGTTTCCGGCTTCTGACCTGAAGCGCCTATTCCCGCGGCCGACCCCAGGAACCGCTCGCCTGAACCATCGACGGCAGGTCCGGGCGCTGGGGCAGGGCAGGCGGGTGGGGAGGCATGTCCGGCATTCGCCCGCCCGCCATCTCCACCAGAGCCTGGACGCGCTTGGTAATGGAGGGATGGGTCGAAAACAGGTCGGCGAAGTCGTCCGGATCGTTCTCGAAGCACATGTCCATGACACCCGAGGGCACGCCCTCGATATCGGCGCGCCCGGAGATCTTGAGCAGCGCCGAGATCATCGCGTCGGGGTTCTTGGTGAGTTCCACCGCACCCGCGTCGGCGAGATATTCCCGCGAGCGTGACAGCGACAGGCGCACGACGATCGCCAGCACCCACGAGAGGGCGACCAGCGCGACGCCGATCAGAATGGCGACGATGGCGCCGCCTCCCTTGCGGTCGTCAGAAGACGAGCGGATACCGCCGCGCAGGAAGGCGCGGAACACCAGTTCGCCCACCAGCGAGATGACGCCGGAGATGACCACGGCGATGATCATCAGGCGGACGTCACCGTTGCGGATATGGGTCAGTTCGTGGGCGAGGACCGCCTCGATCTCCTTGTCGTCGAGATTGTTCAGGAGGCCGGTCGTCACCGTCACGGTGAACTGCTTCTCGTTGACGCCCGAGGCGAAGGCGTTGAGCGCGTCGCTCTGCAGGATGGCGAGCTTCGGCGTCGGCATGCCCCTGGAGATGCAGAGGTTTTCCAGCATCCGGTAGAGCTGGGGGTTGTCAGCCTGGGTGACCGGTTCAGACCCGGTCATCTTGCCGATCAGCGCGACGTTGAAGCGGTAGCCGATGAGCACCCAGAGCGCCGTCGCCGCCGTGACGAAGGGCAGCGCGATCAGGAAGACCCGCCAGGTTTCCCACAGCACGTAGGAACCGATGTGGTAGCCCGACATGCCGTAGCCGATGAGGATGACGCCGAAGGTCAGCACATAGGCCAGCAGGAACAGCCCGGCGATGAGGAACGCCGAGCGGATCCTGTTGTTGCGGATATGGCCGTAGAGCCCGTAGGCCTCGCCGATCATGGCGCTGCCGCCGGGCTCAGAACTTCACGGTGGGGGCGGCCTCGATCTGGGCGCGGGTCTCCGGGCCGACATCGAAAAATTCGCGCGATGTGAAGCCCATCGAGGCGGCGAAGAGCACGGCAGGGAAGGCCTGGATGGAGGCGTTGAACTCGCTGACCGCATTGCTGAAGAAGCGGCGGGCGGCGGCGAGCTTGTCCTCGACATTGCCGAGATCGACCTGCAGCTGCTGGAAGTTGGCGCTGGCCTTGAGGTCAGGATAGGCCTCGCCGAGGGCCATCAGGCGGCCGACGGCACCGGAAAGCTGCTGTTCGGCGGCGGCCTGTGCCGCCGGGCCGTGCGCGCCCTGCGCCGCGTTGCGGGCGGCGATGACCGCGTCCAGCGTCGACTTCTCGTGGGCGGCATAGCCCTTCACCGTCTCCACGAGGTTGGGGATGAGGTCGTGGCGCTGCTTCAGCTGCACGTCGATGTCGGCGAAGGCCTGGTTGACCCGCTGCCTCAGGCCGACGAGGCCGTTGTAGACGAAGATGGCGTAGATGGCGGCGGCGGCGATGATGCCGAGGACGACCCAACCCATTGGAGGCTCCTGCGCGAGTGGACGGACGACAACGAGGCCCGGACGAGAGTGTCACGGGCCCGTCCTCTGCGCAAAGACAACTCGCGGAGGCGTGTTTCAGCACTGTGTCGGAGCCGTGGGGATCGTGTCACTCCACCCGGGCCGCGCACCTCAGAACCGGGTCGTGAGGTTCGTCAGCCAGGCGGGAGACGCCTCCACCAGCGCCGCCTCGATCACCTTGTCGAAGCCGGTGAGGACCAGCAGGGCGACCGCCACGACCACCAGTCCCAGCGCGGTCTTGGCGCCCTGACCGGCCGACATCATGCGCTCGCGAAGACCGACCAGGCGCTCCCGCGACAGGGCACCGAGGGCGGCCAGCGGCAGGCCGGCTCCGATGCCGAAGGCAAGCATCGTCAGCGCCACCTGGCCGAGGTTCTCGCCCCGGGCGGCCATCAGCGAGGCGGCGCCGAGCGTCGGCCCGACGCAGGGGCTCCAGACCGCGCCGAGCAGCAGCCCGACGCCGAACTGGCCTGAGAGCCCGCTGCGATCGAACCCGCCGAAGCGCGATTGCGTCCAGTCGGAAAGGGGGCCGGCGGCTGTCGCGAGTCGAGCTCCCGCCGCCGGCACCAGCATGGCGAGACCGAGGGCGAGCAGGACGATGCCGGCGAAGGTGCGGAAGACGCCGAGGTCGAGGCCGAGCGAGAAGCCGATGGTGGCGACGAAGAGTCCTATGACCGTGAAGGACAAGGCGAGGCCAGCGGCGAGGACCAGCGGCCCGCGGCGGTGCTCGGAGGCTGCGCCCCCGAGCACGATGGGCAGGATGGGCAGCACGCAGGGCGACAGGATCGATACGATCCCGGCGAGGAAGGCGAAGCCGATGGAGGCGATCATGTCGTTGCCCTGCCTGGCGCCGGATCAGATGCTCTTGGCGACCGCAGGCGGCGATGGACGCAGCGTTGGTATCCCCCGCGGAGCGGCCGACCTCCTGCCTGCCCTTGAAGACGACGAGCGTCGACTGGCCCTGCACGTTGAGGGCGCGCAGCACGTCCTTCTGGCTGTCGAAGTCGACGCTGAGGAAGACCAGATCGCGGAAGCGCGGCTCGGCGGTCAGCTTCTGCAGGATCGGCTGCTGGGCGCGGCAGGTCGGGCACCAGGGGGCGGTCACCTCGACGAGGATGGGCTTGCCGGCGGCCTGCGCCGCCTCGAAGGGCAGCCTGGGTGAAGCGCTGGGCGGCAGCGAGGGCCGGCAGCGACGGGGCGGCGGCGGCAAGCGCGGCCGAGGCGAGAATGAAGGTGCGGCGATGGATCATGGTTGTCCCCGAGGATTGGCGATGCGGCGCCATGTCGACGCGTCATCAGGGCCGTTACGGCGCTGTTGCGGGGAGCGTTACGCGGGTGACGTTTTCGTGATCGGTGCCGCCAGGGCGGGGGGCAGCAGGCAGACATGGCGAGGCCCCGGACGGTGTCCCGCCGGGGCCTCTCAACATGTCAGTCGGCCTGTAAGCCGGGTTTTGTAGGGCGGGATCGCTCCCGCGCGACGACCATTCCTCTAGGCGGCCGATTGCTCGGACGCTCTGGCAACCTACCCGGACGACGGCGCGGATCCACGCCCGGGGTCGCCCCCTGTCGTCCCTATTCGGTTTTGCTCCCGGTGGGGTTTACCGTGCCGCTTCCGTTGCCGGTCGCGCGGTGGGCTCTTACCCCACCTTTTCACCCTTGCCGAAGCGAGCTCCGGCGGTCTGTTCTCTGTGGCACTATCCCTGGGGTCGCCCCCGCCGGACGTTATCCGGCACCGTGTTTCCGTGGAGCCCGGACTTTCCTCCCCCGCGCCCTTTCGGGTGATGCGGCGGCGGTCGTCCGGCCGGCTGACGGCGTGGAAGTGGGCCAGGCCCGCCGGCGTGTCAAGCGTCCGGCGTCACGCCTTTTCGGTCGGCTCGACCGACTCGCGGCCGTTCGGAGCCCCGAGGCTGGTCTTCGGCGCCGCCGGGGCGACCGGATCGCTGGCGGGAAAGGTATCCTTCAGCGCCTTGTCGAGTTCGGCCTGCTCGGCCTTCGTCATCGAACTCTTCGGCATCTTCGGACCCTTGCCGGCGATCGCCTCGTCGAACTCGCGCGTGCCCTTCTTCTGCATCGCATCGGCTGTGCTGGCGGACATGTTTCCCTCCTGTGGCCATACCGCTTCGAGACCCTCAACCCGCGAACTGCGCTCCAGGTTCCCGACATGGCCGGGCGTGGTCCGCTCTGCTAAGGCTGGACCCATCAGCAACGAGGTCGTCATGCCGTCGCCGCTTCTCGCTCCATTCTTCGGCTCGCCCGCCATGGACGCCGTCTGGTCGGACGAAGCCACCGTCGTCGCCATGCTTCGCTTCGAGGCGGCCCTGGCAGAGGCAGAGGGCGAGGCGGGCGTCATCCCGGCCTCGGCTGTCGTGCCGATCACCGCCTGCTGCATGATGCTCGACGTCGACATGGGGGCACTGGCCGCGGCGGCCGGCATTGCCGGCAACACAGCGATCCCGCTGGTCAAGATGGCGACCGCCAAGGTCACTGAGTCCGATCCGGAAGCCGCGAAGTGGGTTCACTACGGCGCCACCAGCCAGGACGCGATGGACACCGGTCTCGTCCTGCAACTGCGCGAGGCCTTCAAGGTCATTGAGACCGATCTCGCCCGCGCCATGGCCGCCGCCGCGGCGCTGGCGAGAGCTCATTGCGAAACGCCCATGGCCGGCCGCACCTGGCTGCAGCAGGCGCTCCCCATCACCTTCGGCCTGAAGATGGCCGGCACGCTCGACGCGCTCATGCGCCATCGCGACCGGTTCGCCGAGGCCCGCCCGCGTGTCCTCGCTTTGCAGTTGGGCGGTGCCGCCGGGACGCTCGCCTCCCTCGGCGACAAGGGTCCGGAGGTGGCCCGTCTTCTCGCCGCCCGTCTGAACCTGTCGCTTCCCAACGCGCCCTGGCACGGCCAGCGCGACCGCGTCTTCGAGGCCGCAAGCCTCATGGCCGGCCTCGTCGCGTCGGCGGCCAAGCTTGCCCGCGATGTCGCCCTGATGATGCAGACCGAGATCGGCGAGGTCCTGGAGCCGGCGGCGCCCGGCCGTGGCTCCTCCTCCACCATGCCGCACAAGCGCAACCCGACGCTGTCCGCCACCATTCTCGGCGCCGCCGGTCTCGCCCCCCAGCTGCTGGCCTCCATCGCGGCCGGCGGCGCGGGCGAGCACGAGCGCTTCGCCGGCGGCTGGCAGTCCGAATGGCTGGCGGTTCCCGAACTGGCGCGTCTCACCGGCGGCGTCCTGTCGCGCTTCGCTGAACTACTGGAAGGCCTCGAGGTGAAGCCGGAGCGCATGGCGGCCAACCTCGCCGCGACGGGCGGGCTGTTGATGGCGGAAGCCGTCCAGATGGCGCTGGCCCCGGCCCTCGGCCGCCTCGTCGCCCATGACCGCATCGAGGCCGCCTGCCGGACTGCGGTGAGCGACGGCAGGGCGCTTGTCGACGTTCTGGCCGGGGACCGCGAGATCACGCGCCACGCGCCGCCGGAGAAGCTGGCCGAACTCCTCGACCCCGCCGGCTATCTGGGGGCGGCGGGGATGTTCGTGGACCGGGTGCTCGACCGCTACGAGGGGCGCTGAGCCCTCATCCCCCGTAGATGCCCTTGTAGGTCTCGCGCAGGACGTTCTTCTGCACCTTGCCCATGGTGTTGCGCGGCAGGTCGTCGACCACGATCACCCGCTTCGGCAGCTTGAACTTGGCGAGGCGCGCCTCCAGCGCCGTGAGGATCGCGCCCTCGTCCAGCTTCGCGCCGTGGGTCGGCACCACGACGGCCGTCACGCCCTCGCCGAAATCCGGATGCGGCACGCCGATGACGGCGCTCTCGAAGACCCCGGCCATGCCGTCGATCTCGGTCTCCACTTCCTTCGGATAGACGTTGTAGCCGCCGGAGATGACGAGGTCCTTGCCGCGACCGACGATGTGGACATAGCCGTCGGGATCGATCTTGCCCAGGTCGCCGGTGATGAAGAAGCCATCCGCGCGGAACTCGGCGGCGGTCTTCTCCGGCATCCGCCAGTAGCCCTTGAACACGTTGGGGCCCTTCACCTCGATCATGCCGATCTCGCCCTGCGGGATCGCCGCTCCGGTCTCCGGATCGGTCACGCGCAGGTCCACCCCCGGCAGGGGGAAGCCCACCGTGCCGGCGACGCGCTCGCCGTCATAGGGGTTGGAGGTGTTCATGTTGGTCTCGGTCATGCCGTAGCGCTCGAGGATCGCCTGGCCGGTCTTTTCGCGGAAGGCGCGGTGCGTCTCGGCGAGCAGCGGCGCCGACCCCGAGATGAACAGGCGCATGTGGCGGGTCGCGCCGGCCGTCAGCCGCGCGTCCTGGACGAGGCGGACGTAGAAGGTCGGGACGCCCATCATGCAGGTGGCGCGCGGCATGAGCTCGAACACCTTGTCGGCGTCGAACTTCGGAAGGAACAGCATGGAAGCGCCGGCCATCAGGATGGTGTTGGTGGCGACGAACAGGCCATGCGTGTGGAAGATCGGCAGGGCGTGCAGCAGCACGTCGTCCCTTGTGAACTTCCAGTAGTCCTTCAGCGTCAGGGCGTTGGAGGCAAGATTGTCGTGGGTCAGCATGGCGCCCTTGGAGCGCCCGGTGGTTCCGGAGGTGTAGAGGATCGCCGCGAGGTCATCGGCGCCGCGCGACACCGTGTCGAAGACCGGTTGCTGGCCGTTCGCCTTGTTCCAGAGGGAGCCGTCCTTGCCCCGCCCGAGGGTCTCCACGGCGGGAACGCCGGTGCGCGCCGCGACTTCGGCGATGCCCTCGCGCCGGGCCGGGTCGCAGACGACCAGCGACGGCTCCGCGTCGGACAGGAAATACTCGATCTCGGCAAGGGTGTAGCCGGTGTTGAGCGGCAGGAAGACGGCGCCGGCGCGCACGCAGGCGAGGTAGAGGAAGATGGCGCCCGGCGACTTCTCGACCTGGACCGCGACCCGGTCGCCCGGTTTCACGCCGCTCGCAACCAGCGCGTTGGCGAACCGGCCCGTCGCGGCGAAGAGATCGTCATAGGTGAAGACGGTGCCGTCCTCGGTCTCGATGAAGGTCTTGGCGGGTTCGGTTCCGTAAAGACGGACGAGATCGAAGAGGTGATTGGCCATGGTCGGCGTGTCGGCTCGGCAATGCGCGGGATCGCGGGAGGGCGGACCATGCCGCATCCCGCTCGTCAGGTCGAGACCCGAGGTGACGGCGGGGGCATGCCCGGGGGGCGGCGCAGGGTCCCTCTGGATCAGCCTGCCAGAGCCAGCGTCTTGCCGATATGGTCGGCCTTGATGGTGGCGCGCACCTGGGTGCCGATACCGGGCTTCGAGCGGATGGTCAGGGTGCCGCCATGCAGGTCGACGAGCTTCTTGACCAGAGCGAGCCCGAGCTCACCATCCTCGTGGTCGGGCCGTTCCTGGGCCAGGGGGTCGAGCGCCTGAGCGAGTTCCCCGGGTGAGACGCCGCGGCCGGAATCGGTCACGTCGATGACGAGTTCGCCGGCCGCTCCCTGCTTGGTGGAGAAATTGACCATGCCGCCGCGCGAGGTCGCCGCCAGCGCATGGCCGAGCATCTCCCCCATGATCTTGCGCAGCGCCACGCTGTTCGCGGCCATGGTGGAGACCTCCGGCGTCCAGACGACCCGCAGCTTGATGCCCTCAGCCTCGGCGCGGGGACGGTAGAGCAGGTTGATTTCGCCGATGATCTTCTCTACCGGCGCCTGGTCTCCGGCCGGTGGGGCCGTTTCGATGGCGGAGGCCTGGGCATAGTCGAGCACGTCGGCGAGCCGCCGGGCGAGGCGAGCCGATTCCTCGCGCGCAGCCTCGATGAGCGCATCGATGTCCGCCGCGCTGCGGCTGGCGGCGGCGCGACGTGCCATGAGGTGGAGCCGCTCGATCGGCTGGCGGAAGGTTCTGCTGATGAGCCGCATCAGGCCGGCGCGCACGCCCTTGAGCGTCTCGACCGCTATCAGGGCGCGACTGACCTCCTGGGTCAGGAAGGCCACCTCGCGTGTCGCGGCTTCGAGCCGACCATCGCGCTCCTCGACGTCGGCGGTGAGGCGGGCATTGATCTCACCCTCGCGTTCAGCCGTGGCCTCCGCGAGGCTCAGTTTCTCCTTCACCCCCTTGATCTGGGCGTGGAAGATATCGATTGCGCGGTTGTACTCGCGGGCGATCTGGCCGAGCTCGCCGTCGGCATCCGCCTCGAGATAGGCGAAGGTGCCGGTGTTCATCGTCAGGGCACCGAGTTGGCTGACAAGCATGGCGACGTCGGTGGTCATCGCGTGCTCGCTGACATTCAGCCCGATCCGCTCGTCCTCCGGGCGCACCCGGAGTTGCAGGACGAGACGCAGCCCCAGCGCCGCGACGGCCATGACCGTCGCCGACCAGGCCATGATCGCCAGCAGGCCGCCGGCCTGGACGGCGGCCGCCATGACGAGGTTGTCCGGCTGGCAGGCCGCGACGGCGAGAACGCCGAGCGCTCCGGCGAAGAGATGGGCCGATGCGAGGCCGAGGGCGTCGTCGACCTCCATGAGTTCCAGGAGCTTCGTGCCAGCAAGACTTGCCGCAGCGCCGCCGCACCCCAGCGCGAGCGCGCCGAGAGGATGGAGAAGCTGCGCCGCTGCCGAGGCGGCAATCACCCCCGCGAGCGTCGTCTGGATGATGTGCACGACCGTGATCGTGCGAGGGCGAAGCTGGTTCGCAACGAAGGTGACCAGGATGGCCCCGGCACCAGCCAGGATCAGGTTGATCACCACCGGTGCGACGGCGATACCCGCGGACATCGCCTGGCTGATCGCGATGCCGAACCACCCGAGCCAGAGCAGCATGACGCCGAGCGCGGCGAAGGGAAAACTCTGGCTCTGCACGATGAGGACGCGGCGGGTGCCGTCGAAGCGGCCCACGCGAGGGCCAACGACGAAGGCAGCGGCGAGAGCTGCAGCTCCTCCGGCGACATGAATGACGCCGGCGCCGGCAAGATCGACATAGCCCATCCCGCGCAGCCAGCCCGGCGTCTCGCCCTGCGCCCAGGCCCAGTGAACGACCACGGGGAAGATCGCCACCGTGAAGACGGCGACGATGGCGGCGTGGCCGCGCAGCGTCGCGCGTTCGGCCACGGGACCGGACAGGAGAGTGGCGGCCGCGCAGGTGAACACCATGACGATGATCAGGTCGCTGCCACCGTCTGCCGGCATGAATGGGCCGCTTCCCGCCAGCGGGCCGCCGGCGTTCATGATGCCGAATCCCACAAGCCAGCTGGCAAGGACCGCAATTCCGATCTGGACCAGCGCCTTGGCAGCCGCGTTGACGCTGTGCTTGGCCCGCACCAGCCCGCTCTCCACGGTCACATGACCGGCGAGGACGAGGAACACGCAGAGCGCAATCAGGACAGGCCAGAGGAGATCGAGCGGCGTCGAAGCCATGTGAAGAACCAGGCGCGAGGCGCATCGCTCGCGGGGCCACTCTGGCAATTCATGGTTAACGTGGCGTTACCGATTGCGGAAAATGACAGGATCAGAGGGGGTTAGGCGAACGGTATCAGCTTTCCGGCGATGCTCCGGGGCGATGGCGGTCGCGCCATTCGCGCGGCCGCACGAACTCGCCCGCCCACAGCCCGCGCCGCGCCGCCCGCGCCGCGGCCTCATCCTGATAGTAGGCGCCATAGGCCACTGCGTGCCCGGCCACCACTTGCGCCCGCCCGAGGTCGACATCCTCGACCCGGCAAACGGCGACGGTGCGGCCGAAACGGTCAATGTCGCGCCTCTCGCAGGAGAGCGGCTGTCCCGCCGCCAGCGCTATCAGCGATCGCGCCGATTCCCGCCCGCAGCGAACCTCGCGCCCGTCCCGCGTGCAGCGCTGGAAGAGTTCGGGGGCATCGATGCCGAAGAGGCGGATTTCGACCCCCGAGACCACGAGGCTGTCGCCATCGACAATGCGCGCATGACCGCTGATCGTCAGTCCCGGCTTGGTCCCGTACAGCGCCTGCCTGATGGTGACGATCGTCACCGCGGCGACGGCGAGGAGCAGCCAGAGAAAGGCTGTGTTGGGCCGCAGGCTGCGGAAACGGGAGAAGCGCAGCAGGGAGCCGGTCAGCATGACATCTGGATCAGGTTTCGAATCGTCGGCAGGACACGACGTTCATGGTTCGTTTACCATGGATTTCGACCCGCCGTTAATCAAGTCCTGCCACATTTCGGTCGTTGTGGCGTTGCGTTGGAGAGGTGCCCTCGCATGGGCGTTGAGGCGGCAGACGGGCGGGCCGAGGAGCGGCAAGCCGAGAGGGCGCGCGAGCACGCCCAGAGCCGCAAGCGCGTCGGGCGTCAGGTCCGCGATGCCCGTGACCGCCTGACGTCGACGACCGGCACCAAGCGATCCTTCGAATACGAGCTGATGCGCGTCTTCGCGCAGAACAAGCAGTCGGCCGGCCTCGCCGTCGCGCTCATCGCCATCGCCACCGGCTGGGTCGCCGGCTGGGTCTCCAACCCCATCATGGGCGTTGCGGGCGGGGGCGTGGTGCTCGCCGCCCATGGCTTCTGCGTGCTCATGGCGCGGGCCTTCCTCAAGGTGCCGCCGGACAAGGCCGACCTGCAGTCATGGCGGATGCGCTTCGTGCTCGCCGAAACCGTCCTCGGCCTCGCCTGGGTCCTGGCGCTGCTCATCGTCACGCGCTCGTCGGCGGCCGAGGCCAGCACCTTCCTGCTGGTCGGCATGCTCATCGTCGTCGCCGTGTCCGCGATGATCGGCTCCACCGTACCCGTCGCGGTCTTCGCATCCTCGCTGCCCGTTGCCGTGGTGGTCATTGCCTACTTCCTCCTCCTGCACGGCATGCAGGGTGCGGTTCTCGCGGCGATGGCGGTCGGCACGCTGGTTTTCTTCGGCATCATTTCGGCGCGCCTCTACCAGACCAACCTCGCCACCATCGAGGCGCGTGCCGAGAAGGATGCGCTGATCGGCGAACTGGAGACGGCCAAGACCAATTCCGACGAGGCGCGGCGCAATGCCGAAATGGCCAATGTCGCGAAGTCGCAGTTCCTCGCCCAGATGAGCCACGAACTGCGCACGCCGCTCAACGCGATCCTCGGCTTCTCCGAGGTGATGAAGGGCGAGATGTTCGGACCGCATTCCTCGCCGCAATATGCGGAATATGCCGGCGACATCCATTCCTCGGGGCAGCACCTCCTCTCGCTCATCAACGAAATTCTCGATCTCTCGCGCATCGAGGCTGGCCGCTATGACCTCAACGAGGAGGCGATCACGCTGTCCTACGTCGTGGAGGACTGCCATCACCTTCTGAAGGTGCGCGCCAAGAACAAGGGCGTCACCATCGTCGAGCGCTTCGAGCCGGACATGCCGAAGCTCTGGGCCGACGAGCGCGCCATCCGCCAGATCGTGCTCAACCTGATGTCGAACGCCATCAAGTTCACGCCGGCCGGCGGCGAGATCACGCTGAAGGTCGGCTGGACGAGTTCCGGCGGCCAGTACGTGTCGGTGAAGGACACCGGTGCCGGCATTCCCGAAGACGAGATCCCCATCGTCCTGTCGAACTTCGGGCAAGGTTCGAACGCCATCAAGAATGCGGAGCAGGGGACGGGCCTCGGCCTCCCCATCGTCCAGGGCCTCGTGACGATGCACGGCGGGACCTTCACCCTGAAGTCCACGGTGCGTGTCGGCACCGAGGTGACCGTGACGTTCCCGTCGGAGCGCGTCATGGAAGCCTTGCCTGCCATAGCGAGCCCTTCACTCGCCGCCCAGCCGCAGGTTCCCCTCGCCGAGCAGGCGCCGGCGGTTCCGGAGGCCCAGAACGTCAGCGCCCTGCGCCGCGCCCTCTTCGGCCCTCGCCGCTGACCCTCGTTCCTGCCGACCGGTCCTTCGGGGGGTGATCGCCCGCCTTGACCCCGCGCCTTATGCCATGGTGCACTTACACGATAACAAGCCTGCCGAGACCCGAGGACGCGCCATGAAGCTCTACGACACCCCGCTGGCCCCCAATCCGCGCCGGGTGCGCGTCTTCCTTGCCGAGAAGGGGATCGATATCCCGAAGGTCACCATCGACCTCGGCAAGATGGAGCAGAAGTCGGAGAGCTACGCGGCGATCAACCCGCGCCAGAGGACCCCCGCGCTGGAACTGGACGACGGGTCCGTGCTCTGCGAATCCGTCGCCATCTGCCGCTACATCGAGGCTCTCCATCCCGAGCCGAACCTCTTTGGCCGCACGGCGAAGGAGATCGGCGAGATCGAGATGTGGTCGCGGCGCATGGAGCTCAACCTGCTGTCGACCATCGCCTCTGCCTTCCGCCACCTGCATCCGGCCATGGCGGCGATGGAGGTGCCGCAGGTGAAGGAGTGGGGCGAGGTGAACAAGTCCCGCATCGTCGACGAACTGGCCTTCCTCGACCGGCATCTGAAGCTGGCCGTGACTTTCTGTGCTGCGACCGCTTCACCAATGCCGACATCACCGGCCTGATCGGCATCGATTTCCTCAGGCCGACCCGGGTCACGGTACCCGACGAGTTCGTCGATCTGAAGCGCTGGCATGCGGCGATGTCGGCACGGCCCAGCGCCGCCGCGTGATAGAATGAGCGCGTGGAGAGCCTCGACGACCTGACACGCGCCATCTCTGCCTGCCGCATCTGCGTCGAGGCACCGCGCGGCGCGCCTCTGCCGCATGAGCCGCGCCCCGTCGCCTGGCCCTCGGCGACGGCGCGCATCCTGGTGGCGGGACAGGCACCGGGCACGCGGGTCCACGCTTCGGGCCGCCCCTTTACCGATCCGTCCGGCGACCGGCTTCGCGACTGGATGGGCGTCGACGAGGCGACCTTCTATGATCGCGGCCGTATCGCCATCGTGCCGATGGGCTTCTGCTTTCCTGGCCACGATGCCAAGGGCGGCGACCTGCCGCCGCGGCGGGAGTGCCGGCTCGCCTGGCACGACCGGCTCATGGCGGCCATGCCGCAGGTCGACCTCGTTCTCGCCATCGGCGCCACGGCGCAGGCATACCACCTCGAGAGGCTGGGGCTCGGCGCCCTCCACAGGCGATCCTTGACCGAGACGGTGGTCGGCTGGCGGGCGATCGTCGATGCCAGCGACGCGCCGCGCGTCTTCGTGCTGCCCCATCCCTCCTGGCGCAACTCCGGCTGGCTGAAGCGCCATGCCTGGTTCGCTCTGGAGCTTCTGCCGGCGTTGAGGCAGGCTGTCGCCGCGCGCCTTTGATCCGGCGCAATCTGTGAACCATTACCGAGGCGTAAATGTATGTCGTCCGGTCCCGTGTGGATGGACAGGTTTGCGTCCTTGGTTCGCCGGGCAACGCCCGGTCAGGAGGTACTGCATGATCCGCCGTCTTCTCGGCGTCCTCGCCGCCTCGATCCTCATGCTGGGGTCCGCCTATGCCCAGTCTGAGACACGGCTCGCCCTGGTGCTCGGTACAGGCGCCTACCAGACCAATCCGATGGCCGGCGCCCTGAACGACGCCGGGCTCGTCGCGCGCACGCTCCGCGATCTCGGCTTCTCCACCGTCGAGGGTGCCGATCTCCCGCAGGCGGAGCTTCGTCAGGCCATTGCCAACTTCCTCGCGCAGTTGCGCGAGGCGGGGCCGGAGGCTGTCGCCGTGGTCTATCTCTCCGGCCTCGGTGTCCAGCATGAGAGCGACAGCTATCTGCTGCCGTCCGATGCCGTGATCCAGGGCGAGAGCGACGTGCCCATCGGTGGCATCCGTCTCAACGACGTGGTGCGCGCGCTGGCCGCCATCCCCTCGCGCGCCAAGATCGTGCTGCTCGATGTCTCGCGCCAGCATCCCTTCGCCGACGTCGGCGCGCCGGTGCGCCCCGGAATCGGGCTCCTCGACGGCGCCCCTGGCCTTCTGATCGCCTCGGCCGCCGCACCGGGTGCGGTGTCCGTGCCCAACGACGCCTCCTACGGCCACTTCGCCACGGCTCTTGCCGAACAGCTCAGCACCCCCGGCCTGCCGGTCGACCGAGCTATCGCGCGGGCGCGCCTGCGCGTCCACCAGCTGACCAACGGCCGCGACACGCCTTGGGAAACCGCCCGCCTGACCGCGCCGATCCCGGTGCTCAATGCCGGTGAGGAGACAGCCGACGGGCGCGACGCCCCCGTCCCAACCGCTGCCGCCTGCGGCCGAACGGCCCATGGAGGGTCTGTCGGCCCAGGAGGCCTACGCCCTCGCCATCGAGCGCGACACCATCGAGGGCTATCAGGCCTTCCTGCGCGTCTATCCGGGCGATCCGCTGGCTCAGCGCGTCAAGCGCCTCCTCGCCGCCAAGCGCGAGGCCCATGTGTGGCGCCGCACGGTGCGGATGAACTCTCCGCAGGCCTACTGGACCTATCTGCGCACCTATCCGCGCGGACCTCATGCAGAGGAGGCGCGCCTTCGCCTCGGCCGGCTCTCCGCACCTGTGGCGCCGCCGCCAACCTTTGACGAGGTCATCTACGACGATATCCCGCCGCCGCTTCCCGAGGTCGAGGTCGTCTACGCGCCCGACTACTGGGAGGCGCCGCCGCCCTCGTTCTACGACGACGTCGTTGTGGTTCCGCCGCCCTATCTGGGACCGCCGGTCGCGCCGGTCTATGTCCTGCCTCCTCCGCCTCCCCCGACCTGGGGCGTGTTGCCGATGGTCGGCGCCGCGGCGCTGATCGCTGCTCCCATCGTCGTCCATCGCTTCGTGCGGCCGCGGCGTGACCCCGTCGTCATCCGCCCGCCTGTCGGCCCCGGCGGCAACTTCATCCGTCCCGGCGGCGGCATGCGTCCCGGCGGGCCGGGCTTCTCCGGTCCTCGCGGTCCCGGTTTCCCTGGCGGTCCCGGCATCGGACGTCCGGGTGGTCCGGGCATGCCCGGAGGACTGGGCATGTCGGCCGTCTTCCGGCGGCCGCCCGGCGCCCGGCATGGGTGTCGGTCCCGGCGGCCGTCCCGGCCCCGGCATGGGTGTCGGTCCCGGCGGCCGTCCCGGCCCCGGCATGGGGGTCGGCCCGGGTGGCCATCCCGGCCCTGGCATGGGTGTCGGCCCTGGCGGTCGTCCCGGCCCCGGCATGGGTGTCGGCCCTGGCGGTCGTCCCGGCCCTGGCATGGGTGTCGGCCCTGGCGGTCGTCCCGGCCCCGGCATGGGCGTCGGCCCTGGCGGTCGTCCCGGCCCCGGCATGGGTGTCGGCCCTGGCGGTCGTCCCGGCCCCGGCATGGGTGTCGGCCCTGGCGGTCGTCCCGGCCCCGGCATGGGTGTCGGCCCTGGTGGTCGTCCCGGCCCTGGCATGGGTGCCGGCCCTGGCGGTCGTCCCGGCATGGGAGCCGGACCGGGTGGTCGTCCTGGCCGCTTCGATCGCCCGCAATTCCAGTCACGCCCGCAATTCCAGTCGCGTCCGCAGTTCCAGTCGCGTCCGCAGTTCCAGCCGCCGCCGCAGCGGATGGCGCCTCCGCAGCGCCAGTTCCAGCCGCCGCCCCAGCGGATGGCCCCGCCGCAGCGGCAGTTCCAGCCGCGCCCGATGCCTCAGGTTCAGCGGCCCATGCCGCAGATCCAGCGCGCCGCGCCGCCAAGGCCTCAGCCGCAGCGGCCTGATCCGCGCCGGCGCTTCTGAAGCCTGCAGAGAAAACCAGGGCCGCGGAGTTCATCTCCGCGGCCCTTGTCATTCAGGTCATCATGCTGTCGGAAGACCGGCCCGCGAGGTCGTCACGTCGGGCCCTGACGTCACTTCCGCTCGAGCCGTGCGAACAGGCTGGACGTATCCCAGCGGCCGCCGCCCATGGTGCTGCACCTCGGCATAGAACTGGTCGACCAGCGCGGTCACGCGGCAGCTTGGCGCCGTTGCGGCGGGCCTCGGCGAGGCAGATGGCGAGGTCCTTGCGCATCCAGTCCACCGCGAAGCCGAAATCGAACTTGTCCGTGGTTCATCGTCTTGCCAGCGATTCTCCATCTGCCAGGAGCCGCGCGGCGCCCTTCGAGATGACGTCGATCGACCTTCTCGATGTCGAGGCCGGACTTGCTGCCGAAGTGAAGACGCTTCCGACAGCCCCTGGACGAGGCCGGCGATGCAGATCTGGTTGACCATCTTGGCGAGCTGGCCGGCGCCGGGGCCGCCGAGACGGCGGCAGGCGCGCGCGAAGGCCATGATCACGGGCTCGGCCCGCGCGTAGTCGGCTTCCTCGCCGCCGCACATGACGGTGAGAACACCGTTCTCCGCGCCGGCCTGGCCACCTGAGACGGGTGCATCGACGAAACCGACGCCGAGGGCCTTTGCCGCCGCCTGCAGTTCACGGGCGACGTCGGCGGAGGCGGTGGTGTTGTCGACGAAGATCGACCCCTTCGCCATGGCCTGGAAAGCACCGTCCGGCCCGATGGTCACGGCCCTGAGGTCGTCGTCATTGCCGACGCAGGAGAAGACGAAATCCTGGCCTGCGGCGGCTTCGTTCGGGGTGCGCGCCGCCGTGCCGCCATGCTGCTTCACCCAGGCCTCGGCCTTGGCGAAGGTGCGGTTGTAGACCGTGACGTCGTGGCCGCCCTTGGCCTTGAGGTGTCCGGCCATGGGGTAGCCCATGACGCCGAGACCGAGAAAAGCGACTTTCGCCATGAGGTGGACTCCGCTGCGGAAGAGGGGATGCGAGGGACGCCTACCATCCCTTTGAACGGCACGAGGTCAAGGGGCCGCAGCCCTGTGATACCTCGGGCCGGCGGCGAATTAAGGATAATTACGTAGCCATGCAAAAAGCTGAAATCAGCCACGCGTCAATGCTGGCATGCGGCTGTGATTTGTGGTTTGGTCCGCCGCAACGAGTCCAAGAACGGACCGATTTTTTTTATTGCGGGACCTAAAGGGAGAATGAAGCTCATGGAGCGCCGCACTTTCATCAAGACCGCGTCGGTTGCCGCCGCCGCCTCTGCAGTCGCCGCCCCGGCGATCGCCCAGACCGCGCCGGAAGTGAAGTGGCGTCTGACGTCGTCCTTCCCGAAGTCGCTCGACACCATCTACGGCGCCGCCGAGGTCTTCTCGAAGGCCGTCGCCGAGATGACCGACAACAAGTTCCAGATCCAGGTCTTCGCCGCCGGCGAAATCGTGCCCGGGCCTGCAGGCGCTGCGATGCTGTGCGTAACGGCACCGTCGAGGCCGGCCACACCGCCTCCTACTACTATGTCGGCAAGGATCCGACCTTCGCCTTCGGCACCGCGGTCCCGTTCGGCCTGAACTCGCGCATGCAGGATGCCTGGCAGTTCCAGGGCGGCGGCATGGAGCTGATGAACCAGTTCTATGCCAAGCACAACATCCACGCGATCCCCGCCGGCAACACGGGCTGCCAGATGGGCGGCTGGTTCCGCAAGGAGATCAAGACGCCGGCTGACCTCAACGGCCTCAAGATGCGTATCGGCGGCTTTGCCGGCCGCGCCATGCAGAAGCTCGGCGTCGTGCCTCAGCAGGTTGCCGGTGGCGACATCTATCCGGCCCTCGAGAAGGGCACGATCGATGCCGCCGAGTGGGTCGGTCCCTACGACGATCAGAAGCTCGGCTTCAACAAGGTCGCGCCGTTCTACTACTATCCCGGCTGGTGGGAAGGTGGGGCCATGCTCCACAACTTCTTCAACGTCACGAAGTACAACGCCCTGCCGGCCAGCTACAAGGCGATCCTGCTCAACGCCTCGCACCATGCCAACACGTGGATGCAGGCGCGCTACGACGCCCAGAACCCGGCCGCCCTGCGCCAGCTCGTGGCTGCCGGCACGCAGCTCCGCCCCTTCTCGCTGGAGGTGCTCGAGGCCTGCCTGAAGGCTGCCAACGAGGTCAACGCAGAGACCTCGGCCACCAACGCCGACTTCAAGAAGATCCTCGACTCGACCATGGCCTTCCGCGGCGAGCAGTACCTGTGGTGGCAGGTCGCCGAGTACACCTTCGACACCTTCATGATCCGCGCCCGCGCTCGCGGCTGATCACGAACCTGTCGTCTCTGCGACAGCCCCGGCGGAGCGATCCGCCGGGGCTTTTTCGTATCGCGAAGCCGTCCGGCCGGCCGATGTGCAATTTTGGCCGCCGACTGCGTGTTTTCCCCGATGCGGATCGCCACGGCGGGGCTGTCTGATCCCTTTACCGTCGATCAGATCGCAGGCGCGCGAACGACCTGCGCGATCCCGGCAGAGGAAACCTGAAGGAAGGGAACTCCCATGCAACGCCGTAACTTCGTCAAGGCAGCGGGCGCAGGCCTCGCCGCCGCGGCGGTGGCTTCGCCCGCCGTCGCCCAATCGATGCCCGAGGTGCGCTGGCGCCTGACATCGAGCTTCCCGAAGTCGCTCGACACGCTCTACGGCGTCTCCGAGGTTTTCGCCAAGCGCCTCGCGGAAATCACCGACAACCGCTTCGTGGTCCAGTCCTTCGCCGCGGGCGAAATCGTTCCGGGCCTTCAGGCGATGGACGCGGTGTCCAGCGGCACGGTCGAGGCCTGCCACACCGCCTCCTACTACTACGTCGGCAAGGACCCGACCTTCACCTTCGGCACCGCGCTGCCCTTCGGCATGAACCCGCGCCAGCAGAACGCCTGGTTCATCGAGCGGCGGCGGCACCGACCTGCTCAACGAATTCTACAAGTCCTACAACATCCGCGCCGTCGCCTGCGGCAACACCGGCACGCCAGATGGGCGGCTGGTTCCGCAAGGAGATCAAGTCGGTTGCCGATCTCAATGGCCTGAAGTTCCGTGTCGGCGGCTTCGCCGGCACGCATCCTGACCAAGCTCGGCGTCGTGCCGCAGCAGATCGCCGGCGGCGACATCTATCCGGCGCTGGAGAAGGGCACCATCGACGCGGCCGAGTGGGTCGGTCCGTACGACGACGAGAAGCTCGGCTTCAACAAGGTGGCGCCGTACTACTACTATCCCGGCTGGTGGGAGGGCGGTGCCCAGCTCCAGACGATGACCAACATCGCCAAGTGGGACCAGTTGCCCAAGCACTACAAGGCGGCCTGGGATGCCGCCGCCTATCAGGCCGGAACCTGGATGCAGGCGCGCTACGACGCGGCGAACCCCGCCGCGCTCCGTCGCCTCGTGGCGCAGGGCACCCAGTTGCGCCCCTTCTCCATGGAGGTGATGGAGGCCTGCTACAAGGCCGCGAACGAGCTCTACGCCGAGGTGGCCGCCCAGAACCCCTGGTTCAAGCGGGTGCTTGAGAACACGGTCGCCTTCCGCAACGAGGAATACCTCTGGTTCCAGGTTGCCGAGTACACCTTCGACACCTTCATGATCCGCATGCGCGCGCGATCGAACTGACGAGTGCGGCCAGCCGGGCGATATCCTCGCCCGGCCGGCGCCTTCCGGAGACCGGTCGATGGGGAAGATGCGGCGGCGCATCCTGGCGGTGATGCTGATGACCGTGACCCCTGCTGCCGCCGAGACCACCGTCCGCTTCACCAACGCCGAGGGCGTCACCATCCAGGCGCGCCTGCTGCTGCCGCACGGTGCAGGCCCCTTTCCCGCTGTTGTCGCCCTTCACGGCTGCGGAGGCAGCTCCAATGCGCGCGGCGAGCTCATGCGGCGCGACCGCGACTGGGCGGCGAGATGGGTCGGGCAGGGCCAGGCCGTGCTGCTCCCGGACAGCTTCGGATCCCGCGGCCTCGGATCGCAATGCGGTGTCGCCGATCGCCAGGTCCGGCCCGGGCGAGAGCGGGTCAGCGACGTCGAGGCCGCCCGCGCCTTCCTGCAGGGGAGGGCCGACATCCGCCCCGACCGCATATCCCTCGTCGGCTGGTCGAACGGCGGCTCGACGGTCCTCTATGCCTTGTCCTCTCGCCGCCGGCCCGGCGATGGCCGCCCCGATTTTCGCCAGGCGATCGCCTTCTATCCGGGTTGCCGAACGCCGCTCGCTCGCGGCCTCGCGCCCCGGCGACCGCTCACCATCCTGATCGGCGAGGCGGACAACTGGACGCCGGTCGGCCCCTGCCGGGACTTCGCCGCCATGGCCCGCGCGGCCGGCGCCAGGGTCGATCTCGTGACCTATCCGGGGGCCTTTCACGGCTTCGACGATCCCGCCTCCCGTCCACGCGAGCGCAGCGGCCTCGCCTATACCGCCGATGGGTCGGGACGCGCGATGGTCGGCACGGACCCGGTCGCGCGCGCCGACGCCATCGGCCGGGTCAGCGCCTTGCTCAGCCAGCCGTGAGGCCGTGCTGCTCGGCCGCGCTCAGGGCCGGTAGCCCGGCGGGCGCTTCAGCCAGGGCGTATTCGAGCGGATTTCACTGCGGCCGAACTCGAACAGGGCGTTCATGTAGGCCGGGTCGAACGGCTTCTCGTAGGGCACCGTGAAGCGGCTGGAGATATAGGCCAGGTTGAAGTCGACGCGGTCGCGCTGGGTGACGAGATACATCCGGTAGATGTCGCCGATGGCATTCGACGTGATCATCGTCGAGATCGATCGCGAGGCCACCTGAATGAGGCCGCGCTTGACCTCCTCGCTCAGCACCTGCGTGCGGCCGTTGCGGATGATCCAGGCGACGCGCGGCACCCGTCGCATCGCCGCCGGCGCATCGCGGATCGGGGCATTGCTCGGATACAGAAAGACCTGGGTCGTGGCGCCACCATCGACATGCATTTCCTGGCGTCGCGTGCCGCCGACCATCACGTCCATCATGACGGGCGGGAAGGCGCCGGGAATGGACGCCGACGCCAGCAGGATGTCGCGGATCGCCTGAACCCTGGCAGGGTGGTTGCTGGCGGCGATGGCGCCGATGTTCCAGGCGATCGGCTGGCCGAGGTCGAGGTTGGTCGTGCCGATCAGCAGGACGCGCCCCTTCTGGTACTCGCGGCCGATCTCCTCGACCACCTCCGGGGTGATGTGAGTGGCGATGAGGCCGGCGAGCGGGCGCGTCGGCGACGGAGTCGCCGTTGAGGATGGTGAGGATCGGCAGAAGCTGGGCGATATTGTCGCGCTGGACGGTCGTGTAGACGGTCTTGAGCTGCGGATCGTAGCGGCTGCCGAGGAACGCGAAGGGCGCCGTCAGCGCGCCCGTCGAGACGCCGGTGACGAGGCGGAACTGCGGCCGGTCGCCCCGTTCCGTCCATCCGTAGAGAAGACCGGCCCCGAAGGCGCCGTCCTCGCCGCCACCGGAGATGGCGAGCAGGTGCTCGGTGCCCGTTGCGCCGGCCATCTGACGCCGGCGTTCGGCGGCCGCATACATGGCGGCGAGAGGCGTCGGATCGCCCGTCAGGGAAAAGCGGGCATCGGGAATGCCGAGGAAGGAGGCCTCCGCCGTCTCGTGGCGCGGCACCGCCGGCAGGCGCGGCTGCGTCGAACACCCGGCGAGCGCAAGCGCCGTCGCCATCGCGACCAGTTGAAACAGGCGGGGGACCGTCAGTCGCATGAACCACTCCGTGGCTCTTCGATATCCGTGTGCCCCTGTCCCGTCTAGCACCGAAAAGACACGGGCCGCGACGAGTGTCGCGGCCCGGTTAACGACCAGATCAGTTGCGGGGTGCCGCCGGCGGCGGCGCAAGGCCGGGCGGCGGTCCACCGAGACCGGGCGGCGGTCCACCCAGGCCCGGAGGCGGTCCGCCGAGGCCGGGCAGGCTGCCGGGGCTGTCGAGGCCGGGGAGGCCACCGCCTCCGCCGAGGCCCGGCAGGTCGATGCGGATCTCGACCTTGGAGGGGTCCACCTGCGGACCCGTCGCCTTGTAGTGCATGACCATCTGCGGGAACGTGATCACGAGGGCGACCATGATGCACTGGATCACCACGAAGGGCACCGCGCCCCAGTAGATCTGCATCGTCGTCACCGGCTCCATGCGGTTGCCCGTCACCTTGTCGGTATAGGGATCCTTCGGCGCCACGGATCGCAGATAGAACAGCGCGAAGCCGAAGGGCGGATGCATGAAGCTCGTCTGCATGTTCACGCCGAGGATGACGCCGAACCAGATCAGGTCGATGCCAAGCTTCTCCGCAGCGGGGCCGAGCAGCGGCACCACGATGAAGGCCAGCTCGAAGAAGTCGAGGAAGAAGGCCAGCAGGAAGACCATGATGTTGACGACGATCAGGAAGCCGGCCTGGCCGCCCGGCAGCGACACCAGCAGGTGCTCCACCCAGACGTGGCCGTTGACGCCGTAGAAGGTCAGCGAGAAGACGCGGGCACCGACCAGGATGAACAGCACGAAGGCTGACAGCTTGGCGGTGGATTCGCTGGCCTGACGCACGAGGTCCCAGGACAGGCGCTTCTTCATGATGGCGAGGATCATGGCGCCGGCCGCGCCCATGGCGCCACCCTCGGTCGGCGTGGCGAGGCCGATGAAGATGGTGCCGAGGACGAGGAAGATCAGCCCGAGCGGCGGCACCATGACGAAGGTGACCTGTTCGGCGATCGGCGAGATGAGCTTCACGCCGCCGAAACGCTCGGCAAGGCCGACGAAGATCGCATAGGCGAAACCGAAGGCGGCGGCCTCGGCGATGAGCGCCCAGGTGGTATGGCCGCCCTGCTTGAGGAAGACATAGGCGACCAGGAGCGCCACAGTGGCGGCGACCGTGAGGATCAGCCGCTGTGCCCCGAAATAGTAGTTGCAGACGGCGGCGATGAAGGCGACCAGAACGGCCACCGACATGGACAGGATGACGAAGTCGGCGCCGCCCTTCACGCTCGTCTGGTTCATGATGAACACGGCGACAAGGGCCGAGAAAAGTACCAGTACGCCGAGCTTCCAGGTGCCGCGCTTGCCGTCGTCCTGCAGGTAGAGAAGCGCCTCCTTCGGCAGGCCGGGCGCGTTCTTCGGCGTCATCATCGACACCAGGAAGACGTAGCCGGCATAGAGGCAGGACAGCACAAGGCCGGGAACGAAGGCGCCCTCGTACATGTCGCCCACCGAGCGTCCGAGCTGGTCGGCCATGACGATGAGGACCAGCGACGGCGGGATGATCTGCGCGAGCGTGCCGGACGCGGCGATGACGCCGGTGGCGAGCCGTCGGTCATAGCCGTAGCGCAGCATGATCGGCAGCGAGATGAGGCCCATGGAGATGACCGAGGCGGCGACGACGCCGGTGGTCGCAGCGAGCAGCGCGCCGACGAAGATGACGGCATAGGCAAGGCCGCCGCGGATCGAGCCGAAGAGCTGGCCGATGGTGTCGAGCAGGTCCTCGGCCATGCCTGAGCGCTCGAGGATGAGGCCCATGAAGGTGAAGAACGGGATCGCCAGCAGCGTATCGTTGTTCATCGTCCCGTAGATGCGCTCGGGAAGCGCCTGCAGGAAGTTCGGCTGGAACAGGCCGAGTTCGATGCCGATGATCGCGAAGAACAGGCCGTTGGCCGCCAGCGCGAAGGCGACCGGATAGCCGAGGAGCAGGAAGACGACCAGGGCGGCGAACATGACCGGCGCCATGTTGGCGCGCAGGAAGCCGCCGAAACCGGCCCCGTCCGCGGCGAGCGCCGGTTCGGAGAACAGGAACAGCGCGACAAGGGTGAGGGCGGCAGCAGCGAGGGCGCCCGAGAGGGGAAGGCGAAGGGACACGTGTTTTCTCCCGGAACGCTTTTACTTCTTGGCCGCGTCGAGCAGGCCCTGGGCCTTGGCGACCTCGAGCAGGCGCTGGGCTTCCGCCTCCGCCATCTCGTGGTGGCCGCCGCCGTGGACGTCCTCCAGCTCACCGCGCATGATGGCGATGCGCTTGATAAGTTCGCTGACACCCTGGAACAGCAGGAGCACGAAGCCTGCGACGACGAGGAACTTGGCCGGCCAGACGACGAGGCCGCCCGCGTTCATCGACTGCTCGTTCTGCATGTAGGACTTCAGGAAGAAGGGCCAGCTGTCATAGAGCAGCAGGATGCAGAAGGGCATGAGGAACAGGGTGTGACCGACGACGTCGATCCAGTTGCGCACCCGCTTCGGCAGCAGGCTGTTCACGACGTCGATGCGGATGTGCTCGTTGGAGAGCAGCGTCCAGGCCGCGCAGAGCATGAACACGGCGCCGAACAGGTACCACTGCATCTCAAGCCAGGCGTTCGAAGAACTCGAGAACACCTTGCGGATGATGGCATTGCCCGCCGAGATGATGACCGCGACGAGGATCAGCCAGCTGATCGTCTTGCCGATGGCGGTGTTCACCGCGTCGATGACGCGGCTGATGGAAAGCAATCCCTGCATGCCGGGCACACTCCCTGGAAGGTCATGACCTCGCGGGGCAAAGCCCTCCGGGATGATCGCCGTTGCCCTTGCGGCTGCAGGTCCGGAACACCGGTCCACCGCGCCGTCAGAAGAGCCCCGTGGTGGCCGCCCGGCTCCCCTTGAGAAGCACGAGTCCCGGCCCGCCGTGATCGCCCGTCATGCCTGTCCCGCTGACCAGTCCCGCGATTTTTTGTGCGGTGACCGGCTCGGCGCCTGAGCGCCGCCGCCTCTCTATGCCACGGCTTCAGCGCGGACAATAGGGGTTTGGCATCGATTGCGTCCGAAAGAGCGATGTTTGGCACGGAAAATTGCGCGGCAGTCGCGGACGGCGACACAATCTCCACGGGCGCGTCAGGGAAGTGTCGTCTCTGCCTCGACCTTGGCGTCGCGGATGCGCAGGCGCACGCGCTCCCGATGGAGCGTGTAGAGCCCGGCCCCGACGATCAGCGCGATCCCTGCCCAGCTCGCCGCGTCCGGCCACTCCCCGAACACCGTGATCCCCGAGACGATGGCCCAGACCATCACCGAGTAGCGGAATGGCGAGACCAGCGAGACCTCGACCCCGCGGAAGGCGAGGATCATCGCGTGGTTGCCGACCACCACCACCGTGGCGGCGGCGAGCAGGATGAGGATGTGGGTGGTGGTTGGCGCCACCCACCCCTGGAAGGGAATCATGGCGGCGCCGAACCCGCCCACGGCCACGCAGGTGGTCAGCGTGATGACGATGGTCGGAATGCGCGGGTCGATGAAGCGCGTAACCATGTCGCGGACGGCGCAGAACACCACGCTGGCCATTGCCATGGCGGTGGCTGAGCCGGCGACGAAACCCGCGCCGCCCGGCTTCACCACCAGCAGCATGCCGATGAAGCCTGCCGTCACCGCCGACCAGCGGCGCCAGCCCACCTGCTCCTTCAGTAGCGGTCCCGAAAGGGCCGTGATGAGAAGCGGTGTGATGAGGAAGATCGCCGTGATGTCGGCGATCGGCATGTCGGCGATCGCCGTGATGAAGAGAAAGGCGACGATGGCCTCGAGCCCGGCGCGGCTGGCGACGAGCGGGGACGCCACCATGCCGATCTGCCGGACATGGCCCGCCACCACCAGCCAGGCGAAGACCATCAACGTCGCAAAGCCGCCGCGGATGGCGATGATCTCGCCGGACGGCAGGTCGCGCGCCACCAGCTTGACCAGCGTGTCGTTGGTCATGAAGCAGGCCATCGCCGTGCACATGGCGATGATGCCCCGGCGGTTGGCACCGTCATCCACCGCGGGAGCGGTGAGGGGGGTCACGCGCCGGCTCCGGCGGCGAACCGGTCGAGGCGGAACAGCGAGATGTCGTGACGTGTGGAGCCGGACGTCGCGAGGTCGGCCAGCACCTCTCCCATCACGCTGGAGAACTTGAAGCCGTGGCCCGAACAGGGCGAGGCGACCACCACCTGCGGCAGGTCGGGCAGCGTATCGACGACGAAATGCTCGTCGGGAGTATTGGTGAACATGCAGCTGCGCAGGCCCAGCAAGGGGCCGTCGGCCTCCGGGAACGTCTCCCGCAGCACCTCGCGCAGCGCCGCCTCGTCGCGCTCCGTCGGCTCGCGCGACAGGCTGTCGGCGTGCCCGGTTTCCTTCAGGTGATGATAGAGGCCGATCTTGAACCCTGGGACACCAAAGATCGGAAACTGGTAGCAGGACGCTTCCGCCGTCTCGACGATGGAGACGGGAAAGGCGCCGAGGGCGAAATGGGCCGGCACCTTCGGCTGGAACCACCCGAGCACCTGGCGCTCCGGCACGGCGAGGCCGGCAAGGGTCGGGGCATGGTCGGCGATCCACGCGCCGGTCGACAGGATCAGCCGGCCGGCCTCGTAGGTGCCGCGGGACGTGGTAACGCGCACACCTCCTCCCGGCGTCGGTTCCCACCCGAGGATCGCTTCGCGCGCCCGGATCTCGGCGCCCTCCGCCATCGCCATGGTCACGTGGGCGACGATGGCGCGCTCGCTCATGACGAAGCCGGCATCGGCCTGGAAGTTGGCGACCTGGTCCGCCGTCAGCCGGAAGCCCGGAAAGCGTCGCATCGCCTCGCGCGCATCGAGAAGTTCGTGGGGAAGATCGTGTTCGCGGCAGGCGGCGAGCGATCCACCGACGACGCGCCCGCCAGGGGGACCCGCGTCGATGCCGCCGGTGATGTAGAGAAGCTGCTCGCCGAAGGCCGTCTCGGTGGAGCGCCAGAGCTCGTAGGCCCGCCGCAGCAGCGGCACGTAGAGCGGATGCTCGAAATAGGCGAGGCGGATGATGCGATTCGTCCCGTGGGACGAGCCCATGGCGTGCGGGATGTCGAAGCGCTCGAGTCCGAGTACGCGCTGGCCGCGCTTCGCAAGGTGGTAGGCAGCAGCCGATCCCATCGCGCCGACGCCGGCAACGATCACGTCATATTTGGCCACGCTTCGGCGCTCCGGTCGCTTCGTCCCTGCGATTCAGCTAGCGCCAGTTCGCCGCGGCGTCGAGATCGGCATCGTCGCAGCTGCCCCGCATCAGGCGATCATTCGACCGTCTGCTGGTAGCTTCGTTGCACGTTATGGCGGATCAGGTCGTAGACGAGGCTGTGGGTTGCGGGCTTCTCGGCGGCGCGAACGCCCTTCGACGCTGGCTTGACGATCTCCGTCTCGCTCGCCTCCTCGCCCCGCATCTGGTTCGCCATCAGCGACACCGTCATGGCGACATCGAGAAGCAGGATGATGGTCACTGCGGCAAGCCATCCGGCGAGAGCCGGGACCCGGACACGCGGCGCGGGCGTCTCCGCGCTGCGGGCGGGGAGGGTGTCGGCCAGTGCAGCGCGCGCCGGCACCGGCGGTCCGGACGGCGCCTCCACGCTTTCGAAGATCGGCCGGTAGGATCCGGGCACCATGCGGATGCGGAGCGGATCGCCGGCGCCGGGGCCGGCATAATAGAGATCGAGGGCGGAGCGCAGGCGCATCGCCGTCACCCGCACCGTCGAATCGCGGTCCGGGTCGAAGTCGGGAGACCGCCCGAAGGCTTCCACCGCGATCGTATAGGCCTTGATGGATCGGGCATCGCCGGCGAGCGTGCGCTCCACCACATGCGAAAGCATGCGGGCGAGCACGGAGCCCGCCGGGACGAAGGATGATTGCAGGAGCTGCTGCAGGGCTTCCCGGACGAGAACGGGATCAGCCTGCGCCGCCGGAGATGAAGGGCTCATCGCGGTCGCCTCGATAGGACGGGCCGTCATGCGCGTCGTTGCGCAGGACGGCAGCTGGGCTTGAATGCAAAACGAGCCCTGCTGCGGAGCGAATCCGCAGGTTTGAAGGCTCCTGGATAGGACGGAGATAAGCCTTCCGAATGTGGCGCGAAAGGGGCGTTTTCCCTAAGGGAATACGCAGTTGCGCCAGCTCAAAGGCGTCCTCGGATTGTATCGCGCAATTATTTCGCCTGCCTGTCCGCGAGCGACATAATCTTTCAGCCGCCGGTCATGCTCATGTGTCTTGATACCGAAGGCCGCGACGAGCGCCTGTCGATCACGAAGTCGTGACCTTTCGGTTTGCGCGCGATGGCGCGATCGATCGCCGCGAAGAGCTGGTCATCCGCCTCCGAGGCGCGCAGCGGCGCCCGAAGGTCGGCGGCGTCCTCCTGGCCGAGGCACATGTAGAGCGTCCCGGTGCAGGTGACGCGGACCCGGTTGCAGCTTTCGCAGAAATTATGGGTCATCGGCGTGATGAACCCGATACGGCCACCGGTTTCCTCGACTTCCACATAGCGCGCCGGTCCACCGGTCCGGTGCTGGCTCTCGGCAAGGGTCCAGCGTTCGGCGAGGCGCGCGCGCACCAGCGACAGCGGCAGGTACTGGTCGAGGCGCGACGGCTCGATGTCGCCGAGCGGCATGACCTCGATGAAGGAGATATCCATGCCCTTGCCGTGGGCCCAGGCGACGAGGCCGGGGATCTCGGCCTCGTTCACGCCCTTCAGCGCAACCGCATTGATCTTGACGTGGATCCCGGCGGCCAGGGCCGCGTCGATGCCCTTCAGGACGGCATCGAGATCGCCCCAGCGGGTGATGGTGCGAAAGAGGGTGGGGTCGAGGGTGTCGAGCGAGACGTTGATCCGCCTGACGCCGCAGGCCGCGAGGTCGGCGGCGTGCCGCGCCAGCTGCGAACCGTTGGTTGTGACCGTCAGTTCGTCGAGGGTTCCCTGATCGAGATGACGCGACAGCGACCTGAACAGGGTCATCACGTCCTTGCGGACGAGCGGCTCGCCACCTGTCAGGCGCAGGCGGCGAACACCTTTCGCGACAAAGGCCGAGCAGAGCCGGTCGAGCTCCTCGAGCGACAGCAGGTCCTTCTTCGGCAGGAAGGCCATGTTCTCGGACATGCAGTAGACGCAGCGAAAATCGCACCTGTCCGTCACCGAGACGCGCAGATAGTCGATGGACCGCCCAAAGGGGTCAATCATCGGCACGGGCTTCACCGAGGCGGCTCCGTCGAACATCAAGTCCTCCCGCCGCCAGTCCGGAACCGGCGACCATGACCTCTATTTAGGCAAGGGCGAGCCATTCGTCACGTCCTGCGACATTGAAGTACGCGGCGGAACGGTCTACCTCTCCGGACCGTTGTGCGACACGTTCGCACACAGGGGGGATCCGGCGATGCGGGAGATCAGCGCTGTCGAGAGCGCCACCGGCCGGCAGCATGCCTGGCCGACCGAGTTGAGATTGTCGTCCGATCGGCGCCGTCTGACCGTCACTTTCGACGACGGGCACATTTTCGCCCTCGACGCCGAATATCTGCGGGTCGAGAGCCCTTCCGCCGAAGTGCAGGGGCATTCACCATCGGAACGCAAGTTCGTCGGGGGCAAGAAGGACGTGCAGCTGATCGGGGTCGACCGGGTCGGACACTATGCGGTCCGCCTCACCTTCGACGACATGCATTCCTCCGGCATCTACTCATGGGACTACCTGTATGAGCTCGGACGAGACCACGACGCGATCTGGACCCGCTACCTCGACGGCCTCGCAGCCGGCGGAGGCACCCGCGAACGTCCCGTCCGTTGAGCTGGCGCCCGCCGACCGGGCCAAGCTCGACGAACTGGCAGCGGCCCTCGACGGCTTCAGCCTCGACCGGCCCGACCCGCCCATGGGAACGCCCGATGTTCCCGCCGCGCCGCCGCCTGTCGTCCTCGACCCGCTGGTGGTGACCGCTCCCGTGGACGCCCCCCTCGCCACGGTATCCTCTCCCGGGCCGGAGACGGCGGCAGAACTGCCGCCCGTCGCCGAACCCCGGCGTTCCCCCGCTCCGCCGCCTGCCTCCGCGACCTCCCTGCCGACGAGTTCATCAGCCATGATCCCCTGGATCGAGACCAAGCAGTTCACCGTCGACCTGTTCCCCAACTGGACCAAGACGGAGGGCGACAAGGAGTGGAGCCTCGGTGCCGTGACGGTCGACGTCCCGGAGATCAGTTCCCGTCTCGACCAGCTGATCGCCTCGCTCAACGAGGATCAGTGGGAGATCAAGATGGTCGTGCCGCTCGACAAGAGCCTGACCTATCACGAGCACCAGAAGGTCGTGCGCCAGGGCAACCGGCGTGAGGCCGAGGCGGTGCTCGGCGCCTTCGGCCTCGGCTGGGCGGCGGGTACGACGGCCTCGCTGCTCGTCGTCTGCCAGCGCACCGAGTATCTGGAGGCCTCCGAGTACCGGGCGCGGATCGATGCGCGCAATGCGCGCCTCGCCGATTCGCAGCGCGAGCGCGACCGGGCCACGGCGCTCGAGCACAACAACGTCATCAATGCCAAGATCACCGCTGCCCAGAAGCTGCTCGACGATCTCAGGACCAATGGCGTCAAGACGAAGAAGTCCGGCCTCTTCCGCGGCGAGAAATTCGTCGTGGACACGGCTGAGTTCACCAATCGAACGGAAGCGGAATCGGCGCTGCGGGCCCGGATCGGCGAGCTCGAGGCCGATCTCGCGGCGCTGCCGCGCCAGCTCAGGGCGATGCCCTGAGCAAGTCCCCGGCTCCTTGCGACAGGGGCCGTCCAACCTCCTGATGTGGTCCTGCACGCGCGTTCACCGTTGCGTGATGGGCGGGTCGTGCTAGGTTCCCGGCCAAGACGGCGCGGAAGCCGCACCCCGTACATCTCCCAGGAGGATCCATGACCAAGACGATCAACAGGCGAACTGCGCTCGGAATCACCGCAGGCGCGCTCGCAACCCCCTTCCTCGGCTCCGAAGGCTTCGCACAGGCCTATCCCGCGCGGCCTGTCACCTGCATCGTTCCCTTCGGTGCCGGCGGTTCGACGGACGTCATCGGCCGCATCGTCTGCGAGAAGTTCACCCAGAAATTCGGCCAGAGCTTCGTGATCGAAAATCGCGCCGGGGCGGGTGGCAACGTCGGCGTTGCGGCGCTCGCGCGCGCGCCGGCGGATGGCTACACGATCGGCATGACGACGATCTCCACCCACGGGGTCAATCCGAACCTCTATGGGGATCGCCTGCCGTTCAAGCCGATGGACGATTTCGAGTTCATCGGCCTGTCCTCGTCCCAGCCGAACTTCCTGTGCATCCATCCCTCGATCCCGGCGAACAACCTCGCCGAGCTCATCGCCTACCTGAAGGCCAATCCGGGCAAGGAGAACTTCGGTTCGTCGGGAATTGGCACGTCGATCCACCTGTCGGCCGAGCTGTTCATGCAGCTCACGGGCACGCGCATGGGCCATGTGCCCTTCCGCTCATCCGCGGCGCTGGTGCAGGGCCTGATCACCGGCGAGGTCAAGCTGTCCTTCGACAATTTCACCTCGCCCTATCCGCACTACAAGGCCGGCACGATCCGCGGCATCGCCGTGACCTCCGCCACGCGGGCGGCCATCGCCCCCGAGATCCCGCCGCTGAACGACACGCTGCCGGGTTTCGACATCACGTCGTGGAACGGCTTCGTCGCGCCGAAGGGCACGCCGAAGGAGATCGTCGAGGCACTGGAGAAGGCGCAGATGGAGGCGCTCAAGGACCCGGCGGTCATCAAGCGCTTCGAGGAAATGGGAGCTGCTTCCATTCCCTCGACGGGCGCAGAGATGCGCCAGAAGGCCGTGACCGAGATCGCCAAGTTCAAGACGATCATCGAGAAGGGCAACATCAAGCTGCAGAACTGACCATTCTGCCTTCGCCAGACGCCGCCGCGCTCAGGCGCGGTGGCGCTCGCGGCTGTCGTCGGGCGCCTCGGCCCGGTTCTCGACCATGTCGTAGTCGCGCAGGACCTTCGCCACGCGCAGCCTGTATCCCGCGAACATTCCGTCACGACCGGCTGCCTGCGTCGCCCGGTGCATGGCTTGGTTGCGCCATGCCCTGACGGCCGCCTCGTCGCGCCAGAAGGACAGCGACAGCAGCTTCGACGGGTCCGTGAGGCTCTGGAAGCGCTCGACCGAGATGAAGCCGTCGATGGCCTGGAGTTCGGGCCTCAGGCGCGCTGCGTGGTCGAGATATCCCGGCAGTTGTCCTTCGGCCGGCACGACTTCGAAGATCACCGCGATCACATTCAGTCTCCCATTTTTGTATTATTGGTAGAACATTGCCCTGCCGACGTCATCCGGTGGCGCGGGATGCCGCAGGAACCTGTCCGGTCACCCGGGGTTCTTCTCCCAAAGGCTGGGTGGGCAAGGACAAGGAGTTTCACGATGAGACAGACCCTTCTGACGGCCCTGGTGGCAACCGGGCTTGGCGCCTCGGCCGCGATGGCGGCACCCGCTGTCACCACCACTGACCTCAATGTGAGGGCGGGGCAGGGCACCAGTTACCCGGTCGTCGGCGTGCTCCCGGAGGGCAGCGTGGTCGATGCGCGGGGGTGTGGCGATGGCTGGTGCTTCGTGCCTGAGCTCGGAGGCTATGCCAGCGCCAGCTATCTCCAGCCAACCGGCCGGCGCACGGTGAGGATCGAGCGCGATGGTGCCTACGCTCCCTATGCCGGACCGATGGCCTATGACCCCGTGTGGGGAGACGCGCCCGTCTATGGCGGCGGGGTGGGCGTCACCATCGGCACGCCCGGCATCTATGGCTGGGGCTACTGATCCGGAATGCCTGCCGGGTGCCAACCGGCCGCAACGGGGATCGATGGACGCGGATGATTTTGCCGGTTTCTGTCCGCGGCACCAACGCATAGGCATGCGTGGCATCTGACCCGTTCCCGTGCAGGACCACCGCCGCCCTCCTTCGTGGAGGGCGGCGGGTTTCTTTGACGGCTCTCCCGTCACGTGCTCCCGTGGAGCGATGCATCCACGAGTCGCTCCATGACCATCGGCCTCTTCTTCGCGACCCTCGCTGCGGCGATGATCTACGTGCTCACGCCCGGGCCGGCGTTCCCGGCGCTCTTCGCGCTCGCCGCCAAGGATGGGCGCGTCTCCGGAACCTGGTTCGTCACCGGACATCTCGTCGGTGACGTGGTCTGGGGAACCCTCGCACTGGCTGCCATCGTCGGCGTCCAACCAGCTGGGGCCCCTGTTGTTCGAGATCCTCGGTCTCCTCTGCGGCGCCTATCTGATCTACCTCGGCGCCAAGGCCCTGATGGCGAAGGAGGCCTCGGGAACGACGGTCATCGGCGGCCGGCACCCCCTCGTCGCCGGTCTCATCTTCGGCGTCACCAACCCGAAGGCCTATCCGGTCTCTGTCGCCATGTTCACGGTGCTGGTCGGCCACTATTCCGGCCTGCTGACATGGGACCTTGCCCCCCTGGTCATGCTCGTCGCCTTTCTCGGCTTCATCCTCGCGGATGTCATCCTCGTCGGCGTGGCCGGCCTCCCGGCGGTGCGCCGGTTCTTCCTCACCCACGGCCTCATGGTGACCCGCCTCGTCGGGCTCACCTTCGTGCTGTTCGGGGCAAAGTCCGTGAGCGATGCGGTGCAGAGCTATCGCCAGCGCGCCTGAGATTGGCGCGGGTGCATTCGCCGCGCCGCTCTGCTAACCGGAGCCCATGACCTCCGTCAGCAATCCAGACCGGCCCTTCGCGCGCCTGCCCGACGACCCCGCGCGGGCTGCCATCGTCATCATCCTCGGCTTCACCGTGCTCCGCATCATCTTCGCGGCATTGCTCGGGTTCGGCGTCGACGAGAGCTACACGCTCGGACAGGCGCGACGACTGGCGCTGTCCTACTTCGATCATCCGCCGCTCCACCTGTGGCTGGCCCACGCCTCAATGCTCGTCTTCGGCACGAGCTGGGCGGTGCGGTTGCCTTTCATCGCCCTCTTCGCCGGCACCTCCTGGCTGATCTTCCGCCTGACCGAGCGGCTGTTCGGCGGCTGGCCGGCGGTCTGGGCTGTCCTTGCCCTCAACGCCTCGCTGTTCTTCCTGGCCTCGCCGGGCACCTGGATCGTGCCCGACGGGCTGCTGCTGTTCTTTCTGTGTGGCGGCGTGCTGGCGCTGGCGCGCCTGTTCTTTCCTCACGAGGGCGAACGCCCGTCGCCCTGGAGCGCATGGCTTGTTGCCGGCCTCTGCTTCGGCCTCGCCGGCCTGTCCAAATATTCTGCGCTCTTCGTCGTCTTCGGCCTGGCGGCCTTTCTGCTGGCGACGGAACACCGCCGCTGGCTGGTCCATCCCGCCCCCTATGCCGGCGCCGTTCTGGCGGTGCTGGCGGTCTCGCCGGTCATCGTCTGGAACCTGCAGAACGACTGGGCCTCGCTGCGCTTCCAGGCGGGAAGGGGCGGCGGACGCGGCCTCACGCTCTCCGCCTTCGCGCAGATGCTGGCCGGCCAGTTCGTCTGGCTCGCCCCTTGGATCGCCGTGCCGCTCGCCACCATCGCGGCGCAGAATCTGGCGCGGCTGCGCGATCCGCGCCGCCTGTTCCTCATGGCGCTCGCGGCCCCGACCATCGTCTATTTCACCCTTCAGTCCCTCTGGTCGGGATGGGCGCTGCCGCACTGGCCCATGCCCGGCTGGTTTTTCGTCTTCCCGCTGCTTGGCGCCTGGATGGTGGCGAACCCCGGAGCCTCCCCGTCACCGCGGGCCTGGGCGACATGGTGCGTCGGGCTGGCGGTCGTCCTGTCGCTCGGCATCGGCGCCCTCGGCGCGAGCGGTCTCATCACCCGGCTCGGCGCGCCTCCGCATGCCGATCCAACCCTCGATGCCTTCGACTGGAAAGCGCTGCGCCCCATCCTCGCGGCGAAGGGTGTGGGCCCGCGCTCGGGCCCTGTCGTCGTCGGGCTGACGTGGAACGAGGGGGGGAAGATCGACCTCGCCGTCGGCGATGTCGCCGACGTCATGGTCATCGGCCCTGATCCGCGCGGCTTCGCCTTCCGTCAGGTCTATCGCGCCTTCCACGGCGCCGAGATTCTCGTCGTGGCCCAGGCGGCGACATTTGCCCGCCAGCGGGCGACGCTGGAGCGTCAGTTCGAGGTGATCGGCGAGCCCGAGCGCCTGTCCATCGGCCGCGGCGGCCGGACGGAGATCGACCTTGTCATCGTCCCGGCGCGTGGCCTGAAATCATTGGCGCCGGTGAGTGTGGCGGCGCGCTGAGGGCGTGCCACCCGGGTGCGCGGGCGCTCCGAAACGAAAAGGGCGGCACCTCGCGGCACCGCCCCGGTCTCTCGGCCGACTGAACCGGCTTACTGGATGCCGCCGAGCATCATCAGCTTGATCTCGACGAATTCGTCGAGGCCGTAGTGCGAGCCCTCGCGGCCGAGGCCGGATTCCTTCACGCCGCCGAAGGGTGCGACGTCGGTGCCGACAAGGCCGGTATTGATGCCGACCATGCCGTACTCCAGCGCCTCGGCGACGCGGAACACGCGCCCGATGTCGCGGCCGTAGAAGTAGCTGGCGAGGCCGAAGGGCGTGGCGTTTGCCAGCTGGATGGCTTCTTCCTCGGTCTTGAAGCGATAGATCGGCGCCAGCGGGCCGAAGGTCTCCTCGCGCGTCACCAGCATGTCGGGCGTCACGCCGGAGAGGACGGTCGGCTCGAAGAAGGTCTGGCCGAGTTCGGAGCGTTTGCCGCCGGTCTCGACCCTCGCGCCCTTCGAGATCGCGTCGTTGACGTGGTTCTCGACCTTGTCGACCGCGGCCGGCTTGATCAGCGGGCCCTGGTCGATGCCGGCCTCCAGGCCGTTGCCGACCTTCAGCGCCTTCACCCGCGCCGTGAACTTGGCGACGAACTCGTCATGCACCTTGTCCTGCACGAAGATGCGGTTGGCGCAGACGCAGGTCTGGCCCATGTTGCGGTACTTGGAGACCATCGCGCCCTCGACGGCGGCGTCCACATCCGCGTCGTCGAAGACGATGAAGGGCGCATTGCCGCCGAGCTCGAGGCCGACGCGCTTCACGGTGGAGGCGGCCTGCGCCATCAGCAGCTTGCCGACCGGCGTCGACCCGGTGAAGCCGATGAAGCGCACCGTCGGGTGCTCGCACCAGGTCTTGCCGATCGGCGCCGCGTCGCCGGTGATGATGTTGATGACACCGGCCGGAATGCCGGCGCGGTGCGCGAGTTCGGCCAGGGCGAGGGCCGTCAGCGGCGTTTCGGGGGCGGGCTTCACCACCATGGTGCAGCCGACGGCGATCGCCGGCGAGCATTTGCGGGTGATCATCGCCGCCGGGAAGTTCCACGGGGTGATGGCGGCGCAGACGCCGATCGGCTGCTTCTGCACGAGGATGCGGTGGTCGGGGCGGTGCTGCGGGATGATGTCGCCATAGACGCGGCGCGCCTCCTCGGCGAAGAACTCGACGAAGGAGGCGGCATAGGCCACCTCGCCCTTGGCCTCGGCCAGCGGCTTGCCCTGCTCGGCGGTCATGATCATGCCGAGGTCGTCGGTGTTGGCGACCATGAGGTCGAACCACTTGCGCAGGATGTTCGACCGCTCCTTGGCGGTCTTCTTGGACCAGAGCCTGAAGGCCTTGTCGGCGTGCTCGACGGCCTCGGCGGCCTCCTTGGCGCCGAAGCGCGGCACATGGCCGATGGTCTGCCCGGTGGCGGGATTGATCACGGCATCGGTCGGCGTGCCGACCCACTCACCGTTCACATAGCACTGCGATTTCAGCAGCGTCGGATCCTTGAGCGGAAGGGGCGTGGTCTTCAGGGGCGCGTTCATCGGAGCCTCCAGGCTGGACGGTGATGCGAGGCTTTCTATCACCCGCCAACAACAGGCGCACCCCGCCGCAGGGCAGGCCAGCCCTACACCTGATGACTTTTGCAGCCGAATTCGGCATGACCTGCCAAAGTCCTGCCGGAGCACGCCCACATGGCCGCCGCGACCATCGTCTTCGATCTCGACGGCACCCTCGTCGATACGCATCCTGACCTCATCGGGACGCTTTCCTGGCTCCTGGAGGACGAGGGCCTCGACGGCATCGATATGGCCGAGGCGAAGAGGCTGATCGGTCATGGCATGAAGCCGATGGTTGAGAAGGCCCTGAAGCTGAAGGGCAGGGGCCAGACCCAGGAGGAGGTCGACGCCGTCTTCGCCCGCTATGTCGGCGTGTATGAGACGCGCCTTACGCGTGAGAGCCGTCCGTTTCCGGGCATGATCGACGCGCTCGACCGGCTGGCCGGCGAAGGCATGGTGCTCGCCGTCTGCACCAACAAGATCGAGCGACTGGCGAAGAAGCTCCTCGAGGAGCTCGACATGGCGCGCCGTTTCGCTGTCATCGCGGGCGCGGACACCTATCCGGTTCGCAAGCCGGACCCCGGCCACATCCTCATGACCGTGCGCGATGCGGGCGGTGATCCGGCACGGGCGGTGATGGTCGGCGATTCAGACCCCGATATCCGCGCCGCCCAGGCCGCCGGCGTGCCGGTCATCGCCTATTCGGGGGGATACACCGCGGTGCCGCTCGCCAGTCTCGACCCGACTGTGATCATCGACCACTATGATGATCTGCCCGCGACGGTCGGCCGGCTGCTCGCGGCAGCGCCTTAGACGGAAGTCTAAGACGGGGCCGTCCCGCCCCCCGATACGCTTAAGCGGGCGTTTACCATGAGACGGCACAATTCCCGGAAAATGTCCGTGCTTTCCGCAGAGCACGTCGAGGGGAACGTTCATGGTCCTGGGTCGCATGCTGAAGGCGTCCGCACCGCAGACGGTGACGCATGAGGCCGTGGCGGTCACTTCAGACGGCGATGCCGCTGCCGAGGTGGCGCGCCTGAAGGCCGAGATCGCCCAGATCCGCGACACCATCGGCCTCGTCGAATCCGACCTGATGAAGGTCATCGCCGACGTCTCCTCCGCGACCGACCACGTCCACGACGGGACCGCTGCCGCCAGTCGCGCCCTCGCAGCGATCCGCGAACGTTCGCGCGCGCTGGACGCTCTCGCCGCGAGTGCCTCCGAAAACTCCCGTCAACTCGCCGCCGCGACCGAGGAATTCGGGCAGAGCAGCCAGGAGATCGGCGACCGCGTCCGCCAGGCGACCCGCTTCACCGACGACGCGGTGGAAGCGGTCGGCAACGCCTCGATGAGCATCGACGGCCTGCGCGCCTCCTCGGCCGAGATCGACCAGGTGGTGGCGCTGATCGCCAAGATCGCGCGCCAGACCAACCTCCTCGCGCTCAACGCCACCATCGAGGCTGCCCGGGCGGGCGAGGCGGGCCGAGGTTTCGCGGTCGTCGCCAGCGAGGTGAAGAACCTCAGCATGGAGACCCAGCGCGCCACCGACGAGATTGCGCGGCGCATCGCCCATCTCCAGTCGGATGCCCAGGCCTCGATCGCCGCGGTCCAGCAGATCGCCGGTGCAGTCGAGGCGATCCGGCCGGTCTTCGCCACTGTCGCCGAAGCCGTCGAGCAGCAGGTGGAGACGATCCAGGATCTGTCGCGCTCGGCGGCGGATACCGCCTCGTTCATCGTCAATGTTGCGGCCGGAGCGACCGATATCGACGCCGCCGCCCAGGAGGCCGAGACGACTTCGGATGCGGCGGACGCTGCTGGCCGCGAGGCGCGCCAGCTGACGGAGAAGCTCAGGTCACGCTTCACCATCTTCCTGCGCCAGTCTGAGATCGGAGACCGGCGGCAGCATGACAGGCTCCCCGTCGAGATTTCCGTGACGATCTCGACGCCGAAGGGGCAGTTGCGCTGCCGGACAATAGACTTGTCGGAAGGCGGCATGCTTCTCGCGCCGGCGGGGGCGGAACCGCTTGCTGTCGGTGACATGGTGAGGGCCGTGCTCACAGGGATGGGCGAGTTCGACACCCGCGTCGTCGGGCGTTCGTCGCTCGGCGTGCACTGCCAGTTCAAGGATCCGGGGGCCGAGACGCGTGCATCCATCGCCGCCCGCCTCCAGGCCCTGCGCGAGGCCGACGCCGAGCGCATCGCGCATGCCGTCGCGGCCGCGGAAGAGATCAGCAAGGCCTTCGAGGCTGCGGCCGACGCGGGCCGCCTGCCGCGGCAGGACTTCTTCGACAACGACTACAAGCGGATCGACGGCACCGACCCCGTGCAGTTCTCCACCAAGTATCTGCCCCTGCTGGAACAGATCCTGCCGCCCATCCAGGAGAAGTGGGTGAAGGTCGACCCGCAGATGGCGTTTTGCGCCGCGGTCGACCGCAACGCCTACCTGCCGGTTCACAACCGTATCTACTCGCACCCGCAGAAGCGCGGCGATGCCGCCTGGAACGCCGCCAACTGCCGGAACAAGCGCATCTTCGACGACCGCGCCGGTCTTTCCGCGGCACGCAGCGCACGGCCCTATCTCATCCAGTCCTACGCGCGCGACATGGGCAACGGCGTGACCGTGCACATGAAGGAGATCGATGCGCCGATCCGCATTTTCGGCCGCCACTGGGGCGGCCTCCGGATGGCCTATCGGTTGTGAGCGCTCCGCCCGCCACTCCGGCCCGCGGGGCGCGAGATGCAGGTCCCGTGGAACCGCGGACGGCCTCGCCGGTTGCAGGTCCAGCGGTGGAGGCAGACATGGCGGACGATACCCCCTGGGCAAGGTTCTATCGGCAGCAGGCAGGCCAGGGGCAGGCCACGGTCGGCCGGCTCCTGGACAGCTGGAAGACCCGCCGGGCGCTCGACCAGCGTGATGCGGCGGAGGCCGGTTCGCGGTCCAACGGGCGCTGAGCGGCGAATAGCCGCGGCTATGCCCTCGCCGGCTGGATCGAGGCACTCGTCTGGCCGGCAACAGTCTTGGGTTTGGCCCAGGGTTCCGATTTGAACAGCCGCGCCAGCCAGGCAGCGCCCACAATGGTCGCGAGACCGGCAATGTTGATGATGGCGACGGGGGCCGGCGCGTCACCAAAGACGTCCAGCGCGATGCCGCCGACCCACGCCAGGACCGTGCAGGCGAGGAAGGCCGGCAATGACTGCGTGCCGACGAGCGTCAGCACGTTCGCGATGCGGGTGTCGAGCAGCCAGCGCGCCCGCTCCAGCAACGACAGGACAAGATAGGCCAGCGCCAGGAAGTGGATGATCCGGACCGGATGGAGGTTGGTCCAGGTGTTCAGCGGCAACAGCGCGATCTGGACGTCGACGAGGACCGGATAGGCGTCGGTGAACCCCCAAAAGTTGAACGGGATCGAGACGGCGACGATGACGGCGGCAACCGCGACCAGTCCCCGGCGGTCGAGGGCCGGCGGGGTCCACCAGCCGAGCCCGATCGAAAAGCCCGCGAAGAACAGCACCTGCCAGGCGAAGGGATTGAAGAACCAGTGGCCGGCATCGCTCGACCGCCCGGGAATCTCCAGCCCGAACAGGAAGGTCGCCGCATAGAGCGCGAAGGACAGCGCGAAGGGCGCGACGGGGTGCAGCCGGCGTGCCGTCATCATCACCGGCACGAGGGCCAGCACGACGATGTACAGCGGCAGGATATCGAGCAGCATCGGCACGTAGGTGAGCGTCACCAGCCCGCCGAGCGCCTGCGCCGGGGCGGCGAAGACATGGTCGAGGGCGCGGGCGGCGTGACTGCCGGACGGCGCCAGCAGGACCGTGAGACCGGCAAGGGCCACGAACAGCGCCAGATGGGCCCAGTAGAGCTGCCAGATGCGTTTGCCGATCTTCAGGGTGCCGTTGAGAAAACCGGCCGTCGAGAAGGTCCGCCCGAAGGCGACGGCGCTGGCGAACCCCGATCCGAAGACGAAAAGTTCCGTCGCCGAGGAGAAGCCGAAGCGGGCCGGGATCCAGGCGAGCCAGGGGTTCTGCGGCATGTGCGCGATGAAGATGATCAGCATGCACAGGCCGCGAAACACATCGAGCCGGCGGTCGCGGGGGCGCTTGGAAGGTGTGGTCGTCATGCTTTGCTCGCCGGTCGTGATGAGACGGGTTACGCCTGGACCCACCGGGTCGTTACGCGCCGGCGTTCGCACGGGTCCACGAGCAGCGCTCACGACTTGGTGATGCGCGGATCGGTAACGACGGAGCGGGGGCCGCGAAATGTCAGGCAACGGGGCGGCAAGCGCTCCGCCTGCCGAGGAGGGCCCCATGATGATCGCCGACACCGCAACGACCGCACTGCCTGCACAGACCCGCATCGCCGGCATCGCCGTGCCGGGACTTCGCGAGATGGTCGCCCTCATGGTGGGGGCTTCGCAGGCCTCGGTCTGTGGGAGATCTGGGCCAATGTGCCGACGGCCATCGTCGCCGGCGGTCCGTTGGAGCCGCCCGCGCTCATCAAGGCGCTGTTTGCCGCCCGCCTCGGCTTCGAGCCGTCGGACGTCGTGGCCAAGGCCCTTCACTACTTCACCGGCGTCGTCGGCTATCCGCTCGGCTACTACCTGCTGACGCGCAACGGCGTGTCGCTCGGCCGGCGCTGGAACGGCTGGATCTGGGGCACCTTCACCACCTTCATCGCGCTCGGCATCTTCGCCCCGCTCGCCGGACTGCCCTTCATGCTTCTCGCCTGGGGCGGCCAGCTCACCGTGATGAGCACCATCGGCCACGCCCTCTACGGCGCCATGGCGGCTCATGTGACGGAGATGATGCTCGACCGTCGCATGTGACGGGATTGCGACAATTCGAATGAATGGGGCGAGGAGCGGTCAACCGCATTGCGCGGGGGGCTTGCTCCTTAACCGTTCCTGCACGAAAAACGCTCCATCGTGCCGCCCAAGAGCACGAACGGGGATTCGCGCATGACCACGATCAAGCTGCAGCTTCCGCCGGACCTCCTGGCCGCGGTCGATCGCTTCATCGAGGAAGAGGTGCCGGATGTCAGCCGGCCCGACGCACTTCTCGCCGCGCTTCGCGCCTGGGCCGTCGGCAACGGCCTGATGCTCTCCTGGCGCGGCCCGCAGGAGCCGCCCGCGACCTGGCCACAGGCCGCGAACGACGGGTGAGGGGCTACCAGGGCCCGCCAAGTACCCAGGAAATATTTCGCCATCCCGACTGACATGCCGCCCGCGACAGGATCGCGGACGGCCGCCGGTATTGATCACGATCAGCGTGCGGTCGGCAGCGTCAACTGATTGAGCAGCAGCTGATTGAGAAGATCGCGCGCCCGGATGCTCGGGGGTGCGGTCGGATCACGCGTCCGCGGCGCTGTCGCGGGTGCCTTGGAGACGAAGGCAAAGTAGACGCGATTGGTATCGGTCCGCCCGAGCGAGCCCATGCTTCCCGGCCCGCGAAAGTGCGTCAGCGTCCAGGTCGGGCCGGCCGAGTTGATGTTGCGCGTCAGGACGAACGAGACATTGCCGCCGAACTCGCCGCCCAGTCCCGGAGCGATGTTGGCAGCTGTCGCAGAACCCGGCGCGCCCATCCCCATCAGGGCCGTCTGGCGGATGCCGAGATCACCGCTCAGATTGCCATCGTCGCGCGGGCAACGCAGGGACTGTGGTGCGCGTCTCAGCCGGCTCTCGATCTCGGTCATCGAGAAATAGAGGTTCTGCATATGCGTCTGTTCGCGCTGGCGCATCAGGCGCATGCCGAGATTGAAGGCGAACTGCGGTGGTACCGGCACGTTGAAGTTTGGCGCCAGTTCCCCAGTTTCGGTGACCACCAGCGAGATGGCCACCGCCACATGATAGTCGCCGGCGAGGAAACGCTGCCGATGCTTGCCGAAATCAGTATCGTCGCGAACGAGATCGGCGAGTTCGCAGTTGATCCGGTCGACGATGTCCATCACCGTCGGCGTGCCCTCGCGGTTCGCGACCATGAACTGGGGCGCCCCGCATCCGGCCATGGCGAGACAGGCCGCGAACAGCGCGGCTCGGCGGCGCGGACCGCAGCCTCGGCCGTCGGGATGAGTCCGGAGCCGGGTCATGACGGGCATTTCCTTCCGGCATAGAAGGTCGTGAAGCCGATCTGTTGGTCCTTCAGGGCCTGATCGATGTGATCGCAGTCGCTCTGCGACAGCTGTTCGCAGATGTCCTTGGTGCGCGGTGCGTGTCGCGTGATGATGCAGGCCCCTGTGGGGCCGCCTGCGGCCGCCGCCACACTCACCCGCTTCGATGTCCTCTTGATCAGGCTGCGCACCTGACGCGCCGACATGGTCCCCATGGCCTGTTCCCCCCTTTAGCTACGGCGAGAAATCTAGGGCGACCAACCGGAACGTGTAATCATGGGAAGAGACACAACCGTAACACCACGGATGCCATCTGGTGTGGCTTGTCATGCCGGGGAATGAAGGCTGAGGAATGGTGGGCGCGACAGGGATTGAACCTGTGACCCCTCCCGTGTGAAGGGAGTGCTCTCCCGCTGAGCTACGCGCCCGCGCCATCGAGTGGCGAAGAGCCGCGTTCCTAGCGGCTCCCCCCGACCGGTGTCAAGAATGTCGGCGCCGCAGTGCGCGGCGCCGCGCCCCATCAGCGGATGGGATAGGGATATTGCAGCCCGCCCTTGCTCCACAGGGCGTTGGTGCCGCGGGCAAGGCCAAGGCGCGAGCCGGCGCCGACATTGCGGTCGAAGCTCTCGCCGTAGTTACCGACCTGCTTGATGATGTTGTAGACCCACGTCTCGTCGACCCCCAGCGCCTTGCCCATGCCGGGCGTGACGCCGAGGATGCGCTTGATGGTGGGGTTGTCGCTCTTCATCATCTCGTCGATGTTCTTCGAGGTGATGCCGTACTCCTCGGCCTCGATCTGGGCGAACAGCGTCCAGCGCACGATGTCGGCGAACTGGTTGTCGCCATGGCGCACGAGCGGGCCCAGCGGCTCCTTGGAGATGATCTCCGGCAGGATGATGTAGTCGTCCGGGTTCGGCGCGTTGGCCACACGGGTCGAGTAGAGGGCCGAGGCGTCCGTCGTGTACACGTCGCAGCGGCCGGCGAAGAAGGCGGCGCGCACTTCTTCGAGCTTCTCGATGACGACCGGCTTGAAGGTCATCTTGTTGGCGCGAAAATAGTCGGCGAGGTTGAGCTCGGTCGTCGTGCCGGGGGCGACGCACACCGTGGCGCCGTTCAGCTCCTTGGCGCTCTTCACGCCGAGCTTCTTCGGCACCATGAAGCCCTGGCCGTCATAGTAGTTGATGCTCGTGAAGTCGAAGCCGAGCGCAGTGTCTCGCGTCAGCGTCCAGGTCGTGTTGCGCGCGAGCAGATCGACGTCGCCCGACTGAAGCGCGGTGAAGCGCTGCTGGGCCGTGGTCGGCACGAAGCGCACCTTGGTCGGATCGTCGAAGATCGCTGCGGCGATGGCGCGGCACAGGTCGATGTCGAGGCCGCGCCATTCGCCGCCATCCGCCTGGAAGCCGAAGCCGGGCAGGCCGGTATGGATGCCGCAGGTGAGGAAGCCGCGCTGCTTGGCGCGCTCGATGACATTGGGGGTCTGCGCGCCGGCGGGCACCGACGTCAGGGCCGCGAGCGCCAGGGCTGCGGCAGAAAGCAGGTGTTTCATGGATAGTCTCCGCTGGAAGGGATCACTCAAGGCCGGAAATGGCCGCATCGACGGCTTCTGCGAGCCGTTCGACGATCACGTCGATGGTTGCGGCATCGACGATGAAGGGCGGGGCGAGCAGCACATGGTCGCCGCGCGTGCCGTCGGCGGTGCCGCCGGAGGGATAGACCATCAGGCCGCGCGCCATCGCCTCGGCCTTGACCCGGGCGTGCAGCTTCAGGGCGGGATCGAACGGTCTCCTTCGTGCCGCGGTCGCGCGACGAGCTCGATGGCCTGGAACAGGCCGCGGCCGCGGATGTCGCCGACATGGTGGTGGTTGCCGAAGCGTTCGCCGAGCCGCCGCGTCAGGTGGGCGCCCTGCGCCTGGACGTTGGCGAGGAGGTTGTCGCGCTTGATCACCTGCTGCACGGCGAGGCTCGCGGCGCAGGCCAGCGCATGGCCGAGATAGGTGTGGCCGTGCTGGAACATCTTCGAGCCGCGGTCGAAGGCCTGGAACACCCGGTCCTGCACCAGCACGGCCCCGATCGGGGCGAAGCCGCCGCCGAGCCCCTTGGCGATGGTCATCAGGTCGGGGGCGACGCCCTCCTGCTCGCAGGCGTGCAGAGTGCCAGTGCGGCCCATGCCGCACATGACCTCGTCGAGGATGAGCAGGATGCCGTGCCGGTTGCAGATCTCCCTCACGGCGCGGAAATAGCCGGGCGGGGCGGTGATGGCGCCGCAGGTCGCGCCGCCCACCGTCTCGGCGACGAAGGCGATGACGCTGTCGGGACCGAGGCGGTCGATCTCGGCCGCGAGTTCCGCCGCGAGCCGCTGGCCGTAGGCCTCCGGCGTCTCGCCCGCCTGTCGCCCGCGATAGTCGTAGGGCGGCGAGACATGATGGGCCTCGATCAGCAGGGGTGCGTACTGCACCCGCCGCGCGGCGTTGTGGCCGATGGCGAGCGCCCCCAGCGTGTTGCCGTGATAGCTCTGCCGGCGACCGATGAAGTGCCGGCGCTGCGGCTGGCCGATCTCGACGAAAAACTGCCGCGCCATTTTCAGCGCCGTCTCGATGGCCTCGGAGCCGCCGGAGAGGAAATAGACGTGGCTCATGCCCGCCGGGGCGTCGGCCACCAGCGTCGCGGCCAGGTTCTCGGCCACCTGTGTCGTGAAGAAGCTCGTGTGGGCATAGGCGAGGTTGTCGAGCTGGGCGTGCATCGCCTTGAGCACGTCGGGATGGGAATGGCCGAGGCAGGAGACCGCCGCGCCGCCCGAGGCGTCGATGTAGTCGCGCCCCTCGGCGTCGCGGATGACGATGCCCTTGCCCGAGACGGCGACCGGATAGTCATGGGCGAGGCTGCGGTGGAAGATGTTGGTCATCGTCGTGTCGGTCCCGGCGTGGCAGTCGGCCCTGCATTTGGGCGAATTCGGCGGCGGCAGACAATGGCCATCGCGGGGGAACTGGCCTGCGGTCCCTTCCGTTCTGGCGGTGACCACGAATTTGAAATAGTTTTGTGGCTCTCATCGAACGCTTCGCCTCTTGGGGGCGAGACGACCTCAGCCGGGCCAGCCCCGAACGTTCCGACGAGGAGAGTGCGTGCGGTTTGCAGCGACATGGCGCGGTTTGTCGGGCCCAGGGCTGGCCGCGGTCCTGGTGGCCGCACTCGCCGGCGTGCCCGATCCTGCATCGGCACAGACCTCGCCGGTCTGTCTGCAGATTCGCGCCCGTATCGCTCAGCTCGACCGGGCGCCGGTGGGCGGCGGCACCAACCGGCGCTTCGCCGTCGCCGCCCAGCGCCAGAGGGTTGAACTCGCCAATGTCACCCGCGCCTATCAGGCTGCTGGTTGCGGCGGCTTTTTCCAGGGCGCGCAGTGCTCCGCGCTTGATGCGCGGCGTCGGCAGATGCAGGCGAACCTCGCCCAGCTCGAGGCGCAGGCCGGTGGCGGCGGCATCCAGACCGCCCAGCGCGCGCAGCAGCGGGCTCAGCTCGTCGCCGCCTATGACGCCAATGGCTGCCGCGGCGGCGGTGTGGTGACGCGCGAGGCGGCGGCTCCCCCGAGACCATCCTTCTTCGGCTTCGGTGGTGCACCGGAGCGCGAGGTCTATCGCGAATATCGCACGCCCGACAGCAGGCCCCAGACCGCCTATCGCGAGGGCAGCGAGCCTCAGCGCCCGGGCTTCGGCAATTTCATCGAGCACCTCTTCTCCCGCAACGATCCGCGCCCCGCGCCGGGCGGCGACGTCGCCGCGGTTCCGGAGGAGCAGCTGCGGCCGAGCGACGGCGACGAGCGTCCGCGCAATGTCGGCCACCGCGCGGTCTGCGTGCGCCTGTGCGACGGCGCCTTCTTTCCCATGACCTCCTCGGCACGGCCCGGCGCCAGCCTTGGCCAGGAGGAGATGTGCCAGATGCAGTGCCCCGGCGCTGAGGTCGCGCTCTATCGCATGCGCGACGACCAGATCGAGAATGCCGTCTCCGTCGACGGCAGCCCCTACACCGCGCTGCCCAATGCCCTTCGCTTCCGCCAGCGCTTCGATGCCGCCTGTACCTGCCGGCCGCGCAACGGCTCCCCGGGCCGAGGCCTTCACTCAGCGGCAGGATCCGACGCTCAGGACAGGCGATCAGGTGATCTCGGCCGATCAGGCGCGGCTCCTGTCCACGCCCGCCGACCAGCGCCAGGCCGTCCGCGAGGAACTGGCTGCCGAACAGCGGGCGCGGCGCGAGGCCGAGCGCCTGGCCCGCACGGAAAGGTCGCGGGGGCGTGACGGCCAGCCACGGGCCACCATCGGCCTCGACGGGTCGATCCGCCCGCCGGCGGAGCCTGAACCCAGCGGGATGCGCGGGACGGTCAGCGAGACGCCGCAGGCGCGACCCGAGCCGCCGGCTGCGGAGGCCATGCCTGACGGCGAGCGGCGAAACATCCGCATCATCGGCCCGACCCTCGCCCCCCGGGCCGAGGCCCCGGCCACACCGAACGGCGGCTGAGGCCTCGCTGCCGGTAACGAAAGCCCATCATGGACCTTCTTCTTCACGGGCTCGTCTGGGCCGGCCTCATTGCCGCGACGCTCTGGCTCATCTCGTTCTGGCCGCGCTGGGTGGCGAGTGATCTCGGCATCGCGGAACGGGCCTTCCTGACCCGCCCATGGATGCGCGGTCTCGCGCCTTATGCGGAGCGCTGGCCCTTCGTCTCGCTGGCCTTCTACGCCCACCTCTGGCGTCGAGGCCGGATCCTCGAATTCGTTCTCGCGGTTATCGCCTTCCTGTCGGTCTTCCGGGCCGCCAGCGCCTTCTTCAAGACGGCAGCCGCGGTCGTCCGCAGCGGGGCCTGACGGCGGAGTGGACTCGCGCCTGCCGCCTCGGGCACACATGCGCGGGAACGGTTGCAGACGAGACCATCGAGGACCGCATGGAGACCGCCGCGGCGACAGGGCCGACCTTCCGTTTCAGCTATCGCCGCAGTCCCGACCAGAGCGCGGCCGTGCCGGTGCGCCACCCGGTCGTCATCGTCGGCGCCGGGCCCGTGGGCCTGTCCCTGGCCATCGACCTCGCCCAGCGGGGCGTCCGCGTCGTCCTGCTCGATGATGCCGAGCGCATCGGTGAGGGCAGCCGCGCCATCTGCTTCGCCAAGCGCACGCTGGAGATCTTCGACCGCTACGGCATGGGCGAAGGCCTGGTCGAGAAGGGCGTCACCTGGCAGAGGGGGCGGGTCTTCTTTGGCGACCGGGAGCTCTACGGCTTCGACCTGCTGCCGGAGAGCGGCCACCGGCGACCGGCCTTCATCAACATCCAGCAGTATTATGTCGAGGCGGCCCTGGTGGCGCGGGCGGCCGAACTCGCCGACCTGATCGACCTGCGCTGGGCCAATCGGGTCAGCAGCGTTGAACCCTCCGTGGATGGCGTTCGCATCGCCATCGAGACCCCCGACGGCCCCTATCGCCTGGAGGCGGACTGGCTGCTCGCCTGTGACGGCTCGCGGTCGCCAATCCGCGGCATGATGGGCCTCGATTTCGCCGGCGAGGTCTTCGACGATCGTTTCCTCATCGCCGACGTGAAGATGACGGCGGATTTCCCGACAGAGCGCTGGTTCTGGTTCCAGCCGCCCTTTCACACGGGCCAGTCGGCATTGCTGCACAAGCAGCCCGACGATGTCTGGCGCATCGACCTCCAGCTCGGCCGCGACGCCGACGTCGAGGTCGAGAAGCGCCCCGAGAACGTCATTCCGCGCATCCGCCGGATGCTCGGGCACGACAGGTTCGAGCTCGAGTGGGTCTCGGTCTACACCTTCCAGTGTCGGCGGCTCGCCCGCTTCATCCACGGGCATGTCATCTTCGCCGGCGATGCCGCCCATCAGGTCTCGCCCTTCGGCGCCCGCGGCGCGAACTCCGGCATCCAGGATGCGGAGAACCTCGCGTGGAAGCTTGAGCTCGTGCTCGCCGGCGAGGCCGGCCCCGGCCTGCTGGCAACCTATGACGCGGAGAGGGGAGCTGCGGCCGACGAGAACATCCTCAACTCGACCCGCGCCACCGACTTCATCGCGCCCCCGTCGCCGGGCGAAAAGCGGCTGAGGGATGCCGCGCTGGCGCTCGCCGCCGCGGCGCCCTTCGCGCGACGCCTGGTCAATTCGGGGCGCCTGTCGGTGCCCGCGACCTATGACACACCGCTCTCCACGCCGGACGATAGCGCATGGGCCGGGACGGCCAAGCTCGGGGCGCCGGTCCCCGACGTTCCGCTGATGCGGCCGGACGGGACGGCGACCCATCTGACGGCGGTGGTCTCCGGCCGCTTCATGCTGCTCTGCCAGGGGGAGGCTGCATCCGGCGTGACCGGGCTCGACGTGGTGGTCGTCGGTCGCGACGTCCTCGATGGCGAAGGCCTCTTTGCCGAGCGCTTCGATGCGACTCCCGGTGCCTGCTACCTGCTGCGACCCGACGGCCACCTTGCGGCCCGCTGGCGAAGCTTCGACCTGGTGAAGGTCGAGGATGCGGTCAGCCGCGCAAAGGGATTCTGAGACAAGGACTTGGACGCAGCGGATGAATCGGAATCAGTGGTTGAAGACTCTGAATCTCAACGTGAGGAAACCGTCATGACCTCGCTGGCTGTCGACAATCGCCTCGCCGATCCCGATGCGGCGTTCCGGCTGCTGGTGGAGGCCCATCGTCCATTGTCCGAGGCGGACAGCGCCGACCTCAATGCGCGGCTGGTGCTGATCCTCGCCAACCACATCGGCGACAAGGCGGTCCTTGCGCAGGCCATCGCGCTGGCATCCGGCAGCCTCAGCCGAGGGACGAGCGCCCCGCCAGCCAGGGGGTGACCGCCATCCACGGGCGGTCGATCTGCGTCCCGTGACCGGGGCGCTCCTCGCGTGGCAGCTTCAGGGGGTGGACGTCGAGAAGCGGCAGGCTCGGTCCGGAATAGTTCTCGCTGATCAGGACACCTGAGCGAACGCCGCGCACCAGCACGGCGTCGGAGGGCGCAGACGAGACGAAGGCCTCGCCCGCCGATCGCTCCCGGCCGATGAGCCGGGTCTCGTCGAAGACGACGACGGCGCCGTTGTCGGCGTGCACCACGTAGAGCAGCGGCATCTTCTCGGCTTCCTGGAAACCGACCGCCTCGACGAACCGCCAGCTCTCCTCCTGCACGTCGCCCTCGGCGATATCGGCGGCAAGGGCCCGGCGCAGCGCCGAGGCGCGGCTGCGCCGCGCGACGACGCGCAAGGCGCTGAGGCCGCCCCAGCCGGCGAGCCAGAGCAGGGCTGCCGCGAGCCAGGCCTGGTCCGACCCGAAGGTGACGCCGGTGGCGAACTGCAGGATCCAGGCGACCAGCAGGGCGACCGGTCCGATGAACATGAGGGAGATGAAGCCGAGGCCGACGCCGGAGCCGATCTCGGCGAGGTCCGATTGCGGATCATGCCGCAGGCCGTCGACGGCCTGCTCCAGCACCGCCCGCTCGGAGCGGTCGGCAGGCCGGCGATAGGACAGCGACAACGGGCGCTCGCGCGTCTCGACCATGGGGTCGCTCACCTCCGCCGCCTCCCGCGGCGGCTTATGGACGATGGCAACACGATCTTCGGGCGAAACCGCGGCTGCCTCCTGCGATCGGGCTGGTGTGCCCCGATCAAGGCCCGCGATCTTTTCCTCGGCCTCGGCGGCCTCGCGCTGACGGTTCCACAATCCGGCATAGAGGCCGCCCTTGGCAAGCAGTTCTCCATGCTTGCCGCGCTCGGCCACCCTGCCGTCATCGAGGACGATGATCTCGTCCGCGTCGACCACGGTCGAGAGCCGGTGGGCGATGACGATGGCGGTGCGCTCTCGCGCGATCCGGTCGAGCGCCTCCTGGATTTCCTTCTCGGTATGGCTGTCCAGGGCAGACGTCGCCTCGTCGAGGACGAGGATCGGCGGCGATTTCAGGATGGCGCGGGCGATGGCGACGCGCTGCTTCTCGCCGCCGGAAAGCTTCAGCCCGCGCTCGCCCACCTCGGTCGTATAGCCGTCGGGGTTGCGGAGGATGAAGTCGTGGATCTGGGCGAGCCGCGCAGCCTCCTCGACCTCCGCGTCGCTCGCCTCCCAGCGCCCGTAGCGGATGTTGTAGCGGATGGTGTCGTTGAACAGCACGGTGTCCTGCGGCACCATGCCGATCGCCTTGCGGAGGGACGCCTGCGTGACCTCCCGGATGTCCTGCCCGTCGATGGTGATGCGGCCGCCGCTGACTTCGTAGAAGCGGAAGAGCAGCCGCGAGATCGTCGACTTGCCCGCGCCCGACGGCCCGACGATGGCCACCGACTTGCCCGCCGGCACCTCGAAACTGACCCCTTTCAGGATCGGGCGCGCCGGGTCGTAGGCGAAGGTCACGTCCTCGAAGCGGATGGTGCCGCCGGCGACGGCGAGCGCCGGCGCCCCCGGCCGGTCGACGATCTCGGGGTTGCGGCCGAGGATCGCGAACATCGCCTCGATGTCGGTCACCGCCTGCTTGATCTCGCGATAGACCATGCCCATGAAGTTCAGCGGCTGGTAGAGCTGGATCATCATGGCGTTGATCATGACGAAATCGCCGACCGTGTTGCGACCCTTGGTGATGTCGATGGCGCAGAGCACCATGGCAACCGTCATGCCGGCGGTGAAGATCGCCGCCTGGCCGGCATTGAGGACCGCGAGAGAGGTCAGTGCCTTGGTCGACGCCACCTCGTACTTCGCCATGGAGACGTCGTAGCGGGCCTTTTCGCGCTCCTCGGCCGAGAAATACTTCACCGTCTCGAAGTTGAGCAGCGAGTCGATCGCCTTGACGTTGGCGTTCGTGTCGCTGTCGTTCATGTCGCGGCGGATCGAGATGCGCCAGTCGGTCGCGTAGTAGGTGAAGGCGAGATAGGCCGCGACGGTCACCAGGATGACGACCACATAGCGCCAGTCGAACATCCACAAGAGGATGCCGATGATCATCGCCAGCTCAAGAATGGTCGGCAGGAGCTGCAGGATGATCATCCTGACGATGGTCTCGATGGCGTTGCGGCCGCGCTCCAGCACCCGCGTCAGGCCGCCGGTCTTGCGCTCCAGGTGGAAGCGCAGCGACAGGCGATGCATGTGCTCGAAGGTCAGCAGCGCCAGCCGCCTGACCGCGTTCATCGACACCTTGGCAAAGAGGCCGTCGCGCATCTGCGTGACCAGCGCCATCAGGATGCGCGAGAGGCCATAGGCGAGGGTCAGCGTCACCGGCGCCGCGAGGACGGCCATCCACCAGCCGCTCTGCCCGACCTGCGGTGAGGCGAGCGCGTCCGTCGCCCACTTGAAGGTGAAGGGCACCACCATGGTGACGACCTTGGCGATGACCAGGAGCACCATGGCCCAGGCCACCCGCCGCTGCAGGTCGGTCCGGTCGTGCGGCCAGATGAAGGGCCAGAGGTGGACGATCGTCCGTGTCAGCGCTCCGCCGTCAGCCGAAACGTTCTTGGACGCGGTCGCCGTGGGGGCTGACGCGGGAGGTGGTGACACTGTCGGCTTGTCCTTGGGGAGGGCGCTGTTGTCTGGAACCGATATAATCGCATTTGCCCGGCGGAGAAGCCCTGTCTGCGACGCACGCCCGCATGGCTGACCTCGGCTCGCGGGCGGAGTATGGTCGGGCATTGAATCGCGGCTGGCGTCAGGCCGCGGGATCACATCACGCCGGAGAGGCCGTCATGGCGACCATCAAGTCCATCTGCGTCTATTGCGGCTCGGGGACCGGCCATGACGAGATTCACGTGAAGGCAGCCCGGGATCTCGGCGCCGCCATGGCGAAAGCCGGCATCCGGCTCGTCTATGGCGGTGGGGGCATCGGCCTGATGGGCACGCTCGCCAAGGCCGTCGTCGACAACGGCGGCAAGGTGCTCGGCATCATCCCCGATTTCCTCAAGCGCAAGGAAATGCCGCTGGATGCGGTGATCGACATGGTCACCGTGCCGGACATGCACACCCGCAAGATGCGGATGTTCACCGAGGCCGACGCCTTCGTGGCGCTGCCGGGCGGCATCGGCACGCTGGAGGAACTGATCGAGCAGATGACCTGGGCCCAGCTCGGCCGTCACGCCAAGCCGGTGGCCATCGCCAATGTCGGCGGCTTCTGGGACCCGCTGCGCGTGCTGCTCGATCACATGAAGGACGAGGGCTTCATCCGCCCCGGTCTCCAGGTGAAGTATTCGATCATCGACGAGGTCCGGGACATCATTCCGGCGCTGCAGGCGCAGGTGGCCAAGCTGCCCCAGGAAGCGTTGGCGAAGGAGCACGATCCGGTGGTGATCGAGAAGATGTGAGGCGGGCGGCGCCTCACACCCCCGCGCCGTCCTTCACCAGCTTGTAGGTGATGGAATCCGTCAGCGCCTGGAAGCTGGCGTCGATGATGTTGGCCGAGACCCCCACCGTGGTCCAGGTCTCGCCGGCGCCGTCGCGGCTCTCGATGAGGACGCGCGTCACCGCGCCGGTGCCCCCGTTGAGGATCCGGACGCGGAAGTCGACGAGTTCCAGGTCCTCGATGAAGCGCTGGTAGCGGCCGAGGTCCTTGCGCAGCGCCGCGTCGAGTGCGTTGACCGGGCCGTTGCCCTCGGCCGCCGAGATCATCACCTCGTCACCGACCTTCACCTTCACCGTCGCTTCCGAGAAGGTGACGAGGTCGCCCATGGCGTTGTATCGGCGCTCGACGTTCACCTTGAAGCGTTCGATGGTGAAGAAGGCCGGCACCTCGCCCATGACGCGCTTGGCGAGCAGGAAGAACGAGGCATCCGCCCCCTCATAGGCGTAGCCGAGGCTTTCGCGCTCCTTCACCTCGTCGAGGATGCGGGCGACACGCGGATCGTCCTTCGCCACCGTCAGGCCGACGCGCTCCAGTTCCGCCAGCACGTTGGACTTGCCGGCCTGCTCCGAGACGAGGACATGGCGGCGGTTTCCCACCGTCTCCGGCGGCACGTGCTCATAGGTCTCCGGCTCCTTCAGCACGGCCGAGGCATGGATGCCCGCCTTGGTGGCGAAGGCCGAGGCGCCGACATAAGGCGCGTGGCGGTTCGGCGGGCGGTTGATCAGTTCGTCGAGCTGGCGCGAGACCTTGGTCAGCTGGGTCAGCTTCTCGCGGGTCACGGCGATGGCGAAGCGGTCGGCATAGGCGGGCTTCAGCAACAGCGTCGGGATCAGTGTCGTCAGGTTGGCATTGCCGCAGCGCTCGCCGAGGCCGTTGAGCGTGCCCTGGATCTGCCGGCAGCCGGCGCGCACGGCGGCGAGCGAATTGGCGACCGCCTGTTCCGTGTCGTTGTGGGCGTGGATGCCGAGCCGGTCGCCGGGGACGACCGCCGTGACGTCGCGCACGATGGCCTCGATCTCCTCCGGCAGGGTGCCGCCATTGGTGTCGCAGAGCACCACCCACCGTGCGCCGGCCTCATGCGCGGTGCGGGCGCAGGCGAGGGCATAGTCGCGGTTCGCCTTGTACCCGTCGAAGAAGTGCTCGCAGTCCACCAGCACCTCGCGACCGCGCGCCCTGGCTGCCGAGACGGAGTCGGAGATGCCTTCGAGGTTCTCCTCCAGCGTGCAGCCGAGCGCGACATGGACATGGTAGTCCCAGGCCTTGGCGACGAAGCAGATGGCGTCGGCCTCGGCATCCAGCAGCGCCGCGACGCCGGGGTCGTTCGCCGCTGACCGTCCCGCCCGCTTGGTCATGCCGAAGGCGGTGAAGGTGGCGTTCAGCCGGCGCGGCGCGCCGAACAGCGCCGTATCCGTCGGATTCGCCCCGGGATAGCCGCCCTCGACATAGTCGATGCCGAGCGTGTCGAGCAGGCTCGCGATCTTCAGCTTGTCCTCGAGGGTGAAGTCGACGCCGGTCGTCTGCGCGCCGTCGCGCAGCGTCGTGTCGAAGAGGTAGAGGCGGTCGCGGGTATCGGGTGTCATGGATGCGGTCATGGCGGAGTCAGATCAGGCCTTTCCAGCGCAGCACGACGAGTGTCAGCGCGATCAGGAACAGGAACTTCAGGCCGACCCAGAAGGCGATGCGCTTCAGGGCGCGGGCCGTGTCGGGCGGCAGGCCGGGAGGTTGTTGGGTCACCGCGGCGTCCCCTTTTCAGGCGGCCAGGCATCGGTGTCGTGGTCGGGGTGCTGGCGCGAGACGATGGCGCCGAAATAGGCGGCGAACTTCGCCTGATCCTCCTCGGGGAAGGTGGGTAATCCCGCGAGCGTACCGAACCAAGGCATCGCCTGCTCGGGCATGACCTGGATCGCTGGCGGGAAATCCTGAGGCCTGTCGAGCGCGCCGAGCGCCATCTCGTAGTGACCGGGCGCCGGATTATAGCAGAGCGGGGTGCCACACTCGCCGCAGAAGCCGCGGCGCGCGCTGTTGGAACTCTGGAAGTACTTCGGCTTGCCGCGCGTCCATGTCAGGCCGTGGGCCGTGGCGAAGGGGCCGAAATAGCTGCCGAAGGCCTTCTGGCACATGCGGCAGTGGCAGATGGAGGCCCGGCCGAGGCTCTCGCAGGCATAGCGCACGGCGCCGCACTGGCAGCCGCCGGTGAGAAGCTTGGTCATGGCTTGCGCTCGTTGCAGTTGGGATCGGAGAGGGGACACATGCGCACGTTCTGCATGGCGCGGCCGATGGACTGCTGCGCCTCGGTCCGGATGCGCTCCTGCGTCGCCGCCTCGTCGCGGGCGGAGCGCCGGCTCTCGATGCGCCACGCGGCGGCTGCGCCGAAGGCGACCAGCAGGATCGCCGCGACCCACCAGCTCTTCTTCAACTGCTCGATCATCGCGCCACCTCCCACGTCGTCACCGGCTCGCCGGTGGCCGGATCCTTGCCATCCTTGAGCTGGATGCCCATGGCGGCGAGTTCGTCGCGGATGCGATCGCTCTCCGCGAAGTTCTTCGCCTTGCGGGCGGCAAGGCGGGCGGCGATGAGGTCGTCGATGCGCGCCGTATCCTTCATGTCGGCTTCGGCGTCGACATCGGCGGAGAGTTCGCCCGCGCGGGCCTCGTCGAAGCCCATCAGGGCGAGCGCCGCCTTCAGCCCGGCATGGTCGCCGCGCTTGTCGAGGCCATGGAGTTCGGCCATGGCCTTGGCCGTGTTGAGGTCGTCGCCGAGGGCTTCGAGCACGGCCTCAGGAATCACGCCGGCCGAGACGCCCTCGGTCGCGCGATACCAGGCGGCCAGCGTCTTCCAGCTTTCCTCCATGGCCCTGACCGTCCAGTCGATCGGCTGGCGGTAGTGGGTCTTGAGCATGGTCAGGCGCAGCACCTCGACCCGGCCGTGGCCTTGCCCTGCTCAGCCGTCGAGCAGCTCTGGATCGTCACGAAATTGCCCGTGCTCTTGGACATCTTCTCGCCCTCGACCTGCAGGAAGCCGTTGTGCATCCAGACATTGGCCATCAGCGTGTGGCCGAAGGCGCAGGTCGTCTGCGCCACCTCGTTCTCGTGGTGGGGGAAGACGAGGTCGATGCCGCCGCCATGGATGTCGAAGACCTCGCCGAGATGTTTCCAGCTCATGGCAGAGCACTCGATGTGCCAGCCCGGCCGTCCCCGTTGAGCGATGCCGCAGGGGCTCTCCCAGCCCGGCTCGTGCGCCTCGCGCGAGGGTTTCCACAGCACGAAGTCCATCTCGGACCGCTTGTAGGGGGCGACATCCACCCGCGCGCCGGCGATCATGTCGTCCAGCGGACGCTTCGAGAGGCCGCCGTAGGTCGGCATGGATGGCACCGAGAACAGCACGTGATCCTCGGCGACATAGGCATGTCCGGAAGCGACCAGCTTCTCGCAGAGCGCCTTCATCTCCTCGATATGGTCCGTGGCACGCGGCTCGACGGTCGGCCGCAGCGCGCCCAGCGCATCGATCGCGGCGTGGAAGCGGGCGGCGGTGCCCTCGGTCAGTTCGCGGATGGTGATGCCGCGCTCGTGGGCGCGCTTGTTGATCTTGTCGTCGAGGTCCGTGATGTTCCGCGCATAGGTGACGTGGGCCTCGCCATAGGTGTGACGGAGCAGGCGGAACAGGAGATCGAAGACGATCACCGGCCGGGCGTTGCCGATATGCGCGTCGTCATAGACGGTGGGGCCGCAGACATACATGCGGACGTTGTTCGGATCGATCGGACGGAACTCGTCCTTCGACCGCGTCAGCGTGTTGTAGAGCCTGATCGCCATAGCCGTCTCCGCACAGCATCGCCCGCCGCTGGCCGGGTGCGTGATCTTTTGCGCTTGGGGAGTATGGCAAAGAACGGCGACCGGCCAGCGAAAACGCTCAGCCGCAAATAATCCCGATGAGGATGATCGAACCGTTCATGCGACAGAGATAGCGCAGAAGCGGGCCGGTGCGTCAAGCATCACCGTTCGCAAGATTCACCCTTCGACGGAGCAGGACACCCGCCCGGTCAGGCGGCGGGTGCGGAACTCGCCGTTCACCGTCTCGCCGATGCTCAGCACGTAGCGGCCGCGCCAGGTCTCGGCATTGGCGTTGCCGCGCGCCTCGACGGTGAGGTCGATCGTGCCGTGCGGCTCGCCCGCGCGCTCGAAATGGACGTGCATCTTCAGGTCGCGCGCGTCGAACCAGCTCTGCGTCAGGTGATCCTTGGTGAAGGTGACCTTCTTGAAGTCCTCGGCAACGTTGGCGGCACGCACCTCGAGTTCGCCCTCGAACTGGAAGAAGGCGCCGCCCGTCGAGCGGCCGATGGGGCTGCCGATGGTGAACTTCGCCGAGCGGTCCTCCGCCTCGCAGGAAATCCCTCCGGTGGCATGGGCAGGCGCCAGCGACAGGAAGGCGAGGGCGGTGAGGGCGAGGATGCGGCGCGACATGGGGGTCTCCGGGGTGGGGCGTTGACCGGAGATCTAGGGTCGCTGTCTTTCAGCGTGACGCTTCAGGGAAGGCGGCAGCTGAAACGCAGGAAACGCGGCCGCCTGCCGTCATGAAATGAAGTCGCCGCAGCGCACCACCTCGCCCTGCTGTCCCCAGGGCATGATCGGCACGGTGGAGGTGGAGTTCTGCGGCGAGCCGTCGATCAGCTTGTCGGAATAGATCATGTAGACGAGGACGTTGCGGCGGGCGTCGCAGCCACGAACGATCTGCACCCGCTTGAAGAAGAACGAGCGGCCCTCGCGGAACACCACGTCGCCCTGCGAGGAGCGGCCGGTGATGCGGATCGGACCGATCTGCCGGCAGGCGAGCGAGACCTCCGACAGCTGCTCGGCAAAGCCGAAGGCGCCGGCCCAGCCGCCCTTCTCGGGCACGGTGAAGTGGCAGGCGACGCCCTCCACCTCCGGATCGTCGATGCCATAGGTCGCGAGCTTGTCGTTCGGCGAGAGCAGCCGGAACACGGTGGACCGCCGAAAGATCAGTTCGGGCGACTGCGCGAAGGCGGGGATCGACGGGACGGCGACGAGGCAGGCGAGGGCGGCGGCGAGAAGGCGGCGCATGGAAGGGCTCCGGGTGAGAGGTCGATTGGAATCCTACCGCCATCGCTTGGCAATGGGGTGTCGTTGACTGGCGGTCATCGCGAGCCATGGAACGGTCCATCACGGCGGTCGTTCCCTTGGCGATGGACCCGAAGGAGACAGCCCCATGGAAACCAGCGAACTGCACCGCGGCCGCCTGATCGATCACGTCCAGCTCGTGGTCCGGGATCTCGCCGCCAGCCGCCGCTTCTACGACGCCGTCTTCGCCGCGCTGGACATTCCGCTCGGGGGCGAGGCGGAGGACTATTTCTGGGTGGACGAGCTCTTCATCTCCTCCGCCGACAGCAAGGCGGCGCAGGGCCATCTCACCGGCCGCCATCACCTCGCTTTCCAGGCGAAGGACCGCGCGGCGGTGGACGCCTTTCACAAGGCAGGCCTCGCCGCGGGCGCGAAGGACAATGGGGCTCCCGGCATCCGCGCCTATCATCCCGGCTACTACGCGGCCTTCCTCATCGATCCCGACGGCAACAACATCGAGGCCGTCTATCACGGCGAGCACACCCGCAGCGCGCCGTCGGTGAAGATCACGTTCTGAGCCGGATCTGACGGCTCCCGCCGGTGGACAGGCGGGGCGCGTCGACGTTCCCCGCTTGTTCCGTGCGGTGCCGCCGCCTATCGAGGAAAGATGACCCCTTTCCCGATTCGCGAGGCCTGACGCCATGGGCGAACGCGTGACCCCGCCGCCGGGCGGCGACGACGGCATCGAGACGATCAACCTGCGCGAGGCGCTGGAAGAGCGCTATCTCGCCTATGCCCTCTCAACCATCATGGGCCGGGCACTGCCCGACGCCCGCGACGGCCTCAAGCCCGTCCACCGCCGTATCCTCCATGCGATGCGGCTCCTGAAGCTCGATCCGGGCACCGCCTTCAAGAAGTGCGCCCGCATCGTCGGCGACGTGATCGGCAAGTTCCACCCGCACGGCGACCAGTCGGTCTATGACGCGCTGGTCCGCCTCGCGCAGGACTTCTCCCAGCGCTATCCGCTGGTCGACGGGCAGGGCAATTTCGGCAATATCGACGGCGATAACGCCGCCGCCTACCGCTACACCGAGGCGCGCATGACAGAGGTCGCGCGCCTCCTCCTCGACGGCATCGACGAGGACGCAGTCGACTTCCGCAAGACCTACAACGAGGAGGACGAGGAGCCGGTCGTCCTGCCCGGCGCCTTCCCGAACCTGCTCGCCAACGGGTCGCAGGGCATCGCCGTCGGCATGGCGACCTCGATCCCGCCGCACAATGCCGCCGAGATCTGCGATGCGGCGCTGCACATCATCGCCAATCCCGACTGCACGACGCGCGACCTTATCGCCCATGTGCCGGGCCCGGATTTCCCCACCGGCGGCATCATCATCGAGGGCCGCGCCGCCATCGAGGAGGCCTACGAGACCGGGCGCGGCGCCTTCCGTACCCGCGCCCGCTGGCATCAGGAGGACACCGGGCGCGGCACCTATCTCGTCGTCGTCACCGAGATTCCCTATGGCGTCACCAAGGGCCGGCTGATCGAGAAGATCGCCGAGCTGATCAACGAGAAGAAGCTGCCTCTCGTCGCCGACATGCGTGACGAGAGCGCCGAGGACATCCGCCTCGTCTTCGAGCCGAAGTCGCGCAATGTCGACGCCAGCCTCCTGATGGAGAGCCTGTTCAAGCTGACCGAGCTGGAAAGCCGCATCCCGCTCAACATGAACGTGCTCATGAAGGGCAAGGTGCCGAAGGTCGTCGGCCTGAAGGAGGTGCTGCGCGAGTGGCTCGACCACCGCCGCGAGGTGCTCATCCGCCGCTCGCAGCACCGCCTCGCCGCCATCGACAAGCGGCTTGAGGTTCTCGCCGGCCTGATCATCGCCTATCTCAACATCGACGAGGTCATCCACATCATCCGCACCGCCGACGAGCCGAAGAAGGCGCTCGTGGCGCGCTTCGACCTCACCGAGGTGCAGGTCGAGGCGATCCTCAACATGCGCCTGCGCTCGCTGGCCAAGCTCGAGGAAATCGAGCTCCGGAAGGAGCATGAGGAACTGACGAAGGAGAAGGCAGGAATCGAGAAGCTGCTCGGTTCCGAAGCGCTGCAGTGGAAGACGGTCTCGTGGGAGATCGGCAATGTCCGCAAGCAGTTCTCCAAGGAGACGCCGCTCGGCAAGCGCCGCACCACCTTCGGCGAAGCGAGCGAGGTGGACATCGACGCCATCGCCGAGGCGCTGGTGGAGCGCGAGCCGATCACCGTCGTCGTCTCCGAGAAGGGCTGGATCCGCGCCCTCAAGGGCCATGTGCAGGACCTCGCGACCCTGACCTTCAAGACCGACGACCGGCTGAAGCTCTCCTTCTTCGCCGAGACGACGTCGAAGCTCCTGGTCTTCGCCACCAACGGCAAGGTCTTCACGCTGGAGGGCTCGAAACTCCCCGGCGGGCGCGGCGCCGGCGAGCCCATGCGCCTGATGTTCGACCTCGAGCAGGAGCACGACATCGTCGAGGTCGTGCCCTATCGCGGTGGCCGAAAGGCGCTGCTCGCCTCGCGCGAGGGCCGCGGCTTCGTCGTCGCCGAGGATGAGCTCATCGCCAACACCCGCAAGGGCAAGGGCGTCATGGGTGTCGATACGCCGGACGAACTCGCCGCCGTGCGCTTCGTCGAGGGCGACCACGTCGCCATCGTCGGCCTCAACCGCAAGCTGCTCGTCTTCCCGCTGAACCAGGTGCCGGAAATGGCGCGCGGCAAGGGTGTCCGCCTGCAGAAATACAAGGAGGGCGGCATGGTGGATCTGAAGACCTTCCCGCTCGCCGACGGCCTCACCTGGAAGGATTCCTCCGACCGCACCTGGACGGTGTCGCAGGCCGATCTCTTCGAGTGGATCGGCAACCGCGCCGATGCCGGCAAGCTGCCGCCCAAGGGCTTCCCCAAGACGAACAAGTTCGGTTGAATGACCCCCATCGCCCCGGCGCGGGGCGGAGGGGACACAGCATGTTTGGACTTCGTTCGGTATCGGCGGCGGCCGCGGCACTCGTCATGGGAGCAGGGCTCGCAGGAACCGCTGCCCTCGCCCAGGCGCCCGCCGGCGCGACGCTCGCCCGCATCAAGGAGCGCGGCCACATCCTTTGCGGCGCCAGCCAGGGCGTGCCGGGCTTCTCGCAGCCGGACAATGCCGGCGTCTGGCGCGGCTTCGACACCGACTTCTGTCGGGCGCTGGCCGCGGCCATCTTCGACGATCCCGACAAGGCGCGCTATCTGCCGCTCGCTTCCAAGGATCGGCTGATCTCGCTGCAGTCCGGCAACATCGATGTGCTGTCGCGCACCACGACCTGGTCCATCGGCCGCGAACTCGGGCAGGGCCTCGCCTTCACCGCCATCAACTACTACGACGGCCAGGGCTTCATGGTGCGCAAGGCGGCCAATGTGAAGTCCGTCCGCGACCTCAACGGCGCCACCATCTGCGTCTCGCAGGGCACGACCAACGAGCTGAACCTCGCCGACTACTTCCGCACCAACGGACTGACCTACCAGGTCGTCACCTTCGGCAGCCTCGACGAGGTCTCGAAGGCCTATGACACCGGCCGCTGCGACGCCTACACCACCGACATGTCGCAGCTTGCCACCAACCGGCTGCTGCTGAAGAACCCCGATGAGCACATGGTCCTGCCGGAGGTCATCTCCAAGGAGCCACTCGGCCCCTGGGTGCGCAAGGGCGACGGCCAGTGGTTCGACATCGTCCGCTGGACGCTGTTCGCTCTCATCTCGGCGGAGGAGCTCGGCGTCACCCAGGCCAATGTCATGGAGATGACCAAGAGTGCCAATCCCGAGATCAAGCGCCTGCTCGGGGTCGACGGGGCCTTCGGCGAGCAGCTCGGCCTCTCCCGCGACTGGGTCGTGCGCATCATCCGCCACGTCGGCAACTACGGCGAGAGCTTCGACCGCAATCTCGGCGGGGGAAGCCGCGTCGGCCTGCCGCGCGGGCCGAACCAGCTGTGGACCCGCGGCGGCCTGCAGTATTCGCCGCCGTTCCGCTGATCGCGATCACCGCACGGTGATGACGCTGCGGCAGGTTTGGCCTTGCCGCGGCGGAGCCGGCATGGTCCGCTCCCGGGACGATCTCGCCCGGGAGGCCATGGCATGCGCCGCACATTCGCCGTCGCTCTCGCAGGGGCTCTGGTGGCAGGGCTCGCCGTTCCGGCGCTCGGGCAATTCGCCCAGACGACACGGGTGAACGTCCCGCCGGCCTATGCCACCGGCTTCACGCTCTACGACAAGGTCGACAAGCCCGACCGCAAGATCGTGCGCTTCCTCTATCTCTCCCCCAACGCCGCCGGCCTGCGCGATGCCGGCCGCCCCCTGCCGGACGGAACCGTGATCGTCATGGAGGATCATGCGGTGGAGACGGATGCCGCAGGCAACGTCGTCACCGGGGCCGACGGTCGCCTGGTGCCCACCAGCCGGATCACCGCCATCGCCGTCATGGAAAAGCGCGCTGGCTGGGGCGCCACCGTGCCCGAAGCGATCCGCAACGGCGACTGGGACTATGGCGCCTTCGATGGTGCGGGCCAGCGCCGCGCCGTGCCCACCGAGGCCTGCTTCGCCTGCCACAAGCCGCACGGCGCCCGCGATTTCACCTTCTCGACCCTGACGCGGCCGATCGACTAGCGGCTTGTTGCCTCGACCCTGACCCAGCCCTCGGGCGCGAGGCGCTCCTGCGGCAGGAAGCGCGCCTTGTAGTCCATCTTGCTGGAGCCCTCGACCCAGTAGCCGAGATAGACATAGGGCAGCCCCATGGTCTTGGCGCGGGCGATATGGTCGAGGATCACCAGCGTGCCGAGAGACCGATCGACGTGCTCGGGCTCGTAGAAGGAATAGACCAGCGACAGACCGTCGGAGAGGATGTCGGTGAGGACGCAGGCGAGGATGTCGCCCTTGCTGCGGCCGTTGATCGCGGTATCCGCGTCGCGCTTGCGGTACTCGACGAGCCGCGTCTTCACATGGCTGTCCTCGACCATCATCGCATAGTCCAGGACGGTCATGTCGGCCATCCCGCCATTCCTGTGGCGGGCATCCAGATAGGCCCGGAAGGTCGAATACTGCTCGGAGGTCGGGATCGCCGGGCGCATCTCGCCAACCAGGTCGGCATTGCGATGCATGACCTTCCGGAACGAGCGGCCGGGCCGGAAATCGGCCACCGGAACCCTCACCGAGACACAGGCCCGGCAGGTCTCGCAGGCCGGACGGTAGGCGATGGACTGCGAGCGGCGGAACCCGCCCTGGGTAAGGATGTCGTTGAGCTGCGGCGCCTTTGGGCCGACGAGATGGGTGAAGACCTTCCGTTCGGACTGGCCCGGCAGATAGGGGCACGGCGTCGGGGCCGTCAGGTAGAATTGGGGGGTGTCGCGCGGCTGTTGCGTCAAGGTCGGGGCCCGGGGACGAATCGCGTGGCCTGCGACCGCCGGCCATGACGCCTGAAGATAATCCGCAGCCGGCCCCGGTCAAAGGCCCGACACGTGCACGAGCCGGTGAAAGCCGGGTTCACCTGCCGTGCCGTTCAGCCGAGCTGGCCGCCGCCGGTCTCGATCCGTACCGCCGGCAGGCCCTCCGCCTCCAGCGCGGCGAGAATTTCATGCAGATGCGAGCCGTCCCGGACCTCCAGCGTCACGTCCAGCTTGGTGCCCTTGGCCGGCGTGTCGAGGAAGAGCCGCCTGTGCTCGACCTGCAGGATGTTGGCACCAAGCCGGCCGATGAGGGTCGCAATGATGCCCAGCACGCCGGGACGGTCCGGGATGGCGATACGGATCGAGGCGATGCGGCTCTCTCGCTCGAGTTCGCGCACCATGATGGAGGCGAGGATGCGCGGGTCGATGTTGCCGCCGCAGAGGATGAGCCCCACCTTGCGGCCGCGGAAACGTTCGGGGGATGCGAGCATGGCGGCGAGCCCTGCCGCACCCGCGCCTTCGGCGATGGTCTTGAGCCGCGTCAGGTAGAGGTTCACGGCCCGCTCGAGATCGCTCTCGCTGGCAAGGACGATATCGGTGACATGATCGCGCACCACCGGCAGCGTCGAGCGCCCGACGATCTTGACGGCGATGCCCTCGGCCAGCGTCGGTCCGCCCACAGGCCGTTGCTCGCCACGGATGGCGTTCCACATTGACGGGTAGAGCCCTGCCTCGACGCCGACGATGTCGATCGCCGGGCGTATCGCCTTCGCTGCCACCGCATTGCCGCCGATGAGGCCGCCGCCGCCGATGGGGATGACGAGCGTGTCGAGGTCGGGCACGTCCTCCAGCATCTCGCAGGCGATGGTCCCTTGCCCCGCCATCACCGCGAGGTCGTCATAGGGGTGCACCCAGACACGGTTCTCCGCGGCCTGGATGGCCTCGGCCCGGGCCTGGGATTCCGACAGCGTCTCCCCGTCGAGCACCACCGTCGCGCCGTGGGAGCGGGTCGCCGCCACCTTCACGAAGGGGGTCGTCTCCGGCATGACGATGGTAGCGGGGATGCCGAGGCGGCTCGCATGCAGCGCCACGGCCTGGGCATGGTTGCCGGCCGACATGGCGATGACGCCGCGGCGGCGCTCCTCCGCGGTGAGCGAGGACAGCTTCACCAGCGCGCCGCGCTCCTTGAAGGAGTTGGTGACCTGCATGTTCTCGTATTTGACGAAGACCTCGGCCCCGGTGATCGCCGAGAGGGGAGGCGCCGGCAGCATGGGCGTCCGCATGACCTGCCCGGCGATGGTGGCGCGGGCCTCCACGATGGCGGAATAGGTCAGGCTCACGGCGCTCTCCGGGGGCGGTTGGCGTGGCCCCGAGTCTTAGCCCGGCTGCGTGGCTTCCGCGAGGCCCGAACGTCCACGCGCTTCGGAGCGCGGCGGTGTCGGGGTCTGGCCGAGCCACCAGCGCTTCAGGATGACGAAGCGGACGCCGGGAAAGGGGCCGCGCTCGGTCGTCAGGTCGACAAGCTCCGGGCGACCAAGTGCGTCTCGCCCGTCGAAGTGGCAGACGGCATAGTGGACGGTGCGGGCGCGCCCCGGTCGTTCCGCCAGGTAGTCGATCCTGACCGCGGTGCCGCCGTCGCCGACGGGATCGTGACGCGTCTCGCGTATGGCGGCGAGGGGGTCGTGCAGCGCCGGCAGCACCTCCCGGCAGAGGGCGAGCTTGTCCGGCGCCACGGCCGGCGTGCAGGCCGCAAGGATCGCTCCTGCGGCCGCGGCTGCAAGGCGAACGGTGGTCACGCTGCCTTGCTGAGAAGCGTCGCCACGCGCGGCGCGAAATAGGTGAGGATGCCGTCGCAACCGGCCCGCTTGAAGGCAATCAGGCTCTCCAGCATCGCCCGCTCGCCGTCGATGGCGCCGGCCCGCGCCGCCATTTCGATCATCGCGTATTCGCCGGACACCTGGTAGGCGAAGGTCGGCACGCCGAAGGTGTCCTTCACCCGCCGGCACGATATCGAGATAGGGCATGCCGGGCTTGACCATCACCATGTCGGCGCCTTCGGCGATGTCGATGCTCGACCTCGCGCAGCGCCTCGTCCGAATTGGCCGGGTCCATCTGGTAGGTGCTGCTTGTCGCCCGACGAGTGTCGTCTTGAGCTGCCGATGGCGTCGCGGAACGGACCGTAGAAGGCCGAGGCATATTTTGCCGCGTAGCTCATGATCTGGACTTCGGTGAAGCCCTGAGCGTCGAGGGCCGACCGGATGGCGCCGATCCGCCCGTCCATCATGTCGGAGGGCGCGATGCATGTCGGCGCCCGCTTCCGCCAGCGCCAGCGCCTGCTCGGCCAGAGGATGGCGAGCGGTCTCGTCGTTGAGGATACGTAGCCCTCGGCGGTGAGGACGCCGTCATGGCCGTCGAGAGGTGATAGGGATCGAGCGCCGCATCGGTGATGAGCGCCGATGCTCCGGCACGCGCCGCCTTGATGGCGGCGCACGGCGCGGCACATCAGGTTGCGATGGTTCTCCGCATCCGAGCCGACCGGATCGCGCAGCGCGGGGTCGACATAGGGGAAGGGGGCGAGCGGCCGGGATGCCGAGGCCGCGCCGCCTTCTCGCCGCCTCGCGGACCGCCTCGTCGATAGAGACGCGATCGACGCCCGGCATGGTCGCGACCGGCGTGCGCGCCTCCTGGCTGTCGATGAGGAAGATCGGCCAGATGAGGTCGTTGGTGGTCAGTACATTCTCGCGTACCAGCCGTCGCGACCAGTCGGCCTTGCGGTTGCGACGCAGGCGGGTCGCCAGATCCAGCTTCGATGACGTTCCGGTGGCCGTCTCGGTGGCGGGCTTGTGGAAAGCACGAAGGGTCATGGCCGGTCTCCGCGGCAACTGCGGCCGCTGAACATGACAGACGCATTACCACTCTGGAATTGTTCAGAACAGCCCCGCGGCGATGGACTTGATCCATGTCGGTCCTCCCCCGCCCGGCGGAATTGACCCACCCACCCGTCGCCCCATAAGCCATGAAGGAACTGAAGGTCAGGTGCCGCGCCGATGGATTTCGCCCTTTCCGAAGATCAGGAAGCCTTCCGCCAGGTGGCGCGCGACTTCGCGCGGGACGAGATGGAGCCGCACGCACGGGAGTGGGATGCGGCCTCGGTCTTTCCCGAGGAGACGCTGCGCAAGGCGGCCGAACTCGGCTTCGGCGGCATCTATGTGCAGCGAGGATGTCGGCGGGTCCGGCCTCACCCGCCTCGACGCGGCGGTGATCTTCGAGGAGCTGGCGCAGCGGCTGTGTCTCGCACCACGGCCTACATCTCCATCCACAACATGGCCGCCTGGATGATCGACGGCTTCGGCGACGACGAGCAGCGCAGCGCGGTTCCTACCGAAGCTCTGCTCGATGGAGCATTTCGCCAGCTACTGCCTGACCGAGCCCGGCGCAGGGTCGGATGCCGCCTCGCTGCGGACCCGTGCGGTCAAGGACGGCAACTCCTGGGTCATCAACGGCGCCAAGGCCTTCATCTCCGGCGGCGGCCGGTCGGATGTCTATGTCGTCATGGCGCGGACCGGCGGGGAGGGCGCCCGCGGCATTTCCTGCTTCGTCGTCGAGGCTGGAACGCCCGGCCTGTCGTTCGGCACGCAGGAGCAGAAGCTCGGATTCGACGGCCGTGCCGGATCGTGCTTCGGAGGTCGATTTCGACAATGTCCGGGTGCCGGCCAGCAACATGGCTCGGTCGCGGAGGGCCAGGGCTTCCGCATCGCCATGGCCGGGCTTGACGGCGGCCGCCTCAACATCGCGGCCTGCTCGCTCGGTGGCGCCCAGTTCTGCCTCGACCGCACCATCGGCTACATGGGCGACCGCAAGCAGTTCGGGCAGGCGATCAAGGACTTCCAGGCGCTGCGGTTCCGTATAGCCGACTATGCCACCGAACTGGAGGCGGCCCGCCTGATGGTGCGCCGCGCCGCAGTGGCCGTCGGCGAGAAGGACCCGCGCGCCACGACGCTCGCCGCCATGGCCAAGCGCTTCGCCACCGATGTCGGCTTCGAGGTCGTCAACGGCTGCCTGCAACTGCACGGCGGCTATGGCTATCTGAACGACCACCCGATCGAGCGCGTCCTGCGCGACGTGCGCGTCCACCAGATCCTCGAAGGCACCAACGAGATCATGCGCGTGATCGTCTCGCGCGACCTGCTCGGGGCGTGATACAGGCACGTCATGACCGAAGCATCGATCCACGCCGCCCCCGAACCCGAGGTTCTCGTCGAGCGCCGCGGTTCAGCCGGCCTGCTCACCCTCAACCGCCCCAAGGCGCTGAATGCGCTCACCCTCACCATGGTGCGCGAGATGCGCCGCGCGCTCGATGCCTGGGCGAGCGACCCTGCGGTGACGCGCGTCGTGGTCGTCGGCGCCGGCGGCCGCGCCTTCTGCGCCGGCGGCGACATCCGCGTCCTGCACGACCTCGGCAAGGCCGGCCGCCATGACGAGGCGCTGCAGTTCTGGCGGGAGGAATACGAGCTCAACATCCTCATCAAGCGCTACCCGAAGCCCTACGTCTCGCTGGTCGACGGCATCGTCATGGGTGGCGGCGTCGGGGTCTCCATCAACGGCAGCCATGTGGTCGCCGGCGAGAAAATCGTCTTCGCCATGCCCGAGGTCGGCATCGGCTTCTTCCCCGACGTCGGCGGCACCTATTTCCTGCCGCGCATCCCCGGCGAGATCGGCGCCTACTTTGCCCTGACCGGCGAGCGCATGAAGCAGGGGGACGCCCTGTCGACCGGCCTCGCCACCCACGCCATGGCCTCCGACCGCTTCGGGGAGGTCCTCGACGCTCTCTGTGGGCGTGAGACGGTCGACCTCGTCCTCGAGGGCTTCGCCGACGTCGCGACGCAGCCCGCAAGCGTCACCGCGCGCCGCGCCGCCATCGACGCCTGCTTCCGCTACGACACGGTGGAGGCGATCATGGAGGCTCTGGCCGCAGCCGAGGCGGCCGGCGACGAGTGGTGCGGCCAGACGCTGCGCACCATGATGACGAAGTCGCCGACGTCCATGAAGATCGCCCTCGCGCAGGTGCGCGCGGGGCGCGCGATGGAATTCGAGGCGGCAATGACGACCGAGTTCCGCATCGTCTCGCGCATCTGCCTCGGCCACGACTTCTACGAGGGCGTGCGCGCCGTGATCATCGACAAGGACAATACTTCGCGCTGGTCGCCCGCGACCCTCGCGGAGGTGACGCCGGCCATGGTCGAGGCCTATTTCGCGCCGCTCGGCGGCGACGAACTGGTGCCTCCGGCCCCGACGCGATCGTGAGCGGGTGGCGATGAGCACCACCAAGGTCAGGGACGCCGCTGATGCGCCGATCCACGCCGCCGACGAGGAGCGGCGGATCGACTGGGCGCGGATCTACCGCATCTTCATGCGGACACTGGCGGTCCTCGTCATTGGCCGTGGCCTGATGCAGTGGCTGGTCATCTGCGGCGGGCCGAATGCGGACGGCATCGGCTTCGAGGAATTCCCCCCGGGTCTGCAGGCATCGATCGTGTTCTTCGCCGTCATGTACTGGTGGCCGGCGTCGGCCTGTGGCTGGCCTCCGCCTGGGGCGGGGTGGTCTGGCTGCTCGGCACGACGGTCGCCGTGGCCATCGACCTGGCCATGCTGGCCGGCATGCAGGGTTGGGTCCAGGCGGCCGCGCGCCCCCTGCCGGCGACCTTCGCAGACCTGGTCCTGGTCCTCTTCTTTGCCGCGGCAGCCGTCCTCGCCGCCCGGCAGGCCGAGGAAGCATTCAACGAATGAGCGGCTGAGCCGCCTGCCGGCCCGGTGATCGGTCCGCGCAACGAACAACGGGAGGGTTTCATGAGCACCATCGCCTTCATCGGCCTCGGCAACATGGGCGGGCCTATGGCCGCCAATCTGGTCAAGGCCGGCCACCGGGTCGTCGGCACCGACGTCAGCCCGGCTGCCGTCGAGCGGCACGTGGCGGCAGGTGGCGTCGGTGCCGCCTCAATCCCCGATGCGGTGAAGGACGCCGACGTCATCGTCACCATGCTGCCGTCCGGCCGCGAGGTGAGCGCTCTCTATCGCGGCGAGGCCGGCATCATCGCCAGGGCGAAGGCGGGCGCGCTGCTCATCGACTCCTCGACCATCGACGTGGACACGGCGCGAGCCGTGGCGAAGGACGCCGCCGCGCGAGGCCTCTCGATGATCGATGCGCCGGTCTCCGGCGGCGTCGGTGGTGCCAGCGGCGGGACGCTCACCTTCATGTGCGGCGGCGACGACGCCGGCTTCGCGGCGGCACGGCCCTACCTCGAGGCCATGGGCAAGACCATTGTCCATGCCGGCGGCCCCGGGAACGGCCAGGCCGCCAAGATCTGCAACAACATGATCCTCGGCATCACCATGATCGCGACGTCCGAGGCCTTCGTCCTCGCCGAGAAGCTGGGCCTCGACGCCCAGAAGCTCTTCGACATCGCTTCGAAGTCCTCGGGACAGTCCTGGTCGCTCACGACCTACTGTCCGGTCCCGGGGCCGGTTCCGGCCTCGCCGGCCAACCGCGGCTATCAGGCGGGGTTCACGGCGGCGATGATGCTCAAGGACCTGAAGCTCGCCCAGGACGCAGCGCGTTCGGCGGGTGCGGTGACGCCGCTCGGTGCCGAGGCGACGGCGCTCTATGGCCTCTATGCCGGCCAGGGCGAGGCGGGAACGGACTTCTCCGGCATCGTCAACTTCCTGCGCGGACGCTGACCGGGCGCCCTCCGCGCGTCGGCCCGGCTGTTCCGGACTGACGCGCGGATGGTGTCGCCGAACGTCTTCCGCAAGGGCATTGGCCCTATGATGAACAGGTGTTGAAGGCCATTTGGAAAAGGCTGTGCATGGCGCCGCTGCCGGTTGGTTGACAGGTCATTGCCGCGGTTTGAACAGTCCGTAAACAATGCGGCGGGCGCCCCTGAGAATCCGCGATTCCGATCCTTTATCGAACGTTGCCGGTCGCCCGTCAGGTTTATGAAAAGACAATGAGTTCTTGCTGAGAAATCAATGCAATCTGTTGTTCAGCAAGTAATGGTTAAACCGCCTTCACGCTGTTTGTTCGGGGGCTCTTAAAATTCGCCGCCCTAGATTGGCATCACACGAGCGGTGAACAGGGCCGCTCGGCCGAGGGCCCAAAAAACGCCCCGGCGCCAACCAGGACAAGAGGCGTCCCATGAGCATGATGACCAAGACGCGCGATGTCGCGTCGCCGCCGATCTCGCCCGAGCGTCTTGAGCGTTTCGAGGCCATCACCCCCGCCTACATGGAAGCGCTGACGCTCATCGAGCGCCTGCACCGCCGGTTGCTGGACGTGATCAAGGACGAGTTCGACCGTCGCAACCGCTCCGACATCAATGCCGTGCAGGCCCTGCTGCTCTTCAACATCGGCGACAGGGAACTGACGGCCGGCGAACTGCGGACCAAGGGCTACTATCTCGGCTCGAACGTCTCCTACAATCTCAAGAAGCTCGTCGAGATGGGCTATCTCTCGCACCAGCGCTCCCGGATCGACCGCCGCTCGGTGCGCATCAGCCTCACCGACAAGGGGCACGAGATCGCCGAGATCGTGAAGGCGCTCTACGCCAAGCACGTTCGCACGGTGGAGCAGGTCGGCGGCATCGCCCTCGACGACTTCAAGTCGCTGAACAAGTCGCTCTTGCGCCTGGAGCGGTTCTGGACCGACCAGATTCTCTATCGCCTCTGACCGGACGGAATCGCCATGCAGTTTCTTCTGTCCGACTGGGCCGTCGTCGCGGCCGGGCTGGCCATGGTCGTCCTTCTCGCCGAGAACATGCTCGGCGTGACCGGAGCCGCCCTGCTCGTCAGGGAGCAGCGCAAGCACAATCACTGAGGGCCTCAGCGACCTCCTGAGACCCCTTTACTGACGAGGCCGGTGTGCCCGCCGGCCTCTTTTCTTTGGGCCCTCGCCAGGGCGCAATGCGCGGCGCAGCCCGGCATCGGCGCGACCTCACGCCATTTTGCGTGGCCGATCTGCGCATCACGCCTTGAGTTGGTCACATTGGTTGCACTAGGTGAGCGGCAATAGCCGCATGGCATTCCTTAAGGATAATGGTGTTTCCTCCCGCGCGGCGGGTCGATCACCGCCGATCATTCGGAGCCGACACCGTGACCGATCGTTCGCCCGCGTCCACCGGATATCGCCTAGACCGGCGAGCCCTGCTCGGAGGCATGGTTTCCCTCGCAGCCCTCGGCGCGGCGAGCCCGGCTCTCGCCCAGAGCTCACGCCGCGAGGCCGTGGCCGAATGGTCCGACAGCTTCGACGCCGGGTCGCGGTCGCGTTCGACGCGCAATCCCTATCCGGTCCTCGGCCCGCACACGGTGCAGGGGCTCGAGCAGGCGATCGCCCAGTACCAGCAGATCGTCGCGCGTGGCGGCTGGCAGCCGGTCCCGACCCGCGAGCGCCTGCGCATCGGCACCCGCCGTCCCGCCGTCGTGGCGCTGCGCGAGCGCCTCATCGCATCCGGGGACCTCGATGCCTCCACCGGCCGCTCCGACATCTTCGACAGCTTCGTCGACACGGCGGTCAAGCGCTTCCAGACCCGCCATGGCATCTCGCCGGATGGTCAGGTGCGTGAATCCACTTTCGCGGCACTGAACGTGCCGGCCGAGATGCGGCTGCGCCAGCTCGAGACCAATCTGGTGCGGGTGCGCGCCCATGCCGGCTTCCTCGGCAACCGCTTCATCGTCATGAACATCCCGGCCGCCCAGCTCGAGGCGGTGGAGAACGGCACCGTGGTCTCGCGCCATGTAACCGTCGTCGGCAAGATCGACCGCCAGTCGCCGATCATCTCGACCCGTGTCCAGGACATCAACTTCAATCCCTACTGGACCGTGCCGGCCTCGATCATCCGCAAGGACCTCATCCCCAAGATGCAGGCCGAGCCGGACTATCTCGCCAAGAACCGCATCCGCGTCTTCAACGGCCAGGGCCAGGAAGTGGCGCCGGAGTCCATCAACTGGAACTCCATGGACGCGATGAACTATCGCTTCCGCCAGGACCCCTTCGAGGGCAACTCGATGGGCAACGTCCGCATCAACATCCCGAACCAGCACGCCGTCTACATGCACGACACGCCGTCGAAGGGCCTGTTCGGCGAGGACCAGCGGTTCCACTCGTCCGGCTGCGCCCGCGTGCAGAATGTGCGCGAGCTCATCGCCTGGATCCTGCAGGGCACGCAGTGGAACCGTTCGGAGATCGACCGCATCTTCCGCACCACCGACCGCGTCGACGCCAAGCCGCTTCAGCCGGTTCCGGTCTATTGGGTCTACATCACCGGCTGGGCCAATCCGGACGGCCTGGTGCAGTTCCGCGACGACATCTACCAGCGTGACGGCATCGGGGCCCAGGCCGCCGGCGTCAGCGCGCAGCCGGTGGCCCTGCGCTGATATCGCCGTCGCTGTTCCGATGATCCCGAAGCCCGGCCACGCGCCGGGCTTTTCTTTGGGCGAAGAGGCTTGGCTGCACGATCCGGAAAGGAGCTGCATCGGGGACCCGCGCCGCCATGGCGACACCCTCACTCCCACGCCCTGACCCGTGGCACACTCCAGCCATGCCCGAATCGTCCACCCGCACCGTCTATTTCGAGCACACGCCGGTCGGGGCCTATGTGCGCGTCGCTGCGATCTGCGCCGAGACCGGGACCGAAGTGATCGTGATGGGGCCGGTCCATGCGGCGCTGCACGACCTCGAGCGCCTCGCTCGCCGCAAGCTCGAGCGCCGGCTGGCGCAGGATGCGGGGGAGGGGGCGTGATATCGGCACAAGGTCTGGTGGCTCAGCCCGCCTGAAGCTTGGACTCGTCACCGGCGCTGTGCTACCGCCTTGGCCCATCTTCCCGACCGAACCGGCGCGCCATCCCGCGCCCACGGAGTGATCCGGATGTCCTCGTCTTCCGCTGCCGCCTACCAGCCCTTCGACGGTTTCTTCTCGGCCTCGCTCGCCGACAGCGACCCCGTCATCTTCGACGCGATCCAGAAGGAACTCGGTCGCCAGCAACACGAGATCGAACTGATCGCCTCGGAGAACATCGTCTCGCGCGCCGTCATGGAGGCGCAGGGCTCGGTGATGACCAACAAGTATGCGGAAGGCTATCCGGGCAAGCGCTACTATGGCGGCTGCCAGTTCGTCGACATCGCCGAGAACGTCGCCATCGAGCGCGCCACCAAGCTCTTCGGCTGCAGGTTCGCCAACGTCCAGCCGAACTCCGGCAGCCAGGCCAACCAGGCCGTGTTCATGGCGCTGATGCAGCCGGGCGACACCTTCATGGGCCTCGATCTCGCCGCCGGCGGCCATCTCACCCACGGCTCGCCGGTCAACGTCTCCGGCAAGTGGTTCAAGGTGGCGCCCTACACGGTGCGCCGCGAGGATCAGCTCATCGACATGGACGAGGTCGAGCGCATCGCCCACGAGACGAAGCCCAAGGTCATCGTCGCCGGCGGCTCGGCCTATGCCCGCTTCTGGGATTTCGCCCGCTTCCGCGCCATTGCCGATGCGGTCGGCGCCATTCTCTTCGTCGACATGGCGCATTTCGCCGGCCTGGTGGCGGGCGGCGCCCATCCCTCGCCGTTCCCGCACGCGCATGTGGCGACGACCACCACTCACAAGACCCTGCGCGGCCCCCGCGGCGGCATGATCCTCACCAATGACGAGGACCTCGCCAAGAAGTTCAACTCGGCCGTCTTCCCCGGCATGCAGGGCGGACCGCTGATGCACGTCATCGCCGCCAAGGCGGTTGCCTTCGGCGAGGCGCTGCGCCCGGACTTCAGGACCTATGCCCATGCCGTCGTCGCCAACGCCAAGGCACTGGCCGACACCCTCAAGACGGCCGGTTTCGACCTCGTCACCGGTGGCACCGACAACCACCTGATGCTGGTCGATCTCCGTCCGAAGAACCTCACCGGCAAGGCCTCCGAGGCGGCGCTCGGCCGCGCCTGGATCACCTGCAACAAGAACGGCATCCCCTTCGACCCGCAGAAGCCTTTCGTCACCTCGGGCGTCCGCCTGGGCACGCCGGTCGGCACGACGCGCGGCTTCGGCATCGCCGAGTTCAAGCGCATCGGCGAGCTCATCGCCGAGACGCTCGATGGTCTCTCGAGGGCCAACTCGGACGAGGGCAATGCCCAGGTCGAGGCCGCCGTGCGGGAGAAGGTGAAGGACCTCACCACCCGCTTCCCGATCTATTCCTGACGGGACGCGCGCACCGTGCGCTGCCCCTTCTGCGGCTTCGCCGACACGCAGGTGAAGGACAGTCGTCCGACCGAGGACGGCTCCGCCATCCGCCGCCGGCGTGTCTGCACCGAGTGCGGCGGCCGCTTCACCACCTTCGAGCGGGTGCAGTTGCGCGAACTGATCGTGGTCAAGCGCTCCGGCAAGCGGGTGCCCTTCGACCGCGACAAGCTCATGCGCTCCATCCAGATCGCGCTGCGCAAGCGACCGGTCGACCCCGAGCGTGTCGAGCGCCTCGTCTCCGGCATCGTCAGGCAACTGGAGGCATCGGGGGAAAGCGACATTCCCGCAGAGAACATCGGACGCATCGTCATGGAGGCGCTGAAAGCCCTCGACGATGTCGCCTATGTCCGTTTCGCGTCCGTCTATCGCAATTTCCGCGACCCGCGCGAATTCCAGCAGCTCATCGGCGAGATGGCCGAGGACGGCGATCCGCCGGCCGATCCCAAACGCCGCTAGCATCATGGCCGGCGTCGCCTTCACGGCCGCGGATGCGCAGTTCATGGACCACGCCCTGCGCCTCGGCCGGCGCAACCTCGGGCTCGCCTGGCCGAACCCCTCCGTCGGTTGCGTCATCGTCAGGGACGGTGTCATCGTCGGGCGCGGGGTGACCCAGCCCGGCGGGCGCCCGCACGGCGAGACCACCGCCATCGCCCATGCCGTTGCCGTCTCGGGCCCCGGCGCGACCCGCGGCGCCACCGCCTACGTGACGCTTGAACCCTGCTCGCACTACGGAAAGACGGCGCCTTGCTCCGATGCACTGGCCCGTGCCGGCATCGCCCGGGTCGTCTGCGCCATCGGCGATCCCGATCCGCGGGTGCACGGGCGAGGCCCAGGGCATGCTGCGCGCCTATGGCATCGACAATGATGTCGGCCTGGGCGCGGCGGAGGCAGCCCTCGACCACCGCGGCCACTTCACCCGCGTCCGGCTCGGCCGCCCCTATGTGCAGCTCAAGATGGCCCTGTCGTCGGATGGCTTCGTCGCCGCCGCCGGCGGCGCCCGCACCCAGATCAGCTGCCCCGCCGCCACCTCCCAGCTTCATCTCGTCCGCGCCATGGCGGATGCCATCATGATTGGCATCGGCACGGTGCTGGCGGACGACCCCATGCTCACCTGCCGCCTGCCGGGCATGGAGCACCGCTCGCCGGTGCGGGTGATCATCGACTCCCGCCTGCGCCTGCCGCTGGCCTCGCGCCTCGTCGCCACGGCGCGTGAGGTGCCGACCTGGGTCATCTCCACCGTCGGCGCCCCGCCAGAGGCCGAGCGGGCGCTGCGCCAGGCCGGCTGCGAGGTCATGCTGGTCTCCCGCCGCGACGACGGATCCGTCGACATGGGCGCAGCCCTGCGTCTGCTCGCGGTCCGCGGCATCACCCGCGTCATGAGCGAGGGCGGGCCGATCCTGGCGCAGACCCTGATGAAGTCCCATCTTGCCGACGAGATCATCGTCGCCCGCTCGCCCGACGCCCTTGGCGCCGGCGTGCCGGGCTTCGTCGAACCCATGCCCGAGCGCTACCGCCTGGCCGAAAGCCGCATGGCGGGCCGCGACCTGCTCGAAACATTCCGCCCCGACCCGTCCACGCCCTGAGGAGACCGTCCCATGTTCACCGGCATCATCACCGATGTGGGCGAGATCGTCGCCGTCGAGGAGAAGGGCTCCGCCCGCCACCTCACGGTCTCCTGCGCCTATCCGGCTGACAGCCTGCCGCTCGGCGCCTCCGTCTGTCACATGGGCATCTGCCTGACCGTCACCACGCTGACGTCGCAGGGGGACCGTACCCTGATCACGGTGGACGCTTCCGCCGAGACCATCGCGCGTACCACCCTCGGCGCCTGGCAGCCCGGCATGGCCGTCAATCTCGAGCGTTCGCTCCGGATCGGCGACGAACTCGGCGGCCACATCGTCACCGGCCATGTCGACGGCGTCGCCGAGATCGTCTCGCGCGAGGATCGCGACGGCACCGCCTGGTTCGTCTTCCGCGCGCCGCGGGATCTGGCGAAGTTCATCGCCGAGAAGGGCTCCGTGGCCCTCGACGGCACCTCGCTGACTGTCAACGGGGTCAAGGACGATACCTTCACCGTCACCATGATCCCGCACACGCTGGCGGTGACCACCTGGGGCGGCGCGACGGCCGGCACCCGCGTCAATATCGAGGTCGACATGATGGCCCGTTATGCCGCGCGCCTTGCAGAGGCGAAGGCTGGCGGCTACTAGAGCGCTCCCATTCCGAAGGATCTGCCATGGCCGCCCCGCGTTCCGCGCCCGAGCACGTGATTCCGACCCATGCCCGCGTCCTGATCGTCGAGGCACGGTTCTATGACGATCTCGCCGACGCTCTCCTGGAGGGCGCCATCGCGGCGCTGGACGCGGCGGGCGCGACCCACGAGACCCACACGGTTCCCGGGGCACTCGAGATCCCGGCGGCCATCGCCATGTTGATGGACGGCGCGGCTGCCCGCGGCCAGCCCTTCGACGGGGCCGTTGCTCTCGGCAGCGTCATCCGCGGTGAGACCACGCACTACGAGATCGTTTCCGAAGAGAGTTCCCGCGCCCTGATGGACCTGTCTGTGACGCGCAAGCTGCCGCTCGGCAACGGCATCCTGACCGTCGAGAACGACGCCCAGGCCTGGGCTCGCGCGCGGAAGAGCGAGATGGACAAGGGAGGCGGGGCGGCCAAGGCCTGCCTTGCGATGATCCGGCTGAAGCGACTGGCGGAGAAAGCCTGATGGCCGATCCCGCTCCCAAACAGGCGAACAAGCGCGGCACGGCGCGGCTCGCTGCCGTGCAGGCCCTCTACCAGATGGACGTCGCCGGCTCCGACATCAACGACGTGATCGGCTCGTTCCAGACCTTCTGGATGGGCCGCGAGGTCGAAGGCGAGACCTATCTGCCCGCCGATCACCAGTTCTTCCGCGACATCATCCAGGGCGTCATGCGCGAACAGCAGCGGATCGACGTGGCGGTCGACCGCATCCTCGCCGACGAATGGCCGCTGCGCCGCATCGAGGCGGTGCTGCGCGCCGTGTTGCGTGCCGGCGCCTACGAGCTCTTCGAGCGACCCGACGTGCCGGCCAAGGTGATCATCGCCGAATATGTCGACGTGGCCGACGCCTTCGTCGATCGCGAGGAGGTCGGCATGGCCAATGCGGTCCTCGACAAGATCGCCAAGCGCGTGCGCGCCGCCGAGATGGGCGAGGCGCCCAAGGCCTGAACCGGCAGGCCTCCCTTTCGCCCGCCCTTTCGGCCATCATCTTCGCATGACCCGCCCGTCCGAAGACGACCTGATCGCTCGCTTCTTCGCCCCGCTCGCCACGGCTGCGGGGGCCGACGGGCTGACCGACGATGCCGCCGTCATCCCCGAGGGGGAGGGCGAACTGGTCGTCACCAAGGACATGGCGATCGCCGGTGTCCATTTCTTCCCTGACGATCCACCGGACCTGATCGCCGCCAAGGCGCTGAGGGTCAATCTCTCCGATCTCGCGGCGAAGGGGGCCGTGCCGGCCGGCTTCCTGCTCGGTCTCGGTCTGCCGCCGGACTGGACCGCCGATTTCCTTGCCGCCTTCGCCGGCGGTCTCGCGCGCGACATCGAGACCTATCGCTGCCCGCTCTATGGCGGCGACACGGTGAAGGTGCCGGGGTCCTTGACCCTCTCGATCACGGCCTTCGGCCGGGCACAGCGCACCGTCCGTCGCCGCGGTGCGCGGCCAGGCGATCTCCTCTGCGTCACCGGAACGATCGGCGACGGGGCCCTTGGCGTCGTAGCCCGCAACGCCGAGCGCGATCCCGCGATGGCACCGGCCTGGCTCGGCGTGCTCGCCGCCGATGAACGCCGGCATCTCGTCGGCCGCTATCTCGCACCGCAGCCGCGCACCGCCCTCGCGGAAGCTGTCGGTCGGTGGGCCAGCGCCGCGATGGACGTCTCGGACGGCCTTGCAGGAGACCTTGCGAAGATGATGGCGGCCTCGGGAACAGGGGCGATGGTGCGGCTCGCCGATGTGCCGCTGTCCCCCGCGGCGCGCGCCGCACTGGCCGCTGATGCCGGGCTCCGGCAGCGGATCATGACCGGCGGCGACGACTACGAGATCCTTCTGGCCTGCGCGCCGGGTGATCTCGTGGAGCTGTCGGCCGCCGCGTCGCATGCGGGGGTGCCGCTGGCGGTCATCGGCGAGGTTACGGCCGGCGGAGGGACCCGGTTCCTCGACGCTGCGGGCGCCCCTGTCTCCTTCGGCGCCGGCCGCTACGAGCATTTCTGACCGGAGGCACGGCGCGCCATGCGCGTTGCGCCGGGGCCGCCATCCTCTCCCATGGGGTGTCATAGCGGTGATCTCGCCTAACATCTCATGCGACAGAATCCCCCGAGGAGGCCCCCATGAGCGACGGTTCGAACGAGATCACTGGAAAGGACGCCCTGCGGCAGGTCTATGATCAGCCTGCCGAGATGACGACCAAGAAGATCCTGGACCGGCTCGACGACCACTGCAGGCGCTTCATCGCGCTGTCGCCGTTCCTCACCATCGCCAGCACCAGCGACAGCGGCACGGATTGCTCGCCGCGCGGTGACGAACCGGGGTTCGTCCAAGTCGTCGATGACCACACGTTGATCCTGCCCGACCGGCGCGGCAACAACATCCTCGACACGCTGCAGAACGTGCTGGCGAGGCCGGATGTCGGCCTGCTCTTCCTCGTGCCGGGCCTCAACGAGACGCTGCGTGTCAATGGCAAGGCGCGTCTGGTGACTGATCCGGACCTGCTGCAGTCCCTGGCGATCAAGGGCAAGATCGTGCCGAGTTCGGCGATGGAGATCACCGTCGAGCAGGTCTATTTCCACTGCGGCAGAGCGATCCTGCGCGCCGACCTCTGGAACGCCGACAGGAAGGTCGGCCGCGACGCCTTCCCTCTTCTTGGTACCGTCCTCGCCGACCAGATCAGGGGCGTTGACGCAGACGCGACCAACAAGCGCCTCGAGATCGCCTACACGACCAATCTCTACTGAGTATCCTCTCCGCCCAACGAAAAAAGGCCCCGGCGAACCGGGGCCTTTTCCATTGGGGCTGCGGGCTGGATCACTCCCAGGCCATGACCACGTGACCAGGCGAAACCTCGCGGTACTGGCGGGTCGGCGGCACATAGTCGGGAGCGCGGACCGGGCTCTTGATCTCGTCGTTGGAGACGCCACGCTTCTGCAGGCGGCGCGCCGGATCCGGGATCGGAACCGCCGACATCAGCTTCTTCGTATAGGGATGCTGCGGGTCACCGAAGAGCGAGCGGCGCGTCGGACCGATCTCGACGATGCTGGCCGAGATACATCACGGCGACGCGGTGGCTGATGTGCTCGACCACGGCGAGGTCGTGCGAGATGAAGAGATAGGCGAGGCCCGTGCTCGCCTGCAGGTCCAGCAGCAGGTTGATGACCTGCGCCTGGATCGAAACGTCGAGCGCCGACACCGGCCTCGTCGCCGACGATCAGCTTCGGGCTCCAGCGCCAGGGCGCGGGCGATGCCGATGCGCTGGCGCTGGCCGCCGGAGAACTCGTGCGGGTAGCGCGTGCGCCATGCCCGGGCCGACAGGCCGACGCGCGTCGAACAGGGCGGCGACGCGGTCGCGTGCGCTCAGAGCCCGAGGCGAGCGCCATGAGCACTAGAAGCGGCTCGCCCACGATCTCGGCGCCGACCGTCATGCGCGGGTTCAGCGACTGGCGATAGGGATCCTGGAAGATGATCTGCATGCGCCTGCGCAGGTCGCGCAGCTTGCCGCCTTCGGCATGGCCGGTGACGTCCTCGCCATGCCACCGACGACAGAGCCGCGAGTTCGGCTCGATCAGGCGCAGCATGCGAGCGGCCGGCGGTCGACTTGCCGCAGCCGCTCTCGCCCACCAGCGCCCAGGGTCTCGCCCGACGCCGATCGAGAAGCGAGACGCCGTCGACGGCATAGACCTGACCGACGGCCTGGCGAGCACGCCCTTGTCGATCGGGAAGTGCTTCTTGAGGTCGCGACTGTCGAGGAGCGGGTCATGTGCTACGGCGCCGTGAGGACGCGATCGAGCATGCCAGCAGGCGCTCCAGTGGCCGGGCCTCTGCTCCTGTAGCTCCGGCGTGCTCGCGACGCGGCATCGTCGCCTGCTGCAGCGCGGCGCGAAGCTGCAGCCTTGCGGGAGGTCGAACAGCGATCGGGACCATGCCCTTGATCTCGTCAGGCGCGGCCGTTGGCCCGTTCAGGCCGCATCGTCGAGCTGCGGCATCGAGCGCCGAGCAGGCCCTTGGTGTAGGGATGGGCAGGGTCGGCGAACAGATCTGGTCGGCGCGCCAGCCTCGACTCGACCTTGCGGCCGGCATACATGACAACGACGCGGTCGGCGATCTCGGCGACCACGCCCATGTCGTGGGTGATCAGGATGACGGCGGTGTCCGTACTCGTCCTGCAGCACGCTTGCATGAGTTCGAGGATCTGCGCCTGGATGGTGACGTCGAGCGCGGTCGTCGGCTCGTCGGCGATCAGCACCTTCGGATCGGCAGGCCGAGCGCCATGGCGATCATGACGCGCTGGCGCATGCCGCCCGAGAAGCTGGTGCGGATACTCATGGAAGCGCGCTCGGCGGCTCGGGGATGCGCACCTGCTCGAGCATCTCGCACCGCGTCGGCCTCGGCGCTGCCTTGCGCGTCATGCCACGGTGCAGATCAGCGCCTCGGCGATCTGCTTGCCGATGGTCAGCACCGGGTTGAGCGACGTCATCGGCTCCTGGAAGATCATCGAGACTGTCGTTGCCGCGCACGTGGTGCATCGCCTTCTCGGGCAGAGTCGTCAGCTCGCGCCCTGCGAGCTTGATGCTGCCTTCCACCCGGCCGCTCTGCGGCGGGGATGAGGCGCATGATCGAGAGCGCCGTCACAGCTCTTGCCGGAACCCGACTCGCCAACGATGGCCGAGCGTCTCGCTCGGCCCGACATCGAAGGAGACGCCGCGCACCACGGCATTCCACTCGCCCTCGCGCAGGAACGAGGTGACGAGGTTCGACACCGACAGGACAGGGCCGGTGTTGGGGGCGGGAGCCACGGAATCTGCGGCGGTCTGGGGCTGGGCGCTCACGTCGAATATCACTCGTTCTTGAATGCAGGGGGGCGCGCCCTGAGGGGATCGCCGGACCCGCATCCTTATGCAACAACCATTCCATTGCAACCCGCGTCGGGCATGGCCCCGATGCTGCCGGAGCGCTTGGCGCAGAACGCCCGTTCCGCCTGATGTCGTCGCCCAAAGGCGCGGCAGCACCCGCCGCCGTGGTGGGCAGAAACGCCGCCGGGATGCCGCTTCCGTGGCGCCGTGAGGTCGGCTAGGTCTGCGGCGGTCGTCCCGGAGATCGCCCCATGGCCGCAAGACCGCTCGTGATGTTTCCCGATCCGCGCCTGAGGCTGAAGGCGGAGCCCGTGGAGACCTTCGGCGGCGACCTTCAGCAACTGGCGCAGGACCTGATCGACACGCTCGTCGCCGCTCCGGCCATCGGACTGACGGCCTGCCACATCGGCGTGCCGCAGCGGCTGGTCGCGATCCGGCTCGCCGACGACGCGCTCATGCGACTCTATGTCAACCCGCAAATCCTGTGGACATCGCCGGAGACGAAGGTCGAGCGGGAGGGCTCGGTCTCCATGCCCGGCATCTCCGAGGAGGTGGAGCGACCGTCCCGCATCGGCCTCACCTGGACCACCCTCGCGGGGGAGGAGCAGCGGGGGGAGGCGGACGGCTTCCTCGCCGTCGTCCTGCAGCACGAGATCGACCAGCTCGACGGCATCTTCTGGCTCGACCGCCTGTCGCGGCTGAAGCGCGAGCGGGCGGTGAAGCGCTACGACAAGCTGCGCCGGCAGGGCGGCTAGCGACAGGAGCAGCGCGAGCCCGGCGTGAAGTTGTTCCGCCGCGCGAAGTTCTGGGCATCGGAGAGGTAGTTGAACTGGCCGAAGGCGCAGATGCCGGAGCCGCGGGCGATGCGCATCTGCTCGAAGGAGCGGCTGTCGATCTCGATCTTGCCGTTGGCGCAATAGACTCCATAGGCGAAGGCGGGACTGGCGGCGACGACCGCCGCAACGGCAAGGGCGGATGCTAGGATCGGCAGGCGGCGCATGGAGTTCCTCGGCAGGTGACGAAGGGGGAACCCTGTCAGGCTGCCGCCCGGATCGATCCGGATGATGTCGAAACCGCCAGCCGTTTGTTTCCTCGGGTTTACCACCGCGGCTTGCGCTTCTCGACGAAGGCGGCGAGTCCCTCCTGCGCGGCCGGCGTCGTCGCCACGTTGCAGAAGTCCTCGACCGCATTGGCGATGGAGCGGCGGTAGTCGAGATCGTTCTGGCGCATGAAGGCGGCGCGGCCGAGCCGCATCACCGTCTCCGACTTCGCCGCAAAAGTCTCGGCCAGCGCCATGGCGGCCGCATCCGCCTCGCCGGCCGGAACGAGGCGGCTGACGAGGCCGAGATCGGCGGCCTCGCGCGCGGAGAAGCTGCGTCCGGTGAACAGCAGCTCGAAGGCGCGGTGGCGCCCGATGATGCGTGGAAGATGGGCGAAGTGGATCGCCGGGATGACGCCGACATCGACCTCCGGATAGCCGAAGGTCGCGTTTTCCGAGGCGACCAGCACGTCGCAGGAGATCGCCATGGTCACGCCGCCGCCGCGTGCCGCGCCGCCGACAGCCGCGATGGAGGGCTTCCCGAGGTCGTATTGGGCATCATAGAGGTCGGTGTAGAGCGCCTGGAGGAACTCGCGCACCTCTTCCCCCGACTTGCCGAGGATGACGTCGAGATCAAGCCCCGCACAAAACCGGTCGGCGACCGCGCTGGTCACCACCACGGCCCGCAGCGTGCGGTCGGCCGCCGCTTCCCTGAGAGCGGCGACCAGGGCGCGGATCATGGCGAGGCTCATGGCATTGACCGGAGGCCGGTCGATGACGATCCGGCCGATGGTTCCGACCCTTTCAAGGCGCACTGGGGAGGGGCTGTCGGTCATGGGAACTCCGTCTCGGCAGGGGCAGTGCCGGCCAGCATGGCGGCTCGGCCATCCAGGGTCAGCCGGTCCATCCGGCGGAGGGCGGGGCGCGTCCCGGGGTCCGTGACCTTCCGCACCGGTATTTGCGGACGGCTCGGCTATGCTGCGTGCCGCGCATGAGCGCGAATCGGATCGGGAGCAGGGCAATGGCAGGCAAGTTCGTGCTGACCAAGGGCAAGAGCGGTCAGTTCCACTTCACCCTCAAGGCGTCCAACGGGCAGACCATCCTGTCCAGCGAGCACTACACGACAAAGGCGGCCGCGACGAACGGCATCGAGAGCGTTCGCAAGAACGCTGGCGAGGACGCGCGCTACGAGCGCAAGATGTCGAAGTCGGGCGCCCCGATGTTCAATCTCAAGGCCACCAACGGCCAGATCATCGGCACCAGCGAAACCTATTCGTCGGAAGCCGCGCGCGATGCCGGGATCGAGAGCGTCAAGAAGAACGCCGCCGACGCCAAGCTCGACGACACCACGGCGGCCTGATCGAGACCGTCGTCAGCAGGTTGCGATGCGCGGGCCGGCGGCCCGCGCCGCATGTCGCCCCTATTCCTCGGCGGCGATTTCCCGCCGCTTGGCGTTGATCCACGGCACCAGGGCCGTCGCCAGGATGACGGCCGAGGCGATGACGAAGAAGGCCGAGATCGGCCGCTCGATGAAGGTCATCCAGCTGCCGCGCGAGAGGATCAGCGCCTTGCGCAGATTGTTCTCGAACATCGGGCCGAGCACGAAGCCCAGCACCAGCGGCGCCGGCTCATAGCCCCAGCGCGCCACCAGCCAGCCGATCACGCCGAAGGCGATCATCACGTAGACGTCGAAGATCTGGCCCGAGGTCGCGTAGACGCCGATGCAGCAGAACAGCAGGATGGCGGGGGCCAGGAAGCGGTAGGGCACCGTCAGCAGTTTCACCCACATGCCGATCATCGGCAGGTTGATGACGACCAGCATCAGGTTGCCGATCCACATCGAGGCGATCATGCCCCAGAAGAGGTCCGGTTTCTTGGTCATGACCTCGGGGCCGGGCTGGATGCCCTGGATGATCATGGCGCCGACCATCAAGGCCATCACCGCGTTGGACGGGATGCCGAGGGTCAGCATGGGGATGAACGAGGTCTGCGCCGCGGCGTTGTTGGCGGCTTCCGGCGCGGCGACGCCCTCGACGGCGCCCTTGCCGAACGCGCTCCGGCGTTCTTGGAGATCTTCTTCTCCAGCGTATAGGACGAGAAGGCACCCAAGCGTCGGGCCGCCGCCCGGCAGCACGCCGAGCAGACGAGCCCAGCGCCGTGCCGCGCACGATGGCCGCGCGGCATGGCGCGCCGCAGTCTCCTCGCGTGTCGGCCACAACGAGCCGACCTTGATGGTACCGCCGGATCTCGACAAATGTCGTTCGAGGTTGACCACGATCTCGGCGATGCCGAACAGCCCCATGGCGATGGGCGCGAAGTCGATGCCGTCCGACAGCTCGGGCACGTCGAAGGTGAAGCGCTGGGCGCCGGTATTGACGTCGGTGCCGACCAGGCCGAACAGCAGGCCGAGGAACACCATGGCAATCGCCTTGATGACCGAGCCGCTGGCCAGCACGACGGCGGCGACCGAGGCCGAGCGCCATCAGCGAGCAATAGTCGGCCGGGCCGAATTTCTGCGCCATGCGCGTCAGCGGCTCGGCGAACAGCACGATGATCGAGCGTGCCGACCGTGCCGGCGAAGAACGAACCGACGCGCCGAGATCGACAGCGCCGCGCCAGCGCGCCCGTTGCGCGCCATCTGGTAGCCGTCGAGGCAGGTCACGACCGACGCCGCCTCGCCCGGCAGGTTGACCAGGATCGAGGTCGTCGAGCCGCCGTACGTGCGCGCCGTAGTAGATGCCGGCCAGCATGATCAGCGAGGCGGTCGGCGGCAGGTGGAAGGTGATCGGCAGCAGCATGGCGATGGTCGCCACCGGGCCGATGCCTGGCAGCACGCCGACCAGCGTGCCGATCAGGACCCCCGCGAAGCAATAGAACAGATTGGCGGGCGACAGGGCGATCAGGAAGCCATTGCCGAGCTGGCCGAGGAGATCCATGGCTCAGCTCCCGAAGACAGTGCCGGCGAGGATGCCGGCAGGCAGGTTGCTCGACAGGAGCCGGGCGAAGACGAACCAGCAGGCGAGGGCCGAGGCCACGCCCATGCCGGCGGAGAAGTGCAGGCGATAGCCACCGACGAAGGCGAAGAGCCCGGTGAGCAGCAGCGCCGAGGTCGGGATGAAGCCCAGCGGCTGCAGCAGCAGGGCATAGCCGATCAGGGCGGCGATGCAGATGAGCGGCATGGCGAGCGGGCCGCCGGTACTCGCCGCCTCCGCCGCCGCCCGCCCGTTCGGCACGAAGAGCCCCATGATGCCGAGGGCGGCGCCGGCGACGATCATCGCCACGCCGATCCACCAGAACATGAAACCCGAACCGGGTTCGGTCGGCTCGCCGAGGCCGAGGTCGGCACCTTCCCGCACCAGGAAAACGCCGAGGCCGGCAATGGCCACGGCGGCCACCAGATCGGGAATGCGCATGGAGGCCGCCTCTTGGCGTTAGCTGCGGCGCAGGTTCAGGCGTTCCACCTGCTTGCGCATGTCCTCGTACATGGTCTGCACGAAGGCGGTGTAGGACTGCGTGTCCATGTAGTCGACCTCCTGGTCGAGCTGGTCCATGACGCGCAGGTGCGCCGGTTCCTCGATACCCTTCTTGAAGGCGTCGTGCAGCACCTTGATGATGCCCGGGTCCATGCCCTTGGGACCGGCGATGCCGAAGGGCGAGTTGGAGACGATGTCGATGCCGCTCTCCTGCAGCGTCGGCACGGTGGGCCAGCTCTTCGTGCGCTTCTTGCCCCAGGTTGCCAGCAGGCGGAGCTGCCCGGCATTGACGAGGGGCGCCCAGCCGCTCGAATCCGCCTGCGCCGTGACATGGCCGCCGAGCACGGCGGCATTGGTCTCGGAAGCGCCGCGGAAGGGCACATGGGTCCACTTGATGTTCTCGCGCGCGGCGATGTCCATCATGGTGATGTGCAGCGAGGTGCCGGCGCCCGGCGTGCCATAGGTGACCTTGTCCGGGTTGGCGCGGGCGAAGTCGATGAGGTCCTTCATCGTCTTGTGCGGGCTGTCGGCGCGCACCGTCGTGCCGAAGCAGTAGCCGGCGACGTGGACGACATAGCTGAAATCGGTCAGCGGGTTGAAGGCCACCCGCGTCATGTGCGGCAGGCGGAACATGGTGATCGGCATCTGCGCCTGGCGTGTAGCCGTCAGGCCGGGCGCTGGCGGCCATCTGCGCCGGGCCGAGCGTGCCGCCGGCACCGGGCTTGTTCTCGACGATGATGCGCTCGCCGAGATGGGCCTGCGTCGCTTCGGCGAGGGCGCGGAAGCCCATGTCGGTGGAGCCGCCCGCCGTCCACGGCACGATCAGCGTCACCGGCCGGCTGGGAAAGCGGGTCTGCGCCAGGCCCGGCGCGGCGAGGCCGGAAAGGGCCAGCGTCGACGAGGCCGCGAGGAAGCGGCGTCGGGATGGCGTCCAGAGCGTCTTGGTCATGCGTCGTCCTCCTGGTCGGGCGGCCCATGCGCTCTTGCTCGGCGCTCGTGGCATCCCGGCGTTTCAACCCGCCCCGAGTAGACCGGACTTCGCCGGGCTGTTCAAGGCAGGTCGGGCGGAGGCGCGTTTCAGCTCCTGCAGTGCCCGGCGCTTCCTGCCCGGTGCGGGCGACATATTCGGTGTAGCCGCCGCCATAGGTGTGTATGCCGTCGGGCGTCAGTTCCAGCACGCGGTTCGACAGCGCCGCCGAGGAAGTGCCGGTCGTGCGAGACGAACAGCATGGTGCCTTCATAGTCCCTGACAGCGCCTGGATCAGCATCTGCTTGGTCGCAATGTCGAGGTGGTTGGTCGGCTCGTCCAGGACCAGGAAATTCGGCGGGTCGAACAGCATCTGCGCCATGACGAGCCGGGCCTTCTCGCCGCCCGACAGGACGCGGCAGTTCTTCTCGATCATCGTCGCCGGAAAAGCCGAAGCAGCCGGCAAGTGCCCGCAGCGGCGCCTGGCCGGCCTGCGGGAAATTGATCTCTCCAGCGTCTGGAACACGGTGCTGCTCGCCTTCGAGCACCTCCATGGCGTGCTGGGCGAAATAGCCCATCTTCACGCTGGCGCCGACGATTGACGGTGCCTGCGATCGGGCTCGGTCGCGCCGGCTATCAGCTTCAGCAGCGTCGACTTGCCGGCGCCGTTGACGCCCATGACGCACCAGCGCTCGCTTGCGGCGGATGCTGAAGTCGAGCCCCTCGTAGATGGTGCGGCTGCCATAGCGCTTGTGCGACGTCCTTGAGGCGTGACGACGTCCTCGCCGGAGCGCGGCGCCGGCTGGAACTCGAACGTCACTGTCTGGCGGCGGCTTGCGGCGGCTCGACCCGGTCGATCTTGTCGAGCTTCTTCACCCGGCTCTGCACCTGGGCGGCATGGGAGGCGCGCGCCTTGAAGCGCTCGATGAAGCTTGATCTCCTTGGCCAGCATCGCCTGCTGGCGCTCGAACTGCGCCTGCTGCTGCTTCTCGGCGAGCGCGCGCTGCTGCTCGTAGAAGGCGTAATTGCCGGAATAGGTGGTGAGCGCGCCGCCATCGATCTCGATGATCTTGCCGACGATGCGGTTCATGAACTCGCGGTCGTGCGAGGTCATCAGCAGCGCGCCCTCATAGCCCTTGAGGAAGCTGTTCCAGCCAGATCAGGCTTTCGAGGTCGAGGTGGTTGGACGGCTCGTCGAGCAGCATGACGTCGGGGCGCATCAGCAGGATGCGGGCCAGCGCCACGCGCATCTTCCAGCCGCCGGACAGCCTGCCGACATCGCCGTCCATCATTTCGTGCGCAGAAGCCGAGGCCGGCCAGCACCTCGCGCGCGCGTCCGTCGAGCGCATAGCCGTCGAGCTCCTCGAAGCGACCCTGCACCTCGCCATAGCGCGCGATGATCTCGTCCATGCGGTCGGCCTGGTCGGGATCGGCCATGGCCGCCTCCAGCTCCGCCAGCTCGGCCGCCACCTCGCTCACCGGCCCGGCGCCGTTCATCACCTCGGCCACGGCGCTGTGTCCCGCCATGTCGCCGACATCCTGGCTGAAATAGCCAATGGTGACGCCGCGATCGACCGAGCACCTGGCCCTCGTCGGGCTGCTCCTGCGCCGGTGATCATGCGAAACAGCGTCGTCTTGCCGGCACCGTTCGGGCCGACAAGGCCGATCTTCTCGCCCTTCTGCAGGGAAGCCGACGCCTCGATGAAGACGATCTGACGGCCGTTCTGCTTGCTGATGCTTTCCAGACGAATTCATACGCGCGGACTACCCGGTGACTTGTGTTGCCGGGGGCCATACGCCATGCGGCGGCGGGGGGAAAGGGTGTTCGCCGACGGGCTCCTCCGGGATGAACCTTCGGCGCGACCGGCGCGACACATGGTCGGTCGCAGCATTCGCGACGGCCGTTTCCTGCAGGAGCCACCATGACCCGCGCGCGCCTCGCTCTTCTCCCCGCCATGATCCTTCTTGCTATCGGCACCGTGGGCGCGTCGCAGGCCGATGCACGCGGTTTCGGGCGAGGCGGATCCCATGGCGGCGGCTTTCATGGCGGCGGCATGCATGGCGGCTTCCATGGCGGTGGGCACCACCGCGGCGATGGCTTCGCCGCTGGTCGCTGGGGCAGCCCGCGCCCGATGATCATGGGCGGCCTCAGGCGGCCGAGCGGCCTCAACAGCCCCGTCTTCGACAATCGCATGCCGACCGTCTGCATGCGGCAGCGCTGGGCGGTCGACGCCTGGGGCAATCCCTACCGGACCTACCGCTGCCGGTGACGCTGGCGCTGGCGGTCAGCGCCGCGGGGCTCCCCGCACGGCGGCTCCGAGGTCGCGGATGTTGATCTTGTTGCCCGACGTCTGGATGTCACCCGGCACCAGCCCGCCCGAGCATGTCTCGCTGCGCCAACGTGCGTTCTGAACCATGCGCGTCTGCTGATTGCCGCCGCCCGGCATGGTCACCGAGCCCTCGATGCGAATGGAATAGGTGGTCTGGAAGTCGCCGCTCATGACCGAGCGCGAGACCGTGCGCATCGGGCCCATCTGGCAGTCGACGTCGATATGGTACTCCTGCCCGACCCGACGCACCTCGTATCGCTGGCAGGTGCCACCGGCGGCCCCCAGCGCGAACTGCATCATCTGCCTCTCGGTCTCGGCATCGGTGCAGGTCTCGGCCTTGACCTCGGGTCCGCCCTCGCGCCCCTCGAGCAGCATGGTGATCTCCCAGTGGCCCGGGCGGCGGTTCGGAAGGCTGTCGCCCGTCGGCTGGGCCATGGCCGGCACGACCGTTGCGAGACAGAGGATCAGGCCAGACCTGATGGGCATGCGACGTCTCCAGGGGCAGCGGCGGGACCGGTCGCCCGCATGGCCTCACCATTGCGCCGGCACGTTTCAGATTGGCGACGGCCGGCGGGTGCCGTCGTGACGGCCCGGCGCACCACCCTAGTCCCCCCGGTAGCGCGGCGGGCGCCTCTCGCGGAACGAGGCGACGCCCTCGGCATAGTCGGCGCTCGCCTGGGCCAGCAGGTACTGGTCGCGGTCGAGGGCCGCGGCCACCGGCGCCAGGGCATTGGCATAGGCGTTGATACCGCTCTTGCACATCCTGAGCTGCACCGGCGGCATCGTCGCCGCCCGTTCCGCGAAGGCGAGGGCCCGCGCCAGCGCCCCACCGGCGGGAGCCAGCTCGTCGACGAGCCCCCAGGCGAGGGCGCGCTCCGCGTCGATCTGCTCCGCCAGCATGACGAGGCGCTTGGTGCGTGCCGGACCCATCAGGTTGACGAGGCGCGGCAGCGAGCCCCAGCTCATGTTCATGCCGCGCTCGATCTCCGGCACGTAGAAGCGGGCGCCCGCGCCGGCGACGCGCAGGTCGAAGCCCGCGGCGATGGCGACGCCGCCGCCGACGCACCAGCCCTCCGCCGCGAAGACGGTGAGCGGCTCCAGCGCCTCGAAGGCGGCGAGCAGCCGCGGGCCGACGGCGAGCGCCTCGCGCCGTTCGGCGAGCGTCAGCCCCGCCAGGCGGTCGCCGTCGGCAAGGTTGAAGCCGAGGGTGAAGACCTCGGCCCGCCCGGTGAGCACCACCGCCGACAGATGCGGGTCGGTGGCAAGCCCGCGCGCCGCGTCCAGCAGCGCCGTCATGGCATCGACCGACAGGAGATTGCCGGGCGTCGGCCCGTCGAGGCGGATGGTGGCGATGCGCCCCGTCGTCTCGACGCTCACGCCATGGGTACCGGTGGCCATTGCGCTCTCCCTCCCTGCCGGGGCGGCCGCTCGCGAGGAGCGCGCAGCCCATGCGCAGAGGCTATCACGCCGGATGCGGCGGTCAGCCCGGCCGGAGGGCGGACGATGCCGACCCGATGGGCGGCCGGAGGCAGAACGGCGGGAGGCCGAGGGAACGGCCGCGCCCGGTCAGACGCCGCGATATTGTTCGTCCGTCACCGGCTCCATCCAGTCGACATGGCTGCCGTCGAGCGCCTCGTGGATGGCGACATGGGTCATGCCGGTGGTCGGGCCTGCGCCGTGCCAGTGCTTCTCTCCCGGCGGGATCCAGACGCTGTCGCCGGCCCGGATCGTCTCGATCGGGCCGCCGAGCTTCTGGACGAGGCCGCAGCCGGAGGTGACGTGGAGCGTCTGCCCGAGCGGATGGGTGTGCCAGTTGGTGCGTGCGCCGGGATCGAAGCGCACCACGGCGGCGCGCACGCGGGCCGGCGCCGGGGCCTCGACGATGGGGTCCTGCCAGACATTGCCGGTGAACCAGGCGGCCGGCGGCCGGCGCGAATCCGTCTCGCCGCAGCGCGTGATGTCCATGGGGTCTCTCCCTGAGAGGTTGCCCGCCGCCTCTGTCGGCGTCGGGTCGTCGGGAGGTGAGGATAGGGGTGTGGCGCGACGCGGCAAGGGGGAACGATCGACTGCCGCTACGAACCCTCTCCCATGGTGAGAGGGTGGCTGCGGAGCAGCCGGGTGAGGGGATTGCCATCGTCGCTGATGCAGTGGTCCAGCGAGTGCCACGTGGATGTCGTAGCGTTAGCGTGTCATCCTCCGGCATGCTCCCGAAGCGCAGTTTTGCTCGTCATTTGCGCCGCGCCATGACGAAGGCGGAGGGCGAACTCTGGACGCTGCTCCGAGATCGGCGCTTCCATGGCTACAAGTTTCGTCGACAGGTGCCGATCGATCGCTATGTCGTTGATTTCCTCTGCCTTGAAGCCCGGATGATCGTCGAGATCGACGGAAAGCACCATGAGGCGCAAGCCAAACTGGATGCAGCGCGAACAGAGGTGCTCCGCAGGCTCGGGTTCGAGGTCGTCCGATTCACCAACGACGAGGTGCTCCTGCATCCCGAACCCATGCAGGCGCGCCTCAAGGCGATGCTGGATCGCCGGGTAGTCGATTAGAGTTAGGCAGCAGCGGAACTCAAACGTGAACCCCCACCCACGGGGAGAGCGTGGCTACGGCGCAGCCGGGTGAGGGAAACGCCGGGAGCGATCAGAGGCATAGTGCTGGCGGTTGCGCGATTGTCAGGCTCCGATGGGCCGCAACCCCTCATCCGGGTCCTCCGGACCCACCTTCTCCCCATGGGAGAAGGTTGAATACGAAAGGGGCGGGCGCCCTTCTGCACCCGCCCCGAAATCGTCAGTTACTGACGCACAGGCTCAGCTGCAGCCCGTCGTCGATGCCACACGTGTCGCACTTCAGGCAGGTGCCATTGCGCACCAGCGTGAAGTTCGCGCATTCCGGGCAGGCCTCGCCGACATAGCCGCGCAGCTTGGCTTCCGCCCGCCGGTCGGCGTGCTGGAGCGCTCGGCCTTAGTCTCCGGGGCCGCCTCCGCTCGTGTCGAACAGCGCGGTCAGCGCTTGGCGTCCATGACGGCGGCCGCTGAACGGCTCCTCCTTCAGCGCCGTGGCGCCGATGGTCTGCGGCCCACGGCCCATGGTCACCACCGTTGCCGGTACGACCGTCGCTCGACAGCGAACCCGGCGTCGCCTGGCCGGACTGGCCCGTGACGAGGGTGAACTTGTCGGTCTTGCCGCGCACCAGGCCCTTCGACAGCACCGCCTTGGCGACGCCTTCCGAGGTCCCGGTGCCGAGCGCAAGTCGGTGGCGAGCTCTCGTCCGGGATCGACATGGGCCGAGATCGGTGCGGCCGAGGTAGCTCACGGCAAGCTCGCGGAAGACGTAGTCGAGGATCGACGTCGCATATCTTGATGGCGTCGTTGCCCTGCACGATGCCCGCCGGCTCGAAGCGGGTGAAGGTGAAGGCCTCGACATACTCCTCCAGCGGCACGCCGTACTGCAGGCCGAGCGAGATGGCGATGGCGAAGTTGTTCATCAGCGAGCGGAACGCAGCGCCTTCCTTGTGCATGTCGATGAAGATCTCGCCGATACGGCCGTCATCATACTCGCCGGTGCGCAGGTAGACCTTGTGGCCGCCGACGATGGCCTTCTGGGTGTAGCCCTTGCGGCGGTCCGGCATGCGCTCGCGCATGCGCACCTCGCGCTCGACGATCCGTCTCGACGATGCGCTCGGCAATGATGCGGCGGCGCGCGCGGCCATGGGCTGCGCCATCAGCTCCTCGACGACGTCCTCGTCCTCGTCGTCATCCGCCATGAGCGACGAGTTCAGCGGCTGGCGCAGCTTCGAGCCGTCGCGGTAGAGGGCGTTGGCCTTCAGCGCCGAGCTTCCACGAGCAGCATCATAGGCGCTCTTGCAATCCTCGACGGTGGCCTCGTTCGGCATGTTGATGGTCTTGGAGATGGCGCCCGAGATGAAGGGCTGGGCGGCCGCCATCATGCGGATGTGGCTCTCAACCGAGAGGTAGCGCTTGCCCTGTGCGGCCGCAGGGGTTGGCGCAATCGAACACGGATAGATGCTCGCGCCTTGAGGAACGGCGCGCCTTCCAGCGTCATGGCCCCGCAGACATGGGCGTTGGCGGCCTCGATCTCGCTTCTTGGAGAAGCCAAGATGCGCGCCAGCAGCTCGAAGCCGGGTGGCGTTCAGCTCGTGCGTCGGGATGCCGAGCACGTCTGCGGCAGAAGGCATCGCCGAGCGTCCACTTGTTGAAGACGAACTTGATGTCGAAAGGCCGCATCAAGGCTGCCTTCGACCTTTGCCAGCGCCGCGTCGGTGAAGCCCTTGGCCTTCAGCGTCGTGTGGTTGATGCCGGCTGAGCCGGCGCAGCGAGCCGTGGCCGACGGCATAAGCGACGATCTCGTCGATCGTCGCCTGGCGATAGCCAAGGGTCGCGAGCGCCTCGGGCACGGCCGCGGTTGATGATCTTGAAGTAGCCGCCGCCGGCCAGCTTCTTGAACTTCACCAGCGCGAAGTCGGGCTCGATGCCGGTCGTGTCGCAGTCCATGACAAGGCCGATCGTGCCGGTGGGCGCGATGACCGAGACCTGGGCGTTGCGATAGCCGTGGGCTTCGCCGAGCTCCAGCGCGCGGTCCCAGGCACGGCGGGCGCCGATCGCGACGAGGCGCGTCAGCGGGCAGTTAGCCGTGGTCGAGCGGCACCGGTGCGATCGACAGCGCCTTCGTAGCCGGCGGTCTCGCCATGGGCAGCGCGGCGATGGTTGCGGATGACCCGCAGCATGTGCTTCGCGGTTCGGCGGCATAGCCCGGGAAGGGACCGAGTTCACTCGGCCATCTCGGCCGACGTCGCATAGGCGACGCCGGTCATGAGCGCCGTCAGCGCGCCGGCGATGGCGCGCGGCCCTCGTGCGCAGTCATAGCGCCAGGCCCGACGACATCAGCAGGCCGCCGATATTGGCGTAGCCCAGGCCCAGCGTGCGGTACTCGATAGGACAGCTCGGCGATCGTGCGCGACGGGAACTGCGCCATCATCACCGAGATCTCGAGCACAACTGTCCACAGGCGCGCAGGCGTGCTCGTAGCCGTCGACGTCGATCGCGCCTGTCGGTCGCATCGCGGAACTGCATCAGGTTCAGCGACGCGAGATTGCAGGCCGTGTCGTCGAGGAACATGTACTCCGAGCACGGGTTCGACGCGCGGATGCGGGCCGTCGGCCGGGCAGGTGTGCCAATCGTTCATCGTCGTGTTGAAGTGCAGGCCGGGATCGGCCGAGCGCCCAGGCGGCGTGGCGACGATCTGCTCCCAGAGCGTCGCGGGCCTCACCGTCTTGTGCGACCTTGCCGTCGTGCGCGCGGTCAGAGTTCCAGCTCGCCGTCCTCTTCGACCGCCTGCAGGAAGTCGTCGCTGCACGCGACACGGAGTTGTTGGAGTTCTGGCCCGAGACGCGTCAGATAGGCCTCCGAGTCCCAATCGGTGTCGTAAGGTCGGGAACTCGATGTCCCGGTAGCCCTGGCGGGCGAACTGGATGACGCGCTTGATGTAGTTCTCGGGCACCAGCGACCTTGCGCGCCGCCTTGACGCTCGCGCTTCAGCGCCGGGTTCTGCGTCGGGTCGAAGCAGGCGTCGCCTGTCGCCACTCGGCAGTTCGACGCAGGCCTTCATCACGGCCTTGAGGTGCCTTGGCGACGATCTTCGAGCCGGTCGACCAGGGAGGCGACCTTCTGCTCCTCGAGCACCTTCCAGTCGATGTAGGCCTCGATGTCCGGATGGTCGACGTCGACCACCACCATCTTGGCGGCGCGGCGCGTCGTGCCGCCCGACTTGATGGCGCCGGCGGCGCGGTCGCCGATCTTCAGGAAGCTCATCAGGCCGGAGGAGCGGCCGCCGCCCGACGAGCTTCTCGCCCTCGCCACGCAGGTAGGAGAAGTTCGAGCCGGTGCCCGAGCCGTACTTGAACAGGCGCGCCTCGCGCACCCACAGGTCCATGATGCCGCCCTCGTTGACGAGGTCGTCGTCGACGCGACTGGATGAAGCAGGCATGCGGCTGCGGATGCTCGTAGGCCGAAGAGGACTTGGAATGGGCCGAGCCGGTCGCGATGATCGACGTAACCAGTGACCCTGGCCCGGACCGTCGATGCCGTAGGCCCAGTGCAGGCCGGTGTTGAACCACTGCGGCGAGTTCGGGCGCGCACGATCTGTGCGGCCAGCATGTAGCGATGCTCGTCGAAGAAGGCGCGCGCATCGTCTTCGCTGTCGAAGTAGCCGCCCTTCCAGCCCCAGTAGGTCCAGGCGCCGGCCAGGCGCTCGAACACCTGACTGGGCGCTGGTCTCGCCGCCGCAGCGCTCCTTCTCGGGCAGGTTGGCGCAGAGCCGCCTCGTCCGGCGACCGAGCGCCACAGCCACTGAGGGCACGCATTCGTCCTCGACGCGCCTTCCTCAGACGTGCCGGGCACGCCGGCGCTTGCGGAAATACTTCTGCGCCAGGACGTCGGCGGCGACCTGCGCTCCAGGCCGTCCGGCACCTCGACGCCTTCCATGCGGAAGACGATCGAACCGTCGGGATTGCGGATCTCCGAGGTCGCCGTGCGGAAGGCGATCCCCTGGTAGGGCGACTCTCCGGCCTTGGTGTAACGCCTGTCGATGCGCATCGTCCGATCCTCATATCGCGGCGGAGAGTGTGCTCCCTCGCCGGCATTGGGTCCACATGTGCGGACCTGCCCCACCCGGTGTTATCCGGGCCCCATTTGTCGCCCCGGCCGGCTTGTGCCCGCTCTCCACAGGGGAGGGGCCGCCAGCTCGTTGAAACCGTTTCGCGCCCGTGGCGCGGACCCCCGGCCGTCGCTCCGCCGCCGCCGGCCTCGACCACCGGGGGTGGTCACCATCCGTCGGTTGCGGAGACACTTTTCCAGCTCTGGCGCACGAGTGCGTCAGCAACCTTCAAAACCGTCAGGGGAGGGCTCTGCGGAGACTTGAGACGATCCGCCGAACCGGAGGCAACCGTATGCGTCAGGCACTCTCGACGTCAAGATATAGTGGGCACAGGTAAACGAGCCCCTAAATATGGTGTGAACGTCGACGATTTTCGAGAGGCTGGCTGTGGCGCCGATGCAAGTGTCGGAAATCGCGGAGAGATTCGGCAAGGGGATTCTGCGCCCGCCGTCCGCCGCCCGCCGATTCCTGGATATGCAAGGGATAAGTTGGCGCGTCATCCCCAGGTCGCCTGCCGGTCATGTGGCAAAATCGTGACAGAGGGCGAGGTGCGGGTTTCCGCTTCGTTCCCCGGAATCATCCCGTTCAGGCGACTTTCCCCAACGTCGTCTCGCTGCCGCTAGGCGGTTCGAATCGCAGGCGAATCGGACGCGGGCCGAATCGGATCGCAGACATGGAAACGGCCGGGTCGCCCCGGCCGTCCTGATCGTCCAGATTGTCGCGCCAGCTGTCCTATTCGGCGGCCTTGCGGCTCCACCAGCCGCGCCGGGTCGGGGTCGCGACGGGCTGGATGGTCTCGACCGGCTCCGGATCCGGCGTGCGGCGACGCTTGACCGGTTCAGCCGGCGCTTCCTCGGCGGCAGGCGCCGGTGCGGGCGCAGCGACAGGGGCAGGGGCAGGGGCAGGGGCAGGTGCGCTCACAACCTCCGGGGCCGTCACTGGCGCGGCGACCGGCTGGTCCAGCGGTTCGGCCGGCGGGGTGCGGCGACGGCGGGCAGGCTCCGCAGCCGGGGCGGCTGCCTCCTCGCGGGACTCGGGAACAGTCGCCTCGGCACCGTCCTCGGCGATCTCGACCGTCCGGCGCCCGCGCCCACGACGGCCCGCATGGCGGGGTTCGCGGCCCTCCGGTGGCGCCTCGGTTTCCTCGGCGACGGGGAAGGGATCATCGCCCGTCGGCTGGTCTCCTCGGCGGTGACGGCGGCATCGGTGCCCGGCTCGTCCTCGCGACGCGACCGGCGTCCGCCACGGCGGCCGCGGCGGCGGCGGCGGCGTTCGGCCTCGCTGCCCTCATCGGAACCGGCCTCGCCGCCGGCTTCTGACGATCCGGCCTCGTCCTCGTCGTCCGAATCCTCTCCGGCGGCCTGGTCCTCGTCACCTGCGAACTGGCTGCCCTCGCCGGCTTCGGCGCCGTCCTCCCGGCCCTCGCCGTTGCGGCCGCGCCGGCGACGGCGACGACGCTTGCGGCGACGCTCGCCTTCGCCGCCCTCGTCACCCTCGTCGCGCTCGCGACGGCTCTCGCGGGTCTCCCCGCCGGCCTCGGCCTCGCTCTCCTCGGTCTCTTCCTCGAAGTCCTCCTCGACGAGGTCCTCGGGCTCGACCGGAACGGGCAGGGCCGCCGGCGGCTTGTAGGCGGTCTCGGCCGTATGCACCTGCGCGCCCTTCTCGATGGCGAACATGTGCTGGCCGGTGATGGTCTCGTCGGCAGTGATGTCGACGCTGACGCGGAAGCGCGTCTCGAGCTCGTGCAGATGGGCGCGCTTGTTGTTGAGCACGTAGAGCGCGACCGCTGTGCGCGTGCGCACGATGACGTCGTGGGTTGCAGAGCGCAGCAGCTGCTCCTCGACCGAGCGCAGCAGGTGAAGCGCAACCGACGACACGGACCGCACATGGCCAAGGCCGCCGCAGGTCGGGCAGGTCTCGGTGGAGCTCTCCAGCACGCCGGTGCGGATTCGCTGGCGGCTCATCTCGAGAAGGCCGAAATGGGAGATGCGACCCACCTGGATGCGGGCGCGGTCGTTGCTTCAGCGCATCCTTCATGCGCTGCTCGACGGCCCTGGTTGTTGCGCCCCTCGTCCATGTCGATGAAGTCGATCGACGATCAGGCCGGCGAGGTCGCGCAGGCGCAGCTGGCGCGCGACCTCCTCGGCCGCCTCCATGATTGGTCCTGAGCGCCGTGTCCTCGATATTGTGCTCGCGGGTCGAGCGGCCCGAGTTGACGTCGATGGCGACCAGCGCCTCGGTCGGGTTGATGACGATGTAGCCGCCCGAGCGTCAGCTGGACGGCCGGTCGAGATGCATGGCGTCGAGCTGCGTCCTCGACGCCCGATAGCGGTGCGAAGAGGCGGCTGCGGCTCGCGGTAGGGCTTCACGTTTGTTCGCATGGCTGCGGCATGAGCATGGCGCATGAAATCGCTTGGCCTCGCTGTCGTAGCCGGCCTCGCCGGCGACCAGCACCTCGTCGATGTCCTTGTTGTAGAGGTCGCGGATGCGAGCGCTTGATCAGCGACGCCTTCCTCGTAGACGAGGGTCGGCGCGTGCGACTTCAGCGTCGTCTCGCGGACCGTCTCCCACATGCGCAGGCAGATACTCGAAGTCGCGGCTTGCACCTCGGTCTTGGTGCGGCTCGCAGCCCGCGGTGCGCAGGATGACGCCCATGCCCTGCGGCACGTCGAGATCGGCAGGCGATCTCCTTCATGCTGCTTGCGGTCGGTCGGCGTTGGTGATCTTGCGGGAGATGCCGCCGCCGCGCGCCGGTGTTCGGCATCAGCACGCGAGTAGCGGCCGGCCAGCGACAGGTAGGTGGTGAGCGCCGCGCCCTTGTTGCCGCGCTCTTCCTTGACGACCTGCACCAGCATGACCTGGCGGCGCTTGATCACTTCCTGGATCTTGTACTGGCTTGCGGGGCCGGAAGGTGCGGTCCGGCATGTCCTCATAGGCGTCGCCGGCGCCGACGGACTCGACCTGGTCCTCCTCGTTGGAGGCCTCGCCGCTGTCATCCTCGCCGGTCATCGTCGTCGTCGTTCTCGCCGGAGGCGGCAGATTCGGACGTGTCGCCCTCGGCAGCGGCAGTGTCGTCGCCTGCGGCCGCTTCGGCCTCCTGAGCAACCGTCTCGCTCTCCGCCGAGTCCTGCGCGGTGACGGCGACCTCGGTCGCATCGGCCTCGACCTGCCCGGTCTCACCATCGGCTGCCGTCGAGGCCTCGGCCTCGATCTCCAGCCGCACCGCTCACCGCTCATCGGCGATGTCGCCGACGGTGGTCGCTGCGGGGCGGGGGCGACGGCTCGCCGCGGCGACGGCGACGGCCATGCCGCCCTTGCCGTTCCGCTCGGAACGCCGGCCGCGGCCATTGTCCTCGTCGTCCTCCTCGCGGTGCTGACGGGCCTCGTCAGCCAGCAGCGCCTCGCGGTCGGCGACCGGGATCTGGTAGTAGTCGGGGTGGATTTCGGAGAAGGCGAGGAAACCGTGCCGGTTGCCGCCGTACTCGACGAAGGCCGCCTGGAGCGAGGGCTCCACGCGCGTCACCTTGGCGAGATAGATGTTGCCCCGGAGGGGCTTGCGGCTGGCATCTCGAAATCGAATTCCTCGACACGATTACCGCGGACCACCACAACCCGGGTTTCTTCCGGGTGGGCGGCATCGATGAGCATCTTGTTGGCCATCGGATGAACTCTTGTGTGTTGGGACGGCCGCTTGCGCCGGCCCGACTGGGCCCCGCTCGGCGAGAAGTGCCGGGGCGGCGCCAACACGGCGCCGGCGCACGGCCGTCAATGCGGTGGAAAGGGAAGGGGTAGGGCCGAAGGCGAGGCGGACGGCGGGGCGGCGAGCGAAAGCGGCGATGCCGCTCGTTCGTCCTGACCCGATAGCAACCGTCGATGCCGGCATGCCGTACACCCGTGAACGTGATGCGCCGCAAGGAAAATGCGACGAGGGGGCACGGTCGTCTGGGCTTCCGGGAGAAACCTGAACGGGGCGCTTCTCGGACGATCAAGTCGCGGGCCGGATCGATGTCACCGGTGGCAGACGCGACTCGCTACCCTCGGGGCCCGCGAACCATGCGGGAGTGGTTGTAACGGCGCGGGGGGCGTATTGGCAAGCCGGATAAGAGACAGGGCGGAAATCATCCGCCCCGTCAGGTGCTTGACCTTGAACGTCAACCGGCGAGGACGACCACCGGCGTGCCGATGCGCGCGCGGTCGTGGAGGTCGATGATATCGTGGTTGAACAGGCGGATGCAGCCGGACGACACCGCGGTGCCGATCGACGAGGGCACGTTGGTGCCGTGCAGGCGGTACATGGTATCCCGGCCGCCGCGATGCAGGTAGAGCGCGCGGGCGCCGAGCGGATTGTTGATGCCGCCCGGCATGCCGCCCGCATAGCGCGCGTTGCGGGGGTCGTAGCGGATCATGTTGGCCGTGGGCGTCCAGTTCGGCCAGGAGCCCTTGCGGCCGATGACGGCACGGCCATGCCAGAGCGCGCCCTGGCGTCCGACGCCGACGCCGTAGCGGATGGCGGTGCCGCGACCCGTGACGAAATAGAGATGGCGCTCGGAGGGGCGGACGACGATGGTGCCGGGGGCCTCGCCGCCGGTATAGGCCACGGTCTGGCGCAGCCAGCGCGGGTTGACGCCCGACGTGTCCATGGCCGGAAGCGTCACGCGTCCCTCGGTAACGGTGCCATAGGCGCCGGCGCCCTGCATGGCGGGCGTGCAGGCCGCTGTCAGGATGGCGGGAGCCGCAAGCACGAAAAACCGCCGGGAAAGCTGCGGCGACTGGGTGCCGTCGACGAAGGACTGGGATGCGACATTCACGGAATCGTTCTGCATCACTGCGCTGCCCTGCGATGAATCATGGTGAATAGCGGGACACTAGAGGTGACCTGTTCGCGAAAAAGCCGCAATCACGAAGCTGCGAGAAGTGGCGTGACGTGCGGCTGTCGCGGCCGGTCTGTTGCGGAAATCCCACAGTTTCCTGACTGTGACGATGCGCCGGCGAAGTTCACCTGTTGCGTAAGGTCACAGGGTTGCCGCAGTGCCGTCGCAGCAAGGGGATCGCACAGGGAAGGCGACTCGCATGATCCGGCTACAGCTTCTGCCCCACGACGGGCTCGGCCCCCTCAAGCTCGGGGCGGGACGGAGCGCGATCCGCGCGGCCGCCGAGGCGCTGGGTCTCGGTGCCGGCGTTCAACATGCCGAGTCCGATGCCTTCGCCGAGGAAAGCATCCAGATCGACTATGATGCGACGGGCCGCGCCCGGTTCATTGGCGTGGCGCCTCTCCCGGCGACCCATCGCGTCACCTGCGCCGGTCTCGACTGTGCCGACACTCCGGCAGCCGACCTGTTCAGCGCTCTGGCGGCGGGTGAGGGGGGCGGCAATCACGCGTTCGACGCGGACGGCTATCTGTTTCCCCGGCAGATCGTCGCGCTCTGGGCGGCCGCGGAAGAGTACGATGTCCTGGCCCCTGCCGGCCGCAAGCGGCCCATCTGGGGGCAGGTCGGCATCGGCACGCCGGCCTATCGGGACATCATCGAGAAGACGCGCGCCCGCGAGACCTGACGCGCCCGTCCGTGGCCCCTGTGCAACGCCCGCCGGCCGACCGGCCCGCAATGCTTAACGACGGGTTAACCCGCATCCCCCTATGAGTTATCGGATGCGCTGGCCGCGTGGCGGTCATTGGGTGCGATTCTCCGAGGGTTCATGGCTCCAGGCCGCCTCCTCGCCATCCTGCTGGTGGCCTCCGCCCTGACGGGAGCCGCCTCGCAGGCCCAGACGACCGGCGCGGTCTCCGCCGCCGGGCAGACCGGCGCCGTGCGTGGCGCGGGAGAGGGCGCGCGCTCGACCCTGCCTGCCGCCGTCTCGGCGGCGCATCTGACCGTGGACGGCCCGCGGACCCGCCTGACCTTCGACCTCACCCGGGCCGTCGAGATGCGCGCCTTCGCACTCGCCGATCCCTACAGGGTGATCATCGATCTGGACGAGGTGAACTTCCACATGGCGCCGCGTGCCGCCGAGCGCCGCGGCCTGATCAGGACGTTCCGCTTCGGCCTCTTCGCGCCGGGCAAGTCCCGCATCGTGGTGGAGCTCGCCGGGCCGGCGATCATCGAGCGGGCGCTGACCATCGAGGGAGGAGGGGCGGCCGCCCCGGCTTCATCTCGGCGGTGCTGAGGTGACAGTGGCCGGCCTGCCGCCGCGCCATCGCCGACCGCGCCGTCAGCAATCTGGCGCGTCGCGGCGACCGCGAGACGCTCGGGCCGCGCCTGTCGCAGCGGGCCGAGGATGACGGCGGACCGCCCATCGTGGTGATCGATCCGGGGCATGGCGGCATCGATCCCGGGGCGACGGCGCCCTCGACCGGTGACGAGGAGAAGATGATCGTCCTCGACTTCGCCAAGGTGCTGCGGGACAAGCTCATGGCGACGGGCCGCTACCGCGTGCTGATGACGCGCGACCGCGATGTCTTCATCCCGCTGGCGGACCGCGTGCGCATCGCGCGTGACGCGCGCGCCCACCTCTTCATCTCCGTCCATGCCGATTCCATCGGCGGCGCCAACGAGAACGCCCGGGGCGTTACGGTCTACACCCTCTCCGACCGGGCCTCCGACGCCGATTCCGAACGCCTCGCCGAGCGCGAGAACAAGGCGGACGCCATTGCCGGCCTCGACCTGTCGGAGGAACCGTCCGAGATCGCCGACATCCTCATCGACCTGACGCGGCGGGAGACCCGGATCTATTCCGCCAACTTCGCCCGCACCCTCGCCGGCGAGATGCGCCAGGTGACCCGCATGCACCGCCTGCCTTTGCGGTCTGCGGGCTTCCAGGTGCTGCGCGCCCACGACATCCCTTCGGTCCTGGTGGAACTCGGTTTCGTCACCAGCCGGCGCGACGTGGAGATGCTGACCTCGGCCATCTGGCGCGACCGTACGGCGGATTCCGTGGCCAAGGCGGTCGGCCAGTTCTTCGCCACGCGCAACGGCCCTGTGGCCCCGGCAGCACGGCGATGAGGGGTTTCTCGTCGCGCCACCAGCGGGTCACATCCGCGCCACAGTCGCAGGACATCCGTGGCCCTCATGCGCATCCTGACGCCGATTTGGCCAATCTGCCGGGCCGTGCGGTTGGGCGGGGCAAGGGCTTCGTGCTATCATTGACCAATGTTTGATCGGGGCATTCCCGGCCGGATTGCGGTCCGGTGCGATCCCGGGGACGACGAGAGGCGCAGCCCTCAAGGGCGCGGTATGACCGGATGAGACTGGTTTTCCGATTCTTCGGCTGGGTGTTCGGGCTCGGGACAATCGCGTTCCTGCTCGGTGCCGCCGGCGTGGCGATCTACATCACGCAGGTCACCAAGGAACTGCCGGACTACAACACCCTGCGCAACTACGAGCCGCCGATCATGAGCCGTGTCCACGCCTCGGACGGCCAGCTCATGGCCGAGTATGCGCGCGAGCGGCGCCTCTACCTGCCGATCCAGGCGGTCCCCAAGCTGGTGGTCAACGCCTTCCTCTCGGCGGAAGACAAGAATTTCTACAATCACAACGGCATCGACTTCACCGGCATCGCCCGTGCCGCCCTGACCAACTTCCAGAACCGCGGTTCCAACCGCCGTCCGCAGGGTGCATCGACCATCACCCAGCAGGTCGCCAAGAACTTCCTCCTGTCCGGCGAACAGACTGTCGACCGCAAGGTGCGCGAGGCGCTCATCGCCATGCGCATGGAATCGGCCTTCACCAAGGACCAGATCCTCGAGCTCTACCTGAACGAGATTTATCTCGGCTTCGTCATCCCCGGCTACGGCGCCTACGGCGTCGCGGCCGCCGCCCTGGTCTATTTCGACAAGTCGGTGCACGAGCTGACCATTCCGGAGGCGGCCTATCTCGCCGCCCTGCCGAAGAGCCCGACCCAGCTCCACCCCTTCCGCAACCGCGACCGCGCCATCGAGCGCCGCAACTACGTCATCTCGCGCATGGTCGAGGACGGCCACATCACCGCCGAGCAGGGCGAGGCCGCCCGTCGCACGCCGCTGACGGTCAATCCGCGCTCGCCGCGCCAGCAGACCTTCGCCGCCGACTTCTTCGCCGAGGAAGTGCGGCGCGAGATGACCGACCGCTTCGGCGACAAGAAGCTCCTCGAAGGCGGCCTGTCGATCCGCACGACGCTCGACCCCAAGCTTCAGGTGGCCGCCCGCCAGGCGCTCACCGCCGGCCTGATCCGCTTCGACGAGCAGCGCGGCTGGCGCGGCCCGGTGACCCGTATCGAGGACATGCGCGGCGACTGGGGCCAGCGCCTCGCCGAGATCCGCGCCTACAACGACATCGGCTGGCGGCTCGCGGTGGTCATCGACGCCCAGGGCGAGACCGCCCGCATCGGCCTGCAGCCCGGCCGCGAGGCCTCGGGCCAGGTCAGCGCGACCCGCGACATCGGCCTGATCACGGCCGAGGGTGCGCGCTGGACGCGCCGGCCCGTCGGCCGCACGCTGAACGCCGGCGACGTCGTCTATGTCGAGCCGCTCGCCGGCCGCGAGGGCCAGTTCCGCCTGCGCCAGATCCCCGAGGTGTCCGGCGGTCTCGTCGCCATGGATCCCTATACGGGCCGCGTGCTGGCCATGGTCGGCGGCTTCTCCTTCGACCAGAGCCAGTTCAACAGGGCGACGCAGGCGCGTCGCCAGCCGGGCTCCTCGTTCAAGCCCTTCGTCTACGCCGCCGCCCTCGACAACGGCTACACACCGTCGACCGTGGTCATGGACGCGCCCTTCGAGCTGAACACCGGCAATGGCGAGGTCTGGCGGCCGGAGAACTATTCCGGCCAGTTCTATGGCCCGCAGACCCTGCGCTTCGGCATCGAACGCTCGCGCAACGTCATGACCGTGCGCCTCGCCAACGACGTCGGCATGCCGCTGATCGCCGAATACGCCAAGCGTTTCGGTGTCTATGACGACATGCCCTCGTTCCTGTCCTATTCGCTGGGCGCCGGCGAGACCACGGTCATGCGCATGACCGCCGCCTATTCGATGTTCGCCAATGGCGGCCGCCGCATCCGCCCGACCCTCATCGACCGCATCCAGGACCGCACCGGCTCCACCATCTTCCGTCACGACGACCGCCAGTGCCAGGGCTGCACGGCGCCGCGCTGGCAGAACCAGGACGAGCCCATCCTGGTCGACCGTCGCGAGCAGGTGCTCGACCCGATGACGGCCTACCAGATGACCTCCATGATGGAGGGCGTCGTGCTGCGCGGCACGGCCACCCAGCTGCGCGCCCTCGGCAAGCCCATCGCAGGCAAGACCGGCACGACCAACGAGGCCAAGGACGCCTGGTTCGTCGGCTTCTCGCCGGATCTCGCCGTCGGTGTCTATGTCGGTTACGACACGCCCCGGACCCTCGGCGCCAGCGCTACCGGCGGCGCGCTTGCCGTTCCGATCTTCCAGGACTTCATGAAGGTCGCGCTGGCCGATCGCCCGGCTGTGCCCTTCCGCGTCCCGACCGGCATCAAGCTGATCCGCATCGATCCGCGGACCGGGCTGCGTGCCGGTGCCGGCTCGACGGGGGCCATCCTCGAGGCCTTCAAGCCGGGCACCGCGCCGCCGGACAGCTACCAGCTCATCAATCCCTTCGACTCCGCCGCCGCCGGCGGGCCGCGTCGCGGCCCCTCGAGCGAGAGCAACCGGGCCATCGGCACGGGGACCGGCGGGCTGTACTGACTTACTTGCGGATCGATCTCGCATGACGGGGCGGTCCATCGGGCCGCCCTTCGCGTTTCGGTGGCCTGAACCGGTCAGGCGGTTCGCGGCCGGCTCGCCATCAGGGCGAGGCCGACGGCCGCGAGCGCGGCGAAGGACATGATGGTCCTGACGCCGTTCCAGTAGCCCCACTGATCGGCATAAGTCGCCCAGGCCGATGCGGGCGCGGCGGCAAAGGCATTGTTCATCGGGACGTTGATGGTGAGGGTCGGCAGGAACGCCCCGGCGCCATAGAGGACGAAGGCGGCGGCGAGCCACACCGCTGCGATGCGGCTGCCGGCAAGCACGGCTGCGACTGCGGCCAGCGGCAAGACGAGCAGTGGCCCGAAGAAGGCGGGAGCGAACATCGGATTGCGCACCGTCCGGTTGATGCCCTGCATCGCCGCAGTGGCGGCTTCGGGGCCCGCAGCGTCGAGGCCCATCATCACCGAGCACCAGTAGGCATAGAAGAAGCCGGCGATGGCGCCGGTCAGCAACAGGCTGGCGAGCGAAAGGGAACGGGACAGGACAGCGGCCATGACGGGATCCGTGCGGCAAGGGTTGCGGGACACGCGAACCCTAGCGGTGCCGTGCACGCCCGGCCTCTTAAGCTTTGGCAATCAAGTGACAGAACGGCAATGTTCGGGGCGACTCAGAGGAAGCTGGCGATCGCCTCGAGCGGCTTCTTCTCCAGCGCATGCGCCGGGATGGTGGCGCCCTCGGCGGGATGGCCGATGACCATCAGGATATAGGGCTTCTCGTCGGCGGGCCGGCCGCAGATCTCGTTGAGGAAGCCCATGGGCGCCGGCGTATGCGTCAGGCTGACGAGACCCGCCTGGTGCAGCGCGACGATGAGGAAACCCACCGCGATGGAGACGGACTCGGGCACGTAGTAGTTCTTGCGCAGGACCCCGTCGGCGCTGACCGAGCGACGTGCGCCGAAGACCGCGATGAGCCAGGGCGCCGTCTCGAGGAAGGGCTTGTCGGGATCGGTGCCGAGCGGTTCCAGCGCCTTGAGCCATTCCTCGCCCGCCTTGCCGGCATAGAACTCGCGCTCTTCCGCCTCCGCCGCCTCACGGATCCGCCGCTTCACCGCGGGGTCGCCGATGACGCAGAAGTGCCAGGGCTGGTGGTTGGCGCCGTTCGGGGCGGTGCCGGCCGCCCGGATGCAGGTCTCGATCAGTTCGCGCGGCACCGGCCGGTCCGAGAAGTCGCGGACCGTATGCCGGCGCCGTATGTCGGCGAGAAAGGCCTCTGCCCGCGCCTGCATCTGGTCTGGCGGCCATTCGACACGATCGGGGAGGGGGACGGGCTGGTAGGCGGAGGTCATGGCTTGGTTCTCCGCGCGCCTGTCGCGGCGCGTCGACGAGGGCTGCGGGCGGGACGATGGCTCGCCCCGCCGCGCTGTCGCGAGGGGATCGGCTCAGGCCTCGGGCGCAGGGTCGCGCAAGAGGTGGTAGAGGATGATCGCCCCGAAGGTCGCCGTGCCGATGCCATCCAGCGTGAAGCCGGCGAGCGTCAGCTTGAAGTTGCCGGCTCCGAGCACCAGCGCCACAGCGACGGTGATGAGGTTGCGCGGGTTGGAGAAGTCGACCTTGTTCTCCACCCAGATCCGCCCGGCGGTCGCGGCGATGAGACCGAAGACGACGATGGCGAGCCCGCCGAGCACCGGCACGGGAATGGTGAGGATCAAGGCGCCGAACTTCGGCGAGAAGCCGAGCAGGATGGCAATCCCCGCCGCCGCCACGAACATCAGCGTCGAGTAGATGCGGGTCACCGCCATCACACCCATGTTTTCCGCATAGGTGGTGACGCCGGTGCCGCCCGCCGAACCCGACAGCATGGTCGCGATGCCGTCACCGACGAAGGCACGGCCGATATAGGGGTCGAGGTTGCGCCCCGTCATGGCCGCGATGCCCTTCAGGTGCCCGAGGTTCTCGGCGACGAGGATGATCGCCACCGGCGCGATCAGCACCATGGCCTTCGCGTCGAAGACCGGCGCGGTGAACTTGGGCAGGCCAAACAGGGACGCCGCCGCGACCTTGGAGAAATCGATGGGGGGGCCGAAGCCCATGCCGTTGGCGAGCACGAGATAGAGGACGTAGCCGGCGAGCGCGCCGAGAAGGATCGGCAGACGGCGCCACATGCCCGGCGCATAGACCGCGAAGGCGCCGACGGCCACCACCGTGAACAGGGCGATCCAGCGCGAGAAGGCCGATCCCTCGGCGTTCGTCGGGCCTGTGCCGGACGCCATGCCGATGGCGATGGGCGCCAGTACGAGGCCGATGGCGGCGACGATGGCGCCCGTGACGACGGGCGGCATCACTTTTTCGACCCAGTCGTGGCCGATCGCCATCACGACGAGGCCGATCGCCGTGTAGAGCGCGCCCGCCGCGATGATGCCGCCGAGTGCCACACCGATGTTCGGCGCCGCTCCCGCCGCGGCGCCCGCGCCGATGGCGGCCAGGACCGGCCCGATGAAGGCGAAGGACGAACCGAGATAGCTCGGCACCCGGCCGCCGGTGACGACGAAGAAGATCAGCGTCGCGATGCCGGAGAAGAGGATAGCGACGTTCGGGTCGAAGCCCATGAGGATCGGCGCCAGCACCGTCGCGCCGAACATGGCGACCACGTGCTGGAGGCCGACGACGATGGTCTGGCCGGTGGGCAGCCGCTCGTCGGGCATGACGATGCCGCCGCTTTTCTCGGTCCACTTCGGAAAATAGCCATCGGCCATGGTGAGCCCCCCTCTGCGGCGCCCGGCCCGGGGTCGCGCCGGCCACGCCTCGGCTGGCGATGCTAGGCCTTCGGCGTGGCCCGCTACAGGGGCGGGGGCGGGTCATCCACCGGAAATGCGGGAGGGCCTCAGCTGGCCATGGCGAGCAGGGCGAGGCCGGTGAACAGCGTGGCCAGGGTGCCGAATGCCGCACGGACACGGTTCCACCGGTTCCAGCGCCCGGCGAAGGCAGCCCAGTCCGCCGCCGGTTCCGTGCTGGAGGGCGGAAGCTGGCCGAGCGCGTCGTTGAGGGGAACGTTGACGGCAACCGTCACGCCGAAGGTCCCGAGCCCGTAGGCGAGGCTTGCGGCGAGCAACAGTGTCGCCGCGCTCGCCGGTCCCGCCAGCCAGGTCAGGATGGTCGCCGCCGGCAGCAGGACCGCAGCGCCGAGGAACGACGCGAAAAACGCCGGGTTGAGGATCGCCACGTTGATGGTCCGCATCGCATCGATGGCCTGCTGCGGCGGCAGCCGGTCGAGGGCGAGCATGACCGACGTCGCATAGGCATAGAAGACACCGGCTGCGAGTCCTGTGGCCAGGAGAGCGGCGAGGGTCACGAGCATGGCGGCGATGGTCATGGCGAGGGTTCCAGTCGATCGGTCCGACATGGCATAGGTGGCGCCCCTCGTCCGTCAGCAGCGCGTGCGACGGCTTCGCTCAAGGTGGCCCGATGCCTGTCCTGCCGCAACAACTTGCCCTGACCCTGGTCGGCATTCCCGTCGAGGAGGGGGCCGGCACGCCCGGCACCGCCATGGGACCGCGGGCACTGCGGACCGCGGGTCTCATCCCCGCCCTCCGCGAACTCGGCCATGACGTCGAGGACGAGGGCGACGCCAGGCCGGCCGAGGTTGCGCCACTGGCGGCGGCGCCCGACAACGCCCGAAACCTTCCCGTCGTGGCGGGATGGTCGCGGACGGCCCGTGAGCGGACTGCCGCCGCACTTCGGAAGGGGCGGGTACCGGTCCTGCTCGGCGGTGATCATTCACTGTCCATGGGCTCGGTCGCGGCCGTCGCCGACCACTGTGCCGTGGCCGGGCGCGAACTGTTCGTGCTGTGGCTGGACGCACATGCCGACTTCAATACGCCGGTCACCTCGCCATCCGGCAACATGCACGGGATGTCCGCGGCGATGCTGACCCGCGAGCACGGTCTGGACATGGTGCTGGACGGGCCGTACGCCGCCGTCGATCCGCGAAACCTCATCCTGTTCGGCATCCGCTCCATCGACATGGCGGAGCGGGAACTGCTGCGCTCGCGGGGCATCGAGGTGATCGACATGCGCCTCATCGACGAATTCGGCGCAGCGGTGCTGATCCGTAGCGTCATCGAGCGTGTCTCGGCACATGGCGGACACCTCCACGTCAGCCTCGATCTCGACGTTCTCGATCCCTCGCTCGCCCCTGGCGTCGGAACGCCCGTCGCCGGTGGCGCCACCTATCGCGAGGCGCATCTCGTCATGGAACTGCTGCACGAGAGCGGGCTCGTCGGATCGCTCGATGTCGTCGAGCTCAATCCCTTCCTCGACGAGCGGGGTCGCAGTGCCCTGTTGCTGGTGGACCTGGTCGCCAGTCTCTTCGGCAGGCAGGTCTGGTCCCGCTAGCGCCTGTCCGTGAGGTTGTAATGCAACCCTGGTCTGCAACTTGTCGAAAATGCCTCTTTTTTGTGCGGTCGTAACCTAGCGTTAAGTGCGTTCCCGGGAAGGATTCCGTCAGCCGCCTGTGTCATGCGGCCCATCCCCGGAGTATTCCTTCCATGCCGCGCTTCAGTTTGGGCAGCAGTCTCGCCAGCAGGCTCTATCTGCTGCTTGCCCTACTCGTCGTCTCCACCGTCGCCATCGCCGGCTACAACCTCGTGGCCCTGCGCTCCGGCCTGATCGGGCAGAAGGAGACCGAGCTGACGCATCTCGTCCAGTCGGCCGTGTCGATCGCCCGCGAGGAACACGCCGCGGCCCAGCGCGGAGAGAAGACCGACACCGCTGCCCGCACCGACGCGGCACGGCGGATCGGCCAGCTGCGCTATGGCCAGAACGACTATTTCTGGATCAACGACCTGCAGGCCCGGATGATCATGCATCCGACAAACCCGCGCCTCGACGGTCAGGATCTCACCACCTTCGCCGATCCCAACGGCAAGCGCATCTTCGTCGAGTTCGCGCGCATCGTTCGCACCCAGGGCACAGGCATCGTCGACTACATGTGGCCGAAGCCGGGGTCGGACAAGCCCCAGCCCAAGCTCTCCCACGTGGCCGGTTTCGCGCCCTGGGGATGGGTCGTCGGCACCGGCGTCTACATCGACGATCTCAACGCCGCGCTCTGGCGCGCCGTGCAGACGAGCCTGGTGGTCGTGCTCGGCATCGTCGTTCTCGCCGCGTTCGTCTTCTGGCGCATGGCGCGGTCGATCTCCTCCGCCGTGACCGAGATGACCGCCACCATGAATGCGGTCGCAGAGGGTGACCTCTCGGTCTCCGTGCCGGGCCTCGATCGCCGCGACGAGATCGGCGCGATGGCGCAGGCCGTGGAGATTTTCAAGGTCAACGCGATCGAACGGGAGCGGCTCGAGGAGCAGGCTCTGCATGACGAGCAGGCGAAAATCGCCTACTCGGCAAAGCTCAGCGACATGCTTGACGCGTTCAAGGCGTCTGTCGAAGGCGTCCTCTCGACCACCGGCCAGACCGTCGCTGACCTCGACGCGGCCTCACGAAACCTTACCGCCATGGCGAGCGAGGCGACGGGGCGCTCCGAGGAGGCCCAGCACGCCTCGACCCACACCTCCCAGAGCATCCAGAGTGTCGCCGCGGCCTCCGAGGAACTCGCCACCTCCATCGCCGACATCTCGGCCAAGGCGACCAGCGCCACGGAGGTGGTCGGCCGGGCCCGCGAGGTCACGACCGAATCGGTGCAGCAGATCGGCGGCCTCGCCGATGCCGGACGCAAGATCGGCGACGTGGTCGGGCTCATCGAGGCCATCGCCGCCCAGACCAACCTGCTCGCGCTCAACGCGACCATCGAGGCGGCGCGCGCCGGTGAGGCGGGCAGGGGCTTTGCCGTCGTCGCATCCGAGGTCAAGCAGCTCGCCGGCCAGACCGCCAACGCCACCGCCGAGATCGCCAGGCAGGTCAACGGCATCCAGAGCTCGACCGAGCAGGCGGCCGCGACGATCACCAGCATCGCCGCGACCATGACCGAGGTGGAAGAGATGACGCGGGCCGTCGTCGCCTCCGTCGAGGCGCAGTCCCAGGCGACGCGCGAGATCTCGCACAGCGCCCAGATGGCCGCCACCGGGACCGGCACGCTGACGGGGAGCGTCGACAGCGTTATCGGCGTCATCGCCCGCACCTCCGAGACCGCGTCTTCGGTCAGCGCCCGTTCGCAGGAGCTTTCCGAACAGGCGCGGAGACTGTCCGACGAGGTCAAGCAGTTCATCATCGCCCTGCGCAGCGGCCCGCTCGACCGGCGCAAGGGGCAGGATCCGGCCTTTGCCGGCCAGGAGCGCCGCCGGGCCTGACAGGGACATCCCGGCCGCGATGTCGCGGCCGTCCGAGATTGACACGAGGGCGCACGTGACTAGGGTGCGCCCTCTTTTTCGTCCACCCCGAAGGGAAGTGCCCCATGCGTGCCGACATCGTCGCCACGGCCGAGGCCATCAAGGAGTCTGTCGGGCTCCTGAGGAGGCATCTTTGACTGGGATGTCTCGGTCAAACGTCTCGCCGAACTGAACGCCCTCGCCGAGTCCAACGATCTCTGGAACGATCCGGACAAGGCGCAGAAGGTCATGCAGGAGCGCAATGCGCTCGACGGCCGCATGAACGCGCTCACCGAAATCAACCGTGACCTGACGGACAATCTCGAACTCGCCGAAATGGCTGAGGACGAGGGCGACGAGGCGACCCTGAACGAGGCCGCCAAAGCGCTGGTCGAGGCGCGCAAGCGGGCCGAGCGGCTGCAGCTCGAGGCCCTGCTCTCCGGCGAGGCCGATTCGAACGACACCTATCTCGAGGTCCATGCCGGCGCCGGCGGCACCGAGAGCCAAGACTGGGCCCTGATGCTCATGCGCATGTATACGCGCTGGGCGGAGCGGCGCGGCTACAAGGTCGAGGTGGTCGAGGAGAGCCAGGGCGAGGAGGCCGGCATCAAGTCGACTACCCTGCTGATCAAGGGCCACAACGCCTATGGCTGGCTGAAGACGGAAGCCGGCGTGCACCGGCTGGTGCGCATCTCGCCTTTCGATTCGAACGCCCGCCGCCACACCTCCTTCTCCTCGATCACCGTCTATCCGGTGGTCGACGACAAGATCGACATCCAGATCAACGAGAGCGACGTGCGCGTCGACACGATGCGTTCGGGCGGTGCCGGCGGCCAGCACGTGAACAAGACCGAATCGGCCGTTCGCCTCGTCCACAATCCGACCGGCGTGATGGTCGTGTCGGAAGGCTCGCGCTCGCAGCACGCCAACCGGGCTGTCGCCTGGCAGATGCTGCGCGCCAAGCTGTACGAGCGCGAACTGAAGATCCGCGAGGAGGCCGCCGCCGCCGAGTTCGCCGCCAAGACGGATATCGGCTGGGGCCACCAGATCCGCTCCTACGTGCTGCAGCCCTACCAGCTCGTGAAGGACCTGCGCACCGGCAAGACCTCCGGCGTGCCGTCGGAAGTGCTCGACGGCGACCTCGACGGATTCATGGAGGCGACCCTCGCCATGCGCGCCTACGGCACCAAGGCGGGCGATACCGACGACGTGGAGTGAGGGCGATCGCCGCCCGCTACTGATCGCGAACGTCTCTCGCGGAACGCAAAGGCCGCCCATCGGGCGGCCTTCTTGTTAGCCCGAGCCGGCCAGTCGCCGTCAGCACCGCGTCGGATAGGGGCGGGGGCCCGTCACCTCGAAGTCGCGCCACATCGCGTTGACCGAACGGATCATCTCGGCCGCCATGGCCCGCGGAAAGCGGGCCTGCACCAGATAGACTACGCCCGGCTCGTTCCGCTTCTGCGCCACGAGGTCGTAGTAGTCGAGGTCGGTGCGGAAGCGGTCGCCCTGGAGGACGCCGCGCCCGCGCACCGCGAATCCGCGGAAGGCGGCGTCTCCGGCCGGCAGGGCGGCATCGCTCATGACCTCGCCGCGACGCGGGCGGGAGCCCTCGACGATGTTGTCCCAGTACCAGGCCTGCGCCGTGCAGGCGCCGCGGGCGCCGTTGGCGCTCACCACCACGACGGCATCGCGGTTCTGCTCATGCACCAGCACGGAGTTGACCGGCCCGGGCAGGTCGTTGTCGCTGTCGAGGCGGAAGCCCGGAGGAACCGCGAAGGACCAGCGGTCGCGGCGGTGGCGATAGGGACCTTCGATCGCCGGAGGCTGGGCAGGGGGGACGGAGCCCGTGACGTCTGCGTCGGGGCGCGGCATCGGCACAGGTGCCGTCGCCTGGGGAGCGGCTGTCTGGGGCGCTGTCGCCTGAGGCGCCGCCTCGGCGGGCGATGCCGGCGCCTCGGCGCCACGTGGCCGGACCGAGCCAGTGATAGCCTGCGCGGTCGGCGGCTGCCGCCTCTGTGACCAGCACGTGAAGCTGTGCGGTCCTCGTGGCCGGCGACGCGCCGCGGCCTCCTGCGCCTTCTTCTCCGCTGCGGCGACGGCGGCCTGCGCCGCCTGCAGGTCGGCCTGCACGCGGCGGGACTGGCCGGTGGCCTCGCTCGCCTGGGTCTGCCGCTGGATCAGTTCGGTCTGGCTGTGGGCGAGTTGCGTGCGCGCATTGCGGAGATTGGCTTCCGCCGTCTCGGCGCGGCGGGCAGCGAGCCTCGCCTGCTCCTTGAGACGGGCAATCTCTGCGCTGGAGGTCGAGGCGATCTCCGCCCGCTGCTGCGCGACCCTTGCGAGGCTGGCGATGCGGGGGTGAGCGTCGCCGCGCAGCGGTCCGGCGAACTCCGTGATGCCGGCGGCGGCCATGCTGCCGACCAGGAAGGCCGCGGCGGAGATGCCCATCCACTTCCACGGGCGGTTGCTGTTGGCGGCGGCAGGCGGCGTCTGGCTGGCGCGGTCGAGGGCGGTCTGCAGCCTCTCATTGTCGCTGGCGAGCCGGGCGACGCTCTCGCGCAGGGCCGCAGCGCCGTCGGCGAGCGCCGCCTTCGGGTCGGGGGGCACGGCGTTGGCATCGGTGCGGATGGCCTTCAGATAGGCCGAGAAGCCGTCGAGGGTCACCTTGAGCCGATCCTGGGCCTCGTTGCTCCGCTCGACCAGCACGCCGTGAGCCTTGCGGAAGGCCGCGGCGAAGCGCTCGCGCTCGGCCGTCTCGAAGCGGGTCCAGATGGTGGCCGAGGCCGGATCGTCCGGATGGCGGCGCGCGAAGGCGATCTGCGCCGGTTCGCCCACGACGTCCTTGTCGGCCGCAATGGCGATGGCGAGCTGGCCGAGCCCCGGGCGGCCGATGATGGTGCAGCGCCACCAGCACGGCCTGCGGGCGGGTTCGGAGGCGGACGGCGCGGTGGCAGCGAGCCACGCCGACAGGTCGGGCGTCGGCAGGGCGTCGAAAGGCGGCTCCAGCCGGGCCGTGTCGATGGGAGCCAGCCGCGCCGCGACGAGGCGCCCGGTCTCATGGGCGGTCCGCGCGATGGCGCACAGCCCCGCATGGTTTTCGGTCGGATCGAGGATCGAGTCCGGCCAGAGGACCAGCACGGCCTTCGCAGCCGCGGCCGCCTCGCGGATGGCCTTGGCGGCGCCGCGCGCCTTCGGCTCGATGTCGGCATGGAGGACGACGCCGAGAGCGTCCAGCGCCTGCCGGATGATGGCGACGCGCTCCTTGTCGGCGCGCCGGTGGGCGACGTACAGATCCGTCACGGGATCGTCTCCTGGTCTGATCCCCGCAGGGAACGCAACATCACATGCACTGCGGATCGGGCCGCCGGCACCGCGGCCCTCTGGTCAATCGGCGGAGGCGAGTCGGATCCCCGCCCGCAGGAAGCGCATGGGGTCGACCGCCTCGCCGTTGATGCGCGTCTCGTAGTGGAGGTGGGGCCCCGTCGAGCGGCCGGTCGAACCGATGCGGCCGACGCGCTGGCCCACCGCGACCATGTCGCCTTCCTTCACGTCGATGCGGGACAGGTGGCCGTAGCGGGTGGTGATGCCGTTGCCATGGTCGATCTCGACCATCAGGCCATAGCCGCCGGCGGGGCCCGGCGTGAACCACCCGCCCGCTGGCGGCGGAGTAGACGGGCTCGCCGGTGCCGCCGCGAAAATCGATGCCGGAATGCATGGCCCAGGTCCGCAGGAACGGGTCGAGACGGGCGCCGAAGCCCGAGGACAGCTCCAGCTCGCCGGCATGGGGACGGGCGACCGGTATGCTGGCCACCAGCTGGCTCAGCCGGTCGTGGTCGCGGATCACCGTCTGCAGTCGGAACACCTGCCGCTCGAAGGGCGTCGCCTCGGGCGAGAGGGCGGGCAGGGGGATGGGCGGTCCGCCGGTGCCGACCGTGCCGGCGCGGGCGACCGGCGCCAGCCGGGTTTCGGTCAGGCCGAGTTCGGCCAGCATGGCGCGGATGCGCTTTGCCTGGCGCTCGGTCCTGGTCTCGAGGCTCTGCAGCACGGTCTGCTGGTTCTGCTCGACGAGTGCCAGGGAACGCTCGACGCGTTCGACGATATCAAGGCGGCTGGGGGCGGAGGCCAGAGCGAAGGCCGGCTGGGGAGCGGCGGCGACGACGACCCGCGATTCCAGGCGCGAGTGGCGCTCCGGCGGCGGCGTCAGGCGGACGGTGTCGCCCGTCGGCAGTGGTCGGGTGGTCGAAGTCGCGAGTTCGGCCGAGGGCCGCGGCACGGGCAGGCCGGCGCGCGTCGCCGGACGGGCGATCGAGTCATTGAGCGAGGTGACGATCGACTGGCGCGACTCCAGCAGCACCTGCCGGCGCGCCACCTGCTCGACCCGGCGTTCGATCTCCGTCTGGTCGACCATTTGCCGGCTGGTCAGGCGGTCGACCTGGCCACGCAGTTCGCGGATGCGATCCTCATAGGCATGCTGCATTGCCGCCTGGCGGTTCATCACACCGCCGATGATGTCGTCCTTGAAGGCGAGATAGCTGGTGACCGCGACGCCCCAGAGCGACAGGGCGACGGTCGCGACCCCGATGGCTCCGATCAGCCCAAGGGAGATCGACACCGTGCGCGTTCCGCCTCGGCGGCGCCAGGCGAAGGTGATGGCACCTGTCGGCACCTGGGCCCGGAGATGGGCCTCCTGGGCGAGCTGGGCGCGATTGTAACGCGGGCTGGAATGCGGCATCGGCGTCCATCCGTACGCGAACGAGACGCCGCATTACCGCCGATTAAGGTTAACGAAGCGTGCCTGCCGTTCCGTCAACCCGCTGCTGTCAGAGCGACCGCGCCGCCTCCAGCACCTCGGCGGCGTGGCCCTTCACCTTCACCTTCGGCCAGATGCGGGCGATCCGCCCGCCGGTGTCGATCAGGAAGGTCGTCCGCTCGATGCCCATGTAGGTCTTGCCGTACATGCTCTTCTCCACCCAGACGCCGTAGCTCTCCACCACGCGGCCGTCCTCGTCGGAGCCCAGCAGGGTGCCGAGGTGGTGCTTGGCCGCGAAGCGGTCGATCGCCTTCACGGGGTCGCGGGAGATACCGATCACCGTCGTGCCGGCCGCAGCGAACTCGGCGGCGAGGGCGGTGAAGTCCGAGGCCTCCTGCGTGCACGCCGGCGTATCGGCCTTGGGATAGAAGAAGATGACCACCTTGCGCCCCGCCTGGCCCGCAAGGTCGATCTTCGTGCCGCCCTGGCCAGCCAGCGTGATCGCCGGAGCCCGATCGCCCTCCTTCAAGGTCATGGATGCCTTCCTTTCGTCGGTTTTGCCTGCCAGAAACCGGCTTCATTACGCTTGCGCGAGATCATTGGATCGTCGCCTGCCGCCGGTAAGGATGCAGGCTGTGGTATGGACTGTCGTCCCAAGGCGGAATGGATTGCTGCCTAACAGTTGGTTAAGGCAGTCCGTGCAGATTGCGAATGGCGAAACAACGCCGCGCGCAGATCCCGGGCGTTTTGCGCCCATGGCGGGGGACGGAAACGGAATGGACTGGCGGCCCGACCAGGGCAGGGTTCCTTGCGACGCCACGACGGCGGAGGAGCGGCGCGGCGGATGGAGGTCCCTTTGGGCCAACCGCCGCATGCCGGGCCTGCTGGCGCTGTGCGGGGGACCTGTGTCCTGCTGGTCGACGCGTCGCCGCTGGTGCACCGGTGTCGGTGCGGCCTTCCTCCTGCTCGTCGTCTGCCCGATCCTCGTGCTCGGCTGGCAGATCCAGCGCGGCGGCATGGGGCTCGACATGGTCACCCCGTGGATCGCCCGGTCGCTTTCTGACCAACTCGGCGATGGCCGGACGGTCCAGATCGGTTCCGCCGTCATGGTGCGCGACGCGGCCGGGAAGGTGGAGGTCGAGGCGCGCGACGTGGTCGTCCATGACGCCGATGGCCGTCGGGTCGTGTCCATGCCGCGCGTGGCGCTGGGGCTCGATTCGCTGCCCATCCTCGAGCCGCCCTTCGGTGTCCGCCGCATCGATCTCGTCGGGGCTTCCGTCGCGCTGAAGGTCGGGGAGGACGGCCAGATCGCCCTTGCCGCCGGGCGCTTCCGGACCCAGATCCCCGAGGAGGGCCGCGCCTCCGAGTCGGGCGGCCAGCCGCCGCCGGCGGAGGCGAGTTCGTCGCTCCCTGAGCCGGAACTCTCGCCGTTCCGCCGCCTTGGCATCTGGCTCGACCTGATCGAGCGGTCCGGTCTCGACGGCCATCGCCTCACCGGCTTCGGCCTCCGCAACGGCACGGTCATCGTCGACGACGTGCGGTCCGGCAAGCGCTTCGTCTTCGCCGGCATCGACTTCGACATGACGGCCCCGCCCGCCGGCGGCCTGCTGATCGACCTCGACGCTTCAGGCTCAGGCGCGCGCTGGACCTCCACCGCGACGGTGACGCGCCGCGACGCCAACGGCCGCCGCACCATCGACTTCTCCATGTCCGGCATGTCGCCGCGAGATCTCTCGCTGGCGCTGCAGGGTCCGCAGGTGGTCTTTGCGGACACGCCGATCTCCGGAACGCTGCGGGCGACTATCGGCGAGACCGGCGACCCGGTCGCCTTCAATGGCCGCGTCACCATGGGCGCGGGCAAGGTCGGCGACGTCAACGACGAAGCCATGCGCATCGCCATCGACAGCGTGGCGGCCGAGGTCCACTGGCGTACCGGCGAGCCCGGCCTGATGGTCGACCGAGTCGAGGTCGTCGCGGGCCACAACCGCGCCTCCCTGAACGGCATCATCTCGCCGCCCGCGCATCATGGCGAACCCTTCGTCGTCGAACTCACCGACCTGAAGGCGGTGACCTCGGTCCTCAATCCGCACGAGCCCCCGGTTCCGATCAACATCCGCGGCGCGAAGTTCGTCTTCGATCCGCCGTCCCGCACGCTCAGCATCGAGAACCTCGCCGTCGACCAGGGCCGAGGCGCTCGCCACCCTCGGCGGCAAGCTGGTCTTCGCCGAGGGATCACCGGCGATATCCGTGGGCATTGCCACCACCACCATGCCGCTGGCGACGGCGCTGTCCCTGTGGCCGCGGATTTCCAATCCCCACGCGCGCGACTGGGCCGCCGACAACATGAGCGGCGGCATGGCCGAGGGGACGGCCATCCGCATGGACATTCCTGCCGGCCTGCTGGCGACGAAGAACTGGGTGCTCGAGAAGCAGGCCCTGTCGGTGCGTTCGCGTCTCAGGGGCGTCTCGCTGCGCGTCATGCCCGGCATGTCGCCGCTGAAGGAGGCCGACATCGACGTCGACGTCGACGGGCAGGCGGCCAACCTCGCGGTGATCAGGGGTGTCGTCGAGCCCTCTCCGGGCCGTAGGCTGGCCCTCACGCAAGGGTCTTTCGAGATCGCCGACCATCGCATCCAGCCGCCGGATTCGGTCAGCCGCTTCCGCCTCCAGGGCTCGGCCGAGGCGGCCTTCGCGCTGCTCGGTCAGGACGCCTTCAAGGGCGCGGCCACCGGACCGACCTTGCCCAGCGGCAAGGTCGAGGGGCAGGTGGTCGCCAATGTGACGGTGAAGGTGCCGCTGACCGACACCTTCCGCCCCGAACTCGTGGATTATACGGTCGATGCCGACTTCTCGGGCTTCGCCGCCGACAATGCCTTCGGCGAGATGCGGGTCGAACGCGCCACTTTCAAGGTTCAGACGACACCGCGCAGCTTCACCATGCGCGGGCAGGGCGTCCTCGGCGGCGCACAGGCCAATTTCGAGTATCGCAAGCCACGCCCCGAGGCGAAGCCGGAGATACGGCTGACGGCAACCCTCGACGATCGCGGCCGCGCCCGGCTCGGACTCAACATCGGCAACCGCATCGTCGGTCCGACGCCGGTCAAGGTCATGACCGTTGGCGAGGATTCGGGGCGCTACAATGTCGAGGTCGACCTCGGCCCGCCGGCTCTCGCTGACCTCCTGCCGGGCTGGACCAAGGCGCGCGGCGTGGCGGCAAAGGCGCGCTTCGTCGCCATCGAGGGCGACGACGGCTGGAAGATCGAGGACCTTCTCGTCGAAAGCCGCGGCGTCCTGGTCCGTGGCTCGGCAACCTTCGACGACAAGGGCGGGCTGATCTCCGGCGTCTTCCCCGCCTACAACCTCTCCGATGGCGACCGGATGAACATCCGCATCGAGCGGGCCGGGACGGGCCATCGCGTCGTCGCGCGCGGCGAGGTGGTCGATGCCCGCCACATCATCAAGTCCTTGTCGGAGCCCCAGCGGCCCGCCGCGGCCGGCGGCAGCGGCAATGCGTCGGCGACCGAACTCGACATCGACCTCAAGGCCAATGCGGTGGTGGGCGGCAATGGCGAGGTGATCCGCCAGCTCGACATGCGTCTCGTCCGCCACGGGCAGGCGATCCGGGCGCTGACGGCAACCGGCCGCGTCGGTCGCGACGCGCCCTTCGCCATCGAACAGCGCGGCCAGGGCAACGCCCAGCGTATCGCGGTCAGCGCCGGAGACGCCGGCGCGCTGCTGCGCTTCCTCGACCTCTACAAGTCGCTGCAGGGTGGCACTCTGGCACTGATCATGTCGCCGCCCCAGCCCAACGGCACGATCCGCCAGGGCAGCGTCGAGATCACCGATTTCCGCATCCGTGGCGATCAGGCGATCTCCGGCATGGTCGCGGCGGCCGGCACGTCGCCCAATGCGCCGCGCCAGCCGCAGCCGCAGCAGAACGATGCCTTCGCCTTTTCGCGCCTGCGCGCCAATTTCGAGCGCGCGGCCGGCAAGGTCACGGTGTCGGACGGCCTGCTCTGGGGCGCGGCGATCGGTGCCACGGTGGAGGGTGAATTCGATCCCGGCCGCGACCGCCTGCTGCTGCGCGGCACCTATGTGCCGGCCTATGCCCTCAACAACATCTTCGCGCGCATCCCCGTCCTCGGCTTCTTCCTCGGCGGCGCGCCGGACGAGGGCGTCTTCGGCATCACCTATCAGATCTCGGGCGCCGTCAGTGCGCCGCGCCTGACGGTCAACCCGCTTTCGGCCGTCACGCCGGGTTTCCTGCGCAAGATGTTCGAGTTCCGCGGCGGAGCCACGGGTTCGACCGCGCCCCCGCCGGGTGATGCCGCCCGGCGCTGAGGCCGGCCCCCCTCAGCCTCGCTCGTAGCCGTGGCCGTCCATCGCCCAGGCCTTGATCCCGCCGGCCATGTGCCGGTCGTAGGGCAGGCCGTGCGCCTGCGCGATCTCGCTCGCCTGGACCGACCGCACGCCGCCGGCGCACATGAACACGACCTGCCGCTTGCCGGGGTCGGGAATGGCACGCGGGTCGAAGGCGGAGAGAGGTACGTTCACCGCCTCGGGAATGCGCGCCATGAGAAGCTCGTGAGGCTCGCGCACGTCGACCAGCAGGATCGTCTCCTCGGCAAGACCGCGGGCGACGTCGTCAGGAGTGAGATCTTGGACAGGCATGGTCAGCTCGGTGGGATTGTCCGTCGGGGGAACGGCGCTGTGGCAATATGGCTAGGGAACGAGCACGCCGCCAGTCTGCGGTTCCCGGACGCCGGTCGTCGAGGGATAGGTCAGCGGCAGGCGCTTCATCGTCCGCACTGCGAGAAAGCCGAAGGCCTGCGCCTCGAGGAACTCCGAGGACCAGCCGACATCCTCGCCGGTGCGGACCTCGGCCCGGGTGTGGTGGGCGAGCAGGCGGAGGAGTTCGGGGTTCCTCGCCCCGCCGCCGCAGACGACCCACAGCGCCGGCGCCTCCCTCACGAAATCCGCGGCGCGGGCGATGGCGCGGGCGGTGAAGGCGGTCAGCGTCGCCGCTCCGTCCTCCGTCGCGACATTGCCGACGATGCGGTGGGCGAAGGCGTTGCGGTCGAGCGACTTCGGCGGCGGCTTGGCGAAGAAGGGGTGGACCATGAGCCAGGCGAGCAGCGCCTCGTCGGCGCGACCCCGGGCGGCCGTGGCCCCGCCCGCATCCATCCGTTCGCCTGTCCGTTCTCCCATCCAGTCGTCGACCAGGGCATTGCCGGGTCCGGTGTCGAAGGCAAGCAGCTCGTCGTTCCGCCCGATCAGCGTGACGTTCGATACCCCGCCGATGTTGACGACCGCCAGCGGGCGGGGGAGGGCGGCCTGTGCGGCGAGCGCCCGATGGAACACCGGTACCAGGGGTGCGCCCTGGCCGCCTGCCGCGACATCGGCCTGACGCAGGTCGTAGACGACGGGGATGCCGAGCCGTTGCCGCAAGGCGCGACCGTCGCCGATCTGGACAGTCAGCTTCAGTTCCGGCCGGTGCAGGATCGTCTGGCCGTGGAACCCGACCACGGCGATGTCGGAGCGTGACAGGCCGTTGGCATCCAGCAAGCGCTCGACGGCATCGGCATGGGCACGCGTGACGAGGTCCTCCGCCTTCGCCAGCAGCGGCGTCCGTGTCGTCCGGTCGGAGAGCTGCGCGCCCTCCTTCAGCGCCTGCCGCAGCAGCGACCGCTCGTCGTCGCTGTAGGCGCGATAGAAGGTCGGCCCGAAGCCGGCGATCGCCTCCCCGTCGGTGTCGAGGAGCGCGACATCGACGCCGTCCAGGGAGGTTCCCGACATCAGGCCGATGGCGCGCATGGAGACCTGCCGATTCGAAGGATGAAATTGAGCCCCGCCTCTGCTACACCGCGCCTCCGCCGGACGCGAGTGTCCGGCTGTCAGCGCCATCTGGAAAGACCATGACCGCCCCGTCCTCCGACTTCCTGCGCATCCTCACCGAGCGCGGGTTCATCCACCAGTGTTCCGACATGCAGCGGCCTCGACGCCCTCGCGGCCAAGGGGGATGTCGTCGCCTATGTGGGCTATGACTGCACGGCGCCCTCGCTGCACGTCGGCCACCTGCTGTCGATCATGATGCTGCACTGGATGCAGGCGACCGGCGCCGGCAAACCCATCACCCTGATGGGCGGCGGCACCACCCGCGATCGGCGACCCCTCGGGCCGCGACGAGATCGCGCAAGCATCCTGTCGCATCGAGGACATCGACGCCAACAAGCGACGCGCATGCAAGGGCGTCTTCGGCCAAGCATCCTGCAGGTTCGGCGACGGCCCGAACGACGCCATCATGCCCGACAATGCCGAGTGGCTCGACCAAGCTCAACTACATCGAGATGCTGCGCGATGTCGGCCGGCATTTCTCGGTCAACCGCATGCTGACCATGGACTCGGTGCAAGCTGCAGGCTCGAGCGCGAGCAGGAGCTGTCCTTCATCGAATTCAACTACATGATCCTGCAGGCCTATGATTTCGTCGAACTCGCCCGGCGCTACGGCTGCCGACCTGCAGATGGGCGGCTCGGACCAGTGGGGCAACATCATCAATGGCGTCGATCTCGGCCGCCGCATGGGCACGCCATCAGCTCTACGCCCTGACCTGCCCGCTGCTGACGACATCGTCCGGCGCCAAGATGGGCAAGATCGGCCGCGGGTGCGGTCTGGCTCAACGCCGACCATGCTGCTCGCCCTATGACTACTGGCAGTTCTGGCGCAACACCGAGGATGCCGATGTCGCAGCGCTTCCTGAAGCTGTTCACCCTGCCTGCCGCTCGATGAGATCGCGCGGCTGGCCGCACTCGGCGGCGCCGAGATCAACGAGGCGAAGAAGATCCTCGCTACCGAGGCGACCGCGCTGGTACGCGGCCGCGAGGCGGCGGAAGCTGCGGCCGAGGAAACCGCGCGAAGAAGACCTTCGAGCAGGGCGCGCTCGGTGACGACCTGCCGGTCGTCACGGTGCCTGCGGCGGAGCTCGCCGCCGGCATCGGCGTGCTGGCGCTCTTCGTTCGCGCCGGCCTCGTCGCGTCGAATGGCGAGGCGCGTCGCCAGGTACAGGGCGGCGGGCTGAAGCTCAACGACGAGACGGTGAGCGATCCGCAGGCGACCGTGACGGATGCTGTGCTGAAGGACGGCGTCGCCAAGCTCTCTTTCGGCCGCAAGAAGCATGTGCTGGTGAAGGCGGGCTGACGACCCTGTCGCCGGGGGACCCCGACCCGACGACCGCCGCCCGTATCTCGGGACCCATGAGGAGATGACGATGACGATGAAGTTCTTCTACGGACCCCGCACCTGCGCCCTGGCCTCGCGCATTGCGCTCGAGGAGGCAGGCGCCTCCTACGAACCCGTGAAGGTCGACTTCGCCTCGGGCGAGCAGACCAAGCCCGCCTACCTCGCCGTCAACCCGAAGGGCCGTGTGCCGGCTCTCGTCACCGACCGTGGCGTGCTGACCGAGAACGTCGCCATCCTCGCCTTCGTCGCCCAGAGCTATCCGGACAAGAAGCTCGCGCCGCTGAACGATCCCTTCGCTTTCGCCGAGATGCAGGCCTTCAACAGCTATCTTGCCTCCACCGTCCATGTGAACCACGCCCACAAGCACCGTGGCGCCCGCTGGGCGACCGAGGAGAGCTCCTTCCTCGACATGCGCCGCAAGGTGCCGGAGACCATGGCGGCAAGCTTCTCGCTGATCGAGAACGACTTCTTTCGTGGCCCCTGGGTGATGGGCGAGGCCTATACCGTGGCCGATGCCTATCTGTTCGTGGTGTCGCGCTGGCTGGAGGGCGACGGCGTCGATGTGAACCGCTTCCCCAAGGTCGCCGACCACATGAAGCGCATGGCCGAGCGGCCGGCGGTCAAGGCTGCGCTCGCGGGGGAGTAGTCTCGGAGGCCCCATGGGCAAACCGACCCGGTATCGGATCATTGGCCGGATGGCCGGCGCCATGCTCGCGATGGCCGGCGCCGCCTGCCAGCCGGCTGCGGCGCAGGCCGCTCCTCAGGCCATGGCAATCGGGCAGGGAAGTCCCGGCTGTCGCGCCGCGGGCGGTGCGGTCGAGGCACTGACCTGTGAGGGACCCGATGGCTGGCAGGTCGTCATCGGTTATCCGGCGGTCGGGGCGACCCTCGCTTTCCGCCGTCAGGATCGGCCCGTTCCCGTCACGCGAGAGCACTGGTTTCCGGTGGAGGACGTCGGCGACCGGCGCCAACCGGCGGTCTGGCTGGTGCGGAACCACGGCGGTCGCAGGGTTGCGCGATCCCTCATCCTGCCTGTCATGGTGTTGCACCCGGATGACCGGCGCCACCTCGTGACGCAGGGCGAGCCTCCGGCGAGGCCGCGCCGGAGTCGGGTCTTCCTTGTCATCCTGTTGAGCGACCAGGAGGTCTGCTCGGCCGCCGTCGCCTGACCGGTCCTCGTGCAAGGCGATCCCGCAGCCCGCCCGGCGTGCCGCTGCTGCGATCGATGCCTGCCCCGCCCGTCCGAGCCTTGTCGGGCGCGCCTCGCCGACCCTGTCGCGGGTCATGGCAGGGCGGCGATAGGCCTAGCTCCGCCGCGGCGCGGCCCACGACCGTTCCGTGCTGTCGCGGGCGGTAAAGGCCGCGATGGCATCGCCTTCCGCAAGCGTCATGTCGATGTCGTCCCAGCCGTTGAGAAGCTGCGTCCGCCAGACTGGATCGATGGCGAAGGGCACCACGACATTGCCGCAGGCGATGGTCTGCGCCGCGAGATCGATGGTGACCGGCAACGGTCCGCCGGCCAGCAGCGCTTCCGCGTCGGCCTCGCTGACGGTGGCCGGCAACACGCCGTTCTTCACGCAATTCGAGGCGAAGATGTCGCCGAAGCTCGGGGCGATGACCGCCCGAAAGCCGAAGTCCGCGAGGGCATAGACCGCCGCCTCGCGCGAGGAACCGCAGCCGAAATTGCGGCGGGCGACGAGGATGGCCTGACCGGCCTCGGGGGCAGGGGCCGTGCCCTCGGCGACGAGGTCGCGGAGGAGGAACCGGCCATAGCCCTCGGGCTTGCGCGGCTCCTTCATGAAGCGCGCGGGGATGAGCTGGTCGGTATCGACGTTCGCGACCGGCAGCCGCAGCATCGCTGCCGTCTCCTGCGTGAAGGGCCTCATGCGAACTGCCTCACATCGGTGAGCCGCCCGGTGACGGCGGCGGCCGCCACCATCGCCGGCGACATCAGGTGGGTTCGGGCGCCCGGTCCCTGCCGGCCCTTGAAGTTGCGGTTGGTGGTCGAGGCGCAGCGCTCGCCGGGCTTGGCGATGTCGCCGTTCATGCCGACGCACATCGAGCAGCCGGCTGCTCGCGCCATTCGAAGCCGGCGTCGCGTGAAGATCGCTGTCGAGGCCCTTCGGCCTCGGCCTGCCGCTTGACCAGCGCGGAGCCCGGCACGACCAGTCCGGGGACGACGGCCTTCCGTCCCGCGAGCGATCTTCGCGGCGGCGCGCAGGTCCTCGATGCGGCTGTTGGTGCAGGAGCCGATGAACACGCGGTCGATCGTCACCGTCCTCGAGCGGCGTGCCCGGCTGCAGCCCCATGTAGTCGAGCGCGCCGCGCGCATGCCGTCCGCCTTGGCCGGATCCGGCCATCGTCGACGGGATCGGGAATGCGGCCGGTCGACGGCGCAGCACCTGCTCGGGGCTGGTGCCCCAGGTGATCTGTCGGCGCGATGGCGGCGGCGTCGAGGCTGACCTCGCGGTCGAACATGGCGTCCGGATCGCTCGGCGAGCGCCTGCGCCAGTCGGCAACGGCGCGCGTCCCACGTCTCGCCCTGCAGGCGCGAACGGCGCGGCCCTTGCAGGTAGGCGAAGGTCACGTGTCGTCGGGCGCGACCATGCCGGCACGCGCCGCCGGCCTCGATCGACATGTTGCAGAGGGTGAGCCGGCCCTCGCATCGACAGGGCGCGGATCGCGCTGACCGGCATATTCGATCGACATGGCCCGCGGCGCCGGCGGCGCCGATGCGTGGCCGATAACGGCCAGGATGATGTCCTTGGCGGTGACGCCATGGCCCGGTCGTGCCGTCGACGCGTGACACGCATCCGCCTTGGGCTTGCGTCTGCCACAGCGTCTGCGTCGCCAGCACATGGGCCACCTCGGAGGCGCCGATGCCGAAGGCATAGGCGCCCGAAGGCGCCATGCGTGGAGGTGTGGCTGTCGCCGCAGACCGAGGGTGAGCCCGGGCAGGCGTGAGGCCCTGCTCGGGGCCGACGACATGGACGATACCCTGGCGCGGATCGTCCAGGCCGAACAGTGTGATGCCATGGGCGGCGGTGTTCTGGCTCAGCTGGTCGACCATGCGGGCGACCGAGGGGTCGGCGATCGGGCCGCCTCGTCCCCGTGTCGGGACGTAGTGGTCCGCCACGCCGAAGGTGAGGTCGGGGCGGGCAACCGCCGCGCCGCGTGCGGCAATCTGTCCGAAGGCGTGGTGCGAGCCCTCATGGACGAAATGCCGGTCGATCCACAGCAGGGAGAGCCCGTCGTCACGACGGGTGACGACATGGGAATCCCAGAGCTTGTCGAACAGGGTCGAGGCGGGAGGCACTCAGGATCTCCGTGTCTGCGCTTGACGCGAAAACATTGTATCATAGGATAGACAAAGCTGGAAATTTCGCTATCCCTAGTCACCGAACAGGCCGGCAGACAAATGCAGAGCGCCATGCTGCCGAACACGGGTCACGGGCCGAAAGGCTCCGGCATGGTTCCCGGCCTGCGAGGGAGCGACACCATGGCCGAAGCCATCGAGACATCCAAGACGCGACGGGTCTACCTGACGCTGCGCGACCGGATTTCCTCTGGAGAATTGATGCCGGGGACGCGATTGCCGTCGGAGCCCGATCTCGCCGACTTGCACGACGTATCGCGCGTGACGATCCGGCGCGCGCTGGCCGAACTGGAGCGGGAGGCTGATCTCCAGGCGTCCGGGCGCCGGCACCTTCATCACCGCCCGCACCATCAAGCGACCGATCGTCGCGGACCTGTCGAATGCGCTCGCCCATCTGGTCGAGATGGGGCGCTCGACCGACGTCCGCCTGCTGCAGTTCGGCTATGTCGACGCGACGCCGGAGGTCGCCGAGGCGCTGAAGCTTGACCCCGGCGAGAAGGTGCAGCGCTCGGTGCGCGTCCGCATCATCGATGGCGAACCCTTCTCCTACCTGGTGACGCACGTGCCGCAGCGGATCGGCTCGACCTATACCGAGGCCGAGCTGGGTGCCAAGCCGCTGTTGACCCTCATCGAGAGGTCCGGCGTCAAGGTCGACCGCGCGACGCAGACCATCACCGCGGCGCTGGCGGGGCCGGACATCGCCGAGGCGCTCGGCATCGATATCGGCGCGCCGGTCCTGTCACTGACGCGCGTCGTGTCGGACGTGAAGCGACGCGGCATCGAGCACCTGGCGGCCTTCTACCGGCCCGATCGCTATTCCTTCCAGATGGACCTCATCCGGATCGACTCCGGCGGCGACCGCCTGTGGTCACCGGTGGAGCGCCTGCGCATGGGTGTCGGCCTCAACGGGACCGAAGCCCACGACTGACCAGAGACGACAGACGAGCCGGTACCAAGCCGGCCGCCCTTCAGAGTGTAACGGACGGAGATCATCAACCATGACCGCCAGCAACGGCACGACGCGACGCAATCTTCTCACCACCGGCGCCGCCGGGGCCCTTGTCATTTCCGCTCCCGGCCTGGTCCGGGCTCAGGCTGCTCCGGTGAAGCTGGGCATCCTCCAGCCGGTGACCGGCGCCCTGGCACAGGACGGCGAATACGGCCGTATCGGCGCTCAGCTCGCCATCGACGACATCAACGCGGCCGGCGGCATCAAGTCGCTCGGCGGCGCGAAGATCGAGATGGTCTTCGGCGACGCGCGCTCGAGCCCGGAAGGTGGCACGCAGGAAGTCGAGCGTATGCACAGCCGAAGGCGTGGCGGCAGTGGTCGGCGGGTTTGCCTCGCCCATCGTGCCTGCAGCCTCACAGGCCGCGTCTCGCTACGCATCTGCCTTTGCATTGTCGACGTCGGCGTCAACGATCAGATCGTCGCGTCGCGGCCTGAAGAACACGTTCCGCTTTGGCCCAGGCTTCGGCGTTGTCACGCGCGCCAGGCGCATCGAGAACCTCGTCAAGGCTGAACGACGCCGCCGGCACGCCGGCGAACGACGGTTGTGCTCGTCCACGAAGATGGCTTCTTTGGCGCGGGTCTCGCTCGCGCTGATGCACGAGCGCAACTCGCCCCAGCGCGGATTTGAGATCCTCGAGACGATCCCACACCCAACGCCTGCTCGCGACATGTCGAATGTGGCGCTGCGCATTCGCGCGCTCAACCCGGATCTGGTGATTCCCTCCAGCTACTATTCCGAGTTTGTGCTACTCGCCCGCACCATGCAGCAGCAGCGTATCCGGCCGAAGGGCATCTATGCGGTGCTCAACGGCGCGGCCTCGAACTTCCGCTTCGTGAAGCGAGTTCCCGGATGCCGCCAACCTCGTGATGGATTGCAATCACTGGCCCGATCCGCGCAAGCCCAAGACCGCTGAAGTCCGTCGCCTGGCTGAACAGGGTGGCCGGTTCTGGATGTACAATACCCCGCTCAACTATTCCGCCGTGCATGCTGCTTGTCGATGCCATTGAGCGCGCCGGCTCGCGCTGACCGTGGCCGGATCATTGACGGCGCTTGGCAGAACTCGACGTTTACCGATCACATCATGCCCTATGGCCCGACGCAAGTTTGAGAACGGTCAGAACACCGGCGCCGCCCCGGTGAACACCCAGGTCCAGAACGGCGACATCAAGGTGATCTTCCCCGACGCCTTCGCCGACGCCAAGCCGGTGTTCCCCGTCACCGGCTGATCCTCCCCGCAATGTCCCCATCCCCGCGGCCGGTTCGCCCGCCGCGGGGTCTTCATGCCGGCGAGGTCGCTCTCCCGTGTTCCGATCCTACCCACCGCAGATCGTGCTGGAGGCCGTGCTCAACGGCCTCCTGACTGGCGCCGTCTATGCGCTGGTGGCTCTGGGGCTGACGCTCGTCTACGGCGTGCTGCACATCATCAACTTCGCCCATGGCGCCATGCTGACGCTGGCGATGTTCGCCGTCCTGGTGGTGCATCTCGGTATTCCGGATCGATCCCTATCTCGCCATCCTTCATTCTCGTGCCGCTGTTCTTCGGCCTTGGCTATATCGTCCAGCGCTTCGTCATAGGGCCTGCAAGCCACGGGGATGACAGCAACATCCTGCTCGTGACGCTTGGCCTGTCGATCATCATCGAGAATGGATTGCTTGCCTGGTCTTCCGATCGGACACGCGCGCTCTGATCGATGTGCCTTACGGCTTTTCGGTGATCGAGATTGGCAACGCTGTTCCTGTCCACTGCCGCGCGTGATCGCCGTTCGGCGTTGTGCATTGTCGACCTCGGCGCTGGCCTCTGGGCGTTCCTTGCACGTCACCGACACCGGCCAGCGCGATCCGGGCTGTGGCGCGCGAGAAGACTCGGCGCTGCGCTCGTTGGGATTGATGTGAATCATATCTATGCGGTGACTTTCGGCATTGGTGCGGCCTGCCTTGCGATTGCGGCCTGTCTCCTGATGCCGACGTTCCTGCGTAAACCCCCGGATCGGCAATGCCTTTGTGCTCGTCGCCTTCACGATTGTCGTTTTGGGAGGCATGGGCTCGGTGGCCGGCGCACTGATTGGTGGGCTCGTTCATCGGCGTTGTTGAAAGTCTCTCGGGGCTGTTCATGGGAGAGAGCCTCGGTCAGATCGGCATCTTCCTGATCTTCATTCTCGTGCTGCTTGTCCGGCCAACCGGTCTCTTCGGGGCGAAGGCATGAAGCGTCTGAAGCCCTATGCGATGATTGCGCTGGTCGCAGTCCTCTTTGCGTCGCTGCCGCTGTTAAGCGCTTCGAACCAGCTTCATCAATTTTATGGTGTTCGCGCTGATCGTGACGCTTGCGGCCCAGGGTTGGAACATCCTCGGCGGCTATGGGGGGCAGTTCTCGTTTGGCCATGCCGCCTTCTTCGGCACCGGCGCCTATGCGCATGGCGGTCCTGCAGGTCCGCTTTGGCATCAACCCATGGATTGCGCTCCCGCTCGGCATTGCGGCGGGTGGCGCGGTCGGTTGGGTCATCGGGTTCCTGTCGTTTCGCGCCAAGCTGCGCGGCTCCTACTTTGCGCTGGTCACGCTCGCCTTTGCCGAGGTGTTTCGCATCGTCGCGAATGTCACCCCCATGACGGGTGGGGCTGCTGGTCTCCTTGTGCGGCTTAGATGTCAACCCTCTCAACTTCCAGTTTGCGGATCGCGCGGTGTTTTATTGGCTGGCGCTTGGCTTTGTCGTGGCCTGCCTTGTGCTGACGCGGATGATCGAACGCTCGCGGTTTGGCGCCCAACTCGTGGCTGTGCGCGAAAACGAAGAGGCGGCGCGTGCGCTTGGGGTTGATGCGCTTGCCGTCAAGCTCAGGGCCATTTCGCTGTCCGGTGCAATGACGGCTGCTGCGGGATGTCTCTACGTCCAGAAGTTTCTCTATCTCGATGCCAGCATTGCCTATGGCGCCTGGATCTCGGTCGAGGCGCTGCTGGCGCCCATCATCGGGGGCATCGGCACTGTGTTTGGGCCGCTCCTTGGGGCCATCGTTCTGCTTGGTCTTGGCGAGGTGACCAAGCAGGTCCTGTCGGCCTGGACGGGTGGGTCGATCCCCGGCGCTGATCTTGTCGTGTTCGGCGCGCTCCTGATCCTTACGGTTGCGTTTTCGCCCCGTGGAATGCTCGGGCTCATCGCCAAGTTCACGGGCAAACGGCCATGAGCGCGCTGCTCCGTGTGGACGCGGTTACCAAGCGGTTCGGCGGCCTTGTTGCGGTCGACAAAGCTTCTCTTTCGGTTCGTGAAGGGCGCGATCACCGGCCTGATCGGCCCGAACGGCGCCGGCAAGACCACGCTGTTCACGGTCATTGCTGGCTTCGAGGCACCGACCGCTGGCAGCGTCCATTTCCTGGACCGCGATATCACCGGCCTTGAGCCCCATGTTCTGGCGGAGCTTGGCATTGCCCGAACGTTCCAGATCGTCCAGCCCTTTGCTGGTCTTGATGTCAGGGGCAATATCGCAGTTGGGGCGTACCTGCGCCACAAGGGACGCGAGGACGCCTTTCGTGTTGCCGAAGAGGTTGGAACCCGCGTCGGGCTGAAAGACCTTCTTGACCGGCCGGCCTCAGCGCTCACGGTCGCCGGGCGAAAGCGGCTGGAGCTCGCGCGTGCACTGGCAACCGAGCCACAGCTCCTGCTGCTGGACGAGGTTCTGGCCGGGCTCAACCCCTCCGAGATCCGGGATATGATCCCGGTTGTTCAGGGTATTCGCGCCAGCGGGGTGACGATTTTGATGGTCGAGCATGTCATGCAGGCCGTGATGAGCCTGTGCGACGAGGTCAACGTGCATCGCACGCGGCGCGATGATTGCGCGGGGCACCCCGGCAGAGGTGGCGCGCGATCCCGCAGTCATCGAGGCCTATCTTGGCAAGGGTGCCGGCGGCACGCATGCGTGGTGAGGCCAGCCCATGGCTTGAGCGTCAGCGGGCCGTCGACGGCCTGGATATGGGCCGGCGTCCCGGTCCTGCGCGGCATTTCGCTCGACGGTCGCGGCGTGGCGAGATCGTTGCGGTTCTGGGCGCCAATGGTGTTGGCAAGACCACATTGAACAAGACCCTGTCCGGGCTTTGTGCGGGCCGGATGCGGGAACGCATCAGCGTTCGATCGGCCGAGCGACATTGATAGGCGTGACGCCTCGGCTGAAATCGTGGAAAGCGGCCTTGATGCATGTTCCGGAGGGGCGAAAGATCTTCCCCGAACATGAGCCGTGCGAGGATAATTTCGATCCTTGGCTCCTACCGCCGTGGCAAGCGCGCCAACCGCGCAGCGAACCTTTCCCGGGCGTTCGAGATCTTTCCCCAAGCTTCTAGGAGCGCAGCGACCCAGTTCGCCGGCACGCTGTCGGGTGGCGAACAGCAGATGCTCGCGATCGGGCGTGGTCTGATGGCTGAGCCAAAGCTGCTGATCCTTGATGAGCCTTCGCTTGGCCTTTCGCCGCTCCTTGTCGAGGAGATGTTCGCCCTGGTCGGAGCGGATCGCAGGCCGAAGGACTTTCCGTGCATGCTGGTCGAGCAGAATGTCGTTCAATCCATGGCGCTGGCGTCACGCGCCTATCGTGATTGAGAACGGTGCCTGCCCTCAGGGTGATGCGCGTGACTCGCAGCCGGCGACGGATCTACGCCGCGCCGATCCGGCGACGTGACGATAAACGGCGCTATCTCGGGGTATCGACAGTGCAACTTTCAGGAGACCACCGATGGCACTCTGGCTGGGACAGCGCGCCGCTGGCTTGCGCCAGGCGTTTACGACGCTCTTGACGCGGCGTCCATTGCCACCCAGATCGCAGGCCGCGCCGGGCTCGAGGCGCTCTACCTCGTCAGGCGCCGGCTATTGCCTACACACGGCTCGGTCGGCCTGACATTGGCCTTGTCACGATGTCCGAGGTTGACTGACACGATCATGCTCGTGCGCGACCAGGTCGTCAACGCCGCTCGTTGTTGATGGCAGACACCGGATATCGGCAATGCGCTCAACACCCAGCGAACCGTTCGACTGCTTCGAGCGCGCTGGCGCCGAATGCGCATGCAGCTCGAGGACCAGAGCTTTCCCGAAGCGCTGCGGGCACCTGCTCGGAAAAGCGTGTGATGCCCTCAGGCCGAAATGGTCGGCAAGATCAAGGCGGCGGTGGATGCGCGGGTCCAGCAGTGCCTGCTGGTCATCGGCGCGGACCGATGCTGGTGCCGTCGAAGGGCTTCGAGCCGCGCTCTTCGAGCGCGCCGACGCGCTATGCCGAGCTGCCGGCGCCGACGTCGTTGTTTGTCGAAGCGCCAGCGTTCGCTGCGACCAACTCGCCTGCCATCGCGCAACGGCGTTGTCAGGTGTTCGCCCGCTGCTTGGCCAACATGGTCGAAGGTGGCCGGACACCGGTCAAAAGCTGTCGCCGGAACTTGAAGCCCTTGGCTTTCAGCCTCGTCGATTTTCTCCTGGCGGCATTGTGCAGCGCGCATGGCGCGTGACAGCCGGTGCGCTTCTACGGCACGCTGCGTGCAGAGCGGGACGACCGACTCCGATGCCGCGAGGACATGTATGACTTCGACCAACTTGCCGACATCGCTCGGCACTAGCCGACATGCTTGGATGATCGGCAAGCGTTACGACGGGACCGGCGACGGGGCGTGATGCCTCGATCCGGTAACGCTCGCCGTCCTGAAAGGGCGGCTCGAACAGATCGCCAATGAGATGGACGCAACGCTCTATCGCTCGGCGTTCAATCCCGATCATCGCCGAGGCGCATGATGCCTGCCACGGCCTTTACCATCCGCGACAACCGGCGCGACGCTGGTGCAGGGCACAACCGGTCTGCCGATTTTCGTTGGCGCCATGGCGTTTGCGGTTGAAGGCGGTCATCGACAGCGCGTGAACGCGGGCGCAGCAAACAATCCCGGCGACACCTGGATTTTCAATGATCCCGTATGAGGGCGGAACCCATCTCAACGACTGTGCGCCTGGTTCAGTCCGATCTTTCGTGATGGGCGAACTGTTCTGCTGGCTCGCTTCCGTTGGCCATTGGCTTGATGTCGGCGGCAATGTGCCGGGCAATTACAACCCGGTGGCGACCGAGAGCTTCCAGGAGGGCGTGCTCGATCCCGCGTGGTGAAGCTCGTTGCGAGGGGCGAGACGCGGCAGGACATCCTCGACATCCTCGCCGCCAACTCGCGACTGCCGAACTCCAACTGGGGCGATCTCAACGGCCAGCTCAATGCGCTTGATCTTGGCGAGACGCCGGCTCAACGCGCTTGCTCGACGAGTACGGGCGAAGACGACCGTCGAACGCCGCCTTCGATGGCCTTCTCGGTACGGGCCGAGGCGCTGATGCGCGAGGCGGTCGCGGCGCTGCCCGACGGCACCTATGCCTTCGAGGACTATCTCGACAATGACGGCATCGTCGACGAGCGGCTCACCGTCGCCCTCGATCTGACGATTGCGGGCGATGACGATGACGCTCGATTTCTCCCGCACCGCGCCGCCCTGCGCCGGCCCGCTCAACATCTCGACGCTCAACCACGATCGCTTGCCTGCTACGTCGCCCTGAAGCATCTGTCTTCACCGCATGTGCCGGCCAATGCCGGGCTGCACTCAGCGCCCATCACACTTCGTTGTGCCGGAGACAACGCTTGCTCGGTGTCGAAGGCCGCCGCAGCCCGGTGGGTGGCTACACCGAGACCATCCTGCGGGTGATCGGCGTACGATCTTCGGCTGCTCTCGCCAAAGCGCGCGCCGGAGCGTGCCAACGGCCGCACCCTTCGGCACGATCAATGCGCTGTCGCATCGCTGGCCATCGTCGCCGACGGCAGTCGCGCTGGGTCATGTTCTACGTTCTTTGGCGGCGGGCTTGGCGGCAATCCGGAGAGCAGACGGCCTCAGCCACGGCAACAACCCGATCTCAACCGCCACCATGCCGCCGGTGGAGATCCTCGAGGCGGCCTATCCCGTCATGTTCACGCAATGGGCGCTCAGGCCCGATTCCGGCGGCGAGGGCTGGCACACATCGCGGCGGTCTTGGGCGCGATCTACGAGGTTGAGCCGCTGCTCGACGCGCGGAGCGCCGAGGTGTTCTTGCTCGGTGAGCGGGGACGTTTTGCGCCCGTTTGGTGTCAATGGCAGGCGGCGAGGCCTGCTGCCATGAACCGCTTCATGCTTGGCAGGACGGCGCATCGACCGGCACGCGCCGCCCATGGCCTCCAAGGTCACCGGCGTGAAGCATCAAGCTCAGGGCAGCCGCGTGCAGCCTCGAGACGCCCGGCGGCGGCGGTTGCGGCGATCCGGCCAGCGCGCGATCCGGCAGTGCGTCGCGATGTAGCCATGGGATACCTGTCGCCCGAGCCGCATTGCGCGACTATGGGCACATGATCGAGCAGGTCAGCCAGTCATGACGAGACAGTCCATTGTCGGCGTCGATGTCGGCGGCACCTTCACCGACCTGTTCTGGTCCTGGACGAGGCGTCCGGGACGCTTCCGCATCGGCCAAGGTGCCGTCCAGTCGCGGCGACGAGGCCGTCGGCTTCCTCGATGGGCCTGAAGAACTTCGGCGCCGCTGTCGGGCGCTTGCGGGTCCATCGTCCATGGCACGACGGTCGGCACCAACGCGCTGCTGGAGCGCAAGGGCGCGCGCATCGGCGTCATCACCACGGCGGGCTTCCGCGATGTGCTGGAGATGCGCCGCCGCGACCGTCGGCAACACCTGGGGCCTGTGGGGCGACTTCGTCGCCCATCGCTGATCGTGACCTGCGCGTCGAGGTCGCCGAGCGGACGCTGGCCGACGGCACGATCCGGCAGCGCGCTGGATGCGGCGGCCGTTGTGGCTGCAGGCCGCGCAGGCTGCTGGCGGAGGGGGCGCGACGGCAGTCTCGCCGTCATGTTCGTCAATGCCTATGCCAATGCCTGCCAACGAGCGCGCGGCGGCAGGCTGCGGCCCGTGCCGTCTGGCCGAACGAGCATGTGTCGGTCTCCTCGGAAATCCTGCCCGAGATCCGCGAGTTCGAGCGCGCCTCGACAACGGCACTGAACGCCTAGTCTGCAACCTGTAGTCGGGGCCTACCTGGAGCGACTTGAGAACAGGCGCTTGAAGGCGCAGCCTTCAGTGCGGCGCCTTCCATATCGTGCAGTCCAATGGCGGCGTCATGTCGACGCGCGACGGCGCGCCGGCTTGCCGGTGCGCACCGCCCTGTCCGGTCCCGCGGCTGGCGTGATTGCAGCTGCGGCCATGTCGCGCGGGCTGCAGGCTATCCGCGATGTCATCACCGGGCGATCTCGGCGGCACCTCCTTCGACGTCTCGCTGATCGCTGGATGGGCAAGCGGCGCTCGCCGCGCAGACGACGATCGATTTCGGCATGGTCATCCGCTACGCCTATGATCGAGATCACCGACCATCGGCGCCGGCGGCGGCTCCATCGCCCGGGTCGACCGCCGGTGGCTTGCTCGAGGTCGGCCCGGAGAGCGCGGGCTCGCAGGCCCGGTCCCGGCGGCCTATGGCCAGGGCAACGAGCGCCCGACGTTGACGGACGCCAACATCGTGCTCGGCCGCATCGACGCCGAACGCCCAATTGGCGGCAACCTTGCAGCGGCTCGACCGTCGAGGCGGCAGCCGGCGGCGATCGCCATGTTCATGTGGGCGAGCCGCTCGGCCTGTCGACGGAGGCGGCTGCCGAGGCGCTGTCGTGCGCGTCGCAAATGCCCGCATGGCCGGCGCGCATCCGTCTGGTCTCGATCGAGCGCGGACATGATCCTGCGACGCTTTGCGCTCGATGCCTTTTGGCGGCGGCGGTGCGCTGCATGCCGGTGCGCTGATCGCTCGACAGTCGGCCTGAAGGCGGCCCTGGTGCCGCGCTTTCCAGGCGATCACCTCGGCGCACTTGGCTGCCTGATTGCCGATATCCGGCATGACAGCGTGGAGACGCTGAACGTGCATGCTGGACGGGCTCGATGTCGACCATGCTCGATCAGCGCATGACGGCTGCCGGCCGCGCAGCCCAGGCCGTTGTCGCCAGCGTCCGGCCTCACGAGCGGACCGCACTCGACGTCGTCTATGAACTCGACATGCACTACCTCGGCCAGACCCACACGGTCGCGGTGCCACTGCCGGTGACGCTGGAGGCGGGCCGCACCGGCGTCACAGGGCACATCGTCCGGCAGGCCTTCGAGGCGGCCTATTCGCGCGCCTTCTCGCGACTCCTGCCGGGCCTCGGTATCCGCATCGTCAACCTGCGCACCGCCGCCATCGGAAGGCGTCCCGCCATCGATCTCGCGGCACTGGCTCCCGACGCCTCGGCCTCGATGGCCAGGGCCCGCACCGGCGCACGTCCGGTCTGGTTCGGCGGCTGGCAGGAGGCCGCGGTCTTTGCCCGGCTCGACTTGCCTGTCGACGCGGTGGTGGAAGGACCGGCCGTGCTGGAGCAGCCGGACGCCACCATTCTCGTTCCACCGGGCCAGCGCGCCCGGGTCGACCGTTTCGGCAACCTCGTCATGGAGCGCCAGTGATGGACATCTCCCGCACCGCGCTGCTCGTCTGCGACCTGCAGAATGACTTCCTTCATCCGGACGGCGCCTATGGCCGCGCCGGCCAGTCGGCGCCCGAGATTGCGGCGCTACCGGCCCGGCTGAAGCCGCTGGCCGACCTCATCCGGACGAAGGGGGGTTGGATCGTCTCCACCCACTTCACGCTGGTTCCTGGCAAGGGCGGCGAGCCCTTCATCTCGGATCACCTCAGGAAACTCAGGCCGTTCCTGAAGAAGGGGGACTTCGTGCCGGGCTCCTGGGGCCACGACACGGTGGATGCGCTGCAACCGGTCGACATCCGGGTGGAGAAGGTGGCTTATTCGGCCTTCTACATGTCGCGGCTCGAATGGGTGCTGAGAAAGGCCGGGATCGAGACGTTGCTCGCCTGCGGCATCGTCACCAATGGCGGTGTCGCCTCCACGGTGCGCGACGCCCATGTGCGCGACTTCCACGTGACGGTGATCGAGGACGGCTGCGCCGCCTTCTCGCCGAAGGTCCATGACGAGGCGATCGCGGGCCTGAAGCCGGTGGCGCGGATCGCGACGATCGCTGAACTGATCGCGGAGATCGACGGGTGAGGGCCCCATGTCCCGGATCCTGATCGACGACCTGCCCTTCGACCTCACCGTGCCCGTTGCCATCGTCGGCGGAGGGGCCGCCGGTCTCTGCGCGGCCCTGGCGGCGAAGGAGGCGGGCGCGGAGCCTGTCGTCTTCGAGCGGGACGCCCTGCCGCAAGGGTCCACGGCGCTCTCCGCCGGCCTGATCCCGGCCCCGGGAACGATGGCCCAGCGCGCCGCCGGCATCACCGACAGCATCGAGGCCTTTGCCGCCGACATCCAGGCCAAGGCCCACGGCGAGGCCGATCCCGTGGTGCTGAAGGCAGTGGCCGAGGGGGCAGGCCCGGCCATCGACTGGCTGAGCGAGCGGCACGGCCTCGCCTTCACCGTCATCGCCGACTTCTCCTATCCCGGCCATTCGGCGCGGCGCATGCACGGCCTTGCCTCGCGCTCGGGCGCCGAACTCATTGACCGGCTGCGGAACGCGGTCGAGACCGCCGGCATCGACATCGTCACCGGCGCCCATGTCACCGGCCTCGTGGCGACGCCGGAGGGCCGTGTCCGCGGTCTCGTCGTCAGCCGCCCCGATGGCTCTCGCGAGCGGATCGGCTGCGACGCGCTGGTGCTCGCCTGCAACGGCTATGGCGGCAACAGGACGCTTGTCGCCGAGCATATCCCGGCCTTGAAGGACGCGCTCTATTTCGGCCATCCGGGCAACCAGGGCGATGCGGTGCTCTGGGGAAGCGCGCTCGGCGCCGGGCTTCGCCACATGACAGGCCACCAGGGCCACGGCTCCGTCGCCCATCCCCACGGCATCCTCATCTCCTGGGCCGTTGTGATGGAGGGCGGCTTCCAGGTGAACGCCGCCGGCATGCGCTTCTGGAACGAGGCCTCCGGCTACTCGGAGGCGGCGCTCGCCGTGCTCGGCCAACCGGGCGGCATCGCCTACGACATCTTCGACGCCCGCATCGCCGGGATCGCCCGGCAGTTCGAGGACTTCCGCCGGGCGGAAGAGTCGGGCGCCGTGCTTCAAGCGGAATCATCGGATGAACTGGCGGAACGCCTCAACATCTCACCTCAAGTGATTCAGACGACTCTCGAATCCGTCGCCCGCCTGAAGCGCCGCGGAGCCCGCGATGCCTTCGGCCGCGATTGGGCCGGCGTGCCTCAACTCGAACCGCCCTTCCGGGCGGTGAAGGTGACCGGGGCCCTGTTCCACACCCAGGGCGGACTTGCGGTCGACGCCGCGGCGCGGGTGCTCAGGCCCGACGGCGCTCCGCTTCCCAATCTCTTCGCGGCAGGGGGCGCCGCAGTGGGGGTGTCCGGACCCGACGCCTCCGGCTATCTTTCAGGCAACGGGCTTCTGACCGCCGTGGTGCTGGGACGCATCGCCGGAGGGGAGGCGGCCCGGCTCGCCCTCGCCTGAAGCCCCTGAGAGCCCCATGCCCGTCGACCTCAAGGCCCTGAAGCCGATCCTCGCCCGCGTCCGCGCCACGCCTCCTGCGAAGAACCCCGAGGACTGGATGGCAGCAGCCTGTCCTTCCGCCACGGAGGCGGAAAGGGCGGCGATCGCGGTGGAACTCGCCAAGGCGGCGGAGCCATCCTTCGCCCGTGACGCCGCTCGCATTCCCGCGCTGCAGAAGGTGCTGAAGAAGGAGAAGCTCGCGGCCTTCCTCGTTCCGCGCGCCGACGAGCACCAGGGCGAGTACCTCGTCACCCGTGCCGAGCGGCTGAAGTGGCTCACCGGCTTCTCAGGCTCGGCGGGCTTCGCTGTCGTGCTGCAGAAGGAGGCCGCGCTCTTCGTCGATGGCCGCTACACGCTGCAGGCGCCGGCCGAGACGGATGCCTCGGTCATCGAGTGCCGCCATTTCAAGAAGCCGCCGGCCATCGAGTGGCTGGCGGGCAAGGTGAAGAAGGGCGACCGTGTCGGCTTCGATCCACGCATCACGCCGATGCGGGAGGCCGAGCGCTGGCGCGAGGCGATGGCCAGGGCCGGGGCTGAGCTCGTCGCGGTGGAACGAAATCCCGTCGATGCGATCTGGGCCGACCAGCCGGGCGATCCCTTCTCGGCCGTCCATGCCCAGCCTCTGAAGTATGCCGGCGAGGCGAGTGCCGAGAAGCGCGTCCGGGTCGGCCAGGAGATCGCTGCGCGCGGCGCGAAGGCGGCGGTGCTCAACCAGCTCGACTCCATCGCCTGGCTTCTCAACGTCCGTGGCGGCGACACGCCGGCAACGCCCCTCGTCCAGGGCTTCCTGATCCTTGCGGCCGATGGCCACGCGACCTGGTTCGTCGACAAGGCGAAGTTCACCGCAGGCCTTGCCGCCCATCTCGGCAACGGCGTCACCGTCCGCCCCATCGAGGCCTTCGCCGACGGGTTGAGGGAACTTGCCGGCCAGACGGTGACGATCGAGCCGGAGACCGCGACCGCCTGGATCGCCGAAACCCTGGCCGCGGCCGGCGCCACCCTTGTTCACGGCGCCGACCCCGCGGTGCTCCCCAAGGCACGCAAGAACAAGGTGGAACTCGCCGGCACGCGCAAGGCCCATATCCGTGACGGCGCCGCCATGGCGCGGTTTCTCCACTGGATCGACCGCGAGGCCGTCGGCAAGGGCGAACTCGCTGTGATGGCCAAGCTCGAGGACATCCGTGGCGTCGATCCCCTGCACAAGGGCGCGTGCTTCACCACCATCGCCGGCGCCGGCTCCAACGGCGCGATCGTCCACTACCGCTCCTCGCCCGAAACCGAACGCAAGGTCGAGAAGGGTTCCTTCCTCCTCATCGATTCAGGCGCACAGTATCTCGACGGAACCACCGACATTACCCGCGCCATTGCGATCGGGTCGCTGCCGAAGCGGCTGAAGGAGCACTATACGCTTGTGCTCAAGGGCCATATCGCGGTGGCGACCGCCCGCTTTCCGAAGGGCACCGGCGGCATCGCCATCGACGGCTTCGCCCGCCGCGCGCTCTGGCAGGCCGGCCTCGACTTCGACCATGGCACCGGGCATGGCGTCGGCGTCTATCTCGGCGTCCACGAGGGTCCGGCGCGCCTCTCGCCGCTGTCGCAGGTGCCCCTCGAGCCCGGCATGATCCTCTCCAACGAGCCCGGCTTCTACGAGACCGGCTCCCACGGCATCCGCCTGGAGAACCTCGTCGTTGTGACGGAGAGCGCGAAGCCGGGGTTCCTCGAGTTCGAGACCATCACCTTCTGCCCCTTTGATCGCCGGGCGATCGTCAAGGCCATGCTGACCACAGAGGAGAGGGCATGGCTCGACGCCTATCACGCCCGCACGCGTCAGCTTCTGGCGCCGCGGCTGAAGGGGACGGACCGCACGTGGCTCGTGCGGATGACGGCCCCACTGTGACCAAAGATTGTGCAAACGGCATGCATGACGCAACGTAAGCCCTAGAGATTGTTGTAGTTTTCTCGGCGCAGACGGTTTTTTGATACCGTTTGTTAAGGGCTCTGTCCGATGGTTTTCACAAGGTTAACCATCGGGGCTTTCATGCGCTTTCTGTCTCGTCTCTCGCTTGCAGCCAAGGTCGCCGCCTTCTCGGCGCTGATGATCACCGCGGTCGCCGTCGGCGCCGGCTTCTATGCCGTGTCGCAGATCGATGCCCGCATGGCGGAGATCGTCGAATCCCAGATCACCGAGCGCACGGTCGCCATCGGCAAGGCGGTCGAACTCGGCCTCGAAGGCGGCAAGCTCGAGCGCTCGCCGGCCGGCGTCGTCCTGCGCATTCGCGGCAATGCCCTGCCGGCCGAGGGCGACCACCGTATCGTCGATCATGCCAGCGACGCCGCCTCGATGTTCCGCACCGATCCGGCGACGGGCGATCTCATTCGCCATTCCAGCTCGGTCAAGGACGCCCAGGGCAATCGCGTCGTCGGCACGCGCATTCCCGCCGCTTCGGCCATCGCCAAGGCGATCAACAGCGGCCAGGTGATGACCGATCACATCGTCGTCGCCAACATCGCCCGCATCGCCCGTTACGTGCCGATCATGACCGCCGACAACAAGGTCATCGGCGCCATCGGCGCCGGCATCAGCAAATCGGCTGCCGATGCCTCCGCCGCGACGATGCGCCAGGGCGTCATCATCGCGCTGGCGCTGCTGGCGGCCGCCGCCGCAGCCGGTGTCTTCCTGCTCCTCACACGCTTCCTGAAGCCCGTTCGCGAGGCGGCGGATGCCATCAATGGTCTCGCCGAGGACCGCGCCGTCGACATGTCGCGCCATGCCGGCCGCCAGGACGAGATCGGTCTGATCGCCCGTGCCGTCGACAGTCTCGGCGCGAGCCTTGCCGAGCGCGCCCAGATGCGTGCCGCCGAAGACCAGCGGATGGCGTCGCAGCAGCAGCGCCGCGCCGCGATGGAGCAGGCCATCGGCCAGTTCGACGCCGCGATCGGCTCGGTGCTCGACCGCGTCGCTTCGCGTGCCGTCGCCGTCACCGGCGCGACCGGCACGGTGTCCAGTTCGGGCGATGCCGCCGAGGCAGGCGCCCGCGAGACCGTGCAGGCAACGGAGGAGACGCTCCACCGCGTCACCGGCATCGCCGGCGCGACGGAGGAACTCAACGCCGCCATCGTCGAGATCCGCCGCCAGACCGAGGAGGCGATGAAGGTCTCCTCCGAGGCGACGCAGGCGGTCGAGTCGGCGGCAGCCGACGTCTCGGGCCTTGCCGCCATGGGCGAGAAGATCGGCGAGGTGGTGGAACTCATTCGCGCCATCGCCGAACAGACCAACCTGCTGGCGCTCAATGCCACCATCGAGGCGGCGCGAGCCGGCGAGGCGGGCCGTGGCTTCGCCGTGGTCGCCTCCGAGGTCAAGCAACTCGCCTCGCAGACCGCCCGCGCCACCGAGGACATCGCCGCGCAGGTCGCCTCCATCCAGCAGGCGACCGGACGCAGCGTCTCCTCCATGGGCGGCATCACCGATACGGTCGTGCGGATGCGCCGGGCGAGCGAGGCGATCTCCACCGCCATCGACCAGCAGGCGCAGGCGACGCAGGAGATCGGCGTCAGCGTCGAGGGCACGGCCAGCGTCGCCCAGACGGCCGGCCAGTCCATCGGCGTGGTGTCGGAGCGCCTGCGCGGTGTGTCCTCCGCCGTCGGTTCGCTGAACGATGTGTCCAGGGGCCTCGAGACCGACATCCAGAACCTGCGGCAGGCCGTCGGCGCCTTCCTCGACGAGGTCAAGGCGGCCTGAGCCGTATCGCTCCGGAAACGAGAAGGCCCGCCGGAACCGGCGGGCCTTTTTCGTGTGGCCGGTGGGTTGATCAGGCGAAGGCGGCTTCCACCGCGGCGGCCATGCGCAGCAGGCGGCGGTCCTGTCCGCCGAGCGCCGTCATCATGAAGCCGACCGGCAGGCCCTTGGTGACCGGGCAGGGGAGAGAGATGCCGGTGAAGGCGAAGATGTTGCCCATCGTCGTGTTGCGCAGCATCAGACCGTTCGCCGTCCAGAACTGGTCGTCCGACGCGATGAGGTCTGAAATCTTGGGCGCCCGGATCGGCGTGGTGGGCAGGATCAGCGCATCGACGTCGGCGAGGCGGTCGCGCATGCGCGCCACGAGCTCGGCGCGCTTGTTGACCAGGCGGATATAGTCCGGCGCGGCAGCCTTGGCGCCGAGGCGCACGCGCGCGAGCACGCGGGGGTCGAAATCGCGGGCGCGCTCCTCCAGCCATTCGGCGTGGACGGCGGCAGCCTCCATCGCCACGAAAGGTGCCTTGGCCATGGCATCGGCCAGGTCCTGGAGAAGGTCTTCCAGAGAGATCTCAGTGACCCGGGCACCGGCCTTGGTCAGGCGCGCCACGGCGGCGTCGAAGGCCTGCTCGACCTCAGGTTCCATCTGGCCGAACAGGCGGCCCCGGGGAATGGCGAGGCGCAGACCCGCCAGTGGCGCGGGGGTCAGCGTCCAGGGCGCCTCGCCGGCGAGCACGGCGTCGGTCGCGGCACAGTCGGCGACCGTCTTCGCCAGCGGCCCGATGGAATCGAGCGCATAGGACAGCGGAAAGGCCCCGGTGGTCGGAATGCGTCCGACGGTCGGCTTGAAGCCGACGCAGCCGTTGAGGCCCGCCGGGATGCGGATGGAGCCGCCGGTATCGGTGCCAAGGCCCATGCGGGCCGTACCCTCCGCCACCGAGACGCCGGCGCCCGACGACGAGCCGCCGGGAACCCGTCTCTTGTCGGCGGCATTGCCGGGCGTGCCGTAGTGCGGGTTGATGCCGATGCCGGAAAAGGCGAACTCGCTCATGTTGGTCTTGCCGACGATGACGCAGCCCGCCTGGCGGAGGCGCGCGACCGTCGGTGCATCGGCCGATGCTGCCGGCTGTGACCTGAGGATGGTCGAACCCGCCGTCGTCACCTCGCCGGCGACGTCGAACAGGTCCTTGATCGAGATGACCCAGCCGTCGAGCGGCGAGAGCCGGACCCCCGTCTTGGCGCGCGCATCCGCGGCGTCGGCTTCCGCCCTGGCGCGTTCTGTGTAGACCTTCGTGTAGGTGACCCGTCCGTCGGAGTGCGGATCGTCAATGCGGGCGAGCGAGGCTTCGAGCGCATCGCGCACGGATGTGGTCATGGAAGGCACTCCGGTCATTCAGGTTCCGCGACTGTCGGCTGCCCGGCTTGCCTTGGTCAAGCGCGAGCAGCCGCAGGTGTCAGGCCGGTTCGGTTCCGCACCACTCCGCCACGAACAGTGCCATCGACTTCGTCGCCTTGCGCAGGCTCTCGATGGAGAAGCGCTCGTCGAAACCGTGCACCCGCTCGGCCGAGGGACCGTAGTTCAGCGTCGGAATGTCGTCGAAGAGCGCATAGACGCGGCCGTCGAGATAGGCGGGCGTCACGCTCTCCTTCAGCGGTTCGCCCCAGGCGCGCTGGTGGGCGCGGCCGAGCACCGCCTCGGCCTCGGAGCCGGGCTTCAGGATGTAGCCTTCCGTGGTGAAACCGTTCCAGACGACCTTCGGCGGGTTGTTGGCGAGGAAGCGGTCCTCGCGTGCCGCCCTGGCGATGGTGTCCTCGATGGCGCGCATCATCGTCTCGGGTTTCTCGCCGGGGAAGATGGAGATGCGGCAGTCGACGGTGCACCAGGCAGGCACCGAGGAGGCCCAGTCGCCGCCCTTGATCTTGCCGAAGTTCAGGTTGATCGGGTGGGCCTCGTCCTTGAACAGCGGATAGTCGGGCGTCTTGGTGTTCCAGAAGGCCTCGAGCTCGCGCAGCTTGCGCATGACGCCATAGGCCGCCTCGATGGCGTTCTGGCCGGAGCCGGCCTCGCGCACGTGAACCGGATGGCCCTGCACGGTGAACTGGAACCAGACGACACCGACATTGCCTCGGGTGATCTTGCCCTGCGAGGGTTCGGGGATCAGGGCGGCTTCCGCCTTGTAGCCGCGCAGGTGGCACTGGAGCGCGCCGTTGCCGGTCGATTCCTCTTCCACCACCGACTGGACATAGACGGTGGCGGCGGGCTGCAGGCCGACGCGCTTCAGCGCGTCGAACACCGCCACCATGGCGCCGTGGCCGGCCTTCATGTCGCCGGCGCCGCGACCGTAGAACCAGTCGCCGTCGATGCGCGGCTCATAGGGCGGCGAGGTCCACATCTCCTCGGGGCCGACCGGAACGATGTCGATATGGCCCTGCATGATGAGGCTGCGACCCGTCTCTGCCTTCGGCCGGTGGATGCCGACGACGATCGGCGCGGTCGAGTGAGTGTCGGAGAAGGGCGACCCGCCGGGATGGCGCTTGATCGCCTCCTCGTCCATGGCGAAGCGTTCCATGGCGAAGCCGCGCCGGCGCAGCTCCTGGAACACGAAGTCCTGCACGGCATGCTCGTCGCCGCGCTGCGAGGGGAAGCGCACCAGCGTCTTCAGATAGTCGAGCTGGGCGTCGAAGCCATCGTCGACGGCTTTGCAGATGCGATCGGCGAGGGCGGGATCGAGGGCCATGGGCTGTACTCCGGACGGAAGGCTATGAAGGTGAAGGATCAGGGCTGGATCGGCTCGACGCCGCACCATTCGGCGACGAACAGCGCCATGGTGCGCGTCACGCGGCGCATGCTGGCGAGCGAGAAGCGCTCGTCGAAGCCGTGGATGTTCTCGGAGATCGGGCCGTAGCAGAGCGCGGGAACGCGATCGTAGAGCGCATAGACGCGGGTATCGAGATAGCCCGGCGTGACGAGATCACGGAGCTTGTCCCCCGTCGCGCGCTCATGTGCACGGGCGAGAGCTGCCTCGGCGTCAGAGCCCGGCTCCAGCGCATAGCCCTCCGCGGTGAAGCCGGTGAAGGTGACGCGCGGCGGGTTGTTGGCGAGGAAGCGGTCGGCCCGCGCCGCGCCCATCACCGCCTCCTCGATGGCCCGCTGCATCGTCTCGGCCCGCTCGCCTGGATAGATGGCGATGCGGCAGTCGATGGCGCACCAGGCCGGCACGGAGGAGGCCCAGTCGCCCCCCTCGATCATGCCGATGTTGAGGTTGATCGGGTGCTCGACGTCCTCGAAGTGGCGGAAGTCGGCCTTCTTTTCATTCCAGCGCGCTTCAAGCTCGCGCAGCGCCCGGATGACGCCCTGGGTCGCCTCGATGGCGTTCTGCCCGGTACCGGCCTGGCTGACATGGACCGGCAGCCCCGCCACCTCGACGCGGAACCAGACGACCCCCGTGTTGGCGCGGATGATCTTCTCGTCCTCGGGCTCCGGGATGAGCACGGCATCCGCCTTGTAACCGCGCAGGTGGCACTGCAGGGCGCCGTTGCCGGTGGATTCTTCCTCGACCACCGACTGCACCGTGACGGTTGCCGCCGGCTGCAGCCCGATGGCGGCGAGGGCGTCGAAGACGGCGAACATGGCGGCGTGGCCGGCCTTCATGTCGGCGCCGCCGCGGCCGTAGAACCAGTCGCCCTCCATGTGCGGTTCGAAGGGGTCGCGCGACCAGAGTTCGCGCGGTCCTGCAGGCACCACGTCGACATGGCTCTGCAGGATCAGCGTGCGGCCGGCCTCCTGGCGCGGACGGTGGATGCCGACGACGATGGGCGCATCGGAATGGTCTGCGGTCACGGGAGACCCGCCAGGGTGGCGGGCGAGCGCCGCGGGCTCCATGGCGAAGCGCTCGGTGGCCCAGCCGCGGCGTTTCATCTCGGCATGGACGAAGTCCTGGCAGGCGTGCTCGCGCCCGCGCGTCGAGGCGAAGCGGACGAGATCCGCCGTGAATCCCATCTGGCGATCGAAGCCGGCGTCGACGGCGGCGATGATCTTGTCGGCAAGGGCGGGATCGAGAGGCATGGCGGCATCCGGGGAGGGAGCCGCGAGCCTAGCGGCGCGGGCACGTCGATCAACCGCCGCGAGCGCAGCCGAGATGCGCGGCGGGCGGTGTATCGGGGAGCGGGTTGGCCGCCGGCGGATGCGACCGATGTCGTCGCGCTCTTGCTCGGGTCGGCGACCGCGGTCAGTGTCGCGCATCGCAGCGATCCGCCGAGTCTGATGCCATGAAAGCCGTCTTCACCGACCTCCACAAAGGCCATGACCCCAAGCGCTTCATCCTGCGCGGCAAGTTCGCGCAAGGCGAGGAGCGCCCCGAACGCGCCGAGCGGCTGATGGCGGGGCTGAAGGCCGGCCGTCACGAACTGGTGCCGAGCGAGGTCTTCGGCCAGGGCCCGCGCCTTGGCGTCCACTCCGTCGACTTCCTGCGCTTCATGGAGGAGGCCTCCGCCGAGTGGCAGGCGCTGGCGGATGCCTCCGACGAGGTGCTGGGCAACGTCCACCCCGTTCGCCGCGGCGGCACCATGCCCCAGTCCATCACCGGCCGGGCCGGCTGGTACATGCAGGACATGGCCTGCGGCATCGGGCCGGACACCTGGCTCGCCGCCTCCTCGGCGACCGACGTGGCCGTGACGGCCGCCGAACTCGTCATCGAGGGCGAGCGCGCCGCCTATGCGCTCTGCCGTCCGCCCGGCCATCACGCCTATCGCGACGCCGCCGGCGGCCACTGCTTCCTGAACAACACGGCCATCGCCGCGCAGTACCTGCGTTCCGTCCACGACCGGGTGGCGATCCTCGACATCGACATTCACCACGGCAACGGCACGCAGGACATCTTCTACGACCGGCCGGACGTGCTGACCGTCTCGGTCCATGCCGATCCCTCGCGCTTCTACCCCTTCTTCTGGGGCTATGCGCATGAGCGCGGCACCGGGGCGGGCGAGGGGGCGAACCTCAACCTGCCGATCCCGGTCGGCTCCGGCGACGACGTCTACGTTGCCGCCATCGAATCTGCCGCGAAGACCATCGCCGCCTTCACTCCGGGCATGCTGGTCGTCGCCCTCGGTCTCGATGCTTCGGCCGACGATCCCTTCGGCGGTGCCAAGGTGACGGCGGACGGCTTCCGCCGCGCCGGCGAGGCCATCGCGCGGATGGGCCTGCCGACGCTCTTCGTGCAGGAGGGCGGCTATCTCTCCGACCGGCTCGGCCCCAACCTCACGGCGGTGCTCGGCGGCTTCGAGGCAACCGCCTGACCGGTCAGTTCTGGCGGTTCTGCAGTGGGCAGGTGTTCATGCCGAGCAGGGTATAGGCCGGGCACCAGCCGATGGCCGCGGTCAGGAGCGGCACGACGCCGATCCAGCCGACCCAGTTGAAGCCGGTCGCCGGCTTGCCGGTGATGGCGAAAAGCAGGAGGGCGATGCCCACGACGATGCGCAGGATGCGGTCGATGCCGCCAACATTGGTGCTCATGAAATCCTCCTCGTTGATCCGCCGGTGCGGGGAGAGGCACCGGTTGGCGCATGAGGCGCTTTTTTTCCCGGGCTGTCGGTGACCTGGTCACACGGCGCGCGCGACCTGCCTCAACCTTTCGGGCGCCGTGATGCGGATGATGCCGCGGCCGAGGCTGACGAGGCCCTGCTGCTCGAAGGTCTTCAGCGTCCGGCTGACCACCTCGCGGGCCGAACCGAGCTCTGCGGCGAGGTCGTGATGGGTGGCGCTGATCTCGTCGCCCCTGGCGCGCGCGACCAGAACCTCGGCGAGACGGTGGTCGAGGCGCCGGAAGGCCAGTTCCTCGAAGGTCATGATCAGGTCGGTGACGCGGGTCGCATAGCTGTCGAGCACTGCCGAGCGGAAGGTCTCTGAGCGGCCGAGCAGCGTGGTGAACAGCGGCGCTGGGATGGCGACGGCGGTGACCTCCGTCTCGCAGCAGGCCTCCGCCGAGTAGGGCTCGTGCTTCAGCAGGCAGGATGTCGTCAGCACGCAGCTCTCGCCACTGGCCACCCGGTACAGCACGATCTCGCGGCCGGATTCGGCGACGAGCTGCACCCGGATGATGCCGTCCAGCACGATGAGATAGGCCTCGCAGGGCGCTCCCGGCGCGAAGGGGCGCGCATCGCGTGGGAGGCTGACGACGCGGGCGCGCCGGCCAAGGTCGCGCCTGGCCTCGGCGTCGAGGTGGCGGAAGGCGGCGATGCGGTCGATCCACGCCGCTGGCGTGTCCGACATCCGCGCTGTGCTGCTGGCGTCCATGGCCGCAGGGTGGCCCGCCACCGGTGACGGTTCAAGGGGCGTTGTGCCGCGTCACCGAGGTCAGCCTGCTTGACACCGGCTGCCGGCCCCGGTCCCCTGACCCCGAGATGCCGCGCGACAAGCGGCGCAACGGGAGAAGCGCGTGAGGCCGCAGGGCAGGGGACCCTTGGAGTCCCTCTATTTCACCTATCCGCATTTCGACGCCGGCCGAGCTCCCGAACTGGATGGCGACCGGACCACCCACCCCGTAGTCATCGTCGGCGCCGGCCCGGTGGGCATGACCGCGGCCCTCACGCTGGCGAAATATGGCGTCAGGTCGCTGGTGGTCGACGCGAAGCCGACGTTCAACGACGGCAGTCGCGCCACCTGTATCGCCCGGCAGAGCTTCCACATTTTCGAGCAGGTGGGGGCGGTCGACGCGTTCCTTGAGAAATCGCTCGGCTGGACGACAGGCCGCAGCTATTTCCGCGGCCGCGAGATCTACCGCCTGACCATGCCGGACTCGGAGAACGAGAAGTTCCGGCCCATGTACAATCTCGAGCAGCAGTACACCGAGCAGTTCCTCTACGACGCCTGCGTCGCCACCGGCCGCGTCGATTTCCGCTGGCAGAGCGAGGTGACGGGAACGGACAGCCGAGCCGACGGCGTCACGCTGACGGTAGCCTCGCCCCGGGGGACCTATCCGCTTGCAGCCGCCTGGGTGCTGGCGGCGGACGGTGCCCGCAGCCCCATCCGCGGCCAGCTCGGGCTCCGTCTGCGGGGTGACAACTACGAGGGCCGCTACGTCATCGCCGACGTGAAGATGGACCACGCCTATCCGACAGAGCGCCGCGCCTTCTTCGATCCTGCCTCCAATCCCGGCGGCACGGTGCTGATGCACAAGCAGCCGGATGACATCTGGCGCGTCGACTACCAGCTGCGCGAAGGCGAGGACCCCGACGAGGCGGTGCGTGAGGAGACGATCCGGCGCCGCGTCGGCGCCATCCTCGCAGACATCGGCCACGACGGCCCCTGGGAGCTCGAATGGTGGTCGATCTACACCGCCAATACGCTCGCCCTCGACGACTATCGCCACGGCCGCGTGGTCTTCATCGGCGACAGCGCCCATATCGTGCCGATCTTCGGCGTGCGTGGCCTCAACAATGGCCTCGCCGACGCCCAGAACATCGGCTGGAAGCTTGCCGCCGTGCTCAACGGCGAGGCGGGCGAGGCACTGATCGACAGCTACTCGCCCGAACGCCGCGGCGCGACGCTCGACGTCTTCGCCAACGCCGCCAAGAGCACCCGCTTCATGACGCCGCCGACGCGCGGCTTCGCCCTGATGCGCGAGGCGGCGCTGTCGCTGGCCCTCAGCGAGGATTTCGCCAGGGGCTTCGCCAATCCGCGCCAGATGCAGCCCTACACCTATGCGGCAAGCCCGCTGACGCCCTTTCCCCGCCGGGATGCCGGTTTCAAGTCGGGACCAGTCTCGGGCGCGGCCATGCGCAACGTCCGGCTCGGCGATGGCTTCCTGACGGATCACATGGGCGACGGGTTCACCCTGCTCGCCTTCACCGACGGCGCCTGGCCGCCGGCGCTCGATGGCATGGTCGCCGCCATGCGGCGCCGCCACGCGCGCCTGCGCGTGGTCGCCATCGGTCTCGCGGCTGAGGCTTCCGAACCGGTCCGGGCACTCGCTGATCCCTCAGCTGCGGTCGCCGAAGCCTATGGCGCCGTGCCGGGATCCCTCTATCTCGTCAGGCCCGACCTGCATGTCGCCGGCCGCTGGAAAGAAGCGGTAGCCGACGAGGTCCTCGCCACCCTCGACGCAGGCCTCGGGAGGCCCTCATGATCCCATCGCCATCGGCTCCCGAACCTCTGGCCTTCGAGGCGCTCGAAGCGGTCTATGAGACGCTTGCCAGCGGCATCGACCGGGCGGGCGCGAGCCATGAGGCGGTCTTCCTCGCCAAGCTCGCGCTGATCCTCGCCCATCGCGCCGGCGGGGGCGTCGATTTCGCCGATTGCGTCGAGACGGCGCTGCGCGATCTCGACCTCGTCGCGCGCCCGCTCGAGAAGGCCTGAACCACGCTGATGTACGTGAGCCGCGACGACGCGGCCTCGCGCGGGCCTCAGGCCCTGTCCCCGTCCCCTGCGTCCCGACCGTCGGCGGCGCGTCCGCGGAAACCCATGGCGAGCACGTAGAGCTCCTTGGAATCGGCCCGGCTCGCCTGCGGCTTGATGTGCTTCACCACGGCGAAGTCGCGCTTCAGGTCGGAGAGCAGGTCGCCTTCCGTACCCCCCTGCAGGACCTTGCAGAGGAAATGCCCGCCGGGGGCCAGCACCTCGCGCGCGAAGTGGATGGCAAGTTCCGCGAGGTAGATGATCTTGATCTGGTCGGTCTTGCGATGGCCGGTGGCATTGGCCGCCATGTCGGAGAGCACAATGTCCGCCTCACCGCCGAGCATCTCCTTGAGCTTGCCCGGAGCGTCGTCGGCGGTGAAGTCGCCCTTCATGAAGGCGACGCCCGGCACGGGGTCGATGTCGAGGAGGTCGATGCCGACGATCTTGCCGCGACCCTGATCGAGGCCGATGCGCTTCGCCGCCACCTGCAGCCAGCCCCCGGGAGCGGCGCCGAGGTCGACGATCCGCTGGCCGGGCCTGAGGATCTTTGCCCGGTCATCGATCTCGATCAGCTTGAACGCGGCGCGCGAGCGCCAGCCCTCGCGCTTGGCGCGGGCGACATAGGGGTCGTTGAGCTGCCGCTCCAGCCACTTCTGCTGGCTCGTCGTACGCTTCTGCTGGCCATGGCGACCGCCATGCTGGCGATGCTGCCGCCGGTCTTCGTCGTCATCGTCATGCAGAGTCCGCCCGGCCTCTGGTCCTGCTGGCGATGGTGGAAGGGCCGCCGCCACACGCCGTCCTGCCGCATCAGGCTGACGAGGATCCCCTCGCGCAGACCCCGGTCGGCGACGCGCAGCCGCTGGCAGGGGAAGTGCCGCCGCATGCCCTCGAGGATGGCGCAGCCGGCCAGCACGAGGTCGGCGCGCTCAGCCCCGATGCAGGGATGGGCGATGCGGTCCTCGTAGGTCATGTCGAGCAGCTGTTCGAGGATGACGTCGACCTCGGAAGCGCCGAGCCAGGCGCCATCGACGCGGCGGCGGTCATATTTCGGCAGGCCGAGATGGACGCCGGCCAGCGTCGTCACCGTGCCGGAGGTGCCGAGCATGTGCAGGTGCTCGATCTGGGCCTGGATGGCCTGACGATGGGCGAAGGGCTCCACCATGGCGGCGACCTCGTCGACCATGCGTGCGAAGCCCTCGCGCGTCACGTGCTTGCCATCATGCCGCTCGGCGAGCGTCACCACGCCCACCGGCAAGGATGTCCAGCCGAGGATTTCCGCTGTCGGCGGCCCGCCATGCCGTCCGGGCCCGCGCGGCAGCAGCCAGACGAGCTCCGACGATCCGCCGCCGATATCGAACAGGATGACGCCGCGGGAGCGGGGGTCGGCCAGCGGCACGCAGCCCTGCGCCGCGAGTTGCGCCTCGGTGTGGCGGTCCACCACCTCCAGCGCGAGGCCCGTCTCCGTCCTGACGCGGGCGATGAACTCGTCGCCGTTCGTCGCCTGGCGGCAGGCTTCCGTGGCGATGAGCCTTGCGCGCACGACCTGGCGGTCGCGCAGCTTCATCCGGCAGATCTTCAGCGCCTCGACAGCGCGGTCCATCGCCGCCTCGCTGAGACGGCCCGTCTGGGCCAGCCCCTCGCCGAGCCTGACGATTCGCGAGAAGGCATCGACGACGCGGAAGCTCGCGCCCTCGGGCTTGGCCACCAGCAGGCGGCAATTGTTGGTTCCGAGATCAAGCGCGGCATAGAGCCGTCGCGGCCGGTGAGGAGGCTGGATGCGGCCATCGCCCGCATTGGCCTCCGCTGCCGGACGCACGCCCGAAAATCCCGGCGAACCGCGCGGCGGTTCGTGGGTCATGGCGACCTTTCCCGCCGCACTGCCGGAACGCCTGGGGGTTCGACGGATATGCGGCTGATCTGTTCAGTTGGCGAAAGTGTATCAGGGTGGTGCCGCGCTGCAAGCGACTTGCCGTTTCACCCGAAAAAGGCGGTTGATCGGGGCTTGAACCCTCCGCGGCAATCGACTATGACCGCGCCTCGCACCGGCGCAGCGCCTCCTTGGGGCGCCGTTGGGGGATAGTTCAACGGTAGAACATCGGACTCTGACTCCGAGAATCTTGGTTCGAATCCAGGTCCCCCAGCCAGCCCTCGTCACGCAGCCGATCCATCGAGTTTTTTCGACCTTCCACACCGCTGGAAGGCTTCCTCATGGGCTCGATGGTCCCACAATGCTCCCGCATCACGCGGATGCGCGGCATCTGCACGCACCGACGCCGGTCGCCCCGGCCTTTGCTGGGCGAGGAGGCCCTCTCCTTCGGGACGGATAGGTTCCGGTTCGCCGAAGCCCTGTCCATGAGTCTCGACCTGGCCGTCGCGACGTTCTTCGAGCGGTTCTTCGAGACCCATGGCATGACTGGTTTCGATGGAGGGGCGACCCTCCCGACCCATCTGCGACCCAGGTTGGAGAGGATGCGCGTCGACCCGATTGCGGACAGCCTTGCAAGACAGCACGCAACTGCCGTCGCCGTATCCCGCAGCCTGCTTCACTCCGGGGCCTCCAGAATTCCCAGCGGCATGAGTTCCGGTTCGTGATGCTGGCGGCAGTAGAACACGTTGAGTTTCCGGGTCTCGCCGGTCGTGCGGTTCAGCGACTCGATGTCGAGTGTCCGCCCGCCGTCGCGTGTCGTGAGTGTCTGCCGCACCCTGATGACCGGTGGAGGTTGCGCGCCGTTCCAGACGCGGCAGCTCAGTTCCAGCTCCCACCGGGGCGGAGCGCCCCGCCGCGAGAGCACGCGGCACGCAGTCCAGTGGCGCGCCACAGTCTCATGCGGGAACTCCGCCTTCCGCCGGTGATAACTGATCATCAGTTCGTTGGGCGCGCGGCAGGTGGTGAAGTAGCCCCAGAGGCCGATGTAGTTCCGCCGTTCCAGGGCTGCGGTGGGCATGCCGTCCGACATTGCCTGCCGAACGGGAGCCAGCGTCACGACGATGAGAGCCGCGAGGACGACAAGGCTGCGCGTGCGAGCCGGTTTCAGGACGTTGCCGAGAGCCAGGGCGTCGTTGTGATGACGGACGATGAGTGCCCCGATCATGGTGCTGAATAGGTCCTGATCCAGTCGTTCGGCGAAAGGCCGATACAGGCCGGCATGTCACGGCGCTCGAGCAGGACCCATGTCCTGCCATCCCAGCCCCAGGCGCGCTGGATGCCGCAATCCTCCCGCATGGCCGGGCCCGATCGGGCGCGGAGGATGCCGAAGTCGAAATCGAACACACTCTCCTCGAAGCCACGGTCGCCGACGGTCAGTTGGCCCCGATCCGCGTCCGGCAGCTCGATCGGAGCGGGCGGATCGTCAGAGTGGGTGGCCTGATACCAGTGGATTGTCCGGGCGCTGCCCTGATGGCATTGCACCGACCACAAGGTTGAGTTTCCCGCCAGAACGAATTGCCGATGGTGAACGGGGTTCGCTCCGGACGGACAGGCCCTCGTCAATTGCGCGATTCCGGACGGGCTGGGGGGAACAACTTCCTGCCCGGGCAAGGAGCGGTTGCGTTCCGGCCGTGGCTGCCCGGCCTGAAGCGAGGGCAAGGCTCTCTCGAACGAGGCCTGCCGCATGAGATCGCCTCGCGTCTTCGCAAGGTAAATCCAAGCCTCCAGAAACGACGATGCATCGACAGTCGCGCTGTGGGCGCTGCCCGGCCAAGCCACCGCAATGGGGCGGCCCTTGCCCAGAGCGTCCAGCCAGTGGGCGCCCCGCATGTCCGCAATGGCGATCCTCTGGCCGTGCAGCTGAACAGTGTCTGCGTCCCCGGAGCCCGCCGCGTCGCGGGCGCATTCCGGGCAGATCACCGTCATGGCGCCCGCGGCAGAGTTGCCTCGTGGTATCGGAATGATCGCCAGGTCAAATCCGCTGAGGGATCTCCGGTCCACCCCGATTCGAAGCACCACGGTCGGCTTGTCGGGGTCAGGCGGGACATCGTGCGTTCCCACCGCCGTGCATTCGGCCTTGTTGTCGCATCCGACGATCCAGTTGCCGAAGGTGCGGACGTCTGCCCGCACGGGGGAGACGGAGGTGAACGCGGCCATCCCGAGTGCCAGGGTCGAGGCCACCAGCATCACGTCGCGACGGGTCATGGGCCTCTCCCTCGGTTGGCCTGCCCAGTGGCCGGGCGGAGAGTGGCCCGCGGTGTTCGGCGGATCACCGCCGGATTCCCCAGGGCCTGGACAGATCCTCGTCTCCAACCGGAAGTCGGCATCTGCTTCGGAGGTGTTCAACCTGCGAATAGGGGCAGAGCCGGCCGCACGGGCCGCCCGGCGTTGTCGAGGCGCAGCATTTCAACTGCGGCCGTCAGGACTGTTCGGGAACGACCAATGGTTCGGCGAAGGCCTCAGGACTGTGCGGTGGCGCACGTTGCGACATGGCTCGTCGTGCTGGTGTCGACGTCCTGCCGATGGCGGCCCATCCGGTCCGCCTGGCCTTCGTGGAGGTTTGACTATGACGTTTGCTTCGCAGGTTCGCCCGGCTGCCCTCGCTGCGGCAGCGCTCTTCAGTCTTCTGGCTGTGTCGCCTGCCAGCGCCTACGCCGTCATCTGCAAGAGCGGCCGCTACGACATCGACTCCCGCGACGAGGCCCAGTTGAGAATTGCCTTCGGCACCAGCTACTGCACCATGCGGCGATTCAGCTACCGGTCGGATGCCGAGAATTTCTCCCGGAACAACAATATGCGACCGGGCTCGCCGTGCTCTTGCCGATAGCAGCAGGGTGCACGGCAGGCGAGGGCGCTCCGGCCGACTTGCTCTGCGGGAGGGTGGCGACGCCGGCACCCTAGCCCAGTTCGTGCATCTTTCGGGCTATCCGCTGACGGATCGCGTCGGGATCGGGGAGGATGAGCCCGCCTCTCGTCTTCTGCATGAGGCCGTCCTGCTCCATGGCGCGCAGTTCGCGGGTGATCTGCTCGCGCCGACACCCGATGCGGGCAGCGAGCACATGGTGATAGGGCGGCGGGGAGACGATCCGTGCCGGTGAGTCCCGGAAGCGCTGGATCGAGAGACGGATGAGCTCGGCATAGAGGTTGTGGCGAATGTCGAGCACGGCATGTTCGAGCAGACGGGCATTGAGGTCGCGGACCCGCCGCGCGAGCAGCATCATCACCCGCTCCGACATCTGGCTGGACGCCTTGAGCATTTCGCGAAACAGCGCGGCCCCAACGATGCAGATGGTCGTCCTGGTCAGCGCGGTCACGTTGGCTGACCTTGGCTCCCCGTCGATCGCGGCGAGCTCTCCGAAGAACTCTCCGTCGCGCAGATCGGCCAGAATGAACTCGCGTCCGCCCATGGTCCGCAATTGAATGCGGACCTCCCCGGCAACGATGAAATAGACATCGCTGGAGGGATCGTCGAAATCGATGATCGTCTGGCCCTCGTCGACCCTCTTCCAGACGCAACGATGGTCGAAGCGCGTGAGGTCGAGGTCACTGATGTCCTGGAAAATGCCGACCTGCGCGATCGATGCCATGCCCGTTTTCCGCTTCATCGGCGCGCCAGGATCGAGTGGCGGCCCCTCGGCGGCAAACGCATGCAACTTCCGCAACGCAATCTTTGCCAAAGTGGCATGCAAGATGGCAAGACCACGCGAGGATGACGCATCCGTGCCCGAATGGGCACTGGCCGACCGCCTGTGAACGCCATGAGACAACCACTCAAGCGCAAGATCACTGCCATTATGGCGGCGGATATCGCCGAATACACCCGCATCACCGCCGAAGACGAGGACGAAACGCTCTCGCGGCTCCACGCCTATCGTCAGGTCTTCGACGATCTGGTGGTGCGGGCGGGCGGCCGCGTCTTCAACAGCGCCGGCGACAGCGTGGTGTGCGAGTTTCCCAGCGCCGTCGAGGCGACGCGCTGCGCGATCGATATCCAGGAGTCGTTCAGAACCCGCAATCTGTCCTATCCCGCGCACCGGCAGATGCATTTCCGCATCGGGATATCGATCGGTGACGTGGTCGAGCGCGATGGTGACCTGCTTGGTGATGTGGTCAACATCGCGGCGCGGCTACAGGCGCTTGCCGAGCCGGGATCGATCTGCGTCTCCCGCAGCGTGCAGGAGGCCGTCGTCAACAAGACCTCCGTGCCCTCGCTCGACATGGGCCATCGCGCGGTGAAGAACCTGCCCTATCCGGTGCACGTCTTCAGGATCGACGTGAAACGCCCGGGCTCCGAGCCCGCAGGAGCCGACAAGGCGACAGGTCCTGCACCAACAGCCTTCCGACCAGCCGCCTCATGGGTGCTGGCCGGGATCGTTGTCGCCGCCGCCGGCGTCAGCCTGCTGTGGATGAGCCGCTCCCGGAGCCCTGTCGCGACAGAATCTCCGCACCCGGCCATCGCCGCGGGTCCTGGCGAGAGCGGGCCCGCGAGCGATGCGCCGGGTGTGACGGGGGTGCCGCCGGATCGCCCATCCTCGCCGCCGTCCGATGGTCTCCCCCCGAGCCTCGCGGGCCTCGCCGAGCGCTACCAGGCCGCTCGTCGGCTGGAGGAGCGGGGCGAGGTCGGCGCGGCCCGTCGGGACTACTCCGCCCTCGTTCGCCTTGGAACGGAGGTGATCGACCCGGCACTCCGCCTGGCGCCCCTCATCAGGGCACGGGAGGGCAGGGACGCGATGACTGACGCGGCGGATGAGCTGGCCGGAGGACATGGGCGACCGGTGAATTTGATTCACGCCTTGCAGGCCGACGGTGCCGACCGCCTGCGACGGCTGGAGGAGATCGCCGCAGCCGATCCCGACTTCGCGCCGGTCCACTACCTCATTGCAGCGGAGCTGTCGGGCCCAGAGGCGGAGAGCCGGACTCTCGCCGAAAAGCGCCGCGAGCGCGACGCCCTTGACCGCTTCCTCACCGCCAGCGGGGAGGGCGAGCTGCAGCGCTTCGTCGTCGACCCCGCGACACGGACGTCGTGGATGGAGCGTGCCCGGTACAGGAAGGCCTTGCTGGCCCGCTTCTTCGCAGACGGACGTGACCGTCCTTCCGTCGCCTTCACGCCCACCACCTCCGGCTGGGTCGGCACCATCGCCCTGCCTGAACCGGCGATCGCCATCGAGTACCGTCTCGCAGAGTCCGGCCCGTTCCAGTCGACCGGTCTCATGCAGGTCAGAGAGCCGCGGACGGGACGACCGATGCCGAAGCCGAGCATCGCGTTTCCCCACAGGCGTGATCCCGTCGACATCGCCCTGCGTTATGTCGATGCCGCAGGCGTGGCGTCGCCGGTCACCACCATCGGCTTCGAGCCCGAAGTCGCCCTGCAGCGAGGCATGAGGGACATCCTCCTGGGCATCGCCTCCTCCTGGGCGCTCTTCGGCACGGACCAGAACAGGGACAGGGTCTACCTGACAGCCCTCGTCAGCTACCGCTGCGCGATCGCGAAGGTCGAGATCGGCTTTGATGGGCAAGCGCCGGGAACGATCTTCCCACTGCCACCCTGTGACCCAGGCCAGCCCTTCGGCGTTTCCGCCGGAGCGCGCCATTTCCTGAGTGTCGCCCCCTCGGTCCGAAGCGTCGCAGTCAGGCTGACCTTCGTCGGCGGAGACGTCTCCGACGTCGCGACATTTGCCCGTCCGCTCCGTCCCTAGCGTCGAACTGGCGGATCCGCTCACAGATCCGGCCTGTGCGGGGGCGCACATGCTCGGGGCCGCTCCAAGGCGCATCGTCGAGGCCGTTCGTACCTCCGGAAGGGCGGTGGTCCACGACGCCATTTCGTTCCGGCGGGACAAGCGCCTTGGTTTTCCGATGAAGGCTCACAGGAACCCGGGTGCCGTCGTCGCCGTCGCTGCGGCTTGTCTGGCGCTGCCCCTTGACGCGCGGGCTGCCGGCGGCGAACCGGGGCTTGCCCTCAGGCTTCGCTGCTGGCTCGCCCCCTCGCTTCCGATTTGCCGCGATCTTGCCCGGGAGCGGGAAAATCGGGCACTCGAGGCAGTGGATGCCGAGTTGCGGGGCCTTGGAAGGCGGCCACCACCGATCGGCCCCGATCGCGACCTTGAGACCACCAGGCCCTCTCCGCCTTGATGGGCATCGAGGTGCGTACTGCCAAGGGATCTGGTCGCGATCCCGCGCATGGCGTCCGGGCCCCGACGATGCCTCAAGGATCCCCGTGTGTGAGCGCCAGGGCACTCTGGACGATATGGACCGCCTCTGCGGGCGACCGTGATGGATCGACCAAGGTCACGATCCGGCGGCGGGTCACGGTCCGCCGGGGATAGCCGTCATAGACGAAGGAAAAGTTCCGCGTGGCACGGTTCGCGCAGGCTCCCTCGGGAACCTCGGTCGTGCAGAAGCCCGATCTCTGTTCGGCTGCGCCGAACTCGTCGATGGCGCTGGGAAGCAAGACCCAGCCAAGGCAGGGGTAGATTGGCGCCGTGAAGTCCGGGCCAAGCGCCGGGATCGCGCAACGGGGGTCGCTATCCATCCAGATGCCGTCGTGTGGCACATAGCCGATCCACGGCAGTTCGGCGCTGATGGCAGCACCATCCCGGATGATCACGAAACGCAGTTCGTCGATCACCATGGTCCGGTCGGCGTGATGGCCCTGGTTGAGGTCATAGCCCCAGGCCTTCAGACCCTGATGGTCGATGAAGCGGACCAGATCGGCCTCCGTATCCAGGGGCGTGACGAAGGCGATGGCCAAGCCCGAAGGGGCCTGCCGGATGAAGACGTGTTCGTCTGCCTGACGCGCAAAAGGGCCTGCCGAGAGCGCTGCCAGGCTCTGCGGGCGAAAGCCGGACCACTGAAGCGCTTGGGCAAGACCGAGCGACAGATCTGCCGGCACGGAGATCGCGGGGCCCTTCCGACGGCCCGAACGCCTGGAGCTCACTCGATGCCTCCCGTGATCATGGAGCCAATTCCGGCACCTGTAGGGTCTGGCGGAACCTCGCCTTGTGCGCGAGCGCACATCGTCGTCGTTCCGACGTGCCCATACAGGCCAAGATCGCCTGAGGATCTTCGACGCTGCGATGTGCAGTGCGGCTCAGCGACACTCGGCAAGAGGGGAACAGACGGTGCAGGACCTGATCCAGATCGCTCGCAATTCGTGGATCGTGATGCTCGCGGCCCTCGCCATCGTGGTGGGCCTCGGAATGGTCGGCTACGGCACGATGTCGAGCCCGCCCGCGCGCAGCAGCCTCCAGGTGGTCGAGGGCACGATCACCGAGGCATCCCGGGTAACGCGCCGGAGCCGTCGGACCGGCGCAACCTCCGCCTACTACGAGATGACACTCAAACCGCGGCTGAGCGCCACGGAGCTGAAGCTGCGCGTTCCCACCATCGAGATCGCGGAGTCGGATGTGCGCTCGTTGATTGGCGGGCCGGTCAGGGCGGAGTTCGATTCCGAGCAGGATGTCTATGTGCTCAGCAGGGGCAGCCGCGAGGTCTTGACCTATGCCAACACGCTCGAGCGCCGCAATCTGAACCTGCGCCAGTACCATGTCGACGGCGTCGCGCTGATGATCGCCGGTGGCGTCGCCCTCGCGATCGGCCTGATCCTCGGGTACCGCAAACGGCGCCGCGAGATGACCGACGACGCAACCGCGGTATCACGCTAGGGGCTCCCCTTCGGCGTCCATGTCCGGTCACCTGTGACCCCGAATGTCCTCCAGGTCTGAGTGGAGTCCGTCGCCCATGGAGACGGACGATGCGAGCCTCGCGGTTCACGGAAGAACAATGTACCGGGGGGCATCACCTGTCGGTCGCGCCCGCCAATGAGACCTGTCAGCCAGCGGGAGCGCCTGCGCGCACGTCGGACGGCGCCGCGTTGAACTCCCGCCGGAACGCCCGGTTGAAGTACGAGATGTTGCCAAAGCCGACATCGAGCGCGATCTCGCCAATGCTCTTCCTGCGGTGGGCCGGCGCACGGAGCATCTGATGCGCCGCGGCGAGCCGGGCAGTGCGCAGATATTCAGAGAAGTGCGTGCCTGTCTGGGCAAACAACATCTGGACGTAGCGTGGCGTCACATGATGGCGCGCGGCAATCTGCCCGACATCGAGATCCGGTTCGGTGGCGTTCGCCGCGATGTCTCGCTTGATCGCCCGCAAACGCGCCGCGGCGGCCCCGCCGCTCTCGTCCGCCGGGGAGGCCTTGCCGGGCACCTCCAACGCCATGGCAATGAGGTCGTGGATGTGCCCCACGATCCGCGTCTGCTGTTCGAGCGAGGCGAGCGCATCAGCATCGCCGAGCACGCCGACGTAGGCGCCTAGCAGGCGAAGCGCCACGTTGTCCGCCATCACGGTGCGCAGGATGCTGTCGTCGGCGCCCGGTATCGCCGAGCGTGGAATGCGCAGAGTGGTAAAGCGCGACATCCCGGCATTGGTGGTGCCACCGACGCGATCGGCGGCGAACAGGGTCGCCTGACCTGGTAACAGGGGCTGCTCCCGCCGGTCCATCCGCGCCAGATCGTACCCGGCATGGTTCACGACGAAGATGAGATCGTCGCTATTGATCCGGTGGGCAGGGCGCCAGTAGTGCGCGCCGGACGACATCCCGTCGGCAATGCCAAGGCCTGGCAGTACGCGCACGGCCACCTTCGAAGTGAACGGCTGGTCGGGCAGGGGCTCGATCTCCAGCCCGCAGATCGCATGCCCGAAAAGGTCCCGCCAGGCTTCGACACTATCCTTGGCGGGACAGGCGGCCGTCGAGAAGTGGAGCAGGCTTGGGGAAGGAGCGATCATCGACGAAAGGGATATGACCTGCGCCAAAGGGACAGGTGTGACGGTTGTGATTTGTCCCCGCTCCTTCGCTTTAGGTCAAGACAGCCCGTCGCCGATTTGTTTTGGTGCCTCAAAGATCAGCGCAAGACACGGGGGCGTATGGCGCGCCCGTTCTCTTCGTTTGACCTTGCGGCACATACCCTCTTCCTTCTGGCAGTCGATGCTCGGGTCTCTTCTTCGCGTCCTCACGTTTGCGTTCGTTCTGGCCTCCGCCACGGCCTGTACGACGCACGAACGCCTTCCCGCCGTTCCCAGCGACCAGGCACTCTCGGTAGCCTTCCTCGGCATCCCCGATTCAAGGTTCCACCTGACGACCGAGCCCGAGCGGTTCCGCGAGGTCTGGCTGGCCGCCGAGCGGCGTCTCGCTGTCAGCCGCGGCCGGCAGCTCGGCACGGAGCACATGTTGGCTCTGTCGGGCGGGGGCGACAATGGAGCTTTCGGGGCCGGCATCCTCTATGGCTGGACCCAGCGCGGCGACCGGCCCGATTTCGCTCTCGTCACAGGCGTGTCGACCGGCGCGTTGATCGCGCCATTTGCCTTTGTCGGCCGCGACTACGACGAGCAACTGAAGGCGGTTTATACTTCGGTCGACCAGAGCGACATCGCGATTCAGCGGCAAGCCCCGGCCGTCCTAACCAGCGATTCACTGGCCGATACTGCCCCGCTCGCCCGATTGATCGCCCAATACGTGACGGCGGAGATGATCGAGAAGATCGGCAACGAGTACCGGCGAGGCCGGCTCCTGCTGATCGGTACCACCGACCTCGACCTCGGCCAGCCGGTCGTCTGGAACATCGGTGCCATCGCCGCGAGTGGCCATCCCGCAGCGGGGGATGCGATCCGCAAGATCCTGTTGGCCTCCGCTTCCATCCCCGCCTTCTTCCCGCCCGTTCCCATAGAAGTGGAAGTCGGCGGGCAGCGGCGACAGGAGTTGCATGTTGATGGCGGCGCCACGACGCAGGCGTTCCTCTACCCCGCCAATGTGCCGCTACGCGACCTGCCGCGGGATGTCGGCGCTCGCCGCCGGGTCGCCTGGATCATCCGCAACGGTCGCACCCTCGAGCGCCCCGTGCAGGTCGAAAGGGGCCTCGTTCCACTGGCCCAGCGGTCGATCTCAACCATGATCGCCGCCAATTCGATGGGTGACATCTACCGAATGTACCTCATCAACCGGCGCGACAGCGTCGACTTCAATCTGGCCCATGTGACGAGCCGCTTCACGCTTCAGAACGACAAGCCATTCGACCGAACCTACATGAATGCGCTGTTCGAGCATGGCCGCTCCGAAATTCTCCGCAACGCGCCGTGGGCGAAGAAGCCGCCTGGCTTTGAGCCCTAGCGGCGCGATCTGGCCGTTATCGCCCGACAAGCCAGTCCACGACGTGATCGAAGAATGAAGCTCTCATGGCCTTTTCGACCCGGCTTTCGCTGATCCTCGCCGCGGTTCTCGCCGTGCTTCTCGGCACCTTGAGTACGCTCGCCATGCTTGCCGCGCAGCGTGACCTTGTCGCCCGCCAGCGCAGCGAACTGGGCACGGTCGGCGTGCTGCTGCGCAGCACGCTCGATCGCACCAGTGCGTATGCCTTGATCCAGGTCGAGGCGATGGCGCGGCAGAATGAGCTGCGCGAGGCGATGGCGGCTTCGAACGGTCCGGCGGTGTACGACCGGTTCCGTGAAACCTTCGACTTCCTGAAAGCCGAGGCCGGGCTGGAGATCATGCAGTTCCAGACCGCAGGGCTGCGCACGCTGATCCGGCTCCACGACCCCTCCCGTGTCAACGATGACGTCTCGGCGATCAGGCCGATCGTCGTCGCCACGAACCGCGCCCGGCGCGGCCAGCGCGGCATCGAGATCGGCCCGACAGGAATCCTGGCGCTGCGTGGCGTCGCGCCCGTTTTCCACGGAACGGAGTTCGTCGGGACGGCCGAGATCGGCTTCGACCTCCGGCCCCTGCTGCAAGGCGTGAAGATCGGCAGCGGCGCCGAGATCGCCATATTCGTCTCGACCGCGATGACCCAGAACGCCGGACGAACCGGTGGGGCCGACGTCGTTCAACTGAAGGACTCGACCGACTCGCGGCTGTTCACGTCCATCGCCAACACGGCCGGCTTTCGCCTCGGCCGGGACGCCATCCAGTTCGAGGCGGTCGTCGGTGCTGATCGATGGGGCGTCGTCATCGAGCCACTGCTCGATTTCAGCGGGCGCATGATCGGCGGCATGGTCGGAGCCAAAGACTTCACCGCCCTCTACGCCACTTACCGACGCGATGCGACGATCTTCGGGTTCGTCGCGCTGACGGGTGCGATCGTCGCCTTCTCGATCGTCATGGTCTCGCTCCGGGCCTTCATTCTCGGGCCGTTGCAGATGGTCACCGACTATGCCGAGAAGGCCGAAGCGTCCCCGACGCCGCCCGAACCGCCGAAGCTCGGTGGAGCCCGCGAGGTGCGCCGCGCCCTGGCCGCCTTCCACACCCTGGCGACCCGACGCGCCGAACCTGCAGACCCCGCCAAGAGCCCGGGAGCGTCGGCGTGAGGGTGGGGATGCTGATCCGCCTTGCCGCGGCAGTACTGATCGGGGTCGGCGGTCTGCTGACGGTCGCCCGGCCAGCCCTTGCACAGGCGCGACTTCCTGAAGGTGTCGAACTTCCGATGCAGGTGCGCCTCGCCGTGCGTGTGCTCAACATCATTCGCTTTCATGAGGTCATGGGCGAGGTCGGGGCGACCGTCGAATTCACGCAGCGATGGTACGATCCGGCGATCCGTTTCGACCGGGTTGAGCGAGGGAGTGAACGGATCGACCTTGTTGGCTCGGAGGCAGAGGAGCGCCTGCGGGCGATGTGGTCCCCGGAACTGGTGATCGAGAGCATGATCGGTGTGCCGCGCGCGCAGACCGTCTCGCTGTCGCTGTTCCACGACGGACGCGCCGTGCTCCTGCGACGGTTCGATGCTGACTTCCGCGCCCAGGTCTCGATGGGGGCCTTTCCGTTCGACCGACAGGCGCTCACCCTCAGTTTCATACCTCCGCGCCACCCGGCGACGGAGCTCGTGCTGACGACGACCGAGTTCGACCGGCAGTACTCCAGCATCGCGCCGACGCTCTCGGCGGTGAACTGGATCCCCGCAAGGCTGAATTTCCGGCAGGGCACGTTCTATGGCTGGAACGCGCGGCCCTATTCGCGCCTGACCGTGGCGGCCGAAATCGGCCGAAACTGGCAGCGATATGTCCTGCGCGTTTTCGTCCCCTATTTCGCGATCATGTCGCTCTCGCTGTTCCTGCTCTGGGCGCCTGAGCGGGTGATCTCGAACACGCAGCGCGCGCCCATGGTGTTCTCCTCGCTGCTGGCGCTCGCCGCCCTCAGTTTCACGTTCGAATCGAGTTTTCCCGGCTCCATCTCGATGAATTCGCCGATCGCGACGATGATCTCGATGGGGTATTTCTACCTCGTCCTCGTTCTGTTGCTCGACCTCCTGCTCAACCAGCATGCCTCGGCCATCGCGCTGCGCTATCCGGCCCTGCTGGTCGAGGCGCGCCGCAATCTGCGCTACACGGTGCCGCTGATCTACTTCGGCCTCTGCCTCCTGGTCTTGCTTGCATCAGGAGATGGTGGAACTGCACCATGAACCGAGGCGAATAGCCCTCTCCACTGGGACGTCGGCGCAACGAGGGATTGCAGCCGCCAGGGCAGGGGCGGTGGGAGCCGCGTCATGTGTCGCCTCCGTCTGTTCCGCGGCTTCGAGACCCCGCCAGAGGGATGCGGCGCTGAAGTTCCTGCGACGGGCCAAGAGCCGCCACGGTCCCGTCGAGGTGATCGCCACGGACCGGCTGGAGCCATACCGCGCAGCGCGTGGGGCCATGGGTACCGACAACATGTGGCAGGCCGGCTGTGGCCGCATTCGTGCGCGCCGCCGAAAGTAATAGAAAAAACGATGTTTTTCTGCGCGCAAAAACTGAGTCTCCTCTAGAATTCCGCGAACTGAAGATTATATCAACAACGAAATCCCAGATGTGCGATTGAATTGAATCGTCCATCTCCGCCTGGATAATTTGGGCGCTGGCCTTGCGAGCTGGCTGACAGTGGTTCGGGAATTTTGAGGTCGGCGGGAAATCGTTTCGTCATCTCGACTGGAATGGGCGGAGCGGGTCGCACCGGTTGCGCTCCATCATGAGGAGACGTGATGACACTCGCCTTCCCGAATGCCAGCCGGAGCCTCGATGAGGAGCGGCGCGCCATCCGCTTCTGGGGACATCAGTCTCAGTTTGAGTTCACCTTCTACCTCGACATCGAAGCGCTCCAGCGTCTCAGCCCGCAAAGCGGGGCCGACGAAGCCTCCCTGCTGCGGGTCTTCGACGCAAATCGCGGTCGCATCGAGGCCGCAGCCGCTCTCGCCCATTCCCGAGGCCGGCAGAGCTTCTATCGCCTGCATGCATCGGCGTTCTGACCCCACCGACAGAGGAGGCCTGCATGGCCAGAAGCGACAAGCGCGGCAATCGCGAAGCGAAGAAACCGAAGCAACCCAAGGCTGCTCCCGTCGCAGCGGCGACAACGAGTTTCGCCGCCGTTCAGAAGAAGATCCTCGACGCCGCCGCCCGGAAGAAATGACGCGGAGGCTTGCTGCCAGAGAAGCCGTAGCGGCTTCAGATGGGCACGCCATGCAATCCGCGTCAGGCGCCTGACGCCACGCGACAGGGGCGTCCTGTCCCTCGTTCAAATGCCGGGGCGCAGGTGCGCCCCGAAGACAGTTGGAAGGATCGAGATGGCCTATCGCAAATCCCCGGTGGACAACCAGCCTCGACCGAGCGGGGGGCGTGTCGACACCCCGGAGCGGCGGAAGCGCGAAGCCGCCCGCCTGCTTGAAGCCCAGCGGGCCGGACGTGACTCCGTCATTGCCAACATGATGCGGTTGCGCGGCTTGCGCCTCGCGAAGGAAGCCGAGGTCCGCGAGACCGGGGCTGGCGTTGCGGGCACTGTGGCGGCGCCCGTCAAGCGCCGGGCGAAGAAGAGCGTGTCTTGAACGGGCCGCAACCCGCGAGGGCGACCATTCGTTGGGGCAAGGAGCCGATGGCATGCTGATCCGCTATGGCTTCGACATCACGGTGACCTGTCAGGTGCCTACCCCCATGGTGAGCATGCTGTCCGCCCATGGAGAGCGCGCGCACCATATCCGCCAGGCAGAGCAATGGGTCACGACGCCACCGGTCGCGACCCGGACCTACGTCGATCTCTACGGCAATCACTGCCGCCGCTTTGTCGCGCCGCAGGGTGACATCGCCCTGTGGGGAGACGGGACGATCGAGGACGGAGGGGCACCCGATCCCGTCCTGCCCGGAGCCCGCGAGGTGCCCGTCCCGGACCTGCCCGACGGCTGCCTGATCTACCTGCTCGGAAGCCGATACTGCGAGACCGATCGTCTCAGCCAGATCGCCTGGGACTTGTTCGGACATATTCCGCCAGGCTGGGGACGGGTCCAGGCGATCTGTGACTTCGTGCATGGACATATCCGGTTCGGCTATCTCGATGCCCGGGCCACGCGGACCGCCGCTGAAGCCTATGAGGAACGGATGGGGGTCTGCCGCGACTACGCCCACCTTGCTGTGGCCTTCTGCCGGTGCCTGAACATCCCTGCGCGCTATGTGAACGGCTACCTTGGGGACATCGGCGTGCCGATCGTCGATCCCATGGACTTCAGCGCCTGGATCGAGGTGTATCTCGACGCCGGCTGGCTGACCTTCGATCCCCGCAACAACACGCCGCGCATCGGCCGGATCGTGGTTGCGCGCGGCCGTGACGCGGCTGACGTACCGCTCATCAACTCCTTCGGACCGCATGTGCTGAAATCATTCCGGGTCTGGGCTTACGACATCACCAGCATCGGAACTGAACAACTCTCATAGCCGCAAGCTGGAAACGACAGTTCGCTGCCTCGGAGGAGAGCGTCGACGACGCCCTTGAGCTGTCTGCACGCCTCGACCTTCGAGGTTCTGGCGGCGCGGCTTCACGACGCCGTTCCGCTGCCGGTGGGCTAGGGGGCCAAAGCCGGCATCTGGAACGTTCGGGCTAATCCGGGGCAATCATTCGAGGTCTGGCGACGTCGCGTCCCGGGAGAAAATCTGTTCGAAAATATCGGCTCCGCCGCCGAGCCGCGCGGCAAGTGCGCCGGCGTCCAGACCCTCGACCACCGTCATCCAGTCGAAACCATGGTCATGGGACCGCAATTGCCTTTCGTCCGTCCTGATGTTCGTGGCGTTGGCATCGGTCCTGAGCAGGGATGCTCTGACGATGCGGTCGCGGGACATGATCTCGGAGAGGTCAGACGGAGCCGTGCGAGCACCTGCGCCGGCGATGATGGGAGCGATGAGGGCGCCATGCCCGTAGCCCTCACTCGCCTCAACGCGGCCGCCTCCACGTCGGAAGTTGGTCAGCATCGGCATGATGCGGCGTGACCAGGGCGTCGGGCTGTTGAGGCGCGCGAGATACGCGGTGCAGGCCATCACCCCCGGATGGTCGAGGGTGTAGAGGATGAAGAAGCGCCGGAATTCGGTGTTGATGTCCCGGAACAGTCGGACCTTACGGAAGCCGGGAATGGCGAGCCGTTCCTGCGCGTGCTCGCGTGTCATCCAGTGGAGGTAGTCCGTCTCCCGCTCGGCGGGAACATCGCTCCAGATCGCGAGAAACCCCTGGTCCGCAATCATCGCTGGCCGCCTGCGAGGTGGACCGCCGCCTCCAGGGCCGCGACGTAGCCATAGGGTCCTAGACCGCAGATGACGGCGGTTGCGGCCGTCGACGTGATGGAATGGCGGTGCAGCTCGTCACGCGCGTGGATGTTGGAGACGTGGAGCTCGATGATCGGCTTGCCGAGCGCCTTCATCGCATCGATCAGCGCGACCGAGCGGAAGGAGTAGGCGGCCGGATTGATGATCAGCGCATCGGCGGCCTCGCGGGCCTCCTGGATCCAGTCGACGAGGACGCCCTCGTGGTTGGACTGGCGGAAGGTGAGGGCAAGGCCGAGATCTCCTGCCCGCTTGCTGCACATGGCTTCGATCTCGGCGAGCGTCGTATGGCCGTAGATGTGCGGCTCGCGCGTGCCGAGGAGATTGAGGTTCGGGCCGTTGAGGATGGTGATGCGCAGCGTCATGGGATCAGTCCTGGCAGACGTCGGGGATCGGCGCCGTGGCGCCGCGCGGGGCTAGCCCTGGTAGCCGAGCAGACGGGGGAGCCAGAGGACCAGGGAGGGGAAGTAGGTGATGAGGGCCAGCGCGCCGATCATCGCCCAGAGGAAGGGCAGCGTTTCCCGAACGAGATCGCGCAACGGCACCTCGGCGATCTGCTTCATGATGAACAGCAGGAGGCCATAGGGCGGCGTGATCAGCCCCAGCATGATGTTGATCACCACCACCACGCCGAAATGGACCATGTCGATGCCGAGCGCCTTGGCGGTCGGGATCAGCACTGGGACGATGATGAGCAGGATGGTGGTGCCCTCGAGCAGGCAGCCGAGCACCAGCAGCAGCACGTTGACGAGGACGAGGAAGGCGAGAGGCGAGAGGTCCCAGCTCGTCAGCAGCACCCGCAGCGCATTGGGAATGTTCTCGATGGTGACGACGTAGTTGAAGACGAGCGCGCCGGCGATCAGCATCCCGATGGTCGCTGTCGTCCGGGCGCTGTAGGCGAGCGAGCGATAGAGATCCGGGAAGCTCACGCTGCGATAGAGGATCACCGAGATCGCCAGGGCATAGGCGGCGGCGACGGCCGCGGCCTCGGTGGGCGTGGTGGCGCCGCCATAGATGCCGCCGAGCAGCACCACCGGCATGAGGATGACGGGCAGCGCGCGCCAGGTGATGCCCGGCAGCGCCCGCACCGGCACCGGCGCCTCGACGGGGAAGTTCCGCCGCCGGGCCGTGGCCGCGACAATGCCCATCTGGCTCAGTCCGAGGAGCAGACCCGGGATGACGCCGCCGAGGAAGAGGAAGCCGATGGAGGCGTCGGAAACGAGCGCGTAGAGCACCATCGGGATCGATGGCGGGATGATCGGCCCGATGACGGAAGAGGCGGCGGTCAGCGCGGCGGCGAAGGCCGGCGGATACTTGCCATCCTTGGTCATCATCGCCTGCATCATCCGGCCGGTGCCGGCGGCGTCGGCGATGGCCGAACCGGACATGCCCGCAAAGATGACGCTCTGGACGATGTTGACCTGGGCGAGACCGCCCCGAAAGCGTCCGACCAGCGCGTCGCAGAACTTCAGCAGGCGCTCGGTCATCGAGCCGATGTTCATCAGTTCGGCGGCGAGGATGAACAGCGGCACCGCCAGGATGATGTAGTTTGAATACATGCCGTTGAGCAGTTGCTCGGCGGCGGTGCCCATATCCTGCCCGGCAACCAGCAGATAGAGGATCGATCCGGCGATCATGGCATGGCCGATCGGCAGGCCGAACAGCGACAGGGCGATGATGAGCCCCACCGCGCACTGGAACGCGACGCTCATATGCCCGATCCGATCTTGGTCGGGTCGTCATCCTCGGGCTCATCGCCCCGCAGGGCCGCGAAGCCTAGCCAGAGATAGCGGATGATCGCCGCGACCGCGAAGACGATATAGATCGCATAGACCCAGGAGAAGGGCAGCTTCATGTAGGCGGTTCGCTCCACCTTCATGAAGGAGACGTAGTCGACCATGGCCGGCAGCGCCGTGCCGTAGAGCACGACGACGGCGACCGCAGTCACCGCCCCCATCACCCGCCTCGTCCGCCGTCCGACCGCGGCGTGCAGGAGGTCGAAACGGATCTCCTCGCGCTCCGTCAGCACGAAGGCTGCGCCCCACAGGACCAGCCAGAGCCACAGGATGACGCTGATCTCGTGTGTCCAGCCGATGGGCAGGTTGAAGAGATAGCGGAAGGCGATCTGGATCAGAAAGGCGAGGAAGAGCGCCGCCAGCATGAGCACGGCGACGTTTTCCGCACGCCGCGCGAGCCATTGCGCCCAGCTGTGGAGAGTGGACTTCACGGGGAGCGCCTCCGGCCCGCGCAGCGCGGTTGAGGGAAATTGCAGCGGCTGGCCGCGTCAGAGTGCGTTGATCTTCTCCAGCATCCCGGGGACCCAGGACTTCGCCAGATCGGAGGCAAGGTACATCTTCTGCGCATGCTCGCGGAAGGCGGCGAGGTTGGGCGTGTAGACGTCGAGGCCCTGCTTCTTGAAGAAGTCGACGAGCTCGCCTTCCCGCTTGACGTGTTCAGCCGTGCTCCAGTCAATGGCGGCGTCGGCCGCGCGCTGGAAGGCCGCCTGCTGCTGGGCGTTCATGGCGTTCCAGGCGCGATTGGTGATGCACAGTAGGTCGAAGCCGACGAGGTGCGAGGTCAGCACGATCTGCGACATCACCTCGTAGAACTTCATGTTCTGCACGTTGGGCAGCGGGTTGTCCTGCCCGTCAACGGCGCCGGACTGGAGGCCCGTATACACCTCGCCATAGGCCATCGGGGTCGGGTTGGCGCCGAGCGAGCGGCCGAGGAACTGCCACGCGTCGCCGCCCGGCATGCGCAGCTTGATGCCGGCCATGTCGGCGGGCGTGGTGATGCGGGTCTTCGGCTTCAGGCCCACCTGGCGGGCGCCGAAATAGGTCGGCCCGAGGATGCGGATGTTGAGCTTCTCCTCGGCCACTTTCTTGAGGTCGCGGCCGACGTCGCTGGCAAAGACGCGCTTGAGGTGATCGGCGTCCTTGAAGAGATAGGCCGAGGTGACGATCGACCAGGCGGGGATCTGGTTGGAGATGTCCTGCGGGGCGATATTGCCCATCTCCAGGTTGTTGCGCTGCATGGCAACGAGTTCCGTCCCCTGCCGGAACAGCGTGCCGCCATAGTAGGGCTGCAGCGTGAAGTCGTTCTTGATGGCCTCGGCGAAACGCTTGACCATGTCGGCGCGAATGTCCTGCTCGGAGAACACCGCGGAGAACCGCAGGTTGGGCTTGGCCTGGGCGAAGGCTCCGGTGGTGGCGGAACCGGCAAGGCCGGCAGCGGCGGCGCCCGCCATGAAAAATCGACGATCGATGCTCATCTTCATTCCTCCCTTGGCCCTCTTTCGGGGCTCGTCCTCGATACTATCGCCCGATCCTCATCCAGAGGCAACAGACAGACGCCGTTTCATCGGATGATTTGAAGATTCTCATATGCTCAGTCTCGCGCAACCGGGCGGGGCAGGGTGGGCGGCGCGAGATGCCGCTTCTGGGCGGAGATCCGGAACGGCGCGTTGAAGGCGCCGTAGCCGGCATAGCCCCGGCGCTCGACCACCTCGAAGAAGAACCCGTCGTCGCCGGTGCGTCCGTACAGTTGAAAGAATTCCCCGCCGGCATCGCGGTCATAGAGGATGCCGGCTGCCTGCAGCGCCTCGATCTCGCCCGCCGGAAGGCCGAAACGGGCAGCGAGATCGGCATAGTAGTTGGGCGAGACCCGGAGGGGTTCGAAGCCGTTGGCGGCAAGCGCCTGCGCCGTGCGCCTGATGTCGCCGGTGGAGAATGCGATGTGCTGGATGCCGGCGCCGAAGAGCTCGCTGACGAAATGCCCTGCGAGCGTCCGCCGGTTCTCCGCGCCGTTGAGCGTCAGGCGCAGCCCGCCCCGCTCGTTCTCGATGACCTGGCTGCGGACGAGACCGCCGGGATCGACCACGTCGACCATCGGAAGTTTCCGGACGTCAAAGAGCGAGGTGTAGAACAGCAGCGACGTCAGCAACTCGTCGACGAACATGGTCTGGGCGACATGGTCGATGCGCTCGAGCTCCGCATCGGTGGAGACGGCACCGTCGGCGGCGTTGACGAACTCGTGCTCCCAGAGCCGGACGAGATCGGGCGAGCGGTCGATGAAATAGATGACGCTCCCGCCGATGCCGCGGATGCCCGGCAGACGGATGTCGCCGGGGTTGGGGTCCTGATCGAAAGGTTCGGCGCCCAGTGCCACAGCCCTCGCCAGCGTCGCCTGCGCGTCGTCCACCTGCAGGCCGATGGCATAGGCGGCCGTGCCATGGGCGAGAAAAGCCGAGCGCGCCTGCCCGGCCTGTTCGGTGTTCACCACGAGGTTGATCTGGCCCTGGCGGAAGAGATCGACGGCTTTGGAGCGATGCCGCCCGGTCCGGCGGAAACCAAGTGTGTGCAAGGTCGACGCGAGTGCCCCGGCCCGGCGTTCGTCGGCGGCGAACTCGACAAACTCGACGCCATGGACCACGGACCGGTCGGGCAGGGGCCGCGCCGGCGTCCGGCCGGTCGTGCTCTCGCGCGACACCTGGTCCATCAGGTGGACGAGCGAGCGGTGGCCGTCCTTGGCGACGACGCGGGCCGATCCGCCGCGGAACTGGTCGTTGAAGATCTCGAGCGACAGGTAGCCCTGATAGCCCGTGGCATAGATGGCCCTGACGAAATCCTTGACCGGCAGGTCGCCCTCGCCCGGCATGTTGCGCAGGTGGCGGCTCCAGTGCAGCAGGTCCATGTGGATGAGCGGCGCATCGGCAAGCTGGACGATGAAGATGCGATCACCGGGAATGGAGCGGATCGTTTCGGAATCGATCCCCTTCGCCAGCGAGTGGAAGCTGTCGAGGACGAGGCCGATGGCCGGGTGGTCGGCCCGGCGGACGATCTCCCAGGCGTCGCGATGGTCACTGACGTGACGGCCCCAGCACAGCGCCTCGTAGCCGACCCGGAGGCCCCGACGTGCGGCCCGCTCGCCGAGCTCGTGAAAATCCGCCGCCGCACGGTCGATGCCGCCGAGGGCCTGTGGAGCGACGCTGGAGCAGACCAGCATGAGGTCGGCCCCCAGTTGCTGCATGAGGTCGAACTTGTGCTCGGCCCTGTCGAAGGCGGCCGCCCGATAGGGCTCCGGCAGGGTCTCGAAGTCCCGGAACGGCTGATAGAGCGTCAGGACGAGGCCATGGTCCTCGATCATGCGGCGGACCGTCGCGGGCGTCTCGTCGGTGACGAGAAGATCCTGCTCGAACAGTTCCAGCCCGTCGAAGCCGGCCGCGGCGATGGCGGCGATCTTCTCCGGCAGCGTGCCGCTGACCGACACCGTGGCGATGGAGGTGCGCATCAGGACGCCTCCCTCAGCGCCGCGCCTGCGAGTTCGCGTCGCAAGGCCTCCGCATCGACCTGGTGCCCCGTGAAGATGCGGAAGGCGTCGATGCCCTGGAACAGGAACAGTTCGTAGCCGCTGAGAATGTCGAGGCAGGCCTCGCGCGCCCGGCTCAGGAACTCGGTCCATTCGGGCGTGTAGACCGCATCGAAGGCCCATCCCGCTCCCTCAAGCGCCACATCCGGAATGGCGTTGCCGCCGACGCCTGCCATGCCGAGGGGCGTGGCGTTGACAATGCCGTCGACCCCCTCGGCCGCCTCTGTCATGCCGTCGAAGAGGACGATGCGGGTACCCTCGGCGCGCGGCGCGAGGGTTGCGGCGAGGGCCTCGGCCTTGGCGCGATCGGCGTCGCAGAGCCTGACCTCGCTCGCCCCCAGCCCGACCAGCGCGAAGGCGATGGCCTTGCCGACGCCGCCCGCGCCCGCCATGGCGACGATGCCGGGCGAGGCGTCGCCGAAACGGTGACGAAAGGCCGAGCCAAAACCGGTGCAGTCGGTGTTGGCTCCGCGGGGCCGCCAGCGTCGAAGACAACGGTGTTGCAGGCGCCGAGCGCCACGAGGTCCGGCCCCGGCGCGACGAGGCGCGACAGCACACGCTCCTTGTAGGGGAAGGTGACGTTGATGCCGCGATAGCCGCCGCCACGGCAATGATCGAAGACGGCATCAAAGGTCTCACTCCGGGCCGGGGGAATGAGCAGGTCGTAACTGACATCAAGCCCGCAAAGGCGGCCTGCGAGGCGATGAAGGTCGGGAGACCGCGAGGTCTGGATCTTGTCGCCGATCAGGCCGAGCTGGACATGCATGGGGGTCGCCCCGCCCTCGTGGGAGCATCAGGGCGATCAGTCATACCCGATTTCATATGAGATTCAAGAAAACATCATACGCTCAGGAAATGGCTCCCGTCGCGAGGGCATGGTCGACGCCGCCGGCGATGTGCCGTTCGAGGAGCGCGCACCCCTCATCCGCATCCCGTCGCAGGGCCGCCTCCTTCATCGCCAGGTGCTCGGCGGCGGCGATGGCACCCCGATAGCTCAGCGCGATCATCTGGTAGCGCAGGTAGCGCTCGAAGATGGCCGCGTGGGCGTGCATCAGCACTTGCGACCCGCAGGCCGAGACGAGCGCCTGATGAAACTGCCAGTCGTAGCGCTTCCACAGATCGGTATCGGTGCGGTCGCCGCTGGCCATCCGTGCTTCCATCTGGGCGAGCTTGTGATGGGCCGCGATGACCCGCGCCTCCCATTCGAGATCGCCCTGGGCGAAGGACTGGCGCAGGGCATGGCATTCCAGCAGCTGCCGGAGCGCGGCGATCTCCCGGAGATTGGCGGCCGAGATCGGGCCGACCTCGAAGCCGCGCTGTCCCTCGGCAACGACGAGCTTCTCGGAGACGAGGCGATTCAGCGTCTCGCGGAGCGTGCTGATGCTGGCGCCGTAGTCGCGTCGCAGGGCATCGAGCCGCAACCTGCGCCCGGGCGCGAGGCGTCCGGTGATGATGTCGGTACGAATGCGCTGGTAGGCGCTCTCGCCGGCCGACGTGAAGAGATCGGCACTCATGTCGCGACCCGTGCCGGAGGAAGCACCTCGCGCGCCTCGATGGCGTCGACGCAGGCGCGGATGTGGGTTGCGAGGATGGCCTTGGCCGCGTCGATCCGACGTGCCAGCGCCGCCGCGAGCAGGTCCGCATGCTCGCGCGCGGCGACATCGCCGCGGAAAATGCCGACCACCATCTGGTAGCGCAGATACTTGTCGTAGACGCCGGCATGAATGTCGAGGAGTTCCGCCGAGCCGCATGCCGAGATCAGGCTGTGATGGAACTCCCAGTCGTAGCGCTTCCACTCCGCGGGGTTGGCCGTCTCTCTGGCGAGCAGACACTGCTCGATCTTCGCCAGCTTGTGGTGAGCAGCGACGACTCTGCCCTCCCATTCCAGGTCGCCGGCCGCAAAGGACAGCTCGAGAGCGTGGTGTTCGAGGAAGAGCCGCATCTCCGCGACTTCCCGCAGATCGGGAACCGACACCGGAGCGACCTCGAAGCCCTTCTGCCCCTCGGCGGCGACGAGTCCTTCCGAGGCGAGCCGGTTGAGAATCTCCCGCAGCGTGGAGACGCTCGTCCCATATACCGCCCGAAGGCGGTCGAGCTTCAGCCGCTGGCCGGGCTTGAGCCGAGCGAACAGGACGTCGGAACGAATCTGGCGATATGCGACCTCGCCGATCGAGGACTGTACTTCGAGGGAAGCGATTGACATGGGACCTGGCTGGACGGATCTCGCCTCAGGAAAGCCGGCGCGGCACCATCTTGCAACCGACTATGGAGCGGCAGTCCATGATGGACCAACCCAAACGCCTGGGGCCGCTGTGTGGCGATGAAAACTGGCGGCCGCACGCTACTCCGAATCCTGGCGCCGCGAACCCTGCGAACCCCTTGACGCCCGTCGGACCGGTATCCGTCTATGACGGGCTGTCGCGACCGGGGTCCAATTCGTGTGCAACCTCTACTCCCTGACCAAGGGCCAGCAGGCCATCATCCAGCTCGCCCGCGTTCTCGGGGACCGAACGGGCAACCTCCCGCCCATGCCGGGTATCTTCCCGGACTATCCCGCGCCCATCGTCAGGAACGGCGCTGATGGCCGTGAACTGGCCCTGGCTCGCTGGGGGATGCCGTCGCCGCAGTTCGTCCTCAAGGGCCGCACGGTCGACCCCGGCGTCACCAACGTCCGCAACGTGGCCTCGCCGCACTGGCGGCGGTGGCTCGGCACAGAGCATCGCTGCCTCGTCCCCTGGACCAGCTTTTCCGAGTACGAGACAACGCCGGAGGGCAGGAAGGTGCCCGCGTGGTTCGCCTTCGATGAGAGCCGACCGCTGGCGTTCTTCGCCGGCATCTGGACGACCTGGACGAGCACCCGGAAGACCAGGGAGGGCGAGGTCAGGGCGGACATCTATGCGTTCCTGACCTGCGACCCGAACGACGTGGTGCGGCCGATCCATCCCAAGGCCATGCCGGTGATCCTGACGGCGCCCGAGGAGATCGAGACATGGATGCGGGCGCCTTGGGAGGAGGCGAAGGGGTTGCAGAGGCCGTTGCCCGACGGGGTCCTGAAGGTGGTCGCCAGGGGCGAGAAGCAGGACGCAGTTCCTGGCTAGGCGCCCGGCCGGCAGGTCGGGCGTCAATGCTTGAGATGCTCCCACATCCGTCGCACATCAGGCGGCAGGGCGATGTGATTTCGCCCGTTCTTGAACCAGGAACCTGCCCGAAGGCGCGTGCGGAAGGCGCGTGCGGAAGGCGGGCGCGGGAGCACTTGGGAATCCAGGCCACCAGCCAGCCGACGTCCACGCACTCGCCAGTCGTTCGTCGGCCGTGCCGAACCCGCAGTCATGCGATGCGGAATGCGCTTCGACATCTCCGCGCCCGGGCCGTTGATCGGGCGGCGCGCGGCATGGCGCAATCGCCGTGCTACGCCCAGACATTCAGGGCGTCGCGATCAATTGCCGCGCGGGCATGGGTCGGAAGCCGCCATCCCGACAGGCACCAGAACCATCACCGACCGTCGGGCCGGCGCGATGGTCCGCCGTCGAGGCCGAACAGGGGCCTGAGCCTCACGCCCAGCCATGAGCCGGGGAGGGCGGCGGCGATCCACAGCCAGCCGTGGAGGCTGCCGGAGGCGATGCCGGAGAAGAAGGCGCTGATGTTGCATCCGGTGGCGACGATGGCGCCTGCGCCGATCAGCAGGCCACCGGCGACGCTGCCGAGAACCGCTCCGGCAGGCACGCGCCATGACGGGGCGAAGCGCCCGGCCAGCACGGCGGCGACCAATGCGCCCGCCATCACGGCGAGGTTCATCACCGTGGTCGTGTCGGCGGCGAGGGGGCGCAGCAGCACCTCCACGCGGGTCGGCTCCTCCCAGAAGGCCCAGAATACGGGGTCGGCGATCCCGACCGCCTCGGCCGCTTTCGAGCCCCAGAGGGCGAAGGCCTGGGTCACGCCCCAGGGGCGGCCCGCGACGACGAGCGTCGCAAAATTCAGAGCGGCCAGTGCAAGCGCACCCCAGGCATAGGGCCAGGGGCCGGTGAGCCAGTGTCCAAGACCACCGATACCCTCGACCGTCCCGTTGCGGCGACGTTCAAGCGCGAGGAGGCCGGCATAAATCGCCGCGAAGAGGATGCCATGGAGTGCGAGGGCCGGCCACAGTCCGAGAACGCCTGGAAGGGAGATCGCGGGCGCCTGCGGCAGGTTCTCCCACAGCGGATAGGCGTAGGCCGCGAGCGTCGCTCCAGCAACCGCCGAGACGAGTGTGATCCACATGCGCAGCGATCCGCCGCCGGCGGTGTAGAGCGTCCCGGAGACGCAACCGCCAGAAATCTGCATGCCGATGCCGAAGGCGAAGGCGCCGATCGCCACGCCCAGGCCGAGCGGGAAGGTGAAGCCGCGGAGGGGCTGTCCGAAGACATCGCCCATGGCGATGGCGGGCAGGAAGAGCAGCACTGCGGCAGCGAGCATCAGCACCTGCGCCCGGACGTGGGCGGTCCGGCCCTCCACGAGGAGCCGGCGGTAGCCGAGACTGAAGCCGAAGGCCGCATGGTAGAGGACGATGCCCATCAGCAGACCGATGATGCCAAGCGTCAGGAGCCGCCCGGATACCGACGTCGCGATGACCGCGAGAGCGGTGACGAGCACCAGCACGGCGGGCAGTCGGCGAACGGCCCAGGGCCTCGCAAACGAATGCCGGATGGTGGTTGAGGGCAGCAGAACGGATGACATGCCGCCTTAAGGAGCGGCGATCCAGGGCTTTTGCAAGGGGTTGAAAAAGAAAGAAAAACAGGGTCTGCCAAGGCCGCGCGGGAGAGAAGATTGCACTCCGGTTGCAGCCGGCGCGGAGAAGTCTCATCTGCACGCCACAGCGCCGGAATGCGGCACCCGGCTCGTCGGACAGGCCCGGCGATCTCGGATGGGCCGCCGGATGCGGCAACCGGTCAGAGGCTCTCGCTTCCCTCGGCAGCTGCCGCGTCGGCGCATTCCTGGTGGATCGCCATGATCTCGGGCCAGGCCGACATCATCGCATCGACACAGACCGGATCGAAATGGCGGCCCCGCTCCGCCAGGATGTAGGATCGCGCCTCGTCCGGATGCCAGGCCTTCTTGTAGGGGCGGGCCGAGGTCAGGGCGTCGAAGACGTCGGCGAGGGATGTGATCCGGCCGGCGAGGGGGATGGCCTCCCCGGACAGGCCGAAGGGATAGCCCGTCCCATCGAACCGTTCATGATGCGAAATGGCGATCTCGCCTGCGAGGCGGATCAGTTCGGACGTCGACCGCTCCAGGATCTCGCCACCCTGCTGCGCATGCTTCTGCATCTCGATGCGTTCGGCAGGGGTGAGCGGCCCCGGCTTGAGCAGGATCGCATCCGGGATGCCGATCTTGCCGATGTCGTGCATCGGAGCGGCAATCCGCAAGCGCTCGCAGAACTCGTCGTCGAGCCCCATGGCCCTGGCGATACGCTCGGAATAGCGGGACATGCGGTCGAGATGCTGGCCCGTCTCCGGGTCCCGCAACTCGGCGGCGCGCGCCAGGCGCGTGACGATCTCTGCCTCGCGTCCGCGGGCAGCCTCGAGGGCCTTCTGCACTTCGGCGGAGAGCCATGCGGCCTGATCCTTGAGCTTCGCCTGCGCATCGGCCAGTTGCATCAGATTACGGAAGCGCGCCTTGAACTCTGCGGGATCGATCGGCTTCAGGATGAAGTCCGTGGCGCCCGCCTGCAGCGCTTCGAGACGGACCGCGCGCTGGTCCGTGGTGGTCACCATGACGATCGGCGTGTCGGCAAAGTGCTGCCGCGCCCTGACGCTGCGGATGAAGGCGATGCCATCGAGCTCCGGCATCATGTAGTCGACGAGGATCAGCGAGGGTGCCAGATCGTCCAGCCTGGCAATCGCTTCCGTGGGGCTCCTGAACGTCGTGGCCCCGGATGCGCCACAGGCGTCCACGAGGGACTTGATGACGAGGAGATTGGTCTCCGCATCGTCGACGATCATCACAGGCATCGGCAATCCCACTCGTTCATCGACCATGCTTCGGCGGCCAGCGGAGGCCAGTTGCATAATGCCAAGAGGTAAATGACGTCGTCACCCGATCGTTGAGTAGCACTGACATGTGAAGAAAGCGATTGTTAGCGTAATCGCAAAGAACCGGCGCTGTAGCGGCGATGTTTACTCCTGGGGAAGGTGGTCGTGAGAATGTCCGCCGGTTCCCCCGGTGAGGACTTCAGTCGATGGCGCATTCGCAGTTCAGCGCGCAAAAATCCGTGCGCCATATCATCGCTCTGGCGACCGCGCTTGGTTTCGCCGCGATCGGGATGGTCTGGACCGCGGTGGAAATGGACATCCGGCAGGAGCAGGCGTTCGCCCAGCGAACCGCAAGCCAGACCGCGCAGAACTATGCACGGCTGTTTGACGAGCATATCCGCCAGGCCGTCAACGAGACCGACAACACGATCAAGTTCATCCGTCAGGACTACATGCGGGCGGGGGGATGTTCGACCTCCAGGCCTGGGTGAACAATCAGTACAGCTTCAAGGAACTGGCGCTGCAGTTCACGATCATCGGTGCCGACGGGCGGATGGAGACGACCACCACGGCAGGCGCCACGCCGCGGGTCGACCTGAGCGACCGGGAGCATTTCCGCGTCCATGTCGATGCGCGACAGGACAACCTGTTCATCAGCAAGCCGGTTCTCGGCCGCGCGTCGGGCCGGTGGTCCATCCAGTTGACGCGTCGTATCGCCGACCCCGACGGGACCTTCCGGGGCGTCATCGTCGCCTCACTCGATCCCTATTATCTCTCGCGATTCTACGAATCCATCGACCTCGGCAAGGGCGGCGGGATCGCCGTCGTCGGTCGCGACCGGGTCGTGCGCGCCATGGCGGGGCTGACCCGCCAGACGCTCGGAAGCCGTTACGAGAACGAGGCCGGACTTTCGCGAGCTCTTGTCGACAGCCTTTTCATCGAGATGGGCGGAGGACAGGACGCGGGTCGGGCGACGGCTTACCGCTCCGTCAGCGATGTGCCGCTCGTCGTCGCGGTCCGGGTCGACGACACCGATGCCCGGGAACGGCGGACGGCTACGGCCGCGCAGATGAGATTGATCGCCGCGGGCCTGTCCGTTGGCGTCCTCGGCGTGATCCTTCTCGGGATCGCCTACTGGCGACGTTTCGGAGCGGCGCTGACGGAGCTCACGGCGAGCCGCGCCGCTGCCACGGCCGCGACGCATGAGCTGGACCTGACGCTTCACAACATGGCTCAGGGAATTCTGATGGTGGATGGCAACGGGCAGGTCGCCGTCGTCAACCAGAATGCCCTGAACCTGCTCGGGCTCCCTGACAGTTTCACCCGGACCGGGTTTCCTCTCGCCGATCTGCTCCTCCATGAACGCTCGATCGGTGAGAGCATCGTGGTCGATGCCCGTGGCGGCGCGACATGCGGTCCCGATCAACTGTCGGTGCGCGAGCATGTGCGCGACGCGATGGTGCTCGAGATCTGCACGCGCCCCCTTCCTGGCGGCGGTTTCGTCCAGACCTACACCGACATCACCGAGCGCAAGCGCTTCGAGACGGCGCTGCGCGATGCGAGGGACGTCGCCGAGAAGGCATCCCAGGTTCGCACCGCCTTCCTCGCCACAATGAGCCACGAGATCCGGACGCCGTTGAACGGCATCATCGGCATGTCGTCCATTCTTGAGACGACCGAACTGACAGCCGACCAGCGGGCTTACCTGAAGACCATCCATGAATGCGGGGACGCGCTCCTCGACATCGTCAACGACGTGCTCGACTACGCCAAGCTGGACTCGGGTGCCGTCCAGCTTGAGCAGGCGGTCGTGGATGTCCGGGGGCTGGCGTCCTCCGTCAGGGAGATGCTGGCGCCACGGGCCCAGGAGAAGAACCTGACCTTCGATCTGGTGATCGCCGACGACGTCCCGGAGCGGATCGAAAGTGATGGCACGCGGGTCCGGCAGGTGCTGATCAATCTGGTGGCCAACGCGCTGAAATTCACCCTGAGCGGCGGGGTCGTCCTCTCGGTGGCGACGCGCCCCCTTGCCCGTGGCCGGCCGGGCCTTCGTTTCTCCATCATCGATTCCGGTATCGGTATCGCGGAGGAATCGCGCGTTCACCTCTTCAAGGAATTCTCCCAGGTCGACGCCTCGATCACGCGCCGTTTCGGTGGCACGGGGCTCGGCCTCGCCATCTGCAAGCGCATCGTCGAAGCCATGGGCGGCGAGATCGGTGTCGAGAGCGCCCTCGGCAAGGGTTCGGTGTTCTGGTTCGATGTGCCGGCTCCCGAGGCGAATGCCGCTTCCCGACCGGCTGAACAGGCATCCCGGAAGAACCTCCCGACCCGCCTGTCCGTCCTCCTCGTCGAGGACAACGCGGTCAACCAGCAGGTGGCAACGCTGCTCCTGACAGCGATGGGCCACACCGTGACGGTCGCGGACAATGGCGAGGTGGCGGTCGATCTTGCCGGACGGCAGCCCTACGACGTGATCCTGATGGACATGCACATGCCGGTCATGGACGGGACGCGGACGGCCAGGACGCTGCGCAATGGCCTTGGCCCCAATGCCAGGACCGCGATCATCGGGCTCACGGCGAACGCCTTTGCCTCGGACCGACAGGCTTGCCTCGACGCCGGTATGGACGACTTCCTCGCCAAGCCCGTCACGCGCGCGAAGCTCGAGGCGGTTCTGGCGAGCCATTCCTCGTCGGCCGCACCCTTGGTGACGGGGGATGATGGAGGCGTCGATCTGGCGGTCCGCAAATCATTGTTCGACGAGATCGGTCCGGAAGTTGCGCGCCACCTCGTCGCGACGTTTGTCGCCGAGGCGCGCCGATTGCTCGATGACATCGGCAAGGCGGCCGGGCAGGGCGACACCACGGCGCTGGAAGGCCTGTTGCATCAGGTGAAGGGGGCCGCCGCAAACCTCGGGCATGTCGGCATCGTCGGGCTCACCTCGGTGACGCCTGCGGATCTGGTCGCTCCGGACGCGCTTGCGATGTTCAGCAGCCGGCTCGAGGCCTACCTCACCGCCGAAGAGCGAACCCTGCAAATGGCCGCCTGACGCCCGCAGCGCAGGGTCCTGACCTTCGGCTCGGGCTGCAGTGTGACCGGTGAGGCTCCTTGATCGTCTGAACGCCGAGAGGCGGGCCGGGGATCCTGGCGGAACCGCACATGCGTCGCCGGGTTGACTGGAGCTTCCGCCCGGCGAGGCTCCAGGGACCAAAGACGTGCCGCTCCTGCATTTCTCAGATCTCGACCAGCCGGGATTCCGCCTGGCCCGAAAGGGGCGGCGCGTGACGGTCGTTTCGCCCGATGGTGCGGCTGTCACCGATCCCGGCATTCTCCAGCGGGTCGAGGCGCTGGCCATCCCGCCGGCATGGATGTCGGTCTGGATCGCGCCGTCGCCGGACGGGCACATCCGAGGCGTTCGGCTATGACGCCCGCGCCCGCCGCCAGTACATCTACCACCCTCTTTATCGCGCCCGGCGCGAGGAAGAAAAGTTCCGTCGGCTCACGCAGTTCGCGGCGAGCCTGCCCGCCGTTCGCCGTCGGGTCGAGGCGGACATGAGACGGCCCGGCCTCGGCCAGGCGAAGGTCGTGGCGACGGTGGTGCATCTGCTCGACCGGACGCTGATCCGGGTCGGCAACCGGTCCTATGCCGAACAGAACGGCAGCTTCGGTCTGAGCACGCTCCGCAACAGGCACGTCGCAGTGACCAGTTCCACGGTGCGGTTCGCATTTCGCGGCAAGAGCGGCCGCGAGTGGCGCCTCGGGGTGGAGGACCGCCGCGTCGCGCGGGTCATCCGGGCGTGCCAGAGCCTGCCGGGGCAGCACCTGTTCCAGTATCTCGATCCAACAGGGGGGCGGCGCAGCGTGACCTCTGACGACGTCAACGGCTATCTTCGGGACATCTGCCGGGCGGAGGTGTCAGCGAAGGATTTTCGCACCTGGGCGGGAACGGTGCTGTGCGGCGTGGCGCTCTCCATGGCGCCGCCCGATGAACGTGAGCGATTTCGCAAGCGGCAAATGGCCAGCGCCATCCGCGCAGTGGCTCATCGGCTCGGAAACACGCCGGCCGTCTGCCGCTCCTACTACGTGCATCCCGCCATCTACGAGGCGTTTGAAGCAGGCCGGCTCCATCGCGACGCGCGCAGGCTGCAACATCCCTGGCCGGACAATCCGCGGCACAGCCCGGCGGAGCGGGCCATTCTCCGGCTGCTTCGCTCGCCCAAGGACGAGGGCTGAGGCTGGCCCTCTACCGCGGGGAGGGCCCGGCTCCGCAAGGTCACGGAGGCGATCTCCTGACCGGTCCGTCGGAGAGACCCGGGGGATCGGCTTGACTTCCATCATCGCCGCCGGAGGGAACGGAACTCATGCGGGAGAGAGGGATCTGCCGTTCATCGTACTCACCGGGAGGACGAAGTTCCGGCGACAGGGCCTTCAGGTTTGGCGCCTTGTCCAGGGGCTTCGATCGGTCAAGCGCCTTGCCCCTGCCGGCGCTCCCGCCCTTTCGTTGCTGATCGGTCATGTCCGCCCTCCCGCAACGCCTCGGTGCGAGCCCTCCCGCGCCGGCGATCCCACGTCAACGGAACCGGGCCTCCATGGGTTCCCTTCACGCCCGCGCAAGCACGACCGCCGCATCGCGGGTGGTGGCGACCGCCTGCGACACCTGCATCACCGCAGCGGAGATGCCGGCCATGTTCTCGGTGATTGCCGCGCTGGCGCGGGCCGCGTGCTGCATGCTCGACGACATGTCGCGCGTCACGGCGCTCTGTTCCTCCACCGAGGCTGCGGTTGCCACCACGCTGTCACGCATCACCGAGATCGACGTCCGGATGGACGTCAGCGATCTGACGACTTCGTCCGAAATCGCCTGTACGCCGTTGATCTCGCTGCCGATCTGCTCGGTCGCCCGGGCTGCCTGGTTGGCGAGGTTCTTCACCTCCTGGGCCACCACCGCAAAGCCGCGACCGGCCTCGCCGGCCCTCGCCGACTCGATGGTCGCATTGAGCGCGAGCAGGTTGATCTGGCCGGCGATCGTGTTGATCAGCCCGACGATGCCGCCCATCGCGACCGTCGCCTCGGACAGGCGTGTGGCGAAGGAACCTGCCGAATGGGTCTGTTCGAAGGCGCTGTCGGTGGCCGACTGCGACTTGGTCATCATCTGCGAGATTTCGGCGATGGATGCGGCGAGCTCCTCGGTGGCCGCTGCCATCCCCTGCACATTGTCGCGGGTCGCCATGGCCGATTCCAGGGCACGTGACGATTCCTCGCTGGTGCGCTCGACCGCCTGATCGATCTCGCCGAAATTGGTGTCGATCATGCGCCGCAACGTTTGCAGCATGCGGATCTGTTCGGTGATGTCGGTGGCGAACTTCACCACCATGTAGGGGCGGCCGGAGGCGTCGAGGATGGGATTGTAGGAGGCCTGGATCCAGATCTCACGTCCGCCCTTGCCGAGGCGCCGATACTGGGCCGCCTGGTATTCGCCTCGCTTGAGCGCCGCCCAGAAGGCCGCGTAGTTGCCGCTCGTTCGCGTCGCGTCGTCGACGAACATGGCGTGGTGCCGGCCCCGGATTTCATCGAGCGTGTAGCCGACGGCGGCCAGAAAGTTCTCGTTGGCGTCGAGGATCGTCCCGTCGAGGCTGAAGGCGATCACCGCCTGGGCCTTCCGGATGGCTGCGACCTGGCCGGCGCGGTCTGCGTCCTCGGCCTTCTGGCGGGTGATGTCGGTGGCGAACTTGACGATCTTGTAGGGCTTGCCGTCGGGCCCGATCAGCGGGTTGTAGGAGGCCTCGATCCAGATCTCCTTGCCGCCCTTGGCGATCCGCCGGAACTGCGCCGCCTGGAAGTCGCCGCCTCGCAACCGGTCCCAGAACTGACGGTAGGCAGGGCTCGCACGGGTTGCCTCGTCGACGAAGATGGAATGGTGCCGGCCGCGGATCTCGCCGAGCGCATAACCGACGGTATCGAGGAAGTTCTGGTTGGCGTCGAGGATGGTGCCGTCGAGGTCGAATTCGATGATGGCCTGGACGCGGTCCAGCGCCTTCAGGCGGGCGAACAGATCGTCGCGGGATCGGAACATGCGCCACATGGTGGCTCTCCGTTCTGCAGGGCTGCGCGAACGCGGGGGATACAGCCTGTGCCACGGTGCGGGGCCCAGTATTCATGAGCATCGTGCCGAACAAATTGTTAACGTCATTATAATCGCGTTGCGTAGTGGATTACCGGCCGACCGAGGATATGAAATGACTCCATGTGTACGAAGTGAATCATAAGACGATGCCGTTACGGAAGGCGTCGGATGCTTTGGTGGTCGCGTCGCTTTGCAGTCAGAATCGGAAGGGAGTGATCATCTCTCCAGCCAGAGCTTCGGCCGCCGGTGCGAGGCCTCGCGATCGCGTTGCGCGGCGAAACCTTTCCCGCTTGGTGACGTTGGTGCGACAGCGGGGGCTCGACTCAAATCACGTCAAATCACGGGAGACACGTCATGGCCGAGACCAAGACTCTGGATGACCTGTTCGTCGACAGCCTCAAAGACATCCTCTTCGCCGAGCGGCAGATCCTGAAGGCCTTGCCGAAGATGGCGCGGGCGGCAGGCTCCGGTGAACTGAAGGCTTCCATCGAAAAGCACCGCGACCAGACCAACGGCCAGATCGAACGGCTCGAGCAGATCTTTGCCGACATGGACATGTCGCCGCGCGGCAAGCATTGCCCGGCCATCGTCGGCATTCTGGAGGAGGGGCAGGAGATCCTCGAGGAATATGCCGGAAGCCCGGCGCTCGACGCCGGCATCATCGCCTCGGCGCAGGCGGTCGAGCACTACGAGATCGTCCGCTACGGCACGCTCAAGACCTGGGCGGATATGCTGGGGTTCAAGAATGCGTCTCGCCTTCTCGCGGCCACGCTGGCCGAGGAGGAGCAGACGGACCAGGACCTGTCGGCACTCGCCAAGGCCAAGGTCAATCCGAAGGCGATGGCAGGCAAGGCCGCGTAACGGAACCAGGCCGATGCTGTTCACGAAGATCGCATCCACCATTGCACACGCGGCGGGACATCCTGCCGCGTTCGCCGTTGCGCTCTCATCCATCGCCGTCTGGGCGCTTCTGGGTCCTGTCCTCGGCTATTCCGAAACCTGGCAGCTGCTGGTCAACACGGCGACGACGATCGTCACATTTCTGATGGTGTTCATTCTTCAGAACACGCAGAACCGTGACACCACCGCCCTCCACACCAAGATCGACGAACTCATCCGGTCGAGCCGTGCGGACGACCGGTTCATCGGCATCGAGCACCTGAGTGTCGAGGAGTTGGAGAAGCTTCGCGACGCGTGCGAGAGGGTGGCGAGCGACAGGCGTCCTCGCTGAGTGCAGCGGTCGTGTCGTTGGCTCCGAAGGTCTCCCGATATTCTCTGGAACCTTTTCGACGCGCGCGCGTTCCCCCCAGGTTTTGCCGCTGGAGGGGCGCCGATGGAGGGCAATGTCACGTTGCAAACGGCGCTCCCTCTCGGCCTCGATCGCGGATGACGGTTGCGGATGAAGCAGATGGATGACGCGACCGCGTGCATCGCGCGGCTCGAGGCCGAAAATTCGGAACTGCGCGAGACCCTCAGGAGGGTGCAGCGCATCGGGCTGATCGGCAGCGTCGAGGTCGACCTGCGGCGCCAGGCATTCCGCAATTTCCGGTCCCCCGAATATCTCGCCATCCACGGCCTGCCTTCCGACGCCGCCAACGAGACCCATGAGCAATGGCTGGAACGCATCCATCCCGAGGATCGCGGACGGATGGAGACCCACTTCATGACCGAAGTCGGGGGGAGAGCGAGCGATTATACTGCCGAGTACCGCATCATCCGACCTTCGGACGGAGAGGTGAGATGGATCTTCGCCAAGGGCGTCATCGAGCGTGAGCCGAGCGGCGAGCCCATCCGCTTTGTCGGGGCCCACCTCGACATTACCGAGCGAAGGCTGCTCGAGCAGCAGACGGAAACCATCGCGCGGGAGTTCGCGCACCGGGTCAAGAACCTCGGATCCGTGGTGCGGTCACTGGTGAAGATGTCCGCCCGCAGCAATCCCGAAGCCATTCCCTTTGCCGACAAGGTGATCGGCCGGATCGATTCCCTGTTCCGGGCGAAGGAACTGGTGCAGCCCTCCCGCCACCAGAATGTGGGCGGTCATTCGATGCTCGAGCTTCTCGACATCCTGCTCGCTCCCTATGCGGGAGCCGGCAATCCCATTTCCGTCGCTGGAGCCGACGTGCGGGTCGGCCCGCGTGCGTCGACCGCCATCGCCCTCGGCCTCCACGAACTGGCGACCAACGCCGTCAAGTACGGCGCGCTGAGCCGGGAGGGTGGTCGCCTGTCGGTCGAGGTCAGGCCTCAGGCGGATGACTGCGTCGAGGTTGTCTGGGCGGAGAGCGGCGGCCCTGCTCTGGACGGAAAACCGCTGAAGTCCGGCTTTGGCTTCGAGATGCTCGACCGGATCTTCGCGGCCCAGATGAGGGCCACCGTGGTGCGCGACTGGGTGCCGGACGGTGTGAAGGTCGCAATCCGTCTGCCCATCGACCGCCTGGCCTCCTGAGACAGGCGGCGGGTCGCGTCAGGGCGAGCAAGAACGCCGTCGGATCAGGTCTCGGTCTCGCGCGGCTTGCGCTGGTTGGCCTTGTCCATCAGCTCGTCGCGGTGGCCGCCCGGCTGGCTCTGAACATCGTCGTCGCGGATCAGATCCTGCTCGGCCTGGCCCCAGCCCCCGTCCTCATGGGGAAAGCCGCCCTGCTGCCTGCCGGTGCCGCCGGACTGGTCCTGTTGCACGCGGTCAGCGGCGGGCCTTGCCTTGTCGGTGCGACGATCATCGAAGCGGTTGGTCATGATCCTGTCCTCCTGCAAACCCAACCCCACGGATGAAACTGTTGCGGCTCCGCAATGTTCCGCGGCTGGGCAGCTTGCTCCCGGGAACACGCGGGGCAGCGCCACGTTGGTTCCGACGCAGAGCATGGAGAACGCCATGGGCGACGAGCGAGCGATGAAGATCTTCCAGCTGGATGACCAGATCAGCACCTTGCAGTCGGAGCTGAAGGAGTTGACGGACAGGGCCTCCGCCGTCAGTGGCGCCGCGAGTGAAGAGCGTCTCAACGACATGATCGCGTCGGTCGAGGCCAAGATCGCCACCCTGCGGGAACTGCGCGACGCGCATGCCTCCGCCATCCGCACCTGATCCTGCCAGGGGAGAGGACTTACCTCTCTCGACGGCGCATTGATGGTCCTGCTTGTGGCCGATGCGAACCGGGTCAGTGGCCATTCTGGCGCCGGAATGCTGCCAGTCCGACAGCCACCAGGTCGCCGTGCCGTCCGCAGCCGCAGCGGGCGGCCGCCAGGATCGCGGCGGCGATGTTCGCCTCTGCGGCCTGCACCCCTTTGACACCGAGCATCCCCGCACATTCCGACGCAGCGGATCGCATCTGCTGGAGCTGTCCGACGGTAAATTCTGCCGCGGGAAATGGTGGCATTTTCGCCTCCTGCCTCGAACCCGGCGGACGAACGCCGCAGGCCGGGGCTGGTTCCGTCTCCTGTCGGGGGAGGGGCTGGCCGCCGCGAAAGAGGGGGCAGATCCGCGGCGGCCGTGCCCTGAGGCACACCGGACGCAAGCGGCCGGCAACGCCATCAACGCGGCCGGCATCGCTCTGTTCCGCCCGCGATGCCGCATCGGGGCGTTGATGCGCGAGAGGCGGGCAGCCGATGCCGCCCGCCCCCACAGGCAGCCTACTTGCTGATGTTCCAGTAGACCGGCAAGCCGGCCGTCAACAGGCCCTTCAGGCTCGCCTGGTGCCCGCGCACCAGCCAGAACTGGCCGACCGGGATGTAGGGCACGGTCTCGACGGCCCGCTCCTGGATCTGCCGGGCGATGGCCTGGCGTCCCGCGAGGTCCGGAGCCGTGGTGAAGGCCGCGCGCAGTTTCTCGATCGTCTCGTCACAGGGCCAGCCGAACCAGGCGCGGTCGCAGTTCGAGCGCAGCGCGAGATGCCCCACGGGCTCCCACATGTCGGGGGCGGCCGGACCCGAGAGGAAGGCCGACCAGCCGCCTTGCGCCACCGGGTTCTTCGAGGTGCGGCGGCTCGACAGGGTGCCCCAGTCCATCGCCTGGTAGTCGACATTGAGGCCGATGTCGCGCATCGCCTGCGCCACCACGAGGGTGGCCGGGCTCAGCGCCGTTTCCGTGGCGTCGAGCAGCACGATCTTCTCGCCGTTGTAGCCGCTTTCGCGCACCAGCTGGCGGGCGGCCGCGACATCAGCCGGCTTCCACCCGGCATTGCTGAAGTAAGGTGAGTCGCACATGTAGAACGACGGGCAGTTCGTGTAGAGGCTCTTGTCGTCGACATAGGCGCGAAGCGTCTGCTCCTGGTCGACAAGGCGAAGGATGGCCTGCCTGAGCTTCGGGTTGTTGAAGGGCGGCTGCAGCTGGTTCATGCGCATGACGCCCTGCAGCGCCGACAGGCGGCTGATGGCGATCCGCGCGTTGGACTTCACCAGCGGGATCATGTCGGGCGGCAGCTCTTCGAAGATGTCGATCTCGCCGGCCTGCAGCGCGTTCAGGGCGGTCTGCGCGTCGGGCATGATGATCCATTCGACGCGGTCGACATTCGCTCGCTTGCCGCCGGCAAGGCCGTCGGCCGGCTCGGACCGTGGCACATACATCGGCGCCTTCGCATAGACGATCTTCGCGCCGGGCGACCATTCACCGCGCACCATCATGAAGGGGCCGGAGCCGATGGGGTCGGTGATGTTCTGGTTCGCCGGGGTCGAGGCGATGCGGGCGGGCATGATGAAGGGCACCATGGAGCTCGGCTTGCCGAGCGCTTCCAGCACCAGGCCCCAGCGAGCCTTGAGCACCAGCGTCACGGTCTTCGGATCGGTCGCGGTCAGCGAGGCGGTCTGGCCCATGAGCTGCTGGCCGAGGCCGTCGCGCTCGCCCCAGCGCTTCAGGGACGCGACGACATCCTCCGCCGTGACCGGCTGGTTGTCGTGGAATTTCAGGCCATCGCGCAGCAGCGAAGGTCCAGGTGAGCCCGTCGGCGGAGACCGTGTGCCGCTCCACCATCTGCGGCCTGATCGCGCCGGACGTGTCCTGCGCGAACAGCGTGTCGTAGACCATGTATCCGTGGTTGCGGACCATGTAGTCCGAGGTGGTGATGGGGTCGATGGTGCGCAGGTCCCCGAAGGGGCGCACCTTCAACACCGTCTGCGCCATGGCGGGCAGCACCGTCATGGTGAGCGCGACCGCGGCTGCGGCCATCGTCAGTCGTCGTGTCCAGCGAGTCATCGTCATCCTCCCAGTGTCTCTCTCATGTGGCGCCGTTGTCGGCGTTCTTGGCCCGTCTCACGGGCGGTGGGTCAGGCGCGGAGCTGCCGCGCGAGTTTCGGGTCGATGGCGTCGCGTAGCGCGTCGCCCAGCACGTTCACGGTGAGCACCAGCAGGGCGAGGGCGATGCCGGGAAAGGCGATCATCCAGGGCGCGCGCTGCATGAAGGCGCGCCCCTCTGCCAGCATGTTCCCCCAGCTCGGAATGGTCGGCGGTGTGCCGGCGCCGAGAAACGACAGCACCGATTCCACGATCATCGCCGAGGCGAAGACGTAGGTGGCCTGCACGATCACCGGGGCTGCGACATTCGGCAGGATATGCTGGACGAGCAGGCGCGCCGTCCGCGTGCCGCTGGCCCGGGCCGCCTCGACATAGGGCTGCTCGCGAATGACCAGCACGGAGGAGCGGACGATCCGTGCCATGCGTGGAATCTCGGCGATGGCGATGGCGATGATGACGTTGCGCACGCCGGAGCCGAACAGCGACATCAGCGCGATCGCGAGCAGGATGCCGGGAATGGCCATCATTCCGTCCATGACGCGCATGGCGATGCCGTCGAGCCAGCGGATGAAGCCGGAGACGAGGCCGATCACCAGGCCGAAGACGACGGTCACCAGCGTCACGAAGGCACCGACGGTGAGCGAGATGGCCGCTCCGTTGAAGGTGCGGGACAGCGTCGAGCGGCCGATCTGGTCGGTGCCGAAGGGATGGGCGAGGCCCGGGGGACGCAACCGTTGCAGCGGATTGACCCGGGCCGGATCGACGAAGAGCAGAGGCGCGAGGAGGGCCATCAGCGCGAACGCAAGCAGCACGAGAAGACCGATCAGGATGGTCGGATGACGGCGCAGGAAGGTTCTCGACCGGGCGAGGGTCTCGGACAGGTCCTGCATCGCGGCCGCGGCGCTTCGGGGCGGTGCTTCGGTCATCGCCATCGCGCCCTCAGTACCGGACGCGCGGGTCGAACAGCACGTAGCTGAGGTCGACCAGCAGGTTGATGAGCACGTAGATGCCCGAGAAGATCAGGATCAGGCCCTGCACGACGGGATAGTCCCGGCGCAGGATGGCATCCGTCGTCAGCCGGCCGAGCCCGGGGATGTTGAACACCGTCTCGGTGACCACCACGCCGCCGAGGAGCGCCGCGATGCCGACGCCGACCACCGTGACGATGGGGATCGCGGCGTTCTGCAGCGCATGGCGAACGAGAACGCGCAGCGGCATCAGGCCTTTGGCGCGCGCGGTGCGGACATAATCCTCCGACAGGACTTCCAGCAGGCTCGCACGGGTGATACGCGCCAGCAGCGCCGCATAGAGCATGGCGAGGGCCATGCCCGGCAGGATCAGGCTGTTGAGGCAGGCCCAGAAGCCGCTGGCGAGCGGCACATAGCCCTGCGTCGGAAACCAGCCCAGCGTCAGCGCGAAGACATAGACCAGCAGGAAGGCGACGACGAAGACGGGCGACGAGAAGCCGAGCATGGCGAAACCCATGACGGCGCGGTCGATGCGGCTGCCGGCGGTCACCGCAGCCAGCGTCCCCAACGGCAGGGCTATGACCAGCGCCATGACGATGGCGACCATGGCCAGCATGGCCGTTGGCTCGACGCGCATGCCGATGAGCCGGGTGACCTCCATGTCGGAGAAGACGGACCGCCCGAGCTCGCCGGAGAGGATGCGGCCCGTCCAGGCAACGAGCTGTTCGAGAACCGGTCTGTCGAGACCGAGCTGCTGGCGGATCGCCTCGATCTGCGCCTCGGTCGCCTGATCGCCGGCGATGAGGACGGCGGGGTCGCCTGGCGTCAGGCGGAGCAGGAAGAACACGAAGAGCGCCACGAAGACGAGCACGGGGACCGTCGCGGCGAGGCGCCTCAGGACATAGGGCATCATCGGCTGGCCGCCCGGTGCAGAGTGCTGTGCCGCAGCATGTCGTGTTTCCTCAATTCGGCATTCTTGTAAAACGTTTCAATCAAAGCTTGCACAGGCCGCTTTGGTCATCAAGTGGGAAAATTTCGGCCGATCCATTGCAATATCCTCGCGGCGTTGAAAGAATGGGCGCTACGGATTGAACCGTTTCAAAGCGAGGACGCTGATGGCCACGATCCGCGATGTGGCGCGGCTGGCGAATGTTTCCGTGGCCACCGTGTCGAACGCGCTGAACAGCGCGGACCGCGTGAGCAGCGAATTGCGCGCGCGCGTCCACGCGGCGGTGGAGAAGCTCGGCTACGCCCCCCACGCGGCCGCCCGATCGCTGCGCAAGCGGTCGAGTGGCCTGCTCGGCCTGGTGGTCGGCGACATCACCAACCCCTTCTTTTCCGATCTCTTTGCCGCGGTGGAGGATGCGGCAGCGGCGACGGGCCACCTGGTCCTGCTGTGCAACTCGTCCGAAAACGTCGAGCGCGAGGAGGCCCATCTGAGGATGTTGCGGAGCCAGCGCATCGATGGCCTGATCCTGGCGCCGACCGGCGCGGTGTCGATGAACCGCGCCGCCCTGCTGGCGCAACTCGAGGTGCCGGTGGTGCTCGTCGACCGCGCCATGGACGGGCTCGGCTATGACGCCGTCGTGCTCGACAACCATCGGGCGGCCTTCGAGGCGACACGCCATCTGATCGCCGCCGGCCATCGGCGCATCGCCCTCATCAACGGCCCCGAGGTGGTGCGTACCGCCGCGGACCGCCTGCGCGGCTACCGCGAGGCGTTGCTCACCGCCGGCATCGCCTTCGATGCGCGCCTCGTGCGCGACGCCGGCTTCCAGGAGGCGCCCGCCTGCCGGGCGGCTGCCGACCTTCTGCGGTCTGACATGCCTCCCACCGCGATCTTCGCCACCAACAACCTGATGACCGTCGGCACCATCCGGGCCCTGGCCGACCTCGGCCTTCGTTGCCCGGAGGACATCTCCATTGTCGGGATCGACGATCTGCCCTGGGCGGATTCTGTCTCGCCCCGACTGACCGCCGTCGCCCAGCCTGTGCGCGAGATCGGCGAGACGGCCCTCGCCCTCCTGCTCGACCGGATAGGGGGATTGCGCGTCGGGCCGGGGGAGGTGACGGTCATGCCGCCAAGACTGATCATTCGCCGCTCCTGCGGCACGCCTTCATCCCCTGCATTCGAGACCGTCGATGTCGCATGACCTGATCACCCTCTCCGCCACCGCGGTCCGCGCCAGGCTGCAGAGCGGGGAGGTGACCTCGGTCGACCTGGTGGAGGCCGCCGCCGCGCGCATCGCCGAGGTGGAGCCGAGCGTCAACGCCATCCCCATCCTTTGCCTCGACCGGGCGCTCGATCAGGCCCGGGCGGCCGATGCCGCCCGCAGGGCCGGCCAGGACACGATCCTCTCCGGCATCCCGATCGTCGTGAAGGACAACAACGACGTCGCCGGCGTGCGCAACACGGGCGGAACGCCGATCTTCCGGGATCGCATCTCGCTGACCTCCGACCGAACCGTGGCGATGATGGAGGCGAACGGCGCGGTGGTGCTCGGCAAGGCGAACCTCTCCGAACTCGGCGGCGCCCAGACGACCAATGCTGTCCACGGCACGACGCTCAACCCCTACGACACCCGTCTCACCTGCGGCGGATCCTCCGGCGGCTCCGCGGTGGCGCTCGCCACCGGCGAGGCCTGGCTCGCTCACGGCAACGACTATGGCGGCAGCCTCCGCATCCCCGCGGCCTTCTGCAACGTGCTCGGCCTCCGGCCGACACCGGGTCGCATCCCGCGCAAGCGGCTGACCGACCCGTTCGACACCATCTTCGTCGAAGGCCCCATGGCCCGCTCGGTCGATGATCTTGCGCTGCTCTTCGACGCCATGGTCGGCTATGACACCGGTGATTTCCTCACCCAGCCCGCCGGCAGGCCGCAGTTCTTCGCCGCTGCGCGCGATCCGCGGAAGCCGGCCCGCATCGCGCTGACACCAGACCTCGGACTGCCGGTCGAGGCGCCGGTCAGGACGGCGGTCGAGGCTTTCGCGGAGACGCTGGCGCGTTCAGGGGTCGCGATCCATCGCGGCTATCCGGCAACGACGGGCGCGATGGACGCCTTCCGTGTGCTGCGCGGCGAGAGTTTCTTCGCCACCTGGGAGCCGTTGCTCGAGCGGCACCGCGACCTTTTTCCCACCGCCGTCATGGGCGACATCCTGCGCGGACGCGACCAGCCGGGGAGGGTGATCGCGGCAGCCAACCGCGTGCGGACCGATTTCTATCGCCGCGCGGTGGACTTCCTCGACCAGCACGACTTTCTCGTCTGTCCCGCGACCCAGGCCATGCCGTTTCCCGCCGACAGGCTGGTTCCCGGCGACATCGACGGTCAGCCGATGCAGGACTATCTCGGCTGGATCGCCATCACGGCGATCTGGTCGCTGAGTGGCCTGCCGGCGATCTCGGTCCCCATCGGTTTCTCGCCCGAGGGGCTGCCGATTGGCGTGCAGATCCTCTCCCATGGCGGGCGCGAGGCCGACCTCATCCGTCTCGCTGCCTGGATCGAGCGCGAGCTCGGCCTGCCGACGGCGCCGATCGATCCGCGATGATGACCGCTCCGGCCTCCAAGACTGTCGCCCCCGCCCTGCCGCGACGCCTTCTGGCGCCGGGGCTGGAGGTGACGCTGGTCGGTTTTGGCGGCGCGCCGCTCGGCGACCTTTTCGCACGGCTCGACGAGCGGGAGGCGCAGGAGGCGGTCGTCGCAGCCCTCGCGGCGGGGGTGAACCTTGTCGACACCTCGCCGCTCTACGGCCACGGGCTCTCGGAACACCGCATCGGCGCCGCGCTGCGCAGGGTTCAGCGCGACGACGTCGTCATTTCCACCAAGATCGGCCGCTGGATGGATCCCGCCGCGCCGCCCTCGGACCGCTCCGGCTATGCCGGTGGCCTGCCGCACGGGGCGGTCATCGACTATTCCTACGACGGCGCCATGCGCTCCTTCGAGCAGTCGCTGCTGCGTCTCGGCACCGATCGGATCGATATCCTGCTGATCCACGATGTCGATGTCTGGACCCATGGCGCCGAGATGGAGCGGCGCTTTGCGGAGGCGATGGACGGGGCCTATCGCGCCCTCGACCGGCTGCGGTCGTCCGGTGCGGTGAAGGCGATCGGGGTCGGCGTCAATGAGGCGGAGATGTGCGAGCGCTTCGCGCGCGCGGGCGATTTCGACGTCATGATGCTCGCCGGCCGCTATACCCTGCTGGAGCAGGGCGCTCTCGACGGCTTCCTGCCACTCGCGGCGCAGAAGAAGATCGGGGTGATGCTGGCGGGGGTCTTCAACTCCGGCATCCTGGCCCGGGGCGCGACGGCCGGAAGCCACTACAACTACCGCCCGCCGCCGCCGGAGCTGCTGGCGCGCGTCCGTGCCATCGAGGCGGTCTGCCGCGCCCACGGCACCTCCCTGCGCCAGGCGGCACTGGCCTTCGCAGCGGCCCATCCCGCCGTCGCGACACTCGTGCTCGGCGCCGTCCGGCCGGCGGAGATCCTCGACAATATCGCGTCTCTCACCACCCCCGTTCCGACATCGCTGTGGAGCGACCTGAAATCGGCGGGCCTCATCGCCTCCCACGCGCCGACACCGGAGTGAGGTCATGCGGATCGACGCGCACCATCACGTCTGGACGGTGTCGCGCGGCGACTATGGCTGGCTCGAACGCGCGCCCGACGCCATCCGCCGCGACTTCGGGATGGCGGATCTCTCCCCCTTTCTCGCGCACCACGGCATCGGCGCCACGATCCTCGTCCAGGCGGCGCCGACAGCGGCGGAGACCGCATTCCTCCTCGATACGGCGCGTCGGGGCGCCGTCGTCGCAGGGGTCGTGGGCTGGGTCGATCTTCTCGCTGCGGATGCCACGGAGAGGATCGGTCGCCTCGCCGACGACGCGCTGCTCGTTGGCCTGAGGCCGATGGTCCAGGACATTGCGGATGACGAATTCCTCCTCGATCCCAGCCTCGCCCCGGCATTGCAGGCCATGGCCGAGAGGGGGCTTGTCTTCGATGCGCTGGTGCTGCCGCGCCATCTGTCGCGGCTTCTCGTGCTCGCCGACCGGCATCCGGACCTGTCCATCGTCATCGACCACGCCGCCAAGCCCTTCATCCGCGACGGCCTGCTCGATCCCTGGCGCGCCGACATGGCTGCACTGGCGGCGCGAGCCAATGTGACCTGCAAGCTGTCGGGCCTGGTGACCGAGGCTGCTGCCGGCTGGGCGCCCGGAGACCTGGCCCCCTATGTCGCGCACATCCTCTCGGTCTTCGGGCCGGAGCGCCTCATCTGGGGCAGCGACTGGCCGGTGGTGAACCTCGCCGGCGGCTACGACGCCTGGCGGGCCGCATCGGAGACTTTGCTGTCGTCGCTCGACGACAGCGCCCGCAAGGCGATCTTCGGCGGCAACGCCGCCCGCACCTATCTGGCGGCCCGTGGCCGCATTCCGCCAACCCCTGGAGAACAGCCGTGCTGAAGGGTCTCGATCCCGTTCTCGGTCCGGATCTGCTCTGGATCCTCGCGGCCATGGGACATGGCGACGACATCGCCCTTGTCGATGCCAATCATCCGGCCGAACGCATCGCTGCGGCCACGGTGTCGCGGCGGCTCGTTCGCCTGCCGGGGCTGACCATGGGCCGTGTGACGCGGGCGGTCCTCACCCTGATGCCGATCGACGATTTTGAGCCGCACCCGGTTCGCCGCATGGAGGTGGTGGGCGATCCCGCAGCCGTGCCGCCAGTCCAGCGGGAGGTGCAGGATGAACTCGACCGCATCATGCCCGCTCCCGCCGCCATGTCGGGTATCGACCGCTTCCACTTCTACGAGGCCGCCTCCCGCGCTTTCGCCGTCATTCAGGTCGGTGATCCGCGACCCTATGGTTGCTTTCTCCTGCGCAAGGGCGTGATCGCCGGCAGCCCTGTGCCCCCGCTGCGATAAATTCAGCGCCGTCTGGAACCAACGTCATCGCGGCACGTTCTCGTGGTTGGCCGTGATCCCCTTGCGGTCGAAGCCAGACCGGCCACAAGGTGGGCTCGCATGGCTTCACGCCCCCCCTCGCATCGGCGACGGCGCCCGCGCTGACCAGACGGATTCTCGATGCCCGACCAAGCCCGACCCGAATTCTCCCAAGGGTCCGTATCTGCGCCGCCTGCCGAAGCCTGGGTCGCCTCGATCGTTGAATCCTCCTTCGACGCCATTGTCAGCAAGAACCTGCAGAGCATCATCACCACCTGGAACAGGGCCGCTGAACGACTCTTCGGCTATTCGGCGGTGGAGGCGATCGGCCGCAGCGTTCTTATGCTCATCCCGGAAAACCTCCGGGGTGAGGAGGACGACATCATCGCGCGGATCCGGCGCGGCGAACGGATCGAGACCTACGAGACCATCCGCCGGCGCAAGGACGGCTCGCTGGTGGAGGTGTCGCTGACCGTGTCGCCGATCCGCGATGCCTCCGGCTCCATCGTCGGTGCGTCGAAGATCGCCCGCGACATCAGCGTGACGCGCGAGAACGAGCGCCGCATCCGGCTCCTGATGGCCGAGGTCAATCATCGCGTGAAGAACCAGTTCGCGGTCATTCTCTCGATGATCCGCGAGACAGGGAAGCAGTCGCCTGATCCCGCAACGTTCCAGCAGCGGGTCAAGGAACGGATCATGGCGCTCTCCCGTTCCCATGACCTTCTCGTCGAAACCGAATGGTCGGGTACGGATCTGAGCGCGCTGGTCACTGCGCAGCTCGAATCCTTCGAACATCGCGAGAAGGTGTCGGTCTCGGGTCCGCTGCTCGCCCTGAAGCCCATGGCCCTGCAATACCTCGGGATCGCCTTTCACGAGCTCGCGACCAATTCGGCCAAGTACGGAGCTCTGGGCGACAGAGGCGGGACCATCCGCATCTCCTGGGAGGTCAGTCCCACGACCGATGATGACAGGCAGTTTTCGCTCTGGTGGCGCGAGACCTTCGATTCCTCCGGTTCGAAGGCCCCGGTCCAGGCAGCGCGAGAAGGCTTCGGCACGACCGTCCTGCGGCGCATCGCCCCAAGTGCCCTCAACGGGCACGGCCATTTCGAGTCGGGCGCTGATGGCGTGATCTGGTCCGTCACCGCGCCGCTGGAAGCCCTGAGGGCGAACTAGACCAGGGCACCCGCCCCCCTGGTCATCGTGTCGGATGGCGCATCGTGTCGGGGGTCTGGATCGGGTCCTCGGGCTGCGGCGGGATCGGCGCCGGCTCCGGCTGGTCCGGCTGGGGCGGTATCGGCGGCGGCATCGGTGACGGGAAGGGGTCCGGCAGCGGCGGCTGCGGATTGCCGAAACGGATCGGCGCACTCTGCATCATCATGGCGGTCTCCACTTCTTCTCGCAGGGACAACCGCGTTACAGACGGATCGTTCCGGACCGAGCCCGGTGTTGCCGGCTTGACGCGGGGCACATCCGCGAAAATTCGCTTTCCGGCATCATTCAAACGGTTCAAACTCACCTCCAAGGCAAGGCCCGCCCCCGCGGGACCCAATGAATGCCGGGAGGAAACCGATGAAGAAGCTGATGCTGGCGCTGCTTGGCGCCTTGTCCCTGACGTCTGCGCGGGTCGAAGCCCAGACGGCGGCTCCCGCCTGGCCCCAGCGCCAGGTCACGGTCATCGTGCCGTTCACCGCCGGAGGCACGACGGACCTCTTCGCCCGCATCTTCACGCAGGCGATGCAGCAGAAGTACAACGTCGCCTTCGTGGTCGAGAACCGCGCCGGCGCCGGCGGCACCGTCGGTGCGACCGCCGCCTCGCGTGCCGCCAAGGACGGCTACACGCTGTTCGTCGGCACGGCGAGCACCCACGCCATCGCGCCCTATGTCTACAAGTCGCTGAACTACGACGCCGATCGCGATTTCCAGCCGATCAGCCTCTTCGCGACCCTGCCCAACATGCTGGTGGTGTCGAACGCCATTCCGGCCCGCACCTTCGCCGAGTTCGTCGCCTACGCGAAGGCCAATCCCGGCAAGCTGAACTACGGCTCCTCCGGCATCGGCGCCTCCAACCACATCCCGGCCGAGATCATCTCCAACCTCATCGGCACGCCGATGACCCACATTCCCTATCGCTCGTCCAACGAGATCATGAACGCCCTCGTCGGCGGTCACATCCATCTCGCCTTCGACAACATCACCTTCGCCTGGCCGCAGGCGCAGGGCGGCACCGTGCGCGCCCTGGCCGTGACCTCGAAGGACCGCAGCCCGACGGCCCCCGACGTGCCGACCATCGGCGAGACCTTCCCCGGTTTCGACATCGGCACCTGGCATGGCCTCTTCGCGCCTGCAGGCGTCCCGCGTGCCATCGCCGATCAGGTCGCGGCTGATGTGAAGGAGATCTTCTCGCGGCCGGATGTGGTGGCGAAGCTGAAGGAAATCGGCGCCGTCGCCTCGCCAAACACGCCGGACGCCTTCACCGCCTTCGCGCGCTCCGAGCGCGCCCGCTACCAGGTCATCGTCCGCGATGCCCGCATCCAGCCGCAGTAATCGGCTGACCTGAACCGGATACCGGTTCGCGCGTTGTCCCTCCCGGAAGGCCGGAGCCGTGGCGGCTCCGGTCGATAAGGAGGGGCACATGTGGACCGGCTTCCTGGTCGTCCTGCTGATTCTGGTTCTCGTCTTTGGCGGCTATCTCGGCGGCGCGCGCGCTGCGGGTGGATCGGTGATCATCCTGATGATCATCCTCACCGCCCTCTACATGCTGAACTGGCTGCCCGACCCCTGGTGGTAGGTCCGGGGAGGGCGGTGCTTCAGCGCCCCGCCTCATCTCTCCAGGCCGCGAAATCGACCTTCGTCTGCGGGATCGGTCGGCGGATAGAGCCCGAGGATCGACCGGCCCTGCAGCACCATGGCTCGGTGACAAAATCCTCGAACACCGTCATCTCCACCGCCTCGTCGGCGATCTCGTCGGCGATGGCGGCGGGGATCACCACCACCCCTTCGCCGTCGCCGACCATGACGTCGCCGGGCCAGACCGGCGCATCGCCGCAGCCGATCGGCACGTTGATGTCGATCGCCTGGTGCAAGGTCAGGTTCGTGGGCGCGCTGGGGCGCTGGTGGTAGGCCGGGATGCCGAGCGCCGCGATCTCCGCCGAATCGCGGAAGCCGCCGTCGGTCACCACGCCGGCCACGCCGCGCTTCATCAGGCGCGACACCAGGATGCCGCCGGCCGAGGCCGCGCGCGCGTCCTTGCGGCTGTCGATCACCATGACCGCGCCGGGCGGGCACTCCTCAACCGCCTTGCGCTGCGGATGGCCGCGGTCGCTGGAATACGGTCGATCGGGTTCAGGTCCTCCCGCGCCGGGATGTAGCGCAGCGTGAAGGCCTCGACCGACCATGAGTCGGCAGGGAGGGCGTTCAAGCGGACGAACATCCTGGATCGAACTGGTTGCGGAGGCCGCGCTTGAACAGGGCGGTGCAGAGAGTCGGCGTCGAGACGCCTTTCAGCTTCTCGCGGGTTTCGGGCTTCAGGCTCATGTCGGTCTCCCGTCCGCTCAGAAGATCACCGGCTCGGCCACCGGCCCGCCGAAGCTCGTCTTCGAGGAAGTCGAAGTCGCAGCCCTCGTGAGCCTGCTTGATGTGCTTGGTGAAGATCCAGCCATAGCCGCGCTCGTAGTGCGGCCTTCGGCGGCTGCCAGGCGGCGCGGCGGCGGGCGAGTTCCTCGTCGCTGACGTTCATGTTGATGCGTGCGCGCGTCGACGTCGAGTGCGATCATGATCGCCGGTCTTCAGCAGCGCCAGCGGCCCGCCGATGTAGGATTCCGGCGAGACGTGCAGGATGCAGGCGCCGTAGCTGGTGCCGGACATGCGGGCTGTCCGACATGCCGCACCATGTCGCGCACGCCCTGCTTCACCAGCTTCTTCGGGATCGGCAGCATGCCCCATTCCGGCATGCCGGGGCCGCCCTGCGGCCCGGCATTGCGCAGGATCAGCACGGTGTCCTCGGTGACGTCGAGGTCGTCGCGGTCGATGGCCGCCTTCATCGCTGGGATAGTCGTCGAAGACGAGGGCGGGACCGGTGTGCTTGAGAAAGCGCGGTTGCGCAGGCCGCTCGGCTTGATGACGCAGCCGTCGGGCGACAGGTTGCCCTTCAGTACGGCCAGCGCACCTTCGGCATAGATCGGATTGTCGATGGAGCGGATGACGTCGTCGTTGTGGACCTCGGCGCCTTCGATGCCCTCGCCGATCGGCTTTCCGGTGACGGTGATCGCTCCGAGATGGAGATGCTTGGTCGAGCCGCGTCATCAGCGCCGGCAGACCACCGGCGTAGAAGAAGTCCTCCATGAGGTACTTGTCGCCGCTCGGACGGACGTTGGCGATGACCGGGACGATGCGGCTCGCGCTTGCTCGAAATCGGCGAGCGAGATGTGCTGACGCCCGCGCGCCGCGCCATCGCGATAACGTGGATGATGGCATTGGTCGAGCAGCCCATGGCCATCGCGACGGTGATGCCGTTCTCGAAGGCCTCGCGGGTCAGGATCGTCGGTGGGCGTCAGGTCCTCCCAGACCATGTCGACGATGCGCCGGCCGGCGGTCCGACGCACATGCGGATGTGGTTGGCGTCCGGCGCCGGAATCGGCGGAAGCTCCCGGCAGCGTCATGCCGATGCGCCTCGGCGATCGCCGTCATGGTCGAGGCGGTGCCCATGGTCATGCAGACGCCGTAGGAGCGCGCGATGCCGGCCTCGACATCCGACCCAGTCCCGGTCGGAGATGTTGCCGGCGCGGCGCTCGTCCCAGTACTTCCAGGCGTCCGAGCCAGAGCCGAGCACCTTGCCCCTTCCAGTTGCCGCGCAGCATCGGTCCGGCCGGCACGTAGATCATCGGCAGGCCGTGCGGAGGTGGCGCCCATCAGCAGGGCCGGGGTGGTCTTGTCGCAGCCGCCCATCAGCACCGACGCCGTCGACGGGATGCGACCGCGCATGAGTTCCTCGGCCTCCATGGCGAGCAGGTTGCGATAGAGCATGGTGGTCGGCTTGACGATGCTCTCCGACAGCGACAGGGCGGGAAGCTCGATGGGGAAGCCGCCAGCCTGCAGGATGCCCCGCTTCACGTCCTCGACGCGGTCCTTGAAATGGGCGTGGCACGGCTGGGCGTCCGACCAGGTGTTGAGGATGGCGATCATCGGCTTGCCGACCCAGTCCTCGGCGGCGTAGCCCATCTGCATCCAGCGCGAGCGATGCCCCATGGACCGCATGTCGTCGGGTGCGAACCAGCGGGCGCTGCGGAGGTCCGAGGGGGATTTGCGGCGGGTCATGGGCGTCTCGTCTCGGGCGTTTCGATGGGCTGCGCCGGCTCTTTTCGGCCGGGCGACCATCCAAGGCCGCGAGGCGCCCGTTGGCAAGCCTAAGCCTCGACAGAAGCGTCTGTTTCCTCCGGAATGCGGGGTGGCTCCGCGAAAAAATCGATGCTGCGGCGCAGCGATTTCAATCGTTTCGCATGGCGCACCGCCGGCGCAGCCGCCAGGGAGACCCAGGCCCGGGGTGCCTCGACGGCTTGCCGTTCGCCCGCGATGTGGGACTGATCCTCACCGCCTTGACGGCTGCGGCGCTTGCCAACGGCTGCCCCCGCGTTAGTCTGCCGCCGCCCGCGGCCGGCGGAACAGGTTCTCCGGCGCCGGGGAGGATCACGTCCATGCGCCGCCTTGCCATCGCCGCCGCTCTCGCCCTGTCCACGCTCGCCGCGACGGACGCCCACGCCATCCGGATCCTCGGCCACGGCACCGACCAGTGCTCGGTCTGGCTGCGCGTTCGCACCACGCCGCAGGCTGCCGAATATCGCGAGTGGATGCTCGGCTATCTGTCGGCTTCGGCCTTCCACAAGAACCGCGATATCCTGCGCAACATGACCTACGACCAGGTGCTGACGCGCGTCACCGGCGAATGCCAGCGCACCCCGAACAAGCGGATCGACGACGTGCTCGACGGCTTCCTGCGCTGAACGGCCGGGCAGCGGACCGACTAGGAACGCAGGCCGTCGCGGGATCCCGGCGGAAATTCCGGACGGACGTTCTCGTGAATCGAGCCGCGGGGGCGCGGGAAACATATCGAAACGCAATTGCGGGTGGACCTTAGCGATTCCGAAAGGCAACTCTGCAAGGATCGATGGGCAAATTGTTGTGCCGATCTGATTTCTTGCCATGCGTTTCATCGATATCATCAGCCGCAATGCGGGGCGTTTGCAGCGAGACACTCGCGGCGGCGTGGCGCTCATCTTCGCCATTTGCCTCGTGCCTCTGATCGGAATCGTGGGCATGGCGGTCGACTACGCCCAGGCCTCGCGGCTGCAGGCCAGGCTCCAGTCGGCACTTGATGCGGCCGCCGTCGCCGCCTCGTCGCGCGCCTCCGGCAAGACAGCGGACCAGATCAGGGCGGATGCCCTGGCCTTTTTCGCCGCCCAGTTCAACGAGCCGAAGATCGGCACTCCCCCCGTCACCGCGGTGGTGACGAATTCGACGCTCGCCCTGCGCTCGACTTTCGAGATGCCGGCCTCGTTCCTGCCTGTCATCGGCATCAACACGGTGTCGGTGTCTGCCGCCGCCCAGACGGCCTGGGGTATCACCCGCCTTCGCGTCGCCCTGGCGCTCGACAACACCGGGTCCATGGCGAGCTCCGGGAAAATGGCGGCACTGAAGACGGCGACGCTGAACCTCATCGAGCAGCTGCGCGGCAATGCCCGCAATGACGGCGACGTTCTTGTTTCCATCGTGCCATTCGCCAAGGTGGTCAATGTGGGAACGGCCTATCGCGACGCCAACTGGATCGAATGGAGCGGCGCCACGGTCTGCAACTGGCGCGGGGTCTGCTCGGTCACCTGGGATGGCGCCATCCAGGACCGCGACCAGAACTTCGATATTTCCAACGCAACGCCGACTGGAGCCTCCAGCCGCTTTCCGGCGCTCGCCACGGCCTCGACCGGCGGCACGCCGACGGAAATCCAGCCACTGACCTACAACTGGGGCCAGCTCAGATCGACGATCGCCCGCATGTCTCCGGCCGGGAACACCAACCAGGGGATCGGCCTTGCCTGGGCCTGGCAGACCCTGACAGAAGGGCTGCCGATGAATGCCCCGGCCCTGGACCCGGCCTACACCTACAAGAAGGTCATCATTCTGCTTTCGGATGGCGTCAACACCGAGAGCCGCTTCTACAATCGCGCAAGCCAGATCGACGCCCGCCAGCGCCTGATGTGCGACGCCATCAAGGCCGCCGGAATCACCATCTACACGATCCAGGTGAACACCGGCGGTGATCCCACGTCCTCGGTGCTCCAGTACTGCGCCAGCACGGCGGACAAGTTCACGATGATGACCAACCCGGCGCAGCTCGATTCCACCATGCAGGACATCGGCGGCCAGCTCACGCGCCTGCGCCTGACGAACTGACCTTCACGGGCCCGGCTGCCGCGCGAATGGCCTTTCGCGCGACTTTGCCTTCGACTACATACGGCCCATGTGGCTGAACCAGCGAACCGTCGACGCAATCCGCCTGATGGCCGAGCTCTCGGCGCGGTGGCCCAACGCGGTCAAGGCGGCTGAACTGGCCGTGATCACCGGCATCACTTTCCTCAATGTGCAGAAGACCGCGCACGCCCTGTCGCGGGCCGGGCTGCTCGAGGCCGAGCGCGGCCGTTACGGGGGCTAAGGCTGGTGCGCGCCGCCGAAGAGATGAAGGTCGCCGAGATCGTCAGGGCCTTCGAGCCGGCCGATTGCCCGGTCAATTTCCTTGCGGCCGACCAGTCGCGCGATCCGGTCTCGAACCTCATCTTCCGGGCGCATCGCGGCTTCTTCCAGCCGCTGGAGGAAACGACCCTCGCCGACATCGAGCCCCGCGCCGTGGCGCGCAAGGCGGGTCAGGCGGCCCCGAACTCTCCACGCGCAACCGCGTAGTTCTGCGGCAGGACCACCGGCAGCCCGCCCGGTGCAGGCGCCTCGCGGCAGAGGTCCACCCCGAAGACGTCGCGCACCATGGTGCGGGTGATCACGGCCCCCGCCGGGCCGAGCGCATGCAGGCGCCCGCGGTTCATCACGGCCACATGGTCGGCGAAGGTCGCGGCAAGGTTGAGGTCATGGAGCACGGCGATGACGCCGACGCCCTCACGGGCAAGGCCCGCCGCGCTCTCCATCAGCGCGATCTGGTGCGACAGGTCGAGATTGGCCACCGGCTCGTCGAGGAACAGCACCTGGCGATCGATGCTCCGCCGACCGGCCCGCAACTGCGCGAAGGTGCGCGCGAACTGGACCCGCTGCTGCTCGCCGCCCGACAGGGTCTGGTAGCTCCTTGCGACGAGATGGGCGATGTCGGCCGCGGCCAGCGCTTCGGCGATGGTGCGCTCCCGTTCTCCCCGGCTGAGGGCGCGGCCGACGCTGTCGATGCCGATCCTGACGACCTCCGCGACGGAGAAGGGGAAGGCGAGGCGGCTCGCCTGGGCCATCACCGCGCGCTGTGAGGCGAGCCTCCAGGCGGGTATCGCCGGCAGCGGCTCGCCGTCCAGGCGGATGGTGCCCGAGCCGGCAGGCAATTCTCCCGTCAGCAGTTTCATCAGCGTGGTCTTGCCGGCGCCGTTCGGCCCGACGAGGCCGACCGTTCGCCGGCGCCGATCGACAGTGAGACGTCGTCCACCGGCTTGTGCCGCCCATAGACAACACCGACCCGCTCGGCTTCGAGGAGCATGCTCATGCGTCGAGGGTCCTGTCGCGGCGCAGCAGCAGCCAGAGGAAGAAGGGGGCACCGATGGCGGCGGTCAGGATGCCGATGGGCAGTTCCGCCGGCGCCACCAGGGTGCGGGCGAGGAGGTCGGCGCCGGTCAGAAGGATGGCGCCGAGCAGGGCGGAGAAGGGCAGCAGCGTGCGATGGTCTGGGCCGAACATCAGGCGCAGCAGGTGCGGCACGACGATGCCGACGAAGCCGATGACGCCCGCGGCGGCGACACCAGCGCCGACCGCCACCGCCACCATCACGATGGCCGTCCGCTTCAGCATCTGGACCGGGATGCCGAGATGGAAGGCTTCGGCCTCGCCGAGCAGCAGCGCATTCAGCCCGCGGGCGAGAAACGGCACCGCCAGCAGCACCGGCAGCGATGCATCAGGCCAGCGCGGCCGGCCGCACAGCGCGTCCCGCCGAGAGCCCAGCGACCAGAAGGTCAGGTCCCGGAGCTGGCGATCGTCGCTGATGAAGGCCAGCAGTCCGGTGAGGGCTCCCGCGAAGGCGCCAAGCGCCACGCCCGCCAGCAGCATCACGGCCACGGAGGTGCGTCCGTGGCGGGTGGCAATGGCGTAGAGGATGAGCGTCGAGGCAAGGCCGCCGAAGAAGGCGCCAAAGGGCAGCAGGACGAAGGGCAACTGCGCCGAGACCGTGCCGAAGATGCGGTCGCCGAGGACGATGGTGAACCCGGCTGCCAGCGCCGCGCCGGACGAGACCCCGACCAGTCCCGGATCGGCGAGAGGGTTGCGGAAGAGCCCCTGCATGAGGGCCCCGGACACGGCAAGGGCGGCGCCGATCAGCGCACCGAGAACGAGCCTTGGAACCCGGATGGACAGGATGATGAGCGCGTCGCGGCTCGCCATCGCCTCCCGGTCTCCGGTGATCCAGCCGATGATGACGTCGACCACCCGCATCGGCGAAATCTTCACGGCGCCGCTGCCGAGCGAGGCGATCGCCAGCAGCAGCAGCAAGGCGACGAAGAGGCCGGCGCCAAGGGCAAGCCGCCGCCGCCGCGAGGCGAACAGGCCCGCGACGGCCGAGACGTCGGCGACGAGGGTCACGGCCGGGCGCTCTGCACGGGGAGGGCGCTGCCGTAGACGGCCTTCATCAGGTCACGGGCGGCATCCGCGGTGCGCGGGCCGAAGCCCAGCAGATAGAGCGCGTCCATGGCGACGAGCGACCGCGTCCGTGCAGCGGGCGTCGCCGACAGCGCCGGCTGGGCGAAAACCTGGTCCGGCGAGGCCGCGTGAGTGTTGTGGCTCATCATCAGCACCACGTCGGGCGCCGCGGCGATGAGGCCCTCGTCGGTGAGCGGCTTGTAGCCCTCGACGGCGCTTGCGGCATTCACCGCACCGGCGAGCTGGATGATGGCATCGGCGCTGCTCTGCGCTCCCCCCACCATCACCCGGCCGTTCTGCAGCGACAGGATGAAGAGCACCCGCTTCGGAGTCGCGATGGCTTCACGTTGCCGCTTCAGGACGGCAAAATCCTCGACGACGCGAGCCGCGCGGTCTCCGCCTTCGTGGAAGCCCCTGCGAAGACGCCGATGGTGCGGATGCGGGCGACCACGCCAGCCTCGGACGTATCCTCGGAGACGCGCTCCACCCGCACGCCAGCCTCGGCGATCAGCTTGATGGTGTCGGGCGGGCCGGCCCCTTCGACCGCCAGCAGGTCCGTCGGCTTCAGCGACAGGATGCCCTCGGCGGAGAGTGCGCGGACGTAGCCGACATTGGCCTTGTCCCGCATGGCGGCCGCAGGGTGCAGGCTGGTGGTGTCGACACCGACCAGAAGGTCCTGCTGGTCGAGCGCATAGAGGATCTCGGTGATGACGCCGCCTGCCGCGACGATGCGGCGGCCGGAGCCCTGGGCAAGGACCGCCGAAGCCAGGGGCCCAGCTGCGCCTGCGGCCAGGAGGAATCGGCGCGAGAGGAGGGAAAAGGTCATTTGGTCAGGATCAGCTTGTCGTTGGCGGTGACACGCAGGCGGTAGCGTTCGCCCTTGTGGACGATCACGGCCTCGCGGCCCGTGCCGATGATCGACCCCACCTCCACCGTGGGGATCGCGCCGGGCGGTTCGACTCCCGAGCCATCCGGTCGGTCACCGGGGGGAAGTGCGGGGGAAGGGGTGATCATGGCAATTGCCTAGTTTGGAACGATAACAATCAGGCGGAACTATCTGGAAACATTCAAATCTGCTTCTCTCGCTCTTATTGTTGACATTGATAGTCAGGTTAATTAGGCATCGTCAACAGCACCGCGATCGGGAACCCGGCCGGTGGGACATGCCAGCCAGCCGGACGCCTCAGCCGCGTCGAAGCCAGCCAGCCCAGCGAATAATTTCATTCAGGCTCGCGGTTTCGATCATGCACATCCGTCACGGACGTCAGGCGCTCTTGGCGTCGGTTTCCCTCCTGGCCTTTGCGGCCAGCCCAGCTTTCGCCCAGTCGGAAGCCCGCCCGGCCGATGGGCGCACCCCTACCGCCCAGGACGAGATCACGGTGTCCGCCGAGCGCACGCCGTCGACGGTGTTCAATTCGCCGGGAACGGTCACCGTCATCAATGACCGCCAGATCGACCAGCAACTGGTGCAGGGGCCGCGCGACATCGTGCGGAACGAGCCGGGCCTCGCCGTCTCGAACTCTCCGACGCGGGTCGGCGCCGGCAGCTTCTTCATTCGCGGCATCGGCGACAACCGCGTGCGGCTCGAGGTCGACGGCTTCCGCGTGCCCGACTACCCCGGCTCGAATGTCGGTCCCGGCCTCTACACGCGCGACGTCATCGACTACGACAGCCTGAAGGCCGTGGAGGTCATCCGCGGCCCGGCTTCGGCGCTCTACGGGTCGGACGCCATCGGCGGCGTCGTGACCTTCGTGACCAAGGACCCGGGCGACTACCTGCGCGAGGTCGGGCGCGACTGGTATGCCGGCACGAAGCTGTCCTTCGACAGCGTCAACCGGTCCTTCGCCCACACCTACACGGGCGCCGCACGCCGTGGGCCCTTCGAGTTCCTGCTCCAGTACACCCGTCGCGACGGCAGCGAGACGCAGATCAACTCGGCCACCCGCCGGGCCAATCCGCAGTACTTCCAGTCAAACAACATTCTCGCCAAGCTGATCTACGAAACGCCCGATTCAGGTCGCTGGCGCCTCACCGGCGAGGCGATCTGGCGCGGATTCGCAACCGATATCGTCTCGGCGCGCACATCGACGATCACCGAACAGATCGCCCACGACACCAACAAGCGTTTCCGCCTCAGCCTCGACTGGACGCAGCAGCTGTCCTGGGCCATCGCCGACGAGGTGAAGCTTGCGGCCTATGCCACCGACTTCGATCGTCAGGAACATCTCGACGAGTATCGCCGTTCGGGCGTCGTCGCCCCGGCGCCGGCCAACCGCCTGCGGGTCTCCGATTTCGACTTCCGCCAGCAGATCTTCGGCGCCAATGCGCAGTTTGCGCTCCAGCGCCAGTGGGGCGCGTGGGATCACCGGATCATCTATGGCGCGACGGTCGACTTCACCATGACGTCGCGGCCGCGGTCTCGCTACGAGGTCACCTGGCCGGGTGGCACGCCTGTCGCCCTGCCGCCGGGCGAGACCTTCCCGAACAAGAATTTCCCCGACACCCACACGACCCAGGCGGCGTTCTACATCCAGGACACGATGCAGTGGGGGGCGCTGCGGATCATTCCGGCGGTGCGCTTCGACTACTACCACCTGACGCCGAAGCCCGATGCCGCCTTTTACAACTCGAACCCCGGCTTCGCGATCGGCAACGTTTCGGCCTTCGCCGTGTCGCCGAAGCTCGGTGCCACCTATGACCTGAACGACAGCTTCCGCGTCTTCGGCCAGTTCGCGCGCGGTTTCCGCGCACCGCCCTACGACAACGCCAACTTCGCCTTCTCGAATGCGCTGCAGGGCTATGAGATCCTGCCGAACTTCGGCCTGAGGCCGGAAACGGTGAACAGCTTCGAGGCGGGCCTGCGCGGCCGCTTCACCGATGGTTCGTCGTTCCAAGTCTCCGGTTTCTACAATCTCTACAAGGACTTCATCAACACGGTGACGGTCTGCGCGCCGCCGACCTGCCCGCTGATCCAGTTCCAGTACCAGAACGTCTCGTCGGTCCGCATCTGGGGCTTCGAGGCCCGCGGCGAATACCGGATCAATCCGGAATGGTCGCTGCACGGCGCGGTTGCCTATGCCAATGGCACCGACCAGACGACCGGCGCTCCGATCGACAGTGTCGACCCGCTCACCGGCGTCGCCAGCCTGCGCTACACCAGCCCGCAGAACTGGCAGGTGGAAGCGCGGATGAAGGCCGCCCTCGCCAAGACGCGCGTCAGCGCCGCCAACATCTACCAGCCCGGTGCCTATGCGACCTTCGACGTCCTCGGCTCCTACGAGATCAACAAGCATCTGACGCTCAGGGCAGGCGTCTTCAACATCTTCAACGCCCGCTACTTCAACGCCATCGACGTGGCCGGACTGACCTCCACCAACGCCAACCTGGAGCTCTTCCGGGCGCCTGGCCGGTCAGTGTCGGCCAGCCTGACGGCGAAGTTCTGAGGCACCGATGGCGGGCCGCTCGACAGCGCGTCGGACTGAAACGGGCCGGAGCCATCCGGCCCGACCGGCCGCGCGCGGAAGGGCCGAGCCCGTTCTTCCCGGTGCACGCCCCGGTCCGCCCGACCTCGCTGAAGCCCCCGCGGTGCTGACCCTCGCGCTTTCCCCGGGGCGCGCGGAACCCGCCGGCGAGGCGGCGCCGGCGGTCGTCGTCATGCCCGAACCGTCATCCCCCGCGGCTGCGCCGGACGTCGTGATCGCCCCGATGCGCGCGCCGGAAGGGGAGGTTGCGCGGCGCCGCTGCCGGTGGTCGAGACGGACTTCTCCCCACGGCGATGCCCTCATCCCGTCGCGGCGCGGGTCTCGCTGTCCATCGTTGCGTCGATGCTCCTTCACGCGGGCGCGGCGGCCGCATTCGCCTGGCTGTGCTGGACGATGCCGCCGCCGATCTCAGCGGGTGATGAGGGCATTCCAGTCGAGCTCGTCGTCGCCGCCGACACCGGCTCGGCATCGCAGCAGGAGGCAGCGAGCGGCCGGCACGAGACCGAGGCGCCCTCGTCTGACAGTCAGGCCGTGCAGAAGGTGGAGGCCCCGCCGGCCGAGACGCCGCCGGAGCCTGCCGCCAGCGAGCCTGCGGAGACCACCGCGGCCGAGCCGCCGGTCACCCAGCCCGATCCCATGACCACGGCGCAGCGCATCCTCGACCAGTTGCCGCCGCCGCCGATGCCGGATCACCTGCCGGTCATCGACAGGCCGGCCGAACCGGTTCTGGCCGATACGCGCTCGGCGCCGGTGAGGAGCGAGCCGGTGGAGCAGCTCCAGCCGGCGCCGGCACCTGAACCGGCCCCTGTCCCCGAGGCACGGCAGCCGGTCGTCCAGGCCGAGGCAGCGCCGCCTGCGGTTCCTGTCGAGACCGCGCAGAAGGTCGAGACCGAGGCGCCGACGAAGGTTCAGGCCGCGGTCGCGCCGCAACCGGTCGAGACGCCGCCGCCTGCGCCCATCGTTCAGCCGCCGCCTCCACAGGTCGCCCCGACACCGCCGGTCCAGCGTGTTCAGCAGCCCCGCCCGTCGGCGCGCCGCGAGACGACGCGCCCGCCGACGCGCCGCGAAGCGCCCACCACCCGCGAGCACAGGCGACCGACCCGGGAGGTCGCCGCGGTTCCGCAGCCCGAGCGTTCGGCCCGCGCGGCCCGTCAGGTCGAATCCCGGGCGAGCGTCGCCGAGCGCGGCGAGGGCGCCGGGCAGCGCAACCGGCAGCAGTCCAGCGCCACCGGGACCTCCGGCGCATCGTCCGTCGCCGCGGTCGCCGCCTGGCGCCAGCGCGTCCTCGCCCATCTCGCGCGCTACAAGGTCTATCCGGAGTCGGCGCGTGAGCGGGGCATTCGCGGCCGGACCGGCATTGCCTTCACGCTCACCGGCAGCGGGGCCGTCGCCTCGGTATCCATCGCTTCCTCGTCCGGGGCAGCCATTCTCGATCAGGCGACGCTCGCCATGGTGCGTCGCGCCCAGCCCTTCCCGCCCAATCCGGCCGGAGGTTCCGCCAGCTTCACGGCGGGAGTGAACTACAATCTGCATTGACGCCAGCCAGTCCCGTCGGACCAGCCAGAGAAAGGTACCCCATGTACATCGCCATGAACCGCTTCAAGGTCATCAAGGGCGCCGAAGCCGACTTCGAGACGATCTGGCGCACCCGCCAGTCGCACCTCAGCGAGCTCAAGGGCTTTGTGGAGTTCGCCCTGCTCAAGGGTCCGGAGCGTGAGGACCACACCCTCTATGCGTCGCACACCGTCTGGGAGCGCAAGGAGGACTTCACCGCCTGGACCCAGTCCGAGCAGTTCCGCAAGTCGCACGCCCGTGCCGGCCAGCAGAACAAGCCCACCTCCATGGGCCATCCGGAGTTCGAGGGCTTCGAGGCTGTGATCGTCGAGCACAACGAGGGCACGCCCTCGGTCGCGGCGGAGTGAAGCATGACCGCGCAGGTCATCGCCATCGACGACAGGCTGGCGGCCGCCCGCGCGGCGCTTGCCGCCAAGCCCGACGGCGTCATCGAGAATGTCGCGCGCGAGCACGGCGTGCCGCCGCGTGACGTCCTCGCCATGCTGCCCGCCGGCGAGAACATCGCCGCGCCCGCCGGGGCCTTCGAGGCGATCTGGAGCGACGTGACGGGGTGGGGGGAGATCCTCTTCATCGTCAACACGCCGGACATCGTGCTCGAGTGCCACGGCAAGCTGGTGCCGGGCACCGCCGGCCACGGCTGGTTCAACGTGCACGGCGACAGCCCCATCGGCGGTCACATCAAGGCGTCGAACTGCAGCGAGATCTGCTTCGTGGACCGCAAGTTCCACGGGCGCCGGTCGATGTCGATCCAGTTCTACAACGCGGCCGGCGAGGCCATGTTCAAGATCTTCGTCCGGCGCGACGCCCAGCGGGAGCTGCTTCCGCACCAGATCGCCCGGTTCGAGGCGCTCAGGGCGAAATACGCCTGACCGGCCGAATACGGCAAACATGAAAAAGGGCGCGGCCATGGCCGCGTCCTTTGCTTTGGATCTGCGGGATGCATCAGGTCAGAAGTTGACCTTGTCGCCGCCCTTGAGGCCGAGGATCTCGCGGGCATCGTCCGGGGTCGCGATCTCGAGGCCCATGCCCTCGATGATCTGGCGTACCTTGAGTGACCTGTTCGGCGTTGTTCTTGGCCAGCTTGCCGGGGCCGATCCACAGCGAATCCTCGAGGCCGACGCGGACATTGCCGCCCATGGCCAGCGACATGGCGGCGATCGGCATCTGGTTCCGCCCGGCACCGAGCACGGACCACTGGTACTGGTCGCCGAAGAGCCGGTCGGCGGTGCGCTTCATCATCACCACGTCCTCGTAGTGCCCGCCGATGCCGCCGAGGATGCCGAAGACCGACTGGATGAAGAAGGGCGGCTTGATGATGCCGCGGTCGGCGAAGTGGCGCAGCGTGTAGAGGTGGCCGATGTCGTAGCACTCCACCTCGAAGCGCGTGCCGTTGTTGGCGCAGGTGGTGAGGATGTATTCGATGTCGGCCAGCGTGTTCTTGAACATGCCGGCGCGCGAGCCCTCCAGATAGGGCTTCTCCCAGTCGTACTTGAACTCCTTGTAACGATCGAGCATCGGGTAGAGGCCGAAGTTCATCGTGCCCATGTTGAGGCTGGCGACCTCCGGCGCGTAGTGCGCCGCCGGCTTCACCCGCTCCTCGACGGTCATGGTCTGCGACCCACCACTGGTGATGTTGATGGCGACAGTTGGAGCGCTGCTTGATCACCTTGAGGAAGGGCGCATAGGCCTCGATCGACTGGTCGGGCCGGCCGTCCTTCGGATCGCGCGCATGCAGGTGAACGATGGCCGCACCGGCCTCCGCAGCCGCGATGGCGTTGTCAGCGATCTCCTGCGCCGTGATCGGCAGGTGTTCCGACATGGTCGGTGTGTGGATCGAGCCGGTAATGGCGCAGGTGATGATGACTTTTTTCGACTTCGCCATGGAGGGCTCCTTCGTCGCGGTGCGGGAGAGGTGAGGATCAGGCCGGCTTCTTCTTCGCGCCGCGCTTGTGCGCCTTCAAGGCCGCCAAACGGCCGTCGCGCCATTTTGACAGGCGGGCTATGCGTTCGGGCGACTGCTCGCCGGGCCACTCCGCCATGATCGCCTTCTCATTGGCCTTGGTGAAGACCTTGCGCCCCGTGAGGTTCGTCAGGCTCGGGCCATAGCGCTGGTTGTAGTCGGGGATGCCGCCGGGGGCGTTGAGCTCGATGGTCTCGAAGGGGCCCATGAAGGACCAGCGCAGGCCGAGGCCGTCCTTGATCGTCTTGTCGAGGTCCTCGGGCGAGACGACGCCGGAGCCGACGAGGTCGAAGGCCTCCGCCATCAGCACGGCCTGCAGGCGATTGAGGACGAAGCCGTCGATCTCCTTCTTCACGGTGATCGGCACCTGCCCGACCTTCTCGTAGATGACGCGAGCCTTCTCGACGACCTTGGGATCGGTCCAGGGCGCCGGGCAGAGCTCGACGATCGGCACGAGGTGAGGGGGGTTCACCGGATGGGCGACCAGCACGCGCGAGCGGTGCTTGAGGTCCTTCGCCCAGAGGGATGAGAACATGAAGGAGGTCGAGGAGACGACGATGGCGGACGGCGGTGCGAGCGCGTCGATCTCCTTGTGGATGGCGATCTTGGCCTCGACCTTCTCCGGCCCGTTCTCCTGCACGAAGGCGCAGCCCTTCAGGGCTTCCGCCATGGTGGCGCAGGCGACGAGGTTCTTCGCCGAGGCCTTGGCGTCCTTCACGAGGTCGAGGTCGGCGAGTTCCTTCAGATTCCTGGCGATATGCGCCTTGGCCGCCTCGGCGGCGCCCGGGACCGGATCATAGAGGGCCGTGGTCCAGCCATGGCTGCAGAAGACCGTGGCCCAGGCCCGGCCGATCAGGCCCGATCCGACGATGGCGATTTTGGGCATGGGTGCTTCCTTCCGGATTCGTTGGGTCAGGGCGCGGTCGCGAGGACCTTCAGGACATCTTGGCCGCCTCGGCCGCTCACAGCCAGAGCACCTTGCGGCGGAGGTCCTGATCCTCGCGCAGGTCCTTCGATGCGCCGTGCCACGTGACGGCGCCGCGCTCGAGCGCGACGGTGCGGTCCGACAGCGCAAGGGCGAGGTCGAGGTGGTGGTCGACGATGATGATCGACACCTCGTGCCGCAGCTTGTCGAAGGCCTCGAACAGCTCTTCGGTGATGGCGGGCGACAGCCCCTCGAAGGGCTCGTCGAGCAGCAGCAACCGCGTGTCGCCGACAAGGGCGCGGGCAACCGCCACCATCTGCTGCTCTCCGCCGGAGAGGAAGTCGGCAGGCGTCGTCCAGCGTTCCTTCAGGCGCGGGAAGAAGGCGAGGACGCGATCCTCGTCCCAGTGCCGCCCGGCGCCGGTCAGGCGCTTGAGCCGGCCGAGCATCAGGTTGTCCTTCACCGACATGCCGGCGAAGAGGCCGCGGCCCTGCGGCACGTAGCCGACGCCGAGACGCGCCACCTTGTCTGCGGGAAGCCCGGCGAGAGCCGCGTCGGCGAGGGTGATGGTGCCGGACGCCGGCGGCGCGATGCCGGTGATGGTCTTGAGCACCGTCGACTTGCCGGCGCCGTTGCGCCCGAGCAGGGCGACGATCTCGCCGGCCTTCACGTCGAATGAGACGTCGTTGAGGATGTGGCTCTTGCCGTAGAAGGTGTTGACCTTCTCGAGCGCCAGCAGCGTCTCTGTGGTCGCGGCGGACGCGCGCTCCTTGGCCGCGACCGCATGGGCGCCGGAGCCGAGATAGACGGCCTGGACGCGCTCCGACGAGCGGGCCTCCTCCACCGTGCCGTCCACCAGCACCTCGCCGTCGTTCATGACGGTGACGTGGTCGGCGAGCTGGAACACCCGGTCGATGTCGTGCTCCACCAGCAGCACCGGAATGTCGCCGGAGATGGTCTTGATGATGTCGCCGACGCGCTTGCGCTCGGCGGCGGCGAGGCCGGCGAGCGGCTCGTCCAGCAGCAGGATGCGCGGCTGTGTCGCGAGCGCCAGGGCCATGTCGACGAGGCGCTGGCCGCCATAGGAGAGCGAACCGGCCTCGGCCTGCTCGATGCCGGCGAGGCCGAGATAGCGGATGAGCGTCGACGTATCGTCCTTCAGGCCGGGCAGGGCGGTCGCCTCGGCCCAGACACCGAACCGGCCGGCGTGGCGCGCCTGCACCGCGAGCCGCACGTTCTCCTCGATGGTGAGGCCGGGGAAGAGATTGGTGATCTGGAACGAACGGCCGACGCCGCCCTGCGTGATCGCTTGCGGCGAGAGACCGCCGACCTCGCGGCCGTCCAGCGTCACCGACCCCCGGTCGGGCGGGAACATGCCGGACAGAAGGTTGAAGGCGGTGGTTTTGCCGGCGCCGTTCGGCCCGATCAGCGCAGTGCAGCGTCCGGTCCTTCACTGCGAAGGACACGCCGCGCACCGCCTTGATGCCGCCGAAGCTCTTGGCGATGTCATCCACCACCAGCACCGCGTCGCGCCCCGTCTCGGTCGCTGTCTTGGTCTCGCGCACGAACTGGTAGGGCACAGGCCCCACTGCCTCGACCCGGCGGGCCGCCATGGCGGCGTCGGTCTCTTCCTTCTTGCGGAAGGGCGCCATGATCCGCTCGGCGACGCCGATCAGGCCGGTCGGCGAGAAGACGATGAAGCCGACGAAGAGCAGCCCGAAGAACAGGAGCCAGCTGGAGGTAAAGAGCGACAGGTACTCGCGGAACAGCATGAAGAACAGCGCGCCGAGCGCCGGCCCCATGAAGGAGCGCATGCCGCCGATCACCACCATGGCGAGGAGTTCGCCGGAGAACTGGATGGCGATCGGATCGGCCGAGGTGAAGCGGTGGTGGAAGGCCGAGAGCACGCCGGCAAAGCCCGTCAGCGTCGCCGAGACGGTGAAGGCGATCAGCTTGTAGCGATCGGTGTCGTAGCCGATGAAGCGGGCCCGCACCTCGTTCTCGCGCACCGCGACCAGCACTGAGCCGACCGCCGAGCGGTGGAACCGCTGCAGCAGCGTAGACTACGGCAAAGCCGATCACTGCCACGAAGACATAGAAGGTCCAGGGGCTGTTGAGATTGGCGATGCCCCAGTCGGGGCGAACCACGCCGCCGAGGCCGTTCTCGCCGCCGGTGAGGTCCGTCCAGCGGAAGGAGACGGTGAAGGCAACCGCCGTCATCGCCAGTGTCAGCAGCGAGAAATAGACGCCGCGCCGTCTCAGAATCAGAAGGCCGAGGCCTGCCGACATGATGCCGACGAAGAGAATGGCAAAGGCGGCCGGCAGCAAGAGTTGGCCCGGGAAGAAATGGCGCTGCGCCAGCACCGCCGCATAGGCGCCGATGCCGAAGAAGGCGCCGTGGCCGAAGGAAACGAGGCCGGTGTGTCCGACGAGGATGTTCAGCGCCATGGCGGCGATGGCGAAGATCACAACGTCCGTCGCCGAGGTCAGCGTCAGGCCGATCGACAGCATGAAGACGGGCAGGACGACGAGCGCCGCGATGGCCGCGAGAAGATTGCGGAGGGTCGGGGTCATCGGATCACTCGAATTTCTGGATGCGTTCGCCGAAGAGGCCGCGCGGGCCGCACCAGCAGCACCAGCACCATCAGCAGGTAGACCGAGGCCTCCGTCGCCGCGGGATAGAAATGGGCGGCGACGCCGCGCGTCATGCCGACGATGGCGGCCGCCGCCACCACGCCCCAGAAGGAGCCGAGACCGCCGATGACCACCACGACGAAGGCGAAGGTGATGATCTCTTGCCCCATGGCCGGATGGACGCCGGCGATGGGCGCGATGAGGACGCCGGCAAGGGCCGCGAGGCCGACGCCGATCATCACCACGGCGGTCATGTAGGGCTTCAGCGAGATGCCGAGCGCCCCCACCATGTCCGGATTCTGCACGCCGGCGCGCACCACCTTGCCGAAGGCGGTCTTCGTCAGCAGCAGCCAGAGCCCGAAGACGGCGACGGCGGTGATGCCGAGGGTGATCAGCCGGTAGCGCGAATAGACGAAGTCGCCGAGGAAGACCTGGCCGCGCAGTTCCGGCGGGATGGAGAAGGGGATGGGCGCCGCCCCATAGGCCATGCGCAGGCCCTGCTCGGCCACCATGGCGAGGCCGAAGGTGAGCAGAAGGCCGAGGATCGGGTCCGCCGTGTAGAAGCGCCGGAGCAGGTAGCGCTCGACGACCATGCCGATCACCGCGACGATCAGCGGGCGAAGCGACCATGCGCGCCGCCGAAGCCGATATGCGGTCGGAAAGCGTCGACCGCGAGATAGGCGCCGATGGCGTAGAAGGCGCCGTGGGCAAGGTTCACGATGCCGCCGAGCGAGAAGATCATCGACAGGCCGAGCGCGATCATCAGGTAGTAGGACCCGGCGAGCAGGCCGTTGAGGATCTGCGACAGGAGCGGAATCAGGTCTGGCACGGATGGCGTCCGGTTGTCGTTCGATGTCGATGCCGATCAGCGGCAAAGGCGTCCCCCGAGCTGCGGAGGACGCACTTCGATCGGGCAGGGCGGGCCGGAGCGGCAGAGCCGCCCCGGATCGCTTGTCTCAGGTCAGGCCCGGAACGTGCACTTGTTCTCGTCGTCGGTCGCCGCGATCACCTCGAGGCTCTCGTTGGCGGCGGGAACCGGGGGCGAGGACGAGAAGATGTCGTACTGGTTCTTGATCTGCGCCGCCGGCAGGGCGGTGATCGCGTACATCTCCATCATCATCTGATGGTCCTTGGCCCGGAAGTAGCCCTCGCGGGTCTTCAGCAGGTCGAACTTGGCGCCCTTCTCGAAGTGTTCGACGATCTTCATCGGATCGGTCGACTTCGTCTCGGTGATCGCCTGAGCCACGACCTTCATCGAGCAATAGTCGCCCCAGGCCTGGTTCTCCGGCATGCGGTTCCACTTCTTCTGGAAGCCGTTGACGAAGGCCTTCGAGCCGGGGGTGTCGATGAGGTGATGCCACACCACCGGCCAGGTGCCGCCGAAGTTGCCCTTGCCCGCACCCCAGGCCAGCGCCGTGTCGAAGCCGAAGCCGGCGACCGGGAAGGTGAGGCCGAACTCGGCGTACTGCTTGAGGAAGTTGGTGATCTGCGTGCCCGCGAGGTTGAGGCAGACGACGTCCGGCCGTGCCTGGCGGATCTTCAGGAGGAAGGGCGAGAAGTCGGCGAGATCGGTCGGGATCAGGTCGTCGCCGGCATGGTTGCCGCCGTTGGCCGCCATGTAGCGCTTGGCGACGTTGAGGAGGTCGTGACCGAAGGCATAGTCCGCCGTCAGCGAGTACCACTTCTTGCCCGTAACGAGGCCGTCGCGGATCAGGGAGCGGCCGACCGCCTTCACATACATCGAGTTCTGCGCCTCGATGTGGAACATGAACTTCTGGCAGTCGGAGCCGCGCAGGGCGTCGGAGTTGGCGCCGGTATTGATGAACAGCACCTTCTCGCGCTGCACGACCTGGGCGATGGCGAGCGCCGAGGCGGAGGAGATCTCACCCAGCAGGGCGACGATCTTGTCGCGCTGGACGAGGCGTTCGGCCTTGGCCGAGGCCTGCTGCGCGGCTTGGGAGCTGTCGTCGAGGATGAGCTCGAGCTTGCGGCCCATGCACGCCGCCGGCGGCATTGATCTCTTCGGCGGCGAGCTGGGCGGCCTGCGCGGCATATTCGCCGAGTGGGCCGAGGAAGCCGGTGCGCGGCGTGATGTGGCCGACCTTGATCGCCTCGGCCTGCGCATAGCTGATGGCGGGGGCACCCAGCGTTCCGAGCGCGGCGGCGCCGGCCGTGGCTTTGATGAGGGTGCGGCGTGACAGGCTCTTGTCGAGCGGCATCGGACGTCTCCTTGGCAGTGTTTCCAGGCCCGGTTCACACGTGCGGGAGCGTTGGCCGCCCCTCGCTGACGGCCCGCCATCGGCTTGCCGTGATCTGTGATCACAGTTATGGTTCAACAATCGGCCGGATTTGTCCAGCCCCCTCCGCGACGATGTCGCGGCGAGCGAACGGAACGCTTTCCATGGGTGACGCGCCATGAGCGTCGCAGAGGCCCTGACCACCATCGGTCCGCTCGAGCGGGAGACGCTCGGCGACCGGGTTGATGGGCATTTGCGGAGCTTTCATGGCCGGCCGCCTCGCTCCCGGCGACAAGCTGTCGCTGCGCGGCACGGCCGAGGCGATGGGCGTCAGCATGATGCCGGTGCGCGAGGCGGTGAGCCGCCTCGTCGCCGACAGGGCGCTGGAAGTCGCCCCCAACCGCGCCGTGCGCGTGCCCATCATGACGGTGGAGCAGTTCAGGCGAGCTGACGACCGTCCGCATCGAGATCGAAGGTTTCGCGGCCGAACGTGCGGCGGGCGCCGCGCGACCCGCCGATATCGCGCGCATCGCGGAGGCGGAAGCCGCCTTCCGCGCCCTCAGCCATGTGGCGCGTCCCGACCTTGCCGACGCCGTGCGCATCAACAAGGACCTGCATTTCGCGATCTATGACGCCACCGGCCTGCCCACCCTCGCCGAGATCATCGGCGGGCTCTGGCTCAAGGCCGGACCCGTGCTCAACCTCGACCTCGGCGCCAATCCCGAGCGCCTTGCCCAGCGCTGCTGGCTCCACCACGCCAGATGCGCTGGCCGCCGCTCGCCGGCGACGGCCCGGCCGCGCGCGCCGCCATCGCCGCCGATCATCCGCGTCAGCGGCCGTATCATCGCCTGGGTCGGCGTCGCCGCGCGCTAGAACAAGAACCGACATCAGGGAGACTGACCAATGGATCTGGGCATCAAGGGCCTGCGCGTGCTGGTCACGGCGGGAGCAAACGGCATCGGTCGCGAGGTGGCCGCGCGCCTTCGTCGAGGAAGGCGCCACGGTCCACATCTGCGACGTCGATCGGGAGGCGATCGCCGAACTCGCGCCGGACCGATCCGGCCATCACCCGTCCTACTGCGATGTCGCCGACCGAACCTGCGCGTGAAGGCAGCTGTTCGAGGCCGCGCTGGACCGGCATCGGCGGCCGATCGACGTGCTCGTGAACAATGCCGGCATCGCCGGGCCCACCGGACGCGTCGAGGAGCATCAACCCGGAAGACTGGGACCGCTGCATCGACGGTCTGCCTGACGAGCCAGTTCAACTGCGCCCGCCTTGCCGTGCCGCACCTGAAGAACAGTACCAACGCCTCGATCATCAACCTCGCCTCGGTCGCCGGACGCTTCGGCTTCGCCCTGCGCACGCCCTATGCGGCGGCAAAATGGGGCGTCGTCGGGTTCACCAAGTCGCTGTCGATCGAGCTCGGCGAGTTCGGCATCCGCGTCAACGCCATCCTGCCGGGTCTCGTGGAGGGCGACCGCATCCGCCGCGTTCTGGAGGCCAAGGCGCAGGTCGCGCGGCGTCTCCTTCCGCGAGATCGAGCAGCAGGCCTCGTCCTATACCTCGCTCAAGACCTTCGTGCACCGGCGCGCCAACTCGCCGACCAGATGCTGTTCCTCGCCTCGCCGAAGCGGCAAGACGATCTCCGGGCAGGCGCTTCGGCTTCGGCGAGGCCGATCTCGACCGCAAGATCTTCATCGACAACGTGCTCGGCATGGAGTTCGCCACCATCCGCGAGATGGTCGCCGTGCTCCAGCGGACCTATTGCAGCACGGTCGGCATCGAGTTCATGCACATCCCATCGCCCTATTCGTCAATGGACGTCCCGTCATCCGGCGGCTCCGCCGCCACCTTCTCCCCATGGAGAAGGTTGTTCGCGCGGCCACTCATCCCCAGCGCGGACCGCCCGTGACCACCGTCATCGCGCATCTCTCCGACCTGCATCTGGGGCCGGTGCCCTTTCCGGCGGGCTGGCCCTGGCGGTTGAAGCCCGTGCTGGGCTGGATCAACTGGCGGCGCAAGCCCGGCGCGCACGACAATGCCATCGGCGAGCGGACCATCGTCGCCGTCAGGGCCTGCGCGCCGGACCATGTGGCCCTGACCGGCGACCTCATCGAACTCGGGCTGCCCTCCGAATATGCCGCTGCGGGCGCCTTGCTGGGACGCCTCGGCGAGCCTGATCGCGTCTCCTGGGCGCCCGGCAACCACGACGTCTATACGCCTCAGGCCGAGGCGCGGCTCCGGGCGATCCTCGGCGACTGGCTGGCGCCCCCGGTGGCTCCGGCGACATCAGCGCGTGAGGCCGACCTCCGCCGCCGGTTCCCCCGGCTCGACCTCGTCGGCCACGCGGCGGTCGTCACGCTCTGCTCGGGCACGCCGACCTGGCTCTTTTCGGCCGAAGGCGAGCTCGGCGCGGACCAGCTCGCCCGCCTCGATGCCCTGCTCACTGGCCTCGATCGCACAGCGCACCTTCCCGTCATCGCCGTGCACCACCCGCCACATGCGCCAGGCCTGTCGGCGTTGAAGAGAATGCGAGACGGAGAGGCCCTGATGCGGTGTCTTGCCCGCCATGGATGCCCGCTCGTCCTCCACGGCCACCTGCATGCAGCCTGCGAGACGACCTGGAAGCCGCCGTACGGCCGGACGAGCAGGGTCGCCGGAGCGCCCTCGGCCTCATCGGCCATGGTCGTCGCGGCGAACGACGCCGCAGGGCTTCAACCTCATCCGTGTCGCACCGGATCGGTCCTGGCGGCTGGAGCGCTCGGACTGGTCTGACCTGCATGCAGGGGCGCCCTGCGCCTTTGCGTTTGGCAGCGCGGCGGCTTGGGCTCTTGATGGCGGCCCCCGCCGGCCCCGCCCAACACGGTCATGACCCATGAATGCTCCGCCTCGCTGCCTCCGGCGCTCGCGCCCGCCCTGCTCGACGGCCTGCGTGCCCTTCTCGGCAGCCGGGTCTCGACCGTCGGCATCGGACCGCGCCCAGCACGGCCGCGACGCAGTCGCGCGCCACGAGCCGTCGACTGCGCCGATGCCGTCTGCCGGCCGCAGCTCCACGGACGGCAGGTGGCGGCCATCGTGAAGCTCTGCGTCGCCCACGACACGCCCATCGTCGCCTATGGCGCGGGGTCGTCGCTGGAGGGCGCGCTGATCCCGGTGAAGGGCGGCATCACACTCGACGTGAGCCGCATGAACCAGGTGCTCAGCGTCAACGCCGCAAGACCTCGACGTCGTCGTCCAGCCCGGCGTCACGCGCAAGCAGCTCAACGAGTACATCCGCGCCACCGGACTGTTCTTCCCGATCGATCCCGGGGCGGACGCCTCGATCGGCGGCATGGCCTCGACGCGCGCTTCGGGCACCAACGCGGTGCGCTACGGCACCATGCGCGAGAACGTGCTGGCGCTGCAGGTCATCACACCCGACGGGCGGCTGATGCGGCTCGGCCGCCGCTCGCGCAAGTCCTCGGCGGGCTACGACCTGGTGAAGCTGTTCGTCGGTTCCGAAGGCACGCTCGGCATCATCACCGAGATCACGCTGCCGTCTCTACGGCATCCCCGAGATCCATGGTCTCGGCGACCTGCGCCTTCGACACGCTGGAGGGCGCGGTCAACACCGTGATCCAGACCATCCAGTCGGGCATCCCGGTGGCGCGCATCGAGCTGATGCGACACCGAGACCGTCGACACCGTGAACAACTACTCCAAGCTCGGCCTGCCGCTCAAAAGCACGCTGATGCTGCGAGTTCCACGGCAGCCGAGGCCAGCACTCAAGGAGCAGGCCGAGATGGTGCAGGCGCTGGCCGAGGAGAATGGCGGTGGCCACTTCGCCTGGACCAGCCAGGCCGAGGAACGCACGAAGATGTGGCAGGCTCGCCACGACGTCGGCACTGGGCGGCCAAGCGCCGCCAAGCCCGGCTGCCGACGTGCTCGGCCACCGATGTCTGCGTGCCGATCTCGCGGCTGGCGCGAATGCATCCTCGAAACCGAGGAAGACATCGAAAGCCAGTGGCCTGCTCGCCCCGACTGGTCGGCCATGTCGGCGACGGCAATTTCCACTCTCGGCTTCCATGATCGATCCCGACAGCCCCTCCGAGCTGAAGGCGGCCGAGGACGCCTATGACCGGATGGTCGCCCATGCGATCCGCCTCGGCGGCACCTGCACCGGCGAGCACGGCGTCGGCCTCGGCAAGAAGAAGTACATGCGCATGGAGTACGGCGATGCCGTCGACGTCATGCACCTGATCAAGAACGTGCTCGACCCCAAGGGCCTGTTTAATCCGGGCAAGGTGCTGCCGGCCTGAGGTCGCGGCGGTCCGGCTGGCTCGCGACCGCCGCATCCGGAATAAATCGGACTCCGTTGCGGCAAGGTGCTATCATGTCCCATGCCTCAAGCGGATTTTGCCGCCGCAGCCGAGCTTTTCGCCAACAAGCGAAAGTCGTTCCGCTCCCGCGTCCCCCTGAAATACAAGCGCTTCGACAACCTTGCGTTGGCGGTTCAGTTCGCCGTCGAGGAACTCGGCTCCGATCTCAACGGCATCAACATCCGCACCGAGGCGGATGACGTTTCGGGAGCGGCGATCCGCGCGCTCTATGACGACACCGACTATCCGCTCGAGCGAAAGTCGCTCCGGCAAGCCTCATGACGGAGCCCCTGCAGACGGTCCCGAGCGGTCGTGTCGCGGCACTCGTCGAGGTGCGCAGCCTCGGAGGCATCAATTTCGTCCGCCCCGACCGCGTCATCGCCATCCAGATGTCGCCCACCGGCGCCTCGCTGATCGTCATGGAGGGCGGCACCACCGTTCATTCCTCCGAGACGACCAAGGTGATCGCCGAACGCATCGCAGCTGCCGATCGGGATCGCTAGCCGCGTCCCGCCTCCACCAATCCCGGCGCCGGTTCCGGCCGCGCCTCAGTTCAAGCAGGTGACATCATGGCTCAGCACAGGTTCAAGGTCGGCGACGTCGTCACGCTCGGCCGTTCCTTCCTCAAGATGCCGGACGGCCCCTTCGAGGTCATTCGTCTGCTGCCCTCCGACTCGGCCGATCCGGCCTACCGGATCAAGAGCCGGTCCGAATCCTACGAGCGGGCCGTGCGCGAGTACGAGATCAAGGCCGCCTGATACCGCCTGCATGGCTCCCATCGTCGCCCGCGCGTTGCCGGCGCCGAAATTTCGCCGCTCACTCCACGCCGTTGACCGCGTGGAGCGCCGCCGAGCATGCAGACCCTGACCACCGAAGCCCTCCTCGAAGCCGTCCGCCAGTGGGTGATGATCGAGAGCCCGACGCAGGACGTCGCGGCGGTCAACCGCATGGCCGATCACGCCGAGGCGCTGCTCGTCGCGGCCGGTGCGCGGATCGAACGCATTCCCGGCGCCATGGGCTATGCCGATATCCTCATCGGTCGGATCGCAGGTGAGACGGAGGGCCCGGGGATCCTGCTGCTCGGCCATATCGGACGCTGCACCATCCGGTCGGCTGCGGAGCCTCTGGCGGATCGAGGGCGACCGCGCCTACGGGCCAGGCATCTACGACATGAAGGGCGGCAACTCGATCGCCATGTCGGCGCTTCAGCATCTTGCCGCCACCGGTCGGCGGCCGCGCATGCCGGTCTCGGTGATGTTCATCCCCGACGAGGAGGTCGGCAGCCCGTCATCACGCAGCCACATCGAGGATGAGGCGCGGCGTCATGCCATCGTGCTGGTGGCCGAGCCCTCGGGGGACGGCGGCAGGCTGACCGTCGGGCGCCACGGCATCGCCCGCTACTACCTGAAGACCACGGGCAAGCCGGCCCATGCCGGCGCCTATCACGCCAAGGGTCGCAGCGCGATCCGCGAGATGGCCCATCAGATTCTGACGGTCGAGGCCATGACGGACTACGACCGCACCATCACTCTCAATGTCGGCACCATGTCCGGCGGCACCCATGAGAACATGGTGCCGATCCACGCCGAGGCCTGCGTCTATGTGCTGGTGCCGACGCGCGAGGCCGAGGCGGAGGTGCGGGAGAAGCTCCTGGCGCTCACGGCCCGGGACCCCGACGTGAAGCTCGACGTGACCCTCGGCCTCTTCCGCCCGCCCTATGTGAAGACCGCGGCGATCCAGAAGCTCTACGACCACGCGGCAGGCCTTGCCCGCGAGCTCGGCTTCGAGGTGGCGGGCGAGCGCATCGCCGGCGGCGGCTCGGACGGCAATTTCACCGGTGCGCTCGGCGTGCCGACTCTCGACGGGCTGGGGGTCATCGGCGATGGCCCCCATACGCACTACGAGCACCTGCTGATATCGTGCCTCGTGCCGCGCACGCAGCTCTATGTCCGGCTGTTCGAGACCTTGACGCCGGCGCTTGTGGAGGCCTGAACGCCGCGGAACCGCAGGCCGCCGGCCTTGCCGTCCGACCAGACGACCGTTCCGGTGCAGTCGCAGTCGTCATGCGTGAGGTGGACCTGCTTGCCCACCTCGTCGGAGCTGATGCCGGTGACGCGCGCGCCGCTGGCGGAGATGTCCTCGACGATGACGTTGCGCGCGCCGTCGGCACCCTCCATCGAACCGATGCCGTGGACCTTGCGACGTGCGTCGCGGCGGCGCTCGGATGTGCCGGCACCTTCGCCGATGGCCCGTGACAGGTCGGTCAGCAGCGACAGAACGTCATGACTGGCGGAGTTGAGGTCGGCGAGCGCGGCGAGCGCCTCGTTCTCCTGTCCGGCCTCATGCAGCGACAGGACGCGCCGGGCCGCGGCATGAACGCGCTCGTGCGGCTTCACCAGCGCCTTGAACGAGGGCAGGTCCCGGATGCCGGGCAGGTTCATGCCGTCATACCACTTGCCGAGGCGGCAACCGTGATGATCCGGAACGTCGCGCGAGGCCCATTGCGTGCGGCCCATCAGCGTGTCGACGACACGCTTCTTGAACAGCACGTGGTCGATCTTGGCCATCTCGCAGAGGGCGCGCGGCGAGGAGGCGGTGAACCAGCTCTTGGCGCTCTCCGAGAAACGGTCGTTGCTGGCCTGCAACTCGCCGGCCATCTTCTGCAGCAGGTCCTGGTTCTCGCGCGCCAGTGCGGCTCCGGCCTCCACGTTGCTGGCGATCTCCTGGCTGGCGATCTTCTGCTGCGCGAGGACGCCGGCGATCGAGCCCATATAGTCGGCGACCGTCGAGACCTTGGTGGCGATTCCGGACATGGTCTCCGACACGCTGCCGATGGCCTCTTGCCCCTCGGCGACCGCTGTCGTCGTGCGTGTCATGGCCTCGCCCATGCCGCCGATGACCGTCCGCATGCCGGCGATCCGCTGGGTGATCGTGTCGGTAGCCGAGGCGGTCTGGTTGGCGAGCGCCTTCACCTCATTGGCGACAACCGCGAAGCCGCGGCCGGCCTCGCCGGCCCGTGCCGCCTCGATGGTGGCGTTGAGGGCGAGGAGGTTGGTCTGCTTGGCGATGGCCTCGATCCCACCGAGGACCTCGGCGATCTGGTCGAAGGCCTTGCCGAGGTCGGCGACCTTGCCGCGCGTGTCTGTGGTGGCCGTGCTGATGTGCTCCATGGTCGCGGCGAGATTGCCGACTGACGACATGGCTTCCCTGGCCGTCCGGTTGGAATCCTGTGCCTCGTCGAGGGCCTGCCCCGCGGAACGCGTAATTTCGTCGATGGAGGCGACCAGTTCGTTGACCGCCGAGGCGATGGACTGGGCGCCGCCGGTGGCGCGGTGGGTATTGGCGGAGAGATAGGCGATCTCGATCGCCACCTCGTTCACGTCCGAGACGGTGCGTGACAGGTTGGCCAGGTTGTCGACGTCGCTCTGCGCGGCGATGTCGCGCGCCTGGATCGCGAGAGATTCCTCGTTGACCAGACGGTGCACCGCGGCGGCTGCCACGGCGTAGCGCCTGGCGACCTGTTGCGGCAGGGCCGAGGAGCGACCGAACAGCTGCCGAAGGCCGCCTCGTCCCGCGAAGGCGTTGGCCATGATGGCATCGAGCGCGTCGAGGATCGCGGCAGGAGGAGTTCCCTTCGCGATCAGGCCGCTTGCCGCGGCGTCGACGCCGTCGGCCGTCATCAGCTCCTTCACGCCCTTGTCGAAGGCAGTCCGGTCAGCCGCGTTCGGGAAGTAGCGCTCGTGGATGGTGGAAAAATCGACCGAGAGACCGGGAGCGATCGATGGGGCCTCGGCCAGTCGAACGGGATGGGACTTGGACGTCGTCGGCGCGGCGGCTGCGGTGACTGTCACGGAAATGCTCGTGCGTGAAAACAACGCACATTTATCGGTTCGGCTTGGTAAAGTTGCCGTTAAGCGCAGTACCGGACCGGGCTTGCGCCACCGGCTATTCGGCGGCCTGAGGCAACCCGCGCGGCGACCACCAGGCGTCAAGCGCGTCGCGGGAACAGGGAATGGTCTCGGCCATGTCTCCCGCATACTGCTTCCAGGCATCGGAGAAGCGTTCGGGCACACCGATGACGAGTGGCAATCCTGCCTCGACGACGGCGCCGATCTCGTCGATCAGTCCGCCACCTTCCACTTCCATGCGCCCGAACTTGTTGACGATCACGAGGTCCATCGGGCGCCCGATCGCCTGCCGCAGCGAGGCGGCCGCCTCGGCCAGTCCCGCCGGATCGAGGCGGCAGGCGTTGGCGCTCCCGGCCCCGAGGTCCTGGCAGATGTTGATGCGGCGGCCGGTATCGAGTGCCTCCAGTTCCATGTCGAGTTCGGCGCAACTGCCGCCGGCATTGATCTGCACCAGGCCGGCGACACGCGTTCCCGTCCGCATGAGATCATGGGCGAAGGCGGCAAGCAGGGCATCGCAGTCGTCATCCGGGCCGTAGCTGACGGCGGCTATGGAACTCATTCGCAAGATCTCGTCTTTCGGATAGGCAGGATGCGGCGTCCCGAGCTGAAGGTAAAGGCCGCTGCCGCTCGCCGGCGGAAGGGCTCGGCATGCGACGCAGACTCATGGTTTGATGGACCAATGTCGGTCGCCTGCCCGCGGCGGCCCTGTCAGGAACGGATGACGATGCTGAAGACGACGATGACGGCCCTTGCCCTTTCGACCCTTCTGGTTGCCGCCGGAACACAGGACGCCGAAGCCCGCCACCGGCGTCTCGGCATGCACGGCTGGTGCCGCGCCGACGCCGCCCAGATGATGGGAATCAGCCGGCGCGCCGTGGTTCTCGAGCCGCGGGCCGTGCGGACGGCCGGCGGTCGCTACGCGCTGCGTGGGCTGGCGAGCCACGGACGCTATGGCAGCCGTGCCTTCACCTGCGAATTCGATCACCGCGGCGTCCTGCAGGGCGCCGTCTGACCGCTCAGCCCTTGCGGATGGTGAAGGTGAGAGTGCCTTCGCCGCGCTGCTGATCCAGCAGCGCGTCCCCCGTCTCGCGCAGGAGATGGGGGATGTCGATGGCCGCCATCGGGTCGGTGCAGGTCACCACAAGCGTGTCACCGCTGCCGATGCGGGTGAGGGCCTTGCGGGTCTTCAGTGCGGGCAGGGGGCATTTCAGCCCCTTGAGATCGAGAAGCGTCTCGCTCATCGCCTGCACCGCGCAGCGCCGAACTGCGTGTCCGCCGTCAATTGGTCGCGCTGGGTGTGTTCCAGCCGCTCCAGTTCTTGCCGACGAGATTGTAGCCGGCCTCGCTGCCGCGAAGCTGGGCCCCCGAGCCGACGTAGCGGGCATCGGCGGTCGCCTGATAGGTCGTGTTGAGGAGATAACCCGCGCCGACCGCGATGACGATGGCGGCGGCGGATGCGAGCAGCATGGCCTTCATGACGTTCCCCTCTCGGAAGTTCTTGTTTCCGTGAATAATTTAGCACGCGACTGGAACCGTTCAAGCGCGCCGTCGTCGCAGTCGCCCTATTCGATGACGATCCGCGGCGGCGGTTTCACCGTGACGTCGCCCGTCCCCGACAGGCTCGCCCAGACCTGGCGGGCGATGTCGCGATAGATTCACGGGCGTGCACACCGTCAGGATCGGTCGCGACGATCGGCCGGCTCACCAGCGTCGGAACGAATCGCTGATGCTCCATGTCGAGCGGCACCTCCCCGAGGAAGGGGACGCCGAGCCGCTCGGCTTCCTCGCGCGCGCCGCCGTGGCCGAAGATGTCGTAGCGCTTGCCGGTGTCCGGGAGCGATGAAATAGCTCATGTTCTCGACGATGCCGAGCATCGGCACCGTCGACCTTGCGGAACATGTTGAGGCCCTTGCGGGCATCGATCAGCGCGAGGTCCTGCGGTGTCGAGACGATGACGGCGCCGGCCAGCGGCGACGCGCTGCGCCATGGTGAGCTGCGCGTCGCCCGTGCCCGGCGGCATGTCGACGACGAGCACGTCGAGCTCGCCCCATGCGACCTCGCGCAGCATCTGCGTCGATGCGCGCTCATCACCATGGGGCCGCGCCAGATCATCGGCGTCTCCTCATCGACGATGAAGCCGATCGACATGACCTTGAGGCCGTAATCTCTCGATCGGCTTCAGGATGCTTGCCGTCGACCGACTCGCGGCTTGCCGTGGATGTCGAGCAGCTTCGGCATGGACGGGCCGTAGATGTCGGCATCGAGCACGCCGACCCGCAGACCATTGGCGGCAAGGCCAAGCGCGATGTTGACGGCGGTGGTCGACTTGCCGACGCCGCCCTTGCCGGAGGCGACGGCGATGACGCGGCGGATGCCGGGAATGGCGGCGGACTTGGCGGAGGGCGGCTGCGTCGGTCGACCCGGCGCGACATGCGGCTGGGTCGAGGGCGGCGGTCGCGAGCCGGGCGCGGTGGCCGCCTGCGGCCTGTCGGCCGTCAGCGAGACCAGGGCGCCGGCCGACGCCGGGAATGCCGAGACTGTGGCTGGGCGGCGGCGCGCACCGGCTCCATCGCTCTGGGCTTCGGTGGGGTCGATGCCGATGGCGACCATCACCTTGTCGCCGTTGACGAGAATCTCCGAGAGCCGGCCCGAGGCCGTCAGCGATTGCCCGCTTGCAGGGAGCAGCACCCGTTCCAGCGCCCGCGCGACTTCTTCCCGTGTGACCATGATGCCCTCGTGTGACAGGCGGTCACATAGGGCATCGACGGTGGGGAAGGAAGGGCAGGGGTTCAGGGCGTGACGGTGAGGCGCAGGACATAGGCATCCAGTGCCGCGGCACGGTTCGCGGTGGACAGCTCGCGCGGCGGGGCGGACAGCTCGCCGAAGGCGACGAAACGGCCCATGACCGGAACGAAAGGCGCGGCGAGATGCGGCGCCGGCGACAGGCGGAATGTCGGCGCCTGGGCGCCCACGGCCTCGATCTCGACGACCGGCGCGGCAGCCCGCTCGCAGCCGCGCGCCGAGGCGCAGCGACCGTCGGAGATGACGCGGCTGAACTTCAGGCGCATGGATCGGCCGTTCAGGCCGGGAACCTCGACGGTCTCGCCGCCGCGGATCTCGATGCGCAGGGGCTGGGGCGACTGCGCCTTGCTCGGCCCGGTCACGAGGAGCAGGACGGTGCTAGCGGCGAGGAACATGAGGGTCGGGGCAGCGATCATGGTCACGGTGGCAAGGATTCGGGCATCGAAAAACATGGGGCGGCTCCGGTATGCGTCCCCCCTGTGTCGCGGTGGCGAAGCATCCGGTTCAAAGCCGATGTGAGAATTCTTCATCTGCGCTGCCAGCCGCTCCGCCGGTCACGTTTGCGCGAACGCGGTGTTTCGCCCACCGCCGGCATGGCAGGGGCCGCAAATAAGCGGGATCATCGGCAAATCGCGTGTTGGAGCCGTCACGGACTCGTGGTAGCAGGCATCGCCAACCCAGAACCGAGCCGTCACCCATCCTCCCGCCGAGTCGAGAGGGCGGAGAGGGCTTTACCCGAAGCGGAGTTGGCCATGGCCGTCATCAAGTCCATCGAGGAAGCCCTCACCTTCGACGACGTCCTGCTGCGGCCGGGCCTCTCCGATGTGATGCCCGGCGACGTCGACGTGAAGACGCGCATCACGCGCACGATCGCCCTGAACATCCCGATCATCTCCTCCGCCATGGATACGGTCACCGAGTACCGCATGGCGATCGCCATGGCCCAGGCAGGCGGCATCGGCGTCATCCACCGCAATCTCGAACGCCGAGGTGCAGGCGGACCACGTTCGCCAGGTGAAGCGCTTCGAGAGCGGCATGGTGCTGAACCCCATCACCATCCATCCCGACGAGACGCTGGCCGACGCCCCGGCCCTGATGAAGAAGCACGGCTTCTCCGGCTTTCCGGTCGTCGAGCGTGGCCCCAACGGCAAGGCCGGCAAGCTGGTCGGCATCCTCACCAATCGCGACGTGCGCTTCGCCACCCGTCCCGACCAGCCGATCTCCGAGCTGATGACCAAGGACCGGCTGATCACCGTGCGGCGAGGGCGTCGACGCAGGAAGAGGCCAAGCGCCTCCTGCACCAGTTCCGCATCGAGAAGCTGCTGGTGGTCGACGAGCATTACCGCTGCACCGGTCTCGATCACGGTGAAGGACATCGAGAAGCAGGTGGCCAATCCCAACGCCTGCAAGGACGAGCAGGGCCGCCTGCGTGTCGCCGCCGCCACCACCGTCGGCGAGCAGGGCTATGAGCGCACCGAGATGCTGATCGATGCCGGCGTCGACCTCGTCGTCGTCGACACCGCGCACGGCCACTCGCAGAAGGTCCTCGACCAGGTCACCCGCATCAAGCGGCTGTCCAACAAGCGTCCAGGTCGTCGCCGGCAACGTCGCGACGGGTGACGGCGACCCGCGCCCTGATCGATGCGGGCGCCGACGCCATCAAGGTCGGCATCGGCCCGGGCTCCATCTGCACCACCCGCATCGTCGCCGGCGTCGGCGTGCCGCAGCTGACCGCCATCATGGAGAGCGTCGAGGCCGCCCAGGCCACCGGCACGCCCGTCATCGCCGACGGCGGAATCAAGTTCTCAGGAGATCTCGCCAAGGCACTGGCGGCAGGCGCGGAAGTCGCGATGATCGGCGCGACTTCTGGCCGGCACGGACGAGGCTCCGGGCGAGGTCTATCTGTGGCAGGGACGCTCCTACAAGAGCTACCGCGGCATGGGCTCGGTCGGAGCCATGGCGCGCGGCTCGGCCGACCGCTACTTCCAGGCCGAGGTCAAGGATACGCTGAAGCTCGTGCCCGAGGGCATCGAGGGACAGGTCGCCTACAAGGGCCCGGTGTCGACGGTGGTCCACCAGCTCGTCGGCGGCCTCAGGGCGGCGATGGGCTATACGGGTGCCCGCGATCTCGCTGATTTCCGCGCCAAGACCGAGTTCGTCCGCATTTCCGGCGCGGGCCTGCGCGAGAGCCACGTCCATGACGTGACGATCACCCGCGAAAGCCCGAACTACCCGAACGGCGGGCGCGTCTGATCTCACCGCCTGGCGGCAAAGAAAAAGGCGGCCCAAGGGCCGCCTTTCCCGACAAGGATGTCTGTCGCGCGTCAGTTGCAGACGCGGACGCGGCGCGGCTCCGGGCCCCACGGGGTGTCGACCCAGCGACGCTCGATCCAGCACTCACGCGGCTGCGCGGCGGCAGCGGCGGCAGCACCACCGATGATCAGGGCGGCGGCGCCAACGCCGAGGGCGGCGCCGGGGCCCCATCCACGGCCACGACCACGATAGGGGCCGGGGCGGAAGCCTGGACGCGGGCCACGGAAGCCGCCACCGCCACGGAAGCCACCGCGGCGCTGCATCTCGACCGGCTGGCCGCTGTCGAAGGCAGGGGTGAGCGCGGCATCGATGGCCGAGCGGTCGACCATCGGGGCGGCCGAGGCCGACGACGGCATGAGGACGGTGGCGCCGAGCGCGAGCGCGCCGAAGGCGGTCGACAGAGCGAGGGTCCTGAAGGCTGAATGACGCATGACAATTTCTCCCCGGGTTCAAGGCGGAGGGGGGGCCTCCGCCCGGTTGTGATGCGATCCCTCGCACCGAAGACCAAGGGCACCAGGGGATCGATCCGCCAGTTCCTTGATCTACCTTTTTGCAGCATGGTCGTTTCCGTTACGAGAGGAAAGCGGAAACATAACGTTTCAAGCTGAAATGGAGAGATTTCGATGGGTTTGATGAATCCGGGTGGCCTGTCGCTGATTTGGCCCGTCCTGGCGCAGGTGACGCTCACCTTCGCCATCCTTTTCGTGATGGGATATTTCCGCCGCAAGGCCCTTTACGGCCGCGAGGTCAAGCCGCGGGACATCGCTCTCTCCGGCGAGGCCTGGCCGCCCAAGGCGCGGCAGGCTGCGAACAATTTCTCCAACCAGTTCGAGACGCCGGTCCTGTTCTATGTGCTGGCTGTCATGGCGATCCATGTCGGCGCCACCGGCTGGCTCATGACAACGCTCGCCTGGCTCTTCGTCGCCACGCGCGTCGTCCACGCCTATGTCCACATCGGCTCGAACGATCTGAGGCTGCGGCCGCTGGTCTTCACCATCGGTGTGGTTGTTCTCCTGGCGATGCTCGTCGGCGTCCTCATCGCGGCGCTCTGACGAAAAGGGCCCCGGTCTTGCAACCGGGGCCAAGGGTCAGGAGCGGGAGGTCTGCACTGCGCCGGGCTTACCAGGCGCAGACGTTCACCAGCCGGCGCTCGACGCCATAGGGCGTCTCGATCAGGCGGTAGCGGTAGCAGCTCGCGCCGACGGTCGCGACGCCGAGCCCGCCGACCCAGACGCCGTGGCGCCAGAAGCCGTGGCGATGGCGATGACCGAAGTGGCGGCCGTGGAAGCCGATGTGACGACCGCCGAAGTGGCGTCCGCCACCGAAGTGCATGCCGCCACCGCGGTGGAAGCCGCCGCCGCCGCCACGGAACCCGCGGGCCTCGGCATCGGTGGTGGAGTAGAGGCCGAGACCGGCAACGGCGACGCCAGCGAGGGCAAGAGTCTTGAGGGAGATCATGGGTGTCGATCCTTGAGCTGTGGTGCGAGGGAGGAAATCGCCCCGTCAGCCATGGGTCGCCGGGCTCCCGCAAAAGGTTCGAAGGCGGGGCGAGATTTTTTTCAGCCGCACCCGCCAGGTCTCCGGTGACGCCGCATGAGTTTCAAGGCGCCGGTTTCGGTTGTCGGGGAAAGACACCATCAACCATCATCGAGCCGAACCGGCATTTTTAAGTACATTGCCGGGCTGGAGTTAAGGCGCGATTCAGCCATCCGGCCCATGCTTCACGCACGCATTCCTCCAGCTTTCGTGGGCCATGACGTCGGACGTCGACATCACAGCGCAGGACTTGGCGCGCGCGCGCTCGACGCGGCGCTGGAACCTGACGTTTCCGGCTGCGATCGAGACGCGTTTCGAGCGGGAGATCGGTCAGCGCCGGGCGAAGACACTGCTGCAGGTGATGCCGCGGACGGTGTTCGTCTACAACGCCTTCCTCATCGGCGACTATTTTCTTGTAAGCGATGCCTTCTGGCTCGCCGTCATCCTGCACTTTGCCGTGGTGACGCCCTGGATGGTGGTCGCCTGCATCCTGATGTCACGCCCTCTCGCGGCCTGGTCGCGGAACCTCATCATCGCCAGCATCCCGCTGGCCATGATCGCCGGCATCATCGCCGTCTTCTCGCTGTCGCGGTCGCCGTTCGCGGCGCACTACCAGTATTTCGCCATCGTCGCGCTCATCTATGGCAACGCGGCCCTGCGGCCGAGCTATCCGCTGGCGCTCGCCATCTCGCTGCTGACGATCGTCGCCCATACCCTGGCCATGACGCTGCATCCCGGGATTGCGGTTCCGGTGGCCATTTCGGCAGCCTGCGTGCTCATGGTTGCCGCCTATGTGTCGCTGAGCGCCAACTTTGCCATCGAGCGCGACCTTCGCCGGCTGTATCTGCTGCGGCTCGCCGACATGCTCGCTGCGAGCGATCTGCAACGTGCGGCCGCCGACCTGCACCGCATCTCCTATGTCGATCCGCTGACGGGGCTCGCCAACCGGCGCGGCATCGACGCCCGCGCAGAGGCCCTTTTCGCAGGCACTGAGCCGCGCCCGGGGCGCTTCTCCGTGCTGATGATCGACGTCGATCACTTCAAGAGCTTCAACGACCACTATGGCCACCCGGAAGGCGATCGCTGTCTCGCGCGCGTGGCGGGCTCCATCCGCGACACCGTCCGCGACGGCCTCGACGTCGTCGGGCGCTATGGCGGCGAGGAGTTCCTGGTCATCCTGCCGGAGGCGGAGCTGTCCAATGCCCTCGCCATCGCCGGCCGGATGCGCCGGCGCATCGAGCAACTGGCGATTCCTCACGACCATGTCGGCGCCGGCATCGTCACCGTCAGCATCGGGGTCGGCACGTTCGACGATCCCACGAGCCTCGCCATGGCGATCACCCGGGCCGACGAGGCGCTCTATGAGGCGAAGGCGGCGGGGCGCAACTGCGTGAAGCCGCAACCCGGGCCGGAGGCCGGCGACGCCCTGGAGCACGCCGCCTGAGCGATCACGCTTGCGGTCGGGGGCCATCCGCGTCTAACACCACGGCCTTTGGCGGGTCAGGTCCCGCCCCGGAGCTGCCGTGACACCCGCCGCCCGCCTGTCTGCCGCCATCGAGGTGCTCGCCGATATCGAGGCGCGTCGTCGCCCTGCGCCCGACGCCCTGAAGGACTGGGGCCTCGGCCACCGCTTCGCCGGGTCCAAGGACCGCGCGGCGATCGCCAGCCTCGTCTATGACGCGCTGCGTCGGCGCGCATCGGCCGCCCATGTGATGGGGGAGGCGACGCCCCGCGCCATCCTGCTCGGCAGCCTGGCGCTCGCCCGCGGCCTCGATGTCGAGGCCATCGCCGGCCTCTGCTCCGGCGAGCGCTTCGCTCCGGAGCCCCTGACCGCCGCGGAGCGCAAGCGCCTCAAGGCGCTGAAGCTGACCGATGCGCCCGCTGACGTTGCCGGGGATTTCCCCGAGTGGCTCGCCCCGGATCTCGCCGCAGCCTTCGGGGACCGGCTGGTCGACGAGATGCTGGCGCTCGCGGCGCGTGCGCCCATCGACATTCGCGTCAACACGCTGAAGACCGAGCGCGCCCGCCTCATCCCCGAACTCGCCCATCTCGGGCCGGAGCCGACGCCCCACGCGCCGACCGGCCTCAGGTTTTCCGCCGGCGAGGACGGGCGCGGCCCAACACTCCAGGTGACCCCCGAGTTCCTCAAGGGCCAGTTCGAGGTCCAGGACGAAGGCTCGCAACTCGTGGCGTCGATGGCCGGCGCGCGGCCGGACATGCAGGTGGTGGATCTCTGCGCCGGCGGCGGCGGCAAGACGCTTGAACTCGCCGCGCTGATGGACAATTCGGGCCAGATCTACGCGACCGACGCCGACGCGCGCCGTCTCGCCCCCATCCATGACCGTCTCGCCCGTGCAGGTGTCCGCAACGTCCAGGTCCGCACGCCGAAGGGCAGGGGCGACGAGCCTCTGGCCGATCTCGCCGGCAAGTTCGATGCCGTTCTCGTCGATGCGCCCTGCACCGGCAGCGGCACCTGGCGGCGCCGACCCGGAACGCCACATGGCGCGTTCGTCCCGGCGCGCTCGACGAGCGCATGAAGGAGCAGGACCTCGTGCTCGCCCGCGCCGAGCGGCTGGCGAAGAAGGGCGGTCGCATCGCCTATGTGACCTGCTCGGTGCTGCCGCGCGAGAACGACGAGCGCGTCGCGGCCTTTCTCGAGGCGCATCCGGACTTCGCCTCCGTCGACCCCGGCGAGATCCTTGCGCTTGCTCCCGACACGCTGTCGGAACGCGAGGACCTCGTCTCGCCGGCCGGCCTCGGCATCCAGCTTTCGCCGCTCAGGACGGGCACGGACGGGTTCTATCTCGCCCTTGTCGAACGGCGGCGATGATCTGCGCGTCCCTCCGGGCGGCTCGCGGCTATCCTGCGCTCGTCCTGGCCGCCGTCATGCTGCTCGCGGCGCCTGCGGTCTCACAGCCGACCGTTCAGGTGTCGACGCGCGATGCGGCGGGGGCCGCTCGGCTCATCAACGGCTACCGCGCCGGCCAGGGGCTGGCGCACCTCCGCATCGATCCGCGTCTCAATGCCGCCGCGGCCGCCCATGCGCGGCTTATGGCAGCAACCGGAAACCTCTCGCACGACATCGGCGTCAGCTACGCCGTGCGCATGCAGCGGCTGGGCTTCGCAACGGCCTCGGAAAATCTCGGTTACGGCTACGCCTCGGTGGGCGAGACGATCGCAGCGTGGAAGGCCTCTCCCGCCCATGACGCCAATCTGCGCAAGCCGCTCGTGACCCGCATGGGCCTCGCCCGCGCGGCGACCCGCGGCGGGCGACCCTACTGGGCGCTGATCCTCGCCCGCTGACGCCCTGCTGCCATCTCTGTGTTGATGGCGCGGAGCTTGGGCTTGCACCGTGCCCGGCATGGTCGTAACGCAGAAAAATGACCCAGCACGACACCATCCTCATCATCGATTTCGGCTCGCAGGTGACGCAGCTCATCGCCAGGCGCGTACGCGAGGCAGGGGTCTACTGCGAGATCCATCCCTTCCAGTCGGCGGAAGCCGGCCTACCGACAAGCTGAAGCCGAAGGCGGTCATCCTGTCCGGCGGGCCGGCCTCGGTGACCGAGGACTTTTCGCCCCGCGCGCCGCAGCTCATCTTCGACGAGAAGCTCCCCGTCTTCGGCATCTGCTACGGCGAGCAGACCATGGCCGAGCAGCTCGGCGGCAAGGTGGAGGCCGGCCATCACCGCGAGTTCGGCCGCGCCTTCCTCGAGGTGAAGAAACCGACGAAGCTCTGTTCGACGGTGTCTGGGAGGCGGGCAACCCGCCATCAGGTCTGGATGAGCCACGGCGACCGCGTCACCCGGCTGCCCGAGGGCTTCGAGCGTGATGGCGACCTCCGACAACGCCCCCTATGCGGCCATCGCCGACGAGGCGCGCAACTACTACGCCGTCCAGTTCCACCCCGAGGTGGTCCATACGCCCGACGGCGCGAAGCTGCATCCAGAACTTCGTCCACAAGATCGCCGGCGCTCCAAGCGCCGACTGGACGATGGCCGCCTACCGGCAGGAGCACGGTCGAGCAGATCCGCGCCCAGGTCGGCAAGGGCAAGGTGATCTGCGGCCTGTCGGGCGGCGTCGATTCCTCTGTGGCCGCGGTCCTGATCCACGAGGCCATCGGCTCGCAGCTGACCTGTGTCTTCGTCGACCACGGCCTGATGCGCCAGAACGAGGCCAAGGAGGTCGTGCGACCTCTTCCGCGACCACTACAACATTCCGCTCGATCCATGTGGACGCGTCCGAGCTCTTCCTCGAAGCCAGCTCGCCGGCGTCACCGACCCGGAGACCAAGCGCAAGACCATCGGCCGCCTCTTCATCGAGGTCTTCGAGAAGCCGAGGCCAAGGCGGTCGGCGGCGCCGAGTTCCTCGCCCAGGGCACGCTCTATCCCGACGTCATCGAGAGCGTCTCCTTCACCGGCGGCCCATCGGTCACCATCAAGAGCCACCACAATGTCGGCGGCCTGCCCGAGCGCGCATGAACATGAAGCTCGTCGAGCCGCTGCGCGAGCTGTTCAAGGACGAGGTGAGGGCGCTCGGCCGCGAGCTCGGCCTGCCCGACAGCTTCGTCGGCCGCCATCCCTTCCCGGGACCGGGCCTTGCCATCCGCATCCCCGGCGACATCACGCCGCGAGCAAGCTCGACATCCTGCGACAGGCGGACGCGATCTATCTCGACGAGATCCGCAAGGCCGGCCTCTACGACATCATCTGGCAGGCCTTCGCCGTGCTGCTGCCGGTGCGCACCGTCGGCGTGATGGGCGACGGCCGCACCTACGACCACGTCTGCGCCCTGCGCGCCGTCACCTCCGTCGACGGCATGACGGCCGACTTCTACCCCTTCGACATGAACTTCCTCGGCCGCGCCGCCACCCGCATCATCAACGAGGTGCGCGGCATCAACCGCGTCGTCTACGACGTGACGTCGAAGCCTCCGGGGACCATCGAGTGGGAATGAGACGGGGCCTCACGACGGCGGCGTCGTCGCCATGAGCTACAAGTCGTCGGCCCCGTCCCGCGAGCGCCGCATCAAGCGCACCTGTGTGCGGCTCGGACTTCATCTGATGACGGCGCAGAAGCCGGACAAGCAGGTGTTGGCCCATGGCGGCTACATGCTGCGGGACGCCGATACGATGAAGATCGTCCTTGGCGACAAGGGCTATCTCTTCTCCGCCGATCTCGACGAGATCGAAGCCTATTTGGACGCCCAGGACTGACTACGGCAGGTCTTCGCCGGGAACATGAGCCGCTCTGTCCGGCGCAGGTCGGGAGACCGGGCAACCGGCATCGGGCTGAGGCATCAGGTGCGTCGTTGCGGGCCCCCCGACGCGGCCCCATTCTCACCCGCGGTCACCCGGCGCGCCGCCAGATGGGCTGCACGACGTTCCCACGCCGGACGGCCGCGACCAGAAGGGCGACACCTGTGGCGGTGCAGAGCGCAAACGCGACGACCGACGCTTCCAGGCCGAAGCTGCCGCCGGTGAGCATGACGGGTCCCGCGATCGTCGGCTTGATCAGTCCCGGCGCCGCTTCGTTGCCGGAGACGATGCCGGAGAAGATGGCCGACTGCGTGTAGTTCCAGGCGAAGTGAAAGCCGATGCTGAGCCACAGCCTGCGAGTCAGCATGTAGGCTGCCGCCAACAGGAGCCCGGCCTCGATGCTGATGAAGAGGGCGCCGGTCAGCGTGGCGGCCGGGTTGAGAAGATGCACGAAGCCGAACACGAAGGACGACACGAGCAGCGAGATCCAGCTTCCCAGCCACTCTTCGACAATGCGGAACAGCGCGCCCCGGAAGAGCAGTTCCTCGAAGAATCCCGAACTGAGCGCCATTGCCACTGCCGGTAGCAGGTAGCTCCAGGAATTCAGGCCGTCGATTCGATAGATGCCGGGCACCATCAGGATCAGGACGCAGAGTGTATAGAGCCCGGCGCCGCCGATGATGCCGCCGCCGAGTTCCCGGCCGGCCCCTGTGAGGGAGAGCTCGCTCGCTGGCCGCCGTTCCACCAGCCGCACGAACCCGACATAGAAGGCGAGCGCCAGTGCCACCATGCCGGCCGCGACGACGGCCCGCAGCACCGGACTCGCCGCGAACTTGACCATGAAGCCGCCGCTGATGCCCATCAGCAGGAAAAGGCCCCCGCCGAGGACGGCAAGGCGCACCGGCGGCGCCTGTGCGATGCGCTGCAGGAGCCCTGTCTCGTGATCGCGATCGTCGCTCATGGGAAATCCCGCCGTTGTTCCTGCGAGGTTACGTAGCGGAAGCAGCTGTGTCGATCTTTGGATAGACGGGGAAGAACGCGGAGCAGCGATCACGACGGAGGGGCCGTATGCCACCGACCCAAGGTGTTCGCGGCTTGCAGAATCACGGTGCGAGACGGGACATGTCGCCGTCCGCTCGCGTCGGGCGAAACGGAAATCTCCGATGACCACGATCCTCTACGGCATCACCACCTGCGACACGGTCCGCAAGGCCCGCGCCTGGCTCGACAGCCAGGGCATCGCCTATCGCTTCCACGACTTCCGCAAGGACGGGCTGGACGCCCCGCGCCTCGCCGGCTGGCTCGACGCCCTCGGCTGGGAGACGGTGCTGAACCGCGCCGGCACCTCGTTTCGCGCCCTCCCCGAGACGGAGCGGGCAGGCCTCGACCGCGACAAGGCGTCCAGGCTCATCCTCGCCAATCCGACGCTGGTGAAGCGGCCTGTGCTGGAGACCGATGGCAAGGTGATGGTCGGCTTCAAGCCGGAGCTCTATGCCGGGGCCTTCAGCCGGGGCTGACCTCGCCCGGGGCGTTCCCCCGGTCCCGTAGCGCCAGCCAGACGCCGAGGCCACCGCCGAGGGCTGCGGCGATGAAGGGTGCCCAGGCGGCCGCATAGGCCCAGGCGTAGCTGGAGAAATAGGGCGACCCTCGCAGCGCATAGAAGGCGGCGAGGGCGATGATTGCCGCCCCGTAGCCGCCGATCAGGCCGAGGAAGCCGCCGACCACCGCGCGAGCGCCGCGGCCCCAGGGCTGGCGGGGTGCGACGTGACCACCTTCCCGCTGCCTCTCGCGCTTGCGGGTGACGATGGCGGCGGTCGCAGCGGAGGCGAGCGCCACGAGGCAGGCGACGAAGGGACCGATGACGAAGGCGAGGCCCATGGCGGCCGCGCCCTCGCGCTGCGAGACCCTGAAGACCTCGAACAGGACCAGTCCAATGCCGACCGCGGCGATATAGCCGCCGATGAGGCCGGCAATGCCCCAGAACAGCGCCCAGCCGAGCACCCGCATGCGTCTTCCCTCCGGTCGGTCCGTCAACGCGACGGGACCGCCAGGGGTCTAGCCGAGGGGGATTGCGGGCGGGTGGCTCGCGTCAGGCGCTCTGTTTCAGGCGTTCAGGGCGCGCGCGCCGGCCGCGGCGGCGGCATGGGGGCGAAGCCGAGGGCGTTGGGCGGCAGAGCGGGCTGGGGATCGGCGGCAGCGATGGCGGCTGCGGCCGTGGGTGCCGGAGACAGCGGGATCGTCCGCGGGGCGGCGGCCTGCTCGCTGGCGGCGGGAGCGGAAGAGGCTTCGGTGACCGGAGGCCTCACCGGTTGGGGCTCGGGATCGGACGGCACGATGACGCGAGCCTGGGCCTTGTTCGGATCGGCGCCCGCGCCGGGCAGCTGGATCGAACGGGACGTGCTGGAGGCGAGGGCGGGTGCCTCGGGGGCGGGAGCGACAGCCGCCGCGACCGGTGCGGGGGTCAACTCGGCGCGGATCATGTCCCGGTTCATCAGGGTGAAGCTGGCGGCACTCGCCGCCGCGATCGCGATCGCCGTTGCCATCAGGGCAAGCCGTCGCCAGCGTGCTCCCCGCAGCCGGCGCGCCACGGCGCGCTCTTGGGCGGGATCGTAGCAATCCGCGAGCACGATGCCGGAATCGTGCAGCGGGATCGGTTGCGCCGTGTCGGAGATTGTCACTGCAACGTGCTTCATTCGACCATTGGGCAGGTGGACTGATGTCGCTATCACTTCGGGCGGCCCCTGGCCAGCCTGCGGCCTGTCGCATCCCGTCAGTGACTGTTCGAACCCTGATGCTCCCCAAATGTGGCGGTGATGGGGAAATCCGCCGGGTTTGTCATCCCTGTCACATCTCGTCCGGCGTCCTCGCGTTTGCTGTGATGACGCCTTCGATCCGGCGATCTCGCCCCAGTCGCGCCGCGTTTGCGTCGCACAGGGGGAGTTGATAGGTTCCGCGCCTTCCGACGGGGGCGCGCGGAGCCTTGGGCTGCCGCGGCTGGATGAGACCATGGCCGATATTTTCGACGAAGTTGAAGAGGACCTGCGCCGGGCCAAGGCCGAGGCGCTGTGGAAGAAGTACTGGCCGGTGATCGCCACCGCCGCCGCCGTGGTGGTGCTGGTGGTCGGCGGCTGGCGCTTCTACGACTATCTCCAGGCCCAGCGTTCGGCCGCGGCCGGCGCGAAGTTCGAAGCGGCGCTTCGCCTGTCGCGCACGAGCGGCCAGGAGGCGGAGGGCCAGTTCGCCGCGCTCGCGGCCGAGGCCCCCTCCGGCTATCGCATCCTGTCCCGCTTCCGCCATGCGACCGAACTTGCCGGCCGCGACAAGACCGAGGCCGTGCGTGTCCTCGATGCGCTCGGTGCCGATGCCGGCATCGGGCCCGTGCTCCAGGACCTCGCGCGGCTTCGTGCCGCCTACCTCCTCGTCGATACGGCGCCGCCTGCCGACCTCGTCCAGCGGGCCGAGCCGCTCGCCGCCGCCGACCGGCCCTTCCGCCATTCGGCGCGTGAAATCCTGGCGCTCGCAGCCCTCAAGGCCGGCGACCGCGCCGCCGCCGAGCGCTGGATCAAGGCGATCCAGGACGACCGCGAATCGCCCCAGGGCGTGCGCGGCCGCGCCGACCTCATGTCCACTGTCTTCCCTGCCAGCGGTAGCTGAGCGATCAACGGAACCTGACCATGACCACCTTCCGTCCCGACCGCCGCCTCGTCCTGCGCACCGGAGTTCTCGCCGGCCTCGGCCTCGCGCTTGCCGGCTGCGAGAGTCTGCAGGACATTCCCGCCATGTTCGAGCGTCGCAGCCCGCCGCTCGCGGGCGACCGCCGCCCGGTCTTCCCGGAGGGCGTCCCCGGCATCGACCGCTCCATCCAGCAGCCGGCCAATTCGCCCGTCGGCGCGGCTCCGCCGCCCGCCGAGCCGCCGCCGGCCCAGGCGCCGGCGCGCGGCCGCTGACCCGCCAGCCATCATGACCTTCACGCTCGCCATCGTCGGCCGGCCCAATGTCGGCAAGTCGACGCTGTTCAACCGTCTCGTCGGCAAGCGCATCGCGCTGGTCGATGATCGGCCGGGCGTGACGCGCGACCGTCGCGAGGGCGAAGCGAGCCTCGGCGACCTCGAGTTCACCATCATCGACACCGCCGGTCTCGAGGACACCCGCGAGGGCTCGCTCGAGAGCCGGATGCGGGCGCAGACGGAAGAGGCGATCCGCCTCGCCGATGCGGTCCTCTTCATGGTCGACGCACGCGTCGGTCTCACCCCCGACGACCGCTCCTTCGCCGAACTCGTCCGCAAATCCGGCAAGCCGGTCATCCTCGCTGCCAACAAGAGCGAGGGGAAGGTCGGCATGGCCGGCGCCTACGAGTCGTTCTCGCTCGGCCTCGGCGACCCTGTTCCGCTCTCTGCAGAGCACGGCGAGGGCATCAACGAGCTCTACGAGGCGCTCGCCGCGCTGATGCCGCCCCCGGTGCGTGCCGACGACGAGGACGAGGACGAGACCGACGAGGACGTTCCGGAGGGTGACCAGGAGGCACCGCCGGAGGACCTGTCGAAGCCCATCCCCGTCGCCATCGTCGGCCGCCCCAACGCCGGCAAGTCGACGCTGGTCAACGCGTTGATCGGCGAGGACCGGCTTCTGACCGGCCCCGAGGCCGGTATCACCCGCGATTCTATCTCCGTCGACTGGGAATGGGGCGGCCGCAAGTTCCGTCTGGTCGACACGGCGGGCCTGAGGAAGCGGGCGCGCATCGAGGACAAGCTCGAGAAGCTGTCGGTCGCCGACGCCCTTCGCTCGATCCGCTTCGCCGAGGTCGTGGTGGTCTGCATGGACGCCACCAAGCCCTTCGAGGATCAGGACCTCAGGATTGCCGATCTCGCCGCCAAGGAGGGCCGCGCAGTCGTGCTCGCCTTCACAAAATGGGACCTCGTGCCCCACAAGGGCGGCAAGGCGGCCAAGCTGCGCGAGGAAGCGGACCACTGGCTGCCGCAGATCAAGGGCTGCCCGGTCGTCGCGAACTCGGCCGAGACGGGCCAGGGGCTGGACCGTGTCATGCAGGCGATCCTGGATTCGCGCGTGCCCTGGCAGAAGCGCATCTCCACCAGCACGCTGGTCCGCTGGTTGCAGGAGACGATCGATCACCATCCGCCGCCGGCTGTCACCGGTCGCCGCATCAAGCTGCGCTACATGACGCAGGCCAAGACGCGGCCGCCGACCTTCGTCGCCTTCTGTTCGCGCCCGGAGGCGCTCCCCGAGAGCTATCTGCGCTACCTCGTCAACGGCCTGCGCGACAGCTTCGACCTCAAGGGCACACCCATCCGCTTCCACCTGAAGAAGACGGACAATCCCTACGCCGAAACGGGCCGGAAGATCCGCTAGGGACGATAGCGGGACCGGTCGTCCGGTCCCGCCACGCGCAGGTCAATACCCCACCGTGAACCGCATCCGGACGTGCTTCGGCGCTTCCAGCTCGTCGACCAGCGCCACGGCATAGTCCTCTGCGGAGATGGCACTGTTGCCGCCCGCATCGACGAGGAGCTGGTCCGTGCCGAGGCGGAACTTGCCCGTTCGCGCGCCGGGCGAGATGAGGGCCGAGGGCGACAGGAAGGTCCAGTTCAGCGTCGGCTCGGCCTTCAGCATGTCGAGGAAGGCGCCGCCGGCCCTGGCCTCGTCCAGGTAGATCGCCGGGAACTGCGGTGTGTCGACGAGTTTCACGCCCGGCGCCACGTCGAGGCTGCCGGCGCCGCCGACCACGAGATAACGCGGAACGCCGGCAGCCTTCGCCGCCCCGATGAGGGTGTCCGCATTCGAGGCGAGGTAGTGCACCGAGGAGATGACGGCGTCGTGGCCGGCATAGGCGGCGGCCAGAGCCTTGCCGTCATAGGCGTCGACGGCCCTGGCCGAGACGCCGGGGAGCGCGGCGATCGCGGCGGGTTTGCGGGCGAGCGCGGTGACCTGATGGCCGCGCGAGGAGAGTTCCGCGAGGATGCGCGATCCGATCATGCCGGAGGCGCCGAGGAGTGCGACTTTCATGGAGGGTGTCCTTGTGGTAGTTACCAATGGAAACCAGATAGCCAATGGAAAGCGCCGTCGTAAGAAGGCACTTCCGGCTCACAAGGTCACGTGGAGGGAACCATCATGGTCGGGCCCATCTCGGTCGACAGCTCCGCGGAACAGGCGCCCCCGGCGGGGTTCTATCCGCCCGACGTCTTCTCTGCCGCCTGCCCGACGCGGCGGGTGCTCGATCGCGTCGGCGACAAATGGGCCGTGCTGATCCTTATCCTGCTGGCGCGTGGCACGAAGCGCTTCAACGAGCTTCGTCGCACCATCGACGGAGTGTCGCAGAAAATGCTGTCGCAGACGCTGAAGAGCCTGGAGCGCGACGGCCTCGTGTCGCGGCGCGTCATTCCGACCGTGCCGGTCACCGTCGAATATTCGATCACGCCGCTCGGCATGACCCTGCACGAGGCCGTCGATCCGCTGCGCGTCTGGGCGGAAACCCACATTGGCGCGGTCGAGGCGGCGCAGGCTCGCTACGATGGAACCGCGTCGCGACAGGCGTGACCGCCGCAGGACTCAGGCCGGATCGCGGAAGGCCTTCCAGGCGCGGGCGGGGAAATCGTAGAGCCTGCCCGTCTCGGTGACCGAGGACAGGCACATCGCCACGATGGCCTCCGCCGCCAGTTCGGGCGGGTCGAGTGTCTGCGGATCCTCGCCCGGCATCGCCTGGGCCCGCATGGTGGTGCGGATCGGACCGGGATTGAACAGGTTGACGCGGATCGCCGTGCTCTCGGTCTCGGCGGCATAGGTGCGCGCCAGAGCATCGAGCGCCGCCTTGGTGGTGGAGTAGGGTCCCCAGAAGGGCCGGCACTTGGTGGCCGCACCCGAGGTCACGAAGACCGCGCGGCCGGCATCCGACGCCTGAAGCAGAGGGTCGAAGGAGCGGATGAGCCGCCACTGCGCCGTCAGGTTTACGGCGACGATCTGGTCCCACTCCTTCGGCACGACATGGCCGAGCGGCGAGATCGGACCGAGGATGGCACCGTTGGCAACGAGCACATCCAGCCGGCCCCAGCGCTCGTGAAGGGCGAGGCCGAGCCTGTCGAGCCCGTCGCCGTCGCGGATGTCCAGAGGCACGAGCGTCGCGGGCAGGCCGCCCGCCTGCTGGATGGCATCGTCGAGGGACTCAAGCCCACCCTGGGTGCGGGCCACCGCAACGACCTGGGCGCCGCCCGCGGCGAGGGCCAGGGCCGTCGCCCGACCGATGCCGCGCGAGGCGCCGGTGACGCAGGCGATGCGTCCGGAGAAGGGCTTGCTCGTCATGGGCTGCACTCGTGCTCGTCAGCTCGCTTCCGCCAGCAGCGAGAGCTGCTTGGCCGCCTCGCCGACGAGGTCGGTGATCGCGGTCGGATAGTCGCCGGTGAAATAGTGATCGGTGAACTGCGGCTGGGCGGCGTTGCGGCCGGGCTCGCCGAGCGCCCGGTAGAGCCCGTCGATCGAGATGAAGGCGAGGAGTCGACGCCGAGATAGTCGCGCATCTGCTCGATCGACATGTGCGCGGCCAGCAGCTTGTCCTGGTCCGGCATGTCGATGCCGTAATAGTCGGGGTACTTGATGGGCGGCGAGGCGATGCGGAAGTGCACCTCCTTGGCGCCGGCGTCGCGCATCATCCGGACGATCTTGCGCGAGGTCGTGCCGCGGACGATCGAATCGTCAACGAGCACGAGGCGCTGGCCTTCGATCACCGCCCGGTTGGCGGAATGCTTCATCCGCACGCCCTCGTCGCGCACCGACTGGGTCGGCTGGATGAAGGTCCGGCCGACATAGTGGTTGCGGATGATGCCGAGTTCGTAGGGCAGGCCCGAGGCCTGGGCATAGCCGATGGCGGCTGGCACGCCGGAATCCGGCACCGGCACGATGACGTCCGCCGGCACGTTCGACTCCTCGGCGAGGATCGCTCCGATGCGCTTGCGCATGCCGTAGACGTTCTTGCCGTCGACGATGGAGTCGGGGCGGGCGAAGTAGACATATTCGAAGATGCAGGGCCGCTTGCGCCGGGCCGGGAAGGGCTTGATCGATTCGAGGCCCCGCTCGTCGATCACCACGACCTCGCCGTTCTCGACCTCGCGCACGTAGCGCGCGCCGATGATGTCCAGCGCCACCGATTCCGAGGTGAGAATGAACTTGCCGTCGAGTTCGCCGATTACCAGCGGGCGGATGCCCAGGGGGTCGCGGGCACCGATGAGCTTCTTGTTGGTCATGCCGACAAAGGCGTAGCCGCCTTCGATCTGGCCGAGGGCATCGATGAAGCGGTCGACGAAGCGGTTGCGCCGCGAGCGCGCTACGAGGTGCAGGATCACCTCGGTATCCGAAGTCGCCTGGTAGATGGCGCCATCGGCGATCAGCCTGCGGCGCAGCGTCAGGCCGTTGGTCAGGTTGCCGTTGTGGCAGGCGGCAAAGCCTCCTGTCTCGAGTTCGGCGAAGAGCGGCTGGACGTTGCGCAGGATGTTGCCGCCGGTGGTCGAATAGCGGGTGTGACCGATGGCTGAAGGGCCCGGCAGGCGCTCGATCACCTCGCGGCGGGAAAAATTGTCGCCCACGAGACCCATGCGGCGCTCTGAATGGAAGCGCGCGCCGTCGAAGGAGACGATGCCGGCCGCCTCCTGGCCGCGATGCTGAAGCGCGTGCAGTCCGAGCGCGGTCAACGCCGCGGCGTCGGGGTGGTCATAGACACCGAAGACGCCGCATTCCTCGTGCAGCGTGTCGCTCTCGAATTCGAGGTTCAGCTCATGGCCGAACGCCGGGTCCGGATCCGCCTCGTGGTGGCGGATCTCCAGGGAGTGCGTCATCGCATCCTCGTCGTCAGAAGGCCTCGGTCGTCAGCCCGTCGCTGTAGATGCGGGCCAATGCGCCTGAACGGAAGATCCACCCCATGCACGGCGACCATGCGCCGATCGATTGGCCTGCACAAGCCGTCAGGGCTGGCGCGGCGGCGTCGTCCCCGGCGCAGGCGCAGGCGGGGTCGTCGCGGCAGGAGGCGTGCCCGCGGCCGGCGGCGCAGCACCACCGGCGGGGGCCTGCGTCCGGTTCAGGCGGCGCAGGATGTCGGAGCCCTCGATGTCCTGCGGCAACTGGGCGATCAGCCAGTCCTTGGTCTGTTCGAGCAGCGCATAGGACTTGGCGCGCGTCACCCAGTCCGGGCGATTCGGACCCGGCACCAGCCAGGTGAAGAAGGCGAAGGCGACGACGACGATGACAAGGCCACGGCCGAGCCCGAAGGCGAAGCCGAGGGTGCGGTCGAGCACGCCGATCTTCGAATCGAGGATGGCGTCGGAAATCTTGATGGTGATGAGGGAGACGACCACCAGCACGGTCAGGAAGACGCCGGCGATGACGATGGCCTTGGCGATCAGTTCGTTGGAGACCTGCGTCTGGGCGATCGGCAGCAGGCGCGGAAAGGCGTACCAGGTGGCGATCGCGGCTAGCGCCCAGGAGGCGATGGACAGGACCTCGCGGACGAAGCCGCGCACCATCGCCAGCAGTGCGGAGATCAGCATGATCGCGGCGAGGCCGATATCGAGATAGGTGACCGGCATCGATGTCGGCTCCGGGATGCTCAAAGGGGCGCCCGAGTCACCAACCCGGTCGCGACCCCGCGCTTATAGCCGGGCGGCCGGTGCTCGTCACCCCGTCATGGGTGGGGGCAAACCCTCATCATGCGGGAGGGGAGAAAGTGTGGCGGAACCATTCAGGTGGCCGCCGGGCTGCGGGAGATGTCGAGGCCCTTCGGGGCGGTGACGCCCATCGACACGTAGATGCTCATCAACTGGTCCATGCCGATCTCCGCGGCAGTGACCCACGTCTCCGGCACGTAGATCAGGCCGCCGCCGATGGGCACCGGCGCCGTCGGCACGAGGATGCCCAGATAGCGCTGGTCACCCACCATGACGGCTTCGTGCGAAGGGAGAAGCGCCAGCACGGCCGCGCCGCCGGGCTCGCCGCCGAAGAAACACCAGACCGGGCTCATGCTCTTCAACCCATCGGCGTCCTTGCGGTCGACCATGGACACGAAGCGCCGCGAGAGGTCGTAGACTGTGCCGATGAGGGGAATGCGCCGCATGATCCGGTCGAGCGCGTCCTGCAAACGCTCCTGGAGGACGATGGCGATGAGGCCGAGGAGATAGATGAGCCCGACCACCATCAGGATGCCGATGAGATAGGCGGCGAGCGAGGAACTCGAGAATCCGAGGCCGAGCGAGGTGAGGAAGCGGCCGACGACGGTTCCCGGACCGACGAAGCCGTAGATGAAGCTCACCGACCAGCCGACGACGAAGGCGGTTACCGCAAGGGGCAGGAGCAGCAGCACGCCCGCCAGGAAGACACGCCTCAGATAACCCATCGCCTGCCCCCCCCCTCGGCGCCGGATCAGTCGCCAGCCGGTGATCTCGATCGGTCCCGTGCCACCCCTGACACCGCGATGTCCGCGACGAGCGTCGACAGGTTCGTCACGGCCTGTGTGGCAAGACCGGGTTCGCCACTGTCGCCGCGGGCGATTTCGGGAACGACGGCTCTGGTGAAGCCGAGCTTCTTGGCTTCCTTGAGGCGGGATGCCGCCTGCGCCACCGGTCTGACCGCGCCGGACAGGCTGACCTCGCCGAAATAAACGGCGTCGGCTGGCAGGACCGCGCCCGACAGGGAGGACACCAGCGCCGCCGCAACGGCGAGGTCGGCGGCGGGTTCGGCGATGCGCAGTCCCCCGGCGACGTTGAGGTAGACGTCGTGGCCGCCGAGGCGCACCCCGCAATGGGCGTCGAGCACGGCGAGCACCATGGAGAGGCGGGCGGGATCCCAGCCCACCACCGCGCGCCGCGGCGTGCCCAGCGATGAAGGCGCGACGAGCGCCTGGATCTCGACGAGAACGGGGCGCGTGCCCTCCATCCCGGCGAAGACGGCAGTCCCCGGCGCGCCAAGGTCGCGGCCTGCGAGGAACAGCTCGGAGGGGTTCGGCACCTCGCGCAGGCCCTTGCCGGTCATCTCGAACACGCCGATCTCGTCGGTCGGGCCGAAGCGGTTCTTCACCGCGCGCAGGATGCGGAAATGATGGCCGCCTTCGCCCTCGAAGCTCATGCACGGCGTCGACCATGTGCTCGACGACGCGCGGTCCGGCGATCTGGCCGTCCTTGGTGACGTGGCCGACGAGGATGACGGCGGCACCGCGACTTCTTGGCGTAACGGATCAGGATCTGTGCGGCGGACCGGACCTGGCTGACAGTGCCGGGGGCGCTCTCGACCGTGTCTGTCCACATGGTCTGGATCGAATCGATCACCACCAGGCGAGGAGGCGGCCCCTCCGACAGCGTGGCGACGATGTCCTCGACATTGGTCTCGGCGGCGAGCTCGACCGGCGCAGGCGGTCAGCGACAGCCGCTCGGCCCTCAGGCGCACCTGCCCGACGGCCTCCTCGCCGGAGATGTAGACGACCCGGTGGCCCATGCGCGCGAGCCGTGCGGAGGCCTGGATGAGCAGGGTCGACTTGCCGATACCGGGATCGCCGCCGATCAGGATCACCGAGCCCTTGACGAGCCCGCCGCCGAAGACGCGGTCGAGTTCACCGACCTGGGTCTCGGTGCGCGGAGCGTCGTCATTGGCGCCGTCCAGTCCGGCGAGCACGAAGGCTCGCCCCCTGGGCTTGCCACCCTTGGCTCCGCCCTTGACCGGTGCGCCGCCGACGCCGGTCGCGCCGAGACTTTCCTCGGCGATGGTGTTCCAGGCGCCGCAGCTCTCGCACTTGCCCTGCCAGCGCCCGTAGGAGGCACCGCAGGACTGGCAGACGAAGGTTGTCGTGGCCTTCGCCATGTCAGCCGATGTAGCGGCGGTGATACCGGCGCCCGAGGCTGGTGAGAATCTCGTAGCCGATGGTGCCGGCGGCCTCCGCCACATCGTCCACGCCGATGCCGTCGCCAATCAGCGTCGCCATGTCGCCGGCAGCGACGGCGCCGGCATCGCTCACGTCGATGGCGACGAGGTCCATGGAGACGCGGCCGGCGGGCTGGCAGAGGACGCCGTTGACACGGATCGGCGCACCGGTCTTGCGGTCGGTGGAACCGGCCTGACGGATGTAGCCATCGGCATAGCCGACCGAGACGATGGCGATCCGGCTGGTGCGCCCCGCCGTCCAGGCGGCGCCATAGCCCACCGTCTCGCCGGCGCGGATCGTCCGTACCTGCACGATCGGCGCGTCGAGGCGCGCCACCGGCGCGAGCGGATCGCGCCCGGCGACGAAGCGCGCGCCATAGAGCGCGACGCCCGGCCGCATGAGGTCGTGCCGGGCGGCCGCCAGCGTGCAGCCGGCCGAATTGGCCAGCGAGGCGGGGACGCCGGGAAAGAGTGCGCGGATCTGCTGGAAGCGGTCGATCTGCCGCGCGGTCAGTGCGTGGCCCGGTTCGTCGGCGCAGGCAAGATGGCTCATGATCAGCGCGGGTTCGAAAGCCAGCGCCGCGGCGCCGGGCTCCGCGAGCAGCGCCGCTTCGGCGAGGTCGAGCCCGAGCCGGTTCATGCCGGTGTCGACATGCACTGCCGCGGGAAGCCGGCGCCCGAGCGTCTCGCAGAAGCCGGCTAAGGCCTCGACCTCCTCGCGGCTGCCGAGAACCGGCCTCAGGTTCTGCTCGACATAGGTCCCGAGAGCGGTGGAGACGAGACCGTTGAGCACGTAGATGGTGGCGCGCGGCAGGGCGGCCCGAAGGCGACGGGCCTCGGACAGGTGCGCCACGAAGAAGGTCTCGCATCCGGCGGCAGCAAGCGCCGGTCCCGCCTGTTCGATGCCGATGCCGTAGGCGTCGGCCTTGACCACCGCGGCGCAGGCCGCGCCCTGGCCCATGGCCGCGAGCGTCCGGTAGTTCCGCCCCAGTGCATTGAGGTCGATGGTGAGGACGGCGCCGGCCTCGGTCGAGGGAATGCTCATCGGCTCACTCGAACCGCTCGGGCAGGCGGTCGGCATCGGCGAGATCGGAGAAGCGAGTCACCGAATCCTCGAACTGCAGCATGACCGTGCCCGTCGGGCCGTGGCGCTGCTTGCCGATGATGACCTCGGCACGGCCGTGCACCTGCGCCATGTCCGTCTGCCATTTCAGGTGCTCCTCCGTGCCCGGTTTCGGCTCCTTGTTCTTCAGATAGTACTCCTCGCGGAACACGAACATGACGGCGTCGGCATCCTGCTCGATGGAGCCGGATTCGCGCAGGTCCGAGAGCTGCGGGCGCTTGTCGTCGCGGTTCTCCACCTGACGCGAGAGCTGCGACAGGGCCATGATCGGCACGTTCAGCTCCTTGGCGAGCGCCTTCAGGCCCGTGGTGATCTCGGTGAGCTCCTGCACGCGGTTGTCGCCCTTCTTGGAGGAACCGGAGAGCAGCTGGAGATAGTCGACCACCATGAAGTCGAGGCCGCGCTGGCGCTTCAGCCGGCGGGCTCGCGCCGCGAGCTGTACGATGGACAGGCCGCCGGTGTCGTCGATGTAGAGCGGCAGCGACTGGATCTCCCGCGCCGCCTCGGTGAGGTCGTAGAATTCCTTCTCGTTCAGGTCGCCGCGGCGGATCTTGTAGGAGGGGATGCTGGCCTGCTCGGCGACGATACGCGTCGCCAGCTGGTCGGAACGTCATTTCGAGGGAGAAGAAACCGACGATCCCACCATTGGTGGTCTTGTGGGTGCCGTCGGGCTCGACCTCGAACTTGTAGGCCTTGGCCACATTGAAGGCGATGTTGGTGGCGAGCGCCGTCTTGCCCATGCCCGGGCGGCCCGCGAGGATCACGAGATCGGAATGCTGCAGTCCGCCGAGGCGCTGGTCGAGGTCGTTGAGCCCGGTGGAGATGCCCGACAGCTTGCCGTCGCGCTGGTAGGCGGCCGCCGCCATGTCGAGGGCGCGCGCCATGGCATCGGTGAAGCGGCGGAAGCCGCCATCGTAGCGGCCGGTCTCGGCGAGTTCGAACAGGCTCTTCTCGGCGTCCTCGATCTGCGTGCGCGGCGGCATGTCCACCGGCGCGTCATAGGCGACATTGACCATGCCCTCGCCGATGAGGATGAGGTTGCGCCGGATGGCGAGATCGTAGATCGCCCGGCCGTAGTCCTCGGCATTGATGATGGTGGTCGCTTCGGCTGCGAGGCGGGCGAGATACTGCGCCACCGTCATGCCGCCGACGTCGATTGCGGCGTCGTTCATGAAGGTCTTCAGCGTCACCGGCGTGGCAATCTTGCCGGCGCGGATGAGCTGCGAGGAAATCTCGTGGATCTTCTGGTGCAGCGGGTCGAAGAAGTGCTTGGGCTCCAGGAAGTCCGAGACGCGGTAGAAGGCCTCGTTGTTGACGAGGATGGCGCCCAGCAGCGCCTGCTCGGCCTCGATGTTGTGCGGGGCCTGGCGGAATGGCAACTCGGACGGGCCGACGGGTCGAAGGGCGGGCAGGGCGGACATGGTGCTTCTGGTGCTTGGCTGGGGCGCCTTGTCTAGCAGGCGCGAGGATGGCCGTGGCCACTCATTTGGCAGCAGGTCCCATCATTGCCCAATCTCCCCGATTCTCACAGAGCGATGGCGCGGCGACGAGAAAACCGATGATCGCCATTGACAGCGGCACCTCGATCGGTCGCGGGCCGAGGGAGGGGGTGTTGCACGCGCGCCACGGTCGAAGGCAAGCAGTCGCAGCGCTTCGGTAAGTACTGCCAGTGCTTCATCTGGCCTCTCCTTTGGAAACTCAACGTTAAGATTAACGTGCGATCCCTCATGCGATCCGCAATCGCGGTGAATCGTTCATTTCCAAGGGGCGCTCCCATGTTCAAGCGTGTCGCATTACCCATGGCCGCTGCCGCGGTTCTCCTGACCTCCGGCGCTGCCGGGGCCGCCGACCTGGGTGCGCCCATGCTGCGTGGTTCCGAGGTCGTCGCACCCGTCTACGAGCAGGCCGACAAGTGGAGCGGCGTCTACGCCGGCGCCTCCGTCGGCATGCAGGTCATCCGCAATTCCGGCTTCCATTCGGATGCCCAGGGTGCGGCGAACCCGAACTTCCCGGACTTCGCCTACGACTATGCCGGGGCACGCTTCACCTACGGCGTTCATCTCGGCATCCAGCGCCTCTTCGGCCAGTTCGTGGTCGGCGGCGAGCTCGACTTCGACGGCCCGCAGGCCAAGATCGCCTCGCCCTGGTACAACGGCAACGTCGCCTATTCGGGCGGTGTCGCCGGCAACAGCTACCAGCAGCGCGTCGGCATGAACTGGCAGGGCTCGCTGCGGGCCCGCTTCGGCTTCGTCCACCACAAGTCGCTGTTCTACCTGACGGGTGGTCTGGCCTTCGCCAACATGACGGTCTGCACCGTGCTCGACGACTGCATCAACGGCGCCAACCACATCGTGCGCTACTCGCGCACCCGTCTCGGCTGGACCATCGGCGCCGGCATCGAGCACAAGTTCAACTACAACTGGTCGCTCCGCGCCGAGTACCGCTACACCAACTACGGCTCGCGCACCTGCCTCGGCACCGACTCCTGCTCGATCGACCCGAACTCGTCGGACATCAACAACCGCGTCGAGACCCACACGGTCCGCGTCGGTGTGAGCTACCTCTTCGGGGCTCCGCCGGTGGCTGCTCCGGTGATCGCCCGCTACTGATGGCGGCCGGCGGGGCTGTCCCCGCCGTTCGATCCGCGCCTGAAATGACAACGCCCGGTCGCAGGACCGGGCGTTTTCGTTCGTCCATCGGAAGGGGCAGGGCGCCCGGCGTACCGGGCGCTCCGGGCGTCAGCCCTGCTCGTCGCCGAACTCTTCCGGGTTGAAGGTCTCGAACGTCGGCTCATCGGCGCGCTGGGTGAGATCCTCGCCCTCGCTCTGGCGGTCGGCCTCGCCCTGCGAGCGGGCGACGTTGACCGTGACCGAGGCGTCGACCTCGGAGTGGAGCGACACGGTCACCTTGTGCAGGCCGATGGTCTTGATCGGGGTATCGAGCTGCACCATGGCGCGGGCAACAGTGATGCCGGCGGCGGTGATGGCGTCGGCCAGGTCGCGGCCGGAAACCGAACCGTAGAGCTGGCCCGTCTCGCCGGCCTGGCGGATCAGGGTGTAGGACGTGCCGTCGAGGCGTGCTGCCACGGCTTCGGCGTCCTTCTTCAGTTCGAGGTTGCGGGCCTCGAGCTGGGCCTTCATCGTCTCGAACTTCTTGCGGTTGGCCTCGGTGGCGCGCAGCGCCTTGCCCTTGGTGAGCAGGTAGTTGCGGGCGTAGCCCGGCTTCACATCGACGACTTCGCCCATCTGGCCGAGCTTGGCGACGCGTTCGAGCAGGATCACTTGCATGGGTCTTCTCCTAGGTGGTTTCAGGTGTTGAAGGGGGGCAACGGCGGCTTGCGCCGGGCCCGGATGTCGAAGAGCACGTCAGCGAGGCCGGCGAGCGCGACGAAGATCATCGGCCAGCCGATGACGAAGGTGAGGGCGTAGAGCAGGCCGAGGGCAAAGCCCCGCATGCCCCAGCCGCGGGTGATGTCGTGGGCGAGGGCGAAACCCTGCAGCGCATAGACGGCAAGACCGACCGCCAGAATGATCGCGGCGATCTGTCCACCAAAGCCCGACGCGAAGGAGCCGACCGATCCGACGAACAGCGCGGTCGCCGTCCACTTCGGCAGTTTGAGGGCCGCAAGGTCCGGCCAGGGGCGGACGAGACGCCCCGACGCTCGCACGATACGGCCCGCGACATAGAGGTTGATGGTCGTGACGAAGGTCCAGATCACTGCGGCCGCCACCGGGACAGCCGCCGCCATGACCGCCACCAGGAGGTCGCGGTCGGCATTGGCGGCGCGGACCTGGGCGACGATCCGCCCGACAGCCTGACGCATCGCCGTCTGGAACGCGGTGAAGTCGATGCCGTAGAGGGTGATGATGGCGAAGAGGGTGAGGATGACCGCGCCGCCGCCGATCATGGTCAGCAGGATGCCCGGCGGCATCCACTCGACCGCGTCCGGATCCTCGGTCGTCGGGGCCGGGCGGAACGACAGGGCCGCATAGGTCAGCACCCAGGCGGGCAGGCCGACGGAGAAGAAGAAGAAAAGGCCGAACTGGGAGCGGAAGGCGAGCGACAGTGCGAGCGCGCCGATCGCGGCAGCGAAGGCGCCGGCATAATGCCCCCAGCCAAGCCCGGCGATGAGCACCGGCAGCGCAGCGAAGTAAAACAGGACGAGCGCCGCCATGCTCCCCGACGCGAAGGTCGCGAAGAGAAGAGCAGAGGCAAGTCCTGCCCCGAAGGCGATGGCGAGGGTGGGTCCCATCGTCAGCTGTCCCGCTCGTGTCGAGGGTTAGGGGAGGATCCCCAGCTTCAGCCGCGGCGGGTTTCTACCGGCACGGCCGACGATCAATCATGCACGTCGGAAGATGGCGGCGGGACCGCAGGGCCCCGCCGGGAAGGCATTCTTACTTGATCACGTAGGGCAGCAGGCCGAGGAAGCGGGCGCGCTTGATCGCCTGGGCGAGTTCGCGCTGCTTCTTGGCCGAAACGGCCGTGATGCGGGACGGAACGATCTTGCCGCGCTCGGAAATGTAGCGCTGCAGGAGACGCGACGTCCTTGTAGTCGATCTTCGGCGCACCGGGGCCGGAGAACGGGCAGGTCTTGCGACGGCGGAAGAAGGGGCGGCGGGCGCCACCGGCTGCGGCTGACATGGTCACTCCTCCGTCTGCTCGATTTCGCCACCGGCTTCGACGTCGCCGCCGTCGCGGTCACGGAAGCGGCGACCACCGCCACCGCCGCCACCACCGCCGAAGCCGCGGTCACGGCCGCCGCCGCCACCGAAGCCGCGGTCGCCGCCGAAGCCGCGCTCGCCGCGATCGTCGCGGTCGCGCTTCTGCAGCATGGCCGACGGACCTTCCTCGAGCTCCTCGACCTTGACGGTCATGAAGCGGAGGATGTCCTCGTTGATCGCCATCTGGCGCTCCATCTCGGCGATCGCCGCAGGCGGAGCATCGATGTTCATGAGGGTATAGTGGGCCTTGCGGTTCTTGCGGACGCGGAAGGCGATGGACTTCAGGCCCCAGGGCTCGACCTTGGGCACCGAGCCGCCATGGGCTTCGATGACGCCCTTGTACTGCTCGGCAAGCGCTTCGGCCTGCTGCGAGGTCACGTCCTGGCGCGCCAGGAACACATGTTCATAGAGAGGCATTCGGCCTGTCTCCGGTTCGAGTGACGCTTTGTCCGGCGCGAAGCCCCCCGAGCCCTGGACAGGCCCGACAGTTTTCTCGAAGGCGGAGACACCGGACGACGGGAGAAAGGTCTCCCTGCAGGCGAACCTGCCGTCCGTTCAGCCACCGGCCGACCGAAGCGAAGGCGGCCTTATACGCGAAAGTCCCGGAGATTCAAGGTCCCCGCGCACAGCAGGCTGAAGTCAGTTGAAAAAGTAAATGTAATTGACATTCGTATCGACTGGTCCTAACGAGATCGTGCTCACAAGGGACGCACGACATGTCCACATACCTCCGCGCCAAGATGGCGCTGCTGCCGCTCATCCTCTTCGGAACGGCTGCCCTTCTCGGCTGGCCGACCGCCGGTGCGGCGGCGGGCCTCGCCTTCGCTCTGGCCTATCTGGCGACCCGGCCGGCAGGAAGGCGCCTCCAGCCTCTGTTCATCGGCATGGTGGCGGCGCTGGCCATCATCGTACTGGCAGCGCTGGCGGGCTACGCTCCAGGTCGCGGGCAGGGCCTCGCCATTCTCTTTGCCGGCCTCTCTGCCGGCGCGGCCGCGAGCCTGGCCATCGGCCGGCCATGGACCTCGGAGTTCTCCGCCTCCGAATACGCCGATGTCGCCGCATCCCCTCTCTTCCTGTCCATCAACAACCGGATCTCCGGCCTCTGGGCTGTGTTGTTTGGCTGGCTGGCCGTCGCCGCCGCCCTGGCGTTGCCGTCCTGGGCGTCGCTCGGTCCGACATTGATCGGCGCGCTTCTGTCGATCGTCGGACCGCGTCTCCTCATGCGGCGCGGACTGGCGGCCATGGCCGCCGGCGATCGTCGCAATGCCTGGCCAGCGCCTGATTTCTCTGTTCGTCCGTCCGGCGAGGCCGAGCAGGTCGATGTCGCCATTGTCGGGGCCGGCCTGGGCGGTCTCACTGCGGCGGCGCTGCTTGCCGAGTCCGGATTGCAGGTCGCCGTCTTCGACCAGCACGATGTGCCGGGAGGGTTTGCCCACAACTGGCTCCGTCGCGTCCGCGGCCGAGATGCGGACACGGGCCGCAAGCTGGTCTTCCGCTTCGATTCAGGCGTGCACGACGTCTCCGGTTGCCACGAGGGCGGAACGCTCGACGCTCTCTTCCGCCGGCTGGGCATCGCCGACCGGTTGAGATGGCGGCGGCTCGACCACCGCTATGTCCTGGACGGTGTCTCGATCGACGTGTCGCGGGACTGGAGGCTCTACGTCGCCCGCCTCGGGGAACTCTTCCCGGACCAGAAGCAGGCGATTGCGGCGCTCTTCGACGAGGCCTTTGCCATCTATACGGCGATGTTCTCGACCGCCGCGGGAAACAGCGGCATTCCCGGAACGCCATCGGATGCCGACCGGCTTCTCGCCTTCGCGCGCTCGCACCCGCTGGCGGTGGAGTGGATGGACCGACCCTGGGACGCCTTCGTCTCCCGCCACCTCCCTCCCGGACCGGCGCGCCAGCTCATCGAGGCCCTGTCCGGCTACATCACGCACGACCGGTCGACCATGTCGGTGGCCGACTTCGTGCCGATCCTCGGATACCACTTCAAGGGTGGCCACTATCCGGAAGGTGGCTCGGGGCGGATCGCCGACGCGCTGGTGGAGGTGATCGAGCGGCATGGAGGCAAGGTCCACCTGCGGACGGCGGTCCGCCGTATCCTTGTCCGCGATGGCACCGCTACCGGGGTGCTGGTCGCGGATATCCGGGGGGCCGAGAGGCGCATCGGAGCGACAGCCGTGGTCTCGAACGCCGACGCCAGGGCGACATTCGAGGATCTGGTGGCTGATCCGGATGTCACGTCGGCCGTCACGCAGCAGGTCGGGCCGCTGGTGCCCTCGTGTTCCGCCCTGTCCGTCGCTCTCGGCCTTCGCGGCGCTCTCGACATTCCCCCGGTCGTTCATGTCACCACGGGGGATGGCGAAGTCGGCATCGTCGCCCCCTCCGTCGTCGATCCGTCCTGCGCGCCTGAGGGTTACAGCAATATCGAACTGACTGTTCTCGTGCCGCATGACGAGGCCGTCGGCTGGTTCGGTGCGCCTGGAAGCGATCTTGGAGACCTGCGGTCGAGCCCCGCCTATCTCGAGCGCAAGCGGTCCCTCACCGATCAGCTCATCGAGCGGGCAACCTCGGTCATCCCTGACCTGCGTGAACGGATCGTCCTGCGGGCGGACGCGAGCCCCGTCACCTATCATCGCTATGCCTGGTCGAGCGGGGGAGCGATCTACGGCGTCCAGCCTCGCGCGGGCCGTCTTCCGATACTACGCACCCCGGTCCGCAACCTGGTGCTGGCCGGTGCGGCGACGCACGGCGGCGGTGTCGAGGCCGTGATCATTTCGGGGGCGCTGGCGGCAGATGTGTTGAGGCCCGGCATTTTGAGGCGGTCGATGGAGCCTGTTGCGCTGAAGGACCTTCCCCGACCCGACGCCCGGACGGCGTGACACGGAGGAATGCGCCGCTGCGCGCTGTCATCTGGAACCGTGCCGCGCCTGGCACGTTCACTCTGCGCTCGGAGCGGCAGGAGATGGCGATGGCGACGCGGCGGCAGGTCGAGGACAAACAATCCCCCGGAAAACCCGGCGCGACGGGACGATCTGCCGGCGCCGGCAATCGTGGCGAGGACAAGCGCGAGGCCGACAAGATCGGCCCCGGTACCTTCGCCGACGACGGTGCTGAGCCTGAGAAGGTGACGCGCGGCGCTCCTCCGAAGCCTGTGAAGCGCTACAGCCACGCCGGCTGATCGCCCTTTTCTCGCCGTGATCGGATGAAAGAAAGCGTAACAGTTCGCGAAGCGGACCCATCCGGGAGCGAATCCATGTCGAGCCTCAGCCAGACCAACCACCCGACCTGCCTCGTCACGCCGCAGGAACTGGCGCTGATCAAGCGCAAGTTCGACTGCACCTGCGAGGAACTGGGTGTTTTCCCCGAGGACGAGAACGCCCGGCGCTCGCTTGGCCGCGCTCTGATGGCGGCCGTCGCGCGCGGCGATCTCGATCTCGACGCCGTGTCGACCAGCACCGCGACCGAGACGCTCAGCTTTGAAGGCGAGGAACTGGTCGTCGCCGTTACGTCCCCGCTCCCGCGCCACTGATCAGGCGGCATCCGCCTCGCGGCGCCAGGCAGGGAAGGGATCGGCCAGACCTGCGAAGTCGTCGGGATTGAACCGCGTGGCGGACGCTCGGCCGACGAGGCAGCCATCGAGCGCCGCCCGCATCGCCGCTTCGTCCATGCCTGTGCCAATGAAGACGAGTTCCTGGCGCCGGTCGCCGTAGACCGGGTGCCAGTGACGCTTCAGCATCTGACGCCATTCCTCCGACTGCGGCCAGCGCGACTTCGGCACCGCGATCCACCAGAAGCCCATGGCGGAGGTGCGGCAGACCGCGCCGGCGATCGACAGTTCACCGCACCAGTTCGGCCGCGTCGCCAGCCAGAAGTGCCCCTTGGCGCGGATAAGGCCCGGCCATGTGCGCTTGAGGAAAGCGTCGAAGGCCGTCGGATCGAGGGGCCGTGCCGCGCGATAGACGAAGGAGGAGATGCCGTATTCCTCCGTCTCGGGCACGTGGTCCTTGAAACCGTAAAGTTCCTTGGCCCACAGAGCGTGCATCTCGGCCTTCTCGTGGTCGAAGCGGCCGGTGTCGAGCACCTCGTCCAGGTCGACCGATGCGAAATCCGTGGTGAGGACATTGGCATCCGGATTGAGGCCGCGGACCACCTTCATCACGAGGTCGCGCTGCTCCGCATCGACGTCGGAGATCTTGTTGACGATCACCACATCGGCAAACTCGATCTGGTCGGTGAGGAGGTCGGCAAGGGTCCGTTCGTCCTCGGCGCCGGCCGTCTCGCCCCTGTCCTTCAGGAAGTCCTGGCTTCCGAAATCCCTCAGGAGATTGATCGCGTCGACGACGGTGACCATCGTGTCGAGCCGCGCGACATCCTCAAGCGCCTGCTCGTTCTCGTCGCGGAAGGAAAAGGTCGCGGCGATCGGCAGCGGCTCGGCGATCCCGGTCCCCTCGATCAGCAGATAGTCGTAACGGCCGCTCTCGGCGAGGCGCCGGACCTCGGTCAGGAGATCGTCGCGCAGGGTGCAGCAGATGCAGCCATTCGTCATCTCCACCAGCTTCTCGTCCGTACGTGACAGGTTGGCACCACCGTCGCGGACGAGATCGGCGTCGATGTTCACCTCGGACATGTCGTTGACGATGACCGCGACGCGGCGACCCTCGCGGTTGTTGAGGATGTGATTGAGGAGCGTCGTCTTTCCCGCGCCGAGAAATCCGGAGAGCACGGTAACGGGCAGGCGGCTGTCGTCGGACATGATGACCTCATACGTTATAAAGTAACATATCTGGGATCGCGGCGCCGCTGGCAAGGGCTGTGTGGACATTCTTCGAAGTGAATTCATCGGCGCTCTCGCTTGACTCCGTCGCGGCCCGATGCCAGTCCCGCGCACCTTCACGACGGCGCGAGAGGTCAAGGGATGACGGCGGCTTTCACCTTTCCCGGACAGGGCAGCCAGGCGGTTGGCATGGGCAGGGCTCTGGCAGATGCCTTTCCCGAGGCGCGCGCCGTCTTCGACGAGGTCGACGCAGCGCTCGGCGAGAAGCTCTCCGCCGTCATGTGGGACGGGCCGCTTGAGACGCTGACCCTGACGCAGAATGCCCAGCCGGCGCTGATGGCGGTCTCGCTTGCCACGATCCGCGTTCTCGAGGCGGAGGCCGGCCTCGACCTCGCACGCGACGCGGCCTTCGTCGCCGGCCACTCGCTCGGCGAATATTCGGCGCTTGCGGCCGCCGGCACCTTCTCTATCGCCGACGCCGCCCGTCTTCTGCGCATTCGCGGAAATGCCATGCAGGCGGCGACGCCCGTCGGCACCGGTGCCATGGCCGCCATTCTCGGCCTCGACTTCGAGGCGGTGGTTGCCGTTGCCGCGGAAGCCGCGCAGGGCGAGGTCTGTCAGGCCGCCAATGACAATGGCGGCGGTCAGGTCGTCATTTCCGGCCACAAGGCTGCGGTGGACAGGGCCTGCGAGATCGCCAAGGGCAAGGGCGCCAAGCGCGCCATCCCGCTGCCGGTCTCTGCCCCCTTCCATTGCGCGCTGATGCAGCCGGCTGCCGACGCCATGGCCGAGGCGCTGGCGAAGGTTGCGGTGAAGGCGCCGGTGGTCCCCGTCGTCGCCAACGTGCTGGCCGCGCCGATCAGCGATCCCCCCGAGATCACCCGCCGCCTGGTCGAGCAGGTCACCGGCACAGTGCGCTGGCGCGAATGCGTCGCCGCAATGGCCGGCGCCGGTGTCACCACCTTCTACGAGATCGGCTCCGGCAAGGTGCTGACCGGGCTCGTCAAGCGGATCGCCGACGGCGCATCCGGCATCGCCATCGGCACCCCCGACGATGTCGCCGCCTTCAAGGCCGCGCGGGCCTGACGGACACGAGGAGCACCACCATGTTCGACCTGACAGGCAAGACCGCCCTCGTCACCGGCGCCACCGGCGGCATCGGCGGCGCCATTGCCACGGCGCTGCACGCCCGCGGCGCGACCGTCGCACTTTCCGGAACACGCCGGGAGAAGCTCGAGGAACTGGCCGCAAGCCTCGGCGAGCGCGCTCATGTCGTTCCGACGAACCTCTCCTCCGTCGAGGAGGTCGAGGCCCTGGTGCCGTCCGCCGAGAAGGCGATGGGCGGCCTCGACATCCTCGTCAACAATGCCGGCATCACCCGCGACAACCTCTTCATCCGCATGAAGGACGAGGAGTGGGACCAGGTGATCGCCGTCAACCTCACGGCCAATTTCCGTCTGACCCGCGCCGCCGCGAAGCTGATGATGCGCAAGCGCTGGGGCCGCATCGTGCAGATCACCTCGGTCGTCGGTGTGACCGGCAATCCGGGGCAGGGCAACTACGCCGCGGCCAAGGCCGGCCTCATCGGCATGTCGAAGTCGCTGGCCGCCGAGATCGCCAGCCGCAACGTGACGGTCAACTGCATCGCCCCCGGCTTCATCGAAACCGCCATGACGGACGTGCTCAACGACAAGCAGAAGGAGACGATCCTGACGCGTGTTCCGGCCGGCCGGCTCGGCGAGGCGGGGGAGATTGCTGCCGCCGCCGTCTATCTTGCGTCGGAGGAAGCGGCCTACGTCACCGGCCAGACACTCCACGTCAATGGCGGTATGGCCATGATCTGATTGGTATTTTCGGCGATCGGGACGCATGCTGGCAAAACCGGAAGGCCTGTGATAGAGAGCCTTCAGGTTCGGGCAGGGGGCTTCCCAATCGATCCGGAATTCACGGCGAAGCGGCTCGCCACCTGCAAACTTGAAAGCCGCACACCGCATCCGGTCGAGAGCGGTGCCTCATCGTCGGATGGAACGAGGATAATCTAATGAGCGATACCGCTGAACGCGTGAAGAAGATCGTTGTGGAACAGCTCGGCGTCGATGCCGAGAAGGTCGTTCCGACCGCGAGCTTCATCGACGACCTCGGGGCCGACAGCCTCGACACCGTCGAACTCGTGATGGCGTTCGAGGAAGAGTTCGGCGTCGAGATTCCGGACGACGCCGCCGAGACCATTCTCACGGTCGGCGACGCCGTGAAGTTCCTCGAGAAGGCGACCAGCGCCTGATCGACGCACCGTCAGATCGACTGTCGAAGTCAGAAGGGCCGGGGAGCGCGCAGCGTCTCCGGCTTTTCTTTCACGGGGTGGGAAGTGGGTGAAACGATGATGCGGCGCGTTGTTGTGACCGGAATGGGCCTACTCACGCCGCTGGGATGCGGTGTCGAGGAAACCTGGTCGCGGCTCGTCAAGGGCGAGAGCGGGGCCTCCAAGGTCGAGCACTTCGACGTCTCCGACATTGCCGCCAAGATCGCCTGCCAGATTCCGCGCGGCGACAAGCCCGGCGCCTTCAATCCTGACGACTGGATGGAGCCCAAGGAGCAGCGCAAGGTCGACGAGTTCATCGTCTTCGCCATGTGCGCCGCCAAGCAGGCCCTGGACGATGCCGGCTGGCATCCGAAGACCTCCGACGAGCAGAACACCACCGGCGTCCTCATCGGCTCCGGCATCGGCGGCATCGACGGCATCGCCGAGGCTGCCCTGATCCTCCGCGAGAAGGGCCCGCGCCGCATCTCGCCCTTCTTCATTCCCGGCCGCCTCATCAATCTCGCTGGCGGCTACGTCTCCATCGCCCACGGCCTCAAGGGCCCGAACCATGCGGTGGTGACTGCCTGTTCCACCGGCGCACACGCCATCGGTGATGCCGCCCGCCTCGTCGCCTTCGGCGACGCCGACGTCATGGTCGCCGGCGGCACCGAATCGCCGATCAGCCGGCTGTCGCTCGCCGGTTTCGCCGCCTGCCGGGCACTTTGCACCACCTTCAACGACGAGCCGACCCGAGCCTCGCGTCCCTATGACCGCGACCGCGACGGCTTCGTCATGGGCGAGGGCGCCGGCATGGTCGTGCTGGAAGAGTACGAGCATGCCAAGGCGCGCGGCGCCAAGATCTACGCCGAGGTGATCGGCTATGGACTGTCTGGCGATGCCCATCACATCACGGCCCCCGCCGAGGATGGCGATGGTGCGTTCCGCTGCATGCAGGCGGCGCTGAAGCGCGCCGGCATCACCGCCTCGGACGTCGACTACATCAACGCCCATGGCACCTCGACCATGGCTGACGGTATCGAGCTCGGCGCGGTGGAGCGTCTTGTCGGCAATGCCGCGTCGAAGATCTCCATGTCGTCGACCAAGTCGTCCATCGGGCATCTCCTTGGTGCGGCCGGCGCCGTGGAGGCGATCTTCTCGATCCTGGCCATCCGCGACCAGATCGCGCCGCCGACCCTCAATCTCGACAATCCCTCGGTGGAAACGGCCATCGATCTCGTTCCGCACGTTGCCCGGAAGCGCTCGATCGAGACCGTGCTGTCCAACTCCTTCGGCTTCGGTGGAACCAACGCCTCGGTCATTTTCCGGGCTGCTGCCTGAGGCGGAACCCGCCTTTCGCCACATTCCCTGCGCATCACTCCACCCTTCGTGATGCGAGCCCCTGACCAGAGCTGAGTCCCATGAGCGATCATCCCGGACACAACCCGCTGCAGAGCGGGTCCCGCCCGGCCATCAAGTCGCCCCGTGCGGCCCTCGAGCCCGAATCAGCCCCGCCGCCGCCGCCGGCGTCGCGCCACGCCCGCAATCAGTGGGTCGTCATCGGCAACCTCATCATCACCATCCTGCTCGTCGGTCTGGTCGGTGGCATGGGTGCGTTTCTCTATGCCCGCCAAGCCTTCGTCGCCAAGGGACCGCTGCAGCAGGATCGGGCCGTCTTCATCGAGCGCGGCTCGACCGCCGAGCAGATCGCCCAGACGCTCGAGCGCAACGGCGTCATCAACAGCGCGCTGCTCTTTTCGGCGGCCGTGCAGCTCTACGGCGTTCGCGGCGACCTGAAGTGGGGCGAATACATGTTCCCCCGCGGTGCCTCGACCGCCGAGGCGCTGTCCATCGTGCTCGATGGCAAACCGATCGAGTATCGCATCACCATTCCGGAAGGCCTGACCTCCGAGCAGATCGTCGGCCGCCTGCGCGACAACGACGTGCTCACCGGCGACATCGCCCGCATCCCCCGCGAGGGATCGCTGCTGCCCGACACCTACCGGTTTACCCGCGGCACGACCAGGCAGCAGATGGTTGACCAGATGACGCAGTTCCAGAGCCGTCTGCTGCAGCAGATCTGGGCGCGCCGGAGCCAGGAACTCCCTGTGCGCACGCCCGAGGAACTGGTGATCCTCGCATCGATCGTCGAGAAGGAAACGGGCAAGGCCGAGGAGCGGACGCGCGTTGCCGGCGTCTTCGTCAACCGCCTGACCCGGCGGATGCGCCTGCAGTCCGATCCGACGATCATCTACGGCATCGTCGGTGGCCGCGGCGCCCTCGGCCGCGCCATTCTGCAGTCCGACATCCAGCGGCTGACGCCCTACAACACCTACCAGATCGACGGTCTGCCGCCGACGCCGATCGCCAATCCCGGGCGAGCGGCCATGGAGGCCGTCGCCAATCCGGCGCGCCATCGCGAACTCTACTTCGTCGCCGACGGCACGGGTGGCCACGCCTTCGCCGAGACACTCGAACAGCATAACCGCAATGTCGCCAACTGGCGTCGCATCGAGCGCGAGCGTGCCGAGGCCTCCGGCACGGCCGTTCCCGCGGCGACCACGGCGAACACCCCGGCACCGGCTGTGACGCCGCCGCGCGCCACACGCTGACACCGCGCGGCGCTTGACCTCGCCTCGCGCGGGCCGTAACGCCCTGCGGTATCAGCCTGCGCCAGAGGAATCCATGGCCCTGTCCAGCATGACGGGATTTTCCCGTTCCGAAGGCGTGACGGGTTCTGCCGTCTGGGCCTGGGAAATCAAGTCGGTCAATTCCAAGGGCCTCGACGTGAAGCTGCGGCTGCCGCCGAGCCTCGATGCCGCCGAGCCCGTCATCCGCCAGAAGGTCTCCGCTGCCGTCACCCGCGGGTCGATCTATGCCTCGCTGGCGGTGAAGCGGGAGACGGCGACCACCGAGGTGCGCATCAACGAGACGGTGCTGGCGCAGGTCGCCGAGGCCGCCCGGATGATCGCCGAGCGCATCGACGCGCGCGCCCCGGCCATCGACGGGCTTCTCGCCATCAAGGGCGTCATCGACATTGTCGAGGCCGAGGAGAGCGAGGAGGAGAGGGCAAGGCTCGTCGCCGACGTCCTCGCTGGGCTCGATGTCGCGCTCGGCCGTCTGGTCGACATGCGCCGCAGCGAGGGCCGGGCCCTCGGCACCATCCTCACCGATCGCCTGGCGGAGATCGCGGCGCTGAAGCGCGAGGCCGAGGACAATCCCTGCCGCCGGCCCGAGGCCATCAAGGCGAAGATCGCCGAGCAGATCGCCGCGCTGCTGGAGCCCGGCCGCAACTTCGACCCGGACCGCCTGCACCAGGAGGCGCTCATGGTCGCTTCCAAGGCCGACATCCGCGAGGAACTCGACCGCCTCGACGCCCATGTCGCTGCCGCCGCGAAGCTGATCGCCGAAGGGGGAGCCGTCGGCCGCAAGCTCGACTTCCTGGCCCAGGAGTTCAACCGCGAGACGAACACGCTGTGCTCCAAGGCCAATGACGTGACGCTGACAGCCACCGGCCTCGCCCTCAAGGCGGTGGTCGAGCAGTTCCGCGAACAGGTCCAGAATCTGGAGTAGGCCATGGCCGATGCCGTCACCGCCCGCCGCGGCCTCATGCTGATCCTCACCTCGCCCTCGGGGGCGGGAAGTCGACGCTGACGCGCCAACTCCTGCAGGTGGAGAACGAGATCGCCCTGTCGGTGTCCGTCACCACACGGCCGAAGCGGGCGGACGAGATCGACAAGGTCCACTACTTTTTCATCACGCCCGAGCGCTTCATCCAGATGCGCGACGCCGGCGAACTGCTGGAATGGGCGGAGGTCCACGGCAACTACTACGGCACGCCGCGCAAGGCGGTCGAGGAGGCGCTCTCCGCCGGCAAGGACGTGCTGTTCGACATCGACGTCGCCGGCGTCCGCCAGCTCGAGGCCATGGTCCGCGAGGACATGGCTACCATCTTCCTGCTGCCACCCTCGGTCGCCGAGCAGGTCTCGCGCCTGAAGCGCCGGGCGAGCGATGACGATGCCGCCATCCTGAAGCGGCTGAAGACGGCCCGCACCGAGATCGAGGCCTGGGCCGACTTCGACTACATCCTCGTCAACGACGATCTCGACCGCGCCTTCATGGAGCTCAGGGCGATCCTCCACGCCGAGCGGCTGAAGCAGCGCCGCCGGCCGAAGCTCGAGGCACTGATCACCGAGCTCGGACGGGATCTCGACGCGATCCTGTCGACCGGCACCCTGCCGTCCTGATCAGCCGGCCGCGAGGCGCGCCAGCCGGCAGAAGTCCTCGATCGTGAGGTTCTCCGCCCGTTCCGTCGGATCGAGCCCCGCCGCCTCGATGAGCGGCATGGGATCGCGTCCGAGCCCCTTGAGGCTCTGGCGGATCATCTTGCGGCGCTGGCCGAAGGCCGCGAGCGTCACCCGCTCCAGCATCTTCACCGGACAGGCGAGGGGCTCCGTCCTCGGCACGAGATGGACCACCGTGGAGGTGATCTTCGGCGGTGGCACGAAGGCGGAGGGCGCCACGTCGAAGACCATCTTCGCGGTGGTGCGCCAACCGGCGAGCACGCCGAGCCGGCCATAGGCCTCCGAGCCCGGCGGGGCGACGATGCGCTGCGCCACCTCCTTCTGGAACATCAGCGTCAGCGACTGGTACCAGGGCGGCCAGGCCTCGCCGGTGAGCCAGCCTGTCGAGCAGCGGCGTGCCGACGTTGTAGGGCAGGTTGGCGACGATGCGCGCCGGCGCGCCGGCGGTCAGCGCCGCCATGTCGACCTTCAGCGCGTCGCCCTCGATCACCTCGAGCCGGCCGGGATAGGCGGCGGCGATCTCGGCCAGCGCCGGCAGGCAGCGCGCGTCGCGCTCGATGGCGATGACCCGGCCCGCACCGCCGGCGAGCAGGGCGCGCGTGAGGCCGCCGGGGCCCGGGCCGACTTCCACGACCGTCGCACCCTCCAGCGGGCCCGAGGCGCGGGCGATGCGGCTGGTCAGGTTGAGGTCGAGCAGGAAGTTCTGGCCGAGGGCCTTCTTCGCCATCAGCCCGTGGCGGGCGATGACCTCGCGCAGCGGCGGCAGGGCGTCGATGGCGCTCAAGCGGTGGGCTTCTTCTGCGACAGGCGGGCGGCGAGGGCGATCGACTGGATCATGCTGGTCGGCCGGGCCTTGCCCGTTCCCGCCAGCCCGTAGGCCGTGCCGTGGTCCGGCGAGGTGCGGATATAGGGCAAGCCCAGCGTGACGTTGACGCCCTCGTCGAAGGCGATGGTCTTGATCGGCGCCAGCACCTGGTCGTGATACATGCCGAGCACGGCGTCGTAGCCTGTGCGGGCTTCCGCATGGAACAGCGTGTCGGCCGGATGTGGACCGGTGGCGGCGATGCCGATACGGTTCAGCTCTTTGACGGCGGGCGCCACGACCTCGATGTCCTCGCGGCCGATCAGCCCGTTCTCCCCGGCATGCGGGTTGAGGCCGCAGACGGCGAGGCGGGGCCTGGCGATGCCGAACTTGGTCGCGAGGTCATGGGCGACGACGGCGCCGGTCTCGACGATCAGGCTGGTGGTCAGGCGGCCGGGCACATCCGCGATCGGAATGTGGATGGTCACCGGAACCACGGCGAGGGTCTCGCTCCAGATCATCATGACCGGGCGGACGGGCCCGGCGCGGAAGGAGCGGGCGAGTTCGCCGAGGAATTCGGTGTGGCCGGGATGCTGGAAGCCGGCCTCCGCCAGCACCGCCTTGGAGATCGGGGCGGTGACGATCGCGCGGGCCCGACCCGAGCGGATGTGCTCCACGCCGGCACGGATCGCCTCGATGACGACGAGGCCCGTCTCCGGCGTCGGTTGCCCCGGTCGATCCTCGATCCCGTCGCCGATGTCGAGCACCGGCAGGCCGTAGGGAAACGTCTCGTTCGCTTCTTCCGGCAGGCAGGGAACGACGGGGACGCCGAGACCGAGCCTGGACGCGCGCAGCTCCATCAGCCCCGCGTCGCCGATGACGTAGAAGGGAGGAAGATTGTTCTCACGCCGGTCGCGCCAGGCCATGAGGGCGACGTCCGGCCCGATCCCGGCCGGCTCCCCCATGGACAGGGCGATGGGGAGCATCATGGTCGCGCCTCAGCGACGGGCGGCGTCGCGGCCGTCGCGATAGGTGATGACCGCCGTCTGGCGCAGCCGCGCGAGATAGGCGTCGGAGATGCGCTTCATCTCGGCCGTGGTCATTTCCTCGCGCACCTGGTTGCGCGCGGCGGTGTCGCTGGTGCTGGCCTCTTCCTTCGAGCAGATGGCGATCATCTCGATACCCTGCTGGGTGCGGCTCGGGGCCGTCAGCTTGCCGACCGCCGTCTGGTTGAGGACCTGCTGGAAGGCCGGGCTGAGATCCGTGCTGAGACGGCGGAACTGCTCGCGGATCGCCGCGTCGGGAATGCGTCCGACCTGCTCGAGGTCGGTGGCGCAGCTGGAGAAGCGGCCGCGCAGCGCATTGGCTTCCGCCATGCGGCGCTGCACCTGAGCGGCTGGCGCGGTGGCCGGAACGAGCAGGACGATGGGACGCAGCACATAGTTGAACGGGCGGGTGGCTCCCTGCCGGCGCGCCAGGGCATCGACGAGCTGGGTGTCGGTGATGAAGATGGTGCGGCCGTAGCGGGCGCCGATGAGGTTCGACCAGGACAGGTCGGCGCGCAGCTTGCCCTTGTAGACACGCGCCTCGATGCCTTGCGAGCGCAGAACCTGGTCAAACCCCCGCGGGTCGATACCGGACCGCTGGGCGACCTGGGCATAGGCGGCCTCGACCTGCTGGTCGTTGGCCTCGACGCGGAACCGGCGCGCCTCGGCGAACTTGATGCGGTCGTTGATCAGGTCCTGAAGCGCCTGTTCGGCCGAATGGGCCCGGCCTTCGCGGACCTGCAGCAGGCGCTGGCGCTGCGGAATGTCGAAGCTGGTGATCGGAACACCAGCGACGGTCGCGATGACGCGTCCTTCCTGCGCCATGGCAGGCTTCGGCGCGAGCACAGCGCCTGCCGAGAGGACGATGGCGAGGGCAGCGACGGTCAAGGGTCGCACGGGAACCATGGGGGCGCCTCCTTGGAAGGTGTGGATGCCAAGCCTGCTCCCTCGCTCATGAGGGTGGCGCAATCAGGGCAGCGGGCTCATTGAGAGGGCGGGTTGAACCAGTTCGACACATTCTGCGAGAGCGTCAGCTCGCCGATGGTGCGCAGGTTGAACCGGAACATGAAGCGGTGGACGTCGCGGGTGGTGGTCACGTTGTTCAGCGTGACGACCTCTGCGGCGAAGTCGCGTGAGTAGTAGAAGCCGAGCTGCATGGCGTCGTCGAGATAGTTGACGCCGACAAGCAGGCTCTCGACCTTGTTGCGCTCGGTCAGGTCGGCAGGGACCACCGCAGCCAGGTTCTGACGCTGGAAGGCGAAGCGGGCAGCGCCGTAAAGCGTCCAGTTCTTCGCCATGGTGTAGGAGAGGCCGGCGCCGACCGCGCTGCGTGGCACGACGTATCCCAGCATCGGCTGCGGGGCGAGATAGCCGAAGGTGCCGGTCACGGCAACATTGCCGAAGCGCCCGGTGGCATCGACCTCGCCGCGCTGGACGGCGAAGGTGTGCTCGTCGAAGCGGCCACGCGCCGAGAAGCGGAAGTTGCGGTCGAGCTGGTACTGGAAGCGGGCGACGTAGTCCGAGCGTGGCTTGTCGAGGCCGGAATTGGCGCCGGTGCTGGACGCGTCGTAGAGCGCGCCATCCGAGAAGGAGTTGATGCCGAACAGGTGGCGCGACTGCCCGAACAGCACGTTGAACGACGAGCCGTTGGCGAAGCGGTGGGTCAGGTTGACGCCGTAGTTCAGGCGGCCGCCGCCCTCCACCCGGTCCCAGCCGGAGAACTTGTTGACCTGGAACAGGTTGGTGTCGTCGAAGACGAGGCTCTGGGAATCCTCGTTCGGGATATGGCCGATGTTCTGCTCGTTCGGGCGGGCAATGAACTGAACCACCGGCTCGACGGTCGTCGTGCCGTAGCTGGTCGCGGCGATCCACGGATAGCGGTAGGTCATGCCGACCACCGGCATGACGCGGGTCTGCGTGCGGTTGTCCTGGGCCAGGCGATCGAAGGAGCCGAGAACCGCGGCGTTATCCTTCAGCCTGTAATAGGTGACGTCACCGCGCAGCGAGGTGAAGGGCTCCCAGACCTGGCCCATGGAGTCGATCACCCGACGACGCCAGGAGACCTCGGCCGAGGCGCGGGAATACATGCCGTCGATGCCGTTCACGAGGCAGTTCGCGGGATCGAGATTGACGCCAATCGCGGCAGGCAGGTTGCGGTTGCAGGTGATCGGCGAGAGCGGATTGCGGACCGACACGTCGGCGGCCTCGCGAGTCAGGCTGACGACGCTCGTCCGCCAGGACAGTTCGCCGCCCGCCACCGACTGGTCCATGACCTTGAAATAGTCGAGCACCGGATGGGTGGTCGGCAGGATCTTGTTGTCGGTGTCTGTCGCAGTGATGCCGACGTAGCGCGTCGCCGACAGGTCGAACCAGCTCCGGGGACCCTGTCCGCGCAGGAAGAGACGGGAGTTGGCTTCCGTCTGGCCCGGCAGCGACAGAGAATAGTCGCGCAGGAAGGCCGTATCGGACATGAGATTGAGATCCCAGCCGACCGACCAGCGCTCGTTGATGCGGAACATGCCGGTGGTATGCAGAATACCGCGGAAGTTGCGGTTGCCGACTTCCGGCGTGCCGTCCGAATAGGAGAAGACCGAGGGGTCGTTCTGCCGGATTCCGGCAGCGCGGATGGTATAGTAGCCGCTCTCGAACCCATGCCGCCACTCGACGATCGGCATGAAGCCCTGCCTGAGGTAGTAGCGCGGGGCGATCAGCAGGTCGTAGTTCGGCTGGATGTTCCAGAAATAGGGAACCTCGAAACCGATACCGGTGCGGTTCGAGCCGGCGATGCCCGGCATGAGCAGGCCCGAGGCCTTGCGAACCGTCGGATCCGGCGCCCACATGCGCGGCATGTAGGCGATCGGCACGCCGAACATCTCGAAGCGGGCATCCTCGAAATAGATGGTGCGCTCCGACTCGCGATGGATGATGCGCTTCGACTTGATCACCCAGGTGGGCGGTTTCGTCTGGTCGGCGCGGCAGGAATCGCAGGCCGTGTAGGTGGCCCGGTCGAAGATCGTGGTGTCGCCGTTCTCGCGCGTCACGCTGCTGGCGCCGATGAAGCGCCTGTCCGGGGTCTCGATGTTCAGCGAACGGATGAAGCCGTTGGTGAACTGCTGGTCGAACTCGAGGTCCTGCGCGTGGGCGATGTTGCCCGAGGGCTCGGTCACGCGGACGTTGCCGGTCGCCCTGACGCGGTTGGTCTGCCGGTCGTAGGTGACGACATCCGCCTCGATGGTCCGTCCGTCGTAATAGACCTGGACGTTCCCTCGCGCCGAGACGCGATTGGTGCGTTCGTCATAGACCAGCTGTCCCGCATTGACCTGCATCGGCGTGCCGCGCGGCGTCGCCGAGAAGGTCGGCCCGGCTGTCGGCAGCGGCGAGGCCGGGCTGGTCGGGCTGCGGGCAGCGGGCTGGTTCTGGATCTGGGTGGGGTCGCCGATATAGAGCCGCTGTTCCGCCGGATCGTTCGGCGACTGGGCGCGTGCGGGCGCAATCCCGCCCGACGCGACAACCAGGGCCAGCAGGCTGGCGGTCGCGGTCAGGGCAGAACGGGCGATTCGGGCCGGAGAAGCCGTCAGGCGGCTTGCTGCGCGAAGCATCAGCCGTCCTCCTGCTTCAATAGAACCATGAAACCCATCAACGCACCGATAAATGCAGGCGACCACGCGGCAAGGACCGGGGGCACGAGATTCGAGCGTCCCAGATTGCCGGCGAGTTCGGACCCCACGTAAAGCAAAAATCCGGCGACCACGCCACCCAGAATCGTCTTGCCCAGGCCGCCGAGCCGGGCGAAGCGCAACGAGGCCGCTGCCGCGACCAGCACCATGGCGACCAGAAGCAGGGGCCGCGCCAGCAAAAGCTGGTACTGGAGCTCGAAACGGGCCGCCGGCAGGCCCGACTTGCGTGCCAGTTCGATGAACTGGGGCAGCTCCCAGAACGACACCTGCTCGGGCATGACGAAGCTCTGGCGCACCTGGTCGGCGGTCAGTTCCGTCGTCAGCCGGTAGGTATCGTGCTTCACCGGCTCGCTGCCGACGGGAGTGATGCGCGCCTTGCTCAGCAGCCAGAAGCCGTTGCCGAGTTCGGCCGATTCCGCGTCGATGCGTTCCCTGAACTGGTTGTCGGTGCCATAGACCAGCACGCTGATGCCCGTGAGCCGCTGGCCGCGATCAGTGGCGGAGGCCGCATTGATGACCGCCTGGCCGGTCGGCGTCGCCTGCCTGAGCCAGAAGTTGGTGCGCGCTTCCGAGTAGAGCGCCCGCCCGAACAGCGACGATTCCAGCCGGAAGCTGCGCTCGCGGAACTCCGAGGCGACGGGGTTGTAGACGGTCGCGGCGAAAACGCCGAGGAGCAGGGCAACGACGATGGCAGGTGCAAGGAACTGCCAGGCCGAGAGCCCCGCGGCACGCGCCACCACCAGTTCGAGCTTTCGTGACAGGCCGAGGAAACACAGCATGGCGCCGACGAGAACGGCGAAGGGCAGCACGATCTCGATGAAGGCCGGCACGCGGTAGATGGTCAGCAGGGCGACGAGATGGGCCGGGGCGCGGCTCGCGTCCTCGACGCGGCGGAGTTGTTCGACGAAGTCGACAATGAGCACCAGCCCGAACGTGCCGAGGAAGGTGCCGCCCACCGCGGCGAGGAACTTCCGCGTCATGTATCGGGAGAAGGTCGACACCATCAGGCGTTGCCTCCCGCCGCGCTGCGGGCGGCGACGAGGCGAGTCAGGCGCTCCGAAAGGTCGTTGGAAAGCCGCGTCAGCGCAGCCGGGGCGCGCAGCTTGACGAGACCCAGCGACGCGGCGCCGAAAACCACGATGGTGGCGATCGGAAGCAGATAGACCAGCGGCACGGCGGCCGGCCGTGCGGCAACGAGGCCGGACACGGCAAATCCGCCGCCGCGGACGGCAGCCATGGTGGCGATTGCTCCGGCAATCGCGGCGCCGCGGCTTTGCCGCGTCGTTCGGGCCTGTCCCAGCATGGCGAACGCAATACACAACATGGCCAGTGGGTAGAGCGGCGCGGCGAAACGGTCGTGCAGCTCCTGACGGAACCGCCCACGCCACCTCTCCAGCATGGGATCGGCGGGGTCGGGGTTCATGAGTTCGGAGGTATAGCGCTCAGATGGTCTATAAATGGTTTCGGCCGCCTGGGTCAGCTGCGACAGGTCGAAGGCGTAGCGATCGAAGACCACGATCGACGTGGTTCCCTCCTTGGTCTCGCGGCGCTGCAGGTTGCCGTTCTCCAGCACGAAGAAGGTGCCCTGGGGCTGCTCCGTGATGACCCCGCGCTCGGCGACATAGGTCATGTGCACCTGAGGGTCCCGCACGTCCGAGACGACGATGCCGAGGAGCACGCCGCCAGGTGCGCGGTCGCGGATGTGAAAGGTGAGGCCCCGGTCCGCCTGGGTGAACTGCCCGGGACGCACGATGGCTGTCAGCAGGTTGGCCTGCACCTGCGTCAGCAGCAGGCGGAAGTGGCGGATGGAGGAGGGCGTCAGCCAGAGGGAGAGCGCCCCCACCATGGCCATGACCATGATGGTGAGCACGAGCAGCGGACGTGCGAGCCGCGGCGGCGACACGCCGGCCGCGGACATGACGATCAGCTCGGAATCGCCGTTCAGCTTGTTCAGTGTCTGGACGATGGCGATGAACAGCGCGATCGGCGCGATCAGCGCCACCAGCACCGGGATGCCGAGGCTCGTCATCAGGAAGAAGAGCGCGATCGTCTGCCCGCTGTTGGTGACGAGGTCGAGCTGCCGCAGCACCTGGGTGATCCAGACCACCAGCGTGAGGATGAAGAGGCCCGCCACGAAGGCGAGGGCGGCCTGCCGGAAGATGTAGCGTTCGAGGGATCCCATTCCCGGCCCATGCTGGTGCGGGGTCCGCCAACCCGCGCGTCTGTGAGGGTCAGGGTTAGAAGCGGATCGTGGCGGCGGCAAGGTCGCAAGCCCGCGCAACGCCGATTCCCGCCCGGGCGTCTCCCACAGGCCACAACGTCGCGTTAGTGTGATCCGTCAGGGCCTTGTGCCCGATTCTCTCCCGAAGCAAGTTTGCCCCATGTCCGACAGCCTCAAGATCAGCTTCGCCCCGCTCTCCTCGCCCGCGACCGGTCTCGTCGTCGCGCTGGTCGGGGCGGATCTCGCCCTCTCGAAGTCGGCCGCGGCTCTGCTGGCGCCTGCCAAGGGCCTGTTCGACCGGGCGGCCGGTGCCGACGGCTTCAAGGGCAAGTCCGGTTCGTTCCTCGACATCCTCGCACCCGAGAAGGTCGCGGCCTCGCGGCTGCTGTTTGCCGGTGTCGGCAAGCCGGCCGACTGGAAGGAACTTGATGTCATCCGGCTGGGTGGCGCCATCTGTGGCCGCCTGCCTGACGCTGCGACCGACGCGGCGGTCATCCTTGAAACGGCGGCCGGGCCGCTCACGGCCGAGCAGGCGGCCGACGTCGCCCTCGGCCTGAGACTGCGCTTCTACTCCTTCGACCGCTACCGGACGAAGAAGAAGGATGGCGAGGAGGGGTCGAAGAAGCGGTCGGTGACCCTGCTGGTGGCCGACGAGAAGGCGGCCCGCAAGGCCTTCAAGGCCCGCGAAGCGATCGCCGACGGTGTCGATTTCGCCCGCGACCTCGTCAACGAGCCGCCGAACGTGCTGTTCCCCGTCGAGTTCGCCAAGCGCGCCTCAGCCCTCTCCAGACTCGGCGTCGATGTCGAGGTGCTCGGGGAGAAGGAGATGCGCAAGCTCGGCATGGGCGCGCTGCTCGCCGTCGGCCAGGGCTCGGCCCGCGACAGCCAGGTGGTCGTCATGCGCTGGGACGGCGGCAAGGACGGTGAGGCGCCTGTCTGCCTTGTCGGCAAGGGTGTCTCCTTCGACTCCGGCGGCATCTCGCTGAAGCCGGGCGAGGGCATGCAGGACATGAAGGGCGACATGGGCGGCGCCGCCGCCGTCGTCGGCGCCATGCATGCGCTGGCCGCCCGCAAGGCGCGGGTCAACGTCGTCGGCCTCATCGGCCTCGTCGAGAACATGCCCGACGGCAACGCCTACCGTCCCGGCGACATTCTCACCTCCATGTCCGGCCAGACGATCGAGATGATCAACACGGACGCCGAGGGCCGGCTCGTGCTCGCGGACGTGCTCTGGTACGCCAAGGACCGCTTCAAGCCGAAGGCGATGATCAATCTGGCGACGCTCACCGGCGCGATCATGGTCGCTCTCGGTCAGGAGCATGCCGGCCTGTTTTCGAACAACGACGACCTGGCGAAGGGTTTGGCTGAGGCCGGCCTCGCGACAGGCGAGAAGGTCTGGCGCATGCCGCTGGCGCCCGAGTACGACAAGCTGATGGACAGCCAGTTCGCCGACATGAAGAACGCCGGCGGCCGCTATGGCGGCGCGATCACCGCCGCCCAGTTCCTGCAGCGCTTCGTCGGCGACACGCCGTGGGCGCATCTCGATGTGGCCGGCACGGCGATGAACTCCACCAAGGGCGACCTCAACCGTTCCTGGGGCGCGGGCTGGGGTGTCCGGCTGCTCGACAGGCTGGTGGCAGACGGCTACGAGCGCTGATCGCGCCGAGCTATGCAAAAACGACGGAACTCGTGACAGACATCCTGTTCTACCATTTGCAGAACCAGCCTCTCGAGAGGGTCTTGCCGGTGCTGCTCGAAAAATCGGTGGAACGCGGCTGGAAAGTCGTGGTCGAGGCGGCCTCGCCCGAACGGGTGGAGGCGCTCGACGCGCTTCTCTGGACCTATGACGACGCGAGTTTCCTTCCCCATGGCACCGCCCGCGAGGCGGACGCAGCCCTGCAGCCGATCCTGATCACCACCGGTCCGGATCGCGCCAATGGTGGCTCCGTCCGTTTTCTCGTGGATGGCGCACCCCTGCCGCCGGACATCGAGAGCTATGAGCGCCTCGTGCTCATGTTCGACGGCAATGATCCCAATGCCGTCGATCAGGCGCGGGACCACTGGAAGACGGCCCGCGCCGCCGGACACGACTGCACCTACTGGCAGCAGGACGAGACCGGGCGCTGGGGGAAGAAGGCGTGAACGGCCTGCCGGCTTCCGAAGCTCCGCGTGGCTATATCGACCTGGCGGCCCGCTCGGAGTTCGTCAGACTCACGGCCATCATCTTCCTGACCGCCATGACCAACCAGCAGTCGGTGCTGCTGGCCGTGGTGTGGGAGGAGGCAGGGTTTCCGCATCGCGATATCGGCCTGCTGATCGCGGTCTACGGCATTCCGCTGGTGCTGATGAGCCTGTTTTCGGGGCCGCTCGCCAATCGCATCGGCCTGCTCCAGACGGTGCGCATCGGCGCCATCCTGACGACGCTCGGCTTCGTCAGCCTCTACTTCACCCATGGCAGCTTCTTCGGCTCGCTGGCCTCCCGCCTCATCCAGGGCACGGGATTCGCGCTGTTTCACGCGCCGGTCATGACCTACGGCACCACGCGGCTGACGCGCGAGCGCTTCGTCCGGCTGTTCGGCCTGCTCTCGGCCATGGCGCCGCTGCCCTATGCCTTCGGACCGATCGTCGCCGAATTCCTCTACCACGCGTTCGGCGCCCACGGATATTTCCTCGCGGGAACAGTGCCGGCCCTCATCGGCCTGCCTCTGCTGTGGACCATCCGGCCGGCGGACAAGGCGGAGGGTCCGGTCGGTGGCATTCTCGACCTCGTCGCCACGCCCCGCGTCTGGCTGCCGCTGACCGCCGGCATCGTCTACGGCTACATGTTCGGCTTCATCAGCGCCTATGCGGCCCCGATCCTCGTGGAACGCGGCATCATCGTCGGTGCCTTCTTCACGGCCTTCACCATCTCCATCTTTGCGGTCCGTTTCGGCGGTCTGGCGCTGATCGAGAATGTCGACCGGCGGCTCGTCGTCGCCGGTGGCTCGGTCCTGCTGGCCGTCGGGCTCGTCATGGTCGCCCTCGCGCAGACGATAACCGGCGTCGCGGCCGCAGGCCTCGTCTTCGGCCTCGGTCATTCCATCGGCTTCCCGGTCCTCTCCGCCTGGATCTGCGACGGCACGCCGCCCGAGCAGCGGGCGACGCCCATGGCGGTGTTCAACGCCACCTTCTTCGCCGCCATGACCTCCATCGCCCTGCCGACCAGCGTTGCCATCGGCCGCTTCGGCTACGAGACGGTGATGGTCGCCCTCTCCGTGAGCAGCCTCGTCCTCGCAGTCGTCCTGCTCTACGCCTGGTCGCGGCGCTTCCGGCGCCGGGGATAGCGCTGTTGCCACAGTGCTGCCATAACGATGGCAGCAGCCCTGCGGCAGAGTGTCCCCCATGAGACCGTCAGACCGCCTGTTCCAGATCATCCAGATCCTGCGCCGCTCACGCCGGCCGCTGACCGCCGAGGCGATCGCGTCCGAACTCGAGACGTCGAAGCGCACGATCTACCGCGATATCTCCACGCTCGTGGGCCAGCGGGTGCCGATCCGCGGCGAGGCAGGGCTCGGCTATGTGCTGGAGGGCGGCTTCGACCTGCCACCTCTCATGCTGACATCGGACGAGATCGAGGCGGCGGCCCTCGGCGCGCGCTGGGTCCAGTCCCGCGGCGATCCCGCGCTGTCGCGCGCCGCCGCCGACCTCATCGCCAAGCTCGCCGCCATCGTTCCGGAAAAGCTGCGCGACGTGGCGCTCGATCCCGTCTCCCGCACGGGACCTGCCTGGGAGCCGACCGAGGACCGCATCGATCTCGCCCGCGTCCGCGGCTGGATTCACGAAGGCAAGAAGATATCGCTCGGCTACAGCGACGAGCAGGGCAGGGCGACCGACCGCGTCATCTGGCCGGTGGCCGTCGGCTATTTCGACAGCGTCCGCCACCTTATCGCCTGGTGCGAGTTGCGCCGCGACTTCCGGTCTTTCCGCACCGACCGCATCGGCGCGGCCACCTTCCTCGACGAACGCTATCCGGAGCGGCCAAGCGTGCTCAGGGCGCGGTGGCGCAAGACGATCAAGGAAAGCTGACGTCGGCTCGCGCCGGTCGTTCCCGGGTAATCACGCGGGCAGGCCCGCCGCCTCAAGCTCGCCGCTCGCCTCGAGCCAGGCTTCTTCCGCCTCGGCGAGTTGTTTCTCGCGCGCCGCACGGGTCTTTGCCGCCTGCGCGGCACTGTCCGGATGGGCCTCGAAATAGCCGGGCTGAGCCAGGATCCGATCGATCTTGTCGATGTCGCCCCGCAGCCGTTCCATCGTCTGTTCGATCTCGGCGACCTTCTTCGCCAGCGCCTTCGTCTCGCTGCGCGAGGCAACAGCGGGCTTTGGCTCGGCCTGCTTCTCGGTCTTTGCGGAGGTTGGGCCCGGCCCCGAACCGGCGAGGACGATCTTGCGATAGTCGTCGAGATCGCCGTCGAAGGGCTGCACCGTGCCGTCACGCACCAGCCACAGCCGGTCGACCGTCGCTTCCAGCAGGTAGCGGTCGTGCGAAACGATCATGACGGCGCCGGAATAGCCGTTGAGCGCCTCGACCAGCGCAGCGCGGCTGTCGATGTCGAGGTGGTTCGTCGGCTCGTCGAGGATGAGCAGGTGCGGCCCCTCGAACACCGCCAGGGCGAAGAGCAGGCGCGCCTTCTCGCCGCCCGAGAGCGACGAGACCTTGGTGTCGGAGCGCTCGCCGGAGAAGCCCGAGCGGGCGCAGGCGGCACGCACCTTGGCCTCCGGGTCGTCCGGCATCAGGCGCCGAAGGTGCTGGTAGACGCTCTCGGCCGGCCGAAGCTCGTCGAGCTGGTGCTGGGCGAAATAGGCGATCTTCAGCTTGTCGCCGCGCACGATGCGGCCCGACATGGCCGCGAGGCGGCCCGAGATCAGCTTCAGGAAGGTCGACTTGCCGTTGCCGTTGGCGCCGAGCAGGCCGATGCGATCGTCGTCGTCGATCCGCAGCGACAGCCGCCGGAGGATTGGCAGGCCTTCCGTGTAGCCGACCGAGACGCCCTCGAGGTTGATGATCGGCGGCGAGGCCTTGCGGGCGGGCTCCGGGATGATGAAGGGCGGCACGTCGGTTTCGACGATGGTGGCCACCGCCTCCATCTTCTCCAGCATCTTCAGGCGTGACTGTGCCTGCCGCGCCTTGGTCGCCTTGGCGCGGAACCGGTCGACGAAACTCTGCAGGTGAGCGCGCTTGTCCTCCTGCTTCTTCGCGGCCTTTTCGCGCACCGCCATCTCGATGGCGCGCGAGCGCGCGAAGGTGGTGTAGGAGCCCCTCCAGAGTGTCAGCTTGCCCTGGTCGAGGTGCAGGATGTGCTCGACGGATGCGTCCAGCAGGTCGCGGTCATGGCTGATCAGCAGCACGCTGTGGGGATAGGAGGCGAGATAGTCCTGCAGCCAGAGCGTGCCCTCGAGGTCGAGATAGTTGGTCGGCTCGTCGAGCAGAAGGAGGTCCGGCGCGGTGAACAGCACCGCAGCCAGCGCCACGCGCATCCGCCAGCCGCCGGAAAAGTCCGAGCAGGGGCGGGCCTGCGCCGCCGTGTCGAAGCCGAGGCCGGCGAGGATCGAGGCGGCCCGCGCTGGGGCCGAATGGGCGTCGATGTCGACGAGCCGCGTCTGGATCTCCGCAATACGGTGCGGGTCGGTGGCGGTCTCCGCCTCCGCCAGCAGGCGGGCGCGCTCCTTGTCGGCGGCGAGCACGAAGTCGAGGAGGGAATCCGGCCCGCCGGGCGCCTCCTGCGCGACGCCGCCCATACGGGCCCGTGCCGGCAGCTTGATCGTGCCGGCGTCGGCGGCCAGGTCGCCCTGGATGACCTTGAACAGCGTCGACTTGCCCGTACCGTTGCGGCCGAGGAAGCCGACGCGCGCGTTCGGCGGCAGCGACACCGACGCATTGTCGATGAGCACGCGGCCGGCCACCCGCACGGTCAGGTCGTTGATCTGCAACATGGGCGGCTTTTGGCGGAGGTGGCCGCCGGATGCAAGCGCGCGGGATGGATCGGCAAGCGCGGCAGCCCGGCATCGGGGAAGTTCCCGAGTGCCGGAGATGTGCCCGGTGCTAGCATACCCGTCCCCGACCGGCCCTGAGGCGAGTCGGGTCATGGAGGGACGCAGGCATGAATGCCTCAATGAAGAAATATGTCGCCGAGTTCATCGGAACGGCGGCGCTGGTCATCATCGGCTGCGGCGTGGTGACCCTCGGCGGGCAGGGGGCGGTGTTCGGTGCCGGCCAGCCCTATTCCGCGCTCGCAACCCTGCCGATCGCCTTCGCCTTCGGTCTCGCCATCGTCGCCATGGCCTATGGCATCGGCCCGGTGTCCGGCTGCCACGTCAACCCGGCCGTCACCGTCGGCGTCTGGGCCGCCGGCCGCATGCCGACCTCCGAGGTCCCCGGCTACATCATCGCCCAGTTCGCCGGGGCCATCGTCGGCGCCGCCATCCTCTACATCGCGCTTTCCGGCAAGGCGGGCGGATATGACGTCACCGCGGCCGGTCTCGGCCAGAACGGCTGGGATGCCGCCAAGGGCTATGGCACGACCTCGGCGGTGATCGGCGAGTTCGTCGGCACCTTCCTGTTCCTCGTCTGCATCCTCGGCGTCACCTCGAAGGCCGGGAACCCCGCCGTCGCGGGACTCGCCATCGGCCTGACGCTGACGGCGATTCACCTGCTGCTGATCCCGGTCACCGGCACCTCGGTCAATCCGGCGCGCTCCTTCGGCCCGGCGCTGTTCGTCGGCGGCAAGGCGCTGTCCCAGCTCTGGCTGTTCCTGATCGTGCCGACGGTGGCCGCCTTTGCGGCCGGCGCGCTGTTCAAGGCCAAGATCCTCGAGGCCTGAGGTCGTCCGAAACGGCGAAGCCCGCCACCGATACATCCTCGGTGGCGGGCTCGTACCCGCGCGGGTCGGGTTTGGGTGGGGCGTCGGATGACCCGCGCGACTACTCGTGTGATCTCAGCGGCAGATCCTCACCATCCGGGCCTCGGGGCCCCAGGGCGTGTCGACCCAGCGGCGCTCGCGCCAGCAGTCGGGCGCGACATAGGCCGGCCGGTAGGGGCGGTAGATGCCATAGGGCGGCGGCGGCGGGCGGTGCCAGTACGGCCGCGGCGGAGGCGGGCGGTAGTGATGCCGCGGGCCATCCCAACCGGGGTGTGGGCCCCACTGGACCGGCGTCGCGCCGATCGAGAACTCGGTGACGACCTGAGCCCCGGCGTCGGAGGGGCTCGCAACGACCGCCGACAGCGCGGCGATACCGGCGAGAGCGGAAAGGACGAGACTGCGCATCGATGGGTCTCCGGTCGATCGCTGGGGTGCGATCATGGGAACGATCTCCGGAGCACCCGCTCGGAACCCGTCCTGAACCTTGCCTTCATCGCCGGTTCACCCGGCGGCCACGCTGTCGCCGCGACGCCCGTTGCGGGCGCGCGGGGCGCTGCTAGAAGCGCGCCACCTCATTCACGCCCATCCCATCGAGGAACGACACATGGCCATCGAGCGCACCTTCTCCATCATCAAGCCGGACGCCACCAAGCGGAACCTGACCGGCGCCGTGAACGCCGTCATCGAGAAGGCCGGCCTGCAGATCGTCGCCCAGAAGCGCATCCGCATGTCGCTGCCCGAGGCCCGCAAGTTCTACGCAGTCCACAAGGAGCGTCCCTTCTTCGGCGAGCTCGTCGACTTCATGGTCTCCGCGCCGGTCGTCGTTCAGGTGCTGGAGGGCGAGAACGCCGTCGCGAAGTATCGCGAGATCATGGGCGCCACCAACCCGGCCCAGGCCGCCGAGGGCACCATCCGCAAGCTCTACGCCGTCTCCGTCGGCGAGAACTCGGTCCATGGTTCGGATTCGGTCGAGAACGCCGGTATCGAGATCGCCCAGTTCTTCTCCCAGAACGAGATCCTGCCGGCCTGATCCAGTTGCAGGTTCAGCATGCGGAAGGCGGGCCTCGGCCCGCCTTTTTCGTTGGACGGCAATGGGCTAGCTTGGACGCGATCCAGCTTGGCCATGCCCCCGGAGCCGCCATGAACGCCCCCGTCAGCGTCCAGCGCCTGAAGTCGACCTGCCCACACGACTGCCCCTCTGCCTGTTCGCTGGAGGTGGAGGTGATCGATGGCCGCACCATCGGCCGGGTGCATGGCGACCCGCATCAGAGCTACACGGCCGGCGTGGTCTGCGCCAAGGTCGCCCGCTACGCCGAGCGTATCCATCATCCCGACCGGTTGCTTCACCCCTTGATCCGCAAGGGTCCCAAGGGCTCGGGCGAGTTCCAGCGCATCTCCTGGGACGAGGCCATGGCGATGACGGCCGAGAAATTCCTCGAGGCCGAGCGCCGCTATGGCTCGGAGAGCGTCTGGCCCTACTATTACGCCGGCACCATGGGTTTCGTGCAGCGCGGCGGCATCAACCGTCTGCGCCACGTGAAGAAGTACTCGGGCTTCTACGCGACCATCTGCACCAACATGGCCTGGTCCGGCTTCATCGCCGGAACCGGCCGGCTCGCCGGCGTCGACCCGCGGGAGATGGCGAAGTCCGACGTCGTGGTGATCTGGGGCACCAACCCCGTCTCCACGCAGGTCAATGTGATGACCCACGCCATGAAGGCCCGCAAGGAGCGCAAGGCGAAGATCGTCGTCGTCGACATCTACCGGACCGACACGGTGAAGCAGGCCGATCTCGGCCTCGTGCTGAAGCCGGGAACGGATGCCGCGCTCGCCTGCGCGGTCATGCACGTGCTCTTCCGCGACGGCTACGCCGATCGCGAATATCTCAATGAATACACAGACGTACCCGCCGAACTGGAATCACATCTTCAGTCCCGGACGCCTGAATGGGCGGCGGCCATCACCGGCCTCACGGTCGACGAGATCGAGGCCTTCGCGAAGCTGGTCGGCGAGAACAAGCGCACGTTCTTCCGCCTCGGCTACGGCTTCGGCCGCCAGCGCAACGGCGCGGTGAACATGCATGCCGCCTCCTGCATTCCCGCCGTCACCGGCGCCTGGAAATACGAGGGCGGCGGCGCCTTCCACAACAACGGCGCGATCTATCACTGGCGGAAGTCGCTGATCGAGGGGCTCGACGTGAAGGATCCGGCGATCCGCACGCTCGACCAGTCGCGCATCGGCGCGATCCTCACCGGGGAGCGGGCGGCGCTCGCCCGTCCCGACGGTTCCGACGGGCCGCCGGTGACGGCGATGATCATCCAGAACACCAATCCGGTGAACGTCGCGCCCGACCAGGCGAAGGTCATCGCCGGCTTTGCCCGCGACGATCTCTTCACCGTCGTCCACGAGCAGTTCATGACCGATACGGCGAAGATGGCCGATCTCGTGCTGCCCGCCACCCAGTTCATGGAGCATGACGACATGTACCAGGGCGGCGGTCACCAGCACATCATGCTGGGTCTGAAGCTCATCGAGCCACCGGGCGAATGCCGCTCCAACCACGAGGTCATCGCCGATCTCGCCACGCGGGTCGGCGCCGACCATCCTGGCTTCGCCATGAGCCCGCGCGAGATCATCGACTGGACGCTGCAAAAATCCGGCTGGGGCACCTTCGACGAACTCGCCGCGACGAATTTCCGCGACGTTCAGCCGAAGTTCGAGGACGCGCACTACCTCAAGGGTTTCGCCTATGGCGACCGGAAGTTCCGCTTCAAGCCGGACTGGCCGGGCGTCCCCTACGCCAACATCGGCACGCTGGGGCCGGTCGACACCATGCCGGGTCTGCCGGACCACTGGCCGGTGATCGAGGAGGCCGACGCCGAATTCCCGTTCCGGCTCGCGACCTCGCCATCCCGCAGCTACCTCAACTCCACCTTCGCCGAGACGCCTTCGTCGCGGAAGCGCGAGGGCCGGCCCGAGGTGATGATCAATCCCGCCGACGCCGACCGCCTCGGCATCGACAACGGCGCAAAGGTCGAGCTCGGTTCACCCCGTGGCACCGTGATCCTGCATGCGAAGGTGACCGACCAGACAAGGGCCGGCACGCTGATCGCGGAAGGGCTCTGGGCGAATTCCGACCATGACGGCGGCCGTGGCATCAACATGTTGACGGGTGCCGACGCGGTCGCCCCGTTCGGCGGCGCCGCCTTCCACGACAACAAGGTCTGGATCCGCCCGACGGCCTGACCGGCGTGCATCCACCGGCGGATCGCGAGAATTCGTTGCCTGCGATCGTGCGGTGTCTGTCATGTCGTCAGTATCCACAGGTTGCAATTCCGTTGCGTCAACGGGTTGCTGCGCAGTCTGACCTTGCGGAAACGGGATATTGTCAGAAACACCGGCAATGGAGTCAATTTTTAGGGTCAGTTTAAAGAGGTTTTATTCGAAGGGTTCCTAGATCGCGGCATCCGGCCATGCCGCGGTTGTTCCCCATGATGCGATCCAGTTCCATCCTGCCCCTTGCGGGCGACTATGTCGGTATCGAGCGGCGCGCCGAACCGCGCGTCATCATGAGCGTGGCCGGCACCTATTCCCTGTCCGGGGTTCGCGACGAGGCCGGTCGGCGGCGGGAGTTCGCCTGCCGGGTCATCAACATGTCCAGCCGCGCCATGATGCTCGCCTGCCCGGTGAAGGGGCCGGTCGGCGACCGCGCCATCGCCTACTTCCGCGACTTCGGCAAGCTGTCCGGGCGGATCGTGCGGGTGCTCGAGGGCGGCTTCGTCATGACGCTGACGTTGTCCGACGACTTGCGCGCCCGGCTCGCCACGCGGCTCGCCTGGATGGAGGACCAGAAGAATCTCGATCTGCACGACAAGCGGCTGCATGCCCGCATGGTGCCGCGCGAGCCCTTCTCGATGCTGACCTTCGCTGACGGCAGCGTGCTGTCCTGCCTCGTCATGGACATGTCGGTGAGCGGAGCGGCGATCTCGGCCGACGTCGTGCCGGATGTCGGCACCTTGCTTGCGGTCGGTCGCATCGCCGCGCGGGTCTGCCGGCACTTTCCGGAGGGGTTCGCCGTCGAGTTCCTCGACGACCAGGACCCGGCGGCGCTCGATCGCCTCCTGCTCAGGCCGTAGGCGGCCTCAGAGCAGGGTATATTCCGTCGCGATCATCCTGAGCGCCTGCGGATAGATGCGGTGCTCGACCTCCAGCACGCGCTTGCCGAGGGTCTCGGGCGTATCGCCCGGCAGCACCGGCACGGCCTCCTGCAGAATGGTCTCGCCCTCGTCCATGCCCGGCGTGACGAAATGCACCGTCGCGCCATGCTCCTTCGCGCCGTCGGCGAGAGCCCGGGCGTGGGTGTCGAGACCCTTGTAGGCGGGCAGCAGGGCAGGGTGGATGTTGATCATCCGCCCTTCCCATTGTCCCACGAACCAGGGCGTCAGGATGCGCATGAAGCCGGCGAGGCAGACGATGTAGATGCGATGGGCCGTCAGTTCGGCCTGCATCGCCCGTTCGAAGGCCTCGCGGTCGCGCTTGAAGGCCCGGTGGTCGACGGTCGCCGTGGCGATGCCGTTGGCGGCGGCGATGGCAAGTCCGCCGGCTTCCGGCACATTGGACATCACCAGCACGATCTCGGCCGGATAGTCCGGCGCCTTCGCCGCCTCGATGAGCGCGGCCATGTTGGAGCCGCGGCCGGAGATCAGGATGGCGACGCGCTTCTTCGCCGACGTCGCCGCGCTCACAGCGCCAGCGCTCCGGTGAAGGTGACGCGCGGCTCGGCCGCCGCCTGGGTGATGCGGCCGAGGCTGACGATGGTCTCGCCGGCGAGGTTGAAGGCCTCCGTGACGCGCGCGGCATCCGCGGCGGCCACCACGATGACCATGCCGATGCCGCAGTTGAAGGTCCGCACCATCTCGGACTGGGCGAGGCCGCCGACCCCGGCCAGCCAGCCGAAGACCTTCGGCACGGCGATGGCGGAAAGGTCGATCTCCGCGCCGGTCCCGTCGGGAAGCACGCGCGGGATGTTGTCGACGAAGTCCGCCGCCGGTGATGTGGGCCAGGGCCTTGATGGCGCCGGTGCCGCGATGCACGGCCATGACGCTCTTCACGTAGATCCGTGTCGGCTCGAGCAGCGCCTCGCCGAGGCTGCGATCCCCGTCGAACGGGAGCCGGCGCATCCCAGCCCAGGCCGGAGACGCTCGACGATGCTTGCGCACCAGCGAATAGCCGTTGGAGTGCGGCGCCGGAGGAGGCGAGGCCCGAGCACCACGTCGCCGGCCTGCATGTCGCTGCGGGGCAGCAGCTTGCCGCGCTCGGCAGCGCCTACGCGAAAAGCCCGCGAGGTCGTAGTCGCCGTCGGCATACATGCCCGGCATTTCCGCCGTCTCGCCGCCGATGAGCGCGCAGCCGGCCTGGCGGCAGCCTTCGGCGATGCCGTCGACGATCGCGGCGCCCTGGTCGGCGTCGAGCTTGCCGGTGGCGAAATAGTCGAGGAAGAACAGCGGCTCGGCGCCCTGCACGACGAGGTCGTTGACGCACATGGCGACGAGGTCGATGCCGATCGGTGTCGGGCTTGCCCGGCTTCGATGGCGACCTTGAGCTTGGTGCCGACGCCGTCATTGGCCGCGACCAGGACCGGATCGTTGAACCCCGCGGCCTTGAGGTCGAACAGGCCGCCGAAGCCGCCGATCTCGCCATCCGACGCCAGGCCGCGCGTTGGCGCCGCACCAGCGGCTTGATGTGCTCGACCATGCGCGTTGCCGGCGTCGATGTCGACGCCCGCCTGCGCAAGTCCGAGGACGCCTTCGGCAGGGGCTTGTCGGTCACGGCGCTCGTCTCGCTGGAAAAGCCCGATTGGCCCGTGCGCCGCCGCCCGCAACGCCGAAGCGCGATCTTTTCCCCCGTGGCAGCACTGCTGGGCGCAGCCACGGTCTTCCGGTCGTCGCGACAATGACGGAGATTGACGTCGTACGGCCGCGCGGCGCATGACCGGCCGGGGAGGCCCAAGGCATGACGAAATCGATCTCCGACGATCTCAAATCCGGCGCTCTGGTCTATCACCGCCTGCCGCGACCCGGAAAGCTGGAGATCCAGGCGACCAAGCCGCTCGGCAACCAGCGCGACCTGGCACTGGCCTATTCGCCGGGTGTCGCTGCTGCCTGCGAGGCCATCGTCGCGCGACCCGTCCCAGGCGGCCGAACTGACCATCCGCGCCAACCTGGTCGCCGTCGTCTCCAACGGCACGGCGGTCCTCGGCCTGGGCGACATCGGCCCTCTCGCCGGCAAGCCGGTGATGGAGGGCAAGGCGGTCCTGTTCAAGAAATTCGCCGGCATCGACGTCTTCGACATCGAGATCGACGCGCGCGAGGTCGACCGCATCGTCGACGTTGTGGCGGCGCTGGAGCCGACCTTCGGCGGCATCAACCTCGAGGACATCAAGGCGCCGGAGTGCTTCGAGGTCGAGAAGCGGCTGCGCGAGCGCATGGGCATCCCCGTCTTCCACGACGACCAGCATGGCACCGCCATCATCGTCGGCGCCGCCGTCACCAATGCCCTCGCCCTGATGGGCAAGACCATCGCCGACGTGAAGATCGTCGCCTCCGGCGCTGGGGCCGCCGCCATCGCCTGCCTCAACCTCCTGCGCGAACTTGGCGCGAGGACCGAGAACATCTGGGTCTCAGACCTCGAGGGCGTCGTCTACAAGGGCCGCGAGAAGCTCATGGACCCCTACAAGGAGGTCTATGCGAAGGACACCAACGCCCGCACGCTCGACGACATCATCGGCGACGCCGACATCTTCCTCGGTCTCTCCGCCGCCGGCGTCTTGAAGCCCGACATGGTCCGGCGCATGGCCAAGGGCCCGCTCATCATGGCCCTCGCCAACCCGAACCCGGAAATCATGCCGGAAGCGGCCCGGGAGGCGAAGCCCGACGCCATGATCTGCACCGGGCGGTCCGACTATCCGAACCAGGTCAACAACGTCCTCTGCTTCCCCTACATCTTCCGCGGCGCCCTCGACTGCGGCGCCACGGCGATCAACGAGGAGATGAAGCTCGCCGCGGTGCGCGCCATCGCCGGGCTCGCCCGCGAGGCGCCGTCCGACGTGGTCGCGCGCGCCTATGGCGGGGAGGTCGGCACCTTCGGCGCCGGCAATCTCATTCCCTCGCCCTTCGATCCGCGCCTGATCCTGCGCATCGCCCCGGCGGTCGCGAAGGCGGCGATGGAGACCGGTGTCGCGACGAGGCCGATCGCCGACTTCAAGGCCTATGAGGCGGAGTTGTCACGCTTCGTCTTCCGCTCGGGCCTGTTGATGAAGCCGGTCTTCGACAAGGCGCGTCAGAACCCCAAGCGCGTCATCTATGCCGAGGGCGAGGATGAGCGCATCCTCCGCGCCGCCCAGGTGGTGGTGGAGGAGGGGCTCGCCTATCCCGTCCTGATCGGCCGCCCCGCCATCGTCGAGCAGCGGCTCGAGCGATTCGGCCTGTCGATCCGGCCGGGCAAGGACTTCGAACTGGTCGATCCGCAATCCGACCCGCGCTACCGCGACTATGTCGCGACCTATCATGACCGCGTCGGCCGCCGCGGCGTCACGCCGGAAGCCGCCCGCACGATCATTCGCACCTCGTCATCCGCCATCGCGACGGTCGCGCTCGAGCGCGGCGATGTCGATGCCATGATCTGCGGTGTCGAGGGCCGCTTCAACACGCATCTGCGGCACATCCGCCAGGTCATCGGCCTGAAGAAGGGGGCCGACGGCCTCGCCGCCCTGTCGCTGCTGATCACCTCGAAAGGGCCGATCTTTATCGCCGACACCCATGTCACGGCCGATCCGAGCCCCGAGGAACTCGCCGACATGGTCTGCACCGCCGCCGAGCATGTGCGTCGCTTCGGCCTCGAGCCGAAGATCGCCCTGGTCTCGCATTCCGATTTCGGCAGCTACGACGACGACGACGCGCTGAAGATGCAGGCGGCGCTGAAGATCATCTGGGAGCGGGCGCCGGAGCTCGAGGTCGACGGCGAGATGCATGCCGACACGGCGCTGTTGCCGGATCTGCGCGAGCGGGTCTTCCCGCAGTCCCGGCTGAAGGGCGTCGCCAACGTCCTCATCATGCCGAACCTCTCGGCCGCCAACATTGCCTTCCAGGTCATCAAGGTGCTGGCGGACGCCCTGCCGGTAGGACCCATTCTGGTCGGGCAGGCAAAGCCCGCCCACATCCTCACCGCCTCCGTCACCGCGCGCGGCGTCGTCAACATGACGGCCCTTGCGGTGGTGGAAGCGCAGGAAAGGGACGACGAACGCCTGAACTGAATGAAGAGCGTCCGTACGAAGGAAGGATCGGCGTTCTTGCGGAAATGCGCTTATGCGCATATAATCAAATGATGAACGATCCTGTCACGCTTCTCGCAGCGCTCGCCGAGCCGACGCGACTGGCTGCGCTCCGCATCTTGTGGGACGGCAGCGAGCATTGTGTCTGTGAGCTGATGAGCAAACTCCACGCGAGTCAGTCCCGCATGTCGCGCCACATGGCGGCGCTCAAGGCTGCTGGCCTCGTGAGTGATCGGCGCGACGCGCAATGGGTGCGTTACCGTATGAGGGCGGACTTGCCAGACCATGTGGCCGCTCTCGTCGGCGCCGCGTTGGCGCTTCCCGCCGCCGAGAAGAGGGTTGCGGCATGAGCATGCAACTCGGGCGAAGCGGGGGCACGGAGCCGTCGACGGCCCGCTGGCTCGGAGCGACTGTTCTCGGCATCTGCCTCTGGTTTGCGATCTATTGGCAGCTCGCTCCGTTTTCGTCCTGGTTTGTCTCCCGCCTGCCGATTGCTCGGGGCAGTCAGCTGGAAGAGGCAGTGCGGTTCTTCGTCTATGATGCGCCAAAGGTCCTGATGCTGTTGACGCTCGTCGTCTTCGCCATGGGGTTTGTCCGCAGCTTCTTCTCGCCCGAGCGCACGCGCGCCCTGCTCGCAGGCCGTCGTGAGGGCTTCGGCAATGTGGCGGCGGCGACGCTCGGCATCTTCACGCCGTTCTGCTCCTGCTCGGCTGTTCCCCTTTTCGTGGGGTTCGTGTCGGCCGGTGTGCCGCTGGGGGTGACGTTTTCGTTCCTGATCGCCGCCCCCATGGTCAACGAGGTGGCCCTTGGGCTGCTTTTCGCCCTCGTCGGCTGGAAGGTCGCGCTGACCTACCTCGCTTTCGGTCTCGGCATTGCCATCGTTTCCGGCTGGATCATCGGACGCCTCCATCTCGAAGGCTGGCTCGAAGAGTGGGTGCGCAATGTTCGCGCCAGTGCGGTCGAACTGCCTGCCAGATCGCTGACCGTACCGGATCGGATCCAGGCCGCGCTTGAGGCCGTCCATGACATTGTCGGCAAGGTCTGGTGGTGGATCATCATCGGCATCGCGGCGGGCGCATTCATTCACGGCTACGTGCCGAACGAGCTTCTGGCATCTGTCATGGGCAATGGTGACTGGTGGTCCGTCCCCGCCGTCATTCTGATCGGCATTCCCATGTATTCCAACGCGGCTGGGATCATCCCGGTGGTCGAGGCGCTGCTGAGCAAGGGCGTGGCGATCGGAACGGTTCTGGCCTTCATGATGAGCGTCATTGCGCTGTCCCTGCCGGAGATGATCATTCTTCGAAAGGTTCTGACGGTCCGCCTGATTGCCGTCTTCGTCGGCGTCGTCGCCGGCGGCATCCTGGCAGTGGGTTTCCTGTTCAATGCGCTGTTCAGCTAGGAGGATCGGGTCATGAAATCCGTCAAGGTGCTGGGTCCGGGTTGCAAACGCTGCATGACCACGGCCGAAATGGTCCAGTCGGAGGCAGACCGCCTGGGCGTGCCGGTTTCCATCGAGAAGGTGACGGATTACGCCGAGATCGCCGCTTTCGGGATTGCGTCCACTCCCGGGATTGTCATCGACGGAAAGGTCGTCCACGCGGGCGGGCTCCCGCGGCCCGAAGACCTTGCACGGTGGTTGGCGGCCTGAGAGGTTCTTGCCAGTCAACGCGAGGGTCAGACGATTTTCGCCGGAGCCAATGGGCCCATTGACCCTCCGTCAGGAAACACCCCGTTAAGCATCCACCCATAAACTGCTGAAACTTTTACGTGTTCCGGGCTGTCAGGCCGTGGACGCGTGGCATGCGTGGGGTGGACGTGAGCGCGGTCTCGCGGAAGAGGGGCCTGGCCTGGTTGGCGTCCGCGATCATCATCGTGGCCTTGCCGCTTGCCGCCTATCTCGGGGCGGAGGCCTGGCTGCGGCGGAGCCTGCAGGCCCATGTCGACCTCAGGGCGGCCGTCATCCTGGAGCGAATGGAGAATGCCATCGCCCGGGCAGCCCTGTCACTGCGGGAGGCGCACGCCAAGGGCATCCAGGGCTGCACTGCAGAGGACCGGGAAGCCCTGAGACTGCTGGTCTTCGAATCGCCTGTGCTCAAGGAGGTCGCCATCCTCGGGCCGGACGGCAGGATCCTCTGCAACAACATCGGCAACCTCGTCCAGATCACGCCGGCCTCGACCGCCTTCGTGACGCGCGATCCGCAGCTGTCGCTGTCCATCGCCCTGGCGCGGGGTCCCCACGGCCGTGCCTTGCGTGTCACTCTCTCTGCTCCGGGCGGGCCGACGACCGGCGGCCTCATCGCCGTCGGGCTCTTCATCCCCTATGGCGATGTCCAGGCCTCCGACATCGGCCTTGCTCTCGATGTCGAACTGCTGCCGCGCGGACGCCTCGTGGCGGTCAGGGGGCCGGGCAGCATCGAAGGAACGCCGGACGTGCAGGGCGTTCGCTATTCCGAGCGCTTTCCGCTCCGCATCCAGGCAACGGCATCGGAAGGAGCCTGGAGGCTGAAGCACGGCTGGGTGGTCGGTGCCTCGGCCGGCAGCGGCTTCGGCCTCGGTCTGCTCATCGGCGGTCTGATCCTCGTGGGATGGCGCGAGCGCGGCCCGATGGCGGAGATGGAGAAGGCGCTGCGGAACGGCGAGTTCATTCCGCATTACCAGCCGGTGGTGGACATCGACACCGGGCGCATCCTCGGCTGCGAAGTGCTGGTTCGCTGGCGCAAGCCCGACGGTACGATCATTCCTCCCGGCGCCTTCATCGGCGAGGCGGAGCGGTCCGGGTTCATCTTCCCGCTGACGCTCGCGATCATGCGGCAGGCGGCCGAGGAGCTCGGTCCCCTCTATGCGGCACGACCGGGCCTCAAATGCGGGTTCAATCTCTGCGCGGCGCATTTCATGGACGAGCAGGTCGTCAACGATGTGGCCGCCATCTTCGCGCATTCCGAGCTGAAGCTGACGCAGGTGCTGCTCGAGGTCACCGAGCGCGACCCGCTTCCCGACATGGACCTGGCGCGCGCCATCATCGCGAAGTTCCAGGAGATGGGCGTGCGCGTCGCGCTCGACGACGTCGGCACAGGCCACGGCGGCATGAGCTATCTCCTGAAGCTGCGCGTCGACGTCATGAAGATCGACAAGCTCTTCATCGACGCGCTCGGGGCCGAGCGCCTGTCGACGGCCATCGTCGACAGCCTCATCGATCTCGCCGCCCACCTGAACATGGAAGTCATTGCCGAGGGTGTCGAAACCTTCGAGCAGGTCGAGGCGCTGCGCCGGCGCGGCGTGCGCTCGGCGCAGGGCTATGTCTTCGCACCACCGCTGCCCGGCTCGTCCTATCGCCAGCTCGTTGAGGCCATGGAGCCGCCGGTGGCGGTGCGCCCGCCGGTCAAGACGGCCATCAGGGGCTGAACACACTCACGGCCCCAGCCAGCGCCAGACGATCGGCACCAGCACGGCGGTCATCAGGCCGTTGAGGCCGAGGGCGATGCCGGCGAAGGTTCCCATGGTGCGGTCGATCTGAAAGGCGCGGGCAGTTCCCAGCCCGTGCGCGGCAAGGCCCGCAGCAAAGCCCCGGGCGCGGGCGTCGCGGATGCCCATGGCATCGAACAACGGCCCGGCGATGACGGCCCCGAAGACGCCCGTCGCCACGACGACCACGGCGGTGAGCGCGGCAAGGCCACCGAGCGGCTCGGCGATGCCCATGGCGATGCCGGCGGTCACCGATTTCGGCGCGACACTGGCGAGGATGGCGGTGGGGGCGCCCGCGATCCAGGCGCAGGCGATGGCCGAGACGATGCCGGTGAAGGATCCGGCGACGAGCGCGGCGGCCATCGGGAGGAGGGCGCGGCGCACCTCGCGCCGCATCCGCCACAGCGGAACGGCGAGGGCGACGGTGGCCGGTCCCAACAGGAAATGAACGAACTGCGCGCCGGCGAAATAGGCCTCGAACGGAGTGCGCGTGGTCAGCAGCACCAGCGCGATGAGAGCCACGGCGACGACGACCGGATTGGCGAGAGGGTGGCGTCCCGTCGCGACCGCGAGGCGGTCGGCCGCACTGTAGGCGACCAGCGTCACGGCGAGCCACAGGAGCGGCGAGCCGGAGAGATAGACCCAGAGGCTGGTGGCGAGCGTCAAGGCCGCGGCTCCCCTGTCCGGGCGGCCGGGTCAGCCTCATCGGTGAGGCGGGCGACGATGCGGAACACGACCGCGGTGACGGCGAGGGTGGTGATGGTCGACACGGTGACGACGAGCGCGAGAGCGGTCGCATGCGAGGCGAGAAGGGCGGCCTGCGCCACGACGCCGACGCCGGCCGGAACCAGCATCAGGGAGAGGTGGGAGAGCAGGCCATCAGCCGTTTCCTCCAGTCTTCCGGGGATGGCGCGCAGCCAGGCCATGAGCCCGAGGAGCAGCACGAGGCCGACCACCGGTCCGGGGATGGGAAGGCCGGAGACATGGGCGAGGAGATCGCCGCAGAGCTGCAGCAGGACGAGGAGGGTGAAGGCTTCGATCATGGGTCACCGGCTTGTGCCCGGCGATCATGCCAGCGACGGCGGAGCGAGGCCATCGGCCTGCGCGGATCTGCCGACAGGAAAGCCCGCCGGCATGTGTTGAATCGGAATCGAAACTTCCGCCGCTCCGATCAAGCCCCTGGGGCGACTCGTCTTTCCAGCTCCACCTGAATCAGAGCGTGAGGGACGGGGACGAGGCGGGAAGGGTCCCGTCTCAATTGGCGCGGCCGCGGCGCAGGTCCGCCTCGATGCGCAGGGACGAGCCACCGCCCAGGCGTGCGCGATAGACCTGCACGTTCTCCATCACCCGCTGCACGTAGTTGCGCGTCTCGGTGAAGGGGATGCGCTCGACCCAGTCGACGGGGTCGACGGAGGGATCGCGCGGGTCGCCGTACTTCTGGATCCACTCGCGCGCCCGCGCGCGCCCCGCGTTGTACGCGACGAAGGTAAGGATGTAGCTGCCGTTGAATTCAGCCACGAGTTCGCCGAGATGCGCCGCGCCGAGCCGCGCGTTGTAGGCGGGATCCGAGGTCAGCCGTCCCTCCTCGAAGGCGACGCCGTGGTTGCGGGCCGTGGCGCGCGCCGTCGCGGGCATGAGCTGCAGCAGGCCGCGCGCGCCCGCGTGGCTGACGACCCGGTGATCGAAGGTCGATCTCTGCCGGGCGATGGCATAGACGACCGCGCGGTCGACCGGCGGGCCGACATGGGCGTAGTTCGGGATGCCCATGGTCGGGAAGGCCTGCATGTCGAAGGGCAGGCCGCGGTTGTTGGCGAGCTTGCCGAGGGTGAGCACGCCCTTGGCGTCGCCCGCGCGTGCCGCGACCTCTGCCGCCGCATACAGCGTGCCGTGATCGCCGGCGCGCTGGCCGAGATCGGCGAGGATCATGCGCGCGAGATCCTTTTCGTCCAGCCGGTAGAGCATGCCGAGCGCCCGGGCATAGGCGGCGCTCGCCGCCGTGGTGTCGCTCGGACGGCGGATCGGCAGGTCGGCGAGGCCGAGCTTCGCCCGCGCCAGCTGGCCGTAGTAGTGCGTCGAATGCCGCGCCGCCGCCTCGTAGTGCTGGCGCGCCTGGCCCTGATGGCCGGCCGCCTCATGGGCCCGGGCCAGCCAGTACTGCGCCCGCGACTGCGACATCGGCGTGGTGGCCGCCTGCCGCGCCGCCTCGAAATGCCTCACCGCCGTCGCGGCATCGTTGAGATGGCGCAGCGCCAGCCAGCCGGCGTGGAACTCGGCATCCACCCTGGCCGGGCCGGACCGCACCGCATGGGTGGAGGCGACCTGGTAGGCGGCCCGCGCCTGGCCGGCGTCCAGCAGCTTGCGGACCATGACGCGCCGCTCGGTCCACCAGTCTTCCGGCTTGCCGAGCACCGCCGGGTCGCGCGGCGCGTTGACCAGGATCGGCACCGCCTCCATGGCGCGGTCCTCGCGCCGCAGCCACTGGGCGCGGGCGAAGAGGTAGGCCGGGTCGCGATGCAGCGAGGCCGGCACCTGGGCGAGCAGGGCACCGCCGTTGGAGCGCTGCGCGCCGATGGCGAGGAAGGCGCGGGCGAGCGCCACCTGACCGCCGCCGAGGCGCTGGGCGGCGCGCATGGCGGTCGCCGTCTCGGCCTCGTGCAGCATGCGGTCGAGCCGCATCTTGTGGTCGCCGGCGGAGAGTGCAGAGCCGAACTCGGCCAGCACGCGCTGCTCCACCTCGGCGGACAGGTCGGAGTGATGCCAGACGTCGCGGACGAGGCGCACGGCGCGGCCAGCGTCGCCGCCACGCTTCAGGGCGATGGCGAGCGCGATCTTGCCCTTCGCCGAGGTCGGCTGCTGGTGGGCGAAGAACTGACGCACCGTCGCGGCGTCGGCGTTGTTCTCCAGCAGCGCCCCCTCGGCGCGCAGCCGGATGCGCTGGCTCGCCGGGAAGCTCGGATTGGCGGCGAGGAAGGCCGCCTGCCGGGCAAAGCCGACGGAATCGTTGGAGCGCAGGATGGCCCATTCGGCGACGACCTTCGCCACGGGATCGCGGATCTGGTCGCGCGCCGCCGTCGCCTGCTCGGCGCGGCCCGCCTTGGCCGCGGTGATGGCCCGGCCGAGGGCCTGGACGTCGGCCTCGCTCGCCGTGCCGCCCGAGGGGCGCCAGACCTGCTGGGCCGGGGAAATGGAGGCCGTGGTCGAGGGCTCGGCGGCCGCATAGTTCGCCACCTGCACGCCCGGCGCGGCGTCGCCGCCCGAGGCCTCGCTCCGCACGCAGCCGGCGGTGAGCACGGTGGAGAGAGCAACGCCGGCCATCAGCGAGAGACGCGGCATGCGGGGAGCGGTCGGGGCCATGGGCTGGGGTCCGTCCTGATACGCAACGCGGAGCGGCCTCGTCCGAACGGGACGTGGCCTCGACGGTTTGGTTATCGGGCCGTTTTCCTTGACGCTTCCTTGACGGGGAGGGGGTGAAACCGTGGTCTTGGTTAAGCGGGCGTTGACGGATGGGCGGTGGGCGGCGCCGTCGAAAAGAGCTTGCAGCAGCGTCACGCTCTGTGGTATCTAGGACGATATTCCCAGAAATGGGTCCACGGGCGGCGTGACGCCCCCTATCGTCCGGCCAGCGTCAGGATCATCGGCCCGTTGCGGGTGGCGACGACCGTGTGCTCGTACTGCACGGTGAGGGCGCGGGGCAGGGCGTAGAGCGTCCAGGGATCGTCGCGGTCCTCGGCCATCTCGGCGCCCAGGGAGAGGAAGGGTTCCACTGTGAAGACCATGCCCTCGGCCATGACGCGGCGCTCCGAGGCGTCGGGCCAGGTCGCGAGTTCGGTCGGCTCCTCGTGCAGCGAGGTGCCGACGCCGTGGCTGGCGAGGTTGCGTACCAGCGTGTAGCCGCGCCGCCGGGCAAAATCGCCGACGGCCCGTCCGATGCCGGCGAAGGGCTTGCCGGTCCCGACCTCGCCGAGTCCCGCCCACATGGCCTTGCGCCCGTCGCGGCACAGGCGTTCCACCTTGCGGGAGACCGGCGGCACGGCGTAGGAGGCGCCGGTGTCGGCGAAATAGCCATCCTTCTCGGCGGAGACGTCGATGTTGACGAGGTCTCCCGCGAGGATGCGGCGGTCGCCGGGAATGCCGTGGGCGATCTCCTCGTTGACGCTGATGCAGGTCGCGCCGGGGAAATCGTAGACCATCTCGGGGGCGGAGCGCGCGCCCGCCGCTTCCATGACCTTGCGGCCGATCCGGTCGAGTTCGGCCGTAGTGATGCCGGGCTCAAGCGCCTTGCCCATGGTCTCCATGGCTTCGGCCACGATCCGGCCGATCTCCCTCAGCGCGGCAAGCTCGTCTTCGCTCGAGATGGTCATGGCCGTTCGTCCTTTCCGTCCTCGCCTATCATCCGGGCGGTGTGTCGGCCACCCTCGAATTCTCCCTCCGCCCTTGACGTTCCCGCCATCTCAAGGCTTTGTGGCCGGCCTTTCGCGGCTGTTGTCAGCCGCAAGCCATGTCCGTCTCCGGAGACCGCTCCATGTCCAGCCTGTTCAAGGGATCGCTGCCCGCCCTCGTCACCCCGTTCAAGGACGGCAAGGTCGACGAGAAGGCCTTCCGAGCCCATGTGAGCTGGGTCATCGATGAGGGGTCCCACGGCATCGTGCCGGTTGGCACCACCGGCGAGAGCCCGACGCTGACCCATGACGAGCACAAGCGGGTCGTCGAATGGGCCATCGAGGAGGCGCGCGGCCGCGTGCCGGTCATGGCCGGCGCCGGCTCCAACAACACCGCCGAGGCCATTGATTTCTCGCGCCATGCCGAGAAGGCGGGCGCGCAGGGGCTGCTGCACGTCACGCCCTACTACAACAAGCCGAGCCAGGAGGGCCTCTACCGGCACTTCAAGGCGATCGCCGAGGCGACCTCGCATGCCGATCTTCATCTACAACATCCCGCCGCGCTCGGTGGTGGAGATGAGCGTCGAGACCATGGCGCGGCTCGCCGAGATCCCGAACATCGTCGGCGTCAAGGATGCGACGATGAAGCTCGACCGCGTCTCGGCGCAGCGCCAGGCCTGCGGCAAGGACTTCATCCAGCTCTCCGGCGAGGACGGCACGGCGCTCGGCCTCACATGGCCCATGGCGGCCATGGCTGCATCTCGGTGACGGCCAATGTCGCGCCGCGCCTCTGCGCCGAGTTCCAGAACGCCTGCCTTGCCGGCAACTATGCCAAGGCGCTGGAGATCCAGGACAAGCTGTTTCCGCTGCACCAGGCGCTCTTCGTCGAGCCGAACCCGGCCCCGTCCAAGGCGGCGCTGGCGCTGCTCGGCCGCATGGCCGATGAGGTGCGCCTGCCGATGGTGCCGGCTTCCGCCGCCACCCGCGAGACGCTGAAGAAGGCCTGGTCCACGCCGGGCTGATGAACTGACGGGGGATCGTTCGCAAGCGTCATGGCGGCCAAGCAGGACCCCAAGATCAAGGTCATCGCCGAGAACCGGCGCGGACGCTTCGACTACGAGATCCTCGACACCTTCGAGGCCGGCCTCCAGCTGACCGGCACCGAGGTGAAGTCGCTGCGCGCCGCCAAGGCGACCATCGGCGAGAGCTATGCCGGCCCGTCGGGCGAGGAGTTCTTCCTCTTCAACTGCAACATCCCGGAATATCTGCAGGCCAACCGCTTCAACCACGAGCCGAAGCGGCCGCGCCGCCTGCTGCTGCACAAGCGCGAGATCGCCAAGCTGACCGGAGCGGTGCAGCGCGACGGCCTCACGGTCGTGCCGCTGAAGCTCTATTTCAACGAGCAGGGCCGGGCGAAGCTGCAGCTGGCGCTGGCTCGCGGCAAGAAGCTGCACGACAAGCGTGACACCGAGAAGAAGCGTGACTGGCAGCGCGACCAGGCGCGGATCATGCGCGACCGCGGGTAGGGCGGTCGGGGCTGACGACTTTGCCCTTTGGACTTGATCGTCCTCCTGCCATCCGCTCATCTGGCGGCAGGGAGACAGCCATGGCCTTCAAGCTCGACCACGTCGTCATCCACGTCAGCGACTGGGACAGGTCCAACGCCTTCTACCGCGACGTGCTGGGGGCCGAGATCGTGCCGCGCGGCGCGGGCTTCGCCTACAGGATCGGCGACATTCGCCTGAACTGCCACGGACCCGGCATCGGCCACGTCAACGCGGTCGCGAAGATCCCGGTCATGCCGGGCAATTCCGACATCTGCTTCGAGTGGGAAGGGCCCATCGCCGGTGCGGCGGAGCATCTCGCCGCGAAGGGCGTGGCCGTCGAGCTCGGCCCGGTCGCCACCAACGGCGTGCGCGGGCCGGCGACCTCGGTCTATTTCCGCGATCCCGACGGCTCGCTGCTCGAGTTCCTCAGCTATCACGGCATGTGAGGGAGCAAGGAAAACCCCGGCCGCGCTCGGCGACCGGGGTCTGTGGCAGGTGATCCGGCCCGGGACTGACCAGCGGGGGGCGGGGAGGACAGTCCCGTGCCGGCTGCCGGTCAGGCCATGGCCTTCTGGAAATTGGCGGCGGCCTTGTCCCAGTTCACGACGTTCCACCAGGTGGTGACGTAGTCCGGGCGGCGGTTCTGGTACTTCAGGTAATAGGCGTGCTCCCACACGTCGATGCCCATGACCACGCCCTTGACGTTGTCCATCAGCGGGTTGTCCTGGTTCGGCGTGGAGATGACGGCCAGCTTGTTGTCGCGGCCGACGACCAGCCAGCCCCAGCCCGAGCCGAAGCGGCCGACGGAGGCCTGGTTGAACTGCTGGCGCATCTTGTCGACGTCGCCGAAGGCGGCATTGATGGCCTGCAGCAGCGGGCCGGAGGGCGCCTTGGCGCCGCCGGGGGTCATGATGTCCCAGAAGTGCACGTGGTTCCAGTAGCCGCCGAGCGCGTTGCGCACGCCGGTGCGCAGGTTCTCCGGCACGTCCGACAGCTTGCGCAGCACCTTCTCGGTGTTGGCGGGGGTCAGGTCACGGTAGGTCTGCGAGGCGTTGTTGAGGCCGGCGAGGAAGGCCGCGTGATGCCGGGAGTGGTGGATCTCCATGGTCATCTTGTCGATGTGCGGCTCGAGCGCGTCATAGGCATAGCCGACGGGCGGCAGGGTGAAGGGGCCGCTGGCGGCCTGGGCGAAGACCCTGTGGCTCGCCGGGATCGACATGGTGGCGCCGATGGCGGCGGCGGTGCCGAACAGCTTCAGGGCATGGCGTCGGTTCATCGTTCTCACTCCCGAGATTGCGGACCAGCTTCGATGGGCGGTCTTGGGGAGAACACCTGGAGCGCATCCGGTGGATGCGAAGGCCCGATCACGAGGTCGTGAGCGGGATCAGTCGGCGAGAAGCCACCAGGGCAACCAGGGAAACACCGCATCGGTGGCGACCGCGACCGCCGTCGCGCCGAACATCAGCGAGACCACCGGCCAGCGGTCGAGTAGGGCGAGGATCAGGGCCGGCAGCACGAGGACCACCGCATAGACCGAGGCGAGGATGACGCCGAGCATCTGGAATCCGTCGCGCCGCCCGGGAGGGACGGCGAGGCTGGCGACCATGGCGCCGAGCCAGAAGAGGGCGCCGACGGCCACGGCGGCGAAGGTCGCGAGCCTGAGGATGCGGCGCGTACGGGGGGACATGGGGGCCTTCCGGGGGTCAAGTGGCGCACGACATCGCGCGCCGGCCTCTGGGTCGCCGCAGCGGCCCGGAAGGTTCATCGCGGCGCGGGGGTCGCGTCGAGATGGGCGCGCACGGTGGCGAAGACGCCTCGAAACATCTCGGGCGTCAGCACTCCCGTATTCGTATTGTAGCGCGAGCAATGGTAGCTGGAGAACACCGTCACGCCGCCGGTCTCGTGCCGTCCGCCATGGGTGAAGGGCATCCGCGCGGGCTTCTGCCCGAGCGCCCGCACGGCGCTGTCGTGGCCGATCTTGCCGAGCGTGACGATGGCGGAGAGGCGGGGCATGGCGGCGATGGTGGCGGCGAGGAAATCCCGGCAGGTGTGGATCTCTTCCGTCGTCGGCTTGTTCTCCGGCGGCACGCAGCGCACCGCGTTGGTGATGCGGGTGTCGACCAGCGTCAGGCCGTCGTCGGGCCGCTCGTCATAGGTGCCGCGGGCGAAGCCGAAGCCGATCAGCGTCTCGTAGAGAAGATCGCCGGCCCAGTCGCCGGTGAACGGCCGACCGGTGCGGTTGGCACCCTGCAGGCCGGGCGCGAGGCCGACGATGAGAAGCCGCGCATCATCGCCGCCGAAGGAGGGGACCGGCGCATTGTGCCAGTCGGCATGGGCCGTGCGCTGTCGCTGACGGAAGGCGACGAGGCGCGGGCACAGGGGGCAGTCGCGCCCCGGCTCGCAGGGGGAAGCCATGGCGCGTCAGCGGTCGGCGAAGTCGTCGCCGGACACGGGCGAGGTCGGCGCAATGGGCCGCGGCGGCCGCGGCCGGTCGCGGACGAAGGCCGGCGCTTCCGATCCCGCCTGGCGCAACGGGCGCTCGGATGGATCGCGTCCGACCCGCTGCGACAGATGGGCGAGGTCGATGAACTCGTCAGCCTGGCGGCGGAGTTCGTCGGCGATCATCGCCGGCTGCACGGCGACGGTCGACACCACCGAGACCTTCACGCCGCGGCGCTGCAGCGCCTCGACGAGATAGCGGAAGTCGCCGTCGCCGGAGAACAGCACGATGTGGTCGACGCGCGGCGCGAGCTCCATGGCGTCGACCGCCAGCTCGATGTCCATGTTGCCCTTGACCTTCCGGCGGCCGGTCGAGTCGGTGAACTCCTTCGCCGTCTTCGTCACCACCGTGAAGCCGTTGTAGTCGAGCCAGTCGATCAGCGGCCGGATGGAGGAATATTCCTGATCCTCCACCAGCGCCGTGTAGTAGTAGGCGCGCAGCAGATAGCCGCGGGCGCGGAATTCCCCGAGAAGCCGCTTGTAGTCGATGTCGAATCCAAGTGTCTTGGCGGTCGCGTAAAGGTTTGCACCGTCGATGAAGAGGGCAATGCGCTCGTTACCGTTTGACATTACGTAAAGTCCTGAAAGCTTCTCTTAAATGATCGGGGAAAAAGGCCCGGTCGAAATCGACCGCGTTGCCAGACTGCAGAGGCCAGGTTGACGGAAAAGACATGCATCTTGGAATAATCTTAACATAGGTGCCCCCGCATATGGCAAGGGCAACACGCGGTAACCTTCGGTAAAATGCCTGCGCCTTTCGTTGCACGGAGCCCCGGCGCCGGGATGCGGCGGCCGTCCGGGGCGCAAGAGTCTTGTCTCCACGGCCGGAGGTGGCTATACAGCCCGACTTTCCGGACATCCGCCACACCCGGCACCTCCACGTTCAAGGACAACCGATGGCCCGCGTCACCGTCGAGGATTGCATCGACAAGGTCGATAACCGCTTCGAGCTCGTGCTCGTCGCCAGCCACCGTGCGCGCATGCTCGCCGCCGGCGCTCCCATCACCATCGACCGCGACCGCGACAAGAACCCCGTCGTGGCGCTGCGCGAGATCGCCGACGCCACCGTCGCCCCCGACGACCTGCGCGAGGACCTCATCCACTCGCTGCAGAAATATGTCGAGGTGGACGAGCCGGAGCCCGACGCCGTGCCGATGATCGCCTCGGCCGGTTCCACCGCCGACGACGCCGACGTCGCCATGGACCGCATGAGCGAGGAAGACCTGCTGCGCGGCCTGGAAGGCCTGAAGCCGCCGGAGGATACCGACGACGACGAGGGCCTCTGAGCCCTCGTTCCATCGCATCGCGCGAGGGCGGCCCGGTGGCCGCCCTTTTTCGTGGGCGCCGCGCAGGAGGTCTAGTCCGTCACGGCGCTTGCCGCGGTGGCCCGGCGGGGTGCTATCCTGATGACCCTTCGACCGAATTCGCGACGGCCTGACACCCGATGATGCGGCAATACGAGCTGGTGGAGCGCGTCAAGCGCTACAACCCCAGGGCCGACGAGGCCCTGCTCGACCGCGCCTATGTCTATGCCATGCTGGCCCACGGCAGCCAGAAGCGGGCCTCGGGCGATCCCTATTTCTCCCATCCCCTCGAGGTCGCGGCGATCCTCACCGACCTGAAGCTCGACGATGCCACCATCGTCGCGGCGCTGCTGCACGACACCATCGAGGACACCGCCGCCACCAAGGACGACATTCGCGACAAGTTCGGCGCCAATATCGCCGAGCTGGTCGACGGCCTGACCAAGCTGAAGAAGCTCGATCTCGTCTCCAAGCAGGCGGTGCAGGCGGAGAACCTGAGGAAGCTGCTGCTCGCCATCACCTCGGACGTGCGGGTGCTGCTGGTGAAGCTCGCCGACCGGCTGCACAACATGCGCACGCTGCATTACGTGCCACCGGCCAAGCGCGACCGCGTCGCCCAGGAAACCCTCGACATCTATGCCCCGCTGGCCGGGCGCATGGGCATGCACGACATGCGCGAGGAACTGGAGGACCTGGCCTTCCGCCAGATCAATCCCGAGGCCTACGAGGCGCTGGTCAGCCGCCTCGCGCGCCAGCGCGACGCCATGGGCAAGGTCATCGAGGAGATCGAGACCCAGCTGACCCGCAAGCTCGCCGGGGAGGGGATCAGCGCCGAGGTCACGGGCCGTCAGAAGAAGCCCTATTCGATCTACCGCAAGATGGAGCGCAAGTCGGTCTCCTTCGAGCAGCTTTCCGACATCGTCGCCTTCCGCATCCTCGTCGACAGCATTGCCGACTGCTACCGCGCCGTCGGCATCATCCACACCACCTGGCCGGCCGTGCCGCTGCGCTTCAAGGACTACATCTCGACCCCCAAGGGCAACGACTACCGCTCGATCCACACGACCGTCATCGGGCCGGAGAGCCAGCGCGTCGAGATGCAGATCCGCACCCGCCAGATGCACGAGATCGCCGAATACGGCATCGCCGCCCACGCGCTCTACAAGGACGGCGCCGCCGACACGGCGATCGCCTCGGAGAGCAGCGCCTATGCCTGGTTGCGCCACACCGTGGACATGCTGGCCCATGGCGACAATCCGGAGGAGTTCCTCGAGCACACCAAGCTCGAGCTCTTCTCCGACCAGGTCTACTGCTTCACGCCCAAGGGCCGGCTCATCGCCCTGCCGCGCAAGGCCAACTGCATCGACTTCGCCTATGCGGTGCACACCGACATCGGCAACCACTGCGCCCGCGCCCGCATCAACGGCGTCGAGCGGCCGCTGGTGACCGAACTCCAGAACGGCGACGAGGTCGAGATCATCACCGACCCCAAGGCGACGCCGTCGCCGGCCTGGGAGAGCATCGTCGTCACCGGCCGCGCCCGCTCGGCCATCCGCCGCGCCACCCGCATGGCGACCCGCGCGCAATATCTCGAGCTCGGCCGCCGCATCGTCCAGACGCTGTTCACCCGTGCCGGAAAACCCTTCTCCGACGAGATCATCCGCCAGGGCCTGAAGCGCCTGGCGCGCGGCACGGTGGAGGACGTCTTCTCCGCCGTCGGCCGCGACGAGATCCCGGCCGAGGACGTGCTGAAGGCCGTCCATCCCGACTTCAAGGCCGACATCCCCCTCGGGCCGAAGCCGACCGCCGAATGGTTCGGCGTCGGCGGCGAGACGGCGCTGAAGTTCCAGGTGCCGGAATCGGAGGGGGCCATTCCCATCCGCGGCATCAATTTCGACCTGCCTGTGCGCTTTGCGCGCGAGGGTGGCGCCGTCCCCGGCGACCGCATCGTCGGCATCATGACGCCGGGCGAGGGGATCACCATCTATCCGATCCAGTCGCCGGCGCTGGCGGCCTACGACAACGAGCCCGAGCGCTGGCTCGACGTGCGCTGGGACGTCGACGACACCCACCGCAACCGCTACCCCGCGCGGATCGCGGTGAAGTCGCGCAACGCCCCGGGCTCGCTCGCCGCCGTGACGCAGGTCATCGCCGACAATGACGGCAATATCGACAATCTCAGGATGCAGCGCTCCGCCGCCGACTACACCAACGTGGTGATCGACCTCGAGGTCTGGGACCTCAAGCACCTGAACGCCATCATCGCGGGGATCCGGGGCCTGCCGATGACGGCCGAGGCGGTGAGGGTGTTCGAGTAGTGAAGCGTTGAGTGCAGTTGCCCCGCGCTTGATAGTCTGGCGTCTCGCTAGCGCCACGAGGCGAGTGTCCCAAGAGGCGTAGTGGGTCCGGGGCTAGGTCTGTTCGAGGGCCGCTGCGGGAGACCTTATGGTGAATATGACCCCATCTCGCGCGTAGTCTATCCGCGCTTCCCCGCGAAGGTAGCCGGGCAGCGCGCGTTCGATCATCCGCGAACCGAAACCCCGGCCCGCAGGCTTCTCGACAGGTGGGCCCCCGCCTTCCTTCCACTGAAACCGGAATTCACCGCCCTGAACGTCCCAATCGATGGTGATGCGGCCTTCGTCATTGGCAAGGCCGCCGTACTTCAGCGCGTTGGTTGCCAACTCGTGCAAGCCGAGCGCCATGGCAAAAGCGATCTGCGATGATATTCTGACATCCGGCCCTGTGAAGGTGTATTTCCATGGCTCGCAATGAACCTTGAGCGTGTCATGGATCAGAGTTGCCAGATCGGCGCTCATGTCCGTTGAGCGCATGAGCGCGTCCTGCGCTGTGCTCAAAATTGCGAGCCTCTCAACAAACCTGGCCTTGGCCTGTTCTGTTTCTGCGCTCCCTTTCAGCGTCTGGTTGGCAATCGCCTGGATCATGGCGATTACGTTCTTGAGGCGGTGGTTGATTTCGAGGGCGAGGAGCCTTTGTTTATCTTCGGCCGCCTTCAACGCGGTGATATCGCGGGAAACCGATAAGATGGCTCTGACCGTACCGTCCTCGTTTCGGATCGGAGAGACTTGAACGTCCCAGTAGCGTGGGCTGCCGGCGACCGTGTTCGCCGAGCCGAAGAATCGCGCGCTGCGCCCCGACCTCGCCTCCTGAAGAGCTGCCAAGGCATCGCGATTGCCTTGCCCTTCCCAGAAGTCCGGCCATGGGCAACCTCGGATCGCGTTAAAGTCGCTGACTTCCATGGTTCGCTGGCCCCCTTCACTCATGAAGGCCAGCGTTCCGTCGAGGTCGATGACCTTGATGCAGTCGTCTGAGGCAGCCAGAAGGCTGCGCATGAATTGAGCATCTTCGAGAGTGGGCATGGGGGACGAGGCTTGGGGGATAGTCGAGGGGCAATTTTCCAACACGTATACCCGCTTACCACGCGTTCGTTCCATGGAAATGTCATTTTACGTAGTCGAAGGCTGGATAGGGCCAGCCGATCCTGGCACTCGCCGGAAGAATTGGACCGCGGACACTGGAAATGCCGGCAGAGCAATCAGGAGCCGTAGAGCGGCCGCCTGTACCGGCGCAACTCATCCTTCGCGGCCCCGACGTCGCAAGTGGGGCTTGGATTGAACTGCGTTGAAGTAGGGTCGACAACCGAGGTCTGGGACCTCAAGCACCTGAACGCCATCATCGCGGGGATCCGGGGCCTGCCGATCACCGCGGAGGTGGTGAGGGTGTTCGAGTAGGGGCCAGAATGGTCCCGAAGAACGCCGCCCCTGACGGCGTCCGCGCCCTGACGTCACGAGCATTCCCAAGAGTTCGTGGAGCAAGCAGACGGCCAGCATGTATTCAGCTGGCGTTCAGGCGCGGGCACAGACAGTGACGGCGTGGACTTGACGCGGAACGTCCAGCGGATGTTTCAGTCGTTCCGCTTGGCGCTACAGGTGTTGTCGACGAAATCGACGGGAATGGCGAGTATTGTGCCGTTCTTCGGCGCGCCTTTGCAGGATCTTGTCGGGGCTCGCGGCGAGGCGGTGGCGGTCTTCCACAAGGTCGGGCGCCGTCGTTGTCTTGTCGCCGGTTCGGCTGATTGAGGTGTGCCAACCGTGCCGTTGTGACGTTGCGTCAGTGCGGTGGCAGGCCGGGCCGGCACGCGGTAACCTGGTAACGGGATGGTCGGGCGGGGCCCGACCGGGGGGAGCAATATGGGCAATTCCTACACCTTCACCAACAACGGCACCGACTGGTTCGTCATGACCTCCCCCGAGCCGGGCATCAGGAACGGCCGCTACTGGAGCCGCCGCAGCGACAGCAGCCGCCCGCCGGATGCGACGATCACCATGCGCTAGGGCGCCGTTGCGGGGCGTCCCGGCCGGTTGGGTCCGCGACCCCGCGGCCATCCCGGTCCGCGGCGCCCCCGAACATCCGAAATGACGATCTCGCCTTCCATTGCATCGCACGAAGGCCGTTCATGGTCCCCCGGCGCGCCGGACCAGCGCCGGGTCCTGAATGCGCCGATCGCGGTGTCCCTCGCGCGGCCCCGAAGCCGTCCCTCTGCCAACCTTTTCCACCGCCTCTGCATCCACCCAACCACCGCCGAGAAATCATCGCATGTTCCGAGCCCCCCTCCTGACCATCGCCGCCGTCCTCGTCTCCGGCGCCGCCCTTGCCCAGGGCACACCGGGCGACGCCACCTTCTGCCGGCAATATGCCGACACGGCCGCCACCGCCGCCGAGGACGCGATCTCGCGCAATCCCTCCTGCCAGAACCCCGGCTCCGGCGTTCACGGCGACCGCAATTCGCATTTCGAGTGGTGTTCGCGCACCCCCAGCGACCGGGTCGAGGGCGCGGCGGTCCACATCCGCCGTCTCGCCAGCCGCTGCACGCAGGGCGCCCTGGTCACGCCGGAGGAGTATGGCGGCTACCCGATCGCCGGGGCCGCCCGGTCGGAGCAGCCCTACGGCACCGCCCGCAACTGGGAGGTCAGCGCCGCCTTCAGCGGCCGCCTCTTCATGTATTGCGTGGCGGAGACCCGGGTGGGTGACCGTTCCGTCCGCATCGGCGTCGACCGCTCCATGCCCGGCGACGGGCGGCAGTGGCAGCTGGCGGTGCCGGTGCGCTCGAACAAGGACTGGCAGGGCCGGCTGGAGATCGACGGCGCCGAGCCCGCGGGGCGCGCCGGCGCCGACATCAACGGCAGCGCGAGCGGCGACTGGACCATCGCCTGGCTGAACATGGGCCATGTCGACGCGCTGCGGAACGGCCGGCAGGCCGTCGTGGGGGTTGGCCGCGCCGACTACGACTTCAGCCTCGCGGGCATCGCCGCCGCCATCACCAAGGTGGAGGAATGCCGCCAGCGCCTCGGCCGCGTCGCCGCGGCGGCACCGCGACCCGAGGCCCAGTTCCGGCCGCAGCCCGACGCTCCCGCACCGCGCCAGGCGCAGGCACCCCGCGAGCCCGCCGTCGTCAACGCGCCGACCATCTTCGCGCTGCGCTCCAATACCGGGCTCTGCGTGCGCCATGTCGGCGGCAACGGCCCCGAGGCCTCCGATCTCATGCTGGCGCGCTGCGACGCCGCCACCACCTTCAACTTCGTCACCACCGGCGACCGGATCCGGCTGTCGGAGCGCCACGGCACCTGCGCCACCGTCAACCGCGCGCCGGAACCGCCGGAGCACATCATGATGATCGCCTGCCGCGACACGCAGGACCGCTGGCGCTTCAACGAGGGCACCGGCCAGGTCCGCAACGGCGAAAACTATTGCTGGTCCCTCGACGGCCCGGCCCGGCCCGGCACCAAGATCGTCGGCACGCCCTGCCGGCCGAACCTCGCAACCCAGCGCTTCGACGTGCAGATGTGACGGACGGTTGAGCCCCGGCGGCTGCCGCGTGCCCTTGGTGCGCGACGGTCGCCGGCCCTAGCGCTGTCGCCCGACCTCGTCGCAGACATAGCGGACGAGCAGGTCGTAGCTCTCCTGCGGCAGGCGGATCGCCGTCCGGTCGGCGCCGCGCATCCTCGCGCAGGAGATCGCCGCATAGCCCTCGTCCCGCTGGTAGACGAGGGCGCGGGCCGGCTGCGGCAGGGCGAGCACCGCCGAGAGGAAGGGGTCGGTCCAGCGCCAGCTCATGGTCCGGGCCCGGCCGGGATGCGCCAGCCGCCCCGGCTCGGGGCGGGGGGATGACGAGAGGATCGCGATGCGGGCGGGAACCGGCACCGCCCCGCCGGTGGCGATGGTCCTCACCTCGCGGGCGAAGGCCTGCCAGGATGCGAGGAAATTGACGCCGTCCATGACGTGGCAGGCGGTGGCGATCAGCATGGTGGCGAAGACGAGGGCCGGCACGCGCCTCGCCCGCGCCGCCACCCATCCGACGAGGCGCCCGAGCCAGGCGGGGCGGCGGTGCTCGGCGAGCGACAGCACGGCCAGCACCACGAGGAACAGCGCCAGGCTGCCGATGAGCAGGGTGCGGAAATTGTAGCGCCCGACCAGCATGAAGTCGTGCCGGCCGACGAAGGCGAGATCGGCGGCCACGAGGACGGCGACGGAGGGGATCAGCGACAGTCCGGTGAGCACGAGGAGCCGGGCGAGCGGCGGCTCATCCGCCTCGCGCCGCATGAGCCAGAGAAAGGCGGCGACGCCCGCGACGATGGCGACGCTCAGCGGCCGGATGATGCCGACGACGTTCGCCACCCCCAGCATGTTGAGCACGAGAATGTCGCGCGTCGCCTCGTGCACCGGCTGGACGAGGACCTTCACCGCGATCCAGGCGGCGAGCACCGCGAGCCCGGAGGCCACTACCGCCCGCCCGGCGCGCCCCGCAAGCCAGAGGCAGCCGACCATCAGCACCAGCAGCAGCAGGCCGCCCTCATGCGAGAAGGCGAGGGCGAGCATGAGTAGCACAGCGGGCAGGGCGGCCGGCGCGCGGGCGACGCAGAGAGTGGCGAAGAGCGGCCAGAACAGCGCATGCGTCACCAGCGTCTCGGAGGGGAAGAACACCGAGGCCGGCAGGACGACGATCGTCGACAGCGCGCAGAACAGGAGGATCCGCCGGTTGCCGGCGATCGCCCAGGTGGCGGCGAGGCCGGCGAGCGGCAGGAGGCCGAAGATCAGGCCGTAAAGGCGGACGGCGCCTGTCGGGTCGCCGGTCCGCGCCCAGAGGAAGGGCGGCGCCATGGTGACGAGGAAGGAGACGGCGCGTGCCGGGATATTGGCGAAATGCGCCCCCCAGGGATCGCCGGTGAGGAAGGCGAAGGCGAAGAAGCCGCCATCGGCGAAGAGCTGCACGTCGGTGACGAGATAGCCCGCGAGGATGGCGAGCGACAGGCCGAGCGCCAGCCAGGGCGCGACGCGCAGCAGCGGCGACTGGACTGGCGCGTTGAGCCAGGCGGCGAGGTCGGGGCCGGTTGCCGCAAGGGGCGCCGGAGGGCTGTGGTGATCCATGGCGCTGCGGCGCGGGTCCTCAATCGGGTCAGCGGACCCGGGGCGCGTTCCTAGCACCTCGCAGGCCTCCGCCAAAGGGGGGCGGGCGGAACTAGGAGGGCTCGACGGGCCGTCGATGTCAGGCTGCCCGGAAGGACCGGCCAGCCTCTTCAACCTGATTAGCCAGATCGCTCAGGAGTGTGAGATCCTGCTCAAGTGTCAACGCCTTGCCGGCCCGCGCCAAGGCGAGCCGGGAATGTCGGACAGCGTTGGCCGCAAAGCTTGGCGGGCCAAGCCGGGCGAGGGTCAGCAAGGCCTTCTGCAGTCTTACGCCCACCTCGACAATGCCAGCGCCATCGCGGGCGATAGGGGTGAAGAGGTCGTCGAACATATCGTCCAGTCTGATCGCCGGCACGTGAAGGCGGGGAAAGTCGATGTCCTTCTCCACGGCCATGGGTTCGGCCGCCATCGCCAGCAGACGGACAGCACGACCAATCACGTCGATGGCCGTGCCGGGATCGTTGATCCCGGGCGACAGGGCCCGCGAGGCGACTTCGGCGAGCACTGATGCACCAAAGCGCGGATCCTGATCGAAAGAGCGCACGTCGGCGATGGTGTAACAGGCCCGAATCCGCGCTTCCTGGTCAGAGGCGTCGGGCCCCTCCACGAACGCGATCGGCTCGACGGGGGTGATAAAGGCTCCCGGAATCCTCAGGACGTGAATACGCCCCGCGCCCTTCTCGGCGATATCAGAGAGGGCTTGAAGGTCTATGTGCTGCAGATAGCCGATGCGGGAGTCATGGATCGGTCGGGCGGAAGCGGGAATGTCGACGGGCGGCGTCGCTCCCATGTGCGGCCTCTGGCTATAAGGGCGCACTGCGCTCGCTGCGGCCTGCTCGACCCTTGCGGTGGTCTCAGTGACGCGTCCGAGGCAGGACAGGTGGTCGATCCATCGCAGCAACGTCACGACGATCAGCACGATCACGCCGGCGGTAACGGCGAACAGGACCACGCGGCCATTTTGGCCGTAGGCGCCGGTGCTGAGCGCGATGATGCCAACGAGACTGAAGAGGAAGGAGCCCACGAAGGTCGCGAGCACGTTCTGCGTCGTGGTGTCCTCGATGACGAGGCGGGTGGCTCGCGGGGTGACGTTGCTCGTCGCGGCGGAGTAGGCGGAGACCATCGTGCTCAGCGAAAACGTCGTCACCGCCAGCATGCTCGAGGCAAGGATGGTGAGGATGTTGTCCACGGCATCGGCGCCGATCTTTGCAGACAGATCGTTGGGGATGTACGGCGCCATGACGATGGCGGCGAGGGCGGTCATGACCGCGAGCACCGAGAACAGGCTGGCACGGAACCACATTCTGCGCGTGATCTTGGACAGGAGCCACAGCCGGCGAGATACCATCACAAACCCGTCTTCAGGAATGGCCGTCTACCCCGACCGCGAAGAAATCGACGCGCGAAAGCGCTGCTTGTTCCCCATCCGCCTGCCAAACTGCGCCGACGGGGGTAACCCTGTTGCGAGGCGCCTGCGTCGGTGGCAGGCAATCGGCCCCTCTCCGCAGGTCCCCCGCATTGACTCACAACCCCATTCGTCGTCTCTCCCCGTCAAACTCAGACGGATGCCTGACCCATGACCCCTGACGACGTGCTCGCCGAGTTCCGCGCCGCCGGCGCCCTGCTCGAAGGCCATTTCATCCTCTCCTCGGGCCGGCGCTCGCCGGTCTTCCTGCAGAAGATGTTCGTCTTCATGGATCCGGAGCGCACCGCGCGGCTCTGCGCCGCTCTCGCGACAAAAGTGAAGGAGCGCTTCGGCCGCATCGACTACGTCGTCTCGCCGGCCGTCGGCGGCATCGTGCCGGGCTACGAAACCGCCCGCCAGCTCGGCGCCAAGGCGATCTTCGTCGAGCGCGAGAACGGCGAGTTCAAGCTGCGCCGCGGCTTCGAGATTCCCGCCGGCGCCCGCGTGCTGGTGGTCGAGGACATCGTCACCACCGGCCTGTCGACGCGCGAGTGCCTCGCCGCCATCGAGGGCCATCCCGGCGAGACGGTGGGCGCGGCGGTGCTGGTCGACCGCTCGGGCGGCAAGGTCGATGTCGGCGTGCCGCTCGTCTCGCTGCTGTCGCTGGTACGTGCCCGACTATGCCGCCGACGCCCTGCCGCCGGAACTGGCGGCCCTGCCGGCGGTGAAGCCCGGCTCGCGCGGCATCCAGGGGACCAAGGCGTGAGCGGCCCGGCGCCGGCCGACGAGATCCCGCCCTCGCGGTCGCGGCTCTTCGTCGGCCTCTTCGTCATCCTCATCGGCCTCGTCGTGCTGGCGCCCAATGCCTGGCCGGTGATCCAGTACTGGCAGGCAAGCCGCGGCGAGGCCATCACCGCCCGCTGGATCGCCTCCGAGACGGCGACCTCGTCGCGCGACACGGTGGGCGTGCCGATCTTCGCCTTCGAGCGCCGCATCGGCCCCATGCCGCAGGAGTGCCGCGTGCCGCTGGTGCAGTATCGCCACGCGCCGGGCGGCAAGCCGGTGCACGAGACGCTGCGCGTCGCGGTCGGCACCCGCTGCGAGGATATCGTCGTGCTCGACGACTTCCCGCGCGAGCGGCTGCCGCTGATCCTCCTCGGCATCCTCACCACCCTCGGCGGGCTGGTACTGACAGTCATCGCGGTCAGGAGGGCGCGGGCGTGATCATCGGCATCGGCTCCGACCTCTGCGACATACGCCGCATCGAGAAGTCGCTGGAGCGCCACGGCGAGCGCTTCACCCACCGCCTCTTCACCGATGTCGAGCGGGCGAGGGCCGAGGGCAGGGCGCATCGCGCCGCCACCTATGCCAAGCGCTTCGCCGCCAAGGAGGCCTGCGCCAAGGCGCTCGGCACCGGCATCCGCCGCGGCGTCTTCTGGAAGGACATGGGGGTGGCGAACCTCCCGTCCGGCGCGCCGACCATGATCCTCACCGGTGGGGCGCTGGAGCGGCTCGAGGCCATGACGCCGGCCGGCCATCAAGTGGTCATCCACCTGACCATCACCGACGATTTTCCCATGGCGCAGGCCTTCGTCATCCTCGAGGCGCGCCCGCTCGCCTGAGCCAACTCCCCGCATGAACCGGCGTTCATCGCCGTGCCATGGTTGCGTCACCGTTCATTCAGAACGGGTTCAGCGCGGAACCTCTAGGGTCCGATCACGTTTGAAAGGGGACGCTTGAAGTCGAGGCGCGTCGCGCCACGGGCTCCCAGGCAAACGGAAAGGGGCATCATCATGCTTTCCCGCAAGTTCAAGGCCACCGTCGCCGCCGTTGTCGTCGCCGCCGGTGTCGCAGCCGCCGCTGCTCCGGCCGAAGCCCAGTATCGCCGCCACTACCGGGGCGACCGTGGCGCCGCCATCGGCGCCGGCATCGCCCTCGGCATCATCGGTCTCGGCGCCGCGGCGATTGCCGCCGACCAGCGCCGCCAAGCCTACGAGGACTACTACGGCCCGCGCTACTACGGCCCGCGCTACGGCTACTATGACGCGCCGGCCTATGTGTACGAGCGCCCGCCGGTCGTCCGCTACCGTCGCGGCCCTGCGGTCGACGACCGCTACCCCCACACCTTCCGCTACTATCAGTAAGCGGAACGCCTGAAAGGCATGACGACGGCCCCCCTCGCGGGGGCCGTTTTCATGTCAGCCGGCGAGAGCCAGCACCAGCGGGATGGTGACCACCGCGATCAGTGTCTGCACGGTCAGGATCTCCGCCATCAGCGGCGCATCGCCGCCCATCTGCCGGGCGAGGATGTAGGAGCCGGAGGCGGTCGGCATGGCGGCCGAGAGGATGGCGACCTTCAGCGGCACGCCGGCGACGCCGAGCGCCATGGCGATGCCGCCGGCCATGGCCGGCATCAGCGCCAGCTTCAGGCCCGTGGTGATCCAGGTGATGGCGCGCGGCTTCAGCGCCGCCCTGACGTCGAGGCCGGCCCCGACCAGCAGGAGGCCGGTGCCGAGCGCCGCCGCGCCGAGGATGTCGCCGAAGCGCATGGCGATGACCGGCAGCGGGATGCCGATGGTGTTGATGACGATCCCCAGCACCGACGACCAGATGAAGGGGTTGGTCACCAGCGCCTTCAGCGTGGGGCCGAGGACGATCGGCTTGTCCTGCCCGTAGCGCTGCAGCATGACCACCGCGAGGACGTTCAGCAGCGGGATCATCGCCGCCACCGAGATGGCGGTCAGGGTCAGGCCGAGCTGGCCGTAGAGCGCGCCGGCGGTGGCGATGGCGACGAAGGAGTTCCACCGCGTCGCGCCCTGGAACACCGAGGTGAAGGCCGGGCCGTCCATGCCGAGCGAGCGGGCGAGCAGCGGCCTCAGCGCCATCAGGATGACCGTCATGCAGAGGATGCCGGCGATCAGCGCGAAGCCCATGGCGAAGACCGGCACGCTGCGCAGGTCCGCCTTGGCCATGGTCATCATGATCATCGCCGGGAAGAAGACGTAGTAGGTGGCGCGCTCGAGACCCCGCCATCCCGCATCGTCCATCAGCGGCATGGCCTTCAGCCAGGCGCCGAGCACGATGATGAGGAAGACCGGGGTGAGGCTGGCGATGATGGGGAACATGGGACGACCGGCGGAGGGGAGGCGTCTTGCATCATGTCGCGACCCGGCGCGCAACCACGCCGGGCGCATGACTGGAGCGTGATGCGACGCCTCACTTCTCCAGGAAGTCGAAGTCGCAGCCCTTGTCCGCCTGTGTCACGTGGTCGAGGTAGAGTTTCTTGTAGCCGCGCTGGCGCTGCCGCATGTGCTTCGGCTTCCGCCACGCCTTGCGGCGGAGCGCCAGCTCCTCCTCGCTCACCAGCAGGTCAACCCGTCGGTTGGGCACGTCGAGGCTGATGCGGTCGCCGGAGCGCACCAGCGCCAGCGGCGAGCCCTCGGCCGCCTCCGGCGTCACGTGCAGCACGATGGTGCCGTAGGCGGTGCCGGACATGCGCGCATCCGAGATGCGGATCATGTCGGTGACGCCCTGTTGCGCCAGCTTCTTCGGGATGGGGAGCAGACCCGCCTCGGGCATGCCGGGATGGCCCTTCGGCCCGGCATTGCGCATGACGAGGATGTCGTCGGCTGTGACGTCGAGGTCGGGGTCGTCGATGCGGTTGGTCATGTCCTCGACGTCCTCGAAGACGACGGCGCGGCCGGTATGGACCATCAGCTTCGGCGTCGCCGCCGCCGCCTTGATCACCGCGCCGCCGGGCGCCAGCGAGCCGCGCAGCACGGCGTGGGCGCCGGTCTTCTTCAGCGGCTGGCCGAGGGAGCGGATGATCGTCTGGCCCGGCACCTGTTCGGCGCGGCCCACCCAGTCGCCGAGGCGCTCGCCGGTGACGGTCGGCGCGTCGAGGTCGAGGTGGTCCTTCAGTTCCTGCAGCAGGCGCGGCACGCCGCCGGACCAGTGGAAATGCTCCATGTAGTTCGCCCCGGCGGGCTTGAGGTCGAGGAGGACGGGCACCTCGCGGCCGAGGCGGTCGAGCTCCTCGAGGTCCCAGGCGAGCCCGAGCCGGCCGGCGATGGCGGCGAGGTGGACGACCGCATTGGTCGAGCCGCCGATGGCCTGCAGCACCACCATGGCGTTGCGCAGCGAGGCCTGCGTGATGACGTCGCGCGGCTTGCGGCCGGCAGCGGCCATCTTCACGGCCTCGCGCCCCGAGGCCTCCGCCGCACGGATGCGGTCGGCGTGGGTGGCGCGGAACGGTGCCGGCGCGCAGAGCGGCCATGCCGAGCGCCTCGGTAGCAGGCCATGGTCGATGCCGTGCCCATGACCATGCAGGTGCCGACCGTCGGCGCCAGACGCTGCGATACCGCCTCGATCTCGGCCTCGTCGATCTTGCCGGCGCGGTGCATGGCCCAGAGCCGGCGGCAGTCGGTGCAGGCGCCGAGCACCTCGCCCTTGTAGTGGCCGACCAGCATGGGGCCGGTGATGAGCTGGATCGCCGGCACGTCGGCCGAGGCGGCGCCCATCAGCTGGGCCGGCACGGTCTTGTCGCAGCCGCCGATCAGCACGACCGCGTCCATCGGCTGCGCCCGGACCATCTCCTCGGTGTCGATGGCCATGAGGTTCCTGAGGAACATCGAGGTCGGGTTGGAGAAGCTCTCGTGGATGGAGACGGTCGGGAAGGCGAAGGGCAGGCCGCCCGACAGCATGACGCCGCGCTTCACCGCCTCGACCAGCTGGCGGACATTGCCGTGGCAGGGATTGTAATCGGAATAGGTGTCGGTGATGCCGATGATCGGCCGGTCGAGCGCGTCGTCGGAAAAGCCGGCCGCCTTGATGAAGGCCTTGCGCAGGAACAGCGAGAAGCCGGGATCGCCATAGGCGGTGAGCCCCTTGCGCATGCCGCGCGGCGCCTTCGATCGGGTGGTCGGGCTTTTCGCCATGATGCGTGTCCTCGGACTTTTCTTGGACTCGCACCAAAGCACGGCGCGGCGCGCGGCGGGAGAGGAGCTGGGGAAAGCCAGTCGCGCGCGGGGCGCTCGTCGACGAGACCTTCATCGCGCTAGACTGGTGTCATGCTCTATTTCGCCTATGGCTCCAACATGCACGTCCCGCAGATGGCGCGGCGGGCGCCGAAAGCGCAGCCGGTCGGAATCGGTCGGCTGGACGATCACCGCATCTTCTTCACCTCCGACGGCTATGCCGCCGTGCGCGACCGGCGCGGGGCGCATGTCTGGGGCGTCGTCTGGCGCATTGCGGCGCGCGATGTCGCGGTGCTCGACCGCTACGAAGGTGTCGACGAGGGCTGGTACGTGAAGCGCGTCGTGCCCGTCCGCATGGTGACGGGGACGGTATCCTGCCTCGTCTATCACGGCGGTGATGTCCGCGAGGGCCTGAGGCCGCGCCGACGCTACTACCACGAGGCTGTCGTCGGGTCCGCCCTCGCCTGGAACCTTCCCGCCCGCTATACGGCAGGCTTCGGCCGTTTTGCACGGCATGGTTTCCGGAGCTGACCCCCATGAGCTTGCTGGCCCATCTTCTCTCGCGTTTCGTCCGCAAGGGGCGGCTGACGGTGATCCACCACGACGGCGGGACGGAGAGTTTCGGATCCGGCGGCGACGGGCCGGACGTCACCGTCAAGCTGCATGATGCGAAGGTCCAGCGCGAGCTCTTCTTCAATCCGGAACTCGCCTCGGCGGAAGCCTATATGGATGGCCGCCTGACCATCGAGAACGGTGGCAGGGTGCTCGATCTTCTCACCCTGTTCTCGGTGAACCGCGCCGGCCTCGGCTCCCATCCCGTCCAGCAGGCGCTGCGCAAGGTCTGGCGGGCCCTGAAGCGTCGCCACCAGTCGAACAAGGTGGGGCAGGCGGCGGCCAATGTGTCGAGCCACTATGACCACCCGCGCGCCTTCTACGAGCTCTGGCTCGACGAGACCATGAGCTATTCCTGCGCCTACTTCGAGCGCCCCGACATGGCGCTGAAGGATGCGCAGATCGCCAAGAAGCGGCACATCGCGGCCAAGCTCCGCATCGAGCCGGGCATGACGGTCGCCGAGATCGGCTCCGGCTGGGGAGGGCTTGCCACCTATCTCGCCGCCGTCTGCGGGGCGAAGGTGACGGCCATCAACGTCTCGCCGGACCAGCTGGCGGCGTCGAAGGACCGTGTCGCGCAGGCGGGCGTCGCCGACCGCGTCACCTTCTTCGAGAAGGACTATCGCGAACTCACCGGCACCTTCGACCGCGTCGTCTCGGTCGGCATGATGGAGCATGTCGGCGTCAATCACTTCGACGACTACTTCTCCACCGTGAAGCGGCTCTGCGGCCAGAACGGCTACGCCATGATCCACGCCATCGGCCGCATGTCGCCGCCCGGCACCACGGCGCCCTTCATCCGCAAATACATCTTCCCCGGCGGCTATGTGCCGGCGCTCTCCGAGGTCTTCGCCTCCACCGAGCGCTGCGGGTTGTGGGTGGACGACTGCGAGGTGCTGCGCCTGCACTACTACTGGACCATCAAGGCCTGGCGGGAGAATTTCGAGGCGGTGCGGGATCAGGTCGTCGCCATGCAGGGCGAGCGCTTCGCCCGCATGTGGGAGTTCTACCTCGCCGCCGTCGAGCTCGGCTTCCGCGACGGTTCCAACATGGTCTACCAGCTCCTCCTATCCGAGAAGCGCGACGCGGTGCCGGTGACGCGCGACTTCATCACCCACGCCGAGACGGCACTGAAGGCGCGGGAGGGCGTGCTGCCGTGGTAGCCGCAGCATTTCCAGGCGAAGTGGGCACCGGTTCGCGTGAAGGAAATGCGAGGTCATGACATGGCGATCCACCTGACCATCCGCGGCCGCGTCCAGGGTGTCGGCTATCGCCAGTGGTTCCGCCGGCGGGCGCTGGAGCTCGGGGTTTCCGGCTGGATCCGGAACCGCAGCGACGAGACCGTCGAGGCCCTGGTCTTCGCGGGCGACGAGGCCTATGCGCAGCTGCTGCGCGACGCCATGAACGGCCCGCTCGGTGCCAAGGTCGATGCCATCGACGAGAAGTCGATCACCTTCAGCCATCCCGAACGGGAGCAGGTGGACGGATTCGAGATCAGGCCGACGGTCTAGCGGACGCCCTGCGGCCCCCAGATCGCCTCTTCGCTGAACCCGAGCGCCGCAAACTCATCCGCCCGGAGCGGCGCCTCGCCGATGGAGAAGAACTCGTCGAGTTGCGGCGGCTTCACTTTGGTCCCGGCCAGCATGGCGTGCGCCTGGCCGCGATGGTGCACCTGGTGCTGGAAGAGGTGCATGAGCAGCCGGTCGCGCCGCTCCACCTGCCAGCGCGTGATACGGTTGACCCGGACCTCGCCGTCCAGCGCCTCGTCCGTCAAGGCCTCGCAGATCGCGATGAGCCGGCGATCGACGGCGGCCTGCTCGCGCTTCAGGTCGGCCAGCAGGGGATGAGGAATCTCGTTCGCCCAGGCCTTCGGCCCGAGGTCGCCGCCCTCCAGCGCGTCCACATAGAACCAGTCGATGACGAGGATGTGGTTGAGCGTCGCCGCAAGGCTCGGGAAGAAGCTCGTGCGCCTCGCTGCGAACTCCTCGGGCGTCAGCGTCGCGCAGGCGGTAAGCAGCCGATGGTTGGCCCAGGCGTTGTTGTAGGCCATGGCGCGGAAGGTCTGGACGTTCGAAGCGGGCATGGCGGCGTCTCCGGTTCAGGCGGCGGAGGCCTCGTCGCGTGCCGCCTCCGTCGGTCCGAAACGATCCTCGAAGGCGGTCCGCAGGATGGCATCAACCTCGGGCATGGTCACCGGCAAACCGAGATCGACAAGGCTGGTGACGCCGTAACGCGGATCGACGATGCCGCAGGGCACGATGCCGTCGAAATGGGACAGGTCCGGCTCGACGTTGAGGGAGATGCCGTGCAGCGTCACCCAGCGCTTCACCCGGATGCCGATGGCGGCGATCTTGTCCTCGTGGCCCTCGCCCTTGTCCGGCCGCTTCACCCAGACGCCGACGCGGTCCTCGCGCCGCTCGCCGCGGATGTTGAAGGCGGCGAGGGTGCCGATGATCCAGTCCTCCAGCGCCGCCACGAAGACGCGCAGGTCCCGCCGGCGGCGGTTGAGGTCGAGCATGACATAGGCAACCCGCTGGCCGGGACCGTGATAGGTCATCTGGCCGCCGCGCCCCGCCTCGAAGACCGGGAATCGCGCGTCCACCACGCCGTCGGCCTTCGCCGAGGTGCCGGAGGTGTAGAGCGGCGGATGCTCGAGCAGCCAGACCCGCTCCCGTGCCGTGCCCGCGGAAATCCCCGCGACATGGGCCTCCATGGCCGCCAGTGCCGCCTCGTAGGGCACGGGCGCTTCGCTGATGACCCATTCGACGGGCGGTGCGTCGGCGGGGGCAGCGAGTTGCAGCACCAGATTGGAACGGTCGTTTACCACTCGTTCACCATGTTTCGTCAGGCTGTGCCCGAACCCCGTGAAGTGCATCCGGCATAAGGCGACATGGCCCAGCTCGAAACCGTCTCTCTCGACATCTCCGTGGTCCTCGGCACGACAGTCATGCCGATCCACCAGATGCTGCGCATGGCCCGCGGCGCCATCATCGAACTCGATGCCACGGAGGATGACGAGGTGCAAATCCTCGCCAACGACATGCCCATCGCGCGCGGGCAGGTGGTCATCAACGGCAACCGCATCGGCGTGCAGATCACCGAGATGCTGCCGCGGCCGCTGGAACTGCGCTGATAGTTGACTCCGTCAACTAAATCGTGAAGCCTCCGGTCATCCGGAGGGCTTCATGTGATGTCGGACGACCTCGATGGCCAGATCGCCGCGGTGCGCGGCTTCAACCGCTTCTACACGCGCGCCATCGGCCTGCTCGGCCGCTATCTCGGCGGCCCCTGGTCGCTGACCGAGGCGCGGGTCTTCTACGAGCTTTTCGCCCGCGACGGCCTGACCGCGCGGGATCTCGGCGAGGAACTGGGGCTCGACGCCGGTTATCTCTCGCGAATCCTGAAGCGTTTCGAGGCCGACGGCTTCCTCGCGCGCTCGCCGTCATCCGAGGATGGCCGTCGGCAGGTGCTGGCCCTGACCGAGGCCGGCCGTGCCGCCTTCGCGCCCTATGACCGTGCGTCCCGCGAGGAGGTGGCTGCGATGCTCGCCCGCCTCGGACCCGGCGACCGCGACCGCATGGTCGGCGCCATGGCGACTCTCTCCGGCCTGATGCAGGGGGAGGCGGAGGAGGTCGTCATCCGTCGCCACCGTCCCGGCGACATCGGAGCCATCGTCGCCGGGCAGGCACGGGTCTATACGCGGGAATATGGCTGGAACGACGAGTTCGAGGCGCTGGTCGCCGAGATCGGCGCGGCCTTCCTGAAGGACAACGATCCGGCCCGCATGCGCGCCTTCATCGCCGAGCGGGCCGGCGAGGTGGGGCTCGGTCTTCTGCGTCGACGGCGGCGGGGGCATTGCCAAGCTGCGCATGCTCTATGTCGACGCCTCCATGCGCGGCACCGGCCTCGGCCGCCGGCTGGTCAGGGACTGCATCGCCTTCGCGAGGGACGCCGGCTACACGGGAATGACTCTGTGGACGAACGACATTCTCGCCGCGGCCCGGCGCATCTATGTCGCCGAGGGCTTCGTGCTGGCGGCGGAGGAGAAGCACCATTCCTTCGGAGTGGATCTCGTTGGGCAGAACTGGACGCTGGATTTTAGCGCTCGCTGAACTCCCCGTAGCCCAGCCGGTCGAGAAAACCCTGCAGGATGTAGGCGGCGGCCATCTTGTCGACGAGCTCGGCACGGCGGGCGCGCGAGGCGTCGGCCTCCAGCAGGGTGCGGGTGACGGCAGCGGTGGACATGCGCTCGTCCCAGAAGACGATGGGCAGGTCGGTCTTCGGCACGAGATTGCGGACGAAGGCGCGCGTCGACTGGGCGCGCGGGCCCTCCGTGCCGTCCATGTTCTTCGGCAGGCCGATGACGAGGGCGCCGGCATCGTGCTTGCCCGCCAGCGCCAGCAACTGCTCGACGTCGGGCGTGAATTTCACCCGCCTGATGGTCTCGAGCGGCGTGGCGATGGTCCACATGACGTCGGAGAGCGCGAGGCCGATGGTCTTGGTGCCGAGGTCGAGCCCCAGCAGCCGGCGGCCGGAGGCAACCGTGTCGCGCAGCGCGCCGGGTTCGACGATGGCCATCCTGTCCCGAATCCTTGTCGCTGCATTGAGGGCGTCACGCGGCAGCCTATACTCCGCTTCGACCGCCACTCCCATCCGGTCCCTTCAGGAGGAACCCCATGAAGCTCACCTGGCTCGGCCATTCGGCCTTCCGTCTCGATTTCGGCGCGTCGGTCGTGCTGATCGATCCGTTTCTGACCGGCAACCCGTCGTTCACCGGCAATCGCGCCGAGGCCATCGCCGGCACCACCCACGTGCTGCTCACCCACGGCCATTCCGACCATGTGGGCGACGCGCTGTCGATCGCCGCCGAGACCGGCGCCAAGGTCGTCACCAACTACGACCTGTGCATGTACCTCGCGCACAAGGGCCTCAAGGCCTTCGACCCGATGAACACCGGAGGGACCACTGACCAGGGCGACTTCACGGTGACGCTGACGAACGCCCTGCATTCCTCGGCCGATTTCCACGACGGCGTCAGCCATGCGCTCGGCAACCCGAACGGCCTCATCATCAAGCAGAAGGGCGGGGTGGTGCTCTACGCCATGGGCGACACCGACATGATGCCGGACATGGGCCTCATCGCCGAGTATCACAAGCCGACCCACGCGCTCGTTCCAATCGGCGACCGCTTCACCATGGGCGGCGATGCCGCTGCCTTCGCCTGCCGCAAGTTCTTCACCTTCGACACGGTGATCCCGTGCCACTACGCGACCTTCGGCCTGCTCGACCAGACCGCCGACAAGTTCGTGGCGGGCATGGCGGGCTCGAAGACGAAGGTGGCGGTGCCGAAGTCCGGCGCGAGCGTCGATCTCTGATCCCCAACGCACAACGCCCGCCTGTGCGGCGGGCGTTGTCGTTCAGGTCCGTGCGACGATGGTCAGCGGAAACCGCGGATCATCTGCATGAAGCGGGCCTGCTCGGACGGATCGTCCTTGAACAGGCCGGTGAAGCCGGTGGTGATGGTCGAGACGCCCTGCTTCTGCACGCCGCGCATGGACATGCACATGTGCTCGGCTTCCACGAGGACGGCGAGGCCGCGCGGCTTCAGGCCCTCCTCGATGGCGCCGACGATCTCGGCCGTCATGTTTTCCTGCGTCTGCAGGCGACGGGCATAGATATCGACGACCTTGGCGAGCTTGGAGAGGCCCACCACGCCCTCGCGCGGGTAGTAGGCGATATGTGCCCGCCCGCTGATCGGCACGATGTGGTGCTCGCAATGCGAGAAGAAGGGGATGTCGCGCACGAGGACGACGTCGCCGTAGCCGCCGACCTCCTCGAAGACCGTGCCGAGTTCCTTGGCCGCCGAGAGGCCATAGCCGCGGAACAGGTCCTCCCACGCCTTCACCATGCGGCGCGGCGTGTCGACGAGGCCTTCCCGGTCGGGATTGTCGCCGACCCACTCGATCAGGGTGCGGACGGCGGCTTCGGCTTCTTCTCGGCTGGGACGGCGGCGGCGGGGAGCCTCCGCGCCCTTCTGGAGGGGAAGGGGCGTCACAACGGCATCCATGGCACTCATACTCCGTGTGGGAACGTTTCCTGCTACGCCTGTTGAGAACGTTCCGGATCGGCAGAAGCGCACATGGCCTACATGCGACAAGTTGCCACAGTCCGTCGTCGCTCCCCCCAAGCCCGATCTTCCGCCGGGCTTTAACGCCTTCCTGAGACGCATATATGATGGTCTGGCCTGAACGCTTCATGAATGAATGTTCATGATCGCCCGATGGAGCGCGATCCTTGCTCGACGATGTCTACAACAAGCGCATTCTGGAACTGGCGGCGAACATTCCGCGCCTCGGCCGACTCGCGTCTGCGGACGCCAGCGCCACCGCCCATTCGCGTCTCTGCGGGTCCACCGTGACTGTCGACATCGCCATGGACGGCGACGTGGTCACCGACTTCGCCCATGACGTGAAGGCCTGCGCTCTCGGCCAGGCCTCCTCGGCGATCATGGCAAGCCACGTGGTCGGCTCGACGGCCGAGGAACTGCGCGCGCTGCGCGACGACGTCCGCCGGATGCTGAAGGAGAACGGTCCGCCGCCGGGCGGTCGCTGGGCCGACATCGCCGTGCTGGAGCCGGTGCGCGACTTCAAGGCGCGCCACGCCTCGACACTTCTGACCTTCGATGCGGTGGTCGAGGCCATCGGCAAGGCCGAGGCGGCTCGGTCTGCCGGGGCGAGGGCGGCCGCGCCGGCGCAATGAGCGCGGGGAGCGATCTCGACAGCCTGTTCGACGACTGGAGGCCCCGTCGCTGGCCGCGACTGGCCGGTCACGCGCTTCTGCGCACCTATCAGCTCACCATTTCGATGCTCGTCGGCCGCTGGTGCCGCCACATGCCCACCTGCTCGGCCTATATGGACGAGGCGGTGATGCGCCATGGGCTCTGGGCCGGCGGCTGGATGGGCCTCGCGCGGCTCTGCCGCTGCCACCCCTATGGCACCTCCGGCATCGACAACCCGCCGCTGGAGCGCCCCACAGGCGCCCGCTGGTTCCTGCCCTGGCGCTTCGGCAACTGGCGCTGGCGGCGCGGTGGGCCGGTCTGCGAGGCGGTGGAGACGCCCGGCGGGCCCTGATCGCCGGTCAGCGGCGAAACCGCAGGTCGAGCCCCTGCGCCTTCCAGCCCGCCTCGATGGCATCCATGTCGGCGGCGCCCGAGGGATTGGCCTTCGACGGCGCCCAGTCGCGCCGTGGCGGCCAGGTCTTCTGCCAGATGCCCAGCAGACGGTTCAATTCGGCGAGCGGATCGGCATGGTCGTCGACCCTGAGGTTGAGGTCGGGAAAATCCTCGGTCGTGGTCACCAGCATGGCGGCCGACTGTCGGCCGCGCCGGTCACCGCCCGCGGCCTCACCCGCTACCATCGCCGTCATCATCCGCGCCGCGAGATCGGCCTCGCCGCCCGCCTGATACGTCCGCAAGGTCGCGGCAACGACCTCGGCGCCCGCCAGCATGTTGCCCGCGACCGACACATGCGGCCCGGTGGCCTCGCCGCACCATTCGACACAGTGCCGCCCTGTCCAGACGGCGGTGCGGCCCCGGGCATCCACCGCGTGGACCTGGCGCAGGTGCCGTCCCCCGTCGGGCGTGAGCGCCCTTTCGATCGCCTCGGCGGGCGGAAGGCCGGCGGCGAGGGCGTCGAGGATAGCGGGCCCGAGATAGCGGTTGGTCATCGACTGGGTCGAGACCGCCCCGACACCCGATCGCACGAAGGGGCAACTCGCCCCCACCGCGAAGGCGCAGGTAGCGACAGCGACGCCGAAGGCGCCGCTCACCGGATCATGGGCGACGATCGACCAGGTCATGCGCCAGGCCTAGCGCTTCTCGACGTTCCACAGCGCGACGTCGCCGGCCGTCGAGCAGGCCGACGACGTTCGTGCGCATGCGGCCGTCGGCGCGTACCACTGGCCGAGCTAGGCGTATGCGTCGGATACTCCGCCACGCGCCGCTGAACGGCTTCCGCGATGGCGCTGCTGCTTGGCGGCGTCGGTCTCGCGGGCATAGGCGTCGCGCAGCTGTCTCGATCTCGGCGTCGCAGCGGCCAGCCGAACGGCGCCTTGCTCGCACGCGCGCGTTGACGAAGGCTGGCCGACGCGGGATCGAGCACGTCGACGCGAGCCCCACGACGTGAGGAAGGCACTCCAGCCGCCCTTCGTCGGCGGCATCCTTGCCGGGCGCGCCGGCGCGACCAGGGTCTGCCAGTCCATCGGCCTGCAGGTCGACCTTCAGGCCGACCCGTTCTCGAGCAGGGCCTTGGCGACGGGCGCCAGGTTGGTCAGCACGCCGATGTCGGTCGAGTGCATCAGCACCACCGGCGTGCCGTCATAGCCCGCCTCCTGCCAGGAGCTCCTTGGCCTTGGCGATGTTCGCCCTCGAGCTTGTCCGTCGAAGCCCTGGTCGATGGCCAGCGGCGTGCCGCAGAGGAACATCGACTTGCAGATCTTGTAGTAGTCGGGATCGCCGATCGTCGCGCGTCGAGGAAGTCCTCCTGGCGCAGCGCGACAGCACGGCCTGGCGGACCTTCGCGGATTGTCGAACGGCTTGGTGCAGCAGCGTTGAAGCGGAACGACGTACTGCGCGCCCCATGGTGTTCGAGGATCTCCAGCACGCTTGACGTTCTTGTCGCTTCGCAGCAGCGGCAGCAGGTCGTGCGGCACGGTGCCTCGATCAGGTCGATCTCGCCCGCTGAGCAGGGCGTTGACCTGCGTCTGCGGGTCGGGAATCGCAGATCCATTCGACACGGTCGACCTTGGCGACCTTGCCGCCGGCCAGCGCCGGACGGCGGCTCGGCGCGCGGCTTGTACGTCGGGTTGCTTGACGTAGACGGTGCTTCTCGCCGGGCTTCCACTCGTCCTTCATGAAGATGAACGGGCCCGAGCCGATCGCCTCGGTGATCTGGGTGTTCGGATCGGTGCTCGGCGATGCGCTTGGGCATGATGAACGGCACGTTGGAGCCGGCTTGCCGAGCGACTCGAGCACCAGGCCGTAGGGCTCCTTGAGCATCAGCTTGAAGGTCTTGGCGTCGGTCGCCTCGAGCTCGGCCGTGACGTCCATCAGCTTCTGGCCCATCGAATCGCGGGCGGCCCAGCGCTTGATCGAGGCGACGCAGTCCTCGGCCGTCACCGGCTTGCCGTCGTGGAATTCCAGGCCGTCGCGCAGGGTGAAGGTCCAGGTGAGCTTGTCGTCGCTGACGCGTCCAGCTTGTCGACCATCTGCGGCTTGACCTCGCAGCTTGTCGTCCATGGCGAACAGCGTGTCGTAGACCATGTAGCCGTGGTGGGTGCACGATCAGCGCCGTGGTCCAGATCGGATCGAGGATGCGCAGGTCCGAATGCATCGCCGCGCGCAGCACGGTTTCCGCGCGGGCTGTCTGGGGCGCGAGAGCGACGCCCGCCAGCATCAGCATTCCGGCAACGGCGCGACCGGCGCGCCCGATACGATCTGACAATCCCATCACACGCCCCATCTGCCGATAGCCATCCCATCCGGGACGCCCAGATGGCAGGATCACCAGTATCCCACCTCCCGACAAGCGCGTCCGCCGACAGGGCAGTCGTGCAGATTCGCGGCCGCCTGCGCCGCGCGTCAGGGGTCGCGTGTCAGGATGGCGTGGCCGTCGAGAAAGCCGCGCGTTGGGAAGAAACCCTCATAGCGCGTCCCGTCGAGATAGCCGGCAAGACCCGGATCGATGCCCATCTCGTCGAGATAGGCACGCACCCGCACGAGGGCAGCCGTCGTCAGGCGCGTCTGCATGGCCTCGGGAAAGGGATCGGAGGCTGGTCCGGGAAAGGCCAGCGGCTGGATGGAAAGGACGGCACCGGGGCTGCGGCCCGCTCGGTTCCAGCCAACAGCAGGTAGAGGCAGGCCCCGTGGCACGAGCCGTCGACGGCGGGGTGGGGCAGGGCGCCGGACCGGTCGGTGCGCGCGACGATGGTGGCCAGCCCGGCGCGGCGGACGAGGCGGCCGAGCGCCATGGCGGCCTCGACCGTCCCGCCATCGGAATGGATGAACAGCGGCGGCTTCTCGCCGCCAAGGGCCTGCGACACCTCGAGAAACGCCGTCGGCGTCGCAGCGAGGATCGCACCCTCCGCCGCAATCCAGCGCGAACAGCCGGGTCCACAGGCGTCCGCCTCGCCCCGTACCAGCGTGAAGGTCATGGCGACAACAGGCGTCGCCGGGGCGCTGGATTCCTCGCTGACAGCCGGAAGCGCCCCCCCGACGAGGGCGAACAGCAAAGGCATGAGTCGGCGGAGGGCGCGCATGTGGCGAGGCTACCGGCCTCGCTGCCCCCGGCAAGCAGCGAACGCATTGCCCTTGCCCCGCGGCTCGGCTATTTCCGCACCATCCCGCGCCGGATGCCGCCCTGTCAGCCGCAACTCCGTCGGGGGATGCCTCGCTTCCCATGACCCAACCCCTTACCTGCTTTGTCGGCAGGAGTGAGTGGAGACACCAAGATGCCTGTCCTGACCTTCCCCGATGGCGCCCAGCGGTCCTATGACGCCGGCGTCTCCAGCCTCGACGTCGCCAAGGCCATCGCGCCGTCCCTCGCCAAGAAGTCCATCGCCGCCAAGCTCGACGGCGTTGTCGTGGACCTCTCCGATCCCATTCCCGGCGACGCGAAGATCGAATTCATCACCCGCGAGAGCCCCGAGGCCCTGGAGCTGATCCGCCATGACGCCGCGCATGTCATGGCCGAAGCCGTCCAGAAGCTCTGGCCGGGCACCCAGGTGACCATCGGCCCGGTCATCGAGAACGGCTTCTACTACGACTTCTTCGCGCAACGAGCCGTTCACGCCCGAGGACCTGCGCGGCGATCGAAGCAGGAGATGCGCAAGATCATCGCCGCTAACAGGCCCTTCACCAAGCGAGTTGTGTCGCGCGATGAGGCGATGCAGATCTTCCAGCGACAAGGGCGAGGCCTTCAAGGTCGAGCTGGTCGAGGCCATCCCCGCCGGGCAGGACATCAAGCTCTACGACCAGGGCGGCTGGTTCGACCTCTGCCGCGGCCCGCACATGGCCTCGCACCGGCCAGATCGGCAATGCCTTCAAGCTGATGAAGGTGGCCGGCGCCTACTGGCGCGGCGATTCCAACAATCCGATGCTGACCCGCATCTACGGCACCGCCTTCGCGCACCGAGGAGGAGCTCGAAGGCCTATCTCACGCATGCTGGAGGAGGCGGAGAAGCGCGACCACCGCCAGCCTCGGCCGCGAGATGGACCTGTTCCATTTCCAGGAGGAGGCGCCGGGCGTCGGTGTTCTGGCATCGCGCAAGGGCTGGACGATGTTCCAGACGCTGATCGGCCTATATGCGCCGGCGTCTGGCCGAGCACGGCTACGATCGAAGTGAACGCGCCTGACAGCTGCTCGACAAGTCGCCTGTGGGAGACCTCGGGCCACTGGGGCTGGACTACCGCGAGAACATGTTCGCGGCCCAGTCCGCCGGCGACGATGCCGAGGACAAGCGCTGGTTCGCGCATCAAGCCGATGAACTGCCCCGGCCACGTGCAGATCTTCAAGCACGGCTTGAAGTAGCTACCGCGACCTGCCGATGAAGCTTGCCGAGTTTGGTCTCGGTGCATCGCTACGAGCCGTCCGGCGCGCTGCACGGGCTGATGCGCGTGCGCGGCTTCACCCAGGACGACGCCCACGTCTTCTGCACCGACGGAGCAGCTGGAGGCCGAGTGCCTGAAGATCAACGACCTGATCCTCGACCATCTATGACGATTTCGGCTTCGACGGAGATCGTCGATCAAGCTCTCGACCCGGCCGGAAAAGCGCGTCGGCACCGACGCGCTGTGGGATCGCGCCGAGAGCGTGCATGGGCCAGGTGCTGGAGCGGATCGCCGCCGAATCCGGCGGCCGCATCAAGACCGCGATCAATCCGGGCGAGGGCGCCTTCTACGGACCGAAGTTCGAATATGTGCTGCGCGACGCCATCGGCCGCGACTGGCAGTGCGGCACCACGCAGGTCGATTTCAACCTGCCGGAGCGCTTCGGCGCCTTCTACATCGGCGCCGACGGCGAGAAGACCCCGCCGGTCATGGTCCACCGCGCCATCTGTGGCTCGATGGAACGCTTCATCGGCATCCTGATCGAGAACTATGCCGGCGCCTTCCCCTTCTGGTTCGCGCCGAAGCAGGTCGTCGTCTGCCCGATCACCTCGGAAGCCGACGATTATGCCATGGAGGTCCTCACCGCCTGCCGGAAGGCCGGCCTCAGGGTCGATGCCGACCTCAGGAACGAGAAGATCTCCTACAAGGTGCGCGAGCACTCGCTGCAGAAGATCCCGGTCATCCTCGCCGTCGGCAAGAAGGAGGCCGCCGAGCGCACCGTCTCGGTCCGCCGCTTCGGCAGCCAGGCGCAGGAGACCCTCGGGCTCGAGGCGCTGGTGGCGCAGCTGAAGGACGAGGCGACCCCGCCGGACGTCAGGCGGGCGCAGGCGGCCGCCTGATTGCGACCCGATCGGCGTCGCGCATCTGCGCGGCGCCGTTGCACGGGCATCCGGTGAACTACCGCGCCACGACCTCGATGTTCATGTCCTTGCCGGCCTCGATGGTGAAGCGGCGGTTGAAGACGCGGCCCTCGTGCCGGGCGATGGCGAGATACTCGCCTTCCTGCAGCACCATGGAGGGGAAGGCGCCGATCGATTCCTTGATGACGTCGCCGCCGGGTGTGAGCACCGTCCAGGCGGCATTGCCGATCGGCTCGCCGCCCTCGCGCTGCTGCACAAGCTTCAGGCTGACATTGGCGGCGCGGTGGTGGATCGTCGCATCGGTCACCTGGCCGGCGCGGATGCGGATGTCGGCGCGGATGGTGGCGTTGGCGTCCCCATAGGTCGAGACCACGTGATAGGTGCCCTCGGCGAGGGCGATGAGGTCGCCGGCAGGGGCCTGGCGGCGCACGAGGCGCGGCTCGCCGCCGTCGAACAGGCCGCCCGCGAAGATATCGAAGGACAGCTGGACATTGTGGATCGCGCTGTCGCCGACCTTGCCGACGAGGCGAACAGCCCCGGCATTGAGGATGACGGTTTCCCGGAAGGGCTCCGTGCCGATGCGGATGCGGCGGGCCTGCGAGACCGTGCCGAAGGAGACGTGGAGGATGTAGTTGCCCGGCCGCAGGCGGTGCAGCCACTGGGCGTTGCGCGACTCGGCGATCAGCGCGAACGCGCCGTTCGGCTCAGGCTGATCGTTGAAGATGCGCCAGTGCAGCCCCTCGCGGACGTGCTGGCCGCCGGTGCGGAACCGCGCATCGAGCGTGACCTCCGTCCCGTCGGCGAACTGCGGCGGCAGGCCGGGGCTGCCGGGCAGGGACGGGATCATGGTCGGCGAGGTGCCCATCTGCGGCGTGAATGGCGTCGCGCCGTCAGGCAGCGTGAAGAAGGGCGTCGCCGCGCCCCCCGGCATGTGCCGTCGCCGCCGCTGGGGCTCGACCGCGATCGGCGGCAGGTCGGAGTGGGGAGAGGAGGAGATGCGCGGCAGGGGCGGGCGCTCGAAGCCCTGGGCCATGGCAGTGCCACCACCCGCCGGCAGGCCGGTGAGGGCCGCGAGCGCCAGGAGGGCAAGGCTTGGTCGGAGGCCGGGGATCATGCGTCCATCATCTCGGTGCGGATTGTGGCCTTTTTCGCGCGGAGCCGCCGCGCCGGCAAGTCGGTCACGCGGAAGTTCGCGTCCGCCCCTTGGCGAAGGCGGCGAAGTTGCCTAGTTGATCGCCAGCCTTGCGCAGGGATGCCCATGACGAGCGACAGCCGCCTCATCGACCACCTCCGGACCCGCCGGTCGACGCCCTTTGCCCTCATGGAGGGGTCGGGCCCCGACGAGGCGACGCTTGCCGAGATGCTGACGATTGCTGCCCGGGTGCCCGATCATGGCAAGCTGGCGCCCTGGCGCTTCATCGTCATCGACCGCGCCGCCGGCGAGGGCCTCGGCACGGCACTGGAGGAGCTCGCGCGTGCGAACGACCCTGCGGTCGAGGACAAGAAGCTGGAGATCGACCGCGGCCGCTTCACCCGTGCACCTGTCTGCGTGGCGGTCGTCTCGCGCGCAGGTCCCCATGTGAAGATCCCGGAGTGGGAGCAGTTGCTCTCGGCAGGGGCGGTCTGCCTCAACCTGCTCCACGCCGCGACAGCTTTCGGCTTCGGCGGCAACTGGGTCACCGAATGGCCCGCCTACGACCGCCGCTTTCTCGACCGGCTCGGCCTCGCGCCGGAGGAGAAGATCGCCGGCTTCGTCCACATCGGCACGCCGAGCGCAAAGGCGGACGACCGCCAGCGTCCGGACATGGCCACCATCGTCACACGTCTCTGAAGGCTGGATTTCCCGATGCACTACAACGTCACCGCGGCCGATCACGGCCTTCCGCACGACCCGTTCAAGGCCATCGTCTCGCCGCGGCCGATCGGCTGGATCACGTCGATCGACAAGGACGGGCGCATCAACTGCTCGCCCTATTCCTTCTTCAACGCCATCTCCACTCTTGTGGTCATCATGGCCAGCACGCCGCGTGCAAGAAGGATGCGGTCGCCTTCATCGAGGAGACCGGCGAGTTCACCTGCTCCTTCGTCTCGTGGGACCTGCGCGACGCCATGAACATCACCTCCGCTCCGCTGCCGCGCGGCGAGAACGAGATGGAACTGGCCGGCCTCGAGGCGGCGCCCTCGAAATTCGTCAAGCCGCCGCGGGTGAAGGCCTCGCCGGCCGCGCTCGAGTGCAAGTGGCTCCAGACCGTGCCGCTGACCTCGCTCGAGGGCGTGACGAGCTATCACCTCGTCATCGGCCAGGTCGTCGGCATCTACATCAACGACGACTTCATCGAGAACGGCATCGTCAACACCGGCCGCATGCATCCCGTGATGCGCGGCGGCTACGACCAGTATTTCCACGTCGGCAACGAGCAGATGTTCAAGATGACCCGCCCGCCGGGCGGCGGCAACTTCAACGAGGGCCGCAAACCCTGACCCGACGAGGCGGCGTGCGCCGCCTCATTCCTCGTTCGGAATGTTGAGCACGGTGCCGCAGGCCTTGCAGCACACGGCGTCGGGTTCGTGGCGCTGCAGGCCGCAGGTCGGGCAGGGGTGGCGCACCTTCGCTGGACGGAACAGCACCTGGGCGAGGCGCAGGAACAGCGTCACTCCGAAGATCATGATGATGACGGAGATCAGCCGGCCGGGCGTTCCCGGCAGGGTGATGTCGCCGTAGCCCGTCGTGGTCAGCGAGGTCACGGTGAAGTAGAGGGCGTCGACATAGTTGCCGATGCCCGGATTGGTCCGGTGCTGCGTCTCGTAGACGATGCCCGTCATGATGAAGATGAAGACGCAGAGGTTCGTCGCGGCGAAAATGACCTCCTGGTTGCGGCGGAAGAAGGCGCTGTCGCCGCGCAGCTGCTTCACCAGCTGGTAGGTCCGCATCAGCCGCAGCGTCCTCAGCACCCTGAGGAACCCACCACCCTCGCCGACGATCGGGGCGAGGAAGGACACGATGGCAATGATGTCCGCCCAGGTCAGCGGATGCGACAGTTCGCGCCAGGGGCGGCGGGCGATCCACATGCGCGCGAGGAAATCCGCGAGGGCGACGAGGCCGATGAGGAAGTCCACGATCTCGAAGGTCAGGCGGCGCTGCATGAAGGAGGTCGCCACGACGAAGCCGATGGTGACGACGTCGAAGGCGAGGAGCGCGTAGCGGAAGCGTTCGGCGCGCTCGGTCTCGGCCTCGTAGAGCTCGCGGATCCACTCCTTGAGGCCGCGATGGCGGTCGGTTTCGGGAGCACTTGCAGGAGAGGTCATGGGATATCCATCGGCCGTTCCCGTTCTTGTCGCCCGAAAGGCTTGATCCCCGCAACGGGGCGCGCCACCATTCCCGCCAGGGGCCGCGAAAGCGCGGGCCGGATGGGAGTTGCTCCATGAATCGAAGGACTCTTTTCGCCGCAGCGCTGGCCGCCGTGGCCGCGACCGTGGGTGTCGGCTATGCGCTCGCGCAGGAGAAGCTGAAGATCGGCTTCGTCTATGTCGGCCCGGTGGGCGACCATGGCTGGACCTACCAGCACGATGTCGGCCGACAGGCGCTGGAGCGGCAGTTCGGCAACCGCATCGAGACCACCTTCGTCGAGAAGGTGGCCGAGGGCCCCGACGCCGAGCGCGTCATCGAGCAGCTCGCCCGCACCGGCCACCGGCTTATCTTCACCACGTCCTTTGGCTTCATGGATCCGACCGAGCGCGTGGCGCGCCGCCATCCGAACATCCGCTTCGAGCACGCCACCGGCTACAAGCGTTCGGCCAACCTCGCCACTTATGCCGGCCGCTTCACGACCGGCTTTCCATCCTCGGCCAGATCGCTGCCCGCATGTCGAAGACGGGGACCGTCGGCTATATCGGCTCCTTCGCCATCCCCGAGGTCGTCTCCGGCATCAACGCCTTCATGCTGGGTGCTCAGTCGGTGCGGCCGGACCTGAAGATCAAGATCGTCTGGGTGAACTCCTGGTACGATCCGGGCAAGGAGGCCGACGCCGCCAAGGCGCTGGCCGACCAGGGCGCCGACATCCTCGCCCAGCACACCGACTCGCCCGCCGCCATGCAGATCGCCGAGCAGCGCGGCATCCTCGCCTTCGGCCAGGACAGCGACATGATCCGCTTCGGGCCCAAGGCGCAGCTGACATCGATCGTCAACGACTGGGCGCCCTATTACATCCAGCGGGTGCAGGCCATGCTCGACGGCAAGTGGACCTCCGGCGACACCTGGGGCGGGCTCAACACCGGCCTCGTCCACATGGCGGCCTACACGAACATGCCAGCCGACGTGAAGGCCATGGCGGAGGCGACGGAAGCCGCCATCAAGGCCGGGACGTTGCACCCCTTCCGCTGCCCGGTCGTCCGCCAGGACGGCACGACGGTCGAGTGCAAGGGCAATGGCGTCCTCGCGGACGAGCAGATCCTCGGCATGAACTTCTACATCCGCGGCATCGACGACCGGGTCCCCAGCGCCAACTGACGGCGTTGCATTCCGCGATCCCGATCGTCTAAATCGCCGACATCGACGCCCGCCGCAGCCCGCGGCGGGCTTTGCGTCTCTGGCTCCCCATGTCCGCTCCCGCCGCATCGCCGCAGCTCTCCGCCTTCCGCCGCATCGTCGTGAAGGTCGGCTCCTCGCTGCTGGTCGATGGCACGAAGGGGGCTCTCAAGCAGGCCTGGCTCGAGACGCTCGGCGCCGACATCGCCCGTCACGCCGCGCGCGGCGCGGACGTGCTGGTGGTCTCGTCAGGGGCCATCGCGCTCGGCCGAACCCTGCTGAAGCTGCCGAAGGGCCCGCTGGAGCTGGAGCAGAGCCAGGCGGCCGCCTCCGTCGGCCAGATCGCGCTCGCCCGCGCCTGGTCGGAAGTGCTGGGTCGCCATGGCATCGTCGCCGGACAGATCCTCGTGACCCTCAACGACACCGAGGAGCGCCGTCGCTACCTCAACGCGCGCAACACCATGGAGACGCTGTTCGGCGTGCGCGCCGTTCCCGTCGTCAACGAGAACGACACGGTGGCGACCGACGAGATCCGCTACGGCGACAACGACCGGCTCGCGGCCCGCGTCGCCACGATGGTGGGGGCGGACTGCCTGGTGCTGCTCTCCGATATCGACGGGCTCTATGACCGCGACCCCCGGCTCGAAGGCGCGACGCGGCACATCCCCGTTGTTGAGAAGATTACGGCGGAGATCGAGGCCATGGCCGGCGCGGCGGGCTCTGAACTCGCCAGGATCTCTCCAAGGTCGAGGCCGGCAAGATCGCCACCACCGCCGGCACGACCATGGTGATCGCCTCGGGCAAGCACGACGCGCCGCTCGCGCGCATCGAGGGCGGGGGACCCTGCATCGGTCATGCTGCACGCCGACCGATCCCGTGACCAGCCGGAAGAAGTGGATTGCCGGCTCGCTGGAGCCGCGCGGCGTGCTCTGGCTGGATGCCGGCGCGGTCGACGCCCTGCGTGGTGGCAAGAGCCTGCTGCCGGCCGGCGTCGCCAAGGTGGACGGCGCCTTCGAGCGCGGCGACTGCGTCGTGGTGCGCGGTCCGGACGGCGCCGAGATCGGCCGCGGCCTCGTCGCCTATGACGCGGTGGCCGCCGTCCAGATCATGGGCAAGAGCTCGAAGGCCATCGAGGCCATCCTCGGCTACAAGGGCCGCAACGAGGTCATCCACCGCGACGACCTCGTCCTCGCGGCGGAGTGAGCCGCCTCAGCGCCCTGCGCGCTTCAGGAGCCGCTCGGCCCGCGTCAGGTGCGGCCTGTCGAACATCTCGCCGCCGATATTGACGACGCCGGCGGTCGGCTGCGCCGCGAAAGCGGCGACCACCGCCTGCGCCTCGGCAATCGCCTCGGCGGTCGGCGTGAAGACCTCGTTGATGATGGCGACCTGCGCCGGATGGATCGCCATCTTGGCGGTGAAGCCGTCGCGCCGGGCCTCCTCGCACTCGCGCCTCAGGCCCTCGGAGTCGCGGAAGGCCGGGAAGACCGTGTCGATCGGCTGGACGCCGGCCGCCACCGCCCCCATCAGGCAAAGGCCGCGGGCAAGGCGGAACGGCTCGGTATGCCGCCCGTCGGCGGCGCGGTTGGTCTCGGCGCCGATGTCGGCCGAGAGATCCTCGGCGCCCCAGGTCAGGCCCGACAGGCGGGGGCTCGACCCCTGGTAGGTGCCGAGCGTGAAGATGGCCTTGGCCGTCTCGGTGGCGACCACCGTGATCCTGATGGTGCCCTCGTCGATGCCGGCGATGGCCTCGAGCGCCGTCAGCTTGGCGTCGAGATGGGTGACGTCCCGGCCCGATCTGCTCTTCGGCAGCATGATCGCGTCCGGACGGGCGGAGACGACGGCCTTCAGGTCCTCGTCCGTGAGGCCGGTGTCGAGCGCATTCACCCGCACCATGAGCAGCGGACGGTCCGTCGTCGGCCCATGGGCGGCGAGGAAGGCGCGCGCCGTCTCGCGGGCCAGCGGCTTGTTGGCGGCCGAGACCGAATCCTCAAGGTCGAGGATCAGCGCGTCGGCGCCGCTTTCCAGCCCCTTGGCGAGCTTCTTCTCCGAATCGGCGGGCACGAACAGCAGCGAGCGCATGGGCTCAGGCCCCGCGCTTGAGGACGAGCGACTGGCGGGTGCACTCGGCGACCAGCTTGTCGTTCTGATTGTAGGCGCGGTGGTGGAACTCGACCACGCCCATGGTCGGCCGCGACTTCGATTCGCGCTTGGCGGTCACCGTGCTCTCGCAATGGACGGTGTCGTTCTCGAACAGCGGGTGCGGGAACTTCACGTCGGTCATGCCGAGATTGGCGAAGAGCGTGCCGTTGGTGGTGTCCGGCACCGAGATGCCGATCAGCAGGCCGAGCGTGAACAGCGAGTTCATCAGCGGCTGGCCCCATTCCGAGGCCTCGGAGAACTGCCGGTCGATGTGAAGCGGCTGCGGATTCATCGTCAGGGTGGAGAACAGCACGTTGTCCATCTGCGTGACCGAGCGGGTGATGCGGTGCCGGATCAACTGCCCGGGCTCGAAATCGTCGAAATAGATGCCGCCGCGCGGATGGCGCTTGTCGTCGGTGATCAGGATCGTCGCCGTCATGATCGGCTCCCGTTAGGTCAGGTTGTTACGATTTCATTTACCATATTGGCCCACCTTGATCGGCAAGGCCTCGTCGCTGGGGACATAGCCGAGATGTTTCTCTTCCGCTCATCCGCCGAACCGCAGAGCCGCCCGACCACGGCGGCCGAAGCCGGCGTGAGTCGCGTCATGGCGGCGATCCAGGCCGCTGCGCAGAAGACCGGCACCGGCTTCGACTATCTCCTGCGGACCGCCCGCAGGGAATCGAGCCTCCAGCCGACGGCGCAGGCGCCGACCTCCACGGCGCGCGGCCTCTACCAGTTCATCGATTCGACCTGGCTCACCATGGTGCGCGAGGAGGGCCGCAATCTCGGCCTCGGACGTTTCGCCGAGCAGATCGGCCGCGACTCCAGCGGCCGCCCGACGGTCGCCGATCCAGCCGCGCGTCAGCAGATTCTCGCGCTCAGGGATGATCCCGCCGTCTCCGCCCTGATGGCCGGCGCCTTCACCAACCGCAATGCCGCGGAACTGCGCTCGGCCACCGGTCGCGACCCGACCGAGGGCGAGCTCTACATGGCCCATTTCCTCGGGTCGGGGGGCGCCGCGCGGCTGATCAACGCCAACCAGTCCAATCCCCAGGCGACAGCCGCCCGGCTGTTCCCGGATGCCGCCGGTGCCAACCGCCGCATCTTCTTCGATCAGGGCCGGCCGCGCACCATTGCCGAGGTTTACCAGGTGCTGGCCTCCGGTCAGACGACGACGGTCGCCGCGACCGCCGGAGGCGCGCCTGCAGCCCAGACCGTGGCGGCCGCGACCGCCGCCCAGGAGCAGGCCAGCGGCTGGTCGGCGGTGCCGAAGATCAACGCCGATCCGACCCGGCCTTTCCATTCGCTCTTCGCTGGCGGGGGAGGGCCGATCAACGCCTTCGTCGCCGCCACCTGGACGTCGCTCGGCCGCGACGCCGCAGCTGCCTCCCGCCAGGTCAATCTGGCGACGGCCCTCGCAGCTCCCGCCGCAGGGGCGGGTGCCAGCGCCGCCTCCCAGGCGGTCGGTGGGCCCTTCTATCCGGTGCGCGTCGAGACGGTGCGCCGCCCCTCGAACCAGCCGATGGACCTGTCGAGCTTCCTGCGGCCGGACATCCGGCGCTGACCGGCATGGTGAATGCGGACTTAAGCGGCATGGTGAACGCTTTGTTAAGCGCCACGCGGCTAGCCTCATGAGTGTCGGGGAGTCGCCCTCGCACCCCTTCCTGCCTCTGTTCAGGCGCATGCAATGATCGTTCGTCACTTCCTGAGGTGGATACAGACTGCTCCGGCCGGGGACCGGGCGGATGCGACCTCGGCTCTCGCCAGGGCCTATCTGCATTCCGATCTCGGTATCGAGGACCAGGCCGCCGCCGAGGCCGCCATGATCATGCTTCTCGACGACCCGTCGCCGCTTGTTCGCCGCGCTCTTGCCGAAGCCCTTGCCGCCTCCGAGGAGGCGCCGCACACCGTCGTCGTCGGGCTTCTCCAGGACCAGGCCGAAATCGCCGCCATCGTCGCCCGCCATTCGCCGCTGCTGCTCGATGCGGAACTCGTGGACCTCGTCGGCGCCGGCGAGCCGCTGGTGCAGTATGCCGTCGCGCGGCGCGAACTGGTGCCCGCCCCCGTGGCGGCGGCGATTGCCGAGGTGGGGTGCCTCGAGGCCTGCCTCGCTGTCGTCTCCCTCGAGACCGCTGCGGTGCCGGCCTTCTCGATCGACCGGATCATCGAGCGGTTCGGCGAGGATCCCGACATCCGCGAGGCGCTCTTCGCCCGCGAAGACCTGTCTCCCGGGGCCCGTCAGGCACTGGTGGTGAAACTGTCCGCCGCCCTGTCGAGCTTCGTCGCCGGCCGCGCCTGGCTGCCCGAGGATCGCGCCGCCCGCATCGTCCGCGAGGCCTCCGACAAGGCGACCGTCGCCATCGCCGCCGATTGTCGTGGAGAGGGCCTGAGCCCGCTCGTCCGCCACCTCCGCCAGTCGGGCCAGCTGACGACGGGGCTGGTCCTTCGAGCCCTTCTCTCCGGCAACGTCCGCCTGTTCGAGGAGGCGCTGGCCGAGCTCGCCGGCCTGTCCCTGCGCCAGGCCTCTGGTCTCGTCCACGACCGCCGCGGTGCCGGCTTCCGCGCGCTCTACGACCGGGCCGGGCTGCCGGCCTCCACCTATCCCGCCTTCCGCGCCGCCCTCGAGGCCTGGCACGACGACGGCGCCTTCGGTCAGCGGGGAGGCGATGCCCACCTGCGCCGCCGCATGGTCGAGCGCGTCCTCACGGCCTATGCGCCGCTTGCAGAGAGCGAGCTCGACCAGTTGCTGGCCCAGCTCCGCCGCTTCGCCGCAGAGGCTGCCCGCGACGAGGCCCGCGCCTTCACGCGTGATCTCATCGCCGGCAATGAGGCGCTGGATGACGAGGCCGTGGCCTTCCCTCTGGTCGCTGCGGCCTGAAAGGCGCTCGACAGAGCGCCGTCGTTTTCAATGACAGCACGAACAGCGGTCCGCGCGTCGACAGTGCGCGCCTGCGAACGGCTGCCAGACAGAACAATGCGGAGTGGAGTCAGGGCGCGATGGACGGCGAGCCGTTGATCGCCACCAGCACTTCGGTGGTGGCCTCGGTCAGGCGCTGGGACAGGACGATCGCCACCGGATGGTCGATCCCCTTGGCGTTCTCGCGGACGATGGCACGGATGGCGTCGGCGTGCTGGATGACGAGATCGGCCGGAACCCTGTCGTCGTCGGCAATGCCGTCAAGGAGATGGCAGAGGCTCTCGGCGACGCGCGCGGCGAGAGGATAGCCGAAGGTCGCGCCTTCGCCCTTGATGTCGTGCGAGGCCGTATAGACGTTGGCGCGGGTGCCGGCGTCGATGCCCTGGGCGGCGACGGCGTCGCGCGCCCGGGTGAGGCGCTCGACCTCCTTGGCCATCCAGTCGTCGAATTCGGTGGAGAGATCGGCGAGCGCCGCCTCGGCGCGCTCGATGGCTTCCATGTCGAAGCCGAACTCGTCGACCTTGATGTTGGCCTTGCGGCCGAAGCCCTTCAGGTTGCGCTTCGGCGTGACGACCTCATGGTCGTGGAAGGCCGAGACGGAGGCCTCGTCGAGGCCGCCCTTCGCGCCGATCTTGGAAACTTTCGCCTTGGGTGGGGTGGATGTGGCCATGACGCGCCTCACATCGTGGTCTTGGTCTTGTCCAGCAGCGGCTGGACCTTGATCATTTCCGCCTTCTCACCCTTGCGGCGCTCCGGTCCGACATAGCTCGTGCCATGGTTGCGGCGCCGGTCGGGTCCGAAGAATGTCTTGGTCTTGATGAAGGGCCGCGGATTGACGACCACGTTCAGGATGCGCTGGTAAAGGGCTTTGGCGGAAATGGGTTTGGCGAGGAATTCGGTGACGCCGGCGTCGCGGGATTCGAGGACGCGCTTCTTCTCGGAGTGGCCGGTCAGCATGATGATGGCGACGTAGGGGTTCGCATTGGCGCCCGGCTGGCGGATCATGCTCGTCAGTTCGAGCCCGTCGAAGATGGGCATCGACCAGTCGGTGATGACGATGTCCGGCATGTAGTGGGTGAAGGCTTCGAGGCCGGCGGCGCCGTCCTCGGCCTCATAGACCTCGCGGGCGCCGAAGCCGTGCAGCAGGGTTCGGACGATGCGGCGCATGTGCGCGTTGTCGTCGATCACCAGGAATCGCAGCCGGTTGAAGTCGATGCGGATCATCGACGGTAACTCTAGCGCGCGGCCATTAGCGAAGCGTTAAGTCTGATGGCCGGACCGCCAGTCAGGCGCCGAATTGTTCGCGCAGGATCCGCTCGTCGAGCGAGTGACCGGGGTCATGGAGGAGGATCATGGACTTCGACCGGTCCATCTCCACCGAGACGGTGGCGACGTCGCGTACCTCATGGTGGTCGGCGGTGGCGCTGACCGGCCGTTTCGCCGATTCCAGCACCTCGATGGTGAGCGCCACCCGGTCGGGCAGCAGCGCCCCGCGCCAGCGGCGCGGCCGGAAGGGAGCAGATAGGCGTCAGCGCCAGCAGGGTGGCGTTGCAGCGGCAGGATCGGGCCGTTGGCGGAGAGGTTGTAGGCGGTCGATCCCGCGGGGGTCGCGATCAGCACGCCGTCGGCAATGAGCTCGTCCATGCGCGGATGGCCGTCGACGCTGATCCTGAGCTTCGCCACCTGCGAGGTCTGGCGCAGCAGCGACACCTCGTTGATGGCCAGCGCATCCTGCCGCTCGCCATGGATGTCGACGGTCGTCATCGCCAGCGGGTGGATGACCGAGCGCTCCGAATTCCAGATGCGCTCGACGAGGCCGTCCTCGGCATATTCGTTCATCAGGAAGCCGACCGAGCCGCGGTTCATCCCGTAGATCGGCTTGCCGGACGAGATGTACTTGTGCAGCGTCTGCAGCATGAGGCCGTCGCCGCCGAGGGCCACAACCACCTCCGCGTCCTCGCTCGACACGTTGCCGTAGCGCGCGGAAAGGCGCTGGAACGCCTCCTGTGCTTCCGGCGCGGGCGAGGCGACGAAGGCGATCTTCTTGGGGTCGGGACGCAGGTCCGGCATGACGGGGCGACCGATCGGAAACGGGGAGGGCGACGTGACGCGAGCCGAAACGCCGGACGACGTGGTTCTGATCTATACGACCGCAGCAAACCTTGTCGAGGCGGAGGCGATCGGCACAGGGCTGGTCGAGCGGCGCCTCGCCGCCTGCGTCAACATCCTGCCGGGCATGCGCTCGATCTATCGGTGGAAGGGCAGCATCGAGCGCGCCGGGGAGGTGGTGATGATCGTCAAGACGATCCGCCGGCAGCTGGAGCCGTCGCGCGACCATCTTCGCAGGATGCATTCCTATGAGACGCCGGCTTTCCTGGTCATCGACGTCCCCGAAGGGGACGCCGACTACCTGGCCTGGCTCAGGGCCGAGGCGGGCTGAGGACGTCAGCCGCGGCCGACGAAGGGCATGTCGTTGGCCATGACCGTCATGGTGAGGATGTTCACGTCCAGCGGCAGGTTGGCGACGTGGACGACGGCCTCGGCGACGTGCTTGACGTCCATGCGCGGCTCGACCTTCACCGAGAAGTCCGCCTGCAGGACGCCGGCGACCATCCGCTCCGTCATCTCGGTCGCGGCATTGCCGACATCGATCTGCGAGCAGGAGATGCGGTCGGCGCGCCCGTCGAGCGAGATCGACTTGGTGAGGCCGAGGATGGCGTGCTTGGTCGCCGTGTAGGGCGCCGAATAGGGGCGGGGCGCATAGGCCGAGATCGAGCCGTTGTTGATGATGCGGCCGCCCTTGGGGGTCTGGGCCCGCATCATCTTCATGGCTTCGCGGGCGCAGAGGAAGGAGCCGGTCAGATTGACGTCGACGACCTGCTTCCACTTCTCGATCGGCAGTTCGTCCAGCGGCACGGCCTGAGCGCCCATGCCAGCATTGTTGAAGAGCACGTCGATGCGGCCGAAGCGGTCCTTCACCGTCTTGAACAGGGCGGCGACCGAGGCCTCGTCGGCGACGTCGGTCGGCACGGCAACGACGGTCGCGCCACCGGCCATGGCGACGGTCTTGTCGAGTTCGTCCTTGCGGCGGCCGGCGACGACCACCGCATAGCCGGCCTTTGCCAGCGCCAGCGCCGAGGCGCGTCCGATACCCGATCCCGCGCCCGTGACGACGGCTATCCGCTGCGACATGTCTTCCTCCCGATACGTCGGGCGCTCCGGCCCGCTCATTGGGTCGGAGACTGGCCCAAAGCCACGCGCCTGTCGACCGGCGCGTGGCAGGGCAGCGATGCGAAACGGTTTAAATCGACCGGACCGCGCTATTCGCCGCCGAGGCGCACCCGCATGCCCGCATAGACCGCCGCGCCCGCGCCCTGGTAGCCGAAGACGTTCTGGTAGCGCTGGCCGAAGACGTTCTCGCCACGGACATAGACGGTCGCGGCCTTGGTCAGGTCATGCGAGACCTGCGCGCCGACCAGCGTATAGGCCGCGAGCCGCACGTCGTTCGTGCCGAAGGGACCGAAGAAGCTGTCGCGCATGGTTCCGTTGTGGGCGAGCGTGAGCGTCACCTTTGTCTTGTCGTCCGGCAGCGTCGCGACCGCCGAGAGGCTGGCGGCGTGGCGCGGCCGGCGGAGCGCTTCCTTGGCGACATAGACGCCGCCGACAAGCTCCGCGGAGCGGGTGTCGGTGTAGGTGTAGGAGCCGGTGATCGACAGCCAGTCCGTCGGCCGGGCCGTGACCTGGACCTCGACGCCCTGGCGCGTCGTCTGGAAGGGCAGGTTGATGGCCGTTCCGCCTGACTGGACGATGGCGTCCATGATGCTGGCGCGGAAGACGGTCACGTCGGTCACGAGCCGGCCGCCGAACCAGCGCTGCTCGATGCCGGCGTCCCAGCCGATCGAGTGTTCCGGCCTGAGGTTCGGGTTGCCGACGAAATTGGCGAAGAAGCCGAACTGTTCGAAGAAGGTCGGGTTGGTGACGCCCTTGCCGACCGAGCCGTGGAGGCGCGTGCCGGTGGAGAAGGTCTGTGCGGCTGTCAGGCGCCAGGTCAGGGCGTTGCGGAAGGACGAGTTCCAGTCCTGCCGGAGCGCTGCCGACAGCGAGAAGCCGGTCGGCAGGCTGACGAGATACTCGCCGTAGAGGCCCTTGCGATCGCGTCCGCGGCCGTCGGTGGCATAGCTGTCATTGACGAAGGGGCCGAAGAAGCCATCGCTCTCGTAGTAGTAGCGGAAGTGCTCGCGGGTGATGTCGGCGCCGCCGACAATGGTGTGGCGGGCACCGAGGAGCCCGGGCGTCTCGAAGGTGTAGGCCGAGCGGTAGTCGGCGCGGCTGCGCTGTGTCCGCGACCAGAAGCCCTGTGATTCGAGGAAGCCGAAGGCCGAGAGATAGCTGTCGCGCGAGTTCGTCGACTGCTGCGAGGCATCGGCCGAGAAGCGGTGCGTCCAGGCGCCCTCGAGCAGCTTCAGCGTGCCGGTGATGCGGCCCTGCATGTCGTTGGCGGTGCCGCGCCCGGTGCCGTCCGAGAGGAAGCCGTAGTTGGGGTCGGGAACGAAGCCTGGGCCGAAGGCGGTGTTGCCGGGGTTGTAGAAGCCGGTGCGGCTGACCATGCGGCCGACTGCCTCGACGCTGAACCACTCGTTGAAGTCGGCGCCGATCTTGGCGCTGAACGAGCCCATCTCCGAGCCGTTCGGGCGCGTCGTGCCGGGCGCCACGACGAAGCCGCCCGAGCGGAGCCCGGAGATCGACAGAGCCGCATGGAACGGCCCCTGAGCCCCGCGCACCGTGGCCGATCCGAGCAGCGTGCCGAAGGAGCCACCCTCGATCCTTGCCGTCACCTCGGGCTTCGCAAGGCCGCGGCCGGACTTGGTGGTGATGAGGATGACGCCGGCCTGGGCGTTCGGCCCCCAGATGCCGGACTGCGGCCCACGGATCACCTCGATGCGGGCGATGTTGTCGACCGGGATGTTGGCGAGATCCGTGTCGCCGGAATTGACGTCGTTGATCGGGATGCCGTCGACGACGACCAGCACCTGGTTGGCTTCGGCGCCGCGGACGCGCGTCTGGGTCAGGCCGCCGCGCCCGCCTGCCTGGTTGACGGCGATGCCGGGAAGAAGGCGCAGCACGTCGGGAACGCTCGTCGATCCCTGGTTGGTGATGTCCTCGGCGGTGACGACGGAGACGGCCGAGCCGACGCGGGGCGCCTCAAGCGGCACGTTGCTGGCGCCGAAGACGGTGATCTCGGGAAGGGCGGCTGGAGGTTGCTGCGCCGCCGAGGGCACGGCGAGCGCTATGGGAGCGACGGCAAGGAGGAGCCCTGCCAGACGATGTTGGCGGGAGAAGATTCGGGCGTGAACAGGCATGGCGGAACTCCGCTCGGGACCACGTGGGTCGCGGCGCTGCCAGTCCCGGAGGAGTTGGACAAAAACCGCGACATTCGGTGTCACGGATCAAGCGGAAAAACCGCTCCCGACCGCGCCTCCCGCACGGACGGACAGTGACGTCGCGCCGGCCGGTCTCCTGGCTTGCGGGTCGTCGCCCGTCCCCGCCTTCCCGAGGCCGGTGGCCTCAGTGGCATATGGAGGAGGGCTCGCCGCTCACAGTTGCGGGGGCAGCCGCGGAATCGGATGCGACCCCGAGGGGCCTCGTCCTCACCGCATTCCCGTGGCCGCCTCCTGAGAGAAGGCAGCCGCCGTCGCGAGGCTGCAGTCATGCGCCCCGGGGCATCATGGAGTCAATCCGACGGATGGAGCCCCCATGGGAAAGGCCCGCCACAGGGGCGGGCCTTCCTCATTGCGGTAGCCGAGGCGTCAGAGCGACGGGGTCCACTGCGCCGGAACGAGCTGGAAGCCGTTGCCGTCCTTGGCGATGAAGCCGTTGGACGGGAAGGGCGCATGGTAGAAGTGCACCCGGCTCTTCTCCGAGGCGGCCATGTCGAGCATACGCCGGCGCGTCGCGCGCGCTGCATCGGCGTCCATGTCGAAGATCGCCGACCAGTCGGGATTGCGCACGAAGAGCGCCGGATGGTTGGTGACATCCGCCATGTAGGTCAGCTTGGCGTTGCCCGAGTTCACGACGAACACCGTATGGCCCGGCGAATGGCCGAAGGCGGCCATTGACGTGACACCGGCCGCAACGTCGGCGCCCGGCTCGAAGCGCTTCACATTGGCGGCAACCGGTCCGAAGACCCGGCGGACGTTCTGGAAGGCGCCGCGCATGGCCTCGGGGGCGGCATTCATGCGCTCGTCCGACATCCAGAAGGCCCACTCCGGCGCCGGGACCTGGATCTCGGCGTTCGGGAAGACCGCCGAGCCGTCGCGCAGGCGGACGCCGTTGATGTGGTCGCCGTGGAAGTGGCTGATGACGACGCTGTCGACCTTCGCCGGGTCGAAGCCCGCGGCCCTGAAGTTCGTCATCCAGGTTCCGGAGGTCGGTGCGCCGACATTGCCGTTGCCGGTGTCGAGCAGCACGACCTTGCCGCCGGTCTCGACGACCAGCGTGTTGAAGGGGATCGGCACCGCATTGGTCGGAAGGAAGGCGGCGCTCATCGCCGACTGCACGGCCGGCAGCTCGGCATTGCGGATGAAGCCCTCGAGCGGGCGCGCGAAGAAGCCGTCGTTGATGGCGGTGACGGTGATGTCGCCGACCTTGTACTTGTAGAAGCCCGGCGCCTGGGCGGCCGCGGCGGCAGCCTGGGCGAAGACGGGCGTGTTCGAGGCGGTCAGGAATGAGGGGGCGGCAAGGGCAGCGGCGCCCGCGGCCATGGCGTGGCGACGGTTGATCGTGGTCATTGGGGTTCCTCCGGCAGCAGAACGGCAATCGGCCATGGCAGCCATCATGCGCAGGCGATTACATTGCCGGAATGACGTGGGCGTCCAGCCCTGTCACATGAATGTTACCGCTGGGCGACCCGCGTATTGGCGCGGGCCACGGCAGCAACCGCCTCGCTGCGGTCGCGGACCACGATCAGCTGGCGGATCTCGCCGCGCAGATAGGCCTGCAGGAAGCGATTGTAGTCCTTGATCGAGATGCAGCCGTTGGAATCGCCGTTCGGGCCGAGAAGGTAGGTGTGGGCGAGCAGGCCGGCGCGGCCGTGGATCGCCTGGCTGCCGCCGACGGGGTTGAGGCGGATGGCGCGGACGCCGTGGAAGAGCGCCTCGCGCTCCGTGAGGTCATAGATGTGCGGCGGGGTCGGCCCGCGCATCCGGACATGGGCGTAGCGGACGTCGTTGCGCATCTCGCCGAGGCCTGAATGGGCCTCGAGCCGCTCACCGTTCGGCAGATAGACCATGCGGGAGCCGATGTCGTACACGGCGACGCCCATCGGAGGCTTCGGCGCGGCAAGGCCCGGGAAGCCGAGACCGAGGCGGGCGCCGAAGCCGCCGGCCGACGGCGCGGGACCCGTGGAGGCATCGGTGGCCGCAGCCCCTGTGGAGGCGTAGGCAAGCACTGGCCCGTTGCCCTCGCCATCGCGGCGGGCACCGAACAGGCGCTCGAAGAAATTGCGGCCGTCGGTCTGGGCGGCTGGTGCGCTCGCCACCGCGGGCTCGCGGGCGTTGCGACGGCTCGCCGTCCGGGGGCGTTCCGGCGCCAGCGTCGCTTCCGCGGCGGGCGCATCGGACGGCCGGCGGAGCGGCAGCGGCGCCACCATGGTCGTATCGGGACCGTCCGTCGTCTCGGACGGCCGGGCGAGCGGCAGCGGTGCCGGCATCATCGACGGGACTGCCGACGGCTCGACCAGAACGGGATTGGGCAGGCTCGCCATGGTGATCGGCGCAGCCGGCGTGGGCGTGGGCGCGGGCTCGGCACCGGCGAAGCGGGCACCGGACAGTGCGGCCGGCACCGGTCCGAGCAGGTAGGCCGTGTCGGACTGCGGCGCGATCAGGCGAGCTGTCGCGAATTCGTCGGCCCGGAAGGCATGGAACCCTGAATTGCGTTCGGCAATGGCGGCCTGGGCCGGCTTCACCGCCTTGTCGCGCAGGGCATAGGTGGCGAGGCCGGCGAGACCCGCGGCAAGGGCGAAGACGGCCATCCAGGGGAACCGGACGGCAAGGTCGGGACGGGGGTGTCGGGAACCGGTCTCGGACGATCTACGCATACGCGGCAGCCTCGAAACGCTTCGGCATTCGTCCCCCATACCATGCCATCGAGACCCGCTCGCAGCCAGTCCGGGGGCGCTGCATGCGATTCGCCATCAAGGCTGATCGCACCCAGAAGCCAGCAGAATTGGGCAACCATAAGGCGCCGTGCTGGTTAACTCCCCGTGAATCGGCGACGGAAATCTGGCGGGGTCGATGGTCCACTCCGCGAGCGAACTTGCCTTGGCGGACAGTCGTTGCTAGGCGTTCGCCCGGTCATGCCGGCATAGCACAGCGGTAGTGCAGCGGTTTTGTAAACCGAAGGTCGGGAGTTCGATCCTCTCTGCCGGCACCATTCTCTCGCCAGGGCGCCCGCGAAGCAGCAGCGGCACAATCCCGGGACGTCATTCCTCGCAGCCACAACACGGCATCCGCAAACACGGAAAGGCGCCCGCCTGGTCAGGCGAGCGCCTCGCCCGGATGGGCCGTTGGGCTCCATTGCGGGCACTTCTGCGAATTTCGTGGGTGTCGGGATCAGTCCCAGCGGCGCCAGCCGCGGCCGGGCGGCGGGCCGCCCCTGCGACGGCGGCCGGGCGGCACCCATGCGCGGCCACCCCAGCGGCGGCGAAGGCCGGGCGGGCCCATGCCGTCAGGGCCGCGTCCGCGCGTCAGGCCGGGAGGCGGACCCATGCCGCGGCCTCCACCCCATCCGCGCCCCTGGGCGAACGCGGCGGCGGGCGACAGCACCAAGGCGAGGCCCGCGCCGGCGAAGAGGATGGACCTGCGATGAAAGGTGTCGGTCATGGGCTGTCTCCGTGGGAGGATTGCGCCTAACAATGCGCAGAGACCGCCTGTTGTTCCGTTCGCGCCTTGAGCAGGTCACCAGATGGCTGTCGCGGCAGTCGGCGAGCCCGCGGGGATCGCGCCTCGACCGGTCAGTTGATCAGCCGCAGGCGCTTGATGTGGTTGCCGATCTCGTCAAAGGCGTTGGTCAGCGCCTGGTCGGAATCGGCGACGAGGGCCATGGCCGGACTGGTGGCGCACTGGCTGAGGATGCTGAGCGCTGTCGCGTCGGTCACGTAGAAGGCGACCGTGTAGATCTGGATGCCATTGGCCTTGGCATTGGCGCAGGCTTGCAGGGTCTTCTCATTCATCTTGGCGACGAGGTCGGCCTTGTTGCTGGATGTCGTCCCGAGCCGGCCCGCCGCGGCATAGCCGTAGGGCGAGTAGAAGGAGCCGTTCATGTTCGGCAGGCCGATGATGTCGTTGGCACCGTCCGTCATGAGCACGATGATCTTGCGGTTCTGCGGATCGGAATAGGGACGCCCCTCGGTGTAGGGCGGCTCCGGGGACAATGTCCGCCAGCCCCACATGACCCCCTCGTGCAGGTTGGTGCCGCCATAGGCCGGCATGGCCGCGAGGGCGGTCGTGAGTGTCAGCTGGCTATGGGTCAGCGGCACGATGGGGTTGGAGTCACAGAGCTGGTTCGGGCCACGGCGCGTGCCGTTGGCAAGCGACTGGTCGGGCGTTGCGTTGTTGTACTTGCAGACACGTTGCTGGCGGGCCAGCGCCGATGTGCCGAGGCCGGTGCCGCAGCTGCCGTCCTGAATGTAGCTGTTGTAGAAGCCGGACCAGAGCCCTTCATCGGGTTCGTCGGGTGCGAAGCTCGGCACGAAGAGGGTGGCGGGATTGCCGCTGGTCGGCGCCGTATCGGTGACATCGTGGGGTGACGGGCGCGCCTCGACACAGCCGGCCCAACTGACCCCGATCATCTTCGAGTAGAGCTGCAGGCGATTTCCGGGCGTGGAGAAGTTCTCCGAGTGGATCGGTGACTGGCCCTGGCCGTCGATCCAGCTTGCACTGGCATTCGACGGACCGACATTGACCATCGAGGCGAAGGGAACGACGGCGACCTTGGTGTCCCCGGCGATATAGGCCATGTCGAGGACCTTCTTGGCGAGGTCCGCCGAGGCCGACCGCAGCGTGGTGATGCGATTGCCGGCCATGGAGCCGGAATTGTCCAGGACCAGAGCCACTTCCAGATAAGCACGGCCGAGTTGCGACGACGATTCCGCGCCGATCGGGATGTTGCTGATGCCGACGACGGGCAGGAGATAGGGCTTGTGGTTGAGGGTGGCGGTCACCTTCACCGACCGCGCCGCGACATTCAGCTGGACGTCGAGGGTGACGGACGCGCCGAAGTCGGTGTTGGCGTTGATGTACTTCCTCACCGTGTCGGTGACCTGGGCGACCGTCGAGTTGGCGGTCACGGTGCGCGTCGCCGCGAGTGTGGCGGAATCGACCGCGTTCTGCAGGCGTATTTTGTGCCCACCGGCCAGGGTGTAGTCGACGGCGCCACCGGCAAGGCCCAGCAGAGGCAGGAGGCCGACCGCGAAGAGCACGGCGACCCCGCCCGAGTTGTCGCGGCGCAGGCGCCTGGCGCTGCGCGAAAGCCTGCGCCACTGGCGCGCCATGGCCCGCCGTCCAAAATCATGCAAGCTGGAAGAGGTCATCACGGACGCCGTTCTGGTCCACTGGTACGCGTCGGCTCCTGCCACGCGAGATGGCCGCATTTTTAGGCAAAATCGCCTAAAGAACCTGTGAATCCGATTGTCGAAACATGCCCTTGGGGAACATCACTGGGTGGACAGTGAACGACCCGTTAAGGGCCCGCCGCTCCAGCTTCCCCCGCGAAGTGCCGGGCGATCTTTGCGGCCAGAAGGTGTGCAAAAGCCTCTTCTTTCTCAACCACTTCGAAGGCCTGCCCGCCGATGCCGATCGCCATGGGCTGCGAGCCTTCGGCCGTCGGGAGAAGCGTGCAGACGATGCCGGCGCCGGGAACGATCCGGCTGGCCGAGAGGGCGTGGCCCCGCGCGCGGATGGCGGCGATCTCCGCCATGATGTCTTCGTGCACCAGAGGCGCCGCTCCCGCTCCGCGCGCCTGGGTGGCGCGCGCGACGCGTCGGGCAATCTCCCCATCGTCCATGGCCGAGAGGAGCATGAGGCCCATGCCGGAATCCGCGATGGGGCGCCGCGTTCCCGCGGGGATGTGAAGGCGCATGGCCCGGGTCGCCGGGATCACCGCGATGTAGACGACGTGAATGTCGCTGGCGATGCCGAGCAGGATCGTCTCGCCGGTCTCCTCGCCGAGGTCGCGCATCAGCCGGGCGACGCGCCCGTCGGTGATGCGCTCGTCGATCCAGCGCCCGAGCATGGAGACGCGCGCGGTCGGCTGGACGCGACGGTCGGGCAGGGCGGTGAGATAGCCGCGATCGATCAGGCTGTTGACGAGCATGGAGGTGCTGGACTGCGGAATGTCCATCTCCCGGGCAATCTCGGTCACGCTCGCGGGCCGTTCAAGCCGGTCGAAGAGCTCGAACAGGGCCAGTACCCGCGTGGCGGACTTCACCCCGGCGGTGTCGAAGGATTTGCGCGGACGCGGCATGGAGCACCTCAGGCTCACTGATCGCATATGTGATAATCAAAATCAAATTGACGAATATCATGTCCCCTGCCACACCTGCGCGCGGGATCAAGGAAACGGACAACGGATGGAACTCTGGCCGGCCTGTATCGACCCGGACTATGTCGCGGGCATTCGCGACTTCGCCCGTCGGGAGATCATTCCCTACGCCGACGACATCGACCGGCGCGACGTCTATCCGCGCGAGATCCTCAAAGCCATGGCGAAGGCCGGCTACAATGCGGTGACCCTGCCGACGGAGCAGGGGGGCGCCGGTCTCAGCCACAGCCATGCCGCCGCGGTTTTCGAGGAGGTCTCCTATGCCAGCGGCGCCGTCGGCATCTCGCTGATCACCATCTTCCAGGCCCAGACAATCCTGAAGACCTTCGGCAACGACACGCTGAAAGAGACGTATCTGCCGCAGTTCGGCAAGGGGCTCCTCTCCTCCTATGCGCTCACCGAGGCCAACCATGGCAGCGACATCCGCAGCCTCGACACCAAGGCGGTGCGCGACGGACAGGGCTGGCTGCTGAACGGCGAGAAGTCCTTCATCACCTCGGGCTCCGCCGCCGAATTCTTCATCATCCTCGCCGAGACCCCCGTCGGCGTCTCCACCTTCGCGGTACCGATGGGGCTCGAGGGCCTATCCTCCTACATCGGCACCAATTCGGCGACTTTCGGCCTGCGCAACGGCCCGCACGTCAACCTCGTGCTCAAGGACGTGCGCCTGCCCGACCACGCCCTCATCGGCGTCGAGGGCAAGGGCGTCCGCCAGGCCGTCGGGACTCTCAACTATTCGCGCACGCTCGCGGGCGCGATCAGCATCGGCATCGCCCGCGCCGCCTTCGACGCGGCACTCGCCTTCGTCGCGAAGCGCAAGGCCTTCGACCAGCGGGTGATCGAGTTCCAGGGGATCCAGTGGTACTTCGCCGACATGCTGAGCGAGATCGAGGCGGCGCGGCTCCTCGTCTATCGTGCGGCGCGCGCGCTGGATGACGGCATCGACCAGGACCGCTACGCCAGCGCCGCCAAGCTGAAGGCGGCGAAAGTCGCGACCGACGTCGCCGCGCTCGCCGTCCAGGTCTGCGGCGCCTATGGCGTCATGGAGAACGCCCCCTTCGGCCGCTTCCTGCGCGACGCCAAGGCCTATGAGATCGCCGGCGGCTCGGCCGAGATCCTCAAGAACACGCTCGGCAAGTACCTGACGCGCCAGCTCGCCGCCTCATGATCACCGACCTGCTCGCCCGCAACGCCGCTGCCCATCCCGACCGCGTCTTTGTCGTCACCGACGAGGCGGAATGGTCCTTCGGCGCCGTCGACGGCGGCGCCCGCCGGTTTGCCCGCGTCCTGCGCGAGCGCGGCATTCGGCCTGGCGACCACGTGGCGCTGATCGCCGGCAACAGTGCAGGCTTCCTCGTCGCCTGGTTCGGCATCAATCTCGCCGGTGCCGTGGCGGTGACGGTGAACACCCAGCTTGTCGGCGAGGGTCTCGCCTATGTCGTCTCGCAGTCCGAGGCGAAGCTCGTCATCGCCGACCGGGCCTTTCTCTCAGGCCAGGGCGCGGTCGGGCAGGGGACGTTTCACGGTATCCCGCTCCTTGAGCTTGCCGCCGATCCTCACCTGCTCGACGCCGGCCATGATGGTGTCGCGCTTGATCCGGTCCGGCTTCCGCCGCTCGCCCCGGCGACGATGATGTACACCTCCGGCACCACCGGACTGCCCAAGGGCGTCGTCAACAGCCATGCCGCCTATCTCGCCGCCGGCGAGCAGATGGTCGCCGCTCTCCGGTTCCGTGCCGACGACCGCTGCATGGTGGTCCTGCCGCTGTTCCACGCCAATCCGCAGATGTATGCGGTGATGTCGGCGCTCGATGTCGGCTGCACCCTCATCCTGCGCGACAAGTTCTCCGCCTCGGCCTTCTTCGACGATGCCCGTCGCTTCCGCGCCACCTGCTTCACCTATGTCGGCACCATCCTCTCGATCCTCGTCGCCCGTCACGCCGAGGACCGCGACCACGGCCTGCGCTTCTGTACCGGCGGCGGCGCTCCGGAGAAGGTCTGGCGCGAGGCCGAGCAGCGCTTCGGCGTCAAGGTGCGCGAGCTCTACGGCATGACCGAGATCGGCGGCTTCGTCTGCGTCAACACCGAGGACGCCACCCGGGTCGGATCCTGCGGCCGCATCCGCCCGGACATGGATGTCCGTATCGTCGACGCCGAAGACAACGAACGCGCGGCAGGAGAGCAGGGCGAGATCGTCGTTCGCCCGCTGAAGCCGGGCGTTATCCTCACGGGTTACTGGCGGCAGCCCGACAAGATGGTCGAGGCCTCGCGCAACCTGTGGTTCCACACCGGCGACCGCGGACATGTCGACGCCGACGGCTATGTCTTCTTCCACGGCCGCATCAAGGAGCTGATCCGCCGCGGCGGGGAGATGGTCTCCCCGTCGAGCTGGAGACCGTCCTGCGCAAGATGCCGGGCGTCGCTGATTGCGCTGCGGTCGGTATCGAGGACGCGGTGATGGGGCAGGAGATCAAGGTCGTCATCGTTCCCGCCGGCGAGGCTGTCGCTCCCGCGTCGGTCATCCACTTCCTGCGCGAGCGCGTGCCCGGCTTCATGCTTCCGCGCTACGTCGAGCTGGCCCCGGCTATCCCCAAGACCGAGACCGAGAAGGTCCAGCGCCACAAGATCGCCTATGTCGATGCCCGCGTGCACGACATGGCGCCTACCGGTCGGCAGGACTTGTCTCGCGCCGCCAGCCCGGTTTCCATCACGCCCGACCCGGTCGCGACCGGTGGGGCCAAAGCCTGATCCGGCATTTCAGAGGGAGGAATTTCATGATCGATCGTCGCACATTCGCCTTGGGCACCACGGCCCTCGGCCTGTCGCTCGCGGCACCGGCCATCGGCCGGGCCCAGGGCGGCTATCCGAACCGCCCGGTCCGCATGCTCGTCGGCTTCGCAGCCGGCGGTCCGACCGACATCGTCGCGCGTCAGCTGGCGCAGTACATGGCGGAGTCCTTCGGCCAGTCGATCGTCATCGAGAACCGCGGCGGCGCCAACGGCAACATCGCGGCCCAGGAAGTCGCCTCCTCGGCGCCGGACGGCTACAACCTCTTCTACAACACCTCGGCCATCGCCATCAGCCCGGCGCTCTATCCCCGCCTCAACTACGACGCCAAGGCCTTCGTGCCGATCGGGCTGACCGCGACCGTCCCGATGGTCCTCGAGGTGCATCCGCAGATGCCGGTGAACAACGTCAAGGAGTTCATCGACTACGTGAAGGCCAATGCCGACAAGCTGTCCTATGCGTCGACCGGCAACGGCTCGATCACCCATCTCGGGACCGCTCTGCTGCTCGGCCGCATCGGCGCCAAGGTGACCCACGTGCCCTATCGCGGCAGCGCCCCGGCGCTGGTCGACCTCGCCGGCGGCCGCGTCCACTTCATGACGGACACCATCAACTCCTCGCTGCCCTTCATCAAGGATGGCCGCCTGAAGCCGCTCGCCGTCACCAGCACGAAGCGCCTCGCCGCGCTGCCCGACACGCCGACGCTTACCGAACTCGGTCTCCAGGACCTCGAGATCGGCGCCTGGCAGGGCATCGTCGCCCCGGCCGGCACGCCGCGCGAGGTGGTCATGAAGGTCAATTCGTCGATGATGACCGCGCTGAAGAACCCGGAGTTCCTCTCCCGGCTCGAGGTCCAGCAGACGACGCCGCTCGGCAGCACGCCGGAGGACTACGGCAAGTACATCCTCGCGGAGATCGCCCGCTGGGACAAGGTGGTGAAGGAGAACGGCATCACCATGAACTGATGATGCGGCGTGCGTCGCGCCGGCCCGTCAGGCCTGATCGCGGCGCATCGCCCGCAGGAGCCCTGGCCACAGCGCCAGGGCTTCGGCGAAGGCCGCCTCGTCGAAGCGCTTCAGCCGTTGGCGCGTCAGGGCGAGGGCCAGCGGAGACAGGGTCGCGAGTTCCTCTGCGAGCCGGACGGCCTCGTCGACCACGCCACCCGCGTCCACCTCCCGGTTGAAGAGGCCGAGGCGGCGACACTCCGCAGCCTCCATCATCCGCCCGGTGAGACAGAGGTCGGTTGCGACCATCTGGCCGAGCGCCGTGGCGATGATCCACGGGCCCGAAGAGGAGGCGATGCCGGCGCGGATCTCCGGCTGGCCCATGCGCACGCCGGCATGGCCGACGCGGAAATCGCAGAGCAGGGCCACCTGGAAGGCGGAGCCGGCGGCGACGCCGTTCACGGCCGCGATCAGGGGCTTGGACAGGCTTCGAAAGGCACCGAAGAAGCGGCCCCAGCCGGCCACCCAGTCCTCGATCGCGCCATCGGTAGGCGGCTCCTCGTTGCGATCCTGCCCGGCCCCGAAGGCGCGTTCGCCGGCGCCCGTGACGACGACAGCGCGGACCTCCGGATCGCCATCGAGCTCCTTCAGAGCTGCGACGATCTCCTCCCGCATCGCCGCGTTCCACGCGTTGAACACGTCGGGCCGGTCGAATGTGAGGATGGCCGCCGGTCCCCGCCGGACGACTGAGATGAACTGCGGCATGGCAAGGCCCCAGATTATCGCATATGCGATAATCTTAATCGTATTGACGAAATCTGGAGCGTCCTCTAGCACCGAACCCCTAGCCGGAAAAGAACGGGAGACGACCATGGCCGAGGAAATGAAGACGGTGGGCCTCGGCCTGCGCTGGGAGGATACCCCGGTCGGCATGAAGTTCCGCACCATCGGACGTTCGGTCACCGACGCCGACATCACCCTGTTCGTCGGCGTCACCGGCATGGTCGAGGTGCTCTTCACCCAACCTTGAATATCTCGAGGAGGAGTCGCTCGCCGGCAAGCGCCTATGCCCGGGCGCGCTCGTCTATTCCTTCGCCGAGGGCCTGCTGATGCAGACCGTCGTCCAGGGCGTCGGCCTGTCATTCCTCGGCATGGAGCTCAATGTCGAGGGTCCGACCTTCTCGGGCGACACGCTGCATGTGGAGTGCGAGGTGCTGGAGTCGCGCCCGACGAAGAAGCCGGGCCGCGGTATCGTCAAGACGCGCAACCGCGTCATCAACCAGCGCGGCGAGTGCGTGATGACCTATACGCCGACGCGCCTGGTCAAGGGCCGCGACTACTCGCCGAAGTCCTGAGCCCCGGACACCGCACCGTGGGACCTCTCGCCGGCATCCGCATCCTCGACCTGACCACCGTCATGATGGGTCCCTCGGCGACGCAGGTGCTCGCCGAGATGGGCGCCGACGTCATCAAGGTCGAGGCGCCGGGCGGCGATCCCGTCCGCTATATCGGTCCGGCCCGGCACCACGGCATGGGAGCGCTGTTCCTCAACGCCAACGGTTCCAAGCGCTCCATCGTCATGGACCTCAAGAGCGAGGGCGGCCGTCGCGCGCTGCTGAAGCTGTGCGAGGGCGCCGATGTCCTCGCCTACAACATCCGGCCTCAGGCCATGGCCCGCCTCGGCCTTGGCTACGAAGATGTCCGGGCCGTCAGGCCCGACATCATCTATGCCGGCATGTTCGGCTATGGCCAGGATGGGCCCTATGCCGCCCGTCCGGCCTATGACGACCTGATCCAGGGCGCGGCGCTGCTGCCGCACCTCATTGCCCGCGCCGGCGACGGTACGCCGCGCTATGTGCCCGCTGCCATCGCCGACCGGATCGTCGGGCTGGCCGCGGTCGGCGCCATCAACGGCGCCCTGTTCCACCGCCAGCGGACCGGGGAGGGCCAGAGGGTCGACGTGCCGATGTTCGAGACCATGGTCGGACTGACACTCGGAGACCATCTCGGCGGCCTGACCTTCGACCCGCCGATCGGCGGCGGCGGCTACCAGCGGCTGCTGTCGCCGGAGCGCCGGCCGTACCGCACCAGAGACGGCTACATCTGCGCGCTGGTCTACAACGACAAGCAGTGGAAGAGCTTCTACGGCGCCACCGGGCGGGCAGAGGCCTTCGCCGCTGATCCGCGTCTTTCATCCATCAAGACCCGCACGGAGCACATCGATGCGCTCTATGCCGAGGTTGCCGCCGAATTCCGCACGCGGACGACGGCGGAATGGATGGAGCTGCTGGAGAAGGCCGACATCCCCTTCGTGCCGGTTCATGACTTCGAGACCATCATGGAGGACCCGCACCTCGCGGCGGTGAACTTCATGCCGGTGGTCGAGCACCCGAGCGAAGGCGCGATCCGCAAGATCCAGCCCGCCAGCACCTGGTCGGTGACGCAGCCCGAACCGCATCGCCCGGCGCCACGGCTCGGCGAACACACCGTCGAACTGCTGCGCGATGCCGGCTACGGGCAAGCTGATATCGACAGCCTCGTCGCCCAGGGCGCAGTCGAGGCCGAGACGCGCTGACTCGCGCCGTCAGGCCGCCCTTGTTTCCGCGGCGGCGAGGTCCTTGGCAAGCTGCCGCGCGAACTCCGGATAAGTCTCGCCGAGTTCCCCCAGCACCCGGCCGCGCAGCAGCGCCAGCGTCGCGGCATCGGGATCGGCCGTCTCGGCCGGGGCGGCCTCATGGTCGAAGCCGAAGCCGGTCGCGGCCTTGATCTCCTCAAGCGTATGGCCCGGATGCACCGTCTCCAGCCGGAAGCGCTTCCGCGTCTTGTCGAAGGAGAAGACTCCAAGGCTGGTCAGCAGAGCATGCGGCCCGCCGCGGCGGTGGACGCCCTCATCGCTGGTCCCGGGAGCCGAGACGAAATCCACCTTCTCGACGAAGACGCGCGGCGTGTGCTCCTCGCGGAAGAGGATGACCCGCGGCACGACGAAATAGAGGTAGCTGGAGCCGAAGGAGCCCGGCCAGCGCACCGGCGTCTGCGGGTAGTCGCCTGTCCCGACGAGGTTGATGTTGGCTTCGCCGTCGATCTGGCCGCCGCCGAGGAAGAACGCGTCGATGCGCCCCTGGCCGGCGCAGTCGAAGAGCTCGGCCGAGCCGTTGGTGAAAAAGTTGTGCTCGCGCGAGCCGAGGATGGAGATGCGCACCTTCGGCTTGCCGTCGCGCTCGGCCAGAGCCCTGAGCAGCATGGCGCCCGCCGCGGGTATGGGGGAGGACGCCCCGACGGCCACATGGCGCACGCCCTCGAGCAGGCGGGAAATGGTGACGATCAGTCGCTCGCGCGGCAGGACGACACTCACGACACGGCCTCCAGCGCGCGGTCGGCGCCGTCGAGGAAGGCCCTGAAGCCCTCCGGCGAGCGCGCCTCGCGGGCGTAGCGGGTGATCTCGGCCATGTCGGCCGGATATTCGCCCCACAGGCCAATCGGCGCCGCGCCTTGCGGCGCCTCGGCCACCGCCTCCACGTAGAGGGCGGGGAGGACGCCAGCCGCCATCACCTCGTCGGAAAGAAGGCTCTTGTCGACGATCCGCTCGACGGTGACGAGGGTATGCTCGGAGGCATAGGCGAGGCTGGCGAGTTCCCGGCGGCGGCCGATCCAGACATTGCCGTCGCGGTCGGCCATGGGGCAGTGGAAGATGGTGACGTCCGGCCGGATCGCCGGGATGGCGACGATCGGGTCGGGATCCTCGGAGAAGGGGTTCTGGATCACCTTCCAGTCGGGACGATTGGCCAGCAGGTCGGTGCCGATCATGCCGCGCAGGGTGGCGAAGGGCACGCCCTTCTGGGCCGCGAGGAAGCCGGCATGGACGGCAGGGCAGGTGGCGTCCATCACCCGGATCGAGCCCTCGCGCACGGCCCGGTTGAAGCAGGGCGCGCCGCCCGCCTCGCCGAGGGTCATGGCGCTCGTCTCGATGGTCGCGACGCAGCCGGCGCCGATCAGCATGTCCGGCTGCATGCCGCCGGTCGGCAGGCAGACGACGTGCAGGTCGCGCAGGCCGCGGGCGATCAGTGGCCGCGTCATCACCATGGAGACGCCGGCATAGTCCACCGGCAGGGCGAGCTTGGCGCCGTTCGGCACCATGCGGGCGAGGTCGTCGATCGTGTGGCTCTGCATGCCGGGCTCCTCCGCCGTGACGGCCGTTGCGGCTCTTGGCCTTCACTATCGCGGGGGGCCGGCAAGCGCCGCCGGCGCGTCGCGGGCGTGCCATGCGGGAATGGCCGGTTCGGTGGCCACCAATGCAAACGGCGCCGGAGGGGTCTCCGGCGCCGCTGGCGATCTCGATGAAGACGCGACGTCTTACTTGTTGTCGTAGGTGAAGATGTCGCGGTCCTTGGTCTCCGGGATGAAGATCAGGCCGATGACGAAGGTCATGAGCGCGATCACGATCGGGTACCACAGGCCGTAGTAGATGTCGCCGGTCGCAGGCGACCATGGCGAAGGCGGTCGCCGGGCAGAATGCCGCCGAACCAGCCGTTGCCGATGTGATAGGGCAACGACATGGCCGTGTAGCGGATGCGGGTCGGGAACGAGCTCGACCAGCGAACGCCGGCGATCGGCCCGTAGACCATCGTCACGTAGACGACGAAGATCGTCAGGATCGACGACGATCCACGAACCAGCTGACCCGTTGAGGTCGGCGGCTGCGACGAAGCCGTTGACCTTGCCGATCTCAGCGTTGCCGCGTTCGGATAGCCTGCGGCAAGCGCTGCCTTGGCGAGTCCGCGAATGGCCTTCGATGGCTGATCGGCGTGCCGTTGATGGCGATCACGACGCGGCGAGCCTGCCGCACCCTTCACCGAGGTCATACGTGATGGCCGGCCTTGGCCAGCGCATCGCGTGGCCCGGTCGCAGGTCGCCGTGAACTTGCGGATGCCGGACCGGATCGAACACGTGGAAGCCGCACTGCGCCGGATCGGCCGTGACCGACGCACCTTGATCTGTTGGCCTGGAACGCCGCGCAGGTCGCGGGTTGACGGCGTTGGTGAGCGCCCCGAACAGCGGGAAGAAGGTGACGGCGGCGATCAGGCAGCCGGCCAGGATGATCGGCTTCAGCCGGCCGATGCGGTCGCGACAGCGCAGCCGAAGAAGACGAAGCATCGGCGTGCCGATCAGGAGCGAGCCAGGCGATCAGCGACGTTGGCCGTGAACAGATCGAGCCTTCAGGATGCTCTGCAGGAAGAACAGGGCGTAGAACTGGCCGGTGTACCAGACCACGGCCTGGCCCGCCGTCGAGGCCGAGCAGGGCCAGCAGCACGATCTTAGCGGTTGTTCGCATTGCGCACGAAGCTGTCCGGTCAGGGGCGCCTTGGAGCCGCTTACCCTCGGCCTTCATCTGCTGGAACGGCCGGCGCTCTCGTTCAGCTTCAGCCGGATCCAGACCGAGATGGTCGAGCAGGATCATGCGACACCAGGAACGGCAGGCGCCAGCCCCACTCGGCGAAGACCTTGGGCTCGCCGATGTAGTAGCGGCATGGCGACGATCACGACGAGCGACATGAAGAAGGCCGAGCGTCGCCGTCGTCTGGATCCAGCGACGTGTAGAAGCCGCGGCGGCCGACCGGCGCGTGCTCGGCGACGTAGGTCGCCGCACCGCCATACTCGCCGCCCAGCGCCAGGCCCTGGATCAGCATGCGTCAGCGCGATCAGGATGACCGGCGCCAGCCAGCCGATGGTGGCGATAGGTCGGCAGCAGGCCGACCGCAGAAGGTCGAAGCGCCCATGATCAGGATGGTGACGAGGAAGGTGTACTTGCGGCCGACCAGGTCGCCCAAGCGGCCGAACACCAGGGCGCCGAACGGGCGCACGAGGAAGCCGGCGGCGAAGGCCAGCAGGCGCGAAGCATCGCCGCGTGTCGTTGGCATCGAAGGCCGAGAAGAACTGCGCGCGCGATGATCACGGCGCAGCGAGCCGTAGAGATAGAAGTCGTACCATTCGAAAACGGTACCGAGCGACGAAGCGAGAATGACCCGCTTCTCTTCCTCGCGTCATCGGGCGCGGGGTAACCGGCGCCGCCGTGGCCGTGGCCATCGTCATGGGGTTTTTCCTTCCTGAATGGGGTGGGCAAGTTGGCGGCAGCTGCCGCTTTGATGCTTCTTCTTGAATTCTTGGAGGCGACGCGCAGGACGCCACATGTCGGAAGGGCTAAGCCCCCGCCGCACCGGCTGTCGCTTGGACAATGGTCGATGAAACTATGGTCGATACGCAGTTCGGCTTACGCCCGTCGGGGGGCATGGTCCGGAAAAGCGCCAAAAAGCGATCGGCGAGGGCTAATTTGCCACCCTCTCGATGGTTAGCCGAAAGTTTAAGCGACGAAGGGCGTAAGCCTTAATACTGTCCTTGCAGCGGCGGGATTCTGTCCCCGCACGCCTGTCGAGGGCCACCCCCGGCCCCAAGCGCCCCCAAGAGGCGTGCCAAGATCAGGGAGGATGATCGGATGTCAGAAAAACACGACTCCTATTGGGCCAAGACCAGTACCCTCATGTATGTCATGCTGGGGCTGTGGTTCTTCTTCAGTTTCGCCATCCACATGTTCGTGGTTCCCCTCAACAAGATCGTCATTCTCGGGTTTCCGCTCGGCTTCTACATGGCCGCGCAGGGCTCGCTGATCGCCTTCGTCGTGATGCTCTTCTGGTTCGCCAAGGCCCAGGACCGCATCGACGTCGAAGAGGGCGTGGCGGAAGAGGAATAAGGGGGCGGACATGGCTACTCAGGAATCCGCCGGCGGCGGCGACTTCTCAACAATCTCGGCCGGGTCTACGGTATCTACACCGGTGGCTTCGCGGCCTTCATCGTCCTGATCGCGATCCTCGAACAGCTCGGCGTGCCGAACCGCGTGCTCGGCTACATGTTCGTGGGCTTCACGATCCTGGTCTATGCCTTCATCGGCATCATCTCCCGCACCATGCAGGTGTCGGAATATTATGTCGCGGGACGGCGCGTGCCGGCCTTCTATAACGGCATGGCCACCGGCGCCGACTGGATGTCGGGCGCCTCCTTCGTCGGCATGGCCGGCTCGCTCTTCCTGCTCGGCTACGACGGCCTCGCCTTCGTTCTCGGCTGGACCGGCGGCTACGTGCTGGTGGCGATCCTCGTCGCGCCCTTCCTGCGCAAGTTCGGCGCCTATACGGTTCCCGACTTCCTGGCGGCCCGCTACGAGGGCAACGGCGCCCGCCTCATGGGCGTCATCGTGCTGATGGCCTGCTCCTTCACCTACGTGGTGGCGCAGATCTTCGCGACGGGCATCATCGCCCAGCGCTTCCTGGGCATGGATTTCGTCGTGGCCGTCTATGTCGGCCTCCTCGGAATCCTGGTCTGCTCCATGCTCGGCGGCATGCGCGCCGTCACCTGGACGCAGGTCGCCCAGTACATCGTGCTGATCGTCGCCTACCTCATCCCCGTCATCATCCTGTCGGCGAAGAAGTTCGGCATTCCGATCCCGCAGCTCACCTATGGCCAGGCGATCGCCCAGATCACCTCGCTCGAGCAGAGCTTCGTGGCCCAGGGGCTCGCCTCTGCCGAGGCGATGGCGGCGAGGGCTCACGTCACGCCCTTCAACAGCTACTCGCCGGCGAACTACTTCGCGCTGATCCTCTGCCTGATGGTCGGCACGGCCTCGCTGCCGCACGTTCTGATGCGCTATTTCACGACGCCCAGCGTCAAGGAAGCCCGCATCTCGGTGGCCTGGTCGCTGCTGTTCATCTTCCTGCTGTACTTCACCGCTCCGGCCTATGCGGCGTTCTCCAAGCTCGAGGTCTATTCGACCCTGATCGGCAAGAACATCGCGGACATGCCGCAGTGGGTCTACAACTGGGGTTCGCTCGGCCTCGTCACGATCTGCGGCAAGGCAGCGGCTTCGGCTGATGCCGTGAAGGCCGCGTGCAGCGCGGTTGCCGGTCATGCCGGTATCCTTCGCCTGCAGGACTTCGGCATCAACACCGACGTGGTGGTGCTGTCGACGCCCGAGATCGCCGGTCTGCCCTATGTGATCGCCGGCCTCGTCGCCGCCGGTGGCCTCGCCGCCGCGCTGTCGACCGCCGACGGCCTGCTGCTGGCCATCGCCAACGCCCTGTCGCACGACATCTACTACAAGATGATCGATCCGAACGCGCCGACCGCGCGCCGGCTCATCGTGTCCCGCATCTTCCTGGTCATCGTGGCCGTTGCTGCGGCCTGGACTGCGTCGCAGAGACCCGCCGACATCCTCTCGATGGTGGCATGGGCCTTCTCGCTCGCGGCCGCGGGTCTCTTCCCGGCGCTCGTTCTCGGCGTCTGGTGGAAGAGAACGACCAAGCAGGGCGCAATCTGGGGCATGCTCGCCGGCTTCGGCGTCTGCATGCTCTACCTGGTGGTGACGCGCTACTTCCCGGGCTTCGGCGTGAAGTACCTGGGCATGTCGGCGCTGCTCAACCCGGTGACCTGGGCGCCGGTCGTCGACCTCAACACAGCCATGGCGGCTCCGAACGCCATGCAGGGTTGGGTCGCTGCCTCGCACCCGCTCGCCTCGAAGGTCGGCTGGTTCAACATCAACAATATCTCGGCGGCTCTCTTCGGCCTGCCCGTCGGGTTCCTGGTGATGTACGTGGTGTCGCTGATGACGCCCGAACCGTCCAAGGAGATGCAGGACTTCATCGACGCCTGCCGTCGTCCGAAGGGCAAGACCCTGATGGAAGAGAAGACTCGCCTGACGGCGCTCTTCTGTCGCAGCTCAAAATCGGGCGGGCGGGGGACGATCTCCCCCGCCCGTTCTTTACCCGGGGCCTCCCGCGCGTTAGGCGATAAGCACCATGACTCTCACCGCCGCCGATTGGCTCTATCACGGCCCGAACCTGGTTCTCGCCGCCATGCTCTACACGCTGGTGGGGCGGTTCATCCTGTCGCTGCTGTTCAAGCCTGACAGCGACAAGGTGATCTGGCGGGTCTTCGCCCAGGTCACCGATCCGGTCCTGCACGCGGTGCGGGCCATCACGCCGGCTGTCGTGCCGAATGGCCTCGTCATGATCGCCACCATCTTCTGGCTGATCATCCTGCGCATGCTCTGGCTGCTCATTGCCGCCATGTACGGCTTCCTGCCGAAGGTGGGAGGCTGACATGGACGATCGCGAACAGGCCCTCCAGCAGGACGGCTACCTTCTCGGCATCGCCACCCTCGGCCTCGTCAACGGCATGCATTTCTCGCCGCTCTACGACGGCGCCTTCGTCTTGCTCCGGCCGATCCTGGCGACGCTCTTCATCACCTCGCCGGTGGTCCAGTTCTACCTGTCCTCGCTGCTGCTGGCCGTCGGCTCGGTCAGCTGCTCGCCGGCATTCCCGCCGCGCTCTATGAGCGAGCGAAGGGGCAGACCGGGAGCAGCCCGGCCTCGCTCGGCATCTGGCTCGCCGGTCTGGCCCTGCTGTCGCTACCCTCCTTCGGCAGGCTGCTCGGCTTCATCTGACCGGCGTGTTCCGCAACGGCATCAACAGGCCGTGAGGACGGCACAATGGCTCTCGTGTGCAGTGCAGCATATGCTAGGCTTCGGGCGCGTCCATCATTGTCGCGAGTGCTCATGTCGCCCGAGATCCGGCGTGCAGCCATCTTTTCCACCGCGCGCGGCTGCGGTTTTGCCGCCCTCGCGATCGTCACGGGCATGATCGGCTTCGTTTCCGAGCCGGTCCTGGCGCTGAAGATCGGCGGAGTCTCCTTCCTGCTGTCCGCCGCCATCCTTGTGCTCAAGGCCTGGCATGCCCCGCGCAAGCCTTTCCGCGACACGGAGGTCTGGCTGCTGCTCGACGAAGTCCACCGGCCGATGGCTGCCTATGCCCAGGCTGCGATTTCCGGCGCGCGGATCGAGGCCTTCTATCGCTTCGCCCACATGGCCGCCACCATCGCCGCGATCCTGCTGGCCAGTGCGCTGATCGCCAGCGTCCTCGCGGGCGGCTGAGCCCGCCGCGTTCATCACGTTTCAAGAACGGCCGTCGCGGCAGGCCCCCCGGCCTTCCGGATGGCCCCGGGTCGGCCTAATGTGCCAGGCGGGTGTGGCGCCCGACGACGAAAGGTCCGGCCATGAGCGGTTGGTCTCGCATGCCGGTGGCGCTGGCGCTGCCGATCCTCATCTCCATCACGGCCGCGGCGGGGGCGCAGACCCGCAGCATCGCCATCACCGACGAGCGGGGCAGGGACGGCGCACTCGTCACCCGGCACACCTACGACTGTGGCGGCTGCCCTGTCCGGCGGGCCCGCGCCGGCGTCTGGCACCAGCGCCCGCCGGTCGTCGACTACGGGCAGGCCCTGCCGATCTACCAGCCGCCCGTCCACACCCATCCGCATCACGTGATGCCGGTCTATCCGCTGAGGCCCCGGTCGGGTCCCTATGCCGTGACCGGGGCGCCGGCGCGCCCGGCCATGGGGCCGCGCCAGCCCTATTATCCCAGCGGTTCGGAGGCGCGCGTCATCACCCTCGACGGCCCTCGGCTGCAGCAGCCGCGCCAGCAGCGGCGGCCGCGCTCCTGATCAGCGCCTGAGGCCGAGGCGGGTCGTCACCGCATAGAGGGCGAGCGCCGCGGCGTTGGAGACGTTCAGGCTCTTGATGGCGCCGGGCATGTCGATGCGCGCCAGCGTGTCGCAGGTCTCGCGCGTGAGCTGCCTGAGGCCCTTGCCCTCGGCGCCGAGCACCAGCGCCACCGGCTCGCGCAGCTTCACCGCGTCGAGGTCTTCCTCGCCCTCGCTGTCGAGCCCGATGATCTGGAAGCCGCGCTTCTGCAGGTCCGTCATGGCACGGGCGAGGTTCTGCACCGTGACGAAGGGCACATGCTCCGAGCCGCCCGAGGCGCTCTTGGCGAGCACGCCGGTGGCCTCCGGCGAGTGCCGATTGGTGGTGACGAGTGGCCTTCACGCCGAAGGCCGCAGCCGAGCGGACAATGGCGCCGACATTGTGCGGGTCGGTAATCTGGTCGAGCAGCAGCAGCACGCCTTCGGCCGGCATGGTGTCGATGTAGGGAGGATCGAGAGCATCGGCCTCGGCGAAGAGGCCCTGATGCACCGCATCCGGGGTCGCGGCGAGCCGCTTGTCGATGTCGCGCACCGGAACGATGGTCGCCTGATGGGCGATCCCTTCCTCGTCGAGGCGCTTGGCGCCGTTCTCGGTGGCCAGCAAGAGCCGAATCCTGCGGTTCTTGTTGCGCAGCGCCTCGGACACGGTGTGCCAGCCGTAGAGCAGCACGGTGCCCGTCTCGAACTCGGGAGCGGCCTCGCGCAACACGCGGCCGCCGCGGCCCTTGAACGGCTTGCCGGGCTTGGAGAAGGGGCGGAAGGGCTTCTTGGGGCCCCTGGGAGGAGATGTCGTCATGCGTCCTCATCCCATGTGACGGCCCCCTTCGCAATGGTGCGATGGCGCCGTGGTGCTTTGCCGGTTGACAGGGCAGGGGGGCGTCCCTATCAGCGCGCCACGCCCCGGGCTGGCCCCAAGGGACTGGGACGGGGGAATGTCCCGAGCGGCAAAGGGGGCGGACTGTAAATCCGCTGGCTATGCCTTCGCAGGTTCGAGTCCTGCTTCCCCCACCATCCCAACCTCTTCAGGCCCGACCAGCCTCTCGATCCCGCTATCGGGCAGGCCCGAGCGCATTGACCCAGACGACGCGCGTCTCGCCCTCGCTGGCATTGGCGAAGCGATGGGGACGGTCGCTGGCGAAGCGGAAGCTGTCGCCGGCATCGAGTTGCCAGCTCCGTTCCTCCACCGTCAGCCGCATCGCCCCCTCGAGCACCAGCCCGGCCTCTTCGCCCTGGTGGGTGTAGGCCTCCTCGCCCGTATCGGCACCGGGTGCGAGAATGACGAGATAGACGTTGAGGCTCGCCCCAGCCTCGCCGGGCGTCAGCAACTGCTTGACGATTCCAGAGCGCCAGAGCTGCAGCCGTGCCCGCTCGCTCTCATGCAGGACGATCTGCTCGGCGGGCGGAGCGGGGGATCGTGGCTCGAACAGCGCGCCGAGCGACAGGCCGAGCGCGTCGGCCAGTGCCGCCAGGACTTTCAGCGAGGGCGAGGACAGGCCCCGCTCGATCTGGCTGAGAAAGCCGATGGATAGCCCGGCTGCGGTGGCGAGGTTCTCCAGCGACAGCCCCTGCGCCGTGCGCAGCGCCCGGATCCGGCCGCCCACCTCGCGGTCGACGCTGTCTGGCAGCGGCAGGACATTGCGCGAGGTCATGGCCGGACTCCTCTGGGGATCTGCGCTGCTTTTCATATTCGTGAAAATGCGCTTGCCAGCAAGCCCTGATCGTGCACTCCATTTCACCACGATGAAAATCCCGGCATGGGGGCCGCGGAGGTTCCGAAGGAGGGTAGTGCCATGAAACGTCGTGCGTTCCTCACGCTTGCTGGTGGCGGGCTCGCCGCTGCGGCTGTCCGGCCGTCCTACGCCCAGGTGCCGACCCTGAAGATCGGGTCCACCCCCACGGGCATCCCCTTCACCTTCCTGGATACGGCCACCAACAAGATCCAGGGCATCATGGTCGACCTGATCACGGAGGTCGGCAAGGACCGCCGGCTTCAACGTTCAGGTGGAACCCATGCAGTTCTCGGCGCTGATCGGCGCGCTGACGTCGAGCCGCATCGACATCATCTCCGCCGCCATGTTCGCCACGGCCGCCCGCAAGGAGGTCATCTCCTTCTCCGACACGGTCTATACCTACGGCGAGGGCCTGTTCGTGCCGAAGGCCGACAGCCGCGACTACACCGCCATGGCGGACCTGCGCGGCAAGGTGGCCGGCGTCCAGGTGGGCACCGCCTTCGTCAAGCCGATCCAGGATTCGGGTGTGTTCTCCGAGGTCAAGATCTACGACACCATCCCCGACATCATGCGCGACGTGAATGCCGGCCGCGTCCAGGCGGGCTTCGCCGACTTCCCCATCGTGGCCTACAACCTGCAGCTCGGGCGGTTCCCTGACGTGCGGCTCGTCCGCAGCTACAAGGCGACGATTCCCGGTTCCGTCGCCTTCGGCGTCCGCAAGACGGACACCGAACTGCTCGGCAAGCTCAACGCCTCGCTCGCCAAGCTCAACGCCAGCGGCGCGGTCAAGGCCGTGCTCGCCAAGTGGGGCCAGGAGTGATCCCCGGCGGCATCCGCCGCTCGTGATCTCCGGGGCCGCCGCCGGGCGGCCCCGCCTCGTCCAGCCGGAACGACCATGCAATCCTTCATCAGCCGAGCTGCCGAGTACCTGCCGATCCTGCTGCAGGGCGTGAAGCTGACGATCCTGATCACCATCGGATCGCTGGTCCTGTCGACGATCCTCGGGCTGGTCTGGGCACTGATGCGCGTTTCCGGCATCCGCGTCCTCGCCACCACCGCGGCGACCATCGTCAACGTCATCCGCGGCATACCGATCATCGTCCAGCTGTTCTGGATCTACTTCGTGCTGCCCGACTTCGGCATCACGCTGACGGCGCTCCAGGCCGCCATCATCGGCCTCGGCATCGCCTATTCGGCCTATCACTCCGAGAATTTCCGCGCCGGCATCGAGGCCATCGACCACGGCCAGATCGAGGCCGCCCAGACCATCGGCATGGGCTGGTGGCTGACCATGCGGCGCGTCGTGCTGCCCCAGGCGGTGAAGATCATCCTGCCGCCCTACGGAAACATCATGGTCATGATGCTGAAGGACTCCTCGCAGGCCTCCACCATCACCGTCGCGGAACTGGCCCAGCAGGGCCGGCTGATCGCCGCTTCAACCTTCCAGAACACCACCGTCTTCACCCTGGTGGCGATGCTCTACCTGTGCATGAGCATGCCGCTGATCTGGCTGGTATCGAAGCTCGAGAAACATTTCGGACGCAAGTGACGCCATGGCGATGATCGAGCTCACCGACGTCCACAAGAGCTTCGGCGCCAACCATGTGGTGCGCGGCTTCTCCGCCGCCGTCACCAAGGGCGAGGTGGTCTGCATCGTCGGCCCGTCCGGGTCGGGCAAGTCGACCATCCTGCGCTGCATGAACGGCCTGGAGAGCTACGACTCGGGCCGCATCACCGTCGAGGGCATCACCGTCGATCGGCAGAAGCCGACCATCCGCGACATCCGGCTGCAGGTGTCGATGGTCTTCCAGCACTTCAATCTGTGGCCGCACATCGTACGGTGCTGGAGAATGTGATCGAGGCGCCGATCTTCGGGTGAAGCGCGATGCCGCAAGGATGAGGCACGTCGCCGTGGCCGCGAAGCTGCTGGCCACGCGTCGGGCTCGCCGACGAAGGCCGACGCCTATCCGGCGCGCCTGTCGGGCGGCCAGCAGCAGCGCGTGGCGATTGCCCGCGCGCTCGCCATGTCAGCCCAAGGTGCATGCTGTTCGACGAGGCAACCTAGCGCGCTCGATCCCGAGCTTCGTCGGCGAGGTGCTTGACGGTGATGCGCCAGCCTCGCGCGACGAAGGACATGACCATGCTGGTGGTCACACACGAGATGCGGCTTCGCGCGCGCACGTCGGCGACGCGCACCGTCTTCATGGACCGCGGCGAGATCGTCGAGCAGGGGCCGGCGCGGGAGGTCCTTGCCAACCCGCGCGAACCGCGCACCCAGGACTTCCTCCGCCGCATCCTCAAGCCGATCTGACCGCACAAGGACGCCGCCATGGCCGAGCCCTTTCCGCTCTCACCGTCCCTCTGGCACGCGACCGCGCCGCCCGCCGCGCCGACGCCGCCGCTGGACGCCTCGCTGTCGGTCGATGTCTGCGTCATCGGCGGCGGCTATGCGGGTCTGTCCACCGCCCTCCATCTCGCCGAGCGCGGCGTGGACGTGGTGGTGCTGGAGGCCGAGGAGCCGGGCTGGGGCGGATCGGGCCGCAATGGCGGCCAGGTCATTCCCGGCATCAAATACGATCCGAGCGAACTGGAGGAGAAATACGGGCCGGAAGCGGGAAGGGCGCTCGCAGCCTTCGTCGGATCGACCGCCGACCGCGTCTTCGGCCTGATCGACAAGCATGGCATGGATGTGCCGCGCACCCGTGCAGGCTGGATCCAGGGCGCCCATACGCCGGCCATGGTCGAGACCGCCAAGCGGCGCGCCGAGGAATGGGCGTCGCGGGGTGCCGAGACCGAGTATCTCGATCAGGCGGCCGTGGCGAGGGCGCTGGGCAGCCCGCAATATCTCGCAGGATGGGCTGACCGTCGCGGCGGCGCGATCCAGCCGCTGGCCTACGCACGCGGGCTGGCGCGGGCGGCCCTGGCGGCCGGCGCCCGCATTCATGGCAAGACGCGGGTGGCGCGTCTCCAGCGGCAGGGCGAGGGCTTTGCCGTGACCAGCGAGCGCGGGCCGGTCGTCACCGCCCGCCGGGTCGTGGTTGCGACCGGCGGCTACACCGGCGACCTCATTCCCCGGCTGCGCCAGACCATCATCGCTCCGAACTCCTTCATCGTCGCGACCGAGCCGCTGGGCGACAACATTGCCAGCACGGTGCTTCCCGGAGGCGAGGTGACCTCCGACACCCGCCAACTGCTGCTCTATTTCCGCCGCGACCACACCAACCGCTTCCTGATGGGCGGGCGCGGGCCGTTCCGCGAGCCGGTTTCCGACAACGACTGGAGCCACCTGGAGCGGGTCGTCGAGAAGCTCTATCCGCAGCTCAAGGGTGTCGGTTTCCAGTATCGCTGGTGTGGCCGGGTGTCGCTGACGCGGGACTTCATGCCACACCTCCACGAGCCGGAGCCTGGTCTTCTCGTCGACATCGGCTGTATGGGCCGCGGCGTCGGCCTGCAGACGGCCATGGGGCAGGCCATGGCTGAGTACATCGCCACCGGAGACCGCTCGACCCTGCCATTCCCGGTCGTGCCCATCGAGCCTCTGCCGTTCCACGCGCTGCACAAGCTCTATGTGTCGGCAATCATCACCTGGTACCGGCTGACGGACGGCGGGGTGAAGGCCGCCGCCTGACGCGGCGATCGGCCGGGCGTTTTCCTCTCGGCGCCGGCTGCTCAGCCGCAGCAGCCATCGCATGCCGGGTCGTTTCCGGCACCGTCGATCGGAAAGGCCGCAAAGGCTTCGGCCGCATGGCGTCTGATGGCGCTGGCCGGCTCGACGGGAACGATGGCGCACTGGTCGATGGTGGACAGCGCGTCGCGCTCCTCGAGCGAGGCGATCGGCGGCTCGATGACCCGCAGCAGCCCGTCCTCGACGCCGTAGATCCAGCCATGGACATGGAGGGCCTGGCCGCGGGCCCAGGCGGCCTCGATGATCGGCGTCTGGGCGACGCGGCGGAACTGCATCTGCACGTTGAGCTCGCACATCCGGTCGAGACGCCGTCGCTCGTCGGAGATGGCCGCGAAGAGCGGCTGATGCTTGCGGTAGTACATGACCAGCGGCTGGAGCCAGTGGTCGACGAGGGCCGAGCGGTCGTCTCCCAGCGCCCGCCTGACGCCGCCGCAGCCGTAGTGGCCGGTGACGATGACGTGGCGCACCTGAAGGGTCTCGACGGCAAATTCCAGCACGGCGAGCAGGTTCATGTCGCTCGTGTGGACCATGTTGGCGATGTTGCGCTGGACGAAGACCTCGCCGGGATCGAGGCCGAGCACGTCGTTCGCCGTGACACGGCTGTCGGAGCAGCCGATCCACATGTAGTTGGGCGACTGCTGCTCGGCCATGCGGACGAAATAGGTCGGGTCATCGCGCGTCTTGCGCTGCGCCCAGGCGACGTTCCGGTCGAAGAGATGGTCGAGGATCACGGGCTCACCCCCCGGTGACGTGCATGCCGCGACGCGTCGCAGGCGCGGTCCAGCCCTCCGAGAAGGCATGGCCGGCGGGCTTGCCGGCGATGGCTTGATCGATGGCGCGGTGAAGCGCGTCGTCTTCCGGATCGGAGCGCAGGGGCGCCCTCAGATCGGTGCCTTCCTCGCGCCCGAGGCAGGCTTCCAGCCGCCCGGTGGCGGTGATGCGAACCCGGTTGCAGGACGCGCAGAAATTGCAGGTCGTCGCTGCGATGAAGCCGAGACGGCGGCCCGTCTCGGCTATCTGCCAATAGCGAGCCGGGCCGCCGCTGCGGTGAAGGCTGGGCGTCAGGGTGAAGTGGCGCTCCAGCCGTTCGCGCACGGTTGCGAGCGGGATGAAGTGGTCGGCGCGGCCGAACCCCGTCTCGCCGATGGGCATGACCTCGATGAATGTGACGTCCATGTCGCGCCGGTGGCCAAACTCCACCAGGCGATCGAATTCGTCGTCGTTGATCCCGGCGAGCGCCACCGCGTTCAGCTTGACCTGAAGGCCGGCTTCCTGCGCCGCGTCGATGCCGGCCAGAGTGTCCGCGAGCCGTCCGCGGCGGGTGATGGCGGCGAAGCGGGCGGGATCGAGTGAGTCGAGGGAGACGTTGACGCGCTTCACGCCGGCGCGGGCGAGCGCCGCCGCGTGATGCACGAGCTGGCTCCCGTTGGTGGTGAGCGTCAGCTCGTCGAGGGCTCCGGAAGCAAGATGCCGCCCGAGCTCATGCATCAGGTCGACCACCCCGCGGCGCACCAGCGGCTCGCCGCCGGTGATCCTGAGTTTGCGGACCCCACGCGCGATAAAGGCCGAGGCGAGGCGGTCCAGTTCCTCAAGGGTGAGGAGGTCGCGCTTGGGCAGGAACTCGGGGCGTTCCGACATGCAGTAGAAGCAGCGGAGGTCGCAGCGGTCGGTCACCGAGATCCTGAGATAGGTGATCGCCCGGCCGAAGGAATCCACCAGCGATGGCTGTGCCCTCGGTGTCGCCCGGCGGGCCGTTGCCACGCCGGGTCCGGTGCCGGGCGGCGGGGCGAGGACGGTCATGCGTGATGTCCTCCGCAGCCGCAGGTGCCACCGCTGCTGCACGAGGCGGCGAGCGCCCGCTTCAGCAGCACACTGCCGGGATCGGCCGCGCGCCCCATCTGCCCGATGAGGGTGGTCCATTCCTCATCCGTGGCGGTGTCGGCATAGTGCCCGACGCATTCGGCCGCATAGTCCCCCGTGGACAGGCCAGCCGCGTCCGCCTTCACCGTGACGGCGGTGACGAGCGTGAGGTCATCGAGGCTCGCCAGGGCCTGTTCGGCGATGAGCGGGTCATTGAAGCGGGCGAGAAGGTCACCGAGCAGCATGGTGTCCTCCTCAATGGACGCGATGATCGGCGGCGCCGGCCATGTCGAGGCCCTTGATGTCGGCGGCCGACACCAGGCGGGCGATGTACTGGGCCTGGGCGCGATGCGCCGCGGCATCCTGCAGGTAGGCGGCGATGCGGTCGTGGACGAGCTCGAAGGGCAGGTCGCGCCCCTCGATGCGGCGCTCGACCCGCACGACGTGAAAGCCGAAGCGCGTCTCCACGGGCTGGCGCGACGTCTCGCCGGGCGCAAGCGCGGCGATGCCGTTCTCGAACTCCGGCACCGTGCTCCCGGGCAGCAACTGGCCGAGCGACCCGCCCTGTCCGGCCGAGGGGCATTGCGAATGCTTCCGGGCGAGCGCGGCGAAGGCATCGGGATCGGCGGCGAGCCGGTCGCAGAGGCTCTGGGCTGTGGCGGCTGCCGCCTGACGCGCGTCCAGGTCCTCGGGCGAGGCGGCCAGCAGGATGTGCGAGGCCTCGGTCAGGGTCGCGGACCGGAACCGCGACCGATGGTTCTCGTAGTAGCGCCGGCATTCCTCGACGGTCGCCTCGGGGACACTCACCTCGCGCTCGACGAGGCTGCGGATGGCGGCCTCCTCGGCGGTCTCCGTCCGTCCCTCGCCATCGCTGGCGGGGTCGGCGGCAACGCCGAGGCGACGGGCTTCCTGGACGAGCAGTTCCTTCACGACCAGGGCGGTCGCCGCCGCATGCCAGGCCTCGGCGGGCCGTTCATTGGTGTGGTTGCGGGCCTCGCGCAGGATGTCCTGGCCGCCGATGGCGACGCCATTGACGCTGATCCGCTGGCGGGGCGGCTTGGAGATGAGGGTGCGGACGGGGGCAGTCGCGCTCATGACACGATCCTTGTGTGTGGGGTCAGCCGTCGGGGCCGGTTCACTTCGTCGCCGGTGCGACGCGCCGTCCGTCGCGGGTGCGGACGATCTGGTAGCCGCGGCGGCCGAGGTACCAGACCGGCGCCGACCAGACGTGGACGAGCCGGGTGAAGGGGAAGACGAGGAAGATCGTCAGGCCGAGGAAGATGTGCGCCTTGAAGATCGGGTGCACGTCGGCGATGGCCTGCGAGGCGCCCGGCTGCAGATAGGCGATGCCCTGCGCCCAGGTCATGAACTTCACCATTTCATGGCCGTCGAGGTGCCCGAGCGACAGCGGAATGGTGAGCAGGCCGAGGCAGAGCTGCATGAAAAGAATGACCAGGATCGCCGTGTCCGCGAAGGACGAGGTGGCCCGGATGCGCGCGTCGAACAGCCGCCGGTGCAGCAGCAGCGCGATGCCGATGAAGCAGGCGATGCCGGCAATGCCACCCGCCACGATGGCGAGCATCTGCTTGGCGCCGTGCGAGATGCCGAGCGCGTCGAAGACCTGGATCGGGGTGAGCAGGCCGACGAGGTGGCCGGCGAAGATGGCGAGGATGCCGAGGTGGAAGAGGTTCGATCCCCAGCGGAGCTGGCTCTTGCGCAGCATCTGCGAGGACGACGCCTTCCACGTGTATTGCTCGCGGTCGAAGCGGATGAGGCTGCCGGCGAGGAATACGGTCAGGGCGAAGTAGGGATACCATCCGAAGACGATGTGATTGAGCGTGGCGGCCATGGCGCGGGCTCCTTCAGGCGATGGGGAGGCGGTTGTGCGTGACGACGGTGCGCACGCCAGCGGGGGCAGGGGGCGTCATGCCCTCGGCCGGGCGGTTGGCGGCGCGCAGTTTCGCGCCCAGCGTGTCCTTGCCGCAGGCGGCGGCCGCCGCGCCGGGGCCGAAGGTGACCTCCTCCTCCTGCCAGACGGCGTCGAGGGCCTCGAGGTCGTCCGGCTGGATGCCGTCGTCGGCGACGATGGCGGCCATGTCCTCCGGCTTCGGCTTGGCTTTCGAGAGCGCGACCATGGCCCGGAACAGGCCGGCATAGGGCGAGGATCGCTTCTCCAGCCTCTCCGCCAGCGTGATCAGGATGTGCACGGTCTCGCCGAGGAAGGAGACTGCCTCGTCCGCCGGCCGGAGTGACAGGTATTCGAGGAAAGCCGGGATGTAGTCCGGCAGCTCCGAGGTGTTCAGCGCGAAGCCGGCGCCCTCGTAGAGCTGCTTCAGGTCGACCATGGCCTGGCCGCGGTCCCGGCTCTCGCCGTGAACGTGCTCGAACAGGTGCAGCGACAGGGACCGGGTCCGGTCGAACAGGAACACGTAGCGTTCCTGCAGCTCCATGATGTCACCGCCCGCGAGGCCGGCGAGCAGGGGTTCGAGCAGCCGCCGGGCGGGTGCGGCGAGGAGGCCTTCCGCCTCCAGCACCTGGCGCATGGCGGGGACAGCCTCGACCATGGCCGCGCTCGGATAGGCCGCGAGAGCCGAGAGAACCTTGAACGTCTTCATCACGCGACCTCCATCGGATTCTTGGCCTTCGGCTTGCCGAAGAGGCTCGGCTTCGAGTCGCCGTCCGAGCAGCCGTTGCCGAAGGAGAAACCGCACGAGCCACGCAGCTCGTAGGCGTCTTCCGTCCATTCGCGATGGGACGTCGGGATGACGAAGCGGTCCTCGTAGTTGGCGATCGCCATCACGTGGTACATGTCCTCGATCGCCGCCCCGGTCATGCCGACGCGCCGCGCAATCGTGTCGTCGATGACGCCGTCGATGGTCTTGGCGCGCATGTAGGCGCGCATCGCCAGCATCCGCTCGAGCCCCGTGACGATCGGCTGTTCCTTGCCGGCGGTCAGCAGGTTGGCGAGATACTTCACCGGGATGCGGAGCGACTTCACGTCCGGCATGTCGCCGTCCACGCCGATCTTGCCCGCCTCTGCCGCCGACTGGATCGGCGAGAGCGGCGGCACGTACCAGACCATCGGCATGGTGCGGTACTCGGGATGGAGCGGGAAGGCGATCTTCCACTCCATCGCCATCTTCCAGACCGGCGAGCGCTTGGCGGCCTCCAGCCAGTTCTCCGGGATGCCCTGGCGGCGCGCCTCCTCGATGATGCGCGGATCGTTCGGATCGAGGAAGAGCTTCAGCTGCTCCTCGTAGAGGTCCTGCTCGTTCTTGGTCGACGCTGGCCTTCTCGATGCCATCGGCGTCATAAAGGACCACGCCGAGATAACGGATGCGGCCGACGCAGGTCTCCGAGCACACCGTCGGCTGGCCCGCCTCGATGCGCGGATAGCAGAAGATGCACTTCTCCGATTTGCCGGAGCTCCAGTTGAAGTAGATCTTCTTGTAGGGGCATCCCGAGACGCACATGCGCCAGCCGCGGCACTTGTCCTGGTCGATCAGGACGATGCCGTCCTCGTCGCGCTTGTAGATGGCGCCCGAGGGACAGGCGGCGACGCAGGTCGGGTTGAGGCAGTGCTCGCACAGGCGCGGCAGATACATCATGAAGGTGTTTTCGAACTGGCCGTAGATGTCCTTCTGGATGCCCTCGAAGTTCTTGTCCTGCGAGCGCTTGGCGAATTCGCCGCCGAGGATTTCCTCCCAGTTCGGCCCCCACTCGATCTTCTCCATCCGCTCGCCGGTGATCAGCGAGCGCGGCCGTGCCGTCGGGAAGGCCTCGAGCTCCGGCGCGCGTTCTGCAGGTGCTCGTAGTCGAAGGTCGAAAGGCTCGTAGTAGTCGTCGATCTCCGGCAGGTCGGGATTGGCGAAGATGTTTGCCAGCACCCGCCACTTGGAGCCGATGCGCGGCTGGATCTTGCCGTTGGACTTGCGCTTCCAGCCGCCCTTCCAGCGGTCCTGGTTCTCCCAGTCCTTCGGATAGCCAATGCCGGGCTTGGTCTCGACATTGTTGAACCAAGCGTATTCGACGCCTTCGCGGTTCGTCCAGACGTTCTTGCAGGTGACCGAACAGGTGTGACAGCCGATGCACTTGTCGAGGTTCAGCACCATCGCGATCTGAGCGCGGATCTTCATCTGAGTTCTCCTGTTCACTCGGCCGCGACGGCCGGGGCCGCACCGTGGCGCGCCTTGGCCTCGTCGAAGGGGCGTTCGAGCCAGTCGACGTTCGCCAGCTTGCGGACGATGACGAACTCGTCGCGGTTGGTGCCGATGGTGCCGTAGTAGTTGAAGCCGTAGGCGAGCTGGGCGTAGCCACCGATCATGTGGGTCGGCTTCAGCACCGCGCGGGTGACCGAGTTGTGGATGCCGCCGCGGTTGCCGGTGGTCTCCGAACCCGGCACGTTCACGATCTTCTCCTGGGCGTGGTACATGAAGACCGTGCCGTTCTTCATGCGCTGGGAGACGACGGCGCGGGCGACGAGGGCGCCGTTGCTGTTGAAGGCCTCGACCCAGTCGTTGTCGACGATGCCGGCCGCGGCCGCGTCGGTTTCCGACATCCAGACGATCGGGCCGCCGCGGGACAGCGTCAGCATCATCAGGTTGTCGGTATAGGTGGAGTGGATGCCCCACTTCTGGTGCGGCGTGATGAAGTTCAGCACCACCTGCTTGTTGCCGTTGGGCTTCAGGCCGATGACCGGCTTGGTCGCCTTCAGATCGACCGGCGGGCGATAGACGCAGAGCGCCTCGCCGAAGGCCCGCATCCACAGGTGATCCTGGTAGAGCTGCTGGCGTCCCGACAGGGTGCGCCACGGGATCAGTTCGTGGACGTTTGTGTAGCCGGCGTTGTAGCAGACCTTCTCGCTCTCCAGACCCGACCAGATCGGCGACGAGATGATCTTGCGCGGCTGCGCGACGACGTCGCGGAAGCGGATCTTCTCGTCCTCCTTGGGGAGGGCGAGATGCGTGTGGTCGAGGCCGGTGAAGCCGCCGAGCGAGGCCCAGGCCTTGACTGCGACCTCGCCGTTCGTCTCCGGCGCCATCATCAGGATGACTTCCGTCGCGTCGATGTCGGTCTCGATCTTGGCGAGGCCCTTGTTGGCGCCGTCACGATGCTCGCCGTTCAGCTCCTTCAGGAGCTGGACTTCGTGCTCGGTGTTCCAGGCCATCCCCTTGCCGCCATTGCCGACCTTGGCCATGAGCGGGCCGAGGGAGGTGAAGCGGGCATAGAGGTTCGGGATAGTCGCGCTCGACCACCGTCACCGTCGGCATGGTCTTGCCGGGGATAGGCTCGATCTCGCCCTTCTTCCAGTCCTTGACGTCGAAGGGCTGGGCGATCTCGCCGGGGCTGTCGTGCATGATCGGCGTCAGCACGACATCCTTCTCGACGCCGAGTACTTCGGGCGCGACCCGCGAGAAGGTCTTCGCGATGCCCTTGTAGATCTCCCAGTCCGACTTCGACTCCCACACCGGGTCCACGGCCGCGGTGAGCGGATGGATGAATGGGTGCATGTCGGAGGTGTTGAGGTCGTTCTTCTCGTACCAGGTGGCCGTCGGCAGCACGATGTCCGAATAGACGCAGGTCGTGGACATGCGGAAGTCGAGCGTCACCAGGAGGTCGAGCTTGCCCTCCGGCGCATCGTCCCGCCACTTCACCTCCTTCGGCTTGACGCCGCCGGTGCCGCCGAGGTCCTTGCCCAGCACGCCGTGGGTGGTGCCGAGCAGGTGCTTCAGGAAGTACTCATGGCCCTTGCCCGACGAGCCCAGCAGGTTGGAGCGCCAGACGAAGAGATTGCGCGGCCAGTTCTTCCGGTTGTCCGGATCCTCCCAGGCGAAGTTGAGGTCGCCTGTCTTCACGGCCTGCGCGACGTAGTCCTTCACCTCGAGCCCGGCGGCGGCCGCCTTGCCGGCGATCTCCAGGGAGTTCTCCTGCAGGGTCGGATAGGCCGGCAGCCAGCCCATGCGGACGGCGCGGACGTTGTAGTCGATGATCGATCCGTCCCAGTCGCCCTTCGGGGCGGTCGGCGAGAGGATTTCCTCCGGCGTGACCGTCTCGTAGCGCCACTGGTCGGTGTTCACGTAGAAGGCCGAGGTCGAGTTCTGCTGGCGCGGCGGCCGCGCCCAGTCGAGGGCGAAGGCCAGCGGCGCCCAGCCGGACTGCGGGCGGAGCTTCTCCTGGCCGACATAGTGCGACCAGCCGCCGCCCGACTGGCCGATGCAGCCGCACATGACCAGCATGTTGATCACGCCGCGGTAGTTCATGTCGGCGTGGTACCAGTGGTTCATGGCGGCGCCGATGATCACCATCGAGCGGCCCCTGGTCTTCTCGGCATTGCGGGCGAACTCGCGGGCGACCGTGATGATCTGGTCGCGCGGAACGCCGGTGATGCTCTCGGCCCAGGCCGGCGTGTAGGGGCCGGTCTCGTCATAGGTCTTCGCCACGGTGTCGCCGGCAAAGCCGCGGTCGACACCGTAGTTGGCGAGCATCAGGTCGTGGACGGTCGCGACCAGCGCCTCGCCGTCGGCCAGTGCGACCCGCTTCACCGGCACCTTGCGGGTGAGGATGGATTCATCCTTGGTCGAGGCGAAGTGCTCATGCTCGATATTGCCGAAGTAGGGGAAGGCGACCTCGGCGAGTTCCCCGCCGGCGAGCGTCAGGGCCAGCTTCGTCGGGTGGCCGCTGGTATCCTTCTCCTCGAGGTTCCACTTGCCCTTCTCGCCCCAGCGGAATCCGACCGAGCCGTGCGGCACGCAGATCTCGCCGGTGGTCTCGTCGATGGCGACCGTCTTCCACTCGGGATTGTTGGTCTCGCCGAGCCCGCCCATTGAAGTCCGAGGCGCGCAGCTGCGCGCTCCGGCACGAGACGGCCGTCCTGCTCGACCAGGCGGACCAGCATCGGCATGTCCGAGTACTGGCGCACGTAGTCGTGGAAGTAGCTGGCCTGCCGGTCGACGTAGAACTCCTTGAGGATGACGTGGCCCATGGCCATCGCCAGCGCCGCGTCCGTGCCCTGCTTCACGGAGATCCAGAGGTCGGCGAACTTCGAGGCTTCCGAATAGTCGGGGCAGATGACCACCGACTTGGCGCCGCGATAGCGCGCCTCGGTATAGAAGTGGGCGTCCGGCGTGCGCGTCTGCGGCACGTTCGAGCCCCAGAGGATGAGGAAGCCCGAATTGTACCAGTCGGCCGATTCCGGCACGTCGGTCTGCTCGCCCCAGGTCTGCGGCGATGCCGGCGGCAGGTCGCAGTACCAGTCGTAGAAGGACATACAGACGCCGCCGAGCAGCGACAGGTAGCGCGAGCCGGCCGCATAGGAGACCATCGACATGGCCGGGATCGGCGAGAAGCCGTAGATTCGGTCAGGGCCGTAGGTCTTGGCGGTATAGGCATTGGCCGCCGCGACGATCTCGTTGGTCTCGTCCCAGCTGGAGCGGACGAAGCCGCCATGGCCGCGCTTCGAGGTGTAGCTCGCCCGCTTCTCCGGGTTCTCGACGATGGAGGCCCAGGCCGCCACCGGTGTCATGGTGGCGCGCGCTTCCCGCCACAGCTTGGCGAGTCGCGAACGGACCATCGGGTACTTCACCCGGTTGCCGGAGTAGAGATACCAGGAATAGGAGGCGCCGCGCGAACAGCCGCGGGGCTCATGGTTCGGCAGCTCCGGCCGCGTGCGCGGATAGTCGGTCTGCTGCGTCTCCCAGGTGACGATCCCGCCCTTAACGTAGATCTTCCAGGAGCAGGAGCCGGTGCAGTTGGCGCCGTGGGTGGAGCGGACGATCTTGTCCGACTGCCAGCGCCTCCGGTAGCTGTCCTCCCAGCTGCGGTCCTCGGTGGTGGTGATCCCGTGACCGCCGGCGAACTCGCCGGTGGTCCGGTTGAAAAAGGTCAGGCGATCGAGAAAATGCGACATGGCCGGGTCCCCGAGGTCACTGGGCGGGCTGGAGGGCGGGGGAGACGCGCCGGCGTTCGACGTCGTGGAGGACGCCGCCCTTGCGCGTGTAGACCACCCAGGTGATGGCGATGCAGGTGAGGTAGAAGGCGAAGAAGGCCCACAGCGCGCCGTTGACCGCGCCGGTCATGGCGATGGAGGTGCCGTAGGCCTTGGGGATGAAGAACCCGCCATAGGCGCCGATGGCCGAGGAGAAGCCGATGATGGCGGCCGCTTCCATTTCCGCCTGGCGGGCCCGGGTGGGCTCGTCGGCGGTCGGCATCAGGCGCGCCATGTCCTTGCGCATGATCGCGGGGATCATCTGGAAGGTGGAGGCGTTGCCGACGCCGGTCAGGAAGAACAGCGCCATGAAGCTGGCGAAGAAGCCGACGAAGGCGCCAGGCTGGTCCTTGATCGTGATGAAGTAGAGCACCGCCAGGACCGCGATCGCCATGCCGCCGAAGACCCAGAGGGTCACCCGGCCACCACCCCAGCGGTCCGACACCCAGCCGGTGAGCGAGCGCGACATGGCGCCGACCAGCGGGCCGAGGAAGGCGAGCTGCAGGGCGTTGACCTCGGGAAACAGCGTCTTGGTCAGCAGGGGGAAGCCCGCCGAGTAGCCGATGAAGGACCCGAAGGTGCCGACATAGAGCCAGCACATCAGCCAGTTGTGCTTGCGCTGGAAGATGACGGCCTGCTGGGCGAAGGAGGCCTTCATGCTGGCGAGGTCGTCCATGCCGAACCAGGCGGCGATGGCCGAGGCGGCGATGAAGGGCACCCAGATGTAGCCGGCGTTCTGCAGGAAGAGCCGCTCGCCGGTGCTCGCCACCTGCGCATCGCCGCCGAGGGCTCCGAACACGCCCGCGGTAATGACCAGCGGCACGACGAACTGCACCACCGAGACGCCGAGGTTGCCGAGACCTGCGTTCAGCGCCAGCGCGTTGCCCTTCTCCGCCTTCGGGAAGAAGAAGGCGATGTTGGACATGGAAGAGGCGAAGTTGGCGCCGCCAAAGCCGCAGAGCAGGGCGAGGGCCAGGAAGATGACGTAGGGCGTGGAGGGGTTCTGTACGGCGAAGCCGATGCCGATCGCCGGGATCATCAGCGACCAGGTGGCGAGCGTCGTCCACAGCCGCCCGCCGAAGATCGGCGGCATGAAGCCGTAGGCGATGCGCATGGTGGCGCCGGAGAGAGCCGGCAGGGCTGCCAGCCAGAAGAGCTGGTCGGTGGTGAACTTGAAGCCGACCGCCGGAAGCTTGGCGACGACCACCGACCACACCATCCACACCGCGAAGGCGAGCAGGAGGTTGGGGATCGAGATCCACAGGTTGCGGGTGGCGATCGCCTTGCCCTTGGAGGCCCAGTAGGCCGGGTCCTCGGGCGCCCAGTCCTGGATGGCACCGGCGGCGGCCAGCGCGCCCTTCTGGGCGGTGCCGTGGACCGGCTGCATCTCGGGGAGCTCGGGCAGGGTGGCGCGGTCGACGCCCTGCTCGCGGGCCTCGCGTTCCATCGCCATGATGGCGAAGTGCATCCAGACCAGCGCCACGGCGGCGATGACGAAGAGCAGCCAGAAGCAGCTCTGCCAGACACCCGTCAGGTCGTTGAGCATGCCGAAGACGATCGGCAGGATGAAGCCGCCGAGGCCGCCGATCAGGCCGACGATGCCGCCGACGGGGCCGACGCGGTTCGGGTAGTAGACCGGGATGTGCTTGTAGACCGCCGCCTTGCCGAGGCTCATGAAGAAGCCGAGCACGAAGGCGATGACGATGAAGGCGACGAGGCCGATCTCCATGTGGAAGGTGACGGTGCCGGTCGTGGTGCGCACGACATAGTCGGCCGGCGGGTAGGACAGGAGGAAGGTGCAGGCCACCGAGACGAGGAAGGTCCAGTACATCACCGTCCGCGCGCCGACCTTGTCGGAGAGATGGCCGCCATAGGCGCGGAAGATCGAGGCGGGGACCGAATAGGCGGCGCCCACCATGCCGGCGGTGGTGATCGACAGGCCGTAGACGCCGATCAGGTAGCGCGGCAGCCACAGGGCGAGGGCGACGAAGGCGCCGAAGACGAAGAAATAGTAGAGCGAGAAGCGCCAGACCTGGACGTTCTTCAACGGCTCCATCAGCGCCGAGATCGGCTCGGGCTTGAGGCCCTTGGCCTTGCGCTGGGCGAGGTCAGGATCGTCCTTGGTGCCGAGGAAGAACACCACCGCCATGACGGCGAGAGCGATGGCCCAGACAATCGCCACCATGCGCCAGCCGTAGGCGATCATGATGAACGGGGCGAGGAACTTGGTGACCGCCGCGCCGACATTGCCGGCGCCGAAGATGCCGAGAGCCGTACCCTGCTTCTCCTTTGGGTACCACTTCGACACATAGGCAATGCCCACGGCAAAGGAGCCGCCGGCGATGCCGACGCCGAGGGCGGCCAGCAGGAAGGTCGGGTAGTCGTAGGCGAAGGTGAGCAGGAAGGTCGCCACCGCTGCCGACATCATCGTCAGCGAATAGACGATCCGCCCGCCGTACTGATCGGTCCAGATGCCGAGGATGAGGCGGATCAGCGAACCCGTGAGGATGGGTGTGCCGACGAGAAGGCCGAACTGCGTCTCGGTCAGCCCGAGGTCGCGCTTAATCTGGACGCCGATGATGGAAAAGATCGTCCAGACGGCGAAGCAGATGGTGAAGGCGAGCGTGGAGAGCCACAACGCCCGGCCTTGGTCGGAATGGGAAACGGATGGCTCGCGAGTCATGGCAGTGGCCTTCGCTGGCGGGCGCGGCACACTGGCCGCGATGAACGGCGCAACAGAAGTCCGGAACGCGACAGATTGTATTGATTGAAATCAAAGGATCATCTTGGGGCGCCGCAATAAATCCATAATTGATACGGACGTAATTGTGCATGGCGAGAATTGTACTGTGTGATTGATCTGGATTGTCTTTCAAATTGACATTTATCAAAATTGAATGAGGATGGTCCGCGGAAGGGGCAGCCATTGCGTGCAACAGACATCCAGACCGTCAGGGCCCTGCCGCTGTTTGCAGGGATGAGTGACGACGCCTTCGATTCGCTTCTGAGGGCGGCGTTCCTGCAGCGCTTTCCGGCTCAGGCGGAGCTGATCCAGGAGGGCGACCAGGCCGATTTCCTCCACGTCGTCGTGGACGGGCTGGTCGAGATGTTCACGCATCATGACGGGCGCGAATGCACGATCGGCTTCCTGAAGCCGGTCTCGACCTTCATTCTGGCCGCGGTCATCGTCGACAAGGTCTATCTCCAGTCGGCGCGCACGCTCGACGCCTCGCGCATCCTGATGATCCCGGCTCCCGCCATCCGACAGGTCTTCGAGCGCGACGTCTCCTTCGCCAGCGCCGTCGTCCGGGAGATGGCGGAGCGCTATCGCGGCGTCGTCCGCCAGCTGAAGGACCAGAAGGTGCGCACAGGCGGAGAGCGCCTCGCCGCCTGGGTGCTTCGCAACGGCGTGGACCAGGCCGGCACGCTGGTTGCACACATTCCCTGCGAGAAATCGAAGCTGGCGAGTTACCTCGGCATGACGCCGGAGACGCTGTCGCGCAGCTTTCTCGCGCTCGAGCGCCAGGGGGTGAAGGTCGCCGGGCGCGTCATCTCGTGCACGACGCCGGCCGCCCTCGCCGAACTCGCCATGCTCGATACCCTCATCGACGAGGGGCAGGACTGAGTCCTTCTAGATGCCCGTGCCGTCGATATGGGTCTCGCCGATGTGCCTGCGAATGCCCTCGACCAGGGCAGGGGCCGCGGCCCGACTGCGGGGGCGTGGGCGCGGCGCATCGATGACCTGGTCGGCGACGACCCGGCCGGGACTGCCGGCAAGCACCACGACGCGATCGGCGAGATAGGTCGCCTCCTCGATGTCGTGGGTGACGAAAAGGATCGTCTTGCCGGTCTCCCGCCAGATGCGGACCAGCTCGTCCTGGAGGTTCTCGCGGGTAATGGCATCGAGCGCCGAGAAGGGTTCGTCCATCAAGAGGACCTCCGGCTCGACCGCAAGCGCCCTCGCGAGCGCGACGCGCTGGCGCTGCCCGCCCGAAAGCTGGTGCGGCCAGCGCCCGGCGAGGTGGGCAAGGCCCACGATCTCCAGCGCTTCGCCAGCCTTCCGGAGCCGCTCTGCCTTCGCAATACCGCTGCCTTCCAGTCCGAAGGCGACGTTGTCGATCACGGAGCGCCACGGCAGCAGGCGGGAGTCCTGGAAGACCAGCGCCAGCGGCTGACGCTGCTCCGACCGGGTCGCAACCCTGACCGTGCCGGCACTGGCCGTGGCCAGGCCGATCAGCACCCGCAGCAGCGTCGACTTGCCGACGCCGGACGAGCCGACGATGGCGATGAAGGCACCGCGCGGAACGGCGAGGTCGAGTCCGCGCAGCACCTCGTTGCGCTGGCCGTCACGTTCGAACGCGAGCGACAGCCCGGAGATGTCGATCACGCTTTCCATCTGAGGACCCATCCCTGAACAGCGACAAAGATCGTGTCGAGCAGCCCGTAGAGTGCGGCCATGGTCAGCATGTAGACGACCACGAGTTCGGTCGCGAGAAGGCTCGAGGCCTGGATCATGCGCTGGCCGACGCCCGGCACACCGAAGATCTCGGCGGCGACCACCGCCATCCAGGCCTGGCCGAGCGATGTCCTCAGGCCGACCAGGATGCCGGGCATCGCGGCTGGCAGCAGGATCTTGAACAGGCGGTCCCGTGCCGAGCGGAACCCGAAGGCGCTGGCCACCTCGATAAGGTCGCGGTCGACGTCGCGCACCGCGCCATGGGCGGCGAAGAAGACGATCCAGAAGACGCCGAGCGCGATGATGAAGACCGCCGCCGACTGGCTGACGCCGAACCAGATGATGGCGAAGGGCACCCAAGCGAGGCCGGGGATCGGCCGGAGAACGCGGACGATCCAGGCGGTGAGGTCCTCGGCCGTCCGCGACATGCCGGTGGCGACGCCCAGCACGAGGCCGAGCACGGCACCGAGCACGAGGCCGACGGTGTAGTGCTGCAGGCTGGCGCCGACGGCGGCCGACCAGGCGCCCGAGCGCAGCTCCTCCCAGAAGGCGGCCGGCACCGCGCTCGGACCGGGCAGCAGCAGCGGGTTGAAGAGCCCAAGACGGGGCAGGGCTTCCCACAGGAGGACGAAGAGCAGGAGGCCCAGGGCGGCAAGGCCCATGCGCCTGAGGCCGTCGGAGGCAACCGCTGGCCTCGTCGGCGGGGCCGCGGAGACGGTGGCATCTGTCATGGCGTGGTGTCCCGAAGCGATGCCGGCGGCTCAGCTCGCCACCGGCGCCTTCTCGAAGAAGCGGCTCTCGAACAGCGGGTCGAGCGGAACAGCCTCCTTCAGCGAGCCGAGGGTGACCTGATAGTCCTGCATGGCCTTGGTGGGGGCGATGATGGCGCGCGGATCGATGGTGAACTTGCTCGCCGGTGATTTCAGCGCGGTGCGGATGGTGTCGAGGTCGACAATGCCCTTGGCGAGGTTGGCCGCGACGTGCGGCGCCGCCCGGTCGGGATCGCGCGTCAGCAGGGCGCCGGCCCGGACGAGGCCGTTGACCAGCCCCTGCACCTTGTCCTCGTTCTTCGCGAGGAAGGTGCCGGAAACCGCGACGACGCTGCCGGGCTGGCCCGGGAAGAGTTCGTCGCCGACAGCGATCAGCTTGATGGCGGGATTGCGCTTCTGGACGATGGTGAGGGCCGGCTCGCGGATGGTGGCGCCTTCGACCGCATCGGCCAGCACCGCCTGCTGGGTCGCGTCGATGCCCATGGCGACCACCTCGACATCGGCGCGGTCGGCCTTGATCTGCTCCCACAGCCAGTATTGCAGGGTGGTGTTGGGCACCGAGCCCGGCGGCTGGGTGGCGAGGCGGGCGCGCCTGCCGGTCGCGGCGCGATAGCTGCGGAACGCATCGGCATGGGAGACGCCCGGCTTGAAGTGGGCCGCGAGGCGGGGCGTCGCGACGAAGACGTTCTCGCCGGTGGCCGTCGATGCCACGACCTTCACGTCGACGCCGCGGGCGCGGGCGACGCCGAGCGGCGCGACACCGGCCGCATAGACGTCGATCGTGCCGGAGGCCAGCGCCTGAATCATCGCCGGCCCGGATTCGAAGGTGGTGAAGGCGAGGTCGAGCCCGGCCTCACGCGCCCAGCCTTCCCGGTCGGCGACGAAGATGGGCGACGAGCCGATGATGGGGATGACACCGACGCGGGCGCGGACGGACTGGGCCAGGGCCGGCGTCAGCCGCAACGCGGGCGCGGCGAGGGCGGCGGCAGCCGCCAGAATGACACGACGGGAGGGGGTGATGGACATGCCGACCTCGGTGCTGGGAGCGGCATCGGGGCAGCCGCAGGTCGACAATCGATAAAAATATTCTACGATAAGGGCAATATATCCCCTGAAATAAGAGAGACGATCTACACGGGCGACCGTAAGGGAGCAAAATGACCTCGCCTGCGGCGGCGCGACGACGTCGCTTCTCCCCTGTCGGCCCTGCGGCCCGGAGACCGGTCAGGGGACCGGGTCGTTCCTCCAGGCCCTGTCAGCGGTTCGCCCCAGCGCCGAGGCCCTCCCGCAGGATGCGCTTCATCACCTTGCCATTGGCGTTGCGGGGCAGGGGATCGACCTGCACCGTCAGCGTCTCCGGCACCTTGTAGTCGGACAGCCGCGCAGCGCACCACGTCCGGATGGCGTCCGACGACGGACCGTCGGGGCCGGTGACGGCGAAGGCGTGGACGCGCTCGCCGAGAACCGGGCAGGGGACTCTTGGCCACCACGGCGCACTCGAATGATACCGGGGCAGGCGACGCCAGCACGGTCTCCACCTCGGCGGTGATAAATCTTGTAGCCACCCCGGTTGATCATGTCCTTCTTGCGATCGAGCAGCCTGCACGAAGTCCTTCGGCATCGATGCAGCCGACATCCCCGGAGTGCCAGTAGCCGGCGGTGAAGCCGTCCGCCGTGGCCTTCGGGTTGTTCCAGTAGCCCTTCACCACATGCGGCCCGCCGATCCAGATCTCGCCGACCTCGCCGGGCGGCAACTCGCGGCCCAGGTCGTCGACCACGAGAATGTCGGCGCCCGGCACGGCGATGCCGACGCTGTGGCCATGCGTGGCGGTGAAGCGCGGCGGCATCATGGTGGAGGGCGAGGTCGTCTCGGTGGCGCCATAGGCGTTGATCAACTGCAGCCCCGGGCAGCGTTCCGCCAGCTTCTCGATGGTCGGGGTCGGCATGGGCGCGCCGCCATAGCCGCCAATGCGCCAGGCCGAGAGGTCGTAGGCGTCGAAGTCGGGCTGCATCAGGCAGAGATTGTACATGGCCGGCACGAGCACCGACTGGGTCATCCGCTCGCGCGAGGCCAGCACCAGAAAGTCCGCCGCCTTGAAGGCCGGCATGATGATGAGCGTGCCCATGGCCTGGACGATGGTGGTGACGTTGGCGACGAGGCCCGTCACATGGCTGAGCGGCACGGCGGCGAGCGACCGGTCGACTTCCGTCAGGCCCATGCAGCGCGCGAAGACGAGGGACGAATGGACGATGCCGAGATGGGTCAGCATGGCGCCCTTCGGCAGGCCGGTCGTTCCGGAAGTATAGAGGATGACCGCCGTGTCCTCCTCATGGGGCGTGGCCTGTTCAGGCTCCGCCGCTGCCGCATGCGTCGCGATGATGTCGGCGAGGCGCGGCGCGCCGGCATGGTCGCCGCCGACGCTCCAGCGCCGCGAGAGTTGCGGCGTCGCGGCCGGTTCGGGGATGCGGTCGGCCAGTTCTGCCTCATGGATGAGGACGATCGCCCCGCAGTCGTTGAGCACGTGGGCGATCTCCGGCGTCTGCAGCCTCAGTCCCATCGGCACCGCCACGGCGCCGATATGGGCGAGGGCGAAAAGCACGGTCACGAATTCCGGGCGGTTGCCGATGAGCATGGCGACGCGGTCGCCGGCCGCGATGCCCTCGGCCGCCAGCGCGGCGGCAGTCCGGCGCACATCATGCTCGAGCGCCGCATAGGTCAGGCGCAGATCGCCGCAGACGAGGGCTTCGCCGTCCGGGTTGCGCGCGACGGCATGGCCGAGAAGCTCGGAGAGGTGCCCCGGCCGGTCGGCGAAGCAGGCGACGAGCCGGTCGCCGAAATGCGCCTCGCGCCTGAGTGCCAGCGCCTCCGCCGGCCCCCATGCGGGGCGGGCCCGCGGGGGCGCTGCCTCCGGGGATTGTCCCGCGGCGTGTTCGGATGGGCTGGTGGCAGTCGGCATGGCGTGGACCGGGGGCAAAGGGCGCTGGCGGGCATGCGGCCCACCCCGGGACTGCACCCGATCCGCGCCACGCCATCAAGAGGGCCGGGGCTCCGCTGTTGGAGGGACCGCCGCATCAACCATTCCGCAAGCATGGCAGCCTAGAACGGAGCATGGGCGCGCGGCGCCCCGGAGACGCCATGGCCGCCGACACGTTTGCCTCGCTCCTTGCGATCTATCGCTCGTTCCTGCTGAGCCCCGGCATGCTGTGGGTGCTTGGCCTCGTCACGACCTTCACCGCCCTGGCGGTGCTCATGGGATTGCGCGCGCGCGTGTTGTCGCCGGCCGCCCTGCGCAACAGCCTCGCCTCGCTCGCCGTGCTGGCCTTCAACATCGTCATGGCACCGGTGGTCTATGTCCTCGCCGACCTCGTGGCCCGCGGTTACGGCCGGTTCGGCATCCCGTCCATCCCCGCGAGCTTCTGGGAAGGGATGCCCTGGCTCGTCGTCGCCATTGTCGGCATCATCGCCAAGGATTTCGCCGACTACTGGTGCCACCGCGCCCTGCACACGCCGCTTGGCTGGCCGATCCATGCCGTCCACCATTCCGACACCCACGTGAACGGCTTTACCGCCTTCCGGGTGCATCTGCTGGAAGTGGTGACGATGAAGATCTTCTACATCGTCCTCCTGACCTGGATCGGCATTCCCACCGGCCTGATCGTCGCCGCCTATGTCGTCGCCTCGCTCCACACAGCCTATGTCCATCTCGAGCTCGACATCGACCATGGCCCGTTGAACTGGCTCATCGCCTCGCCGCGCTTCCACCGCTGGCACCACGCCGACGCGCCCGAGGCCTACGGCAAGAACCTCGCCAACATGATCCCGCTCTTCGACCTGATGTTCGGGACCTACCATCGGCACGATGGCGTGCGCCGAGCCGATGGGGGCGGTGCGCGACGGCATCCCCGATACCGATCCGGTGAAGCTGCTGCTGCTTCCCTTCACGCTCTGGATCCGCCAGGCGCGCGGCTGGGCCGGCGAAGCGCTGTTGCGGCTGCGGGCGACCCTCAGGTAACGGCCGCCGGGCGCAGGATCAGTGGTGCTCGTGCAGGCACTGGTCGTGGTCCGCCAGCACCTCGATGACCCGGCATGTCGCGATGGCCCCATGCGCGCCGTCTTCCACCATCCGGGCGATCTCGCGGCGCATCGCAGTCAACCGGGCGATCTTGGCGTCGATGTCGACGAGGTGCCGCCGGGCGATGGCATCGGCGCCGGCACAGGGCTGGCCCGGCTCGCCTGCCAGGGCAATGAGCTGCCGTATCTCCTCGATGTCGAAGCCGAGATCCCGCCCATGCCGGATGAAGGCGAGGCGCTGCACGTCCGCCGCCCCGTAGAGCCGCCGGTTGGAGGCCGTGCGCGGGACCGACCGCATCAGCCCGATCTGCTCGTAGTAGCGGATGGTCGGCACCTTGACGCCCGTCAGCCGCGCGAGGCCGCCGATCGACAGGGCGTTTCCGGTCCGCGAAGAGGCTGGCAATCCACTCATCGAAAACCTCTTGATCCTCCAGTCACTAGAGGATGTAGACCGATCGTCGTGGCATGCAAGCCGCGGCGCGCGGCTTTGGGAGAACGATCATGGCGTCCGGTCCGGAACATGGGGCGAGCGGTTTCGACGGCACCGACCCGCGCTATCGGCGGATTCTCTGGGTTGTCATCGCCATCAACGCGGCGATGTTCGCGATCGAAACGGTGGCCGGCCGCCTCGCCGGCTCGCAGGCGCTGCAGGCCGACGCCCTCGACTTTCTCGGCGATACACTGACCTACGGCCTGTCGCTGGCGGTGATCGGCCAGAGCCTGCGCGTGCGCTCGTCCGCCGCTCTGCTGAAGGGGGCAAGCCTCTTCCTGATGGGCCTCTGGGTCTTCGCTTCGACCCTCTGGCAGGTGCTGGTTTTCGGCTTGCCGCGGGCGGAGTTCATGGGGGCGATCGGCTTCATGGCGCTCGCTGCCAATCTCGCCAGTGTGCTGCTTCTCGCCCGCTACAAGGACGGCGACGCCAATGTCCGCTCGGTCTGGCTCTGCTCGCGCAACGACGCCATCGGCAATGTCGTGGTGATGATCGCCGCCGCGCTCGTCTGGTGGCTGGCGAGCCCCTGGCCGGACCTCGTCGTCGCCTTCATCATGGCGGGGCTGTTCCTGCATTCGGCGCAGCTGATCCTGCGGCAGGCGATCCGCGAATGGCGTAGCGGCGAGGATCTCGGCGCACTCATGGGGCACGGGCACGACCACGGCCAGGAGGGCCACGATCATTCCGGCCACGGTCATTCCGGGCACGATCATGCTCCGCACGGACATCGCACCGGCTGAACGTTCGGCGGCTGTTCATCTGCGGGCCATCGTCACGACATGATGGTCGCTAGGATCAGTGGCTTGAGCAAAGGGAGCTCCCGCCATGCGCGCCCGCCTTCTTCTCCTCGCCACGCTTGTCGCCCCGCTGCCGGCCTTCGGCCAGACGCCGGGTGCCATCCCGGCGACGCCCGGCGATGCCGCCGGCCGCTTCATCCTGCGCGAGACGCCCGAGGGACTCCTGCGCATGGACACCCGCACCGGGCACATGTCGCTCTGCTCGCGCGGTTCCGGCAGCTTCACCTGCCGGCTCGTCCCCGACGACAAGGTCGCGCTCGAGCAGGAGATCGAGCGGCTCAAGGCCGAGGTCGATTCGCTGAAGCGTGGCGGCGCGCAGGCGGCGCGTCCCACCCAGCCGGGTGGCGATCAGGCACTGAACCTGCCGAGCGATGCCGAAGTGGACCGTGCCCTCAGCCTTGCCGAGCGAATCTGGCGGCGGCTGCGTGGCATGATCCGCGAGAGCGAGCAGAATCCGCTCCCCGAGCGCCGTCTCTGACCGCACGCCGGCTGGTCAGTCGGCGCGGCGGATCGGCGGCTTGTCGAGGCCCTTGGGCGAGAGCGTGAACACCTCGACGCCATCCTTCGTCACGCCCACCGTGTGCTCGAACTGGGCGGAGAGGGAGCGGTCGCGCGTCACAGCGGTCCAGCCGTCGGAGAGCACCTTCACGTGCGGACGTCCGAGGTTCACCATCGGCTCGATGGTGAAGATCATGCCGGGCTTCAGCATGCTGCCTTCGCCCGGCTTGCCGAGGTGGACGATGTTCGGCTCGTCGTGGAACAACTTGCCGACGCCGTGGCCGCAGAAATCGCGTACCACGCTCATGTGTTGCGGCTCGACATAGCTCTGGATGGCGTGACCGATGTCGCCGACCGTATTGCCCGGCTTCACAGCCGCGACACCCCGAAGCAGCGACTCGTAAGTGACGTCGATCAGCCGCTCGGCCCGCCGCGGGATCGCGCCGATCGCATACATGCGCGAAGCGTCACCATGCCATCCGTCCAGGACGAAGGTCACGTCGACATTGACGATGTCGCCGTCGCGGAACGGCTTCTCGTTGGGAATGCCGTGGCAGACGACGTGGTTGAGCGATGTGCAGCAGGAATGCTCATAGCCGCGATACATCAGCGTCGCCGGATAGGCGCCATGGTCGAGGCCGAACTCGAAGACGAGGCGGTCGATACGCTCGGTCGGAACGCCCTCCTTCACCTCGTCGACGAGCATGTCGAGGCACTCGGCCACAAGGCGGCCGGCCTTGCGCATGCCGGCGAACGCCTCTTCGCCATAGAGCTTGATCTGGCCGTTCTTGCGCATCTGCGCTGCATCGGCCTCGACATAGGTGACCACTGGCAAGTTCCCGAGTTTCGTCCGAGATAGGGAATTTGAGCCTGCGGGGCAAGTCTGGCGCCGATGCCGGGGAGCGATCGACGGTCAATTCCCGTCGATCTGTTCGCGGAACAGCCAGACTTCGCTCTCGAAGACCCTGACGCCCCCCGGTGCCTCTTCGTCCGGATCTTCCTGCCGCTCGTGATAGCCGCGCTCGACGAAGCCCGCGGGCAGGACGAGGCCGAGATCGCGGATCAGGCTGCGCTCCCGCGGATCCATGAGTGTCCAGGTCTGCGAGCGGTGGGTTCGCCGTTCGAAGTCGCGGCCATAGGCCGGATCGAGGAAGACGCCGACCTCCGCCATGAAGACGGCGGGCCAGTGCGTCACGACATAGACCTTGTCTCCCGCGCGCTCCGCCGGCCGTGCCGCCACCAGATGCGTGGCCGCATCAATCATCGCCTGCAGGACGCGGCGCTGGTGCTCGGGGCGGGCATTGGATGGATCGACCAGCCGCTGGTCCACCGGAACGTGCCAGTGGGCACACGGTCTGAACTCGCTGCCCGGCGGCGGAAACGAGCCGGCGAACTCCGCCGCCCAGTCCTCGACGGCCTTGAGATGCTTTTCGGCATTGCGGAGTGGGCGGGCCTGGCCGAGGGCGAGGCGGGGGACGGCCTTGGTCATCGTCGGGGCGGGGCGTTGATGCAGAAGGAGGGAGGCTGCGCCGAAACGCGAGCCTCCCTATGTCGCGCCGTCAGTCGAGAAGGTTCACGCCGTTCCAGCGCGCCACCTCGTCGGACAGCATGGGCACATACTTGCCGCCGTTGCCCTGGGCCTCCGCCATGGCGAAGTAGTTCTTCACCGCGTTCCCCATCGGATTGGCAATCCCCGACGCCTCCGCCATGGCGGCGCAGTAGCGCATGTCCTTGTGGGCGTTCGCCAGGGTGAATTTGTGAGCGTTCTCATCGCGTTCGATGACGTACTTGAAGAAGGTCTGGTAGAAGCCGCAATCCATGCGCCCCCCCGACAGCACGGAATTCATGGCCTTCGGCGCCACGCCGTTGGCCTTCGCGACCGAAAGCGCCTCGGCATAGAGCGCCGCATAGCCCATCGACACGAAGTTGTTGACGATCTTCATGGTGTGGCCCGCGCCGACCGGGCCGACATGGACGATCCGTCCCGCGAAGCAGGCGATGATGTCGTGGACCTTCGCGAGGTCGGCCTCGGCGCCGCCGGTCATGACGTCCAGCTTGCCTTCCCAGGCTTCCTTGGGCGTGCGCGACAGCGGCGCGTCGAGGAAGGTCACGCCGATTTCGGCGAGCTCAGAGGCAAGCCGGCGGGTGAGGGTGGGTTCCGAGGTCGAGCAGTCGACGATCGTCATGCCCTTGCGGGCTCCGGCGCGCAGCCCATCGGGTCCGTTCACCACGGCGTCCACCTGCGTCGAGCCGGTGACGCAGATGAACACGACGTCGCTGGCCTCGGCCACTGCCCGGATGCTCTTCGCTTCCGCCGCGCCGCGCTTGACCAGATCCTCCACCGGTTCGCGGTTGCGGTTGGCGACGACGGTGAGGGGATAGCCATTCTCCACGATGTTCTTCGCCATGCCGTGGCCCATCAGCCCGACGCCGACGAAACCGATCCTTGCCTTGGTCATGTGATCCTCCCGATCATGCTTGTTTGAACCGGAGACTAACCTCACTCCATCGGATGGACGAGGGGTAAAACGATTGAATTGTCCTTTCAAAACTTGAATTGGATATTTAGTCTTGGGTTCTTGGGGGTTCGCATGAGCGACATGACGGGCGAGCTGGCACGTCCCGGCCGGGTCACGCTGCAGCAGATTGCCGAGCGCCTCGGCGTGTCGACAGCCACGGTCTCGCTCGCGCTACGGGCAAGCCCGCTGGTGGCGGAGGCGACGCGGCAGAAGGTTCAGGACCTCGCCCGCAGCCTCGGCTACGTCTACAATCGGTCTGCCGCGAGCCTGCGCACTGCCCGTACCAACATGATCGCGGTGGGCGTCAACGACGTGGTGAACCCCTATTTCGGCGAGATCCTCGCGGCGATCGAGGAAACGCTGGCCGGCTCCGGCCATACCGTCCTTCTCGGCACCTATTCGGACGATCCGGCCAAGCAGGACCGGGTGCTGGCGACGCTCAAGGAATATCGCCCCGACGGCATGATCCTCTGTCCCGCCAACGGCTCGACGGGCGAGGCGCTGACGATGATCGCCGCCGCCGGCATCCCGGTCGTCCAGATCACCCGCGAGATCGAGGGGATCGGCCTCGACGTCGTCGCCTCCGACGATGGCGTAGCCGCCCGCCTCGCTCTGGACCACCTCTACGACCTCGGCCATCGCCGCATCGCCGTGGTCGGCGGCAATGACACCATGTCGACGGGCCGCAATCGGCGCATCACCTACCGGGCGTGGCTCGCGGAGAAGGGCCTTGCCGTCGATCCGGCGCTGATGGTCACCGGACTCGGCACACGCGACACGGGCTTTGCCGGCATCCAGGCGTTGCTCGACCTGGCCGAGCCGCCAACCGCCGCGGTCTGCATGAACGACCTCATCGCCTTCGGCGTCATGATGGGCCTGCGCCAGCGCGGCCGCGAGGCGGGGCGTGACTTCTCGGTGGTCGGCGCCGACGACGTGCGCGAGGCCGCCATGTGGGCGCCGGGCCTGACCAGCGTCTCCACCCACCCGAGCGAGCAGGGACGGCGCGCCTGCGAGCGGGTGCTGGTTCGCACCGTCAACCCGGCGCTGCCTGCGGCCCGCATCATTCTGCCGCCGACCCTCGTGGTGCGCGGCAGCACGGGACCGTTGAAACACTAGGGCGGGCGCCGTCGCGGCACCCGCCCCGAAAGGTCCTTCGCCTGGGGCTCAGAACGTCTTCGCCAGCACCTCGGCCTTGGTCTTCGCCTCGGCGAGCGAGGCTTCGGCCGAGTCAGGCATGCCGGTGTTGACGACCTGCAGCGAATGGATGGTCTCGAAGCCGAAGAACTTCAGCATCCACTCGACATAAGGCTTCTGGAAGTCGATGGCCTCGGCGCCGCTGCCCGGGCCATAGGCGCCCATGGACGCCGTGACGACGAGCGCCGGCTTGCCCTTGACCAGGCCGAAATAGCCCTGGTCCGGCGACCAGCCGAAGGTCTGTCCCGGCTGGGCGATCACGTCGATGTAGTGCTTCAGCACGTAGGGAACCGAGAAGTTCCACATCGGCGTCGCGATGACGATCTTGTCGGCCGCCTTGAAGTGGTCGGCGGCGGCGACAACCTTCGCCCAGGCCTGGGCCTGCTCGGCTGTGAAGTCCTTTCCGCCCATGACGGCATACTTGGCGTCGAGCGTGGCGCCGTCGAAGGCCGGCAGGTCCGCCTTCCAGAGGTCCAGCACCTCGACGGTGTCACCGGGATGGGCCGCCTTGTAGGCATCGAGGAAATGGGTGGCGGCCTGGGTCGAATAGGAGCGGCCCTTGCGCGGGCTCGCCTCGATGAACAGCACTTTGGCCATGATCTGGCTCCGGTTGGTTCGGGGGAAGGGCGCGCCGGTCGGGCCGGCGCGCGGGCTGAAGGTCAGGCGAGGCGGGGACGGGCGGTCCCGGCCGAACGCCAGAAGGCGAGCGGACCCGAGCGCAGGGCGAGCGCGCCGTCGCCGGCCAGCGCATGGGCGATGGAGGCGACGATCAGGAAGGCGGGATACTCCCAGCCGCCCTTCGGCGCGGAGAAGAGCCAGCCGTTCGGCAGGTGCACCATCAGGGCGCCCGCCATGATCGGGATGAGCAGCAGCGAGACCTGACGACCGTAGATGCCGAGGAGGATGAGGACACCGCCACCGATCTCGGCGGCGATGATCGGCAGGGCGAGGAACGACGGCAGGCCGAGCGAGCCGAGGAAGCCGGAGAATCCGGCGACGCCGAAGACGAGGACCTTGAGGAGGCCGTGGGCGATCCACATCGCGCCGAGGGCGGCGCGCAGGGCGAGGAGGCCGTAGGGGGAGGTGTCGGTATGGGTCATTGGGGGAGGGTCTCGGTGAAGCGGGAGCGGGGAACTGGCGGGCGGTGCCGGGGTGGCATCACCGTCAGCGCGGAAGATGGGCGCTTGCAAAACGCAAGTAAATTGACGTGACCGCAATGATTTGCTTGCATGGTCGCAAGCGGATGGAGGCTTGACGCCCATGACCCAACCCCTCGTCTCCTGGGACGACTACCGGACGGTTCTGGCGGTTTCGTCCGCCCGCTCGCTTGCGGGGGCGGCCGAACTGCTGGCGGTGAACCAGTCCACGGTCTTCCGGCGCCTCGGGGCGATGGAGGAGCGCCTCGGCGCCCGTCTCTTCGAACGCAGCCGCACCGGCTACGCGCTGACCGCGGCGGGCGAGGAGATGGTCAAGCTCGCCGAGCGCATGGCCGAGGACATTGTCGACTTCGAGCGGCGCCTGACGGGCCAGGACCTGAGGCCGCAGGGCGAGTTGCGCGTCACCACCAACGACACGCTGGTCGTCCACCTGCTGACGCCGATCTTCGCCTCGTTCCGCAAGGCCTATCCGGAGATCTCGCTCGACATTGTCGTGGGCAACCAGTCGCTCAACCTGTCGAAGCGCGATGCGGACGTCGCCATCAGGGCGACCGCCGATCCGCCTGAGACGCTGGTCGGCCGGCGCCTCGCCGCCATTCCCTGGGCCATCTATGCCGCTGACAGCCTCGGGCTCACGACCCTCGATCCCGTGGACTATCGCTCCTATCCCTGGATCGGTCTCGGCGACAACCTCGCCAGCCTGAAGCCCGGCCGCTGGCTCGTGCAGCACGTCGGCGAGGACCGCATCGGCTGGCGCATCAACACGGTGCTGGGGCTTGCCGAGGCCGTCGCGGAAGGCGCCGGAATCGGGCTGTTGCCGTGCTTCATCGCCCAGACCTTTCCCAATCTGGTGCCTTTGTCTGCGCCGATACCGGAAATCCCCGGCGCCTTGTGGATCCTGACCCACCCCGATCTGCGCTCGACCGCCCGCGTGCGCGTCTTCATGGATCACGTGGGCACCGAGATTTCGCGTCGCCGCGCCCGGATCGAGGGCGTCGACCGACAGGGGTGAGGGGGCGGCCGTGTTCGCGAGGATCAGACGCTGGCTCGATCAGCGGGCGATGGCGAGACGGATCGCGGCGCTGAACGATGACCAGCGCCGTCGCATCGTCGCGGCCTCGCCGCTGGAGGCTGCCGCCTTCCAGGGCGAGGGCTACCATGTCTTCCGGCGGGATGAGCCCGACACCAGGGCGGCCTATGTCACCAGCCTTGGCGAAATCGCGCCGCGCGATGCCGACGACTGGATCATCGCGCACTGGTTGGGCGAAGGCCGCCCGGTTCCCGAAGGTGATCCGCCGCCTTCGCCCTGATCTGGTCAGCGCGAGAGGACATCCCTGAGGATCGAGGCGACGATGTCATGGGTGGCGCGGGCGCGGCCGAGCTCCCGGGCCCTGTCCGCCATGCTGTTCCGGGTCTCGCCATCGACGGTCAAGCAGACGGGCGACGGTCGCGGCGAGCGGCACGATGCGCGGCTGGAACAGGCCAGCCCCCGCATCGACGACGTGGTCGACATTGGCGGCCTCCTGGCCGGGGATGTAGCCGTAGATGAGCATCGGCAGCCCACGGATGCTGGCTTCGGCGATGGTGCCTGGCCCCGCCTTCGTGATGAGCAGGTCGCAGGCCTCCATGAGATCGCTCATCCGGTCGACATAGCCGAGGGCCGTCACCGGGATGGGCCACGGCGTCGTTTCGAGCCGGCTCTTCAGTTTCGCGTTGCTGGCGCAGACGACCACGAGTTGACCCGTGGGCTGGCCTGCCGCGGCGTCCGCGAGGGCCTTGGCCGTCGCCGACACGATGGCCTCGATCGGACCGATGCCGCCGCCACCGCCCATGACGAGCACAGCGGGAAGGTCCGGCGCCAGGCCGAACGTGCGTCGCGTTTCCAGCCGATCCGTCGCCTCGCGGGCGAAGTCGGCGCGCACCGGAAGGCCGTGCGCGTGAAGCCGCTGCCGCGGCAGGCCGCGCGCCGCGGCGCGCTCAACCGCCCGCTCCGTCGGAAGGTAGACGGCCGCGTTGCGCGGATGCAGCCAGGACGGGTGGATGCCACCGAGATCGGTCACGACCGTGACATAGGGCGTGAGCGGGGCGACCTTCTCAAGCACCGGGATCACGAGGTGATTGACCAGCGGGTGCACCGACACAACGAGGTCGGGCCGTGCCGTCGCAAGCAGCGCCTCGATCCTGCGCCACGACAGGCGACGCACGATCGCTGCCGACGTGCGCGCGACCGGGTCGAGAGCCGTCAGCCGCCACATGGCGTGCCAGAGTTGCGGCGTTCGGTTCACCAGCGAGTCGTAGCCCTTCGGCATCCGCGAAAAGGGAAAGGCGACGTGATCGGTGAGCAGGTCGACGATGGTGACGCGGCAGCCGGGACGCTGGGCGTGGAACTCGGCCTCGAGCGCCCGCGCACTTGCCAGATGACCACCACCGGTGCGGCTCATCAGCACGAGGATGTGCGGCGCCTTGGAGGCGAGGCCATGAAGGGGTGGGGCGGTGGTCAATCTGGGGTCTCCACCGCGTTGTCTAGCTTGCGACGGGCGCGAAGGCGAGGCGGACGGATCGCCGCGCCACGGCTGTCATCACGGCATGTGATCGCTGGGCTGACAAAGCCTGGCTTGTCGCCGGCACCCGCAGTCCTCCATAAGACTTGGCCAGCAAGACCTTTTCAGGAGATCCCGATGCCTGCGCTGCCGACCGCCGCCGACGTTGCCGATGCCGCCGGCCTGATCGCGGGCGTCGCCCGTCGCACGCCGCTGCTGACGTCGCACGAGCTGGACGCCATCACCGGCGGCCGTGTCTTCCTCAAGGCGGAATCGCTGCAGCGGACCGGCTCGTTCAAGTTCCGCGGCGCCTACAACCGGCTGGCGCGCATCCCCGAGGATCGCAAGGCCATCGGCGTCGTCGCCATGTCATCGGGCAATCACGCGCAAGGTGTCGCCACGGCCGCCCAGTTGCTCGGCATCCGCGCCACCATCCTCATGCCGAAGGATTCGCCGGTGCTGAAGCGCGAGCGCACGGCGGCCGCCGGCGCCGAGGTCGTGCTGTTTGACCGCGAGAAGGACGACCGCGAGGCCATGGCGAAGGCGATTGCCGAGGAGCGCGGCGCCATTGTCGTGCCGCCCTACGACGATTTCTACATCATGGCCGGGCAGGGCACGGCCGGGCGCGAGATCATGGAGGATCTGGGCGCGAAGGGTCTTGCCCCCGATTCTGTTCTCGTCTGCTGCTCGGGAGGCGGGTTGCTTGCCGGTGTCGCGCTGGCCGTGCACGAGAAGGCCCCTTCCGCCGGGATCTATTCGGTCGAGCCGGAGGGATTTGACGATCACGCCCGCTCCTTCGCCGGCGGCGAGCGCGTCGCCAACACGCGGCGTGCCGGTTCCCTCTGCGACGGTCTCCTCGCGGCCATGCCGGGCGAACTGACCTTCGCGGTCAACAAGCCGCACGTGGCAGGCGGTCTGGTGGTGACCGAGGACGAGGTGAAACGGGCTGTGGCCTTCGCCTTCCGCGAGCTCAAGCTGGTCATCGAGCCGTCGGGTGCGGTACCGCTCGCCGCGCTGCTCGCCGGCAAGCTCGACGTGAAGGGTCAGGTCGTCGCGGCGCTGATCTCTGGCGGCAATATCGACCCGGCGCTGTTCGCCCAGTTGGTCGCCTGACCGTCCCGGGCGGATCGACCCCGGGGGCGTTGCGGGCTCAGCTCGTCAGCGCCACCTTTTCGACGAAGCTCAACTTCTCGATGCCCTCGATCCCCGTCGACGACGGGGCGAGCGGCGCATCCTGATCCCGCGGCCGACGTGGCGTTTCGGCCAGCGGCATTTCGGCCGTCGACAGCGCGGCCGCTGCGGTCGCCCGTGCGGTGGCCGGCACGTCTTCAACCGGCCGGTGGACGATTGGCGGGAGCGGGTCTGGCTCGACCGGAGCCATCTCGCGTTCCTGCGGCGCGGGCGCCGAGTCCGCAAAGAGACTGTCGTCCATCATCATGTCGACGTCGTTCTGGACCAGCCCTTCGCCCGGCTTGGCCGGGCCGTTGAGGAGGGATGCCTCCTCGTCGTCGGGCCGTTTCGCCGTCCCGTTGAGCAGCGACGGCGCGCCGGCTGGTGCCACCAGCGGCTCGCCCCAGATCGCCATCATCGTGTCGATGCGCTCCTCGAGGAAGCGCAGCACGCCGATGACCTTGCGCGTCCGCTGTCCCGTGATGTCCTGGAACGAGCAGGCCGTGTAGATGTCGGTGGTCTTGGTGTCGATGAGGTCGCAAACCTCGCCCTCGGCGCCCATCTCGCGCAGGGTCCAGGCGATTTCCTGAATGGTCTCGGCTGCGCCGAGGATGTCGCCGGTCGCCGTCTCTGTCGCCTGGACGATGGCGTCGAGCTCCACCGAAGCATCCTCGAAATGGCCGCTCTGGGGATCGGCCCCCTCCGGCTTGATCGCAGCGATCTCGGCCTTCGTCCGCGCGATGGCATGCGCCATCTCGCGAATGTCGAGCCTGACGCGGTCGAGATCGCCCGAGCTGCGCGGGGTCGCCACGACGCTTTCCAGCCGGCCGATGGCATCCAGGACGGCGGTGGTGTCCGCGTGGCGGTTGCGGCGGGCATATTCGGCGAGGAACCAGCGTCCGCGGGCCGTCTCCATGACCGCCTGTTCGATGGCGTCGTAGTCGGCCTCGGCCAGGGAGCCTTGCGGCAGCGTGGCAGGCGGTTGGATCACGTCAGTCATCCGGAAGCACGCTCTCGCAGGACGGTGGGCGACGGTCTAAGAATAGTGCAACAGCCGATTCTCTCCGAAAATCTTAATGGTCCGTGTCCCCATCGCAAAATCGGACGATTCCAAGCGCTTTGCCACGCGGCTGGCGCTCTTCTATGCGGCCCTCTTCATCGGCTTCGGCCTGCACCAGCCCTTCTTTCCGGTCTGGCTGAAGGCCAAGGGGCTGGCGGACGGGCAGGTGGGCGCGGTCCTCGCCGGCGGGCAGCTCATCCGCCTCGTGGCGACGCCGGTCGTGACCTACCTTGCCGACAAGGCCGGCGTGCTGTCCTACGCCATCGTCATCTGCTGCTTCGCGACCGCCGTCGCCTTCATCGGCGTCGGCCTCGCCGACGGCTTCACCATGATCCTGGTCGGGGTCGTCATCACCGGACTGGTGTGGAGCCCGCTGGTGCCGCTGGTGGACGCCTATGGCCTCGCCGGCGTCGCCAAGCGTACCCTCGACTACGGACGCATCCGCGTCTGGGGCTCGGTGGCCTTCATGGCCGCCAACATCGCCGGCGGCATCATTCTCACCATTATCGCGCCCGACTACATCGTCTGGATGATCTGGGCGAGCCTCGTGCCGCTGGTCGTCGCCTCCCTCATGCTCGTCCACGACCGGCGCGATCGCTCCGTGGCGCCGTCAGGACCGGGCTTCTTCAACCGCCGTTTCGTCCTGATCATGATCGCCGCCGCGCTGCTGCAGGCGAGCCACGCGGTCTATTACGGTTTCGCCTCCATACACTGGAAGGCCCTGGGCTATTCCGGCTTCACGGTCGGCACGCTCTGGGCCATCGCTGTCCTGTCGGAGATCGTCATGTTCTGGGTGGCGACACGCTTCACCCGCGACTGGCGGCCGACCACCTTCCTGCTGATCGGCGGCGCCGGTGGCCTCCTGCGCTGGATCCTGATGGCCCTCGACCCGCCGCTGTGGATCAACGGGCCCCTGCAGCTACTCCATGCCGCCGGCTTCGGTCTGGTCCACCTCGGGACCATGTCCTACCTCGCGGCCAGACTTCCCGCCCACCAGCGCGCCAGCGGGCAGGGAACCGTCTCGGTCGCCATTGGTGGCGCGATGGCCCTGTCGACGCTGATCGCCGGCTATCTCTACGCCCGCGTCGGCGTCTCCGCCTACATGGCCATGGCGGCGCTCTGCGGCGCCGGCCTCGTCGTCACCGCAGTCGCCCGCTCCATGCCGGTGCCGCGGCCCGCGGTCCCCGCTCAGCCCCAGAGCGAGGGCGTCGGCGGATAGACGGTGGCGCCGTCGTAACGCAGGCCCTCGGGCCGGTCCTCGCGCAGCAGCAAGGGACCGTCGAGGTCGACGAGGAAAGCCTTTTGCGCGATCAGGGTCGCCGGTGCCATCGACAGCGACGTGCCGAGCATGCAGCCGGTCATGATCTTGAGACCGAGCTTCTCGGCTTCCGCGACCAGCAGGAACGCCTCCGTCAGCCCGCCCGTCTTGTCGAGCTTGACGTTGATCGCGTCGTACTTGCCGGCAAGTTTCGCCAGAGAGGGACGGTCGTGGACGCTCTCGTCGGCGCAGATCGGGATGGGGCGGCGCACATGGCGAAGGGCCTCGTCGTCCGAGGCGGGCAGGGGCTGCTCGACGAGGGCGATGCGGAAGCGCTCGCAGACCGCGAGGTTCGCTTCGAGATTGGCTGGCGTCCAGCCCTCGTTGGCGTCGATCACCAGGGTGGCGTTGGGCACGGCGGCGCGGATGGCCGCCAGGCGGTCGGCATCGCCCTCGCCGCCGAGCTTGATCTTGAGATGCGGCCTGCCGCAGGCCGCGGCCCGCTCCGCCATCTCCTCGGGGCTGCCGAGGGAGATGGTGTAGACCGTGGTCAGCGGTTTCGGCGCCGGCATGCCCGCGAGTTCCCAGGCGCGCTTGCCTGCAAGCTTCGCCTCGAGGTCCCAGAGCGCGCAGTCGACGGCGTTGCGCGCCGCACCGGGTTTCATCGTGGTCAGCAGGCCCTGGCGATCGAGGCCGTTGTCGAGAGCGTCCACCATGGCCTCGATGTCGGCGGCGACGCCGTCGACCGATTCGCCGTAGCGCGGATAGGGCACGCATTCGGCGCGACCGATGGCCGCTCCCTCGCGGATTTCGCAGACGACGACCACCGCCTCCGTCCGCGAGCCGCGCGAGATCGTGAAGGTTCCGGCGATCGGCCAGCGTTCGGTGCGGACGGTGAGTTCGCGCGACGGCATGTCGTCTATGTCCTCAGTTCGCCTTGCGGGCGGCCTTGGCCTTCTTCGGCTTCGGCTCGGGCTCGCCGTAGAGTTCGGCGAGGGCATCGACCAGCGGCTCGACGCCGAAGCGCATGGGGTCCGTGGCGGGCAGCTCGTACTCCCGCGACAGGCGGTCGAGATAGGTGAAGGCCTGGTCCTCCGAGAGGTGCTCGGTGTTGATCGACAGGCCGGTGCAGATGATCGCCGGGTTTGTCAGCCGGCCGAGATTGACGGTCTGCTCGATCACCTCGTCGATGGAGGGCAGGGGTGTATGAACACCCCGCATCGTCCGGCGGGTCGGCTCATGGCAGACGATGAAGGCGTCCGGCTGGGCGCCGTGCAGCAGGCCGAGCGTCACACCGGCGAAGGAGGGGTGGAACAGCGAGCCCTGGCCTTCGACCACGTCCCAGTGCAGCGGGTCGGCGGCGGGGGTCAGCCATTCGGCGGCGCCGGCGATGAAGTCGGCGACCACCGCGTCGACCGCGACACCGCGGCCGGAGATGAAGATGCCGGTCTGGCCGGTGGCACGGAAATCGGCGTCGAATCCGCGGTCGCGCATGCCTTTTTCCATGGCCAGCGCCGTGTACTTCTTGCCGACCGAGCAGTCGGTACCGACCATGAGAAGGCGCTTGCCGGACCTGAGCCCGCCCTTGCCGGTGGCAAAGGTCTGGGTCGGATGGCGCACGTCATGAAGCTGGCGGCCATGCTTCTTGGCGGCGGCGGCGATCTTCGGAATATCCGACAGCTTGGCGTGCAGGCCGGTCGCGATGTCCATGCCGGCCTCGATCGCCTCGACGATGCTGGCGATCCAGTGGTCGGGCAGCACCCCGCCAGCGTTGACGACGCCGACGACGAGGGTCCTGGCGCCGGCCTTCGCGCCCTGCGCGATGGTCATGTCCTTCAGGCCGGTATCGGCCTTGCAGCCCTCAAGCCGGACCTGACCGACGCACCAGTCGCGGCGCCAGTCGACGATTCCCTGCGCCGTCTTGGCGGCGAGCTGGTCGTGCACGTCCCCGAGGAAGAGGAGATAGGGCTTGGCGAGTTCCATGAGGCGGCCTGTATCGGATTGGGGAAGAGGTGCGGCGACCTCGACGGCGCCGGGTGGCTCCTTTATGGAGAGAGCGGACGCGCGTGCCAAGCCGGCCCCGCGCATGCGACTTATCGAAAATCGCGCCGTGAGCGGGAAGAGCCTCGTGCCGGAAGCCCATTTGGCCAGCAGAGTGGAGGGGAGTCGGCTGACGGTCGCGCTCGCCGGCAGCTGGACCGCGGAGACCGCCGGCGATCTCGAGCCGGAGGTCAGGCGCCTGATCGCCGAGGGCGGCTCCCCGGCTGGCGTCTTGCTCGATTTCTCCCGTGTCCAGCGCCTCGACACCCTCGGCGGCACGCTGGTCAGGGGCATCGAGATGGCCTTCGGGTCGCGCGGCGTGCCCGTCGAGCGGGCAGGCTTGTCGCCTGCCTCGGCCGCGATCTATGCCGAGATCGTCGAAGGTCTGGCGGCGCCTGCCCCCCCGGCGCCCAAGACCAGTCCTGCCGTCATCCAGGCGCTCGACAAGGTCGGCAATCAGGCCGTCGAGGCCGGCCGCGATCTCGTGGCGCTGGTGTCCTTCTTCGGCGAGGTCGTCGCCGCCGCGGGCTCGATCTTCACCGGCCATGGCCGCCTCCGCCTGCCGGCCATCATCAACCAGCTCGACCACGTCGCCTTCCGCGCCGTACCGATCATGGCGCTCATCACCCTGCTGATCGGCGGCATCATCGCCCAGCAGGGAATCTTCTTCTTCCGCGATTTCGGCGCCGACACCTACGTCGTCGACCTCGTGTCGATCCTGACCCTGCGCGAGATCGGCGTGCTGATCGTCTCGATCATGGTGGCGGGACGCACCGGCTCAGCCTTCACCGCCGAGATCGGCTCGATGAAGATGCGTGAGGAGATCGACGCCCTGAAGGTCATGGGCCTCAATCCGGTCGAGGTTCTGGTTCTGCCGCGCCTCATCGCCCTCGTCATCGGCCTGCCGCTCCTCACCTTCATCGGCGACATCTCGGCCATCACCGGCGGCGCGTTGGTCGCCCAGTTCTACGGCAATATCCCGGTCGACATCTTCTTCAGCCGCATGCAGGAGGAGGTGTCGCAGCGCCACATCTGGGTCGGTCTCGCCAAGGCTCCCTTCATGGCGCTGATCATCGGCCTCGTCGCCTGCATCGAGGGCATGCGGGTCAAGGGCTCGGCCGAGAGCCTCGGTCAGCAGACGACCGCCTCGGTGGTGAAGGCCATCTTCCTGGTGATCGTGGTCGATGGCCTTTTCGCCATCTTCTTCGCAAGCCTCGGCTACTGACGGCGGAGGGCGGCGTGGCGGATCATTCGGCGGGCGAGGTCATCATCAGCGTGCGCGACGTCGCCATCGGTTTCGGCGAGCGGCTGATCATCGACGGGCTCGATCTCGACGTCCATTCCGGAGAGATCCTCGGTGTCGTCGGCGGATCGGGGACGGGCAAGTCCGTGCTGACCCGCTGCATCATCGGGCTGATCCCCAAGCGGCGCGGCAAGATCTCGGTCTTCGGCCAGGATCTCGACGCGATCTCCGGCCTCGAGCACAAGGCGCATCGAGCGCCGCTGGGGCGTGCTCTTTCAGCACGGGGCGCTGTTCTCCTCGCTCACGCGTGAAGCGAGAACATCCAGGTGCCGTCTGCGCGAATACCTGAAGCCTGTCAGAGCCGCTGATGCGACGAGATCGCGCCGGCTGAAGATCGCCATGGTCGGGCTTGAAACCGGACGCGGCCGACAAGTATCCCTCGGAACTGTCCGGCGGCATGATCAAGCGCGCCGGCACTCGCCCGGGCGCTGGCGCTCGATCCGGAGATCGTCTTCCTCGACGAGCCAACCTCAGGTCTCGACCCCATCGGCGCAGAGGAGTTCGACACGCTGATCCGGACATTGCGCGACACTTTGGGGCTGACCGTGTATATGGTCACCCACGATCTCGATAGTCTGGCGCGAATCTGCGATCGCATCGCGGCCCTCGCCGACGGAAAGGTCATCGCGTCGGGAACCATGGCGGACATGCTGCGTCATCCCCATCCCTGGCTGCGGAAATATTTCGGCGGCGAGCGCGCCCGCGCCGCCGGGGTCAAGGCGTGAAGGATGTGAGCCCAAGCGCATGGAGACCAAGGCGAATACCACGCTGATCGGCCTGTTTACCCTCGGTGTTCTGGGGGCGTTCGGCCTGTTTCTCTGGTGGTTCCTGCGAGTGGGCGACAGCACCAACCGCGAGGATTTCCGCATCGTCTTCACAGGTCCCGTCGGTGGCCTGCGCACCGGCTCGGCGGTGTTCTTCAACGGTATTCGCAAGGGCGAGGTCCGCCGAATCGACATCGATCCGTCGGATCCGCGGAAGGTGGTCGCCGTGGTGGCGCTGCAACAGGGAACACCCGTCTCCACCGCGACGCGCGCGAGCCTGAACGTCCAGCTGCTGTCGGGCATTGCCTCGGTCGGCCTTGTCGATGGTCCGGACCCCGCCCGGCCCCTGACCCGGACGGCGGGCGCGCCGCTGCCGCAGATCGGCCCGGACGTTCCCGGCGGCTCCGACATCATGTCCGGCGCGCAGCAGACGATGAACACCCTCAACGGACTGGTCAGGCGTCTCGACGACGTCCTCGCCAACGGCCAGGGCTCGTTCCAGCGCAGTCTCGAGAACGTCGAGAAGTTCACCGCCGCGCTCGGCGAGAACACCGACAATGTCCGCAACTTCCTCAGCCAGACCGGCGAGGCGGCCCGCCAGATCGCGGCGCTCGCCCAGCGCCTCGACCGCGTCACGACCCAGGTCGAATCGATGATGGAGGGGGCCCAGCCGGGCCGCATCAGTTCCATCCTGAAGAACATCGACGAGCTGACCGGCGGGCTGAACGCCCAGAACCAGAATTTCGCCGACCTGATCCGCGATGCCCGCCAGGCCGCGAGTTCGCTGACCCAGACACTCGGTTCGGTCAACGAAGTGGCGACGACCTTCGATGTCCGCGCCCTCAATCGGACACTGGCCGGCGCCGACCGGGTGATCCAGGCGCTCGACAGCGAACGGATTGGCCGGGCGATGGCGAATATCGACCGCTTCACCCAGGCTCTCGGCGAGAATTCCGCCAATGTGGACCAGTTGCTGAAGAATGCCAGCGAGGTCTCGGGCAAGCTCAACACAATGGCCGACCGCCTCGACAACCTGCTCAAGGGTTTCGCGGGCGACGGAACCAACAACATGTTCGCCGAGTTCACTGCGACGGCGCGGTCCGTGCGGACGCTTGCCGAACGGCTCGACACCCGCACGGCGCAGCTGACCACATCCATCTCCGGCTTCACGGATCGGACGATCCGGGATATTCAGTCGCTGTCGGCCGATGGCCGGCGCACGCTGACGGAGCTGGAGCGGACGCTGCGTTCACTGGAACGCAATCCGCAGAGGTTTATCTTCGGCGGGTCGGGCGTGCCCGAATACAATCGCCGCTAGGGCGGAACTGAAGGTTCGGGCGTGCAGGACAATCATTCGGGGTCGCGATCAGGACAGACGAGGCGTCAGGCGGCGTTCGTCATCCTTGGCGCGTCGCTCGGCCTGGCCGGTTGCTCATCGACCAGCAACGTCCCCCGCGCCTACGACATCAGCGCACCCTCGACCTTCCCGGCGCGTGCCGGCGCGGTTCGCGGCCAGTTGCTCGTGGTCGAGCCGAAGGCCATCGCCAGCCTCGACACCGAGCGCATCGCCGTGCGCGGGCAGGGCGGTGCCTACTCCTATCTCTCCGATGGTGCCTGGGCCGACCGCCTGCCGAAGCTCCTCCAGGCCCGCATCATCCAGGCCTTCGAGAATGCGAGCCGGCTGCGATCTGTCGGGCGGCCGGGTGATCGGCTTGCCTCCGACTGGCAGCTTCTCGCCGACGTGCGCTCTTTCGAGGTCGTGGCCGCCGGCTCCAACGAGGTGCTCGTGGAGATGTCGGTCAAGCTGGTCAACGACAGGTCCGGCCGCATTCTCGCCGGTCGGGTCTTCGCCGCCCGTGCCCCGGTGGCCGGCATTGACGCGGCGAACGTCGCCGTCGCCTTCAACACCGCCGTCCAGTCCGTCCTACGCGAGATTGTCCTCTGGGCGACTGCCCAGGTGTGACGCGGCCAGCGCGCGGCAGTCCCCGCCGACACAACTGAAAAGGGCGCCTCGCGGCGCCCTTTGTCATGTCGGGATCCCTTGTGGCCGGTCAGTCGAACCGGCCGCTCGCATGGGCGAGGAGGGTAAAGACCTTGCCGGTCTCCGAGGTCAGGTAGGACCGCGAGAGGGAGCCGTCGCGATCGTTCCGGTCGACATCGGCCAGCAGCCGCTGGAACTCGTCGACATAGCGGTCGACCGTGTCGCGGAACTCCGTGTCGCGGCGATAGCGACGGCGCAGCTCGTCGAAGGTCTGCTGGCCCTGGGCCGTGTAGAGGCGACGCGAGAAGACGTTGCGCTCGCCGCGACGCCAGCGGTCCCACAGGTCCGCCACCGCCTCGTGATCGACCATCCGGGCAATGTCCGAGGACAACGCGTCGAGATTGTCGAGGGCGGCCGGAGCAGGCGCGCGGCGCTGGGCCGGGCGCATCGGCTGGCCGGACTGCTCGTCCGTCGAGGCGCGGGCGAGGAGATCCGACAGCCAGCCGCCGGAGCGGTCGGCGGCCTTCGGCGCCTCGGCGCGGGCCGGGGTCTCGCGGCGCGGCTCGGCGGCACGGGGCTCGGGAGCGCGCTGGCGGGGCGGCGCTTCGCGCACCGGCTCCGGCTTCGCCTCGGGCCGCGGCAGCTCGGCGACGGCGGTGCGCAGCGGCACCGTCGGCTCCTCGCGCACCACCCGCCGGGCGGCCGCAGGGGAGGGCTCGGCCACGTCGAAGGCCCGACCGGACTTGGCGACGATGTCGTTCAGTTCGGCGAGCGCCTTGATCTGGTCGGCGACGACGCGGCGCATGGCGGCGGCGTTCTCCTGCGTCTCCTTCGGGATCTCGACCATGCCGCGCGACAGCTGGTCGCGGGTCTCTGCGAGTTCACGCTGGATCTCGGCGCTCATCGCCTTCATGCCCGTCGTCAGTGTCTCGAAGCGCTCGGCGGCCTCGCGGAACAGCGCCTGCATTTCGTGCGTGGCCTGCTCGTAGGCGGACCGCATGGCATGCGTGGTGCGCTCGCGCTCCTTGCCGGTGGCGAGCCTGAGCGTTTCCGCCTGCTCGCCGATGGCCTGGGTCGTCTGGTTGGTCGATTCGACAAGCACGCGACCGATCTCGCGGGCCCGGCCCTCTGCGACACCGAGATTGTCGTCGAGGAGCCCCGTGAAGCTCTTCACCAGGTTGTCCATGTCCTCGGTCTTCGAGGCCAGGTGGTTCACGAGAGCCTCGATGACCTCGCGCCGGGCGTCGAACGAGGCGTCCAGGCGCTGCTGCATGTCCTCGACCTGTTCGGCCGCGGCGCCCAGCAGGCGCGCCTGGGCGTCGAAACGCTCGGAGAGCTGCGAGACGTCGCGCAGCACCGTGCTGGCGACGCTTGCGAGCTGGCCGATCTGTCCGTTGAGCATCCGCGTCGAAGTCTCGGCGGCCGAAGACGCCGTCTCGGCGGAGCTGGCGAACTGGCCGATCCGCTCACCGAGCTGGTTGTTGAGGCTGGCGAGCGAGGTCTCGGTCTGCACGACCACCTCGCGCAGCGAGCCGTTGGTCTCGCCGAGACGGCCGAGCAGGCCGGCGATCTCGCCGCGAAGCTGGTCGTTCATGGCGGTGAGCGCCTCGACGGAAGCGCTGGTGCCGCTCTCGACCTGGCCGCGGAAGGCATCCGAGCTCTCGGCCAGCAGACGCGCGGCCTGCTCGCTGGAGTCCGAGATGCCGCGGGTGACGTCGATGCCGGTCTGCGACAGGGTGCGGGTGATCTCCGCGCCCTTCTGGCCGATGACCTCGGCGATGGCCGTGCCGCGGTTTTCCAGCGCCCTGACGACGATGTCGCCGACGCGGCTGACCTCGGCCGTGACCTGCAACGCCACTCCGGCCGCGGGGTGACGAGGTCGTTGCCGCGCTCGTCAAGCAGGAGGCGAGCTCGCAGAGCGGGCGCCGAGGACGGCGTTAATCTCGTTGACGCGGGTCGACAGGCCCTGGGTGATGTCGCTTGAGATGGTGGACAGCGTCCGCTCCACCTCGTCGGCGTTGGCGCGCAGCGTCTGCGTCACCGCCTCGACCCGGTCGGTGAGGGTCTCGGCGATGTGCGAGCCGCGGGCGTCGAGGGTCTGCGACACGGTCTCGAGGCGGCCGACGACGACCTCCTCGAAGCGGGCGACACGGGTGTCGAGCGTCTCCGCCACCTCGAGGGCGCGGCCGCCGAGGGTGCGGTTGATCTCGTCCGCCTTGTCGGCGAGCGTTGCGGTGATCAGGTCGGACTTCGACGTGAGCGTATAGGTCACCTCGTCCGACTTGTCGGACAGCAGGCGGGTGATCTCGTCCGACTTTGTCGCCAGCGAATAGGCGACTTCCTCGGACTTCTCGGTCAGCAGCCGCGCGATCTCGCCCGACTTGGAGGCGAGGGTGTACGTCACGTCCGCCGACTTGTCGGAGAGCGTGCGGGCGATGTCCTCGGACTTCACGGCGAGGTTCTGGGCGATGCTCTCGGAGGTGGTCGCCAGATTCTGGGCGATGAGGTCCGACTTGGTCGCGAGGTCGCGCGCCATCTCGTCCGACCGCGAGGTCAGGTTGAAGACGATCTGGTCGGACTTGTCGTTCAGCAGGCGGGCCAACTCGTCGGACTTCGACGTCAGGCTGAAGGCGATCTCGTCCGACTTCGACGCGAGGTTGCCGGCGATCTCGTCCGACTTGGACGTCAGGGTCAGCGTGATCTCGTCGGACTTCGAGGTCAGGTTGTAGGTGATCTCGGCCGACTTGTTCTCAAGCGCCTCGGTCACCGCCTTGCCGCCCTCGCCGAGAACCTTGGCGAGTTCGAGCGTGCGGCTGGCAAGCGACTCGTTGAAGGCCTGGGCGCGGGTGTCCAGGGCCTGGTCGATGCGGGCGAGGCGCCCGTCGAGAGCCTCGGTGATCTCACCCGCCTGCTGGGCGACGCGCTCGGCAAACTCCTTGGCATCGCCGGCGATACGGTCGGCGAGGGCCGTGCCCTTGCCCTCGATCGTCTCGTTCAGCGCGCCGATGTGGCCCGAGAGCTTGTGGTCGAGCAGGGCGGTGTGGTTCGCCACCTGCTCGGTCAGCATGGAGGCGTGCGTAGCGACACGCCCCTCGAAGTCGTTGGTCAGGCGGCCGACAGCATCCTCCAGGTTGAGCGCGTGGCGGCTGACCTGATCCTCGAGGCCGGTGACGTAGTGGGCGACGCGGCCCTCGAAGGAGGTGCTGTGGCGGGCGATCGCCTCGTCGAGGCCGGTCGCATACTGCGAGACCTTGCCCTCGAACTGGCCTGCATGCCGGGCCATGGCCTCGTCGAACGACGAGGTATAGTGGCCGACGCGGCTCTCGAACTGCGAGGTGTGGCGGACGATCGCGTCCTCGAGCTGGGTCGCGTGCTGGCCGATGCGGGTGTCGAAGCCCGAGGTGTAGCGGATGAACGCGTCCTCGAGGCCGGCGGCCTGCTCGCCCATGCGGGCCTCGAAACCGGAGGTGTAGCGGTTGAACGCTTCCTCGAGCGTCGAGACCTGGGTGCCGACGCGGGTGTCGAAGCCCGAGGTGTAGCGTTCGAAGACCTCGGCGAGTGTGGAGACCTGCGTGCCGACGCGGCTGTCGAAGCCGGTGCTGTAGCGTTCGAAGGCTTCCTCGAGCGCGGCCGCGCGGGAACCGACACGTGTGTCGAAGCCCGTGGTGTAGCGCTGGAAGGCGTCCTCGAGGCTGGCCGCCTGCTCGCTCATCCGGATGTCGAAGCCCGACGAATAGCGGATGAAGGCGTCCTCGAGCCCGGCGGCCTGGGCGCCCATGCGGGTCTCGAAGCCGGCGGTATAGCGGTTGAACGCATCCTCCATGCTGGTGGCATGAGCCGCGATCCGCGTCTCGAAGCCGGAGGTGTGGCGGTTGATGGCGTCATCGAGCGCGACGACGTTCTGGGCGATGCGGGTGACAACGGCATCGCCATGGGCGGTCGCGGATTCGCTCAGCTCCGCGGCGACACGATGCATTTCGGCGGTCACGTAGTCACCGCGTGCCGCGAGCGCCTCGGTGACCTGCGTGCCGATCGCGCCGATGCGCTGGGTGAGGTCGGTGCCCTGGGTGGCGAAGGTCGAGAGCACGTCGGTGCCGGCGAGTTCGATCTCCTCGCGCAGGTTCGCTGTGCGCTCCGAGATGGCGGTGGTGACCGTCTCGCTGGCACGGTGAAGGGCCAGCTGAACGTCCTGCGCCTTTTCGGTGAGGCTTTCGACGACCACGGATGCCGACGTCGCCGATGGCGTTCTTGGCCTCGGCAGTGCGCTGGGTGATCGCCTCGGCGATCAACTGGCCGGTAACGGCCAGGCGCTTGTCGAGTTCGTCGCCGTGGGTCGTGACGGTCTCGTGCAGCTTGTCGCCCGTCTCGGCGATGCGGTCGGCGAGGGCGCCGCCGCGCACCGTGATGGTCTCTGCCACGTAGCTGCCGGTGGAATCGAGCTTGTTGACGACCTCGGAGCCGCGCTCGGTGAGTTCGCCGACCAGACGCTCGCCGGTGTCGCGCAGGCGCGTCGACACCTCGTTGCCGCGCAGCGACAGCTCGGAGACGAAGGCCTCGCCGGTCTCCCGCAGGGTGGAGGTGACCTCGCCGCCGCGGGTGGCGAGTTCGTAGACCAGCGTCTCCGCCGTCGACTTGAGGACGGTGTTGACCTCGTTGCCGCGGGTGGAGAGTTCGTAGACCAGGCTCTCGCCGGTATCCTTCAGGCGACCGGTCACCTCGTTGCCGCGGCTCGACAGCTCGGCGATCAGGCTCTCGCCGGTGTCGCGCAGGGTGGCGGAGACATAGCCGCCGCGCTCGGAAAGCTCGGCAATCAGCGTCTCGCCGGTGTCGCGCAGGGTGGCGGAAACCTCGCCGCTGCGCGCGGCGAGCTCGGTGATCAGGGTCTCGCCGGTGGCACGGAGGGTCTGCGAGACCTCGCCGGTGCGGGCCGAGAGCTCGGCGACAAGGCTCTCGCCCGTCTCCTTGAGGCGGGCCGACACGTCGTCGGAGCGGCTGGCGATGGCCTGGGTGATCTCGGCGCTCGTCGTCGCGAGATGGTTGGTCATGGCCGTCCCTGTCTCGGACAGCTTGGCGGCCATGCTGGTGCCGGTCTCGGCCATCGTCACGGTGACGATATTGCCGGTGTCGGTGAGCACGGATGTCACGCGGTCGCCGGTGGTCGACAGCGCCCGGGTGACCTCGTCGCTCGTCGATGCGAGACGGTCGACGATGTCGGCGCCGCGCACCTGGATCTGGTCGATCATGGTGTCGCCGGCGCGGCCGAGTGCCATGGTGATGGCTTCCGCCTTCTCGCCGAGCGAGGAGGTGACGCGCATGCCGGATTCGTCGATGCGGCGGGTCAGCTGCTCACCGGCCTCGGCGATCTGGCTGGCGACCTGCTCGTGGACGCCAGTCAGGGCGGTGCGCACCCGGTCGGCGTTGGAGACGATGGCCTCGCGCTGCGTGACGAGCTCCTCGATGAGAGAACGGACGCGCAATTCGTTGTCGCTGTAGGCGCGCTCGAGCGAGGCCACCTCGTTGTGGACGAGTGCCTCGAGCTCTCCGGCACGCGCCAGGGCGCGTTCGACGCCGTCACCCATGGCGGCGACCTCGCGGCGCACGGCCTGTCCGACGGACACCACGGCCTCGCGGGCGACCGTCTCCGGTTCGGCGAGGCGCAGGGCGACCTCGCTCATGCCCTGGGCGACGATGCGCATTTCCTGGGAACGGCGGATCAGTGCGCCCATGACGAAGAAGAAGAGCACAGGCAGGACGGTGACCGCGGCGAAAGTCAGCGTTGCGGGCTCGGCGATGTCGGGCATGGTCGTGCCGAAGAGGCGCGAGCCGACATAGGCGCCGGCGCCGAGCCAGGCCAGCGACAGGAAGGCGGCGATCCAGAGCGGAGCCGAGGAGGGGCGGCGCGACAGGCGCTCGAGCATCTGGGCGAGATCGCGACGATCGTCATTGGCCGGCGGCTGCGTCGGAGACACGACCTGGTCGGCCCGGCGCGCATCGGCGAAGAGGTCCTCGTCGACACGAACCGCTTCGCCCGACTGGCGAGACGCCTCGCGCCCGTTTGTCCGGGATCCGCCCTTGCCCTGGTCCTCGTTGGCGAGGTTCAGCGCATCCTGAATGGCCGCGAGGGCCGCTTCAGCCGGATCCTGAGCCTTCTTCGGAGTGTTCGCCATGGTGTCGCCCGCATCCTTGAGACTGCCGACTGGCCATCGTCCATCCTCGGCCAGGTCCCAGGTGCCTCTTGGACGCAACGGCCACGGATGGCAGACAACAGTCCGCCGCAGCGTGTAATCTACCGGCGGCCCCTAAGGAATGAAACCTGCCGGGGCTGCAGTTTCGGATTCATCGTTAACGGATGAGTAACCATGACCGATCCGGACACCGCTCGAAAAGTCGGGAAGACGCCGGGTGCCGTAGCGTCTTCCTCGGGCCTTCCCACCGCTGCCCAGCGCCGCTGGCTCGCGCGCGGGGCTGATCAGCCCGGTGGAAAACTCCCGCTCTTCGACGGCGAGGGGCGCGAGGTGCCCCACGCCACGATCCGGGCATGCATCGATGCGGGATGGGCAGAACCCTGGTTCGCCAATCCGGTGCGACCGGACTGGCTCGTCTGCAAGCTCACCGAGGCGGGCCGGCGTGCCATCGGCGCGCATCCGAAGGCGTGAACCCGCGCACGACCGGAGGTGCTTGTTGCGTTTACTGACGGTCAACCGCGTCGCGGGAATTCGCTGGATCGACGACCCGCTTTAACCCCGCTTTCGCCGCTGCCCCGCCATGGTGCTCGGGCAAGGGAGCGGGGAGGATCAACCTCCCTCAATGACAAGGACGCCCCGGGACGGGCGATCGGGTTCAAACAGGGGACACCATGACCATGGCGCGTATCATGTCGGACGATATTCCGGGCGGCAGCCTGCCCGTCGACCTCATCCATCTTTCGCGGCAGACCTTCGGAGACAACAGCCTCGAGCGCGAGGTGCTGGCTCTCTTCGAGCGGCAGTCGCGGACGATGCTGGAGCGGCTGCGCAACGCCACGACCGCCAAGAACTGGGCGGAAGCCGCCCATACGCTGAAAGGCTCGGCCCTGGGCATCGGCGCCTTCCGCGTCGCCCAGGCGGCGGAGGCCGTCGAATGCGACCAGGTCGACCATCTCTCCTCCCGGGCCTGGGACGACCTCGCCCGCCTGGAGCAGGCGGTGGACGAGACGAACGGCTTCATCGCCCATCTGCTCGAGGCCGCCTAATTCCGGTGGTCTGAGGCGCATGGGCCGCCATGCGCCGCCGGCCTCTGGCGCGCCGCCGCGCCTTCGCTATGTCAACGCCATCCGGGACCGCCGCGACACCAAGCGGCGGTTTCTGTTTGTCGGCGCCCGTGGGCGGTGCCGCCACGTCCTGACAGCGCGAGGAGCCGATGCCTCAGATCATCTTCATCGACCATGCCGGCGAGAAGCGCACGGTCGACGCAGCCGTCGGATCGACGGTGATGGAAGCCGCCATCAAGAACGGAATTCCCGGCATCGTGGCCGAGTGTGGCGGCGCCTGCGCCTGTGCCACCTGTCACGTCTATGTCGATGACGCCTGGGCGGCGAAGACCGGCGAGCCCTCGCACATGGAAGAGGACATGCTCGATTTCGCCTTCGACGTGAAGCCGACATCGCGGCTGTCGTGCCAGATCAAGCTGACCGACGCCATGGACGGGCTGACCATCCATACCCCGGCCCGGCAGGGCTGAGCCGGGCGCCGGACGGTCGACCGCCGGCAGGCGCAGGGGCATCATGCCCCGGACGGCCTTGGCAGTCGGCGCAATCCCGGTAGATGTCGGGGGGACCCGCGCGGAGAAGTAGCGCCATGCCTCCCCAGACGGCCGAGCGTCCGCTCGCCGCCATCGCCGCACAATTCGTCTGCTTCGCGCTGATCTCGGTTGCCGACACGATCCTCAAGATCGTTGTCTCGGAACTGCCGAGCTGGCAGATCATGACTCTGCGCAGCGCGTCCGGCATCGCCATCCTGACGCCGATCATCCTGGTGCAGATGCTGCGGGGACGCGGCACCATCGTCACGCGCCGGCCCGGCGGCCATCTGTTCCGCGCCTCCCTCTCGGCCGTCTCGGTCTTCGCCTACTTCGAGGCGCTGCGCGAACTCGACCTGCCCGTCGCGACCGCCATCCTCTTCGTCACGCCCTTCTTCGTGGTGGCGCTCTCCGGCCTCGTGCTGCGCGAGCCCGTCGGTCTCAACCGCTGGATCGCGGTGGCCATCGGCTTCCTCGGCGCGCTCGTCATCATCCGGCCGGGACCTGAGGGCGTCTCGGTGGCGGCCCTGCTCGCGGTGCTGTCCGCAGCGACCTGGGGCGCCGCGATGGTGGCGATCCGCAACCTCGGCAAGACCGAGGGCACGCTGTCGATGCTCTTCTACTTCAACCTCTTCATCTGCCTCATCTCTCTGGCCTTCGCCGTGCCGGGCTGGCAGCCGGTGCCGCTCTGGCTCCTCGGCGTCATCGGCCTCAACGCGGTCATCCAGCTCGTCGCCCAGTCCTTCATGCTGATGGCCTTCCGTTTCGCTTCCGCCTCTGTCTCGGCGCCGGTCCAGTACACCCAGCTCCTCTGGTCGGTCGCCGCTGGCTGGTTCATCTTTTCGGTGATCCCCGGGCCCCAGGTCTTTCTCGGTGCGGCGATCATCGTGGCGAGCGGGCTCTACCTCATCTATTCGGAACGCCGCGCCGCCTTGCGCCTTTGACGGCGGCCGGCCCTTGTCCGGCAATGGGCGAGGGGGCACATGTGGGACATGGGGAGAACCATGCGCCGGCTGATCCTGTTGAGGCACACCAAGTCGGACTGGCCGGCCGGGCTGGTGGATCGCGACCGTCCGCTCGCCGCGCGAGGCCGGCGCGCGGCGCCGCTGATGGGACGCCTTCTGGTCGAGCGCGGTCATGTCCCCGACAAGGTCGTCGTCTCCCCGGCCGTGCGCACCGTCGAGACCTGGGCCCTCGCGAGTGCCGGGCTCCTCCGACTTCCAGCCGCCGAACAGGATGCCCGCATCTATGAGGCGCCGGCCTACGCCCTCGCCAACGTCATCCGGGAGACGGACGAGGAGGTCGGCACGCTGCTGCTGGTCGGGCATAATCCCGGCATCGAGACCCTGGCGTCGGAATTGATCGCCCATGGGCCGAAGGACCAGCGCCAGCGCCTGGCGCGCAAGTATCCGACCGGGGGGCTCGCCGTGATCGACTGCGCCATCGACAACTGGCGGGACCTCGCCCCCCGCTGCGGCACGCTCGTCTCCTTCACCGTGCCGCGCGACCTCGACAGCGAGGCCGAATAGATGGTCTGGACAGGCTGGCTGAACGAGACGCGGCTCGCGGCGCGGTCGCTGGCGGCCTATGCCACCGACTGGGCCAGCCCGACGCTGCGTCTTGGCGTGACCGGTTTGTCGCGCTCCGGCAAGACGGTCTTCATCACCTCGCTGGTGCATGGCCTGCTGACAGCTGCGCGCTGGCCGGTCTTCGAGGCGCAGGCGCAGGGCCGCATCGCGCGCGTACGCCTGGAGCCGCAGCCCGACGACGGCATCCCGCGCTTTCCCTATGAGGACCACCTGGCAACGCTGACCGGTCCGCGGGACTGGCCCGAGGGTACCAGACGGATCAGCGAAATCCGGCTCGCCATCGATTTCGCCTCCAATTCCGGCTTCCTCAGGGGGAGCGAGAAGACGCTGACCCTCGACATCGTCGACTACCCCGGCGAGTGGCTCCTCGACTTGCCGCTGCTCGCCCAGTCCTACGCCGAATGGTCGCGCCGCAGCATCGAGGCGGCCCGCCGTCCGCCGCGCTCCGCCCTTTCGGCGGAATGGCTGACCGCAACCAATGAGGTCGATGCCTTCGGTCAGGGCGGCGAGAGCGACGCCCGCCGCCTCGCGGACAAGTTCACCCGCTACCTGAAGTCCTGCCGCGACGAGCGCGTGTCGCTGTCGACCCTGCCGCCCGGGCGCTTCCTGCTGCCGGGCGAGATGGAGGGGTCGCCCGCGCTGACCTTCGCCCCGCTCGACCTGCAGGGGCGGGAGCCGGCGGGTGACAGCCTCGCCAGCCTGATGGAGAAGCGCTTCGAGAGCTACAAGCGCCTCGTGGTCATGCCCTTCTACGCCAACCACTTCGCCACGCTCGACCGTCAGATCGTGCTGGTGGACGCCCTTGCGGCGCTGAACGCGGGACCCGCGGCTCTTGCCGACCTGGAGCTGGCCCTGGCCGACGTGCTGACGGCCTTCCGGCCCGGCGCCAACTCCATCCTCTCGTCCATGCTGGCCCGCCGGATCGACCGCATCCTCTTCGCTGCCACGAAGGCGGACCACCTCCACCAGACCAGCCACGACAGGCTGGAGGGCCTTCTGAAACGCCTCACGGACCGCGCCATCCGGCGCGCCGAATTCGCCGGTGCGCGGGTCGATGCCGTCGCGCTGGCCTCGCTCCGCGCGACGCGCGAGACGACGGTGACGCGGAAGGGGCGGAGCCTGCCCTGCATCGTCGGGACGCCTATGGCCGGCGAAAGGGCGGGTGCCGAAACGTTCGATGGGTCGGAGGACGTCGCGGTCTTTCCGGGCGAGCTCCCCGTCGATCCGACCGGCCTCTTCGCCGGACCCGACGCCTTTCGAGGCGAGGACTATCGTTTCGTCCGCTTCCTGCCGCCGAAGGCCGATCCGACCCAGCCGCTGCCGCACATCCGGCTCGACCGGGCGGTCGAGTTCCTGATCGGAGATCGCCTGGCATGAGCAAGGCTTCGCCCCACAAGCCCGAGGTCTTCAGGCTCGACGCCGAGGGTGTCGAGATCGCTCCGCCGAGCGACGCGCCGGTTCCGGCGCGCAGCAGCGAGGCCGTCCTGGAGGAGATGGCAGCGGCCCCGCCACCGCCCACGACCAGCCTGTGGTCCCGCCTGTTCTGGACGGGGCTCGGCGGGCTTGTCTCGCTGGCCTTCGGCATCGCCGTGTCGACGCTGATCGACGATCTCTTCACCCGCGCCCAATGGCTCGGCTGGGTCGGTGTCGCCGCGCTGGCGCTGTTTCTGATCGGAGGCTTCGTTCTGCTCGGTCGCGAGGTCTTCGCGCTGCGCAGCCTCGCCCGTCTCGACACCCTGCGCGAACGCGCCGCCCGGGCGCTGCTCGACAAGGATGACCGGGCTGCCGCGGCGGTCGCCGCCGATCTTCTCGCCGCGATGGCCGGCAATGCCCGTACCGCGCGTGGTCGCGCCGCGGTGGCCGCGGCCCTCGCCGATGGCATCGTCGACGGCGCGCAGCGCCTGCGCATCGTCGAGCGCGAGGTCCTCGAGCCGCTGGACCGCGAGGCGACCCGGCTCGTCGCCGAGGCTGCCCGCCGCGTCTCGGTGGTGACGGCGATCAGTCCGCGCGCCGCGGTCGACCTCGCCATGGTCTTCGCCACGGCAGTGCGGCTCATCCGCCGCATCGCCGAGCTCTACGGCGGCCGTCCCGGCACTTTCGGCATGGTGAAGCTGCTGCGCCACGTGCTCGCCCACATGGCGCTGACCGGCGGCATGGCGGCCGGCGACACCATCCTCGACCAGATCGTCGGCCACGGCCTCGCCGCCAAGCTCTCGGCCAAGCTCGGGGAGGGCGTGCTCAATGGCCTTCTGACGGCGAGGCTGGGGATCACCGCCATCGCCGTGACCCGTCCGCTTCCCTATATCGGCGCGCCGCGACCCGATGTGCGCGATCTCGTCGGCGACGCGATCAGCCTCGGAGAGGCGAAGGGTTGAATGCCGCGGGGTTGACGCGCCTCAAGGACGGCGGCTCGCCGCGGTGCCATCAAGGTGGCGACCATCGGAGGTTGCCCCATGTTCCGCACCATTCTCTGCCCTGTCGACCCGAGCGAACCCGGCCTCGAGCAGAAGGCTCTCGCCGTTGCCCGCCAGCTTGCCGACCAGAACGGCTCGACGATCGTTCTCCTCGCCGTCGTCCCCGACATGCCGGTCATGGCGGCCGAATATCTGCCCCAGGACTTTCATCAGACGCAGATGAAGGAGACCCAGGAGGCGCTCGCGGCCCTGACGCCGGCCCTCGGCCTGCCGCAGGATCGCGTCAGGGTGAAGGTCCGGCTCGGCCGGCCCTATCACGAGATCCTCGAGGAGGCGGAGGCCTCCAAGGTCGATCTCATCGTCATGGCCTCGCACAAGCCGCGGCTCGCCACCTATCTGCTCGGATCGAACGCGGCTCACGTCGTGCGCCACGCCAAATGCTCGGTGATGGCGCTCAGGCCCGAGGCGGCGTGACGTCCGGAAGCAGGATGGCGGGCGGATCGAGCGGGTCAAAGACATCCGGTCGGTTCTTGGTCAGCCAGAGCGACATCTGCCAGGCCGTGTAGCCGCCGATGAATACGACGAGGCCCATCAGGCCCCAGTTGACCGCCCGAAGCGCCTGATAGGCGAGGTAGGTGAGCGAGAAGGCGAGGCCCGCCGTCGTCGCCGCGACCACCGCGTAGCGCCATGCGGGTTCACCAGCGATGAACCGCGCCTTCGGCGAGCCCCTGGCGATGGCGGCGCAGAGGGCGCGGACAAAGGCGGTGAAGGCGGCGTCGTGCGCCTCGATCTCGACCATGCCGCGCCAGGATACGTTGGAGAACCAGATCTTCTGGCCCAGCCGCTGCCTGACCTCGAGGCGATACCGCCGCGTGTAGAGGTTCGCGGGCCGGAAGGCGAGGCGGACGCTGTCGATCTGGTGCAGCGGCAGGCGCCCCGACGAGCGCCCGTCCGACCAGGCGAGGTCGCGCTCCTCGATGGTGAAATGAATCTCCGGCCCCACCAGCTTCGGGCGGTGGCGGAAGGTCGGACGCCCCTCGTGGTCGAGCCAGAGGGTCGGATCGGCAGCGGTCGTCGCGGGCGCGGTCATGGCGCGTCTCTACACGGCGGGCCCGGCGGGCGAAAGGCCGGTCCGGGCGCCGCGTAACCTTACCCGCAGATCGGCCTGCCACATGGCGGCCAGGATGCCGTCTCGCGCACCGGCGGTATTGCGCCACGGTTGCGGTCAAGCCATGATCCCCGCTCGGTTTTTCGCCTTCGCGTCGGGGAGTGTTCCATGAAGGCCATCATTGTCGGCGGCGGTGTCGGTGGCCTGACCACGGCCCTCATGCTCGCCGAACGCGGTATCGACTGCGAGGTCTATGAGCAGGCTTCCGAGATCCGCGAACTCGGGGTCGGCATCAACACCCTGCCGCATGCGATCAAGGAACTGGCCGGCCTCGGGCTGCTGCCGCGCCTCGACGATGTCGCCATCCGCACCCACGAACTGATCTACACCAACCGCTTCGGCCAGGAGATCTGGCGCGAGCCGCGCGGCGTCGAGGCCGGCTTCGATGTGCCGCAGTTCTCGATCCACCGTGGCCGGCTGCAGACGGTCATCCATCAGGCGGTGAGGGCACGGCTCGGCGAGAGCCGCATCTTCACCGGCCACCGGCTCGCCTCCTGGCGCGAGGACGAGAGCGGCGTCACGGCCTGGTTCTTCGACCGCGAGGGCCGCCATGTCCGGACCGCGCGCGGCGACGCTGCTGATCGGCGCCGACGGCATCCATTCGGCCATCCGCGCGCAGATCTGTTCCGCCGACGGCGACGCTGCCTGGAACGGCATCATGCTCTGGCGCGGTGCGCTCGACTGGCCGGATTTCCTCACCGGCCGGTCCATGGTGATCGCCGGCGGCATGAGCGCCAAGCTTGTGATCTATCCGATCGCCGAGGGGCTCGCGCCCGGCCGCAAGCTCACCAACTGGGCCATCGCCGCCAAGATCGGCGAGAACAATGCGACTCCGCCGCGCCGCGAGGACTGGTCGCGACCCGGCCGCTTCGAGGACATCATGCCCTATCTGAAGCGCTTTTCGCTGCCCTATCTCGACGCTAAGCGGATGATCGAGGCGACGCCGGAGTTCTGGGAATATCCGATGTGCGACCGCGACCCGCTTCCGCGCTGGAGCCATGGTCGCGTGACGCTTCTCGGCGACGCCGCCCATCCCATGTATCCGGTCGGCTCCAACGGGGCGTCACAGGCGATCCTCGATGCCCGCTGCCTCGCCGATCTCCTGACGTCGGCCGACCACCCGGTCCAGGCGCTCTGGGCCTATGAGCAGGAGCGTCTGCCGCCGACCGCCCAGATCGTCCGCATGAACCGCAAGGGCGGGCCCGAGGGCGTCATCGACGCCGTGGAAGAGCGGGCGCCCGACGGCTTCACCGACATCGACACGGTGCTGTCCTTCGAGGAGCGCAAGGCGATCGTCCGCGGCTATGCCTCGACGGCCGGCTTCTCGCAGGAGAAGGTCAACCGCAAGGCGGCGTGACGGAGCGGGCGATGCCGGGGCAGGGGCGCCTGACGGGGTTCAGCGCGGTCTTCACCGTCAGGGACGTCGGTCGGAGCCTCGCCTTCTATGTCGATCGCCTCGGATGTTCCGTGCAGTTCAGCATGGGCGATCCGCCGACCTACGCCATCATCGAGCGGGAGACGGTATCCCTGCATCTGATGCCGGCCAGCCAAGACGCGGCGGGCCTCGGCACGTCGTCCATCTACGTCTATGTCGATGATGTCGACGCGGTCCACGCCGGGCTCGTCGCGATGGGATGCCCCATCGAGATCGCCCCCGAGGATTTTTCCTATGGCATGCGCGAGACCTCCGTCCGCGATCCCGACGGAAACCGCATCACCTTCGGTGCGGAGGTGCGGCCATCGGCCGTGGCCTGACGGCCGTCCCGCCCGGGGTCGGGGATGAGCGCCGGTCGCATGCGCGAGGCCGCGCTGCTTCTCATCGGTTGCGGGATCTGCCTCGGCGCCACCCTGCCGCTGCAGAAACTGGCGGCAGTTGCCGGCGTCCGGCCGGCGTCCTGGGTCTTCGCCTCGACGCTCGGTGCCAGCATTCTCCTGACGATCGGCGCCGTGGCGATGGGACGGGCGCCCTCGGCGCGACATCGGGTCTATTATCTCGTTGCTGCGCTCATCTCCTTCGTGGTGCCGAACCTCATCATCTTCGTGGTGATCCCGAAGGTCGGCGCCGGCCTCGCAGGCATGATGTTCGCACTCTCGCCGATCCTGACGCTGACGATCGCCTCGCTTGTCGCGCGACGCGTGCCGCCGCTTCTCGGCGTCGTCGGAATCGTCGTCGGCCTCGCCGGCGTGCTGGTCATCATCGCCTTTCGCGGTGACGGGGCCGGCAGCGACGCGTCCCTCGGCTGGGTGCTTCTGGCGCTGTGCATCCCGGTCTGCCTCGCGTCGGGCAATGTCTATCGCTCGCACAACTGGCCGGCGGGCGCGGATTCGCTGTCGCTTGCCTCGGCCATCAACATCGTCGCGGCGGGGATGCTGTTCGCGGCGGTCTTTGCGTCAGGGGAGGGCGTTCAGGGCCTTGCCGGCGTCCTCGGCGTTCCCGGCCTCATCACGGCGCAGATCGTCGCAACAGGCGCCAACCTCGCCATGTTCTTCCGCCTGCAGCAGGTGGGCGGGCCGGTCTATCTCAGCCAGATCGGTTATGCCGCGGCGGCCGTCGGGCTCGTCGCCGGCACCTTCATCCTCGAAGAACGCTACCCGCCGGCCACGTGGGCCGGCGCTGTCGTCGTGGTCATCGGCGTCGCGCTGGTGACCTGGTCGCAGGCGCGCGGCCGCTGAAGCCTCACGCGCCGGGGGGCGGCGGCAGGAAGACAACCTCGTGCTTGGCGGAGAGCGCCACCACGGCGTCCGGCGTCTGCTCGGCGAGCGAGTGGATGCCCCAGAACAGGTCGTAGAGCCGGCGGGTCGGCGAGACCCAGAAGAAGCACTTCACCGTCTGGTCGGTCTTGTTGAAGATGCCGTGCGACAGGCCCATCGGCAGGCGGATCAGGTCGCCGGCGGTCGCGACGAATTCCTTGCCCTCCAGCACGAGGTCGAATCGGCCCTCGAGCATGTAGATGAACTCGTCCTGGGTCGGATGGATGTGCGGCGGCACGAAGGTGCCGGGCGGGAAGGTGGCGTGCCAGGACATGGAGGTCTCGCTGACCTGCTTCGGCACGTAGGTCTGGCCGAGAATGTTCCAGACGATCCCGTCGATCCCCGTTCCGGCCTTGGTGATGCCGGCGCTCATCGGCTGCATGGTGGTGTCCCCTCTGAAAGACGTCGGCGGGGATCAAACCGCATGCCTCACGTTCCGGCAACATCCGCCCGCCATTAAGCTTAGCGGGCCTGCCCTGCGGCGGCCGGGCGGGGTGGACGGCACCGGCGGATGGCGCAGCGATCTCACCCGCGCTATCGATGGTGCATCGACCCCGCGAGGACTCCGATCTCCATGCTGACCTTTACCCGCCACGCCGCCGGTCGTTCAGACCGCATCTCCCTCGAACTTGAGACGCTGGTGATCGCCGGCTGGGCGGGCCGCGACGAGGCGGCGATCCAGCACCACATCCACGAGCTCGCCGCCATCGGCGTACCCCCACCCTCGTCCGTGCCGGTCTTCTATCGGGGCGCGGCCTCGCTGGTGACCCAGAGCCGCCGCGTCGAGGTGCTCGGACCCGATTCTTCCGGCGAGATCGAGCCGGTGATCCTGTCGCTCGCCGACGGATTGTGGGTGACGGTCGGCTCCGACCACACCGACCGCAAGGCCGAGACCTACGGCATCGCCCTGTCCAAGCAGATGTGCGCCAAGCCGGTTGGCGCCATGCTGTGGAAATATGACGAGGTCGCGCCGCACTGGGACGATCTCGTCCTGCGCGCCCATGCCGTCATCGGCGGCGAGCGGGTGCTCTACCAGGAAGGCCCGCTCGCGGCGCTGAGGCCGCCCGCCGACCTGATCGCCAAGTGGACCGGCCGCGACACGCTCCTGCCGGCCACCCTGATGTTCGGCGGCACCCTCGGTGCCATAGGCGGCATCCGCCCGGCGGCGCGCTTCGAGATGGAACTGGTCGATCCCGTCCTCAAGCGCGCCATGTCGCACGCCTACGATATCGTCGACCTGCCCGTGGTCAGCTGAGGCTTCTCAAGGGCAGGGATGGCCGCCGGCACTCCCGGCGGCCTCCCGCCTCACTTGGGGTCCTTGCGGGTCGGATCGAAGTGCTTCTTCAGGTCCTTCCAGCAGTCGGTGTAGTTCGGCTGCAGGGTGGAGAGGTCGCTCGCCCACTTCGTCACGCGCTGGGGAAAGCGCGTCTCGAACATGAAGGCCATGGTGCCAGTGAGCTTCGTCGGCTTCAGCTCCACATTGCTCGCATGCTCGAAGGCGGTCATGTCGGGACCGTGCGGCAGCATGCAGTTGTGCAGGCTCATGCCGCCGGGCACGAAGCCCTCGGGCTTGGCGTCATAGACGCCGTAGATGAGCCCCATGAACTCGCTCATCAGGTTGCGGTGGTACCACGGCGGGCGGAACGTGTTCTCGCCGACCATCCAGCGCTCGGGGAAGATGACGAAATCGACGTTCGCCGTGCCCGGCGTCTCCGACGGCGCCGTCATCACCGTGAAGATCGACGGGTCGGCATGGTCGAAGAGGATCGGGCCGACCGGCGAGAAGTGCCTCAGGTCATACTTGTAGGGATAGTAGTTGCCGTGCCAGGCGACCACGTCGATCGGCGACTGGTCGATGGTCGCCGCATAGAACTCGCCGCCCCACTTGGCATAGAGCGTCGAGGGCACCTCGCGGTCCTCGTAGGCGGCCACAGGGGTCAGGAAGTCGCGGGAGTTGGCGAGGCAGTTGGCGCCGATCGGGCCGCGGTCCGGCACGGTGAAGGCGCCGCCGTAGTTCTCGCAGACATAGGCCCGCGCCGGGCCGTTCACGAGCTCGACCTTGAAGACGATGCCGCGCGGGATGACGCAGATCTCGCCCGGCTCGATCTCGATGATGCCGAACTCGGTGCAGAAGCGCAGCTTGTTCTCCTGCGCGACGATGAGGAACTCGCCGTCGCAGTTGAAGAAATACTCGTCGGTCATGGACTGGGTGACGACGAGGACATGCGCGGCCATGCCGACCTGGGTATCGGAATCGCCGGCCGTGGTGACGGTCCACAGGCCATTGGCGAAGGTGACGGGGCCGGCCGGGAGAGGTGTGGGATCCCAGCGCAGCTGGTCGATCGGCAACTGGCTTTCGTTGCGCGCGTCGGGAGCGGTCCGGGTCAGGCCCTTGTCGATGCGGCGGTAACGTCCCGAATGTTTCACCGAGGGGCGGATGCGGTAGAGCCAGGAGCGCTGGTTGGTCGCCTGGGGCGCGGTGAAGGGCGACCCCGACAGCTGCTCGGCATAGAGCCCGTAGTTGCACTTCTGCGGCGAGTTCCGGCCGATCGGCAGGGCACCGGCCAGGGCCTCTGTCTCGAACGAGTTGCCGAAGCCGGACATGTATTTCAGCGTTCCGCCGCCGCGGTCGTCGGTCGGCACGAAGCCCGTCACATATTGCAGGGTCATGGGGGCGCTCCTCGGTGCGGGACATTGCTGTCACCGATATAGTTGCGGATGCAACTATCGTCAAACGGGTGCTCGCCCGTCGACACGCGCGGGCGCCGTCTCAGGCGGTAGCGTCGTGGCGGAAGCGACGCTCCAGCATCACCATGGTGCCGAGCGCGACGAGCGCCGCTCCGAAAGACATCACCAGGGTCGATGTCGGTCCCCACTGGCGCATGACGGAGGCATAGACGATTGGGGCGATGGCGAAGACGAGGTTCTGCGGCAGGCTGAGCCAGCCGTTCATCGTCGCGTAGATTTCCTTGCCGAAGAGGGCGAGGGGAGCGACGTTGCGCACGACCGTCATCGCGCCCGCAGACATGCCGTAGCCGATGACGAAGGCGCCACAGAGGATGGTCGAGTCCGGGCCGAGGATCGGCAACACCACGGCAAGGGGCATGACCGCCGACGTGGCCACCCCGACGGTCAGGATCCCGGTGGTGCGGCCGAAGACGATCTCGGCGAGGCGGGAGATGACCTGGGCAGGCCCCATGAGGCTGCCGGCGAAGATGGCGAAGGCCACGGGGTGACCATAGGCCTTGAGAATCTCGACGATCTGCAGCGGCAGCCCCCACGAGACGAAGCCCGTCATCGAGAAGGCGGTGGCCATGAGGATGAACGCGGCTCGCCGCCGCTCCGGCGTGAGGCGAGGGACAACAGGAGCAGGCCCGCCGCCTGTCCGCAGGGGTTCCTCGGCGCGCCGCACCCGCACGAAGACTGCATGGATCGGCACGCAGACAAGGAGATGGAGGGCGGCGAAGACGAGGCACATGGCCCGCCAGCCGATGGTGGCGTCGAGGAAGGCCGCCAGCGGCCAGAAGATGGTGGAGGAGAAGCCGCCGAGCAGCATCAGCAGGCCGATCGCCTGCCGTGCCTGGGGGCCGGCGAGTTGCGACATGGCCGCTGCCGCCGCCTGGGTGAGGGCGAGGGGCGTGCCGACGCCGACCAGCACCCAGGCCAGCACATAACCGGCAAGCCCCTGCGACAATGACAGGGCGACCATGGCGAGTGCGAAGCAGGCCGATCCTGCCACCATGGCGAGGCGCGTGCCGCCGGCATCGATCATCCGTCCGAATCGCGGTCCGACGGCGGCGCTGACCAGAAGCATGACGGTGATCCCGCCGAAGACGGCCTCGGGCGAAATGGCGAGGTCGCGGGCCAGCGGTCCGACCATGACCGCGGGGAGCCAGAATGTCGTCCCCCAGCCGATCATCTGTGTGATGGCGAGCGGCGCGGCGACGGCCAGCAGGCGCACGCTGTTGGGCTTCAGGAGGGCGGGATCGGACATCGGGAGGGAAAGGGCCGGCGCGCGTCGTTGTCGGGACGGGATGGGAGAGCATGAAGCCGGCAAACGCAGCGTGGCGGCAAGCGGCGCCCGCGCACGGCAGACCGGCGCCTCTTGATCGCGGCGCGCAAATGTGGTCACTCGCCGATCCAGCGCGGGTATAGCTCAATGGTAGAGCAGCAGCCTTCCAAGCTGAATACGCGGGTTCGATTCCCGCTACCCGCTCCATCACTTAGGCCCGATCCGTTAGAGATCGTTAGAAAACCCGTTAGAAAACCCGATTCACGGCTTGTTCTGGCCGCGGGAGGCCACGCGGATGCGGGCGACCTCGGCCGTCTTTTTCGCTGCGTTGCGCGAGTAGCGGGCCGTCGTCCGGACATCGGAATGCTGTGCATGGTGCCGGACTGATTCGAGCGGGGCGTCGGCATCAGTCGCTTCGGTGACGCCGCCGGCGCGGCTGTCCCGGTTCCAGACGTTCGCCGGGACGCCGACCGCGTCAGCGAGCTTGCGCCAGTTCCGCGAGTAGATCAGGGGGCCGATGGGCTCGCCGCTGTTGGTGATGACGAGCGGGCCCTTCCGCTCCTCGGCCGGCACGGCTGCCATCGTCAGCTGTACCAGCGGATAGAGCGACAGGTCGAAGTCAAAGCGGTGGGCATTCTTGGACGTCGAGCCTTCGGCGCGCCCGCCCTGGATGATCTCCCACGTCAGGCCGGGCAACCAGACTTCCTCCCCGACCTTCACGGCGCCTGCCGGCATCTTGTAGGGGCCGCGGGGCTTCTCCCACGTCCCGATCACGTCCGTCTGGCGAAGGGTCAGCTCGAATTGCAGGGCCTGGCCGAGCGCGACCGAACGGAAGAGCTTGGTGCCGCGTTTCAGGCCCTCCCGCACGATCGCGTCGGCGTGCGTGAATTCGAGGAATTGCCTGCGGGCTTTCGGCGCCGCGAATTCGATGGTCGACAGGATTTCCAGCGCGGCGGCGCAGCCGGGCAGGCGCAGCTCGATGCCGAACCGCAGGATCGTGCGAACCATGCTCATCTTGGCCTGCGCCGAGCGCGTGAACGGTTCGCCCTCGTGACCGGGCGGCACTAGCCAGTTCGCATGCCAGCGCCGGAAGTCCGGCCCGGTCAGCGCACCGATGGTCCTCTTGCCGACGGTTCGGATGATGTCTTTGCAGTAGGAGACGTAGTTCTTCTGCGTCCCCGGCACACACCCATGAAACGGTGAATCGGGGTGCGACTGGTAGATCCGGGCGAGGCTGCCGATGGTCCCGTCCCAGCGCTCAGAGGGGCGAAGCAGCTTGCCGTCCGCCCATGCCAGCATGTCGGCCCAAAGCCCGGCACAGCGCTCCATGTAGAGCGCATCGCGTGTCGTCCCGTCCATGTCGGCCGGCGGGTCGGGATGAAGCCGCACGGTGGCGGGCTCGAATCCGCGCGAGCGCAGATCGCGGCGCGCGATCCACCATGCTTCGCGTCGCCGTTGGCGCGCGATGATGGTCAGGCCCGGGCACGACGAGAGCGGCCTCCCCAATTCCCTTCTCCATCGTAAGCATCGGCGCGACCCATGAGGACGCGCTCCGGTTGTCCATCAAACCAATAATCGATCCTAGCTCTCAACCTTAGGCCGCGGATGGGATGGATCGGCGGCAATCCTGCGCTTTCCACCCCGAGATGCGGCAACGCGCCATTCGGCAATCTACTCTCACGTGCAGATCAGGTATGTCCTGTTCAGCGTCGTCTACGGCGGCCTTTCCAGACTTCAAAAACTAAATCCCGAGTCAGGCCTCGTGTCTCGTGGCCGTGCCGACTTTCAGGTCTTTGAGCTTGTGTGGCTTGGCTCTCCGAAGGCAAAGGTCACACGTTCGAATCGTTTCGGGTGCGCCGCGAGGCACGGGACTGCATCAGCTCGATGACCGGTTTGCGCGGGGCCGTCCCGCCGCGCTCCCAGCGGTAGACTGTTCGTTCGTTGAAGCCAACGCGCCGCGCCGTCCCTTGGACGGTGAGCCCTGCCTTATGTTTAAGCTGTGAGAATGTCTGCACTGATGGCCCCGGGGTGAATCGCGGGGTATTTTTATGACATTATGTCACGGGAACAATAAGAGAACGAACGGGTTAGTCTGAAAAGAATCTACAGCAAAATCAAAGGACTAATAAGATCTAAAGGGAACGCTTTGAGTTCCCTCCAGAAGGGATCGGTAGCGAGGGGTGTTTAGAGAGGGCCCGACCCCCTGGGGACTCTCACACAGGCGAGTCCACACGATTACATTTTCCGTACATTTTGATAATGTGTTGACGCCAGCCGCCACGAATGACAAATATGCTCTCACGGAGCAGAAAACACATGCGGAACAAGCGTCAAAAATTCATCGACCTTGCCGAGGCGCGAGTGAACAAAGCCATCAAGGACATGCAGCTGGTCGGAAACCTGTCGAACCGGAGCGCCTACGAGTTCACGGAAGGGGATGTGAAGAAGATCTTCAGTGCATTGCAAAAAGCGCTGGATTCGGCGAAGGCCAGGTTTAACAAGGATGGCGACAGCGGCGGGGGAGATTTTCGTCTATGAGTAATGACGAGTCGATTGGACTTGAGTTCTTGCTGAATGATGGCGGTGATGCTGAAGGGCTTGGTGATGCCGGTATCGAAACATTCCGTGATAAGCCATTTGCAGCAGTAGCGCGCGAGACAAGCCAGAACAGCCGTGATGCACGGCTGGACGACAGCGCGCCGGTAGTGATGACATTTGATCAGATCGGCGTGGCGTCGGACCAGTTCCCTTCCATTGAGAGTTTCAGGGATGCTGTGGCACGCTGTTTGGTCGAGGCCGAAAGACTTGGAAACGAAAAGGATATTGGTTTCTTCAAACAAGCGGTAAACGTTCTTGCAGCATCGGAAATACGCATCATGCGGGTCGCGGACTTCAACACCAAAGGTGTCCCGGGCCCCTGCGTGAAGGGCAAGCCATTTCATACGCTCGCAAAGGCTGACGGCGTGAGCATCAAGCCCGACATCAACTCCGGTGGCTCATTCGGCATCGGAAAAAGCGCCGCGTCGGCACTGTCGGATATCCAGACAGCGTTCTACTCGACGCTCTACTCGGATGATGAAGGAGAGCATGTACTGTGCATGGGCAAGGCTCTGCTCATTTCGCACACCGGCGCTGATGGAAAGGAGCGCCGCCGCAAGGGCTACTGGGGTAAAAGGAATGGCTTCCAGCCGCTCGACGATCCGAAGGACATTCCTGCCTGGCTCCTGCGCAGCAAGCAGGGAACGTCCATCTTCTCCATCTGCGTGCGGGAAAACCGCATAGACTGGCGATACGAGATGGCCGCCGCGCTGCTCATCAATTTCTTCGCCGCAATCCAGCGACAGGAAATGGAGTTTGAGATCGCGGGCGGCGCAATCAGGATCAACAGGAATACGATCGAGTCGCTATTCAATGACCTGCCGTGAATGACGCCGTCGACCAGCTCAAGGCGCGCGATTCCTTTGATGTTGCCCGGCGACTTTATGCTTGTCTGGTTGACGAGCAAGCGATCCTCAAATCGATCGACGTTACCGGGCTCGGCAGAGTCAATCTGCGCATGGTCCTGCGCGAAAAGCTTGGTTACACGATCGGAATCATCCGCAACGGTATGTACATCACGGGCAACTTCAAGAACTTCGGTGAGCCTTTCAAGCGCTTTCCGCTGCATCGTGATTTTGCTCTCGTCATAGAACCGGCCGGCAAGAGCGAAGGCGAATGGTTCAAGCGGCTTGAAAACCCCAGCCATGATGATCTCTCCGCCGAGCGGATTACCGATCCTGTTCTTCGCAAGCAGGGCCAGAAATACTTTGAAGAGCTGGCCGGCCGTATTCGCCGGTACATCCGTGAAATGGCAAAATCCGAACCGGGCGTATCGATGGAGCTTGAAGAGCTCAATGATTATTTCGCTTCCGAGAAAGAGCAAGCCGAGGATGAGCTCGGCACCGAGACCAATCCTGTGTCGCTTCGCCCTACGCCGGTGAAGGTCGCGCCGCGAAAGCCGAGGCGGAGAGTTACAACGCCGCGCGGCGAAGATGATGACGGCCCCGCGATCGAGCCTCGTCCGGATTCCGAGCCTGATCCTCACCCTGATCCTGGCCCCTCGCCGGGACCGATTCACCGGAAGCGCAGGTCTGCCGAGCCCATAGACCTGCAGAAAGAGCGCAATCTCCTGCCTGACGCCGCCAACCTAAGGCGGCGAAGACTGATATTTACGTCGCCGGTCGAAGGTGATGTCAGCGTGAGCGTGGAGGCTTCCGGACTGAGCCTACCTGATCGACTGGCCATCAGCAGCTCCCAGACCGGCACGGTGAACGGCGGGAATGTGGTCGTGGCTTGCCAGAAGGGCAAGCGCATTTCGATTGATGTCGAGTTTGATGTCCCTTACGGCGGGCCCATTGAACTCAGCGCCATATACATACCGGGAGAGGAGGCAGAAGCAGCATGAAAATTGATGAATACATGCGCTATCCGCATCCCGTGCTCAGCGATAATTCAGAAGATTACACTACTGGTAAATTTGTCTGCAGCTTCGAGCAAAATCTCACGCCCGAAGGTGAGCTGCGCCTCGTTGCTGATCTGCGTATCGACAATACGGAGCTTGTGGACCTGATCCAGACCCAGGCAGCCGCGCCGGGGTACTTTGTCGTTTGCAGGCGAACCTACTTCAATCATTTGCAGGTGGCATCACTGGGGCGTAGCGAGAAGTTTTTTGACGCCAGCAAACTGTTCGGTGCGGTCACCATCAGGCCTGTCGTCTACACACTGCGAAAGGTTGATGGGTACACCAGTCCCCTGATTGACACCGAATTCGGGGCCGCGTCCACAATCGGCAAGGGCGCGATCATTGCGCTGGGGCCGGAGTTCCGGTTCTCGATGGATCAGAAAAAGTACAAACCCTTTGACAGCATCTTTGAGCTCGCGAGGAATGAGGAGGTGCCCCTCAATACCTTCCGGGTGGACCATGATCAGGACCGAATTACGATTCTCGCCCGCGAAGAGACGTACAATTCAATCTCGTCAATCCGCGACATGAACCGTGGCAAGGACGTTGTCATGAACACAGTCTATCTGCCCGCCGTGGTCGAGGTGATATCCAGGCTGCAAACCGGGGGAGTCAGCGTCGAAGGCCGCAAGTGGTACCGGATATTCAAGGCGAAGTGCGACGATCTCGGCGTAGATCCCGCTAATCCGGATATCTCACCTCTTGATCTTGCCCAGCAGTTGCTACGCGGACCCTTTGCAAAGACGATCGCGCTCATGGAGAGCTTCTGATGACGCAGCCATTGCTGTATCTATCGGACCGCGTGCTGGGCGAACTCCGAAAAAGTGTGAGTGCCAATCTGGATCGCTATCGTTCCACTGGCTTTGCTGACCTCGCCGGTGAGCCAGGTTGGGACATTCCGCTCGGCCTCCAATACGATGGCGCACGGCTCGCTAAGCTCGATCAGACAACTCCGCAGAACATTGTCAGTGTCGATCTTCCCAACTCGATTATCGTGGGCGAGTCGATCTCTGGGCTCTCGCCCGCCATGGCAAATGAGGAGAGGGTCTGGGCCAGGCTCTCGCATATCGAGGCAATCGACTATTGCCGTGCACGCTGGATCACAGGGCGCGAAGAGGTAAGGCACGAGGAACTGATCATTGGCCACTTCTTTGCGCCCACGCAGACCGGCATTCGTGACGATCACGCTCTTTCGCGCCTTTGGTGGAATTATCAGATCGCAAAAACCTGCATGCCGGAAGATATCCCCGGCGCACTGGCCCTCATCATGAAGACGGCCGACATCAGGAGCAACTTCGTAGAGCGCATCTGGATGACCAGTCGAAAAAATATTGCGGGTGCGGTTCTGCGCGCCATGAAGTCGGATCCGTGGATCACTGCGACTGAGGCCAATTTCAGGTTGTTCATGAAGTCGCTAAACCGGCTTGGTGGTGGCGTGGTATTTGAAGTCCTCGACGGCACGGAGAATGACGAATTCGTTGCACAGTGCGCAGGTATTGCGAAGTCATCGCAGGCGGCATAACTAAGTCGGGGAGCGATCCCAATGGCGCGCCTCTCGCACAATGAACGATCGCCGGACACGCCGACCACGCCCTGCGCCCACCGTAGCAATTCCGGTGGGTAAAGCTTGCTTCTGCCTTGCGGCAAGTTCCCGGATATTCTACTTTTGTTCTCGTTTGCAACGATGTTGGCTGTGGGGAGATGGGCTTCCCGGCGGCCCAACACTTGGCGCGCGCAGCGGGCCCCGCTGTATTGACAGAGTTTGATGGTTACCTATTCCGAAATTCAACATCCGCGCCTGAAGGGCGAGAAGGCGTTTCAGGATTTTTGCCTGAAATTGCTCCGTGCCGAATGGGACGACGGTTATGCCAGGCTCCACGGGCGCCGGGGCCAGGGCCAGAACGGCGCGGATATCACGGGCGCCGACAATCGTAACGGCTTTGCGGTTGCTGCCTGCCAGTGCAAGGGATCGGAGAAGAACGAGCCCCGTCAGCTTACCGAGGGCGAGCTTGAGGATGAAGTAAAGCTGGCAAAGAGCTTCGAACCGAAGCTTGATCTTCTGATCGTCGCCTATGCGGGTGATCGGGACGCGGTGCTCCAGAAAAAGGCGATTGCGCTCGACAAGGCCAACCGGGAGGCCGGTTTATTCAAGGTCGAACTCTGGTCCTGGGATGACATCGTCGACCGCGCGGAATCCCATCCGGATGTGAAGCAGGCCCTTCTCATCGAGAATAGATACGTTCCGGCCTCAACGGTCGATCCTCGTCGCCCGCAGAATGATATCGCTAGCGCGATCTCCGATTTGCAACACCTCACGAAGAGCCTTCAAAGCAGCCTTCTGGGCGATACACCTTCAGCAATTCCGGTCGACGCCGTTGCAGAGGCAAAGATCGATCTTTGGCGAGACCAGATACAAGCTGGCAATGGCCGGGTCGTTATAGAACCCCTGCGAGCTTTCATCAGCGCTCTGGACGCAGCGACCAATCCACATGTGCGCTTCCGGGCGCATGCCAACCTTGGCGCTGCCTTGGAGCAAAGTGGCGAACGTGAGCGCGCCGCGGTCGAATTCGAGGAAGCCGCCAAAGCCGAACCCGGTACAGCTGCCAGCCATGCCTACAAGGCGCGTGCGTTGCTTTCCCGTGGAAGGGGGGAGGAGGCTTACAGGGAGGCCGAGGCCGCGCTGAACATTGATGTGGCGCAGTTGCTAGGCGGGCTTGTTCTGATCTCGGCAGCAGCAGCAGATGTCCAGACGGCCGACATTGAAGCCAGGCTGGAGGCGATCCGACGAAACCCGGACATCGCAGCTGCACTGGCCTCGCGCTACGCCGGCGCCGGAGATCATGAAGACGCATTGCGGATCGCCCGGGATGCCGAGGTAAAGGAGACGGCGATCCCTCGCGGCATGGCAATAGCCACCGCAATCCTGAGCCGTTTCGAGAACAACGAGATGGCCCGCATCGGCGCCACCCTTGCGGACGATGATCAGGAACTGATCGATGAAGCAATCATTCATCTCGAAAAGGCGTGGGCCTGGGCAAAGTCACGTGATGATACCCGCAGCTGGGCCTTCGTCGGTGCAAATCTGGCAACCGCCTATCGATTACGCGGCGATCAGGACCAGGCCGACGCCACAGCCATTGAGGCTCACGCAATTGCCCCAGATTTCGGCCCTCTGATCGAGCGCAAAATAATTGCGTTCATGCACCAGAACCATCGGGCGGACGCACTTGCGCTTGCCAATGGTTATGCAGATCAACATCCCGAGGCCGCCCAGATGGCGGCCGATGTATCTGCCTGGGCACAAGACTGGCAAAATCTGGAAAAGCGCGCGCTTGCGGCTTATGACTTGGCCGGGACAGACGAGGGAAAGGTACGTGCAGCAGAGCTGCATGTGCTTTCGCTTTATCGTCTGAAAGGTGAGCGCGAAGCGCTCGAAAAGGCAGCTTCCTACCGAACCGGGCTGCAAACGGCGGTCAGTTTCGAGGCTACGACTGCCGAGATCGCCAGACGTACGGGCGACCCGGCCGAGATCGAAGCTGCGATGGGTCGCCTCGCTGCTTTCGACCGCTCAACACTCAATCCTGTCGAGAGAATCGAGCTGGCTGGCGCCTACGCCGACGCAGGCGAATGGAGCACCGCAGCGGAACTCCTTGATGGTCTTTATGCTACTGATCGCCCCTCACATCCTCTCCGGCAAAGACTTTTTTTCCTCTACCGCGCCGATCACCGAAGCGAGGCGCGCACGCTCTATGAATCGCTCACTGGCAAGGCCCTGACGTCCGTCGAGATTCTGAATCTTGGTGCGGCGATCTATGAGCGATCCGGGATGTTGCCGCAGGCAATCGCGGCACTTGAGGCGGCACACGCGCTTGCTCCTGATAGGCTTGGGCTTCGCCTCGACTGGGCAAAACTATGTATCCGCAATAACAACGAGAAAAAATTCTCGAAGTGGATCAAGGCTGTGCCGATCGACCAGATGGGCACGCCAGACGAATTAATGGAGCTTGCGCAGCTACTCGACAGATACGGTAGACGGCCAGATGCATTGGCGCTTGCTTACAGAACGATGACCCGGAACTGGGGGCACAGTGAACGCCTCCACATGATGTTTATGTCGCTGTTTTTGCTTCGGTCGCGCTCTGATCGCCATTTGGAAACAAAGATTGTCGCACAAGATTGCGTCTTTGTCGTAGAGAATGAACGCAAGGAGCGCCGTCGCTATCTGATCGACGAAGGTGCCCAGCCATCACCGGAGGTGATTGGTCCTGCGCATCCAATCGCTGTACTAGCCACCGGTAAGTCTGTCGGCGATGTCATCGAGCCGCAGCCAGGTCTGGGGCCGCCGGAACAGTGGACGATCGTTTCGATACGTCACAAGATCGTCGACCTGTTTCAGAAAGTAATGGAGACACACGACACGACGTTCCCGGGTAGTGGGGCTTTGGGACGCTTTCACGTCGATCCCGGGAAAGAGAACGGATTTGAGCCGGTGTTTGAACAGGCGCGGATGCGCGCTCGTCTGGTTGATGACGCGACCGCATTGTATCAGGAACACATCGTCCCCGTAGATGCCATTGCGAAAATAATCGGCATCGACTCGATTGATGCGTCCCGGGGACTTCGCTTCCGATCCAACGTCACGCTCGATTCTTGCGTCGGAACAGCCCAGGAGCGACAGGCCGCACTAAAGGGCCTGGCAGATCTTTCATCGATCATTGTCGATCCGCTTACGCTTTCAATCTGGCAAGAGATCGGGCTTCTGCCCGTCCTTGAGGCCCTGGGTAATGTAAGAATCTGCGTCGTCCAAAGTACGATAGATGTGCTGGCCGAGCGCGCATCCGAGTCAGAACAGCAGGTCAGGCAAAAGGGTGGCTCCCTCGAAGCGGTTGGCGACAAGGTTCACTATGTGGAACCGTCAAAGGCAGACCGTCAGGCCCAGGCGGATAGATGCAAAGCTCTCCTTGAATGGAGCCGCGCTCATACCGTGGTCATCCCCACTGAGGTTCATGCCGAATTCGGGGGCGATGACAGCGTCAGGATCATGTCACGTGCAGGTATCGACACCTTGGCGACAGCTGCGAAAACCGGCATTCCAGTGATCCTTGAGGATCGCAGGTTGCGTATTCTGGCAACGTCCATCGGCATTCTAAATTCGGGGTGGACCCAGATTCTGCTGATGCGACTGATTGCCGAGGGCATCATCATCCGGACCACATACGTCACGCTGATTTGTGCCCTACACCGCCAACGCGTTGGCTTCATCACTGTCGGAGCGGATGATCTGCTTTGTGCTGTTAGCGGAGAGGTTGATGATCAGATCTTCCCACAGCTTCTTTCAGCGCTCTCGCTTCCCACCGTGGAGGTGAATTCTTTGCTTGAGGTTTTGTCGGGTTTTCTCTGCGAACTTTGGTGCACCCCGGGATTTGTCGATACACGTGGCCATGCAACCGGGTCAGTTCTGGAAGTGGTCATTTCACGGCGAGATTGGATAGACCTGACCAGAAGGCTTCTCGTCAAAGTGTATTATCGCCTCAGCCGATTGCCGTTCCCATTGTCGATGGGCGCGACCTCATGGGATCGCTATATTGATGGCTTTCTCCGCGGGCATTTTATTGACAAGAGACTGATCGAGTAAGTGGCCGAGGTACGTGACAATGCCAGATGATCGCTTGCGGTGATGTGAGTGGCCCTGCCCCCGCGCGCTTTTCGCACAATAGGCGGTCTCCCGAGCCTCGGGCGTTGCCCTCCGCCCGCCGTCGATTGTGCCTTCCGCTTGCACCCCCGTTCTAGCCGAAGGGTGGAGGTGGAAGTCTGAAGCTTGCCATTCAGTCAACACGCATCCGGCGAGGGCCGCCTTGTGCTGGAGCGCCCGATGATGCGGTTCTGCTGATCCGGCAGTACTGTCGGCAGTAGTGCTTGAGAGCTGGATTGGCACGCCAATCATATCGTCGGGTAGCTATTGGCGCGCCTGCAAATGGGTGACAAGCCCCGCGACGTCCATAAGCCAGACTTGCTGAGCCGGTCGGAATGTCGAGTGGAGTGATCTTGGTATCACAAGCTGAAGGCGCTTTGCCTGCATTTCGTCAGTCTGGTTGGTTGAAGTTCCCGGTTCAAGCGTCAGCAGGTGCTTGGTATTGATGCGGGCAGCCTCGGACAGCACCTGCCGCCACCGATCCTTGAGTGTCGACTTAGCGCCGAGCATCGTCAGGCGCGAAGCTGGAAACGACGGGTCGCGGTACTCTGCCTGCCCTGGAAACAGGAAATCCGGCTTGTTACGGTTTTCCGTTTCCTTGCCTCGGTCGAACCGCAGCTCGTGGGCCTTGAACAGGGCCTCAAGGTGGTTCTCAAGGGCAAGCCCGGCGCGGGATTTGCGGCGGTTCTGGACACTCAGCGAGAACGACAGGAAGCCGTCAACGTCTGCCTCGCTGCCGGCCATAAAGCCAGACTTGAGGCGCGCCTCCACAATGCGCCGCTCCAGTCGGCGAAAAAGCTGCTCCTCGCGATCCATCCACGCAACCAGAGCGGCGTCGGGTGCGTCTCTCGGATCGATCTCGGGGAGCGACTGGCGGGCTAGCCCCGAAAGCGTGAGCGTATCAGGGAACGCCAAGCCAAACCGCTCGATGAGGGTATCGAGCCGGGCAGCCTCGGGCTCCTCGAACTCAAGGCCCAGCTCGTCCAGAATGTAGCGCGCTGCGAAATCCAGCTCGGCCGCCGTGGTGGCCGTGATTTCCCTAGCTGCGAACTCCAGGCCCTGCTGGTCCTCGATGCCAAACAGCCACCGGAGCTGGCTTTCGATGGTGCTGTCACCGGGGGCGATGATCACCATGGCGCTGCCGTTCCGCAGTGTGGCGACCAGAAAGAAGTCGCCCTCCTTCATCCCCTTCATGATGGCATTGGAGGGGTAGTAAAGGCGGTACTCGGTACGGGTAGGGTGATCGCGCCGGGCATCGTACCAGCTGATCGTGCCGTCTTCGGCAAAGCCCTCCTGCTCTTCACCCAGCCATACAAAGCGGGCCGGAATATTCCGGCGATCGGCGTCACTGAACAGCCGCCGCAGCCCGCCCACGCCGTTGAACTCATGCTGGTTCGAGCGCTTCGGATCTGTTTCGACCGCGCTCAGGCGCTTGGCCGCCACACCCGAGAAATGGTCGGCCAGGGAGCCTCGATGTAGCAGCATCAGCCGGCCCCCCGGATCTCAAGCCGTGGCTGATCCGAACGCAGCCAGGCAATGCAGGCTTCCAGCACGGTTGGGAAAGGCAGGCGGGTGCGGCCCTTCAGGGCGCACTCCCAGACGATGCCGAACCGCCACCCGGCAGCGGCAAGAGCCTCGCCGGTCCTCGCGTCCACCTCGCGATTGCGAGTGATCTTCGCTTCCCAGAATTCCTTGCGGCTCGTCGGCCACCGGAACAGGTGGCAGTCGTGCCCGTGCCAGAAGCAACCGTGGGCAAAGAGCGCGGCCCTGTAGCGGGGAAATACCATGTCGGGGGCGCCGGGTAGGGTGCGATCGTGCAGCCGGTAGCGGAGCCCTTGGGCGTGCAGGCCGCGCCGCAACAGGATCTCCGGCTTCGTGTCCTTGCCCCGGATGCCGGCCATCATCCGGCTCCGCACCTCGGGCGACACAATGTCAGCCATGGGCGCGCAATTCTTCGGCCTGCTCGGCCGCAGACGGGCCGGCCAGAGCCTTGGCGATATGCGGCTGCATCGACTTGGCGACGAACTCCACAACCGGCACCACCACAGCATTGCCGAACTGGCGGTAGGCCTGCGTGTCCGAAACGGGAATGCGGAACGGCCGCCCTGGGCGGTCGAACCCCATCAGCCTGGCACACTCGATTGGGGTCAGGCGGCGCGGTCGATTGCCTGGTTGGGCGACCAGGATCTCGGATCCATCCTTGTAGTATCGCGCTGATAGCGTGCGGGTCACATCGTTCGGGCCGAACAGGCTATAGCCAAACCCGTTGCCGGCCTTGTTGTGCTTCGCCTTGTAGTCCTGGAGGTACTGCCAGAGCTTCGGGGTGAGCGTGTATTTCTCGCTGACCTCCTCGGGCGCCTGGAGGATGCTGCCCAGCTTCGGACCGGCCTCTGCCGGGGGCAGCTTGAGAGCGGCAAAATCGAAGGTCGTGGGCTCGCGGAAGCCCGCGATGAAAACTCGCTGTCGCTTCTGCGGCACCCAGGGCTCGGAGCTGATCACCCGATGCTGAACGTGATAGCCCAACTCGTTCTTCAGGACGTTCATGATGGTGGCGAAGGTCCGCCCCCCGTCATGGCTTTCAAGGTTTTTGACGTTCTCCAGGAGGAACGCAGCCGGCCGGTGGTGAGCGATGATCTGGGCGGTGTCGAAAAACAGCGTGCCCTGGGTGTCACACAGGAAGCCGTGAGCCCGACCTAGGGAGTTTTTCTTTGAAACCCCAGCGATCGAGAAGGGCTGGCACGGAAAGCCTCCCAGGAGCACGTCGTGCTCGGGGATCAGGTCAGGATCCTTGGAATACTCCCTCACATCTCCCGCGATCGAGTGATTGTCGGGGAAGTTCATGGCGTAGGTTTTCTGGGCGTTCTCATCCCATTCGGAAGTGAAAACGCAGTGCCCGCCAATGCTCTCGAACCCCATACGTAAGCCACCGATGCCGGCGAACAGGTCGATGAAACGGAAGCGGGAGGAGGGCGCCGCAAACGAGGCGCCCGCCATACGCTCGCCAATTGCCTGCCGGAGGGTTCGGATCGCCAAGCGGCTGGGAGCGGCCTCGCCGCTTTCGTAGCGGTAGGCGGTCCGTTCGGACACTTCGAGCAGCTGGCGGGCCTCCCCAAGGGTGAGGCCAGCCTGATCCCGCAGGCGACGGAATTCGGTCGACCGAGCGGAGCGGAGAGGGATGATTCGCTGTGTCATTTGCTGCCAGTCTGGCATCCCATAATCCGCGAGCCAAGGAATTTGTTCGTGTTCTGTTCAAGTATTGTACAGCTTTCCACAAACTGCTGAGGGAGGGGGAAGACGATCCTCGCTAGCGGTCTGAACCGCCTCGGTTCGGGAGGCCGGTTATCGGAGGTTATGCGGCCATCGCTGTCTCTGCCAACGAGGCGTAGTAGCGTTCCTCGGCTTCGGACGGCGGGGTTGCTCCGCGAGCAGCAGGCCCGCGATCTCGCCCGCATCGAGAAGCTCGAGGCGGGGGATGACGTCTTCGCCAAGAGCTTCAACCTCTACCAGCAGAACACCGTCCAGGCGCTGACGCGGCTTGAGACGCAGATGGTCCTCTTGCTGCAGGAGCGGCGGCTTCACCCGATCCCGACGCCGCTGCAGCAGCCGCAGATCCCGTCGCGCCAATGACGCCGGAGGATCAGCGCCGCATCATCGTCGCGAAGGATGATCGCCGGATCCCGGTGCTTCCGGAGCCGAGCCGATTCACGCTGATGGCGGAGCGGCGGTGCATCGTGATCGACGATCTCGGGCGGATCGCGCTTCAGGGATAGCTTGCATCATCAACAACTTGCGGCAGCAGGCCCGAACATTTTCTAACCACAGCGAGCAATATCAAGGCGTTGATAGAGCCTTCCAAGCTGAATACGCGGGTTCGATTCCCGCTACCCGCTCCAACCCTCCGCCGTTCCGGCAGTTTGTCGCGCCCGTAGCTCAATTTCGCACTTGAACAGCGGCGCGAAAACCCGTAACCGACCGCCCACCGCGGGCACGCCCGTATTTTGGCAGCCGAAGGACCACGACCGATGGCCAAGGAAAAGTTCGAACGCACGAAGCCGCATTGCAACATCGGCACGATTGGTCACGTTGACCATGGCAAGACGTCGCTGACTGCGGCGATCACGAAGGTTCTGGCTGAAGTCGGGTGGTGCGACGTTCACGGCGTACGACCAGATCGACAAGGCGCCTGAGGAGAAGGCTCGCGGCATCACGATCTCGACGGCTCACGTCGAGTACGAGACGCACGAACCGTCACTATGCGCACGTCGACTGCCCCGGCCACGCCGACTACGTGAAGAACATGATCACGGGCGCTGCCCAGATGGACGGCGCGATCCTGGTCGTGTCGGCGGCCGACGGCCCGATGCCGCAGACCCGCGAGCACATCCTGCTGGCCCGTCAGGTCGGCGTTCCGGCTCTGGTCGTGTTCATGAACAAGGTGGACATGGTCGACGACGCCGAGCTTCTGGAGCTGGTCGAGCTCGAAGTTCGCGAGCTTCTGTCGAAGCTACGAGTTCCCGGGCGACGACATTCCGATCATCCAAGCGGTTCGGCGCTGTGCGCTCTTGAGGACACGTACGCCGGAGATCGGCCGAGACGTCGATCCTGAAGCTGATGGCAGACGGTGGACACCTACATCCCGCAGCCGGAGCGTCCGATCGGACCAGCCCTTCCTGATGCCGGTCGAGGACGTGTTCTCGATCTCGGGCCGTGGCACGGTTGTGACCGGCCGCGTCGAGCGTGGCATCGTGAAGGTCGGCGAGGAAATCGAGATCGTCGGCATGCCGCGACACGCAGAAGACGACGGTGACCGGCGTCGAGATGTTCCGCAAGCTGCTCGATCAGGGCCAGGCGGGCGACAACATCGGCGCGCTGCTGCGCGGCACGAAGCGCGAGGACGTGGAGCGCGGCCAGGTGCTGTGCAAGCCGGGTTCGGTGAAGCCGCACACGAAGTTCAAGGCCGAGGCCTACATCCTGACGAAGGAGGAGGGTGGCCGTCACACGCCGTTCTTCACCAACTACCGTCCGCAGTTCTACTTCCGCACCACCGACGTGACGGGCATCGTGACCCTTGCCGGAAGGCACGGAGATGGTGATGCCGGGCGACAACGTCGCGCATGGACAGTCGAGCCTGATCGTGCCGATCGCCATGGAGGAGAGGCCTGCGCTTCGCCATCCGTGAGGGCGGCCGTACCGTCGGCGCCGGCGTCGTCGCCTCGATCATCGCAGTGATTGAACGGATCGCCGCGGCGGACTATACCGTCGCGGTGGTTCCTGAAGGGGTATAGCTCAGCTGGTAGAGCGGCGGTCTCCAAAACCGCAGGTCGCGGGTTCGAACCCTGCTGCCCCTGCCAATTCAGAAAGGCCCGGTGCGACACGCGCCGGGCCTTTCTCTTTGCGGAGTCGGTGCTGCTTTCCTTGACGGCCCGTCCCGTATCGGGTAGCAGACCCCACTCCCTGCCGGCCCGGAAACGGACATCCGGCGGGACGCGTTTCCTTTTTCCGGGCCGACGCGCCGGCTGTCATCCGCAATGGGTGAGGGCGGTGGGCGGCCCTGTCCGGATTCTCACCATGGCGAAGCCCAATCCTGTCGAGTTCATGCAGCAGGTGCGTCAGGAGGCCAACAAGGTCACCTGGCCGACCCGCAAGGAGGTCGGCATCTCGTCCATGATGGTCGTCATCTTCATGATCGTCTCGGCGATCTTCTTCTTTGTCGCCGATTCGGCGATCCGCTGGGGCGTCCAGACGCTCCTGTCGCTCGGCAGCTGAGGGTAACCGTCGTGGCGAAGCAGTGGTACGTGGTCCACGCCTATTCGAACTTCGAGAACAAGGTGGCCGAGGCCATCCGTGAGGGCGCCGCCCAGCGCGGCCTGTCCGAGGCTGTTCGAGGACATCCTGGTGCCGAAGGAGCGCGTCACCGAGGTGCGCCGCGGCCGCAAGATCGACACCGAGCGCAAGTTCTTCCCCGGCTACGTGCTGGTGAAGATGGACATGACCGATCGAGGCCTATCACCTGATCAAGAACACCCCGAAGGTCACCGGCTTCCTCGGCGCCGACAAGAAGCCTATGCCGATCCCGGAAGCCGAGGCGATGCGCATCGCCCAGCAGGTCCAGGAGGGTGTCGATCGCCCCAAGACGACGATCTCCTTCGAGGTCGGCGAGAAGGTGCGCGTCAACGACGGTCCCTTCGCCTCCTTCGAAGGCTTCAGTCGAGGAGGTCGACGACGGCCGCGCCCGCGTCAAGGTCGCCGTTTCGATCTTCGGCCGGCCGACGCCGGTGGAACTGGAATTCGGTCAGGTCGACAAGCTCTGACCCGATCTGCCGCCGGCCCTCGGGACGGCGGCATGAACCGGACGCCTTCGGGCATCCGGCGGAGGCGCGGTTCGCCGCACCTCCTTCACCCGTGGGAGGCGAGGGAAGGCGGTTCGCCATCCTTCCCGAACCCGACCACGAAACCCAACCGACCGTCCGCTCCGGACGTGTCAGGAGGACATCATGGCGAAGAAAATCGTCGGATTACATCAAGCTGCAGGTGCCGGCCGGGCGCGGCTAACCCCGTCCCCGCCGATCGGCCCCGCTCTCGGTCAGCGCGGCCTGAACATCATGGAATTCTGCAAGGCCTTCAACGCGAAGACCCAGCAGATGGAGAAGGGGATGCCGATCCCGGTGGTCATCACCGTCTATCCAGGACCGCTCCTTCACCTTCGAGCATGAAGCACGCCGCCGGTCACCTACTGCGTGAAGAAGGCCGCCAAGCATCGACAAGGGCCACACGACTCGCCGGCAAGCGGCTTCGTCGGCAAGGTCACGCGACGCCCAGGTCGCCGAGATCGCCAAGTCGAAGATGGTCGACATGAACTGCGACTCGGTCGAATCGGCCTCGTCGATGATCGAAGGCTCGGCCCGTTCCATGGGCCTTGAGGTGGTGGGGTAAGCCATGAGCCGGAAAGCGCTATCGTAAGACCCTCGAGGCGCATCGACGCCGCGCAAGACCTATCCGATCGACGACGCGGTGAAGCTCGTGAAGGCCAGCGCGCCACGGCGAAGTTCGACGAGACCATCGAGATCGCCGATGAATCTCGGCGTCGACCCGCGCCACGCCGACCAGATGGTCCGCGGCGTGCTGCAACCTGCCGAACGGCTCCGGCCGGACCGCTGCGCGTGGCGGTGTTCGCCCGCGGCGCCAAGGCCGACGAGGCCAAGGCGGCGGGTGCCGACATCGTCGGCGCCGAGGACCTCGCCGAGAAGTCGTCCAGGGCGGCAAGATCGAATTTCGATCGCTGCATCGCCACCCCGGACATGATGGGCCTCGTCGGCCGTCTCGGTAAGGTGCTGGGCCCGCGCGGCCTGATGCCGAACCCGAAGGTCGGCACCGTGACGCATGGACGTCGAAGTCGGCCGTTGCACGCATGCCAAGGGCGGCGCCGTCGAGTTCCGCGTCGAGAAGGCCGGCATCGTCCACTGCGGCCGTCGGCAAGGCGTCGTTCTCCGAGGAGGCGATTGCCGCCAACGTCAAGGCGCTGGTCGACCGCGATCAATCGCGCCAAGCCGTCGGGTGCCAAGGGCACCTTCATCAAGAAGGTGTCGATCAGTTCGACCATGGGTCCGGGCGTCAAGCTCGACCCGGCCACCGCTCTCAACACCTGAGCGCTGGCCAAGCGAGTTTCAGAGTTTCGTCGTGGGCTTCGGTCCGCGGTGAAGGACGGAGAAACCGCAAGGTTTCGAACTCCACCTGTCCGAGACCGCCGGTGCCTTGCTGCTTCTTGGGAGCAGGGCCTAAAGTCTCCGCAGCAGATGCCGCGCAGCGCAGACGGGTGAAGACCGATTTCACGGCGGTGCACGCCGAGGAAGGTTCGAACTCAGGCACTCGGCCGGGGGATGCTTCATCCCGCGGTGTTCCAGAGCGGACAGGGCCGAACGCTGATCGTTCGGATGGCCGGCTCGCCGGCGCCGATGATCGGCAGGTGCAACCCGGGGTCTTCCGCAAGCGAGGCCCCGACCAGAGAGAGCAAACGTGGATCGCACGGAAAAGACAGGAGCTGGTCGGCACGCTCAACGAGGTCTTCAAGGACCTCTGGCGTCGTCGTGGTCGCCCACTATTCCGGCCTCACCGTCCAGCGCAGATGCACGGACCTCCGTCGCAAGGTGAAGGCGGCCAGGTGCGCAGTCTGTGAAGGTCACCAAGAACCGGCTCGCCAAGCTCGTGCTCTCGAGGGCACGGACGTCGCGTCGCATCGGAGCCCTGCTCAAGGGCCCGACGATCCTGGCCTATCAGCCAGGATCCGGTCGCTGCGGCGAAGGTCGCCTCGCGACCTTCGCCAAGGCCCACGACAAGCTCGTCATCCTTGGCGGCGCGCATGGGTGACGACTGCACTGGATGCGGACGGTGTGAAGGCTCTCGCCACGCTGCCGTCGCTCGATGAACTGCGCGCCAAGATCGTCGGCCTCCTCCAGGCTCCCGGCGACCAAGGTCGCCCAGCGTGCTCGACGGCGCCCGCTGGCCAAGCTGGCCCGCGTGTTCAGACGCGTATGCCGAGCCAAGGAGGACGGTGCGAAGGCCGCGTAAGGCCTCACGTCACTCGACAACCGGTTCGAACCAAGTTCGAGATATCAGGAGAATGACAAATGGCTAATCTGCGAAAAGCTCGTCGACGAGCTCTCGGCCCTCACCGTCCTCGAGGCCGCTCGAGCTCAGCCAAGCTGCTCGAGGAGAAGTGGGGCGTTTCGCGCCGCCGCTGCCGTCGCCGTCGCCGCTGCTCCGGGCGCCGGCGCTGCCGCTGCCGCCGGTCGAGGAGCAGACCGAGTTCACCGTCATGCTTGCCGCCGCCGGCGACAAGAAGATCAACGTGATCAAGGAAGTCCGCGCGATCACCGGTCTCGGCCTCAAGGAAGCCAAGGACCTCGTCGAGGGCGCTCCGAAGGCCGGTCAAGGAAGGCGTTGCCGAAGGACGAGGCCGAGAAGCTCAAGAAGCCAAGCTCGAGGCCGCCGGCGCCAAGGTCGAGCTGAAGTGATTGTGTTCCGCGTCGGATCGGCCCTCGGGTCGCTCCGCGCGGATCCTGTCCGGGTCGGGCGACCGATACCGGATCCGCCATGCGGCGGGCGAAGCGAGATTGCGGGGCCGGAAGGCGACCGCGTGTTCAACAGAGGTGTCAGACGTTTGACACGGACGGTCCAGGGTCGCTCATCGGCCCGCGATATGGACCGCTCCGGTCAGGCCGTCTGCGACGGATGAGCGGACGTCCGTCGAGCCCGCCCGTCGCTGAGAACGCAGCGGGTCCGCCGCCGACGCCTGGCGGCCCAAGCGAGGAGGCAGACATGGCTCAGACCTTCACCGGCCGCAAACGGATCCGTCAAGTTTCTTCGGCAACATCAGGGAAGTGGCGACGATGCCGAACCTCATCGAGGTTCAGAAGAGCGTCCTACGAGCAGCTTCCTGCATGCGTCGACGCACGGCGGCCAAGGGCGGACGCTCAGACGAGGGCCTGCAGGCGGTCTTCACGTCGCGTGTTCCCGATCACCGACTTCTCCGAGCAGCGCCATGCTTGGAGTTCGTGAAGTACGAGTTCGAGCCGCCGAAGTACGACGTCGACGAGTGCCAGCCAGCGCGGCATGACCTACGCCGCTCCGCTCAAGGTGACGCTGCAGCCTCGTCGTGTGGGACATCGACGAGGACGCCGGCACCGGCGCGAAGTCCGTCAAGGACATCAAGGAGCAGGACGTCTACATGGGCGACATGCCGCTCATGACCGTCGAACGGCACCTTCATCGTCAACGGCACCGAGCGCGTCATCGTCTCGCAGATGCACCGCTCGCCGGGCGTCTTCTTCGACCACGACAAGGGCAAGACCCACTCGTCGGGCAAGCTGCTGTTCGCCGCCCGCATCATCCCCTATCGCGGCTCGTGGCTCGACTTCGAGTTCGACGCCAAGGACATCGATCCACGTCGCGCATCGACCGCCGCCGCAAGATTCCGGTGACGAGCGCTGCTGCTACGCCCTCGGCATCGACACGACCGCCAGGACATCGCTCTGCCGACCGTTGCTACGAGCCAGACGATCGATCGTGACCGAGGCCCAGGGCATGTCGCCGGAGGAGATCCTGGCGGCGTTCCCTACGACCAGGTCGTCTGCATGCGCGAGCTTCAAGGCCAGCCGAACGACACTGATCGATGCCGATCGATCCGGCGAGGTCGTCGCTCGAGGCCGGCAAGACCAGCTCGTCCGTGCCGACGAGCGCGAAGAACGCTCGCCGAGAAGGGCCTGAAGGCGCTCCGCCTGTCGACCGAGGAACTGGCGGGCCGCTACCTCGCCGAGGACATGGTCAACCTGAAGACGGGCGAGATCTACGCCGAGGCTGGCGAGGAGATCTCCGAGACAGATGCTCGAAGATGCTCGTGGCCGAGGGCTACGAGCGAGCTTCCGACGCTCGACATCGACCACGTCACCATCGGCGCCTACATCCGCAACACGCTGGCCGCCGACAAGAACATCAACGCGCGAGGATGCGCTGTTCGACATCTACCGCGTCATGCGTCCGGGCGAGCCGCCGACGCTCGAGACCGCCGAGGCGCTGTTCCAGGGCGCTGTTCTTCGACATCGAGCGCTACGACCTCTCGGCCGTCGGCCGCGTGAAGATGAACATGCGCCTCGACCTCGACCGCCGAGGACACCGTCCGCATGCTGCGCACGCGACGACATCCTCGCCGTGGTCAAGACGCTGCGTCGAGCCTCACGCGACGGCAAGGGCGAGATCGACGACATCGACCATCTCGGCAACCGCCGCGTGCGCTCGGTCGGCGAGCTGATGGAGAACCAGTACCGCGTCGGCCTGCTGCGCATGGAGCGCGCGATCAAGCGAGCGCATGTCCTCGGTCGACATCGACACCGTGATGCCGCAGGATCTGATCAACGCCAAGCCGGCGGCGGCGGCCGTGCGCGAGTTCTTCGGCTCGCTCGCAGCTCATCGCAGTTCATGGACCAGACCAACCCGCTGTCGGAAGTCACGCACAAGCGCCGCCTTGTCGGCGCTTGGCCCGGGCGGTCTGACGCGCGAGCGCGCCGGCTTCGAGGTGCGCGACGTGCATCCGACGCACTACGGCCGCATCTGCCCGATCGAGACGCCGGAAGGCCCGAACATCGGCCTGATCAACTCGCTGGCGACCTTCGCCCGCGTGAACAAGTACGGCTTCATCGAGACGCCCGTACCGCAAGGTCGCGCGACGGCCGGGTCACCGACGAGGTCGATCTACCTGTCCGCCATGGAGGAGGGCAAGTACACGGTCGCCCAGGCCAACGCGCGAGATCGACGCGAACGGCAAGTTCGTGGACGACCTGGTGCATCGTGCCGCAAGGCGCGGCGAGTACATTGCTGCTGCCGGTCCCGACACGATCGACTTCATGGACGTGTCGCCGAAGCAGCTCGTGTCGGTCGCCGCGGCGCTGATCCCGTTCCTCGAGAACGACGACGCCAACCGCGCGCTGATGGGCTCGAACATGCAGCGTCAGGCCGTGCCGCTGGTGCAGGCGGACGCGCCGCTGCGTCGGCACCGGCATGGAAGTCGGTCGTGGCCCGTGACTCGGGCGCCGCGATCGCCGCGCGCCGCACCGGCGTCGTCGACCAGGTCGACGCGACGCGCATCGTCATGCGCGCGACGGAGGATGTGGGTCCGAACCAAGCCCGGCGGTCGACATCTACAGCCTGCTGAAGTTCCAGCGCTCCAACCAGAGCACCTGCATCAACCAGACGTCCGCTGGTGACGTGTCGGCGACCAGCGTCAAGAAGGGCGACATCGTGGCCGACGGTCCGTCGACGCGATCTCGGCGAGCTGGCGCTCGGCCGCAACGTGCTCGTCGCGTTCATGCCGTGGAACGGCTACAACTTCGAGGACTCGATCCTGCTCTCCGAGCGCATCGTGCAGCGAGGACGTGTTCACCTCGATCCACATCGAGGAGTTCGAGGTCATGGCCCGCGACACCAAGCTCGGTCCGGAGGAAATCACCCGCGACATTCCGAACGTGTCGGAAGAAGCGCTGAAGCAACCTCGACGAGGCCGGCATCGTCTATATCGGCGCCGAAGTGCAGGCCGGGCGACATCCTCGTCGGCAAGATCACGCCGAAGGGCGAGAGCCCGATGACGCCGGAAGAGAAGCTCCTGCGCGCCATCTTCGGCGAGAAGGCCTCCGACGTCCGCGACACCTCGCTGCGCGTGCCGCCCGGGCGTGCACCGGCACCATCGTCGAAGTCCGCGTGTTCAACCGCCACGGCGTCGACAAGGACGAGCGCGCGCATGGCGATCGAGCGCGAGGAGATCGAGCGTCTCGCCAAGGACCGCGACGACGAGCAGGCGATCCTCGACCGCAACGTCTACGGCCAGCCTCGCCGGAAATGCTGGATGGACCAGACCGGCATCGCCGGCGGGCCCAAGGGCCTGAAGAAGGGCACGGCGCTGAGCCGACGACGTCCTGGCGGAGTATCCGCGCGGGCAGTGGTGGGCCAGTTCGGCGTTGCCGACGACGCGCTCATGGCCGAGATCGAGGCGCATGCGCAAGCAGTACGACGAGTCCAAGCGCGCCTCGAGCAGCCGCTTCGAGGACAAGGTCGAGAAGCTGCAGCGCGGCGACGAGCTGCCGCCGGGCGTCATGAAGATGGTCAAGGTCTTCGTCGCCGTGAAGCGCAAGCTGCAGCCGGGCGACAAGATGGCCGGCCGTCACGGCAACAAGGGCGTCGATCTCGCGCATCGTGCCGCTCGAGGACATGCCGTACCTCGAGGACGGTCAGCCGGTCGACATCGTGCTGAACCCGCTGGGCGTGCCGAGCCGCATGAACGTCGGGCAGATCCTGGAGACCCACCTTGGCTGGGCCGCCGCCGGCCTCGGCAAGACGATCGGCTGGCGCATGATCGCCTGCAGCGCGCGAAGAGCGTGCGGCCGCGCAGGTCGAGCGCCTGCGCGACGATCTATGGCGAGAAGGCCTTCAAGGCCGAGATCCAGGACGCTCGACGACGAGCAGACCATCGAGCTCGCCAAGAACCTCAGCCGCGGCGTTCCCTTCGCCTCGCCGGTGTTCGACGGCGCGCACGAGGGCGACATCGTCGGCATGCTGGAGATGGCGGGCCTCGACAAGTCGGGCCAGGTGACGCCTGGTCGACGGCCGGACCGGCGAGCCCTTCGACCGCAAGGTCACCGTCGGCTACATCTACATGCTGAAGCTGCATCACCTGGTGGACGACAAGATCCACGCCCGGTCGATCGGCCCGTACTCGCTCGTCACCCAGCAGCCGCTGGGCGGCAAGGCGCAGTTCGGCGGCCAGCGCTTCGGCGAGATGGAGGTGTGGGCGCTCGAAGCGTACGGCGCGGCCTACACTCTGCAGGAGATGCTCACCGTCAAGTCGGACGACGTGGCCGGCCGCACCAAGGTCTACGAGGCCATCGTGCGCGGCGACGACACGTTCGAGGCGGGCATCCCCGAATCGTTCAACGTGCTGGTCAAGGAGCTGCGCTCGCTCGGCCTCAACGTCGAGCTCAATCAGCAGGCCAGCTAAGCGCTGGCCTGCCTCTCTTTCGCGAATTAGTCCAACAACTCTGTAGGACACAAGATGACCGACCTCATCAACGTACTGGGCCAGCCGCAGGGCACGCCGACCTTCGACGAGATCCGTATCTCGATCGCCAGCCCCGAGCCGCATCCGCGCGTGGTAGCCACGGCGAGATCAAGAAGCCGGAGACCATCAACTACCGCACGTTCAAGCCCGAGCGTGACGGCCTGTTCTGCGCCCGCATCTTCGGACCGATCAAGGACTACGAGTGCCTGTGCGGCAAGTACAAGCGCATGAAGTTCCGCGGCATCACCTGCGAGAAGTGCGGCGTCGAGGTGACGCTCACGCAAGCGTGCGCCGCGAGCGCATGGGCCACATCGAGCTCGCCTCGCCGGTGGCGCACATCTGGTTCCTGAAGTCGCTGCCCTCCCGCATCGGCCTCCTGCTCGACATGACGCTGCGCGACCTCGAGCGCATCCTCTATTTCGAGTACTACGTGCGTCATCGAGCCGGGCCTGACCCCGCTGAAGGAGCGTCAGCTCCTGACCGAGGAGCGAGTACCTCAACGCGCTCGACGAGTACGGCGACGACGCCTTCACGCGCCGACGATCGGCGCCGAGGCGATCCGCGACCATGCTGTCGGCGATCGACCTCAACGAGGAGCGTCCGCGGCTGCGCGAGGAGCTGCGCGAGACCACCTCGGAGACTGAAGCCGAAGAAGCTCGCCAAGCGCCTGAAGATCATCGAGGCCTTCATCGAGTCCGGCAACACGTCCGGAGTGGATGATCCTGACCGTCGTGCCGGTCATCCCGCCCGACCTGCGTCCGCTGGTGCCGCTGGACGGCGGCCGCTTCGCGACCTCGGACCTCAACGACCTCTATCGCCGCGTCATCAACCGCAACAACCGCCTGAAGCGCCTGATCGAGCTGCGCGCGCCCGACATCATCATCCGCAACGAGAAGCGCATGCTGCAGGAAGTCGGTCGACGCCCTGTTCGACAACGGCCGCCGCGGCCGCGTCATCACGGGTGCCAACAAGCGCCCGCTGAAGTCGCTCGCCGACATGCTGAAGGGCAAGCAGGGCCGCTTCCGCCAGAACCTGCTCGGCAAGCGCGTCGACTATTCGGGCCGTTCGGTCATCGTGGTCGGTCCGGAACTCAAGCTGCACCAGTGCGGCCTGCCCAAGAAGATGGCGCTCGAGCTGTTCAAGCCGTTCATCTACTCGCGGCTCGAGGCCTACGGGCCTGGCCGACCACCGTCAAGGCCGGCCAAGAAGCATGGTCGAGAAGGAGCGGCCGGAGGTCTGGGACATCCTCGACGAGGTGATCCGCGAGCATCCGGTGCTGCTGAACCGCGCCCCGACGCTGCATCGCCTGGGCATCCAGGCGTTCGAGCCGGTGCTGATCGAAGGCAAGGCGATCCAGCTGCACCCGCTGGTCTGCACGGCCTTCAACGCCGACTTCGACGGCGACCAGATGGCCGTGCACGTGCCGCTGTCGCTCGAGGCGCAGCTGGAAGCGCGCGTCCTCATGATGTCGACCAACAACATCCTGCACCCGGCGAACGGCGCGCCGATCATCGTGCCGTCGCAGGACATCGTGCTCGGCATCTACTACATCACGCTCGATGCGCGAGGGCGAGGCCGGGCGAGGGCGTCGCTGTTCTCCGACATCGGCGAGCTCGAGCATGCGCTGGCACAGCCGCACGCTCGTCACGCTGCACGCCAAGATCAAGTGCCGCTGCGAAGGCCTCGATGCCGGACGGCAACCACGTCCAGCCGCGTCTATCGAGACCACGCCGGGCCGCATCCTGCTCGGCGCAGATCCTGCCCAAGTCATCCCAACGTGCCGTTCGTCGCTGATCAACCAGCCTTCTGACGAAGAAGGAGACCTGCAGAACGATGATCGACTCGGTCTACCGCCACTGCGGCCAGAAGGAGACCGTGATCTTCTGCCGACCGCCTGATGGGCGCTCGGCTTCTATCACGCCTGCACGCGCCGGCATTTCCTTCGGCAAGGACGACATCGTCATCCCGGACGACAAGGTGAAGCTGGTCAGCCGAGACCACGCAGGACGCTGTCGAAGGAGTACGAGCAGCAGTACCAGGACGGCCTGATCACCTCGGGTGAGAAGTACAACAAGGTCGTCGACGCCTGGTCGCAAGCTGCTCGGATCGCGTGGCGCGAGGAGATGATGAAGGCCGTATCTCGTCGTGAGAAGGACGAGCCCAGTCGCCAACAAGCCGGTGAACTCGGTGTGGATGATGGCGCACTCCGGTGCGCGCGGATCGACCACGCAGATGAAGCCAGCTTGCCGGCATGCGCGGCCTCATGGCCAAGCCCTCGGGCGAGATCATCGAGACGCCGATCATCTCGAACTTCAAGGAAGGCCTGTCCGTGATGGAGTACTTCAACTCCACCCACGGCGCCCGCAAGGGTCTGGCCGACACCGCGCTCAAGACCGCCAACTCGGGCTACCTGACGCGGCGTCTGGTCGACGTCGCCCAGGACTGCATCATCTTCGAGGAGGATTGCGGCACCGACCAACGGCCTCACCATGCGTGCGATGGTCGATGGCGGCGACGTGATCGAGCCGCTCTCGGCGAGCGCAGTCCTCGGCCGCGTCGGCCGCCGACGACGTCGACCGATCCGCTGATCGGGCACCGTGCTGGTGCAAGGCTGGCGACCATGACTCGACGAAGGTCGGGGTCGAGCTGATCGACGAAGGCGGGCATCCAGGAGGTGCAGCATCCGCTCGGTGCTGACCTGCGACACCAAGACCGGCGTCTGCGGCAAGTGCTACGGCCGCGACCTGGCGCGCGGCACGCAGGTCAACATCGGCGAGGCGGTCGGCGTCATCGCCGCCCAGTCGATCGGCGAGCCGGGCACCCAGCTCACCATGCGTACCTTCCACATCGGCGGCGCGGCCCAGCGTGGCGCCGAGCAGTCGTTCATCGAGGCGACCTACGACGGGCACGATCAGGATGCGCAACCGCAACGATCGTGAACAACAGCGGCAGGCGTGCTCGATCGCGATGGGCCGCAACATCGAGACGGTGCGTCATCGACGATGCGCACGGCGCGAACGCGCCACGCATCGCGTAGCCAGTACGGCGCGCAAGCTGCGTGGTCGACGAGGACATGCCAAGGTGACGCGCGGCCAGCAGTATCGCCGAGTGGGATCCCGTACACCCGTGCCGATCATCACCGAGAAGGCCGGTAAGTGCCGGTCTACGTCGACCTGGTCGAGGGCGTGTCGATCGCGCGAGGTGATCGACGACTCGACGGGCATCTCCAACCGCGTGGTCGTCGACTGGCGGACGTCGAGCCGCGCGGCGGCGACCTCACGTCCTCGCTGGTCATCCGCGACTGCCGACGGCAAGCTGCAGAAGCTGCCGCGCGGCAACGGATGCCCGCTACGCGCTTGTCGGTCGATGCGGTCATCTCGCGTCGAGACCGGCGCCAGGAGGTCCATGCCGGCGACGTCCTGGCGCGTATCCCGCTGCGAGGGCGGCAAGACCCGCGACATCACGGGCGGTCTGCCGCGCGTGGCCGAGCTGTTCGAGGCCCGCCAGTCCGAAGGACTGCCGCGATCATCTGCGGAGATCGCCGGCACGCATCGCGCTTCGGCAAGGACTACAAGAACAAGCGCCGCATCACTGATCGTGCCGGAAGACGCGGATGCCGAGCCGGTCGAGTACCTGATCCCCAAGGGCAAGCACATCGCCATCTGCAGGATGGCGACGACGTCGAGAAGCGGCGATCTTCATCGATCGACGGCAACCCGGCTCCGCACGACATCCTGGCGATGCAAGGGCGTGGAGGAGCTTGCCGCCTACCTCGTCAACGAGATCCAGGAGGTCTATCGGCTGCAGGGCGTCGTCGATCAACGACAAGCACATCGAGGTCGATCGTTCGTCAGATGCTGCAGAAGGTCGAGATCACCGATCCCGGCGACACCGACCTCATCCTGAGCGGCGACCAGGTCGACAAGCATGAGTTCGACGACGGAAGAACGCCAAGCTCGCGATCGCCGACGACAAGAACAAGCGTCCGGCCACCGGCACGACCCGGTGCTGCTCGGCATCACCAAGGCGTCCCTGCAGACGCGGTCGTTCATCTCGGCCGCCTCCTTCCAGGAGACGACGCGCGTGCTCACCGAGGCGGCCGTCAACGGCAAGTCGGACACGCTGCGAGGGCCTCAAGGAGAACGTCATCGTCGGCCGCCTCATCCCGGCCGGCACCGGCGCCATGATGAACCGCATCCGCGAGATCGCGCTGAAGCGCGACGATCTCATCCTCGACGAGAAGCAGAAGACCGCTGGAACGCCTGCCGGCGCGCCTGCCGAGATGGCCGCGATCGAGTCATCGCAGTCCTGAGCCTGCGGCGAGGGCAGGGGACGCCCCTGCCTTCGGTCGGCCAGAGCAAGAGAGAAGGGCCGCCCCATGGGGCGGCCCTTTGCTGTTTCCGGACGCTCCTAGCGTCAATCAGTTGGCCGAGCAGGAACTGGTCGATCCGCACACCAGGTTGCTGGTGGAGCAGAGGTTGACGCCGCGGCGCTCGACCGTGCGCTCGTTCTCGAAGACGATCTTCATGTCGAACTGGCAATAGCCGCGAGCGCGCTGGCGCGGGGTCGGAACGACGCGCAAGGCCTGGCCGGGCTCGACCACGTTCTGGCCGAGGCGGTCGTCACCCCAGCCGCGGGTGTCGACGTCGGTCATGTAGAACTCACGGATCGTCACGCGTGTCCGGTTGACGATGTTGACCCAGCGCTGCTGGCCGTCGCGATCGGTTTGCGCATTGGCAGGGGGGCCGGCGACGAGGCATGCGGCGAGTGCGAGCGCAGCAGCGCCCGCTGCGAAGAGCGTCTTGATCGTCATGAGGCAGTTCCTTTGGGAGAGGCCCACGAAAGGTCGTTCTGGGGGGTCTATGGCAGGGTCGGACACCAGGACCGCGACACAAGCCAGCCTTTGGAAGCAGACTCAGATGACGATGCGGAATGTCACCGCGATGCTATGCCCCTTCGGCCGGGCGGGCGCAATCTGTATGAGACGGCCCGGGCCTCGGCCGTCCCCTGAACGCAAAAGGCCGCCCCGGGCGGGGGCGGCCTCTGCAACCATCGCGATGCGCCGGCGTCAGTTGACGCGGCAGGATCCGGTCGAGGTGCAGACGAGGTTGGTCGTCTGGCAAAGGTTTACCCCGCGACGCTCGACGGTGCGGTCGTTGGCGAAGACCACCTTCATGTCATACTGGCAATAGGCCGCGGGAGCGCTGGCGCGGGGTCGGAACGACCCGCAGGGAGTCGCCGGGCTCCACGACCTCCTGGCCGAGACGGTCGTCACCCCAGCCGCGCGTGTCCACGTCGGTCATGTAGAACTCGCGGATCGTCACACCCGAGCGGTTGACGATATTGATCCAGCGCTGCTGGCCGTCCCGGTCGGTCTGGGCCTGCGCGGACATGCCGAACGAACCGGCCAGGGCAACAGCGGCCACAGCCGCGAAAACGACGTTCCTGAACGCCATTGTTCTCATCCTCTTCCTGTGGGCCGCTGCTCGCGCGGAACAGTCGGCCCGTTACCATCTTGGTCGCGACGGACCCTCAACGTTGGCACGATTGCCGCAAGGCCGGTTCGGCAGGGGTCGAGCCTGACGTTGCGAAACCACACTATGCGGGATAAGCAGATTCCCAACCTCTTGGGCAACGTACTTATGTCCTGCCGGCCCCAACATGACGGGCCACGGAAAGGCATAGGCGTCGCAGGCTGACAGATTATGACGGGCTCGGCCCGGAATGTTTCTGTCGCATTGCACCGGGACCGCGAAAGAAACGGTCTTTGGGGCCGCTTGCGGGGAGCAACGCTTGACGGGCGCCGACTCACGGTGTATTGCCGCCCGACTTTCCGATGTAGGTCGGTTGCACACGCGGTCCTGGGAACGGCTCTGAGCCGGTTCCGATCGAAGCAAACCGAGACCGCATCGCCTGACGTCAGTCAGTTCGAAATGCATGATCGCCCAACCGCGAGGGAGGCGATCCTCTGTTTTCGCCGGGCGCTGTTTGCCTCTCGGGGCAAGCCAAGCGCCCGGTTGCCTGTTCCGGAAACGGGGCGGGCTGAGCGAAGCTTTTACCGAGGGCCGGGTAACCGGACCTCATGGGTTCAAGGACAAGGCCGCCGATGCCGACAGATCAACCAGCTGATCCGCAAGCCGCGTCAGCCGCGCACCTACGCGCGAGAAGGTGCCCGCCATCTGCAGGACTGCCCGCAGAAGCGTGGTGTTTGCACGCGCGTGTACACGACGACCCCGAAGAAGCCGAACTCGGCGCTGCGCAAGGTCGCCAAGGTGCGCCTGACCAACGGCTATCGAAGTGGTGAGCTACATCCCGGGCGAGGGCCACAATCTGCAGGAGCACTCGGTGGTCATGATCCGCGGCGGCCGCGTGAAGGACCTTCCGGGCGTGCGCTACCACATCCTGCGCGGCGTGCTCGACACGCAGGGCGTCAAGAACCGCAAGCAGCGCCGTTCGAAGTACGGCGCCGCGGAAGTACCGGCGCTGCCGAGGCAGGCGCCGGGTGGAACGGCTGGCTTTCAGGATTAACGGAGAGAGCGATGTCTCGTCGTCACCGCGGCCGAAAAGCGTGAAGTCATTCCGGACGCGAAGTTCGGCAACGTCGTTCTCGCCAAGTTCATGAACTCGGTCATGTAGCGATGGCAAGAAGTCGGTCGCCGAGCAGTATCGTCTACGGCGCGCTTCGACCAGATCGAGGCCAAGGCGCAAGCAGGAGCCGCTGGCCGTGTTCCACGTAGGCGCTGGAGAACGTCATGCCGGCCATCGAAGTTCGGTCGCGCCGCGTCGGTGGCGCCACCTACCAGGTGCCCGTCGAGGTTCGTCCCGAGCGCCGCCAGGCGCTGGCGATCCGCTGGCTGATCCAGGCGGCGCCGCTCGCGCAACGACAAGACCATGGTGGACAAGCTCTCCTCGGAGCTGCTGGACGCCGCCAACAACCGCGGCAACGCGGTCAAGAAGCGCGAAGACACCCACAAGATGGCGGAAGCCAACCGCGCCTTCTCGCATTACCGCTGGTAACGGAACTTCACGGTTCATCCGGAACCGAAGGAACTCAGATCCATGCCGCGCACTCACGCGATCGAGGACTACCGCAACTTCGGAATCATGGCCCACATCGATGCGGGCAAGACGACGACGACCGAGCGGATCCTCTACTACACCGGCAAGTCGCATAAGATCGGCGAAGTCCACGACGGCGCCGCGACCATGGACTGGATGGAGCAGGAGCAGGAGCGCGGCATCACGATCACGTCGGCCGCGACGACCGCCCAGTGGGCCGGCAAGCGTCTGAACATCATCGACACCCCCGGCCACGTCGACTTCACCATCGAGGTGGAGCGTTCGCTGCGCGTGCTCGACGGCGCCGTCTGCGTCCTCGATGGCAACCAGGGCGTCGAGCCGCAGACCGAGACCGTCTGGCGCCAGGGCGACAAGTACCGGCGTTCCGCGCATCGTGCTTCGCCAACAAGATGGATAAGACCGGCGCCGACTTCTACATGTGCCGTGGACGACATCAACGAAGCGTCTCGGCGCGAAGCCGATCGCCATCCAGCTGCCGATCGGTTCGGAGTCCAACTTCAAGGGCCTGGTCGACCTCGTCCGCATGAAGGCGGTCGTCTGGTCCGGCGAGTCGCTCGGCGCCGACTTCGACGCCAACCTCGAGATCCCCGACGATCTCAAGGAGAAGGCCGCCGAGTATCGCAACGAGCTGATCGAAGCCGCCGTCGAGCTCGACGACGCCGCCATGGAAGCCTACCTCGAGGGCAAGGAGCCTGACGAGGCGACCGCTGAAGCGACTGATCCGCAAGGCCGTGCTCACCTACGGCCTTCTGTCCCGGTGCTGTGCGGCTCGGCCTTCAAGAACAAGGGCGTGCAGCCGCTGCTCGACGCCGTCGTCGACTATCTGCCGTCGCCGGTCGACGTTCCGGCCATCAAGGGCATCGACCCGAAGACCGAGGCCGAGACCGAGCGCAAGTCGTCGGACTCACGAGCCCCTGTCGCTGCTCGGCTTCAAGATCATGGACGACCAGTTCGTCGGCGTCGCTCACCTTCTGCCGCATCTACTCGGGCAAGCTCGAGAAGGGCACCGTCGCTGCTCAACTCGTCCCGCGAGAAGAACGAGCGTGTCGGCCGCATGCTTCTGATGCACGCCAACAACCGCGAGGACGATCTACGAGGCCTATGCCGGCGACATCGTCGCCCTGGCCGGCCTGAAGGACACCACGCACCGGTGACACGCTGTGCGATCCGCAGAAGCCGGTCATCCTCGAGAAGATGGAATTCCCCGAGCCGGTCATCGAGATCGCCGTCGAGCCGAAGACCAAGGCCGACCAGGAGAAGATGGCGCTCGCTCTCAGGCCGTCTGGCCTCAGGAGGATCCGTCCTTCCGCGTCTCGACCGACTCCGGAGTCCGGCCAGACCCGTCATCAAGGGCATGGGCGAACTCCATCTCGACATCAAGGTCGACATTCTGCGCCGCACCTACAAGGTCGACGCCAACGTCGGCGCTCCGCAGGTCGCCTATCCGCGAGACGATCAGCGCAAGCGCGCCGAGATCGACTACACCCACAAGAAGCAGACGGGCGGTACCGGTCAGTTCGCGCCGCATCAAGCTGGTCGTCGAGCCGAACGAGCCGGGCGCCGGCGATGCAGCTTCGCAGTCGAAGATCGTCGGCGGCGCCGTGCCGAAGGAGTACATCCCGGGCGTCGAGAAGGGCATCGACTCGGTCATGGGCGCGGGCATGCATCGCCGGCTTCCCCGTGGTCGACGTCAAGGCGACCCTGATCGACGGCGCCTACCACGATGTCGACTCCTCGGTCCTCGCCTTCGAAATCGCCTCCCGCGCCGGCCATGCGTGAGGCGCTGCAGAAGGGCGGTTCGGTGCTGCTCGAGCCGATCATGACGGTCGAGGTTGTCACTCCCGAGGAGTACACCGGTTCGGTCATCGGCGACCTCAACTCCCGCCGCGGCCAGATCCAGGGCCAGGACATGCGCGGCAACGCGAGTGTCATCCAGCGCGATGGTGCCGCTGGCCAACATGTTCGGCTACGTCAACCAGCTGCGTTCCTTCTCCCAGGGCCGCGCCAGCTACACCATGCAGTTCGAGCCACTACGAGCAGGCGCCGTCCAACGTCGCCGGCCGAAGTCCAGGCCAAATACGCCTAATGCCGGTCACGCTCGCCGGACCGGGTCCCTCAGGATCCTCCGGCAGCGAACATTGAAGGAGGCCAGATCATGGCCAAGGCAAAGTTTGAACGCAACGAAGCCGCATTGCAACATCGGCACGATCGGTCACGTTGACCATGGCAAGACGTCGCTGACGGCGGCGATCACGAAGGTTCTGGCTGAAGACGGGCGGTGCGACGTTCACGGCGTACGACCAGATCGACAAGGCGCCTGAGGAGAAGGCGCGCGGCATCACGATCTCGACGGCGCACGTCGAGTACGAGACGCACGAACCGCCACTATGCGCACGTCGACTGCCCCGGCCACGCCGACTATGTGAAGAACATGATCACGGGTGCGGCCCAGATGGACGGCGCGATCCTGGTCGTGTCGGCTGCCGACGGCCCGATGCCGCAGACCCGCGAGCACATCCTGCTGGCCCGTCAGGTCGGCGTTCCGGCGCTGGTGGTGTTCATGAACAAGGTGCGACATGGTCGACGACGCCGGAGCTCTCTGGACCTGGTCGAGCTTGAAGTGCGCGAGCTTCTGTCAAGAGCTACGAGTTCCCGGGCGACGACATTCCGGTCATCCAAGCGGCTCGGCGCTGATGCGCGCTTGAGGACACGAACCCGGAGCATCGGGCGAGACAGTCGATCCTGGCGCTGATGGCGGAGGTGGACAAGTACATCCCGCAGCCGGAGCGTCGCGATCAAGGACAAGCCTTTCCTGATGCCGATCGAGGACGTGTTCTCGATCTCGGGCCGCGGCACGGTGGTGACCGGCCGCGTCGAGCGCGGCATCGTGAAGGTCGGCGAGGAAATCGAGATCGTGGGGCATGAAGCGCCACGACCGAAGACCGTCGGTCACGGGCGTCGAGATGTTCCGCAAGCTGCTGGATCAGGGCGAGGCGGGCGACAACATCGGCGCGCTGCTGCGCGGCGTCGAGCCGTGAGGACGTCGAGCGCGGCCAGGTGCTGTGCCAAGCCGGGGTCGGTGAAGCCGCACACGAAGTTCGAGGCCGAGGCCTACATCCTGACCAAGGAAGAGGGTGGCCGTCACACGCCGTTCTTCACGAACTATCGTCCGCAGTTCTACTTCCGCACGACGGACGTGACGGGCGTCGTGTCGCTGCCGGAAGGCACGGAGATGGTGATGCCGGGCGACAACGTCGCGCATGGACCGTCGAGCTGATCGCAGCCGATCGCCATGGACGAGAAGCCTGCGCTTCGCCATCCGCGAGGGCGGCCGTACCGTCGGCGCCGGCGTCGTCGCCAAGATCGTCGAGTAACGTCCCGGGCGTGCGCACTGGCGCGTCCACATCGCTGAGCCTTAAAGGGGCGAACCATGAACAACACCAATATCCGAATCCGGCTCAAGGCGTTCGATCATCGCGTCCTCGACACGTCGACGCGCGAGATCGTGAACACGGCGAAGCGGACCGGGCGCCCAGGTCCGCGGGCCCATCCCGCTGCCGACGCGCATCGAGAAGTTCACGGTCAACCGCTCGCCGCACATCGACAAGAAGTCGCGCGAGCAGTTCGAGATCCGCACTCACAAGCGGCTCCTCGACATCGTCGATCCCGACCCCGCAGACGGTCGACGCGCTGATGAAGCTCGACCTCGCCGCGGGCGTGGACGTCGAGATCAAGCTCTGAGTCTGCCATGATGACGGCCGACGTAGGACCAGATGCAACGGAAGCAGCGACCATGCGTTGCCGGTCGTCAGTCGCACCCAGAAGGTCGGCGATGACCCGGCGTCTTTACAGACGACGGGGTGAGCATGTGCCGCGTGACCGTCTCTGAAGGCTGGATCAGCTGCCAGGTCGTCGCTGCACCGCTACGGCAGAGAAGGACAGGCTACACCGCTCTCCAGCTCGGCTACGGCCAGGCCAAGGTCAAGAACGTGAGCGAAGGCCCAGCGCGGCCACTTCGCCGTGGCCAAGGTCGAGCCGAAGCACAAGATCGTCGAGTTCCGCGTCGAGCGACGATGGCCGTGGTCGCCGGTCGGGCGCCGAGCTGCTCGGCCGACCACTTCGTCGCCGGCCAGTTCGTCGACGTGACCGGCACCACCATCGGCAAGCGGCTTCGCCGGTGTCGATGAAGCGCTGGAACTTCGGCGGCCTGCGACGCCACGCCACGGCGTGTCGGTCTCGCACCGCACGCCACGGCTCGACCGGTAACCGCCAGGATCCCGGCAAGGTACATTCAACGAACAAGAAGATGGCCGGCCACATGGGCGACGAGCGCGTCACCACGCAGAACCTCAAGGTCGTCGCGCACCGACGTCGAGCGCGGCCTGATCCTGGTCGAGGGCGCCGTCCCCGGCTCGCAAGGGCGGCTGGATTCATCGTCCGCGACGCGGTGCAAGCAAGCCGCGTCCCGAAGGACGCGCCGCTGCCGGGCTGGCCTGCGCAAGGCTGCTGGAGTGGCGGCGGCTCCGGCAGCGGCCGCCGAGCCCAACGTGATGGCCGCGGCTTGAGGATGGAACCATGACACAGTCAAGACCCTCGAGGGCGCTAGACGCCGGCGAGGTCGATCTCTCCGACGGCGATCTTCGCGCCTCGAGCCGCGCGCCGACATCCTGCACCGCGTGCGTGCGCTGGCAGCTCGCCAAGCGCCGCAGCCGGCACGCACAAGACGTCAAGAACCGCGCCGAGATCCATCGCACCGGCAAGAAGATGTACAAGCAGAAGGGGACGGGTTCGCGCCCGCCACGGCTCCGCGTCGTGCCAACCTCTTCCGCGGTGGTGGCCGCTCCTTCGGCCCGACGCTGCGCTGCCACGCCGCACGACCTGCCGAAGAAGGTGCGCAAGCCCTCGGTCTGAAGCATGCGCTGTCGGCCAAGGCGTCGAAGGCCGGTTCGATCGTGGTCGATGGCGACGACGCTCGACCGGAGGCCGCCAAGACCAAGTCCGCTGAAGGCGCAGTTCGACGAAGCTCGGCTGTCAAGAGCGTGCTGATCATCGACGGCGCCGAGGTCGACAAGAACTTCGCGTCTTGCCGCTGCGCAACATCCCGCTCGTCGATGTGCTGCCGCATCCAGGGCATCAACGTCTACGACATCATGCGCCGCGAACACGCTGGTCCTGACCAAGGCGGCCGTCGACGCACTGGAGGCGCGCTTCAAATGAGCACCGTCGATACCGCGTCCACTACGACGTCGATCAAGGTCGCCGCTGATCACCGAGAAGGGCCACGCTGGTCGCGGAGCACAACCAGGTTGTCTTCAAGGTGCGCCATGGACGCCACCAAGCCGCAGATCAAGGCAGGCGGTCGAGAAGCTGTTCAACGTCAAGGTCAAGGGCGATCAACACGCTCGTCCGTGAAGGGCAAGACCAAGCGTCTTCCAGCGGCATGTCTCGGCGCAGCGGTGCGGACGTGAAGAAGGCGATCGTGACCCTCGCCGAGGGCCACTCGATCGACGTCACGACCGGTCTGTGAGGCGAGGGGTAAACCATGGCACTTGAAGACCTTTAAGCCGATCACGCCGGGCCTGCGTCAGCTGGTCCTGGTCGACCGTTCCGACCTCTACAAGGGCAAGCCCGTCAAGGCGCTGACGGAAGGCAAGTCCTCGACCGGCGGCCGCAACAACCACGGCCGCATCACCTCGCGGTTCCGCGGGCGGTGGCCACAAGCAGGTCCTATCGCCTGGTCGACTTCAAGCGTCGCAAGATCGGACGTGGCTGCCACGGTGGAGCGGCTCGAGTACGATCCGAACCGCATCGGCCTTCATCGCGCTGATCAAGTACGCGGATGGCGAACTAGTCCTACATCCTGGCGCCGCAGCGCCTGGCTGTCGGCGACACCGTCATCGTCGTGCCGAGAGCGCCGACGTGAAGCCCGGCAACGCCATGCCGATCGCCAACATCCCGGTGGGCACGATCGTCCACAACGTGGAGCTGAAGATCGGCAAGGGTGGCGCTGATCGCCCGTTCGGCCGGCACCTACGCCCAGATCGTCGGTCGCGACGAGGGCTACGTCATCCTTCGCCTCAACTCGGGCGAACAGCGCCTGGTCCACGGCCGTTGCCTCGCCTCGATCGGCGCGGTGTCGAACCCGGACCACATGAACGTCTCGATCGGCAAGGCCGGTCGTAACCGCTGGCTCGGCATGGCGCCCGCACGTTCGCGGCGTCGCCATGAACCCGATCGACCATCCGCACGGCGGCGGCGAAGGCCGTACCTCCGGCGGCCGTCACCCCGTCACGCCCTGGGGCTTCCCGACCAAGGGCAAGAAGACCCGCTCGAACAAGCGCGACCGACAAGTTCATCGTGTCGAGCCGTCACGTCGAAGAAGAAGTAACAGAGGCTCGTCATGGCACGTTCCGTCTGGAAAGGTCCGTTCGTCGACGGATACCTCCTGAAGAAGGCCGAGACAGCCGCGTTCGATCGGGCCGTCACGAGGTCATCAAGATCTGGAGCCGTCGCTCGACGATCCTGCCCGCATTTCGTCGGGCTGACGTTCGGCGTCTACAACGGTCAAGAAGCACGTCCCGGTGCAGGTCACCGAGGAGATGGTCGGCCACAAGTTCGGCGAGTTCTCGCCGACCCGCACCTTCTACGGCCATGCGGCCGACAAAAAAGCGAAGCGGAAGTGAGCCATGGGTAAGCCACGCAACACCCCGCGCGCCTGGCGCGACAACGAAGCCAAGGCGGTCGCCCGCATGCGTTCGCGTCAGCGCCGCGCAAGCTGAACCTGGTTGCCGCCGCTGATCCGCGGCAAGCCAGTGCGACACCGCTCTCGCCGACCTGGAGTTCTCGCGCAAGCGGATCGCCAACGACGTGAAGAAGTGCCTCGAGAGCGCCATCGCCAACGCCGAGAACAACCATGACCTCGACGTCGACGATCTGGTGGTCGCCGAGGCCCACGTGGGCAAGAGCCTTCGTGATGAAGCGCTTCCACGCGCGTGCCCGCGGCCGCGGCGCCCGGCATCGAGAAGCCGTTCTGCGCACCTGACCATCGTCGTTCGTCAGGTCGAGCGAAGCCGAGGCCTGAGGACGAGAACGATGGGTCAGAAGGTCAATCCGATCGGTCTTCGCCTCGGCATCAACCGCACCTGGGATTCAGCCGCTGGTTCGCCGACAAGGGCGAGTACGGCAAGCTTCTGCATGAGGACATCAACATCCGCACGTGAACTGCATGAAGCGGCTCAAGCAGGCGGCGTGTCGCGAAGATCGTCATCGAGCGTCCGCACCAAGCAAGTGCCGCGTCACGATCCACTCGGCTCGTCCGGGCGTGGTGATCGGCAAGAAGGGCGCCGACATCGACAAGCTGCAAGACGGCCGTCGTCGAAGATGACCAACGGCGAAGTCGTCATGAACATCGTCGAGATCCGCAAGCCCGAGACCGACGCCACGCTGGTCGCCGAGATCGATCGCCCAGCAGCTCGAGCGTCGCGTCGCTTTCCGTCGCGCCATGAAGCGTGCCGTGCAGTCGGCCATGCGTCTTGGTGCCGAGGGCATCCGCATCAACTGCTCGGGCCGCCTGGGCGGCGCCGAAATCGCCCGTCTCGAGTGGTATCGCGAAGGTCGCGTGCCGCTGCACACGCTGCGTGCCGACGTCGACTACGGCACCGCCACGGCCTACACGACCTTCGGCACGTGCGGCGTGAAGGTCTGGATCTTCAAGGGCGAGATCATGGAGCACGACCCGATGGCGCACGGACAAGCGCGTCCGAGGAGAGCCGACCCGCAGTCGCACGGCCCGCCGCGACGTCGAGCGTTCGGAGCATGAGGGACGCGTAGACACCATGCTGCAACCCAAGAAAACCAAGTACCGCAAGGCCGTTCAAGGGCCGCATCAGCGGCGCCGCCAAGGGCGGTATCGGACCTGAACTTCGGCGCAGTTCGGCCTCAAGGCCATGGAGCCGGAGCGCATCACCGCGCGCCAGATCGAGGCCGCCCGTCGCGCCATGACCCGCGAGATGAAGCGTGCCGGGCCGCGTCTGGATCCGCATCTTCCCGGACGTTCCGGTGTCGAAGAAGCCCGCCGAGGTCCGCATGGGCTCGGGCAAGGGTGCGCCGGAATTCTGGGCCGCCCGCGTCAAGCCCTGGCCGCATCACTGTTCGAGCTCGACGGCGTTCCCGTCGCAGGTCGCCAACGAAGGCGCTCGAGCTGGCTGCTGCCAAGCTGCCGATCAAGACGCGCTTCGTCGCAGCGCATCGCCGAGTGAGGAGAGGGGTCATGAAGGCCGAAGCGATTCCGGACCAAGACCCACGACCAGCTCGAGGACGAGCTCGGCAACCTGAAGCAAGGAGCAGTTCAACCTGCGCTTCCAGAAGGCCGCCGGCCAGCTCGGAAAACGGCGCCGCGTGCGCCAGGTGCGCCGCGACATCGCCCGCGTCAAGACCGTCGCCGCGCAGAAGCGCGCGCGAGCTGAAGTGAGGAGAGGACATATGCCGAAGCGTGTTCTCGAGGGCGTCGTCGTCAGCGACAAGCAGGACAAGACCATCGTGGTGAAGGTGGAGCGTCGCTTCACCCATCCGCTCTACAAGAAGACCGTTCGTCGCTCGAAGAAGTATCACGCGCACGACGAGGCCAATGCTTCACAGACGGGCGACGTGGTGCGGATCGAGCATCGCGCGCCCTTGTCCAAGCTGAAGCGTTGGGTCGTGCTCCGACGTGAGTCCGATGACCGTTAGAGCTGGGCCGTTCGGGTCGAGACAGCGCAGACGGGCGCATAGGACAGAGGTGATGCGTCATGATCCAGATGCAAACCAACCTCGACGTCGCCGACAATTCGGGCGCACGCCGCGTCATGTGCATCAAGGTGCTCGGCGGCGTCGAAGCGCCGCGTATGCCCAGCGTCGGCGACATCATCGTCGTTTCCATCAAGGAAGCGATCCCGCGCGGCCGCGTGAAGAAGGGCGACGTGCATGAAGCGCGGTCGTCGTTCGCACGCGCCAAGGACATCCGTCGCGTCGATGGCTCGGTGATCCGCTTCGACACGCAATGCGGCCGTTCTGATCAACAATCAGAAGGAACCGATCGGCACCCGTATCTTCGGACCGGTTCCGCGCGAACTGCGCGCCAAGAACCACATGAAGATCATCTCGCTCGCGCCGGAGGTGCTGTAATGGCCGCCAAGATCCGGAAGGGCGACACGGTCGTCGGTCATCGCCGGCCGCGACAAGGGTCAGCACCGGTGAGGTGATCCGAGGTCATGCCGACCGAGCGGCCGTGCGCTCGTGCGCGGCGTCAATGTCGTCAAGCGCCACCAGCGCCAGACGCACAGACCCAGGAAGGCGGCGATCATCTCCAAGCGAGAGCCGCGATCGACCTGTCGAACCTGGCCTATGCTCGACCCCAAGACCGGCAAGCCGACCACGCATCGGCTTCAAGATTCCTCGCCGACGGCAAGAAGGTGCGCTGTGGCGCAAGCAGTTCCGGCGAGACCATCGATCGCTAGGAGAGCGGGCCTACACCCGCGCGCCTGCAAGGCGCATTACGACGAGGTTGTCCGTGCGTGAAGCTGCGCCGAGGAGTTCGGCTACAAGAACCCCATGCAGGTGCCGACGCTCGAGAAGATCGTGCGTCAACATGGGTGTCGGCGAGGCGACCGCCGACTCGCAAGAAGGTCGACAGCTGCCGCGGCCGAGCTCGCGGCTGATCACCGGCCAGAAGCCGGTGATCACCAAGTCCGCGCACGTCGATCGCGACCTTCAAGGTGCGCGAGAACATGCCGCTCGGCTGCCAAGGTCACGCTGCGCAAGCGAGCGCATGTACGAGTTCATCGATCGCCTGGTCAACGATCGCGCCTCCCGCGCGTTCGCGACTTCCGCGGCCTCAACCCGAAGAGCGTTCGATGGCCGTGGCAACTTCGCCATGGGCCTGAAGGAGCACGATCGTGTTCCCCGAGATCGACTACGACAAGGTCGACCAGGTGTGGGGCATGGACATCATCATCTGCACCACGGCGAAGACCGGACGACGGAAGCACGTGCGCTTCTCCAGGCTTTCAACTTCCCGTTCCGGCAGTGAACCTCTGAGGCCGTCTCAGACGCGGAAACCGGAGAGAACGATGGCCAAGACGAGCTCTGTCGAGAAGAACAACCACCGCCGCAAGCTGGTCGCAGCAGTACGCCGCCAAGCGCGCAACAGCTGAAGGCGATCGCTGATCGACGACAGTCTGACTCTCGATCGAGGAGCGTTTCGCGTGCGACGGCTGAAGCTGGCCAAGCTGCCGCGCAACTCGGCGCCAAGGTCCGCATTCGCAACCGCTGCGAAGTCACGGGCCGTCCGCGGGCCGTTCTATCGCAAGCTCAAGCATGACGCCGCGTGGCGCTGCGTGAGCTCGGCTCGCAAGGGGCTTGTTCCCGGCCTCGTGAAGTCGAGCTGGTAGAGGAGGGCAGTAGATCATGGCTCTGACAGATCCGCTCGGCGATATGCTGACCCGCATCCGCAATGCGCAGATGCGGCGCGCAACGACCCGCGTGACCTGACGCCGGGCTCGCAAGCTGCGTGCCGAACGTTCTCGACGTGCTTCAAGTCGCGAAGGCTACATCCGCGGCTACATCGACCGTCACGAACTTCGAACGGCCGTGACGGAGTTCGCGATCGAGCTGAAGTATTTCGATAGCGGCGTCCGGTCATCACGCGAGATCGAGCGCGTGTCCAAGCCGGGCCGCCGCGTCTACGCCGGTCCGTCGACGACTCGCCGCGCGTCTCCAACGGTCTTGGCATCTCGATCCTGTCGACCCCGCAAGGGCGTCATGGCCGACCACGAGGCGCGTGGAGCAGAATGTAGGCGGCGAAGTGCTCTGCACGGTGTTCTGAGGCAGGGTTCACGACAGTCGATATCCGTCGTTCGGTAAGAAGCCGGTCGACCGTGCCCGCAGGGCGTCACCGGCCGGTGCTCAATGGCCAGACCGTCAAGGTGAAGGGTCCGAAGGGCGAGCTCTCAGTTCACCGTGCCACGACGACGTCGCAGGTCAAGATGGGACGGCAACGTGGTCAAGTTCGACCCGCGCGACCAGAGCAAGCGCGCCCGCATGCATGTGGGGCATGGCGCGCACCCTGCGTCTCCAACCTGGCCGTCGGCGTGAGCAAGGGCTTCGAGAAGAAGCTCGAGATCACCGGCGTCGGCTATCGTGCCGCGGCCGCAGGGCAAGGTTCTGAAGCTCGCGCTCGGCTTCAGCCACGACGTCAACTATCCCGATGCCGGACGGCATCACGATTGCGACGCCGAAGCCGACCGAGATCGTCATCTCCGGCACCGACAAGCAGCAGGTGGGCCAGGTCGCCGCCGAGATCCGCGAGCTATCGCGGTCCGCCGAGCCCTACAAGGGCAAGGGCGTCAAGCTACGCGAGCGAGTTCGATCTTCCGCAAGGAAGGCAAGAAGAAGTAAGGCGACGGCCATGTCCGAGACCATCCGTCTTCGCGCGATCTGGTTCGGATCGCGTCGTCAAGAGCTGGCAGGCCATCGCAGGATGCAACGCAGCGTCGCAAGGCGCGTGTCCGTCGGGCGCTGCGCTCGTCGGCGTGGGCGTCCGTGGCTGAGCGTCTTCCGTTCGTGCGAAGCACATCTACGCCCAGGTCATCGACGATGCGAAGGGCGTGACGCTTGCCGCGTGCCTCGTCACTGGACGAAGGACCTGAAGGGCTACGCTGAAGACCGGTGCCGATCAGGCCGCGGCGTCTGCCGTCGGCAAGCTCGATCGCCGAGCGCGCGGTCGCAGGCTGGGGTGTCTACCGTGGTCGTTCGACCGCGGCGGCTATCATCTATCACGGGCGCGTCAAGGCGCTCGCCGACGGCCGCCCGCGAGGGCGGCCTGAGCTTCTAACGGAGTTAGCGGGCGTGCCTCGCTCGCCGAAAGGTACAGGACATGGCTCGCGCGAACGTGAACGCGAGCGCGACCGCGAAGAGCGCGACAGCGAATTCACCGACAAGCTCGTGCACATCAACCGTGTGGCGAAGGTGGTGAAGGGCGGCAAGCGCTTCGGCTTTGCGGCGCTCGTCGTGGTCGGCGACCAGAAGGGCCGCGTCGGCTTCGGCCACGGCAAGGCCCGTGAGGTGCCGGAAGCGATCCGCAAGGCGACGGAAGCCGCCAAGCGCGGCTTGATCCGCGTCGCCGCTGCGCGAGGGTCGCACGCTGCATCACGACGTGCACGGCCGCCACGGCGCCGGCAAGGTGATCGCTGCGCGCCGCCCCGGCCGGTACCGGCATCATCGCCGGCGGCCCGATGCGCGCCGTGTTCGAAACGCTCGGCATGGCACGACATCGTCGCCAAGTCGATGGGTTCGTCGAACCCGTACAACATGGTGCGCGCCACGTTCGACGCGCTGAAGAACCAGGACAGCCCGCGCTCCGTCGCGGCTCGCCGTGGCCTCAAGGTGTCGGTCCTCCAGGCCCGCCGCCAGGAGCGACAGGCGACGGGCGACGGCGTAAGGACTCGGATCCATGGCCAAGAAAGCAACCGTCACCATCGAGCAGATCGGTTCGCCGCATCCGCCGCGAGAACGTCGCAGCGACGCGACCCTCGATCGGCCTGAAGCTCAACAAGCTGCATCGCCGCGCCACGCTGGAGGACACCCCGAGTGTGCGCGGCATGATCGCCAAGGTGCGCGCACCTGATGCGCGTGAGATCGTCAAGACGCTAAGTGATGGCTGAAGGGCCATGAAACTCAACGGACATCGCCGGACAACGACGGCGCGACGCAAGCGCAAGATGCGCGTCGGCCGTGGCATCGGCTCCGGCAAGGGCAAGACCGTCTGGTCGTGGCGTGAAGGGGCAGAAGTCCCGTTCCGGCGTCGCGATCAAGGGCTTCGAAGGCGGCCAGATGCCGCTGCATCGTCGCCTGCCGAAGCGCGGCTTCAACAACATCTTCCGCCTCTCGCTTTGTCGAGGTGAACGCTCGGCCCGCATGCAGACGCGCGATCGACTCCGGCAACCTCGAACGCTGGCAAGATCGATGAGGCCGCGCCTGGTTGCCGGCGGCGTCGTGCGTCGCGCCCGCGATGGCATCCGCCTCGTTGCGACCGGCGAGCTGAAGGCGAAGATCGAGCTGACCGTCTCCGGTGCCTCTGCCGGTCGCGGTCGCGGCGGTCGAGAAGGCCGGCGGCACCGTTACGCTCCTCAAGGCGAAGGAAGAGGCCGCGGCCTGACGGCCGACGCGCCCCGTCCTTTTTGCGACGATCAAGCTTCGAGGGGCCGGTTCGACAAGGACCGGCCCCTTTTCATCTGTGCACTGGCTGATCGCCCTTCGCCTGCGGCGCGCAGGGGACTGGCGAAGGCGGCTCCGGGCCGCTAAGTGAGTGCGACTTTTCCGGATGGACGCGTCCGTCCCTCATGCATCGGAGCCACCATGGCATCGGCAGCGGAACAACTGGCAGCCAACCTGAACTTCGGCGCCTTCGGCAAGGCCGAGCGAGCTCAAGAAGCGCCTGTGGTTCACCCTTGGTGCGCTGCTGGTCTATCGCCTCGGCACCTATATCCCGCTGCCCGGCATCGATCCGGAAGCGCTGCGTCGAGATCTTCAACGCCAAGCCAGCGGCATTCTCGGCGATGTTCAACGTCTTCGCCGGCGGCGCCGTCGGGCGCATGGCGATCTTCGCGCTGAACATCATGCCGTACATCTCGGCGTCCATCATCATCCAGCTGCTGACCGCCGTCGTGCCGGCGCTTGAGAAGCTGAAGAAGGAAGGCGAGCAGGGCCGCAAGCAGATCAACCAGTACACCCGCTACCTGACGGTGGTGCTGGCCGTGTTCCAGTCCTGGGGCATCGCGGTCGGTCTGCAGTCCTCGGGCTCGGTCGTGGCCGACCCGGGCCTGTTCTTCGTCATGAGCACGGTCATCACGCTGATCGGCGGCACCATGTTCCTGATGTGGCTCGGCGAGCAGATCACCCAGCGCGGCATCGGCAACGGCATTTCGCTGATCATCTTCGCCGGCATCGTCGCCGAACTGCCGAGCGTCCTCGCCCAGGCCTTCGAGCTCGGTCGCCAGGGCGTCATCTCGACGCCGCTGCTGCTCGCGCTCCTCGTGCTGATCGGCGTGACGATCGTCATCATCGTCTTCTGCGAGCGCGCCCAGCGGCGGCTTCTGATCCAGTATCCGAAGCGTCAGGTCAGGGCAACAAGGTGTTCGAGGGCAATTCCTCGCACCTGCCGCTGAAGCTGAACACGGCCGGCGTCATCCCGCCGATCTTTGCCTCGTCGCTGCTGCTGCTGCCGACCACGGCCCTGTCGTTCCAGTGCGAGCGCCGCCGGAATGGCTGCGCCTGCACGGCCCAGCTATCTCGGCCACGGCCAGCCGCTGTTCATGGCGCTCTATCGCGCTGCTGATCATCTTCTTCTGCTTCTTCTACACGGCGATCGTGTTCAATCCGACCGAAACGGCCGACAACCTGCAGCAAGTATGGCGGCTTCATTCCGGGCATCCGCCCGGGCGAGAAGACCGCCCAGTACATCGACTACGTCCTGACGCGCATCACGGTCGTCGGCGCCGCCTATCATCACCGCTGGTCTGCCTATTGCCCGAAATGCTGATTTCGCAGCTCGGCCAAAGCTTCTATCTCCTTGGTGGCACCTCGCTGCTCATCGTCGTCACGGTGACGCATGGATACGGTCGCGCAGGTGCAGGGATATCTGTTGGCCCATCAGTACGAAGGGCTGATCAAGAAGTCGCAAGCTCAGGGGGAAACGTCGATGAAGCTGATTCTGCTCGGGCCTCCCGGGGCGGGGAAGGGGACCCAAGCACAGCGTCTGGTGGACACGCACGGCATCGTCCAGCTGTCCACCGGAGACATGCTGCGGGCGGCGGTCAAGGCGGGCACGCCCGTCGGTCTCAAGGCGAAGGACGTCATGGACGCGCGGCGAGTTGGTGTCGGACGACATCGTGGTCGGCATCATCGAGGACCGCATCGACCGAGCCGGACTGCCGCCAAGGGGTTCATTCTCGACGGCTTTCCGCGCACCGTCGCGCAGGCCGAGGCGCTGGACCTCATGCTGGCCAAGAACGGGCCTGAAGCTCGATGCGCGTCATCGAGACTCAAGGTCGACGAGGGCGATCCTGTGTCGGTCGCTATCGAGCAAGCGCGCTGCCAGAGAAGTCGACGGCCCGCGGTCGAGCCGGTCGCGTGCGCGACGATCAACCGCCGAAGTCGCTGCAAGACAGCGGCTCGATGGCCTATCGCGCGCAGACCGGCGCCGGTGTCCGATTACTACGCCTCGCAAGGGCGCTCTGAAGACGGTCGACGGCATGGCGCCGATCGACGATGTCACGAAAGCCATCGCCGCACACCTCGCGGCCTGATTTTCGCTGATTTCGTCTTGACGTACGGGCGAGGGCGGGCTATGCGCCCCATCTCGTCCGATCGACGGTGACATCGATCCGTCTGCTGTGCAGGCGGATCGAACCGTTTCAAGGACAACCGCGCAAGGGGCCGGCCTCCACCGGACGCGCGGGTTCATTTCCCTCCGCGGCAACGCGGACCACATGGAGACGAGACATGGCTCGTATCGCGGGTGTCAATATCCCGACTAACAAGCGCGTCATCATCGCGCTGCAGTACATTCACGGCATCGGCCCGAAGTTCGCCGCCGAGATCTTGCGACAAGGTCGGGATCGCCGTGCCGAGCGCCGCGTCAACCAGCTGACCGACGCAGGAGGTCCTGGCCGATCCGCGAGACCATCGACCGCGACTACATGGTCGAGGGCGACCTGCGCCGCGAAGTGTCGATGAACATCAAGCGCCTGATGGACCTCGGCTGCTACCGCGGCCTGCGTCACCGCAAGGGCCTGCCCGGTCCGCGGCCAGCGCACCCACACCAATGCCCGCACCCGCAAGGGCCCGGCCAAGCCGATCGCCGGCAAGAAGAAGTAATTTCGTCGCGGGGCCGTCTGGCGCCTGACCATTCCCGCAGCGCCTGGCATTACGGGCGCGCCTGAAGGACAAGGACTGAACAATGGCCAAGGAAGCCACCCGCGTTCGCCGCCGCGAGCGAAAGAACATCGCCTCCGGCGTCTGCTCACGTGAACGCCTCGTTCAACAACACCATGATCACCATCACCGACGCGCAGGGCAACACCATTGCCTGGTCGTCGTCGGGCACGATGGGCTTCAAGGGTTCGCGCAAGTCGACCCCCTACGCCGCTCAGGTCGCTGCCGAGGACGCTGCCCGCAAGGCCGCCGAGCACGGCATGCGCACCGTCGAGGTCGAGGTGTCTGGTCCCGGTTCGGGCCGTGAGTCGGCGCTCCGCGCCCTCCAGGCCGCCGGCTTCACCGTCACCTCCATCCGCGACGTGACGCCGATCCCGCACAACGGCTGCCGCCCGCGCAAGCGTCGTCGCGTCTGATCCTACGCACTTCTCGCAATCGCGGGCCGGCCTGTGGCGGTCCGCGGTTTTCCGCCCCGCGCCTGATGGCAACGGGAACCGGCCGTCAGGGTCCTGCAGGGGACGAGACAGCGGCCAGATCCAAGCGAAGGTAAAACCCGTGATCCAGAAGAACTGGCAGGAACTGATCAAGCCGGAGAAGCTCCACATCGTTCAGCCGGCGATGACCCGAAGCGTTTCGCGACCGTCGATCGCCGAGCCGCTCGAGCGCGGCTTCGGTGTGACGCTCGGCAACGCGCTGCGCCGCGTCCTCCTGTCCTCGCTTCAGGGCGCCGCCGTCACGGCCGATCCAGATCGACGGCGTTCTCCACGAGTTCTCGTCCATTCCGGGCGTGCGCGAGGACGTCACCGACATCATCCTCAACATCAAGGACATCGCCATCAAGATGCAGGGCGACGGTCCGAAGCGCATGGTCGTGCGCAAGGAAGGCCCGGGCGTCGTCACCGCCGGTGACATCCAGACGGTCGGCGACGTCGTCATCCTCAACCCCGAGCTGGTCATCTGCACCCTCGACGAGGGCGCTTCGATCCGCATGGAGTTCACCGTCGACACCGGCAAGGGCTATGTCCCGGCCGAGAAGAACCGTGCCGAGGACGCGCCAATCGGCCTCATCCCGGTCGACAGCCTCTATGCCCCGGTCAAGAAGGTGTCCTACCAGGTCTCGCCGACCCGCGAAGGCCAGGTGCTCGACTACGACAAGCTGACCCTGACGGTGGAGACCGACGGCTCGGTGTCGCCCGAGGACGCGATCGCCTATGCGGCGCGCATCCTGCAGGACCAGCTCGAGATCTTCGTGAACTTCGAGGAGCCGCGCAAGGAAGTCGTCCAGGAGTCGATCCCGGACCTCGCCTTCAACCCGGCGCTGCTGAAGAAGGTCGACGAGCTGGAGCTGTCGGTCCGCTCGGCCAACTGCCTGAAGAACGACAACATCGTCTACATCGGCGACCTGATCCAGAAGACCGAGGCGGAAATGCTCCGCACTCCGAACTTCGGCCGCAAGTCGCTGAACGAGATCAAGGAAGTGCTGGCCGCAGATGGGCCTCCACCTCGGTATGGAGGTTTCGGGCTGGCCGCCGGAGAATATCGAAGAGCTCGCCAAGCGCTTCGAGGACCACTACTGATTTTCATTCTCGCCGACCGTGAGGTCCGCGAGCCACCGGAGGACAAGGCGATGCGTCACGGCAAAGCCCACCGTAAATTCAACCGCACGGCCGAGCATCGTCAGGCGATGTTCGCCAACATGTGCGCCGCGCTCATCAAGCACGAGCAGATCGTCACCACCCTGCCGAAGGCGAAGGATCTGCGTCCGATCGTCGAGAAGCTGGTGACGCTCGGCAAGCGGGGCGACCTGCATGCCCGCCGTCAGGCGGTCTCGCAGATCCGCGACATCGGCATGGTCAAGAAGCTCTTCGAGGTTCTCGGACCGCGCTACCAGTCGCGCCAGGGTGGCTACACCCGCGTGCTGAAGGCCGGTTTCCGCTATGGCGACAATGCGCCGGTCGCGGTGATCGAGTTCGTCGACCGCGACGTCGACGCCAAGGGCAAGGACTCTGGTCCGGTCCAGGCGAAGGCGGCCGAGGCGGCCTGATCGATTGACGGCAAGTGAGGCTCGCCTTCGGGCGGGCCGGTTGCAGGGGCGGCCGCAAGGTCGCCCTTTTTGCGTCAGGGGCCGGGCGCGCGCGTCCGGCGCATCCGCGCTGTCGCAAGCTCCGCCGCAAGGCCTGTCGCCATGACCGTTCCGGCGACGCTGAAGACGAGGGCATGGCTTCCCGTGGCGGCGAGCAGCGCCGTGAAGCCATAGGCGGCGCCCGCCTGCATGACGGCGAAGGCAACGGTCTGCGCCGCCCAGGCGGCGGTATGGGCATCCGCCCCGACGATCTCCCGCGTCCGGCCGGCGGTCGAGAAGCCGAGGCCGATCATGATGCCTCCGGTCAGCACCGCCGAGAGCGTCAGCAGCGCGAGATTGTGGGTCAACGCGGGAATGAAGGCCCCGATCGTCATCAGCGCGAGAATGATGCGGAGCACCGGCGCATAGCCGAAGCGGTCGGCGGCAAGGCCCGCCACCATCGGCGCGAGGACCGCCGCGATGCCGGCGCCGACCCAGATCCAGCCTCCTGTCGCCAGCCCGTAGCCAAGATCGCGGGCGACATGGTCGACGAAGAACAGCGTGTGCGGGATGTAGCCGATGGCAGAGCCGCAATAGGCGGCTGCGAGGCCGAGGAAGGCAGGGTCCCGTCGCCAGGCCGGCGCCGCGTCCCCCGGCCGTGCCGCCTCCGGCGGGGGTGAACGCGGCAGAAGGGCGAGCATCACGACACTGGCGACGGCGAGGCAGGCGGCGAGAGCCAACCAGGCCGCGCCGGGGCCGGCCGAGGCAAACAGAGGCACCGCCGTTCCCGACAGGACGAAGCCGGTGCCGATCCCTGCGAAAGCGAGGCCACCCGCACGCCCCCGGTGGGATGGCGCGACGACATTGGCGATGACCGGCGGGATCACGATCATCAGGACGCCGCCCGTGGCGCCGGACAACGCGCGCAGCGCGATGAAGAGCCAGGCGGGCAGCGGCACGGCAGAAAAGGCGAAGGACATGATGGCGAGCGCCGCCGAGAGCGCGATGGCCGGCCGCACGCCCATGGCGCGGGCGCTCGCGAGTGCGGCTCCCGCCCCGACGATATAGCCGGCGAGATTGAAGGCCCCTGCGAGGTGCAGCGTGGTGGGCGTCGCCCAGCCCGCCTCGACCATGGCCGGGATCAGCGGCGGATAGCCGAAGCGCCCCATGCCGACGCCGGTCAGCAGGCCGCAGTAGGCCGCGAGCGCGGGCCCGAAGAAGCCGTGCCAGCGCCCGCCGTGCCCCATCAGACGCTGCGCTCGACCGCCACGCTGCGGCAATCCATCTCGTAGTCGAGCCCGATGACCGGCGGGCGGTTGAAATGCCAGGTCAGTCCGCAACGGGCAGCGCCGCGCCGGACGATCTCATCCGCCATGAAGGGGTGGATGTCGTGGACGCAATAGACCTGCGCAGCGGTCGTATCGGGCCATCCGTGGCCGAAGGCGGCCATGCGCTTCTCCATCTGCTCCAGCACGAAGACGCCCTTCTCGCGCAGGCCCGCAGGGCTGGTGTCGTTGAGCCTGACGATGCGTTCGGCATAGGGCCCGGAGCCCTCGCGCGCCTCGCCGGAGCCGGAGATGACGAACTGCGGCGTTCCCGCGTCGCCCTCGGCGATGAAGGAGAAGGCGTGGAAGGACGGCTCCGGTGGGCCGCCGATCTCGGGACAGACGTTGGAGCGGGCGACCGGGTTGGCCTTCGTCTCGGCGTTGTAGATGCCCCACTGGCTCAGCGTGCCGACATAGACCTCGTTGAAGGCCTTGAAGCCTGCATCGTCAAAGGGGGCAGGCGAGCGCAGTTCGCAGGCGCAGAACGCCGTCAGCGGCCGTCCGGCCCCCTGGATGATGCCTGCGATGCGCTCGAAACCCTGCTTCAGGGGCACCGGATTGCGGAACATCACACGCTGGACGTGGTAGCCGGGCAGGGCGGCGGCCCCCGCCGAGTACTGGAATACGCTCGGCACATAGCGATAGTTGCCGGCCGCAAAGTCGATGGACGTCATGATGCTCTCCGCGTTTCCCTGAGGCGGAGCGTGGTCGTTGGCCGACAGCCGGTCAATCGGCGGGAACGCATCGGCTGCCTGCATTCCCTTCCGGGACCCCGGCGCGATGGCTATATTGGCGCCATGACCAGACTCAGCATCCTCGCCGTCATCGCCGCCCTGTCGGTACTTGTCCCCGGCCCCGTCCAGGCCCAGCGCCAGGCCCCCCAGAGCCGCGCCGAAGTTCAGTTGTCCTTCGCGCCCGTGGTGAAGTGGGCGGCTCCCGCCGTCGTCAACGTCTATGGCGCGCGCGTCGAGCAGGTGCAGAGCCATCCCTTCTTCGACGATCCCATCTTCCGGCGGTTCTTCGGTGACCGCGGCGGGCAGCAGGGGCCGGGCCGCGCCGAGGTGGCCCGATCGCTCGGGTCGGGCGTCATCGTCGACCGCGGCGGCCTGGTCATCACCAACAACCACGTCATCCAGAACATGACGGAGGTGAAGATCGCACTCTCCGACCGCCGCGAGTTCGAGGTCGACATCGTGTTGCGCGACCCGCGCACGGACCTCGCCGTGCTGAAGCTGAAGAGCCCGCCCTCCGACCTCGCGGTGCTGGAGATCGGCGATTCCGACGCGCTTGAGGTCGGCTGACATCGTGCTCGCCATCGGCAATCCCTTCGGTGTCGGAGAGCACCGTGACGCAGGGCATCATCTCGGCCCTCAACCGCCCGGGTCGGCGTCGTCCGACGGCTCAGTCCTTCGTGCAGACCGATGCTGCCATCAATCCTGGCAATTCCGGCGGCGCCCTCGTCGACATGGCCGGCCGTCTCGTCGGCGTGAACACCGCCATCTTCTCCCGTTCCGGCGGCAGCCACGGCATCGGCTTCGCCATTCCGACGGCGCTCGTCCGGCTCGTCGTCGAATCGGCCAAGTCCGGCAGCCAGACGGTCCAGCGCCCGTGGTTCGGCGGCCGGCTGCAGACCGTGACCGCCGACGTCGCCGAGAGCCTCAGGCTGCCGCGGCCGAGCGGCGCGCTGGTCGTCTCCGTCGTCCCGAACTCGCCCGCCGCCAAGGCGGGATTGCGCACCGGGGACCTCATCACGGCGGTGGACGGGCAGACCGTCGAGGATCCCGATGGCTTCGGCTATCGCTTCGGCGTCAAGCCGATCGGCGGCATGGCGAGCATCGCGGTGACCCGTAACGGCCGCAACCTCGTCGTACCGGTTGCCCTCGAGCCCGCTCCGCGAGGCGGCCAGGATGCCGTGACCATCACCGGCCCGTCGCCCTTTGCAGGAGCCAAGGTCGCGACCCTTGCCCCCGGCATGGCGGATGAACTGCGGGTCAGCCACCGCACCGATGGCGTGGTCATCATGGCGGTCGAACCCAACTCTGCGGCCGGACAGGTCGGGCTTCAGCCGGGAGATGTCGTGCTCGGCGTCAACGGCCGCGAGATCAAGGCGCCCGAGGACCTGCGCGAGGTGACGCAGCAGCGCTCGCGCCTCTGGCGCTTCCAGATCGACCGCGGCGGCCAGATCATCAACTCCATGCTGGGCGGTTGAGCCCGGTGGACCTCTTCGAGGCCGCGGGTCCGGACCCCAAGGCGCCGCGCCCGCTGGCGGACCGGCTGCGCCCGAGGTCTCTGGCGGAGGTCGCGGGACAGGACCACCTGACCGGCCCCGACGGCGCGCTGACGCGCCTGCTGCGCACCCGTTCGCTCGGCTCGCTCATCTTCTGGGGGCCTCCCGGCACCGGCAAGACGACGGTCGCCCGATTGCTCGCCGGCGAAACCGATCTCGCCTTTGAGCAGATCTCGGCGATCTTCACCGGCGTCGCCGACCTGAAGAAGGTCTTCGAACAGGCGCGCTCGCGCCGCCTGCAGGGCCGCGGCACCCTGCTTTTCGTCGACGAGATCCACCGCTTCAACCGCTCGCAGCAGGATGCCTTCCTGCCTGTCGTCGAGGACGGCACGGTGACGCTGGTCGGAGCGACGACGGAGAATCCGTCCTTCGAGCTGAACGCCGCTCTGCTCTCGCGCGCCCGCGTTCTCACCTTCCGCGCACTCGACGACGAGGCGCTAGAGAAGCTCATCGCCCGCGCCGAGGCGCTGGAGGCAAAGCCGCTGCCCCTCGACGCCGATGCGCGCCTTGCCCTGGTGAGGATGGCAGACGGCGACGGCCGGGCGGTGCTGACCCTGGCGGAAGAGGTCTGGCGCGCCGCAGGCGAGGGCGAGGTCTTCGACACCGCCGGGCTGTCTGAGATCGTCCAGCGCCGCGCGCCCATCTACGACAAAGCGCAGGAGGGGCACTACAACCTCATCTCCGCCCTGCACAAGACAGTGCGCGGCTCCGACCCCGACGCCGCGCTCTACTATCTCGCGCGCATGCTCGACGCGGGCGAGAATCCGCTCTTCATCGCTCGCCGCGTCGTGCGCATGGCGGTGGAGGACATCGGTCTCGCCGACCCGCAGGCCCTCGTCGTCGCCAATGCTGCGAAGGACGCCTACGACTTCCTCGGCAGCCCGGAGGGCGAACTCGCCCTCGCCAATGCCGTGCTCTATGTCGCGACGGCGCCGAAGTCGAACGCCGCCTATACCGCCTGGAAGGCCGCCATGGCGCTCGCCAAGGAGCGCGGCAGCCTGACCCCGCCGAAGACCATCCTGAACGCCCCGACCAAGCTGATGAAGTCAGAAGGCTATGGCGAGGGCTACGCCCACGACCACGACGAGCCGGACGCGTTCTCGGGCCAGAACTACTGGCCTGAGGCGCTCGGGCGTCAGTCCTTCTACCGGCCGGTCGAGCGCGGATTCGAGCGCGAGATATCAAAGCGGATGGAGTGGTGGGCGAAGCTGCGGCGCGAGCGCGGCGGCTGACGCTTCACGCCGCGGCCAACATCCGCTAGGCCTTGGTCCATGACCAAGGTCCTGCTCGTCTTCCTCGGCTCCGGTATCGGTGGCGCCGCACGCTACGGAGTCAATATCTGTTCGCTGAAGGCGTTCGGCCCGCAGTTTCCCGCCGGCACCCTCATCGTCAATGTCGTCGGCGGCCTCTCCATGGGCCTCATTGCCGGCTGGCTCGCCTTCCGGGCCTCCATGCCCTGGAGCCAGGAGCTTCGCCTCTTCCTCACCACCGGCATCCTCGGCGGCTTCACCACCTTCTCGGCCTTCTCGCTCGACGCCATGACCTTGATCGAGCGGGGTGACTACGCGACGGCGGGGCTCTATGTGGTGGCTTCGGTGGTTCTCTCGATCGCAGCCGTCGCGATCGGCCTCCGCCGTCATCAGGAGTTTCTCATGAAGGGCAGGGGCAAGCCGCCCGGTCGCGGACCGGTGGACCGCGGCGCCAAGCGAACCGGCGGCAAGGGTCCGTCCAAGGGGCCGGCAAAGCCTCCGGGCAAGCCCCGCGGCAGGAGTGCGGGTCCGTCCGGCGAAGGAGCACGTCGCCCCCCGGCCAAGCGTCCGCCGTTTGCAGCCGAGGCTGAGCGCAAACCGCGCGGTCCTGCGCGCAGCCAGCGGCCTTTCGCCCGACCGGATGACCGCCGCGCTGACGATCGCCGGTCGGATGACCGGGGCTTCGACGAGCGCCGCCCTGGGCCGCCGCGCCGCGAACGCGTCCGGCGCGAGCCCACGGAACTGCGATCCTTCGACGGCTCGCCGCGCCGCGGTCGTTCGGATGACTGGGACATCGCCGATACGGCCTGGTCGCCGGAGGCCGATCTCGACATCGACGCCATCGAGGAGCCGCGCAGCGCCCGCCGCGAGCCGACCGACGAGCGACGCCCGGCGCGCCCGACCGACCGCCCCGCGCGTTCCCGTCCACCGCGACAGGAGAGCCCGCGCGAGGATGCACCCCGGCGCGATGCTCCCCGTTCCGATGAGCAGGCTCCGCGCCGGATGCCGGCGACGCCTGCCGGTCCGACCCGCGCCGAACTCAAGGCGGCCGCCACCGACACGCTGCAGACCGGCGTGCAGACGCTGACCGTTACCGAGGACGAGAACGACATGCGCGTCGATCGCTTCCTCGCGGCGCGCTTTCCCCAGCTCTCGTTCAGCTACATCCAGCGCATCGTCCGCAAGGGCGAGCTGCGCGTAAACGGCCGCCGCGTCGAGACCAAGGACCGGCTCGAAGCCGGGCAGGCGGTGCGCGTGCCGCCGCTCAAACTCGACCAGGCGCGGCCCATGTCGGCCAAGGTCGGCGAGGACGTCGCCGGCTTCCTCGCCTCGATCACGCTCTATGAAGACGCGGATGTCATGGTGCTGTCGAAGCCGGCCGGCCTCGCCGTGCAGGGCGGCTCGGGCACCAAGAAACATCTCGACGGCATGCTCGCAGTCCTGACCGACAAGGACGGCCAGCGCCCGCGCCTCGTCCACCGCCTCGACAAGGACACGTCGGGCTGTCTGCTGGTCGCCAAGTCGCGCTTCGCCGCGGCGGCGCTGGCCAAGACCTTTCGCACCCGCGCCGCGCGCAAGATCTACTGGTCCGTCGTCGCCGGTGTTCCGAAGCCGCGCCAGGGCCGCGTTTCGACCTACCTCGCCAAGGAGGAGCGGGAGGACGAGAGCTTCATGCGGATCGCCAAGCACGGCGAGAAGGGCGCGAGCCATGCCGTCAGCTACTATGCCGTCATCGACACCATGGCGCAGAAGCTCTCCTGGCTGTCGATGAAGCCGGTCACCGGCCGCACCCACCAGCTGCGCGTCCATGCCGCCGAGATCGGCCACCCGATCATCGGCGACCCCAAGTACTTCGACGTCGAGAACTGGGAGATTCCCGGCGGCATCCAGCACAAGCTGCACCTGCACGCGCGACGTCTGGTCGTGCCGCATCCGCGTGGCAAGGGCACGATCGACGTCTCGGCGCCGCTGCCGCCGCACATGGAGCAGACCTTCAACCTCCTCGGCTGGGACGTCTCACGCTACGATCCCATCGTCGAGGCACCGGAGGAGTGATGTCGCTGACCCTGTGGATCTACGTCACCGCCGCCGCGCTCGCCGCCATCCTGGCGGCGATCGTCATGGTGACGCGCCGGGTGATCCGCACCGTACCGGGCAGCGATAACAGGGCCATCGCCGATCTCGTCGCCGAACTGCGCCGCGCCAACGACATCGCCGAGCGGCGCATCGCCGCGCTTGAGACGCGGGTCGAGGCGCTGGAGCAAAAGGCATCCGGCCGCTGAACCGGGAGTTCAGGCACGGTTCACGGACGCTGCCCCATCTCTCCTCCACCGAATGACGTCTCTGGAGGCCCTCCCATGAAGCATCTCGTTGTCGCCTGCGCGCTGGCCCTGCTGGCTGCCGCTCCCGCCGCCGCACAGCCCTATGGCTATGGTCCGCCGCCGGGATACGGGGCAGGGCCCGGCTATGGCCCCGGACCCGGCATGAGGCGGGGCAATCCGGAACTGCGCGCCGAGCGCTTCCAGTGCCGCCAGGAGGCCCGCGGCCGTGGCTATCGCGGTCCCGAAGTGCGCATGGCGGTGCGCGACTGCCTCCAGGCCCGCCGTCCCGATCTCGCCCGCATCGTCCAGTGCCGCGACGCCGCCCGCGCCCGTGGCTACATCCCGCGCACGCCGGAGTTCCGCATGGCGGTTCGGTCCTGCCGTTTCGGCGGTTGATCTCCGGCCCGGTCTGACCGACAAGGCGCTCCGGTCCCGCGGAGCGCCTTTCTCGTGAAGCTCGTCATCTTCGACTGCGACGGCACGCTCGTCGACAGCCAGCATCTCATCGTCGCCTGCATGAACGAGGCCTTCGCGTCCCTCGGCCGGCCCGCGCCGTCGCGGGAGGCGACCCTCTCCATCGTCGGGCTGTCGCTGCGCGAGGCCTTCGCCACACTGACATCACCCGACGACAGTGACATCCCGGTGCTGATCGAGGCCTACAAGAGCGCCTTCCACGCCCAGCGCCTGAAGCCGGACAACGCCGAGCCGCTCTATGAGGGTGCGCGAGAGGTGGTGGAATGGCTGGCCGGCGAGGATGTCGCGCTCGGCATCGCCACCGGCAAGTCGCAGCGCGGTGTCCGCATCGTCATGGCCCATCACGGCCTTCTGGAGCGGTTCGCGACCATCCAGACGGCGGATGACGCGCCGTCCAAGCCACATCCGGGCATGATCCTGCAGGCCATGGCCGAGGTCGGCGCGGTGCCCGACGATACCGTCATGATCGGCGACACCACCTACGACATCGACATGGCCCATGCCGCCGGGGTCGCAGCGATCGGCGTGTCCTGGGGCTACCATGCACCTGCCGCGCTGCTGCGCTCGCGGCCACACGCCCTCGTCGGCGCCTATGGCGAGGTGCCGCTGGTGCTCAAGGGGCTGTGGGGCCGCTGATCGCTCAGCCGTTCTTCGCGGCCTCGCCGGCGAGGAACTTCTCGAGCCAGTGGATGTCGTACTCCCCGGCGATGATCGAGGGGTTGCGTACCAGCGTGCGGAACAGCGGCAGGGTCGTCTCGATGCCGTCGACCACGAACTCGTCGAGCGCACGGCGCAGGCGTGCCAGGCACTCGGTGCGGGTGCGCCCGTGGACGATGAGTTTGCCGACCAGCGAGTCGTAGTTCGGCGGGATCGTGTAGCCTTGGTAGGCATGGCTGTCGACGCGCACGCCGATGCCACCCGGCGGGTGGAACAGGTTGAGCTTGCCGGGCGAGGGACGGAAGGTCGCCGGGTTCTCCGCGTTGACGCGGCACTCGATGGCGTGGCCCTCGACGACGATGTCCGACTGCTTCAGCGAGAGCTTCTGGCCCGAGGCGATCCGAATCTGCTCGTTGACGAGGTCGACGCCGGTGATCATCTCGGTGACCGGATGCTCGACCTGGATACGGGTGTTCATCTCGATGAAGAAGAACTGGCCGTCCTCGTAGAGGAACTCGATGGTGCCGGCGCCGGTATAGCCCATGTCGGCCATGGCGCGGGCGCAGACGCCGCCGATCTCGGCGCGCTGCTCGGGCGTGATGACCGGGGAGGGGCCTTCCTCCCAGACCTTCTGGTGACGGCGCTGCAGCGAGCAGTCGCGCTCGCCGAGGTGAATGGCATTGCCCTGGCCATCGCCGAGGATCTGGATCTCGATATGGCGCGGCTTGCCGAGATACTTCTCGATGTAGACGGCGTCGTCGCCGAAGGCGGCCTTGGCCTCGGTCTTCGCCGTCTGCAGCGCGACCTCGAGTTCGTCGGCCGAACGCGCGACCTTCATGCCGCGGCCACCGCCGCCGGCAGCCGCCTTGATGATGACGGGGAAGCCGATGTCGCGGGCGACCGCGCGGGCCTCCTCGTCATCGGAAATGCCGCCCTCGGAGCCGGGAACGGTCGGAATGCCGAGCCGCTTGGCGGTCCGCTTGGCCTCGATCTTGTCGCCCATGATGCGGATATGTTCCGCCTTGGGGCCGATGAAGGTGATGCCGTGGCTCTCGAGGATTTCGGCGAAGCGGGCGTTCTCGGAGAGGAAGCCGTAACCGGGGTGCACGGCGTCCGCGCCGGTGATCTCGCAGGCCGCGAGCAACTGCGGCACGTTGAGGTAGCTCTCGCGGGCCGAGGGCGGCCCGATGCAGACGCTCTCGTCCGCGAGCTTCACATGCATGGAATCGGAATCCGCCGTCGAATGGACGGCGACCGTGGCGATGTCGAGCTCCTTGCAGGCGCGCAGCACCCGGAGCGCGATCTCACCGCGGTTGGCGATCAGCACCTTGTTGAACATGGCGCTGCGCTCACTCGATGATCATCAGGGGCTCGCCGTATTCCACCGGCCGGCCGTCCTCGAAGAGGATGCGCGTCACCGTGCCGGAGCGCGGCGCGACGATATCGTTGAAGGTCTTCATCGCCTCGATGAGGCAGAGGCGCTCGCCTTCCTTGACGCTCTGGCCGACCTCGACAAGGGGCTTGGCATCCGGCGAGGCGCGGCGATAGGCGGTTCCGACCATCGGCGAGGGGACGACGCCGGGGTGCTTGCGCGGGTCGTCCGAGGCGCCGCCGACTGCAGCGGCGGGCGCAGCCGCGACGGCCGGAGCCGGAGCCTGGACAGCGGCCGGGGCGTGGGCGACCGGGGCCGCCACCGTCGCATGGACGGTCACCTGGCGCGCGACGCGGATCTTCAGGGCCTCCAGCTCGATCTCGATCTCGGTGAGATCGGTATCGGCCAGGACCTGCGCCAGTTCGCGGATCATCGCCGTATCGATGGCAGATTTGGCTTTGTTCATGGGGGCCTCGTGGGGCTTGGCGTGGCGGAGGCCGCTCACGCCCTGGCCGGAAGCGCCGCAACGGCGGCAATGGCGAGCGAATATCCGCATGGGGCCGAGCCCCACGATGATGCCGCGCGCGACGGGTGACAGGAAGGAATGATGCCGGAACGCCTCGCGGGCGTGCACATTGGTGATGTGCACCTCGATCATCGGCACGCCGGTGCCGCGGACGGCGTCGGCAAGGGCCAGCGAGGTGTGGGTATAGGCGCCGGCGTTGAACACGACGCCCTTCAGCGAGCCGGCGGCAAAAGCGCGGCCCGCCTCGTGGATCCAGTCGACGAGGACGCCCTCGTGGTTCGACTGGCGAAAGTCCGACGTCATGCCGTGCTTGACCGCCTCGTCACGGCACATCGCCTCGACATCCGCGAGCGTCGTCGATCCGTAGACCGCCGGCTCGCGCGTGCCGAGAAGATTGAGGTTGGGGCCGTTGAGGATGAGGACGGTGCTCATGCGCCGGGGTTCTTGGATCCGCTGGATGGGTCCACCTCGCGATGGAGGCCGGGCGGCCGGGAATCGCGAAGAAGCCGCACGGCATCTGGCCGTCCGGGCGCGCCCTTATAGGCGCATGTGCGGAGGAAGCAAAGAGATCGGTGTGGATGAACGGAGCGGCGGCCGATGCTAGCGCGGGCGCGCCAACCCGGCTCCCGGCCAGACCTTCTTGGTGACACGCGCATATTGCGGCGGATAGGTGAGTTCGACACCGAGTTCCTCGGCCGCGTGCCAGCCCCAGCGCGGATTGTCGAGGAGGCCGCGGCCGATGGCGACCATGTCGGCGGCTCCGGACGCGATGACTTCCTCGGCCTGCCGCGCCGTGTTGATGAGCCCGACCGCGCGCGTGGCGATGCCCGATCCCGCCTTCACCGCCTCGGCGAAGGGTACCTGATAGCCCGGCTTTACCTGGACACGAACGCGCGGCGTGACGCCGCCCGACGAGACGCAGACGAAATCGAGGCCGACGGCCTTCAACTCGCTCGCCAGCGCGACGGCGTCGGCGATCTGCAGGCCGTCGTCCGTCCAGTCCTGGCCGGTGATGCGTGCGCCGAGAGCAACCGAAGAGGGCAGGGCCGCCTTGACGGCTGAGGCGATCGACAACGGCCAGGCAAAGCGGTTCTCGCGTTTGCCGCCGAAGCCGTCGGTGCGGGTGTTGGAGATCGGGCTCATCACATTGTGCAGCAGGTAGCCGTGCGCCATGTGGAGTTCGACGGCGTCGAAGCCGATGCGGACGGCCCGTTCGGCCGCCTGCACGAAAGCGGCGGCGATGCGCACCTTGTCCTGGCCCGTCATCTCGCGCGGCATGTGCCAGCCGTCGTCGAAGGGAATTGCCGAGGCCGCGACGGTCTGCCAGGGGTCGGCATTGTCCTTGAGCGGTCCGCCGCCCTCCCACGGGCGTTCGGAAGAGGCCTTGCGGCCAGCGTGGCCAATCTGGATGCCGAACTTCGTACCGGGCAGGGCGACGGCGCGGGCCGCGTCCAGCACGCGCTTCAATGCCCGCTCGTTGATGTCGCTGTAGAGACCGACGCAGCCGTGCGTGATCCGCCCCAGGCGTTCCACTGCCGTCGCCTCCACCACCACCAGTCCGGCGCCCGACATGGCGAGGTTCATGAGGTGCTGCAGGTGCCAGTCGTTCATGCAGCCGTCGTCGGCCGAGTACTGGCACATCGGCGCAACGACGATCCGGTTCGGCAGGTCTACGGGGCCGATTGCGAAGGGTGAAAAGAGCTGGCTCATGGGGATCTCGGGACCGAAGGAGAAGTCAGGGGAGACGACGGGAAGGCATGCCGCAAGCACTTGGCGCGCAGGGCTCGTCTGCCAAGACCACGCCAATGCCTCGCATGGACCGCATGAGCCCGACGCAGGCCTCACGGCATATCGCCGGTGGCGAATATGAGCAAATGCGAGTAATGGAGGCGCCCGTTCTCCCGGCGGCCGGATCGGGAATCGTCATGTTCTCCCCCTCGGGTCCCGGGCGGTAGAGCCATTCTCCGGTCGACGTGATTGCGCCGCCAATGACCAGCACCACCCAGCACACCCTCTCCAGCGGTGACCGTCTCGCCAAGCGGAACGCTTTCATTCTGGCGCTGGCGACCGCCCTGGCGGGCGCCAACACAACGGTCATGTTCGCCACCGGCGCCATCGTCGGTGCGCAGCTTGCGCCAGTGCGTTCGCTGGCCACCTTGCCGATCTCGATCTTCGTGGTGGGCCTCGCCGCTGCCTCGCTGCCCGTCGGCATGCTGGTGCGCCGATACGGCCGGCGCACCGCCTATCAGATCGCCACGGGCGCCGGCATGCTGACCGGGCTCTTCGGCTATCTCGGCGTCACCTACGCCAGCTTCCCGATCTTCTGCCTCGCGACCTTTTCCGCCGGCTTCTACGCTTCGGCCGCGCAGAGTTACCGCTTCGCGGCGGCCGACACAGCCACAGACGCCTTCCGCCCCAAGGCGATCTCCTGGGTCATGACCGGCGGCGTCATCGCCGGCGTCGTCGGACCGCAACTCGTCGTCTGGACCAAGGAGGCCCTTCCGCCGATCCTCTTCGCCGGCACCTATATCGGCCAGGCTGTGGTGGCCCTGGTTGCGGGCATCATCATCTCTTTCATCGACATCCCCAGGCCGAAGCCTCCGGCCGCGGGAACCATCCGCCGCCCGACCTCCGCCTATTTCCGTGACCGCGCCTTCGTCACCGCGGTCATCTGCGGTGCGGCGACCTACATGCTGATGAATTTCGTGATGACCGCCGCCCCGCTGGCGATGATCGGCTGCAATCATTCCATCGACGACGCCGCCTATGGGATCCAGTGGCACGTCATCGCGATGTACGCGCCGAGCTTCTTCACCGGCAGCCTGATCACGCGTTACGGGGCGCCGCGTATCGTCGCCCTCGGCCTGGTGCTCACCGCCGTATCGGCTGTCGTCGCGCTCCTTGGCATCACCGTGCCCCACTTCTACGTCGCGCTGATCCTTCTCGGGCTCGGCTGGAATTTCGGCTACATCGGCGCCAGCGCGATGGTGGCCGACACGGCCCGTCCCGAGGAGCGCACGCGCGTCCAGTCGGTCAATGACTTCTGCGTCTTCGGCGTCATGGCCATCGGCTCCTTCTCCTCGGGGCAGATCGTCACGACCTATGGCTGGGACATGGTGAACTGGGTGGTGTTCCCGATCGTCGCCATCGCTTTCGTGGCGCTCGTCATGGGATCGCGGGTCCGTCGCGTGGCCGCTTGACGGCATTCCAGCCTGGAACGGCTGGAAAAACCTGCATAACCGACAAAAGACCGAGGCTCGCAGGCCTCCCATCCGTTGCTTCACAGCCGGGACTTTGGCAGAAAAGCGTCCGACTCGTGGCTGGATGGTCCTTCGTCCGCTCCAGCCGCTCCGAGCAAGGCAACAAGAACCGGTCATGAGCCGGGCGCCGGCCCCCGCGGGCCGACGGGCAAGAGGAACGTGTCCATGAATACAGCGCTATGGGTCATCATCGGCTGCGGACTTCTGTCCGTGGTCTATGGAGCTTGGGCGACCAAGTCGCTGCTGGCCGCCGATGCGGGCACGGCCCGCATGCAGGAGATCGCCGCGGGCAGTCGCGGAGGGCGCCGCCGCCTATCTGACGCGCCAGTACATCACCATCGCCATCGTCGGCGTCGTCGTCCTCGTGCTGGCCTCGGCTGGCTGCTCGGCACCACCGCCGCCATCGGCTTCCTGATCGGTGCCGTCCTGTCCGGCGCGGCCGGCTTCATCGGCATGAACGTCTCGGTGCGCGCCAACGTGCGCACGGCGCAGGCCGCCTCCAAGTAGCCTGGCCGCCGGTCTCGACATCGCCTTCAAGGCGGGCGCCGTCACCGGCATGCTGGTCGCCGGCCTCGCGCTGCTCGGCGTCGCGGTCTACTTCTGGGTCCTGACCGGTCCGGGCGGCCTTGCGCCGAACGAGCCGCACCGTCATCGACGCGCTCGTCGTCGCTCGGCTTCGGCGCCTCGCTGATCTCGATCTTCGCCCGTCTCGGCGGCGGCATCTTCACCAAGGGTGCCGACGTCGGCGGCGACCTCGTCGGCAAGGTCGAGGCCGGCATCCCGGAAGATGATCCGCGCAACCCGGCGACCATCGCCGACAACGTCGGCGACAACGTCGGCGACTGCGCCGGCATGGCCGCCGACCTGTTCGAGACCTATGCGGTGACGGTCGTCGCCACGATGGTGCTCGCCGCCATCTTCTTCGCCGGCACGCCGGCGCTCCGGTCGGCGCTGATGGTCTACCCGCTCGCCATCTGCGCGGTCTGCATCGTCACCTCGATCGTCGGCACCTTCTTCGTGAAGCTCGGCGCCAACGGCTCGATCATGGGCGCGCTCTACAAGGGCCTGATCGTCACCGGCGTCCTGTCGATCGGCGGCCTTGCGCTGGCGACGCAGTTCGTCACGCGGCTGGGGCGCCATCGGCACCGTGCGGCGGCAAGGTCATCACCGGCATCGACCCTGTTCGTCTGCGGCCTGGTCGGCCTCGTCGTCACCGGCCTCATCGTCTGGATCACCGAGTACTACACCGGCACCGGCAAGCGCCCGGTCGACTCGATCGCCCAGGCCTCCGTCACCGGCCACGGCACCAACGTGATCCAGGGCCTCGCGGTCTCGCTGGAATCGACGGCGCTGCCGGCCATCGTCATCGTCGGCGGCATCATCTCCACCTACCAGCTCGCCGGCCTGTTCGGCACGGCGATCGCGGTGACCACCATGCTCGGCCTCGCCGGCATGATCGTCGCGCTCGACGCCTTCGGCCCGGTCACCGACAATGCCGGCGGCATCGCCGAAATGGCTGGCCTGCCCAAGGAAGTGCGCCAGCTCGACCGACGCGCTCGACGCCGTCGGCAACACCACCAAGGCGGTCACCAAGGGCTACGCCATCGGTTCGGCCGGCCTCGGCGCGCTGGTGCTGTTCGCCGCCTACACCTACGACCTCAACTACTTCATCGCCGAGGCCAACAAGGCGGCTCAACGCTATGGCTACTTCAAGGGCATGGCGCGATCACCTTCGACCTGTCCAACCCCTATGTCGTCGCCGGCCTGATTTTCGGCGGCCTCATCCCCTACCTGTTCGGCGGCATCGCCATGACGGCCGTCGGCCGCGCCGCGCGGCTCGGTCGTCGAGGAGGTCCGTCGCGCAGTTCAAGGAGAAGCCGGGCATCATGGCCGGGCACCGACAAGCCGGACTATGCGCCGCGCCGTCGACATGCTGACCAAGGCGGCGATCAAGGAGATGATCATCCCGTCGCTGCTGCCGGTGCTGGCGCCGCTCGTGCCTATTTCGTCGTGCTGCTGATCTCCGGCTCCAAGGCCGTCGGCCTTCGCGGCGCTCGGCGCCATCGCTGCTCGGCGTGATCGTCACCGGCCTCTTCGTCGCCATCTCGATGACCTCGGGCGGCGGTGCCTGGGACAACGCCAAGAAGTAGCTTCGAGGACGGCTTCGTCGACAAGGACGGCGTCACGCACCTGAAGGGCTCCGACGCCCACAAGGCCTCCGTCACCGGCGACACCGTCGGCGACCCCTACAAGGACACGGCGGGTCCCGCCGTGAACCCGGCCATCAAGATCACCAACATCGTGGCGCTGCTGCTGCTGGCGATCCTCGCCCACTGATCTGGCCACGCGCCGCAATCAAAGGCCCCGCGGGAGCGATCCCGCGGGGCTTTTTCGTTAGGCGTCCGGACAACAAAAAAGCCCCGCCGCAGCGGGGCTTCTGGTCCGGTCCGTCGCGGCCGGTGTCAGGTGCGCGGGCCCTGGATGAGCTGGCGCAGCAGGTTGGCCTCTTCGCCACCGCTCACCGTCTGCCGCGAGATGAAGTCGAAGACCTTGCCGTCCTGCAGGGCGTAGTTCGCCACCCGCTCGACCTTGCGCTGGGAATTGAAGTAGATGGCCATGACGTTGCGCTCGACCGTCCGCGGCTGCTGGAAGGTGAAGGTGCGCGTCTGCTTCTCGGAGATGTAGTAGAAGACGTCGCCGTTGATGGTCGAGATCGTCGTCGGCGTGCCGAGCGCGATCATCACCTGGTCCTGGCTGTTGCCTTCCTTGACCTGGGCGAGGGCTTCCTCGGAGATCACGTACCCCCGATTGAAAGTCTCGCCGAGGCGGAACTGGGTGGGGGAGGGCAGGCTCGGCGTGAGCGAAGACACCGACGGTCCTTGCGAACAGGCCGCCAGAAGCGTCGCAAAGCCTGCGACCATCGCTGCCTTGGCGGGACGTGACATGACGCGGATCATTCGTGGCCGACCTTCTCAAATCCCGATGCCGCCGGCGAGGGCGGGCGCCTGTCGCTTGAACGCGACGGCGCGTTGACTTAACTCCCGTCCGCAACCATTTCAACCCGAACGCGGGGAGCCCGATGATTCTGGGCCTTTTTCGGCGGAAGAAGAGCGACGAGACCATTGGCACCCTTTACGGCGCCATCGTGGCGCAGGCGCGCAATCCGCTTTTCTACATCGATCACGGCGTGCCCGACACGGTGCAGGGCCGTTTCGAGATGGTGGTCCTGCACGCCTTCCTGGTGCTTCACCGGCTGAAGGAAGAGAGCGAGGAGCGGCGCGAACTGGGCCAGGCCCTCTTCGATCTCCTTTTCCTCGATTTCGATCGCGGTCTGCGCGAACTCGGCGTTGCCGACACCAAGGTGCCCCGGAAAATCCGCGAGATGGGCGAGGCCTTCTACGGGCGCGTACAGGCCTATGACGAGGGTCTCGCCTCCGACGACGAGAATGCGCTGCGGGAAGCGCTGGCCCGCAACATCCTCTCCGATCCCAACGGCGATGCGCGTGTGCTCGCGGCCTATGTCCGGCAGGCTGCTGCCGCCTTCGCCGCCAGCCCATACGAATCGTTCCTCGCGGGGGCGCTGCCGTTTCCGACCGTGCCGAAAGGAGTCAGGCCATGACACGTGAAGGGCGCGGAGGGGGGGCCTCCACCACGTTGCCGCGCTGGCCGGTGCGCCTTGCGGACGTTCCGCCCTCGGGTCTGCATGTGCGCCGCCGCGACCTTGCCGAAAGAGACCTCGCCGCCTTCGCGGCCGCGGTGGGTGTCGTGGCGATGACGTCTCTCGACGTCGATGTCCACGTGAAGCCCTATCGCGGCGACGGCCTGGCCGTGGCCGGACGCGTCCGCGCCGAGGTGGCGCAGACCTGCGTGGTGACGCTCGAGCCGGTCACCAATGTCATCGACGAGGAGGTCGAGGCGACCTTCCGTCCCGAGGACAAGTTGAAGCCTCACCTCGTGCATGACGAGGAGGATGGCCTGTCCATCGACGCCTCCGTGGCGGCTGACGATCCGCTCGTCGGTGGCGCGATCGATCTAGCGGCCATCGCCGTGGAGTTCCTCGCGCTGGGGGTCGATCCCTATCCGCGCAAGCCCGGCGTCGCGTTCGAGGCTCCGTCGGACGGCGCGGCGGCGTCGCCGTTCGCAGGGCTTTCCAAACTGAAGCGCGAGACCTAAACAGGCGGCGCAATCGTGGCTGCGTGCCTGCCCCTTGTGCAGGCGGTGCCAGACGCTATTGTCCCCGCTCCCTGCGCCGTCCGCCGAAGAGCCTGCTCTGGTTCGAGGCCCCCGGTGCCGCTCTTACGGATAGGTGCATGTCCGAGAAGGTCAGGCTGGCCCTCGATGTGATGGGGGGCGATTTCGGTCCCTCCGTCGTCGTTCCGGGCGCAGAGATCGCACTCTCGCGGCACGGCGACATCGAGTTCGTCCTGGTCGGCGACGAGCGGCAGATCACGCCGCTGTTGGCCGCCAACCCGCGGGTGAGGGCCCATTCGCAGGTCATTCACGCCGATGTCGCCATCCGCATGGACGACAAGCCATCCAAGGCGCTCCGCTACGGCCGCCGCGTCTCCTCCATGTGGAAGGCCATGGACGAGGTGAAGTTCGGCCGTGCCGCGGCCGCCGTCTCGGCCGGCAACACCGGCGCGCTGATGGCGATGGCCGCCTTCAACCTGAAGACCATGGAGGGCGTCGGGCGCCCTGCGCTGGCGGCGCTCTGGCCGACGCTGCGCGGCGAATCCATCGTGCTCGACATGGGCGCCTCCATCGGCGCCGATGCCAATGCCCTCGTCGACATGGCGGTGATGGGCGCGGCCATGGCCCGCGTCGTGTTCGATCTCGAGCGCCCGACGGTCGGCCTGCTCAACATCGGCGTCGAAGAGGTCAAGGGTCTCGAATTCATCCGCGAGGCCGGGCAGATCCTGCGCGATGCGGACCTCGCCTCGCTGGACTACCGTGGCTTTGTCGAGGGCGACGACATCGGCAAGGGCATCACCGACGTGGTGGTGACCGAGGGCTTCACCGGCAATATCGCGCTGAAGACGGGCGAGGGAACGGCCAAGCAGATCGGCGAGTACCTGCGCTCGGCCATGTCCCGCACCTGGCGCGCCAAGCTCGGCTATCTTCTCGCCCGCAACGCCTTCTCCACCCTTCGTGAGAAGATGGATCCGCGCAAGAGCAACGGAGCCGTCTTCCTCGGCCTCAACGGCGTCGTCATCAAGAGCCACGGCGGAACCGATCCGCTCGGCTTCGCCAGCGCCATCGACCTCGCCTACGACATGGCGCGCTACGACCTCCAGTCGAAGATCCGCTCCATGCTCGACGCCTACCATGCATCGCGACCGGTCCCCCCTGTCGCTCCCCTAGAGGCCGCATCGTGACCCTTCGATCCGTGGTGCGCGGCGTGGGCAGCTATCTGCCCGCGCGCGTCATGACAAATGCCGAGCTCTCGACCCTGGTCGACACCTCCGACGAGTGGATCGTGCAGCGTTCGGGGATTCGCGAGCGGCACATCGCCGCCGATGGTGAGACCACCTCGGACCTTGGCCTGAACGCGGCGAAGGCTGCCCTCGCTTCGGCGGGTCTCGATGCCCAGGACATCGACCTCATCGTTCTAGCGACATCGACACCCGACCGCACCTTCCCGGCGAGCGCCACGGCCATCCAGGACCGGCTCGGCATTCGCCACGGCTGCGCCTTCGATCTTCAGGCGGTCTGCTCGGGCTTCATCTTCGCCCTCTCGACGGCCGACAAGTTCCTGAGGTCCGGCAGCCACAAGCGGGCGCTGGTGATCGGTGCCGAGACCTTCTCGCGCATCCTGGACTGGACCGACCGCACGACCTGCGTGCTCTTCGGCGACGGAGCCGGAGCCGTGGTCCTCGAAGCCCAGGAGCAGCCCGAGGGGATCCACGGTCGTGGCGTCCTGACGACGCACCTGCGTTCCGACGGACGCCACACCACGAAGCTCTATGTCGATGGCGGCCCGTCGCTGACACAGACTGTCGGCCATCTGCGCATGGAAGGCCGTGAGGTCTTCAAGCACGCCGTCGGCATGATCACCGATGTCATGAACGACGCCTATGCCGCCACCGGGACGACCTCAGAGGATCTGGACTGGTTCGTGCCGCACCAGGCGAACAAGCGGATCATCGACGCCTCGGCCGAGAAGCTGAAGATTGCCCCCGAGAAGGTGGTCATCACGGTTGATCGTCACGGCAACACATCCGCGGCCTCCATCCCGCTGGCGCTGGACGCCGCCGTGCGCGACGGACGCATCCGCGAGGGCAATCTCGTCATGCTCGAGGCGATGGGCGGCGGATTCACCTGGGGTTCGGCGCTGATCCGCTGGTGATCGGCGAAGATCGTCCCCGAATGGGTTGACCGATGCGCGGCCAGCCCATAGTGATAGCAAAATCAGAGTGATAAGAGCGGTTTTCGGGATACGGTCCGGAACAAGGCCGCCGTATCCAGGGGATGTGTTTGGGGGTCGACATGGCGGGCAAGACCGTCACGCGCGCTGATCTTTGCGAAGCCGTCTATCAGAAGGTGGGCCTGTCGCGGACCGAGTCCGCCCAGCTCGTCGAACTGGTCCTGAAGGAGATGACCGACTGTCTCGCCGATGGTGAGACGGTGAAGCTGTCGTCCTTCGGGTCGTTCATTGTCCGCTCCAAGGGCGAGCGCATCGGCCGCAACCCCAAGACGGGCCAGGAAGTGCCCATCGCTCCGCGGCGGGTGATGGTCTTCAAGCCGTCCAACATTCTCAAGGCCAAGATCAACGGCGAGAGCCACGAGGGCCTGAAGGACTGACCGGCACGGATGGTTCGCCCCTGACGTTGGGTTAGTCGTCATTGCGGGTCGGCCACAGATCCGCCACCGTCGCGCGGCCCGATGGCACAGGCCCGCGGGCTCCCTCACACGAACCGGATCGATTGGTGGACAAGGCCCCCGACGCATACCGCACGATCAGCGAGGTAGCCGAAGACCTCGACCTGCCGCAGCACGTCCTCCGCTTCTGGGAGACGCGCTTCGGGCAGATCCGGCCGCTGAAGCGTGGCGGCGGTCGCCGCTACTACCGGCCTGAGGATATCGATCTCCTCAAGGGAATCCGCCACCTGCTCTACGGCGAAGGCTACACGATCCGCGGCGTGCAGCGGATCATCAAGGAAAGCGGCGTCAAGGCTATCCGTGCACTCGGACGCGGGGAGGGCGCTGCCGCGCTGCAGAAGCCCAAGGGGCCGGAGATCATCGATCCGCTCGACCGCGCGCCGCCTTTGGCCCATGAGGGTGGCGAGGCTGCCGTCCTCGCGGTCCGCCAGGCTCCGCCTCAGGCGCAGGCCCCCGCAGCCGCGCTTCCCGCCGATGACGATGAAGTCTTTGACGAGATGGACGACGAGGGACCTCTCGATCTTCCGCCCGTCCAGACATTCGGAGGGCCCTCGGCAGGTTCAGCCGCCGGCGGCGTTGCGCATCGGGTCGAGCCGCAGATGCCGGTCGTACCGAGACAGTCGCCGCCTCCTGCCGCAGCCACGGCACCGGCACCCGCGCCCGCCTATACAATGCCTTCGGCACGGCCCCAGGCCCCTGTCCAGATGGCGCCCCCCGCGCCTCCCGTCCGGGGGCTGGCCATCGATGACGTCCGCCGCCTTCAGGCCGCGCTCTACGAATTGCTCGAGTGCCGCAAGCGCCTCGACGAATCCTTCAACGCCCGCTGAACTAGCGACGCCATTGAGGCTGTGGCGGAGGCGGTGGCGCCTTGGCGGCTTCCTCAATGCGTCGACGCATGTGATCCGCGACCTCCCTGACGGGCGTCAGGCTGCGATCCAGTTCGCCCGACTGCTGGTTGGCGAACTCCAGCTCGGAGATGATCTTGTCGACGCGCGCCAGGGCTTCCGGGTCGGGCCGGGTCACCAGCTCTCCCCGAACAGGATCAGCAGGGGGCCGACTGGGATCAGCAGGCTGAGCCCGATGGTGACCTGCCACAGGAGGTTGCGGTCGTCGAAGCTCGTCGCGTTGAGCGCGCCGACATAGGCGGCGCCGATCGCCGGCGGCAGGACGAGGACGATGGCGATCCCGATCCAACCGGCGATCCGGGGCCTGAAGCGCGTGGTGAGTTGCATGGCCAAATCCATCCCGCAGCGTTCCGGCGCAGTGTGCTGCGACTTGTGGCCGGGCGGCAAGTCCGGTTGACCGGTGGCCTGCGGACCCGGGGCGGTCAGCCGGCGGCGCCATCGTCAGAAGATGCTGTATCCGCCGTCGATCACCAGGGTCTGGCCTGTCTGGTAACTGGAGGCGGGGCTCATCAGGTAGACGGCGATGCCGCCGAAATCGGCCGGGGTCCCGAAACGGCGGACCGGAATGCGCGGTGAAACCGCCTTGACGAACTTCTCGTCGCCGAGGGCCCTTGCCGTCATGTCGGTCTCGATCCAGCCGGGAAGGACGGTATTGGCGGTGATCCCGTGGCGGGCGAGTTCCACGGCGATGGCCCGGACGAACGAGTTCACCGCGCCCTTCGAGGCGCCGTAGTGCTCGTTGTAGGCCGCACCCTCGATGGAGGCGACGCTCGAGGTCGCCACCAGCCTGCCGAAGGGGTCGCCCGCCTTGGCGCGCTCGACCATATGGCGGGCGGCGACCTGGAAGCAATGCGCGACACCCTCGACATTGGCGGCCATCACCCGGCGCCAGTCGTCCATGTCGCGGTCGATGAAGGGACCCTTGGTCTGCCCGGTGACGCCGGCATTGGCGAAGACGCCATCCACCCGACCATGCTCCCCGAGCGTCGCGGCGAAGGCCGCGTCAACGGAAGACCGGTCGGCGACGTCGCAATGATGGGCCGATGCTGCAACTCCGAGCGCCTTCAGGCGAGCCAGGGCTGCCTCGTTCTTGGCGCCGTTGCGGCCCCAGATCGCGACGGTGCAACCGGCTCCCGCCAGGGCTTCCGCCATGCCGAGCCCTATGCCGCCATTGCCGCCGGTGACGATGGCCACGCGGCCGGAAAGATCGAAAAGGCCAGCCATGGAGAGGTCCTCGCTCGCATTGTCACGATGCCTATCCGACCCGGCGGCCGCAGCTGGCGTCAATAGGGTCAAGCGAGAGAGGCGCGCGGCGCGCGGAAGAGGGGTCAGGCCTGCCCGGCGAGGGACGCATCGCGGCGGCGCAGCAGCCAGAGCACGGCGGTCGCCAGCGTGACCATCCACACCTTGCCGAGGACCATGCCGGGCAACAGAGAGACTGAGCCGAAGGCGAGCCAGAGGAACAACGTGCTGTCGATGACCGTGCCGACAAGGCTGGAGGCGAGAACCGCCGGAATGAGGCGGCGGCGCGCCAGCGGCGTGTAGACGGCGGTATCGGCAAGCTCGGAGAAGAGGAAGGCGGCCGCCGAGGCCAGCGCAAGGGCAGGGGGCGCGACGAACCACGACAGGCCGGCACCCACCGCGATGCCGCCGACTGCCCAGGCAAGGCCGAGCTGCCGCTGCACCATGTCGCGCAACACCAGGGCGAGGCCGATCATCAGGACGCCGCTCGGAGCCATCAGCCCGAAGCCGACGGGAATGAGGCAGGGACCACCGGGCACGCAGGTGGTGCCGAGATTGCCGATGAGCCAGTTGGCCGCCGGGATGGTGGCGACGAAGCCGAGGAGGGAGATATAGCCGAGCATCTGTCTGTCGCTGCGTCGAGGGAAGGCGGCTGTCTAGCGGTTCGGCGACACGAGGTCACGCCTCTTTTGGCCGCTGGGCCGCGTCGCCGACTGGAACGGCTGGCCGGAATGGCCTAGACGGACCCCATGACACGACCCGCGGATCCCTCCCTGACCTCCGATGCCGCCTCGCGTGCACCGGGGCGATTCGAGTCCTTCGCGCGCACATTCACGGCAGCCGTCGCGCGGCTGTGCCGGCCGGTTCGCCCCATCGCGTCTCCAAGCTTCCGTCTCTTCGACAGCTGGGCCGAAAGGTTCAGCGTCGCCCTGATCGGGCTCGCCCTCGTGCTCGCCGGCATGGCCTATGTCGATCCGGTGCTCCAGGGGCTGCGCGGATCGGTGACAGGTCGCTGGGCGGTGTTCTGGGAGATCGTCACGGATGTTGGCAAGTCAGGCTGGGTGCTGATCCCCAGCGGGGTTCTCATCCTCGTCATCCTCGCCGTCGTGCCGCCGGTGCGCAGTCTTGCCGACAGGGTGATGCTCGCGCTCGCCGCGCGCCTTGCCTTCGTGTTCATCGCCGTCGGTGGATCGGGCCTCATCGTGACGACGGTGAAGCGGATCATCGCCCGCGGCCGGCCGCGCTACTTCGAGGAGTTTGGCTCGCTGCACTTCCAGTTTCCGACCTGGCAGGCGTCCTATGCGAGCTTCCCCTCGGGCCATTCGCAGACGGCCTTCGCCATCGCCCTGTCCTTCGCCGCGCTGTTCCCGCGCTGGCGGACGCCCCTCATCGCCGCAGCCGTGGTTGTCGCGTCAAGCCGGGTGGCGGTCGATGCGCACTACTTCACCGACATCGTCGCCGGCTCGCTGTGGGGAGCCTGGTTCACCATCATGACGCGCGAATGGTTCGCGCGCCGGGGTCTCGTCTTCACCCCCGGGCCGGAGCGGCGCCCGTTCCCGATGCCGTGGCCGCGGGTGCGGCAGGCGCTCGCGCAGGTCGCGCGGCGCCTGCGGCCCTGATCAGCCAGCTGCCTTCATCCGGTCGAAGCCCGCCGCGAGATCCGCCTGCAGGTCGGCGACGTCCTCGAGGCCGATCTGGAAGCGCAGCGCCGGGCCGCCGGGGTTCCAGGTCGTGACGCTCCGATAGGGTGCGCAGTCAAAGGGAACCACGAGGCTCTCGTAGCCGCCCCAGGAGTAACCCATGCCGAAGAGCTGCAGGCCGTCGAGGAAGGCCGCGAGAGCCTTCTCGGACACCGGGTTCAGGATCACAGAGAACAGGCCGGATGCGCCCTTGAAGTCACGCTTCCAGATGGCGTGGCCCGGATGCGACGGGAAGGCCGGATGCAGCAGGGTCTTCACCTCCGGGCGGCGCGACAGCCAGTCCGCCATGGCCATGCCCTGGCGACTGGCCTCGTCGAGGCGCAGCTTCATGGTGCGCAGGCCACGGAGCGCCAGGAAGCAGTCCTCGGGGCCGGCGCCGATGGCCGTCAGGTCGAAGGTCTCTTTCAGCGCGGGCCAGGCCCTGTCGTTGGCCGTGACGAGGCCCATCAGCAGGTCGGAGTGGCCGCCGAGATACTTCGTGCCGGCCTCGATGGCGATGTCGGCGCCGCGCTCGTGCGGCGGGAAATAGAGAGGCGTCGCCCAGGTATTGTCCATGACGACCAGGGCGCCCTTCGCGTGGGCCACCTCGGCGATCGCCGGAATGTCCTGCATCTCGAAGGACTGGGATCCCGGGGCCTCGGTGAAGACGACCGTGGTGTTGGGGCGCATCAGGTCGGCGATGCCGGCCCCGATCAGCGGATCATAGTAGCTCGTCTCCACGCCGAAGCGCTTGAGCACCCCATCCGCATACTGCCGCGTCGGCCTGTAGACGGAATCGGTGATCAGCATGTGGTCGCCGGCCTTCAGGCAGGATTGCAGCGCGATGGCGATGGCCGCGAGGCCCGATGGCACGACGACCGTGCCGGCAGCGCCCGAGATGTCCGTCCATGCCTCTTCGAGCGCGCGCGTCGTCGGGGTGCCTTTGGTGCCGTAGACATACTTCTGGCGGCGCGCCTTCAGCTCCTCATAGGTCGGGTAGAGCACCGTCGAGCCACGGTAGATCGGCGTGTTGACGAAGCCGAACTGCTCCGCCGGCTGCCGTCCGCCGAGCACCAGGCGCGTGCGCTCGGAAAGGCGCTTGTTGTCGGAAGGGCCAGCCATACCTGCCTCGAATTCTGGGAAGAGCCGTTGGATTTGAGGGCGGCGGTCGCGACGCCCCGCCGCATTTCCGCGGCGGGATAGCGCGCCGTCAAGCCCTTGACCCTCGTTCGAAGATGGCCTGTGATGCGAATATGCGGGGTCTCCGGGATATCCGACGGGGACGACGACGCCGTTCAGGCACCCGCGCATAAAAACCAAGCCGCAATCGAGTGGGAAAGGCTGCCACCATGAAACGAATCGTATCGACCCTCGCGCTCGGAGCCGCACTCGGCCTCGGGGCGACGGCAGCGCTGGCGCAGGCGCCGAACACGCTGCGCAACATCCAGAACAAGGGCTTCGTCCAGTGCGGTGTCACGCAGGGCCTCGCCGGCTTCTCCATGCCCGACAGCGCCGGCAACTGGACCGGCCTCGACGTCGACCTCTGCCGCGCGCTCGCCGCCGCGATCTTCAATGACCCGACGAAGGTGCAAGCTTCTCGCCGCTGTCGGCCAAGGACCGCTTCACCGCGCTCCAGTCCGGCGAGATCGACGTCCTCGTCGCGCAACACCACCTGGACGCTGCAGCGCGACACCTCGCTCGGGCTGAACTTCGCCGGCATCAACTATTTATGACGGCCAGGGCTTCATGGTCCGCAAGTCGCTCAATGTGAAGAGCGCCCGCCGAGCTGTCCGGCGCCTCGGTCTGCGTGCAGACCGGCACCACGACCGAGCTGAACGTCGCCGACTTCTTCCGCGCCAACAACCTGAAGTACGAACCCGGTCGTCTTCGCTACCGCCGACGAGACGGTGCAAGGCCTATGACGCCGGCCGTTGCGACGTCTTCACGCACGGACGCCTCGGGCCTCTACGCCGAGCGCGTGAAGCTCGCCAAGCCGGACGACCACATGGTCCTGCCGGAGATCATCTCGAAGGAGCCGCTCGGCCCGGTGGTGCGCCACGGCGACGACCAGTGGTTCGACATCGTCAAGTGGACGCTACTTCGCCATGCTGACGGCCGAGGAGCTCGGCATCTCCAAGGCCAATCTCGACGAGATGATGCAGTCGACCAATCCCGAGATCCAGCCGCGTCCTCGGCGTCGAAGCCGGCAACTTCGGCGAGGCTCTCGGCTCTGACCAAGGACTGGGTGGTCCAGCATCGTCACGCCACGTCGGCAACTACGGTGAGGCCTTCGATCGCAACGTCGGGCCCTCCACCCGCCTCGGCATCCAGCGCGGCCTCAACGCGCTCTGGACCAAGGGCGGCCTGCAGTACGCGCCGCCCATTCGCTGAGCAGGTCCACAAAGTCGGCGAAACCGACTAGACATCATCGTCGTCCCGGGTCCACGATCCGGGACGATCTTCCGGTGAAGACAACGGCCCTCCATCGAGGGGGCACTCACCGGGCCAGAGCAGGGGATGGCGATAATGACGGACGGCACGTTGCCGGCTCGCGGGACCAGTGCGCCCAAGGTGGCGTTCTTCAACGATCCCAAGACGAGAAGCCTGATCTTCCAGGGACTGGCGCTGGCGCTGCTCATCTTCGTGGTGTTCACGGCTGTGTCGAACGCCGTGACCAACCTGCGCAACCAGAACATCGCCGGCGGGTTTGGCTTCCTTCAGCAGACCGCGGGCTTCGGCATCTCCCAGACTCTGATCCCCTGGGCCGAGGCAATGTCCTATGGCCGCGCCTTCGTCGTGGGCCTGCTCAACACGCTGCTCGTCGCCGTCGTCGGCATCGTCCTGGCGACGATCCTCGGCTTCATCGTCGGTGTCGGCGCGCCTGTCGCCCAACTGGGTGATCGCCAAGATCGCCTACTGTGTATGTCGAGATCATTCCGCAACCTGCCGCTGCTGTTCCAGATCCTGTTCTGGTACCTTGCCGTGCTGGCGGCGATGCCGACACCGCGCAATATCGATCTCGCTCTTCGGCCTTTTCTTCGCCAACCAGCGCGGCATCACATGCGCCGAAGCCCATCTTCGAGCCAGGCTCGGGATACATCGGGATTGCCCTGATCCTCGGCGTGTCGTCGCCGCATCGTCGCGGTCCGATCGCCTGGGCGCAGCAAGCGCCAGGCCGAGACGGGCGAGCAGTTTCCGGTCGTCCGTGAGCATGATCGGCGCTGCATCCTCGGCCTGCCGGTGGTCGCCTATCTACTGATGCGGCATGCCGGTGCTCGTTCGACTACGCCCAGCAGGGCCGCTTCAACCTCGTCGGGCGGCATGACGCTCATTCCCGAGTTCGTGGCCCTGACCATGGCGCTCGTCGGCCTACACCGCCGCCTTCATCGGCGAGATCGTGCGCGCCGGCATCCAGGCGGTGAGCCACGGACAGACGGAGGCGGCGGCGCTCGCTTGGCCTGCGCCGAGGGACGAATCGCTGCGACCTGGTCGTCATCCCCCAGGCGCTGCGGGTGATCATCCCGCCACTGACCAGCCAATACCTGAACCTTGACCAAGAACTCCTCGCTCGCGGTCGGCATCGGCTATCCCGGACATGGTCTCGCGTCGGCCGGCACGGTGCTGAACCAGACGGGGCAGGCGATCGAGATCATCGCCATCGTGGATGGGCTGCTACCTGACGATCTCGATCGTCACCTCCATGCTTCATGAACTGGTACAACCAGCGCATCGCGCTGGTCGAGCGGTGAGGGCCGAGGCCATGACCACCTCCTTCACCCGCTCCGAACTGCTGCAGCCCCTGCCGCCGCCGGCGAGCCTCGTCGGCCCCGTCGGCTGGATGCGGGCCAACCTCTTCTCCAGCCCCCTGCAGACGCTGCTGACCCTCTTCGGCGCCTACATCGCCTTCAAGCTGGTCTGGACTTTCGTCGACTTCACCATCATCCGCGCAGTGTGGACGGGAGCCGACCGCGACGCCTGCCTCGACGACAAGGTCGGCCGCTCGGTCGGCGCCTGCTGGGCCTTTCGTCTGGGCGAAGTTCGGCCAGTTCATGTACGGCTTCTATCCGGTCGAGGCGCGCTGGCGCGTCAATCTCACCTACCTCGTGGCGCTCGCCCTGCTGGTGCCGCTGCTCATTCCCTCTCTACCCCACAAGGCGCTCAACGCCATCCTCTTCTTCGGCGCCTTCCCGATCCTCGCCTTCAACCTCCTCTACGGCGGATCGATCATCAATCCCTGGCTGTCCTACATCGGCTGGCTCAGCCTTCTCGGCGCGATCGGTCTTCTCGCCGCCTATGCGATGAGCCGGGTCGAGGGCCCGCCGAACCAGATGTTCCTCCAGTATGGGCTCGGTGCGCTCGCCGTCGGCGTCGTGCTGCTGCTCGTGGTCCGCAGCGGCATCTTCGCCTATCCGGCCCTGCCGATCGTCGAGACGCGCCAGTGGGGCGGCCTGCTGGTGACGCTGGTCGTCGCCACGACCGGCATCGTCGCCGCGCTGCCCATCGGCGTCGCTCTGGCGCTCGGCCGCCGCTCCAAGATGCCGATCATCCGCTTCCTGTCGGTCGGACTGCATCGAGATCGGTCCGCGGCGTACCGCTGATCACCGTGCTCTTCTTCGCCACCGTACATGCTGCCGCTCTTCCTGCCGAGCGCTCGCTTCGGACGCGATGGTCGCGCGTTCTCGATCGGTGTCTCGATCTTCTCCGGCGCCTATATGGCCGAGACCATTCGCGGTGGCCTGCAGGCGATCCCGAAGGGACAGTTCGAGGGCGCCATGGCGCTCGGCCTGAACTACCCGCGGATGATGAGCCTCATCGTTATGCCGCAGGCGCTGAAGCTGGTGATCCCCGGCATCGTCAACTCCTTCATCGGCCTGTTCAAGGACACGACTCTGGTGTCGATCGTCGGCGATCTTCGACCTGCTCGGCGGCATTCGGGCCGGCTTCACCGATCCCCAGTGGGCGACACCGGTGACGCTCTACACGGGCTTCGCCTTCGCCGGCATCATCTACTTCGCCTTCTGCTACTTCATGTCCCGCTACTCGATCTTCGTCGAGAACCGCCTCAACACCGGACGCCGCCGCTAAGAGCGGCACCCGTCAGACTTCCAGGAGTATCGCATGGCCCAGCCCTCCATCGCCCCGATGCCGACGACGAAGAACGAGATCGCCGTCTCGATCACCGGCATGCACAAGTGGTACGGCGAGTTCCACGTGCTGAAGGACATCAACCTGACGGTAAGCCGCGGCGAGCGCATCGTCATCTGCGGGCCGTCCGGGTCCGGCAAATCCACCATGATCCGCTGCATCAACCGGCTGGAGGAGCACCAGCAGGGCAAGATCGTCGTCGACGGCATCGAACTGACCAACGACCTCAAGAAGATCGACGAGATCCGCCGCGAGGTCGGCATGGTGTTCCAGCACTTCAACCTGTTTCCCGCACCTGACCATCCTGGAGAACTGCACGCTGGCGCCGATCTGGGTGAAGCAAGATGCCCAAGAAGGAGGCCGAGGAGATGGCGATGCACTACCTCAAGCGCGTGCGCATCCCCGAGCAGGCGCTACAAGTACCCCGGCCAGCTTTCGGGCGGCCAGCAGCAGCGTGTGGCGATCGCCCGTGCGCTGTGCATGAGCCCCAAGATCATGCTGTTCGACGAGCCGACCTCGGCCCTCGACCCCGAAATGGTCAAGGAGGTGCTCGACACCATGGTGGGGCTGGCCGAGGAGGGCATGACCATGCTCTGCGTCACCCACGAGATGGGCTTTGCCCGTCAGGTCGCCAACCGCGTGATCTTCATGGACTACGGGCAGATCGTCGAGCATGAACGACGCCGAACCAGTTCTTCGCCAACCCGCAGACACGAGCGCACGAAGCTGTTCCTCAGCCAGATCCTGCACTGATCCCCGTCTGCGGCGGACAGGCAAAAAAAGGGCGCCCTTCGGCGCCCTTTCTTGTTGCGGACACTTGAGTGGCTCAGGCCGGGCCGGTCGCCACCGGGCAGTCGTCTCGCGCGCCCCATTCGCTCCAGGACCCGTCGTAGAGACCGGCGGGCTGGTGGCCGAGGGCATCGAGGCCGAGCCACAGGATGCCGGCCGACACGCCAGATCCGCAGCTCGTGATGATCGGCCTGTCGAGGTCCACACCGGCCTCGGTGTAGGCGGCGCGGATGCGGTCCTGGGACACCAGGCGGCCATTCTCGACCAGAGCGGAGGAGGGGACGTTGAATGAGCCGGGCATGTGGCCGCCCCGCAGGCCCGCCCGGGGCTCCGGTGCCTCGCCGCGGAACCGCTCGGCCGAACGGGCATCCACCACCTGGACCTTGCCGCTCGCGAGCGCCTTCTTGACGTCGCCGAGATCGGCAACGGCGCCGTGGTTCTGCCGGGGCGTGAAATGGCGCGCCTCGCGCGTGCGCGCGGGGCCCGTCTCCACCGGACGTCCCTCCGCCACCCACTTCGGCAGTCCGCCGTCGAGGATGAAGACGCGCTCGGCGCCGAAGGTGCGGAACATCCACCAGACGCGCGGGGCGGAGAAGAGCCCCAGCGAGTCGTAGACCAGCACCGACTTGCCGTCGCCAATCCCGAGCTTGCGGCAGGCCGCCGAGAAGACGGTCGCCGTCGGCATCATGTGGGGAAGGTCGGAGTCGGGGTCCTTCACCACGTCGATGTCGAACCTCTGCGCCCCGGGAATATGGGCTTCGAGGAACTCGGCATCGGCATCCCGCTTCATCGTCGGCAGGAAGTAGGAGCCGTCGAGGACGACGAGATCGGGATAGTCGAGGTGCTCGGCGAGCCATTCGGTCGAGCGCAGCCAGGGCGAGGGCAGGGTGGTCACTTCGGTTCTCCTCAGGCGAACACGACGCGGACGCGCCGGTTCTGCTTGCCTTTCTTCTCGATGGCGGACACCACCAGACGTCCGATCTCGCTCGTGCGCCGCACGTGGGTTCCGCCGCACGGCTGCAGATCGAGGCCTGCTATCTCCACCAGACGCACCTTGCCGGAGCCCATGGGCGGCTTCACCGACATGGTCTTCACCAGCCCGGGATTGGCCTCGAGTTCCGCATCGGTGATCCAGCGTTCGGAAATGGCGGCGTCCTTGTCGATCAACTCGTTCAGGCGGGCCGTGACGTCGTCCTTGTCGAGACCGGCCTCGGGAATGTCGAAGTCGAGCCGGCTCTCCTCCGCGCCCACGGATCCACCCGTCACCGGATAGGGCAGCACGACCGACAGGAGGTGCAGGCCCGTGTGCATCCGCATGCGCGCGTGACGCGTCGGCCAGTCGATCCGGGCGACGACGCGAGTCCCCACGGCCGGCGGCGTCGCGCCGGGCGCCAGCACATGGACGATATCGGCCTTGGTCTCGCCGTAGACGGTCGTCGCGACAGGGAGCTCGGCACCATCGGCAACGAGGACGCCGGTGTCCCCGGCCTGGCCGCCGCCTGTCGGATAGAAGACCGAGCGGTCGAGCTCGACGCCGGTCGCGCCGTTCTTCTCGGTGATGGCCACGACTGTGGCCTCGCATTCGGCCAGATAGGCGTCATCGCGAAACAGGAACTGGGTCGGCATCAGGTCACCGGAAGGAGATCGACGAGCGGAAGGGGAGGCTGCTCCAGCCAGGCCGGCACGACCAGCCCCCTGCCACGAAGGAAGGCGGGGTCATAGATCTTCGAGGCATAGCGGAAGCCGTAGTCGCAGAGGATGGTCACCACCGTATGGCCCGGACCCAGGTGGCGGGCAAGACGGATGGCACCGGCGACATTCACCCCGCTCGACGGGCCGACGCAGAGACCCTCATGCTCCAGCAGGTCGAACATGACGGGGATCGCTTCCTCGTCGGGAATCTGGAAGGCGACGTCCACCGGCGCGCCCTCGATGTTCTTCGTGACCCGCCCCTGACCGATTCCTTCGGTGATGGACGAGCCCGAGGCCTTGAGTTCGCCACTGGTGAACCACGAATACATTGCCGCGCCCATCGGGTCGGCGCAGCCGATCGTGATCGAGGTCGACTTCTCCTTCAGTGCCATGGCGATGCCGGCAAGGGTGCCGCCGGAACCGACCGCACAGATGAATCCGTCGATCCGTCCGTCGGTATCGCGCCAGATCTCCGGACCGGTGGTCTCGATGTGGGCCTGACGGTTCGCGACATTGTCGAACTGGTTGGCCCAGAAGGCGCCGTTAGGGTTCTCGCGGGCGAGGCGATCCGCGGTCCGCGCTGAAACCTTCACGAAATTGTTCGGATTGGCAGAGGGGGCGGCCGGCACCTCGATGAGGCGGGCTCCCAGCTGCCGCAGCGTGTCCTTTTTCTCCCGCGACTGGGTCTCCGGGATGACGATGACGCAGTCGAGCCCCAACGCCCGGCCAACCATGGCGAGCCCGATACCGGTGTTGCCGGCGGTCCCCTCGACAATGGTACCGCCGGTCTTGACGAGCCCATCGGGCGAGAGCGTCACGGATGATGTAGAGCGCCGCGCGGTCCTTCACCGACTGGCCGGGGTTCATGAACTCCGCCTTGGCGAGGATGGTGCATCCCGTCGCCTCGCTGGCGCGGGAGAGGCGGATCATCGGGGTGTTGCCGATCGCCTCGATGACGCTGGCGCGAATGGGCATGAGCGGGCTCCGGTCCCGGCCGGGACAGGTGCGGACGCTAGCCGAGCGCCCGGACGCGCTCAACCCTGCCGACTGCCCGATGCCGCGTCAGGCCTTCTGGTAGACGATCTGCCGCACATCGATCCCACCCGTGCTGAAGCCGGCTTCGCAATAGGCGAGGTAGTAGAGCCACATCCGCCGGAAGCGCTCGTCGAAGCCGAGGGGCGTCAGTTCCTTCCAGGCTGCACTGAAGCGGTCGGCCCACAGATGCAGCGTGCGGGCATAGTCGCGACCGAACCCGAGCTCGCCGGCCACCGTCAGTCCGCTGGCGCGTCCAAGGTCGCGCATGGCGGACGGGGTCGGCAGCATACCGCCCGGGAAGATGTAGGCGCGGATGAAGTCGATCTCCCTGATGTAGTCGGCCCAGTAGCGTTCATCGATGGTGATGACCTGGATACCGGCGCGGCCGCCGGGCTTCAGGTTGTCAGCCACTTTGCCGAAATAGGTCGGCCAGTACTCCTTGCCGACGGCCTCGAACATCTCGATGGAGGCCACGGCATCGTACTGCCCGCTCTCGTCGCGATAGTCCTGCAGCTTGATCGTCACCCGATCGGCCAGACCGGCCTCGGCCATGCGACGGGTGGCGAAATCGAACTGCTCCTGCGAGATGGTCAGCCCCGTCACCCGGGCGCCGAACTCGGTGGCGGCGATCTCGGCGAACCCGCCCCAGCCGCAGCCGATCTCCAGCACATGGTCCTTGGGGCCGAGGCCGATTTCGGCGGCCAGACGCCTGTACTTCGCCTTCTGGGCTTCCTGCAGGGTCGCTGCTCCGTCCTCGAACAGGGCGGAGGAGTAGGTCATCGTGGGGTCGAGCCAGGCGCGGTAGAATGCATTGCCCAGGTCGTAGTGCGCCGCGATGTTGCGCCGAGCCTGAGCCCGCGTGTTGCGGTTCCGCCAGTGCCGGTAGCGATGCAACAGGCGCGCGAGGGGATTGAACCGCGTCAGGTTGCGGACCGCGTGCATGTTGACGGCGAAGAAATGGAGGAACGCCGAGATGTCCGGCGTGTCCCATTCGCGGCGAATGAAGGCTTCGGCAAAACCGAGATCGCCATCGAGAACGAGCCTGCGGGCGAAGGACAGGTCGTGGACGATCATCTCGGCGCTGGGTCCGGGCTCCTTGCCGCGAAACAGGAGCCGTCGGCCATCGGGAAAGCGCATGGTCAGGACGCCGTAGCGGATGCCGAGCGGGTAGCCGAGGGCGAGCCGCAGAACCGAGGGCAGACCCTGCGTCGCGCGACGCAACGTCTCCCGGGTGACTTCGATCGTGCCGGCGAAGGGATGGTCGTGGGGGCGGGTGATGCTCATGGGCGGAACGAAGCCTTCCGTGCGGGCGGAATGAATCGGTCGCACCGGGAATCGTGCGATTCGCGGGCCGTCCCAGGCACTTCAGTAGAATTCGGACGGACAACCGCGAGCGACTTCGACGTCTGGTGCACCGGAACAATGGGGCAGAATGACAATTCGTTCAATGCTCTCGCGGTTCCCCGCTGAAGCGCGCGGCGAGCTTGTGACGCAGGCGTGAGGTCATGCATGGGCGGGTCCCCGGATCTCCGCCAGCGCCGACAGGGCCTCGCCCCGCGCTGTGTCGTGATCGACGACCGGACGTGGATAGGTCTCGCCGAGGCGTACCCCGGCGCGCTCGAGGACCTGCCGGGAGGCCTCCCATGGCGCATGGATGACCTCTGCCGGCAGATCGGCCAGTTCTGGGACCCAGCGGCGGACATAGTCGCCGCGGGGGTCGAACTTGGCACCCTGCAACATGGGATTGAAGATGCGAAAATAGGGCGCCGCATCGGCGCCGGAGCCGGCGACCCACTGCCAGCTTGCCGGATTGCTGGCGGGATCGGCGTCGACCAGCGTGTCCCAGAACCATCGCTCGCCGGCTCGCCAGTCGATGCGCAGGTGCTTGACCAGGAAGGATGCGGCCACCATGCGCACGCGGTTGTGCATCCAGCCGGTCCGCCAGAGCTGCCTCATCCCGGCGTCGACGATCGGGTAACCGGTCCTGCCCTTTTGCCATGCCGAAAGCAGGGTCTTGTCCTCGCGCCAGGGGAAGGCGTCGAAGCGGTTCTGGAAATTGGCGTCGGCCAGATCGGGCCAGTGGAACAGGAGGTGATAGGAGAATTCCCGCCAGCCGAGCTCGGCGAGGAATTTCGCGACGTCGCGGCCGCCATCCATTCCCGCCGCCATCTGGACAGCGTGCCAGATCTGGCGCGGCGAAATCTCGCCGAACCGCAGGTGCGGGGACAGGCGCGAGGTCGATGGTCGATCGGGGCGGTCCCGTCCATCCGCATAGCCGCCGAGGCCGGCCTCCATGAAGGCCGACAGGGCCGCCTGGGCACCTGCCTCGCCGGGTGTCCACTCATCCGGAAATTCCGCCGCCCAGTTCGGCCGATCGGGCTCCAGCGACCAGGAGCCCAGCGCCTCGCTGTCGATCGCGATGGCCGGTTGCGCCATCATGTCCGGCGCGCGGAGCGGCGCCTCGATGGCGTCGAGCCGCTGATGCGCACGCCAGAAGGGCGAAAAGACGCGCAGGGGATCGCCGGAGGCCGACTTCACCTGCCAGGGCTCGCGCAGCAGATTGCCCGGGAAACTCGTCGCCTCGATGCCATCGTCCTTCAGCAATGCCTTGACGGCCGTGTCCACGGCGATACCGCCGGCGTCGTAGCGGCGGTTCCAGACGACCTTCTCCGCGCCGATCTCCGTCACCACCGCCGGAACCACTGCCTCGGCTCGACCCGAGCGCAGCACGAGACGATGTCCCCTGGCGCGCAGGCTGGCGTCGAGCGCCTTCAGGCTCTGCGCCAGCCACCAGCGAGAGGCGCCGCCATGATCGCGAAGGTGAGGGGGCCGTCCTCGAGGATGTAGAGGCAAACCGTCGGCGCACCGGCATCGGCTGCGGCGGCCAGCGCGGGGTTGTCGGAGAGGCGGAGATCGTCTCTGAACCAGACGATGGTGGGCTTCTGGGGCATTTCCCGTCTACGGCTCCCGACGCTCGCCGGTTCATCGCCGAAATGGCGGCCACAGGAGCTCCGGGATGCCTCGCGACGATCGCATCCTGATTCCTGGACGGGACAAACAAAACCCCCGAAGCGCGACTGCGCTTCGGGGGTTCTGGATTTGGCTCCCCGGGCCGGATTCGAACCAGCGACCAACCGGTTAACAGCCGGTTGCTCTACCACTGAGCTACCGAGGATCACGCTCATGTCGTGAGAGCGGCGCGAATAACACAGGTCGTTCACCGTTGCCAAGGCCCAATCGTCGCGACGGGCGAGATTGCCCGGATTGGGGCAGGGGGCTAGCGTTCCGTGCGTGGAAAAGCGCGTGAGCCCGGCCGACAAGCGACCGCAGATCGATCCCGGCGACGTGCCCGTGGAGCGCACGACGATTCTCGTCCTCGGCCGGCGTTACCGCGTTCCGTCGACCCGTCTCGGCCGGCGCGTCGTCGGCTGGTCCTTCATCGCCGGCGGCATGCTCAGCTTCCTCCCGGTCCTCGGCCCCTGGATGTTCCCCGTCGGCTTCGTGATTCTGTCGGTGGACAGCCCGCGCATGCGCAGGTCCCGCCGGCGCATGACGATCGCCATCGGCCGCCGTTGGCCGAAGGTCAATGCGGCGATGATGCCGCGCCGGACATGAGCACTGAGGGAAGGGTGGAGGCCTCGCCCGGAATCGAACCGGGGTGCAAGGATTTGCAGTCCTCTGCGTAACCACTCCGCCACGAGGCCATCCGTAGAACGCCGGACGAACCGGCGCGGAGTGGGCTCGCTCTAGCATGGCGTCCCGAGAGCCGCAACAAGCGACAGTTGCCGCATGCCTCCTTGCACGGGGGTGGGCCGGGCCGCTAAAGACATGCCTGGCGGCAGCCGATCTGCCGCGACCGAAGGAACTGGCCCATGATGGATTTCGCCCGGGCACGCCGCACGATGGTGGATACCCAGATTCGCGTGAACGATGTCACCGACGCGCGGATCATCGATGCCCTGATGGATGTTCCGCGAGAGAACTTCGTTCCCGAGCAGCGCCGGGCCCTGGCCTATCTGGACGATGACCTCGAGGTGGGGGGGCGAGCCGACGGGCGGGCGCCCCGCTATCTGGTCGAGCCCATGGTGCTCGCCAAGATGCTCCATGTCGCGGCCATCAAGGCGGATGACGCGGTGCTCGACGTTGGCACGGCCACGGGCTATTCCGCGGCAATCCTGGCGCGGCTGGCCGGGCGTGTCGTGGCGCTCGAGGAGGATGCAGCCCTTGTGTCGACGGCACGGGCTTTGCTTTCCGATATTCCCGGTGTTTCGGTCGTCGAGGGTCCCCTCGCGGACGGAGCGTCGCAGCGTGCCCCCTTCGACGTCATTGTCATCGAGGGCGCGGTCGAGGTGGTGCCCGACTCACTGCTGAAGCAGCTGGGGCAGGGCGGTCGTCTCATCGCCGTGGTCGGCCGTGGCCGCGCCGCGAAATGCCTTGTGCACACCCTGCGTGATGGCGAGGTGAGCATTCGTCCGGCCTTCGACGCCGCGATTCCGGCTCTTCCCGGCTTCGAGGCGCCGCAGGCTTTCGTGTTCTGATTGCCTTCGACGGTGTTGCCCTCCCGCCCCACCTTGGTGCGGAAAGGCGGCCTAGGCCGCCCCGAGGGTTTCCGGTTGAGGGCAATTTCATTAACCACTCTTCTTTAGGCTTTGTTCACGACCTCGGAGTTTCGGCGGATCACTCCGGGGAGGCGCCAACAGTGTAGGTGTTCGCAATGACCGGACTCACGAGGTCTCGTGCCGGCTGCGCGACGGCAATTTCCGTCGCGTTCCTCGCCGCCGTCCTGACCGCATCATCCGCCCAGGCCCAGTCGATCGAGCAGACGCTCGTCCAGGCCTATCGCAACAATCCGGACCTCAATGCCGCCCGCGCGGGCGTGCGCGTCGCGAACGAGGGCGTTCCTGCGGCACTGTCGGGCTATCGCCCTTCCGTCAACGCCACCGTCACGGCAGCGGGCCAGTATACCCAGTCGAGCGTCGGCACGTCCGCCTACACCGGTTCCCCTGGATCGGAGCGGAGTTTCCGCTCCTTGCCGCGCGCGGCCACGCTCTCGGTGACCCAGCCGCTCTATGACGGCAACCGGACCACCAGTTCCGTGCGGCAGGCGGACCAGAACGTCCTGGTCGCCCGCGAGACCCTGCGCAACACCGAGCAGACCGTCCTGCTGGCCTCCGCGACCGCCCACATGAACGTGCTGCGCGAGCAGGCGGTTCTCGACCTTCGCCGCCGCAATGTCGAAGTGTTGCGCGAGCAGCTTCGCGCCACGCGCGACCGGTTCAACGTCGGCGAGGTGACGCGTACCGACGTGGCGCTTGCCGAATCGGCGCTTCAGGCGGCGATCGCGACCGCGACGGGGGCCGAATCGGACCTCGCCAATGCGCGCGCCGTCTACCTGCAGCAGGTCGGCGTGCTGCCGGGCCGACTGGTTCCGGCACGCACCATCGAGCGCCTCTTGCCGCGCAATCTTGACGGCGCTGTCATCGCCGGTCAGTCCGAGCATCCCGCCATCCGCGGCGCCCGCCATGGTGCGGATGCCCAGCAGCTTCAGGTGCGGATCGCCGAATCCGCCCTCTATCCGACCCTCGGCATGTCGGCCAGCATCACGCGCGCCGCCGAGCAGTCCTCGAGCAGCGGCCAGTCGCTCTCGGCCTCGGTCGGCCTGACGCTGACCATCCCGATCTTCGCCAATGGTGGTCGCGACTACGCGACCATCCGGGCCGCCAAGGAAGCCTACGGTCAGCGCCGTATCCAGATCGAGACCGCGGCCGCCAGCGTCCGCCAGGCGGTGATGCAGTCCTGGGCCGCTCTCGAAGCGTCGCGCGCCCAGATCCAGGCGGCCGAAGTCCAGGTCCGTTCGCAGGAGATCGCCGTCAACGGCATCCGCGAGGAGTACAAGGTCGGCCAGCGCACCATCATCGACGTGCTCAATGCGACGCAGACCCTGACAGAGGCCCGCGTCGCACTCGTGCGCGCGCAGCGCGACCGGGTGGTTCTATCCTATTCGGTGCTCTCCGCCATGGGCCGGCTGAGCGGTTCGAAGCTGGCGCTCCGCACCGAGATCTTCGATCCGACCACCCACTACAACCAGGTTCGCGACCAGTGGATCGGCGTCAGGACCCCCGACGGTCGGTGACCGACCGGGGGCCTGTTCTGCATGGCGATGAAGGCTGTGGATCGCTGATCGCTCCGTTGGCCTCGCAGCCCGCCGCAGTGCATAGTCGGCGGAGTTGATTCGAAAACGATTCGGTCCCTGCCGACCTGCAGAGCCTGCGTTTTCGATGCGTGCCACGCTGGGGATGCGCGGGGATGTCACAGGCGGCCAAGGCCAACGAACCGTCGATGGAGGAGATCCTCGCGTCGATTCGCCGGATCATCGCCGACGACGAGCCTGCCAAGCCGGCCGCCAAGGCCCCCGCACCGACACCTGCGTCGGTCCCCGAGCCGGCGCCTGCGGCCGAGGAAGCCCCGAAGTCGCAGGACGACATCGACGCACTGCTCGCCGGCTTCGACGACATGGATGCCGAGCCGGAGCCTCCTCCGCCGCCCCCACCGCCGGCTCCGGTCGTGAAGGCAGCTCCGCCCGAGGCCGAGATCTTCGACCTCAGCAAGGCCGATGCGGTCCCCGATCGCATGGGCATGATCAAGCCGATCAACCAGCGCGCCGACATCGAGTTCATGGAGGTTTCGCCGCCCCCTGAGCCGATGCGTGCACCGCCTCCGCCTCCCGCGCCGCCGCCCTCTGCGGGCCCGGCTCTCCTGTCGGCGGAAGCGCATGCCGCCGTCGGTGCCGCCTTCGGCTCGCTCGCCAATTCCATGCTGGTCGGCAACAGGACCATCGAGGACCTGCTGAAGGACATGCTGCGTCCGATGCTCAAGACCTGGCTGGACGACAACCTGCCGCAGCTGGTCGAGCGACTGGTGCGGGCCGAGATCGAGCGGGTGTCGCGCGGCCCCGGTCGCTGACCACCAGCTACTGTGATCTCAGCCGGTCGAGCCGCGACCTGAACCACAGGGTCATCACCGGCATCAGCAAGGCCGCCGCGATGAAGAGCGGCTGTGCGCCGTAGTGGTCGTAGACGAGGCTGGTGACGAAGACGCCGGCCGTCTGTCCCGCGAAGAAGCAGCAGGCGAAGGTGGCGATGGCCGCCCCCCTGGCCTCCGGGTTGATCTGCGTTGCCAGGATCTGCAGCGAATTGTGGAACAGGGCAAAACCCCCGCCGCCGATGGCGATGGCGACTGCCACGAGCCACAGCCATGGTGACAGGGCGATCAGCAGGAAGCAGAGCAGGAACGCTGTCGTGGCGAAAATGATGAGCGCACCCTGCGAAAACCGCGCAAGCAGCGTCGGGGCAAACCAGGAATAGCCGACGGCGCCGAGGGCGCTGAGGGCGGTCATGGCGCCGATGGCGGTAAAGCTGATGGCGAAGGTCTTGTGGAGATAGGCGCCGACGAAGGTGAAGGCGCCGAAGAAGATGGCGGCCTCGAGGAAGACGGTTGCCAGCACCAGCCGGCCGAGGGGCGAGCGGCCGCTGGCGGCGATCTGGCGGAACGAGCCGATCAGCCCGCCCTCGGGGATCGCCGATCGCTTTGACAGCACGGCGTTGGTCTGCAACTGCACCGACAGGGTCGTTCCCGCGGCAATCAGGAAGGCCCCGACCATCACGAAGACGGCCTGCCAGCCGAAGGCGTCGGCGAGGATGCCGCCAATGGCCTGGCCGCTGACAGCACCTGCGCTCATGAAGATCATGTAGCGGGCGAGGACGGCCTGGCGCTGGCCCATGGGAATGGTGTCGCCGATGAAGGCGAGGCAGTTGGGAATGATCGCCGCGCCGGTGAGCCCCGCCAGCAGGCGCAGGACGGCAATCTGGTCGATGCTGGTGGCGAAGGCGCAGGCCAGGGTGAAGAGGCCGCAGAGCGTCGCGCCCAGCGACACCATCCGCACCTTGCCGTAGCGGTCCCCCAGCGGGCCGGTGATCAGCTGAAAGCCGCCATAGGCCACCGAATAGGTGGTGACCACGATGGCCGCCGCGCCGGGCGTGGTCGAAAAGGCGTTGGCGAGTTTCGGCAGCAGCGGGTCGCAGAAGCGAAGTGCCGCGGAGGAGGCAAAGGAGGCCGAGCCGAGGATGAACAGCGCCCGCCACGGGACGGCGTCGGGAGGCAGGGCGTCGTCGGCGGTAGAGCTCATCCACAGCCTATGTGCCCTGTTCCCGCAATGCGGCAAGTCACGGCTTCGCATGGCAGAAATGTTGACTTCTCGGTCCGGGCGCGGCTTTGGTGCGCTCCCACTGCCGCACAGCCGCCGGACCGTCATGCTCGAGAAGACCTATTCACCCAAGGATATCGAGGCCCGCATCGCGGCCGCGTGGGACGAGGCCGGCGCATTCCGCGCGGGTCGGCCCGAGCGCGCCGGCGCCGAGACCTATTCCATCATGATCCCGCCGCCGAACGTCACGGGATCGCTGCACATGGGGCACGCGCTCAACAATACGCTGCAGGACGTGCTCTGCCGCTACCAGCGCATGCTCGGCAAGGACGTGCTCTGGCAGCCGGGCACCGACCATGCCGGCATCGCGACGCAGCTCGTCGTGTCGCGCCAGCTCGCCGAGAAGCAGATCCAGATGCGCGACCTCGGTCGCGACAATTTCATCGACAAGGTCTGGGAGTGGAAGGCTGAGAGCGGCGGCACGATCTTCAACCAGCTGAAGCGGCTCGGCGCCTCCTGCGACTGGTCGCGCGAGCGATTCACGATGGGCGCCCGCGGCGAGGCGTCCGACCAGATGGTCCGCGCCGTGACCAAGGTCTTCGTCGACCTCCACAAGGCGGGCCTGATCTACCGCGACAAGCGGCTGGTGAACTGGGATCCTGAGTTCCAGTCCGCCATCTCGGACCTCGAGGTCGACAGCCTCGAGGTGAAGGGCAACCTCTGGCACTTCAAGTACCCGCTGAAGGACAGCCCCGGCGAGTACATCATTGTCGCGACCACGCGCCCGGAAACGATGCTGGGCGACACGGCCGTCGCCGTGCATCCGGAGGATGAGCGCTACCGGTATCTCATCGGCAAGATGGTGGTGTTGCCGCTGGTCGGGCGCGAGATTCCCGATCGTCGGTGACGACCTATTCCGATCCCGAGAAGGGTTCGGGCGCGGTGAAGATCACGCCGGCCCACGACTTCAACGATTTCGAGGTCGGCAAGCGCCACAATCTCGAGCTCATCAACATCTTCGACGCCTCGGCCGTCGTGAACGACAACGCGCCGGAGGCCTATCGCGGCCTGCCGCGCTTCGAGGCGCGCAAGAAGGTCGTCGCCGACCTCGAGGCCCTCGGCCTCGTCGACAAGATCGAGCCGCACACCCACATGGTGCCGCACGGCCCAGCGCGGCGGCGCCGTTGTCGAGCCCTGGCTCACCGAGCAATGGTATGTCGACGCGGCCACGCTGGCGAAGCCCGCTCTGGAGGCGGTGCGCAAGGGCGAGACCCGCTTCGTGCCGGAGCGCTTCGCCGGTGACTACTTTCGCTGGCTGGAGAACATCCAGCCCTGGTGTATCTCGCGCCAGCTCTGGTGGGGCCACCAGATCCCGGCCTGGTATGCCGAGGATGGCGAGATCTTTGTTGCCGCCAGCGAGGCCGAGGCGCAGGCGCTTGCCGATGCTCACTTCGGCAGGGCAGGGGTTCCTCTGACCCGCGATCCCGACGTGCTCGACACCTGGTTCTCGTCCGGCCTCTGGCCGTTCTCGACGCTCGGCTGGCCGGACGAGACGGCCGAGCTCAAGCGCTTCTATCCGACCTCGACCCTCGTCACCGGCTTCGACATCATCTTCTTCTGGGTCGCCCGCATGATGATGCTGGGCCTGCACTTCATGCAGGAAAAGCCCTTCTCCGACGTCGTCATCCACGGCCTCGTGCGCGACGACAAGGGCCGCAAGATGTCGAAGACGCTCGGCAACGTCGTCGATCCGCTCGGCCTCATCGACGAGTTCGGCGCCGATGCGCTGCGCTTTGCGCTGGTGGCGCAGGCGAGCCAGGGCTCGGACGTGAAGTTTGCCCGCTCGCGCGTCGAGGGCTACCGCAACTTCGCGACCAAGCTGTGGAATGCCGCCCGCTTCGCCGAGATGAACGAGTGCCGGCGCGTCGAGGGCTTCGATCCTGCGAACGTGACGACGACGCTGGCGAAGTGGATCGTCGGCGAGACCGCCAGGGCCGTGGCCGAAACCGAAGCCGCCATCCAGGCCTATCGCTACAACGATGCGGCCGGCGCGGCCTATCGTTTCGTCTGGAACATCTTCTGCGACTGGTTCCTGGAGTTCGCCAAGCCGATCTTCACCGGCACGGACGAGGCCGCCAAGGCCGAGGTGAGGGCGGCCACGGCCTGGACGCTCGACCAGATCCTCAAGCTCCTCCACCCGTTCATGCCCTTCATCACCGAGGAACTCTGGACGGTGACGGGCGAGAACGGCCCCGCGCGCGAGGGCGTGCTGGCGCTCAGCGCCTGGCCGAAGCTCGAGGGTCTCGTCGACGAGGCGGCCGAGGCCGAGATCGGCTGGCTGGTCGATGCCATCACCGCCATCCGGTCGGTCCGCGCCGAGATGAACGTCGCCCCGGGCAACCAGATCCCGCTCGTCCTCTTGGGTGCGTCCGCCAAAACACTCGCGATCACCGAGCGGTATGGCGATCTTCTCAACCGGCTTGCGAGACTTTCTGGCTTTTCGGTGGGCAGCGAGGCTCCGGCCGGTTCGGTGCAGATCGTCGTGCGTGGCGAGACCCTGGCCCTGCCCATGGCCGGCCTGATCGACGTGGCGGCGGAGCGCACCCGCCTCGGCAAGGCCCTGAAGGAGGCCGAAGGCGACATCGCCCGCTGCGACGGCAAGCTGAACAATGCCAACTTCATGGCGCGCGCCGCCGAGGACGTCATCGCCGAGCAGCACGAGAAGCGAGCGGAGGCGGTGGAACGAAAGGCCAGCATCGAGGCGGCGCTCGCAAGGCTCGCCGCCATCGGGTGACGTTCGGCGGGCAGGGCTTGGCCTGGTTCTCTGACACCGGCGCGGCCTCGGCCCGCCGGTGTTTTCGTGTCATTTCCGCAACAGGCTGGAACGGGTCGCATCGGCACGATCCGTTCACCATCTTTCGCCGCAATCCCGCCACACGCCGAAGCGCTAGAATTTGGGAATAAATGTCCCTTGTCCCGCTGCGGCGTGGAACCTTCTTGGTGGCAGGCGCGTTGATGACCTTCGAATTGTTCCAGTGCCCGTCGTGCCGTCCAGTCGGAAGGCCTGTGCGATGAGCGCCACCTCCTTCGACAAGTCCAGGCTGCCGAGCCGGCACGTGACGGAAGGCCCGTCGCGCGCGCCACATCGGTCGTACCTCTATGCGATGGGGCTGACGACCAAGCAGATCCACCAGCCCTTTGTCGGCGTGGCGACCTGCTGGAATGAGGCGGCTCCCTGCAACATTGCCCTCATGCGCCAGGCCCAGGCGGTGAAGAAGGGCGTGGAGTCGGCGCAGGGCACGCCGCGCGAGTTCTGCACCATCACCGTGACCGATGGCATCGCCATGGGCCATGCTGGCATGAAGTCCTCGCTGCCGTCGCGCGAGATCATCGCCGACTCCGTCGAGCTCTCCATGCGCGGCCACGCCTATGATGCGCTGGTCGGCCTCGCCGGCTGCGACAAGTCGCTGCCCGGCATGATGATGGCCATGGTGCGCCTCAACGTGCCGTCCATCTTCATCTATGGCGGCTCGATCCTGCCCGGCACGTTCCGCGGCCGGCAGGTCACCGTACAGGATCTGTTCGAGGCGGTCGGCCAGCATTCCGTCGGCGCGTTGAGCGACGAGGACCTCGACGAACTCGAGCGTGTCGGCGCCCCCTCGGCGGGCGCCTGCGGCGCGCAGTTTACCGCCAACACCATGGCGACGGTGTCCGAGGCCATCGGTCTGGCGCTGCCCTATTCCGCCGGCGCACCGGCCCCCTACGACATCCGCGACGCGCTTCTGCTACGCCGCCGGCGAGAAGGTGATGGAGCTGATCGCGCGGAACATCCGCCCGCGCGACATCGTCACCCGCAAGGCGCTGGAGAATGCCGCCACGCGTGGTGGCCGCCACCGGCGGATCGACCAATGCCGCGCTCCATCTGCCGGCGATGGCGCATGAATGCGGCATCAAGTTCGACCTCTTCGACGTCGCCGAGATCTTCAAGAAGACGCCCTACATCGCCGACCTGAAGCCGGGCGGCAAATATGTCGCCAAGGACATGTTCGAGGCCGGTGGCATTCCCCTGCTAATGAAAGCGCTGCTTGACGGCGGCTATCTGCACGGCGACTGCATGACCGTCACCGGCCGGACGATGGCCGAGAACCTCGAGAAGGTGCGCTGGAACCCCGACCAGGATGTCGTCTACCCGACCTCGAAGCCGATCACCAGGACCGGCGGTGTTGTCGGCCTGAAGGGCAATCTCGCGCCCGACGGTGCGATCGTGAAGGTCGCCGGCATGAAGAAGCTCAGGTTCAAGGGACCGGCGCGCTGCTTCGACCGCGAGGAAGAGTGCTTCAAGGCGGTCACCGAGCGGACCATCCGCGAGGGCGAGGTCATCGTCATCCGTTACGAAGGGCCGAAGGGCGGTCCCGGCATGCGGGAGATGTTGGCGACCACCGCGGCGCTCTACGGCCAGGGCATGGGCGACAAGGTGGCCCTCATCACCGACGGCCGTTTCTCTGGTGCGACCCGCGGCTTCTGCATCGGCCATGTCGGCCCCGAGGCGCAGGTCGGTGGCCCGATCGCCCATATCCGCGACGGTGACATAATCGAGATCGATGCGGTCAAGGGAACGCTCAAAGTTCGCCTTACGGCCGCCGAATTGCGGGCGCGTAAGAAGGACTGGAAAGGCCCGAAGCCCACCGAGTACGGGTCGGGAGCCATCTGGAAATACGCTCAGCAGGTTGGACCTGCGGTTGACGGTGCCGTGACCCATCCGGGTGGTGCCGGGGAAAAGCACGTCTATGCGGATATCTGATGTCATGAGGGTGCGTGTCGCATTCGTGGCGGTGGTTCTGGCGGCGGCCTTGCCGGCCGGTGGGGCCTTGGCGCTCGATGGCCAGCCGGCAGGTGACGCCCGCTCGGCGCTCGACGCCTTCCGCGCCTACGGCCGCGCGCTGCGCGATGGCCGAACCGACGAGGCTGTCTCCGCACTGCAATACGCCGCGAGCGGCGGTCACGCCGCATCCGCCTGGCGCCTCGGCCGCATGTACATGGAGGGCGAAGGCGTCGCCCGCTCCGACCTCAAGGCCTTCGAGACCTTTCGCCAGATCACCATCACGCGGCGTGAGGAAGGCCCGAACTCGCCCGATGCGCGGTTCATCTCCTCGGCCTTCGTCGCCATGGGCAACTACCTCGTCGAGGGCATACCGAACAGCTATGTCCGTCCCGATCCGGGCAAGGCGGTCGAGCTCTATTTCTACGCGGCCTCGACCTTCGGGGATGCCGACGGGCAGTTCCGGCTCGGCCGCATGCTGCTCGAGGGCACGGGTGCGCCGCGCGATCCGCGCCAGGCGGCACGCTGGCTGCAGCTCGCGGCCAGCAAAAGCCATCATCAGGCGCAGGCCGTCCTCGGCCACATGCTGTTCACCGGCCGTGACGTGCCGCGGGCGGCGCCGCGCGGCCTGATGTTCCTGACGCTCGCCAAGGAGGCCGCCGGCGAGAACGAGTCCTGGATCAGTGACATGTACGAGGAGGCCATGCGACAGGCCTCCGACGACGAGCGCGGCATCGCCCTGCGCATGGTCGAGAACTGGATCAAGACCGCGCGCCGATGAGCGGGGCGTGGCGATGATCGCCTCGAACCACGCGCTGTTTACGCCAGCGACCCTTGATCATCCGGCCGAGCCGCTCGGCGCACTGCCCTTTCTTCGGACGCTCATCCGCAATCCGCTGGCGACCTGGCCGCGGGCGGCCTTCAGCGAGCCGGTCCTGGCGCTGTCCTTCGCCGGCCGGCCGCTGCTCTTCGTCATGGACCCCGCCCTGATCGACGAGGTCCTCGTCGGCAAGTCCGCTGTCTTTCCGAAGGCGCCGATCATCCGCCGCACCATCGGCCCGGCGGTCGGCACGGAATCGATCTTCACGGCGGAAGGCGCGGCGTGGCGCTGGCAGCGGCGGGCAGCGGCTCCGTCCTTCCGGCATTCCACCATTCTCGGCTTCGTGCCGACCTTCTCGGCGGCGGCAGGTCGCACCGTCGAGAACCTCTCGCGTCAGGCGGGCGCTACCGTCGACGTCGCCGAGATCATGATGGAGACGACCTTCGACGTCATCGTCGAGACCATGCTCTCCGGGCATGCGAGCTTCGACACCCGCCGGTTCGGCCGGGAGATTTCCCGCTATTTCGATACGGTCGGGTGGATGGCGGCCTGGGCGACGCTGAGACTGCCGGCCTGGCTGCCCTATCCGGGTCGACGGGGCGCCATGGCCGGCAACCGCTTCCTGCGTCAGGAGATGGCCCGCGTCATCGCCGAGCGCCGGGCCCGCCCGGGTGATGTACCCGATCTCCTGGACTTCCTCATCGCCGCCAGCGACCCGGAGACGGGCAGGGCGATGACCGACGCCGAACTCGCCGACAATCTCCTCACCTTCGTCGTCGCCGGCCACGAGACCACCGCGCTGGCGCTGACCTGGGCCTTCTGGCTCGTCGCCAATGCGCCCGATGTCGAGGCGCGGCTCCTCAAGGAGGTGGCTCGCGTTGTCGGCGACGGCCCCGTGGAGGCCGCCCACATCGATGACCTCGTCTATGCGAAGCAGGTGGTGCAGGAGGCCATGCGCCTCTATCCGCCGGCGCCGCTCATTCCGCGCATTGCCGCCGAGGATGTCGAACTCGGCGGGCAGACCATCCGGAAAGGCACCCCGGTCTACGTCCCGGTCTATGCGGTCCACCGCCATCGCCTGATCTGGCAGTCGCCGGACGCCTTCGATCCCGACCGATTCGCTCCCGACAGAGTCCGCGCCCTTCATCGCGGCGCCTATCTGCCCTTCGGCGCCGGACCGCGGATTTGTATCGGCGCCGCCTTTGCGCTCGCCGAGGCCGCCGCCATCCTCGCAACTGTCATCCGCGATGTCCGCTTCGTGCCGCTCGAGGGGCACCGGCCTATGCCCAACGTCCGGCTGACGCTTCGCCCCGACGGCGGCATGCCGATGCGGGTCGAGCGGCGTCAGGCGCGGATTTCGCACCAGACCGGGACGTGATCGCTCGGCTTTTCCCAGCCGCGCACATGCTTGTCGATGCCGGCCGTCACCAGCCGGTCGGTCGCCTGGGGAGAGAGCATGAGGTGGTCGATGCGGATGCCGTTGTTCCGCGGCCAGGCGCCGGCCTGGTAGTCCCAGAAGGAATAGAGGCCGGCTGAATCGTCGCAGGCGCGCAGCGCGTCGGTGAAGCCGAGCGCGGCGAGCTCGCGCAGCTTGCCGCGCGACTCCGGCTGGAACAGCGCGTCGTTCACCCAGTCCTTGGGGTTCTTCGCGTCCTCCGGCATGGGAATGACGTTGTAGTCGCCGCAGAGGAGGAAGGGCTCCTCCAGAGCGAGGCGGTCGCGGGCATGGCGGATCAGCCGGTCCATCCAGGCGAGCTTGTAGGAGAATTTCTCGGTTCCGATTGGATTGCCATTGGGCAGGTAGAGGCTGGCGACGCGGACGGCGCCGCCTGCGGTCGACACCACCGCTTCCAGATAGCGCGCCTGCTCGTCCGTTTCGTCACCCGGCAGACGGGCAGTGACGTCCTCCAGTGGCAATTTCGAGAGGATCGCCACGCCGTTGTAGGTCTTCTGGCCGTGGGTCGCGACATTGTATCCGGCGCTCTCGAAGGCCTCGCGGGGGAAGGCCTCGTCGACGCATTTCAGCTCCTGCAGGCAGACGATGTCGGGATCGCGCTCTTTCAGCCAGGCGAGCGTGTTCTCCACCCTGATCTTGACGGAATTGACGTTCCACGTGGCGACGATCATGACGGGTCCTGCGATTCTGATTGGCGGCATCCTAGCCGCACCATGGGCCGAGGTCGCGCCTGACGTCGTCAGCAGCCGTGGTCTCAAACGGGATGATCGAGGGCAGGATGTGGATCGAGACTGAAGAGGCGCTGAAGGCGCTCTACGGCGACGTCGGAGAAGCCTCGCTGATCAAGGAGGTGCCGGTCCTGACGCCTCAGTACCGCGCCCTGATCGAAGCTTCGCCCTTCTGCGTTCTGGCGACGGCCGGCCCGGAGGGGCTCGACTGCACGCCCCGCGGCGATCCGCCGGGCTTCATCCGGGTGGTCGATGAGCGAGACCCTTCTCATGCCTGACCGCCGCGGCAACAACCGGATCGACAGCCTGCTGAACGTGGTACGCGATCCGCGCGTGGCGCTTCTGGTCTTCGTGCCGGGCGTCAACGAGACGCTGAGGGTGAACGGCTCGGCGCGCATCACCGCCGATCCGGATCTGCTGGCCCCCTTCGCCGTGGAGGGGAAGGTGCCGGTGAGCGGTCTCCTGATCGCTATCGAGGCCGTCTATTTCCAGTGCTCGCGGGCGCTCCACCGCTCGCGGTTGTGGGACCCGGCGGCCATCCGGCCGCGATCCGAACTGCCGAGCCCCGGACAGATGCTGAAGGGCGCCAAGGCGGAATTCCCCGCCGAGGACTACGACCGCGCCCTGCCGGAGCGCGTCAGGTCGACGCTCTACTGATCAGATCGAGAAGCTCGTGCCGCAGCCGCAGTTGGCGACGGCATTGGGATTGCTCAGCTTGAAGGACGATCCGATCAGGTCGTCCACCCAGTCGAGCTGCGTGCCTGTCATGTAGGGCAGGGAGATCTCGTCGATCAGCACGGTGGCACCGCCCTTCTCGATGGCGAGATCGTCGGCGTTGCGTTCGGTCGTGAAGTCGAAGCGGTACTGGAAGCCCGAGCATCCGCCGCCCTCGACGGAAATGCGCAGCATGGAGCCGGCGGGCTCGCTCGCCATGATCTTGGCGATGCGGGCCGCGGCCCTGTCGGTGATGCCGACGGGCTGGGCGAGGGTGTCTGCGTCTGCGGTCATGCTGGATGTCTCCCCGGTTCAAGGCCGGAAACACACGATTGGGGACGGGCGCCGCCTTGCGGCGGGTCTCTCCCATAGGTATGTGCCCCCCAGTGCTCGGTCAATCGGCCGGAGTTCACGTTCTTGATGGAGCCGGAGCGCGGTGGCCGCCGACCGGCAGGCGATCGGGGGCCGGCATGGCGGTCGCGAGCTACTTCTACCCGCCGCTGGCGCCCTATGCCTGCGACGCGCGCCGGAGCCGCGGGCGGCTGGTGCCGGAGCCGGCTTCCCCGACCCGCACCGAGTTTCATCGCGACCGCGACCGCATCGTCCACGCCACCGCCTTCCGGCGGCTGAAGCACAAGACGCAGGTCTTTGTCTCGCCGGAAGGCGACCACTACCGCACCCGCCTGACCCATACGATCGAGGTGGCGCAGATCGCCCGCTCGCTCGCCCGCGCGCTTGGCCTCGACGAAGACCTTGCCGAGACCCTGGCGCTCGCCCACGACCTCGGCCACACGCCCTTCGGACACACCGGCGAGGACGCGCTCGACGAGGTGATGCGGCCCTATGGCGGTTTCGACCACAACGCCCAGTCGCTGCGCATCGTCACCCGGCTGGAGCGGCGCTATGCCGGGTTCGACGGGCTCAACCTCTGCTGGGAGACGCTGGAGGGACTGGTCAAGCACAACGGGCCGTTGCTCGACCCCGACGGTACCCCGACGGCCCGCTATCGCCAGCGGGGCATCCCCGTCGCCATTCTCGAATATGACGCCTTGCAGCCTCTCGACCTCGCGACCCACGCCAGCGCCGAGGCGCAGGCCGCCGCCATCGCCGACGACATCGCCTATGACGCGGCGGACATCGACGACGGGCTGAGGGCAGGGCTCTTTACCCTCGACGAACTCGGGGACGCCGTGCCGATGGCGCGCGAATTTCTCGACGAGATTCGTCGCCGCTATCCGACCCTCGAGAAGGGGCGGGAGATCAACGAGACTGACGCGCCGCGTCATAACGCGGCTCGTCGAGGACGTCATCGCCGAGGCATCGCGGGCCATCGCGGAGGTGGCGCCATCGGATGCTGACGGCATCCGGCGCTGTGGGCGCACGCTGGTGCAGTTCTCGCCGGCGATGCAGGCCTATGACGCCGGCATCAAGGCCGTTCCTCTTCGGCCAATGTCTATCGCCACGCCAAGGTCGTCCCGATCCGCGCCAACGCCGCCGCCATTGTCCGCGACCTCTTCGCGGCGCTGGTGGAGACACCGGAAGTGATGCCGCCGCAGTGGTCGGCCGGCATCGCCCAGCTCGACGAAGCCAGGCGGGCACGCCGCGTCGCCGACTATATCGCCGGCATGACTGACCGCTTCGCCCTCGACGAGCACCGCCGCCTGTTTGCCCACACCCCCGATCTGCGCTAGAGGCGACCGCTTCTGGTCAGGTCATCGGCATGAACATCTTCGCAGTCTTCACCCAGCATGTGCGCGCGGCCGTGGCCGCTCTCGCCTCGGAAGGCATCGTCCTGCCGGAGGCATCGCTCGACCGCATCGTGGTCGAGGCGCCGCGTGACCCGACCCATGGCGACCTCGCCACCAACGCCGCCATGGTGCTGTCGAAGGACGCGGGGATGAAGCCGCGCGATCTCGCCGACAGGATCGCCGCACTCCTTTCGGCCCTCGACGACGTGGTCCGTGTGGACATCGCCGGACCCGGCTTCATCAACCTGACGGTCGCCGCTTCGATCTGGCCGAAGGTGTTGAGGGCTGCCGTCGCGGCAGGGCGAAGCCTTCGGCCGCGCCACGGTCGGCGCCGGCCACAAGGTCAATGTCGAATATGTCTCGGCCAATCCGACCGGGCCGATGCATGTCGGCCATGCGCCGCGGCGCGGTGGTGGGCGATGCGCTCGCCAACCTGCTGGCCGTACGCCGGCTATGACGTCACGCGCGAATATTACATCAACGACGCCGGCGCGCAGGTCGACAGGTGCTGGGGCGCTCGGCCTATCCTGCGCTACTGCGAGGCGCTCGGCGAGACCATTGACCATTCCCGAAGGCCTCTATCCCGGCGACTACCTGAAGCCGGTCGGACAGGCGCTGGCCGCGCACTACGGCCCCGCATTGCGCGGTGCGCCCGAGGCCGAGCGCCTCGCCATCTGCCGTGATGCCGCCATCGACGCCATGATGAGCGAGATCCGCGGCGACCTTGCGGCCCTGAACGTCCAGCACGCGGTCTTCTTCTCGGAGCGGTCGCTGCAGACGCCTGTCGACAAGGTGCGGGTGGCAATCGAGACCCTGACGCGCGCAGGGCAACATCTACGAGGGCGTCCTCGAGCGGCCGAAGGGTGCCGACGCATGACGAGTGGGAGGAGCGCGAACAGACGCTGTTCCGCTCCACCGCCTTCGGCGACGACGTCGACCGTCCCCTGATGAAGTCTGACGGCAGCTATACCTACTTCGCCTCCGACATCGCCTACCACAAGGACAAGGCCGATCGCGGTTTCCTCGACCATGATCGATGTCTGGGGCGCCGACCACGGCGGCTATGTCAAGCGCATGCAGGCGGCGCTGAAGGCGATCACCGGGGGGCAGGGCGCGCTCTTGACGTGAAGCTGGTGCCAGCTTGTCCGCCTGTTCCGTGACGGCGAGCCCGTGCGCATGTCAAAGCGCTCCGGCGACTTCGTCACCCTGCGTGAGGTGGTGGACGAGGTCGGCCGCGACGCCGTCCGCTTCATGATGCTCTACCGCAAGAACGACGCGACCGCTCGACTTCGACCTCGCGAAGGTGAAGGAGCAGTCGAAGGACAACCCCGTCTTCTACGTCCAGTACGCCCATGCCCGCTGCCGGTCGATCCTGCGCAACGCCCAGGCGGCGATGCCGGACTTCGACATGTCACCGGCCGCCCTGGCCTCGGCGCCGATGGAACGGCTGGATGACGAGGGCGAACTCGGGATCATCCACCGCATCGCCCAGTATCCTCGGCTCATCGAGGCGGCCGCCCAGGCGCACGAGCCGCACCGTGTCGCCTTCTACCTGTACGAGCTTGCATCCGATTTCCATTCACAGTGGAATCGGGGGAAAGATTCGCCGCATTTACGCTTCATTATGGAAAATGATCGACAAATGTCGGCGGCGCGCCTTGCGCTGGTCCAGGGTATCGTGACCGTTCTCAGATCGGGTCTTGCGATCCTCGGTGTCGAGGCCGTCGAAGAAATGCGTTGATCGCGCCGCGCGTATCGTTAGCGGCGCCCACCGACGGCGGGGCCCATGGCCAACGAGAACAGTGTGCGTAGCTATCGCGACTATGACGCCTACGACCGGGACGCCCGTGAGGCCGAGCCCGTCGTGCGCGGCCATGGCGAGGGCAATCCGCTTGCGGACCTCGCCCGCATCATGGGCCAGGACGAGACCTATGCTGAACTCCTGAAGACGGTGGCGCGGACCCGTGGCGAGGTCGCCCGGCAGGAGCCCGAATTCGAGGCCCGGCACGAAGACGAGCATATCGACATTCCGGCGATGGAGCTGCGCGGCGCCTCCCACGACGACGGCGTCGATTGGGACGACCTGGAGGCCGAGCTTGCTCAGTATCGTCAGTCCGCGGAGCCCGACGCCGGAGCCGACGCCGATTTCGCCCATGGCGACGATCTGCGCGGTGGTCACCACGACTGGCAGGCCGATGCCGGCCATGGCGATGAACTTGAGAGGCAGTTCGCCGCCGAGTTCGAGAGATTGCATGGCGCCGAGCATCAGGTGTCGCCTCAGCAGGGCGAGGCCGACCACGCCGGCGTCTACGGTGCCGCAGTGGCTGCCGCCGCGGCTGGAGCTGCCGCCACATGGGCCATGAGGTCCAGGCAGGGTGCTGACGGCCAGAGGACCGACCACGGACCCGCGGCGGATGACCAGCGCTACGCCCCTGCCCATCAGCCTGTCGTGGACGACTATGCCGATGAGGCGCCTCCCCGCCGCCGTCGTGCCGGCATGACGGCCGTGGCCGCGGTGCTCGGCCTCGCCGTCCTCGGCGGGGGCGGTGTCCTTGCCTATCGTTCGGTGTCCGGCTCGGCCGGCGCGGGTGGCGAGCCGCGCGTGGTCCGTGCCGATCCGACTCCCGTCCGCGTTGCGGTCCAGCAGGCCCAGGACGCCAAGCCGGTCACCGACCGCGTTCCCGGTGGCGATCGCGTCGTCTCGCGCGAGGAGCGGCCCGTGAGTGTTCGTGAGCAGGCCGCACAGGTCCAGGCTCCCCGACGCCAGCGCGCGTCATTCCTCTGGTTCCGGCGCCAACACCGGCGGCAACCGCAGCTGCGCCCGTCGGGCGCGTTACCGATCCCGGCCAGCCGATCGTCCGCACCGTCAATGCCGTTCCGGTCACGGGCAGCGGCCTCCCCGCGGCGGTCCAGCCAGCGCCGGTTCCGGCCGCGGCGCCGGCGCGTGTGGTCGAGGAGCCGCGTCGCGTGCGAACCGTTCAGGTGGGCCCCGACGGCGCGCCGCTGGGCGCGCCCGCTCCGGTGGCTGCGTTGGCGCCGGTTGCGTCCTCCCAGTCGCCGCTGTCGGTGGTTCCGGTGGCGGCCCCCGCACCGGCAGCCCAGCCTCCCGCGCTCGCCTCGGCTGACTCGCGTGCAGCTCCCGTTCCCGCGCCGCGGCCCGCCCAGACCCTGCGCGTTGCCCGCGCCGAGCCCGCTGCCGTCGAGCCTGCTCGGCCGGCGACCCGCCCCGCCGCTGCGCCGCAGCCCCTCGATCTCGGCCCGCAGCGCACGGCCTCTGTCCGTGGTGCGACGGCCGGCTCCGGCGGCACTTTCGTCCAGATTTCCTCGCATCAGTCCGACAGCGAGGCCCGGTCGGCCTTCAGCTCGGCGCAGCGCCGCTTCCCCATGCTCCAGGGACAGTCGCCGAATATCCGCACGGCCGAGATTCCGGGCCGCGGTACCTGGCACCGCCTTCGGGTTGGCCCCTTCTCGCGGGAGGAGGCGCAGAGCTTCTGCCAGCGGCTGAAGTCGTCCGGCGGTTCCTGCGTCCTCAACTGACCCATGGGCGTCTCGGCGCTGATCCTCGGCTGCGCCGGCACGCAGCTGAGCCCGGATGAGGCGGCCTTCTTCCGCGACGCCGATCCCTGGGGCCTGATCCTCTTCAGGCGCAACGTCGTCGATCCGGATCAGGTCCGCAGGCTGACGGCCGACTTCCGCGCCGCCGTCGGGCGCCCCGACGCGCCGGTGCTTGTCGATCAGGAGGGTGGGCGCGTGCAGCGCCTCGGGCCTCCTCTCTGGCCGAAATATCCGCCGGCGCGGGCCTTCTCCCGCATCGCCGCCAACGATCCCTTCGTCGGGCGTGAGATGGCGCGCCTCGGCGCCCGCCTGATGGCGGCCGACCTCCATGCGGTCGGCATCACAGTCGATTGCGCTCCGGTGCTCGACGTTCCGGTGGAAGGCGCCCACGACGTCATCGGTGACCGGGCCTTCTCACAAGAGCCCCGCGAAGTGGCCAATCTCGGCCGGGCCGTCGCCGAGGGGCTCATCGCCGGGGGCGTCCTGCCGGTCATCAAGCATGTCCCGGGGCACGGGCGGGCAGGGGCCGACAGCCACCTGGACCTGCCCGTCGTCGACGCATCGCTGGATTCGCTGTCTGCTTCGGACTTCCTGCCGTTCCGCACGCTGACGGATATGCCGCTCGCGATGACCGCCCACGTCGTCTACACGGCGGTCGATCGCCGCGGCCCTGCGACCACCTCGCGCAAGGTGATGCATGGGATTGTTCGCGGCCAGCTCGCCTATGACGGCCTGGTGATGACCGACGACCTCTCGATGAAGGCTCTGGCCGGTACGCTCGCCGAGCGGGCGCGCGCCTCCTACGCCGCCGGTTGCGACGTTGTCCTCCACTGTAACGGACGGCTGGACGAGATGGTGGAGATCGCCGGTGAAGCCCGCGCCCTGTCGGGTCGGTCACGGCGGCGAGCGGACGCCGCTCTTGCGCGCATCCGCCATGAACCGGATCCATTCGATCACTCCGAGGCGCTTGCGCGTTTCCAGGATGTGCTTGCGCGCGCGGCTACGGCCCCATCCACAGCCTTCGCCGCGGACCATGCCCTGAGCGTCTGAACTGCGCTATCATGCCGGACCGGCTCTTCCGGCCTGGAACATCTGATGGCGCGACCGCCCCAATCCTCAGGCACCAACGTGCTGCCCTTCGAGAGCTTCGCCGAACGCGGCGTCTCGGAGCCGACGTTCGTCGTCGATCTCGACGGTTTCGAGGGGCCGCTGGACATGCTTCTGGCGCTCGCCCGCACCCAGAAGGTCGACCTCGCCAAGATCTCGATCCTGGCGCTGGCTGACCAGTATCTCGGCTTCATCGAGGAGGCGCGCAAGCTTCGCCTCGAACTGGCGGCGGACTACCTCGTCATGGCCGCCTGGCTCGCCTATCTGAAGTCACGGCTGCTGATCCCGGACCCCGGCAAGGGGGAGGAGCCCTCCGGTTCCGAACTCGCCGAAGTGCTCGCGTTCCGGCTGCAGCGGCTTCAGGCCATGCGCGATGCCGCGGCCAAGCTGATGACGCGGCACAGGCTCGGGCGTGACGTCTTCGGCCGCGGTGATCCCGAGCCGATCGTGGCGCTCGCTGCCCGCTCCTGGGATGCCTCGCTCTACGACCTGCTCACGGCCTATGCCCAGCAGCGCCAGAAGCAGGCGCTGTCCCATGTGCGCATGGAACACCGCAAGGTGTGGTCGCTGGCGGAGGCCCGTGAAATCCTCGAACGCCTCGTTGGCTCTGCCCACGACTGGACGCCGCTCGACGCCTTCCTGCTCGACTATCTCGTCAGTGAGGACAAGCGCGCGACGGTCCTCGCCTCGAGCTTCGCCTCGAGCCTCGAACTCGTCCGCGAGGGCGTGCTCGAGGTTCAGCAGGACAGGCCGCTCGGAACGCTCTTCATGCGAAGGCGCAAGCCGGATCCGGCTTCCCAGCCGCCGGGGACGTGATAGAAGCCGCGCATGAGCCAGGACAGGGACAGCGATGACGTTGGCGCCCAGCTGCGCCTCGGCGCGCCGGTGGGTGTCGTCGAGGGGCCGGTCGAGCAGCTGCGCATCGTCGAGGCGCTGCTCTTCGCTGCCGCCACCCCCCTGGACGAGGCCGCGATCGCCGAGAGGTTGCCTCGCGGTGCCGATATCCGGTTGCTGCTGACCACTCTCCAGGCCTTCTATGCGCCGCGTGGTGTCAATCTGGTCAAGGTCGCGGGGAAGTGGGCTTTTCGTACCGCCGAGGACCTGAGTTTTCTGCTCCATCGCGAGACGACCGAGGAGAGGAAGCTGTCGCGGGCCGCGCTGGAGACCCTCGCCATCATTGCCTATCACCAGCCGGTGACGCGGGCCGAGATCGAGGAGATCCGGGGCGTGACGGTGGCCAAGGGTACCGTCGACCTGCTGATGGAAACCGGATGGGTGCGCATCCGCGGCCGGCGCAAGGTGCCGGGCCGTCCGGTGACCTTCGGCACGACGCCGGCCTTCCTCGAGCATTTCGGCCTCGAGGCGATCGGCGACCTGCCGGGCCTCGACGACCTCAAGGCGGCCGGCATGCTCGATGGCCGCCTGCCGCCGGGTTTCCGTATCCCGGTTCCCAATGACGATCTCTCGCTGCGCGACGACGAGGAGCCGGACGAGGGCGACGAACTGGACCTGATGCTGTCGCCGACGCAGCGCGCCGACGAGACCGACGCATGAGCCGCTCGCTGATGGACACGGTGACGCGCTGGGGCAGGCGCGGCACGGCGGGGACGTCGATCGCCGCTTCGCTCGCCTTCGAGGAGGTGGTGCACGGCTACGGGCACGTCCGGGCCCTGGCGGGGATCTCCCTGACGGTCGCCCCCGGCGAGGTCCTCTGCCTGCTCGGGCCCTCCGGCTGCGGCAAGACGACGCTGCTGCGCGTCGCTTCGGGGATCGAACGACCCTCGTCAGGCCGCGTCCTGATCGACGACCGGGAGGTGGCGGGTCCGGCCGCCTTCGTGCCGCCGGAGCGGCGTGGCGTCGGCCTGGTGTTCCAGGACTTCGCGCTCTTCCCGCATCTGACCAACCTCGCCAATGTCATGTTCGGCCTGCGCGCCGTGCCCAAAGCCGAGGCGGAGACGACGGCGCGTCTCGCGCTCAGCCGCGTTGGTCTTGCCAGCCACGCTCTCGACTATCCTCATACGCTGTCGGGCGGAGAGCAGCAGCGCGTCGCGCTCGCCCGCGCCATCGCGCCGCGGCCCGGCATCCTGCTGATGGACGAGCCCTTTTCCGGGCTCGACAGCCGACTGCGGGACGCAATCCGCGAGGAGACATTGGCGGTGATGCGGGAGACGCGCGCCACCTGCATCGTTGTGACGCATGACCCGGAAGAGGCCATGCGGATGGCGGATCGCATCGTTCTGATGCGGGAGGGGCGGATCGCGCAGATTGGCACACCGCTCGATCTCTACCGGTCGCCAGCCGACCTCGACACGGCCCGGTTCTTTTCCGACGTCAACGAGGTACCCGGCGTGATCAGGGGAGGGCGCATCATTACGCCCGTCGGCTACTTTGACGCTCCGGGCCTGCCCGAGGGCGCGCCGGCCATTGCTGCCATCCGGCCACAGGCCCTTGTTCCGAAGCCGGCGGGGATGTGCGTTCCCGGCCGTCTCGTGACCCGCCGCTTCCTCGGCGAGGTCGAGCTCCTGGAGATCGTCGTGCAGGGGGTCGAGGCGCCGCTCAAGGCCCGCGTGCGTTCCGCCGAGGGCTTCAGCCCGGGGCGCGACATCGGCGTTGAGGTTACCGCGGCGGAGGTTCTTGTTTTTGCCGCACCCGCCGCATAGGTTCCGGAACGAACGGTCGATCCAGGACCGCAGGAATAATCAGGCGCCGGCTCCAAGGGGCGGCAGGCACCAAACGGTCAAGGAGTGAATCATGGGTACCTTTAGCGCCTGGCACTGGATTCTGGTGGCCATCGTGGTGCTGCTGCTGTTCGGCCGCGGCAAGATTTCCGAGTTCATGGGCGACGCCGCCAAGGGCATCAAGGCCTTCAAGAAGGGCCTTGCAGAGGAAGACAAGCCGGAAGCACCCGTCGCCTCGCCGACGATCGACCACCAGCCGGCGACGACGGCGACGGCCCCTGTCCAGCCGGCGCCTGTGGCTCCCGCGGCCACGCCCGAGCAGACCACCGCGTCGGCACCCAAGGTCGGTTGAGTAGCGAAGTCGGCCGCGGCGCCTTGTCCGCAGCTATGGGGAGCCGGCGCGTGCGCGCCGGCAGTGCTGGGTCATGTTCGATCTGAGCTGGGGCGAAATTGCGTTGATCGGCGTCGTCGCGCTGGTCGTCATCGGTCCGAAGGAACTGCCGGGTGTCCTCAGGGGCATGGGGCAGGCCCTCTCGAAGCTGCGACGCATGGCCTCCGACTTCCAGTACCAGTTCAATCAGGCGCTGCAGGAAGCCGAGGTCGACAAGGTCAAGTCCTCGATCAACAGCGTCACGGACTCGGTCAACAGCACCCCGGCCTCGAGCTTCAACCCGATCGACTACGCGCGCGACCAGATCAAGTCGGCCGTCGATGACATCAAGGGCCAGCCGGCCCCGGGCACCATTGGCCCGCCGGCCCCCGACCCGCTGGCCCAGGCGGTTCCCGCCCCCCCGTCATACACGGCCGATCCGGCCGCCATCCAGAACGCGTTCAAGCCTGCTCCGGTCGACCCGCCCGCAGGCTTCATGTCGGCAACGCCGGTATCCACCCCTCTCCAGGCCGAAGCGCCGCCGGTTGTCGAGCCCGAGGCTGAACCTCAGGCGCCGCCGCCGAAGCCGAAGCGTGCCCGCAAGGAGCCGGCTCCGGAAGCCGTCGAACCGGCTGCCGTCGCGAGTGAATCGCCGGCCGAAGAGACCGAAAAGCCGAAGCGGGCCAGGAAGACCAAGGCATGACGCTCGCCCCTGCTCCCGAGGACAAGTTGAAGGCGGACGAGGAGGCCATCGAGGCCTCAAAGGCACCGCTGATGGAGCATCTCATCGAGCTGCGCTCGCGCCTGATCAAGGCGATGCTCGGCTTTGTCGTCTGCTTCATCTTCGCCTTCGCTTTTTCCAAGCAGATCTTCCAGTTGCTCGTCCTCCCCATGAGTGGGCTGCTGACTATCTGAAGATCCCGCGGCAGGAAGTCCGGCTGATCTATACGGCTCCGCTGGAGTATTTCTTCACCCAGCTGAAGATCGGCATGTTCGGAGGCGCCTTTCTGGCCTTCCCGCTGATCGCCATCCAGCTGTACAAGTTCGTCGCACCCGGCCTCTACACGCATGAGAAGGACGCCTTCCGTCCCTATCTCGTCTGGACCCCGATCTGCTTCTTCGCTGGCGGCATCTTTGTCCTCGTCTTCGTGATGCGAGCGCTGATGCTCTTCTCGCTCGGCATGCAGCAGGCCCCGAGCGACACGGCCACCGCCATCCAGTACCTGGGTCGTGTCGAGGACTATCTCAGCCTCATCATGACGCTGATCTTCGCCTTCGGCATTTCCTTCCAGCTGCCGGTGATCATCGCGCTGCTGGGGCAGATTGGCGTGGTGGACACGGAGTTCCTGAGGGGCAAGCGGCGCTACTTCATCGTCATTGCCTTCGTCCTGGCGGCTGTCCTGACGCCGCCGGACGTCATCAGCCAGTTGTCTCTGGCCATTCCCCTCATCGGCCTGTACGAGGTCGGCATCCTGGTCGTCGCCCGGATGGAAAAGCGCCGCGCGGCCGAAAAGCCGGCAGGCGACGGGGACCAGGACGGCGAGGCGGCGACGCCCGCGCCCTGAGGACGGCAGCCGCGATCATGGTCGCGGCAGCCAGATCGCCGGGCCGTGCAGCATCTTGCGGGGAGCTAACATGTCCATTGTCGACAGCATCCGGACGACGGTCCTCGTTCCGGTGCACAAGGAGGGCTACCCCTTCATCGCGATTGCCGCCGCGGGAACGTTGGTCCTGCTGTGGTGGGGCGCCTGGCTCACCTGGCCGATGCTCGCGCTGACGATCTGGGTCGTATTCTTCTTCCGTGATCCGGCGCGCGTCACCCCCGTCCGGGATGGCCTCGTCATCTCGCCGGCCGATGGCCGTGTGTCGCTGATCTCGCGCGTGGTGCCGCCGGTGGAACTCGGCCTCGGCACGGAGCCCATGCTGCGCGTCTCCATCTTCATGTCGGTGTTCGACTGTCACGTGAACCGGGCGCCGATCGCCGGCACGATCGAGAAGCTCGCCTATCGCCCCGGCAAGTTTCTCAATGCCGATCTCGACAAGGCGTCCGAGGACAATGAGCGGAACGGCCTCGTCATCCGCAACAGCTATGGCGCTTTCGGTGTCGTCCAGATTGCCGGCCTCATCGCCCGGCGGATTGTCTGGTGGGTCGGCGAGGGCCAGCCGCTGGCGACGGGCGAGCGCTTCGGCATGATCCGCTTCGGCTCCCGCGTGGACGTCTACTTCCCCGAAGGTGCCAGGCCGCTGGTCGCCGAGGGACAGAAGGCCGTCGCCGGTGAAACGGTCCTGGCGGACATGGCGTCGGACGAACCTCAGCGCATCGTACGTATCGGCTGACGTGCAAGCCCTTTCACGTTAGGCTCCGTGCCATGTCATCGCTGTTCCAGCCTTTCACACCGGATCGCAACGAACCGCCGAGGAGGCGGTTCCGACCGGTGCCGATGCGCCTGCTCATCCCGAACCTCATCACCCTGTTGGCGCTTTGCGCCGGCCTCAGCGCGATCCGGATGGCGCTGGAAGGCAAGTTCGACTTCGCCATCTATCTGGTGCTTCTCGCGGCAATCCTCGATTCCATGGACGGCCGCATCGCCCGGTTGCTGAAGGGAACATCCAAGTTCGGCGCGGAACTGGACAGCCTCGCGGACTTCGTCAGCTTCGGCGCCGTTCCTGCCCTGATTCTCTACCTCTGGGGCATGAAGGCCGCCGGTCCCTTCGGCTGGATCGCCGTCCTCGTCTTCTCGATCTGCGGTGCACTTCGCCTGGCGCGCTTCAATGTCCAGATCGATGATCCGAACCGTCCCGCCTGGATGGCCAATTTCTTCACTGGCGTGCCGATACCGGCTGCCGCGATCCTGCTGCTCCTGCCGGTCTATCTGGAGCGCAGCGGCCTGCCCAACCTGCTCAGTCCTCCCTTCGTCGCAACGGCCTACACGATCGTGATTGCGCTGCTGATGGTGTCGAAGGTGCCGGTTTTCTCCGGCAAGAAGCTCGGCGCTCGCGTGCCGCGCGAAAGCGTCCTGCCGCTGTTCGTCGCCGCGGTGGCCTTCGTGGCCCTGCTGTTCAGCTATCCCTGGGAAGTGCTGTCGCTGGGGTCCATCGCCTATCTCATCTCGCTGCCGATCGTCGCCGTGCAGGCCCGCAGGATGGCACGGGCAGAGGAAGCGCAGAATGCTGTCGAGGCTCCCGTCGACGTCCGGGATCCACCCCCGGCGCCTTGACCGCTCAGGCGCCCTTGCGCCAGCGAGCCACGGCAGCGACCCGCTCACAGAGCGCGGTCTGCGGAAAGCGTTGCCGCAGGATCGCGAAAGCCTCGGAGTCCGTCATCTCGCCGTTCAGCCCGAGAGCGGCCGCCATGGGATCCGATGAACCTGCCGCGCGTCGCCGCGTCTCGGAAACTCCCGTGGATAGATCCTGCATCATGGTCGTCTCCAGCTCGGCCCCTTCCAGGCCGCTGGCCATCCGGGGATTGGGGTCCGCACGCGATACGATGCACGTAAGGCCCTCAGGATGGCCGATCGAGGTTAAGACGCGGTAACCAATGGCGGGTTCCATCCCGTCGAGCATGCGGACGCCAGGCGATTCTGGCAGGCCTTCCTTTTGGTCAGGTGCGCGCCGGATCTGCCCAATTTCTGAGCTTGCGGCGGCGTAGGCGCCTCTCCAAGATCGCCTGAACAGGGGGGATCGTGGTCTCGATGACGGCAGTCGCATTTGCCCCGGGCGTTACCGACGCGGCATGGCGCAGGCCCGGCCCGCCAATGCAGCGCGCCTATGGCGCCGGGCGACTCACCCTCGGCCTCCGTGACGGAGTCACTGCCGTCCGCGAGTGCTACCAGGAGGCCGGCCTCCGAATCCGGATGCCGCGTGTCGAGCCTGGCGACGCGTTTGAGGCGGTGGTCATCAACACGGCCGGTGGGATCACCGGCGGCGATAGGTTCGCTCTCGATGTCCATGCGCTGGCGGGCACACGCGCGGTCGTCACGACCCAGGCCGCAGAGAAGGTCTATCGTTCATCGGGCGGCATCGGAGTCTTCGACACGACGATCACAGTCGGGGAGGGGGCCGACCTCGCCTGGTTGCCGCAGGAGGCCATCCTCTTCGGGGGTTCGGCGCTGGAGCGGCGATTGACGATCGACATGGACCCCTCGGCCCGCGTCCTCGCCGTCGAGGCCGTCGTGTTTGGACGTCTGGCGCGCGGCGAACGGATCGACAACGCCTATCTCTTCGATCGCTGGCGTATTCGCCGCGGCGGGCGCCTCGTCTATGCAGAGGGTTTGCGGCTGGAAGGCGGGATGGCCTCCGCCCTGGAGCGCCGCGCCTGCGGCGGTGGCGCCGTCGCTTCCGCAAGCCTCGTGTTGCTCGCACCCGATGCCGAGGCCAGGGTCGAGGCCCTGCGGGGCCATATGGAAGGTCTCGATGCAAGGGGCGTCGAAGCGGGAGTGAGCGGGTTCGACGGCATGATGTCGCTGCGGCTGCTGGCCAGCGACCCCTTCGCGCTCCGCACGGCGCTGGTTGGTATTCTGGAGCACATCCGCGGCCCGCTGCCGCGCGTGTGGTCCTGTTGAGGGTGACTGATGAATCTCACGCCGCGTGAAAAGGACAAGCTCCTCGTCTCCATGGCCGCCATGGTGGCCCGCCGCCGCCTCGAGCGCGGGGTGAAGCTGAACTATCCGGAGGCCATCGCGCTGATCACCGACTTCGTCGTCGAGGGCGCGCGCGACGGCCGCTCTGTGGCCGAGCTGATGGAGGCGGGCGCTCATGTCGTCACCCGCGCCCAGGTGATGGAAGGCATCGCCGAGATGATCCACGACATCCAGGTCGAGGCGACCTTCCCCGACGGCACCAAGCTCGTCACCGTCCACGATCCCGATCCGTTGATCCAGCCACAGGCCCGCCCCATGCGCACTCATCGCCTTCTGCCCGCCGCCGCGCTCCTGACCGTTCTGGCCACCGCCGCCGAAGCCCATACCGGCCACGGCGCGACCAATGCTTTCACGGCTGGCTTTGCCCATCCGCTCGGCGGGCTCGATCACCTCCTCGCCATGGTGGCGGTCGGCCTGTGGGCGGGGCTTGCCGGCGGCCGCGCCCTCTGGCTCTGGCCGGCGAGCTTCGTCGGCGCCATGCTGATCGGCGGTGCCCTCGGCATGGCGGGTGTGCCGATGCCCCTGGTCGAGCAGGGAATCGTCGGGTCGGTGATCGTCATCGGCCTCGCGGCGGCACTCGCCTTCAGCCCGAGTGTGATGGTCGGCATGGGCATCGCGGCACTCGCCGGGCTGTTCCACGGGCACGCCCACGGCACCGAGGTGCCGGCCGATGCCTCTGGTCTTGCCTATGCGGCCGGCTTCGGCATCGCGACCGCGCTGCTCCACGCGGCCGGCATTGCGGCGACGGTCGCCGCCACACGCTTCTCGCTGCCAGTCGCGGCCCGTACCGCGGGGGGCCTGACCGCCGTTGCCGGCGTCGTACTGGCTGCCCGCTTCTTCTGAACCGTCGCTTGTCGGAGGCCCGCATGCTGGATCTGCGCCCGAACTGCGAATGCTGCGACCGGGACCTGCCGCCGGATGCAGCCAACGCCATGATCTGCACCTTCGAGTGCACCTTCTGCGCCGATTGCGCGGAGGAGAAGCTCGGCGGCACCTGTCCGAATTGCGGCGGCGAACTGGTGCGCCGGCCGGTGCGTCCGGCGGCCAAGCTCGCCCCGCTTCCCGGCCTCCACCACGCGCGTCTTCAAGCCGCAGGGCTGTGCGGGAGCAACGCCATGAAACCCGGCGAGATCATTCCGGCCGAGGGCACCATCGAGCTCAACCAGGGGCAGAACAGCATCGTGCTGACTGTCTCCAACACCGGCGACCGGCCGATCCAGGTCGGCTGCACACTACCATTTCTACGAGACCAATCCGGGCGCTTGACCTTCGACCGCGAAGCAGCGCCACGCGGCATGCGCGCTCGACATCCCGCCGGGAACTGCCGTGCGCTTCGAGCCCGGCCAGATCGCGCGACGGTGACGGCTCGCGCCTTACATGGGCGGTGCGCGCAGCGTCCACGGCTTCCAGGCCAAGTCCGTCATCGGGCAAGCTCTGGGCGCATCGCCAAGGTCGAATTGTCGAATGACGGCCTACACGGATGACGCGCGGCGGCCTATGCCGACATGTTCGGACCGACGGTCGGCGACCGGGTGCGCCTGGCCGACACCGAGCTCTTCATGCGAGGTGGAGAAGGATTTCACCACCTACGGCGAGGAGGTGAAGTTCGGCGGCGGCAAGGTGATCCGCGACGGCATGGGCCAGAGCCAGCGCAGCCGGGCCGAGGGGGCAGTCGACACCGTCATCACCAACGCGCTGATCGTCGATCACTGGGGTATCGTGAAGGCCGACGTCGGCCTGAAGGACGGGCCGCATCGTCGGCATCGGCAAGGCCGGCAATCCCGACGTCCAGCCCGGCGTCGACATCATCATCGGTCCCGGCACCGAAGCGATCGCCGGCGAGGGCAAGATCCTCACCGCCGGCGGCATCGACACCCACATCCATTTCATCTGCCCGCAGCAGATCGAGGACGCGCTCGATGGCTGGCGCTGACCACCATGCTCGGCGGCGGCACCGGCCCGGCGCACGGCACGACTGCCACCACCATGCACGCCCGGCCCCTGGCACATCGCGCCGCATGCTGCAGGCGGCAGATGCCTTTCCCATGAACCTCGCCTTCTCCGGCAAGGGCAACGCAGCGCTGCCCGCAGCCCTCATCGAGCAGGTCGAGGCCGGCGCCTGCGCGCTGAAGCTGCACGAGGACTGGGGCACGACGCCGGCCGCGATCGACAACTGCCTCTCGGTCGCCGACGACCATGACATTCAGGTGATGATCCACACCGACACGCTGAACGAGAGCGGCTTCGTCGACGACACCATCGCGGCGCTTCAAGGGCCGCACCATCCACGCCTTCCACACGGAAGGCGCCGGCGGCGGCCATGCGCCGGACATCATCAAGGTTGCGGCGGCTTGCAGAACGTGCTGCCGTCCTCGACCAACCCGACCATGCCCTACACCGTGAACACGCTGCGACGGAGCATCTCGACATGCTCATGGTCTGCCACCACCTCGACTCCTCGATCCCCGAGGACGTGGCCTTTGCCGAAAGCCGCATCCGCAAGGAGACGATCGCGGCCGAGGACATCCTGCACGACATGGGCGCGTTCTCGATGATGGCGTCCGACAGCCAGGCCATGGGTCGCGTCGGCGAGGTGATCATCCGCACCTTCCAGACCGCCCACAAGATGAAGGCGCAGCGCGGCACGACTGCCCGAGGACGTCGGCTTGGCAACGACAACTTCCGCGTCAAGCGCTACATCGCCAAGGTACACCATCAATCCTGCGCATCGCCCACGGCCTGGCGCAAGCACATCGGCTCGGTCGAGGTCGGCAAGCTCGCCGACCTGGTGCTGTGGAGCCCGGCCTTCTTCGGCGTGAAGCCCGACATGGTGCTGAAGTGCGGCACGATCGCCGCCGCGCCGATGGGCGATCCCAACGCCTCGATCCCGACCCCGCAGCCCGTGCACTACCGGCCGATGTTCGGCGCCTTCGGCAAGGCGTGACAGCCAGTCCTCGGGTCACGTTCGTGTCGCAGGCTGCCTATCGCCAAGGGCGTGCACGAAGAAGCTATGGCCTGGAGTCGCATGGTCCTGCCGGTGGAGAACGTCCGCGGCGGGATCTCCAAGAAGAGCATCGATGCCACAACGGCGCGACGCCCGCACATCGAGGTCCATCCGGAGACTTACGAGGTGAGGGCCGACGGCGAGCTGCATCACCTGCGAGCCGGCGAAAGAGCTGCCCATGGCGCAGCGCTATTTCCTGTTCTGAGACGATGAATGTCTCCGCTCCCAGAAGATTCTCGATAATGCTGCGCGCCACCCGGTCCTCATGGCCATCTCCATGGCTGCTCGCGTGCCGACACCGTCGTGCTCGATTATGACGACCGCCACCGCCGCCGCCTGCGCCATGACAGGGCGACGAGCGGCATCGCCTTCCTGCTCGACCTGGCCGAGGCGGTGCCATCAGGTGCTGCGACAGCGGCTGATCCTTGAAGACGGGCGCGAGGTGGTTGGTCGAGTGCGGCGGCCGAGCTGACTGGCGGAGATCACGCCCTCAGACTCCGGCCGCATGCGTCCGCATCGCCTGGCATCTCGGCAATCGCCACCTGCCGACGCAGATCATGGGCACGCGCCTCAGGATCCGCCGCGATCACGTCATCGAGGACATGGTGCGCGGCCTCGGCGCCAGGGTCGTCGCCATCGAGGCGCCCTTCGACCCCGAGGGCGGCGCCTATGGCCACGGCACGGTCACGGGACATGACCATGGCCACTCCCATGGGCATGGGCACCATCAGCACGACAACGGGCACCATCATCACCATCATGGGCATCACGACCACGGTCATTCCCATGCGCCGAAGCCGCGCGACGTCCTCGCTGTGAAGACCGAGGGGCACGTTCACGGAGGCGCCTGCGGCTGTGGCCACGATCATTCCCATGATCACGGGCATGATCACCATGGCCACGATCATGGCCACGGCCATCATCATCACGACCACAAGCATGGCTGAGCCGGCCGCCGCCCCGGCGGCGCTCTATCGCCTGCTCGCCTGGATGTCGCCCGCCTATCCGGTCGGCGCCTTCAGCTATTCCCACGGCCTCGAATGGGCCGTTGAAACCGGAGACATCGCCGACCTCGGCAGCCTTGTCGACTGGCTGTCGATCGTCATGCGCGAGGGTTCGGGTCTCGCTGACGCCACCTTCTGCGCCCATGCCCATCGCGCTGTCGGTGCGGGCGAGGGCAGGGCGCTGGCCGAGGTGGCGGAACTGGCGCTCGCCTTCCAGCCATCGAGGGAGCGGCGGCTCGAGACGACGGCGCAGGGCAATGCCTTCATGGCCGCCACCGAGGCCGCCTGGCCGGCCGCGCCGCTGGCCCTTGTCCGCGCCGCCTGGCCGGATGCCGTCGCCTATCCCGTGGCGGTGGGCGCCGCGACGGCCGCGCATGGCATCGACGAGGCGACGGCACTCCATGCCTTCCTGCATGCCGTGGCGGCCAACCTCATTTCTGCGGCCGTGCGGCTCGTCCCACTCGGCCAGACCGACGGCCAGCGCGCGCTTGCGGCCATGGAGCCGGTGGTGACCGCAACCGCCGCTGCGGCGCGGTCACTCGCGCTCGACGACATCGGCGGTCATGCGCTGCGCTCGGATCTCGCCTCCATGCGCCACGAAACCCAATATACCCGTCTCTTCAGGAGTTGAACCGATGGCTTCCCCTCACGGCCCCCTGCGCGTCGGCATCGGCGGACCCGTCGGCTCCGGCAAGACCGCCCTGATGGATGCGCTCTGCAAGGCGCTGAAGCGAGGACTACGAGCATCGCGGTCGATCACCAACGACATCTACACCAAGTGAGGACGCGGAGTATCCTGATGCGCTCCGGCGCGCTGCCGACCGAGCGCATCATGGGCGTCGAGACCGGCGGCTGCCCGCATACGGCGATCCGCGAGGACGCCTCGATCAACCTCGCGGCCGTCGTCCGAGATGCGCGCAGCAAGTTTCCCGAAGCTCGAAACCGTGATCCTCATCGAATCGGGCGGGGACAATCTGGCGGCGACCTTCTCGCCCGAACTGGCGGACCTCACGATCTACGTGATCGACGTCGCGGCGGGCGAGAAGATCCCGTCGCAAGGGCGGCCCCGGCATCACCCGGTCGGACCTGCTGGTCATCAACAAGACCGACCTCGCGCCGCTCGTCGGTGCCGACCTCGGCAATATGGACCGCGATTCCCGGCGGATGCGGGGGCAGCGCCCCTTCGTCTTCACCAACATCAAGACGGGCGACGGGGTCGCCGAGGTCGCCCGTTTCGTCAAGGAGAAGGGCGGCCTGTCGCGCGGGTAAGCCGAAGGGCAGCTGCCGCGTTCCGCCTCTTTCCTTAAAACGGTTCAAAGGCCATGATCCCCGGCAATGACGGCCGAGTGGCCGCTGTTTCCGGGAGAGCCCCATGACCACCCAGCCCCGCTTCATCCGCCTCGCCGCGGAGGACAACGTCGTCGTCGCCGTCGACATGATCGATGCCGGCAAGCGGGTCGACGGAGTGACGGCTGCCGCCCGGGTGATGAAGGGCCACAAGATGGCGACGAAGCCGCTCGCCGAGGGCGAGCCCATCGTCAAGTATGGCCAGATCATCGGCTTCGCCACCGAAGCCGATCTGCGACCCGGCGACTGCGCGTCCACACCCACAACTGCGCCTTGGCGCGCCTTCGAGCGCGACTACGCCTTCTGCGCGCGATGCCCGGCCGACGGACCACATGCACGACCGCGCAGCGCGACCTTCGATGGGCTATCGCCGCGCCGACGGCCGGGCGGCGACACGCAACTATATCGGCATCGTCACCACGGTGAACTGCTCGGCCGCGACCAGCCGCATGATCGGGCGGTCCAGGCTCGAGCCGCTGCTCGCGCAGTATCCCAACATCGACGGTGTCGTGCCGCTGACGCATGGCGGCGGCTGTGGCATGGCGGCCTCGAGGCCTCGAGATGCGAAGTGCTGCGCCGCACGCTTGCAGGCTACACGCGACATCCCAACATGGCGGCAGTCGTCGTGCTGGGCCTGGGCTGCGAGGCCAACCAGATCGCCGGCCTGATGAGCGCCGAAGGCGCTGAAGGAAGGCCCGAAGCTGATCCGCGATGGCCATCCAGGACGAAGGCGGCGTCTCGAAGAGCCGTCGATGCGCGCCGCTTGGATTCCTGCAAGGAACTGCTGCCCGAAGCGAACAACGTCGCAGCGCGAGCCGATCCCAGCCAGCGAACTGATCCTCGCGCTGCAGTGCGGTGGCTCGGACGGCTATTCCGGCATCATCGGCCAACCCGGCATTGGGGGCGGCGGTCGACCTGCTGGTGCGTCATGGCGGCACGGCGGTGCCTGTCGGAAACGCCTGAGATCTACGGCGCCGAGCACCTGCTTGACGCGCCGCGCCGTCAGCCGCGAGGTCGGCGAGAAGATCGTGCGTCGCATCAAATGGTGGGAAGACTACATGTGCCACGCACCGGCGGCGAGATGAACAACAATCCGTCGCCGGGCAACAAGGCGGGCGGCCTCACCACCATCCTCGAGAAGTCGCTGGGCGCCGCCGCCAAGGGCGGCATCGACCGACGCTCTGTCGGCGTCTACCGACTATGCCGAGCCGATCGACCGCGCACGGGCTTCGTCTACATGGACACGCCCGGCTACGATCCGGTCTCGGCCACCGGCCAGGTGGCTGGTGGCGCCAATGTGCTGTGCTTCACCACCGGCCGCGGCTCGCGTCTTCGGCTGCAAACCTACCCCGTCACTCAAGCTTGCCACGAACTCGGCCATCTATCGCACGCATGACTGACGACATGGACATCAACTGTGGCACCATCGTCGACGGCGAGGCGACGATTCAGGACAACGGAAAGCGCGATTTTCGAGCTGATCCTGCGCACGGCGTCAGGACGAGAAGACCAAGTCCGAGCTGCTCGGCTACGGCGACAACGAGTTCGTGCCCTGGCAGATCGGCGCGACGATGTGACGTCGCGCCATCCGCGTTTCTGCGCAGGCCGATTTAGTCGGATATCCAGCTAAGCCGGTTGCTATCGGCGCGATCCTGTCGCTATCGTCAGCCTCAATCGACCAAGACGCCACCAAGGCGCAGGGCCACAAAGGCCATCCCCGGGACGATTGAGGAGGACGACCGCCATGACGCTCACCCGCCGCCATGCGCTGGCTCTTGCCGGCGCTGCCGTTGCCACCCCCGCCGTGATGCGCACCGCCTGGGGCCAGGCGCCCCAGGTGACGCTGCGCCTGCATCACTTCCTGCCGCCGGTCTCGAATGCCCACCAGCGCTTCCTGCTGCCCTGGTCGCGCAAGGTGCAGGAGGCCTCCGGCAACCGCATCAAGATCGACATCTTCCCCTCGATGCAGCTCGGTGGCGCGCCGCCCCAGCTCTTCGACCAGGCGCGTGACGGCGTCGCCGACATCGTCTGGACCCTGCCGGGCAATACGCCGGGCCGTTTCCCGGCCACCGAGGCGATGGAACTGCCCTTCATCGGCGGCAAGCGCGGCGTCACCAACTCCAAGGTCATGGCTGAGCTCGGACCGACCCGGATGCCGGCGCACTTCACTTGCGCGTGGCAAGGGCACGCGTCCATCCGAGCCTGCAAAAACCGGCGCGGCCACCGAGGCCGACCTTCAGGGGCTGAAGCTGCGCTTCCCGACCCGCCAGGCGGGCGAGGCGCTGCGCGCGCTCGGGGCGACCGCCATCGGCATGCCGATCCCGCAGGTGCCGGAGGCCCTGGCCCAGGGCGTCATCAACGGCGCCGTGGTGCCGTGGGAGGTCGTCCCCGCGCTGCGCCTGCACGAACTGGTCAATCACCACACCGAGATCCCGGGTTCGCCGACCCTCTACACCGCCACCTTCATCCTCGCGATGAACAAGGCGAAGTATCAGGGCCTCCCCGCCGATCTGAAGAAGGTCATGGACGACCATTCCGGCATGATGGCCGCCGTCATGGCCGGCGAGATGTGGGACGAGCGCGGCCGCGCCGTCGCCGAGATGGTCAAGGGCCGCTCGCGCAACACGATCACCGTGCTCGCCGAGGACGAGGCCGCCAAGTGGCGCACGGCCACCAAGCCGGTCGAGGAGGCCTGGATCAAGGGTGTCAAGGATCGCGGCCTCGACGGCCAGAAGATCGTTGACGACGTCAGGGCGGCCGTCGCCAAGCACATGGCGGCCTGATTGGCATGACGCATGAGGGGGCGGCTGCGGACGCGGTGGTGTCCGCGCCTTGGATCGACCGGGTCGCGCGCGGGCTCGCCATTCTCGGCGGCCTGTTCATGCTGGCCGCCGCCGTCATGGTGACGACGTCCGTGACCCTGCGCTGGCTGTTCAAGTCAGGCGTCAAGGGCGATTTCGAGATGGTGCAGATCGCCACGGCCGTGGCGGTCTTCGCCTTCCTGCCGCTCTGCCAGCTTCGCCGCGGCAACGTCTTCGTCGACACCTTCACCCTGCGCACGCCGGGCTGGTTCAACCGCGGTCTCGACCGCCTCTGGGATCTCGTCTACGCCGGATTCGCGCTGCTGATCGGCTGGCGGCTGATCTTGTGGCGTGCATTCGAATGCGCGTCGGCATCGCGGAACGAATTCGATGGTGCTCGCCATTGCCGCGATCGGCCGGGCCATCCTGCTCGCAGCTTGCGTTGATGGCGCTGTGCCTTGGCATCGTCGGCCTGATCTGCAACGGCCTGGCGCATGGCGAGGACGCGGGCGTTGAGCGGGGCTGTCGGTCGCCGTTCCTGGGCTTTGCCGGCATGCTTCGGCTGCTCGTTGCGATCCGCATGCCCGTTGGCCTCGCCATGCTGGGTGGCCGGAACGGTCTGGCTACGTCCGTTTCATGGGCGTTGGCGATCGTTCATGCAGCTGGATTAAGACCGACGCCGTATCACCTGTTTGCCAACTTCACGCTTTCGGTCATCCCGCTCTTCATCCTGATGGGGGCGTTTGCCGAGAAGTCCGGCCTGTCGACCGCTGCTGTTTCGGGCGGCGGCTGCCGTCGTCGGCCACCGGCGCGGCGGCCTCGGCATGGCGCGTGATCGGCGCCTGCGCCGGCGTTTGGCGCGATCTGCGGCTCGTCCGTCGCGACCACCGCCACGTTTGGGTCGCGCGGCGCTGCCGGAGCTCAGGCGGCTACGGCTACGATCCGGCAGCCTCGTCCACCGGCACGATTGCAGTTGGCGGCACGCTGGGCATCCTGATCCCGCCCTCGGTGATCCTCGTCGTCTATGCCATCTCGACGGACCAGAATATCGCCAAGCTGTTCATGGCGGCACTCGATACCCGGGTCTCCTGGCGGCGGTCTGTCTTACTGCATCGTGATCGCGATCGTCGTGCAGGCGAAACCCGTCCCGCGCCCGCGCCCGCCGCCGCGCATGCCGAGCTGGCGCGAACGCATTGCAGCGATCATGATCAGGTCTGGCCGGCCATATTGATTGCGATCACGGTGGTTGGCGGCATCTATGGCGGGGTCTTCACGCCGACGGAGGGCGCTTCCGTTGGCTGCGTTGGCATGCTTGCTCACCGGCCTTGTCCATGCGCACCCTCGGATGGGCGGAGATCAAGACATCGCTGATACAGACGGCTGAGACGTCGGCGATGATCTTCGTCGATTATCCTCGGCGCCGAGATCTTCAATGGCTTCCTGGTGCTCTGCCCAGGTGCCAGGCGATGTCGCAGCCTGAGATCGTCACCCAGTCGGGCCTGTCGCCCTACAAGGTCCTGATCCTCGGACTGCTGGTGGTCTATGTCATCCTCGGTGGCGCTGATGGATGAGCTCGCCATGATCCTCCTGACGCTGCCGATCTTCTTCCCGATCATCGCAGCCCTCGATTTCGGCATGACGCCCGATGAAACCGCGATCTGGTTCGGAATTCTGGTGTTGATCGTTGTTGGCATTGGCCTGACGGCACCACCGATAGGGCTCAATGTGTTCGTCATTTCCGCCCTCGCCAAACGCGTTCCGATTCTCGAAACCTACCGGGGCGTCCTGCCCTTCATTGCCGCAGATATCTTCCGGCTGGCCCTGGTCGTCGCCTTCCCGGCCCTCGCGCTCTGGCTCGTCAACTTTCTGACCTGAAAGGGCCTAGTCGACCTCGACATCGACGAAGAGTTCCGACGTGCCGCTGCCGATGCTGCTCGTGCCGGTGACGGCGAAGACGAAGCGGTCGGATCCGGAGAAGCCCGGGCGCGGCGTGTAGATGACGCCGGTACGACCGTCGGCAACGAGGCGGCCGCCGCGCGGCCGCTGCACGATCTCGAGCGATTCGTACCGGCTTTGCCCGCCGGCCTGCAGGCTGATCCGGCAGGGTTCGCCCGATACCGTCATGGAGATGCGGCCGGGCTGGCCCATGACGAAGGGACGGGCTGCGACATTGCAGAGAGCGGACGCAGCGCCTGCTGTGGCGGCGAGAAGGGTCGCTGCGGTGGCGAGGGACAGGCAGGCGTGATGCATGGCGTTGTCCTCCTGTGAATGCTCGGGAGATCATTGCGGCAATGCGCCGTCCGGTCAAACCGGGGGGCGGTCAGGAGCGGCGGTCAAGACGCCGAACGTGAAGAACCGCCCGGGATGATCGGGCGGTTCAGCACTGGGGCATCGTGCGGGTCGGTGGAGCGCGGCGGTTACGCTGCCCGGACTGTGGCCAGGAAGCTGTCGACCTGCGTCTTGAGTCGCGAACCCTGGGTCGCGAGTTCCTGAGCAGCCGACAGGACCTGCGTCGAGGCGCTACCGGTTTCGATGGCGCCACGATTGACCTCGGTGATGTTGGAGGCCACCTCCGATGTTCCCTTGGAGGCCTCCTGAACATTGCGGGCAATTTCCAAGGTTGCAGCGCCCTGTTCTTCGACGGCGGCGGCGATGGCGGTGGAGATCTCCGAAACCTCCACAATGCTCGTGCCGATCGTCCGGATCGCATCGGCGGCTTCGCGGGTCGCCTGTTGCATCGATACGATTTGGGCCGAGATCGCCTCTGTGGCCTTGGCGGTTTGACTCGCCAATGCCTTGACCTCGCTTGCGACGACGGCGAAGCCCTTGCCGGCTTCTCCGGCGCGCGCCGCCTCGATCGTTGCATTCAGCGCCAGGAGGTTGGTCTGGTCGGCGACGGCGGTGATCAGCTTGACGACCTCGCCGATGCGGCCGGCGGCGTCGAGAAGCTCGGTGACCTTGGCGTCTGTCGACGTCGCCAGTTGCACGGCTTCCTGAGCGCGGCGCGATGATTCCTGCACCTGGCGTCCGATCTCGCCAACTGACGAGGACATCTCGTCGGTTGCGGCGGCGACGGACTGAACGTTGCCGGCAGCTTCTTCCGAGGCCGCCGCGACGATGGTCGAAAGCTGCTGGGCCGAGCCGGCAGTCTGCGTCAGCGTCGAGGCGGCAGCCTCGAGCTCCGAGGAGGCTGAACTCACCGTGCTGACCACTTCGCTGATCTGCTGCTCGAACTCGGCCACGGCGCCGGCAACGACGTTGGCGCGACGCTCCTTCGCTGCCCGCTCCGCTTCCTGCTCCGCAGCCAGGCGGCGGCTCTCCACCAGATTGCTCTTGAAGGTCTCCAGGGCGCCGGCGAGGTCGCCCACCTCGTCCTTGCGGCCGAGCGCGGGCACCTCCGCCTGGGCATCGCCGCCGGCAACTTTCAGCATGGCGGATGTGATGGCCTGCAGCGGCCGGGTGACCATGCCCACCACGATGGCCGTCATCAAACCGCCTCCGGCGAGGATGCCGAGCATCGTCGCGGCAATCATCAACCAGATGGCGCGCTCATAGACATCCTCCGAGCGATCGAGCATTTCCTTCTTGCGCGTCTCGTTGCGCGTGTCGAAAGACCTCAGCAACTGCCGGGCTTCGTCAAGAAGCGGCTGGGCATCGCGTGCTACCTGAGCCGCGCCCGATAGATCGCCGCTGCGGGCCTGCGTCCGCAGTCTCTGATGGGCGACCTCATAGCGCTCCAGATTTTGCCGAATCTTGTCCATCTCGGCGCGCCCTGCCGGGGCGAAGGCCACAGCCTTCAACTCGTCGATCCGACCGAGCGCGTGCCTGTACTCCTCATCGGCCTCGGCCTCGTACTTCTGACGCTGCGCCGGGGTCAGTTCCTGCGTCTGCGAGCGGACGTCCGTGGCATAGGACAGCAGATAGCCGCTGGCCCGGCCGGACACGAAGAGCCTTTCGCTGGCCTGATGCAGCTCCTTCTTGGCTTCGTGCATCTGCCGCAGGGAAAGGAATGCAACACCGCCGACAGCCACCATCGCTACCATCAGGATGGCTGCGGCCGAGAAAATCTTCCACGCAATCGTGCGATCGCGAAACCAGTTCAGCATTTTGCCCTCCAGAAAGGACGTTGTCCGCCTGGCGCCTAGAGAACAGGCACCAACTGGAACATTTGCCTAAATTGCGGGCTGTTAACGATGTCCTTAGGGAATAGCAGAATGTTGCAGTGATTGGTCCGCATGCGTCACTCGACCGCGGACCTGTGGTTGCGCCGACGGTTCGACATAACTCTTATGGTGGGTGTCGATTGCGACGCTCATGGCCGCCTGCCCGCAGGCAGACCCGCGTAAGCGGCCGATTCGATCGTCTGGAGTTTCGGCATCGAAGCGCCGGCCATCGATGGCGATCAGGCCTATGGCTGTCTCGCGACTTGGCCGGCATAAGCTTACCGGGCCAGTCGCGTCATCCCCGGCTCAGCCGACGGGCATTCGCCTTGGCGCGCCGCGCGGCCGGCCGCGTCGCGGCGACGCCGATGGCGAGCAGGCCGTGTGCGACGTCGTCGGTGGACAGGCGGCCGGTCGCAGAGCGCAGGGCCAGTTGTCCCACCTCGAAGGCCGCATCCAGCGATCCCTGGGCCGCGGCGTCCATCTTCTCGCCGATCATCCGCATCGCCTCGAGCCGGGTGGGCGTCTGCCACAGGGTCGAGGGGTCGGACATCAGCGCCATGCGGTGAGCGATGGTGACGCTCGCCGCCACAGCGGTGGTCGCGGAGAGCGCCGCGGCGCCGAAGGCCGCCTCGGTGAAGCGTGGCAGGTACCAGAAGAACAATGCGATCCCTCGACCGACCGGACGGGTTGCCCGATGAGACGGCAGTTTGCGACGATTTGGTGAGATTGCAATGAAGGTGCTCCGGCATGGCAGCCACCCAGCAGAACTTTTCCGTGAAGGACCCTGATTTCGAGGCGCGGGGCAGGGCGAGTTTTGCCCGGCAACCGATGATGGAGACGCTCGGGGTCAGCCTCGATCGGGTCGAGCCGGGGCTCGCGGAGATGTCGATGCCCTATGCGCCGCATATCCTCCAGCAGCATGGCTTCGTCCACGCCGGGGCGCTCTCGGCTCTGGTCGACAATGCCTGCGGGTTCGCCGCGATGACCCTGATGCCCAGGGGCACCGGGGTGCTGACCGTGGAGTTCAAGATGAACCTGATGTCGCCCGGCAAGGGCGAGCGGTTCATCGGCATCGGCAAGGTGATCCGTCCCGGCAAGACGATCATGGTGACGCTCGGCGAGTGCTTCGCCGAGGAGGCGGGCGAGCGGAAGCTCATCGCCATGATGACCGCAACCATGATGGTGATCACCTCGCCCGGCATCGTCGATTGAGGAGCGCAGCATGTCCCATCTGGTCGTCGAGAGGTCCGGTCCCGTCACCACCTTCATCCGCACGCGCTCCGCCGCCCGCAACGCGATGGACCCGGAGGGCGCGCGGGCGCTCCACGACGCGCTGCTCGATTTCGACCGGGACCCCGACGCCGGCGTCGGGGTTCTGTGGGGCGCCGGCGGTGCCTTCTGTGCCGGTTTCGACCTGAAACATGCCGCCGAGGCGCCGGGCGGGACGCCTTTCGGAGGCGATCTCGACATTCCCGACAACGACGAGAACTGGCCGCGCGGGCCGATGGGGCCAACACGCCTCGCCCTGTCGAAGCCTGTCATCGCCGCGATCGCCGGTCCCGCCGTGGCCGGCGGCATGGAGATCGCACTGTGGTGCGATCTGAGGGTCATGGAGGAGGACGCCTATATGGGCGTCTATTGCCGCCGTTGGGGAGTGCCGCTCATCGATGGCGGAACGGTCCGGCTACCGCGCCTGGTGGGGCAGGGACGGGCGCTGGACCTGATCCTGACGGGGCGCAAGGTGGAGGCGGAGGAGTGCCTGAGGATCGGGCTCGCCGATCGTGTGGTGCCGCGCGGTCAGTCGCGCGAGGCGGCTGAAGCGCTGGCGCATGAGATAGCACGCTTCCCGCAGGGGTGCCTCAGGGCCGACCGGGCTTCGGCGCTCGTACAGTGGGACCTGCCGCTTCAGGATGCTCTCCGCAACGAGTGGCGAACCTCGGCCGGTATGGCGATCGAGGAGGGCATTGCTGGTGCCGGGCGCTTCGCTGCCGGGAAGGGGCGCGGCGGAGACTTCGGGTCTATCTGACCTGACCCTCGGGCGACTGGCTTGGCCGCCACGAGCCGGCGAGGCGTTTCAGCGCGACGAGCACCAGCGCGATGACGATCACGACGGCCAGAAGCCCTGCGATGTTCAGGACGAACTGCCCGCCCGGGAGCTTGCCGGGATCGAGAAAATAGTAGGCGTACCAGCCATCGACGGCCCCACGGGTCATGGCATAGGCGCAGTAGGCAGCCGGGAAGGCGACCGTCCAGAAGCTGTCGCTCCATCGCGGCGTGCCGTGGCGGTCTGCGAGCCAGGCTGCGACGAACAGGACCGGCGTCGCATCGTGCAGCGCGTGATCGACGACGGCCTGCAGGCCCTGCGGGTTCCAGATCGAGCGCAGCGCAATCGAATAGACGATCCCGACAAGGGCGATGGCGGTCGCAAGGCTGAGCTTGCTGCGGGCGGTCAGCAGGGTCGACCGGGGGGCGATGCAGAGGATTGTCGAGGCGATCGCAATCGCGCTGTTGGTGAGGATGGTGAAGAAGCCGAGGAACCGCCACAGGGCGAAACCAAGCGATGCTCCTTCGGCCGTTATGGTTCGCGCCAGCAGCCAGAACTGAACGGCCAGAGCCACCCACGCAACGAGGGCGGTGATCAGGTAGAGGAAACGGGCGAGGGTCGGCATCGGGGGGCGCCTTCCGTGCGGCTGTAGCGGCCAGGACAGCACTGGCCGCGCGACGCTATCGCAGCGCCGCCTTGATCACGTTGTCGCCGATGCCGAGTTCGCGCGCCGTCGCTGCGATGGCGTCCCAGGTTCCGTCGGAGAGCGGCACACCATCGGCGAGCTTCTTTGCCTTGGAGCGCATTTCCGCCTCGCCCGGCACCAGTACCTCACCGCCCGCTTCCACCGGTCGCGCGCTCTTGTAGTAGGCGACATATTCGGCGCATTCGGCCGGGAAGAAGCCATCGGGATCGACCACCTTCGGGTCGATGTAGATGGACATCATGCCGTTGCAGAAGCGCTTGTCCGGGCCGGTGGTGCCAGCGCCCGTCAGCGCCCCTCCGAGAATCTCGCACATGAAGGCGAGGCCCGAACCCTTGTGCTCGCCGAAGGCGCGGATGGCTCCCGGGCCGTTCATCGGGTCGCGAGGGCCGGGTCCCGACGGATAGGGGCCGTAGAGGACGGCGGGATCGTTGCTCTTGCTGCCATCCGGCGAGATGAGGGCGTCGGACGGGATCGGTTTGCCGCCGAGGGACGCCACCAGAACCTTGCCCTCGGCGACCAGCGACGTTGCGAAGTCGAGCAGCAGAGGCGCCTGTCCGGGGCGCGGAACGCCGATGCAATAGGGCGCGGTCGACAGACGACGGTCAACGCCACCGTAGGGCGCTACCAGGATGGAGCCGACGACATTGACGAAATGGATGGAGACGAGCCCCTCCGCGGCGGCCATCTCGGCGAAGTCGCCGATGCGGCCGAGGTGCCCCGCCTTCCGAAGGCCGACGGCGGCAAGGCCGTTCTGCTTCGCCTTGGCGATTCCGATCTTGACCGCCTGCGGGCCGACGGTCTGGCCGAAGCCGTAGTGGCCGTCCAGGATCGTGATGGATGGCGTATCGACCACGGCCGTGACCGATTTGCCCGCCTCGACCCGGCCTTCGCGCAGCCAGTCGACGTAGCGCGGCACGCGCGCGACACCGTGGCTGTCATGCCCCGTCATATTGGCTTCGGTGAGATAGTGACCGATGCGCCCAGCCTCGTCGGGCTCGCAGCCGGCTTTCTCGAAAATGGCCGCGACGAGTGCTTCGAGCCGCCCCGCATCGATCAATGCCATGTCGTCCTCCCTGTTTCTTTGCGGCGATCATGGCCCGTCTTGGCCATGTGGCAAAGGGAGGGATGCACAGGCGCGGCCTGCGCCGCCCGATCTTCCGCTCGGACAGATGCGAGGCTAGGCTTGCCATCGCGAGGAGCTTGCCCATGACGACCGCCATCCCATCCTTCACCGCCGGCCGCCTGACGCGGCCCGACGGCGCCGTCATCCAATACGAGACAGGCGGGAAGGGGCCAGCGGTGGTCTTTGCCCATGGCCTTGGCGGCAATCATCTGAGCTGGTGGCAGTCGGCGCCCGTCTTCGCTGCGACCCACCGGGTCGTCAGCTTTTCCCACCGCGGCTTCGCGCCCTCGACCGTCCCTGGTGGCGTGCCCGATCCGCAAGACTATGCCGGCGATCTCATCGCTCTACTGGACCATCTGGGCATCGACAAAGCCGTCATCATCGGCCAGTCCATGGGTGGCTGGACCTGCGTCGAGACGATGCTGGCAGCGCCGGAGCGCGTTGCCGGCCTGGTCATGGCCTGCACCACCGGCTCGTTCGACTATGACGGGTTCGGCGATGCCGAGGTGAAGGCCTGGCGTGAAGCCATGCCGGCCAAGCTTGCGGACTTCGCCGCCCGCGGCATTCATCGCGCAGCAGGCGAGAGGATGGCCGAAATGTTTCCAGCCCTGCACGGGCTCTATCAAGGAATCGACCGGCTCACCTACGGTCTGGACAAGGATGAGGTCGGCAAGCGCATCCGCGCAATGCGGACGCGCGGGGCCGCCGATGCCGCGCGCATGACCTGCCCCGCGCTTTTCGTCATCGGCACGGAGGATCCCCTGATCTGCCCGCGCGGCATCGAACTCGTCGCCGCAAGCTGGCCGCAGGCCAAGAGGCACCTTGTGGCCGGGGCTGGCCACTCCGTCTATTTCGAATGCGGAAACCTGTTCAACGAGATCGTCTACGAGTTTCTCGACACGATCCGCTGGGCCTGAGCCTAGTTGCCGAGGAAGGCCCGCGGAGCGACCGGCGATTCCTTCATGATGAGGATCGACACCCGGCGGTTGGCGGCGAGATAGGGGTCGTCGGGGAACATCGGCTCGGTGTCGCCCTTGCCTGTGACCGCGAAGAACCGGTCCGAAGGCAGGCCGTTCTCCTCGAGGATCATGCGCACCGCATTGGCACGGTCGGCTGTGAGGTCCCAGGGGCCATAGCCGGGCCGCCCGAGAACCCGGCTTCCCGAGGTATGGCCTGTGATGGTCACCCGATTCGACAGTTGCCGCAGGGCAGGGGTCAGCGCGGCAATGAGCCGGCGCGTGCGCTCATAGGGCTCGCGCCCGTCGGGCGGAAACATCGCGCGGCCGTCCTGGTCGACAATCTGGATGTCGAGACCGTCGGGCCGTTCTTCCATGATCACGTTCTTCGACAGCTCGGCGATCTCCGGCATGGCCTGCAGCGCCTGCCGCAGGCTGGCGGCGGCGAGCGCCATGCGCCGGTCCGCCATGGCACTGAGAGCCTCGGCGTTGCGCTCCTGCGTCTGCGGGGCAGGGCGGTCGGTCGGCTGCTCGGGCGAGTTCGACACGTTCTGGATATAGGGTCGCGTCGGAATGCCGTGCAGCTCGATCATGCCGGTGAGCTGGGTGTTGCTGGTCGTTCCGAAGGCCTCGCGGAACGAGCCCGTCATCATGTGCTTCTTGCGTTCGTCCTGATTGGACGTCGCCACCAGCACCACGAAGAAGGACATCAGAAGGCCCATGAGGTCGGCGAAGGTCACGAACCAGCCGTGACCGCCTGCGTGACCGTCGCCTTTGCGCTTTGCCATGGTCTATCCGCGCTCTCGGGGCCGCTCAGGCCGCAGCCAGTTCCTCGCTCTCGGCGTGCCGATGCGGCTCGGGCAGATAGGCGAGCAGCATCTCGCTTCACGACCTGCGGGCTCTTCTGAGTTCCGGATCTGGACAACGCCGTCGATGATGATCGACGCGGGCGATGTCCTCCTCCGCCAGCTTGAGGTGGCAGCTTGTCGGCGATCGGCATGACAGACCAGGTTGGCGACGACGGCGCCGTAGAGCGTCGCGAGCAGCGCGACGGCCATGAACGGGGCCGAGCTTCGAGGGGTCCGGTCATGTTCGGCGAACATGCTGCACCATGCCGAGCAGCGTGCCGATCATGCCGAAGGCGGGGGCGCAGTCACCGATCGAACGGTAGATTTTCTGTGCCCTCGTCCAGCTGCATGTAGGACGTTGTCGCTTGTCGCGTCTCCATGGTCATTGCGGATGAAGTCGAGCGTCATAGCCGTCGGCGATGTAGCGCACGCCCTGGGCGAGGGTCGGATCGGAAACGTCGAGCTTTTCGAGCGCGTTCGGCCCCTGCTTGCGGGCGACATCGGCGATCTGCGCGATCTCCTCGACGAGTTCGCGATGGCTCACCGAGGGCATGGCGAGTGCCGCCTTGAAGCCCATGGGAATGCCATGCATCACCACGCCGAGCGGGTAGCGCAGAAGCGTGGCGCAGAACGCGCCGCCGAAGATCACGATCACGGCGTGCTTGTCGTAGTACTGCGCGAAATTGCCGCCATCGATCATGATGAGGATGACAATGACGGCGACGGCCCCAACCAGCCCGAGGATTGTGGCGATATCCATCCGTGACTCCGATCATGCGTCCTTGCACTCACCGGAGACCCTAAGCGACGGCGCCTAAGAGTTGCTTAAGGTTGTCGCCGCCTTTACGAAATCCGGACGTCTTGCCGCAGGCCCGGGCCGTGGCTAAAGGGGCAGGACGAACGCTCGCAGGGAAAGGACCCCCATGACGAAGCCGGTCTTGAGATGTTGCGCGGCCATCGGCCTTCTGACGCTCGCCGCCTGCGCGCAGACGGCTCCTTCGGCGCCCCCCGGTCCGCCCGTCGTCAATGCGACACCGCCGCCGCTGCCGCCCGATCCGGCGCTGGGGCCCCAGGCGCCCCAGGAACCGGCTCAGGGCCGGCGTCGGCGCTGACCCGCGCCACTATTTTGACATAGCGCGTCGGTCCAATCGCCATCTGCCGGTCTTGAGGGAGGCAACGTGTCAGAATACCGCCTCCACTGCTTCGCCCAGTCGGGCAACGCCTACAAGGTCGCGCTTATGCTGGCGGCCTGCGGGCTCGACTGGGAACCGGTCCTTGTCCGCTATTTCGACGGCGCCACACGCTCGCCGGAGTTCAGGACCGAGCTCAATGTGATGGGTGAGGTGCCGGTGCTTGAGCACCAGGGACGGCACCTGTCGCAGTCCGGCGCGATCCTCACCTATCTCGCCCGGCGGACCGGAAAGTTCGCCGCCGCCGGGGAGGACGAGGAGATGGACGTCCTGCGCTGGATTCTCTTCGACAACCACAAGTTCACCAGCTATTTCGCCACGCACCGCTTCATGTTGTCGCTGGCGGGCAAGCCGGCGGATCCGGCCGTTCTGGCGTTCCTCCGCGCACGTGTCGACGGCGCTCTCGCCGTGGCCGACTCGCATCTGGCGGCGACGCCTTTCATGGTCGGTGGCCGCCCGACCATCGCGGACTTCTCGCTCGCCGGATACATGTTCTATCCCAACGCGGAAACCGGCTACGACATCGCGGCTTCCCATCCGCATCTTCACGCCTGGCGCGAGCGGATCGCGGCCTTGCCCGGCTGGAAGCCGCCCTACGAGATGATGCCGAGCGCCTTGCCGGCGGCATGAATGGACCGATGATGACACACAAGCTGGCCGTCACGGCCTGTTGCGCGTTGCTCCTGGCGGGATGCATGGGTGCAGAAGCTCCACCCGTTACCTCGCAGGCGCAGGTTACCGCGGTTCCGGTCACTCGGGTGGAATCTTCCGCCCTGCCGCCGCCCCAGACCGGAGCCGCACCGACGGTCGTCGCGTCCTCCCCCGCGCCGGCCACCCAGGCCGTGCCGTTGTCGGCCCGAACACCGACAAGCGCACCGTCGCGAATCGAGGTCGATGGCATGCGTACAGCGCCGGGGGCACGGGAAAGCGCCAGCCTCACCAACGTGTCGCGCGTTTCGACGGGGGCGCCGACCGGCGGCAATGCCCTCGGGGGCACCATCGTCAGCGGTCAGTCGGCGGGCGCAATCCCGACAACGATCGACCGCAACCGCGAACCCGTACGCGTGCGCTCGACCGCACCGCGCGATCCTCTTGGCCCGGGAACGGCACCTCCGATCATTGCCCCGGAGCTGCGCGACACCACGGGCCGTTCGATCCGCAACCGGCAGGAAGTGCAGTTCTGACCAGCCGCCAGTCCGGTGGCGCAGAAACACTTGCCTGCCAACGGCGCGACGCGATCGCATCACCTGCATGAGACAAGCCGGCCAGACCGGAGCCTGTTCACGCCAATCGTAAAGCGCCCAACATGCCTGTCAACGCGCCGTCGCCGCGCCACGGCCGCGTTGTGCTTCACAATCGCAACGACGCTTGCAACGGCCGCACCGGGATTTGCCCAGGCGGAACTTCCGTCCTGCAGCCTCGGTGAGACCGACTGGAGAACGGACGCCGTCTTCCAGGCCAGTCGCCACGCCTCGCAGCGGTCCCAGCCGGTCGGCGAGTTGCGCTGCCAGTCCATCGAGCAGAGTCTCTCGCCCATGGGTGTCGACAAGCTGCGCGTGGTGCGGGCAAAGGTCTTCGAGGCCAGCGGATCGGGTGACGGCATCCAGCAGTCGGTCAACCTGTTCACGCTCAGCCGCGTGACAGCGGCCGGAGAGCAGGTCATAGCGCGCTTCCTCGAGCCCTACGACATTTCACGCGACCAGCCCTATTTCCACGTGCTCGTGCATCAACGTGACGACGGTGCCATCGTCGAACTGGGAGAGAGGGTCCGCAGCGCCTATCGCATCGCCGGTGACCGCGTGACGCGCATCGACGCCCACGCCTGGGTTGAGGGTATCGGAGCGGTGGCGGGGCCCGGCTGGATGCACGGTCCGGTCCGTGAGGTCTCCTCTCTGCGGAATGCGCGGCTTCGTCTCCATCTTCCGCACGGGCTCCGATGATCCGGCGCGACCCGGCAGCGCCTTCGATGCCGGGAAGGCGATCGAGGTGGATCTTGCCCTCGATGGGTGAACGGGCTGGTGTCGCGCGGCGCGCGCATCGTCGATTCCTCGTTCATCCAGGATGTCGAGGACTGGACGGCCTTTGTCGAGGCGAGCGAAGAAGCACGCCGGGCGAAGCGTCGGCTGCCGGCCGGCACAGAGCCCTGCGGACATCGCCGGCTGGTCAGCCGACACCGATCCGGCCGGGATGAATGTCCGGGCCGCGCCGAGTGCCTCGGCCCGGGTCGTGGGCAAGATCCCGCCGTCATGGAAGGCGCCGGATCGCTCGGGCGATGTCGGGCGAAACCTATCGCGCACAGTTCCGTATTGCCGGCTATCGTGACGGCTGGTTCCTCATTCGCGACATCTCGGCGCCGGGTGTGGCCTATGGCGAGCGCTACCCCCGCAACCTGCCGCAGCCCTATCGCGGGCAGGGCTGGGTTTCGGCGCGCCTCGTCGGTGCCGCCCTCGCCAATGGCAATCTGCTGCCGGGGCGGCTCCACCTCGCGCCGAGCATCCATTCCGCCACCCGACCCGCTTTGCGTCAGGGCGAGCCGGTGTCGACCGGAGACATCGTGCAGAGGCTTCATGCCTGCTCAGGCCGCTGGGGCCTGGTCGAGATCGAGGGAACCCGGGGCTGGTGGGCCGGCATCTGCGCCAACCAGGTCACCAACTGCAGTTGATCGGCGACCGCGTTGCATGATCGCGGTGCCGCGGGCTATACGGCTGGCTCAATCGACATGAGGTGCGACGCGCGTGGCCGATGACAACAAGGGCGGACTGGGCGAGACGGTCCGCGTGGTGATCCACGCGCTTCTCATCGCCTTCGTGATCCGCACATTCCTGTTCCAGCCGTTCAACATTCCCTCCGGCTCTATGAAGGAGACGCTGCTCGTCGGCGACTATCTCTTCGTCTCGAAGTTTTCCTACGGCTATTCCCGCTACTCGTTCCCGTTCTCGCCCAATCTCTTCGACGGGCGCATCATGGGCTCGGTACCGACCCGCGGCGACGTGGTGGTGTTCCGGCTGCCGCGCGAGCCCGACGTCGACTACATCAAGCGCGTGATCGGTCTGCCGGGCGACCGCATCCAGATGATCGCCGGCCAGGTGCACATCAACGGTACGGCCGTCCCGCGCGTCAGGATCGATGACTTCGTCGACACCGAGGACGGCCGCCAGGTCAGGACGCGGCGCTATCGCGAGACCCTGCCCAACGGTGTCACCTACAACACCCTCGACCTCTACGAGAACGGCTTCTACGACAACACGCCGGTCTATGAGGTGCCCGCCGGGCATGTCTTCGTCATGGGCGACAATCGCGACAATTCCACCGACAGCCGTGTGCTCAGCCAGGTCGGCCCCATCCCCATGGACCACCTCATCGGCCGCGCCCAGCTCCTGTTCTTCTCCATCGAGGAGGGGGAGAAGGTCTGGGCTTTTCTGGCGTCTGGCTCCTGGCCGATCCAGCTGGACCCGATTCGGAAACCTCGTGAGGTGACACAGGCGGTAATGGCGCTTGTCGCAAAGCCCAAGGCCCAGCGTGTCGGCCTCGACGAGATCGAGGCGCGCATTGGTCATGTCTTCGCCGACCGCAGCCTCCTCGGACGGGCAATGACCCATCCGAGCGCCGTGTCGGGGATCGAGAAGCGCAGCGGCTCCTGCTCAGCGGCTGGAGTTCCTCGGCGACCGCGTGCTCGGGCTCGCCGTCGCCTCCATGCTCTTCGCGGCTCTGCCCGACGAGGACGAGGGCACGCTGTCGCGTCGCCTGTCGGATCTCGTGCGTGCCGAGACCTGCGCCGAGGTCGCCGTGGAGCTTGGCCTCGGCGAGGGGGTGCAGGTCGGCCCGACCGAAAGCCAGTCCGCAGTCGGCAAGCGCGCCGGTGTCCTTGCCGATCTCTGCGAGGCGGTCACCGGTGCGATCCACCTCGATGCCGGCTGGGAGCCGGCCGAGGCCTTCGTCATGCGCAACTGGCGCGCGCGTCTGACCGCCGGTGCCTCGCCGCAGCGGGACGCCAAGAGCGCGTTGCAGGAATGGGCGCAGGGCAGGGGGCTTGCGACGCCCGTCTATCGCGTCGTCAGTCGCAGCGGTCCGGACCATGCGCCCATGTTCACCATGGCGGTCGTCATTCCCGGGCTGGCGGACGGCATCGGTGAGGGGCCCGCCGCGCGCCGAGGCCGAGATCGCGGCCGCCGCGTCGCGTCCTGGTGTCGGGAGGGCGTATGGTCGCCCGGCAAACGGCACGGGAGCGCGGACATGAGTGCCGAACCGACGCGTTGTGGCTTCGTCGCCATCATCGGTGCGCCAAACGCCGGCAAGTCGACCCTGGTCAATGCGCTGGTCGGCGCGAAGGTCACCATCGTCTCCCACAAAGTGCAGACGACACGTTCCCTCGTCCGCGGCATCGCCATGGAGGGCGGGTCCCAGATCATTCTTCGCCGACACGCCGGGTCATCTTCTCAGCCGCGGCGCCGGCTGGATCGCGCCATGGTCTCGGCCGCCTGGCGGCGGGGCGGCGAGATGCCGACCGCGTCGTCGTGCTGGTCATAGACGCCAAGAAGGGGCTGGACGACGCCACGTCGCAGGCCATCCTCGATCAAGCTCGGCGATGTCCAGCCAGCCGAAGGACCTCGTTGCGCTCAACAAGGTCGATCTCGTCGAGAACAAGGCCGAAGCTTCTCGATGCTTGCGACCGCCATCAACTGAGCGGCGCCCGCTTCGAAAAGACCGCGTGTTCATGATTTCGGCCGCTGACCGGCATCGGGCGTCGAAGGATCTGCAAGCCAGCTATCTCGCCGCCACAGCGCCGCTCGGGCCCGTGGCACTATCCCGAGGACGATGATTTCCGACGTTCCCGCCGCGGATGCTGGCTGCCGAAATCACCCGCGAGAAGCTCTACCACCGGCTGCACGACGAGCTTCCCTACGACGCCACCGTCGAGACCGAGAGCTGACGAGAGAGCGCAAGGACGGCGCCGTCCGCATCGAGCAGACGATCTACGTGGTGCGCGAGGGCCAGCGAAAGATCATGCTCGGCAAGGGCGGCGAGACCATCAAGCTCATCTCGCAGTCCGCCCGTGAGGAACTGTCGAAACTGTTCGAAACGAAGGTGCACCTGTTCCTGTTCGTCAAGGTGCGCGAGAACTGGGGCGATGATCCGAGCCGCTATCGAGCGACATGGGGCTCGAATATCCGAAAGGCAGGTGAGCCATGCTGTCCGTCCGAGCGAAGCAGACGACGACCCTCTATCGCTACCTGACCGGCCCTGACGACTCCTCCTTCTGTCACCGCGTCAGCGAGGCCATCAACAAGGGCTGGCAGCTCTATGGCCCGCCGACCTTGACCTTCGATGCCAGCAAGGGCCGCGTCATCTGCGGTCAGGCCATCGTCAAGGAGGTCGAGGATGTGACCTACTCGCCCGACCTGAAGCTCTCCGACTATTGATCGATGCAATGGATCGATGACGGCATTGTCCTGGGAGCCCGCTCCTACGCGGAATCGAGCGTCATCCTCGAACTCTTCACCCGCGCCCATGGCCGCCATCTCGGCCTCGTGAGGGGCGGCAGGTCGCGCCGGCAGCAGCCTGTCCTCCAGCCGGGAAACCGGGTCCACGCGACCTGGTCGGCGCGGCTCGACGAACATCTCGGCAATTTCGCAGTCGAGGCTTCGGTGTCGCGGGCCGCCCGCCTGATGGAGAGGCGCGAGGGCGTCGCCGGCATCACCCATCTCGCCGCGCTTGCCCGCCTGATGCCCGAGCGCGAGGTTCATGAGGGCCTCTACGAGGCCATCGAACTCATCGCCGACGCCCTGCCGGACGTTGCCATCGCGGCGCCCCTCATGGTGCGCTTCGAACTGGAGATCCTGAGCCTCCTCGGATTCGGTGTCGACCTGTCGGAATGCGCGGCCACGGGGCGCACAGAGGACCTCGCCTATGTCTCGCCGAAGTCGGGCCGTGCCGTGTCCCGGACGGCGGGTGAGCCATGGAAGGAACGTCTCCTGGCCTTGCCGGGGTTCCTCGTCGGGGGACAGGCCATCGCGGCGGACGACGTCAGGGACGGCTTCCGCCTCACCGGCTATTTCCTCGGACGCCACGTCTACGAGCCGCGAGGACTGGCCATGCCGGATGCGCGCGAGGTGTTCCTTCGCTTCGTCGGACCTGTCGAACCGGTTTGAATTTGCTGGCCCGAGCCTCTACATCGCCGCCATGAGCAAGAGCGTCTTCGAAGACTGGTTCGCCCGGGACATGGATCCGGCCGCCTACGATCCCGTGGCGGCCGCGCGCCTCGCGATGAAGCCCACCTACCCGAAGCGCTTCTTCAAGGAGGCGACGGCCGGCCGTTCGGACGAGGGCTGGCGCCTGCTGCTCGACGGTCGTTCGGCGAAGACACCGGGCCGCAATGCTCTCGCCTTTCCGACCGAGGCCCTGGCGTCCGCTGTCGCAGCCGAATGGAACGGCCTCGGCGAGTTCATCGAGCCCCTGCGGATGCCGATCACCCGCATCGCCAATTCCATCATCGACGGCGTGAAGCCCGACCCGGCGCCGGTTGCCGCCGAGATCGTCCGCTATGCCTCCTCTGATCTACTTTGCTACCGCGCCGATGGACCGCAGGCGCTGGTGGACAGGCAGGCGAAGGCCTGGGACCCGGTTCTCGCGTGGGCGCGCGACACGCTCGGCGCGCGGTTCATCCTGTCGGAGGGCGTCATGTTCGTGACCCAGCCGCCAGCAGCGCTGGAGGCGGTTGCAGCGGCGCTGCCGGGGGATGACGCCTGGCGCATCGGCGCCACCCATGTCGTCACGACGCTCACCGGTTCTGCCTTGCTGGCGCTGGCGCTCCTGCGCGGGCGGCTCGACGCCGACGGCGTCTGGGCGGCCGCCCACGTCGACGAGGACTTCCAGGTTTCGCAATGGGGCGAGGATGCGGAGGCGGCCGAGCGGCGCGCGTCCCGCAGGCTGGAATTCGATGCGGCGGCAACGGTGCTCGCCTCCGTGTGACATCGCAGGGAAACCCTGACCCTGCCATTCCTCTGCCATGCTGCCCCCTGAGGCAGGGGCGCGGAGAGGCTCCATGAAGATCACGCTCGACATCGCCAAGCTGCTGGAGGATGGCCGCATCACGCCCGAGGAGGCCACGCGCCTGAAGGGACTTGCGGCGGAATCGACCGGCTCGCTCGCCATGAACATGCTGATCGGCTTCGGCGTGGTGGCCGTCGCGCTCGGCGTCATGGGCCTCGTACCGCAGCCCACCGTCGCAGTCGTCCTCGGCGGCCTTCTCGGCAGCGTCGGTCTCGGCTTCGTCCTGAGGGGCGAGCGGACCTGGTTCATCCTCGCCCAGATCTGCCTCCTCGCCGGCGCCCTTATGCTTGCGGGCGGCGTCATGTTCATGACCAAGGGATCGGTCACGGCCCTTCTCGCAGTGACCGCCATCTTCGCCGGGGCCGGCGTCGTCGCGCGTTCCGGGCTTCTCATCGCACTCGCCGTACTCGCGCTGTCTGCGACCATCGGCGCCCGCACCGGCTACATGCACGCCACCTATTTCCTCGCCATCCGCCAGCCGGCGATGACGGTGCTGCTGTTCTCCGGCCTCGCCATCGCGGCCTATCAGGCCTCCAAGGTGCTGATGGCCGATCATGGACGGCTCGCCATCGTCGCGGCGCGGACCTCGCTCCTCCTGGTCAATTTCGGCTTCTGGATCGGCTCGCTCTGGGGTGACCGTTTGACCTGGTTCGTCGATATGACGACGACCTCGCGCTATGCGCCGGTCATTCCGGCCTGGATCTTCTCGCTTCTCTGGATCGCCGCCATCATCGGCGCCGGCATCTGGGCGGCGCGGGCCAACCGGCCCTGGGTGCTCAACCTTGCCGCCGTGTTCGGCGCCATCCACTTCTACACCCAGTGGTTCGAGAAGCTCGGCGCAACACCCTTCACGGTGCTCGTCGCCGGTATCCTCACTCTCGGTCTGGCCGTCGGCATCTGGAAGTACAATCAGGGCAAGACCATCCCGGCCTGATGACGGCCATCCATCCGCCGACAGTCTCATTGGTTGGCCCGCGGCTTGCGTGCTATCCGGGCATACTGGCCTGTAACCGATGAGGGGCGGGGTTCGACCCCGGCGTATTCATGAAGGACGTCCTCGAAAAGCTGGAAGAGCGCCGCGCGGAGGCCCGCCTCGGTGGCGGCCAGAAGCGCATCGACGCCCAGCACGCCCGCGGCAAGCTGACGGCGCGCGAACGCATCGAGCTTCTCGTCGACAGGGGCTCCTTCGAGGAGTTCGACATGTTCGTGCAGCACCGCTGCGCGGATTTCGGCATGGAGAAGTCGCATATTCCGGGTGACGGCGTGGTCACCGGCTGGGGCACGGTGAACGGTCGGACGGTCTTCATCTTCTCCAAGGACTTCACGGTGTTCGGCGGTTCGCTGTCGGGCGCCCATGCCGCCAAGATCACCAAGATCCAGGACATGGCGCTGAAGGCCCGCGCGCCCATCATCGGCCTGTTCGATGCCGGCGGCGCCCGTATTCAGGAAGGTGTCGACGCTCTCGGAGGTTATGGCGAAGTCTTCAAGCGGAATGTGATTGCTTCGGGCGTCATCCCGCAGATCTCGCTGATCATGGGTCCCTGCGCCGGCGGCGACGTCTATTCGCCGGCGATGACCGACTTCATCTTCATGGTGAAGGACACGAGCTACATGTTCGTCACCGGCCCGGACGTCGTGAAGACGGTGACCAACGAGGTCGTCACCGCCGAGGAACTCGGCGGCGCCTCTGTTCACGCCGTGAAGTCGTCGGTGGCCGACGGCGCCTACGAGAACGACCTCGAGGCCCTGCTGCAGATGCGGCGCCTGATCGATTTCCTGCCCTCGAACAACACGGAGGGCGTTCCGGAGATTCCGTCCTTCGATCAGCCTGACCGGATCGACATGTCGCTGGACACGCTCGTCCCCGACAATCCGAACAAGCCCTACGACATGAAGGAACTGATCCTGAAGACCGTCGACGAAGGCGACTTCTTCGAGATCCAGGCAAAATTCGCACCGAACATCATCACGGGCTTCGCCCGGCTTGAGGGCCGCTCCGTCGGCATCGTCGCCAACCAGCCCATGGTGCTGGCCGGCGTGCTCGATTCAGACGCCAGCCGGAAGGCGGCGCGCTTCGTCCGCTTCTGCGACGCCTTCTCGATCCCGATCGTCACCTTCGTCGACGTCCCGGGATTCCTGCCGGGCACCTCGCAGGAGTATGGCGGCCTCATCAAGCACGGCGCCAAGCTGCTCTTCGCCTATTCCCAGTGCACCGTGCCGCTGGTGACGGTGATCACCCGCAAGGCCTTCGGCGGTGCCTATGACGTCATGAGCGTCCAAGCACGTCGGCGGTGACGTCAACTATGCCTGGCCGTCGGCGCAGATCGCCGTGATGGGCGCCAAGGGTGCCGTCGAGATCATCTTCCGCGCCGACATGAACGATGCGGACAAGATCGCCGCCCGCACCAGGGAGTACGAGGAGCGCTTCCTGTCCCCGTTCGTCGCGGCCGAGAGGGGCTACATCGACGAGGTCATCATGCCTCACTCGACCCGCCGCCGCGTCGCACGGGCCCTGTCGCTGTTGCGGCACAAGGCCGCCGAGACGCCGTGGAAGAAGCACGACAACATCCCGCTGTGATGGGGTAGGCTGCTCCCGCGTCTGATCTCCATCAACGACGCCACGCCTGGAACGCGCAACTTTGTCGCGTGTTCGATCCTGAAAAGGGAGCTCCCCCATGTCCATTAAGTCGATTTTGCTGGCGCTGGTCGCCGGAGATGGTGCCAAACCTCAGGGCGCCATCGATTATGCTATCTCTCTCGCCGCCTCCAATGGCGCGCATCTCTCGGTTGTCGTCGGCGCCATCAAGGTGCCGGTGGTCGTCTATTCTGGCGTGGCGGAAGTGCAGGCGATCGTCGCCGATGAGAACGACAGCCGGACCGACAAGGCGGACGACCTCTGCGAGGCGATCCGGACCGCCGCCCAGACGGCTGGCGTTTCCGCCGCCGTCGAGGTCGTGACCGACGCCATCGATCCTCTCTTCAGCCGCATCGGCAAGCGCGCCCGGCTCCATGACTTCTGCGTCTGCGGGCGTCCGCGTCCGGACGACGTCTGGGCCACGGAACTCGCCGAGACGCTGCTGCTGTCGTCCGGCCGTCCGACCATCCTCGCTCCCGACGGGTTCGAGCCGTCGCGAGCCTCGAACACCATCGTGGTCGCCTGGGACGGCTCGGCCGTCGCGGCCCGCGCCATCGGTTCGGCGTCGGATTTCATCGATGCTGGGCCGGGCAGGTGGAGATCGTCTCGGTGCTGGGCGACCGCCATGCCGATGACCTCGTTGCCGGCGCTGACCTTGCGCCGATGCTGGCTCATCACGGCGTCAAGGTGACGGTGACGAACCTCCCCTACAGCCGCGACGTCGGCAAGACGATCGTCGAACACGCCCAGAACACCCGGGCCGAGATGATCGTCATGGGGGCCTATGGCCACTCCCGCCTGCGGCAGATGGCGCTCGGCAGCACCACGACGACGCTGCTGCAGTACTCTGCCCCGTACCGGTGCTGATGGCCCACTGATCGGGCGGTGCCCCTGAAACAATCGAAGCCGGCGGCTCAGGTCGCCGGCTTCCTGCGTTGGGGGCGACCGACGCTTTCGGCATCGACGCGTGAAATCGACGGAGGATTGTCGGCCGCAAGCTTGCGGGAGGTCGCCTCGACCTGCCGCCAGACCCGCAGGACATTGCCGGAAAGCAGGCCCTTGAGAGCCGCATCCGTCCAGCCCCGGCGGATCAGCTCGGCGACGAGGTGGGGAAAGCGCGAGGCGTCGGCGAGGTCCGGCGGATTGGGGCCGCCGTAGAAGTCCGAGCCGATGCCGATATGGGCAAGGCCTGTCCGCCCGACGATATACTGGATGTGGTCGCACAGCTCCGGGATCGAGCCGCGGGGCCAGGGGCCGGACTCCGCGGCCTTCAGCGCCACGGCGTTGTCGATGTCGAGACCCGGCCGCGTCTTCCCGTGCATCTGCAGCGGCGACATCCACTCGTGGCTCTTCCGCGAAATGGCGTTCGGGACGAAGGTGGCCGCGACCACCCCGCCGGCTGGCCTTGACCCGGTCGAGCACTTCGCCGGGCACGCTGCGGGGGTGGGGACAGAGCGCCATGGCGTTGGAATGCGACCACAGGACCGGCGCCGCCGTCACGTCCAGGACGTGATGCTGGGCCTTGGGCGAGGAGTGGGCGAGATCGACCATCATGCCGGTGCGGTTGCACTCGGCCACCAGAGCGCGGCCAAAGTCCGTCATGCCGTCATGGCGAGGGGCGTCGGTCGCCGAATCGATCCAGTCGAGCGTTTCGCCGTGAGACAGAGCGTCAGGATGCGGACGCCGGCCGCATACCAGACCCTGAGCGGCGAAAGTGCGAGCCGCCGAGACCGACCGCGCTCGGGCACCGAGATGACCGAGGCGACCTTGCCGGCACGCCGGGCCGCGGCGATGTCGGAGGGCCCGGCGGGCGGGCCGGAAGACATCGGAATGGACTTCCTCGATGTCGAGCCCGATGGCGATCTGCTCGAGCGTGAATCGCCCGGGCGTCCGCAGCCGAGGTCGGCACGGTGAAGGCGGCGGGCACCTGGGCCCCGACCTTGCCCTCGCGCAGTCGGGGAATGTCGGTATCGCTCTCCTGATGGACGCGATCCAGCCCGTAGGCCTTCACGTCGCCGTCTGCCGCGCGGCGGATGGAATAGGGCAGGTCATTGTGCCCGTCGAAAAGGATGAAGCGGTCGAGAAGCTCGCGGGCCCTTGCGAGGGCCGGGTCGATCCTGCTCATTCCGCGTCCTTTCAGGCTTCGGCGATCACCACGGGGGGCACGCGATCGACGGCGGTGACGCGCCCGCGCTCGATGGCGAGGGCGAGCTTGCCGTGCTTCAGCGCCAGGGCCTTTTCGCCGAAGAGTTCGCGGCGCCAGCCCTTGAGCGCGCCGACATCGGCGTCGTCGTCCTCGGCGATCCGGTCGAGGTCGTCGGATGTCGCCACCACCTTGGCGGCGACATGGTGCTTTTCGGCGACCATCTTGAGCAGAACCTTCAGCAGCTCGACAGTGGCCGACTGCGACTGGCTCTGCGGCCGATGCTTCTCGATCGGCGGAAGCGTCCGCGGGTCGATGGCGAGGCCCGCCTGAACCGCCTCGACCAGGGCCATGCCATCGCGCGAGCGCTCCCATCCCTTGGGAATGGAGCGCATGGCGCCCAGTGCCTCGACCGTCTTGGGGCCGGTAAGGGCGATGTCGAAGAGGCTGTCGTCCTTCAACACCCGCGAGCGCGGCACGTCGCGCGCCTGCGCCTCGCGCTCGCGCCAGGCCGCAACCGTCATCAGCACGGCGAGTTCCTTCGGCTTGCGGACCCGGTTGCGGAAGCGCTCCCAGGCGCGCTCCGGTTCCTGACGGTAGGTATCGGGAGAGGTGAGCACGCGCATCTCCTCGACCACCCAGTCGTTGCGTCCGCGCTTCTCGAGCTCCCCGGTCAGCTTCACATAGATGTCGCGCAGGTGGGTGACGTCGGCGATCGCATAATCGATCTGGGCGTTGCTGAGCGGGCGCTTCGACCAGTCGGTGAAGCGGCTCGTCTTGTCGAGCTGCGTGCCGTTGGTGCGCTGGACCAGCTGGTCGTAGGAGATGGAATCGCCATAGCCGAGCACCATGGCAGCGACCTGGCTGTCGAACAGCGGCTGCGGAATGCGCTTCGACAGGTGCCAGACGATCTCGACGTCCTGGCGGGCCGCATGGAACACCTTCACCACCTTCGGATCGACCATCAGGTCGAAGAAGGGTCCGAGGTCCATGCCCGGCGCCAGAGCATCGACGGCGACGGCCTCGTCGGTGCTTGCAAGCTGGATGACGCAGAGCTTTGGCCAGAAGGTCGTTTCACGGAGGAACTCCGTGTCGACCGTGACGAAAGGGTGCTTGGCGAGACGCGCGCAAACAGCGGCGAGATCGGAGGAGGACGTGATCAGCATCGCGTCCTCCATACAGGAGTCTTCAGCCGTTGCGAACGTTCTTCAAGCGCTTCCCAGCTGAGCTTCTATCAGGCTGGTGATGCGGGGATCGGTCGGCCTGACGCGGGCCGGAAAGGCTCCGACAACCCGCCCGGTCCGCCCGACCACGAACTTGTGGAAGTTCCACGTGGGAATGTCGCTCGGCTTCTGGCCCGCGACCCAGCGATAGAAGGGATGCGCCTCGACGCCGGTGACACGGTGCTTGGCGGCCATCGGAAAGGAGACGCCGTAGACGCCCTGGCAGACAGTCCGCGATCTCGGCCGCGGTGCCGCGCTCCTGGTTGAAGTCGTCCGAGGGCACGCCGATGATCGTCAGGCCGCGATCGCGATAGCGCGTCCAGAGCTGCTGGAGGTCGGCATATTGCGGGGTGAAGCCACAGGCCGATGCGGTGTTCACCACCAGGATCACCCGGCCCGCATGATCGGACAGGCGGATGGTCTTCCCGTCCAGCCCCTCGAAGGAAAAGGCGTAGGCGGTCGACGATGTCTGGGCGCGTGCAGGAAGAACGGTCGCGGCAGCGACGGCGTAGGCCATGAGGGTACGGCGTGAGAGCATGGAAACCTCCCTGCATTGCTCTGGATACTACGCCATCGGGGACGCAATGGATGCAGCCCACGCAAATGTGAGCCCTGCCTTCCGCCGGGACCCTTCGCCGACCGGGTTCGAGACCTGCGGCGGACGGGGTAGGCGAAAGCCTCGCCGCCGCTAGACTGTCGAGGCAATCGTCCAGGATTCACAACCCATGACCCATCGTCTCGACGCCGGCGCCGACACTGCCCACTGGGGTTACTTCGATGCCGCACTGGCCCCCCGCCTGACGGTCGAGTCGGGGGACAGGATCACCATCTCCACCGTCTCGGGAGGCCCTGATGTCCTGCCGCCCGCCGACTGGGGGATTCCGCCCGGGTTGACGGCCATCCACCAGCGCTTCGGCGGTCCGACGCTGCCCGGTCATGTCTGCACCGGGCCGGTGGCGGTGAAAGGCGCGAAGCGGGGCCAGGTGCTCCAGGTCGACATCGAGGCGATCGAGCTGCACTACGACTGGGGCTACACCTTCGTCGCGCCGCTGGTCGGTGCGCTCCCCGACGACATCAAGGCGAAGCGCCTGTTCCATTCGCGCATCGATCGCGCCCGCAAGGTCGCGACCATGCCCTGGGGCCACGAGATTCCGCTCGACCGGCCGTTTTTCGGCGTCATGGCCGTCGCGCCGCCGCGCCCGAGTGGGGCCCGGTCAACACGCTGCCGCCGCGTCGCAACGGCGGCAATCTCGACAACAAGGAACTCGTCGCAGGGACAACGCTCTACCTGCCGGTCTTCGTCGACGGGGCCAATTTCTCGGTGGGCGACGCCCATGGCGCGCAGGGCGACGGGGAGGTCTGCATCACCGCGATCGAGACCGGACTGATCGGCACCTTCCGCCTGACAGTCCGTGACGACATGGCTCTCGCCTGGCCCATGGCCGAGACGCCAACGCATCTGCTCACCATGGCCTTCGACCCCGACCTCGACACGGCGGTGCAGATCGCTTTGCGGTCGATGATCGATCAGGTCACGGCGCGCTCCGGCCTCGACCGGGACGAGGCCTTCGCGTTGATGTCGCTCGTCGCCGACGTGCGCGTCACGCAGGTGGTTAACGGCAACAAGGGCATCCACGTGATGCTCGACAAGACCTGGCTCAGGAAGATCCGCTGAGCATCACGCCCAGGGCTCGCCCCTCACAATCAGATCGGCCAGCGCGTCCGTCGCGGCCGCCAGCAGCTTCTCGCCCTTCTCACGGCTGGCCTTGCGCGCATCGCCGAGGACCCCGGACGGGGTCAGCGTGGCGAAGGACCGGAAGCGCTGGGCGGGAGGTGCCAGCACGGCGCGCGGGTCTCCGAAATGCGGCCCGTAGGCTTCGGCGAGCTTGCTCTCCCGTACCGCCTCGGATGCGACCGCCATCATCATCGCCGTCTCGGCCTCGCAGGCGTGGAGGACGCTCTGCTGGTCCTCGAGCAGCGGCGCGAAGGCGGGTTGCGCCAGCTCGAAATAGGTCGTGGCGGCCACGACGAGGCCGGTCTCGCGCTCGAGATCGGGCAGGAAGGCGTTCAGCGCGGTCATGTTGCCGCCATGGCCGTTGACGATCAGCACCCGCCGGAAGCCGTGCCGCTGCAGCGACCGGATGAGGCAGAGAAGCACCGCCCGGTAGGTCGGGATATCGAGGGTGAAGGTCCCGCCATGAGCCATGTGGTGCTCGGCCATGCCGACCCAGAGTGTTGGGGCGACCACCACCGGTCGGCGGTCCATCGCCTTCTCCGCGGCGATCCTGCAGACGGTGCCGCACAGGATGGTGTCGACGCCTGTGCCGAGATGCGGGCCATGCTGTTCGGTCGAGGCGACGGGCAGCAACACGGTGGCATCGGCCGCGGCGAGGGCGTTGATCTCCGGGGCCGTCAGTTTGGCCCATTCGACGACGGGGTGTGGGTGCGATGTCATGGAAACCTCCGGAGGGCTGGGCTGGTGCGATCGTGGATGGACCCGGAGGCGACGTCGAGCCCTCTGGTCGGAACGAGCTATGCACCGGGGCGGCGCCATAGCAGCGGACACGCGAAGCCAAAGTGGCCTGACTCACATTTCAACGACGAATTGTCGATGAAATGTTGACATCGTGAAGTGCGCACATGAATGTCGTGTCCCGCGTGGTTGGCAGTCGTCGAACCCAGGGTTTCGTGCGAGACAATCCACAGCTTCGGGGACGAGGGCCGCATGCTGCAGCCCACGTCCAGCATCGGGGATCGGACCGGATTTCACGCATGGCCCAAAAAGTCATCACGCGCCTCGCCACCGACATCGGCGGCACCTTCACCGACATGGTGTCTGGAAGATGGGCGACCGTCGGTTCACCACGAAGCTGCTGACCACGCCGCAGCGCCCCGGAAGAGGCCGTGCTCGAGCGGCGTACGGCTCGATCCTGAAGGATGCCGGCATCGGCTTCGTCGGACCTCGACGTCTTCGTCCACGGCACGACGCTCGCCACCAACGCCATCATCGAGCGCAAGGGCGCCAGGACCGCGCTGATCGCCACCGAGGGCTTCCGCGATTCCATCGAGATCGCCTTCGAGCACCGCTTCGAGCAGTACGACATCTTCATGCGAGAAGCCGCCGCCGCTGGTGCCGCGCGAGCTGCGCTTCGGCGTGCCCGAACGCATGGACGGCCGCGGCAACGTGCTGGATCGCTCGACGAGGCGGCCGTCGCGCGCTGGCGCGCCAAGCTGAAGGCCGAGGGCATCGAGGCGATCGCGGTCGGCTACATGCATGCCTATCGTCGACGGCAAGCACGAGCGGCGCACGCGCGACATCCTCGCCGAGGCTGCTGCCCGACGTCGTCGATCACGCTCTCCAGCGAGGTCTCGCCCGGAGATCCGCGAATACGAGCGCTGGTCGACCGCAGTGGCCAACGCCTATGTCCAGCCGGTGATGGACCGCTATCTCGGCCGCCTCGACGAGGCGCTGCGCCGCGGAGGGCTCAGCTGGCCCGTCTACCTCATGACCTCGGGCGGCGGGCTCGCCGCGCTCGAGACCGCGGCGCGCTTCCCGATCCGCCTGGTCGAATCCGGCCCGGCCGGCGGCGCCATCCTGGCCGCGGCGCTGGCGCGGCAGCGCGGCATCGACAAGGTCCTGTCGTTCGACATGGGCGGCACCACCGCCAAGATCTGCCTGATCGACGATGGCGAGCCGCAGCATTCGCGCCACTTCGAGGTCGACGCGGCAATACCGCTTCCTCAAGGGCAGCGGACTTCCCGTGCGCATCCCGGTCATCGAGATGGTCGAGATCGGCGCCGGCGGCGGCTCGATCGCCCGCGTCGATGCTGCTGAAGCGCGTCAACGTCGGCCCCGAGAGCGCCGGCGCCGAGCCCGGTCCCGCGTGCTACGGCCGCGGCGGCGCCGAGCCCACCGTGACCGATGCCGATGTCGTGCTGGGCCGCATCGATCCTGGTTACTTCGCCGGCGGCTCCATAAAGCTCTCGCCGGACAAGGCCGGTGTCGCCGTCGACACAGTCGGTCGGCACGCCGCTTGGCCTGAAGCGCATCGACGCGGCCTATCGGCGTCAGCGAGATCGTCGAGGAGAACATGGCCAACGCCGCGCGCGTCCATGCCGTCGAGCGCGGCGAGGACGCTGCAGGACCGCACCATGATCGCCTTCGGCGGCGCCGCACCACTCCATGCCGCACGGCTGGCCGAGAAGCTCGGCATCAGACGCGTCATGGTCCCGGCCGATGCCGGCGTCGGCTCGGCCGTCGGCTTCCTGCTGGCGCCGGTCGCCTACGAGGTCGTGCGCAGCCGCTACGTCCAGCTCGACCAGAACTTCGACCCGGCCTACGTCAACAAGCTGTTCGCCGAGATGCGCGCCGAGGCCGAAGCCGTGGTCAAGGCCGGGCGCACCCGAGGCCAAGCTGACTCGAGCACCGCACCGCCTCGACATGCGCTATCGCCGGCCAGGGCCACGAGATCGCCGTCGAGCATGCCAGCGCGGGCGCTGTTCGACGCCGGACGTCGCGCGAGGAACTGCGCGAAGCTCTACGAGGACGGCTACGCCGCCACTCTTCGGCCGCGACGATCCCGGGCGCTGGACGTCGAGATCCTGAACTGGACCCTGCGGCTCGCCGGTGAGCAGCCCGACCAGCCCAAGGCGCCGGCACGCAGGCGCGGCCGACAGGCCGGCCGCGCCGCAGCTCCATCGGCACGCGACCGGTCTTCGACGCCGAGCCGCCGCAGGACACGAAGGACGTCCAGGTCTATCACCGCGCCGATCTGTCGACCGGGCAGCACGCGTCGCAGGGCCCTGCCGTCATCGCCGAGGACGAGACGACGACCATTCGTCCCGACCAGCTTCGCCGCGAGGATCGACGCCGATCCGGCGCCATCCGTCGATGGATCGCAAAGACGCTGCGAGGAAGCCATGAGCCGTCAACGATCCGCTTTCGCCCATTCGACCTGCAGCTGATGTGGAACCGCCTGATCGCCGTGGTCGAGGAGCAGGCGCAGACCCTGATGCGCACCGCCTTCTCGCCCGATCGTGCGCGAGGCCGGCGATCTTTCGGCCGGCGTGTTCGACCTCGAGGGCCGACATGCTGGCCCAGGCCGTCACCGGCACGCCCGGCCACGTCAATTCGATGGCCGAGAGCGGTGCGGCACTTCGTGCGCGACATTCCCGGTCGACACGATGAAGGCGGGCGACGTCTACATCACCAACGACCCGTGGATGGGCACCGGCCATCTCAACGACTTCGTCATCACCACGCCGGCCTTCCGTCAGCGGCAAGCTGGTCGGCGCTGTTCTCCTGCACCAGCCATCTCATGGACATCGGCGGCATCGGCTTCGGGCACGGACGCACGCCGAGGTCTACGATGGAAGGCCTCTACATCCCGCTGCTGAAGCTCGCTCGACCAGCGGCAAGGTCAACGAGACGCTGATGGTCGATGATCGCGGCGCCAACACGCGCCTGCCGATCGACACGCGATGGGCGACGTCTACTCGCTGGCGGCCTGCAACGAGGTCGGCTGCGCGCCGCCTGGTCGAGATGATGGACGAGTTCGCCATCGACGATCTCGATCGCCTGGGCGCGCACGTGCTCGAGAAGTCGAAGCAGGCATCCCTCGAGCTGATCGCGCAAGCTGCCGCACGGCGAGTGGCACAAGTTCTCCATGACGCGTCGACGGCTACGACGAGCCGATCGACGCTCGTCGCCACCATGAAGATCGGCGACACCGGCATCCACGTCGACTTCACGGGAACGTCGGGCGTGTCGAGCCGCGGCATCAACGTGCCGCGTCGCCTACACCGACGGCCTACACGGTCGTTCGGCCTGGAGCTGCATCGTGGCGCGCAAGGCATTCCGAACAACGCGGGCTCGCTGGCGCCGCTCACGCGTATCTGCGCCGGTCGAACTCGATCCTCAACGCGCCAGAAGCCGGCGCCGGTCGCCTCGCGCCACATCATCGGCCAGATGCTGCCCGACGTGGTGTTCGGCTGCGCTGCGCCAGGCGATCGCCGGACCGGGTGCCGGCCGAAGGCACGTCCTGCCTGTGGAACCTCAACGTCGCGCGGCCAGGTCCGACGGGCGGCGACCGTCGGCAACTACGGCGTTCAGCGTCATGGCCGTCACGTCGCAACGGCGGCACCGGCGCGCGTCCGGACGACGGACGGCCTGTCGGCCACCGCCTTCCCGAGCGGGCGTGCAAGGAACGTGCCGATCGAGATCGCCGAGGCGGTGACGCCGCTCGATCGTTCTGGCGCAAGGAGTTCCGCCAGGATTCGGGCGGCGCCGGCGAGCTCCGCGGCGGGCTGGGCCAGATCATGGAGGTCGGCAGCGGCATCGACAAGGCGCCGTTCGACCTGCTCAGCGGCCTACTACGACCGCATCGATCATCCCCCCCGCGGGCGCGACGGCGGCAGGCACGGCGCAGCCCGGCTGCGGTGGCATTGAAGTCGGGCAAGGTGCTCGAAGGGCAAGGGCTTCCAGCTCATCCCGCCGGGCGACAGGCTGGTGGTGATGACGCCGGGCGGCGCGCGGCATCGGCAAACCGGCCAGAACGCGATCGCGTGCATGTCGCCAGCGACCTGGCCGACGGACTGATCTCTGCCGATACGGCCGAGAAGATCTATGAGTTCAGGCCGCCAAGGGCGGCCAATGAGTTCGGGGAAGGTGTCAATCGAAGCAGGTGGCTTCGATGAAGCTGGGACGTAGAACCGCTCTGAAGGCGGGCATGGGTATGAGCGCGATGACGCCCGGCGCTGCCTGGCCGTAGAGTGCCGGCGCAGGCGGCGCTGCAGCTGCCGTTGAGCACGGTGCGGCTCAGGACGGCGGGTTCCGCACGTTCCAAACGCCTTGACCCGCCGAGGAGGTCAAGACAGGGACCTCGCGGCGCTCGTCGAGAGCGACGTGACGGCCTCGGGCGGCCAGCTCGGCTTCAAGGTGCCCCGAGCAGCTGCGCGCCGTGCGCGACGGGCTGGTGCCGATGGCCGTCATCGCTCAACATCCAGCAGCCCGGCGTTCGCCAGCCTTTTCACCGGCGTCGAGGTGCATGCGGTGGGTGTCCTACGACATCGAGGAGCCGAGGGCGCTGTCGGCCAGACGCTTCGGCCGGCACGCGGTGGTAGACCGCGTGGAGAACAACCAGACCATGCTCTACGAGTGGCGCCGTGGCCCGGAGCGCCGTACCGGCAGCGGCTCAAGGTGACGGTGCGCACCGGTGGATGCGCTCATGGCCGACCATGATCCGCGTGCCCGAACTCGAACTGCCGCGAGGGCATGTGCAGCGCCGCCGGCTGGCGAGACTGAGCCGGAGGGAGACGATCGGCGACCGACCGCGGGCGCGGTCTCCGAGCGTTTCATCGACGTCGGGCGTCGACGGCAAGTTCTGGGAGTTCGTGAAGGGCTTCGACCAGACCAACCACGCCTGGTCGTGCCAGTTCGTCGACGATCAACATACGACTAATTCAGCGATAAAGATATCAACGTCGATGTTGACATGATTGTCTTGCTGCGGGATCGTCTGGCTAGACGCTCGCTCAAGGCCAACGGGTGACAGGACATGAGCTGCGTACCGCTGGCGTGCAGGTGCTGACGCCGCAGATGCGCAATTCGACCTTGTCAATACCGACGAAGAGCGGTCCAATCTGAACAAGGGCGCCAAGCCTTGCCGCCGACAACGGCGGAGCATCCAGAGACAGGAACCAGGAGGTCCCGCCATGGGTTCGATCGTCGTCAGTTCGTTGCCGGCCTTGCCGCGAACCAGCATTCTCGCCGCGCCGACCGTGGCGCGCGCCCAGGCCGTGAGCTGGGACGCTGTCGACGGTCTGGCCGGACGGCAACTTCCACACCATCAACGCCCAGCCGCTTCGCCGATGAGGTGAAGGCAGCCGACCGGTGGGGCCGTCAACATCGACGGTGAAGGCCGGCGGCCAGCTCGGCTTCAAGGGTCCGGAGCACCTGCGCGCCGTGCGTGACGGCCTGGTGCCGATCGCCGACGTCCTCAACGATCCAGCAGATCGGCGACGAACCGATCCTCGGCGTCGAGGGCATCCCGTTCCTCGTCGGCTCCGTCGACGAGCTGCAGCATCTATGCACAAGCACATCCGGCCCGGTGTACGAGCAGCGTGGCTGCAGAAGCAACAACCAGACAGATCCTCTACATGGTGCCGTGGCCGACCGCAGTACCTGCACCTCAAGGTCAAGGCCGATGCGCTCGACGCGCTCGACGGCCATGAAGGTCCGCGTGCCCGGATCGAGGCTGCCCAGGACATGTGTCAGCGCCATCGGCATGGCGCACCGGCAGCTGGTCATCCCTGGGGCGAGACGATCCGGCGCTGTCGTCCGGCGCCGTTTCCAGGCGTGCTGACCTCGGCGGTGTCGGGCGTCGACGGCAAGTTCTGGGAGTTCCTGAAGTACATCCATCCAGACCAACCACGTCGTGGAATTCTGCCAGATGGTCAACGATCAACATGGACGCCTGGAACAAGCTCGCCGGCGAACCACAAGGCGATCCGTCGAGGCTGGTTGCGCAAGACGCTTGAGCCGGAGTTCTGGGCGACCTCGGTGAAGGCCGACACGGACAGCCTCGCCGCAGCCTGACCGCAGGGCGGCATGGAGGTGGTCGTCATCCCCGCGACACGATGATGGCCGACCTGCGCCAGCCGCACGGCGCCAACATGGTCGCCGGACTACATCAAACGCGTGCCCGCGGCGAAGCAGCTCCGATCGAGGCCTATCTCGCCGAAGTCAAGCGCTCCTGACGAGGACGGCCCGATGGTTCCCCACGCTGATCTCAATTCCGGGGCGCCATCGGGCATCCGGTGGTTCCTGACCGGCATCGACCGGCTCGGCCGTCTTGACGGCTGGGTCGGCGCCCTCTGTCTGATGGCGCTGACCTGCCTGATGCTCGCCGAGGTCATCGCCAGGGCCGCCTCCAATTTCTTCGGCATTGGTCCCGGCGTGGTGCTCCAATGCCTGGGAGTATTCCTCCTATCTCATGGCGGCGGCCTTCACCTTCGGTGCCGCCATGACGCTGCGGGGCGGTGGGCATATCCGTGTCACGCTGCTTCTGGCGAACTCCGGGCCTGCGTTCCGGCGGGTGCTCGAGGTGGTGTCGTCGGCGCTCGGCTGCGCCGCCATGACCTACCTGACGGTGTCCATGGTGATCTTCACCTGGAACTCCTTCGCCCGCGGGCAGGTGTCCATCTCGTCGGGCACCATCGTCTGGCCGCCCATGGCGCTGGTCACCTTCGGCATGGCGCTGCTCGCCGCTCCAGTTTCTGGCGCGGACCATTCGCGCCGCTCTCGACCTGCCGCTGGAAGACCCCTCCATGCGGGCGTCGAACCCCGTCGAATAGCGGCCCTCGCGTCGTCCTGAACCTCTTTTCGCCGAGCGGAGCCGTCCATGGCCGTCGAAGTCATTGTCATGTTCGCCATCCTTTTCGGCCTCCTGGCCGGGGGGCTCTGGATCGGTCTCACGCTCGGCGTGACGGGCACCATCCTGCTGGCGATCTTCCGCGACATTCCGCTCTACCGCCTGGTGTCCCAATATTCCTGGAACATCCTGACGACGCAGGAGCTTCTGGCGCTGCCGCTGTTCATCCTGATGGGTGAACTGTTGTTCCGCACCAACCTGTCGCAGCTCCCTGTTCACGCGGCCTCGCCGCCGTGGGCGGCGCCTGATGCCGGGTCGGCTGCATCCACGTCAACGTCATCGGCTGCACCATCTTCGCGGCGATCTCGGGCTCGTCGGCCGCCACCACGCAGGTCGTCGGACGCATCGCTCTGACGGAACTCCTCAAGCGTGGCTATTCGCGGGACATCGCCATCGGTTCGCTCGCTGGCGCCGGCACGCTCGGCTTCCTGATCCCGCCCTCGAACATCATGATCATCTACGGCGTGCTCGCCGACGTCTCGATCATCAAGCTGTTCACGGCCGGCCTCATTCCGGGCCTGCTTCTGGCCGGCTGCTTCATGTCGTGGGTGATGATCCACACGACCATTCGCCGCGACCTGGTTCCGGAGAGCGAGCGGGCGCTGCGCAATCTGTCCTGGAGCGATCGCTTTGCATCGCTCAAGGATCTCGGCCCCGCCCTGTTCCTGATCGCCTGCGTGCTCGGCTCGATGTATGGCGGCATTGCCACGCCGTCCGAGGCGGCGGCGGTCGGTGTCCTTGGCGCCGCCATCGTCGGCCTCGTTCAGGGCTCGCTCACCCTCAGCGCCGCGCGCGAGATCGCCATCGGCTCCGTCGTCACCTGCTCGATGATCGCCCTCATCCTGCTTGGCGCCTCGATCCTTGGTTCGGCGGCCGCCTTCCTCGGCATTCCCGCCAAGGTCGCCGCCTTCGTGCAGGGGCTGGGTTTGTCGCCCTTCCAGCTGATGCTGGCCCTGGTGGTGTTCTACCTGGTGCTCGGCTGCTTCCTCGACGGCTTCTCGATGATCGTGCATGACCCTGCCGATCGTCCTGCCCATCGTGAAGCTGGCCGGCTTCGATCCGATCTGGTTCGGTGTCTTCGTGGTGCTGGTGGTCGAGATGGCGCAGATCACGCCGCCTGTCGGCTTCAATCTCTTCGTCATCCAGGGCATCACCGGCGACAGCCTGTCCTATCTCGCCAAGGTCACGCTGCCCTATCTGCTCATCATGGTCATCTTCACCATGCTGCTGGTGGTCTTCCCGCAGATCGTCATGTTCCTGCCCAACGCGCTGTCGGGCTGAGCGGAAAGCGGCCATGGGCGCCCCCAAACCGCGCTTCCTGCCGTGCGGCGACACCGCCGTCACGATCGAGTTCGGCACCGAGATCGACGACGGCCTGAACGCGCTGTGCCTCGCCTTCGACGCGGCGCTGACGGCCGCGGCGATCCCGGGCGTCATCGAAACGCTGCCGACCTATCGCTCGGTGCTCGTGCAGGTCGATCCGCTGGTCATCGACATGGCGGCCTTCGAGCGCCGGGTGCATGACGTCCTCTCGACCCTGGCCCCGGATGGGGCACCGCCGCGCCGCTGGGCGATCCCGGTGGTCTATGGCGGCGAGTTCGGCATCGATCTCGAGGATGTCGCGAGGGCCCATGGCATCTCGACGGACGAGGTCATCCGCAGGCATTCCAGCCGCATATACCGCGTCGCCATGCTCGGCTTCCTGCCGGGCTTCTGCTACCTCTCGGGTGCCGACCAGTCGATAGCTCTCCCGCGGCGCATCAGTCCGCGTCTGAAGACCCCCGCCGGAACCGTCTCCATCGGTGGCGTGCAGGCGCTGTTCGCCTCTGTGGAAGCCCCCTCCGGCTGGCATCTGCTCGGCCGCACCCCGGTGCGTAACTTCATGCCGGACCGCGACCCCGTCTTTCTCGTCGGCGCGGGTGACGAGGTTGTCTTCCATCCCATCGCGGCGAGCGACTGGGATGCGCTCGACCGGGCGGCCGCCGCAGGCGAACCCGTGGCCGAGGTGGTGCGGCCATGATGCGGCTCCTTGTCAGGGACTGCGGCGCCGGGACGACGATCCAGGATGGTGGCAGGTTCGGCTACCAGCGCTATGGCGTCGGGCCGGCCGGCGCCATGGACAAGGTGGCTTTGGCCGTCGCCAACATGCTGGTCGGCAATGAGCCCGGTGAGGCGGCAGTCGAGTTCACGGTGCTCGGCGGCACTTTCGTGGTCGAGGGTGGCCCCGTGCGTGTCGCGATCGCAGGCGCGCTGGCCGACCTTCGCATTGATGGCAACGCTGTCCCAACGCTGACGAGCGCCACGGCGCAGGACGGCCAGACCATAACGGTAGGAGCGGCGAAGCTCGGCACCTTCATGGTGATGGCGGTCAGCGGCGGCGTCGACGTTCGCAGGGATCTCGGCAGCCGGTCCTTCCATCTGAGAGGCGGGCTCGGCGGTCTGGACCGCGCGCCCGTGCGGCCCGGGCAGGTGCTGCCGATCGGCGGCGCGCCGCAGGGCCCGGATCTCACCGCGAGCATCGCTCCGCGCGTGTCCTCCGGCGCCTATCGCGTCGTTCTGGGCCCCCAGGACGACTATTTCTCCGAAGCCGGGATTGCCACCTTCCTCGGCGAAACCTATCGCGTGTCCGCAGAGGCCGACCGCATGGGCTACCGGCTGTCCGGGCCGGCCATCGAGCATTCCAAAGGCTTCAATATCGTCTCCGACGGCATCGTCACCGGCTCCATCCAGGTGCCGGGCTCGGGGGAGCCAATCGTCTTGCTGGCCGATCGCCAGACAACCGGCGGCTACCCGAAGGTCGCGACCATCGTCTCAGCCGATCTGCCGCGCTTCGTCCACCAGCGGCCCGGAAGCGAATTGACGTTCACCGCCGTGACGCTCGCCGATGCCATCGCCGCCGCCCGTGATCAGGCTGCGATGCTGGCGGCGGTACGTGACGGTCTGCGCCCGGTCGGTGTGGAACTCGATGCCGAGCACCTGCTTTCGGTCAATCTTGTCGACGGCTGGGTCGATGCCCATGCCCCTCTGGACCATCTGTCCGACACCGCCTGAAGGAGGCCGCCATGACGAGCGTCGATCTCAATTCCGACATGGGCGAGGGGTTCGGTCCCTGGAAAATGGGAGATGACGAGGCAATGCTCTCCATCGTCTCCTCGGCCAATGTCGCCTGCGGCTGGCATGCCGGAGATCCCATCATCATGCACAGGACGGCCGAGATCGCGAAGGCGAAGGGCGTTTCCATCGGCGCCCACCCCGGTTTCGGCGACCTCTGGGGCTTCGGCCGCCGCGTCATCCGCGGCGACAGCATGTCGGATCTCGAGAAGCAGATCGCCTATCAGGTCGGCGCCATGCAGGCGCTCGCCGTCATGGCCGGTCACAAGGTCACCCATGTGAAGACCCACGGGGCCATGGGCAACATGACCAATGACGATGACGACATGGCGATGGCGGTCGGGCGCGCGATCAAGGCGGTCGATCCCTCGCTTGTCTATGTCGTCATGCCCGGCCTCTCCACCGAGCGTGCCGCCGAGAAGCTGGGACTGCCCATGGCGCGCGAGGTCTTCGCCGACCGGACCTATGACGACTCGGGCAACCTCACCAGCCGCAAGGTCGAGGGCGCGGTCATCCATGATGCCGCCCTTGCCGCTGAGCGCGTCCTGCGCATGGTCGAGGACCAGCAGGTGGTGACCGTGACCGGCAAGAAGCTGAAGGTGAAGATCGACACCATCTGCGTCCACGGCGACAATCCCGCGGCGGTCGCCATGGCGAGGACGGTGCGCGAGACACTCGAGGCCGCCGGCATCGCCATTCGACCGTTCAAGGCCGGCTAGGCGTTCCCCTCACTAACTGATCGATCAGCCCGCGCAGCGGAGCGAAGGTGAAGGTGACCGTCACGGAGCCGGCCGGCACCGCGACAGCCCGGACCAGACCATAGGCGCGGCGGATCGGCACCTCCCGTCCGTCGATCGTCGCGCGCCACCAGGGATGCCAGGCATCGGCCAGCACGAGATGGCCGCCGTCAGTGGTGGTTGTCGACACCGTCACGTGGTCGTTGCCGTAGGACAGGAGCCGCGCCCTGCCGCCGGCAGCGCGCTGGCTTGCGGCGACGCCCTCCAGAAGCACCGTCTCGCGTGGATCGAGTCCGGCGGGGAAGCCCACGGCGGCAAGGTCTGCGGGCGTCGGTGCCGTTGACCGCGCGATCCAGACGCGAGGCAGGGCGCGCGGGTTCTCGAAAATGCGGACATCACCCTCCTGCGCCACCAGGTCCATGGCGCCGGGCGGCAGCCTGCGATCGACCTCCGCGATGGGCCCGCGGGTCACGACGTAGCGCAGGCCCAGGATGTCTGCGAGGACCGAGCGGTAGGACGGGAAGGCAGGCGGAAACCGGCGCTGGTTCGGCAGGGCCGCGATGTCCTCGGCACCGACGAGATTGGCGTAGGCGGCGGAGCGGACCGGATTGAAGCCGAGCACGTCCTCGAAGTCGTGCGACATCGCGGCGTTCTGCCATTCGTAGCCGAGCCCGATGAGCTCGACCCGATCGCGCCGTTCCTCGTTGCGGACCGCGATGCGGCGGATCAGCGCCACAGACGGATCCGGCGTCTGCGGCTCCAGCACCGCATAGGCGGACGGAGGCAGGGCCGTCGACTCGCTCGGACCATTGGTCAACCTGAGGTCGACAGTGAGCACCACCGCCATCGCCGCGGCGAAGGGCAGGGCGGCAAGCCTCGAACGGCTGGCCAGAAGAACGATCGAGACGGCGAGCGAACCGGCGCCGACAGCCAGCGATGCCCAGGCCGCTTGCGGTGCGCTCTTGGCGACGATCAGGCCGCCGCTGAGCCCGACCACCGCCAGCACGATGAACGCCTCGACGCGCCAGTTGGTCTCGAGGCGACCGGTGAGCAGGCGATGCGCGCCATATCCCGCCAGAATGGCGAACAAGCCGCCAATGACAAAGGCCGCGTCGGCGGGTCGGCGGAAGAGATCGACCCCGGGCAGGTGCCAGAACAGCCGGAACGCGGGTGTGTACCACCCGAGGGCGTAAAGCAGCATCACCACCAGGGCGACCGTGACGAAGCGGATGTCGCGGTCGAAGGCGGCGCCCGTGCGGATGGCAGCAATCACCAGCAGCAGGGGGAGGGCACCCGCGTAGAGGTTTCCCATGTTGCGGGCGAGGAACAGGCCGCTGTCACCCCAAGTCGGGCTCGGCGGCCCCCAGTGTTCGACGAGTGGTCCGGCCGCCCCATAGAGGTTGCCGGCGAACCAGGTCAGGAGATGAGCGGGGTGGAGCGAGCCCCTGCCGGCGCCCACCTCATCGATGACGATACGGTTGGATTCAGCTCCCCAGAGTGCCGACATGAGAACCGGGATCGTCACCACCGCGGCGCCGGCCAGAGCGGCAGCTGTCAGGGGGGCGAGGCTGCTTCGAATGGCGATGATCGGGCGTTCCGACGACAGCCAGTGATGGATGACGGTCGCCGCGAGGAGATAGGCCAGCAGCATGGCGACCTGATCGCGCCCGAGGACCATCAGCGCCGCCGCGAGTCCTGCCGCCAGGCCATAGCCGATGGAGCCCCTTTCCAGTGCGCGCGCCAGCAGCCACCAGGCCACCGGCCACCAGCAAAGGGAAAAGACCTGCGACAGGTGCTGGATGCGCCAGCTCGCCGCCGCCCCGAAGGCGAAGGCGAGGGCGGCAATCACCGCGCCTCCCCAGTGCCAGCCGCGATCGCGGAAAATGAGGATGACGGCCGACCCGCCAACGAACAGCATGGCGAAGACGGCTCGGTCCATGGCCGTCAGTGACGGCCTCGGATCGATCGCCGCGAGCGCCAGCAGCGGGGCCGAGAACAGCACCGACTGCGGATCCGCGATTTCTGGTGAGCCGGCAAAAATATTGGGAGTCCAGAGCGCCGATAGTCCCGTCTGGAGCGCACGCGCCGCAAAGACGAGATGCGGATACCAATGCGCCTTCGCGTCCCATGGAATGGTGACGGAACCGGTCAGCCAGGGCGCCGCGAGAGCAAACCAGCCGAGAGCGAAGAGCAGGAGCGCCGGAGCGAGACGGAAAGGGGCTGGATCGGTCGAATGCATGGGAGTGGCCGCCTGGAACCGGCCACTCTTAGCGGACGCAGGCCTCGGCCGCCACCAGCGGCCCAGCGCTCATTCGCCCGCCCTGAGGCTCGCGATCAGGGCATCTGCATCGATGGCGTGACCCGCGCGGTCGCGCTTGGAAGTGAGGTAGCGGACATTGTGGTCCGTCGCCCGACCGATAACGCGTCGCTCCGAGCGGACCTCGATCCCCGCTTCCGACATGGCGGCGATCTTCACGGGATTGTTGGTCATGACGTCGATCGAGGTGACGCCAAGCTGCTTCAGCATCGCCGCGGCAAAGTCGAAGCGGCGCTGGTCGAGGTCGAAGCCGAGCACCTCATCCGCGTCGTAGGTATCCCAGCCCATGGACTGGAGACGGTACGCACGCATCTTGTTGGCAATGCCGTTTCCGCGACCTTCCTGGTCGAGATAGAGCAGGATGCCGCCGCCGTTGCCGGCCATCCATTCGACCGTGTCGCGCAGCTGGTCGCCGCAGTCGCACTTGAGCGATCCGAAAAGATCACCGGTCAGGCAGGCCGAGTGAAGCCGCACGGGAACGGTGCTGCCGAGGTCCGGCTTGCCGACGATGATCGCGACCTGATCCCTCAGCCCCTCGCCACCGCGGAACACCACGAACTCCGTGTCGGGCGCGCCCTCAAGCGGCACCGGCGCGCGGCCGACGATGCGGATGCCCTGGGCCTCCAGCCGTCGGAACGAGAAGAGCGCCTCGGCCGCGACTGAAAGGACCGGCGAACGATCGAAACGGTCAGCCGGCACCGGAACCATCACGACGGCAGGAACGCCGAGAGCCAGGCGTGCGAGCTCCAGCGCAGCCTCGTCGAGTTCGTCGACGGGGGAGACCGGCGCATCGATGCCGGCATCGATCGTCAGGGCCAGGTGCTCGATGCGGTCGGCCTCAATGGTCGGCAACGCGACCCGGCCGGGCGCGGTGCGATCCAGTCCGAGCCTGCGCAGGCGCGCCGCGGGCAGCAGGAGGTGCGGCGTCACCGTCGCCAGATCGGCGGCAGCGCTTGCTGCTGCAATGTCGATCCCATCGACACAGAAGGCGAGAACCGCACGGTCAGACAGGGCGACCAGCACCGGCCGCGAGGCGCGAAACTCGGCAATCGCACGTTCGACCTGGGCTCGGACGATATCCGTCTGGCTGCCGAGAACTCCGGAACTGTCCATCGTCGTGAAGCCTTTCGCGCCGCGTTTAGGCCCTGGGATCGGTGATCCCCGGTGCGGCTCACGCTGCATGTATGTCTGCACCGGCCCTTTTGGATCAGGGGACGGTAAAAAAGTGTCGCAACCGATCGTGGCAGCATGACGTCGTTGATGAAGCGTATACGGCTCGCCGGCCGAGTCCAGACGGCCGTGGGTCGGCTGTTGCATCTGCCGGCCGGGCTCATCATCATCCTGCATCCGCAAGGGCACCCAAGGGATGGTCGTCATGTCGCAGTCCGATGTCTATTCCGCGCCTCACCGCTTCGTTCATTGGCTGACCGCAGCCCTCATCATCGGGCTCGTGCCGGTGGGCATCTACATGTCCAGCATTCCCTATCCCCCCAATCCCGGTGCCAATCCGGCCCTGAAGAACAATCTCTACGAACTGCACAAGTCCTTCGGGCTCATCGTGCTCCTCCTGGCCGTCGCCCGCGTGGCTTTGAAGGTCACGCAGGGAACTCCCCCGCCGGTGTCCACGCTGACACCGTTCCAGCGCATCGCCTCGGCGGCAACGCACCACCTGCTCTACGTGCTCATCTTCTTCGTGCCACTGGCAGGGTGGCTTGCGACCTCCATGTGCTATGGGCCGGTCCGTCTGTTCTGGACTATCCCGGTGACGCTCCCATTCTCGGGGCAGGAAAGCACCTGTTCGGCGATCTACCGTGTCCATTTCGGTGGGGCCGTACTGATGACCCTGCTCGTCTTCGCCCATGTCGGCGCAGCCTTGATGCACCTCGTCATCATCAAGGATGGGGTCTTTCGTCGCATGTGGCCCTGACGGGTTTTGGGCCCCTGACATGGAACTGCCGGCCCCAGGTGGAGGCCGGCAGTCGTATTCCTCGGGCGGCTGCATCCACGCACCGCAAGCGAACGGATTAGTGAACGCTGACGCTCCCCGCCCGCAGCCGGGCGATCTCGTCCTTCAGCAGCAGCTTGCGCCGCTTGAGCGCGGCGATCTCTTCGTCAGCGGACGAAGGACGCGCGACCGCGGTGGCCAATTCACGCTCAAGCGCCTCGTGGCGCTTTTCGAGTTCCGAGAGATGCGACTGCAGGCTCATCCGTATCCTCCTTGAAAGAGAACGTGCCGACGGCCCCGGACGAGGTCCGAAACGCGTCGGACTGTGAGTCAGTCTGATCCCGAATTCGGCAAAGTAAAGTCACGGAATGTTACGGCGCACAGCCGATGCGGCCTTCGGCTGCCTTGCCGCATGGGAGGGATGGGCGGCATAATGAGTCCTGCGCGGCGAGGCGATACCGCGCCTTTGCATGCGACCGGACGATGGCCTTGACCGAGACCGAAGAAAACGAAGCCCTGCTGGAGCTCGAACGCCTGAGGCAGGAGCATCGCGATCTGGATGCGGCCATCGACGCGCTGGAGCGCATGGCGGTATCCGACCGGCTTCAGATCCAGCGGCTGAAGAAGCGCAAGCTCGTGTTGCGCGACCGGATCAGCTATCTCGACGACCTCCTGACCCCGGACATCATCGCCTGAGCGCGACAGCGCGACTCCTCGGCCTTCCCACAAAGGTTGCAATCCAGACCGTCTTGCCCCCGTCGCAGCCTCTGCCTATTCTCCGGCGCTTCTTTCTGGATGCCGTCGGTCCCTCGACGGGCGGGGGAGGCGTCGATGCCGCAAGCGGCTGCGAACGGGAACAGGCCCGTCGCGATCATCATGGGGTCCCAGTCGGACTGGGCGACCATGCGGCATTCGGCCGAGACGCTCGATGCGCTTGGCGTCGGTCATGACAGCCTCATCGTCTCTGCCCACCGCACGCCGGACAGGCTGTTCCAGTTCGCGAAATCGGCGCGTGACCAAGGCTACCGGATCATCATCGCCGGTGCCGGCGGCGCCGCCCATCTGCCCGGCATGGCGGCAGCCCTGACGCCACTTCCCGTCTTCGGTGTTCCCGTCGAGAGCAAGGCGCTGTCGGGCGTCGACAGCCTCCACTCCATCGTTCAGATGCCCGGTGGCATTCCGGTCGGGACGCTGGCGATTGGCAAGCCCGGGGCGATCAACGCCGCCTTGCTGGCGGCCGCCGTTCTGGCGCTCAACGACGAGGCGCTCGCCGACCGCCTGGACGCCTATCGTGCCCGCCAGACAGCCGCCATCGCGGAGCGCCCCCGTGACGACCTCTGACCGTTCGGTCGGCCCTGACCAGATCATCGGCATTCTCGGCGGCGGGCAACTCGGCCGCATGCTCGCGCTTGCCGGCGCCCGCCTCGGACTGCGCTGCCATGTCTATGCGCCCGAGCCGGAAAGCCCGGCCTTCGACGTGGTGCGGCGAAGCACCGAAGCCGACTATTCGGACGAGGTGGCCCTGGCGCGCTTCGCCGAGGATGTCGACATCGTCACCTACGAGTTCGAGAACGTTCCGGGCCGGGCGGCGGACTTCCTGTCCAGCAGGTTGACGGTCCGGCCGGGTCCCGAGGCCCTGACCGTGTCGCAGGACCGGGTGGTCGAGAAGAGCTTCGCCCGCGACTGCGGCATCGACGTGCCGGCTTTTGCCGCCATCGACAGTGTCGACGATCTCACCCGCGCGATCGCCGAGATCGGCCTGCCGGCCGTGCTGAAGACGCGGCGCTTCGGCTATGACGGCAAGGGCCAGGTGGTGCTGCGCCAGGGCGACGACCCCGCACGGGCCTTGGCGGCGATAGGCAACCAGCCGGCAATCCTCGAGGCCTTTGTTCCCTTCGAGCGCGAGATTTCAATCCTCGTCGTGCGGGGCGAGGACGGAGAAGTCCGCCACTACGATCCGGTGGAGAACGTCCACCGCGGCGGCATCCTGCGCACCTCGACCGTGCCGGCGGCGATCGATGTCTCGCTCGCCGCCAAGGCGGCCCTCGTCGGTACGGTTCTCGCCGAGAAACTGAACTATGTCGGCGTTCTGGCGGTCGAACTCTTCGTGACCGCCGACCAGCACCTGCTGCTCAACGAGATGGCGCCGCGGGTTCACAACTCCGGCCACTGGACCGAGGCGGCCTGCCATTGTTCGCAGTTCGAGAATCACATGCGGGCGGTGGCGGGACTGCCGCTGGGGTCGACGCTGCGGCATTCGGATGCCGTCATGCACAATCTCATCGGAACCGACGTGGAAGACTGGCGCCGGCTTGCTGCTGAGGAGGGGACCGTGCTGCACCTCTACGGCAAGCGCGACCAGCGTGAAGGCCGCAAGATGGGCCACCTGACCAGGCTCTCGCCGCTCAACCGAAGCTGAGCAGCACCCCCACTCCGACGACGATCAGCGCGATGGCGAGCCCTTCGCGCGGGCTTGTCGCCTGCTTGATGATGGCGCCTGACACGATTCCCGCGAACAGGACCTCCACCAGGGCCAGCGTGCGCACCTTGGCGACGGTTTCGAGGGCGAAGGCGAGGAACCAGAACTGCGAGGCGAAGGCTCCGAGGAAGCCTGCGAGGACCGACGGACGCCAGGCCCTGAAGATGGCCATCAGGCCTGGCCGGTCGGCAATTGCCAGATAGGCGGTCAGGACGGCGGTCTGGATGGCGAGGCCCCATGCAAGGGTCGTGGTCGCGGCCAGCACGAAACTTGTCGTGTCGAGCGAGCGGATGCCGCCACGGAAGCCAACGGCCGCCATCCCGAACAGGGCCGCCGAGACGATCCCGAGGGCGGCCGGCCGCAGCGACTGCTCGGTTCCCGGCTTCCATGACATCAGGAGGATGCCGGAGGTGGCGATGACGATCGCCGCCCACGCCCAGGGCGTCAGGTGGTCGCCGAGGAGGACGACGCCGAACAGCGCGACCAGCACCGGTTCAGTCTTGGTGTAGGCCGTCGTCACGACGAAGGACCGCTCGCGCATCGCTGCCAGCATCAGGGCCGTGGCGCCGATCTGCGACAGCGCTCCGAATGTCGTCCAGGCGAGGAAAGCGACATGGACCGTCGGTGCCTTCGCCGGGACTGCGAGGTGGACGATGCCGAGAAAGACCAGGGCGAAGGGGAAGCCGTAGAGGAAGCGGACATGGGTTGCTCCGATTGTCCCGAGCCGCTCCGTCAGGCTGCGCTGCATGGCGTTGCGGGCCGTCTGCGCTGCGGCGGCCACCACGGTGAATACCGCCCAGAGCCATGGCATGAGGAACATCGAGCATCTCCCGTTGCCCCGCTATCGCGCCCCGCGACCGCGACGGTCAATCGCGGCCGGTGCAGGGCTGCGGTGCCGGGCGGCCGGCTTAGCGCGCTCCGGTCTGCCGCACGGCGGATACGCAGCCCGGCGAAAGCTGCGCCTGGTGGGTGCGCAGGCAGGTCGAGACGCGAGCGGAGTCGCGCCCGGCATCCGGGCATCGCCTGTCGAGGTCCGGTTTGCAGGCCCGATAGATGGCGACGCGCTGGGAGAACGACAGGTTCTCGTTCTGGGCGAAGGCGGGGAGGGGCGCGAGCATCAGTGTCGAGACGAGCAGGAGGCGGTTCATGGGGTCTCTCCATGGTCAGGCGGAATGGCATCGCCCCACCCGAGGCGTCGTGTGGCGCGAAAGGCCTCGCGGTCGCGGGTGGCGACAAAGCGGGTCGCAATTCCCGCGGGCGTGCACAGCGAAAAGGACGTTCCAGGCTTTTCCACCCGGGGCGGCTTCAGGATCCGGGCCGTTGCCGGCCGGATATCGGGACCGGGGCGGGCGACCACCAGATAGCTGAACGCCCACGTCCTCGAAGGGCACGTCGGCAGCCTTGGCCGCCTTGTCGGTTCGCAGGCGGGGCAGCCGTTTGGCGAAATGACACCAGTCCGGCTCGCTCACCGGGCAGGGACCATTCGACGGGCAGGGGGCGACGATCCGCCCTCCCGCCGCCACGAGGGCCGACCGGGCAGCGCCGATCACCGCGAAGCCAGCCTTCGACCCGGGTTCGACAAGGATGAGGAGCCCGGTGGAGCGCTGGTAAAGATCGGCGGCGATGCGGGCTACCTCGTGGGTCGTCGCCTCGTTCAACGCATAGCTTGCAATGACGAGGTCCGCCGTGACGTCGGAAGGCAAACCGGCGAGATCGGCTGAGACCCACTCGGCCGCTGACAGGACACCTGAGGAGTAGGTCGCAAGACGCTTCCCGACGGAGGTCATCCCGGCGTGGCTGTCGACGAGCCGCGCCGCTTCGACCGACGGAAAAGCCTCCGACGCCGCCCATGTGGCGGTGCCGGGACCGGCACCGATGTCGAGAATCGACCGGGGCATGACGTCGGCGCGAGCGGACGCTTCCGCCAGTGCGTGGGTGCAGGCCGCATAGGTCGCGGGCATCCGGGCGATCGCATAGGCCGCGACATCGACCGGCGAGGGGAGCCGCGTCCCACGGCCGGCGCGATAGTCAGCCGTCAGGCGTGCGCTGGCCGCGGCGAGGTCCCGGCCCGGGAAGGAGGCGGCGAGCGCCTCCAGCCCCGATCTCAGGGCCGCAGGAAGCTCGCTGCTCAATCCTGCACCGGCACCGTGTAGTTCAGGCCGAGGCGGCCGCCATCGACATAGATGGTCTGGCCCGTGATATAGCTGGAAGCGTCGGACGCCAGGAAGACGGCGACGCGGGCGATCTCGTCGGGTTCGCCGAGGCGACGCAGCGGCGTGCGCGAGAACAGCCGGTGGCGGGCCGCTTTGTCGGTGTTGACGCTCGCCAGCATCTCGGTGGCGATCGAGCCTGGGCCGATCGCGTTGACGCGGATGCCGTGCTCCGACAGCCCGAGTGCCATGACGTTGGTGAGCTGGCCGACACCGCCCTTGGAGACGCAGTAGGGAATCTGGTTGACGATGGCGAGCCGGGCGTTGACCGAGCTCATGTTGACGATCGCGCCAGGCGCCTTGCCGGCCTTCACCTGTTCGACCATGCGGCGGGCGACGGCCTGACCGACGAGAAACGACCCCTTCAGATTGACGCGCAGGACCTTGTCGAAGTCCGCCTCCGCGAGATCAAGGAACTCCGCAGTGTGAACGATGCCGGCATTGTTGATGAGGATGTCGATGTCGCCTGTGAAGGCCTTGCGGGCGCCGTCGACAAGTGCAGCCACCGAGGCCGCATCACCCACGTCGGCAGCGACAAAAGCCGTCTTGCCGACCTTGCCGAGTTCGTCGGCCGTCGCCTTGCCGGCATCCGCCGCGATGTCCGACAGGACGACGCTGGCGCCCTCGGCGACGAAACGCTGGGCGATCGCCTTGCCAATGCCGCGCGCGGCCCCCGTGACGATGGCAACCTTGCCGTCGAGTGCGCCCATGATGGTCTCCTGTGATCGGGTTCGTGCGCTGCTTCTAGATGAGAACGACGCGGCGCGGGAGAGGCGCCGGTGACATGATGCCCGTGCCGGAACGTGTCCCTGCGGGCGTCAGTCGACGCTCGTCCTCAGGATCGCAAGGGCGAGAGCCTGCGCGCGCGGCACGATGCTGTCGATCTCCAGATACTCCTCGACCGTGTGGGCGTTGCCGCCGACCGGGCCGACGCCGCAGATGGTCGGGGTGCCGACGCTGGCGGTGAAGCCGGAGTCGGCGCACCCGCCCGAGAACTCGCCGTCGAGCTTGGTCAGTCCTGCATCGCGCGCCGCTGCTTGGTAGGCCTCGAAGATGGCCTTCGCTTCGGGCGTCTGGACCACGGGAAGGAACTCGCCCTTGATCTCCAGCTTCGCCGTCGTTCCCGGCACGGTCGGGGTGTCGATGATCTTGCGGATCGCGTCGAGTGTTCGCGCCCGGTCGGCCGGGTCGATGTATCGCAGGTCGATCTGTCCCTCGGCATGGGGTGCCGTGGTGTTCACCGACTGGCCGCCCGATACGAGGCCGACATTCAGCGTGATGCCCTTGGCGAGATCGGTCAGCGCGTGAATCTGAACAATCTTGTGAGCCAATTCTCCGATCGCACTGATGCCGCTGGTGAAATTGCCTCCGGAATGAGCTGCTTTCCCATAAACGTCGAAGCGCATGAACACGCCCCCCTTGCGGCCCGTCGTTACGTTGCCCGACGGGCGCCCGGGCTCGGAATTGTAGACGGCGCGCGATGCACGCCCCTCACGCTCGATGATCGGCCGCGATGACGGGGAGGCAATCTCCTCGTCGGAGGTGATCAGGATGCGGATGGGACAGGGCGCGCCCCCCAGCGCCCTGAAGGCGGCGGCAACGAAGACGTTCATAACGAGCCCGGCTTTCATGTCGGCAACGCCGGGACCATAGGCCCGACCGCCCTCGATGCTGAAGGGGCGCCGTGAGACTTCGCCTTTAGGAAACACCGTATCACGATGACCCATCAACAGAATCGGCTTCTCATTTGATCCAGGTTCTGCCACCAGCGCGTGGATGGCGTCGCCATAGACCTCATGATGCTCGCGCCATGACGAGATGCCCTGTTCCGCGAAGAACCGTTCGAAGCGTGCGCCGACCGCGTCGACGCCCGCCTTGTCGTAGGAGCCGGAATCGATATCGACGACCTCACGCAGGAGGTCGACCATCGCCTCCTTGCGCTCGGCCAGCCATGCGGTGATGCGGGTTTCGGTCGTCGCGGTCATGATGATCTCCGTGGGGGCGTCGGCGCCTGCTCGTTGTTGTCATTCTTCCCGTGTCGCCGCCGCCGAGGCAATCGGTCTGCGACATGCTGTCCATGTCGTCGCCGGCGACCGGCCCGCGTCTGACTTGCGCCGGCCCTGCCGCTTCGGTAAGCCCTCCGGGTCCTGTCGCGGCGGAGCCCCATGACGAAACGCATCGCGCTCTACACGGGTTCGTTCGATCCGGTCACCAATGGCCATCTCGACGTCATCCGCCATGCCTGCCGTCTCGCCGACGAACTGGTGGTTGGAGTGGGCGTCCATCCCGGCAAGGCGCCGATGTTCACCGCCGAAGAGCGCCTCGATCTGCTGACGACGGTCTGCGGTCCCGTCGCTGCCGAAGAGAACTGCGCCTTTCGCACCATCACCTTCGACGACCTTGCAGTATGGGCGGCCCAGCGTGTCGGTGCCAGCCTGTTCATCCGCGGCCTGCGCGACGGCACCGATCTCGACTACGAAATGCAGATGGCCGGCATGAACGCCGCCATGGCGCCAGGCGTCCAGACAATCTTTCTGCCCGCTTCGCCAACGGTTCGCCCCATCACCGCCACGCTTGTCCGCCAGATCGCGGCCATGGGCGGCGACGTGACATCCTTCGTGCCGCCCGGCCGTCGCCGCGGCGCTGGCGACCAAGGTCAAGCGCCGCGCCTGAGCGCGACCACCGATTTCAACCGGAGTACGTCCCTTGCAGCGCCGCACCTTCCTTGCCGCTTCCGCGGCCCTTGCCGCCGGCCCCGCCGCCGGCACAGGCGATCCGCCTGCCGGCTGGCGCCGATCCCGAGAACACGCTGGTCATCGAGCTCAAGGACGGCCCGGTCATCATCCGCCTGCGCCCGGACCTTGCGCCCCAGCATGTGGAACGGATCAAGACCCTGCGCCCGTCAGGGCTTCTACAACGGCATCGTCTTCCACCGGGTGATCGAGGGCTTCATGGCCCAGACCGGGCGATCCCCAGTGGCACCGGCATGGGCGGCTCCTCGTCTGCCGAACCTTCCGGCTGAGTTCTCGCGTCGAGCCCGTTCGTCGCGCGGCACGCTCGGCATGGCCCGCTCGCAGAGCCCGAACTCCGCCAACTCGCAGTTCTTCATCATGTTCGCCGAGGGCTCGTTCCTCAACGGCCAGTACACGGTCTTCGGCAACGTCGTCTCCGGCATGGAGGCGGTCGACAAGATCAAGCGCGGCAATCCGGCCGCCAACGGCACCGTCACCCAGCCGGACCGCATGGTTCGTGTCCGTGTGGCCGCCGACATCCGCTGACGCTGACACCCAACGACAACCACAAGGAGGCCACCATGGCCCTCGACGCAGAAAACACCATGATCCTTGAGACGACCAAGGGTCGTGTCGTTATCGCCATGCGCCCGGACCTCGCGCCCGGCCACGTTGACCACATCAAGAAGCTCGTCCGCGAGGGCTTCTACGACGGCATCGTCTTCCACCGCGTCATCGACGGCTTCATGGCCCAGACCGGCTGCCCGCACGGCACCGGCACCGGCGGCTCGAAGTATCCGGACCTGAAGGCCGAGTTCAACGCCGAGCCGCACGTGCGCGGCACCGCCTCCATGGCCCGCGCCCAGAACCCGAATTCGGCGAACTCGCAGTTCTTCCTCTGCTTCGACGACGCCCGTTTCCTCGACCGCCAGTACACCGTCTGGGGCAAGGTCGTCGAAGGCATGGAGAACGTCGACACGATCAAGCGCGGCGAGCCGGTGCGTGATCCCGACAAGATCGTTGTGGCGAAGATCGCTGCCGACGACATGGCGACCTACGGCGACGTCATCGCCAAGCTCTGATCCCCTGTGATAGGGAGCGCGGCGTCCGGAGCGATCCGGGCGCCGTTTTCTTTTGCCGGAAGCCCGATCTCCCGAGACCATGCGCGTCGACCTGTTCGATTTCGACCTGCCACCCGACCGGATCGCGTTGAGGCCCGCGAGCCCGCGCGATGCCGCGCGGCTCATGGTGGTTCGCCCGGGCGATGGGATCGAGGATCGACTGGTTCGCGATCTCCCCGATCTGCTGCAGCCGGGCGATGCCCTGGTCTTCAACGACACCCGGGTCATTCCCGCCCAGCTCGACGGAATCCGCGATCGGGCGGGGCAGACGGCGCCCATTTCGGCGACGCTGCACCGCAGGCTCGGAGACAACAGGTGGCTCGCCTTCGTGAAGGGGGCGAAGAAGCTCCAGGCCGGCGACCTCATCCGCTTCGGCGAGACACCGGAGGCCTGCCTCCTGTCCGCCGTCCATGCCACCGTCGTCTCCAAGGACGACGACGGGGTCGAGCTGCGTCGCGCTCGGCGAGCCGGCCTATCTCGACGAGGCCATCGCCCGCGTCGGCCACATCCCGCTGCCGCCCTACATCGCCTCGAAGCGCGCCGAGGACGCGCAGGATCGTGCCGACTACCAGACGGTCTATGCGCGCGACGAGGGATCGGTCGCCGCTCCCACCGCCGGCCTGCACTTCACCCCGGAGTTGCTGGAGCGCCTGAAGGCCCGGGGCATCGGCCTCCATTTCCTCACCCTGCATGTCGGCGCCGGCACGTTCCTGCCGGTGAAGAGCGACGATACGGCCGACCACCGTATGCACCCGGAGTATGGGCTCGTGACCGCCGGGACGGCCGACGCCCTCAACGCGGTGCGCGCGGCAGGCGGCCGCATCGTTGCCGTCGGCACCACCTCGCTGCGCCTTCTGGAGAGCGCGGCGGCCGAGGACGGCACGATCCAGCCCTTCGCAGCCGAGACCTCGATCTTCATCACGCCCGGCTACCGCTTCCGCACCGTCGACGTGCTGATGACCAATTTCCACCTGCCGCGCTCGACGCTTTTCATGCTGGTCTCGGCCTTCGCAGGCCTTGAGACGATGAAGGCGGCCTATGCCCGCGCCATCGCTACCGGCTACCGTTTCTACTCCTATGGCGACGGTTCGCTTCTCTTCCGCGAGGATGCGCGATGACCGGCTTCTCCTTCGCCATCCACGCCCGGGACGGCGCGGCCCGCACCGGCGTCGTCTCGACGCCCCGCGGCGACATCCGCACGCCCGCTTTCATGCCGGTCGGCACGCAGGCGACGGTGAAGGGCATGTACATGGATCAGGTGAAGGCGCTCGGCGCCGACGTGATCCTCGGCAACACCTATCACCTGATGCTCCGTCCTGGCGCCGAACGGATCGCGAGGCTTGGCGGCCTGCATCGCTTCGGCGGCTGGCAGGGGCCGATCCTCACCGATTCCGGCGGCTTCCAGGTCATGTCGCTCGCGAAGCTGCGCAAGCTGACCGAGCAGGGCGTGACCTTGCAAGCCATGTCGACGGCTCCCGTTTCGAGCTGACGCCGGAGCGCTCGGTCGAGATCCAGGGCCTGCTCGGGGCCGACATCCAGATGCAGCTCGACGAATGCGTGGCGCTGCCGAACGAGCGCGCTGCCATCGACAAGGCCATGCAGCTCTCATTGCGCTGGGCGGAGCGGTCACGGCGGGCCTTCGAGGCGCAGCCGGCGGGCAGGGCGCTGTTCGGCATCGTCCAGGGAGGCGACCAGCCGGACCTGCGCGTCGCCAGCGCCAGGGCTCTCGCAGCCATGGACTTCCCCGGCTATTCCATCGGCGGCCTCGCTGTCGGCGAACCTCAGGAGGTGATGCTGGCCATGATCGAGGAGGTCATGCCGCACCTTCCCGACGACAAGCCGCACTACCTGATGGGTGTCGGCACGCCCGACGACCTGCTGGCGGCGGTGGCGAGGGGCGTCGACATGTTCGACTGCGTCATGCCGACCCGCAACGGCCGCCACGGACAGGCTTTCTCCCGCTTCGGCCGGATCAATTTCCGCAACGCCCGCCATGCCGAGGACCCGAGGCCGCTCGACGAGGCCTCGTCATGCCCGGCGGCGCGCGACTATTCGCGCGCCTATCTGCACCACCTCGTGCGCGCCGACGAAGTCCCTCGGCGGCATGCTGCTCACCTGGATCAACCTCGCCTACTACCAGGATCTGATGGCCGGGGCGCGGAAGGCTATCGCCGAGGGTCGCTACGCCGATTACGTGGCCGAGGTCCGCGAGGGCTGGACCCGAGGCGACATCGACCCCTGGCAGGGGTGAAGGCGGCTCCGGCCGCATACGTCAGGTGATGCGGAAGTCCGACGCCTTCCAGGGCACTTTCGGGTATTGCGGGTCCATCTGCTCCAGCGTGTCGCGCACGATCGCCGCGATGATGGCATTGCGCGCCCACTTCCTGTCGGCCGGCACCACATGCCAGGGGGCATGGTCGGTCGAGCAGCGGGTGAGGGCGGTTTCATAGGCCTTCTGGAACTCGTCCCAGAGCTTGCGATCCTCGAGATCGCCGGCGTTGAATTTCCAGTTCTTCTCCTTCTCGTCGAGCCGCTCCTGCAGCCGCTCGGCCTGCTCGTCCTTGGAGATGTGGAGCATGAACTTGAGGATCACCGTGCCGTTCTCGGACAGGATGCGCTCGAAATCGTTGATCTGGCCGTACCGCAGCTCGATCGCCTCTTTCGGCGCAAGGCTGCGCACGCGCCCGACGAGCACATCCTCGTAATGCGAGCGGTTGAAGATGCCGATCGTGCCACGGCGCGGCGCTGCCATGTGGACGCGCCAGAGGAAGTCATGCGCGAGCTCCTCCTCGCTGGGGCGCTTGAACGCGGTGACGCTGACGCCGAGCGGACCGGTCGTGTTGAACACGCCCCGGATCGTGCCGTCCTTGCCGGCGGTGTCCGTCCCCTGCAGCACAACGAGGAGTGCCCGCTTTCCCTCCGCATAGAGGCGGTCCTGCAGGCGGTCGATGGCCACGACGTCCTCGGCGAGCTTCGCGCGCACAGCGTCCTCGTCGCCGAGGAAATCCACCTCGCGCGGGTCGATGTCCTTCAGCTTCACCCGGGAGCCGGGGTTCACCACCAGATGCTTGAGATGCTTGGGGCAGGACTGCTGCATGGCCTCACCGGAGTTCCGCGGAGGGCTTATTGTTCCTGTGCCTCCGGCACCCGCGCAAGCTTTCATTGCGGCGGCGTTGCGTCCCTGCATCCGTTGGCCGGTCGGATGGGTAATCCCTCATGGACCACCAGACCGAGGGAGCTCGACACATGAGAATGGCGATACTGGCAATGGCGACGAGCCTGGTGCTTGCCGGACCGACAGCGGCACAGGAGGATTTTGGTTCCTGGCCGCCCCTGACCGACCCTTTCCCGAGCACGGGCGGCGGTGGGGTCATGATCGGTGGCTACGATCCGGTCGTCGCTGACGGAAAGTGCCGGACTGCGTTCACGGCCACGCTGCCGGACGGGACGGTCTATCGCAATACGGTGGAGTTCGACGCGCTGGCCGAGCAGGGCGGCATTCTCTGCACCAACGGCCGCTGGCGTTCGGCGGACGGATCGGCCTCGGGCACGACACCCTTCCGCATCTTCATCCGGGACGGGGTCAGGCGCATGGCGCCCCAGTGAACGTCACCCCTGCGTCATGACCACCTTTCGCCGTCGACGCTGGACCGGGGCGATCAACGCCCGGCCCCCGAGCCAGCCGAGCAGGAAGCCGAGTGCCGTTGCCGCCAGCCCTTCCCCTGTTACGGGCACAGCCGGCTCGAAGTTCTCGGCGGCGCGTCGCGCGATCTCCGGTTCGTAGTGACGCGCGAGCGTCGCCAGCCGCCAGAAGGGGCCCGCGTCGCGGTAGGCTTGAAGCTGGGTCTCGAGCCGCGCCGCCCGTTCCGCATCGGTTCTGACCTGCTCGCCGCGCTGACGGGCGAAGTCGTCGGCATTGCGCGACAGGCGCTCGATGCCAGCGGCGCGATCCATCTGCAGACGGGCAGCGTCGGCGTCGAACTCGGTCAGCATCCGGTTGAGTTCATCGATCGCGCCACCGAGGCGCTGGCGGTACTGCTGGGCGAATTCCGGCACCTGCGAGGCGGCGACCCCGAGCAGGATGGCCAGGAAGAAGACGATGCGGCGGAGGATCATCGGGCGTTTCCTCGCGGTCGTTTCGGCATCCTAGCGAGGCCTCCGCATGAGGCAATAACGCCGGCCATGGTGTGCCAGATCCCCCGATGAACATTCGGCCTCCTCGTGCGTTCCACATCAGACCGCGCCCAAGCGGCCGGGCGCCTGCACGCGCAGCCCCGATGACACGATTCAGGGAGACTGACATGACGAACAGACGGATGTTCATCGGCGCCGCCGCATGCGCCGCGGCCCTCGCGACCACCGGCGGCTTCGTGGCAGCTGCGCAGGCCGCACCTCTGGCGGCGCCGACGACGCCGGGCGCGCCGGTCGAAATGCAGTCCGAGCCGACGCCCCGCGGTCGGGTCCTGCGACGCGGCAGCCGTGGCTACTATCGTCGCAACTGGCGCAATCGTCGCATGCGCCGTCGCTATTGGCGCCGCCGCTACTGGCGCCGCGGCTGGTAACCGGCCGATCGACCGCCGCTCCACTGGCGGTTCATGGAGGTCCAGGGTCGCCAAAATGCGGCAGCCCTGGACTTCCGACCGCCGCCACGCAGGGCAGGGGAGCCGTCGCCGCGTCCCATTGCCGCCCGGCGTTGACTTCCCGGCGGCAATCCGCCAAACCCCCCGCCGGATGGGCGGGTAGCTCAGCGGTAGAGCACGTGACTTTTAATCATGTGGTCGAGGGTTCGATCCCCTCCCCGCTCACCATCCACCCCCCGACGACCCGTCAGAGCGAGAAGCCGCCATCGACGATGTGGAGGGCGCCGGTCGTATAGGCCGCCTCGTCGGATGCCAGGTAGACCGCCAGCATCGCCACCTCTTCCGCCGTGCCGAGACGACCGATGGGCTGCCGATCGATGAAGGCCTTGCGCGCCGCAGCCTCCGTCTGACCGGTCGAGGCGGCCAGGGCCTTGATGCGCTCGTCGAGGGAAGGGGACTGAATGGTGCCGGGGCAGATGGCGTTGGCGCGGATGCCGCGACGGATGTAGTCGATCGCGACCGACTTGGTCAGGCCGATCACGGCCGCCTTGGAGGCGCCATAGGCGTAGCGGTTCAGAACGCCGCGCACGGACGAGGCGCCGGAGGCAATGTTGACGATGGAGCCCGAGCCCTTCTCCAGCATTCCCGGGAGAAATGCCCCGATGGTCCGGTGCATCGATTTCACGTTCAGGTCGAAGGAGCGGTCCCAGTCGGCCTCGCTGGTGTCGAGCACCGTCCCGTGATGGACCCACCCGGCGGCATTGACGAGGATGTCGATCGGGCCTGTCTTGGCGGCAAGGGCCTCGACGGCGCGGGTGGACGTCACGTCGAGCCGGAGCTTCTTTGCCTTGGCGATACCCTCAAGCTTCGCCTTGTCGATATCGGTGGCGATCACCTTCGCCCCCTCGGCCACGAAGGCCTCGGCGATCGCGCGTCCGATCCCATGTCCGGCGGCCGTCACCACAGCCACCTTGCCCGCCAGTCTCTTGGCCATTGTCCTCTCCCAGCCTCGCCGTTCTTTGCGGCTCAAATCGATTGAAGTCGTGACACGCGCCGCGCAGCCCTGTCCAGCGTCCAGCTATCCGCCGAATCGTTGGGAGAGTTGCGCGTCGAAGGTCTTGAGGTCGCCGAGGACGCGGTCGAGCAGCGCCGGGTCGCGCAGACGAAGAGCCGAATCGATGACATCGATGGCGGCTCCGATGGCGTCGGCCCGTCGCCTGAACTCGGCGTCGCCGGCAGGGTCCAGCGCCGCGAAGGATTCGCAGCGTCGCAGCGCGAAGCGATAGATGGCGGTGCGAGCGATGATCTCCGCCCGGCTCTCGCCGCGGGCCATGTCGGTGGAGGGCTTGCGGAGCGCCGCAAGGGCCTCGAGGGCTTCAGACGATTCCTCGAGACACTCCACCAGCCCGTAGAGACCGATGTTGCGGCGCATGCCGACCCATTCGCGTTTCAGCGGCGCGAGCTCCTCGAGCGCCGAATCCTGACGGCCCTGCGACAGGACCTCTGCCGCGCGACGCAGGCGCGCCCGGCCACCCTCCATCAGCTCCGGAAAGAGATTGATGCGGGAGGCGATCGCCGGCGGATCCGCCGCCGTGGCGGCCGTTGTGTCGTCCCACAGGGTAATGAGCGCCTTGAGCGACGCCTCGGCCTCGTCGGCACGGCCGCTTCTCAGGCTCATCGTCGTCGCACGATAGAGAAACTGCGCCTCGGTGAGGCCGCGAATGAAAGCGCCGGTCGACTTCGCGTGAGCGGATGGACCCGTCGCGATCAGCAGGAGGCAGGGCAGGCAGGTCAGAAGAAAGGCGCGGAGCACTGTCGTCACGTCCATCATTCTAGCGGAGATCGCGCGAGGGATCATCAGCATGATCACCATGCGCCCGCGAGCATGGCGTCGACGCTCTGGCGCGACGGCATGCCTTTCCGCCCGCCGAACTCCGTGCACTTCAGCGCCGCCGCCGCGTTGGCGAACCGCACGGCCGGCTGGAGGGGCATCCGCTCGGCGAGGGCGACCGCAAGGGCGCCGTGCCAGGTGTCGCCCGCTCCGAGGGTGTCGACAGCTCGGACGGGGAAGGCCGGCTCATGCCTGACCTCTCCTGCGTCCATGTACCAGGCCCCCTCAGCTCCGTCGGTGACTAGGAGGACGTTGCCTGCGCTCGCGGACGCCGCCTTGAGGGCGGTCGGCAGATCGTCGATACCCGTCCACTCCCTGAGCGCCGGCGCCGAAAAGCCGACATGGCTCGCCATGGTCAGAACGTCCGGGTGCGTTGGTCGTCGATCGGCATCGAGAACGGATGGGAGGCCGCGCCGCCGCGCCTCGGGCAGGAGGTGGAGTGCGGCCTCGATCCAGCGTGTCTCTGCATAGACGGCATGGGCCCCGTCGAGGATGCCGGCCGGAATCCATCCGGTGTCGGAGGGAATGGCAGGATCGGAGTAGCTGACCACCATGCGCTCGCCCTGGCGGTCGACGATCACGGCCGAAACCGGCGAGCGAAAGCCCGGGCAGCGCCTCACCGTGCCGCAATCGACGCCGTCGCGCTCAAGCTCCTCGATCATCAGGTCGGCGAAGGGGTCGTCGCCAAGCCGGGCGATGAGCGACACCCGGGCGCCGAGCCTGGCGCAGGCCGTGGCGGCATTGCCGGCGAGCCCTCCGCCCGACGTGGTCATCCGCTCGGAGCGAAACTTCAGCGGGACGGTCGGAATGGCGTCGAGCCCATAGATGATGTCGAGCGTGGTGATGCCGCCGCAGACGATGCGCGGTGTATCCGGGGGGATCATGCGTTCGGTCTCGTTCCGACGTAGAGCGCGCTGGCGGCGAGCGCCACGCCGGATGTCGCGATGGCGATCGGCGGCGCCGTCAGCCAGACGAGGCCCCAGGACAGCGCCATGGAGCCGATGGCGACGGCCTTGATCCGGGGCGCGATCGCACCGCGGGCGCGCCACTGTTTCACCGGCGGACCGAGACGTGGATGGTTGAGCAGCCACCATTCGAAGCGCGGTGACGAGCGGGCGAAGCACCAGGCCGCGAGGATGAGGAAGATCGTGCCCGGCAGGCCCGGCAAGATGACGCCGATGATCCCTATAACCGTGAACAGGCAGCCGGCGGCAAAGAGCAGGAAGCGAAGCGGGCGCGCCACCATGATCAGCCGGCCTTGATGAGGCGGATCGCCTCGTTGCGTCCGAACAGGTAGAGCAGATCGCGCAGCGCTTCGCCACGTGGCGCCGCGAGTTGCGGATCGGTCTCGATGACGAGCCGCGCCTCGTTGCGGGCCGTCTCCAGCAGTGGCGCATGACGTTCGATGCGTGCCAGCCGGAACCCCGGCATGCCCGACTGCTTGGTGCCGAGGAGATCGCCTTCACCGCGCAGCTTGAGGTCCTCCTCGGCGATACGGAAACCGTCCTCCGTTTCGCGCATGATGTCGAGGCGTCTCCCGGCCATCTCGCCCAACGGTCCCTTGTAGAGCAGGATGCAGGTGGAGGCGGCGGCTCCACGGCCGATGCGCCCGCGCAGCTGGTGGAGCTGGGCGAGCCCGAAATGCTCGGCGTGATCTATGACCATGATGGAGGCCTCCGGCACGTCGACGCCAACTTCGATTACCGTTGTGGCGACGAGGAGGCGGCTCTCTCCGCGGGAGAAACGCTCCATCACCGCATCCTTGTCGGCTCCCTTCATCTGACCGTGGACGAGATCGACCCGGTCGCCGAAGCGCTGGCGCAGCATGGCGAAGCGCTCCTCCGCCGCGGCGAGATCCGGGGTGTTTTCGTCGGGGGCCTCGTCCTCGGCGACGAGCGGGCACACCCAGTACACCTGCCGTCCCGCGTCCAGAGCCCTGCCAATCCCATCCACGACCTCGCCAAGGCGCTCCATGCCGATGACGCGGGTGTCGACCGGCTTTCGCCCGGCGGGCTTCTCGGTCAGCTGGGACGTTTCCATGTCGCCGAAATAGGTCAGGACCAGCGTGCGCGGAATGGGGGTCGCCGTCATGACCAGAAGGTCCACCGCCTCGCCCTTGGCGGCCAGCGCCAGGCGCTGGTGGACGCCGAAGCGATGCTGTTCGTCGATCACCGCCAGGCCGAGATCACGGAAGCGGACATGCTCCTGAAAAAGCGCATGGGTGCCGACCACGATGTGAATGGCGCCCGATGCGAGGCCGGCAAGAATGTCCTCACGCTCGCGGCCCTTCTCGCGGCCGGTGAGAATGGCAACCGTCAGGCCTGCGGCAGCGGCAAGCGGCTCAAGGGTGCGGGCGTGCTGCCGCGCCAGGAGTTCGGTGGGCGCCATCAAGGCCGACTGGCGGCCGGCCTCGGCGGCTGCAGCCATGGCCATCAGTGCCACAACCGTCTTGCCGGACCCGACATCGCCCTGCAGCAGCCGGAGCATGCGCGTCGGCGCATTCATGTCGGCAGCGATCTCGGCGATGGCGCGGGTCTGCGAACCGGTAAGGCTGAAGGGCAGGGCGGTCGCGATCCGGTCGCGCAACTGGCCGTGGCCGATGTTCCGGCGTCCGGCAGGGCGCTTGAGGTTGACGCGGACGAGCCCGAGGGCCAGCTGGTTGGCGAGCAGTTCGTCATAGGCCAGGCGCGACCATGCAAGCCCCTCCGGGCTGAACGCATCGGGGCTGTCCGGCGCATGGACGGTGCGGAGCGCGGTGGCGAAGTCTGGCCATCTTTGACGTTCGACGAGGTGGCGGTCGATCCACTCGTCCAGCGCAGGAAGCCGTCCCAGCGCCGCTTCGGCAGCCCTGCGCACATGGCCGGACCCAAGCCCCTCTGTCAGCGGGTAGACGGGCTCCATCAGCGGCATGGTCGCAGCCTGCTCGATCGTCAGCACCCGGTCCGGATGCACCATCTGTCGCATGCCGTCGAAGAGTTCGATGCGGCCCGAGACCACGCGCGTCTCGCCAACGGGGCACATCTGCTCGATGCGGCCGCGATGGGCATTGAACCAGACGAGTGTCAGGTCTCCCGTCTCGTCTGAGACGAGCACCTTGTAGGGAGCGCGTGACTTTCCGGGCGGCGCCGGGCGGTGCTTCTCCACCAGAACTTCGATCGTGACGATGGCACCGGGCTCGGCCTCGGCGAGGGTCGGTCGCGCCCGTCGATCGATGACCCCCGACGGGAGATGGAACAGGAGGTCGACGACGCGCGGCGGCCCCTCCGTACCGAGGAGGCGGGCGTAGAGGCCTTCCAGCTTGGCGCCGACACCCTTGAGGGTCGTCAGGGGTGCGAAGAGGGGATCGAGTCGCGCGGGACGCATGGCGGGAATGTACTGCCTGATTGAACCGCTGACATCGGTCGTGACGTTTGATAGTGACACGCCCACCACCGGGCGACGTCCAAATGGACGTCCCCGGCTTTCGCCGTTCTGCACCGGAGCTGACCCATGACCGGGACCACGCGTTCCTCCGCCGATCTCGACCCGCGCCGGCGCAAGATCCTGTTCCGCTCCTGGCATCGCGGCACACGAGAGATGGACCTGATCATGGGTCGCTTCGCCGACGTCCACATCGGCGATTTCACCGAGGCGGAGCTCGACGATTTCGAGCGGCTGATCGAGGTGCCGGATCGGGACCTCTTTTCCTGGGTCACCGGCAAGGCGGAGACGCCGGCCAACTACGATACCTCGGTCTTCCGGTCGCTGAAGGCCTTCCATGCCGAGGGCAAGGGAGCCTGGAACGGCTGATGGCCAAGCGTTCCCCCGCCGACGTCGTCGCCTCGCGCGGACGCCTGACTCTCGCAGGCGTGCCACAGGGCTATGACGCGCTCGTCATCGCCGACCTCGCCCGCCAGCTTCATGCCAAGGGTAACCAGGCCTCGCCCGAGCTGCTGGTGATCTGCCGCGACGGGCCGCGCATGCAGGCGCTGGAGACGGCCCTCGGCTTCTTCGCGCCGGGCATCGAGATCCTGCCCATGCCGGCATGGGACTGCCAGCCCTACGACCGTGCCTCCCCGAACGGCGCCATCATGGCGCGCCGCATGCTCACGCTTTCGCGTCTGGCGCGGACGACCGGGCGCGCGACGCCCGCCATCGTGCTCACGACCATCAACGCGGCGCTGCAGCGGGTGCCCGCGCGCTCAATGCTGGCAATGCAATCGCTATCGGCGGCCGCCGGCAACGTCATCGCCATGACCGATCTGCAGGCCTGGCTCGAGACCAACGGCTATCTGCGCACGTCGACCGTGCGCGAGGTCGGCGAATATGCGGTGCGCGGTGGCATCCTCGATCTCTATGCGCCCGGCATGGATGCGCCGATCCGCCTCGATTTCTTCGGCGACACGCTGGAATCCATCCGCACCTTCGATCCGGAAACCCAGCGCACGACGGGCAATCTGAAGCGTCTCGACCTCGTCCCGACCTCGGAAGTGCAGATCACCACCGAGACCATGGTGAAGTTCCGCCTGTCCTATGTGAGGGCCTTCGGCGGGTCGACAAAGGGCGACACGCTCTACGAGACCGTGTCCGAAGGGCGCCGCTATCCGGGTGTCGAGCACTGGATGCCGCTGTTCCACGACCGGCTGGATACGCTGTTCGACTACATGCCGGACGCCGGCATCGTGCTGGACGCCCAGGTCGAGGAAGCGGCGAAGGAGCGCCTGACGACGGTTGCCGACTACTACGACGCCCGCAAGACGGCGATGGAGCATGACGCCGGCGGTGCCGCCTACAAGCCGCTGCCGCCCGACTCGCTCTACCTGACGCCCGGGGACTGGGACCGCAGGCGCGGGGGTGAGGCTGTCGTCCGGCTCGCCTTCGCGCTGGCGGGCGCTTCGGGATCGGGGCGCTGATCGACCTCGAGGGCCGCCGCGGCCGGTCCTTCGCCGCCGAACGCGCGGACGAGAACGCCAACGTCTTCGATGCGGTTGCCGGCCATGTCGCCGCACTGCGGAAGGACAAGAAGAGGGTTCTGATCGCCGCCTGGTCGGATGGTTCGCGCGAAAGGCTCCAGCCGATCCTTGAGGACCACGGGCTGAAGGCCCTGCGTCCCGTCGCGAGTTGGTCGGCCGCAGAAGCCCTCAGGGGCGACGAGATCGCTCTGGCCGTGCTCGGGGTCGAGGAGGGCTTCGAGACGCCTGATTTTGCCGTCATTGGCGAGCAGGACATCCTCGGCGACCGGCTCGTTCGTGCCCAGAAGCGCAAGAAGAGGGCGCAGGACTACATCACCGAGGCGACCAGCCTGTCGGCGGGCGACCTCGTTGTGCATGTCGACCACGGCATCGGTCGCTTCGTGGGGCTGGAAACCGTGACGGCCGCCGGCGCGCCGCACGACTGCGCGCTGATCCATTATGCCGGTGGCGACAAGCTCTACCTGCCGGTGGAGAACATCGAACTTCTGTCGCGCTACGGCTCCGAGGATGCCGAGGCGCAGCTCGACCGTCTCGGCGGCGGGGCCTGGCAGGCGCGCAAGGCGCGCATGAAGAAGCGCATCCTCGAGATGGCGGCTGGCCTCATCAAGATTGCCGCGGCCCGCGCCCTGCGCGAAGCGCCGAAACTCGTGCCGCCGGACGGCGCCTATGACGAGTTCGCCGCGAAGTTCCCCTATGAGGAGACGGAGGACCAGGCCGGCGCCATCGACGCGGTGCTCGATGACCTTGGCGCCGGGCGGCCGATGGACCGGCTGGTCTGCGGCGATGTCGGATTCGGCAAGACGGAGGTTGCGCTGCGCGCCGCCTTCGCCGCCGTCATGAGTGGCAAGCAGGTAGCGGTCGTCGTGCCGACGACACTGCTGGCCCGCCAGCACTTCCGGACCTTCTCGCGAACGCTTCCAGGGCCTGCCGATCGCATGTGGGCCAGGCCTCGCGCATGGTCGGGGTCGGCTGACCTCGCTGCGACCAAGAAAGGGCTGGCTGAGGGCACAGTCGATATCGTCGTCGGCACCCACGCGCTGCTCGGCAAGGCAATCTCGTTCAAGGATCTCGGCCTGGTCATCGTCGACGAGGAGCAGCACTTCGGCGTCGCGCCACAAGGAGCGGCTGAAGGAACTGCGCGCCGAGGTTCACGTCCTCACGCTGTCGGCAACGCCGATCCCGCGCACTCTGCAGCTCGCCATGACCGGCGTGCGCGACCTGTCGACTCATCGCCACCCCCCCGGTGGACCGCCTCGCGGTCCGCTCCTTCGTGACGCCGTTCGACCCGCTGGTGATCCGAGAGGCGCTGTTGCGCGAGCGCTATCGCGGCGGCCAGGCCTTCTTCGTCTGCCCGCGCATCGAGGACCTCGGCGAGGCGGAAGCCTTCCTGCGCGAGCACGTGCCCGAGGCGAAGTTCATCGTCGCCCACGGCCAGATGGCCGCTGGCGAACTCGAGGACCGCATCGGCGCCTTCTACGACGGCAAGGTCGACATCCTCCTGTCGACGACGATCGTGGAATCCGGCCTCGACATCCCGCGTGCCAATACGCTGATCGTCTGGCGTGCCGACATGTTCGGCCTCGCCCAGCTCTACCAGCTTCGCGGTCGTGTCGGCCGGTCCAAGACCCGCGCCTATGCGCTGTTCACGATGCCGCCGACAACAAGCCGGTCACGCCACAGGCCGAGCGCAGGCTCAAGGTGCTGCAGTCGCTCGACACACTCGGTGCCGGCTTCCAACTCGCCTCACACGACCTCGATATCCGCGGCGCCGGCAACCTGCTCGGCGACGAGCAGTCGGGTCATATCAAGGAGGTCGGCTACGAACTCTACCAGCAGATGCTGGAGGAGGCCGTGTCGATGATGAAGGCCGGCCTCGTCGAGGAGACGGTGGAGGACAAGTGGTCGCCGCAGATCACTGTCGGAACGCCGATCCTCATCCCCGAGACCTATGTCGAGGACCTCAACCTGCGCCTGTCGCTCTACCGACGGCTCGGCGATCTCGACACCGACCAGGCCATCGACGCCTTCGCCGCTGAGATGATCGACCGTTTTGGTCCTCTGCCCGACGAAGTGCAGCACCTCGTCAAGGTGGCGGTGATCAAGGCCTATTGCCGCAGGGCCAATGTCGAGAAGGTCGATGCCGGGCCGCGCGGCATGGTGCTGACGTTCCGCGAGCAGAAATTCGCCAATCCCGCCGGGCTCGTCCGCTACATCGGCGAGCAGGGGTCGCTCGCGAAGGTCCGGCCCGATCAGAAGATCGTGTTCATCCGCGACTGGCCCAAGGCGGACGACCGGCTGAAGGGCACGGCGATCATCCTGCGCAACCTTGTGAAGATCGCCGAGGCCAGGAAGGCGGCGTGAGGCGGGCGGCCGGCACCGATCCAGGTGCCAGCCCCCGGCGTAACGGTGGGGGACTGGCGAGGCCGTTCACCGAACCCCACTATTACGAATAGAGTGGTCTTGCCCGCCGCGGCCTGATTCTCGCATTCTTCGGTCCTGGGGCTTGCCCTGGTACCGTCATCGATCGATCGGACTTTTCGGGCGTGCCGATCCGCCGGCACGAAACTGGACCATGAAGCAGGATTCCACGCCTTTTGCAGATTCCGGACACGCGGCAGCGCCGCTCCGGGCCATGGCAGGAAAGCGCGATGAGCGCGACCAGGACCCGGGTGGGCCGGGAACCTCGGTCATTGCCAAGACGCGCCCGCAGACGAAGCGGCCGAGCCTCTATCGCGTGCTGCTTCTCAACGACGACTACACGCCCATGGAGTTCGTCGTGCACGTCCTGCAGCAATTCTTCAACAAGAGCACGGATGACGCCACGCGCATCATGCTCCACGTTCACCAGCACGGCGTCGGCGAGTGCGGCGTCTATACCTATGAAGTCGCCGAGACCAAGGTGACGCAGGTCATGGATTTCGCCCGGAAGAACCAGCATCCGCTGCAATGCGTGATGGAAAAGAAGTGAAACTGCTCGAAACTCTTCGCGTTCCGGCGCGCATCGATCGTTGACGAGGTTCCGTTGCCCGCATTTTCCCGCAGCCTCGAACAGTCGCTCCATCGGCGCTCTCGCGCTCGCCAACGAGCGGCGCCACGAATATGCGACCCTCGAGCACCTGCTCCTCGCCCTGGTCGACGACCAGGACGCCGCTGCGGTCATGAAGGCGTGCAGCGTCGATCTCGAACGGCTGCGACAAGAGCCTCGTCGACTACATCGACACCGAGCTCGAGAACCTCATCACCGACGGTTCCGAGGATGTCCAAGCCGACGGCGGGCTTCCAGCGCGTCATTCAGCGCGCGGTGATCCACGTCCAGTCGTCGGGCCGCGAGGAAGTGACGGGCGCCAACGTGCTGGTGGCGATCTTCGCCGAGCGCGAGAGCCACGCCGCCTACTTCCTGCAGGAGCAGGACATGACCCGCTACGACGCGGTCAACTACATCTCGCACGGCATCGCCAAGCGGGCAGGGCTCGTCCGAGAGCCGCGCCGTCCGAAGGGCGCCGATGAGCCGGAAGAGGCGAATGGCAGCAAGGTCACCGCGGGCGAGAAGAAGAAGCGGCGACGCTCTCGACGCCTATTGCGTCGAACCTCAACAAGAAGGCGCGTGAAGGCCGTATCGATCCGCTGATCGGCCGCGACAGCGAGATCAGCCGCACCATCCAGGTGCTATGCCGGCGCCAGAAGAACAATCCGCTGCTGTGTCGGCGATCCCGGCGTCGGCAAGACGGCGATCGCCGAGGGCCTTGCGCGCAACGCATCGTCGAGGGCGAGGTGCCCGAGGTGCTGAAGGACGCCACCGTCTTTGCGCTCGACATGGGAACGCTGCTGGCCGGCACGCGCTATCGCGGCGACTTCGAGGAGCGGCTGAAGGCAGGTGATCAAGGAGGTCGAGGCCGACGCCCAACGCGATCATGTTCATCGACGAGATCCACACCGTCATCGGCGCGGGTGCGACCTCGGGCGGCGCGATGGATGCGTCGAACCTGCTGAAGCCGGCGCTCGCGTCAGGCGCGCTGCGCTGCATCGGTTCGACGACCTACAAGGAATACCGCCAGTACTTCGAGAAGGACCGCGCACTCGTCCGCCGCTTCCAGAAGATCGACGTCAACGAGCCGACGGTCGAGGACGCCATCGAGATCATGAAGGGTCTGAAGACCTACCTTCGAGGAGCACCATCACAAGTTGCGCTACACCAACGAGGCCATCAAGGCGGCGGTGGAACTGTCGGCGCGCTACATCCACGACCGCAAGCTGCCCGACAAGGCGATCGACGTGATCGACGAGAGCGGCGCGGCGCAGATGCTGGTCCCCGAGGGCAAGCGCAAGAAGACCATCGACCGTAAAGGAGATCGAGGCGATCGATCGCCACCATGGCGCGCATCCCGCCCAAGACCGTCTCCAAGGACGACGCCGAGGTGCTGCGCAACATCGAGACCACGACCTGAAGCGCGTCGTGTTCGGCCAGGACACAGGCGATCGAGGCGCTCTCCGCCTCGATCAAGCTCGCGCGCGCCGGCCTGCGTCGAACCGGAGAAGCCGATCGGCTACTACCTGTTCTCCGGTCCGACGGGCGTCGGCAAGACCGAGGTCGCCAAGCAGCTCAGCCAAGTGCTCGGCGTCCAGCTGCTCCGCTTCGACATGTCGGAATACATGGAGCGCCACACGGTCTCGCGGCTCATCGGCGCGCCGCCCGGCTATGTCGGCTTCGACCAGGGCGGCCTGCTGACCGACGGTATCGACCAGAATCCGCTATTGCGTGCTGCTGCTCGACGAGATCGAGAAGGCCCATCCGGACCTCTTCAACATCCTCCTGCAGATCATGGACCACGGGAAGCTGACCGATCACAACGGCAAGCAGGTCGACTTCCGCAACGTGATCCTCATCATGACCACCAATGCGGGCGCGTCGGATCTTGCCAAGCCGGCGATCGGCTTCACCCGCAACAAGAGGACGGGAGACGACGCCGAGGCGATCAACCGCCTGTTCACGCCGGAATTCCGCAACCGTCTCGACGCGGTCATCGCCGTTCGGCCATCTCTCCACCGAGGTGATCGGCAACGTCGTCGAGAAGTTCATCCTGCAGCTCGAGGCCCAACTCGCCGACCGCCAGGTCACCATCGAGCTGTCGCCAGATGCCAAGGACTGGCTCATCGAGCGTGGCTACGACGAGCAGATGGGCGCCCGTCCCATGGCGCGCGTCATTCAGGAATACGTGAAGAAGCCCTTGGCAGAGGACCTGCTCTTCGGTCGCCTGAAGAACGGCGGACATGTCCGCGTGATCGTGTCGAAGGACGAGGAGGGCTTCCCGACCCTCGGTTTCGACTATCCCGCGGGACCGGTCACGCCGAAGCCCGAGCCCGTGGCCCCCGACGTGCGTCGCATCGCCAAGCGCGCTGCGGCGAAGAAGGCGCCACCCTCAGGTGGCAAGCGCAAGCCCAAGGGCGGCTCGGGCGGCGGCGGTGGCTCGGCGCCGGTCGAGCCGAAGCGGCCCTCCGGATCTGTGCCCAAGGTTCCCCTGAAGGCGGACTCGACGATCGCCAGCCTCATCAGCGCCGGCGCCGGTGTCACCACCCGGCCGGGCTCTGTCTTTCAGCGCATCGAATGCCCCTGCATGCAGGATCGCTCATTGCCTTGATGCCGCGGCTGGCGGACTCGATCCTCCAGCCATGGATGAGCGCGAGACCCCCTTCCAACAGCTTTCTCAGGCCGCGCATTACCGGCGCGGCCTGCGCGCGGCCGCCGCCCTTCCGGCGGTCATTCTGGCCGCGACCTTCATCGGGATAGGTTCGGTTTGCGCGGACTACGGAATGCCGCTGCTCTGGGCGATGCTGGCCACCGTGCTCATCTGGGCCGGCCCGGCGCATCTGATCCTCGTCGGCGGGCTCGGGTCCGGCGCGTCGTGGCTCGCGGTCGGCCTGACGGTCGGCCTGTCCTCGGTGCGCCTCCTGCCCATGGTGGTCTCGCTTCTGCCCTATCTCAGGCTGCAGAATCGCCATCCCGTGACCGCCATCCTCTGTGCGCATCTCGTGGCGATCTCCATGTGGGTCGAGGGCCTGCGCCTGTTGCCGAAGATCGATGGCGAGGGGCGCGTTCCCTTCTTCCTCGGCCTTGGCACCGGCCTGCTGGCGTCGGCGACCACGGCGACGGCGGTCGGCTATGGCCTCGCTGGTGTCATTCCCCATGCCTTCGCGGCCGGCCTGCTCTTCCTAACTCCGATCTTCTTCCTGCTGTCACTGTTCACCACGGCCCGCATGCTGTCCGACCGGCTCGCCATCGTCGCCGGCTTCTTCGGCCTTCTCGTCGGCGCGCTTGGCGGTGATGGGCTGGAACTGCTCTATGCCGGCCTCGGCGGCGGGACCGCAGCCTATGCCGTGGCCCGAATCGCGCGTGCGAGGGCAGCGCCATGACCTTTGTGGGATCCGACCTGACGCCCTACATCGCACTGATTCTCGTCGGTTTCCTGCCGAGCGAGATCTGGCGCTGGCTCGCCCTGGTGGTCGGGCGTGGCCTCGACGAAACCTCCGAAATCCTGATCTGGGTTCGTGCGGTCGCCACGGCCACTCTGGCCGCGGTCGTGGCCAAGCTCGCCTTCTTCCCCGGTGGTGCTCTGGCGACCATGCCGCTCGGCTGGCGGGTCGCGGCCTTCGTGCTCGGCGTGGGCGTCTATTGGGCCGCGCGGCGGTCGGTTCTCTTCGGCGTCCTCGCCGCCGAAGCGGTCATTGTCGGCGGAGCCTTCTGGCTGGGGCTGAAGTAGTCAGCCGCCGGCGCTCATCGCCTCGATCGCGGCGCGAATCGTCGCTGCGTGCTTGGCGAGAACGTCAGGGCTCTCCATTGCGCCGGTATGGGGCCGCAGCGCGACGCCGGACCAGCGCGGCAGCACGTGAACGTGGATGTGGAACACCACCTGTCCGCCGGCGCTCTCGTTGAACTGCTGGATCGTGAGGCCGTCGGCGCCCATGGCCTTCAGCACGCCCTTGGCGACGAACTGGGTCGCCCTGGCGAGCTCAGCCAGATCGTCGGGGTGGATGTCGAGGATGTTGCGGGCAGCGGCTTTCGGGATCACCAGCACATGGCCGTCGGCACGCGGCATGATGTCCATGAAGGCCAGCACCTTGTCGGTCTCATAGACCTTCTGGGCCGGCATCTCCCCGCGCAGGATCTTGGCGAAGACGTTGTTGGGATCGTAGGCAACGACAGACATGAAAACACCCTCGCGAAAGGCTCCGCGAGGGTGTCGCAATGACGGGGCGCGGCGTCAAGCGCCGCGGCCGATCACCAGTAGTAGCGCCGACGGTAGAAGCGACGGCGGATGAAGAACACGCGGCGGCGCGGACGATACCAGTACCGACGGCGGCGGACGATGTAGTACTGCATCTCCGTCGGCTGGGCGGCGGGGGCAGCGGGGGCAACGGCAGCCGTGGCCGTGGCGGGAGCGGCCTGGGCCGATCCGGCTGCCGCGACGGCGGCAATGCCGCCCACGACGGCGGTGACGAAGGTACGACGCTGAAGCATTGAAAGTCCTCCTGGCATTGTGGTCTGGCGCATCTTCAACAAGTCTCGGATGCGCGGTGACGCGACGTCAAGTCGCTTCATGGGTCATCGTGAATCCGCACTGTTTCTGAAAGACGCCGCCCGGCGATGGAGGTCATGTCGCCGGGCGGACGAGAGATGATCAGGCGCGGCGGCGGGCGCGACGCACAACACGGCGGACGCGGCGACGGCTGCGGCGAACGACGCGGCGGGTGCGACGACGGACGCGGCCGCGCATCTCGACCGGGGCGCCAGCGGCGGGGGTCGAGGCCGTCTCGGCGCCGGCCGGCAGCGAGTCGGCGATCTCGGCGATCGGGGCGGCCTCGGGCGGCAGCGGCGGCGAGGGCGGTAGCGGCGACACCGGCACCGAGGGCGGCGAAGAACGAGCGACGATGCATCATGGGATCATCTCCTTGGTTGGACCTTGCGAAACCGTGTGAACCGGTTCGATACGCATCCTGCTCCGCTCAATCTGAACCCGGCATATCGCGGCGTTTACGTCCCGTTCATCGGGCGGTTCGTGTCCTTTGGCCGCAATACCGGGCAGCTGACGCCATGCAATGGAAACGAACGCCGGGGAGGATGCGACCGTTGCGGTGGCCTTCGGCCGCCAGAGGGTTCGATCCGGGAGACCAGTATGGCTATCGATCCGACTTCAGCTGCCGAGGCCGCCGAGGCCGCACAGAAGGCGCAGGAGGAAGAGCAGCGCAGGCAGCAGGCCGACTCAGGCAGCTGGCTGGACCTGGGCGACGTCGCCGGCACGCTCTTCGACGTCGTCGGTAGCGCGGTCTCCTCGGTCGGGCGTGCCACGGCTTCGGCTGCTTCGACTGTCACGGAGACAGCCGGCAGCATCACGTCCGGGGCCTTCGAGACCGCAGGCTCCATAGCCTCGGGAGCGATCGAGACGGCCGGCACGATCGCCTCGGGAACCGTGGAAGTGGCCGGATCAGTCGCGTCCGGCGCCGCCGACGTCGCAGGCTCGGTCGTCTCGGGAGCTGCCAACGTCGTCGGTGGCATCGCCGAGGGTCTGTCGGGCTTCGATCTCTAGTTTGCCTAGCCGTCGATCTCCGCCTCGCCGCGGCGGAACGGCGTGAGGCTTCCGAGTTCGTCGATCGCCTCGGCGATATAGGCCCTCTCACGCGTGAGATAGTCGTCCACCGCCCGGCGCAGGCTCCGGTCAGCGATGAAATGCGCGGAACGCGTGGTGACGGGACGATAGCCGCGGGCCAGCTTGTGTTCGCCCTGCGCGCCGGCCTCGACCCGCCCTAGTCCATGTCGGATGGCAAAGTCGATCGCCTGATAGTAGCAGACCTCGAAATGCAGGAAGGGATGCTCCTCGACGGCGCCCCAGTGGCGGCCATAGAGAACGTCCTTGCCGATGAAGTTGATGGCTCCAGCGATGTAGCGGCCCTCGCGCTCGGCCATCACCAGCAGGATGCGGTCGGCCATCCGCTCGCCGATGAGCGAATAGAACTGCCGCGTGAGATAGGGGCGCCCCCATTTCCGCGAGCCGGTGTCCATGTAGAACGCGAAGAAGCGATCCCAGACGTCCTCGGTGAGGTCGCTTCCCGTGAGCCACCGGATGGTGATTCCACGCCCCTCCAGCGCCTCACGCCGCTCCCGTCGGATCACCTTGCGCTTGCGGGAGGAGAGGGCGGCGAGAAAGTCCTCGAACTGCCGGTAGCCCTCGTTGACGAAATGGAACTGGGTATCCGTCCGCTGCAGGAAGCCACCGGCAGCCATGAGGTCCCATTCGTCTTCGCGACAGAAGGTGACGTGAAGCGACGATACTCCCGCCTCCACGGTGACCTGCGCTGCCCCCTGCACCAGTGCCGCCCGGGCGACATCGGCCTGCGGTCCGGCGCGGACCAGCAGGCGCCGGCCCGTGGCTGGCGTGAAGGGGACGCTTGCCTGGAGCTTGGGATAGTAGCGGCCTCCGGCGCGCTCATAGGCCTCGGCCCAGCCGGCGTCGAAGACATATTCGCCGCGCGAATGGCTCTTGAGATAGCAGGGAAGGATTGCCTCGATCCGCCCGGCGCGCTCGAGAAGCAGATGATGGCCGAGCCAGCCTGTCTCGCGCACGGCCGATCGCGACTCCTCCAGGCTGAGGAAGAAGGCATGGTCCAGAAAGGGGTCGACATGCCCCTCGTCGCCTGCGGCGCAGGCGTTCCATTCTGCGGCGGGAATGTCGGCGATGCGGGTGGCGACGCGGATCGTGAACGACGGCGAATTCATCGGCGCCAGTCTAGGCGAGATAGCCCTCGAAGGTCACCTGATCGGCGTGGCGGGCGCCGATCACACGCTCGTCATCGGTGCGCACCGTCCAGCAGATGACCGGCCGCCCGAGCGTGCTGCGGAATTGGTCGGTGGCGGCATTCGGCAGATCGGCGACGCGCCAGGACAGGAAGTGAGGATCCGTGCGATCGAGATGGCCGAGCGAGGCGAGGTCGGTCCGCAGGCGGTCGGGAAGGCGCGCCCAGTGCGCGCCCGCATAATGCGATTCGGCGACGATGCCCCTGACGAGGCCGGGTGCGTTGTTCCTGAGCCAGGATATCGGCCCGGGATCGAACGACATCAGCGCCAGCGGCCCCCGATAGGCTGCGGCAAGCGCAGCAACCCGGCGGGTCAGTTCGAGCTTTCCATCAAATTCCGACTTGATCTCGACGACAAGCGGCACTCGTCCCGCGACCTGAGCAAAGAGCTCTGGCAGGGTGATCATGCGATCATTGGTCGTCCGGAAGGCGGTGGCCTTCAGCGACGCCGCGGTCTGTTCATCGACGCGGCCCGACGCAGTTGTGAGCCGGTCGAGAGTTGCGTCGTGGAAGACGATTGCCTCGCCATCCGCCGTCGGTTGCACGTCGCATTCGATGGCGTAGTTGCCGGCGATCGCCGCCTCGAAGGCGCGCGGACAGTTCTCGACGACGCCCGGTGCGAGGCCATGCAGCCCCCGATGGGCAATGGGCCGCGCCGTCAGCCAGCCGAGGTCAGTCCGCGCGGACATTCAGGCGATCTCGACCATGGCCTCGACCTCGACCGCGGCGTTCGCGGGCAGGGCGGCGACGCCGATCGTCGAGCGGGCGTGGCGGCCCTTGTCGCCGAACACCTCGACCATCAGGTCCGAGGCGCCGTTCATCACCTTGGGCCCGTCGGCGAAATCCGGCGTGCAGTTGATGAAGCCGCCGAGGCGCACGATGCGGATGACGTTGTCGAGATTGCCGACGGCCGCCTGGATGTGCGCCAGCACATTGAGGCCGCAGATGCGTGCCGCCTTCTGACCGTCCTCGATGGAGATCCCGCCGCCGAGCTTGCCGGCGATGAGGCCATCCGGGCCCAGAGAAATCTGGCCGGAGACGACCAGCAGCGCGCCGCTGCGTACGAAGGGCACGTAGTTGGCGACGGGAGCGACGGGATTGGGAAGGACGATGCCGAGTTCGGCGAGACGGGCGGCAATGACGGACATCGGGGACCTCGGCCTTTGGGAGAAGGAAGCGCCGCGGAACCTGCCCCAACGCGGCTTCGGCGGCAAGCTCGTGCAAAGCGACACATCCATGCCGCGTTGTCGCCATGTCGGGGGCTCTCTATGGTGGCCAATACGTCGCCACGAACCCTCTTCCGGCGATGCAGAGCCCTGGAGCCCTTGTTGATGCATCATGTCCGCAGTGCCGCCATGGCGGCCACCCTCGGCTTTCTGGTGTCGGTGCCGGACATCGCGGCGGCCCAGGTCCAGGCGGCCTCCGCTCCCGTTCTGGCGCCACACCGCGCGGTCTACGATCTGCAGCTGGACGGGCGTCGCCCGGCACGCGGCATCGACCAGGTCAGAGGGCGGATCCTGTTCGAGACCTCGGGCAACCGGTGCGAGGGGTTCACCACCACCTTCCGGCAGGTGGTTGAGATGGCGATGAACGGTAACAGCGTGGTGATGGACCTGCGCACCTCGCATTTCGAGGAAGGCGACGGCAGCGGCTTCCGGTTCATGTCCCGGTCGACGCAGAATGGTCAGCCCCACCTCGAGACCGAGGGCAGCGCGACACGCGGCCCGGACGCGGTCCAGCTGGCCGTGCGCCGGCCGCGCGAGGTCAACAGTCAGATCGACCGGACGACGATCTTCCCGACCGAGCACCTGATCCGCATCGTCGAAGCGGCCCGCGAGGGCCGCAACATCCTCGAGGTGAAGGTCTATGACGGCGCCGAGACCGGGGAGAAGCTCTACAATGCCACCGCGGTCATCGGCCGGCGTATCGCGCCGGGCACCGGAGAAACAGAGGGTCCGGCCCGCGATCCGAAGCTGGCGGCGCTGGCGCGGTGGCCGGTGACGATCAGCTACTTCGAAGCCGGGCGCGACAGTCCCAGCCCGCTCTATTCCATCGCCTTCGAGCTCTACGAAAACGGCGTCTCGCGGCAACTCGTCATCAACTACAGCGAGTTCTCTCTCCGCGGCGACCTGACGAGCCTCGAATGGCAGGCCGAGAGCCCCTGCACGCGCAATTGAGAGGCACGATCAGTCGTCGAAGGTGATGCCCTTGACGACCGCGGCCTTGCCGAAACGCGCGCGCAGCGCATCGACGGCGCCTTCCACCTTCACAGTCCGCGCGATCGATGTGTCCACCAGATCGGCCGGGTCGGCCTTGTCGAGGTCGGCGAGATCGGAAAGACCGATGCCGATGAGCCTGTAGGCGGTCCCGTCGGCCTCCTTCATCAGCATGTCGCGGCCGGTCTCGAAGATCCGTGCGGCGAGGACGGTCGGCGAGGCGAGGCCGCGCGAGCGCGTCCGGATCCTGAAGTCGGCGGTCTTCAGCTTCAGCGTCACGGTCGAGCCGGCGAAACCCTGCGCCTTGGCCCTGGCGGAGACCTTTTCGCTGAGCTGGAAGAGTTTCTTCTCCAGCGTGCGGGCATCCCGGATGTCGATGTCGAAGGTCGTTTCCGCCGAGATCGACTTGACCTCGGAGTCCGGCGTGACGCGGCGGTCGTCGATGCCGCGGCTGAGCCGCGCGAGCCTCAGGCCCATGGCACCGTAGCGGCGCATCAACTCGCCCTCGTCGACGCGGCGAAGGTCGGCGATCAGCCTCAGCCCATCACGCTCCAGGGCCTCCTGAAGGGCCTTGCCGACGCCCCAGATCAGCGAGACAGGCTTTCCCGCAAGAAAATCCAGAGTCTCGGCATGACCGATGGCGGCAAAGCCGCGGGGCTTGTCGAGGTCCGAGGCGATCTTGGCGAGAAACTTGTTGTGGGAGAGCCCGACCGAGACGGTGATGCCGATGTCGTGCTCGATATGCCGGGCGAAACGGGCGAGCACGACGGCGGGAGGAGCGCCATGCAGTCGCTCGGTTCCGGTCAGGTCGAGGAAGGCCTCGTCGATGGACAGCGGTTCAACCAGCGGGGTCAGGTCCCGCATGGCGGCTCTCACCTGCCGGCCGACACGGACATATTTCTCCATGTCGGGCTTGATGACGATGGCCTCGGGGCAGAGCTTCAGCGCCTTGAACATTGGCATCGCCGAGCGAACGCCATGGATGCGCGCCACGTAGCAGCAGGTCGAGACCACACCGCGCTTTCCACCCCCGATGATGACCGGCTGGTCGACAAGCTGTGGATTGTCGCGCTTCTCCACCGCCGCATAGAAGGCGTCGCAGTCGATATGGGCGATCGAAAGCCCTGCAAGCTCCGGATTGCGGGCGATGCGCGGCGAGCCGCAGGCATGGCAGCGCGCGGCGCCGGGCGGCGCTTCGACAAGACAGTCCCGGCAGAAGGCGACGAGGGCCATGGGGGCAGAGTGGGCGCGATGCGCCGCTGCCTCAAGGGGGGTCATGTCATCAGGCGGTATCACGCTCCCAGGGGCCTGCCCCAAGCACCCGGGCAGCCCTTACGACCTCCTCAGGCCGGATGCCTTCGCTCGCTGCAAAATCAAGCAGAAGCGGCTCGTCGGACATGACGTGGTCCATGACCGCCGTCAGGAAGCCCGGTTGACCCGCGATTTCGCGGATCGAGCCGAGGTCGATTCCCGCAAGCGCGGCAAAGCGTCCGAGACGCTCGTCATCGGCGGCAAGGAAGGAAAGGGCGCTGACGGCGACGGCCTCGGCTGCGCTCCTGTCCCGTTCATGCGGACGCAACGTCATGGTTTGTCCTTTTGAAAGGATTTGCGACTAGCTTGTGGGCTATGCGTCAATGTCCGGCAACCATCTCGTGCTGGCCCGGAACCGTGAGTCAGCAATGTCCAAGACCGTCATGATCGTGGAAGACAACGAGCTCAACATGAAGCTCTTCCACGATCTCCTCGAGGCCAATGGCTATCGGACGATCCAGACGCGCAACGGCACCGAGGCGCTGGCGCTGGCGCGTGAGCACCATCCCGACCTCATTCTCATGGACATCCAGTTGCCTGAGGTGTCGGGGCTCGATGTGACGCGCTGGATCAAGGAAGACGAGACGATCCGCCACATTCCAGTGATCGCCGTCACCGCCTTCGCCATGAAGGGCGACGAGGAACGGATCAGGTCAGGGGGCTGCGAGGCCTACCTGTCGAAGCCCATTTCGGTGATGAAGTTCATCGAGACCGTCCGGCACTTCCTGGGCGCGGCGTGAAGGGGATAGGGTCAAGATGACTGCGCGCGTTCTCGTCGTCGACGACATCCTTGCCAATGTGAAGCTGCTGGAGGCGCGGCTTTCCGCGGAATATTTCGATGTGGTCACGGCGCATTCCGGCCTGGAGGCGTTGTCGATCTGCGAGCGCGGACAGTGTGACATCGTCCTGCTCGACGTGATGATGCCCGGCATGGACGGCTTCGAGACCTGCCGTCGCCTCAAGGCAAATCCGGCGACGCATCATGTGCCCGTCATCATGGTCACGGCCCTCGACCAGACCGCCGATCGCGTGAAGGGCCTTGAGGCAGGCGCCGACGATTTCCTGACCAAGCCGGTCAACGACCTCGCACTGATCACCCGCGTGCGCTCTCTGGTGCGCCTGAAGATGGTGCAGGACGAACTGCGCATGCGTGCCGTCACCTCGCGCGAGATCGGCATGCGCGATCCGCTGACGGAGGCCGTCGCCGAATCGGGCCTCAATGGCCGCATCCTCGTGGTCGACGATCGTGCCTCCTCGCACGAGAGGATCGTCCAGGCGCTGCGCAACCAGCATCAGGTCGAGGTCGAGTCGCGGCCGCAGGAGGCCCTCTTCAAGGCTGCGGAGAACGACTACGACCTCGTGATGATTTCGCTCGGGCTGTCGGAGTTCGATCCGCTGCGTCTCTGCTCGCAGATCCGCTCTCTCGACCGCACCCGCGGGCTTCCGATCCTCGTGGTCGCCGAACCCGAAGACGAGGCGCGGCTGTTGCGCAGCCTTGACATCGGCGCCAACGACTACCTCGTCCGCCCCATCGACCGGAACGAGATGGCCGCGCGTGTCCGCACGCAGATTCGCAAGAAGCGCTACACCGAGCGGCTCCGCGACAATGTCCAGCAGTCCATGGAAATGGCCATCACCGATGGCCTCACCGGGCTTCACAACCGTCGCTACATGGAGAGCCATCTCGGCACGCTGGTCGACCAGGCCTCCATGCGCGGCAAGCCGCTGGCCGTCCTGGTGCTCGACATCGACTACTTCAAGGCCGTCAACGACACCTGGGGTCACGACGCCGGCGACGAGGTGCTGCGCGAGTTCGCCCAGCGCCTGCGCAAGAGCGTACGTGGCATCGATCTCGTCTGCCGTCTGGGCGGCGAGGAGTTCGTCGTGGTCATGCCGGACACGGACGCGGGCGTTGCCTCCATCGTCGCGGAGCGCATCCGCAACCGCGTGGCGAGCGATCCCTTCGCCATTCACAAGGGTGCGCGCGCCATCGACGTCACCGTCTCCATCGGCATGGCCCAGCGCCAGGCGAGCGACACCGACGCCGACGCCATTCTGAAGCGGGCCGACCAGGCCCTGTATCGGGCCAAGCGTGACGGTCGTAACCGCGTGGTCCTCGACGCCGCCTGAGCCGCCAACGGCGTTTACCACGTCGATCAACCCTGCTGCTTTAGGTTAAGGCGCGGTTTACGCGACGGCGACGACTGTCTTCATTGAAGCGAGCAATGCGCTCATCTAGGGTCCCCGGCGATCGGATCATGATCATGACTTTCATGATCTGCGTAGGTCCGGTCATGTGCCCCTACGACTGCTCAGGTCCGCCGCATCTCCTGGGTCCGTAGGGTCGGCCGGTCGGGTTCGGCGCGGATGGCCTCTCCGTATCGCCGTTGGCCCGACCGGCCACCTCATCCGGCATCGACTGGTCTGTCGTCCCCCCGTGCTGCAATGTGATGGGGCAGGGGGATCAGGCATGAATGAGCAGAAGCCACAGGGCGACTCACCATCCGAACAGGGCACCACGCGGCGTCAGAAGATCGTGGCGACCCTCGTCGTGGTCGGGGGAGGGTTGGCCTGGGGCCTGTTCGTCGCCTTTGGCAAACACCGCGCGCGGCAGACGGACTGACCACCCCCGAACGAAAAACGGCCCCCGAGGGGGCCGTCTGACGAGACATCGGCTATGCCGAGGGCCGGATCACTTGATCTTGGCTTCCTTGAACTCAACGTGCTTGCGAGCGACCGGGTCGTACTTCTTCTTGGTCAGCTTGTCGGTCATGGTCCGCGAGTTCTTCTTCGCGGTGTAGAAGTAGCCGGTGTCGGCGGTCGAGATCAGCTTGATCTTGATGGTGGCGGCCTTGGCCATGGCAAGTCCTCGCGGAAGGTCGAAAAGATCGGGGCCGGGCCTTGGGAATAGCGAGCTTTCGCCCGCCGCGTCGCCGCCGGCTGGTTGGGGCCGATGTGACAGGTCCCCCGCCGATTGTCAAGGAAGCGACTGCACTTCCGCCCGCTCGCCTGCCGTTCTGGTCGCGCGGGCCGTGACGTCTGCCCCGGTCCCGCCGAAGGCGCTGCCGTAAAGGATGAGCAGTGGGCCGCTCCAGCGGCGGGTGGCGAGCGTCGCCGCCAGAGTCCCGACGGTCCCTGGAATGCGCTCCTCGTCGGTACGCGTCGCATTGATCACGGCCAAGGCGGGCGTCTGAGGGGCCAGCCCCTCCGCCTGAAGCCTGTCCGCCATGTCGTTCCAGGTCGCGCCCGGCATGTAGACCACCGTCGAGGCTGCGGGATCGGCCAGTGCCGGCCAGCAGAGGTCTGCCGGCAGTTTCCCGTTGCTGCCGTGGCCGGTGACATATTGCAGCCGCCGCGCGTGGTCGCGATGGGTCAGGGACAGTAGGGTGGAGGCAGCCGCGCCCTGCGCGGCCGAGATTCCGGGCACGACCTCCACGGCAAGGCCAGCCGCACGCGCCGCGGCGATCTCTTCGCCGGCTCTTCCGAAGATCATGGGATCACCGGCCTTCAGCCGCACCACGTGCTTGCCGTGGCGGACGAGATCGATGACCACGGCATTGATGTCGTCCTGCCGGCAGGACGGGCCTCGCCCCCGCTTGCCGGCCGAGATGCGGTGCGCCTCGCGCCGCGCCACGTCCAGCACCGCGGACGGCACCAGGTCGTCGTGGACGATGACATCGGCGGACTGCAAGGCGCGGACAGCCTTCATCGTGAGCAGTTCGGGATCACCGGGACCGGCTCCGACCAGCACCAGCCGACCGAGAACAGCGGCCGAGTCGGTCGCGGCCGTCTCCAGTTCGGCGGCGAGGGATGGCGATGGCGCCTTGTCCGGTGCGGCAAGGGCCCGATCAGCAAAGAGTTCCCAGAAGCGGCGACGGGCACGAAACGGCAGGTTCAGCGCATTCACGCGCCGGCGCCAGGCGCGGGCCGTCTCGGCCCAGATCGCAAGTCCCGCAGGCAGCAGGGCCTCGATCCGGGCCCTGATGGCCTGACCGAAGACCGGCGCGGCGCCATCGGTCGAGATGCCGATGACGAGGGGGGAGCGATTAACGATGCCACCGAACTGCACGTCGCAGAAGTCGGGCTTGTCGATGACGTTGACGGGAACGCCGGCGACGCGGGCGGCGTCGCGGAAGGCTCTCGCCTCGTCGTCCTGCTCCATCGCGCCGATCGCGAAGGCTGCGCCGGGAAGGTCGTCCGGTCGCCAGGCCCTGTCTTGGAGCGAAATGCTGCCCCCCGGAGAAGTTGCGGCGAGCTCCTGCATCTCGTCGCAAGCATCGTCGGCGATGACGTCGACATGGGCACCGGCCGCCGCCAGCAGCTCCGCTTTCCAGACGGCTGCCTCGTTGCCTCCCGCGACGACCACGCGCCGCCCGGCCAGCTTGAGAAACACGGGAAGCACGGCGAGCGGCGCCATGCGTGCGGCTCGACGGGGTTCGGGGCTGCGGCCTGCGAAGTGCGTCATGGTCCGGCCCTCAATAGACATCGACCTGGTAGCGGCCGGCTTTCTTCATGTCCTGAACCCACCGCACCGCCTCGTCCGCGGATCTCCCGCCATGAAGGGCGACAACATCGACGAGGGCGGCTTCCACATCGCGCGCCATGCGTTTTGCATCGCCACAGATGTAGAAGTGCGCGCCATCGGAGAGCCAGCGCCAGAGTTCGGCGCCGTTCTCGCGCATGCGGTCCTGGACGTAGATTTTCTCCGAACCGTCGCGCGACCAGGCGAGCGACAGGCGCGTCAGGACGCCGGACCTCTTCAACGCGTCAAGCTCATCGGCGTAGAAGAAGTCTGTCGCCTGCCGCTGGTGCCCGTAGAAGAGCCAGTTCGGTCCGGGGGCCTTGTCGGCGGCGCGGTCCTGAAGGAAGGCACGGAACGGCGCCACCCCGGTGCCGGGACCGACCATGATGACGGGCCTTGTCGGGTCGGCGGGCAGGGCGAAGGCGTGGGCACGCTGGACATAGACCCGGACCGGCATGCCGGGCGTGGCGCGCTCGGCGAGAAAGGTCGAGGCGACGCCGAGCCGGCGGCGCTTGCCGATGACGTAGCGCACCGCGTCGACGGTCAGAGAAACTTTGCCCGGTTGGGCCTTGATGGACGATGAGATGGAGTAGAGCCGAGGCTGAAGCGGCTCCAGCGCCTCGACGAAAGCCTCCGGATGCGGCCGGACGCCGGCGAACTTCGTCAGCACCGCGAGGACATCGAGTGTCGCTGCATCGCCGTCGGGGTCCTCGCCGGTCGCAAGCGCCCTGGCCCGGGCCCGTTGTGTTCCGCCAGTGAGGAAGCTGATGAGTTCGAAGAGGCTGTCGGGGGCAGGGGACAGCGCCACCTCCTCGGCCAGTACCCGGCGAAGGGGGCGGCCGCGCACCTCCGTCATGTGCGACGCGCCGAGCATGGCGATGATCTGATCGACAAGGCCGAGGTCGTTGGTGGGAAAGATGCCGAAGGCGTCACCAACGACGTAGTCGAGACCACAGGCCGCGAGGTCGAACTCGACGTGGACCGTCTCCTTCTCCGAACCGGGCGCGTTGAGCCGGCGACGGGACAGGAAGATTGCCTCCACCGGCACCTCCCGCGACCGGCCGGGAATGGCGGCCGGCGCCTCCTGCGGTTCCGCGGCGATGACGGCCGGTGTCGCCGGCGACGCGTCGAGCTCCGGCGACAACGCCTTGAGCATCCGCAGGGTGTCCTTGCCGCCGGGCACGCAGAGGTTCAGCCGCGTCTCCGCCTTGGACGACAAGGCATTGGCGTAGTCAGCGCAGTTGTAGCCGCACTGGCCGCAGTCCTGCTGGGCCATGGCCGCCATCAGGCGCGGAGCGATGGGACGCCCCTCCGCCAGCGCCATGCGGTCGGCAATGGCCATGGACGGATCGTGCCAGGGCGCGTCGTCGTTGGAAGCGGCATGCGAGGGTGCCGGAGGTGTTGCCGCCGGCAGCGGCAGGACACCGCCGGCAGGCACCAGCGGGGCAAGTGCGGCTGCGAAAAACCCCGACAGCCACTGGCGCTGCTCGGCGGAGAACGGCGCGCTTTCCGGAATGAGGTTGAAGGCGGCTCCCGGGGGCTGGATGGTCATTCGGCGGCCTCCTTCATCACCGAGAGATGCGGTGCGACAAGTGCCTCGAGGCGCGCGGTGTCGTGGCGCAGCGTGAAGGCCTGGAACGTTTCGGCCGGGTTTGTGCGATGGGCGAGATAGGTCTTGAGCAGCGCTTCGACGTGGCGCGGTGCGTCACTCGCCTTCACGCCCTTCCAGAGATAGCGGCCGATCCGGGCATTTTCGGCGAAACCGCCGCCGACGGCCACGTCGTAGCCCTCGACCGTGTCGCCGTCCTCGTTGACCGGAACGCGCGCACCGATCAGTCCGATGTCGCCGATGTAGTGCTGGGCGCAGGAGTGATGGCACCCGGTCAGGTGGATGTTGACCGGAACGTCGATGGCGACCCGGGCCTCCACATGGCCGGCGATGTCCATCGCGTGCTGCTTGGTATTGGCGGCGGCGAACTTGCAGCCGGCATTGCCGGTGCAGGCGACGAGGCCCGCGCGGATCGGGGTGATCGCTGTCGAAAGCCCGAGCTTGGAAACCGCCTCCTCGGCGGAGGCCACATCGGCATCGGCAATGCCCGACAGGATCAGGTTCTGCCAGACCGTCAGGCGCACGTCGCCATCGCCGAGGTCGCCTGCGATGGCTGCAAGACCCTTGGCCTGGTCGGCCGTCAGCTTGCCGACGGGCAGGACGACGCCGATCCAGTTGCGGCCCTCCTGCCTCTGCCTGTGGACCCCGACGTGTGCAAAGCGGTCCGTCGGTGCTCGCGGCGCGACATGGGCCTCGTCGATCCGGATAAGCTTGCGATCCAGCTTGTCCTCGACGGCCGACAGGAATTTCTCGAAACCCCAGGCATCGAGGACGTATTTCAGGCGCGCGCGATTGCGGTTGGTCCGGTCGCCATGCTCGATGAACACCCGGATGATCGCGTCGGCGATCGCCGTCGCCTCATCCGGGCGGCAAAAGGCGCCGGTCGGGCGGGCAAGGTCATGATGACCGGATATGCCCCCGAGGACGATGCGCAGCCAGATGCCGGGTTCGACCCCGGCGCCGTCCAGCACCCGCACGGCCTGGAAACCGATGTCGTTGGTTTCCTCGAGCGCCGGCGAGACCCCGGCGCCATCGAAGGAGACGTTGAACTTCCGCGGCAGCCCGTAAAGCACCCTCTCGTTGAGGATGTGGAAGTGCCAGTCGCGGCAAAGCGGACGGGTGTCGAGGAGTTCCTGGCCGTCGATCCCCGCGAGCGGCGATCCCGTGACGTTACGGATGTTGTCGGCGCCAGAGCCCTTCGCCACCAGCCCGAGATCCATGAGGTCCTCGAGTAGCGCCTTGGCGTTCTCCGGGCGAATCTCCCGCATCTGGAGGTTGGCGCGGGTGGTGACATGGACATAGCCGCCGCCATAGCGCGATGCGAGATCGGCGGAACCTGCGAGCTGGTGCGCCTTCAGGATGCCGTTCGGGATGCGCATGCGCAGCATGAAGCTGTCCTGCGCCGGAGCGACGTTGAACAGGCCGAAATATCGCCAGCGGAAATTGTCGGCCGGTCCCGGCAGCTTGCCGGTCGCCGCCTCGCGGGCCAGGCGGTGATAGGCGTCGAAGGGATGCTCCTCGCGCTTCCACTTCTCCTGGTCCGCAAGCTTGCCGCCCGCACGGGTCTGCGCGTCCTGCGCCCTGAGATGCGGCGCGTCCGGCCCCGACGGCTCGGCGCTGGCCGCGCCCGGACTGCCGACAACCCGTGTCGCGGCGGCGCCTGCGACGAAACCTTCGAGATAGCGCTTCTGTTCGGCGCTGAAGTCCTGTGACATCCGTTCCCCTGCGCTGCGAGGGGCCGGCGTCATTGGCGGCCAAAGTAGAGATTTGCATCTAGCAAGGGGAATGCCAGTGCGCTCCCTCGCATGGAAATCCCGGAAAGCGCAGCAGTCTCCGATGCGCGTGGTGACCGGGAATGCCGTTCGCTGCGACAGCTTTGGGCGATCGCGACCTGACTGCCGTCAATTTGTGCAGCGCAACCTTCAGGCCTCTGCCGTCACCGCATGGGGCAGGGCGGCAAGGAGGGCGATCAGAGCGCGATCGTGAAGCACGAGAATGGTCTCGCGGCTCGACAGCCATTGTCGGGCGTCCTCGATGGAATGCGCATCGGTCAGCTTGGCCTCGGCGATGACCCGGTCGGTGTCGACTTTGCCGCGCACCCGCGGCGGCGGCACCTGGATGATGTGCTGGTGGACCTCGCGGAACCCGGGGTCCGAATGCACGAGATCGAGCGCCTTGTGGTCCTCCAGCGCCATCACCTCGAACTCCTTGCCCAGCAGATAGGCGCGCTCGGCGATGGGCGGCGGCGATGATTCCTCGGGAATGAGCAGGAGCCGCAACCGCCGCATGCCCCAGCCGATGCTCGCCGACGCGGAGGCCCAGGATGTCGGGATCGCCAGCCAGAGACCGACGATCGTCGGCGACATCCAGGCGAAGATGTAAGGAGAGATCGAGAAGGCTGCGACAGCCGCGACGACGCCCAGGGCCGTATGGCGCCAGTGCCGCTGGACGATGGCCCCGAAGGGGATCGAGCCGTCGTCGCGCCGCTGCGTCTTCCAGCCGGTGTCACGTCCCGAGATGATCGAGGACACGGAACTCGCCTCGGATCAGCATCATGACCGGTGCGATCAGCGCCGACAGGATGATCTCGAGGACGGTCGAGACGGTCAGCATGATCGCCCCACCGCAGCCTCGCCGCGCCGGTCCGTTCACCAGCGTCGCGAACCAGCCGAACATCTTGGGCGCCAGCAGGATCGCCATCGTGAAGATGAAGAGGTTGAGCGCGCGTTCGGCGTCGAAGACCGGCCAGGCGGGAAAGAGGGTAAACTGGTTGGTGAAGTATTCCGGGCGGATGAACGCCGCCTGCAGGGCCAGCGCCAGGCCGACGAGAAGTTGGATCAGCCAGAGCGGGCTCGAGACATAGCTCATGATGCCGGTGGCCAGGTGTTGCCGCGTCGCCCAGTGCAATCCCTTCGCGCCGATGACCCGGCTGTGCTGAAGGTTGCCCTGGCACCAGCGGCGGTCACGGATGGCGAGGTCCATCAGGGAGGGAGGGCTCTCCTCGTAGGACCCGTCCAGGTGCGTCAGCATGTAGACGGCATAGCCACGGCGACGGATGAGGCCGGCCTCGACGAAATCGTGGCTGAGGATGTGCCCGCCGAAGGGGGGCTTGCCGGGAAGGTCCGGCAGGCCGGCGGATGTCGCGAAGGCCTCCATGCGGATGATGGCGTTGTGGCCCCAGTAGTTGCCGTCACGGCCCGACCAGACCGCGAGCCCCGCGGCGACGACGGGTCCATAGACACGGGCAGCGAATTGCTGGAGCCGGGCGATCAGCGTGTTCCGGTTGATCAGCCGCGGCAGCGTCTGGATGATGCCCGCATCGGGATCGCGCTCCATGGCATCGGCCAGTGCGACGATCGTCTCGCCGGTCATCAGGCTGTCGGCGTCCAGCACGATCATGTGGGCGTAGTGGCCGCCCCAGTGCGTCACGAAGTCGGCGATATTGCCGGCCTTGCGCGCCGTGTTCTTCGGCCTGTGCCGATAGTGGATCGCCATTCCGGGCAGCCGCTCGCGCAGCGCCAGGAAGGCGCGCTCCTCGGCAATCCAGATGTCGGGATCGGTCGTGTCGGACAGGAAGAAGAAGTCGAAGGAGGCGCCGTGGCCCGTCGCCGCCACGTCCTCGGCGATCGCCTGGACCGTGCCAAACACGCGGGCCGGGCTCTCGTTGTAGATCGGCATGACGACCGCAGTCCGCTCGCTCAGCGAGGCGGGCAGTTCGGGTTTCCGGTTCAATCCGTGGCGCAAGAGGTGACCGAGGCCGAGAAGCCCGGTGGTGAAGGCGAGCGCGATCCAGGAGAAGTTGACCACGAAGAAGGCCAGGAAGGCCCACTCGAGCAGGGTCACGCCGCCGGCCTCGACCACCTTGTACATCTGCCAGCTGCCGGCCGCGGTGATCGCCAGCATGCCGCAGAAGGCGATCAGCCGCGATATCAGGGGCGTGCGCCACAGTTCGGGCGCCTTCAGCGGCCGGCGTTCGGTATGGCTCCAGCGTCGCAGCGACTGCGCCGGCATGGCGAGCGGCGCATGGCCCGGCATGGCCTGTCGCATCGCGCAAGGGCGGCAGCGACACCGGCCGATCTGTCAGGGCGTCCATCGATAGAGCCATGTCTCGCTTTGCGGCTGTCCCTCGCGCTCCAGCACGAGCCTCAGTTCCACCTGATTGGCAGCCTCGGGGTCAAGATCGAATGCGACGCGGTAGAGCTTGAGGTCCGGCACGAGGCGGCCGTCGACATTCGCGACCCGGCCGCGCTGATGAGTCAGGCTCGCCTTGAGCCCGGCAACCTTGGCCGGGTCGGCGAATTCATCGGATGCGAAATCGACGAGGAACTTGCGACGCCGTCCGCCGCCCTGGGCGCGGCCCGTCCGGGTGGCGGTGACGGCGGCGAGGGGCGGCCTCTCGGGCGGTGCCCAGCACCAGTGCCATCCGGTAGGTGAAGAAGTGCTCGCCACCGCGCGCCAGCGGCACGCGCGGCCGCCAGTAGGCGAGGATGTTGCGGTTCATCTCGTCGTTGACCGGAATCTCGACGAGTTGCACTTGTCCCCGGCCCCATTCGCCAAGCGGTTCGATCCATACGCTCGGCCGCCTCTCGAAGCGCGCGTCGAGGTCGTTGAACGCCTCGAAGCGGCGATCGCGCTGCAGAAGTCCGAAACCGCGCGGGTTCTGGTCGACGAAGGCGGAAACCTGAAGGGTCTCCGGATTGGTCACGGGTCGCCAGATCCACTCGCCATTGCCGTTCCAAACCTGCAGGCCCTGGGCGTCGTGAACGCCGCCCCGGACATCGTCGACATTGGTGCGATCATTGGGCGCGAACAGGTAATTCGCGGTCATCGGCGCGATGCCGACGTGCTGGAGGTCGACACGCGGGAACAGCGTGACCTCGACATCGCAAACGGTGGAATCTCCGGGCCGGACGGCGAAGCGGTAGAGACCCGTGACACTGTCGGAATCCAGCAGCGCATGGACGACGATGCTCGACGCGCCCGCACCTGGCCTCTCGATCCAGAAGGCGCGGAAGGAGGGGAACTCCTCACCTTGGGCCTCGGCGACATTGAGGATGAGGCCGCGGGCCATGACCCCGAACACCTGCCCCTTCGCCAGTGCCCGGAAGAGGCTGGCGCCCTGGAAGACCAGCGCCTCGTCCGCCGCTGCCTGGCCGTTCAGGGCGGCGTAGGTGCGAAAGCCGGTGAAGGGAACGGTCGTGTCGGCTGCAAGCGGCGGGTTGCCGCCGAAATCATACTGCTCGGCGGAGAAGCGCTTGTCGCGAATGATGCCGCCGTCGACGGTTCGGATCGTGACGGGTGTGGTGAAGACGTTGCCGGCCGGAAGCAGGTCGAGGACGAAACCGCGGTTCTCGCCGGCCCAGACGCGCTGGTCGGGCTTCATCCGGATCTGGCGGTACTGTTCGAGGTTCAACTGCGCCAGGGCTCTCGGCACGTCGGCACGCGGCGCCTGGTAAGGGCTTTTCGACACCTCGCGCGCAAAGGCGATCAACGCGTCGCGCGAGATCGCCTCGGCCGTCGGCGACAGCGGCGGCCGCAGCCTGCAGCGGCGTCGCCTGCGCGAAGGCCGCCCGGCCGAGCGCGAGCGTCGCAGGCGCGGCCAGTAAGGATGCAAGAAGGTCGCGGCGAGACGGCATGGGGAGAGTGTCGGGCGGGCTCTGCGAGGGATCGAAGGGGTCCTGGGAAGAAGAGACCAGACTGGGCGGGCTTATAGCCCAAATTAGGGCGCTGGGGAGGGGGGAGGTCCCCCTTCGCCGACAGAGAAACGGGACGCGAGGCGGCGGCGCAATGCGGAGACGATGTCCGGCGGGGCGGTTGCGGCGATCAGCCCGACGAGCACCAGCGCCATGCCCGCAAGATGATGGGTTTGCAGGGCCTCACCGAGGAACAGCGCCGACATGCCGACCCCATAGACCGGAAGCAGATAAAGAAAGCAGGACGTCACCGCCGGCCCAACCACCTTCACTCCATACTGATACAGCGAGAATGCGCCGACGGCCGAGAAGAGAGCGAGTGCGGCAACGCTGATCCAGAGCCTGAGCGAGCGCCATCCGCCCATGACCGCCAGTTCGACCGCCGAGAATGGAATGAGGGTCAAGACTCCTGCCGCGGCAATGGCCGCGAACAGAGGCAGGGTTGGGATCGTGGCGAGCCCGTCATTCCTGAGGATGAGCGAGTAGGCGGCCCAGGCGAGGGCGGCCGCGGCAATGCCGAGGTCACCGAGGTTGAGGTCGAGGCGAAAAAGGGCGCTCAGGTCGCCCTTGAGCACGATCACCGCCACGCCCGTGATGGCAAGAACAACCCCGGCGAGCCGGGCCAGCGACAGCGCCTTGCCGAACAGGAAGCGTTCGATCAGCAGAACCAGCACCGGGGAGGTCGTGTAGATGAGGGTGCCGTTCGTCGCCGTGGTCAGGCCCAGCGCCCAGTAGACGCCGGCGCCGCAGATCCACATGCCGAGAAAGCCGAGTACCGTGATTCGGCGCCAGTTTGCGAGAATCCGCGCGCCGTTCTGGCGGAGGCCGTGGATGACGAACGGCATCAGGATTGCCACCGCCACACTCCATCGAAGCAGGGCGAGGGTGAAGGGGGGGACCGCATCGCCCATACCCCTGGCGATGACCAGGTTGGACGAGAAGAACAGCGGCATGGCGAGCAGCAGCAGATAGGCCCTCCTGGCCTCGCCCGACGTCGCCATGTTCGACTCCCCGGAGCCGTTCGCTCCAGATGCGACAGACAGCACGCCCGTTGGCCCCCTACAAGCCCGGAGCCGTCAGGGCAGGCGCGCCGCTGGAGGAGGGCGGTTGATCAGCCGGAAGCCTTGACCTCGTTCCGCAGCTCTGCCCGGGAAAGCTTGCCGACCGGCGTCTTCGGCAGCGCGTCGCGGAACTCCAGAGCAACCGGCATCTCGTGCCGGCCGACCTTGTCCTTGAGGAAGGCCTGCAGATCCTCCAGGGAGAAGGCACTCGCCCCTTCCTTCAGCGTCACGAAGGCCTTGGCCGCCTCGCCGCGGTAGCTGTCGGGTACCCCGAGAACGATCACTTCCGCCACGGCGGGGTGCTCGTAGATCGCCTGCTCGATCATCTGCGGATAGACGTTGAATCCGCCCGAGATGATCATGTCCTTCTTGCGGTCGACGATGAAGAAGAAGCCATCCTCGTCCATGTAGCCGATGTCGCCGGTCAGGAACCATCCGTCGGCATAGGACGCCCTGGTCTCCTCCGGCTTGTTCCAGTAGCCGCTCGTGACGTTCGGACCACGGATGCGGATTTCGCCGATCTCGCCGTGGGCGAGGGTGCGGTGCGCGTCATCGAGGGCGCAGATGTCCATCTCGAGACCGGGCAACGGGAGGCCGATCGTGCCGGGCTTCGGCACTCCGTAGTTCGGCACGTTGGTGCCGGACGGCGAGGTCTCCGTCATGCCCCAGCCGCCCGTCAGGCGGAACCCGGCGCGGTTTTCGAAGCGCCTCGCGATCTCCACCGGCAGCGGGGCGCCGCCGGAGGCGGCATAGATCAGGGAAGACAGGTCGGCGGTCGCGAAGCGGGGATGGTTGACCAGCGCGATCCACATGGTCGGCACACCCGGGAAGATGGTCGCCCGGCGCTTTTCGAAATCGTCGAATGTCTGGTCCGGATCGAACCGCATGCGCAGCAGCATGCAGGAGCCGCGCGTGATCTGCCGGAGCATGACGCTGGTGAGCGCGTAGATGTGGAAGAGCGGCAGGACGAGGATGACCTTGTCGTTGGCCGGATCACCGGAGGGCAGGGCGGCCTGCCAGGCGTCATAGATCGACACAGCGGCGGTGATGTTCTTGTGGCTCAGCATGGCCCCCTTCGGCATGCCGGTCGTCCCGCCGGTGTACTGGAGCAGCGCAACGTCCTCCGGCTTCACCTCGGGCCAGGACGCTGGCGGCTCGGCTCCGGCGACGAAGGCGGAGAAGGTCACGATCCCAGGCTTGTCGGGGATGGGCAGGGTCGGGAGCCCGGACGGTCCGAAATCAGCGTCCTCGGCAACGATAAGGCGATCGACAAGGCCCTGATCGAAGAGTTTCAGCGCCATGCCGAACAGGGGCGCGATGTTGGAGGTGACAAGGGTGCGGGCGCCCGCATCCGTGAGCTTGTAGGCGAGCACCCGTTCGGCATCGAGCGGCGACAGATGGACGAGGCGGACGCCGGCTTTCGCCGCACCGAAGAAGCTGATCGGGTGGGTCGGCATGTTGGGCAGATAGAGCCCGACGGTGTCCTTGCCGCCGAGGCCGGCACGCAGCAGGGCGGCGCCGAACTGGTGCACGCGCTGGCCCAGCTCGGCATAGGAGATGATCCGGTCGCGAAACTCGAAGGCGGGACGGGATGCGAAACTGTCAGTGGCCTCGTCGACCAGGCTGCCAAGGGTGGTGACCTTGATCGGTGTGTCCCACCGCACTCCGGCCGGATAGGACTTCTCCCAAGCGAAAGGCCTGGATGCCATGCCTCATTCCTCCCTGACGGCGGCTTGCCCGGCCGACGCCGGTGCCTGCTCTTCGTGGTTATGAGTCTCACACCGGCCCGAAAGGAGGCGGTGGCCCGCGCCTGCTAGCGCAGTGCCAGTCTTTGTCCGTCGAAAACGGATGTTTTGCAATTCACCCCGGCGATGGAAAGCGTCGCACAGAGCCTTGCGGCCGCATTGGCGTTCGACAGCGGGCCGACGACAAGCCGCAGCTCCACCGTGCCGGACCGGGCGCCCTCCTGGATCGCAATGACCGGCCTCAGTCCCTCGAGCACGGGTCCGTGCTGGGCTCGCAACTGCTGCCAGCGGCTGCGCAGGCCGTCGATCGACTGGTCTCCGGCGAGATCGACGCCGAACTCGGTCCGGATCGTGGTCGATTCCTGCGCCTCGGGAGGCGTGGAGGACGACGCCGACGCGGACGGTGCGGGAGCAGAGGGAGATGGGACCGGAACGGGCGCCGTCGCCGGAGCGGTGGATGCCGCCGTCTCCGGGGTGGAAGGAGCGGCAGGCACGGCCGTGGCCGGTGCGATGGGCGGGGCAGTCGGAATGACGCGAACGGCCGGTCGCGGCGTTGGCCCGGTGACTTCTCCCCGCGGAATGGACGCGGTCACGTCGCCGACGGTGCGTTCCATGCTCGCCACCCTCTCCGCCAGCGCTTCTCGTTCTGCCGCGAGCACGCGAAGCTGTTCGGCGAGGCGCCTGGTTTCGTAGAGGAGCATCGGATCGGTCGCAGGGCGCGGTGGTTCGACGCGCTGCGCCTGCTGGACCGGAGGAGGTGTCGGCGGCGTGAACAGTCTGGCGATCCGCTGCGTACCGCTCTCGCTGCGGGCTGCGAGAAGGGCGGCGCTGACGGCGAAGAGCGCGATGCCGGCCCAGGTCATCAGGCGCGCGATGCTGCGCTGGGGCGTCTCGTCGGTGAGCCCGTCGAGCCGCACCGGCGCATCCGGGGCATCAAGGTCGCGTTTCGCCTTCAGCATGACGTCGAATCCTTCGCTGATTCGACGGGCCGCCGTCCATCAAAAGCGGGCGCGGGCGCACCCGCACACCTGCCCAATCCTTCAGAAAACTCAATTCCCTAGCGTCAGCAAGCGCGACCACCCTGCCGACCGGCCGACGACCTTCAACCCCGGCCGCGGTAAGGGGCGACACCCTGGTCCGGGATCCAGACGCCGGTCGGCGGCTCCCCCGTCTGCCAGAAGACGTCGATGGGAATGCCGCCGCGCGGGTACCAGTAGCCACCGATCCTGAGCCAGCGGGGGCTCAGAAGGTCGCGCAGCCGCTTGCCGACCGCCACGGTGCAGTCCTCGTGGAAGGCGCCGTGGTTGCGGAACGACGACAGGTAGAGCTTCAGCGACTTGGATTCCACCAGCCAGTCGCCAGGCACATAGTCGATGACGAGATGGGCGAAATCCGGCTGCCCGGTGACCGGACAGAGCGAGGTGAATTCGGGCGCCACGAACCGCGCGACGTAGTTGGTGTCGGCATGCGGATTGGGAACCCGGTCGAGTTCGGCCTCGTCGGGCGACGCTGGCACGCCCACGGTTTTTCCAAGCTTTAGATCCGCCATGGCGATGAACCCTGTCTGCAGGCGCCACATAGCGGCCGCCTGGTCGTCGTGTTGCGTCATGGGTGCCCCGGGATGAACCCGGCGACGAAGTGCGGACACTCATGGCCGGCACCCTCATGGCGCGGGTGATAGCATCCCGGGCGCCGGAATGGGGAGTCCGGTGCTACCGAGAAGCGTGAATGTGCTGCAGCGAGGCGAAGGAAGGACAAGAGCTCGTGGGGGAGACGAACGGCTTCGGCATCGATGACCCGATTGATTTCCGCCTGCTGATCGGGGCCTACAATGGCGACGTCCCGGTGATCGTCGAGGCGCTTGCCGCGGGAGCGTGGGTCGACGCGCCGAGCACGCAGGGCTGGACGCCGCTCATGTGGTTGTCGATGCGTGGGCTGGTGGCCTTCGATCCGGTGGCATCGGCGCGCTGGCTGCTGGCGGGGGGAGCCGAGATCAACCGGTTCGTTCCTGCCGGTTCAGACGGGATCGGCGGAGACACGCCCCTGACCCTGGCCTGTGAGGCGGGCGACCGCGGGCTCATCGACTTCCTCCTGGCCAATCACGCCGACCCAAATCCTCCGTGCGCAGCCTGTCCGCCCCTTCACCTCGCTTTGCCATCCGAGGCGACCGTTCGACGGCTTCTCGCAGCCGGTGCCGATCCCGGTCGACGGTTCGGCGGCCAGACTGCTCTCGAGCGTTACGTGGAAGGCTGGGGCGATCCCGACTATCGGGATGACGCGGAGTTCGAGACCATGGTCGGCCTGCTCGGTGGCTGAGCCCGAGATCGGGTACCGAGCCATGTCGCAACAGGCATCTTGTCCGCCGTTCCGACCCTTGAACGGCGCGCCCCATGCTGTAGAAGGCCGCCATTCCCTCCGTCAGAGCGAAAGAGGCCGCCATGACCGCCATCGTCGACATCATCGCCCGCGAAATCCTCGACAGCCGCGGCAATCCCACGGTGGAGGTCGACGTCGATGCTCGACGAGCGGCGCGATGGGCCGCGCGGCCGTGCCGTCGGGCGCCTCGACCGGCGCCCATGAGGCGGTGGAACTGCGCGACGGCGACAAGAAGCGCTATCTGCGGCAAGGGCGTGCTGCAAGGCTGTCGATGCCGTCAACGGCGAGATCTTCGACGCGCTCGCCGGCCTCGACGCCACGCGACCAGGTCCAGATCGACAGCACGATGATCGACCTCGACGGCACCGCCGAACAAGGCGCGCCTCGGCGCCAACGCCATCCTCGGCGTGTCGCTCGCGGTCGCCAAGGCCGCCGCCGATGCTCGCACGACCTGCCGCTCTACCAGCTATGTCGGCGGCGCCGTCGCCCATGTCCTGCCGGTGCCGATGATGAACATCATCAACGGCGGCGCCCATGCCGACAACCCGATCGACTTCCAGGAGTTCATGATCATGCCGGTGGGGGCGGAGACCTTCGCCGAGGCCGTGCGCATGGGCTCGGAAGTCTTCCACACGCTGAAGGCCAGCTGCATGAAGGCGGCGGCCACAACACCAATGTCGGCGACGAGGGCGGCTTCGCGCCCAACCTCGCCGTCGGCCGACGAGGCGCCTGGACTTCATCATGAAGGCGATCGAGAAGGCCGGCTACAAGCCCGGCGAGGACGTCATGCTGGCGCTCGACCTGCGCCGCGACCGAGTTCTTCAAGGACGGCAACTACGATCTACGAAGGCGAGACGCAAGTCGCTCGATCCGGCGGGCATGGTCAAGTACTGCGCCAAGCTGGTCGAAGCGACTATCCGATCGTCTCGATCGAGGACGGCATGGCCGAGGACGACATGGACGGGCTGGAAGGCGCTCACCGACAAGCTCGGCAAGCAAGATGCCAGCTCGTCGGCGACGATCTCTTCGTCACCAACCCCAAGCGCCTGCCGATGGGCATCGAGGAGGGGCTCGGCAATGCGATCCTGGTGAAGGTCAACCAGATCGGCACGCTGACCGAGACGCTGGAGGCCGTCGACCATGGCGCACAACGCCGCCTACACGCGCGGTGATGTCCCACCGCTCGGGCGAGACCGAGGATTCGACCATCGCCGATCTCGCGGTCGCCACCAACTGCGGCCAGATCAAGACCGGCTCGCTGGCGCGCTCGGACCGCACTGGCCAAGTACAACCAGCTCATCCGCATCGAGGAGGAGCTCGGCCCGCAGGCGCGCTACGCCGGCCGCGGCGCACTGAAGGTGAGGGGCTGAGCCTTTCCTGCAAGCCACTCATGGCGTCGATACGGCGGGCCTGGCCCGCCGTTTTCGTTTTGGACGTCGAACGATCAGGTGCGGCGTTCGCCGGGGACGTCGCCCGTGGATCCCTTGCCACCCGTACCTGACTGGCCCGGATCTGCAGGCGGACGGCCCGGGGTCAGCGAACGGCCGCCACTTGGCGGGGTGCCGGGGGTCAGAGAGCGACCGGCGTTGCCGCCCTCGTCCGGAGACTGCTCGCGCGGCGTGAAGCGATCGAAGGCGGTCAGCATGGTCTGGAAGGTCGCGATGCTCTCCGCGACGTAGGCGACGCTCACGCCGCCGTCGAGGTCCACATCCCACTCGAGAACGAGGTCGCCGTCGCGGTCGAGATAGGCCTTGGCGAAACGCTTCTCGTAGTTCCAGGCGTTGACGAAGGCGAGGGTGAACCGCTCGTTCCGCTGGAACAGCGTCCGGTACTGGATCGACTGGCAGCCGTCGTCGTTGCAGGCGTAGAAATAGATCGAGCTGCGCCGGTTGCCGATCTCGGTCCGGATGCGCGTCCGGTTGTTCTCGGTGACCACCTCCGCTGGATTGCCGCGCTCGCGCAGGATGGCCGCCATCTGGCCCGGAAAGATGCGCCCGATCGTCTCGCCCTGCGTCTGGGAACGGGGCGGCCGCTTCTGCGCCTCGGCGGACGGGACCACGGCGAGGCCCGCGACGAGCGCCACGGCCAGGGCGAGCGGGGTGAGTGCGAGCGGGCGTGTCGTCATCTGGAGCTCCTGCGCAACCAGGCGCTCCAGGCGGAGCGCGTCCGGACCACGGTGGCCTCGGAGCGTTTCGGCTCCATGGCAAGACCACCTCGGGCATATTGCGACGGATCAGCTTGTGACGAAAGCCGTGAGTCCCGCGTGACGGCCCGGCGCTGGAGCAGGTCGGGGCATGGAGGGCCTGCGCCCACACGCCTTGTCCCCGGGCATCAGATGAACAACCTAGCTGTGATGCCGTCCTTTCCGCCCCGTACACTCGCCCTGCTCGCCATGGGCCTCACCGTCACGATCTACGGGGGGCAGTTCGTCTCCGTCCGCTGGGGGCTGCAACAGGGGCTGTCGGCCTATGACATGGCGGCGCTGCGCTTCATCTTCGCCGCGGCGGTCATGGCACCCTTCTTCATCCGTGCCGGGGTCCTCGATTGCGCCGGCTTCGGCTGGGGGAGGGGTATCATCCTCGTCCTGACCGGCGGCGTGCCTCTGACGGTCCTTTCAAACATTGGCCTCAACTACGCGCCGGCCGCACATGCCTCCGCCATCCAGCCGGGCATGGTGGCCGTCACCGCCACGACGCTCGCCTACATGGGGATGCGCACCCGCGTGCCCTTCGGCGCCATGATCGGCTTCTCCATCGTCCTTTCAGGCCTTGCCGCCATCGCCATTGCCGGCTCACGGGGCGGCGAGGGCCCGATGACCGTCGTCGGCGACCTCATCTTCGTGGTCTGCGGCGCGGGCTGGGGCATCTTCACCTGGCTGTGTGGCCGCTGGCAGGTACCCTCGGTCGTCGGTGCAGCCATCGTGTCGACGCTGTCCGCCGCGATCTTCCTTCCCGCCTATTTCGCCTTCCTCGATCCTGGCCTCCACAAGGTCGCCTGGCCCATCATCGCCTTTCACGGCGTCAACCAGGGTATCCTCAACATCGCCATCGGCCTCCTCTTGTGGACCTATGGAACGCGGACGCTCGGCGTCGCGACGGCAGCGCGCTTTCCGCCGATGATCCCGGTGCTGGGAACACTGATCGGCATTCCTGCACTCGGGGAGATCCCGAGCCCGCTCGCGGCGGCGGGGGTTGCCGGCATCGTCTGCGGGCTGCTGGTCGCCGCCATCGCCGGTACGGGGCGTCTGCGACCGGTTTCAGGAAGCGTTAACGCAACCGAAACCGACCGGCGCGCATGATCGCCCCATGGTCGTGCGCACGAGACGTCAGCGGATTCTTCAGGCGATGGGGCTTTATGCCGCCGCCGCAGCGCTGATCGCCTATTTCGGCTTCCACGCCTACCATGGCGAGCACGGCATCCACGCCAAGCAGCAGTTCCTCCAGCAGATCAGCGAGCTCAATGGCCAGCTCGCGACCCTGCGGAAAGAGAAAACGGAAGTTGCACGACGCGTCTCGCTGCTCCGCGCAGACGCCATCGACCCGGACATGCTTGACGAGCGTGCCCGTGAGATCCTCAACTTCGTCGATCCCCGCGATCTGGTGCTGGTTCTTCGCCGGCGCTGAGCGCCGCAGCCACGATGAACCGAAAAACGGTTCATGGTTCTATCTGAACCACTTTCCGGTTAAGCCTCTGAATGCGCTGAAATGCCAATGCTTTGTGCGTTGCACAATGGTGTTCGGGCGGGCCTTTCCAGTCCGGTGCCTTGGCGCTACATGTGGAGGGCATTCCATGCGAAGGGGACACCGATGGCAGCAACCCGGACCAAGAGCGCTCCGGCCGGCACGAAAGCCGCCACCAAGACCTCCGCTGCCACGGCCAAATCGCCGCGGTCTGGCAGTGTCGGCAAATCGGGCCCCACCAGGGCTTCCTCCTCTTCCAAGACCCCGACGCTGACACGTGACCAGGAACTGTCCGCCTATCGCGAGATGCTGCTCGATCCGGCGTTTCGAGGAGAAGGCCGGCCAGCTGTACGGCATGGGTCTGATCGGCGGCTTCTGCCATCTCTACATCGGCCAGGAGGCCGTCGTCGTCGGCATGCAGATGGCGTCCAAGGCCGGGCGACCAGCGTGATCACCGGCTATCGCGACCACGGCCACATGCTGGCCGCCGGCATGGACGCCAAGCGGCGTGATGGCCGAGCTGACCGGGCGGCGTCGGCGGCTACTCGCGCGGCAAGGGCGGGTCGATGCACATGTTTTCCGCCGAGAAGCACTTCTATGGCGGCCACGGTATCGTCGGCGCGCAGGTGTCTCTCGGGACTGGTCTCGCCTTCGCCAACCGCTATCGCGGCAATGACAATGTGTCCCTGACCTATTTCGGCGATGGCGCCGCCAATCAGGGCCAGGTCTACGAAAGCTTCAACATGGCCGCGCTCTGGAAGCTGCCGGTGATCTACGTCATCGAGAACAACCGCTACGCCATGGGCACGTCGGTGACCGCGCCTCGGCCCAGACCGACTTCTCCAAGCGCGGCGTGTCGTTCGGCATTCCCGGCGAGCAGGTCGACGGCATGGACGTGCGCGCGGTCTAGGCCGCCGGGCTGACAAGCGCCATCGACATGGTGCCGCTCGGGCAAGGGCCCCTACATCCTGGAGATGCAGACCTACCGCTATCGCGGCCACTCCATGTCGGACCCGGCCAAGTACCGCTCCAAGGACGAGGTGCAGAAGATGCGCGACCGAGCACGATCCGATCGAGCAGGTGCGCGGCCGCTCAGCCGACAATGGTCGACAGGACGAGCTCAAGGTCATCGGCCAGGATGACCGACATCGTGCAGAGCGCCGATTGTCGACAGACGAGCCGAGCCGGCCACGGAGCTGAGACCGATGCGGTTTCCAAGGCGCTGCGACGACGCTAACGTTCTTCCGTGTATGCCAGCACCAGTGACCGAACCGGTCTGACCGAAATTCCCGGCAGCGTGCGATGGCCACCAGACATTCTGATGCCCGCCCTGTCGCCCACGATGGAAGAAGGGCAACCTTGCCAAGTGGACTCAAGAAGGAAGGCGACACGGTCAAGTCCGGCGACATCATCGCCGAGATCGAGACCGACAAGGCCACGATGGAGGTCGAGGCGGTCGACGAGGGCATGCTCGCCAAGATCCTCGTCGAGCCGAAGGCACGCGAGGACGTCGCGGTGAACGCGATCATCGCCGTTCTGACGCCAGGACGGCGAGGATGCGTGGTGCCGCCGCGGCCCCCGTCGCGAAGCCGCAGCAGCCGACGCCCGAGGCCGCCACCATGCGTGCCGACCAGTCAGCCCCGCCGGCTGCGCCTGCCGTGCCTGACGATGCCGCCTTCGGCAGCGCCGGCACCGACGACTGCCGCCGATCCCGACGTGCCCGCAGGCACCGAGATGGTGACGATGACGGTGCGCGAGGCCCTGCGCGACGCCATGGCGGAGGAAATGCGCCAGCGACGAGGCCGTCTTCGTCATGGGCGAGGAAGTCGCCGAGTATCAGGGCGCCTACAAGATCACGCAGGGGCTGCTGCAGGAGTTCGGCGCCCAGCCGCGTCATCGATACGCCGATCACCGAGCACGGCTTCGCCGGCATCGGCGTCGGCGCAGCCTTCGGCGGGCCTGAAGCCCATCGTCGAGTTCATGACCTTCAACTTCGCCATGCAGGCGATCGACCAGATCATCAACTCGGCGGCCAAGACGCTCTACATGTCCGGCGGCCAGATGGGCTGCCCGATCGTGTTCCGCGGCCCGAACGGCGCCGCCGCCCGCGTCGGCGCCCAGCACAGCCAGGACTATTCAGCCTGGTACTCGCACATTCCCGGCCTGAAGGTCGTCGCGCCCTACACGGCCGCCGACGCCAAGGGCCTGCTCAAGGCCGCCATCCGCGACCCGAACCCGGTCATCTTCCTCGAGAACGAGATCCTCTACGGCCAGAGCTTCGACGTGCCGAAGCTGGATGATTTCGTGCTGCCCATCGGCAAGGCGCGCATCCACCGCCCCGGCAAGGACGTGACCATCGTCGCCTGGTCGATCGGCATGACCTACGCAACCAAGGCCGCGGCGGAGCTGGAAAAGCTCGGCATCGACGCCGAGGTGATCGACCTTCGCTCGCTCCGCCCGCTCGACACCGAGACCATCATCGCCTCGGTGATGAAGACAGGTCGCATCGTCACGGTGGAGGAGGGCTGGCAGCAGTCCGGCGTCGGCGCGGAGATCACCGCCCGCGTCGTCGAGCGCGCCTTCGACTATCTCGACGCGCCGCCGGCCCGCGTCTCCGGCAAGGACGTCCCGCATGCCCTACGCCGCCAATCTCGAGAAGCTGGCGCTGCCCTCGGTCGCCGAGGTGATCGAGGCCGTCAAGGCCGTGACCTACACCTGATCCAGAGGCGGTGATGCCAGCGCCCTTCGACGCCCTCGCGATCCCGCCGGCCGCCCTCGAGAAGGGCGGCGTCGAGATCCTGCGTGCCGGCATCGTCGAGGGTGGCCTGCACACCTCGGTGCGCCGCGCCTTCGACGACGCCCAGGCCTGGGGCATGGTGCTCGCCGACATCGCCCGCCACGTCGCCCGCATCCACGCGATGGAAACGGGCGCCTCCGAAGACCTGACCCTCGACCGCATCCGCAACATGCTGGATGCCGAACTCGACAGCCCGACCGATCCGGGCTCCACCACCGCCATCAGCTAACGGCCCCGTCCGGAGCACCGACCATGCCCATCGACATCCTGATGCCCGCGCTGTCCCCGACCATGGAGAAGGGGAACCTCGCGAAGTGGCTGAAGAAGGAAGGCGACGCCATCAAGGCCGGCGACGTCATCGCCGAGATCGAGACCGACAAGGCGACCATGGAGGTCGAAGCGGTCGACGAGGGCATCCTCGCGAAAATCATCGTTCCCGAGGGTTCGCAGGACGTGCCGGTGAACCAGCTCATCGCCGTCATCGCGGCCGAGGGCGAGGACGTGAAGAGTGCGGCCGGCGGGGCAGGTGCCACGCCCGCCCCTGCACAGGCCGCGGCTCCGGCGCCCGCGCCGAAGGCTGCCGCAGCGCCCCAGCCGGCAGCACCCGTCGCCAAGGCCGAGCCGATGCCGCCCGCTCCCGCCAGCATCGCCCAGGCCGCCTCCGGGCTCCGGCTCTTCGCCTCGCCGCTGGCCAAGCGCATCGCCAGCCTCGAAGGCATCGACCTGTCGAAGGTCGCCGGCACCGGTCCGCATGGCCGCATCGTCGAACGTGACGTCAAGGCCGCCGCCGCCGGCGGCACTGCGAAGGCCGCGCCGGCGCCCGCCGCTGCTGCTGCGGCCACCCCGAAGCCGGCTCCGGTCTCGGCGCCTTCCGACGACCAGGTCCGCAAGCTCTTCGAACCCGGCTCCTTCGAGGAGGTGCCGCACGACAACATGCGCAAGGTCATCGCCCGTCGCCTGACGGAAGCGAAGTCGACGATCCCGCACTTCTATCTCGACCATCGACCGCGAGCTCGACGCACCTGCTGGCGCTGCGCGAGCAGATCAACAAGGCGGCGCCCGTGAGCGACGGCAAGCCGGCCTACAAGCTGTCGGTCAATGACCTCGTCATCAAGGCGCTGGCCCTGTCGCTGCGCGCCGTGCCGGACGCCAACGTCACCTGGACCGATGGCGCCATGCTGAAGCACAAACATGCCGACATCGGCGTGGCCGTCTCCATTCCGGGTGGCCTCATCACACCCGTCATCCGCGACGCCTGTCACAAGCCGGTTTCCGTCATCTCCAACGAGATGAAGGACCTCGCGGCCCGCGCCCGCAACCGCAAGCTGAAGCCCGAGGAGTACCAGGGCGGATCCTCGGCCGTGTCCAACCTCGGCATGTTCGGCATCAAGGACTTCGCCGCCGTGATCAACCCGCCGCACGCGACGATCCTGGCGGTCGGCGCCGGTGAGAAGCGGGTGGTGGTGAAGAACGATGCGCCGGCAGTGGCGACCGTCATGAGCGTCACGCTCTCCACCGACCACCGGGCCGTCGACGGCGCGCTCGGCGCCGAGTTGATGGCGGCGTTCCGCGGCTACATCGAGAACCCGATCGGCATGCTGGTGTGAGGGGGCCATGAGCGGCACCCGATGGACGCTGGTGTCGATCGTGGTGGCGACCCTCGCCATGGCCTCGTCGTTCTTCCAGAGCTACAACTACTCGCGCAACCTCGACGTCGTGCAGCGCAACGTCATTCGCGGCGAGTATCTGCGCACCTGCCGCGACATCATCGACGCCTATTTCCAGATCAAGATGCGGACCTACGCCATGCATGAGGCGACGACCGCCCATGGCCGCGGCCCGGAGGTCGTCGATCCGCTGATCCAGCGCGAGGTGGAGGCGAGCGTTTTCAAGTTCGGCGCGCTCGGCACCTTCCTCGCCAATTTCCGCGACGATGCCATCCGCGAGCGCTACACGCAGCTCTCTTGGAAGCTGCTGGCGATCGCCCGCGAGACCTACAAGCAGCCACGCGAGGCCTTCGACAAGGCCTTCGCGGAGGCCGATACCCTGTTTGGAGAAATGAACGAGGACTGCGCCCGTACCGCGCGCCTGTCGTTCCTGTGACCGAGAGCCCACGAAAGGCGTCACCCATGTCCAATTACGACATCATCGTCATCGGCGGCGGCCCCGGCGGCTATGTCGCCGCCATCCGCGCGGCGCAGCTGGGCTTCAAGACGGCCGTGGTCGAACGCGAACACCTCGGCGGCATCTGCCTCAACTGGGGCTGCATCCCGACCAAGGCGCTGCTGCGCTCGGCCGAGATCTACCATTACGCCACCCACGCCAAGGACTACGGCCTGACGCTCAACGGCACGATGTCCGTCGACATGGCGGCCGTGGTGAAGCGTTCGCGCGGCGTCTCCGCCCAACTCAACGGCGGCATCGGCTTCCTGATGAAGAAGAACAAGATCGACGTCATCTGGGGCGAGGCGAAGATCGCCAGGGTCGGCCAGGTGGTGGTCTCGGCCTCCGCCAAGCCCGCCGTGCTGCCGCAGGTGCCGCCGCCCAAGGGCACGCTCGGCGCCGGAACTTATGGGGCCAAGCACATCATCGTCGCGACCGGCGCCCGGCCGCGCGTCCTGCCGGGCATCGAGCCGGACGGCAAGCTGATCTGGACCTATTTCGAGGCGATGAAGCCGGAGGCCATGCCCAAGAGCCTCATCGTCATGGGCTCGGGCGCCATCGGCATCGAATTCGCCTCCTTCTACCGCACCATGGGCGCCGAGGTGACGGTGGTCGAGGTGCTGCCGCAGATCATGCCGGTCGAGGATGCCGAGATCGCCGCCCATGCCCGCAAGCGCTTCGAGAAGCAGGGCATCAGGATCCTGACCTCCACCAAGGTGACGAAGGTCGAGAAGGGGGCGAACTCCGTCACCGCGACGGTGGAGGACGAGAAGGGGCAGAGAGCCAGACGCTCACCGCCGAACGCCTCATCTCCGCCGTCGGCGTCGTCGGCAATGTCGAGGGCCTCGGTCTCGAGGCGCTGGGCGTCACCCTCGACCGCGGCACGGTGAAGACCGACGGCCATCGGCCGCACGAATGTGGCTGGCATCTACGCCATCGGCGACGTCGCGGGACCGCCGATGCTCGCGCACAAGGCCGAGCACGAGGGCGTCATCTGCGTCGAGACCATCAAGGGCCTGCACACCCACGCCATGGACAAGCTGATGATCCCCGGCTGCACCTATTGCCACCCGCAGGTCGCCTCCGTCGGCCTCACCGAAGCCAGGGCGAAGGAAGCCGGCTATTCACTCAAGGTCGGCCGCTTCCCCTTCATGGGCAACGGCAAGGCCATTGCGCTCGGCGAGCCCGAGGGCCTGGTGAAGACCATCTTCGACGCCAAGACCGGCAAGCTCATCGGTGCGCACATGATCGGCGCCGAGGTGACGGAATTGATTCAGGGCTTCGTCGTCGCCATGAACTGCGAGACGACGGAGGAGGAACTCATTCACACCGTCTTCCCCCATCCGACCCTGTCGGAAATGATGCACGAGAGCGTGTTGGACGCCTATGGCCGGGTCATTCATACGTGATCGATTTCCGTGATGGGACCAGAGTCCTGTAGGTACATGGTCCTATCACCCTTCCTGATGGATCGTCGCCACTGGCCAGCCCCGGCGCCGGACGGGCAGGTGGGGACAAGGTGTGGCCGCCGCCCTCTCGCAGGAATAATTTTCGGCGGCCACAACGGCGCAACGGCGGGACTTTCAGCCTCCCTCAGGGGGCCAGCGCGCGATTTCTGCGCCTCGGGAAATCCCCGAAAGGCCGGCAGGCCCTATCCTTCGCGCTGAACGGCAAGGAGGAGGGAGCGGTGCTGGTGATCTGGCTTGTGGCAGCTGCCGCCGCTGCAACGGCGTGCTGGGCGGCTTCGCTGCGGACGACGCTTGCGCCATCACCGTCGCCGGGCGGTCAGGACGACCGCCGCCCGACGGTCGCGCGCATGCAAAAAGGCCGGCGCGAGGCCGGCCTTTCGAAAGTCAACGAGGGCGCGGTTGGCGCGTCAGCTCATAACGCTCTCGCCGGCCGGCAACACGATGGCGGTCGTGCCCACCGGCACGCGGCCGAAGAGGTCGATGATGTCCTGGTTCAGAAAGCGGATGCATCCCGACGACACCTGCGTGCCGATCGTCCAGGGCTCCGTCGTGCCGTGCAAACGATAGAGCGTGTCGCGGTTGCCGCGGTAGAGATAGAGCGCCCGCGGCCCCAGCGGGTTCTCCGGCCCGGGGGGAAGGCCGCCGGCATAGGGTCCGTAACGGTCGGGCTCGCGGCGGATCATGTCCTGCGTCGGGGTCCAGCGCGGCCAGGCGGCCTTGCGTCCGATAGAGGCGATACCGGTGAGGTTGAAGCCCTCCTCCTTGCCGACGCCGACGCCGTAGCGCATGGCGCGACCGTTCTCCATGACCAGATAGGCGTAGCGGGCGGAGGGGTCGACGACGATCGTGCCGGGATGCTCGCGGCCGCGATAGGCGACCTCACGGCGAAGCCAGCGCTCGTCCACCTTGCTCAGGTCGATCGCCGGCACGGGATAGGGCTCGCCGGGCACCTCGGCATACATCGCCGCGTAGTAGGGATCGATGCGCGGGGTGTCGATGACCAACTCCTCGCGCCGCGTGGTGCAGGCGCCGAGGATGAAGGGGGTGCCCAGGACAAGGAAACGTCGGTTGATTGTCATCATACGCCTCGAAACATGCCAGTGCGAAACAGGTTCCCGACCCCTCGCTCGAGTGGTTCGGTCTGCACCGGATTCGTGAACCAAGGTTGGCTCGTTACCACCGGGGGAGGGCGCCAATCATGACGAAACCGTGAGGGCCGACCCAAGCGCAAGCGACTGTTGCTGCGCTGCACCACTTGCCCTCGCCGAACCCCTCACGCCTACGCCAACCTGGCCCGAGCATGACGAAAAGGGGTTAATTCTTGGCAATCAGCTCGCTTCGGAATGCGATCACAAGCTCGCGAAGAGGTCGTACTCGCTGGCCCGGTCGATCTTCACCGTCACCAGTTCGCCGACGGAAAGCTTGCGCTTCGTGTGAATGAACACGGAACCGTCGATTTCCGGGGCATCGCCCTTGGATCGCGCCTTGACGACCGTCGGGCCGACCTCGTCGATCAGGACCTGCTGGCGCGTGCCGACCTTCTTCCTGATGCGGCGGGCCGAAATCTCGGCCTGCTTCTTCATGAAGCGATGCCAGCGGCGATCCATGACCTCGGGCGGGACATGGCCCTCGAGGCTGTTCGAGGTCGCACCGGCCACCGGCTCGTACTTGAAGCAGCCGACCCGGTCCAGGCCGACCTCGTCCAGCCAATCCAGCAGGAAGTCGAACTCCTCCTCGGTCTCGCCGGGGAAGCCGACGATGAAGGTGGAGCGGATCGTCAGGTCCGGACAGACCTCGCGCCAGCGGCGGATCCGCTCGGCGGTCTTCTCCTGATGGGCGGGGCGCTTCATCCGCTTCAGCACGTCGGGATGGGCGTGCTGGAACGGGAATGTCGAGGTAGGGGAGGATCTTTCCCTCGGCCATCAGCGGGATGACCTCGTCGACATGCGGGTAGGGGTAGACGTACTGCATTCGCACCCACACGCCGAGCTCTCCCAGCGCCTGGGCAAGGTCGAGGAACTTGGTGCGCCAGGTGCGGTCGCGCCACTCGCTCTCGGCGTACTTCACGTCGATGCCATAGGCCGAGGTGTCCTGGCTGACGACGAGGAGTCTCCTTGACGCCGGCGGCGACCAGCTTCTCGGCTTCGCGCATCACCTCGCCGATCGGCCGCGAGACGAGATCGCCGCGCAGCTTGGGAATGATGCAGAAGGTGCAGCGGTTGTTGCAGCCCTCGGAAATCTTCAGATAGGCGTAGTGGCGCGGCGTCAGCTTGATCCCCTGCGGCGGCACGAGGTCCAGGAAGGCATCATGCTTCGGCGGTGCCGCCTGATGCACGGCGGCCATCACGCTCTCGTACTGCTGCGGTCCGGTGATGGCGAGGACGGAGGGGTGGGCGGCGCGGATCTGCTCAGGCTTCGGCGCCCATGCATCCCGTGACGATGACGCGGCCATTCTCCTTCAGCGCATCGCCGATGGCCGCCAGGCTCTCCGCCTTGGCGCTGTCGAGGAAGCCGCAGGTGTTGACCAACACGAGATCGGCGCCCTGGTGGTTGCGCGCCAGTTCATATCCTTCGGCCCTGAGGCGCGTGATGATGCGCTCGGAATCGACGAGGGCCTTGGGGCAGCCGAGGGAGACGAAGGAAATCTTCGGCGCGGCGCGGTCGGTGTCGGGGGTGATCGTGGCGGTCATCGGAGCTCTTCGCGGGGCAGGGGCTGCCAATAGGCGAAACACGGGTTCGCGACAAGCAATTCGGGGGTGACATGGGGTGGCAATTGTTGAGGTGGATCAAGTGCGCCACCGCCACTCGGCACCATCTTGAGGGTGTCGTGGCGGCCGCCGGGGACGCTCAGGTTCACCCGCCCCGACCCGCCGAGTGGTTCGACGGAAGAAGACCATTGCCATCGGGGGAGTGAGCGTCTGCAAGGGCCACAACCCGCCCGATGGGATGAACCCAATCCGCTTTGCGCGGTTCATCGTTCGTTCAAACACGGCAGGCCAGTCTGCCCTCATCGCAGTCCAAGGAGGTTCCATATGGATCGTCGCAACTTCTTCCTTTCGCTGGCGGGTGGTGCCGTCGCTATCGGCGCCCTCGGTTCCACGACGGCCTCGGCTGCTCCGGCTGCCGGCGCAGCGCCCGCCGCTGGCGCTCCGCTGGAGATGCAGTGGGGCTATGGCTATGGCTACGGATATCGCCGCCGCCGCTTCTACCGCCCCTATCGTCCCTACGGCTTCTACGGTCCGCGCCCCTTCCGCCCCGTCCGCCGCTGCTGGATCAACCGCTGGGGCGAGCGCGTCTGCCGCTTCTGATCCGTTCTGACGGCATGCCCAGCCCCGTCGCCTCCCAGGCGGCGGGGCTTTCTCGTGGCCGCGACTCCGGCCGTCGGGCGCAACATTGACTCAAAGGGGAAATTCGAGCGTCATTGCCTGGGGATGAATGGTGCGCGAGGGGGACGGCGCGTCATGGAACGGGACGGCGAATTTCGCATCGAGAGCTTCGCTTTCGACGTGATCGATCGCATGCGGGGGACTGACCACAAGGGCGTCGTCAACGAACTGACGCGCCTGATGTCGACCTTCGGCTTCACCAGCATGATCCTTGCCGGCATCCCCAATCCCGACGATGCCCTCAAGCCGCACGTGGTTGTGCAGGATTGGCCCGAGGGCTGGTCCCAGCGCTATCACGACCAGAATTACGGCCCGATCGACAGCGCCTTGCAGAGGGTGCACGCGAGCCCGGCGCCCTTCCGCTGGAGCGATACGCGAGAGCCGGGCCGCAGCCGGCGCAACGTTGTTCTCGACGAGGCCTGCGAGTTCCGCCTCAACGACGGTTTCATCGTGCCCTTCCGCGGCGCCGGCGGCTTCCGGTCGGCGCTGTCCTTCGGTACCGACAAGTACATGATCTCCAAGCGCGACGAGAGCGCCATCCACCTCATTGGCCTCTACGCCTTCCAGGCCCTGTCGCCCGTGCCGGAAATCAATGAACTGACGCCGCGCGAGCGCGAGTGCGTCCGCTGGCTCGCAGCCGGCAAGAGCGCCTGGGAGACCGGCCAGATTCTCGGCGTCAGCGAGCAGACGGTGAAGGACTTTCTCCGCCACGCCCGCGAAAAGACCGGCACGGTCAGCGGCCCCCACCTCGTCGCCGAGTGCATGAGGCGCGACTGGCTGTAAATCCCGCGATCGTGGGATGTCGATTCCACGCGGAAGGCATGAGGGTACCTCCCCACAGGGGGTGCGGTCATGCAGTTGCACGTCATTCGCGGCCGCGATGCGGCGCGTCACGCCGATCTGATGGAACAGGTCTGGCGGCTTCGGTACCAGACCTTCGTGGTCGATTTCGGCTGGACCTTGCCGATGGCCCGCGATGGACGCGAGATCGACCAGTTCGACGGTGACGACACCGTCCACTTCGCCCTGTGCGAGGGCGACCGCCTTCTCGTCTACAGCCGCGTGCTGCCGACCACCGGTCCGCACCTCCTCGCCGACGTCTACCCTCACATGGCCGCGGAGGTCCCCCGGCGCGAGACGACGCTGGAGTGGTCGCGCCTCTGCGTGCCGAGGAACACCCGCGGCAGGAGGCCGTCCGGCTTCCACAGCATGCTCAGGCACGTGATCGCGCATGCGCTCGACGCGGGTGCCGACGAACTCAGCCTCCAGGGGCACCCCGACTGGATCCTGTCCTTCGAGCGGATCGGTATCCCGACCCGTCCCATCGGCCTCGGCGCCGTCTGCGACGGGTCGCTGGTGGTGCCCTTCGTCGCGGCGATTTCGGAAGGATCGGTGCGGGCCCTCGATCACATCATGGCGCAGCCGGACCTCCGCCCGGAGCCGGCCGCCCGCCTCTAGCGTGCCGCCGCAGGCGGAATGGACATGACCGAGACTTTGTTGAGTGGGGAGGAAAACATGAAGCGCTCGGAACAGGTGCGTCACATCCTGGACAGCCTCGACGCTGTGCGCATGAAGGCCGGGGCCGGGGAGTTGCGGACCATGCGCTATCTCCTCGACATGGCCCATGCCGAGGGCTCGATCGCTCTCGCGAAAATCGTCTACGAGGAAGAGGACGAGAAGAGCCGCGGGATGGCGGCCGAGGCTCCCCGCGCCGCCGGCAAGGCGGCTTCGGCGGCTGCCGCAGGGGGTGGCTCCTGATGCCGGCATGACCGGCGTCGAGACCCGACCCCGAGGGTCCTGGCGTCGGATGCAGCGTGGCCTGAGCCATCGGCGGCGGCGAGACATGCACGTCGTCGGGACCCGGGGACGGTGTGACAGGCCCTGACGGGCCGGTCGTTTTCGCGCGCCAGTGAGTCGGGGTCGGAGGCAGCGCCGCGTTGACGCGTGCGGTCCTGTCGCCATAGAGAAGCGCACCGCCGGCTGGCGATGACGCGATGATCTACGCTCGCGCCGACCGCCGGCGGAACCGGGACACCGCGATCGACCGTGCGGACAGGTGGCCGAGTGGTTTAAGGCAGCGGTCTTGAAAACCGCCGTGCCGGTGCAACGCTCACCGTGAGTTCGAATCTCACCCCATCCGCCAAGGCCACCGGTAAAACACTGAAGTAGCACGAGAAAATGAACCGTGCAGGCTGCCACCCAACGGCGGCCCCGACTTCAGAGGTTGCCATGAAGGTTCATTCCGCCCCCAATCCGCGCGCCAAGGCTGCCGCTCAACTCCCGCCCTTGCTGCTACATCCACATCCAAAGAGACAGAATGGACACCGGCCGGCTTCCTAGCGTGTCCAGAACGCCAAGGAAGTGAGGATGCCTGGTCAGCGCGGAGTCATGGCAATGCCGGAAGCCCTGCGACATTCGCACCCTTGGGATGCTCGACGCATGGTCCCAATCGCTGCCATGGCTTCAATAGGGCTGACCGAGGAAGAGCCCGCGTGGCTCGGGTACTACGACGCGCCGAGCCATGGGTAAGGGAGACGCCTCCTCTCCCTCGCAGGCTCTCAATGATATAGAACCGATGTCCTCTTGCGGCAACGAAACCGCCTCATCCAGGCCCGAAAAAGGTCGATGAAGTATCAGGCCTGTTTCACCCCATCCGCCAAGGGCCGATTCGGGCTTGTCCGCCTGCCGGAAGGTTAAGGGCGCCTACACCATCCCGGGGCAGCACGCGGGCGGCGCCACGAATTCGTCTCATTTCACCCGACACTGGAACCCTTCATTAACGTCGGGTATGACAACCGGCGGTGTGCGGTGCCCGACAGGCCCCGCGGACATGCGGCATGGAGCGATCGGCTTGACCCTACCAGCGACGAGTGGCGGATCGCCTGTTGCCGTGTCCCCGACGCGGTCCGTGGCGAAGCTGCTGCTTTGCACGGCGCTGTGCGGCGTCGGCCTGGCCCTTGGCGGTTGCGCCTCGCAGGACCGGGTGGCGCAGGGATCGCCCTCCGTCGACCGCTTCAATTCACGTTATGGCGTCAGCTCCAGCCCGCGGGTGGTGGAGGAGGGGCGTCCCGTGCCGCGCGGCGGCGGCGTCTATCGCGTCGGCCGGCCCTACACCGTCGCCGGGCGCCGCTACACGCCCTTCGAGAAGCGCGAGGGTCATACCGAGACGGGCATCGCCTCCTGGTACGGCCGCCAGTTCCATGGCCGCCTGACCGCCAATGGCGAGGTCTACGACATGCACACGCTGTCGGCGGCCCATCGCACCATGCCGATGCCGAGCTATGCGCGCGTGACCAACCTCAGCAACGGCCACTCGCTGATCGTTCGCGTCAACGATCGCGGACCGTTCCACGGCAACCGGGTCATCGACCTGTCCCACCGTGCCTCCAACATGCTGAACTTCCGCGGCCAGGGCCTGGCGCGCGTGCGCGTCGAATATGTCGGCCGCGCGCCGCTCGAGGGCTCTGACGATCGCCAGTTGCTCGCGACCCTTCGCACCGACGGCTCGCCGGCGCCGCGCCCGAACCAGGTCACGCCGACCATGATCGCCTCGGCCGCCCCGCAGACCGTGCCTGATCCGGGGCCGCGCCAGGCACAGCCGCCGGTGGCGGCCGTTCCGGCTCAGCCGGTGCTCGCGTCCGCATCCTCCGAACCTGCTCCGGCGCCGGCCTTCGGGTTCTTCCGGCAGGACACCCCGAGCCCTGACATGCGCCAGCCCGATCCCGCTCCCGCCGTCGCGGCGACGACTCAGCCGCAGGTCGCAGCCTCGCCCGTCACCATGGCGTCGGCACCCCTGCCGATGGCCCGGCCCGGCATGCGCGACAGCGCCCCGCCTGCCACCACCGTGGTGGCGCGTACCGCAGGACCTGCCCAGGTCGCCTCGACCGTCACGGTGGTCGCCACTCCCGCACCGCAGGCTGCGCCGGCTTCGGCTCCGGTCCTCGCCACGGCCTCGTCGCGGCCGGTCGCGATTCCCGCCGCCACCGCCTTCGCGCCCCCTGCAAGGCCTGCGCCCGCCATCCAGGCGATGCCGGGCGGGGCTCCCGTGCGCGCGGCGCTGGGTTTCGGCGCGCTCTACTGATCGACCTTGATTTCGCGCCTCCGCCGTCCCATCCATGGAGGGGGGAGGCGTGCCGTGGACGCATTGCGAATCTGCCGGAGGGCCTTGTCGGGCGTGCTCCTCGCGTCGGGCATTCTCGCCGCCTCGGACGCGGTGCGCGCCCAGGACAATTTCCAGACCACCGTCCGCAACGCGATTCTCATCGATGTCGGCACGCAGTCCGTGCTGTTCGAGAAGGCGGCCGACGAACTGCAGGCGCCGGCAAGCCTCGCCAAGCTGATGACCATGGCCGTCATTTTCGAGGAGATGCGCCAGGGCCGGCTGCAACCTGACCAGGAAATCGTCATCAGCCAGGATGCGTGGCGACGCGGCGGCGCTCCCTCGCGCACGTCCTCCATGTATGCCGCCGTCAATTCCCGCGTGAAGGTGCAGGACCTGCTCCGCGGTGCCATCATCCAGTCCGGCAACGACGCCTCCATCGCGCTGGCGGAGGCCATCTCGGGCACCGAGGCCAATTTCGTGCCGGTGATGAACGAGCGATCCCGGGCTCTCGGCCTGACGCGCTCCGTCTGGCGCAACGCCACCGGCCTGCCGGATCCGGAACAGAAAACCACCGCGCGGGAGATCGCCCGGCTGTCCGACCACATCATCCGCTCCTTCCCGGAGCAGTATGCCATCTATGCCGAACGCGAGTTCATCTGGGGTGGCATCCGCCAGCAGAACCGCAATCCATTGCTCGGGACCTACACCGGCGCCGATGGCCTGAAGACCGGCTACATCGAGGAAGCCGGCTTCAATCTCGCGGGCTCGGCGGTGCAGAACGGCCAGCGCCTCATTGTCGTGGTGATGGGAGCCCGTTCGCTGCAGGAGCGCTCCAACGAGGCGCGCAAGCTGCTCGACTGGGGTTTCCGCTCGTTCGAGCTGCGCGACCTCTTTCAGGAGAACGAAACCGTCGGCGATGTCTCCGTCTATGGCGGCGCCCAGGGCAGCGTGCCGGTGACGGCCGGCAAGCTCGTGCGGCTGCTGCTGCCGCGTGGCCAGTCCGACCGCGTCACTGCACAGATCGTTTACCGGGGACCGGTGCGCGCTCCCGTTCGGCAGGGCACGGAGGTCGGCAAGCTCCGCATCATGCGGGGCTCACAACTGGCGCTCGAGGTTCCGGTCTTTGCGGCGGCGGATGTCGCCGCCGGGACGCTGACCCAGCGGGCCATGCAGGGAGCATGGGAACTCTCGACCGGGTGGATTCGCTCCGGGACCGCCAGGCCGTGACGGAACCGCAGACGGCCCGCGGCCGCTTCATCACGCTGGAAGGCGGCGAGGGGGCCGGAAAATCGACGCAGGCGCGCCGCCTCGCGGCCTTTCTCGAACAGCGCGGCTTCGAGGTGGTGCTGACGCGCGAACCGGGGGGATCGCCGGGAGCGGAAATCCTCCGCCATGTCCTGCTGTCGGGAGGCGCCGAGCCCTTCGGCCCTGAGGCGGAGACCATGCTCTTCGCGGCGGCACGGCGCGACCATCTGACGACGACAATCCTGCCGGCGCTCGCCCGCGGCGCCTGGGTCATCTGTGACCGCTTCGCGGATTCGACGCGGGTCTACCAGGGTCACGCCGGCAAGGTGTCGCTCGACTTCGTCATGGCGCTGGAACGGGTCACGGTGGGCCCGGACGGGCCGGATTTGACACTGATCCTCGACCTGCCGGCGAAGGTCGGCATGGCCCGCGTCGCGAGCCGGGGAGGCACCGCGGATCGCTTCGAGAAGGAGGGCCTCGCCTTCCACAACAAGCTTCGCCAGGGCTTCAGGTCGCTCGTGCGATCCGAACCGGAGCGCTGCAAGCTGATCGACGCGAGCGCCGACGCCGACGTGGTCGCCGATGCCATCCGCAACGTTGTGGTCGAGCATTTCGGGCTCGGTGTCAGGCTCGTCGCGCCATGATCGAGGAGAATGCCGCCGATCGCCTCGAGGGTGCGCCCCATCCGCGCGAGCGGCAGGTGCTGATCGGCCACGGCGAGGCGGAGAGCCAGCTGCTCGAAGCCTATCGCGGGCCGCGCATGCACCATGCCTGGCTCATCGGCGGACCGGAGGGGATCGGCAAGGCGACGCTCGCCTATCGCTTCGCCCGCTTCGTACTGGCGAACCCCATCCCTGCGCGCATTCCGCCGGATGTGACGAGCCTCGCGGTGCCGGAGGACCATCCCGCGGCGCGGCGGGTCGTCGCCGGCTCGCATCCGGACCTGCTGGCGCTGCGGCGCATCGCGGAGGCTGGCAAGGACAAGATCCCCCAGGACATCTCGGTCAGCGCCATGCGCGAGATCGTCCGGTTCTTCGGATCGACGGCGGGCGAGGGGGGCTGGCGCATCTGCATCGTCGATGCTGCGGACGACCTCAACCGCTCGAGCGCCAATGCCCTTCTGAAGCTTCTGGAGGAGCCACCGCCGCGCTCGCTCTTCCTCATCGTCGCGCATCTGCCGGGCCGCCTCCTGCCGACGATCCGCTCGCGCTGCCGGGTCCTGCAGCTGAAGCCCCTTGCGCCGGACGAAGTCGCCGCGGGCCTCGGGACCTTCGAGACCATCCGCCTGCCGGCCGAGGACGCCGCCCGTATCGCCTCCCATGCCGACGGCAGCCTGAGACGCGCGCTGGAGCTCGCGGAGGGCGGCCAGGATGGCTTTGCAGCCGATCTCCGGCGGCTCCTGGACGCCCTTCCAAACCCGGCGCCGCTCGGCGTCCATGCCATCGGCGACAAGCTTGCCCGCCGCGACGACGCCCTCTTCGAGCTCTTCGTCCGCATGGTGCTCGACCACCTTCACGCCCAGGTAACGGCAGGCGCGGCCAGCGGGGCGGCCAGCCTTGCACCCCATGCCGAGGTATGGGAGAAGGTCGAGGCTACCGCGGCGCAGGTGCGCACGTTCAACCTCGAACGCAAGCCCTTCGTTTTCCAGGTTTTCGGCTGGCTCGCCGAGGCCGGCCGGCGGCGCGCCTGACCCCGAACCCGCTCGAAACGCCCCATGTCGAAGCCCCGCTTCTACGTCACGACCGCCATTTCCTATCCGAACGGCGCACCGCACATCGGCCACGCCTACGAGGTGATCGCCACCGATGCGATCGCCCGGTTCATGCGGGCGGACGGGCGTGACGTCTTCTTTCTGACCGGCACCGACGAGCATGGTCTGAAGATGGTCCAGACGGCCGAGCGCGAGGGCCTGCCCGTGCGCGCGCTCGCCGACCGCAACGCCGACCGGTTCCGCGCCATGACGACGGCGCTCGCCATTTCCAACGACGACTTCATCCGCACCACGGAGCCGCGCCACTACACGTCGAGCCAGGCGATCTGGGATCGCATGGTCGCGGCCGGCGACATCTATCTCGGCGGCTACGAAGGCTGGTATTCGGTCCGCGACGAGGCCTTCTACAACGAGGACGAGACCTCGGTCGGCCCGGACGGCGTGCGCGTCGGCGGGCAGGGCACGCCGGTGGAGTGGACCAAGGAGGAGACCTATTTCTTCCGCCTGTCCAGGTATCAGGACCGCCTTCTGGCGCACTACGAGGCCCACCCCGACTTCGTCGGCCCCGACACCCGCTTCAACGAGGTCATCAGCTTCGTGAAGGGCGGCCTGACCGACCTCTCCGTGTCGCGCACCACATTCGACTGGGGCGTCCCGGTGCCGGGCGCCGACGGCCATGTGATGTATGTCTGGGTCGACGCCCTGACCAACTACATCACCGGCGCCGGTTTCCCGGACGAGACCGATCCGAAATGGGCCTACTGGCCGGCGGACCTCCACGTCATCGGCAAGGACATCGTCCGCTTCCATGCCGTCTACTGGCCGGCCTTCCTGATGTCGGCGGGTCTGCCGCTGCCGAAGCGCGTCTATGGCCACGGCTTCCTGTTCAACCAGCGGCGAGAAGATGTCGAAGTCGCTCGGCAATGTCGTCGATCCCTTCGTCATGGCCGAGGCCTATGGCGTCGACGCCAGTGCGCTACTTCCTGCTGCGCGAGGTCGCCTTCGGCAATGACGGCTCCTATTCGCACGAGGCCATCGTGGCGCGGACGAATGCCGATCTCGCCAACGACCTCGGCAACCTTGCCCAGCGCTCGCTCTCGATGATCGCCAAGAACTGCGACGGCGTGTTGCCGACGCCGGGCGCCTTCACCGCCGAGGACGAGGCCATCGCTCGCTCATGGCCGACGGCATGCTGGCGCTGTCGCGCGAGGCGATGGGATCGACGAGCAGACCTTCCACCGCTGCGCTGGAGCGCGGTCTGGGCCGTCGATCGGCGAGGCGAACCGCTATTTTGCGGCGCAGGCGCCCTGGGCGCTCGCGCAAGACCGATCCGGCGCGGCATGGAGACGGTGCTCTGCGTGCACGGCCGAGGTCATCCGCCAGGCGGCGATCCTGGCGGCGCCCGCAATTCCGCTGGGAGCGCCTAAGCTGCTTGACCTCCTGGCTGTTCCTGAGGATGCCCGCGACTTTGCGGCTCTTTCGACGCGCCTGACACCCGGCATCGCGCTGCCGTCGCCGGTCGGTATCTTCCCGCGCTATGTCGAGCCGGCAGAGGCCGCGGCCTGATGTGGGTCGACAGCCATTGCCATCTGGACTTCCCGGAGCTCGCCGCTGACCGTGGCGGGCTGATCGCCCGGGCGGTTGCAGCCGGGCTCCAGTCCGCGGTGACGATCTCGACCCGGGTTCGCCGCTTCGACGGCATCCGCGCCATCGCCGAGGCCCATGACGGCATCTGGTGCTCGGTCGGCACCCATCCGCACAATGCCCACGAGGAACTCGACGTCACGGCCGATGACCTCGTGGCCCTGTCGGCTCATCCCAAGGTCATCGCCATCGGAGAAGCCGGTCTCGACTGGTTCTACGACAAGTCGCCGCGCGAGGCGCAGGAACAGGGCTTCCGCACCCATATCGCCGCGGCGCGCGCCTACCGGGCTGCCGCTGGTGATCCATGCGCGCGAGGCCGACGACAAGGTCGCGGCGCATCCTGACCGAGGAAATGGGGAAGGGGGCCTTCACAGGCCGTTCTCCACTGCTTCAGTCGGGCGCGCGGGAGCTGGCGCTGACAGGGCGTCGAACTCGGCCTCTACGTCTCGTTCTCGGGGATTGTCGACCTACAAGAGCGCGGCCAAGCCCTGCGCGACCACGCTCGCCGACATTCCGCCGATCCGCATCCTGGTCGAGACCGACGCGCCCTATCTCGCGCCCGTGCAAATTCCGCGGCAAGACCAACGAGCCGTCCTACGCGGTGGAGACCGGTCGGGTGATCGCCGAGGCGCGCGGCGTCGCCGCCGAGGAGATGGCCCGCCAGACGACGGCCAATTTCTACCACCTGTTCTCGAAGGCCGATCCCGGCCAGCGCCTGTCGGCCTGAGCCGCGTCATGGCGCTGAAGGTCACCATCCTCGGCTGCGGCTCGTCGGGCGGTGTGCCGCGGGTAGGCCAGGGCTGGGGTGCCTGCGACCCGGGCGAGCCGCGGAACAGGCGCCGGCGGTGCTCGATCCTGGTCGAACAGACCGGTTCCGAGGGCGTCACAACGGTTCTCGTCGACACCGGCCCGGATGTCCGCGAACAGTTGCTCGACGCCGGTGTCACGCGCCTCGACGCGGTGCTCTACACCCACGACCATGCCGACCATACCCATGGCATCGACGATCTCCGGCCGCTGGTGCTGACCATGCGCAGGCGCATCGCTGTCCACGCCGACGAGATCACGGCCAGCACGCTGCGCGAGCGCTTCGGCTACTGCTTTGCATCGCCGCCCGGCAGCGACTACCCGCCGATCGTCGACATGCACATTTTCGCGGCGCATGAGGCCATAACCATCCAGGGCCCCGGCGGAACGCTGGCCGTCATGCCGGTTCCGGTCGTCCACGGCAGCAGCTATCGCGCTTTCGCATTCCGGTTCAACGATGTGATATATTGCCCTGATATCAGTCAGCTTCCCGCAACATCGGAAAGACATTTTGAGACGGCGACGATCCTCATGCTGGACGCTCTCCGGTACACGCGGCATCCGACGCACCTGTCGGTGGATGAGGCACTGGAACTGATCGACAGGTTTCGGCCGAAGCGCGCCGTTCTGACCAACCTTCATTCCGATCTCGACTACAAGACGATCGCCGCGCGACTGCCGAAGGGCGTCATTCCGGCCCATGATGGCCTGGTGCTGGACGTCCCGTAAGTCTGCAGCCTCATAAATGGGCGGCGATGTAAGTTCCATAATATGTCTTATGCGAATCAGGGATCGAGGTCTCGTTACTCCTCTTCGCAGCCGCATCCTGTGGACGGCGCCGCATGGAGCTTGCCATTCGAAGCCGCACCCCCCTCACACTGAGCCATGACCGATCCCGGGATTCCGACGCCCTCCGACGACATCCACGAGCTCGTCGAGATCATGGCATGGCTCCGCACGCCCGGGCGCGGCTGCCCATGGGATCTCGAACAGAGCTTCGCGACGATCGCGCCTTTCACGATCGAGGAAGCCTATGAAGTGGCCGACGCCATCGAGCGCGGTGACCTGGCCGACCTGAAGGACGAACTCGGCGACCTGTTGCTCCAGGTCGTGTTCCACGCCCGCATGGCCGAGGAGCAAGGCATCTTCGCCTTTCCGGACGTCGTCCGCGCCATCACCGGAAAACTCATCCGCCGGCACCCACATGTCTTTGGCGGTGACCGCCAGATGAGTCCGGAGGCGGTGAAGGGCCTCTGGGACAGGATCAAGGCTGAGGAGAAGGCCGCGCGGGCCGCGGAACGGCAGAGGTTGGGGTTGCCCGCCGAGGCCACGGGTGGCGTGCTGGCAGGCGTACCGACCGCCCTTCCCGCGCTGACACGCGCCCTGAAGCTCCAGACCAAGGCCGGCAAGGTCGGTTTCGACTGGAACGATGTGGATGCGGTCCTCGCCAAGATCGTCGAGGAAGCAGGAGAAATCACCGAGGCGAGAAGAAGCGGCGCGCCGCAATCCGAGGTGGCCGGTGAGGTCGGCGACCTGCTGTTCGCCGCCGTCAACCTCGCACGCCACCTCGACGTCGACCCCGAGGATGCGCTGCGTGGCACGAACGCCAAGTTCGAGCGTCGCTTCGCCGCCATCGAGGCGGCGCTGGCGCTGGAGGGCCGAGAACCGGCCGGGGCCTCGCTCGAGGAGATGGATGCGCTCTGGAACGAGGCCAAGCGCAAGGAGCGCGCGGACAGGGTCTGAAGGCCCTACCCGACGTTCGCCAGCCGCCGCTCGAGCTGATCCCGCTTCGCCGGCGCAATCCGCAAGGTCACGCGCGTATCGCCGCTCTCCAGCGCTTCGCGTCCCTCGACCTCGGCATTCTCATGGATCCAGTGCAACGTACCGCCATCGGCCGCCGGCACCGTGACGGTCAGGCGCTCATGTTCCGCCCGCAGACGATCCTCGATGGCGCCAAGGAGATCGGGGAGCCCCTCGCCCGTCACCGCGGAGACGAAGTAGGGGCGGTGCGCCTCGTCGTGGCGCGCTGCACGGTTGCGCGCGGCCTCGCGCGCCGGCTCATCGAGAAGATCGACCTTGTTCCAGACCTCTATGATCGTCCGGCTCACCGGGTCGATGCCGAGATCGGCGAGGATGGCGGCAACATCGGCCGCCTGGGCCTCTGTATCGCCGTGGCTGACGTCGCGCACGTGCAGGATGACGTCCGCCTCGATGACCTCCTCCAGCGTCGCCCGGAAGGCGGCAACCAGCATGGTCGGCAGGTCGGAGATGAAGCCGACGGTGTCGGAAAGGATCGCCTTCGTGCCCCGGGGCAGCCGCATCTGCCTGAGGGTCGGGTCGAGCGTCGCAAAGAGCAGGTCCTGCGCGAGTACGCCGCCCGTCGTCAGGGCGTTGAACAGCGTCGACTTGCCGGCGTTGGTGTAGCCGACGAGAGCGATGATCGGATAGGGCACGCGCCGCCGGCTCTCGCGGTGCAGGCGGCGGGTCCGGGTCACCTGCTCCAGCTCACGCTCGATCCGCGTGATCCGCTCCTGGATCATCCGCCGGTCGGCCTCGATCTGCGTTTCGCCGGGACCGCCGAGAAAGCCGAAACCGCCGCGCTGGCGTTCGAGGTGGGTCCACGACCGCACCAGACGGCTCTTCTGGTAGCTGAGATGGGCGAGTTCCACCTGCAGCGTGCCTTCCTTGGTGGAGGCGCGGCGGCCGAAGATTTCGAGGATAAGGCCGGTACGATCGACGACCTTGGCCTTCCAGGCCTTCTCGAGGTTGCGCTGCTGCACCGGCGACAGCGACGCGTCGACAAAGACGAGGCCGGCATCGTGCGCGGTCACGAGGCCGGCGATCTCCTCGACCTTGCCCTTGCCGATGAGTGTGGCCGGGCGGGGCTGATTGAGGGTGACCGTGACCGCCTGCATCACCTCGAGATCGATGGCTGCGGCAAGCCCGACGGCCTCCTCGCGCTTCGCATCCACCGTCCTCGAGGGCGCATCGGCCCCCTCGCCTCGCCGCGTGACGACCGGTACCACGACGACGACGCGCGTCGGTTCCCCGCGCGGCTCGTCGCCGCCGTCATGATGGGTGGTGCTGACGATGTCGGGACGGCGAATGTCCAAAAAGGGCCTCTGGGTTCAGATCAGCCCTTGTCGTCTCCGTCCTGCGGTTCGAACAGCTGGACCGGTGCGCCGGGCATGATCGTCGATATGGCGTGCTTATAGACCAATTGCGAGTGCCCGTCGCGACGAAGCAGGACGCAGAAATTGTCAAACCAGGTGACGACGCCCTGCAGCTTGACGCCGTTCACAAGGAAGATCGTGAGCGGAATCTTCTGCTTGCGGACGTGATTGAGGAAGGTGTCCTGGAGGTTCTGTGCTCGTTCCGCCATTGTCTTTTTCCGTTGTTGCCGCGGCCTGAAAGACACCGCGAAGGTTTATGGACCGGCTGGCACCGGTCGGGCTTGTTCTTGGCGCGCCATTAAACGCCGATCATACCGCAGCGCACAAGCGCCCAGATCGTCACAGCCTCGTGTGAAGCGCGGGGCTCTCATGCGATCTCGGCAACCTCGTGGAACTTGGCGCGCAGCCCCGTGGCGATCGATCCCGGAGCGCCGTTGCCGACCGGACGGCCGTCGATCTCGACGATCGGCATGACGATCGTGGTCGCCGACGAGAGAAAGGCTTCGCGGGCGTTCTGCGCCTCCTCGATCGTGAACTTGCGCTCCTCGATGCGGACGCCTTCCCGCTTGCAGAGGTCGAACAGCGTCGTGCGGGTGATCCCCTTGAGAATGCCGTTGTCGGCGAAACGGGTCACCAGAACGCCGTCGCGCGTCACGATCCAGGCATTCGTCGAGGATCCCTCCGTGACGAAACCCTCCTCGTCCACCAGCCAGGCCTCGTAGGCTCCGGCCTCGCGGGCCGCCTGCTTGGCGAGGCAGTTCGGCAGAAGGCCGACCGACTTGATGTCGACGCGCTCCCACCGATTGTCCGTCATGGAGATGACCTTGACGCCCTTGGTGGCGTTGGCCTCGCCCTTGGCGGGGTCGATATTCTTTGCGGTCACCACCAGCGCCGGCGGCGTGCCCGGCTTCGGGAAGGCGTGGTCACGGCGGGCGACGCCGCGCGTGACCTGCAGGTAGACGAGACCGTCGCGCACGCGGTTCCGCCGCACCGTCTCGCGGAGCACCATGCCGAGCGGGCGCCGCGCCATCGGCATGGCGATGCGCAATTCGCCGAGCGAGCGCTCCAGCCGGTCCATGTGGCGGGTTTCGTCGACCAGACGACCGCCGCGGACCTCGCAGACTTCGTAGACACCGTCGGCGAACTGGTAGCCGCGATCCTCGATATGGACGGCCGCCTCGCCGTGCGGGACGTAGCTACCGTTGACATAGGCGACGCGGGACATCCTGAAGCTCTCCTGGGATCATGGCCCAACGGGGGCAGCCAAGGGCTCCCCGGGGGCAGACTCATCGCAATCTGCCACGCTTCAGCGGCGGGACGAAACCGGGCGGACGGAAAGGCCGCGCAAGGCGGCCCTGCCGGAATCGCGGATCACTCGACCGAAAGCGCCTTGAGCTTGCGGTGCAGGGCCGAGCGCTCCATGCCGATGAACTCGGCGGTGCGCGAGATGTTGCCGCCGAAGCGGTTGATCTGGGCGGCCAGATACTCCCGTTCGAAGGCCTCGCGGGCCTCGCGCAACGGCAAGGCCATGAGGTGTTCGCCCCCCTGCCCGGTCGGCATAGACGGCGCCGCGGAACCGACGTCGGGCGGTAGCATGGAGACCGTCACCACGGCATCGGGGTCGCCACCCGCGAGGATCAGCACCCGCTCGATGTTGTTGCGGAGCTGGCGCAGGTTGCCCGGCCAGTCGTGCGACTGCAGCACGGCCATCGCGTCATCGCCGATCTGCCGGCGCGGCAGACCGGAAACCGTGGCGAGATGCTCGACGAAATGCTCGACGAGGTCGGGAATGTCCTCACGGCGTTCGGCGAGGGACGGCACCCGGACCGGCACGACGGCGAGGCGATGGAAAAGGTCCTCGCGGAATCGGCCCTCGGCGATGTCGCTCTGGATGTCGCGCGCCGTGGCGGAGATGATGCGGACGTCGACCTGCACCTTGGCGCCGCCGCCGACACGCTGGAAGCTCTGCTCGACCAGGACACGCAGGATGCGGTTCTGGGTCTCGCGCGGCATCTCCGCGACCTCCTCGATGAACAGCGTGCCGCCGTGGGCCTCCTCGAGCGCGCCGACCTTGCGGCCCTGGGCACCGTCCGCCTCCGATCCGAACAGCTCGATCTCCATCCGCTCGGGCGTGATGGCCGCGGCATTGATGACCACGAAGGGACCGTTCGCCCGCGCCGAAGCGCCATGGATGGTCCGCGCCGTCAGTTCCTTGCCCGAGCCCGAGGCGCCGAAGATCATGATCCGGCTGTTGGTCGGCGCGACGCGCTCGATCGTCTGCCTCAGCTGGTTCATGGCGGAGGATCGGCCGACCAGTCCGGCGGCCTGACCGGACATCTGGCGCAACTCCTTCACCTCACGCCGCAACCGGGAGGTCTCGATCGCCCTCTCGGCGACCAGCACCAGCCGGTCCGCCTTGAACGGCTTCTCGATGTAGTCGTAGGCGCCCCGCTTGATGGCGGAGACGGCGGTCTCGATGTTGCCGTGGCCGGAGATCATCACCACCGGAACGTCCGGATGGCGCTCCTTCATGACGTCGAGCAGCTGCAGGCCGTCCAGGCGGCTTCCCTGCATCCAGATGTCGAGGAAGACCAGGTTGGGCCGACGCACCTCGATGGCCGTCAGCGCCTCGTCGGCGTTGCGGGCCGTCCGTGTGCGATAGCCCTCGTCGTCGAGAATGCCGGCGACGATGTCCCGGATATCCGCCTCGTCGTCGACAACGAGAATGTCACCAGCCATGCGTGGTCATCCGTTCTTGCTCATTCGGCAGCCGCGGACGCCGCCGCGAGCTGCTGATCCTTGAAACTCAGCCGGAAATGGGCTCCCCGCTGATGGCCCTCGTCGTCCGCCGGCGCATCGTAAAGGCCGAGGCCTCCGCCATGCTCCTCGAGAATCTTGCCGACGATCGCCAGTCCCAATCCGGTGCCCTTCTCACGTGTCGTAACGTAAGGCTCAAGCAGGCGATGACGGTTTTCTTTGGGCAGACCGATGCCGTTGTCGATGACATCGACTGAATAGAAGGGCGCGGCGGCATTCAGGCGGACGAGAATGCGGCCCTTGCCGCGCTCGGCCTCGGGAACGGCCGCGATGGCCTCGGTGGCGTTCTTGATGATGTTGGTCAGCGCCTGACTGATCAGTCGGCGGTCGAAGGAGGCCTGGTGCCGCCCCTCGGGGATCTCGTCGACGATGTCGATCTCCGGATAGCCGATGCGCATCATGAAAACCGCCTGCCGCACCGTATCGGCGACATCCTCGGTCTCGAAGACGGGCTTGGGCATGCGGGCGAAGGAGGAGAACTCGTCGACCATCCGCCCGATGTCGCCGACCTGACGGATGATGGTGTCCGTGCACTGGTCGAACACCTCGCGGTCCTCGGTGATGACCCTGCCATAGCGGCGCTTCAGCCGTTCCGCCGAGAGCTGGATCGGCGTCAGCGGATTCTTGATCTCATGGGCGATGCGCCGCGCGATGTCCGCCCAGGCAGAAGTCCGCTGCGCCACCACAAGGTCGGTGACGTCGTCGATGGTGACGACCGCGCCATGGGCGCCGTCCTCATCGGCCTCGAGAGCGACGCGGACGACCAGCGTGCGCTCGCGCCCGCCGCGGACCAGCATCACCTGCCCCTGGTTGATCGGCACGCCACGTGCGGAGCCTGAAACGAGCTCGGCGAACTCCGGGATCGCCTCGACCAGAACGGCACCCATGAGTTCGGATTCGGCGATGCCGAGAATATCGACCGCGAAGCGGTTCAGGAGCGTCACGCGGCCCGCCTCGTCGAGGCCGATGACACCGGCCGTCACGCCGGCCAGAACGGCCTCGGTGAAGCGCCGGCGGCTGTCGATCTGGTCGCGCGCATTGATGAGATCCTCGCGCTGCTGGCGCAGTTCTGATGTCATCTTGTTGAAGGTGTCGCCGAGATTGGCGAGATCGCCTTCCGACTTGCGGATGTGGACCTCGACCTGCAGGTCGCCCGCGGCCACCTGATCCGCCGCGCCGATGAGGCGACGGATCGGCTGCACGAGGCGGTTTGCGAAGCTGAGGCCGAGATAGACGGCGGAGAGCGTCACCAGGAAGGCGATCAGCGCGAACATCAGGGCGAAGGCGATCTGCAGGCCGAGCCGGCGTGACTGCAGCTCCTGGTATTCGAACAGTCCGACCTGCGTCGACCGCAGATGCTGGGCAATCTGCGGGCTGATCTGACGGACGACATAGAGGGCCTCGTCGCCCCCGCGCTTCACCTTGAGGATCGCCTCGATGAAGTCGCGGTCCTCCCGGGAGGTGACATTGGCGATGATGTCGTCAGTCTTGCCGACCTCCTCCAGGATGGCGGCGGGCACGCTGAAATCGCCCTGCATCGGCAGGTCGGCGCGTTCGACGAGGGTGCCGTCGAGCTTCATCAGCCGAACGACGGTGAGTCCCCGCACCATGGCCTGCGCGGTGAGGAAGCGGCCGAAATTGACCTCGGCCTGGTTGAGCGAACGAACCCGCTCGATGTCCTGGACGAGCGCTGCCGCCTCGGCGCGGACAACCGTCACCTGCTCGTTGAGATAGGCGTTGGCGAGGTTGGCCGATGCCTCGATCGACTGTCGCACCGTGCCCGAGAAGATGCTTTCGAGCCCCCGGTCGAGCGTCACCGAGGCTGCGACGGCGATGACGGCCACGGGAACCGAGGCGACGATCGCGAACAGGCGGACCACGCGCTCGTGCAGGCGTGAGGCCGCCTGCCCTGCCCGCCTCGCGCGCCTCAGGATGAGGATCTCGCGCACGATGAGGACAATGAGCGCAATGACCAGCACGGCATCGACGACGAGAACCGTCAGCACGACCTCGTGGGTCGCGGCGATGGGCAGCAGACCGGTGACCAGGAGGAAGGTGATCAAGCCGAAGAACAGGGCGACGCCGACCATGATCGGGCCGGCGCGGCGCGACCGCAGGCGCGGCATGAAATCGGCACCGTCAGCGGCAGGCAGGCTCGTGGCGGCGGGCGTCGTTGCAGTCATCCGACCGGTATCTCCGGACAGTTCGGCGGAAAGCTGGCGGGAGCCAGATCCGCTCGGCCGTCATCGGGAATCAGGTGACGTGAATACAACAACTGTGACAGAAAAGTCACGCCGAGCCCACCGACCCCGCACACACTCGCGTGATAGGCCCCCGAAGCGGCTCCGGAGCCGGACGGCGTGTCAGCGCGAGGTGCGGATGACCTGGATGTCGAGGTCGCGAACTTTCTTCCGGAGGGTATTGCGGTTCACGCCGAGAAGGTCGGCCGCCTTGATCTGGTTGCCACGGGTCGCCGCCAGGGCCGCCGAGATCAGCGGAATCTCCACCTCCTTCAACACCCGGTGATAGAGCCCGGGGGGTGGCAGCTCGTCGCCATAGCCCTTGAAGTAGGTGCCCATGTGCCGCTCGACCGAGGCCATGAGCGTGTCGTCCTCGCGCGGTTCCTCGCGGGTCAGGGTGGGCTCTGGCGTCGACAGCTCGTTGTCGATGATCGGCCCGGTGATGAACTCCTGCGGATAGAGCGCGGCGAGCCGGCGGATGAGGTTCTCCAGCTCGCGAATGTTGCCCGGCCAGCGATAGCGCTTGAGCTTCTCCATGGCGGCCGCATCGATCTGCTTGGCCGGCAGGCCCTCCCGCTCCGCCAGGGCGAAGAAATGGCGGACAAGGTCCGGAACGTCGTCGCTGCGCTCGCGCAGCGGCGGCAGCCGCAGCGGCACTACGTTGAGGCGGAAGAACAGGTCCTCGCGGAACAGGCCCTGCTGGATCAACTGGCGCAGATCCTTGTTGGTGGCCGCGACGATGCGGACATCGGCCTTGATCGGCGTACGGCCGCCGACGGTCGTATACTCGCCCTGCTGGAGCACGCGCAGCAGCCTCGTCTGCGCCTCCATCGGCATGTCGCCGATCTCGTCGAGGAACAGCGTGCCGCCCTCGGCCTGCTCGAACCGGCCGGGATTGCGCGACTGGGCGCCGGTGAAGGCGCCCTTCTCGTGACCGAAGAGCTCGCTCTCGATGAGGTCGCGCGGGATGGCCGCCATGTTGATGGCGACGAAGGGGCCGTTGCGACGCTTGCCGTAGTCGTGAAGCGCCCGCGCCACCAGTTCCTTGCCGGTGCCGCTCTCGCCCACGATCATGACCGTGAGATCGGTCTGCATCAGCCGCGCCAGCACGCGATAGATGTCCTGCATGGCCGCGGAACGACCAACCAGCGGCATGGTGTCGGTGTCGATGGGCGGGGCCTTGCCCGGCTTGCCCTTGGGTTCGGCCAGGGCGCGGCCGACGATGGCGATCGAGCTCCTTCAGGTCGAAGGGCTTCGGAAGGTAGTCGTAGGCGCCGCGCTCGGAGGCCTTGATGGCCGTCATGAAGGTGTTCTGCGCGCTCATCACGACCACCGGCAGGTCGGGCCTGCAGCTTCTTCATGCGCGGCAGCAGGTCGAAGGCATTCTCGTCGGGCATCACCACGTCGGTGATGACGAGATCGCCGTCGCCCTGCGAGACCCAGCGCCACAGCGTCGTGGCATTGCCGGTCAGCCTGACGTCGTAGCCGGCGCGCGACAGGGCCTGGTTGAGCACCGTGCGGATTGCGGCGTCGTCGTCGGCGACAAGGATCGTTCCTGTCGGCATGGGAGACCTCGTCAGAGCGGTTTGCGGCCGTTCGCGTCGGTCTGCGACGCGCGGGCCATGGGCAGAAGGATTCGGAAAACGGTCTTGCGGGGCTGGCTGTCGCACTCGACGATGCCGCCGTGGTCCCCGACGATCTTGGCGACCAGGGCAAGCCCGAGCCCGGTCCCGGAACTCTTGGTCGTCACGAAGGGATCGAAGAGGTGGGGCACGAGGTCGTCGGGCACGCCGGGGCCGTTGTCGCGGACGCAGACCTCGAGCGGAAGCCCGACCCGGCTGGAGGAGCCGGGCATGGTCAGGCGCACGCCAGGTCTGAAAGCGGTCGAGAGCAGGATCTCGCCATCGGTCGCCTGCTCGCCGATCGCCTCGGCAGCGTTCTTCACCAGGTTGAGAAAGACCTGGATGAGCTGGTCGCGGTTGCCGAACACCGGCGGCAGCGACGGATCGTACTCCTCGACGAAGCGGATATGCCGCGCGAAGCCGGACTGCGACAGCTTCTTCACATGCTCGAGCACGACGTGGATGTTGACGGGCTCGCGTTCCACCGGCCGTTCGTCGGAGAAGACCTCCATGCGGTCGACCAGCTTCACGATCCGGTCGGCCTCGTCGCAGATCAGCCGCGTCAGGGTCCGGTCCTGATCGTCGACGGATGTTTCCAGCAGCTGCGCGGCGCCGCGGATGCCGGAGAGCGGGTTCTTGATCTCGTGTGCCAGCATGGCGGCCAGGGCCGTCACCGACCGCGCAGCGCCGCGATGGGTCAGCTGGCGATCCATCTTGTCGGCGATCGTGCGCTCCTGGAGCATCACCACGACATCGCCGGGGCGCTCGGCGAGCGGGGCGACGTAAATGTCGACGATCCGCTCATGGCCGTTGCGGGGCGTGCCGAGGTCGACCTTGTATTCATTCACCGGCGCATGGCGCTCGCGCACCTGATCCACCAGCGCCAGCAGACGGGCTGCCGAAGGGCACGAGTTCCCTCAGCATGTGGCGGCGCAGGACCGCGATCGAGGCCTGGAAGAAGGCCTCGGCTGCCGCGTTGCCGTCGACGATCATGCCGCTGGCAGCAATGCTCACCACCGGGTGGGGCAAGGCGTTGAGGATCGAATCGTGATTGTCGAGCCGATGGGCTGCGGCGATCATGCGGCTGCCCTCCATTGAAACTGGTCGAAGCATTCGTTCATGGCCCCGATGACCCGGCGTGGGTCGTCCAGAGTGAGCACGCGCTGGCGGGCAGCCGCGAGCATGGTGGCGTCCGCGCCGGCCTCGTCCGCGGCCGCATCCAGCGCCCAGCCGAGGTGTTTGCGCGCATGGCGAACGCCCACTGCGGTTCCGTAGTGGGCAAGCTGGTCCTCGTAGAGGGCGATGGCGCAGGCCGCCTGCTCCCCGAGGGTCGGGCTGGCCGGAACCGGGGCACCGGTGAGGTGGGCACCGATCTGAGCCGGCAGCCAGGGTCGTCCCTGGGCCCCGCGGCCGATCATCACCGCATCAGCACCGGACTGGGCCAGACTTTCCGTCGCAGCCGCGGCGGTGGTGATGTCGCCGTTCACGACCACGGGAAGCGCGACCGCGTTCCTGACGGCGGCAACCGCCGCCCAGTTCGCCTCGCCCTTGTAGAATTGCTGCCGCGTCCGGCCGTGGACCGTCACCAGGCGCACGCCGGCCTGCTCGGCACGACGCGCGAGCTCCGGCGCGTTCATTGACGAGTCGTCCCAGCCGAGCCGCATCTTCAGCGTGACCGGAACGTCGACGGCGGCCACCGTGGCGGCGATCAGGCGTTCGGCGTGATCGAGGTCGCGCATCAGCGCGGAGCCGGCGTAGCCTCCCGTCACCCGCTTGGCAGGGCAGCCCATGTTGATGTCGATGACGTCGGCTCCCGCTCCCGCGGCGATTCGCGCCCCCTCGGCCAGCCAGTGGGCCTCGCACCCGGCGAGCTGGACCACATGCGGAGATACGCCCTCGCCCTCGGCACGCAGGCGCGCCTCTTCGCCGCCGGCCGCTAGGTCGTCACCAGGGACCATCTCCGACACGGTCCAGCCAATGCCGAAACGACCGACCATGCGGCGGAACGGCGCGTCCGTGATGCCGGACATCGGCGCGAGCGCCACCGGCAGGGAGACGACGAGCGGACCGATCGACAGCGCACGCCCCTCAGGGGGGATGGACGGTGGCCGGATCATCAAGATGCCTATTTCCTGAGCGTCAAGGGATATGCCTACACTTTAGACAGCATTTGATGCAGTGCACAAGTGGCGTGCCTTGAAACAAGACAGGGTGTGGTGAACGCGATAGGAAGAGCCGTCACATCACGGACGCCCGGAATGCCTGAACAGCCGTCAGTCGCCGCCCTCATCGTCGCCGCCGGCCGCGGCACCCGCGCGGGCGGAGATACGCCGAAGCAGTATCGACTTCTGGCCGGCCGACCTGTGGTCTCCTACGCAGTCGAGCCGTTTCTCGCCAGCAGCCGTGTCGATCACATCCTCGTGGTCATCGATCCGTCCGATGACGAGCGGTACAGGCAGGCCCTGCCCTCCTCCTCGCCCCGCCTGCTTGCCCCGGTGCCCGGCGGAAACACCCGCCAGGCCTCCGTGCGCGCCGGACTCGAGGAACTCGCGCGCCGGGCGCCGGACATCGTTCTGATCCATGACGCGGCACGTCCCTTCCTCTCGGCTGCCCTGGTTGATGCGGCGATCGATGCGATCACGGGCGGCGCCCTGGCCGCGGTGCCGGGACTTGCCGTGGTGGACACGATCAAGGTCGTGGACGCCGAGCGCCGGGTCGCCGCGACACCTGACCGCGCCGGCCTTCGCGCCATCCAGACGCCCCAGGCCTTCGCGTTCCGCCCCTTGCTGGAAGCCCACCGCCGCGCCGTCGACGGGCCGGCACAGACAGACGACGCGGCCGTGATGGAATGGGCCGGAATGCCCGTGACCGTCTTTCCCGGCGACCCCGCCAATGTGAAACTGACCCATCCGGAGGACTTCGATGCGGCGGAACGACGGCTGCGCGGACACCACGCCATGAACGACGTCAGGACCGGCCAGGGCTACGACGTGCATGCCTTCGGCGACGGCGACCACGTGTGGCTGGGAGGCGTCCGGGTGCGCGCACGACCGCGGCGTCATCGCCCATTCGGACGGCGACGTGGTGCTGCACGCCGCCACCGACGCCCTGCTCGGGGCTCTCGGCGACGGCGACATCGGTACCCACTTCCCGCCGAGCGACCCCCGGTGGAAGGGCGCTTCGTCCGACCGCTTCCTTGCCCATGCGACGGCGCTGCTCACGGCGCGCGGCGGAATCGTGTCAAACCTCGATGTGACCGTCGTCTGCGAGGCCCCCCGGGTCGGCGCGCATCGCGAGGCCATGCGTCAGCGAATGGCGGCGATCCTCGGCATCGATCCCGGCCGCATCGGCATCAAGGCGACCACGAGCGAGAAGATGGGCTTCACCGGCCGCCGCGAGGGCCTTGCGGCGCACGCTGTGCGCGACCATCCGCCTGCCGGGAGAGTGACGATGGACGTCGGATCGCACGACGAGGTCGAACGTCTCGCCACCGCCGTCCTCGCCGCCTGCCGTGCAGCCGGGTTGATGACCGTGACGGCAGAGAGCTGCACCGGCGGCCTCGTCAGCGCCGCGCTGACTGCCATCGCCGGCCGCTGAGCCTCGTCGATCGCGGCTTCGTCACCTACACCAACGAGGCGAAGCAGGAGATGCTGGGTGTACCCGCTGCGATCCTCGCGGCCCATGGCGCGGTGTCGGCCGAGACGGCCCAGGCCATGGCGGAAGGCGCACTGCGCCACTCGCGTGCGGCCATCTCGGTGTCCGTCACGGGGATCGCCGGACCGGGGGGTGCCACTCCCGGCAAGCCGGTGGGGCTCGTCCACTTTGCCGCCAGGCGCGGCGACCGTCTCATCCTCAGGGAGGAGCGCTTCGGTGCCATCGGCCGTGCCGGGGTGCGGCAGCGCAGCGTCCTGGTGGCGCTCGAACTGCTTCTGAGCCTTGCCCGAGACTGAAAGCCGGTTTCACGAGGCCGGCAGCGGCTGGCCCGAGCCATAGATGTCGTCGGCGCGCGCCTCGAAGGCGGTGGCAAAGCGGCGGAAGGCCGCGTCGAAGATCGCGCCCATCACCAGCGCCAGAGCCCGCGAGCGGAACTCATAGTCGATCGAGAAGGTGACAAGCGCGCCCTCCTCGGCCGCCGCGAACCGCCAGTGGTTCTCCAGCCTTGAGAAGGGTCCGTCGATATACTCCGCGAGGATGTGGAGGCGCGGCCGGTCGAGCGTCACCCGGCTGGTGAAGGTCTCCCGGATCATCTTGTAGGCGACAGTCATGTCGGCAACGAGGATGTCGATGCCTTCGTCGCCCGCATTGACCCGGCGGCGCACCTTCAGGCTCTCGCAGAGCGGCACGAAGAGCGGGTACTTCTCCACGTCGGCGACGAGGTCGAACATCTGGTCGGGACGATGGCGCACGCGCCGTTCGGTCTTGAAGACGGGCATGTCAGTGCGCCCCCGCGGCACTGAGGCCGGCGAGATAGCCGTCGGCCTGCCGCCGGGTCGTGAAGGTGACGAGATGCTGGTCGGGTCGCAGTCGGCCAAGGAATGAAACCAGACCCGGGCGCTGGTCCCGCCTGTAGTTCCACACCCACTTCAGGAAGCCGAGATCGAATTGTTCGGGACAGCCCGGCGCCATTTCGGGCCGCACGTGTCCGTAGGACCTCGCAACGCGCGAGAGAACCCCGGCAAGGCAGACCCGACGCGGCAGGTCGAACCAGAAGACGGCGTCGGCGCGCTCCCGCCTGAGATCACCGGCGCCGTGGCTCACATAGTTGCCGTCCATGACCCAGGTTGTGCGGGCGGCTTCATGCAGCATGATCTCTCCGAAGGCCTTGCGGTCGGGCTCGACCCAGCCGGGCTGCCAGAACAGCGCGTCGATCGATACGTAGGGCAGGCCCAGACGCGCTGCCAGCGTTGTCGCGAAGACGGACTTTCCCGAGCCGGAGCAGCCCATCACGAGAACACGCTGCATGGCCTGGCGCCCGTCCTCAGTGGCCGAGACGGGCCTGCCGGGCTGCACGAAGCTTGGCGAAGTCATCGCCGGCGTGGTGCGACGAGCGCGTCAGCGGGCTGGACGAGACGAGAAGGAAGCCCTTCGCCATGGCGATCGTCTCGAAGCCCTTGAACTCGTCCGGCGTGACGAAGCGCACGACCTCGTGGTGCTTGCGGGTCGGCTGCAGGTACTGGCCGATCGTCAGGAAGTCGACATCGGCCGAGCGCAGGTCGTCCATGAGCTGCAGGACCTCGTTCCGATCCTCGCCGAGGCCGACCATGATGCCGGACTTGGTGAAGATGGTGGGGTCGAGCTCCTTCACCCGCTGCAGCAGGCGGATGCGAGTGGAAGTAGCGCGCCCCGGGACGGACCTTCAGATACTTCGACGGCACCGTTTCCAGATTGTGGTTGAAAACATCCGGGCGGGCGGCGACGACCACCTCGAGCGCCCCCTCCTTGCGCAGGAAGTCGGGCGTCAGGATCTCGATCGTCGTCTTCGGCGAGCGGCGGCGGATGGCATGGATCACATCGGCGAAATGCTGCGCGCCGCCATCGGCGAGGTCGTCACGGTCGACGGAGGTGATGACCACGTGCTCGAGGCCAAGCTTCTCCACCGCGATGGCCGTGTGCTCCGGCTCGTTCGGATCGAGCGGCTGAGGCATGCCGGTCTTGACGTTGCAGAACGAACAGGCGCGCGTGCAGGTGTCGCCCATGATCATGAAGGTGGCGTGCTTCTTCTCCCAGCACTCGCCGATGTTCGGGCAGCCCGCCTCCTCGCAGACGGTGACGAGCCCGTTCTCCTTGACGATCTTGTGCGTCTCCGACCACTTCGGCGAACCCGGCGCCTTGACGCGGATCCACTCCGGCTTGCGCTGGATGGGCTGGTCGGGCCGATGGGCCTTCTCGGGGTGCCGGGGGCGGCTGTCGCGCTTCAGCGTGTCGATGAGCGTGGCCATGACGGGTCCAGGCGTGGTGGGGCGCAGGGCGCCTCCGGAGCATGCTTCAATAGGCGCTGCCCCCCCGCTTTCGCAAGGGCGCATCGCGCGGTGGTGATCGCAAGGGGCGGGCTACGGCGCTCAGCCGCGCCCGGTGGGCCTGAAGCCCTCGATGAAGCGGATCAGCGTCGCAACCGCCAGGCCCATGTCCTCGACAGTGGCCGATTCCAGCGGATTGTGGCTGATTCCGCCCTTGCAGCGGACGAAGAGCATGGCGAAGTCGGTCAGCTTTTCCATCGACTGGCCGTCGTGCCCGGCGCCCGACACCAGCCTTGGCGCGTCGAGGCCGAGTTCCGCCATGGCGCCGGCGAGCCCGTCCTGAAGCCAGGGCGCGCAACCCGCCGTCGGGCAGTCGTGATAGGTCTCGAAGGTCACCGCGCATCCGCGCGCGGCCGCCATGGCCTCGGCGCGGGCGGTGAAGGACTGGAGCGCCGCGGCCCGCGGGGCATCCGACGAGGCCCGGAGATCGAGCACGAACTCGACGAGGTCCGGAATGACGTTGATGGCGCCGGGCATCACCTTCATGTGGCCGACGGTCGCCACCATGGCCGCTTCGGGATGGGCCTTGGCGATGGACTCCGCCATCACCACCATTTCCGAAGCCGCGAGCAGCGCATCCTGGCGGAGCGGCATCGGTACGGTTCCGGCATGGCCCGCCATGCCGCGGACCGTCACCCGTGTGCGGTACTGACCGGCGATCGAGGTGACGACGCCGAGCGGCCGGTTGCCATGCTCCAGCACCGGGCCCTGCTCGATATGGATCTCGACATAGGCCAGCGCCTCGTCGCGCGCCAGGACGGCGGTATCGACCGCATCAGGATCGAGACCGTAGTCCAGCATCGCCTGGCGCAGGGTGATGCCGTCGCGGTCGGCCCCGTCGAGCCAGGCTGGGTCGAAGGCGCCGGCCAGCGCCGCGGAGGACGACAGCACCGTCGGAAAGCGGCTGCCCTCCTCGTCGCCGAAGGCCAGGACATCGACGGCGAAGGGAAAGCGCCGACCCCGGTCACGGAAATGCTCGACGGCGAGGATGCCGGCCACCACGCCGAGCATGCCGTCATACTTGCCGGCGTTGATGACCGTGTCGATGTGGGAGCCGATGAGGAGGCGCGGCACGGCGTTGGCGCCCGCGGCTTCGCCTTCCATGGCATAGTGGCCACGGACCGTACCGAGCGCATCCTCGGAGGGCGTCATGCCAGCTTCCGCCATCCACTGACCGACGAGATGGGCGGCGCGCTTGTGCTCTGGGGTCAGGAAGCGCCGGGTCAGGCGATCCGGCTCCTCGGAAATGGCCGCCAGTTCCTCGAGCATGGCCTCGGCGCGACGGCCGAGCCTTTCGGTGTCCAGGGCGGTCATCTCAGGCCTGCGAGATAGGCGCCGAGCTCGGCGCGTTCGGTATCGGTCATGGCTGTGGTGTTCCCGAGGGGCATGGCTTTCGACTGGACGGTCTGCTGGGCGACCGCCCCGGCAAAGCGGCGGATGTCGGCAGCGGTTTCCAGCACGACATTCTTCGGCGGTTCGGAGAAGCTCTCGTGCTTCGGCCGCCGCGCATGGCAGGCGACGCAGTGCGTGGCTGTGATCTGCAGCGCGCGCGCCTCGGTCACCTGCCCGGCCGCGGCCAGATCGAGCTTCGGCCGCTGCGAGGTGACGAAGATGGCGAGGAGAAGCGAGACGGCCGCCACCGGGACGGCCCAGCCATAGCTCTTCCAGGGATCATGGGCCTCGTGCCGGTTCAGCGTGTGCTGGACCAGCGCGCCGGTGACGAGGATGAAGGCGACCACCAGCCAGGAGTGCGGATGCGAATAGAGCATCGGATAGTGGTTGGACACCATCATCAGCAGCACGGGCAGCGTCAGGTAGTTGTTGTGGGTCGAGCGCGTCTTGCCGATCTTGCCGTATTTCGGATCCGGCTTGCGGCCGGCGATAAGGTCGGCGACGACGATGCGCTGGTTCGGGATGATCACCAGGAAGACGTTGGCGGCCATGATCGTGCCGACGAAAACGCCGACATGGATGAAGGCGCCGCGCCCGGAGAAGACCTGCGAGAAGGCCCAGGCAGCGCCGACCACCATGAGGAAGACGACGAGGGCGAGGAGCGGCGGGCGCTCGGCCAGGCGCGACTTGCACAGCGCGTCATAGGCGAGCCAGCCGACGACGATGGACGCGAGCGACAAGCCGATCGCCTGCGCCGGCGTGATGGCGGCGACCGCCGGATCGATCAGGAAGCCGCGGGCGTTCAGGTAGTACTGCGCCACCAGGAGAATGAAACCGGAGACCCAGGTCAGGTAGGCCGCCCAGCGGTGCCAGAGCAGTTCAGGCGGCAGGTTGTCCGGCGCGACCAGGTACTTCTGCACGTGATAGAAGCCGCCGCCGTGGACCTCCCAGGCGACGCCGTCGGCGCCCGCCGTGCCGGGGGGCTTCGGCTTCAGGCTGAAGTCCAGCGACATGAAATAGAAGCTGGTGCCGATCCAGGTGATGCCGGCGGTGACGTGAAACCAGCGCGACAGAAGATTGAACCAGTCCGTGGCAAGCGCGATGTCCATGGGGCTCCGGCTGGATCGATCAGGCGTTCTGCCGCCGCGCGGCGCTGTCAGTGTTGATGGAACGGCTGTCGCGCAAGATCAAGCATTCCGCTGCGACGGATGCGGCAATCACCGCGGGTTCCTTGCCGGTGAGGCCGCCGATCCCGATCGGGCACCGCAGCCTCCGGGTCGCATCCGCAAGACCAAGGGCCGCGAGACGCTTCACGAACCGCGCCCGCTTGGTTTGCGATCCGATCAGGCCGACATGCTCGAACCGCCCCGCCGACAGGGCCGCCGCGACGATCGCCAGATCCTCGGCATGGCTATGGGTCATCACGAGGATCTGCGCCCCGTCCGGCAGGCGGGCAAGAGCTCCTGCGGGGTCGCCGCTCATCAGCGTGACATTTGCGGGAACGGCCCCGGGGAAGGCTGTCTTCCGTGCATCGTGCCAGACGACCTCGAAGGGAAGCGGCGCCAGCGCCAGCACGACCGCGCGGCCGACATGGCCTGCCCCGAACAGTCCGATGGTGGGCAGAGCCGCCCCGAAGCTCTCGACGAAGGTGCCGGGAGCGGGACGGACGCGGCTGCCGCCCGCCGGCAGCAGGCTTCGCCGGAAGCCGTCGGCCGTGGGGGAGGTCAGGCATGAGAAGGGCGCCGCCGTCTCGGCTGACGCCAGCAATTCAACGTCGCTACAGGCACTCCTGTCGAGCAGTTCGAAGCCGAGCGTCACATGCCCGCCGCAGCACTGGCCGAGATCGGGCCCGAGCGCCTGATCCATCACGCGGCCGCGCCCGTGACCGCCGGCCAACATCTGCCGGGCGGTCGCCATCGCCTGCCACTCGAGGCTGCCGCCGCCGATGGTGCCGTGGAAGCCGCCGTCCGCCCGCACGATCATCCGCGCGCCGGCTTCCCGTGGCACCGAACCGCGCGCCGCCAGGACGCTGACGAGGACGCAGGCCTCGCCCGCCTCGATGATCCCAAGGATGCGCGGCCATATGGTCATGGCCGTCAGCCCTCGCCGACCTGCGCCACGCAGGCGAAAAGGATCGCCTCCGGCGTCGCGGGGGCATCCAGCGCCACCGCCCGGCCCGGCGAGAGCGAATGCACCGCGTCCGCGATCGCCGAGAAGACGGAATTGGCCAGCATCAGCGGCGGTTCGCCGATGGCCTTGGAGCGGTAGATCGTGTCCTCGCGGTTGGCGATTGTCGAAGAAGGCGACACGCATGTCGGCCGGCACGTCCCGGGCCGTCGGGATCTTGTAGGTGGATGGCGCGTGGGTCCTCAGCCTGCCCTTCGCATCGAAGACCAGCTCCTCCATGGTCAGCCAGCCCATGCCCTGAACGAATCCGCCCTCGATCTGGCCGATGTCGATGGCAGGGTTCAGCGACCGTCCGGCGTCATGCAGGATGTCGACGCGATCGAGGGTGAACTCGCCGGTCAGCGTGTCGATGGTGACCTCGGAGCAGGAGGCGCCGTAGGCGAAATAGAAGAAGGGGCGGCCCGTTCCCTTCGCCCGGTCCCAGGTGATCTTCGGCGTGGCGTAGAAACCGGCGGACGAGAGGTGGGTGCGGGCGAGATAGGCCTTCTTCACCACCTCGGCAAAGGCGGCGTCTCGGTCTCCAGAGATCACCCGGTCATCGCGGAAGACGATGCTCGACACCGGAACCTGCCAGTCGCGGGCGATGAAGGCCGCAAGCCGCGCCTTGATCTCCGATGCTGCAACTTTCGCCGCCATGCCGTTCATGTCCGTGCCGGAGGACGCCGCCGTCGGAGATGTATTGGGGACCTTTCCGGTGTGGGTCGCGGTGATGCGCACGCGGTCGAGGCTGACCCCGAACTCCTCCGCCACCACCTGCGCCACCTTGACGAAGAGCCCCTGCCCCATCTCCGTGCCGCCGTGGTTCAGGTGAATGGAGCCGTCCTGGTAGACGTGGACCAGCGCGCCGGCCTGGTTGAGGATGCGTCAGTCGTGAAGGAGATGCCGAACTTCAGCGGCGTACAGGCCGAGCCCGCGCTTCAGCACCGCAGATTGGCCTGTGTTGAAGGCGTCGACGGCTGGTGCGACGGCGCGCGCGCAGTCGCCGGACTGCTTCACGCTCGGCCGCATGATCTCGCGCGGCAGACAGTTGTCCTCGACCGTCATGGCCGTAGGGCGTGACGTTGCCGGCCTCGTCGTCACCAGCGCCGTAGAGATTGAGCGTAGCGCACCTCGTCAGCGGATCGCGGCCGGTTGCCCAGGCGATGTGGTCGATCAGCATCGCTCGGCGATCACCAGCACGCCCTGCGGTCCGCCGAAGCCGCGGAACGCCGTGTTCGACTGACTTGTATGCGTGCGGCAGGAATAGCCGACCGCATGCGGACGTGCGGACAGCCAGTAGGCATTGTCCGACATGGGTCAGCGTCACGCGCCACCGATCGCCCGAGCGTCATGTCGAGGCTCCAACCGGCATCGCGCGGCCAACACCGACGTCGAGCGGCCAGCACGCGGCCCTCGCCGTCGAGGGAGCCCACCGTGTAGCGATAGTCTGGAAGCCGTGCCGCTTGCCGGTCATGGCGATGATGTCGATCATCGCGCGGCGAGGCGCAGCTTCACTGGACTGGCCGGTGACCTGTCGCCGCCAGCGTCAGCCATGGCGGCCGCGAGCCGCTCGGCCTGGCTCTCCTTGCCGCCGAAGCCGCCACCCAGGCGACGCACCATCGTGGTCGATGCGGTTGTACTCGGGCATGCCCAGCACGCTGGGCGACAGACATGCTGGACCTCGGTCGGATGCTGGGTCGAGGAGTGGACGACGTAGGTCGCCGTGCTCGCCCGGGGATGGCGAGCGCCGACCTGTCCCTCGAGATAGAAATGCTCCTGGCCGCCGATAGCCAGCGTTCCCGAAAGGACAGTCGGGCCGGTGGCGAGCATCGCCTCCGGATCGCCGCGCCGGAAGGCATAGGCCGGCATGATGTCGGCATCCGCGGCGAGCGCGTCCGCGACAGTCACCAGCGGCGGCTCCTCGGCGATGTCGACCACCGCGAGGCGCGCGGCGCGGCGGGCCGCGTCCCGGGTTTCCGCGACGACCGCAAAGAGCGGCTGTCCGTGAAATGAAACCTCATCCGCCACGAAGAGCGGATCATCGCCGGCGACAGGGCTGACGTCGTTGATCGACGGAATATCGGCGGCGGTCAGCACCGCGACGACACCGGGCGCCGCGAGGACGCGGGTCAGGTCGAGACCGCGCAGACGACCGTGGGCGACCGGCGCGCCGCCCGGCACGACATGCAGCGTCCCATCGGGTTCGCGGATGTCGTCGATATAGGGCGCCGTCCCCGAGACATGACGGTCGGCGGAATCATGGCCGATCGGCTTTCGGACGTGACGGAGAGCGACCTCATCAGGCGGATCATGCCGCATGGCCGGCTCCCCTGAGCGGCGCGATGCGTGTCGGCGCGCGGTCGCCAGCACCGACCTCCATGAGCCCCTTCGCGATCAGGTTCCGTGCGACCTGAAGCCGGTAGCGCGCAGAGGCGCGATGGTCGTCGAGTGGGGAGAAGTCGTCGCCGAGCCGGCTGATCGCCGCCCGGAGCGCGGCCCGATCGTCGATGCCGAGGCCGACCAGCGCTGTCTCGATCGCCAGGGCCCGCTTCGGGATGCCGGCCAACCCCCCGAAGGCGATCCGAGCGCTCGCGATGGTACGGCCGTGGAGAGCGACCTTCATCGCCAGCATCACGGATGAAATGTCCTGATCGATGCGCTTGGCGAGCTTGAACACCCTCAGGTGCTCATGCCGTCCGGGTTTGGGGATGACGATGCCCGTCAGCACCTCGTCGGCGGCGCGATCCTGCCGGCCATAGGCGAGGAAGAACGCCTCAAGCGGCAGGGTTCGAACCGCTTCGCCGCGCCGCAGTTCGATCGATGCGCCGAGTGCGATCAGCAGCGGCGGCATGTCGCCGATAGGCGAGCCATTGGCAATGTTGCCGCCGATGGTACCGGCAGCGCGCACCTGCGCCGATCCGAGACGCTCAAGCAGCAGTTGCACATCCGGATCGAGAGCCGCCAGAGCCTGGTGCGCCTGGGCGTAGGTCGCCGCAGCGCCGATCGTGATGGATGAGCTGTCGGCGGAGACCGCATGCAACTCCCTGACCCGGCCGGTGTGGACGAGCTTCGGCAGGCTGCGCAACTGCTTGGTGATCCACAGCCCCACATCGGTCGCGCCCCCGACCAACACGGCATCCGGGTGCTCCGCCATCAGCCCGCACAGGGCGTCGAGGGAAGCGGGAGCCGCGAAGAAGGCCGTGTCATCACCGAAGACCACGTCGCGGTCGTCCGCCAACGCAGCAAGAGCTGCGGTTGTCGCGGCGCGTCTCTGGACAAAGACGTCGTCCGGCGGCGCGGCGCAGGCGGCGAGCGCCGCATCGACGATCGGCCGGTAGCCCGTGCAGCGGCAGAGATTGCCCGCGATGCGCGACAGCACAGCCTCGCGCCCGCCTCTGGCGGCGGCGCCGTCGTGATAGAGCGTGAACAGGCTCATCACGAAGCCGGGCGTGCAGAAGCCGCATTGCGACCCGTGATGCTCCACCAGGGCGCGCTGGACCGGATGCAGCACGCCGTCGGTCGCGAGATCCTCCACGGTGACCAGTTCTCCGCCATCCAGCTGGCCGAGCAGCAGGATGCAGGCGTTCGCCGGTTCGTAGTGCAGCTCGCCGTCGCGCAGACGCCCGACGGCGACCGTGCAGGCCCCGCAATCCCCCTCCCCGCAGCCTTCCTTCGTGCCGGTCAGCCGACGATCGAGACGCAGCCAGTCCAGCACCGTCGTCATGGGGCCGGCATCGGTGACCTCGACCACCTCACCCCGATGCAGAAATCTCAGCGGACGGGTTTTCGTCATGATCCCCGATAGGTCGTGTAGCCGAAGGGAGAGAGAAGCAGCGGCACGTGATAGTGCTGGTCGACCCTGCTGACGTTGAACCGCAGCGTGACAATGTCCAGGAAGGGCGGGTCGGTCAGCGCCGCGCCCGAGCGGCGGTGATAGTCCGCGACGTCATATTCGAGGCTGTATGGCCCCGGACGGATCGTCGCCGGCGTCAGCAGCGGCACCGGCGCCCGGCCATCGGCATTCGTCTCTCCTTCCGCCATCAGGCGGCGCTGATCCCCCTCGATGGCGTAGAGGCGGTAGCGGATACCGGCGGCCGGCCGACCGGCGGCCGTGTCGAGAACATGCGTTGAGAGGTGGCCGGGCATGGATCTGGTTCCTGTCTGCAGGCAGTGTCGCCATGAAGGCTGCCGGATTCAACCGCGACAGAATAGCCGTCCTGCGCCCCGCCCACGTATTTGTGCGGACGCGATGCCGCATGGCCGCAGCCTAACGTCGGCTCACCCGGAACGAATCGCATCATGAAGCCGATCGTGCAGCCACAGGCGTCCTTTCGGGACCTGTTCACCCCGAAACTGGTGACGGTCCTCAGGGAGGGCTACGGCCTCAGGGACCTCAGGACCGACGCCGTCGCCGGCCTGACCGTCGCCATCGTCGCTCTGCCGCTGTCCATGGCCATTGCGATCGCCTCCGGCGCGACGCCCGACAAGGGGCTGGTCACCGCCATCATCGGCGGATTCCTGATCTCGGCCCTCGGCGGCTCGCGCTTCCAGATCGGCGGCCCGGCCGGCGCCTTCATCCCGCTCGTCGCCTCAACGATCGCCATCCACGGCTATGACGGCCTCGTCATCGCCACCTTCATGGCCGGCATCATGCTGGTGCTCATCGGCTTCCTGCAGCTCGGCACCTACATCAAATACATCCCCTACCCCGTCACCGTCGGCTTCACCTCCGGCATCGCGGTGATCATCTTCGTCTCCCAGATTCGCGACCTCCTCGGCCTGCGCCTCGGCACGTCAGAACCGGCCGAGATGCTGCACAAGCTGCCGGTTCTCTGGAACGCGCTGCCAAGCATGAACGCCATTGCCGTCGTCCTCTCGATGTCCGCCGTGGTCATCATCGTGGCGCTGAAGCGCTGGCGGCCGGCCATTCCCGGCATGCTGGTCGCCGTTGCCTCGGGCGCGCTGATCACCGGCCTGTTCCATCTGCCGGTGGAGACGATCGGCTCGCGCTTCGGTGCCCTTCCCACCGGGATTTCCTTCCACGGCCTTCCGGGCCTGTCGCTGTCGCGGATCCGCGACCTGATGGTCCCTGCCATCGCCATCGCCATGCTCGGCGGCATCGAATCGCTGCTCTCGGCCGTCGTCGCCGACGGTATGACGGGGCGCCGCCACCGCTCGAACTGCGAGCTCGTCGCCCAGGGCGTCGCGAACATCGCCTCGGCGCTCTTCGGCGGCATTCCGGTCACCGGCACGATCGCCCGGACCGCGACCAATGTTCGTGCCGGCGCGCGGGGACCCGTCGCCGGCATCTTCCACTCGCTGTTCATTCTCGTCTTTCTCGCAATCGCCGGCGGACTGATGGCCTATGTGCCGCTGGCCGTGCTCGCCGGAGTCCTCGCCGTGGTCGCCTGGAACATGGCGGAGAAACGTGAGTTCGCGTCGCTGCTGCGGGCATCGCCGGGCGACGCCATCGTGCTCCTCGCGGCCTTCCTGCTCACCGTCTTCGTCGACCTCACGGCAGGTATCGGCGTCGGTATCGTGCTCGGTTCGCTGCTCTTCATGCACCGCATGGCCGAGGCCATGTCGATCGAGGGCAAGGTGAGCCTTCTCAATCCCGACGTCGCCGACGAGATCAGTCCCCGTGGCACCTACGATCCGGCCGGGTCGCGCGACCGACGGATCGTCACCTACCGGCTGAGCGGCGCCTTCTTCTTCGGGGCGGCCGCAACGGTCGTGTCGGTCTTCGACCGCATCGGCGCGCCGCCCGCCATCTTCATTCTCGACATGTCGGAAGTGCCGTTCCTCGACACCACGGGCGCCAACACGCTGGAGAGCTTCGTCCACAAGCTCGAGCGGGCCGGCACCCACGTCATCATCGCGGCGCCGCGAGACAGCGTCATCGCAACGCTCGCCCATTTCGGATTGAAGGAACCCCGGCTGACGATTGCGAGATCCCCTGAAGCCGCCACGACCGCGGCGGAGGCGCGACTCGCCTTTTCGTGACGACGCGACCACCTGTCGGCTTGGGAGGCAGGTGTGGGAATGCTAGACAGGCGAGATTGCAGGCATCGGACGGTCGGACACATGCCCGAAACGGTTGGTGGAACGGATTGTGACGTCATCGTCGTGGGCGCCGGCCCGGCGGGCCTCTTCGCGGCCTCGGCGCTTCATCACGCCGGTTTTCGCAGTCTCGTCGTCGGACTGCCTCCGGGCGACCGCAGCGATCACCGCACGTCGGCCCTGCTCGGCGGCTCCGTCCAGGCGTTGCGACGGCTCGGCGTCTGGGACGACGTCGCGCCGAAGGCCGCGCCGCTGCGCGTCATGCGCCTCGTCGATGCGACCGGCGGCCTCCTCCGGGCGCCGGTGTTCGAGGGACGTTCGGCCGAGATCGGGCTCGACGCCTTCGGCTACAACATTGCAAATGACGACCTGAACGCGTCGCTGCTCGCCCGGCTGCGTCGTCTCGGCATACCGCTCGTTGCCGAGACGGCGACGGCGGTCGACCTCTCGGGAGAACGCCCCTCGATCCGTCTGCAGTCCGGCAGGATGCTTGCCGCCGACGTCATCGCCGGTGCAGACGGGCGACAGTCGCTGGTCCGCGCCGCCGCAGGCATCGACGTCGTCGCCACCCGCTATCCCCAGACCGCGGTGACCGTCACCTTCCGCCACGCGCGTCCCCACCACGACGTTTCGACAGAGTTCCATACGCCGACGGGTCCCTTCACCCTCGTGCCGCTTCCCGGCGACCGGTCGAGCCTTGTCTGCGTGGTCACCGCCGACGAGGCGGACCGCCTTCTGGCGCTGGAGGATCCGGCACTGGCCCGCGAGATCGAGAAGCGCTCGCAGGCGATCCTCGGCAAGGTGACGCCCGAGCCGGGACGCGGACGTTTCGACCTTGCGGCCATCACACCGCGCCGGTTCGTGGTGCCCGGCGCGAGCGCTGATCGGCGAGGCGGCGCATCAGTGCCGGCGCATCGGTGCCCAGGGTCTGAATCTCGGCATGCGGGACGGCGCGGCGCTCGCCGATTGCCTGGCCGCAGCCCGCCATCGCGGCGAGCCCATCGGGGGCTTCGGCGCCATGGACGCCTATGACCGCCTGCGGCGCGCCGACATCGTCAGCCGCACTTTCGCGATCGACGTGCTGAACCGGTCTCTCCTCTCCGCCTTCATGCCGGTCCACGTGCTGAGAGGTGCGGGTCTCTGGCTTCTCGACCAGATCGGTCCGCTGCGCCGGGCCTTCATGCGCGAGGGCCTGCAGCCCTCCCACGCGTCGCCGAGCCTGATGGCGGACGAGCAGCGCCCTGCCGCCTGACCCCCGTCACGTCCCGAAAATGTTGATCGGCAGGAGGCCGTTCTTCACGAGGTAGAGCACGCTCGTGAGCGTGCCGACTGATACCAGTGTTCCCAGCAGCACGGCGTTGGAGGCTTCCTCCACCCAGGTGTCGTACTGCCGGGCGATGATGAAGACATTGAGGGCCGGCGGGAGGCACGCCATCAGCGCTGCGGCATAGACCCATGCCGGCTCGAACGTGCCGAGGAACGACAGGATCAGCACCGCCAGCGCGGGGTGAACGATGAGCTTGAGCGCGAGGATCGGCGAGATGCCGGCCGCGACCTTGGCCAGCGCCCGAAAGCTCTCCATGCGCAGGGCCACCGTCACGCCGAGCGTGAACAGTGCGACCGGCGCCGCTGCGTTCTGCAGGAAGGCGAGGAGCCGGTCCAGCATCTCGGGCGGCTGGAATTTCAGGAACGCCGAGATCACACCGGCGACCGTCGCAAGGATGAAGGGGTGGGTGACGATCTTGAAGATCACCTCGCCGATGACCGACAGGATCGATCGCTTGTCGGTGCCGTCGAGCGCCATCAGCAGCGGCACCAGCGAGAACAACAGGATGTTGTCGAAGCAGAAGATCAGTGCGACGGCGCAGCAGCTTCCGCCCCGATGGTGGAGAAGGCGAGCCCCGGTCCCATGTAGCCGATGTTGCCATAGGCGGCGGAGACGCCGGCGACTGTCGCGTAGCCGGTGATGCCACCCGAGCGCCAGGCGACGTAGGCAAATCCGAGCACGAAGACGGCGAAGGTGGCGAAGGTCGTGCCCACCACGAAGGGCACATTGTTGAGCTTCTCGAGCGGGGTCTGGGCGAGGATCCGGAAGAACAGCGCCGGAAGGGCGATGTAGATGAGGAAGAAGTTCATCCAGCCGAGACCGGCCTCGGGGATCGCCGTGCCCTTCCACGCCTTGTAACGGGCCGTGAAGAAGCCGAGCGCGATCAGGCCGAAGAACGGCATCGCGAGATTGAGGACTTGGATCATGGAACCGATCGCTGCGCGGCAGGTGTTCAGCGACCGCTAATGTCCGCGAGGCCCGCGGTCAACGGATCGAAGGGTTGATCTCAGTGCAGGCCCGACCGCCGCACCCGGTATTCACCGTTGTCGTCGCGGTCGAAGACCTCGTCCACCTGCGGGTGGCGGATCGGATCACCGCTGGTGTCGGGCAGGAGGTTCTGCTCCGAGACATAGGCGATGTACTCGGTCACCTCGTTCTCGGCGAAGAGATGGTAGAAGGGCTGGTCTTTCGAGGGCCTGAGCTCCGCCGGGATCGCCTCGTACCACTCGTCTGTGTTCGCAAAGGTCGGATCCACGTCGAAGACCACGCCCCGGAACGGATGAATCCGGTGCTTGACGATCTGTCCGATCTTGAACTTGGCTTGCCGGGGCTTGTCGATCACGCCGCTGGTGGTCCGTTCTCAATGGGTCCTTTTGGGCGCGCGACAAAAGCGGCAGCCGGCCGTCATGTCAACGTCGCCTCCCATCAAATACGGCTGAAGCACAGAGTCAGATCGCGTAGCGTGCTGCGTAGTCGGGGTCCTTGGCGGCAACGATCCGGGCGAGGTCGACCATCACCTTGGCCTGCTTCCAGGTTGCGTCGTCCTGCATCTTGCCGTCGATCATGACCGCACCGGAGCCGTCGGGCATGGCGGCGAGAATGCGCGCCGCGAAGGCGACCTCGTCGGGATCGGGCGAGAAGACGCGCTTGGCGATGTCGATCTGCGAGGGATGCAGCGTCCAGGCGCCGGCGCAACCCATGAGGAAGGCGTTCCGGAACTGGGTTTCGCAGGCGAGCGCGTCCGAGAAATCGCCGAACGGTCCGTAGAAGGCCTTCAGGCCATTGGCGGCGCAGGCATCGACCATCTTGGCGAGGGTGTAGTGCCAGAGGTCCTGCTGGTAGCCGACGCGCGGCGCATCGCCCGCCGCATCCGCGACGACCTTGTATTCGGGATGGCCGCCGCCGACTCGGGTGGTCTTCATTGCGCGCGAGGCGGCGAGATCCGCCGGCCCTAGGCTCATGCCGTGCATGCGCGGAGACGCCGCGGCGATCTCCTCGACGTTCTTCACGCCCTCGGCGGTCTCGAGAATGGCGTGGATGAGGATCGGCTTGGCGACGCTGTGGCGCGCCTCGAGCTGGGCGAGGAGCTGGTCGAGATAGTGGATGTCCCAGGCACCCTCCACCTTCGGCAGCATGATGACGTCGAGCTTGTTGCCGACCGCAGCGACGATCTGCGTCAGGTCGTCGAGGATCCACGGCGAGTTCAGCGCGTTGACGCGGGTCCAGACGCCCGTGGTCCCGAAATCGGTCGCCTGGACCATCTCGATGAAGCCGGCCCTGGCCGCTTCCTTGGCATCGAGCGGGATGGCGTCCTCGAGGTTGCCGAGGACAACATCCACCGATTTCGCCAGTGTCCGGAACCTTGGCGCGCACCTTCTCCATGTGCGGCGGCACGAAGTGGATCATCCGCTCAAGCCTCACGGGCAGTTCGCGATAGGGCTCGGGCGCCCCGATGGCGAGAGGCTTGTAGATGTTGCGCGGCAGCTTCATGGCCCACTCCTCGTTTCCGCGAGGGCTACATCACCGCGCTGCAGCGCACAATTCCGTTGAAGGGCTGATGACGCCAAGAAAAGGCGACCGGAGCCCGCGCGTCAAATTCGAAGAGCGGACGATCAGCGCTGCGGCGGAGCCAGCGGCTGGCATGCCAGGCCGGGGCGCCGCGAGCGCCGGCGGCTGCGCGGCACCGCCCTGCTGCTGGCGCTGCTGCTCTGCGAGGCGGCGCTGGGCCTCCTGGCCGCGACGCTGCAGTTCGGCCTGCAGGCCGAGGGCGGCTCCTCGTAGGCCTTCGGATCGACCGGCTCGCCGTCGTAGGAGGCCGCGAAACCCTGCAGCGACATCCCCAGCGAGATGGCGCGGTTGTTCATGTTGACGACCTGGATGTTCAGGTTCGTCGAGCGCTTCATGCGCGTCAGGAAGTCCGGCTGGAGCTCCATCTGGGCAAAGCAGGCATTCGGCAGGCAGACCTCGTAGCGCATGGCCTGCGGCTGCGGCTGACCTCGCCCTCGAGCACGACGCGGATGCCGTGCTGCAGCGACATGCCGACCGGAACGGCGATGATCAGGCGCGGTTTCTCGCCCTCGAGGTCACGAATCTGGACCGAGGCGAGCATCTGGCCGTTCTCGGCGCGCGTCTCCTGGACCACCATGCAGAGCTTCTTGGTGGTCGGCGGCGTGCGCTCGTCGACGGGCACGTTGTCGCAGAGCTTCACCCAGGGCGTCTGGACGGCGGCGAGGTTGTCCTGGGCGCCGGCCGCGGGTGCGGCGGGCTGGGCCGGTGCGGCGGGCTGGGCCGGAGCAGGCTGGGCCGGACGCTGGGCCGGGCGCTGGGCCTGGGCGAAGGCCACTGCGGGCACCAGGATCAGGGCGAGGGTTGCACCCACCCGGGCCGCGGCTTTGGCGGAAAGCGACATGAAAGGTCCTTTCGGTCGTGTCCGTTGCGCACGCAGTGGACGCGGCGGGTCGGACCTTGATGAGTCGGATCGGACGCGCTCTTTCGCCGTCGAACGTGGCGACATGGTGGCGCGATCCCCGGTGGCGGTTGATAGCGACTCGCCGAACCGTTGAAAAGCCGGAATCACCGCATTTCATCCTCGGTTATCTTTGGAACCTTAATCTGAAGTCATGCTGCACCGCATCCTCCTCGCCTGCCTCGCATCCGTCGTCTTGCCGGTGATTGCCGCTGCGGCCGACTGGCCGCGCGGAACCGAGCGCACGGCCCTCGCGATGCACGGCGAGCCCGCGGCGACGCCCGATCTTGCTCACCGCCGTTACGTCAATCCCGATGCACCGAAGGGCGGGCGCCTTGTCCTCGGCGTCCAGGGCACCTTCGACACGCTCAATCCCTTCGTCGTCCGTGGCCTCGCCGTCCATGGCGCGCGCCAGTATCTCTACGAGACGCTGCTCGCCCGCTCCTACGACGAGCCCTTCACGCTCTACCCGCAGATCGCCCGGGCGCTGGAAGTCGCCGACGACCGTTCCTGGATCATCTTCCACGTCGATCCCCGAGCCCGCTTCTCGGATGGTCGTGCGGTGACCGCCGAAGACGTCCGTTTCTCCTGGGAACTCCTGAAGGAGCGCGGCCGACCGAACCACCGCACCTACTACCGAAAGGTGCAGCGGGTCGACCTGATTGATCCCCTGACCATCCGGTTCGACCTCTCCGGCGCCAATGACCGTGAACTGCCGCTGATCCTCGGCCTGATGCCGATCCTGCCGCGGCACACCGTCGATCCCGAAACCTTCGAGGAAACGACCCTTTCCCCCCCCATCGGTTCCGGCCCCTACACGATCGGGGAGGTCAAGGCGGGAGAGAGCCTGGCGCTGAGACGCAATCCGGAGTGGTGGGGCCGCGACCTGCCGATCAATCGCGGACTGTTCAATTTCGACGAGATCCGCTTCGACTTCTATCGCGACGGCAACACCCTGTTCGAGGCCTTCAAGAAGGGGCTGGTCGACAGCCGCGTCGAAACCGACGCCGGCCGCTGGACCTCCGGCTACGACTTTCCGGCCATCCGCGAGGGCCGGGTGACGCGGGCGGAGATCCGCACCGGCACGCCGCTCGGCATCCGCGCCTTCGCCATGAACACCCGACGCGCCATTTTCGAGGACATTCGCGTCCGCGAGGCGCTCGGCCTGCTGTTCGATTTCGAATGGGCCAACCGAAATCTCTACGCGGGCGGCTTCGAGCGGACGCAGTCGATCTTCGAGGGCTCGGACCTTTCGGCACGGGGGCGCCCAGCCGACGCCGCGGAACGTGCCCTTCTGGCCGCCACGGGAGGGCAGGTTCGTGCCGACATCCTGGACGGCAGCTACGCCGTCCCCGTCTCGGACGGCTCTGGCGGCGACCGGACGCGCCTGCGCCAGGCAATCCGCCTCTTCGAAGCAGCAGGATGGCAGCTCGATGCTGGCGTGATGCGGCGGCGAAGCGACCGCCAGCCCTTCACCTTCGAGATTCTCGTCGCGACCCGCGACCAGGAGCGCCTCGCCCTCACCTATCAGCGCTTCCTGAGCCGCGCCGGCATCCGGGCGGAGGTCCGCAACGTCGACGCTGTCCAGTATGACCGACGGCTGCGGGAGTATGACTTCGACATGGTCGACTATCGCTGGTGGAACACGTCGCTCTCCCCCGGCAACGAACAGGCCTTCTACTGGGGCCTTGCGGCGGGACGCACCCCCGGCAGTCGCAACCTGCCCGGCATCGCCGATCCGTCCGTCGACCGACTGGTCGCGGCCATCGTCGAGGCGCGGGCGCGCACCGATCTGGTCGTTGCCGCAAGAGCGCTCGATCGCACCCTCACCTCCGGCTTCTACTGGGTCCCCCTCTTCCACCAGCCGGCGCAGTGGATGGCACGCTGGAACCATATCGGCGTGCCTGCCGAATCATCGGTTTTCGGCTATCTCACTGAGACGTGGTGGCGGCGTGACGCCGGGGGGCGGTCCAGCGGTGATTCTCGGTAAGGGCAGGAAGGCGAACACGAGCGGTGTGACGGGGCGCACGACCCTCGACGCGCTGCTGAGGCGTGCTGCCGAGATTCGCCCCGCGGCGAGGGCTCTCGCCGACGCACCGAACCGGCCTCATCTCATCGGCGGTGAGCCCCGCCAGCTGACCTGGGCCGAACTCGACGCACTGGTGGATGCCCTTGCAGGTCACCTGCGGCAGATGGGTCTGCCCACCGACGCCGTGGTCGCCACGCAGTTCGCCATGTCGTCGGACGCGATCATCTCCCTTCTGGCCCTGTCGCGCGCCGGCTGCATCGCAGCGCCCATTCCGCTCGGCTGGGGGCGTCGGGAGACCTCGGCGCATCTTCAGCGCATCGGCGCCCGCGCGATCATGACCGCCGGTCGCATCGGCCCGGTCGAAAGCGCCGACATGATGCGTTACGCGGCCGCCGAGGCCTTTTCGGTGCGCTTTGTCCTGTCGCTGGGGGGCCCGGCGCTCGACGGCGTCATCCCCGTCGACGACGTGTTCCGTGCCGATGGCCCCGCCACGCGCGTCGAACTGGATCGCCCTGACAATCCGGCAGACCATATCGCCGTCGTGACCGCCGACGCGGCGGCCGAGGGGCATTTCGCCGTCGCCCGCAGCCATAACGAGGTGATCGCCGGCGGGCTCGCCGCCTTCATGGCGGGGGTGCCCGACGAGCATTCCGTCTTTGCGGCGGCACTGGCCCCCGACACCTTTGCCGGACTCGCCCTGCAGATCGTCCCCTGGCTGATGTCTGGAGGCATGCTGGTCGCCCACCCGCCGTTCGCCTTGCGGATCATCCTCGACCGCTTGGCGGCCGACGGGGTCACGCATGCGGTTCTGCCGGTTGCAGCAGGTCCCTCGGTGCTTGCTGCGCCGCTGTCGGACCGCCCGTCGCTCCGTCACCTCGCACTTCTTGCGCGTCGGCCGCCCGGTGAACTCGACCTGACCGAGGCCGAGGCCGACGGGCTTGCCGTCGATGTCTTTCACGGTTTCGGCGAGGCGGCGATCATCCGGGCCGTCAAGGGCGAAGCCGGCACGCTGGTTCTGGGACCCGATACGCACACGTCCGGAGGCGGTCAGTCACCCCTGCTCGTCGAGAGCCGGATCGGCGCCGACGGAACTCTCGAACTGCGCGGCGCCATGGTGCCTCAGCTGGCCTTTCCTCCCGGAGCCGAGAATGGTCTGCCACCATTCTGGTCCGTCGACGCCGAGGGCTTCCGCCGCACCGGTTTCCCGGCGGCCGCCGACAAGGCGCGCAAGACCGTGACGACGGGCTCCCGCGAGCCGGGCATCGTCAGCATCGGCGGACGCCGTTTTCCCGAGGCGGGGCTGCGCGGCCTATGCCGAGGCCGGCGGCGAGATCGCCCCGGTGGTCCGCCCGGACCCGCTGCTGGGCGAGCGCGTATCCGGTGTCGTCGGCGATGGCCGCGCCATCGTCGGTCTTGCGGCGCGCCTCGTCGACAGCGGCCTGACGCCGCTCGGCATCCCCGGTGGGACGCGTCAGGCCGGCCAGCTCCCCTTCGAGGACACCCGGCCCCAGGAGCCGCCGCTCCTCGATCCCCTGAGCGAGTCGCACTCTGCCCTCGCACAACTCCTGAGCGTGGCGCGCGCGGCGGCAGGCTATTAAGCTGCCCCCTCCCCCGCGTGGAGTTCGCCATGGCCGAGACTGTCCTCACCCTCGACGTCGTCTCCGATGTCGTCTGTCCCTGGTGCTATGTCGGCAAGCGTCGCCTGGAAAAGGCCCTGGCCCTCGTCCCCGACGTGCCAACGCAGGTGCGTTGGCGGCCCTTCCAGCTGGCGCCCGAGCTTCCCCCCGAGGGCAAGCCGCGGCGGGACTACATGCTGGCGAAATTCGGCGACCCCGAGCGTATCAGGCAGATTCACGCACGGCTCACCGGGATCGGCGCCGAGGAGGGCATCGCCTTCGACTTCGATCGCATCGAGATTGCGCCCAACACCCTCGATGCGCACCGGCTGATCCTCTGGGCGCGCTCCGAGGAAACGCAGGGCAAGGTGGTCGAGGCTCTGTTCTCGGCCTTCTTCGTCGAGGGGCGGAACCTCGCCGACCAGAGCGTCCTGATCGACATTGGTGCAAGCGCCGGCCTCGACCGCGAGCTTCTGACCGAACTCTATGCCACCGACGCCGATATCGACCGGACCGAGCGGGACGTCGCCTCCGCCCAGCGCATCGGCGTCACCGGAGTGCCCTTCTTCATCGTCGCCGGCCGCTACGGCATCGCCGGTGCCGAAGCGCCCGAGACCATTGCCGGAGCAATACGTCAGGCCGCGAACGAGGCAGCCGCCGGATGAAAACCCTCCGTTGCGACAGATGCGTTGCGGGCGACGCGGCGAGGCGCTAAGCCGCGATCATGGCACAGGGATCAGACCTCACCCACCTCGATGCGAGCGGCCAGGCCAACATGGTCGACGTCTCGGCAAAGCCCGCCACGGACCGCACGGCGATAGCGGCAGGCTGTGTCGTCATGAAGCCGGAGACCCTTGCGCTGGTTCGCGCCGGCGATGCCAAGAAGGGCGACGTCCTCGGGACGGCACGCCTCGCCGGCATCATGGCCGCCAAACGGACCCATGAACTCATTCCCCTCTGCCACCCGCTGCTGCTGACAAAGGTGGCCGTCGAGGTCGTTCCCGACGAGGCGCTTCCGGGCGTCCGCGTCACGGCCACGGTGAAGGTCTCCGGCCAGACCGGGGTTGAAATGGAGGCGCTGACAGCCGCCTCCGTCGCCTGTCTGACGGTCTACGACATGGTCAAGGCGGTCGATCGCGGCATGCGGATCGAGGGCATCCACGTCGTCGAGAAGACCGGCGGCGCCTCCGGCAGCTACAGGGCGCCCTGAGCCATGGCGGGACTGCTTCCGGTCGCCGACGCGCTGGAGAGGGTCCTGCGGGGCGCAAATCCCCTCCCCGAGGAATGGCTGCCCGTGGCCGATTGCGACGGGCGCGTGCTGACGCGCGACCTCGTCGCCGCCCGCAGCCAGCCACCGGCGGACGTCTCCTCCATGGACGGCTATGCCCTGCGTGCCGGAGATCTGCCGGGGCGCCTGACCGTGATCGGCGAGGCCGCCGCCGGGCGTGCCTTTGGCGGCGTCGTGGCGTCGGGGACGGCCGTGCGCATCTTCACCGGAGCCCCGGTGCCGGAGGGTGCCGATACCGTGGTCATGCAGGAGGACGCGAGCCGCGACGGCGGAGCCGTCACCTTCGCGGTCGCGAGCCGGCCAGGACGCTTCATCCGCCGCGCCGGGCTCGATTTCGCAGCCGGCGAAACGGGCCTTGCGGCCGGCACGCTCATGGACCCCCGGCGCCTCGCGCTCGCGGCCGCGATGAACCACGCGACGGTTCCGGTCCATCGCCGGCCGCGGGTGGCCATCCTCTCGACCGGCGACGAACTGGTCGAGCCCGGCACGGCCCCTGGACCTGGGCAGATCGTGTCCTCCAACGCGCTGGCGATCGCCGCCATCGTGCGGCGCGCCGGTGGCGTGCCGACCCATCTCGGCATTTCTCCCGACCGGCTCGACGCGACGCTCGATCGGGTGAGGCAGGCGCGAGCGGCGGGCCATGACGTGCTGGTCACCTCCGGCGGAGCGTCGGTCGGCGAATACGATCTCATGCGCGACGTGATCGCTGCCGAGGGTGCCGAGCCGGCCTTCTGGCAGATCGCCATGCGGCCGGGAAAACCGTTGATGATGGCCGACCTCGGCGCGATGCGGTTGCTCGGCCTTCCCGGCAATCCCGTCGCGTCCTACGTCTGCGCCATGCTGTTTCTCGTCCCGCTGCTCCACCGCCTGGGCGGCAACGGCGGCGGTTCCAACGAAGGTGAGGAGGCGATTCTCGGCAGCGATGTCGCCGCCAACGACCTGCGCGCCGATCACCTGCGGGCCCGCCTGAGTCAGGTCGGCGGCCAACTGGTGGCAACACCCTTCGACATCCAGGATTCGTCGATGATCCGCGTCCTGGCGGAGGCCGATGCCCTCATCCTGCGCCCGCCGCATGCTCCCGCCGCGCGCGCCGGCAGCCTCTGCCGGATCCTCCGCCTCGACCGCTGAGGCCGTTAAACCAAATCTCAACGGTTGCGGAACACATAAAGAACAGATAGTGATTGTTCATGATCTGTTCGGCCGAGTCGGGCCGGAGGCAGACGAGGGCGGGATCCGATGCTGACGCGCAAGCAACACGAACTTCTTCGCTTCATCCAGGAGCGGCTTCAGGAAAGCGGCGTTCCGCCCATCCTTCGACGAGATGAAGGAAGCACTCGACCTCGCGCTCCAAGTCGGGAATTCACCGGCTGATCACGGCGCTGGAGGAACGCGGCTTTCATCCGCCGGCTGCCGAACCGGGCGCGCGCCCTGGAGGTGCTGCGGCTGCCGGAGTCAGATCGCGCCCGGCCTCAATGCGTGGCAAAGAAATTCTCGCCAAGCGTCATCCAGGGTTCAGCCTCGGTCAGGGCGGCCTTGGCCGTCAGATTCAAGCCGGCGATCGTCGCGCTTGCCCGTCGGCCGTGCAACTGACGACGACGCGGTTTCCGCAGTGTCGAGCCCCGTGATGGGCCGCATCGCCGCCAGTGCCGATCGATGCCATCCCGCACCAGACGCATTCGATCTCGGTGCCGCCGGACATGATCATGGCGCGCGGCGAGCACTATGCGCTGGAGGTGCAAGCGGCGATTCGATGATCGAGGCCGGCATCTCTCGATGGCGATACCGTCACTCATCCGCAACGCCGATACCGCCCAGACCTGGCGAGATCATCGTGGCACTCGATGGATGAAGAGGAAGCGACGCTGAAGCGGTTCCGCCGCAAGGGCGGCACATCGATCGCGCTCGAAGCCGCCAATCCGGCCTACGAGACGCAGCATCTTCGGGCCGGATCAGCGGTCACAGGTGCAAGGCAAGCTGGTCGGGCTGATCCGGCGCTACTGAGCAGGAACGGCAGCCGGCTTTTCAGGTTTGCGCCAGGGCTGCCAGCCCCCTCGCCTCGCGTGAATATTTTCGCTGCGCATGCCAGGGCCTCGATACGGCACCGTCCACCGCGAAGGCTGATGATTGGCGGACCTGTCGCTGATTGGCGGATCGAAGAAGACGGCAGGCACTGACCCTTGCGGGCGAGTTGAGCCGCTTGGTGACGACAACGCACTCAGCGGATCGTGGCAGGAATCATAGCCCTGTCGCGTGCATTGACGACGATCAAATCGGCGAAACCGCAGGCCTTCCAGGTGTCCTTGCAGGTCTTCGACAGTGCGCGATGATCGCGCCGGATGGGTGCCGGGCGAGACAGACGCCGTCCGTGCAATAAAACGGTGCTCCCGGCGGCAGATCGTCGGCGACGGCATCGGCAATGTCGAGGGATTGCGACCCGTCCGCCGTTAGTTGCAACATCATCCGGCGCGACCGAGCGGGTCGTATCGGACCCCTTCCGTCAACGCACGTTTCCAGTGGCGCTACGGTGAACTCGTTCGGGCGAGCAACCAGCGCTGCACCGCGAGTCGGTCGCCCTGGCACGAGCCGATCGGCAATGTCGCGACCAGCCGCGCGAGTGGCCTCCGAGATCAGCACATCTCGGCGTCGATCGTGTATGCCGGCACCGTCAACAATCGGCGCAATGGCGAAGCCGGCGAGCATGGCAGTGCATGCCGAGCCATCGCAGCCAGGTCGTCGCCAGGATCGTCGACGATGACCAGGGCTGACGACGTCACCAGCAGTGACGGCATTGCTGCGACCGATCAGACACTGACTCGCCATCGACGGGCCAGGAGCGTTACCGATATCCACGACGGCGATATCGCGATCGATCGCCGTCAGGCCCTTGCCCATCAGGTAAAGGGACTGGTCGCATCCAAACCGAACGGCATCAGCAACAGCGCTGGCAACGGCCAGCGAACATCACCACCGAATTCGACGATCGGCATGACGAGCCAGGTTGCCCGCGAACAGGCTGTAGCGGCGACACCGCGTTGGAAATGCCAGATGGCATAACAGCGCCGTGGCGCAGCGCGGCGATGATCGAAGTCATGGCGCAAGGCCGCCCGCCGCCAGCAGGAATTTCCGCGTGAGAAAGCGTCGGCAGGGATCGCTTTGGCGGATCGGCGGCCTCGCCGTTCCGCCGCATCGGACGCAGCGTGACGTAGCCAGAGACCAGCGCCAGAGTGGCGGCGAACGACATCTGGAAGCTCGGGCCGAGCAGGCTCTCGGGTGCGATGGCCACAGTGACGGCGATCGCGGCGAGATCGCCAGGGTGCGGAGGGTGAGCGCGCGCGCGATCGAGCAGCGACGGCGAGCAGCACCACCGCGAGCATGATGCATGCTGCGCTGCGGCGGCGACGTCGGCGCCGGAGATGACGAGGTAGGCGGCGGTCGAGACCAGCAGCCGCGGCCAGCGCCGCCCAGGCCTTGACCGTGATCGCCGCAGCGGCGAGCGCCGGTACCAGCGCGCAGGCCGCCGCGGACGAGGGCAGACCCACGATGGTGCCGGCGACGAGCGCCATGTGCAAGTCCGGAGATGGAGAGGATGTGATAGATGCCCCGAGTGCGCCGCATGGCCTCGTTGATGCCCTTCGGGAATGCCATCGCGCGGTCGCCGGACGATCGAGCGCATGCGGCGATCGCACCCGGATGCACCGGGGACGGCGGCCCTGATATGGTCGTGCGCTGGCTTCGCCGAGCGGATCCGGTCGCGGCTTGACCGTAGCCGGGCCCCGAGAGGCGGATCGTCTCGGCCGTCGCCGGCGGAGACAAGCCTTGGATTGCCGACGAACGAAGCCGGTGCGCGCCGATGCCGGCGAAATAGGCTGTCGCCGGCCGAAGTCGTAGCTGCCCCGGCGCGCACCGGGCCGGCCGGCGGGCGACAGTCTGGTGCCGCGCGGCTGACCAGGCTGAGCCGGCCACGTCACTTCCGCCGGCGATATTGCGCGGCCGGTGAGCGCGGACCCGCTCCGGCTGCATACCGGACCCTCGGCCGTGGGGACAGGGACCGGCACGCCTCAGCGATCAGCCGCATGCGGCCAGCTCTCGCGGCTGCTCCAGCGCTTCGACCCGCGGCCTGTCACTTGCGTCGAACGATTGCCGATGCCCGGCGGGGAGCGGCGGCTGCACCATCAGTTGCGCCTTCAGCGACGCCGCCGCAAACCCGCAGGCCATCGTTGCAGCGCCAATGGCCGCAAGCCATGCCGCCTGTCTGTGCCTCAGGCGCCAGGCGAGCGCCGACAGCACGAGAACGAGGGTCAGGTGGCAGCACCACGGCCGACGGCTCGTCCGGTAGCCGCGACCAGTAGGAAGGCAGAATGCCGGTCGCCGAAGGCTGACTGGCAGCGATCAGCGTGCAAAGCTCGCTGGCCGCTTCGGTGACGCCGATCGGCCGCCACCGAGCCCTCGCAACGGACGACGCCGGTCACGCGCTCACTGGAGCCGCGGCACGAAGTGGCGATCGGTGGCGGTGGGGTCGCCAGAGGCCGTCGCCAACCGCGGACCGTTCGCTAACGCCGACAACGGCCCTGTCTCTCGCCCTGATCCAAGCCCCGGCCTCGTCACAGCCATCCGGTCTGCCCCATGCACCGCTGACGCCACTATGCTACATGACACGCGCGTTCGGCGCGCGAAAGTCTGACGCAGTCCGGCACCCGCTGTCAGATGGTTTCGGAAGAATTCCATGTCCGACAAGGTCGTCACCCGTTTTGCCCCCTCGCCCGACCGGCTATCCTACACATTGGTGGCGCGCGCACGGCGTTGTTCAACTGGCTCTATGCCACGCAAGACCGGCGGCAAGATGCTGTTGCGCATCGAGGACACGGACCGCCAGCGCTCCACCACCGAGGCAGCTATCGAGGCGATCCTCGACGGCCTCGACCTGGCTCGGCCTCGCCTGGGACGACGCAGACAATCTACGCAGTTCGCCCGCGCCGACCGCGCACGCCGCGCGTCGCACGTGGAACTGCGTGCGACCAGGGCAAGGCCTACTACTGCTATGCGACGCCCGCGGAGCTTGGACGAGCCATGCGTGAGGCAGCCTCGCGATGCAAGGAGGGGCGGCCGCCGCGTTACGATGGCCAGCTGGCGCGACCGCGATCCCTCCGAGGCCCCGGCCGGGCGTCAAGGCCTGTCATCCGCCTCAAGGCGCCAACAGGACGGCGAGACGGTCGTGCACGACCGCGTCCAGGGCGCGCGTGCGTCATTCCCCAACAAGGATCTCGACGATCTGCGTGCATGTCTGCGGTCCGGACGGCACCCCGACCTACATGCATGCCGTCGTCGTCGACGATCATGACATGGGGGTCACGCACATCATCCGCGGCGTCGACCACCTGACGAACGCCGCCCGCCAGACACAGATCTACCGGGCGATGGGCTGGACCGTGCCCGGCCATGTCGCACATCCCGCTGATCCATGGCGCCGGACGGTGCCAAGCTGTCCAAGCGCCATGGCGCGCTGGGCGTCGAAGCCGTATCGCGCGCATGGGCTACCTGCCGGAAGCGCTGCGCAACTACCTGGCGCGGCTTGGCTGGAGCCATGGCGACCGACGAGATGCATGTCGACCAAGGAGATGATCGACTGCGTTCGATCATCGGCGACGTCGGCCGTTCGCCGGCCCGCTTCGACTTCGCCAAGCTCGAGGCGGTCAACGGCGCACTACATGCGCGGCACGGCCGACGCCGAACGCCTGTTCGAGGCGATCTGCATCGCCACTCCTGCCCCATCTCGAGGGTGGCGCCGGCAATCGCCGCGCGCGCTCGCACCGAGAGGATCACGCGCGCAGGTGCTGGCGGCGCTGCCCGGGCCTGAAGGAGCGCGCCAAGACACGTGGTCGAGCGTCGTCGACGGCGCCGGCTTCCTGCTCGCGAGGCGCCCGCTGCCGACCGGACGACAAGGCGGCCCTGCCCTGCTGTCAATGACGATGCCCGCAAGATGCCTGCGTGGCGCTCACTGCATCAGCGTTTGAACTGCGCTTACACGTGACTGGACGGCTGCCGCGGCCGAGGCCGCAGATGCGCGACTATGCCGTTGGCCTGGCGGCGTCAAGCTCGGCGCCGTGGCCCAGCCCCTGCGGGCAGCGCTGACCGGCAAAAGCGACCTCGCCGGGCGTGTTCGACGTCCTTGCCGTGCTTGGGCGCGAGGAAAGCCTGGCGCGCATAGCGGATCAAATCGATTAGGCACGCAAACTGGCCCAAGAAGATTGGCATTGAAACGGCGACGTTTCGCCTCAGTGCGAACATCTGAGGTCTTGGCCCAATCTGGCACGCACTGCTCCTAAAATGCCGCGTGGCGAATACGCGTCTATCTGAACGGTGGATTTCGACAGGTGTCTGCTACCTGCAGAATTTGCACGATTGACCGGCGTGAGGAATATCAAGAAGGAGTTTGCCGATGACCGCAAGCTGCGAAAAAACTGGATGTGGGCGGCGCGAACCAGGCTATCGCACCTGATGCGCCGGCAAGACCGCGTGCAGTTGCACGGCTCGCGACGCGGCACCGTCGGGCCGTCGACGTCATCGACATCGCCTCGCTCTACAGCACAGACCGGCGCCTTCACCTACGACCCCGGCTTCACCTCGACGGCGAGCTGCGAGTGCCGAGATCACCTTCATCGACGGCGACGCGGGCATTCTTCTCCATCGCGGCTATCCGATCGACCAGCTGGCCGAACACGGCGACTTCCTCGAAGTCTGCTATCTCCTGCTGTACGGCGAACTGCCGACCGCAGCCGCAGAAGGACGGATTTCGATTACCGCGTGACGCGCCACACGATGGTGCACGAGCAGATGTCGCGCTTCTTCACAGGGCTTCCGCCGCGACGCCCATCCCGATGGCGGTGATGGTTGCGGCGCGGTCGGCGCGCTGTCGGCCTTCTATCACGACTCCATCGACATCTCAGACCCGTACCAGCGCATGGTCGCCTCCATCCGCCTGATCGCCAAGATGCCGACGATCGCGGCCATGGCCTACAAGTACTACGATCGGCCAGCCGTTCGTGTATCCGCAGAACGATCTCGACTACGCGTCGAACTTCCTGCGCATGTGCTTCGCGGTGCCGTGCCGAGGATTACAAGATCGAACCCGGTGCTGGCGCGCGCCATGGAGCGCATCTTCATCCTGCACGCCGATCATGAGCAGAACGCCTCGACCTCGACAGTTCGTCTCGCCGGCTCGTCGGGAGCCAATCCGTTCGCCTGCATCGCGGCCGGCATCGCCTGCCTCTGGGGCCCGGCCCATGGCGGCGCCAACGAGGCGGCGCTGAAGATGCTGGGCGAGATCGGGCACGTCGAGAACATCCCGAAGTTCATCGCCAAGCGCGAAGGACAAGAACGATCCGTTCCGCCTGATGGGCTTCGGCCACCGCGTCTACAAGAACTACGATCCGCGCGCCAAGATCATGCAGAAGACCTGCCACGAGGTCCTCGGCGAGCTCGGCATCAAGGACGATCCGCTGCTCGACGTCGCGATGGAGCTGGAGCGCATCGCGCTTTCCGACGACCCTATTTCATCGAGAAGAAGCTCTATCCGAACATCGACTTCTATTCCGGCATCACGCTGAAGGCGATGGGCTTCCCGACCGACCATGTTCACCGTGCTCTTCGCACTGGCCCGCACCGTCGGCTGGATCGCGCAGTGGAAAGAGATGATCGAGGACCCGCAGCAGAAGATCGGCCGTCCGCGCCAGCTCTACACCGGTGCGACCCGCCGCGACTACACGCCGATCTCGCGCCGCAAGTGAACTTCTGCGGACGCGGCACCATCATGCGGGGCGCTTCGGCGCCCCGTTGCTTTTTGTGCGGAAGGGGTCAGGCGAGCGCGACAGCGCGTCGGGCAAGCGTCTGCAGCACGATTTCCGACGCCTTGTCGCTCGGGTCCCGCCCGGCGAAGTCCATGATCGCATCGAGACGGGAAAAGGCCGCCAGCTGCCTGTCGCGGTCCGGCCCGCCGGCGATGACGGGAATGAGGGCTTCCGTCACTGCATCGACCGTCGCGAACTCCTGCAGGAACTCGGGCACCACCTTCTCGCCGATGACGAGATTGGCGAGAACGGCCGTTTCGGCAGTGATGAGCCGGCGGGCGATCTGCGCCTCCAGCCAGCCGGTCCGGTAGGCGACGACCTGCGGCACGCCGGCAACCGCCAGCTCGAGCGTCACGGTGCCCGAACAGGCGAGTGCTGCCCGTGCCGACCGGAAGGCCGAGAACTTCGCCATCTCGCCGTCGACAATCCGCGGACGGACGGGCCAGCCGGCAATGGTCTCCTCGATGAGGGCCCGATGCTGCGGAACGGCCGGCAGCACCCAGTCGATGTCCCCGAGCCGCGCGGTCGTCCGCTCGATCACCTTCTCGAAGAGCGGCGACAGCCGCAAGATTTCCTGCCGCCGGCTCCCCGGCAGCACAAGAACGAGCGGCGGCACCTCCCCACGTCTGCGCGCCTCGACGGGGTCCGGGCGCAATTCCGGCAGCCGTTCCGAAATCGGATGGCCCACATAGGTGCAGTCCGGTCCGCCCAGGCGCCTGTGGACCTCGGGTTCGAAGGGCAAGAGGGCCAGGAGGTGATCGACATAGGGCCGCATCTCCGCCGCCCGTCCGGGTCGCCACGCCCAGACGGTGGGAGAGACGTAGAAGACGATGGGAATGTCCGGCCTGAGTTTGCGGACCTGCCTGGCCACGCGGCGGTTGAAGCCCGGGCAATCGATCAGCACGAGCACCGAGGGCGGATTGTCGACGATCTCCTGAACCGTCTCGCGAACACGGCGCAGCACGTTGGGAATGTGGACGATGATCGAGGTGATCCCGAAAAGGGCGATCTCGGCCATCGGAAAGCGCGAGGTGAAGTTGCGCGCCTCCATGCGTGGCCCTCCGACGCCGCGGAACGCGACCGGGCCGTGATGCCGCTTCATCAGCGCATCCATGAGGTGGGACCCCAGCTGATCGCCGGAATCCTCCCCGGCGATCATGAACACGTCTATCGGCCCGCCCGTCATGACGACGCCTGTCCCTCGACGCCGTCCACGCCGACCACGAAGAGGCCGAGGCGATCGGCCGTGCGGATGACCTCCTGCATGTCGACCACGAGGGTTGAGCCGGCGACCACCGCGATTCCCCGCAGGCCGGCCGCAGCCGCCTTTTCCACGGTCGCGGGCCCGATGGCCGGAAGGTCCACGCGCCGGTCTTGACCAGGCTTCGGCGACTTGACCAGGATGCCGTTGCCGCGCGGCCACCTGAGCCGCCCGCCGTCCAGCATGGCGGCGCAACGCTCCAGCATCCCGTCGGTCCCCTCGGCACCCTCGACGGCGACGATACGACGCTGGCCGATCACCATGCCCTGTCCGACGTCATAGGGTCCGAGCGCCGCGATGGCCCGGCAGGCGACCGCAATATCGGCGAGGTCGTCCTCGCCAGGCGCCCGGGAACCGAGCGTGCCGGGCGGCATCAGCAGCTCCGGGGCGACATCCTGGGCAGCGAGCAGCCGAAAGCCCTCGCGCTCGAAGATGGCGGCGATCCCGCGCAGCAGTTGATCGTCACCGCCACGATAGAGCCGGACGAGTTCGGGCAGTACCCGCAGCGCGCCGATGTCGGGGATCGTCGTCCAGAGATAGGGCCTGACGAGGGAGCCGATCAGCACGAGATCGCGGCAACCGGCCTTGCGGGCATGGCTGACCATGGCGCCGAAGCGCCCGATGCCGACCCAGGAATGGGGGTAGGCTTCAAGGTCGCGACCGGCGATCCCCTTGAGCAGCAGCCCGTAAACGGGACGTCCCTGGGCGGTGGCGGCCCGGGCGAGCGCCAGCGGAAAGCTCCCCGCCCCCGCGATGATCCCGAGCGGGGACGCCTCAGTCATCGGAGGCGGTGGGACCCGCCCCAGCGACGCGGGTCTTCTTCGGCGCCGCCATCATCACGGGGCGCTTCTCGCCGGCCTCGATGAAGGCGATGAGACGGCCTGCGGCAGGATGGTCGCGATAGGCGGCCGTCGCATCGGCCAGCCGTTCGGCGAAGGTTCCGACGCCATAGAACAGCGTCTCGTAGCATCCACGTACCACGCGCAGATCGTCACGCGAGAGGCCGCGACGCTTCATGCCAACGACGTTGAGGCCAATGAGCTCGCCCGACACGCCATTGGCACCGAAGGCCATGCCGTACGGAATGACGTCGTCTTTGACGCCGGTCAGACCACCGACCATGGCGAAATCGCCGATGCGGGTAAACTGGTGGACAGCGCAGAGCCCGCCGAGGAAGACGTAGTCGCCGACCTTCACATGGCCGCCGAGGGTCGCGGCATTGGCGAAGATGACATTGTTGCCGACGCGGCAGTCGTGGGCGACATGCGCATAGGCCATCAGGAAGCAGCGATCCCCGATGACCGTGGCGCCGGTCTTCGGCGTACCGCGATTGACCGTGACACTCTCGCGGAGGACGCAATCCTCTCCGATGCTGACCGTCGTCGGCTCGCCCTTGTACGACAGGTCCTGCGGCGCGGTCCCGAGCGATGAGAAGGGAAATATCTCCGTCCGGGCTCCGATGGTCGTGACCCCGTCGAGGTTGACGTGGGAATGCAGCGTCACACCGTCCCCGAGAGTCACGTCGGCACCGACGGTGCAGAACGGACCGATCCGCACCCCCTCCCCGAGCTGCGCGGCGGGAGCGACATAGGCGAGCGGATGAATCTCGGTGGGGCGGGTGGTCATCGCTCAGGCGTCCGCCAGCATGGCCGAGAGTTCAGCTTCGGCCACCAGCTTGCCGTCGACGAAGGCCTCGCCGCGGTAGAACCAGATGCTGCGCTTCTTGGCGATCTTCGTCATGTGATACTCGACCCTGTCGCCAGGCGTCACCGGCTTGCGGAACTTCGCCTTGTCGATGGTCATGAAGAAGACGAGCTTGCCGGTGCCGCCGACGGAGGTCAGTGCCATCACGCCGCCGGTCTGCGCCATGCCCTCGATCATCAGCACGCCGGGCATGATGGGATTGCCCGGGAAGTGACCCATGAACTGCGGCTCGTTGGCCGTGACGTTCTTGATGCCGACGCCGAAGTCGTCACCGCGCATCCGCTCGATCCGGTCGATGAGCAGGAAGGGATAGCGATGCGGCAAGGTCGCGAGGATCTTCTGGATGCCGACCGTGTCGATGCTGGTGGTCGTCTCGTCCATCGTCAGGACCCCTCCCCCTGCCCCTGGTTTGTCGTTCCGGCCCGCGCCAGGCGCTCCACGGCGGCGATCTCGCGGAACCACTCGCGCACCGGTTTTGCCGGCCGCCCGCCCCAGCGCGCGCCCTCCGGCACATCATCCTTGACGATCGAGGTGGCGGCAATCTGGGCGCCGTTGCCGATCGTCACGTGGTTGTTCACCCCGACCTGCCCGCCCAGCATCACGAAGTCACCGAGCTTGGCAGACCCGGAAATGCCGACCTGGCTGACGATGATGCAATGGCGGCCGATCTCGACGTTGTGGGCGATCTGCACGAGGTTGTCGATCTTGGTGCCCTCGCCGATCACGGTATCGAGGACATGGCCGCGGTCGACGGTCGAGTTGGCGCCAATCTCCACATCGTCCTGGATGATGACACGGCCGACCTGCGGCACCTTCGCATGCTTGATCCGCCCAAGCTCGAAGCCGAAGCCATCCTGGCCGACGCGCACGCCGGCATGGACGATGACCCGGTTACCGAGAAGGGCATGGACCAGCGACACGTGAGGACCGATGGCGCAGTCGCGACCGATCCGGACACCGGGTCCGATCACCGCACCAGCCGCTATCACCGTCCCGGACCCGATCTCGGCGCCCGGGCCGACCACGACGCCCGGATCGACGGCGACGCCGGCCTCGAGCCGTGCGGTCGGATGGATCATCGCGCCGGGCGAGATGCCGGTTGCGCCAAACAGCGACTGGGGACGCAGGGCCTGCGGATAGAGCTTGCGGGAGATCGCCACGAAGGCCGCATGCGGATGCGGCACGACGATGGCCGCGACGCCCTCGGGCACCTGGTCCCGCTGGCGGGCGTGGACCAGACAGGCCGCTGCCCGGGTGCCCGCAAGCTGCGCCGCGTATTTCGGATTGTCGAGGAACGTCAGGCACTCGGCCGTCGCATTGGACAGCGCCGCGACCCTGCGGATGGGTCGCTCGCCGTCGCCACCCGACCATTCCGCCTTCAGAAGCGGCGACCGAGGCGACGGTCATCGCCTCGGTCGCAATGAAGAACTGGGGATCAGCCATGATCATCCCGCCAGGGACCGGAGCGCCCCGACAGGATCGGGACGCCGTCGGTCAGAAGCGCGTGCCGCCCGAGAAGCGGAAGGCCTGCGTCTGGTCGCCCCTCGCCTTGGACAGGACGAAGGAATAGTCGAAGCGGATCGGGCCGAAGGGCGAGTTCCACAGCAGGCCCACGCCGACCGACGACCGGATCTTGTGGGCATCCGAACCGTCCAGCGTGACCGGCAGGACGCCGCCACCCGTGTTGAACGAGGTGATGGAATTGTAGCCCCAGACCGAGCCGGCATCGGCGTAGAGGGCGCCGCGCATGCCGAAGTCCTTCGGCAGGAAGGAGATCGGGAAGGTCACCTCGGCAGACGCGCCCCAGTACATGGTGCCGCCGACCGCATCGGCCATGCGAACCAGGCCAAGACCGTTGGCGGCGTTGGCGATCGCGAAGTCGCGCGGACCGATACCGGCCGTCTGGAAGCCGCGGACGAGTTCCGGGCCCATGAAGAACTGGTCGACCGAGTCGAGCTTGCCGCCGAGGCCCATGATGTGACCACCCTGGACGCGCAGCATGCCGATCCATTCGTTGGTCAGTTCGTGGTAGTAGCGGGCCTCGCCGGTGGTGCGGACGAAGCGGGCATTGCCACCGGCGCCGGCGATGTCCTGACGCAGTTCGGCGTAGAGACCCTGGCTCGGATTGATGGCGCGGTCGAGGTTCGAATAGATCAGCGAATAGCCGAACATCGAGATGAAGCGCGTGCGGTTGTTCACGGCACGCAGGGCTGCCGAGGCTTCACCGTCGTGCAAGCACGAATAGGCAGTCGCGCTGGCGGTCGTGCTGATCGTGCCGTCCGGCTGGACATAGGCCAGACCGTTGTTGGTCAGGCCCGCTGCCCGGGGGTCCGTGGCCTCATAGTAGGACACGTTGCCGTTAGCATCCGTGAACTGGCTGAGACCGCTGCCATAGCCCGTGTAGCAGTTCGTCTGGTCGTCGGTGATGCTGATCTTCTGCGACACCGCGCTGTAGCGCAGCTGGAGCGCGAAGTGCTCGGTGATCGGGATACCGAGGCGCAGCGTGCCGCCGTAGGAGGTCGAGGCGAAGGGCTGGTAGGTCGCCCGGTTCACCTGGCGATAGAACAGGTCGAAGCCGCCCGACAGACGGTAGTCCATCAGGAAGGGCTCGGTGAACGAGAAGTTCACGCCGCGCGAGCGCTGGCCGAACATGCCGCCGAGACGGACGAACTGGCCGCGGCCGAGGAAGTTGCGCTCCTCCACGGAGGCCTCGGCGATGAAGCCGTCCGCCGTCGAGTAACCGCCGGCGATGGAGAAGGCACCCGTCGGCTGGTCCTGGACCTCGACGTTGACGATGACGCGGTCGGCCGCCGAGCCGGGCTCGGTGGTGATCTTCACTTCCTTGAAGAAGCCGAGGTTCTTCAGGCGCCGCTCGGCACGGTCGACGAGCACGCGGTTGTAGGCGTCGCCCTCGGCCATGTCGAACTCGCGGCGGATGACGCGGTCCTGGGTGCGGGTGTTGCCGCGCACGTTGATGCGCTCGACATAGACGCGCGGGCCTTCCTCGACGACGTAGACGAGATTGACGGTCTGGGTCGCCGCATCGCGCTCGCCGCGCGGGCGGACGGCTGCGAAGGCATAGCCGCGGCGCGCCACCTCGAGGGTGATGTCCTCGAGCGACTTGTCGACCAGCTCGACATTGTAGACCGCACCCGACTGCGTCTTCACCGCGCCGCGCAGCGTGGCGCCGTCGACGTCGCGGATGTTCGACTGTACGTCGACAGAACCGATGCGGTACTGCGGGCCTTCCTCGATCTCGATGGTGATCGTGAAGGAATTGGCGGCCTGATCGAAGTCGGAGCGCGCCGAAATGATGCGCATGTCGACATAGCCGGCACGCAGGTACAGGCGGCGAATGGCCTCCTGGTCGGCGTTGAGGCGGTCGGCGTCATAGACGTCGTTCGACTTGATCCACGACAGGATGCCGGACTCGGCCGTCGACATCACGTCCAGAATCCGCTGGCGACCGAAGGCGTTGTTGCCGACGAAATTGATGGCGCGGACGCCGGCCTTCTTGCCCTCGGTGATCTCGAAGATCAGGTCGATACGGCCATTCGGCTGCTCGATCGTCTTCGGCACGATCTCGACCTCGTAACGGCCGGTGCGGCGATAGACGTCATAGAGGCGCTGGGTGTCCGACTGGACGGTGGCACGGGAGAAGGTGCCGCGAGCGCGCGACTCGATCTCGCCCTGCAGCTGCTCGGTCTTCAGACGGCGATTGCCCTCGAAGACGACGCGGTTGATGACCTCGTTCTCCGAAACCTGGACGACGAGGCGGCCGGCCTGGCGGCTCACGCGCACATCGCGGAACAGGCCGGTGGCGTACATCGCCTTGATGGCCTCGTCGACGCGGGCGGCGGTCAGCGCCTCACCTGCACCGGTGCGGAAGTAGGAACGAACCGTGTCGGCCTCGATGCGGCGGTTGCCCTGCACGACGATCGAAGACGCCGACTGCGCATTGACCTGGGTCGAGAGCCCGACACCCGCCGTCGTGGCAAGCACCACGCCCACTGCGGTCATCGTCCCTGCGATCACGACCGTTCGGACCGTCCGAGCGAAAGAAGTCATGAATCACGCGCCTGTCTGTTTGGTATGTAGGTTTCACGCGAACGCGAACCACCCGTGGATTCCTCCCGGGCGAGACGCTTGTAACCGGTTTGTCCCGGAGTGCAAACCACCCTGACAGGGACCGGCCGGAATTTCGGATGCCGTTGCCGGATCGCCACGCCTGCCATCAGCCGACGAGCCCCCGGATGTCGTTCCAGGTGGCGAAGATCATCAGCATCAGCACCAGGGCCAAACCGAAGCGGAACGCCATTTCCTGGGCCTTTTCGCTCATCGGGCGGCCGCGCACGGCCTCGATCGCGTAGAAGACCAGATGGCCGCCGTCCAGCATCGGGATCGGGAAGAGGTTGAGCAGCCCGATCGACACGGAGATCAGCGCGGCGAGGCTCATCAGCGCGACGAATCCGATCTGCGCCGCCTCTCCCGACACCTGGGCGATTCTGATCGGGCCGCCGAGCTGGTCGGCACTCTGCGTGCCCATCACGACGCCGCCGAGATAAGCGAAGGTGCGCTCGACCACGAACCAGGTTTCCTTGACGCCCATCCACGTCGCGGTCAGCGGGTCGTAGCGGCGAATCTGTGTATCGCCCGGCTGGTTGGAGCGGGAGATGCCGAGGCGGCCGATGCGGTGGGTGCCGCCGAAGCGGTCCCTGAACTCGAAGACGGTCGGGACGGCGGTCAGGTCGACCGCGTTGCCGTCGCGCTGGACGCGGATGGCCAGAGTCTCGCCGGCACTGGAGCCGACGATGCGCTGCATGTCCGAGAAGCTCTCGATGGCCTTGCCGCCGATGCTGAGGACGAGGTCGCCCGCCTTGAAGCCCGCCCTCTCGGCAGCGCTGCCGGCAACGATGGTCTCGACCCGCGGCGAGGTGATCGGCTTGCCGAACAGGGTGAAGACACCGGCGAAGATGACGATGGCGAGGATGAAATTGGCAATCGGACCGGCGGCCACGATGGCGGCGCGCTGTCCGAGGGACTTGTGGAAGAAGCTCTCGGAGCGCTGCTGGTCGGTCATTGCCGCGGCGGTCTCGAAATCCGGCGTCGAGGCCGCGTCGGCATCGCCGATAGAACTTGACATAGCCGCCGAGGGGGATGGCGCAGAGCTTCCAGCGGGTGCCGTGGCGGTCGTTGAAGCCGAGGAGCTCACGGCCGAAGCCGATCGAGAAGGCCTCGACCCGCACGCCGCTGCGGCGGGCGACCCAGAAGTGGCCCGAGCTCGTGGAAGAACACCACCACGGTCAGCACGAAGAGGAACGGAATGATGGTCCAGATCAGAGTCTGGCCCCATCCGCCCAACGCGGAAACGACGTTCATCACTATGTCCCATGGATATGACCCCGGGGAATCCCGGACTCATACCCTCCCAAGTTCAAGATGCCGCAGCCGTGGCGTTAAGCATAGTGGCCCTCGCCCGCTCTCTCGCAGCATGGTCAATCAACCATAAATCGTCCAATGTGGCCGGAGCGGGGCCGAGCCCCTCGGCGGCCAGGACGGCCTCGACGATGGCGGGGATCGCGGCAAAGCCGATGCGCCGCGCCAGAAAGGCCTCGACGGCCACCTCGTTGGCGGCGTTCAGCACCGTCGGCGCCCTCCCCCCGGTCGTCATCGCCTCGATGGCGAGCCGGAGCGCCGGGAAGCGGACGAGGTCCGGCTCCTCGAAGGTGAGGCTGGCGATCTCGGCGAGGTTCAGGCGTCGTGACGGACCGTCGATGCGTTCGGGAAAGCCGAGGCAATGGGCGATCGGCACCCGCATGTCGGCCGCTCCGAGCTGGGCGACGATCGAGCCGTCGCGATAGGCCACCATGCCGTGGACGACCTGCTGGGGATGGACAATGGCCTTCAGCTGCGCCGGCGGCAGCGCGAAGAGGTGCATCGCCTCGATGAGCTCGAGCCCCTTGTTCATGAGGCTCGCAGAGTCGATCGTCACCTTCGCGCCCATCGCATAATTCGGATGCTTCAGCGCATCCTCCGGGCGCGCGCGGGCGATATCCTCGGCCGACCAGGTCCGGAACGGCCCCCCGGAGGCGGTGATCCAGACGGTTTCCACATCGTCCATCCGCTGGCCCGCAAGAGCCTGGAAGACGGCATTGTGCTCGGAATCGACCGGCAGGATGCGGACGCCACGTGCACGGGCCGCACCCATGACCATGTCGCCGGCCGCGACCAGGCTCTCCTTGTTGGCGAGGGCCACCGTCGTGCCCGCGCCGATCGCGGCCAGGACAGGCTCCACGCCCGCCGCGCCGGTGATCGCCCCGACGACGAGATCCACGGGACGCGCCGCGGCAGCGGCCACAGCCGCAGGTCCCGCCACCACCTCGATACCCGTGCCGGCCAACTGGTCTCGCAACTGGCCATAGGCGGCCGGGTCGGCCACCGCGGCATAGCGGGCGCCGAAGGTCCGGGCGATGCGGGCGAGCCCGGCGGCATCGCCGTTCGCCGTCACGGCCTCGAGACGGAACCGGTCGCGGTGCAGGCCGATCAGGTCGAGGGTGCTGGTGCCCACCGATCCGGTGGCACCGAGGATGGTCACCGATCGCATGAACTCACCACACCAGCAGGCCGGCTGCAGGATTGGCGACGCCGCCGCGCATCAGTCCGATCGCTGCCGCCGCCACGGCCGCAACAAGGAAACCGTCGAGGCGGTCCATCACACCGCCATGGCCAGGAATGATCGAGCCGGCGTCCTTGGCGGCGAAGCGCCGTTTCACCGACGATTCGAACAGGTCGCCCCCCTGGCTCAGGGCGGCAATCACCCAGGTGGCCAGCGCCAGGCCGAGACTGGGGGCGATGCCGGCGAGCCTGACCACGACGAGTGCGATGGCCGTCCCGGCGAGCGTTCCGCCGATGAAGCCCGACCAGGTCTTTTTCGGCGAGAGCCGCGGCCAGAGCTTGGGCCCGCCAATGGAGCGGCCGGCGAAATAGGCGGCGACGTCTGTTCCCCAGACCACGGCAAAGAGCCAGAGGATGGCGACGAAGCCGAGCGCGTTGTCGTCACGCAGGATGGTCGGCCCCAGAACGACCGCCGCAGCATAGAGAAGACCGGCGATCGCCCAGCGTGACCGTCCCTGTGGGCTGAGAGCCAGGGCGAGGCCAGCGCCCGCGCCGAGCGCGATCATCGCGAAGCCGGGATTGAGGAAGTAGCGCTCCAGCGCCAGCGCCGCCGTCAGGGCGACGACCTCGCCGGCGAAGAGAGCCGGAGGAGCGGCCGGCAGGACCAGCCGGTTCCATTCCCACAGCACGAGAGCCGATCCGCACAGCCAGAGCAATGCGAAGGGCCAGTCGCCGAGCCAGGCCGTGAAGATCGCGACCGGGATCAGCACCAAGGCGGAGGCGACCCGCTTCTTGAGGTCGGGATCCGAGAAGGCGCCCGCCGGTCTCTGGTCGGGGTCCATCAGGCACCCGCCCCGCCGAGGCCGCCGAACCGGCGATCCCGCCGGGCATATTCGGCCAAGGCCTCCATGAGTGCCTCGCGCCCGTAGTCGGGCCACAGGATGGGCTGGAAAACCAGTTCGGCGTAGGCGGCCTGCCACATCAGGAAGTTCGACAGGCGCATTTCGCCCGAGGTGCGGATCACCAGGTCAGGGTCGGGAATGCCGGCGGTGCTGAGCCGTGCCTCGATGGCTTCGGGCGTGATCGACGACGGCAGGCGCTCGCCGCGCGCGACCTCCTCGGCGAGGAGACGGGCAGCCGCCGCGATTTCCTGACGCGAGCCGTAATTGAACGCGACGATGAGGGTCTGTCGCGTGTTTCCGGCCGTCAGCGCCTCGGCCTCGGTCAGCAGGGTGCGAATGTCGGGTTCGAGGCTCTGTCGGTCCCCGGCGATGCGCACCCGGACGCCGGCGTCGTGCAACTCGGCAAGATCGTTGCGGATGAAGCGCTTCAGGAGCCCCATCAACGCCGAAACCTCGGGCGCCGGCCGCGACCAGTTCTCCGACGAGAAGGAATAGATGGTGACGATCTCGATGCCGATGTCGCGAGCCGCCCGCAACGTGCGCCTGAGGGCGTCAACGCCGCGTCGGTGTCCCTCGACGCGCGGCAGGCCTCGCTGCGTCGCCCAGCGGCCGTTGCCGTCCATGATGATGGCGACATGTCGCGGCAGGATCGCAGGCGCAGCCTGCGCCGCGCCCGGATCGACTGCCAGGCCTTGTCTGTCCGCGATCGTCATGTCCGAGTCCGATGCTCAACCGTCATGATCTCTTTTTCCTTCTGCGTCAGCAGCTGGTCGACCTCGGCGATGTGCTTGTCGGTTTCCTTCTGGACCTGGTCGGCGGCGCGGACATGCTCGTCCTCGCTCATCGAATGGTCCTTCTCCTTGGCCTTGAGGATGTCCATGCCGTCGCGCCGGATATGGCGAACCGCGACGCGGGCGCCTTCCGCATACTTGTGGGCGACCTTCACCATCTCCTTGCGGCGATCCTGTGTCAGTTCCGGAATGCGCAGGCGGATGACCTGGCCCTCGGTCTGCGGGTTGAGGCCGAGGCTCGACTCGCGGATGGCCTTCTCGACCGGTCCGACCATGGAACGGTCCCAGACCTGCACCGACAGCAACCGCGGTTCAGGCACGCTCACGGTCGCCACCTGGTTGATGTGCATGGTCTGGCCATAGGCCTCGACCTGGATGGGGTCGAGGAGGTTCGGCGAGGCGCGGCCGGTGCGCAGAGTGCCCAGTTCATGCTTGAACGAGGCGATCGAGCTCTGCATGCGCCGCGTGATGTCGGCAAGATCGAAGGTCGGGGACGCGGCCATGGGGTACGCCTCTTGAAGATTGCGCGGAACGCTCCGCGGGAATGCCTGTGCGTGGTCAGACCGCGACCACGGTGCAACGGCCCTCACCCGCCAGCACCGACGCGACGGCGCCGGGAGCGTCGAGGGAGAACACGATTATCGGAAGACGGTTCTCGCGGGCAAGCGCGAAGGCGGCCGTGTCCATCACCTTGAGGTCGCGGGCGATGGCCTCGTCGGCCGTCAGGCGGTCGAACCGCACGGCGCCCGGGTCCTTCTTCGGATCGGCAGAATAGATGCCGTCGACATTGGTGCCCTTGAGGACCACGTCACAGCCGAGCTCGACCGCGCGCATCGTCGCCGTGGTGTCGGTGGTCAGCAGCGGGACGCCGATGCCGCCGCCGAGAACAACGATGCGGCCCGCCTCGAGGTGCGCCAGGGCGTGGCGCACGGTGTAGACGTCGAGCGCCTCCGGCACTGGCTCCGCCGACAGGGCCACGGCCTGGTGGCCGAGGGCATTGATCTGTCCGGCGAGCGCGATGGCGTTCATCACGGTCGCCAGGCGCCCGATCGCATCGGCGTCGACACGGCTCAGCCCGATCCCGGCGATCTGCTTGCCGCGGAAGATGTTGCCGCCGCCGACAACGACGGCGATGCCCGTCCCCGCCTTGGCTGCCGCGATCAGATCCTCGGCGATGGCCCGGACGGTCTTCGGGTCGAAGCCGAAATCCTGATCGCCCGACAGGGCCTCGCCGGACACTTTCACCAGCGCGCGCCCGTAGCGTGGCCCGGCCATGTCGTCCCCCCGATTCGTCTCGGTTGCAGAAAGGGTTTCGGCAGGCGGTTTAGCGCAATGCCTGCCTGACGCAACCTCGAAGCAGCGAGGTATCGGCGGACCTGTCCATATTGGACGGTCTCCTGCCCTGTCCCAGCCTGTTGGCATCGTGTTGATACACGATATAGGCTGACCCTGCCGTCGCACGTACGGAGAAGTCCGCCATGTCCACGCCGCAGGCCAGCGTCGCCATCATCGGCGCAGGAGACCACATCGGCGCCGCTATCGCGCGGCGCTTCGCCGCGGGCGGCTACGCCGTCTTCGCCGGTCGCCGCTCCGCGGAGAAGCTTCAGCCGCTGGTCGACTCCATCGTGGCAGCCGGCGGCACCTGCATCGGGCGCGCTCTCGATGCCCGCAAGGAGGACGCCGTCGCCGCCTTCCTGGACGAGGCGGATGCCTGCGCCCCTCTCGAGGTCTGCATTTTCAACGTTGGCGCCAACGTCCACTTCCCCATCCTCGAAACCACAGAGAGGGTGTTCCGCAAGGTGTGGGAGATGGCCTGCTACTCAGGTTTCCTCGCAGGACGCGAGGCCGCCCGCATCATGGTGCCCCGCGGCCGCGGTTCCATCTTCTTCACCGGCGCGACGGCGAGCATCCGCGGCAGCGCCGGGTTTTCGGCCTTCGCCAGCGCCAAGTTCGGGCTGCGCGCCGTCGCCCAGAGCATGGCGCGCGAACTCGGGCCAAAGAACATCCACGTCGCCCATCTTGTCGTCGATGCCGGCGTCGACACCGCCTTCGTCAGGGATCTTCGCCGCCAGCGCACCGGCCAGGACAACTTCGCCGCCCGATCGAGCTGATGCGATCCGGCGTCCATAGCCGAGACCTACTGGGCAGCTCCACGCCGCAGCCGCGCAGACGCCTGGACGCTCGGAACTGGACATCCGGCCCTTTGGGGAGCGATGGTGATGGCCGATCCGGCAAGACGGGAGGGTTCCATGGCCGCAGATGCGCCGAAAGTTGTCGACTTTCGTTTCGACTTCGGCAGCCCGAACGCCTATCTGCGCCCACCGCGTCATCTGCCGGCGATCGCCGCAGCGGACCGGGCGCGACCAGTTCGACTACGTGCCCGTCCTGCTCGGCGGCGTCTTCAAGGCGACCGGCAACCGCTCGCCCTTCGAGGCCTTTGCCGGCAGTGCAAGCAACAAGCTGGACTACGAACGGCTTGAGATTCGCGCGCTTCGTGCGCGCAGCACGGACATGACGCGCTTCCGAAGCTGAACCCGCATCTTTCCGGTCAATACGCTGCTGCTGATGCGCGGCGCTGTGGCAGCCGACAAGGCCTGCCGGCTCGGCCCCTATGTCGAGGCCGGCTTCCACCACATGTGGGAGGAGCCGAAGAAGATGGACGATCCCGCCGTCTTCCGGGCCGCCATGGACGCCTCGGGCACTGGACGGCGCGGCGATCCTCGAAAGCACGCAGGCGGCGGACGTCAAGGCGGAGCTCATCGCCAATACCGAGGCGTCCGTCGGTCGCGGCGCCTTTGGCGTGCCGACATTCTTCGTGGGGCGCGACATGTTCTTCGGCAAGGACCGCCTGCGCGATGTCGAGGAGGCGCTTGCCAGCGCCTGACAAACAAAAAGGGGCGGTTGCCCGCCCCTCTTCGTCGATTTCCGCTGGCGGAAAGATCAGGCCTTGATGCCGGCCTGCGCCGCGACTTCCGCGGCGAAGTCGCTTTCGGCCTTCTCGATGCCCTCGCCGAGCGCATAGCGCGCGAAGCCCGTCAGCTTGATCGGCGCACCGACCTTGCCCTCGGCCTCCTTCAGCGACTGGGCAACCGTCTTGCCGCCGTCATGGATGTAGAGCTGGTCGAGGAGGCAGACCTCCTTGGCATAGGTCTTGAGACCCGACTCGACGATCTTCGCGAGCACGTTGCTCCGGCTTGCCGGCGTTCTTCTCAGCGAGCATCGCCTGCTCGCGGGCGACGATCGGCCGGATCGAGGCCGGCGAAGTCGAGGGCGAGCGGGTTGGTGGCGGCGACATGCATCGCGACCATGCGGCCGAGGGCCGCCAGCTCGTCCGTCTTGCCCGTCGACTCCAGAGCGACCAGCACGCCGATCTTGCCGAGACCCGTCGTCGACGGCGTTGTGCACGTAGCTGCCGACGACGCCGTCCGAGACTTGACAGCACGGCGGCGCGGCGCAGCGTCATGTTCTCGCCGATGGTGGCGATCGACGGAGGCGATCGCGTCGGCGACGCTGCCGGCCGGAGGTCGCGGGTGCCGCGAGTGATGGCATCGACCTCGGCGCCGGTCTTGCAGCGCGACATGGGCGATCATCTTCACGAGGCCCTGGAACTGGTCGTTGCGGGCGACGAAGTCGGTCTCGGAGTTGACCTCGACCACGGCGGCCCTGGTGCCGTCGGCGCCAGATGCCGACGAGGCCCTCGGCGGCGACGCGGCCGGCCTTCTTGGCGGCCTTCGACAGGCCCTTCTTGCGCAGCCAATCGACGGCGGCATCAACGTCGCCGCCGTTCTCGGTGAGCGCGTTCTTGCAGTCCATCATGCCTGCGCCGGTCATCTCGCGCAGTTCCTTGACCATCTGGGCGGTGATGTTCGCCATGGGTCTGTCCTCGACTTGGGAATAGGGATGGGATGGGAACGGCCGGCCCACGGTCGCGCCGGCCGGAACTCAGAAACCGATCACCGCTCGACACCAGTTCGGTGTCGGGCGGATGACGCCGGCTGGACCTCGATCAGGCCGCTTCGGCGTCGACCAGCGTCTTGGCCTGGTCGATCCAGCCCTGGACGCGTCCCGGCAGACCGACACTCGTCGCCGATCGCGGCGGCGTCGGCCGGGGTGAAGCCGGCGACCTGCCAGAAGTGGAAGATGCCGAGGTCGTTGAGCTGCTTCTCGATTTCGGGCGACACGCCGGTGAGCTTGATGAGCTCGTCGGCCGGGCCGCGCGGACCGGCAAGGCGCTCCACGCCGGCCGGTGCGGCCTCGCGGATGTCCTCGACCATCGGCTTCTCGGAGGCGCCGAGATCGACGCCCGAGGAACCCTGGGCGCGGCCGATGCCGTCGATGGCGGCACGGGCGATCAGGTCGCAGTAGAGGGTGATGGCGCGGCCGGCGTCGTCATTGCCCGGGATCGGATAGGTGATGCCGTCCGGATCGCAGTTGGTGTCGACGATGGCGACCACCGGAATGCCCAGGCGGCGGGCTTCCAGGATGGCGATCGCCTCCTTGTTGGTGTCGATCACGAACATCAGGTCGGGAACGCCGCCCATGTCCTTGATGCCGCCGAGGGCGCGCTCGAGCTTGTCGCTTCTCGCGCGGCGAGCGTCAGCGCTTCCTTCTTGGTGTAGCCGGCGCCGCCGGAGGCGAGCGCCTCGTCGAGCTTGCGCAGGCGGGAGATGGAACCGGACACGGTCTTCCAGTTGGTCAGCGTGCCGCCGAGCCAGCGGGAGTTCACATAGTACTGGGCGCACTGCTTGGCGCCGGCGGCAATGCCTTCCTGGGCCTGCCGCTTGGTGCCGACGAACAGCACGCGGCCACCCTTCGCCACCGTGTCGGACACGGCGACGAGCGCGCGATGCAGCATCGGCACGGTCTGGGCGAGATCGAGGATGTGGATGTTGTTGCGGACACCGAAGATGTACTGATTCATCTTCGGGTTCCAGCGATGGGCCTGATGGCCAAAGTGGCAGCCAGCTTCCAAAAGCTGACGCATGCTGAAATCGGGCAGCGCCATGGTCTTCTCCGGTTGTGCCGCCGCGGACTATGGCCGACCCCGAATGGGATCCGTCACCACCGGAGCGGCAAAGGAAAAACGTCCTCAGCCGCGGGTCCGCGTGTGGAATGGGGCGGGCACTACACGATCAGGCGGGGAAGCGCAAGGCTATCGGCTTCAGACGGCGAGGCTCGCCACCAGGTCCGGCAAATCCTCCGGCTGGTGGCAGATCGCCGTCGCCCCGGCCTCCGTCAGCTCCGCCACCCCGCCATAGCCCCAGGCGACACCGATGGAGGCGATGCCGTGCCGTTGCGCGGCGTGGATGTCGTGCATCCGGTCGCCGATCATCACGCTGCGGGCCGGATCGATCTCCTGCTCGGCGATGATCTTGGCAATGATGTCGGCCTTGTCGTCGAGGCTGCCGTCCAGCGCCGCGCCATAGACACGCTCGAAATGCGGTGCATAGCCGAAGCGCTCGACGATCGGCACCGCATAGGGTTCGGGCTTCGCCGTGCAGACGAACATGCGGTCCGAGGCGGCGCGGATCGCGGCGACCGCCTCCATCATGCCGTCATAGAGCGTCAGGTCGTACATGCCGCCGGCCTTGTAGTGGAAACGGTAGCGCTCGACCGCCGCCTCGGCGTCGCTCCCCTCGCCCATCACCCGCGGAAAGGACAGGCGCAGCGCCGGCCCGATGATCCAGCCGAGCTCTTCGAAGGGCGGCGGCTCGTGGCCGAGATCGACGAGGGCCTTGCGGAACGAACCGATGATTCCCGGTGCCGGGTCGGTCAGGGTCCCGTCGAGGTCGAAGAGTACAGTGATGGACATTCGCCCCGTTTAGGGCCGGCGGCGCCGAAGGTCCATCACTGCGGATGCAGGACAAGCCTCCGTCATCGTGCCGTGACAGATCGCTGCGAAGCCGGCAGAAGGACGCCATCCCGGAGAAGCGGAGGATCCATGGCCAGCGTCGTATCCGTCAGCCTCGACCGCCGGCACCGCTTCTCCAAGGAGCGGACCGGAACCATCACGCTGATCGCCGGCGAGGGCGTGGCAGGCGACGCCCATTGCGGCGTCACGGTGAAACACCGGTCACGCGCGCGCTTCAACCCGACTCTGCCGAACCTGCGGCAGGTTCATCTCATCCATGAGGAACTCTTTGCCGAACTGGCGACCAAGGGCTTTGCCGTCGCCGCCGCAGACCTGGGCGAGAACATCACGACCGCAGGCATCGACCTGCTGGCGCTGCCGACAGGGACGCGCCTGTCGATCGGTGAGGCCGTCATCGAACTCACGGGCCTGCGCAATCCCTGCATCCAGATCGACCGCTTCCAGGAAGGGCTGATGCAGGCCGTCCTCGACCGCGATGCGGACGGCAACCTCGTCCGCAAGGCAGGGGTCATGGGCATCGTGGTCGCCGGGGGTGAGGTCGGCGTGGGAGATCCGATTGCGGTCACCCTCCCCCCGGAGCCCCACCGCCGGCTCGAGAAGGTCTGATCGGCCCCGGGAGGCCGGATCAGCCCTCGCTACCCTCCGGCAGGTCATCGCCCTCGACCGACGTGTCGTCCTCGCCCTCGTCCGAGATGTGCTCGACGGAGACGACCTTCTCGGTTTCGTGGGTGTCGAAGACGATGACGCCCTGCGTGCCGCGGCCGGCGACACGGATACCGGCGACCGGGCAGCGGATGAGCTGACCGCCATCGGTGACCAGCATGATCTGGTCGCGATCCTCCACGGGGAAGGACGCGACAAGCCGGCCGTTGCGCTCGTTCACCGCCATGGCGACGATGCCTTTGCCGCCGCGTCCGGTGATGCGGTACTCGAAGGACGAGGTCCGCTTGCCGTAGCCGTTCTCCGAGATGGTGAGAACGACCTGCTCCGCTGCCGACATCTCCGCGTAACGTTCGGCCGGCAGTTCGCCCGAGCCGTTCGTCTCCTCGTCCTCGCCACCGTCCTCGGCCGCACTCGCCTCGCCGGCGATAGCCCGGCGCATCTTCAGATAGGCTGAGCGCTCCTCGGAATTCGCCTCGAAATGCCGCAGGATGGCCATGGAGATGATGCGGTCGTCCTCGGCCAGGGTAATGCCGCGAACACCCATGGAGTCGCGGCCCTTGAAGACGCGCACCTCGGGAACAGCGAAGCGGATGCACTGGCCGAGCGCCGTCGTCAGCAGCACATCGTCGCCCTCGCTGCACACCGCAACGCCGACGATGCCCTCTCCCTCGTCCAGCTTCATGGCGATCTTGCCGCCACGGTTCACCTGGACGAAGTCGGAGAGCTTGTTGCGCCTTACCGTGCCGCGGGTCGTGGCGAACATGGCGTCGAGCTCGCCCCAGGTCGCCTCGTCCTCGGGCAGCGGCAGGATGGTGGTGATGCGCTCATCCGGCTCCAGCGGCAGGATATTGACGAAGGCCTTGCCGCGCGCCTGGGGCGCGGCCAGCGGCAGGCGCCAGACCTTCATCTTGTAGACCTGTCCCTTCGACGAGAAGAACAGGATCGGCGTATGGGTGTTGGCGACGAAGAGACGGGTGACGAAATCCTCGTCCTTCGTCTGCATGCCGGAGCGGCCCTTGCCGCCGCGGCGCTGTGCCCGGTACGTCGACAGCGGCACGCGCTTGACGTAGCCGGCATGCGACACGGTCACCACCATGTCCTCGCGGGCGATGAGATCCTCATCCTCGAACTCGCCGATGCCGTCGACGATCTCCGTCTTGCGCGGCGTGGCGAACTCGTCGCGGACGGCCTTCAGCTCGTCGGTGATGATGGAGAGGATCCGCGCGCGCGAGCGCAGGATGTCGAGATAGTCGAGAATCTCCTCGGACAGGGTCTTCAGCTCGTCGCCGATCTCGTCACGTCCGAGGGCCGTCAGGCGGCTGCAGCGGCAGGTCGAGGATGGCGCGAGCCTGCGTCTTCCGACAGCCGGTAGGTGTCGTCCGGATTGAGCGGATGGCGCGGATCGTCGACGAGACGGATCAGCGGCGCGATGTCGCGCGCATCCCAGTCGCGCCCCATCAGCGCCTCACGGGCCGAGGCCGGATCGGCGGAGGTCCTGATGATGCGGATCATCTCGTCGATGTTGGCAACCGCAATGGCAAGGCCGACACAGCACATGGGCGCGGTCGCGCGCCTTGCCGAGCAGGAACTTGGTGCGGCGGGACACCACCTCCTCGCGGAAGGCGATGAAGGTGACGATCAGGTCCTTGAGGTTCATCACCTCCGGACGGCCGCCGTTGAGGGCGACGAAATTGCAGCCGAAGCTCTGCTGCAGGGCGGTGAAGCGGAACAACTGGTTCAGCACCACGTCGGCCACCGCGTCGCGCTTCAGCTCGATGACGATGCGCATGCCCTCGCGGTCGCTCTCGTCACGGAATTCGGAGATGCCCTCGACGCGCTTCTCGCGCACCAGTTCGGCCAGACGCTCGAGCATCTGGGCCTTGTTCACCTGGTACGGAATCTCGGTGACGATGATCGCCTCGCGCTCCTTGCGCACCGTCTCGATGGTGGCGCGCGCGCGCATGACGACCGAACCGCGGCCGGTCAGATAGGCCTGGCGGATGCCAGTGCGGCCGAGAATGAGGCCGGCGGTCGGAAAATCCGGCCCCGGCACGTAGTCCATCAGTTCCTCGATCTCGATCTCGGGCTTGGCGATCAGTGGCGATGCAGGCATCGATGACCTCGCCGAGATTGTGCGGCGGAATATTGGTCGCCATGCCGACGGCGATGCCGCCGCCGCCGTTCACCAGCAGGTTCGGGAACTTGGCGGGGAGCACGCTTCGGCTCCCGCTCGGAATTGTCGTAATTGTCCTGGAAGTCGACCGTCTGCTTGTCCAGATCGGAGACGAGCTGATCGGCGATCTTCTCCAGGCGCACCTCGGTGTAGCGCATGGCCGCCGGCGGATCGCCGTCGACCGAGCCGAAATTGCCCTGTCCGTCGATCAGTTCGACGCGCATGGAGAAATCCTGCGCCATGCGCACCAGCGCGTCATAGACCGACTGGTCGCCGTGCGGATGGTACTTACCGATGACGTCGCCGACGACGCGGGCGGACTTGCGGTAGGGCTTGTTCCACTCGTAGCCGTTCTCGTGCATCGAATAGAGGATGCGGCGATGCACCGGCTTCAGGCCGTCGCGGGCATCGGGCAGCGCGCGGCTGACGATGACGCTCATCGCATAGTCGAGATAGGAGCGCCGCATCTCGTCGGTGATCGAGATCGGGCGAATTTCGGTCGGGTCGCTGGGCTGCGAGCCCGTCGGCGTCTTGTCGTCGTCTGCCAAGAGAACACTTCCGGTGGCGCGGGCGCGGAGCGTCCGCAAGACTGCGGACCTTCTAGCCGATTCCGCTACTGATCTCCAACACCTGCGGCGATTTCGCGGCGGAGTTTTTCCCTTTCATTTCCGTGACTTGGCAAGCGCGGTATCAGGGCTGTGGACGACGCAGGTCGCAAACGGCAACAATCCGCCCTCCAAAGAGGCGAAACGAGGGCCCCATGACCGTCGAGTTCCTGACCGGCGCCCTCGTCACGATGTTCGTCATTGTCGAGCCGATCGCCCTCGTTCCGATCTTCCTGGCGGTCACCCAGGGCTTCTCGGCAGCCCAGAGGCGCCAGGTCGCCTGGCGGGCCTGCCTCATCGCCTTCCTGATCCTGTCGGCCTGTGCCTTCTTCGGCGACTGGCTGCTGCGCAAGCTCGGCATCTCGCTTCCGGCCTTTCGCGTTGCGGGCGGCCTGCTGGTCTTCTGGATCGCCTTCGAGATGGTCTTCGGACTGAGGGCCAGCCGCAAGAGCGAGACGGCCCGCGAGGCCATCGACAAGGAGCACATCGTCAACGTCGCGGCCTTCCCCATGGCCATTCCATTGCTGGCCGGCCCCGGCGCCATCACCGCGACGTTGCTGCTGGCCGGTCAGGCGGCCGGCAACACGGCCATGATGGCGACACTGATCGCGGTACTGGCCGTGGTCGTGCTCGTCTCGTGGATCTGTCTCAACATGGCCGAGGCGGTGAATGCCATGCTCGGTACGCTCGGCAACGCCGTCGTCTCGCGACTCCTCGGGATCATCCTTGCAGCCCTGGCCGTCCAGTTTGTCATGGACGGCGTCCGCGCGGCGCTCAAGGCCTGAGCCCGGCTCAGCCGCCGAACACCACCTGGCCCATGATCCGGCCCGGCAGGAGCGTGAAGAGCCCTGCCCCGGCCCAGCCGGCGGCGATACCGATCATGTGGGAGCGGTGTGCGATGATGCGGCCCTGCCGCCGCGCCCTGATGCCGAGATAGAGGTTGGCGAGGGTGACGATGGAGAGGATGTGGATCGGACTGAAGGGCCCGACCAGCTTCAGCCCGTGGATCCAGAACGACGAGACCGCTGTCACCGTCATCAGGACGACCCAGGTCCAGCCCAGCATACGATGACCGGGGCCACGCTTCGGCCGCCAGAACTGCAGCGCCGTGAGCGGAATCAGTGAAAGCGCCGCAATGGCGTGAAGCTGGATGGCCAAGGGTGCGGCGAGCAGCGGCGACAGGGTCATGGGAATCTCCGAATGAGGATGTCACTTACATTCACATTCTCAGGCTGTCAACGGCTCAATGGCGGATCAGCATGGGGAGGATGACCTCACGGAGCAGCCCAATCGCTTCGTCGCTTCCCTCGCTACCGAGGCTGAACTGTCCGATCAGGGCCTGGTAGGCGAAGCGGGCCCTCGCCCCCGCCTCCCGAGCATCGAACCCGTGCTCGAGGAACAGCCTCTCGACATAGGCGAGGCGGCGCTGGTCTACGATCGCCTGGGCCTCCCGTGCTGCCGCGTCGCGATTTGCCCAGTCCCGGACAGCCATCTCCAGTCGGCCGTCGGACCGGAAGACGATCGACAGAAGGGCCGCGAGGCGGGCGGACGCATCCCCTCCGGGTGCCTCGACACGATCGATGATGTCGCCCGTCGCCTTCGCCTGCCAGGATTCCAGCATCGCAGCGAGCAGCGCCGGACGGTCACGGAAGTGCCAGTAGAAGCTGCCCTTGCTGACCTTCAGCGCGATGGCGAGGCGCTCGACGCGCACCGCCTCGATGCCGCCGGCGGCAAGCGCTGCAAGGCCTGCCTTGACCCAATCGGATCGGTCCAGTTTGTCCGCCATACGACTTCCATACGGCACCGTATTGACGGAGGCAAGATGGCGGGCCTAGTATTCCATACGCCCCCGTATGGATCTCGCCATGGCCACCACCGCACTCTTTGCCGCCGCCGGTCTCACCGTCCTGGTCAGCGTCATCCATTCCTGGCTCGGCGAAATCCGGGTCATCGGTCCACTGTTGGCCATCGACTCGCGGCCGGGCGTACTGCGCAGTCCGTTCCTCAGACAGGTGATCCGCTACGCCTGGCATCTGACCTCCCTCGCCTGGATAGGCATGGCGGCGGCACTCGCGGCCCTGGCCATCATGCCGTCCTCGCCGGCGGGCAAGACCGCGGTTCTGATCATCGCGGGGACGTTCCTGCTGCACGGGGCCATCGTGCTGGCGATCAGCCGTGGCCGACATCTCGCCTGGCCGATCTTCTTGGCCATCGGCGGGCTCGGGCTCTTCGCAGGGCTCTAGGAGAAACCGCGCGCCGTCCATTCCGGCCGAAGGAGCGACATCAGGTACTGGTCGACGCGCCGTCCATCCTGTCGACGCACGACCTGCCTCAACACGCCCTCCTCCACGAAGCCGAGACTGCGATAGACGTGGCGGGCCCTCGCGTTGTCCGTGAAGACCTCGAGGCACAACCGGTGGCAAGGGGTTTGTGCGAAGGTCCAGTCCACGACGGCGGAGAGGAAGGCCCGTCCAAGCCCCCTGCCCGGCGCGACCATGGCGATGCGTTGCAGTCCGACGTTGCCGTGGGGATCGGTGAGATCTCGCAGAATGGCGAAACCGGCCGGCTGGCCCTCATTCAGCGCGACCAGATAGGCGAAGGCGTCGGACGCCATGGCGGCGGCATGACGCTCCGCGCTCCAGCGGCCGATCAGCCCTTCGTGTTCGGGAATGCGCTCGGTCTCCATGATGAAGCCGAGGTCGCTTCCGACGGCCCGCCGAAGGCCGCTACCGCCGGAGTCGCTGCGTTCCATTGAGGCGATCGATCAGAAGGAATCTCGTCGTCGTCCATGCGCCGGCCGCCCGCAGGCGCAGCGGGCCGCCGCGGCGCTTCCGCTCGCCCCCCTCCGGAACGCCCCTCAATGGCACCGCCGCCACCGCCGAAGCCGCCCGAGGCACCGAAGCCGTCATCGGCATAGTCCGATCCACCGCCGCCGCCACCGCCACCACGGCCGTCGAGCAACACCATCTCACCGCGGAAGCGCTGCAGCACCACCTCGGTGGAGTACTTCTCGACGCCCGACTGGTCGGTCCACTTGCGGGTCTGCAACTGGCCCTCGACATAGACCTTCGAGCCCTTCTTCAGGTACTGCTCGGCAACGCGCGTCAGGTTCTCGTTGAAGATCACGACCTGGTGCCACTCGGTGCGCTCCTTGCGCTCGCCCGAAGCCTTGTCGCGCCAGGTCTCCGTCGTCGCGAGACGCAGGTTGCACACCTGCTCGCCATTGTTCAGCCGGCGGATTTCAGGGTCGCGGCCCAGATTGCCGATCAGGATGACCTTGTTGACGCTGCCTGCCATCGTCGTTCTCCCTCCCCCGCAGCCCAGCTGGCCCGGGGCGCCTTGCGCTCACATCACATCGACGCTTCCCACGTTCACGGTCACGCGTCACCGCAGGCGCTGCGATTTCCGCGAACTATCCCCAGCTTGCGACGGGCATCGCCGGGACGGGGCGATCGAGCATGTTCCTTATTTGTTCTTGTTCACTTTGGCAAGAGCAGCTAGTCTCGTCCGCGGAATCGCAACATCGCCGGCTGCAAATCGGTGCACGGCTGCCATCCGGCTTTGCTGAGGTCTGGTTTTCACCGGGCGTCGTTTCTACGTTGAAGCCATGGCGGCATGGACGCGTCCTGCTGCCATATCCCTGCCGTGAAGACGCTTAAGTCCTGATCCCGTCCAGCGCGCCCGCCGGGCCGCCCGAAAGCCTGTTGAGATGAGCGACCTGTTCGACAAGTTCAGCGACGACGTGCGGCGCCCGGATTCACGGTTCATCTCCGTGCGCGGTGCACGCGAGCACAATCTCAAGAATGTCGATCTCGACGATCCCGCGTGACGCGCTGGTCGTCTTCACCGGCCTTTCCGGCTCGGGCAAGTCTTCGCTCGCCTTCGACACCATCTATGCCGAGGGCCAGCGCCGCTACGTCGAGAGCCTGTCGGCCTATGCCCGCCAGTTCCTCGAGATGATGCAGAAGCCGGATGTCGACCAGATCGACGGTCTGTCGCCGGCCATCTCCATCGAGCAGAAGACCACCTCGAAGAACCCGCGCTCCACCGTCGGCACCGTCACCGAGATCTACGACTACATGCGCCTGCTATGGGCCCGCGTCGGCGTGCCCTACTCGCCGGCCACCGGCCTGCCGATCGAGAGCCAGACCGTCAGCCAGATGGTCGACCGCGATCCTGGCGCTGCCGGAGGGCACACGGCTCTACCTGCTCGCGCCGATCGTGCGCGGCCGCAAGGGCGAGTACCGCAAGGAACTCGCGGACCTGGCAGAAGAAGGGCTTCCAGCGCGTCAAGATCGACGGCGCCTTCTACGAGATCGCCGATGCGCCGGCGCTCGACAAGAAGCTGAAGCACGACATCGACGTCGTCGTCGACCGCATCGTCGTGCGCGCCGGACATCGGCGACGCGCCTCGCCGACAGCTTCGAGACGGCGCTGAAGCTCGCCGACGGGCATCGCGGTCGTCGAGCTCGCCGAGACCAGCAGACCGAGGCGCGACGACCCGCGCCGCGCTGATCTTCTCCGAGAAGTTCGCCTGCCCGGTTTCGGGCTTCACCATCTCCGAGATCGAGCCGCGGCTGTTCTCGTTCAACAGCCCGCTTCGGCGCCTGCCCGGCCTGCGACGGCCTCGGCGTGGAGCTGACGATCGATCCCGATCTGGTCATTCCGGACGAGCGAACTGTCGCTGCGCAAGGGCGCCATCGGCGCCCTGGGCACGCTCGACCTCGCCCTATCTACACCCAGACGCTCGACAGCCCTCGCCGAAGCACTACGGATTCTCGCTGACGGCAGCCCTGGTCGAACGCTCCCCGAGAAGGCGCAGCAGGCCATCCTGTTCGGCACCGGCGAGGAAACCGTCACCTTCAGCGTATGACGACGGCCTGCGGTCCTACGAGACGCACCAAGACCTTCGAAGGCGTCGTCCGCAACCTCGAGCGGCGCCTGAAGGAGACCGAGAGCGACTGGGCCCGCGAGGAGATCTCGCGCTACGTGTCGGACGCGCCCGTGCAAGGCCTGCTACGGCTTCCGCCTCAAGCCCGAGGCGCTGTCGGTCAAGGTCGGCGGCATGCCATATCGGCGAGATCTCGCAGATGTCGGTCCGCGGCGCCGCGGCAATGGTTCTCCGACCTGCCCGAGAATCTGAACGCCAAGCAGAACGAGATCGCCGCTGCGCATCCTCAAGGAAATCCGCGAGCGCCTGCACTTCCTGGTCGATGTCGGCCTCGACTACCTGACGCTCGTCGCGCGACTCGGGCACGCTGTCGGGCGGCGAGAGCCAGCGCATCCGGCTCGCCATCGCAGATCGGTTCCGGGCTCACCGGCGTGCTCTATGTGCTGGACGAGCCGTCGATCGGCCTGCACCAGCGCGACAACGACCGCCTGCTCGAGACGCTGAAGCGCCTGCGCGACCTCGGCAACACCGTGCATCGTGGTCGAGCACGACGAGGACGCGATCCTGCACGGCCGACTATGTCGTCGATGTCGGGCCGGGCGCCGGCATTCACGGCGGCGAAGTGATCGCCGAGGGCACGCCGGCAGAAATCATGGCCAACCCCGCCTCCCTCACCGGCAAATACCTGACGGGCGAGCTCGGCGTCGCCGCTGCCCAAGCGCGCGCAAGCCGCAGAAGGGTCGCTCGACTGAAGATCGTCGGCGCGCCGCGGCAACAACCTGAAGAACGTCACGCGTCGACATTCCGCTCGGCATCTTCACCTGCATCACCGGCGTCTCCGGCGGCGGCAAGTCGACCCTCCTCATCGACACGCTGTACCAGGCGGTGGCCCGCAAGCTGAACGGCGCCAGCGAGGTCCCGGCCCCGCATGACCGGATCGAGGGCATCGAGCATCTCGACAAGGTCATCGACATCGACCAGTCGCCGATCGGCCGCACGCCGCGCTCCAACCCGGCGACCTACACCGGCGCCTTCACCCCGATCCGCGACTGGTTTGCCGGCCTGCCGGAGGCCAAGGCGCGCGGCTACGAGCCGGGCCGCTTCTCGTTCAACGTCAAGGGCGGCCGCTGCGAGGCCTGCCAGGGCGACGGCGTCATCAAGATCGAGATGCACTTCCTGCCCGACGTCTACGTCACCTGCGACGTCTGCAAGGGCAAGCGCTACAACCGCGAGACGCTGGAGGTCACTGTTCAAGGGCAAGTCGATCGCCGACGTGCTCGACATGACGGTCGACGAGGGCGTGGAGTTCTTCAAGGCCGTGCCGCGCGATTCGCGACATCCTGAAAACCCTGTCGGAAGTCGGTCTCGGCTACATCCATGTCGGCCAGCAGGCGACGACGCTGTCGGGCGGCGAGGCGCAGCGCGTCAAGCTCGTCGAAGGAACTGTCGCGGCGCGCCACCGGCCGCACGCTCTACATCCTCGACGAGCCGACCACGGGCCTGCATTTCCACGACGTGGCCAAGCTCCTCGAAGTGCTGCACGAGCTGGTCGACCAGGGCAACACGGTCGTGGTGATCGAGCACAACCTCGAGGTCATCAAGACCGCCGACTGGGTCATCGACATGGGCCCCGAGGGCGGCGACGGCGGCGGCGAGGTGGTCGCAGAGGGGCCGCCGGAAGCCATCGCCAAGGAGAAGCGCAGCCATACCGGCCGCTTCCTGGCCGAGGTACTGGCGCGGCGTCCGATGAAGGTGAAGAGTGAGGCGGCCGAGTAGCCGGGGGATCTGCCACCGGCTTCCGCCCGCGGAGCCTGCCCCATGCCGAAGGTCGATCTGGCCTCATGACCGAACTCGAACTTGCCCAGCGCCTCGGCATCGCGGTCGCGATCGGTGCCCTCGTCGGAGCCGAACGCCACTGGCGGGAGCGCGACGAGGATGACGGCAAGCGCACTGCGGGCCTGCGCACCTACACGCTCGTCGGCATGTTCGGCGGCCTCGCCGGTGCGCTGGAGCTGTCGCTCCGCGCGGGCGGCGCCGATGGCTGGCCCGGCCTGGTGCTCGCCAGCCTTTTCATCGGGTTCGCGGCAGCCTTCGGTTTGTTCCACTACCGGGAGCAGCAGGCGAACAACACCTACAGTGTCACCTCGACGATTGCCGGCATGGTGACCTTCGCGCTCGGCTCTCTGGCCGTTCTCGGCGACATGAGGATCGCCGGCGCCGCCGGCGTCGTCCTGGTGGGCATCCTGGCAGCACGCGAAGCGCTGCACCGCTTCGTCGAGGCGCTGACCTTCGCGGAACTTCGCTCGGCCATCGTGCTCCTCGCGATGACCTTCGTCATCCTGCCGGTGGTGCCCGACACCCCCCTTGGGCCCTTCGGCGGCGTCTCGCCAGCGCGCATGTGGATGCTGGCGATCCTGCTCGCGACGATCTCCTTCGTCGGCTACACCGCCGTCAAATTGCTGGGCGAGCGTCAGGGCGAACTGGTCGCCGGTGCGATAGGCGGGCTTCTGTCATCGACCGCAACGACGGTCGGCAATGCCAAACGCGCTGCGGATGGCGGCGACGCCGACACCCTGGTCGCCGGTGCGCTCGCCGCCGGCATGGTCTCCTATGGCCGAACCGCCCTGCTCGTCTTCGGTCTTGCGCCTGCCCTCCTGCCGCGGGTCGGCATCGCTCTGGGGTCGGCCGCCCTGGTCATGGCGACCGCCGCCTACCTCTTCGCCCGACGCGACCAGGGCCGCCATGAGGCGACGCATCCTGCCAACCCCTTCGACCTCGTGGCGGTCTTCCAGATCGCGCTCGTCCTGGCCGGCATCGCCTTCGCGGCCCGCGCGGCCTCTAGCTGGTTCGGAGAGGCGGGAGTGATCGCAGTTGCCGCACTCGCAGGTCTCGGGGATGTCGACGCGCCCGTCATTGCCGCCACCGGCCTCGTCGGCAACAGCCTTTCGGAGGGAGCCGCGGCCGCGGCCATCCTGGTCGCCGTGGCGAGCAACACCGCGGCGAAGGCCGCCTATGCCCTGGCCTTCGGATCGCCCCGCTTTGGACGCGCCTTCGCGGCCGCGTCCTTCGCCGCGCTGTCGCTCGGCGGAGCCGTGACCTGGCTGGTCGGCGCCCTGCCGTGATTCGAAATCGTTAACGACTTCATGTGCCTATCGCATAGCTGCGGTGCACAATTTTCCATCTCGCAACTGCAGCAAAATGACTATCTGAGCAGCATACCGCTGACGGCGCGGATCGCCGCCTTTCCCCTGAGGACACGGTCATGCTGTACCTGCTCAATTCGCTCATCGCCCGCTTCAAGGCCCATCTCGTCTACATCCGCACCCGCGAGGAACTGACCCAGCTCGACGATCGCGCCCTTGCGGATCTCGGCTTCCAGCGCGGCGAGATCGAGTACATCGCCCGCAAGGTCGCCGAGGCGGCCTGACGTTCAGTCGCGCGGGGAGCGGCCAAACCGCCGCGTCCAGCGCCACATGGCCCATTGAAGCCGCCACTGGGACACGTCCGGTGGCGGTCCGAAGGGGTTGTAGGGCTTGTCGAGGCGCCTGAGCCTCGGCCCGGCCGTCGCCACAGGCGCGATGGCCGCCAGAACGGCCGGATCGGCGCCCTTCGCCAGGCGCTCTGCCGCAGCCAGATGACGCCTCGCGAGTTCCCGCATGGACGCGAGCGCGGCCCTGACCGACGGGCCGTCGCGACCGGAGACGACATCGTCGCGGGACACTCCCTGCTCCAGCAACATGTCCAGAGGCACGAAGACCTGGCCTCCCGGCATGCAGCGCGAATGAGCGGAGCAATCCCGTCACCGCATAGGCAATGCCGGCATGGCCGGCGAGATCAGCCGTACCAGGATTGCGTCCCTCGGCGAGGATGAGGGCGACGATCTGCATCAGCGCCGAACTCGTCTCGCCGCAATAACCCTCGAGGTCGCCGACAGTCGGCATCGGGTCGTCGTAGAGATCGAAGACACGGGCATCGATCAGCGCGAGCAGCGGCTGAACCGCCGGGCTGTGCCGCGCCACCATGTCCGTCACGGCCGCGGCCACCGGATGGCCGAGAACGTCACCGCGGGCCGTCGCCGGCGAGGACGTCGCGCCACCATTGCAGCCGGACCTCGCCCGGCAGCGGCTCCGACACACGCTCGCGCACCGATGCGATCTCGATATTGAAGGCATAGAGCGCCATGAGGTCCGGCCGACGCGCCGCCGGCGCGAAGAGGCTCGCCAGCCACCGGTCCTTGTCGCCGGTGCGGACGGCAGCGTCGCAATGGGCATAGGCGGCCGCAAGACTGTCCGGCGCGGGCGGCACGCTCATGCCGTCACTCCGTCGCAACGAGCGCCGCAGCCACCCGGCGTCTTTCACCCAGCATGATGTTGTAGGTTCTTGCGGCGGACCCGGTGGTCATCACGTCGAAACCGATGCCGGCCTCGCGCAACATCCACCGCACGCCCTCGGCAAGGGCCGCGGGCAAAGGCCCGGTGCCGACCAGAAGGACATCGATGTCGGCCTTCTCCGCAATGACCGCTCGCAGCGTCTCTTCGGTGATCGCGCCGGGCGCGTCGACCGACCAGGCGTGGATTCCGGATGGGAGCGCGAGGATCGAGCCGCGATGGCTCATCTCGGCGAAACGAAAGCCGCCGCGGCCATAGGCGTCGATGGGGAAGCGCCCCGGGACGAAGCCGTCGTGCAGGACCTTCGGGAGCTCGCCACGCGGCACGTCAGGCTTTCGCCTTTGCCTCTGTCGCCTCGCCCGCCTGTGCCGGACCGCCGAACCCACCTGTCCGCAGCCCCAGATAGATCAGGATCGGAGCGGCGATGAAGATCGACGAGTAGGTTCCGACGACAACACCGATCAGCATCGAAGCCGTGAAGCCCTGGATGACCTCGCCGCCAAAGAAATAGAGAGCCAGCAGAGCCAGGAACGTGGTCGTGGCAGTGATCGTCGTGCGGGACAGGGTGGAATTGATGGCGATGTCGAGCAACTCGTCCACCGGCAGGCGCTTGTGCTTGCGCATCATCTCGCGGATGCGGTCGAAGACGACGACCGTATCGTTCAGCGAATAGCCGATGATGGTCAGGATCGCCGCAATCGAAGTGATGTCGAAATCGGCGCGCGTCCACACATAGAAGGCGATCATCGCCGTCACGTCGTGCAGCGTCGCGATCATCGCTCCCATGGCGAACTGCCATTCGAACCGGAACCACAGGTATATCAGCACCACCAAGATCGAAATGATGACGCCTATCACCGAATACTGGACGAGTTCCGCCGACACCGTCGGGCCAACGACCTCGGTGCGACGCACCTCGTAGTCCGCATCGATGATCTGTGTCACACGGCGCAGCGCAGCCTGCTGGCCAGGCTCGCCGCCCGGCTGCTCGCCATAGCGCACCAGGACGAGGTTGGAGACCGCCGAACTCCTGCAACTGGACATCGCCGACATTGGCGCCCTGCAAGCGGGTGCGCAGCTCGGAAATGTTGGCCGCTCCCTGCTTGGTCTGCAGTTCGACCAGCGTGCCGCCCTTGAAGTCGATGCCGACATTCAGTCCGAGCGTGAGGAAGCCGACCACAGTCACGGCGGCGATGAAGGCGGACAGCGCGAAGGCATACGGCCGGAACCGCATGAACCCGAAATTGGTGTCGTCCGGAATGAGTCTCAGCAGGCGCACGGTCAAGCTCTCCCTGTCGCCCGGATCACATCGGAACCCGCGCTGGCTTGAACCAGCGCAGCCAGAACACGACGAGGAAGCGCGTGAACGTGATGGCAGTGAACATGGTGGTGATGATGCCGAGGCCGAGCGTCAGGGCGAAGCCCTTGACCGGACCCGTCCCGAGGAAGAACAGCACGACCGCCGTCAAGAGGCCGGTGATGTTGGCGTCCACGATGGTTCCCAGCGCCTTGCTGAAACCGCCGTCGATGGAGGCGATCACGCTTCTGCCGCTTCGCACCTCCTCGCGGATGCGCTCGAAGATCAGCACGTTGGAATCGACGGCCATGCCGACCGTGAGGACAATGCCCGCGATGCCGGGAAGCGTCAGCGTCGCTCCGAGAAGGCTGAGCAGACCGAACATCATGCCCACGTTCACCAGAACCGCGATGTTGGCGAAGAGCCCGAACAGGCCGTAAGTGGCGAACATGTAGATCAGCACGAAGATCGACCCGATGATCGCCGCCCGCGTGCCGGAGGTGATGGAATCCTGGCCGAGCGAGGCGCCGACGGTGCGCTCCTCGACGACCGTCAGCGGGGCCGGAAGCGCACCGGCGCGCAGCAGCAGCGCCAGGTTGGCCGAGCTCTCGGCGGTGAACCGACCGGAGATCTGGCCGGAGCCCCCGAGAATGGGCTCGCGGATCACCGGCGCCGAGATCACCTTGTTGTCGAGGATGATGGCGAAGGGCCGGTTGACGTTCTCGGTGGTCGTCTGGGCGAACTTGCGGCCGCCCGAGGCATTGAAGCGGAAGTTCACCACCCACTCGGCCTGCTGGGCGTTGAAGGCCGCCTGGGCGTCGATGAGCTCCTCGCCGGAGACGATGACACGACGCTGGATGACGTAGGGCACCTGCTGGACGACGCGGTTCCCCTCCTTGACCTCCTCGTAGAGGATGACGCTGTCGGCAGGCGGCCGGCCGGCCAGCGCCTCCTGCGGCGTCATCGATTGATCGACGAGCCGGAACTCGAGCTTGGCCGTCTGGCCAAGGATGGTCTTCAGCCGCAGCGGATCCTTCTCGCCGGGCACCTGCAGCAGGATGCGGTCGATCCCCTGGCGCTGGATCACAGGTTCGGTGGTGCCGAGCTGGTCGATACGCCGGCGCACCACCTCGATCGACTGGGTGACGGCACGCGAGACCTTGTCGCGAATTCCCGCGTCCGTCGCCGTCACGGTGAAGGCGTCGCCCTGGCGCGACACCTCGAAGTCATACTGGCCGGAGGTCGAGAAGGCACCGCCGATCATTTGCGGGATCTTGCGCAACTCGGTCAACGCCAGTTCGGCGTTCTGGCCCTCGCGCAGCCTGACGACCACCGCATTGCCCTGGAAGCCGAGGTTCTGAACCTGAAGGCGGGAATCGCGCATCACGCGACGGACGTCGTCGCGCAGATTCTCCAGCATCGCCCGCCGCACCTCATCCGAATCGACCTGCAGCATCAGGTGGACGCCGCCCTGAAGATCGAGGCCGAGCGTCATGTGCGTGCGCAGCGCCCGCGGCAGCTTGTCCACCCAGGACTGAGGCAGCACGTTCGGCGCCGCCAGCAGCATGGTGGCGAGCACCGTCGCCATGATCAGGGTCGCCTTCCAGCGGGTGAAGTTCAGCATCGGTCGATCGTCCTCGGCGTCGGGTCGTCAGCGGCCCGGATGCATCACTTCTCGTCGGCCGGTTCGCTCTTCGAGCGCAGCTCGGAAACGAACTGCTTGGCGGCGCGAATCCGCACGTTGTCGGCGATTTCGAGCTCGATCGTCGAGTCGTCGATGACCTTGGTGATGCGGCCGATCACGCCGCCGGACAGCGTCACCTGGTCGCCGCGACGCAGGCCGCCGATCATCTCCTGATGCGCCTTCACCTTCTTCTGCTGCGGGCGCAGGATCAGGAAGTACATGATGATGAAGATCAGAATGAAGGGCAGCATCGACATCAGGATGTCGTTGGTGCCGCCCGCACCGGTCTGCGCGAAGGCCGGGGTGATGAACATGAGTATCCTCTTGGGGATTTCCCGCGGCGGAAGCGCGGCGGGACGGATTTCGGCGCGGACTATAGCCAGCAAGGCGTCGAATGCAACGATACCTTGGCCGGCGCGAAAGCCATGTAAGCCGCGCGCGCCATTCTTTCCAGTGGCCTGATTGCCTCAGGCAGCCCGCTGGTGCATGGGACGGGCGAAGTTCGCTGGAGATATGCCCTTGTCACAGGCCCTCGACCCCGCCGTGCTGGACCGCATCGCCGCCGCCCTCGAGCGGCTTGCGCCCCCGTTCCCCGTGCGCCCGACTTCAGCGCAGCCGATGCCTTCGTCTGGAATCCGCAAGGGCCGCGGCTCGATCCCGTGCCGCGCGTCAACCGGGTCGAGATGGTCCTGCTGCGCGGCATCGACCGCGCCCGCGACACGCTGATCGAGAACACCCGCCGCTTCGCCGAGGGCCTTCCGGCCAACAACGCCCTCCTCTGGGGCGCGCGCGGCATGGGCAAGTCATCGCTGGTCAAGGCGGCCCACGCCACCGTCAATGGCGATCTCGTCGCCGCCGGCCGCCCGGCCATCCTCAAACTGGTCGAGATCCACCGCGAGGACATCGAGAGCCTGCCGCAGCTGATGGCCATGGTGCGGGCGACCGCCTACCGCTTCATCGTCTTCTGCGACGACCTGTCCTTCGACCACGACGATACCTCCTACAAATCGCTGAAAGCGGTGCTGGAGGGCGGCATCGAGGGCCGGCCGGACAACGTCATCTTCTACGCGACCTCCAACCGCCGGCACCTTCTGCCGCGCGACATGATGGAGAACGAGCGGTCCACCTCCATCAACCCCGGCGAGGCGGTCGAGGAAAAGGTGTCGCTCTCCGATCGCTTTGGACTGTGGCTCGGCTTCCACAAGTGCAGCCAGGACGAGTACCTCGCCATGGTCTTCGGCTACGTCGACCACTTTGGCCTGAAGGCCGACGCCGACCTCGTCCGCGCCGAAGCCCTCGAATGGGCGACCACCCGCGGCTCGCGCTCGGGACGTGTCGCCTGGCAGTTCGTGCAGGAACTCGCCGGCCGGCTTGGCATCCGGCTGGGCAGCTGAGGAAAAAGAACGGGGCGGCACCGCCGTGCCGCCCCTGACATGACCGGTCCCTTGGAGGTCGCAGGAGAGGACCGATCGACTATTCGGCCCGGCTTGTCGCCGGGAATTTCGTTTGCGGCCTGCCTCAGTTCGATCCGAGGAACGTCATCGGATCGACCGGCGTCGCGCCGCGACGGATCTCGAAGTGGAGCTGGGGCGAGGAAACATTGCCCGTCTGACCAGCCGCAGCGATCGTCTGCCCCCGCCTCACCTGCTCGCCGCGACGAACCGCGATCGACGCGTTGTGGGCATAAGCGGTGACATAGCCGTTGGAGTGACGCACCAGCACAAGGTTGCCGTAACCCCTGAGTTCGTTGCCGGCATAGGCCACGACACCGTCCTCGGCCGCCTTGATGGGGGTGCCCTGAGGCACCGACAGCTTGATGCCGTCATTGCTGCCGGCACGGAAGCCGGCGACGACACGGCCGCGGACCGGCCAGCGGAACTGCGGCTCGGCGGATGCGGCACGCGCCGGCGCCTCGGCCGTGGCGGAAGCTTCGGCAGCGGCGCGGACCGGGGTCGGCTGCTGGGCGGCGACCGGCGCCGGTGATGGCGGGATGGCTGCGGTCGGCTGCGGGTCGGCCTGCTGGCCGGCCGGCGTCGCCTGCGCCTGGGCCACCGCACGCTGCGCCTGTTCGCGACGGGCGACCGGTGCTGGCGCCGCAGCAGCGGCTGCTGTCCGGGCTGGCGTCGGTTCGACCGAAAGCTGACGCGACGGCGTCGCGGCCGCCTGAGCCGACGGGATCTGCAGGGTCTGGCCGGTGCGCAGGGACTGCGTCGGCTGCATCCGGTTGGCGGAGGCAAGCTGCTGGCGCGAGACACCGTAGCGGCGCGCGACACCGGCAAGCGTCTCGCCTCCGGTCACCGTGTGGCTGGACGGCCTTGCCGCGCTGCTGGACTGAGCCGGCGCCGGAGCAGCGGAAGCCGTCGGCTGGGCGCCGGGCTGCCAGTTCATCCGTCCCTGCTGCTGGGTCGGGCCAGCGGACGCCGTCCGCTGCGGGGTGGCGGTGATGGCCCGGGTCTGGACCCGACGCGGCTGATCAGGGGTCGCCGCAGGCTGCCGCACGAGGTCGGTTCCGGCTGCACGGGTCGGCTGCGGAGCGGAACCGCCCGCCAGCGAATAGGTCGGGATGACGATGTTCTGGCCGGCCTGGAACGCCTGGTTGCCACTGGTGCCGTTGGCTTGGGCGATGGCCGAGGCCGGCACCGTGGCGGCGGGACAGGACTTCGGGTGTATCGCCCTGAGCGGCGCGGATGGTCGTCCCGCCGGTCGCCGACCAGCCACCGCGACCGGCCGCGACCGGGCCACCTGCCGTGGTCTGGCCCATCGCCATCTGGCGGACAGCCGGCGTGTTGGGGCTCGACGAGCCGAAGCCCTGGCGCGGCGTCACGGTACCCGTCGTCATGCCAGGGTCTGCACCCTGCCCGAAGGGCGAGCCGCCGCTCTGGGCCGTCGCGGCCGGAGGCGGCGAGGTCACCACGAAGTCACGAGCCGGAAGCGGCTGGGATTCCACCTGCGCGACCGGGGCCGCCTGCACCTGCTGCGGTGCGGAGGCGCTGGCCACCTGCCGGGTGCTGAAGGGATTGTCGTCGAAACGGGCCACATCGGAACTGCACGCAGCGCCGAGGCTCGAAACCGCGAAGACGAGGACTGCCCGGGACAAGCCGGAGAACGCACGAGGACGCATGGCTACTCTCACGCGGTACGCAACAAGTGACACCCCGATTTATGACCTGTTCAGGTTAAGGTTCGGTTGTCATCGCGTGAAAATCTCGCCGATCAATGCGGCGGGCGACGCCGTGCGACCGGCCGAACCGGATCGACGGCGAAGGCGGTCCGCCGCGCCGGGCTGTCGGCCTTGTCGGTGCGCACCACCACGCCGGCCGTCAGCGGCGCCACAAGGACGCCGTCGGGGGCGAGTTGCGCCAGGAGGTGTGGCGGTGGATCGGAGACGGCACAGGTCAGCAGGATCCGGTCGTAAGGCGCCCGGGCGAGATGGCCGTCATAGCCGTCGCCGAAGACTGTCTCGACCATGTCGTAGCCGAGCGAACGCAGGCGCGAATGGGCGGAATCCGCCAGGGTTCGCCAGCGCTCGACGGTGACGACACTGGCCGCCAGCCGGCCGAGGATCGCCGCCGCATAGCCGGACCCGGTGCCGACATGCAGCACGCGGTGCTCCGGCGCCACGTCGAGGGCCTCGATCATCGCCGCCTGCAGCGTCGGCCGGAGAATCGTCTGCCCCATGGCGATCGGCAACGCCACATCCTCGTCCGCCAGCGGGAAATGCCGCTCGTCCAGGAAAGGTACGCGGGGAACCTGCTCCATCGCCTTCAGCACGCGCCGGTCGCTGAGACCCGACTGGCGCAGCATGAGCACGAATTCCGCCGCCGCCAGGAAATGCTCCGGTCCGGGCGCGGCGTTCATCGACGAACCTCAGGAGCCGGGGGAGCGGTCGCCAGCGAAGACGGCGGCGAGGCGGGTCATCGACGGTTCGTCGGTCATGTTGATCTCGAGCGGCGTCACCGAGACATAGCCCTCGGCCAGCGCCCAGAGATCCGTTCCGTTCTCGATCCGGTGGCGGTTCCGCACGAAGGCGATCCAGTAGTAGGGATTGCCGCGGCCGTCGTGGCGCGGATCGATGGTCAGGATTTCCTGATCCCGGCGGCCCTGGGCCGTCACCTGGATGCCGCGTACCTGGTCCGGCGCGCGGTTGGGAAAGTTGAGGTTGACCAGCGACCCCGGGCGGATGCCCTCTTCCAGAATGGTGCGGATGATGCCCGGCGCGTGAGCCTCGGCCGTCTCGTAGGGCACCTGATGACGGCTTTCCGGACCATAGGCCTGGGACAGGGCGATCGACGGGATGCCGAGGATGGTGCCCTCCATCGCGCCGGCGATGGTGCCCGAGTAGCCGACGTCCTCGGCGACATTCTGGCCGCGGTTGACGCCGGAGAGCACGAGATCAGGCGGATCGCCCGCCATGATGTGCTTCACAGCCATGATGACGCAGTCGGTGGGCGTTCCCTTCACCGCGAAGCGCTTCTCGGAAATCTCCCGCAGTCTCAGCGGATCGTTCAGCGACAGCGAATGCGAGACGCCGGACTGATCGGTTTCGGGAGCGACGACCCAGACATCGTCCGACAGCGCCCGTGCGATGCGTTCGGCCGCGAGCAGGCCGGGCGCGTGGATGCCGTCGTCGTTGGTCACAAGGATGCGCATCAGGCTTTCTCGATCAGGGTGAGGCCGCCCATGTAGGGCTGGAGAACGGAGGGAACGGCGATGGCTCCCCCCTCCTGCTGATAGGTTTCCATGACCGCGATCAGGGCGCGGCCGACCGCCGTGCCCGAGCCGTTCAGCGTGTGCACGAACTGCGGGGCCGGCTGCTTGCTGTCGGTCGCCTTCGGCCGGTAGCGGGCGTTCATCCGCCGCGCCTGGAAGTCGCCGCAGACCGAGCAGGACGAAATCTCGCGGAAGGCCTTCTGGCCCGGCAGCCAGACCTCGATGTCGTAGGTCTTGCGGGCCGAGAAGCCCATGTCGCCGGTGCAGAGGGTGACGACCCGGTAGTGCAGGTCGAGGCGCTTCAGCACCTCCTCGGCACAGGCCAGCATGCGCTCATGCTCGTCGCCCGACTGCTCCGGCGCGGTCACCGAAACGAGCTCGACCTTCAGGAACTGGTGCTGGCGCAGCATGCCCCGGGTATCGCGGCCGGCGGCACCGGCCTCGGAACGGAAGCACTGGGTGGCGGCTGTCAGACGAAGCGGCAGCACGTCCTCGGCGACGATCTCCTGGGCCACGAGGTTGGTCAGCGTCACCTCGGCAGTCGGGGTGAGCCAGAGACCTTCGCGGGTGACGAACATGTCCTCGGCGGCCTTCGGCAGCTGGCCCGTGCCATAGACGGCCGCATCCTTGACGAGGACCGGCGGGTTGACCTCGGTGTAACCGTGCACGTCGGTGTGCAGGTCGAGCATGAACTGCGACAGGGCGCGCTCCATGCGGGCGAGGCGCTTCTTGAGGACAACGAAACGTGCGCCGGAGAGCTTGGCCGCAACCTCGAAATCCATCTCGCCGAGGGCCTCGCCAAGCTCGAAATGCTCCTTCGCCCCGGCGATGATGCGTGGCGTGCCGAAACGGTGATGCTCGACATTGGCGGTTTCATCCGGCCCGACCGGCACCTCGGGCAGCGGCAGGTTCGGGATCACTTCGAGCGCCGCGAGAAGGTCGGCGCTTGCCTTCTTCTCGGTCGCCTCGGCCTCGGCCATCCGATCCTTCAGCGCGGCAACCTCGGCCTTGAGCGCATCGGCACGGGCAGAGTCCTTCGCGGCCATCGCCTGGCCGATTTCCTTGGAGGCGGCGTTGCGGCGCTCCTGGGCGGATTGCAGCACGCCGACGGCCGCCTTGCGCGCGTCATCGAGGCCGATCAGCGTCGCCGACAGGGGCTCGCGGCCGCGCGCTGACAGCGCGGCGTCGAAGGCTTGGGCGTTGTCCCGGATCCAGCGGATGTCGTGCATGGTCGTCTCGCAGGCTGCGGCAGGGCGGAATCCCGAGTGGATCGCCCGCCCCTGCGGCTTAAGGGAGGGCCTGCGGCAAGGCAAGACGGAACCGCCGTGCGTCGCCGGCCCGGCCTCACCCGTCGAAGGGGAATCGCGCCAGGATCGTGAAGCGGCTCGAACGGTCCGCCTGCCGGTAGATGCAGAGCGCGTCCAGCCGCAACGGTTCGCTCACCTTGCGATAGGCCGCATCGAGCGCTGCGCGGACTTCTGCGCGACGGGATTCCGGCAGCGCGCCGGTCAGGGTCATGTGGAAGCGGAAGTCCTCGAAGACGTAAGGGTAACCCCAGGCGTCGAGATGATCGATCTGCCGGGGTGTGAGCGGGCTCTTCAGCCGCCTGGCGCGGTCCGCTTCCGTCAACGGCGCCCGGAACCGGTCGAACTCCCTGACGCAGTCTGCCGCGAGAGCGCCGAGCGCGGGCGACGGTGCCGCAGGCACCAACGCCACGAAGCGGCCGAGGAGCGCCACCTCGAGCGCAGGAACGACGAAAGCCGGGCGCCGTTCGGCGAAAAGCATCGCGGCTTCGAGCAGTTCACCTTCCGGACAGCCTGCGGCCAGCACGAAAGGTGCCTTGAGCGTGCCGTGGAAGCCGTAGCGACGCGGATCCTCCGTCATGGCGGCCCAGTCGGAGGAATCGCAGGGCGGATGCTTCGGAAAGGCCAGATCGCTCGCCGTTGCGGCGTCATAGCCGATGACGGAGGAACCGAAGGGCCAGAGTCGGCTGTCGGGCGGCGGGGCGGCATAGAGGGCGTAGCGGGCTGTCATGCCGCGCGTGTAATGCGCCGGGATGACCGGCTCAAGACGTCATCTGAGCCTGTAGTGCTGCCTTAGCCAGCGGATGCGGGCCTCGGTCTCGACGACGAGGCAAGGGCCGACGATTCCCGAATAGATCGAGTTGGCGAAGCGGTTCGGCGTCTCGAAGGCCTCCAGCGGACAGGCCTTGTCGCGCAAGCCGCGCCAGAGTTCCTGCAGCGCCACGGCCTCGCTGCGCCATTCGGCGCGCTCAGCCGGCGACAGACCCGATCGTGATGCGATGGCGGCAAGGCTTGCATCGTGGACAGCCGCCAGCTCTCGGTCGAGCCGCGCGACATGGCGCTCGTAGCAGGCCGTCAGCGGCTGGTAATCGCCGCCGCGGCCGGGATGGCGACAAAGAGGCTGGGTGCCCTCCGCAGCGATGACATCGCGACGGCTTGCCCCGCGACCTAACCCCGTGAAGCTCGCCCGGGCATTGCCCCCCTCCCCGCCGAAGCGGTGCCGGAGGTCAGTCAAGATCACAGCGCCGAGAGACAGGCGACACTCACTTGCCGCGATCTCGGTAGCTGGTGCCGCAAGTCGCCGCTCCCGGCCGATGAGTGTCGCGGAGCAGAGCTTCTGCCGCAGCGACAGCCAGAGGTCGAGGGTGTCGCCGAGATCTCTCGCCCACTCCTTGCGCGCATCGGCGTCGAGATTGCCGTCCCACGCCGCTACGGCTTCCAGAGCCCGCGAGCGGGCGGCCGCAAGGGCCGACGTCGTAGCCGCCTCGGCCACGGCGAGACAGCGTGTCCGCTCTTCCGGCGGCAGCGCCGGCGCGCAAACCTGGCCGGACGCCCGGAGCGGTGCCGCGGGCGTCGCCGCAGGCGCTGCCGCAGGATGTCCCGCCGTCGCGAGCATCAATCCAGCCAGCAGCAAGAATTGGCGAACTCTCATCAAAATCCCCGTCATCACGTCGAGCGAACTGTGGGGATGTCGGGTTTCGCACCGATGGCGGCCGGGGCGCCGAAGCTTTCAACCATTGCCGGCCTCGCGGACGATTTGCGCCGGCGACGCCTCAGCCTATATAGCCGTCTTGGACGAGAACCTTGCCCTGATGCTGAACAGCCTCGACATCGCCAAGCCGCCGTCGGAAACCCGCGTGGTCGTCGCCATGTCGGGCGGCGTCGACTCGTCGGTCGTCGCCGGGCTGATGGCCGAGCAGGGCTACGACGTCGTCGGGGTGACCCTGCAGCTCTACGATCATGGCGAGGCCATCCACCGCAAGGGCGCCTGCTGCGCCGGCCAGGACATCCACGACGCCCGCCGTGTCGCCGAACGGCTGGCGATTCCGCACTACGTGCTCGACTACGAGGACCGCTTCCGCAAGGCGGTGATCGACCGCTTCGCCCAGTCCTATGCGGAGGGCGAGACGCCGATCCCGTGCATCGACCTGCAATCGCGACGTGAAGTTCACGCGATCTCCTCGACACCGCGCGCGACCTCGGCGCGGACGTGCTGGCGACGGGCCACTACGTCGCGAGCCGCCTCTCGCCGTCCGGCGCGGCGCGGCCTTTTCGCAGCGCGGTGGATCGCGGATCGCGACCAGAGCTACTTCCTCTTCGCCACGACACCTGAACAGCTCGATCTGCTGCGCTTCCCGCTCGGCGGCATCGACCAAGCCGGAAACCCGCGCGCACGGCCCGCCGTCTCGGCCTGTCGATCGCCGACAAGGCCGACAGCCAGGACATCTGCTTCGTCCCGACCGGGCGCTACACCGCCATCGTCGAGAAGCTGAAGCCCGAGGCGGGCGAGGCCGGAGACATCGTTCATGTCGACGGCCGCGTTCTCGGACGCCACGAGGGCGTGATGCGCTTCACCGTGGGACAGCGCCGCGGCATCGGCGTCGCCGCCCACGAGCCGCTCTACGTCGTCGGGCTCGACGCGGCGCGTCGGCAGGTGATCGTCGGCCCGCGCGAGGCGCTGGCGACCACCGCGATGTGCGCGCCGATTTCAACTGGCTCGGCGACAATCTGCCGCGCGACGGCGAGACAATGGCCTGCTACGCGAAGGTCCGTTCGACGCGCCCGCCTCGCCCGGCTCTTCTCCGCATGGCCGGCGACATCGCGGAGATCGAACTCCTCGGCGGCGAGGAGGGCGTCGCGCCGGGCCAGGCCTGCGTCCTCTACGACGGTGCCGAAGGCAATGCCCGAGTTCTCGGCGGCGGCTTCATCCGGCGCCGCTCGTCCCAGGCACATGCGGGAGCGGTGCCCGGCCTGCAGGCCGCGATCTGAACGGAGCTTTCATGCAGGCCGCCGAACTCGACTCCCAATCGATCCAGAAGGCTTATGCCCGCTGGGCGCCGATCTATGACCCGATCTTCGGCCGGATCACCACCACAGGCCGCAAGGCGGCGGTCGCGGCGGCATCCCGTGTGGGCGGCAGGATTCTCGAGGTCGGCGTCGGCACCGGCATCGCCCTGCCCGACTATGGCTCCAACTGCCGCGTCATCGGTCTCGACCTGTCCTTCGACATGCTGAAGATCGCCCGCAAGCGCGTCGATGAGGGCCTCGCCAATGTCGAGGGCATCCTGCAGATGGACGCCGGCCGCCTCGCCTTCGGCGATGCGAGTTTCGATTGCGTCGTCGCCATGTACCTCATCACCGTCGTCCCCGACCCCGAGGGTGTGATGGCGGAGCTCAACCGGGTCTGCAAGCCGGGCGGCGAGGTGATCCTCGTCAACCACTTCGCGGCGGAAGGCGGCATCCGCGCCTGGATCGAGAAGGCCGCCGCCCCCTTCGGCGACAAGCTCGGCTGGCACCCGGACTTCTCCTTCGAGCGTGTGATGGGCGAGAAGGACCTCACCATGATCGAGAAGCGTCCGGCCGGATTCGGTGGCCTCTTCACGCTTGTTCGCTTCCGGAAGTCCGCTTGAACACGCGCTAGCGCCGGCGCTGCTGCTGGCGGCGCTGCAGCCACATGAGATAGGCGAGCACCTCCTGCTTCTCGTGCTCGAACAGCCTGAACGTCGTCATGGGGAAGTGATCCTCATGCAGCAGGCGGTTGAGATAGGCCTCGTCCCTGCCCGGTCGCTTGACGATGTCCTCGTAGGCCGACGCCATCCCCCGGCGTGGCGGCTGGCCAGCCCTGAGGTGGCACAGCCGGCACCACTCGTCGACCACCCGTCGACCTCGGCTCGCGGCATCCTCGGCGGCGGCAGGCGCCAGCGAGACAACGACTGCGAGCGCTGCCAGCCAACGGGTCGTCATCGCGAGGCCTCCTGATCCTGTTGGCGACCACCCTGCCCCAACCCGACCGCGGGTCCATTGAGCCGCCGCAAACGCGATCGTTGCCGACCGGACAGCCCGTCGAGAGCGCCCGGTGGCGATCGCGCACCGCACTGCTTGACACCCCTTCGGCCGGGACCTTATATCCGCGCTCTCGCGAACCGGTTCTCCGCTTCGCGTGCCCTTTGGGGCGGGGTAGCTCAGTTGGTGAGAGCGCAGGATTCATAACCCTGAGGTCGGCAGTTCGACTCTGCCTCCCGCTACCAAACTTCCATCGACAGTTGTCCCTTGCGCTCCGGCCTACATCGGCGACCTGTGTATGTCGCTCGGGGCCGGCGTCATCCGCTCATAAGTAATCTCGCCAACCCCTCGGTCCCTGCCTTGTCGGCGATCAAGTGCCTTGCTACCGTTGCCCTTACCAAAGGGAAGCGCGTCGATGAGACATTTTTTTGCTGCACTGGGTCTAGCCGCCGCGACGGCTCTCTCATCGCCCGGCGATGCCCTTGCACAACGCCGCGACGAAAGAGTCGGAAACGTCGGAAATGTCCAGATCTTCCGTGTGTTCGAGGGGCCGCGCTTCGACCGCTGCTACGGAATGGTTCCCGGATTTCAGGCTGGTGCGCGCCTGTTCTGGAATGGGAGGTCCGACTATATTCTGACGGTGCCGGGCGTGAACCCTCCAGGGGACAAGTCTGTCACGCTCAACATCCCCGCAAGCTTTATCGCGGCGCGTGGCCGAACCGACGGCGGTCAGGGCCGGACGATCATCACGCTGAACGGCCGTCAGGTGGAACAGTTCATCCGTGTGCGCGGCAGCTTCCAGGTGGACGTCCAGGGGACACAGTTCCCCTACACGTTGAGTGGCGCGACCATGCAGCAGGTCTTCGAGGCCGTCGAGGGCTGCGTCGGCAGGAACAGCCGCTGAGAGGCGGACCAAGAACGGCGAATGACGGGCCGTCCGGCACCTTCGGTGCGGCAGAGCTTTGCGACCCACGGCGCCTCGGCCATGTCTGGACTCCGCAATCCACTCGCGCTACCTGTCGATTACCCCCGAGAATGTTCTTTCAGGAGCCCGTGCGATGTCACGAGGATCGCTGCTGCGTTTTCGGTGGCAACAAACCGCGTTGGCCGCCCTGGCGTGCGCCACCGCCGCGGTCGGGACGACCGGCCATGCCTGGTCACAGTCCGCATCGGCATATGACTGGACCGGCTTTCGTGCCGGTGCCCACTTCGGCGGCATTATCAGTCGGGAAACCCGGAACGGCATCGCCCCGCTTGCTGAGATCAAGCGTCAGTCGGGCTTGGGCTGGCTGGCCGGTCTGCATGTCGGCTACGATCAGCAACTTGCGACCAAGGCCATCGTCGGCGTGGAAGCGTCCATGTCAGGCCTCGTCCTGTCGACCAATTCGCGCAGCCTCATTCACGCGCCGTCACTCTACCTGTCTCAGGCCAACTGGCTTGCGTCCCTGACCGGGCGCCTCGGCTGGGCGGAGGGACCCTGGCTCGTCTATCTGAGGGGCGGCTACGCAGCGACCCACGTCAAGTTCACCGGCCTTGAGACGGCGGCCAACGACAGCGTCCATGTCGGCGGCGTTCGCCATGGCTGGACGATCGGCGGCGGTGTCGAATACCGGATCAACCAGCAGGTCGGCGTCGGCATCGAGTACGGGCACTTCGACTTCGGGACCCGGCACTATCTGGCCACCACTGCACTCGGCTCCCCGCTCAATTCCCGGGTGAGCTATTCCTTCGACCGCGTGCTTGTGCGGCTGAACTATAGTCTTGGCAACTGAGCGCGGTCGGGTTCAGCCGACCGCAGCGGCGTTGCCGACCACCCGGTTCCGTCCCTGCCGCTTGGCGGCATAGAGATGGGCATCGGCGTGCGCCACCAGGTCACGGATGCTGGTCGCATCGTGCGGAGCGGTCGCCACTCCGGCGCTGATCGTCGGATGCGCTTCGAACTCGCTGGCCAGCGACCGGTGGACGCGCTCGCGCATGCGCTCGGCGATGGCGATCGCAGCGCCGTGGGACGTGTTCTCGCAAAGCACGACGAACTCTTCGCCGCCGTAGCGGAAGACCCGATCATCGCTGCGGATCTCCGACCGCACGCAGTCGACGACCCGGCGGAGCACCTCGTCCCCGACAACGTGACCGTACCGGTCGTTGATCGCCTTGAAGTGGTCAATGTCCAGGATGATCAGACTGAGGTCGGCGCCGGCGGCAACGGCCCGGGCAAGGGTCGGTGCGCCGAGGGTCTCGAAGCGCTCGCGGGTCAAGGCGCCGGTCAGGGCGTCCGAGCCGCTCTTTCCGAGGAGCTCTTCGTATTTCTGCCGATAGGTCAGCTTGTGGAAGATGTCGGAGAGCGGCTGTGGGACAGCCTCCGCCTCTTTCCTCTCGAAGAACGAGAGGTAGACGCCGAGATAGGCGGCATAGGTCGCCGCCGCGCCCATCTTGGCGACCCAGCCGCCGAACAGGGCGCTGAGCGGGGTTCCAGTCACCCAGTGAAGGCCGATGAAGAAGCCCAGCTGGTCGAAGGACAGGATCGCCGCGAGACTGACGAAGGAGCGCAGGACCACCGAGCCCGGCAGGAGCCCGCGGAGTTTCTCGTAGACGAGAATGAGCGCGATGGCGTCGATGAAGAGGAGCGTCGTGCCCCAGATCATCAGCGCCCCCATCTGGTTGATCAGCGCGAGATCGGGGTTGTAGCCGGGCATGGACACCGGCGGGCCGTAGAGCCTGAGGGTGGCCACCAGCGCCACCATGAGGAAGTTGCCGATGAGCAAGCCGTAGATCGGCTGCCGCACGGTCTCGGCGTCCTCGCGGATATAGAACATCAGGATGATGGCGAGCTTGCCCGAGAACAGCACGGTCGAACCCGGCGACAGCAGCCCGAACGGCAGTTCGATGAAGAAGACCGCCGCGAGATAGGTCTCGAGGAAATGCATCACGCCGAGAGCGCAGAGAAAGGCTCCGAGGCCCATCTGGTGTCGCAGCCTGAACAGAGCTGCCATCACACCGAAATACAGAAGTGATTGGGTCAGAAGAAGAACAATGCCGGACATCGAAACCAACTGTCGAAAACATCACCGCGTGCGGCACGGGCGCTGACCGACGGGCAGCAGCACATGGCCGCCAGAAATCAACGGGCAGCGCCGTTCGGTGCGCGGGGCCGAACCGCTCTCGTCGCCGCGTGGACGCGAGAACGAGCCCCGGCCGGCGCGCTTGGAGCCATCACAGAAAAAGCGCAGTCATTTTGGCACAGGGCATCCTTAGCAAATCGTTACGGCGCTGTCGGTTCGTGGCCCATCGCTGCCTGTATAGCCGAAAATGGGCGATTTTCTTACGCCTCGGCATGCCAGAGCCGCCATCAGCAGGCGGCATCGTTCCTGCAGAAGATCACCCGACACCGCCGCCGCGTCCCGGCCGGAGACGTCGGTACCGCATCCTTCACCGGTTTGAAGTCATGTGGTCCCGAACATGCATCTGACCCTGCGTCAGGCGGTTAACACTATCGGTAATCAAAGGTTGATTGCCGGGATCAAATGCAACACAACGGTCCCCGGGAACGGGGATCGTCTCACCTGGAGCGATCCAAAATGCATAGCGAGATTCGCGAGATCATCGCCCGGACAGTCGAACTGCCGGGAGGGATCGACGGTATTTCCGATTCGGGCGACCTCTACGAAGCCGGGATGACCTCCTTCGGCTCGGTCCAGCTCATGCTGGCGCTGGAAGAGGCTTTCGACGTCGAATTCCCCGAGCGCATGCTCAACCGCCGCCTCTTCTCCTCGATCGCGACGATCAACGCCGCACTCGAAGAGCTGCGCTCCGAGAAGGTCGGGGGCTGACCATGCTGGACCGGTCGGAACTGAGCGGCACCACGCGCCTTGCGAACCTCTCTGCGCGGGCGAAGAAGGTTGCCGAGATCGCTGCCATCCACGCCGATGCCGTGGACCGCGAGGGGCGCTTCCCCCTTGAGGCTGTCGAAGCCATGCGGGCAGAGCGCCTGCTTGGGATCATGATTCCGACCCATCTGGGCGGCGAAGGCGCCGATTTCGGCGAGATCGCCCAGCTCTGCGCCACGCTCGGCGCCGCCTGTTCGGCCGCAGGCATGGTTTTCGCCATGCACCAGATCAAGGTGTCGAGCCTCGTCCATCACGGCCAGGAGAGCGACTGGCTCCGCAGCTTCATGCAGCGGCTCGCCGATCGCCAGCTCCTGCTCGGCTCCGCCACCACGGAAGCCGGCATCGGCGGCGACCTCAGGAACTCCATCTGCTCCATCGTCCCCGATGGCGACATGGTTGCGCTGGAGAAGGACGCCACCGTCATCTCCTACGGCCTCGATGCCGATGCAATCCTCGCCACCGCCCGCCGCGCCCCGGATGCCGCCTCGTCCGACCAGGTGATGGTCGTCATCGAGAAGGGGCAGGCCAATCTCGTCCAGACCTCCGTCTGGGACACGCTCGGCATGCGCGGCACCACCTCGCACGGCTTCAAGCTGTCGGCGAAGGTGCCGGCCGAGCAGGTCTTCCCGAAGCCCTTCGCGGAGATCGCGGCCCAGTCGATGCTGGCTTCATCGCACCTGTTCTGGGCCTCGCTCTGGTTCGGCATCGCCGGATCGGCGTTGTCAAAGGCGCAGGCGAGCGTTCGCGCCGCCGCCCGCCGCATGCCGAACGCGGTGCCGCCCGGCGCCGCCCGCCTTGCCGCGGCCGCGGCAGAGCTCGCCGCCCTGAAGACCATCGTCCGCGACGGCATCGCCCGCTTCGAGGCCGCCCGCCACGACGAGGAAGCCATCAACGCCATGGCCTTCGCCGTCGCCATGAACGCGGTGAAGGTCGAGGCCTCGCGCCGCTCCGTCGCCATCGTCCAGGAGGCCCTGACCATCATCGGCATCCAGGGCTACAAGAACGACAACCCCCACTCGGTCGGCCGCCAGCTGCGCGACATCCTGTCGGCACCGCTGATGATCGCCAACGACCGCATCCTCGCCAACACCGCGACCATGCTCCTCATGTCGCGTCTCGACACCGACCTGGAGGACTGAGACATGCTCGCCAAGACCGGGACCACGACCTTCCTCGACGAACTCTTCGACCAGGGCCTGCTGATCGAGACCGGCGTCGACGGCCTCTACGGCCGCTCCGGCCTCTTCGAGGCCATCGGCGACGGCTTCCAGAACCTCGTGACTCGCTATGGCGCCGGCGACGAGCCGGAAGTCGTGCGGTTCCCGCCCGCCATGTCGCGCTCGGTCTTCGAGCAGTCCGGCTACATGAAGAGCTTCCCCCAGCTCGCCGGCACTGTGCACTGCTTCTGCGGCAGCCCGGCCGACCACGTCAGCCTTCTGCAGACCATCGAGCAGCGCGGCGACTGGACCGAGGGCCAGAAGGCGAGCGAGATCGTCCTCACCCCCGCGGCCTGCTACCCGCTCTATCCGACCGCCGCCAAGCGCGGCGCGCTGCCGGCCGAGGGCCGTCTCTTCGACCTGATGTCCTACTGCTTCCGCCACGAGCCCTCGAAGGATCCTGCCCGCCAGCAGTTCTTCCGCATGCGCGAGTTCGTCCGCATGGGCACGCCGGACCAGGTGACGGAGTTCCGTGCCGCCTGGCTGGAGCGCGGTCAGGCGATGATCGGCGAGCTCGGCCTGCCCTTCATGGTCGATGTCGCCAATGACCCCTTCTTCGGCCGCACGGGCAAGATGCTGGCGGTCAACCAGCGCGACCAGCGGCTGAAGTTCGAGCTCCTCATCGCCATCGAGAGCGAGGAGAAGCCGACGGCCTGCCTGTCGTTCAACTACCACCAGGACCACTTCGGCAAGACCTTCGGGCTCACCACCGATGATGGCGAGGTCGGCCACACCGCCTGCGTCGGCTTCGGCCACGAGCGGGTCATTCTCGCCCTTCTGAAGCACTACGGCACCAACGTGAAGCGCTGGCCGGCCTCGGTGCGCCAGTCGCTGGGACTTTAATCCATGGCCGCCGTCTTCCCGAACCTTGCTGCCGCCGACCTATCCGCGCCATGCCCTGCATGACGCGGCCAGGGCCTGGCCGGAAACCAACTGCCACACGGACCTCTTCATCGAGCTCCTGGCGACGCTCGGCCGCGAGCCGGCGGCGGCCCTCGGGATGACGCTGGCCCAGGACTTCGAGGGTGACCAGTTCACCTTCTTCAAGATCCCCAACGGCGATCTCGACGCCCTCTTCGGCCTCGATCTGCAGGAACTGTCGATCTATCGGCCGTTCGTCGATCACCTCGAGGAACAGGTCGCCCGCGGCCGGATCGTCCTCGTCGAGGTCGACGCGCATTTCCTGCCCGACACGCAGGGCGTGACCTACCGCACCGACCACTCCAAGACGACGATCGCGGTCAATCTCTTCGACCGTGCCGCGGCGAGGCTCGGATATTTTCACAACGCCGGTTACTTCGAGATGGAAGGGTCGGACGTCGAGCACCTGCTCGGCTTCGGCTCCGTGCCGACGCCCGTCCTGCCGCCCTACACGGAATTCGTGAAGGTGATCGGCCCCGGCCTGTCGGGTCGTGCCCTGAGGGATGCGGCTCTCACCCGCCTGGCCGCGCACTGGGCCCGCCGGCCCGAGCGCAACCCGGTCCTTGCCTATCGCGATGCCCTGCAGCGGCACCTCGACTGGCTGGCGACGGAGCCGCCCTGCTCCTTCCATCCCTACGCCTTCAACACCGCCCGCCAGTTCGGCGCCAACATGGCCCTGCTCGGCGATCATCTCGCCTGGCTGGGGCGCCAGGGCGTCACCGGTCTCGAGCCGGCCGTCTCCCTGTGCGAGGCCATGTCGAACGGCATGAAGACCTTCCAGTTCCTTCTGGCCCGCGCGCTCGCCCGCAAGAAAACGGATGCACTGGCCGCCGCCCTCGACGAGACGGCGCGCCACTACGACGCAGTGATGGACCATCTGGCGCAGGTCCTGCGCTTTCCTTCGGCTGAAACCCGGACCCTCGTTCGGGCCGCATCCTGAGATTGTGCATGTCGGCAGTTCGCGACGATACGGACGAGACGATCGTCCCGCTCGATGCGGGCTGGGATCTCATCGTGACCGAGCCGGGGGCGTTCACGTCTCCGGCTGAGCTGTCAGATCGTGGCACTTGCGTGCCGGCTCCGGTGCCGGGCACCGCCGAACAGGCGCTGATCGCAGCCGGCACCCTCTCCCCTGGGGAGCCATCCGGGCTCCATGATCGCGACGTCTGGTATCGCTGCGACTTTGTCTGCGCAGGCCCCTCGACGCTTCGCCTCGACGGTCTCGCCGGTCCAGCCGACGTCTTCCTGGATGGCGAACTGGTACTTCAGTCGCGGTCGATGTTCCGTGGCCATGAGGTCTCCGTGCAGGCTGGCGGGCACGCACTCGCCATCCACTTCCACGCCCTCAACGCCTGTCTTGAAGCGGCCAAGGGCCCGCGCCAACGCTGGCGGCCGATGATGATCCAGCCGGGGACGCTGCGACTGGTGCGCACCACGCCCCTCGGCCACATGCCAGGCTGGTCCCCGGAAGTATCGGTCGTCGGCCCCTGGCAGCCGGTGACTCTGGTCCGCCATGGAACGGGTCCACGGGTGAAGGTGGCGAAGGTCGCCGCGCGTCTGGAGAATGACGACGGCATCCTGGACGTCACTGTCCGCCTTGATGCGCCCGATGATCGCGCGGTCGAGCTACTGTGTGGTGGCCATGCGCATCGGCTGCATCCCGACGGCGACGGCGGACACGCCGGCCGCATGGTCCTGCCGGGCATCGCCCCGTGGTGGCCCCATACCCACGGCGAACCCGCATTGCATGAGGTAGCCCTGCGGATCGGCGAACGCCTGATCCATCTCGGAAGGGTCGGATTCCGCACGCTCAAGCTCGATCATGGCCCAGACGACAAGGGCTTCGCCCTGGTCGTCAACGGCGAACGCATCTTCTGTCGTGGCGCCTCCTGGATGCCGCCCGACCCGTTGTCACCAGGAAGTGCGGATCCGCGGCCTTTGCTGGAGCTTGCCCGCGAAGCCGGCATGAACATGATCCGCCTGTCCGGCACGACAGCGCCGGAGGGGCAGAGCTTTCACGACCTTTGCGACGAACTCGGCATTCTCGTCTGGCACGACCTGCCCTTTGCCAATTTCGACTATCCCGGCGACGATCCCGCCTTCCGCGCCGAGGTCGACGCCGAAACCCGATGGTTGCTGAGCCGGCTCCAGGGATCGCCTTCGCTGGCCGTCGTCTGCGGCGGCAGCGAGATGGCCCAGCAGGCCACCATGCTTGGCCTGAAGCCCATCCAGGCCGCCATGCCGCTGTTCGAGTCGGTGCTGCCGGCGATCGTCGCGGACATCGCGCCACAGGCGACCTATCTGCCGCACACCCCCTGGGGTGGACCGCTGCCCTTCGCCACCAACGAGGGCGTGACGCACTACTTCGGCGTCGGCGCCTATTGCCGGCCGGTCGAGGATGCGAGGCGAGCCGACGTGCGCTTCGCATCAGAATGCCTCGCCTTCGCCAATGTCCCCGCGCCAGCCACGCTCGCTACCGAGGGCCTCGACCAGCCGGCCGGGCCGCGCTGGAAGGGCGGCGTGCCGCGCGACGCGGGCGCCTCCTGGGACTTCGAAGACGTTCGGGATCATTATGTCGGCACCTTGTTCGGCGTCGACCCGCAGGCCCTTCGGGCGAGCGATCCTGACCGCTACCTCGCTCTCGGCCGCGCCGCGCCCGCCGAGTTGATGGAGGCGGTCTTCGCGGAATGGCGTCGTGCCGGCTCACGTTGCGGCGGCGGCCTCGTCTGGTTCCTGAACGACATGAAGCCGGGTGCCGGCTGGGGCGTCATCGACCGCCTCGGCATGCCGAAGACCGTCTATCACGCGCTGAAGCGGGCTTTCCGCCCGCTCCATCTCGGCATCACCGACGAGGGGCTGAACGGCCTCGGTGTCCATGCCGTGAACGAGACCGCGGCGCCGCGGCGGCTGAAGCTCACACTGGCCACCTACGGCGATGGACCGCACCCGCTCGCGCGCGCCGAGACGGACTTCACGCTTGCGCCGCGCGAAGCGCGCAGCTGGTCGAGCTTCGCCCTCACCGGCCACTTCTTCGACGTGAGCCACGCCTACCGCTTCGGCGCCCTCGCTCACCAGGCGACACTCGCACGGCTCCTGAACGCCGACACTGGGGCTCTCGTTGCCGAGGCAAGCCACGTGGTGGCCGGCCAGGCGGCGACGCCGCGCGACATCGGCCTGGCGGTTGTGCCCGTCCTGCACGACCGAGCCCCCGCGCTGTCGATCACCACTTCGCGATTTGCCCGTTTCGTGACGATCGACGACATGACTTTCCGTGCCGCCGACGAGGGCTTCAACCTGGCACCCGGGGAGACGCGCGTGGTGCCGCTCGTTCGCAGGACTGGCATTTCGGCGGCCCGAGGCCAGGTCGCGGCCCTGAACAGCCACCCGGTTTCCTACGAGTTCGCCGCATGATCCCGGTCACGTTCAACGACCTGATGGGCAAGCTCCACCTGCCCGCCCCCGAAACCCGCTCCGGGATCGGCGTCGTCATCGTGCCGCCGCACGGGATCGAGGCGCTCGCTGCCACCAAAAGCCTGCGGGTGATGGCAGACGCCCTCGCGGCAGAGGGACATGCCGTCCTGCGCTTCGACTTGCCGGGAGCGGCGGATTCCCTCGGCGCCGAGACCGATCCAGGACGTCTCGCGGCGTGGACCTCATCGGTCGGCGCGGCGGCTCAGGTCCTGCGCCGCCATTCAGGCGCTGCAACCATCATCTTCGCCGGCCTTCGCTTCGGTGCGACCATCGCCGCACTCGCCGCCCAGTCCGCGCCGGAGACAGCCGGGCTCCTGCTCCTCGACCCGGTGGTCAAAGGCCGCAGCTACGCCCGCGAACTGGCGATGACCGCGCGCGCCGTCGCCGAAGGAGCGCGGCTCGATCCGGACGAAACCGCAACCAGTGACGGACTGCTGATCGCCGGCCTGCCGACGACCAACGAAACGCTCGAGGCCATCCGCGCCATCGACCTCTGCCGGCTCCAGCCGCCTGCCATCCCGACGCTGCTTCTGCACCGGCGGAACTCGGCCGAGGCGCGCCTTCTGACCGAAGCCTGGCGGAGCCACGCGGGCCTTGTCGTGCAGGAGGCGCAGGATTTCGAGGCGATCTCGCTCAGCCCCACCATGGCGACGACGCCGGCTGACGTGATCGCACGAACCATCGGCTGGGTCGCCACCTTGCCGAAGCCCGGGAGTGTCAACGCCGCCCCGGTCCCGCCGGCCGTGCTGGACGGTCCGCACTTCCGCGAGGAGGCCATGACGTTCGGCGAGGACGGCCGCCTCTTCGGCGTGGTGTGCGAACCGCGTGAACCGGCTCCCGGCAAGCCCGTCCTGCTGATCGTCAACGCCGGTCGCAACTCGCACGTCGGCTGGGCGAGGTCGAGCGTCCTGCTCGGGCGGGAACTGGCGGCCGAAGGCATCGCTTCGCTGCGCATGGATCTGGCCGGAATCGGCGATGGACGCGACCGTCCCGGAGCGCCCGACACCGTCGACGCCGTACTCTACAATCCCGCCAACGACGCCCAGATCGCGGCGGCCGTCGACCTGCTCGTCGGTCGCGGCTTTGGTCAGGTGACGATGCTCGGCGCCTGTAGCGGTGCCTACCTCGCGTTGCATCACGCGGCCCGCGATCCGCGGATCACCGGCCTCATCCTCGTCAACATCCAGCGCTTCGTCTGGCGTCCCGGCGAGACCGTGGAAGAGGCCATCGCCTCCGCCTACCCCCTTGCGGCCAGCTACGCCACCAAGGTGCTGGAAGCGCGTGCCTGGAAGCGCCTGCTGACCGGCGAGCGCAAGATCGGTCCACTGATCCGCGAGTTCGGCCGCCGCATCGGCGCCCGCCTGCGGGCTGTCGCGCCCTCGGAACAGACCCGCACAGCGCGCGACATGGTGCGGAAGCTCGCCGACCGCAGGATCCCGGTCGAGCTGGTCTTCAGCGAGAACGATGCGGGGCTCGGCGACATGGCCATTCATTTCGGCTCGAACGGGCGCTGGCTCGCGGCACGCGACAATCTCAGGATCACCATCATTCCCGGCGCTGACCACGATCTGACGCCCGTTGCCGCACGCCGGACTCTGGCGGCGCGCGCGCGTGTCGCCGTGCGCGGGCGGGCGACGACCGGCTGAGCGGCGACTGCCCCGGCCTCGCGGCACGGCTCCTGCAAGACGGTCGTCATCTCTGCCATCTCGTCCCTCTCCGGGACAGGGCGTTGTCGACAGGCCTGCGAGTCCCAAAGATGACCCTGAAAGATCTCGACATTCCGGTGGGAGCCCTCGCCCGTCGCAGCCGTGGCGGCTACACGTGGATGCGCCTCGCGGTGAAGCTGTCGACGGCCATGCTCGACTGGATGGTGGTCGCGCTGACCTCCTACCTCATCTCGATCCTCTACAATCGCATCGCCAGCGGCGAATGGTGGACCGTCCAGTCGCAGGCGGCGCTCGCCCTGCTGATCGCCAGCACCTTCGTGCTGCTGAGCGCCGTCCGGGGCCAGTACCAGATCGGGAACTATGTCGGAGTGCAGCGCGGCTTCGGCACGACGCTCAGCCTGTGGGGCGCCTCGTTCCTCGTGCTGATGGCCTTCGCCTTCGCCACGAAGACGACGGACGTCTTCTCCCGCGTCGCGGTGATCCTCACCTTCCTCACCGGATTTCCGGCCGTCCTCGTCGCACGGCGCGCTGCCGGCCGCATGATGACCCTCGGCTCGAAGCTCGGCGTCATTCCCGCCCGCCGTGTCATGCTGGTCGGCCGCGAGGAAGACGTGACCGCCTTCGCGGTGCGCCACCAGCCCCGGAACGCCGGCATGCATATCGCCGGCACCGGACTTCTGTCCCCCGGCGGCGGACCAGTCGGGCGCGACGATATCGCCAGGATCGCCGCGCAGGCGCGCGAGATGCAGCTCGACGACGTGCTGATCATCGTGCCGTGGTCCGACACCGAGACGATCGATCGTCTCGTGGATGGCTTCATGCGTATCCCGGTGACGATCCATCTCGGGCCGGAGCTGCATCTTTGATGCGCCTGCGCGGACGATCACATCGCCAAGTCCGGCGGCATCGCCAGCCTGCAGCTCGGCCGCCCGCCCCTCACCGCCGGCGAGGTCATGGTCAAGCGCGCGCTCGACATTTCCCTCAGCTCCTTCGCGCTCTTCCTGTTCACGCCCGTGCTGATCCTCATCGCCATCGCGATCAAGATCGACAGCCCCGGTCCGATCCTGTTCCGCCAGCGTCGTCTCGGCTTCAACCAGCGCGCCTTCCAGATCGTCAAGTTCCGTACCATGACGGTAACCGAAGACGGCGACGTCGTGCGCCAGGCGACGCGCAACGACCAGCGCATCACCAGGGTCGGGCGCCACCTCAGGCGCTGGAACCTCGACGAACTGCCGCAGCTGCTCAACGTGCTGGCCGGCCAGATGTCGCTTGTCGGCCCGCGCCCGCATGCCATCGCCCATGATCGCGAGTTCGACGAGCGGATCGCCCTCTACGCCCGTCGCCACAACGTCAAGCCGGGCATCACCGGCTGGGCGCAGGTCCATGGCCTGCGCGGCGAGACCGACACGGACGCCAAGATGAAGGCTCGCGTCGAGCACGACCTGTTCTACATCGACAACTGGTCGATCCTGCTCGACATCGAGATCCTGTTCCGGACGGTCTTCTCGCGGAAGGCCTACGACAACGCCTTCTGAGGCGAGGCAACCACCCGATAGAACAGGACGAGGCCGCGGCACCCGCCGCGGCCTTTCTTGTCATGAGCTGAAGGCGTGATGGTCAGCCGGCAAGGATGGTGTCGACGGCCTCGAGCGCATCGCGCCAGGCGGCCTCGACGTCGAGACCACCGGCTTGCCGGGGCAGGACAACGGCCGCTTCGACCGCTTCCGCGACAACATCAAGGGCCGCCTTGGTTGGAACGAGCCGCAGACGGCCCTCCTCCATGAGGCGCCGATAGGTCGGGTGATGATCGAAGGCGGCTGCATGTTCGGGCGCATTGACGACCACGGGCCGTCCCGCCATCGCGCAGGCGAGGACGCTGCCGCGGCGGCTCGTCAGTCCCTCGGCGAAGAGGTACGCGAAGACGTCGACCTCGGCGAAGGCCGCAAATAGATCGGCATCGCTGGCGACATAGCCGGTCACCAGGATGCGATCGGCAACCCCCAGTTCGCGCGCATGGGCCATGAAGGCGGCTTCGACATCGTCCTGGCCCCTGACGAAGGAGCCGATGAAGACGGCAAAGGGATTTCCGCCGCGCTCGACCAGCGCCGCCGTCAGGTCGAGGATCTGGCGTGACTGCTTGCGCGGATAGATCGATCCGAAATGACCGAGGACGAGGCGCCCGTCGGCGCGTTGCGCGGCGAGGCGACGACTGAGGTCCGTCTCGGACAGGTGTTCCGGCATCACCACGTTCGGCGGGATCGGCACGAGGCCGCGGCGGCTCGTGGCAAGGCGCGACAGCGGGCTTGAAGCGAACTGGAGCGCCACCTCCGGCGAGGAAAACAGGATGGCGTTGGCGAGCGGCAGCAGCGGCGCGTAGCTCGCCCGGCGCTTCCAGTCGAGATCGTCCCATTCGTGCAGGACGATCAGGACAGGTCGCGCCGCGGCCCGCGCCTTGAGGGCGGCCGTCACCGGTTCGACGAGGCGCTTCTTCCAGGCGACCACGGGGAGATTGAGGACCAGCACGCCTGCGTCGTCCCCGGCCGGCGATCCGAGAGGCCGCGTCATGGCCCGGTCGCCTGCGGTCGCCGCGAGACGCCGGGCAAAAGCCTCCACGCCGCAGGGCGTCGGGCTGTCGGAGACGAGAACGTCCAGCCGGGCTGAGCCGTCAGGGCGCGACATGGGGCCGCCTTGCCAGATAGTGCAGACCGAACACCGCGAAGAGGAAGGTGATCCAGGTCGGATGGAAGCGCAGATACATGAAGCTCTCCATGACCGAGAGATAGACGCCGAAGAGCCAGATCTGCAGCAGCATGAGCAGCAGCGCCGGGTCGGCACCGCCGCGGCGGGCCGCGAGATAGTTGCGCAAGGGCATGAGAACGAAGACGACAGTCGTCAGCGCCAGGCCCGGAAGGCCCATGTTGAGCGCCGCGTCGATATAGCCGTTGTGGGCATGGGCGGCATGTCCGGCCCACTGGGTGGTGTCTTCCTGGCCGAAGCGCGTGGATTCGAGAGCCCAGTAGGCCTGATAGCCCCAACCGGTCAGCGGGCGCTCGGCGATCTTCTCCAGCGCGAGTTCCCAGATGTCGGCGCGACCGGTGAAGGTGACGTCGACGGGCAGCATGCGCACGACCCCGCCAATCGCGTCGCTGACGACGGAGCCCGGCCCGAGGATCGACAGCACGGCGAGCGGCGCGAAGGCGATGCACCCGACGAGGATGCCGTTGCGGATGCGGGACACCAGCACCGACACGATCATGGCGCCGACAAAAAGCATGGTGGAGCTCTTGGCACCCGACATGGCGACGATGAGCACGCAAGCCGCCAGCACCGGTGCCGCGGCCAAGCCGTGTCCGGCGCGGATGGCGAAGATCATCATGAAGATGAACATCGCGAAGATGGCGCCGGTGGTGTTCTTGTGGGCGAAGACGCCGCGCCAGTCGCCGGCGAGCTGCGGTTCGCCCACATCGGTGGCCTGATGGATGGCGAGATCCGGAAACAGCGTGATGCCGACGAGAGACAGAACCGTCACGAAGCCCGCCGTCGCCACGAGCAGGGCAGCGAGTTGGCTGCGACCTCGCGGCATCAGGAACAGCGTGGCGCAGAGAAGGGCCAGCATGCCGAAGAGCACCAGTCGCTTCATCGACAGGTTGGGATCGGCGGATGTGACCACCGTGACCCCGAGCCAGAGCGCGAGCAGGATCCACATCGGATGGAACAATGTCGCCAGCATCCGGGGCTGGGTCAGCAAGACAATCGCGAGCCCGGCCGCGGCGAGAAGGCCGTAGGCGAGATAGGTGGCGCCGTCGCGACCGGTGGCGAGTTCCAGCACGTCCGTGCTGGTCAGGTCGGCGAAGGGTTCGAGCGTAATCCACGACAGGAGCAACGCGCCGGCGAAGACCGCGAGGCGCCCCCAGCGCATCAGTTCGGCGAGTTCGGCGGCGGGAACGCCGCGCGTGCCGCCGCCGTGGGTGACGAGGCTCATGTGGTCTGCCCCGCCCTGTAGGGCTGCTGCTCGAGACCGGCCCAGTGCGCCGATCCGGCCGGCCGAGACCGCGAGGGGATGGGCCGCGATCATCGGATTGCCGGTCCGGACGAGGGCCGTCATGGCGCGCACGAGAGCGAGCGGCACGATGGCGATGTCCTTGGCGAGGATCTTCAGTCGCGAGAGGCGGTCAGCGGCCTGTTTGACCTCGACGGCGCGGTTGATCGAACCGATGCGCATGCCACGTCTCAGAACCCAGCCGTAGCGGGCGCGCTCTTCGGGCACCGTCTCGGTAATCAGCGCCTCCTGAACCCAGAACGATGTCAGGCCGGCGTTGCGGCAGCGGGTGAAGAAGTCGAGATCGCCTCCACCAAGGAAATTGAAGCGCGGATCGAGCGGCCGATGACCCATCCGCTCGAACACGCGACGGCGGATCAGGCAATTGCCGGTGCCATAGATCATCGGCACGGGCCCGGTGGCGCCGTGGCTCGGCCAGAAGACCGGGTGACGGGCGAGCAGGGCCGGCGCCTCTTCACGGAACTGGGGGACCACTGGCCCGCCGACCACATCCACGTCACGACGCTCGGCGGCCTCAACCATGAGCGACAGCCAGTCGGGCGAGGCCCTCTCGTCATCATCGATCATCAGTACGCAGTCGGCCTTCGGGAAGGCCTGCAAGGCGCTGGCAAATCCAGCATTGATGGCATGGACGTTCCCCTGACGGGTCTCGACGATGGCCATCCCCGGCAGGCTCCCGCGGGACAGCCAGTCGGAGGCGACAGCAAGGCCGTCGCGACGGATCGCATCGTTTTCCACCACGACAACGGCAAAGGGAATCGTGGTCTGCTGCGTCGCGACCGACGCCAGGGTCTCGGCGAGCATGGCCGGCCGCCTGAATGTAGCGATCACCACAGCAACCTTGACGGCGCCGGCATCGAGGCCGGGACTGCGGACGGTCCGGTCTTCGCCCGGCGTCTCGGGACGGGACATGTCGGGGGTCATTGTTCCAACCTGGTTCAAGATCAGGCTCCATCACGGGGACGGCGAGCGTTCTGTCCCTGATAGAGCAAGGGCCTTGCCGTTCGGTGTCTGGCGCGGGACTTGCGAGTTTCGCCGCCGACGCATCGATTGGACCTCCGCCTGTCCGAAAACAGGCCAGTGACTGAAGGACGCCGGTTTGGCCGACAATGACTTGCTGGGCGCCCCCCCGCCCCCGCTTCATACCCCCCGCCCCTGCCGGTCCGCGGCCAGGTCTGGGGGACAGTGCCGACATGCGTTTCGACGGGTTGAAGTCACGTCTCGATCACGCCGTCGGCCGGCGGTGGCCGTTCCGGTCGGTCGCGGTATCGCTCGACCGGCCGCTTGTCTCCATCACCTTCGACGATTTCCCGCTCTCGGCCTATGTGCATGGCGGCGGCATCCTTGAGGAGCGCGGCGCCAGGGGCACCTTCTACGTCGCGACGGGACTTCTCGGCAGTTCCACACCGCTCTGGACCGTCGCCGGCGAGGATGAGACCGTCGACCTTTACCGGCGCGGTCATGAACTGGGGCTCCACAGCCACGGGCACCTGCCGGCCTTCGCCATGCGGCCTGCCGCCTTCGCCGCGGATCTCGCGGCAAACCGGGCGCGCCTCCGCCGCCTCGTTCCGGATCTGCGGCGCGAGACCTACGCCTATCCCTATGGGCTCTGCGGCCTCGGGCAGAAGCGGCATCTGGCTGGAACGGTCCGGGCAAGCCGCTCTGTGCAGGACGGCATCAATGCAGGGCGGATGGATCTGGACTTCATCCGCTCGGTCGAGATCAGCGAGCGGGGCCTAGACAATGCCCGCCTCGATGCGCTTCTGGAAAAAACGGTCGCCTCGCGGGGCTGGCTGGTCTTCTTCACCCATGACGTCAGTGACAGGCCGTCCGCCTACGGGACGACGCCCGCCATGCTGGCGCGCCTCGTCGAGCGGACCCAGGCGCGCGGCATCGACATCCTGCCCGTCGGTGCGGCTCTCGACCACATCGGCCTTTCCTGAAACGGCACGCAGGCAGATGGCCCCGGCCTTGCGGGTCTCGAACACGAGTGAATCTCCGTGTTCCAATCCGGGACGATGCCCCAGGTGTCGCACCGGACAGACCAGGAAGGGCTCTGCCCATGTATGACGATGGTCGTTCCGATCGCCGCGAGCCGGCCCCGTTGCGCCGCGACGACGCCGCACCCCAGGGAGCCGGGCTCCTTGCCGCCGTGCTGCACCACTGGATGGCGATCCTGATCCTCGCGCTCGCCTGCGCCATCGCGGCCTATGGCGCTTCGCGCCTCATGACGCCGCGTTACATGGCGACGGCCCAGATCTTCATCGATCCGCGCGGCCTTCAGGTCTTCGACAACGAGCTGAGCCCGCGCCAGCAGGACTCGAACACCGCCATCAACTTCGTCGAGAGCCAGGCGCGCATCGTGACGTCGCAGAGCGTGCTGTCGCGCGTGATCGACAGCGAGCGCCTGACCGACGATCCCGAGTTCAACGGCAGCGGCGGCGCATCCTGGGCGGTCGCGCTGCTCGGCCGCCTCGGCATGGCCCGCGGCGGTGAGGAAAGCCTGGAAGCCCGCGAGCGCATGGCATTGAACGCCCTTTACGATCGCGTCATCGTGCGTCGGCCGGAGCGGACCTTCGTCATCGAAGTCACGGTGCGGGCCGCTGACGCGGACAAGGCGGCGCGCCTCGCCAATGCCGTCTCCCACGCCTATATCGACAGCCAGACGGCCGCCCGTGCCGAGGCCGCCCGCCGCGCCACCCAGGCGCTGACCAACCGCCTCGACGAACTCCGCGCCCGGGTCCGGTCCGCCGAAGAGCGGGCCGAGGACTTCCGTCGCCGCAACGGCCTGATCGGTACCCGGACCCAGCTGGTGAGCGAGCAGCAGCTGACCGACGCCAACACCCAGCTCGGCCAGGCCCAGGCGCGCGTCGCCGAGGCTCAGGCCCGTCACGATCAGATTCAGGCGTCCCTGCGCTCGGCCAGCCAGGCCGGCGCCTTGCCGGAGGCGGTCATGTCGCCGACCATTGCGGCCCTTCGCGGCCAGCAGGCGGAGGCGCGTCGCCGCCTCGCCGATGCCCAGACCGAATATGGGCCGCGTCATCCGACCGTCCGCAACGGGCAGGCCCAGGTGGCCGACCTCGATCGCGCCATCGCCGATGAGCTCGGCCGTATCGCTCAGGCGGCGCGCGCCGACCTCGAACGCGCCCGCGCCGCCGAGGTGACCCAGCGCCGCACCGTCGAGGAGCTGACGGCCCAGGCCTCGAACGCCGGCCAGGCCTTCGTCCAGCTGCGCGAGCTCCAGCGCGAGGTGGACGTCAACCGCAACCTGCTCAACACCTTCCTGTCCCGTTCGCGCGAGACCAGCGAGCTGGAGCGCGTCGACACCAGCAATGCGCGGATCATCACCGTGGCCCAGCCGCCCCGCGACAAGGTCTTCCCGCCAAGCGGGCCTAGTCCTCGCCGTCTTCGTCTTCGGCGCCGGCCTCGGCGTCGGCCTCGCCATCCTGCTCGCCCCGGTGAAGCCGGGCGCCGGGCTCCCGGCGTCGCAACCGCAGGCCCCGGCCATGCCCCGCGGCCCGGTCGCCCGCCTGGTCCAGTGACGCCATGACCGCCGACTTCGACACCGCCTTCCGCGCCATCCCGACCGTTCAGGTCGGCGGCTTGCCGATCACGGTGCTGGATCGCGCCGGCACCGCGGACTGGATGATCCGCGCTGCTCGGGAACGCCAGCGTGGACGTCGGCCGCTCTACCTGACCTCCGCCAATGGCGAAGTCCTCGCGCGGGTGGCGTCCGAGCCCGACCTTGCGACCATGATCGGCGCTGCCGACCAGATCGTCGCCGACGGCCAGCCCCTGGTACTCGCCTCGCGCTATCGCTGCCGGGCCGCCCTGCCCGAACGCGTCGCCACCACCGACCTGTTCCACGACGTGGCCCGCCGCGCCGAACGGGAGGGCATCACCTTCTACATGCTCGGTGCCACGCCCGAGGAGAACGCCAGGGCCGTCGCCAACGTGCGACAGGCCTATCCCCGCCTGAAGATCGTCGGCCACTGCCATGGCTTTCTGAAGGACGATGCGCTGGAGGCCAGGCTCAACGAGATCGACGCCCTTGCGCCGGATATTCTCTGGCTCGCCATGGGAGTCCCGCACGAGCAGCGTTTCGTCGCCCGTTACGCCGACCGGCTCTCCCATGTCGGCGTGATCAAGACGTCCGGTGGCCTCTTCAATTTTCTCTCGGGCACCAACCGCCGCGCACCGGACTGGATGCAGAAGGCCTCGCTCGAATGGCTCTACCGCATCTGGCTCGAGCCCCGTCGGCTGTTCTGGCGCTACGCCGTGACAAATCCCAAGGCCATTTACCTGATGGCGACGCGATCCGCCTGATCATGCGGCAGCCACGACCACCGTCCTGCGACAGGTGTCGGGCCGTCCCGACAGGAGTTCACCCGTGAGCCGCCACCTCGCAAGCCATGTCGAGATCGTGCGGCTGCAGCCTACCAGCCTGCCGGACTTCACCGAGGCGCGCCGCCCGGCACCGCGTCCGGTCGAGGCGCGCGACGCCGACTATGACGCCCGCTTCGACGCCGAGACGTTGTTCTACGATGCCTTTGTCGGCACGCGCGGCCGGATCGTCCTCGTCGGTCCGCCCTTCCTGAACCTGCGCGACGCCCTTCAGCGGACGACCATCACCGCCCTGCCCTCGGGCACCGCCTGCCGCTTCGAACTGCGCGAACTGGACCGGCACGGCCAGATCCATGTCGAGGCACCCGACGGCACGCAGTCGCTTCGGCTGTCCGGGCCGCTCGGCACCGTGGAGGTCGCCGTCCTACCGAGCGAGGTCGACATCTTCGCGGGCCGGCGCGTGCTCTTCACCCAGTCCCGCAACAACGATCTCCGGTGGATCCAGGACTGGGTGCGCTTCTCGCGCGACATCCACGGCGCCGACGCCGTGCTCATCTACGACAACAACTCGGATCGCTACTCACCCGAAGACCTGGCGCAGGCCCTGGGCGAGATCGGAGGCATCGCGGCCGTCAGGGTCGTCGACTGGCCCTACAAGTTCGGCCCCCAGGGCATCGACGCCCGCCGCTACTGGGACTCCGACTTCGGCCAGCACGGGGTCTGGGAACACGCCCGCCGCCGCTTCCTCGAAGCAGCCGCGAGCGTCCAGGGCTCGGATGTCGACGAGTTCATCCTGACGCCCTCCGGGCGCAGCATCTTCGAGGCGGTGGAAGCCGAGCCCTTCGGCGTCCTGCGCTACGAGGGCCGCTGGGTCATCGGCATCGAGGGCCGCGATCCGCCCCCCGGCAAGCCCGGCCGCCTTCACCGCGACTACACCGTCACCCGCCGGGAACGCCCGGTGAAACGCCTCGGCATCCTGACGGTCGATGCCGACCGCTGTCCGCCGAAGTGGACCCTTGTCCCGTCGCGCATCCCCGACAGCGCGCAATGGAAGATCCATTCGATCGGCGGACACATCCCCTCGCGCTGGATGACCAAGGCGTTCTCCTACCGGCATTTTCGCGAGATCAGCGACAGCTGGAAGTACGAGCGGATGGGCCGCGAAGCCTTCGACCCGGCGCGCCACGAAGCGGATCAGCTTCTGGCCGAACACATTGCCGCGGTGCGCTGGGACGTCTGAGCCCGCGATCCCCAGACTTCGGACAGTTGCCGGCCCGGTCGGACCCGCTGGTCAGCCGCCCGCCGGGCTTTCGACGGGCTTCAGCCGCGCCATCAGGGCGGAGCGGGTGCCCGCCAGGTCGAGCGCAAAGGCTGCCACGGCATAGGTCGCGACCCCCACGATCACGGTGATGGCGAGCGGCCAGATCCCCTCGCCCGGCAGCGACCATTCGAGCAGGCCCGTCGGCAGGGCCATGGCGGCTACGGCCAGCACGACCTTCGCGATGGGACGCCAGGCGAGCGGCAGCGGATGGGCGCGCTGCGACAGGATATACCCGGCGACGACGCCTGCCGCCTCGGCGATCACCAGCGACCACGCGGCCCCTTTCAGACCGAAGGGGCGGACCAGCAACGCCATGGCGATGACATTGACGATCAGGATGGCGGTGCCGTGGGCCACCATGAGCGAGGGCTTCTTCGCGAGGTGGAAGCTGACCTGGACGAACTGCTGCGAGATGGTCTGGAACAGCCAGGCGAAGACGAGGATAGGGATCAGCGCCGCCGCAGTATCGCGAAATTCGGGACCGAGAATGAGGGCCGCGAAGTGCGGCGCGACGATCGCGAGGCCGACGACGGCCGGCATGACCACCGCGAGAAGCAACTCGCCGCTACGCGTCAGATGGGCGTCGGCGGCGGCCGGTCCCTCCTCGGCAAGGGAGCGAATGGCGAGCGGCACGACGGCCGAGGCAACGGACAGCGCCGGGAAGAGGATGATCTGGCGCACGAGGTCGGCGGCCGCGCCATAGACGCCGGCGGCCGCATCCCCCAGCAGATAGGCGACCAGCAGGCGGTCGAGCGCAGAATGGAAGGCGAAGACACCGCCCGACATCGCCATGGGGATGCCGAAACCAAGCATGGTCCGAAAGGTCACCCGGTCGAACGGCTTGCGGGGTCCCTTCCAGATGGCGCCCGAGAAGGCGACGGCGGCGATGACATAGGCGCCGGCGACGCCCGCGACGAGGCCGTATCCGCCCCATCCCGCCTGGACGAGGCCGTAGGAAATGGCGATCGCCGCGAAGGCGCGGATCACGGTCGCCCGCATGTAGGAGGTTGAATCCAGCCGCGCCCGGAGAATTTCCTGTCCGAGCTCGAACAATCCGAGCGCTGCGGCGAGAAGAATGGCCGCGAGCGCCTTGTCGAGCGGCACGGCAAGAGCCCAGACCGTCACGCCGAGCGCCACGGGCAGAGTCACGACGGAGACGACATAGGCCGCGAGCGCCGTCAGGCGGATGTCGGTGCGCTCGCCCTCGGACTCGAAACGCAGCACCGAGAGGCGCACCCAGGTGAAGAGCAGCGCGGAAATGATGCCGGCAACGCTCAGCGCCACGACATAGATGCCGTACTCGGCCGGCGTCAGCAGCCGGGTGAACAGGACCACCGACAGGAAGCCGAGGATGGCGGAGGTGCCATGGGCCACCATGTAGGTCGATGTCTGGCGGATCAGCATCAGCGGCGATCCCTGAGGAAGTGTTCGATGACGCGCATCATCGGCTTCGGCCGATAGTCGGCATCAAGGGGAAGCGGGCGGTTCGGGTGTCCGTCCGTGCGCTTGAAATAGAGCGGAACCCAGGTGTAGCGGTCCGTGATGCCCCAGGTCAGCAGGGCGTCCAGCGGCGAGGACACGCGGATCGCGTCGAGGAAATCGTAGACGCGGGAGGCGGCGAGGATGTCGCGCACCTCGGGGGGGCCGGGAAGCTTCTCGTCGACCACGTCCAGTTCGGTGACCAGCACCTTCAGGCCCATGGACCGGCATTCCGCGATGAAGGCCGACAGGCCCTCGCGGTCGATCGGGATCTCGGCGCGCAGATGGCCCTGGAGCCCGATGGCGTGCAGCGGCACGTTCCGCATCTTCAGGTCGCGGATCAGCCGGAGGAAGGCCTCGCGCTTGCGGCGGAAGCGGGGGCCGACGAACTCGATGTCGTATTCGTTCATGACGAGTTGGGCCGACGGATCCGTCCGCGCCGCGGTGCGCAGCGCCAGCGCGATGTGGCTTTCCCCGAGCCGCTGCTGCCAGATCGACGGCCTGATGTCGGAGCGGTTCGCGGGATCGTCGGGGATCGGCTCGTTCACGACGTCCCAGCTCTTGATGCGCCCGCGGTAGCGACCCATCACCTGCTCGATGTGGCCGACCATTTCACGCTCGGCCTCGGACGCCGTGGCGATCGACTTCGTCCAGTCCGGCATGGCGCCGTACCAGACAAGGGTGTGGCCGCGCAGGGTCATGCCGTTGCGGCTGGCAAACTCGAGCTGCTTGTCGGGCAGGTCGTAGACGAACCGGTCGCGCGATGGGCGCAGATCATACCACTTCAGGCCGCCCTCGCCGACGAGCTGGCGGCAGTGGCGCACCAGCGCCGCGCGATAGTCGGCCTCCGCGGCCAGCGGCGCGTCACGGACCGCAGCGCCGTAGGGCACGCCATCCACCGACGCGGCTGCCTGCGCCTGCGTGTCCGACGCCAGCAATGTCCCCAGGGGAGACGATGCGGCGACGGCAACGCCGGCCGTTGCCTTGAGAGCGGTCAGAATCGTATCGCGACGGGACAGCATGCGGGCTCCTCGGCCTCCCCTCGCAAGACCCGTTCCCACGAGACCGCGGCGCAACCATGTCCGGATCGCACCGCTGCTGCTCCTTCGCCGGCAAGAATGGCTGTCGACGGACGCCGTTCTGTCGCATTACAACGGATCGCGACAAGGGGTTCGCGCGTTGCAGACCGGGAGCACCGGCACATGGCAGCGCCCGCGCATGGCAAGAGGGGACAGCGACATGGTCAAGGCGATACGCATCCACAAGCCGGGCGGTCCGGATGCGATGGTCTACGAGGATGTGCAGCTCAAGCCGCCGGGTCCCGGTGAGGCCTATATCCGCCAGACGGCGATCGGCGTGAACTACATCGACATCTACCAGCGCAGCGGCGCCTATCCGATGCCGCACCTGCCGCATGGCATCGGCATGGAGGCCGCCGGCGTCGTCGAGGCTATCGGTCCAGGCGTGACGGAAGTCGCCTTCGGCGATCGCGTCGCCTATGCCGCCGGCCCGCCCGGCGCCTATGCCGAGAAGCGGCTGATCCCTGCCGCATCGCTGGTGAAACTGCCGAAGGCCATCGACGACAAGACGGCGGCGGCCATCATGCTGCAGGGCATGACCGCCCGCTACCTGCTGAAGGAGACCTACGCGGTCAAGAAGGGCGATTTCATCCTCGTCCATGCGGCGGCCGGCGGCATGGGCCTCTGGCTCTGCCAGTGGGGCAAGGCGCTGGGCGCAACCGTCATCGGCACCACCTCCACGGAGGAGAAGGCGGCCCTGGCGAAGAAGAACGGCTGCAAGTTCCCGATCCTCTACACCAAGGAGGACTTCGTCTCGCGGGTCATGGAGATCACTGGCGGCAAGGGTGTGCAGGCTGTCTATGACGGCGTCGGCAAGGACACCTTCCTCAAGTCCATCGAATGCCTCGCCGTGCGCGGCCACATGGTGCTCTTCGGCGCCGCCTCCGGCCCGCCGGACCCGGTTGCACCCGCGATCCTTCAGCCGAAGTCGGCATCGCTGACCCGCCCGACGCTGTTCCACTACGTCTCGACCCGCAAGGACCTTCTCGCCAACGCCAAGGATGTCTTCGACGTGGTGAAGGACGGCACGGTGAAGATCCAGAAGCCGAAGGAATATGCGCTGAAGGATGCCGCCAAGGCGCACAAGGATCTGACCGGCCGCAAGACGACCGGCTCGATCATCCTGATCCCCTGATCCTGTAGCCGGCCTGAACGAAGAACGCCCGGCTTCTTCAGCCGGGCGTTTGCTTTTCGAGGGAGCGAAGGACGTGGTCCTCGTCAGTTCCGCTGGCCGGGCCTCAGCGTCGGCGGGACGTTGAGGAAGCCTCCGGACTGCGCCGGCGGAGGCTGCTGCTGGCCCCCGTCCTGCGGCCAGCCCTGAGGCGGATAGCCTGGCTGAGGCTGCCCGTAGGCAGGCTGTGCGGCATAGCCGGGGGCCTGCCCTTGCGGATAGCCGGCTTGGCCCTGCCAATCCTGCGGGACCGATCCGTAGCCCGGCGCGGCCATGGCCGGACCGGTCGGCGCGGCGGCGGGCGGCACGTTGGCGCGGCGCCGCTCGCCGAGAATCTTCAGCCCGTAGGCGCCAGCCACACCCGCCACGATCAGGATGATCGACATGACCGGACGATGCCAGAACCAGGCGATGGCGAAGGTCGGCAGCGCAACGAGAAGGGTCAGGGCAAAGGCGACGATGCCGGCGCCTGCCGCCATGGCGGAGCCGAACAGCGGGATGACGTCGGCCAGCACAACGAAAGGCCGGAGCACCAGGTTGAAGCCGATCCACATCACGATCAGCGCCACGACGCGGAGGATCCAGGTCAGGATGCGGTTCGACTCGTGGGCATGGGCATAGAGTTCCTGGGCGGTCTTCGTGCCGGTCTCGCCGAGGAAGACCTCGCGGCCGTTCGACGCCTGGTAGGGGCCGAAGCCCTGGCCGACCTGGCGGGCGACGACCGTCGCCGGCCCCTCGGGAAGGATGGAAAAGGTGATACGGACGTCGCCCACCGCCGGATTGCCGGCGTCGTAGCCGACATAGACCCCGCCATCGTTCAGCCGCGCCTGGGATCCGAAGCGGTTGGCGAAGGCGCGAAGCTGCGCGTCGGTCACGTCGAGGCGGCGCTCCGAGCCAGATCCGAAGAGCGCGATGACCCGGCTGTCGGCCCGGAAGGTGCCGAGCGTGGCATTGGCGGCCGTCTGGCTGCGGCCCGTTGCGGGCATGGAGGGATTTTCGTGACCATCCCGGCGGCGGAAGCGCGAGGAATCGATCGGACGGTCCGACCAGACCCTAGTGTATTCGTAGGTGGTGGTGCGGGTCTGCGAACCGCCGGCATTGCTGCGCGTCTCGGTCCGCTGCTCCTCCTTCCACTGGTACATCTCGACCTTGCGGACGAGCCGCAGTGCCTGCGTCGAGATCTGGAAGTCCGAATCCGTCAGCGTCCCGTTCGACCGGAGGTCGCCGGCGACGTGGACGAGCTTGCCTTCGTTGGCCGCATCGACCCGCGCGGCCGGAACGGAGACGGTGACCCCGGCGCCTTCGTTGAGGGCGCGCGTCGTGCCGATCGCCCTGCCCTCGTTCCAGAAGATGCCCCAGATCGTCGCGGCCACGAGACCGAGGCCGACGAGGATGCCGGTGATCGATTGCCAGAGCCTCTCGAAGAAGCCGATGTGCTCGGTGGTCGTGTCGCCGTCACCGCCGGGCCCGGCGCTCCATCCACCGTCCGAATCCATCGTCATGCCGAATCCCCCTCACGCTAGGTGAGGCTAATCCGTCACGGCCATGTTTCAACGCTGGCGCGCAGCCAGCCTCGACTGTTTCAGGCACGCAATCACGGCGTGGCGATCAGCCGGTAGCCGATGCCCCTCACCGTCTGCAGATGCAGCGGATTCGCCGGGTCGATCTCGATCTTGCGTCGCAGCCTGTTGACCTGGACGTCGACGGTCCGCTCGTTGATGTCGCCGCCGGGGGCGGCGAGATCGTATCGGGGGACGGTCTCGCCCGGCTTGACCGCGAGCACCCGGAGCATCTCCTTTTCCCGATCCGTCCGTCCAACAGACCTCCTCGCCCTTCTTCAGTTCGAGCCGCGACAGGTGGAAATGGAAGTCGCCGAACTTGACCGCCTCGACGACGGGCTGCGGAGCCGGCATCGCCCGGCGCAGGATGCCGCCGATGCGCAGCAGCAGTTCGCGCGGCTCGAAGGGCTTCGGCAGATAGTCGTCGGCACCGATCTCGAGGCCGGTCAGGCGATCGGAGAGGTCGGAGCGCGCGGTCAGCATGAGGATCGGCAGCTCCGGTGTCGGCCCCGCCGTCCCCGACCGGATGGCCTTCGCCAGTTCGAAGCCGGTCTCGCCCGGCATCATCACGTCGAGGATGATGAGGTCGAAGGTCAGGCCTTCCAGCCTCTTGCGGGCTGCGGCGGCATGTCCGGCCGTCGTGACGCGATAGCCGTTGTTGGTGAGGTAGCGCGCCAGCGTCTGGCGGATCACACGGTCATCATCGACGATGAGCAGATGGGGCGCGTCGTCCTCGGGCGGCGCTGGTGGCCGCCAGCAGCCTCTCAACGCTCCTTCGCGCGCTGAATGGCGCGATCCGCCTGGGTGATCATGCGCGTCACCTCCTCACGCCCCTCGGGATCGATCATCGCGTAGAGGAAGCGCACGGCCTGGTCCCGCGTTGTCCCCGAATGGGCGATGGCCCGGGCGAAGCGCTCCGTCTGCAGCTTCGCGAGTTCGAGCGCGAGAGCCCTGCCCCGGTCCGTGACGGTCAGCAGCCGCTGGCGGCGGTCGACCTGCCCCTCCTTCTGCAGGATGAAGCCCTGCTCGATGAGTTCCTTCAGGACGCGCGCGAGGCTCTGCTTGGTGATCTTCAGGATATCGAGGAGATCGGCGACGCGGATGTCCGGGTGCCGGAACACGAAGTGAAGAACCCGGTGATGCGCGCGGCCGAACTGGTAGCGCTCAAGCACGTGATCGGGGTCGCCGACGAAGTCGCGATAGGCGAAAAACATCAGTTCGATCAGCTCATAAGCCGGATCACGCAGGGCGGAATCGGATCCTTGACCGGAGCCCCCCGGACCCGGCCTTCGCTGCGGCGTTGAGACATTTATGTCAGCCATGTTGACATATTCGATGCTGATTGTTACTCATCTGCCCGCATTCACGAAACGATCGTACCCAAAGGCTGCTCGCCACATCGGGAATCGTCGCCAAGCGCCGCCTCTCGAATGACAAGGTTAGCCGGACCCGGCGCCGTTCGCAAAACGCGATCGGGACCGGCCGAAAGCCGGGAGCGTACAGGAGGAAGACATGTCTCTGGTCCCGTTCCACGACCGCGATGGCTATATCTGGATGGACGGCAAGCTCGTTCCCTGGCGGGACGCGCAGGTGCACGTACTGACCCACGGCCTGCATTATGCCTCCGCGGTCTTCGAGGGCGAGCGGGCCTATGGCGGCGTCATCTACAAGTCGACCGAGCACTCGGCCCGCCTGAAGAAGTCGGGCGAACTGCTCGACTTCGAGATCCCCTTCACCGTGGAGGAGATCGACGCGGCGAAGATGGCGACGCTGAAGGCCAACGGCCAGACTGACGCCTATGTCCGCCCCGTCGCCTGGCGCGGTTCGGAGATGATGGGCGTCTCCGCCCAGCACAACAAGATCCACCTCGCCATCGCCACCTGGGAATGGCCGAGCTACTTCGATCCGGCCACCAAGATGAAGGGCATCCGCCTCGACATCGCCGAGTTCCGCCGGCCTGATCCGGCGACGGCCCCGTCGACCTCCAAGGCCGCCGGTCTCTACATGATCTGCACCATCTCCAAGCACAAGGCGGAGAAGAAGGGCTATGCGGACGCGCTGATGTTCGACTGGCAGGGCCGTGTTGCCGAGTGCACCGGCGCCAACGTCTTCTTCATCAAGGACGGCCAGGTGCACACGCCGATCGCCGACTGCTTCCTCGACGGCATCACCCGCCGGACCGTCATCGATCTCTGCGCGAAGCCGTGGCTTCGAAGTGGTCGAGCGCCGGATCATGCCGGAGGAACTGCGACCTCGTTCAACGAGTGCTTCATCACCGGCACGGCCGCCGAGGTGACGCCTGTGTCCGAGATCGGCCCCTACCGCTACACCCCCGGCAACATGTCCAAGACGATCATGGACGACTACACGACCGAGGTGACGCCGAAGGCCGCGGCGGCCTGACACCCGCCCACCGTTTCGAATTCGAGGATGGCCGGGCTCGCCCCGGCCATTTTCGTTGGCGCCACAATGTCGCGTGATACCGGCTTGCCATGCCGGCGGAGTCCCCTGCTAGATTGCTTTCGCGTGCCTTGATCGATCGGATGGCGGGGGCACGGCGAAACAACCATCCAGAGCGGGAATTCTGTCACCATGAAACGGATCGTCTCAACACTCGCCCTCGGCGCGGCCATCGGCCTCGGCGCCGGCTTCGGGGCGGCCTCGGCCCAGACGTCGGGCGCCACACTTCGCAACATCCAGAGCGCCGGCTTCGTCAAGTGCGGCGTCAGTCCCAGCCTCGCCGGCTTCTCCCAGCCGGACAGCGCCGGCACCTGGACCGGTATCGACGTCGATCTCTGCCGCGCGCTCGCCGCCGCGATCTTCAACGACCCGACCAAGGTGCGCTATTCGCCGCTCTCGGCCAAGGACCGCTTCACCGCGCTGCAGTCGGGCGAGGTCGACCTGCTCTCCCGCGTCACCACCTGGACCATCCAGCGCGACACGGCGCTCGGCCTGAACTTCGCCGGCATCAACTACTATGACGGCCAGGGTTTCATGGTTCGCAAGTCGCTCAACATCAAGAGCGCCCGCGAGCTGTCGGGCGCCTCGGTCTGCGTGCAGACCGGCACGACGACGGAACTCAACGTCGCGGACTATTTCCGCGCCAACAACATGAAGTACGAGCCGGTGGTGTTCAACACGGCCGACGAGGTGCTCAAGGCCTATGATTCCGGCCGTTGCGACGTCTTCACCACCGACGCCTCCGGCGTCTATTCCCAGCGCCTCAGCCTCGCCAAGCCGGATGACCACATGGTCCTGCCGGAGATCATCTCGAAGGAGCCGCTCGGCCCGGTGGTCCGCCACGGCGACGACCAGTGGTTCGACATCGTCAAGTGGACGCACTTCGCCATGCTGACGGCCGAGGAACTCGGCATCACCCAGGCGAACCTCAACCAGATGATGCAGTCGACCAATCCGGAGATCCGCCGCGTCCTCGGCGTCGAGGGTAACTTCGGCGAGGCTCTCGGCGTGTCGAAGGACTGGGTCGTCCGTATCGTCCGCCATGTCGGCAACTACGGCGAGATGTTCGATCGTCACCTCGGCGCCGGTTCGCGTCTCGGCATCGCCCGCGGCCTCAACGCGCTGTGGACCAAGGGCGGGCTCCAGTACGCCCCGCCGATCCGCTGATGCATCAAGGGAGGCGGGCGGTCAGAACAGCCGCCCGCCTTCCGGCACCTCCAGTCCAGGGCCGATGAGGACAACCTCGCCGGTCTGGTCCGGGACACCGAGGGTCAGGACCTCGGACATGAACTTGCCGATCTGGCGCGGCGGAAAGTTCACCACCGCCAGCACCTGCCGCCCGACCAGGGCTTCCGGCGTGTAGTGCTTCGTGATCTGGGCCGACGACTTCTTCCGGCCAATCTCGCCACCGAAATCGATGGTCAACTTGTACGCCGGCTTGCGCGCCTCGGGGAAGGGATCGACGGCCAGGACCTGACCGATGCGCACATCGACCTTCATGAAGTCGTCGAACGTGATCGGGGCAGCCGGGGCCGACATCAGTTGAACTCGGCGGGTTCGACGCCTTTCGCCTGGCCATCAGGGCCGACGACAATCTTCTCCACGCGCAAGACCGCGGGCCGGCGCGGCCTCAGACCGGCGTGACCTTCGGATCGCGGAAGTCGTCACCGCGCCAGCCACGCTCGCCCTGCCCCGGCTCATCGCGTCCGGCGTCCCGGCTCCGCCGACGCTCGAAGGGCGCGCAGAGGAGACCGAACAGCGGGGTAGCAAAACGTTCCACCGACCTGAGCGCACCTGCCGCCCGCCCCGCTCTTGCGAGTTCCTCGTCGAGGACGCGCATGGTCCGGGCGAGCGCCGGATCCTCGTCGTCGAGCCAGGCCTTCACCACCTTGGCGAAGGCGATCGCCAGGCCCTGGGCACGGATGGCGCCCCCCGCCCCGGGAACCTCGACGCCGGCAGCGGCCAGCATCCAGCGCTGGGACCTGACGGCAAGACCGTTCAGCGCGAGGGCGAGGCCCGGATCACGCATCGCGGCGGTCGATAGCCGCCGGATGGCCTCGCGATACGGCGCGAGAAGGTCGAGCCGGCGCATCAGGATGTCAAAGAGGCGCTCCTTGGTGTCCTGGTCCGCGAGGTCGCGGTCGATGCCGTCGAGCACCGCCTTGTCGATCGACGCGACAAACGCCGCGATGATCTCCATGCGGGAGCCGAAGCAGGACCTGACGTCGCCGAGCGACAGCCCCGCCCTTTCGGCCGTGGCGGCAAGGGTGACGTCCGACAAGGGCCGGTCGGCCAGCAGCCCCATGAAGGCTGCGATGATCGCCTCGCGGTGGCCGTCGGCCGATGCAGTGGCGGGTCCGGTCATCGAAATCTCCCTCGCGCGATCATCACGTCACCGGAGAGATAGGCCGCCTGGCCTCAGCCCGCCAGTTCCCGCGACCGTTTTGCCGCAGCGGCCACCGCCTGCACGAAGAGCGGGTCGACTCCGCTGGAGGCCATCAGCACCTGAAGCGCCGCGTGGGTCGTCCCATTCGGCGAGGTGACGTTCTGCCGCAGCGTGGCCGGGTCGACGTCGGGCGAACGATACATGAGCTCGCCGGCGCCCTCGACGGTCGCGCGGGCAAGGCGGGCGGACAGGTCGGGCGGCAGCCCCGCGGCGACGCCGGCCTTGGCGAGGGTCTCCGCGAGCAGGAACACATAGGCCGGCCCGGACCCCGACACGGCGGTGACGATGTCGATCCAGTCCTCGCGCGCCAGCCACTCGACGCGGCCGACCGCGGACAGCAGCGTCTCCACCGCCTTGTGCTGGGCGGACGTCACATGTGCGTTGGCGGCGGCTCCCGTGATGCCGCGGCCAACCGCCGCCGGCGTGTTCGGAATGGTGCGGACCACTGCAGTGCCGTGGCCGAACACCTCCTCGAGCCGCTGGATGGTCTTGCCCGCCATGACGGAGACCACCACCGTCGACGGCCCCACCACGTGGCGCACCAGCGGCATGACCTCGTCGGCGATCTGCGGCTTCACGGCGACGATCAGAACATCCGCGACGGCCGGCGAGACCGGATCGAGGGCAATGCCGTTGGCGTCGATGATCGCCTGAACATTGGCTGGAGGCCGCGGATCGATGACGGTGATGCGCGACGAGGGAAGCCCGTGCTTGAGCCAGCCGCGGAGCAGCGCGCCGCCCATCTGCCCTGCCCCGACCAAAACGACATGTCCGGCAAAGGAGGAAAGGCGCAGGGCATCGTCGGCGGTGGGTGCGGTCATGATCGTCTCCGGAAACTGACCGGAGAACCGATAGCCGCCCCGCTGCCGCCTGTCACGCCTCGCCGGCTGTCTCGAAAAGTGCAGAGTCCATGGCCTCCCGCGCCGACTTGCCGGCCCAGACGACGAACTGGAAGGCCTGATAGTAGCGGTCGCAGGCCTCCATGGCCGCATCCAGCTGCGCCTCGCACTGGCGCCCGGAGGCCTCCGCCCCACCGGCCAGCAGAAGCGCATGGCGGAACATGACGACCCCCTCCTGCGGCCAGAGGTCGAAATGCCCGAGCCAGAGCTGCTCGTTGATGAGCTGGATGAGGTCCTTCACCTCGGAACGGCGGCGCTCCGGCACCTTCAGGTCGAAGGCGCAGGCGAGGTGCAACGATTCGATGTCGTCCATCCATGTGAAGGACGCATGGTAGTCAGACCATCGGCCGGTGACGGACAGAGTGATCTCGTCATCCCCCGAACGGTCGAAGGACCACTCGTTGAGGGCCGCCAGATGCTCCACGAGATCGACGGGATTGACCTGTCGGTCGGTGGTTTCGATATCGATCAAGGACATTCCGCCCCCGTGCGGTTCGCTCGGTTGTCGGACAGACGCGACGGGACGCAACTGGACAGGAGACCCACACGCAGGCTGCCGAGGCATGGACCTGCAAGCTTTTGATTCGACTGCTCGAATCGATCTCTGGACCAAACCCTAACGCAGGATGACGGCGCTGCCTACTGACCCGACAAGCGATCTTGGATTCGTCATTCGGGCGCAATCCGGCCGTCATGATTATCCACACGCCGGTGCCGGCCAGGGCCATGTCCTCCACCGGCGATCGCGCGGCGGGCATTTTTCGGGCAGTCCCGCATTTGCTCAAAATGGCGGCAGGATGCCGAGGCGTGCGGCACTGGAAGTTCAGCCATGCAGGCCTTCCGGTTGTGCGCTGCACACGAACACGCCATCTTCGGCGGGTCGATAGCTTTTTGGGATCACGCCTCCCTGTGATCTTCGCGTCGCTGTCGGCGTTCCCCTCTGGAAGGCGGCTTCCAGACGTCGTCGTCTGAAGCCGAAACTCAAACGGCCGGGCTCCTGGAGCCCGGCCTTTTTTCTTGGCCCATGGGCCTCACGCGGCCCGCGCCTGAACGATCCTCTCGGCCTCCCGTCCGGTGAGTTCGGCGAGGTGGTCGAAGCTCGAGGTGAACGAGCCGACGCCGGCGGTCGCCGAACGGATCTCGACGATGAGATCGCCGATTTCCGACTCCGGCATGAGCGCCGCGACGACATCCCATCCCGACCAGCCATCGCGCGCGTCGAAGCCGAGGATCTGGCCGCGTCGCGCCGAGACGATGGCATTGATACGGGCGGTTGCCTCGGACGGCACCGACACCTCGACCCGGTGGATCGGCTCCAGCAGCACCGGATGGCAATTGGGCAACGCCTCCTGGATGGCGATCCGCCCTGCCTGCTGGAACGCCATGTCGGAACTGTCGACCGTATGGTAGCTGCCGTCGGTCAGGGTGACCGCGATGTCGACCACGGGAAAGCCCAGCGGGCCCCGACGCAGCGTGTCCTCGACACCGTCCCTGACGGACGGAATGTACTGCTTCGGCACCACGCCGCCGGCAATCGTGTCGTCGAACACAAATCCCGACCCGCGCTCCACCGGGCGGACGTCGATCACCACATCGCCGAACTGGCCGTGGCCGCCCGACTGCTTGCGATGCCGTCCGCGCACGCCCGTCGCGGCCTTCTTGATGGTCTCGCGATAACCCACCGAGGGCTTGGCCTGATTGACCTGAACCCCGTAGCGACTGGCAAGCTTGGACACCGCGACGCGCAGGTGCATCTCCCCCTGACCGGAGAGGATGATCTCGCCGGTCTCGCCGAGATGCGTCACCGAGAGCGAGGGATCCTCGTCATGCAGCTTGCCGAGCGCCAGCCCGAGCTTCACGTCGTCCTTGCGATCCCTCGCCGAGAGCGCGACCGACAGCACCGCTTGTGGCGGGGTCAGCACGACGAGCGGCTTCGGCGCAGCCTTGCCGGTGGTGACGGCGTCGCCGGTGGCGACGTGGTCGAGCTTTCCGAGGGCCACGGTATCGCCCGCCTGTGCCTCGCGAAGCTTCTCCACCCCGGGCCCGAACAGGCGGAAGAGGCCCGACGTGCGCTCGGCGATGCCGGAGCCACCCGTCAGCACCGCGCCCTCGCCGATGGACCCGTTGAGCACGCGGGCGACCGACAGCTTGCCGCCGTGGGCGGTGTGGATCGTCTTCATGACATGGGCGACCGGCTCGGCTCCCGTCACGCCGAGACGCCGCGCCGTGGCGGCGACACCGGGCACATCGTGACGCAACGTCTTGAGCAGCCGCAGCACGCCATTGGTGTGCAGGGCCGAGCCGAACAGCACCGGAACGACCAAGCCCCTCGGCGCAGTTCGCGCCCGAGATCGTCGAAGACCCGGTCGCTTGCGGCGGTTCGAGGTCGGAGAGAAGCGTCTCCATCAACTCGTCATCATGGTCGGCGAGCGTCTCCAGCATGGTGAAGCGCGCTTCCTTGCTCGCGATCGAGGTCCTCACCACCAAGCGGGTATTGCCATGATCTCGGAGGGTGCGTGCTCGCGGTAGACGAAGCGCACGCTCGATGAGCGAGGTCGACGAAGCCGGAAACGATACCATTCGTCCAGATCGGGATCTGGCGCAGCAGCAGCGGCACGCGCGAGGCCGGCCGGAGCACCTGCAGCGTTTCGCGGATGCGCCTGTCGGCCTTGTCGATCTTGTTGATGAAGAGAATGCGCGGAATGCCGAGGTCCTCGAGTTCCCTCAGGATGACCCCGAGCGCCGGAATCTTCTTCTCGTCGGCCTCGCAGACCACCACGGCGGCGTCGACAGCCGGAATGACGTTCCGCATTTCGTGCAGGAAGTCGACGGAGCCCGGACAGTCGACGAAGGTGTAGCTGTCTCCCATGAAGGTCGTGGTGGCGAAGGCGGCCTCCACGCTCATCTTGAACTGGTGCGCTTCCGCGCTGGAGTCGGAGACCGTGGTGCCCGTTTCGACGGACCCCATCCGCTGGACCGCGCCGTTTCGCTCGAGCAGCGCCTCCAGCAAGGTCGTCTTGCCGCTCTGGAACGGGCCCACCAGTGCGATGCACCGTGGACCCGACTGCCTTCTGCCGTTCTGGTCGCCCATGTCGTCGTCCCCTCTTGTCGGGGCCCGGGCGAGAAGGTCGACCCGGAAGTGACAGGTCAGACGGAGGATCTTGTTATGGGACCTCGCGCAACAGCATCGTCGCGCCGCGCGGCCACGGGTGCAAGCCCGCCGTCTCGCGTTGCAGCGTGAGAGCTATGCGTTTTCCGTTCAGCGCTGGGGCGGCCGGCGGATCGTGCCTGTCTGGATGGCGTCGTCGGCGTTGCCGCGGGCCCACTGGCGGCTCTCGGCGAGTTCCTTGGAGCCGCGGTCGATGAACTGCGCGGTCACGACAGCCGCAGCGGCGACGACGAACAGGAGCCAGCGCGACATGGTACCCTCGACGCGGTGAAGACAGCCCATTGTCGCAACGTCAAGGTTAAGGTCAGGTTGCCATTGTGGAACCGTCCGCGGCGGCAGGGCGTCGGGCTTCACGCAAGCGTGACGAGCCGCCGCAAATTTGTCGGGAACGGACCCAATCCCGGCGTTGTTTCTCACCTCAGGATCGCCATCTGTCGCGATGGCAGGGCCTGCTCCCCGGCGCGTCATGGGAAGCAGCGCCAACAGGACGGAGTCGCTGGATGCTGCATTCGCCTCATTCGTTCCGCATCGGATCCGGCCGCCCGGGTGTCGGACGGGGATACCCACGTGTACCGGCCATCGTTTCCATCGGCGTGGTCGCCGCGCTCATCCTGGCCCTGATCGTCGCTGGCGTGTCGTTGACCGGCGACCTGATCGACCCCTCCACGATCGAGGAAGGCGCGGACCCGGAAACACTGGCTCTGTCCGGAACAGTGCTGGTCGCCATTGTCGGCCTCGTCGGCCTGCTGATTGCCATGGTCCGACGCTCCTTCTGGAGCAGCAATGCGCGCAAGGACAACTCCGTGACCGCCTGACATCCCGGCATTCGATGCAGATGAGGCACAGCCCTTGACCTTGTCGATCCGTGGCCTACGGCGAGCAGCCCTCACGGCCATGATGGTGGCGCTCTCGGCGGTGCCGTCTCTGGCGCAGGGCGCCGGCGGCACCGCAGCTCCGCCGGTCGTCGCGACGGTTGCGACCGGGCTCGAGCATCCCTGGTCGCTCGCCTTTCTCCCCGACGGCCGAATGCTGGTGACGGAGCGGCCGGGACGACTTCGTCTCGTCGGGCGCGACGGCACAGTCTCGACGCCGATCTCCGGGGGGCCTCAGGTCCAGGCCGCCGGTCAGGGCGGGCTTCTCGGCATAGCCCTTGATCCCGGCTTTGCCAGCAACCGGCGGGTCTATCTCAGCTTTGCCGAGGCGGGCGAAGGCGACACCAATGCGACAGCCGTGTTCCGCGGGCGATTGAGCGAATCCGGCGACCGGCTGGAGGATGGGCGCGTCATCTGGCGTCAGGAGCCTCCCGTCGCGAGCCGCCTGCATTTTGGCTCGCGCCTGGTCTTCGACCGGACCGGCCACCTCTTCGTCACCACGGGCGACCGCTTCGGCCAGATGGACCAGAGCCAGAACCCCGCCAATACGCTCGCCAAGATCGTCCGCATCACGACGGACGGCGCGCCCGCTCGCGACAATGCGGCTGCGACCGGCCAAGCCGGCTGGCATCCGGCCGTCTGGGCCATCGGACTGCGCAACGTGCAGGGCGCGGCGCTCCACCCCGAGACCGGCCGGCTCTGGGCCAGCAACCATGGGCCGCGGGGCGGCGACGGCCTCTATGCCGTGCGTCCCGGCGAGAACTACGGCTGGCCGCTGATCTCGTGGGGGACGCATTACGACGGCCGCCCGGTCAATGGCGGCCTCAGGGAGCGCGACGGGCTTGTGCAGCCGCTGGCCCACTGGACGCCGTCCATCGCGCCGTCGGGCCTGACCTTCTACACAGCCGATCTCATGCCCGCGTGGAAAGGGAGCGCCTTCTCCGGCGCCCTTGCCGGCCGCATGCTCGTGCGGCTGGTCCTCGACGGGGACAAGGTCGTGCGGCAGGAGCGTTTGCTGACTGAGCTCGGCCACCGCTTCCGCGATGTGCAGCAGGGGCCTGACGGCGCCCTGTGGCTGCTCACCGATGCGCGCGAGGGCGCCCTGCTCCGTCTCGCTCCGGAAGGTCGCTAGGTCCTAGACCTCCGCCAGGCGCGGATGCGGCGTCAGCACCACGCAGTGATGCCCCATGGCATCGCCGCCAAGCACGAAGTGCTGGTCCGGGAAGCTCGCCATCAGATCGTTCTCATAGAGGGCGACCGCATCCCGACGGCAGATGAGGAACTTCGGCGCCGCGACGATGTCCTCGCGGTCGATGACGCACATCAGCACCATCTCGGGATGCGCCGTCAGATAGGCGTGCACGGTCACCACCAGGAAGGGATAGCCGGGGTGCAGCATGTCGTCGAGGCAGATGAGGCCCTGCGGATGCAGCCGCGCATGGGCGAGCTCGAGATCATGCATCAGCGGTTCGGGCGAGTGATCGCCGTCGATGTGGATGAAGCGCAGCGGGCCGCGTCCTGTCAGCCCGGCGAATTCGTCCACCGTCAGCTTGCCGCTGTCGAAGGGACGCGGCGTGAAGCGGCTGCGGTCGAGACCGTGGCGCTCGGCATTGGCGACGAAGCGGTCGAGGACCCGGTCGTCGGGCCAGGTGAAGACGTCGAAACCGTAGGCGTGTTCGCCGGCTGCCAGTGCGTGGCCCATGGCGATGAGAAAGCGCCCCTCGAAGGCACCGATCTCCGCCACCGAGCCCCGAATGCCGATCTCGGTCTGGCGCCGCATGAGATGACCGCAGATCGTCGCCGAGAAGCGCGACGACATGCCGGGGACCTTGTCGAAACCCTCGGCAAGATAGGTATCGAGCGCGGCGATGCCGCTGATGAATGGCCTGTTCAAGCGCCCCTCCCCTGGAACACGAAGAAGGCCCCGGCCGCGATCAGGGCAAACCCGACGGCGTGGTTCCAGGACAGTTGCTCCTTGAGGAATACGACCGAAAAGACCGCGAAGACCAGCAGGGTGATGACCTCCTGGATCGTCTTCAGTTCCGCGGCGCTGTAGACTTGGTGCCCGATGCGGTTGGCCGGCACCGCGAGGCAGTACTCGAACAGCGCGATGCCCCAGCTGACGAGGATGACGACGACGAGCGGCGCCGCCTTGAATTTCAGGTGGCCGTACCAGGCGAAGGTCATGAAGACGTTGGAGGCGACGAGCAGCAGGATCGGCGAGATGGCGGGCGATGTCAGGGCGGCCATGGGATTCTCCGGACGGGGCTCCCGATGGCTAGCACGCGCCTGCGCCCGCGGCATCCCGGCAGACCGCTGCATCCCGCCCGCTGACCTCAGCCGTATCTGAGCTTGAGGCCGACGATGGTGAGCTGAAGCGCCAGGGTCACCGTATTGGAGAGAATGAGAGGCAGGTCGCCGAGGGAAATGCCGTAGACGAGCCACAAGGCGATGCCGAGGGCGAAGGCGCCGTAGGCCGACAGCGAGATCGCCCGTGTGTCGCGGGTCCGGATGATGCGGACCGCCTGCGGAAGCCAGCAGAAGGTCGTAACGAAAGCTGCGGCCAGGCCGATATAGGGAACGAGGGTCTGCGGCAGCACGTTGGCCTCCGGGGCGGTCGCCAGGCGACTCGCCATAGCGTGATTTGGTGACGGGCGGACTGCCCTATAGCCTCTCGGAACAGTGAAGGGAGCCCCCATGCTGATCAGGTCGAAGCGCGGTTGGGAATTGCCGGAGAGCGCCGCAACCCCCGAATCCATCTTCATGTCGCGCCGCCACCTCATCGCGGCTGGCGCGGGCATCGCGACGGCTGCCCTGGCCGGTCGCGCCGAGGCCCAGGCCGCCGATCCGACCGCAGATCTCTACCCGGCGCGGCGCAACACGACCTACACGGTCGAGCGTCCGCTGACGGACGCGCAGGTCGCCGCAAACTACAACAACTTCTACGAGTTCGGTGGCTCCAAGCGGATCGCGCAGGCCGCGCAGGCTCTCCCCATCCGTCCCTGGACGGTGAAGATCGACGGGCTTGTCGAAAAGCCGCAGACCATCGACATCGACAAGCTGATCCGCGCCATGCCGATCGAGGAGCGCGTCTATCGCTTCCGCTGCGTCGAGGCCTGGGGCATGACCGTTCCCTGGACCGGATTCCCCATCAAGGCGCTGATGGACATGGTCCAGCCGCTCGGTTCGGCGAAGTATGTCCGCATGGAGACCTTCGACACGCAGAGCTGGGCTCCGGGAATGCGCTCGCCCTGGTATTCCTGGCCCTATGTCGAGGGCCTGACGATCGACGAGGCGGCGCACGACCTCGCGATCCTCGTCACCGGCATCTACGGCAAGCCGGTGCCGCGCCAGCACGGCGCGCCGCTGCGCCTCATCGTGCCGTGGAAGTACGGATTCAAGTCGGTGAAGTCGATCGTCCGCATCTCCTTCACCGAGCAGCGGCCGCAGTCGTTCTGGGAGCGGTTGCAGGGCGGCGAATATGGCTTCTGGGCCAATGTGAACCCGGCCGTCGCGCATCCCCGCTGGAGCCAGGCGACCGAGGAGCTGATCGGTGGCGGCGGACGCGTCCCGACGCAGCTCTTCAACGGCTACGGCGAATATGTCGCGCCCCTCTACAAGGGACGTGAGCAGGAACGCCTCTGGGCCTGAGGCTCAGCCGGTGACCGGGGAGCAGTCGAAGCCGTTGCCGCGGCGGGTGATGCGGGTGACCGACGGCGACGGGAAATGCGCCATGCAGCAGAGCGTTCCGGTGTCGCAATAGCGCTCCAGGAAGGCCCGCCGCGTGGATGCGGCCTGCGCCTGGTCGACGTCGAACTTGGTCGAGAGGTCGGGAAGGCGCGCCTGCAGCGGCGAATGGATGAGGTCCCCTGACGCCACGGCCTCGTCGCGCCCCTTGCCGAGCGCCACCGCCACATGGCCGGGCGTGTGGCCGGGCGTCGGCAGGATCCGCACATGGTCGCCGATGGCGTGGTCGTCGGCCACCAGCTCCGCCCTGCCCGCCTCGATCACCGGCAGAACGCTGTCCTGGAAGGCAAGGACCGCGGACTTCGCGTTCATCGCCTGCCAGTGATCGAACTCTCTCTGGCTGAAGACGTAGCGGGCGTTCGGGAATGTCGGCACCCAGCGGCCGTTGTCGAGACGGGTGTTCCAGCCGACATGATCGGCATGCATGTGCGAGCACATGACATAGTCGATGTCCTCGACCCGCGCCCCGGCCGCCGCCAGCCCGCGCATGAAGCGATCATCGGACTTCATGTGCCATTCCGGCCGCGTCGGCCGGTTCTTGTCGTTGCCGATGCAACTGTCGAGCAGGATCACGTGGTGCGGCGTCCGTACGAGATAGCTCTGGAAACAGAGGTCGAGGCGGCCGTCTGGGCCCAGCCCGCCGAGTGAACTCAGCCATTCCCGTTCGTCCGCGAACTGCTCCGGCGTCAGTGCAGGGAACATCTCGAAGGGGTCCATGAAGCCCCCTTCATAGTCGACGATCCGGTGGATCGAGATATCGCCGGCCTGAAAGACGTGGGTCATGGGAACTCCGGGGGTGGACGCACGTTAGGGTTATGCCGCGCCGCGGCGGAGGCAACCGCCAATTTCCGATGTCTCCGGTCGCGGCGATGCAGCATGCGCATACCCCACTCCGGGGTTCGGGCCGCATTCTGGTCCCATTTCGCCACTACTGCGCGCGGGTCGCTTGGCGGCAGGCGTGACATTTCCGCTGCCGCTCAAACCCACCCGCGCCGTGTCGCCTCTATGGCCGCGCGCGAGAATAGAGAACCCCACATCATGACGTCCTGGCTTCGCTTCGCCGCGATCGGCGCTGCCTTTTTTTCCATTTGTCCCACAGCGCCCGCCGCCGCCGGAGAGGCTGTTGGCCTCGCCTCCTGGTATCAGCTGCCCGGGCGCACCGCCTGCGGCGGTCGCCACAATCCCGAGGCCATGACCGCTGCCCATCGCAGCCTGCCCTGCGGCTCGAAGATCAAGGTGACCAACATCGCCAATGGCCGCTCGGCCGTCGTCACCATCGTCGACCGTGGCCCCTTCGTCCGCGGCCGGATCGTCGACGTGTCGCGCGGCGTCGCCCGCCACATCGGCCTGATCCAGCGGGGCGTCGGACGGGTGCGCGTCGCGAGGCTCTGACACAGCCGCAAATTCTCAAACTTCACATGAAAAAGGCGCCGCAACCCTATGCGACGCCTTTCATTAGTGCTCGACGGCACTGAGGTACCGCACCGTCATCGGCTCAAAGCCAGCCTGTGGACAACGTGGATAAGTCGGCTTGGGCGAGGCTCACGCCGCCTTGCTCTTCTCCATCATCGCCACGAACCGGTCGAAGAGGTAGTGGCTGTCCATTGGGCCGGGGCTCGCCTCGGGATGGTACTGCACCGAGAACGCCGGGCGGTCCGTCAGCGCGATGCCGGCATTGGAGCCGTCGAACAGGCTGATATGGGTGGGCCGCGCATTGGCGGGCAGCGTCGCCTCGTCCACGGCAAAGCCGTGGTTCATCGAGGTAATCTCCACCTTGCCAGTGTCCATGTCCTTCACAGGGTGGTTCGCCCCGTGATGGCCCTGGTGCATCTTCATGGTCTTGGCGCCGACGGCGAGGCCGAGCATCTGGTGTCCGAGGCAGATGCCAAAGGTCGGGATCTGCTTCTCAAGGACGGCCTGGATGACCGGAACCGCGTACTTGCCGGTGGCCGCGGGGTCGCCGGGTCCGTTCGACAGGAAGACGCCGTCCGGCTTCAGAGCCATCACATCGGCGGCCGGCGTGTTCGCGGGGACCACCGTCACCTTGCAGCCCGCATTGGCAAGCAGCCGCAGGATGTTGCGCTTCACGCCGTAGTCGAGCGCGACGACGTGGAACCGAGGTTCGCCGGCCTCGCCGTAACCTTCGTCCCATTCCCAGATGGTCTCCGACCAGGGATAACGCTGCGACGAGGTGACGCCAGGAACGAGGTCGAGGCCGTCCATCAGGGGGAGCCCGGCGGCGCGACGCTTCAGCGCCTCGACGTCGAACTCACCGGTCGGCGAATGGGCGATGACCGCATTGGGCATGCCCTTCTCGCGGATCAGGGCCGTCAGGGCGCGGGTATCGACGCCACAGAGGCCGACGATGCCGCGACGCTTCAGCCACTGGTCGAAATGACCGCCCGAGCGGTAGTTCGACGGCTGGGTGATCGCCGCCTTCAGCACGACGCCGCGCACGCCCGAGGCGGCGGCCATGTTGACCGTCTCGATGTCCTCGTCGTTGGCGCCGACATTGCCGATGTGCGGGAAGGTGAAGGTGATGATCTGCCCGGCATAGGAGGGATCGGTGAGGATCTCCTGATAGCCGGTCATGGCGGTGTTGAAGCAGACCTCGCCGTCGGCGACGCCCTCGGCACCGAGACCGAAACCTTCAATCACCGTGCCGTCGGCGAGCACGAGCAGGGCCGTCGGCTTGGGGTCAGTCCAGCCGGATTCGTCTTGTTTGTGTGTCATAAGGCGCCTACATAGCGACGACTTGGCAGGCGGTCAAAGGATCAGGGACCAAAATCCCGTGAAATCCCCGCTCCCGCCCCTGCCGCACCCATCCCATGGCCCTGCCCGCCCCCGGTGAGCCCCGGCCAAACCCTGCGACCGCCGTGTCGAGGAGAGGAAGACCATGCTGCGCGACAGGTTCATGAGCGATCTGAAGGAAGCCATGAAGGCCGGCGACAAGCCGCGCCTCGGCACCATCCGCCTGATGCAGGCGGCGCTCAAGGACAAGGACATCGAGGCGCGCGGCGCCGGCAAGGGCCCGCTGTCCGATGACGAGATCCTGCAGCTTCTCCAGAAGATGGTGAAGCAGCGGCAGGAGAGCGCGAAGATGTATGCGGATGGCGGCCGCCCGGAACTTGCCGAGCAGGAAGCCGCCGAGATCGCCGTCATCACCGCCTATCTGCCGAAGCAGATGGACGAGGCCGAGGCGAAGGCGGCTATTGCCGCCGTCATCGCCGAGACGGGCGCCGCCGGCGTCAAGGACATGGGCAAGGTGATGGGCGAGCTCAAGGCGCGCTATGCCGGCCAGATGGACTTCGGCAAGGCGAGCCCGCTGGTGAAGCAGCTGCTCGGCTGAGACCGGACGGTCAGCGGCGCATGCGCATCCGCATATCCGACATGCTGACCATCATGTTGTAATTGTTGACGATCCACGTCCGCTCGTGCCCGCCGGCTCGGCGGGCGTCGCCGCGCGTCCGGCCGAGCTTCTGGCGGTATTCGCGCAGCTGTCCGAGCCAGGATCCGGCCTGGCTGTCGAGGATCGAGGCACCGTCGGGATCGGTCTCCTTGAGCTTGTCCAGTTCGCGCAAAGCTGCGGCATAGCTCTGGATCGCGAGATCGAAGGCGACGAGGTCGACGACCGGCCTCTCGTTCGTAGGCATGAGATCCATGACGCCGCGCGCGGCGATCATTACGTTGCGGACGTTCCAGCGGGCGGAGCGCCCCTCACGCCGTTCGATGTCGGCGAGTTCGCGCTGGTTCAGGTCGGCACGCAGGGCCCGCATCGCACGCTCCACGTCGGCGCGGTCCTTGAGGAAGGCCTCGGCGGCCGGCACCATCTCGCGGTGGAGCTCACGCCCCAGCGCGGCACCATCGTCCTGATAATCCTTGCGCTCGTAATAGCCATTGGCGCGGGTAATCAGCGGGGCGAGAACCCGGTAGGACTGGATATAACGCCGCATCGCGTCGTCCAGCTCCGGCATCGCGGGCTCCTGCGTCACCGCCTGCTCCGCCTTCTCGATCTCGCTGCGGACGTCGTAGAGGCTGTAGAGACCATAGACGATATAGCGTTCGCGGCCGGTCGGGCCGCGCTGCATGTTGACCCAGCTGCGGTAGCGATCCCAGGACTCGACGGCCCTGAGCGTGCGGTTCAAGAGCCCCGTATAAGCGTTCGACTTGGTGATGGCCGCCTGCAGCGCCGCATCCGGCGCCGGCCGATCCTGGGCGAGGGCCGGGACAGTGACGCTGGCGGCCATGGCAAGAAGCGCCACGCGGAGGGCGGCGCGCCGGGCGAGAACGAGGGGCATGGTTCAGGCTCCCGTTTGAACAGGCGGGCAGCCTCGCACTCCGGCGTTTCAGAACGATCCCGATCGGTCCACGCCTTCGTTTCAGCAGGCATGCCCCGTCAAACGAAGACGGCGCCCGCGAGGGACGCCGCATTCGGTCAGGTGTCGGGGCCGTCTTGCTCAGCCCCAGCGAATTTCCAGGACCTCGTAGCTCTGCGCCCCCTTGGGCGTGTTCACCTCGACGCTGGTGCCTGCACTCTTGCCGATCAGCGCGCGCGCCAGCGGCGAGGAAATGGAGATACGGCCCGCCTTGGCATCGGCCTCGCTGTCGCCGACGATCTGCCAGACGCGCTCCTCCTCGGTGTCCTCGTTGACGAGTTTCACCGTCGCGCCGAACTTCACCGTGCTGCCGGACAGTTTCGTCACGTCGATCACCTCGGCACGCGCGATCAGGCTCTCGAGCTCGGCGATACGCCCCTCGTTGAGCGACTGCTGCTCCTTGGCGGAGTGATACTCGGCGTTTTCCGACAGGTCGCCGTGCGAACGGGCCTCCGAAATCGCCGCGATGATGCGCGGGCGCTCCACCTGCTGGCGCTCCTTCAGCTCGGCTTCGAGCTTGGCGAAGCCGCCGACGGTCATTGGAACCTTTTCCATGATGCTCGCCCTGACCTTTCAACGACGAATAGAGGATCGGGAGCCGAGGACGCCGGCCCCGCGAACCTTCATGGTGGATACGAAACGCGGTTTCGGCAGGACCCGAAGATCAGGAATTGCCGAAATAGCTCTGCAGCGCACGCACCTCGAGGTCCCCCTCGAGATAGGCCTTGATGCCCTGCGCGGCGGCAACAGCTCCTGCAAGAGTGGTGTAATAGGGAACCTTCTGCAAGAGGGCCGCGCGGCGGAGTGACCGCGAGTCCGAGAGCGCCTGGGCGCCCTCCGTCGTGTTGAAGACGAGTTGCACCTCGCCGTTCTTGATCGCATCGACGATATGCGGACGGCCCTCGAGCACCTTGTTGATCTTGCCGCAGGGCACGCCTTCCTCGACCAGATAGCGCTGGTTGCCCGAGGTCGCGATGATCTTGAACCCCAGGCTGTGCAGCGAGCGGATGGCTTCGAGGATGCGCGGCTTGTCGTCGTCGCGCACCGAGACGAAGACGGTGCCGGACGTCGGCACGATGACCCCTGCCCCGAGCTGGCTCTTGGCGAAGGCCGTGGCGAAAGTCCGGTCGAGGCCCATGACCTCGCCGGTCGAGCGCATCTCCGGTCCGAGCAGCACGTCGACGCCGGGGAAGCGGGCGAAGGGGAATACCGCCTCCTTCACGCCCATGTGGCCCAGCACCTTCGGCTTGAGACCGAAGGATTCCAGGCTCTCGCCGGCCATGATGCGCGAGGCGATCTTGGCGATAGGCTCGCCCACCACCTTGGCGACGAAGGGCACTGTCCGCGACGCGCGCGGATTGACCTCGAGCACATAGACGTCGCCGTCCTTGAGCGCGTACTGGACGTTCATGAGCCCGCCAACGTCGAGCGCCAGCGCCAGCGCCTTGGTCTGCCGCTCGAGCTCGGCGATGGTCTCCGCCGACAGCGAATAGGGCGGCAGCGAGCAGGCCGAGTCGCCCGAATGGATGCCGGCCTCCTCGATGTGCTCCATGATGCCGGCGACGAACGACGTCTTGCCGTCGGCGAGGCAGTCGACATCGACCTCGATGGCGTCCGACAGGTAGCGGTCGAACAGCAGCGGGTTCTTGCCGAGCACCGTGTTGATCTGGCCGGTCTTGTCGTTCGGGTAGCGCGCCTTGACGTCGGCCGGCACCAGCTCGGGCAGCGTCCCGAGCAGATAGTCGCCGAGCTGGCCCTCCTCGCGGATGATCTGCATGGCGCGGCCGCCCAGCACGTAGGACGGCCGCACGACCAGCGGGTAGCCGAGTTCGGCGGCGATCAGGCGGGCCTGCTCCACCGAATAGGCGATGCCGTTCTTCGGCTGCTTCAGGCCGAGCTTGTCCAGCAGGCGCTTGAAGCGGTCGCGGTCCTCGGCGAGGTCGATGGCGTCCGGCGACGTCCCGAGGATCGGGATATCGGCCTCCTCCAGCGCGCGAGCGAGCTTCAGGGGGGTCTGGCCGCCGAACTGGACGATGACGCCCTTCAGCGTGCCTCTGGTCTTCTCGCGCTCGAGGATCTCGATGACGTCCTCGGCCGTCAGGCTTTCGAAATAGAGCCGGTCCGAGGTGTCGTAGTCGGTCGACACGGTCTCCGGGTTGCAATTGATCATGATCGTCTCGAACCCGGCGTCCGAGAGCGCAAAGCAGGCGTGGCAGCAGCAGTAGTCGAACTCGATGCCCTGGCCGATGCGGTTGGGACCGCCGCCGAGGATGACGACCTTTTCCCGATCCGACGGCTGCGCCTCGTCGGCCAGAGCTCCGGCGAAGGGCGACTCATAGGTCGAGTACATATAGGCCGTCGGCGAGGCGAACTCGGCGGCGCAGGTATCGATGCGCTTGTAGGCGGGCCGAACGTTGAGCGCGCGACGCGCCTTGGCCACCTCGGCCTCGGTCTTCTCGGTGAGCACAGCGAGGCGCGCATCGGAGAAGCCCATGGCCTTGAGGCGCCGCAGGGCGCCTGCCGTGGTCGGCACGCCCTTGGCGCGCACCTCGGCCTCCATGTCGACGATCCCGCGGATCTGCTCAAGGAACCACGGGTCGATGCGGCAGTAGGAGTGGATTTCCTCGTTAGAGATGCCGAGGCGCATGGCCTGCACCACCTTCAGCAGGCGATCCGGCGTCGGCGTGCCGAGGGCGGCGCGGATGGCGTTCTTGTCGTCACCCTTGCCGAGACCCTCGATCTCGATCTCGTCGAGGCCGGTGAGGCCGGTCTCGAGGCCGCGCATGGCCTTCTGCAGCGATTCCTGGAACGTCCGGCCGATGGCCATGACCTCGCCCACCGACTTCATCGAGGTGGTGAGCACGGGGTCGGCGCCGGGGAACTTCTCGAAGGCGAAGCGCGGAACCTTGGTGACGATGTAGTCGATCGTCGGTTCGAACGACGCGGGCGTCGCGCCGCCGGTGATGTCGTTCCTCACCTCGTCCAGCGTGTAGCCGACGGCAAGCTTGGCGGCGACCTTGGCGATCGGGAAGCCGGTCGCCTTGGAGGCGAGCGCCGAGGAGCGCGACACGCGCGGGTTCATCTCGATGACGACGAGGCGGCCGTCGGCCGGATTGACGGCGAACTGGACGTTCGAGCCGCCGGTCTCCACCCCGATCTCGCGCAGGACGCGGATCGAGGCGTCGCGCATCATCTGGTATTCCTTGTCGGTCAGCGTCAGCGCCGGTGCGATGGTGATCGAGTCTCCGGTGTGGACGCCCATCGGATCGACGTTCTCGATCGAACAGACGATGATGGCGTTGTCCGCACGGTCGCGGACCACCTCCATCTCGTATTCCTTCCAGCCGAGCACCGATTCCTCGACCAGAACCTCGGTCGTCGGCGAAGCGTCGAGGCCACGCTCGACGATCTCGATGAACTCGGCCTTGTTGTAGGCGATGCCGCCGCCGGTGCCGCCCATGGTGAAGGACGGGCGGATGATGGCCGGCAGGCCGATGTCGTCGAGCACATCGAGAGCGGCGCCAAGCGACTGCACCACATGGCTCTTCGGCGTCTGCAGGCCGATCTTGGTCATCGCCTGGCGGAAGCGCTCGCGGTTCTCCGCCTTGTCGATGGCGTCGGCCTTGGCGCCGATCATCTCGACGTCGAACTTCGCCAGGACGCCCATCTCCTCGAGCTTCAGGGCGGTATTGAGCGCGGTCTGGCCGCCCATGGTGGGCAGCAGAGCGAAGCCGCCCGGTGCGACGTTACGCTCCTTCTCGATGATCTTGGCGACGATCTCGGGCGTGATCGGCTCGATATAGGTGGCGTCGGCCACGTCCGGATCGGTCATGATCGTCGCCGGGTTGGAGTTCACCAGCACGATCCGGTAGCCCTCCTCCTTCAGCGCCTTGACCGCCTGCGTACCGGAATAGTCGAACTCGCAGGCCTGTCCGATGACGATCGGCCCCGCGCCGATGATCAGGATGGAGGAGATGTCGGTGCGTTTCGGCATGGGGCTCCGGCCCTTTTGAGGCTCGTTCGGGGTCGCAGGGCACGTGCGGCGCAAAAAAAGAGGCCGGACCCGTATCGAGCCAGCCTCCCGCAACCGCATACCCTGACAGTCGGGTCGCGTGATTAAGCGGCCCCTATAGACGGCTTTCCCGCCGATGGGAAGCCGCAGTGACGTCGCCGCCAACAGGTTCCCGGCATCCGGACATGACAAGGCCGCTGCGGGGGTCTTCGCAGCGGCCAGGATGCAGGTTGGCTGGCGTTTCCTCCCTCAGGCGGACACGTCGAACAGGATGGAGGACGAGGAGGAAGACGTCGTCGACTGGCCGGAGGTGCCGTAGCCCGAACCAAGCTTCTCCTGGAGCTGCTTCAGGAAATCCTGGAGCGCCGTGCTCACCGCCGAATCATTGGTGGTGATGGTGAAGCTCGTGGTGCCGGAGCTGTCGCCCTCCTCTCCAGGGGGCGGACCGGGAGGCGGTCCGGGCGGAGGCCCACCAGCCCCGCCGGGACCACGACCTCCGCCCGGTCCCTGTGCGAAGGTCTCGGAGAAGATCTCCTTGAGCTCCGCAGCCTGGTCCTCGGTGAGGGTGCCGGCCTCGACCTGCTCGGCGATCAGGCTGTCGATCCTGGCCTTTGCCTCGTCCGGGCTCGGCGGGGCCGTGCGCGTCGACGAGAACGAACCGCGCTCGGCGGTCATCGCCTGGTCGATGGCATCCAGCGCGCTGGACAGGGCGCTCTGGTCGGACGCGGACACCTCGCCGGTCGAAACCTGCGAAGCCAGCGTATTCTGCAGCATCTCGCGCGGCGATGGCCTTTGCGAGTGAAACGAGGACGATGAGATCGTCGTCGTCATGGGGACCTCCTTGTGTGGCGGTGACGGGACTGGACTGACGCAGACCACGACGCGCCGGGATGCTTAATGAGGCCTTAGCGCTTGTCCCGACTTGGTTTCCTTCCGTTTCCGCGACCGGCATGCGAAACACAGAGAAACAATTTTGGTGTTCGCGACCCCGCCGCCCTCGCCTATCTGTGCCCCGATGTCTTCCGAACCGCACATCCTGATCGTCGAGGACGACCGCGAGATTCGCGGCCTCATCGCCCGTCTGCTGAAGTCCAGCGAGTTCCGCGTCTCGACCGCAAGCGACGGACGCGAGATGGATCGGATCCTTGCCGACAGCCGCATCGATCTCATCGTTCTCGATGTGATGCTGCCGCATGAGGACGGCCTGTCGATCTGCCGGCGCCTGCGCGCGCAGACGAGGCTGCCCATCGTCATGGTCTCGGCCAGGGGTGATGAACTCGACCGCGTCCTCGGTCTCGAGCTTGGCGCCGACGATTACCTGGTGAAGCCTTTCGCGGCGCGGGAGCTGCTGGCAAGGGTGCGTGCCGTGCTGCGCCGCTCGTCCGGGGCGCAGGAGGAGGCCGTGGCGGACGCGGTGCACACGTTCCGCTTCCACGGCTGGACCCTCGACGGTCTGCGGCGCCGCCTCGTCGATCCATCGGGTGCCCGTGTCTCCATCACCGACGGCGAGTTCGATCTGCTGCGGGTCCTGTGTCAGCGACCGGGGCGGGTGTTGAGCCGCGACCAGCTGATCGACCTGACCCAGGGCCGCGCAGCCGGCCCCAACGAGCGCAGCATCGACATCCTCGTCGTCCGCCTGCGCCGCAAGATCGAGAGCGATCCGCAGCGCCCGGATTTCATCAGGACGGTACGTTCCGGCGGCTACATGTTCACGCCGGACGTCGAGGCGTCGTGATGCCTGTCAGACCGGGATCGTTCTGGTCGCGCCTCCTGCCCGATCGCATTGCCAGCCAGATCGCGGTGCTGGTCTTCCTGTCGGTGGCGTCACTCCACGCGGTCATTCTGGTCTACGTTGTCTGGTCGCGCCAGGGAGCGCCTCCGGAGCATCCGGCCGAGACCACCGGAAGGGTTGCGGCTCTGGTGCGGGTCCTCGATGCGGCTCCGGCCGCGACCCGCGCCGACCTGCTGTCTGTCATGAAGACGGCCTCGCCGGACCTGTCGCTGGAGATGCCGGCAGCGGGAACACCGGCCATCGAGCGGGTCGATGACCATCGCGAACATCACTTGCGGCGCCTCCCGGGGCCGCAGAACCCCATCATCGGCCTCTCGCGCACAGAGACTGACGGTCAACGGCGCGTCCGGATCATCGTTGGCCTGAGGGACGGCACCGCGGTCGGCCTCAGCCTGCCCCTCGACCGGCCTCCCCCTCCTCCCGGTGGCGGCGCCCTGCTTGTCACCATCGGCTTCGTCCTGGTGAGCCTCGGCGTGCTCGGAACATGGGCCGTCCTCGCACTGATGAAGCCGCTCGGCGCTCTCGAAGCCACGGTCGAGGCCTATGGTCCCGGCCAGACGGCCCGTCCGCTGACGGAAACGGGGCCGCGCGAGATCAGGACGGTGGCGCGTGCGCTGAACCGCATGCAGGACCGCATCACCCGCCTGCTCGATGACAGGACACGTACGCTCGCCGCGGTGGGCCACGACCTGCGCACGCCGATCACCCGCCTGAGACTGCGCGCAGAACTGCTCGAGGACGGCCCGGAGCGGACACGGATGATCGCCGACATCGATCAGATGGACGCCCTCGTCCAGAGCGCCCTGACGCATCTGCGCGATGGACGGAGCGACGAGGCCTCCACGGTGCTCGAGTTGCAGAGCCTTCTGCAGACGATCGCAGACGGATATGCGGATCTCGGCAAGCCCGTCGAACTTGCCGATGGTCCCCGCCTCGCCGTTCGTGGTCGGGCGCTGGAACTCGAGCGCGCCATCACCAATATCGTGGACAACGCGGTGAAGTACGGCGGTTCCGCGACGCTGTCCGTGAGCCGCGAAGGCGGTCTGGCCATGGTCGCGATCCTGGATGGCGGTCCCGGCATTCCGGAAGCCATGCGCGATGTCGTCCTCGAGCCCTTTGTCCGGGGGGAAGCCGCCCGAACGATGAACGATGCCGACGGCTTCGGTCTTGGGCTGACCATCGCGCGCTCGATCATCGAGGCCCACAACGGCGCGATTTCATTCGCGGACGGCGAGTCCGGCGGATTTGTCGTGCGGATCAGCCTGCCGGTGGCCTGACGGTTCGCCTACTGGCCCGGAACGGCGCGCGGCGACAGCTTCTCGGCGAGGGTGCGCGCGAGGTTGACGCCGACGCAGTAGTAGCTGGCATCGACCAGGTGCTGGCTGCCCATCGGCAGCAATTCCTCGGGCTTCAGGCGTCGCTCGGCCAGCAGCATTTCCAGCATGGCGTATCGCCGGAAGACCGGCGTGCCGGTCTCGGCAGCCACCTCGTGGAGCGCGGTGACGTACGCCGCGAAGGTCGGGAAGCGCTCGGCGCGCGGCACCGGGAACTGGTCCATGAGGACCACGTCGGCCCCCCCCTCGCGAAGTCTGGCGATGCCCTTGCGCAGGATGCGCTTGAACTTCTCCACGCCGATGTCGTGGATCGCGTCGTGGACGCCGGTCTGCCAGACGACGAGCCTCGGCTGCTCCTGCAGCACGTCCGACTCCATCCGCTGGTACATCTGATGGGCTGAGTTGCCGCCGATGCCCGCATTGGTCACTTCGATCTCGTGACCAGGCAACAGGCGGGCGAGTTCGTCGCGCATCACCGCCGGATAGGCGCGCTCGTCCGACGATGCACCGGTGCCCATGGTGGATGACGACCCGAGCGAGACCACAGTCAGCCTCTGGCCATCGGCAATCGCCGCACGCGCCTGCGGGAGATCGCCCGCAAAGCTTCGCAGTTCGCGCGCCACCGTGCAGCCGGGATCGAAGGCGGCACGCGGCTCCGAAGCCCGCGCGCCACCGATGGCGGCGAGCAGCACGACGCTGGTCAATGCGAGCTGGTTCAACCGCCTGAGCATCAAGCCGCCTTCACCTCGCTGGCGCTGGATGCGGCCTTTGCCGGAACCTTGGCGACCGCCCTCCGATACCATTCAAGCATCTGCGCCGTGCCAAGCAAGAGGACAATTCCGGTGACGTTCACGGCCACCTGCATCAGCGGCCCGCGGCCGATCTCTGTGAAGGCAAAGGTGCCGAGCAGCGACAGGATGACGCCGAAGCAGAACAGCGGCAGGGAATGCCGTCCTGCCTGCTCGAGCAGCCGGGCGCCGGCCGATCCGAGCCACGCCGCCGTCCGCGGCACATGGGCCGCCACCAGATAGGCGAGCGAGAGAGCGTGAGCGAGGCGCCAAAGGGACAGATTGGTCTTGTCGAGGTCGAGGCGCCAGTCGTCCGGCAGGATCAGGCCCTCGAAACCGGCGATCACCGCCCAGGGCGCCGCACTGACGAGGCCGAACAGCATGATCGACACGGCGATGGCGGTCAGCCACGGTGAACGCGGCAGCGTCACCCCACGGAGCATTCCGTGACCTGTGATCATGCCGACCGTGAACAGCAGTTGCCAGGCGAAGGGATTGAAGAACCACGAGCCGCCCGTCGACATGTTCGGCAGGGCCAGTTCGAGCCACCAACTGGCCGCATAGAGGCTGGCGGATGCTGCAAGAGCGACGACCGGCGCGATCCGCGCCAGCATCCACAGGACCGGCAGCATGGCGAGCAGCACGATGTAGAGCGGCAGGATATCGAGATAGTTGGGCAGGAAAACCAGCGCCGCCGTCTGCAGCAGCGTCGTGGCGGGATCCTGGAAAAATGCGAGGATCGACACGTGCTCGTAATAGAGCGGGTTGCCGAAGCGCACCGCCATGAAGGCGACGGCCACTGCGGTGAAGACGAAAAGGCCGAGATGGGCGAGGTAGAGCTTCCAGACCCGCGCCACGACCTGGGCCGAACCGGTGACGAAGCTGCGACGATCGATCACGGCGCCGTAGGCGAGCGCGGCTGAGAAGCCGGCGAGCAGCACGAAATATTCGGCGGCGTCCGAAAAGCCCATCGACGTCGGCGTGATCCGCGTCAGCGCGTTGCCGGCGACGTGGTCGACGAAGATGATCAGCAGTGACAGGCCGCGGAAGATGTCGACACGCACGTCCCGCTCGACGCGCACGGGCGAAGCCGGCACGGCGCCAAGAAGGAACCAGGAGCGAAGCGAGGTCTGGGCGGACATCGGGACCGAATGTGGGGAGCAAGCAATGCGATGCCAGGACCTGACATCTGAGTGTGCTTCCTACGCTCGAAAAGTGTCCAGGTTTCGAACGGCCCAATCACATCCAGCTGAATCTGTTCACGTCTTCGCGAGCATCCCGGCAATGACCGCGCGCACGTGGTCGGGCTGCTCCATGGGGAAGAAGTGGGTGGTCCCGTGAAGCCTCTCGGCCACCGCTGCCGGCGCCACGCGCCTGACCTTCTCCAGTCCGCCAACGACGGTCGAACCCTCCCCCGCCGCGATCAGGTGAACGGGCATGCGCAGCCTGCGGAGCGCGGCCCAGGAGCGGTGGCGATGGGCGGCGAAAGTCGCCGACTCCCAGGCCGGCGCGCAACCGAGGCGGACCCCATCACCATCGTCGACGAAGCCCCCGGAAACGTAGCCCTCCAGGAAACCCGGCTGCCAGGTCGAGAAGGCCTTGCGCGTGCGGTAGGTCGCCAGCGCCTCCTCCCTGGAGGGAAAGACCGGGCGACGCTTGGCCGCCCCGACCGCAAGGCCGAAACGCCGGGCCTTCGCCCGCCCCCAGGGTGTGAACAACGCCCAGCGCATGGCGGGCGGCATCAGAACGGGATCGAGCAGCACGAGCCCCCTCACCGCCTGCGGGCGCTCGGAAGCGGCCAGCAGTGAGACGATCCCGCCCATCGAGTGGCCGGCCAGGACGACGGGCGGCGCACCTTTCGGAACCCAACGGTCGAGGAGATGGATCAGGTCGCGGGCATAGGGCCACCAGTCCACCAGCCCCTCCGGGTCCGTCGGCAGCGTCGTCAGGCCATGGCCGCGCTGGTCGATGGCGACGACCCGGTGATCCGCAGCGAGAGGCGCCAGCAGCGGCCCATAGGTTTCCGCGTTGAAGCCGGTGGCATGGAGGAAGACGAGGTCGAGCCGCGCGCCGGCGTTCCAGTCGAGGAGCGACACCGTCCCGTCCGGCAGGCTCTCGGTCCGGCGGACGGGCGAGTGGGGCTCAAGCGTGGTCATGCAGTTCCTGCCGCAGTGGTGCCGATCGCCGGCCGCTCAGTCGGCCGGATCAATATCCAGGGGGACCCCCGCCTCGTCCTTGACCTGACCGAGCGTGAGCACGGTGCGGACGTTGCGCACATTGGGCGTGGCCGTCAGTTCGGAGACAAAATGCTGGACGCTTGCGAGATCCGGCGCCACGCACTTCATCACGAAGTCGAAATCGCCCGAGACGGTGTGGCACTCGCGCACGACGGGCCAGTGCCTGACGCGTTCCGAGAAGGCGTTGAGATCGGCCTCGGCCTGGCTCGCCAGGTGGACCATGGCAAAGACCGTCACACCGTAGCCGAGCTTGTCGCCCGCGAGCAGAGCGCGGTAGCCGCGGATGACGCCCATTTCCTCAAGAGCGCGAACGCGCCTGAGGCAGGGCGGCGCCGAAATTCCCACACGGCTGGCGAGTTCCACATTGGTCATCCGCCCGTCGGCCTGGAGTTCCTTCAGGATCTTCCAGTCGATGGCGTCGAGGCGAGCCTTCACGGGAAAATTTCTCCGGAATTCAGGGAAAACGGGCTTCGGCGAAGGGGATCGAGGGCCCTTGGCAGGGATCCACCGAACATCAAGCCGGATAGCGCAGCGCCCCCCGGCGCGCAACAAAATTTCGTTGCAGGACAACAATGCGAAACGGCGCGTCGTCGGGTCGCGGTCTTCGGCAACGACGGGACCGGTGTGGACGCCTACCGGCGGGCGACCTATATCTCGGCGATCAATCGGCGAAAGGCATTTCCATGACGTTCCTCGATATCGAGCGCCTCAAGGCCACCCCCCGCGAGACCGTCCCCTACGACTATCTCGTGGTGCGCAATTTCGTGAAGCCCGACCGCCTGCAGGACGTCCTGAAAGACTATCCGGACGTTCCGGGCCCCGGATCCCACCCCCCGTCCGTTCTGGATATCCGCGGCAACTTCAAGGGGCTGATGGAGGAACTCGACCAGGAGCCCTTCCGCAAAGCCATTGAGGAGAAGTTCGGCATCGACCTCACCGGCAAGCCGACCATGTACACGGTCCGCGGCTTCACCCGGGCGACGGACGGCAAGATCCACACCGATTCCGAAACCAAGATCATCACCGTCCTGCTCTACATGAACGACTCATGGGACGCGGACGGCGGCCGGCTGCGTGTTCTCAACAACGGCAGCGACCTCAACGACTATGCCGCCGAGATCCCGCCGGACGGAGGCACGCTGCTGGTCTTCCGCCGTTCCGACAAGTCCTGGCACGGTCACGAACCCTTCGCCGGCAAACGCCGCGCCGTGCAGATGAACTGGGTCACGAGCCAGGCCGTGGTCGATCACGAGCAGGGCCGGCACGCCCGTTCCAGCCGCTTCAAGAAGTTCATCCGCTTCATCACCGGAAAGGCCGCCTGAGCCACCCCGCGCATCGCATGTCGCGTCAATCGTATCGACATGCGATGCGTTTCATTCAGATTTGTGACGATTTCCATCAACGCATTTCGTCGACAAGTGCGTGAACTTTGTGGAATGAGCCTTGCGCCCCGCGCATAGCTAATCCAGATTATCGGCCGTCGGAGCGGTTTTCCGCCTCATATCCCCTGGCCGGACATCATGGGCACCCAGCACGAGCGCGTCGTCATCATCGGTTCCGGCCCCGCCGGCTACACTGCTGCCATCTACGCCGCCCGCGCCATGCCTGAAGCCGGTCCTGATCCAGGGCATCCAGCCCGGCGGCCAGCTCACCATCACCACCGACGTCGAGAACTATCCGGGCTTTGCCGATGTCATCCAGGGCCCCTGGCTCATGGAGCAGATGGAGAAGCAGGCCGAGCTCACGTTGGCACCCGCATCTGTTCTTCGGACACACGTCATCGAAGGTGGATCTGACGACGCCGTCCCTTCGTCTGGATCGAATGCGAGTCCGGCGACGGTCTACGAGGCCGAGGCCCTGATCGTCTGCGACCGGCGCCCAGGCGAAGTGGCTCGGCCTGCCCGTCGGAGCAGACGTTCCGCGGCTTCGGCGTCTCGGCCTGCGCCACCTGCGACGGCTTCTTCTACCGCAACAAGGAAGTCGTGGTCGTCGGCGGCGGCAACACCGCTGTCGAGGAGGCGCTTTATCCTCACGCAACTTCGCCTCGAAGGTCACGGTGGTCCACCGCCGCGACGCCTTCAAGCGCCGAGACGCATCTTGCAGGAGCGCCTCTTCGCTCATCCCAAGATCGACGGTGGTCTGGGATTCGGCACGCTCGATGAAATCATCGGCCGCGACCGATCCCATGCCGCCGGTCACCCGCGCCCGCCTGAAGAACGTCAAGACCGGCGAGATGCAGGAGCGCGCCGATCGACGGCATCTTCATCGCCATCGGCCACGCACCGGCCGTCGAGCTCTTCCAGGGACAAGCTGCGGCATGGACAGCCGTCGGGCTACCTCGTGGACCGCCGCCCGATTCCACCGCAACCGACGTTCGCCGGCGTCTTCGCCGCCGGTGACGTGCACCGACGACATTTATCGCCAGGCGGTGACTGCCGCCGGCATGGGATGCATGGCCGCCCTCGAAGCCGAACGGTTTCTCGCCCACCACGCGACGATCCGCCAAGCCGCAGAATAAGACGGACAACGCAGCCGGCTCCGGGAGACTTCGATGGACTGGGACAAGCTGAGGATTTTTCACGCCGCTAGCGGCCGCCGGCAGTTTCACGCATGCCGCCGACATCGCTCGAGGCTGTCGCAGTCTGCCGATGTCGCGCCAGGTCGTCGTCGCTGGAGCAGGACCTGAAGGTCCCGCTGTTTCACCGCCATGCCCGCGGCCTGGTGCTGACCGAGCAGGGCGAGCTTCTCTATCAGCACCGGCGCAGGACGTGCTGATGCCAAGCTCGAAAGCGCCAAGATCACAGCTGCACGCGATTCCAAGGAGCAGGCCGAACGGGTGAGCTGAAGGTCACGACGACCGTCGGCCTCGGCACCGCCTGGCTCGCCCCGCAGCCTCGGCGAGTTCCTCGACCTCTATCCCGATATCCACGATCAAGCATGATCCTCACCGGACGAGGAGCTCGATCTCGTCGATGCGCGAGGCCGATGTGGGCATCCGCGTGCGCCATGCCGCGTGCAGCCCGACCTGATCCAGCGCAAGCTGTTGCCAGATGCACAGTTCCACGTCTATGTCGCGTCATCGGATATATCTAGAAGCGCCACGGCTCGCCGAAGAGCGGTCGACCGAACTCGATCGGCCACCGCATCCTCGCCTTCGGCGAGGCCGCGCGCGCGAACTACATGCAGAACGTCACCTGGCTGTCGACGGCGGGCCGCAACGAGCATGCCGCACCGCGCTCCTTCGCGCATGACGGATCAACAACATCTCCGGCGTCTGGTGGCGGCGGTCGAGAACGGGCATCGGCATCGCCGTCGCTGCCCGACTATCTCATCCGCGACGGCTCTGGCCTCGTCCAGATCCTCGACGACGAGGAAATGCCGGTGCTCGACGCCTGGTTCGTCTATCCGGAGGAGCTGAAGTCGGTCGCCCGCGTGCAGGTGTTCCGCGACTTCCTCGTCTCCAAGGCCTCGCGCTGGCCGGGCTGACACCCGGCGCCAGCGCCAGCCGCGACCATCAGCCTGCGGAAAGCCGCGCCTCCAGCGCCTCGATGCGCGCCTTCAGGGCTTCGTTCTCCTCGCGTGCCTTCACGGCCATGTCGCGCACGGCCTCGAACTCCTCGCGCGTCGGCAGGTCCATGTCGCGCAGCAGGCGCTCGGCCTGTGTCTTCACGAAGGTATCTGCCTCGCGCTTCATGCCCTGGGCGAAGCCCGCGGCATCGGTCATGAACTTGGCAAACTCGTCGGCGATGCGGTCGGTGGTCTGGGTCATGGCGCTTCTCCGCTGATGGGGCTGGGTATGGGGTGTGCCGCGCCCGGGCGCAAGGGGACGCGCCGGCTGGCCGCACAACCTTGACCTCGCCGGCCGCCGCAGGCACACCCGCCGCATGCCATTGCTCGCCCTGCCCTTTCCGGTCATCGATCCCGTCCTGTTCGAGGTCGGCCCCCTGGTCATCCGCTGGTATGCGCTCGCCTATATCGGCGGCTTCATCTTCGGCTGGTGGCTCGCCAAACGGCTCGTTGCGACGGACCGGTTCTGGGCCGGCGGCAAGGCGCCGTTCCATCCGGCCGTCATCGACGATGCCATCGTCTGGGCGGCGCTCTGCGGCATCCTCGGCGGACGTCTCGCCTTCGTCTTCGTCTACAATCTCGACTACTATCTGGCGAACCCGGGCTCCATCATCGCCGTCTGGGAAGGCGGCATGGCCTTCCACGGCGGCATCGTCGGCGCGGTTGTCGGCCTGCTGATCTTCGCGCGACGCAATTCCCTGCCGCTCCTGCCGCTGCGTGGCGATGGCCGCCATCGTGGCGCCGATCGGCATCGCGCTCGGCCGCCTCGCCAACTTCATCAAGCCGGAGCTCTGGGGGCGCGTCACCGACGTGCCCTGGGCGATCATCTTTCCCGGCGCCGGGCCGGAGCCGCGCCACCCCAGCCAGATCTACCAGGCGCTGACCGAGGGCCTGCTGCTATTTGTCGTCCTGCTCGTCATCGCGCGGGCCGGCGGCCTGAAGCGACCCGGTTTGCTCGCCGGCTGCTTCGGCATCGGCTATGGCCTCGCGCGCTCCTTCGGCGAACTCTTCCGCCAGCCCGATCCGCAGCTCGGCTTCCTCTACGCCGGCGCTACCATGGGCCAGCTTCTGTCCATTCCGGTGATCGCCGTCGGCCTCTGGCTGGTGCTGCGGGCGCGGCGCATGCCGGCATGACGCCGCTCGCCGAGGAACTCGCCGCGCTCATCGCCTCCGACGGCCCGATCCCCGTCGACCACTTCATGGCACTCGCCCTCGGCCACCCCCGCCACGGCTATTACATGACCCGCGACCCCCTCGGCGTGGCGGGCGACTTCACCACGGCACCCGAGATCAGCCAGGTCTTCGGGGAACTGATCGGCGTCTGGGCGGCGGCGGCGTGGGAGGCGCTCGGCCATCCGGCGGAGGTGAGGCTTGTCGAGCTCGGCCCCGGCCGCGGCACGCTGATGGCCGACCTTCTGCGCGCCGCCCGCGCCCTGCCGGCTTTCCACCAAGCCATATCGGTTCATCTCGTCGAGATGTCCCCCGCCCTCGCCGCCCGTCAGCGGCAGGTCCTGTCGTCGGCGACGCGCCCTGTGTCCTGGCACCGCGACCTCGGTGAGGTTCCGCCGGGGCCGGTCATCGTCATCGCCAACGAGTTCCTCGATGCTCTCCCCGTCCGGCAGTTCGTGATGACCGCGCACGGCTGGCGCGAACGGGTCATCGGGATCGCGGAGGGCAAGCTGGCCTTCGGCCTGGCCCCGGACCCGGTCCCCCCCGCCGTGATTCCCGAGCCGGTTCGAATCGCTGCGCCCGGTGCGGTCTGCGAGATCCGGCCGGCCTGCGCCAGCCTCGCGCAACAGCTGGCCGCGCGCGCGGGCCCGCTCGTAGGCCTCTTCATCGACTACGGCCACGCCACGCCTGCCCACGGCGAGACCCTTCAGGCGGTGAAGGCCCATCGCTTCGTCGATCCCTTGGCGGAACCCGGCGAGGCCGACATCACCGCCCATGTCGATTTTGCAGGCTTCGCTGCAGACCTGCTTGCGGCCGGGCTGTCTGCCCGACCCGTCGTGACCCAGCGCGAGCTCCTGTTTTCGCTCGGCCTGCGCGAGCGGGCCGAGGCGTTGGCGCGGCAGTCTCCGGACGCCTTCGAGCAGATCCGCGCCGGAGTGGAACGGCTCATCGATCCCGCTGCCACCGGCATGGGCACACTGTTCAAGGCCATGACCGTGACCTCTCCCGGCATAGGCTTGCTACCCGGCTGATTGACACCATGGGCCGAAGCAGATTTCGCTTCGCCCATGATCGTCACCTCCGCGTCCCTCGCCGCCCTGCCCGGCATCCGCCACGCCTTCTTCACCCGCGAGGGCGGCGTGTCCGACGGCATCTACGCCTCGCTGAACGCCGGGCTCGGCTCGAACGACCATGGCGATCATGTCCGGGAGAACCGGCGGCGCATGGCGGCGGCGCTGGGCGTGGCGGAAAACGCCCTGATCTCCTGCTTCCAGATCCATTCTCCCACGGTCGTCATCGCCGAGACCCCGCACGAGGGCGGCGACCGGCCGCGCGCAGATGCCGTCGTGACGAAGGTGCCCGGCATCGCCTGCGGCGTGGCGACGGCCGACTGCGGCCCGGTGCTCTTCGCAGATGAGGCGGCGGGTGTCGTCGGCGCCGCCCATGCCGGCTGGAAGGGCGCCATCGGCGGTGTGCTGGAATCGACCATCGCCGCCATGGAAGGCCTCGGCGCCGATCGCGCCCGCATCCGCACCGCCATCGGTCCGCTCATCCGCCAGCCGAGCTACGAGGTGTCGCAGGGCTTCATCGACCAGTTCCGCGCGGCGGACGAGGCCTATGAGCGCTTCTTCGCGCCCGGCAAGCCCGGCCATGCCCAGTTCGACCTGCCGGGCTTCATCGCCCACCGGCTCGCCGGCGCGGGGATCGTCCATATCGACGATCTCGGCCTGGACACCTATGCCGACGAGGCCCGCTTCTACTCCTACCGGCGGACGACGCATCGCAAGGAGCCGGATTACGGCCGCCACATCGCCGGCATTGCCCTCGCGGGCTGACGCACCATCCGAACCGTATCGCACGGCGGCACGCCGGCGCAAAAACTCCGTCGCCGCAGCGTCACAGGCTGTTAATTCCCTCATGCATTGCCGCGCCGCGGCATTGTGGCGCGGGGGATCGGTTGCTATGAGGGCCGCATCCTTGCCGCCCCGAGAACCATTCCAATGCGCAAACCCGGGATCAAGATCGTTTCCGGCAATTCGAACCGGCCGCTGGCAGAGGCGATCGGGGCCTATCTGAACACGCCGCCGGCCAAGGCGTCGGTCCGCCGTTTCGCGGACATGGAAATTTTCGTCGAGATTCAGGAAAACGTCCGCGGCGAGGACGTCTACATCGTCCAGTCGACCTCGTTTCCGACCAACGACCACCTGATGGAGCTCTTGATCATCTGCGACGCGCTCCGCCGGTCCTCGGCCAAGCGCATCACCGCGGTGATCCCCTATTTCGGCTATGCCCGCCAGGACCGCCGTTCCGGCTCGCGCACGCCGATCTCCGCCAAGCTCGTCGCCAACCTGATCACCCGCGCCGGCGCCGACCGCGTCATGACGCTCGACCTGCATGCCGGCCAGATCCAGGGCTTCTTCGACATCCCGACCGACAACCTCTTCGCCGCGCCGCTGCTCGCCAAGGACATCCGCGACACCCGCAGCATCCAGGACGTCATGGTCGTCTCCCCCGACGTCGGCGGCGTGGTGCGCGCCCGCGCGCTGGCCAAGCGCATCGACGCCCTGCTCGCCATCGTCGACAAGCGGCGCGAGCGCCCCGGCGAGAGCGAGGTCATGAACGTCATCGGCGACGTCGAGGGCAAGAGCTGCATCCTCGTCGACGACATCGTCGATTCCGGCGGAACGCTGGTGAACGCCGCCGAGGCGCTGCTGGCGCGCGGCGCCAGGGACGTCTCGGCCTACATCACCCATGGCGTGCTGTCGGGTGGCGCTGTGTCGCGCATCACCTCCTCCAAGCTGAAGGAACTGGTGATCACCGACTCCATCCAGCCGACCGAGGCCGTGCGCGTCGCGCGCAACATCCGCACCCTCTCCATCGCCAGCCTCATCGGCGAGGCCATCGCCCGCACGGCGAGCGAAGAGAGCGTCTCGAGCCTCTTCGACTGACGCCCTATCGGATTGCCGCCAGCCGGCGTCCGACGCGCTCCAGAAACCGCCCGCGCTCATCGGCGCTGGCCGAATCCATGCGATGCAGGGCGAGCCACAGCGTGCGGCAACGTGGATCGACCAAGGGCCTCAGGCCCCTTAGCAGCGTGCGTCGGCCAGGCTCCGACATCACCAGCCGCCACCACCACCACGGCGAGCCGAGCGTCGAGATGACGCCGATGAAACGGATATTGGTCAGAACGCGGCCGATCGGCTTGCCGCCCTCCGGCATGGTGAAGGTCGCATGCGGGATCCACACCCGGTCGAGCCAGCCCTTGAGCATGGCCGGCAGGCCGTACCACCACGTCGGGTAGACGAAGAGCAGGCCCTCGCACCAGCGCAGCGCCCCCAGATGGGCCGCCACCGGCGCCTCGTTGACGCCGGCCGTGTGGTAGGCGCGCCGCTCCTCGGCCCGCATCACCGGGTCGAAATCCTCCGCGTGCAGATCGATCAGCCTGACCTCGTGGCCGGCCGCGGCCAGCGCCGCCATCGCCGTGTCCCGGATCGCGGCGGTGAAGCTCTCCGGACAGGGATGGCAATAGATCAGAAGCATGCGCATGAACGGCCCCGGACACAGATTCGTCGGCGCTCAGGGTGCACAGGCGCCCGCCGGGATGCTAGACGGCGCGGCATGGCTCCACCGCTTCTTCAACTGCAAGACATCACGCTGACCTTCGGGGGCACGCCGCTGCTGACCGGCGCCAACCTGTCCGTCGAGGCCGGCGACCGGCTGGCGCTCGTCGGTCGCAACGGGTCGGGCAAGTCGACCCTCCTGAAGATCGCAGCCGGGCTTGTCGAGGCGGATTCCGGGACCCGCTTCGCCCAGCCGAGCGCCACGATCCGCTACCTCCTGCAGGAACCCGACCTGTCGGCTTTCCCGACGACACTCGCCTATGTCGAGAGCGGCCTCGGCCCCGGCGACGACCCGCACCGCGCCCGGATGCTGCTGGAGGAACTCGGCCTGACCGGCGATGAAGGCACCACCTCGCTGTCGGGCGGCGAGGCGAAGCGCGCGGCGCTCGCCCATGCCATCGCGCCCGAACCCGACATCCTCATCCTCGACGAGCCGACCAACCACCTCGACCTCCCGGCCATCGAGTGGCTTGAGAAGACGTTGAGGCGCCTGTCCTCGGCCATCGTCATGATCAGCCACGACCGACGGTTCCTCGAGACCCTGTCGCGCGCCACCGTCTGGCTCGACCGCGGCACGACCCGCCGGCTCGACAAGGGCTTCGCCCATTTCGAGGCCTGGCGCGACGAGGTCCTCGAGCAGGAGGAGAAGGAGCAGCACAAGCTCGACCGGCAGATCGCCCGCGAGGAGCACTGGCTCCGCTACGGGGTGTCGGCGCGGCGCAAGCGCAACGTCCGTCGCCTCGGCAATCTCCATGCCCTGCGCAAGGACTTCCGCGAGCACCGCAAGTCGGTCGGCAACGTCTCGATGACGGTCACCGAGGCGGAGCTCTCCGGCAAGCGCGTCGTCGAGGCCATCGGAATCTCCAAGCGCTTTGGCGAACGTGTCATCGTCGACAATCTGTCGATCCGCATCCTGCGTGGCGACCGCCTCGGCATCGTTGGCGCCAACGGTGCCGGAAAGACGACGCTCGTGCAGATGCTGACAGGCGTCCTCGCGCCCGACAGCGGAACCGTCATCCTCGGCACCAATCTCGCAATGGCGACGCTCGACCAGAAGCGCGATGCCCTGGACCCGGCGACGCCGCTGGCCGAGGCGCTGACGCGCGGGCGCGGCGACTATGTGACGATCAACGGCGAGAACCGCCATGTCGTCGGCTACATGAAGGACTTCCTCTTCTCGCCCGAGCAGAAGGGCACGCCGGTCGGCGTTCTCTCCGGCGGCGAGCGCGGGCGGCTGCTGCTGGCGCGGGCGCTGGCAAGCCCCGCCAATGTCCTCGTCCTCGACGAGCCGACCAACGATCTCGACCTCGAGACGCTGGATCTGCTCCAGGAATTGCTCACCGACTTCCCGGGAACGGTGATCCTCGTGTCGCATGATCGCGACTTCCTCGACCGCGTCTGCACCTCCGTGCTGGTCAGCGAGGGTGCGGGACGCTGGGTGGAGTTTGCCGGCGGCTATTCCGACATGGTCGCGCAGCGCGGCGCAGGCGTCTCGGCGCGGGCGGTCGACAAGGCCGCGCGGCCGGACACTCCGTCAGCCGACAGGCAGGAGAGGCCCGCCGATGCCGCCCGGCGCAAGCTGTCCTTCAAGGACAAGCACGATCTCGACAGTCTGCCCGGCCGGATGGAGGCGCTCGGCCGCGACATCGCGAAGCTCCAGACCATCCTCTCCGATGCCGGGCTCTATGCGCGCGACCGCGCCGCCTTCGACAAGGCGTCTGCCGCACTCACCCGCGCGCAGGGCGAACTGTCGGCCGCCGAAGACCGCTGGCTGGAGCTGGAACTTCTGAAGGAAAGCCTGGAGGCCTGATGAGGCTCAGGCCGCGGCGCCAGCGAAGCGCTCGTTGAAGGAATAGCCAGAGCCGCGCACCGTCCGGATCGGATCGGTTTCCCGGCCGCGCTTCACCGCCTTGCGCAGGCGGCCGATATGCACGTCCACGGTCCGCTCGTCGATATAGACGTCCCGGCCCCAGACCCCGTCCAGAAGCTGCTCGCGGGTATAGACCCGACCCGGCGACTGCATGAGGAATTCGAGCAGGCGGAACTCGGTCGGCCCGAGATTGATCTCGCGTCCGGCGCGGTGGACCCGCCGCGTCTCGCGGTCGAGCTCGATGTCGCCGGACTTCAGCAGGCTGGAGAGATGCTCGGGCTTGGCGCGCCGCAGGAGCGCCCGGACACGCGCCAGCAGTTCCGGCACCGAGAACGGCTTCACGATGTAGTCGTCGGCACCGGTGGCGAGCCCCCTCACCCGCTCGCCCTCCTCGCCGCGCGCGGTCAGCATGATCACCGGCAGGCGCTCGGTTTCGGGGCGCAGGCGGATGCGGCGGCAGAGTTCGATGCCGGAGAGGCCCGGCAACATCCAGTCGAGCAGGACGAGATCGGGAACCGCCTCGCGCAGCCTGACCTCGGCCTCATCACCCCGTCCCACGACCTCGACACGGTAGCCCTCGGCCTCGAGGTTGTAGCGCAGGAGGACGGTGATCGCTTCCTCGTCCTCGACCACCATGATGCGTGCGGTCATGGCCTTCTTCCCGGTTATTCCCGCAGCCGTCAGGACCCGACCGACACCATGGTCGTCGTGTCCAGCTTCGGCCGCTCGTCAGTGAGGGTCACGCCATTGACCATATAGTAGACGGTCTCGGCGATGTTCGTCGCGTGATCGCCGATCCGCTCGAGGTTCTTGGCGCAGAACAGCAGATGGGTGCAGGAGCCGATGTTGCGCGGATCCTCCATCATGTAGGTGAGCAGTTCACGAAACAGCGAATTGTACAGGGCGTCGATGTCGCCGTCGGCCTTCCAGACCTCCAGCGCGGCGGCAACGTCCCGCTGCGAATAGGCGTCCAGCACCTGCTTGACCCGCTCCATCGCGAGCCGCGCCATGGCGTCGAAGCCGCCGGAGACCTTGGGCAGCTTCAGCGCGCCGTTCATGACGATGACGCGCTTGGCGATGTTCTTGGCGAGATCGGCGATGCGCTCGAGATCGCTGGCGATGCGCAGGGCACCGACGATCTCGCGCAGGTCGATGGCCATGGGCTGACGCTTGGCGATGACGAGGATACCGGTCTCCTCGATCTCCCGATGCAGCGCGTCGATCCTGGGGTCGGCCTCGCGCACGGTGCGGGCCAGTTCCATGTCGCTGCGAATGAGAGCGTCGATGGAGCCGGCGATCTGGCGCTCGGCGAGGCCGCCCATCTCGGCGACGCGCTGAGCCAGGCCCTTGAGCTCGTTCTCGTATGCGCTCACGGTATGTTCGGTCATGCCAGGCTCCTGCAAGCGTCGGGTGGGACTCATTCGATAGTCCTTGCCCGCGACGGTTCTATGCCCGTCGCGTGACGTATCGATGACATGAATTCCCGGGCGACTTCAAACCCTTGTCGCGGTTGCGACAGCGCCCGGATCAGCCGGATCGGCAAGCCGGCGTCGTCAGGCCGCGGGATCGGCGGCCGCCGGAGCATCCGTCACCAGCGGTTCGGCAACCTCGATGCGGACGATGAAGCTCGCCCCCTCGCCCGGCTGGCTTTCGATCGACAACCGGCCGCGATGGCGGTTGAGAATGTGCTTGACCAGGGCGAGCCCGAGTCCCGTCCCGCCCTTCTCCCGGCTCGACACCACATCGACGCGGTAGAAGCGCTCGGTGAGCCGCGGCAGATGCTCGGCGGGAATGCCCGGACCGTGATCGCGAACCGTCACGACCGCCTCGTCACGCCGGCCGTCCCGCGTTCACGGTCGATGACCGACCTTCTCGACCTTCTTGCCCATCGGCAGACCTTCGTTCTGCACGAGGTTCTCGAACAGCCGGATCAGTTCGTCCTGGTCGCCGTTCACGGGCATGGCAGGCACGGAGCTGCGAATCTCCACCTCGACGTCCTGCCCGCGCGCATAGGGACCGAGCGTGTCGCGGACATGGGCAAGGAGCGGCACGAGATCGACGACGCCGACGGGCCTGACATGCTCGTTGAGTTCGACGCGCGACAGCGACAGCAGATCGTCGATGAGGCGCGACATGCGGCGCGCCTGGGCCAGCATGATGTCGAGAAAGCGCTCGCGGGCCTGGACGTCGTTGCGCGCCGGGCCCTGGATCGTCTCGATGAAGCCGACGACCGAGGCGAGCGGTGTCCGCAGCTCATGGCTGGCATTGGCGACGAAGTCGGCCCGCAGGCGTTCGAGCCGCCGCTCCTCGGTGAGATCGCGCAGCGACAGGAGGACGAAATCGGGGCGCCCGCGATCCCGTGCCTCGGGGGTCACTGCCACCGGCGCCGCCTCGACGCTGAACCAGCGCGCGACGGGAACGCGCTCGGAATAGTCGGCGGTCTGGGCGAGGTTGGTGGCGAGAGCCTGGCGCACAGTCTCGATGAGTTCGGGCGCACGGATCGAGAGAGTGAGCGGTTCCCCCTGCGAAGCCCCGGGACAAGATCCGCGGCCCGGCCGTTGAAGGTGCGGACGGACAGCTTGGGATCGAGCAGGATCGCCGGCACCGGCAGCGAGGCCATCAACCCCTCGACCGTCAGATCCGTCAGACGGGCGGCTCGGCGTGCCAGAAGTTCACTGTCGAGCGGCGCGGCGGTGCGCGGCCGGCGGCGTACCACAAGACCAGCCAGGACCAGCGCTGCGCCGGCGATGATCGCATAGGGCCACCGGAGCGATCCGGTCGCCGCCAGGCCGATCGCCAGCACGGCACCGCAGGCATAGAGGAACCAGCGCCCCGCCCACCCCTCGGTCCAGCTTTGCCGGATTTCGTCATTCATTCCCTCGGCCCTTCCTGCGGCCAGGTCCCTGCCATGCGGGCGAGACAGTGCGATGACCGGGGATCTCAGTCACGACGAAAGATGACGCTTGCGGCCCAGCCCGTGAACAGCGCCAGCATGGCGGCGGCCAGGCCGTAGAACACCCCGTTGTCCCGCGCGGCATTGGCGATGAAGGCCTCGAAGCCGGTCTTGGTCACCTCGAAATTGGTACTCTCGCGCGCCAGCACGACCCCCCCCGACATCAGGAAGATGTCGACGTCGAAGTTGCCCACCGGCGTGTTCGGCACCACCGGAATATTGGCGCGGAAGAGATTCGGGGTGAGGAAGGTGACGCCGGTCGGATTCTCCCGGTAGAGGCCCTTGGCGCGGTTGATCCTCAGGAACGCCTCCCGGAAGCTCGGCGTCGCGCCCGGATTGGTGCCGAGCCGCGGCGTGATCGCGGTGATCGCATCGACGCCGATCTGCTGGCGATTGCGCAGCTCGATGTCGGCAAGCGCCGCCGCCGGCTTGTTGGAAAGCAGGGCGTAAAAGCTCGGTACCTCCACGAACTCGCGCGCGTCGGTGTTCATCCAGATGCCGAAGACACGGCTCTTCTGGCGGGTAATGACCATGGCGCGCGGGCCTCGGACCACAACGGCGAGGTCATAGCCCCCGGCGCGGGAGATAGTCTGCGCATCGCGCTCGATGGCGCCGAAGAGAACGATCTGCGATCCGACGAAGCTCGAGGTGATCTGCAACCGGTGCGTCGACAGCGACGTGATCATGGTCTCGGCGCGGGCAGCCGGGACGGCCAGGAGCACAGCGAGAGCGAGGAGGAGCCGCCTCATGCCCTCACCACCCATTCCATGACCGTGTTGGAGAAGGGATCGTCGGGCCTCACCACGAGGTCGATGAAGAAGCGCATGCCGACAGCCAGAACGACCAGCCCGAGCAGGAGGCGCAGTTCCTCCCCCTTCAGCGCCAGCGAGGTCCGCGCGCCGAACTGCGCCCCGACGACGCCGCCGATCATCAGCAGGAGCGCCAGCACCACGTCGACGGTGGCATTGGTAGCGGCGTGGAAGACCACCGCCATGAGCATGGTGACGAGGGTCTGCAGGCTCGAGGTGCCGATGACCACCGCCGTCGACACGCGCAGCAGGTAGATCAGCGCCGGCACCAGCAGGAAGCCGGCACCCACGCCCAGAAGGCCAGGAAGCCGATGCCGAGGCCGATGGCGACCACCGGGATCGCCGAGACGGTGATGCGCGACTTCGGGAAGTGCATGACGAATGGCAGGCCGGAAGCAATCCGACGGTCGCGTGCCGGCGGGAGTTTCGGCGGTTCGCCCGAGCGGGCGCGGGCGATGGCGCGACCACTCTCGACGACCATCAGCAGACCGATGCCGCTGAGCAGTGTGACGTAGGAGAGCGCGATGAAGAGGTCGAGCTGGCCCTCGCGCCTCAGCAGCGAGAAGGCCGCGACACCGCCGATGGTACCGACGCCGCTGCCGATCAGCAGAACGCCGACAAGTTTTGGGTCGACGGCGTTCTTTCGCCAGTAGCTGAGGGTCCCCGACAGCGACGACGCCGCGATCTGTCCGGAGACGGTTGCGACCGCGATGGCCGGGGGAATGCCGATGAAGATCAGCAGGGGCGTCAGCAGGAAACCGCCGCCGACGCCGAACATGCCGGAGATGAAGCCGATCGCGAGCCCCATGCCCAGGATGAGGAGCATGTTGACGGGCAGTTCGGCGATCGGGAGGTAAAGCTGCACGGTCGTCCCCGGTGAGGGTGTGCACCCATCGAAGGCCGGAAAAACCGCGTCGCGTCAAGGCCGAAGCGGCAAAAACCTCACACGGGAGGCGCGGAGCTAGTATGACCGGGGCATTCCCAGCACATGCTCGCCGACATAGGCGAGGATCAGGTTGGTGGAGATCGGGGCCACCTGGTAGAGCCGCGTCTCGCGGAACTTGCGCTCGACGTCGTAGTCGGCGGCAAATCCGAAACCGCCATGGGTCTGGATGCAGGCATTGGCCGCCTCGAACGAGGCGTCGGCGGCGAGCAGCTTCGCCATGTTGGCCTCGGCTCCGAACTCCTCCCCCGCGTCGCAGAGCGCCGCCGCCTGGAAGCGCATGAGGTCGGCGGCGCGGATGTTCACATAGGCGCGGGAGATCGGGAACTGGATGCCCTGGTTCTTCGCGATCGGCCGGTCGAAGACGATGCGCTCGCTGCCATACTTCTTGGCCCTGTCGATGAACCAGTAGCCGTCACCGATGCACTCGGCGGCGATCAGCGTGCGCTCGGCATTGAGCCCCGACAGGATCGTCTTGAAGCCCTTGCCCTCCTGGCCGATCAGGTTCTCGGCCGGAATCTCCAGATCGTCGAAGAAGACCTCGTTTGTCTCGTGGTTGACCATGTTGCGGATCGGCCGGACCGTCATGCCCTTGCCGATGGCCTCGCGCAGATCGACGAGGAAGACCGACAGGCCGTCCGACTTCTTCGCCACCTGGTCGAGCGGCGTCGTGCGCGCCAGGAGCACCATGAGGTCGGAATGCTGCACGCGGCTGGTCCAGACCTTCTGGCCGTTGACGACGTAGCGGTCGCCCTTGCGGACGGCGGTCGTCTTCAGCTTCGTGGTGTCGGTGCCCGTCGTCGGCTCCGTCACCGCCATGGTCTGCAGGCGCAACTCGCCCGCCGCGATCTTGGGCAGGTAGCGCGCCTTCTGCTCATCCGAGCCGCCGCGCAGGATGGTGCCCATGTTGTACATCTGGCCGTGGACGGCGCCGGAATTGCCGCCGGAGCGGTTGATCTCCTCCATGATGATGGAGGCTTCCGTCAGCCCGAGCCCCGACCCTCCGTACTCGGCGGGGATGAGCGCCGCGAGCCAGCCGGCCCTGGTCAGCTCCTCGGTAAAGGCCTCGGGATAGCCGCGCTCCTCGTCGATCCGGCGCCAGTAGGCGTCGTCAAAGCGGCCGCAGAGATCGCGGACGGCCTCCCTGAGGTCGGCATGGTCGTCGGCTGAGGGGATGGTCAGGGGCATGGCGGGTCTCCGGCGGCGCTTCTTATCGGTCGCTTTCCCGCGGATGCAAAGTCCCCCGGAGGACGGGCAGCGGCGCAATGTTTGCTTGGCTGGACGACGTCCCGTGCCACACACCTTTGACCCGCCGCATTTCACCCTTTACCCATCGTAGCCATGGCCATTCTCGCAAAGCTGCACCACGTCACGCGATACCTCTACGACCGCCCGGTCACTCTCGGCCCCCAGGTGATCCGGCTGCGACCGGCCCCCCATAGCCGCACCGCGATCCAGAGCTATTCGCTGAAGGTCGTGCCAGAGCAGCACTTCGTGAACTGGCAGCAGGACCCGCACGGCAACTGGCTGGCGCGCTTCGTCTTCCCGGAGAAGACCACCGAGTTCTCGATCACCGTGGATCTCATCGCCGACATGGCAGTGGTGAACCCCTTCGACTTCTTCATCGAGAGCTATGCAGAGACCTTCCCCTTCGCCTACGCGCCGGCGCTGGCGGAGGAACTCGCGCCCTATCTGATCCTCGAGCCGACCGGCGAGGCTTTCGAGCGCTACCTGGCGGCTGTCCCGCGGGAGCCGGTCCAGACGATCAACTTCCTCGTCGCCCTCAACCAGAAGCTCCAGCAGGACATCCGCTACATCGTCCGCATGGAGCCGGGCGTGCAGACGCCCGACGAGACGCTGGAGCTCGCCTCAGGCTCCTGCCGCGATTCGGCCTGGCTGCTCGTCCAGCTCGCCCGTCGCCTCGGCCTCGCGGCGCGCTTCGTCTCAGGCTACCTCATCCAGCTGACCCCCGACCTGAAGGCCCTCGATGGCCCGGCGGGCACGGACAAGGACTTCACCGACCTCCACGCCTGGACGGAGATCTATATCCCCGGTGCCGGCTGGATCGGCCTCGATCCGACCTCCGGCCTCCTCTGCGGCGAGGGGCACATTCCCCTGGCCGCGACGCCCCACTTCCGGTCCGCAGCCCCCATCTCCGGGGCGGTCGATCCGGCAGAGGTCTCCTTCGCCTTCGACATGCGGGTCGACCGCGTCGACGAGCGCCCGCGTGTCACCGCGCCCTTCTCCGACGAGGCCTGGCAGCGCGCTGGACGCACTCGGCGACAAGGTCGATGCCGGCACAACGCGCCAATGACGTGCGCCTCACCATGGGCGGCGAGCCGACCTTCATCTCCATCGACGATTACGAAGGTGCCGAGTGGAACACGGCGGCCGTCGGGCCGACGAAGCGCGACCGCGCCGATGCCCTGATCCGCCGCCTGCGCGACACCTTCGCGCCCGGCGGTTTCCTCCACTACGGCCAGGGCAAGTGGTATCCCGGCGAGAGCCTGCCGCGCTGGACCTTTGCGCTCTACTGGCGCCGCGACGGCAAGCCCATCTGGCAGGACGAGGCGCTGATCGCCCGCGAGGATGCGGCGACGCCGGCCACGATCGACGGCGCGGGAGCCCTCGCGTCCGGCATCGCCGAGAAGCTCGGGCTCGACGGGGAAGCCGCCCTCCCCGCCTTCGAGGACCCCGCGCACTGGGTGCTCAAGGAAGCTGAGCTTCCGGTGAACGTCGACGCGCTGGATTCGAAGTTGGAGGATGCCGAGGCCCGCGCCCGCATCGCCCGCGTCTTCGAACGCGGCCTGACGCACCCCTCGGGCTATGTGCTGCCGATCCAGCGCTGGAACGCCGCTCCGGCGAAGTCCAACTGGATGACCGAGAAGTGGAAGCTGAAGCGCGAGCGGCTCTTCCTTGTTCCCGGCGACAGCCCGGTTGGCTACCGCCTGCCGCTCGCCTCGCTCCCCTACGTACCGCCAGCGTCATACCCGTATGTGGTCGGCGCCGATCCCTGGACGGTCCCCTCCGACCTGCCCGATCCGCAGGACATCGAAGGGCGGATCACCCAGCGCATCTCGGTCGAGCGGGAGCGCGACGCCGAGCGTAGCGAGCAGGTCGAGCAGGTGCTCACCGAGGACAATTCCGTGCGCACCGCGCTCGCCGTCGAACCGCGCGACGGTAAGCTCTGCGTCTTCATGCCGCCGACTGAGCGCCTCGAGGATTATCTCGAACTCCTCGCCGCCACCGAGGCGACCGCACGGGAGCTCGGCCTGACCGTCCATGTCGAGGGTTATCCGCCGCCGACCGACCCGCGTCTCAATGTCATCAAGGTGACGCCCGACCCCGGCGTGATCGAGGTGAACGTCCATCCGGCCGCAAGCTGGCGCGAATGTGTCGCGATCACGCAGGGACTCTATGAGGAGGCCCGCCTCGCGCGCCTCGGCACCGAGAAATTCATGCTCGACGGCCGCCATATCGGCACCGGCGGCGGCAACCATGTGGTGGTCGGCGGCGCGCGGCCGGCCGACAGCCCCTTCCTGCGACGGCCGGACCTGCTGAAGAGCCTGGTGCTCTACTGGCAACGCCACCCCTCGCTGTCCTACCTCTTTTCGGGACTGTTCATCGGCCCCACCAGCCAGGCGCCGCGCGTGGACGAGGCGCGCCACGACGGCCTCTACGAACTCGAGATCGCCATGGCCATGGTGCCGAAGCCCGGCGAGGGGGAGGCTCCAGCCCCCTGGCTGGTCGACCGGCTGTTCCGCAACCTTCTGGTCGATTCCACCGGCAACACGCACCGCACCGAGCTGTGCATAGACAAGCTGTTCTCGCCGGACAGCCCGTCGGGACGGCTGGGCCTCGTCGAGTTCCGCGGCTTCGAGATGCCGCCGGATGCCCGTATGAGCCTTGCCCAGCAATTGCTCATCCGCGCGCTGATCGCCTGGTTCTGGCGCGAGCCGCAGGACGGCCCGCTGGTGCGCTGGGGCACCGCCCTGCACGACCGCTTCATGCTGCCGCACTTCGTCTGGCAGGACTTCCTCGGACGTGCTCGGAGACCTCGGCCGCGCCGGCTACGACATCGATCCGGCCATGGTTCGAGGCGCAGTTCGAGTTCCGCTTCCCCCTCGCCGGCCAGGTGGACCACGCGGGCGTCAAGATGGAGATCCGCCAGGCGCTGGAGCCATGGCATGTCCTTGGCGAGGAAGGCGCCATCGGCGGCACCGTGCGCTTCGTCGACTCCTCCGTCGAGCGGCTTCAGGTCCGGCTCATGGGGCTCCAGCCGGAGCGCCACACCGTCACCTGCAACGGGCGTCCCGTGCCGCTGATCGCGACGGGCCGCACGGGCGAGTATGTCGGCGGTGTCCGATACAAGGCCTGGCAACCCCCCTCCGGCCTCCATCCGACCATTCCGGTCCAGGCGCCGCTGACATTCGATCTCGTCGACAGCTGGAGCCGGCGATCGATGGGCGGCTGCGTCTACCACGTCGCCCATCCGGGTGGACGCAACTACGACACCTTCCCCGTGAACGCCTACGAGGCCGAGGCCCGCCGGCGGGCCCGCTTCCAGGATCATGGCCACACGCCCGGCCTCATCGACCCTCCCCGCGCAGAACATTCGGGAGAATTCCCGGCAACCCTCGACCTGCGTCGCCCACCGGTGCATTGAAGGTCCCATGACTCACCGGGGGCAACGATCCATCGACAACCGCGCCGAGCGGATGCTGGCGATGCTGGCGCGCTACGAGGCGGTGCCAGGGCTCTATGACGAACTCCTCGACGAAAAAGGCGAGGTGCGCGCTCACTGGCGCCCCGTGCTGGAGACGCTGGCAGACCTCGGGCCGCGTGAGCTGGAGAAGCGCTTTGCCGGCGCCGATCGCTACCTGCGCGACTCCGGCGTCTATTACCGCGTCTACGATGACACCCAGAACCGCGAGAAGACCTGGCCCCTCGCCCATCTGCCGCTCGTCATCGCGCCGGACGAGTGGCGCGCCCTGTCCGAGGGGTTGCGCGAGCGTGCGGAACTCCTCGAATGGGTCGTCAAGGACCTCTTCGGCCCGGGCGACCTCGTGCGCGACGGACTGCTGCCGGGAGCGGCCATTGCCGGCGCCCAGGACTATCTGAGGCCGCTCGTCGGCGCGAAACCGCGCGGCGGCAATCACCTGCTCTACTACGCTGTCGATGTCGGGCGCGGCCCGGACGGCCGGTGGTGGGTCCTCGGTGACCGTGCCCAGGCCCCTTCGGGAGCCGGCTACGCCCTGCAGAACCGCCTCGCCATGGCGCGCTCCCTGCCGGAGATCTACCGCTCGCTGCCGGTCGAACGCCTCGCAGGCTTCTTCCAGTCGCTCCGTGCGGAATTCTCGGGCCATGCGGCCGCCACCGACTCGCGCGTCGCCGTTCTTACGCCCGGCCCGCTGAACGAGACCTATTTCGAACACGCCTTCCTCGCCCGCTACCTCGGCTTCCTGCTGGCGGAGGGCGCCGACCTCACCGTGCGCGACGACACGCTCTATGTGCGGACCGTTTCGGGTCTGAAGAAGCTCGAAATGGTCTGGCGGCGGCTCGACGCCGATTTCGCCGACCCGCTGGAGCTGAACCCGCGCTCGCAGCTCGGCGTCGCCGGCCTCGTCCACGCCATCCGCTCCGGCAAGGTGACGCTCGCCAATGCCCTCGGCTCCGGTGTCGCCGAGAGCCGCTCGCTCCTGGCCTTCCTGCCGACGATCGCCAGGGCGCGCCTCGGCCGCGACCTCGCCATCCCCCATGTCGCGACCTGGTGGTGCGGCCAGCCCATCGAACGCGGCGCCGTCATTGCCGACCTTGAGTCCTTCGTCATCGCCCCGGCCTTCAGCCAGACCATCTCCGGTCTTCTGCCCGAGGGGCCGGTGCTCGCCTCGGCGCTCTCCGCCGCCGAGCGTCTGCGGCTCGCCGAGGAGATCAGGGTCCGCGGCTCCGACTTCGTCGCCCAGGAGGCGGTGAAGCTCTCGACCATGCCGGTCTGGCGCGACGGCTATCTTGAACCCCGCCCCTTCATCCTGCGCCTCTTCCTGACCCGTGTGGGCGACCGCTGGGAGGTCATGCCCGGCGGTCTCTGCCGCATCGGCGACCGGATCGACGCCCGCGCCGTCACCATGCAGCGTGACGGCAGTTCGGCCGATGTCTGCGTGCTGTCCGATGGCCCGGTCGAGGAAACGACGCTGCTGCCGACCCCGGACAAGATCGAACTCCGGCGGGCGACGGCTTCCCTGCCGAGCCGTGCTGCCGACAACCTGTTCTGGCTGGCGCGCTACATGGAGCGGGCGGAGCAGACCCTGCGGCTGCTGCGGGCCATGGGCGATCAGGTCGGCAGCGGGGAGACCATGACCACCGACGTGGTGAAGCGCCTCGTCGACCTGCTGATCACCTGGGAGGCCCTGCCGAAGGAGCCGATCGTCGGAGATCCCCAGGCCATGGCCGGGGTGGCGCTGCACGGCCCGTCCGCCGGCGCACTTCCGTCGCTGTCGCGCTCGGCGCTCAACGCGGCCTCGGTGATCCGCGACCGCTTCTCGCCGGACGCTTGGAAGACGATCAACGACATGGTTCACCTTGCCGAAAAGGGGAACCGGCCGGAGGTCGCGCCGTTCGACCGGATCGAAGCCGGGCTGAGGCTCGCGGCGGTCTTCTCCGGCCTGACGCAGGAAAACATGAACCAGCTGATCGGCTGGCGCTTCATGAAGATCGGCAAGCGCATCGAGCGGGCCCTCGCCGTCTGCCGCTTTGCCCGCACCTTCGCCGACGGGAAGGCCGCAACCGCAGGCTTCGACCTGCTTCTCGGCCTCGCCGACAGCCAGATCACCTATCGCCGCCGCTACGTGATGATCGCCGCGCGCGCGCCGGTGCTCGACCTCGTCATCCTCGACCCCAACAACCCGCGATCGGTCGCCTTCCAGGTCGAGCGTATCGCCGATCACCTCGCCCACCTGCCCGACCACGTCGCCGACGGCCGCCTCAACGTGCCCGAGAAGCTCATCGCCCGGGCGCGTGTGGACCTGCAGACCGCCGACGCCCACACCCTCGACGCGCGACACATCCTCGCCATCGAGCAGCGCCTGTCGGCCGTCTCCGACGAAATATCCGAACGCTATTTCACGCATCGCGACGGCGCACGGCCCGTCGGCGCAGCCGCAAGCGACCTGTTCTGATGATCTACGACGTCCGCCAGGTGACCGATTATCGCTATGCGCGGCCGGTGGTCTTCGCCCAGCATGTGCTGCGCATCGTGCCCGTCAGTCGCCCCGGCCAGAGCGTCGACAGCTGCCGCCTGACGATTTCTCCGGAGCCCTCTGCGCGCCGCGACGACACCGATTTCTTCGGCAACCACCGCATATTTCTCGACCTCGACCGACCGCACCGCGAGCTGACCATCGAGATGAGCGCGCGCATCACCGTCAACGGGTCCAGCCGTCCCCTGCCGGGCATGGATCCGCCCTGGGAGCGGGTGCGGGAAACGGCCTTCGCCAGCGCCGACATGTCGCCCCACTCGCCGGTCCACGCCCTCTTTCCCTCGACCTATGTGCCGCGCGATCCGGCGATCCGCGCCTATGCCAGCGCGTCGTTCCCGCCCGGGCGGCCCATCATCGAGGCGGCCTATGACCTCGCCCGCCGCATCCAGGCCGACTTCGCCTACGCACCCGGCGAGACCGACACCTCGACGCCGGCGGCCAAGGCCTTCGCCATGCGCAAGGGCGTCTGCCAGGACTTCACCCACATCATGATCTCGGGGCTCAGGGGCCTCGGCCTGCCCGCCGCCTATGTCTCCGGCTTCCTGCGGACCATTCCGCCGGCCGGCCAGGAGCGCCTCGAGGGCGCCGACGCGACCCATGCCTGGGTATCGGTCTGGTGCGGCCCTGCCCTCGGCTGGTGGGGTTTCGACCCGACCAACGGGCTCATCGTCGACGAGGACCATATCGTTCTCGCCATCGGTCGCGACTTCGTCGATGTCGCGCCAAACGGCGGCGTCGTCATCGCCGCGGGCGACCACGACATCGCCGTGGCCGTCGACGTCAAGCCGGTCGGCGGGTGACGGCAAAGGCGCAGAGGGCCGCACGGCCGGATGGCCGCCAGCGTCCCGCAGGGTGAGGCGCAGGGTCTCGCTCTAGGGGAGAGATGCCGAGGCTCAAATCGTGGCTGTTGCGCTGTCCGCGGCCGCCCGCATCCGGAGGTCAAGAGCCTCGCCACCCAGACGCCGCGGCCGCCGAGGCGCCCGCCCCCGACGACAGGATGAAGTTTCGTTCACCCCGCCCGCGGTCAATGATTCAGTGTTCATTGGCCGTCTTCATTCCGTATTGTTTTATGGATTTCGGCGACACTCAGTGCATCGAAAGGGAATGTCATGTCCCTGATGCTTGCGACGGCGGCGATGGCCGCACCCATCATTACGGCACCGCCCCTGGCGCCCGATGCCGACAGTCACCAGCGCCGCCACAGCGAGTTGCTCGCGCGGCTGGGGATCAACAGCTGGTCCATCGACCTCAAGACCGAACAGGTTCGCTGGGAGCGTGTCGATGCGACCGGCCGGGCGCTGGTCATCAAGGCGACCCTCGAGGACCTGTTGCGTCAGGCCCACGGCTCGGACGCCGCGACCTTCCGCTCACACCTGAAAGAGGCGATCGACAAAGGGCATTCAGGCCCCACCCGGTTCCGCTTCGACGATCTGGACCATGCAGGGAGCGAGGTCGAGTCGGTCTGCATCCTGCGCCGCATCCACGGACATCCCGTGGTGATCGGGCTATACCGGCCCTGCGAGCGCGAGGCGAAGCAGGCCACGATGATCCAGGCGCTGCGCTCCAGCCTCGACACGCTGGTGGCGGAATCGACCAGCTGCATGCTGGTGCTCGCGCGCGACGGGACGATCCTCAACTGCAACCTGCCGTTCCTGAAGTTCCTCAACATCCGCGAGCGCAAGCTGGTGATCCGCCAGAACGCCATCGAGCTGTTTGGCCGCGTCTCGGACCGGATGGAGGGCATCCTGCGCGGCGTGCTGCTGTCGCACGACACGATTGCCGGCCATGCGGTGACAACGTTCCATGCCGGGCAGATGCGCGACGTGCGCTGGAAGGCCTATGATCTCGCCTTCCAGCGGCCGGAGGCCGCCACGCGGATCTTCGCCTTCGACCTGCATCGCGTCGATTCGGACGATCTCGTGGGCTGAGGCCGTCAGGTCGCCTTGTAGAGGCGCTTGATGTCGAACCGCGCCATGTCGTCCAGCAGCTTGACGAATTCCGCCGCCTGCCAGGCCGCCGTCGCCCTGCCCTTTTCGGCCGTGGCCAGCGACGCGTCACCCGCTGCACCATGCGGATGAATGTCCTGAGCCATCCAGCCGAAGGCGTGGTTCACCGTCGGCCGGAGATAGGTGAACTCCTTCTCCATGGACACCATCACCGGCTCGAACAGTTTGGCCTCCGCCATGTCCACGAGCTCCGGGCGGAAGTGCAGCATGAGCGAGGTCTCGACGTCGCCGCCGTGGATGCCGTGCTTGATGTCGAGCTCGCCGTAGAGGCCCGGCGGACGGCCGAAGGCGGTCCAGCTCGTCACCACCGCAAGCTGGCGGAAACGGATGCGCAGTTCGCGCGCCACCACGCGCATGGGGTCGAGATTGCCGCCGTGCGAGGTCAGGAGAACGATCTTGTCGATCCCGGCGCGCTTCACGCTCTCGCCGATCTCGATCCAGCCCCTCAGGACCGTCTCGGCCGACAGGGTCAGCGTGCCCTTGGAATGGAGGTGCTCGTTCGACTTGGCGACCGCCTCGATCGGCAGGAACAGCGCCGTCACAGTCGGGCCGACGAGCGGAAAGGCCGTCTCGATCATCCCCTGCATGATGGAGGTGTCCGTGGAGACCGGCAGGTGCGGACCGTGCTGCTCGATGGCGGCCAGCGGCAGCACCGCGACCGTTGTCGCCGGATCGAGCCGGTCGAAGTCGGTGGTCTTCAGGTCACCCCAATAACGGGCCGGCATGGGAGGTCTCCGCAAAGGTCATGTCACGGCTGTTGGCAAGCCGCATTCTCGCGCGCAATGTGCGCGCGGCACAGGACCGAGCAATGCACCGGTCCGGACATTCCAGCAAGCGGAGCCTTCAGAATGACCTACGACCTGATCCTGCGCGGCGGGCGCGTGATCGACCCCTCGCAGAAGATCGACGGGGTGCGCGACGTCGCCTTCACCGGCGGCAAGGTCGCGGCCGTGGGCAAGGACCTGAAGCCGGGACCAAAGACCGAGATCCGCGATGTCTCCGGCTATATCGTCACGCCGGGCCTCATCGACCTGCATACCCACGTCTACTGGGGCGGCACCTCGCTCGGCATCGACGCCGAGGAGTTTTGCCGCACCTCCGGCGTCACAACCGCCATCGACACCGGCTCGGCCGGACCGGGCAACTGGAAGGGCTTCCGCAAGCATGTCATCGAGCCGAGCCAGGTCCGCATCCTCGCCTATCTCCATGTCAGCCATGCCGGCATCTACGGCTTCGACAAGCGGGTGATGGTCGGCGAGAGCCGCGAACTCGACCATCTCAACCCGACCGACTGCGCCAGGGTTGCCGACGAGAACCGCGATCTCATCGTCGGCATCAAGGTGCGTGTCGGCCGCAACTCCTCCGGCGCCAATGGCGAGGCGGCTCTCGACATGGCGCTGCAGGTGGCGAACGAGGTCGGCATGCCGCTGATGGCGCATATCGACCATCCGCCGCCGTCCTATGAGCACGTCATCGGCCGCCTGCGCCCGGGCGACGTGCTGACCCACTGCTTCCGCCCCTTCCCCAACGCCCCCTGCACGGCCCAGGGCGCCGTGAAGCCCGAGGTCATCGCCGCCCGCAAGAAGGGCGTGATCTTCGACATCGGCCACGGCAAGGGCTCGTTCTCGTTCAAGACGACGCGCGCCATGCTCGCCGGCGGCTTCGAGCCGGACGTCATCTCCTCCGACGTCCACACGCTCTGCATCGAGGGGCCGGCCTTCGACCAGGTGACGACGCTATCGAAATTCCTCTGCATGGGCATGCCGCTCGACCGCGTCATCGCCGCCTCGACCGTCAACGCGGCCATGGCGCTGAAGCGTCCCGAACTCGGCAGCCTGAAGCCGGGATCGGCGGGCGATGCCACCATCATCTCCATCAAGGAGGGCAAGTTCGACTATGTCGACGTCGTGGGCGAGCACCTGATCGGCGACAGGAAGATCGTCTCCGAGGGCACGGTCATCGCCGGCAAGTGGTGGCACCCGAAGCGCTCGAACAAGTTCCGCAAGCTCGCGGTCGCCTGACCGTCGGTACCCGGCCTTGAATCGAAAAGCCCGGCCTCGCGGCCGGGCTTTTTTGTGGGTTGTCGCCGCAGCAGGCCGCGGGAAGGCGCTCAGGCGGCGCGGATGCGGCCGAGGAACGCGGCAACCGCTCCGTCGAGCTTCGCCGATCCGTCCTGCAGTTCGCGAGCGGCCCTCGTCATCGCGCTCGCAGCCTCGTCGGTCTCGCTCGCGGCCCGTGTCACCCGGTCGATGTCGTTCTCGACCGTCCGCGTCCCCTGGGCGGCATCGGCCACCGAACCGGCGATGCCGTTGGTCACCGCCGACTGCTCCTCGACGGCCGCCATGATGGAGAACGACACCGAGTTGATCTCGCCGATGGTCTTGTTGATCGCTTCGATCGCCGTCACCGCGTCGCTTGTGACGGACTGGACGGCGCCGATCTGGCTGGCGATCTCCTCCGTCGCCTTCGACGTCTGCGCGGCGAGGCTCTTCACCTCGGTGGCGACGACAGCGAACCCCTTGCCAGCTTCGCCGGCGCGCGCCGCCTCGATGGTGGCGTTGAGGGCCAGCAGGTTGGTCTGCGCCGCGATGGCGTTGATCAGATTGACGACGTCGCCGATCTTCTGGGTCGAGGTGACGAGCGTTCCGACGATCTCGCCGGTGCGCGTCGCCTGGTCCACCGCCGAGGCGGCGATCTGCTGGGCCTGGGCCGTGCGGCTGGAGATCTCGCCGATCGAGGACGCGAGCTCCTGCGCCGAAGTTGCGGCGCTCTCGACGCTCTGGGTCGCGCTGGCCGAGGTCGCAGCCACTGTCTGCCCGAGTTGGGTGACGTTGCGGGCGACATCGCCGACCCGGGAGGCGTTGCCGACAATGGCGTCTGCGGAGTGGGAGACGGTCGCGACGACTGACTGCACCGTCCCGGAGAACTCGTCAGCGAGGGCTGCCATTTCCCGCGCCCGCTGCTCACGCATCTCAGCTTCCCGCTCGGCTTCGCCGGCTTTCAGGCGTTCGACCTCGCGGACATTGTCGCGGAACACGAGCACCGAGCGCGCCAGGCCGCCGATCTCGTCCTTGCGCTCGGTATCGCTGACCTCGACATCGGTGCTGCCCTCGGCGACGGCATCGACGGCACCGGTGAGTCGGCCGAGCGGACGGGTCACGCCCGACAGAATGGTCCAGAAGGCCAGGAGGCCCGCGAGAAGGGCCAGGCTGACGGTGGCTCCGATCAACCAGGTGAGCCTGTCCTTCATCACCTCGATGCGGTCCGCCAGAGCCTCGACACGGCGGGCATTGCTGGCGGCGAACGCCGACATTTCGGCATTGAGCTTCTGGCGGGTCGTGCGATTGGCCTCGTTGTCACCGATCACCCGGGCGGCCTCGTTGCCCTGCGTGCGGCCGGCCTGCGCCAGATCGTTGCGCAGCCTAATGAAGGCTTCGGCCTGCTGGAGCAGGCGATCGCGCACCGCGGCATCCTCGGGCCGGGCGAGCCCTGCCCACTCGGTGACGACGGTCCGCAGCTTGGCGAGTTCCTTGTCCTGGTTCGCCGCGAAACGCTCCAGCGCCGCCTTCTCCGCCGACATGTAGATGCCGCGCGACTCCATGACGACGGCGTAGATCAGGCCGTTCGCCTGTTCGGCGAGCTGGGTCACCCGGGCGTTGCGCTGATTCTCTTCAATGGCGGCCTGATAATGCTGGAATCCGTAGGCTGCCACCGCCCCCACGATCAGGGAGGCGGCCGTCAGGCCACCGACGATCGAGAAGAGTCTCGTCTTGATCTTCACTGGGCGTCTCCACGCAATTGTTGCACAGAAACTATGCGTAAAAACGTTTGGAATTCTTTAATCACGACCGCGCGCTGGTCTTAAGCCGTGGATACCGCATATGGCGGCCGCTGCGACGTTGCACCTTTCCGGGCAGGTCACGATGATGACGTGGAAAGGCAAACTGACATCATGACCCACCAGCCAGCCGACACCCGGACACCCATCGACATCGCAGCGCTCGAGGCGCTCATCGGCGATATTCCGACCGAGCGGGAGCCGGTGATCGTGCGGCGGCGCTCGCGCGACTTCTTCTGGTATTCGCCGATCCTCGCCGAGCAACTGAAGCATGTCGCAGCCGACATCATCGTCAGGCCGAGGAACGAGGCCGACGTGATCCGCACGGCGGCCGCCTGCGCGAAACTGAGGATCCCGCTGACGGTGCGCGCCGGCGGCACAGGCAACTACGGCCAGGCCATGCCGCTCGCCGGCGGCGTGCTGCTCGACATGACCGACATCACCGGCGTCATCTGGCAGAAGCCGGGGAGCGTGCGCGTCCGGGCCGGCACCAACATCCTCGCTCTCGACGAGGCAACGCGGCCGAATGGCTACGAACTGCGCATGCACCCTTCCACCAAGCGGACCGCCACCATCGGCGGCTTCGTCGCGGGCGGCTCGGGCGGCGTCGGCTCGGTTGCCTATGGGGGCCTGCGCGAACCCGGCAACATCCTCGCGGCGCGCATCGTCACCATCGAGGAAGAGCCGCGCATCCTCGAACTCCGCCAGGACGCGGCGCAGAAGGTCAACCGCGCCTACGGAACGACGGGCATCATCACCGAACTCGAAATGCCCACGGCTCCCGCCTGGCCCTGGATCGACGTGATCGTCGCCTTCGACAGCTTCAGGCAAGCCTTCGAGGCCGGCAAGGCGGTCGCCCATGCCGATGGCGTGGTGAAGAAGCTCGTCACCCCCATCGCCTGGCCGATCCCGGGGCATTTCACGGCGTTGAAGGAGTTCTGCCCGGAGGGCAAGGCCATCCTCATCTGCATGATCGCCGAGCCCTTCCTCGAGAGCTTCGAGGCGATCCTCGGCGGGCGCTGCACCATCACCTATCGCGAGCCGTCACGCGAGGAGCCGACCGAAACGCCGCTCTATGAATATGCGTGGAACCATACGACGCTGCAGTGGCTGAAGACCGACCGCTCCGTCACCTATCTGCAGCTGCTCTATCCCCACGACCGGCTGGACGAGAGCGTCCACCAGATGGCGGCCATGTTCGAGGGCGAGGTGCTGCCGCACCTCGAATTCATCCGCTTCGGCGGAAAACTGACCTGCTCGGCGCTGCCGGTCGTGCGCTATTCGACGCCGGATCGTCTCTTCGAGATCATCCGCCTGCACGAGGACAATGGCGTCATGGTCGCCAACCCGCATGTCTTCGGCCTGGAGGGCGGCTCGCGCCACAAGCGCGCCGAGGCCGACCAGCTCGGCTTCAAGGCAGATGTGGACCCCATGGGCCTGCTCAACCCCGGCAAGATGGAGAGCTATGTGCCGGTCCGGTAGGCCCGGGCACGGGACTTGCCCGTTGCAGGCACCACTTCATCCGCAGGCCACCCCATGCGCGTCCTCTATCTCTACTGCCACCCCCTCCCCGAGAGCTTTCACGCGGCCATTCGCGCCGAGGCGCTTGCCGCCCTGAAGGCGGCCGGCCACGAGGTCGACCTGCTCGACCTCTATGCCGAGGGGTTCGATCCGGTCCTGTCCGAGGACGCGCGGCGGCGATATCACGACGAAAGCCGCAACCAGCAGGGGCTGGAGCCCTTCATTGCCCGGCTGCGGGCGGCAGAGGCGCTGGTCGTTCAGTTCCCGACCTGGAGCTTCGGCCCGCCGGCCATGCTGAAGGGCTTCTTCGATCGCATGTTCATGCCGGGCGTCGGCTTCGACATCTCGAACCCGGCTGCGGTGAAGCCCCTGCTCGGCCACATCCGCTCCATCACCGGCATCGTCACCTATGGCCGGCCCTTCTGGTATGCGGTCTACATGGGCGACCCGCCGCGCAAGATCGTCATGCGCTACCTCTGGTGGTTCACCGGCTGGAAGGCGCGCCGACGCTACCTCGGCCTCTACCACCTCAACGTCGCCAGCGCGGACAAGCGCGCCGGCTTCATCGCGAAGGTGAAGGCCGCGATGGCGGGGGTGTAGCCTCAGTTCTCCCGCTTCAGCGCGCTCTCGTGCCAGCGGCGCAGCAGCAGGTAGCGAGACCCAGACTGATCGTCGAGGAAGATCGGCGATGCCGGTGCACCGAGATCATGACCAGCGCGGCGAACATGCGCGGGATCTTGAGCTGGTAGCCAGCTTCGAGGATGCGGATAGGCAAGGCCCGAGGCCGTGCCCCCCGAGCCCTGCGACGAACTCGGCGACGACGGCGCCGATCAGCGCCAAGGCCGCCTGAGATGCGTCAGTCCGCCCAGGAAATAGGGCAGGGCAGCCGGCAGGCGCAGGTAGCGCAGCGTCTGCCAGCGCGATGGCGCCGTAGAGCTGGAAGAGGTTGACGCAGGTTGTGGTCGGCCGAGTTCAGGCCGAGGATGGTGTTCGACAGGATCGGGAAGAAGGCGACGATCCAGGCGCAGATCAGCAGCGACAGGTTGATGTCGCCGACCCAGATGATGATCAGCGGCGCGATGGCGACGACCGGCGTCACCTGCAGGATCACGGCATAGGGGAAGAGCGACATCTCCAGCCACTTCGACTGGGTGAACAGGATCGAGAGCAGCGTACGCCGAGCGACGACGGCGGCCAGCAGCGCCGAGGCCGGTGATGCGACAGTGTGACCCAGAGCGACGCCGACAGCGTCCCCCAGTCGGTGATCAGGGCCTCCAGCGATGCAGCCACGGGCCGGGCAGGATGAAGTAGCGGCATCGGCCATCCTCCAGACGATCGAACTCCCAGACGTCCGATGACGCGAGCAGGCCGATGCACGAGCGGCGCCAGAATGCTTCTGGCCACGTCGTGACGGTCGAGATGCCCAGGACCAGTCGCCGTTCTTGCGGACGATCGGGGCAAGAGCGGCGGCATCGGTGCCGTCATGCGGGACGGTGTCGGTGGGAAGCGTCGCGTCGGTCATGACGCGAAATGGCCTCCTTGAGCTTGCTCCGAGGCGATCACGGCAGGCCAGCGGGCATAGTCCGGCGGACGTGCGGAACGATGTCGTCGCGCGGGATACGGCGGCCTCGACCGCGGACGTCGGCCATGACGCGGCCGGGGCGCGCCGCCATCACGACGATGCGTTGCGAGAGGTAGACCGATTCGAACACCGAATGGGTGACGAACAGCACGGCGGTGAAGCGGCTCGCGCGCCCACAAGGCGCAGCAGGTCGTCGTTCAGCTTCTGGCGCGTGATTTCGTCGAGGGCCGCGAACGGCTCGTCCATCAGCAGGATCTTCGGGGCTGGGTGACCAGCGCGCGGGCGATCGACACCCGCATCTTCATGCCGCCGGACAGCTCGCGCGGATAGCGCCCGGCGGAAGGAGCCCTTGAGTCCGACAGGCGCTCGAGCGTCGGCAGCGGCACGCGCAGCGGCCTCGCTTCGCAGGAACGTGCTTGACGAGATCGAGCGGCAGCATGACGTTGTCGCTCGGCCGTCGCCCAGGGCATCAGCGTCGGCTCCTGGAAGACGAAGCCGAGCATCTGCGCGCCGGTCGCCGCCAGGCATCGTGGCTCATCGTGCCGGCCAGTCGATCGCGACCGGCGCTTGGCTCGCCGAGGCCGGCGATCAGGCGCAGCAGGGTCGACTTGCCGCAGCCCGACGGCCCGAGCAGGCTCGACGAACTCGCCGGCCGCCGAGGTCGAGATCGACGTCACGGTGACGGCGATGCGTGCCGTTGGCGAAGCTGCTTGGACGACGTCACGCGCATGGCGACGCAGCTGGCTGGGCGCGCGACGTCGATCGAACGCCGGCTCGACGGCGCTCAGCGCCACGGCTCACCTCAGGCCTTGCCCACGCCCTTGTTGACGAACTCGCAGCGACGTAGGCCTTCCTCGTGGTCGACGCCTGGCCGGGCAGTACGCCGGCGTCGGCGCATCTGAGGCGTAGAACGTCGGGCCCAGCGCGCGTCGGTCATGGCGCCGATGCCGAGCGTCAACGCGTCACCCGAGGTGACGATGCCGTTCTTCGTTCATGACCTTGACCGCATAGGCGATCTTGTCGTCTGGTCCATGTCCGGATTGTCGCTGCATGATCAGCGCATTGGCGGCCTCGGCGACTGGCAGGTCCGCCCTTGCATGATACTCGAGCCCAGCCCTCGAGCGAGGCGGTGACGAAGCGCTGCACCACGTCGGTGCGTCTCGCTCGACCATCTTCCGCGAGATGTTGCCAAGGTGGTGTTGTAGTTGGCGAAGCCGGCATCGGCGATCAGCGTGGACCAGCGGCTTCGACGCCGGCCTGCTGCTCGATGGCGAAGGGCTCGGAGGACAGGAAGCCCTGCTGCGCCAGATGTTCTTGTCGGCAAGGAACGGCGCGATGATTGAAGGTGTAGGGGCGCATCTGCTCGTCGGTGAAGCCGATACGTGGCCTTGAGATAGGGCCAGAACGAGGTGCGGCCGCCGGCGCCGACCAGGATTGTCTTGCCCTTCAGCTGCGGCGAAGCTGTCATTGCCGACGCCCGGGTGGCAGATGATGACCTGCGGGTCCTTCTGGAAGATCGACGCCGATGCAGAGGAAGGGCAGGTTCTCCCTGCGCGTAGTTCGGATGGCCTCGAAGGCAGTTCGACATGATCATGTCGACGCGGCCGCCGAGCAGCAGCTGCGAGGGGTTGCTGATCTGCGGGCCGCCCATGCGGAGGTCGGCACTCGATGCCGTACTTCTTGTAGATGCCGGCCGCGACCGCCTGGTAGAAGCCGCCATGCTCGGCCTGGGCGCGCCAGTTGGTCTGATAGGACACCTTGTCGAGACCCTGGGCCGTGACGAGATCGGACCGCATGAGATAGGCGGCGGAAACGCCGGCACCGAGCGCCAGCGCACGGCGGCGGGTGATGCGGTGGGCGGGGGACGTGACGGACATGGCGACCTCTCCTGTAGCGGGCCTCTCCGGCCCATGAAATCCATGTGGACAGTCAGAGCAACGGGCGTGCCCGAATTATCCTACGGAAAAGCGGGATCGACGGACCGAGCGTGCACATTTTTTGAGCGGATTGCCAGTCGCGTGGGCGCGGAGGCAGCTGTCTGGTCAGCGGTACGAGGCGTTGGACGCAATGGTGCTCTGGCCGTGAATTTGCCACTGTGGGACAGACCTTCCAACGGGTAGCGCCATGACCGCCATCGACCGCCTCCGCTCCGACCTCTCCGGCATCGCGCTCGCCGACGACGCCGCCTCGCTCCGCATGGCGAGCCGCGACTTCTTCTGGTTCTCGCCGGTGCTGAAACCGGAACTGGAGGGCAAGGTGGCCGAACTGGTCGCGACCCCCGCGAACAAGGACGAGCTGCGCCGCATCGCCGCCGCCTGCGCCCGCCATCGCGTGCCCCTGGTGATCCGCGGCGGCGGCACCGGCAATTACGGGCAGGCCGTGCCGCTCTCCGGCGGCCTCGTGGTGGACATGCGTCACGTCAACCGCATGGTCTTTGCGAAGAACGGGGGCTGCCGCTTCGAGGCCGGCGCCAACATGCTGGAGATGGACAAGCAGCTCGACGCCCACGGTCAGGAGTTGCGCTTTCACCCCACCACGCGGGCGCAGGCCACCATCGGCGGCTTCGTCGCCGGCGGCGCCGGCGGCATCGGCTCCTGCACCTGGGGCCAGATCGACAATCTCGGAGCCGTCACGGCCGCTGGAGGTGATGACCGTCGAGGAGGAGCCGCGGCTGATCGAGTTGCGTGGCCGCGAGATCCTGAAGGTCATGCACGCCTATGGCGTCAATGGAATCATCACCGAGGTGGAGCTGCCCACCGCCCCTGCCCACGACTGGGCCGAACGCATCGTGTCGTTCGACAACCTCATGGCAGCGGCCCGCTTCGGCCAGGCCTTCATGGAATGCGACGGCATCGCCAAGAAGCTCGTCTCCATCCACGACCCGCGGGTCGGTCCCTATCTCAAGCGTCTGCAGCCCTACCTGCCGGAGGGCCGGGCCTTCGCCATCCTCATGGTCTCGGAGCCGCAGGCCGACACGCTCGAGCTGCTGATCGCCGACCACAAGGGCGAGGTCACCTTCCGGCGGGGCGCCGAGGAGGCCAAGGCCATCGCCTTCGGCACGCACAAGGGCCGCGGCGGCCCCGGCCCCCTCTACGAATACACCTGGAACCACACGACGCTGCATGCCCTGAGGATGGATCCCTCCATCACCTATCTGCAGCTGCGCTTCCCGCCGCCGAACAATCTCGCCCTGGTCGAATGGGCGGCGAAGGAGTTCCCCGACGACGTCATCTTCCACCTGGAGTTCCAGCGCCGCGAGGGAAAGGTCTTCACCTCCTCCCTGCCCTTGGTGAAGTTCACAACGCCCGAGCGCCTCGACGAGATCATGGCGCGCGCGGCGGAGGGCGGTGTCCAGCCGTCCAACGCCCATACCTTCGTGCTGAACAATGTCGGCTGGAAGCGGGTCGACGCGCCGCAGCCGGAGTTCAAGCGGCAGGCCGACCCCTATGGCCTGATGAACCCCGGCAAGCTGCTGGGCTGGGAGGCCGACGCCCAGCAGGCGGCGGAATAGCGCTCACCCCTGCGGCGGGACCGCTCCGCGCTGCTCGACGATCCGCCGGTACTGGTCCGGCTGGCGGTGCATGTCGAAGTTGAACGTCGTCGCCTTGTAGCTCTTCGTCAGGTCGAGGTCGCAGCGGGCGACGATGAGCTCGTCCTCCTGGGTCAGCGCCTGGCCGATGACCTCGCCGGTCGGTGCGATGATCGAGCGAGCCGCCGATCATCTCGCAGCCCTCCTCGACGCCGCATTTGGCGACGCCCACCACCCAGGTTCCGTTCTGGTAGGCGCCCGCCTGCATGACGAGCTGGTTGTGGAACTCGGAGAGGCGGTCATGGTCCGGCGCGGGCGGATTGTGCCGCGGCGTGTTGTAGCCGAGCAGGATCATCTCCACCGACTGCAGGCCCATCATCCGGTAGCTCTCGGGCCAGCGCCGGTCGTTGCAGATCATCATGCCCATGTTGCCGCCGAGCGCGCTCCACACGCCCCAGGACCGAGGTCGCCCACCTCGAAATAGCGCTTCTCGAGGTGCTGGAAGGCGCGCCAGGGCTCGTGGCCAGCGTGGCCCGGAAGATGGATTTTGCGATACTTGCCAACGATCTGCGCGGACTTGTTCACGAGGATCGCGGTGTTGTAGTGGCGTCCTTCCGGCGTCAGTTCCGCATAGCCGAGGGAAAAGCCGATGCCGAGCCGCGACGCCTCGTTGAACAGCGGCGCCGTCTCGTTGGACGGCATCTCGCGCTCGTAGAAGCTGTCGATCTCGGCCTGGTCCTCCATCCACCAGCGCGGGAAGAAGGTGGTCAGCGTCAGCTCGGGGAAGACGACGAGGTCGCAGCGGTGGGAGGCGGCTTCCCTCATCAGCTCGACCATGCGGGCGACGACCTCGCGCCGCGAGTGGGCCCGCTGGATGGCGCCCATCTGCGCGGCGCCGACGGTGACGATGCGGCTCATGCGGCCTCCTTCTCGACCTCGGCGGCATCCCGCCCGACGATGGCCCGGTAGATCTCGGGATCCGTGGCGCCTTCCGTGCCGATGCACAGGATGCGCGATGCGGCATCGAGCCCGAGGGCGGTCCTGACTCGCGCGTCGCCGGCCACGGCGCGGAAACCGGCGAGGCCCGCGACGCCGGATTCGCCCGCGGCGATACCGAGGTCGGCGAGGGCGCGCATGGTCTCGGCGGCGCGTTCGTCGGGCATGGACACGAAGGCGTCGGCGCCGGGCGCCAGCAGCGACCAGGCGAGTTCCGAGGGCTCGCCGCAGGCAAGGCCGGCCATGATGGTGTCGAGGTCGCCGCCAACCGTCGTCCAGCGGCCCGCAACGGCGCTGGCGAAGAGGCAGTCGGCCTTGTCAGGCTCGACGACGACCACCACGGGGCGATCCGCCCCTTGCGTCTCCCAGTACCAGGACAGCACGCCCGCAGCGAGGCCGCCGACCCCGCCCTGCACGAAGACATGGGTCGGGCGGGCGCCCTGCCCCTCCGCTTCAAGGGCGAGAACGGCATAGCCCTGCATGACGTCACGCGGGATCAGGTCGTAGCCCGGCCAGGACGTGTCGGAAACGATGGTCCAGCCATTGGCGGCAGCAGCCTCGGCCGACGCACGCACCGCATCGTCATAGTTGCCGGGAACGCGCCGCACCTCCGCGCCGAACGCCGCGATGGCATCGGCACGGCCCTGGCTCACCGTCTCGTGGACATAGATGATCGCCTTGACGCCGAGGCGCTTGGCGCCCCAGGCGACGGCGCGGCCATGATTGCCGTCGGTGGCGCAGGTCACCGTCAGTCCCGCTGCCGATCCGCGCTCGGCCACCAGGCGTTCGACCGCATAGGCGCCGCCCAGCGCCTTGAAGCTCTTCAGCGCGAAGCGGCGACCCTCGTGCTTGTACAGAACGGAGGCGACGCCGGCCTCTGCGGCCATGGCATCGAGCGAAAGGAGCGGCGTCGGACTGTAGCCCTCCCATGCTGAGATCGTCGCATGGGCGGCCCGGGCTCCTGAGAGCGAGAGGATGGCCCGCTCCTCGGGCCCGTAGGACTTGTGGCGGTCGAGGCCCGGATTGGCGAGAAAGCGGGCGCCCGTGGCTGCGATCGCGAGCACGTCTGGCGGTGTCGAGGGTGCTGTCGAGGTCATTCAGCGAACAACACGCTGGAACGTTCGCTCGTCAAGAGGCGCGGCCCGCGCCCTTTGGCCGGGAGGGCTGCCATGCGCGGGCGCAAGCCACCGCGGATCGGTTGCCCTGGATCGCGGCAGACCCGCCCAATAGAGCCGCACGGCCATTCGCACCCGCCTGTTTATTGTGCAATGGCTTGTTTCAGGCAGGCCGTAGGACAGATTTTATCAAGCAAATTCAATGGCTTTGCTCGTATACAATCAGGACCTCTCGGCTGGCACGACACTTGAAACGAAAGGGCGAAACAGCCGGAAGGATGACTCCATGGCCCTGTTCGACAACCCCTTCAATGCCGCCAAGCGCTTTCTCAAGGGCTGCGTCTGCGGCCGCCACGCCTCGGATGCCGAGCATGAGAATGCCATCCGTGCCGAGGCCGTCGCGACGGTCGATGCCGGCGAGGAGAGCCGCTACCGGCGCGTCGTCGAACAGGCGGTGATGCGGGCCCTCTTTCCGAACGACCACCAGCGGCGCGCCTTCCTGAAGGCGGTCGGAGCGACGACAGCGGCGGCGGCGATCTCCACCTTCTTCCCCATCGGCGCGGCGACAGAAGCGCTGGCCCAGGGTGGGCCGATCGAGAAGAAGGACCTGAAGGTCGGCTTCATCCCCATCACCTGCGCCACGCCCATCATCATGGCGCATCCGCTCGGCTTCTACTCGAAGCACGGCCTCAATGTGGAGGTGGTCCGCACGGCGGGCTGGGCGGTCATCCGCGACAAGACCCTCAACAAGGAATACGACGCCGCCCACATGCTGGCGCCGATGCCGATCGCCATCACCATGGGCGCGGGCTCCAATCCCATCCCCTACTCGGTCTCGGCCATCGAGAACATCAACGGCCAGGCCATCACGCTGGCCAACAAGCACAAGGACAAGCGCGATCCGAAGGACTGGAAGGGCTTCCGCTTCGCCGTGCCCTTCGACTACTCGATGCACAACTACCTGCTGCGCTACTACCTCGCGGAGCACGGCATCGACCCCGACACCGACGTGCAGATCCGCTCGGTGCCGCCGCCGGAGATGGTCGCCAACCTCCGCGCCGACAACATCGACGGCTTCCTCGCGCCCGATCCGGTCAACCAGCGCGCAGTCTTCGACGGCGTCGGCTTCATCCACATGCTCTCCAAGGAGATGTGGGACGGCCATCCCTGCTGCGCCTTCGCGGCGAGCCGCGAGTTCGTCACCACCCTGCCGAACACCTACAAGGCCCTGCTGAAGGCGATCATCGACGCCACCGCCCACGCCCAGAAGGCCGAGAACCGCAAGGAGATCGCCACGGCCATCGCGGCGCCCAACTACCTCAACCAGCCGGTGACGGTGCTCGAGCAGATCCTCACCGGCACCTATGCCGACGGGCTCGGCCAGGTGAAGCGCGATCCGAACCGCGTCCAGTTCGATCCCTTCCCGTGGGAGAGCTTCGCCGTCTGGATCATGAGCCAGATGAAGCGCTGGGGGCAGATCAAGGGCGACGTCGACTATGCCGGCATCACCCGCCAGGTGTTCCTCGCCACCGACGCGGCGTCGATGATGAAGGAACTGGGGCTCACCCCGCCGGCCACCTCGACCAAGACCTTCGCGGTGATGGGCAAGACCTTCGATCCCGCCAAGCCCGAGGAGTACATCGCCTCCTTCGCCATCAAGCGGACCTGAGCCGATGACCCGCTCCATCGGCGTCCGGGCGTTGGTCCTGTCGCTGCTCATCCTCACCGTATTCCTTGTCGCCTGGCATGTGGCTGTGAGGACCGGTGGCGGTGGCGGACAGGCGGTCGATCCGGAATATGCCAAGCTCGTCGGCGCGGCTGCCGCCACCGGCGGGCAGACGCCCATGCCCGGGCCGATCGAGGTGGGCCGGACCATCTGGAAGCACCTCTCCGACCCGTTCTACGTGCGCGGCACCAACGACATGGGCATCGGCATCCAGCTGGCCTATTCGCTCGCCCGCGTGCTCATAGGGTTCGGCATCGCCGTGCTCGTCGCCGTACCGCTCGGCTTTCTCATCGGCATGTCGCCGGTCGTGTACCGAGCCCTCGATCCCTTCATCCAGGTGATGAAGCCGATCTCGCCGCTCGCCTGGATGCCTCTCGCCCTCTACACCATCAAGGATTCCTCGCTCTCCTCGATCTTCGTGATCTTCATCTGCTCGCTCTGGCCGATGCTGATCAACACGGCCTTCGGCGTCGCCAGCGTGCGCAAGGACTGGCTGAACGTCGCACGGACCCTCGAGGTCGGACCGGCCCGCATGGCCTTCACGGTGATCCTGCCGGCAGCGGCGCCCACCATCCTCACCGGCATGCGCATCTCGGTCGGCATCGCCTGGCTCGTCATCGTCGCGGCCGAGATGCTCGTGGGTGGCACCGGCATCGGCTATTTCGTCTGGAACCAGTGGAACAACCTGTCCCTGACCGACATCATCACGGCGATCCTCCTGATCGGCCTCGTCGGCATGGCGCTGGACCAGATCCTCGCCCGCCTCACCCGCCTCGTGACCTATCCGGAGTGATGCTGCGTGGCCGGCTCCTACATCTCCATCGAGGGCATCGCCCGTCGCTTTCCCGCCCCCGAGGGCGGCCGCACCACCATCTTCGAGGACCTCTGGTTCTCGATGGAACGCGGCGAGTTCGTCTGCGTCATCGGCCATTCCGGCTGCGGCAAGACCACCGTGCTCAACATCCTCGCCGGTCTCGATGAGCCGAGCGAGGGTGCGGTCATCATCGACGGCAAGGCGATCGAAGGCCCGAGCCTCGACCGCGCCGTCATCTTCCAGAGCCATGGCCTGCTGCCCTGGCGCACCGTGCTCGGCAACGTCGCCTATGCCGTCTCGTCGAAGTGGCGGGACTGGCCGAAGGCCAAGGTCGAGGAGCACGCCCGCAAGGCCATCGCCACCGTGGGGCTTGCCGGCGCCGAGATGAAGAAGCCCGCCCAGCTCTCGGGCGGCATGAAGCAGCGCGTCGGCATCGCGCGGGCACTCTCCATCGAGCCGAAGATCATGCTGATGGACGAACCCTTCTCGGCCCTCGACGCCCTCACCCGCGGTACGCTGCAGGACGAGGTGCGCGGCATCTGCCGCAACACCGGGCAGACCGTCTTCATGATCACCCATGACGTCGACGAGGCGATCTACCTCGCCGACAAGATCGTTCTGATGACCAACGGTCCGGACGCACGCATCGCCGAGATCGTCGCCAATCCGCTGCCCGCCAACCGCGCCCGCAACGAGGTGCACAAGCACCCCGCCTACTATCCGGTGCGCAACCACATCATCGATTTCCTTGTCACGCGCTCGAAGAGCTTCGCAGCCGAGCTGGCCGAGCCCGGCAAGGTCTGGAACCGCCGCTCGCCGCCCGTCGTCACGCTGGGCGCGCCCGACACGGCCCCGCCGCCGCTGGCGCGGGCGGGCTGATCCTCACGCCACCACAACAATCCCCAAGGAGACGGACATGATCCGCGAAGAGCTCACGGAAAAGATCCTCGACATCAAGCGCGAGAAGGGCTGGACCTGGAAGCACATCACCGACGAGATCGGCGGCATGTCGCCGGTGCTGATCATCGGCGCGCTGCTCGGACAGCACAAGCTGGTGAAGCCGCTGGCGAAGAAGGCCGCCGCGCTGTTCGGCCTGACCGCCGCCGAAGCGCCTGCTCAACGAGGTGCCCTATCGCGGCACCGGTACGCCGATGCCGCCGACCGACCCGCTGATCTACCGCTTCTACGAGATGGTGATGGTCAACGGCCCGGCCTGGAAGGCGCTGATCGAGGAGGAGTTCGGCGACGGCATCATGTCCGCCATCGACTTCAACATGGAGTTCGAGCGCGAGCCGAACCCCAAGGGCGACCGCGTCAAGATCACCATGTCCGGCAAGTTCCTGCCCTTCAAGTACTACGGCAACGAGCAGGGCATCCCCGACTACGGCTTCAAGGAGAGCTGATCGCTCCCCTCACCCCGCATAGCCGAAGCCGACGGCCGGAGCCTCTGCGGTCTCGACCCAGACGCTCTTGGTCGTCGTATAGGCGTGGAGCGCCTCGATCCCCGACGAGCGGCCATAGCCTGACTGGCCGAAGCCGCCGAAGGGGCTCATGACGTTGATCGTCTTGTAGGAATTCACCCAGAAGGTGCCGGCGCGGACCTTGGCGGCCATGCGATGGGCGCGGCCGACGTCGCGGGTCCAGACCGCGCCCGCGAGGCCGTAGTCGGTGGCGTTGGCGATGGCGACGGCCGCCTCCTCGCAGTCGAAGGGCGTCACCGCCACGACAATTCCAAAGACCTCCTCGCGGGCGATCACCGTCGCCGGCGTGACGCGGTCCAGCACCGTCGGCGCGTAGAAGAAACCGTCGTCGCGACCCTCCGGCCTTCCGCCGCCCGCGGCGACGGATGCGCCCTCGCCGATGCCGGCCTTCACCATCTGGTCGATCTTCGCCCACTGCCCGCCATGAACGATGGGGCCGATCTGCGTCGCCTCGTCCATGGGATCGCCCACCGGGATGCGCGGCGCGGCCTTGGCGAGCCGCTCGACAAAGTCGGCATGGATCGACCGGTGCACCAGCAGGCGCGAACCGGCGACGCAGGACTGGCCGGCGCCGGAGAAGATCGCCGCCTGGGCGCCGAGCACGGCCCGGTCGAGGTCGGCATCGGGGAAGACGATGTTGGCCGACTTGCCGCCGAGTTCGAGCAGGGTCGGCACGACGCGCTTCGCCGCCGCCTGCGCGATCCGCGATCCCGTCTCCTTCGATCCGACAAAGACCACGAGCCGCGTCAGCGGATGCGACACGGCGGCAGCGCCCGTGGTCGCGCCATAGCCGGCGAGAACGTTGACGAGGCCCTTCGGCACGCCCGCCTCCTCGCAGATGACCGCGAGCGCCAGCGAGGTGAAGGGCGTCAGCTCGGACGGCTTCAGCACGACCGCGTTGCCGGCGGCGATCGCCGGGGCGATCTGCCAGCCGGCGGTGAAGATCGGCGCGTTCCACGGCGTGATCTGCACCACGGCGCCGAAAGGCTCGCGGCGGACATAGTTGAAGTGCGAGGTCGGCACGGGAATGACGTCGCCGTGGAGCTTGTCCGCCCAGCCGGCATAGTACTCGAACATCTCGGCGACCTTGGCGACCTCGACGCGCGTGTCGCGGATCGGCTTGCCGGAGGCGAGCGTCTCGAGTTCCGCGAGGGCGGCGGCCTTCGCCCGTACGCCCTGCCCGATCGCCCAGATGATGCGGCCGCGCGCCGGGGCCGGCATCGCCATCCAGGCGGCGAAGGCCTCCGTCGTGGCGGAAAGTGCCTGGTTCGCCGCCGCCTCGCCGCCGTCGCGATAGCTGGCGAAGGGCGTTCCCGTCACCGGGTCGACGAGGGTGATCGTCTCTCCGGCCCCCGCCAGCGTCTCGCCGGCGATGCGGCTGCCGATGACGCCGCCGGGAACCAGCGAGGCGTAGAGGATCGCGACGCGGGTGGCCGTGTCGGGGCGATGGTGTGCGGTCATGCTTTCGGCTCGTCCTGAACGATGCGGTTGAAGTCCTCGCCGTCGGCGAGGCGCCCGGCGCTGTCGGCCCAGATCCGGGCCACGAGATCGCTGACAGGCAGGTTTGCGCCGACCTCGGCCATCAGCGCCGCCGCCAGACGCACGTCCTTGCGCATCAGCCCCATGGTGAAGCCGGAATCGAAGGCGCCGTTCAGCACCCAGCGCGGATAGTTCACCTCGGAAACCGCCGAGCGGCCGGAGGCGGCATTGACCACCGCCAGCACGTCGGCGGCGGGAACGCCGGCCGCCTCAGACAGGCGCACTGCCTCCGAGACGGTGAGCAGGTGCGCACCGACGAGGAGGTTGTTGACGAGCTTGGCGACATTCCCCGCGCCGGAGGCCCCGACATGCAACCGCTTGGCGCTGATCGCCTCGAGTGCCGGCGTCGCGATGGCGAGATGCGCCGCATCGCCGCCGATCATCATGGTCAGCGTACCGGCTTCCGCCCCGGCCGGACCGCCGGAGACCGGTGCATCGAGAAAGCCGAGGCCCTTGTCGGCGGCGGCCGCTGCGAGCCGGCGCGACACCGAGGCCTCCGAGGTCGAGGTGTCGACGAAGACGGCGCCGGCCGGGGCCTTGGCAAGGAACCCGCCCTCGCCTTCGACCACCTCGACGACGTGATCGGCCGTCGGCAACGAGGCGATGACGACGTTGCTCGCTGCGAAGAGCTCAGCCGGCGTCGCAACGACGGTCACGCCGGCACGCACGGCAAGGCCGCATCGCTCCGGCGACGGATCGACGCCGAGGGTTCGGAACCCCTTGGCCGCCAGATTGGCCGCCATGCCGAGGCCCATGCGGCCGAGCCCCACCACGCCGATCGTCTGCTGCGTCACGTCCCGCCTCCAGCCATGCGCCGGGCGGATGGCCTGCACGCCCCTGCCCTCGCTGGAAAAGGCAATGAGCCCATGGAATGGTCAAGATCGAAAGTTGGGCAGGACGACGAACGGGACCCTGACATGCGCATCTTCACCGCGAGCATCGCCACGGAGACGAACACCTTCTCCCCCATTCCCACGGCGATGGAGAACTATCTCACCTGTGTCGCCTTCCGTCCCGGCGAGCACCCGACCGAACAGCCGACGCTCTGCACCGCGCCGCTCTTCGTCGCCCGCCGCCGCGCGGCCCAGGAGGGCTTCACCCTCGTCGAGGGTTCCTGCTTCTTCGCCCAGCCGGCCGGGCCCACGACGAAGGTCGCCTACGAGACCATGCGCGAGGAGATCCTCGGCCAGCTGAAGGCGGCGATGCCGGTCGACGGCGTCCTCCTCGGCATGCACGGCGCCATGGTCGCCGACGGCTATGACGACTGCGAGGGCGACATGCTGGAGCGCGTCAGGGCGATCGTCGGCCCGAGTTGCGTCATCGGCGTCGAGCTCGACCCGCACAACCACATGACGCTGAAGCGCGTCGGGCTCGCCGACATCATCATCTGCTTCAAGGAATATCCCCACGTCGACATCCTGCCGCGCGCCGAGGAACTGCTGACGCTCGTGCTGAAGACGATCCGCAAGGAAATCCGGCCGGTCGCCTCGCTGTACGACTGCGGCATGATCGCCTTCTATCCGACCACCTCGGAGCCCAACACCTCCTTCGTCGCGCGCCAGAAGAGCTTCGAGGGCCGCGACGGCGTGCTCTCCGTCTCCTTCGTCCACGGCTTCCCCCATGCCGATGTGCCGGAGATGGGCTCGCGCGTGCTGGTCTATACCGACAACGCCAAGGCCAAGGGCGACGCGCTGGCGACGCAGCTCGGCGAGGAGATCGTCGCCCTGCGCGGCAGGACGGCACCGCCCAATCTCGACTTCGTCGACGCTCTCGACCAGGCCCTCGCCTCCGACACGGCCAAGGGCCCGGCCATCATCGCCGAGCCCGCCGACAATGCCGGCGGCGGTTCGGCCTCCGACAACACCCTGTCGCTGCGCGCGCTCCTCGACCGCGGGATCGACAATGCCGCCGTGGCGCCGATCTGGGATCCGATGGCGGTCTCATTCTGCCACGCGGTCGGCCCCGGTGGCCGCCTGCGGCTGAGGATCGGCGGAAAGACCTCCGAACTCTCCGGCGATCCGGTCGATGCCGACTGCGAGGTGCTGGCAGTGGCGAAGGACTGCCACCAGAGCTTCGGCGAGGCCAAGGCGCCGGTTGGCGACCTCGCGGCGGTGCGCATCGGCGGCGTCACCGTCATCATGAACACCAACCGGTGCCAGGCGCTCGGACGGGAACTCTTCACGGCGCTTGGGCTGAACCCCGCCTCCTTCAGCCTTCTGGTACTCAAATCGGCCCAGCACTTCATGGCCGCCTATGGCCCGATCGCCTCTCAGGTCTTCTATTCGGAGACCCAGGGCCCCTCGACCCAGCGCTACGAGAAGCACGCCTACACGCGCATCCAGCGGCCGAAATGGCCCATGGACGCCGATGCACCCGGAGCTCTCGTCCTGTAGCGGCGAAGCCGGCGGCCGGTCTCTCCGACGCGCCGGCTGCCCGTCCTTCAAGCAAGCGTGAGCCCGCGGGCCTTTCGCCGACGGTCGTGCTGGTCGAAACTGGGGTGAACCTGAGGATTCCCCTTCCCTTGCGCCGCGTCGCACCAGCCCTCGCCCTGGCCGCCCTGCTGACCCCCGCGCGGGCACTCGACTGCCCGCCGACCGCGCCCTGTACCGTTGGGAACGGCACCTACGCGTTGCAGCTGCCGACCGATTGGGATCGCAGGAGCCCCCTGCCTCTGCTGGTCTTCTTCCACGGTTTCGGCGACACGCCCGGCGATGTGATCCGCCGTCCGGACATGGCGGCGCTGGTCGAGCGTGAGCGGTTGATCCTCGCCGTGCCGGCCGGTCTCGACCGCCGCTGGCACATCCGCCCCGGAGGTCCGCGTCCGCGCGACGATCTCGCCTTCGCGACGGCAGTGGTCGACGACGTCATGGCGCGGCTGCCGGTCGACCCCGCCATGGTGGTGGCCGGCGGCTTTTCGGCAGGCGGGTTCCTCACCTGGACCCTCGCCTGCAACAGGCCGGGTCGCTTCACCGGCTTCCTGCCCGTGGCCGGCGCCTTCTGGGATCCGGTGCCCGTCGGCCCCTGTCGGGGCGGCCCGGTGGCGATCCGTCATGTCCATGGACTGGACGACAGGACCGTACCGCTCGCGGGCCGGATCGTCTCGGCGGGAGCCCGGCAGGGCGACATCCGCGCCAGTCTCGCAACGGCGCTCGTGACCAATGCATGCTCCCCGGTGCCACAGGAGAGTAAAGCCGGTGAACTCACCTGCACCCAGTGGAACGGCTGCAGCCCCGGAGGAAGCCTCGCCTTCTGCACCCATCCGTCCGGGCACGAGATGGACGCCGCCTGGCTGTCGGATGGCCTCGCCTGGTTGCGTCGGCAGTCCACCCCCAGGGGCACGCGCTAGAACACAGCTGCGTTATAGCCTGTGAAACATGTCAAATGACACTTGGCATGTGACAGTCCTTGGTCATGATGCCGGCGCTTCCACACACGAAGGCCGGCCGAACCGCATGAATGACACGAACGACCTCGTGCGGCTGACCTATTTCAGCCGCCACGAGCTTCCCTGCGATGCCGACGGATTCAATCCCGCCTTCTCGGCCATCGAGCAGGTGGCCGTACCCCGCAACGCCGACATGAACGTCACCGGCTTCCTGATCTGTGCGCGGACGTGGTTCGCCCAGGTCATCGAGGGGCCGGCCGCGTCGATCACCGCGCTCTACGACCGCATTTCCGGGGATCCTCGCCACAAGGACCTCCAGGTCGTCGAACACGGCGCGGCCGATCGCCGCCTGTTCCCGGACTGGCACATGGCCATCGGTCACGCCTCGGCAGCGGCGGGCATGGTGTTCGCGACCTTCGACTTCTCGGAGGTCGAGTTGCCGCAGGGCCGCCTGCCGCGCGACTTCCACGATCTCGCGACCGACCTTGCGGCCCTGAAGCGGCTGACCGACTGACGCGTCAGAGACCCGCCTGGGCGGCGATGATGGTCTCGCCGCGGATGTCCTCGGTCAGCTTCTCCTCGAGCGCCGCGAACTCGGCCGTCGTCTTGATCTTGTAGGATCGCGGATGGGCGAAGGGTACCGTGACCTCGCTCTTGAACCGGCCGGGCCGCGCACTCATCACCAGCACGCGGTTGGCCATGAACACGGCCTCCTCGATGTCGTGGGTGACGAAGAGCACGGTCTTCCTGTGCTGCTCCCAGATCGACAGCAGAAGCTCCTGCATCAGCGAGCGCGTCTGATGGTCGAGCGCGCCGAAGGGCTCGTCCAGCAGCAGCACCTTCGGATCATTGGCCAGCGCCCGCGCCAGCGCTGCGCGCTGCTGCATGCCGCCGGAAAGCTGCTTGGGATAGTGGTTGGCGAACTGGGTGAGGCCGACCTGTCGCATCAGCGTGTCGGCGATGGCCCGCCGCTCGGCCGCAGCCACGCCGCGCTCGCGCGGACCGAACTCGATGTTCTCGGCCACCGTCAGCCAGGGGAACAGCGTGTAGCTCTGGAACACCATGCCCCGGTCGGCGCCCGGCCCCGTCACCGGCTGCCCGTCCAGGGTCACCGTGCCGGTGGTCGGCCGGTCGAGACCGGCGACGATGCGCAGCAACGTGGACTTGCCACAGCCGGAGGGGCCGAGGATCGCGACGAAGTCGCCCTCGCCCACGCTGAGGTCGACCGGCGCCAGCGCCTGCACCGGCTCGCCGCCGCGCACTGCGGGAAAGGTGCGCGAGACGCCCTTGATGACGACGCCGCTCATATCGTGCTCCACGGGAACAGCTTCTGGTTCACCGCCTTGAACAGGAAGTCGGAGATGAGCCCGATGACGCCGATGATGATGATGCCGAAGATCATCTGGCCGGTGGCGAGCAGCGCCTGGCTCTCGATGATCATGTGGCCGATGCCCGAGGACGAGCCAATCAGCTCGGCGACGATGACATAGGTCCAGGCCCAGCCGAGGACGAGGCGAGGATCTCGGCGATCTGCGGCGCGGCATAGGGCACCATGACGCGGCCGACGATGCCGGCGTCGCGCGCGCCGAGCGTCAGAGCCGCCTCGACGAGATCGCGACGGATGGAGCCGACCGCCACCGCCACCATCAGCACGATCTGGAAGACCGAGCCGACGAAGATGACCAGCAGCTTCTGCGTCTCGCCGACACCGGCCCAGAGGATGAAGAGCGGGATGAAGGCCGATGCCGGCAGATAGCGGGCGAAGGAGACGAAGGGCTCGAAGAAGGCCTCCACCGGCTTGTAGGCGCCCATGGCGAGGCCCAGCGGCACGGCGATGATCGCCGCCAGGATGAAGCCGCCGACGACGCGCCAGACGGTGACGCCGATGTCCCGGAGGAAACCGTGATGGGTGATGAGGTTCCAGCCCTCCTTGAGCATCGTCAGGGGGTCGGCGAGGAAGATCTTCGGCACGAGGCCGCCGAAGGTCACCGCCGCCCAGGCCGCGAAGAAGATGATGAAGAAGGCGATGCCGAGGACGACGCGCGCCGCCGGGGATACGGGCTCGAGGGGTTTCATGATCGTCGGCACCTCATGGCGATCGCGACTTGACGAAGGCGGGATCGAAAGGCCCTGCTTGTAGCAGAGCGACGGGCAGCGTCTGTCGCGTTTCGGGGGAGATAACGATGCGCATTGCAATCCTTCCGGTATCGGTGGCCGCGCTCTTGCTGCTCGGCATGCCAGCGGCCGACGCGCAGTCTCTGACGGGCACCTGGCGGGATGGCCGCGGCGGCCGGAACAGCGTCATGACAATCGCCCCGGGGCCGGGCGGCAGCTACCGTGTCAACATCGAGGTCGCCGTCCCCCGCTGCATCGGCAGCATCGATGCGACGGGCCGTCTCGCAGGCGGCAAGGTGGTCGCCACCGCAACCGAAGGCGGCGAGACCTGCACCCTCACGATCGAACCGAGGGGCGCCAGCCTGCCGGTGAGCGAAAGCCGGTGCCTCTATTTTCACGGCGCGTCCTGCGAATTCTCCGGCAGCTACCAGCGCGGAAGCCGTTGAGAGGGCGGGAGGCGGACGAGCAGCCCCCCGCCGCTCCTCCCTACTGGATGAAGCGCGTGTCGACCATGGTGTCGAAGTTCGGCTTCTGGCGGATCACGCCGATCTCCAGCAGCAGGTCCGCCGCCTTCTCGGTGAAGCGGCGCCATTCACCCGCGAAGAAGGTGCGGTTCGCCTCGCGGTCCTGCCAGCGCAGGTACTGCGCCGAGTTGCCGAACTGCTCCGCGGTCTGGCGCACGTCGGCGCCCATGATGCGATAGGCCTCGGCCTGGTTGGTCTTGATCATCTCGAGCGCCTCGAAATAGCTCTTGGCGAGTGCCCGGGCGGCCGCCTCGTTGGCCTGCAGGAAGGCCGGCGTGCAGCCGAAGGTGTCCATCACCATGGGATAGTCGAGGGTGGTGGCGATGATCTTGCCGGCCTGCGGCGCGGCACGCACCGAGGAGAGGTAGGGCTCGTAGGTCATGGCGGCGTCGTTCTGGCCGGCGACGAAGGCCTGCGCCGCCGGTCCCGGCTCCATGTTGACGACGGTCACGTCGCGCACCGACATGCCGTTCTCCTTGAGGAACCAGGCGAGCGCGAAATAGGGCGAGGTGCCCGGCGCGGAGGCGGCCACCGTCTTGCCGCGCAGGTCGCGGATGGAGTTGATGCCGTTGCGCACCACCATGCCGTCGGCGCCGTAGCTCTTGTCGAGCTGGAAGATCTGCGTCGTGGCTATGCCGCTGGCGTTCCAGGAGATCCAGGTCTCGACCGTGGTGGCGGCGCACTGGATGTCGCCGGAGGCGATGGCGAGATGGCGGCTCGCCTGCGGGATCTTGCGGATCGTCACGTCGAGACCGTTGCGGGCGAAGATGCCGGCTTCCTTCGCCAGCGTCAGCGGCGCGAAGCCCGTCCAGCCGGAAATGCCGATATTGACCTTGGTCTGGGCGAAAGCCGGGCCGGCGACGGCAAGGCCGGCGACAAGGGCGGCGCCGGCCATGAGGCGGCGCAGGGTGGACGGTTGCGACATCGTCGTTCTCCTCTGGCGGCCGTCTTGGAAAGAGCCGCTGCTGCCCGCACTCTAGGAGGGCGGTTCCATGCTGCGGCATACGGTTTTATGCGTATCCCACCGAAAAGTTTGCGTCGCAACACGGCGCTGGCGGTTTCAGAGGAACGGACGCGCGCCATTGCGCGCCGCCCGGAGAGGATGGAGACGACTTGTCATGACGCCCACACCCACGAATACCGCGACCGCCCTGCCCACTGCCGACGAGGTCGTCGCCTTCTGGCGCCAGGCCGGCGAGGACGCCTGGTTCACCAAGGACGAGGCCTTCGACGCCCGGTTCCGCGACAGGTTCTGGCACGCGCATTTCGCTGCCGCCCGCCGCGAGCTCGACGGCTTCATGGCGACGTCAGAGGGCGCGCTCGCCCTGATGATCCTGCTCGACCAGTTCCCGCGCAACGCCTTCCGGGGAACCGGCCACATGTATGCCACCGACCCGCTGGCGCTTGCCTTCGCGCGGTCGGCCGACGCGCGGGGCGACGCGGCCCATATCGACCCTCCGCTGCGGGTGTTTCTGTCCCTGCCCTATTCCCATTCCGAGGTGCTGGCCGATCAGGATCGGGCGGTCGAACTGACCCGCCCGACCGGTGGCGAGGCGCATGCTCACGCCGTCGGACACCGCGACGTCATCGCGCGCTTCGGTCGGTTCCCCCATCGCAATGCGATCCTCGGCCGCATCACGACGGCGGAGGAACAGGCGTTTCTGGACGGCGGGGGATTTGCGGGATGAAGGGAGAATGGCGATCCCGGCAGGGCTCGAACCTGCGACATTCTGCTTAGAAGGCAGATGCTCTATCCAGCTGAGCTACGGGACCCCGGCCGGGTCCGCGCCGGGGCCTCAATGGGTCCAGGCGCCGACCCGGTTGAACTTGAAATTGTCCGAGTAGGACGTGCGATTTGGCGCCGACTTGGCACCTCGGCCTCGAAGACCTGATAGGCGATGCCGTTCTTCATCGGCATAGGCAATCGCCTCCTCCTTCGTGTCGAAGCTGAGGCGCAGCTGCTGCGTCATGTCGGTCGAACTCGTGTAGCCCATCAGCGGCTCGACGGTGCGCGGCGCCGCGGGCTCGAACTCGAGGCGCCAGTGATCGGTCTTGGCGAGCCCCGACTGGGTGGCGGTTTTGGCCGGCTTGAAGATACGGGCGACCACGACATTCCTCCGGATCTGGTCGGGGCGACTGGATTCGAACCAGCGACCTAGAGTACCCAAAACTCTCGCGCTACCAGGCTGCGCTACGCCCCGTGACCCGAGGCAATAGCCGAGCGAGGGGGCAGCGGCAAGCACGATGCGGCCCGACGACGACGGACCGGCTCACCCCTGGAAGAAGGGATGCTCGACACGGTCGCCCGCGGCGATGCCGAGCCGCTTCGCCGTGCCGCCGATCACCTCCAGCACGCCCTTCACCGGGCCGTTGGACGAAATCGTCGCCTCGGAAAGCGGCGTGGTGTTCTCCGCGATGTGATGAATGAGCCCGTTGGCGCGGATGAAGACCATGTCCAGCGGGATGTAGGTGTTCTTCATCCACATGCTGATGTCGGTCTCGCGTGAGCCGAACTCGAAGAGCATGCCGCGGTCGGGGGCCAGCTCGCGCCGGAACATCAGGCCGCGCGAACGCGATTCCGGCGTGTTGGCGATCTCGAGCTGGAAGGGATGGCGGACGCCGGCGCGCGTGACGATGGTCAGCCTGTTGACCTCGCCCCGCGACAGGGCCGGTGCGGCAGACAGGACCAGGGCGGCGGCAAGCAGGGTGCGGCGATCGGTGATCATGGCCGCTCTTCTAGCCCCTCAATGCGAGGCTGGAAAGGGAGCTCCGTCGGGCCGGACCTCGGCCGCCATCAGTCCCTTCGAGCCGTCGCCGAAGCGGACAAGGACCCACTGGCCCGGACGCAGCTCGGTCATGCCGTAGCGGCGCAGCGTTTCCATGTGGACGAAGATATCGGGCGTGCCCGGTCCCCGCGACAGGAAGCCGAAGCCGCGCAGGCGGTTGAACCACTTCACCTCGGCCCTCTCGAGGCCGCTGGTCGGCACCACGGCGACGTGGGTGCGCGGCGGCGGAAGCTGGGCGGGATGGATGGCGGTCGAATCGTCCATCGACAGGACGCGGAAGGCCTGGAGCCCGCGCGACCGGGCGGTCGCCTCGACGACGACGCGGGCACCCTCGTGAGCCGTCTGGAAGCCGTCGCGGCGCAGGGTGGTGACGTGCAGGAGGATGTCGGAACCACCGCCATCGGGCACGATAAAACCGTAGCCCTTGGCGACGTCGAACCACTTGATCGCGCCCGCAACCTCGATCAGATCGGTCGGAGCGGCTTCCGAAACGGACTGATCGCCAGCCCGCAGGTGAAGGCCGTCCTTGCCGCCGAGGCCGTCTGCATCGGAACCATCCGACGTCATCACACTCACCGCCGCGCTCTCGGGATCTTGGCCTCGATCCCGCCCCACCCTGATTCTCGCAGAAAGGATAGCATCGGTCCTGCCGCCGCAAAGCCCAAAATTCAGGTGTTCCACCACTTCCGCAACACTTTGGTGGATGATGCGTTGACGCTGGTCAGTCCTGTGCCCCGCCGTCGAGTTCCCGCCGAACCGCGTCCAGAACGGTGCCGATGTCGGCGCGGATCACCATGTCGGCAAGGTCGTCGAGCGGCGTCGGCTCCCGGTTGAGGATCACCAGCCGCGCGCCGCTCTCCTTGGCCGCCACCGGCAGGCCCGCCGCAGGATGCACCACGAGCGACGAGCCGATGGCCAGGAAGAGATCGCAATCGGTCGACCAGTCGAGCGCCCGCCGCAGCTGGCGCTCGGGCATGGCCTGACCGAAGGAGATCGTCGCCGATTTCACCGGCCCGCCGCAAACCTCGCAATCCGGCGCGACGGCGCTGGCCTCGAAGCGCTCGCGCACCCACGCAAGCTCGTAGCGATGGGAGCAGGACAGGCAGGTCGCGTAGGTCCCGTTTCCGTGGATTTCGATGACACTACTTTCGTTTAATCCAGACTCTTGATGCAGATTGTCAATATTCTGGGTGATCACGCCGCGCAGGCGGCCAAGGCCGACGAGGCGCGCCAGCGCGAGATGGCCACGCGCCGGCTGCGCACCGCGGAAACTGTCGTCCATCGTGAACTTGCGCCGCCAGGCTTCTGCCCTCACCTCGCGGCTCGCCACGAAGGCCTGGTAGGGGATCGGCTTGTTCTGCGTCCACAGGCCGCCCGGCGAGCGGAAGTCGGGGATGCCCGATTCGGTCGAGATGCCCGCCCCCGTGAAGGCCACGGCACGGCTGGACTGCCTGACGAGACTTGCCAGATCGCTCGCGACCGTCTTCAACTCCGCTTCCATCAACGCCGCCTCCGCCAGACCGAGGACCCCCACGATGCGCTACCTGCACACCATGGTCCGCGTGACCGATCTCGACCAGTCGCTCGATTTCTACTGCAACAAGCTCGGGCTGGTTCAGGTTCGCAAGAATGAATTTCCGCAGGGCAAGTTCACCCTCGTCTTCCTCTGCGCGCCCGAGGACAAGGCCGCGGCGGAAGCCGACATCGCTGCCGGCCGCCGCGACGCCCCGATGCTCGAGCTCACCTACAACTGGGAGCCGGAGGCCTATACGGGCGGGCGCAATTTCGGCCACCTCGCCTATGAGGTCGACGACATCTACGCCACCTGCGAGAAGCTGATGAAGGCCGGCGTCACCATCAACCGTCCGCCGCGCGACGGCCGCATGGCCTTCGTTCGTTCCCCCGACAACATCTCCATCGAGATCCTGCAGAAGGGCGAGGCGAAGGCCCCGGCCGAACCCTGGGCCTCGATGCCGAACACCGGCGTCTGGTAACCCGCTTGCTGCCTCTCAATCCGAACGTCGTCGACACCGGCACCCCGCCCATTCCCGCCGCACGCGCCTGGATGGCGCGCTATGACGGGACCCGTGGCCCCGCCATCGACCTGTCGCAGGCTGCTCCCGGCTCGCCGCCCCCGGCCGAACTGCTCGCACGGCTTGCGACCGCGGCCGGCCGGCCGGACACCGCACGCTATGGCGCGATCCTTGGCGACGCCGTGCTGCGGGAGGCCTATGCCTCGGAGGTCGCCTCCATCTATGGCGCCGATGTCGGTGCCGCCGATGTGGCGATCACCGCGGGCTGCAATCTCGCCTTCCTCGCCGCGACCCTCGCGGTCGCAGGTGCCGGATCCTCCGTCATCCTGCCGGCGCCCTGGTATTTCAACCACCAGATGACGCTGCAGATGCTCGGTATCGGCGTGACGCCCCTCGCCTGCCGGGCCGAGGACGGCTTCGTCCCGGACCCGGCGGACGCCGAGGCGCTGATCGACGCGACAACCCGCGCCATCGTGCTGGTGACGCCGAACAACCCCACCGGCGCCATCTATCCCGAGAGCGTGATCGCCGCCTTCGCGGCGCTGGCCCGCAGGCGCGGCCTCGCCCTCATCGTCGACGAGACCTATCGTGATTTCCTCGCTGACGGCACCAACCGCGCCCATGGCCTGCTGGCGGCACCCGACTGGCGCGACCACGTCGTCCAGCTCTATTCCTTCTCCAAGTCCTACGCCGTGCCCGGTCACCGGGTCGGCGCCATCGTCGCGGGACCCGCGGCCATGGGCGAGGTGCTGAAAGTCCTCGACAGTGTGCAGATCTGCGCCGCCCGTCCCGGCCAGGAAGCGCTGGCCTGGGCCATCGCCGCCATGGCGGGCTGGCGGCAGGACATGCGGCAGACCATCAATGCCCGCATCGCCGCCTTCCAAGGCGTCGTCCAGCGCTGCCCGGGCTGGCGGATTTCGTCCATCGGCGCCTATTTCGCCTACGTCCGGCATCCCTTCGCGGATGTCCCGGCCGAGCGCGTGGCCGAGGCTCTCGCGGTCGAGCGTGGCGTCCTCGGCCTGCCCGGCTCCTATTTCGGCCCAGGCCAGGACGACCACCTGCGCTTCGCCTTCGCCAATGCCGACGAAACCGCGATCGCCACCCTGCCCGCACGCCTCGCGGATCTCAGGCCGTGATCGCGCGGCCGATCGAACGCCGGTCGCCTACATCTCCATGACCGCCTGAACGCCCGGCACCGCCTTGATGGCGCCGGCGATCTGCGGCGACACGGCAAAGCGGCCGGGCAGCTTCACCTCGACCTCGCTGCCCGCATCCGCGAGGCGGATCACCAGGCTGACCTCGCCGTCGCCCTTGGCAGGGAGGCGCCGGGCGATGCTGTCGATGGCGCCGAGGCTCTCGACGAAGACGCGGAAGCCCTTCTGGACACGCACCGCCGCCTCGTCGAGCGGCTCGACGGACTGGATGCGCACGCGCACCTCCTCGCCCTGAAGCTCGGCCCCGACCGCCAGCAGCACCGCCTTGCCGGGCTCCAGCAGGTCGCGATAGAGCGCCAGTCCCTCGGAGAACAGCACGCCCTCGAAATGGCCGGAGGGGTCGGAGAAGGTGACGATGCCCATCTTGTTGCCGGTCTTGGTGCGCCGCTCCTGCCGGGCGGTGACGACGCCGGCGAGCCGGCCGGCGCTCGCACCCTGCCGGACGCTGCGCGAGAACTGCGCGAAGGGCTCGATCCTCAGGCGCTTGAGCGCCGCCTGATAGTCGTCCAGTGGATGGCCCGAGAGGAAGAAGCCGATAGCCTTGTATTCCTCGTCGAGCTTCTGCGCCGGCAGCCACGGCTCGACCTTCGGCACCCGGATCAGCGGCGCGCCGGAGCCGCCGAACAGCTCGTCCTGGCCGAGCGCCCTGCCCTCGGCCTGCCTCTGCGCCTCGGCCAGCACCTGATCGATGGCGGCAGAGGCCGCCGCACGGTTCGGCTCCAGGTCGTCGAAGGCTCCCGCCGAAGCGAGGTTCTCGAGTGTCTTGCGGTTCAGCATGCGCGGATTGATGCGCTGGGCGAAATCGCCGAGATCCCGGAACGGTCTGTCGGCCCGCGCCTCGACGATGGCCTCCACCGCCTGCGCGCCGACGCCCTTCACCGCCGCCAGCGCATAGAGGATGCGCCCGTCGGCCACGTCGAAATGCACGCCCGAGCGGTTGATGCTCGGGGGATCGACGGGAATGCCGAGCCGGACCGCCTCGCGGCGGAATTCGGAGAGCTTGTCGGTGTTCGAGAGGTCGAGCGTCATGGACGCCGCCATGAACTCCACCGGGTAGTTCGCCTTCAGATAGGCCGTATGGTACGAGACAAGGGCATAGGCGGCCGCGTGGCTCTTGTTGAAGCCGTAGTCGGCGAACTTGGCGAGCAGGTCGAAGATCTCGTCGGCCTTGGCCTGGGTGATGCCGTTGGCAAGGCAGCCGGAGACGAAGCGCTCGCGCTGCTTGTCCATCTCCGCCTTGATCTTCTTGCCCATGGCGCGGCGCAGGAGGTCGGCCTCGCCGAGCGAATAGCCCGACAGGATCTGCGCCGCCTGCATCACCTGCTCCTGGTAGACGATGATGCCGTGCGTTTCCGACAGCACCTGTTCCAGCAGCGGATGCGGATATTCGGCCTTCTCAAGCCCGTGTTTGCGGGCGCAATAGACCGGGATGTTCGCCATCGGGCCCGGCCGGTAGAGCGCGACGAGCGCGATGATGTCCTCGAAGCGGCTCGCCTTCATCTCGACGAGCGCCTTGCGCATGCCGGCACTTTCCACCTGGAACACGCCGACCGTCTCGCCGCGCGCCAGCATGTCATAGGTCTTCGCGTCGTCGAGCGGAATGGCCGCGAGGTCGATGGCGATGCCGCGGCGGCGGATGAGGTCCACCGCCTTCTGCAACACGGTCAGCGTCTTCAGGCCGAGAAAGTCGAACTTCACGAGGCCGGCGCTGCTCGACCCACTTCATGTTGAACTGGGTAACCGGCATGTCGGATCTGGGGTCTCGGTACAGCGGCACCAGTTCGACCAGCGGCCGGTCGCCGATGACGAGGCCCGCGGCGTGGGTCGAGGCATGGCGGTTGAGGCCCTCGAGCTTCACCGCGATGTCGAAAAGCCGGCCGACCACGGGGTCTTCCTCGCGCGCCGCCTGCAGCTTGGGCTCGCCCTCGATGGCCTTGTCGAGGCTGATGGGCGCTGCCGGGTTCTGCGGTACCAGCTTGCAGAGCTTGTCGACCTGGCCATAGGACAGCTCCAGCACGCGGCCGACGTCGCGCAGCACGCCGCGCGCCTGCAGCGTTCCGAAGGTGATGATCTGCGCCACCTGCGCGCGACCATAGCGCTCCTGCACGTAGCGGATCACCTCGTCGCGGCGGTCCTGGCAGAAGTCGATGTCGAAGTCCGGCATCGACACGCGCTCGGGGTTGAGGAAGCGCTCGAACAGCAGGGCGAAGCGCAAGGGGTCGAGGTCGGTGACGGTCAGCGCATAGGCGACGAGCGAGCCGGCGCCCGAGCCGCGCCCCGGTCCCACCGGGATGTCCTGCGCCTTCGCCCATTTGATGAAGTCGGAGACGATGAGGAAGTAGCCGGGGAACTTCATGCCGGCGATGATCGACAGCTCGAACTCAAGGCGGTCGCGGTAGTCCTTCTCCGTCAGGCCGGGCGCCGGGCCATGGGCGGCAAGGCGACGGTCGAGCCCTCCCGCGCCTGCCGGGCGAGTTCAGCCGCCTCGTCCAGCACCTCGCCGCCCACTTCCGCGGTGAAGCTCGGCAGGATCGGCTTGCGGGTACGCGGCCGGTAGTGGCAGCGGCGGGCGATCTCGACCGTCGAGGCGACCGCTTCCGGGAGGTCGGCGAAGAGCGCGATCATCTCGGCCTGCGTCTTGAAACGATGCTCCGGCGTCAGTTGCCGGCGCTCCGGATCGGCGAGAACCCGCCCCTCGGCGATGGCGATCAGCGCGTCATGGCTCTCATAGTCGCCCCGCGAGGCGAAATAGCACTGGTTGGTGGCGACCAGAGGCAGGCCGCGGGCATAGGCCTCCTGGACGAGGTCGGGCTCCACCGCCCGCTCGGTATCGAGGCCGTGCCGCTGCAGTTCGACATAGAGCCGGTCGCCGAAGATGGCGGCGAGCCGGTCCAGCCGGGCCCGCGCGAGATCCCCCTGGTTGTCGTGGAAGGCCTGGTCGATGGGCCCGCCCGGACCGCCTGTCAGGGCGATCAGCCCCTCGGCATGCGCCTCGACCACGGCGATGGCGACGCTCGCATCCGCCGTATCGGGACTTTCCATGAAGGCCCGCGAGGAGAGCGCCATCAGATTGCGATAGCCCTCCTCGCTGGCCGCCAGCAGCGCGATACGCGGCTTGCCGGCGACAGGATTGGGGCGCCGCGGGTCGACGGCACGATCGCCGAAATCGACCCCAAGTGTCAGCCCGGCGATGGGCTGGATGCCCTCGCCCTTCATCTTCTCGGAGAATTCGAGTGCGGCGAAGAGGTTGTTGGTATCGGTGACCGCCACGGCAGGCATGCGGTCGTGATTTGCGAGCTTGGCGAGCTTGCCGATCGTCAGTGCCCCCTCGAGCAGCGAGAAGGAGGAGTGGACCCTGAGGTGCACGAAGGCCTGGTTCGACACCGCTGACGTCCTCTCCCCGGTCGCTGCGCCGCGAGTCGCGACGTCGTTCGACCTTGGTCCGGCCTGCCCGTCGCGGCAAGGGCGGCGCGACCGCCCTCACCGTTCTCCACATGTCAGCCCTGGAAGGCCTGGGCCCAGACGGTGAGCATGCCGGTGAACAAGCCGAGGGCAACGAGGGCGGCGGCGTCTTCGATGAAACTGCGGATCACGGTGTCCTCCCGTCTTTCGAACGTGAAAGCATCATGTTCCTGTTTTGTTCTCATTGCAAGCGCAGGGAACGCAACGCGAACACATAGTGTTACCGAAGTGTAAAGACCCTCACAGCTCGACGACGAGCCCGTCGCGGATGGTGACGCGCCGATCCATGCGCGCAGCGAGGTCCATGTTGTGCGTGGCGACCACGGCAGCGAGCCGCGAGGCCCGGACGAGCTGCCCCAGCGCGGAGAAGACGTGGTCGGCGGTCTTCGGGTCGAGATTGCCGGTCGGTTCGTCCGCCAGAAGGATGCGCGGCGCATTGGCCACCGCGCGGGCGATGGCGACGCGCTGCTGCTCGCCGCCCGACAGCTCGGCGGGCCGATGGGTCTGTCGCTCGCCGAGGCCGAGATAGGTGAGCAGCTCCGCCGCGCGGGTCTTCGCCTCCTTGTAGGTGAGGCCCCGGATCATCTGCGGCAGGATGACATTCTCCAGCGCCGAGAATTCCGGCAGCAGGTGGTGGAACTGGTAGACGAAACCGATCTCGAGGCGGCGGATGCGGGTGCGCTCCTTGTCGGACAGGGCCGATGTCGCCTCGCCGCCGACATAGACCTCGCCGCCATCGGGCGCCTCGAGCAGGCCCGCCACGTGCAGCAGCGTCGACTTGCCGGTGCCGGAGGGCGCGATCAGCGCCACGGTCTCGCCGGGCCAGATGGCGAAGTCCGCGCCCTTGAGGATCTCCAGCGGCGCGCCAGCCTCGCTGTAGCGGCGCTCGACCTTCTGCAGCCAGAGGACCGGCGCCTCTTCCTTGGCGGTCTTACTCATAGCGAAGGGCCTCGACCGGATCGAGCTTGGCGGCGCGCCAGGAGGGATAGAGCGTCGCCAGCAGCGACAGCACCAGGGCCATGATGAGCACCGAGAAGGTCTCGCCCGCCGACATGTCAGCCGGAATCTGCGTGAGGAAGCGGACGGTCGGATCCCATAGCGTCGTGCCCGTCATCCACGAGACGAACTCCTGGATCTTCTGGATGTTGAGACAGACCAGCACCCCGAGCGCGAAGCCGGCCAGCGTCCCGACGACGCCGATGGATGCACCGGTGATGAGGAAGATGCGCATCACCGCGCCGCGCGTCGCCCCCATGGTTCTGAGGATCGCGATGTCGCGCCCCTTGTCCTTCACCAGCATGATGAGGCCGGAAATGATGTTCAGCGCCGCCACGAAGACGATCAGCGTCAGGATCATGAACATGACGTTCCGCTCGACCTGCAGGGCCGAGAAGAAGGTAGCGTTGCGCTGCCGCCAGTCGACGATGAACACCGGCCGTTCCACCGATTCCGACACCACCCGCCGGTAGTGGTCGATGCGGTCGGCATTGTCGGTGTAGACCTCGATGGAGGAGGCATCGCCCTCGCGGTTGAAGAAGCCCTGCGCCTCCTTGAACGGCATGAAGACGAAGGCGGAATCATATTCCGTCATGCCGACCTCGAAGATCGCCACGATCGGATAGGCCTTGATCCTGGGCGTCGTGCCGAGCGCCGTCACGTTGCCGCGCGGCGTCAGCAGCGTCAGCATGTCGCCGAGGCGGAGCGACAGCTGGTTGGCCAGCCGCTGGCCCACCATGACGCCCTCGGTGGTGTCGAAATCGTCCAGGCCGCCCTGCTTGATGTTGGCCGAGATCAGCGGCAGCCGCTTGAGATCGGCGGCGAACATGCCACGCACGATGGAGCCGCCGGCATTGAACGGCGAGGAGGCCAGCGCCTGCCCCTCGATCACGGGCGCCGCCAGCCTGACGCCGGGGACCCGGGCGAGCCGCGCCGCCGCCTCGGCATAGTCGGTGAGCGGCGTGTCGATCGGCTGGAGGACCATGTGGCCCTGCACGCCGAGAATCTTGCCCAGGAGCTCTTTCCGGAAGCCGTTCATGACGGCCATCACGATGATGAGGGTCGCCACCCCCAGCATGATGCCGACGAAGGAGAAGCCGGCGATGACCGAGATGAAGCCCTCCTTGCGCCGCGCCCGGAGGTAGCGCAGCGAGAGCATCCATTCGAAAGCTGAAAAGGGTCGTGTTCCGGTGGCTTCTGACATCGGCCGATCATGAGTGGCGAACCGCAGGGCGCGGTCCGTCACGCACAAACTATCTGATTCAGGCCTTCTCGCGACGGGGGCGCGGCAGAATTTCCGGCAAGGCCGGCCTTACGCCGCGTTGACGCGGCGAAACCTGTTGAAAAAGGCGAAGGGGGCGCCCGACAGCAGCACGTCGAGATAGCGCAGCGACTGGAAATGGCCATTCAGCGAGACCCGCGGCAGCGCCGTGAGGTGATCGCGGTGCTCGGGGAAGAGCAGGCCCGGGCGTGTCGTCACCGCCGTTCGGAATCCGAGTTCGCGGGCAATGGTGAATTCGCGAGGGCCGGCGGAAGTCGGATCACCAACCGGATAGGCAAAGTGGCGGACAGGCCGGCCGAGTTCGGCCTCGACGCGCCGGCGGGATTCGACCATCTGCTGGCGCGCCTCGGCGTCGGGGAACTTCGCCAGCATCAGGTGGTCGACGGTATGGGCGCCGAAGGTCACCAGCGGATCGGCGCCGAGCGCCCTCACCTCGTCCCAGTCCATGCAGAGGCTGCGGCAGATGTCGCGGAAGTCGATGCCGTGCCGAGCCGACAGGTCGCGCACATAGGCCCTGAGCTCGGTCTCCGGCAGCGAACGCAGCCACCAGTAGATTTCGTCATAGGCCTCGCGCTTCAGCTGCGCGGTCGAGCAGTCGAAATGCACCAGCTGTCCCGCGATGGAGGCGGTGACGGCGTTCTGCGTGCGAATGGTGTGCTCGAGCACCAGCCACCACAGCTCGCCCTGGTGGTCCATGAACGAGGTCGGCAGGTAGATGGTGAAGGGCACGCCATGCCGCTTCAGCACGGGATAGGCATGCTCGGCATTGTCGCGGTAGCCATCGTCGAAGGTGAAGGCGACGAAGGGACGCCCTTCCTCCCCGGACAGGAGGCGGTCGTGGGCCTCGTCGAGCGACACGATGTCGAAACCGCGCTCCCGGACTCGGGTGACCACGCCGTCGAGATATTCTGGCGTCACCTCGAGCAGGGAATTGGGCGCGAAATCGCGCCGCTCCGCTGGGCGAACATGGTGAAGCATGAGAATGGCGCCGACGCCCCCGACGAAGGGACGCAGCATCCGGTGCGCGCCCGTCAGGTACAGCGCCTCCAGGCCGGCCTTGAAGACGTTCATCCTGAGGCCGCTCATCCCGGCGACACTCCTCCATTGCCCCGCGCGGCGCGCAAGTCCCTCGTCGGTATGCTGCCAACCATTTCTTGAGACTTCTTTGACAGCCTGCACACATTCCAGCGAGGCCGAAGCCCATGAGCGCAATCGCCGAACCGATCGCCGGCAGGTCCATGACCCCTGAGCGACGCATTGCCGCGGGGGCCGCCGCCTTTGCGGTCCGCGTCGTCGCCGACTTCGACGCGGCGCGCGATGCATGGCTCGCGCTGGAGCCCGAGGCGCCGCACAGCGGCTATCAGCAGCTCGGCTGGCAGCAGACATTCCACCACCACCTGTCCGACGGCACGCGGTGCTGCATCGCCATCGTCGAGGACGCCGCCGGCAGGACGCAGGCCATCCTGCCTTTCGCCGTATCGAGCCGCCTCGGCCTCGCCACCGCCTCGTTCATCGGCGGCAAACACGCGAATTTCGGACTGGCCCTGTGGCGACCCGCCTTCGCGCGGTCCCTCGCAGCCGCCGACGTGGAGGCTATCCTCCGCGAGATCGCCGCGCGCTCGCCCGCTCCGATCGACCTGTTCGAACTGTCCAACCAGCCGCTCGCCTGGGAAGGCGTCGATAATCCGCTGGCGCTGTTGCCGCACCGGGCCTCGCCGTCCTTCGGCTACCACCTCGCGCTCGGTCCCGACCCGGACGCGGTGCTGGAGCGGGTCGTGTCGGCCTCGTCGCGCCGCAAGATGCGCAAGAAGGAGCGCAACCTCGCCGAAATCGCGCCAGTATCCTTCACCGTCGCCAGCGATGCGGCCGAGATCGTCCGCTTCACCGACACCTTCCTCGCCTACAAGGCCCAGCGCTTCGCCGAACTCGGCATCGCCAACGTCTTCGGCGTGCCCGGCATGCGTGACTTCATCATCGAGGCGGCATCCGGTCCGGCTCCGGCGATCGAGCTCTGCGCCCTGAAGGTCGGGGACGAGATCGTCGCCCTTTTCGGCGGCGCGATCGCCAGGGGCCGCTACTCCGGCATGTTCAACGCCATGGCACCGGGCGACGTGCAGCATGAGAGCCCCGGCGAACTCCTCCTGCACCACCTCATCCGTCATTGCTGCACGCGCGGCCTGACGGTCTTCGACCTTGGCGCCGGCGAGGCCGGCTACAAGTCGAACATCTGCGACGGCGTCGATCCGCTTTTCGACCAGTCCATCGCGATCTCGTGGAAGGGTGAGCTGGCGGCGCGTGGTTTCGCCCTCACCGGCCATCTCAAGCGCAGCGCCAAGCAGTCGAGCTGGCTCTGGCCGCTGATCGTCAAGCTGCGCCGACTTCGCGCCCGCAGCGCTGCCTGACACCTCAGGCGGCGACCACCTCGTCCTCGGCGGCAAGCATCACCACCACGGGCTTCAGCCCGGCGCCCGTCAGCCGCGCATAGGCGGAGCGCACAGAGGCATCGCTCGCCAGTTCCTCGGTGACGATTGCGGCATCGTCGGCGAGCCCGCACAGCGCGTCGAAATCCTCGGCTGCCGCCGGCAGGACCCCGGCCACGATCACAACGGCCTCGTAGCTGCGGGCCAATGCCTCCACGGCAAATTCGACGATCTCCGCGGGCGGGCGTCCCATACCGCCGGCCGGAACCAGATGGGCGGCGGACTGGGGGTCGCTGTGAAGAATTGCCCCGAAGCCCGCGGCGCCGGCGGCAAAATCGGACAGACCGACGGCGGCCGGGCCTGCAAGGCCGGACAGCAGAGCCTCCTCCGCGTCGATATCGACCATCACGACCCGTCGGCCCGCCTCCGCCAGCTGGCGGCCGAGGGCGAGGCCGACGCCGCTGGCGGCCAGGGCATTGGCCGTCGCCACCACCAGCGTCCGCCGGTGCGCCGCGTCGGAAGTGCCGGGATCGAGAAGACCGGCAAGTGCGGCAATGCTGTCGGGCTGGGGCGCGTCCGCCAGTCCGGGCGCGTCCAGAGGCAGGGACTCAGCGGCAAGCGAAGGTGCCGCTACCGACGTGAGATCATCCTCCGCAGCGACGTCCGACATGCGCCGCGGCTCGACCGCCGCCGCCGACTCATCGGGAACCCCGGCGAGCAGGGCAAGCGTCGCGACGGTGGCGATCGCCAGGATCAGCGTGCCGAGCGTGACGATGAGGATGGTCGGCAGCTTCTTCGGGAAGGCCGGCACGTTCGAGACCAGGGCGCGCGAGATGACGCGGGCATCGGCCGGGAGATTGGTGAGAGTGTCGCGCGCCGATGCGTCGCGGTAGCGGGCGAGCAGCGTCTCCAGCTGGTCGCGCAGCGACTTCGCCTCGCGCTCCAGCACCCGAAGCTGCACCTCCTGCTCGCTGGCCTCGCTCGCCTGCTTCTTCGCCTGGTCGAGATTCTGCTGCAGCGCCTCGACGCGCGCGCCGGCGAAACGCGCGTCGTTCTCGAGAACGCGCACCAGCTTCTCGGCCTCCGAACGGATCTGGCCTTCGAGATTGACGCGTTGCGCCTGGAGCTCGGCGATGCGGGGATGACGGGGGCCGAGTGTCGAGGACTGTTCGGCAAGCTGCGCCAGAACAGCGGCGCGCTGCTCGTTCAGCCGGCGGATGATCTCGGAATTGAGGATGTCGCCCGCCTCGATCGGCCGGCCCGACCGGAGGAAGTCGCGCAGCAGGCGCGCCCGGGTCTGCGCGTCGGACTGCTGGGCGCGCGCCGAGGCGATCTGGCTGTTGACCTCTGCCAGCTGCTGCGCGGTGAGGCTGGTGTTGTTGGAGCCGACGAAGAGGTTGGCGCGGGCGCGGAAGCTCTCCACCCGCCCCTCGGCGTCCTCGACCTTGCGCCGGAGACCGTCCACCTCGCCCGACAGCCACTGGCTCGCGTTGCGCGTCTGGCTGCGCTTGTTGGTCTGCTGCGCCTCGATGAACTTGGCGGCAACGACGTTGGCCGCTTCCGCAGCCAGCGCCGGATCGTGCGATTCGAACTGGATGGCGATGATGCGCGACTTGTCGACCTGATAGGCGCTCAGCTTCTCGAAATAGGACCGCAGCACCCGCTCCTCGGCCGTCATCCTGAGCGGGTTTTCGGCAAGCCCGAGCAGGATCAGCACCTGCTTGATGGGATTGTAGCTGCGCAGCGCCGGGTCGAACTCTGGCTTGCGGGACAGCTCCAGCTGCTGGGCGACGGCCTTGGCGACGTCCCGGGACAGGATGAGCTGCACCTGGCTGAGAACGGCCTCCTGGTCGACCGCGGCGCGATCGGCGGAGCCGGAGCGATCAACCTCGGGCCGCGTGTAGGCACTCTCCCCGTTCTCGACGAGGATCCGCGCCTCGGAACGATAGGTCGGCGTCGTGACGCTGACGGCGGCGAAGCTTCCGACGAGGGCCAGGGCGGTCGGAATAGCGATCCACAGCCGGCGCGCCCAGATCGACCGGGCGAGGCCCGCGAGGTCGAGATCGATCAGGGACGCCCGCCCGTGCCCGGCCGTTGTCGTGCCGCCTGCCCCGTCCATGATGCCGCCGTCTCCTGCAACTCTACAGGCCCCGATTACAAATCATTAGGGTTGCCATCGGGTTAACCCGGTACGGCGATCGGACGGGCGGTGAACCTTTCTTAACCATGAGCGCCGATGATCCCGCCCATGATGACATGGGGTTCCCGAGGTGCAGGCGTGACGCGCTCCATCCTTCTGGCGACGGTGGCGGCTGCGATGCTGGCCGGCTGTGCCGGTCGCCCGGCTGCCGGTCCGGGCACGCTGGTCGACACGACGCGCGGCACCGTCGGACCGATCGACCCGCGCGGTTCTCTGGTTCCGCATGAACAGATCATGCCGCGCGGCCCCTATCTCCTCGACACCGGCGACCGCCTGCGGGTGGTCGTGTTCGGCCAGGAAGGCCTGACCAACTCCTATGCGGTCGACGCGACCGGAACCATCGCCATGCCCCTCATCGGATCGGTGCCGGCGGCCGGACGCTCCACCGATGTGCTGGCGCGCGAGATCGCGGCACGCCTGCGCGGCGGGTTCATCCGCGACCCCAGCGTCTCCGTCGAAGTCGAGACCTACCGTCCCTTCTTCATCATGGGCGAGGTGACCGCGGGCGGCCAGTTTCCTTTCGTCACGGGCATGACGGCGCAGAACGCCATCGCCATCGCCGGCGGCTTCACGCCCCGCGCCAACCGCTGGAGCATCGAGGTCACGCGCAAGGTCAACGGCCAGCTCTATCGCGCCGACGTGCCCCTCACCCACCCCCTCGCACCCGGCGATACCGTGGTCGTGCGCGAGCGCTGGTTCTGACCGCCTTGGACGCGCCGCTGTCGATCATCCACGTCATGCGCTCGCCGGTCGGCGGGCTGTTCCGTCATGTGGTCGATCTCGCCGGAGAGCAGGCTGCGCGCGGTCACAGGATCGGCATCGTCGCCGACGCCTCGACCGGCGGCGGCCGGGCGGATGCGATCTTCGAAGGGCTGAAGCCGCTACTCGCCCTCGGCCTCACCCGCGTGCCGATGAGCCGCGAGCTCGGCGCCGCCGACTGGTCGGCCGGCCGCGAGGTCGCCCGCGTCCTGTCGCACCATCAGGTCGATGTCGTCCATGGCCACGGCTCCAAGGGCGGCGCCTTCGCCCGGCTCGTCGGCGGCTCGCGCGTCAAGGTCTACACGCCCCATGGCGGCAGCCTGCACTATTCGCGCTCGACCCCGGTCGGTTTCGTCTATCTGAGCCTCGAGCGCATCCTCGCGGCGCGGACGGATCTCTTCCTGTTCGAGAGCCTCTATGGCCTCAATGCCTTCTCGGCCAAGGTCTGCAAGCCGAAGGGGCGCGTCCGTGTCGTCCACAACGGCGTCAGCGAGGGCGAGTTCGCGCCGGTTTCCCAGCGTCCCGACGCCACCGACCTGCTGTTCATCGGCGAGCTCCGGCGGCTGAAGGGCGTCGACGTCCTGATCCAGGCCATCAGCCTCCTGCACCAGCGTGGCCGCCTCCTGACCGCCACCATCGTCGGCGACGGCCCGGACGCCGGAGCCTTCCGGCAGCAGGTGGCGGAAGCCGGCCTTGCAAGCCATGTCACCTTCCCGGGCGCCATGCCGGCGCGCGACGCCTTCGGCCGCGGCCGGCTGCTGGTCATCCCCTCCCGGGCGGAATCCCTCCCCTATGTCGTGCTGGAGGCTGGCGCCGCGGGCCTTCCGCTCCTGGCGAGCGCCGTCGGCGGCATTGCAGAAATCCTTGGTCCCGACGCCGATCGCCTCGTGCCGCCCGGCAGCGACTGGGCTCTCGCCTCCGCCATCGGACAGGCCTTCGACGACTGGCCGGAGACACTGGCGCTCGCCGCACGCCTCAAGACCCGCGTCGAGGAGGGCTTTTCGGTCACCGCCATGACCGACGGCGTCCTCGCGGCCTACCGCGATGCGCTGGGGCAAGGCGGCTGACGCGACCGCACGGGATCAAGCGAAAAGCAACCTTTGCCGGTTAAAGCTGCCGTCAGGGCAGGACGCGCACGCGCCGGCTTGGCGCGAGGAGATCCCGATCGCGTTGGGCATCACGGGACGAGACATTCTCAAGGCGGCCGAGGCCGCACCGGCAGTGCAGCCGTCGACGGAGGGGCACCGCCCGCTATCCGACCTCGCCACGCGCATTGCCGACGAGGCCGTCGGCCCGGTCTATTCCCCCGTCGTGCTGTCGGGGCTCGTTCGGCTCGTCGAGTTCGTCGTGGTTCTCGCCCTCGGCGCCACCATCTACATGGGCTGGGTCTATCCGCTCCACGGCATCCAGTGGACGTCGAGCATCGGCCTGTTCGGCCTCGCGATGCTGGCGCTCGCCGCCTTCCAGGCGGCCGGCCTCTACGACATTCACGTCTTCCGCACCCATGTGGCCCAGTTCGGCAGGCTGTTTCTGGCATGGTCGCTGGTCTTCCTCGCGGCGGTCGCCGTTGCCTTCTTCCTCAAGGCCGGCGAGGAACTGTCGCGGTTCTGGCTCGGCGCCTGGTATCTGTCGGGCCTGGTCGTCCTGAGCGGCCTCAGGGTCGCACTCGCCCAGGTCGTCAGGACATGGTCGCGCGCCGGCCGCCTGCAGCGCCGCGCGGTCGTCGTCGGCGGCGGTGAACCTGCCGAGGAACTGATCCGGTCCATCCTCGCCCAGTCCGATTCGGACGTGACCATCTGCGGCACCTTCGACGATCGCACCGACGACCGCTCGCCCGCCCATGCCGCGCATGTGCCGAAGCTCGGCAATGTCGACGACCTGCTGGAATTCGCCCGCCGCACCCGCGTCGATCTCGTCATCGTCACCATCCCGATGACGGCCGAGAAGCGTGTCCTCGACATGCTGCGCAAGCTCTGGGTCCTGCCGGTGGACATCCGCCTCGCCGCCCATACCGCCAAGCTGCGCTTCCGTCCGCGCGCCTATTCCTACATCGGCAATGTTCCCGTCCTCGACGTCTTCGACAAGCCGATCCAGGACTGGGACGTCGTGCTGAAGTGGGTCTTCGACAAGATCGTCGGAACCGCAGCGCTGATCGCGCTCTCGCCGATCTTCATCCTGACCGCCATCGCGGTGAAGCTGGATTCGAAGGGCCCGGTCTTCTTCCGCCAGAAGCGCTACGGCTTCAACAACGAGATGATCGAGGTCTTCAAGTTCCGCTCCATGTACACCGACATGAGCGACGCGACCGCCTCGAAACTCGTCTCCAAGGGCGATCCGCGCGTCACCCGCGTCGGCCGCTTCATCCGCAAGACCTCGATCGACGAACTGCCGCAGCTCTTCAACGTCGTGTTCAAGGGCAACCTGTCACTGGTCGGCCCCCGCCCCCACGCCGCCCATGCCAAGGCGGCCGACAAGCTCTACGACGACGTGGTCGACGGCTATTTCGCCCGCCACAAGGTGAAGCCTGGCATCACCGGCTGGGCGCAGATCAATGGCTGGCGCGGCGAGACCGACACGCCGGAGAAGATCCAGCGCCGCGTCGAGCACGACCTCTATTACATCGAGAACTGGTCGGTGCTCTTCGACCTCTACATCCTCGCCAAGACGCCGCTGTCCCTCGCCCAGCACCGCGAGAACGCGTTTTGACCCTCGCTCTCCCCTCGTCCCGCGTCGGGGGGATCGCAGGGGATGCCAGCGAGCCCCTGCGCCGTGCCGCCCTCTGGCTCATGCTGGTGGGCGGCGCCTTCGTCTTTGCCGAGCCTTCCCCCTATGAGATCGGCGCCCTGTTCGCGATCGGCGTCTTCGCTCTCACCGGTGGCCTCAGGCTCCGTGCGGCCCACGCGCCGCTCATCCTGATTCTCGTCGTCTATTGCCTCGGCCTGACCACGGCCGGCATTCCCGTCCTCGGCGCAACGAAAGTGGCGCCCTGGCTCGCCGTCTCCTGGTATCTCGCCCTGACCATGATCTTCTTCGCCGTCATCATGACGGAGCACACCGAGGACCGCCTCGCGGTGATCATCCGGGCCTGGACGCTCGCCGCGCTGATCGCCGCGGTCTGCGGCATCGCCGGGTATTTCCGGCTGTTCCCGAGGGCGTTCGACCTCTTCACCCTCTATGGCCGCGCCAAGGGCACCTTCAACGACCCCAACGTCTTCGGCCCCTTCCTCATCCTGCCCATGCTGGTCACGGTGCAGGCCTTCTACCGCAGCGGCGCCGGCACGATGACGAAAGCCGGCGGCGTGCTCGCGATCCTGCTGATCGGCCTTCTCCTGTCGTTCTCGCGCGGCGCATGGATCCATTTCGCCCTGTCCGCCGCCATCATGACCGCGTTGATGTTTCTCACGGCCCGTTCCACCGCCGAGCGGGTTCGCATTCTGGTCGTGGTCTGCGCCGGGCTGCTGCTGCTCACCGCCCTCGTCGGCGTGCTCCTGTCGATCGACAAGGTCGCCGACCTGATGAAGGAGCGCGCGAATTTCAACCAGAGCTACGACAACGGACCGATGGGCCGCTTCGGCCGCCACGCCTATGGCTGGCAGATGGCGCTCGACAGACCCATGGGGATCGGCCCGCTCCAGTTCACGCGGTTCTTTCCCGAGGACGCGCACAACGTCTACCTGAACTCCTTCATGGCCGGAGGCTGGACCGGCGGCATCGCCTATCACGTCCTCGTCGGCCTGACCCTCGCGGTGGGACTTGCCGCCTCGCTCATGCGCACGCCCTGGCAGCCCCTGACCATCGCCGTTTTCGCCACCTTCTGCGGCCTCGCCTTCGAGGGAAAGATTATAGACACCGACCACTGGCGGCATTTCTGGGTGCTCGGCGGACTTCTCTGGGGACTGGCGATCGCCAAGCGGGTTGCGGCGGCGCGCGAAACGTCCTAAATCCCCCGCACGGTCGGAGTGTAGCGCAGCCCGGTAGCGCACTTGCATGGGGTGCAAGGGGTCGGAGGTTCAAATCCTCTCACTCCGACCAATTCAGCCCACATCACGCTTCTGCGGCCCCCCTGTCCATTGCGACGGCCGGGCGAATGCGTTGGGGGCAGCTTCGAATCGAACCTGAACCCGATGGCGTCGCAAACCGGGGTCCCATGACAGATCAGAGCCGAGCCTCGCCGCTTCCGCCTGACATCGGTCAGCTCGATGCGGACACGATCGAACTCCTGCGCGGAACGATCGGCCACAATCTTCACTGCGAACTGGTGGACGGCACCATCCGCCTGAACGAGGCGGACCCGGCGCAAAGGGTCGTCGCGCGCGGTGCCGTCTTCACCGCCGCGCCGCGCCCGGGCAGGCCCCAGACAGACACCGCTCCGATGCGCTTCTGGCTCAGGCCCGCGCTTCTTCCGGAGGCGTCCGACTACGCGCTCCTGCCGATGCGGGCCTCGCGCGACATGCCCGCGAGCCTCGCGAGCGAGGCCAGCATCTCCACCCCGCGCCTCGGCGCCCGGCTGGCGACCTCGCTTGAGTCGGTCGTCACCGTGACCCGGGTGGAAATCTTCGGTGAACGTCGGAAGGTCGCCTATGCCGACGGCGACGGCGATATCGGATCCTTCGATGTCGACACCCGCATCAACTTCGTCGGCAGCCTCCTCAACCGGACTTTCATTTTGTCGGTGCGGGCGGGTCCGTCCGACAGCGGCTGGCTCAGCCTGCAGCCCATGGGGCCGAACTCGGCCAGCCCTCCGGACGGTCTTTCTCCGCGGCTCGTGATCGAGGGCAAGGGCGCCGGCTGATCGCACCGGCGCCAATTCGGCGGGAACACCGCCAGGCGTCGGGGGTTGGTCAGGCAGGAGGACACCTGCCATGACCCATCTCGACCCCACCGACCCGCAGCGCCCGCTCGTCGAACCGACCCGCCTCGATGGCGGCCGCCGGCCGGACCTCGATCCGCCGACCGATCCGCGCCTTGCGCGCGGCACTGCCAACAACTGGGGCCTCATCGGCGGCCTCGCCGCGGTCCTGGTCCTCGGGCTTGTCATCTTCTCGATGATGGGTGGCAATCCCGGCAATCCCACCCCGCCGCAGACCCAGACCAGCGCCCCGGCTCCGGCGCAGCAGCCTGCTCCTGACCCGACCACCACCGGCTCGACACCGCGTCAGGCTCCCTGACATCTTTCACACGAAACGAAACGCCATGGCCTCGCCGTGGCGCTTCGTCATGTCCGGTCGGATGCTCCCGACATGCTAGCGGCCCGAGCGGGGTTCTGCCTCAAAGGCATTCGCGAACATCAGGGCCAGCACGACGGTAAGTCCCGCAGCGCTGAGGAAGTTGAGACGCTGGAACGCGACAAGTTCGTCGGGCTTGTAGAGGTAGAAGGGCGCCCCCATCCAGGCATCGGGGACGAGATAGATGCCGTAGCAGAGTGCCGCGAAGGCAAAGCCGACCATGCGTTCCGAACGACGGAAAAGCATGATGGACAGGACGATGCAGGGCATCAGGAAGGCATCGACCCCCGAAGCGGCCCCGAAGACGAACCGGCAGAGCAGCGTGTTGCCGATCCCCGCGACCATCAGCGCCGCGCGCCCGATGAGCGCGTTCCGGCGCGCGAGCGCGGGAACCGCAAGAAACAGCGGCGTCGACAGGAAGGTCACAAAGGCAGGCCAGACGGTCGGCGACACCGCCCAGTAGAGATAGAGCGGATAGAAGGGCTGGTTCGAGGCGACCAGCAGCGCCACCGTATTGGCGACGGCGGTCCGTGAGTCGTCGTGGGCGACGTAACGCCGCCATCCGTCGATGAGCCCGCCGGAGCCTGTTGTCGTCATCGCGGCCATCTCCGTCACCAACGCCTGATTGGTCTGGTCTACGCGCCGGAGCGGCCCGCGGGTCACCCAGGCCGGCCGCGAGCGCACCGCGATCCGGAACCCGGCGGACCGCGGCCCGTTGAAGTGGACGAAGGAGAACACCCGATGTCCATGATCCGTCCGACGCTCGCCGCCATCATCCTGTCGCTGTCAGTCTCCGTGTCCGTTGCACAGGTGCCGCCCGCCCAGCCCGACGGCGGGCTCGGCGGTGCCAGTTCCGCGGGCGGTTCCTCAGGCGGCGGCATGACCGCCGACGACGAGCAGGCCCAGGGCGTCGAGGCCGGCCATGAGGGACGCCCGGTTCGCGATCCCGCCAAGCGCGAGGAAGGCCGGGAGGCCGTTCAGGTCGATCCGACACCGGATCCCCGCAGTCCGGCCTCCGGCGGTGTCCCGAATCCTCCCGCCCCGACCACGCGCTGACATTCGCCTGCCTGCTGTCCGCGCAAGCCCGCGCGCTCTGGACTTTCGTCATTTCCCCGCCCATACGCTGGAGGTGCGCGACCGTTTGACTGGCCTGGCCGTTGAGGCATGATTTCGTCCATGGAACCCATGAATCTCCAGGTCCCCCGCCAGGCCGCGACGCTGCGGCTGCTCGTCGAGGACAAGCTGCGATCCGCCATCGCCTCGGGTCACTTCAAGCCTGGCCAGAGATTGATCGAGCGGGAACTCTGCGAACAGATCGGCGTCGGCCGAACCTCGATCCGGGAAGCCCTCCGCCAGCTGGAGGCCGAGGGGCTCGTCACCACGGTCCCCCATCGCGGACCGGAAGTGAGTTCGATCACCGCTGACGAGGCGCGGCAGCTCTACGAGGTGCGCGCCCTGCTCGAGAGCTTCGCCGGCCAGTCCTTCGCCGAGCACGGCACGGACGACGACATCCGCGAACTGGGTGACGCTGTGGAACGCTTTGCCGCCGCCGCCGAGGGAGGCAACCGCAGCCAGCTCATCGAGGCCAAGACCCGCTTCTACGCAGTGCTGATGAATGGCGCCGGCAACATGTTCGTGCGGCAGATGCTGACGCTTCTGCACAACCGCATCACGCTGCTGCGGCTCACGTCCATGACGCAACCGGGGCGGCTCGCCGACAGCGTCTCAGAGATCCGCGAGATCTACGACGCCATCCGGCAGCGAGACGCCGCGCGCGCCAATGCCGCCTGCAAGCGCCATATCCAGACGGCGGCCGAGATCGCTCTCGCTGTTCTCCGGAGCAACGAAAGCCGGCAGCCGGCCAAGCCGTGATGGCTCGAATGCAAGATTGTCTGCTTGTCTGACGATCTCACCCAAGGCTATATCGTCGGGGCATCCACGGTGACCCAGCCCGGGCCGTGGTCCTCGGGAGATTGACCTTGGCCGACACGACATCAACCGTCATCGCGCCGCCCGCGACCGTCGTCATGATCGGCCTCGGCGCCATGGGCATTCCGATGGCCGCATGCCTGAAGAAGGCCGGTTTCGGCCTCCGCGGTGTCGACCCCTCGCCCGAGGCCCGTGCGACCTTCGAAGCTCAGGTGGGGCCTGCCTTCGCCAGCGGCCGCGACGCGGTGAAGGATGCGGCCGCCGTCATCACCATGCTGCCGAACGGCAAGGTGGTTCGCGACGTCCTGCTCGGCGAGAACGGCATCGCGCCGGTGCTTTCGCCCGGGACACTCGTGATCGACATGAGCTCCTCCGCCCCCACCGACACCATCGCCCTCGCAAGGGATCTTGCGGCTGTCGTCCTGCCCCTGCTCGACGCGCCTGTCTCCGGCGGGGTCAAGCGGGCCGTCGACGGATCTCTCGCCATCATGGCCGGCGGCCCGGCAGCCGAGGTCGAACGTGCCCGGCCGATGCTGGCCGCCATGGGCCGCTCCATCTTCCCGACCGGTCCCATCGGCTCCGGCCACGCCATGAAGGCCCTGAACAACTACGTCTCGGCGGCCGGCCTGATCGCCGCCTGCGAGGCGCTGCTGGTCGGTCGCACCTTCGGCCTCGAGCCCGGCACCATCGTCGATGTGCTCAACGCCTCGACGGGCAAGAACAATTCCACCGAAGTGAAGATGAAGCCCTTCGTCATCGCGGAGACCTACGCCTCCGGCTTCGCTCTCGGCCTGATGGCCAAGGACCTGCGCATCGCCTCCGACCTCGCCGAACACCTGAAACTGGACATTCCGCAGATCGGTGCCGTCGCCGACATCTGGGAAAAGGCCCGCGAGGCGCTCCAGGCCGGTGCCGATCATACCGAGATCTACCGCTACATCGCGGAAGGCGCCGGCAAGGCATGACACTGGAGGTCCTCCGCTTCCGGATCGAGGCGGTCCTCGCGGACGCCGAGCTGCCGCGGCTCGGTGCCGGCCTCGTCGCCACGGTCCGTATCCGCTGCGGCACCGACGCCCTGTGCCTCAGGCTCGACGACGGCCGGCCCGTGCTGGTCGCGGCGACGACGCCGGCACAGATCATCGTCGCCGCGGACGAGGCGGCCTGGACGAAGGTCCTGCAGGTGCCGCCGCCGCCGACCTTCCACGCCTTCACCGCCTTCGCGCTCGCCAATCCTGCTTTCGCCATCGAGGGCGATCCGCTGCTGATCGCCCAGGCCCGGCCGGTGCTGGAGCGCCTGTTCGAACGCGTCACGGCGAGCCCTGCCCTGCCTGCCATCGCTCCCGTCCGCGATCTCACGCGGATCAAGGGCAGCTACCACGCACTGGCCGCCGATGGCCGCCAGCATGACCTCTTCGTCGAGCAGGCCGGAAACGGCATTCCGGTGCTGTGCCTGCACACGGCCGGCGCCGACGCCCGCCAGTTCCAGGCGCAACTGGCGGATGTCGAGCTTGGCCGGGACTTCCGCCTCGTGGCCCCGGACCTTCCCTTCCACGGCCGCTCCATGCCGCCGCGCGACTGGGACGGCAGCCCCTACCGCCTGACCGCCGCGACCTACCTCGCCTGGTGCGTGGCCGTGATCGAGCAGGTGATCGGCGAACCCGCGATCGTGGCCGGTGGCTCGATGGGGGCCGGCATGGCCATGGTCATGGCCGGCGAGCGACCGGACCTCGTGCGCGGCATCGTCGCCATCGAACCGCCCTTCCAGTCGAAGGGACGGCGCAATCCCTTCCAGCACCACGTCCAGGTCCATGGCGGCCTCCACAACGCCGCCTTCGTGCGCGGGCTGATGAGCCCGACCAGCCCGGAAGCCGACCGCCGGCGCGCCGCCTGGATCTATTCGCAGGGCGCGCCGGGCATCTACCCCGGCGACCTCGCCTTCTACAGCGACGAGTTCGACGGCGCGGTCGTTGCTCCGCGCATCGACGCGGCGAAAACGCCCGTCGCCCTGCTCTGCGGCACCTATGACTACTCGGCGACGCCGGCCGACGGTGCGAAGCTGGCGGACCTCATTCCCGGAGCCAGGCTGACCGTGATGGAGGGCCTTGGCCACTTCCCGATGTGCGAGAATCCGGACCTGTTCCGCCCGCATTTCGTCGCAGGACTGGCGCACGCCTCCGGGCGCTAGTCGCCGGCCGGCGGCAGGTGCAATGCCACGATCTCGCCGTTCGTTCCCGGGACAGCCGGATAGATCTGACGGACCTTCGGGTCGTGGCCGGGAATGATCCTGTCGCCGCTTCCGGCCAGCCGCCGCGCCTTTCCCCAGCCCTGCGTCATGGCGCCGAGGTCGTAGACGATGGGAAACGGGTTCTGGGTCTGCATGTTGGCGTAGTAGTGGCTGGCATCGCTCGCCAGCACCACGGGCCCGCGCGCGGTCATGACGCGCACCATCTGCAGGCCGTCGCTGTGACCGCCGACGTGGTGGAGCGTCACTCCCTCAGCCACCTCGCCGTCTCCGTCATGGAACTCGACGCGCTCGGCATAGACGGCGCGCACCATCTGAACGACATCCTCCACCTCGAAGGGGGCTCGAAGACAGGCGTGGCACATGTGCCGCCCGGTGGCGAAACCCATCTCGCGGTCCTGAAGGTGGAACCGCGCCCTGGGGAACAGATCGAGATTGCCGGCGTGGTCATAGTGCAGATGCGTGATCACGACGGTGTCGACGTTCTCGGGTTCGACGCCGAGCATCCGCAGGGCCTCGCCGACCGTACGCAGAAGGGTGCGCCCCCGCCGCCGTGCCTGCTCTTCGCCGAAGCCGGTGTCGACGACGATGGTCTCGTCGTCCGACCGCAGCACCCAGACGAAATAGTCCATGGGCATCGGCAGGTCGTGGAGGTCGTTCGAGCGGAGGAAGTTCTCCGCCCCGAGCCGCTCGTGCACCGCATAGCGCAGCGCGTGGACCTGCCAGTGCCGCATCGGTGTCTCTCCTCCCGTCCGGCTGTCCCCGCGCCTCACTTGGACGGAAGGGCACCCTCGGCCTTCAGCACCTCGTGCGCCGCCTTGAAGGCGTCGAGGCCTGCGGGAATACCGCAATAGACCGTCGCGTGCAGGAGAATCTCCTTGATCTCGTCGACGGTGACGCCATTGGCCAGCGCGCCCTTGACGTGCAGCTTGATCTCGGCCGGGCGGTTCAGGGCCGTCAGCATGGCAAGGTTGAGCATGGAGCGCGTCTTGTGCTCCAGCCCCTCGCGTGTCCAGGCATAGCCCCAGCACCACTCCGTCGTGATGCGCTGGAAGGCCATCATGAAGTCGTCGGCCTTGGCGATGCTGCCATCGACATAGTCGGTGCCGAGCACCTTGCGGCGGACCTGAAGTCCCTTCTCGAACTGTTCGCTCTCGGCCATGGCGGGTCTCCTTTGATGGGACATGAAGGGTATCGGACGGCCCTGATCAGAGGCCGAGATAGGCGGATCGGACGGCATCGTTGCCGGACAGCTCCTCGCTGGAGCCACTCAGCACGACGCGCCCGGATTCGAGGACATAGCCGCGGCTGGCGACGGACAGCGCCAGCGCGGTGTTCTGCTCGACCAGCAGGATGGCGGTACCGGTGCGGCTGACCGTCAGGAAAGTGTCGTGCAGGTCATCGACGACCTTCGGCGCGAGGCCGTGGCTCGGCTCGTCCAGCAGCAGGAGGCGGGGCTCCAGCATCAGCGCGCGGCCGATGACGACCATTTGCTGCTCGCCGCCGGAGAGCGTCCCGGCGCGCTGGGTCAGGCGCTCGCGCAGGCGCGGGAACATCTCCAGCACCCGTTCGCGGCGTGAAGCGAGGTCGCTGGCGCCGCGCACGGCATAGGCGCCGAGCATGACGTTCTCGTCGACCGTCATGTCGGGAAAGACGTGGCGGCCCTCCGGCACGTGCGCGATGCCGAGGCCGGGGATGGTGTGCGAGGCGCGGCCGACGAGCTCCGTTCCGTCGAAGCGGATCGACCCGCGCGCCTTCACGAGGCCCGAGATGGTCTTGAGCAGCGTGCTCTTGCCGGCCGTGTTGGCGCCGATGACGCAGACGAACTCGCCCTGCCCGACGTCGAGCGACAGATCGTGCAGCACGTCGCCCGCGTCGTAGCCGGCGAAGAGGTTGCGCACCGCGAGGATGGGATTGCCCCGCTCATGCTTCGATCCTCACGCCGCCGACCGGCCGAGATAGGCCTGCACGACGTCCGGGTTGCGCGAGACCTCCTCCGGCGTGCCCGTGGCGATGACCTGGCCGAAGTTGAGGACGATGATGCGCTCGCACAGCGACATGATCGCCCGCATGTGATGCTCGACGACGACGAGGGTCAGCCCCTCGTCGCGCAGCTTGCGCAGCAGCGCGAGGAACTCGTCCATCTCCACGTGATTGAGCGCCGCCATGGCCTCGTCGAGAAGGAGGATGCGCGGCTCGGTGCAGAGCGCCCTAGCAACCTCGACGCGCGCCCGCTCGGGGAAGGACAGGTCGCGCGCCAGCTTGTCGGCGATGGCGCCGATGCCCACCTGCTCGAGGCACTTGCGCGCGAGCGCTCGCGCGTCCGCCACCGAATGGCGCATCAGCCCACCCGTCAGGACATTGTCGAGCACCGTGGAATCGAGGAACAGCGCGATGTTCTGGAAGGTCTTCACCATGCCGGAGGCGGCGATCCTGTGCGGCTTGAGGCCGACGAGTTCCTGGCCCTCCAGCAGGATCGTGCCCGCGTTCGGCCGGTGCAGGCCGACGAGCGTCGAGAACAACGTCGTCTTGCCGGCACCGTTCGGCCCGATCAACCCGACGATCTCGCCCTGGCGAACCTCGGCATGGATATCGGAAAGGGCGGCGAGACCGCCGAACCACTTGGTGATGCCGGAGATCCGGAGCAGCGGCTCGGTCATGACCCCGATCCCTTGAAGCGGCGCAGGAGGCGGCGGCCCATGGCGACGAAGCCGCGCGGCTCGACGAGGATGACGATGACCAGCAGCGTGCCGAAGACGAGTTGCGACAGGCCGGCGGCCTTGTCGGAGAAAGCCTGGTTGGCGAGTTCCTCCATCGGGATGATGAAGAAGGCGCCGAGGATCGGCCCGACCGCCGTGCCGATGCCGCCGACGATGGCGATCATGGCGATGCGCACAGAGATCGACGCGACGCCGAACACCGTGTCGGGATCGAAGAAGAACTGGAACTGGGCGTAGAAGGTGCCGAGCATGGCGGTCAGCGAGCCGGAAATCACGGCGGCGATGATCTTGGTGCGCGTGGTGTCGACGCCGATCACCTCGGCCGCATCGACGTTCTCCTTGATGGCGCGCAGCCGGTAGCCGAGCCGCGAGCGCTGGATGGCGACGAAGATGACCGTCACCACCACCAGCGCGCCCAGCATCAGCCAGTAGTAGGGCCGCGTCTCCTTGAACTGGAACAGCGCGAGGCTCGGCTGCGAGAATGGCACCGAGATGCCGACGGGCCCGCCGGTGAGCGATCCCCAGCTGTTGGCGATGACCCGCATCACCTCGCCGAAGGCCAGCGTCGCGAGGGCGAAATAGTGCCCCTTGAGCCGCATGGTCGGCACGCTGATGACCAGCGCCGCGACGCCGCCGAGAATGCCGCCGGCGACCATGCCGAGCCAGGGCGACAGGCCGAACTGGATCAGCAGCAGGGTCGAGGTATAGGCGCCGATGCCGAAGAAGGCGGCATGGCCGAGCGACATCTGGTTGGCGAGGCCGGCGACGATGTTCCACGCCTGCGCCATGGCGGCGAAAAGCAGTGCGAGACAGAGGATTCGGATGGCATAACCGCGCGGGTCGAGCCCGAAGGGCACGACGATGGCGATCGCCAGGGCGACGGCGATGAGGAGCGCCGCCCGCGTGGAGAGGCCGGCGATCATCGCGTGCTCCCGATCAGCCCCTGGGGCCGGAAGGCCAGGACGGCGATGAACACCACGAACAGAAAGAGGTTCTGCAACTGGATGGGAAAGGCCAGGGCCGACAGCGACTGGATGATGCCGACGGCGAGGCCGCCGACCACGGCGCCGGCCACCGAGCCGAGCCCGCCCAGCACCACGACGGTGAACATCAGCACCGCGAACTGGCCGCCGACCGTCGGCGAGACGGTGAGGTAGGGAAGGATCACGGCGCCGCCGAAGGCGGTAAGGCCGACGCCGAGCGCGAACGCCAGCATATGCATGCCGTCGGCATTGATGCCCATGAGCCGCGCCGCCATCGGATCCTGGGCGGTCGCGCGCATCGCCTTGCCGAACCAGCTCTTGCGCATGAAGAGCCAGAGCGCGAGCCCGCTTGCGACCGACATGAGGAAGGCCAGGAGGTAGGGAACGCTGATGAACAGGGGTCCGAGCTTCAGCGCCGAGGTCTGGTAGGAGGTCGACACCGACTTGAAGCCCGAGCCGAACATCAGCAGCGCGGCGTTCTCCATGACGATGAGCAGGCCGACGGTGAGGAAGATCTGCGCCACTTCCGGCGCCTTCAGCACCCGCCGGATCAGGAAGTGCTGCATCGCCGCCCCGAGCGTGAAGACCACGACGAAGGAGAGCGGCGCGGCGATCAGCGGATCCAGCCCGAGCCAGGCCCAGGCGTAGTACGCGACGAACATGCCGAGCATCAGGAACTCCGCCTGGGCGAAGTTGACGATGCCCATCACGCCGAACACCAGCGTCAGGCCGATGGAGATGACGGCATAGACGCCGCCGATCATCAGCCCGTCGAGGATGGCCTGGATCACCGCCATGGCGACACCGCCGCCATGGCCCGGGAGAACGTCGATGTCATGGTCGCTCAGGCCTTCCAGACGGCCTTGGCCTTGGCAACGCCGCCCGGCCAGACCGTGACGAGCTCCTTGTTCCGCCACTGCACCATGACAGGCACCGACAGGGTGTTGAGGCCGGTCCTGTCGAACTTCACGGCGCCGCCGGTCATGGTCTTCGTCCAGCCCGCCTCGAAGCGGGTGTCGCGCAGGGTCTTGCGCAGGGCGTCGGCCTGGGTTGACCTGGCGATCTCGATGGCCTGCACCAGCACGTCGAGGCAGACCGCGTGCTCGACGGCCTCGTGGACCATGAAGTAGCCGAAACGCTTGCGGAAACGCTCGGTCAGTTCGGGCGCGAGGTCGTAGTTCGCCGGCGCGATCGACAGAACACCCTCGGCAAACTCGCCGAGACCCTTCTCGAAGTCGGGAATGACGTAGCCGGCAGCACCGCCGATGGCCGGGATGTCGATACGCTGCTGCCGCATGGAGCGGATGATCTGGCAGGCTGTCGTTGAGATAGGAGACCGGGAACACTGCCTGCGCACCCGAGGCGCGCAGCTTGTTGATCAACGGCGTGACGTCGGTGATCCCCAGGGGATAGGCATCGTCCATGACGATCTGGACGCCTGCCTCCTTGGCGCCCTGCCTGAGGCCCGCGGCCTGCGAGGTGCCGTAGGCCGTGTCCTCGTACATGATCGCGACACGCTCGAGCTTCTGGCCAGCCTCGGCGGCGATGGCCACCGTGCCGTCGAACTGCGCCTTGCCGATGACCGAGGCCTTGGCCACCACCTGGAAGATGTTCTCGAAGCCGCGTCCGGTGATCTGGTCGGAGAAGGACATTGTCAGCAGCGGCACGCCGCGGCGTTCCGTGACTTCCGAGATGGCGATGGTCAGAGCGGAGGCAAAGGCGCCGAGGATGGCGATCACGTCGTTCTGCGCCATGAGGCGCTGGGCGACGTTGGCCGCCGTCGTGGGCGTCGAGGTGGAATCGGCGATCACCAGGTTGATCTTGGCGCCACCGAGAGCCTTGATGCCGCCGGCCGCATTGATCTCGTCCGCGACCAGCTGGATGCCGTTGCGCGAATTGATGCCGAACTGCGCATTGGCACCCGACAACGGCAGGATGACGCCGATATTGACGGTGCGCCCCTGTCCGAAAGCCGGTCCGGCGACCAGCGGAGCGGTGACGCCACCGAGCGCCGCCAGCTTGAGCGCGGAGCGGCGGGTCACGCTGGATCGTCCGCGAACGGGCTGCCCTGGTCGTCAGTCATGTCATCCTCCCTTGCCGATTGTCATGGCGTTCGCCCACGTGCCGGGATCTCCAGCCGCAGACCTTGCAGTTCAGCTTGGGGCCATTTCGGCAGGCGGCCGGGCAGCTGTCAAGCGCATTGACAGATTGTCTGACAATCCTCGACCCATGGACTCTGTCCGCGAGGACGCGTCGTCCGTCTTGACTGCTTGTCCTGTTGTCGGACAACTATAGGACATGGAAGGGCTCACTCCCATCAGGCCGAGCGTCAAGCTCGCCGACGAGGTCACGTCGGCGCTGGCGTCGCGCATCCAGTCCGGCGAACTCGCGCCGGGTGATCGCCTGCCGGCGGAAAAGGAGATCGCCTCGACCCTTCGCGTCAGTCGCAGCGTCGTGCGCGAAGCCATCTCGCGGCTCAAGCATGACGGGCTCGTCGAAACCCGCCAGGGCGCCGGTGCCTTCGTGGCTGGCCTTCAATCCGCGCGGAGCTTTCGCCTGCAGCTCGACGGCGTCGAATCGACACCCGACCTCGCCCACATCTTCGAATTGCGGGGAGAGGTCGAGGCCGGTGCCGCGGCCTTCGCTGCCGAGCGACGCAACGAGCAAACCCTGGCCGCCATCGAGGACGCGCTCGACGCCATCCAGACCGCCATGAAGGAAGGCCGCGACGGCGTCGCCGAGGACAAGGCCCTGCACGTCGCCATCGCCGCCGCTTCGGGCAATCCCGCCTTCGTGCGCTTCCTCGATTTTGTCGCCAACAACCTCGAGGACGCCATCCGCGCGGCCCGTCTCAACAGCCTCAAGGTCGCGGGGCGCCCGGAGACGGTGCAGCGCGAGCACCGTCGCGTGGTCGAGGCAATCCGGGCTGGCGACGTTCCCGGCGCGCGTGCGGCCATGGCGGCCCATATCCGCGCCGCCGCACAGAGACTGGGAGTGGCACGATGAGCGGAAACGACAGGAAGCCGGTCGACATCCCGGAGGTTGCGGGACCGGTCCCCCATCCGCGCAAGCCGCGTCTCGCGCTGCCGCGGGGATCGGTCGACTGCCATGCCCACGTCTTCGGCCCCTATGACCGCTTCCCGCTGACCCTGCCGCGCAGCTACTCGCCGCCGGAGGCGAGCCTCGAGCAGTACCGGGCCATGCTCACCGCGATGGGCTTCGACCGGGGCGTGCTGGTCCAGCCGAGCGTTCATGGCAGCGACAACCGCTCCATGGTCGATGCGCTGAAACGCGATCCGCAGCGGCTGCGCGGCATCGCTGTCGTGGATCCCTCCGTGAGCGAGGCCGAACTCGATGCTCTCGATGCGGCCGGGGTCCGCGGCCTGCGCATCAACGTCCTCTTCGCCGGCGGTACCGATCTCGCCGCCACCGAGAAGCTGGCGGCGCGCATCGCGCCGCGCGGCTGGCACATCCAGTTGCTGGTCGACGTCGGCACCATGCCGGATTTCGGCATCCGTTTCGGCAGCTTCCCCTGCCCCGTCGTCGTCGATCACATGGGCCATGTGGGACCTTCTGAGGCCGCGTCGGCGCCCGGCTTCAGCGGGCTCCTGACCCTTCTCGACACCGGCAAGGCATGGGTGAAGCTGTCCGGCGCCTATCGTGTCACCGAGAAGGGCTCACCCTTCGCCGACGTTGCGGCGGTGGCGCGTGACCTGATCGCCGCCAATCCCGCCCGCTGCGTCTTCGCAACCGACTGGCCACACCCGGCCCTCAAGTGGCCCATGCCGGACGACGGCGACCTCGTCGACCTGCTCGCCGACTGGGAACCCGACGAGGCGCGGCGCCGGGCCATTCTCATCGACAACCCGCAGCGCCTCTACGGCTTCGACAACTGGTCCTGACGGGCCGAAACAGAAACGACAAACAGGAGAAACGCCATGACCCGACTGTCCCGCCGCACGGCGATGGGCCTGCTCGCCGCAGCCTCGATCACCAGCCCCGCCCTCGCCCAGCAGAAGACCGTCCTCAAGCTCGGCTGGACCACCGGCGACGGCGCCCAGGATCCCTATGCGATCGGCGCGCGCGCCTTCAAGGAGGAGATCGAGAAGGCCTCCGGCGGCCGGATCGAGGTCCAGCTCTTCCCCAACCGGGCCCTCGGCGACGAGCGCCCGATGATCGACGGCATGCGCCTCGGCACGGTCGACATGGGCATCATCACCAATGCGGTGATCGCCCAGATCGAGCCTGCCTTCCAGATCAACGACATGCCCTTCCTGTTCCGTGACGAGGCGCAGGCCCAGCGCGTGCTCGACGGTCCCGTCGGCGACCAGCTTCGCCAGCGCCTCGACACGCGCGGGATCATGGCGCTCGGCTACATGGAGGGCGGGTTCCGCCACATGATCAACAACGTCCGCCCGGTGAATACGCCCGACGACGTCAAGGGCGTGAAGTACCGGGTGCTGCAGAGCCCGATCTATATCGGCCTCTTCACCTCGCTCGGCGGCACGGCCGTGCCGATGGCCTGGGGCGAGACCTTCACCGCCGTCCAGCAAGGCGCCGTCGACGGCCTCGAGATCCCCGCCGCCGTCATCGACGCCAACAAGTACAACGAGGTCACCAAGTACCTGTCGCTGACCAACCACATCTATTCGATGATCGGCCTGCTCGTCTCCAAGCGCGCCTTCGACCGGTTGCCGGCCGACCTGAAGACCGCCGTCCGCGACGCGGCCAAGGCAGCGACCACGAAACAGCGCGCACAGGCCGGCGCCAATGCCCGCGAGATCGTCGAGCGGCTGAAGACCAAGGGCATGCAGGTCAACGCACTGCCCGACGTGGCGCCGTTCCGCCGCGCAGTCATGCCGATGTACGAGAACTTCCGCCAGCAGATCGGCGCGGACATCGTGCGCGACGCGCTGGCGGCCCAGTAGGTGATGTCGGGGCAGCTGTCCTCCCGCGCCGCGACGCTCCTGAACGGCACATGCGGCGTCCTCGCCGCGGTGCTGCGCTGGAGCCTCGTGGCAGCGACCGCGATCATGCTCGCGGCGATCTTCCTCCAGGTGGTGATGCGCTACGTCTTCCTGCGCGCACCGCCCTGGTCGGAGGAACTGGCTGTCCTGATGTTCTCCTGGGCGACGCTCGGCGGTCTCGCCCTCGGTGTCAGGGAGGGCTTCCACGTCGCCCTGACGCTGCTCGTCGACGCCCTGCCCGTCCTTGCCGGCGACCTCTGGAGGCGGATGATCGCGCTCGCGACCGCCGGCGCCGGCGTCTACCTCGTCTGGTCGGGCCTGCGCTTCCTCGACGTGACCTCGGGCTCGACCTCGGCGGCGATGGAATACCCCATCGAGATCCTCAACATCATGGCGCCGATCTCCGGCGCTCTCATTGCGCTGTTCGGAATCGAGCACGCCATCAGCCCACCGGTGGAGGTCCCGGCCTCCGAGCTTGTGCCATGACCGCCACCACGCTCATGCTGACGGCGGGTTTCGCCGGACTGGTGGCGCTAGGCTTTCCCTTCGCCATCGCCATCGCGCTGGTGATCATCGGCGCGCTCTTCGTCGCCGATATCGAGCCGGCTTTCCTTGCCCAGCAGCTCCTTGCGGGATCGCAGTCGTTCAGCCTCCTCGCCATCCCCCTCTTCATGCTGGCCGGCGAGATCATGACGGCCGGCGGACTGTCGCAGCGCCTCGTCAACTTCGCCTCGACCCTCGTGCGTCACCGCACCGGCGGCCTCGCCATGGTGACGGTCATCGCCGCCCTCGTCTTCTCGGCGATCTCGGGATCCGCGCCGGCCACGACGGCAGCCATCGGCGCCATCATGATCCCGGCCATGGTCGCGGCCGGCTATGACAGGGCCTTCGCCGCCTCCATCGCCGTCTCCGCGGGCGTCCTCGGCCCGCTGATCCCGCCCTCCATCGCCTTCGTCATCTGGGGCATCGTCGCCGAGCAGTCCATCGGCAAGCTCTTCCTCTCCGGGATCGTGCCGGGGATCTGTATCGCGATCGGCCTCCTGATCATCTGCTGGGTCCATGCCCGCCGTGCCGGCGTGCCCCGCGGCGAGCGAGCGAGTTGGCGGGAAGTCGCCGAAGCCTTCTCGCAGGGCAAATGGGCCCTGCTCTCGCCCGTGGTCGTCCTTGGCGGCATTTATGGCGGCATCTTCACGCCGACGGAGGCTGCAGCCGTCTCCTGCATCTATGCGCTGATCGTCGGCATCGTCTTCGAGCGGCGGATCGGGTTCCGCGACCTGCCGACCATCTTCATCAAGTCGGTGCGCACCAGCGCCATGGTCACCGCCATCATCGCCGTCTCGGCGGGCTTCGGCGTCATGATCGCCCAGGAGCGGATCGCCGTCGACTTCGCCAACTGGCTCGCCTCCAGCGTGCAGGAGAAGTGGCTGGCGCTGGCCGGCCTCAATCTGGCTTTCTTCCTGTTGGCGGCGGTGATGGACGAGATCGCCATCATGGTCATCCTCGGACCCATGCTGATCGCGATCGCCACCAAGTTCGGCGTCGATCCGATCCATTTCGGCGCGATCATCGTCACCAACGTGGCGATCGGCATGGCCGCCCCGCCGATCGGCTACTGCCTCTTCGTCGGCATGGCGATCTCCGGCCTGTCGCTGGTGCAGATCGCCCGGGCCATCTGGCCGCAGATCCTGGTGATGCTCTTCGTGCTGATGCTGACGACCTACATCCCGGGCTTCGCCCTGATCCTCCAGCCGCGCTGACGGCGGGCCGTCCACCGGCCCGCCGTCAATGCTCGGGACAGCCTACCGGCCCCAGCGCAGGACCATCGCGTCGCGCTCGCGCGCGAGCTCGATCAGCCCCGCCTGCGCCGCCGGATGCGGCAGGTCCAGCGGATGGCGGACAGCGGCCGAGCCGATGACACCGCCCTCCTTCATCAGGATCTTGGCGGCCGCGAGCCCGCACTGGCGGTTTTCGTGGTTGATCAGCGGCAGCCAGCGCTCATAGGCCTTCTTGGCCGCCTCGCGATCCCCCGCGAGATAGGGATCGATGATGGTGCGGATGCCATCGGGATAGCCTCCGCCGGTCATCGAGCCCGTCGCGCCCGCGTCGAGATCGGCCAACAGGGTGATGGCCTCCTCCCCGTCCCACGGCCCCTCGATGGCGCTGCCGCCGAGTTCGAGGATGGTCCGGAGCTTGGCTGCCGCCTGCGCCACCTCGATCTTGAAATAGGAAACGTTCTCCACCTCGCGGGCGAGCCGGGCGAGGAAGGCCGGAGACAGCGGTGTGCCGGCGACGGGCGCATCCTGGATCATGATCGGGATGGAGATCGCGGCCGAGACCTTGCGGAAGAAGGCCTCGATAGCCCGGCTCGCCGACCTTGCGGAACGTCGCGCCGTGATAGGGCGGCATGATCATCAGCACCATGGCCGCGCCGCGCTCCTGGGCCTGGCGCGCAGCGCTCGGCGCAGACGTGGCTGAGCCGAAATGCGTCGTCGTGACGATCACCGGCACGCGGCCGGCCACGTGGGCCAGCACCGCAGTCCATCACCCGTCTCGCGCTCGGCGTCGGTGAGCACGAACTGCTCGGACCAGTTGGCCAGGATGCAGATGCCTTGCGAGCCGGCGTCGATCATGAAGTCCGATACAGCGGCTTCTGGCCCTCGAGATCGAGCGTCGCCATTCGGCGTCGAACGATCGGTCGGCGCCACGGGAAAGACGCCGCGATAGGGGCGCTTGAACGACATGGGCTGACCTCCCTGAACCTGCTTGTTGCCGGCCGCAGCCGGAGAGGCCAGCATGATGTGTCAGGCTGCCCGCGTCGACACTCCGCCGTGCATGGCGCGCCCGCTCGCAAAATGCCTGGCGCAGGTCTCAGCGGGACAGCAGCTCGACCATGGCCGCATAGCCGCGCGAACGGGCAAGGGCGAGCGGCGTCTGGCCGTTTCGGTCCGCAATGTCGCGCCGGGCGCCGGCCTGAACGAGGCGGCGGGCAGAGTCGGTATGGCGCGGTCCGCCATCGCCGAGGACCACCGCTTCGATCAGCGCGGTCCAGCCGAGATTGTTGACGTGGTCGAGCGGCGCGCCGGCATCGATCAGCACCTGAACCACCTCGGCATGGCCGAGATGGGCCGCGGCGATCAGGGCGGTGCCGTTGTAGGGGCTGGTGATCTGCCGGGCATCGCCACCGATGGCGAGCGCCACCCGCAGCGTCGCGACGTCGTCGGCGACGGAGGCGATCGTGACGCAGTCATAGGCCCGCCCCTCCATGGCCTTCGGATCGGCCCCCTGCGCGACGAGAAGGCGCATGGCCTCCGCCTGGCGGGCGAAGCAGGCAACGTGCAGCGGCGTCCGCCCTGCCCCGTCGCGGCTGTTCGGGTCAGCGCCCTGGCGCAGCGCATCGCGGAGCGCCGCGAGGTCGCCGGCATGGGCGGCCTTGTGCAGGCCGGTATAGGCGGCGAGTTCCGTGGCGCTCGGCGGCGTCTGGGCCCAGGCCACGGGCACCGCAGCCCAGGAAAGGGCGATGAGCATCAGGACGCGGAGTGAGCGGTTCATGCGGTTTCCCCCGGGCGACCCCAGCGGCATGCGGCGGGCGCCTGTTGCCGGCACCGCTGTCCCGGGTGCCTTGCCTGCACGGTGTCACCATGGCGGCCCTTCGCGCAAAGGCCTTCATTGCGAACAAAACAGGAAACGTGCTGACAATGCCGTCAACTCGCGCATGATTCGGAGCCGATGTCCGCCGCCTTCCTGCAATCGCTCAATGACGAACAGCGGCGCGCCGTGGAGCACGGCATCGGCGGAGCACCCCTGTCTCCCGCAACGCCCCTGCTGGTCATCGCTGGCGCCGGCTCCGGCAAGACTAATACGCTGGCGCACCGCGTCGCCAACCTGCTGCTCAACGGAGCCGACCCCCGGCGCGTCCTGCTCGTCACCTTCTCGCGCCGTGCCGCCGCCGAGATGAGCCAGCGCGTCGCCCGCATCTGCCGGAAGGCGATGGGCGAAGCCGGCGGCATTCTCGCGGACGCCATGAACTGGGCCGGAACCTTCCATGGCATCGGCGCGCGTCTCCTCAGGGACCATGCCGAACAGCTCGGCCTCGATCCGCAGTTCACCATCCACGACCGCGAGGACAGCGCCGACCTGATGAACCACGTCAGGCACCAGCTGGGCTTCTCATCGACCGAGCAGCGCTTCCCGACCAAGGGCACCTGCCTCGCGATCTACTCGCGCTGCGTCAACGCCGAACAACCCATTGGCGAGGTGCTGGGCGAGGTGTTTCCCTGGTGCCTCAAGTGGGAGGCCGAGCTGAAGGCCCTGTTCGGCGCCTATGTCGAGGCCAAGCAGGCGCAGAATGTCCTCGACTATGACGACCTGCTTCTGTGCTGGGCCCAGGCGATGAGCGACCCCGATCTCGCCTCGGCGATCGGATCCCTCTTCGACCATGTGCTGGTCGATGAATACCAGGACACCAACCGACTGCAGGCCTCGATTCTCATGGCGCTGAAGCCTGATGGCCGGGGCCTGACCGTGGTCGGGGATGACGCCCAGGCGATCTATTCCTTCCGCGCCGCCGAGGTCCGTAACATCCTGGACTTCCCGAAGGCCTTCTCCCCGGCCGCCGAGATCATCACGCTCGAGCGCAACTATCGCTCGACCCAGCCCATCCTCGCTGCCGCCAATGCCGTGATCGACGAGGCGGCCGAGCGCTTCACCAAGAACCTCTGGACGGAGCGGACATCCGCCCTGCTGCCGCAGATCGTCAGCGTCCGCGACGAGAACGACCAGGCCCGCTTCATCGCCGACGCGGTGTTGGAAGGGCGCGAGCGCGGCATGGCGCTGAAGGATCAGGCGGTGCTGTTCCGCACCTCGCATCACAGCGGCCCCGTCGAGGTCGAGCTGACGCGGCGCAACATCCCCTTCCGCAAGTTCGGTGGCCTGAAGTTCCTCGATTCCGCCCATGTGAAGGACCTGCTGGCCCTGTTGCGGCTGGCGGAAAACCCGCGCGACCGTGTCGCCGGCTTCCGCGTGCTTCAGCTGCTGCCGGGGCTGGGCCCGACCTCCGCCGGTCGCGTCCTCGATGCACTGGACCGCACAGGTTCACTCGCTACGGTTCCCGCCCCGCCCCGCTCCGGCGACGACTGGCATGGCTTCGTCGTCGCGCTCGAGGATCTCAGGGCGAAGCGTTCGGGCTGGCCTGCGGAAATGGAGGCGGCGCGGCTCTGGTATCAGCCGCATCTCGACCGCATCCACGAGGACGCCAGCGCCCGGCAGGCCGACCTCGTCCAGCTCGAACAGATCGCCGCGGGCTATCCGAGCCGCACCCGCTTCCTGACCGAGCTGACGCTCGATCCGCCCGATGCCACCAGCGACCATGCCGGACCGCCGCATCGCGACGAGGACTACCTGATCCTCTCCACCATCCACTCCGCCAAGGGACAGGAGTGGAAGTCCGTCTTCGTGCTCAACGCCGTGGATGGCTGCATTCCCTCCGACCTCGCCACGGGCACCGGGCGCGAGATCGACGAGGAGCGCCGACTCTTCTACGTCGCCATGACGCGCGCCCGCGACGAGTTGCGCGTCATGACCCCGCTGCGCTTCTACGTGCACGGCCAGGCGGTCCGGGGCGACCGCAACGTCTTCGCCTCCCGCACGCGCTTCATCCCCGCCAGGGCGCTCGCCCTCTTCGAACGGGTGTCGTGGCCCCCGGCCGCGGCGGCGGCGCCCCTCCAGCCGACGACTGCCGGTCCACGCATCGATGTCGGCGCGAAGCTCAGGGGCATGTGGCAATAGGCAGGAAACTGCGTCGCCTCGCACCGTCCCCTGCCGCGGCGGAGCCGCTCCGACAAAACATCGCTTGTCTCATCTTGTCATATGAGAAAGGCTTGGGCCCGGTGACAGCCGGGACCGCGGGTGCATGGACGCATTGCTGACGGAGGAACAGCGCCGGATCGTCGACAGCGTCGACCGTTTCGCCGCGCGCCATCTGCCTCCCGACGAGGTCAGGCGGCGGGATGCGGCGCATGTGCCGCCCTATGATCTCCTGCCGTTGATGGGAGAGGCCGGATTCTTCGGCCTGGCCGTGCCGGCAGAGCATGGCGGCACGGGGCTCGGCTGGACCGAGGTGGCTCTGGTCCAGGAGCGTCTCGGCCGTCACGGCTACATGGCGGCCTCCATCTTCAACCGCGTCGTCGGCTTCGGCGTGATGTCGGTTCTGACCTATGGCTCGGCCGAACAGAAGCGCGCCCTGCTGCCGGGGCTCCTCGCCGGCGAGTTCTTCATCGCCCTCGCTTTGACCGAACCGGGCGCCGGCAGCGATGCGGGCGCGATCCGGACACGGGCGCGTCGCGACGGTTCTGGCTATGTCATCTCGGGCAGCAAGATCTGGATCAGCGACGCCCAGGGGGCCCGCCATCTTCTGACCGCGGCGCGGACAGGACCGGAGAGCTCCGGCGCGGAAGGTATCACCCTCTTCCTCGTGCCGAGCGACGCACAGGGCGTCAGCCTGTCGCTGCTGGCCAAGGTCGGCAACAACTGCATGCCGAGCTTCGAGATCGGGCTCGACGATGTTCGGGTCGGCGAGGACGCGGTGATCGGCACTGTCGGCGACGGCTTCCGCCACCTCATGTCGACGCTGCACTTCTCGCGGGCCAGCATGGCGGCGACCGTGACCGGCGCGGCGCAGGCGGCGCTCGACACCGTGATCGCGCATGCGCGCGGGCGCGAGCAGTTCGGCCGCCCGATCTCCTCCTTCCAGGTGATCGCCCACCGGCTCGCCGACCTGCAGATCCGGATCGACCTGTCGCGGCTGATGGTCGGCCACCTCGCGACCCTCATCGCCCGCGGGCTTCCCTGCCGCCGCGAGGCGGCGCAGGCGAAGATCGTCGCCACCGAGACCCTGCGCGACGTCGCCGACCAGGGCATGCAGATCATGGCCAGCGCCGGCTATGCGGCGGACAGCGACATCCAGCGCTTCTGGCGCGACTCCTGCCTCTACACCTTCGGCGAGGGCACCAACGAGATCCTCCGCGACGGCATCGCCCGCGAACTCGGCTTCATCGGAAAGGGACGAACATGAGCGGCATCCGGGCCATCGACACGGTCGTCAACATCTGGACCCCCGAGGCCCTTGCCGGGCGGCCCGACCGCACCGGCTTCTACACCGAGAAGATGCGGGTGAAGCCCGAGACCTTTGCCGGCGTCACCCACAAGGAGATGCTCGAGCGGATGGATCGCGCCGGCATCGAGAAGAGCTTCCTCATCGCGGCCAAGGTCGGCCAACTCGGCCACCCCGCCTGCTACCATGTGCCCTACAAGCTGGTCGCGGACGCGGTCCAGGCCTATCCGGACCGCTTTCTCGGCCTTGCCGGCCTCGACCCCACCGAGGGGATGACCGGCGTCCGGGAACTCGAGCGCTCCGTCCGCGAATACGGCTTCATCGGCGCCCATTTCTATCCGCACTGGTTCGAGCTCGCCCCGGACCACGCCAAATGGTACCCGTTCTATGCCAAATGCGTGGAACTCGACGTTCCGGTCCAACTGCAGGTCGGCCAGTCCATGGTCTACGACCCGCGCTATCCGCGCCGCAGCGTCGGGCGGCCGATCTCACTCGATGCCGTCGCCTGCGACTTCCCCGAGCTGAAGATCGTCGGCATCCATGTCGGCATCCCATGGACCGACGAGATGATCGCCATGGCGTGGAAGCATGCCAACGTCTACATCGGCTCCGACGCCCACAGCCCGAAATACTGGCCGCCGTCCTTCGTCCATTTCATCAAGAGCTTCGGTAAGAACAAGGTGCTGTTCGGCACCGATTTCCCGGTGCTCGACTTCGAGCGCACCATGGCGGAAATCGACGCCCTCGGCTTCTCCGACGAGGTCAGGGCGAAATTCCTCCGCGACAACGCCATCCGGCTCTACAAGCTCGACCAGCGATGATGAACCTCGCCGACGCCCTCGACATCCACGCCCGGGCCCGGCCCGACCATCCGGCGCTGGTCGAGAACGGGCGGATCATCACCTATTCGGCGCTCGCGCCCGAGGTCCGCCGGCTGGCCTCGCTCATCACCACCCGCGTTCCCGACCCGCAGGCCGTGGTCGGGCTCTGCCTCGCCGACACGGCGCGGCATGTGATCGCGCTCTACGCGCTGGCGCGCGCCGGACGCACCATTCTTCCCATGGACCTGCGCTGGACCGCGGCCGAACGCACCAATGTCGCCGGACACTTCGGCGCCAGCCTCGTTCTCACGGAACCGGGCGAGCCCGCCATCGAGGGCGTGGAGACCCTCGCGTGGGACCAGGAGCTGGATAGGACGATCGCAGCCGCCGATCCCGACATCGCCTTCCCGCAGGACGGCGAGACGCCCTTCGTCCTCTCGCTCTCCTCCGGCACGACCGGCCGGCCCAAGGGCCCTCTCATCGCCCACAGACACTTCTTCCGCCGCTTCATGACGCACTGGATCAATCTCGGCCTCAATGGCCGCGACCGCTTCGTCATGGCGACGCCCCTCTATTTCGGCGGCGGGCGCACCTTCGCCATGTCGGTGCTGTTCTCCGGCGGGACCGTCATCATGAAGCCGCCGCCCTGCGGCGCCGAGGACCTCATCGCGACGGTCGCGCGCGAGGGCGGCACCAGCCTCTTCCTCGTACCCACCCAGTTCCGCCGGCTGCTCGAACTGTCGGATGAGGCGCTCGCGCCTCTGAAGGGCCTCAACCTCCTCTTCTCCTCCGGCGCGCCATTGTCGGCGGAGGAACGCCGGGCCATCCGCGCGCGCATGTGCGACCGCTTCTTCGAGTACTACGCCTCCACCGAGGGCGGCGGCATCACCCTGCTCGGACCCGGCGACATCGAGGGCCACGGAGAGAGCGTCGGCCGGCCCGTCTTCGCGGTCGAGGTGGAGGTGGTCGATGACGACGATATCCCCCTGCCCGCTGGTCTCATCGGCAAGCTGCGCTACCGGGGCCCCGGCGTCGCGACCGCGTACCATCGCGATCCCGAGGCCTCGCTCGAAGCGTTCAGGCACGGCTGGTTCTATCCCGGCGACCTCGCCGAGATCGACGCCCAGGGCTTCGTCACCCTGAAGGGCCGCGCCAAGGACATGATCATCCGCGGCGGCATCAACATCTATCCGGCCGATGTCGAGGCGGCGCTCACGGCCCATCCCGCCGTCGCCGAGGCCGCTGTGGTCGGCTGGCCTTCGAAAGAGTTCGGCGAGGAGATCGCCGCCTTCGTTCGCCTGTCGGCCCCGACCGATGAGGCAAGCCTCGTTGCCTTCGCCTCGGCGCAGCTCGCCCGGGCGAAATGGCCGCGGGCGGTCTTCATCGTCGACGATCTGCCGAAGAACAGCGCCGGCAAGGTGCTGAAGCGCGAACTCGTGGAGCGCCTGACGCCGCTCTGACGTCAGCCGCCGATGGGGAAATCTGCCGTCCCGCCAGCGATCGCCGCCGTCATGGCGTCGATCCCGACGACCCGGCCGAAGCCGAAGGCGATGGCCGAAAGCGACGCGTCGTGCCGTGCCTGATCGAAGTCGGCGACTGCCTCCCGCACGACAAAGGTCCGGATGTCGCGCTGGGCGGCGTCGCGGGCGGTCGTCTCCACGCACATCGAGGTCGTGACCCCGCCGATCACCAGGCTGCGGATGCCGTTGGCGGCGAGGATCACGTCGAGATCGGTGCCGAAGAACGCCGAATAGCGCGGCTTGTCGACGATGATGTCGGAAGGATCGACATCCGCGCCGCCATAGAGCTCGATGTCGGGCGTGCCGCGCTTCAGGGCGCCGAGTTCACCGAGACGCGGACGGATCTCGGTGACGAGAAGGCCGCCATCGGCATAGTCGGCGCGCAGCACATGCCGCGTCCAGATCACCTTCATCCCGGACGCGCGGGCGGCGCGGGCCAGCGCCACGCAGCGGTCGGCCGCCCGCCGGCTGGCCGACACGTCGCGCCCCTGCACCGCGACGAAGCCGTCATCGTCGACGAAGCCGCGCTGCAGGTCGATGAGGACGAGCGCGGCCTCCCGCGCCTCGAAGCGCATCAGGCCAGCGCCTTGTCGACGAACTCGTTGGTGTAGAGCCCGTCAGCCTTCCCGGCGGGCGTGAAGCCGGCCGCGGCCATCAGGTCGTAGCCCTTCTGCCAGCGCTCCGGCACGTGCTTGAGGATGTTCTGCCGGCCGGCGGTGAGCCAGAACTGCATCTCGTTGCGCAGGATGTCGGGGGCGACGGCGCGATTGCGCATCTCGGCGATCTCGAAGCCATCGATCCGCTTCATGGTGGTCGACAGGTCGGTGTCGGCCAGCATGTCGTCGATCGACTTCTTCACCGCCCGCAGGAAGCGCACCACGAGGTCGCCATCGCGCTGCACGCTCTCGCGCTTGGCGATGTAGCACTGGCCCGGGATCGGCGCGAATTCGTCCGTGTTCCAGGCGAGATGACGCTCGTTCGCAGCCTTCAGGGCCACCGGAACGCCGGCGCTGACGATGTAGGCGTCGATGCGCCCCTGGGCGATGAGCGCCATGCCGGCCGGCGTGTTGGGCGCCTGAACGCGCGGCACCGAGGCCTTGTCGACGCCCTGGGCCACCAGCATGCAGTCGAGGACGATCTCCGTCGCGCCACCGACGGACAGAACGCCGATCGTCTTGCCGGCCATGTCCTTCGGGGTCCGGATCGGCTTGTCGGGCGAGGAGATGACGAAGAAGGGCGAGCCCTGGCTGATGGTGCCGACCGAGATCAGGGCATCGCCCCCCGGACGGCTGGATGCGCGGATATGGTCGGAGACGCCGGTGCGCGACAGCAGGCCGCCACCGCCCAGCACCTGCTGGACGGCCATGGCCGAGCCGCGTCCCTGCTGGATCGTGACATCGAGGCCCTCGCGCTCGAAGTAGCCGCCGCCCTTGGCGTGGAGGATATCGACGAAGGCGAGGATGTAGGAGAAGGGCGTGATGAAGGTCATCGCCCTAGCCGACTGGGCGCCCGCTCGGCGCACCGTGATCGCGGCGAAGCCCGCGGCGCAGCCGGCAAGGGCGGTGCGGCGGGAGATGGAACCGTCGAGGATCGTCATGGGGCTCTCCGTCATCCTTAGGGTTCAACTGGGGTCGAGACTAAGGCCATTCGAACGGCCGGCAATCGGATTGCCCATGGGACAGCTCGGGCTTGTGGCAGCCCTCACGACGCGCCCGTGGCGTGCCAGGGGATGAGTATCCGCTTGAGCAGTCCTATGGCGAAGTAGAATGCGAAGCCGATCAGCGACATCTGGATCAGCACGGCGAACATCTGGCTCGTCTCGAAACCGTTCATGCTCTGGATCAGCAGGTGGCCGAGGCCCTGGTTGCCGCCGAGATACTCGCCCACCACCGCACCGATGATGGCGAGCACGATGCCGACCTCGAACCCCGTCAGGATGTAGGGCAAGGCCGATGGCAGTTCGAGGCGGCGAAACACCTGCCAACGCGTGGCATTGAGGCTGGTCATCACGTCGCGATGGCCCTCATCAATCGACTTCACGCCCAGCACCGTATTCGTCAGGATCGGGAAGAAGGCGAGCACAGCCGCCACAATCACCTTCGACGTGATGCCAAAGCCGAACCAGACCACGAAAAGCGGAACCAGGGCCACCTTCGGGATGACCTGGGTTGCGACAATGAACGGGTTCAGCGTCAGTTCCAGCCAGCGAATGCGGGCAATCATGACGCCAAGGGCAACGCCAATGATCAGAGCGTAGAAAAACCCGGTCAGCGTCGCATAGACTGTCCACCACAAGTGGTTCCACGCGCGCGGCGATTGCAGCAGGTTCAGCCATTCGGTCCAGACCGAGGCCGGCGATGGCAGGATGAACGCTGAAATCCTCGACCAGTCGACGTAGAGATGCCAGGTCGTCACGAGAGCCAGGAGCAGCAGCGGCGTGGTGATCCAGGGCAGCGTCGATTCGTGTGAGAAGCGCGCCTTTGCAAGCGAGGCCGGTGCAGCGACGCGCTCTGCGGCCGGTGTCGAACACAACATCACTCATCACGAGATCTCCGCAAGGCGGTGGCGCAGGCGCTTGACGATCAGTTGAAACTCCGGTGAGGCCTGAACATCCGTCGTGCGGGGGCGGGCGAACGGGATATCTCAATGATCGTGATCGATCTTGCCCTGGCCTCGGAGACAGAAGAACGATGCGGTCAGCCAGGAACACCGCCTTCGCCAATCGAATGGGTGACGAGAACGATGGTCTTCTCCGGTTTCGATCCAGAGGCGCTGCAGTTCAAGGTTCATGGCATCGCGCGTCATCGCGTCCAGCGCGCCGAACGGCTCATCCATGAGCAGGATCTTGGGATTGTAGGACAGCGCCCGGGCAATCGCCGCGCGCTGGCGCATGCCGCCGGAGAGCTCACGCGGCCAGCGCTTCTCAAAGCCGGCTATGCCAACGAGGTTGCACAACGTCATGGGCGCGCTCGAAGCGCTTGGCCTTCGTCCAGCCCTTGAGTTCGAGCGGCAGGGCAATGTTTTGTTCGATTGTCATCCACGGAAACAGGTTGGCGTCCTGAAACACCATGCCAAGGTCGGCAAGCGCGTCCTCGCGACGGCCGTTCTGCCCCTCGCCACAGGGGCTTGCGCCCGACGATCGACAGCGTGCCCGGAGGTTGGCTCCAGAAGTCCGCCGATCATGCGCAGCAGCGTCGTCTTGCCGCAACCTGATGGCCCGAGAAGGACGACGAAGCTCGCCGCGCCTTGACGGCAAGATCGGTCGGCGGACAGCGCATAGCACCGGCTCGATCGCGGGTGCCGTACCATTTCTCGATGGCACGGAGCGCGATGACCGGAGGTGCGGCGACGCGATCAGACAGCATGATACAAATGAACCATGGGCGCTGTCCCGCGACAACCGCTTATATCGCCGCGGCTGCCTCTCCGCGACAAAGGGTACCGGGGAGATGGAAAGGCGCGCGGACAAGGCGAGCGCCCGCTCTCCCCGCTCAGGCGGCCGGTAGAGCGGTCCGCTTCGGCATGACGGTGTTTCGCCCGGTCGCCTTGGCGAGATAGAGCTGCCGGTCCGCATCGCGGATGAGGTCGTCGAGCCGTCCTGCGCCGGATGTGGACGAGGTGACACCGATGCTCGCCGTCAGCGTGTGGCCGCTGGGCAGATCGACCGCGGCCACGGCAAGACGAAGCTTCTCGGCCACGTCGAGAGTTCCGGCGAGATTCGTCTCCGGCAGCAGGGCGATGAACTCCTCCCCGCCCCAGCGGCAGAAGACGTCGGAACGCCGCAGAACCCTCAGGCAGGCGACGGCGATGCGCGCCAGGGCGTCGTCGCCCGCGAGGTGTCCATGCCGATCGTTCAACGCCTTGAAATGATCGATGTCGATGATCAGCAATCCGAAGTCCGACCCGTGCCGCTCGGATCTCGCCAGCTCGCGCTCGGTCAGATCGATGAAGGCACGCCGGTTGCCGATGCCGGTGAGGTGATCGGTGTTGGCCGCCGCCGCGAGCGCCGCCTGGGTGTCGATCAGACGGAATGCCAGGCTCAGGACGGCCGCCGTGACGGCAGGTGCGACGATCGAGGGGATGATGATGGCCGTGTAGACCCAGCGTTCATAGGGGACCGGTTCGGGAACCATGAAACGCAGGTGCACCCCCGTCATCACCAGCGAAAGGCCGATCGACACGGCCGTGACCGCCATGACGCCACGCCAGAAGCCGAGCCGCGGCAGCCAGTCGAGAACCCGTCCCGGCGAATCCAAGGGCCCCCGCGACCTCATGTTTCGCGCGGCTTCACGGTCTGCGCGTACAGGCAGCCTCTCGTCACCGCCCCTCGCATGTCATCATCGGAGACCCCAGGGTCCACGGGGCTACCGTCACACGCCCGGAGGGCCCGTGCCGTTGGGGAACGTTGCTATGGGAGCATCAACCGCGCCCTGCCGCAAGTGGCCCGCGAATGGACTGGCCACCGCTCGGTCGTTCCTCCGCCCGGCCGGCGAAACGCCGGCGTCGCCGGTCAGGCTCGCGAACTCTGCCGGTAGAAGGGCTGGTGGCGCGCGAGGTGTCGATGTAGTTCGGCGTAGAACCGCCGCGCATGGGGCAGCAGCGCCTCCGAGAGCGTGCCGGCGCTCGACCTCGTCGTGCGGCCAGGGCCTTGCTCGAGATCGTCGTGCAGCGCCTTCAGCGCCGCGGTCCTAGTCGACCTTGGTGAAGCGTGCCGTCCTGGCATAGATCACCTCGCCGTCGCACATGGTCATGGTGACGGCCTGCGTTCTTGGCGCGCTGGACGACGGCGTCGAGGGTCGGGGTGAGCGTCGTCGAGGTACGGATAGGCGACCTGGCGTCCCAGTCGATGCAGCGACCAGGTCGGCGGCCTTGCCGACCTCCAGGCTGCCGATGCTCGTGCCGTAGGGTGTCGTCCTGCGCGCCGCCGGCGGTCGCCATGCGCAGCACCTGGGCCATGGTCGGCACCTCCGCCTCCACCATGCCCGGCACGCGATGGGCGCGAAGCGACAAGCCTCATCTCCTGCAGCATGTCGCGGTCGTCGTTGATGCCGGCCTCGTCGATGCCCGATCGCCGATGTTCATGCCGCGTTCGCCTCGAAGGCGTTGAGCGGCGGCGACGCCGCGAGCGCAGGCGGAAGTTCGAGGCAACAGTTGTGGCAGACGCAGTCCGCCGGCGTCCGCCAGACGGTCGATGTCGCTCCTCGGTCAGCCAGACGCCGTGGCCGAGCGTCAGCCGCTCGTTCACCATACCGAAGCGGTCGATGTATTCGAGCGCGGTGCAGTCGCCGCGCCGCTTGGCATATTCCTTCTGGTAGGCCGTCTCGAGCAGGTGCATGTGCATCGGCGCGTCGTACTTGGCCGAGACGCCTCGCTGACAGCAAGGTCAAGGCCTTGTCGGAGCACCAGTGCAGGTTGGCCGGCGCCAGCTGGATCTTCACCCGGCGCTTGTTGTGATGCTGCGAGTGGAACGACTTCGAACATGTCCATCGACATCGTCGAGGCTCATCTTGAAGCGGTCGAACCAGCGCTGCATGGGGCCGCTGCAGCTCCGCCGGCAGGCTTTTCGACGAACTCCTCGTCGGCCTGGTAGACGAGCCGGTTCTGGTCGCGCACGGCATAGCAGTAGCTGACGCCCGCATGCCGACATCCTCGTAGGCGCGGATGGTCTCGGTGGCGCGCTTGGCTTCGACGTCCGACAGCACGTGCCCGGCATCCAGGCCCTGGATGTGCTGCACCGTCGTGATGCCCGAGCCGATCATCTCGAAGGCCGAGTAGAGCGTGTCGAGATAGAGGTCGAGGTTGCGGATCACCATGCGGGTGATGAACCAGAGCTCCAGCGGCATGTCGGGCGAGCCGAGCTGCACCGGCGTCAGGCCGACATGGTGATGGCCGTTGACGAAGCCTGGCAGCACGATCTCCTTGCCCGGAACCGATCACCGGCACCGTCGGATGGCTGGGCCTGAAGGTCGGTCGAAGCTGCCGATCGGCGGCGATCACACCGTCTTCCTGCAGGATGGCGCCGTCGTCGATCTGGTTCCAGGTGAAGCGATCCGTGACGCCGGTGATCAGTGTGCGGCTGCGAACGATGGAGGCGGACATGGCGGACCCCGGCATGGCGAGACGAAGCGGAGGATCGTCTTGTGGCTGAAGGCCAATGTCGCACGCCCGCCGCCGGCCGTCCCAGCGCCAGGAGGCCTCACGCAGAGCAAAATATGGGCATCGCCGGCGAGTTCGCGGGACGGCACGGGAGTGCGAGGTCGTCCGGCCGCCACCACCGGTCCATACGCGAAAGAACATAGCTCCGCGTGTCTGTTCCCGAGGCCGGCCATCTGCCATAGCTGCCCCTGGGGCAGTCGGGTGAAAACCCAAGGGGACTTTGATGATTTCGCATATCTATCGCCTGGCCATCGTCGCGGCGCTTTCAGGCGGGTCGCTCCTCGCAACCGGAGATACCGCGTCAGCGCAAGCCGTAGGCTCGTTCTTCCGGCAGTCCGATCGGCCGGAAGTCTACTACCAGTTCCGCGCCGACATGCACTGCCACGTGCAGAACGAGGCGCAGATGGCCGCCTACGGCGGCTTCGGCCGCGTGCAGGTCGTGCCCCGCGCGCCGATCAGGGGCCAGTTCACAGGCGGCTGCAGCTTCCCCAATGGCTTCTACCGGCTCCGGAGCCGGCCAGAAGTGTATCGCCTGTTCGGCAGCAATGGCCTGCCCAACGGCGGCAATGACATCTGCCACGTCGTGAACGAACAGCAGATGGCACGCTTCGGCGGCTTCGGCATCGTCCGCGTGGTGCCGGACAGTTCCGACATCGGACGCGGGCGCGGGCAAGTCAGGCCCTGCATCGGCTTTTGATCGGCGACCACGACCGGTTGCGTCCAGCCTCGGCCTGTTGGGCCGGGGCTGGATGCGGCCGTCAGCCGGTTGCGGGAGTGCGCACGGGCGCACGGCGGCCGATAGCCGGCGTCGCGTCGCTGGTCTCCCTGCAGGTGGAGAAGAAAGTCAGCTTTGACTGGGGGATTTGGCAGCGATTCTTGTGACTGAAGCCGCTGACATGAAAGTCTCTTCTCGATGAGAATGAGACTGGCGCTCCCTACGGGATTCGAACCCGTGTACCCAACGTGAAAGGGCTGGTGTCCTAGGCCTCTAGACGAAGGGAGCGAACCGCTCGGCGGCGGCGGGCGTTATAGGGGTGTTCCCCGCCGCCATCAAGCGCCGTTGGCAGATTTCAGCTCGGCTTGATCGAATTCTCCCGGACCACCTCGCCCCAGACCCGCATCTGCGTCTCGAAGAAGGAGCGCAGTTCCGCAGGACCGGTGGTCATCAGCTTGATCTGCTGGGTTTCCGTGAGCTGTTTCTCGATCGCCGGATCGCGGAAGGCGCCCGTCAGCGCCTGCTGGAAGCGCGCGACGATGGGTCCCGGGGTGCCGGCCGGCGCGAAGACGCCCCACCATGCCTCGGCCTCGAATCCGGCAAAGCCGCTTTCCGCGACCGTCGGCACGGCGGCAAGGGTCGCCGCCCGCTGCGCTCCGGTCTGGGCGATCGGCCTGAGCGTGCCTGCGGTCAGATGAGAGGCGAGAACCGCGACCGAGGCGATGGAGAGCGGCACATGGCCGCCCAGCGCGTCATTGATGAGCGGCCCGCCGCCCCGATAGGGGATGTGGTTGAAGGTGGTGCCGGCCCGCTTCGCCAGTTGCGTCATCGCGAGGTGGCCGAGGCTGCCGTTGCCGATCGTGCCGTAGGGGATGCCGCCCGGCCGCTCCTTGCCCGCCCGGATCACCTCGTCGAGCGTGCGATAGGGTTGCGAGGGGTGGGTGACGATTACCATCGGCGCCGTGCCGATGAGCATGACGGGATCGAGGTCCTTCAGCGAATCGAAGGGCATGCTCGGCAGCAGCGTCGGGTTCACTGCGTGGGTATCGAAGACGAAGAGCCAGGTGTTGCCGTCAGGCGGCGACTTGGCGACCGCATTGGCCCCGACGCTGCCGCCGGCACCGGGCCGATTCTCCACGATGACGGTGGCGCCGAGGGCACGCTCCAGCAGCGGCTGGGCGATCCGGGCGAGAGCATCCACCGACCCGCCCGCCGGAAAGGGCGCGACGATCCGGATGGTCCCCGAGGGCCAGGCTTGAGCCCTGAGAACGGCCGGCGACATCGGGGCGGCGAGGGCCGCAGCCACGAGGCCGCGGCGGCTGAGATTCGGCATGGACGCATCTCCCGGTGGTTGGCGGCAGGGGCGTCGAGGCCCCTGCCCTCACGGGAGTATAGGGCGCCGTCAGGGAATGCGAAGGACCCAGCCGGGCTGGATCAGGTCCGGATTGACGATCGGCGGATTGTTGGCCGCCACGATCTTCGGATAGTCCGCGCCCTTGCCGTAATGCGCCTCGGCGATCTTCCAGAGCGTGTCGCCCTTCTTCACCGTGTACATCTTCGCCGCCGGCGTCTCGGCCTGGACGATGAGCTTGCTCGTATCCACCTGGGCCACGCCCACCGTGTTGCCGAGGGCGAGGATGATGCGCTCGGCCTCCTCCTGCGACTTCACCTGCCCGGACAGCTGGACGTTGTTGCCGCTGGAATCGATCTGCAGCTTGCTCGTGTCGAAGCCGTGGCTCGCCACTTCCTGGGTCAGCGCCGGCGCGGGAGCCGCCTGCGCCTCGCTCGCTCCGATCAGCTTCTTGCCGACATTCTTGACGAAATCGAAGAAACCCATGTTCTCCTCCTGACTTGCATGCCGGCCCGACGGTGACGGCTTCGATCAGACTAGCGGCAGGACTGGCGGCTGACCAGCGCTCACATTCCCTCACGGAAGGTGTAGCGTCCGCCTGGGATCCATGGCTCCCCTGCGTGCGACGCAGCACGACGAACTGTGGACAACGCACCCCACGCCACGACCAGAGGTTGCCGTTGGGTCAGCCACACGGTGCAATCCACGACGACGTCCTCGCGGCGATTCCTTCCATCGTCGGGGCAACAAGGGGTTCGTCATCATGGGTCGCGCGTTGATGGATCAATCCATGTCTGCGGGTTCGGAGCGGGATGACGGATTCGTATCGCTGGTGCTGTGGCGCCTGCGGGATCCTGCATGGACGCCGTCGTTCGTCGATCTGCTCGAAGATGTCAGGACCTGCATTCATCCGGCCGCGCAGCCCAGCGATGTGCTGTCGGCGCTTCGTGACGCGTTGACGGCGGATGACGGCCTCGCGCCGCGGGCGCGGATGCTCGCCATTCAGGCGCGCAACCAGATGGCACGTCGGGAGCCCCGGGCCGACAGACTGGCGCAACCGGAAGCTTCAAACTCCACCCTGCGCCGTCTGGCGGAGCTGCGGCCCTCGATTCTCGGTGGCTGAGCTCAGCGTGTTGGCGGCAGGGCCGCGTCGAGCAGGCGGAACTGGGCGCGCTCCCGCCCCTGCCACCGATTGATCGACACGGTGCCCGCGAGGTGCAGAGGCTGGCCGCGTTGTTCGGTCAGCAAGCGGCCGAGAGCCTGACCCGCGGCCCGAAAGGCGATTGCCTCGACGGTCTTGCCGTCGCCGCTCCGCAGGCGCGTGCGCATGTGGGAGCCGCCCAGTTCATCGACATGGGCGACCACATGGGCCGGCAGCACCAGCACCGGCTCGGGGTTTCCCGTACCGAACGGACCGGCGCGGTCCAGCGTCTCCACGAGCTCGGTCGTCAGGGCCCCCGCGGTGGTGGCCGCGTCCACCAACAGGGCATCGTCCCGCCGGGACCGCTCGACCGCCTCGGAGAGACCCGCCTCGAGGAAGGCGCGGAACTCGGCGAGGCGGTCGCGATGGACCGTGATGCCGGCTGCCATGGCATGTCCGCCCCCCTTGAGGAGAATGCCCGCAGCGACGGCGCGGCGGACTGCGGCACCGAGATCGACGCCGGGAAGCGAGCGTCATGAAGGACCCGTCGCCGGTGAAGGCCACGGCGAAGGCCGGCCGCTTGAATCGCTCCTTCAACCGCGAGGCGACGAGGCCGACCACGCCGGGATGCCAGCCATTGCCCGCCGTGACGACGACGGACGCCCCCTCTTCCAGCGGCCCGAGCGAAGCGAGCGCCTCCGCTTCCGCTTCCTCGAGCGTCCCGGTCTCCACCACCTGGCGTTCGCGGTTGAGGCGGTCGAGCTCGGCGGCAATGCGCCCCGCTTCCAGCGTGTCTTCCGTCATCAGGAGGCGCAAGCCGAGCGCGGCGTCCCCGATGCGCCCGCCCGCATTGATGCGTGGTCCCAGCAGGAAGCCGAGGTGATAGGGCGCCGGCGGTCCGTCGAGCCTCGCCACGTCCATGAGGGCCTTGAGGCCGGCATTCTCGCGGCGCCGCATCACGGCGAGGCCGCGCGTCACGAAGGCCCTGTTGAGCCCCGTCAGCGGCACCACGTCGGCAACCGTCCCCAGTGCGACGAGATCGAGCAGACCCATGAGATCGGGTTCGGGCCGCGCCGTCGTCCAGTGCCCCTTGCCGCGCAGGTGCCGGTTGAGCGCCACCACCAGCATGAAGGTGACCCCGGCGGCACAGAGCTGCCCGAGGCCGGATAGATCGTCCTGCCGGTTCGGATTGACCACGGCCTCCACGGCGGGAAGCGTCTCGTCGGCCTGGTGGTGATCGCACACGACGACGTCGAGACCGATGGCGGCCGCCTCACCCAGCACCTGATGGCTCGTCGTGCCGCAATCGAGGGTGACGAGGAGGGTCAGCGCCCTTCCCCGCCAGCATACGAAGCGCCTCGGCGTTCGGCCCGTAGCCCTCGTAGATGCGGTCGGGAATGTGCAGGAAGGGATCGAGCCCTGCGGCTCTCAGGAAGAGTGCGAGCACCGCCGAGGACGATGCCCCGTCGACATCGTAGTCGCCGAAGATGGCGACCTGCTCGCCGGTGAGCACGGCCTTGGCCAGCCGCTCGACCGCCCGGTCCATGTCGGTGAGGACGGACGGGTCCGGCATGGCGGCGCGGACCGTCGGTTCCAGAAAGTCGGCGACGGTGTCGACCGACACGCCCCGCCCGGCGAGGACGCGGGCGAGGATGTCGGGAACTTCGCTGGCCTGGGACATCGCCAGTGCCTGCGCCCGTCCGGGATCGTCCAGCCGGTCGCGCCAGGCGCGCCCCTGCGCCGACCGCTCCACTCCGAGAAAGAGCCGGCGGCGCTCCATCGGCTCAGTCGAGATGGAACTTCTCGAACTGGCGGTGCTCGCCGAAGATGCGGCGGACGGTGCCGGTGGTCGAGCGATAGACGATCGTCTCGGTGGTGATCAGCTCGGGGCCGAAGACGACGCCCTTGAGCAGGGCACCGTCGGTGACTCCGGTCGCCGAGACGATGACGTCGCCGGAGGCCATCTCTTCCATGGCGTACTTCTTGTTCGGGTCCTTGACGCCCATCTTGCGGGCGCGCGCCACCTTGGCCTCGCTGTCGGAGGATGAGGCGGCCCTGCATCTGGCCGCCGACGGCAGCGCAGTGCCGCCGCCGCCAGCACGCCCTCGGGGGCGCCGCCCGATGCCGAGATAGATGTCGATGCCGGTCTCCAGAGCATCGGCAGTGTGGATAACGCCGGCGACGTCGCCATCGGTGATCAGGCGATGATGCGCGGCTCCGGTGCTCGCGCACCTGGCCTCGATCAGCTTGGCGTGGCGCGGGCGGTCCATGATGCAGACGCGGTGATCTCGTTCGGCTTCGACGCTCCTTGGCGCTTGCGCGACGGTCCTGGATGTTGTCGACCGGCGAGGCTTGTCGAGGTCGACGACGCCCTTGGGCATAGCCCGCGGCCGACGGCGATCTTGTCCATGTAGACGTCCGGCGCGTTCAGGCAGCGAGCCGTGCTCGGCCATGGCGATGACTGCGATGGAGCACCGGGCATGTCCTTGGCGCGTGAGGGTGGTGCCCTCCAGCGGATCAAGCGCGATATCGACCTTGGGCGCGCGCGGCTTGGGCCAGCCCGACCTTCTTCGCCGATGTAGAGCATCGGCGCCTCGTCGCGCTCACCCTCGCCGATCACCACGGTGCCGTCGATGGGCAGCTTGTTGAGCTCGCGCCGCATGGCATCGACCGCCGCCTGATCGGCGGCCTTCTCGTTGCCGCGACCGCGCAGCCGCGCCGATGCCACGGCCGCCGCTTTCGGTCACGCGCACGAGTTCCATCGAGAGGACGCGCTGCGATCACGAGATTCATGTCGGAATGGAAAGCCCTTGTCTCGGCCATGTCGACGTCCCCGTTTGGAAGCGTCGGAATACTGTTCAGTTGCGCTCGATGCTGAATGACGCTGGGGCGAGCCTCAGAAGCGACTGCCGTCCGAGTCCATCGCGCTGTGAGCGAGCGCCCGCTGCATCGCCGCCTCGTCCGTCCCGTAGCGTGATCAGCACGACGGGCGCTGGCGCCGCACGCGGCCGCCGGATCGGTGCGCGCCGCAGCACGGGCCCTGCCCGGCGCTGGACGATGCGATTCCTTAGCGAGATGTTGTTCTGCGCCACTGCGCGAGGCGATCACGTGCCGCCGTGCCCGGCTTGTCCACCACTTCGAGGCGGATGTAGTAGCCGCCCTCGATGGCGGGTCCATCGGCGCGACGGCTTCGGTTGTCGCCAAGCGCGGTCGACGGGGCGCGACGAACGGCGCGGCATCGCGTGGCCGCGGGCGACGTCGACGATGTCGGCGACGACGGCCGAGGCGGTCGGCGTCTGCCACCGGCGCCGCGGCCCTGGACCAGCGGTCGGTGCCGACCGACGTCGGCATCGATGGACGACGGCGTTGAGCACGCCCGTCGACCTGCGCGATCGGCGCTCGTCCTGCGGCACCATGGTCAGGGATGCACGCGCTGCTCGACACCATACGGCGGTGCGCTCGGGCGACAGCCCCAGGAGCTTCACCCGGTAGCCGAGTTCCTCCGCCATGCGGAGATCGACCGGCTTGATCGAGCGGATGCCCTCGATGGAGATGCCTCTCGTGTCGACCTAGCGCGCCGAAGGCAAGGCTGGTGAGCAGCGACAGCTTGTGGGCGGTGTCGTAGCCGTCGACGTCGAAGGTCGGATCGGCCTCGGCGTAGCCGAGGCGCTGGGCGTCCTTCAGGCACTGCGCTCGAAGCCGATGCCCGTCCTCGCGCCATGCGGCGTCAGGATGTAGTTGCAGGTGCCGTTGAGGATGCCGTAGACGCGCTCGCATCGTGATTGCCGAGCAAGCCCTCGCGCAGCGTCTTGATGATCGGGAATGCCGCCCGCGACCGCCGCCTCGAAATTGAGCGCCACGCCGCGCGCTTCGGCCTTCTTCGCCAGCGCAGGCCCGTGGGCGGCGAGCAGAGCCTTGTTGGCAGTGACCACCGCCTTGCCGCTCGCCAGTGCCGTCTCGACGGCCTCCTTGGCCGCCCCCTCGGAGCCGCCCATCAGTTCGACGAAGACGTCGATGCCGGGGTCGGCCGCGAGCTTGACCGGATCGTCCACCCAGCGCACGCCGCCGAGATCGATGCCGCGATCCTTCTTTTTCGACCGGGCCGTGACGGCCGCGACGCGGATAGGCCGGCCGGCGGCCTCCGCCAGACGGTTGTCGCGCTTGGCCATCAGGCGGACGACCGAGGCCCCGACCGTACCGAGGCCGGCGATCCCGACTTTCAAGACGTCCTGCATGGCTGATCGATCCGCACTGCCGCGACGACGGCGCCGCGCCGGGCTTGTGCCCGATTTGGCGCACCAAGGCAAGGAATGCCGGGCATTCCAGGCCGCGAATGAAGAGGCTCAGTCGAGCAGGTGATCGATCCCGCGAACGAGCCCGACGACATCGCTCACGCGGCGCGCGGCCAGCAGCGTCCCGCCGACATAGGGCGCCGCAGAGGAGCCGGCGTCGTGGCGGATGGTCAACCGCTCGTCGGGCAGACCGAAGATCGCTTCCGCGGACAGGACGAAGGACGGCATGCGCACCGAATGGACCTGCACGGCAATGCCGCCCGCATTGACCGCGCCACCGCGCGTCTCGCGGATACCGCCGAGCTCGCCGACCGGCTTCGAGGTCGGCTCGCGCCGGATCCTGGAGAGGATCTCGCCAAGCTCACGGCCCGTACCGGACGGCGTGTCCGGCTTCTTGGCGGAGGCGTAGTCGATGATCTCGACGTCCGGCACATGCTTCGCTGCCATGGTGGCGAAGCGCTTCAGCAGAGAGGCGGTAATGGAGAAATTGCCGGCGGCGATGACACCCCGGCCCGCGGCAAGGGCGGCCGCATCGATCTCCGCATAATCGTCGGCCGCGAGCCCCGAGGTGCCGATGACCACATGGCGGCCGGCTGCGAGCGCCTCCAGCGCGTGCCCCTTCACGACATGCGGCTTGGTGTAGTCGATGACGACGTCGCTCGGCATCGCAAGAGCCTCGGCGAGGCTTGCCGAGACGGCGACGCCGACAGCCGGACCACCGGCGATCTCGCCGGCATCCTTGCCGGCGGCCGAGCGGGAGACAGCACCGGCGAGCGACAGGTCGGCGGCGGCGGCGACCGCCCTGACGAGTTCACGGCCGACCCAACCGGAGGCACCGGCAACGACGATCCTGGTCATGGGGGGCTCCGATCGGTCCGGATCAGGGCGTCAGCGGCCCGATGCCGAGAGGGGAATGACGTTGTGAAGGGTCGTCGACGCCGTGTCGAAGAAGCGCTTCACGTTGCGCGCCGCCTGGCGGATGCGCTGTTCGTTCTCGACCACCGCGATACGCACGTAGTCGTCGCCGTGCTCGCCGAAGCCGATGCCGGGGGCGACCGCGACCTCCGCCTTCTCGACGAGGAGCTTGGCGAACTCGAGCGATCCCAGTGCCTTGAACTGCTCCGGGATCGGCACCCAGGCGAACATCGAGGCCTGGGGCACCGGAATGTCCCAGCCGGACTTGCCGAAGCTGTCGATCAGCGCGTCGCGACGCTTCTTGTACGTTTCGCGCATCTCGCGGATGCAGTCTTCTGGGCCGTTCAGCGCGGCAGTCGCGGCGACCTGGATCGGGGTGAAGGCGCCATAGTCGAGATAGCTCTTCACGCGCGCCAGCGCCGCGCAGAGCTGCTCGTTGCCGACGGCAAATCCCATGCGCCAGCCAGCCATCGAGAAGGTCTTGGACATCGAGGTGAACTCGACGGCGACGTCGAAGGCACCGGGCACCTGCAGGATGGAGGGCGGCGGGTTGGCGTCGTCGAAATAGACTTCGGCATAAGCGAGATCGGACAGCACGATCAGCTCATGCTTCTTCGCGAAGCGCACGAGCTCGGCATAGAAATCGAGATCGGCGACCTGAGCGGTCGGGTTGGAGGGGTAGCAGACGACGACCGCAATGGGCTTCGGGATGGAGTGCTGCATCGCGCGCTCCATCGCGCGGAAGTACTCCTCGTCGGCGGTGGCCGGGACCGAGCGGATGACGCCGCCGGCCATGAGAAAGCCGAAGGCGTGGATCGGATAGCTCGGGTTGGGGCAAAGCACGACATCGCCCGGGGCGGTGATCGCCTGGGCCATGTTGGCGAAGCCTTCCTTCGAGCCGAGCGTGGCGATGACCTGCGTGTCGGGATTGAGTTTCACCCCGAAGCGGCGCTCGTAGTAGGCGGCCTGGGCGCGACGGAGCCCGGGAATGCCCTTGGAGGCCGAGTAGCGGTCCGTCCGCGGCTTGCCGACCGTTTCCTTCAGCTTCTCGATGACATGCTCGGGGGCCGGCAGGTCCGGATTGCCCATGCCGAGGTCGATGATGTCGGCGCCCTTGGCCCGCGCGGCGGCCTTCACCTTGTTCACCTGCTCGAAGACGTAGGGCGGCAGCCGGCGGATGCGGTGGAACTGGGACTGGGTCATCGGTTCAGATCACTGGGGCGGCAGACCTTGCCGCAAGGGATCAGCCTCGTATCACATTGCGGTACGGGACGAATAGTCGCGCAGCGGCGCCGCGCCGCTCTCTTTCGTCCTAGTCCTCGCTGCCGCGCTCGGCCGGGTCGATCGCCGGGCGGGCGCCGGGACCCGGTCCCCGCACGCGTCCCTGGCTCTGGAGCCGGCGCTCCATGCCGCCGCCGTGGCCAGCACGGGCCGCCTCGAGCTGGGCGCGTCGCTCGGCCTGCTGGGCCGGGGTGAGGAGCTCGGGAGTCTCGGAAGAGCGCGGCGGCGGCGCCGCCACCCGCTCGGGGCCGGGAAGCCGTGCCACGAGGGTCGCGGCACCATAGCCGCTCGCACGCATCGGCGCGGGCGACCACAGGCCGCCGCCGGCCACCGGAGGCAGCGGTGTCGCCTGCGAGGGGCCATAGGGAGAGGGATAGCCATCGCTGGCATGCTGGCAGCCCGCCAGGAGCACCGCGGCGGCGGCGAGCGCGGCGAGCCGCATGCCGTGCGTGGTGCGCGTCGTTGGCCGGTCAGATGAATCTGCCATGTCGCTCTCCGGAGGGAAGCCGCTCATCTTTCTCTTGGCGGCCTCCGCTTCGCCTTCCTAATATGCTCAGATCAAAAAGTGGATCGTTTTCGTAGCGGACGAAAGCGGCGATTTTCGGAGGGACGCTCATGGCAAAACGCGATTCGGGCAAGCCGAACGCGCCGAAGGCCTCGCGGAAGCCGTCGGCGCCTCCGAAGGCTGCCGCAGCTCCCGTCCAGGCATCGGTTACGGCCCGCAAGGGCAAGCCCGCGGAAACGCCATCGCGAAAGGCTTCTGCGCCTCAAACGTCTCCTGCCTCGAGCCGAAACAGCGCGAAGACCGCCGCCCCCGCGACGAAGCCTGCCGCCAAGTCCGGAGCGCCGGCACCGACCAAGGCTGCGGCCGCGACCAAACCCGCCGCGGCCAAAGCTGCCGCAACCAAGAAGACGACCGCTGCCAAGAAGCCCGCGCCGGCTGAGGCCGCACGGAAGGCAGCGAACAGGCCGGCTGTGGCAGGGGCATCTGCGGCCAAGTCAGCGCCGGCAAGGCAAGTTTCGACGAAACCGCCCGCGGCAAAGTCTTCACCGGCAGGGCAGACGTCCCGCAAGGCGCCTCCGGCCGAGATGTCGAAGCCGCCGGCAGCGGCGCCACGCCAGCCGCTCTCGCTCGTCCTGAATGCCGGCGCAGCGCCCGCTCCCGAACCGCAGGCCGCGATGCCTCCCCCCCGGAGCGAAGCACCAGCCGCTGCGTCCGGAACGGCCGGTTCCGACGACCCCTTCCGCTTCCAGGCAATGGATGTCGAGCGCCTCTCGTCCAACATCGCCCGCATGGTGGAACTGGGTGGCAAGGCGCTCGCCGCCTATCTGAAGCCACGGGAAACGGGAGCCCGGCCGGCGGACACGCCGGACAGTGTCGCCGACATCGCCAAGACGCTCGGGCATGTCGCCGAATTCTGGCTGAAGGACCCGGCGCGCGCCGTCGCCGCCCAGTCGGAGGTGGCGGGCCGCTACATGGACCTGTGGTCCCAGTCGCTGAAGGCCATGTCGGGAGAGGCCGCTGAGCCGGTCGTCAAGCCTGATCCGCGGGATGCGCGCTTCAAGGACCCGCAGTGGGAGAAGAACCCCTTCTTCGACTTCCTGAAGCAATTCTACCTCGTGACCACCGGCCTCGCCGAGAAGTTCGTCACGGAGGCCGAGCTCGACGAGCACCTGAAGCACAAGGCGGCCTTCTACGCGAGGCAGATCGCCAACGCCCTCTCGCCGTCCAACTTCGTTGTCACCAATCCGGAACTGCTGCGCGAGACGATCTCGTCCAACGCCGAGAATCTGGTGCGCGGCATGAAGATGTTCGCCGAGGACGTGGAACGTGGCGGCGGCGACCTGCGCATCCGCCAGTCCGACGACACCCAGTTTGCGGTCGGCCGCAACCTCGCGATGACGCCGGGCAAGGTCGTCTACGAGAACGACCTGATGCAGCTGATCCAGTACGAGCCGACGACCAACGACAGTCGGCAAGGTGCCGCTGGTCATCGTGCCGCCGTGGATCAACAAGTTCTACATTCTCGATCTCACCCAGGAGAAGAGCTTCATCAAATGGGCCGTCGACCAGGGGCTCACGGTCTTCGTCGTCTCATGGGTCAATCCGGATCAGCGGCACGCTCACAAGAGCTTCGACGACTATATGCTGGAGGGACCGCTGGCCGCCTTCCGTGTCGCCAGCGAGATCACCGGCGAGGACAAGGTCCATGCCATCGGCTACTGCGTCGGCGGCACCATCCTCGCGGTGGCTCTCGCCTACATGGCTGCCAGGGACATCGACGTCGTGAAGAGCGCGACCTTCTTCACTACCCAGGTCGATTTCACCTATGCGGGTGACCTCAAGGTCTTCGTCGACGAGGAGCAGATCCAGACCCTGGAGAAGCGCATGGCGCAGACCGGCTATCTGGAGGGCAAGCAGATGGCCAACGCCTTCAACATGCTGCGCTCGAACGACCTGATCTGGAACTATTTCGTCAACAACTACATGAAGGGCAAGCAGCCGATGCCCTTCGATCTCCTCTACTGGAACGGCGACTCCCCGCGCATGCCGGCGGCGAACCATTCCTTCTACCTGCGCCACTGCTACATGCAGAACGATCTCAGCCAGGGCCGGATGGTCGTGGCCGGCGAGACGCTGGACCTCAAGGCCGTGAAGGTCCCCGTCTACAATCTCGCCGCGCGCGAAGACCACATCGCCCCTGCCCGCTCGGTCTTCGTCGGCTCGTCCTGCTTCGGCGGGCCGGTCGACTACGTGGTGGCGGGCTCCGGCCACATCGCCGGTGTCGTCAATCCGCCGGCGAAGAAGAAGTACCAGTACTGGACCGGCGGGCCGCCGAAGGGGACGTTCGAGGAGTGGATCGGCAAGGCCACCGAACATCCCGGCTCCTGGTGGCCGCACTGGCGCGAATGGGTCAGAAGCCACGACGGCGAGGAGGTCGAGGCGCGTCGGATCGGCTCGAACGCCTATCCGCCCATCGAGGATGCGCCCGGACGCTATGTGAAAGTGAAGGACTGAACGTGCCTGTACCGATGAGCGAGCGCCCGGTGCTCGAAGCCTATCCGTTCCTGACCGTGCATCCCGTCCGCTACGGCGATCTCGACCCCAACAACCACGTGAACAACGCGGTGATCGGCACCTATCTGGAGATCGGCCGCACCGAGTTCTTCGATCGCGAGGGCATTCGTCTGACGACCGAGGGGCGTGGCATCTCCCTCGTCCACATGGAGGTCGAGTTCCACAAGGAAATCCTCTATCCGGGCTTCGTCCAGATCGTCTCCGGCATCCGCAGGGTCGGCTCGTCCTCACTGACCTTCGATCAGGCGGTCTTCGTCGACGGGGTGCGCCACATCTCGGCCTCCACCACCACGGCGCAGGTCGACAAGGCGACGAAACGCTCGACGCCCTGGAACGACGTCCAGCGCGCCAAGTTCGAGCGGCTGATGATGCGGTGACGGCGGCTCCGGCAAGCGACCGCCGTCCGCGCCCTCAGGGGAACAGTGCGATCTGCTCCAGGCCCGTCGCCTCGGGATAGCCGAGGACGAGGTTCATGTTCTGGATCGCCTGCCCCGCCGATCCCTTGACCAGATTGTCCAGCGTCGAGATGACGATGGCCCGGCCGGGGATGCGGTCGGGAAACACCCCGATCTGTACATAATTCGAGCCACGGACGTTCTGCGTCTGCGGCACGACGCCCTTCGGCGCCACATGGACGAAGGGCTCGTCCCTGTAGGCATCTGCCAGCGCCTGCCGAAGATCGTCGGCGGTGGCGCCGTTCAGCTTCACATAGGACGTGCAGAGTTCGCCGCGCGCCATCGGGATGAGATGCGGCGTGAAGTTGATCGTCACCCTGGCCCCGACGGCGGCGCCGATCTCCTGCTCGATCTCCGGCGCGTGGCGGTGTTTGCCGATCGAATAGGGCGAGAGCCCCTCGCCGGCTTCCGAGAACAGCGTGTTCTGCTTCAGGCCCCGACCGGCGCCGGTGACGCCCGACTTGGCGTCGACGATGATGTCGTCGGCATGGATCAGGCCGGCCCTGGCGATCGGCACCAGCGCCAGCAGCGTCGCGGTCGGGTAGCAGCCCGGGCAGGCGACGAGGCGCGCCGCCGTGATCTCCTTCCGGTAGAGCTCGGTCAGTCCGTAGACGGCTTCCTTCTGCAGTTCGGGCGCCTGATGCTCGTGGCCGTACCACTCGGCATAGGTCGCCCCGTCCCTGAGCCGGAAGTCGGCGGACATGTCGAGGATCTTGATCTTCGGATTGGCCGCCAGCACCGCCGCGGTGATCTCCTGGGTGGTGCCGTGCGGCAGGCCGCAGAACACCGCGTCGAGGCCGGTCCAGTCGACGGTCTCCCAGGCGACGAGCTTCGGCAGGTCGAGCATGAAGAAGTGCGGGAACACCTCTGCCATCGACTTGCCGGCATGGGTGTTCGCCGTCAGGGCGACGATCTCGACATGAGGATGGCGCGCGGCGAGGCGGACAGCATCGGCGCCGGTGTAACCGGACGCGCCGAGGATCGCGATTTTGGCCTTGGTCGCCATGGCAGTCTCCGCAGGGTGCGAGAAGTCGGATCAGGATGTCGGATACAAAAAAGCCGCGCTGGGAGCGCGGCGATCGGGTCGATCATGGGGCACACGGCCGCGCGCTCATCGCTGGATGAGGATACGGCGTCGGGTGCTGGTCGCGAGCATGATCATGGCCGTTACATGCAATCGGTGGATGACGCTGTCAAGACGATGGCGTCTCTACCGGTTCTTGCCCGGGACCCAGAGCACGTCCGCCTTGCCCTTGTCGTTCAGGTAGCGCGCGGCGACGAAGAGGAAGTCCGACAGCCGGTTCACATATTCCAGCGCCGGCCGCGACACCTCCTCGCCGGGGCGGCGGACAAGGTCGACCATGATGCGCTCGGCGCGCCGGGCGATGGTGCGGGCGAGGTGCAGATGCGCCGAGGCGGGACTGCCGCCGGGCAGGATGAAGCTCTTCAGGGGATCGAGCTCGGCATTGAGCTGGTCGATCTCCTGCTCGATGCGCTTCACCTGGGCCGGTACGATGCGCAGCGGCTCGTAGCCGAGGTCCTCGCCGAGGTCGGGTGTTGCGAGGTCGGCGCCGAGATCGAAAAGGTCGTTCTGGATGCGCATGAGCATGGCGTCGACGACCGGATGGTCGGCGGTCGCGAGGCGCGCGATGCCGATGGCCGAATTGGCCTCGTCGACGCAGCCATAGGCCTCGACGCGGAGATCCGACTTCAGTCGGCGCGGACCCGCCGCGAGGCCCGTCGTGCCGTCGTCACCGGTCTTCGTGTAGATCTTGTTGAGCTTGACCATGCCCTGCCCGCCTCAGCCGCCGTTGGCCTTGTAGTAGATGGCGATGACGATGACGATGATGGCGACGAACTGCAGCCCGACACGCCACCGCATGAGTGTCTGCGAGGTGTTGGGGCTGCCGCCCCGCATCATGTTGACCAGCCCCATGACGAGGACGATGGCGACGGCGGCGACGGCCACCGGGACGAGGGCGCTGAAGGACATCGGCGGTGTTCCTCTCAGCCGTTGAGGCGCCAGATGGCGATGTTCAGCACGGCCGCGAAGCTGACCCATGCTAGATAGGGGATCAGGAGGAGTGATGCCAACCGGTCCTTCGTCCAGCCGAGGGCGATCGTCCCCAGAATGGCGAACCAGAGCGCCACGATGACGGCGACGGCAGCACCCTTGGCCTGGCCGTAGAAGAAGACCCAGGACCAGGCGGCGTTCAGCGCGAGCTGGGCGGCATAGAGCGCAAGTGCCGGTTCCTTGTCACGCGCCGGCGACAGCACGAGCCGCGCTCCCGCCACCGCGATCATCACATAGAGAATGGTCCAGACAGGGCCGAAGACCCAGTTCGGTGGATTGAACGAGGGTTTGATGAGCGACGGATACCAGGAGCCGAGCCCATAGGAATTGGCGATGCCGCCGGTGACTGCCACCACCAGGCAAGCGAGGAGGAAGGCCGCATAGACCGCAACCTGACGCCCCAGACCCGTACGCTTGTCCACATCCGTCTTCCTTGTTTCCCGCACTGCCTCTACGATGATGCAACGCAACGGGATCATTGCCGTTCCGGCCGACCGGCCCGCAACAGGCATCAGGCGCATGCGGCGTCTCCCGCGGCATTCCATGATGGCGTTTCCGTTCCGTTCGCACCGGCGGGCCGCTGTGCCATCATGGCAACGACTGATTCGTGGCCGCCGGGACGGCCATTGGGATGTGGTGGACGATGGACAATTCCAGCGACCTTTTCGGCGGGCCGAAGGAGAGCGTGGCCAAGGCCCCTCCCCCCCGGGCGAAGGCCGAAGCCGTGAAGCCGGCGAAGACCTCGGGCACACCGGGCGAACAGGGCTATTCCGCTTCCGATATCGAGGTTCTCGAGGGTCTGGAGCCGGTGCGCCGCCGCCCGGGCATGTACATCGGCGGCACCGACGAAAAGGCGCTGCACCACCTCTTCGCCGAGGTCATCGACAACGCCATGGACGAGGCCGTTGCGGGCCACGCCACCTGGATCGAGGTTGAACTCTCGGCCGACGGCTCGCTGTCGGTCACCGACAACGGTCGCGGCATCCCCGTCGATCCGCATCCCAAATTCCCGGGCAAGTCGGCGCTCGAAGTGATCATGTGCACGCTGCACGCCGGCGGAAAGTTCGACTCCAAGGTCTACGAGACCTCCGGCGGCCTGCACGGCGTCGGCGTTTCGGTCGTCAATGCGCTCTCCGTCGCCCTCGACGTCGAGGTGGCCCGCGGCCAGATGCTCTATCGCCAGCGCTTCTCCCGCGGCATCCCGCAGACGGGACTCGAGGAACTCGGACGCGTCCACAACCGTCGCGGCACCAAGGTCCGCTTCGTCCCCGATCCCGAGATCTTCAAGGAGACGCATACCTTCAAGCCGGCGCGGCTGTTCAAGATGGCGCGCTCCAAGGCCTATCTGTTCGGCGGCGTCGAGATCCGCTGGTCCTGCGATCCGGAACTGGTCAAGGGAACCGATACACCCGAAAAGGCGGTCCTTCGCTTTCCCGGTGGCCTGAAGGACTACCTCGCGGCGACGCTCGAGGGCGCGACGCGCGTCCACGCCGACATCTTCGGCGGCAAGCTCGACAAGCAGGGCCACGGCTCGGTCGAATGGGCCATCGGCTGGGTGGGAGATCAGGACGGATTCGTCTCCTCCTACTGCAACACGATCCCCACGCCCGACGGCGGCACCCACGAACAGGGCCTGCGCATCGCCCTGCTGCGCGGCCTGAAGGATCATGCCGAGCGCACCGGCAACAAGCGCGCGGCGCAGGTCACCACAGACGACCTGCTCGTCGGCTGCTGCGTCATGCTCTCCGTCTTCATCCGCGAGCCGGAGTTCCAGGGCCAGACCAAGGACAAGCTGGCGACGGGCGAGGCCTCCCGCATCGTCGAGAACGCCATCCGCGACCCCTTCGACCACTGGCTCGCCGGCAATCCAAACCAGGCGAACCGCCTCCTCGACTGGGTGGTGGAACGCGCCGAGGAGCGCCTGCGCCGCCGCGCCGAGAAGGACGTCAGCCGCAAGACCGCCGTGCGCAAGCTGCGCCTGCCGGGCAAGCTCGCCGACTGCTCCAACACCTCGGCCGCCGGCTCGGAGATCTTCATCGTCGAGGGTGATTCCGCCGGCGGCTCGGCCAAGCAGGCCCGCGACCGCCAGACCCAGGCGATCCTCCCCCTGCGCGGCAAGATCCTCAATGTCGCCTCGGCGGGCCGCGACAAGCTCGCGCAGAACCAGCAGCTCTCGGACCTGATCCAGGCGCTCGGCTGCGGCACCGGTTCCCACTACCGCGACGACGACCTGCGCTACGAGCGGGTCATCATCATGACCGATGCCGATGTCGACGGCGCCCACATCGCCAGCCTGCTCATCACCTTCTTCTATCGCCAGATGCCGCGGCTGGTGGATCACGGCCATCTCTATCTCGCCGTGCCGCCGCTCTACCGCCTCACCCAGGGCGGCAAGACGCTCTATGCGCGCGACGACGCCCACAAGGACGAACTGCTGCGCACCGCCTTCAAGGGCAACCAGAAGGTCGAGATCGGCCGCTTCAAGGGTCTCGGCGAGATGATGCCGCAGCAGCTCAAGGAGACCACCATGGACAAGAAGGTGCGCACCCTTCTGCGCGTCCATGTCGTCCCCGAGGAGCGTCCTGAGACGAGCGACAGCGTCGAGCGGCTGATGGGTGTGAAGGCCGAGCCGCGCTTCGCCTTCATCCAGGAGCGGGCCGAGTTCGCCGAGGAACTGGACATCTGACGATGCGGGCGCGCTGGCAGGCCATGGCCGTCGCCGCACTCGTCCTGGCGGCGGAGGCACCGCTGCCGGGCCTCGCACAGTCCCCCGACGCCTCCCGCCTTCTCTCCGCCATCCCCGCCGAGGTGATGTTCCTGCGCGCCACCGGCGCATGGCAGAGCGGCGAGCGCGAGGGCACGACGCGCATGGTCATCCTCAGATCGGGATCGCCCGATGGGGCGCTGAGACTCTATGTCCAGTGGATGGCGACGACCGAACGTGGCGGTCGCGCCGCCGTCGTGGCGACGGAAGAGGTTCCGGAAGTCTTCGACTGGCGCGTCGCCGTCGAGGACTACCGCGTCGAGCCCGATGCCAACGGCTCCCGCGTGCTCCTCGACGGCCGCATCATCGGCTCGGGTCAGTCCCGTCGCTACATGCTCACCATCGGCCCGCCCGGCGAGATCACCTTCGCCGCCCTGCGCTGATCAGGCGGCGAGCCAGGCCTCCAGCGCCGCATTCACCGCCTGAGGCCGCTCGAGCGTCGACAGGTGGCCGCAATCCGGCACCACCACCAGCTCTGCGCCGGCGATGGCGTCCGCCATGTCCTCCGACATGAAGCGGGGCGTGATCGCGTCATCCTCTCCGACGAGCACCAGTGTCGGGCAGCGGATCGCCGCGAGGCCGGGAAGGAAGTCGGGGCGTCCCATCACGGCGCGCTGCTGCTGGATGAACCGGCCCGGCCCCGTCTTGTCCGCCATCCGGCGGACGACAGCCTCGAGATCGGTGTCACCGAGCCGCTTGATGTGAACGAGGCGCGGCCAGAGGATGCCGTGAATGTCGTCGAAGCGCCCGGTTTCGGCGAACTTGATCGCCGCGAGGCGAATCTCGGTGTCCTCCGGCGCGTCGGCACTGGCACGGGTGTCGAGCAGGGCCAGCCGATCGACGCGCTGCGGCGCCTGCCGCATCACCTCGAGCGCGATGTAGCCACCCATGGACAACCCGGCGAGGGCGAAGCGCGGTGGGGCTGCGGCCAGCAGGCGGCGAGCGATCGCGGCGATGCTGTCGTCCGTGGCGTGGTCGGCGATGGAGATCGGATGCCGTTCGGCAAAGGCGGCCATCTGTGGTCCGAAGAGCTCGGCGGTACAGTTCAGGCCTGGAACGAGAACGAGGGGAAGCGGAGCGGCCGAGGGCCGCCGCGAGGCAGGATTGGTCATGGTCTGGCTATCCTTCACCATGCGCCGCGAATCCCGCCAATCCTCAGCGCGTGAGAGCGTTCGCACAGGCCGTCTTCGTTGACAACCGGCCATATGACACTATGTTGCGGCGCATCGAGAGTATCGGAATACGTCCGCCCTCTCGAACGTCCGTCCGTTCGGCCTCGTGGGTTCTAGGGGCCGCCATGCGCGAAACCGTTTCGCGCCGAACGCCTCAAGACATTGTCGCAAGACCCCATCAGACCACAAGGACACTCCCTCAACATGTCGTTCTCCGAACTCGGCCTCAGCGCCAAGGTTCAGGCCGCCGTGGCTTCGGCCGGCTATACCGACCCGACCCCGATCCAGGCCCAGGCCATCCCGCATCGTGCTGGCGCGCCGCGATGTTCTCGGCATGCGCCCAGACGGGCACCGGCAAGACCGCCGCCTTCACCCTGCCGATGCTGACCATGCTGGAAGAGGGGCGCGCCCGGGCCCGCATGCCGCGCACCCTCATCCTCGAGCCGACCCGTGAACTCGCGGCCCAGGTCGAGGACAACTTCGAGTCAAGTACGGCGTCAACCACAAGCTGAGCGTCGCCCTGCTCATCGGCGGCGTCTGCTTCGGCGACCAGGACGCGCAAGCTCGACGCGCGGCGTCGACGTGCTGATCGCAACGCCCGGGCCGCCTGCTCGATCATTTCGAGCGCGGCCGCCTGCTGCTGACCGGCGTCGAAGCTTCTCGTCATCGACGAGGCCGACCGCATGCTCGACATGGGCTTCATCCCGGACATCGAGCGCATCGTGCAAGACTGGTGCCGCTTCGACCCGCCAGACACTGTTCTTCACGGCCACCATGCCGCCGGAGATCCAGCCGCCTCGCCGAGCCGCTTCCTGCAGCAATCCCGAGTGAAGGTCGAGCGTCAGTCGCCGCCGGCCTCCACCGGCCACCACGATCATCGTCCAGCGCCTCGTCCGTCGTCCGGCACGAAGGACTTCGACAAGCGCGAGACGCTGCGCGCGGCTCGATCCACGGTGCCGAGAACCTGAAGAACGCCATCATCTTCTGCAACCGCAAGCGCGACGTCGCGACGATTCTGTACAAGTCGCTGCAGAAGCACGGCTTCTACGGTCGCGGCGCGCTGCACGGCGACATGGAGCCAGCCCGCGCGCACGGCGGCGCTCGCAGCGCTTCCAGCGAGGGCGAGATCGCAGATCGCTGGTCGCCTCCGACGTCGCCGCCCGCGGCCTCGACATCGCCGGCATGTCAGCCACGTCTTCAATTTCGACGTGCCGCACCATCGCCCGAGGACTACGTCCACCGCATCGGCCGCACCGGCCGCGCCGGCACGTCTCGGCCACGGCGATCACCATCGTCACTCGCCCGAGGACGGACAGCCTGGCTCGCCGCCATCGAGAAGCTGATCGGACAGCCGATCGAGTGGGCGAGCGATCCGATCACCGAGGAAGAGGCCGGCGAGGCCCGGCGTGAGCGCCGTGGTTCCTCGGGCTCGGCCCGCGGCGGCCGCTCGGCCGCGCCGCGCAGCGAGCCCCGCGAGGGCGGCGAGCGTCCCTCCCGGCGTGGCGAGCAACGTAGCGAGCAGCGTGGTTCACCGGAACGATCCTCCCCGCGGCCGCCCCGCTCCGACGATGCGAACCGCCCTGCCCCCGCCCAGCGCCAGGCCTCTCGTCCCGATCCGCGCGGACAGGAGGAAGCGGACATGTCGCACCTGCCGCAGTTCCTGCTGCGGCCGGTGACCTATCGCGGAAAATGACGTTAGGTAAGGTCAGATTTTTACCGCGGATAAAGCATTGCCGGTCTAGCTTGCTTCCCGAGCTTCGGAGGCGCTCGAAGCGCCTTTCGTCTTGCCCAGGATCGGCACGCCGCCATGCACCACCGCGACGATATCGAGCGAACCTATTCCTTTGGAGATCTGGCACTTTCCCAGATCAAGGGACGTACTATCGCCGCCATTCCGCGTAATTACGAGATCTGGTACTGCTACGCGTCGGGCTACCACAGCGAACTGTCTGACGCTGTCAACGCGGTTCTGTCGGCCAACGGCACGATTACACAGGACCAGCTCGACATCATCTTCGACAATTTCCTGTCGCCTCACCGGATGGGCGACAAGATTGACCTCGTCGGCAATCGCGTGATGGACGAGATCGGTCACGTGATGACCATGATCGATTCGGCCGCCGGTCAGGCCAGCGCCTATGGCGATGACCTCGCCGGCGCCTCGGCGCGACTGGCGTCGGTGGGAACCCCCGAGGGCGTCCGCACCATCATCGAGAATCTGGTGCGCTCGACCCGCGAGATCGAGGCCAACAACAAGGCGCTCGAGCAGCGCCTCAAGGCCTCCCGCACCGAGATCAAGATGCTGCAGGAGAACCTCGATGCGGTCCGCACCGAGTCGCTGACCGACCCCCTCACCTCCCTCGGCAATCGCAAGTTCTACGACCAGGCCGTCAACAAGGCGGTGGCGCTCGCCAACAAGACCGAGACGCCCCTCAGCCTGCTGGTCAGCGACATCGACCACTTCAAGAAGTTCAACGACACCTTCGGCCACCTGACGGGCGATCAGGTGCTCCGGCTCGTCGCGCTCTCCGTCAAGCAGAACGTCAAGGGGCAGGATCTCGCCTGCCGCTATGGCGGTGAGGAATTCGCCATCATCCTGCCGGACACGACCCTGCGCGCGGCCGTCACCGTGGCCGAGCACATCCGCCGTTCCGTCATGACGAAGGAACTGATCAAGCGGTCGACCAGCGAGAATCTCGGGCGCATCACCATCTCGCTCGGCGTCGCCACATTCCGGCCGGGCGACACGGTCGCCTCACTCTATGACCGTGCCGACCGCTGCCTCTATGCGGCCAAGCGCGGCGGCCGAAACCGCGTCGTCTGCGAGACGGATGCGGAAGCCGAGCTCACGGCTTCGAAGGTGGCCTGACCTTCTTCGCGACAGTCTTGCCGGCTCTCTTCGGCTTCGATCCGGCACGGAGCGCCGCGTTCCAGGCGATTCCGGCCCAGCGCTTCAGCTCGTCCTCGTCGTCGAGACAGGCATCCGGCAGTCGCCTGTAGCTGGTGATCGTCGTCGTGCCGCGCGCGGTCGTATAGGCGAACGGTTCGAGGCCTGCCGCTGCGAACAGCGACTCCGTCTCGGTGTCGCACTTGAGGAAGAGCCCGGCGCGGATCGCCAGCGCGAAAACGATACCGTCCCGATAGACGGCATGGCCGGAGAACATGCGCCGGACTGTCACCGGCGCGAAGGGCGCGAAAAGATCGATCAGGAAATCGGGATCGAAGGCGCTCACTGGCCGTGGGCGCCGAGAGCCTCGGGCTTCGCCGGGGTGAGCGTGATCGATTCACCGCAGCCGCAGGCCGATGTCTGGTTCGGATTGTTGAAGACGAACTTGGCCGAGAGCTTGTCGGTCACGTAGTCCATCTCGGTGCCCAGCAGGTAGAGCACCGCCTTGGCATCGATGTAGACGCGGACGCCGCGGTCCTCGACGGTCTCGTCGAACCTGCCCGGTTCGTCGACGAACTCCATCGTATATTCCATGCCGGCGCAGCCACCCTTGGTCACACCCACGCGCAGTCCCGCATGCTCCTTGCCGGAGGCGGCGACAAGGTCCCGAATCCGTTCGGCTGCGGCTTCCGTCAGGCGCATGGCCTGCATCTTGGGCAGGGGCATCGTTGTCTCCGACACCGCTCGGGTTCAAGGCCCGGCGTTCAAAGCAATGGGTAAATCATAGAGGCTCGCCGGCACGGGTTAAATCCCCGTTGCCGCGCGGCTGTCACCACATGTTGAGGGCCACGCGCGCCTCGTCGGACATGCGGCTCTGGTCCCAAGGCGGGTCGAAGGTCAGGTTGATCTTCACTTCCGACACGCCGGGCACGCTCGCCACGGCGTTCTCCACCATGGCCGGCAACTCGGCCGCCGCCGGGCAGGACGGCGAGGTCAGCGTCATGTCGATGGCGACCTTGCGGGAATCGTCGATGTCCACCCGATAGATGAGGCCGAGTTCGTAGATGTCCGAGGGGATCTCGGGATCGTAGACCGACTTCATCGCGGCGACGATGTCGTCCGTCAGGCGGTCCAGCTCTTCCGGCGGAATGGCGCTGGTATCACCACCGACGGTGGTGTTGAGGGTCTGGCTGTCGTCCATCGGGGTCAAGGTCCGTGGGGGAAGCGCGGAGGCCGCAAGGCCTCAGCTGAACATAGATTGGGCCTTGAGGAGGGCTTCCGCAAGGCGGTCCACCTCCTCGGCCGTGTTGTAGAGGCCGAACGAGGCGCGGCAGGTCGAGGTCACTCCATATCGCTGCAGCAGCGGCATGGCGCAATGGGTTCCGGCCCTGACGGCGACGCCGTAGCGGTCGATGACGGTGGCGACGTCATGAGCGTGGGCTCCCTTCATCTCGAAGGAGACGATGGCGCCCTTGTCCTTTGCCTTGCCGAAGATGCGCAGCGAGTTGATGGCACCGAGCCGCTCGTGGGCGTAGCGCACGAGGCTGTCCTCGTGAGCACGGATCGCGTCCCGGCCGATGGACCGCATGTAGGCCAGCGCCTCGCCGAGCCCGATGGCCTGCACGATGGCCGGCGTGCCCGCCTCGAACCGGTGCGGCGGGTCGTTGTAGGTGACGCCCTCGGTGGTGACGACCGAGATCATCTCGCCGCCGCCGTTGTAGGGCGGCATGCGCTCCAGATGCTCGCGCTTGCCATAGAGCACGCCGATGCCGGTCGGCCCGTAGACCTTGTGGCCGGTGAAGACATAGAAGTCGGCGTCGAGGTCCTGAACGTCCACCTCCATGTGGACGCAGGCCTGGGAGCCGTCGACCAGCACCGGGATGCCGCGCTCATGCGCCATCCTGATGCATTCCTTGATCGGCACGACCGTGCCCAGCGCGTTCGACATGTGGGTCAGCGCCACCATCTTCACGCGCGGGCCGAGAAGCTTCTCGAACTTCTCGATGAGGAAATTGCCGTCCTCATCGACCGGGGCCCAGACGAGCTTCGCTCCCCGCCGTTCGCGATGGAAATGCCAGGGCACGATGTTCGAGTGGTGCTCCATGATGGAGAGAACGATCTCGTCCCCCTCCCCGATCACCAGCCCGCCGAAGGACGCCGCCGCGAGGTTGATCGCCTCGGAAGCGTTGCGGGTGAAGATCACCTGGTCGACCGAGGGGGCGTTGAGGAAGGCCCGCACGCTCTCGCGGGCGGCCTCGTAGGCATCGGTCGCCGCATTGGCGAGATAGTGGAGACCGCGATGCACATTCGCATATTCGGTCTCGTAGGCGCGCGAGATGCGGTCGATCACCGCCTTCGGCTTCTGCGCCGAGGCGGCATTGTCGAGATAGACGAGGTCGCGGCCGTAGGGCTTCAGCGCCAGCGCCGGAAAGTCCTGCCGGATGCGGGCGACGTCGTAGCCGCCGTCGGCGACCGCAGGATGCAGGGCTGGCGCCGTCATTGTCAGCCCCTCGCCCTCATCCAGTCGGTGACGGAGGCCAGCATCGCCTCGCGCAGCTCCTCGACCGCTTCACCGAGGGTGTCCTCGCCAAAGTCCTCGATCGCTTCGCGGGCGAAAGCCTCGACCAGCAGCGCCTCGGCCTCCTTGTGGGGAATGCCGCGTGCCTTGAGATAGAACATCAGGTCCTCGTCCAGCCGGCCACAGGTGCAGCCATGGGCGCAGGCGACGTCGTCGGCGAAGATCTCCAGCTCCGGCTTGTTGTCCATCGCCGGGCCTTCGGTCAGCATGATGGTCTGGCTCATCATGCGGCCATCGGTCTTCTGGGCGATCGGCTGGACGATGATCTTGCCCTGGAAGACGCCGTGCGCCTCGCCGTCGAGGATGTGCTTGAACGTCTCGCGGCTCTCGCAGTTCGGCACGGCGTGCTCCATGACCAGCGACGTGTCCGCGTGCTGGCGGCCGTTCAGCATCGTCACGCCGCGCAGCGTCACATTGCTCTGCTCGCCGGCAAAGCGGACGAAGAGCTGGTTGCGGGACACGGCGGCGCCGGTGGTCAGGGTCAGCGAGTCGAAATGCGCCTCGGCGCCGACCTCCGCCTCGATCGTCGACAGGTGCAGGGCCTGGTCGCCTTCGATCTGGCGGCGTCCGTGCTCGAGCGTCGCGCCATCCCGCACCACGACCTGCATGACGACGTTCTTCTGGTAGTCGGTGCCGGCCGGGCCGATATGGGTCTCGACGATCCCGGCAGAGGCGCCGGCGCCGACGATCACCACGATGCGCGAGTTGACGAGGCGCGGGGCGCCTTCGGAGGTCACGGAGATGACGTCCAGCGCATGCCCCACGGCGGTGCCCGGCGCAATCTCGACGAGCAGGCCATCGGTCAGGAAGGCGCTGTTGAGCGCGAAGGCCGCATTGGCGCGGGTCGCGGGCTGGCCGGCAAGGAGCGCGGCCAGTTCCGGACGGCGGACCAGCGCGTCGGCGAGGCCCGAGATGGTGACGCCCTCGGGGAACGGCCCGGTATCGGCGATGTCGGGGGCCAGATAGCCATCGACGAGGACGATGCGGCTGCCGCCGACACGCGGCAGGCGGCCGATGGCGACCTTGGCGGCGAGCAGCGCCGAGGCGTCGAGGGCACCGGCGAGCGGCCTCGCCTCGCGCATCATGGCGCGCAGGTCGGTGTACTTCCACTCCTCGACGCGGCGGTGCGGCAGGCCGGTTTGCTCGAAGCGGGCGAAGCCGGCCGAACGCAGGTCCTGCAGGGCGGCACCGGCGGGCTCGAGCGCGCCGAGGGCGCCGAGCAGCGCCTGCTCGGCCGTGGTGCGGATGGGGGTGACGGCGTTCATGACCTGCCTCACGCCGCCTTGCCGACGATGTCGGCATAGCCCTTGGCCTCGAGCTCGAGGGCAAGCTCAGGGCCGCCGGACTTGATGATGCGGCCGGCCGAGAGCACGTGCACCACGTCCGGCTTGATGTAGTCGAGCAGGCGCTGGTAGTGCGTGATGACGACGAAGCCGCGGTCCGGCGAGCGCATGGCGTTGACGCCGTCGGCAACGATCTTCAGCGCGTCGATGTCGAGGCCGGAATCGGTCTCGTCGAGGATGGCGAGCTTCGGCTGGAGAAGCGCCATCTGCAGGATCTCGTTGCGCTTCTTCTCGCCGCCGGAGAAGCCGACATTGACCGAGCGCTTCAGCATGTCCTGCGAGATGCCAAGCTCCTTGGCGCGCGCATTCACCAGCTTGATGAACTCGGGCGTGGCGATCTCGTCGAGGCCGTTCTTCTTGCGCTGGGCGTTGATGGCTGCCTTGAGGAAGGTCATCTGGCCGACGCCGGGAATCTCGATGGGGTACTGAAAGGCGAGGAACAGGCCCTTCGCCGCGCGCTCGTCGGGCGACAGCTCGAGGATGTCCTCGCCGTCGAGCAGCGCCTCGCCGCCGGTGACCTCGTAGCCGTCGCGGCCGGCCAGCACGTAGGACAGCGTCGATTTGCCGGAGCCGTTCGGCCCCATGATGGCGGCGACCTGACCCTTCTCCACGGTGAGGTTGAGGCCGTTGAGGATCTGCTTGTCCTCGTCTTCCAGCTTGGCGGTCAGATTCTTGACGGTGAGAAGAGACATGACGGTGGTCCTTGGATCACGGACGGGCCGCGCCGCGGCGGCCATGACGGATGGGATGCGGAAGCAGCGGCGGCGTCAGCCGACGGAGCCTTCCAGCGAGATGGCGATGAGCTTCTGGGCCTCCACCATGAACTCCATCGGGAGCTGCTGCAGCACCTCCTTGACGAAGCCGTTGACGATCAGCGCAATGGCCTCTTCCTGCGTCAGCCCGCGCTGCATGCAGTAGAACATCTGGTCCTCGGACACCTTCGAGGTGGTCGCCTCGTGCTCGAAGACTGCCGACGCCGTCTTGCTCTCGATGTAGGGCACGGTGTGCGCGCCGCATTTGTCGCCGATGAGCAGCGAGTCGCAGTTGGTGAAGTTCTTGGCGTTGGTCGCCCGGCGATGCGCCGAGACGAGGCCGCGATAGGTGTTCTGCGAGCGGCCTGCCGAGATGCCCTTGGAGATGATGCGCGAGCGGGTGTTACGGCCAAGGTGGATCATCTTGGTGCCGGAATCGACCTGCTGGGCACCGTTCGACACGGCGATCGAGTAGAACTCGCCCTGGCTCTCGTCGCCGCGCAGGATGCAGCTTGGGTACTTCCAAGTGATGGCCGAGCCGGTCTCGACCTGCGTCCACGAGATCTTCGAACGGGCCCCGCGGCAGTCGCCGCGCTTGGTCACGAAGTTGTAGATGCCGCCCTTGCCCTCGGCGTCGCCGGGATACCAGTTCTGGACCGTGGAGTACTTGATCTCGGCATCGTCGAGGGCGACCAGTTCGACCACGGCCGCGTGCAGCTGGTTCTCGTCACGCATCGGCGCCGTGCAGCCCTCGAGATAGCTGACGTAGGAACCCTTGTCGGCGATGATCAGCGTGCGCTCGAACTGGCCGGTCTTCTGCTCGTTGATGCGGAAATAGGTCGACAGCTCCATCGGACAGCGCACGCCCGGCGGGATGTAGACGAAGGAGCCGTCGGAAAAGACGGCGGCGTTGAGCGTGGCGTAGAAGTTGTCGGTCGTCGGGACCACCGAGCCGATGTACTGCTTCACCAGTTCGGGGTGCTCGTGCAACGCCTCGGAGATCGAGCAGAAGATGACGCCGGACTTGCGCAGCTCTTCCTTGAAGGTCGTCACGACCGACACGGAATCGAACACCGCATCGACGGCAATGCGGTTCTCGGGGGCGACGCCGGCGAGAATCTCCTGCTCACGCAGCGGGATACCGAGCTTCTTGTAGGTCTCCAGGATCGCCGGATCGATCTCATCCAGCGACTTCGGCGCGGCGTTCGATTTCGGCGCGGCGTAATAATACATGTCCTGGAAGTCGATCTGCGGATACTCGACCCGGGCCCAGTCCGGCTCGCGCATGGTCAGCCAGCGGCGGTAGGCGTCGAGGCGCCATTCCAGCATCCAGGCCGGCTCGTTCTTGCGCGCCGAAATATAGCGGACGATATCCTCGGACAGGCCCTTCGGGGCCAGTTCCATCTCGATATCGGTCGAGAACCCGTATTTGTACTGGTCCACGTCGATCGCGCGGACCTGTTCGACGGTTTCCTGAACCGCGGGCATCCTCTTCTCCTCATCCCTTGCGGCTTCAAGGGCCGCAGGTTGGCATTTCTCACGCGGCGCGGGCCGCGATCTTCCGGACATGTGCGGCATAGGCCGCCACGAAACGTTCCACATCCTCGCGGGTCGTCGTCCAGCCGAGACTGACCCTGAGAGCGGACCGGGCCTCGTTGCCCGTAACTCCCATGGCCGCCAGCACATGGCTCGGCGCGATCTTTCCCGACGCACAGGCCGAACCCGTCGACACGGCCATTCCAGCCAGATCGAGTGCGATCACCAAGGTCTCGCCCTCGAGACCCGGATGAACCGTCAGGCTCGTATTGGCCAGACGCCCGGCTGGCAAGCCGATGATCCGACTAGACCCCGAAATAGTGCGGACCTCGCCCTCCATCCAGTCGCGCAGCGACGCGAGGCGCTGCATTTCGGCGAGCCCGCCTTCCGCAACAGCTGCCGCAGCGGCGCCGAGGCCGACGATGCCCGGGAGATTTTCGGTACCGGCGCGGCGACGGCCCTCCTGGCCGCCTCCCCTGACGAGAGGCGGAAAGGTGACGCTTTCCGCGGCCGTGACGATGGCGCCGACGCCTTGCGGCGCTCCGATCTTGTGGCCCGACAGGAACAGGGCGTCGCAGCCGAATTCCGTCATGTCGAGCGGCAGCTTTCCGGCAGCCTGGACCGCATCGACGATGAAGCCTGCGCCGCGGGCGCGGCAAAGCGCCGCGACCTCGGCCAGCGGCTGGATGACGCCCGTCTCGTTGTTGGCGGCCATCACGGTCACGAGCGCCGGCCCGCCCTCCTTCAGCAGGGCATCGAGCGCGGCGAGATCGACGCGGCCGGTGCCGTCCACCGGGCAGGTCACCACGGCATCGGCGGCGAAACGCCCACCCGTCAGCACGCAGGAATGCTCGACAGCCGAGACGATGAGGCGCGCGAAAGGCCCCCTCGCCTCGTTCCGACCGACGAACTGAGGAGACAACAGGGTTGCGGCCGCCTCGCTGCCGCCGGAGGTGAACGTCACGCAGCGCGGGTCGCCGCCGACCAGACGGGCAACGGCGGAGCGTGCCTCCTCGATCATGCGGCGGGCCTGCCGGCCCTCGCGATGCACCGCCGAGGCATTGCCGCCGAGGTCCAGCGCAGCGACCACGGCCGCGCGCGCTTCGGGGCGAAGCGGCGTCGTGGCGTTGTGGTCGAGATAGACGCGGGTCATCGGGGGTTGAGGCCCTGTCGGAAAAACTTGGCATTCATGGCCGGGTTCGTGCTATAGGCCCGACCCCGATAGCGCGCTTCCCATCGCCTCGAAGCGATGCGGGATGCGCGTTTAGAATAATTCTAAACTCTAGTTCTGCCCCGCCGCCCTGTCAAGGACGGAGCTCCATCAAAGTGACATTTCTCCGTCAAGTTTGATGTCGAACTGGGCCCCATGACGAGGATTCCCGATGCCTGAAGTCATCTTCAACGGTCCGGCAGGCCGGATCGAAGGGCGCTATCATCCCGCCAAGGTCCGCTCCGCCCCCATCGGCATCGTGCTGCATCCGCACCCGCAGTTCGGCGGCACGATGAACAACCAGATCGTCTACAACTGCTACTATCAGTTCGTGAACCGCGGCTTCTCGGTGCTGCGCTTCAACTTCCGCGGCGTCGGCCGCAGCCAGGGCGCCTTCGACCATGGCGTGGGCGAGCTTTCGGACGCATGCCGCATCGGCCCTTGACTACGCCCAGGCGATCCAACCCGGAAGCCCGCACGACTGCTGGATCGCCGGCTTCTCCTTCGGTGCCTGGATCGGCATGCAGCTTGCTCATGCGCCGCCCCGAGGTCCGAGGGCTTCATCTCCATCGCCCCGCCGGCCAATCATCTACGACTTCTCCTTCCTCGCCCCCTGCCCCTCCTCCGGCCTCATCGTCCACGGCGACAAGGACGCCGTGGTGCCGCTGACCTCCGTCCAGGGCCTTGTCGAGAAGCTCAAGACACAGAAGGGCATCATCATCGAGCAGCAGGTGGTGCCGGGCGCCAACCATTTCTTCGAGAACGCCATCGATCCTCTCATGGAGGTCGTCGGCGGCTATCTCGACAAGCGCCTGGGGAAACAGGACGCGGCCGAGTGACACGGCGCTTGCGGGGTCGTCCGACTCCGCAAAGCCCGGGGCTTATGACCCAAGACCCTTCGTCCTTCGTGCTGAAGCGCCGGCACTTGCTCGGGATCGAGGGGCTTTCCCCTCAGGAAATCACGGGGCTCCTCGATCTCGCCGAGGAATTCGTCACCCTCAACCGGCAGATCGAGAAGAAGCGCACGTCCTTGCGCGGGCGCACCCAGATCAACCTCTTCTTCGAGGCCTCGACGCGGACGCAGTCCTCGTTCGAGCTGGCGGGCAAGCGCCTTGGCGCCGACGTCATGAACATGTCGGTCGCCCAGTCCTCGATCAAGAAGGGCGAGACGCTGATCGACACGGCGCTCACCCTCAACGCCATGCACCCCGACATCCTGATCATGCGCCATGCGGCCTCGGGAGCGGTGGAACTGCTGTCCAAGAAGGTCGACTGCTCCGTCGTCAATGCCGGCGACGGCACCCATGAGCACCCGACCCAGGCCTTGCTCGACGCCCTCACCATCCGCCGCAACAAGGGCCGCATCGAGCGCCTGACGGTCGCCATCTGCGGCGACATCCTGCATTCGCGCGTCGCCCGCTCCAACATCATCCTGCTCAACGCCATGCAGGCGCGGGTCAGGGCGATCGGCCCGTCGACACTGCTGCCGGCCGCCGCCGAGCGCCTCGGCGTCGAGGTCTACCGCGACATGGAGGAAGGCCTCAAGGACGCCGACATCGTCATGATGCTCCGCCTCCAGCGGGAGCGCATGAACGGCTCCTTCGTGCCCTCGGTGCAGGAATACTTCCACTATTTCGGCCTCGACGAGGCCAAGCTCCGCTATGCGAAGCCCGACGCGCTCGTCATGCATCCGGGCCCCATGAACCGCGGCGTCGAGATCTCCACCGCCGTCGCCGACGGCGCCCAGTCGCTGATCCGCGAGCAGGTGGAGATGGGCGTCGCCGTGCGCATGGCGGTGCTCGAGGCGCTCGCCCGCAACTTGCCGAACGCGTGAGGGCGCCATGCCGAAGACCGAAGCGCGCCCCCTGCTCCTCGCCAACGCCCAGCTGGTCGACCCCGCCGCCGGCACCGAGACCCGCGGCGGATTGCTCATCCGCGATGGTCTGATCGCCGACGTCGGCCCGCACCTGACCGCGGGCCAGGTTGGTTCCGACACCGAAGTGCACGACTGCGACGGCCGCGTCGTCGCGCCCGGACTCGTCGACATGCGCTGCTTCGTCGGCGAGCCCGGCTACGAGTACCGCGAGACCATCGCCTCGGCGACCGCCGCCGCTGCCGCGGGCGGCGTCACAACCATCGTCTGCCAGCCGGCGACTGACCCGGTCATCGACGATCCCGCCATCGTCGACTTCCTGCTGCGCCGCGCCCGCGACACCGGCGCCGTCCGCGTCCACTCGATGGCGGCGCTGACCAAGGAGCTCGCAGGCGAAGAGATGACCGAGTTCGGCCTGCTCGAGGCCGCCGGCGCGGTCGCCTTCACCGACGGCGCGCGATCCGTCACCGACGCCCTCGTCATGCGGCGGGTCATGACCTATGCCCGCGACTTCGACGCGCTCATCGTCCACCACACCGAGGACCCCGCCCTCGTCGGCGAAGGCGTGATGAACGAGGGCGAGTTCTCATCGCGCCTCGGTCTCGGCGGCATCCCCGTGGAGGCCGAGACCATCATGCTCGAGCGCGACATGCGCCTCGTGAAGCTGACGGGCGCGCGCTACCACGCCGCCTCCATCACCTGCCGCGACAGCCTCGCGATCATCGCCCGGGCAAAGAACGAGGGCCTGCCGGTAACGGCGGGGGTGACCATCAACCACCTCACACTCAACGAGAACGACATCGGCAGCTATCGCACCTTCTGCAAGGTGTCGCCGCCTCTTCGCACCGAGGACGACCGTCTGGCTCTCGCCGATGCCGTCGCCGACGGCACCATCGACGTCATCGTCTCCGACCACGACCCGCAGGATGTCGAGACCAAGCGCCTGCCCTTCGCCGAGGCCATGCCCGGCGCGGTCGGCGTCGAGACCATGCTGCCGGCGGCGCTGCGCCTCTTCCACGCTGGGCTGGTCCCGCTCAACGCACTCCTCAGGGCTATGTCGACGACGCCCGCCTCGCTTCTCGGCCTGCCGGGCGGCTCGCTGGCGACAGGTGAGCCTGCCGACCTCATCCTTCTCGACCCGGATGAGCCCTGGGTGCTCGATCGCGACGACCTGCGTTCCAAATGCAAGAACTCGCCCTTCGACGAGGCGCGCATGACGGGCCGCGTGCTGGCGACCTTCGTTGCCGGCCGCAAGGTGTACTGCCTCCCGGCATGAACCCGGTGTCCTCGCGCGGATATCGTCGCGCGGGCCATGGCCTTTGCCCGCCGAAATGATAGCGTGGGGCATCACGTGCCGGTGTCCGCCTCATGATTGCAGCTTCCCTTCCCGTCCTCATCGCCGCCCTCGTCTTCGGTTATCTGCTCGGCTCCATTCCCTTCGGACTGGTTCTCACCCGCAGCGCCGGGCTCGGCGACATCCGTGCCATCGGATCCGGCAACATCGGTGCGACGAATGTGCTGCGCACGGGCAACAAGAAGCTGGCGGCGGCAACCTTGCTGCTGGACGGGCTCAAGGGAACAGCCGCAGTGCTGATCGCGGCGATCTTCGCCCCCGCCGCGGCCCTCGCCGCAGGCCTCGGCGCCTTCCTCGGCCATGTCTTTCCCGTCTGGCTCGGCTTCAGGGGCGGCAAGGGTGTCGCCACCTTCCTCGGCATCCTCCTCGCCGTCGCATGGCCTGCCTTCCTCGTCTTTGCCGCCATCTGGCTCGCGATGGCCTTCGCCTTCCGCTACTCCTCCCTCGCAGCCCTCGCCGCGAGCGCAGCCACGCCCGTCGTTCTGCTCGCGATGGGACACGCCTGGCCGACCGTCCTCGTCTTCGGCGCGATGACCGCCCTCCTCATCGCCAAGCACCATCAGAACATCGCCAAGTTGATGGCCGGCACCGAGAGCCGCATCGGCGAGAAGAGCACGGCGCCGCCGGGATGAGCGCGGAGGGCGACGACCTCTTCTCCCGCCCGGCCGCAGCGCTCCGCCTGACGGATCGCCAGAGACTGGACTGGCTGCGCCTCGCCCGCTCCGAAAATGTCGGCCCCCGCACGTTCCGGGAACTGATCAACCTCTACGGCAGCGCCGCCGCCGCACTGGAGGCGCTGCCCGACCTCTCCCGCCGTGGCGGTGGAAGGACCATCCGCGTCGCGACCCTGGCCGAGGTCGAGCAGGAAATGGCGCGTGCGACGGCGATGAGCGTCCGCTTCGTCGCCCTCGGCGAACGCGACTACCCCGACCGGCTGCGCCGCACCGCCTCGGCGCCGCCCCTCATCGCGCTTCGCGGTGACGTATCCTGCCTGGCACGGCCGATGATCGGTCTCGTCGGCTCGCGCAATGCCTCCATCGCCGGCATCAAGATGGCGGCGATCCTGGCGAGGGGCCTCGGCGAGGCCGGCCTGACCACCGTTTCAGGGCTGGCGCGTGGCATCGATACGGCCGCCCACGAGGCCTCGCTCGGCACCGGTACCGTCGCCGCTCTCGCTGGCGGGCATGACCGCATCTACCCCGCCGAAAACGAGGCGCTTCTGCTGCGGCTGATCGGCACCGGCGTGGCACTCAGCGAGATGCCGATGGGACACGAGCCGCGTGCGCGGGACTTCCCCCGCCGCAACCGGCTGATCGCCGGCCTCTCTCTCGGCGTCATTGTCGTCGAGGCGGCCGATCGGTCCGGTTCGCTGATCACCGCGCGCATGGCGCTGGAGGAGAACCGCGAGGTCTTCGCCGTGCCGGGCTCGCCGCTCGATCCGCGGGCAGAGGGAGCCAACCGGCTGCTGAAGCAGGGCGCGACGCTGGTCACCGGCGTCGACGACGTCCTCGCCGTCCTGACCCCCATACTCCAGGCCCCTCCGGAGCCCTCCGAACTCGACGAGGACGAGACCCGCATCGAAGCGGCCGACCCAGGCGAAGACGGTCGGAGCCGCATCCTCGGTCTCCTCGGCCCGGTGCCCGTGACCGTCGACGATGTCGTGCGCGCCTCTGGCCTGAGCGTCGCCGCGGTGCGCGTCACTCTTCTCGAACTCGAGCTTGCCGGACGGCTTCAGCGCGACCCGGGAGGCCGTGTATCGCTGCTGTGACCTGCGGCCGGAGGCCCATCCTCCCGCGCCCGGATCAACTCCACCTGCTGCTCGGCCTCGAGCCGTACCATGTCCGCGAGGTAGGCGAGCGTCTTCAGCTCGGCGAGCCGGGCGAGTTCGACGAGTTCCTTCGCCAGCCGGCCGACATAGGCGGCAATGTCGGCCCGGTTGGCGTGAACGGGCGCTGTCGCGGCCGATGCGCGTCGGTCCGACCGGGAAGTTCCGGTCTGACGCCGCCGGTCGTTGCCACGCATGCCCCCCTCCCCAACTGTCCGCAATCGCGTGTCGGCGTGATCGCGTCTGCGCACGATACAACCATAAAATCATTTGCAACTAAAATACACCCATAAAGTGTATTCGGGGCGGATTTGACTTGAGACCGCCTTGTGCCCATGTTCCGGCCGACTTTTTGGCCCCGCATGATCGGTCGGCCGACAATCCCAAGGGGCACAGGCGCGTGGGCGTGAATGTCGTCATCGTCGAATCGCCGGCCAAGGCCAAGACGATCAACAAGTACCTGGGCCCGAACTATGAGGTGATCGCCTCGTTCGGCCATGTGCGCGACCTGCCGCCGAAGGACGGCTCGGTTGATCCGGACGCCGATTTCGCGATGGTCTGGGAGGCCGATGGCCGCGGCGCCAAGCGCATCGCCGACATCGCCAAGCTGGTGAAGGGAGCCGACAAGCTCATTCTCGCCACCGACCCTGATCGCGAGGGCGAGGCGATTTCCTGGCATCTCCTCGAGGCGCTGCGCGACAAGCGCGTTCTGAAGGACATGCCGGTCGAACGGGTGACTTTCAACGCCATCACCAAGCAGGCCGTGCAGGAGGCCATGGCGGCCCGCCCGCGCCATCGACACCGGCCCTGGTCGAGGCCTATCTCGCCCGCCGCGCGCTCGACTATCTCGTCGGCTTCACGCCTGTCCCCGGTGCTGTGGCGCAAGCTGCCGGGCGCCCGCTCGGCCGGCCGCGTCCAGTCGGTGGCTCTGCAGGCTCGTCTGCGAGCGCGAGGCCGAGATCGAGCGCTTCCGCAAGAAGGAATACTGGTCGCTGGTGGCAACGCTGTCGACGCCGCGCGGCGAGAGCTTCGAGGCACGCCTCGTCGGCGCCGACGGGAAGAAGATCCAGCGGCTCGACGTCGGCACAGAGGCCGAGGCCCGGGCCTTCGAGAAGGCTCTGGCGGACGCTCACTTCGCCGTGTCCGGCGTCGAGGCCGAAGCCGGCCCGCCGCCATCCCTACGCCGCCCTTCACCACTTCGACGCTGCAGCAGGAGGCGACGCCGCAAGCTCGGCTTCGCTCCGGCCCGCACCATGCAGGTCGCCCAGAGGCTCTACGAGGGCATCGACATCGGCGGCGAGACGGTCGGCCTCATCACCTACATGCGAACCGATGGCGTGGACGTTGCCGCCCGAGGCGGTGGCCGGCATCCGCCGACCTCATCGGCAAGGACTTCGGTGCGCGCTACCTTCCCGGCGCCCCGCGCAAGTACACCTCCAAGGCAGAAGAACGCCCAGGAGGCCCACGAGGCCATCCGGCCGACCGACGTGCGCCGCCATGCCGCAGCGACGTCGCGCAGTTCTCGATGCAGGAGCAGGCTCGGCCTCTACGAGCTGATCTGGAAGCGCACCGTCGCCAGCCAGATGGAAAGCGCCGAGCTCGAGCGCACCACCGTCGACATCGACGCGACCGTGGGCGGTCTCGGCGCGTCCATGGGCCGCCGGCTGGAACTGCGCGCCACCGGCCAGGTGGTGAAGTTCGACGGCTTCCTCGCCCTCTACACCGAGGACCGCGACGACGACGGCGACGACGACGAGACGAAGCGCCTGCCGGCCATGACGGTCGGCGAGAAGCTGGCGCGTCAGTCGATCGCCACGACCCAGCACTTCACCGAGCCGCCGCCGCGCTATTCCGAGGCGAGCCTCGTCAAGCGCATGGAAGAGCTCGGCATCGGCCGTCCCTCCACCTATGCCGCGACGCTGCAGACGCTGCAGGACCGCGAATATGTGAAGATCGACAAGAAGCGCCTCGTCCCGGAAGACAAGGGCAGGCTCGTCATCGCCTTCCTGGAGAACTTCTTCGAGCGCTATGTCGAATATGGCTTCACCGCCGCGCTCGAGGAGAAGCTCGACCTCGTCTCCAACAGCGAACTCGACTGGAAGGCGTTGCTGCGCGACTTCTGGCGCGATTTCGCCGCTGCCATCGACGAGACCAAGGAACTGCGGGTCTCCGACGTGCTCGCTGCCCTCAACGACAGCCTCGGTCCCCACATCTTCCCGGACAAGGGCGACGGCTCCAATCCGCGCGCCTGCCCCACCTGTGGAAGCGGCACGCTGTCGCTGAAGCTCGGCAAGTTCGGTGCCTTCATCGGTTGCTCCAACTACCCCGAGTGCCGCTTCACCCGCCAGCTGGCTGCTCCGAGCGCCGATGCGGTGGATGGTCCGGCCTCGGCTGCGGCCGACGGCACGCGCAAGCTGGGCGATGATCCCGTCTCGGGCCTCGAGGTGACGGTGCGCGACGGCCGCTTCGGCCCCTATGTGCAGCTCGGCGACGGCGAGAAGCCGAAGCGCTCGTCACTGCCGAAGGGCATGACGCCTGCCGGCCTCGATCTCGAACGGGCGCTGGCCCTGCTCGAACTGCCGAAGGAAGTGGCGAAGCACCCCGAGAGCGGCGAACCGATCCTCGTCGGCATCGGCCGCTACGGGCCCTATGTCCAGCACGGCCGCACCTACGCCAATCTCGAGAAGGACGACGATGTCCTCGCCATCGGCGCCAACCGCGCCATCGATCTCGTCGTGGCCAAGGAGAGCGGCGCCAAGAGCCGTTTCGGCCGCGGCAGCGCACCGGCAGGCCGCGAACTTGGCGAGCATCCGACCCTCGGCGGGCCGGTGACCGTCATGGCCGGCCGCTACGGCCCCTATGTGAAGCACGGTTCGGTCAACGCCACCCTGCCCAAGGGCAAGGATCCCGCGAGCCTGACCATGGACGAGGCCGTGCCCCTGCTTGCGGCCCGCGCGGAGAGCGCCGGATCGGGCAAGAAGGGGCCGGCACGCGGCAAGGCCAGGGCCCCGGCCGACAAGGCCAAGGCACCGGCGAAGAAGGCGGCAGCGAAGAAGCCGGCAGCCAAGAAGGCGGCCAAGCCGAAGGAGTGAGGCCGTCCTGTCGTGATCGGCGTTTCTTCGCGCATGCCGATCGGTTAGCCTTGGGCTGCCGCCGGATTCCGCGTCGGCCTGAGCTGGACGTCATTTGCCCCGCAGATCCAAGACCGATGCCCCCTCCCGCATGCCCTCCCGCGAGGAGGTGCTCGCCTTCATCGCCGGCCAGACCGGACGGGTCGGCAAGCGCGAGATCACCCGCCATTTCGGCCTGCACGGCGCCGACAAGACGGCGCTGAAGGCCCTCCTGAAGGACATCGTCGACGAGGGGCTCGTCGCCAAGGGACGCGGCAAGCTGTCGAAGCACGGCGCGCTGCCGCCTGTCGTCGTCGTCGACATCACCACCCGTGACGCCGAGGGTGACCTGGTCGCGAGCCCGGCCGAATGGGACGAGGAGGAGCACGGCCCCGCCCCGGCGATCCTCATCGCCGTGCCCCATCGCCCGCGCCCCGGCGATCCCGTCCCCGGCCTTGGAGACCGCGCCCTGGTGCGCCTGTCCGACGGCGGATCGGCCAGCGACGACCCCCGCCCCGTCGGGCGGGTGATGAAAATCCTCGACCGCGGTCGCTCGCGCACCATCGGCGTCTTCCGCGCCGTGCCGGGCCATGGCGGCCGGCTGATCCCCATCGACAAGAAGAACGTCGGCCGCGAACTCGCCATTCCCGACGAGGCGAGCGGCGAGGCGCGGGATGGCGACCTCGTCGCCGTCGACATCGTCCGCACCACCCGCTTCGGGCCGCCGGTGGCGCGCGTTCGCGAGCGCCTCGGCAACCTCAAGTCAGAGCGCGCGATCTCGCTCATCGCGCTCGAGGTCCACGGCATCCCCCATGTCTTCCGCTCGGACACCATCGCCGAGGCGGAGCGGGTCGAGCCCGTCGGGGTCGGCCAGCGCGAGGACTGGCGCAAGCTGCCGCTCGTCACCATCGACCCGCCCGACGCCAAGGACCACGACGACGCCGTCCACGCCGAGCCGGACCCCTCGCCCGAGAATGCCGGCGGCTTCATCCTGACGATCGCGATCGCCGACGTGGCCGCCTATGTGCGTCCCGGAACCGCCCTCGACCGCGAGGCCGCGATCCGCGGCAACTCCGTCTATTTCCCGGACCGCGTCGTGCCGATGCTGCCCGAGCGCATCTCGAACGACCTCTGTTCGCTCAAGCCCCGCGAGGACCGCCCCGCCCTCGCCTGCCGGGTCGTCATCCGCGCCGACGGGCGGCGCAAGTCGCATACGTTCCACCGCATCATGATGCGCTCGGAGGCCAAGCTCGCCTATGCCCAGGCGCAGGCGGCCATCGACGGCCATCCCGACGAGACCACGGCGGGCCTGGTGGAGCCGATCCTCAGGCCCCTGTGGGATGCCTATGGGGCGTTGAAGCGTGCCCGCGACGACCGCGAGCCGCTCGACCTCGACCTGCCGGAGCGCAAGATCCTGCTGAAGCCCGACGGCACGGTGGACCGCGTGGTGATCCCGGAACGTCTCGACGCCCACCGGCTGATCGAGGAGATGATGATCCTCGCCAATGTCTGCGCGGCCGAGACGCTGGAGAAGCACCGCACCCCCTGCATGTACCGCATCCACGATGCGCCGAGCATGGAGAAGCTGCTGGCGCTGAAGGAGTTCCTGAAGACCCTCGACATCTCCCTGCCGAAAGCCGAGCTGCTCCGGCCCTCGAACTTCAACCAGATTCTCGCGCGGGCGAAGGGCACGGAGTCGACCGAACTGGTCAACCAGGTGGTGCTGCGCTCGCAATCGCAGGCCGAGTATTCGCCGGAGAACATCGGCCATTTCGGCCTCAACCTCAGGCGCTACGCCCATTTCACCTCGCCCATCCGCCGCTACGCCGATCTCATCGTCCACCGCGGCATGATCAAGGCGCTGGGCCTCGGGCAGGACGGCCTCACCGAAGGCCAGAGCATCCGCCCTCGCCGAGATCGCCGCCGAGATCTCCGCCGCCGAGCGGCGCGCCATGGCGGCCGAACGCGAGACCGTCGACCGGCTGATCGCGACCCACCTCGCCGACCGGGTCGGCGACATCTTCGGGGCACGCATCTCCGGCATGACCCGATCCGGCCTCTTCGTGAAGCTCGACGACACCGGCGCCGACGGCTTCGTCGCCGCCTCGACGATCGGCGGCGACTACTACCGCTACGAGGAGGGCCTGCAGGCCCTGGTCGGAACCCGCACCGGTGAGACCTGGCGCCTCGGCGACACGGTCACCGTCCGCCTGGTGGAGGCGGCGCCGGTGGCCGGAGCCCTGCGATTCGAACTGATGAGCGATGGCCGCCGCGGCCTTGCGCCCGGCAAGCGCCCGGCGCACATAGGCCGCAAGACGCGCGACGACGGCTTTGCAGACGGCCGCCGCGCAAGGCCGGGCGACCGGCCATCAAGCCCCCGTGGAAGAAGAAAGGCCGCCGATGACGGTTCAGATCCTGACCGGGCAGACCCTGCCCGAGGAGGCGCGGCCCCAGCGTGACCTCTGGTCGGCGGTCCGGCGCGGCATGCGCTGCCGCTGCCCGGCCTGCGGCGAGGGACGCCTCTTCACCTCCTATCTCAAGGTCGCGCCCCATTGCGAGGCCTGCGGCGAGGCGCTGCACCACCACCGCTCCGACGATGCCCCGCCCTATGTGACCATCATGATCGTCGGCCACGTCGTGGTGCCGATGCTGATGTGGCTGGAGCTCGCCTACGAGCCGGCCCTGTGGATCCATTTCATTCTCTGGCTGCCGCTGACGCTGGCCATGTGCCTGCTGCTCCTCCCCCCGGTGAAGGGGGCGATCGTCGGCTACCAGTGGGCCTTGCGGATGCACGGCTTCGACGAGAACAGCGACGAATCGAGACAGGGACCAAATCCGTGAGCGACAAGGGCATTGCACTCGCCGAGCGACTGACCAAGACGGAGCGCGAGACGCGCTGGGCCAACCAGAAGCCGGTCGACGCCGCCACCCTCATCGTGATCGACCGCTCCGGCCACAAGCCCAAGGTGCTGATGGGCAAGCGGCGCCATGACCTCAAGTTCATGCCAGGCAAGTTCGTCTTTCCCGGCGGCCGCCGCGATCCCGACGACCGCGCCATGCCGGTCTACGGCACGCTCCACGACATCGCCCAGGCGCGGCTCATGGCCCGCGTCCAGAGGCCGTCCATGTCACGGGCCCGTTCGCTGGCGCTGACCGCCATCCGCGAGACCTGCGAGGAAACCGGCCTGCTGCTCGGCACCCGCGATGCCGGCAAGCCCGAGACGGTGCCGAAGGGCTGGGAAGCCTTCGCCGAGCACGGCATCTTCCCGAACCTCGAGGACCTGCACTTCGTCGCCCGCGCCATCACTCCGCCGCGCCGGCCGAAGCGATTCGACACCCGCTTCTTCGCCTGCGACGCCGAGCATATCGCCCACCGCATCGAGGGCGTCGTCGGTCCGCACGCCGAACTGACAGAGCTGAAGTGGCTCACCCTCGACGAGGCGCTGCACGAAGACCTGCCGACCATCACCACGGTGGTGCTGGAGGAACTCGGCGACCGCATTGCCAAGGGCTTCTCGCCGCTCCTGCCGGTGCCGTTCTACTACATGATCCGCAAGGAGTTCCGGCGCGAGGTGCTGGACTGACACCCGTTCAAGCGGACGTGACTTGAGGCAGCGCAAGGCCCCTGATTAGAAGCGGTCTAATGAATGGCTGCGGCGTCCCGTCGCAGAGGGGTCCGACATGATCAAGCCATGGCTCTTGCGGTTCCACCGCTGGCTCACTCTCGTCTTCGCCTTGCCCCTGGCCGTCATCGTCGTCACCGGCCTGATCCTCTCCTTCGAGCCGATGGCGCAGGTGACAGCGGCCAGGCCCGGAACGCTGACCGCCGACAGGATCGTCGAACTTCTCGGCAAGTTCGACCCCGAGGGCAAGGCCCGCTCCCTCGCCTACCGCGCCTATGAAGGGCGCCTCTCCATCGGCGGCGTCCGGCCTGACGACACCATCGACGTGGATGTGCGCACCGGTGCCGAGCTGACCGAGGACGGAAGGCTTTCCAATCTTTTCTACTACTGTCGCGTGCTGCACGAGACGCTGATGCTGGAGCTCGGCTGGCTCGTGCACGTCTCGACCATGGCGATGATCCTGCTCATGGTCCTCGGCGTCTTCATGGGCTGGCCGCGCCTGACCAATACGGTCTCCGGCTGGCACAAGGGCATGGCGTGGTTCGGCCTGCCGCTGCTGGTCCTCAGCCCGCTGACGGGCCTGTTCCTCGCCTGGGGCATCAGCTTTACCGGAAGCCCGCCGCCTTCGGCTCGCGCAGCGCCGCTCTCCATGGTCGAGGCCGTCCGCAAGGTCGGCGCCGAACAGGACCTGTCCGGCCTCGTCTGGGTGCGCGGCCGCGCCGGACGACAGCTTGCGCGTGTCGTCGTCGATGGCGAGTACCGCGTCTTCTCGGTATCGGAGCAGGGTCTCGCACCGACGACCCGCAACTGGGTCCGCCTCTGGCACGAGGGCAATTTCGCCGGCATCTGGTCGGCATTGATGAACGTCGCCATTTCCATCGCCCTGGTGGGGCTGATGGTCACCGGCCTCATCATCTGGGCGCGCCGCCGCTTCCGCAAGCGCCGCCCGCGGGTGGCCCGCACCGGCGCACCCGTCGGCACGCCGGCCTGACGCGCCAATTCGGCGCTTGTCATCGGCCCGTCGCGCCTTCATGGGAGGCGGCCTGATGTCCGCCCCCAGCGCCGATCGCCACTTTTCCCGCCAGACCATCGCCTCGCTGGCGGCGGCGATCGCCTGCGTGGTCACGGTCGGCATCGGCCTGTCGCTGTCGATCCCGCTCTTGTCCTTCGCCCTGGACGCCAAGGGCGCCTCACGGACGCTGATCGGCTTCAACACCGCCATGCCGGGTGTAGCGACCCTGGTCTGCGCCCCGTTCATCTCCGGCTGGGCGCGGCGCTTCGGCATGGCGCAGACCCTTGCCGCCTCGCTCGCAACCGCCGCCGCCTGCCTCCTCGCCTTCAATGCCGTCGAGCCGATCTGGGCCTGGTTTCCGTTGCGCTTCCTGCTGGGCGCGGCCCTCACCGTCCTCTTCGTGCTCTCGGAGTACTGGATCAACGCCGCCGCTCCCGAGAGCCGCCGCGGCCTCGTGCTCGGCATCTATGCCACCGCCCTGTCGCTTGGCTTCGCCCTCGGGCCGCAGGTGCTGTCGGTGCTTGGGACGACCGGCTGGGCCCCCTATGCCACCGGCGCCATCATCCTCGTCCTCGCCGGCATCCCCATCGCGGTGGCCGGCGGGCGCGCCCCGCCCATCGAGGACCACCCCAGCGCCGGCTTCCTCTCCTTCTTCTGGCTCGTCCCATCGGCGACGCTGGCGGCGCTCGTCTTCGGCGCGGCAGAAACCTCCGCCATCGCGCTCCTGCCGCTCTATGGAATCGCCATCGGCCTCGAGACGGGTGCCGCCATCGGCCTCGTTTCGGCTTTCGTGCTGGGCAACGTGCTGTTCCAGATCCCCATGGGCATCGTCTCGGACCGCACCGACCGGCGCTATGTCCTGCTGTTCTGCGGCATGGCGGGCGTTGTCGGCATGGGAACGATGACGCTGGTCACCCTGCCTCCGGCCGGCATCTTCGTGGTGCTGATGGTGCTCGGCGGGCTCGTCGCCGGCCTCTACACCGTCGGCCTCGCCCATCTCGGCAGCCGTTTCCGCGGCGCCGACCTCGCCCAGGCCAATGCCGCCTTCGTCGTCTTCTATTCCATCGGCCTGATCGTCGGCCCGCCGCTCGGCGGCGCCGGCATGGATCTGTGGCCGCCGCACGGCCTGCCCGCGACGCTGGCGCTGCTGTTCCTGATCTATGTGGTGGTGGTGGGCATCAGGATCGGCCGCCGCGGCTGATCACGGCGGGGCGCCGACCCTCTCACTCCACCGTCACGCTCTTGGCGAGGTTGCGCGGCTGGTCGACATCCGTGCCCATCTCGACCGCCGTGTGATAGGCGATGAGCTGGATCGGCACCGAATAGACGATCGGCGCAATGGTCGCCGGGACGTCCGGCATGACGATCGTCGCGACCGTCTCGACCTCTGCGTGCTCGGCGCCCTTCTCGTCGGTGACGAGCAGGATCTGCCCACCGCGCGCCGCGACCTCCTGCATGTTCGACACGGTCTTCTCGTAGACCTTGTCGAAGGGCGCGATGACGATGACCGGCATGGTCTCGTCGATCAGCGCGATGGGGCCATGCTTCAGCTCGCCCGCCGCATAGCCCTCCGCGTGGATGTAGGAGAGCTCCTTCAGCTTCAGCGCGCCTTCCATGGCGATGGGATAGGAGGTACCGCGGCCGAGGTAGAGCACGTCGCGCGCCTTCGACAGCATCTTGGCGATGCCGGCGATATGCTCCTCCTGCTTCAGCGCCTCGTTCATGTAGCGCGGCGCCTCCATCATGGCGCGGACGAGCTTGTCCTCCTCCTCCGCATTGACGAATCCGCGCGCCTTGCCGGCGGCGATCGCCAGCGAGGCGAGCACGGCGAGCTGGCAGGTGAAGGCCTTGGTCGAGGCAACGCCGATCTCCGGGCCGGCCAGCGTCGGCATGACGATGTGGCTCTCGCGGGCAATGGTCGAGGTCGGCACGTTGACGACGGCCAGCACGTGCTGGCCGTTCTCCTTGGCGTAGCGGAGCGAGGCCAGCGTGTCGGCGGTCTCGCCGGACTGCGAGACGACGATCATCAGCCCGCCAGGGACCATCGGCGTCTCGCGATAGCGGAACTCGGAAGCGATATCGATGTCGACCTGGATGCGGGCGAAGCGCTCGAACCAGTATTTGGCGGTCAGTCCGGCGAGATAGGCCGTGCCGCAGGCGGCGATCGAGATGCGCGGCAGCGCCGCCCAGTCGAAGGGCAGGTCCGCCGGCAGGCGCACCTTGCCGTTGGCCATGTCGAGATAGTGGGCGGTGGTGCGCGCCACGACCTCAGGCTGCTCGTAGATCTCCTTGAGCATGAAGTGCTTGTGGTTGCCCTTGTCGACCAGGAAGGCGGTCGCCGAGGAGCGGATCACCGGGCGCTGCACAACATGGCCGGCCTCGTCGCGGATCTCGACCGAATTGCGGTCGAGGATGGCCCAGTCGCCCTCCTCGAGATAGGCGACGGCGGAGGTGAAGGGAGCGAGCGCGATGGCGTCGGAGCCGAGATACATCTCGCCGTCGCCATACCCCACCGCCAGCGGCGAACCCTTGCGGGCGCCGATCAGCAGGTTCTCGTTGCCCTCGAAGACGAAGGCGAGCGCAAACGCGCCGCGCAGCCGCGGCAGCGCCGCGCCGACGGCGTCGACGGCGCTGAGGCCTTCCTTCATGCCCTGCCCGACGAGATGAGCCACCGTCTCGGTGTCGGTCTGGGTGGAGAAGACGACGCCCTTGGCCTCCAGCTCCTGCCTGAGCTCGCGAAAATTCTCGATGATGCCGTTGTGGACGACGGCAACGCCCTCCGAGGCGTGCGGATGGGCATTGGTCTCGGTCGGCGCGCCATGGGTCGCCCAGCGCGTGTGGCCGATGCCGATGGTGCCGGAGAGCGGTGCCTTCGCCAGCGCCGCCTCAAGGTTCTTCAGCTTGCCCTCGGCGCGGCGGCGGGTGAGCACGCCGTTCTCCAGCGTGGCGACGCCGGCCGAGTCATAGCCGCGATATTCGAGACGCTTGAGGCTGTCGACCAGCTGGCCCGCCACGGGCTCCTTGCCGAGAATGCCGATGATCCCGCACATGCCTGTCGTTCTCCACGTCCCGTCCTGCGGCACCGCCGCACGGCGTCCGAATCCGGCGCTTATACCTCGCCAGAAACCAAGGCGGGTTTAACGGCGCAGCCCCGCGCCCGCGAAATGAATTGCTGTGACGATGTGAGACAGGGGGCCGGCTTGCACCGCCCCGACGTCGGCGACTCTCAGGCCTTGCCCTGCTCCCGCGCCTTGCGCGCCGCACGCCGTTCCTTGTTGGCGCGGATCATCTCGGCGCCCCGTCCCGGCAGGCCGGCCTGCTTGGCGCGTCCGAAGGTGAGCGCCCCCTCCTTGACGTCGAGGGTGATGGTCGAGCCGGCGGCGATCAGCACCTCGTCGCCGATGGTGAGCGGCGCGACCAGCGTCGAATTGGAGCCGACGAAGACGTCGCGGCCGATGACGGTCGGGTGCTTGTCGGCGCCGTCGAAATTGCAGGTGATGGTGCCGGCGCCTATATTGGTGCCTTCGCCGATGGTGGCATCGCCGAGATAGGCGAGATGGTTGGCCTCCGCCTTCGCGGCGATGGTGGTCCGGTTGACCTCGACGAAATTGCCGATGTGCACCTGCGCGCCGATCCGGCTCTTCGGCCGGATGCGGGCGAAGGGGCCGAGGATGGCGCCCTGCTCCACCACGCATCCCGCAAGATGCGAATAGGCGCGGATCGTCACGTTGTCGGCGACGCTGACGCCTGGTCCGAAGACGATGTGCGGCTCCAGCGTGACGTCGCGGCCGAGTTGCGTATCGAAGGCCATGAATACGGTGTCCGGTGCAGCCATGGTCACGCCGCCACGCATGGCCGCCTCGCGCAGGCGCCGCTGGGCAATGGCCTCGACCTCGGAGAGTTGCACCCGGTCGTTGACGCCCCTCACCTCTTCCTCGGGCGCCAGCACCACGGCGGTCGCAAAGCCATCGGCGCGGGCGATGGCGACCGCGTCGGTCAGGTAGAACTCGCCCTTGGCATTGGCGTTGCCGATGCGCTTCAGGATCGACAGCGCGGTCCTGCCCGCAAGCGCCATGAGCCCGCCATTGCACAGGGTGATGGCGCGCTGGGCTTCGCTGGCTTCCTTCTCCTCGACAATGGACGCGAGCGCCCCACCTTCCATCACGAGCCGGCCATAGCCGAAGGGGTCCGCCGCCTCGAAGCCGAGCACCGCGACCGCCGCACCCGCCGCGAGGGCTGCGCGGAGCCGGCCGAAGGTCTCCGGGGTCACCAGCGGCGTATCGCCGAAGGCGACGATGATGTCGTCGAAGCCGCGGGCGATCTCGGCTTCGGCATGGAGCACCGCATGGGCGGTGCCGAGCCGCTCCGTCTGGACGTGGATGGCGGCCCCCGGCGCGAGACGGCGCGCCTCGGCGGCGACATCCTCCCGGTCGGGACCGACGACGACGGCCGCCGCGGTCCCGCCAGCCGCTGCCACGGCGCGCAGCACATGGCCGACCATCGACAGTCCCGCCACCTCGTGCAGCACCTTCGGCTTCGCCGACTTCATCCGCGTGCCCTCGCCGGCGGCGAGGACGATGGAGAGGCAGGTGCGCTCGGTCATGGGCAAAGTCCGATTCGGCAGGTCAGCGGCATTCTAGGGCTTTTGCGACCTGCATGGAGACCCGTGCGACCAGGGCAAGCCGGGCGACCGGCCTCAGGAGAGGCCCTTCGACAGCCGGTCGAAGCCGACGAGCATGGTCAACAGCGCCTCCATCTGCTTCAGCGGCACCATGTTCGGGCCGTCCGAGGGCGCCTTGTCAGGATCGGGATGGGTCTCGATGAAGACGCCGGCGACGCCGACCGCCACCGCGGCCCGCGCCAGCACCGGCACGAACTCGCGCTGCCCGCCCGAGGATGAGCCCTTGCCGCCCGGTTGCTGCACCGAATGGGTCGCGTCGAAGATCACCGGCGCGCCCGTTGTCTCGGCCATGATCGGCAGCGCCCGCATGTCGGAGACGAGGGTGTTGTAGCCGAAGGAGACGCCGCGCTCCGTCACCATGACGTTGGCGTTGCCGGCCTCGCGGATCTTGGCGGCGACATTGGCCATGTCCCAGGGGGCGAGGAACTGGCCCTTCTTGACGTTGACGACCCGGCCCGTCTTCGCCGCGGCGACAAGCAGATCGGTCTGCCGGCAGAGGAAGGCGGGGATCTGCAGGATGTCGACGACCTCGGCCACCGGCGCGCACTGGTCGATCTCGTGGATGTCGGTGATGACAGGCAGGCCCAGCCGCTCCTTCACCTCGGCGAAGACCGGCATCGCCGCCTTCAGGCCGATGCCGCGCGACGACTTGCCGGAGGTGCGGTTCGCCTTGTCGAAGGACGACTTGTAGACGAGGCCAATGCCGACGCGCGTCGTGATCTCCTTCAGCGCCGCCGCCACCTCGAGCGCGTGGTCGCGGCTCTCCATGGCGCAGGGACCGGCGATCAGGGCCAGCGGCTGGCGGTTGCCGAAGCGCACGCCGCCGACGTCGACGGTGGCCTGTTCGAGAGCTGCAATCACAACGTTGTCCCTTCTCGCGCCGCCGTGGCGGGCTGGTGTGCCGGCGGGTTCTCGCAGACCCGCCCGTGGCGATCAACCCGAGATGGGAAGGCCCGCCGCCAAGGTCAATCGACGATGGCGTGCGGGATGAAGCAGGAGGTGTTGCCGGTGACGAGGCCGGAATCCTCGCGGATGCCCATGCCGGCGGGTCCTGGTCGATGATCCACGAGCCGATCACCGGTCGCATGCGGTCGAAGACGACATCCGGAGCGAGGGCCTGGATGACCCGCGGCAGGTTGTCGTAGGGCCCCTCCGGCGCCGCGACGGTGACGCCACCCTTGCGGATTTCCACATTGGCCCCTTCGCGCGAGAAGATCGGCTTGGCGACATAATCCCGGCCGATGTTCGAGGCCGCGGGGTCGCCCTCGTAGTAGCTTTCCAGCAGGTTCGGATGGCCCGGCGCGAGCTTCCACAACTCAGGGAGGATGGCCTTGGTCGACAGCAGCATCTTCCACGGCGGCTCGATCCAGACCGTCGGCGACCCCGGCATGGCCGCGCCGAACTCCTCGTGAATCAGCCACTCCCAGGGATAGAGCTTGAACAGCGTCTTGATCTCGCGGTTCTGCTCGTCGACGAAGCGGCCAGTCCGGTCGAGGCCGATGGCCGCGATGTCGAGCAACACGACCTGGTGCCCTGCCTCGCCCGCGCATTCGGCCATGTACTCGACGTTCTTGCGGTCCTCGACCTCCTCGGAGAAGGCCGTCATGTGCAGGAGGTTGGCGGTCGGCCAGGCCGAGAAGCGCGCAATGAGCTGGTCGTGGAGATTGTTGAACTGGTCGGCGTTCTTCGGCAGAGCCCCGGCCTTGATCCGATCCTCCAGCCAGTACCACTGGAACACCGAGGCCTCGTAGAGCGAGGTCGGCGTGTCGGCGTTGAACTCGAGGAGCTTCGGCGGGCTTTTGCCGTCATAGACCAAGTCGAAGCGGCCATAGAGGCTGGGATCGTGCCGGTCCCAGCTCTGGGCGATCCAGTCCCAGTAGGTCGAGGGGATGTTCAGGCGCTTGAGATATTCCTCGTCGCGCACCGCACGGCCCGCCCATTCTCCGCACAGGGAGACGAGCTCGGCGGTCCCCTCCTCGATGTCGTCCTCGATCTCGCGCAGGGTGAAGCTGTAGTAGGCGCGCTCGTCCCAGTAGCGCTCGCCGTCGGGCATGGCATAGGCGAAGCCGTATTCGTCGGCGAGCGCGCGCCAGTTCGGCCGCTCGGCGATGGCGATCCGCTGCATGTCATCCCCCCCTGGAGGAGCTGGAGAAACTGCGGGCCGTCGAGCCGAAACCCGACCGCGACACGCCCTGGCTCTGGCTGGTCGAGGCACCGGACGAACTGCTGCCGGCAGATGAGCCGCCCCAGAAGAAACTCGAGCGCGAGCCACTGCTGCTCGACGAGGAACGGCAGGTGCGGGCTGTGCTGAACGGCTGGCCCGCGAGGGTCTGGTAGGCGCCGCCGGCACCGAGGCTCACCGGCTGGACCGACCACGGCCCCGAGCCGGTCCGAGACAACCCGACCGCAGCGGCGCCACCGGCAAAGGCGGCGGCGCATTGCGGACCGGGCATCAGCGCCTCGCACTGGGCGACCGACGTCGCCACCCGGCCGACGGAGCAGGTCTGCCGCGTATTGCCGCTGCCGAAACCGTTGGTGACGACCAGTGCCCCGACGCCGATGGCGGCCATGGTGCCGAGGCCAGCGGGCGACAGCAGCATCGAGCGCTTCTGCGTCGGCGCCGCCGCGGCATCCACCCTCACCTGCGGCTTGGGAAGGTTGCGACGCTGCTTCTTGCCGAAGGGCGGCCGTTCGGGCGGAGTCTGATCCGTCATCGCCGTCTCCTCATGTCGTCATGGAGGCGGCGGCCAACTGGCCCCCGGCGATGGACACGGCGCCCAGCCAGATGCCGGCCGAGAGCTCCTGGCGCTCGATGCGGCCGCTGAGATCGTCGATGATGAGGCGGGCGAGGTAGTAGATGACCAGCTGGATGACCAGGGACACGCAGGCCCACAGCGCATTGTCGAGGATCGATTCGGAATACTCGACGGAGGCCGCCAGCGGCAGCGAGAAGCCGATAAGGCTGCCGGCGAGCGAGATGGCGGCAGCCGTATTGCCCCTGCGGATGAGCTCGAACTCGTTGTGGCGCGTGATCTTTGTATAGACGGCGCCGAAAATGACGAGAAACAGAACGGCGAGCGCGTAGTGCGCGAGGAAAGCCGGAAAACCCGAGAGATAGTCCGCGATGATCATAGCCCCTCCTGACCGTTGCCGGTCGAGGCTATCGCCGGACCAGACGGTCCGCTAGCCTCGCCCGAAAATCGGAACGACCCTGTCGGGCGGCCCGGTTCGCACGCAGAAGCCCGTCGCCCGGGGGACGAACCCCGACGCACCATCAGCGGGCTGGCAGGAAGAGTAGCGGTCCTCGCATTGCTGGCGCATGTCGAAGACGGGACCCGACTGTGTCAGCCGGCGGTTGGCCTCCCTCAGGTAGGCCTCGCAGGAGGAAACGGTCCCGCCGCGCGACACGCAGGCGGCGACGTCGCGGTAGACCACCGTCCCGGCGCATTCGCCACCCGTCAGCATGACATAGGCGACCAACGACCCGGCCACGAGGATCACCGCAGCGACGATAGCCGCGACCGGCCGCATCAGACGAGGCGCGACTGCGCCTTGGCCGCCTCGATGAAGCTGAGCGGAACAGCGGATGCGGGTCGAAGGGACGGCTCTTCAGCTCGGGGTGGTACTGCACGCCGATGAACCAGGGATGGTCCGGATACTCGATGGTCTCGGGCAGCACGCCGTCCGGCGACAGGCCGGTGAAGACGAGACCCTTGTCCTCGAGCCGCTTGCGATAGTCGAGATTGACCTCGTAGCGGTGGCGGTGGCGCTCGGAGATGACGTCGGAGCGGTAGATCGCCGCGATCTTCGAATCCGCCTTCAGGTGGGCCGTGATAGGCGCCGAGCCGCATGGTGCCGCCGAGATCACCGGCCTCGAACTGCGCTTCTGCAACTCGTTGCCCTTCAGCCATTCGGTCAAGAGGCCCGACGACGGGCTCCGTGCGTCGGGCCGAACTCGGTCGAATTGGCATTGGGCACGCCGGCGAGGTTCCGCGCCGCCTCGATCACCGCCATCTGCATGCCGAAGCAGATGCCGAAATAGGGCACCTTGCGCTCCCGCGCGAAGCGCGCCGCACGGATCTTGCCCTCGGCGCCGCGCTGGCCGAAGCCGCCGGGCACCAGGATGCCGTGGACGTCCTGCAGATAGGGCGAGGGATCCTCGTTCTCGAAGACCTCGCTCTCGATCCACTCGAGGTTGACCTTGACCTTGTTGGCCATGCCGCCGTGGGCCAGAGCCTCGATCAGCGACTTGTAGGCGTCCTTGAGCCCTGTGTACTTGCCGACGATGGCGATGTTGACCTCGCCCTCGGGGTTGTGGACGCGCGAGGAGACGTCGGCCCAGCGCCGCATGTCGCGGCTCGCGCATCACCTCGATGCCGAAGGCGCGCCAGCACCTCGTCGTCGAGCCCGGCCTTATGGTAGGCCAGCGGCACGTCGTAGATGGAGCCGGCATCGCGCGCCTGGACGACGGCGCGACGGCCGCACGTTGCAGAACAGCGCCAGCTTCTTGCGCTCGTCCTTCCGGGAATCGGCCGGTCGGCAGCGGCACAGCAGGATGTCGGGTGCGATGCCGATGGCGCGCAGCTCCTTGCACCGAATGCTGCGTCGGCTTGGTCTTCAGCTCGCCCGCCGACGGCGATGTAGGGCAGCAAGCGTCAGGTGCACATAGACGGCATTGTTGCGCTCGGGCAGATTCGTTGCCGAGCTGGCGGATCGCCTCGAAGAACGGCAGGCGCCTCGATGTCGCCGACCGTGCCGCCGATCTCGACGAGGACGAAATCGAAGCCCTCGTTGCCGGTGCGGACGAAGTCCTTGATGGCATCGGTGACGTGGGGGATGACCTGGATGGTCGCGCCGAGATAGTCGCCGCGCCGCTCCTTGGTCGATGATGTTCTGGTAGATGCGGCCGGTGGTGATGTTGTCGGTGCTGCGTTGGCAGGGCGGCCGGTGAAGCGCTCGTAATGGCCGAGGTCGAGGTCGGTCTCGGCGCCGTCGTCGGTGACGAAGACCTCGCCGTGCTGCGTAAGGCGACATCGTGCCCGGATCGACATTGAGATAGGGGTCGAGCTTGCGCAGCCGTGACCGTGATACCCTCGCGCTTGCAGGAGCGCGCCGAGCGCCGCTGAAGCCATGACCTTTTCCGAGGGACGAGACCACGCCGCCGGTGATGAAAACATACCGCGCCATGGGGCCTCCTCTTTAAGGCGCAACGACCGATTCGGGTAGCGAGACGAAGGCCTGTCGCCCTCTTCTCCCCGGACAAAAGAGAAGGGCCGGTCGCCCGGCCCTGGTTCGATGTTCGTCCTAAGCCGGCGCAGCGCGCTGGCAATGGCCGCGGGCGGCAATTCCGCCCTCGCCGGAGCTGACGCGGAGCTGCCGGAGCTGCCGGAGCTGCCGGAGCTGCCGGGAGCTGCCGGAGCGGCCGGAGACAGGCCGCGAAGCCCCTCGAGCATGCCGGTGCCACCCTGTCCGCCACCGGACTGCGGCACCTGCGGCGCGGCGGGAGACGCCGGAGCCGAGGGCGCGGCGGGCGCGGCCGGGGCCGAGGTCGCCGGACGGTCGAGCAGCGAACGGGGACCGCGCGCCTGCGTCGCCAGCAGGGCGAGGACGATGGAGGTGAAGAAGAAGGCGCCCGCGAGGATCGCCGTCGCCCGGGTCAGGACATTGGCCGTGCCGCGCGACGACATGAAGTTGCCGCCACCCCCGCCCATGCCGAGGCCGCCGCCTTCGGAGCGCTGCAGGAGGACCACGACGATCAGCGCGAGCACGATCATCAGGTGAACGACGAGAAGAACGGACTGCATGGCCGCGGAACGGTCCCTGGCTCGAAAGAATGGCGGTCTCTACACGATCGGACGGGGCTTGCCTACCCCGCGCTCATGATCACCCGGCCGATATGGGATCGCCCGGACCGATTAGCCAGTCTCGCCGGGCTCCGTGCCCCCTCGCCCGCGCGAAACGCCGGGGTCCAGCTGCCAGAAGATCCATGCCGAGGCGCAGGTGATGATGCCGATGGTGACGAAGGTCGCCTGGAAGGCTGGGACGGCAGCGCTCGTGGCCCCTGCCGCCAGGTGGCTGGTGAAACTCGCGAGCAGGGCTCCCGCGACCGTCACGCCGAGACTCATCGACAGCATCTGCACCATCGAGAACAGACTGTTGCCGCTGCCGGCCCCCGCCGGGTCGAGATCGCGCAGGGTGACCGTGTTCATCGCCGTGAACTGGAAGGAGTTGACGGCGCCGTAGCAGCCGAGCAGCACCAGCATGGCCCAGAGCGGCAGGCCCGGCATGAAGGCGAAACTGGCCTGGAGGCAGCCGAGGACGAGCGTATTGGCCACCAGGAAGCGTCTGTAGCCGTGGCGGGTGATCAGTCGCGTCACCGCCCGTTTCGCCGTCATGGCCATGGCGGCCACGGGCAGCATCATCATGCCGGCTTCCACCGGCGTGCGGCCGAGCCCCACCTGCAGGAGCAGCGGGATGAGGAAGGGCATGGCGCCGGAGCCAATGCGGGCGAAGAGATTGCCGAGCAGACCGACCGTATAGGTGTGGATGCGGAACAGCGTCAGCGGAAACAGCGGGTCCGGCCGACGCTGGGCATGCAGGAAATAGCCGACGACGAGGGCGAAGGCGAAGACGAGCAGCACCAGCACTGTCGCCCGCTCGAAGCCGAGGTCGGTCAGGCCGTCGAGCGAGAAGGACAGCGCCACCATGCCGACCGACAGCATGAGGTAGCCGATGGTGTCGAAGCGCCCGACGCCGGCATTGCGGCTGTCCGGCATGTAGATGGCGGTCAGCGCGAGGCCGAGGATGCCGACCGGCAGGTTGATGAGGAAGATCCAGTGCCAGGAGGCCGCCTGAACCAGCCAGCCGCCGAGCGTCGGGCCGATCAGCGGCCCGATCAGACCGGGAATGGCGACGAAGCTCATGGCTGGCAGGAACTGGTCGCGCGGAACGTTGCGCAGGACGACGAGACGCCCGACGGGCAGCAGCATGGCGCCGCCCGCCCCCTGCACGATGCGGGACAGCACCAGCTGGGTCAGCGAGGTCGAGACGGCGCAGGCGACCGAGCCGAGGGTGAACAGGGCGATGGCGGCGAGATAGACCTTGCGGGTGCCGAACCGGTCGGCGAGCCAGCCCGAGGCCGGGATCAGCATGGCCATGGTGAGCGAATAGGCGATCACCACCGAATGCATGCTCAGCGGGCTCTCGCCCAGCGCCCGCGCCATCGACGGCAGCGCCGTGTTGACGATGGTGGAATCCAGCGTCTGCATGAAGAAGCCGACGGCGACGATCCACAGGACGATCCTGAAGGTCTGTCCGCCGGCGGCGTCGTTCATGCGGGCATCCTCAGCGATAGGCCGCGGCGATGGCGAGGAAGTCGGCGGCCTTCAGGCTGGCGCCGCCGACCAGTGCCCCATCGACGTTTTCGACCGCCATCAGTTCCTTCGCGTTGGCGGGCTTCACCGAGCCGCCATAGAGGATGCGGATGCCGGCGGCCTGCTTGCCGTGGCGGGAGACGAGTTTCTTGCGGATGAGGGCGTGGACCTCCGCGACGTCGGCCGCGGTCGGCGTCAGGCCCGTGCCGATGGCCCAGACCGGCTCGTAGGCGACCACGACGGTGCCCGGCGTCGCGTCCTCCGGCACCGAACGCGCGACCTGCCGGCCGACCACGGCCAGCGCCTTGCCGGCCTCGCGCTCCTCCCGCGTCTCTCCGACGCAGACGATGGCCATGAGTCCGGCCCGGTTGGCGGCCGCGGCCTTGGCGGCGACCATCGCGTCAGTCTCGCGGAAATACTGGCGGCGCTCGGAGTGGCCGACGATGACGGCCGTCGCGCCTGAATCCGCCAGCATCTCGGCCGAGACCTCGCCGGTGAAGGCTCCGGAGGCTTCCGTGTGGCAATCCTGCCCGCCGATCGCGATCCGCGTGCCGATGGCGGCGGCCGCGGCGAGGAACACCAGCGGCGCAGGCGGGCAGATCATCAGGTCCACCTTCGTCTTCAGCGTCGCGTCGTAGCCCTCGGCCATGGCGGCGAGTTCCTTCAGCGACGAGCGGCTGCCGTTCATCTTCCAGTTGCCGGCGACGAGCGGGCGCGTGCCCATGAGACCCTCCTTGGCTGCGGTCGGAAACATGTCGGGCGCTGCCTAGCAGAAGCCCCCGGCAGGTGCCACCCACCATGCTTGCCCCCATGGGGAGGCATCACTATGCTCCGCCGACTTTTTCAGACCCCACGCGGCCTCCCGGCCGCCCGTTGGAGATTCCACCGGCATGCTGACCGGCCTTCGCTCCGCCTTCGAGAAGGGCATCGCCCGCTTCATCCTCATCGCCCTCATGGGCGTGCTCGTGCTGTCCTTCGCCGTCTGGGGTATCGGCGACATCTTCCGTGGCGGCACCGCGACCACGATCGCCACCGTCGGCGACACGCAGATCAACGTCCAGACCTTCCAGACCGCCTACAACCGCGAGGTCCAGAACCTCGGCCGCATGGTCGGCCGCGGCCTGACGCCCGACCAGGCGCGCCAGTTCGGCATCGACCAGCGGGTGCTCAACCAGCTCGTCACAGAGGCGACGCTCGACGAGCGCGGCCGCCAGCTCGGCCTCGGCATCGACGACGACACCATCCGTACCCGCATCGTCTCGACACCCGCCTTCCGCGGCCCGACGGGGCAGTTCGATCGCACCGCCTTCCAGGAAGTGCTGCGCCAGAACGGCTACAACGAGCAGACCTATATCGATCTCGAGCGCCGTCTTGCCGTGCGCCAGCAGATCGCCGGCGCCGTCTCCGACAAGCTCGGCACGCCGCAGGTCCTGATCGATGCCATGACGCGCTTCCAGAACGAGACGCGCCAGGCCCAGTACGTGGTGATCGGCGCGGCGCAGGCCGGCGACGTCCCCGCCCCCGACGCCGCGACGCTGCAGGCCTATTTCGACGCCAACAAGGCCGCGTTCCGCGCGCCCGAGTACCGCAAGCTCGTGGTCCTCACGCTCTCGCCGCAGGAGCAGATCGGCTTCATGCAGGTGCCGGATGCCGAGCTCGACGCCGAGGTGGCCCGCCTGCGCGAGACGACCGAGCGGCGGACCATCCAGCAGCTCACCTTCCCCTCGCAGGAGGAGGCCGAGGCCGCCGCCAGGAAGCTGAAGGAAGGCCTGTCCTTCGAGGACCTCGCCAAGGAGCGCAATGTCACCCCCGCCGACCTCTCCCTCGGCAATCTGTCGCGCGCCCAGATCGCCGATCCCGCCGTGCGCGATGCCGCCTTCGCCCTCGGCGGACGGCGCGGTGAGCGAGCCGGTGCGCGGTCGCTTCGGCACCGTCCTCCTGCGCATCGCCGCCATCGAGCCCTTCAACGAGGGGCAGGCGCGCGAGCAGGCGCGGATGACCCTCGCGACCACCATGGCCCGCAACGCCGTCAACGACCTGCACGATCGCATCGAGAAGGAGCGCTCATCGGGCCTGCCTCTCGCCGACATCGCCGCGAAGGTCGGTGTCTCGGTCACCACGGTCGACGCCATCGACGTCCAGCGGCCGTGACACCTCCGAGGTCCAGCTGAACCTGCCCGGTGCCTCCGAATACCTGCCGGCCGCCTTCCGCGCCGAGGTCGGCCTCGAGAACGAGCCGGTCAACAACCGCCAGTCGGGCCTCTGGGTCTGGTACGAGGTCGCCGGCATCACCCCTGCCCGCGACCGGACGCTGGACGAGGTCAAGGCCTGGTCGAGGCCCGATGGCGCGAGGACGAGGTGAAGGTCCGCATCGGCAAGGCCGCCGATGTGATGGCGACCGCCCTGCGTGAGGGAAAGACGCTGGCCGAACTGGCCCAGCCGCTGAACCTCGAGGTGAAGACCACCCCGGCGCTGAAGCGCACCGCCACCGACGGCGTATGGGGCGGCAGCGCCGTGCAGATGCTGTTCGCCACCGCCAAGGGCCAGGCCGCCAATGCGCCGGCTGCCGACGGCATCGACCGGGTCGTCTTCGTCACCACGGAGATCGCCCTGCCGGCCGACGCGACGCTCGACCAGCGCACGCGCGACCAGCTTTCGCAATCGATCGAGGACGATGTCCTCGCGCAGTACATCGCCCGCCTCCAGCGCGACTTCGGCTCCACCGTCAACCGTACCCTGCTCAACCGGGCGGTCGGTGGCACGGCCGACGCCCGGTAGGTCGGGAGCGACCACGAGGACGTCATGCAGATCGAGCCGGCCTTCGAGGCCTTCCAGCCCCTCCACGCTGCGGGCAAGCCGCAGGTGGTGTGGACGACGCTCGTTTCCGATCTCGAGACCCCGGTTTCCGCCTATCTGAAGATCGCCGGCTCGAAATCCAATGCCTTCCTGCTCGAATCAGTCGAGGGCGGCGCCATCAAGGGGCGCTATTCCGTCCTCGGCATGGAGCCGGATCTCGTCTGGCGCTGCCGCGGATCGGTCGCCGAGATCAACCGCCGCCCAGGCGCCGACCGCCACGCCTTCACGCCCCTGCCCGACGCACCGCTCGCCGAACTGCGCAAGCTGCTCGCCGACAGCCGCATCGACATTCCCGACACGCTGCCGCCGATGGCGGCCGGCGTCTTCGGCTATCTCGGCTACGACATGGTCCGGCAGATGGAGTATCTGCCGGACGTGCCGCCGGACCCGCTCGGCCTGGCGGACGCGCTGTTCATCCGCCCGACCGTCGTCCTCGTCTTCGATGCGGTGAAGGACCAGATCACCGTCGTGACGCCGGTGCGCCCGCAAGCCGGGCAGACGGCCAAGCAGGCCTATGAGCGCGCCGTCGACCGGCTGGTGGCGGTGGTCGATGCCCTCGACAGCCCGCTCGACAAGCAGACGCCCCTGCCCGACCACGCCGAGATCATGGCCGGCCTAGTCTCCAACACCAGCGAGGCCGACTATCTCCGCCATGGTCGGCACGCGCGAAGGAGCACATCGCCGCCGGCGACATCTTCCAGGTGGTGCTGTCGCAGCGCTTCTCGACTGCCCTTCACGGCTGCCGCCCTTCGCGCTCTACCGGGCGCTGCGGCGCATCAACCCTTCGCCGTTCCTCTACTACCTCGCCTTCGACGGTTTCTCGGTCGCCGGCTCCTCGCCGGAGATCCTGGTCCGGGTGCGCGACAGGCCGACGTCACCATCCGCCCCATCGCCGGCACCCGCCCCCGCGGCGCGACGCCGGCGGACGACGAAGCGCCTCGGCGCGCGAGCTGCTCGCCGACCCGAAGGAGCGCGCGGAGCACCTGATGCTGCTTGATCTTGGCCGCAACGATGTCGGCCGCGTCGCGGAAGATCGGCACGGTGGAGGTCACCGACAAGCTTCTTCCTCGAGCACTACTCCCACGTCATGCACATCGTCTCGAACGTCGACGGGCGAAGCTCGACGGCAAAACATGATGCCTGATTGACGCCATGATGGCGGGTTTCCCGGCCGGCACCGTTTCCGGCGCGCCGAAGGTGCAAGCGCCATGCAGATCATCGACGCGCTTGGAGCAGCGATGAAGCGCGGCCTCTATGCCGGCTGCGTTGGCTACTTCTCGGCCAATGGCGCTATGGACACCTGCATCGTGCTGCGCACCGCGGACTGGTGAAGGACGGGGCAGCTGCACGTGCAGGCCGGTGCCGGCATCGTCGCCGATCAGCGTGCAACGCCATGGAACAGGCCGGAATGCGTCAACAAGGCCAAGGCGCTGGTCCACGCCGCCGACATCGCGGTGAAGACGGCGGCCCAGGTCGGGAGGGGCCAGTGAAGATCACCCTCATCGACAATTACGACAGTTTCACCTGGAACCTCGTCCACTACATCGGCGGGCAGGAGATCGGCGGCGTCCGCCCGGAGGTCGAGGTCATCCGCAACGACAAGACCACCGCCGACGCCGTGATCGCCTCAGATCCGGATGCCATCGTGCTCTCTCCCGGCCCCTGCACGCCGAACGAGGCCGGCATCTGCCTCGACCTCATCGGCAAGGCCTCGGCGCAGGCGCAAATCCCGATGTTCGGGGTCTGCCTCGGCCACCAGGCCATGGGGCAGGTCTTCGGCGGCCATGTCGTCCGCGCGCCGAAGCCCATGCACGGCAAGATGTCGACCATCGCGCACATTCCGAGCCGCAGCGTCTTCCGCGGACATGCCAACGGCGACTTCCAGGCGACGCGCTACCACTCGCTGGTCGTCGACCGCGCCGGCTGCCCGCCGGACCTCGAGAGTCACCGCCGAATCCGAGGACGGCGTGGTCGCATGGGCCTGATGCACCAGCTCGCGGCCCGATGCACGGGGTGCAGTTCCACCCCGAGAGCATCGCCTCGGAGCACGGCCACCGCATGATCGCCACCTTCCTCGACCTCGCGGCCGAGTGGAACCGCAGCCAGGGACGCCGCTGATGGAACAGTTCAAGACCCTGATCGCCAAGGCGGCGACCGGCGCGCCGCTGACGCGCGAGGAGGCCTCATCGGCCTTCGACCAGATCATGTCGGGCAATGCCACGCCTTCGCAGATCGGCGGCTTCCTCATGGCGCTGCGCGTGCGCGGCGAGACCGTCGACGAGATCACCGCCGCTGTCGCCACCATGCGCGAGAAGATGGTGCGGGTGGAGGCACCCGCCGACGCGGTCGATGTCGTCGGCACCGGGGGCGACGCCTCCCACTCCCTCAACATCTCCACCTGCGCCGCCTTCATCGTTGCCGGTGCCGGCGTGCCGGTGGCCAAGCACGGAAACCGTGCCCTGTCGTCGCGCTCCGGCGCCGCCGACTGCCTGATGGCGCTCGGGGTGAAGATCGACCTCGCGCCCGAGGGCATCGCCCGCTGCATCCGCGAGGCCGGCATCGGCTTCATGTTCGCGCCCGCCCATCACCCGGCGATGAAGCACGTGGGCCCGACGCGCGTCGAACTCGGCACCCGCACCATCTTCAACCTGCTGGGACCGCTCTCCAATCCGGCCGGTGTGAAGCGGCAGATGGTCGGCGTCTTCTCGGGACAGTGGGTGACACCGCTCGCCGAGGTGCTGCGCAACCTCGGCTCCACCCAAGCCTGGGTCGTCCACGGCTCGGACGGCCTCGACGAGGTGACCGGCACCGGACCCAGCGCCGTCGCCGAGCTGAAGAACGGCAGCGTCACCACCTTCCAGGTGAGCCCGTCCGACGTCGGCCTGAGCCTCTGCCAGCCCGGCGACCTCAAGGGGGGCGATGCCTCCCACAACGCCACCCAGCTGCGTGCCGTGCTCACCGGTGCCCGCAACGCCTATCGCGACGTCGCGGCGCTCAACGCGGCCGCCGCCCTCGTCGTGTCCGGCAAGGCAAGGACGCTCCCCGACGGCTTCGCCATGGCGACGGCCTCCCTCGACACAGGCGCCGCGGCGAAGACGCTCGACCGCCTCGTCGCCGTCTCCAGCGCGGCCTGATCCCGATGGCGGACATCCTCAGGAAGATCGAGGCCTACAAGCTGGAGGAGATCGCCGCGGCGAAGCGCCTGCGGCCATTCTCGGACGTCGACGCGGCAGCCCGCGTGCACGACCCGCTCGCGCGTCGCCGGCGCCATCGAGGCGCGGCTTGCGGCAGGCGGCACGGCCCTCATCGCCGAGATCAAGAAGGCGAGCCCGTCCAAGGGGTTGATCCGCCCCGACTTCGATCCACCGAGCCTTGCCCGCGCCTATGAGGCGGGCGGCGCCACCTGCCTTTCGGTGCTGACCGACACGCCGTCCTTCCAGGGCGCGCCGGAGTTCCTCACGGCAGCCCGCGCCGCCTGCTCGCTGCCGGCCCTGCGCAAGGACTTCATGCACGACACCTATCAGGTGGCCGAGGCCCGGGCCTGGGGCGCCGACTGCATTCTCGTCATCATGGCGTCGGTGGACGACGCGCTCGCACGCGACCTCGTCGCCGCCGCGGCCGACTACGGCATGGACGCGCTGATCGAGGTCCATGACGACGCCGAGCTCGAACGGGCGCTCGCCCTGCCCTCCCGTCTCGTCGGCATCAACAACCGCGACCTCAGGACCTTCGAGGTGACGCTGGCGACTTCCGAGCGGCTCGCTCCGCGCATTCCCGCCGACCGCATCGTCGTCGGCGAGAGCGGGATTTTTGTCCCATCGGATGTCTTACGCCTGCGACAGGTCGGCATCCGGACACTGCTCGTCGGAGAAAGTTTGATGCGCCAGGATGACGTTAGGGCAGCGACGAAGGCGCTCCTCACCTAACGCGACCTTGGGGAAGGTGAACTTCCGTTGCGCGGACGACGGAATTCGCCATTTGTTCGTAAATCAACCGTCAATTCGATCCATAGAACACTAAAACAATTGAATCGCGTGCGATTCCAAAAGCTTATTGGCTGACCTCTATTCTCGGCCCCGGTCGCAGATCTGGGGGTCGCCACTCATGTGGAACAAAATCCTTGCATTCGGACGGGACAAGCGGGGCGCCATCGCCGTGCTGTTCGCCGTCGCCATCTATCCCGTCATGATGATGATCGTCGCGGCGATCGATCTCAGCCGCATGAGCCAGCAACAGGCCCGCCTCCAGGCCGCTCTCGACGCCGCCGCCCTGTTTGTCGCCCGCCTGGTCGCTGACGGCAAGACACCCGCCGACCTCAATGCGACGGCGCGCAGCATCGTCCTCGGCAACATCAACCCGTCGGACCTCCTGAACGTGACGGTCACCGCGACCATGGACAACACCAATGTCCGCGTCGCCGGCAACGGCACGCTCAACTCGATGGTCCCGGGCCTGCTGATCAATACCGATCTGTCGGTTCGCGGCACGGCCGGCGCCACCTGGCGGACCAAGAAGATCGATCTGGTCCTCGTGCTCGACAACACGGGCTCCATGTCGAGTTCGGGCAAGATGACGGCACTCAAGACCGCCGCCAAGAACCTCATCGACACCATGGCCCTGGTGTCGAACCGCCCGGACGCCATCCGCATCGGCATCGTGCCCTTCGACGTGCAGGTCCGCATCGGCACGACCTACAAGAACGAGAGCTGGCTGACCTATTCCGGCAGCGGCACCAATTCCAGTTCCTGGACGGGCTGCGTCGCCGACCGCGACCAGAGCTACGACGTCGACGACACGACGCCGACGAGCGCCCTCCCCGGAACCCTCTTCCCGGCCCGCAACTGCACCAACTCGAACCTGACCTCGATCATGCCGCTGTCAACGGACTGGACCGCGCTGAAGGCCAAGGTCGACGCCATGTCCCCGGCCGGCAACACCAATGTCACCATCGGCCTCGTCTGGGGCCTGCACATGCTGACCCAGAACGCCCCGCTCACCACGGCGCGCACCCTCGCCACGGAGCCGGACCTCGAGCGCATCATCATCCTGCTCACCGACGGCGACAACACGCAGAACCGCTGGACGACGAACGGCACCTCCATCGACGCACGAACGGATCTGGCCTGCACCAACACCAAGGCGAATGGCGTGCGCCTCTACACGATCCGCGTCATCAACGGCGACGCCTCCCTGCTGCGTCGCTGCGCCACCACCACGTCGATGTACTACGACGTCCGCTCGGCCTCGGAACTCGTCCCGGTCTTCCAGCGGATCGCCGCCGAGATCGGTCAGCTCCGCCTGACGCAGTAGGCGCGGACCGCTCCGGCGAACGAAAAAGGCCCGGTGCGCTGCACCGGGCCTCTTGTCATCTCGCGAACCGCGTCGGCCTCACTTGGCCGGAGCGAACTTTCCGAAGGTCGCCTCGAAGGGCTTGAAGGCCTCCTTCATGAGGTCGGTGTAGAGCTCGCCGATCTTGGTGGCGCGGGCAACGGCGGCCTCGTAGGCGCCCTTGGCGTAGTCGGACTGGACCTCGATGGCCTTGTCGAGGCTCTTCACGGCGGCGATCTTCTCGATCGTGGCGGAGCTGTCCTCGAACGACTTCTTGGTGAAGTCGACCATCTCGGCGGCGATCGCCTGATAGCCTTGGTCAGGACAGTCATCGCCTTCACGGCGCTGTCCAGGTTCTCCTTGCCGAACTTCTGCACGTCTTCGAAATTCTGGGCCATGGCCGCTCTCCTCGCGATGGTTCTTCCAACCGTCATTTCCGGGCGCGGGCCTTGCAGCCACTCGCGCTGAGACCTTGCCTACCGGGATTGCTGCATTGCGTCAATTAACCTTTCGCAGTGCAGCATCCGCCGGTCGGGGGAGCCGGCGGCCGTACCGCGCTCAGAGAATTGCACGGCGAATCGCCGCTTAACTTCCTGGCAACCGCAAACGCTTACCTTGCCTTTCAACGGTTCCGGGTTTCCGGGATCGCAGTGCCGAGTACGGCTGCGTATCGCCGAGAGTGGTGTCGCGTCGCCGGCGGTCCTTCGGGGCCGTCGGTTGCGAAATCCGGTCGATGCAGTCCTGCCCGGCACGCCAGGGACGAGGATTGCGGACCGGTCGCCAGAAGGCTCCCGGACGCGCGTAGTGAGTTCAGGGGTGGCGTAATGGCGAGGATCGACGACGCCGGCCGCGCGGTGTGGAGCCGCACGGTCCTCAGGTTCGCGGCGGCCGCGACGGCTGCAGTGATCGGCTTCGCCGCCGCGATGGGGCGAGGCGCGCCCCCGCCGCTACGGCGGCTATGCTCCCGCCTACTCCGCCATCGTCATCGATGCGAAGACCGGCCAGACGCTGCATGCGGAGGCTGCCGACGCCCATCGCTTTCCGGCCTCCGTCACCAAGGTCATGACGCTCTACCTGGCTGTTCGAGCAGATCGAGTCCGGCCGCTTCTCGCTCCAGTCTCCGCTGCGTGTCTCGGCCGAGGCCGCGAGCCAGCCCCCCTCGAAGGTCGGCGTCCGTCCGGGCTCGACGATCACTGGTGGAGGAGGCGATCCGCGCCCTCGTCACCAAGTCCGCCAACGACGTCGCCGTCGCGGTGGCCGAGAACATCGTCCGGCAGCGAGGAGGCCTTCGGCCAGCTGATGACGCGCAAGGCCCGCGCCATCGGCATGAGCCGCACCACCTTCCGCAACGCCTCGGGCCTGCCGGACGCCGAGCAGGTCACCACGGCCCGCGACCTCGCCACTCTCGGTCGCGCCATCCAGGACCATTTCCCGCGGTACTGGCGCTATTTCCAGACCTATTCCTTCGCCTATCGCGGCGTGAACCACCGTAACCACAACCGCCTTCTCGGCCGCGTCGAGGGCGTCGACGGCATCAAGACCGGCTATACCCGCGCCTCCGGCTGTCGACCTCCTGACCTCTGCCCGCCGCGGCGACCGGCAGATCGTCGCTGTGGTGATGGGCGGTCGCACCGGTGGTGCCCGTGACGCCCGCATGCGCCAGCTCGTCGACAGCTTCTTCCCGCGTGCCTATGCCGGCGCCCGGACCGCTCCGATGATCGCCCGCGCCAGCGAACCGGCCCGCCCGCAGACCCGCATCGCCGTCGCCGCGCAGGTGCCGGTGCCCGGCCGCCGCCAGCCGGTCGCCGCGCCGATGCCCATCACTCCGATGGCGGCTGCCGTCATCACCGCCGGCCAGACCCGCGGCGGCGCGTCCACCGGCGCGTCTGCGGCAGCTCCCGTCACCGCCAACGCCCAGCCGCACCGCCAGGTGATCCAGGCCGAGACCGCCCCGCCCCCGGCTGCGGCCGCCGTTCTGTCGACGGCTGCCTCGCGTCCGGTACCGGCCCCGGTTGCCCCACCGGCAATCCCAACCCGCGCCCGGGTGTCCTCGGCACGCTCAACGCCTCGCAGCTCACCACCGCCTCCGTCGCTCCGCGTCCGGTCCAGATGGCCTCCCCCGGCTCGGCGCCGGTGGCCGAGGTCGCCCCCGCCGCCGCGGCGAATGGTCGATCCAGCTCGGCGCCTTCCCGACCGAAACCGCCGCCCAGGCGACCCTGCAGGAGGCGCGCGAAGCCAGCGGCCGCCAGCTCGGCTCCGCCGACCCCTACACCGAGAAGGTGGAGGCCCGCGGCATGACCCTCGTCCGCGCCCGTTTTGCCGGCTTCGACCGGCCAGGTGCCGACGCCGCCTGCCGCGCCCTCAAGGCGCGCGACTTCGACTGCATCCCGGTCCGCAACTGACGGACCGGTGCTCATCCGGATGACACGTGTTTCAGGAGTTCCGGCGATGACGATCCAGGAGGGTGTCCTTGGCCTGGTTGACCCGCGAGGCGAGCCACGTCGATCCGCCCTGGTCGGGGTGCAGCTTCTTCATCAGCGAGCGATGCGCGCTGCGGATGGCCTCCTCGTTCGCCCCGGGCTGAAGGCCCAGGATCTGGTAGGCCTCTTCTTCCGTCATCGCACTCGTAACCGCCGCGCCGCCCTGCCCCGAACCCGCATAGCCATTTCCGTGTTCACGCCAGCCGGGCTCCCGGCGGTCAAGATAAGCCTCGAGTAGCTGGGCGCTCTCGCCGTCGATCTCGGCGAAGGCCTGGATCAGCCGCGGCACCGGAATCTGCTCCAGCGTCTGGCCGGCGAGTGAACCGGCGACGAAGCGGCCGGTCATGTGCCCGGTGTCGATGTCGAGCACCATCTCGATGAAGCGCGACCTCACCGTCGATGACTGGTTCGGGGTCTTCGCGCCCGCCTGCCCCCATCCCGAGAGCATGCCCTGGCCCGGGACGATGCCGAGCAGCGTCGCACCGGCGAGGAAGGCCGGCAGCGCCAGCTCCCACTGGCCGCGGGTGAGCAGGAACAGGCCGAAGGCCATGACGGCATAGCCGCCGACCTTCTTGACCTGGTTAGACAGCCATTTCGGGTTGGCACCGAGAACCTGGTTCAGCGTGCCCGAGAAGACGATGAGGGCGATGAGCCCCGCGATGAAATAGGTCATGAAACCAGTCTAGCCCATCTGTCCGAGCAGAAGCTGGGCGCCACGCGAGCCTTTGGCCGCATCCGCCAGCGCCAGCCGGCCGCCCGAGGCGAAGGCCGCGACGGCCTTGAGAAGCTCCGCCAGTTGCGAGGCGGCGCCGGGATCGAAGCGCGCGAAGGCGCCGCGGGTGATGCGGGCGATCTCGCGATAGGCGTGCTCGGCGACGGGGTCGCCGCCCTCGAGGAAGGTGAAGACCGGGACCTTGGCCATGGCGAGACGCCCCGCCTTGGCGCAGAGGTCGTCGAGGCTCTCCTCCATCGCATCGCCGATATAGACCACCGCATGGATGCGGCGGGCGCCCGCCTCCTCCGCCGCATGGGCCAGAACCCGGCCGATCTGGGTCTGGCCGCCGATGCAGGAGACCTTGCGCATCAGCTCCTTGAGTTTCGCCGCCTCGGCGATCCAGCCGGAGGATCGGCACTCCCCCATCCCCCGGAAGAAGACGAGCTGGATGTCGAGCGTGCCGACCCTGGCCGCTTCGGTGAACATCTGCCCGGTGATCTCCTGGGCCATGCCCCAGGCGGGTTCGCGGCTCGCCGTCGCGTCGAGGGCGAAGACGAGGCGCCCACGCTCGCCCGGCACCTTCGGCGGACCGACGGCGGCGGCGGTTTTCAGGAAGGCAGAGATATCGGCTGCGCCGGAGACGGCGACACCGCCGGGAGCGCGTCCCGCCGGCGTCGTGGCTCCGCCCGTTCCGGGCGCGATGGGATTCTTCTGGGTCATGGCCTGAATTTGGCTGAGGCGGCGTCGAATGCAAGTCGCCATCCCGCCGCGTCACATTGTGGCCTAGGCCACCGCGCCGGTTGCCCGCCGCCGCACGCGCGCTAGCTTGCCGATGGTTGCATCTGAAACCTGGTGAACGCGATGACCCGTCTTTCCCGTCGCCTGATGCTGTCGGGTGGCCTTGCCACTGTCTCCGGTGCCGCCCTGGCCCAAACGTCGCACTCCCAGCACGGGCCGCATTCCTCGCATGGCCCCCACCACCCGCATCGCGACGGCCAGTTCGAGAGGCTGAACGCGCCGGGCCGGGTCGATATCCCCGAGATCCACCACAGCCAGGCCGACACCGCGAGCCCTGCGCCGAAGGCCGCCAGTCCCGGCCGCTGGCTTCCCCGCGCGCCCCTGCCCATCCCGCGCACCGAGATGGCCTGGGCGGTCGGTCGCGAGGGGCGCATGCACCTCGTCGGCGGCTATGCCGAGCAGCGGGTCGACCGCCCCTATCACCATGTCTACGACCCCGCCGGCGACCGCTGGATCACCGCTGCGGAGGTGCCGCGCGGTGCCAACCATGTCGGCGTCGCCGTCTCCGGTACAAAGCTCTATGCCATCGGCGGCTTCATCGAACAGAACCGCACGCCCCATGCCGAGTGCTTCGTCTGGGGCGCAGACGGCGACCGCTGGTCCTCCATCCGCCCCCTGCCCGAGGCCTGCGGCGCCATCGCCTGCATCAACATCGGCGAGCGCATCCATGCCATCGGCGGCGCCGTCGGCAACACCTTCGCCACCCGAAAATCGATCGACTGGCACCTCGTCTACGATCCGAAGGACGACCGCTGGACAAGGCTCGCGCCCATGCCGCTCGGCCGTGATCATGTCGGCATCGTCGAGGTGAACGGCACCATCCACATCATCGGCGGGCGGGTGGACAGCTTCCACACCAACTCGGTGCTGCATCACACCTACGACGCCCGGGAGGACAAGTGGACCGCCCGCAACCACATGCCGACCGCCAGATCCGGTCACGGCGCGGTGCTCTATCGCGGCAAGATCTTCTGCATGGGCGGCGAAGGCTGGAACCGCGTCTACGGCCAGAACGAGGCCTACGACCCCGTCGCCGACAAATGGGAGGCCTATGCGCCGATGCTCACCCCGCGCCACGGCATGGGGGCGGTGGCGATCGGTGACGCGATCTATGTCGCCGGTGGCGGCCCACAGATGGGCGGCGGCGTGAAAAGCGCCATCCACGAGGCCTTCACGCTCGCCTGAGGATTGCGATTCCCGGTCAATGACTTGGCGCGGACTGCGGATTCGTTCTCGCAAGCCGCGCCATCCGCAACGCGGGCGGAATCAACGCATGAAGCCGCGGAATCAGTCTCTGAACATTTCGCCTCAAGCGATTCGACCGACTCACTATTCCGGCGACACCAGCTTCAGGCCGAGAATGCCCGCGACGATCAACCCGATGCAGGCGAGCCTCAATGCGCTGGCGCTCTCCCCGAGCAGGACAATGCCGAGCGCCACCGTCCCGACCGTGCCGATGCCGGTCCAGATCGCATAGGCGGTTCCGACGGGGAGCGTCTTCAGCGCGAGGCCGAGCAGGCCGATGCTGATGACCATGCTGGCGACGGTCAGCGCCGTCGGCAGGGGCCGCGTGAAGCCGTCGGTGTATTTGAGCCCGATGGCCCAGCCGATCTCGAACAGGCCGGCAACGACGAGATAGATCCAGGCCATGGCGGCCCTCCGTCATGGCAGGGTCGTCCCCGCGCTCTCAATTGTCAGGAATCGCAGGGTCGTCCCTGCAAGGTCTTCAGATGGGACATAAGCCCGTGCGCGCAAGGCATGGCGGCCCTGCCCCTGGCGCGATCGGGCTGCCGACGCCACCGGTCCGGCCGGTCACAGGTCGTAGAGATAGAAGGCGACGCCCGCCTCTTCCTTGGGTCCGAGCCGCCGGTAGAGCCCGCGGGCCGCGCGGTTACCGGTCTCGGTCGCGACCCATGCCTCGGTGCAGCCCTGCTCGCGACCGATCTCCATCACCGCCTCGACGAGACGCCGGCCGATGCCGCGGCGGTGGAGTGCCGGCGTGACGCCGAGATTGTCGATATAGAGCTCATCCGGCATGTCGGGATGCCGGTGGATCACTGCCGCCACCTGCCCCACCACCTCGCCGTCCCTGACGGCGACCACCATGATATGGCCGGGCGACGCCAGATAGGCGGCAAGCCGCGCGGCCGCGGGCACGCCGTCGAACACGTCCGGTGCCACCCGGTTGAACAGCGCGGAATCCTCCGGGCCGACGGGCCTGATCTCGACCCCGCCGGCCACCCGGCTCAGGCGCCCGTGATGCGGGCCACCGCGTCCGCGGGGCTCAGCAGCTCCCGCTCGCCGGTGGCGCGCAGCTTCAGTTCCACCTTGCCCTCGGCGAGGCCGCGCGGCCCGATCATCACCTGGTAGGGGATGCCGATCAGGTCGGCGGTGGCGAACTTGCGCGCCCGGCCGGTCGTCGCGGTCGTCGTAGCAGCACATCCATGCCCTTGGCGGCGAGGCGTGCGATAGAGCTCCTCGCAGGCCGCGGTCGCAGCGCGCCGTCGCCCGGCTTCAGGTTGATGATCGCCGACCGTGAACGGGCGCCACCGCAGTCCGGCCAGATGATGCCGGCCTCGTCGTGGCTGGCCTCGATGATGGCGCCGACGACAGGCGCGACGCGACCGATGCCGTAGGAGCCCATGTGGACGGTGCATCGGCTTGCCGTCCGGACCCTGCACCGTCGCGCTCATGGGGTCGGAGTACTTGGTGCCGAAATAGAAGATGTGGCCGACCTCGATGCCGCGCGCCGACACGCCGGTCGGCTTCGGGAATCGTCCCGAACGCGGCCTCGTCGTGCATCTCGTCGGTCGCCGCATAGAGCGACGTCCACTTCGTGACCGATCGCCTTGCATGCCCTCGGATCATCGTCGAAATTCGTGTCGGCGGGCGGCACGTCGAAGTCGACGATAGTCGCGGTGGCAGTAGACACTGGCTCTCGCCGGTGTCGGCCAGGATGATGAACTCGTGGCTGAGGTCGCCGCCGATCGGGCCGGTATCGGCGCGCATCGGGATCGCCTTGCAGGCCCATGCGCGCGAAGGTGCGCAGATAGGCCACGAACATCTTGTTGTAGGCGTGGACCGCGCCGTCCTTGTCGAGGTCGAAGGAATAGGCGTCCTTCATCAGGAACTCGCGCGAGCGCATGGTGCCGAAGCGCGGCCGCACCTCGTCGCGGAACTTCCACTGGATGTGGTAGAGGTTGAGCGGCAGGTCCTTGTAGCTCTTCACATAGGCCGCGGAAGATCTCGGTGATCATCTCCTCGTTGGTCGGGCCGTAGAGCATCTCGCGGTCATGCCGGTCGCTTGATGCGCAGCATCTCCTTGCCATAGGCGTCATAGCGCCCGCTCTCGCGCCAGAGATCGGCCGACTGGATGGTCGGCATCAGGATCTCGATGGCGCCCGAGCGGTTCTGCTCCTCGCGGACGATCTGCTGGACCTTGTTGAGGACGCGCAGGCCCAGCGGCAGCCAGGCATAGATGCCGGCCGCTCTCCTGGCGGATCATGCCGGCACGCAGCATCAGCCGGTGCGAGACGATCTCGGCTTCCTTCGGCGTCTCGCGCAGGATGGGCAGGAAATAGCGGGAGAGACGCATCGAGGACCTCGGACGGCGGTGGCATGAGGGCGCAGCGCGCCATTTGTGGCGCGGGCGGCGGAATTGACCCCTTTTTGGCGGCAGACGCAAGATGAAAGGCGCACCAGGCCACCCTTCCGAACCCGCTCGCTCACCGGATCGCGTTCGCGGGGCCCGGAAAAAAGGAAAGGCGGGATCATGGATCCCGCCTCCTCTAGGCCATGCTTTCGAAGTTCAGCGTCGCGATGATCGCGCCAGCCGTCTCCGGTTTTGTGTCCCAAGACGAGGGTTCTCCCGAACCTCCGCCCCAGGGGGTCTTCCTCCCAAGACCTGAGCCATGAAACCTTTCCGCCTTCGTCGACGGACGGTTTCTTTCTTGCAGCCAGGAGACGCTAGACGACAGAAAATGTTTTGTCACCAACTTGGGCATGGGGTGGCGAAAAAAGTGCAGCCAGACCCCTCCGGGAGAATACGGACCCGCCCTTGCGCTGCAGCGCAGCATACAGGTGCCGCGCCGCCTCAGATCGCGGCGCGCGGCAGGAAGGGGATGTCGTCCAGCGTGACGATGCCGAGCGTGTAGTTGGCATAGTAGAGCGCGAAGAGCACCGCCGAGACGACCGTCGTCAGGAGCACGTTGCGGAACATGCCCGCGCGATGCGGGGCGCCGAGCTCGCTGCCCGGCACCACGGCGCCAGCCTCGATCTGCGAGCGGACGCCGAAGGGCAGGATGGCAAACAGCGTCAGCCACCACATGATGAAGTAGATGGCGAAGGAGGCCGCGATGCTCATGCCTGTTCGAGCTCCACAAGGGTGCCGTTGAAGTCCTTCGGATGGAGGAACAGCACCGGCTTGTCATGCGCGCCGATCTTCGGCTCGCCGTCGCCGAGAATACGCGCGCCCTGCGGCCTTCAGCTGATCGCGGGCGGCGATGATGTCGTCGACCTCGTAGCAGACGTGGTGGATGCCGCCGTCCGGGTTCTTGTCGAGGAACTTCGCGATCGGGCTGTCGGCGCCGAGCGGCTGCAGGAACTCGATCTTGGTGTTGGGCAGCTCGACGAACACCACCGTCACGCCATGGGCCGGCTGGGCCACCGGAGCCGTCACCCTGGCGCCGAGCGTGTCGCGATAGAGCGCGCTCGCCTTCTCGATGTCGCGGACGGCGATGGCGACGTGATTGAGGCGTCCGATCATGAAGGGCTCCCTGGGCGGTCGGAATGAAGCGGTCGGCTGTCGGAACCTGGCCGCCGAGCAGCCCCGCGACTGCCGACCGCCCATTCCCGAATGCCGCCTTATACCGTCACCACGAGGACGTGGCACATCGGCTTTTTGCCCCATCGGCCGTTCAGCGTGCCCCGGATGGCGCGCGTCGACGCTCTCGCGAGCCCGCGCTCGGGATCAGGCGCCGCGCCGGCGTAGGTCGTCGACGCCGTCGAGACGACGTCCTCGACCAGTTCGGCGAGATCCTCACCGAGCGCGTCCTTCTCCGGCACGCCGGCCATGTCCATCTGGATGTCGCCGACGATCTGGCCGCGCTCGTCCATGGCGATCGCCACGGAGACGATGCCGGCGAAACCGAGCTTGCGCCGCTCGGGCACCACCCGCTCGGCCTCCTCGATCAGCAGCGAGCCGTCCTTGAACAGCCTCTGGGCCGCCACCGTGTCGACGACGTCCGGCTCGCCGGGCGCGAGGCGCACCACGTCGCCGTCATTGGCGAGGATGACCTCCTTGACGCCCATCTTCTTCGCCAGGGCGGCGTGCTCGGCCATGTGCAGGGCCTCGCCATGGACGGGAATGGCGATCTTCGGCCGCACCCAGGAATACATCTGCTCCATCTCGCCGCGGCGCGGATGTCCCGAGACATGCACGAGCCCGTCGCGGTCGGTGATGATCTTCACGCCCTGCTTGATCAGGTTGTTGATGATGGTGCCGACGGCCTTCTCGTTGCCGGGAATGGTGCGCGAGGAGAAGACGACGGTATCGCCCGGGGTGAGCGTCACCTCCGGATGATCGTCGTTGGCGATGCGGGCGAGCGCTGCCCGCGGCTCGCCCTGGCTGCCGGTGAGCACCGCGACCACCTTGTCGCGCGGGATGTAGCCGTAGGACTCGGCCCCGACGAAGGGCGGGATGCCCTCCAGCATGCCCTGCTCGCGCGCGATGCCGATGACGCGCTCCATGGCGCGGCCGACCAGCACCACCTGCCGGTCGCAGCGCATGGCCGCTTCCGCCACCGAGCGGATCCGCCCGGCGTTGGAGGCAAAGGTCGTGACCGCCACCCTGCCCTTCGCCGCGCGGATGATCTTCTCGAGCTCCGAGGCCACCTCCCGCTCGGAGGGCGAGATTCCCTCGCGGATGGCATTGGTGGAATCGCCGATCATGGCGAGCACGCCCTCGTCGCCGAGCGCCCGGAAGCGGGCCTCGTCGGTGACGTCGCCGAGCACCGGCGTCGGGTCGATCTTCCAGTCGCCGGTGTGGACGACGAGGCCGAGCGGCGTGCGGATGGCGAGCGACGTCGATTCGGGGATCGAATGCGCCACCGCGATCATCTCGAAGGAGAACGGGCCGACGTCGATTGTCTGGCCCGGGCGGATGATGTTGATCGGCATCTTCGGCGCGCCGGCCTCCGACAGGCGCTTGGCCTCCAGCATCGCTGCCGCGAAGGGGGTGAGATAGACCGGGCAGCCGAGGCGCGGCCACAGGTCCGCCACCGCGCCGATATGGTCCTCATGGGCGTGGGTGATGATGAGCGCACGCAGCCGCTTGCTCTGCTCGGCGATGTAGCGCGGGTCCGGCATGATCAGGTCGATGCCCGGCAGTTCCGGACCGGCAAAGGCGACGCCGCAGTCGACTGCGATCCAGTCCTTCTTGGCCGGCGATCCGAAGCCGTAGAGCGAGAAGTTCATGCCGATCTCGCCGACGCCGCCGAGCGGGCAGAAGACGAATTCCTCGGCGGGGCCGTGGGGGGCGCGACGGGTCATGTCAGTGCACCGTCGCCGACAGCGTCGGCGTCACGTCGCCCACCGTCACCGCCTCGCGGCCGTCCGGTGTGTCGAGGAGCAGCCGCCCCTGGGGGTCCAGCCCGACGAAAATTCCCTCGATCCGCCGGTCGTCGGTTCTCACCACCAGATGGCCTCCCAGATTGTGCGCCCGGGCAATCCACCCGGCACGAATAGCGTTGAAACCCTCGCCGCGCCGCCAGATGGCGAGCGCCGTGACCATGGAACGGCTGAGCGCGGCGAAGACGGCGTCGCGCGTCACGTCGATGCCAGCGGCATGCAGGCTCGTCGTCGGATAGGGCATGGCGTCGGGGTGACGGACGATGTTGACCCCGATGCCGATGGCGACCTGCGTGGTCCCAGCGCGCGTCGTCGCCTCGATCAGCGTGCCCGACACCTTGGCCCCGTCGAGCAGGGCGTCGTTCGGCCACTTGACCTTGAAGCGCAGCTCGAGGTCGGGGGCGAGATTGAGCAGCGCATCGTCCAGCGCCAGGGCCGCGACGAAACAGAGTTCGGCCACCTTCTGGGCGGGAGCGGGATCGGTCAGCAGCAGCGTCGCGAAGAGGTTGCCCTCGAATCCGGCCCAGTCGCGACCGCGCCGTCCCCTGCCCGCCATCTGCCGGTCGGCGACGACCCAGGTCGGCCTGACCTCGCCGGCAGCGCCCAGCGCAAGGGCCTCGGCATTGGTCGAACCGACCTCGGCGAGGTGGACGAGGTGAAAGCCAGCCGCCACGGCGGTGTCGGAAAGGGTCAGCACGGAACTCTGTTTCTCGCGGCGTTCGGGCCGGCGGAAGACCCGCCACGGCCGTTGCCGGGCGGCATGCCGCCCACACCGCAGTCCTATAAGCGACGAAAGGCCGGGACAAGCCCGGCCTCTCGGATACGCGGCAGGAGCCGCGACAGTTCAGGCGACCCGGCTCAGAACAGCGACCGCGCCGCAGCCGCCGCCGCCGAGACGAGCGGCGCGGGATAGAGCACGAAGAAGGTGTTGAAGAGCGCCGAGGCGACGAGGACCGTCTTCAGTTCGATCCGCATCGGCGAGAAGGCCGGGGCCGGCTCGTCGAAATACATCAGCTTGACGATGCGCAGGTAGTAGTAGCACCCGACCACGCTCGAGAGCACGCCGATGACGGCCAGCGTGTAGAGCTTCGCCTCGATGGCGGCCGAGAAGACGTACCACTTGGCGAAGAAGCCTGCGAGCGGAGGGATGCCGGCGAGCGAGAACAGCAGCGCCGCGAGCGCCGCCGCCATCAGCGGATTGGTGCGCGACAGGCCCGCGAGATCCTCGATGGTCTCCACCGCCTCGTCGCCACGCCGCATCGCGGTGATGCAGGCGAAGGTGCCGAGCGTCATGATCATGTAGATGGCGATATAGGCGGCGACGCCCTGCACGCCGGTGGCGGTGCCGGCCGACAGGCCGACCAGCGCGAAGCCCATGTGGCCGATGGAGGAATAGGCCATCAGCCGCTTGATGTTGGTCTGCCCGATGGCCGCGAAGGCGCCGAGCAGCATGGAGCCGACCGACACGAAGACCACGATCTGCTGCCACTGGTGGGTGGCGGCCGGGAAGCCGGTGGTCAGCGCCCGGGCGAAGATGGCGATGGCGGCAACCTTCGGCGCGGCGGCGAAGAAGGCGGTCACCGGCGTCGGCGCGCCCTCATAGACGTCCGGCGTCCACATGTGGAAGGGAACGGCCGAGACCTTGAAGGCCATGCCGGCGATCAGGAAGACGAGGCCGAAGACGAGGCCGAGGCCGATCGGGCCGCCCTTCAGCGCCGCGGCGATGCCGGCGAACTGTACCGTGCCGGTGAAGCCGTAGATCAGCGAGCAGCCGTAGAGCAGCATGCCGGAGGACAGCGCGCCGAGGACGAAATATTTCAGGCCGGCTTCCGTCGACTTCGCATTGTCGCGATGGATCGAGGCGACGACGTAGAGCGCCAGCGACATGAGCTCGAGGCCCATGTAGAGCGCGATGAGGTCGCCCGCCGAGATCAGCACGCCCATGCCGGTGGTCGATAGGAGGATGAGGATCGGGAACTCGAACTTCTCGACCTTCTCGCGGCGCAGATAGTCCTGCGACATCATCAGGGCGACCGCCGCGCCGAGGAAGGCCAGAACCTTCATGTAACGGGCGAAGGCGTCGAGGACGAAGGAACCGCCGAAGGTGGTCCGCGGCGCACCGCCGATCATCAGCACGGCGACGGCCGCGGCGATCAGCAGCACGACGGAAGCGGCGGTGACCGTGCCGGCCGATCGCTCGCCGGCGAAGACGCCGTACATCAGCAGCGCCATGGCGCCGACCGCGAGCATCAGCTCGGGCAGGACGGGGACGAGGTCGAGGACAGGAGCGTTCATCGTCGGCACCGTCAGCGCGGCTGGACGGCAACGGCCGTGCGGGCCGCTCCGTTCGCCTGTTTGTAGGATTCCACCAGCGCGTTCACCGCAACCTCGGAGGTCGCGAGGATCGGGCGCGGATAGACGCCGAAGAAGATCGTCAGCACCACCAGCGGGACGAGGATCGTCAGTTCGCGGCGGTCGACGTCGGTGATGGTCTTCAGCGACGGCTTGGTCAGTTCGCCCCAGATCACCTGGCGATAGAGCCAGAGGGCATAGCCGGCCGAGAGGATGACGCCGGTGGCGGCGAGGAAGGTCACCTTGGTGGAGGCCTTGAAGGTGCCCATCAGGGTGAGGAACTCGCCGACGAAGCCCGATGTGCCCGGCAGGCCGACATTGGCCATGGTGAAGACCATGAAGATGACGGCGTAGATGGGCATGCGATTGACGAGGCCGCCATAGGCCGCGATCTCGCGGGTGTGCATGCGGTCATAGACGACGCCGACGCAGAGGAAGAGCGCGCCCGAGACGATGCCGTGGGAGATCATCTGGAAGACGGCGCCCTGGATGCCCTCGGCATTGCCGGCGAAGATGCCCATGGTGACGAAGCCCATGTGGGCGACGGAGGAATAGGCGATCAGCTTCTTGATGTCCTCCTGCATCATCGCCACCAGCGAGGTGTAGATGATGGCGATCGACCGACAGCGTGAAGACGAAGGGCGCGAAGAAGGCGCTGGCCTCCGGGAACATCGGCAGCGAGAAGCGCAGGAAGCCGTAGCCGCCCATCTTCAGCAGCACGCCGGCCAGGATCACCGAGCCGGCCGTCGGTGCTTCGACGTGGGCGTCCGGCAGCCAGGTGTGGACCGGCCACATCGGCATCTTCACCGCGAAGGAGGCGAAGAAGGCGATCCACAGCCAGAACTGCATGTCGCGCGAGAAGACCTTCGGCCCGTTCTTCAGGAGCTCGGCGATATCGGAGGTGCCGGCCGTCCAGATCATCGCCATGATGGCGAGGAGCATCAGCACCGAGCCCAGCAGCGTGTAGAGAAAGAACTTGTAGGCGGCATAGACCCGGCGCTTGCCGCCCCAGATGCCGATGATGAGGAACATCGGGATGAGGCCGGCCTCGAAGAAGAGGTAGAAGAGCACGATGTCGAGGGCGCAGAAGACGCCGATCATCAGCGTCTCGAGCACCAGGAAGGCGACCATGTACTCCTTCACCCGCTTGTCGATGGCGACCCACGAGGCGAGGATGCAGAAGGGCATGAGGAAGGTGGTGAGGATCACCAGCGGCAGAGAGATGCCGTCGACACCCATGCGATAGCTGATGACGCCGCCGAGCCAGGCGGCCTTCTCGACGAACTGGAACTCCGCCGTCGCCGGGTTGAACAGCCAGACCGGGATCAGCGACAGCGCGAAGGTCACCAGCGTCGCGAACAGCGCGATCATGCGGATGTTGCGCTTCGCGGCCTCGTCGTCGCCGCGCACCATGAGGATGAGCGCAGCGCCGAGCAGCGGCAGGAAGGTGATCAGCGAGAGGATCGGGGCATTCGACATCAGTGTGCTCCTCCGACGCCGCCGGAGAACATGAACCAGGTGGCGAGGGCCGCGACACCGATCAGCATGGCAAAGGCATAGTGGTAGACGTAGCCGGTCTGCAGGCGCACGACGCCGCGGGTGATATCGACGACGCGGGCCGCGATGCCGTCGGGGCCGAAGCCGTCGATCAGCCAGCCGTCGCCCTTCTTCCAGAAGAAGTGGCCGAGCCAGCGCGCGGGGCGCACGAAGATCCGGTCGTAGAGCTCGTCGAAGTACCACTTGTTGAGCAGGAACTGGTAGAGCACCCGATGCTCGCGGGCGAGCTGCACCGGCACGTCCGGGCGCTTGATGTACATGTACCAGGCGAGCGCGAAGCCGATCGCCATCATCACGAAGGGCGTCCAGGGAACCCAGCCGGGAACGCTGTGGAACTCGTGGATGATGTGGTTCTCCGGCCGCATGAAGATGGAGTCGCGGAAGAAGGCCTTGATGCCGGCCTCGTCGGTGAACTTCTTCATGAAGACGACGCCCGACAGCACCGCGCCGACGGCCAGCAGCCCGAGCGGCACCAGCATGACCAGCGGGCTCTCGTGCGGCTGATGGGCATGGCCGTGGTCGTCATGGGCTCCGTGCGCCGCGGCATGCGGATCGGCATGGCCGTGGGCCTGCTCGCCGCCATGCGCATGGGCGTGGGCGTGATCGTCGTGATGCTCCCAGCGCGGCTTGCCGTGGAAGGTCATGAAGATGAGGCGCCAGGAGTAGAAGGAGGTCATCAGCGCCGCGACCACCGTCATGAAGAAGGCGTAGGGACCCATGGCGCCGTGGGCGGCATAGGCGACCTCGATGATCGCGTCCTTCGAGTGATAGCCGGCGAAGCCGATGTGCAGGAACGGAATGCCGAAGCCGGTCAGCGCCAGCGTGCCGATCACCATCATCGCATAGGTGAACTGTGATGTGCGGCGCGAGGCCGCCCATCCGCCGGATGTCCTGCTCGTGGTGCATTGCGTGGATGACCGAGCCGGCACCGAGGAACAGCAGCGCCTTGAAGAAGGCGTGGGTGAAGAGGTGGAAGATGCCGACCGAATAGGCCCCTGCCCCGAGCGCCACGAACATGTAGCCGAGCTGCGAGCAGGTCGAATAGGCGATGACGCGCTTGATGTCGTTCTGCACGAGGCCGACGGTGGCCGCGAAGAAGGCCGTCGTCGCGCCGAAGAACATGACGACCTGCAGGGCGCCCGGCGCGTATTCAAAGACCGGCGACAGGCGCGCCACCATGAAGACGCCGGCGGTGACCATGGTCGCGGCGTGGATGAGCGCGGAGACCGGGGTCGGGCCTTCCATGGCGTCCGGCAGCCAGGTGTGCAGCAGGAACTGCGCCGACTTGCCCATGGCGCCCATGAACAGCAGCAGGCAGGCAGCCGGTCAGCGCATCGGCCATGCAGGCCGAGGAAGTCGCATGGTCTTGCCGGCGAGGCCCTGGGCTGCGCCGAACACCGCGCTCGAAGCCGATGGAGCCGGTGAGCGTGTAGAGGCCGAAAATGCCGAGCAGCGAAGCCGAAGTCGCCGACGCGGTTGACGATGAAGGCCTTCATCGCGGCGGCGTTGGCCGAGGGCTTCTTGTACCAGAAGCCGATCAGCAGGTAGGAGGCGAGCGCCGACGCCTTCCCAGCCGAAGAACATCTGCAGGAGGTCGTTCGCCGTCACCAGCATCAGCATGGCGAAGGTGAAGAAGCGACAGGTAGGCGAAGAAGCGCGGCCGGTCCGGATCCTCGTGCATGTAGCCGATGGAATAGAGGTGCACGAGCGAAGGACACCGAATTCACCACCACCAGCATGACGGCGGTGAGCGTGTCGATGCGCAGCGACCAGCGACACGTTCGAGTCGCAGCCGGCGCTGATCCAGCGCATCAACTCGACCGTGGTGCCCTGCCCGGCATAGCCGACCTGATAGAAGGCGACCCAGGACAGCAGCGCCGAGATGACCGAGGAGAGCTGGTGGTGACGATCTCGGAGGCGCGCGCGCCGATGGCGCGGCCGAAGAGGCCGGCGATCAGGAAGCCGATCAGCGGCAGGAAGACGATGGCCTGATACATGGACCTGTCAGCCCTTCATCATGTTGACGTCTTCCACCGCGATCGAGCCGCGGTTGCGGAAGAAGACGACGAGAATGGCGAGCCCGATAGCCGCCTCGGCAGCCGCCACCGTCAGCACCAGCAGCGCGAAGACCTGGCCGACCAGATCGCCGAGATAGGTGGAGAAGGCGACGAGATTGATGTTCACCGACAGGCAGGATGAGCTCGATCGACATCAGGATGACGATGATGTTCTTCCGGTTGAGGAAGATGCCGAACATGCCCAGCGTGAACAGGATCGCCGCGACCGAGAGGTAGTGGGCAAGACCGATGGTCAGCATGATCAGACCCCCTCGCCCGTCTTGACCTTGACGATCGCGATCGACTCTTCCGGCGTGCGGGCCGCCTGCGCGCCCGGGTCCTGCCGCTTCACGCCGGCCTTGTGGCTCAGCGTCAGCACGATGGCGCCGATCATGGCGACCAGCAGGACGAGGCCCGAAAGCTGGAAGAAATAGACGTATTTCGTATAGAGCACCTGCCCCAGCGCCTCGGCATTGGTGATGCCGGCGGGGATCGGCGCGGTCAGCGTCTTCGGCGTTGCGCCGCCGATGGTCCAGGCGCCGAACACCATGAACAGCTCGGCGAGCACGACGAGGCCGATCAGCGCGCCGACCGGCAGGTACTGCAGGAAGCCCTGCCTCAGCTCGACGAAATCGACGTCCAGCATCATGACGACGAAGAGGAAGAGCACCGCCACCGCGCCGACATAGACGACCACCAGGATCATCGCCAGGAACTCCGCGCCCATCAGCACGAAGAGGCCCGAGGCGTTGACGAAGGCGAGGATCAGGAACAGCACCGAGTGCACGGGATTGCGCGCGGCGATCACCATGAAGGCGGAGGCCACGAGCACCGCAGCGAAAAGGTAGAAGAAGAGACCGGCGAGCATCTGCCCCTTTGCCCCGTTCCTGTTGTCCAAGGGCGCGCTCGGTGAGACTCGGGGGGAGCCCTGCGCGCGCCACTCATAAAGTCCAAGTTGGAAGGCGTCCAGACGGCGAACCGCCGGGCCGCATCCCGCGTGTCGTCACCTGTAAGGCGCGTCCTTTTTCAGGCTGTCGGCGATCTCGCGTTCCCAGCGATCGCCGTTTGACAAGCAGCCGCGCCTTGTCGATAATAGAGTTCCTCACGCGTCTCGACGGCGAACTCGAAGTTCGGCCCCTCGACGATGGCGTCCACCGGGCAGGCTTCCTGGCAGAAGCCGCAATAGATGCACTTGACCATGTCGATGTCGTAACGCGTCGTGCGACGGGTGCCGTCGTTGCGGCGCGGGCCGGCCTCGATGGTGATGGCCTGGGCCGGGCAGATCGCCTCGCAGAGCTTGCAGGCGATGCAGCGCTCCTCGCCGTTCGGATAGCGGCGCAGCGCGTGCTCGCCGCGGAAGCGCGGCGAGATCTGCCCCTTCTCGAAGGGGTAGTTGATGGTCGCCTTCGGCTTGAAGAAATAGCGCATCGACAGGAAGAACGCCGAGACGAACTCCGTCAGGAACAGGGCTTTGGCCGCGCGGTCGAGCCGGAACGTCGACGCCATGGACCTCTTCTCCTCAAATGCCCCAGCCGCTAAGCGAGCGGCCGAGCCAGTATCCAAGTCCCGCGAAGGCGGGCACGATGACGACCATCAGGATCCGTTGCGCCAGCACGATCCGGCGCTCGTAGTCCTGCCGCTCGGCCTCGGTGGTCGAGCGGTCGGTCTGCCTCAGCTTGCCCGCCACCAGACCCGAGACGATCCGGTAGTCGACCCAGCCGACCGCGGCGCCCACCAGGGCACCCAGAAGTCCGGCAGGGGTGAACAAGCCCTCCATGCCGGGCCCCTTACGGCGCCCAGCCGGTGAACTGCAGCACGCCCGCGACCACGACGACCATAACCAGCGAGATCGGCAGGAAGACCTTCCAGCCGAGACGCATGAGCTGGTCATAGCGGTAGCGGGGCACGAAGGCCTTCACCATGGCGAACATGAAGAAGACCAGCGAAACCTTGAGCACGAACCACACCACGCCCGGCACCCAGGTGAAGGGCGCGATCGGGAACGGCGGCAGCCAGCCCCCGAGGAACAGGATGGTGGTGAGCGAGCACATGGTCATGATGGCCACGTATTCGGCCAAGCATGAACATCATGTACGGGGTGGAGCCGTACTCGACCATGAAGCCGGCGACGAGCTCGGATTCGGCCTCCGGCAGGTCGAAGGGCGGGCGGTTGGTCTCCGCCAGCGCCGAGATGAAGAAGATCACGAAGACCGGGAAGAGCGGCAGCCAGAACCAGCCGAACATGCCGATGCTCTTGTCCTGGGCGCGGACGATGTCGGAGAGGTTCAGGGAACCGACGCAGAGCAGCACGCAGATGATGACGAAGCCGATGGAGACCTCGTAGCTGACCATCTGGGCCGCCGAACGCAGCGCGCCGAGGAAGGGATACTTCGAGTTCGACGCCCAGCCGCCCATGATGACGCCGTAGACGCCGAGAGACGACACCGCGAAGATGAAGAGGATGCCGACATTGAGGTCGGCGATCGCCCAGCCGTCGGCGAGCGGGATCACCGCCCAGGCCGCCAGCGCCAGGATCACCGAGACGAACGGCGCCAGCAGGAACACGCCCTTGTTGGCGCCGGCCGGGATCACCGGCTCCTTGAAGACGAACTTCAGGAGGTCGGCGAAGCTCTGCAGGAGGCCGAAGGGACCGACGACGTTGGGGCCGCGGCGCAGCTGCACGGCCGCCCAGATCTTGCGGTCGGCGAGCAGGATGAAGGCGACGAAGACCAGCAGCGCCACCATCAGCACGAGGCTCTGGATGGCGATGAGAACGATCGGCCAGAGATGGGTCCAGAAGAAATCCATGGCTCTGCCTTACTCCGCCGCCTGCCGGTGCGCGGCCTTGGCGATCGCCGAACACTCGGCCATCGTCGCCGAGGCGCGGGCAATCGGGTTGGTCATGTAGAAGTCGTCGATGAGCGCCGCGAAGGGAGCGGAGTCCACCTTGCCACCCTTGCCGGCGAGAGCGCCGATGGCGCCGGCATCCACCGGACCAAGGGCGCCGATGCGCAGGGTGTGCGGAAAGTCCTTGGCCATGGCGGCGCGCAGCTGTTGCAGCGAGTCGTAGGGCAGCTTGACGCCCAGCACGTCGGACAGGGCGCGCAGGATAGCCCAGTCCTCCTTGGCATCGCCCGGCGGGAAGCCGGCCCGGTTCACCATCTGGATGCGGCCTTCCGTATTGGCGGTGAGGCCGTTCTTTTCCGTGTAGGCGGCGCCCGGCAGGATGACGTCGGCGCGATGCGCCCCGCGGTCGCCGTGGGTGCCGACATAGACGACGAAGGGACCGTCCGCGATGGCGATCTCGTCAGCCCCGAGATTGAACAGGACGTCGACGCCGCCGCCAGCCATGGCGCCCGCGTCGACACCGCCCTCGCCCGGCACCAGGCCGAGATCGAGAGCCCCGACGCGGGAGGCTGCGGTGTGCAGCACGGCGAATCCGTTCCAGCCCTCGGCCACGGCGCCGAAGGCGGTCGCGGCGTGGGCGGCGAGCGAGAGCACGGCCTGCCCGTCGGCGCGGGCGAGCGCGCCCTGCCCGACGATGACCAGCGGCTTCTTGGCGCCCTTCAGCACCTCGGCGAAGGAGTGCTTGCCAGAGACGACGTCGGCGAGCGTCTCCGGACCGGCGCCGAGATAGTCATGGGCATAGGTGAGGTCGACCACCTCGCCGATGACGGCGATCTTCACGCCGCCCATGCGCCAGCGCTTGCGGATGCGGGCATTGACGATCGGCGCCTCGCGGCGCGGGTTGGTGCCCACCAGCAGGATGGCATCGGCCTCCTCGATGGCGGCGATGCCGGGATTGAAGACGTACGAAGCGCGGCCAAGTGCGGGATCGAGCTTCACCCCGTCCTGGCGGCCGTCGATATTCCGCGAGCCGAGGGCCGAGACGAGACCCTTCAGCGCGTACATCTCTTCCAGCGTCGCCATGTCGCCGGCGATCGCACCGATCTTCCCCGGCTTCGTCGCCTTCACCTTCGCGGCGATGGCGTTGAAGGCCTCGGGCCAGGTGGCGGGCCGCAGGCGGCCGTTCTCGCGCAGATAGGGCCGGTCGAGGCGCTGCGAGCGCAGGCCGTCGGCGACGTGGCGGGTCTTGTCGGAGATCCACTCCTCGTTGACCGCCTCGTTGAGGCGCGGCAGCACGCGCATGACCTCGCGGCCGCGGGCATCGACGCGGATGGCGGAGCCGACCGCATCCATCATGTCGGTGGATTCGGTCTTCAGGAGTTCCCACGGGCGGGCATTGAAGGCGAAGGGCTTCGAGGTCAGCGCGCCGACCGGGCAGAGATCGACGACGTTGCCCTGCAACTCCGAGGTCATCGCCTGCTCGAGATAGGTGGTGATCTCGGCGTCCTCGCCGCGGCCGATCAGGCCGAGCTCGGAAATGCCGGCAACCTCGGTGGTGAAGCGGACGCAGCGCGTGCAGTGGATGCAGCGCGTCATCACCGTCTTCACCAGCGGGCCGATATACTTGTCCTCGACCGCCCGCTTGTTCTCGGAATAGCGCGACTTGTCGACGCCATAGGCCATGGCCTGGTCCTGCAGGTCGCACTCGCCGCCCTGGTCGCAGATCGGGCAATCCAGCGGGTGGTTGATGAGCAGGAACTCCATCACGCCCTCGCGGGCCTTCTTCACCAGCGGCGTCTTGGTGTTGATGACCGGCGCCTCACCGTTCGGGCCGGGCCTGAGGTCGCGGACGTTCTGGGCGCAGGAGGCCACCGGCTTCGGCGAGCCCTTCACCTCGACGAGGCACATGCGGCAGTTGCCGGCGATCGACAGCCGCTCATGGTAGCAAAAGCGCGGAATCTCGGCGCCCGCCGCCTCGCACGCCTGCATCAGCGTGTACTCGGCGGGTACCTCGATCTCCTGCCCGTCGACGATCACCTTCGCCATCGGCTCATTCCATCCGGTCCCGGCCGGAACCACCCGACGGCGGCCCCGGCATCCTCGTGAAGCGGCGCGCGCCGCTCCTCATCTCATCACCGCCGCCCGCAAGGGGCGGCGAAACGCATCAGTTCTTGCCCGGCGTGCCGCCCGGCTTCTTCTGGAACGACACCTTGGGAAGCGAAATACCCTTCGGCGTCGATGTGGTCTCGATTGTCAGCGGTTTGGCCGACATGGGGGCAACTTTTTTCGTGGCGCCCGCAGGAGTGGCCGCCTTGGCCTTTGACGACGCTGCCATTTTCGGCTTCGGCGGCGACCCGCCGGGCGTCGTCGGCTTCGGCGGTGTCCCCGTCGGCTTGGCCGGCGCGGGCTTCGCCGCCTCGACCTTGGCCACCGCCGGCACCTCGGCGACGGGCGGCTTCACGGCCCCGGCCTTGGGCGACGGCGAGGACTCCTTGGGCGACAAGGCCTTGGCGGCCTTCGGCTTCGGCGGCGACCCGCCGGGCGTCGTCGGCTTGGGCGGCACACCGGAAGGCTTCGCCGGCGTCGGCTTGGCCGCTTCCACCCTTGTCGCGACAACGGTCAGCGGCTGGTCGTTGGAGACGACGAGCCTCGGCGGCACCGGCGAGGCCTTGCGCGCCGCTTCCGGCGCCGGCTCGTCCCGGACGGTCACGGCAAAGGCGCGGGCGAAGGCATAGCCGAAGCCGCACATGGCGACGAAGCCGCCCATCATCATGGTCGTCGGCAGCACCATCGCAGCCAGGGCTGGACCCGCCATGGCGTCGAGCGGGGCGATGGGGCCGGTCGGCAATGCACTCACGGTCTTGGCGGCTGCGGTCATGCCCGGCCCTCCGTCGTGGTTGCGGTAATGCACTGCGATTGTCCCGGCTCGCACGCCGGAAACGGTGTCGGACGGGCAGGAGACGCGCCGCCGGCGCGCACGGCCGCCCTCTCCCGGCCGGAAGCGGTGAGGAAGGCGCCGGTGCTGCGACGGGCTGCGATCATGATCGTCAGCGCCCCGCCATCTGCGTCTCGACCTGAGCCTTGAGCTCGGCGAGGGACCGGTTGCCAGCAGCGACGTCCTCGGGGGTCAGCAGCACGGCGCAGCGGGTGCCGTCGCCGTCGATGAGGAAGCGGCGCTCGGTGACGGCGGTGCGCGTGCCGGCACGTTCCGTCGTGATCACCACGCTGACGCGGCGGCCGGGCTTGTGCGGGCCGCAGACGGCCTGCAGGGCCGGCGTCGTCTCGGTGATCTGGCGCTCGAGCACGATGGTGCGCGGATTGGGCGTCCGGCCCTGCGTTCCCCGCGAGGCCGCCCGCATCAGGATGGTCTGGCGGACGAATTCGGGCGAAGCGTTGATGGTGACGCGCAGCGCCGCTTCGCCGGTCGGCCGCGGCGGCGTCGGAGCCGCCGTGACGCAGCCGCCGAGCGCGAGGGCGCCGATGAGGACGAGGCCGTGCCGGGTCATGAGCTTCACTCCGCCGCGATGCGCACGGGCTCGCCGTGCGGGTTGGCCGAATAGGCGTCGATCTTCTTCTCGATCTCGTGCCGGAAGTGCCGGATGAGGCCCTGGACCGGCCAGGCCGCGGCATCGCCGAGCGCGCAGATGGTGTGACCCTCGACCTGCCCCGCCACCTCAAGGAGCATGTCGATCTCCTTCTTCTGGGCGCGGCCTTCCGACATGCGCGTCAGCACGCGCCACATCCAGCCTGTGCCCTCGCGGCACGGCGTGCACTGGCCGCAGCTCTCGTGCTTGTAGAAATAGGAGATGCGGGTGATCGCCTTCACGACATCCGCCGACTTGTCGAGGACGATGACCGCCGCGGTACCCAGGCCCGAGCGCAGCGCGCGCAGCGAGTCGAAGTCCATCGCCGCGTCCCAGATCTGCTCCGCCGGAACGATCGGCACCGACGAGCCGCCGGGAATGACCGCGAGCAGGTTGTCCTTGCCGCCGCGGATGCCGCCGCAGTGCTTCTCGACCAGTTCCGAGAAGGGGATGGACATCGCCTCCTCGAAGGTCGCCGGCTTGTTCACATGGCCGGAGACGCAGAACAGCTTGGTGCCGACATTGTTCGGCTTGCCGAAGGAGGAGAACCAGGCGGCACCGCGGCGCAGGATGGTCGGCGCGACGGCGATGGACTCGACGTTGTTGACCGTCGTCGGGCAGCCGTAGAGGCCCATGTTCGCCGGGAACGGGGGCTTCAGGCGCGGCTGGCCCTTCTTGCCCTCGAGGCTCTCGAGCAGCGCTGTCTCCTCGCCGCAGATATAGGCGCCGGCGCCATGATGAACGTAGAGATCGAAGTCCCAGCCGTTCTTGTTGCCCTTGCCGAGCAGGCCGGCGTCGTAGCACTCGTCGATGGCGCGCTGCAGCGCCTCGCGCTCACGGATGAACTCGCCGCGCACATAGATGTAGCCGACATGCGCGCCCATGGCACAGCCGGCGATCAGGCAGCCTTCGACCAGCGTGTGCGGGTCGTTGCGCAGGATCTCGCGGTCCTTGCAGGTGCCGGGCTCGGACTCGTCGGCATTGACCACGAGATAATGCGGCCGGCCATCCGACTGCTTCGGCATGAAGGACCATTTGAGCCCGGTCGGGAAGCCGGCGCCGCCGCGGCCGCGCAGGCCGGAGTCCTTCATTTCCTGGATGATCCAGTCGCGGCCCTTCTCGATGATGGCCTTGGTCCCGTCCCAGTGCCCGCGCGCCATGGCGCCCTTCAGGCTCTTGTCGTGGAAGCCGTAGATGTTGGTGAAGATGCGGTCCTTGTCGGCGAGCATCCGATCACTCCTTCACGGACGGCAGGCCTGCCGCCAGCGCCTTGGCCTGGATCGTCCACTCCTCGCGGTCGATCCGGCCGGGGAACGACAGATAGGTGCCGACCCAGCGGATCTCCTCGCGGGTCCAGGCAGCGATCTGGTCGAAATGGAAGATGCCGAGGGCGTGCAGCTTGCCCTCGTTCACCGGGCCGATGCCCTTGATCTTCTGCAGCTTGTCGGCCTTCGCCTCGCGCGCGGCGGCAAGGCCGGCGGGGCGGGAGCCGACGGCGTTGGCCTTCTGCTCGGGCGTCGCATCGGCGGCGAGCGTCGCGAGCTTCGCCTTGATCTCGGCCTCTTCCTGCGCCGCGAGCGCGAGAGCAGCCGCTGACGGCCCCTCCTCCGCGGGAGCGGCCTTCGCCTCGGCCTTCGGCTTCTCCGCCACGGCCGCACCGGCGGGGCCGGCGGCATTGAACGGCAGGTCGCGCAGGGTCAGCGCGCCGCCTTCGGGCTCCGAGCCGTGGCGGCCGTTCTGCGGCCCCGGCTTGGGCGTCTCGCCACGGGAGAACGCGTCGATCAGCCATTCGAGGCTCTCGGGCGTCAGGTCCTCATAGGTATCGGAGAAGACCTGGATCATCGGCGCGTTCACGCAGGCGCCGGCGCATTCCACCTCTTCCCAGGAGAAGTCCCCGTCGTCGGAGAGGTGGAACGGCTCGTGATGGATGCGGCTCTTGCAGACCTTGATCAGCGCTTCGGCGCCGCGCAGCATGCAGGGCGTCGTCCCGCAAACCTGGATATGGGCTTTCTTTCCAACCGGTTGCAGCTGGAACATCGTGTAGAAGGTCGCCACCTCGAACACCCGGATGTAGGGCATGTCGAGCATGTCGGCGATATATTCGATCGCCGCCTTGGGCAGCCAGTAGGCGTGCTGCTCCTGCGCCCGCCACAGGAGCGGGATCACGGCGGAGGCCTTCCGCTCGGCCGGATACTTGCCGATGGTCTTCTGCGCCCAGGCCAGATTGTCGGGCGTGAAGGCGAAGGAGGCCGGCTGGACCTCGTCTGGCGCCAGTCTGCGAACGCTCACCGGTCAACCTCTCCGAACACGATGTCGATGGAGCCGAGGATGGCGGAGACGTCCGCCAGCATGTGGCCCTTGCACAGGAAGTCCATCGCCTGCAGATGCGCAAAACCCGGCGCGCGGATCTTGCAGCGATAGGGCTTGTTGGTGCCGTCGGCGACGAGATAGACGCCGAACTCGCCCTTCGGCGCCTCGACGGCCGCATAGACCTCGCCGGCCGGCACGTGGAAGCCTTCCGTGTAGAGCTTGAAGTGGTGGATCAGCGCTTCCATCGAGCGCTTCATCTCGCCGCGCTTCGGCGGCACCACCTTGTTGTCCTTCGCCGACACCGGCCCCGGCGTCTCGCGCAGCAGCTTGCAGCACTGGCGCATGATCTTCACCGACTGGCGCATCTCCTCCATGCGGATGAGATAGCGGTCGTAGCAGTCGCCGTTCTTGCCGATCGGGATGTCGAAATCGAGCTCGGCATAGCACTCGTAGGGCTGCGACTTCCTGAGGTCCCATGGCGCGCCGGAACCGCGCACCATCACGCCCGAGAAGCCCCAGGCCCAGCACTCGTCCAGCGTCACGACGCCGATGTCGACGTTGCGCTGCTTGAAGATGCGGTTCGGGGTCAGCAGGGCGTCGAGGTCGTCGACGACCTTGAGGAACGGGTCGCACCAGGCCTCGATGTCGTCGATCAGCGCGGGCGGGAGGTCCTGGTGGACGCCGCCGACGCGGAAATAGGCCGCGTGCATGCGCGAGCCCGAGGCGCGCTCGTAGAAGATCATCAGCTTCTCGCGCTCCTCGAATCCCCACAGCGGCGGGGTAAGAGCGCCGACGTCCATCGCCTGCGTGGTGACGTTGAGAAGGTGCGAGAGGATGCGGCCGATTTCGCAGTAGAGGACGCGGATGAGCTGGCCGCGCTTCGGCACCTCGATGCCGAGCATCCGCTCGGCGGCGAGGCAGAAGGCGTGCTCCTGGTTCATCGGCGCGACATAGTCGAGCCGGTCGAAATAGGGCATCGCCTGCAGATAGGTCTTGGTCTCGATCAGCTTCTCGGTGCCGCGATGCAGCAGGCCGATATGCGGATCGACAGCGCTCGACGACCTCGCCGTCGAGCTCCATGACGAGACGCAGCACGCCGTGGGCCGCCGGATGCTGCGGGCCCCAGTTGAAGGTGAAGTTGCGGATTTCAGGCTTCAGCCATGCTCAGTTCGCCTTGGCTTTTTCGTCGCCCGGCAGCACGTAGTCCGTGCCTTCCCAAGGCGAGAGGAAATCGAACTGCCGGAACTCCTGCGCCAGGCGCACCGGCTCGTAGACGACGCGCTTGACCTCGTCGTCGTAGCGCACCTCGACGAAGCCCGACGTCGGGAAGTCCTTGCGCAGCGGATGGCCGTCGAAGCCGTAGTCCGTCAGGAGACGGCGCAGGTCCGGGTGGCCGGTGAACAGCACGCCATAGAGGTCGTAGGTCTCGCGCTCGAACCAGAGGGCGCCGGGGAACACGTCGGTGGCCGACGGCCACCGGCGTCGTCTCGTCGGTCTGCACCTTGATGCGGATGCGGCGGTTAAACTTCGGCGACATCAGGTGATAGACGACGTCGAAGCGCTTCGTCCGTCCCGGATAGTCGACGCCGCAGATGTCGATGATGTTGCGGAACAGGCAGCCCGCGTCGTCGCGCAGGTGCGTCAGCACGCGGATGATCGCCGCGGCCTCGGCCTCGAGCGTCAGCTCGCCGTACGCGACCTTGAACGATGTCACCGCGCCGGGAAGGGCCGCGACGAGCGACGCGCCAAGCGCCTCGAGAGGCGAGACCGCGACCTCGGGCGGAGATACAGCTTCAGTCGTCATGACGCCCCCTCACCGCTCGATCGTGCCGGTACGGCGAATCTTCTTCTGCAGCAGCAGAACGCCGTAGAGCAGGGCCTCGGCGGTCGGGGGGCAGCCTGGCACATAGACGTCGACGGGCACCACGCGATCGCAGCCGCGCACCACCGCATAGGAATAGTGGTAGTAGCCGCCGCCATTGGCGCAGGAGCCCATGGAGATGACGTAGCGCGGCTCCGGCATCTGGTCGTAGACCTTGCGCAGGGCCGGAGCCATCTTGTTGGTCAGCGTGCCGGCGACGATCATCACGTCCGACTGGCGCGGCGAGGCGCGCGGCGCGAAGCCGAAACGCTCGACGTCGTAGCGCGGCATGGAAAGCTGCATCATCTCGACCGCGCAGCAGGCGAGGCCGAAGGTCATCCACATCAGGGAGCCCGTGCGCGCCCAGTTGATGAGATCGTCGGTCGCCGTGACGATGAAGCCCTTGTCGGCGAGCTCGTTGTTGATTCCCGTGAAGAAGGAATCGCCGGCACCAAGCGGCCTGCCGTCTGCGCCTACAAGACCCTTGGGGGCCGGTGCGACGAGGGGATCGCCGCGGTCGATGGCGGTGGCCATGATCAGAACCTCAATTCCACTCCAGGGCGCCCTTCTTCCACTCGTAGACGAAACCGATCGTCAACACGGCGAGGAAGGCCATCATGGACCAGAAGCCGAACAGCCCGACCTCCTTGAACGCCACCGCCCAGGGAAACAGGAAGGCGACCTCGAGGTCGAAGATGATGAAGAGAATGGCGACGAGATAGAACCGCACGTCGAACTTCATGCGGGCGTCGTCGAAGGCGTTGAACCCGCACTCGTAGGCCGAAAGCTTCTCGGTATCCGGCCGGGAAAACGCGACGATGAAGGGGGCGACGAGCAGGGCGGCACCGATGACGCCGGCCAGCGCGATGAAGATGACCAGCGGCAGATAGTCGTTGAGCAGCGCGGTCGTCGCAGCCTGCATCGGAGGCCCTCCTGCTTGGCCGGCGAAGGGAGTGACGAGCCCCGGAAGCCGGTTTCGACCTGTGCCTTACTCCCTCCCCTGTTGCGGTGCAAGCCGCGGGCCGGGCTTGAGGAGTCGGTTTCTCTGGAAACGTTATGAGAATCCGCGGGGGCGTGCCGGGTGCCTCCCGACGAAGGACGAAGAGTGGTCGATTCGGGGCGCGAACAACCGGAATCCGGAGCGTGCCGTGATTCTCCGCAAGCGGCCCGGGGACCCCCGAGGGGAACGTGTTGTTCTGGGGAAAATGGCGCGGGCGACGGGACTCGAACCCGCGACCTCCGGCGTGACAGGCCGGCACTCTAACCAACTGAGCTACGCCCGCGCGTTGCTCGGCGCGCTTGACGTGCGCCGGTCGAGGTGGCGGGACTTAAGGGAGGCTCCGGGGCCTGTCAAGGCGAATTGCTGAGGAGCCTTCACGACTGCGCATCGACGCGTCTCCGGCGCCGGCCCGCTTCGGCTCTCCTGCATGGGGAGCCTGCGTCCGCGACATGCGTTCCGACGGGCGACTTGAGCCTTTCTTAACCACCATCGCGTGCAATGAGCATGGGACAAGGCGCGCCAATGCGCCGGATAACGGGTGGACAACGCAATGGCTCTCCGCAGCATCCTCCAACTGCGCACCATCGGCGCCAAGCTCATGGCTTCGGTCACGGTCACCGCGCTGGTCGCGGCAGGTGCCGTCGGCATTGCCGGCTACTGGCAACAGGACGCCCTGAGCGACCAGGCCATCGAATCGGCCCTGACGCAGCGCTATGAGGCCGTCGTCGCCGCCATGGCCGACCAGGGCCAGCGCGCCGCCGCAGCCGCCCGCTCCATCGCCAACGACCCGCGGGTCGTCGACGCCTTCGTCAAGGACGACCGCGCCGCCCTGCTTGCCGCGACCCGTGAGCTCGGCGAGCCGCTGAAGGCGCTCGGCCTCGGCCTCATCAGCTTCCAGCGCGCCGACGGTACCGCCTTCGCGCGCGTGCACGCGCCCCAGGCCTTCGGCGACAACGTCCTCTCCCGCCGCATCACCATCCGCGCCGCCGTCTCCAGCGGAAACCCGGTCACCGGCATCGAGCCCGGCCGTGACAACGTGTCGATCTTCTCCGTCGTCCCGGTGCGTTCGAATGGCCAGATCATCGGCGTCACCGACGTCGGCGCCGCCCTTGGCGTGCCGTTCCTCAACGACCTGAAGCGCCGCTTCAAGGTCGACATCGCCATGCACCTCATCCAGGACGGCAAAGTGAACTCCCTCGGCGCGACCTTCGCCGAGAAGACCCTGCTCGAGCTGCCGGTCCACCAGACGGCGATGCGGCAGACGACCGCCTGGCGCGCCGGCACCATCGGCGGCCATCCGGTCGCAGTCCTCGCCGGCCCCCTGAACAACTACTCCGGCCAGCCCATCGGCACGCTCGAGGTCGCCATCGACACGGCGGCCTTCGTCGGCGCCCGCAACACGGCCATGCTGACACTGATGGCGGTCCTGCTCGCTGTCGCGGTGGCGGGCATCGGCATCGCCACGCTTCTGACCCGCCATCTCGGCAAGCCCATCCGCGAGTTGAACGACACGATGACCGCCCTCGCCGGCGGCGACCATGCCCGTTCCGTTCCCTCCACGGACCGCCGCGACGAGATCGGCGACATGGCGCGCTCCGTCGAGGTGTTCCGCGACAATGCGGTGGAGCGCGCGCGCCTCGAGACGGAAACCGAGGCGGAGCGCGCGCGCGTCACGCCCGCCAGGCGAAGATCGACCAGCTGGTCCGCGACTTCTCCGAGACCATCGGCACGGTCCTCGACGGCGTCGGCAAGAATGCCGGCCGCATGGAGGACACCGCCCGCAACCTGACCGGCATCGCCGCCGAGGCCTCCGGCCAGGCCGAGGATGCCTCGGGCGCCTCCCGCCAGGCCTCGGCCAATGTCCAGTCGGTGGCTGCCGCCTCCGAGGAGCTTTCGGCCTCCATCAACGAGATCGCCAATCAGATCGGCCAGACGAATGCCGTGGTCGAGCGCGCCAGCACCGAGGCCGAGGGCGCGAACCGCCGGGTTAAAACCCTGGCGGAGGCCGCCGGCCGCATCGGCGAAGTGCTGAACCTCATCCGCGCCATCGCCGAACAGACCAACCTGCTGGCGCTGAACGCGACGATCGAAGCCGCGCGCGCCGGCGAGGCGGGGCGTGGCTTTGCTGTCGTCGCCTCCGAGGTGAAGTCGCTGGCCGGCCAGACCGCCAAGGCCACCGAAGAGATCGCTGCGCAGATCACCGCCGTCCAGCAGGAGACGACGACGGCTGTCGCCTCCATCGAGGCGATCGCCGGCACGATGCAGGAGGTGGCGAGCTATGCCTCGGCCGTGGCGGCCGCGATCGAGCAGCAGCGCTCGGCGACCGGCGAGATCTCGCAGAACGTGCAGGCCGCGGCGACCGGCACCGCCCGCGTCGTCGACAACATCACCGGCGTGACCACCGCATCGTCGCAGACCAACGCCTCGGCGTCGGAGGTGCTGTCGGCGGCCCAGAGCCTGTCCGAGCAGGCCACCACCCTGTCGCGGTCCGTGGAAACCTTCCTCACCGAGGTCCGCGCGGCCTGATCGCCAGCGACCCGACCGAGACCGAAGGCCCGGGACCCGCGAGGAACCGGGCCTTTCGCATTCAGGGGGGCGGCGAACCGCCTGCCCTGGCTGCACCACCCAGCCAGCGGAAGGTCAGCGGCGCGGCGATCATGGTGAGGAAGACACGGATAATGTGAAAGGCGGCGACGAAGGCCACCTCCGCATGGAGCGCGACGGCGATGAGCGCCATCTCGGTGAGCCCGCCTGGCGAATAGGCGAGGATCAGCGTCACAGCCGAGAAGCCCGAAAGGTGCGACACGGCCACGGCGAACAGCGTCATCCAGAACAGCAGGATTGCGGTCGAGCCGACCGACAGCGCCAGCACCCGCCACACCACCTGGCTTGCCGTGCCCGCGAAACGGCAGCCGATGGCGACGCCGAGGACGAGCTGGGCCGCATTGACGATCTCGAAGGGCGGCTTGAAATCCGAAATGCCGGATATGTGGACGGCGGCGCTGACGATCATGCAGCCAAGCAAAGTCTTGGCCGGAAGCCTCAGCACATGGCCGAGGAACGCGCCGGCAAAGCCGCAGACGATGAGCCAGACCTCGGCGACCAGCGGCGCATCGACGATGGAGATGCCCGTCGTCGGCCGGTCGAGGCGGATGCCCTGGCTGAACTGGATGATGAAGGGCAAGGTCATCACCACCATAAGGATGCGGGCGGAATGGACCAGCGCGATGATGCGCGCGTCGCCTCCCCGCTCCTCTCCATAGATCACCATCTCGACGAGGCCGCCGGGCATGCCGGAGAAGAAGGCCGTCACCCAGTCGTAGCCGCCGATCCGCCGGTAATACCAGACGACGCTGAACCCGCAGGCCAGCATGAACATGACGAGTCCGGCGAGGGGCACGAGCCATTGCGGGATCTGGTAGACGATGCTCGGCGAGAAGCCCGAGCCGAGCATCACCCCGATGATCGCCGACATCGGCGAGCGGATCACCCCCGGCGCGGCGACAGGCGCGCGCCACAGGGCCGCAGCGGTGCAGAAGGTCATCGCCCCCAGCATCCAGGGGAGTGGCAGGCGCAGCCAGTAGAAGAGCGCTCCACCGATGACCCCGAGGACGAGGGCGAAGGCGAAGCGACGATAGGGGAAGACGGCGGGAGACAGCTGGGCGCAACCGCTTCGGACTTCCGCCAGCCAGCTCGACACGTCAACACCCCCTGATGTCAGGCTATCGCACCGCCGGCGGCGGGCCCTGCCGATTAGCACAGCGCCGCCGGGCGGCATCCGCCAATTCAGCGGATCAGGGATTGCAGGATCGCGGGACAGAACGGCGCGGCGCCCCTGCCCCAAGCGGGAGAAATCGTCAGAACATGCGGGGAATGGTGGGCAGTGACGGGCTCGAACCGCCGACATCCTGCGTGTAAAGCAGGCGCTCTACCAACTGAGCTAACCGCCCGGAAAAGACGTTCCCGCCATGTAGACCGCCCCTGCCCGCCGGGCAAGAGCCGCGGTGCCGGCTCGGCCATCACGGAAACGGAAACGCCGCCGGGACCATGCCCGACGGCGTTTCGATGGCGAGGATGCCCGCGTGATCAGGAGTTCACGGCATCCTTCAGGCCCTTGCCGGCCGAAAACTTCGGGGCCTTCGAGGCCTTGATCTCGACAGGCTTGCCGGTGCGCGGGTCGCGGCCCTGACGGGCGGCACGCTTGGACACCGAGAAGGCGCCGAAGCCGACCAGCTTCACATCGCCGCCGGCCTTGAGCGTGGCGGTGATGGCATCGAAGGTCGCATCCACTGCTGCACCCGCCTGCGCCTTGGTGAGGCTCGCCGCTTCGGCGACCGCGGCGATCAGTTCGTTCTTGGTCACGGGCTGTTCTCCTTCAGTTTGCGCCGATCCGGGAATGCATGATTCCGTTGCCGACGGGCGTCCCCTTTGCCGCGCGACGCCCGCAAAAGCAAGGAAAATGCTGGATTTCTGCCGTTCATGTGGACGATTTCGGTGCCTTTCAACAGAAAACCCCGGGCACGACGCCCGGGGCTCCAGTTTTGTCGAAGGGTGGCTGCGGTCAGTGCGCCACGACGCCGGCCGCATCCTCCTCGCCCGGCTTGCGCGCGGCGATCGGCTCGGCCTCCTCGTCCCACTCCACAGGCTCGGGCTGGCGGATCAGGGCGTACTTCACGACCTCGTCCATCCGCGAGACCGGGATGATCTCCAGCCCGTTCTTCACGTTGTCCGGGATCTCGGCCAGATCCTTGGCGTTCTCCTCGGGGATGAGGACCATCTTCAGCCCGCCGCGCAGCGCCGCGAGCAGCTTCTCCTTGAGGCCGCCGATGGGCAGGACCCGGCCGCGCAGCGTGACCTCGCCGGTCATGGCGATGTCCTTGCGGATCGGAATGCCCGTCATCACCGAGATGATGGCGGTGGCCATGGCGATGCCTGCCGACGGGCCGTCCTTCGGGGTTGCCCCCTCGGGAACGTGGACGTGGACGTCGCGCTTGTCGAAGAGCGGCGGCTTGATGCCGAAAGCGAGCGACCGGGAGCGGACATAGGAAGCCGCCGCCGAGATCGATTCCTTCATCACGTCCTTGAGGTTGCCCGTCACCGTCATGCGGCCCTTGCCGGGCATCATCACGGCTTCGATCGTGAGCAGCTCGCCGCCGACCTCGGTCCAGGCAAGGCCGGTGACGGCGCCAACCTGATCCTCGGTCTCCGCCATGCCGTAGCGATAGCGCGGCACGCCGAGATACTCCTCGACCACCTTCGGGGTGACCTTGATGCTCTTCTTCTTGGTCAGCGTCAGATCCTTCACGCCCTTGCGGACGAGGTTGGACATCTCACGCTCGAGGTTGCGGACGCCGGCCTCGCGCGTGTAGCGGCGCACGACCGTCATCAGCGCCTCGTCGGAGATCGACCAGTCCTTCTCCGTCAGGCCATGCTTGGCGATGGCGTTGGGGATCAGGTGCTTCTTGGCGATCTCGCGCTTCTCGTCCTCGGTGTAGCCGGCGATCCGGATGGTCTCCATGCGGTCGAGCAACGCCGGCGGAATGTTCAGCGTGTTCGCCGTGGTGACGAACATCACGTTCGAGAGGTCGAAATCGACCTCCAGATAGTGATCGTTGAACGTCGCGTTCTGCTCGGGGTCGAGGACCTCCAGCAGGGCCGCCGACGGATCGCCGCGGAAGTCCTGGCCCATCTTGTCGATCTCGTCGAGCAGGAACAGCGGGTTCGCCGTCTTGGCCTTCTTCATCGACTGGATGATCTTGCCGGGCATCGAACCGATATAGGTCCGCCGGTGACCGCGAATCTCGGCCTCGTCACGCACGCCGCCGAGCGAGATGCGCACGAACTCGCGCCCCGTCGCCTTGGCGATCGACTTGCCGAGCGAGGTCTTGCCGACGCCGGGCGGACCGACGAGGCAGAGGATCGGGCCCGTCAGCTTGTTGGCGCGCTGCTGCACGGCGAGGTACTCGACGATACGGTCCTTGACCTTGTCGAGACCAAAGTGATCGGCATCGAGGATCGCCTGCGCACCCGGCAGGTCCTTCTTGATCTTGGACTTCTTGCCCCACGGCAGGGACAGCATCCAGTCGAGGTAGTTCCTGACGACGGTGGCCTCGGCCGACATCGGCGACATCTGCCGGAGCTTCTTCAGCTCGTGGTTGGCCTTGTCGCGGGCCTCCTTCGACAGCTTGGTGCGCTTGATCTTGTCCTCGAGCTCGACGAGTTCGTCCCGACCGTCCTCGTCGCCGAGTTCCTTCTGGATCGCCTTCATCTGCTCGTTGAGGTAGTACTCGCGCTGGGTCTTCTCCATCTGCCGCTTGACGCGGGTCCGGATCTTCTTCTCGACCTGCAGCACGGAGATCTCGCTCTCCATCAGGCCGAGCGCCTTCTCCAGGCGCTTGGCGACGTCGATCGTCTCCAGCACCGCCTGCTTGTCGGAAATCTTCACCGCCAGGTGCGAGGCGACCGTGTCGGCGAGCTTGGAGGGCTCGTCGATCTGGCTGACCACCGAGACGATCTCGGGCGAGACCTTCTTGTTCAGCTTCACATAGCCCTCGAACTCGGTGACCACCGAGCGGGCGAGCGCCTGGACCTGCACCTTGTCGGCGATCTCGTCGGCGACGGTGGTCGCCTCCGCCTCATAGTACTCCTCGCGGCCCGAATAGGGGCCGATCTTGGCGCGAGACACACCCTCGACCAGCACCTTGACGGTGCCGTCGGGCAGCTTGAGAAGCTGCAGGACCGAGGCCAGCGTGCCGATCTCGTAGATCGAATCCGGCTCGGGATCATCGTCCTGCGCCTTCATCTGCGTGGCCAGCAGGATATGCGTCTCGGCGCGCATGACCTCCTCGAGGGCGCGAATCGACTTCTCGCGGCCGACGAAGAGCGGCACGATCATGTGGGGGAACACCACGATGTCGCGCAGCGGCAGGACCGGGAAGGTCTTCACCTCGCCGGGGTTGAGGGGCGGACGCTTCTTGGTCTCGCTCATGATTCACTCGTCCTTTCCTCGACACGCCGCGATGCGGCCCGGATGGGCCCGCGCCGACGGCGGCGCTCGGATGATTCCTGGCTAGGGTGACGCGAAAATACGCTTTTGTCGCGCGGGGACGGCGGCGGGATTGAGGCTGGCCTGGAAGCTCTGCGGCTCCCTCGGGGTCTCGAGGCGCTTGGCCGACCTCGGGCACAAATCCCTGCCCGGGGGTCTGTCGGTCATCATTAGGTGGAGACCGACCCCGCAGGTGTCAAGGCGGCGAAAGGTCGGGAACGACAGTCTCCCGGCGGGGCGGCGGAAATGCCACTCCCGGCCGGCCTTCACCTTGTGGAAACGTGAACGGGCGGCCCCTGAGGACCGCCCGTCGCAATGAAGTTCCGTCGGTGAAACGAAGGGAATCAGGCGCTCTGCGCCTTCTCCTTCTCGGCATAGATGTAGAGCGGCCGGGCCTTGCCCTGAACCACCTCGTCGGAGATGACCACCTCCTCGACGCCTTCCAGGCCGGGCAGGTCGTACATGGTGTCGAGCAGGATGCCCTCCATGATCGACCTCAGGCCGCGGGCACCGGTCTTGCGCTCGATGGCCTTGCGCGAGATCGCGCCGAGGGCGTCCTCGTGGAAGGTCAGATCGACATTCTCCATCTCGAACAGCCGCTGGTACTGCTTGACCAGCGCGTTCTTCGGCTCGGTGAGGATCTTGGTGAGGGCGGCCTCGTCGAGATCCTCGAGCGTCGCCAGCACCGGAAGGCGGCCGACGAACTCCGGGATGAGGCCGTACTTCAGCAGGTCCTCCGGCTCGACCTCGCGGAAGATCTCGCCGGTGCGGCGCTCTTCCGGCGCACGGACCGTGGCACTGAAGCCGATCGAGGTCCCCTGCCCCTTGGTCGAGATGATCTTCTCGAGGCCGGCGAAGGCGCCGCCGCAGATGAACAGGATGTTTGAGGTGTCGACCTGCAGGAACTCCTGCTGGGGATGCTTGCGCCCGCCCTGCGGCGGCACGGAGGCGACAGTGCCTTCCATGATCTTCAGAAGCGCCTGCTGCACGCCCTCGCCCGACACGTCGCGGGTGATCGACGGGTTGTCCGACTTGCGGCGAAATCTTGTCGATCTCGTCGATGTAGACGATGCCGCGCTGGGCCCGCTCGACGTTGTAGTCGGAGGCCTGCAGCAGCTTCAGGATGATGTTCTCGACGTCCTCGCCGACATAGCCGGCTTCCGTCAGCGTCGTCGCGTCGGCCATCGTGAAGGGCACGTCGAGGATGCGGGCGAGGGTCTGCGCGAGCAGCGTCTTGCCGGAACCGGTCGGGCCGATCAGCAGGATGTTCGACTTCGACAGCTCGACGTCGTTGTGCTTGCTGGCGTGATTGAGCCGCTTGTAGTGGTTGTGGACCGCGACCGAGAGCACGCGCTTGGCATGGAACTGGCCGATCACGTAGTCGTCGAGGACCTTGCAGATCTCCTTCGGGGTCGGCACGCCATCCTTGGACTTGACCAGCGAGGACTTCGACTCCTCGCGGATGATGTCCATGCAGAGTTCGACGCATTCGTCGCAGATGAACACCGTCGGCCCGGCGATCAGCTTGCGGACCTCATGCTGGCTCTTGCCGCAGAAGGAACAGTAGAGGGTGTTCTTCGCGTCGCTGCCGGCCTTGCTCATCATCTCTCTCCAACGCGACCCGCACCCTTCAGGATCCGGCTCGTCTGACGCGAGACCTCGGGAGGTCCCTCGGTGTCTCGACCGCGAGGCGCACTCTGGCCGATTAGCCAAACATGGTGCGCCACACCGGATCAAGAAAGGATTAATGCTATTTTGTCACACGAAGTTCATAACGAACCGCACGTGATCGTGGATCAGTCTATGCAAGCGGCGGGCCGCCTGAGGTGTCCCAAAAGCGACACCCCAGGCTCCATTGTGCCGCCCGCGATCAGGCCTTGGCGGGCTCGGATTCCTCGGCCCGCTCCTCGATCACCTTGTCGATCAGGCCGAATTCCTGCGCCTTCTGCGCCGACATGAAATTGTCGCGCTCGAGGGCCTCCTCGATCTCCTTCAGCGTCCGGCCGGTGTGCTTGACGTAGATCTCGTTGAGGCGCCGTCCATCGTCACGACCACGCCGTGCTGGATCAGGATGTCGGTCACCTGGCCGCGATAGCCGCCCGAGGGCTGGTGCACCATGATGCGCGAGTGCGGCAGGGCAAAGCGCTGGCCCTTGGCGCCGGCGGTCAGCAGCAGCGAGCCCATCGAGGCGGCCTGGCCGATGCACAGCGTCGAGACGGCCGGCTTGATGAACTGCATGGTGTCGTAGATCGCCATGCCCGACGTGACGACGCCGCCCGGCGAGTTGATGTACATCGTAGATCTCCTTCTTCGGGTTTTCCGCCTCGAGGAACAGGAGCTGGGCGACGATCAGCGTCGCCATGCCGTCCTCGACCGGGCCCGACAGGAAGATGATGCGCTCCTTCAGGAGGCGCGAGTAGATGTCGTAGGAACGCTCGCCGCGATTGGTCTGCTCGACCACCATCGGGACCAGATAGTTCATCAGCGTGTCGTGCGGGTCTCTCATCGTCTTCGGTCCTTTGGGGTCGCGAGTCGGGCAGAGCATTCCCCGAATCTCTTTGACGACATCCTAACGGCAATGCGCATGCGGGGTGAACGGCGCTCGAAAAAGCGAAAGGCCGCCAGCGGCGGCCCTTCCCTCGTCAGGAATTGTCCGGTCGCGGCCCCATTCAGGCGGCTTCCTCGTCCTCATTGTCCTTGAAGAGGTCGTCCTTCGAGACGGTCTTCTCGGTGACGTCGGCGAGTTCGAGGATGTAGTCCACGACCTTCTCCTCGAAGATCGGGGCGCGGAGCGAGGCGAGCGCCTGGGGGGTCTTGCGATAGTAGTCCCAGACCTGCTGCTCCTGGCCGGGGAACTGGCGCGCCCGCTCGACGACGGCGCGCGACACTTCCTCGTCGCTCACCTTGATCTGGGCCTTCTCGCCGATTTCCGCAAGGACGAGGCCGAGGCGCACGCGACGCTCGGCGATCGCGCGATATTCCTCGCGCGCCTTCTCCTCGGTCGTCTCCTCGTCGGTGAAGGTCTTGCCGCGGGACTCAAGGTCCTGACTGACCTGGCGCCAGACGCTCTCGAACTCCTGGTCGACCAGGGTCTGCGGCAGATCGAAGGAATGCTTCTCGTCGAGCGCGTCGAGCAGCGCGCGCTTCACCTTGCGGCGGGAGGCGCTCGCGTACTCGCTCTTGAGGCGGTCGGAGACGGCGGCCTTCAGCTTCCCGAGGTCCTCGAAGCCGACCATCTTGGCGAACTCGTCGTCAATGGCGCGCTCGCCCGGCTTCTCGATCGACTTCACCGTGACGGCGAACTCGGCGTCCTTGCCGGCCAGCTTCTCGGCCATGTAGTTCGTCGGGAACTTGACCTTGACCACCTTCTCGTCGCCGGCCTTGACGCCGACGAGCTGGTCCTCGAAGCCGGGGATGAAGGAGTTGGAGCCGAGCTCCAGCTGGATGTCCTCGGCCGAGCCACCCTCGAACTTGTCGCCGTCGATCGTGCCGACGAAGGAAATGGTCAGGCGGTCACCGCTCTCGGCAGCCGCGCCCTCGGCCTTGGCCTCGAACGGACGGTTCTGCTTGGCCATCGTCTCCAGCATGGACTGGATGTCGGCCTCGGCCGGCTCGACCACCGGCTTCTCGACCTTGATGCCCTTGAAATCGGCGAGCTGGATGGTCGGCAGCACCTCGAAGGCCACCGTGTAGTCGAGGTCGGCGGTGCCATCGAACACGGCCTTCGCCTCGGCCTCGGCCTCGGGCAGCTTCACCGAGGGCTCCTGCGCCAGCTTGAAGCCGTTCTCCTCGACGATCTTCTGGTTGGTCTCGCCGACCAGCGCCTCGATCGTCTCGGCCAGCACGGCCTTGCCATAGAGCTTCTTCAGGTGGTGCATCGGCACCTTGCCGGGACGGAAGCCGTTGATGTTGACGCGGCCCTTCAGGTCGTCGAGGCGGGCGTCGGCCCGAGCGGCGAGGTCGGTCACCGGCACCACCACGCGGAATTCGCGCTTGAGACCTTCGGACAGGGTGGCGGTGACCTGCATGGCTTGGTTTCTTTCGTGTTCGTGAACGGCGCGGCCGGCAGTTTGGTGCGGGCGGAGGGACTTGAACCCCCACGACTTTCGCCACGGGAACCTAAATCCCGCGTGTCTACCAATTCCACCACGCCCGCCGAGGGCCGCTCGAAATAGCTTCTCGACCCTTCGGATGCAAGTCACCCGCCGGGCGCGGCCTCATAGCATCGCCCCCCGGCGATTGCATCAAGAAAATGCGGGGACTTGCGCAGCCTTCCGGGGCTCAGACCCGCGCGAACAGGCCGATCCAGACCATCAGCACGGTTCCCGCCGCAGCCCCCAGCGCAACACTCGCCTGGCTGTGGGGAATGAGACCGAAATATCCGGCTGCGACGAGACCACCGGTACAGATCACTGCTAGTTTCGCCATGGAGTGCCTCCAATCGGGATAGGGAGACGCACTTCCGACAACATTCATGCCATCCCGAAACGGCACATCTACCACGCCGGCGGCCGATGCCTCGAAAGCCCTTCATGCCCCCTTCCGTCGATCGCCTGCGCCGAAGCCTGCTCCTGACCGCCCCCGGGCTCGCGGCGGCCGCATGGTGCGGGCCGGCACTGAGCCAGCAGGCCTCGCTGCGACTGACGGCCGCAAGCGGCGAGACGCGGCTCACCGGTCCGGACGGCCCGGCGACGCCGTTCCTCGGCTATGATGGCCAATTGCCCGGCCCTGTCCTGCGCACACGGCGTGGCGAGCCGCTGACGCTCGACTTCCAGAACGACCTCGGCGAGCCGACGCAGCTTCACTGGCACGGCATGAGGCAGGGCATCGGTGCCGCGCCCTCGCTCGTGTCGCCCACACAATCGGCACGCCTGACGGTAGCCTCCCGCGACGCCGGCACCTTCCTCTACAGGCCGCACCTCGCTGGCGGTGAGAGCCAGTTGCAGCGGGGCCTCGCAGGCCTGCTGCTCGTCGACGATACCGCACCGCCTGTCCACGACCGCGAATTGACGCTGCTGCTGTCGGAGGCGCCGGGCGGCATTGCCTCACCGCTTCTTGCCAACGGGCGCACCGCGCTCGACTGGAGCGCCAGACCGAACGAGCGCGTCTGGCTCCGCGTCGCCAACGGCACCGCCAGCCGCGTGCTCCGCCTCGCCCTGCCCGACCAGATCCTGACCCTGGTCGCCCTCGACAGCCAGCCCTGCGAACCCTTCCGCCTCGATGCCGGGCAGATCGTTCTGGGGCCCGGGCAGCGGGCGGAGATCCTCTGGGACGTGACCGGCGCCGGCCCCGCTGTTCCTCTCCAGGTGGCACGGTTCGGCGGTACGGCCCTGGTCGATCAGGTCGGGATCGGCGGCCCGCCGCCGCGCGACGCGCCGCTTCCCGCTCCGCAGCCCCTGTCCGCCAATCCGCTGCCCCAGGCCATGGACTTCCGCCGGGCGATGCGCTGGGACTGGCCGATTGGCGGCACGGCGGAGGCCCCGACCCTCGCCGGTCGTGGCGACCGCGCCCTCACCGCGACATCTGCCTTCCGCGCCCGGCCCGGCAACGTCGTCATGGCGACGATCCGCAACGATTCACCGGCGCTCCACGCCGTCCACCTGCAGGGACAGGCGGCGCGGCTCCTCGACGGCATGGACGACGGCTGGAAACCCTATTTCCTCGACACGGTCCTGGTGGCGCCGGGAATGACCGTGCGCCTTGCCTTCGTCGCCGAGCAGGCCGGGCGGTTCATGGTCACGAGCCAGCCCATCAACGTCGAAAGCGGGCCGGTCGCTGTCGCCTACGAGGTCGGCTGAAACGCGGCGCCGAACCGCCCGCGCATGCCGCGACGGGTGCAAGGCATTTCGGCGGATCCATCGGCGACTTTTCTTCATGTCAGGGATCCGACGCTTGGCAGAGGCCTTCGCCCACCCACAGGCAGAGGTGACATGCCGGCTCCACCACCCGGGAGGGGGCGAGCTTCAGTCGCCTCCCGCGATATCCTCCTCGTCGTCGGCCTCGTCGCGGCGGGGCCTTGAGATATCGAGCAGGAGACGCGACAGGACGGGCCGCAACGCCTCGGGCAGGTCCTCGGCGATGAGGCCGATGCCTGCGGCCTGCCCGGCCTCGCCATGCAGCCAGACCGCGGCGCTTGCAGCCTCGAAGGCCGGCATGCCCTGGGCCAGGAGGCCTGTCACGAACCCCGCCAGGACGTCGCCGGAACCTGCCGTGGCGAGCCAGGGCGGCGCATTGGCGGCGATGGAGGCACGGCCGTCGGGCGCCGCGACCACCGTATCCGCCCCCTTCAGGATCACGACGGCCCCGCAGCGGTCCGCAGCTTTGCGGGCGGCGTCGAGCTTCGACCCCTCCGCCGGGCCGAACAGACGCGCGAACTCGCCGGCATGGGGCGTCAGCACCACAGGGCGATCCGGCCAGACTCGGATGCCGGCGAAGAGCGCAGCGGCGTTCTCGACGAACGCGGTCAATCCGTCGGCGTCGATCACGCTGGCGGCCCCACTGGCGAGCGCCTCGGCGACGAGGGCGCGCGTCGCCTCACCTGTCCCGAGCGCCGGGCCGAGGCAGACGGCGTTGCGCCGGCGGTCGGCGAGGATCGCGGCGAGGCCCGAAGGCCCTTCCATGCGCTCGAGCATGATGGCGGTGAGATGCGCGGCATTGACCGCCAGGGCCTCCGGCGGCGAGGCGAGGGTGACAAGCCCTGCCCCTGCCCTCAGCGCCCCGCGCGCCGCGAGGCGCGCCGCGCCTGTCCGCGTCATCGTTCCCGACACGACGATGGCGTGGCCGCGGCTGTATTTGTGCCCCTCGGCCCTTGGCAACGGAAACACGCCGCCCCAGAGGTCGGGTCCGTTGGCGAAGGTGCGGGGACCGATCATATCGAGAACCGCGCTTGCAATGCCGATGTCGGCGACCCTGACTTCGCCGCAATGACTCCGACCGGGCAGGAGGAGGTGGCCGGGCTTGCGACGGAAGAAGGTCACCGTCTCGTGCGCCCTCACCGCAACGCCGCGGATGGTCCCTGTCGCGCCGTCGATTCCCGAGGGAATGTCGGCGGCCACCACGATGCAGCCGGAAGCATTGAGCGCGGCAACAGCCGCAGCCTCGCCACCCCCGATGTCACGGGACAGGCCCGCGCCATAGAGCGCGTCGATGACCACCGATGGCCGTCCGGCTGCCCATTGCGCGAGAGGCACCACATCATCGCCCCAGGCGGCCGCCGCGGCCACCGCATCCGCGGCGCGGCCGTCCGGCGGGACATCGGCGGCGACCATCACGGGAATGCCCCGGTCCCTGAGGATGCGTGCCGCCACGTAGCCGTCGCCGCCGTTGTTGCCCGGACCGCAAAGCACGGCCACAGCCCCCCCTGCCGGCAGCAGCGAGCAGGCGGCATCGGCGATGGCCAGTCCGGCCCTTTCCATGAGGACTTGCCCGCTGGTGCCGGCGGCGATGGTCAACCGATCGGCCTCGCCCATCTCGGATGGGTCAAGCAGCGCGGCATCGGCGGCGGTCATGCAAACCTCGCAAGCAGGGTGGGCGGTCCGGAAATCGACCGAAATGCACACAAACTATGCAGCAACGCAGGTGTCTGTCTGGCCGGCGCCCACAGCGTCGAACGAGGATGCCTATTTGATAGGCATTTTGCCTTGTATTTCATCTCTTGCGTTGTCTCACCGGGCGCGCCTTGCCCTTCCCCTACCGCTTTCCCCTTGCAAATGCAGCAGAAGTTGCAGCTGGTCGGTTCTGGCACGCCTCCTGCTAGCCCGCGAAGCGGTCCGGGAACTCGGCCGCCAATGCCGCTGACCGGATCACAGGAGCAGGACCGGGATGAAGAAGATCGAGGCGATCATCAAGCCATTCAAGCTCGATGAGGTGAAGGAGGCGCTCCAGGAGGTCGGCCTCCAGGGCATCACCGTCACCGAGGCGAAGGGTTTCGGCCGCCAGAAGGGGCATACGGAGCTCTACCGCGGCGCCGAATATGTCGTGGACTTCCTTCCCAAGGTGAAGATCGAGATCGTCATGCCGGACGACATGGTGGAGAAGGCGATCGATGCCATCCGCCGCGCCGCGCAGACAGGCCGCATCGGCGACGGCAAGATCTTCGTCTCCACCATCGAGGAAGCCATCCGCATCCGCACGGGTGAATCGGGCCTCGACGCCATCTGATACGAATTCGGCGGACGACCTCCGCCGCATGCCAACGTGCAAACCAAGAGGAAGCACAATGACGACTGCCAAGGATGTCCTGAAAATGATCAAGGAGAACGACGTGAAGTACGTCGATCTCCGCTTCACCGACCCGCGCGGCAAGTGGCAGCACGTCACCTTCGACATCACCATGATCGACGAGGAAATCTTCGCCGAGGGCACGATGTTCGACGGCTCCTCGATCGCCGGGTGGAAGGCGATCAATGAGTCCGACATGCTCCTCATGCTGGACCCCTCGACCGCCCAGATCGACCCGTTCTTCGCCGAGACGACGCTGTCGATCGTCTGCGACATTCTCGAGCCGTCGACCGGCGAGCCCTACAACCGCGATCCGCGCGGCATCGCCAAGAAGGCCGAGGCCTATCTGAAGTCGACCAAGATCGGTGACACCATCTTCGTCGGCCCCGAGGCCGAGTTCTTCGTCTTCGACGACGTCAAGTTCGCCGCCGAGCCCTACCACACCGGCTTCAAGGTGGATTCGTCGGAGCTGCCGACCAACTCCTACACCGACTACGAGGGCGGCAACCTCGGCCACCGCGTCCGCATCAAGGGCGGCTACTTCCCGGTTCCGCCGATCGACAGCCTGCAGGACATGCGCGGCGAGATGCTCGCCTCCATGGCCAAGATGGGCGTGAAGGTCGAGAAGCATCACCACGAGGTCGCTTCCGCCCAGCACGAGCTCGGCATGAAGTTCGACACGCTGACGCACATGGCCGACCAGATGCAGATCTACAAGTACTGCATCCATCAGGTCGCCAACATCTACGGCAAGACCGCCACCTTCATGCCGAAGCCGGTCTTCGGCGACAACGGCTCGGGCATGCACGTGCACCAGTCGATCTGGAAGGGCGGCAAGCCGCTGTTCGCCGGCAACAAGTATGCCGACCTCAGCCAGGAGTGCCTCTGGTACATCGGCGGCATCATCAAGCACGCCAAGGCCCTGAACGCCTTCACCAACCCCTCGACCAACTCCTACAAGCGTCTGGTCCCGGGCTATGAGGCGCCGGTGCTGCTGGCCTACTCGGCCCGCAACCGCTCGGCTTCCTGCCGTATTCCGTGGACGGCCAACCCGAAGGCCAAGCGCGTCGAGGTCCGCTTCCCCGACCCGACCGCCAACCCCTATCTGGCGTTCGCGGCCATGCTGATGGCCGGCATCGACGGCATCACCAACAAGATCGATCCGGGCTCGGCCATGGACAAGGATCTCTATGACCTGCCGGCGAAGGAACTGAAGAAGATCCCGACCGTCTGCGGCTCGCTGCGCGAGGCTCTCCAGAACCTCGACAAGGACCGCGCCTTCCTCAAGGCCGGTGGCGTCTTCAACGACGACTTCATCGACAGCTACATCGAGCTGAAGATGACCGAGGTGATGCGCTTCGAGATGACGCCGCACCCGGTCGAGTACGACATGTACTACTCGGTCTGATCCGGTCGGGCGGGCCTCGTGCCCGCCCTGCCCCGCGCCGGCCACGCCGGTGCATGCCGGAGAAGACTGTTTCCAGGCTTCCTCCATGCCGCAGGCTTACAGCCGCGGTCACCTTCCCAACGGGCGCCCTCGGGCGCCCGTTTTTTTTTCGGCAGGAAGCTCGCCTGGCCCTCCCGATCAGGTCGGGACGACCAGCCGCTGAACCAGTCGCCGCGCGACCGGAGCGACGAAAAGAACCACAGGAAAGGCCACGGGCCAGGCCGTCAGCCAGGCCCGGAGCCAGAGCTGCAGGAAGACCGGCACGGGGCCGACGCTCATCAGCGTCGAAATGCCGGACACGAGCAGGGACATCAGGCCGGACAGGACGAAACCGAAGAGAACAGGTTCGAAGCGACGAGGGAACATGGATTACTCCTTTCAGGGGTCAGATCTTGGTTGAAGACGCCGCCATGAGAGGGGGCGGCGCAGATTCCGGCAGCGGCACCACGGCAGCGGCCGGCAGGCAGCTCACGCGGAGATGCGCGCAAGCAGGCTTGCGGCGAGGAAAAGTCCAACGCCGAAGACGAGATGGGTCACGCTGCTCTTGATGATGTTGCGGACCGGGGTGGCAGTTCGCAGAGAGGCGAAACCCGCGCCCATCGCCGGCTGCATCAGCAGGAATGGTGCGGCCAGCGTCGCGGCACCGAAGAGCATGGCGGGCACCAACCGGGGCGCGGAGAGCCAATCGTTGCCGACCAGCAGCAGCAACAGCACAGCAAAGACAATTCCGACGGCGTAGTGAGCCACCCAGCCGATCACCGTCTCGCCGGCGATATGCGGCGATGCGGCGATGGCCGATGCAGGACTCGACCGCGCGCCAGATGCCCGACCCATCGCCCCAGCATGCGGAAGTTCATCGCCGGCATGCCGAGACCCTTGAGAATCAGCATCCACAGATCCGTGATCAGCGTGGCGCCGGCTCCGACAAACGCGATCTGCCAGACAATTTCCAACGACTGCCTCATTCCCGACCTCCACAAGGCGTTGACCAACAGGGCTTCGAGCGGCACCCTACAAGTTCAAGTCAACTTGAGGTCAAGAGGCCTTCGATGGATATTGGCGAGGTTGCCCGGAGGTCCGGATTGCCGGCGTCGACGCTGCGATTCTACGAGGAGAAGGGTCTCATCCGCTCCACCGGGCGGGCAGGCCTGCGCCGTCTTTATGACCCTGAAGTGCTGGAGCGGCTCTCCTTGATCGCACTTGGTCGCGCCGCCGGCTTCACCCTCGACGAGATCATGGCGATGTTCATGCCGGGCGGAGCGCCGAGGATCGACAAGGCTGTGCTGCGGGCCAAGGCAGATCAGATCGACGGTACAATCAGGCGTCTGATGGCCATGAGGAACAGTCTCCGGCACGCGGCCGTTTGCCCGGCCCCGAGCCACCTGGAGTGCCCGTCGTTCCGCAAGCTGATGCAGGCCGCCGTCGGCGAACTGCGATCAACCCGGCGGGCGGCGCCACGGCGACGGACGACGTAGTTCGCCGCCCCTCTGGGAGCAGGGCGATCAGCCGCCAGCGGTGGTGTCCTGGATCACCTGGCCTACACGGCGCGCCCGAACGGATCGTCGGCCGGAGCAGCAGTCGCGCCCCCCTGCCCCTCCGCCTTCGCCGCCTTGATCAGATCAGAGCCCGCATAGGCCTCGTGGAAGTCGCGCTCGACCTTGTCGAAGGGCAGGTCCGACCACGAGCCATGGTGACGCAGATACTCCATATGCCGGCGGCCTCGGGCGTCGAACTCCTGGAGGATGGCGTCGCCGGTGCCATCGAACTCGGTCGGCGCCACGCCGAAACGGTCGCAGAGTTCGATGTTGAAGGCCGGCGCCGCCTTCACCCAGGCCCCTTCGATCTTCAGGACCGAGAAGCCGTGATCGACGAAGAGCGTGCTGCCGCCCATCTGCCGCGTCAGCTTCTCCGACGTCAGGTGGTTGGTGACGTCGGCGAGGCCGATGGCGGAGGGAATGCCGACGGCGCGGGCGAGCGCCGACAGCAGCACCGCCTTGGTGATGCAGTAGCCGTAGTCGACGCCGAGCACGGTGCTCGCGGTGTGGTGCTGAGGCGTCAGGCGGAAGTTGAAGGGGTCGTACCGCCAGCCGTCGCGCACATGGTAGAAGAGCCGGACCGCCCTTTCACGGTCGTCGGCGGCGCCCGCCACGACGGTTTCCGCCCGCGCGCGGATCGCCGGATGGTCGCTGTCGATCAGCCGGCCCGGAGCCAGATAGGCCGAGTGGTCGCCGAGCGCATCGCCCGGCGCGACATGCACCGCCTCGACCATTCCAGCACCCTTCCGCACGTAACGAGATCAGATGGCGGCTAGGTTCGTTGGGCCCGGGGGCGGCCGTCAACCCGGCCGTTCAGCCGGCCGGGATCTCCCGTCGACCGCATCAGGCCGACGCGCCGGCCTCACCCGGGCCACTCGCCCTGTGCTGCTCATCGACGAGTGCCCTCAGCGCCTGCACGTCCATGGGGCGGTGGAAAAGCCAGCCCTGCCCATAGGCCACGGACCGTACCGCAAACCACTGTGCCTGCTCTTCGGTCTCGATACCCTCGACCACAAGGTCGATCTTCAGGGCTTTGGCCATGTCGAGGATCTGCGGAAGAACCGGCGAGCCCGGGCGGCTGCCACCGATGGTCTCGGTGAAGCTCCTGTCGACCTTCAGCGCATCAATGGAGAGTTCGTTCAAGTAGGAGAGGTTCGAGAACCCGGTGCCGAAATCGTCGATGTAGACCCGGTGTCCGCGCGCTCGCAGCAGTTTCGTGCCGTTGACGGCCTGGTCGCGCCGCGCGGCGGCGTGCTCGGTCAGTTCAAGAATGATGCAGCGCGCGGGAATCTGGGTCCGCTCCAGCATGTCGGCGAGCGTCTCGAAGAAGGACGGGTCGTCGAGGTCATTGGCGGAGATGTTGATGCTCACCCGGAAATCCGGGTTGCTGCGGATGATCGAGGCAAGCTCCTGCATCACCCGTCGCAGCATGAAGAGCGTGATCTGACCAATAAGGCCGGCATCCTCTGCAACGGGGATGAAGACCGAGGGGGGAACCGGATCGCCCCGCTCGTCACGCCAGCGGATCAGCGCTTCGGCCCCCACAACCGAACGGTCGCCGAGCCGGACGATCGGCTGGTAGACGACGTCGAACCCGCCGCGGGCAATGGCGCGCTTCAGCTCCTCGGGAAGAGACAGCCGCGTCCGCATCCTCTGGGCGACCAGGAGTCCGGTCCCCAGGCCGATGACGCCACCGAGGAGGCCAATAGCGGCCATGATCGGCCAGTACAGCCTGAGCACCTCCGCCTTGGAGATGGAGGTCGCGACGCAGATCGCGCGGTCGGAATCGCAGATCGGATGGAACAGCGTACCGTGGCGGTCGAGCGGCTGGCCGGCGATGAGCGAGGCCGCGTCGAGACCGGTCGACCTGCCGAACAGGCGGACGAAGCGGTCGTCGCCGCCGAGATAGCCCGCGATGAAGTCGATGCCGATCAACATCTCGTCGGCGAGCGCGTCAGGATCCAGGACGACGTTGGTCTCGCCACGATGGATGATGGGAGCGCGACTGTTGCGGGCGACCAGCAGGGGCTCCGCGGCGAGAATGGCCGCTCCCTGCCGGGATATGAGATCGGGTGGCGAGATCGCCGCCGGAGATGCGAGCAACTGGAGGGTTCCGGAACAGCGGAGGGCCCCGTCGCGGATGCGGCCGATGTCCTTGACGAACCGGGTTCGAAACACCTGCTCGCGCAACTGTTCCAGCTCTGGCGCCGAGCAGAACGCCGCAGGCTGCCGGTTGAAGAGATCGAGCGTCCTCGACGCCTCCTCGTCGATGGCAGCCATGTGACCGAGTACCGCGCGGCCGACCGCGGCGATGCGGTCCTGGGCGATGGCCACGAGCATCAACCACCCGGCCAGGGCCGCCAAACCGGCGAACGCCAGGACAAGACCCATGGCGATGAGGGCATCCGGGAGGCGGCCGAGTGGTCGTCCTGAATCCTTCTGCGACGCGCGCGTCGGAATGGGTGTCACTGCGGCCTACTCGTTCCGGTGCGCCGGCGGGTTGAAAGAAGCAATAGCCGCTCATAACGCAAGGGAAGGTCGAAGTCTCTAGGCTTCGCATCATCGCCGTTGGACGGCGTTGCCCATGCCACCGGAAGGTCACTCACGAGGGTTCACCCGATCGGGCTGTCGATCCTTTGGCGACGCCTCGAAGGGCCTGCCCTTCAGAGCACCAGAAAAGCAGCCGCCAGCGTCACGGTCACGGCCCAGGCGCCAATGCGGCCGAGCGTCCATTCGGGATCCTTGACGTCTCCGGGAAGCACGAGGCTCGTTTCCTCCGGATCGATGCAGCCGAGAGCCAGCCCGGCGCGCTCCGCCGCTCGCATCAGCTTCGCCATGTCGGCTTCGACGGTGACCAGTCCCAATACGCGGTCCATCACGCCACTCCGCACCCTTCGGCCATCCTGGCCCTTGACCGGCACGATAGGCGCGCCTCCGTAAACGAGGCCTTTCGCCCGCGGCCAATCAGGAGGTCATGCAGCGGAGGACGGCAGAACAGCCGAGGTTGTGGCATTTTTGTCGCAAAGGAGTGGTGCATCCGGCCTGTCATCGGATTGTCGCCGGCACAGGCTCCCGTCTAGCCTCTCATCCGCGAGGAGCCCGCCATGTCCGATCCGCTGAACGACGCCGACCATGCCTTCGACCCCGTCAATCGCTCGCAGGCTGCAGAGCTTGCCGAAGACGCCGGGACCAGCGCACCGGAAAACCCGACCATCGGCGACATCATCGCTCTCCGCTACGATCGCCGTGGCCTGATGAAGGGGCTTCTCGGCGTCGGCGCCATCACCGCAGCGCTGGGTCCCGCCTCGCTCGCCGCCCGGACCGCCGGAGCGCAGGCGGCCGCCAATCCCACGCCCTCCTTCGGCTTTGCTGAACTGTCGTCGGTGCCCACAGACCGGGCCGAAGTGGCCGAGGGCTACAGCGCCGATGTCCTGATCCGCTGGGGCGACCCGGTCCTGGCCGACGCCCCCGCCTTCGACCCGAAGGCGCAGACCGCCGCGGGACAGTCCCGCCAGTTCGGCTACAACAACGATTATCTCGGCTATTTCCCCCTGCCCGGCGCCGTCGACGGGTCGCGCCACGGTCTTCTTTGCGTCAATCACGAATATACCAACGAGGAACTGATGTTCCCCGGCCTCGGCCGCCAGGATGCGGGTGGCCCACTCGGTCGCGACAAGGCCTTCGCCGCGATGACAGCCGAGATCGCCGCGGTCGAGATGATGGCCCATGGCGGCAGCGTTCTGGAGGTGCGCCGCGACGGCGATCGCTGGTCCGTCGTCACCGGTTCGCGCTACGCCCGCCGCATCACCGCCGAGACGCCGATGGCGATCACCGGCCCGGCGGCGGGCCATCCCCGCATGCAGACAAACAGCGACCCGACCGGCCGGCGAGTTCTCGGCATGCTCAACAACTGCGCCGGCGGCCGCACCCCCTGGGGCACCTGGCTGACCTGCGAGGAGAACGTCAACGGCTACTTCTCCGGCCGCCTGCCGGAGGGCCATCCCGAGGCGGCGAACTACCGCCGCATGGGCATTCCCGGCCGCTGGTTGAACTGGGGCGACTACGCCGACCGCTTTAGCCTCGAGAAGGAGCCGAACGAGGCCAATCGCTTCGGATGGGTCGTCGAGATCGATCCCTTCGACCCGACTTCGACGCCGAAGAAGCGCACCGCCCTCGGTCGCTTCAAGCACGAGGGTGCCGCCGGCATCACGGCGCGCGACGGCCGCTACGTCCTCTATTCCGGCGACGACGAGCGCTTCGACCACGTCTACACGCTTCGTCACGCGAAGGGCGCGTGACCGGTGACCGGGCCGCGCGATGCCGACCTGCTCGATGCCGGAACGCTCTCCGTCGCGCGCTACAATGCCGACGGCACCGGCGACTGGCTGCCACTGGTCTTCGGCACGGGACCGCTGACGCCCGCAAACGGCTTCCACTCCCAGGCCGACGTGGTGATCGAGGCCCGCCGCGCCGCCGACCTCCTGGGCGCCACGCGCATGGACAGGCCGGAGGACATCGAAGCGAACCCGAAGACCGACAGGGTCTACGTCATGCTGACCAACAACAGCCGCCGCAAGGAGGACGAGGTCGACCCGGCCAATCCGCGCGCCGACAACCGCTTCGGCCACATCATCGAGATGCTTCCCGACAACCGCGACCACACCGCCTCGCGCTTCGCATGGGACATCCTCGTGCGCTGCGGCGACCCTGCCGTGGCGGCCGTCGGCGCCACCTTCAACACCCGCACATCGCGGGACGGCTGGTTCGGCATGCCGGACAACTGCGCCATCGATGCCGATGGACGGCTGTGGATCTCGACGGATGGCAACAGTCCGGCCACGACCGGGCGCAACGACGGCGTCTGGGCCATGGAGACGGAGGGCGAGGCGCGCGGCACCTCAAAGCTCTTCTACAAGTGCCCCTTCGGCGCCGAGCTCTGCGGGCCGGAGTTCACGCCGGACGGTGAAACCTTCTTCGTCGCCATCCAGCATCCCGGCGAGGGGCGCGGCTCGACGTTCGAGCAGCCGCTGACGCGCTGGCCGGACTTCGCGCCGGGCATGCCACCCCGTCCCTCGGTCGTCGCCATCACCCGCAAGGGCGGCGGGCGGATCGGCAGCTAGCGGGCGATGTCGAGGAGCGCCCGCGTCAGGGCGCCATCGGCACTGCGCATCGTGTCGAGAATGGAGAAATGGTCGGCACCTGCGACCGGGATCAGCGGTCCCGCCGCGCCGGTCCGTAGCCTTGCCGCGTGGAAGGCGTGGGAATTGGCGACGAGCGCCGGCAGTTCCGCCTCGCCATAGGTGATGGCGAGCGGCTTCATCACCGGCGGGCGGCGGAGCGGCGAGAGGTCGGCGATCTCCGCACGGCTGAGCGACAGCTTCTCGTCGAGATAGGTGTCTGCAAGCGGCGCCAGTTCGAAGATGCCGGAGATGGCAAGGCCCGCCGCCACCGCATCGTGGCTGAGCGCCATGGCTGCGAGGTGCCCGCCGGCCGACCAGCCCGAGACGATCAGCGGGCCTTCGATACCATGCCTCGCCCGGTTGACCGCGAGCCAGTCGAGGGCGGCACTGCATTCGCCGACGATCTCCGCCAGCGTCGCCTCCGGCGCCAGCGTGTAGCCGGGCATGGCGACCGACCAGCCATGAGCGGCGACGCCCTCCCCGAGGACGGCGAACATCTCGCGCGAATTGCGCATCCAGTAGCCGCCGTGGAAATAGACGAGGCAAGGCGCACGCGGATCGCGCCCCGGATAGAGGTCGGTCCTCTGCCGTTCGCCGGCGCCGTACGGCAGATCCATGGTCGCGGCGAACCGCGCGCGGATGGCGGCCGACTCGGCTGTCCAGTCCGCGAATTTCTCGACCCAGCTCGGCACCGCCTGACCATTGTTGTAGGCGGCGTCGCGGACGGGTTGAGGGACGGGCGTGACGTCGATGCTCATGCAAGTTCCGGGAGCGTCAGAGGGGGGACTACCGGGGAAGCTCGACCCGGATCTCGGCGACGTCACGGACATGACGCGGGCCAGGACGCAGGTCGGAAAAGGCGCGCAGGCTGAAGGTGCCCTCGCGAGCGGGATTCGGCCGACCATTCTCTCCGAGGATCACCAGCACGCGCGCCCCCGCTGGCGAGTTGAACAGCTCGCCCCACGAAAATGAGGCGCGATAACCGTCGCGGGCGACGACGGTGATGGTCGCGGCGCGAAGCCCCAGGCGGTCGAGCGTCGCGATACCCTGCGCCTCAAGCAGTTTGGGCAGTTCCACGCCGCGATAGACGATGGACAGACGTTCGGTGCCAGACGCTCCGGAAATCTCCCGGTTGTGGGTGATCTCACTCGTGCCGAGCGCCTCGACGGCCGCCGCGGTCACGACCTGCGGTCTCTCGGCGATGCCCGTCACCGACAATGTCTGTGCCGACGCCCCAGCAAGGCTCGCCAGCATCACAAAGGTCGTCGCGAAAAAGCCCTGGCGCACGGCCGGCACTCCCATGCAGGTGGTGGCGAAGGCTAGTGGTTGGCCGGGAGCAGTTCAACGCGGAAAGGCGATCGGCACGATGTGATCCCGTCCGGAAAGCCTCCGGCCATGATACGGAGCGCATCATGGGAGGGTGCCAGGTGTCTAGAGCCGCTGATGAGGGAACCCGCATCGGTGCGGCGGCATTCAGACCGTGAGGAGAAAGCCATGACCCGCCCAGCCCATCTGCCCGCCGACCACTCCACTCTCGCCCCCTACATCATGGCGAAAGGCGCACGGGACCTCGCCGGCTTCCTCACCGCAGTGTTCGGCGCCCGCACCGTGATGAGCCTTGATCGCGACGACGGCAGCCTGATGCACGCCTCGCTCCTGATCGGCGAAAGCAGCCTGATGATCGCCGAGGCGACGGCGGACTATCCGGCCTTCCCCGTCTGGCTGCATGTCTATGTCGCCGATGTCGATGCGACCTATGCGAAGGCTCTGTCGCTCGGCGCGTCGCCCGTGGAGGCCCCGGGCGCGAAGGGCGACGGCGACCGGCGCGGCGGGTTCCGGGACGCCTGCGGCAATACCTGGTGGGTTGCCACCCCGGCCCGATAGGCGGCTCGGGGGAACCCTCCCCTCCTGCCGGGGTTCTCGAAGACAGCCCCGCAGGAGAGACGATCATGGCCGAGAAGACGATCCACACCCGGACCGAAAAGACGACAACCAACGAGCCCGGCACCACCATCGTCAGCCAGCACTGGATCAACAAGGACGGCGACGGAACGCAGGCAGAAGAGGCGTCGAAGCGCGACGGAACAGGCGTGAAGGGCCTTCGCGAGGCACATTTCACTGCGACCGAGGACGGCACCACGGCGCCCGCCCACGACAAGCTCGTGCCGAAGCGCTGATGGCGCGGCCATCGCCTTCATCAACGAAAAAGCCGGGCGCAGGGCCCGGCTTTTCCATGTCGAAAACTGTGAAGCGGATCAGCGCTTCGAGAACTGGAAGGACCGGCGGGCCTTGGCCTTGCCGTACTTCTTGCGCTCGACCACGCGGCTGTCGCGGGTGAGGAAGCCTTCCTTCTTCAGCGCGCCGCGCAGTTCCGGCTCGTAATAGGTCAGAGCCTTGGAAATGCCGTGGCGCACCGCGCCGGCCTGGCCCGACAGCCCGCCGCCGGCGACCGTGACGTTGACGTCGTACTGGCCGTATCGCGGCCGACGAGGACCAGCGGCTGCTGCAGCAGCATGCGCAGAACCGGACGGGCGAAGTAGACCTCGAGCGTCGCGGTCGTTGACGGTGATCTTGCCGGAGCCGGGCTTCACCCAGACGCGGGCGACCGCGTCCTTGCGCTTGCCGGTGGCATAGGCGCGGCCCTGCTTGTCGAGCTTCTGGACATGCGCGCGGGGGCGTGCAGCGGCCGCCGGCTTGAGCGGCTGCTCCAGGCCCTCGAGAGACGAAACGGTCGTCAGCCATGGTCAGGCCCTCACGTTCTTGCGAGTTCATCACGCCGACGTCGAGGACGACGGGCGACTGGGCCTCGTGCGGGTGCTTGTCGCCCCCGTAGACGCGCAGGTTCGACATCTGCCGGCGGCCGAGCGGACCACGCGGGATCATGCGCTCCACGGCCTTCTCGACGATGCGCTCGGGGAACTTGCCGTCGCGGACTGGTCTTGGCGACGCGCTCCTTGATGCCACCCGGGTAGCCGGTGTGGTGAGTAGTAGGCCTTCTGGTCCCACTTGCGGCCGGTGAAGACCACCTTGTCCGCGTTGATGACGATGACGTTGTCGCCGCAATCGACATGGGGGGTGATACGTGGCCTTGTGCTTGCCGCGCAGGCGCGTCGCCACGATCGTCGCGAGGCGGCCGACAACCAGGCCCTTCGCGTCGATCAGAACCCACTTCTTGTCGACCTCGGCGGGCTTCGCCACATAGGTCTTCATGGTCGTGTCTTCCGGAAAAGAGGAAATCGGAAGCGGCGACCGGCAGGCCGGCCGTCGCGTCGGGAGGGCTATAGGCGAGAGAGCGCCGCGCGTCAACGCGTCGCTACTCCAATTTTTCCATACAAAACAAAGACTTGTAAAATAGGTATTTTGATACCTGTATTATTGGTCCGATTTTGCAAGCACTTGCGATGGCCGGGGCCGATCAGGGCCGCTTGGGGATCTCAAGTCCCCGCTGCACAGCCGGCCGCGCGAGGCACCGCTCAAGCCAGGCCGGAACCTCCTTCAGCTCGTGATAGGCCACGAGATCGCCCGCCCCGTAGAAGCCGATGAGGTTGCGCACCCAGCCGACGAGCGCGATGTCGGCAATGGTGTAGTCGTCGCCCATGATGAAGCTGCGGCCGGCAAGCCGCGTCTCCAGCACCCGGATGAGGCGATGGGCCTCGGCGCGGTAGCGCTCCAGCGGCCGCTTGTCCTCGTACTCCCGGCCCGCGAACTTGTGGAAGAAGCCGAGCTGCCCGAACATCGGGCCGACTGCCGCCATCTGGAAGAAGACCCACTGGATCGTCTCGATCCGGGCGACGGGATCGGCAGGCAGGAACTCCCCCGTCTTCTCCGCGAGGTAGACAAGGATGGCGCCGGATTCGAACAGGCCGAGCGGCTTTCCACCGGGGCCGTCGGGATCGATGATCGCCGGGATCTTGCCGTTGGGGTTGAGCGAAAGGAATTCCGGCGTCCAGGTCTCGTTCTGGCCGATATTGATGGTGTGGGGCTCATAGGGGAGCCCCGTCTCCTCCAGCATGATCGACACCTTCACCCCATTGGGCGTCGGCAGCGAATAGAGCTGGATGCGGTCGGGATGGGCAGCTGGCCAGCGGCGGGTGATGGCGAAGGCGGAGAGATCGGACATCGGGGGCTCCTCGGCCGGTCGGGATGACGGCGAGCGTCCCGACAGATGGGTGCGGAGCCTCGGCAATCAAAGGGCGCAGCGCAACCGTCGCGGCAAGGTGATCGGGCACCCACCGGGCGCATGGCGATCCGCCGCACGGCTCAGTTGAGCGGCGGCCCGCCCTGCCCCAGGCTGGCCACACCCTGGAGGCGGGACCAACCCGCCCCGCGACGACCCTAGAGAGGACATGCCATGCCGATGGTTGCGACGCCGCCGGGCCATGTCGGCCCCTTCGCCGGGCTCGACGTTCCCTGGCTCCTGAAGCTGCGGGCGGAAACGCGGCGCGATCATCCCTTCATCGTCTGGGCGCCCTTCGAGCGGCCGGCCGTCACCCTGACCTACGGCGCCTTTCGCGAGCGGGTCGGTGCGCTCGCGGCAGGCCTCGCCCGCCGCGGCGTGAAGCCCGGCGAGTTCGTGCTGATTCACCTCGACAACTGCCTGGAGGCGATCCTCGCCTGGTACGCATGCGTCGAGCTCGGGGCGATCGCCGTCACCACCAACACCCGCTCGGCGGGGCCCGAGGTCGCCTACTTCGCCGGCCATTGCGGCGCGGTCGCCGCCATCACCCAGCCGGCCTATGCGGACCTCGTCTCGGCCAACTGCCCGGCCCTGCGCTGGCTCGCGGTCACCGACAACGACAGCGGCGAACCGGCCCTCGGCGCCCGCTTGCCCGAGAAGGCGGAGCGGTTCGACGCCCTCTTCGCCGATGCCGCCGACCGCCCGTCCCGGCCGCATGATCCCGCCTGGCCCTGCAGCGTCCAGTACACCTCCGGCACCACCGCCCGCCCCAAGGCCGTGCTGTGGACTCACGCCAATGCGCTGTGGGGCGCGAAGATCAACGCGGCCCACGAGGATCTTCGCCCGGAGGACGTCCACCTCGTCCACCTGCCGCTGTTCCACACCAACGCCCTCGCCTACTCCGTCCTGGCAAGCCTCTGGGTCGGCGCGACGGCCGTGATCATGCCGCGCTTCTCGGCGAGCCGCTTCTGGGCGATCGCCGCCGAGCACCGCTGCACCTGGACCTCGGTGGTGCCCTTCTGCACCCGCGCCCTGCTGGAGCGCGACATTCCGAAGACCCACACCTTCCGCCTCTGGGGCAGCGCCGTGTCGCAGCCACCGATCGACGCGCGGTTCGGCGTGCGCACCATCGGCTGGTGGGGCATGACCGAGACAATCACCCACGGCATCATCGGCGAGTTGCATCAGCCGAACATCCCCATGTCCATTGGCCGCGCCGCGCCGGAATACGAGATCCGCGTGATCGACGACGACGGTCGGGCGACCGAGGTCGGCGGAACCGGGCATCTCAGGATCCGCGGCATTCCCGGGCTCACATTGTTCAAGGAATACCTGTTCAACGAGAAGGCGATGGCCGACAGCTTCGACGAGGACGGCTATTTCATCACCGGCGACCGCATCACGCTGCTCCCGGACGGTTTCCTGAAGTTCGCCGATCGCGACAAGGACATGCTGAAGGTCGGCGGCGAGAACGTCGCGGCCTCGGAAATCGAGCAGGTGATCGTCCCGGTCGCCGGCGTGCGCGAGGTGGCGGTGGTCGCGAAGAAGCACCCGATGCTCGACGAGGTGCCGGTGGTCTTCGTCATTCCGCAGGGCGGTGTCGCGGGAGCGCCCCCTGGTCTGGCCGACGCGATCCTCGCGGCCTGCCGATCCGCCCTCGCCGACTTCAAGGTGCCACGGGAGGTTCACCTCGTCGATGACGTGCCGCGCTCGACGCTGGAGAAGATCGCCAAGGCGGAACTGCGCAAGCGGCTCGAGGCGGCCGGCTGAACCCCCTCACCGCTCCGGCGGGATGGAGTAGGTGCCGGTGGCGTGCGCCACCAGTTCGTCCTCGTGCCCTTCCGACCAGATCGATACCTCGCCCACCGCCAGCCGCTTGCCGAGCTTCACCAGCCGGCATTCGGCGAGGAGGTCCTTCTGGTCCGGCTTGCGCAGGAAATTGATGTTGAGGTTGGTGGTGACGGCCAGCGCCACCGGGCCGATCGAGGCGAGGATCGCCACATAGAGGCCGGTATCGGCCAGCGTCATCATCGTCGGCCCCGAAATGGTGCCGCCCGGCCTCAGCTGCCGGGGATCGTAGCGGCAGCGCATGCGGGCAAAGCGGTGATCGACCGCCTCGACGTGGAACATCTTCCCCGAGCCGAAAACCTGCGGGAACTCGCGTTCGAGGAACGCCTCCATCTCCGCGGCATTGAGTTTCGGCGGAAGCCTCTCGTGTTTCGACATGGAACCCGTCAGATCCGGACGCGGCCGTTCGGCCGCCTTGCGAAGCGAACGATAGCGGGCGAAGTTCGGCGCCGTCCCTCTTGCGAAAGGCGGATAGCGATGAACGCACCGGCCCTCACCTCCCGCACCGCCATCCTCGAGCGCAGCGATTCCGGCGGCGTGGCGACGCTGACGCTCAACGATCCGACCAGCCGCAATGCGCTGTCGGAGGCGATGCTCGCCGCGCTCTCGCAGACCTTCGCCGCCATCGCCGAGGACCGCTCGATCCGGGCGGTCGTGCTGACCGCCGTCGGGCCGTGCTTCTCCTCGGGGCACAACCTCAAGGAGATGACGGCCCGGCGTGCCGATCCCGACCGCGGCCGCGCCTATTTCGCCGACATCATGAAGCGCTGCGCGACCATGATGCAGCAGATCGTCACCCTGCCGCAGCCGGTCGTCGCCGCGGTGCAAGGCCTCGCGACGGCCGCGGGCTGCCAACTCGTCGCCACCTGCGACCTCGCGGTGGCATCGAGCGAGGCGCGCTTCTGCACGCCGGGCGTCAATATCGGCCTCTTCTGCTCGACGCCGATGGTCGCGCTCTCGCGCAATGTCACACCGAAGCACGCCATGGAGATGCTGCTGCTCGGCGACATCCTTCCTGCCGACGAGGCCTTCCGCATGGGTCTCGTCAACCGCGTGGTGCCGGCAGGCCAGGAACTCGGCGAGGCGCAGGCGCTGGCCGCCCGCATCGCCGCCAAGTCCTCGCTTACCGTGAAGGTCGGCAAGCGCGCCTTCTACGAGCAGGCGACGATGAGCCTCCCCGACGCCTATGCCCATGCGAGCGCCGTGATGGTGGAGAACATGCTGGCCCGCGACGCCGAGGAAGGCATCAACGCCACGCTCCAGAAGCGCCAGCCGCAGTGGGAGCACCGGTGAACCACGACGCCTACGCCAACGACTATATCCGCTCGATTCTCTCCTCCGTGAAGGTCGCCGCCATGGTCGGCGCTTCGGCCAACGAGGTGCGGCCGAGCTTTTTCGTGCTGAAATACCTCCTCGACCGCGGCTACCGCGTCCACCCGATCAATCCCGGCCTAGCGGGCAAGGAGATCCTCGGCTGCCGGGTCTATGGCAGCCTTGCCGAGGTGCCGGAACCGATCGACATGGTCGATATCTTCCGCAACTCGGAGGCCGCCGGCGCCATTGTCGACGAGGCCCTCGCCCTTCCGGTCCGGCCCAAGGTCGTCTGGATGCAGCTCTCCGTCCGCAACGACGAGGCTGCGGCCGAGGCGGAGGCAGCCGGCCTGAACGTCGTCATGGACCGGTGCCCGAAGATCGAGCTCGGGCGCCTGTCCTCGGAAATCTCGTGGATGGGCGTCAACTCGCGCACCATCTCCGCCAAGCGCGCGCCGCAGCTGAAGACCGGCAAGTTCCAGAAGCTGGGCTTGAGACAGACCTTCGGCGACAGGGACTGAACGCCGCGCTGCAAGACTGGGCCGCAGCTGCTAGAAGGCGGTCTGCATCACCTGACGCGAGTCCCCCATGACCACCCTCTCCGCCACCGCACCGCTGCCGCCGTTCGTCGCCAAGGTCCCCGTTTTCGGCTGGATGGTGGACGACGCCGTCACCGGCCATGACGATGCCAAGTACTACTTCCTCGGCAATGTCCTGCTGGCTGTCGGCCTGCTCATCTACCTGATCGGCTATCCCTTTCTCATCGTTCTGGCACTGACGGCGACGGCCGTGGCTCTGACCACCATCGTCATCTTCACCGCCGCCGACATGTTCGAGAACCGGAAGCCGCGCCGCCACGACACGACAACGGTCTCGCGAAACGGACGTCGGCCGGCGCGCTGATCGGCGAACACGGCTTCTGCCCCGCCTGCTCGCGGCAGGGGCGATCCCCTGCCCCGGCAGCGATATCGGGAATTCTCTTTCCTTGACGCGACTGGCGACCGTTCGATAAAACGAACGCCACGTTCGTCAAAGACATCAGCCGCTCGACGGCGATCAGGAGGATACCCATGGCCGACCGCGTTCCCGGTTTCTCGACCCTCGCCGTTCATGCCGGAGCCCAGCCGGACCCGACGACCGGCGCCCGCGCCACGCCCATCTACCAGACGACGTCCTTCGTCTTCGACGACGTCGACCACGCGGCGTCGCTTTTCGGGCTGCAGGCCTTCGGCAACATCTACACCCGCATCGGCAACCCGACCAACGCCGTGCTCGAGGAGCGCGTCGCATCCCTCGAAGGCGGCACCGCGGCCCTCGGGGTCGCCTCGGGCCATGCGGCCGAGTTCCTCGTCATGCACGCGCTGCTGCAGCCCGGTGACGAGTTCGTGGCCTCGCGCAAGCTCTATGGCGGCTCGATCAACCAGTTCAACCATTCCTACAAGAACTTCGGCTGGACCGTCGTCTGGGCCGACCAGGACGACCTCGCCGCCTTCGAGGCCGCCATCACGCCGAAGACCAAGGCGATCTTCATCGAGAGCATCGCCAACCCCGCCGGCAACATCACCGACATCGGCGCCATTGCCGCCATCGCCAAGAAGCACGGCATCCCGCTGATCGTCGACAACACGCTGGCGACGCCCTACCTCATCAAGCCCTTCGAGCACGGCGCCGACATCATCATCCACTCGGCCACCAAGTTCCTCGGCGGACACGGCAATTCCATCGGCGGCGTCATCGTCGACGGCGGCTCCTTCGACTGGATCAAGTCGGGCCGCTATCCCATGCTGACCGCGCCGCGCCCGGAATATGGCGGCATCGTCCTCGCCGAAACCTTCGGCAACTTCGCCTTCGCCATCGCCTGCCGCGTGCTCGGCCTTCGCGACCTCGGCCCGGCGCTCTCGCCCTTCAACGCCTTCCAGATCCTCACCGGCATCGAGACGCTGCCGCTGCGCATGCGCCAGCACTGCGACAACGCGCTGAAGGTCGCGGAGTACCTGTCGAAGCATCCGAAGGTGGCCTGGGTGTCCTATCCCGGTCTGCCCTCGGACAAGCAGCACGCCCTGGCGAAGAAGTATGCTCCCAAGGGCGCCGGCGCGGTCTTCACCTTTGGACTCAAGGGCGGCTTCGACGCCGGCGTGAAGCTCGTGTCGGAGGTTCAGCTCTTCTCGCACCTCGCCAATGTCGGCGACACCCGCTCGCTGATCATCCACCCGGCCTCGACGACCCACAAGCAGCTCTCCGACGAGCAGAAGACGCTCGCCGGCGCCGGCCCCGAGGTGGTGCGCCTGTCGGTCGGCATCGAGGATGCCGCAGACATCATCGCCGACCTGGAAGCGGCGGCTGGCCAAGGCCTGAGCCTCGTACTCCCGAAGACGCCATGCCCGGAGTCGGTCCGGGCATGGTCTGATGCCAATTGCGGCGCCGTTCTACTCTGCCGGGACGGCACGCCCGACGCCCGCCTCGGCCAGGCGCGGCGCCCGGCTCAGGCCGTGCACATGCGACAGCGCATGGCCAAGAAGCAGCACGGCGAAGCCCTGGTGCAGGGCCCCGCCCAGAGCGGCACCACCAGCATGAGCGTGACGATGCCGATCACCGCCTGCGCGGTGACGAGGCCGAAGAGGACCGTCGCCCCCTTGCCGTAGGCCGACCCGCGCGCAGCCAGCATGTGCCAGAGCGCCAGCACCAGCAGCCCGTAGGCGACGAGGCGATGGTTGAACTGCACCAGCGCCAGCGAGTCGATGAAGGCTTCGCCGATCGTCGGCCGGTCGAACAGCACGGCCATGGGCGGCACAAGCGCCCCGTCCATCAGCGGCCAGTCGTTGAAGCGCATGCCCGCCTTGTTGCCGGCCACCAGCGCGCCGAGGGCGATCTGCAGGGCGAGGACGGCGAGCACGGCGATCCCGCCCCACCGCACCCGGTCGGCGACCGCCTCGCGCGCGCGGCGCGGCCCGAGCCCGAGCGCCGTCCAGACCAGCAGCGCGAAGATCAGGCAGGCGAGCGACAGGTGGAACATCAGCTTCAGCGGCGCGACATAGACCATGCCGGGCTTCAGGCCGGAGGCCACCATGATCCAGCCGACGAAGCCCTGCAGGCCCATCAGCAGGCCGATGGCGAAGGTGCCGGCGGCGAGCCGCGCCGACATCCAGCCGCGCGCCACGAAGAAGAGCCAGGGCAGCAGCATGGCCGCGCCGGTGAGCCGGCCGAGGAACCGATGACCCCACTCCCACCAGTAGATGAACTGGAAGTCGGCAAGGCTCATGCCGCGGTTGATCGCGTCGTATTGCGGGCTCGCCCGGTACTTGGCGAACTCCTCCGCCCACTGCGCAGCGGAGAGCGGCGGCACCGAACCCGTCACCGGCTTCCATTCGGTGATCGAAAGCCCCGAATCCGTCAGGCGGGTCGCGCCCCCCACCACCACCATCGCGAAGACCAGCACGGCGACGACCAGCAGCCAGAGGCGGATGATGCGGTCGGTGTCGGGGCGGGTCGAAACGTCGGCCGTCGCCGGCATGCGGCGATCCTCCAGCTTGTGATGAGCGTAGGAGCGGAGATATAGCCCTGCCCCATCGCCCGACAAGGCGGCAAGCTGGACCGGTCATCACGCATGCGTCAACGCACCCGCAAACTCATCGGCACCTTTCTCCTGCTCGGCTGGGTGACCTTCTATGCGCTCGTCGTCATGGCGATCATGCACAATGCCGTCCGCCGCTTCGGCCCCATCGGCGAACCGGTCTTCTATGCGCTGGCCGGAATCGCCTGGATTCCGGTCGCCATGCTGGTCATCTGGTGGATGGCGCGGCCCGATCCGGATGAGAATGAGGCCTGACGCGAGATCTCAGAGCAGGCCGAGTTCGGCCAGCTCCTTCGCGAGTTCCGGCGGCATGCCCTTGGTCGCGCCGGAATCAAGGTCCGCCGGTGCGTCGGCTGCGGCCAGGTAGCGCCAGCCCTGGAACGGCCCCTTGCGGCGCGGCTGCACCCGGTGGATCACCGGCTCGAGGATGAGGTCGCAGCGCGAAATCCCCTCGCCATCGGTGAAGGGCCGCACGCCGAGGAGCTTCTGGCGGCAGAGCACCTGGCCCTTGATCACCCAGTAGAGCGACCCCTCGCCGATGATCTCGTCGGCGCGCTTCGGCTGCATGCGCGTCGTGTGCACCTGCTCGCCGAAATTCTTGATCCGCCAGTCGACCCATTGCTGCAGGTCCTCGACGGAATCGGCGCCGACGCAGAGCTTGATGAGGTGGAGGGTCATGGCCGGAGCCTAGCGCGCCGGGCGCCGGGCCCCAAGACCCGGAGGCTTCAACGGTTGGGGACAAAGGGCGCCGGGCGCAGCGCCAGAGCCATGCAGAGGTCTGTTCTCCAGAGGTTGCCGTCGCGCCGCGCCGCCACGATCACCCGCTGGAACGGCTGGAAGGCGACGCCGCAGGCGGCGGCACTGGCCGGCGTGAGCAGCGTGACCGAGCTGACGGACGGCCCCTTTTCGAGGCGCTGCACGTCGATGGTCGCCTGCAACTGGCCGCGCGCCACCGTCACCACCGCCACCGTGCCCTCGAAGACGATGTCGGCGCGCTGGACGATCTCGGCGCGGGAGAAGTTGTAGCACTGGCAGGCGGCGGCGGGCGTCGCGAGGAAGAGAAGGATACCGGCGAGGACAAGCCCCATGGCGCGTCCTCCCTGCATGCGGGCAAGTGCGTCCTTCGAGGCTCGGCTCCGGGCGATGCCTGACGCATCGCCCGGTCCTCGCACCTCAGGATGAGGAGGACGGAGACTTGCACCGGCCGGATTCAAGGCGCGGCGCCGACGCCTCAACAACAGGGGGGCCATGCACCCACCTCCTCATCCTGAGGTGCGAGCCCGCGAGATGCACGGGCATCTCGGCTGGGCGAGCCTCGAAGGACGCACTTGGCCGATGCAGGGCCTTGGCCGATGCAAGGCACCCCGCTCACGCCGCCTGCGCCTCGGCCGCCTCGATCGACGCGACGGGCGCGCCCTCGGCCACCTGCTCGCCGGCCAGCACCGCCACCATGGTGACGGTGCCGTCGGAGGGTGCCACCAGCGTGTGCTCCATCTTCATCGCTTCGATGGACGGCGATGCGGTCGCCCTTGGCCACCTGCTGGCCCGGCTCGACGAAGACCTGCACGACCTTGCCGTGCATCGGCGCCTTCACCGACCCGCCGCCATCGAGATGGTCGAGGTCGACGTCGAGCGGGTCGAAGGCGCGCACCTCGGTCTGGCGGCCGTTGCGGATGACGAAGAGCCCGTGGGGCGTCTGCGTGAACATCGGCAGGTGGTAGATCGGAAAATAGTCGTCGAGAAAGTGCGACACACCACCGGCAAGGCGCACAGCCACGTTGGGGTTGCCGTGCCCCGGTGTCGGCGAAGGCCAGGTCAGTTGGGCCTCGACCGGCTCGCCATTGACCAGATAGCGACGCGTCGTGCGGCGCGGGCCGCTGAGCTGGAAGCCGTCAACCGTCTGCCAAGGCGAGGTGTTCTCGCTATTGATCCGGCCATCCTGCCAGTTGCGCTGGCTCCAGTCGGCATCCACCAGCTTGAGGATGCCGAGCCGCACCGCCTCGGCGTCCATCGGCTGCGGCACGGCGCCCAGCGCCTCGACGTTCCTATCAATGAACCCCGTGTCGAAATCGCCCCCCCGGAACCCCTCCGCCTCTGTCAGTGCCTTCAGAAAGGTCACATTGGTGCGCGGTCCCGCCACCACCGTGCCGGCCAGGGCCTCGCCGAGCCGGTCCAGCGCCTCGTCGCGGGTCGCGCCGTGGGCGATCACCTTGGCGATCATCGGATCGTAGTAGGGCGAGACCTCCGCCCCCTGCTCCACACCCGTATCGATCCGCACCCCGTCGGCATCGCCGAACTTTAGCGCCCAGAGCGTACCGGTCGACGGCAGGAAGCCCTTCTCGGGGTCCTCGGCATAGAGCCGCGCCTCGACGGCATGACCCTGGATGGCAAGGTTCTCCTGCAAGAGCGGCAGCCGCTCGCCGGAGGCGACGCGGAGCTGCCACTCCACCAGGTCCTGCCCGGTGATCGCCTCCGTCACCGGATGCTCCACCTGCAGGCGGGTGTTCATCTCCATGAACCAGAACCGGTCCGGCTGCAGTCCCTGCGAGCCGTCGGCGATGAACTCCACCGTGCCGGCGCCAACATAGCCGACCGCCCGCGCCGCCTCGACCGCCGCGCGGCCCATGGCCTCGCGCATGGCCTCGGGCATGCCGGGGGCCGGCGCTTCCTCGATCACCTTCTGGTGGCGGCGCTGCAGCGAGCAGTCGCGCTCGAACAGGTGGACGACATTGCCGTGGCTGTCGCCGAAGACCTGGATCTCGATGTGGCGCGGCGAGTGCACGTATTTCTCGATCAGCACCCGCGGATCGCCGAAGGCGCCTTGAGCCTCGCGCTGCGCGGAGGCGAGCGCTTCATCGAAGTCCATCGCCTTGTCGACGCGCTTCATGCCCTTGCCGCCGCCGCCGGCGACCGCCTTGATCAGCACGGGATAGCCGATCTCGTAGGCCTTCTCCTTGAGGAACTTCGCCTCCTGCATGGCGCCGTGATAGCCCGGCACCACCGGCACGCCGGCCTTCTGCATCAGGGCCTTGGCGCCGTCCTTGAGGCCCATGGCGCGGATGGCGGAGGCCGGCGGCCCGACGAAGACGATGCCGGCCGCCTCGCAGGCCTCGGCGAACTCGGCGCGCTCGGACAGGAAGCCGTAGCCGGGATGAATCGCCTCGGCCTTGGCCTGCTTCGCGACGGCGATGATCTTGTCGATGACGAGGTAGCTGTCGCGCGCCGGCGCCGGGCCGATCGGATAGGCCTCGTCCGCGAGCTTCACGTGCATTGCGCCCGCATCGGCTTCCGAATAGACCGCGATGGTCCGGAGGCCCAGACGCTTCGCCGTCTTGATGACGCGGACGGCGATCTCGCCGCGGTTGGCGATCAGAACGGAGGACAGCATGCAGGCCTCTGGCAGGGATGAGGGGCGCCGAATGTAGCCTGTTCGCGCGCCGATGCCAGCATGCCGAAGGAAAGACGCGCGCGCATGGCTTCGCTTCCCCCGCCGGTGCTTGCGCCGGCCGCGCGGCGGCGGGACAAGGATGGCACGCCTTCCGGAGCCGACCATGACCGACCTCGCCGACCTCTCAGCCGCCGCCCTGTCGAAGGCCTTCAGGGCGAAGAAGCTCTCGCCCGTCGAGGTCACCCGCGCGGTGCTCGCCCGGATCGAGGCCTCAGAACCCGCCATCAACGCCATGTACATCGTCTCCTCCGACGCCGTGCTGAAGGCGGCGAAGGCCGCCGAGAGGCGCTGGGCCAAGGGCGCGCCACTCTCGGCGCTCGACGGCGTACCGGTGACGGTGAAGGAGAACATCGGCACGAAGGGCGATCCTGCCCCCATCGGCGTGCCGATCGCCGACATGACCCCGCGGGCGGAGGACACGCCGGTGCCGGCCCGCCTCCGGGAAGCCGGCTGCGTCATCCTCGGCAAGACCACCATGCCCGACTACGGCATGATGTCCTCGGGGCTCTCATCTCTGCACGGCATCACCCGCAACCCATGGGACCTCGCCAAGAACCCCGCCGGATCCTCCTCTGGCGCGGGCGCGGCGGCGGCCGCCGGCTACGGCCCCCTGCATATCGGCACCGACATCGGCGGCTCGATCCGCCTGCCAGCGGCCCATTGCGGCCTGTTCGGGCTGAAGCCCTCCTATGGCCGCGTGCCGATCCACCCGCCCTTCCTCGGCCGCGTCGCCGGCCCGATGACCCGCACGGTGGAGGATGGCGCGCTGCTGATGAACGTCATCTCCCGCCCCGATCCGCGCGACTATGCGAGCCTGCCGCCTGACGGTCGCGACCACGCGAAGGGACTGAACGGCCTGTCGCTGAAGGGCCTGAGAGTCGGCGTCATCACCGCCATGCAGGCAGGCCTGCCGGCCGACCCCGCCATCGTCCGCGCGGTCAAGGCGGCGGCCAAGGCGCTCGCGGCGGAAGGCGCCATCGTCACGCCGGTCGAGGGCTACCTCACCCACGCCATGCTCGACGGCATCTGCCGCTTCTTCGAGGCCCGCTCCTATGGCGACGTGGCGAAGCTCAAGGCCGCCGAGAAGAAGACGATCCTGCCCTACATCGTCGAATGGGCGACCTGGCGCGCGCGCAGATTCACCGGCGAAGACGTGATGAGCGGCTTCCTCGCGGTGCAGGCCATGCGCGAGGCGGCGACGAAGGCGCTCGCGCCTTTCGACTTCCTCATCTCGCCCTGCACCTGCCCGGTGAACTACGCGGCGGAGGCTCATTCGCCGACAGACGACCCGCACCGCGCCCTCGACCACATCCCCTTCACGGTGGCGCAGAACTTCTCGGAACAGCCGGCGGCCAGCGTCAACTGGAGCTACGACCGGACCGGCTTCCCCATCGGGGTGCAGGTCACCGGCCACCGCTTCGACGACATCGGCGTCATCCGCTTCTGCGCGGCGCTGGAAAAGATCCGGCCGGAGCAGAAGGCCTGGCCGGTCGTCTCCTAGATCGGCGCGACGCCGACCGTCATGCCGCCGCAGACATAGAGCACCTGCCCCGTCACGAAGCTCGCGCCGTCCGACAGGAAGAAGTCGGCGGCGTGGGCGATGTCCTCGGGCTGGCCGAGCCGCTGCACCGGCACGCCGCGGATGATCGCCTGGGTGCGCGGCAGAATTGTGCGGATTGGCGGACTTGAACAGCTCCGTCTCGATCGGCCCGGGGCCGATGGCGTTGACGGTGATGCCGTGCGGCGCGAGCTCCAGCGCCCAGGTGCGGGTGAGGCCGATCACCCCCGCCTTGGTGGCGGAATAGGCGGTGCGCAACTCCTTGCCGAGCGCGGCGCGGCTGGAGATGGTGACGATGCGCCCCTTCCCCGCCGCCTTCATGGCGGGAAGCGCCGCCTGCGCGGCAAGGATGCAGGCGCGCAGGTTGATCGCGACCACCCGGTCGAAGTCCTCGATGGTGGTCTCCTCCAGCGTCGCGGGCGCGGCGATGCCGGCATTGTTGACCAGCCAGAGGATGGCGTTCTCCTCCGCGATGCGGGCGAGCGCTGCCTGCGTCGCCGCGAGGTCGGTGAGGTCGCACTGGACGAAACGCGCGGCCGAGGCCCCGGCCGGCGCCTCGCGGTCGAGAATGACCACGGCGAGGCCACGCGCGAGCAGCCTCTGCACGATGGCCGCGCCGATGCCGCGGGAGCCGCCGGTGACGAGGGCGGCGGGTTGTCCTGTCATGTCGATCGTCCTTCCCTGTCGCGACGCTGTTCGCCGCGCCTCACATCCTGAACACGCCGAACTTCGTCTCCGGAACCGGCGCATTCAGACAGGCGGACAGCGCCAGCGACAGCACGCGCCGCGTCTCCGACGGCAGGATGATGCCGTCGTCCCACAGCCGCGCAGTGGCGTGGTACGGATGGCCCTCGGCCTCGTAACTGGCACGGATCGGCGCCTTGAAGGCCTCTTCCTCCTCCGCCGGCCAGTCCTTGCCCTCGGCCTCGAAGTTCTCGCGCTTCACGGTCGCCAGCACGCTCGCCGCCTGTTCGCCGCCCATGACGGAGATGCGCGAATTCGGCCAGGTGAAGAGGAATCGCGGCGAATAGGCCCGCCCGCACATGCCGTAATTGCCGGCGCCATAGGAGCCGCCGACCAGATGCGTGATCTTCGGCACCTGCGCGCAGGCGACCGCCGTGACCAGCTTGGCGCCGTCGCGTGGCGATGCCGCCGGCTCTCGAACTGCTGTGCCCACCATGAAGCCGGTGATGTTCTGCAGGAAGAGCAGCGGGATGCGGCGCTGGCAGCACAGCTCGATGAAGTGGGCGCCCTTCTGCGCGCTCTCGGAGAAGAGAATGCCGTTGTTGGCGATGATGCCGACCGGCATGCCGTGGAGGCGCGCAAACCCCGTCACCAGCGTGGTGCCGTAGAGCGCCTTGAACTCGTCGAACTCGGAGGCGTCCACCAGCCGGGCGATGACCTCGCGGATGTCGTACTGGGTCTTGAGGTTGGTCGGAACCAGCGCCTCGAGCTCGGCCGGGTCGTATTTCGGCTCGCGCGGCTCGCGACAGCGAGATGTCGATGGTCTTCGACCGAGTTGACGTTGGCGACGATGCGGCGCGCGATGGCGAGCGCATGCGTGTCGTCCACCGCGTAGTGATCGGCGACGCCGGACTGGCGGGCATGGACATCGGCGCCGCCGAGGTCCTCCGCCGAGACGATCTCGCCGGTCGCGGCGCTGCACCAGCGGCGGTCCGCCGAGAAAGATGGTGCCCTGGTCTGCGCACGATGATCGTCTCATCGGACATGGCCGGCACATAGGCGCCGCCCGCCGTGCAGGACCCCATGACCACGGCGATCTGCGGAATGCGCGCGGCGGACATGATTGGCCTGGTTGTAGAAGATGCGGCCGAAATGCTCGCGGTCCGGGAAGACCTCGGTCTGGTGCGGCAGGTTGGCGCCGCCGGAATCGACGAGATAGACGCAGGGAAGCCGGTTCTGCAGGGCGATCTCCTGCGCCCTCAGGTGCTTTTTCACCGTCATCGGGTAGTAGGTGCCGCCCTTGATGGTGGAATCATTGGCGACGATCATCACCTCGCGGCCCTCGACGCGGCCGATGCCGGTGATGACGCCGGCGCCGTGGATCGGCTCGCCATACATGCCATTGGCGGCGAGCTGCGACAGTTCGAGGAAGGGCGATCCGGGATCGAGCAGACCCATCACCCGGTCGCGCGGCAGAAGCTTGCCGCGGGCGACGTGGCGCTGGCGCGACTTCTCGTTGCCGCCGAGGGCGGCCTCGGCGCGTTTCGCCTGGAGATCGTCGACAAGGGCCCGCCAGGCCTCGGCATTGGCTTTCGCCTCGGGGGCGGCGGCGTTGAAGGCTGATTTCAGGATGGCCAAGGCGTCACGGCTCCGGTCAGACGGGTCGGGCCGCCTTGGTTAGCGCGACCCGCCGGGCCTGTCATCCGGGCGATGTGGCGGAGGCTCAGGCGACGTCGTCGTAGCGCGGCTCGTGCCAGGGCTCGGCGCGCGCGGCAGCGTCCCACTCGCGCCAGGCCGGCAGGGCCATGACCGCATCCATGTAGGCGCGTGTCTCCGCCGGAACCGGGATGGCGTAGGCATGGAGCCGGTTGACCACCGGCGCATACATGGCATCGGCGGCCGAGAAGGCGCCATAGAGGAAGGGTCCGCCTGCGCCGAAGCGCCCGCGCGCCTCGTTCCACAGGACGACCAGTCGATCGACGTCGCGCTGCACGGCCTCGTCGATGGCAATCGCCTTCGGCGCCCGGCGGATGTTCATCGGGCAGCGGCTCCTGAGCGCCGTGAAGCCGGCATGCATCTCGGTCGCGGCCGAGCGTGCATGAGAGCGGGCCAGGGCATCGCGCGGCCAGATCGCCAGCGCCGGAAAACGCTCGGCAACATGCTCGATGATGGCAAGGCTTTCCCAGACCGTCGCCTCGCCGTCGATGAGGACGGGAACACGGCCCGCCCCGGAATAGCCGCCGATGCGGGCCGCGGTATCCGGTTTGTAGAGTGCGATCACCTCTTCCTCGAAAGGAATGGCGAAATGGCGCATCAGAATCCATGGCCGCAGCGACCAGGACGAATAGGCCTTGTTGGCGATGACCAGCTTCATGACGAGCCTCCCGGGGACGCGTCACGATGCCGGTCGTTGGGCCCGCGATCCAGCGAATTGCCGTGATCGGCTCATTCGCTGCGCTGATCGGTCAGCCCTTGTGCTTCGGCACCCATTCTTCGACCGGGCCGCCGGTCTTCTTCCAGGCACCGAAGCCGCCCTCGATATGGGCGACGGGCTTCAGCCCCATGTCGACAGCCGTCTTGGCCGCGAGCGCCGAGCGCAGGCCTCCGGCGCAGAAGAAGACGAACTTCTTGTCCTCCTGGAACACCGGCTTGGCGTAAGGGCTTTCCGGATCGATCCAGAATTCCAGCATGCCGCGCGGGCAGTGGAAGGCGCCGGGCACCTTGCCGTCGCGCTCCAGTTCGCGCGGATCCCGCAGATCGACGAGGACGACGTCATCGCGGCCGTGCAGCGCCTTGGCGTCCTCCACGGTCAGCGTCTCGATGGCCGCATTGGCCTCCTCCAGCAGGGCCTTGTAGCCCTTGGTGATCGTCTGCGACATGGGTTCCTCCGGTTGGGGGCATGAGACTAGCACCGGCGCTCGCCGAACGGCCACCCATCGGACGGCAGACGAGGGACGCTGCAAGGGCACGGCATTCCGGGGGCCGCGGACCCTTCGCGTCCTTCCGCCCTGTCCGTTCAGGCGGCGGTCGCGAGAGGCGCGAGGAAGGTTGTCACGGCGATGAGCGTCCAGTCGTTGATGACGTGGGCACCGGTGCTGACCCAGATGTTCTTGGTCCAGACATAGGCCCAGGTCAGCACCAGCCGCGCACTTCCGATCACGATCACGCACTGGACCAGGTTCCAGTCGTAGGTGGGAAGATGGATGAGCCCGAATGCGACCGCCGACGCCAGCCAGGCGATGATCACCGAGGCATTGCGGCCGATCCCGGCCTGTTGCCGACAGAGCGCCACGATCGCGAGGAACGGCAGGATCGTGACCAGTTCCTCGCCAAGCAGTTGCACTCCGACCTTGGCAAAGAAGTTCGCCAGTCGCGCTCCGGCAAGCTGTGCGGAATCCGCGATCGCTGCGTTCGACGTCACCGTGCCGAAGGTTTTGACTGCGACCCCGACCGCCAGCGAAATGACGATGTTGAGCAGCGCAAAGGCGACCATCAGCTTCACCTCGCGCGCCCCGACCTTCGCGAAGATGGCCGTCCAGCCGGAGGGCGATGCTGTCCTCAAGGCCAGAAGCGGCAGGCCGACGAACAGGAGGGCGCGCAGCCAGCCGGTCAGGACGTTGTCGGTGAAGGGCAAGGGCAGGACCAGCGCCGTGAAACCGGCGGCAACCCCCGCGACGACCAGCAGCCAGCCCTGTGTGGAAATCGCGTCTGCTCCGCCGCGGGTGAAGGGAAACTCCCGCCCCGGCGGCTCGAGCGGCAGCCGCTCTTCGGCGACGGCGACAGTGCTTTCCATGATCCACCGATGCCCTTCGTGGCGCCACATGCGCCATCGCAGCGCCGGTGACGATGCACACGGGGTCCCGCTTCCGTCAAACAGCCGGCGAGTGTTTCGCCCGAGGTCGCAGGCCGGCTTCCCGCCGGATGGCAGGAGACTCGACGCAGCCGCACATGGCTTGCTACCGATGGGCGATGTTCAGCCTCACCCTCCTCGATGGTCTCGCCTTCGGCTATTTCGCCGTGGCCTGGGCCGCCTATGCCTGGATCGTCGAGGCGAGCGCCAAGCGCAGCCGCGGCCTCACCGCCATCATGAGCGAATACCGCCGCCGCTGGATGGACGAGATGCTGGTGCGCCCGAACCGCATCGTCGACACCCAGATCAACATGACCCTGCAGCAGGGTTCGTCCTTCTTCGCCTCGACCTCGCTTCTGGCGGTCGGCGCCTGCCTCGGCCTGATGAACGCCTCCGACCGCGCCGTCGAGGTGGTTCAGACGCTCTCCTTCGGCCACGCCGGCAACCGGCAGCTCTGGGAAATCAAGCTCGCCGGCCTGATGGTGATCTTCGTCTACGCCTTCTTCAAGTTCGGCTGGGCCTACCGGCTGTTCAACTACTGCGCCATCCTCATCGGCGCGACACCGGAGGGGGAGAGGCGCACCTCCGACGAGGCAAAGGCCATGGCCGAGCGCGCGGCGCGCATGAACACCATCGCCGCCGCCCATTTCAACCGCGGCCAGCGCGCCTATTTCTTCGCCCTCGGCTATCTCGGCTGGTTCGCCGGACCGCTGGTGTTCGTGATCTCGACGACGGCGGTCTTCGCGGTCCTCTATCGCCGGCAGTTCTATTCCGACAGCCGCCAGGCGGTGGTCTAGCCGCGCCGACGCGGGTCCGGATGGCCGTCTAGGCGCATCTGGAACAGGAAATAGGTCGGAGAGCAGTAGCCGAGCCCGGCGACACGCCCGACCTCCGGCAGATCGGCCGGCAGCGCCTGGCACATGAAGTCCTCGCGGCAGAGCCGGTCGGCGGAACAGGTGGCGCGCATGCCGCGGACGATCGATCCACCAAGGCAATTGGCGAAGTCATTGGTGGCGACGCAGATGTCGAAGGCACGCCCGCCGGCAAAGCCGCAGATCTCGTTCGGCGGCGTGCGCCCCGGTGCGAACCGGGCGAAGCGCCGGTCGGTCTCGTCGCACTGGCGATAGGCGAGGCCCGCCGGAGCGCCACCGACGGGCGGCCGGCAGGTGTGGTCGCGAGCATTGATGCGCGCGGCACGGCTGTTGATCTGGCCGGTGACGGCGAAGCGGTCGAGCCACGGGCGGGCGGCATCGGCCGTGGTGATCCGCCCGGTCAGGCAGGCCTGCCCGGAGAACTCGTCGCGGCGCTCGTTGAGGACACACTGGCCGTAGGACACCCCGACGGCTGCGTTCTCCGCGAGGTCGGTACAGGTCGCCCGGCCCTCGCAGGTGAAGCCGGCGCCGACGTGGCGCTGCTGCGAGGCCGGAAGGCAGGCCTGCCCCAGCCCTGCCGGGCGGAACCTCGGCATCCCCTCGCCGCTCCAGTCGGCCGGGGGCGCGAGCGGCAGCGGCCGATAGCGGTTCGGTTCCCGCCCGGCCGCGACCGCCCCGGCATAGGCGGCGCGGCGCGGCCGCTCGGCCTGCAGATGGGGCGAATAGCCGACGAGTACCCGGTTCACCGGCGACATCGCCGGATCGTCCTCGCCGATGATGTGGAAGCCGGCGGTGGCGCCGGACTGGTGGCAGCCCTGGCAGGTGCCGGCATCGAGCCGCTCGACGAAGCCGGCCGGGCTCGCGGCCGTGGTCATGCCGCCATAGGCGAGGCCGGCGAAGACATCACCCGCCGGACCGAAGATCTGCGCGAAGGGGCGGTTGGCGAGCCGCGCCGAGCCATAGGTCGAGTAGGAAATCGCCTTCGTCGCGAGGAATCGGTCGGGCACCAGCACGACGCCGCGGTCCACATCACCCGCCCGCTGCGAGAGGAAGCGGACGAGATCGTCGCGCAGCGCCGCGTCGCTGCGGAGACGCGCCACATCCGGCGTATTCTCCAGCGGCTTCTCCACCAGCGCGCCACCCTGCCCGCTCACCCCGAAGACCCGCATCAGATAGGCCGCCTGGCCACCGAAGGTCGTCTCCTGGCCGGAGGGAAAGCGGACGATCTGCGCATTGATCTCGACCTGCCGTGGCACGCCGGTCGCGGCTGCGAGCGGCCCTTCCGCCAGCCAGGCCGCACGCGAGCGGGCGTCGGTGAGCCCCGACGGGGCGACGAAACGGCGGGCAAGTCCCGCGCAGCCGTCCGGAGGCCTCGGGATATCGTGCACCACATTGACCGAGAACGGCATGCGCGAGGCGTAGCGGCGGCCGCCACGTTCGAACCGGTAGCCGAGGCGGTAGATCAGGCGGACCTCGCCACAGGTCGCCGCGCCGCGCCCCTCGTCGGCGAAATCGTGCCGGTCGAGCCGTGCCACCACCGCGACCAGCCCGAAGCGCGCCATCGGCGCCGACAGCCAGGCCGTTTCGAAGACGCGGCCGACATTGCCGTCGGTGATCTCGTAGAGGCGGCGGCCGCTCGCCTCCATCTCGGCGCGCAGGGAGCGGATGTCGGCGGTCACCGTGGTCGCAAGCTGGCGGTAGGCGGCGCTCTGCGTGTGGAGCGCGGCGTTGCTGGTCGCGTCCGGCGTGCCGAAGGCGCGGGCGAGACCGAAGCCTCGCGCCTCCAGCGCCACCATCGTCGCCTGGTCCATGGTGTCGAGGAAGGGGCGCCCCGCCTCCTGGGCACGCGTGGCAGGCCCAAACAGGGTGGCGGCAGCGAGCAGTTGCACAAAAAGGCGGCGGTAGCTTGCGATCATGGGGCGACCATCGCCCGGATTCGTTTCCATCCCGTGCCGCACGAGGCTCGACGGCCTTGCGGCCCTGGTGCATGAGGGTCAGATGACCACGCCTGATTCCGACCTCGAAGCCGCCATCCTGAGCCTTGCCCAGGCCCGGGGCCCGGACAAGTCCATCGATCCGGCGGAGCCTGCCAAGCAGGTCGCGGCAGCGCGCGGCATCGACTGGCACGCGCTGATGCAACCGGTGCGGCGCGCGGCCGTCAGGCTCGCCATGGACGGCCGGCTGATCATCCTGCGCAAGGGAAAGCCCGTCGACCCCAGCGATTTCCGGGGTGTCTACCGCCTCACCGTGCCGCGCGAGGACTGACGCTCACGGCGCAGGGAACAGCGCGTCCGTCCTGCCGCCGACCCGGTAGGCGAGAAGGCCGAGCCACTCCCGCGCCATGCGGTCGACGAGGTCGAGGCCGCGGCTGCCGGGGAGGATCGGCCGGAAGAGCTCGCGCTCCGTGCCGCGCGTCTCGAAATCCGTGGGATAGGCGATCACCTCCCAGCCGGCTCGCCGGAAGATGCCCACCGACCGCGGCATGTGCCAGGCCGAGGTGACGAGCAGCCAGCGCTCGCCGGGCTTGGGCTGAACCATCGCCTTGGTCAGCACGGCATTCTCGTAGGTGTTGCGGCTCTCCCGCTCCAGCGTGATGCGCTCGGATGGAATGCCGAGGTCCGCGAAGAGCTTGGCTGCAGAGCGCGCCTCGTCGATGGCATTGGCCCTGAGCAGCGCTGCCGAGCCGCCCGTAAAGACGAGACGGGCTTCGGGGTAGCGACGGGCGAGCGCCACCGCCTCGGTCAGCCGGCCGGGAGCCGCCGTCAACGTCACCTGCCCGCCGCGCGCCGCCGTGGTCAGCTGGTCGATGGAGCCGCCGAGCACGACAATTCCTGTCGGCGGCGTCATCTCCTGGCCCTGGACCGGGAAGCGGTCCTCCAGCGGCCGCGCCAGCCAGACGCCGAGCGGCGAGAAGGCGCAGACGGCAAGGCCCAGCGCCGCCACGGCGACGAGACGTCGCCCTCCCCGGTTCCAGCGGGTGAACAACAGCAGCCCTCCCAGCACCGCCATGCCGATCAGCACGCTGGACGGCGCGGCGAACCACCAGACGATCTTGGAGAGGTAGAAGAAGAGACTGTTGAAGAGAGTCACGAAAGGGATCCGGCTGCGAGGTCGAGCCGCATGAGGGGGCGCGTTTGCGTCCGTTTCGCGACCTCGCGGAAGCCGGCGGCGCGAAAGGTCGAGCCGATGCCGACATAGCCCTCACCCCAGACGAGCTTGCGCGTAGCCTCGATCGGGCAGGCCTCAAGGCACCGCGCTCCGTTCTCTCGCGCGAAGGCGGCAGCGCCGTCGATCAGCACACGCATCAGGCCCCCGCCCCGCGCTCCGGACCGGACGAAGAAACAGTTGATGACCCAGACGCCTGCGTCGTCGCCCTCACCGGGCATGGCCGGAGCAGAGGTCTTGGCGGCGTTGAATCGTGGATAGAGGGGCCGGGGGCCGAGGGCGACCCAGCCGACGGGCCGCTCCCCGTCGAAGGCGATCAGACCCGGTGGAGGTCCGCGCTCGACAACGGCCTCGAAGGCATCGCGGTTCGGCCCACCGCAGGCATCGGCCCAGTTCCGCCGCGGCCCGGGAATGCGCCAGTACATGCACCAGCAGCCGCCGTGGGCGCCGTTGGGACCGAACAGGTCTTCCAGCGCCGGCAAGAGATCAGGCGCAAGCGGCTTGAGCGTGACGGCCACCGCCCGCTCCCGTCACATCGTCTTGTTGAACAGCTCGCGCCCGATCAGCATGCGGCGGATCTCGCTGGTGCCGGCGCCGATCTCGTAGAGCTTGGCATCGCGCCAGCAGGCGGCCGGTCGGGTAGTCGTTGATGTAGCCGTTGCCGCCGAGCAGCTGGATGGCGTCCAGCGCCATTTTCGTGGCGTTCTCGGCCGCGTAGAGGATGGCGCCGGCCGCGTCCTCACGCGTCGTCTGGCCGCGGTCGCAGGCTTTCGCCACCGCATAGACATAGGCGCGGGTGGCGTTCATCGACACATACATGTCGGCGATCTTGCCCTGCACCAGCTGGAATTCGCCGATGGCTTGGCCGAACTGCTTGCGCTCGTGGACATAGGGCATCACCACGTCCATGCAGGCCTGCATGATGCCGATGGGGCCGGCCGACAGCACCGCGCGCTCGTAGTCGAGGCCGCTCATCAGCACGTTGACGCCCTTGCCCACCTGGCCGAGCACGTTCTCCTCCGGCACCTCGCAATCCTCGAAGACGAGTTCGCCGGTGTGAGAGCCGCGCATGCCGAGCTTGTCGAGCTTCTGCGCGCATGAGAAGCCCTTGCAGTCGACTTCTCGACGAGGAAGGCGGTGATGCCGCGCGCGCCCGCCGTCGGGATCGGTCTTGGCATAGACCACCAGCATGTCGCGCATCCGGGCCGTTGGTGATCCACATCTTGGTGCCGTTCAGGACGTAGCGGTCGCCCTTCTTCTCGGCGCTGCAGCTTCATCGACACGACGTCGGAACCGGCTCCCGGCTCGGACATGGCGAGCGCGCCGACATGCTCGCCGCTGATCAGCTTCGGCAGGTAGCGCTTCTTCTGCTCGGCATTGCCGTTGCTGGCGGATCTGGTTGACGCAGAGGTTGGAATGGGCGCCGTAGGACAGGCCGACCGAGGCCGAAGCCCGCGAAATCTCCTCCATGGCGATGCAGTGCTCGAGATAGCCGAGGCCCGGTGCCGCCGTCCTCCTCCGCGCACGGTGATCCCGAGCAGACCGAGCTCGCCCATCTTCTGCCAGAGGTCGCATCGGGAACTGGTCGGTCTTGTCGATCTCCGCGGCGCGCGGCGCGATCTCCGCCTGCGGCGAAGTTGAACACGGTGTCGCGCAGCATGTCGGCGGTCTCGCCGAGATCGAAGTCGAAGGGGCGCGGGGCGTTCCTCAGCATGGCTCTGTCCTTGACGGTGTCGGCCTTGGGTCTTCAGGGGTCGAACGGTTATAGAAGCGGCACGGCAGGCTGTCATGATCGGCCGTGCGGCAGGGAGAAGTCATGACGAACACGCCAGAGACGTCCCGCGCAGACCGGCCGAACCGCTACCCCCTGCCGCCGCTGATCTTCGTGGCCTCGCTCGCGCTGGGCTACGGGCTGAACGCGATGGCGCCCGTCGCCCTGCCCCTCCCCGGCCTCTTCAAGGCCGCCGGCGCGCTCGCCCTCGGTGCAGGTCTCGCCCTCGTCCTGTGGGCCTCATCGACACTGTCGCGGTCGGGCACCGCCATCCTGCCGCACCACGCCGCCACACGGCTGGTGACGGCCGGCCCCTTCGCCTGGTCGCGCAACCCGATCTATTTCGGCGAGTTGCTGCTGATCACGGGCCTCGGCGGCGTCGAGGGCGCCTTCGCCTATCTCGTCGCGGCGGTGGTCTTCGTCGTCGCCATGACGCAGTTCGCCATCATCCGCGAGGAAGCCCACCTCGCCGCACGTTTCGCGGGCGAATGGCAGGCCTACGCGGCACGCGTCAGGCGGTGGGTGTGACGCGTTCTCTGCTGCACGAGTGATGTGCGCCGAACTGCCGCTCAGAACCGCGGGCGCGAGACAGGGAGCGGCGCCGTGGTCATGGCCGGCGCATCGGCGGCAGGGACAGCGGCGGCCGGCACGCTGGTTGTGGCCGTCGGCACCTGGGCAGGAGTGGTCTCGGCTGACGCAAGCGCGAGTGCCTGCGGCGGCACGCCGGCCTGGGCCGGAGCGGGCGCGGCCGGCGCTGCGGCCGCGACGGCGGTCGCGGGCTGGCCGCGGTGACGGAATCCTGTCTGGGCGATCTGCTGCCACTGCTGGCGCGTGCCCGCGAAGACGTTGCGGTCGACGGGGGTGTTGACGCCTGCCACCCGGCCCGTGGCGGTGATCTGCCAGAAGGCCCAGCGGCGACCGGGATAGCGCTCGTGCGGCACAGCCGCGACCGAGCGGACCCAGAACGGATATTCGGCGAACTCGTTGCCGGCGAGAACTTCGCGGTGGAACTTGATGTCGGCGTAGATGATCGGCTTCTTGCCGTAATGCCGTTCCATCGCGTGCAGGAACTCGCGCATCTTCGCCTGCGCCAGCGCCACGGGAACACGGCGCGGGCAGGTCGGCGACTGGAAGTTCCATTCGACGTCCAGCACCGGCGGCAGCGCATCCGGCTCGACCGGCACGTTCTGCTTGAACCAGGCGATCTGGTCGGCCATGGGCCGGCACCAGTAGGTGAAGTGATAGGCGCCGCGCGGCACGCCGGCCCGGCGCGAGGCCTCCCAGTTCTCGCGGAAGCGGCTGTCGAGACGATCGCCGCCCTCCGTCGCCTTGATGAAGGCGAAGGAGACGCCGGCCGCCCTCACCTGCTCCCAGTCGATCTGGCCCTGGTACTTCGACACGTCGATGCCGTGTACCGGGTGAACATGGTGGCCCACCGTATGCGTCAGGGTCGGAAAGGGATGGTCGCCCGTCTGCGGCGCGCTGACCTCGGCGGTCGGCACGCTGCCACAACCGGCGAGGGCGAGCCCCATCAGGACCACGGTGGAGAGGGAGATGGAGCGTCGCGTCATCGTCTCGGCTTTGACCAAGGATTGCGGCTGCGAAATGGCAGCCGCGCAGATCCTTATGCTTTACGGCCGGTTTCCTTTTCGTAACGGGCCTTCGTCTCGGCGTTCGGCGGATAGAGACCGGGCAGCGGCACGCCCTTCTCCACCTCGCCCATGATCCAGCCCTCGAGGTGCTCCTGATCGACGGCGGCGTCGACCACGGCCTCCAGCAGGTCCTGCGGGATGAGCACCGCACCGTCGCCATCGGCAACGATCACGTCGTTTGGGAACACCGCGACGCCGCCGCAGCCGACCGGCTCCTGCCAGTTGACGAAGGTGAGCGCCGCGACGGACGCCGGCGCCGCCGCCCCCGAGCACCACACCGGCAGGTTCGTGCCCTTCACGCCGTCGCCGTCGCGCACGACACCGTCAGTGACGAGGCCGGCCACGCCCCGCTTGGCCATGCGGGCGCAGAGGATGTCACCGAAGACACCGGCTTCCTTCGAGCCCATCGCATCGATCACCGCGATGACGCCGGCGGGCATGGCCTCGATGGCGGCACGGGTGGAGATGGGCGAGCCCCAGCTGGCCGGGGTCGCGAGGTCCTCGCGCGCGGGCACGAAGCGCAGCGTGAAGGCGCGCCCGGGCCTGCGGCTGTCCGGCACGGCGGCGAGCGCGGCGTCGCCGCTCATCCACACCTTGCGCAGGCCCTTCTTGAGGAGAACCGTCGTGAGGGTCGCGGTGGTGATGGTCTCGAGCTTCGCCTTGATGGCGGGATCGAGGGGCAGGACTTCGGTCATGGGCTGGACTCGGCAGGAGGACAAGAGGCGCAGAACCTGCCTCACGGCGCGCCGCATGTCGAGCATCGCGCTTGGGGAACCAACGTCCCATCGAACCCCGGTCAGGCGACCTGGCGACCGCGTTGCGCGCGTCCATAGCGCGCCTCGAAATCGGCCAGACCGAGCGGCTGGCTGAAATGATAGCCCTGGACCAGATGAATCCCGGCCGCTTGCGCGAATCTCGCATGCTCGGCGGTCTCGACACCTTCGGCCACGACCTTCAGGCCGAGCGCGCGGCCAAGACTGACCATGCAGTGAAGGATGGAAGCGGCCTCGGCGCCATTGTCGAGGTCGACGATGAAACTCCGGTCGATCTTCAGCGCATCCAGCTGGAATCTGCGCAGATAGCTCAGCGAGGAGAAACCCGTCCCGAAGTCATCGAGAGCGACGCGCACACCGAGGCTGCGGACCTCCTGGATCAGCGAGAAGGCGGCCTCCGTGTCCTCGATCAGCGCCCCTTCGGTGATCTCCAGCGTCAGGCGCTCCGGTGCCAGACCAGTCTCGGCGAGCACCTGCTTCAGATCCTTGAGAAAGTCGCTGCGGCGCATCTGGATCGGCGAGACGTTGACCGAGACGAATGGGCCGCCAAGGCGAACGCCCGCCTCGCAGGCCCGGCGCAGGACGGTCACACCGAGTTGGTGAATGAGACCACTCTTCTCCGCCAGGGCGATGAACTGGGAGGGCATGATGCGGCCGCGATATCCGTGGTTCCACCGCGCCAGCGCCTCGGCCCCCTGAAGTCGCACGCCATCGGCGGAGAAGATCGGCTGCAGGTCGATGTCGATCTCGCCGTTGATGATGGCGCCGCGCAGTTCGCGCTCGAGGAAGCGACGCTGCGACTCGTCCTTGTCCATGTCCGGATGAAAGGCGACCGCGCATGAGCGCCCACCCGCCTTGGCGCAATACAGCGCCCGGTCGGCGCGACGCATCAGGTCATCGCGGGTAGCGCCGCGTTCCTGCGTCGACAGAAAGCCTATCGACGCGCCGACCCCGAAGACCTGTCCGTCCCGTAGGATCGGCTTGCGGATGGCGGCAATGATCAGCCGGCAGGCGGCATCCACATCCGTCGCAGCCGGCACCCCCTGGATCAGGATGGCGAACTCATCACCGCCCAGACGGCCGATCACCGTCTCGGGCCCGCAAGTGGAACGCAGGCGGTGCCCTACCTCGGAAAGGACGGCGTCGCCTGCGTGATGCCCGTGGGAATCATTGATCTCCTTGAAATGGTCAAGGTCGAGCAGCAGCAGCGTGATGCCGCCTCGCCGGTCCATGTCGGCCAGCGCCTCGTCGAATGCGCGGCAGAACGCGGACCGGTTGGCCAGCCCGGTCAGGCCGTCGATGCCGACGGGCAACAGGAAACGGGCTCCGGCAATCACGTCGCGCTGGGCCAGCCGCAGGCGGACGAGAAGAAGGACAGTCAGCAACGTGCCGGCGATGACCATCGCCGAGAACTGCGGCACCCAGGACTGGTCTTGACCGAGGACGAGCCGGACGGGATCCAGGGCGTGAACGCCGAGCCCGCCAGCCAGGAGCCCGGTCGCGACGACCACCACCCCGACACTCCAGACATGACCATTCAGCGCAGCATCCGCGCGGCGCTTCGCCGACATGGACATTCTCGATCCCCGGCACGCGAACAAGAAGCGACTATAGTCATAGTTCCCGGGACTTAAGACTTTCTTTTCACGGGCGGATGGCGGTTTTCGTCTATCCTGTTAGCGCCAAGGTCAACATGTCCGTGTTTATTTAGCCGTATCACATATTTTTGACGCTTTTCCGCTAGGACAACCTAAACCACCACGTCGCGATGGTGAGGAAACTGAAGAACCCGACCACATCCGTCACGGTCGTCACGAAGGGCCCCGACGAGATCGCCGGGTCCACCTTCATCCGGTCGAGCGCGAGCGGCACCAGCACGCCCCCCAGCGATCCCGCGATGAGATTGCAGATCAGGGCGAGGCCAATCACCGCGCCGATGCCGGCATTGGTGAACCAGAAGCTCGCCACAGTGCCCGTGATGATCGCGAAACCGATGCCGTTGAGAAGGCCCACCAGCGCCTCGCGGCGAACGATGCGCCAGGCATTGCGCGGGCCGAGTTCGCGCGTCGCCAGCGCGCGGACCGCGACCGTCATCGTCTGCGTCGCGGCGCTGCCGCCCTGGCTCGCAACGATCGGCGCCAGCACCGCCAGGGCCACCATCGCCTCGAGTTGGTGTTCGAAGGACTTGAGCACGGTGGTGGCCAGGAAGGCCGTCACCAGATTGATCGTCAGCCAGCGGAAGCGCCCCTTCACCGTCGTCCAGACGCTGTCGGAGATTTCTTCGTCCGCCTTGACGCCGCCGAGCGCCTTGATGTCCTCGTCCGCCTCCTCCTCGATGACGTCGACGATGTCGTCGACGGTCAGCACGCCGACCAGGCGGTTGGCGTCATCCACCACCGGCACGGAGAGGAGGTTGTAGCGCTCGAAGATCAGCGCCACGTCCTCCTGGTCTTCGTCGGCGCCGACGGTGTGCATCTCCTCCTCGAGAATCTCGGTCACCGGCACAGGCCGCTTGGTGCGCAGCAGCCGGTCGAGCCGGATGTGTCCCTGCAGGTGGAAGGCGGCCTTCGACGATGAAGATTTCGGTGCCGGCCGTCCGGCAGGTCCGCCGCCTCACGCAGGTGATCGATCACCTGCCCCACCGTCCAGAACGGCGGGACGGCGATGAACTCATCCTTCATCCGTCGGCCGGCGGAGCCTTCGGGATAGTCGAAGGCCCGTCGCAGCGCGAAGCTGTCGGCCGGGGCGAGCTTGTCGAGGATCTCCGAGCGATCCTCCTCGTCGAGGTCCTCGAGGATGGTGACGGCGTCGTCGGTCTCGAGGTCCGCGATACCCTCGGCGACCTGCTCGGGCGCCATGTCCTCGAGAATCTCGACACGAATCGTCTCGTCGACTTCAGTCAGGGCGTTGAAGTCGAAATCTGTGCCGAGGAGCTCGATGAGCCTGCTGCGATCGTCCGAGTCGAGTTGCGACAGCAGCGCGCCGACATCGGCCTCGTGCGCATCGGAAACGAGCGCCTTCAGGCTCGCGGCATCGCCGGCCGCGAGGCCCGCCTGCACGATCTCGACGACGGCCGGCAGAAGCTCGCCGTCCTCGTCACGCCAGTCCTTGTCGCGCCATTCTTCCGCCATGGCGACAGGCGACGTGGGTTCGGCCATGGGCGCCTCCCGCAGCGAGGGGATGAACGGAGTGGGGATGCACCGTTCTTGGATGCACCGCACGCGTTTGGCAAGCAGAGGATGACGCGACGATGACCCTTGGCTCCTCCGCGACGCGCCGGGCCCTCCTCGGGGTAGTCGCCATGCCGCTGCTCGCGGCACCGGCGCTCGCCGCCTCCTGCGGCGGTGAACGCCTCGGAACGGCGAGAACCCTTGCTGTCGACACGCGGAGCGGATTGCGCGTCGGCCGCAAGAGCTATCCGCAAACCCTGCCGCTCGGCCCCGGCGAGGTGGTGCTCACCTTCGACGACGGGCCGCATCCCGGAACGACCGAGCCGATCCTTGCAGCATTGGCGGAAGAGTGCGTGCGGGCGACATTCTTCATGATCGGCCGCCAGGCGGCGTCCTACCCTGCCCTCGCCCGCCGGGTGCTGGGAGCGGGTCATACCGTCGGCCACCATTCGATGACCCATCCCATGACGCTGGCTCAGTTGCCGCAGGCGGCGGCAGAGGCGGACATCGAGGCCGGCTTCGCCGCCGTCGACAAGGCGCTCTACGGCAGCTACGCGGGCCGCCCGCGCACGCCCTTCTTCCGCTATCCCGGGTTCGGCGACTCCGCGGCGCTGAACCAGGGGCTGGCCGCCCGCGGCATCGGCGTCTTCGGCTGCGACCTCTGGGCGAGCGACTGGAACGACATGGCTCCCGGCGCCCAGCTCGCCCTGGTCATGCGGCGGCTGCGCCAGACGCGCGGCGGCATCCTGCTGTTCCACGACACGCGACCGCAGACGGCGGCGATGATCGGCCCCTGCCTGCACGCGATGCGGCAGGAGGGCTACCGCATCGTCCATATCGTCCCGGCCTGAGGCCGGCACGGAGGCGACGGCGCCGCCTCCGCCTGGCGGTCCGGACTACGCCTTGCGCTCGATGTTCCAGATGACCGGGAAACCGAAGTCGATCACGCCCTGGAGTTCCGAGCGCCACACCGCCGGGCTTTGGAACTGGCCGGCGATGGGGAAGGTCGCGTTGTCCAGCGCGAACTTCTGGATCTCCTCGGCGATCGCCTTGCGCTTCACCGGATCGCTCTCGGCCTCGAAGCGCTCGATCGCCGGAACCATCGGCTGCACGCAATAGCCCCAGGGCTGGTTGCCGGTGCAGTTGAAGCCGACGCCGAGGTTCGACAGCGGATCGGACATGTCGAAGCCGGTGTAGACGACGGGGATGACGCTCCAGCCTCCCTGGTCCAGCGGGTTCTTCTGCACCCAGCGCTGGGCGATCGCCGACCATTCCAGGCCCTGGACGTCGACGTTGAAGCCGGCCCGCTTCATACGGTCGATCAGCACCGCACCGAAGGGGTTCAGCAGCGGGCTGTCGAGCGGATGCAGGATGACGATCTTCTCGTTCTTGTAGCCGGCCTCGGCGAGCAGCGCCTTGGCCTTGTCGATGCTCGGATTGGCGATGCTGTCGCTGCCACCCTTGTTCTCGAAGGGCGCGCCGCACATGAACATCGACGTGCAGTCGGGTTTGCCGAGATCGCCGCCGAAGCCGGCACCGGCCAGCACCTCGCCGCGGTCGAGGCATTGCTGGATGGCACGGCGGATCAGCACGTTGTCCATCGGCGCCTGGAAGTGGTTGATCGAGACCGCATACATCAGGTTGGCGCGGCCGCTGGCCTGGGCGAAGGTGAGGTTGCGGTCGCGGCGCATGCGCGGAATGAGGTCCACCGGCGCATATTCGAGATAGTCGACCTCGCCACGCGTCAGCGCCGCATAGCGCAACGCGATGTCCGGCATGGTCAGCATCTCGACGCGCTCGATCTTGGCGATCTTGCCGCCGGCAAGACCGTCCGCCGCCTCGCTGCGCGGCACGTACTTGTCGAACTTGCGGAAGGTCGCGCGGTCGCCCGGCACCCACTCGCTGCGCTGGAAGACATAGGGACCCGAACCGACGATCTCCGAGACCTGCTGCGTCGGCGGGGTGGCGTTGGCAATCCGCGCCGGCATGATCATCGGCACGTGGACGGAGGGCTTGCCGAGCGCCTCGAGCACGCCACCGAAGGGGCGCTTGAGCTTCAGCGTGAAGGCGTCCGGCCCGTCGGCGGTCAGTTCGCCGGTGGCGGCCATCAGGCGTCGGCCGATGGAGTCACGGTTGCCCCAGCGCTTCAGCGAGGCGATGACGTCGTCGCTCGTCACCTTGTTGCCGTCGTGGAAGGCAAGGCCGCTGCGCAGCTTGAACTTCCAGGTCAGGCGGTCGGCGCTGATGTCCCAGCCTTCCAGCATCTGCGGGCGATACTCGCCCTTGCCGTCGAGCGAGACGAGCGTGTCGAAGACGAGATAACCGAAATTGCGCGTCACGAAGGACGGGCTGGCGATCGGGTCGAGGTTCTGCAGGCCGACATTGACGACGAAGCGCAGCGGCCGGTCGCGCGATTGGCCGAATGTGGCCTTCGGGGCCGCGAGCATTGCGGCAGCTGCGACAAGGCCCTGTCTACGGGTGATGCGCATGGAAGGCTCCTCGGTCTGGACGACGTGACATCGATGGCGGGAGCGGCACGGCCCATCGGGTACGCGCCGGCAGCAATCGAAGCCTATGAAACTTCCACGACGGGAGACATGCGAAGTTCGCGAGGCAGATCGTCGCAAGCGACACAAGCGTATCGTTGAGCGATGCGGGTTGGCGGCATCCCACAACGCAAAGAAGCCCGGAAGGCTGGACCTTCCGGGCTTCTTCGAGAATTGGTGCGGTCGAGAGAAGTCGCAGAATCCAGCGGTTCCGCCATTCCTAGCGTCGGTGCGGGGACATCGCCCGCATTGACCGCAAAGGGGAATTTTCACCGATCCCCGCACCGACGGGGCGCAGATCGCCGCTCTCGCCTCGCCTTTCTGATGTCGGTGGCGGTCGCTATCGACGTGGGAGGGATATCGGCTTTGCTAGGGGCTGATCTGGAAAACTCGGCAGACGACAATAGAGGATGGGGCGCCATTCTCACTGACAAGAACCTGCCTACCAACCAATCGATAATCTTTAAAATTCCACATCATGGCTCCCAGAACGCGCATCACGCCGAGGTCTGGCAGACCCTCCTTTGTAAAGATCCCATTTCGATTGTGACGCCGTGGCGACGTGGCGGGCGTGAACTACCGACCACGTCTGACGTGGGAAGAATTCGAGCTCATTCACCGCACGCATTCATGACTTCGTCAACCGATGCAGCCTTATCGAAAATAAATCGCCCCCAAATAGTGCGGCGTCAACTCCGGGAAATGGGCGCTAGGATCGAGCGGATGTACGGGACCGAAGGGGTCATCCGCATTAGGAATGGCGGACCGCCCGACTGGCACTCGTGGGACGTTTGCCTGAGGGACGGCGCATCGGTGCTATAGATGTAGAGACCTAGTCGAACAGTTCGGCGATCCTTTCATGGCGCGGCAGACCCTTCGACGTGACGATGATCTCCTTCGCGGAAGTCCCTTCCCCGCCGGCGATTGTATAGGTGAGATCCACGCCCTCAATGTCGAAGGCCGCGAAGGCCGCGCGGGTGCCTGGCACGTCGTTGACCGAGAGGATGAAACGGCCGGCGATGCCGGCGAGCTGGGCGGCGAGGCGCGCGAAGTCCTCGCGGCCGAAGACGCCGGCGCCATAATCGCTCTCGCTGCCCCAGTAGGGCGGGTCCAGGTAGAAAAGCGTGCCGGGGGAATCGTAGCGCTGGATGAGATCGGCAAAGGGCAGTCGCTCGATGACGACGCCCGCGAGGCGGTCGTGCAGCTCGTCGAGGATCGGCGCCAGGCGGCCGACGTCGAAGCGGCCGGGCGTGCCCACAGACACGCCGAAGTTCCGGCCGGCGACCTTGCCGCCATAGGCGGTACGCTGGAGATAAAGGAAGCGGGCCGCGCGCTCGAGGTCGGTCAGAGTCGCCGGGTCGGTGGCCATCAGCCGCTCGAACTCCGCTCGGCCGGTGACGCGCCAGCGCAGCATGTCCATGAACGGCTCATAGTGCCGCTGCAGGATCCGGTAGAAGGTCGCGACATCGCCAGAGATATCGTTGATGACCTCGCACTTCGGCGCGCGCTCGCGGCGCAGGAACACGCCGCCCATGCCGATGAAGGGCTCGGCATATGTCTCGTGCGGCACCGCCGCGATCATGGCGACGAGGCGCCGCGCCAGCTGTTTCTTGCCGCCGATATAGGCCGCGGCGGGATGGACCGGGCGCACCCGGCGGGAGCCGTCATTCACAGGGACCATTGAGAACATTCCGGGAACAGGATAGCGTGCCGCCGCGCACCGGTGCGTGCGGCGGGTCGCTTTCACGGAACGTGGTCAGGCGATGCGGGGGTGGCTTGCCGGCTTGTCCCGCAGTGGGTGGCGCTCGCGCGCCGCCGCCCCGCCTGCCCGGTCCATAAGGGAGCGGACATGATCGAGGGGCCAGACTGGAACGTCTATGGCGTGGTCGCGTATGACGAGAAAGGCCGTCGCGAGGTGCTGGGAGGCTCCAGGAACCACCTCGCCAGCCTCGCTATGTGGCAAATCTTCGTGGAATCGAGGGCGGGCAGCGACGTGATGCTGTGCCATGGCGCCCGGGTCATCCGACGGTCCAAGCCCGCCTGGCCCCTCGCCGGAGGACGGCCGGCATGAGGCCGCGACCGATCCCGCTCATCGGCTTCGTGCCGTCCAAAGTGCCGGCGATCCGTCTGCCGCGGCCGAAACCTATTGCTGCCGCTTCGCGCGGGCGAGGCTGATGGCGAGATCCGTGGCGCCGTTCGCCTTGCACGTGTGGAGGTGAGCCTCGGCGAGGCCGACGAGCGCCATGGCCACGACGTCCTCGTCCCAGCCGGACGCCTTCGCCTTCTCGGCGAGTTCCTGAAACCAGGGCTCGAGCGCGAACTCGGCATCGAGCACATGATCAGGGTCGGCCGGCGTGGTCTTCGGGCGCGGGATAGTCATGTGAAATGAACGTGCAAAACGTCGTTTTGGATCAAAACACCGATCGAAAAGCGTGTCGCTAGAACAAGGACCCTGCTCGTCCCGACAGGTCGATGATCTCTTCCTCTGGCCCGTGGGGACGCTCTTCGTGAGCATGAGTTGTCCGAGCGAAGACAACTGCGAGCGCTAAGGTTGTCCCGTCATCCTCCATCTTCCATGCAGCCGCCTTCATGTGACCACCAGAGGTATACACGTCGTCAAACAGGACAACGGGTCTGTCGAGTTTCCCGCTTGATTTCAGCTTTTCGTGCAACAGATCTGGGTCCCTCGATCCCCCGCCACTTGAGCTCGTTTCAAGTTTTTCTCGAAACCATAGTGCAGGCACGGCCGCGGCCTGACCGTCACTCGCGGCGGCAACTCGCTTGGCCATATCAAATGTCCGGAAGTCTGGCGTCGCAGGGCTGACCACATGCGAATTTGGAATCGGCACGATATAGACCGGCCCATCAATACGGCTCTTGATCTGACGCCAGATGCCTCGGGGGATGTACTGAAGGAACTCGTGGTAGTTGCCCGGCCCATAGTGCTGAACCGCGCCTTGCACGCGCACGGAAAAGGTCCCCTTAACGGCTCGACCTTTGATGGCCTGCACCATGTGATAGCTGGCCCAATCGTCTTCGCGGCGTTGCAAGTTACCAGTGAGGTATCGGCAAAGGCTTACAAGCTTAAGCTCGCTCATGCCCGATCGCGCCCAGGACGTCTTGCGTCGACGACATCCACGCGACTTTCGGAGAGCCAATAAATTTTGCTGGCCACGACACCCGACCTTCGCGATGAATCGCTGACATGATGAACAGCCAGCGTCCCAAGCGAACACATTCAGCGGCCTGATGCAACGTACCGGACGTATCGGACGCTTCTACAATCACAGTAGCGTCTGAGAGGGCGGCCATAACCCGATTGCGCTTCGGGAAGTTCGCCTTGAATGTCTGTTCGCCGGGCGCAAAGGGCGAAATCAGGAGGTGCTCCGAGTAAATTTCCTCCTGCAGTCGAGCGTTTTCGACAGGATAGGCCTTCTCCAAGGGCGTTCCGATGATGGCGCAGGTCTGACCGCCGTGGTGAATCGCGCTGGTAAGGGCTTCCGTATCGACCCCGCGGGCCAAACCACTAACGACGGTCGCGCCCGCCTCTGCAAGATCACGGGCCAAGCGACGGGCCCGTGCAGCCCCCTCAGGACTAATGTCGCGAGTTCCAACTATAGAAACGCTCGGACGTCGCAGGATGTCCAAATCACCTGCACAATAAACCTGCGGGTGTTCGCCTGGACGGCCCAGAAGATCCGCTTGTCGGGGCGTAAGCGCGGTGCGGCCGCAGAACGATAGGAGGTCGTTCAGCGCGATCTTCTGCACGGTCCGAGGCGCAGCATAGCGCTGCGCGGGGCGGCGGGCTGTTTCCATTGCGACCATATCCAATGGTGACCCCCGGGAATCGATGTCAACCTATGATAGCGCAGATTCTGTGGATAGTGGGGAGAACCTCGACGGCTCCGCCCGGTCACTTTGTGCATCCTATAACGCAATCAGAACAAAATGTGAACATCAGCCATTCGGCGATCCATCTTCTATGGTGAACTGGTGAGACGCGTAGTCGCGGAACATCTCGACGACCCGTCGGACGTCCGCTTCCATCCCGTCGATGATCGCCCCGAGCGGCGCGGCCGGTGGCCGGTCATCGGTGAGGCTTGCCTACCTACGTTGGCGTCGAGAAGGATCCCGGCGCAGGCGATGATCGAGGCGAGGTGCGGGACACCGGTCTTCTCGTCTGCCCACTCCCCATTCCACCACTTCGCCAGATGGCGTTCCAGCGCCGAGCGATAGACCGAGGCGCGGACGCCCGCGACGCGCCAGTTGTAGCCGCCATACTTCGCGGCACCCTCGGCAAAGGCCAGGGCGGCATAGACCTTCACCGTGTCGGGCACGAGGTGCAGCGGCAGCTTCGAGACAGCCAGAGCGTCCTTGGGGTTGGTCGGCTTGTCGCTCATGCCGGCACCCCCGCCGCCTTCACCCGGTAGCGCGGCCGGAGGGGCCGGTCCTCCGGCGGCGCCTGGTAGAGCGCGCCCTCGTCCGGATGTCCGACGTCGATCCAGCGCACCTGGGCGAGAAGGCGGCGCGGATGCACCGTCAGGAACAGCTGGCGGGCAGGCGCGGGGCGGAAGCGGCCGTCGCGGCTGTATTCACCCCAGCCGATCAGCGAGCCGTTGACGAAGCCCTCCTCGAGCTGCAGCGGCGTGTGGAAATGCCCGATCAGGATGAGGTCGAGCGGGATGGACCGCGTCGAATAGTCCTGGGTGATGCGCTTGAAGCCGCGGGCGGCTGTGGCGGCGGGGCCGATGAACCCCTGCCCGCCGCGCGAGCCGATCTTGTCGCCGTGGGTGGCGAGGAAGCGCCAGCCGAAGACCGAGAACAGCGCATCGGGCGAGGCGGGCGTGTAGAAGGTCAGCCGGCCCCTCTCCGGCGCCAGCGCCATCTCGAGGAAGTCCGAGACCAGCGTGTCGTAGCTGGTCTCGGCCGCCTCCTTCGATTCGGGCTTCAGCGTCGAGCGGCCGTGGTTGCCGGCGAGGCTGATGATGTCGACGGGGCAGGACACCGCCTTCAGGATCTCGCGCACCGCCGCGACGAGGTGCCCGACCAGGTCGCGCACGGCCGGCAGGGCCTTCGCCTCGTTGGTCTTGGCGAGTTCCGCATGGATCTCGCCGGAGATCAGGTCCCCGCCGAGGATCAGGATGACGCGCGCCGGCGGCGGCCCCGACCAGTGGCGAGTCGCGAGGTCCGAGACCGCCACGGCCCAGCGGCCGAGGCGGGCGCGGGCGATGGCGAGGTTGTAGCTGTTGAGCCCGTCGGTCGCGGCCAGCGACACCGTCTCGCCCCAGTGAAGGTCGGAGAGGAACAGCACGATCGTCTCGGCCGAGGGCGACGATCCCGCAAGCCGCGGGAAGGCCACCGGCTCCAGCGGCCCGGCGGTAATGCCGAAGACGCCGGCCCGCAGGTCCTCGGCCGCCATGGCGCGCTTCGTCATGCCGGTGAGTTCGCCGCGCAGGCGGTCACGCTCGCCTTTCAGCCGCGTCACCTCCACCGGATCGGCCGGCGGCGCCTCGGGCGCCAGCGGCGGTGATTCCACCATCATGCGGCCCTCACGGACCAGCCGGCGCTTGTGGGCCTGGGCGGTGCTGTCATGGATGCCGAAGCGCCGGCCGATGGCGCTTGCCGGCACATGGGGCTCCTTCAGTAGCGCCGCCTCGAGGGCGGCGATCTCCTTCGGCGTCAGCCTGGGGCCGCGCGGTCGCTTCGCTGTCATGGATGATCCTGTCAGTTCTGGCCCGGACGACGTCCGCGGGCCTCTAGGATGCGGTCGAGGCGGTCGGCGAGGCGGTCGATGGCGGCAACGACCCGCTCCTCGACCTTGGCCAGCATCTCGTCAGTGACGAACTGCTTGGCCGCCTCGACCTTGAAATCGGCCAGATCACCCAGCGCCTTGACGGCGAGCGCGCGGGCGTCGGCGATGCGCCCGTCAGCGGCGCGGACATCCTTGTCGAGCGTGTCGATCCGGTTCCGCATGACGCCGAAGACGACGCCCGCTGTAACGAGGGATGTGCCGAGGGCGATGAGCGCGGCGACGGGGAGCGAAATCTCCATCACCCCTCCCCCCGGCACTTGCGGGCAGCGGCGTCGAGGCGCTCCCATTCCGTCGCGATGGCGTCGAGGCCGGGGCCCGGCGACGCAGTCTCCAGATAGGTGGCGATCTGCTTCATCCGCTCGATGTCGGTCGGCGTCGGGCAGGCCCGCGCGATCTGCTGGCCGATCGAGGCGCCGGCCTGTTCAGTGAGCGCCGGGCTTCGCGAGCCGCTCGCGCAGCCGGCGAGCGACGTCGCCAGCACTGCCGCGATCAGCGGCATTGACCATGGCCTGTGCATCGGCCCTCTCCGCAATGATGGTGGTGGTCTCGACCGCGCCTTCGGCGCGACCGAGATCCTTGAGCGTCGCCGACTGCCGGAAGTCGGCGATGGCGTCGCGAACGACGCTCGCGAGGAACCCCGCGAGCGCCGTAAAGAGCGCGCTCCACATCGTCAGGTCGTGGCCGGAATGGCGGCGCCGGCCTTGGCGACGATCATCTCGCGCAGCCGCTCCGGACCGAGGCCGAAGTATTTCAGGGCATCGGGGGCGCCCTTCAGGACATAGGTCACCGCCTCGGCGATCGCGGCGTTCTTCACGTCCAGCCTGATGCCGCCGGCGAGGCCGATCGAGCTGGTTGATGAGGAGGCCGGCCGCATTGGCGAGGGTCGTCTGCAGCGCCTCGCGATGGCGCGCCTCGATGTCGAGGCTGAACCGCTGCCGCGCGAGATTGATCACCCAGCCGACGAGGGCGGCGATGGCGCCCGTCACGATCTCGACGATGTAGGGCTTCCGGCGCCGAAGATGGAGGCGCCGTCGATCACCTGGGCGAGGCCGGCGCGGCGAGCGCCATGACGAGCAGGAAGGGCGCGAGCAGAAGCGCCCGCACGAAGAATGCGAGTTTCATGGGAGACACCTTGTCAGGAGGATGCCGGGAAACCGCCCGGCGCGGCATGCGAGGCGGATCAGGCCTCGTTGGTCGAGACCGGGCCGCTGGCGGCCATCCGGATCACCCGGCGGTTGACCGGCGCGGCGATGCGCCACGCGGGCTGGCGGGCTGCGAGGAGCCGGTTCTTGGCGACGCGGGTGATGTTCACCTGGTCGGACTGGTTGCCGCCCAGCACGTGGTAGTAGCCGGCGTCCTCGCCGACATAGAAGCCGACATGCCCGCCGGTGCCGCGCGAGAACACGAGGACGTCGCCGAGCATCGCCGGCCGCGCCGGCTGGCCGAAGGTCGCCCAGTTGCGGGCCCAGAGCGGGTTCTTGACCGGCTCCCACCCTGCCCTCTTCGCCACCACGGCCGCGAACAGACCGCACCAGGCGGTGGAGGTGTGCCGGTAGACGCCGGAAAGGCCGACCTCCTTCGCCCAGGCGAGGATCGCGGGGTTGTTCCCCCGCTCGTGGGTGCCGTGGAGCTTCAGCGCCTCCACCAGCGTCCGCGGGGCACCCTCCCGGGACAGGAAGGCAAATTTGGCAGGCAGGGCCGTCATGGCTGGTCCTTTCGGCTCTCGAAGATGAAATCGACCACCCACGTCGCCAGCCCGACGGCCATGACGATGCCCGCGAGGACGACGAGCGCCATCGGCCCGGTCTCGGTGACCAGGGCTTCGGAAATGTTCGGGGCGTTCATGGGGGTGCTCTCCCGCGCTACGGCAGGTTGCAAACGATCAGGGATTCAACGGGGATGACGGACAGCGGTGAGAGGCAGAACATCGCCACCTCTTGACGAGGGAGGAAATGGTCATGCTTCGCATTGCATTTCTGCTCATCGCATTGGTGTTCGGGCTCGCGACTGAGAGCTCGGCGCAGAGCCCGGGCCCAGCCACGCCCTCCGTGGAGCGCCTGGTAGCCAGGTTCACAGGAACCGAACGACCCCAGCAACTGACGAGGGCGGGCGGCCCGACGGTCGCCCAGCGCTGCAGCCAGCTCTATGAGCGCTGCGGCGGCGGCGAAAGCTGCTGCACGGGCCAAGGACTGAGGTGTGATTGCAGTTCGTCGGAGTGTCAGTGCCGATAGCTGTCGCGCCGGTCGGTCCGGCGGCTGGCGTGGCGAGCGCCTGTTGGTGTCGTCCTGCGACGGGCGGGTGACCCGCCCGACGTTGGGATCGAACGTGGGTCGCTCTCGCCGGGCGGGTCTGCGGGATCGCGTGCGTAGCGGTTCCCGACGCTCGCCAAGGGAGCAGATTCGTCCGGCAGGTTGTAATCCTCGCTCGCGACGCCGTCAGAGCTGCGAGGCGACCCGGAACAGGTCGAGCTTCTGTTCCTCGTTCAGGCCGTAGAGGCCGGCCAGCATGTCCGCGAGCGGGTGATCGGAGCGGAAGGTGGTCGCGCCCTTCAGCAGCATGCGGGCGGTGAACTGCTGGTCGGCCGGCAGCTGGTCGACGAGCGCCGCCATGTCGGCCGGGATCGTGCCGGTGGCCACCGCCGCTTCGGCCTCGGCCTCGGTGATCTTGCCGCCCATGGCCAGCGCCTGGAAGAACTGGCGGTCGGAGACGATGATCGACGCCGGCGGCGCCGTCAGCTCGGCGATGCGCGCCTCCAGCGTGGCAATCGTTTCATCCCGGCCGGCGAGCGCCGCTTCGGCTGCAGTGCGCCCGGCCTCCGCCTCGGCAACCTTCTCGTCGCGCTCCGCCTCGGCGGCGGCCACCTTCTGGTCGCGGTCCGCCTCGGCAGCGGCCTTGGCGGCACGGGCCTCGTCCTTCGCCGTGATGGCCGCGTCGCGGGCGTCCTGCACCGCGACGAGCTGGGCGGTGACGCCGGCGAGGTCGGGCAGAAGCCCGGCAAGGCTCACCTCGTCGACATTGACCTTCGGCGTCATGCCGAGGCTACCGGTCGGCAGGGCACCTCGTCCTCCGACCAGGCACGATTGATCTCGACAGGGTTCCCCTCCCCGTCCAGCTCGAGGACGAGGGTGATGTGGCGGCGTGCCATGGACAAGTCTCCGGATCAGGTGCGGAAGGAGATGACGCGCCAGCGCGAGGCGGTGGCGTCATAGCGAAGGACGGCGTGCTTGCAGTTCAGGTTGCCGCCGGTGTCGGTGGTGATGCGGTTGCCGGCGGTCGAGGACGCGGCTTCGTTGTTGAGCGTCATCTGATGGGCGGTCGTGTTGATGAGCTCGCACTCCAGCCCGTCGGTGCCGCCGGTCAGGCCGCCGATGTTGAAGCCTGCCGAGGGCCCCGCGACGAGGAGCGACGCAAAAGCCGGCTTGGCGACGTTCTGGTTCGCGCCATTGACGAGGGTCAGCGCCGACTGCGCATTTGAGACGTTGGCATTGTGGTGGGCGACGCCCGAGGACAGTGTCATCACCGACACAGCTGCCGGCCGGAGCAGGATGGGCAGGCCGCTGTTGGAATCGAGGAGGACCGCGCCGTTGCTGCCGGCCAGGCGGCCCCGCCAGACATCGCCGGAAGCCACCTCGACCACGGCATAGTCGCCTGCGGCGGCGGCGTTGACGGTATAGGCCTTGCCCATGGCCGACTTGTTCGGTGTCGTCGTGCCCTGACCGACGTGGCCGTTGCTGTCGATGCGCACCCGCTCGGCGCCGGCCGTATGGAACTCCATCCGGTCACCGTTGTGGATATATTCGATCTTGCCGACCGTATTGCTGTCCGGGTCTCCGAAATGGACAGCCGAGTTGAAGTTGGCCGCGGCATTGAGCAGCCAGTAGGAGTTGCCGCCGCCGAACGTCTGGACGAGATAGCCCCCGCCGGGCGTGATACGAGACGCGGAGGTGCCGATCTGGATCGGCGATGTCGGGCTCGTCGCCGCACCGAAGCCGAGATAACCGATACTGGACAAGGTCAGGTCAACGACGATCGCCTGATCATCAGCGTTCGCGCTGGCGACCGTGAACCAGCCCATGCCACCGGCATTGTCCCCAATAATGCCGCGCGCCTTCACACCCCGGGTGCGGATCGTGTTGATGGCGGTCGAGCCGGCCTCGCCGTTGAAGACGATGTAGGGCCGCCCGGACGACGACTGGTAGCCAAAGGTGTTGGCATAACCGGCAGAATTGCCATGGCCCCACTCGAAGGCGTTCGGTCGGCCGCGAGCGGAAAATGAGACCGACGCCGTCTGCGTCACATTTGCTGCGCTGGCATCGAACCGCGCGGCGGGCGTGTTGGCGTCACCATGCCTGAACCCCGCGGAGGTCAGGCTGCCCAGCCCACCAGACGCGCCCCATGCGATGTTGCCCGATCCGTCCTCCGACATGAGCGACTGGCCGAGACCGCCGGCCGTGTCGGTGAAGCGCCAGAGCATCTCGACCGTCGATGACGCAGCACCCGCAGTTTTCTCGCTGTCCACCTCGGCGATCGCCGCCTGCACAGTCGTCGCAGCCACGCCGCCCGTCGGCGTGAAGGCGATCTCGGAAGCAGCGGTCGCGCCGCTGACCGTCCAGGCGGCGCCGGTGTAGATCCTGAGCACGGCCGAGCCATCGACCGTCACCTTCATGCCCGCGATCGGCGCGATGAAGATCCAGCGGGTGTTCGCCGCGTCGTATTGCGCGATATAGCCTTCCTTGCCGGCGAAGGCGCCGGTGGCGGTGGCGATGACGAGATGGCGGTCTCCGTCCGCCGGCGAGCCCGGCGGGGCCGTCGCCAGGCTGATCACCGGGATCGAGCGGTTGTCCTCGACTGCGGCCAGGAGCTTCGCATAGACGTCGCGCGTCACCTCGGCATTGGCGGCGAGCGACGTCCGCAGCCGCGAGACGGGCGCGATGTCGAACTGCACCGTGCCGGAGGTCGGCGCATTGCGCAGCAGGGTCAGCGTGCCCGCGGCCACCACGTCGATCGCCAGTTCCATCCCGTTTGGGTCGGGCGCCCGGTCCCCGCGCAGCACGCCTTCGAGGATCGGGTTGGTGCCGGTCACGGTCACGGTATTCGACCCCGCCGTGAAGGTCAGGGTGGCAGCCGCATTGGTGATGTAGGCGACGTCGGACATGGGTCAGGGTTCCTCGCCGGGTGGCGGAAGGGGAGGAAGAGGTTGAGGCGTCAAGGCGGTCACGATCTCGGCCGGATCGGCCATGCGGCCGAGGGCATAGAAGGTCGCCGGATCGCCGAGCGTGTGGGTGGCCGAGATGCGCCAGAGCGCGCTCGACCACGGCAGCGCGACCGGCTTCCCCGTCTCCTCCGCGGCCCGCAGGCGCTCGATGAGGTCCGCGTGGCGTGCCGTCTCGGCCGACATGAAGACGAGGTCGTCATCCTCGCCGATGCCGCCCTGCAGGAGGCTCGCCGGGTCGCGGCGGATGAGCAGCTTCCAGATGTCCACGGCTCACCTCTTCGGCAGCAGGATGGTGACGTTCGAGGAGATCTTGAGCGGCATGCCGTTGCCGGCGCCGTCACCCCCCGGCTGCATGCCGTTCGCCGTGGTCGGGCCCCAGCGGCGGGCGAGGTAGACGTTGTAGGTGCCGGCCTTGGCCTGGAAGATGTCGACGAGCACCGACTGCTGCATGCCGAAGCCGTAGATGACGATGCCGCCGGATGGCGAGTAGCCCGAGTAGTTGGGGCAGAGGCCCTCGCGGCTGACGTAGACGCCTCCGGCGCCGTCATCGAGCTCCAGCCGGTAGGCGACGACCATGGGATTGTAGGAGCCGCCGTTCCAGCCGTTGGTGGTGTTCCGCGCCGCGATGTCCATGAGGACGGCCACGGGGCAGAAGTCCGAGCCTGAGGCGCCGTCGCCGATCGAGCCCGGGTTCTCCGGCACCGTGAGCGTGCCGAGCGAGGAGAAGCGCAGATAGGTGTTGCCGATGCCGCCCGAGGTGTTGCCGGTGCCGACGTTCTCGTGCGAGCCCGGTTCGGCCCGGGCGAACTCGAAGAACTCCGAGAAGTCGCCGGACTTGAAGCGATCGAAGAGCACCGTGCGGGTCGTCGCATCGAAGACCGCGAAGGGCGCGCCCGTCGCATCGAGCCATTCGCTGCGGTCGGCCGTGAACAGGATCTTGCTGCGGACCGAGCCGCCATCGTCATAGATGGCGATGCGCAGGCCCGTTGCCTTGTAGGTTCCGTCATCGCCGGTGATCGAGGCCTCGACCTCGAAATAGGCGAGGTAGGAATGCGGCCCAGCCACCGCGCCGAGCCGCATCTTCACGCCCGCGCTGCCGGCACCGAAAACGGCCTCCATCACCTGTTCGGCGAGCGCGAGCGACTGCGCCTCCGTGATCTTCGTCGTCTCCAGCGTGCCGATCGACGCGGTGTTCGCACCGATGGCGGTCTCGGCACTCTCCATCCGCACCGTCAGGGCCGCATCGGCGCTGGCGAGCGCGACCTGCACGTCCGACAGCTCGGCCCGGGCAGAGCCCCTCACCGATTTCAGCTTCTCCACCTGCACCGCGGCGCCATCGAGCACCGCCTGCTCGAGCGCCTGCTGCGAGGCCGTCACCTGCTCGACCAGGTCACGCGCCGCCTTCAGCTGCGCCGCCATGGCGGTGAGGCCGGCGGTGGTCGCATTGTCGAAGGCCTGCCAGTCCACCGTTCCCGGAGGAACCGTCACATCCAGCTCGACCAGGTCGACGATCGGCGAGGCATGGCCGGCGCCGCGGTCGCCGAAGGGCACCACGCGCGCCTGCATGGCGTAGTTGTCGACGACGACGTCGCAGGCGTTCACCGGGCCGTCATAGACCGGCACCCAGACCGCCGCCTCCTCATACTTCACCTCGAGGACGTAGCGGGTCGCGTTGGGCGCCGAGGGCCAGGAGGCTTCCAGCCGCGTCTCGAACAGCACCTGCCGCAGCCTTGCGTCGAGGCTGACGACGCGCGGCAGGTTGCGCGAGGGATAGGTCAGGGCCGGCGGGCGCGGCGCCTCCTCGATCGCATCCGGCGCGTGCACGGCCTCGGCGTCGAGGAACCCGGCCACCTGCGCCTTGTCGCCCCTGGGCTCGACCGAGACCACCTGCATCCGCTTCAGGAAGTCGAAGGCCTCCCCCATCACCAGAGTGGGCGGCGCGGCGTCCGCCGCCCGGTCGAGCGCATCGGCGAGGGTCATGCCGGTGGCGGTGAGGAGCGCCGCAAGGTCGGTGTCGTTGAACACCAGGTGGCGCGGCGTCGCCCCCTCGGTCACCCTGCAGGGGCCGAAGAGCCCGCCCGTCTTGGTCCGGATGGCGGCATACATGGTCACGCCATCGGGCCATTGCGGGGCGCGGGGAAGCCTGACGGTGCTGCCGGCAAGCCCTACCACCGCATGGGCTGAGCCCCAGGCCTGCGGGGCGCGGGACTGGATGTCGAGATGGTCGCCATAGTTCAGGGTGTGGCCGTCGAGCAGCATGGTGAAGCTCGGGCCGATGCGCCGCTTGACCTGGGCGTTCCACTTGAACACCGCCTCGCGCGTCGCATGGGCGCGGCCGGTGATGCCGCGCAGCTCCTCCGTCACCGGATTGACCGGTGAGGAGCCGATGGGCACCACCACCTGCGCCGGCCGCCACGTCTCCTCGTCGATGTAGTTGACGATGAGGCCGTCCGGGGCGTTCTCGTCACGGAAGTTCGCCGTGGCAGAAGCTCCCCCGCTACCATCTCCCGGTCGGTCACCAGCATGCGCGGGGTCGCCTGCCACTCGTCGCGAACGAGGCCCAGGATATGGCCGTACCAGCGGTGCTTGCTGCGGGCGGCACCGAGGGCGAGGTCGACCGCCTCGCCGACCTTCATGGCGTTCTTGAACTCGTGATCGAAGCAGTCGCCGCGCGCATCGGCCGCCGCGGCCGCCGCGATCCACTCGTCGATCTGGAAGCGCTCCAGCGGCAGCCTGCCCCCATAGTCGGCGTTGCTGCGCAGGTTGATGGCGGCCCAGATCGGGTTGCGGGTCGGCTGCTCCTCCCAGGCCGAGCCGGTCCAGACCGGCAGGATGCGGGTGCCGCGATAGCGGATGCGGCGCGAGGAATAGTCCGAGAGCTGCTTCGTCGCCTTGATGCGCACGGCGACCATGGTCCCCTCCGGGAACACCGTCTCGCCGGGGATCTCGGCGCGCAGCCCGGCGGCATAGAAGTCGGTGTTGTCGCCGGTCGTCGGCTCGGCATCGCGCCGGAACCGGAGGGCATAGCGCTGCGCCACCGCCTGCGGGAAGGAATGGGTGAAGCGGTGCGGCTTGCGGTGCAGGCCGGAATAGCGCCGGGTGGTCGAGACGGCCGCGCCGGTGGCGGCGCCTGCCGCGTTGATCGGGCGAATCTCGACGGTGTAGTCGGCGAAGGTGTCGTGGTTGTTGCGCGAGAAGCCGTTCGGCAGCGCGATGTCGAGGTGGATCAGGTTGGTGACGTCGTTCGGGTTGCAGACCGGGAACCACGGCGACCAGCCGCCGCCGGCCGAGCCCGGATGGTCGAATTCGAGGCCGTTGACGTCCGGCGACTGGTGGACATTGGTCGGGAACAGCGTCACCGGCTCGCCTGGCTCGACGAACTCGATCTGGATGTCCTCGAAGGGGTCGAGCACGCCGGGCGAGGTCGGGCGGTCGCCGTCGGTATCCGTCCAGAACAGCGAGCCGTCCGGCACGGTGCCGCCCGGCCCGGTGCCGGTGCCGTCGGTTGCGGCGGCGGCGGCAGTCCAGAATTCGATGTCGTCGACCAGCAGCGCCTCGTGCGCGTACCGGCCGTCGCCGATCATGAAGAGGCCCTGGAAATACTCGACGTTGCCCGAATAGGTCTTGTAGGGGATCGCCGCGTAGTCGAGGTCGCGCTGCAGGCGGCCATAGGCGTCGGGAATGGTCTCCAGCGGCCGGGCCGTGTTGCCCGCGGCATTGAACGAATAGAGGTTGTCCTCGTCGTTGCGGTTGCCGGGCTTCGGATAGACCAGCGTGTTGTAGAGCATCATGCCGCCGGCAACGATCGCGGCCTTGGCGCCCGCCGCGAGAAGCGCAGAGCCGGCGAGCGTCGGGCCGATCGCCCAACTGGCGAAGACGGTGAGTGCGATCAGCGCGATGAGACCGCCGATCTGCTTGCCCTGCTGGCCGCCGAAGGGCCGCGAGACGAAGCGCACCACGTCGCCCGGGGCGAAGCGGCGGGTCTTCCAGCCGTCGTCGCGCCGCAGCACCGGCCGCCCGTTCATGACCGGGATGGTGTCGAGGTCGAAGCGCCAGCGGTGGCGCTTCAGGAATTTCGCCACGCTCTCGCCGGCGCGAGCCATCGCCTGGCGCGCCAGCGCGCCCGGGGCGACGACATGCTGCACGGCGATCGGCTGGGCAACGGCGAGGACGGTCATGGACCCGCGTCAGGCTCCGGAACGAGGATGGTGGTGATCCGCCAGTAGGCGGCGGCGAGATGGCCCGGCCGGTCCATGACGACCCGCTGGGCGGAGCAGCAGTGGAGCATCGCGCCCTCGGGCTGCAGCCACAGGCCGACGTGATGCGGAATGTCGCCCGGGCCATCATGACGATGGCGCCGTCGGGGGCGGCGAAGGGGCGCGGCACGGGCAGAGCGCTCCAACCGGCGCGATGGCGCGGATCTGTGAAGGCCCGCGCTACCTTGCGCACTTCGGCGGGACCGATGTCGGCGTCCGGGAGCGCCGGGCCGCCGAAGAGCTTCGGCCGAGCGTGGGCGACGAGGCCCCAGCAGTCGAAGGCGTCCGGGCCGCGGCCGCGGTCGCGATAGGGCTTACCGATCAGGCCGGCGAGGATCGCCGCTCGCGAGCCCTCACCCATTGAGGTTGTTGAAGCGGTCGGCGGTGTATTTCAGCGACGGCACCATGACGTCGGCATGGGTGTCGATGGAGCATTCCCCTCGACCGTGCCGTTCGCCATGGTCACGCCGGTGACGACGAAGACGACCGGGCCGAAGACGATCGTGTCCGGATCGCTCTTGAAGTACTGCCTGAGGATCAGGGTCGCATCCGCCTGCACCTCAACGGCTTTTTCGATATAGGGCCAGAGCCGGCCGCCGATATTGGCGATCGAGATGCGGCAGGTGACGGCGCCGTTGGCGGCGCGCACCGGCATGGAGGACGAGAAGCCGAGGGGCTCGAAGGTGACGAGCTCGCCGGCGTTCACCGGAGCATCGTCCTCGAGGCGGAGGGCGTAGGCGCGCCGGGCGGCGACGGTGCGCACCGGAACGATGACGATCCACGTGCGGCGACGACGGGGCGGCTGAACTCCAGCGTCACGAGGCGGCCGGCATTGCGGCGGTTGGAGGCCGCGGCCTCGGCCCAGGCCTCGTCGAAGGTCGGGTCGCTCATCAGGCTCCCTCGTCCGGAATGATCTCGAGGGTCGCGGTCACCTCGACGAAGCGGCCGCGAATGCTGCCGCGGGGCGCCTCGCCATCGACCACGATCAGGCCGGTGCGGGTCGCCCCGCCCGCGTCGACGCCAGTCGCCCTCCCAGCCGGTGGCGCGGTGCGCGACGAAGAACGGGCGCATCGTCTCGCTCCATTCGGCCGGGGTGAAGCGCCAGAGCACCTGGATCCGCACCACCTCGTCGGCATCCAGCGCCTCGCGGGCCGTGTTGCCGGCCTCCATGCGGATGGCGCGGACGGCGGCATGGGGGCTCTCGGAGAAGGACTGGCGGCGCGGCCGCCACTCGACGCCCGCGGGCCAAGTGCCGGGATCAGGAAGCGGCATGGCGGTCTCGCTGCTGTGAGGTCACCGGAAGCTCCGCCCCTTCCCCTTGAGCGCATCGGAAATCTGGCTGGGCTGTCGAAGGTCTTCCATGACGACGCCCCGCACCCCGTCGCGGAAGGCGATCTTCATATCCTCTCCGCCGCTGGCGTTCTGGCGGCGCTCCATCTTCGCCTCGTGGCCGGCGGGCGGCTCGATCGAGACATTGGTGGTCATGGACACGGGCGGCGCGCCGAGCGCCGAGAGCGGCGCGACGGGGTTGACCCTCTCGCGCTGGTCGAGCGTCACCGGAATGGTCCGGCCGTCGGGCAGCGGCACATAGGCCTCCGGTGTCCGCCCCTCGCCGAACAGCGACAGGGTCGGCCGGCGGGCGATGCCGCCGGAGGAGCGGTGGACGCCGCCAGTGGCATAGCGCGACAGCGACAGCGGCCCCTCGGCGGTGACGACATTGCCCATGGCCGAGGAGACGAACATGCCCTTGGCGAAGCTCTCGATGCCGTCAGACAGCGCGCCGGCGAGCGGCCCGAGGAGCTGCCGCTTGATGAGGATCTGCGCGAACACGTCGCGATGACGGAGGCGCCGAAGTCGAGTGCGGCGGTCTTCGCGTCCTTGTAGCCGCGCGCCACCTGGAAGAGCGCGTTGTTGAACTCGTTGACGCTCTGGGTGGCGCCCTCGTCGATGTCGAGGCGGAGGTCCCGCGTCGCATCCTGGCGAATCTTGGTCAGGCCGGGCGTGTAGGACGCCCTCACCTGCTCCTGCTGGACGGTCTCGCGCAGCTGCCGCCGCGACAACTCGAGGGCCCGCGCATATTCGGTCTCGCTGATGATGCCTAGGCGCCGCTGGTTGTCGAGTTCGCGGCGCTTGAGGGCGAGACGCTCCTCCTCGGTGGCGACGCCCAGTGCGGTCCGGGCCGCCACACGCTCGGCCTCCAGCCGTGTCTGGTTCACCGAGCGGGTCAGGTCGATGTCGCGCTGGGTGAGAGCCAGGCGGCGGTTCTGGACGTTCTGGCCATCAAGCTCGGCGAGCCGGAGATTGATGGCCGCGATCCGGGCCTTGTCCGTGGCGGACGTGGCCTCCCCCATCGCCGCGGTCTTCCGGTTCAGGAAATCGAGCTCGTTGGTGAGCGCGCGGATCTCGTCCTGACGCGCCGCCTCGGCGAGGATGCGAGGATCACGGACCGGCAGCGGCGCGGCTGTGGGCGGCGACGGCCGCTCCTCCGCCCTTCCGCGAACGCCGATCACCGGCAGTCCTTGCGCATCGAACTGAACATCATCGTCGCGGGTCGGGCGACGGCGAGCCGCCCGCTCCCGGTCGACCTCAAGTTGGTTCAACTGTTGCTGGAGCTGCTTGCGCTCTTCCTCAACCGCATTCTTGCGGGCGCGAAGATTGTCCTGCACCGCCCTCAACGTACCAAGTTCGTCGGGCTGGGCGCCGCGCAGGGTGGCCTGTCCAATTCGGGCCGAAGCTTCCTCGAAGTCGCGATTGACCCGGCCGAACTCGGTGTTGAGTTCCATCATCTTGCGGAGAACCGTCCGGCGACGCTCCTCGACCGCCTCGAGGAAGGCGTTTGGTGCGTCCGGCGCCACAGCGCCAATCTGCTGGCCCACCCATCGGGCGCCATCAACGAGCCCGCGGCCGCCGGCCACGAACTCTCCCTGTGGCTGTCGAATGCCGCGACGCTGGGCGTCTTCCTCGGCTTTGGCCAGGTCGGTCAGAAACTGGTTCAGAAGCTCGACGGCGGGCCCCATGGCACTGACGAACCGGACGCTGAGCGCATCCACGATGGAGTTGATCTTGGCCGAGACCTCGGCGGCCCGCTGAACGAGTTCCGGGCTGACGATCCGGTCGGCCGAGACAAGGCCTGCCTGGTCGCGGCGGATGCCGGCGGCGACGAAGCGCCAGCTCTCGCCGAAGGCGGCATTGCCGATGGCGGCCCTCTGGGAGGCGAGAGCCGCATCGTCCATCGCCTTGACGACGATGCGCTGCGCTTCGCCAAGGTCCTTCGACAGCGCCAGCTGCCGGGCATATTCCGGGTTGACCTTGCGGATGCTCTCGTAGAGGTCGCCGGACGAGAGGCTGGCCGCCCGGAACTGGACCGCGAACTGCCTTAGACCCTGGGAGGCCTGTTCGGCATTGCCACCGGAATCGATGATGGCGGCGCGCAGGGACTGGTAGCGCTCCAGCGACAGACCTGCGGCATCGGCATTGGCGACGAGCTGCGGCGCCGACGAGATGAAGGCCCGCATGCCGGCGACGACGATGCCGAGCGCCGCGCCGAAGGCGAGCGCCTTCGCCGAGCCGCTGGTGAGCACCGTGCCGAAGGAGCCGGCACCGCCGGCGGCTGCAGCCATGCGGTTCCGCAGCTCGTCGGTGGCGCTCTGCAGCAGCACGAAGCCGCGCGCCTGCGCCTGGCCGCCGTCGCCCAGCTTCTTCAGCGAGGCGGTGCCGTCCTGTTCGAGCCGCTTCAGCGCCTCCGTGACCTTCTGCCCGTCCTGGACGGCGAAGCGGATCACGATGGCCGACTGTTTGTCGGTCATGGGTCAGGTTCCCGAGATTGAGAGGGTTAGGTAGGGCCGCTCAGGCCTTTGAGGCGTCGACGATGGGTAGCGGGCTCATATTGCCGCGCTTCTCAACTACGTCGAAAAGAGCCTGCATGTCGGAACGGCGAAACGGCCGTTTCCACTCGTATTTGTTGGCTTCTGCTAGATGCTCGAGCGTCTGGAAGTGCGACGGGATCGTCTCCTCCGCGCATCGACGACACAGCTCCACGAAACTCTTGGCCTGCTCACCGGTAACATGGCCGCCGAGAACCGCCTGAGCGGTCACATTCATCTGCGAAAAGTAGACATCGCCTGTCGTCGCGACGGCAAAAAGATCGTCGAACAGCGGCGGTTTGCGCTTGGCGGCGGCCCTAAGGGCATCGGTGTACGCGACAAACCGCTCCTCGTGGAGCTTCAGCAGACCGAGACCATTCTCGTGCTTCTTCTGCTCCAGGGTCTCGGACTCCGCCCGCGTCATCCAGAACCGGGGGATCAGCAGACCAATGATGACCCCGGCCAGTCCGGTCACTGCCGGGTTCTTGACGAGCTCGACGAGGATGTCCGTCACTTGCGCTTCAACGCCTCCAGCAGTTCGGCGATCGTGTCCGCCTCGCCGGCGTATGCTTTTGTCCGAAAATCGGAAAAGAGTTCCTTGGCGGCCCGGGCACCAGCGTCTTCCCGCAGGAACCCCTGCCGTATCAGCTCCTCGGTCCGGGTTGCCCACCGCGACTGTTGAAGAGGCGATGGGTCTAGACCAAGACCATATTTGAACCTGAGTTGCCTGCCGATCTCCGCCACGTAATCCCCCCATCTCCTGATGAGATCAAGGTATTCGAGGTCGAGAAACACCGTCAACTCCCCGGTTGTGGCGAGACCGCCTGCTCAACCCTGCGTCTTCGGCGGCGCGGCCGGCGCGGCCTCGACCATGGCGCTGACCATGGAAACCTCGGCCCGTGCGAGCAGCTTTGCCACCAGCTCGCGATCGAGGGTCGCGGGAAGCCCCGCGAGGGCCTCCGCCATGGCAAGGCCCGTCACCGTGCCAGCGAGGCCGGCGCGGGACCAGATGCCGGGGCGGTCGATCACGTCGGCCGTCCAGGCGCCCTCACGGGTCAGTGGATGATGTCGGACCTCGGGGCAGCACTCGCCATCGCGACCGGGAAGCCCGCGGGCGCAAGGCTCGTCCGATGCCCGGCATCCCCGGCAGTAGTCCCGTCCGCCCCCGGCGCGCCACCGCGCGAGGGCGGCGATCCGTTTCCCTCGTCCGCCTCCAGCGCGATGCGGGCGAAGATCCGCTCCTCGAGCGCGGTGGCGATCTGCACGTCGCGGACGAGCAGCGCCGTCTGGTCCGGCGTGAGCGGGGCGGTCATCACCGCGTCGCCGACGGCGACGCCCCGGATCTCGGTGATGCATTCGGCGGCGAGGAACATCAGCGCCAGGCTGTGCGCCGAGGCGATGACGTCCTCCGCGGTCGGGACATCGGCCGGCGGGCGCCCGGAGACCTGCGAGAACAGGGCGAGCGCCTCGTCGGTCGTGGCGATGGCCGCGGCCATGGCGCCGGCCTGCTGGCGGGCGCGCTCGTAGTCGACGCTGGTCGCCGGGCGCACCATGGCGAAGGCGCCGCTGCCGAAATCGGCCCGGGCCGGCGCGGGAAGGGTCTTGGAAAGGCGAAGCATGGTCAGTCCTCTCACGGGGCTGCCGGCGGGAAGGCTTCGGCGCCGGTCTTGACCACCATGGTCAGCATGTCGGCGGCGGAGCCCTGCGCGGCAGTGAAGTCGAAGGAGGCCTCGAGGCCGCCGGGACCGCTGATCTCCGGCCCGGTCTGGGCGAGGAAGGCGCGCGGCGTCGACAGGGTCAGGGCGCGGTTGGCGTTGAGCATGTACTCGAAGGACAGCGCACCCGGCGTGCCGGCGAGCGCCAGGGCGTAGAAGTCGGCGTTCGAGCAGCGCATCATCAGGCGGCCGGTGAAGGCCGCGTCGTTGCCGAGCTCGATGCCGGAAATCTCCTCGGTGCCGTTGACGTACTCCATCGGCGTCGCGCCGGTGTCGTACTGGGCGGTCGCCTCCATCAGCTGGGCTATGGCGACACCGTCCCACTTCACCACGCCGATCGCGGCGGCGACCTGCTCCGCCGAGGGGTCCGGCAGGTCGGCGGGACGCGCCAGCGCGCCCGGGATGCTCATCTTCTGGCCGAGCAGGGTCGCGGTGACGCGGCGATAGCCGGCCTCGCGCTTGGCGGCGATGGCGAGGCGCGAGATGGCGAGGCCGTGGTGGCGGAACTTCGCGGTTCCGGCCTCCAGCTCGGCGCAGAAGGTCGGGATCTCGGCGACGCCGGAGCCGAAGGTATGGATGAGGTTCGCGCCCGCTCCGGTCGTCACCGGCGCGCCGAAGGTCAGATAGCCGAGGATCGGCAGCAGGCCGAGGTCGAGCGGCAGGACGATGTCGCCGCCATGGGTGAGGAGATTCGGCGCCGGATCGGTCGGATCGCGGTCGTTGTGGGTGACCTTGCCGAGGACCGGGTCCGGCTCCAGCGGCCGGTTCGGCTTCAGCGTCTCGGAGTAGTAGGGAAGCCGCGCCCAGGCCGCCTCGGCGACCGGCGCCGTGCCGTAGGTCTCCTCGATCCCGACGAAGAGATTGGTCTTCTTGCCCTTCAGGGGCGTGACGGTGCTCATGTGCGGCTCCTCAGAAGGGCTGGGCGGATCGGAAGGTGAAGATCACGGGCAGGACGCAGCCTTTGCCCTGGTCGTGGCTCTCGTCCGGCGCGAAGTCGCGGGCAGGAACGCCGAGTTCGAGGTGATCCCAGTCGGCGCTTGCCGCATTGGCTTCGACCAGCGCGCCGACCGCCTCGAGGATGGCGTCGAACACCGCGTCGCAATGCACGCCCTGGACGAGGATCTCGAGGTCGGCGGTATGCTCGATCTCGTTGTCGTGGAGCGAGAGGCGCTCGGCATCGATCCGGCCGGACCCGTCGAACAGCACGAAGGCGACATCGGCGGTGACCGGATCGCCAGCCTCCGGCGTTACGGTGAAGGGTTTCACCCGGCTGAAGGTGACGACGTTGCGCCCGAGCGGCGGAAGGCCGGCGGCCTCGGCGCAGAGCGTGGCGAAGGCCCGCAGGGCGCTTTCGGTCTTGGTCATGCAGCGCCTCCGAAGGGTCGCAACGCGGTGGCGACACCCGCCCTGATCTCCTGTGCGAAGGCGGCCTGCTCTGCGGCGATGATGCGGCGCCAGTTGAGGAGCGGCTTCAGCCTCACCTGCCGGACGAGGACGAACATCACGATGCGCTCGGCCTGCCGCCAGAACCCGCGCGCCGTCTTCGCCTTGATCTCGCGGACGCCGCGCTTGCCGCGGCGGGCCGTGATGACGAGGAGGAAGGTTCCCGGCCTCGGTCAGCGACGGAGTGACCTCCATCTCCTGGCTGGAACCGGGCCTCGACCTCGACAGGTGTCATGGGCTTCCCTGCCCTGCCGACGCGGGGCACGTTCTCGGTCGGGATGGCCAGATAGGTCGCATTCCTGGCACGGATGAGTGCGCCCGGATCGAAGGCCGAGACGACCTTCGAGGCATTGGAGGTGACGAGGCCCGCCGGGTTCAGCGTCCGGGTCGGTCGCTTCACCGGATAGACCTCGCCGCGCCAGGTGTTGGCCATGCGCGAGCCCAGAGCCCCGCGCGTGTCGCCGCGCAGCCGCGTCTTCAGCCGTTCGGTAGCGGCGGCGGTGCGCGGTCCGATCTCGCGGGCGATGGCCTTGCCGGCCTCCGCCGGGCGGAAGCCGGAGAGGTCGACGGTGGTCGAGACCTTCATCAGGCGGCTCGCCTGACCGAAACGAACCACGAGCAGCGCCCGCGGTCCGCGGCCTCGCCGTCGCCGGTCAGGGTGAAGGCATCGCCCGACATGGCGAAGCCGTCGGCGGCGCGGGTGATGGTCCCGCCCCTCGACAGGTCGATGGCGGCGCCGACCGGCACCGCATAGACGCGGAAGCGGATGGCCTCGCGGCCGAAGGCCGCGCGACCGCCGGCAAGCTCGATCCTGGCGTCCGCATCGCTCGGCACGATGCGTACGGCAAGACCGGTCGCGTCGGGGGCCGAGCCCGGCGCGCGATAGGTAGCGGCGAGGCCGAGGGCGCTTGAGACGCCCTCGGCCGCGATCTTGGCGATGTCGATCATCGAACCGGTCAGGCGGCGGCGGCCGAGACTTCGACGAGCAGCTCCGGCCGGCGCGGCACCGCCAGGCAGTTCGACTGCGAGTGCAGCTCGATGCCGGCGCCATGGTCGAGCACCTTCTGCGAGACATAGATCTCGACGCCGGGCTTGTTGACCATGTCCATGTGGTGCGGAGGCGCGTCATAGGTCGCAAAGGCGTCCATCGTGCCGGCCGGATAGGCGTGCCCCATGTCGGCGGCGACGAAGCGCTCGTTGATGACGGCGCCGTTGGCGTCCTTCACCGAGGCGATGCCCTTGTACTCGCGGAACAGGATGTTCTCATGCTCGAAGGAGCGGCCCCAGGCCGAGGCCGGCTCCCGCGCCATGCCCGTCAGGAGCAGCATGGCGGGATGGTTCTGGTAGAATTTCTCGACCTTGGGGTGCTGCACGAACTTGTTGAAGAAGCCCGTCGAGACGATGACCTCGACCTTGCTCATCGTCTCGCCCTTGAGGTCCTCGGCGATCGTATCGTGCAGGGCCTCGCACTTGCCCTTGATGTCGGCGGCGGCGTTCGACAGGTCGAAGAAGACCTGCTTCTTGGTGACGTTGAAGTGCGCGAAGATGTCGTAGAGCGTCTTGCCGGAGCCATCCTTGATGACGCCCTTCAGCGCACCCATGCGCATGTATTCGCGGGTGATATCGTGCTTCATGCGCACGAGCTGCAGCTTGGCGGCGAGTTCGTCCTCGGCGGTGCGGGGGCGGAACTGGTCGCCCTCGACCGTCACCATGTTCTGGATGTCGGCCGGGGTCAGGATGTCGAGATGCGGGAAGTGCGGCACGCCGAGATAGATGGTGTTGCCGCTGCGCTTGCCGGCGAGCGAGGGCGGAGCGCCGCGCTCGGTGGCGGGCAGGACGATGATCTGGCCGTCCTCGTAGCGGACCTCCACCACCGTGTTCGCGATCGACTTCGACGGGAACAGATTGAGGTGGTTCAGGAGGCCGTAGAGGTTCGGCACGCGGTTGATGGTGCCCGTCAGGGCAACGTTGGAGTACTGCCAGTTGAACATGGCGCGAGAGCCTTTCGGGGCGTTTCGGAGTTGCGGAACGACAAGGGCGCCGGATCGCTCCGACGCCCTCTGGTCAGGATTCGATGAGCCGGGGCCTTACCAGGCGGGGTCGGCCTTGATGCCGAGCCGCTCCAGCGCGGCGAGGGCCAGCGCCTTGTCGCCGGCCGAGATACCGTCCGGCCAGGCGATCTCGCTGGACACGACGAGCGCGGCCCGGCGCAGGTAGAGAACCGGATCCACCGCATCGACGCCGTCGGCGGCCGTCACCTCGTTGAGGGCAATGCCGGCGACCACCTCCGCGCCGCCGGCGCCGGTCGGCGACCAGGCAACCAGCTTGCCGTTGCCCGCGGGAACCGTGATGTCGAAACCCTCGCCGACGATGAAGTCCTGCGCGCCGTCGGCGATCACGAACTTGACGTCGTCGTCGAACGTAGCGCCGACGGCGACGTCGCCCAGCACGTTGCCGTCCGGATCTTCGACCCGGAACGTGCCGCTGTTCGCAGCGGCCGCGATGCACCGCACCGCGTAGACGCCCTGCTTGGCGCCCGGGCGGAGCGGGGTGGTGACGTCGAGGGTCAGGAGTCCCGTGTTGGCGGCATTGCCGCCCGCCTTGGCTGCCACCGTCGGCGTACCGAGGTTCAGGACGGCGACGAGCGTGCCGAGAGCGATGGCGCGGGCTGCACCCGAGCCGGCGAGGAGGACGCCGGTGCGGCGGCCGGTCAGAGGGTCCGTCTCGTGCTTCACGAGATCGGAGAGGGTCTTCGGCCGGGAGGCCGCGGTGGGAAGCGGAGACATTCAGGGCTCTCCTGTTGAGACTGGTGTGGGGGTCGAGGGGACTGGCGATCAGGTCCGGCGCTTGGCGAGCGCGGTGCCCGCCGCCAGCAGGCGGGCATCGGCGTCCAAGGCGCTCTTGCCGCCGCCGGCCGAGGTCACGCCGGGGTTCTGCGGCGCGAAGGCCGCCTTCTTCGGGGCCGAGGCCAGCATCGTCTTGACCTTGGCGAGCGGGAGCCCCTCGGCGGCGAGCGTGCGGGCGAGGGCTTCGCGGCCCTTCGCCTCCGGCAGGTCCATGACCGCGAGCGCATAGGCGGCGGTGCCGGCCTTCGGCTCGGTGGCCTTGGCCTTGCGCGCAGCGGGCTTGTCCTCGTCCTCGGAGGTCTCCTCCTCGTCGGAGCCGCTCTCGGCCGCGGTGTCGTCCTCCTCGGTCCCGGCCTCCTCTTCCCTCGTCCTCGCCATCGACGGCGGCGGGGTCACCTGACCTACCTGGCCCCGACCGTGAGGCCGGCGATCTGGTTCAGGACGTCGTCGGCGCTGGCCTTGCCGGCCTTCCTGCGCTTCAGGGCGGCCTCGATCTGCTGCTTGAGACCCATGGTCTTCTCCTGGATTGCCGCGTGCTGCGCCGAGGCCGGCGACGCGGTGGGTGTTGCCGGAGCCCCGGCGGAAAGCGACTGTGCGAAGGCGGAGAACGCCGATGCCTCCGGCGCGACCTCGTCGACCAGGCCGAGCGCCAGCGCCGCTTCGTCCATTTCGACGCGCGCCTCGGTGGCGATGACGGCCTCGACCGAAAGGCCCCGCCGCTCGGCGACGTGCTCTGCGAAGCGCTGGCCGAGCGTGTCGATCTGCCCCTGGAAATGGGCTCGGGCGCTGTCGGAGAGCGGCTTGAAGGGCGCGCCATCGGTCTTGGCCGCGCCGAACTGGATCGGCGTGTAGGCGAGGCCCCAGTTCTCGTTCATCTTCGAGGTGTCGAGATGCACCCACACGACGCCGATGGAACCGACGGCGGCGGCGGGCGCGCAGACGATGCGCTGCGCCGAGCTGGCGAGGGCATAGGCGGCCGAGCAGCCATCGCCGGAGACGAAGGCCGTCAGCGGCTTGTCGAAGGTGGCGATGACGGCGCAGGTCTCGGTCATGCCGGTGACGAGGCCGCCCGGAGAGTTGATCCTGAGCCAGACGCCCCGGACCGCATCGTCGGCGGCGGCAGCCGCGAGAGCGCGGCGCAGGTCGTCGTAGCCATAGAGCGAGAACGACCACCAGCCGTCGTCGTAGCAGTAGCCCTCGTCCCAGAGAACGCCATCGATGCGGATGACGGCGACGCCATCGGCGAGGATGTAGCCCTCGCGGTGTTCAACGGTGCGGCCGGCCAGGGCATCGGGCACGCGCGCCTGGGGCCTTGAGGCGCCGGCGGCGGGCCGCTTGCCCAGCGCGCCGAGGAGACGCGAGACCATGCCGCTGCCGCCCGGGGTGGGGCCTGCTGCGAGCAGCCCGTCCATGCCGGCAGGCGAGATCAGGACCGGCTGACTGGTCAGCCGGGCTGCAAGGGGCGATCGGTTCATCGGTCAGTCCTTGGCGGGCGCGGCGGCCGGTTCGTCCGTCGGGGCGCGGACGGTCATCAGGGTGGCTGTGCTGGCGCGGGTCAGGCCGCGAGACGCCAGTTCCTCCTGCTCGCGGGCGAGCTGGTCGAGCACGTCCTCGACATCGAGCCCCTGCTCGGCGCATTCGCGCTCCAGCGTCGAGACCATGGTGTCGATGCGGATCTGCGCAGCCTGGGCTTCTTTGACCGGGTCGATGTAGCCGCGCGGCGGGCCGAGCCAGCGGGCGCGCAGCCAGGCCGCAGGCGCCTCGAACAGGTCGGGTGCGCCCGGAGGCACCGGAATGCGGCCCGTCTCGATCGCCTCGTCCAGGAAGGCGAGGTAAACCGGCCAGACGAACTGCTCGACGAACTGCGCCGAGAGGCGCGTGACCGTGCGCCAGATCTCGACGAGCGAGGCGCGGGCCGAGGAGTAATTCGTCCGGCTCCAGTTCGACGAGGCCTGCTCGTAACTGACCCCCGACGAGGCGGCGATCTGCTGCAGGAAGGCCTGCTCGAACTCGACGAAGCTCGAGGCCTCGCGTGCCGTCGTGTTCAGCGTCAGCTCGTCGCCGAACGGCAGCACGGGGATGCGGGTGCCGTTCACCCGGATCGGATTGTCCGTGTAGAACTTCAGCCGCAGGTTCTCGGCATCCGTCCCCTCGCTCGTCGACATGGATTCCGCGACCTCCTGCGGCGTGCGCGAGGTCTTGATGAACATCGCCATGAAAGCGTTGAGCAGCGCCGAGCCGAGTTCGGCATCGCTGAAGCGGCCGAGTTGCTTTAGGGCCGGCAGCGCCGCGGCGAAGGCCGAGATGGCACGCGTCTGGTCCTCGCGCTCGGGCTCGAAGGCATGGATGAACACCGGCCGGCCGCGCTCGTCACGCATCGGCACGCGCGTCCAGGTCATCGCGTCCATCGAGGCGCCGAGCCAGTAGTCGGATGGGTGAGCGTTGCGCACATGCGCCGCGATCACCGCGCCATCCAGGTCGAATTCGATGCCGCCGCGCAGGATATTGCTGTCCGGCCGGCCTGCCGGGTTCGAGATGCGGTCCGGATCCACCACCTGAAGGCAGGTTCCGAAGTGCTCCCCCTCGGGTTTCCACTTCAGCACTGCGGCCGCCTCGTTCATCGAGACGAAGGTGCGGGCCGCGACGCGGAACTGGCCGTTCAGCGTCACCTTGCGGCGGGCGTCGGCGCGGTAAAGCGGGTCCTCGGCGAAGAGGCGCCACTCGCTTTCGATCAACCGGCCGAGATCGGTCGCCGCCTGGCGTTCGATCCTGAGGGCGCGGGCGTCCGGCTTCGACGACAGGCGCAGACCGGAGCCGACCATCATGTCGACGAGGCGCGAGACGATGGCGCGGACATAGCGATTGTTGCGATCGAGGTCGCGGGTGCGCGCCGATGCCGTCTCGCGGCCGATGAGGGCGGCACCATCCGCCGAGACGAAGGGCGCGAACCAGGCCGAGGTGTCCGGCGCGTCGTATCCCGCCCCCTGAACGGGGCTCGATATGCCGCCCGAGGTAGCCATGGCGGACGAAGGACCGGAACCACCGGTCTTTTTGGCGTGGCGGCGAGAGGGTGCCATCAGAACACCACCCGGAGCGCACGATAGGGCTGGACGCCGGCCAGTTCGGAGGTCAGGCGGCTGATATAGGCCTCCAGGTCAGCGCGATTGGCGGCCGTGAACTCGACGCTCTGGCCATCGACCATCACTTTCACCGTGCGCTTGCCGATGATCAGCTGGTGCAGCGCCTCGCTCGCCTCGGCGAGACGGGCGGTCTTGATCGCATCGCTCATCATCGGCTCGCATTGAGGCGGGCCAGCCGTTCAAGGGCTGTCTCGCGGGGTTGCGGGGGCGCCGGCGGCGCGGGTTTGGACAGCTGGGCCGGGGGCGGAGCGCCGAGAAGCAGGTCCTCGAGGTTCCCCTGCACCGGCCGAGGGGCCGCGAAGCGCTCGGCTTCGAGATGGTCCCAGCGTTCCTCGCCCATGGCGCGGACGCCGTAGTGGATCGCTGCGGCCTCGGCCTGGAGGGTGGTGTCGAGACCCTCGTTGGCCTGGTTGGGGTCCTTCACCCACCGGTATTCGACCGATCCTGTGCGCGGGTTTTTGGTCCCTTTGCGCGTCTCGGCGGTCAGCTGGCGGAAATACTCGTCGTCGAGGCCCTTCGGCAGAGCGACGTAGCCGCGTGCGAGCGGATCCTGCTTCATCAGGTTCCGGTAGAGCGCCAGCTTCAGCACCGACGTCGCGAAATTGTAGAACCGGCGGCTGTATTTCAGCGGCACGCCGCGGCTGTTGTGTTCCTTCCGGACCCTGGCGATCAGCGGGGCGAGATCGGACGGAATGCCGCGCACCATGATCACCCGGCTCGCCGGATGGCGCTTGGCCCAATCCCAGACCTCCTCCGTCCAGGCGTTGCCGTCGATGGCCAGCATGTCGGGGCGGACACGCGAGCCCGTCGCGGTCCTGATCTCGCCGGCGAGCAGCGCATCGAGCGCCGCCTGCGTCGCGGGCTCCGAGATGTGCCCCTGGATGCTACCCCAGTCGATGACGGCGCGGCGGCGATCGCGGGCCCAGGCCACGATCTGCCAGACCACGAAGTCCTTCTGGCAGTCGACCCCGATCGTCACGACCGGGAAACCCACGGGCACGGTGCCCTGGCTGTGGCCGCCGGAATCGGCCCGCTCGCGCAGGTCCTTCCAGGGCGGCGCCTCCTCGGCAGCGCGCCAGGCGCGACCGACCGAGTCGTTCATGAAGACCCGCTCGGTCTCCGGATCGCCCTTGGCCTTGAGCCATTCGCGGGCGAGCCGCTCGAAGCTCTGGGTCGGCGCATAGGCCGACCAGATGTGGAACGAGCGGTGATGCCGCCGGTTCTCGGGCGCCTGGGCATGCCAGCGGCCGGCCGCGACGATTTCAGTGCGGTGGTGCTCCTCGATCAGCCCGCCGCAGGCGGTGCAGGAGAAGCAGGCCTTCTCCGGCTGCTTCTCGTCGAGGTTGGAGAGGAAGTTCTCCCATTCCAGCGTCTGCTCGTGGCCGCAGTGCGGGCACGGAACGAGATAGACCTCCTGGCTGCCGGCCTCGTAGCTTCGGGTGATCCGGCAGCCCGGCATGACCAGCGGCGTCGAGATTTTCAGGATCTTGCCGAACTCGAAGGCGCGGGTGCGGCTGTCCGCTTGCGTCTCCGGGTCGCCGGCGTCGTTGTTCTCCCACTTCGACAGGTCGTCCTGCGCCTGGCGCTTCATCGACACCTGGCTGAGGGAGGCCGGCGAGTTGGCCCCGGAGATCTGGATGGCGCCGCGGCCGTCCGTCCGCTCCTTGTAGAGGATCGATTCCTTGCCCGACCGCGACGAGCCCGGGAACATGGCCCCGATAGAGGCGGATGCCATGAGCATCGGCGTCAGCTTGCCGCGCGACCACCGGCGGGCGTTGTCGTCCGTCGGGTGGACATAGAGGAAGTCGCCGGGGTCCATGGCAATGGAGCCCAGGCAGAAGATGTTGGCGAGAACCGTTCCGCCGATCTGGGCGGACTTGGCGATCGTGACGATCCGGCAGGGATCGTCGGGGCCGAGCGCCCGGAGCATCTCGCCGAAAAACGGGAAGAGCTTCGGGTTGTAGGGGCCGGAAAACGAGCTCTCGCGCTCCGAGAACCGGATGTTGGCGACGGCCCAAGCCTCGAAGTCGATGGGCGGCGGCGGCTGCAGCGTCTCGGCGAGGACCGTATCGACGATATGGTCCACGTTGGCGAGGGCGATGGGCATGACTTACTCGTCCTCGCCGGCAGCCTCGGCGTCTTCGTCCTCGCGCTCGTCCTCCTCGTCGTCGACCGTCTCTGGGACCGCGGCGGCCCGGGCCGCGTGCTCGGCCGCGGCGCGCTCCCGGATCTGGCGGAAGGCCGCTCGCAGTTCGTGCAGGACGTCACGGTTCGGCACGCTGAACTTTGCGGCGAGGCTATTGGCGACCTCGGGCAACCCGCCTTCGATCGCGGTCATGAGGTCGGACGCGAGACGCCCCAGCGCGCGGCGCACCTCCGACGTCGGCGTGTAGATGCCGCGGCGGGCCCGCTCTTCCTCGGCGCCCTTGCGAACCTGCTGCTGCAGCTTCTCGAGCTGCGTCGCGGCGATCTGGTCGGCGACCGTGTTGCGCGCGGGCTGAACCAGCGGCAGCTGATCAGCTGGCGGCGGTGCGGCGCTCCCTGCCCGCTCGGCCTGAAGCGCGGTCGGAAGGCCGTTGCCGAAGCGCTGGCCAGGGTCAGTCCGGCCGGAAACCTGTTGGCGCGCGACGTCGGGATAGATGCGCGCACGGTGGCCGGTGCCAAACATGGCATCGGCGGTGATCTTGCCTTCCGAAATCCATTGCGAGACCCGGCCAGGCGAGACGCCCATCATCGCGGCGAACTCGCCTTTTGACAGCGTGCTGGCCGCGTTCATCGCCCGATTTCTGAATTTGAGCCGACCTTTAGGCTCTAGCTAAACTTGAGGCTTCGAATTTTGCGAATATCTGACGAACACCCGCGCCTTTGCCGCCCGCATAGCGTTTTGGCCGAGGAAGGACCCGTTGAGGGGGGTGTCCGACGGATAGTGCTTGACCTGTTGTCGCGCGCCGAAGCGGCAGGCGGCGTAGAAAAGCCCCGGTCGCGGAGGGCGCCGGGGCTTCATCAGGTCGAGATCAACCACCCCGACTATGAGTCAAGGGATAGGCGCAGTCAAGCAACCCGCTTCCAAGCTGATTGCCACGGTTTTTCAATGCCTTGCGGACCGAGAACCCGATGCTCCGAGAGCGCGCCGGAGGCCTCCAGCCACGCCGCCAGATACTCCAGCGCGCACCACCAGACCGCATAGGTGTGGCGGGCACGCGCGACGAAGCCCGGATCGGGATCGAAGACCACCTTGCGATAGGCGCCGGGACGCGGACGGCGGAGCCGAGCATCACGCCCGTCCTCTTCGCAAGCCCGCATCTCATAGGCCGGCGGTTCACCCCTGCCCGAGATCCTCACCCGCCTCTGCACCGTGACGAACCAGGCCGGCTGGCCGCGGCCGCTGTCGCCCCTGACATAGCCCCTCTCGATAGGGTCCGGATGCCAGTCCGGCCGAGCCACCTCCCAACCCACCGCATCGCGCCGGCGCCGGGCATGGGCCGCATAGGTCACGACGAGGCTGCGGGGATCGATGAGGTTCACGCCGAGGTGCGGCGATGCCAGCCGCCAATCCATTGCCAGCCGCTCGGCCGGTCCCGTTGCCAGCACGTCCGCCTGATCCGTCAGGCAGTCTGCGACGTCATAGGCGGGCGACGAGGCCTCAGCCGCCATCGCCGCACAGGCTTGACTGAACAGAACGGCATCCGGGTGCGGCTCGCCTTCCGGCATCCGGGCCCGCACCGTGCCTCCCACCATGCCGCCCCAGCTCATTTCGGCCAGACCCGGCCATCCCATGCCGGTTCCGGTCAGCCGCGCGATGTCCTTCAGAAGCGCCGCACGCGTCGCCTCGTCTTCATCCACATGACGAGCACTGACCTTCGGCCACTCCTCCTGCACCGCCCACGCCGCGAATTCCTCGATTCCCACCGTCTTCATCGCCGAGCCCCGCTCTTGGCTGTCGCTGTCCTACCTGTCCTACCTCTCAACATAAGGTAGGACACACCTAACCCGTTGAAATCACGTCACTTGTCCAACCTGTCCAACCTGTCCAACCTGTTTCGGCCCCTATGGCACAGCGAGAGAGGGAACTTCGGCGCGATTTGCAGTCCCGCAATGGCCGCGCGCGCCCGCGCGATCATGCGCGCGTGAGGCTTTCAGGTAGGACAGGTTGGACAGGTAGGACACCGCATTGACATCGCAGCGCTTTTCGCTGTCCTACCCCTGCCGGTGCTTTGCCGCGAGGTCGGACAGGTAGGACGCCGCAAGGCGCTTTCACCCCTGAAGGCCCGGTCTCTCTCACGCATAAGGATCGTCCTCCGGCTCGGCCGGCCAGGCTGCGTCCGGCGCATCGTCCGGTGCCGCGTCCCAGATCACCTCCTGGTGCATCGCCGCGGCGAAGGCCTCGCGGCACTCGTGCAGCGTCGGCATCTGCCAGAGCCAGACCCGGCGGGCCACCTGGTCCTTCATGGTCCCCATGCCGCGCCGCTTGGTGATGCCCGGGATGATCTTGCGCACCTTGGTGGCGAACAGCGTCTCCTCCGCCCGCCGCTTGATGCCGATGCGGTCCGCCGCCTCCTGGTAGTCGTCGAACAGCGTGACGAAGGGCACCTCGCGCATCCACTCGTCGCCGAGGCGCGATGTCGTCCCCCGCATCAGCAGGTCGTAGAGCCAGCGCTCCACCGAATCGAGCGAGCGCACCTTCTGCTCCAGCAGCGCCGCGGTCTTGGGAATGGCGCGCAGGTTCACCGTCGAGAGGTCGAAGGCCAGGAGGTCCGCCAGCAGCGCCTCGAGGCCGCCATTGGCCATCTGCTCGTCCATCTCGCGGAAATAGTCGGACTGCTGGGCGCAGCGCGGATCCACGTCCAGCACGCAGAAGCGCCGCTCGTCCTTGCCGGCCGGCACCACCCAGTCCTCATTGGACGTCATGACCAGGCGCACATGGTTCTTCAGCCGGATCGGGTCGACGCCCTTGTTCTCGATCTGCTGGATCGGCGCGGTCACGAGGCCCTTCAGCCGCCCCTCGGCGGCCTTGTCGCCGGCCCAGACCGCCTCGTCGGCCTGCAGCAGCAGACAGCTCGCCATATGGGCGTTGAACTGGCCGGTGACGTAGCGCGGATCGTCGACGAGGAAGTAGTGGCGGGGAAACAGCGAGCCGAAGACCTCGCCGACCTTCGTCTTGCCGGAGCCCATGCGCCCGCGCAGCACCAGGCTCACGCCCTTCTTCTCGCGCGGGTTCTGCACGATGTCGGCGAAGAAGGCGAAGACCCAGCGGAAGTACTCCTCGTTGCCGCCGCAGACGTTGGTCATCAGGTGGTCGCGGAACACCGAATAGCCGTTGGGCTTGGCCTTCGGCTTCACCGCAAAGCCCGACCAGAGGTTCAGGTAGTCCGCCGTCCCCGGCGCATTGGCTGGGTCCGGGTGGAACTCCACCCCCTTGTAGCTGCGCCGCTCGCGGGACGAGAGCCAGGCCTTCGACCAGGGCATGGCCTTCACCTTGCCCTCCTTGTCGCGCACCTCGGTGAAGCGGTTGGCAAACCAGGCATTGAAGGCGTCGATCGTGAGGAAGCGCTGCTGTTCCTCCAGCGGCGCGGTCGGGTTCTGCTCATAGATCACCGCCTTGGCGCCGAGCAGCACCAGCGCATAGCGCCGGTTCATGGCATCGAGCGAATAGCCGAGCGCCCGCGGCCCCTCGGGGGGGCGTTCCCCCCCTTCAGGCCCGGTCTCTGCCGCGGCCTCGGATGCAGGCGCCAGCGGCGGGCTGTCGATCGCCTCCTCGGCCTCGAGGCAATCGGGCCGAGGGCGTCGTCTTGCTCGCTCATGCCTTCACCTCGAAGCCGCGCCAGGCGCGGATCGGCGCCATCTCCGGCGCCAGCGGCGGGCTCTCACCCCGCCACAGTGCATCGCCCTTCCGCAGGGCCCGCTCGCCGTCCTCGGTCAGCGCGCGGCCGAGCGTCACGAGCCCGAGGTCGATCAGCCGCCGCATCACCAAGTCCGGAACCACTTCATGGGCGCCGTCACGGATGAAACAGAGGTTCTTCCAGAGAAGGTCCGGGGTCACGCCGGCCTCGCAGCCACCAGATCGAACAGGCTCGCCTGCCCTCCACCGCGAGCCTTTTCCATCAGCCGCGCCTTCAGGGCCTCGCCCCACGGCCGGTAGGCCTCGGCCTCCGCCATCTTCGGCGCGTCGACCGCATTGGCGCGGACGATCGCCTCGGCCATGTCCGGGCACACCGAGTTGCCGACGCCGCTCGTCTGGGCGCTCTTCGGGACCGGCTTCCCGTCGAGCATCACGCCCTCGAGGCGGAAGTCGTCGGGAAAGCCCTGGCCGCGCGCCAGCTCGCGCGGCGAGCATGCGCAGGCCAATGTCGACCAGCACGAAGTCGCCGACGGTCACGAACTCGCCCGGCCCATCCCAGGCGCCGTGGTCGCGCAGGAAGGCCGCCACCTGCCGTGCCCGACCGTGCATCGCCTCGTCGAAGGGCGGAGCGGCGGCCTGCCATTCAACGAGGCCGAAGCGGTCCTTCACCGTCTTGAACAGGGCGGCGACCGAGGCCATCGCCGCAGCCGTAGTACTTGTTGAAGAAGGCCCCGACCTTGAACAGGTGATTGCCTTCGGCGCAGGCCGTCGGCAGCGGCGCGGCAGCATCGGCCGACCGCTGGTCGGAACCCTTCATGTTGAGGATGTGGCAGGCCACCACGCTCTGGGTACAGCCCTTGCCCACCACGGTCGACAGCGGTTTGCGGGTGTCGTGGCCGAACACGCCTGTGTTGTTCTGGGCGAGGAAGCAGGCAGCGAGCGACCCGCCATTGCCGGCGGGCACGATCGTCGGGATCGGCTCGCCGAGGCCATAGACACGACGCGAGCGGCTCTCTCCGTGAGCGACACCGACGATGAACGGCTCGGCCGCGTCCAGCACGTAGCGTTTCACGCCGCGGGCGATGCGGGCCATGGTCGCCGGCGCCAGAGGCCGGTTGCACCCCTGCGCCCGAGCCTCTTCCCGCGTCAGGAAGATCGACGGGCACGGCAGGCGCCAGTCGAGGATCTCGGCGGCGGTGCGCCAGGGCTTCAGCCGCCCCGCCTGCACGTCGGCGCTCTTCGGGTCGCCGTGGGTCGGCTTCGGCCAGACGATGGGCTTCCCGTCGCGGCGTGCCACCAGATAGAGCCGCTTGCGGATCGTCGCCGCCCCATAGTCGCAGGCGCGCAGTTCGCGATGCTCCACCCGGTAGCCAGCGCGCTCCAGCTTGCCCACCCAGTCGGCGAAGGTCTGGCCCTTGCGCGCGGGATCGACCCCTCCGTCGGGAGACAGCGGCCCCCAGTCGCGGAACTCCTCGACGTTTTCGAGGAAGATCATCGTCGGCCGCACGCTCTTGGCCCAGCGCACCACCACCCAGGCGAGGTCGCGAATGCCCTTCTCGCGCGGCTTGCCGCCCTTGGCCTTCGAGTAATGCTTGCAGTCGGGCGAGGCCCAGAGGATCGCCACAGGCTTGCCGCCGGTCGCCTGCACCGGGTTCACCTTCCACACGTCGTGCGTCAGGTGCACCGTCTCCGGGTGGTTCGCCGCATGAAGCGCGAGCGCCACCGGGTTGTGGTTGATGGCGATATCGGGCGAGCGGCCTATGGCCCGCTCGATACCGAGGGAAGCGCCTCCAAGCCCTGCGAAGGAATCGACGATCAAACCCTGCATCACTCCCCCCTCGCCATGTCGTTGAAGTCCCGGCCCGGCTCGGCGAACCGCGTCACCGTCGGCACGCCGGCCGCCTCGAACCGCCGCTTGCCCCGCTCCAGCAGCGCCCGCGTCACATGCGGGTCACTGTCGCCGTCGCCGAGCAGGATGACGCTTTCCGCCCAGTCCGGCGGCATGACGCCGGGGTCCTTCAGGTCCGGCTCGGCCGAGGGTACGCTGCGGTTCGGCTTGTCGGGGTGCGGGCTCGAACAGGCCGAGCGCGCCGCCGGCGATGTTGCCGTGGGTCGCCGGCCGCCCAGGCCGGCAGCCGCCAGGCCCGGCCCGGCCGTGGCTGCACAGCGCCCGGTAGACGGTGGCCGTGGTCTCGATCCCCTCGCCCATCACGAGAATGGCGCGGCCCTCGGTTGGCGGCCGGGTCAGGCGGATGGCGCCGCCCTTCTTCAGGCCGCGCATCTTCTTGGTGTTGCCGGCGGGCTCGCCCGCGGGCGTGCGGATGTCCGCCTTGCCGGAGGCCTCGCCGAAGGGCGGCATGGCCGACGTGCCGAGGCGCGGGTCGAGCCAGGTGCGGTGCACGCCGAGGAAGCGGCCGTCGCCCGCCTGGATCGCCGCCAGCATGCAGGGCCCGACATAGATCGGGTCGGGCTTGTCGCCCTCGGTGAACCAGTAGGTCTCCTCCGCCGAGAAGCGCAGCGCAGGCGTGTCGGTCAGCAAGAGCCGCCGGTGCGTCCAGTAGGCCTCCACCAGCGTGCCGGCGGCGGGCCGCCCGCGCTCCCAGATCTCGAAGGCCTTGCGGCGTTCCTCCTCGTCCAGCGCGGCACGGCGGCGGGCACGGGCCGCCGCCTCCTTCTCGCGTTCGGCCTGGCGGGCGGCCAGCGCTTCGGGGTCGGCCGTCACCTCCTCGCCGCCCAGCAGGGCCAGCGTCTGCCGGAAGTCATGGCCCTCGAACTGCTGGAAGTAGGAGAAGATGTCGCCCTTGCAATCGCCCTTCAGGCAGCCGAACCGGTTGGTCTGGGTGTTCACCCAGAGCGGCGTCTTGCCCTTGGTCGGCTCGCAGAGGCACGGCCCGGCGCGTACGCCCTTGCCATTGGCCGCCCCCAGCCGGCAGCGCCGCTCGATGATCGCGTCGAGCGGATTGCTGGCGATGAACTCCTCGATCACGGCTCGGTCGAGGCGGGTCATGCCCGCCCCCCGGTGATCACCGCGAAGCCGGCCGGTGCCGCCGCAGGGGTCGTCCCGGCCGCGAAGACGTCCGGAAGGCCCCCGGCCAGCGCCTCGCTGTAGGGAACGAGAGCCTTCAGTAGGGTATGGGCCTCCGCAAGCGCCTCCACCTCGCGGCGGGCCTCGGACAGCGCCATGGCATGGCCGCGGCACGGATGGCGGAAACTGAGATGCTCCGCCGCTTGCAGGGCCATGCTTGCCCGCTGGCAGGCGACGAAGACGTCGACGGCGAGCGCCGCGAGGTCGCGGCGCACGGGCACTGTGGGACGGGTCTCGGCCCCGTTCTCGATCCCCATCACGCCACCTCGAGGATCTGGGCACAGGGGCTGCCCATGCCGGAGGACGGCGGCGGCGCCGAGAAGCGGACCCGGGGCTCGGGAGCGGCGGCACGCGGGTCGTCGCGGTAGCGGGGGCCTGGCGCATAGGCGATCAGCATGGCGAGGTGCTCGGCGCATTCCCGCCCGAAATGCCGCTCCCCGCCGCCGGCGAAGGACGTCGGCACGTAGCGCATGTCCTGCACCGCCCGGAACAGCCGGGCCGCCTGTTCGCCGGCCGCTTTGGAGCGCGGCGCCGGCGGCAGCGGATAGTCGACGAGGTGCGGCCAGGCGGTCTCGGGCAGCGGCGGCGCGAGGTCCCGGCTCACCTGCGGCCGCGGCACCACCCCGCCGTCCCGGCAGGCCGCGTGATACTCGCGCACCGTCACCGGCACCGAGGTCTTCGGCAGGGTCGGGAAGCGCCAGCCCTGCTCCATCGCCTGGCGCCGCAGCTTGGTGGCGGCGCCGTATTTCAGGTCGAGCGCCTTCTCGACGGCCACCGGCCGGTGGCGGCGCTTCATCAGCCTCAGCGCCTTCAACTCGATGCCGGTGAAGTTCACCTTGGCCATCAGCCCCTCCCCTTGAACATGTGGACCGTCTCGCCGGCCTTGACCTTCGCGAGGTCGCTGCGCATCCGGCCAACCGCCGCTTCCAGCTCCCCCACCTGCCGGTCGAGGAGCTCGGCCTCGGTGGGGCTGACGCGGCCGTCGGCGAAGGCCTCCGCAATCCCGTCTCGGCGCGGGCGTATCGCGGTCGTCTGTGCCGCTGCATCGGGCATCCGGCCGCGGCGCGCGGCACCGTCGCCCTCGGCGAGGTCGCGGCCATTGGCCTGCGCCATCGCCCGGGTGACCGGCGCGAGGCCGGCATCGGCCTCGAGGATGAGCACCGCCGACAGCGGGATGACCTCGGGATGGGTCGGCAGCTGGTAGCGCGACACGGTCTGCTCGGAGACGCCGAGCAGCTCGCCCGCCCGCGACAGCCCGCCGCAGAGCCGCACCAGGTCGCGCGTCGCCGCCTTGATGCGGATGAGGGTTTCGTCTTGCAGCGCGCGGCTCACGGTTGCACCTTCAGATTGGCGCAACCCGCATGAGGAGATGAATGATGCCTCACCCGCCCCCGAGAGCCGTCGGCATCCCCTGGTACAGGCGAGAGGACTACGACCGCATTCTCGGCATCATGGTGGATCGACACGTTCTGCCCGACACCTTCGAAGAGTGGCGCAAGAAGGCGGGCGGCATCGAGAGCCACTACCGCAGCCAGGGCGTCTTGACGGTGCGCGCGGTAATCGACCCGGGCGAATTCCCCGCCTGGTGCCGCGCTCAAGGACTGAACGTCGACGCCAAGGGTCGCATGGCGTTCGCCAACGAGGCCGCCTTCCGACGGTTCGGTCAGACGCACTGAGACGGCAACGAACCCGCTCATGGCCGCACCTCGTATCGGCTGCGCTTGATTCCGAGACTGGCGTCACCACGCCAATGTTCGTGGACAACCTCGGGCTTTCCGTAGCGAACGCGGGGAAAAGCGCGGACCCAGTGCAAGGGCCGCTGACCTGTCAGATGCGCCTCACGTGGCGGCGCGCCAGCACGGTCCTGCGGCGCGCCGCAGCGCAGCGTCACGGTCGTCCAGGCATTGAGAGGAAACCGCCCCTGCGGACCGAGGGCCGCCACCAAGCGCCGCTCCAGCCCGCGATGAGGGGCATGGACCTTCTGGTTGATGACCTTCGGCGAGTTGATCAGCACGAGGGTGCCGAGAATGTGGCGGGAAAACGCCTCAATCTGCTCCTGCGGAACGGCGCGGGGCAGCGCCCATTCACAAGCGTCGTCGGTAAAGCTCACACGCCCCAGATGGGCCGAGTAGAACAGGCGGTCCGTGGCGAAGGATACCTCGAAGTCGCGGCAGGAGGCCTCGGGTGTCGCGCGCTCAAGCATAAATGCCAGACGGCCACCAAAAACGCTGTTGGACGTCTCGATCCATGTTCGAGCGCTTGGCAGGAAAACCAAGCCCGACTTGAGCATCGCGGCGGGAGCCGCTCGCTCGACGTAGTGATCGAGCATCGCCTCAAGTGCCGACACCTCGAAGCAATGAAGGTCGGAAAGACGGCCAAGAAGATCACCGTTGTCGATGAACGTCCGCCGCCTCAGCGGCAGCGTCAGTTCTTTCATCACCCGATAAGCGAGCGGCGTCATTCTCCGCCCCCCATCGCCTCAGGGATCAGGCCGGCGGCGGACATCGCCTCGTCGCAAGCATTCTTCAGCGCGACGCAGGCTTCGCCGAACGCGCGCAGAGCCAACAGATCGCCGGTGCTCAGGAGAAACCGGCCCCGCTGGTTGGCGAGCCAGATGGCGTCGATGACCCGTTCGTGCGCGGCAGCGGCCTCCAGAACGTTCTGAAACGGCAGCGCGAGCAGCTTCACCGCTTCCTGCGGCAAGGATGTCGGGAGGGTCGTTGTCACCGCCCGCCCCCGTCGTGAGGCAGGCGGGCCCATTCACGGTGCGGAAAGCGCGCATCGCTGGCAGGTTCGCACTCATGAAACGCACTGCCCCCCTCCCCGTCCGAATGACCGAACGGCTTCGCCGAGCCTCCATCGCCCTGCGCCGTGCGCTGGACGAAGCCTCGGGACAGGGGCTGGCACGGCCGGTCACGGCGGCCGCGGCAATGGCGACGGGCTGCGATCACCGCGATCAGGGCGAGCACGACGGCGGACCCACGGGCCGCAGGCACGCTCGCCGATACCGGAACGTGGTCGAGCGGCGGGAGGGCGGCGCGGCACGCCACCTCGTCGGCGTGGAGATCGTTCATGCGACATCTCCTGAACAAGGGACGCCACCGAAGGAGCGCAGAGCAGCTCATCCTCGGTGGCGTCAGAGCGGCGCACCGTCAGCCCCGGGCGCGCTGGAGGGTCGGGGAATTTCGGATGAACCGAACAGGTCGGGCCGCAGGCTGCGGCGCGGAATGCCCGTCGATGCCTCAACGGCGACAATTCTGTCGGCAGGGATGCCGTTTCGTGCCCATCGGGTGACTGTTGACTTGGCTAAACCCATCCGGCGCGCGACATCGACCAGCCGTAAGCCGTGAATGCGAAGGACTTCCGTGAGGTCGATCGGTGACATGTCATTAGGTTGCGCAACTAGCAACTCTTTGTCAAGCCGAGCGTTGCGGCATCCGCTAACGACACCGCCAGGGGATCGCTGTTATTCAGCGGAAATGGCGATCACGAGCATTCATGCTTCCAAGCAGCCAAGGCGGCCCCACCACATTGCGGACTGGGCCGAGGCTCGGAACATGAGCCAAGCGGATATTGCCATGGCGCTCGGAGCCGATAAGAGCGTGGTTTCGCGCTGGTTCTCTGGATCGACACCAAGCGAGTTCTGGCAGGAGCGGTTGGCAGCACTGTTCGCCACAGACCGCGAAGGCCTTTTCCGGCATCCTGATAGCGACTGGCTAATGAGATTTTTCGAGGGGCGACCCGACGAAGAGAGACAGAGGATCCGAGAGACGCTCGAGGTCGCCTTTCCACGAAAGACTGCCTAGGCCCAAAAATGTCACATCTCGATAACGGCATTGAGGAATGGCTGTTGTCGCGTTGCGAGAAGGCATTGTTGGCCGAGGCCAACGCCTCAAGTCGACCTGGTGCGGCGGACCCTCTTCTGCGAATGCAACTCGACAATCGGCCTTCCGTTGACGTCGAGGGCTGGCACTGGTCTTTCATATACAAGGACGACCATGACGATAGGCGGAGCGTCAGGTTGACCCGCATCGTCGCTGTCGAAGCCGGATTCCTTTTCCGGGGCTATGACCTGGGCCGTGCCGCACCACGAGATTTCAGCGCGGGAGCGATGAGGGACTGCCATGACGCCGTGACCGGTGAGGTGGTCGAAAGCCCCCATGCGATCGCAGAGCAGATGATGGTGTCAGCGCGAAGAAGCGCGTTAGCGCGGGCGCTGCCATTGGTTCGAGACGGCTGTTACGTCCTCTGTGCCATAGCGGCGGTGGATGGAGCCGTCTACGACGATGAGGTCGAGGCCATTTTGACCTTCGTCGACAAGGTCAGCGGCGATCACGGGATACTCTTGTCCAACGAAGACTTTCTCGCCCTTAGGCCGTTAGTGGCACGCTTTCGTCCCACACCTCGCACGGTGATATCCGCCTTGACCCGGTGCGCTCATCAGGATGGGGTTGGGCCAGTTCTTTTGCGATCGATACGCGATCTCTGTCACAGGGATGATCATCTCTCAACGGCCGAAGAGAGAGTTGTTCAAATGTTTGCAACAGCACTTGCCTTCTATCGACAGACCGGCAGTCCGCCTCGGTCGGAGGACTGGGACCGCATTCGTGGCCGCGACACCTAAGCCGCGGCAGCCTCGGTTGCCTCTAGCCCGCCGGACGCTAGAATGATTGCATCCTCGAATTCTCCAGACTCAAAGTCGCCACTCCGGGAAAAGGCTAAGGCCGCGTCCCCCTCCGACACGATCCTTTCAACATGCCGGCATGCTGCAGCCGCCGTGGGAACCTCAAACGCGTCACGCTGGATGATGGTGCCGTCAGGGAAACGACAGAACGGCTGCACCACGAAATAGGTCAATCTAGCCATCACTCAACTCCCGAGAGAGGGCAACAGATACCACACGTCGCGAACAATTCAAGAACATCAGCACGGCGCTGCTGACAAGGTCTCAGAAAGTTGAGCAAGTCGCATTGACAAAAGTTGCAAGTTGCGCAACCATTGGCTCCATTCCTCACCCGGAAGGAGCGTCCGATGTCCGCACCCACCGACCCGACAGATCGTGTTCGCCTCGCTGGCGCACGCTTCGTGCAGAGCGCGCTGGACGAGGGTCTGCCGGCCTATGCCGAGCCGTTTTCGGTCGAGCCCTATCCCGCCGCCATCGACAGGGCGCTGGCCATCCTGTGCAGCCACCGCGGCGACGAAGTGGCCCATAACTTCAAGGGCCGCTGGTTCAAGATCGACGTGGCATCAGCCCTTGCTGCCATTCCGGGCACGGAACTCGACGAGCGTCTCCTGAAGCATCGCGACGAGATCAACGATCTCCTCTTCGCTCACGTCCGCCGCGACCTGGAGGCGGCCGGACACGGGGTGGAACAGCGAGAGCTGCGCCCGGGGCGGGTTTGCCCCCTCGACGAGGCTGGTGGCGATCAGGCGGCGAAGGCTCATGACGGCGTCTCCCGTGAAAGTTCCGCCGAAGCCTCGCCCGCGACGCCACCGGCCGCAAGCGAGCGTGCGGGCTGGAGCAAGGAGTTTCTCGCGGCATGCGACGAGATCGCCCGCCAGGAAGAACGAGCGCCTTACGGCCCGCATCCGCGCCATCGTCCGCGAGGAGTTGGGCGGCGGCGACCTCCTCACCCTGTTCCGCGACACGGTCCGCCAGACCCTGGCCGAGGCGCCGCCTGAACCGCTCTCCAAGCCCGAGGCCCAGCCCGCCCCCAAGCGCAAGGCGGGCGGCTCCAAAGAAGCGGCCCGTGAGGCCGGCCACGTGGTGCACGAGAGTCTGACCCTGCGCAGCGTCCACCCTGTCTCGGCTGATGGCCTCATCGCCATCGCCTTCAACCGGACCGACGGCCCGCCCATGCGGCTGGTCTTGGACGCCGTCACGGCCGACAACCTGATCGCCAAGGTCGCGACCTACCTTGGTGTTTGGCGCATGGGGTTGAAGGTCCAGTTCTCGATGTCCTCGGGGATGCGCAGCGGAGAGGGATCGCCGAACGACGGCCAGAAGGTCGTCCCGTTGGCCAGCTCATACGCCGCCTCCTCCTTGGAGCCGTACCCGCCCAGCGGCTCGTCCTCGAACATCGCCTGATACCCGCCGCCCCGCATCGGCACGACGCGAAATACCCCGCGTCTCGTCTTGAACTCCCAATAGCCCTGCATCGACCCCTCCCGGTCAGCCCTCCGCGACCAGACTACCAGAGGTTGCCATGCCCTTCATCCCTCTCTCATCCTCCATGCTGCGCAACTGGGTCGGCGAGCCGGCCCTGCGCGTCTATTGCGAGCGCGGCGAGCAGCACACCCGCCTCGGCTTCTGCCTGTCGAAGCCGCTTCTCGACCAGATGGGCTGGCAGCCGCATGACCGCCTCGTGGTGTCCCTCGGCACCGGCGAGGATGCCGGCGCCTTCCGCATCAGCCGCGGCGACCGGGCCGGCGAGGGCATCCGCCTCGGCGCCTTCGGCCGCCTCGCCTGGCGCATCAAGGTGCCGCTGCCGCGCCACTTCTTCGGCGTCGACACGGCTGCGCTGATCGAAGGCGTCGCCTTCCCCCTGCTCGCCCCCTTCGAGGTGGTCGCCAACGCCCTGGTGTTCCGCCTTCCCCGCGCCAGCGGCGAGGTCGTCGCGCTGCGCACCAAGCCCCCCACCGACAAGTCCCTCCCCGAGCCCGAAAGGTGCGCGCATGACCGCCGCTGCCCCCTTCATCCCCTCGCCTCCGCTCGTCCCCGGGCACCGCGAGGACAAGTTCATCGGTCACGACGGTGCCATCTGGCCCTTCGCCCGGCACCTCATGCAGGACGTCAACACGATCCGCCGGCGCATGGCCGAGGACGTGGCTGACATCGTCGCCAGCCAGCCGCAGGACCCGACCGTCTCTCATGACGACCTGACCCGCCTCGGCTGGACGCGCGGCCAGGTCCTCGCCCATGGCGACCACGCCATCCGCGCCGCCATGAGGGTCGAGTGATGGCAACGCTCGGCTTTCGCATCGCCGGCCTCGTCGCGACGACGCTCGAGGCCCTCGCCGGCCTGACCTTCACCGTCGGGCTCATCTGCATCGCCCTCGGCTTCGGGGGGCGCTGGTGATGTCAGTGTCTCTCTGCCCAGGCTTTCCGCATCTCGGCGAAGTGGGTCTTCGCCTCAGCAGCGACGAGACGCAGCCGGGCGTCAACACCGGCCACGTCACGGAACTGGTGGGCGAGCGTCCTGCACACGTCGTCGATGGCGTCGACCTCGATCGCCTTCAGGTCTTCGTCCGTGACATGCTGCGAACCGATCCGGGTTCGGCTCGCCAGGCGACGATAGGCGGTGAAGAAGATCAGCATCTTCGTTTCACGGGCGATGTCGTCGAGCCCGGTCGTCATGAGGCCGCTCCTGTTCGGCCCTCATGCTGCCACGCCTGCGGGCGGCCTCTCAAGGAGGCGCGCTCATGAGCTGGATCCAGACCGCCTCCGGCCGCCGCTTCGACCTCGCCGCGCCCGAGGCCGCCATGGTCGACTTCGACACCGATGTGCCGGACGCACTGGCGCGCATCGCCCGCTTCACCGGCCATATCGGCGCTGGGCCCTATTCCGTCGCCCAGCATTCCGTCCACTGCTGCGACGTCGTCCTCACCGAGACCGGCGACCCCCTCGCGGCCGCCTATGCCCTGCTCCACGACGCGCACGAGGCCTATATCGGCGACTGGTCGACGCCCCTGAAGCAGGCGATCGAGATGCGTGCCGAAATCGACGGCGGCGCCAACGAGGCTGACCTTGCCATGGACGCGCTACGCCGACTGGAGCACGGCGTCGTGGAGGCGGTCCATGCCGCCGCCGGCCTTCCCCTGCCGACCAACCTGCACAAGATGATCGTCAAGGACATCGACTACCGGATGCTCCATGCCGAGCGGCGCCAGCTGCTTGACACCAAGCTGAGGCCCTCGCAGGCCTGGTGGTACGACGGCACGCCCGAGGAGCCGCGGCCCATCCGCAGCCTCGGCGCGCTCGGCGTCTGGCCCTGGCCCTATGCGGCCGACCGCTTTCGCACCCGCTTCCGCGACATCCTGCCGAAGGCCCGCCAGATGCTGGCCCGGAGGGCCGCGGCAGGACCCCTTCACCGCAGGAGAGCGCCATGAGCCTCACGGCCCCCACCCTCCCGATGTATCCGACGCCCCGCGACGAGGAGCGGATGCAGGACGACATCCGGGCACATGCCCGCATCATTGCCGAGCATTTCGAGAAGATCGCCATCGTGTGGGCCGGTGTCGTTCTGCTCTGGGGGGCGTTCCCATGACCACCCTCCCCGCCCTTCACTCCGCCCTTGACCGCACCACCGAAGACCTCGCCCGCGTCCTCTCTGAGGGCTCCGGCTCCCTTTCCATCGCGGCGATAGCGCAGGAGCGCGCCCGCATTCGTGAAGCCATGAACAAGACGAAGGGAGAGCGGTGATGGCCGCCAAGCGCAAGACCAAGACGGAAGCGGCCCCGGCCGTCGAGACCGTCACCGCCTACAAGGGCTTCGACAGCAACTGGCAGTGTCGCGGCTTCCAGTATGCCGTGGGCCAGACCTACACGATGGACGGCCTGGTCAAGGCCTGCGAGCGCGGCTTCCACGCCTGCGAGCACCCGCTGAACGTCTTCGACTATTACCCGCCCGCCGGCTCGCGCTTTGCCGAGGTCACGCTGTCAGGCGCGATGCACAGTCAGGATGGCGGTGACACCAAGATCGCCGCTGCATCCATCACGGTGAATGTCGAACTTTCGATCTCCGATCTCGTGCAGCGCGCCTGGGATTGGGTCTGGTCGCGGGCGACTGTCGAGGAAGGTGGTCACGCAACGGGCGAGCGGGGCGCGGCATCGGCAACGGGCTGGCAGGGCGCGGCATCGGCAACGGGCGAGCAGGGCGCGGCATCGGGCAACGGGCGAGCAGGGCGCGGCATCGGCAACGGGCTGAGCAGGGCGCGGCATCGGCAACGGGCGAGCGGGGCGCGGCATCGGCAACGGGCGAGCAGGGCGCGGCATCGGCAACGGGCTGGCAGGGCGCGGCATCGGCAACGGGCGCGCGGGGCGCGGCATCGGCAACGGGCTGGCAGGGCGCGGCATCGGCAACGGGCTGGCAGGGCGCGGCATCGGCAACGGGCTGAGCAGGGCGCGGCATCGGCAACGGGCTGGCAGGGCGCGGCATCGGCAACGGGCGAGCAGGGCGCGGCATCGGCAACGGGCGAGCGGGGCGCGGCATCGGCAACGGGCGAGCGGGGCGCGGCCATGGCGTCAGGCTTCGACGGTCGCGTGCGCGGCAAGGACGGGAATGCTCTGTTCCTCACCGAGCGCAGCGACGATTACGGACCGGACCACGGAAAGATCATCGCCGTGTGGGCTGGCATCGTCGGGCATGACGGCGTGAAGGCCGACACTTGGTACACGCTCAAGGGCGGCAAGCCGGTCGAGGTGTCCTCATGACCCGCCCCGCCCTGCATGCCGCCCTCGCCCTGGTCGACGCCACCAACCGGCTGATGCGCCGCCAGATCGAGGCGAGCCGCCGGCCGGCCCGCGCCGCCGCCGGCGACGACCTCTTCGCCCTCGTGGCCCGCGGGCCCGCTTTTCCCACCGCGCACACGGAGCTGCGTCCATGATCCTCAAGACCACCGACGAAATCATCGGCGCGCTGGAGCGCGGCGACCTCTCCAAGGACTTCGCCGACGCCATCCACAAGTGCTGCGAGGCGCTGGAGGCGGCCGAGGAGGGCGCGGCCACCGTCACCCTCAAGCTGAAGTTCAAGGCCAAGAACGAGGTCGTCTCGATCCGCTCGAACGTCACGACCTCGCTGCCCGAGAAGAAGCGCCGCGAGACGACGCTCTTCCTCGCCAGCGGCCACCTCTCCCAGCAGCACCCCGACCAGATCGACATCTTCGACCGCGACAGCGGCGGCCGCACGCCGCCCAAGGCGTCAGGCAAGCCGCCCCGGACGATCGAGCATCAGCACGACTGACGTCGCGCCTCCACCCCCTCAACCACCACGGAGACTGCCATGACCACGCCTGCCGTGACGGCCGATGCCGTCAAGGAAATCGCCGCCCTGGTCCGCAAGGACCATGTCGAGGTGAGCCTCTTGCGCCTGCCGAGGAAGGCCCTCGGCATGGGAACCTATGTCGAGGAGCCGCATGTCGCGGTCATCCGCAAGGGCGACAGCGTCGAGATCCAGTCGCTCGAGACGCACATCGCCGCCGCCCGCGGCAAGCCCCGGGCTCGCACCGGCACGGCCGAGGTCACTTCGCTGTGGAGCTTCATCGCGCTGGTGAACCGCCACAAGCGGGACGATGAGACGGTCGTCTTCGCCGACACCGACTGGCGCAAGCCCAGCCTCACCGCCGTGATCGACTACCACGTCGCCGCGACCGAGGACGACCGGGACGACGACGCCTTCGAGGATGCCGGCGCCCGCAACGGCAAGCACCGCGTCCACTATGCCTATCCGCTCTCCGACCCCTGGAAGGAATGGGTGGCAGCCAACGGCCGGAAGATGGCCCAGGCGGACTTCGCCCAGTTCCTCGAGGACCACATCACCGAGCTCGCCTCCCCGACGGACGCCGAGCGCAACGAGTGGGAGGCGGACTTCAAGGCGAAGTTCGCCACCCCGTCGGAGCTGCTCGACCTCTCGCGCGGCCTCGAGGTGACGGTCGGCTCGCGGATCAAGAACCGCACCAAGCTGCAGACCGGCGAGACCCAGATGGTCTTCGAGGTCGAATATGCCGGCGCCGACGGCGGCGAGCTGGTGGTGCCGGGGCTCTTCCTGCTCTCGGTCGCGCCCTTCCACCGCGGCGAGTCCATCCGCATCCCGGTGCGCCTGCGCTTCCGGGCCGGCGGCTCCGACATCGTCTGGTTCTTCGAGATGGTCCGTCCCGACCAGTTCATCGACGAGCGCCTCAAGGACGACGCCGCCGAGGTCAACACGGCCACCGGCCTCGCCGTCATCGACGGCACGCCGGAGATGGCCGCCTGAGGAATACCCCGAGGGGAGGTCCGGTAAGCCTCGCGAGGGCCCCGGCACCTTTGAGGGACGGCACGACCGTTGGGGTTCAGCCCGCCTCCCCGCTTCCATTCCACCGAACCGGAGACCAGCCGTGAAGCTGATCGTCGAACGCGCGCCCCTCCTGGCCGCCCTCACCCGCGCCGCCCGCGTCATCGAACGGCGCTCCACCATTCCCGTGCTGGGCAACGCCCTGCTGCGCGCCGAGGACGGCGCCCTGCGCCTGCGCGCCACCGATCTCGACCTCGACCTCCAGGACAGCGTGCCGGCCGAGGTGGCGGCCGCCGGCGCCGCCACGGTGCCGGGCCACATGCTGACCGACATCGTCCGCAAGCTGCCCGAGGGCTGCCAGGTCTCGCTGGCGCTGGAGGGCGAGCGCATGGTGGTCAAGGCCGGTCGCTCCCGCTTCCAGCTTTCCACCCTCCCCGTCGAGGACTGGCCCGACATCTCCACCGGCGATCTGCCGCACGGCTTCTCCGTCTCGGCCAAGGACCTGAAGGGCATCATCGACCGGGCGCAGTTCGCGATCTCCACCGAGGAAACGCGCTACTACCTGAACGGCATCTTCCTGCACGTGGTCGGGGACGGCGAGGGCAAGGCCCTGCGCGGCGTCGCCACCGACGGCCACCGCCTCGCCCAGGTGACGCTGGCCCCCGGCAGCGGCGATGCCGCCATGCCCGGCGTCATCGTGCCCCGCAAGACCGTGGTCGAGATGACGCGCCTCCTTGCGGAATTGCCGGGCGATGTTGCGGTCGCGCTTTCCGAGGCGAAGATCCGCTTCACCCTCGGCGGCCTCACCCTCACCTCGAAGCTGATCGACGGCACCTTCCCCGACTACAACCGGGTGGTGCCGACCGCCAACAGCATCGAGGTCGTCGCCGATCGCGAGGAGCTGGTGAAGGCGGTTGATCGCGTCGCCACCGTCGCCTCCGAGCGCGGGCGGGCGGTGAAGCTGACGCTCGCCGGCCGTAGCCTCACCCTCGCGGTCACGAGCCTCGACACCGGCGGCCAGGCCGTCGAGGAGCTGGAGGTCGAGGCCGAGGCCGGCGCCGCCATCGAGATCGGCTTCAACTCGAAATACCTGCTCGAGATCCTCGGCCACGTCGCCGGCGTCACCGTCGCCATCCACCTCGAGAACGCCGGCAGCCCGGCGCTGATCAAGGACGTGACGCCCTCCGGCGCGCTCTTCGTCCTCATGCCGATGAGGGTCTGACCATGGCGAGCGTCAACAAGGTCATTCTCGTCGGCAATCTCGGCCGCGATCCCGAGATCCGCCGCCTCAACAATGGCGAGCAGGTCGCCACCCTGCGGCTCGCCACCTCCGAGAGCTGGCGCGACAAGGCCACCGGCGAGCGCAAGGAGCGCACGGAGTGGCACCAGGTCGTCATCTTCAACGAGAACATCGTCCGCGTCGCCGAGCAGTACCTGAAGAAGGGCTCCAAGGTCTTCGTCGAGGGGCAGCTGCAGACGCGCAAATGGTCCGACCAGTCCGGCGTCGAGCGCTACTCGACCGAGGTCGTGCTGCAGCGCTTCCGCGGCGAGATGGTCATGCTCGGCAGCCCGGGAGACGGCGGCGGCCAGGCCGAGCGCCGCGACGCCGGCTCGACCGGTGGCGCGGCGGGCGCGGGAGGCGGCACCGGCGGCTTCGGACAGGGATCGGCCGGCCGGCCGATGGACGACGATGAAATCCCGTTCTGACGCCCCTCTCCGCTTCACCGCTGGCGCGGCGGCCGTGCTCGCTCTGCTGGTCGGCGGCGGGCTCGCCAGCCTCGCCATGATCGTCTGGGCCGCCTGGAGGACCGGGCAATGAGCGAAGCAACCCTTCCCGCGCCGACCGAGGTCATCGCCACCGGCGCCGGCGGCCTCACCATCCGCTTCGGCGACCGCAAGGCCTTCTGCCACACCGGCATGCCGGCGGAGGAGTTCGCCGCAGCGAAGGCGGCGTGCGACGCCCTCCTGCGCGAGATGGTCGAGGCCGTCATACGCGAGGAGATGCGCGCGGCGCGGAAGGACCCGGGGCCATGACGCCCCTCCGCATCGCCCTCTGGAGTGCGCTCTTCCTCGCCTACTGGAGCGCCCTCTTCGTTGCCCTCTTCAAGGGCTGGATCTGAACCGGAGGTCACCATGTCCGACGTAGCGCGCCGTCACAACGATCTCGCCGGCGACCTCGTCAAGCAGCTCGTCCGCGGCACGATCGGCGCCGGCGGCGATGCCACCGAGACACTCGTCGTCCTGGAATCGGTCCTCGTCGGCACCTGCCTCGCCCTCGTCAGGCTCGGCGGCGACGAGCCGGTTCTCGACGTCGTCACCGAGCGCGCCCGCGCCCGCCTCGCCGAGCTGCGCCTGAGGGACATCAGCACGAAAGGAACGGCGTGATGCATTGCCAAGACTGCCCGCACGTCTCCACCACCATGCCACGCGCCTATTGCTGCGCGGACAAGGCTCGCGAGCGCGACGCCGCAGAACGACGCCAGGAAATGAGAATGCAGGAGACGGTGCGGCTGACGACTACCCGATCCATGAATCGCGCTGAGCGACGCCGACAGGCTGCGCTAAGGAGAAAGGGCTGATGCCCCGCACGCCCGCGAAAACGACCCAGGCTGACGTCGCCCGCATCCTCCGCGCGGCACGGCAGGCGGGTGCGCCGGGCGTCGAGATCAGGACCGGCGACACCGTCGTCTGGGTGCCCTTCGGCGAGCGCCAGCCGGCCGCGGCGGCCCCAGTGGCGGCGGACGAGGAGATCGTGCTCTGATGGCGGACATGCCGCGCCCTCGACCGCCATATCTCCTTCGCGAGGTCAACCGCCACGGAACGACCGTCTGGTACGTCCGCAAGGGCGACGGCCCGCGCATCCGGATCAAGGGCCAGTATGGCTCGCCGGAGTTCACGGCAAACTACACCGCCGCCCTCGAGGGCATGGCGGCGCCGGCCGAGCGCAAGGCAGCGGCCGGCTCGGTCGAGTGGCTGATTCGGCAGTACATGCGCACCACGGCCTGGGGCGACCTGTCCGAGGCGACACGACGGCAGCGCGAAAACATCTTCGAGAACATCATCAAGGACAGTGGCGACAAGCCCTTCAAGGGCGTCACCCGGGCCTCCATGGTGAAGAGCCGGGACAAGCGCGCCGCGACACCGGCGCAGGCGCGGAACTTCCTCGACGCCATGCGCGGCCTCTTTCGCTGGGCCGTCGAGGCGACGCACGTCGCGGTCGACCCGACCGAGGGCGTGAAGAACCCGAAGCGGCCGAAGGGGCCAGGCTTCCCGGCATGGACCGAGGAGGACGTGGCGAAGTTCGAGAAGCGCTGGCCGGTCGGCACGCGCGAGCGGGTCTGGCTCGACGTCCTGCTCTACACAGGCCTTCGCCGCGGCGACGCCGTCCGCGTCTGCAAGACCCACATGCGCGCGGCCGAGATCGTGATTCGCACCGAGAAGAGCCAGGGCGAGATCGAGGTGACGATCCCCATCCTGCCGGTGCTGCGGGCCACCCTGTCCGCCGGTCCGACCGGAGATCTGGCCCTCATCACCGGCGAGCGGGGCGAGCCGCTGACCAAGGAATCGTTCGGAAACTACTTTCGCGAGGCCTGCCGGGCCGCGGGCGTGAACAAGTCGGCCCACGGCGTCCGCAAGATCGGCGCCACCCGCGCGGCGGAGAATGGCGCGACTGTCGCCGAGCTCGAGGCGATCTTCGGATGGCGCGGCGGCGGCATGGCTTCGCTCTATACGCGGGAGGCGGATCGTCGCCGGCTATCCCGTGGAGCCATCGGGAAGCTGGGGAAGAACGGGCAATGAACGTTCTATCCCCGCACCCTGATAAACTGAACCCCGCACCTTTGAAAAAGTGCGGGGTTATCAGCTACTTACGAACCCCGGAGGGTTGAATTGGTGCGGTCGAGAGGACTCGAACCTCCACTCGGTTAAGAACTACCACCTCAAGGTAGCGCGTCTACCAGTTCCGCCACGACCGCAGCGCCGGGTTTCCCCGGCGAGGCCGGCTGTCTAGCAGAGCGTTCTTCTCGCCGCAAGGCTCAAACAACGCCTGCCGGCAGCCTCATTCGAACTCCATGATGATGGCGTCGACGGCGAGGCTGTCGCCGGCCTTGGCGGCGATGGACTTCACCTTGCCGTCGCGCTCGGCGCGCAGGACATTCTCCATCTTCATCGCCTCGACGACGCAGAGCGCCTCGCCCGCCTTCACCTCCTGGCCGACCGTCACGGCGATCGACTTGACGAGGCCCGGCATCGGGCAGGTCAGCTTCTTGCCAGTGTCGGCGGCGACCTTCACCGGCATCAGGGCCGCGAGGTCGGCCTCACGGCGGGTGTAGACGTGAGCGGTGGTGGCGATGCCGCGATAGGCGAGCGTCACGCCGTTCGGCACGGTGCGCACCAGGAGGTTCACGGTGTGGCCGTCCACCTGGCCGGTGAAGACCGGCTGGCCCGGTACCCAGGACGAGACGACGGTATGGGTCTCCGTCTCGGCGCCGTCCGGACCGTCGAAGAGGCGCACGGCGATCTTGCCGCCCTCGTCGATCACCTCGGCGTCATGGCGCGTGCCCGCCATCAGCACGACGCGCTCGCGGTCGAAGGCGACGCGGTTGCCCTGACGCATCTGACCGGAAATCTGCCGTTTGCGGACATTGTGGATGTGATCGATGAAGGCGGCCACCGCCGCCATCACGCCGGCCGCCTCGCCCTCGGGCGCGCGGGCCTTGAAGCCTTCCGGATATTCCTCGGCAATGAAGCCGGTGGAGAGATTGCCCGACTGCCAGCGCGAATGCTGCATCAGCGCCGAGAGGAAGGGGATGTTGTGCTGGATGCCCTCGATCGCGAAGGCGTCGAGCGCATCGGCCTGCGCGGCGATGGCCTTGGCGCGGGTCGGCGCCCAGGTCACCAGCTTGGCGATCATCGGATCGTAGTAGAGCGAGATCTCGCCGCCTTCGAAGACGCCGGTGTCGTTGCGCACCACGGCCTCGCCAGGCCGGCCCCTCGGCCGGCGGGCGGTAGGTCACGAGCCGGCCGATCGAGGGCAGGAAGTTGCGATAGGGATCCTCGGCATAGATGCGGCTCTCCACCGCCCAGCCGTTCAGCTTCACCTCGTCCTGCGTGATGGCGAGCCGCTCGCCCGCCGCGACGCGGATCATCTGCTCGACGAGGTCGATGCCGGTGATCATCTCGGTCACCGGATGCTCCACCTGCAGGCGGGTGTTCATCTCGAGGAAGTAGAAGGACCTGTCCTGGCCGGCGACGAATTCGACCGTGCCGGCCGAGTCGTAGTTCACGGCCTTGGCGAGCGCCACCGCCTGCTCGCCCATGGCGCGACGGGTGGCCTCGTCGAGCAGCGGCGACGGTGCCTCCTCGATGACCTTCTGGTTGCGGCGCTGGATCGAGCACTCGCGCTCGCCGAGATAGATGACGTTGCCGTGCTTGTCGCCGAGCACCTGGATCTCGATGTGGCGCGGGTTGACGATGAACTTCTCGACGAAGACGCGGTCGTCGCCGAAGGAAGACTTCGCCTCCGATTTCGCGCGAGCTGGAAGCCTTCGGCGCACCTCGGAGGCAGAATGTGGCGATGCGCATGCCCTTGCCGCCGCCACCGGCGGAGGCCTTGATCATCACGGGATAGCCGATCTCGTCGGCGATGCGTGGCGGCGTGCGTCGGCGATCCTCGATGACGCCGAGGAAGCCCGGCACGGTCGAGACCTTCGCCGCCGCTGCCGCCTTCTTGGATTCGATCTTGTCGCCCATCGCCGCGATGGCGTGCGGCGTTCGGGCCGATGAAGACGATGCCGTTGTCCTTGCAGCGCGCTGCGCAAAGGCCTCGCGCTCGGACAGGAAGCCGTAGCCCGGATGGACGGCCTCGGCGCCGGTCTGCTTGCAGGCGGCGATGATCTTGTCGATGACGAGGTAGCTCTCGGCCGCAGCCGGCGGGCCGATGTGCACGGCCTCGTCAGCCATCTCGACATGCATGCGCGTCGCGATCGGCATCGGAATAGACCGCGACGGTCTTGATGCCCATGCTTCCGCGCGGTCTTGATCACACGGCAGGCGATCTCGCCGCGATTGGCGATCAGGATCTTCTTGAACATGCGGGAAGGTCTTTCAGGCGGCACGCAACAAGGGGGCAGATCGGATGGGTTCTAGAGCCAAGCGCGCTCGCCCGTCCACTCAGCTAATGGGATGACGACCCCGGAGGTGCGCTCCGGGGTCGCCATGATCCATGCAAGTTGCCTGCCGTCCGCGGGCTCAGCCGCGCAGCGGCTTCAGCGCCTGCGCCCACTTCACCAGTTCGTCGAGCATCAGCGTCGCGCCCTGCTTCATCGGATCGTTCGGCGTGAAGACGCCCTGCTCGTTGATGAACTGGGCGAAGTTGGGCACCGGCACGCCCTCGGGAATGGCCATCATCTTGACGGTCGTCGCCAGCGAACGAAGCACCTGGGCCGAGCGGAGGCCGGCCGATATGCCGCCGTAGGACACGACGCCCATCGGCTTGTAGTTCCACTCGGTCGCCAGGTAGGTCACCGCGTTGATGAGCGACGGCGGCGGCAGGTAGTTGTACTCGGGCGTGACGAAGACGATGGCGTCCGCCGCCTTGACGCTCGCACTCCAGCGCTTGGTGTGCTCGTGCTCGTACTGGCCGAGACGGGGGTGCTTCGGTTCATCGAAGACCGGCAGGTTGAACTCGGCGAGGTCGACGAGCGTGGCGTCGAACTTGCCATGCGCCTTCGCCGCCTCGTGGAACCAGCCTGCGACCTTTGGGCCGACGCGGCCCGGACGTGTGCTGGCGATGATGGTGTGGAGCTTGAGGCTCATGAACTGTCTCCTGTGCGGCGCCGCCATCGGGCTTCCGCAGCGCGTGTCTGGTGGTTACTCTTTGTAACCGAGGATAGTCTGGTAACTTGTCGCGCATCGCGCAAGAAGGCACGCGGAAGGAAGCAGGGCACATGGATGTGACCGTGACGCATGACGGCCCGGAGGACTGCGCGGCGGTGAAGCCCGTCCTCGCCCGCATCGGCGACAAGTGGGTGGTGCTCATCGTCCGCCTGCTGGGGCGGAAGGGGCCGCGGCGCTTCAACGAACTCCGGCGCGAGATCGGCACCATCTCCCAGCGCATGCTGACCCTGTCGCTGCGCGGGCTGGAGCGGGACGGCCTCGTGACGCGGACCGTCTATCCCACGATCCCGCCGCGGGTCGAATACGAGCTGACGCCGCTCGGGCGATCGCTGATGGTTCCGATCGAGGCGCTGGGCAACTGGGCTTTCGCCCATCGCGAGGAGATGGACGCGGCCCGCGCCCGCTTCGACCGCCTCCATGGCAAGCCCGAGACCCCTGCCCCACCGAAGGCCGTCCCACGCTCCGGAGCAGCCGTCCTCAAGGGATGACGCGCAACTCGCTCTCGCGCCCGACGAGCCGGCCGAGTGCCCTCAGCCGGTTGGAGAGCCGCTCGCCGGCAAGTCCGGCGAGATCGCCCGCGAGTGTCAGTACCAGCCGGCGGTCCTCGACCGCCAGCGGCGCCCGCGGCAGGGCACCGGGCATGGCCGCCGAGACGAGATAGGCGACGCGCATCGCCGCACCGAGGATGCGGGCCCGGTCGAGCAGCCGGACACCCACGAGTTCGCGGATGCGCGGCGACATGAACTCGTCGAGCAGACCCTCGTGGCGGTAGAAGCTCGCCAGCGCCAGATAGGCGCGGCCAGGATGGTCGACGCCGACGAAATTGGCGTGCGCGATGATGTTGAGGCTCTGTTCGCCGCGATAGTCGGGGTGGGCGCGCCAGCCGATATCGGCGAGAAGGCAGGCGGCGTGCCTCAGCCGCCGCTCCTCTGCGGACTCCTCCAGATGGGCGACCTCCATGAAGCGGTCGGTCCAGGCGATCAGTTCCTCGCCGTGGCGCGGCGATCGCGATCGCAGCAGGCAAAGTTCGCGCGCGGCGGAGATCAGCGGGTCGGCCGCCCTCTCCTCCTCGTCCAGGAGCGAATAGAGCAGCCCCTCGCGCACGCCCGTCACCGACAGCACGACCTTCTCGACCTTGGCGGCGCGCACCACGGCCTCGAGGACGAGGGCCCCGTAGGCGAGCAGCGGGCGGCGGCTTTCGGCGACGACGTCGATGCGCGAGATGGAATCCGTCGGCTGGCGGCTGACGAGATAGCAGAAGTCGGCGATTTCCTTGCCGCTGAGCGCATAGCCATGCATGACGTTCAACGGATAGCCGCGCTGCGCCATGTGCAGCTTGGCGAGGGAGCGCCAGGTGCCGCCGACGGCATAGAAGGTCTGGCCCTTGCCCTTCTTCAGGAGATCGACCTTGCCGACGAGCTTGGCGGCGATCCGCTCGGCCTTCTTGACCGACTGGCCGGACGTATCCTGCAGCGCGAGCCCACCGAGCGGCAGCGTCACGCCGGCGCCGATCTTCTCGCCCTTCACGTCGACCAGTTCCAGCGAGCCGCCGCCGAGATCACCGACGATCCCGTGCGGCTGGTGCATGCCGGAGACGACGCCGAGGGCCGCGAAGTAAGCCTCCTCGCGCCCCGAGAGCAGTCGCAACGGGACCTCGCAGATGGCTTCGCAGGCAGCGATGAACTCGCCACCGTTCTTCGCGTCGCGCACCGCCGCGGTGGCGAGGACATGCAGTTCGCCGACGCGCAGTTGCCGGCACAGCGCCCGGAACCGACGGATGGAGGCAAGCGCCCTCGCGACGGCGTCGTCCGCCAGCCGCCCGGAGGTCAGCACGTTGCGGCCGAGGCCGCACAACGCCTTCTCGTTGAAGATCGGGGTCGGCGAGCGCGTCAGCGCCTCATAGACGACGAGGCGGACGGAGTTCGATCCGATGTCGATGACGCCGATGGTCGGCCCGAGTTGCAGGCGTCCCGGGGCGATCTCGAAGGCATCACTCGGCGGCACGCTCGGCCCTGGCGGCGAAGCGACGGGGAGACGATTCCTTGAGCGATTTTCCACGTCCCGACAGACTCGGATTGGTCATGAAATATTTGTGCACGTTGAAGGCTTCCTCGCCTTCGGCCGGCTTGATACGCGTCGAGGTGCCGTCCGGCAAGAGACGCCAGCTCTGCTGGTTGTCCTTCAGGTTGGCGATCATGATCTGGTCGAGCACCTGCTCGTGCACCGTCGGGTTCACCAGCGGGCAGAGAACCTCGACGCGACGGTCAAGGTTCCGCGGCATCAGGTCGGCGGAGGAGATATAGACCTTGGCCTTCGCATGCGGCAGGCCGTGGCCGCCGCCGAAGGCATAGATGCGGCTGTGCTCGAGGAAGCGCCCGACGATCGACTTGGCGTGGATGTTCTCCGACAGGCCGGGCACGCCGGGCCTCAGGCAGCAGATGCCGCGCACGACGAGGTCGATGCGCACGCCGGCCTGGCTCGCGTCATAGAGCGCGTCGATGATCATCGGGTCGACGAGAGAGTTCATCTTCAGCCAGATCGCGGCCGGCTTGCCGGCCCTGGCGAAGGCGATCTCCTCGGCCACATGGTCGAGCAGCCGCTTCTTCAGCCCGAGCGGCGAGACCGCCATCGCCTCCAGCTCCTGCGGCTCGGCATAGCCGGTGATGAAATTGAACGTACGGGCCACGTCCCGGCCGATCACCGCATCGTCGGTGAAGTAGGACAGGTCGGTGTAGATGCGCGCCGTGATCGGGTGATAATTGCCCGTGCCCACATGGCAATAGGTGACGAGGTTCTCGCCCTCACGGCGGATGACCATGGACAGCTTGGCGTGGGTCTTCAACTCGATGAAGCCGAAGACCACCTGCACGCCGGCCCGTTCGAGGTCGCGGGCCCAGCGGATATTGGCCTCCTCGTCGAAGCGAGCCTTCAGCTCGACCAGCGCCGTCACCGACTTGCCGGCCTCGGCCGCTTCCGCCAGCGCCTTGACGATGGGGGAGTCGGAGGACGTGCGGTAGAGCGTCTGCTTGATGGCGACGACATTGGGGTCGCGGGCCGCCTGGTTGAGGAACTGCACCACCACGTCGAAGCTCTCGTAGGGATGGTGCACCACCAGGTCCTTCTGGCGGATGGCTGCGAAACAGTCGCCGCCCTGGTCGCGGATGCGCTCGGGATAGCGCGGCGCATAGGGGACGAACTTGAGGTCCGGCCGCTCCAGCGAGACGAGCTGCGAGAGCTCGTTCAGGGCGAGGACACCTTCCACCCGGAAGATTTCGTCGTCGACGACACCGAGAGCCCCGGCGATGAAGTGCCTGAGGTCGTCGGGCATGGAGGCTTCCGCTTCGAGGCGGATGACGGACCCGCGGCGCCGGCGCTTCAGGGCCGATTCGAAGTGGCGGACGAGATCCTCCGCCTCTTCCTCGATCTCGAGGTCGCTGTCGCGGATGATGCGGAAGGCGCCCTGCCCCTTCACGTCGTAGCCGGGAAACAGCCGGTTGATGAACAGGCCGACGGTCTGCTCCAGCGTCACAAAGCGCCGGGCTCCGGTCTCCGCGAGGTCCGGCAGGCGGATGAAGCGGTCGATCTTCGCGGGCACGCGGATAAGGGCACGCATCGGCCGCCCGTCGCTCTGGCGCTGCAACTGCAGGGCGATGGTGAATCCGAGATTGGGGATGAACGGGAACGGGTGCGCCGGGTCGATGGCGAGCGGCGTCAGCACCGGAAAGACATGGCCGAGGAAATGATCCTCGAGCCAGGCGCGCTCGGCCTTGGTCACGTCGGGCGCATCCACCAGGACGATCCCCTCGTGCAGCACCTCCTCGCGCAGCTCGCGCCAGCGCTTCTGCTGGTCCGAGGCGAGGCTCGCCACGGCTTCGGAGATCTTCGCGAGTTGCTCGGCCGGCGTCAGCCCGTCGGGAGAGACGGTGCCGACGCCCTGGAGCACCTGTCCACGCAGGCCGGCGACGCGCACCATGAAGAACTCGTCGAGATTGTTGGCGGAGATCGACAGGAAGCGCAGCTGCTCGAGCAGAGGATGGTTGCGATTGGAGGCTTCCTCCATCACACGCCGGTTGAACTGCAGCCAGGACAGCTCGCGGTTGATGAACCGTTCCGGCTTGTCCCTGAGATCGCTGACAGCCGCCGCAGCCTCCTGCGCGACGACCCTCACCGCCGAGGCGGCCGCTGCGGACTGGCTACGACCGTGCCCCTTGGCGTCGGCAGCCACGCGGGTGGCTGCATCCTTCTTCGTGTCGAGCGTCGCCATCATGTCCTCGCCGGTGGATCGCGCCACCCTTCCCGCGCCATCATGACGGCACTGTGACGGCCGTCAAACAAGCAGGAAACGCACGACAGTCAGATCAGGTTCGGTTGCATGACGCGATCGAGCACCTGCGCCGCGAGGGGGCGGGTCAGGCGGCGCCCGGTCTCCAGGGCCTCGCGGTCGAGTTCGGCGACCAGCCGGCGGGCCGAATCCAGTGAGCGCTCCATGCGACGCGCGAGGAACTCGACGATCTCGGCATCGACCACCAGCTGCCGATCGGCGAAGAGCTTGACCAGTACGGCACGCAGAAGCCCGTCCTCGGGCTCGGCGAGCGCCACCACCGGCAGGGCCCTGAGCCGCGAGGCGAGATCCTTCAGCCCGGTCCCCCAGGACACGGGCGCCTCGCGTGCCGTCATCAGGATGAAGGCGTCCTCCTCGCGGGCACTGTTGATGAGGTGGAACAGAGCGACCTCGGAGGTGCGGGGCCCTGCGTCCTCGAGCAGCAGCGCGCCGGTCGCCAGGGCCTCGGCGGGGGTGGTTCCGGCAAGATCGCGGGCGGCGAGGCGCCGGGCGCCCGCCATGTCGGCCCAGATGGCGCCGAGATGGCTCTTGCCGGCACCGGGTGGTCCGACCAGCGCGACGACCTTGGCCGGCCAGTCCGGCCAGGCCTCGATCAGCCCCAGGGCGGTCTCGTTGCAGGGCGCGGAGAGGAAATCGTCGCGGGACAGGCTTTCGGGCAGCGCCAGGTCCAGCGCCATCTGGCGCGGACCGGGCCGCATCGGACTGGGAACCATCTCAACTCTCCGACCGCGCCGGACCGTCATGCGGCCGGCCCCGCGGCACACCCGTATAGAGCGGGCTCGCGAGGTACTGCCGGATGGCGAAGCGGGTCAAGACGCCGATGGAGGCCGCCAGAGGCACCGCCAGCATCAGCCCCGCAAATCCGAACAGCGCACCGAAGGAGAACAGCGCGAACATCAGCCAGACCGGATGGAGACCGACCGACTCGCCCACGAGGTTGGGATAGAGCACATAGGATTCGAAGAAGATGCCGATGCCGAAAATGCAGAGGATGACCAGCACCATGGTCCAGTCCGGCCAGAACTGGACGATGGCGACGCCGAGGGCGAGGGTCAGGCCCGTGACCGAGCCGACATAGGGAATGAACGACAGGAAGCCGGTACCGAGCCCGATCAGCAAACCGAAATTCAGCCCCGCCCCCGTGAGGGCCATGCCGTAGTAGATCATCAGCACGACGCAGACCGTCGCCTGGCCGCGGACGAAACCGGCCATGGCGACGTTCATCTCACGCATCAGGCCGAGGATCGTCTCGCGGTGATGCAGAGGCAGCCAGGAATCGACCTTGGACATCATCCGCGGCCAATCCTTCAACAGGTAGAAAGCGACGACGGGCGTGATGATCGACAGGGCGAAGAGATAGAGGAAGGTCGCGCCGCCCGTCCACAGGCTCTGCTGCACGAAGCCGGCCACCCAGCCGGTCGATTGTGACACGATGTCGCCGATGGTCCGCGAAACGTCGGGCAACCGGTCGCCGAGAACCCGCTGGAGCCATTCGCGGTTCTGCTCGGTGGCGAGCGCCTGAAGCTGGACGACGTAGCTCGGCAGGCGGGTGACGAAGGCCGTCAGCTGGTTCGCGAGGATCGGCACGATCAGCACCGTCAGCACGACGAAGACGACGACGAAGGTCCCGATGACCGCCAGAGCGCCGACGACGCGGGGAACGCGGATCATCTCCAGCCGGCTGACGATGGGATCGAGGAAATAGGCGAGAGCCAGGCCTGCGATGAACGGCAGCATGATACCGCGCAGCACATAGAGCGACAGCGCCAGAACCGCGAGGCCGCCGATCCAGAAGCCAACCTGTCGCTGCAACGTCAAAGGCCGGTTCCTCTCAAGTTCGGGCGGGCCCCGCCGACGGCCTCAAGGTCGCAATGCCGGGGCCGGCATGCAAGGGGCTTGGGCTGGTTTGGCGGCTCAGTTGGACATATGGCGCGTCCAGCCGACCACATAGGCGCCGGCGGAGGCGAGGGTCAGGACCGCGACGGCCCACATGGCGACGAAGATCGCCCAGTCGAGATCGAGCTTCAGGCCCTTGGCGGCCGGGACCAGCGCCGCGAAGATGATCTGCGCCGCCGTATTGGCCTTGGACACCAGCAGCGGCTGGATGGTCAGCGGCCGCTCCATCAGCGTCGAGAGCACCACCGCCCCGACGATCATGATGTCGCGGGAAACGACGAGGATGGCGACCCAGGGCGGGATGAAGCCGAAGATGGCCAGGGACAGATAGATCGAGACGATCAGCGTCTTGTCGGCGAGCGGGTCGAGATAGGCGCCAAGCTCGGTCTGCTGGTTGAAATGCTTGGCGATATAGCCGTCGACGGCATCGGTGATGCCAGCGACGACGAAGGCCGCGAGGGCAATCTCCATCTGGCGTTGCGCGATGGCCCAGACGACGACTGGCACCAGGAGGATGCGCAGCAGCGTCAGAAGATTTGGAATGTTCACGTGTCGCGCAGTCGCAATTGCCCCCGGGATGCGGACCTTAGTGTGCCGTCCTCGCACTGCCAAGGCGGCGGAACGGCACAGGGTTGGTCAAAACGCCACGTCAGGCGCGCTCGCACCGCTGGACGAAGGCCCTGATCCGGGCGATCGACGGGGCATCCGTCAGCAGCGGGGCGTGCCCCTGGCCGGCAACCGTCAGCACGTCGAGATCGGAACGGCGGACCGCCATCGCCGAGACCGTCGCCTCCGACAGGATGTCCGAGTGCTCGCCACGGATGACCATGACCGGGACCGGCGCGAGGGCGTCGAACTGCGGCCAGAGTTCGGGCAGGGGCTGGCTGAAATCGGCGTTCTCCAGCGTCTTCGCCAGCGCCGGGTCGAAGGCGGGGGCGAACAAGCCGTCGCGCTCCGTCCAGATGCTCTGCGCCTGCCCGCGCCAGTCGTCGTCGGTCAGGGCGGGGAACCGCTCGGCCCCGGCCGCCTTCAGCATCGCCACGGCTTCGTCGAGTGAGGCCGGCTCGCGCAGCCGGCCGAGATAGGCGCGGATCCGATCGAGCCCCGCGCCCTCGATGACCGGCCCGATGTCGTTGAGGATGGCGCCGGCGACGAGACCCGGCCGCACGGCACCCGCCAGCATGGTGAGGAGGCCGCCGCGCGAGGTCCCGAGGAAGACGGCCCGGTCGATGCCGAGTGCCGCCGTGACCGCGAAGACGTCCTCGAGTTCGACCGGCAGCGCATAGTTCTGCCAGTTGTCATCCCAGGCCGAGAGCCCGCGGCCGCGATAGTCGAGCCCGATCACCCGGCGCTCCTCGGCGATCGCCCGCGCCGCCACGTCGAAATCGCCGGCATTGCGCGACAGGCCCGGCAGGCAGACGACCGGGAGGCGGCCCTCGATGGCAGTTCCATACAGGCGGGCGTGGAGCCTCAGCCCGTCCTTCGCCGTGACGAAGCGACTCTCGAAGGCGCCCTCGCCCGCCGCCGTCACGGCTTCTTCGTGTCGATGGCGATGCGCAGCGACAGCTCGCGCAGCTGCTTCGGCGTCGCCTCGTTCGGCGCGCCCATCAGCAGGTCCTCGGCGCGCTGGTTCATCGGGAACAGCGAGATCTCGCGCAGGTTCTGCACGCCGCAGATGAGCATGACGATGCGGTCGATGCCCGCCGCCATGCCGCCATGGGGCGGCGCGCCATAGTGGAAGGCGCGGTACATGCCGCCGAAGCGCTCGACGACCGTCGCCTCGTCATAGCCGGCGATCTCGAAGGCCTTCACCATGGTCTCGGGCCGGTGATTGCGGATACCGCCGGAGGCGATCTCGTAGCCGTTGCAGGTGATGTCGTACTGGAACGCCTTGATCGACAGCGGGTCCTGCGACTTCAGCGCCTCGATGCCGCCCTGCGGCATGGAGAAGGGGTTGTGCGAGAAGTCGACCTTCTTCTCGTCCTCGTTCCACTCGTAGAAGGGGAAGTCGACGATCCAGGCGAGTTCGAACCGGTCCTTGTCGATGAGGTTCAGTTCCTCGCCGACCCTGGTGCGGGCAAGGCCGGCGAACTTCACGAACTTCTCGGGGTCGCCGGCGACGAAGAAGGCGGCATCGCCCTCCTTCAGGCCGAGCTGCTCGCGGATCGCCGCAGTGCGCTCCGGACCGATGTTGTTGGCGAGCGGGCCTGCGCCCTCGCCGCCCTCGCGCCACATGATGTAGCCGAGGCCCGGTTGGCCCTCCCCTTGCGCCCAGGCATTCATGCGGTCGCAGAAGGCGCGCGAGCCGCCGGTCGGGCCCGGAATGGCCCAGACCTGGTTCTTGGCATCCTCCAGCATGCGGGCGAAGACCTTGAAGCCCGAGCCGCGGAAATGCTCGGAGACGTCCTGCATCACCAGCGGATTGCGCAGGTCCGGCTTGTCGGAGCCGTATTTGCGCATGGATTCCGCATAGGGAATGCGCGGGAATTCCTTCGTGACCGGCTTGCCCTCGGCGAAGTCCTCGAACACGCCGCGGATGACAGGCTCCACCGCCGCGAAGACGTCGTCCTGCTCGACGAAGCTCATCTCGAGGTCGAGCTGGTAGAACTCGCCGGGCAGGCGGTCGGCGCGCGGGTCCTCGTCGCGGAAGCAGGGCGCGATCTGGAAGTAGCGGTCGAAGCCGCTCATCATGATGAGCTGCTTGTACTGCTGCGGCGCCTGCGGCAGCGCGTAGAACTTGCCGGGATGGATGCGGCTCGGCACCAGGAAGTCGCGCGCGCCCTCCGGCGAGGAAGCGGTGAGGATCGGCGTCTGGAACTCGAAGAACCCCTGCCCCTTCATGCGGCGGCGGATGGCGTCCACCACCTCGCCGCGCGTCATGATGTTCTTGTGCAGCTTGTCGCGACGCAGATCGAGGAAGCGGTACTTGAGGCGCGTCTCCTCCGGGTACTCCTGGTCGCCGAAGACCTGCAGCGGCAGTTCGTCCGCCTTGCCGAGCACCTCGAGCTCGGTGATGAAGACCTCGACGTCGCCGGTCGGAATCTTCGGGTTCTTCAGCCCCTCGTCGCGCGCCTTCACCTTGCCGTCGATGCGGATGACCCATTCGGCGCGGCAGGCCTCGAGCTGCTTGAAGGCCGGCGAATCCGGATCGGCGAGGCACTGGGTGATCCCGTAGTGGTCACGCAGGTCGACGAAGAGAATGCCGCCATGGTCGCGGATGCGGTGGCACCAGCCGGACAGGCGGACGGTCTCGCCCACATGGGTGGCGCGCAGCTCGCCGCAGGTCTTGGAGCGATAGCGATGCATGGAAGCCTCGAGCGTCTGGAGGGCGGCGCAGCTCGCGCCAGCCGGAAATTCGTTGAGCGTCCCTTTAACGGATGGACGCGCCCGCTTCAAACGGAAGCGACGGCGCCGCAGCGCCAATGATCTGGCGCAAGCGGCCGGATCAGCGGGCGATGATCTCGATTCGCCGGTTGCGCGCCTTGTTCGCCGGCGAATCGTTGGGCACCAGCGGCTTCGCCGCGCCGTGCCCCTCGGACAGGAGACGCGCGGCATCGACGCCCTGACGAATGAGCAGGGCCACCACCGCCTGGGCGCGCCGATGGCTGAGATCGACGTTCTGGCTGGCGATCCCGTCGGAATCGGTGTGCCCCTCGACCGAGAACCGCACGGAGGCGCAGGCTTTCATGGCCTCGGCGATGCGGCGGACGCGCGCGACACTTTCCGGCCGCATCGCCTCGCGGCCGAACTGGAAGACGATGCCCCCGGCCGCCATTTCCGTGGCGATGGTGGCGACGCAGGCCGGCGGGGCGGGCGGCGGCGGCGGAGCAACGGGCGCCACCGGAGCGGAAATAGTGTGCGTCACGGTGAAGCCGAAGGGCGCCGAGCCCTCGATCGCCGCACGCGCTGCCGCGGCAGCCGTCGGCGACGCCGTGTTGCCGGTGACGGCCAGAGCCGAATCCGTCAGGACAGCCCTCCCCCGGTCAAGCAGCACGAGCTGGCCCATGGCGGCGACGGCAGCGTTGTCGAACCCGGCGGGCGCGCCGCGTGCCACGACCTGCTCGTCCGTGACGGCGAGCGGTGCGAACAGCGCCTCGGCGGCCGTGCGGTTGGCGGCGCGCACCGCCTCCGACGGCACGTAGCCCTGAAGCCTGAGGCCCGATGTCGTCCTCTCGGCCGTCCAGCGATAGGGCGAGACGACAGGCGCCTCCAGTTGCAGCGTCTTCAGCGTGACGCCTCCGGGCAGCGGGCTTGCCCGCAGCGCCAACGAAACGGCGGCGAACCCCGCCCGATCGGCGGCCTCCCCTTCCAGCGACAGGGCCCCCTCCCCGATACGGATGGCGCCGGACCTGAGGCGGGCGAGTTGGGTCAGCGCGAAGCGCACGACGGCAAGCCTGTCGACGGCGTCCGGGGCAATCCCTGCGACAGCGAGGTCGCCGGACACGGTCCCGAGCGCGAGCGACGAGGCGAAGGCAAGGAGTTCATCCTTCTCGGCAGTCGAGGCGACGACACCATCGAGCTTCACGCCGCCGGCGGCCCGCTCCAGCGTCAGCGCGAAGGGCCGCACCTGCGGTGTCGCGAGGTCTGTCGGCAGGAGCGAGAAGCCCGCGGGCACCTGAGCCAGCGCAGCCGCCACCGCCGCCTGGCTCTCCGTGCCGTCGGGCTTGCCATGAACCGTGACCTCGCCCCCCGACAGGAGGACCGATCCGGGCTTGAGGCGCGCGACGAGGCCGCCGGCCCACACCGAAGCCGGAGCGAATCCCGGCGGCAGATCGGGCACCAGTGCGGTCGTGTCGATCACGGCGATATCGGCCGACACGGCGCGAATGGCGGCAAGGACACTCTCGCGTGTCGCCTCGTCGGCCAGTGAACCGCCGAGGACCACGAGATCCCCCTCGCGGACGAGCGAAAGCTGGTGGGAGGCCGGAGCAGGCGCGGTCTGGCCAAGGAGGGCGCTGGGCGCCAGCAGCAGCGACAGGAGGAGGACGGCCATGGTCCGGCCGGACCAAAGCCGAACGAAGCCTCCGAGACCCGAATGCATCATGCCCTGCCCCCACCGAGAAGACGTTTCTGAAGCCGTCTGGCGAATCCCCGCCCTGCCGATCCGAATGCCGTCAGGCCTCACCGGACGCAAGGGAAAAGAGCGACCCGTGAGTTCAGAGATCACGCAAATAACTTTGTTCAATATCTTGTTTTTTAATAACTATTGCTTCGCACCACCCAGCTGTCGATGGAGCCGTCTTCTCACCGGGATTCGGTCGCGAAAGGCCAATTTCAGGCCTGGATCGTTGCCGCATTGGTACCATCCATCGACCGATCGCGGTCCTCGCCTGTTGGCGGCTGGGAGCACTGGCCAGGCGGGACCATGTCATGCCCGCAAAAAAGAACCCCGGCGGTTGCCCGCCGGGGTCTTTTAGACTGGAACCGGTCTGAGACCGGACCCGATCAGAAGTTGCGCTGGACGCGGAACATGCCCGACCAGGCCGAAGCGTTGCCGATCGAAGCAGCCGGGGAGAGACCCGAGCCGTTGTCGCGCGAACGGAGGTTCGAGTAGACCACCTCGACGCCGAGGTCGAGGTTCCGAACCGGCGACCAGATGGTGTTCACACCAACCTGCCAGAAGCGGATGTCGTTCAGACGGCCACCGTCGCCGGCAGCAGCCGACAGCACGCCCGCCGGGGAGTCGATGTTGACGTACTTACCCCAGATGGCGGAGCGGAGAGCCGGGGTCCAGAAGTGGCGGAAACCACCGTGGATGCCCCAGGCCTTCGACTTCACGAGGCCGGTGCCGGCAGCGTTGAAGGCGCCATCCGCATAGAGAGCGGTGATGAGGCCGACGCCGACAGCCTGACGGGTCTGGATGAGACCGTCCGAGTTATCGTTCGTGAAGACGTAGCCGAGAGCGCCGTCAGCGTAGGTCGCCTGCAACCACAGCACGTCGCCGCGGGCAAGCATGTCGAGGTTCAGACGGACACCACCGCCGACCGCGAAGCCCGAGGTCGAACGGAAGGTCGCGCCGCCGAGCGAACCACGAACCTCGTGGTAGGCAGCCATGACCTGAGCCGAACCCCAGCCCTGATCGACGCGGAGGTTACCGACGACGTCAGGCATGTGGTTGCCGGTGTACACGATGCCGTTGCCGGCCGTGTGGGCAGTGGCGTAGGCAGCCGGGATCGAACCCAGGCGGCGGAACTGCGGATCCTCGACCGAGATCGTGGCCGAGAAGCCCGAACCGAACGACGCCGTGTAGGCGATCAGGTTCGACGAGTTGCGCGACGGGTCCATGGCGGCGCCCGACGAAGCAACGAACTGGAGGTCGCCCTGGTAGAAGTTGAAGAACGACGCCGAGTTACCGAACGTGAAGCCAGCGAACTGGATGAACGCGCGGGACATGTAGGCGGCCGACGCCTGACCGGTCGAACCAGCGCCGGTGGCCTGGACGGACGGCAGAACGTTGTTGCCCGGGCCGCGCTGGATGAGGAACTCACCGTAGGCGCGGAGCAGGCCGTACTCGGTGTTCGAGCGGGCGTCGAAGTTCAGCAGCAGACGGGTACGGGTGGTGTACAGGTTCGTCGCGGCGCCAAACGTCTGGGTGGCATAGGCATCCATGCGGACGTAGCCGCCGATGCGAAGGCAGGTGTCGGTGCCCGGGATGAAGAAGAAGCCCGCGCCGTAGGTGTCGCAGATGCGCACGTACTCGGCCGGGGCAGCCTTGCCCGGGAGATCCGCTGCCTGAGCGCCGGTCAGGGCAACGAAGCCCGCCGCAGCGCCGAGAAGAAGGCTCTTAACCGTCTTCATGATGTAGACCTCCAATGTTTCTCCTGAGGGAGCCTGGTTCCGTGTTCTTGTCCGGTTTCCCGAAGAAGGCCTTGGTTCCGATATTCCCCGTGTGGCCGCTTTTTCTGCTGTCGTGGCTTGTGCCGTTCGACCCCAGGAAGAGCGGTGCGACCGGGGTGCCCCCCTTCGTCGCAGGGTCACCATTACCGATGCCCCCGCGCCGATCAATCGAAACAAGGGCCCCGAATGCCCCCGAAACAGGCTTTGGCCGGGACTGTTGCACGAAGGACACGCGCCTCTTAACCACGGCGGGCAGGTCGAAGGAACCATCAATTCGCTGAAAATGCTATCGTTTTTCCAGATCACGCACCCGTGAGCCAGTTAACTGCCGGTGTGGAGGGCGGGGAGCGACCACCAGAGGCACGAGGCCGCGAGGCGGTATGGGGATGAGGAAACGACGGTCTTGCGCGGCGATGGCGACTGGCCTGTTGCCGCGCGTCGCAGGCGCAAACCCGGCCAATCCGCGGCCTGTAGCGCTCGAATCGTCCCCGGCACCGCGAGAATCCCGGGGGTACCGCGACTCGGCGCCCTCGACCGGCTGCGACTCGGCGCCCCTTGCGAGCTGCAGGGCGGCCCTATCCGGTCGACCGGCCGAAGCGGGCCGTCGGATCGCGGGGCGCCAATTCCGCGATCAGCCCTTGGGCGCTGGCTGCGGCACCTGGTAGGCCGTCGTCGACTTGATGCGCTCCATGGCGAAGCGCGAGGTGACGTTCTTCAGGGGAATCGTCTCGATCAGCCGCTTGTAGAAGGCGTCATAGGCCGCCATGTCGGTGACCACGACGCGCAGCATGTAGTCGACGTCGCCGGCCATCCTGTAGAATTCCATTACCTCGGGCATGGCCGCGACGGTCTCGGCGAATCGCGCCAGCCACTCGCGCGAGTGGTCGGAGGTCTCGATCGAGACGAAGACGGTGAGCCCCAGGCCGAGCTTCTCCGGCGAGACGAGCGCCACGCGCCGGATGATGAAGCCGCTGGCCTCGAGCTTCTGGATCCGCTTCCAGCAGGGCGTCTGCGACAGGTTCACCCGCGCGGCGAGCTCGGCGATCGACAGCGTCGCGTCATCCTGCAGGATGGTGAGGATCTTCCTGTCGATGGCGTCCATCTCTGCGGTTCCCGCCCCAGGGCACCCCCATGGCGCCGGACTGGAGAATAAAATTATTCATCACAGCCTGATCGCGCATGCAAGAAGAACAATTATACTCCGCACAGCCCGCGCCCACGCAAATGTGGCTCTAGGCGTCCTGCAGCGTCGCCACATAGGCCTCGCCGTTGAAGCGGATGTGGTGGCCGAGGAGGTCGTCGGCGGCCGCCATGTCGCCGGCGGCGACGAGGGCCGCCAGCCGCCCGTGCTCGGCGAAGGAGCGCTCGTTGCGTTCGCGCACGCGCGCGAGCCCGGAGCGCAGCGCCTGCACGCGAAAGGCGATCCGGTCATAGGCATCGGTCAGGAATTCGTTGTCGGCCCCGTCGATGATCGTCTGGTGGAAGGCATCGTCCAGCCGCCGGTAGTCCTGCGGATCGTCCAGGGGCAGCGCCCGCTCCATCGCCGACACGACCTTCGCCAGAGCCGCGCCAAGTTCGCGGTGGGCCGGAGCCGCCATGGCCAGCGCCTTGCGCTCGAGCAGCTCGCGCATGACGGTCAGCGCCCGCACCTGCCGGGCGTCGAGCCGGAACACATAGGTCCCCCGCTGCGGCAGGATCTCCACCAGTCCGTCCTTGCTGAGCCGCAGCAGCGCCTCGCGCACCGGCGTCGCGGCTGACGCCGATGCTGCGCCGCAATGCGCCACCTCCGACAGGGCGCTGCCGAGGGGAAGCAGACCATCGATGATGCGCTGCCGGATGGTGACGGCCGCCTGTTCCGCCAGGGACCGCGGCCTCTGGAGGGGCCTGTGCATTTTCAAACCTCCGCCGCGAGCGGACCGGCCGGCAGGCCGTGCTGCCGGGGCATGGCCGCCCTTGCACCGCAGTTGGCATGCTAGCACGCTGGGAAGCAACGCCCCTGTCGACCGGGCCTCGACATCACGGAGGAAGCCCTGCGGCCGGGCAACCATCCGCCCCCTGGATCCACCGCGAGGAACACCGATGAGCGAGCCCTCCACCTCCCTGTCTCTGGCCGGGCTCAATGCCCTGGTGATCGGCGGTTCCAGCGGCATCGGCGAGGCGATTGCCCATGGCTATGCCGCCGCCGGCGCCCGCGTCGCCATCGCGGCGCGGAGCCCCGACAAGCTGCGCGAGGCCGCCGCCCGGCTCGCTGCCGCCTGCCCGGGTTCTCACGGATACGTCGCCGACGTCACCGAGGGCGCTGAACTGGCGCGCCTCGCCGACACCGTGACGCGGGAATTCGGCCCCATCGACATTCTCGTGCCCTGCCAGGGCACCACCATCATCAAGCCGACTCTCGACTTCACTCCCGAGGAGGTCGAGTTCATCTTCCGCACCAACCAGACCAGCGTCTTCTTCTCCTGCACCACCTTCGGCCGGCTGATGCTGGCGCGCGGCAAGGGCGCCATCGTCAACATCGCCTCGCTGCTGACCTTCGCGGCCGGGCCGCGGGCCTGCCCCTACGCCATGACCAAGCACGCCATCGTCGGCCTGACGCAGACGCTCGCCGCCGAATGGGCAACCGGCGGCGTGCGCGTCAACGCCATCTCGCCGGGCTTCTTCATGACCGAGCTGAACGCCGCGAAGATGCCGCCGGAGCGCAAGGAGAACGCCCTGCGCCGCACCCCCATGGGCCGCTGGGGCAAGACGCAGGAACTCGTCGGCGCCGCGGTCTATCTTGCCTCCCCCGCCGCCGGCTTCGTCACCGGCACGGTGGTCGCCGTCGACGGCGGATACCTCGCCGCGGGCATCTGAGGCGGCCGCCGCCCCGACGAAAACCTGCAGCGGCGCGGCAACCTGCCGCGCCCGGCGCGTTGCCTCCACCCCCTGCCGTCCCCATAATGCCGTCATTGGGCCTTTCAGGGCCACTTTTCCTGTTTTGTTGACGAAAGACTGAAGGCTTCACAATGCCGCATGACACCCCGTTGATCGCCACCATCGTCGCAGGTCTCGGGCTCGCGTTCGTCTTCGGCCTCATTGCCAACCGGCTCAAACTTCCCACCCTCGTGGGCTATCTCCTCGCCGGCATCCTCATCGGCCCGCACACGCCCGGCTTCGTCGCCGACCAGAAACTCGGCACCGAACTCGCCGAGATGGGCGTCATCCTGCTGATGTTCGGTGTCGGCCTGCACTTCTCGCTGAAGGATCTTCTCTCGGTCAGGGCCATCGCGGTGCCCGGGGCGGTCGTCCAGATCGGCGCGGCGACGGCCATGGGCATGGCGCTCGCCTGGGCGCTCGGCTGGACCACGGGGGCCGGCATCGTCTTCGGCCTCGCACTGTCGGTCGCATCGACCGTCGTGCTGCTCAGGGCCCTGCAGGAGCGCCGGCTCATCGAGACCGAGCGCGGCCGCATCGCCGTCGGCTGGCTCATCGTCGAGGACATCGCCATGGTCCTCGCCCTGGTCCTGCTTCCGGCCGTCGCCGGACTGCTCGGCGGCGATGTCCAGTCGGCCGCCGCCAGCGATCCCCTCGTGCAGTGGCTCGGCCTCGGCGTCGGTGGCGTCATTCTCGTCACGCTTCTGAAGGTCGCCGGCTTCGTCGCGGTGATGATGGGGCTCGGCCGCAAGGTCATCCCATGGCTGCTGCACTATGTGGCCCACACGGGCTCGCGCGAGCTGTTCCGTCTGGCGGTGCTCGCCATCGCGCTCGGCGTGGCCTTCGGCGCCGCCAAGCTCTTCGGCGTCTCCTTCGCGCTCGGCGCCTTCTTCGCGGGCATGATCATGAGCGAATCGGAGTTGAGCCATCGGGCCGCGGAGGAATCGCTTCCGCTGCGCGACGCCTTCTCGGTGCTGTTCTTCGTCTCCGTCGGCATGCTCTTCAACCCGTGGAGCCTTTTGACCGGCGCCTGGCCGATCCTCGCCACTCTCTTCATCATCGTCATCGGCAAGTCGGTCGCGGCCTTCCTCATCGTCGTGGCCTTCCGCTACCCGGCCGGCACGGCGCTGACGATCTCGGCCTCGCTGGCGCAGATCGGCGAGTTCTCCTTCATCCTCGCAGAGCTCGGCGTCGGTCTGAAGCTGCTGCCAGAACAGGGCCGCGACCTGATCCTGGCCGGTGCCATCCTGTCGATCATGCTCAACCCGGCCGTCTTTGCCGGTGTCGGCTGGATCAAGCGGCGCCTCGACCAGGGCGCCACGGCGTCACCTCCGACTGCGGCGACCTCGCCGGATGCGCCCGTCGCGCCGCCTCCCCCGCCGGACATGGACGAGGAATCGCCGCAGGCAACGGCCCTCGCCGATCACACGATCCTCGTCGGCTATGGCCGTGTCGGCAGCCTGGTCGGCCAGGCCCTGCGCGAAAGATCCCTGCCCTTCCTCGTCATCGAGGATGCAGCCCGACCGCAGGGACGCCTGCGCGAGGACGGCATCGAGACCATCAGCGGCAATGCCGTTCGCGACGATATCCTCGGCAGTGCCAACGTGGCCGGGGCCCGCCGCCTCATCGTTGCCATTCCCAACGCCTTCGAGGCGGGCCAGATCGTCGAGAACGCGAAGGCGGCCAACCCGCAGCTGGCGATCATCGCGCGCGCGCACTCGGATGCGGAGGTGGAGCACCTCACCAGCCTCGGCGCCGGCACTGTGATCATGGGCGAGCGCGAGATCGCCCGCGGCATCATCGACGAGGTCACCGGTGCGGCTGCGGCTCGATCGCCGGGGACATCGGCGCACGCGTCGCCCTTCGAGCCGCTCGAACCGGCCACGCCGCCCGAGGGTGGCGACAGGGCGCGCGACGGATCCCACATCTGACCTCCGCCCGACAACGAAGCGGCCGGGCACGAACCCGGCCGCTCCAGCGTTTCTTGGATGCGTGGTTGGCGGAAATCGCCGTCAGGCGCGCTTGATGCTCCACGGATAGGGCGCCGAGCCGTGCGGCATGCCCGTGAGCGTCTTGCGATAGGCGGTGCGCAGGGTGAACTGGCCGAGCGGCACGGTCGCCACCTCCTCGAGGGCGAGGCGGCCGAGTTCCTTCGCCGCTTTCTGCTGGCCGGCCTCGTTCGGCGCGTAGAGCCACTCCTCGGTGAGCGCCTCGGCCTTGGGGCTGTCCCACCAGCCGAACCAGCCGCGGGCTCCCTGCCCGCGCACCAGCAGCGACGTCGCGGGCGTTCCCCAGCCGGCGGCCGGACCCGTCGTGTGGAAGATGCTCCAGCCGCCCTTGTCGGTCGACTCGCGGCTGCCGCGACGCTGGATCACCGTGCCCCAGTCGGTCTCGGCGAGATCGACGTTCATGCCCATCTTCTGGAGGATATCGGCCGTGACCTGGCCGAGCGGCCCGATGTCGGGGAAGTCGGTCGGGTTGATGATCACCACCTTCTCGCCGGCATAGCCGGATGCCTTGAGAGCCTCCTTGGCCTTGTCGATCGACTGCGGCATCAGGTCTTCCTGCTCGCCGCTGTAGTAGGGCGTGCCCTGCGGCCAGAGGCTGCGGCAGACTTTCCACGCCGAGGTGTCGTTGCCCTGCGACCCCCGCATGTAGTCTTCCTGCATCGCCGCCATGCGGACGGCCTGGCGGACCTTCACGTTGTTGAAGGGGGCCTGCAGGTGGTTGAGGCGCATGATGGCGAGGCGACCCGACGGATCGGTCACCTCGCGGGTGATGTCACGCGAGCGGGCGAGCAACGGCTGAAGGTCGGCCGGCGGACGCTCCCACCAGTCCATCTCGCCGCGGATGATGGCATTGGCCGCGGTGGAGGGGTCGGGAAGGATGTGCCATTCGATGCGCGGGAAATGGGCGACCTTGCCGCCGGCCCCGCGGCTGGCGGGCTCGGAGCGCGGCACATAGTCCGCGAATTTCTCATAGACGACGCGGCTGCCGGAATTGTACTCGCCGGCGAGGAAGCGATAGGGACCCGAGCCGATCATCTCGGTGACCTGCTTGGTGGCCTCGGTCTTCGCATGACGCTCCGGCATGATGAAGGCGGGGGTATCCGGCTTGCCCAGAGCGTCGAGCAGCAAGGGGAAGGCCCGCTTCAGCTTGATGTCGAAGGTGCGGTCGTCGATGACCTGCGTGCTGTCGATCACCTTGCCGACTAGCTGCCCGAAGGCGTCGCGCTGCGTCCACCGCATGATCGAGGCGATGCAATCCTGCGAGCGGACAGCCTCGCCGTCGTGGAACTTCAGGCCAGGGCGCAGCTTGATGCGCCAGCGCAGGCCATTGTCGAGCACCTCGTGGCCTTCGGCCATCTGGGGCTGGGCCTTGAAGTCCATGTCGGCCGCAAACAGCGTGTCGTAGACGTAGTACCCGTGATTGTTGGTGACCGTCGCAGTCGTCCAGATCGGGTCGAGGGACGACAGGTTCGCCTGGGGAATGAAGCGCATCGTCGATGCGCGCCAGTCCTGCGCCAGCGCCGGTGCTGCGACCAGCGAGGCCGCTGCGCCCTTCAACAGCGTGCGTCTGTGAAGAATCATCGGTAGTCCCCTTCTGCAGCCCGTGCCGTCTTCGCGGCGCCGGGCCCGCGTATCGTTGCGCGCCCGGGCGCGTCTGGCAATCCGGTTTGGCCGGTGGTCAGTCGAAGCCCATGAAGCCGGGCATGGCGCTGATCGGCGCGGCTGCCGCGAGCTTCGCGATGTCAGGGACCGGGCGCGCCGTGCGCGGATCGCCGGCCAATTCCCGCTCGAGGGCAGCCGCCACCGCCAGCACCTTGGCGTCACCGCCGCGCGGCCCGACGATCTGGAGGCCGAAGGGCATGCCGTTGTGATCGAGGCCGACAGGCAGCGAGATGGCCGGGTAGCCGACCGTCGTCACCGCATAGGCATTGGCCAGCCAGTGGAAGTAGGTCCGCGTCGGCTTGCCGTCGATCTCGGCGGGATAGAGTTCCGACCAGGGCCGCGGGCTCAGCGTCACCGCCGGCGACAGGATGACGTCGTAGCCCGAGAAGAAGCGCTGCCAGTTCTTGTAGAGAACCGTCTGCTGCTTCAGCGCCTTCGTCACGTCGAGGGCCGAATAGGTCAGCCCCTCCTCGACATTGGCTCGCACATTCGGTCCGACGAGTTCCGGCGTGTCACGCACCCGCTCGTACATGCCGGCCATGAAGGCGACAGAGCGCAGAACCTCGAAGACCTCGTCGGTGCCGCTGCAATCTGGGGTCGCATCATCGACGCCCGCGAAGAGATGGGCGAAGAGCCCAACCTTCTCGGCGAGGACCTCGCGGATGTGTTTCTCGGTCGGCGAGAAACCGAAGTCGGGCGTCACCGCCACGCGGAGCGAGGCGAGGTCGATCTCGGCCGGCACCGCGAAGTCCTCAGGCCGGCGCACCATCTTGCCGTGGATGGTGGTGGCCAGCGGATCGCAGCCGTCGTCCGAGACCATGGTGGAGAGCAGCAGGCAGAGGTCCGGAACGGTGCGCGCCATCGGGCCGAGGACGCTCAGGGGGTTCCAGCCGAGGGGGCGCTTGTCGCTCGGCACGAGCCCCGGCGAGGGGCGAAAGCCGACGATGCCGTTGAAGGCCGCCGGGTTGCGCAACGAACCGCCGGTATCCGACCCGGTGGCGATCGGCACCATGCCGCAGGCGAGCGCCACGCCGGAGCCGCCGGAGGAACCCGCCGCCGATCGCGTGGGGTCGAAGGGATTTCCGGTCGCGCCATAGACGGCGTTGCGGGTATTGGCCCCGGCGCCCCATTCCGGCGTGTTGGTCTTGCCCGCGACGATGGCGCCGGCCTCGCGCACCGATCTGACGATGAGCTGGTCTTCCTCCGGCACGAAGTCCTTGAACAGGACGCTGCCATAGGTGGTCCGCAGGCCCCTGGTGTTCTCAAGGTCCTTCACGCCAACCGGCAGGCCGTGCAGCGGTCCGAGCGCATCGCCACGGGCAACCGCCGCATCCGCTGCTTTCGCGGCGGCACGGGCGGCCTCGTCGTCGCGGGCCACCATGCAGTTGACCGCCGGGTCGATGGCATCCATGCGCGCGATGCAGCTCTCCAGCAGTTCGGTCGCCGACAGCTTCTTGGCGCCGATCAGGCGGCGGGCCTCGACGGCAGTGAGATCGCAGGGGTTCATGGCGGTCGGACTCGCTGGAGTGATGGGTCGCGCATCCTGAGCCGGCGGAGCGCACCGACGCAATCGCGGGGTGCGCGAGGCATGGCTGCCGCGCATGGCTCGTCGCAACCTCCCGCACCACCCGCATGGCAGCGTCGGCGGGGCGCGGCTATGGTCACCCTCCCCGCGGCCGCGCGCCGACCATCGAGACCCATTGAAGGCCCTGCCATGCCGATCCCCGAGAAGATCGCCGCCCTCGCCCCCGAGATGACCGCCTGGCGGCATGATTTCCACGCCCATCCCGAGATCGGCTTCGAGGAGACGCGCACCTCCGAGATCGTCGCGAAGTCGCTGGAGAGCTGGGGCTACGAGGTCCACCGCAATGTCGGCAAGACCGGCGTCGTCGGGCGCCTCAAGGTCGGCACGTCCACCCGCTCCGTTGGCCTGCGCTGCGACATGGACGCGCTGCCGATGCAGGAGACGACGCAACTCGCCTACCGCTCGAAGTGTCGAGAACCGCATGCATGCCTGCGGCCATGACGGCCATACCTCGAGCATGCTGGGCGCCGCGAAATATCTCGCCGAGACCCGCAATTTCGACGGCACCGTCACGCTCATCTTCCAGCCGGCCGAGGAAGGCGTCGGCGGCGCCCGCGCCATGCTGGCCGACGGCCTGTTCGAGCGTTTTCCCTGCGACGCCGTCTTCGGCTTCCACAACACACCGAAGCTGGATGTCGGCAAATTCGCCATCCGCCCGGGCTACATGATGGCCGGTGGCGCCTTCTTCGACATCAAGGTGCAGGGCCGCGGCTCCCACGGCGCCCATCCCGAGCACTCCATCGACCCGGTGCTGACAGCCTGCCAGATCGTCACGGCGCTGCAGTCCATCGTCGCCCGCAACATCGGCGCTGTGGACCAGGGCGTCATCTCGGTGACGCGGATCGAGGGCGGCGACGCCTACAACGTCGTCCCCGACACCGCGTTCATCCGCGGCACCGCCCGCTATTTCAAGCCTGAGGTCGGCAAGCTTCTTGAGGAGAACATGAAGCGGATGGCCAAGGGCGTTGCGGCCGGCTTCGGCGCCACTGCCGAGGTCGACTGGCGCCTGATCTTTGCCCCGCTCTACAACACGCCGGACCACGCGACCTTCGCTGCCGACGTGGCCGCAGAGCTTGTCGGCGACGCCCAGGTCAATCGGGATGGGGGGCTTAAGATGGGCTCGGAGGACTTCTCCTTCATGCTGGAGAAGGTGCCCGGCGCCTATATCAACATCGGCAACGGCGATTCCGCCCAGGTCCATAACCCCGCCTACGACTTCAACGACAAGCTGCTGCCCTATGCCGCCGCCTTCTACGCGCGCGTCGTGGAGAAGAAGCTGGCGGCCGCCTGACGACCCCTCCGGGAGGTCGCCCTTTCACCATCTGGCGATCTCCCGCTTTCCCCCTGTCGCAGGCCCGTGCCAAACTCGGCCCGACAAGCATTGTGAGGGGGACGACCATGGATGCCTGGCTGAGGGCCGCGCTCGACTACGTACCGCGCTGGATCGACTTTCAGGTCCAGCACGTCGACCAGCCCGGCTGTTCGATCGCCATCGCCCACAAGGGCGAGGTTGTCCTGGAAGAGGCCTTCGGTACCGCAGACCTTTCGACCGGCGAGGCGCTGACCTCCCGGCATCGCTTCCGTGTCGCCTCGCACTCCAAGACCTTCACGGCGGCCGGCATCCTGAAGCTGAAGGACCGCGGCCTGCTCCGCCTCGACGATGCTGCCGGCACCTTCGTCCAGGGCCTGCATGAGGCGGCGGCGGCCGCGACGGTCCAGCAACTGCTGTCCCACAGCGCCGGCTACGTCCGTGACGGCGCCGACGCCGGCTACTTCAGCAATCTCAGGCCCTTCCTCACCGCGGCGCAGCTGCGCGAGGAACTGGCGCTGGCGCCGCCCCTGCCCGCCGGCCAGCGCTTCAAATACTCCAACCATGGCTATGGCATCCTCGGCCTGATCATCGAGGCGGTCACCGGCGAGCACTATCGCGACTGGATCATGCGCGAGATCGTCGCCCCCGCCGGCCTTTCGGAGACCTATGCCGACATCGGACTGATGGCCGAAGGCACGCTGGCGAAGGGCCACTCGACCCGCCTGCCCTTCGGCAAGCGGCTCGTCATCCCCGGCGACGCTGCAACCGCCGACCTCGCCTCAGCCACCGGCTTCGTCTCCACCGCCGCTGACCTCGCCCGCTTCTTCTCCCAGCTCGCGCCCGCGTCGCCGGCGGGTCTTCTATCGGCCGGCAGCCGCCGTGACATGACGCGCCGCCACTGGCGCGACAACGAGTCGACGCTCGAGCGCTACTACGGCCTCGGCACCATCTCCGGCTCGCTCGCGGGCTGGGACTGGTTCGGCCATTCCGGCTCCTTCGCCGGGACCCTGTCGCGCACCGCCGTCTTCCCGGCGCAGGACATCGCCATTTCGGTGCTGACCAATGCCATCGACGGACCGGCGCAGGCCTTCGTCGACGGCATCGGCCACATTCTCAAGGCCTTCGAGAAGGGCGGCGCGCCGAACGAGGAGGTCGCCGACTGGGCCGGCCGCTGGTGGACGCTCTGGGGCGCTGTCGATCTTGTGCCGGTGGGCAACAAGGTGCTGGCCTCGCCGCCGGTGCTGAATCCGCCACTGTCCGAGGTCAGCGAAATCTCGGTGACCGGGCTCGACGCCGGTCTCATCACCCGCGCGCCGGGCTTCAACCAGGCCGGCGAAGCCGCGAGCCGCGTCCGCGACGCGGAGGGCGAGATCGCCGAGATCTGGCTCGGCGGTGTCCGCCTCATCGGCGAATTCGCTTTCGCGGAGGAGGCGGCCGGCCGCTACGGCGGTTGAGCCGCGCGCGAACGAAAGAAGGGACCCGATCTTTCCCGGCACAGGGGGCATCGCCGGGAAAGACCGGGTTTTTGAGGCCATTCCCTGGCCTCTGGACCTCGTCAGGCGCCAGCCGCGGGGAAGGGATCGTCCCAGTGGCGAAGGCCACGCAGACGCTCGTTCCAACGCGCCACGGCCGGATAGTCGGCGAGCGGAATGTTCGCCTTCGGCGCATAGGGAAAGGTGATCGCCACAGAGATGTCGGCCAGCGACAGCCGCGGGCCGAGCAGGAAGTCCCTGTTGGCGAGATACGCATCGAGCAGGGCCAGCCCCTTGCGCGTTCGCGCCAGTGCCGCGGCCTCGGCCGCGGCGTCCACGGCTCCGAGGCCGAACATCGGTCGGATGATATGCTCGAAATAAAGCGTTCCCGCCTGCGGGTTGAACTCGTGCGCCGCCCAGCTGAGCCAGCGCTGCACCTCGACCTGGCCGCGCGGATCTGACGGCCAGAGGTCGGAGCCCTGACGGAGCGCGAGATGCATCATGATGGCATCCGACTCCCACAGCGCGAGGTCGCCATCGACGAGCAGTGGAACCTTGCCGTTGGGATTCAGAGCGCGAAAGGACGGCGCCTTGTGCTCGCCCTTGCCGAGATCGACCCGGATGAAATCGACGGGCGCCTCGAGGTGCAGCGCCACGAAACAAGGCTTCCGCGGCATCATGGTCTCGGCGAAATGCAGTTGCATGCGTTCGGGGGAACGGCTCATGTCGATCAGGCCTCGCGCGAGAACAGCGTCTGGAGCTTGTTGAGGGACGCGGTCCAGCCGCGGGTGTGGCCGAGGCGCGCCGCCTCGTCGAAGAGCTGCTCGTGGATCAGCGTCAGCATGCAGCCGTCGCCATCGGGGCGGCAGCGGACGGTGACCTGCGAGACACGCTCCGGCGTCGACTTCCAGAACCAGGAGAAGACCAGCCGCTCGCCGGGCACCACCTCCTTGTAGACACCATGAACGTCGTGACGCTCGCCGGCATAGGAGAAGCCGATGTGGAAGGCACCGCCCACACGCACGTCCAGTTCGACGACGTTCATGTCGTCGGGCGTGCCCGGCCCCCACCACTGAGCGAGCCTCACTGGATCGGTCCACGCCGCATAGACCCGCGCCGGGGACGCGTTGAGCCAGCGCCGGAGGGTGAGGCTCGGCCGTGTCGCCGCAAGGGGAGCGGTTGTGCCTGGGGCGAAGGGCTGGGATTGGGCGGACATGGCTCACTCTCCAGAAAGGCCTGCAATCGATCGATCTGGCTCTGCCAGAAGCTCCGGTACCGGGCGAGCCAGTGCATCGCCTTCTCCATGGCGCGGCGGTGGACTGGCAGGCGCCTCTCAGGCCCGATCGCCTTATTTAACCATTGAGTTAAGTGTTACGATCCAGAGGTACGGCTGTCAACCCCCGTCGTCAGGCCGCGAGAGCGAAACCGTCGCGGTCTTCGCGAACCCGCCGGTGCAGCCGCACTGCGGCAGGCACCGTCCGCTCGATCAGGACGAGACGCGGATCGCCTGAATGGGTCCGGCAGGCAAAGCCGGCCCTCGCGGCAAGCTCCAGCATGCGGTGATTGTCGCGCAGGACCTCGCCATACAGGCGCTCGACGCCCCGTGCCGCGCTCCCCAGAACGATTCCGGCGAGGATCGCACGGCCGATTCCCCGCCCCTGCCAGGCATCGGCGACCGAAAGGGCGAACTCCGCAGTCACGCCGTCGGGACCGATGGCGCAGACGGCCTCGCCGACCAGCAGGTCGCCCGCCGGATGGTCGATCTCCACCGCCAGGGCGAAGACCGGCCCCAAGCCGTCGCCGACCAGGCGACGAGCCTCTGCCGGAGACAGCGCGTTCATCCCGCCGAGGAAGCGGCTGCGGCGGGACGCCGGCGACAGGTCCGCCACATGCGCCTGCAACCTGGCTTCTTCGCCAGTCCTGAGCCGGCGGAGGATCAGTTGATCGCCAGTCCCGTCCCCGCCGACGGCACTCTCGGCGTGCAACCGGCTGGTGGCCATGATCTCAGGCCGCCCTGGCCGGCGAGACCGGCGCGGGAACCGTCTCCAGCGGGGCCGCATCATCGGCGGCTGTGGTCGCAGGGGGAGCGATGGCGACCTCCGCCGGCCCGGCGATGGCACAGACGAGGCTGAGGCCTCCCCGGTCGATGACAAAGCTCTCGCCGGCCTCGATGAGGATGTCACGGGGATCGTCCTCCAGCGTCACCCACACCGCGCCGGCATGACAGGTGACCACCGTGCCCTCGGCCTCCTGGAGCCGGAGGACGCCGCCGCGGCGGACGTGAATGCGCGAAGGTGCGTCAAGACAGACCATGGCGGCCTCCCAAGAATGAACGGAATGAATGTCAGAGCTGATCCGGACGCGACAACGGCACCGGCATATGTCTAGAATGTTTGGTGTTGCGGCACTGCACAAACGATCAATTCTCACGCACTGCATGAGTTCAGAGAATGGCACGCAAACGCTATGACCTGCCCCCGCTGGGCTTCGTCCAGGGCTTCGAGGCGGCCGCCCGCACCCTCTCCTTCACCCGTGCCGCCGACGAGCTGGCGCTGACCCAGTCGGCCGTCAGCCGCCAGATCAAGACACTTGAGGAGCATCTCGGCGTGACGCTGTTCGAGCGGCGTCACCGCGCCCTCGCCCTCACCGAGGACGGCCGCGCCTTCCAGCGCATCGCCATCGACGTGCTCGACCGCCTGCAGGGCGCCATCAACCAGATGCGGGCACGCAGCACCGACAACCAGCTGGCGGTGACCACCGTCTCGGGCTTCGCCTCGCTGTGGCTCATCCCCCGGCTGAAGCGCTTCACCCGGCTTCACCCGCACATCGACGTGCGCATCATCGCCAACGACCGCGTCCTCGACCTCGATCGCGGCATGATCGACCTCGCCATCCGCTATTCGAAGACCGACCGCGCGGCTCCCGGCGCCGAGCGCCTCTTCGCAGAGGACATCCTGCCGGTCTGCCACCCCTCGCTGGTCGCCGACAGCGTCACGCCGCTGCGCCGGCCGGAGGACCTGCGACACCACACGCTTCTGCACCTCGACTATCACGGCGCCAGCCGCACCTGGTTCGACTGGGGCACCTGGATGACGGCCCTCGGCATCGAGGACCTCAAACCCTCCGGCTCTCTGCGCTTTTCCCGTTACGACCAGATGATCCAGGCGGCGATGAGCGGCCAGGGTGTCGCGCTCGGCGTCTCGCCCCTCATCAACGAGGCGATCCGCTCGGGCACGCTGGTCGCCCCCTTCGATCGGCAGGTCGACGGACCTCACGGCTACTACCTCATCCGCTCCGTGGCCGGCGCCGCCAAGCCCCAGGTCGCTGCCTTCTGCGCCTGGCTGCGCGAGGAGGCGGCGGAGGACGCCGTCGCCGAGCCGCTCGCCGAGACGGCGGGCTTCGGCACGACAGTGCTGTGAACATCCCCTGCCCCGCAGCCTTGCAAATCACCGGCGGCGCGGGCATAGAAGCCCGCTAACGGAGACGTGGCCGAGCGGCTGAAGGCACTCGTTTGCTAAATGAGCATACCCCAAAAGGGTATCGAGGGTTCGAATCCCTCCGTCTCCGCCACCCACCCATTCAATTTGTCTCTGATCGCCGCGCTGCCCGCCAAGCCGCGGGACGCGCACGCCGATTTCCGGCCAATCCCGATCCGCCGCGCCGATTTCGGCTGTTCCAGGCGCAGCTTCAGCGGGCCTTTGGCGGGCGGTCTAAGGCTGTCAGGATGCAGGGTGAGTTTGCCCTGTTCTGCCTGGTAACAGGGACTTTTCCTTGAACGCGCGGCTTTATCAGGCGAGCTGCCTGTTCCTGTGTCGCAGAGATCGGCAATAGACGCGCGATGTCAATGGGTTGTACCGGCAATATGCGGCCTTCCTGTTTTTGGCCGGAACAGGCGATTTTTCGGACTTATCAGGGTATTTCTTGCGGGCGATCAGGCATTTCTGCCTCGGAACAGGCGGCGACCTGCAGCGCGGTGATCGCCTCAGGTCATTCCGATGGTTCGGAGCTGATCGGCCCAGAGGATCGGCATGGTCCCTTGGGTGAGGCTTGCGAGCGTCATGGATCGCGGCTGGGTGCCGGCAAGGATCGCCTTCTGGATCTCGGGCGCGAGGAAGGCCAGCCGCACGATGCGCTGGCGTGAGCCGGAACAGGATCCTTCCAACGCCGACGACGCCATGCTGATCCTTGGATGGCCCGTGAGGCCGCCGCCGCTCCCCGGCGCCACCTCGCCGAAATTGCGGATGTGGGCGCGCTCGCCCGCTTTCTCGTCAGCGACGCCGCACGGCAGATCACTGGGACAATCATCCCCGTCGATGGGGGGCGTCACGTGGTGGGGTGATCGACGATCCCCGCCGGCGGGGGTGGTCGATTGTCAACCTCGGCGACGATGATTTCCCCTCTTGGACGGCTGCTTCTCGTATCGTCAGCAGAGCCTGGTCGCGAAGATCGTTCTGCAGGATGGGCAGAAAGAGGGCCGTCCCGTCGATCGATGGGTCTTGTCGCTTGAGCCGACGGCTCTCTGCAACCTTCGCATACTGCCGCATATCAAGCAGCAGCAGAGACCTGCCTGGAGATGAGTATCGGTAGGCTTTCCTCTGTCTGGCTGCCATCGTCGGCGTCCAACCGAAACTGACCAACGCGATTCCGATGGCGAAGAACCGATTTCCGATCTGGCGACTGATCCAGAGTGATCTGGAGGCGGAGATCCGCGCCGGTTTGATCGGGCCGGGCGACCAGTTGCCGTCCGAGAACGATCTTGCAGAACGCTTCTCCGTCAACCGCCACACGGTGCGCATGGCGCTGGCCAACCTCGCCATGCTCGGCCTCGTGCGGGCACGGCGCGGACGTGGCGTCTTCGTCGAGGACCGCCCGCCCGAATATCGCATCACCCGCGATTCCAAGTGGAGCGAGATCGAACGGCAAATGAATGCCGGCCCCTCCGGACGCGTGGTCGGCACCGAGGAGCGGCTGGCGACGACCGCCATCGCCGGCCATCTCGGGCTCGCCGGAGGTACGCCGCTCGTCATGGTGGAGACGGTGCGCAGCGCCAGCCCGGCACTCCTCATCTACGGCTATCACCTCTTCGATGGCGACCGCTTTGCCGGCATCGGCGAGGCGGTGGCGCGTTCTGGTAGCTTCACCCAGGCGCTCGCCGAATATGGGGTCGACGCCTTCTATCGTGCGTCGACCTGGCTCGACTGTCGTATGCCGCGCCCACGCGAGGCGGAAGCGCTCTCCATCCCGCTCGACGCCCCGGTTATGGTGATGATGTATATCGACAGCGATGCCGAGGGCCGGCCGCTGCTCTACGGCAATGCCGTGATTCCATCCGGCAGTCTCATCGTGCGCATCGACACGCTCTGAAACGCCATCCGTCACACGCCCGTTAACTTGTCGAGTTAAACGCGACAAGTGGGCGCCGAGGGGCGTCGATGGGCAGGGCGCCATGGCCGGAATTTCACTGCGCGGCATCGCGAAGAGCTTTCGGGATACCCCGGTCCTGCAGGGCGTTTCGCTCGACATTGCACAGGGCGAGTTCCTGACCTTGGTCGGCCCCTCGGGCTGCGGCAAGACGACGATCCTGCGCATCTTGGCGGGGCTCGAGACCCAGGACGCGGGCGACGTCGTCATTGACGGTGCTGTGGTCGACGACCTGCCGCCGAAGGCGCGGGACATCGCCATGGTGTTCCAGTCCTACGCGCTCTACCCCTACATGACGGTGGCCGAGAACATCGGCCTGCCGCTGGAGATGCGTCGCCTCTCGGCCGTCCAGCGCCTGCCGCTGCTCGGGCGGATCATGCCGGGGTCGTCAGCGGCGCGCGCCGGCATCGCCACCGACGTTTCGTCCGCCGCCGCCGGCCTCGGCATCGGCCATCTCCTGGCCCGTCGTCCCGCCCAGCTGTCCGGTGGCCAGCGCCAGCGCGTGGCGCTCGCCCGCGCCATGGTGCGGCGGCCCAAGGCCTTCCTGATGGATGAGCCGCTCACGAACCTCGACGCCAAGATGCGGGTGCAGGCGCGCACGGAAATCTCGGAGCTCCACCGCAGCCTCGGCACCACCTTTGTCTACGTCACCCATGACCAGGCCGAGGCCATGACCATGTCGGACCGGGTAGCCGTGATGATGGGCGGCCGCCTGATGCAGGTCGCCTCACCCCAGGTCATCTACGACGACCCGCAGGATCTGGCCGTTGCGACCTTCATCGGTACGCCGGAGATCAACACGCTTCCCGGCCGGATCGACACCGACGGCAGCCTCTCCGTCCTCGGAGCGCGCTGGCCGGTGGCGGTCGTGACGTCGGCAGGAGCGCAGGTGACGGTCGCGGTTCGGCCAGAGGTCCTGATCCCAGCCGGGCGGGGCGCTGCGGAGATCGGGATCGTGGGCACCGTCCGCCACGTCGAGATGCTCGGCGCGGAGACGCTCGTCCACCTGCGCGTAGCGGACGCTGAGAAGCCCGTCGTCGCCCGGGTCGAGCCGGCCGTCGGGGCGCGGTTCCGGCCGGGCGACGAGGCGGCCTTCACGGTGCAGCCCGACCGGGTGCTGGTCTTCGCCGCCGACGGGCGGCGGCTGAAGGCGAAGGCGCTCACCGAGACGTCGCTGCAGCCGCAGCGGATCGAGGCGCTCCATGTCTGAGCTGGCCCTGCCCATGGTAGGAGCCGCCGCCGGCCAACGGCGCCGGGCGGCAGGCCAGGCGGCCGAGCAACTCGCGGCACTGGGTGCTCGCCGGCCCCGCTTTCGCCGTCTGGACCGCGCTGCGCCGGCCCGACCGTCGCCGTCGTCGTCCTGTCCTTCACCGACTGGACTTTCGGCATGCCGGAGATCGCGTGGGCGGGCCTCGCCAACTACCGCGAGATGGCCGCCGACGAGGTCTTCTGGAAGACGCTGCGCAACACGCTCGCCTATGTCGCCTTCGTGGTGCCGCTGTCGGTGTTCCTCGGGCTCGGCGCCGCCATCCTGATCGAGGCCGGCACCAGCCTGCGCGGCTTCTACCGCGCCGCCTTCTTCCTGCCGGTGGTCTCGACTCTCCTCGCCATGGCGCTGGTGTTCCAGTTCGCCTTCCACCCGACGGTCGGCGCCATCAACCTCACCCTCGCCTTCCTCGGCCTGCCGACGACAGACTGGCTGAAGAACCCGGACACGGCGCTTTTCGCCCTCGGGGTCATCGGCATCTGGCAGGCGATCGGCCTGTCCATGGTGCTCTTCGTCGCCGGCCTCAAGGCGATCCCGAAGGATCTCTACGAAGCTGCGGCGGTGGACGGGGCGGATGGTGCCCTCGAGCGGTTCCGGCGCGTGACATGGCCGATGCTCGGCCCGGCGACGCTCTTCGTCGTCACGATCACCGCCATTCGCGCCTTCCAGGTCTTCGACACGGTCCAGGTCCTCACCGACGGTGGCCCCAACAAGTCGACCAACGTGCTCCTGTTCCAGATGTATCAGGAGGGCTTCTCCTTCCTCCGCTCGGCCTATGCGGCCGCCCTCACCGTCGTCTTCCTCGGCTTCGTCCTGCTGGTCACCGTCATCCAGGTGAAGCTGCAGGAACGCCACACCCACTACGGCTGAGGCGGTCCCATGCGCACAAGGTCCCTCGCCGCCTCCGGCCTCGGCTTCCAGGTCTTCCGCCACGCGGTGCTCGGCCTCGGCGCGGTGCTGATGCTGGCGCCCTTCGTCATCATGGTGTCGGTCAGCCTCAAGCCGTCGGGCGAGATCTTCTCGCCGGAATTCAGCCTGCTGCCGAAGCAGTGGCACGCCTGGCAGAACTATGCCGACGCCTTCACCAAGCAGCCGCTTGCCCGCTACATCCTCAACGGCTTCATCGTCACCGGCGCCATCTTCACCTGCCAGCTCCTAACCGCTCTGCCCTGCGCTTATGCGCTGGCGAAGCTGCGCTGGCGCGGCAAGGAGACGATGTTCCTGCTGGTGCTGCTCGGCCTCCTGATCCCGCCGCAGGTCACCGCCATCCCGCTCTACATCCTGCTCTGGCAACTCGGGCTCCTGAACAGCTACGCCGCCGTCATCCTGCCCTCCACCATCTCGGTCTTCGGCATATTCCTGCTCAGGCAGTTCTTCCTCACCGTGCCGGACGACCTCATCAACGCGGCCCGGCTGGATGGGCTCGGCGAGTTCGCCATCGTCTGGCGCATCATGATGCCGACCGCCATGCCGGCCGTGGTCGCCTTCGGCGTGCTGTCGCTGGTGTGGAACTGGAACGAGTTCTTCTGGCCGCTGATCGTCATCCAGTCGGAGCATCTCGCGACCCCGCCGCTCGGCGTCGTCTACTTCGCCAATGCCGAGGCGGGGACGAACTACGGCCCGCTCATGGCCGCCGCCACCGCGATCACCGCCCCCCTCGTCATCGCCTTCCTCGCTGCCCAGCGCTGGTTCATCGACGGCGTCACCATGACCGCCGTCAAGTGATCTCGACCCACCGGAGACCGACCATGACCCTCATCGACCGCCGCCTCCTCCTCGCCGCCGCAGGCGCGACGATCGCCGCCCCGGCGCTCGCGCAGGCCCGCCCGACGCTGAAGATCGGCCTCGGGCCGCAGCAGCCGACCCAGGCCGACACCCGCCGCGTCTGGGAGCCGGTCTACAAGGCCGTCGCCGAGAAGGTCGGCGCCAACCTTGAGCTGCAGGTCGCCAACGACTGGGCCGGCATCGCCACGGCGCTCGCCAACGAGCAGATCGATGTCGCCCAGATGGGCCCCTGGGGCTACATCCTCGCCAAGGTCCGCGGCGAGGCGCGCATCATCAACACGATGCTGGTCAACGGCATCCCGACCTACAAGGCGATCATCGTCGCCCGCCCGGGCCTGACGGTCGCGAAATTCCCCGAGGACGCGCGCGGCAAGTCGATGCAGATGCTCGACGTCGGCTCGACGTCCGGCTGGCTGGTGCCGACCCATTTCCTGCGCTCCAAGGGCATCGAGCCGAAGAGCTTCTTCGGCCGCTATGCGGAGGGCGCCTCCGCCGCCGCCGCGCAAATGGCGACCGTCAACGGCCAGGTGGATCTCGCCACCGGCTGGGACACCCACCGCAACACGATGATCCGCAACGGCACCATCCAGCCGACCTCCAACACGGTGGTGTGGGAATCCGACCCGCTGCCGAACGAGTGCGTGGTGGTCTCCAAGAGCTTCCCGCAGGACCGCGCGGCCGCCCTCGGCGTCGCTCTCGCCGGGCTCTCCGACGACGAGAAGAAGCTGCTGCCCTGGCCCTATACGGGCTTCGTGCCGGCCACCCACCAGCCCTACGAGGGCCTCGAGAAGATGGGCCGCGACCTCGGCGCCATCCGGACCTCGTGACCGTGGAAAGGCCCACCCTGCCGATCCGGCGCGCCGACGGCTCCTACGCGGAGCCGCCGGTCGCCCTCTTCTCGCGCGAGAGCGTGACGCGGGCGGCGGTGATCCTCGCCGTCCTCGCCTTCGTGCTCGCTTCCGTGCGGATCGCCGAGGTGGACCCGGCGAAGCTCGTGACCGGCCTGCCGCGGCTCTGGGCCTGGGCCTCGACCGCCTGGCCGCCCTATACCGGCGACTTCGACGCCTTCCTCTACCGGGCGCTGGAGACGGTGGCGATCGCCACGGTCGGCACGGCGGTGGCGACGGTGCTCGCCTTTCCGCTGTCGGTGTTCATCGCCCGCAACGTCACGCCCTCGCCGCTTCTGTCGATCCCGGTCCGGGCCGTCGTCAACGCCTTCCGCGGCATCGACACGGTGGTCTTCGCCATCCTGTTCGTCGCGGCGGTCGGCCTCGGACCCTTCGCCGGCGTGCTCGGCATGATCGTCCATTCGCTCGGCGTCATCGCCAAGCTCAACGCCGAGGCGATCGAGACCATCCCGCCGGCGCCGCTGGAGGCCGCGACCCTCTCGGGGGCCAACCGCACCAAGGTCGTCACCTACGCCATGCTGCCGACGGTGCTGCCGAACCTCGCCTCCGTCTCGCTCTATGTGTGGGAGGCCAATGTCCGCACCTCGACCATCCTCGGCATCGTCGGCGCGGGCGGCATCGGCATCGAGATCAAGGCGGCGATCGACCTCCTCGACTTCCAGAAGCTCCTGACCCTCTCGGCCATCGTGCTGGTGATGGTGACCGCCATCGACCAGTTCTCCGCCTGGCTGCGCCGGAGGCTCGTTTGATGGCCCCGGTGCTCAGCCTCGGCGGCGTGTCCAAGACCTACGGGGCGACCACCGCCCTCGCGGACGTGTCCTTCTCCCTCGCCCCCGGCGAGGTCGTCGCGCTGGTCGGCCCGTCGGGCGCCGGCAAGTCCACCGTGTTCCGCTGCGTGACGCGCCTCGTCGCGCCCGACAGCGGCAGCGTCTCGGTGCTCGGCCGCGACCTCGCCGGCCTCGGCGGGCGTGAGCTGCGCGAAGCGCGGCGCGACATCGGCCTCATCTTCCAGCAGTTCAACCTGATCGGCCGCATGTCGGCGCTCGACAACGTGCTGGCAGGGCGCATGGGCCATGTCGCGACATGGCGGGTGGTCGCGCGGATGTTCCCCGCCGCCGACCGGCAGCTGGCCCTCGCCTGCCTCGATCGGGTGGGGCTCCTCGACAAGGCCTACCAGCGTGCCGACTCCCTGTCGGGCGGCCAGCAGCAGCGGGTCGCCATCGCACGGGTGCTGGCGCAGCGCTCGCGCGTCCTGCTCGCCGACGAGCCCGTCTCCAGCCTCGACCCGAAGGCCGCCGATACCGTGCTCGGCGTGCTGCGCGCCGTGGCGCGGGAGAACGGCATCGCCGTGCTGTGCTCGCTCCATCAGGTCGACCTCGCCCGCCGCTTCGCCGACCGGGTCGTCGCCCTGCGCGGTGGCCGGGTGGTGCTGGACGCACCGGCCGGCGCGCTCACGTCCGCCGCTTTTGCCGAGATCTACGGCACGCCCGAGCCGCCGGTCGGCGGGCCCTCCCCTTCATCCTGCGATGCGCCCCCGCGCATCGCAGCCGCCTGACGCATGCCCTCCCCACACCGATCCTGGAGCCTCCCGATGACCACGTCCCGCCGCACATTCCTGACCACGTCGGCCGCACTGGCCGGTTCGGTCGCCATGCCCTCCTACCTGCGCGCCCAGTCGACGCCGGTGGAGTTGCAGGTGCAGTACTCGATCCCCGTCCTTTTCAAGGACCTCATGGAGAAGATCGCGGCCGACTTCCAGAAGGCCAACCCGACCATCAAGGTGACGCTGCGCGCCCCGGAAGTGGGCTATGAGGAAATCCTCCAGCGCAACCTGCGCGACGCCGTCACCAACTCCCTGCCGGACGTCGCCTTCCACGGCCTCAACCGCCAGCGCACGCTGGACGAGCGCCGTATCCCGGTCGACCTCAAGCCCTTCATGGACGCCGACCCGGAGACCGCCTCGCTCGGCTTCTCGCCCTCGCTGCTCTCCCTCGGCCAGACCGGCACGAAGCAGACCGGCATCGGCTTCGCCATGTCGACGCCGATCATGTACTACAACGCCGACCTGCTGAAAGCGGCCGGAGGCGACCCGGACAAGCTGCCGACGACCTGGGACGAGGTGATCCGCCTCGCCGCCGCCATCACGGCCCCGGCGCAGAATCGCACCGGCCTGTTCTACGACTGGACCATCACCGGCAACTGGGCCTGGCAGGCCCTCGTCATGTCGCATGGCGGCACCATGCTCAACGCCGACGAGTCGCGCGTCGCCTTTGCCGACGAACCGGGCCAGAAGGCCATCCGCGTGCTGCGCAAGATGGTCGATGACGGCAAGATGCCTGACATCCGCCCCGACACCGCGTTCCAGGACTTCTTCTCGGGCCGCCTCGGCATGTCGATGCAGTCAACCGCCCAACTCGGCCGCTACAACCGCGAAATCGGCGGGCGCTTCAAGCTGGTCTGCGGCCGTTTCCCGCTGTCGGCCGCCAATCCGCGCCTGCCGGCCGGCGGCAATGTCGCGATGATGTTCACCAAGGACCGCGCCCGGCAGGAAGCGGCCTGGAAGTTCATCAAATACGCCACCGGCCCGATCGGCGCGACGGCGATGGTGAACGCCACCGGTTACATGCCCGGCACCACCATCCCGGCCCAGCGCGAGGATCTTCTTGGCAAGTTCTACCGTGAGAACCCGAACCATCTCGTCGCCATCCGCCAGCAGGACGTGATCAATGGCTGGTATGCCTTCCCCGGCCAGAACGCGCTGCGCATCACCGACGTCATCAACGATCACCTGCAGTCGGTGGTGAACAAGTCGAAGGGCGCCGACGACGCGCTGAAGGCGATGGCCGCCTCCGTGCAGCCGCTGCTGCCGCGCCGCGCCAGCTGAGCCCGATCGATCCCTCCCGGCCCGTCCCGCCCTCAGCGGGGCGGGCCTTGCATTTGCTGTCCCCAAGCCGAGAGCTGTCCATGTCCCGCGCCGCCCGCCTGTGCCTCGTCACCGACATCCACCACGGCAAGCCGTCCTTCTCGAAGGCGGGGCCCGCCGCCCTCGGCCTGATGGAGGAGTTCCGCCGCTTCGTCGACGAGACCCGGCCCGACCTGGTGCTCGACCTCGGCGATCGCATCTCGGACGAGGCGCGGGACTGCGACCTCGTTCTCGAACAAGAAGTGGCCGAGGCCTTCGCTCCGATCGCCGCACCCCGCTTCCACCTCGACGGCAATCACGATCGCGACTTCCTCGAGGTCGCGGACAATGACGCGATCCTGGGCCGCACCGCCCACCACGAGACCGTCGATATTGGCGGCTGGCGCCTCGTCGTCTGGCGCGCCGACGCGAAACTGTATCTTTCCTCAGGCTTTGCGCTCCAGGACGCTGATCTTGCCTGGCTGGCGGCGACAGTGGCCGCGGCGGACCGGCCTCTCGCTATCGTCAGCCACGTTCCGGTTTCCGGCCACTCGCAGGTCGGCAATTTCTGGTTCGAGAACAATGCCCGCTTCTCGACTTATCCCACCGCCGACCGCGTGCGCGCCGTACTGCGGAACTCTAAGTTTCCGGTCGTCTGGATCTCGGGCCACGTCCACTGGAACACGCTGACGATGGTGGACGGCATCGCCCACATCACCCTGCAGTCACTGACCGAAACCTTCACCACGGCGGGGGAGCCGGCCGGTGCCTTCGCACTGCTCGAACTCTCGGACGATGTTCTGTGGCGCGTCCACGGACGCGACGGCTTCTCCTGGTCGACGCGCACCGAAGCGCTGGCGCGGCGCTGGCTCTCGCCGCTGCCGGATTTCCGTGAGGTTGTCGGCAGCAAGATGCATCGCGCGGCCGAGCCGGCGACCTGATCGGTGGACGACAAAACGCGGAGACATTTGGCGGCGCGCGAAGAGTGCAAGCGCCTCAAGCTGGATGAGGCCGCTGGCATGGCACCAGGCTGGCCGCCGGGTGCCAAGAGACTGTCTTCTTGGCCATTCCTCAGAATGGTAGCGAAGGTTGGGAACAATGCGGCGCAGGACGTACGGTGAGGCCTGCGATGTCCGCATCTGGCATCGCGCCAAACGTCCGAATTGGGGGCGCGAAACGACCTCTCTTACGACGGTGGTTGGGCCCGATGCCCACATCAGGATCAATGTATTCGGTCTGATAGGGAAAGCGCCCGGCGGCACCGCACTTTCGATGTCACGGGTTTCGACTTCTATGTCACGGGTTTCGACCGACGTTGACTGCTCGCCTGCGCGGGAACAGCAGGCCCCGTGACCCGATGATGTTGATGCTGCGACTGACCGATGGCCCATAACCTACTTGAATAGAGCGAGGCAGATTTCGACTTGGACAGCCTGATGTGCGCTTGGCCATCATCGTGTCCAATGAAGCAAGGCTGAGGGGTCGATCGATGAAACGGTTTGTGCTGGGGTTGGCAGCCTCGATGTTGATCGCAGTCCTGCCGTCTGCAGGCCTCGCTCAGGAAACGGTCCTGAGGGTGAGCACGGGCCCCGGTGACGTGTCGACGCTGGACCCACATCGCGCGAGCGCAACCAATGACAAGGCCGTCGTCGGGTGGATCTACAATGCTCTCGTCCGCTTCAAGCCGGGCAGCTCGGAACCGAGAGATATCGAGCCGGACCTTGCCGAGCGCTGGCAGGTCTCGGAAGATGGCAAGGTCTGGACCTTCCACCTGCGCACCGGCGTCAGGTTCCACGGCGACTGGGGAACCTTGTCCGCCGACGATGTGGTCTATTCCATACAGCGAGCCGGCGACCCCCGTCGCTCGACCTTTTCATCCGACTTCGCCGCCATTGACCGCGTTGAGAAGGTCGACGACCTCACCGTACGGATCACCCTGAAGTACGGGGACGTCAATTTCCTCGGCAGGGTGTCAAACTATCATGGTGGCAACATCGTCAGCCGGCGCGCAGCTGAGGAGCTGGGCGACAAGTTCGGCACAAGGCCGGTGGGTACAGGCCCCTTCCACTTCGTCGAGCAGGTGACGCAGCAATACGTGAAGCTCGCCGCCCATGCTGCATACTTCCGTGGAAAGCCCAAGATCGACGCGATCATGGTGCGCGTCATTCCTTCCGACAGCGCCCGCGAACTGGCGTTCACCTCGGGCGAACTCGACATGATGTACGGTCGGCGCGAGCAGCGCTGGGTCGATGCCGCCCGTCGCCGCTCAGGCTACAATGTCGAAATCTTCCAGCCGGGCGAGTTCAGGCTGCTGCACATCAACCAGAGCATGCCGCCGCTCAATGACATTCGGGTGCGGCAGGCGATCGCGGCGGCGATCAATGTCGACGAACTCGTGCGCTACGTCGGCAGGGATGTCGGCCCACGGGGCTGCTCCGTGGTTCCGCCCGGCTACCTCGGCGAGGACCAGTCGCTCGACCGCCTGCAGCCGAGGCTCGTCAACTGCTGGCGGAGGCCGGCCACCGGGATGGCATCACGATCAAGTCGATCGTTTCCAACATATCGGCGCAGCAGCCTTTCATGGAGATTATCCAGGCCCAGTTGGCCCGTGCGGGAATCAAGCTGGAGATGCAGGTCGTCGATCATCCCACCTATCAGAGCCAGTCGCGGAAAAACCTGAGCGGGCTCATCTTCTACGGCGCGGCCAGATTTCCCATCGCCGATACCTATCTCAGCGAGTTCTTCCATTCGCGTGCCATTGTCGGCACGCCGACCGCAGCGACGAATTTCTCTCACTGTGCGGTTGCCGACCGCGAGATCGTGGAGGCCCGCACCGCGAGCAGCGCAGAGGTCCAGAAGCGACTCTGGAGCGAGGCGCAGCGAAAGATCATGGATGCAGTATGCGCGATCCCCCTGTTCGAACTTCGCCAAGTCTGGGTTCGCAGCAACAGGGTCGATCTCGGCTATCCCCTCCGGGGTGCCATGAACCTCGCACCGCCGATTACTGAGGCAACCACGCTGAAGCCGCGGTGACGTCCGGGACGGCAGTGTGGGGCGGGAGCCCGGTCGTGACGCTGGTGTCCCAGCTTGCGGCCTATGTGGAGGCTGCGCGGACGGAGGCCCTCGCGGACGATCTGCGCGAGGCTGCCTGCCGGAGTGTTCTCGACCTTGTCGCCGCCGCCGCTGCTGGCATTGCCGCGCCGGGACCGCGCGCAGTCCGGCAGGTGGTCCGCACCACAATGGCCAGCGGCACCATCCCGATCTGGTTTTCTGGCCAGACATCCGGCCTTGCCGGGGCACTGTGGTCGAACGCCGCCGCATCGGCGGCGCTTGATCTCGACGATGGCCACCGTATAGCGCGCGGACATCCGGGAGCCGCAGTCATTCCGGCAGCCCTCGCCGCCGCCCACGAGATGAACGCGACGAGCGAGGAACTGCTTCGGGCCGTCGTGATCGGATATGAGGTTGGTGTCGCCTTGGGCGCTGCACGCCGATTCTATGCCAATACCGGGATGTGGTCCGGCTACGGGGTTGTGGCCGCGCTGGGCTCCCTCAGAGGAACCGCGCCCGCCCTCCTCGCCAATGCGTTCGCCATTGCCGGTGTCAGTGCGCCGAACCAACTGCACGCCGGCGCTGGGCCTGTGTTCCCGGCACAGGAGGGCAACGACGTCAAGGAGGGCATCCCATGGTCGAGCGTCACCGCGACACATGCCTTGCTGCTTGCCGAGGCCGGGCATGATGGTCCGCTCGCGCTTCTCGACAACCACGACCATTTCCGGCTCGATGGTCTGGTCGAGGGGCTTGGGCGCCAGCGCTACATTGCGCGCAACTACATGAAGTTTCACGCCTGCTGCCGGCACGTCCACGCACCGGTCGAGGCCTTCCTTGCCCTTCACGACAAGGAGAGACTCGACTGGAGGACCATTGAGGCGATCGAGGTGGACACCTACAGCGGTGCCTTGCGCATCGCCAACAGGCCGCATCCGTCAGGGTTCACCGACATCCAGTTCTCGATCCCCTACTGCCTTGGCATGATTGCGATCGACGGCGCTCGGGCGCTGTTGCCACTGACGCCCTCTGCACTCGACCGTCCCGAGGTCGCTGCACTGGCGGAGAAGGTCGTGCTGCGCCTTGATCCCGAGATCGATTCCCGATTTCCGGCGGAGACGCTGGCGCGCGTTTCCGTCCGCGTCGATGGACGCACCCTGGTCTCTTCGGTCACTTCGCCGCGCGGGGAAGCGTCGGCGCCGCCCTCGTGGTCCGATCTCGAAGCGAAGCTGCGAATGGCCACCCGCTTCGTCGCGACCGAAGGCGAGCAGGACCAGATGCTGGGTGCGCTTCGCAGCCTCAGAGATGGCGACCACAGGCCCCTGCTGGACTCGCTGGCGACGCTGAGGTTCAGCCGGATCTGAGGATGGTCTGCGAGATCTCGGCCGCTGCTTCTCGCGCCCCGGCGAGGAAGGCGTCCACCAGGCGCGCATTGCGACTGTCGCGGATCCGGCAGATCTGGAAGTCGAGTTGAACCTCCGGCTCGAAACGTCGGATGGCAACCTGATCCTGCAGACGCCCGATGATGAAAGGGTGGACCAGCGAGACGCCGACGCCGGCGGCAACGAATTCGCAAAGTGTAGGAGACACGTTGACGGTCATCACCGTGTTCGGTGCAACGCCGTGCGCTGCCAGCACCTGACCGATGCGCCGGCTGGTGTGGCTCTCCGGTTCAAAGGAGATGAAGGGAACGCCGTCAAGATCCCCAGGTGTAATGACGCGCCTCGCCGTCAGCGGATGACCGGTGGGCAGGACGCAGACCAGCGGGTGGGGCATCATCGGCTCGGCGTCGATGAATGGATTGTCGATCGGCGCGATGATGAAGCCGACGTCGAGCTTGCGCGTCACAAGCCCGTCGGCAATCCATTGCGAGCTGCGTGACTGGATCGAGCAGAACACATTGGGTTGCGCCGCGAGAAACCGCGACGTCGCACGATGGATGAAGGTGCCGGAGAGCGCCGGCATGACGCCGATCAAGAGGCGGCTCTGCTCGTCCCGGCGGATCGCCTCCACCGCGTTCTCGACCTGGCGGACGCCAGCAAAGATGCGGTCAACCTCCTCATAGAGCCTCATGCCTCGCCGGGTGACGACAAGTCGCCCCTTCACCCGGTCGAACAGACTGAGGCCCGTATCCTCTTCGAGATGGGCGATCAGCTTGCTCATGGCCGGCTGCGAGATGTTCATGACCTCCGCGGCCCGGCTGACCGTTCCGAACTCGATCACGGCCTTGAAGGCCTCGATCTGGCGCAGGTTCAATCGGTGGGCCATTCGATAACCCTGGAGAATAGCAGCGGAAGAATTTCGACTTTGACGAAATACAATATCGGCCCCTAGCGTCATGTCCGGCAAGGGAATTTCTTATGCGGCCAGACATTGTCGTCATCGGAGGCGGGACCGTTGGAGCAGCGCTCGCCTACGGGCTCGCCAAGCGGTCCCAGAAGGTCCTGCTGCTGGACGGCGACGATGGCGACTTCCGCGCGGCGCGGGCGAATTTCGGTCTGGTCTGGCTTCAGGGCAAGGGCCTGGGCATGGCCGCCTACCAGGCCTTGACCCGCGAGAGCATCGATCTCTGGCGCGGATTCAGCGCCGAACTGGAAGACGAGACGGAGTTGTCGCTCAGCTACGAGCAGAACGGCGGGCTCGCGTTCTGCCTCGGCGAAGAGGCGTTCGAAAGACGGCGCCTCGACCTCATGCGCCTCCACAACCAACGCGGTGAGGGCGAGCCCGATTGGGAGATGCTCGACCGCCAGTCGCTGCAGAAGCTGCTGCCGAAGGTCGCGCTCGGTGCGGCCGTGTCCGGGGCGAGTCTCGGCCGGCGAGACGGCCACGCCAACCCCTTGCGTCTGCTGGCGGCATTGCACAAGGCGCTGACACTCCGCGGTGGCGCTGTTCGGCACCGCTCGCGGGTCGACCGCATCGAGACCGCAGGTTCCGATTTTCGCCTCGTGCTGGAGGGCGAAACGCTGGTGGTGCCCCGTATTGTCATCGCGGCGGGTCTGGGGTCGCCGGCCCTGGCGCGCCAGATCGGGCTCGAGGTGCCCGTCCGCCCCGAGCGTGGGCAGGTGCTGGTCACCGAGAGGCTCGCGCCATTCCTGCCCCTGCCGGCAAGCGGGCTTCGGCAGACTGGCGATGGCACGGTCATGATCGGCGCCACCAAGGAGGATACTGGCTTCGACGCAACGGCCACGGCTGAAGCGGCCGCGCGACTGAGCCGTACAACGGTCAGCATCGTGCCGGCCCTCGCGCCGGTCAGGCTCGTCCGTCAGTGGGCCGGGCTCAGGATCATGACCCCTGACGGCTACCCCATCTACACGCAGTCCCGCACCCATCCTGGTGCCTTCGTCGCGCTTTGCCATTCCGGGGTGACGCTCGCAGCCTTTCACGCCGAGACGCTGGCCAAAGCCATTGTCGAAGGCGCCCTGCCCCCCGAACTGTCTCCCTTCCACCAGGGTCGTTTCGATGTTCCGCAAGCTGCATGATCCCGGATCGTCGGTCGTGACGATCCATGTCGACGGGATTGCCGTTCCCGCCGAAGCCGGCGAGAGCGTCGCCGCAGTCCTGTTGCGTCAGGCCGCTGGCTGGAGCCGAATGTCTCCGGTCTCGCTGAGCCCTCGCGCCCCCTTTTGCATGATGGGCGTCTGCTTCGAGTGCCTCGTCGACATCGACGGACAGGGCTCCGTTCAGGGCTGTCAGACACCTGTCCAGGACGGCATGACCGTCACGCGCCCGCAGGGCCGCAGGGGATTGCCGGAATGACCGATTCTCACACCGATATTCTCATCGTCGGGGCGGGACCGGCCGGGATGGCCGCTGCCGTGGCGGCCCGCAGCTACGGACTCTCGGTCCGCCTCGTTGACGATCAACCGGCGCCCGGAGGGCAGATCTGGCGCGGAATCGAGACGGTTGCGGCGACGCCGCGTCTGGCGTTGCTCGGGGCTGCCTACGCCGAGGGCGCGACGCGCGCCGCCGCGTTTCGCGCCTGCGGTGCAACCTATGAGGCCGAATGTCAGGTCTGGCAGATCGAACACGGCTTTCGCATCTACCTGAGCCAGAACAATCAGGCGCGGGCCGTGACAGCGGACGCCGTCATTCTGGCGGTCGGCGCGCAGGAGCGCCCCGTGCCCTTCCCGGGATGGACCCTGCCGGGCGTGCTGACGGTGGGCGCCGGACAGATCCTCCTGAAGACAGCCAACAGCGTCCCCGCGGACCCTGTCTGGATCGCCGGCTGTGGACCGCTACCGCTACTCTACATGACGCAACTGCTCGCCGCGGGCGGCCGGATCGCAGGCTTCCTCGATACGACGCCACGCGGGCGACTGCGCGGCGCGCTCAGGCACCTGCCACGTGGCCTTTCGAGGTTCGGCGACCTGGCCAAGGGCCTCGGCTGGTCGTTGGCCCTGAGGCGGGGCGGCTTCCCCATCATCCGGCACGTCACGGAACTCCATGCCGAAGGCGAAGGGAGGCTTGAACGGCTTCACTACCGCACGGAACAGGGACGGAGCGGAACGGTCGAAGCCCGCGTCCTGCTTGTCCACGAGGGGGTTGTACCGAGCATTCACCCACCCCTCGCACTCGGCTGCGAGATGAGCTGGCACCCCGGGCAGAAGTGCCTCGTGCCAAGACTGGACGGCTGGGGCGAAAGCTCGCAGTCCAACGTCTTCGTCGTCGGAGACGCTGCCGGAATAGGTGGCGCGGAAGCGGCTGAACCGCGGGGCAGGCTTGCCGCGCTGCGGATCGCCGCAAGGCTCGGAAAGATCGACCAGGGCCGCGCGGAGGAAGCCGCTGCGGTTGAAAGGACAAGCCTTGCACGGGCTCTCGCGCTGCGGCCGTTTCTCGATGCTCTCTACGAGCCACGACCGCAGGTCTTCTCTCCGCCCGACGAGACGATCGTCTGTCGCTGCGAGGAGGTCACGGCCGGCGAGCTGCGCACTCTCGCCATGCAGGGACGTCCGGGGCCCAATCAGGTGAAGGCTTTCTCACGGGCCGGAATGGGGCCCTGCCAGGGAAGACAGTGTGGGTCCACTGTCACTCACCTGCTCGCCGCATCGCAGGGTCGGTCGATCGAGGAGGTCGGGTTCTTCCGGGTGCGCCCGCCGCTCAAGCCGGTGACGCTTGGCGAACTCGCCAGCCTCGATGAGAAGGAACCTGCGGAATGACCGCCGGCGTCCTTGACGTCGTGGTGATCGGCGGTGGTCTGCACGGCCTCTCCGCCGCGCTCCACCTGGCGCGCGCCGGCAGGCGTGTGGCCGTCATCGAACGCCGATGGGTCGGCCGTCATGCCTCCGGCGCGACCGCAGCTGGTGTCCGAACGCTCGGTCGCGACCTCGCAGAGGTTCCCCTGTCGCTGGAAGCCATGGAGATGTGGCATCGGATTGCCTCCATCGTCGGGGACAATTGCGGCTTCAAATGCCACGGGCAACTGCGGGTGGCGGAGCGAGAGGACCACATGCCAGCACTGGTCCAGCGCGAGTCTCAGATGCGTTCGCTTGGCTACCGGCATGAGGAGATCATCGACCGACAGGAGCTGCGCCGTCTGGTCCCCGCTCTGAGCCCCCATTGTGTCGGCGCACTGGTGGCGCGGCGCGACGGCGCCGCGGACCCCCACCGGACCATTGCCGCCTTTCGCCGCGCTGCCGAGGCAACAGGGGTCGTCGTCGTCGAAGGATGCGGCCTTTCTGGTGTGGAGCGGACAGGAAGCGGCGACTGGATCCTTGCCTGCGGCGCCCGTCGCTTCCAGGCCCCGATCGTCATCAATGCGGCAGGTGCCTGGGGCGCACGTGTGGCAGCGCTTTTCGGGGACGAGATCACGCTCGGCGTCAGAGCCTCGATGATGATTGTCACGGAGCGCCTCGCGCCTCTGGTTGACCCGGTCGTCAGCGTCGTCGGACGCGCGCTTTCCTTCAAGCAATCGGACCAGGGAACTCTCGTGATCGGTGGTGGCTTGCAGGGCGCGGCCGATATCGAGCGGGAGAGCAGCACTGTTCGCTTCGACAGGCTGGCCAAGGGGGCGCGCGCTGCCGCCGACCTCTTCCCCATGGTTCGGGGGGCTCGCATTGCGCGCTGCTGGACCGGGATCGAGGCGGAGACGCCCGATCGGCTGCCGGTGATCGGTGCATCACCAACCGCGCCGGGCGTCTTTCACGCCTTCGGGTTCTCGGGTCACGGCTTTCAGCTCGTTCCGATCGTCGGTGCCACGCTGGCCGATCTGGTCATTGAAGGTGCCACCAGGCGCGAGATCGCCGCCTTTGTCCCGGAGCGTCTGCTGCAGCAGAGGGCCGCCGCATGACGGGGTACGTTTTCAGACGCATCCTCCTCGCCTTTCCGACGCTGCTCGTCATGCTGACGGCGATCTTCGTTCTCGTCCGGCTGGTTCCGGGCGATGCGGCCTCGGTGATCCTCGGCGACCAGGCGAGCGCAGCCTCGCTGTCGGCACTTCGCGAAAAACTGGGGCTCGATCAGCCGGTTCACGTCCAGTACTTTGCGTTCCTGGGCAACATCTTGACGGGGAATCTCGGTCAGTCACTCAGCAGCGGGCAAGACGTGCTGCACGAGGTTCTGCAGGTTCTGCCCTCGACTATCGAGCTCACCGTTGCGGCGATCCTGATCGGGCTTGTCCTCGGCCTGCCGCTCGGTATCGCCGCCGCCCTGAACAGAAATGGCTGGATCGATTACGCGTCCCGCGTGGTCTCCCTCGTTGGATTGTCCTTTCCTGCCTTCGTCTCCGGCATCCTCATGCTCATCGTCTTCGCCATCCAGCTGGGGTGGTTTCCGGTTCTCGGAAACGCTGGGGGATCGGCCGGTCTCACCGACAGGATGCGGGCTCTCGCACTTCCCGCCCTCAACCTCGGGATCATCATGACAGCCTACGTGATGCGCGTGACGCGCGCGGCGATGCTGGGTGTGCTGACCGAAGACTACATCCGAACCGCCCGTGCAAAGGGCATCGGGCCCCGCCAGGTCATCGTCACGCATGCGCTGCGCAACAGCCTCATTCCCATCATCACGGTCGTTGGCCTCTATTTCGGGACCCTCATCGGCAACTCGGTTCTGACGGAGATCATCTTCAACCGGCCTGGACTTGGAAAGCTCATCATCGGCGCGCTCAACGCACGCGACTACACCCTGCTGCAGGGACTGATGATCATCTTTGCCGTCTGCGTGATTGTCGTGAACACACTGACCGACCTGGCTTACGGCCTCGTCGACCCGAGGGTGAAATATTCATGAGTACGGCCACCACCACGTCCGTCGACATGCGCCCGGGCGGGCTCTGGCTCGCCTTCTCGCACAACAGGCTAGCGTGGGTCGGTCTCATCCTGCTCGGGCTCATCATCTCCGTGGCGGTGCTCGCGCCGTGGCTCGCACCCCACGATCCGCTCGAGCAGAACATCGCCGTACGTCTGGAGCCACCGTCCGCCGAGTACTGGCTCGGCACGGACACCTATGGTCGCGATGTCCTGTCGCGGCTGATCCATGGTGCGCGCGTGTCGCTCTTCGTGGGTTTCGCGGCAATATTGATCGCCATGGTGGTCGGCACGACCATCGGCGTCATCGCAGGTTACGTCGGCGGCCTGTTCGACCAGTTGGTCATGGGCGTCCTTGATGTGATGCTCGCATTCCCGACGCTGCTGCTCGGCCTGATGATCGCCGCCATGCTGGGAGCCAGTCTGGAGAACCTGATCATTGCGATCGCGGTCACGGAGGTCGCTCCCTTCGCCCGAGTGGCGCGGGCGCCGACGATCACCCTCCGGCAAAGTGAGTTCGTCGAAGCAAGCCGCTCCTACGGCTGCGGCCCGGTTCGCATCATGGGCCGGCACATCCTGCCCAACATGATGTCCGACGTGGTGGTGATGAGTTCGCTTTGGCTTGCGTCCGCGATCCGCACGGAAGCCTCGCTCAGCTTCATCGGTCTTGGCGTTCCGCCGCCCGCGGCGACCTGGGGCGGCATGATCCGCGAGGGGTTCGAGAACATTCTCGACGCGTGGTGGCTCGCTGTCTTCCCGAGCATGGCCATCCTTCTGACAGTCCTCGCCCTCAATCTTCTCGGCGACGCTCTTCGCGATGCGACGGATCCAAAAACGCAGGGCCGGTGACCTGCGTCCGGGGCGGACAGCTATCGAGAGCCCGTCGCGCATGAACCGGCCCGGTCCGGCCCCCAGGCCGCTGCGACGCTATGCTGATTTCCGACAAGCAGGTGCGAGGCAGACGTTCCGGTCACGATCGGCCAATTCTCGATGGAAGCAGCGCGGCTCGGGGACACGCCAGAGCACGTCATCCTGAGACCAGTTTGGCCTGTCTGACAGCACCGCCACCGCACCATGAAGTTGCTCGCGATTTCGCGCGAGTTGGGGATCTGCCCCAATCGTTGCCCTAACAGACTGGCTTGCGCCCTCGACACCCTCGTGATCCTAAGCCGGGCTCGCGGCATTCTTCTCCTGCTGGTTGGAGACAATCGTCTCGATCACATTTCCGAGGCAGAAGCTCACCTGATTGGGAGCGTTCGGGCGGATCAGCCGATCGAGAATGCCTGCCGCAATAGTCTGGCGGGCTTCGGAAGACGGTCCTTCAATCAGAGACATTCCCATGAATTCGGACCGACCGGCATGAAGGCATGTTGGTCAGGCTCGCAGGGCGGGCGCGCGAATACTCATGGTCTCTTTGCGTCTGTTGTCCACACGTCCCGTGGAGATCAGGTGCGAAAGCCCTTGAGCTCGGCGAACTGGGCGGGGCAGTCGCGAGCGTGGTGCCTGAGGCGAGGCGACCATTTCGGCATCCACGACGAGCAGTTGAGCCAGTTCATCGCCGCGGCGCTCGCCCGTCAGGTGACGTCGCTGTCCGCTCGGCGCGCCTCGCTTGAAGCGCGGAGCTCATGGCGATCTCGCGCCCCCTTTCCCGGCTTGGCCTCTCCACGATGCGGTGAAGGGCGTAGGCGCTTGCCAAGACAATCGCCGTCGCGGTGGCAACGGCCACTGAGGCCGGAATCCCCGCTTCAAGCAAGGCACGGATCAGGACGTAGCCAAGGATTGGGTGAACGACATAGAGGGGATAGCTGACGTCTGCGAAGAATGACGTCAGGGAGGTGGCGCGGAATCGATCCCGCAGCGCAAAGCAGGCGATGAACACGACCAAGGCCGCAGTGCCGCTGACCGCCTGGATGGTAGGTGCCCCAGGCAAGACGACCAGAGGGATCACCCAAAAGGCCACGAATGCCGTCGCCACGATCAACGAACCTGGTCCGGCGGCCAGCGCGCGCCGGTAGAATTGATGCAGCGCGACGCCGATGAACATGAACACGAGGAACTGCAGGTTGACCACGGCGCTCCAGAGCCGCGCGCCGTCGAGGAATGCGGGCAAAGCGAATGCCAAGGCCGCCAGCACGGCAGGGATCGCGAAAACCCAAGGCGACGAGTTTCTGAGAAGCGGCGCCGCCAAAGCGCAGATCACGTAGAACTTCAGCTCGACCTCAAGCGTCCAGATCACGCCGTCAAGGGTCGGTTTTCCCAGCAAGTCCCGCGTGCCGATGACGTAGTGCGACGCAACGGTCGCCCAGTCGATCTGGAAGGCAGCGCCTTGCCACCAGGCACTCGCACCAAGGGCCGCGAGCGAGACGGTGAAGCCGACGGCATAGGTCGGATAGAGGCGGAAGAACCTGGTGATCGCGAACTGCCGCGCGTCCATGCGGAGCAGGCTGAACGGGATCACGAATCCGCTGATGAGGAAGAACATCGCCACGCCGAATTGCCCCCATCGAAACTGGGGGATCGAGTTCAGCCAATCGACATAGGCAGGCGCGCCGAACGAAGCCGGTAGCGACGGGGCGAGCGTGAGGGCGGCAACCGCGGACCTGTCGATCCAGAACACCCCGAGGTAGTGGCCGAGAAGGACGGCGAGCGCCGCTATGCCGCGGAGCGTGTTGGCAAATTCAAGGCGCTCTGTGGCAGGCCCAGTCATTTCAGATGGTTTCCATGACCGAAGCAGGGATCCCTTCGACCTTCGCATCGGGGCCGACTGCCCGAAAGTGAACATTCGCCCGAGACGCCCGGCCGGCGTTAGCGAGCATCTCCATCTGCAGCGCGACACGGTGCATCTCGCCCATGCCATTCGCAACCACCGTGACGCGCTCGATCTCCCTGCCGTCTGCATCGGTGAACCAGACCTCGACAAGAGGCGGCAATCGACTCTGCCATTCCTCGTTCGCTTCTTTTGCCCGCTGGAGACGCGCGCCACCGCGACGGGCTGGACGGGCGCGTGCCGCTGCCATCGAGCCTGGACCATTCCGGCCGTTGCCGATGCCGGCGTTCGGCCAGGCGGGACCCGACTGGTCCGCATCCATGCGAGTCCACGGGATGCAGCCGAGCGATCGATCAGGCGAAAGAAGGCCTCTCGACGCGGAGGGCCTAGGACGATCAGAGGGGTGGAAACCGCTGCCGTCATCGGCCAAGATCGGGACCACGCCAGTCGCTCTGTCCCCCGGGCGCGAAATCGGCGGTTCCAGGAACCAGAGATGCGCGCCATCGAGACCTGGAGCAGCATCCCGCAGGACGTGCGATGATGGCGGCGGCAACAGAGGGCCTGAAGGGCGACAGCGGGCGACCCGTCTTCTCCGCTCGCGGCCTGACCAAGGCCTATGGCAGCGGCGCGACCCAGGTCCTCGCGCTGCATGACGTCGACCTCGACATCCATGCCGGCGAGTTCGTCGTGCTCCTCGGGCCATCCGGGTCCGGCAAGTCGACGCTGCTCAACATCCTCGGAGGCCTGGACGCGCCGACCTCCGGCAAGGCGCAGTGGCGGGACCATGTCCTCACCGGCGCGACGGAAGCGGAACTGACCGCCTATCGGCGCGAGCATGTCGGCTTCGTCTTCCAGTTCTACAACCTCATTCCCAGCCTGACGGTGCGGGAGAACGTCATGCTGGTCGCCGAGATCGCCAGCGATCCGATGCCGGCCGAAGAGGCCCTGGCTCTCGTGGGCCTGTCGCATCGCATGGACAATTTTCCCTCGCAGCTGTCCGGCGGCGAGCAGCAGCGCGTCGCGGTGGCCCGGGCCATCGTCAAGCGGCCCGACATCCTGCTGTGCGACGAGCCGACAGGCGCCCTCGATTTCGACACCGGGCGGGTCGTGCTGGCGGCGCTGCAGAAGATCAACGCCGAACTCGGCACGACGACTGTCGTCATCACCCACAATTCCGCGATCTCCGCCATGGCGGACCGCATCCTGCGCATGCGCGACGGACGCATCGTCACCGAGGACCGCAATGCGGTCCGCATGTCCGCCAGCGAGCTGACATGGTGAGCACCCTGGACCGCAAGCTCGGTCGGGACCTGTGGCGGATGCGCTCGCAGGTTCTCGCGATCGTGCTGCTGGTCGCCTCCGGCGTCGCCGTCTTCGGCATGTCGCTGTCGAACTACCTGACGCTCCTCGCCATGCAGCAGCGCCACTATGAACACGAGCGCTTCGGCGATCTGTTCGTCCAGGCGAGGCGCGCGCCCCTGCCGCTGGCCGCCCGGCTCGCGGAGATCGACGGGGTCGCCGCCGTCGAAGCCCGCATCGTCCAGCCGGCGCGCGTCGACCGGCCGGATTCGGATATGGCCATCGGAGCGCGCATCGTCTCGATCCCCGCTCGCCAGCAGCCCGAGCTGAACCGGCTGCGCCTCGTCTCCGGCCGCTGGATCGATCCGGGCCGTACCGATGAGGTCATCGTCAACATCGCCTATGCCGAGGCCTGGCATGTCCGGCCCGACGATACGATCGACGTGATCCTCAACGGCCGGCGGCAGCGGTTTCGCGTGGTCGGCACGGCGATGTCGCCGGAGTTCGTCTTCGTCTCGAGGCCGGGCCTGCGCTGCCCCGACGACCGGGCCTACGCCATCATCTGGGCGGGCAGGTCAGCGGTCGAGGCTGCCTTCGACATGAGCGGCGCCTTCAACGATCTCGTCGTCCGGCTCACACCGCAGGCTCACGCGGCGGCCGTGGTGGCGGAGGTGGACCGGCTGCTCGAGCCCTATGGTGGTGGTGGCGCCATCACCCGGCGCGACCATGCCTCGCACCGTTTCGTCGAGGATGAACTGGCCGAACAGCGCACCATGTCGATCGTCGTGCCGCTGATCTTCCTCGGCATCGCCAGTTTCCTCCTGCATGTCGTCATGGGACGGCTGGTGGAGGTCCAGCGCGAGCAGATCGCCGCGCTGAAGGCGCTCGGCTATGCCAACGAGCCGATCCTCCTGCACTACCTCAAGCTCGCCTCCGTCGTGGTCCTTCTCGGCGTTGTCGCGGGCGCCGGCCTCGGGGCCTGGCTCGGATCGCTGATGATCGAGACCTATCGTCCCTTCTTCCGCTTTCCCGACTGGAGCTTCGAGTTCCGGCCCTGGATCCCGCTTGCGGCGGGCGCACTGGCTCTTGCCGCGGCAGCGGCCGGGATCTGGACGGCCGTGCAGCGCGTGGTGCTTCTGCCCGCAGCCGTGGCCATGCGGCCTGCCGAGCCTGTCGCGGCGCGGGTCGGCCGCATCACCCGCCTCATCACCAATCTCGTGCCCGGACCGCGCTGGCGCATGGTCGTGCGCAGCATCGCAGGACGGCCGCTCCGCTCGCTGATGACGATGGTCGGCCTGGCCTTTGCCGTGCCGCTGGTCGTCATGGGCCTGTTCTGGTGGGACGCCCTCGGCACGATGATCGAGGTCAACTTCGAGCGCATCGAACGCGGCGACATTCAGGTGACGCTGTCGCAGCCCGCAGGCAGCCGCGCCGTTCGCGAACTGGCGGCAGTCCCCGGCGTCCATCACGCCGAAGGGCAGCGTGTCGTTGCGGCGCGCCTGCGCCACGGGCATCGCAGCTATCGGCTCGCCCTGCAGGGCCTGCCCGCCCATGGCGTGCTGAAGCGACCGCTCGACAGTGCGCTCCAGCCCATTCCCATTCCCGCCGACGGCCTGGTGCTGTCGCGGCGGCTGGCGCAACACCTCGACGTTAGGCCGGGCGAGGAGGTCATCGTCGAGGTGCTGGAGGGAAGCCGCCCGCTGCGGCGTGCTCCTGTCGTGGGCCTTGCCGACGACATTCTCGGGTTCAACGCCTATACGGAGATCGCCTCGCTCAACCGCCTGATGCGCGAAGCCGATCTCGTCAACGCCATCGTGCTGTCCGCCGATCCCGCCGGGGCCGATGCCGTGCAGCGCCGCCTTCAGGCCTTTCCCCGGATCGAGGCGGTGACCTCGCGGCGCGCCACGCTCGCCGCGTTCAACGACAAGATCACCGGCCTCCTGACCATCAGCGCGCTGGTGCTGACCTGCTTTGGCATTCTGATCGCCGTCGGCGTGGTCTACAATGCGGCGCGGGTCGCGTTCCAGGAGCATGCCTGGGAGCTGGCGAGCCTGCGCATCCTCGGGTTCACCCGCCGGGAGGTCTCACAGGTGCTGTTCGCCGAACTGGCTCTGATGACCCTCGTCGCCGTGCCGCTGGGCCTCGTCCTGTCGCGGTGGCTGATCGCCCTCATCTTCGCCCTGCGCGAGAACGAAAGCTTCGACCTGCCGGCGGTCGTCCACCCGGCGACCCTCGGCTATGCCACGATCATTGTGATCGTGGCCGTGGCGGCGAGCGCGATAGGCGTCAGGCGTCGGGTCGACCGGATGGATCTTGTCGCCGTTCTGAAGACCAGAGACTGACGCATGAGCCGGACCCGCATTCTCGTTTCACTGCTCGCGGGCCTCGCCGTCATCGGCGGCGGCTTCTGGGCCTTCACACCCCGGGCCATCCGGGTGGAGACGGCGGCGGTGACCTCGGGTCGGTTCACCGCGACGGTCGAGGAAACCGGGCGCACCCGGGTCCGCGAACGCTACGTCGTCTCGTCTCCGATGGCCGGCCGGCTGATACGGCCCACGCTGCGCCCCGGTGATGCGGTCGAGCAAGGTCAGACGATCGCGACACTCAGGGCCAGCCCCTCGTCTCTGCTCGACCCGCGCGCGCGGCAGGAACTCGAAGAGCGGATCGGCATGGCCGAGGCCTCGCTGGAGGAAGCCTCGGCGGCGCAGGAACGGGCTCGTGTGTTGCTGGCCCGCGCGCGCACCGACCTCGATCGCACCCGTCAGCTCCGGGCGACGGGCGCTGCCGCACTGGCCCAGTTCGAGCGCGATACCTTCGCCTTCGAGGCCGCCGAACGGGACGTCGTGGCCGCCGACCGGCGCCGGCATGCCGCGGAACATGCGGTGGCCCAGATGCGGGCGCTCATCCGCCCCGGGGGGGAAGGCAACGGTGACACCGTCGCGCTGAGCGCCCCCGTGGCCGGCCGGGTACTGAAGGTCGTCCAGGAGAGCGAGGGCGCCGTCGCTGCCGGCGCCCCGCTGATCGAAATCGGCGATCCTGGACATCGAGGTCGCGGTCGATCTGCTGACGACCGTCGCTGTCCGCCTTCGCGAGGGCGCGCCGGTCTCCATCAGTGGCTGGGGCGGCCCGGCGCCGCTCCCCGGCCGTGTCCGCCGTGTCGAGCCCTCCGGCTTCACCAAGCTGTCGGCCCTCGGCGTCGAGGAGCAGCGGGTCTGGGTGCTGATCGACATTGCCGCTCCGCCAGCACAGCGGGCGGGGCTCGCTGACGGGTTCCGCGTCGAGGTGACCATCACGCTCGATGAGATCGAAGCCGCCACGCTCATTCCGGCCGGCGCGCTGTTCCGGCGCGGCGACGATTGGTTCGTCTTTGTCTCGGCCGGAGGCAAGGCCGTTCTGCGGCGCGTCGAGCTGCGGCAGCGCTCGGGGCGACGGCAGCGATTGCCGCCGGGCTGTCCGCCGGTGAGCGGGTCATCAGCCCATCCGCCGTCGGCGGTCGCCGACGGCAAGTCCGTGCGCGATCTCTAGGCGGATCAGAACAGGGCGCGTCCCGCAACACCGCCGTGCCCCTGGTCAAACAGCGAGGCGCTCACCTGTGTCCTGATACGCCAGAGAATGATCCGCCACGGATTGGTCGAGCCCCTTCACCGTGCCGTGCTGCAGGACGAAGAGGGCCTGCACACCGGCGCTCGTTGCCCGGCGGAGCCCGGCCTCGACACCTGCCATCATGAGCGCGGTCGCCCGGGCGTCGACATCATGGAAGTGCCGGTAGTTTTCAAGGGTCGCGATGCCAATGTCGGTCAGTGCGAGGACGCCCATCGGCTCAGACATCCTCGGCAAGTGCGTGGTGCAAACGGCAATGCGACGCCAATTCGGTTGGCAGTACCGGTGATGCCGCCGTCAACCCTTCACGAACCGTGCACGCGCCCTCTCACCGCTGCCAGGGTCGCGACGATCTCGTCACGCACGAGATCGGCAACGATTTGGCCGGTTCTCAGCAAAGGGCGACGGGCGCTGATCGCCACTGCGATCGTCTGCGACCGGGCCGTGTCGTCGATGATCGGCAGGAAGCGCAGGTCGCCTGCGAGAATTTCAGGGGCGGTGTCGAGTTCAGAGGTGATGGCGACATGGCTTCCGCTCACCGCGAGCCTCTTCATCAACTGCAGGGAGTTGGTGACGATCGGCGCGTCCCTTTCCGAGAACATCCAGGCGTGGCGGTCGTCCATGTAGCGGCGGATGGCGAGGCTTCGGCTCTGGCTGGCGAGGGGGAACGACACGACGTCCTTCAATCGCACCGAGGTCTGAGCGGCGAGCGGGTGGGACGGCGCCACGGCGCAGCCGAGCGGCAGGTCCGCGGACCACAGGACGTGGATTTCCCGGCGCGGCTTGACGTTGAATGCGGCGACGAGGTCGACCCTGTCGTCCATCAACATCGTGACGGCGGCGTCGGTCGAGACGATCTCCACCTCCAGCGCGATGCGGGGATGGCGGTTCACGAGGGTGCTGACCACGGAGGGCAGCAGGCCGTTGGCGTGGCTGTCCATCGCCGCGAGCCTGACGTGGCCGATGTCGACCCCCTTCATCTGCCGGACGGCGGCCGCGAGGTTGCCCGCATCCGTCTTCCATCGCTGCGACAGGGAAATCATCAGGCCCCCGACGGACGTCGGCCGCATGCCGGTCGGCTGGCGCTCGAACAGGGGCGCGCCGAGTTCCTCCTCCAGGATGAGAATCTGCCGGTCGATCGCCGAAGCGGCGATCCCCAGTTCGCGTGACGCGGCCTCGGATGGACCCCTGCCGGGCCACCTCCTCGACATAGCGCAGGGCGCGCGGCACGAGCGGAATCGCCATGGAGAGGCCTTCGCATAATCAGAACGGACCATCTCTTATTATGCGATGGCAGGCCGAGGCGCCATGGGTCACTGTGTTGACGAGGGGCACGGGCGATGGATCTGACGCAGCAGGCTTTGACGGAGAGGCGGTTCCTGCCGGTCGCCGAACTCAATGAGGCAACGCGTGACGCGTTCGTCCGCCTACTCTCGCCTGCTGTCGAGAACGCTCCCTGGATCTGCGAGCGCGTCGCGGAAGAGCGCCCGTTCGAAGGGCCGGCTGCCGTCCTCCAGGCCATCGGCCAGGTCATTCGCGCGGCGCCGCGCGACGACCAGATCCGGCTCCTGCGCGGCCATCCCGAACTCGCCGGACGCGAGGCGACGGCGGGGACGATGACCGCCGCCTCCACCACCGAACAGGGCCGCCTCGGCCTCGACAGGCTGCCCGCCCCTGCCCTCGTCGCTCTCGTCGAGGGCAATCGCGCCTATCGGGAGCGTTTCGGCTTTCCCTACGTGGTGGCCCTGCGCCGCCGGGCCACGCTCGACGAGGTCTTCGACGACCTGAACCGGCGTCTGGCTCAGCCGCCTGCCGCCGAACTCGCGACCGCGCTGAATGAGGTCCTCGACGTGACCCGGGGGCGCCTTTCGCTGCTGCTCGGCCCCTTCGATATTCCATGACTGACGCCAGGAGACGGACATGACCTTCACATTGAACCGGCGCACGCTTCTGGCTGGCGCCTCGCTGCTCGCAGCCCCGGGAATCGGCCGGGCACAGACGGCCTGGCCGACGAAGCCGATCCGCATCGTCGTGACCTTCCCGCCGGGAGGCACCAGCGACATCGTCGCCCGCCTCGTCGGCCAGTATCTGTCGGAGAAGGTCGGGCAGCAGGTCATCGTCGACAACCGCGCCGGCGCCGGCGGCACGCTCGCCGCCGACATCGTCAAGAAGGAGGCGGCCGACGGCCACACCCTGCTGCTCGCCAACAATGCGCCCTTCACGATCTCGCCGACTCAGTTCCGGCAGATCCCCTACGACACGGTGAAGGACTTCACCCACATCGCCTATATCGGCGCCTCGGCTCCGGGGCTCTTCGTCCAGCCCTCGCTCGGCGTGAAGACGCTGAAGGAGTTCATCGACAAGGCGAAGGCGCAGCCGGGCCAGATCAAGTACGGTTCGTCCGGCGTCGGATCGATCCACCACGTGCTCGGCGAAGCGCTGAAGCGGAGGGCGGGGATCAACGTGGTGCACGTGCCCTATCGCGGCACCGCCCCCGCGATCCAGGACTTCAAGGCCGGCGTGCTCACCTGCTTCTACGACCTCGTGGCGCAGAACGTGCCGCTCCTCTCCGCCAACGAGGCGGTCTGCGTCGCCATCGCCGCGCCGGAGCGCATCTCGCAGGCGCCGCAGGTCCCGACCTTCCGTGAGCAGGGCGTCGACCTCGTCCTCGAGAACTGGCTCGGTGTCTCGGGGCCTGCCGGCATCCCCGCGCCGGTCGTCGCGACCATGCACACTGCGCTGAGCGAGGTCCTCGCCCTCGCTCCGGTGAAGGAGCGGCTCCTGTCGTGGGGGGTTGAGCAGAAGGTAATGACCTCGGCCGCCTATGCCGGCTTCGTGGCGGAACAGATCCAGGTCTGGCGTCCGCTCATCATCGAGGCCGGCGCGCAGGAACGCTGAGGCGAATCCGGGGGACCGATCCATGGGGCGGCTCATCAACAGCGAGGTGGCGTCCGGGTTGCTAGTCGTCGCCTTCGGCGTGCTCGGCCTGTCGGCGATCGGGTCCCTCGAGATCGGGACCGCGAACGACATGGGCCCCGGCTATCTGCCGCGGCTGGTCGCCTGGGCGCTGGTTCTCGCCGGCGTGGCGATGACGGGTCTGGCCGTGTTCCGTGCCCATCCCCCGGTCCCTGACCTGCACTGGCGGCCTCTGATCGGCATTTCGGCGGCGGTCCTCTTCTTCGGCGCCACGGTCGACCGATACGGCATGGTGATCGCCGTCGTCGGCATGACGCTCCTCGCAGGGCTTTCCAGCCCGATCAGCCGCTGGCGGGAGACACCTCTCATCGCCGGCTGCCTGGCGGCCGGCGCAGTGCTCGTCTTCATCGTCGGGCTGAAGCTCGCCATTCCGATCTGGCCCAGGTGAGACCGCGAGGCGTCCGATGGATCTCATTGCCAATATCGGTCTCGGCTTCTCGGTCGCCATCACACCGGTCAACATCCTGTTCTGCTTCGTCGGGGTGCTCCTCGGCACGCTGATCGGCGTGCTGCCGGGCATCGGCGCGGTCGCAACCATGTCGATGCTGCTGCCGGTCACCTTTCATCTGCCGCCGGCGACCTCCCTGATCATGCTCGCCGGCATCTACTACGGCGCCCAGTATGGCGGCTCGACCACCGCCATCCTGGTCAAGCTCCCGGGCGAGGCCTCGTCGGTCGCGACGGTACTCGACGGATACGCCATGGCCCAGAAGGGGCGTGCGGGTGCCGCGCTGTCGATCGCCGCACTCGCTTCCTTCGTCGCCGGCACGGTCGCCACCTTGCTCATCGCCGTCGCCGGACCGCTCATGGCGCAGCTGGCGCTGAAATTCGGCCCCGCCGAATATTTTTCCCTGATGGTGCTCGGCCTCGTCGCCTCGGTGATCCTCGCCTCCGGCTCGCTCGCCAAGGCAATCATCATGATCCTGGCCGGGGCCTTCCTCGGCCTCGTCGGGCCGGACGCCAATTCGCCGATGCCGCGCCTGACCTTCGGTGTTCCGGCCTTGGCGGAGGGGGTCAACTTCGTCGCCCTCGCCGTCGGGTTCTTCGGCATCAGCGAGATCATCCTCAACCTCGAAAAGGACCTGCAGCGGGTCGCACCGGTGGCGATGCGGGACCTGTTTCCCAACCACGACGAGATGCGCCGCTCGGTCGGCCCGACGCTGCGCGGAACGCTCATCGGATCGGTGCTGGGCGTGCTCCCGGGCGGCGGCGCGCTCCTCGCGTCATTCGGCGCCTATGCCATCGAGAAGAAGCTGTCGGACACGCCGGAACGGTTCGGACAAGGCGCGCCGGAAGGGGTCGCGGCGCCGGAGGCCGCCAACAATGCGGGGGCGCAGACCTCCTTCGTGCCACTGCTCACCCTCGGCGTGCCCTCGAACGCCATCATGGCGGTGATGGCCGGCGCGATGACGATCCAAGGCATCGCGCCGAGCCCCAAAGTGATGGTCGAACACGCCCAGCTCTTTTGGGGGATGATCGCCTCGATGTGGGTGGGCAATCTGCTGCTGGTCGTCCTCAACCTGCCGCTCGTCGGGCTGTGGGTGAAGCTGCTCCAGGTCCCCTATCGCATTCTCTATCCAGCGATCCTGTTCTTCTGCTGCATCGGCGTTTACTCGATCAACAACTCGGCCTTCGACGTCTATCTCGCCGTCGGGTTCGGGATCGTCGGATATCTGCTCATCAAACTGGGCTTCGAGCCGACGCCCCTGCTGCTCGGCTTCATCCTCGCGCCCATGATGGAGGAGAACCTGAAGCGGGCCATGATCCTCTCCGGCGGCAGCCTGGAGCCCTTCGTTACCCGGCCGATCAGCGCCTTTCTCCTGCTGGCGACCGTGGCCATGCTCCTGCTCATGGCCCTGCCCGGCTTCAAGCGGACGCGCGAGACCGCGCTCAACGCGGACTAGCCGCCATGCTCCACGTCCGCTTCATCCTCAACACCTTCGTCTCCGGCCCCCAGGCCTGGTTCTTCGTCGCCGAAGACAGGGGCTACTTCGCCGCGGAGGGGCTCGAGGTCACCTTCGTGCCCGGCGACACCCTCGCCAACGCCGTCCCGAAGGTCGCATCCGGCGCCTTCGATCTCGGCTATGGCGACCTCAATGCGGTGATCACCCTGGCCGCGGAAGCACCCGGCACCGCCCCCACCGCCGTCTTCATCATGCACAACACCTCGCCCTATACGATCGCGGTGGCGGCCGACGGGCCGGTCCGAACACCGCGCGATCTGGCGGGTCGGCGCCTGCTCAGCCATGCCTCCGACGCGGCCTGGAAGATGTTCGACACCTTCGCCGCCGCCGCGAACCTCGACCCGGCCACGGTGACCGTGACGCCCGACGCCCGCCATCACCGCGAGCTGCTGCCCCGCGTCCTCGCCGGGGAGGCCGACGGGTTGTTCGGCTTCGTCAACACCCTCGCCTCGGCCGCCATCGAGGCCGGCCTCGACCCGGCAGCCTTGCGGCATTTCGAATGGCGCACCATCGTCCCCGACCTTTGCGGCGCCGCGGTCATCGCCAGCCCCGCCTTCATCGCAGCGCATCCCGACGCGGTGCGGGGCTTCGTGCAGGCCGTCAATCGCGCCCTGGCCGACGTCGTCGCCGATCCGGAGGGCGCCATCACCGCTGTGCGGCGGCGCGACCCCGGCATCGACGTGAAGGCCAATCTCGCGCGGTTGACGGGAACGCTGGCCCTCGAAATGGCCCATCCCGACGGCGCGATCCACGGCATCGGTACCGTCGACCCCGAACGCCTCGACCGGGCGATCGATCTGGTGACACGGGTCAAGGGGCTCGCTCGCAGGCCTGAGACGACCGCCGTCTTCGATACCCGGTTCCTGCCCGCCGCCGCTGATCGCGTCAGGTCTCTCGCACGCACACCATGAGGATCACGCAATGACCGCCGGAGGAATTTCGCTGCACGCCGTGGATGTCGTCAGCGGCCAGGCCGCAACGGGGATGCGGGTTGCGATCCGACGCATCGCGCCCGATCACGCCTCCGTGGCCGAGGGCATCTTGGGAGCGAACGGGATGCTCGATCACCCCGTCGTCGGTGGCGAAGGCATGCTCGCTGGCATCTACGTCGCCTCGTTTGCGATCCGTGACTTCTACACGCCTCGTGGCATCCCCTGCCCGTTCCTCGATAGTCTCGACTTCCGTTTTGTCATCGAGGATCCGGGACCGCACGTTCACCTGCCCCTGAAATTTTCACCCTGGGGCCTGGCCCTGTTTCGCGGGGTCTAGGTCGCGGTTTCCGGCCCCGAGCGATCTCCGGCCGGATCGCGGTCGGGCCCTCGCTCCTGCCTCCGGCAGCTGCCATTCGAGCAGCACTTGGGTGAGCATGACAGGATGCTCATCTCACCGGATGTCTGGCGCGCCGCATCGATGTGCCTTCAACGCCCAACGAGACTGACTGACCTTGCCCGTGGACCAGCGGTCTAGAGTATCCTCGACGGCCGCGATGGCCATGCGCAATGACAGCCAGGTGGTCGCAAGCGAAAGTCTCCTTCCGGCCATGATGTCGAAGTCCGCTTCAGAGGCGCGAGGCAAACGTCCCGGGACCCGGCAACCCGATCGTCGCCCAGGCGGGATCGCGGCCGCCCACGCCGTTGATGCTGCGGATCCAGACTTCCATCCTGAACGGGCTGGCCAAGCTCTGGGGTTGATCCGGTTCTGCGGACCGCCCGCGACCTGGACGGGTGAGGTCAGTTCTCCTAGTCTCGATCTGGCGCGCCGAGGGGGAAATAGTGGCGGAAGCGCCGGGCCTCGTCCACGGCTCGGGCGAAGGACGGCCGGCCTAGCAGCCGGTCGCGGTAGCCGCGCAGGTTCTCGAAACGTGGCGGGATGGCGTGCGTCCAGTCCGCATAGAACAGAGCGGGGGCAGCCGCGCAGTCGGCCAGTGTGAAGTTCTCTCCGGTCGCCCAGGTCCGGCTTGCCATCCGGCTGTCGAGCCAGGCGTAGCTCGTGTCGAGCATCTTGCGCGCCTCTCCGACACCGTAGGGATCTCGGTGCTCCGGTGGCCGCAGGGCGTCGAAGACGAATTTGCCCTGCGGGGTCATGACGTAGTTGTCGAAGAAGCGGTCGAGCATCCGTACCTCGAGCGCAAGGTCAGGATCGTCGGGGATCAGGCGCACTGGCCCTGCATGGTGGATCTGGAGGTACTCGATGACGATGGAGGCCTCCAGCACCACGCGCCCGTGCTCCCTGACGATGGGAAAGCGCTTCATCGGCCAAAGCGCGCCGAGTTCGTCGCTGACGCCGGCGTCCTCCAGCATGCGGTATGTGAACGGCACGTCGTTCTCGTAGAGAGCGATGAGCACCTTCTGGCAATAGGACGAGAACGGATGCGCGAAGAGTTCGATGGTCATGAGAAGGCCTTCGGTTCGCGCCCCTCGATCACCGCGACCAGGTTGTCGATGTGCCAGGTCGTCCCGTGCTCGCGGCCCCGGACGGCTTCCGCGCCGCCGACGAGGTAGGAGCCTTCGTTCTCGGTGTGCAGGAGACGAGTCCTGTCGCCCTCGGCCCTGAACTCCAGCGTCAGCAGCGAGACGGACAGTTTGGCGTCGTTGTGGAACAGGTCGTAGACGAGGATGATCCGCTCGTTCGCGACGATGTCGTGGTAGGTCGCCTGAAAATCGGTGACCAGTCCGCCCGGCCAGCGCGCTCGGAAGCGCTCCGTGCCGCCCGGCCGGAAGTCGAGGTGCCGGTCGAGCGTCTCGATCTCGGCGGGCGCCTTGAACCATGCGCTCTTGGCCTCGATGGTCCTGTAGGCCGCGAACACCCGCGCGGGTGAGGCGTTCAGCAACCGTTCGATCGTGAAGGCCGCGTTGGTGATGGTCATGGGTCGCTGTCCTCCGGTGCGGCCTTGGCGAGAAAGGCCTCGAGTTGGTCGTACTGCTGTTCCCAGAACCGCTTGCGTTCGGCGATCCAGCTCTCCACCCGGTTCATCGCGCCGATGTCGAGGGCGCAGGTGCGGACGCGGCCGACCTTCGCACTCGTCACGAGGCCGGCTTCCTCAAGAACCTTCAGATGCTGGACGACGGCGGAGAGTGTCATCGGTAGGGGCCTCGCGAGGTCGCTCACCGAGGCCGGCCCCACGCTCAGACGCTCCACCATGGCTCGCCGCGCCGGATCGCAAAGGGCGTGAAAAGCGAGGTCGAGCGGCTGGGCTTGATACTGTAGCATTCACTTAAGTATTAAGCGCGAAGGAGACCTCGTCAAGCCCCATGCGGCAGTCCGGGGGCGCTCCCAAGTGCGAGATGCGGCTCGACGGCTGCGGTGCTGCCCGTCCGCTTGACGCCGCCATAGCGGTCATCGGAGCGCTGCCCGATCGGGCACGCCCGCCCCCAACAGCCGCAACGTTCAGGCAGCAAGCGGCGTCAGGACGACCTCGGTCGATAGAAGGCTGCGCAGCCGACGCGGCGCATCTGCTGGCGGACCCAGTTCTCGCTCATGCGGGGTACCTGGTTCTGGACCACCGCCAGGTGCGTGCCGCAGGACGTCGTGTTGCAGCCCGCCCCAAGCGAGCAGACATTCTCTTGCGCCGCCAGTCTGGCGCGACACTCGATGGCTTCCTGCGAATTCATGCCGTGATCGCGTTCGGCAAAGCGACAACGCAATTGATCGCGAACGCTGGCGCCGTCGGGGGGTCCTCGTCTGGTGACACGATATTCACCCGGCTGCCCCTCGCGAAGCACGACATCGGGAGGATTGCCGTTTCTGACGGTGTACTCGCGCCCGTTGGAGAGCCGAACGGTACTCTCCGGTTCGCTCAAGGCCCGATCGAGAACGCGCGCGTCCTGCAAGGCAACACGTGCTGCATCAGGATCGCCTCCGACGTTCAGCTCCTGCGCAGCCTGAACGAACCAGCGCTGGGCCTGACGGAGTGCGGCTTGTCGCTGCGGCTGGCCGCGCATCTGCAAGGCGCGTTCGGCTTCAGCCATCGCACGACCCGCGCGATTTGCGCCACGCTGGCCAACGGCGCTTCGCGTGACGCCGCGACGACAGGCAGGGGCCGCTCCCCCGCCAGTTCCGGTGATGTCGGAGCAGCTTCCGTTGCGCCCGCCCGCGAACTGTTCGACGAGCATACTGGGCTGAGGCGTAGCCGTCGCCGCTCGGGCCGCGCTGGCACCGGAACCGGTTGGCGACCCACCCGGGCGGCTCGCTCCCGAAACGCTCGCGACCTGAGTCTGTCCCGGCGAGATGCGCGTTCCCGACCCGTTCGCGCTCGTCCAGGATCGCCCGTTGGGCGCGAGCGTCATGGTGATGACGACAGGGTCGAGCAGGAAATAGACATTGCCGCGGCAGGTCCAGCGCTGCGACGGCATGCAGAGGGGACAATGGGCCGTGCTCGTCCCGTTCTGGCGAACAGTGACGGGATAGGTCTGCCCCGCATAGGTCACAATCCACGATCCCGCATACCGATTGGCGCAGGAGGCGGGCGGCGGCCAGGAGGGAACGTCCGAGCGGTTCTCGCCCGGCATCGCGGAGGCAATCCCGCCGATGAGGCCGATGGCCGCTCCCGCCGCCGCGCCGACAGCCGCGCCGCCGCCCGACCGGTATGTGCCGCTTCGGGTGACGCGGGTGGAGCGGATGGCCGGTGGCGTCGACACCGATCGCCGCGTCCAACTCCCGAAGCCACTTCGATTGGGAGTGAGGCTCTGTGCCTCGGCGAGATCGGGCTGTGACGTCCACCCCGCCAGAACCACGCCGATGAGGGCCGCCACTCGTGCCATGCGCATGTGACGCCCCCATTCGTCCATCGGACGACCCGACACCGAGACTGGTCCCTGAGACGAAAGGCCACAAGTCAGTAGTTTGCCGTGATCGGAACGCTGTCAGCCAGGGCGTCGCGCCCCGGTTGGCCACCGCATTCCTGGCGCCTCACCCCGTCGGCCTGCCTCCGAGTCGCTCGATCTGCTTTTCGGCCAGTTCGATCTTGTCGGCCTGATAGGAATCCGGTGTTCCGTCCTTCCGGAGCCAGAAGACCGCCTCGATGTAGTGCTCCCGGGCCTTCCGGGGCTTGCCCATCTGCTCTGCAAGCTGGCCCTTGCGATAGATGCTCTCGAACACCAGCCCGTCCCGCTCCGCCCTGAGCACGACCACCGCCTTGTCGATCAGGCTGGTGTCGTCGACGAGGTCGAGCAGGTCCTGCAGGCGCTCCACCGCGTCTCCATAGGGCTCCATGATTCCCGACGTGCCGGCGCTGTCCCTGGCTCTCTCCCGGGCATCGAACCATTCGCCGCGGATGGCCTCCTCGACGGTCTCTGTCCTGACCTTCTCCAGATCGGCCATCAGCCGGGCCGGATCGACCCCCTCCAGCCTGAGGGCCGGGTAGCGCTGCAGCACGCGGCAGTGGTCGATGGAATCCCGCAGGAGCTCCAGTTGCGCGGACGACCGCCTGGCCTTCGATCTCGCCTCCGCGCCACCGGCGATGCCACCGACCGCCTGAGCGATCACCGGAGCGTGGTCGGGAGCGCATTGGTGGCAGAGCCCCCACGCATCATAGGTGAGGTACTGGCTGTCCTGTCCGCAATGGATGCACGCGGGCACCGCTTCTCTCCCTGGCTTCCAGTACCCGGCCAGCGGCTTGTCGAGGGTGGCGCGGCTGGCGGGCTTCGGGCCACAGGATCGGCGCAAATCGGCGCGAAGCCAATGGGCTGCTCCCGCCGTCAGCCGCAGCAGTCGCATCCCGGTCCGAACACGGCGCGGCTGCCGAGGGCATGCAGACGCTTTCGCCAGCCCGGCGTGGCGGCCCGCACATCGCGCTGGATGACGGCCGCGTCGAGGCCGGGAATGCGCCTGTCCTCCATCACCACCCGCCCGTCGACGACCGAGGTGTGGACGTCGGTCGCCTTGGCGTAGAAGACCAGCGCCTCCGGCCCGCCGTAATAGGGCTGGAGATGCGGAGCCTCCGTGCTGACCAGGATGATGTCGGCCTTCTTGCCTGGCTCCAGCGAACCGATCTCGCTGGCGAGTCCGAGCACCTGTGCCGCCCCGAGGGTCTGGAAGCGCAGGGCATCAAGGCCGGACATGGCCGACGGCGAGCCCAGCCTGAGGCGCATCGCGTTGATGGCGTAGCGCATGCCCTCGAAGGGGTCGTTCAGCATCCAGTCGGTGGCAAAGCCGGTGGGGATTCCCCGCTCGAGGATGGCTTCGAGACGCGGATAGCGCCCGCGCCGCGGATAGATGGTCGGGCAATGCGCATAGCCGGCACCATGTTCGGCAGCGGCTGCGAGGTCGTCGTCCCCGGCGAAGACCAGATGAGCGAGAACGACATCGGAGGCGAGCATGCCCGCCTCGGCCAGATGGCGCACCGGACCGTGCCCGTAGGTGGCGCGGATGTGCTCGGCCTCCGCAGCGCTCTGCGCGGCATGAATGTGCATGCCGATCCCCAGCCGCGTCGCCTCGCGCCGCGCGTCGCGGAAAAGGCCGACATCGCAGGTGTCGGTGGCGTGCGGCCCGATGCGGGCAGTGATACGTCCGTCGGCCGCGCCGTGCCAGCGTTCCGCGAAGGCGACACCGTCGGCGAGCCGCCTCTCGCCGATGGAGGCGTGGTGCGTGTAGCCGCCGTTGCGCAAGTTCTCCAACCGGACGTCGAAGACCTTGTTGGCGATCTGGGCACGCAGTCCCGCCTTCTCGACGGTCTCCGCCAGCGTTTCCGGACTGTACCAGATGTCGTTGATGGTCGTGACGCCGGCCAGCAGCATGTCGGCGCAACCGAGTTCGCCGAGCAGCCGCCATTCCTCGGTGGAAATGTCCTTCTCCATCGGAAAGGCGACATTGAGCAGCGCCTTCTTCGCCTCGTGGTCGTCGGTCTGGCTGCGGAACACCACGGAGGCCGCATGGCTGTGGCAGTTGACGAAGCCTGGCAGCGCGACAAATCCCGGCCCTCCGAGGACCCGCCGGGCCTTGCGGGGGCGCAGCGGGTCGGCTCGTCCGACATGCACGATGCGATCACCCGATACGGCGATCTCACCGTCGGCGATGACCTCGTTCCGGCCATCCACCGGATAGACGAAGTCAGCCCGGATCAGCAGGTCCAGTGTCTCGTCGTCGTCCATGGCACCGGGCATCCAACAGCGCAGAGACCCTCATCCTACCGGCGACGCGGGCACAGGCAACCGCGTCGGAGGCGGATCATGTCCACCCGAGACGCGCCACGGCGTCCTCACCGCCGCCTGAAATCCGGCTTGCGCTTCTCGCGGAAGGCGCGGCCGCCCTCCTTCGACTCCTCGGTGTCGTAGTAGAGGCTCAGCGCCTGCATGCCGAGGGAGCCGATGCCGCGGATGTTCTCGCTGTCGGCATTGAACGAGCGCTTGGCGATGGAGATGGCGGTGGGGCTCTTCTCCATGATCTCGGCGCACCAGCGATCGACCTCGGCGTCGAGCTCGTCATGCGGCACGACGCAGTTGACGAGGCCCATGCGCTCGGCCTCGGCGGCGGTGTAGCGCCGGCACATGTACCAGATCTCGCGCGCCTTCTTCTCCCCGACGACGCGGGCGAGATAGGCCGTGCCGAAGCCGGGATCGACCGAACCGACCTTCGGGCCCACCTGGCCGAACTGCGCCCGCTCGGAGGCGATCGTCATGTCGCAGAGAGTCGCGAGAACATTGCCTCCGCCGATGGCGAAGCCCTGCACCCGGGCGATGACCGGCTTCGGCACGTCGCGGATCAGCGTCTGCAGTTCCTCGATGGGCAGGCCGATGGTCCCGCGGCCGTCATACTGGCCGTCATGGGCGCCCTGGTCGCCGCCGGTGCAGAAGGCCTTGTCGCCGGCCCCACCCAGCACGATCACGCCGACGTCGCGGTTCCACCCCGCCCGCTGAAAGGCGTCGATCAGTTCCTCAACCGTCTTGCCGCGAAAGGCATTGTAGCGGTCGGGCCGGTTGATGGTGATGAAGGCGACGCCGTCGTCGCGCTCGAGATAGATGATGTCCTCGTAGGCGGTCTGGACTTTGCTCATGGCTTTCGTTCCTCTGGCTTGCGTGGATTCTGCAGACCGGCCGGCACGTGGCTTGCGTGGGCGAGGTTGCCTTGCTCCGCGTTCGACAATAGGCTCGCCACACAAAATGGCAATGCATTGCTATAAATTCGAGGATCCGTCGTGAGACCGAAGCAGGCAACCGCCGCCATCCACGATCCCGGCAGGTTCGACGTCGCGAACCGCCTGTTCTTCCGGCTCTACCAGAGCTCGAATCTGATGCACAAGAACGGCACGCGGGCCGTGTCGGGCTTCGGCGCGACGACCCAGCAATGGGCTGTTCTGGGAGCTCTCGCGCGACCGCATGTCCGGCGCAACGGCATGAACGTCAAGGAACTCATAGAGTTCCTCATGGTCAGTCGGCAGAACCTCGCCGCCGTCCTCGACCGTCTGGAGGCGCGCGGCTGGATCGCCAAGGTGAAGGATGCCGCCGACGGCCGCAGCCGTCGCAGCCAGCTCACGACGAAGGGCATCGAGGTCTGGGACAGCATGCAGCGCCCGATCGGCGACTTCTACACGGCGGCGCTCTCCGGGCTGACGCCCGAGGAGCAGTTGCAGCTCTATCGCCTGCTCGACCGCCTCAGGGACGGCCTCGCCGGCCTCGGCGGCGACGACGAACGGACCGCCGGTGCGGACGAGGACTGACGTCCACCGCGTCACGCGCCGCGGACCGCCTCGCGCAGCTTGAACTTCTGGATCTTGCCGCTCGGTGTACGCGGCAGGTCCGTGACGATCTCCAGCCGCTCCGGAATGTACTGACGGGCCATCTTCTGTTCGGCGAGATAGGCCGCCATCTCCTCGAAGGTGAGGCTCTGGCCATCCCTCAAGACGATGAAGGCGCAGGCCCGCTCGCCGAGGCGCGCATCCGGAGTTCCGACGATGGCGACTGCCGCGACCGCCGGATGCCTGAACAGGAGTCCTTCCACCTCGACGACGGGAATGTTCTCGCCGCCGCGGATGATGATGTCCTTCGACCGGCCGGCGATGCGGATGTAACCGGCGACATCCATTCGGGCGAGGTCGCCGGTGTCGAACCAGCCGTCGCGGTCTTTCGGGTCGAGCTCCGGCCGGCGCAGGTAGCCGACGAAGTTGGAGCAGCCGCGCACCTGGAGCTGCCCCTCCTCGCCCGCCGGCACCGGCGCGCCGTTGGCGTCGATGACTCGGACCTCCATGCCCGGAAGCGCAAGGCCGTCCGTGGTCGTGGTGGCCTCTTCCGGATCCTCGGGGCGCGTCGTGGTGACGGCCCCGTTCTCCGACATTCCCCAGGCCGAGATGATGGCGGCGCCGAGCGTCGCGCGCCCCTTGGTGACGAGGGCGCGGGGGATCGGCGCACCCGCCGAGACGAAGATCTTCAGGCTGGGTGTCCCCTGCCCCGAGGCCGCGACATGTTCGGTCAGGTCGTTGAGGAAGGGCGTCGCACCCATGGTGAAGGTGCAGCCCTCCCCGGTGATCTGCCGCGCCATCTCGGCCGCGACGAAGATGTCCTGCAGAACCGCGGTGGCGCCCAGCATCACCGGCAGGACGAGGCCGTACATGAAGCCGAGCTGGTGGGCCATCGGCGAGGGCATGTGGATGACGTCGTTGGGCCCGAGATGCAGCCGCGCGGCGAAGGGACCGAGGTTGGAGAGCATGGTGTTGGAGGTGTGCATCACCCCCTTCGGCTCGCCGGTCGTGCCGCTGGTGTAGAGCAGCTGGATCACCGCGTCGGCAGCAAGGCGCGGTTGCGGCGGCAGCGAGGGCCCCTCGAGCAGGCGGTCGAAGGCCTCGGCCCCCTCCCCGCCGGCAACGAAGACGTGGGTCAGTTTCGGCAGCTTGTCGCGGACGCCGGCGACCATCGCCGGATAGTCGAAGCCGCGGAAACGGGCCGGCACGACGAGGACCTTCGTCTCGGCGAGGCCGAGCATGAAGGCGAGCTCGCGCTCGCGGAAGATCACCATCAGCGGGTTGGAGACCGCGCCGAGCTTGAGGCAGGCGAGATGGAGAACCGTGAATTCCCACCAGTTGGGGAGCTGGAACGACACCACGTCACCGCGGCCGACCCCACGCGCCGCAAGCCCACCGGCCACCGACGAGGCCATGGCGTCGAGCTCGCCGTAGCTGATGCGTCGGCATTCGCCGGCCTCGCTGCGGTTGGCGACGACGGCGATCTTGTCGGGTGTCGCCGCGACGACCCGCGCCAGATGATCGAGCAGCGTCTCGTCCGTCCAGAACCGGCCGGCGGCGCTGCGGCGCCTCGCGAGGGCTTCGGGTGTTACCAGCATGTCGTTTCCTCCGTTGGTCGTGGACTCTTCGCGGTCCGTCCAACCGTTACTGTCGTGCCGCCCTGAGCTTTTCGCGGGAGACGATGAGCTTCATGATCTGGGCCGTGCCGTCACCGATCTCGAGGCCCATGACGTCGCGCAACCGCTGCTGGTGCGGCAGGTCCAGCGACCAGCCGTAGTGGCCATGGGTGAGCAGGCACTGGTGGATGACGTCGACCGCGGTCTTCGGCCCGAGCCATTTGCAGATGGCGGCCTCCGACGTGTGCGGCTGGCCGGCGTCACGCAGCGCGAGTGTGTGCAGGCAGAGCTGGCGCACGGACGCGATCAGCCCCTCCCCCTCGGCGAGGGGAAAGGTAACCCCCTGGTTGCGGGCGATCGGCCCGCCGAAGGCCTCGCGCTCCTGCACATAGGCCCAGCTCTCGTCGAGCGAGGCCTGTGCCGCGCCGATGCATTGAAGGCCGATCAGCGCCCTGCTGAAATCGAAGCCCTGCATCACCTGGATGAAGCCGGAGCCTTCTGCCGCAAGGCGATTGCCGACGGGAATGCGCACCTCGTCGAAGAAGATCGAGGACCGGCCGATGGCCTTGGACCCGAGGTCGGTGAAACGCTGGGTCGAGACGCCTGGCGTGTCCATCGGCACGAGGAAGGCGCTGACGCCGCGCGCTCCGTCCCCGGGCGCGCCCGTGCGCGCGAAGAGCACCAACGCATCCGCCTGGTCGGCCATGCTGATCGAGGACTTCTCGCCCTTCAGGACATAGTGATCGCCGTCGCGCCGCGCCGACAGGGCGAGGTTGGCGGCATCCGAACCACCACGCGGCTCAGTCAGGCCGATCGCGACGATCGAGCGCCCCGAAACGATGCGTCCGACCCATTCGGCCGCGAGCTCCGGCGCGGCATGGCGGGCGATGATGGCGCCGTTCAGCGAACCCAGGATCTGCACATAGGCGACATTCATGTCGCCGTAGCCGATTTCCTCGGCGATCACGCCGCTGGTGACGCTCGGCATGCCATAACCACCGAGGTTCTCGGGAAGCTCTGGCGCTATCAGGCCGAGCTCACCCATCTCGCGGATGAGGTCGCGGTCGACCCGCGCATCGATCTCGCGGCGCTGATAGCCGGGCGCCAGCTTCTCCCGCGCGAAGCGGCGAGCCGTGTCCCTGATCTGGAGCTGCTCGTCATTCAGGATCATCGGCCTCGCACCTTCGCGGCATTGGGACGGCTGCGCCTGCCTCACCCCAGACGGGGCGGCTCATCGCGGCGGACGATATCCGCCACCCGATAAATGTCAATGCATTGCTATAAATGTCCGGACGACTGCGGCTTGCTCGGCATCCCTCGCTCCACCGTCCCATGCAGAAACCATGTGTCTGGCTTGCCCCACACTGCTAGCCTGCGGCTTCCGCATGTCTTTTGACATTCCGGATTCGACGTCGTCGCACTAACGATGGCCCTCGAACCGTCCCCCGGAGCCCCGATGCTTGCTGCCGCAGGTCCCTTGCCCCGTTTTCGCGCCTTCGTAGCCCTCAACCCGCTGGTGGCCGGCCTCCTGATCCTGGGGGCGGCGACGCTCTTCTCGATCTGGGCAAACTGGCAGGCGGCCCGCGCCACGGACTGGGCGATCCATTCGCTCGAGGTACGGGAACGCGCGGAACAGGTACTGCGCTACACCCGCCAGGCTCAGTCGGGGAACCGCGCCTATATCGCGACCGGCAACGAGTCCTTTCTGGAGTTGATGGCCGGCGCCCGGGAGCACGTCTTGAGCCAGCTCGCGCAGCTCCAGGCCCTGGTCTCGGACAATCCGGGCCAATTGCGCCTGATCGACCAGGTGCGGCCGGTCCTCCAGCAGGTCTTCGATCTCGCAGGCCATTCCGAGCGGCTGATGAAGGCCGGCGACCGCGAGGAAGCTGTCGCGCGCCTCGCCGACATGTCAGGCCGCGTCGCCATGGACGAGGCGACACGGATCGTCGAGCGGATCAAGTTCGCCGAGCAGACCCTCCTGGAGTCGCGACTCCGCTGGGCGAAGGCCACCCGTGTCGGCAGTCTCGCCGCCATGCTGCTCATTATCGCCGGGTTGATCATCCTGGGCGGAATGCAGTTCCAGTCGAAGGTCAGGGAAGCGCGGCTGCTCGCCGCCGACAATGCCTCGCTCGAGGCGCTCGTGGACCAGCGGACGGAGGATCTCCAGCGCGAGAAGCTGCGGGTCGAGGCCCTGCTGCGCGACGTCAATCATCGCGTCGGCAACAACCTCGCCATGGTCTCGTCACTGCTCAACATGCAGAGCCGGGCCGAGACGAGCGAGGATGTAAAGAAGGCGCTCGCCAACGCGCGCGAACGCATCCATGCCATCGCGGCCGGCCAGCGCCGCATGCGCCTCAATATCGAGACCGACGAGGTCGATGCCCGCCCCTACCTCGAGGAAGCCATCGCAGCCATTCGAGAGGCTCAGCCGCACGCCAGGATCGCCGTGGAACTCGACATGCCGGAGATGGTGGTTTCGGGCCGCGATGCGCTGAGCTACGTCGTGCTGATCAACGAGATCGTCACGAATGCCCTGAAGCACGCCTTTCCAGGAAACATGTCGGGCCTCATCCGCATCAGCCTGGAGCCGGAGACCGAGACGACGCCACGCAGGCTGGTGATCGAGGATGACGGCATCGGTCTTCCCCCGGATCAGGCGACAGCCCGGGGCATCGGCCAGGTCGTCATCGACAATCTGGTGCGCGGCTTGCGCGCAACAATGACGGCCGGCCCGGCGTTTCCAGGTCGCGAGCGTCCCGGCTACCGCGTCGAGATCGTCTTTCTCAAGGCCGACTGAATTCGACGCCAGCGTTGCCGCGGGCGCGCCCCCCGGACCCTACTCGCCCTGGAGCGTTCTGTCGGGCAGCCGGTCCACCGCCTCGTCGGCGCCGTTGTCGCGGCCCGTCACGCCACGCTGGAGCACCTTGGTCGCGGCACGGTCCTTCTCGGCGGAATCTGTCGGAATCGGCGAGGTGTCGGGTGTTGCGGTCAGCCCGATGTCGTCGGGCTTCTTGCCGTCGGCCCGCGCCGCTTCCGCGAAGGTCGCCAGCGCTTCGGGGCGCTGTCCCTCGGTCTGCCGGGCTGCGATGTCTCGACGGGTTTCGTTCATGGCGCGTCTCCTCCGTTGTGGTGGAGAACGTCCGGCGGGACGGCGGGTTCCCGCGTCAGGCGCGAGCGCCGAGTGTCGTCACCCAGATGATGCGGGCGACCTGCTGGGACGGGTTGTCGAACATGTGGGGCACGGTCGACGGAAATCGGAAGCTGTCCCCGGCCTCCAGAACATGCGCCTCGTGGTCGAGCCACAGGCGCAGCCGTCCTGAGAGGACATAGCCGGCCTTTTCGCCGGTGTGCTGCACGAAGTCGGTGCCCGAGGAGCCTCCGGGATTGAGCGTCAGCTCATAGAACTCGATCTCGCCCTTCTCGGCCGGGGTCAGAGCCTCCTTGACCACGCCGCTGGCGGTCAGGCGCAGCAGGCGCCGGTCGTTCTTGCGCACGATGTAGCGCGCCGGCGAGACCGCGGCATGTTCTTCGAAGAAGTAGGAGATGGGCACGTCGAGAGCGATACTCAGCAGGCGCAATGTCCGCACCGAAGGAGTGGCGAGGGCCCTTTCGACCTGGCTGATCATGCCGGTCGACAGGCCCGTCTTCTTCGCCACCTCCTGGATCGACAGGCCGGCGCGCTGACGCATCAGGCGGATCGTCTCGCCGAGACGCTGGTCGCCGTCGTCATCCGTCATGGCCCGGGCCGCAAGGGCGTTCGTCTTCGGTCCGGCACTGCGGCCACTCATGCGCAATCTCCCGTCGCCTCCGGCCACTGATCTTTGCCACCTGCCCGCCGGGAGAAGATCTCCTCTGCGGGCAGGCGAGCATCGCAAGCGACGCCATTGACAGCTCTGTTTAGCAGTGTTGAAGTTCCTTGCCGATAATTCAAGATCACTGAAGGCCGCGGACACAGACCGCTGGCGCCGGGTCCTCCCGGCGCGAGGGATCGCCGTGCCGTGCGCCGACGCCAACGGGGGACAGGACGATGGCCGATGACACGAAGCATGGCCCATTCCGCACGACGGGTGAACTCGTGGCTCCGAGCCGCCGGACGCTGATGGTGCTCGGCGCCGGCGCAGCGGCCGGCATCGCGGCCCCGGGCTCCGTCTTCGCCCAGGCCGCCCGCCCCTCCAGCCCGCCCGACCGGCCGCGCGGCCAGATCGTCGCCGCCCTCTCGCAGGAGCCGACCGTCTTCAATCCGCTCATGCCGGGCATCGAGGTCGATCAGGCGGTCTGGTGGCAGCTGTTCTCGACCCTCTGGTACATCGACCCCGACGGCAACTTCGTTCCCGACCTCGCCCGCGAGGTGCCGACGGTCGCCAATGGCGGCCTGTCGGCAGACGGCCTGACCTGGAAGATCAAGCTGCGGACGGGCGTGAAGTGGCACGACGGCACCGCCTTCACGGCGGAGGACGTCAAGTACTCGCTGGAGCTCATCAACAACCCGAACTTCCGGGTCCGCAACCGCGTCGGCCACAGCCTCGTCAAGGACATCAAGATCGTCGCACCCGACGAGATCCACTGGCGGATGGAGGCGCCCTACTCGCCCTATCTGTCGATCCTGTCGCTGACCTTCCTGGTGCCGAAGCACATCCTCGAGAAGGCGCCGGACCCCAACGCCTCGCCGATGAACAACGCTCCCGTCGGCACCGGACCGTTCCGCTGGGGCTCGCGCACGCCGGGCGACAACATCCTCCTGATGGCCAATACGGCCTATCACGGCAAGGGCCCCTACGTTGAGCGCCTGATCTTCAAGTACATCTCCGACCTGACGGTGCTCTACACGCAGTTCCGGACCGGCCAGGTGGACTACACGGGCATTCAGGGCATCCTGCCGAACTTCGTCGCCGAGGCGAAGACCCTGCGGGACCGCACTGTCGTCGTCTCGTCGACCTCGTCGGTGGAGCACATTGCGCCGAACCTCGACTTCGGTCCGCTCGCCGACAAGACCGTGCGCGAGGCGCTCTACATGGCCGTCAACAAGAAGGCGATCATCGACGCGCTGAACTACGGCCTGCCGACACCCACCGAAACCTTCGTGCCGCAGCAGGGCTGGTCCTACCAGCAGGGCCTGCCGCAACACGTCTACGATCCCGCCAAGGCCAATGCCGCCCTCGATGCGGCAGGCTGGGCCCGCGGTTCCGACGGCATCCGCGCCAAGGGCGGCGTCCGCCTCGAGTTCACCAACTCGACCACCTCGGGCAACGCGGTGCGCGAGCAGACTCAGCAGCTCCTGATGCAGGACTGGCGCGGCATCGGCGCTGCCATGCGCATCCAGAACATGCCGCCGGCGGTGATGTGGGGCGAGTTCTGGCAGCAGTCGAAGTTCAACTCGGCCCTGGTGTCGGTGAATTTCATGCTCGGTGCCGACCCGGACGTCACGCCCCGCTTCGGCTCGGGCGCGATTCCCGCCAAGGGCGGCCGCGGCTTCAACACCTACCAGTACCAGAACCCGGAGGCGGACCGCCTCCTCGCCCTCGGCGCGACCCAGTTCGACATCGCCGAGCGCAAGGCGACCTACGGTGCGCTGCAGAAGCTGATCCGCGCCGACTTGGCCATCCTCCCCCTCTACCAGGGCGTGATCTCCGAGGGGCTCAAGGCCAATCTCCGCGGCTACCGCCCCAACGCCAACACCTCCACGAACTGCTGGAACATCCGCGAATGGTACTGGGCCTGATGCGGACGCGGGCCGGGATCGGCTGACATGCCCCGCTACCTCGTCAACCGGTTCGGCCAGGCCGTGCTGCTGCTCTTCATCGTGTCGATGCTGGGCTTCGCCATCCTGCACCTGGCGCCGGGCGGCCCGCTGTCGCAGTTCGCCCTGTCGTCGCAGATGACGCAGGAGGATCTCGACCGGATCACACGCCAGCTCGGCCTCGACCGTCCCCTTCCGGTCCAGTACGCCGACTGGCTGTGGCGCATGCTGCGCGGCGACTGGGGCAATTCCTACCGCGACGGGGAGCCGGTGCTGAAGATCATCAGCGCCCATCTCGGCGCAACCTTCGAGCTGATGGCGACGGCGACGCTGATCGCCGTCATCCTCGGCTGCTGGATCGGCATCCTCGGGGCTATCCGCCGCTATTCCATCTTCGACTCGCTTGCCACCGTCGGCGCCATGGTCGCGCTGTCGATCCCGACCTTCTGGTTCGGCCTGATCGCGATCTACCTCTTCTCGGTCAAGCTCGGCTGGCTGCCCTCCGGCAACCGCCACACGGTTGGCGAGGAGGGCTCGCTCCTCGACATGCTGCATCACCTCATCGCCCCGGCGCTCGTGCTGGCGCTCGTCGAGACCGCGATGTGGGGGCGCTTCATGCGTTCCTCCATGCTCGACGTCATCAACCAGGACTACATCCGCACCGCCCGCGCCAAGGGCCTGCCTGAATGGCGCATCCTGTCGCAGCACGCGCTGCGCAACGCCCTCCTGCCGATGATCACGGTGGCGGGCCTGCAGTTCCCGACCCTGCTCGGCGGCGCACTGGTCACGGAGACGGTGTTCACCTGGCCCGGCATGGGCCGCCTCTTCCTCGATTCCATCGGCTACCGCGACTACCCGGTGGTGATGGGCATCCTCATGTTCTCCGCCACCATGGTGCTGATCGGCTCGCTGCTCGCCGACATCCTCTATGCCGTGGTCGATCCGCGCATCCGGGTGGGCTGAGCCATGACCGCCATTCCCGTCCACGACGTCGTGCATCTGACACCCGCCCAGGCGGCATGGCAGCGCTTTCGCCGCCACAAGCTGGCGATGGGGGGAGCCATCATCATCGTGACGCTGATCTTCGGCTCGGTCCTCGGGCCGTTCCTGCTCCCCTTCGACGACAAGTTTATCGACATCATGCACCGCTTCGCGCCGCCGCTCTCCGGCGCGCACATCCTCGGCACCGACGAACTCGGCCGCGACGTGCTGGCGCGACTGATGATGGGAGGGCGCGTGTCGCTCACCATCGGCATCATCGCCATGCTCATCGCCATGGGGGTCGGCATCGTCATCGGCACCTTCGCAGGCTTCTACGGCGGGGTTCTGGGCGCGGCACTCATGCGCTTCGTCGACGCCGTCCTCTGCTTCCCGACCATCTTCCTGCTGCTCGCCCTCGCCGCACTGATCGAGCCCGGGCTCGTCGCCACCACCATCCTCATCTCGGTCACCGCCTGGATGAGCGTCGCCCGCATCGTCGAGGCGCAGATGAGGGCCCTGCGCGAACGCGACTTCACGGCCGCGGCGATCGCCTTCGGCTCGTCGAACCTGCGCATCATGTTCAAGGAACTGGTGCCGAACGCCATGGCGGCCATCGTCGTGGCAGCGACCCTCAATGTCGCGAAGGCGATCCTGCTGGAATCCTATGTCAGCTATCTCGGCTACGGCATCCAGCCGCCGGCCGCGAGCTGGGGCAACATGCTGAACAACGCCCAGATCTACATGACGAGCGCTCCCTGGCTCGCCATTGCCCCGGGCATCGCCATCACTCTCGCTGTCACCAGTTTCAACTTCATCGGCGACGGCCTGCGGGACGCGCTGGACCCGCGCCTCGACATCAAGTGACGCCGCCCCCGATGCGCCGCACACCGTCAATCGCCTCAGGAGCCTCTCGCCATGTCGCCACCCCTTGACCGCATCCAGGGCGACGACCGCCTGCCGGAAAGCGTCGACGTCGTCGTCATCGGCGGTGGCGTCATCGGTGTTTCGGCCGCCTACCATCTGGCCCGCAAGGGCAACTCCGTCGCCCTGGTCGAGAAGGGCCATGTCGGCTGCGAGCAGTCGAGCCGCAATTGGGGCTGGTGCCGCCAGCAGGGACGTGCCCGCGCCGAAATCCCGCTGGCACGAGAAGCTCTCCGCCTCTGGGAAGAGATGCAGGCCGATGCCGGGCGGGATGCCGGCTTCCGCCGTACCGGCGTGCTGTTCCTGACGAAGAACCCCGAGGAACTCGCCGCCTGGGAGAAATGGGCCGAGGTCGCCCGCGAGATGCAGGTGCACTCGACGGTTCTCTCGCCCGCGGAGGTCCGCGAACGCCTGCCCGGCAATGTCGACAGCTGGGTCGGCGGCCTGCACACGCCGAGCGACGGGCGGGCAGAGCCCTCCATGGCCGTCCCGGCGCTCGCCGTTGCGGCGCGCAAGCATGGGGTGACCATCCACCAGGGCTGCGCGGCGCGCGGGCTCGAGACATCCGCAGGGCGGGTCTCAGGGGTTGTCACCGAGAAGGGCACCATCCGCACCAACGCCGCCCTGCTCGCCGGCGGCGCCTGGTCGTCGCTGTTCTGCCGCCGCCACGGCATCGAGCTGCCGGTCGGCCTCGTCAACGCCACCGCGTGCCGCACGACGCCCGCCCCCGAGATCACGGACGGCGCGCTCGGCACCGACTTCTTCTGCATCCGCCGCCGCCTCGACGGCGGCCTGACGCTTGCGCTGCGCGGCCGCGGCACGGTGGAGCTGACGCCGGACCTCATCCGCTATGCGCGCACCTTCATCCCGACCTACCGCCAGCGCCGCAAGGGCCTGAAGATTGCCTTCGGCAAGCCCTTCCTCGATCAGTTGCTGCGGGGAACGAACTGGTCTCTCGACAAGCCCTCGCCCTTCGAGGCCGAGCGTGTCCGCGACCCTGCCCCCGACATGACGCTGGTCGAGGAGGCGCTCGCGGCTCTGGTCAAGGCAAACCCGGACCTCAACGGCATCCAGGTCGCCGAGGCCTGGGGCGGCACCATCGACACCACCCCCGACACCATTCCGGTCATTTCGGCGGTCGACAAGCTGCCCGGCTTCTTCCTCGCCACCGGCTTCTCCGGCCACGGCTTCGGCATCGGACCAGCCGCCGGCCGGCTGGCGGCGGACATCGTCAGGGGCGATGCGCCACTGATCGACCCGGCGGCCTATTCCTACGAGCGTCTGATCGACGGGCGGCCGCTTGCCCCGGTCGGGCTGTTCTGAGGCCGCGATGACCCTGCTCTACAAGGCCAATGCCGTCCGTGGCGCGGAATGGGGCCGGCACCTCGCGGTGCTGGCGCCCGAACTGCCCTTCCGCCTCTGGCCTGAGACCGGCGACCCCGCCGAGGTGCGCTATCTCGCCACCTGGGTGCCACCCGACGACATCGCCGCGACATTCCCCAACCTCGAACTGGTCTTCTCGGTCGGGGCCGGCGTCGACCAGTTCGATTTCCACCAAGGTGCCCGACCACGTGCCGCTGGTGCGCATGCTCGAACCGAACATCGCCGAGAGCATGGTCGAATATGTCTCGCTGGCCGTGCTGGCCCTCCACCGGGACCTGCCGCGCTTCCTCGACCAGCAGCGACGCGAGGTCTGGAAGGAAATCCAGATCACCGCCGCAGCGCGCCGCAGGGTCGGGGTCATGGGCCTCGGCCAGCTCGGGCAGGCCGTGCTCGAACGGCTGAAGGCCTTCGGCTTTCCCCTCGCCGGCTGGAACCGCTCGCCCCGGCAGATCGACGGCGTCGCATGCTTTGACGGCGCGCATCAGCTTGATGCGTTCCTGGCGCGCACCGATATCCTCGTCTGCCTCCTGCCGCTGACCGACGAGACCCGCGGCATCCTCAATTCACGACTGTTCTCCGCCCTGCCCGCGGGTGCCATGCTGGTCAATGTCGGCCGCGGCGGTCATCTCGTGCAGGACGACCTCCTAGCCGCCCTCGACAGTAGCCAGCTCTCCGCCGCCATGCTCGACGTCGCCGATCCCGAACCGCTTCCGGCCGGCCATCCCTTCTGGCAGCACCAGAAGATCATCATGACCCCCCATATCGCCAGCATGACCAACCCGGAAACGGCTGTGCGCTTCGTGCTGGACACCATCGCCCGCCACCGGCGTGGCGAGCCCCTCCCCGGCCTCGTCGATCGGTCGCGGGGCTACTGACAGTCGATCACGCCGACCTCGCGGCGCGAGTGTCGCCATGAGGTCGCCAACGCAGGGTTGATCCTGCGCAAGGCAACGCCCTGCATTCTGCCGCTGAATGGCAATTCATCATGCAGCGGAGGCGTGCCATGAGCGATAGCCGGACTGGGCCAGTTCCTCTCGCGCCGGGTGATCCCGTGCCCGTTGCACCACCCTCCTGGCTGAGGCAGCACTGGGGCCTGCTGCTGGCGGTCGCGGCGCTGGCGGTGATCCTCATCCTGCCCACGCCGGCGGGCCTGACGGTCGCCGGCCACCGGATGCTCGCCATCCTCGCCTTCGCCGTCATCATCTGGATGACGGAGGCGGTCGACTACGCCGTCTCCGCCGTGATCATCGCGGCGCTGATGGCCTTCCTGCTGGGCCTCTCGCCAAATCCTGCCAATCCCCGGGTCTTGATGGGCACCAGTGCGGGCCTCGGACTCGCCTTTTCCGGCTTCGCCAATACGGCTCTCGCCCTGGTCGCGGCGGCCCTGTTCATCGCCGCGGCCATGACCGCGACCGGCGCGACCCGGCGCATCGCGCTCGTCATCCCTCGCGTGTCGGCGGCGAGACGCGGCAGGTGCTTGTCGGAGCGATGCTCGTCGGCTTCGTCATGGCCTTCCTCGTGCCGTCCACGACGGCACGCGTCGCCTGCCTCGTGCCCATCATGGTCGGCATCATCAAGGCCTTCGGCGTCGACCGGAAAGGCGCCTTCGCCGGCATGCTGATGATCACCACGGTACAGACGGCCAGCATCTGGAACGTCGGGATCAAGACTGCGGCGGCCCAGAACATGGTGGCCGTCGGCTTCATCGAGCGCACCCTGCAGAAGACCGTCACCTGGCTGGAATGGTTCATCGCGGCCGCGCCCTTCGCCGTCCTGATGACCATCGCCCTCTATGTGGTGATGACCACCATGATGCGGGCCGAGGTGAAGGCTGTGCCGGGCGGGCGCGAGGCGATATCCGCCTCGCTCGCGGAACTCGGCCCGATGACCATGGCGGAGAAGAAGCTTCTCGCTATTTCGCTGGCGCTGCTCGGATTCTGGTCGACCGAAGGGGTGCTGCACCGCTTCGACACCTCATCCACCACCATCGCCGCCGTCGCGCTGATGTTCCTGCCTGGCATCGGCATCATGACCTGGAAGGAAGCTCAGCCGAAGATCCCGTGGGGAACCGTCGTGCTCTTCGGCATCGGCATCAGCCTCGGCACGGCGCTCCTCCAGACACGGGCGGCGGTCTTTCTGGCTGACATCGTCGTCGCGCAGTTCGGACTGAAGCAGGCGACGGCGCTGTTCATCCTCGGCGTCCTCAGCCTGTTCCTGACGGTGATCCATCTCGGCTTCGCCAGCGCCACGGCGCTCGCCTCCGCCATGATCCCCATCGTCATCGCCGTCCTGCAGAACGTCGCGACGCCCGGCATCAACATCGCCGGCATGACCATGCTGCTGCAGTTCGTGGTCAGCTTCGGCTTCATTCTGGTGGTGAACGCGCCCCAGAACATGGTCGCCTACGGCACGGAGACCTTCGAGGCGCGCGATTTCGTCCGCACCGGCCTCGTGCTGACCGTGATCGCGCTGGCGCTGGTGATGCTGCTCGGCGCCACCTACTGGCACTGGCTCGGCTACAGCTGAGCCGGTCAGCCGGCCGCCGAGCGCACGATGTCCATCGCCTCCTCGGCCCCGGCGGGATCGCCGGGCGCCGTTTCGCAGCCGAGGTCGGGGGAGGCGATGATCCGGCGGTTGCGGAAGTCGGTCCGCACCACGAACAGCCCGCGCTCCTCGAAATAGGCGAGGAGCCGCCGCGCGCGGCTCGGCGAGTGGCTGCCATAGACCCGCGCGATGGTCGCATCCGACGGGCACGGCGCGCCGGTCATCGCCGCCCGCGCGAGGACGAGGAACACGCCCTGCAGGTCGTCTGGCAGCGAGGCCGAAAGCTCCACCGCCTGCGACCAGCCCTCCTCGCCGTCCCTGGTCGTATCGACGCCGGCCCGCGCCACGGCGAAACGGCGACGGAAATCGGCGAGGGTCAGCGGTTCGCCGGGCACCCGTCGGATGCGGCAGCGCACGAGGAAGTCCTGGTAGAGCACCGCGACTGTTCGGAACGCCGCGTCAGGGTCGGCGAGGATTTCCCTGAGCACCTCGTCGATCATCGCCTTGTGGTCGGCTTCGGCGATCACCGGCAGCATGGGCTCGGCCGGCTCCTCCACCTTCGGGCGCGCCTGCGCCAGCTGCGTCAGGATATCGGCGGTCGAGACCGGCGGTGGCGGAGGCGGCCGGCGCACCGGCATCGGCCGCATCTCCTCCGCTGATGGCGTGAAGATGAGGTCGCGGGCATCCTCCGGTGCCGGCGCGTCAGGGAGCGGCGTCAGCTTCGGACTGGTCGAGCGGGCGGATGTCTCCACCGCGCCGATGGTCACCGGCAGCGGGCGGCGCGACAGGGCGGGTCCGAGAGCGACGAAATGGCCGCGCGCCAGATCCCGGAACATCTCCGACTGCCGCCGGTCCATGCCGAGCAGATCGGCGGCGCGTGCCATATCGATGTCGAGGAAGGTGCGGCCCATGAGGAAATTGGAGGCTTCCGCCGCGACATTCTTGGCGAGCTTGGCCAGCCGCTGCGTGGCGATGATGCCGGCCAGCCCGCGCTTGCGGCCACGACACATCAGATTGGTCATGGCGCCGAGCGAGAGTTTGCGTGCTTCGTCCGACACCTCGCCGGCCACCGCCGGCGCGAAGAGCTGCGCCTCGTCGACCACCACCAGCATCGGGATACCAGTGGTCGCGGGCGACCTCGAACAGCCCGCCAAGGAAGGCGGCGGCGCAGCCGCATCTGATTCTCGGCGTCCAGTCCTTCAAGGTTGAGCACGGTGGAGACGCGGTGGATGGCGTGCCCGCTCGCCGGCAACGCCTGCAGGTTCCGCGCTCGGTGCGCCTCGGCGTCGATCGACCAGATGGCCGTAGCGCTCGGCCGAGCGAGACGAAGTCGCCTTCGGGATCGATGATGGTCTGCTGCACCCAGGGCGCGCTCTGCTCCAAGAGCCGGCGCCTGAGCAGATGCGACTTGCCGGAGCCCGAATTGCCCTGCACCAGAAGGCGGGTCGCCAGCAGTTCCTCGAGATCGAGCATGGCCGCCTTCCCGCCGGACTGCGACCCCATGTCGATATCGACTCTCATCCCGACTCAGGAACCCTCATCCACTGCGCGCGCTCTTCTAGCATCCAGCGTCCGGCACCGCTGCCCGGCCGGCGATGAAACCCACAGGAAGCATTTCCGCAGGGAGGACCGACCGCTCTGGCCATGGGAGCGCCGATGGTCTATGCCCGCCGGCTTTCCTGAAACCCCTTCCGCGAGACGCCCTTGCCCTCCCCCGCCCAAGCCGTGTCGATCGGCATCGATTTCGGCACCACCAACACCGTCGTCGCCATCGCGGGCGCCGACGGGCGGGCGGAGGCCATCACCTTCCAGCACGACGGCGCCACGCTGAAGGGCTACGTCACCGCGCTCTGCTACTGGCAGGAGCGCGCCGGCGGCCGGCTGACCACCCGCGTCGAGGGCGGTCCCTGGGCGATGGACCAGCTGATGACCGGCAGCACGGCGCACCGCTTCATCCAGTCCTTCAAGACCTTCGCCGCCAGCCGCAGCTTTCAGGAGACGCGGATCTTCGGCCAGAAGACGTCAGTTCGAGGACCTGCTCGTCGCCTTCATCCAGACGGTTGCAGCGCCATGCCGATCGTGAGCTCGATTTCGGCGCGGCGCGCGTGCAGATCGGCCGCCCTGTGCGCTTCGCCGGGTCGAACCCCGACGAGGGGCTCGCCATGCAGCGTTATCGCGACGCCTTTGGCCGTCTTGGGCTCGGCGGGGCGCGCTATGTCTACGAACCTGTTGGAGCGGCCTTCTTCTATCGCCCGCGCCCTCGACCGACGACGCGACTGTGCTCGTCGCCGATTTCGGCGGCGGCACCTCCGACTTCTCGGTCATGCGCTTCGAACGGCGGGATGGCCGGCTGACGGCAGAGCCTCTGTCCCACGCCGGTATCGGCATCGCCGGCGACAGCTTCGACTACCGCATCGTCGACCACGTCGTGTCGCCCGTGCTCGGCAAGGGCTCGGACTATCGCTCGATGGACAAGCTGCTGACCGTGCCGAACCGCTACTACGCCAATCTCGCACGCTGGCACCAGCTCGCCATGATGAAGTCGAACGGCGACCTCCAGGGCCTGCGCGACCTCGAAAAGGTGGCGGTTGCGCCGGACGGGCTGCGCAAGTTCATCGACATCATCGACTACGACCTCGGCCTCGCCCTTTACCGCGCCGTGTCGGAGGCCAAGGTCTCGCTTTCCGCTGCCGATGCCGCCGACTTCCGTTTCGCAGCCGAAGGCGTCGAGATCGCCGGCCGCATCACCCGCAAGGATTTCGAGCGCTGGATCGCCGCCGACGTGGCCCGCATCGCCGACACCATCGACGAGGCTCTCGCGGGCGCCGGGGTGAAGGAAAGCGAGATCGAGAAGGTGTTCCTCACAGGCGGCACCTCCTTTGTCCCGGCGATCCGGCGGTTGTTCACCAGCCGCTTCGACGAGGCGAAGCTGACGAACGGCGACCAGTTCGAATCGATCGCCTATGGCCTCGCCCTGATCGGCCAGGAGCCCGACGCCGAGCGCTGGGCGGCCTGACCGCCTGCTCCCGAATGGCGGCTGCGCGCCGCGCCCCTTACCGGAGGCGTCTCGACCTCGCTAGCATGGCCCCTTCGACATCGAGCAGGTAGGGGCGCGCGTGACCATTCTCATCACCGGGGGAACCGGTTTCGTCGGCGCCGCCACGGTTGACCACCTGGTCCGGTCAGGTCGGAACGTCATTGTCCTCGCCGCCCACCCGGCGGAGCCCGGATGGCTGCCCGATGGCATCGAGGTGACGATCGGCGATGTCCGCGACGGCGACGGCCTGCGCGCCCTGATGGTCGCGCACAAGGTTTCGGCCGTCATTCATGCGGCAGCGATCACCGCCGGCCCCGAGCTGGAGAAGGCGCATCCCGAAAGGATCGTGTCGGTCAACGTCGGTGGCACCGCTGCCGTCATGCGGGCGGCCGCGGAGGCCGGCTGTCGCCGCGTCGTCATCGCCTCATCGGCGAGCGTCTATCCGCTGGCGAAGGACGACGACCGGCGGTTCCGGGCTGATGTCGACGCCCCGGCCCCGGCGGCTCTCTACGGTCTGACCAAGAAGATGGCCGAGGACGTGGCCCGGCGCCTCGGCCAGGTCTACGGCATCGCGACGCCGATCCTCCGCATCGCCGGCGTCTATGGCCCCTACGAGCGCGAGACCGGCGTGCGCGAGATCCTGTCGGCGCAGGCCCAGGTCGTCGCCGATGCCATGGCGGGACAGCCGACCCGCCTCAGCCGCCCGGGCTTTGCCGGCTGGCTCTATTCGCGCGACGCGGCCGCCGGCCTGCACCGCGGCCCAGCCGTCGGCCAGCCCGAACTTCGGGGTCTCGGTATGGCCCGGCGAAGTCTTCTCCGTCGAGGCCTTCTGCGCCGAGATTGCGCCCGCCTTCCCAGGCTGGAGCCATGCGATCGACCCCGCGGCTCCCACGGTCCGCTACCAGATTCCCGCCGACAAGCCCGGCAGCGACTTCGAACGGTTGAAGGCGGCGACGGGCTTCGCGCCGCGCTTCGGCCTGAAGGCGGCCGCCGCCGATTATCTCGCCTGGCTCCGCCGAACCTGAGCGGCTGCTGCCGGCGCGAGGACAGCCATGCGCAAGGCGGGGTTTGACCGCGCCTGATCCCCGCCCCTAGCCTTCCTCATTCGCCGAAGGGGAACGGGCATGGACGACGTCGGACACCGCTGGCTCAATCAGCACCGCGTGGGGCAGAGGCTGCCGAGGGCCGTAGGGGGCGAGGGCATCCACGTCATCGACGAACATGGCCGCCGCTTCCTCGACGGCTCGTCCGGCCCCGCCCTCTTCTGCCTCGGCCACGGCCATCGCGAGGTCATCGAGGCCATCAAGGCGCAGTACGACACATTGTCCTTCGGCTACACGGCCGATTTCACCTCCGACCCCATCGACGCCCTCTCCGAGACGCTGGTCGAGCAGGCCGGCGGCGGCATGAGCCGCGTCTCCTTCGTGTCCGGCGGTTCGGAGGCGAACGAGACCGCGATCAAGATCGCGCTGCAGTACCATCTGGCGCGTGGCCATGCCGGCCGGACGCACTTCTTCGCCCGCCGCCAGTCCTGGCACGGCTACACCATGGGCGCCCTGTCGCTGTCGGGCCACCCGGCGCGCCGGAGGCCTATGTCCGGGGCGCTCACGCCGCTGACGCACCTCGTCCCCGCCAATGACTGCCGCTCGCCGGCGGGCGTGACGCAGGAGGGTCTGGTGGACTATCTGGCGGCCGAATTCGAGCGGGAAATCCACCGCGTCGGCGCCGAGCGGATCGCCGCCTTCTTCTTCGAACCGGTGGTGGGCGCAGCCGGCGGCGCAGTCCCCGCACCTGAGGGCTACGCCGCGCGGATGCGCGAGATCTGCTCGCGCTACGGCATCCTGATGATCGCCGACGAGGTGATGTGCGGCGTCGGTCGCTGCGGCACCTGGCGCACCCTCGCCCATGACGGCGTTTCACCCGACATCATGGTCACCGCCAAGGGTCTCGCCGGCGGCTATGCCCCGCTCGGGGCCGCCCTCATGACCGAGGACGTCTATCGCACCATCGCCGACACGTTCGGCACCATCGCCTCGGTCCACACCTATTCCGGCCATACGGCGGCCTGCGCCGCGGGACTCGCGGTGCAGAAGGTCATCATCCGGGACGGCCTCGTCGCCAAGTGCCGTGACGACGGGACCTATCTCATGGGCGCGCTGGAACAGGCCTTCGGCCAGAACCCGCATGTCGGCGACATCCGCGGCCGCGGCTTCTTCGTCGCGGTCGAACTGGTCAAGGACCGCGAGACGAAGGCGCCCTTCGCCAGCGAGCTCGGACTCTACAAGCGGGTCAAGGACGAGGCCTTCGCCCGCGGCCTGCTCTGCTACCCCTCGCCCGGAACGGTGGATGGCCATTCCGGCGACCACGTGATCCTCGCGCCGCCCTACATCATCTCGCGGCCGGAGATCGACCATATGGTGGACCTGCTCAAGGCCTCCGTGGAGGCCGCCATCGCCGGCGTGCGCACGGACGCGGCCTGATGCGCCTCGCAAACAAGGTTGCCGTCATCACCGGTGGTGGATCCGGCATCGGCCGCGCCTCCGCGCTGCTCTTCGCGCGCGAGGGCGCCCGCATCGCCATCGTCGACCGTGACGAGGCCGGCGCAACCGAGACCGCTGCCATGATCGCCGCCGCCGGCGGCGAATCCATGGTCCGCGTTTCCGACGTCGGCGAACCCGGAACGGCAGACAGGGATGCGGCAGCCATCGTCGAGCGCTTCGGCCGCATCGATGTTCTCTTCACCGCCGCCGGTTTTTCGGTCGGCGGCACTATCCTCACAACGTCGCCCGAGGACTGGGACCGCGTGTTCCGCGCCAATGTCGGCGGTACCTGGCTCTGGGCCCGCGCGGTCGTCCCGGCCATGCGCCGGCAGGGCGGCGGCGCCATCGTCACCACGGCCTCCCAGCTCGCCATCGCGGGAGGCGCCGGCAACGCCGCCTATATCGCCGCCAAGGGTGCCATCCTCAGCCTCACCCGTACCATGGCGCTCGATTTCGCCGCCGACCGCATCCGCGTCAATGCCCTGGCACCCGGCGCCATCGACACGCCGATGCTGAGGCGAAGCTTCGGCCGCGCCGCCGACCCTGCGGCAGCGGAAGCGAAATCGGTCGCCCGCCATCCCCTGGGCCGGCTCGGGCGCCCGGAAGAGATCGCCGAGGCTGCCGTGTATCTCGCCAGCGATGCCGCCGCCTTCACCACGGGAACCACCTTGGCCGTTGACGGCGGATGGCTTGCGGGCTGACACTGATTAACCTTTGGGCAGGATGGCGTTCATTCTGTCGAAAGCCACTCGAACCGAAAGCGGCTCGCCCGACATCCGCCAACGGCAATAAGGATTTTCCCCCAATCCTGCATCGCATCCCTCAGGCAAGCTGCTGGTATGGAGCTTGCTAACACCTCATCGAAGCCGAGACCGGAACCATCGGCCCGCTAGCGTCAACGGAGACTGCGTCATGAAGCTGAACCGTCGTAACCTCCTTGCGGGCACGGCCGCCCTCGCGACCGCCCCCTATATCGGCGGCAAGGCCGAGGCCCAGACCCGCGCCGAAACCCTGCGCTACGTCACCGGCGCCGCCGATCAACACGCTCGATCACGACGATGTTCGGGCGCCACGCGCGAATCGTTCGGCCTCAGCGTGAACGTCTACGACCGCCTCGTGTCCGCTTCGGACGCAAGAAGGTCGCAACGACTATTGGGTGTTCGATCCCGACAAGATCCGAAGGCGAGCTCGCCGCGAAGGTCCTACAGCATCAGCCCGGACAACAAGGTGATCACCATCGCACTTGCGCGACGAACGCCACCTGGCAGGACGGCTCGCCGGTGACGGCTCGACGGACGTGAAGTGGTCGCTGTGATCGCGCCGTCTCGGCCAAGCTCCCTGGCGGCGGCCGCAGTTCACCACCGGCTCCCTGGACGCAGCGCGGAGCAGTTCACGATCGTCGATACCGCAGACGGTGGCCGTGCACGCTGGAGAAGCCCGACCGTCTCGCTCTGGCGAACCTCTGCGTGCTGCTACGCCATCATGGTCAACTCAGCAAGCTCGCCAAGAAGAACGCCACGGCCGCAGGATCCGTGGGGCGCAGGAACTGGATGAAGGACCAACACCGCCGGCGAGCGGTGCCTACATCGGTCGAGAGCCACAAGGCCGGCGAGCAGCACCGTGCTGCGGCGGAACGACGAACTGGGCCGGCGGCGCCGGGCGGCACGCTGCCGCTCTCTTCAAGCCGCATCATCATGCCAGACCGTGCCGGAAGCCGGCGACGCGCGCCAACCTGGTCGAGACGTGGCGACGCCGATCTCTCGATCGACCTGCAGCCGCGCGATACCGACACTGCCGATCCATCGAGAAGTCGCGTCAAGGCCAAGCTGGTCTCGATGCCGCAGACCAACGGCTTCACCCACGTGATCGCATGCAACACGCAAGGCGGCGCCGTTCGACAATCCCGAAGGTGCGCAAGGCCGATCGCGGCGGCGCTGTCCTACGACTCGACATGTTCAAGGCGGCGATCTGTTCGAGCGCGGCGCGCAAGCTCTACGACGGAACCTGGACGGACGACGCCGCCCGACGCGAGCTTCCCGCAGCCCATGCCCGTACAAGCAGCGATCGTGGCACCAGGCCAAGGCAGCTGCTCGCCGAGGCCGGCTTCCCGAACGGCTTCGACGACCTTCTTCGCCTTCAACGTCGGCTGCGGCGCCGACGGCCGAGCCGGTGGCGGCGCTGCTCAAGGAGTCCCTCGGCGCAAGGTCGGCATCCAAGTCGAGATCCAGAAGAAGCCGGACGCGCGAGATCTCAACACGCTGGTCGTCGGAGCGCAAGATGCCGTTCTTCATCGAGACGGCGCGACCGCCTGGCTGCCCTACGACCTACTACTTCTTCCGCACCTCTACTTCTACGCGCGAGCAGCGCTGGAACTATCTCCTCCTTCAGGAGCGACCAACGCATGGAGGAGCTCGACACGTCGATGCGCGCTACCAGACCGACAAGGCCAAGTACGACGACGACCTGCCTGAAGATGATCGAGATCATCGGCCGAGGAGACGCCGCTCATCATGCTGTGGCAGCCCAACCACGATGCCGCCATGGCGAAGATCGGTCGACGGCTACACCTACCAGCTATCTACCGCCAGGCCGATTTCCGCGACCTGAAGAGGGTGTGAGCCTTGCATGAGTCTGGCAATCGCCATCGACAGGTCGCGCCGGACGACGGGCCGCTGGCGTCCGATCCCCGCGCTGCCTCGGCGTGGTGGTCGTCACCTTCATCCTGATGCGCGTGCAACAGGGTGATCCGGCGGCTTTCTTCGCCTCCGGTCCCAATGCCGGGCAGGCGGAGATCGAGATGATCCGCGAGCCGCATGGGGCTGGACAAGCCGATGCCCGCAGCAGCTGGTGCGCTATCTGGAGCGAGATCGCGACCGGGCGATTTCGGCCGGTCGATGAACGACCGGCCAGCCGGTCGTGCGCGGACCTCATCAGCGCCGTCTGCCGGCGTCGCTGGAGCTCACCTGCACGGCGCTGGTGATCGCGCTCGTCGCTTAGCCCTGCCGCTCGGCATCTTCGCCGCCTTGCGCCAGGGCTCGCTCATCGACCACATCGTGCGCCTGCTGTGTACGCTGGGAGTCTGCGTGCCGACCTTCGTGTCGGGGCTGCTGCTGATCTACGCTTTCTACTATCATGCTGGGCATGGGCGCCCGACCCGACCGGCACGGATCGACATCTTCGCTTCGCCGCCCCCCGACGATCACCGGCTTCATACCTGATCGACTTCGCGATCACCGGCGATTGGGAGGGCTGGTGGGCGGCCTTCCGCCAGCTCATGCTGCCGGCCTTCACAATGGCGCTGTTCGTGCTGGCGCCGCTGCGCCCGCATGACCCGCGCCTCGATGCTGGCCGTGCTGGGCAGCGACTTCATCCGCACCGCGCGAGGCCATGCGGCCTGCCGCGGCTGCGCATCGTCGTCGCCTATGCGTTGCGCAACGCCCTGCTGCCGGTCATCACCATCACCGGCATCGTCTTCTCCACCATGCTGGGCGCCAACGTGCTGGTGGAGAAGGTCTTCTCCTGGCCGGGGGTCGCCTCCTACGCGCTCGACGCCCTGCTCGCCTCCGACTACGCGCCGGTGCAGGGCTTCGTGCTGCTGATGGCCTTCGATCTTCGTGCATGGTGAACCTGACGATCGACGTGCTCTACGGCCTCGCCGATCCGCAGGGTGTCGGTGGCATGAGCGACATCTCCCTCGGCCACTCGGGCATGGGGCGGCACGTCGCCTACGTGCTGCGCTCCAACCCCGTCACACGCCGTGGCCGCGCATGGGCGTCGTCGCTGCTCGATGCTTCGATCGCCATTGTTCGCGCCGGTCGCTGGTGCCCTACGACCCGGTCGGCATCCAACGTGCCGCAGGCGCTGCAGCCGCCAAGTCGGCGGCGCACTGGGCCGGCACCGACCAGCTCGGCCGCGACATCTTCACGCGCGTCATCCTGTCGGCGACCCGGCTCGACCTGCTGATCGCCTTCTCGGCGGTGAGCCTCTCTTTTGCAGTCGGTGCCGTCGTCGGCGGTTTTCGTCGGCTATGTCGGCGGCGGCCTCGATCGCTGGGTCGGCCGCTTCGTCGACGTGCTGATGGCCTTCCCGTTGTTCGTGCTGGCGATGGCCCTGGTGGCGGCGCTCGGCAATCGCGTCGAGAACATCATCATCGCCACCGCCATCATCAACCTGCCATTCTACATCCGCTTCGCGCGCGCCGAGGTGAACGTGCGGCGCAACGCCGGCTGGGTCGAGGCGGCGCGCTCGTGCGGCGACAGCCATCTGTCGGTCGTGCTGCTGGTGCTGCTGCCCAACGTGCTGCCGGCCATGGCGGTGCAGATCTCGCTCAATCTCGGCTGGGCGATCCTGAATGCGGCGGGCCTCTCCTTCATCGGCCTCGGCGTGAAGCCGCCGACGCCCGAATGGGGCATCATGGTCGCCGAGGGCGCCCGTTTCATCACCACCGGCAAGTGGTGGCTGGTGGCCTTCCCCGGCGCCGGCGCTGATGACCGACCGTGCTCTGCTTCAACCTGCTGGGCGACGGCCTGCGCGACATCCTCGACCCGAGCGATGCGGACGTGACGGCGCCCCTCCTCGCCATCGATGACCTGCAAGGTTACCTTCTCCACCCGCAATGGCGTCGTCGAGGCGCTGCACGGTGTCGTCCCTGCCGCTCGACGCCGGCGAGACCCTCGGCATCGTCGGGCGAAAGCGGCTCGGGCAAGTCGGTGACAGCCTTCTCGCCGTGATGCAGCCTGCTGGACCGGGCCGGGCGGATCACCGGCGGCCGCATCACGCTTCGAGCGGCCAGCGACATCACCCGCGCCGCGCCGTGCCGACGCTGCAGCCGCCTGCGCGGCGCGGCGCATGTCGATGATCTTCCAGAACCCGCGCGCCGCGCTCAATCCGATCCGCACCGTCGAGCGGCAGATCGCCGACGTGCTGGCGCGCGCACGAGCCGGCTGTCGGCAAAGCCGTCGCGCGCAGCCCAGCGCGCTCGAAGCTCCTGCGAGGCGGTGCTGCATCCGCGACCCGGAAGCGCGACTCGACGCCTATCCGCACGAGCTGTCGGGCGGCATGTGCCAGCGCGTCATGATCGCCATGGCGATCGCCTGCGAGCCGACGCTGCTGATCGCCGACGAGCCGACGACCGGCCTCGACGTCACGACGCAGCAGACGGTGATGGACCTCCTCGCGCGAGATCACCGCGCGTCGCGGCATGGCGATGATGCCTCATCACTCATGACCTCGGCCTCGCGGCGCATGTAGTTGCCAGCGCGTCGCGGTGATGGAGAAGGGCCTGGTCGTCGAGCGAGGCGCCGCCCGCCGCGCTCTTCGGCAATCCCCGCCACCGCCTATACGAAGCGCCTTGTCGCGGCCTCGCCGACGCGCGGCTCGACCGTCGAGAGCCCGCTGGCGACGCGGGCGACCACGATCGCGCCTGCCGTCGCCCGCATCGCCGCGCGCTGGCGACAGCGAGCCGCTTCCGCACGGTCGTCGAGCCTGCGTCAAGACCTTCGACAACGGCTTCCGCGGCGTCGACGACGTGTCGTTCGACCTCGCGCCCGGCGAAAGCGCTCGGGCTCGTCGGCGAGTCCGGATCGGGCAAGAGCACCATTTCGCGCCTCGTCTGCCGCCTGCTCGACCACTCCGGCGGCACCATCGCCTTCGACGGTGAGGATATCGGCAGGATCAGCTCCCGGGAATTCTATCGGTCGCAGATTCCGCAAGGACATCCAGATCGTCTTCCAGGACCACGGACGACAGCCTCAATCCGCGCTTCTCGGCCTTCGACTGCATCGCCGACCCGCTGCAAGCTCGGCTCGCTGGCGTGCCAGCGACGGCCGGCCGAATTGCGCCGGCAGGTGACGCGACTGTGGCACGATCAGGGTGGGACTACCCGCCGAATATGCTTCGACCGCTTTCCCGCACCAGCTTTCCGGCGGCCAGAAGGCGCGCGTCGGTATCGCCCGCGCCATCGCCGCGAAACCGCGACCTGCTCGATTCTGGACGAGCCGACGGCGGCCCTGGACGTCTCCGTGCAGGCCGTCATCCTCCACCTGCTCGACCGTCTGCAGGCGCGAGACGGGCCTCGGCCTATCTCTTCGTCAGCCACGATCTCAACGTCGTCCGCATGATGTGCGAGCGCACCATCGTGCTGCAGAAGGGCCAGATCGTGGAACAGGGGCCGAGCGGCGCGCTGTTCACCGATCCCGCCTCCGACTATGCGCGCCAGCTCATCGCCGCCATCCCGCACTTCGATCCCGAGGCGGCGCTGGCGCGCTCGCGCGAGCCGATCGCGGCCGACTGAATGGCCGGGCGGCGCGCCTATTCCGCCGCCACCCCGAGCCCCGGGACCGTGTCGCGAACCTCCGCCTGCGCCACGTCATAGGCGAGGAAGGCCTGCCAGTTGGCCTCCACGTCGGCGGCGAACAGCCCCTTCGTGACGCCGTCGACGAGACGCGGCACAGCCGTGGTCATGGCGTTGATCGACGAGCCCGAAGGCCCGAAGCTCATGGTCGAGGCGATGGAGAAGAGGTGGATGTTGGCCATCCACGGCGTCCGCCCCGGCACCTTCTCGACGAACTGGTAGTCGGGCGAAAGATAGGGGAAGGCCGCGAGCCGGTCGTTCCGCTCGTCCGCCGGGGAGTGTAGCCGTCGCCCCAGGTGGCGATGTTGTCGTGGAAGGCGGCCAGTTCCGGCTTGGTGGAATAATCCATGGCGATGCCGGTGCCGCAGATGAGGAAATCGGCGGCGAAATCACCATGGGCCGTCGTCACCACCGCCCTGCCGTCCTCGGCCCGCGCACCGGTCCAGGGCGCGCCGGTGTGAAGGACGAAATTCGGGTGGCTGGCGCAGCGGTCATAGGTCGCCTGCGGGAAGCCCTCTCGCAGGCCCATGACGCGGCTCATGAAGCGCCAGCGCCAGGCGTCGTCGAGGTCGGCCAGATGCTTCATGAAGCCGCGGAAGGTAATCCAGCGATAGGGCTGGATAACCTGCGGCTCCAGACGCCTGCAGAACAGGTGCACGGAGGCGGCACCGGCCTCCAGGGCCTCGGCGGCATTGTCGAAGGCCGAGGCGCCGGCCCCCAGCACGGCGACGACCTTGCCCTTCAGGCCCGAGAAGTCGATGGCATCGGCCGTGTGGGCGCGCAGCGCCTTCGGCAGCGCCTCGACGAAGTCGGGCATCCACCAGCGCCCGGTCGAATCCTGTCCCGTCGCCAGCACCACCTTGCGGGCATAGACGGTGCGCTCACCGGCTGGTCCCCGGACATGCGCCGCGACAAGCTCCCCCGCCTGCGCCAGCGACAGCAATTCCGTCTCGTTCTCGACCGGGACGCCGGTGATCTTGCGCACGAACAGGAGATAGTCGTTCCAGTCCTCACGGGTGATGAGGTCCAGCGCCTGCCAGTGCGCCACGCCGTAGCGCGCCTCGTGCCATGACTGGTAGGTGAGGCTCGGAATGTCGAGATCCGGCCCGGTGAAGTCCTTGGGGCTGCGCAGGGTCTTCATCCGGGCATAGGTGACCCAGGGTCCTTCCTGGCCATAGGGCGCCTTGTCGATGACGAGGACATTGTCCACCCGCGACCGCCGCAGGCCGAAAGCGGCCACCACGCCGGACTGCCCGGCCCCGACGATCAGCACATCCAGCGCTGTCGACCCGTCCGGCGCCGTCAGGGCTTCGCCAGCGGCGGATCGCGTCCTCGGCGATCCGGTCGAGGTCGTCGCGGATGCGGGCTTCAAGGTCGGAAACAGTCGATCGGGTCATCAGAAGTCTCGGACGGCATGCGAAGGGGGCACGGCGCGGGCAGGCAAGATGCAGGCCGCATCGTGATCCTCGCGGCAAAGCCCCGCAAGGCATCGGCTCATGGTGTTCCCCTCGCCCACTCGGCGTCCTGCAGACGCCGCCAGTCGAGCTTGTTCGATGCCGTGCGCGGCAGGACTGCCACGAATTCCACCAGCCGGGGCACCTTGTAGGCAGCCATGGCCTCACGGGCCCAGGCGATGAGGTCCTCGGCCGTGAGCTCCATGCCGGACCGACGGACGACGAAGGCCTTCACCGTCTCGCCGCGATAGGCATCCGGCGCCGAGACGATGCAGCACTCCTGAATGGCCGGATGGCGATAGAGCGACGCCTCGACCTCCGACGGCCAGACCTTGAAGCCGGAGACGCTGATCATCCGCTTGAGGCGGTCCACCATGTGGAAATAGCCGTCCTCATCGACCCGCGCGAGATCGCCGGTCCGCAGGAAGCGCCGGCCATCCAGGGTGACGAAGGCCTCCGCTGTTGCCTCCGGACGGTTCCAGTAGCCACGCATCACCTGCGGTCCGGCAACGACGATCTCGCCCGTCTCGCCCGCTGGCAGTTCCACGAGGGTCGCCGGGTCGATGATCCGCGCATCGGTTTCCTGCACCGGCACGCCGAGGCATTGCGGCTTTGGCCGGTCGACGGGATTGAGATGGCTCGGCGACATGGTCTCGGTCAGTCCGTAGCCCTCGACATAGGAGAGGTTCCAGCGCCGCTTCAGTTCGGCCGCCACCGCCGCCGGCATGGCCGCCCCGCCACCGGTGATGATCTTCAGCTTCGCAAAGGCCCTGTCGTCGAAACCCTCGGCGGCGAGCGCATCCACCACCATGGTCGGCGCGGCGCTCCACAGCGTCACGCCGTAGCGGCGGAACAGCGGCGCGACGAGGTCGCGGTCCCAGCGCGCCATGACGACGACAGCCGCGCCGCAGGCGGCGCAGCCGTTGAGGGACAGTTGCATGCCCGCGACGTGGAACATCGGCATGAAGCCGGTGAGAACCGTGGCGTCGTCGTAAAAATACCAGCGCGCCTGCACGAAGGCCGTGAAGAGCACGCTGTGGTGGGTGTGCATGCAGGCCTTCGGCTTGCCCGTCGTGCCGGAGGTATAGGGCATGACGCAGAGATCGTCGGGCCGGCTGATGTCGGGACGCGGCGGTCGCGTCTCCGCCAGCGCCTCCGGCCAGGCGATGAAACCCGGCGGAAGGCTGTCCGGCAGGACGCTGTCGCCGATGACGGGCGGCAGGCGGAACGGCGTGTCGGCCGGAATCTCGTCGCCGTAGGCAGCGACGATCACATGGGCGAGCGGCGCCGGAACCATCGCCTCGAACCGGCCAACCAGTTCGGCCCCGATCAGCGCCACGGTCGCGCCGCTGTCGGCTGCGAGATAGGCGATTTCGTCGGGCATCGACATCGGATTGACCGGCACCACCACGCCGCCGGCCCGCGCGATGGCCTGGTAGGCGATGATGGCGTGAGGCGAGTTCTGCATGTCGAGCAGCACCCGGTCGCCCTGCGCAACCCCACAGCGGTGTTGAAGAAAGGCCGCGAGCCTTTCCACCCGCCTGAGCAGCTCGGCAAAACTGATCTCCGCGCCATAGAAGGCGATGGCCAGCGCATCCCCCCGCTGCGCCGCCGTGGCCCTGAGCGCCGCGCCGAGGCTGGCCGGCAGCGGGCCGATGCTGCGATCGACGCCGGCCGGCCAGACGCTCATGCGGCCGGCGTCCCGAAGCCGCCGCCGCCGCAACCTTCCAGCGTCACGAGGTCGCCGGCCTTCAGCAGTAGGTTCGCCTTGCCGGACAGCCGCTCCGCCCTGCCGTCGCGCTCCAGCGTGATCGTGTAGGGCTTGCCCTCCTCGCCGCCCTTGAGGCCGTAGGTGGGCATCACCGAGCGCTCGACGCAGGTCGTCAGCCACATGGAAGGGGCCAGCACGCGATAGGCCCGCACGACGCCGTCACCGCCCCTGTGTGCGCCCCGCCCGCCGGAATCGCGGCGGATCGCCTGTCTCTCGACCCGGATGGCGTAGTTCGCCTCGATCATCTCGGCCGGCGTGTTGGAGGTGTTGGCCAGATGGACGCGTGTCGCCGGGCAGCCGTCGCGGTCATGGCGGGCGCCCTCGCCGCCGCCATGCACCTCGTAGAGCATGCGCCAGGAACTGTCGGGCAGCGGCTCGGCGAAGGCGAGCAGGCCGGAGGTCGCCGGCCCACCTGCCGACAGCCGCTCGGGGATGACATTCTCCATGGCGCGGAAGACGGCATCGACAACGCGCATGGAGGTCTCGTGGTTGCCGGCGGCCACCGCCGCATTCCAGCCGGGCTCGAGGATCGACCCCGGTCGCGTGATGATGGTGATGGGCCGAAGAGCACCGGCGTTCTGCTGCATGTCGCGCCCGCTCATGATGCGGGCGGCATAGACCACCGCCGACCGCGCGATGAAGGGCGTCGTGTTGCAGAAATTGGCGACGCGGTCGGCCGATCCAGACAGGTCGAAGGTTGCCTCGTCGCCGCGGATCTCGATCTTCACGTGGATGCGTGCCGGCTCGCCGTTCGGTCCGCCGTCGTCGAGGAAGTCCTCACCCTCATAGGTGCCGTCGGGCAGGTCGGCGAGAGCCGCGCGCATCTCCGCTTCGGAGAGGTCGTGCAGGCGGCTCATCGTCTCGACGAAGGTCTGCGTGCCATATTGCGCGCACATCTCGCGGATGCGCCGCTCGGCCGCCGTCGTGGCCGCGAGCTGCGCCATCAGGTCGCCTTCGCAGGAGACGGGATCGCGGACATTGGCGAGGATCAGGTCGAGCACGGAGCGGTTGACGCCGGCGGCGCTGGCGATGGGCAGCGGCGGGATGCGGATCGCCTCCTGGAAGGTGTCGAAGGCATTGGCGAGGTAGCTCCCCGGCCAGGTGCCGCCGACGTCCGGCCAATGGGCCAGGCTGAGGGCGAAGGCGATGAGACGTCCATCGACGAAGACCGGCCGGGCGATCTTCACGTCGTTGAGATGGTTCCCGCCGAGCGCACCGACATTGTAGATGATGGCGTCGCCCTCCGTCATCCCCGAGGACGGACAGACCTTCAGTAACTCCTTCACCGTGTAGGCCATGGCGCCGAGGTGGATCGGGATGTCGCGCCCCTGCCCCACCAGGCCGCCCTCGGCGTCGGTGATGGCGGAGGAGAGGTCGCCCGCCTCGCGCAGCAGTGGCGAGCGGGCGGAGCGGGTCATGACGAGGCTCATCTCCTCGGCCGCGGCCGAGAGACCGTGGCGGATGACCTCGACGACGAAGGGATCCAGCGTGCTCATGCCGCGCTCCGGGTCAGGAACAGGTTGCCGAGATCGTCGGGCCGCGCCTGCCATCCGGGCGGCACGATGACGGTGGACCAGGCGTCCTCGATGATGGCGGGGCCGGCGGTGATGCCCGAAACGGTCTCGCGCGGCAGGATGCGCGTCGTCGACCGGCGCGCCTCCGGCCCGAAGATGCAGGCCCGGCTGCGGCCCGCGACCGGCGGGCGGCCGGCATCCGGCCGCGAGAAGGGCGTGACCGATGGGCGTTCGTCGCCTTGATCCGCAGCGCTTCGCATGACGCAGTCCTCTGCCTGTCGCATAGCCGAACAGCTGCTGATGGCGGGCATGGAAGTCCGCCTCCAGCCGCGCGGGATCGAGCGGCATGGTGAAGCCGATCGGGATCGCATCGCTCTGCGCCGCGTAGCGCATCAGCGCCACGTGCTCGACCGCGATCTCCGCCTCGGGGATGCCGTTGGCGATCAGCGGATCGCGCGCTTCGGCCACGAGTTCGGCGACACGGCTCCCGAAAACCTCGTGCGACAGCCCGTTCAGCGCCATCCGCACCGTGCGCTGCTGCAGGAAGCTGAAATCGGCCGTGAGACAGCCGAGCGCCGAGAAGGCGCTGGAGGCCGCCGGCACGACGATCTTCGCGGAGGCCATAGAGATCGGCAAGTCCGGTCGCGTGCATCGGCCCGCCGCCGCCGAAGGCGAGCAGGGTGCAGTCGCGGCCATCGACGCCGCGCTCGACGGTGACCCGCCGCAGCGCCCGCGCCATGGTGGCATTGGCGACCTTGACGATGCCGAGGGCGGTTTCCTCGAGGCCGAGGCCGAGACGATCGGCGAGCGGCTGCGACTGCCGCCCGCGCTGCCGCAATATCGATGCGAATGGTGTCGCCGAGCAGCGCCTCGGGATCGAGATAGCCGAGGATGGCATTGGCGTCGGTGATGGTGGCGCGCGTGCCCCCGCGGCCGTAGCAGGCCGGTCCCGGCACCGCGCCGGCGCTCTTCGGACCGACGGTGAGGCCGCCCGGTCCGAGGTCGACGATGCGAGCCGCCGCCGGCGCCGATCGATGCACGGCGACCATGGGCTGGCAGCACCGGCCGGCCGCCCAGCATGCGGGTGTCGGTGCAGTCTCGGCGCCGCGCCGTCGACGATCAGGCAGACGTCGGTGGTGGTGCCGCCCATGTCGAAGGTCAGGACGCGCGGGCGTTTCAGGTCCCGCGCAATGCGCGCCGAGGCGGAGACGCCGGCCGCAGGTCCCGACATGGCCATGACCAGCGGCCGCCGCTTCACCGCCGGCACCGGCACCATGGCCCCCGCCGAATGAAACACCTGCAGACCGGCCCCGATCGGCAGTCTTTCCTCCAGCTCGGTCAGGTATTCGACGGCGATCGGCATGGCGGCCGCGTTGAAGGCGGTCGACGAAGCCCGCTCGTATTCGCGGGCCTCCGGATTGATCTCGTGCGAGACGCAAACATGCGGCACGACCCCGGCAAGACGCTCGGCCAGCCGCTTCTCGTGCTCGGGATTGGCATAGGAGTGGAGCAGACAGACGGCGACGCTCTGCACCTCGTTCGCCTTGAGCCACGCGACCAGCCGGTCGATCTCGCTGTCGGCGAGAGGCGTCAGCACCGCTCCGGTATGATCGAGCCGCTCGACGATGCCGAAGCAGAGGGACGGCGGCACCAGCGGGGGCGCCTTCGGCGGAATGTCGAGGCGGTAGAGTTCCTGCCTGCGGTAGCGGGCGATCTCAAGCACGTCCTCGAAACCGGCGGTGGCGACAAGCGCCACTTTCGGCAGGCGCTCCTCCACCAGCGCATTGGTCACGCGTGTCGTGCCGTGGACGAAGCGCCGGACGTCGTCGGCGCCGAGACCGACCGCCGCCAGCGCCTCCATCATCGCCCTCACCGGCGCATCGGGGCGCGAGGGCACCTTGGCGATGCGGGTCTCGTGACTGCCGCTCCTGACGGCGATGATGTCGGTGAAGGTGCCCCCGATGTCGGTGCCGATGTCCCACAGTCTCGTCTGCACGTCGTCATGCCCCCCGGAGCGGATCGCCGGATCCCACGAACACATTGAAGGCCGGCCGGAACGGCAGCGGAAGCCCCGCCACCGGACCGGAGGCCTGACCCCGCTGCAACCCTCGTCGTCCACTGCGCCAAACGTCGCTCGCAAGGTTCGCATCGGCGAAGCCGAAGCAAGTCCCGAACCATCGGGCGGGATGCCTGCCATGATGTCCCGCGCGCCTCCCGATCAGCATGGCGCCGGGCCAGCCAAGCGCTGGCACATCCGCTTTCGAACCGTTAAAGGCTGGGGCAACGGACCGTGCGCCGGTCCGATGAAGCACAACCCGTCGAGCCACTGGAAACGCCCATGCCCGCCTATCGCTCCCGCACCACCACCCATGGCCGCAACATGGCCGGCGCCCGCGGCCTCTGGCGCGCCACCGGCATGAAGGACTGGCGATTTCGGCAAGCCGATCATCGCCGTCGTCAACTCCTTCACCCAGTTCGTGCCGGGCCACGTGCACCTCAAGGATCTCGGCCAGCTGGTGGCCCGCGAGATCGAAAAGGCCGGCGGCGTCGCCAAGGAATTCAACACCATCGCCGTCGATGACGGCATCGCCATGGGTCATGACGGCATGCTCTATTCGCTGCCGTCGCGCGAGCTGCATCGCCGACTCGCGTCGAATACATGGTCAACGCTCACTGCGCCGACGCCATGGTCTGCATCTCCAACTGCGACAAGATCACCCCCGGCATGCTGATGGCGTCGCTGCGCCTCAACATCCCCGCTGATCTTCGTCTCGGGCGGCCCGATGGAGGCCGGCAAGATCATCGCTGAGCGCGTGCATGACGCAAGCGCTCGACCTCGTCGACGCCATGGTCGCCGCCGCCGACGACAAGATTTCCGACGAGGACGTCGAGGTCATCGAGCGCTCCGCCTGCCCGACCTGCGGCTCCTGCTCGGGCATGTTCACCGCCAATTCGATGAACTGCCTCACCGAGGCGCTCGGCCTGGCGCTGCCCGGCAACGGCTCGACGCTGGCCACCCACGCCGACCGCAAGCGGCTGTTCGTCGAGGCCGGTCATCTCATCGTCGATCTCGCCCAGCCGCTACTACGAGCAGGACGATTCCAGACGTGCTGCCGCGCTGCGATCGCCTCCTTCAAGGCGCTTCGAGAACGCCATGACGCTCGACATCGCCATGGGCGGCTCGACCAACACCGTGCTGCATCTGCTCGCCGCCGCCCACGAGGGCGAGGTCGGCTTCACCATGGAGGACATCGACCGCCTGTCGCGCCGGGTGCCGGTGCTCTGCAAGGTCGCGCCGTCCAGTCGCCAATGTCCACATGGAGGACGTCCATCGCGCCGGCGGCATCATGGCCATCCTCGGCGAGCTCGACCGCGCCGGGCTGCATCGACACCGAGCCTGCCCACTGTGCATTCCGAGAGCCATCGGCGAGCCGCACTTGCGCGCTGGGACATCACGCGCGACCGACCAGCCAGAAGGTGCGCGACCTTCTTCGCAGGCCGCCCCCGGCGGCGTCCCGACGCAGACCGCCTTCAGCCAGGAGCCGGCGCTTCGAGGAACTCGACACCGACCGCGAGAAGGGTGTCATCCGCTCCGCCGAGCACGCCTATCTCGAAGGACGGCGGCCTCGCCGTGCTCTCCGGCAACATCGCGCTCGACGGCTGCATCGTGAAGACCGCCGGCGTCGACGCCTCGATCCTGAAGTTCTCAGGCCCGGCCCGCATCTTCGAAAGCCAGGATGCGGCGGTCGAGGCCATCCTCACCAACCAGCATCAAGGCCGGCGACGTCGTGGTCATCCGCTACGAGGGACCGCGCGGCGGTCCCGGCATGCAGGAGATGCTCTATCCGACCAGCTACCTGAAGTCGAAGGGCCTAGGCAAGGCCTGCGCCCTGATCACCGACGGCCGCTTCTCCGGCGGCACGTCGGGCCTCTCGATCGGCCATGCCTCGCCGGAAGCGGCCGAGGGCGGCGCCATCGGCCTTGTCGAGGAGGGCGACATGATCGACATCGACATTCCGAACCGCACGATCGCAATGCGGGTGTCGGACGAGGAGATCGCCCGCCGCCGCGCCGCCATGGAGGCGAAAGGCAAGGCCGCCTGGCAGCCCGCCGCGCCGCGCAAGCGCAAGGTGACGACGGCGCTGAAGGCCTATGCGGCGCTCACAACGAGCGCAGCCAAGGGCGCCGTTCGCGTCGTGGACTGACGACGCCCAGGGGAGCCCCTCGCCCCGCGCATGCGGGCTCCCGTCGCCCCGGCATTGACCTCGGGCCGCACCTGCCTCCCAATCGGGCATCAAGAAGCGGCGCGATACCGCCCCGAGGAGCCCCCGTGACCAGCACCCCCGTCGACACGGCCGCGCCTGCCGTCGACCGCACCTCCTTCGGCATCCTTGCGGCGCTCAGCCTCTGCCACCTGCTCAACGACGTGATGCAGTCGCTGGTGGCGGCGCTCTATCCGGTGCTGAAGGAGAACTACGCGCTCGACTTCGGGCAGATCGGCTTGCTCGCCTTCGTCTTCTCCGGCACCGCCTCGCTGTTCCAGCCCCTCGTCGGCCTCTACACCGATCGTCATCCCCAGCCCTATTCCATCGCCATAGGCATGGGGTTCTCGCTGACCGGCCTCATCCTGCTCGCCTATGCCGGCAGCTACGCGCTGCTGTTGCTGGCGGCGGCCCTGGTCGGCTTCGGCTCGGCGGTCTTCCACCCGGAATCCTCCCGCATGGCGCGCATGGCCTCCGGCGGCCGGCACGGCCTCGCCCAGTCGCTGTTCCAGGTTGGCGGCAATACGGGGACCGCCCTCGGGCCCATCGCCGCGGCCTTCGTCATCCTGCCGCGCGGCCAGAACAGCGTCGCCTGGTTCGCGCTGCTCGCCCTCGCCGCCATGGTCATTCTGACGCGGGTCGGCAGCTGGTATGCGGCCAAGCGCGCAGCCCAGGCCTCCCGTCCGGCCCCGCCCCGGACGATGGTCTTGCCGCGCCATCGGGTGATCGCGGCGATCGGCGTGCTGAGCCTGCTGATTTTCTCGAAATACGTCTACATGACGAGCCTTTCGAGCTACTACACCTTTTACGCCATGCATCGCTTCGGCGTGACCGTGCGCGACTCCCAGTTGATGCTCTTCGTGTTCCTCGGGGCGCTGGCGGTCGGAACGCTGCTCGGCGGCCCCATCGGCGACCGCTTCGGCCGCAAGGTGGTGATCTGGGGCTCCATCCTCGGTACCCTGCCCTTCACCCTCGCCCTCCCCTATGCGGGTCTCACCGGCACCATCGTGCTGACGGCGATCATCGGCGTGGTCATGGCATCGGCCTTCTCGGCCATCCTCGTCTATGCGCAGGAGCTGGTGCCGGGAAAGGTCGGGATGATCTCGGGCCTGTTCTTCGGCTTCGCCTTCGGCATGGGCGGCATCGGCGCGGCTGTCCTCGGCCAGATCGCCGATGTGAAGGGCATCGACTACGTCTACTGGCTCTGCTCGTTCCTGCCGCTCATCGGGCTCCTGACGATCTTCCTGCCCAATGTCGAGAAGCCGAAGGCAAGGCCCGCCTGATCAGACGGCGACGGGGGCCTGCGAGTCGAGCCAGGCTCTCGCCCAGCCGAGCGCCTGGGCGATCTCGTCCTTGCTCATCTCGGCGGCGAGTTCCTGGCGCTGGCGGGCAGCTTCCCTGTCGCCTTTCAGCGCGGCGATGTTGAACCACATGTGGGCCGCTACCAGGTCGCGCGGCACGACCCGACCCGCTGCGTAGAGCGTACCGAGCTCACGCGCCGGCCGGTTTTCCAGTTCCACCGGAACGATCGACGGCGCATCTGCTTCCGCGAGGATCATCACGGTCATCGCATGATCTCCCATGAGGGCGGCAACCAGCCACCCGTTACCTCTGTCCGGGCCAGTGTGCTTCCCACAGGTCAACGATGGATTAACGCTACGGGAGTGTGAAAGGCGGGTGCCGACGCTGGACGCGGTCCCCGCGGCGACGGCAGAATGCCCATGCAGATGAGCCCAGCAAAGAAGGCCCATCGGGAGGAAAACCATGAAGACGCCACTTGCCGCAGCCGCCCTGCTCGCCGCCCTGTCCCTGCCGGCCCTCGCCCAGAGCCCCATCGGCACCTTCGCCAGCCAGTCCGGTGACACGCGGGTGCGCTTCGCCGACTGCGGCGGCCAGATCTGCGGCACCATCGTCTCCGTCCGCGGCGCGACGCGCGACGAGAAGAACGAGAACGCGTCGCTCCGCAGCCGCAATCTCGTCGGCGTCCGGATGATCACCATGCGGCCGAACGGCGCCAATGCCTGGCAGGGCACGCTCTACAACTATCAGGACGGCAAGACCTACAACGGCCGCATGACCATGCCGGGCGCCAACAGCATGAGCCTTTCGGGCTGCGTCCTCGGTGGACTCATCTGTCGCAGCCAGACCTGGACGCGGGTGAACTGAGCCCGGGGCGGCAAGTGCCGCCCCCACTTCGCGCTCAGCGCGCCTTCTGGCCGAAAAGGATGGCCTGGGCCGCCGCATCGCGCGGAGCGTTGCGGTCGTCCTTGTTCACCGAAAGCCCCTTCTGGACGGCAGGCCGCGCCAACATGCGGTCGATCCAGGCCTTCACGTTCGGGAACTGGGCGATGTCCTGGCCCTGACGCTCCCAGAGCTTGGCCCAGCCGATGCATGGCCATGTCGGCGATCGAGTAGTCGCCGGCAGACGTAGGCGCGGTCCGCGAGGCGCTTGTTCAGCACGCCATACAGGCGGTTGCGCCTCGTTGAGTGTAGCGGTTGCCATGGCGTATTCGATCTTCTCCGGCGCATAGATGCGGAAATGGTGGGTCTGGCCGAGCATCGGGCCGAAGCCGCCCATCTGCCACATCAGCCACTGCATCGACCTCCACGCGTCCCGCGCTCGTCGCTTGGGATAGAACTTGCCGGTCTTGCGGCCGAGATACATGAGGATGGCGCCGGATTCGAACACCGAGATCGGCTCGCCCGCCCGGCCCGTCGTGATCGACGATCGCCGGCATGCGGTTGTTCGGCGCGATCTTCGAGGAAGTCCGGCTTGAACTGGTCGCCCTTGCCGATGTTCACCGGGCACGACGTTGTAGGGCAGCCCGCATTCCTCGAGCATGATGGTGATCTTCCAGCCGTTCGGGGTCGGCCAGTAGTAGAGATCGATCGGCTGCGTTGCGACATCAGGCGTCTCCGCAGGTCATCCTCGACAGCACCGGTGGACCCGGCGTTCCGCTGCGGCGCGAAGCTAGCAGGTCAGCGCCTGAGGCCAAGCCCTCGCAGAGTCACATCCGTGCGATGCCTCATTTGCACGGTTGCAGGATCGGAGCAGGATACAACCTAGGCGACGTTCATCCTGCGTTGGGCCGGACGATGGAACGATGCCCACGATCACGAGGAGGATCACCCATGCGACTTCACTGGCTGGCGGCCGTTGCCGCCCTTGTTCTCACCGTCGACATCGCCGCCGCCCAGACGACGACGGCGCCCTCTCGCAGCCGCTCCACGGCCGCGACCACGGCTGCGACCCCCGCCGCGGGTTCGACTTCCACGACCACCACGCGGCGTGCGCGTTCGCCGGCCCAGCTGCGCAACGACCAGATCATGCGCGACTGCGGCGCCGAATGGCGGCGCGACAAGGCGCGTCTGCAGGCCGCCGGCAAGACCTGGCGGACGTTCCTGCCGGAATGCCGGGCCCGCCGCGTTCGCACCTGACCACGAAGGATTGGATGGCGCTCAGTCGAGCGCCATCTTGAAGCCTTCGTGACTCTTCGCGAAGCCCAGCCGTTCGTAGAAGCGGTGCGCGTCGGTGCGGTTCTTGTTGGACGAGAGCTCGATCAGGCCGACGCCCTTCTCGCGGGCCACTACCAGCGCATGGCGCATCATGACCGCGCCGATGCCGGTGCCGCGCAGGGTCGGATCCACGTGGACGCTCTCGATCTTGCCCCGCGTGCGCCCGCGTTCGGCGATACCGGGCAGGACGGTGAGCTGGTAGGTGCCGACCACCCGGCCCGCGATTTCAGCCACGTAGAGGTGGTTGGCCTCGGACGCGGCGATGCGCCGATAGGCCTCGGCATAGACCGGCAGCCGCCCCTCCGCCTCGGCCTCGGCCGCATCCATGGGCCGCGACGCATTGCCCATGGCGATGAGCGCAGCGATCCGCGGCACGTCGGCCGCGGTCGCCTCGCGCACGGTGACGGCGCCTGCGCTCACGGGCGCGCCGCCTTCGGCAGGCCGTCGCTCGGGATGAAGCCCGGCAGGGCCTCCATGCGCTTCATCCAGGCGCCAATGGCCGGATAGGCCTTGAGGTCGAAGCCGGCCTGCGGCGCATAGGCGACGACGCCATAGACGTCGATGTCGCCGATGGTCGGCTGCGAACCCGCCAGCCAGTCCGACTTCGCCAGCGCTTCGTCCAGGACCTTCAGGGCCATGTTGCCCTCGGCCCAGTACATTTCCATGATGGCCTGGGTGAAGTTGCGGATGCCGAAGCGCTGGGCGCGCGAGCGGTAGATCGGGCCGGCGAGCCGGTCGAAGTCCCAGAACATCCACTCGCGGGCGCGCGCCAGATCGCCGGCGCCATCGCCCTTGAACTTGCCGAGCTCGGCCGCGAGATGCTCGAGGATCGCCGCAGACTGGCAGAGCGCAAGGCCGGTCTTCGCGTCCTCCAGCACCGGCACCTGGCCGAAGCGGTTCTTGGCGAGGAAGGCAGGCGTCTTGTGCTCGCCGGCCCTGAGGTTGATCGAGTTGTAGGCGAAATCCTCGCCGCAGAGGCTGAGCATGAGGCCGACCTTGTAGGTCGGTCCCGACAGCCAGAAACCGTTGAGTGTGAAGCGCTTCGTCATGTTCGTCCTCCCTGACGGAGGCGCATGGAAGACGGCATTGCAGCACTGATGCAAGTGGGGGGAACTGCGTTGCTGCCATTCAGCGGGCAGGATCGCCGAACCACCAGGCAATCAATCGTCCGAGGCCGTCTGCCAGGATGAGCAACCCTGCGGCCACGACCAGGATTTCCCAGCCCACCCCGCTGGTTGCGACGATGATCGGATCGGCGCCGGCGGGCGAATGAACCGTCTCGGTGAGAAGCATGGCGACCAGGGCCAGGGCCACCGCTGCGGCCACGGCGTAGTCGCTGCGGCCCATCAGCACCGCCAGGAAGCCGGCGGCGAGACCGATCGCATGGCCGCCATAGAGACTGCGGGGGCGCGCCATGCGGCTGTCGGGCATGCCGAAGACGATGACCGCGGATCCGCCGATGGAGGCCAGCAGCAACGGCAGCGAGAAGGTCCTGAACGCGAAGGTCGCCGCCAGCACCACGCCGGCGGTGGCGATGGCGGCGGCGGCGAGCCGGGCGGGGGTCGGCGGAGTGTTGCGCAGGATCACGGGGCTTTCCTTGCCGGCGATGCTTCGGGCTAGGTCAAGCAAGGAGCGTGCAGCAAACCGGCGTCAAGCGCGGCCGGTGCGCTCCAGTGCCTCGATCTGGGCCCAGATCGTCTTGAACACCTCCGTGCGGACCAGCCGCTCGATGCCGTCGGCGCGGACCTGGTCGGGATGGAACTCGCGGGCGATGAACTTCTTCAGCGCGCGGTATCTGTCCCCATTGTCGCCCGGTTCCACGGCATCGCTCGCCGAGCGCGCCTCGGCCTTCGCCTTCCAGGCGTCGCGCTCGATCGTCAGTGCCCGGCAGAGAGCCTGGAGTCTGGCGACGTCGGTCTCCACGCCGGGCTCGTCCGGGCGCGGTGCGGAAGCGCGCCCCGCCCGCTCGCCGAAGCCCGGCCCGTTGCGGATGCCGGCGCTGCGCCGCGTCGGTGGCGGCGGCTCGCCCGTCGCGAGCGCCTCGGCGAAGCCCAGGAACTCCTTGCGGGAGCGGAAGCGACGGTTCTCGCCGGTCTCCTCATGGGCGACGGCGATGACGCCCTCCCCGACCGTGACCTGATAGCCGGCTGCAACGACGATCTCCTCGGCGCCACGATAGCGGGGATCGCGGTCGATGTTCGACGTCCAGGGGCTCGCCATCAGCCGGTGCCCCGGCGGCGTTCCATCACCAGGGCCGCAACCCCGGAACCCGGCGCGCCACAGGCACCGGTCCGGTCGATGATGCGGAAACCGGCCATCTCGTAGAACCGGATCGCCGGCGCATTGGTCGGCTCGACCTCGAGGATGACGGGGTCTGGATCGCCGGCGAGCCGCAGGGCCTCGTCCATCAGCGCTCGCCCGATCCCCTGCCCCTGGAAAGTCGGAAGCACATAGAGCCGCCCGAGCCTGGCACCTTCCGCCTGCCGCACGACGGAGGCGGTGGCGACGATCGCATCGCCCGCCTCGGCGAGGAGAAACACTTCCGCCGGCCGGTCGACCTGCGCGGCGAGGTTTCCCACGCTGTGCCAGGTCCCCGTGATCTCGGCGACGCGTTCGGCGCCGAGAACCGCGTCATAGGTGGCGTGCCAGGTCTCGACGAGGACCCGGCGGACGGCGTCGAGGTCTTGCGGCGTGACGCGCCGGATAAGCAGCGCCGCCATGGTCAGCCTCAGATCCCGAGCTTGGTCTTCAGCATCTCGTTGACGGCGCCCGGATTGGCCTTGCCGCCGGAAGCCTTCATGACCTGGCCGACGAACCAGCCGAGCATGGTCGGCTTGGCCTTCGCCTGCTCGACCTTGTCGGGATTGGCGGCGATGACCTCGTCGATGGCCTTCTCGATGGCGCCGGTATCGGTCACCTGCTTCATGCCGCGCGCCTCGACGATCGCGCGCGGGCTCGCCGCCCTCGGTCCAGACGATCTCGAACAGGTCCTTGGCGATCTTGCCGGAGATGGCGTCGGCCTGGATCAGGTCGACGATGCCGCCGATCTGCGCGGGCGACACCGGGCGAGTCGGCGATGTCCTGGCCCTCCTTGTTCAGGCGGCCGAACAGCTCGTTGATGACCCAGTTCGCCGCGCTCTTGCCGTCGCGGCCCTTGGCCACCGCCTCGAAGATAGTCGGCGCTCTCGCTGCTCGGCGACGAGCACGGTGGCGTCATAGGGCGATCAGGCCAAGTCCTTGACGAAGCGCGCGCCTTCTTGGCGTCGGGCAGCTCCGGCAGGTGCGGCTTGAGGTCGTCCACCCAGGCCTGGCTCGAATTCGAGCGGCAGCAGGTCGGGATCGGGGAAGTAGCGGTAGTCGTGCGCTTCTTCCTTGGAGCGCATGGAGCGCGTCTCGCCCTTGGCCGCGGTCGTAGAGCCGCGTTTCCTGGTCGATGGTGCCGCCATCCTCGATGATGCCGATCTGGCGGCGCGCCTCGTACGTCGATGGCCTGGCCGATGAAGCGGATTGAGTTGACGTTCTTGATCTCGCAGCGCGTGCCGAAGGCATCGCCGGGCTTGCGCACCGAGACGTTCACGTCGGCGCGCAGGTTGCCCTTCTCCATGTCGCCGTCGCAGGTGCCGAGATAGCGCAGGATCGTGCGCAGCTTCGTCACATAGGCCTTGGCCTCGTCGGCGGAGCGCATGTCGGGCTTGGAGACGATCTCCATCAGCGCCACGCCCGAGCGGTTGAGGTCGACATAGGACATGCGTCGGGTGCTGGTCGTGGATCGACTTGCCGGCATCCTGCTCGAGATGCAGGCGCTCGATGCCGACGCTTGAAGCGGCTCGGCCGTCGACAGGTCGACGATGACCTCGCCCTCGCCGACGATCGGGCTGCTTGTACTGGCTGATCTGGTAGCCCTGCGGCAGGTCCGGATAGAAGTAGTTCTTGCGGTCGAACGACCGAGCGCATGGTTGATCTGCGCCTTGAGGCCGAGCCCGGTGCGGCACCGCCTGCGCGCACGCATTCCTCGTTGATCACAGGCAGCATGCCCGGCATCGCCGCGTCGACGAGGCTCACCTGGCTGTTCTCCGGCGCACCGAAGCCGACGAGCCGCCCCGAGAACAGCTTCGAGCTGGACGCCACCTGCGCATGGACCTCGAGGCCGATCACCACCTCCCAGTCGCCGGTGGCGCCGGGAATGAGGTTCTTCGGATTGGCATGAGCGGTCATGGGTAGGCCCGGCGGTGAATGAGATGCGCTTGGGTAGCCCATGGGGACGGCCATCGGCAATAGGCAGTCGAACGGTGGGCGGGTCGACTGCCGGCTGTCCGTTGCCGGCAGCCCGGCGAAGCTCACAGCGGCGTCGACCCCCGACCGACATAGAGGATCGGGCCTGTCGGCCGCCCTGTCGGCGAGCCGCCAGCCGGTTCCAGGGTGATCTCATAGAGCTGCTGGTCCACCGGGCGCGGCATGCCGGAGGTCGCATAGTCACGCGCCTCCGCCCGCGGCATGAGACCGACCGAGCGCGGGCCGACCTGCCGGTCCCACAGCGTCCAGACCTGCAGGGTGCGGCCCTCGGGTACCGGAATGGCGCGCAGCGGCACCACCCTCACCCGCCCGTCGGCAAAGGCCTCGACGATGGCGCCCGCCTCGCTGGTGTTGGGGGCGTTCAGCACGGCGACCACTGTCGGCCGGTCGCTGCGGCCGGAGGGCTGCACCACCAGCAGAACGGCGAGCACAAGGGCGGCGGCCGCACTCGCAAGGGACGCCCAGCGCAGGGCCGCGACGTCCCGCCAGATGCGGGAGAAGACGCCTGGCCCTGCTTCTGCGACAGGGCGCTTCGCGCCGACTGCCGCCTCGATCCGCGGCCACAGGGCATCGGAGGGCGCGACCGGTTGCGCCGTCTCATCGAGGACGAGAAGACGCTGCCGCCAGTCGGCGACGGCGCGGCGCGCCTCCTGATCGGTCGCGATCCGCCGCTCGAAGGCCTCCTGCTCCTCGGGGGTCATCAGCCCCGCGACATATTCCCCGGCCGTGGCGATCAGATCCTCGGTCATCCCATGCACTCCCGCAGTGCGAGGAGCGAACGGCGGATCCACGCCTTCACCGTGCCGAGTGGCAGCCCGAGACGACCGGCGATCTCGCCATGGGAGAAACCATCGACATAGGCCATCAGCAGGCTGGTGCGGCGCCGGACCTCGAGACCCTCCAGGCAGCGCCGCAGCGCATTTCCGTCGGGCAGGCGCTCGGCGGCCGTGTAGGCCTCCACCGCCGAGCCCGCGTCCTCGGGCACCTCGTCGACGAGATCCTCGCGCCGGCCGCTGCGCAGCGTATTGATCGCCTGGTTGCGGACGATCGCATAGATCCACGCCTTGGGCGGCCCGAGGTCGGGATCGTAGCGATGGGCGTTGCGCCAGATCCTGACGAAGGCCTCCTGCACGACCTCCTCGGCGAGTTCGCGCCGTTTCACGATGCGAACGGCGACGCCGATCATCGATGCGCACTCGCTGTCGTAGATCATCCTCAGCGCTGTCCTGTCGCCACCGGCGCAGCGCGCGAGGGCGTCCTTGAGATCGACGGTGACCGACGCCATGGAGCCTCCCGAACCATGCAGTCATCGCTTCTACACGACAGCGCGGGATTTGGATGCGACAGGCTGTCGCTCATCCGCGGTTTTTCTGCAGGCCCGGCATCCGCCGGGCGGCCTCGGGCGTATCCCGCACGGGTGGATACCCCCCCACCCCCAAGGGCCGCCAGCCGCGCCTCCCGTCGCAGCGGCCCGCGGCGGCGTCTGCGCGAATGCGGACGCCGCTTGCCCTCAGGGCTGGCGGAAGCGCCGCATGATCGGGTCGATGATGTTTGAATAGTCGTCCGTCCAGCCGCGGAAGCCCGCGGGCACGGCCAGCGGCCGCCAGTCGGGCGATTGACCCGCCGGTCCGAGCGCCCGGGCGTCACGCGCCGCCATCGCCACCATCGAGGTGCCGGTCAGCGTCTCGCGGATGCCGCTGCCCTCCGCCACGATATGGCGCACTCCGCCGGTAAGGCCATGCGATGCGGCAGCCGCGGCGACCACCGGCCTCAGATCCATGTTGCGGTTGGTGATGTGGACGACGAGCGCTCCTTCCGGCGCGAGCTTGTCGAGATAGCCGGCGAAGGCCTCCCGCGTCAGCAGATGGACGGGGATCGCATCCGAGGAGAAGGCGTCGAGGATGATGAGATCGAAGCGTCCCGCCTGGTCGGCGAGGGTCAGGCGTCCGTCGCCGATGACCACCGGCGCATCCGGCGCGCAGCGGGTCAGCGAGGCGAAGAGCCTGTTGTCGCGCGCCAGGCGAACCACGACCGGATCGATCTCCAGGAACGTCCAGGCATCTCCCGGTTGGCTGTAGCAGGCGAGCGAGCCGACGCCGAGGCCGATGGCGGCAACCTTCAGCGGGCGGCCGCCATGGGCGGCGCGGACGGCGTGGATCGCCTCGGCGAAGGGTCCGCCGCGATGGTAGTAGCTCGCCGGCTCCGGCCGACCCTCGATCAGCGAGCCGTCGGGATGGCGCACGCGCTCGGCGCCATGCACCGTGACGCCGTGGACCAGCAGGCGCCCCTGGCCGTTGGCGGTCTCCTGCACCTCGTGGACGGCGAAGAACGACCGCTCGCGGGCAATGGTGCCGGCCGGCATGACCGGCGCCTGGCTCACCGCGAAGAAGACGAGAGCTCCGGCCAGCAGCATGAGCGGCTTTTCCCGCCCGAGCAGCACGGTCGCCGCGACGAGGCAGATGACCAGCAGGTAGACGATGACGGGCAGTGCCTTGAAGGTGACGCCGGACGCGGCCTGGGCCACCACGAGGCCGGCGAGCAGGGCAAGACCGATGGCGATACGCGGCCAGCCGAGCCGGGCCAGCGCCTCGCCCATGCCCGGCCGGCAGAGGACGGCGGCGACCACGAGGATGGGATATTCGAGGATGGTGCTGAACAGCACGGGGGCGGCGAGACTGGCGAAGATGCCGCCGATGACGCCGCCCACCGACAGCATGACGTAGAACTCGGTCAGATGGGCCGCAGCCGGGCGACGGCGGTAGAGCTCGCCATGGCAGACCATGGTGGCGACGAAGAAGAAGCCGACATGCAGCGCCGCCGCCAGCGGCCAGGGCACCTTGGCGCTCAGCACCATGGCGAAGATGACGCCGACGAGCAGGAGCGGCTGGACCGCCACCATGATCCGGTGCAACCCGGCACCCCCGTCGCGGAAGGCCAGCACGAAGGTGAGCAGGAACAGCGCCAGCGGCAGCACCCAGAGTAGCGGCACCGCGGCGACGTCGGTGGAGAGATGTGCCGTCAGCGCGACCAGCAGGCCCGAGGGCACCGCCGCAAGGCCAATCCATGACAGACGATCGGCCCAGGCCACCGGCGTTGCGGCATGGGCCGTCCGGACGGACCCGGCCTCGGACCGCACCGTCCTCGCAAGCACGAGGCCGGCCAGGGTGATCAGCCCGCCGAGAACCGCGAAGCCGCCGGCCCAGACGACCGACTGGGTCTTCAGCGGCAGCAGCGGCTCGATCACGAAGGGATAGGACAACAGCGCCAGGAAGGAGCCGAGATTGGAGGCGCCATAGAGAAAATAGGGTCGGCGGCGTCGCGGTGGCCGGTGCGGGCGAACCAGGCCTGCAGCAGCGGCCCATTGCCGGCGATGGCGAAGAATGGAAGCCCGACGGAGGCTGCGAACAGTCCGATGAGCCAGAGCGCCTCTCCCTCGGCCGGCGGACGCCCCCAGCCCGGCGCCAGCGCGATCGGCAGCGCCACCACGAAGACGGCGGCCATCATGGCGAGGTGGACGAGGATGGCGCGACGCGGATCGAACAGCCGGTTCAGCAGATGCGCATAGCCGTAGCCGGCCAGCAGCACGCCCTGGAAGAAGACCATTGCCACGGACCAGACCGCCGGCGTGCCGCCGAGGACGGGCAGCACCATTTTTGTGAACAGTGGCTGGACCGAAAAGAGCAGGAAGGCGGAGACGAAGATCGCGAGCGCGAAGAGCGGCAGCGCGACCATGCGTGCGGCAGCGCCGTGCCCGGCCGGCAGGTCGAGGGAAGGATGAACCGACGACATGGGCGCTCCGCGGACCAGACCAGACCGCGCAACAATCCCTGACGAGCCTTAAGTTACCGTTGAGCGACGTCCGTTTCGGAGGGATGGAGCCCCTCGCTCCGGCCTCATCGCGGATCCGAAGCGATCCGCCGCGCGAAACGCCGGCAGGCGAGACCTCCGACGAGGGCGGCGATCCCGAAGGCTCCGAGATAGGCGAGCTTGAAGGCAGGGTCGCCCGACCACCGGCGAGGGCCACATAGACCGCCATCAGGGCGGCGAGCCCCCACAGCACCCACCCGAAGACCGTCAGCGCGGCAATGGCGACGGCCCGGGCGGTGAGCATGGCATCAGCCCCACCAGCGGTCCGAGACCGGGAAGCGGCCCTTGGCCTTCTCGATGACGCTGGCCACCGAGAACAGCGTCTCCTCGTCGAAGGCGCGGCCAATGAGTTGCAGGCCGAGCGGCAACCCTTGCGGGTCGAGCCCGGCAGGAACGGCGATGCCCGGCAGGCCCGCCATGTTCACCGTCACCGTGAAGACGTCCTGGAGATACATCTCGACCGGATCGGCAGAGCCCTTCTCGCCGATGCCGAAGGCGGCCGACGGGGTCGCCGGCGTCAGGATGGCGTCGACGCCCGAGGCATAGGCCTGCTCGAAATCCTGCTTGATGAGCGTGCGCAGCTTCTGCGCGCGCACGTAGTAGGCATCGTAGTAGCCGGCCGACAGCACGTAGGTCCCGATCATGATGCGCCGCTTGCACCTCCTTGCCGAAACCCGCGGCGCGCGTCTTCTCGTACATGTCGATCGAGGTCCTTGCCGGGCATCGCGCAGGCCGAAGCGCACGCCGTCATAGCGCGCCAGGTTCGACGAGGCCTCCGCCGGCGCCACGATGTAGTAGGCCGGAAGGGCGTATTTGGTGTGCGGCAGCGACACCTCGATCGATGTACCGCGCCCGCGGCCTCGCAGCATCTCGAGTGCCCTTGTCCCAGAGCTGCCACGATCTCTGCGGCCGTGCCGTCGACCCGGTATTCCTTCGGAATGCCGACGCGCAGGCCCTTGATGTCGACGTTGCGCGACCGCCGCGGCGAAGTCGGGCACCGCGCGGCGACGCAGCGCCGAATCCTTGGCGATCGTGGCCGGCGCATGCCCTGCAGCAGCATCGGCGCTGTCCTCGACCGTCGCGGGCGATCGGGCCCGGCCTGGTCGAGCGAGGAGCGCGAAGGCGACGATGCCCCAGCGCGAGCAGCGGCCATAGGTCGGCTTGATGCCGACGATGCCGCAGAACGCCGCCGGCTGGCGGATCGAGCCGCCGGTGTCGGTCCCCGTGGCTGCCCGGCACCGATGTAGGCCGCGACCACGGCCGCCGAGCCGCCCGACGAGCCGCCGGGCACCAGCTTGCGGTTGTCACCCACTCGCGCGCCACGGATCTCGACGCCGCCGAAGCAGCTCGTCTCGTTCGACGAGCCCATGGCGAACTCGTCGTTGTTGAGCTTGCCGAGCATCACGGCGCCGTCGCGCCAGAGATTGGCTGGTGACGGTCGACTCGTAGGTCGGCACGAAATTGCCGAGGATGTGTCGAGCAAGCCGGTCGTGCGCGCGCCCTTGGTGCAGAAGAGATCCTTCACACCAAGCGGAATGCCCTCGAGCGGCCCGATCTCGCCCTTCGCGATGCGCGCGTCCGAGGCGGCCGCCATCTCCAGCGCCTTCTCCGGCGTCTCAAGCACATAGGCGTTGAGCTTGCGGCCCTTCTCCATGGCCACGAGGTAGGCGCGCGCCAGCTCGGTGGCGGAAAATGTCTTCTTCGAGAGGCCGTCATGGGCCTCGGCGATCGTCAGCTGCGTCAGGTCGCTCATCGCTTACTCCACGACCTTCGGCACGGCGAAGAAATGGCCCTCGTGCTCGGGCGCGTTGGCGACGATCTGGTCGGGGATGCCGCCGTCCGTCACCACGTCCTGGCGCTTCTTCATGGCCATCGGCGTCACCGAGGTCATCGGCTCGACATTGGACACGTCGACCTCGTTGAGCTGCTCGACGAAGGCGAGGATGGCGTTCAATTCGCCCTGGAGGTGCGGCACCTCCTCTTCGGTCACGGCGATGCGCGCGAGATGCGCAATACGCCTGACGGTCGCCTGGTCGACGGACATGCGGAAGTCACCCGGTGGAACGAGAGAGAATGAAGGGGGCGTCTTAGCATCAGGCCGTTTCGCGCCGCAATGGTATCGCCGGAGGCGTCACGGATTGACACCCCCGGCCAAGGGCGCCTACGAGACCGTTCATGACGACGGCCCGCACCATCGCCCGCCCCTATTACGCCCCGCTCACATAACAGCGGGACGTTTCGTCATTTTTTCGACCGCTGCCACGCCAGCGGTCCTCATCGGCAGCCCCTCTGGCGACAGCCCAACCTAGAGACACTGCCATGGACACGACAACGCCCTTCCCGCTCCGCCCACGCCTCGGCATCCTCGGCTTCGGTGCCTTCGGCCGATTCATGGCCACCCATCTGCGCCGCCATTTCGACCTCGTCGCCTACGATCCGTCGCCCGTCCCGGCGGTGGACGGGGTGCGAATGGTGTCGCTGGCCACGGTGGCGTCCTGCCCGATCCTGATTCTCGCGGTTCCAGTAGCCCGGCTCGCCGAGACCCTCGACGCAGCAAGGCCACATGTTCGCCCGGGAACGCTGGTTCTCGACGTCGGTTCGGTCAAGGTGCTGCCGGCGACGCTGATGCGCGACCGCCTGCCGGCCGACGTGCGGATCGTCGCGACCCATCCGCTGTTCGGACCGGAGAGCGGTCGCAACGGCATCGCCGGGCTGAAGATCGCGGTCTGTCCGGTGCGCGGGGATGACGGCCGGCGGGTGGCGGCCTTCCTGCGCCGGGCGTTCGGATTGCGCATCTTCGTGACCTCGCCTGAAGAGCATGACCGCGAAGCCGCCATCGCCCAGGGCGTGACGCATCTCGTCGCGAGGGCACTTGTCGGCCTCGAGCCTCTGCCGACCCGCATCACGACGCGCAGCTTCGACCTCCTGATGGAGGCGATCGGCATGGTGAAAAACGACGCGCCGGGCGTGCTCCAGGCGATCGAGCAGCTGAACCCCTATGCTGCAGACATCCGGCGACGGTTCCTCGCCCTCGCCGCGGCGGTGCCGGTCAGCCCTGCCCTGCCGGCGGCTCAGGATCCCTCGTCGGCCGCACCAGCTTCGGCAGGTCGCTCAGGCGGAACCTGAGGATGGACCGGGGCGGGATGTCGCCGGCCTCGCGCCGGCCGAAGCGCGCGGCCGCCTCGACCACGACGGCCCTGTGCTCGGCCACCAGCTTCTCGCGCAGCGCCCTGGCCACTGCGGCGCCTCCCTGCGGGATGACGCGCGGTTGCGCCGTGACGATGGCGGGCTCCTCCGCGGCCGGCTGGGCCGCCTGCTCGCGGGCGGCATAGAGGGCGGCATGGGCCTTGAGTTCGGCTTGGTCCGACAGGACGGACGTCGAGAAGAGCTCTCGCTGCTCGCTCATATCGTTCTCCGGGGGGATCAGGAGGCGGACACTACATCGCCCTCCGGGAGGCAGACGAGCGGAAGAAAGCGTTAACCTTGACGTGGCGGTGGCCGGCCACTTCCCCCGGGAGGAAGACCTTGGGCTTCTCCACAGGCCCGGGTTAGAAGTCTTGACAGAGATCACTGCCCGTCACCGGACCGGACCCGAACCATGTGTGCCGACTGCGCCCCGCAAGCCCCTGCGTCACCTTCCAAGGCCGATGTCGAGGAGGGCGACCGCCTTCTTCCCCGCTTCGGCGCCGACGGCCTCATCACCGCGGTGACCAGCGATGCGCGAACGGGGGACCTGCTCATGGTCGCCCACATGAACGCGGAGGCCCTGCGCCTGACCATCGAGACCGGCGAGGCGCACTACTGGTCGCGCTCGCGCCAGGCGCTCTGGCACAAGGGCGACACCTCCGGGCAGATCCAGACGGTGCAGGAACTGCGGATCGACTGTGATCAGGACGCCGTCTGGCTGAAGGTGACCGTCGGCGGCGACGGCGGCTCCTGCCACACGGGCCGCCGCACCTGCTTCTACAGGGCGATCCCCACCGGCTACCCGATCGAGACGGTACGCCTCGAGCCGCGCGACGCCGAGCGGCTGCGCCCGGCCTTCGGCTGACCCATGCTGACCTTCCGACGCCGACGCCGCGAGGACCGCGAACCCGCTGATTTCGGCCAGCCGGCGGCACCGCCGCGCCCGGTGATCGGCCTCGCGCTCGGCGGCGGCGCCGCGCGCGGCCTCGCCCATGTCGGCGTCATCCGGACCCTGATCCGTGCCGGCTACGAGCCCGACGTCATTGCGGGGACCTCCATCGGCGCGGCGGTCGGCGGCCTCCACGCTGCCGGCAAGCTCGACGCCTTCGCGGACTGGGCGCTGTCGCTCAAGCGCCGCGACGTCATCTCCCTCGTCGACATCGCCATTTCGGGCGGCGGATTGATGGGCGGCTCGCGCCTCGCGCAATTGCTGGAGCGCGAGATCGGCGAGACGCGGATCGAGGACCTGCCCATCGGCTTTGCAGCCGTCTCCACCGAGATCGGCACGGGTCACGAGATCTGGTTGACGCGGGGTCGCCTGCTGACAGCGCTCAGGGCCTCCTACGCCCTCCCCGGCATCCTGCCGCCGGTGCGCGTCGGCGGCCGCTGGCTGATGGACGGTGCCCTGTCGAACCCCGTCCCCGTCTCGGTCACCCGCGCCCTCGGCGCAAGGCTCGTCATCGCCGTCAGCCTCAATGCCGACGCGCTGGGACGAGCGACCGTCATCCAGGATCACGGCACCAGCCCGGAGGACGAGGCGCTGCCGCTGGTCGAGAAGCGGCCGCGCGTCAGCGCCGTGGTCAATCTCGGCAAAGGCATCGGGCGGGGTCTGGGACGCGGCATCGGGCGCGCCCTGTCACGGCCGCTGCGGGCCGGAATGTCGCTCGACACCGAGCCGGGGCTGGTCGATCCGCGCATCGCGGTGGCGAGGGCGCCCGGTATCCCGACCGTGATGGCCAAGGCCTTCAACGCCACCCAGGAACGCATCGCCCGCCAGCGCCTCGCCGGCGACCCGCCGAACGTCCTCATCGGGCCGCGCCTGTCGCGCATCGGCCTGTTCGAGTTTCACCGCGCGGCCGAAGCCATCGCGCTCGGCGAGGAAGCCGCCGAGCGCGTGCTGCCCGACCTCGCAGAAGCCCTGAAGGCCGTGGCCTGACGCCGTCAGGCGTTCATGACGTAGTTCTTCAGCGCGTCGTGTTCGCTCTCGATCTCGGCAAGGCGCCACTTCACCACGTCGCCGATGGAAATGATGCCGACGAGGCGACCGCCCTCCACCACCGGCAGGTGGCGGAACTTGCCCTCCGTCATGCTCTCCATCAGTTGCCCGAGGGAATCGGCCTCTGTGCAGGTGATGACCTTCTTCGTCATCGTGTCGCCGACCGAGCGGTCGAGCGAGGTGGCACCGCGTTCCGACAGCGACCGGACGATGTCGCGCTCGGACAGGATGCCGGCCACGGAATATCCCGGCCCGGTGACGACCACGGCGCCAATCCGCTTCTCGGCGAGGAGATGGGCCGCATCAGCCAGGGTCGCGTCCGCGGCGATCGTCGCCACAGCCCGGCCCTTGGCATCGAGGATGCTCTTCACGTTCATGATCTGCGCCTCCGGTCGCGGAGGGACGCCCCGAACGGGTGCGCCCCGCCAGTCATGCCCCGGTCACCCGGAAGACAAGTATTGGCACAGCTTCGGGCGAAGACAAGGCAGCCGCAGTGCGCTGCAAAATGGTGCTCAGTCGCGCGGAACCGGGTCGAAAAAGCGGAACAGCAGCAGCCCGGCGGCAAAGCCCGCGAGGTGCGCCTGCCAGGCGATCTGTCCCTCGAAACCGGGCATGGGCAGGTTGATGGCGCCGAAAGCGACGTTGACGGCAATCCAGACCACCACCATCCCCATCACCGGGCCGTTGCGCAGCATCGCGGCAAGCCCGAGCGCCGGCATGCGGTAGGCCTCCTCCCCCGTCTGGCGCATGGCACCGAGCGGCCCGCCCATCTGGAAGACGAAACGCAGGGCGGCCGCGGTGAAGCCGGAGACCGCGGCAGAGGCGCCGATCACCGGGATGAACTGCGTGCCGACCGCCGCCAGATGGCCGAGCGCCCCGGCCGCCGCGGTCGCGGCGAAGAACAGGAGGCTGCGGGCAGCACCGAAGCGTCGCGCCACGGCAGAACCGAAGACCAGGAACCACAGGACGTTGACGCCGAGATGGGTCCAGTCTGCATGGAGGAAGGCATAGGTGACGAAGGTCCAGACATCTGCGGCCGCGCCTCCCGGAAAGCCCCAGGATCCGGCAAGCGACCGCTCGAACCGCGACGGGATGAAGGCGAAGGTCAGCAGAATCTCGCGGTCGCGGTCCTCCCCGAGGACGAATTCCCGGATCGCGTGGATGGCGATCATCGCGCCGCACAGCAGGGTGACGACGCCGGGAACGTTGAGGATCGGTTCGCGCTCGGACAAGGCGTGGGGCTGCTGCTTCGGGACGACGAGGACGGCTTCACTAGAGCCAAGGCGGGTCCGGAGTCGAGGGCTGCCGGCAGGACTGGCCGCGGTCCCGCGCGTTGCGACCGGAATCAGGACAAAAAAAGGGGGAGATCTTGCGATCTCCCCCGGCGGGAACGTGGGGAGTGGCGAACCACTCCCGCAATGTCACGTCTCCATCTCCTCATGTCCCCAGGAGAATGCCTGAAAGTCGAGCGGTCGGCGGGGGAGTCAGCTCCCGCCTTCCGAATTCGTGGAACACCGTGACCCAACCACGGCGCCACTGCCCACCGCAATCGAAAGCCTTCCTTAACCCTAACGGCGAAACCGATCCTTAACCCTGCCAGCTCCGACGGCCGCTGGCATGGCCGGTGCTCCTCCCCGTGCAGAACCGAGGCGACGGTCCCCTTCCGTCCCGGATCGGCACAGACGAGGCAGATCATGAACGACGCCGAGAGCAGCACCCTCTTCACCTACTGGGACAAGCTGCGCGCAGGGCGCCCGGCCCCTGACCGCACCGACGTCGACCCGCGCGACATCGCGCCGATCCTCGGGGATACCTTCATCCTGGAGGGCGATGGCGACGGTTCCCTCCCCTATCGTCTCGCGGGATCGCGCATCTGCGCGCTGTTCGGCCGGGAAATGAAGGGGGCGGGCTTCCTCGACCTGTTCCGCGAAGACGATCGCCCGACCGCCATCCGCGGCCTGCGCGACGCTCTCGGTGCCAATGCGGGCCTGTTCATGGCTCTGACCGGCACAAGCACGGCCGGACGGACCATGGCCCTGGAGATGACGGTGCTGCCTCTCTCCCATCGAGGCCGCATCGGTGCGCGGATGCTCGGCTGCCTGATTGCCCGGGAAACGCCCTATTGGGTCGGTCGCGATCCGGTTCACGTCATCGCGGTCGACACCGTCCGGCTTCTCTGGCCGAACTGGTCAGGGGCCGATGTCGTCGCGGCTGAAACAACCCTTCAGCCAGGCTCGCGCCCCTTCGCCAGTCGGCCTGCCCTGCGTCTCATTCAGGGCGGCAATGTGACCTGAGAACGATTTCGGGCAAGACTGCGTTAACGCTCCGCCGTTAATCTTTGCGACGTCGCCCTCGAATCCCGTCGCAGATGTCAGCGCTCGCGAAAGTCCTGTCCGCTCCATCGTCCGAGGAGAACCGTCGCTTCCAGCGCGTGCGGGTGGACGTGCTCGGGCGCTTCATGCTGTCCGACCGGCGTGAGTTTCCCTGCCAGGTCATCGACATGTCGCCCGGTGGGGCCGCTATCGTCGCCCCCGTCGTCGGCAAGCTGGGCGAGAGGGTCATCGCCTATCTCGATCACATCGGTCGTATCGAGGGCATGATCGTCCGCGTCACGGAGACCGGCTTCTCGATGACCATCGAGGCCTCGCTCAGGAAGCGTGACAAGCTCGCCGACCAGTTGACCTGGCTGGCGAACCGCCAGATCCTGGGCCTGCCGGAGGACCGCCGGCACGAGCGCGTCATTCCGCGCAATCCCTTCACCACGATCACCACCCCGCTCGGCGTGAAGGTGCCCGTCCGCGTCCTCGACATCTCGCTGTCGGGCGCGGCCATCGGCGGCGTCGACGATCTCAAGCCCGGCGATGTCGTGCAGATCTCGCGCACCATGGCGCGTGTGGTCCGTGTCCTGGAACGGGGCGTCGCCATCGAGTTCTCGGGACAGCAGCCGCTCGAGACCATTCTCGCCCTCGGCGAGGAACTCGGCGCCGACCTGAAGCCGGACGCCGAGCCGGTGGCCATTCCGCGCTGACGTCTCCTGCGCGCCAGCCCTCCCTGGCCTTCCCCAACGACAATTCGGCCGCCTTTCGCTGACGTCGCGCGATGCCATGTGGCGTCGTGCTGAAGCGCGGGTAAATGGCGCCGCTCGTCCACAGGCCGCGGCGTTCACCATGGTCCCGGCCCGGACGACCGTTCGTTAAGCCGGAGACGCCCCCCGAGGGACCTCTGCATGCCGGAGACCGCTGCGAATTCAGCATGTTGCCGCTGACGGCTGAATCGCATCGTGAATTCTCTGGGTGAATCCACACCGCGTTAAACTCAACGATTTCTGACGGAAACCCTCGCCTTTCACCGATCGATTTCAGCCCGCCGCAAAACCGGCCTGCCAGTGTCCGGCCATCGACGGAGGGACACGTCATGAAGGGTCTTGCGACCTGGCAGAGGGGATGGACGACAGGCAGGGCGGCGCTCGGTGCGCTGGCCATCGCCGCAGTCGTCGCGATATCGGGAGGCGTCGCGTCGGCCAACGACCGCCTGGCCTTCCTCAGCGAACAGGGCGCCACCTCGGCGCCGATCGGCTGGCGCCAGTTCTGCCGCGACAATCCGGCGGAGTGCCGCGTTTCGCCGATGCGGGCCGAGATGATCCGCGCCGATCGCAACAGCTGGGCGACCTTGGTGCGCATCAACGCTCACGTGAACACCGCCATCGAGCCGATGACGGACCTCGACCAGTATGGTCGCGACGAGGTCTGGACCTATCCGACCTCCGGTCGTGGCGACTGCGAGGACTACGTGCTTCTGAAGAAGAAGCTGCTGATCGAGGCCGGACTTCCCGCCAGCGCCCTGCTGATCACGGTGGTCCGCGACCGCCAGGGCGACGGCCACGCAATCCTCACCGTCCGCACCGATCGCGGCGAATACGTCCTCGACAACGAGACCAACGACATCCGCGCCTGGCACCAGACCGGCTACCGCTTCATCAAGCGTCAGGCGGCCCATGATCCCAACCAGTGGGTGACCGTCGGCCCGGGCACCGCGCCCGCCGCCGTCGCCACCCGCTAGTCACAACGAATTTCGCGCTCTCGGTCACGTCCCACCCCTCCCCGTCCCCAGACCGGGTTCGCGAACAGACGGCCGGCACCTCAGAACGAGGGCCGGCCGTCACTTCTCAAGCTTGTCCAGTTCTGCCTGAGGCGCGCCGCCCTCGCCGCCCATTCCACCGCCTGTTCGAGGCGATCATTGCCCCAGAAGAGCTCGCCGTCGGCCGTGATGATGCTCGGCGCGCCGAACAGGCCCGCGGCCTTGGCCTCCTCGGTCGTGGCGCGCAGGGCCTTCTTCACGTCCTCGGACCCGGCGGCGACGATGGCTGTTGCCGGCTCGACGCCGGCTGAGGTCAGCGCCCGTCCCAGCACCTCGGGGTCCATGATCGACAGGCCCTCGCCGAACTCGAGCCGGTAGACCTCGCGGGAAAAGGCGGCCCGCTTGCCGTCATCCGGCAGCGCCGTCGCGATCCGCGCCGCGAGCAGGCTGTTCTGCGGGAAGGGATCGGGCTTTCGGAACGGCAGGCCCATCGCCTCGGTGATCCGCTCCAGTTCCCGCCACATGTTGCGGCCCTTGGCGGGGATGAGATTGAAGGGCGATGTCGTCCATCCGGCTTCGGCGAAGATCGGCCCGAGCAGGAAGGGGCGCCACCGCACCCTCACCCCCGCCGCTGCCGCCACGTCCCCGATCCGCATGGCGGCCGGATAGGAATAGGTCGAGGCGAATTCGTAGAAGAAATCGACGGTCGGAGCGCTCAAGGGATCACTCCTCAGCCAACCGGCGTCAGGCCGGCCTTGAAGCGCTGGGCGTTCTTCACGTAATGCGCGGCAGAGACCTTCAGACGGGCGATGGCCGCTTCGTCCAGCGTGCGCACGGCCCGCGCCGGCGACCCGACGATCAGCGAGTTGTCGGGAAACTCCTTGCCCTCGGTGACGAGGGAATTGGCCCCGACGAGACAGTTGTTGCCGATCCTGGCGTTGTTGAGGATGGTCGAACCCATCCCGATCAGCGTGTTGGTGCCGATGGTGCAGCCATGCAGGATCACCTTGTGACCGATGGTGCAGCCCGCGCCGATGGTGATCGGCGAGCCCGGATCGGTGTGCAGCATGCACATTTCCTGGATGTTGGTGCCCTCGCCGATCTCGATCCACTCGTTGTCGCCGCGGATCACCGCACCGAACCAGATGCCGACGTCGGCGCCGATCTTCACCGAACCGATGACATGGGCATCGGGGGCGACGAAAAAGCGGTCACCCTCGGGCAGGACGGGGGCGAGGTTCCGTCGATGGCATAGATGGGCATGCATTCCTCCACTGCTGGCTCGCACGAGCTATCGCACGCCCGCCGCGCCCTTGAGAAGGGTGCGGAACGACCGACGGCCCTACGGCGCGCGGCGGAAGTCCATCACCCAGTTGGTCTCCCAGGTGGCGCCGCCGTCGCCCGAGAAGGCCTGTTCCCACCGCGCCGCCTGCGCGGAGATACCGGACCACAGGAAGCGCACGCGGATCGGCCGGCCGTGCAGTTCGTCATCGCCGAGAAAGGCGCCGGTACCGCCCTCGAAGCGGCCGTGGACCGGCTGGCCGATGGCGATGTCGCGGCCGTCCAGCCACCAGATCGACCATTGCCGGCGCGCGGCGTCGAAGGCGCGGATCGATGCGGCCCGGTAGCTGCCGCCGGGCAGATGCAGGATGTTGTCGTCGACGTTTCCGGCTCCGCCGAGGATCGGCAGGGCGGCGCAGGTGCCACCGAACTCGTCCCAGTGCGTGTCAGCCGAGAGGCGCGTCCTGAGGCGCCGGTGGTGCACGCAGTCGGTGCCATCAGGAAGTCGAAATCGCGGCGGCCGTCCTCCGGCGCCGCAATCATGGCAGCGACCGTATCCACGTGATCCGTCATGGCGTCCTCCGTCGTGTTGACGGAAGCAGCCTGCGCCCGGCCCGTGTCAGGACATGTCAGGTAGGTGGGCGGGGGCCAGAGCCCGACCGAGTGGAGGACCATGGTCAGGAACACGGCCCGACATCAGGCTCCACATCAGCGCGATGAGGGTCGCGAGGAAGACGAACTCGAAGCGGCGGTTCTCGATACGGCGGCCGCGGATCGTGTTGCGGACGATGATCGCCGGAGCGGCAAAGGCCAGGAACGGCACCGCCAGAACCGCCATGACGCCGCCGCCTTGCAGCAGGCGGAAGCTCGCGGGCTTCGCCGCCAGCGCCCGGTAGATCGCCACCAGAAGCCCCGAGATCGCGAAACCGAGCGCGAGCGAATGGAGAAGCTGAAGGCTGCCCTGGGACATGACGCGGAACCCGACCCTACGCGAGGGCAAGCCGCCCTCGTCCCAATCGGTAGCGCGTCGTTAGGGTTCTGTTAAGACCTGCGCCCCGTTTCCTTAAGGCAGGGTTAACCGCGGGGGCGCAGTTCGCCGCCCTTCACTCCTCGTCGAGGTCGATGTCGAGGATGGAGATGGTGACGGTGTAGGAGGTCTCGCCCTCGTCGACATCCTTGTAGAGCGTGCCGATCTGCTCGTCGCCGATCATCACCTCGACCATCTCCTTGCGGCGCATGTTGGGCTGCAGCTTGATTGTCTGGTTGCCGAACTTGCGGCGCAGGTAGTCCTGAATTTTGGTGATCTCGGTCCGGTCCACGGCTGGCCTCCGTTGTCGCTTGAGGTGGCCGTGTGCCACGCCCGGGGTGGTCAGCAACCGCCGCTCGCAGCGGCGGGCTGTGGACGACGTGGGACCGGCGTTGTCAGCCCCCCGCCGCCTGGCGGGTGGGGATGACGATCTCGGCGCTCTCGCAGAGGTTCTGCCGCGACAGCGTGATGGCCTGTGTGTCCTCGGGGTCGAAACCGACACGCACGTCGTAGAGGCAGTTGCCGCCGCGGGCGACCCGGCCGGTATAGGTGTCGCCGGGCTCCATCATCCAGATGCCGAGGAGGTCGGGCTGCGGCCGCGCGGCGCCGGCCGGCGTCACCCGGAGCACGGCAACCTTCTCGTTGGACCGGTTCACGACCCGGAACAGGGCGACGCCGTCGCGCCTCGGCAGGGGCGCGGCCGTCGGTTCGGGGCTCGTGACCTCGATCCGCTCCTGGGCGCAGAAGTCGTGGTCGAGGCGCACGAACTCATTGCCCACCGCGAAGGTGATGCGCACGTCGTAGCGGCACTCGGTGCTGTTGATCGGCCAGGACATGATGGCGCGCGGGTTGAGCATCTCGCGCCGCAGGCGGTTCTCGCCCCACGACCGCGCGCCGACCGGAGCGAACTGGATGACCAGCGCCTTGTAGGGCGTCTTGTTGACGAAGCCGAGCGACACCCGGCGGGATGTGGAAGCGCCGGCCGACCGGAGCAACTGGTCGACGTCCGGCGTAGTCGCCTGGCCGGCCGCGGGCCGCCCCGGCATGGCCGGGCGATGGGCCTCGGGAACCCGCTGCAGCGCCCTGTCGATCTCCTGCTGGACGGAGGGCGGAATGCCCTGCTGGGCGAGAGCGGGCGACGCGAGGGCGAGAGCGATCGCGATCAACGGCAGATGGCGGGCGGTGCGGGTCATGGCGGGGGGCTCCTTGGGGTTGCCCCTGACTAGGACCTGCCTGTTGCCTCGCCATGGCGGCTCTCGGCCCCAACGTTTCCACTGCTTCCGCCAGATTGCAGCGAAGTCAGTCCTGCCCGAAGCGGTGAGCCAGACGCTCCAGCTTGTCGGGATTGCGGACGACGTAGATCGCCGCGATCCGGTCGCCCTCGACCACGAAGGCGGTGACCTGGATACCGTCCGGCTCCCGCGTCACATAGCCCGGCAGGCCGTCGACCAGACCGAGATGCAGGACGGCAGGGCGACGGAAGCCCGAGACCTCCGCCCAGTGGCGGAAGAACCGCGCCACCACATCGGCGCCGACCACCGGCTTTCCGGCCGCTGGGCGCTTGCCGCCGCCGTCCGAATGCACCACCACGTCAGCGGTCAGAAGGCCCTTGAGCGCGCTCACGTCGCCGGAGCGGGAGGCGCTGAGGAAGGCCGCAGCGATGGCGATGCCCCTGTCCCGCCCTACCGGAAAGCGCGGCCGCGCCGCCCGCACGTGCTCCCGCGCCCGCGCCGCCAGTTGCCTGCATGCCGCCTCGTCGCGGCCGAGCGTCGCGGCCACCTCGGCATAGCCTTCGCCAAAGACGTCGTGGAGCAAAAAAGGGCGGCGCGCTCCAGCGGCGACAGCCGCTCCAGCGCGACCATCAGGGTCAGAGTGACGTCCTCGCAGGGCTCCTCCTCGACGATGATGGGTTCCGGCAGCCAGGGTCCTGGATAGGTCTCCCGTCGGACCCGCGCCGACTTCAGCACGTCCAGGGCGAGGCGCGAGACGACACGCGTCAGGAAGGCCGCCGGCGCGCGCACCGCGCCGCGGTCGCTCGCATGCCAGCGCAGATAGGCCTCCTGGACGATGTCCTCGGCCTCTGCCGTCGATCCCGTCATCCGATAGGCGATGCGGGTGAGGCGCGGGCGATGCTGTTCGAACAGCATCGCTGCGCCGTCATCCGGTCCTGTCGCAGGCACCGCGCGCCCCGGGTCAGGCTGCCGTCCTGGCGACGGGGTGGACTGTCTGGAATCCGACATTGATCCTGTTCCAGGCATTGATGGTGCCGATGGCGACGGTGAGTTCGACCTGTTCCTGCGGCGAGAAGTGCCGCGCCAGCTCATCATAGATGGGATCGAGCGAATGGGATGCGGCAAGCGTCGTCAGCCCCTCGGTCCAGGCGAGGGCTGCGCGCTCGCGGTCGCTGTAGAGCGGCGATTCACGCCAGGCGTCGAGCAGGTAGAGCCGCTCCGGTCGCTCCCCGGCCTTGCTGCGCGTCGGCGCGCGTGCATGTCGATGCAGAAGGCGCAGCCGTTGATCTGCGAGGCGCGCATCTTCACCAGCTCCATCAGGCTGTGCTCGAGCGCGCTGGCGCTCACCGCCTCAGAGAAGGTGAGCATCGCCTTCATGATGGCGGGGCCGGCGGCGAAGGGATTGAGGCGGGCTTTCATCATGTCGTCTCCAGAGATGTCGGACCGGTTCGGAACCGCTCCCCGACGCCATGACGAGACAGCCGTGCCGGTTGTGACATGCCGCACGAAGAAGCGTGCGCCGGGCCGCATGGCCCTGCGTGACGCCCGATAGTTGAATCGGAATCGGAGGATGAACGGCAGCCGACTCGGAATCTGAACGTGAGCCACGCCCCCCAAGTCCTTGCACGGACTCGGGGTTGCGGCTCTCGCCTCATGAAAAGAGACGGATCAGGCTCAGCTGAGGAAGTCGAGGATCGCGTTGGCGAAGACGTCGTTCTTGTCGCCGGCGACCATGTGGCCGGCTCCGCCGACATCGACCAGCCGGGCATGCGGCACCAGCTTCATGAAGGCATCGACGCTCGCCTGGGAAACGATGTCGGACTTGGCACCGCGCACCATCAGCGTCGGGACGGTCAGGCTGCGTGCATCCTCCTCCATGCGCTGGAGGACCGCGGCGCGATCCTTCGCCATGGCGCGGCCGGCGTCGAGGAAGGCCGGATCCCAGTGCCAGTACCACCGCCCGTCACGCAGCCGCAGGTTCTTGCGCAATCCGTCGACGGAGGGCGGGCGGGTCCGGTGCGGCAGGAAAGCGGCGACCTGCTCGGCCGCTTCCTCGATCGACGCGAAACCCTCGGCCGCGCGCGCGCCCATGAAGCTCTGGATGTTGCGCACCCCCGATTCTTCCATCCGCGGGGCGATGTCGACCAGCACCAGCGCCAAGAAGCAGGGCGAGCCTCCCAGGGCGGTGAGCGAGGCAAGCCCGCCGAGAGAGGCGCCGATGGCCGCGGGCTTCGCTCCGAAGCGCTGCTGGATCTGGTTTCCCAGGGCCACCGCATCCCTGCCGAAGTCCGAGAAGGCGTAGCGCCCGCCCGTCACCCACTCGCTGTCGCCATGGCCGCGCTGGTCGACACAGATGGCCGTGAACCCACGCTCCGCGAGCTTGCGGGCGGTGGCGCGCCATGCGTGGCGGGTCTGCCCGCCGCCATGCAGCAGCAGCGCGACCCGGTCGCCGTGGCCGTAGACGTCGGCCTCCAGCCGGTTGCCATCGGCTCCGGTGAAGCTCGCGTGGCGCGGGTGCATGGACATTGTTCGCAATTCCGATCGTCTGAACGGTGAAGCCTGGACGTCAGGGGGCGACGCGGGAGAGGAATGAGAGCGCGCCGGCCTTGAAGACCTTGTCGCCGACGGCCGGCATGTGGTCGCGATCGGGGATGGCGAGGGCCTCGCCTTTCGGGATGATCGCCGCCAGCGGCTCCGGCTCCCCGGCGATGGCATCCTTCGTCCCCACCGCGATCAGCACCGGGCAGACGATCGAGGCCGCCTCCTCTCGCGTCATCAGGTTGCGCGAGCCGCGGATGCAGGCGGCGAGCGCCCGGCGGTCGGACCTGGTCTGCATGGCGAAGGCCCGGAACATCCGGCCCTGGGGGTCGGTGACCTCCTCGAGCGTCTCGGCTTCGAGTGCCTCGGCGATGGTCTCCGGCAATCCGACCCCGTCGACAAGCTTGATGCCGAGACCGCCCATGATGGCTGCCGTTACCCGGTCCGGGTGGCGCTGGGCCAGGAAGGCGGTGATGCGGGAGCCCATCGAGTAACCGAGCACCACGCTCCGGGCGATGCCGAGATGGTCGAGCAGCCGGCGCGCGTCCTCCGCCATCAGGGTCGTGTGGTAGGCGGCGGGATCGTAGAGCTTTTCCGAAGAGCCATGGCCGCGATTGTCGAGCGCAATGACGCGCCGCCCCGCCTTCGTCAGCGTGTCGACCCAGCCCGGATAGGTCCAGTTGATGTGCGCGGTCGAGGCGAAGCCGTGGATGCAGAGCACGGGATCGCCCTCGCCGACGTCGAAATAAGCGATCTCGACGCCGTCGGAGGAGAAGGTCTTCATCGGGAGCGGAGAGGGAAAGCTGGGCATGGCGCCATGTATCCGGTCGCCGGGGGCGAGGAAACCCGTCGAAAGACGGGCAGGACTGCATCTGCCGCGCATTCCCCTGCGGAGCCGGGGACGTTGCGGAACATCCCCCCTCGCGGCTAGGAAGGCCATGTCGAACATTCCGGCCGCAGCGCGGTCGCCATAGCGGAGCCGCGCGCCCCCGATGACCGCCTTCCTTCGCCGCCTGCTGCCGGCCCTCTGCCTGCTCGCGCCCATCCCCGCCATCGCCCAGCAGCCGGCCGCCGTTTCCGGACCTCCGCACCTCGCCTGGCGCACGGGCGCGGAGGCGCGCGCCATCGAAGGGCGGATCGACGCGCTCCTCGCCCGCATGACCATGGCGGAGAAGATCGGCCAGTTGAACCTGCGTGGGCGGGGCGACGATTTCCGACCCGAATGGATCGAGAGCGGCCGCACCGGCGCCGTGATGAACTTCACCTCGCCGGCCGAGGTCCGCGCCGTGCGCGACCGCGTCGCCCGCTCGCGGCTGAAGATTCCGCTGATCATCGGCCTCGATGCCGTCAACGGCTTTGCCACCTACCTGCCCCAACCCATCGGCTGGGCCTGCACGTTCAACCCGCGCCTGATCGAGCAGGCCGCCTACTGGACCGGGCGCGAGGCCGCGGCCGCCGGCATCAACTGGACCTTCGCGCCGATGGTCGACATGTCGCGCGACGCCCGCTGGGGCCGCATCATGGAAGGCGCGGGCGAGGACGTGCACCTGGCATCCGTCGCAGCGGCCGCCCGCGTCGCCGGCTACCATCGCGGCGGCCTCGCGACCTCCGCCAAGCACTTCGTCGGTTACGGAGCGGCCGAGGGCGGGCGCGACTACAACAGCGTCTGGATTCCCGTCTCGCAGCTCTGGGACTACCAGATTCCGCCGTTCAGGGCGGCCATCGACGCCGGCGCCTTTACCGTCATGACCTCGCTCAGCGCCATGAACGGCGTCGCCTCTACCGGCGACCGGCCGCTGATCACCGACATCCTCAAGCGCCGCCTCGGCTTCCGCGGCTTCGTCGTCTCCGATTTCGATTCGGTGCGCGAACTGATGAACCATGGGATGGCCGCCGACCGCGCCGAAGCCGCCCGCAAGGCCTTCCTCGCCGGCGTCGACATGGACATGATGTCGGGCGCCTATGATGCGCATCTTGCCGACGAGATCCGCGCCGGCCGCGTCACCGAGGCTGCCCTCAACGAAGGCGGTTCGCCGCGTCCTCAGGGTCAAGTTCCACATGGGGCTCTTCGACGAGCCGCCCTACGATCCGGCCCATGCCGCCCGCGACATGGCAACCCCGCAGGCGCGGACCGATTCCCTCGCTGTGGCCCGCGAATCCATCGTCATGCTGCGCAATCAGGAGAGCCTCCTGCCGATCAGGCCCTCGGTCCGCTCCATTGCCGTCATCGGCGGGGCCGCCACGCATCAGGAGGACTGGCAGTACTCGGACAATGCCGGCCTGCCGCGCGTTCGCCCGCCGAAGCTTCCCGACGAGCTTTCGCGCCTGCTCGGCCCCGGCGTGGCCGTCAGCTTCGCGCCCGGGCTCGCCACCCACTGCAACCTCGCACCGGGCGACACCACCGGCGCGGTGCGCACGGCGGAAGCCGCCGATCTCGTCGTCATCATGCTCGGTGAGGACTGCGAGCAGATCGGTGAGGGAACCTCGCGCGCCCATCTCGACCTTCCCCCGGTGCAGCAGGCGCTGCTCGACGCGGTGATCGGCGCCGGCAAGCCGGTCGTCGTCATCCTGCACACGACCCGGCCCTTCGTCCTGACGCGCTTCGCCGACCGCGTCGGCGCGATCCTCCAGGCCTTCCACCTCGGCACCGAGGGCCGCACCGCGCTCGCCGAGGTGATGACCGGGCGGGTCAACCCGTCGGGCAAGCTGCCGATGACCTTCCCGCGCGCCACCGGGCAGGTGCCGATCTATTACGACCGCCTGCCGACGGGCCGCCCGCGGCTCACCGACGCCCGCTACGAGACCGGCTACACCGACGAGAAGCTGGAGCCGCTCTATCCCTTCGGGTTCGGCCTCTCCTTCTCGCGCTTCGGCTTCGACCGCCTGGCCCTCGACGCGCCCACGGCACCGCTTTCCGGCAGCATCGCCGGGTCGTTGCGCGTCACCAACACCGCAGGCCCGGCCGGCCAGGAGGTTGTGCAGGTCTATGTCCACCAGAAGGTCGGATCGCGCTCGCGCCCGCTGCGCCAGCTCCGCTTCTTCCAGAAGGTCGAAGTCGGCGCCGGCGGCGAGGCGACGGTTCGCTTCAGCATTCCGGTGCGCTCGCTCGGCTTCCACGACGATCAGGCGCGCTACCGGGTCGAGCCGGGCGAGTACGAGATCTTCGTCGGCAACGATTCCAACGCGACGCTCAGCGCCACCGTGCGCGTCACTGCAAGATAGGCTCTTCCGCGCGTCACGCCGCTGAAACGCTCCGACCGGACATACGGCTCCGCCTCGATCCGCGGAGCCCTGCGATGCGCCTGTCACCTGCCATTCTGTCGGCCTGCCTGGCCGGCATCCTGAACACGGCGGCCGCTGCCGCGGCTGAACTCGGCGAGGTCCGCGACTTCAGCGACTGGAGCGTCGCCTGCGACAATGTCCGGGCCTGCCGCGCCCACGGTTTTCCGGCGGGCGGCGCCTCGGAAGGCTTTGGCCTGCGCATTGACCGGGATGGGGACGGCACGTCCCGCCCGAGGCTCTATGTCAGCCTGGATCTGAACTGGGAAGCTCCGAGAACCGGGACCGTGACCTTCGCCACGGAGCAGGCCCGAATCCGGACCCTGCCGGTCACCACGGCCTTCCGTGTCGACGAAAATGCCATGGAGATCGTGGATCCCGCCGTCGTGCAGGCCATCCTTGCGGCGTTGCGCCGAAGCAGCGAATTGCGGGTGACCTTCGCCCCGTCACCGTCCGGAGCGGACGAGCCCGTGCCTGCCATTTCGCTCTCCGGTGCCTCGGCGGCGCTCCTCTGGATGGATGAGCGGCAGCAGCGCGTCGGCACGGTGTCGGCGCTGGCGCGACCGGGAAACCGGCCGGTCGCGATCAGCCCCCTTTCGCCACCGCAGGCCCCTGCCCCGCGGCCACTGGCAACGGGTGACGCCCCGCCGTCCCTGTCCACGGCCGCGGAAGCGGCGGTGACGGCGCGCTTTCGCGGCGACCTCAAGGAAACCTGCGACATGGACGACGGGCCGGTCTCGAACGGCGAAGAGGGCCCGGAGGGCGAGGGTGTCCGTGTCGTCCATCGGCTCACAGGCGACGTGCTGCTGGTGGGCGTTCGATGCTGGCGTGGCGCCTACAACCTCAGCCGCGCCTACTATCTGGTGACCGACGGCGCCACCCCCACCGTCGCGCCGGCGCACTTCCCGCAACCGATGAAGCCGCCAACGGGCGGCACGTCCGTCCCGGACAACATCCTGACCAATATGGAACTGGATACGGACACCGGACGCATCACCCACTTCTCCAAGGGCCGCGGCATCGGCGACTGCGGCGAGCGCGGCGAGTGGGGCTGGGACGGCGCAGCCTTCCGGCCGGTGGGCCTGCATCACATGCCGCACTGCCGCGGCATCGTCGATGCGTGGTTCAGCCTCTACACCACCCGGTGAGACGCCTCACTTCACCACGTTGGAGCCGGCATAGGGCGGCGGCGGAATGTCCATGTGCGCCTTGCGCAGTGCCGCCGACCACCGCTCGCGCAGGTCGTGGAAATAGGGTTCTCCCGGCTCGATCCGGTAGTGCGTCTGCAGGATCGCGTCGCCGCGGGGCATGACCGCGATGTCGATCGGCATGCCGACGCCGAGGTTCGAGCGCATGGTCGAGTCCATCGAGACGAGGCCGATCTTCAGCGCATCGTTGAGGTTGGTGTCGTAACGTGATGGCGCGGTCGAGGATCGGCTTGCCGTATTTGTGCTCGCCGATCTGCAGGAAGGGCGCATCCATGCCGCATTCGATGAAGTTGCCGGCGGCGTAGATCATGAACAGCCGCAGGGCCCGGCCCTTGATCTGGCCACCGAAGAGGAAAGACGCCTCGAACTTGATGCCATCCTCCTCGAGGCCGGGCCCGTCGATGCGGCGCACCTCGCGGATCGCCCGTCCCACCCGCTGCGCCGCCTGGAACATGCTCGGCGCATTCATGATGCTCTCGACCTCGCCGGTCTCCTCGTTCGGCAGGCCCTCCTGAAGGAAACCGAGGACCGACTGCGTGATCGACAGGTTGCCGGCCGACGGCGAGCGCCATGACGCGCTCGCCGGGCTTCTGGAACACGTGCAGCTTGCGGAAGGTGGAGATGTTGTCGAGGCCCGCATTGGTGCGGGTATCGGCAATCATCACCAGCCCGTCCCGCACGAGGATGCCGCAACAATAGGTCATCAGCGATTCTCCGAGGAACCCGTCGGGTGTAGCGGCGGCCGACGGGATGGGCAGCGCGCCGGGGCGTTCAGCCGGTCTCGTCCACAGGCTCGCGGGTCAGTAGTGCGGAGGCGGCGGCTCCGGCAGATTCGGCCCCCCGGCGGCTGCGAGACCCTCGTTGACCTGCTCCTCGAGGCGCTTCAACAGGCGCTGCAGCCGTTCGATCTCGCGCCACTGGTCGGTGATCGTCCGGTTGAGATCCTCGATGGTCTGGTCCTGATAGGCGGCGCGGATCTCCAGCGCCTCGATGCGTGAAGCCATCTCTGCCGGCATCGTCATGGCGTGCGCGCTCCTCGGCGGTCTCGGGCACCTCGGCAAGGCCGTGGCCGAGCGCGACCCGCCCGTCGAAGACGAAGCAGCCGCCGCGCCAAAGGCTCGCCTCCGCCGGTACCTGTTCGAGATAGGCGAGGATGCCGCCCTTGAGATGGCGCACGTCGCCGAACCCCTGGTCGATGAGATAGGCGCTGGCCTTTTCGCAGCGGATGCCACCGGTGCAGAACATGGCGATGCGCCTGTGGCGGGACGGATCCAGCTCACGGGCGACATAATCGCGAAACTCACCGAAGGTCACCGTGCCGGGGTCGCGGGCGCCCTCGAAGGTGCCGATCGCCACCTCGAAGGCGTTGCGCGTGTCGATGACGATGGTCTCGGGATCTGAGATCAGAGCGTTCCAGTCGGCGGGTGCGACATAGGTCCCGACCCGCCGCGTCGGGTCGGTGACACCGCCGTCGAAGGCGACGATCTCGCGCTTGGCCCTCACCTTCAGCCGCTGGAACGGCATGGCGGACGCCGTCGAGAACTTCAGCTCCATACCGGCGAGCCTGTCGCCGAAGATCCAGCCACCCGACAGCCGCGCCACGAGCGCATCGATCGCCGCGGCCTCGCCGGCAGCCGTGCCGTTGATGCCTTCGGGCGCCAGCAGCAGCGTGCCGCGAATGCCGAGATCGGCGCAGAGCTCCGCCAGCGGCCCGACGAGATCGGCATGGTCGGGCAGTGGCACGAAGCGATAGAGGGCGGCGACCTTGACGGTCATGGGGTCTCCGGTCGGAAGGCGGACACTGCCATAGCCCCCGGTCCCGGAAGGAGCAATGCCGGGGTGCGGTTCGCCGGGCGCCGGTGGTAGCCTCGCGGCATGTCCGATGCCCTCGCCGCCCCCTCGCGCCGTCTGCGCCTTGCGCCCGAATGGGAGTGCTGGCCGTTCTGGGACGACCGGACGGGCGACAATCTCGATCCCGCCGCCCTTGGCCTTGACCCTGCCCTGGTCGCGCGGATCAACGCGTGGGATGCCGCCTTCCAGGCGACTTACGATCGCGACGATCCCCTCGCGAGTTGTTTTCCCTCCCGCGAGGCCGAGGCGACCTATCTCGCGGAGGGGCGCGCGATCGCCAGCGAACTCGCCGCAAGATTGCCGCCCGGCACCCTGATCGTGCGGCTCGCAGGGCTCGACGCATGACACCGATCAAGTCCGGTTGTGCATCTGCGAAAGCCCCCTTCCCTAACGACGTGATTTGCCGCTAGCTTGTCGGCGAAGCGTCAGGATCGTTCCGTCAGAGAAGGGCCACGCTTCGTCTTCCAGAGGGGACTTGAGCCGGCAATGGCAGGCGCTGCACCGATCTTCGATGAAATGAACCTCGCGGACGGTGCGGTCCGCCCCGCCTACGAAACCCTCGCCCGCTGGCTGAAGACAATTCCGACCGACCTGCTCGCGACCCGCTCGCGCGAGGCGGAGGCGCTGTTCCGGCGCATCGGCATCACTTTCGCGGTCTATGGCGATGCGGCCTCGACGGAGCGCCTCATCCCCTTCGACGTCATCCCGCGCATCCTCACCAACGACGAGTGGGTGCGGTTGTCGAAGCGGCCTGACGCAGCGTGTTCGGGCAATCAACGCCTTCATCGTGCGACGTCTATCATCGATGCAGCGAGATCCTGCGCGCCGGCCGCGTGCCCGACGACCTCGTCTATCGCAGAACTCGGCCTTCGCGCCCGAGATGCTGAGCTAGCGAGCCGGTCCCGCATGGCATCTACGTCATGATCGCCGGCATCGACATCGTGCGCGTCGACGACAGACCAGTTCTACGTGCTGGAAGACAATGCCCGCACGCCCTCCGGCGTCTCCTACATGCTGGAAAACCGCGAAGTGATGATGCGGCTGTTTCCGGAGCTGTTCGCGAATGAACCGGATCGCGCCGGTCGAGAACTATCCCGGACGAGTTGCTCGCGACCTTGAAATCGATCGCGCCGCGCTCGGCCTCCAGGGATCCAACCGTCGTGATCCTGACGCCAGGCCTCTACAATTCAGCCTACTATGAGCACTCGTTCCTCGCCGACAAGCTTGGCGTTGAGCTGGTCGAGGGCCGCGATCTGTTTGTGCGCGACGGCTTTGTCTACATGCGAACGACTGAAGGGCCGCAGCGCGTCGACGTGATCTATCGCAGGATCGATGACGAGTATCTCGATCCCCTCACCTTCCACCCCGACTCCATCCTGGGCGTACCTGGACTGATGTCGGCATATGCCGCCGGCAATGTCAGCCTGTCCAATGCCGTTGGCACAGGCGTCGTCGGACGACAAGGCGGTCTATTCCTATATGCCGGAACTGGTGAAGTTCTACCTTGGCGAGGAACCCATCCTTCAAAACGTTCCGACCTATCGCTGCCGGGAGCCGGATGCTGCAAAGTATGTGCTCGAAAACCTGCACGAACTTGTGGTGAAGGAAGTTCATGGCTCCGGCGGATATGGCATGCTGGTTGGACCAAAGGCCGACAAGAAGACCCGCGAGATCTTTGCGGAGAAAGTTAGGGCAAACCCAGAAAACTATATTGCCCAGCCAACCCTTGCCCTGTCGACCGTGCCCAACCCTGGTTGATGAAGGCATTGCGCCGCGCCATGTCGATTTGAGGCCCTACGTTCTCACAGGCGCCAACGGAGTTCGGTGTCGTGCCGGGCGGCCTGACACGGGTGGCGTTGAAAGAGGGCTCGCTTGTGGTGAATTCCTCGCAGGGCGGTGGCACCAAAGACACCTGGGTTGTGGACGTCTGACATGCTGAGCCGAACCGCTGAAAACCTCTACTGGATCTCGCGCATGGTCGAGCGCGCTGACAATCTGGCCCGCCTCATCGAGGTGGCGAGCCGGCTGTCGAACCTGCCTTCTGCCTATGCAGGCTCATCGAACGAATGGATGAGTGCGCTGATTGCGGCTGGTTGCGCCGATGGATTCAAGGCCGAAGGCAAGGACCCCGTCGAGGCCAACATCATCGACTATCTGGCCTTTTCGGAGTCGAACCCCTCCTCGATCCGCTCCTGCCTCGAAAGCGCACGCACGAACGCGCGCGGTGTGCGTACGTCGCTCACCATCGAGCTTTGGGAAGCCATCAACGGAGCCTGGCTGGAGCTGCAGAAGTTTGAGAAAAAGCGCGACGGCGCGCAGGATCTGTCGCGCTTTCTGGCATGGGCCAAGGAAAGCGCATTAAAGATCGACGGCACAGCCTACCGCACGCTCCTTCGCAATGACGGCTACTCATTCTCGCGGCTTGGAGTGTATGTCGAGCGCGCCGACAACACTGCCCGCATCCTTGATGTGAAGTATCACGTGCTGCTGCCATCAGCCGATGTCGTCGGCGGGGGCCTCGACTATTTCCAGTGGGCAGCGATCCTGCGCTCAGTGTCGGCGCAGACCTCGTTCCACCACGTCTACAAGGACAGCGTCAAACCCTGGCTTGTCGCTGACTTCCTGGTTCTGAACGACCGGAAATGCCGCGCTCGCTCGCCGCCTGCTACGAGAGCATCGTGCGCAACCTCGACAGCCTCGCCCTGGCCTATGGCCGCCAGGGTCCGGCGCAGCGCGCCGCCCGCTCCACCCGCACCCGGCTGGAGAACGCCCGCATCGACGACATCTTCCAGTCGGGCCTGCACGAATTCGTCTCGGACTTCATCACCGAGAACAACCGGCTGGGCGCTGCCATCACCCAGCAGTACCTGACCTGACGGCGCGGACCGCACCATGCGCATCCGCATCGCCCACGAGACGGTCTACAGCTACGCGGTTCCCGCCCATGCGGTGATCCAGACGCTGCGCCTCACCCCCCGCAACTACGAGGGCCAGCACGTCGCCAACTGGCGGATCGACGTCGACCAGGACTGCCGGCTCGACGCTCACGAGGACGCCTTCGGCAACATCACCCATACCTTCTCCTGCAACGGCCCGATCCAGACCCTGACCGTCCGGGTCGACGGGCTCGTCGAGACCAACGACACCGCTGGCATCGTCCGGGGCGCCATCGAGCGCTTTCCACCGGGCCTCTACCTGCGCGGCACGGACCTGACCGCTGCCGATGCCGGCATCCGCGCCTATGCCGAGGAGCGCAAGGCGCTCGGCGGCGATACGCTCGCCACCCTGCATGCCCTCCTCGACGACATCTCCCGCGACATGGTCTTCGACAAGGACCCGACCCATGCCGCGACGACGGCGGTCGAGGCCTTCGCGCTGAAGCGCGGCGTCTGCCAGGATTTCGCCCATGTCTTCATCGCCGCGGCGCGCCACCTGAACATTCCGGCGCGCTATGTCGGCGGGTACTTCCTCCATGCCGACGGCACCATCGACCAGGAGGCCGGCCACGCCTGGGCCGAGGCCTTCGTTCCCGACCTTGGCTGGGTCGGCTTCGATCCGGCGAATGCCACCTGCCCGACCGAGCATCACATCCGCATCGCCTGCGGCCTCGACTACCTCAACGCCGCGCCCATTCGCGGCTCGCGCCACGGCGGCGAGGGCGAGTTCCTCACCGTGAAGGTGGTGGTGGACCAGGCTTCACGGCAGGTGCAGGTGCAGTAGGGGGCGCCGGCGAGGCCGCTAGCCGGCCGCCGCCTTCTCCAGCGTGGCGATGTCGAGCTTGGTCATCTGCATCATCGCCTGCATGACCCGGTCGATCGTCTTCTGATCACGACTGCGGAAGATCTCGGGCATCATCTGCGGAACCACCTGCCACGACAGGCCGAAGCGGTCCTTCAGCCAGCTGCAGACGCTGGTCTCGCCGCCCTCGGACAGCTTCTCCCAGTAGTAGTCGACCTCCGCCTGGTCCTTGCAGAACACCTGGAACGAAACGGCTTCCGTGAACTTGAACTGCGGGCCGCCGTTCAGCGCGAGGAATTTCGTGCCATCCAGCTCGAATTCCACGGTCAGGGCCGTACCGGCGGGCGCGTGGCCGCCCTCGCCCCAGCGCATGATGTGGCCCATCTGCGAGTTCGGGAAAATCGCGGTGTAGAACCTTGCGGCCTCCTCGCCGTTCCCGTCGAACCACAGGCACGGCATGATGCGGTTTGAAACGATGGTGGGCACAGGCAATCTCCCTTTTATTTAACCGATGAGTTAATTAAAGGATCATGCCCTGTCCGTCAACGCCGCCCCGCCCTTGCGACCCCTTGCCGCGCCGCGCCCCGCGCTCTACCTCGATGCAAGTCCTGGAGAGCCCCATGTCCGCGCAGCCGACCACCGTCACCGCCGCCATCCTCGTCATCGGCGACGAAATCCTGTCCGGGCGGACCAAGGACAAGAACATCGGCTACATCGCCGAGTACTGCACGGCCATCGGCATCGACGTGAAGGAAGTCCGGGTCGTCCCCGACGAAGAGGACGAGATCATCCCTGCCCTCAACACGCTCCGGGCGAAGTATGGCTACGTCTTCACGACAGGCGGAATCGGCCCGACCCATGACGACATCACCGCCGACTGCGTCGCCAAGGCCTTCGGCGTGACCATCGACGTCGATCCCCGCGCCCGCGCCATGCTCCTGGAGCGCATCGCGGAAAAGGACCTCAACGAGGCGCGCCTGCGCATGGCGCGGATTCCGGCCGGCGCCGAGCTCATCGAGAACCCGGTGTCCAAGGCGCCCGGCTTCATGATCGGCAATGTCATCACCATGGCCGGCGTGCCCTCGGTGATGCAGGCGATGATGGACGTCGTCTCGCCGCGGCTGAAGACGGGCACCAAGATGATGCAGGTCTCGATCGAGGCGCCGGGCCTGCGCGAGGGCGATATCGGCACGCCCTATGCGGCGCTGGCCAAGGCCCACCCCGGTGTCATCATGGGCTCCTACCCCATGATGCAGGATGGCAAGTTCTGGACGCGCCTTGTGCTGCGCGCCAAGGACGCCGCGTTGCTGGAGGCGGCCGAGGCGGCCGTCGTCGCCATGGTCTCTCCTTGCCTCCGGATGCGGCGATCACGGTCATGCGCGGCGGCCAGCCTGCGGCCGCGCGACCGTTGCCGCATCGCAACAGGTTGACGACCATCGGCCCCCGAATTACCCAGAACATGCGGTTGATTTGATTCAGATCAAAGGCGCCGCCTGCAGCCGATGCCCTTGTGCGTCAGGTGCTGCAGCGATATCCGCCGAGTCCCCTGCCCCCAGGGATTTTGGTTTTCCACTGCGAACCACTCGCATCCTGATGGGGCTGATCAATGACCAACATGCTTCGCGGCGCCGCTCTCGGCACGCTCCTCCTCGCCTCCCCCGTGGTGGCCGCCGATCTCGGCGCGCCGCGCGCCACGATGGAGAGCGTCATCGCCTCCCCGGCGTTCAATCCCTGGCAGATCCGCTTGCGCGCTCTCGCCGTGGTTCCCGCGGGCAGCGGCGCGGTGACGACGCTCAACGGCGCGGCCGCTGCGCCGATCTCCAACCTCAACATCTCCAACTCGATCGTTCCCGAGCTGGACATCACCTACTACTTCGCCAAGAACATCGCGGTTGAGCTCATCCTCGGCGTCACCCCGCACAACGTCGCCCCGCGCGGCGCGCTGGCGGCCGCCCTCGGCTCGACCGGCACCATCGGCAAGACCCTGGCTGCTGCCGCCGACCCTGATGCTGCAGTATCACTTCACCGATTTCGGCGCCTTCAAGCCCTATGTCGGCGCCGGCGTGAACTACACCATGTTCTTCTCGCAGTCGGCCCAGGGCGCCATGGCGAACGGCGCGCCCTTCGCCTACAACCGCTTCTCGGTGGCGCCTGCCGCCGGCCTCGCCCTCCAGGCCGGCTTCGACTACATGATCGACCGCCACTGGGGCGTGAACTTCGACGTCAAGAAGATCTTCCTGCGCTCGAACTTCAAGTACACCGACACCACCGGCGTGCTGGCCGTCACCTCGGGCCGGGTCACCATCGATCCCTGGCTGATCTCGACCGGCATCACCTACCGCTTCTGAGCCGCGCCTCACGGCAAGGCAGCGAAGGGCCCTCCGGGGCCCTTCGTCGTTTTGGTGGCCTCGTCGCATTTTCCTGCGGAAAAGCCGGCGTCCCCGGATTTGCCGCGCCGGTGCGGCCGGCTAGTGTCGCCGCCTCGTCGATGTCACTCGTGGAGCGCCCCATGGCGACGCCCAATCCGGAAAAGGCCTTCCCCGTCTCGTGGGACCAGTTCCATCGCGACGCCCGGGCGCTGGCCTGGCGCATCAGCGGCGCAGGACCGTTCCGGGCCATCGTCTGCATCACCCGTGGCGGTCTCGTGCCGGCGGCCATCGTCACCCGCGAGCTCGGTATCCGGATGATCGAGACGGTCTGCATCGCCAGCTACCACGACTACCAGAGCCAGGGTCAGCTCAAGGTCATCAAGACCGTGGCCGAGCATCTGCTCGCGGACGGTGGCGAGGGCATCCTTGTGGTTGACGACCTCGTCGACACCGGCAAGACCGCCAAGGTCGTGCGCGAGATGCTGCCGAAGGCCCACATCGCCACCGTCTACGCCAAGCCTCAGGGGCGCCCGATGGTCGACACCTTCGTCACCGAGGTGTCGCAGGACACCTGGATCTATTTCCCCTGGGACATGGGCTTCACCTACCAGCCGCCGATCCGCGACGCGGGCTGACACCCTCAGCGGCGGCCAAACACGGCGATCCGCATCGAATCGGTCCCAAGGCTCTCGTCGATCAGCATGCCGGCGCGGCGGCCTTCCGGGCCGAGCACGCCGAGGATGAGAGGCGGGTTCATGAGCACCAGCAGGCTCATGAAGAAGAAGACGATCTTGGCAGGAGAGAGCTGCACCACGGTCGGCCTCCTCGGCGACGTTGGCCCCTCCTCGCGATCCCCGGACCAGACCCTAGCCGCCAGCCCTGAAAAGGGCGTTCACCGGAAGGGTCGAAATGGTCAACGAACTGTTCCCCTGCCGTTAGGTGATGCTTAACACCTGTGGCTTCCCTTGGGTCACACAGTCGCGCTGGTGCCCCCTGCCGGACTCGAACCGGCACGCCCGAAGGCGAGGGATTTTAAGTCCCTTATGGCTACCAGTTTCATCAAGGGGGCCCGGTGCAAAGCTCTAGCGGCTTCGCACCGGGATTGGCAATGCGCCTAGCGGCCGACCGGCTCGGCCGTGCGGATGCTGGCGGGTGATGCCGGCATCGCAAGCGTCGCGATCTCCCTGAGCGCCCCGTTCTCGAAGGCAAAGACCTGGATGTCGTCGCCGACCATGTTCTGGACGAGCAGCCTTCGGCTGTCTGCGGACCAGGCCGCACCCTGGGACCACTGGCCGATCGGCGCCTCGGCGATCCGCGCAAGCTCGGTGCCCCTCACCTCGTAGACAACGACCTTGCCGCGCGCCGCGAAGAAGGGCGAGTTGCTCGCCTTGTTCGAGCCGTCCATGACCACCACCGCCACGTGACGGCCGTCGGGCGCCATCTTGATCCCCTCGGGCGTCTGGCCAACCGTCACCGTGTTCACCACCCGTGGCGGCTGCGCCTTCACGTCGATCAGGCTGATGGTGTCCGCATCGCCTCCGCCGAGACCGATGTTGGCGACCACCGCCACGTCGCCGCGGCTGGAGACATCGAGCCCGTATGGGCGCAAGCCCGCGTTGAGGTCTCGCCGCGTGTAGGTCACCGTTGTTCCCTCGATGGCCAGCACCGAGATCTTGTGGTCGTTGTCGCGGGTCACGAGCGCCGTGCGCCCGTCGGGCGTGAAGGCGACATGGCTCGGCCCCGACGTCGGCTCGCCGAGCGAGATCTTCGGGCCCACCGTCACCGTCCGGCCGGCGATGGTCAGCACCGAGACCGTGCCCTCGGCGCGGTTGGCGACCATGGCGAATGCGCCCGATGGGTGGATGGACAGGCCGGCTGCCCCCTGCCCGACCTCCAGCGTCGCGATCACCGCCGGAGGATTCGCCTTCAGGTCGATGACGGAGACGCGATTGTCCGGGATCGTGCGACGCGGATTGGCGGGGTCGAGCTTCATGGCCGAGCTCACCAGGGCAAGGCTCTCGTCGGCTGTCACCGCTACCGAGACGGGCGGGCCGACGACGCTGGCCGGAGCTGGGATCGTCGCGCGCACCCGTGGCGTGCCGGAGGCGAAATCGATGATCGATACGGAATCGGGTCGCGGCTGCTCGACAACCGTCGCCACACCATTGACGAGGCGCATCTTTCCGTCGTTCGCCGACACCGCAATCTGCGCACCCGCCTCGGGCGCGGCCAGACAAAAGCAGACCATCAGTGCCGGCGCGTGGTGATGGAATTTCATGGTGTTTCTCTCCCTGAGCCGGTTGCGGCGTGTTTGTTCGGCGGGACCAGCCTAGCAACGATCCACCACCGGGCCATCCGCAACCGCCCGGATCAGCGACAGCCACCGAGCCGCCGATCCACGGCCGACCGTGGCTGATCCGTCACTGTCGCAGCGTCACCCATGCCCTATGTATGAAGGCGGTGGAGTGGTTCGCCCCGGAGACGTCATGCGCCTTGCCCTGGTCCTTGCTGCTGTCCTGTCCTGTGCCGTTCCGGCGCTGGCGCAGTCGCCGGCAGTCGAGTTGCCCTTGCGCCGGCCGGGCTATTGGGAAATCCGCATGATGACCGGCGGCGGGCCGGGGCGGCCAGGAGTTCACCGTGCAGACCTGCACCGACGCCGCCACCGAACGGCAGATGGTGCAGTACGGGTTCGGCCAGCTCGGCCAGACGTGCCAGCGCTACGACATCCGCCGCGACGGCGAGGACTATGTCATCGAGACCGATTGCCAGATGGGACAGACGCGCACGACGGCCCGCTCGGTGATCTCAGGCGACCTCAGGGCGACCTATTCGCTGAGGATCGAGGGCACGATCCAGACCATCGGCCAGTCGGAGTTCCAGCAGACCCTGACGACGCAGGAAGGCCGCTTCGTGTCGGCGCGATGCGGCGGCGGCCTCGTGCCCGGCGATATCCTGCTGCCGGGTGGCCAGCGTCTGAACATCCGCCAGCTCGCCGGCACGGGCGACCAGGCCCAGACGCCACGACGGCGCTGACGCCTCAGGCGCGGAAGCCGTAGATCCAGTCCTGCCGGGCAATCAGCCCGCGGCCGCCGAGCAGCCGCATCGCCATGTCGCGGGCGACCGCCATGGGCCCCGCGAGGTGGTAGATCATGCCGTTGCGGCGGGCGAGGTCCTGGACGCGCGCCACCCGGGACCCGCGCGACCCCTCATAGGCCCGGAAGGCGCCGGCGAGGTCGTCCGGCCGCGCGCGACAGGCGCGCGCCAGCACCGCCGCATCCTCGATCGCCATGGCGCCGCCCTGGGCGGCGAAAGGCAGCATGGCGTGGGCGGCATCGCCAAGGAGGGTCACTGCGCCTTCCCCCGGCCGCACGCATCGTCGCGCGGTCGGCCAGCGACCAGCACTGCCAGTCGGCGACCAGCCCGACGAGATCGCGCGGCAGCCTCGACCATCCTGCGAGACGGCGGTGGAGATAGGCGGGATCGCCCGGCGCCCGCCACCCCTCGACAGGATGCTCCTCGCCGAGCAACACCACGACGCTGAAGTCGGCGCCACCGCGCAGCGGATAGTGCACGAGATGCGCATCGGGACCGAGCCACAGGCCGAGGCGGTCGCCGCGGAGCGCGGGCGGCACCGCAGCCATGGGAAGGGTCGCCCGCCAGGCGACGCGCTGGCGGAAGACGGGCATCTCGCCCTCCCCGAGCACGGTCCGCACCGCGGAGCGAATCCCGTCGGCGCCGATGACGGCCGCAGCGGTGGACGAGGTCCGGTCGCCATCGCGGAGGACCATGAAGCCCCCGCCCTCGTCAGCCGGCATCACCCCTTGCACCATTGCGCCGGTCTCGATGCGAATGGCCGGATCGGCCTTCGCCGCAGCCGCAAGCGCCGCCAGCAGATCGGCGCGGTGGACCACCCACCAGGGGGCTCCATGGCGGCGCGCCATCGCCTCGCCGAGCTCTGCCGCGACGATCAGCGAGCCCGAGGGGCCGGACCTGACGTCCATGCCGGCGGGCGCGACGACAGCCGGTGCCAGCGACGCCTCGAGCCCGAGCTCGATCAGGATGCGGCTGGCATTGGGGGAGAGCTGGATGCCTGCGCCCACCTCCTCCAGCGCATCGGCACGCTCGAAGACGTCGACCGAGAAACCGGCACGGGCGAGGCAGAGTGCCGCCGTGAGCCCGCCGATGCCGGCTCCGGCGATGGCGAGGCGCTGCCGGCCGGTCATCGGCCGGTCAGGCGTCGGCCAGGGTCTTCACATAGGCGCCGGCCGGTCGGGTCTCGTCGGCGTGGAGGCTGGCGTCGAACTTGTAGAGCGTCGAGCAGTAGGGGCAGATGATCTCGGAGTCGCTGCCCATGTCGAGGAAGACGTGCGGATGGTCGAACGGCGCCCGCGCGCCCATGCACTGGAATTCCTTGACGCCGATGTGGATGACGGCGACGCCGTCGTCATTGGCGAAATGGGGCACGACGTGATCGGCCATGGCATGTCCTCGTCAAACGTGGGCGGACCATAGTGCCCACAGGCACGCAAGTGAAGCGGTCATTCGCGGCAGACAGACCCCTCAGGCGGTCAGCCAGCCGAAACTGATCATCACCGCCGCGACCAGTGCCGCCACCAGGGCGAGAACCAGAACGGTGGCAAGGATGCCGATGGCATGGCCGAGGGCGACCAGGATGCCGTCTTCCTCGAGCAGGCCCACCGACAGGAAGACCAGCGCCACGCCGGGCGGAAAATTGCCGATCCACGACAGGGGCAGCGCCAGGATCACGCCGAGGAGCACGAACATCGCTCCGAGCACCCGGTGCATCACCCCCCGCGTCATGAAGGTCCAGCGGGGCTTGGCGATCCGCTCGAGCCGGGCGATCCAGCCGATGGTGCGGTCGACCATGCTGGACAGCTGCTCGCGCGGCAGGGTGCGGTCGGCGATGGCCGAGGGCAGCCACGGCTCGTGGCGGCCGAGCAGCATCTGCAGACCGACGATGGCGATGACGACGCCTGAGACGGTCGAAACACCGGGAATCATCGGGATGATGTTGGGCAGGGCGAAGATCAGCACCAGCAGGCCGAAGGCGCGGTCGCCGAGCATCCCGGTCAACTGGCCGAGCGAAATGCGGTCCTCCTCCCCGACGGTCTTCAGGGTGAGGAAGACCTCGGAGGTCCTGGGGGCCGAAGTGTCGAAGGATGCGTCCACGGGTCTCTCCGGGGCGGCTTGTAGCCTGCGTCAGAACAGGACTGCAAGCGCTCCCTGGATCACCGTGTAGCCGATTCCCGCCCCCACCGCGGCGGCGATGGCGGCGAGCAGGAAACCGGCTGCGACGAGCACGCCGTCCCGCTCGGTCAGGCCAAGGCCGAGGACGCAGAGCGCCAGTCCCTGCGGCATGGAGCCGATCCAGGGAATGGGCACGATGATGAGCAGCACCGCAAGCACCAGCACCGCCAGACCCACCACACGGCGTGCCGTGGGGCCGGCAGCGAGGGCGAACCGGGGACGTGTCACCGTCTCGATGCGCCTCAGCAGCGGCAGGGTGCGGCTGACGACGGCGCTGAGCCTTTCGCGCGGGAGTTTGGCGCTGGCGATGCGCGGTGGCAGCCAGGGCACGTCGCGGCCCCAGACGATCTGCAGCGCCAGCAACACCAGCACGATGCCGGTGAGAATCGGCAGGCCGGGAATGGGCAGGAGGTTGGGCAGGCCGAACAGGATGAGAGACAGGCCGAAGGCGCGGCTGCGCAGGGAGGCCAGCAGGTCGCCCACTGTCAGCGTTCCCAGGACCTCTGAATGGCTCGACGCCTGTGCCGACATCAGCGAGGCGATGATCTGCGACGTCTTTTCAGGCGGGGACACGAGGGGATCCGGCAGGCGAAGGGACGCAGACCATACGTCGCCTTGCAAGGTTCCGCCACTGGCCCCTTGCGGCCGACCTGCCCTTGCGACAATTCGTGCCAGTCAGTGCAGGTAGGTCAGGCTCCGGGCCACCTGGAGCTCGCAGGCCCCCACGAGGCGCGACGAGGCGATGGTCACCGAATGCAGCCGGCCGTCGAGGTTCTGCTCCCAGAAGGCAAGGAACCGCTTGAGCACCGGGAAATAGGGCGCCTGATCGTAGTTCTGCCAGAGGTAGGTCTGGAGAAACAGCGGGTGGTCCGGCATCCGGTAGAGGATCTCCGCGGTGGTGAGAGAATAACCCTCGATCTGCCGGATGAAATCTGGATCGACGCGGTGGGGAACGATTGCACTGGACTGCACGGGCATGACGGCCTCCGGTGGAGTTGCGACGATGCACTGTCCCGCGGGCGCCGGTGTCATGGCAGAAGCCCCTCCAGGTCCGCTTCACCGATTGAGCGTCCGGCATGGTTAGTGAAGTCTTAATTCCCCAGCGGCAGCCGGTGGCTCCGTATCCGGTTCCTTCCGGGATGGTGGCCTGCGGCAATCCATGACCTCATGGCCTCATGCGCGCATGGGGAGCATGGACAGCCATCGTCGTCGCATGGTTGTCGGCCGCATCAGCGGCCGCGGGATCGGACGCGATCCGCTTCACCTCCTTCCTCGGGCTCGAGGGCGCCTTCGACGGCTTCCACGTCTCCTCCGGCTTCGATGCCGCGCTCGGACCGTCGACGGAGCGCGGCGGCGCCATCCTGCGCTTCAATGCGGGCTCGGGCCTGTCCCGCTTCCGCATCGATCCCCTCCTCACCGACCGGGTTGTCGAGACCACTGGTACGATGCGCGCCATGCTCGGCTGGCGGCAGGCGGGCTGGTGGGGATCGGCCACGCTCTTCGCCGGTCTGGCGGCGGAGACGCGCCGGCTGAGCCCCGCCCTCCCCGATCCGCATCTCGGCACGCGCCTCGGCCCGGCCATCGCCCTCGACGCCTGGCTGACGCCCTATGAGCGTGTCGCCGTGCAGGTCTATGCCGCCTATGCGACGCCCTTCGCAGCGGCGAGCCTGCGCCTCGCCCCCGGCTACGACATCGGCAAGGGTGTCTTCGTCGGACCGGAAGCAAGCTTCAGCGCCCACCATGGCACGCTGCGCTCCCGCCTCGGCCTGCACGTCACCGGCATCACCATCGGCACGGTCGGCCTGCGCCTGTCGGGGGGCTATGCGGCCGATCGCGGTGGCCGGGCAGGCCTCTATGGCGGGGTCTCGCTCTGGCGCCGCTACTGAGCGGCGGCGAGGTCTGGAATTCCGGAGACGAGCGGCTCGCGGACAATGAAGAGGTGCAGCCGGTCCATCTGCGCCGAAAGTCCGAAGCGTTCTCGCCAAAGGCGGTCGACATGGCCGGCGGGCTCGACGCTGCGATAGAGCTGCCGCAGCCGCACGGCCACCTCGTCCGCCCTCCGGCTCTCGGCGACCACCAGCACAGGCCGAGACGCGAGGGCGGCAAGGTCCGGGGGCGGCTCCATCGCGTAGCGGAGGCGCTCACCGAGTTGGACCACGGGCAGGCTCCCCGGGCCATAGAAGCGCAGGTGTGCCGTCGTCGTGTAGCTCGCGGTGCCGATGGCGCCCGCCCCTGCCCGTTCCGCCGTCTGCTCGACGGCGCGGGAGGCGGCCGGCCAGCCATGCAACTGTCCGGTCGGATCGATCGCGAGCGGCGCCAGCCGGAAGGCCGCATGGCCGATGACGAAGAGGCCGAGGGCGACGCCGACGACCACGGACCAGCGCCAGCAGAAGCGCAGGAGGCCAGCAAGCCAGGGCGCCTGCGGCAACGCCTGCGCGCCCGTCACGGCGGCTGCGATGGAGGCCGGCAGCAGGCAGGCGGTCCAGTTGCCCTGCACCCGGTCGAAAAGGCCGTACCAGACGAGATAGACGACCAGCGGCAGCACCGAGACGCAGAGCAGCACGGCCCCTGCCTCGCGCTCGTGCAGGCTCCGCCGGAGCGCGATCCAGAGGCCCCAGAGCACGAGGATTCCGACGAACGGGGTCAGCAGCGCCGCCTGCCCGGCGAGGAATTCCGGAACGAACCGCGGATCGAAGGCGGTCGGCACCGCGCGGCCGAACTGCTTGGTCAGCGAAGCCCCGCCCTGGGCGAGGTTCCACCAGATGACGGGCGCCATGACGGCGAGGCACAGGATGCCGCCGGCATAGGGCCAGGGCGAGCGGAACCAGCGGCGCAGGTCCGGCACGAGGACGAGCCAGGCGAGGATGGCGAGCCCGAGGAAGACCGCCGTGTACTTGGAGACGAAGGCGAGCCCGACCGACAGCCCGACCGCCAGCCACCATTCTCCCCGCCCGGTGCGCCACACCTCGACCAGCGCCAGCAGCGCCAGCGTCCAGAACAGCACCAGCGGCGTGTCCGGCGTCACCAGCATGGCGCCGGCCCCGAGGAAGAGCGTTGCCTGGACCAGCGCTGCTGCGGCGAGCGCGGCGGCACGATCATCGGTCAGCCGCCAGACGAGGCGCCAAACGCCGAGGCTCGCCGCGCTTCCGAGCAGGACGGAGAGCCAGCGGATGCCGAACTCCGTGTCGCCGAACACCGCCGTCGAGGCGCGGATCAGCACCGCCACCATGGGCGGGTGGTCGAAATAGCCGAAGGAGAGGCTCCTGGACCACAGCCAGTAATAGGCCTCGTCGGCGGCAAGCCCGAGGCTGCCGGCCGCCCAGAGGCGAATGACGGTGAGGGCGAGAACCAGCGCGACGACGACCCCGGCGCTCCCCGCCCAGACCGGGCGCGGCGCCCCGGCCATGTCAGCGGCGCCAAACGAGGGTGGCGGAGGCGGCATAGTTGAACACCGCGCCCATGATGGCGCCGGCAAGGCCCGACAGCCACCAGTCGACGTCGCCGGCATAGAGCCAGCTCGCGACACCGACATTGCCGAAGGCGCCGATGCTGCAGACGAGATAGAAGAGCAGAAGGCCGGTGACGAAGCGCACGCCCTTCAGCCGCGCGTCGCGATAGGTGATCTCGTTGTTGATGACGAAGTTGGACGTCATGGCGACGAAGGTCGCGATTGTCTGCGCCCATTCGAAGCGCACGCCCATCGACAGGCCGGCATAGAGAGCTGCGAGATGCACGACGACGCCGCTGGCGCCCACCAGCGCGAAGAAGATGAAGCGCAGCGGGATGAGCCCGCCGGACAGCTTGTTGAGGACGAAGCCGATATAGTCGAGCGCCACCTTCGCATCGAGCTTGCTCTCGCCGTGGACGCGCTCGCGGAAGACGAAGGGCACTTCACCAAGGCTCGGCGGCTTGGAAACGGAGGCGGCGATATCGGCGAGGATCTTGAAGCCTGAGGTGGCGAGACGCGGCGCGACCTCCTCGACAATCTCGCGACGGATCATGAAGAAGCCCGACATCGGATCGGAAAGCGGCGCCTTGAGGATCATCGCGGAGAGGCGGCGGCCAAGGTCGGAAATGCCCTGGCGGATCGGCGACAGGCCCTCGGTCTTCGATCCGCCATCGATGTTGCGGCTGGCCACCACGAGATCGCGGCCGGCGCGGATCTGGTCCAGCATGGCGGGCAGAATGGTCTCGTCGTGCTGGAGATCGCCGTCCATCACCGCCACGACCGGCGCGGATGAGGCGAGCATGCCCTCGATGCAGGCGCCGGCGAGACCCCGCCGCCCGACCCGCCGGATGCAGCGGATGCGCGGATCGCGGCGGGAGATCTCCTTCACCACGGCGGCAGTGCCGTCCGGGTTGCGCGGTGCGACGACGATCATCTCCCAGGCGATGCCGGCGAGCACATGGTCGAGCCGTCGTGCCAGCTCGGGCACGTTGTCGCGCTCGTTGTAGCTGGGCACGACCACCGTCAGTTCGGGGGCGCCGGCGGCGGTCTGGATCGCTTGGGTCATCTGGGCGCGGGTCATAGCCCCCGCCCGCCGACGGGGTCAAGCAAGGGGCGGCCGCACGGCGACACCCTGCACCGCATAGCCGCGATAGGGCCGGTCGAGGCGGACATCGAAGCCGCGCGCCAGCGCCGCCTCGACCAGATTTTCCTCCAGGAGATCCCGCGGCGTCACGTGAAACTGGTTCAGCCAGGCCCGGAGCCCCGCGCGGAACAGGCGGGGAAGATGCTCCTGTCCGCCAAAATCGACGATGTGAAGCGACCCTCCCGGCGACACGGCATCCATCGCCCTGGCGAGTGCCCGCTCCCAGGGCGGAATCATCGACAGCGTGTAGGAGCAGAAGACCCGGTCGAAGCCCTCGCGGGCGAAGACCGTCAGGGGATCGAAGGTGGCCGCATCGGCCTGGGCCAGCCGGATCCGGTCGGCGAGGCCGGCACGCGCCACCGCGCGTCGGGCTTCCGCGAGCATGACCGGGCTGACGTCGAAGCCGTAGAAGCGCGCCTCCGGAAAACGGTGGGCGGCGACGATCAGGTTCCGACCGGTTCCGCAGCCGACCTCCAGCACAGCGCCGCCGGAAGGCGGCGCCAGGCTTTCGATCAGCCTGTCGCGCCCGAGCAGGTAGTATTTCCGCGTGAGGTCATAGATGCCGACCTGCCAACGGTAGATGGCGTCCATCCGCTCGGATGCGGGAAAGGCCTCCGCCGGCAGCGTCACGGCGACACCAGCGTGTAGAGGTGGAACCCGCCATAGATGGAGGAGCGGTCGCGCTCCGTCATCTCCCGGCAGCGGGCCTCGTCGTAGTGCCAGCGAGCGAGGGTCTGCGGCACCACGCGGCCCGGGAGCAGGCTCTCCTCCGCCGCCGTGCGGAAGATGACACGCGCGCCCGGCCGGGCGGTGCGGGTGATCTCACGCCAGAGCCGGTTCAGCACCTCGTCGGTCATCCAGTCCTGCGCGTCGAGCAGCACATAGGCGTCGCGCGAACCGTCGGGCAGGCCTTCGAGGTGGTCGATGAAGTTCTCGTGCCGTACATCGACGCGATCGGCACGGTCCCGTACCGCCGCGAAATTGGCGGCACCGAGATAGGGCGGCACCGCCCCGTCCCTGCCCGGCTGGTAGCGCCGGCCGAAGGCCTGCCAGGCGAAATAGTTCCGCTCGAGCGGAAAGCCACAGGCGAGCCGCTCGAGCCGCGCCAGCAGCACCTCCTCCATGCCGCCGCCGGCCTTGGCCGAGGTCAGCAGCGCGCTGTACTGGGCGGGCGGAATTCCGAGGCCGTAGAGCGAAGCCGGGTTCTTCACCAGCCAGCGCACGAGCGCCGACGAGAAGACCGGCTTCAGCTCCATGTCGAAGATGGCGCGCTGCTCGGCGAGCGAACGCGCCTCCAGCATCCGGCGGGGATCGCGGCCGTGCAGGCGGGCGACGGCGTGGCCGGTGCCGATCATCCAGCCGAGCAGTCCCTTGCGGTAGAGATTGCGGGAGAAATGGCGGATGCGGCGACGCCCGGCGAGATCGCGGCGGTCCCAGTAGGCGCGCGTCGAGGCATCGAGGCGGTCGCGCAGATGGCGGTCATAGGCCTCGACGTTGTCGCGGCTGTCAGCCTCGCCGAAGAAGCGGAAGAAGGTTGCATAGTCGGGAAGATGGCGCGCCGCGGCGAGCTTCAGCCGGTTGAGCGCCACGTGGTTCTCGTTGAGGTCCAGGGCGGTGATCCGCGCGGGATCGGCGACCAGATAGCTCAGCACATTGCAGCCGCCAGAGGCGATGGCCACCACATGGTCGGTGGGCCTCAGCGCCAGCGCCTCCATGTCGATCTCGGGATCCTCCCAGATCTGCGGATAGACGAGGCCGGAGAACATCAGCGTGAAGAGGCGTTCCTGCAGCCCCTCCCGCGACAGCGCCCGATGGCGCGTGACCGCGCGCTCGAGGTTGCGATGGGTCGCCTTGCGCGTCTCGCCTGCCACCAGGGCCATGCCGTTCATCCCGATTCTGCCTCAGTGGGACGGGCCTATGATCGCGGGGTGACGCGCTGGTGAAACATCGATGAAGCTGCGATGACGACGCCCGGGACGGGCCGTCGGGCGCATACGGACAATTGCAGGGATTTTGGCAGCGGCCGGGTAAGGTCAACCGGTAGGGTAAAGACGCGGCTTTGATTGTGCTCTCGTGAAGAAGAGCAGATAGACGATGACAACAACTCCGCGTCCACGGAGATGACATTCAGCCCCGGGTCGGCAACGCCCCGGGGATTTTTTTATGTCGGGCTGCCGGGGCCCATTGAGGATGGTTAAGAGGCGGGCTGGCCGCCCGCCGCGGCGAGGGCCTCGGGGGTGTCGAGGTCGAGATGCACGTCGTCGCGTTCCGCCGGCACCTCGGCGATCGCCTCGGGCGAAGCGGCGAGAATGGTCCGCCCGCCCTGGTCGCCGTTCACCCGCATCAGTTCGGGGAAGAAGCGTTTTCCCCACAGCACCGGATTGCCCCGGCGACCATCCGCAACGGGCACGACGACATGGCGACCCGACTCCGGCGCGAATGCTTCGGCCAGGCGGCGCACCAGCCCGGACGACACGCGCGGCATGTCGCCGAGCAGCACAACGACGGCGTCCACCCTGTCCCCCAGGGCCGCAAGTCCCGTTTTCAGCGACGTGGACAGTCCCTCGGCGAAATCCGGGTTGTGGGCAAAGCCGAGGTCGAGGCCGGCGAGCGCCGCGCGCACCGCCTCCTGCTGGTGGCCGGTCACGACGACGACCTCGGAAAGACCGGCGCCAAGCGCCGCATCCGCCGCGTGGCGGACCAGCGGCGTGCCGTCGATGCGCGCAAGCAGTTTGTTCGGCCCGCCCATCCGGGTCGAGCGGCCGGCGGCCAGCACGATGGCGGCGATGCGTGGCGCATGCTCCATGACCTGGTCCCCCTCGCGCGGCTGCGGCCGCGACGACGATCTCCATGAGCAGCCCGCCGACGCCCATGCCGGTGATGTCGGTCCGCGTCACCGGCAGCCCGGCGAGAAGCCGCATCAGCACCCAGTCGAAGCCGTTCTCCTTCGGCGAGCGGGCACAGCCCGGCGCGCCGATGACGGGAACGCCGGAGAGGTCTCCGACCATGAGCAGGTTGCCGGGATCGACCGGCATGCCGAGATGCTCCACCCGGCCGCCTGCTCGCTCCAGCGCGGCGGGAATGACGTCGCGCCGGTCGGCGATGGCGGAAGCGCCGAAGACGAGCACGAGATCGCTGTCCGGCGCGAGTTCGGCGAGAGCGGCCGTCAGGGCCGCGGCCTCGTGAGGCACCCGCCTCTCTGCGGCGATGACAGCGCCGGCGGGAGCGAGGCGGTCCGCCGTCACGCGCAGCGTCTTGTCGATCACCTTGTCGGCGAGGCCCGGCAGCAGCGTCGATATCACCGCGACCCGCCGCCGCACGAAAGGCGCGACGCGCACCAGTGGCGGCGTCGCCGACAGCCGTCGGACACGCCGGTCGCCCGGCGCGGCATAGGGAATGATCTTGACGGTCGCCACCATTTCGCCGGGCTCGACGGTCGCAAAGGCCGGCAGCGTCGCCAGGGTGATCGCCTCGTCGAGGCGGTTGATGCGGTCGACGCCGTCGCGCGCCACCACCAGCACCCCTGCCTCGGAGGCGAAGACGTTGGCGCGGCCGGTGAAGGCCGGATCGATCCTGACGCCCTCACCCGCCACGGCGGCGGCGATGCGCGCAGCCGCCTCGTCCTCGCCGACATCGCCCGGCTCGGCCTGGGCCACAGTGACGCCGGCGACGCCCGCCGACTTCAGGGCCGCGATCTCGGCGACCCCGATCCGCGTGCCCTTCTTGAGGACGAGGCCGCCCTGTCTCACGGCATGGGCGACGATGCCGCCGAGCGCCTCATCCACCGGCACGGGACCGAACCGCATCGTTGCCTCCCGTCAGCGTCGCCCTGCGCCGCTCACGCGATGCCCTGACGCCAGGCCTGCGTGACCTCGGCGAGGATCGAAACGGCGATCTCGGCGGGCGACTTGGCGCCGATGTTGAGGCCGACCGGCGCCGTGGATGCGCGAGCAACTGGTCGTCGGTGATGCGGCGACCTCGGCGGTCAGCCGTTCCTTGCGCTTGGCATGGGTGCGCTTGCTGACCCCAGCGCACCGACATAGAAGACGTCCGACTTCGAGAGCGCGCTTCGAGCGCGGGATCGTCGAGCTTCGGGATCGTGGGTCAGCGCGACGACGGCGGTCGTAGCGCGTCGAGGCCTCGATCGCCTGGCAGCGCCTCGTCGGGCCAATCCGGCCAGTAGACCGGCACGTCCGGAAAGCGCTTCGGCGGTGGCGCAGGCGGTGCGCGGATCGACGACGGCTGACGTCGATAGCCGAGCATCGTCGCCATCGGCGCGAGGGCCTGCGCGATGTGCACGGCGCCGACGATGATCAGCCGCGCTGCGCGGCACCTAGCACGGTGAGGAAGATCTTGGCGCCGTCCGGCATCGACGGTCTCGCTGCGGCCGACATCCATGGCGCGACGGGCGGCCGCCACGATGGCTGCATCGGCGGCCAGCGGGTCGCCTGCGAGGCTCTCGTCACGGTAGACGATGCGGGCCTCGGCGGCGTCGCTCGAGGCCGCGTCGACCAGGGCGACGGCTCGGCGCTCGGCACGGGCGGCCTGCAGGGCCTTGATGGTCTCGGCCTTCATGGCTCAGTTCACCTTTTCGACGATACACCTGCGACGCTTGCCGCCGCAGGACGAGACCGGCACGTCCCAGGCCTGTCTCGTCGGTGACGCCGAAATCGAGCAGCCGCGGCTTGCCCGTGCCTTGATCGCGTCCAGCGCCTCGCTGCACCACCTGCACCCTCGACGCAGCCGCCGGAGACCGAGCCGACCATGGCGCCGGCTGTCGTCGACGACCGAGCTGGCGTGCCGACCGGGCGCGGCGAGGAACCCCAGGTGGTCGATCACGGTGGCGATGGCGACGCCCTTGCCGGCCTTCGCCCAGGCCTCGGCCTGATCCGAGGATGTCGTCGTGCGGTCGCGAGCATGGTCGCCTACCTGGAGCCTGTTGCGCCTAAGATATCGGATGATCGGGGGCGGCTTGCCAGGGAGACGTCCGCATCGATGACGTGCGCCCCGCCCTTACGCCGCCTTCAGCCAGCGCCGCGGATCGTGACCGCGATCTGGCCGGCGGGAATCGAGAACCGCGACGCGATCGGCCACCGCGGCGATGTTGTGGACCGGCGCGGAACTCGTCGACATGGGGCAGCAGGGCTGCGGATGCCCTGGGCCTTGGGCTCGGAGGCACGTCGTAGCGCAAGCAGCGGGTTGAGCCAGACGAGGCGGCGAGCAGGAACGTGTGCAGGCGGTCGGCCTCGCGCAGCGAGACCAGTCCGCACCCGTCCCGGTCGAGGCCGTCGGTGATCAAGCAGAACGACGGCGCCGCCGGACGAGCACGCGGCGCGACCAGTAGCTTGTTGAACGCATGCAAGCGACGGGGCGATGCGCGTGCCGCCCGACCAGTCGTCGACGCCTGGGCCGACGCCTGCCGCCAGGGCGATCGTCGGCGATCGCGCGCCTTGCGCAGTGCGCGGCTGATGTTGGTCAGCCGCGTGCCGAAGGTGAAGGCGTGGACGCTGCGGCGGTTCATCGCATCAGCGCATGGATGAAATGCAGGCATGACGCGGGTGTACTGGCTCATCGAGCCCGAGATGTCGCAGAGCACCACCAGCGGCGGGTGCTTCGTCTTCGGCCCGCGGCGGGCGAGGTCGATGATGCCGCCGCCCTCCCCGATGGAGCGGCGGAGCGTCCGCCTGAGGTCGATGCGCGCGCCGCGTGCGGGTCCGGCTGCCAGCCGCCGCGTGCGGCACGGCGTCGCCGGGGAGCACGCAGCGGCGAGCCACGCGCCGCGCATCGCCTCGGCGATCTCGGCCTGCCGTCATCTGGGCGAAGTCGCTTCTTCTGCAGCACCTCGACGGTCGGAGACGGTGAAGGCTCGCCTCGACCTCGACCTCGGGCGGCTCGCTCTCCGCCTTCGGCGCGCTCGCCGCGGCCGGGCTTGCAGAAGGCCTCCTGCAGGCGGCAGCTGACACGGGGTCCGGCTTGCCGGGCTGCGACCGGCACGCCGACCGGCAGGCAGGATGGAGCAGCAGCATTCTCCATCAAGGTGGCGCTTCTTGCGCCAGATAGATCGTCGAAGGCCTGGTGCGGAACAGCAGGGAATGCTCGTCGCTTCGGTTCACGAAGACGGCAGTGCAGCGTCCAGTAGAAGTCCTCGCGCGAGCCGCATGCCGGCGGCCTCCACCGCCTGGATGGCGTCGCAGCACCTGTTCCGGGCCCGACAGGCAGCCCCGCCGACCCGCAGGGCGCGGGCGAAATGGGCGATGTTCTCGGCGAGCATGCGCATGCGGCGCATCAGGCATGGCGCGGATCAGGAGGGTCGCCCAGCAGCGCCGCGAACCCTCAGGGCGTACGCGAGCTCGTGTTCATCTCCCCGATAGGGGAGCGGCTAGGTGGGCGACGCGCCGCTGCCGAGGAACGGCTGAATGCGCCAGCCCCGATGCCCTCAGAACCATGCCCGACATCACTGGAGCGCGAAGACGAACGAAGATCGCCGTCGGTGACAGGCTGTGTCGGACCAGCTGTGCATCGGCGTGTGGGCCATCTAACTGGTCCGCGTGCTGGTCGCGGCCGAGCACGAAGGTCGAGCGGTCGGCGCCGAAGCGCACGACCAATCAGCGCAGTGGAGGATCATCGATGCGACCGCCGTCTCGAGAAGCGGCGCGACGAGGATCGCCGCGGTGACGATCAGCGTCATCGACAGTCCGGAGGGAACGGGCGCCGGCACGCGCGTACCGGCCATCCAGAGCGCCGTCCACCTAGGCCAGCGGCGCGAGCATGAAGCGACGAATGGCAGTGATCGCGGTCGCCTGCGAGTTAGAGCCAGCGTCCGGGCTCGGTGAGCACTGCGAGCGGCTGCGCGGCGACGTCAGCGCCTTGCCCTGACCTCGTCGCAGGATGGCCTTGGCGGCTTCGCCGCCCTGCAGGCGTCTGGATGTCGTCCTGGTACTTGAGCAGACACGCCGAGCGTGTCGTTGACGGCCTGCGGGATCGAGGCCGACGGCGTCGAGCTCGGTCAGGGCGGTCGCCCAATCGATCGATCTCGGCCACGCCCGGCGCCTTGAACAGATCGAGCTTCCTGCAGTTCGCTGGACAAAGCCCACGATCTTCGTGCGTCAACCGCTCGCGGCGCGCCCGGCGCCTTGGCCTTGAGGATGGCGAGTTCGCGCTTGCCGCGTCGGGATAGTCGACCCAGTGGTAGAGACAGCGCCGCTTCAGCGCGTCGTGGATCTCGCGGGTGCGGTTGGAGGTGATGATGACGATCGGGCGGACGCTCGGCGCCTTGATCGTCCCGAGCTCCGGCACTCGTCACCTGGAAGTCGGACAGCACTTCGAGCAGGAAGGCCTCGAAGGCCTCGTCGGTGCGGTCGAGCTCGTCGATCAGCAGGATCGGCGCGCCCTCGGCATGCGGGCTCGAGCGCCTGCGAGCAGCGGACGCCGGATCAGGATAGCGCTCGTCGAAGATGTCGGCCGCGAGCTGGCCGCGATCGATGCACGCCCTGCGGCCTCGGCCAGCCGGATCTCGATCATCTGCGCCGCGAGTAGTTCCATTCATAGACCGCGGAATTGACGTCGAGGCCTTCGTAGCACTGCAGCCGGATCAGCGTTGACGCTTCAGCGTCGATGACGAGAACCTTGGCGATCTCGGTCTTGCCCACGCCCGCCTCGCCCTCGCAGCAACAGCGGGCGGCCGAGCTTCAGCGCCAGGATAGAGGACGGTGGCGAGGGACTGCGGTCGGCGACGTAGTTGGCGCCCTTGAGCAGGGCCAGCGTGTCGTCGATGGAGGCGGGAAGCGGATGGGACGGGGCAGATGTCACGAAGGCACTCCGGCTGGACGCGGAACCATAGCGCAGCCGGAGTGGTGGCGAGAACCTCAATCCGCAGAGGCGCGTCGCGTTTGCGGCAGGCCGGGGTCGAGGGCGAGCCGCGTCGCCTGGGCGATGCCGGTGCCGTAGCCGGTGGTCAGCGTGATCTTCGCCGGGATCAGGTGGCGCGTGCCGCGCACCGGCACCAGGATGACCTCGGCCGAGCGGCGTCGGGCGCTCTGGATGTCGTTGCGGTCGGGGCGATAGCCGGCGATCGGCTCGAAGCGGACGCGGCAGACCGCCGCCTCGCCCTTGTAGCCGCCGATGTCGACCTGCCGGGTCTCGACGAAGGAATAGATGAGGTCGAAGCGCTCGCGGCCGCCGAAGATGCGGGAACGGCGATCGCAGGCCGCCGCGCCCGTCACCGGTCCCGTCCCGCCGGCGACGAAGATGCCGGCCGACAAGGGATCGACCACGCCGCGCAGATGCTCGGGAAGGACCGGGGTGGCCCGCGTATGCGGCGGCTTGTCGGGATTGCGCTCGACCGAGGTGACGTTGCCACCGGCCATGCCGATGCGCGTCGTCTCCACCTTGCCGCCGGAGCGGATCTCGACGTTGAAGCTCGTTGGAACGGCGGCATTGCCGCTGATCTGGCCGGTCGAGGTCGCCGTGCCGGTGCCGCCCGCGAACATCGCGGCCATGCCGGTGACCCGCGCCTCCAGCGTGGTGCGATAACTGCGGCCATCGGTTGTCGAGACCATCGTGCCGCGCCCGATCGACAGGCCGAGGAAGGTCACGGCGTAGTCGGCAGACACCTGCCCCTGCGACTGGGCCATGGCCGGCAACGCGGTGAGCGAGGCCAGGGCGACTGCGATGACGGGGGTTTTCATGCGTGACCCTCTCGAAGCAGGGGCTGCGGCCCCCGATTGTCCAATCCACTGTCCCGGCGCCGTCGGGCGAATTTGCGGCGCGATCCTGCAAATCTAGCGGAGTGTGGATGAACGCACGGCAACGGCTTTCAGACATCGCACCGGCATGGTCGCCGCAGAGGTTACGGCCCGGTGAGAATTCCCGGGCAATCGATTCGAATTTTCATTAAGAGCTGCATGATAGCGCTGAGGGCGCGGCCCGCATCGTCGCGCAGTGGGCCGACAGCACGCTCTTCACCACCCTCGCTCTCGCCCTAGTCGGCGGCCTGGTCGCGATCTACCTGTTTTTCCCCAACGAGGCGTCCGTGATCACCGGCAGCGTCCGCCGGATGATCGATCCGAACCGTCCCCATCACGTGAAGCTGGAATACATGGCGGTCAACCCGGAGCTGTCGCGCGGCTGGCGGACCCTCAGGACCGTGGAACGTGCCGAGCAGTGCTATCCGCTGCTCCAGCAGGACCATTCGCGCGACCGCGACGTCGCCGGTCCCATCGGCTCGCTGCGCTGCGTCGGCTATCACGCCAATGGCGAGGTGGTCGGCGTGCTGAGAGTCCACCGCCCGGGCCAGCCCGCCAACTGATCCCTGCGAATCGGAAGGGCCGGAGCGGATGCCCCGGCCCTCCCCTGCAGATCCGTGTCCGCTCAGGAGGTGGCGGCGGCGACAGCACGCCGGGCGATGACGCCCACGAGATGGGCGCGATAGTCGGCCGAGGCATGGATGTCGCCGTTCATGTCGCCAGCGGGCGTCGTAACACCTTCCAGCGACTTCGGATTGAAGCGCTTGGCGAGCGCCGCCTCCATGGCCGCATGGCGGAACACGCCATTGGACCCCGCGCCGGTGACAGCGACGCGCACGTTGCTGCGCCGTCTTGGCCACGAACACGCCGACCATGGCGTAGCGCGAGGCCGGGTTGGGGAACTTCATGTAGGCGGCCTTGCTCGGCGCTCGGGGAAGGCTGATCGTGGTGATCAGCTCGCCTTCGTCGAGCGCCGTCGAGAACATGACCGGCGAAGAAGCTCGTCAGCCGGGATCTTGCGCTTGCTGGTGTGGACCACGGCGCCGAGCGCCAGCAGGGCCGCCGGATAGTCGGCCGCCGGGTCGTTGTTGGCGACCGAGCCGCCGATCGTGCCGCGGTTGCGCACGTGCGGGATCACCGATGTGGCTGGCGAGCGATGCGCGAGCGCCGGGATCGCCTGACTGCACGACCGGCCGAGCTCGCCACCGTCGGCGTGGCGTGGTCATGCGCGCCGATGACGACGGTGTCGCCCCTTCTGCTCGATGCCGGCGAGCGCCGAGCCCCCGACAGATCGACGAGCGTCTTCTGGGCTTGGCGAGCCGCTGCTTCATGGTCGGGATCAGGGTCATGGCCGCCGGCCAGGCACGCTTCGGATCCTCGGCCTTGTCGAGGAGCGTTGACGGCGCCGGCCGGACGGTTGCGGCCGACTGGTAGTGGAAAGCGATACATGCTCAGACCTCCTTCGAACCGTTACTCGGCCGCCGCTCGCGCGCCTTGGATTGCTTGCGCATGACCGACCAGAGCGGCCTGGCGGGCGTGGCTCGGCATGCGTGCACGTCCAACCGGTTCGCCAGCGCGTCGGTGGACGGCGTTCATCACGGCGGCAGGTGCGGCGATTGCGCCGGCCTCGCCGCAGCCCTTCATGCCGAGCGGATTGTGACGGGCAGGGCGTCACCGTTATAGCCGAGCGTTGAACGACGGCACGTCGTCGGCGCGCGGCATGGCGTAGTCCATGTAGCGAGCCGTCACGAGCTGGCCCGTCCTTGTCGTAGACGGCGCCCTCCAGCAGCGCCTGGCCGACGCCCTGGGCGATGCCGCCATGGACCTGGCCCTCGACGATCATCGGATTGATGATGTTGCCGAAGTCGTCGACCGCCGTATAGCTGCACGATGCTGGGCGACGCCGGTCTCCGGGTCGATCTCGACCTCGCAGATGTGGCAGCCGGCCGGGATAGGTGAAGTTCGTCGGATCGTAGAACGGCCTTCTCGTTCAGGCCCGGCTCCAGCTCGGCAGCGGGATAGCTTGTGCGGCGATGTAGGCGGCGAGCGCCACCGGTGCCGAGTCGGCACCGACTTGTCGGTGCCCGCCACCGTGAACGTGCCGTCCTTGAAGTCGATGTCGGCCACCGCGGCCTCGAGCAGATGGGCCGCGACCTTCTTGGCCTTGGCCTCGATCTTGTCCGAGCGCCTTCGACGATGGCCGACATGCCGACCGCGCCGGAGCGCGAGCCGTAGGTGCCCATGCCGAACTGCACCTTGTCGGTGTCGCCGTGCACGATCGACGACGTTGTCGATGGGGACGCCGAGGCGTCACGACACGAGCTGGGCGAAGGTTGTCTCGTGGCCCTGGCCGTGGCTGTGCGAGCCCGGTCAGCACTTCGACCGTTGCCCACCGGATTGACTCGCACTTCGGCCGATTCCCACAGGCCGACACCGGCGCCGAGCGAGCCGACCGCCTGCGGACGGTGCGATGCCGCAGGCCTCGATGTAGGACGGAGTAGCCAAGGCCGCGCAGCTTGCCGCGCCTTGGCCGCCTCGCGGCGCGCGCTTGCCGAAGCCCTTGCACGTCGGCCATCTCCATCGCCTTCGTCGAGCGAGGCGTGGTAGTCGCCGCGAGTCATACGGCCATGATCACCGGCGTCTGGTGCGGGAACTTCGAGATGAAGTTGCGCCGCGCGGAACTCCGCCGGATCCATGCCTCATCTCGCGGGCCGCCACCTCGACGAGGCGTCTCCACGACGAAGGTGGCTTCCGGGACGGCCGGCGCCGCGATAGGCGTCGACCGGCGCGGTGTTGGTGTAGACCGCATCCACCTCGGCATAGATCGTTCGGGATGGCGTACTGGCCCGACAGCAGCGTCGCGTAGAGATAGGTCGGCACCGACGAGGCGAAGGTCGACAGATAGGCGCCCATGTTGGCGATCGTCTCGACCTCGGAGGCCAGTGATCTTGCCGTTCGTCGTCGATGCGCGAGCTCGGCGTGCGTGACGTGGTCGCGGCCGTGCGCGTCGGCAGAGGAACGCTTCGGTGCGGTCGGCGGTCCACTTCATCGGGACGGCCGCACTTGCGACGCGGCCCAGACGCAGACGGTCTCCTCGGCATAGATGAAGATCTTCGAGCCGAAGCCACCGCCGACATCGGGAGCGATGACGCGCAGCTTGTGCTCGGGCGCGATGCCGATGAAGGCCGACAGCACGAGGCGGGCGACGTGCGGGTTCTGACTCGTGGTGTAGAGCGTCAGGGCATCGTTGCCGGCGTCGTACTCGCCGATCGCCGCGCGCGGCTCCATGGCGTTGGGGACGAGGCGGTTGTTGACGATGTCGAGCTTGGTGACGTGCTTGGCCGCCTTGAAGGCCGCGTCCGTCGCCGCCTTGTCGCCGATATCGCCAGTCATAGACCGTGTTCTGCGGCGCCTCCGTCGTGAACGCTCGGCCGCGCCCTTGGCGCTGCGCCTTGGCGGTATCGACATTGGCCGGCAGCACGCTCGTAGTCGACGACGATCGCTTCCGCCGCGTCCTTGGCCTGCGTCCTAGCGTCTCGGCCATCGACCACGGCGACGTGGTCGCCGACGTAGCGCACCTTGCCCTGGGCGAGCACCGGATGGGGGCCGGCGCGTCATGCGGCGTGCCGTCCTTGGACATGAATCATCCAGCCGCAGATGAGCCCGCCGACCTTGTCGGCCGCGACATCGTCGCCGGTGAAGATGGCGACCACGCCCGGCATGGCCTTGGCGGCCTGGCGGTGTCGATGCTTCTTGATCGTGGCGTGGGCATGCGGCGAGCGCAGGAAATACGCGTGGGTCTGCGCCCGGGCGGTTGAGGTCGTCGGTATACTGGCCCGTGCCGGTGATGAAGCGGTGGTCTTCCTTGCGCCGGACGGCGGCACCGATGGCGGTGACTGTCATGACGATCCTCCCTGGTTGGACGTCGAATGGTGATGAGGACATGCGGATGCGGCTTGTGGCGCCGCTTACTCCGCAGCCTGACGGGCGGGGGCCTTGCCGGTCATCGCCTGCGCGCCGGCTTCGATGGCCTTGACGATGTTGTGGTAGCCGGTGCAGCGGCAGATGTTGCCCTCGAGCTCCTCGCGGATCGTCGCCTCGTCCACCGGCACGCCTTGCGGTTCACGATGTCGACGGCCGACATGATCATGCCCGGGGTGCAGAAGCCGCACTGCAGGCCGTGATGCTCGCGGAAGGCCTCCTGCATCGGATGCAGCTTGCCGTCCTGGGCAAGGCCCTCGATCGTCACGACATTGGCGCCCTGGCACTGCACGGCGAAGGTCGTGCAGGACTTCACCGCCTTGCCGTCGACATGCACGACGCAGGCGCCGCACTGGGACTGGTGTCGCAGCCGACATGGGTGCCGGTCAGGTTCGAGGTTCTCGCGCAGGAACTGCACCAGCAGGGTGCGCGGAATCGACGTCGTGCCGGTCACCGATCGTCCGTTGACCGTCAGGGTCACCGTCGGCATGGGCGTTCCTCCTCAAATTCGATCTAACTGGGCGTCTTCGGGCCGGTTCTTGTTATCGCCGCCGGCTCCCTCACCGAAAACACGCCGTTTTCGATAGGATTTCCAGTTTGGACCCGTTCTGAACGGAGCGTCAAGCTGGAACCTTCGCAGGGCGCACAGGCGTCCCCGGTACCGGCAGGGCGGGACGAGTTGCTTTGTGTCGGGCGCGCCCTAGTCTCTGGCGCCTGACATCCCCGGAAGGTTCGCCATGGCCCGTTTCACCACGTCCGACGCCCTGTCCCTGCGCTACGAGGATACCGGCGGAGACAAGCCGGTCCTTCTGCTGTCGAATTCGCTCGGAACCCGCCTGGAAATGTGGGATCCGCAGATGCCCGCCTTCGCCGCGGCCTACCGCGTCGTGCGCTACGACAAGCGCGGCCACGGCGAGAGCCAGCCGCCGGCGGGACCTGCGGGCTTCACCCGCCTGACCAGCGACGCCATCGAACTGCTCGACCATCTCGGCATCGCCAAAGCCGATTTCTGCGGCCTCTCCATCGGCGGCATGACAGGCATGTGGGCGGCCACCCACCATGCCGAGCGCATCGGCCGGCTCGTGCTCTGCAACACCAGCGCCGCCATGCCGGCCATCGACATGTGGAACCAGCGCATCGCCACGGTGAAGCGCGAGGGCATGAAGCCGCTGATCCCCAACATCGTCGATCGCTGGTTCACGAAGCGCTTCCAGGAGGCCGACCCCGCCGCCGTGGCGCGCGTCGTCTCCATGCTCGAGACCACTCATCCGGAGGGTTATGCGGCCTGCTCGGCAGCGATCCGCGACATGGACCAGCGCGAAGGCATCCGCTCCATTCGCCTGCCGACGCTGGTCATCGCCGGGACGCATGACGGCTCCACCCCGCCCGAGAAGGGGCGCGACATCGCGGCGTCCATCGCCGGCGCGCGCTACGTCGAGCTCGATGCGGCCCACCTCTCCAATATCGAACAGCCCGGGGCCTTCACCGATGCGGTGATGGGGTTCCTGAAAACCTGAGACACGGCGCCTGCAGGTCGGCCAGTGCAGGTGGGTCCCTGCCCCGCACACATCAGGAGGACTTCCATGGACGAGAAAGACCGCTTCGAGAAGGGCCTGGCCGTGCGCCGCGCGGTGCTGGGCGATGCCCATGTCGACCGCTCTCTCGCCGGTCGAGACGGGTTCTCCACCGAGTTCCAGGATTTCATCACCCGCTATGCCTGGGGTGAAATCTGGACGCGACCGGGGCTGGAGCGGAAGACGCGGAGCTTCCTCGTCCTCGCCATCTGCGCCGCGCTCGGCCGCTGGGAGGAGTTTCGCCTCCACTGCCGCGCGTCCTTCGCGAACGGCGTCACGACGGACGACATCAAGGAGGTGATCCTGCAGATCGCCATCTATGCCGGCGTTCCCGCCGCCAACACGGCGATGAAGGAGGCGAAGGAGGTCTTCGCCGAGCTCGGCATCAAGACCTGAGCAAAGGCGCGCTCAGCGCGGAATAGGACGGTAGGCCCGGTCGAAATAGGCGAGCGCCGCCCCGTCCGGACCGATCCTGACGGCCTCGACCTGACCGATGACGATGTGGTGCGTGGCCATGCTGCGCATCTCGACCAGCCGACAGTCGAAGCTGACCAAGGCCGAATCGAGCGTCGGCGAACCCGTCGCGAGCGGCGTCCACAGCCCCTCGCGGAAGCGCTCCGCACCGGTGAGCCCGCGCCGTCCCGCAAAAGTCTCGGCCAGCGTCTCGGCGCCGGCAGGCAGCGCGTTCACGGCGAAGACGCCGTTCTTCTCGATCAGCGCTCCATTCGCCGACTTCCGGTTGAGGCAGACGAGCAGCGTCGGCGGTTCGTCGGACACCGAGGCGACAGCGATCGCGGTGAAGCCGCTGATGCCGGCCGGGCCACCGGTCGTGATCACATGCACATGCCCGGCGACGTGGGCCATGCCATCCCTGTAGGCCTGGGAGGTCGCGGCCAGCACGCCGGGGATCATCGAGCGGTTCGTTCCACCATCCATCCGGGGGTCCTCTGTTCCATGGATGATATAGGCCCGTTGCTCCCCCCGAGCCAATGCACCCGGCTGAACTCTCGGTGATTAAGGTTGAGACGGCCCCCGGAAGCCCCGTGTGAATAAATGCCGGGCCGCCATTGTGACTTTTCCGGGGCCTTGCTACCGATAGCCCGTTGGGTCCGTCGCGAGGACCGCCCGAAGAGGCGGCCGGCGCCGGGTGCCATCGCGGCGCTATCCCGCGCCGTAGGGGAAATGATGGGAAGGTGGCGGCATGGAAGTCTTCTTCCAGCAGCTGATCAATGGCGTCACGCTGGGATCGATCTACGGTCTCATCGCCATCGGCTACACGATGGTCTTCGGCATCATCGGCATGGTGAACTTCTCCCATGGCGATGTCTTTATGGTCTCGACCTTCATCGCGCTCATCGCGCTGATGATCCTGACCACCTGGCTCGGGGTCGGCTCCATCCTCATCGCCCTGATGATCGTGCTGATCGTCGCGATGGTGTGTCACTTCGCTGGTCAACTGGACGATCGAGCGTGTGGCCTATCGGCCGTTGCGCGGTTCGTTCCGCCTCGCGCCGCTGATCTCCGCCATCGGCATGTCGATCGTCCTGTCGAACTTCGTGCAGATCGCCCAGGGCCCGCGCAACAAGGCCATCGACCCGATCCTCAACAACGTCTTCGTCCTGTCAGCCGCCGGCGGCTACCAGGTGACGCTGTCCTACAAGCAGATCGTCATCGTCGTCGTCACGGCGGCGCTGCTGGCGGTCTTCTGGTGGGTCGTCACCAAGACGCCGCTCGGCCGCGCCCAGCGGGCCTGCGAGCAGGATCGCAAGATGGCCGCCCTGCTCGGCGTCGACGTCGACCGCACCATCTCCATCACATTCGTCATGGGCGCCGCACTGGCGGCCGTCGCCGGGACGCTCTTCCTCGTCTACTACGGCGTCGTGAACTTCTCCGACGGCTTCGCGCCGGGGGTGAAGGCCTTCACCGCGGCGGTCCTCGGCGGCATCGGCTCGCTGCCGGGCGCGGTCCTCGGCGGGCTTCTGATCGGCCTCATCGAGACCTTCTGGTCGGCCTATTTCTCGGTCGAGTACAAGGACGTCGCCGCCTTTTCCATCCTCGCCATCGTGCTGATCTTCATGCCCCAGGGCATCCTCGGCCGTCCCGACGTCGAGAAGGTGTGATCCCGTGACGAGCCTGACGGACAGCGCCGCGCCCCGGCCCCCGCCGCCCGTGGTGCGCGCCCTCAAGGATGCCCTTTTCTCGCGCCATCATCGCGCTCGGCGTGTTCGGTCCCCTGCTCGCCTTCAAGACGACGCAGGACATGCAGAACAGGCTCATCGTCCGAGCCCCGCTACGACCTGATCGCGCTTGTCGTGCTCATCGTCGCCGCTGGCCGGTTCCTCATCTCGCTGTGCGATGATGCGCGTCCGGCCGGAGACGACGGCGGCGATCGGCTCCCACCTGGTCTGGGGCCTGATCCACGCCGAGTGTGCGCGCCGTCATCCGCAACGGCCTGCCACCGGCGGCCCTCGTCGCGCTCTTCGTCTATCCGATGATGATCCTGTCGCTGACCGGCGGCTCCGGCGCCCTGAAGTGGATCGACAATTTCGGCATCCAGATCCTCATCTACGTCATGCTGGGCATGGGGCCTGAACATCGTCGTCGGCCTCGCCGGCCTGCTCGACCTCGGCTACGTCGCCTTCTATGCGGTGGGCGCCTATGCCTATGCGCTGATGGCGACGAAGGTCATTCCCGCGACCTTCCCCAACCTCGGCCTCTGGGCCTTCTGGATCTGCCTGCCGATCGCCGGGCTGCTCGCGGCCTTCTGGGGCGTGATCCTCGGATTTCCGGTGCTTGCGACTACGAGGCGACTATCTGGCGATCGTCACTCTCGCATTCGGCGAGATCATCCGCCTCGTCCTCATCAACTGGACCGCCTTCTCCAACGGCTACGAAGGCATTTCGCTCGATCCCGAGGCCATCCTTCTTCGGTACGCCGTTCAACGCCTGCCGACACGGGTTTCGCGGCGGTCTGGGGCCTGGAGTTCAGTCCGGTCTATCGCACCATCTTCCTCTATTACGTGATCGTCTGCCTCGCCCTGCTCACCGCCTGGGTATCCAACCGCCTGCGCAAGCTGCCCGTCGGCCGCGCCTGGGAGGCCCTGCGCGAGGACGAGATCGCCTGCCGGTCGCTCGGCATCAACACGGTCAACACCAAGCTGACCGCCTTCGCCATCGGCGCCATGTTCGGCGGCTTCGCCGGCTCGTTCTTCGCCGCGCGCCAGGGCTTCATCTCGCCCGAGAGCTTCACCTTCATGGAATCGGCGGTGATCCTCGCCATCGTCGTGCTCGGCGGCATGGGCTCGCTCCTCGGCACCGCCATCGCCGCGGTGGCGATGATCGGCGGCACCGAGCTGCTGCGTGAACTCGACTGGATGAAGGCCATCTTCGGCAACGACTTCGACCCGGTCCAGTACCGCATGCTGATCTTCGGCCTCGCCATGGTGGTCATCATGATCTGGAAACCGCGCGGCTTCGTCTCGACGCGCATGCACCGACCGCCTTCGCTCAAAACGCGCCGTGCCGTCTCCGTCCGACCTCGTCAAGGAGGGCCACGGATGAGCGACGCGACCCATGCTCGAGTCGAACACCTGACCATGCGCTTCGGCGGCCTCGTCGCCGTCAACGACCTGTCCTTCGAGGCCGAAGCGCGGCGACATCACCGCCGTCATCGGTCCGAACGGAGCCGGCAAGACGACGGTCTTCAACTGCATCACCGGCTTCTACAAGCCGAGCCAGGGGCGCGATCACGCTGCATCAGGCCAGCGGCGGCGTTCAGTACCTCGAGCGGCTGCCCGACTTCCAGCATCGCGCCAGCAGGCGAAGGTCGCGCGCACCTTCCAGAACATCCGTCTGTTCTCGGGCATGACCGTGCTGGAGAACCTTTTGGTCGCCCAGCACAATCACGCTGATGACGGCGTCCGGCCTGGTCCATCGGCGGCATCCTCGGCCTGCCCTCCTATGTCAAGGGCCGAGAAGGCCGCCGTCGAGACAGGCCGCCTACTGGCTCGACAAGTGCGGCCTGACCGACCGTGCCGACGACCCGGCCGGCGACCTCTCCTATGGCGCCGCAGCGGCGCGCTGGAGATCGCCCGCGCCATGTGCACCGGAACCCGAGCTTCTCTGCCTCGACGAGCCGGCCGCCGGCCTCAACCCGCGCGAGAGCCTGGTGCTGAACGAGCTGCTGCGCTGTCATCCGCCGGGAACACGGCACCTCCCTGCTCCTGATCGAGCACGACATGAGCGTGGTGATGGAGATTTCCGACCACGTCGTCGTCCTCGACTACGGCACCAAGATCTCCGACGGCGACGCCGGCCGAGGTGCGCGAGCGATCCCAAGGTCATCGCCGCCTATCTCGGCGTCGACGACAGCGAGGTGGAGAAGGTCGAGGCGGAGGTGGGCATTTGACCGCGCTTCTCACCGCCCGTGGCGTCGAGACCTTCTATGGCTCGATCCAGGCCCTCAAGGGCATCGACATCGACGTCGCCAAGGGCGAGATCGTCACGCTGATCGGTGCCAATGGCGCCGGCAAGTCCACGCTGATGATGACCATCTGCGGCTCGCCGCAGGCCCGCCGCGGCTCCATCGTCTATGACGGGCAGGACATCACCCGCCTGCCGACGCACCAGATCATGCGCATGGGCATCGCCCAGTCGCCGGAGGGACGACGCATCTTCCCGCGCATGTCGGTCTACGAGAACCTCCAGATGGGGGCGTCCCTCACCGACCCCGCCTTCTTCGACGACGACCTGGAGAAGGTCTTCGCCATGTTCCCGCGCCTCAAGGAGCGCCGCGATCAGCGCGGCGGAACGCTGTCCGGCGGCGAGCAGCAGATGCTCGCCGATCGCCCGCGCCCTGATGAGCCGGCCGAAGCTGCTGCTGCTCGACGAGCCCTCGCTCGGCCTCGCCCCGCTCATCGTCGCCGGCATCTTCAACGCCATCCGCGAGCTCAACCGGCAGGAGGGCCTCACCGTCTTCCTCGTCGAGCAGAACGCCTATCACGCGCTGAAGCTCGCCCATCGCGGCTACGTGCTGGTCAACGGCGCCGTCACCATGGCCGGGACGGGCCAGGAACTCCTCGCCCGCGAGGAGGTCCGCGCCGCCTATCTCGAGGGAGGGCGGCACTGATGCAGGGCATTCTCTACGAGGAACCCTCGGTCTGGCTGTTCCTGCTCGTCACCGTCGTCCTCGGCGGCTGGCTGGCCTTCATGACCGGCAAGGCCTGCGCCGAGACCTGGCGCAGCGTGCCCCAGACGATCGTCTATCTGCTCATCCTCGGGCTTGCGGTGCGGTTCGGCCATTTCGCGCTGTTCGAGGGCACGCTCCTGTCGCTGCGCTACTACATTGTCGACACCATCGTGGTCACCGCCATCGGACTCATGGCCTGGCGCCTGACGCGTGCCCGCCAGATGGCCAGCCAGTACTGGTGGCTCTACGAACGCACCGGCCCGCTCACCTGGGCGGAACGGCCGGCCCCCCTGTCCTCCCCTCCGGAAAAAACCTGATGTCGCATCAGTCGCATCCGGATGGGCTGACAAGACCCCGAAAAGGGTGTTCGATCCCCCGTCAAGGACGGCTCTTGCCGGCCTCCGCGGCGGCCTCGGCCACCACGTGACCCCTCTTGGGAAGGATGAGAGATGAAGACAAAACTCCTCGCCGGGCTGACGCTCGGTCTGGGTCTGGCCATGGCGATACCCGCCCAGGCGCAGATCCGTCTCGGTGTCGCCGGCCCGATCACAGGTCCGAACGCCTCGTTCGGCGCCCAGCTGCGCCAGGGCGTTGAACAGGCTGTCGAAGACATCAACGCTGCCGGCGGCATCCTCGGTCAGCGCATTCAGCTCTCCGTCGGTGACGACGTCTCCGACCCCCGCCAGGGCGTGAACGTTGCCAACAAGTTCGTCGGTGACGGCATCAAGTTCGTCGTCGGCCACTTCAACTCGGGCGTGTCGATCCCCTCCTCCGAGGTTTATGCCGAGAACGGCATCGTCGCCATCACCCCGGCCTCGACCAACCCGCGCTACACCGAGCGCGGCCTGTGGAACGTCTTCCGCACCTGCGGCCGCGACGACCAGCAGGGTGCCGTCGCCGGCGCCTATCTGGCCCGCCAGTTCGCCGGCAAGCGCGTCGCCATCGTCCACGACAAGACGACCTACGGCAAAGGCCTCGCCGACGAGACCCAGAAGGCGATGAACGCCGCCGGCCTCAAGGAAGTCATCTACGAAGGCGTGAACACCGGCGAGAAGGACTTCTCGGCGCTGATCTCCAAGCTCAAGGCGGCCGGCGCGGACTACATCTACTGGGGCGGCCTGCACACCGAAGTTCGGCCTGATCGAGCGCCAGATGCGCGACCAGGGCGTCAATGCCCCGCTGATGTCGGGTGACGGCATCGCCGACAACGAGTTCGCCGCCATCGCCGGCCCCGGCGCCGTCGGCACGCTCATGACCTTCCCGCCGGACCCGCGCAACCGTCCCGAGGCCCGCGCGGTCGTCGAGAAGTTCCGCACCGCCCGTCGCTTCGAGCCGCAGGCCTACACGCTCTACAGCTACGCCGCCGTGCAGATCTTCCAGCAGGCCGCCGTCGCCACCAACTCGGTCGACCCGAAGAAGATCGCCGAGTTCATGCGCACCGGCCACGTCTTCAAGACGGTGATCGGCGACATCTCCTACGACAAGAAGGGCGACATCACCCGCGCCGACTACGTGATGTACACCTGGCGCGCCGGCCCGGACGGCAAGGTCTCCTACTTCGAGAACTGATGTCCGGCCGATAGCCACCGCCTGCATTGAAGAGCCCGTCCGGAGCGATCCGGGCGGGCTCGCTCTTCTGGGGATCCGCCATGACCCGTCTCTTGTCGCTCGCCATCCTCGCGATCACCGCCGCCATGACGTGCGGCGCCCGCGCCCAGGAGGCCTATCCCTCCCGTGCGATCACCATGATCGTCCCCTTGCGGCCGGCGGCACCTCGGACGTCATCGCGCGCATCGTCGCCGAGGAGATGTCGCGACGGCTGGGCCAGCGCATCATCCACGAGAATGTCGGTGGCGCCGGCGGAACCGTGGCGCTCGCCCGGGCGGCCCGCGCCGCTCCCGACGGCTACACGATCTTCATCGGCAATTCCGGCACAAACGCCGCCGCCTATGCCATCTACCCGGACATCCGCTACACCCCCGAGAGCTTCACGCCCCTCGGCCTCATCGCCAAGACCAACTCGATGATCGCCCTGCGGCCTGATTTCCCGGCCACGACGCTCGCCGCCTTCATCGCCGACGCCAAGGCGAGGCCCGGCATCATCCGCCTCGGCCATGCCGGCGTCGGATCGCAGAACTACCTCATCTGCCGCGCCTTCATGGAAGCAGCGGGCGTCGATGTCGCGCTCGTCAGCTATCGCGGCGCAGGTCCTGCGCTGAACGACCTCATGGGCGGGCACGTCGATGGCGTCTGCGACGCGGCGACGTCGGTCGGCTCGGCCGTCAATGCCGGCCGCGTGCGCGGCCTCGTCGTCGCCTCCCCCGCGCGGGTCGCCGGCCTTCGGGACGTGCCGACGGCGGCGGAGGCGGGACTGCCCTCGTTCCAGTTGCAGAACTGGAACGCGCTCTTCGCCCCGGCCGGCACACCGCCGGCCATCATCGCGCGTCTCAACAAGGCCATCGGCGAGGCCCTCGACAGCGAGGGGCTGCGCCAGCGCTACGCCGAACTCATGGCCACGGTGCCGGAGGCGGCCGAGCGTGCGCCGGAGGTCATGCTGCCGATGGTCGCCAATGACATCGTCCGCTTCCGGCGGTTGATGGGGCCGCGCCCCTGAGGCCCACGCCTCAGCCGATCGAGCCCAGCGCCGGGAAGGTCTCCAGCAGCCAGAAGGCCAGCGTCGACATCTTGCCGGTCAGGAAGGCGAGGCCGGTGAGAACGAGCAGCCCGCCCATCACCATCTCGACGATCCGCAGGCGCTGCCGCATGGAGGCGGCGAAGCGCAGGAAGGGCTTGATGGCGAAAGCCGCCAGCACGAAGGGAATGCCGAGGCCGAGCGAATAGACCGCCAGAAGACCGGCGCCCTTGTGCACCGTCATCTCCGAGGCCGCCACGGCGAGGATCGCCGCCAGCACCGGCCCGATGCAGGGCGTCCAGCCGAAAGCGAAGGCGAGGCCCATGAGATAGGCGCCGAGCGGCCCGGCCTTGGGCGGCGCCATGTCGATCTTCGCCTGCCGGTAGAGCAGCGGGATGCGGAACAGGCCGAGGAAGTGCAGGCCCATGATGATGATGAGCACGCCGGCCGCCATCGACAGCGAGGCCGAGTAGACGCGGACATAGTGTCCGATCACCGAGGCCGAGGCGCCCATGATGACGAAGACGGTGGAGAAACCGGCGACGAAGACCAGCGCCAGAAGCACGGCGCGCCGCACCAGAGCCGGATTCGCCTCGGCTCCGGCGAGGTCGTCCAGCGTCGCGCCGGTCAGATAGACGAGATAGGGCGGCACGAGGGGCAGCACGCAGGGCGACAGGAAGCTCACGAGGCCCGCGAGCAGGGCCGCGGTGAGGGTGACGTCGGGCATTCACGTTCCGCCATGCTCGCGGCGGGGCGCCGCAGTCAAGCCATTCATTTTCCTCTATATGTCGGGCGCGCCAAGCGGAAGCGTTGACTTGCCCCAATCGCACAGGCGTGATGGCCCGTGATGAGCACGGCATCCAACACCCTGACCGATATTCCCGGCCTCAAGGTCGGCCACGCCACCGACCTCGCCCGCGCCACGGGCACGACGGCGATCATCTTCGACCAGCCCGCGGTCTGCGCCGTCGACGTCCGCGGCGGTGCGCCCGGCAGCCGCGACACCGAACTGCTCCGCCCCGACAAGACGGTGCAGACCGTCGATGCAGTGGTCCTCTCCGGCGGTTCGGCCTTCGGGCTCGACGCCTGCGGCGGGGTCAGCGCCTGGCTCGCCGAGAACGGCCGCGGCTTCCTCATCGGCGCCATGCGGGTGCCGATCGTGCCCGGAGCCATCGTCTTCGACCTGCTCTCGGGCGGCGACAAGGCACGGGGCCGCTTCTCGCCCTACCGCGACCTCGGCTATCAGGCCGCCGCCGCGGCGAGCGCCGCTCCCGTTCCCCTCGGCACCGTCGGCGGCGGAACCGGGGCGACGACCGCCGACCTCAAGGGCGGCATCGGTTCGGCCTCGGCGCTGTCGGCCACCGGACACCGCGTCGGCGCCATCGTCATCGTCAATGCCGTCGGCAGCGCCACCATCGGCGCGTCGGGGCATTTCTGGGCGGCGACCGACGAGATCGGGGCGGAATTCGGCGGCCGCGGCCTGCCCTCCCCGCTTCCCGCCGACGCCCACGCGCTGAAGCTGAAGGGGGCGCGTCCCGAAAACACCACCATCGCCCTCGTCGTCACGGACGCAATGCTCGACAAGGGCCAGGCGACGCACCTCGCGGTGATGGCGCAGGATGGCCTCGGACGGGCGATCCGGCCGATCCACACGCCGCTCGACGGCGACACGGTCTTCGCCGCGGCAACCGGTGCCGTTCCCGTCGCCGACTATGCGCGCGACATGGCGGCCATCGGGTTCACCGCCGCCTCGGTGCTGGCGCGCGCCTGCGCCCGCGCCCTCTATGAGGCGACCGCCCTGCCCTTCCCCGGCGCGCTGCCGGCCTGGAAGGACCGCTTCGGAACGCGCTGAAGCCGTCAGTTCTGCCCGGCGCGCATGGCCACCGTGGCGATGCCGGCGCCGATCAGCAGGCTGCTCGATCTTGTTGACCACACCGATGGTGCGCGGGTCGCGAACCGCCTTGCGCGCCCGCGAGGCGACCAGCGCGTAGCCGAAGGCATTGGCGAAGGCGAGTGTCAGGAAGGTCGTCTCGAAGATCGCCATCTGGAGCCAGAAATCGGCCCTGGGGTCGAGGAACTGCGGCAGGAAGGCCACGAAGAAGGTGATGCTCTTCGGATTGAGGGCGGTGACGAGCCAGGCGTGGCCCAGCATCTTCAGGCTGGAGGCAGCGTCCTGCCGCGGTTCCGCAGCCAGCGAGCCGCCGGCGCGCCACAGCTTCACGCCGAGCCAGACGAGATAGGCCGCGCCGATCCACTTCAGGATTGTGAAGACCGCCGCGGACGTCGCCAGCAAGGCGCCGATGCCGAGCATGGAAAGGGTCATCGCGGTGAAGTCGCCGAGCGCCACGCCGACTGCCATGGGAAAGGCCGTCCTCCAGCCGCGTCCGAGGGCATAGGACACCACCAGCAGGATGGTCGGGCCGGGAATGACCACCAGGATGGTCGACGCGGCGACGAAGGCGAGCCAGGTTTCGACAGACATGCGGTGCTCCAGGCGACGGGGTCGTCCAGCCGACTAAGCCATGCCCCCGGAAGCTTGTCGACGCCCGGATGCGGACAATTGGCGGTATTGCCTGAACCGACAGCATACCACGCGAAGAGGCTTCGCTGGCCTTGGCTGTGCGGTTCTGCCATGGCGGACGTTGGGGAAGCACACATCGAGCGGAGGCATCATCCCATGATCGAGATGGTCAACGGCTTCGTCTGCACGACCAGCGCCGACGTCAGCCATGCCCGTCGCGGGCTGAACCCCGAGAACGTCAGCGGCGATCCTGCGAAACAGGAGCAGCTCGACGCGCGGGTGGGCCGCGCGATCCCGCCGGCCGTGGTGTTCGGCGGCTCCCTGGCGGACAGCGGCGCGACGAGCGACGTGCCCGCCGTCGACGTCGCCCAGCCGTCCCGCAACGGCGCACTGCCCCTGCCTGCGGCGAGACTCTTCGACCTCAGCGTCTGATCGCCCGCCACGACGCAACCGGACAGTCGGCCGTCGGTGTTAACGTCGCCTTCACCATACCATCACGTCTGGCAGGCAGCCGCGTAACGATGCCACCTGCGGCCGCGAAGCCGGGAAGTTGTCATTCATCGGACGGGATGGCCCATGATTGAGATGGTCAACGGCTATCGCTGCGCCAACTGCACGGACATCAGCAACGCCAAGCGCGGGCTCGATCCTGAAAATCCGACGCGCGACCCGGTGAAGCAGGAGAAGCTCGACCGCGAAGCCGGGCGTCTGCCCGATCCTGCCGTCGTCTTCGAGGGCGCCCTCGCCGCGCTTCGCGCCGGAAAGCCCGTCGCCGAGGGTGCCGGCCTGTCGAACACAGCGGCAGCCGCTTCTCCGACGGCCCGCCTCCTCGACATCACCGCCTGAGCGCGATCACCACCGGTCGATGCGATAGGGCGATAGATCCAGCGGCTGCGGCGCGCCCTGCATGGCGATCGACAGCGCCTTGCCGGTCGCGGGCCCCAGCGTGAAGCCCCAGTGGCCGTGGCCGAAGGCGAACCACATGCCCTCGTGGCGCGGGGCGGGTCCGATCACCGGCCGTGAATCCGGCGTCGCGGGGCGGCGCCCCATCCACGGCTCGGCCTCCACCGGCTCGCCGAGGTCGAACAGGTCCTTGGCATGGGCGAAGGCCCGCTCGACCTGCACCGGAGTGGCCGGCGCATCGGGCAGCGCGATCTCGACGCCGGTGGTCAGGCGGATGCCCTGCTCCATCGGGCAGATGACATAGCCGACGTCCTCGTCGCAGACCTGCCGGTTGAGGAAGGCGTTGCCGGCGGCCGTGTAATGGCGGTGATAGCCGCGCTTGGCCGAGAGCGGCACGGAATAGCCGAACTTCGCCACCAGCGCCTTCGACCAGATGCCAAGCGCGACGACGACCTGGCGCGCCATCACCGGACCGTCGGCGGTCTGCACGCGGTAGCCGCCGGTCACCTTCTCCAGCGTCATCGCGTCGCCAATGGAGAAGCGCCCGCCCTGCTTCACGAAGGCCTCGGCATAGGCCTTCGTGACGCCGCCGGGGCTCGACACCGTGTCGGCTCCCTTGCACCAGATGGTTCCGGCAAACGTGCCCTTCAGATGGGGTTCCAGTTCCAGCGTCTCGGCCTGGGTCAGCTTGACATTGTCGATGCCGTATTCGCGCGACAGGGCGAGGCGGCGATCCTGCGCCGCCAGGCTCTCGGGCCTGCGATAGAGCTCCAGCCAGCCGGTCTGGCGGAAATAGCGCTCGGCACCGGCGACCGTCATCAGTTCGCGATGGGATTCGACCGCCTGGGCGAAGAAGGGACGCATGACGCGCGCCGTCTCCTCAAGCTTCTCCGGCGCCGACCAGCGCCAGTAGTCGAACATCCAGCGCGCCACCTGCGGCAGGGCGGAGAGGTGATAGTGCGAGGCCGTCTGACGGTTCAGCGCGTGCTTGAAGAGCGTCGGCACGTCGCGCGGCATGGCGACGGGATAGAGATTGCCGCCGTCGATGACGCCGGCATTGCCGTAGCTCGTCTCCTCGCCCGGCTCGCGGCGGTCGATGAGCACCACATGGAGCCCGCGCATCCGGGCATGGAGCGCCGTCGAGACGCCGACCATGCCGGCACCGAGAACGAGGACGTCGTGAATGTCAGTCATGTACCTGTCGCCGCGACCGATTGTCTGTTCTGGGGGCGGCGCAACATTGCCGACAGGGGCGCGCCATCGCAAGCGATGGCTGACCCTCATTGCCCGCGCACCTTCGCCCATGCTACCCGCCGCGCAACGGCTTCCAGCGAGGACCCTGCGACCATGACCGGCCCCATCCTCATCGCCCCCTCGATCCTCGCCTCCGACTTCTCGAAGCTCGGCGAGGAGGTGCGCGCGGTGGACGCCGCCGGCGCCGACTGGATCCATCTCGACGTCATGGACGGCCATTTCGTGCCGAACATCACCTTCGGCCCGGATGTCGTGAAGGCCTTGCGGCCTCACACGGCCAAGGTCTTCGACGTTCACCTGATGATCGCCCCGGCCGATCCCTATCTCGAGGCCTTCGCCAAGGCCGGCTGCGACGTCATCACCGTCCATGCCGAGGCAGGCCCCCACCTCCACCGCTCGCTGCAGGCGATCCGCGCCATGGGCAAGAAGGCCGGCGTCTCGCTCAACCCGGCGACCCCCGCCAGCGCCCTCGACTACGTGCTCGACCTCGTCGACCTCGTCCTCGTCATGTCGGTGAACCCCGGCTTCGGCGGCCAGGCCTTCATCGCCAGCCAGGTCGACAAGATCGCCCAGATCCGCCAGATGACGACCGGCCGCGACATCCTCATCGAGGTGGACGGCGGCGTGACGCCCGACACCGCCCGCCTCGTGTCGGCCGCGGGCGCCGACGTGCTGGTCGCCGGTTCCGCGGTGTTCAAGGGCGGCCCGGCGGCCTATGCCGGCAACATCGCCGCCATCCGCGAAGCCGCCGAGATGGCTCGCGGCACAATGATCTGACGCGGCCGGCGCAAGACCCGCGACCGCGAGAAAAATCAGGCCGGCGACAACCGAGCGGCCTGCCTCACCTTTCCGTGATCTGCCGGGCATCGCCGACTTATCCCCGTCCCAGGATGCGCGCGGCCACCGCCTTCAGCGGGAAGGCCGGGCCCGGATCGACCTTGCGCCGCGGCGCGATGTCCTCGTGTCCCAGCACGTCGCGGAAGCGATAGGCCTCGTGCAGCGCGGCTCCGATGGCGACGACGTTGGCGATCTGCTCGGGGGCATAGGCATGCCAGCCGGTTTCCTCGCGCTCGTGGCGATGGCGGGCGACCACCACCTGGTCGTCGGGCACCGGTTCGCCCGTCCACGTCTGCCAGCGCCCGCCAAGGCCCTTCACCAGCCGTCCCGCATTGACGATCTCGATGCCGATGGAATGGCTGTTGAGCCCGTCGAGGCCCTGCCAGGCGCTCACCCCGGCATGCCAGCACGTCCGGTCGAAGGCCATCATCTGGGTCGCGGCCCCCTGCCGCCCCAGAACCAGATGGGCGGAGGCGCTGGCGCGGGGATCGAGGAACCAGCTCACCGCCGAACTCGCCGACAGGCCGGCCGTGTAGTGGAGGACGAGGTAGAGCGGCTTCATGCGCCGTCCGCCATGCGGCGACTGGCGGAAGGAGACCGGCGCGCCGTCGAGCAGCAGGCGGTGATCGGCGATGGAATAGGCCATGGCATCCTCGCGAGGTCGCCGGCCGGGATTGGCCGGGTGTCGCGACAAGGATCGCCCCGTCTGCGGGCATGGGGATAAGCGCAGGGACGATTCAGTCCCCGTCAACCGCCCGGCGCTATCCTCCGGACCATGGCGACTCACAGCGCGACCCTCGACCGCGACACGGACGGCCCGGCCCCGAAGAAGCCGGCCCGTAGCCGCCGCGCCGCGTCGTCCCGAGCGACGAAACGGCGGACGCCGGGCAAAGCCCCGAACCAGCCGGGCATCTGGCTCAGGGCCTTGCGCGCCGGCATGCTGGTGACCGCCGTCGCCTTCGTCGCCGCCGCCGTCGTCTCGGTCACCGCCGGCCACGCGCCGTCCTGGCGCAGCATCCAGGTCGTCTGCCTCCAGTCGCTGCCGTTGCTGCCCGGCATCGCCCTGTTCTGGTGGGCGCTCGAGCGGCTGCGCGCCCGCCTTTCCGCCCTGCCGCTCGCCTTCTGGCTCGCCCTCGCCTTCATCGGCACGCTGGCCGTCATGCTGATCGCGCCCGGTCTCGTCTTTGCCGTCCACTCCAGATCGCTGGCCTTTGCCGAGGACCACGACGGCGAGATGAACCTCTTTCACCACCTGATCGGTTCGGCGGGGGCGTTCTACCTCTATGCCACCACCGCCTTTCGCCTCTGGTGGCCCTGGGGCGCCGCGCTCCCCGCCCTGACGACGGTGCTGTTCTGGCGATCTCACCGGCGCTGACGCGCCTTGGTTCCGCCACCGCCCCCGGACACAGTCGACGCATGGCTGGGGCAGGTCCGATGCGCGTCATTCTCATGCTTCTGGCGCTGGTCGGCGCCGCGCCCGCGATGGCCGCCGACAGCGCCAGCCTCGCCGTCCTCGGCTTCAGTCCGGACGGCCGGCGTTTTGCCTTCGAGGAATACGGGCGACAGGACGGTTCCGGCTTCCCCTATGCGTCGATCTACCTGATCGACACCGAGAAGAACGAGTTCGCCGCGCCGCCCGTCCACGTCCGCATCGACAGCGAAAACGCCACCATCGGCGCGGCGCGCCGGCAGGCGGCGGCGCGTGCGGGGACCATGCTCGCCGCCGTCACCGAGCCGGGCGAGACACTCGCCAGCCAGTCGATCGCACAGGTCACCGATGAACCGGACCGGCTCCGGTTCCGGCTCGGCACCCATCTGCCCAACGGCGAGGAGCCCAGCACGCTCACCCTCGCCGAGATTCCGATGGGCGAGGCAAACGGCGATCCTGTGGCCGGCTTCCGCCTGACGCTCACGGACAGAGGGGAGAGCCGGCTGATCCACGAGGACCGCAGGCTTCCGGCCCGACGCAGTACGGCGCGGGGCTATCGCCTCGGCGAGGTCATCGCCTTCCGGTCGCCGCGCGGCAGCGGCCAGCCCGGCACCGACGTCCTCGTGGTGATGGTCATGGTGCTGCGGCAGGGCTTCGAGGGAACAGACGTCCGCCACATGGCCGTGACCGCGCCCCTGCCGGCGCGCTGACCGCGCCCGCTTGATTGTCCTTTGGCGGCTTCCCTGCTAGACGGCAGCCTTCCCTGTTCTGCCGAGGCCCGTCCCATGATCCCGCGCTATTCCCGCGCCGAAATGACGTCCATCTGGGACCCGCAGACCAAGTTCCGCATCTGGTTCGAGATCGAGGCCCACGCCTGCGACGCCCTGGCCGAACTCGGCGTCATTCCGAAGGAGTCCGCCGCCAACATCTGGGCCAAGGCGAAGGACGTGACCTTCGACGTCGAGCGCATCGACGCCATCGAGCGCGAGGTGAAGCACGACGTCATCGCCTTCCTGACACACCTCGCCGAGTTCATCGGCCCGGACTCGCGCTTCGTCCACCAGGGCATGACCTCGTCCGACGTGCTCGACACGTGCCTCAACGTGCAGCTTGTCAGCGGCCTCCGACCTGCTCATCGCCGACGTGAAGGCCCTGCTCGCCGCCCTGAAGCGCCGCGCCTTCGAGCACAGGATGACGCCGACCATCGGCCGCTCCCACGGCATCCACGCCGAGCCGACGACTTTCGGCGTCAAGCTCGCGCAGGCCTATGCCGAGTTCGACCGCTGTCTCGCCCGCCTCGAGGCGGCCCGCGAGGAGGTCGCGCACCTGCGCCATCTCCGGCGCCGTCGGCACCTTCGCGCAGCATCGACCCGCGGGTGGAGGAGCATGTCGCCAGGAGCTATGGGCCTGAAAGTCGAGCCGGTCTCGACCCAGGTCATCCCGCGCGACCGCCACGCCATGTTCTTCGCGACGCTGGGCGTCGTCGCCTCCTCGCATCGAGCGACTGGCCACCGAGATCCGCCACCTGCAGCGCACCGAGGTGCTGGAGGCGGAGGAATTCTTCTCCGAGGGCCAGAAGGGCTCCTCGGCCATGCCGCACAAGCGCAATCCGGTGCTGACCGAGAACCTCACCGGCCTCGCCCGCCTCGTCCGTGGCATGGCGCTGCCGGCGATGGAAAACGTCGCCCTCTGGCACGAGCGCGACATCTCGCACTCCTCCGTCGAGCGCATGATCGGCCCGGATGCGACCGTGACGCTCGACTTCGCGCTCGTCCGTCTCACCGGCGTCATCGACAAGCTGCTGATCTACCCGGCCAACATGCAGAAGAACCTCGACCGCCTCGGCGGCCTCGTTCATTCGCAGCGCGTGCTGCTGGCGCTGACCCAGAAGGGCGTCTCGCGCGAGGACTCCTACCGGCTGGTCCAGCGCAACGCCATGCCGGTCTGGCGTGGCGAGGGCGAGTTCCTCACCCTGCTGAAGGCCGACCCGGAGGTCCGCGCGGCGCTGTCCGAAGCCGAGCTCGAGGAGAAGTTCGACCTCGGCTACCATCTGAAGCATGTCGACACCATCTTCAGGCGCGTATTCGGAGAAGCCTGACCTGATGCGCACTGCCGACGCCGACATCCTCATCGTCCCCGGCTACACCAATTCCGCCGAGGATCACTGGCAGTCCCGCTGGGAGGCGAAGCTGCCGACGGCGCGGCGTGTCCATCTCGGCGACTGGCACAGGCCGGAGAAGGAGCGCTGGGTCGACAACCTGGCGACCGCCGTCGCCTCCTGCTCGCGCCCGGTGATCCTCGTCGGCCATTCGCTCGGCGTCGTCACCATCGCCCATGCCGCGCCGCTCTTTCCCAAGGGCGTCGTGCGCGGCGGCTTCCTGGTCGGCCTGCCGGACATCGAGGACCACGCCAACATCCCGGAGATCGAGCGGCATTTCGCGCCGATCCCGCGCGGTCCCCTGCCCTTCCCCTCGGTGCTCGTGGCGAGCCGCACCGATCCCCACTGCGCCTATCAGCGCGCCGAGGACTTCGGTTATTCCTGGGGCTCCGCAGTGTCGGATGCGGGTGACGCAGGCCACATCAACGCCGCCTCCGGCCACGGTCCCTGGCCGGAGGGGCTGATGCGTTTCGCCGGGTTTCTGAAGGCGCTCGGCTGAGGCCTCAGGCCGTCGTCGAGGCCTGCTTGATGGCGCGGGCGACGAACCAGGCCACCGGCACCGCCAGCAGCACGCCGAGGCCTGCGGCCACCGGAATGGTGGACATGCCCTTGTCGTAGAGCGACGGGGTTGCCAGCACGACGACCATGAAGGCTCCCACGAACACGGTCGCGGCGAGCATGAACATCAGAATGAAGAGATTGCGCATGGAGAGGCTCCACCCAGAAGGCCGGGGGCAACCTCTCCTCGCAGAGCCTCGGGACGGGCGCATTGAGGCCGGTCAAATGCCGGCCTCCAGGCAGGCCCCAACCGTCAGCCGCGCACGACCTTCAGCGCGTTCTGCGCACCGCCACGCACCATCAGGCTGTCGTTGATCAGCGTGATGAAGCCCCAGCCCTCGGCGGCGAGTTCCTTCGCCCGTTCCGGGCTCGGCGCGTAGCAGCCGGTGAGCTTTCCGGCCTTCTTCGCCGCCGCCATGATCTTGGCGAAGGCGTCGCGCACCACCTGGTGGTTCGGATCGAGCTTCTCGCCCTTGAGGAGGGTGATGGAGAGGTCCGACGGCCCGGCGAAGACACCGTCGATGCCGGGAACGGCGAGAATGTCGTCGACGGCCGCCAGCGCCGCCGTCGTCTCGATCATGGCGAGGGTGACAGTCAGCTCGTTGGCCTGGCGCAGGTAGTCCTGCGGGTTCATGCCGGTGAGCTGCTGGAAGCGGTTGCCGCCCCCAGGAGCGGCCGCCGAGCGGCGGGTACTTCACCGCCGAGACGAGCTTCTGCGCATCCGCGACCGAATTGATCATCGGCGCGATGATGATCTCGGCGCCGACGTCGAGCAGTCGCGCGCCGTCTCCGAAGGCATCGAGCGCGATACGGACGCCGGCCGGCTTGCCGGCATGGTTCACCGCGGAGATGCCGCGCATGGCCGACAGAAGGTCGATGGAGGAGTGCTGCATGTCGAAGGTGACGGCATCGAAGCCCTCGCGGGCCACGTGATCGGCGATCAACGGCTCGGGCATGCTCATCCAGGCGGTGAACAGGCTCTCGCCGGCGCGCAGGCGCTTGGCCAGCTCATAGGGCTTCGGTGTCTGGTGCATGGTCGTCCTCCCGGGGATTTTGAACGATTGAATGGACGTGAACCCCGGTGCCGTCAACGCCGGCCGGGGCGCATCTGCGTTGTTCCGGATGGCCAGGGCGACGCTTCCTAAACCTTAACGCTTTGCCGCCAGAATTTGGACAGGTCTCGCGTGCAAGTCTCCAGAAGGTGCGTGATGCGTATCGCCTTCGATCCCCTGGCAGGCATGAAACACAGTCTTCCCCCGCGCGCGGACCTCGCCACCCGGCCGCCCACCATCCTGGTCTTCGATTCAGGCCTCGGCGGCCTGACAGTTCATCGCGAACTCGCGCGGGCCCGTCCCGATGCCCGCTTCGTCTATTGCGCCGACGATGCCGCCTTTCCCTATGGCGGTCTTTCGGAGGACCATCTCGTCGCCCGGGTCCTCCAGGTCATGGAGCGGCTGACCGCCGCCCATCGGCCGGACTGCGTGGTGATCGCCTGCAACACCGCCTCGACCCTTGTCCTGCCGCATCTGCGGGCCCGCTTCGACCTGCCCTTCGTCGGCACGGTCCCCGCCATCAAGCCGGCCTGCGAGCGCTCGGCGAGCCGCATGGTCAGCGTGCTGGCAACCCCCGGCACCGTCGCCCGCGACTACACGAAGGCGCTTGTCGCGGAATACGGCGTCGGCTGCGCCGTCACCCTCGTCGGCTCTCCCCGCCTCGCCGGGCTCGCGGAGGCCACCATGCGGGGCGAACCGGCCGACACGGCGGCCATCGCCGCGGAGATCGCCCCCTGCTTCGTCGAGGCCGATGGCCGGCGCACCGATGCCGTGGCGCTCGCCTGCACGCATTATCCCCTTCTGGTGGAGACATTTCGGGCGCTCGCGCCCTGGCCGGTGGAGTGGATCGATCCGGCGCCGGCCATTGCCCGCCGCCTGACGCAGATCCTCGGCCCCGCTCCCGCCGACGCCACGACGCAGCCCGCGGCCGTCGCGCTGCTCACCGGCGGCGACGCCATTTCCCGCCTGAGCGAGGTTTTTTCGCACTTCGGCCTGCCGGAAACCCGCGTCGAGCCCCTGCCGCTTCATTGACATTCGAGGGTGCCGCGGCTAAGGACGCCGCTTCCTGACGGATCGCTACACGGCGATGCGGCAGGTTTGCGCACCCGCGATCGACCTTCATGGCCGGTCTGTCGTATCCCGCGAGGGGTAAGAGGAGGGCGCGTCTCCTATCGAACGCAAACGAATAAGGGACACGCGATGTCGAAGCGTCACTCTGCCAAGTACAAGATCGATCGCCGTATGGGCGAGAACATCTGGGGTCGTCCGAAGAGCCCGGTGAACCGCCGTGAGTACGGCCCCGGCCAGCACGGCCAGCGCCGCAAGTGCGAAGCTCTCGGACTTCGGCACCCAGCTGAAGGCCAAGCAGAAGCTCAAGGGCTACTACGGCAACATTTCCGAGAAGCAGTTCCGCGCCACCTACACCGAGGCCGTCCGCGTGAAGGGCGACACCGGCGAGAACCTGATCGGCCTGCTGGAGCGCCGCCTCGACGCGGTCGTCTACCGCGCCAAGTTCGTCCCGACGGTCTTCGCCGCCCGCCAGTTCGTCAACCACGGCCACGTCAAGGTCAACGGCCAGCCGCGTCAACATCCCCTCCTACCAGGTGAAGGTCGGCGACGTGGTCGAGGTCAAGGAGACCTCGCGCCAGATGATCCTGTTCATGGAAGCCGTCCAGTCCGGCGAGCGCGACGTTCCCGACTATCTCGACGTCGACCACGGCAAGGGCGTCGCCAAGCTGTCGCGCGTGCCGACCCTCTCCGAGGTTCCCTACGCCACGCAGATGGAACCCTCGCTGGTCGTCGAGTTCTATTCGCGCTGATATCTCTCTGCCCCGGCAGAAATGGAAAGGCCGCCCACCGGGCGGCCTTTTTCGTTGTCGGAGGCATGGCATCGGTCTGGCGGCGACGGCAAGCCGCCGCAACCCCTGCCCTCACGGGCTCTCGCGGTCGATCGGCCAGTTGCGGAAAACCTCCGTCGCCTCGCAGCGCGCCGCGTGGGCGGCGAGCGCCGGGAAGGCATCGGCGGCGACGGCATCGGGAATGGTGAAGCGGATGAAGCCCCAGGCGACCGCAGCCCCGATGGCGCCATGGGTCCAGCTCCCGGGAAGCGTCTTCCAGCGCTCCCCGGCGATGATGTCCAGCGCCGCCAGCGCCTCCTGCAACTGCTCGGCGACCCGGTCCAGCCACGGCGCGTAGCGGATCGCCTCGGGCCGCTTGCGCTCGTACTCGATGGCGATGGCCTTCTCGCAGGTGACGATGGCGAGCGCCGTCGCCCGGAGGTCGGCGAGGCGCGTCGCCGGATCCTTCGGCCGGAGGCTCCTCCCCGCCACATCCTCCATGTGCTGGATGATGAGCTGCGATTCCATCAGCACCGTGCCGTCGTCCGCCACGAGCGAGGGCGCCTTGACCAGCGGGTTGATGGCGCGGAAACGGTCCATGTGGCGGAAGACGGAGACCGACTGGTGCTCGAAGGGGATACCGAGAACCGTTCCGGCGATCGCCGCCCGGCGCACATAGGGACTGTCCAGCATTCCGACGAGCAGCATCCGTTCCTCCTGACCAAAGGGCAGCGGAAGGTGGCCGGGAAAGCGCGGCGAGGCAAATTCAGTGAAATGATGGACGGATCAGGCCGGCGAATGAATCGGCCGGCCGGAGGTCACCACGAACGGCGCGGGCCGTTGTCGATGTGGAACAGGCCGTTGCGGTAGCGCTTGACGCCGCCGAGGTCGTGGCGGGCCCTGAGGAAGGCGAGGATCGCCGAGGGGTTGCCGGAGACGCGGAAATCGGCGGCGCGGCAGTCGCGGTGGTAGGAACCCCGCCAGGCGTCGGTGCGGACGAACATGCCGTTGCCGCGGTGGGTCGAGCGCACGATGATCGGGCCAAAGCGCAGGGCGACGTCGTTCAACGCGCGGCGGACGGGTGCCGGCAGGCAGGTCAGCGGCACGCCGGGATCGGGCATTACCCGCTCGCCGGCGATGCCGAGGTTGCGGTCGGTGCCGCGGGCGCCGGGAACGTAGCGCGGCCAGTCGCGCGATCCGCCGTCCGGCGGCAGCGCCGCGAGGACCGGGCCGCGGGCGGGCGTCGGCGAGACGATCACCGCCTGCTGGGCGCCGGGAATGCTTCCCGCGGGCGCCGAGGGAACCACCATGGTCGTGGCCGTGCCCTGCGAATTGAGGGTCACCGGAGTCGAGGACGCCGAGGCGAGGACCGGTCCGGTCGTCGCGGCGGGCGCCATGGCGACGACGGTGGTGGCACCCGGCCGGACGACCGGCACGGGAGCGGCGAAGGAGACGGCGCGGGCGGGCAGCGCCGCCTCGGCCTGCGGCCGGCCCTGCTGGGGCGCTGCCGCGGCGATGGCCTCGATGGCGGTGGCGGGCGCCGGACGCGGGCGCTCGTAAGCACCGGGGATGATGACGCGTCCGCGATCCTCGTCCTGCGGCCAGTCATCCATGGATGGCCGCAGCAGCGGCGGCTGCGGCGCCTCGGCGGCCTGCGGGATGGCCTGGGCCACGGCCTGCGGCAGCGCTGGACATGCCGGCGGCCGCGGACGCCGGCGCGCCCGGCCTGCTGGATGACCGCCTGCGGCGCCGAGGCCGGACGCGGCAGAGGAAGCGGCGCGCTCATCATGGCCGCGGTCGCCGGGGCACTGGACGGCGCCGGGAATGGACCCGCCGGCGCGCGGCGTGCCCGGTCGCGGTGGCGGAGCGACGAAGGTCGGCGACAGAAGGTTCAGAGGCTGCCCGATGCCGCCGCCGACGCTGGAAGCGCCGCCCTGGTAGCCAAGGGACTGCTGGCCGAGCGCCGCAGGGGCCGTCAGGGCCATGAGGCCAAGAATGGCGACCAGGGTGCGCGGGCGTGAAGCGGCGAAGGTCATGCGGAGCGACGTGGTCCCGGCTTGCGGTCGCCGGCGGCGACCCTGGGCTGGCCTTTCAGGCCCGGACTGCACGGCGGGGGCCGCGCGACGGAATGGGGACGCCGACCGGTGGCCCTGCCTTATCCCTCTTGCAGCCGATCATGGCAACATCCGGGCAGAGGGGGCCGACGAAGGTCGCACCCGCTGCCCGCGAGAGGCTCAGCCCGCCGGCTGACGGACGGCGATGCCGCTGGACTTCATCAGCTCGACCAGTTCACCCGACTGGAACATCTCGCGGGCGATGTCGCAGCCGCCGATGAACTCGCCCTTGACGTAGAGCTGCGGGATGGTCGGCCAGTTCGAATAGTCCTTGATGCCCTGGCGGATGTCGTCGGCGTCGAGGACGTTGACGCCTTTGAACGGCACGCCGAGGTAGTCGAGGATCTGGACCGACCTGGCCCGAGAAGCCGCACATGCGGGAACTGCGGCGTGCCCTTCATGAAGAGCACCACGTCGTTGCCCTTCACCTCGGCGTCGATCTTGTCGTGAGCTGTGGTCGTCATGGTTCTCTCGCTTGCGGGTTCAAGGCCCGCTCAAGGCGTCAGGTGGGCTGCGCCGGTCGTCAGGGCCAGCGCATGCAAGGTGCCGCCCATCTTGCCCTTGAGCGCGGCATAGACAAGCTGATGCTGCTGGACGCGTGACTTGCCGCGGAAGGCTTCCGACACCACGGTGGCAGCATAATGGTCGCCATCGCCGGCCAGATCCTTGATCTCGACGCGCGCGTCCGGCAGCGCTTCCTTGATCATCCGCTCGATATCGGCAGCGGCCATCGGCATGGGTCAGGTGTCTCCGCTTCAGGCCGCACGCGCCATGTAGGCCGGCAGCCACGACTCGTAGGCTTTCGCCAAGTCTTTCACCAATATGGGTTCTTCGCCCGGGACGGTCAACGCGGCCCCGCCCGTGACACCGAGCCGCGTCAGCTCGACGCCGGCGCCCGCGGCCTGGGTCGCGAGAGCATCGATATTCTCGCTCCGAACCGCGATGACATAGCGGCCCTGATCCTCGCCGAACCAGAAGGCGTGGGCCGGCAGATCGTGCGACAGCGTCTCGACAGTCGAGGCCCATGCCGCGAGGCCATCGCTCATCTCGGCCAGCGCCACCAGCAGGCCGCCGTCGGAGAGGTCGTGGCAGGCGGTGAGGAGACCCTGGCCGATCAGCGCACGGACGAACTCGCCGTGGCGGCGTTCGGCGACGAGGTCGACCGGCGGCGGGGCGCCCTCCTCCCGGCCGCAGATGTCGCGCAGATAAACCGACTGGCCGAGCCAGCCCTTGCGTCGCGCCGATCGAGGAACAACTGCTCGCCCTCCATCTGCGGGGCGATGCGACACGCTCGCCTGCGACAATCGTCGATCACGCCGACACCGCCGATGGTCGGGGTCGGCAGGATCGCCCGGCCGTTGGTCTCGTTGTAGAGCGAGACATTGCCGGAGACGACGGGGAAGTCGAGCGCGCGACAGGCTTCGCCGATGCCGCGGATGCAGCCGACGAGCTGGCCCATGATCTCGGGCCGCTCGGGATTGCCGAAATTGAGGTTGTCGGTGACGGCGAGCGGCCGCGCGCCGACCGCCGATGAGGTTGCGCTAGACCTCGGCCACCGCCTGCTTGCCGCCCTCGACGGGGTCGGCCTCGCAATAGCGCGGCGTCACGTCGGAGGTCATGGCGAGCGCCCTTCGGCCCGTGCTCGACGCGGACGACGGCGGCATCGCCACCGGGCCGCTGCACGGTGTTGCCGAGGATGATCGAGTCGTACTGCTCCTAGACCCAGCGGCTTGCGACGAGAGGTCCGGCGTCGCGATCAGCTTCAGCAGCGCCTCGCGGTTCGACATCGGCGCCGTGACGCTCCCCGGCCTCGATGACCGGCTTCGGCGGCGTCGGCACGTGGGGACGGTCGTAGAGCGGCGCCTCGTCGCCGAGCTCCTTGATCGGCAGGTCGGCCATGACCTCGCCGTTGTGCTTGATGCAGAAGCGCAGGTCGTCGGTGGTGTGGCCGATGACGGCGAAGTCGAGGCCCCACTTGCGGAAGATGGCCTTGGCCTCTTCTTCCTTCTCGGGCTTCAGCACCATGAGCATGCGCTCCTGGCTCTCCGACAGCATCATCTCGTAGGCGCTCATGCCCGGCTTCGCGGGTCGGCACGTTCTCGAGGTGCAGCTCGACGCCGAGGTCGCCCTTGGCGCCCATCTCGACCGCCGAGCAGGTGAGGCCGGCCGCGCCCATGTCCTGGATGGCGATGACGGCAGTCCGTTGGCCATGATCTCGAGGCAAGCTTCCAGCAGCAGCTTTTCGGCGAAGGGATCGCCGACCTGAACGGTCGGGCGCTTCTCCTCGGCCCCCTCGTCGAACTCGGCGGAGGCCATGGTGGCGCCGTGGATGCCGTCGCGGCCGGTCTTCGAGCCGAGATAGACGATCGGCATGCCGACGCCGGTGGCCTTGGCGTAGAAGATGCCATCGGTACGGGCGAGGCCGACGGCCATGGCGTTGACCAGGCATGTTGCCGTCATAGCGCGTATGGAAGCCGACGAGGCCGCCGACGGTGGGCACGCCGAAGGAGTTGCCGTAGCCGCCGACGCCGGCGACGACGCCGGCCACCAGGTGGCGGGTCTTCGGATGGTACGGATGCGCCGAAGCGCAGCGCATTCAGCGCCGCGATCGGCCGGGCGCCCATGGTGAAGACGTCGCGCAGGATGCCGCCCACGCCCGTCGCCGCGCCCTGGTAGGGCTCGATGTAGGAGGGGTGGTTGTGGCTCTCCATCTTGAAGACCGCGGCGAGTCGCCGTCGCCGATGTCGATGACGCCGGCATTCTCGCCCGGTCCCTGGATCACCCAGGGCGCCTTGGTCGGCAGGGTCTTCAGGTGCAGGCGGCTCGACTTGTAGGAGCAGTGCTCGTTCCACATGGCCGAGAAGATGCCGAGCTCGGTGATGCTCGGCTCGCGGCCGATCAGCTCGAGGATGCGCTGGTACTCGTCCGGCTTCAGGCCGTGGCTGGCGACCAGTTCGGGGGTGATCTTGGGTTCGTTGGGGATCATGCCGTCGTCCGTCCCGCGGGCCAGTCTCGCAAGCGTTGCACTTAACCGCCGCGCCCCCGTTTCGCAACGGCGAAGGGGGCATTTCCCGTCCCGGACCACAGATCGCAGGCACGGGACTTGATCCGTGTCGCCCAGAGGACGCCGCCGGACGGGGCGGGTGTCCGGGAGCGACACAGATGCAGGCCAGACTGTTCCAATTCGGGTCCGATGCGCGTGCCAACGTGGCCGTGACCTTCGCCATCGCCGCCCTGCCGATCTTCGGCATGGTGGGTGCAGCGGTCGACTACACCCGCACCTCGCGCCTCCAGGCGCAGATCCAGTCGGCCCTCGATTCGGCTTCGCTCGCCGTCGCCAAGGATTCGCGCAACCTGTCGGACGCCGCGATGCAGGCCGCAGCCGCCAGGGCCTTCGCCGGCAATTTCACCCCGCCCGCCGATCTCAGCCTGGGTGCGGTCTCCGCGACCCGGACCGGCAACACCATCCGCCTGCAGGTGGCGGGCTCGGTGCAGACCACCATCGCCGCGACCATGGGCGTGTCGACCATGCCGGTGAACGTCGTCTCGCAGACCGCCTGGAACGAGCCGCGCATCGAGATCGCCCTCGTTCTCGACAACACCGGCTCCATGGCCTGGAGCGGCAAGATGGCGGCGCTGAAGACCGCAGCCCTCGACCTCATCAACGAACTGGAGGCGACCCGGGTCTCGACCGACCAGGTGAAGATCGCCGTCGTCCCCTTCGACACGCAGGTGAACATCGGCACCGCCTATCGCAACGAGAGCTGGATGCGTTACGACGGCACCGGTATCGCCGCCTCGCTCGTCACCACCAAGGCAGCCTGGACCGGCTGCCTCACCGACCGCGACCAGCCGGCCGACACCACGGACGCCGCGCCGACCTCCGACCCGACCCGCTATCGCGGCGTCAAATGCGCCACCGGCTCGCTCGCTACCGTCCAGCCGCTCGCGACGAACTTCACCGCGGCACGCGCGGCCATCAACGCCATGCAGCCCTCGGGCAACACCAACATCACCATCGGCCTGCAGATGGGCCACGCCGTGATGTCATCGGGCCTGCCTTTCGCGCAGACCGGCTCGGAGCCGGACGTGCTCCGCTACATGATCCTGCTCACCGACGGCGACAACACGCAGAACCGCTGGACGTCCTCCACCACCTCGATCAACAGCCGCACCACGCTCGGCTGCAATGCGGTCAAGGCCGCCGGCATCACCCTGTTCACGGTGCGGGTCATCGAGGGCAACGAGACGCTGCTGCGCAACTGCGCCACCAGCCCGTCCATGTACTTCAACGTGACGAGCTCGGGCGGCATCGGCGATGCCTTCAAGGCGATCACCAGCATGATCAAGCGCATGCGCCTGTCGGCCTGAGCCGGCGCCCCCAGCTGTGGGAGACCTGGGGCTGCGCGCAGCCTCAGATCATCTTGAGGACAATGCCGATCAGGCTTCCGACGAAGAGAACCGCGCAGGCGACCATCTGGATGGAGAAGCCGACGCCGCGGCTGTCCGGATCGCGCACGTAGGACAGCATGTAGAGCACCCGCCCCACGATCCACGCCAGTCCGATGAGCGCCGCGTAGCGGTCGCTGACATGGAAAGCGAAGAGCCAGAGTGGCGCGAGGAACAGAGGCATCCACTCCAGCGTGTTGAGATGGACGCGGTAGTGCCGCTCGAACATCTCGTGGCCGGTGACGGCAGGCGCCTTCACGTCGTAGCGGCTGCGGGCAATCGCGACACGCAGGCCCATGGCGAAATAGAGGGCGAGCGCGGCGAGTGTGACGAGTCCCGTGAACAGCATGGTCGCCCCTATGCGGTCTGCAGTGCCTCGGCCAGGCTCTCGAACAGGCCGCGCCCGTCGGTCAGCCCGATCGCCGGATCGACGTGATTCTCCGGGTGCGGCATCATGCCGAGCACCCGGCCATTGTCGGAGACGATGCCGGCAATGGCGTTCAGCGCGCCGTTGACGTTCGCTTCCGGCGTCACCGCGCCGGAGCGGTCGCAATAGCGGAAGACCACCCGGCCCTCGCCCTCGAGGCGCTTCAGCGTCTCTTCGTCGGCGACGTAATTGCCCTCGCCGTGGGCCACCGGCACCTCGATCACCGCGCCGGCATTGTAGCGGCGGGTGAAGGGCGTCGACGAGTTCTCCACCCGCAGATGGACGTTGTGGGCGATGAAGCGCAGCTGCGAATTGCGCATCAGCACGCCCGGCAGGAGGCCCGCCTCGCAGAGAATCTGGAAGCCGTTGCAGACGCCGAGCACCAGGCCGCCCCAGTGCGGCGTGGCGGCTCACCGCCGCCATGATGTTGGCCCGCGCGGCGATGGCGCCGCAGCGCAGGTAGTCGCCGTAGGAGAAGCCGCCGGGCAGCACCACGAGGTCGGTGCCTTCAGGCAGTTCGCTGTCGGCATGCCAGACGAGGGTGGGCCTCTGGCCCGACGTCAGCTCCAGCGCATAGGCGATGTCACGCTCGCGGTTGGAACCGGGGAAGACGAGGACGGCGGCCTTCATGGGCGTGGCTCCCGCGTCAGAGGATTTCGATGCGGTAGTTCTCGACCACCGTATTGGCCAGCAGCTTCTCGCAGGCCGTCTTGATCGCCGCTTCGGCGGCGGCGCGGTCCATGTCGGCGAGTTCCAGGTCGAAGACCTTGCCCTGCCGCACCGAGCCGATGCCGTCGACGCCGAGCGTCTTCAGCGCGCCCTCGATCGCCTTGCCCTGCGGATCGAGAACGCCATTCTTCAGCGTGACGGTGACGCGGGCCTTCATCGGGCGCTCCTGGGGACGGGCAGACGGGATGGCGTCCGTCTAGACCGCCGCGCCGCCGCGATCAATGGATGATCGCAACCGCCGGGCACGAATTGGCCTCAGGGGTTGCGCGGCGCCGGCGCGGCCGGCGGGGTCAGGTCGCCCTGCAGCAGCACGATGGGGATGAAAGTCTGGAGATTGGCCCGTGCCGCAGCCTCCGTCGGCGCCGTCGACACGATGGAGAAGGCCTTCTGGCCCTGGATGACGAGGCTGGTGGCGAGATACTGGTTGGGGCCGTTCGCCGACACCAGCAGCTTGACCGCCGTCATCACCTTGGCACCGGCGCGCTCCGATTCCGCCACGTCGAGGATGTCGACGCGCGTCAGCCGGCCGTTGCTGCTCTCGACCATGCGCCGGTTGGTCTCCTCCTGCCGCTGCCGGAAGGCCGGCACCGGCGGCATGCGGATCACCTGCTGGGCGCGATAGCTCACCGTCGACTGCGCTGTGCAGGCGGCCGCCCGGCAGCGGAAGAACACCGTGCCGGTCTGCGCCACCTGGCGCTCCCATCCGTCGACGGAGACGGCGGCGCCTTGCGCGGAAGCCTGTCCCGGCAGGGCCAGCGGCAGGGTGAGAGCAACGGCGAGGGCGAGGACGAGCTTGCGGATCATTCCCGGGACTTTCTCATGGAAGGGGGGCGCTCCAAGACTGGCGGCCCCGCGTTTCGGCTTTGCGACGGCGCGCCGGAGCGGGACGACATCGAACAGGGTCACAGATTGGCCTCGGCGACGGTCCTGACCGCAGCTTCGACCTGATCCGCCCTCTCGCCGATGACGATGACGACCTTCAAAGTGGCGCCCCGGGGATGCGCCAGCACGGCGGCATGTGCCACCCGCGCCGCGCCGGCCTCTCGCCGCATCTCCATGGTGAAGCCCGAGAAGGCGCGGTGGCGAAGCGGCCGGCTGCGGGCCGCGACACGCAGCGGCGTCCGCCGCGCCGCCACCTCGGCGGAAACCGACCGGTTGGCCTGGGCGACGAGCGCGATGCGCCGGCGATTGCCCTCGACGAGGCGGGTGACGAGACTTCCGGGTTGCCGGAGCGTGCGCGCCAGCGTACGCGCCTCCGCCCCCCTGGCCTCCACCACGGCGACGGCGATGCGCTCCGGACATGCGGGCGCGGCGCACATGCCGACCGAAACGGGATGCATGGTCTCGCGGGTGATCCAGGCGCCTGTCGGCACGAAGACCCAGGGGTTCTCGCCCTCCCGGGCTGCGAGATCGGGGCGCATCGCCACGCCATCGACCGCCACCGGCACATAGGCGCAGGACGCGAGCGTCACGACGGCGACGACGGCGAGAAAACCGGCTCTCAGCAGCGCAAAGGTCTCGCCCGCCGTATCGTCCGGCGGGCGCGGCGTCATCGTCATGCGCGCGTTGAGGCGCATGGCGTCGCGGTCACTGGACCAGGACGGGACCGGTCGGACGCTCGTTCTCACCCAGCACGCCGAGGCGGCGGGCGACTTCCGTATAGGCCTCGATCAGGCCGCCGAGGTCCTTGCGGAAGCGGTCCTTGTCCATCTTGTCGTTCGACTTGATGTCCCAGAGCCGGCAGGAATCAGGAGAGATCTCGTCGGCGACCACGATGCGCATGACGTCGTTCTCCCACAGGCGGCCGCACTCCATCTTGAAGTCGATGAGGCGGATGCCGGCGCCGAGGAACAGGCCGGAGAGGAAGTCGTTGACGCGGATCGCCAGCGCGATGATGTCGTCGATCTCCTGCGGCGTCGCCCAGCCGAAGGCGGTGATGTGCTCTTCGGAGACCAGCGGATCGTTCAGCGCGTCGTTCTTGTAATAGAACTCGATGATCGAGCGCGGCAACTGGGTGCCCTCGTCGATGCCGAGGCGCGTCGACAGCGAGCCGGCGGCAACGTTGCGCACCACCACCTCGAGCGGGATGATCTCGACCTCGCGGATGAGCTGCTCGCGCATGTTCATCCGGCGGATGAAGTGGGTCGGCACGCCGATGTCGTTCAGCTTCGAGAAGATGTACTCGGAGATGCGGTTGTTGAGCACGCCCTTGCCGTCGATCACCTCGTGCTTCTTGGCGTTGAAGGCGGTCGCGTCGTCCTTGAAGTGCTGGATGAGGGTTCCCGGCTCGGGGCCTTCGTAGAGAACCTTGGCCTTGCCTTCGTAGATGCGGCGACGGCGGCTCATGGGGATATACCGTGTCTTGAGGAAGTCCATCTCTCACCAGGTTTCCGGTTACCGGTCTCCGGCGACGGAGCAGACGGACCGTTGGCGCGCACCTTGAAGAATCGGGCGCGCTGACGCCTATGCCCGCAGGGTCTTCCTATCCGATCGTTCGCCGATGCACAATGAACTCGGACGAAGGTGGAATGCCGCCCCGGGCGCGAAAAGGCGTGGTGCGACGCCTTTGCTCTCGCCAAAGTGGGGATGGCGCGACTATATGCAAGCCCGACGGGGAGCATCCCCTCTCACGGCGGGTCCTGCGACCCGCCCCTGTACACACGGACCAGGCCAGGAACCAAGCGGATGAGCACCTTCGACAAGCGCGAGGAAGGTTTCGAAAAGAAGTTCGCCCATGACGAGGAGCTGCGTTTCAAGGCGACCGCCCGCCGCAACAAGCTCCTCGGCCTCTGGGTCGCCGAGAAGCTCGGCAAGACCGGCGCCGACGCCGAGGCCTATGCCAAGTCGGTCGTCATGTCCGATTTCGAGGAGGCGGGCGACGACGACGTGTTCCGCAAGGTGAAGGCGGACCTCGACGCCGCCAATGCCGGCCAGTCCGAGCACCAGATCCGCCGCACCATGGACGAGTTGATGGCCACCGCCATCGCGCAGGTTCAGGCCGGCTGAGGCTTTCGCCTCCCGATGGATGTTTCAGGGGCCGCCGGGCGATGTCCGGCGGCCCTTCTGTTTGGCAGGAGGCGCGTGCGGCCCGTCACGCCGCCCGGCGCGGCATGGGGCCGACATAGCGGGACTGCGGCCGGATGAGGCGGCCCGCCGCCTCCTGTTCGACGCACATGGGCGGCCCAGCCGGACGACGCGGCCCGATGGCGAAGACACGGCGTGAACAGCCTGTCGCGCGGCAGCTCCAGCCGCCTCCAGCACCAGCGCGGTGTAGAACTCGACATTGGTCTGCAGCGGCCGCGACTGCTTGCGCCGGGCGAGGAGATCCTCAGCGCCGCGAGTGCCGTCTGTTCGACCTTCTCGGCGAAGGCCGGCCGGCGTCCGGTTTCGCCCTGGCTGCCGAGGTGCCGCGCGACGGCCTTCAGCACGTCGGCGCGCGGGTCGCGCACGCGGTAGACGCGATGGCCGAAGCCCATGATGCCGGCCTGCCCCCAGTCGATCGGCGTCAGCGCAGCCAGCCGGCCGCATCGCCATGCTGCCGAGCCGATCGCATCCAGCATCTCGAGCACCGGCCCGGGCGCGCCGCCATGCAAGTGGCCCCTTCAGCGCGCCGAGGCCGGCCAGCACCGACGACGTCAGGCCGGCGCGATGTCGCAGCGACGACGCGCGTGGCGAAAGTCGAGGCGTTGAGGCCGTGATCGCACCACCGTGACCAGATAGGCGTCGAGTGGCCTCGGCCATGGTCGCCGGGCGCCGGCGACGAATCCGCTTGCAGCATCCGCAGGACATGCTCGGCGGCATGACCCAGAGCTTTGCCGTCCGGCACGACGCGGCTGCCTCGCCGGCGCTTGCAGGCGCAGCGATGGCCGGCGTCAAAGACAGCGCATGGTCGCCGCGATCGAGCCGACATGCGCGTCCGTCAGAGTCTCGCCGTCCGGCAAGCAAGGCCATGACCGGCAGCGCATGGCGCCTGTAGATCTGCGAGCAGGCCGCCAGCAAGCGGCAGCGAGGGCATCGAAGACGGTCGAACACCTCGACGCGCGCCTCACCCAGTTTCACCGTCCAGATTCGGTCGTCCGCCAGGTCAGATCCGTCGAAGAAGCCATCGCAGCAGACATGGCGAACCACTTGCCTGGATAGGTCCACCGTCCGGCCAGCTCCGGCGAGGTCGAATGACCGCGGATCGATCAGGCGGCCCGCCTCAGACCATCCACATCGGCACAGCACGGTTTCAGCCGCCACCACATCATCGAGACCCATTCGCCATAGTCTTGTCTCCCTTGAAGCTTTTCGCGGATCGGAGATAAGGCTGGGCGACAGCTAAGCATCAATCTTGATTCAATAGAATCAATATCAGAAGCCAAGAATGTCCGAATCGGCTCGTCGACGCCTCGGAAGAGGCACTGGAGAGGCTCAAGGATCAGGCCGGGCAGACGCTCTACGCCTATGTCAGCCGTGGGCGCATCGGCATGCGTCCGGACCGCGCCGATCCGCGCCGCAGCCTCTACAGCGCCGCCGGCATCGACACGGCCGCTGGCGCACGGCGTCGCAGCTGCCGTGGCACCGCACGCGTCGATCTGCGAGCGGCGCACGAGCTGAGCACCAGTGCTCGACCGCATCGCCGATGGCCGCCTGCGGCTTCGACGCCCTGGTGCGACCGAAGTGCTCGCCGGCTGCGCGGCCCGCATGGCAGCGGTCGCTTCCACGTGCTGCGCCGGCGACCGGCATCCCGGATGCCATCGACCGCGTCGCGCGGTACGGCGCTCGGCCCAGCTCGTCAGGACCGAGCGGACGGCGGCGCTCCTGCCGCTGGTGCGCGGCGCGACGCAGATCACGGCAACGCGAGACGAGGCTCCTCTGGCCGAGCGGCGCCGCCTGGTGCGGGCGATGACCGCGGCCGCGACGGGGCGCCTGCCCTCCGCCGATCCGGTCCACGGCCAGCTCGCCACCGCCTGGGGCGCGGACGCCGCAGGGGCCGACCTGATCCGCGCGGCGCTCGTCCTGCTGGCCGATCACGAACTCAACGCCTCGACCTTCGCGGTCCGGGTCGTCGCCTCCACCGGCGCCTCCCTCGCCTCGGCGCTGTCCGCCGGCCTCGGCGCTCTCAGCGGCCCGCTGCACGGTGGGCAGACAAGCCTCGTCGAAGCGCTGTTCGAGGAGGCCGAGCGCGGCGGCGACGCGGCGGCGCTGGTGGAGAAGCGCCTCTGGCGCGGCGACCGGCTGCCGGGCTTCGGCCATCCGCTCTATCCGGAGGGAGACCCGCGGGCCGCGGCGCTCCTCGCCCGGCTGCCGCCCGATCCGCTGCGCCTCGATCTCATCGCGGCCATGGAGCGGCTCGGCAAGCGGCCCAATGTCGACTTCGCGACGGTCTCGATGCGCCGCGCCCTCGCCCTGCCGCCCGGCGCGGCGCTCGCGCTCTTCGCCGTGGGACGCTCCGTCGGCTGGATCGCCCATGCCCTGGAGCAGCGCGCCGAGGGAGGCCTGATCCGGCCCCGCGCTCGCTATGAGCCGCCCGGGGACTAGCCTTTCTCAGCGATAGACGAAGGCGGGATCGTCGAGATCGATCGCCGGGAACGTGTCCTTGTCGGCCCAGTAATCCTGGCTGTGGCGCCAGGCCTCGCCCGGTCCGGTCTTTGGCAGGCGATGGAGGTCGCGCAGCAGATAGCCGGGGTTGAAGTCCTCCGGATCGGTCCAGGGACCGGCGTTCAGGCCCCTCGCCTCCTCGGGCAGCATAGGCTCGACCATGGACACGCCTCTCTCCGCCATGTGCGGCAGAAGCCGGCAGACGAAATCGGCGACCAGATCGGTCCGCAGCGTCCAGCTGGCGCGGAAATAGCCGAAGACCCAGGCGAGGTTCGGAACGCCCGTGAACATGACGCCGCGCCAGGTGACGGCCTCGGCGAAGTCGATGGGCACGCCGTCGCGGCTGAAGGGGATGTCGCCCATGACGCTCAGGGTGAAGCCGGTGGCGGTGACGATGATGTCGGCTTCCAGCTCCTCCCCCGACTTCAGCAGGATGCCGCCTTTGGTGAACCGCTCGATCTCGTCGGTCACCACCGAGGCCTCGCCGCGCCGTATGGCGTGGAAGAGGTCGGCATCCGGCACGAAGGCGATGCGCTGGCGCCAGGGCCGGTAGCGCGGCGTGAAATGGGTGTCGACATCGTAGTCCGGCCCCATGATGGCGCGGATGGCGCCGATCAGCTCCGCCTTGACCCTTTCGGGGTTCTCGTAGGTCTGGCGGGTGAAGGCATCCTGGTCAAACAGGATCTTGCGGCGGACGATCTCGTGGATCCAGGTCTCGTCGACCTTCAGCTGGCGCAGCGTCTCGGCGAGTTCGATGGCGTTGCGGCCCGGTGCGGAAGATAGGTCGGCGAGCGCTGCAGCATGGTGACGTGGGCGCATTTCCCGGCGAGCGCCGGCACCAGCGTCGCGGCGGTGGCGCCCGAGCCGATCACCACCACCCGCTTCCCCGTCGTGTCGAGGTCCTCGGGCCAGGTCTGCGGATGGGCGATGGGCCCCGCGAAATCCTCCATGCCCGGCCATTGCGGCGTGTAACCCTCGGCGTGCCGGTAATAGCCCTGGCACATCCACAGGAAGGGTGTGCGGAACAGCAGGGTCTCGCCGGTGTCGCGGCGGCGCACGGTGACCGTCCAACGCGCCGCGTCGCTCGACCAGTCGGCGGACAGCACCTCGTGGCCGTAGCGGATATGGGCGTCGAGGCCGTTCTCGGCGATGATCGCGCCCATATAGGCCTTGATCTCCGCCGCCGTGGCGATGGGCGGGCCGGTCCACGGTTTGAAGCTGTAGCCGAAGGTGTGCAGGTCGCTGTCCGAGCGGATGCCCGGAAAGCGGTGGGTGCGCCAGGTGCCGCCGAAACCGTCCTGGGCCTCCAGCACCACATAGCGGGTGCCGGGCAGCCGGTGCGTCAGGTGCCAGGCGCTGCCGATGCCGGAGATGCCGGCGCCGACGATGAGAACGTCCACCTCCTCGGGAGGTGCGTGCCTTGCCGGTCGTTCCGCGGTGGCTGTCATGTCCATGCCGGTGCCGCCTCGTCATGGAGCGGCGTCCGCCGCCCGGGAGACCGAGCCTATCGGCAGGAGATCACCGGTCAACATCGGCCGACTGGCGGCTGCGGAGGCGCCGTGAATGCGCCGCAGCCCTGTGCGCGAGGCTCTTGCCGGCAACAGCCCGCCGGGGCATTGCAGCCTTCCGCGCCGCTCGGCGCCCGTCACCCGATCGCGCCATGGCCCTCAACGAACAGGCGGCCCCGCCGCCCGCATCCCCTGCCCCCGCGACCGGCCGCAGCCGGCTGTTCGGCTTTGCCTGCGGTGCCGGCGCCGCGCTGATCTGGGGTATCCAGGCCGTCGTCTCCCGCCAGTCGGTCGCAGACGGCCTCGGCCCCGTCGACGTGACCGTGTTGCGATTCCTGACCGCGGCGGTCTGCCTTCTGCCCTTCGCCCTCGTCCGGCTGAAGCCCTTTCCCGTCGGCCGCCTCGGCTGGCGGAAGGCGCTGATCCTTACCCTCTTCGCCGGCGCGCCCTTCTCCACCGTCCTCGTCGGCGGCTCGACCTTCGCACCGGCCCTGCACACGGCGGTGATCGCGCCGAGCCTCATCCCGGTCGTCACCGCGCTCATCGCCTATGCGGTGATGGGCGAGAAAAGCCCGGCGGGACGCATCATCGGCCTGGTACTGATCGTCACCGGCATCGGCCTCGTCGCCGGACAGGGCCTGTTCCACGGCGGGCAGGAAGGCGCCTGGCGCGGCGACCTGCTCTTCGTGCTGGCCTCCACCATGTGGGCGATCTTCGGCATCCTGGCCAAGCGCTGGGGGGCCGACGCCTTCGACCTGACGATCTCGCTGTCGATTCTGTCGCTCGTGGTCCTGCCGGCGCTGGCCTTTGTCGTGCCGCTGAAGCTCGCCGCCGCCAGCCTGTCGGCCATCGCCCTGCAGGCCGGCTACCAGGGCCTGCTGGTCGGCGTCGCCTCGGTCTTCCTCTACGCCAGCGCCAACCAGACGCTGGGAGCCGCGCGCGCTTCGCTCTTCCTGCCGCTGGTGCCGGCCATCACCGCCGCGGCCAGCGCCGTGCTCATCGGCGAATGGCCCTCGGCGGTGGAACTCGTCGGCATGGTCATCGTCATGGCGGGCATGACCATCGCCATGCGCGCCTGAGAGCCCGCCCCTACTGGGTCAGTCGGGCGGAGGCGACAGCCTTCTTGAAGAGGGCCGTCATGGCCTCGGAGATGCCCTGGGTCGGGCTCACCTCGAAATAGAGGCCTGGCGAGGCGCAGCTCTGCATCCTGCTGCTGATCGTCGACTGGAACGGCGAGATCCAGCTGTTGTACCAGTCGTTCGTCGGAAGCGGCAGGTAGGTGGTGTAGAGCACCGCGATGCGGACACCGCGCGCCTTGATCGCGTCGCAGGCCGCCGGGTTGAGCGGCTCCTGGCAACGGCCGCCGCTCACCGTGGTGCGGGTGCAGGTGGTCGGATAGTAGGCGTCCGTGACGCCGTCGCCGACGAGCATCAGCACCTTCTGCGGCGCGCCGGCCGTGACGCCGTCGCCGGGCGTGGTGATCGCCTTGTTGACGGCCGCCAGCGCCCCCGAATTGTCGGTGCACTGGTCATTGTTGTAGTTCTGGTAAGGGATCGTCATCAGGTCGATGGCGTTCGCCTTGGCCTTGGCGGTGGACAGGTTCGTCGTCAGGGCGGTGATCTCGGTCGCGCCGGTCACGGTGCAGGACGAGCCGTAGGTGTAGATCGCCGCACGGAACTGGCCGGTCGCGACCTGCGTCTGCTGCGCCGTCTCCATCAGTTCCTGCGTCGCCTGGCGCACCACGTCGATGCGCATGGTCACCTTCAGCTTCTTCGCCAGCTTATAGTAATTCCCGACCGGATCGGAGAGGTCGTGACAGGCAAAGCCGCACTGGTCGGCGGTGTTGGCGACCATGGTCGCGACATCCGACGGGGTCGCGCCAATGCCCATGGACGGCGAGTTGTCGAGCAGCAGGTAGAAGTCGATGTAGGTCGGCAGGTTCGACGAGGCGCGCGCCGTACCGCCGATCTCCATGTTGGAAATGCCGAAAAGGCCCATGAACGAGGTCTGGACCTTGGCGGTGTAGGTGACGACCGCCGTGCGGAGCAGACCATTGTCCGAAACGGTGACGTTGAGGCTGGTCAGCGTCACCCGCGATCCGGACACCAGATTGCCGTTGAAGGAGTTGACCGCGTTGACCCGGGCCACCGTGGCAGTCGGGACGGTACTCGAGATCTTCACGCCGGCGAGGGCAGCGATGTCGGCGACCGCATCGATATGGGCCTTGGTGCGGCTGGCCATCGCATAGTCGAGGGCCGAGCCGCTCATGCCCATGATGGGAAGGGCCGCGACGGCGAAGAGCACGGCGACGGCACCGTCGCGGCGTTTGCGAAAGCCGGAGAGGCTGCGCCGGAAGCGCGCCAACTGCCGCAGAAAATGACCACCGAAAGCCATGGCCGGATCCTCAGGTTACCACCCGGTCCATGGCCCCTTCACATTGAAATTCAGGTAAATCGGTACCGCGAAATGCGGCATTGGTGGCAAATTTTGCCCAGTTCCCCTTCGCAGGTTTAACAGATCGTCAAGGGGCGGACCCCGCAGCCCCGTCCGCCAGCAGTGCCTGGAGGGTGTCGAGGGCGGCAGCCGGATCGGCCTCGACCGTCCGGGCCTCCATGACGATGATGCGGTAGCCGCGTTCGGCGAGCCAGGCCCGCTTCTCGGTCCGCCGCTCGGCCGCCGCGTCGCCTTGCGTGTGCGGCTCGAAATCGATGACGACGCGCAGATCGAAGGAGACGAGGTCGGCCACATGAGGGCCGATCGGCACGGCGCGCTTGAAGCCGCGCCCGGCGAAGCGGCGGTCCTTCACCAGCACCTCCCACAGCGCCTTCTCGGCTTCCGTCGGATTGCGACGGATGAGCCGGGAGATCCCGCGGATCGGCGCCGTGCCGCCGGTCAGGCCCTTCGTCGAGTCGGCGAGGAAGTTGCGCAGCGCCTCGGCGCCGTCCGGCGTCAGCGTCGCACCGCGCGCCGGGCCCTTGGCGCCCTCGGCCAGCGCCGTCACCACGCCGTGCAGCGTCGCCACGTCCTGCTTCGTCGGGTGCATGCGCTGGAAGATGTTGCGCAGGTTGATGACCATACCCTCGCGCTTTTCCGCCGGACGGAAGAACTCGAACCGGTCGAGTGCCTGCTCGAGGGACGAGAAGAAGGCGAGCATATGCGCCTTGCTCGCCGGCTCCGGGCGCTCTTCCGTCTGGTGCGGCAGCACCGCGCCATGGGCCTGGCTGAACCACTCGTAGGCGAGCACCAGCACGGCCTGGGCAAGGTTGAGCGAGGAGAAGGCCGGGTTCACCGGATAGGTCAGGATGGCATTGGCCAGCGCCACCTCGCCGGCGAGCAGGCCGTTGCGCTCGCGGCCGAAGACGACGCCGACAGCCTCGCCCGCAGCGACCCGCGGCACGAGTGCCGCCACCGCCTCGCGCGGGCCCACGACCGGCTTCACCTGGTCGTGGGGCCGGGCCGTCGCGGCATAGGTGTAGGTCAGGTCGGCGATCGCCTCCTCGAAGGTCGCGAACAGTTCGGCCTCGTCGAGGATGCGGTTGGCGCCCGAGGCCGCCGGATAGGCCCGCGCATTCGGCCAGCCGTCGCGCGGCGCCACCAGTCGCAGGCGCGACAGGCCGAAATTCGCCATGGCGCGCGCCGTCGTGCCGATGTTCTCGGCCATCTGCGGTTCGACCAAGATGACGACGGGGCTGCCCTGGATCGCGGGGGCATCGGCGGAGGCGGACATGACGGCTTTCGGCGGAGAAGGCGGAGGCTGCGGCCTATAGCGGCAAATGACCTTCGAGGGAATTGGCCCGCGGCGGCGATACGGGCCATGATGCGGCAGCGCCGCGCCAGACGGTGCGGGAGGAATCGAGCATGCGCCTGCCCTTCTTCTACGGCTGGGTCATCGTCGCGGTGACCTTCGTCACCATGGGCATCGGCGTGAACGCCCGCACCGCCTTCTCGCTGCTCTACGCGCCGATCATCGACGAGTTCGGCTGGGACCGCGGCCTCACCGCCGGCGCCTTCTCCTTCGGCTTCCTCGTCTCGGCGGTGCTCTCGCCGCTGATGGGCAAGCTGATGGACCGCGCCGGCCCCCGCGCGGTCATGGAACTCGGCGTCGTGCTGATGGGCGGCGGCCTGCTGCTGGCCCCGCTCACCACCCAGCCCTGGCACCTCTACATGACCATCGGCGTGCTGGTCGGCTCGGGGTCCGTCTGCCTCGGCTATTCCGGACAGTCGCTGTTCCTGCCCAACTGGTTCGTCCGCAAGCGCGGCTTTGCCATCGGCATCGCCTTCGCCGGCGTCGGCCTCGGCTCGATGACGCTGCTGCCCTGGGTGCAGGTGATGATCGACGGCGCCGGCTGGCGCCAGGCGAGCCTCGCCATGGGCATCCTCATCCTCGTGGTGCTGGCGCCGATCAACTTCCTCCTGCGCAAGCGGCCGCAGGACATGGGCCTCGAGCCCGATGGCGACGCGACGCCCCTGCCGAACGCCGCCCCGCCCCCCTCCAACGTCGTCGATCCCGCCTGGGCGGCCACCGACTGGACGCTGGCCCGCGCTCTCCGCACCGCCCGCTTCTGGTGGCTGGCGGTCGGCTATTTCGGCGGCCTCTACGTCTGGTACGCGGTGCAGGTGCACCAGACCAAATACCTCGTCGAGATCGGCTTCGGCTCGACGGCCGCCGCCTGGGCCCTCGGCTTCGTCAGCCTGCTCGGCATTCCCGGCGGCATCGTCCTCGGCGCCCTGTCGGACCGCATCGGCCGGGAGTGGATCTGGTCCATCGCGGTCGGCGGCTTCGCCCTCTGCTTCGCAGCGCTGATCGCCCTCGAAACCGCCCCGACCCTGCTGCTGGTCTATCTCATGGTCGGCGTGCAGGGCTTCTTCGGCTATGGCCTCACCTCGGTGATGGGGGCGGTGGTGGCGGAGATCTTCCAGGGCCGCCACTTCGGCACGATCTTCGGCACGGTGATGTTCGTCGCCCTCTCCGGCGGCGCGGCCGGCCCCTATGTCACCGGCCTCATCCACGACCTCACCGGCAGCTACCGCCTCGCCTTCCTCATCGGCATCGGCGTCAGCCTCGTCTCGGCGGCGGCGATCTGGATGGCCGGCCCGCGCAAGGTGCGGGTCGTGGCGGGACGGATGAAGGCGGCGTGAGAGGAGTCAGGCGCGTCCTGCCCGCCGCGGGCTTGCCGGCGTCAGCGCATAGACGAGCGTCGCCACCAGCAGCACCAGCGCCAGCGCGCCATGCATGCGGGCGAAGGTTGCCGCTTCGCTCAGGCCCTGCGCCCGGCCCTGGTCGATGAGCCAGCCCGATCCTGTCTGCACCAGCGCTGCCCCGCCGATGAAGAGGAAGTTCATCAGCGTCATGCCGCGGCCGACGAGATGGTCGGGGAAGAAGGGGCGCATGTGCGCCATCAGGATCGTGTAACTGAAGCCGCAGAAGCCGAGCACGACGAAGGCCGCCGTCGCAAAGAAGGCGGACTGCACGCCCGTCCAGGCGAGCGCCGCGAGGATGGCGGCGATGGCGAGATTGCCGAACAGCGCCTGCGCCTTGGCCCAGCCCCAGCGGCTCTCGATCCAGCCGAACAGGAAGGCGCTCGCGGTCATGGCCACCGCCATCATCAGCGCGACCTCGCCCTGCGCCTTGAGATCGAGGCCGATGACCTTTTCCAGGTAGGGCGCGACCCACAGTCCCCGCAGCGTCACGGTGATGGCGTAGCTGAAGAGGACCACCGGCACGAAGAACCAGATGACCCGCGTCCTGATGACCTGCCCGAGGCCGCCGAGCATGCCGCCGCCGGACTGCCGGGCGAGCTGCGGCGGGTCCCTGAGGAACAGCACGGCCATGAGCAGGGCGACGCCGTAGAGGACGGCGAGGATCATCATCGCCTGCCGCCAGCCGAAGGCCTCCGCCGCCCAGCTCAGCGGCGTCGTGCCGATGAGGTTGCCGATCGAGCCGAAGCCGAGCAGGAGGGACGCGAGGAAGCCGAAGCGATGGGCCGCGTGATTGCGGGCGAAGACGTAGAGCGCCCCCATGAAGACCGGCGCGCAGCCCACCCCGATCAGCCCCATGGCGAGCGATCCGACCAGCGCATTGGGCGCGAAGGGAAAGAGCGCGACGCCGATGCCGCCGACAGCCATCAGCGGCAGCACGGTGCGCCGCGGCCCGTGGCTGTCGAGCGCCCAGCCCACGGGAAACTGCATCGCCGCGAAGGTGATGAACCATGCCGAGCTCATCGCCGCGAGCTCGGTGGCGCCGATGCCCATGTCGGCCATGATCCGCGTCGCCAGCACGCTCAGGAACGAGCGGAAGAAGATCGACAGCACATAGGCGAGAAGGAGGGCGGCGAAGGTCTGCATGGCGTGGGGAAGCTGGCCGTCTCGCAAGGGGGAAGCGCGATCGATCCCGCATAGCCCATCGCAGCGCCTGCGAGCAGCCGCCATTCGCGGGAGGCAGCCTCGCGGGGCCACCCCCTCCCTTCTTCTCCCTTACCCCCCGCCCCCACCTCTGCTATGAGGCGCGCGCCAGTCGCGGGGGCCCGGGCTCACAGAGCGCATGTCCGGATGCACCGAGGCTGAGTCCCCTCTGCCCCAGCGCTCTCGAAACAGGCCGACCATGTCGAAGATCAAGGTCGCGGGAACCGTCGTCGAACTCGACGGCGACGAGATGACCCGCATCATCTGGGACCTCATCAAGAAGAAGCTCATCCACCCCTATCTGGATGTGAATCTTGAGTATTATGACCTCGGCGTCGAGCATCGCGACGCCACCAACGACCAGGTCACCATCGACTCGGCCAACGCCATCAAGAAGCACGGCGTCGGCGTGAAGTGCGCCACCATCACCCCCGACGAGGGCCGCGTGAAGGAATTCGGCCTGAAGGAGATGTGGAAGTCGCCCAACGGCACGATCCGCAACATCCTCGGCGGCGTCATCTTCCGCGAGCCGATCATCTGCAAGAACGTGCCGCGCCTCGTCCCCGGCTGGACCCAGCCGATCGTCGTCGGCCGTCATGCCTTCGGCGACCAGTACCGCGCCACCGACTTCAAGTTCCCGACCGCCAGGGCACCCTGTCGATCAAGTTCGTCGGCGAGGACGGCAAGGTCATCGAGCGCGAGGTGTTCAAGGCTCCCGGGCTCGGGCGTCGCCATGGCGATGTACAACCTCGACGACTCGATCCGCGATTTCGCCCGCGCCTCGTTCAACTACGGTCTCGCCCGCGGCTATCCGGTCTATCTGTCGACCAAGAACACCATCCTGAAGGCCGTATGACGGCCGCTTCATGGAGATCTTCCAGGCTGTCTTCGACGCCGAGTTCAAGGCCGAGTTCGACAAGCAAGAAGATCCACTACGAGCACCGCCTGATCGACGACATGGTGGCCTCGGCGCTGAAGTGGTCCGGCGGCTACGTCTGGGCGTGCAAGAACTACGACGGCGACGTGCAGTCGGACATCGGTCGCCCAGGGCTTCGGCTCGCTGGGTCTGATGACCTCGGTGCTGCTGACCCCCGACGGCAAGACCGTCGAGGCCGAGGCCGCCCACGGCACCGTCACCCGTCACTACCGCGAGCACCAGAAGGGCAAGGAGACCTCGACCAACTCGATCGCCTCGATCTTCGCCTGGACCCGCGGCCTCGCCCATCGCGCCAAGCTCGACAACAACCCCGAGCTGAAGCGCTTCGCCGACGACGCTGGAGAAGGTCTGCGTCGACACGGTCGAGGCCGGCTTCATGACCAAGGACCTCGCCGCTCCTCATCGGCGCCGACCAGAAGTGGCTCTCCACCACCGGCTTCCTCGACAAGGTCTCGGAGAACCTCTCCGCAGCCATGGGCAAGTGGAACTGACGATCCGGCCGGGCGCCAGCGCCCGCTGCTGACAATCTTTCGGGCCGGCCGGCATCATGCTGGCCGGCCCTTCTTCTTTGCGGCGCCGGGAGCGGCCGCCGGACCCATGGAGCCCCCATGCCACCTGTGCGGGTCGATCCGGACAAGGTTCACGAGTTCGCGGACGCGGCCGCGTTCCATGACTGGCTTGCGCGGCATCACGCGAGCGAAACCGAGGTCTGGATCCGGATCCACAAGGTCGCATCCGGGTTGAAGTCGATCGCGCCAGTCGAGGCTGTCGATGCCTGCCTGTGCTGGGGCTGGATCGATGCCATCCGCAAGGGGCTCGATTCCACCAGCTACCTGCAGCGCTACACGCCGCGCGGCCGCAAGAGCGTCTGGAGCGAGATCAACGTGGCCAATGTCGGCCGACTGACCGCGGAAGGCCGTATGACCGAGCACGGCCTCGCCCATGTCGCGGCGGCGAAGGCCGACGGCCGGTGGGATCGCGCCTATCGCGTGCAGGGCGCGAAGGTGCCTGATGATTTCCAGGCTGCCATGGATGCGAACCCACAGGCGCGGACCATGTTTGATACCCTTACCGCGCAGAACCGCTTCGCGCTGCTGTTCCGGCTCGGCAGCCTGAAGACCGAAGCCGGCAGGCGCAAGCGGATCGAGGCCTTCGTGGCGATGCTGGCGCGCGGCGAAACCATCTATCCGCAAGGCAGTCGCAAGCGGCCATGACCACGCACGTCGCCCTGCTTTACTCGGTTGTTCTGACACCTGAGCGGCGCGTCGTCATGGTGGATCTCAGGGCCATGGCGGAGGACCTCGGCTTTATCGCCCCGCGAACTCTCGGCGCATCCGGCAATCTGATCTTCGAGGCACCGGGCCGCATGCCCGTCGGCACCATCGAACAGAAGCTGGAGCCCGCCTTCGCCGCCCGCTTCGGCCGTTCGGTCGATATCATCGTCAGGAGTGCTGCGGAGTTTCGCGCGCTGGCAGAAGCCAACCCCTTCCGCGACGAAGCGGAGACGGAGCCGACCAGCGTCCATGTCCGGGTGATGCGGGAGCCGATCGGCGAAGAGGCCCTTGGTCCCCTCCTCCCCTGGCGCGCCCCCTCCGAGCGGCTCGCGGTCGCCGGCGGCCACCTGTGGCTTCATCTGCCGGATGGCGCCGGCACCTCGAAGCTCGCCGGCAGGTTGACGCCGCGCCACATGGGCGGCGTTGGCACGACGCGCAACTGGAACACCGTCAGGCGGCTGGCTGCCTTGGTCGCAGGGGATTGATCAGGCGAAGAAGTCGAAGATTTCGCCGAGGCCGCCGCCGTTGAGGGCCTTGTCGGTGACCTCGTCGGCCTTGCTCGGCGTGTCCCTGGCCCACGAGGCGCGCGCCATGGCGATCGTCATCGAGGCCTCGAGGCCCTCGTTGGTCGCGGCGAAGAGACTGTCGGAATTGGCGGTGTCGATGCCGAAGACGGCGAGTGCGGCATTGGTGGAGGGATCGGAGCCGAAGATCTGGCTGGCCATGGCCGACGAGTTCGCGAGCCCCTGTGCCGCGCCGTAGCTGCGGCTGGAGCGGAACGACTGCATCGTATCCCAGGCTGACGCGCCTAGACTGGCGACCATGGCGGAAATCCTTTCCTGCGGCCATTCTGATCGCTGGGCGTTAACAAGGCGTTCCCGGCGGGCCGCACCGCAGGGCGGACCGATCGCTTCCGCTGATGGCGCCAATGACGAAACGGCTCTGGACGAGGCCGGCTCCATCGGCAGACTGCTCTCCCGAGGAGAGAGAGATGGCCCTGATCACCCGTGAACTGACGCCCGCCGACCGCGCCGAATGGGAACCGCTGTGGCGCGGCTACCAGGCCTTCTACAAGGTCGATATCCCCGCCGCGACGACCGATGTGACCTGGGCGCGCTTCCATGACCCGAAGGAGCCCATGTGGGCCTATGGCGCCTTCCATGAGGGGGGCATGGTCGGAATCGTCCACGCCATCCTCCACCGCTCCTGCTGGACCGTCCAGGACTACTGCTACCTGCAGGACCTCTTCGTCGACCCGACCGTGCGCGGCACCGGAGCCGGGCGCGCGCTGATCGAGAAGGTCTATGAGATCGCCAGGGAGAAGGGCGCCGGCCGCGTCCACTGGCTCACCCACGAGACGAACGACACCGCGATGCTTCTCTACGACCGCATCGCCGACAAGTCCGGCTTCATCCAGTACCGCAAGATCTTCTGAGCGCGGCTTAAGGCCGCGCGGCTCACTTCACCAGGGCCAGCGCCGCCATGCCGAGGCAGGTAGCGAAGCCGGCCACCGGCACCCAGGTCGGTACGGTGACGTGGCGGTGGGCCGAGGCAACCCCACGCCGCTTCAGCCTGAGCAGGGCGAGGTTCACCAGCGCGAAGATGATGAGAGTGGCGAGCGAGGTCCCCTCGGCCAGCCGCTCCAGCGACACTCCGAGCGCCAGCACGGCGACGCAGGTCACCACGAGCAACGTCGCCAGCATGGGCGTGCCGGTCGGTTGATGAACGGCGCCGAGGACGCTTGGCAGGTCGCCCTGCCGCGCGAGGCCATAGACCACCCGCGTCGCCATGGTCATCTGCGCCAGCACCGTGTTCAGGGTCGCGACGATGGCGATGAGGCTGATCGTCGCCGGGCTGGTGCCGGCGAGGCGCTGGAACACGAGGCTCAGCGGCGCCTCGGACGCCGCGAGTTCCGCCGGCGGCACGGCCGTCACCGCGACAGCCGCGACCATCACGTAGAGCAGGGTGGCGATCACGAGGGTCAGCGCCATGGCGCGCGGCAGGGTGTGGTGCGGGTCCTGCGCTTCCTCGGCCACGTTGGCGAGGTCCTCGAAGCCGATGAAGGCGAAGAAGGCGAGAAGGCTCGCCGTCGCGATGCCCGACAGGACGGCCGCCTCCATCGGCGGCGGCGTGACGATGGCCGCCCCGAAGGGCACGCCAGTTGCCGTTGCGGCGAGGATGACGAGCAGCAGCCCTCCGACCTCGATCACCGTGAAGATCGCCGCGAGGATGACCGATTCCAGGATGCCCCAGGCCGCGACCAGTCCGAGGCAGAGGATGACGGCGAGCACCAGGACCTCGCGCGGCCAGCCGGTCAGGGCATGGAGATAGCCGGCCGAACCGATCGCCACCGCCGCCGAGGACACCACGCCGATGACGATGGTGAGCAACCCGGTGAGCGTCGAGACGAGCCGGGAGCCGAAGGCCTCGCGCATATAGGCCGCCTCCCCGGCGCTGACCGGAAAGCGGGTACAGAGCTCGGCATAGGAGGCGACCGTCAGCGCCATCACCACGGCCGCCAGCATGAAGGCCCAGGGGGCGTGGGGCCCGGCATGGCCGGCAACCCTGCCGATGAGCACGTAGATGCCGGCACCCACCGTGATGCCGACACCGTAGAGCACCAGCAGCGTCAGCCCGAGGCGCCGCTTGAGCACCGCGGCGGACACCTGGCCGGGAGGCGATGGCGCCGTCATGCCGCCCCGCGCCGCCGACCTGCGAGTCCCTGGCTCCGCCGCCTCATGCCGCCTCCGGCCCGTTCGCGACGCTGTCACGGACCTGCCCGGCGATGACGACGCCGAGGGCGGGGCGGAGCGACATCAGGTGGTGGAGGTCCTCGGCATCGAGGGTGAGCACCTTGGCCCGCTGCACGGCGCGGACGGTTGCATGCAGCGGCACACGGTTCAGCACCGCGGTCTCGCCGAAGCACTGGCCGGGCCCGAGCCGGATCGGGCCGTCATCTGTCTCCACCACCACCTCGCCCTCGGCGACCACGAACATGGAGCGGGCGGGCTGGCCGGCGCGGCAGACGACCGAGCCCGCCTCGTAGGTGACGCTCTTCAGCGACCGCATCACGTCGGCGATGGAGGCGGCATCGAGCCCGGAGAAGAGCGGCACGCTGGACACCATGCTCCAGGTCACCACGAAGTCGCGGCGCTGGATCTCGCGCGCGAAGGCGGTGGCGATGATGCCGACCGGCAGGGCCAGCATGGCGATGCCGGTGACGGCGGTGACGCCGGCGATGAGCTTGCCGGCCGGCGTGATCGGATAGACGTCGCCGTATCCGACCGTGGTCAGGGTGATGACCGCCCACCAGAGCGCGTCGGGGATGGTGGCGAACTTGTCGGGCTGGGCATCGTGCTCGGAAAAGGCGCATGGCGGCCGCGGCGTCTTGCTCGGCGGCGTCCATGATGAGCGAGGCGCCGAGCGCCCGCCGCTCGCTCCACAGCGCCTCGGTCAGACTGGCGAAACCGGGCGAATAGCGCGCCAGCTTGAAGAAGCGCGCGAGGCGCAGCAGCAGCAGGAACCTGAGGTCGATCCCGCCGATCAGGCTGACATAGAAGGGCAGGATGACGAGGAGGTCGACGACCATCGCCGGGGATGCCGCGTGCCGCAGCCTCGCGCGCAGCGGCTTCATCGACTGCAGCAGCGGATGCTCCGGCGCGGTCCACAGGCGCACGCCGTATTCGAGCGTGAAGATCAGGGTGGAGACGACCTCGACGGTCATGAACAGCGTGCCGTAGCCCTCGGCGATGCTCGGCACCGACTCGAGGATCACCGCCAGCACGTTGGTGAGGATCAGCACGATCAGCGTCACATGGACGCCATCCGCCACGGCCGAGCCGGCAAGGCCCTTGTCGAGGACCTCGTAGGCGCGGTGCCGCATGGTGGCCGCTGGCATGGATATTCCCCCGCTCCCGTCACGGGAGCCCACGGGCCGACTGTGCCAAGCCGGGCGCCCGCCCGTCAACGCGGGCGGGGTCGGCGCGACTGTCTGGTCAGGCCGCAGCCAGGGCCGCCTCGATGGCGGCGAGGGCCGCGTCGGCCTTCGTGCCGTCAGGACCGCCGGCCTGCGCCATATCGGGGCGGCCACCGCCGCCCTTGCCGCCGAGCGCCTCGGAACCGACACGCACCAGATCCACGGCGTTGAGCTTGCCGGTGAGATCGGCCGTCACGCCGACGACGATGCCCGCCTTGCCGTCGTCGGAGACGCCGACGATGGCGACGACGCCGGAGCCCACCTGGGTCTTGCCGGCATCGGCGAGGCCCTTGAGGTCGCGCATGTCGATGCCGGTGACGCTGCGGGCGAGCAGCTTGACGCTGCCGACCGTCTTCACCGGATCGGCGCCGGCCGCGCCGCCACCCATGGCGAGCTTCTTCTTCGCCTCGGCGAGTTCGCGCTCCAGGCGGCGGCGGTCCTCGACGAGGGCCTCCACCCGCGCCTCGACGTCGGCGACCGACGTCTTGACCAGGCCCGCAACGGCCTCGAGCTTGCGGGCCTGCTCGGCGAGGTGCCGGCGGGCGGCATCGCCCGTCATGGCCTCGAGGCGGCGGACGCCGGCGGCCACAGCCCCCTCGCCCACGACGGTCACGAGGCCGATGTCGCCGGTGCGCGCCACATGGGTGCCGCCGCAGAGTTCGACCGACCAGCCCGAGGCCTTCGACCCCTCGGGCGCCGGGCCCATGGAAACGACGCGCACCTCGTCGCCGTATTTCTCGCCAAACAGGGCGCGGGCGCCGGAAGCGATGGCCTCCTCCTGCCCCATCAGCCGCGTCACGACCGGCGCATTGGCGAGCAGGACGCGATTGGCGATGTCCTCGACCCGCGCCAGATCCTCGTCGGCAATGGGCTTGGGATGAGAAAAGTCGAAGCGCAAGCGATCGGGTGCGACGAGCGAGCCCTTCTGCGCAACATGGTCGCCGAGCACCTGCCGCAGCGCCTCGTGCAGGAGGTGCGTGGCCGAGTGGTTGGCGCGGATCGCCGCGCGGCGCGCGTGGTCGACATCGAGCTGCACCGCCTGGCCGACAGCGAGCCGGCCCTCGGAGACGGTGACGGCATGGACGAAGAGGTCGCCGAGCTTCTTCTGCGTGTCGGTCACCGAAGCGCGGACGCCCTCGCCGGTCATGGCGCCGCGATCACCCTGCTGGCCACCGGATTCGCCGTAGAACGGCGTCTGGTTGACGACCACGAGGCCGGTATCGCCCGCATTCAGGCCGTCGACCTCCGCGCCGTCCTTCAGGATGGCGAGGACCTGGCCCTCGGCGGTCTCGGTATCGTAGCCGAGGAACTCGGTGGCGCCGGTCTTCTCCTTCACCGCGAACCAGACCGTATCGGTGGCGGCCTCGCCCGAGCCCGCCCAGGCGGCGCGCGCCTTCTGCTTCTGCGCCTGCATGGCGCCCTCGAAAGCCGCAGTGTCGACGGCAATGCCGCGCGGACGCAGCGCGTCCTGCGTCAGGTCCAGCGGGAAGCCGTAGGTGTCGTAGAGCGTGAAGGCGGTCTCGCCCGAGAAGGTCGCGCCCTCGACGAGGCCCGCCGACTCCGTGTCGAGGATCGACAGGCCGCGCTCCAGCGTCTTGCGAAAGCGCGTCTCCTCGAGCTTCAGCGTCTCGGCGATCAGCGCCTCGGCGCGCACCAGCTCCGGATAGGCCTGGCCCATCTCGCGCACCAGCGTCGGCACGAGCTTGTGCATCAGCGGCTCCTTGGCGCCGAGCAGCGAGGCGTGGCGCATGGCGCGGCGCATGATGCGGCGCACGACATAGCCGCGGCCCTCGTTGGAGGGCAGCACGCCGTCGGCGACGAGGAAGGAGGCGGCGCGCAGGTGGTCGGCGATGACCCGGTGCGAGACCTTGTGGGCACCGTCCGGCTCGACGCCGGTCTCGACCGCGCTCGCTCCGATCAGGGCGCGCATCAGGTCGATCTCGTAATTGTCATGGGTGCCCTGGAGTACCGCGGAGATGCGCTCGAGGCCCATGCCGGTGTCGATCGACGGACGCGGCAGGTTGGTGCGGATGCCGCCTGCCTGCTCCTCGTACTGCATGAAGACGAGGTTCCAGATCTCGATGAAGCGGTCGCCGTCCTGATCGGCGGAACCCGGCGGGCCGCCCCAGATCTTGTCGCCGTGGTCGTAGAAGATCTCCGAGCAGGGGCCGCAGGGACCGGTGTCCCCCATGCGCCAGAAATTGTCGGAGGTCGGGATGCGGATGATCTTGGAATCCGGCAGTCCGGCGATGGACTTCCACAGCCGGTGCGCCTCGTCATCCTCGGAATAGACGGTGACGAGCAGGCGCGAGACCGGCAGCTCGTACTCCTTCGTGATCAGGTTCCAGGCATGCTCGATGGCGCGTTCCTTGAAGTAGTCGCCGAACGAGAAGTTGCCGAGCATCTCGAAAAAGGTGTGGTGGCGCGCGGTGTAGCCGACATTGTCGAGATCATTGTGCTTGCCGCCCGCCCGCACGCATTTCTGGGCGGTCGTCGCCGTCGAATAGGGCCGCTTCTCGACGCCGGTGAAGACGTTCTTGAACTGCACCATGCCGGAATTGGCGAACATCAGCGTCGGATCGTTGCGCGGCACGAGCGGCGAACTCTCCACCACGGCATGGCCGTTCTTGGCGAAGAAATCGAGGAAGGTCTTGCGGATCTGGTTGACGCCGGTCATGGCCCGAACTGATGGGTTGCGATGCCGCCCCGGAACGGAGAGCACCTGAAATCTGGTCGGCGGGTGTTCTAGAACATTTTTCGCGCAAGGAAACCGGGTTTCGACACGGCCCCGGCGCGCAGTGGCCGGCACCGGAGGCCGCCGGCGGGTTCAGGCCTCTCCCCCATCACGCGAAAAGGCCGGGCGAGCCCGGCGCTTTGACCACGAAGGGCGGTGGGGGCGCCGCTCAATCCGGACTGTCGGCATCGCCGTCCGGATCGACCTCGCCGAGGATCTTCTCGGCGATCAGGCCGGCGTTCTGGCGAATGGCCGCCTCGATCTTCGCCGCAATATCGGGATTCTGCTTGAGGAAGGTCTTGGCATTCTCGCGGCCCTGGCCGATGCGCTGGCTGTCATAGGAGAACCAGGCGCCCGACTTCTCGACGACGCCGGCCTTGACGCCGAGATCGATGAGCTCGCCCAGTCTTGGAGATGCCCTCGCCATACATGATGTCGAACTCGACCTGCTTGAACGGCGGCGCCACCTTGTTCTTCACCACCTTGACGCGGGTCTGGTTGCCGACGACCTCGTCGCGGTCCTTGATCGCGCCGATGCGGCGGATGTCGAGGCGCACGGAGGCATAGAACTTCAGCGCATTGCCGCCGGTGGTGGTCTCAGGGCTTGCCGTACATGACGCCGATCTTCATGCGGATCTGGTTGATGAAGATCACCATGCAGTCTTGGACTTGGAGATGGAGGCGGTCAGCTTGCGCAGCGCCTGGCTCATCAGGCGGGCCTGCATGCCCGGCATGGTTGTCGCCCATCTCGCCCTCGAGCTCGGCCCGGGGGGTCAGCGCCGCAACCGAGTCGACCACCAGCACGTCGATGGCGCCGGAGCGCACCAGCGTGTCGGCAGATCTCCAGCGCCTGCTCGCCCGCGTCCGGCTGCGAGATCAGAAGGTCATCGAGATTGACGCCGAGCTTCCTCGCATAGACCGGATCGAGCGCGTGCTCGGCGTCGATGAAGGCGCAGACGCCGCCCGTCTTCTGCGCCTCCGCGATGGTGTGGAGCGCAAGCGTCGTCTTGCCCGAGCTTTCCGGCCCGTAGATCTCGACGACGCGGCCGCGCGGCAGGCCGCCGATGCCGAGCGCGATATCGAGACCGAGCGAGCCGGTCGAGATCGCCTCGATCTCGATCAGCTTCTCGTTCTTGCCGAGCCGCATGATCGAGCCCTTGCCGAAGGCACGCTCGATCTGGGAGAGGGCGGCGTCCAGCGCCTTGGTCTTGTCCATGGATGAACCTTCGACGAGTCGCAGTGCGGCCTGACTCATGGCTGTCGCTCCCCTGTGCTGGCAAGGCCTGATGGCCGAAACCTGTGGTAAAACGACCGTACACGGTTTGTTCCCATCGACAAGTTCTTTTTTTGTTCTCCAGGGGGTATTGCGACGGGATGCCGCACGAGCCATTTGAGACCAAGGCTTTGCGCTATGGCCACCTTACATCCGGTTCTCATTTCGGACTTGTAGGAGGTTTGCCTTTGACGGCGGACGTAGCATCCGAAACTATGCGTTGGCAGTCACCTGGAGCGTTTCGCGTCCGGCTCTTGATAGAACTGGTTTTTGCTTGACATGCCTGCCAGCGAACAATTTTTGAAGGCTCGGCGCTTCGGCGTTAATCGCCCGGCGGCGCGACAAGACACATCAAACCGTCAAATCTGATGGCCGACAGCAGCGATCAATACGTTCCTATTGCCCGCACCTTCCGTGATCTCTCAAATGAGGAGATTGCCGATATCGAGAAGGCCTCTGCGCTGGTGAAACATGGGTGGGGCGGCGGTATAGGTTGGGACGAAGTATTGTGTTCGCCTCGTGTGTTGCTGATCTCCGAAGCTGGCGCCGGCAAAACCCGCGAGTGCCAGGCGCAGAAGGATCGATTGCTGGCAACGGGTGAGCCTGCATTTTTCTTCGATCTCGCCACACTTGCGAGCGTAGAGCCTCGTGAAATTCTACCTCCCGAGGACGAGGCTCGCTTCGACGCTTGGCTCGCATCACAATCGGACGTCGCTACCTTCTTTCTCGATTCAATAGACGAGTTGAAGCTGACACTCGGCAGTTTCAAGGTAGCCTTGACGCGCTTCGCAAAAGCGCTCGGGGGACAGCTCTCCCGCGCCCGGATTGTTGTTACAACCCGCCCTGTCCCATTCGATCGAGCATTGATCGAACGGCTCTTGCCGATCCCTTCACCGGTCGAAGCCCTACCTTCGGCGGAGGGTTTCGCCGACATGATGATGGAGCGCGGAAGCAATGCCGATGACAGCAAGAATTCGAAGAAGCCGAAGGGCTGGCGCAACGTCGGCCTAATGCCGCTCTCTCACGAGCAAAGGCGCCAGTTTGCTAGTGGGCAAGGCATCTCCGACCCAGATGCGCTACTAGCCGATATCCGCTCCCGCGATGCCGAGGAGTATGCCGAGAGGCCACAAGACCTGATCGAGCTTTGCGCTGATTGGCGCGAGCATCACCGGATTCGTTCCCATCGTGATCAGGTTTGGGCGGATATCGCCACCAAGCTGAAACCGCGTACCAAGCGCCAAGAGCGCGCCGAGCTCTCGCAAGAGAAGGCGATCGAGGGAGCAAGCCGGCTTGGATGCGCGGCTTTGCTCACCCGCAAACTAACACTTCGCCACAACGCGGAATCAGATCGCGTTCCAGCGAGCGAGCCGGCCCTCGATGTCTCGAAGATTTTGTTGGATTGGGACGCTGAAGCTCAGGCGACGTTATTGGAAAGGCCGCTGTTTGGCTTCGCGAGCTATGGGCGCGTTCGCTTTCATCATAGATCGGTCGTCGAGTTTCTTGCCGCCAAACGGCTCGATACTCTGCTTACGCGCGGTGCTTCAGTCAGGGCGATAAAGCGCTTGCTCTTTGGCGAGACAGCTCAAGGACAAAAGATCGTCCGACCTTCAATGCGACCGGCCGCGGCTTGGCTGGCGTCATGGCATGCGACGATCTTCGACGATCTGGTCCAACTCGATCCAGCGGTTTTGCTAAATCACGGCGACCCACAATCATTGTCGGTCGCGCAGCGTGTCCGCGCGCTCGAAGCCTATGTCGGCCGTTACGGCGTCGGCGGTTGGCGCGGGCTACAGACGCCCTCAGTCCAGGTACATCGTTTCGTAACGCCAGAACTCGCTAGTACCGTCCAGCGACTATGGCAATTCGGCATCGAAAATGAAGAAGTGCGCGAGCTATTTCTGAGATTAATTGCCGCTGGTAGGCTTGCAATCTGTTCTGACCTGGCTTTCGAGGCAGCGATGAATGGCGGAGGAACTGCATATGAGCGGACTCTCGCGATCGAGGCACTGCTACAGTTAGACGATCCACGCCTCGATGCAATTTCAATCTCGATCGCCAGCGATCCCCATTTGTGGCCGCCGAAAGTGGCGCGGCGGGCAATGCGCAGTTTGTTTCCGACGCACATGCCAGTCGACCGATTGAAAAGCATCGTTCAGCGGGTGCCGGACGGTCGAGGTAGCGCTAGCGACTGGGCCTACCATCTGCGCGAGGAAATCACGCATGGCATTTTCACACCAGATTATCTCGATGCGTTGCGCACTGCGCTCACCGAGATTGTAGGCAACGGCCTGAGTTGGAACGAGAGCAGCCACCAACATGTTCGGACAACGCGGCCAGACATCGTACCAGCGCTCACCGCTGCATGTTGCCGTCAAGCGGCCGCGGGGGTGACGACACCAGGATGGGTTCGATCCAGCGTTCTCGCCGTGCGGCTCTCCGATAGACAATATGGCGACGAAGATCTGGCATCACAGCTGCGTTCTGCTCTCGACAGGCTCCCTGCCGACGTTCGCGAAGCGGGCTTCTGGGATGAAGTATCATTGCTTGAAAGCCTGCGCCCCGCGAATGACGCTTACTATCGCTTGTGGGAGATCACGCATGACAAGGGCATCACCTTAGATGACGCTAAGGATGCGGCCTGGGTGCGCCGTCGCCTAATCGACCCCGCTGAACCGCTCAAGTACCGCGAGATGATGCTATGGGCCGAGATGGTTTTTCTGAATCGGATGTGCACGGATCATCGAGCGCTGCTTGAGGAACTGAAGGCCCACGTTGCTGACGCCCCCTCACTTGTCCGCATTATCGACCAGCGACTTGAGCCGCGCCCAGACGATGGCATTATTCGCAAGTGGGAAGTTCGCGACGCCGCGCGCAAGCGCAAGGAGGAACGCGATCAAGCAAAAGCCCATAACAGCTGGATAGCCTTTTGGCGCGAAATCGCACGCGATCCGGATTCGGTGTTTGCCCCGGATCGCATGAACAATACGGCCTGGAATTTGTGGCGGGCCATGGAGCGCTCAGGTTCAGAAAGCCGGGCCTCGGGATGGGATCGTCGGCTCATCGAAAGACAGTTTGGAAAGTCCGTCGCTGATCGGCTTCGTGAAACCATGATGGCAGCTTGGCGAAAGGACCGGCCGACTCTCGCGAGCGAACGACCTGAGGCAGAGAAGAACACCTTCTTAGTTCGCTGGCAGTTTGGACTTGCCGGAATCACTGCAGAAGCTGAGGATTCCCATTGGGCAGAGAAGCTTACGGAAGAAGACGCCGCACTTGCCTGCCGCTACGCTCCCGTTCACCTGGGTGGCTTCCCCTCGTGGTTAGAAGGCCTCGCCATTCAATACCCGGCTGTGATCGATAGGGTGCTGGGTGCTGAGCTCAGCTTGTCTCTTCAGAGCGTTGCTAAGGGCGACAGCTATAGCGTGACCCTTCAGGATGTCAGCTACGCTCCGCCGATCCTAGCCACGCTCTTTGTTTCGCGAATTCGTTCTTGGCTAGCGGAACTCGACTCTAGTTCTTTCAGCGGCAACGAATTTCCACTCGAGCATAACGTTCGAATGGCCATCGACATTCTCCTCAAGAATGGGTCCGACGACGATCGTCGTTTCATCGAAGCAGAGGCGCAGAAGCGAATATCGGACGACGATCGAGTCGCGAATGCCTGGCTTTCCGCCCTCCTCAATCTCAACCCCACCGTTGGAGTTACGATTCTTCGACAACGCCTGGAGAGCTGTTCTGTCTCTAAGTATGGGACCGGGGTTGAGATATTCGGCAGCCTGTTTGATCGCGCTCACGGCAGAGGTATCGACATTAATGGCGCAGGCTTCTCGCCTGCCTTGCTTCTTCAGTTGTTGCGGTTGGCATACGAGCATGTATGCCCAAAGGACGATGCACAGCATGAAGGTGTGTACTCGCCGGACATTCGCGACAACGCAGAGCGAGCAAGAAATGCGATTCTCGGCGCATTGCTCGAAGCAACTGGGCCGGAGGGATGGAATGCCAAAATTGAAATGGCAATAGACCCCCTGTTTGCACAATTCAGGTATCGCGCCTTAGCAGTCGCAACCGAAAAATCGGCTGAGGAAGCAGACTCCATACCGCTCACCGAAGGTGAATTCGCCATTCTAGACAAGATCGGCGAGGCACCGCCGGCCACGCGTGACGCGATGTTCGCGATGATGCGCGATCGCCTCGACGATCTCGACGACTTGCTTTTGCAGGATGTATCACCTCGCGAGGCTTGGGCTGCGATCGAAGATGAGCGTGTTTTGCGTCGTGAGTTGGCGCGAACATTCCGTGACTGGTCCAGGACAATTTACACTGTCGATCAGGAAGCCGTAACGGCTGATGAAAAGGAGACGGACATCCGGCTACGCTCGACCGTCTCAAGCCAGCAGGCCACTATTGAGCTAAAGCTTGCAGACTATCGATCCGGCCGAGATCTGTTCGACACTCTGCGCAAGCAGTTGCTCGAAAAATACATGGCGGCCGACGACTGCCGCGCAGGGTGTCTGCTGGTTACCATTGCGCGCGAGCGCGAATGGCAGCATCCCCAGACGGGCGAGAATGTTGACTTTCCAAATCTCCTGCGAGTCTTGAACGAGGAGGCGGAGACGATCTCGCGAGAGCTAGGCGGCATGGCTAAGTTGATGGCAAAAGGACTGGACCTGCGACCACGGCTCACCTAGCTGGCACCTGAAAAGCTCACTCCTCGTTCATCTTTCCAGTCCTTGTCAAATGGACGTTGTGGCAACCTGAAAACGAGTCGCGACCACAATTGCGAGCTGAGGGTTTAGCCGGCAAACGCCATCGTCGCGGATGACGAAATCTGCCGCGTGCAGCGCCTCCCGTTTGAGGAAGCTTATGATCTCGCGATCGGCCTCAGCACGGTACGGTTCCATCGCGTCGAACACAAATGGCGTCGCGCCGGGCGAAGCCTCGTGCATGATCCCTCGCGTTGGATCGTATCCTTCCCTCACCGCCTGAATTTGCACCTGGCTTTGAAGCACCGTGTGGGCGTAGTTTAGCAGGGCCTGCACAGGATGCCCGGCATTGCGATTGCCCGCGATTCCGAAAGGTGACGTTCGCGCGCCGACGCTTCGCCAGTTCTCCGGGATGGGGCGCTTCCCCGTCCCCTGCCATTTGAGGCGGATTGAACGCCAGGCTCGGAAGTACCGGGCTGCGCTATTCGCCTCGATGACCCGAAGCGTTTGGATGTCCCGCGGTGGATCAAGTTCCAGGCGTGTTAGGTCAGCATAAGCACGCCTCATCGCCAGTTCCCAAGCCGGCGATTTCGGAATGGCCTTCTCAAGGGTCTTGATGCAGCCCTCGATCTTCCGAGCGATCAGCGCATTGGACCAAGCCATCCGCTTTTCGTTGTCGGCTCTGGTTTCGAGCTGCCACTGCACGCGATATGGATTAGCGGAATAGCCATTTCCGCCGATGGCGCAGACGACGTTGCCGCGCCAATCGATCCGAACAAGTGGGATGTTCTGCTTGGACAGCCAATCGAGGACGTCGAACGTCAGCGCGCCCGAACCTTCAAGTAGGACAATGCGCTCTGGCAGGTTTGGATCGCCGGGGAAAAGGCGGTGCTCCTCGCGCTTCTGCGGGTAGTGCGTGAAGCCGTTGCGGACGAGCAGCGCGCCCTGGTCGATCCGCAGCGACGCGCCATGGCCGCAGACGACGAGCGATCTGAGATTTCGGCTCCGGATAGAATCTGTCTTGCTGCCAAGGGTTGCTCGCTTTGCCCAAAACTCCGAGCGAACAGCCCATTCGAGATCGTCGCCGTCGCCAAGTTCACTCTGCCAGAGTGGCGACGGCTGAAGGCTAGGGACGGGTGCCGCCATGGCGCGAAAATTTCCCAGATATCCGGCAACCCGAAGCCTAACGGAATACACACTAGACGAAGCGTGGTTCTATTTTGCCTCGGATGAGCAACGCGAATCCTATCGATCTAAGGGGCAAAATCCAGCAGAAAGTGAGCTACTAGCCTTCGAGCTACGGCGATTTCTTGTAGATAAGCTGGCGGTTGGCGAGTTGGATGCATCGGGAGTTCAAACCGAGCCGGTTCACAGCAATAAACGGGACAAGATTCCGCCCGTACTGTTCGAGGACGCTGCGATCGACTGGCACGCGTCGATCGTCCGTGGATATGGCCGTATATACGAAGGCGTCCGCGTCCACGGGACATGGGAGCGTATACCGCAACCTCTGCGATTTCGATCCGTCGAGCATCCGTCAGAGAGCCCCGCAATCAAAGGGCGTCCATCGAAGTTAGATGAGATCACTGAGATCGTCGACGAGCTGGCGGCTGACGGTATCGACCTTGCCAAACTCCCGCGAAAGGCGGCTTGGCAAGAAATTCGGAAGCGCGCCGAAGAGAAACGTCCTGGCACGACGAAGATCGGCTACTCGGACCCTGTTATCCAGCGCGCGCTTGTGCGGCGGTTTGGCCGTCGGAAGTAGCGCGGCGCGCGTCTCGATTATCAAAAGGGTTTCAGCATTTAGACATTTAGACTCTAGCGGCGGCGCTGTGGCTCCTGAACACACCGGGCGGAATTGTCGGCTCGGGCGAACGAGCCAGCCGCCATGCGCAATCGAGACTATCGGTCCGAATACCGCCGCCGCATTGAGCGGGCCGAGGTCCGCGGCTTAAGCCGCAGTCAGGCTCGCGGCCGCGCCAATGCAGGTGAGCGCACACTACGCTCGCCACAGAATGCTGAGCTTGCGCGTGAACGACTTGAAGCAGCGCTCCGCATCCTGCGCACGAAGGGTAATGCACAGCGGGCGGCGGCTGAGGCCAAAATCTCCCCAGAGCGCTTCCGACGTTTCCTGCGGGATGAGGCCATCGCCAACCGCGATCGGCGCGCCTGGGTCATCACCGACAACCGAAGGCGCACGATCAAGGCCATTACAACGCATGGCGATATTGTTTTCGAGGTGTTGGGCTTCGACGACGCCTCACTGGCCTACCGACACCGGTCGGCCGTGAAACAGTACCTCGCAACGAATGACCCAACGTTCCTAGCCCCCTTCGCTGGCGCGTTCGTCCGAGACTTGAAGGGCAAAGCCCACTTCCTCGAGACGCGTCAGAACAAGCTCTATCGCATCTCCCATCACGGGGGCGATGGCTTCGAGGACGTCTATCGCATCGCAAACCCAACCTGAGGAACAGGTCGATGAACTTCGAAAATCTGGACGCCGAGCGGCGGCGTCAGAAGGCGTTGACGCGACTAGGGCACCGCAACCCGCGGTGCGTTGTGTGCGGCGAGGACTTTCCGAAGTGCCTTGAGGCACACCACCTCGGAAAGCGCGCCCATGACGAGACGACTACGTTCGCCTGCCTGAACTGCCACCAGAAACTCAGCGACAAGCAGCTCGACTATCCGCGCGCCGTGGTCGGCTCATCGGCTCAGGATCAGCAGATTGCCTACTTTCTGTTGGGCATCGCCGACCTGTTCGAACTGCTCGTCGCCAAACTGAAGGAGTTTGGCCGGTATCTGCTCGCTGAGGATCGCTCATCGAAGGCACGGGAGGACCGGCCATGAGAACGCCTCATCCTCACCATCCCCAAGACGACGACCGCGACAAGCTTGAGATCGCGATCCGTAGTTATGTCGCCAAGCGACCATCCATGAAGGGAAAGCCGCGCAAGTCGGCTCCCCCTCCCCCAAATGAACCGTTCGAATGGGTCTTGGTATTCGACACCGAAACCACGGCTGACCACAGGCAGCGTTTGCGGTTTGGAGCCTACCAAATTCGCCACGATGATGAGTTGAGGGAATGCGGTCTGTTCTTTGATCCCGAGGCGATGACCGCCGACGAGATCGATCTTCTGAGAACCGCCGCTAGTGAATCCGGTCTTGAGTTGATGCCGGTCCGGCAGTTCGTGACGGACAAGCTGTTCGGGATTGCCTACGAACTCGACGCCACAATTGTCGGCTTCAATCTCGCGTTCGACATTTCGCGCCTGGCAGTCCGCGCGTCGAGCGCTCGGGCACCCATGAAGGGGGGCTTCTCCTTCACGCTGACTGACGACCCTTGGAGGCCCCGCATTCAGGTGAAAAACCTGTCCTCGAAGGCGTCGTTGATCCAGTTCACGGCCCCCCGCGAGCGTCGTGACAATCGCAGAATGCGTCGCCAGAAGATCGCAGCCCCGATCCGACGCGGCTATTTCGTCGATGTCAAAACAGCAGCGGCCGCGCTCCTTAGCCGCTCATTCTCGCTGGCGAGCCTTGCAGCATTCCTCGGGACCGACGCACAGAAGACCAAGACCGAAGAGCATGGCGGGCAGCTCACGGCGGATTATATCAGCTACGCGCGACAGGATGTTGAGACGACCTGGCAGTGCTTCAAGGCTCTACGAGACAAATATCGCGTCTATCAGCTGAGCACCCCGCTGCACCGCATCCTGTCGGAAGCGAGCCTCGGCAAGGCGTATCTCAAGGAGATGGGCATTCGCCCCTGGCGAAAGGTCCAACTCGAGTTTCCGCCGGACCTCATCGGCATCATCATGAGCACGTACTACGGCGGACGCGCGGAGGTGCATTTCCGTCGGGAAATCGCGCAGGTGCTCTACTGCGACTTCCTGTCGATGTACCCCACCGTCTGCACCCTGATGGGACTATGGCGCTACGTCATTGCGACGGGCGTTGAATGGACCGAGACGACCGAGCGGACGCAAGCGTGGCTCGATGCCGTCACTGAGGCGAATCTTCGGAAACAGCCGACATGGCGTCAGCTGACCAGGCTGGTCCAGGTTCTCCCCGACGACGACATATTGCCCGTACGGGCGAGGTACCGCGATGAGCCGCAAACGACGATCGGGCTTAATCATCTGCGCAGCAAGCAGCCGCTCTGGTACACGCTGGCAGACTGCGTGGCCGCCAAGTTCCTAACCGGGAGAACGCCGCGCATCGTGCAAGCCATCAGCTGCAATCCGAAGGCCAAGCAGAGGAACTTGCGGTCTGTCGCGATCGGCGGCTCGCCGGACTTCGTGGTCAATCCCGCTGATGGCGACTTCTATCGCTCTGTGATCGATCAGCGCAGCGCGGTGAAGGCGAAGAGGAAGGCGGCGATCGGAGCGGAAGCGGACGCACTCGAAGCGCAGCAAATGGCGTTCAAACTTCTCGCCAATGCCACGAGCTATGGCATCTTCATCGAACTGAACGTCCTGGACCTTGAAGAGCCAACCGAAGTCGAGTGCTACGCGCCCTCTAGCGGCTCGTTTGCCGTCGAGACCTCAGCCATTGAGCGGGCCGGGTCCTTCTTCCATCCGTTGCTCGCGACACTGATCACAGGCGCGGCGCGATTGATGCTTGCTCTTGCCGAACGCAAGGCGCTCGCTGCGGGCCTCGATTGGTGCTTCTGTGACACCGACAGCATGGCGCTGATCAAACCTTCGGGCATGCCCTCGGATGAGTTTTTTGAAACCGGAAAGCGCGTTTGCGCGTGGTTCGAACCCCTCAATCCCTACAACGTGAAGGGACCACTGTTCAAAATTGAGGACGCCAATCGCGACGAGGCCACAGGCGAACTGAAACCGCTCATGTGCTTGGCGATTTCGTCGAAGCGCTATGTCCTTTTCAACGAATGCGCCTCGGGCATCCCGATAATCCGCAAGGCGTCTCTGCACGGTCTGGGTCACCTTCTTGCGCCCTATGAGCGAGCCAAAGGCGACGATGGGGAGAGCGATGACAAAGCGCTAGCCGCACCCAACCTTGCCCGCTGGCAGTCCGATCTTTGGCTCGCAATTATTGCGGCTGCCAAAGGTCCGCACCCGGAGCAAGTACGCCTGGATTTCCATCCAAACATGAAGTGCCCAGCGGTCAGCCGATATGCAGTGACAACCCCTGCCCTTCGCAAAATGTTCGACGAATTCAATCGCGGCAAAAGCTACGCCGAGAGCGTGAAGCCATTCAATTTCCTTCTAGCACTACAAGCGAACAGTCTCGCGTGGTCTCCAGATTTGCCACCGTTTCCTGGCAAGTCGCGCCGCAAGATGAGTGTGACGCTGGTGCAGCGTCCTATCGCGCCCTACTCCCGGAATCCGCAGGATGCTTCAAAGAACTGCTTCGATCGCGTCACGGGTCTGCCGATTGGTCCCGAATGCCTCAAGACCTACCGCGAGACGCTAGCGCAGTATCATCTGCGACCAGAGATGAAGTTTCGAAATGGCGACTATCACGATCGCGGCTTCACCAGGCGGCGGCACGTCGATGTGACCGGGATTCGCCACATCGGCAAGGAGGCGAACAGGCTCGAAGAGCAGTATTTCATGGGCATGCAACCCGATGCGCAGATCGACTACGGGCTCGGGACCGCGGGCGATGATGAGCAGCTCTCCGAACTTCGCCAGCTCACGCAGCACTTCGGGCAGCGCCGCGCCACTACCGAATTTGGTGTTTCTCGCGGCATTGTCGGAAGGCTGTGCAAGCAGGGCTTCGAGAACGTCCGCCCAACGGCCATCCGATCGATCCATGCAGGCATCGTCAGGCTTCGCCGCATCCAAGCAGAGGATGCGCAACGCGATCGTGCCCTGCGCCAAATGATCACCTCTGAAATCGTCGACGTGGGCCTGACCACCTGCGCAAAATGGCTCCAGCTGGACCCGTCCAACCTTCGGAAATTCGCGAGAGGCGAGCGTGGATTGAGCGACGAACAGAAGGCCGCAATAGAGCGGCGCTTCTGGCAGCGAACTCAGAAGCTGTTTGGGCTTTAGCGCTCCTTGGGTTTCCGACCCTTGCGCAGTCCCTCAGGCGGCTTCTCACCCACAACAGGCACGAGCAAATCGCCAATGGACATTTCGAGCACTGTCGCGAGCCGATCAAGCACATCGGTCGTGGGATTTTCGACGGTCCAATCGTCGACGCCTCAACCCAGCTCGATAGAAGTCGGAGGATTTTCCGTCACCCCATAAGCCACTGCGATATCGCCCTTTCCGAGTCCGACCTGCAGGTCGCACGCACAGTCCATATGCCAGCCTGCGATCGCCACCACGGGTCATGGTTCAGTAGCTCTTCACTTTTCTGTTGTAGTGTTGTATCGAACCGTCTGCCGCGCGCGCCAGTTGAGGGGGCGCTCGCGAATCTTGATCGCTTGAGCGCTGGAGAATCTAATGTCCGATAGTGCAACAACAGCCTCTTGCGAGGTGCAAAGAGGGCGCTTCGTTCAGCAGAAGCTGGAAGAGCATACATCAGCGCTGCGGGACAACGGTCTGGGCGATTGCAAGGTTATGGTTTTTCCAGGCCGCGAAACAACTTCTCAAGGGCTTGCGCTGGCCCTCGCAAATGCCCTGCGCTTGTATCGTGCTGGCGACTTCAAAGAAGTCGAAATCCCTTAAGCGAGGCTGCACGCCAGCCAAAAAAAGAAAAAACGCAGTTACGACGGCGACGGCACGCAGCTAAGGACGTGACCAATCCGCTTGTCTTCGAGGGGACTGGAACGTGCCGATAGCGCTCCGTGACATACTTGCCTTTTTTGTCGAATTTGAGAAAGCCTTGGAAAGCGAAAGCCCGCCGGGCGTTTTTGCCGAGATTCCTCGGGACCACTTACATCTACTAAGCGCGTTCAAGCTATATTTTGGAGGGCCGATTCGCCTTTTGGAGTTAGATATCTACAAAGGATTAGATGACGGCTCACTGAATGGCTCGCTTCCAGAAGTCGTCTCAAGCCCGTTCCAACGCGATGAACTCGCTAGTTGCGTATTGATCTATTTCGAAAACGACATCCCTACACGCGCCGACATCCTAATCAACAGCGGAACGCGTGCGAATGGAGAGGCTGTATTTAACTATTGTTATTATCGCTTTTTGGTGATGAAGGAGGCATTTCACGCAATCCTGCGACTAGAGTTCAATCGCCAAAACCGAGATTACCCAGACGCAAACAACTCTACAGAGATACTTAAGACACTTGAGAAGCTTGTCTTTTTACCGTTCGCTATAGTCGACTTTGACGATCCAGATTATGATGACGACATAAAAATTGAGAATGCGGCGCAACTCCTATCATTGCTTATACTGTACCCTATCGATCAGATAGACAACGACAGGCGAAAATTCCTGAATAGCTTCGCAGCCGACCAGGCTAACATCGAAGACCCTGCTGTCATCGCGACACGGACATACGAGTTCGCGGCCCTGCATAGAGTTCCTCAGCGGTATGTCGACTTATTGTTTCGTTGGAAGAAGTTCCCGGATGTGTTCGCGCTCTACAGGCAGCTCAAGAGAGGCTACTAGCTTCCTATGGACCGCTTTCTTGCTCCCGAGCATACGCTAGCAAAATTTGGAAGGGGACTGATTGGACTAACCCCCGCGCGCTTTAGTCACCTTGTTTCGCAGTTGAAAAGCGGAGCGCCGCGTTCGTTCTCCGATTGGAAGCTCTCTAATGTCGACTTGAGGTTGTTCACATTTGATGGTTTTCGGTTCTTCAATTGCGAATTCAGCGGGGTAACATTCGGGCAAATTTGCAATGCGGAGTTCTCAAACTGCCGCTTTTCAAGCGTGCTTTTCAATGGCGAAATCGCGGAATCCACTACGATTGAGAAAACGATATTCTTTGAGTGCACTTTCCATGATTGCTCATTTAACTCGGTCGATTTCAATGGCGTTACGATTGCCGACTCCAATATATCTTCAAAGGAACTGATATTTAGAGAGTGCACATTGCGAGGGAATCTGATTATCGATAGCAACGTCGCTTATTCAAAGATAATTTCTGCTTCAGATATAGAAACGTCTACACACGCCCCCAGTCGAATAATTTACTCTGGCTACCGAACAATTCCGACGCTGAACTGGTCATCTATCCGTTTTCTGGCGAAAATTCCGTTCTTGCAGATTTCCCTCACATCAGTTTTTTTAATATTCTTTGCTACGGTGATCATTGACGGGATTTTGAGCGCGTTCGAGCTTTCGGATGGCACATGCAGGAAATTCTCACATTTGATCGAACATTACAATATTGGAATAAATTGCGATAAATACTCTGTTTCTCATCTCAGGAGCGCTATGTTTGCCGGGTACCTAGAGTTAGTTCTTGTATTAATTACCTTGTTAGTGGCATCTACGATACAATTAATCGCAGCCCCACAAGAAGTGAATGAATACTCAAAGGCTCAATGGATTAGAGATGTGTCAAGGCCGTCAATTCAGTACGACATGATAGCCGCAAAGCGCCAATTCGCGCTATATTTTGTTATTGTTCTATACTCAATTATTTCGCTTTACGTCATTTTCAAATATGTGCTGCGTTTAATATACATTCTAACACATCTGTTAAAGTGATTGAGAGCCGAATAATTTTTTGATTCGAAAATACTCATTATATATATTTATGTACTCACTAAGTGAATATTTGATTTCTGTTGTTTGTCGCGCGGAATTTGAAGTCTGATCTTCATGGACGACACCGCTTTGCATTCGAGACTCTAAGGCACAGCGCCTGAGGTGGTTCTGGTCATGTTCGGCTCGCTCGACCGGCGGTCGCTATACCCCTTTTTGTTCTCCAGCGCCCTGCTGACAGAATCTGGCAACAGCACTCCTCCACCGCCTGCCGCGGGCTGCCGCCTCCCCACCTTGGAACGACTTCAATCGCGGGCCGCGATGGCTTAAGGAAGCCCATCCACCCCTGCCGGCCAGCACCTGTCCGGCGCCTCGATGGGATCATCCCGATGAACGCTCCTCTCGCCGCCGGCTCCTATTCGCTCTTTCCGCTCGGCAAGGACGAGACGCCCTATCGCAAGCTGACGTCCGAGGGTGTCCGGGTGGAGAAGGTGCTCGGCAAGGAGGTCGTCGTCGTCGATCGCGAGGCGATCCGCCTGCTGTCGGAGCAGGCCTTCATCGACATCAACCATCTGCTGCGGCCCGGCCACCTCGCCCAGCTCCGCCGCATCCTCGACGACCCGGAATCGACCGCCAACGACAAGTTCGTCGCCTATGACCTCCTGAAGAACGCCAACATCGCCGCCGGCGGCGTGCTGCCCATGTGCCAGGACACCGGTACGGCGATCATCATGGGCAAGAAGGGCCGGCTCGTCTGGACCGAGGGTGAGGACGAGGCGGCCCTCGGCCAGGGCGTGCTCGACGCCTACGCCAAGAAGAACCTGCGCTATTCGCAGGTCGCGCCGATCTCGATGTTCGAGGAGAAGAACACCCGCAACAACCTGCCCGCCCAGATCGAGCTCTATGCCGAGGGCGAGGACGCCTACAAGTTCCTGTTCATGGCCAAGGGTGGCGGCTCGGCCAACAAGAGCTTCCTGTTCCAGGCGCCGCCCTCGATCCTCACCCACGACAGGATGATCAAGTTCCTGCACGAGAAGATCCTGACGCTCGGCACCGCCGCCTGCCCGCCCTACCACCTCGCCATCGTCATCGGCGGCCTCTCCGCCGAGCACACCATGAAGACGGCGAAGCTCGCCTCGGCGCGCTATCTCGATGCCCTGCCGACTCAAGGCTCGGAGTTCGCCCATGCCTTCCGCGACCTCGCCATGGAGGAGGAGGTCCACAAGCTCACCCAGGCCATGGGCGTCGGCGCGCAGTTCGGCGGCAAGTATTTCTGCCACGACGTCCGCGTCATCCGCATGCCGCGCCACGGCGCCTCGCTGCCCATCGCCATTGCGGTCTCCTGCTCCGCCGACCGCCAGGCCCTCGGCAAGATCACCCGCGACGGCGTCTTCCTCGAGGAACTCGAGCACCATCCGGCGCAGTACCTGCCGGAGATCGACGAGGCATCTCTCGGCGGCGACGTCGTCAGGATCGACCTCAACAGGCCCATGTCGGAGATCCTCGAGACCCTGTCGCGGCATCCGATCAAGACGCGCGTCTCGCTGACCGGCCCGATGATCGTCGCCCGCGACGCCGCCCACGCCAAGATCCGCGAGCGGCTCGACCGCGGCGAGCCCATGCCGGACTACTTCAGGAACCACCCGGTCTATTATGCCGGCCCGGCCAAGACCCCGGCGGGCTATGCATCCGGCTCCTTCGGCCCCACCACGGCGGGCCGCATGGACGGCTTCGTCGACCAGTTCCAGGCGGCCGGCGGCTCCATGGTGATGCTCGCCAAGGGCAACCGTTCCCGCGAGGTGCGCGAGGCCTGCGCCAAGCACGGCGGCTTCTATCTCGGCTCCATCGGCGGCCCGGCGGCACGTCTCGCCCAGGACTGCATCAAGAAGGTCGAGGTGCTGGAATATCCCGAGCTCGGCATGGAGGCGATCTGGCGCATCGAGGTCGAGGACTTCCCCGCCTTCATCGTCGTCGACGACAAGGGCAACGACTTCTTCAAGGAACTCAACCTCGGGTGAGGGGTTGATGCCGGCGAAAGGGTCGCGGACGGGCTGTTTCTGAACGGAAACATCACCCCCTGCGGCCCGCAATCCCCAGGAAACGGCAGGCGCGCATTCATGGCGTCATACCGGAGGGACACGCCATGCGCATCTCCAACCCCAGCTTCTCGTCCGCCCGCGCCAGCGCCGCCGACGCCCATACCCTCGCCCTGATCGCCTCCTCGCTGGTGGCGGCCACCGCGATCGCCTTCCTCGCCATGGTGCTCACCGCCTGGCCGGCCAGTGCGCTCCCGCCGGGCAGCCGATCCAGATGGCCAGCCTCGGCTCGCTGCCCATGCCGGCCGAGCCCTGCGCCGACCGCCTCGCCCTTGCCGAGGCCGAGATCAACCGGAGCCTCGCCTCCGTCGAGCGGCTTCACGACGCCGACATGGGCGCCCAGTGCTCGGCCTTCCGCGGCCACCTCGTCTCGCTCGGCCGCGCCGTCGATGCCGTCGACCGCTGCGTCGCCGGCCCCGAGCGCGCCGCCAAGATCGGCTTCCTCCGCCAGTCCGCCAACGAATGGCGCGGGGTCATCTCCCACGGCTGCCGCTGACACCCCTTTCATGCCCCGACAGACCTCCATGCACATCCGTCGAGGATTTCTGGCGCTGGCGATCATCTCGCCAGCGTCTTTTTTCGTGCCGTCCGCCGGCGCCCAGGCCTTCTGCCAGGCAGTGCGCGGCGGGCCGGGCAGCGACGCCTGCGCCCGCGAACTGGCCCTGACCGAGATCCGCCAGCGCGAGGCCTCGGCGCGACTCTCCGCCGTGCGCTCGGCGCCCCTGCCGCAGCAATGCGCCGTGTTCAGGCAGCATGTCAGCGTCATGCGGGACTCCGCCTGCATCTTCAGCCGCTGCACCACCGGTCATCACGGCCGTGAGAACGTCGCGCAGATGAATGCCTCCATCGCCGACTGGCAGGAGATCATCGCGCGGCGCTGTCGCTAAGCTCTCAGCTCTGGAAGAGCAGGTCCTTCACGGTCTCGGACACATGGGCGAGATGGCCGATGGCCGTCTTCAGCCGCGCCTGCTCGGACTTGCCGAGGATCGACGGATCGACCCGGCTGCCGGGGGGCCTCCCGCCCTCCAGGTCGGCGATCTGCTGGCGCAGGATGGCGTTGACGATGACGCCATGGGCGTCGAGCCAGCGCTCGAGGTCCTCGGCCGAGCCGATGTTCTTCTCGCGCAGCGCCTGGATCCTCTCTCGCGTCGATCGCAGCCGGATGTCATGGCGCAGCGCCAGGCAGCGCGCGGCCGCCACCACCGGAAACAGGCCGCCGATCTTCAGGTCGACGCGCCCATCGGTCAGTTTGAAGCCGCCGAACAGCGTCAGCGGCGGCCGGTGCGAGCCGATCTGCTCGGCCAGCAGCTTGGCGAGCATCGGCGCCCGGTGGGCGGCGGCATAGGCCTCGTCGAAGAGATCGGCCGCCAGCGCCATGTCGCCGTGCACCGCGCGGAAGTCGAAGAAGATGTCGACGGCGAGCAGGTCCTCCGGTCGCGTCCGGCCGATCCAGTCGCCGATGCGCGCCCGCCAGTCGTCGATCGAGCCGCGGAAGCCCGGGTTGCGCGCCATGACGCCGCCCTTGCAATAGACGACGCCCGCCGCATCGAGGATGTCCGACATGTGGGCGCCGAACCGGGCGAACCAGCGGTCGGCGGCCTCCGGGTCGTCCGCCGCCGCGGTCACCACGGCATTGTCCTGGTCGGCGGCCAGCAGGCTCTCGCCGCGCCCGACCGATCCCAGGACCAGCACGGCATAGGGCACCGGCGGCGGCCCCGCTCCATCGGCGACCATCATCGCCTCGGCCTCGCGGGCCGCCCGCGCCGTCAGCGCGCCGATCTCGTGGCTGACGACCGCCGCAACCCCTGTCGCCGGCACCTCCTCCTCGAGCAGTTGCCGCGCCACGGCCGGCATCCGGGCGAAGGCGGCGGCCATGGCGGGCGCCCCCTGGGCTGCCTCGATGGCATCGCCGAGCGCAAGAGCGTCGCTCGCCCGCATCTTCAGCAGATCCCGGGCCGAAAGTGCTCCGACGATCCGCCCGGTCGCATCCGCCACGGCCAGATGCCGGACCTTCAGCCGGTCCATGCGGCCGATTGCCCGATAAACGAAGTCGTCGGCCTCGACGAAGGCCAGCGGCCGCGAGGCGATCTCGCCCACCGGGCGGTCGAGCGCCGCGGCACCGCCGTTGGCCACCGCCCGCATCACGTCGCGCTCGGTGACGATCCCGGCCCGGTCGACGCGCAGGCCATCGGGCTCGGCGACGAAGAGCGAAGAGATCCGCCGCTCCATCATCAGGCGAGCCGCGGCGATCAGCGGCGTCGCCGGCAAGGTCACCGCGGGCGGATGGCCCATCACGTCACCGACGCGATGGCGGAAGGGGTAGGAATCGATCCGGGACAGCGCCCCCTGCCCGACCACCGCCTTGGGCTCTTCCCATCCGGCGCGCGCAAAACCTTCCATGGCATCGGTCAGCCGGCGGCAGGCCTCGTTGGCTTCCGCCACCGTGCGCACGCCCTTCTCCTTCAGGAAGGGCAGCAGCCCGACGAAGATGGCGCCGGCGCTTTCCGCATCGCCCACCGCGTCGTGGCGACCGGCCCTGTCGAGGGTTACACCGGTCCGTTCGGCGAGAATCTCGAGCGTGTAGCCGGCGAGCGTCGGAAAACAGATCTGGCCGAGAAGCCGTGTGTCGAGCGAAGCCGGCGGCTCGTAGGCGCGGCCCGCCAGGCGACACTCGCGCCGGAAGATGGCGAGGTCGAACCCGAGATTGTGCCCGACGACGATGCGGCCGCCGCGAAACTGTTCCAGCGCGTCGAAGGCCTCGGCGAAGCCCGGCGCCCCCTTCACCGCTGCATCGTCGATGTGGTGGATCGCCGTCGCCGAGGCGGGGATCGGAACGCCGGGATCGACCAGCCGTTCGAAACGCTCCTCGCGGACCACCTGACCGTGGACGAGGCGCACCGCCCCGATCTGCACGATGCGAGCCTTGGCCGGGTCGAGCCCGGTCGTCTCCGTGTCGAGGACGACGGCATCCAGCGCGATCAGCGGCTGCACGGACGACTTCTGCATGCCGCAAGGATAGGTCAACCGGCAGCAGAGAGGCGAGTCAGCCTTTCGCCTGCTCCTTCACCGCCTCGATGAGCTGCTTGAGCGAGAAGGGCTTCGGCAGGAAGGCGAAGGCCTGGCCCTCCGGCAGGTCGTTCTTGAAGGCCTCCTCGGCATAGCCGGAGACGAAGATGACCTTGATGTCCGGGTTCGACTTGCGCAGCTCGCCGAGCAGCGTCGGGCCGTTCATCTCCGGCATGACAACGTCGGAGACGACGAGGTCGACCGTGCCGCCGTGTTCGGCCATCACCTCCAGCGCCTCGACCCCGGAGCCGGCCTCCAGGACCGTGTAGCCGCGGGACATCAGGGCCCGCGAGGCGAAAGCCCTCACCGCTTCCTCGTCCTCGACCAGCAGAATGGTTCCGGCACCCGTATCGTCGCGCAGCGCCGGCGGTGCGGCCGCGGCCGGCGGTTCGGCCGGAGCGGACGGAGCCGATACCTCGTTGGACGCCGCCGGCTCCACCCGCGTGCTCTCCTCCGACCCGCCGGAGACCAGCATCGCGGCCGGGGCCGAGGGCGTCGGCTCGACTGCGGCCGGAGCCACCACCACCGGCTCGGCCGTCTCGACATGGCGGGGCAGGAAGATGCGGAACGTCGTGCCGCGGCCCATCTGGCTGTCGACGAAGACGTAGCCGCCCGATCTGCTTGATAATGCCGTAGACCGTCGACAGACCGAGGCCCGTGCCCTTGCCGACCTCCTTGGTGGAGAAGAACGGATCGAAGATCTTCTGCTTGATGTCGTCGGGAATGCCGGTGCCGGTATCGGTGACCTCGATCATCACCGCGTCGCTCTCCGGCAGTTCGACGGGATCGTCCTTGGAGCGGTGGCGGATGACGTCGGCCGCCGTGACATTGGCGGTGCGGATGGTCAGCTTGCCACCGTCGGGCATGGCGTCGCGGGCGTTGACCGCGAGGTTGAGGATCACCTGCTCGAGCTGGGTGACATCGAGCGCGCACCGGCCAGAGGTCACGGCCATGGACCATGTCGAGGCTCGACGCGCTCGCCGAGCGAGCGGCGCAGCAGCATGGAGAGGTCGGAGAGAACATCGCCGAGCTGGACGACCTGCGGCCGCAGCGTCTGCTTGCGCGAGAAGGCCAGCAAGCTGCCGACCAGCGAGGCTCGCCGCGCGGTTGGCGTTCTGCTTGATCTGCATGACGTCGTTGAACGACGGGTCCGCCGGCTTGTGGTCCATGAGCAGCAGGTCGGCATGGCCGATGATCGCTTGCAGGACGTTGTTGAAGTCGTGCGCGACACCGCCCGCGAGCTGGCCGACGGCGTTCATCTTCTGCGACTGCGCGAACTGTTCCTGCAGCTGGCGCAGCTCGGTCGTCTCCACGACGTAGACGATCGCTGCCTCGCCCGGTTGCTCGGGATCATCCACCGGGGCGACGAAGAAGTGCGCGAAGCGATTGGCATCGCCCTGCAGCGCGCCGTCGACGGCTGCGAGATCGCCCTTGCCGGCGGCAGCCTCGCCGATGGCCTGGGACAGGGCCGGCCGCGAGCTTTCCTTCACGAGTGACTGGATCGAGCGCGAGCCGGCTTCCGCCGCCGGCACGACATCGGCCAGCAGCCGCGCGAAGATCGGGTTGGCGCGGCCGACCTGGCCGTCGCGGTCCACCGTGACGATGCCGAGAGGCGAGGAGTTGAAGAAGCGGGCGAAGCGTACCTCGGCCGCCCGCAGGCTGTCGCCCGTATCGTTGGAGCGGCCACGGTTGATGACGAGGGTGCGCGAGGACCCCGGCGTGCCGTCGGCGGAAAAGGCGACCTTGTGCAGGAGGCGGACCGGCAGCGCCTCGCCGCCCCGGCGCTTCAGGTCGAGGTCGAAGGTTGCCGTCGTCACCTCGCCGGGCTTGGGCGGGACGGTGCGAAGCAGGGCGGCCGCGTCGGCGGCGAGGATGTCGGCGAGGGCAAGGCCGCCGGAGCCGACCTCGGTGAGGTCATGGTCGAGCCAGCCGGCCAGCGTCGCGTTCATGTAGGCGATCTCGCCGTTCGGCTCCATCGAGAAGAAACCGGCGGGCGCGTGGTCGAGGAAGTCGATGGCCTTCTGCAGGGTCTCGAAGGCGGTCTCGGCCGACTGCCGGTCGCGGGTGATGTCCTCCACCGTCCAGACGCTGGCTCGCCCGACGCCGCGCAGCCGCCCCACCCCCTCGGTCGCCATGGGGCGGACCTTGAGCCGGAGCCAGCGGGCATCCTCGGCTCCGGGTCGGCGCACCTCTTCCTGGTGGCGACGCCCCTCGCGGGCCGCCTGCGACAGGCGGTAGATGGCTTCCGACACCTCCGGTGCGCCGGTGAAGGCGCGCTCCACCGAGCGCACGTCCTCGTCGCCGGTCGCACCCGTCATGGCGAGATAGGCGGGATTGGCATAGAGCACCCGCCCGGAGGGCTCGCTCACCACCAAGGCATCGCCGGCGCTGTCGACCATCGCCTTGGTGAAGTCGTTGCGGCCGTCCTCGGTGGCGAAGCGCAGGATGCCGGCGGCATAGGCGAAGAGCGAGAAGACGCCGCAGACGGCGAGCAGCGCCAGGAGGCCGATGACGTAGGGATAGGCGTTGTCGCGGCCGATCATCAGGAAGAACAGGGCGGCGCCGACGAGCACGACCGCCACCACCAGCACCATGGCGGTGGACCCCGACTGCTCGGACCGGTCGACCGACCGGCGCGAGCCGGCGATCGCGGGAGGCGCCTGGTCGGCGCGGGCGTTCTTTTCGACGAGGGCCATGGCGGAAGGAGCCGTTGGTCTGGTTGGGGAGAATCCCCGAGGGATTCCATCTGGTAGTGGTGCCGGTTCGCCGCCCAAGAGGCAAGGGCGGCAGGGCAACGCCGGCGGCATTTCGCGCGCGCCGTCACCCCTCCCCGGCCGTCAGTTCAACTCGCCCTTGAGCCGCATGACGTAGCCGATGACCTCGGCGACCGCGCGGTAGTGTTCCTCCTGGATCGGCTGGTCGACCTCGACGCTCGCGTGCAGCGCCCGGGCGAGCGGCACGTTCTCGACGATCGGCACATCGCTGGCGACCGCGAGCTCGCGGATCTTCAGGGCGATGAGGTCCATGCCCTTGGCGACGCAGACGGGCGCCTGCATCCCCGCCTCGTACTTCAGCGCGACGGCGAAGTGGGTCGGGTTGGTGACGACCACGGTGGCGTTCGGCACGTTGGCCATCATCCGCTTGCGCGAGCGCTCGCGGCGCAATTGCTTGATCTTGCCCTTGATCTCAGGGTTGCCGTCCGACTGCTTGAACTCCTCCTTGAGCTCCTGGGTCGACATCTTCTGGCGGGTGTACCAGCGCTGGTACTGGTAGACGTAGTCGGCCAGCGCGATGATCGCCATGATCGCCACCACCGCGATCAGCACGCTCATGACGATCGAGAAGGTGTGCGGCAGCAGCATCTCCACGTCCATGCGGACGAGGCTGTCGATGGTCGCGCGCTGCGGCCAGAGCACGGTGAACATCACCACGCCGACCAGCGTCAGCTTGGCGAGACCCTTGACGAAATTGACGAGGGCATCGGGCCCGAAGATGCGCTTGAACCCGGCCAGCGGCGAGATCTTCGAGAACTTCGGCTTCAGGCTCTCGGTCGAGAGCACCAGCCGGTGCTGCATCATGTTGGCGCCGATACCGGTGAGAAAGAGACCGAGCAGCGGCAGCCCGATCGCGACGATGACCGCGAGGACCAGCGACACATAGAGCTTCATCAGGCTGGACCGGTCGACCGGCACCAGATCGGCATTGGCGATGAGGTTCTTCAGCGGCACGGCGAGCCCGCCCGCAGCACCGCCTGCCATGGTCGCGACGATGAGGGTGGCGATGAACAGGAGGAACCACGAGACGAGGTCCTGGCTCTTGGCGACGTCGCCCTTCTTCAGCGCGTCGTCGAGCTTCTTCTGTGTGGGGTCGTGTGTCTTCTGGTCCTTGTCCTCGCCCTCGTCCGCCACGGCCTACCTCCGGTTGACCGCGATCTCGCCGAGGACTCCTTCGAGGCTGCCCAGGTAGTGGGACATCATGACGGAGATGACGAGGAGGAGGATGAGGAAGCCGACGCCGATGGTCACCGGCATGGCGACGAAGAAGACCTGCATCTGCGGCATGAGTTTCGACAGCACGCCGAGACCGATGTTGAAGACCAGCGCGAACACGAGGAACGGCGCCGAGAGCTGGATGGCGATGAGGAAGGCCTTGGCCATCACCATGGTGAGGAACTGCGCCGCATCGCCCGACGCCGGCAGGATCCCCGGCCGGATGACGGTGAAGCTGTCGGAGATCGCGGCGATGATGAGGTGATGCAGATCGGTCGAGAAGATGAGCACCACGCCGATGAGCGACAGGAAGGTGCCGATCACAGCGCCCTGCTGGCCCTGGGTCGGGTCGACCTGCATGGCGAAGCCGATGCCCATGGACTGGGCGATGACGACGCCGGCGGTGAGCAGCGCCGACACCGCGATGCGCGCCGCCATGCCGAGCGTGAAGCCGACCGCCATCTCCATGAACAGCATCAGGAAGACGCTGGCCGGCCGGGCGAGGTCGATGTCGTAGAGCGGCCGGTGCAGCGGGAAAAGGGCCAGCGTGATGAGCAGCGCCACGCCGAGCCTCACCCGCATCGGAAGCGACCGCTCGCCGAGGCCCGGCATCAGCGCCATCATGGTGCCGACACGCGCGAACATCATGAAGAAGACGACGATGAGCGCCGGGGTGATCGGGATGGTCACGGTGTCTCGCCCCTCCTGGAGCGTGCCGGCGACCGGCGGCCTCGAACCCTGCCGATCAAAGCTGATTCACCCGCCGCTGACCACTTTCGCCATGATCCGGCCGGTGACGCCGTTCATCAGGTCGCCCATGAAGGGCAGCGCCACCAGCATGGTGGCGAAGATGGCGAGGATCTTCGGCACGAAGACCAGCGTCTGCTCCTGGATCTGCGTCAGCGCCTGGATGAGCGAGACGATAACGCCGACGATCAGGCCGACGAGCATCATCGGCGCCGAGACGAGGATGACGGTGAGAATGCCGTCGCGGGCGACGTCGAGAATGTCGGCAGGGCTCATCGATCTCTCCTAGATCTGCATCCGCATGATTTCTTCGTAGGCTTGCACGACCTTGTCGCGCACCGAGACGAGCGCCTCGACGGCGACCTCGGTCTCGGCCACGGCCGTCACCACGTCGATCAGGTCGGCGCGGCCGGCGGCCATGGCCTGGGTGCGCTGGTCGGTGGTGCGGGCCGACTGGTCGAGGTTCTGCACGGCGCTGCGCAGCATGTCGCCGAAGCCGGCGCCCTGGGCGCTCGGCCGCGATGCCGCGCCGGTCGGCGAGAACAGCCGCGCGGCCGTCGCATAGGCATTGGCGGCGATGGAGGAGGACGACATGCGCTCAGACCCTCAGCAGTTCGATCGTGCGCTGGATCATGCGCCGCGTTGAGGTGACCACGTTGAGGTTGGCCTCGTAGCTGCGCTGGGCCTCGCGCATGTCGAGGCTCTCGACGAGCGAGTTGACGTTCGGGACCTTGACGTAGCCGCGGGCGTCGGCCGCCGGATGGCTCGGATCGAAGCGGGTCTGGAACTCGCCCTGCTGCTGGCGCACCGGTCCGAGCTGGACCGTCGTCGCCTGCAGTTCGCGATCGAAGCTGGTGCGGAAGGTCGGGATCCTGCGGCGGTAGGGGTCGCCGCCCGCCGTCTGCGCCGTCGAACTCGCATTGGCGATGTTCTCGGCGGTGATCCGCATGCGTCCGGCCTGGGCGCGCATGCCGCCCGCGGCGATCCGGATCGATTTCAGGAAGTCCATGGACATCAGGTGCCTCCTCAGCCCTTCTTGCCGATCGCGGTGCGGATGAGTCCGAGCGAGCGCTGGTAGAGGCCGGCGACGGCCTGGTAGTCGAGCTGGTTCTGCGCGACCTTGAGCATCTCGTCCTCGAGATTGACGCGGTTGCCGTCGGGCGTAGCGACGAGGCCAGTGTTCCGCCTGACGTCGAAGCGCGTCTGCTGCGAACTGGCGGTCTGGATATGCCGCGCATCGGTGCGCATCGGCCCCGCCCCGATGCTGGCGGCACCGGTCGCGCTGGCCGTGCCGCGGGCCATCGAAGCGAAATTGGGAGCCGCGAGGTCGCGGGCGCGATAGCCCGGCGTATCCGCATTCGCGACATTTTCCGCCAGTAGTTTCTGGCGATCCTGGTGCCATCGCATCCGGGTCCGGAGCATGGAGAAGAGCGGCACGTCGCTGGTCGCCATGGTGTCCCCCGCGCCCTTGTCGATAGGCAAAGGATGCCGGGTTCATGGTTAACGACTGGTTAAGCGTTAAGGGACTTTCAACCTCTGCCGTGGCGGGTTAACCATCCGGCGAGGTCGAGGTCGGCAAGCCTTGCCGGGTCTGTTAACCTCAACATAGATTTAACGTGCGCTCTTCGGGCGGGCGTCTGGAATGCCATGGGATCGGTCTCGATGAACTATCTCACCAATCTGCTCGGTCCCAATGCGCCCCTCGCAGCGACATTCATCGTCGCCTTCGCGGCCGTGCTGGTGCTGATCGGGCTGACCGCCTGGATCTTCCGTCTCATTCGCGGACGTGGCCTCGGCATCGGCGGCGGCGGACGCGGCCGCCAGCCGCGCCTCGCCGTCCTCGACTATGCGGACGTCGACCAGCGCCGCAAGCTGGTGCTCATCCGCCGCGACAATGTCGAGCATCTCCTGCTGCTCGGAGGCCCGACCGACGTGGTCGTGGAGACCTCCATCGTCCGCGGAATGCCCGTCCAGGCCTCGGCTCTGGTACGCGAGCCCGCGCCTGCAGCAGCTCCCGCCTATGTCGAGCCCGATCCGCCGATGCCGCAGCCCCGCCCGTCTCTGCGCGAGGCAGCGCGCCAGGCAGCCGGCGAGCCCGCACCGCGCCCGGTCAATCTCGACATGCCGCTCGCCCCGGCCCGCTCCGAGCCGCTGCGGCCGGAGCCCGCCCGCCCGGCGCCGCCGCCCGCAACCCGGCCCGAGCCGCGCTGCGCCGGCCGCGGCGGCCACGCCGGCCCCGCGCCGCGAACCGGCCGCGTCGACGACTCGCGCGCGCGGCCTGCGCCCCACCGCCGCGGCACGCCCTGGCGAGCCGTGAGCCCGGCCGCGGCCCCGGCCCCGGTCGCTCCCGTCGCCCGCCCGGCAGCGCCCCAGCAGGACGACGTCGCAGCGCGGCTCGAGGCGGCCCTGCGCAAGCCCATCGGCGCGAGCCCCGCCAGCCCGCCGGCCAAGCCGGTGTCTCCGCCGCCCGCAGCGGCACGGCCGGCTCCGACCACCTCGGCCCCGCAGCCTGCCAAGGCGCTCTCCGCCGACGAGAAATCCGTCTTCGACAGCCTCGAAGAGGAAATGGCCGCCCTGCTCGGACGCGGTCCAACGCCGCCGAAATCCTGACGCTCCGGGAAGCCGTCCACAGGGCCTCGCCCGGCGACCTGCTAGACTCGGCGCCAACGATTCGCGGCGCGGGACGGCGATGCTCCGGTCTTTCATCCACGGCACGGCGAGGGTCCGGCGCGGCATCGGCCGCGCGGCGTGGCCTCTCGCTGCCGTCGTCGTGGCGCTGCTGACCGGACCTTCCGCTGCCCAGGACATCTCGATCAACCTCGGCCAGGGCGCGGGGGTGAACGAACGCGTCATCCAACTGATCGGTCTTATCACCGTCCTGTCGGTGGCCCCCTCGATCCTCATCATGGTGACGAGCTTCGTCCGCATCGCGGTGGTGCTCTCGCTCCTGCGCACAGCCATCGGCACGCAGACCGCCCCGCCCAATGCCGTCATCGTCGGCCTGTCGCTGTTCCTCACCGGCTTCGTCATGGCGCCGACGCTTCAGCAGAGCTACGACCTCGGCGTGCGGCCGCTGGTCGAGAACCAGATCGACATGCCTCAAGCCTTCGAGCGGGCATCGGGGCCGTTCCGCGAATTCATGCTCAAGCATGTCCGCGAGAAGGACCTCGCCCTGTTCCAAGAGCTGTCACGCGAGCCCGTCCCGGCGACGCCTCAGGAGGTCTCGTTCCGCGTCCTCGTGCCCGCCTTCATGATCTCGGAGCTCAGGCGGGCCTTCGAGATCGCCTTCCTGCTCTTTGTGCCCTTCCTGGTGATCGACCTCGTCGTCGCCTCGGTGCTGATGTCCATGGGCATGATGATGCTGCCGCCGGTGACGGTGTCCCTGCCCTTCAAGCTGATCTTCTTCGTGCTCGTCGACGGGTGGAATCTCGTCGCCGGCAGCCTGGTGCGAAGTTTCGGCGGCTGACGGGGCGGCCGTCAGCCCGGCCGTGCGGGGGTCGCCGGCGCGCCGGACTGCTGCTGCGGCGCAGGAGCGGGCGTTGCAGTCGGCGGCGAGCTGGTCGCGCCCGGAGTCTCGCTCGGATAGCGCTCGCGGTAGTTCTTCAGGAAGCCATCGAGCGTGTCGCGGTCGGCGATGGACTTGGCGATCTCGCGATATTCGACCCCGCGTGCCTCGATCGGCGCGGTGACGACGTCGAAGGCGCGCTCGTCCGGCGTGCCCTTCATGGCCTCACGCCAGCGACCGCGCAGGCGATCGAGGCCGAGCGCGTCGTCGACAAGCGCATAGCCGATGGCGGCGCGTAGCAGGTGGCGACGCTCGTCGTCGCTCAGAGCCGCCGAGCCCGTGCGGGACGAGACCCAGCGCTCGCTCTGCTCCGCCGACTCGCGATGGCGCTGGGCGCCCCAGTGGACGTCCGCCCGCAGCATCTCGGCCTCTGGCGTGCGGATGCCCGCCAGCATCTCCAGCGCCTGGTCCGGCCGGCCGGAATCGGCGTGGGCCCGCGCTTCCAGCAGATAGCGCTGCACGCGCAGCTGCTCCGGCAGGTCGGCAAGACGCGTGGTCCGGAGCGCCTGCAGCGCCGCTGCCGGCTTGCGGTTCATCAGGTGGATCAGCGCGAGACGTGCCGCCACCTGAGAGCGCGCTGCGCCCTGCAGACGCCGGTCGATCTGGTGCTGCAGCAGGGCCGCCGCCTGGTCGAGCAGGTCCATGCTGGCGAGGCGATCGGCCAGCCGGCGGATGATCTCGTCGCCGCGGCGCCCCTGCGGGGTCATGTCGCGGAAATCGTAGTAGAGCGCCAGCGCGTCGACAGGCTTCATGTTGTCGGCGCTGCCCTCGAGGAAGAGCCGCTCGAAGTGGCGGGCGACGTCGTCCTGCATGCCGCGCACGGCCTCGGCGCGGGGGTGGACCCGCATGGCGACGCGCATGGTGGTGAAGGCTTCGCGGAACTGGCCCTGGTCCGCCTGCAGTTTGGCGAGAAGCGCAAGGGTCCGCGCCTCGACGTCGTCGCCGCGCCAGGCGAAGCTCTGCACCTCGAGTTCGTCGATCGCCGCCTTGCGGTCGATGTCGCCGAGACGGTGGCGGGCGGCGAGGTGGCGCTGGTCGGCGTCGGCACGCACCGGCAGGTCCGGGCCGCTCGCCGCGCGCGAGAAGGCGACGAGGGCGTCGCGGTCCTGGCCCTTGGCCTCGAGGATCCGGCCGCGCAGCAGCGCAAAGCGCTGTTCGGCCTCCGGCGGTATACCGATTTCCTGCAGCTCGGCGAGGTGCTTTTCCGCCTTGTCGATGGCGCCCGCATCGAGCGCGGCGTCGACGGCCCGCACGAGGATGGCGCGGGCGAGTGGCGGCGGCAGCGTGGCCGGCGAGATGTCGGTCGATTCGAAGGCCTCGTGAGCCTCGCGCGCCCGCCCGTCCATCGCCAGCGCGGTCGCGCGCCAGAGGACGATGTCAGGCGCGTTCGCCATGGACGGGTGCGCAAACTCGCGCAGCGCATCGTCCGGACGATGCATCATGATCGCGGCGACACCGCGGAGGCCCTGGATGGAGCCGTCCTCGGCGACCCGGCGGTCCTGCCTCGCGATGGCGTCGAGCACGGACTTCGCCTCGGCCCAGCGCTGCTGCGCCATGTAGAACCGGACGAGTTCCAGGCGCTTCGCCGTCCGCTGGGTATCGTGGACGGCGGCCGCCGTGGCGATCAGGTCGCTCTCCCGCTCGCGGAACGGCGCGCGCTCGTCGGCGGCCCAGAGCTCGAGGTCGAAGGTGATGGTCCGCGGTCGGCGGACCAGCCGCTGAACCGGCTGCGGCCGGGCCATGCCCGAACTCAGCTGCAGGCCATTGGGCCTTCCGATGTTGACCTGATCGCCCGAGACGGAGACCGTCAGGTCATCGGCGATCGGCTGGAAGACGAGGCCGTGGCTGCCGGCGAGAGCAACGAATTCGACCATCTCGCGGGACTGCACGAAGGATCGCGCCGGGCCAGCCCCCGTCACCACCAGAAGCTGGTCGCCGGCGAGCGGGTCGGCGAGGCGATGCACCGACCCGGCATTGGGGAAATCGACGGTGGCGATGAGCTTGTTGCCCTGCTCGGTCGCTCGCGTCAGGTGCACCGGCCGCGGCGGCTCGAGGATGCTGTCGGCGAGGGTGATGATCCACGCCGTGCCGTCGCGGCCGGCGGACGCGAGGCTCTGGCGCTCGAGCCCGACGCGGACGGCGATGCCGGAGCGCGAGCGGGATGCGTCGACCGAGGAGAAGATGCCCGCCGCCTCAGCCTGGAGACCCGCGAGCGTCACGTCCTCGAGCGTATCGAAGACCAGCCAGAGCGTGTCGCCGCGCTGGAAGACGGCGCCGGGCGTCTCCTTGGTGAAGGGCACGAGGATGCGCACGGCGCCTCCCGCACGACGGGCCTGCATGGCGATGGGACCGGCGGCGGCAGCCTGCGCCGGCCTCGGAGCGGGCTCGGCCGTCTCGACGGGCACCGGCGCGCGGGCGGGCTCCGGAGCCTGTGCCGGCGGCTGTACCGGCACGGTTTCCGCAGCTGCCAGCGCGGGCGGCTGGGCAGGCGGCGACGGCGGCGCTGGGATCACCGCTTCGGCGGCTGCGGGGGCGGGAGAGGCGCTGCGCGGTCGCGCGGCAGGCGGCGGAGGAGGCGCCTGCACCGGCACCGCGGGTCGTGCGACGAGGGGCGATACCGGCACGTTGCCCGGCAGGTTGGTCACAGCCGGTGGAGCGACGCCCGACTGCGGGCGCGGCGTCGGCACCGGCGTCGGCCGCGGCTGGCTGCCCTTCATGGTCAGGTCGAGCACATAGGTGCCCTCCTCGCGGAAGGCCCGGACATCGGCCTGCGGCGATACGACCATGCGGAAGACCAGCTCCTCCGGCCCCGTGTCTGCCTCGATTTCCGTCACGAAGGGCGGCAGGGCATCGCGCACGTAGCGCAGCTCGGCGGTGAAGGGCTTGGCGATCCTCAGCGTCAGCCTGTCTGCGGCCCGGTCGATGGCGACGGCCACAGGCTCCGGCAACGAGAAGACGAAGCGCGTGAATGTCGGATGGTTGCCGACCCGCACGGTCACCGGCGGCATGGTGCGGGCGACGCGCTGGGCCTCGGCCGCGCGTGCACGACGTTCGGCCTCGCGGGCGCGGCGGGTCAGTTCCTCGACCACCTCGACCGGAAGTCCCGGAGGCGTTCCCCGCCAGGTATCGGGAAGCATGTCAACGAACAGCCGCTCGCCAGCCTCCATCGAGTTGACGGTGACCCGTTGCGACAGGGCGAAGCGCAGGGACTTGCCGTCAGGATCGCGCCGCACGGCGGTGACATAGTTCTGCAGGAGGTTCGGCAGCTGCGCCGTCTGCAGGTCCACCGGCTGGGAGAAACCGATCACAAGCACGCCCCCGGTGACCTTCACCTCGGTCGGCAGCTGCTGGTCGAAATGAAAGATCAGCCGCGCATAACCGCCTGTCGTCACAGCGGAAATTTCGGCCTTGGCTGGCGTGGCGGGACGGCTTTCGGCAGCGGGAGTGGCCGGCCGGGCCGCCTGCGCGAGGAGCGCGCCCGGCGAGACATGGCAAAGCAGGGCGGCCGCCAAGCCAACCCGCGCCATTCGCCTCACACTCCACGCGTTCCCGTCCATGGGATCGCCACTCGAACCTTCTGCCGATCCCGGGAGATCGGCATGCGGCGGCTCCGTGCCCCCGATTGCGGGGCATCATGGACATTCGTCATTAACAGCGGGTTTCGAGCTAGCGGCTCGGACGGCCTTCGATTTTCGGCAAAGTGTCCGGAGACACGCTGCGCGGATCGACCGATGCGGTCTGGCTGGGACGACGGGCAAGCTCGGTGGTCAGGCGCTTGGCCTGCTCGGGCTGCATCTGGGCGATGACGTCGGCCAGCTTCGGCGGACGCATCGCCCGCGCCACCTCGATGAGAACGCTCATGTCGAGGGTGTCGAAGATGCGGGCGGCATCCTTCGGCCGCATCGATTCATACATGCTCACGACGCCGCGGAACCGCGCCTGCTCGGCTTCGTCGCGGCGCTGTTCGAGACCTGCGATGCGGCCTTCGAGCTCGCGCAGCTCATTGGCGCGCTGCTCCAGACGCCGCTCGGTGGCGCGCAGGAGGTTCTCGCGCATCTCCAGTTCGCGATGACGCGTATCGAGTTCCTGACGCCGCTCCTGCAGGCGCTCAAGGATGGCGCGCTCGGAGGCGGAGATGGCCGGCGGCTGGTTCTGGGCCGGCATCGGCGTCGGCTGGCCGGGGCGCGCGCCCGCAGGCGCGGCGGCCGGGGTGGCAGGCGGAGCCGGCGTTGCCGGGGCGGCGGCCGGGGTCGCGCCGGTGGTGATGTTCGCGTCGGCAGGCGACTCGATGCCGGGAATGCTGTTGTCCTGCGCGCGGACCTGGCGGGGCCCGGGTGCATCACCGCTGAGGATCCCGACGGCCTTCAGGAACAGGAGGCCGCCGGCTGCGAGCGTGACGATGGGCAGAAGACGCAGGTCCCGCATCGAGGTCTCCTCAGGCGGCGCGTGTCTGGATGCGGGCGGCGAAGGCCTTGGCGGCGGCGAGGGTGGAGGCCGCCCCCGACGGCAGGCCTTCGGCGCTGTCGCGAATGGTCACGGGCACGATCGGCTCGACCGCCGGGATCGGCGGCACCCGGGGCCGGCCGGCGTCGCGGGCGGCCTCGGTGATGCGGCTGATGCGATCCACGACGGTCTGCCCCGACTTCACCTCTCGCTCGATGTCGACGAGGAAGCGCTCGGCCGTGCGCAACCGCTCGCCGAGCGTCCCGTCGCACTCGCGCACGGTCACCTTGAGCCCCTGGATGGCGCGCTCGGCAATCTCGGTGGCGGTCACCAGTTCGGCGATGGTCGCCTTCAGGGACTGCTCGTCGGAGCGCAGCCGGGTGAGCCGGCGGTTGAGCGTGACGCAATAGGCGATGGTGACGACCAGCAGGCCTGCCACCAGAAGTTCCACCAGCAGCGATACCGTGAAGCTCGACATCACGCCTCCTGTCCGCCCGAAGAGATCTGCTCGAATTGCGACATGGTCGTCCGGCCGCGCCGCAGCGGCTTCTGGATTCGGATGGCGACACGGTCGCCGACCCGGCCCATGCGGCCCTCGGTCAGCGTCTCGTCGCCGCAGCGCACCTTGACCAGGGCATCGGGCTTCATGTCGAGGACCAGGGTGTCGCCGACCTTGAGGTTCATCAGCTTGCGGAGCGGGAACTCGCTCTCGTAGAGAACCGCCTCCACGTGGGTGCGGGCCTGGAAGATCTCGGTGGACAGATGCCCCTCCCAGACCGGATCGCGGCCGAGTTTCTCGCCGACGAAGGTCTGCATCAGGCGATCGCGGATCGGCTCCAGCGTCGCATAGGGCAGCAGCATCTCGATGGAGCCGCCGCGCTCTTCCATGTCGATGCGGAAGCGCACCAGGATGGCGGCGTTGTTCGGCCGCGAGATGGCGGCGAAGCGCGGGTTGGTCTCGAGGCGGTCGATCTTGAAGTTGACCGGCGAGATCGGGCGGAAGGCCGCCTCGGCGTCGGCGAGGATGACCTCGATCATCCGCTTGACCAGACCCATCTCGATGGTCGTGTAGGGCCGACCCTCGACGCGGATGGCGGTGACGCCCCGCCGGCCGCCCAGCAGAACGTCGATGATCGAGTAGATCAGGCTGGAGTCGACGGTTGCGATGCCGAAATTGTCCCACTCCTCCGCCTTGAAGATGGAGAGGATGGCCGGCAGCGGAATGGAGTTGAGGTAGTCGGCGAAACGGACGGCGTGGATGCGGTCGAGCGAGACCTCGACGTTGTCGGATGTGAAGTTGCGCAGGGAGGTCGTGAGCAGCCGCACGAGCCGGTCGAACACGATGTCGAGCATCGGCAGGCGCTCGTAGGCGACCATGGCCGAGTCGATGATGGCGCGAATGCCGCCATTGTCGGAAAGCGCGAGGTCCTCGATCGAGAAGCCGAGGAGATTGTCGATTTCCTCCTGGTTGAGGATGCGCTCGGCGCCGCCCTTGGAGCCGGCATTGACATGCGCCATGCCGTCTTCGCCGACGGACTCCCAAGCCTGGTCGCCGTCGGCGCCCGAAGCCCCCTGCTCCTCGAGGGCCATGCCCCATTCGGCGGCAAGGGCGTCCTGGTCGATATCGCCTGCCATGGTCAGCCCGTCACTGCACGACGATTTCGCGGAACAGCACGGCGTTGACACGCGCCGGGTGGACGGCGGTGTTGACGCGCCGGGTGAGCTCGTCCCTGAGCCGGAAGATGCCGGCCGAACCCTCGATGTCGGAGGGGCGCATCTCGCGCAGGTAGAGCTGGAAGGCGTCGATCACGCGCGGCATGATCGGCTTGATCTGGTCGGCGACCTTGGAGTCGGTCACCTCGAGGGCGACCTTCACCCGCAGGTACTGCGGACGATCCTGGCCGACCGACAGGTTGACCGTCATGTCCGGCAGATCGACGAAGGCGACGGGCTTGGCGACCTCGACCGGCGGGGCCGCGGCGGTCTCTGGTTTCTTCTTCATGAAGAAGAACCAGCCACCGCCTCCGAGCGCGAGAACCGCAACCGCGGCGCCGCCCATCATGATCAGTTTCTTCTTGCCACCGCCCGCGGCCTCGGGGGCGGCTTCGCCCTCCTCCGCATCATCGGCATCGGCTTCGGGCTTTTTCGGTTTCTTCGCCATGACTTGGGCCCCGGATTCTCTATCTGGGACGTTGGCGCCAGAATGGTTAACGCCGCGTTTATTTTCGTTAAGAGGCGGCAAGATTTGCCGGGGCGAAAGCGCCCCCATGGTCGTTCGTGCCTAGCATCCGGTGAACACGACCTTAGCGTAAGTGGTTGATTTTCCTTAAAGCCCCCACTTGGCACGAAGGCTGCGAAGGACTTGGCGGATCGCGACGACCGTTTGGGAGAACGGAAAGCGGGGTCCAGCTGGGGAGCACCGGTTCGACGAAAGCCTTGGGAGAGGCGGCCATCGAGTCGGACAATCGGGGACTGGTCCGATGGAGAACATTGGTCTCGTCGGTCTTTCGCGGCAGGTCGCCCTGCAGCGTGAGCTCGACGTCATTGCGAACAACCTCGCCAACTTGAACACCACCGGGTTCAAGCAGGACGATGTCGTGTTCCAGGAATACCTGATGCCTGTCGCGCGGGACGATACGTTCCAGCGCGGGGCCGACCGGCGCATGTCCTTCGTCTGGGACCGGGCGACAACCACCAATCACAGCCAGGGTGGCATCACCCAGACGGGCAACTCGCTCGACGTCGCCATCAACGGCCGCGGCTACTTCGTCGTCCAGACGCCCGAGGGCGAGCGCTTCACGCGCAATGGATCCTTCGAGCTCAACGCCCAGAACCAGCTCGTCACCAAGCAGGGCCAGCTCGTCATGGGCGAAGGCGGCCCCATCGCCTTCGAGGCCAACGACGTCGGCATCACCATCGGCCGCGACGGCACCGTGTCGTCGTCCGGCGGCGTGCGCGGTCGCCTGCGCATCGTCGATGGAAACCAGCCGCGCGCCTTCGAGAAGGCCGGCGACAATCTCTTCCGTCTCATGCCGGGCGCCCAGACCCAGGCGGTCGCCAGCACCGACGTGCGCCAGGGTGCGCTCGAGAGTTCCAACGTCACCCCGGTCCTCGCTCTGTCGCGCATGATCGAGGTGACCCGGGCCTACCAGTCGCTCGCCTCGAGCATGGAACGCCACGACCAGATGCGCCGGGAAGCGATCCGCTCCCTCGGCAACGCCACCGCCTGAGGAGGCTGAACCATGCGCGCGCTCCACACCGCCGCCAGCGGCATGAAGGCCCAGGAGCTCACCGTCGAGGTGATCTCCAACAACATCGCCAACATGCGGACCACCGGCTTCAAGCGCCAGCGGGCCGAATTCCAGGACATGCTCTACGACCACCAGCGCCGCGCCGGCACGCAGAACTCGCAGCAGGGCAACCTCCTGCCGGTGGGCATCTCCATCGGCTCCGGCGTCAAGCCGGCGGGCACCTCGCGCGTCATGACACAGGGCAACGTCCTGGCGACGGACAAGGACTATGACGTCGCCATCCGCGGCGAGGGCTTCTTCCGCATCAGCCTGCCCGACGGGCGGACCGCCTATACCCGCGACGGCTCCTTCGAGCGCAACGCCGACGGCCAGATCGTCACCGTCGACGGCTATCAGCTCGAGCCCGGCATCACCGTGCCGAACAATGCCACTGCGGTGACCATCAGCGCCGCGGGCGTCGTCCAGGCGACGCTGCCAGGTCAGACCGCTGCCCAGACCATCGGCCAGATCCAGCTCTCCCGCTTCACCAACAAGGCGGGCCTGGAATCGATGGGCGACAACCTCTTCCTGGAAACCGGCGCCTCCGGCCAGGCGATCACGACGACGCCGGGCAACGAAGGCATGGGGTCGCTGCTGCAGAAGAACCTCGAACAGTCGAACGTCACCGCCGTCTCCGAGATCTCCGACCTGATCGCAGCCCAGCGCGCCTACGAGATGAACGCCCGCATCATCTCCGCGGCCGACCAGATGCTGCAGTCAACGTCCCAGCTTATGCGGTGAGATTGGTGATGTCTCTCGTTCGCCGCCTTGCCGTCTGCCTCAGCCTCGCCACCGCCCTGCCCGCCGTGGCCGAGACGCCGCGGCCCGTCCTGCGCCTCGATGTTGTGGTGCCTGGCGAGGTGGTCCGCCTCGGCGACCTGTTCCAGCACGCCGGACGCCACGCGGAGGTGCCGGTCTTCAGGGCCCCCGAGCCCGGCCATACCGGACAGGTGCCGGCCTGGCAGATCATCGAGGCGGCGCGCCGTGCGGGCCTCGAACCGGAGACGGGCGACCGCAACCGTCAGGTCAGCGTCACCCGCGACGCCCGGGTCATTCCCCTCGCGGATCTGGAAGAACGGGTGGCCATCGCGCTCGCCAGCAGTTTCGGTCTCTCCGACAGCAGCCGTGTCCAGGTCAGTTTCGACCGCGGAACGCGCCCGATCGCCGTCGAGACTGAAGCGTCCGGCTCGCTTGACGTCATCCGCATCGAGCACGATCCGCGCAGCGGCCGCTTCGATGCTGTCCTCGGCATTCGCGGCTCGACGCGCTCCGAACGCAGCGGTGGCTTCCGCCTCGCGGGCACGGCGAACGAGCTGATCGAATTCGTCGTGCCGGCCCGCACGATCGGCCGTGGCGAGGTGGTGCGTGCATCCGACCTCGTGGTCGATCGCAAGCCGCGCAACGCCCTGCCGATGATGACCGGCGACACCGTGGTCTCTCTCGCCCAGGCGGTCGGCCTCGCCGCGCGCAGGCCGCTCTCGCCGGAGCGGATGTTCCGCACCATCGACCTGATGAAGCCGGAACTGGTCGAACGCAACGCCAATGTCCTGATCACCGTCGAGCTTCCGGGCATGTCGCTGACCATGCGCGGCAAGGCCCTGGAAGCCGGCGCCGAGGGCGACGTCATCCAGGTGGAGAACCTGCAGTCCCGCAAGAAGCTGCAGGCCGTCGTCACCGGCCTCAACCGTGTCGCCATCGTGACGCCTGCAACCGCGCGCTCCGCCGTCGTCGCCTCGTCGAGAGCGCCGTGATGTCCCGTCCCGCCCCCGCCCCTTCGATCTCTCGTTCCGCGTCAGGAACCGCCATGCGCATCGCCCGCCCTGCCCTCATCGTCATCGCCGGCCTCGCCACGGCGGCCTGTGGCGCCCCGGACCGGCTGCGCAACGTCGGGCGCGCGCCGGCCCTGTCAGCGGTCGAGAACCCGCAGACGCGCCCCGGCTACCGGCCGGTGTCGATGCCCATGCCCGAGCCGCAGCCGGTGTCGCACAATCCCAACTCGCTGTGGCGCAACGGCTCGCGCGCCTTCTTCCGCGACCAGCGCGCCCAGCGCGTCGGCGACATCCTCACCGTCAAGGTGAAGTTCCAGGACCAGGCCAACATCCAGAACACCACCAACCAGTCGCGCACCGGATCCCAGACCATGGGAACGCCCAGCCTCTTCGGTGCCGAGCGCTTCATCGCCCGCGCCGGCGCAGATCCGGCGAGCCTCGTCTCGACCACCGGCACCAACTCCAACGAGGGCAAGGGCACCGTCAACCGGTCAGAGACCCTGACGACCAATGTCGCCGCCGTCGTCATGCAGGTCCTGCCCAACGGCAATCTGGTGCTGGAAGGCAAGCAGGAGATGCGGGTCAACTTCGAGGTGCGCGAACTGATCGTCGCCGGTGTCGTCAGGCCCGAGGACATCGAGAGCGACAACACCATCGATTCCAACAAGATCGCCCAGGCCCGCATCGGCTACGGCGGTCGCGGCCAGATCACCGACCAGCAGCAGCCCCGCTACGGCCAGCAGGTGCTCGACGTCCTCCTGCCCTTCTGACCCAACCCCGAGCTCCCAGCCGTCCCCGCTCCCCAGGCGAACACGGCAAGTCCGGCGCCGCCCGCGTTCTCCCGACGCGGGCGGCGTCCGGCGTTTCGGCAGCCGCCGCGCACAACGAAAAACGGCCGCCCCGAGGGACGGCCGTGGTGTCGTTCAGGCCTGACCGGCCCGGACCCTACTCGTCGCGATAGACCCGCTCGCGCCGCTCGTGGCGCTCCTGCGCCTCCAGCGACAGGGTGGCGATCGGACGCGCCTCGAGGCGCTTCAGCGAGATCGGGTCGCCCGTCTCCTCGCAGTAGCCGTAGCTGCCGTCCTCGATGCGGGCGATGGCCGCGTCGATCTTGGCGATCAGCTTGCGCTGGCGGTCGCGGGCCCTGAGCTCGATGGCCCGATCGGTCTCGGACGAGGCCCTGTCGGCGATGTCCGGATGGTTCTGGTTTTCATCCTGCAGGTTCTGCAGGGTCTCCTTGGCCTCGCGAAGGATGTCGTCCTTCCAGGCCAGGAGCTTCTTGCGGAAATATTCCCGCTGCCGCTCGTTCATGAACGGCTCCGAGTCGCTCGGGCGGTAGTCCGCTTCCAACTCCAACGTCATGCAACGAACCCCTCATGATTCACGGATGACGAGACCCGCGTTTCGGCGCGCTCATAGCATCCGTCCCCCATGCAGACAACATGAAACCCCGTCATCGCCGCGTCATGTGAACGGCGAACGGCGGGGATGGCAGGCACGAACCATGCCAGAAGGCAGGTTTTGTCTGGATTTCAGCGGCTTGGACGAGGCTGCGATCACGCCGTCGAGGATGCGGCTTCCCGTTTGGCGATCTCGACCTGGGCCCGGAGATCGATCTCCGCCAGGACGCCGTCGAGGCCCGTGTCACCGGTATCCTCGAGCTTCGCCGAGGTCAGGCTCCTGAGCTTCAGCAGGACCGAGGGCATGGGCTCGCCGGCGAGTAGTGACAGCTTGAGGTCGTCGAGCAGGTCGAGCGACTGACGGCCGCGCTGGAGGCCGCGCCGACGCTTCTCGCGGCGATCCTCGGGCTGCATGCCCTGCACCGCGAGCAACGTCTCCAGCCCCGCCGCGGCCATTGCCGGCCGAGCCTGTGTCGTCTGCGGCGTCTCGGGACGCGCGCCCGGAAGCTCGAACGCGGCGCGCGGCCGGTCGACCTTCTGGGCCGGCTGACCGGTCGAGACGGCACCAACAGGAGGCGGCGTGGTGATCCGCATGGGTCCTTCTCCGGGACGGGCCCTTCATCAAGGCGCAACAGGTCTTTCTGTCCCGTTAAGAAGACCCCCGCCATGGTTAAGGCGCCGTTAATGCCCGGCAACTCTTGCCGACCGGCAGGAAGGAGCGTCGCCCGGGCTCACAAGGCCGCGTCGTTTTTGACGGGATATCAATGTCTTGGCCACAGGGGCGCCTTGGCACGCTCCATGCGAGGCAGGTCGGACCTTAGGGGTTTCACATGTTCCGCCGCCTCGCCATCCTTCTGAGCATTGTCGCCCTGGTGTCTCCGGCCCAGGCCAACACCTCGCGCATCAAGGACCTCGTCGACGTCGAGGGCATTCGCGAGAACCAGCTGATCGGCTACGGCCTCGTCGTCGGCCTCAACGGCACGGGCGACACGCTGAACAACTCGCCCTTCACCCGCCAGTCGATCCAGTCGATGATGGAACGCCTCGGGGTCAACACCCGCGGCATGAACCTGCGCACGGCGAACGTCGCTGCGGTCATGGTCACCGCCAACCTGCCGCCCTTCTCCACACAGGGCACCCGCATCGACATCAAGGTGTCGGCCATGGGCGACGCGCGCTCCCTGCAGGGTGGCGAACTGCTCGTGACACCGCTGGTCGGCGCCGACGGCGAGGTCTATGCGGTCGGCCAGGGCGCGGTCGCCATAGCCGGTTTCCAGGCGCAGGGCGCCGCCGCCAGCATTACCCGCGGCGTGCCGACAGTCGGCCGGGTGTCCAACGGCGGCATCGTCGAGCGCGAGGTCGCCTTCTCCATCAACCGCATGGCCTCGCTGAAGCTCGCCCTGCGCAACCCGGACCTGACCACCGCCCGGCGCATCGCCGCCGCCATCAACGATTTCATCGGCGCCCCGACGGCCGAGCCGACCGACCCGGCCACCATCCACCTGAAGGTGCCGCAGCGCTTCGAGGGCAATATCGTCGCCCTCCTCACCGAGATCGAGCAGCTCCGCGTCCAGCCGGACCAGGTGGCCAAGGTCGTCATCGACGAGGCCTCGGGCATCATCGTCATGGGCAAGGATGTCCGCGTCTCCACCGTGGCGGTGGCGCAAGGGCAACCTCACCGTCACGATTTCCGAGCGTCCGCAGGTGAGCCAGCCTAACCCGCTGGCCCAGGGACAGACGGTGGTGACGCCACGCACGCAGATCCAGGCCACCGAGGAGGGCAAGCGCCTCGCCCTCGTGCGCGAGGGCGTGTCGCTTCAGGAACTCGTCGACGGGCTCAACGCGCTGGGCATTGGACCACGCGACATGATCGCCATCCTGCAGGCCATCAAGGCCGCGGGCGCCCTCCAGGCCGAGATCGAGGTGCTCTGATGCGCAGCCAGACCCCGGAACGCGCCGTCCTGAACGCCTACACCCCCGCCGCCGCGCGCACGCCCGGTTCGCGCGAACAGAAGGCATGGTCGCAGGCCCAGAGCTTCGAACAGGTCTTCCTCAACACCATGTTCGGCCAGATGTTCACCGGCATCGGCACGGAATCGCCGCTCGGCGGCAAGCAGAGCGAGGCCTGGCGCGGCATGCTGGTGGACGAATATGCCAAGTCGGTCAGTTCCCAGGGCGGCGTCGGCCTCGCCAATCACATCTACCGCGAACTGATCGGTGCGCAGGAAGCCGCGCCGCGCCGCGCTCCCGCAGGCTCCTGAGGCCCACATGCAGCAGAACGCCCGACCCGCCCCCCCGCCCTTCGCCTCGGCAGCCGAGGCCGTGGCCTTCATCGAGGGCATGCGCCAGACCATGGCCGAACTCACCGAGGTGCTGACGGAAGAAACGGCGCTCGTCCGGGCGGCCAAGGTGAAGGCCGCCCAGCCACTGGAAACACGCAAGAGCGCCCTCTCGCTGAAGTACATCGGCGAACTCGCGCGCCTGAAGGCCCACGCGCCGGCGCTGCGCAGGGCCGCCCCGCGCGTGCTCGCGAGCCTTGAGGCCGAAAACGCGGCGCTCGGCAAGGCGCTGGAGGTCAATCTCGCGGTCCTCGCCACCGCCCATGCCGTGGCAGAAGGGATCATCCGCCAGGTGGCCTCTACCGTTCAGGCCAAGCGGGCGCCCAGTGGCTACGGCGCCAATGGCCAGGCGAATGCACCGCCGCGTCGCATCGCCTCGCCGGTTGCCGTGATCCGGACCCTTTAGGCGACGTCCCCGCCCAGTATTCGCCGACAATTCGATGGATCCCGTCTCTTCGGGATTCACCATATGTCCTAACGTGAGTTTAGGACTTTTGCGTCATTGTCCGGAACTCGGGAGAAGAGGGATCACGAGGTCCTTCCCCCACAGGGAGTTCCGGTCATGGACATTGTGTCCCCACGACCGGCCGTCGGAACGATATCGACCGGGCGGCCGGAAACCGTCCAGTACCGCGAAGCGGTGCGGACGGAATTGCCCCGTGTCCAGCGGGTGGCTCAGCCTGCCTCGAACTCCGGCCCCCCGGCCACGGATGATCGTCGCACCGGAGACCAGGCAGCGCGCGACGAGCGCATTCTCGCCGACCGGCGCGCGCGGATGCAACGCATCGCCGACACGGTCAGGGAGTCGCTGCAGCGTCGGATTGAGAAGGACGACGCCGCCGGCACTCTCGTCTACCGCACCGTCGACAAGGAGACCGGCGAGGTCGTCCGCCAGTTTCCGGACGAGATGGTCCTGAAGCTCAAGGCCTATGCGCGTGAGATGGCGCGCAAGGAAGAGGATGAGAGCGCCGATCTGCACAGGATTGAGCGGGTCGCCTGATCTGACACTCCCGGCTTCACGAACGGCCGCCGCGAAAGCGGCTATTGGCGTTCAGGACGATGGCGAACGTGGCGCGGTCAGGATTACCGCGACGCCGGTTAGCACCACCGCCGTTCCGACGATCATCCGCATGCCGAAGGGATCGCCGGTGATCAGCACACCGAGCCCGATGCCCATCAGCGGACACATCAGCGTCAGCGTCGAGATGAGGTTCGCCTCGTATTTCTGCACCAGCCGGAAGAAGACGCTGTGCCCCAGCAGCGACACGAAGACGGCGGTATAGGCGACCGCCAGGAAGAACGGCCAGCCGGCCGTCGCGGCCCTCTCGACCTGGTTGGTCTCGAGGCTGAGAGAGCCGAGGGCAAGCGGAATCGCTGAGGCGAGCCCAACCCAGGCCTGGAACTGCAGCGGCTCGACATTGTCCATCTTCTTCACCAGCACGACGCCGAAGGCAGCGGCGAAGGCACTGCCGACCACGAAGATCAGCCCGATCGACAAGGCAAAACCGCCGGGGTCGTACATGACCATCACGGCACCGGCGAAGGCCAGAGCGATGCCGACGCCGCGGCGCCAGCCGATCCGCTCGCCGAGCAGGGCGACGGACAGGAGGGCAGTGATCGGGACGCTGAGCTGGGTGACGACGGCTGCACTCGACGGCGTCGCCGTCATCAGGCCGATCGAGACGAGGCCGAAGCCACCTGCCCCCATCAGCAGGCCGACCAGGGCAATGCGCCAGCGCGGCCGCGGCCACGGCAGCAGCCACGGCAGGGCGATGAAGAGCAGCAAGGCGAAGCGCAACGAGGAGAACAGCAGGGGCGGCACGTCGAGATGAACGAGCACCAGCTTCGTGACGATGAAATTGGTCGCCCACACGAGGCAGACGACCATCAGCAGGATGAAGTCACGCAGCAGCATATCCCCGCCTAGCGAATGGCGGGACACCGGCGCAACCGGGAAAGCCGCGCGGCAGACATGCCGGGCGCGGCCCGTCTGCCCCAGATACCCCTCTCAGCCCGGCGAGATCATCTTGCGGGGATCGACGAGCCGATCGTAGTCGGCCTCCGTCACCAGCCCGGTCTTCAGTGCCTCTTCCTTCAGGGTGGTGCCGTTCTTGTGCGCGGTCTTGGCGATCTTCGCGGCGGCGTCGTAGCCGATCATCGGCGCGAGCGCGGTCACCAGCATCAGCGAGCGGTCGACGTCCGCCTTGATGTTGTCCTGACGTCGCGGCTCGATGCCCACGACCAGCAATTGTCGGTGAAGTTGACGCAGCCGCATCGGCCATGCAGTCGCGACCGAGTGCAGTGAAGTTGTAGGCCATCACCGGGTTGAAGACGTTCAGCTCGAAATGGCCCTGGCTGCCGGCGAAGGTGACTGCGGCGTCGTTGGCCGAAGACCTGGACGGCAGACCATGCGTCAGCGCCTCGCACTGGGTCGGGTTGACCTTGCCCGGCATGATCGACGAGCCGGGCTCGTTCTCCGGCAAGCTGCAGCTCGCCGAGGCCGGCGCGCGGGCCGGATCCGAGGAAGCGGATGTCGTTGGCGATCTTGAACAGCGACGGCGGCCACCGTGTTGATCGCGCCGTGCGAGCAGCACCATGGCATCGTGGGCGGCGAGCGCCTCGAACTTGTTCGGCGCGGTGATGAACGGCAGCTGCGTGATGGCTGGCGATGCGCTCGGCCACCGTGCTCGGCGAAGCCGACGCGGCGCGTTGAGGCCGGTGCCGACGGCGGTGCCGCCCTGCGCCAGTTGCATGAGGCCGGGCAGCGCGTCTGCTCGATGCGCTCGATGCCGTTCTCGACCTGCATGCCGCGTAGCCGGAGAATTCCTGGCCCAGCGTGAGCGGCGTCGCGTCCTGCGTGTGGGTGCGGCCGATCTTGACGATGTCCGTCCAACGCCTTGGCCTTGGCGTCCAGCGCATCGTGCAGGTGCTTCAGCGCCGGCAGCAGGCCGCTGCGACGATCTTCTCGGCCGCAGGCGACGTGCATGGCCGTCGGATAGGTGTCGTTCGACGACTGGCTCATGTTGACGTGGTCGTTGGGATGGACCGGCTTCTTCGAGCCCATCGCGCCGCCCAGCATCTCGATGCGCACGGTTGGAGATCACCTCGTTGGCGTTCATGTTGGACTGGGTGCCCGAGCCGGTCTGCCAGACGACCAGCGGGAAATGATCGTCGAGCTTGCCGTCGATCACCTCCTGCGCCGCCTTGACGATCGTCCCGCCGATCGCCGGATCGAGCCGGCCGAGCGCCATGTTGGCCTCGGCCGCCGCGCGCTTGACGATGCCGAGCGCGCGCACGATCGGCGCGGGCTGCTTCTCCCAGCCGATCCTGAAGTTGCCGAGGGAACGCTGTGCCTGAGCCCCCCAGTAGCGATCGGTCGCCACCTCGACGGGGCCGAACGTGTCGGTTTCGGTGCGGGTGCTGGACATGGATGTCGACTCCGGAAACGTCCCGCCCGGTCAGGCGGGTCATCGACGTCGCGGTTGCTCCGCGCGGTCTCGATCGGATGCCGGGATAGACCTCGGGGACCTGGGGCGCAATCGCCGTTCCGCCCCTCGCTGTCATGGCGCGGTGGCGTTTCTGCCCACCCGGCAAATCCTGCCGGTTAACTGTTGCCGTGTCCGCGCAGTCACACTTCCCTGTCTCAAGCTCTTAAAAAGACGCGTGATTTTGGCGTCGAGACGGAAATTAACCTTTGATTAGGGTTAACGCGGCAGGTTGTGTGAAAGGCCCGTGAGAATCGTCGGGCCCGGCCGAGGACCACCCATGAGCGACATCGTCCTTTCGAAAGGCATTCGCGGAAATCTTCTCTCGCTGATGAGCACTGCCGACCTGCGCGATCGCACGCAGTACCGGCTGTCCACGGGCAAGAAGGTCAACACCGCCCTGGACAATCCGGGCAATTTCTTTTCCGCCGCGATGCTCAACTCGCGTGCCACGGACATCACCAACCTGCTCGACGGCATCGGCACGGCCATCAAGACGCTCGAGGCGGCCGACAACGGTATCCGTTCGATCGTCCGCGTCGTGGAGAACGCCCAGGCCCTCGCCCGTCAGGCGCAGGGCTCGGCCGCCACCACCGCCCGTCTCGGCGGTGTCCTGCCGATGATCAACGGCGCCCAGGGCGGCATGACGATGGCAGACCCCCTCGCCGACATGGGCTTCGCGGCGACCGAGACCATCACCATCACCACCGGCACGAACCGGACGACCACCCTGACGATCGCCAGCGGCATGACGGTCGGCGACCTGGTCAACGCCATCAACGACAACACCGAGGCGGCTTCCGCCACCGGCACCGGCGTCACCATCGGCTCCACATCCGGTGCCGACGCGCGTGCCCTGCTCTCTCCCGATGGACGCCTCGTCGTCCAGGCCATCGGCACCCAGCCGCTGACGATCTCCTCGTCGAATGCCGGCACCGCTCTCACCAACATGGGCTTCGACGTCGCCGATCGGTCCAAGCTGGCCGGCGAGATCAACGTCACCCGCTCGAACATCGCCGCGCAGTTCTCCGAGCTGCGCCGCCAGATCGATCAGCTCGCCAAGGACTCCGGCTTCAACGGCGTCAACCTGCTCAACGCCGATACGCTGCAGGCGATGTTCAACGAGCGTCAGACCTCGTCCCTGACGATCACCGGCGTGCGATTCTCGGTGTCCGAGGATCTGGCGATCGGCGACCAGCAGAACCGCTTCCAGACCGACGCGGACATCAACGATGCCCTCGCCGAGCTGTCGCAGGCCATGTCCATGCTGCGGTCACAGTCCAGCGCCTTCGGCTCCAACCTCGCCCTCGTGCAGATTCGGCAGAAGTTCACCCAGGAAATGGCGAACACGCTGAAGACCGGTGCCGACAACCTCGTGCTGGCCGACATGAACGAGGAAGGCGCGAACATGCTGGCCCTCCAGACCCGCCAGCAGCTGTCGACCCAGGCCCTGTCGCTCGCCAACCAGGCCGACCAGAGCGTCCTCAGCCTGTTCGGCTGACGCGCACTCCACCCGCCGCGCTGGCGGCGGGTCCGTCAACACATCGGCATGGTCCCTTGTGGTAGCATCCACACCCTGACGAATCGTGCGGAGGCAGGGAATGGCGCTCAAGGTCGAACTCAAGCCAGGCGAGAAGTTCATTCTCGGCGACAGCGTCATCGTCAACGACGACCAGCGCACGCGCCTCACCATCGAGGGCGAGGCGCCCATCCTGCGAGAAAGGATGTGATGACGGTCGAAGCCGCCGATACGCCCTGCAAGAAGATCTATCTTCTCGTGCAGCTCATGTATCTGTCGCGCGATCCCGTCCGTCACCACAAGATGTACTTCGACCTGGTGAACGACGTGGTGAAGGCAGCGCCTTCGACACTCGGATTCATCGACGATATCAACAATCACATATTAACCGGTTCGCTGTACAAAGCACTGAAGGCCACCAAGGGCCTCATCGAGTACGAAGGGACTCTGTTGGGTCATGCATCACGGAGCAGCAGCGTACGCGTCGACGGCTAAGGTCACCTCGACGGCGAGCCCTCGCGATCTCGAAGCCAGCCTGCTGTTGAAGGCGGCAGCGAAGTTGCAGTCGGTCCAGGACAACTGGGAAGCGGCGCGCGGCGAACTCGGCCCGGCGCTGGCCTACAACCGCAAGCTCTGGACGCTGCTGGTGTCGGCCGTGATCAAGCCGGAGAACCCGTTGCCGCTGCCGATCAAGAACAACATCGCCAATCTCGGCCTGTTCATCTTCCAGCGCACCATCGACATCGAGATTGCGCCGGCCCCGGAAAAGCTCGGGATCCTCGTGACCATCAATTCCAACATCGCTGCCGGCCTGGCTGGCCGCGGCTGAACGCGAGAAGGGCACCCGACCGGCAAGGTCGCGGTGCCCTCTGCTTGTTGAAGGAAAAGGCCTCCGTCGCGACCGCGCCGGAGGCCTTTCTCGTACCGCATGTAGTTGAGGATGGAGAGCTGCGACAGCATCGAGCTCGTCTGGTAGCTCGCCTCGAGGTTGGTCTTCAGCGCCATGATGTTGACCGCAACCTCGTTGTCGTCGGCCCCCTCGATGTCCGTCAGCAGGGCGCCGAGCATGGCCCGCCGGTCACTGTGACGGGTCTTCGCGGAATCCGCGGCAGTATTGGCCGCGGCGATCTCGATCTGGATGGATTGCACCGTCTGGCCGCCGCCCTCCATGCTGAGGCCGGTGACCACCCGCGGCGTCAGCGCCTGGTAGCGCGCCAGACCATTGGGGTCCGAGGCGTTGAAGCGAAGCGAGCTCGCCACCGCCATGTACTGGACGGCGGTGCGGAGGGCCTCCTCATCGGCGCGCACGCCGTAGTAGATCGACTGGGCACTGTCGATCTCCGCCGAGGCGGTGGCGCGCGGGTTGGCGGACACGCGGTCGCCCTGGTACCAGCGGACAGTGTTCGCCTCCGCGTTCTGCGGTGTGTCGTAGGCGACGGCATCGGCCATGGTGCCGGAGACGCCCGGGACGAGACGCTTCGGGACGCCGGTCTCGATCGCCGGCGGCCCCGCCAGCGCGGTCGGGTTGGTCTCGCCCTTGAAGAAGTCCTCGCCCGCCCTTACCGCCGAGGCGGCGGCCAGCTTGCCACCGACGAGCTTGCCCAGCTGATTGCCCAGCGCGCCGCGCAGATTGTCCAGCGTTTCGGCCGAGGTCGCCCCGATCCTGAATTCGTGCGGAGCGACAACCTCGGCATCGGCCTCGGTCGCGCTCAGCGTCATCGTCTCGACGCTGCCATCGGGAAGGGTGAATGACAGGGTCAGCGACTGCCCGGCTGATGCATTGCCGGCACCTGCGGCGATCGATAGCGAGGCCGGAGGCCCGGCCGTCGAGGTCACCGCGATTCCGTCCACCGCACCGGAGGCTGCCCCGATCTTCAGGCCGAAGGCGTGGTTGCCGTCCTCCGCCAGCGTCACGGGCTGGGTACCTGCGGCGGAGAGCGTCAGGCGACCTGTGGCGGCCGGATCTGATTCCGGTGTGGCCGAGGCTACGCCGAGGTCCGCCTGCATGCGCTGCAGCAGGACAGTCTTGAAGCCATCCTTGGAGTTGTCGCCATTGAGGAAGACGCTGCTGTCGAGGACCGGCGGGGTCGCCGACTTGCGGCCGCCGAAAACGTAGCGCGTGCCGTCGCTGGCGTTCAGCATCGAGATCACGGCATTCATGCCATCGCCCGCGGCAACCTGGCCGATCGTGCGCCCCGACGAGAGCGTGAATTCGTTCGGCTGCATGGAGGTCTTGGTCGAGGCGATGGTCTTCTCGATCCCCGTCAGCGACGTGTCGACGATGGAGATGCGCGTCATCACCAGCGAGATGCTCTGCTGCCAGGAATCCATCTGGCTCATCGATGCGCGGAAGGCCAGGGAGAAGCCGCGGTCCGGCCCGAGGCCGCCATAGGTCTCCGACTTCAGGCCGGAGCCGAGCTGGCGCTGCAGGTCGGCCAGCTTGGCCTTCATGTTGACGAAGTCGCTGGCGCTCAGCCCGCTGATGATGCCGGAGGTCCGGATGGCCATGGCGTCCTCACATCTGCCTGAGCATGTCCAGCATCTCGCGGACCGCCGTCATGACGCGGGCATTGGCGCCGTAGGCGGTCTGGAGCTGGATGAGCAAGGTCATTTCCTCGTCGATATTCACGGCGGCGACGCTGTCGAACCGCGCCTGAAGCTGCGTCACGACGGCCTCCTGGCCTTCGGCGATCTGTTCGGCGGTCGCCGCGTCGTTGGTCTGGCTGACGATCACCGACCTCGCATAGGAGAGCACGGACCCCTGGAACGGGTTGGTTGCGGTTCCGAGCCCACCTGCCGGCTTGAAGTAGCGGCCGGTGTTCTGCAGCGCCGCAACGAGGAAGGAGGGGCGCGTCTCGTCCGACTCCAGCGTGGTGGAGGTGATCTTCACCAGCGCGCTCGGATCGGCCTTCAGCGCGCCGTTGACGTCGATGCGGGCGGCAAGCCCGGTGACCTGCGATCCCGAACCCGTCAGGCGATCGGAGAACAGGCCGCCGACCGCGGCCGTGTCGATGAAGAAGGGCAGCGCGCTACCGCCGTTGGCGAGCGTCTGCGCGGTGATGTTGGCGGCCGCGGCATTGACGCTCGCGCCACCGGTGACGGTCGGATCGGCGAGCACGCGCAGGTTGGACCCGCTGACCGAGACGCCGAAGGCGCCGGCCGCGCCGCCGACACCGGCGGCCCAGGTGTCGATCGCAGCCTGCATCTGCGTCGCGTGAGCGGCAGCGGAGGAACCCGTGAGGCGGAAGACGATGTCGTTGGGGTCGGCCGTCATGTCGTCCGACATGGGCACCGAGGTATCGTCGACCCGCTTGAACGTGATCTTCTGGGTCACGCCGTTGGCAGTGAGTTCGAGCGTCACCGTGTCGCCGTCGACGAGGCCGGCGCCCAGCGCCATGTCGTAGCCGGTGGTCGGTCCGGGACCGGCGACCGTTGCCGGCGTCGTCGTCGAGCCGGTGCCGAGCGCCTGGGCGAGGCTCGCCGCGATCTGGTCGAGCTGCTCCTGTGCGGCGGGGAGCGCCTTGTCACGGAGTTCGATCAGTGCGGCGATCTTGCCAGAGGTGAAGACACCTGCGGCGATCAGGTCCACCTTGCCGGATGAGGTCTGCGCCGAGATTGTGCCGACCGTCCGCTTCGCCGGATCCTCGTCGTAGAGATTGGTCGGCCCGATGATGTCGCGAGCGTCGAAGGAGAGTTCGGGCTTGCTGTCCGAGAGCAGCACGAAGCCGGCACCGCCATAGAGCTGCACCGAGCCGTTGGACTGATAGACGGTCCGCACGTCGACATATTCGGCGATCTGCTGCACCAGCGAATCGCGCTGGTCGAGGAGGCCGACACGCGATTCGTCGGTGAAGGCGACAGACAGGCGGTTGTTGACCTTGCCGAGGTCCGTCAGCAGCGAATTGAGGCGGGAGGTGGCATCGGCCAGCCCGCTCTCGGCATCGAGCCGCATGGACTGGGTGGACGCCGAGAGGCTCCGCAGGGTCTGGGCGACGACGGTCGCCGAATTGATCACGCCCGAGCGTGCGGTGTCGCTTTCGGGCGAGGTCAGCAGTGTCTGGAACGACGACGAGAAGCTGTTCAGCACCGTGTCGAGGGCGCGGGCAGACCCCGGCGCACCGAGCATCTGGTCGAGGCGCGACAGGAATTGCGAGCGCGTCGAGGCATAGGCGCCGTTCGAGGTCTCCGCCACCAGCTGGCGCTGCACGAAGGCGTCGTACTCGCGGCGGATCGACCCGACGGCGATCCCCGAGATCTGGTCGCCCGCCATGAGCTCGACGGGATCGATGATCTTGCGGGTATAGGTCGGGTTGGCCGCATTCGAGATGTTGGCGCTGGTCAACGCCGTCGCTGTCGAGGTGAACCTCAGTCCCGACAGAGAATTGCTCAGGGCGCTGGTCAGAGACATCGCCGGTCACTCCTTGACGCGTGTCACGACCCGCCTCAGCGGATCATGTTGATCGTTTCCTGCAGCATCGAGTTGGACGTCGTCACGATGCGCGTGTTCGCCGCGTAGGCCTGCTGAGTGATGATGAGCTTGGTGAACTCCTCGGAGATGTCGACGTTCGACCCCTCGAGGCTCTGCGACACGATGCGCCCCGAGGCGCCGAGGATGGGCGGGCCGGAGCCGGAGGTCTCGGCGAAGGCGCCGCCGTCGAGGCGCTTCAGCATGTTGTCGCCGTTGAAGCTCGCGAGCGGAATGGAGAACAGATCCACCGACTGGCCGTTGGAGTAGTTGCCGCGCACGCGCCCGGCATCGGTGATGGTGACGTTCATCAACTCGCCGACCGAGTAGCCGTTCTGGCCGATGTCTGTGACCTGGACCGTGCCGTCGGAACGGGCGTACTGCGACAGGCCGTTGGTGCCGATGTCGAGGGTCACGTTGCCGACATTGGTGCCATTGACGGTCAGGTTCGAGATCGTCGGATTCGACGTGGGCGCGGTCAGCTGGCCGGTCGAGGAAAACGTGAAGTCACCGCCGATGCGCGTCCAGGTCTCTGCTCCGGACGTGGAAGCGGACTGGTAGTAGGCGCTCCAGGTATCGGCGACGGCGGGCGGGCCGGCGGACGCGTTGGCCGTCTTGGCCCAGCGGATCTGGACGTTCACCTCGTTGCCGAGCGCGTCGTAGACGGTCTGCGAGCCGCCGGCGATGGAGGTCGCGACGAAGTTGGCGGCATCAGCCGGTCCGATGGTCGCATCGCCGATCAGGGAGGCCTGCATCAGCTCCGATCCGGCGACGCTGGTGGCGTTGGCGGTGGCCGGGGTCGTCGGAAGGCTGGCGCGATACTTCAGCGTGTCGGTCGCCCGCGCCGGAATGACGTCGTTGGTGATCTGGATCGGCACCGGGGACGAACCGAGCGGGTTGCCGGTGGTGCGATCGAGCGGCAGGCCGCGCAGGTAGTAGCCCGCGCCGTTGACCATGTAGCCGTTGGCATCGACGGTGAAGTCGCCGCGGCGGGTGTAGGAATTGGAGGTCGCGAAGGTCGGCTGGCCATCGACGAAACCGGATGGCTGCTGCACCACGAAGTAGCCGTCGCCGTTGATGGCGAGGTTGGTGGTGATCGAGGTGGCCGAGATCTGGCCCTGGATGGTGTTGGTCGCGCGGGAATAGCCGGTGACCGAACCAGACAGCTCGCGCTTCGGACCGGAGTCGGGGATGAGGTCGACGAAGCTCGTCTCGATCCGCTTGAACGCGGTGGTCTGCGAGTTGGCGATATTTCCGGAGATGTTCTCCAGGGCGTAGGCCTGCGCAGACAGGCCGCTGACCGCCGTGGTCATTGCACCGAAGATACCCATGCTACTCCCCCAGGCCCGATCACATCGGCAAAGATCGCGACGGAACGCCGCCGCACTCGGTAAGGGACTTTGCAGCCGGCATGCCAAGGCTGAACCGCTGCGATATCGCCTGTTTCCAATGGGTTAGATGGTAAACGAAACCTTTCCGCCGCGCCGGCCGGCAGTTTCGCCTGTGCCGATCGGCAGATTCTGCCGGGTGTTGCGAGCCTTCGCCCTGCCCCCTACCCTGCCCTGGATCGTCGGAGGCTCCCCTCCGCCAACCATTCAAGACATGAGGCACATCACATGGCGTCCGGGCGTTTCGAGGGGACGAGCGGCTATGTCGCGACCGATGATCTGAAGGTGGCCGTCAACGCCGCCATCACGCTCGAGCGGCCGTTGCTGATCAAGGGCGAGCCGGGCACCGGCAAGACCGTGTTCTCGCCATCGAGATTGCCAAGGCCATCGGCGCGCCGCTGATCGAGTGGCACGTCAAGTCGACCACCAAGGCCCAGCAGGGCCTCTACGAGTACGACGCGGTCTCGCCGCCTGCGCGACAGCCAGCTCGGCGACGAGCGTGTCAAGGACATCAGCCAACTACATCAAGCGCGGCAAGCTGTGGGAGGGCTTCACGGCGCCGAAGCGCCCGGTGCTGCTGATCGACGAGATCGACAAGGCCGACATCGAGTTCCCGAACGACCTGCTGCAGGAACTCGATCGCATGGAGTTCTTCGTCTACGAAACGCGGCGAGACCGTGAAGGCCGAGTCCAGCGGCCGATCGTCGATCATCACCTCCAACAACGAGAAGGAGCTGCCCGACGCCTTCCTGCGCCGCTGCTTCTTCCACTACATCACGCTTCCCGACGACCGCGACGATGCATGGCCCAGATCGTCGACGTCCACTTCCCCGGTCTGCAAGCAGCAAGCTGGTCGCGCGAGGCGCTGAACATCTTCTACGACGTGCGCGACGTGCCAGGCCTGAAGAAGAAGCCCTCCACTTCGGAGCTGCTCGACTGGCTGAAGCTGCTGATGGTGGAGGACATCGCCGCTGGACACGCTGCGCGAAAAGGACTCCGCGCAAGCTGATCCCGCCGCTGCACGGCGCGCTGCTGAAGAACGAGCAGGACGTCCATCTCTTCGAGCGGCTGGCCTTCCTCGCCAAGCGCGGCTGAGGCATTGTCGAGGGCCATCGAGTCGCCACGCGCGGCGCCGAGACCGAGCCCATGACCGCTGTTCGACGTCAGCCCCCGATCCCTGTCGCGGCCGTTCTGGCCGCCACGGTGCTGGGCGGCTGCTCGGCCGGTCTCGACGCCAGCCCTCCCGGACCGCAGCCGGCCGCGACCGCACAGGCGATCGAGCGCCGAGGTTATCCGCTGCCGCCAGAGCCAGACGGGCGGCACGCGCGCCGGCATGGCGGGCGCCGGCGGCGTTTTCGTCTTCGGATCCGTCACTGCCGTGAGCCGCAGCGAGTCGCAGGACGACTGCGCGGCGATCCTCGCCCTCACCGACGAGGATGTCGGCGAGGTCCGCGCGTTGACGCTCGCCACCGGAGCCAGCGCCCGGGGCATGGAGACCAACTGGCAGAGCCGCGCCGGCTTCCGGCGCGAGATCGTCCTGTCGGTCTATCCGGGAGAGGCCGTCGGCGGTCGTCCCTGCCGCGTCGTGTCTGCGACGGTCACCGTTTTCGGCGACCCGACGGGCCCGCTGGTCGGAGCGCCGCCTCCGGTATCACTCGACGAGCAGCGCATGTGCCGCCTCGCGACGGGCGCCTGGCAGCCGGAATAGCATCGGCGACATCCGGTCAGTGGGAGCGGGACAACAGACCGAAACACGGAAGCGCTCGACTGGCCTGATCCACAACCCTGCTTGCGGGCCCTGCCATGAGTTCAACCCTCGCCATGATCCTTGCCGCCGGTGGTGTCGGGGCAGCGCTCCTCGCCCTCGTCCTGCGCGGAACGCTCGGGGGCGACGGCGACTCCGGCCCTGACGGCACAGGAGCGGAAGCGGCGAGCGAGGAGTCCGGCGCGAGCGATAGCGGCGGCGGTGATGGTGGCGGTGGGGGAGACGGCGGCGGTGGGGGCGACTGACGATCACGCACCGCAGGCGGGTATCTTGGCCTGCCAGTCCGCCACGGGGATGAACTGGCGAAGGTCGAGGCCGTCCACCAGCGTGATATAGGTCTCGGCCCGCGAGGGCCTCAGGAAGCTCGACATGAGCACCGGGCCGGCCGGGATGCGGGCAGTCCTGCAGCCGCCGGACACCTTGATCTCGATGCTGCCGCGCAGACGCCCGGCCTGCCCCTGCGAGGCGCGGACCCTGTTCTGGATGTCGGCCACCCGCGCCAGATCGTCCGGGGCTATACGCCAGAGCGACAGGGCAAATCCCGGCCGTGCCTCAGCGGCGAGGCCCGCCCGTTCTCCCGCATCGCTGTCCTCGGCAAGGACAAAGACATCTTCGGTGGTCCCCTCAGGCCCACGCGTCTTGACGGTCATCGTCGCATCACCCGGCCTGACGCGCAGCATCTCCGGCAGGCGTAGCCCTGCCCTTACCTCATCCATCTTCATGGTTGCGAAGTCGAGGCGCATGAGCCGCGGAATGCTTCGCAGGGGCGTCGCGAAACATCCTGCGAGGACAAGCGAGGCTGCGAGAACGAGTGACAGGTTGGACATCCGCGAGAGGTTCATGTGAGAATTCCGATTGACGATATTGAATTATTGTTTTACAGAAATTTCATATCGTCAAGAGGCCGACCATGACTGAAATTGTCGATCATCGCCGAACCCACCCCGCCGATCGTCACTCCAGGCTCGCGCTCTGGATGTCCGGCATCACGCTCGGCGGCATCGTCTGCGCCGTCGCGGCGACGCTCTGGGTGTGGACGGACAGGCAACTGGTCGAGGGCCTGCTGGCGCCCTACCTCGGTCTGGCCGGTCGTCCGCTGACCGTGACCCCCGGAGTGCAACTGGCGGGCCTTGCCCTCTCAGCCCCGCCGCTCGCGCTGCTGATCTACCTGCTGATGCAGGCGCGTTCCGTGTTCCGCGGCTTCGCCAGCGGCCTTCGCTTCACCGATCTCGTGGCCATCCGCATCGCGCGCATCGGCTGGATCCTCGTCGCCAAGGGCTGCCTCATGCCGTTCTGGCGCGCCGCTGCCGGGGTTGTGCTTACGCTCGGCAATCCGCAGGGCCAGCGGTTCCTCGCGATCGGCATCAGCGGGGACGACATTCTCTGGGCGATCGTCGGGGCCCTTCTGATCGCCATCGGCTGGACGCTGCGCGAGGCGGCGCGAATCGCCGAGGAGAATGCGAGCTTCATCTGATGCCGATCCTGGTGAACCTCGATGTGATGCTGGCGCGCCGCAAGATGCGGTCGAAGGAGCTTGCCGCCACCGTCGGCATCACCGAGGCCAATCTCTCGCTGCTCAAGTCCGGCAAGGTGAAGGGTGTCCGCTTCGACACGCTGGAGGCCATCTGCCGGGCGCTCGCCTGCCAGCCGGGTGATCTCCTCGAGTTCGTCGCCGACGACGATCCACGCCTCGGCCCGGCAGGCTGACGCGCTCCTCAGGTGCCACGCAGTTTGCCGAGGCCCCACCGGACGAAGCGATAGCCGCCATAGACCACGCCGACCATCACGGCGAGGCCGAGGATGCCCTCTGCAATTCCGCCGATGGACAGACGTCCGCTGCCGGCATCGGCGAGGATGCGGCCGATCATCCCCGCGACAATGGCCAGTGCCATGAACAGGGCAAAGGCGATGGCGACAACGCGCCCCCACCGGACGGGACCTTCGCCCTCCCCGCGCCGCCGGGCCCACCATCGATCCAGACGGCGGCCGATGCGGATGGCCACGAAGAACCCCGCATAGAGCGGCGGCAGCGCGCCGACGCCGATGAAGCTCAGCAGCAGCGTGATGGCCACCGAGTGGCGCATCGCGTCGGCGATGCCGGCGAGGGGACCAGGTGGACAGGGGCGGAAGTCGACGCCGATCGGAGCCGGACAATCGGCCCAGGTCGAGACAGGCGTGAAGAGCAGGAAGCTGGCAATGACCCACAGGCCCGGCAGGGCCAGTACCCAGCCGAGGATCAGGGGCCAGCGGCGCGGGGCGGGCCGTTGAGACGGCGGAGGGACGGACGTGTCGACAGGCGTCATGGATCCTGTGTGGGTCGCCGATGTTTCAGGCGCTTGTCGCGACGCAGCGGGTCGGACATTGCCCACGATACCTTTGACCGCTCACCGGGAACGGCGTATATATTTCACATGCGCAACCTGGCTTATTTCATCGCCTTTGCCGTGATGATCCTGGCGCTGCCGGCGTCCTGGTTGCTCAAGGGCCGGTTCCGCCGCGATGCGCGGTTTCGCCGTTCCGAGGAACAGCGGGCGAAGGCCGACCGGCTGGCAGTGACCGCCGGCTTCGGCGCGCCGCCGGGCGGCGGTCTCGTCTGATCCGCCCAACGGCACGGGATGACGCGCCGCAAGGACCGCTCTAAGCTGGCCCCATGTTCATCAATTTCTTCCACGATCTGAAGAAGGCGGGCGTGCCGGTGACGGTGCGCGAATACCTGACGCTCATGGAGGCGCTGGACGCCGACATCATCGAACGCGCGCCCACCGACTTCTACTACCTGTCGCGGGCGACGCTCGTGAAGGACGAGCGCAACATCGACAAGTTCGACAAGGTCTTCGGTGCCACCTTCAAGGGGCTGGAGACGCTGGCCGAGGGCCTCGAGGTCAACATCCCCGAGGAGTGGCTGCGCAAGCTCACCGAGAAATTCCTCACCGAGGAGGAGAAGGCCCAGATCGAGGCTCTCGGCGGCTGGGACAAGCTGATGGAGACGCTGAAGAAGCGTCTCGAGGAGCAGAAGGGCCGCCACCAGGGCGGCTCCAAGTGGATCGGCACAGGCGGCACATCGCCCTTCGGCGCCCATGGCTACAACCCGGAAGGCGTGCGCATCGGGCAGGACTCGAACCGCAATTTCCGCGCCGTGAAGGTGTGGGACAAGCGCGAGTTCAAGGACTACGACGACACGGTCGAACTCGGCACCCGCAATATCAAGATCGCGCTGCGCCGGCTGCGCAAGTTCGCCCGCACGGGATCTCCCGACGAACTCGACCTCGACGGCACCATCCGCGAGACGGCGCGCCACGGCTTCCTCGACGTGCAGATGCGGCCCGAGCGCCGCAACGCCATCAAGACCCTGATCTTCTTCGACGTCGGCGGCTCGATGGACTGGCACATCCAGCTCTGCGAGGAGCTGTTCTCGGCGGCCAAGGCCGAGTTCAAGCACATGGAATATTTCTATTTCCACAACTGCCTGTACGAGAAGGTGTGGAAGAAGAACCAGCGCCGCTTCGACGAGACCATGCCGACCTGGGACGTGCTGCACAAATACGGCAGCGACTACAAGGTCATCTTCGTCGGCGACGCCTCGATGAGCCCCTACGAGATCGCCCAGCCCGGCGGCTCGGTGGAGCACTTCAACGAGGAGGCGGGCGTCACCTGGATGAAGCGCGTCGCCTCCATCTATCCCTCGATGGTCTGGCTGAACCCGGTGAAGGAGAAGCACTGGGACTACACCCACTCCATCGGCATGATGCGCGACATCATGGAGCAGCGGATGTTCCCGCTGACCCTCACCGGCCTCGACAAGGCGATGAAGGAACTGGTGCGGTAGAGGGCGACAGGCTCGCTCCCTCCGCGGATCAGCCGCGGACACCTGCCAGGAAGCGCGCAACCTCGCGACGAAGGCCGCCGGACTGCTCGTTCAAGGCGTTCGCGGCGGCGAGAACCTCCTGCGCCGTCTCTCCGGTATGGCTGACGCTGGCGGAAACCCCGACGATATTGCCCGTCACTTCCTGCGTGCCCTGCGACGCCTGGTGCACGTTGCGGGCGATCTCGACGATGGCCTGCCCCTGCTCTTCCATCGCGGCCGCGATACGCGCGGCGGCCTGATCGATCTCCCGGATGGTCGCGGCCACGCCGTCGATCGATTGCGAAGTCTCGGTGGTTGCCTGCTGGATGCCGCGCACCTGTTCGGCAATGTCCTTCGTGGCCTTCGCAGTCTGGTCGGCGAGGCCCTTGACCTCGTTCGCGACCACAGCGAAGCCGCGGCCCGCCTCGCCGGCGCGCGCCGCCTCGATGGTCGCGTTGAGGGCGAGCAGGTTGGTCTGCGAGGCGATGTTGCTGATCAGGTCCATGATCGCGCCGATGCGCTGGGCCCGCTCGGTCAGGGCTCGCACCTCCCCGGCCGAACGATCGGCCACCGCGAGGGCGGAAGCGGCCATGTCCGCCGACTGGCGCGTCTGGTCACCGATCTGCGACAGCGAGGCGGAAAGCTCCTCCGCCGCAGCCGCGACCGCCCTGACATTGCCCGACGTCTGTTCCGCCGCGGAAGCGACCGTGCTGGACTGCACAGCCGCTTCCGTGGCGGTGAGACAGCCCCCTGCGGCAGCGGTCAGTTGACTGGCGGCAGTCGACACGGACTGCACCACCGCGCCGACGCTCGCCTCGAAGGAATCGGCCAGCGCCGTCGCCATGGCGCGCCGCTCCTCGTCGGTCTGTGCCTTGAGCCTGTCCTGCTCGGTCCGCAGCCGGTCGGCCTCCTGGGCACCGTCCCGCAGCACCAGAAGCGCGCGGGCGAGAACGCCGAGTTCGTCCTGAGATGATGCCTCCGGCACGGTCACTCCGTAGCGGCCCTCGGCAAGCGCGCCGGTCACCTCCGTCAGGCGCGTGAGCCGCGCCATGGTCCGGCCCGCGATCCAGGCAACGGCGACCGCGAAGAAGGCAATCAGCGCACCGACCTTCCATGAGGTATCGACGATGAAGGCGCGAACCGACGCGTAGAGCGGCGCGCGGTCACGGAACAGGACGATCGCAAGGTTGTGGCCATTATCCGAGCGCAGCGATACGGACTGTGCCGTAAACTCGCGGTCGGCTCTCATCACCAGGCGAGGCGCCGGCGCTGCGGCGATAACCTCGACCGGCACCGGCTGGGATCCGGAGCCGGCCTCCTCGAAACTGGAGGCGCTCACCTTGTCACGGGCGACGAAGACCACGTCGAGACCCGACACCGCCCGGATTTCCCGAGCGACAGGCGTACTGAGCCGCGCTCCGACGTGGACCGTGCCAATGATCGCGCCCGCGGAGTCCCGCAGGGCCGGACCGATGCCCATGAGGCCTCGCCTGAGGAGGGCGAGATCGTCAGCGCGGAATGCTGCTGACCGGCCAGCGCCGCCATGATCGACGGCTCTTTCGACTTGTCGTCACCATGTCGGGTGGGATTGTGGCCGCGAATGAGCACCTCCCGTCCCGCCCTGCCATCTCGAGGGTAGCGACTGAGGGATCGGCGGACATCAGCGTCTTCATGAGATCGCCGACGGTCCGCTCCATCTGGGCGCGGTCGCCAGAAGCGACGGCCGACTGGACCTGCGGATTGGCCGCCACAAGGGCCGTGTGTCCGCCCATCCTGCGGCCGATATCCTCGAGCGAGCGGACTGCGAGTGCCGCACCGCGCTCGAGCTGAATACGCTCGTCGGAGATCGCGTCGCGCCATGTCGACCACAAGGCCAAGAGACCGGTCGCGACGGCCACGACCATGCAAAGCGTCACCGCAGCGGTCGTCACCTTGATCCGCAGACTGAACTTGTTCATGAGAATTTCCCCCGACTTTGTGTACGGTGGCGAACATTAATGAACTACAAACAATGCTTGTGTTTCCGTAACGTCGGCTAAGACAGATGCGCATGGCGTTGCGTACCAGACAGAAGTCGCCGCCCCTTCCCGCGCCGCCCTTCCATGCGCGCCATGCCCTTGCGAAACGTTTGAAGACGCGGTCATCATCCCTCCCAACGACGCTTCAACAACAATGGGAGGGGAAGTCGTGAAACTCGTTCGCTATGGCGCCAAGGGCAAGGAAAAGCCCGGCCTGATCGACCCCGAAGGCAAGATCCGCGACCTCTCCGGTGTCGTGCCCGACATCGCCGGCGCCGCCCTCTCCGCCAAGGGCCTCGCCAAGATCGCCAAGGCCAACTGGCAGAAGCTGCCGCTGGTGAAGGGCAAGCCGCGTCTCGGGCCCTGCGTCGGTGACGTCGGCAACTTCATCGCCGTCGGCCTCAACTATGCCGACCATGCCGCCGAGACCGGCGCTGCCATTCCGACCGAGCCGATCCTCTTCAACAAGGCCCGCTCCTGCATCGTCGGCCCCAACGACGACGTGATGCTGCCGAAGAAGTCGGTGAAGACCGACTGGGAGATCGAACTCGCCATCGTCATCGGCGAGCGCGCCCGCTACGTCTCCAAGAAGGATGCCCTGTCCGTCGTCGCCGGCTTCTGCGTCTGCAACGACGTCTCCGAGCGCGAGTTCCAGATCGAGCGCGGCGGCCAGTGGATGAAGGGCAAGGGCTGCGAGACCTTCGGGCCGCTCGGCCCGTGGCTCGTCACCAAGGACGAGATCAAGGACGTGCAGAAGCTCGGCATGTGGCTCGACGTGAATGGCGAGCGGATGCAGACCGGCTCGACCAAGACCATGATCTTCGACGTGAAGACCATCGTCTCCTACATCTCAGAGTTCATGGTGCTGGAGCCGGGTGACGTCATCACCACCGGCACCCCGCCCGGCGTCGGCCTCGGCATGAAGCCGCCGAAGTTCCTCAAGGCGGGCGACGTCATGACGCTCGGCATCGAGGGCCTCGGCGAGCAGAAGCAGAAGGTCATCGCCTGGGCGTGAGGCGGCAGGGCGGGCGACGCCTTTGGCCCGCCCGCACCTCGTCCCGTTGACTCCAAGGCTCGCCGCCATGCTGAGAACCATCGCCCTGACGGCGACGGCGATGGTCGCCTTCGCAGCCAACTCCGTGCTGGCGAGGCTTGCCCTCGCCGGTTCCACCATCGACGATCTCGGATACACCGGCTGGAGGCTCGCCTCGGGCGCCGTCGTGCTGTTCCTGTTGACGCGGCTCGTCGGCCGTCGTGACGGAAGTGCGACAGTCGGCGGCAGCTGGACCCAGGGTGCCGCCCTCTTCGGCTACGCCCTCGCCTTCTCCATCGCCTATGTCTGGCTCGGCGCCGCGGTCGGCGCCATCGTCCTCTTCGGCGCGGTGCAGTTCGGCATGATCGCCCGTGCCCTCGTCGCAGGCGACCGTCCCGGCCTGATCGAATGGGCCGGGCTTGCAGCCGCCTTTGCCGCCCTCGTCTGGCTGGTCTCGCCCGGGGTGGCCGCACCCTCTCCGGCAGGTGTCGTCCTCATGGCCTTCGCGGGGCTCTGCTGGGCGGCCTATTCGCTGCTTGGCCGCGGCTCGTCCGACCCTCTGGCCGACACAGCCGGCAATTTCATCCGCTGCCTGCCGGTGGCGGTCCTGCTCATCGCCTGGGGCTGGATGGGTCACCCGCCCGGAGCAGCTGGCCTCGCCTATGCCGTCCTGTCCGGAGCTGTCGCCTCCGGGCTCGGCTACGCGGTCTGGTACGCGGTGCTCCCCGCCCTGTCGCGCGTCACCGCCGCCTCGGTGCAACTCACCGTGCCGGCCATCGCCGCAGCCGGCGCAGTCCTGTTCATCGGCGAGCCGCTGACGGCGCGGATCATCCTCGCATCCACGACGATCCTTGCCGGGATCGCCGTGGCGATTGTCGGCGGAGAGCGGCGGCGCGGGCGAGGCTGAATCAGAACATCATCACCCTGACTCTCCACCTCAGGACGAAGCGGGTTTCCGATTCCTCGCCAGGGACTTGCCAACAACACCTCGGAAGGCGCGGAAACCTCTGCGGTGTGGGCGCCTCACTCCATCACGGCGGCCTTGAGGATGCACACCATGGTCGCGTGCGCTGTCTGGTCGCCGACATTGCGGATGACGTGCCGGCCGTCGCAGCGATAGCGTGCGCTCTCGCCGGCACCCACCGTCTCGACACGGTCGCCGACCTCGACCTGCAGTTCACCCGACAGAACCGACAGGCTCTCGATGGAGCCCCGCTGGTGCCCCTCACTCTCGAGGACACCGCCGGGATCGCACTGGAAATCGTACCACTGCAGCCACTCGACGGTCTTGATCCAGCCGATGATCGACAGCCGGCACTTGCCGTCGTCGGAAACCAGCAGCGGCGTGTCGGCACGCGACAGCTTCTCGAGAAACGGCTCTTCCGTCGCCGTCGCGAGCACCCGCTCGATCGATACGTCGAGGGCCTGGCTCAGGCGCCAGATCGTCGCGAGCGTCGGATTGGTCTCATTGCGCTCGATCTGGCTGATGATCGATTTGGCGACGCCCGACTGCTCGGACAACTCCGAGAGTGACAGGTTGTAGGCCTTGCGCAGGCGCTGCACGGTCTTGCCGAGATTGCCCGACAGCACGTGCGCACCGGCATCCATCTCGATCTTCTTGGGGTCGCGGTCGGCCATCGGCAGGCGTTCGTCTCGGGCGTTGTGTCGAACGATCGTTCGTTGAAACGATCATACGGACCCCCTCACTGCGGTGCAAGGCAAGAGGCTCGACTGGCCCCGGTTGCAACGGCCTAGACTTCGCGCGCACCCAGCGCGGCATGGGTCGAAACACGCGTCCAGGGCCCGATGCGCGCCTGGAAGGCGGCATAACCTGCACCCACCTTGCCAGCCATCGCGCTGCGCGTCGCAAGATCACGCAGGAGTTCGCCGGCATGGCGCTTGGCCTGCTGGATCATCGCCGTGGGGAAGCCGCGCAGCTTCACCCCATGCGCCGAGACCAGGGTCGCGAGCGCCTCCATGTTGAGCATCTCGATCTCGGCGAGCGCCACGGCCTGCTCGGCCTCGCTCGCAGCCTGAATGACCCCCTTGAGGTCCTCGGGCAGGCCCTCCCAGAGCGCCTTGTTGACGACGAACTCGCTCGATCCGTTCGGCTTGTTGAAGCCGGGCGCATAGTAGAAAGGTGCGACCCGCCAGAGGCCGAGCTGGATGTCGGAGCCCGGCGAGGTGAACTCGGCCCCGTCGATCGCGCCGCGCTCGAGCGCCGGATAGATGTCGCCCGGCGGGATGGCGATCGCGGTGGCGCCCAGACGCTGGAACAGTTCGGCTCCGAGGCCGACCATCCGGATGGTCAGTCCCTTCACGTCGTCGGCGGACTGAAGCTCCTTGCGAAACCAGCCGCCCATGGAGACGCCGGTATTGCCCCCGAGGAACGGCTTCACGCCGAACCGGGCCGAGGTCTCATCCCACAGCGCCTGGCCACCGCCCCTCAGGATCCAGGCGTTGTGCTCCGGCGGTGTGAAGCCGAAGGGAATGGCGGTGAAGAAGGCCAGCGCCGGCTCGCGGCCGATGCCGAAAAACGACGCCGTGTGACCGAGTTCGACAGTGGCGTTACCCACCGCCTCGTGCACGGCAAAGGCCGGAACCACCTCGCCGGCGGCGAAGACCTGCACCTCGATGCGCCCGCCCGACAGGAGCCTGATCCGGTCGGCAATGCGCTGGGCCGAGAAGGCCGGTCCCGGCAGCGTCTTCGGCCAGGACGTGACCATGCGCCAGCGCAGCGGCGTCTGGGCCCGGGCGACCCCCGGGGCGGCGAGAAGGCCGGCAAGGCCGGCGGCAAGGGTCGTGCGACGATCGGGGGTCATGTCACCACCACGCATGGAAATGATGGGTCGGGCCGTGTCCCTTGCCGATCGACAGGCGGCCGGAGGCGGCGATCGCGGCCGTCACGTAGTCCTTCGCCTCGCTGACGGCCTGGCCGAGAGGAAAGCCCTTGGCGAGACCCGCGGCAATCGCCGAGGAGAGCGTGCAGCCGGTACCGTGGGTATTCAGCGTATCGATGCGCGGGGCCTCGAGCCGGACCACGCCTTCCGGTGACACGAGGAGATCGAGGCTGGTGTCGCCGGTGCCATGCCCGCCCTTCTTGAGGACAGCGCGGGCCCTCGCCTCGAGACAGCCCTGGGCCAGCATGTCGTCCTCGCCCATCGCCACCGGCTGGTCGAGCAGCGCCGCGGCCTCGAGCAGGTTGGGGGTGACAAGCGCGGCGCGGGGAAACAGCAGGCGCCTGAGCGCCGAAACTGCGCCGGGGTTCAGAAGACGGTCGCCGGAGGTCGCCACCATCACCGGATCGAGCACGACATTGCCAACCTTGTGCCTGTCGAGCCCCGAGGCCACCGCCTCGATCACCGGAACCTGCGACAGCATGCCGATCTTTGTCGCCGACACGGCAAGGTCGGAGAAGACCGAATCGATCTGCGCGGCGATGAATTCGGCCGGCACGTCGTGGATCGCCTGCACGCCGCGGGTGTTCTGTGCGGTCAACGCCGTGACGACGCTCGCGCCATAGACGCCGAGCGCCGAGAAGGTCTTGAGGTCAGCCTGGATGCCGGCGCCGCCGCCGGAATCCGAGCCTGCGATGGTGACGGCAATGGCGGTCATGGCGTGCCTCCGGCAAACGAGGTGTCGATGCGCGCACGGGCCGCCAGCTCCGGCGCCTCGAGGGCGTAGAGCGCATCGAGATAGGCGGTCGCGAAGCTCCCGGGACCGCGCGCTGTCTCCGCGGCGATCTCGCCCGCGACGCCGAGGGCGAGCATTGCGGCGCCGGCAGCCTCGAAGTGGTTCTCCGCGACGGCGAGGAAGGCAGCAGTGATGGCCGCTCCGGCGCAGCCCATGGCGGTCACCCGGGCCATCAGCGGATCGCCGTTGGCGATGCCGACGAGCCGTTCGCCATTGGTGACGACATCGGTCTCACCCGTGGCGGCGACCACGGTTTCGAGGCGCGCCGCCAGAGCGCGCAGGTCCTCGCCCGGCGCCAGTGCCGCGATCTCGCCAGCATTGCCGCGAATGTGAGCCGGCCCGAGGGTTGCGAGGTCCTGCGCGAAGGAGGCGCGGGTCGGCGCCCTGTCGATGAAGACAGGGTCGAGAAGCCAGGGGCGATCATGGGCCGCGGCCGCCTCGATGGCGGTGCGGATCACCGCGCGGCGTTCAGGCTCCAGTGTCCCGAGATTGACGAGCAAGGCGTCCGCGCTTCCTGCGAATGCTGCGATCTCGTCAGGCGAGGTCGTCATGGAGGGCACGGCACCGATCGCCAGAAGCGCATTGGCCGTATAGGCCTGCGCGACCGAATTGGTGATGCAGTGGATGCGCGGGCGGCGCGCACGAAGCACGGCGAGAATCTCGCCCGCCACCAGGGTCAGTCTTGCGGGCATGTCAGCGCCCCCTCGCGGGGTTCGTCGCGTGCATCTCGGTTTCCTCCGCCGGCATGACCCGGTTCAGGTACGACGGGTTGGCCACGAAGACCTCTCAGCCCGATAAGGGCACCCCGACGAGACAGTGGCCCACAGTTAGGCCATGACACCCCGGCCCGCAAGGTTGCCTGAAGCGCGACGGTCATGAGGAAAATGCGGCGACGCTGTCGCAGGGGATGACGCGCACGGCCTTTGATGGCATGGGAGAGACCTTGCGCGCCGCGAGGGTCCCCATGATCGCCTTCTTCGTCCAGATCAAATGCCAGCTCGGCAAGGCCTACCAGGTCGCCGCCGCCCTCGCCGACCGCGAGATCGCCTCCGAGATCTACTCGACGGCCGGCAATTTCGATCTGCTGGTGAAGTTCTATGTCGAGCCGGGCACCGACATCGGCCACTTCGTCAACGAGCAGGTGCAGCTCATTCCGGGCATCCAGGACACCCACACCATCATCACCTTCAAGGCCTTCTGAGTAGCGCGTTCACTTGCCGCGCTGCAGCCAGACCTGCCAGACGCCGAAGGCGAGCGTCACCATGCCCGCATACCAGAGCACGGGCACATAGCGCGGGATCGCGCCGCGGATATTGGCCTGGAAGAAGGCACATTCCGGCGTCGCGAAGCCGATGCAGGCGAGCTTGAGGTTCAGGAGGCCGAGGGCGCCGCCATACTGGGCATAGTAGGCGAACCACCAGACGACGGACACGAGGCAGAAGGCGATGCCGAGATAGATCGCCGGATGTGTCGGGGATTTGTCGTCGGGCTGGTTCACTGGCCATGGTCCGTCGCGTCGCAATGCCCCATCTACGCCCTTTCGGCCGGTCGAAGCCAGTTCCGGCCGCATTGCGCCCCTGCGGTCACCGAGGCTTGCCTCACAGCCTTGAAGCGTTCCATTCTTGCGTTTGAGTTCCCCGGAGCACACGACATGACGCCGACGAAATTCGGAATGGGCCAGGCATTGAGCCGGGTCGAGGACGCGCCGCTGATCAAGGGCGAGGGACGTTTCGTCTCCGACCTCGTTCCCGATGGCGCCCTCGTCGGCTACGTCCTGCGCTCGCCCTTCGCCTTCGCCGACTTCGTCATCAAGGACACGAGCGCCGCCCGTGGCATGAAGGGGGTCAAGGCGGTCTTCACCCATGGCGACCTCGAGGGCGTCGGCAACCTGCCCTGCCTGTCGCAGGTTCCTTCGGTGAACCCGATCCCCAACCCGCCCTGGGAGGTCCTCTGCTCGAAAACCGCCCGCCATGTCGGCGACGGCATCGCCTTCGTGGTCGCCGACACGCTGGACCGCGCCAAGGACGCCGCCGAGGCCATCGAGATCGAGTGGACGCAGCGCGAACCGATCATCGACGCGGTGGATGCCCTGCAGAAGGGCGCGCCGCAGGTCTGGCCGGACATCCCCGGCAACCTCTGCGGCGAGGTGCATCTGGGCGAGGCCGAGGCCACCGCGAAGGCCTTCGCCAAGGCCCACCGCACGGTATCTCTGACCATCGTCAACAACCGCCTGATCACCAATTACATGGAGACGCGCGGCTGCCTCGCCGAGTACGATACGAAGACCAAGGGCTTCACCCTGACCATGGGCAGCCAGGGTTCGCACGGCATCCAGAACACGCTGGCGACCAAGATTTTCAACATGCCGAAGGAGAAGATCCGCGTCATCACGCCGGATGTCGGCGGCGGCTTCGGCACCAAGACCTTCATGTCTCCGCGAGTATCCGCTGCATGGCGGCGGCGCAGCGAGCTGAAGCCCGTCGCACTGGGTGCAGGAGCGCGGCGACCATTTCGTCAACTGCTCGCAGGGCCGCGACAACGTCTCCACCGCAACGGCCGCGCTGGACAAGCGGGGCAAGGTGCTCGCCGTGAAGGTCGACACCGTCGCCGACATGGGCGCCTACCTGTCGCAGTACGCGACCTTCATCCCCTATGTCGGCGCGCTGATGCTGGCCGGCGTCTACGCCTTTCCGGCCATGCATGTCCGGCTGAAATACGCCTACACCAACACTGTGCCGGTGGACGCCTATCGCGGCGCCGGCCGGCCCGAGGCGGCCTATCTCATCGAGCGCCTGATGGACCGCATCGCCATCGAGACCGGCATGTCACCGGCCGAGGTGCGTCGGCGCAACTTCATCCAGCCCGACCAGTTCCCCTGGGCGACGCCGGTGGGGCGTACCTATGATTCCGGCGAGTTCGACGGCCACATGACCCGGGCCATGGAGGTCGCGGGCTGGGACGCGTTCAAGGACCGGCTGAAGGCGGCGAAGAAGGCCGGCAAGATTCGCGGCATCGGCATGGCCACCTATATCGAGGCCTGCGGCGGCGGCGCCCCCGAGAACGCGTGGATGAGCCTCGAGAAGGACGGCACGGTGACGATCAAGATCGGCACCCAGTCCAACGGCCAGGGCCACAAGACGGCCTATGCCCAGCTCGCCTCCCAGCACCTCGACATCCCGATCGACAAGATCAACGTCATCCAGGGTGACACCGCCCTCATCCCGACGGGCACGGGCACCGGCGGCTCGCGCTCCCTGCCGGTCGGCGGGGCGGCGGTGGATGTCGGCGCGCGGGCCCTGCCGACGTCATCAAGGAGATGGCGGCGACCGAGATGGAGGTCGGCGTCGCCGACGTCGAGATCGTCGGCGGCAACGTCCGGGTGGTCGGCACGGACAAGGCGATCTCCTATGAGAAGATCGCCAGCCTCCCTGGCGCCGAGGACAAGCTGAAGAGCCACGGCACCTGGCGCCCGCCGGAGCCGACCTTTCCGAATGGCACGCACATCTGCGAGGTGGAGATCGACCCCGACACCGGCGCGACCGAGATCGTCGCCTACACGATCGTCGATGACTTCGGCGTCACCATCAACCCGACGCTGCTCGCGGGCCAGGTCCATGGCGGCATCGTCCAGGGTATCGGCCAGGCTCTGCTGGAGCGCACCGTCTATGACAAGGAGAGCGGCCAGCTGCTCACCGCCTCGTTCATGGACTACGCCATGCCGCGGGCCGACCACATCCCCAACTTCCACTTCGAGACGCGCAATGTCCCCTGCGTGACGAACCTGCTCGGCATCAAGGGGGCGGGCGAGGCCGGCACCATCGGCGCCTGCCCCTCGGTGATGAACGCGGTGGTCGATGCACTCTGGCGCGCCTACGGCGTCAAGGAGATCGACATGCCGGCGACGCCTGCCCTTGTCTGGCAGACGATCCAGGATGCCAAGGCTGCGAAAGCGGCGTGAGCGGACCAGTCGACGCCAGCGGGGACCGCTCCGCTGGCTGTTCGGCCTGCCTCATTTTGCATCAAGGCAAATGTTCTCTTGCAATTTTGCAATTTACGTAACTTCGATAACGCAGCCGTGATCTCTCTTGTGCAATTGAGGGATACCCAAGGGGCAAGCTCCCAGTGTGGAATGATTCAAGTCGGTCTTCGCCGACCCAATCGTCCGCACAGGACCCCAGGGGGAATTTCATGAAGCGTTTCATCCTCGCCGCCGCCGCGCTGGCCATCGGAACTCTCGCCGTCACGGCTCAGGGCGGCGACCCGATCGCCGCCCGCAAGGAATCGATGAAGGCAGTCGGCCAGCAGACTGGCCTCGGCGCCCGCATGGCACGTGGCCAGGCGCCCTTCGACCTCGCCCAGGCCCGGGCCATCTTCGCCAGCTACGAGCAGGCTGCCGCGACCTATGGCAACCTCTTCCCCGAAGGCAGCCAGACCGGTGGCGAAACCGCCGCCCTCCCCGCCATCTGGACGAACCGCGCCGACTTCACGGCCCGCGTCGCCAAGTGGGGCGCAGATGCGCGCACCGAAGGCGCCAAGGTGACCGATCTCGCGACCTTTCAGGCCGCCTTCGGCGAGGTGACCAAGAACTGCGGTTCCTGCCACGAGACCTATCGCGCGCGCCGCAACTGAGCGGGCGAACGGACGGCGCGCGGCCTTGCGGGGATCGCGCGCCGGTCCACCAACTGAGAAGGACAAGGCATGGTCAGGCGGCTGTTGGTACTGCTGGCGGCCCTCGCGATCATCGGAGGCGCTGCGTTCTGGTGGCTGACGGCACCCTCGCGCATCGCACCAACCGTCCTCGCCGGCCCCGCCGCCAACGCCGAGAATGGCAAGCTGGTATTCGCCGCAGCCGGTTGCGCCTCCTGCCACGTCACAGAGGGCCAGCAGGACCGGACTCGCCTGGGCGGTGGTCACGGCCTGAAGTCGCCCTTCGGAACGTTCTACGCGCCCAACATCTCGCCTCATCCGGACCGCGGCATCGGACGCTGGTCGGAAGCCGACTTCGCGAACGCCATGCTCAAGGGCGTATCGCCATCCGGCGAGCACTACTACCCGGCCTTTCCCTATACGTCCTACCAGCGCATGACGGTCGCGGACGTCCGCGATCTCTTCGCCTACATCAGGACACTTCCCGTCGATGAGACGGCGAACCGCCCCCACGACCTGCCCTTCCCCTTCACGGTGCGGCGCGGCCTCGGACTGTGGAAATTCGCGTTCCTCGACGGCCAGCCCTTCCGGCCCGACCCGTCGAAGTCGGCGGAATGGAACCGCGGTGCCTATCTCGTCGAAGGCCCCGGTCACTGCGCTGAGTGCCATTCTCCCCGCGCCTTCACCGGCGCCATCGTCGCCGACCGGCGCTTCTCCGGGGGCCCGAACGCCGAAGGCGCCGGCTGGGTGCCCAATATCACGCCGCACCGCGACGGGCTCGCGTCCTGGTCGGCGGACGAGATCGCCTCGTTCCTCGCAGACGGCTTCACGCCCGGCGGCGACTCCACCGGCGGCGCCATGGCTTCTGTCATCCGCAACACCTCGCAGCTCACCGACGCCGACCGCGCCGCCATCGCGGCCTATCTGAAGAGCCTGCCCGCACGCGAGGGCCGCGCCCCGGCCCGGCGCTGACAGAAGACCCAGTTCCATCACGCAGCCGTGATGTCGGACCGTGATGTTGTGTGGGGAAATCGCGCTGCCAAGCGCCGGTTACTTGGCAGTAACCGCCTGCGCATCCACGCAAAAAAGGCCGCGAGCCACAACTGCGACTCGCGGCCGGGACCGTCACGCGGAGTGACGGATCAGCGTCAGGGATTGTTCGAACGCTGGGCGTCAACACTCCAGGGGCCCGGGCCTGCGAAGACCAGGTAGAGCGCCGTGAAGCAGTACATGATGGCGAGGTTGCCGCCGTTCTGGATGGGGTAGAAGCCGCGGCCGGCATGGCCGATGAAATAGGCGGCCGCCATGGTGCCGGCGAGGACGAATGCCGCTGGACGGGTGAGAAAACCCGCCAGAATCAACAGCCCGGTCACCAGTTCGATGATGGCGGCGATCCACGGCAGCGAGCCGACGGGCGCGAAATTGACGCTCATCGGGAAGCCGAACAGCTTCACGAAGGCGTGCTGCAGGAGCACCAGCGCGAACATGATGCGCAGCACCGAGAGCACGCGCGGTGCCCAGGCATTGAGAGTGGGATTGAGGCTGTCCATGTGGGGGTCCCGTGACATCGTGGAAGTGAGTGGCACCACCTCTTGCAGGGTGGTGAGGTGACCTTATCGACGACGCCAGACTGTGCAACGCTCCCTCGGGAAGTCCCTTGACGACCGCGCAGGCGTGACACGGTCGCCAACCCGCCCGATGGCGGCGGCAGCAAGGCCCTGTCGCGCCCGAGCCGGGGCACGGCCGCAGACCATGCGTGCAGCATTGGCGCTCCCCAAATCGGCAGGCCCATGGTTCAAAGGGAGTCCCGCTCACATCATCGGCATCCAGCCCCCTCATGCCCGTCCTCTCCCGCGCCGCCACGGGAATTCTCTTCAAGCTGATGTCGACGGTGGCCTTCACCTCCATGTCGACGCTGGTGCGCGTGGCCGGCAAGGAAATCCCGGTCGGCGAGGTGGTGTTCTGCCGCTCCTTCTTCGCGCTGATCCCGCTCTTCATCATGCTCGCCTGGCGCCATGAGATCATGGACGCCTTTCGCTATGTGAGCTTCCTCTCGCACATGAAGCGCGGCGCCATCGGCGCGACGGGAATGTTTTCCGGCTTCGTCGGCCTGACCATGCTGCCGCTCGCCGATTCCACCGCCATCAGCTACGCGGCCCCGCTGATGGTCGTGCCGCTCGCCTATTTCATTCTCGGCGAGCAGGTGCGCATCTATCGCTGGACGGCGGTCGCGGTCGGTTTCGTCGGCGTCGTTGTCATCCTCTGGCCGCATCTCGACGTCGGCGCCATGGGCGGCCGTCCCGATAGCCAGCGCACCGGGGCGCTGTTCTCGCTGGGCGGTGCCATCTGCGCCGCCTTCGCCACCATCCAGGTGCGCAAGCTCGTCAACACTGAAACGACGGCGGCCATCGTCTTCACCTTCATGGCCCTCTGCGCGAGCCTCGCCCTGCTCACATGGCCTCTGGGGCATGTCGTGCCGTTCATCGGCCAGTGGATCGTACCGACGCCACTGCAGGCCTTCCTGCTCGTCATGGTGGGGGTGACCGGCGGCCTCGGGCAGATCTTCCTGACGCTGAGCTACCGCTACGCCGACACCTCGCTGATCGCGCCCTTCGACTATTTCTCGATGATCTGGGCGGTCATCATCGGCTACCTCGTCTTCGCCGACCTGCCGAGCGTCTACGTCATCACCGGTGGCTCGATCGTCGTCGCCTCCGGCATCTTCGTGATCTGGCGCGAACAGAAGCTCGGCCTCGAGCGCGCCCGCCAGCGCACGGTCTCGACACCGCAGGGCTGACGCCTCAGCGCGACCTGGACCAGGCCCGGACCATCGTGAAGACGCCGAGGCCGATGAAGCTGACGGCGAACGCGACAAGGCCCGCAGTCAGCCCGAAATAGCTTCCGACGGCCCAGCCGAGCGCGACGGACAGGACAAGGATCAGCAGCAGCTTCGGCTCGCTGAAAATCAGTTCGAGAAGGTCGGACACTGCTGCGATACTCCTCCAGCCCCGAGGCCCATCCACGCGGCAGGATGCAGTCTGTGTCGCAATCGATGACCAACAGGTTCAGGCTCTGCATCAACCGCCGATGCCGCGCCTGAGGCGCTTGAGGTCGCCGACGAACTCCTTGCCGAACAGGAGGATGAGGGTGACGCCATAGGAGGCCCCGCCAGTCGCCATCAGCGCCGCCAGCGCGATCTTCTCGTTGAGGCTGCCGGCGAAGCTGCGAAGGGCGAAGACCATGCCGACCAGCGTGATCGCCAGAACCGCGAAGGACGCCAGCAGCTTCGGAAGCACCCGTCGCGCCCGCTCGTCCAGTGTGAAGAGGCCTTTGCGGCGGGCAAAGACGACGAGCAGCGACAGGTTGATCCACGCCCCCACGCTGGTTGCCGTTGCGAGACCCACATGACCGAGCGGCGCCATGAGCGCGAACTTGAGCGCGACATTGACGGCGATCGCCACAGCCACGGCGATCACCGGCGTCGTCGTGTCCCCGCGCGAGTGGAAGGTCACGGTGAGTGGCCGGATGAGCACCAGCGCCGCGAGCCCGGCACCGTAGGCGGCGAGCGCCTTGGCCGACTGCAGTGCGTCGTTCTCCGAGAAGGCGCCCCGCATGAACAGCGCCTTCATGATGGTATCGGGCACGATGACGAAGGCGGCGACGGCCGGCAGGGTGAAGACGAGGGTCAGTTCGATGGCCCGAAGCTGGGCGGTGCGGGCACCGATCTCGTCTCCGGCGGCCACGCGCCGGCTCATTTCGGACAGAAGCACTGTTCCGACGGCGATGGAGATGACCCCCAGGGGAAGCTGGTTCAGCCGGTCGGCATAGTAGAGCCAGGAGACAGATCCCGCGACGAGATAGCTCGCCACAACCGTATCGGCGAGCACGGCGATCTGGGTTCCCGCCGAGCCGAGGGTCGCCGGTACGAAGGTCTTCCAGAACCGCTTCACCTCGGGCGTCACCTTCGGCGCCCTCAGTTCTACCATGACGTTGGCGCGCAGCGCGTCGCCCGCGACGACGAGGAACTGCAGCAACCCCGCGACGATGATGCCCCAGGCCGCCGCATGGGCCGGCGTCCGGAAATTGCCGGCCAGCAGCAGCGCGCCGATGATGCCGACGCTGAGCACCACCTGTGTCGCCGCCGCCGCGGCGAAGCGTCCGACGGCGTTCAAGACCCCGCTGAGCAGGATGACCAGCGAAACCAGCGCCAGATAGGGAAAGGTGATGCGGGTGAGCTCCACCGCGGCCGGGAAGCGCACGGGATCATCGGCGAAGCCGGGCGCCATCAGGCCCACCACGGTCGGCATGAAGACGATGGCGACAGCCAGCAGCACGAGCTGGGCGATCAGCAGGAAGGCGAAGATGCGGTCGGCGAAGACCAGCGCGGCGTTCTGCCCGCGCTCGGCCGCGACCTTTGCGAAGCCGGGGACGAAGGCGGCCGAGAAGGCGCCCTCGGCGAAGATGGCCCGGAACTGGTTGGGGATGCGAAAGGCGACGAAGAAGGCGTCCGCCAGCGGGCCTGCTCCAAGCACGGCCGCAAACATGAGATCGCGAACGAAACCGAAGAGGCGGCTCAGGAGCGTCAGGGCCGAGACCGAGAAGATGTTCTTGATCACGGACGAGGCAATCCCTGGAGACAAGCGCGGGACGCGCCGGAAAGGGCACGAGGCAGCGTGACGGCTAGCCGCGCATTCTGACGAAACGAAGGTCTAGCGCAGGCGAAGCGATTCGGCTTCGGCTCAGCTGGCGGACGGGGCGGCCGGGCCGTCGGGCACGGCATGGGGCACGCCCTCGTGCCTGAACAGCCGGAAGATCGCGGTGTTCAGCACCACCAGGACGTCGTCGGCCCAGACCTCGCCATCAAGGAAGGCCATGGAGCCGGTGAGCTTGCGAATGCGGACCTTGCCGGTGATCCAGTCGCCGGCCCGGCCGCCGGCGAGGAACTCCGTGTTCAGGGAGATCGTGGCGCAGCGCCGCCCGGTGACGCGGATCACCTCGTAGCCGAGAACCGTGTCCATGAAGGTCGTCAGCGAGCCGCCATGCAGGACGCCGTTCGGATTTCCGTGCCGGGCCTCCGCACGGAAGCCGTACTCGACCGCCCCGGCTCCGTCGTCGCGCCAGTAGTAGGGACCGGCGAGGCCGATGAAGCCCTCGGTCTCGCCCATCCTCTTGTAGCCCGCCGGAATCGCGTCCGGATGCGTCGCTCTGGTCATGGCGATCATCTGGCACCGGCCAGCCGCGCCACTCAAGGCCTGCCATTCGGCGGGGCCGGCCTCACGCGTCGAGGGTCAGGCCCGCCGCCTTGGCGTCCGCCACGAAGCCCTTCACCGTGTCGAGCGAGATGTCCTCCGGCGCGCGTCCGAGGCCCTCCAGCTTCTTCAGGATATCGGCGGGGGCGGTGATGATGTGGCAGCCGATGCGGTCGGCCTCGATGACGTTCCACACCTCGCGGGTCGAGGCCCAGATCACCTCCACCGTGTCGGTACCGCGGGCAAGGCCGACGGCATACTTCATCACCGGCATGTAGTCATGGCCGGCATCGCCGAGGCGACCGGCGAAGACCGAGACGATGGACGGCGCGCCGCCCCGAAGCGCCTCGACCGAGGCCTTGATCTGCGCCTCCGTGTAGAGCGCGGTGAAATTGATCTTCACGCCCTCGCGGGAGAGCTTGCGGATCATGTCGTAGAGCGGCTCCCCCTTGGAGTTGGTCACCGGCAGCTTGACGTAGACGTTCCTGCCCCAGGTGGCGATGACGCGGGCCTGCGCCTCCATTTCCTTGAGGTCGTCGGAGAACACCTCGAAGGAAATGTGGTGGTCCGGCACGGCCGCGACGAGATCCTTCGCATAGGCCGCATAGTCCGAGACGCCGGCCTTCTTCAGGAGCGAGGGATTGGTGGTGAAGCCCTGGATCCAAGGCTTCTTGGCCATCTCGACGATGGAGGCCTTCTCGGCCCCGTCGGTGTAGAGCTTGACCTTGAGGTCGGCGATGGCCGGCATGCGTCGTCTCCCGAATGTCTTTCCCGACGTGTTTAAGGCGGGCGGCGCCGGGTGTCCAACGAGTGTCTCCCCTTGCCCGTCCTGCCGGATGGAAACACAATCGCCTGACGCGAAGCCTCTTCCGATGGATGATGCCATGTCGCAAGGCTCCAGAGCCCCGCTTGTCGGCCGCTTCGACCGCAAGCGGTCCGAGCAATGGGCCTACATCTACGTGATCGGCCTTGCCATGCTGGCTTTCCTCGCATGGCGGCAGGCCGAGGTTCACGAGATCGCCATCGGTCTGGCAGGCTGCCTTGTCCTGATGGTCTTTCTCCATCGCGGGCAACGACGGGTCCAGAATGCACCCGGCCCTCAGCTCGTCATCGACGCCTCGGGAATGCTGATGCCAGAGTACTTCGTCCACAGGGTACCGTGGGACGCCATCGCCAGCGCCAGGATCGTCCGAACGCATGAGCGGGCGGATATGCTCGCGATCGACGTCCCGGCAGCGGCGACATACGGGCCTCGGGAAGGGCAATGGGATCGCGGCCTGCGGCAGTTCGCGGACAGCACCGAGTTCATGATCGATATCCGCGACCTCGATGTCTCCAGCCTCGACATCGAGGCCGCCATCGCCCACTTCGCGCCGGAGACGACGAGCCGTCAGGCCTGAGACCGCCTCGCACAATCGACCAAAATGGCCACGAAAGGGACTATCGCGCCCATGCGCGGCGGCAGGCGCGCACCTATATCACGCGTACCCTGCCTCCTGATCGGAATCGATACGCGATGGGCCCGCTTCGCCTGCTTCTCAACATCCTCTGGTTCGTTCTCGGCGGCCTGGTCGCGGGTCTCGCCTGGTTTCTCGCCGGCATCATCGCCGCCATCACCATCGTCGGCCTGCCCTGGGCCTTCGCCTGCTTCCGCATCGGCTCCTATACGCTCTGGCCCTTCGGTCGCGAGGTGGTGCAGGTCAGCGACCTCACCGGCCGCCCGCAGGGCGCGATGGGTGTGCTGCGCTTCATCGGCAACATCGTCTGGCTCATTCCCCTCGGCATCGTGCTGCTGGTGATCCATGTGGTCGCGGCGGTCGCCTGCTTCGTCACGATCATCGGCATCCCCTTCGGCTGGGCGCACCTGAAGCTCGCGGCAGCTTCCGTCTTTCCGCTCGGGCAGCGCATCGTCTCCTCCAACGTCGCTGACCTCGCCCGCCGGCAGGGTGCGGCGACCGCCCTCGCCGGCTGGCGCCGCTAGGAGGAGTGCATCGTTCCGGGATCGCCAATTCCGTGACGGCGATCACATCGGCGGAAAGCGACCTCTGGCACGGTCTGGTCATCGGGAAGCGATCGGGCTTCCGAAAAACTCGAAGGAGAGTTCCATGACCAGCATGACCACCAAAGTGCTCGCCGTCGCCGCTCTCGCGCTCGCCGGCTCCGTCACCTTCGCCACCACCGATGCCGAGGCCCGCGGGTTCCGCGGCGGCGGCGGCTTCCACGGCGGGGGGTTCCGCGGCGGGTTCCACGGCGGCGGCTTCCGTGGCGGCTTCCATGGCGGCGCGTTCCGCCACGGCTTCCGGCCCGGTATCCGCCCGGCCTGGGCAGGCCCCGGACGCTGGGGCTGGCACCGCCGCCATGTCCACATCGGTGTGGGCGTCATCGGTGTCGGCGCAGCCGTCGCCCCGGCCTGCACCGTGATCCGTCGCTTCGACCCGGCCTACGGCATCTATCGCCGCGTGACCGTCTGCGACTGATCCCGGCATCTCGATGACGGGAGGGGCGGCTCGCGGGCCGCCCCATTCCGCGTCCGCGTCACGCCCCGTCACCCATCGTGATCGCGCCAGGTTTGCGCTGACCCCGCGGGAAATCGTATAGGAGCCGCCTCCGGGTGCGACCATCGCTGCGCACCAGACGATTCCCGAGGCCGTTCCATGACCCAGACCCAGCTCGCCGCAGCCCCCCTTCGCGTCGGGGTCGTCGGTCTCGGCGTGATGGGCAAGAACCATGCGCGTGTGCTGTCCGAGCTGCCGGGCGTGACGCTGGTGGGCGTCGCCGATCCCGATGCCGCACAGGTGGAGTTCGTCACCTCCCGCCTCGACTGCGCCGGCTTCGCATCGCTCGACGAACTGATGGATGCCGGCATCGACGCCCTGACCATCGCCGCGCCGACCCAGCTTCACGCGCCGATCGCCCTCGCCGCCATCGCGCGCGGAATCCACGTGCTGGTGGAAAAGCCCATCGCCCAGTCCGTCGAGGAAGGCCGCCGCATCATCGACGCTGCAGAAAAGGCGGGCGTCACTTTGATGATCGGCCATGTCGAGCGTTTCAATCCGGCGGTGCAGTCGATCCGCCAGGCCATCGCCGGCGACGACATCCTGTCCATCCAGATCACCCGCGTCGGCCCCTTCCCGCCGCGCATGTCCGATATCGGAGTCGTCATCGACCTCGCCGTCCACGACATCGACCTGATCCGCTGGTTCACCGGCTCGGAGATCGCCGAGATCCAGCCGCAGACGAACTCGATCCACGCGGCGCGCGAGGACATCGCCCTCCTGCAGTTCCGCACCGCCTCGGGCGTGCTCGCCCACATCAACACCAACTGGCTGACGCCCTTCAAGGCGCGCACGGTGCATGTGGCGACCCGCAACAAGTACATCACCGGCGACCTGATCACCCGCCAGGTCACGGAGTGCTTCGATTACAAGCCGGATGGCTCCTATTCGATGCGCCACCTCTCGGTCGCCTATGCCGAGCCGCTGCGGGCCGAGCTGATCGCCTTCGTGGATGCCGTCCGCACCGGTAAGGCACCGGTCACGGGCGGAGTCGACGGGCTCGCCTCCCTCGACATCGCCATGCGCTGCCTCGGCGAGCGCCATGCACCGATCCTGCAGCCGAAGATCGCCGCGGGCGGACGCGCATAACTCCCCTCCTCTCCCCGCGCTTGCACCGCAGGTTGTGGCTTCCGACTATCCCCCCGCAGGGCGACGGCTGATCGTCCGCAGGAGGCCAAGTGATGGAATACCGCACCCTCGGAGGCTCCGGCCTCAAGATCCCCGCCCTGATGCTCGGCACGGCCACCTTCGGTGGCGGCAGCGAGTTCCTGCGCAAGTGGGGCGCGACGGACGTCGCCGAGGCGACGCGGCTGGTCGATGTATGCCTCGAGCTCGGCTGCACCATGTTCGACACGGCCGACGGTTACTCGACCGGACTGTCGGAGGAAATTCTCGGCCAGGCGATCAAGGGACGCCGGGACCAGGTCCTCGTCGCCACCAAGACCGGCATGCCGATGGGACCCGGCCCGAACGACATCGGCACATCGCGGTCGAAGATCATCGCCTCCTGCGAGGCCAGCCTGAAGCGTCTCGGAACCGATTATGTCGATCTCTACCAGCTTCATGCCTTCGATGCGCTGACCCCCGTCGAGGAGATGCTCCAGGCGCTGGATGCGCTGATCCGCGCCGGCAAGATCCGCTATTTCGGCGTCTCAAACTATTCCGGCTGGCACCTCATGAAGATGCTGGCCCTTGCCGATCGGCACGGCCTGCCGCGACCGGTGACTCATCAGGCCTACTACACGCTGGTGGCGCGCGACTTCGAATGGGAGCTCATGCCGCTCGGCCTGGACCAGAACGTCGGGACGCTGGTCTGGTCTCCCCTTTCCGGTGCCAAGCTCACCGGCAAGATCGGCCGCGGCCGCCCACCGGCTCCCGACAGCCGTGTCGCGACCGATGCCAGCTGGCCTGTACCGGAGGACAGGCTCTTCAGCGTCACCGACGCGCTGGAGATCGTTTCGAAGGAGGTCGGCCGATCGATCCCGCAGGTCGCCCTCGCCTGGCTCCTGTCGCGCCCGACCGTCTCGTCGATCGTCATCGGCGCGCGCAACGAGGCCCAGTTGCGCGACAACCTCGCCGCCTGCGAACTGAAGCTGACGGCCGAGCAGCTTGCCACGCTCGACAAGGCCAGCGCCATTGCGCCGGCCTATCCCTACTGGCACCAGCGCCGCACCATGATGACCCGCAATCCGCCGCCGGTGGCCTGAGGCGGGCCTGTCGTCGCCCTGTCACCTGCCGGTGGTCTGCATCGTTGCTGAAGCCGGACGGGACTCAGCGCCCGGGCAGCTGGGGGCGACGCCATGGATCAGGGAAGCCGGAGGATCATGGTCATCGGCGCGGGCTATGTCGGCCTCGTCACGGCCGCATGCCTCGCGAGCCTCGGGCACGTTGTCGTCGTCATCGACCATGATGCCGGGAGGATCGATGGGCTCCGCCAGGGACGGATGCCGATCTTCGAGCCGGGACTCGACGGGATCGTCGAGCAGGAGGCCCGGGCCGGCCGCCTGAGCTTCGCGGAAGACGTCGCGCCGCATGCCGCCGGCGCGGCGGCTGTCTTCATCTGTGTCGGAACCCCACCACGTCTCTCCGACGGACATGCCGATATGACCCAGGTGATGATCGCGGCCGTTGAAGTGGCCGCGCACCTGTCGGGATTCGCAGCCCTCGTCGTGAAATCGACCGTTCCGGTCGGCACGGGCGACGAGGTCGAGGCCCTGGTGCGCGCGAAAAGGCCCGGCGCGGACATCGCGGTTGTCTCGAACCCGGAGTTCCTGCGGGAAGGAGCGGCCATCGCCGATTTTCTCCAGCCCGACCGCATCGTCGTCGGTACCGACGATCCGCGGGCGAAAGCTGTCATGCAAGCGCTTTACCGCCCCCTGACCGACCGTGGCGCACCCCTGCTGGTCACCAGCAGGCGGGCGGCCGAACTGATCAAGTACGCCGCCAATGCCTTCCTGGCGCTGAAGGTCACCTACATCAACGAGATCGCCAACCTTTGCGAGGAGGTCGGTGCGGACGCCGCTGACGTGGCGCGCGGCATCGGTCTCGACCCTCGCATCGGCAACCGCTTCCTGAGGCCCGGACCGGGCTTCGGAGGCTCCTGCTTCCCCAAGGACCTGCTGGCGCTGATGAAGACGGCGCAGGACCATGGTGTGCCGCTGAGGTCCGTGGAGACGGCCGTTGCCGTCAACGACGCGCGCAAGGGCGAGATGGTGCGCAAGATCGTCCGCGCCGCCGATGGCGTGGTCGCCGGCAAGACCATCGCCGTGCTCGGGCTGACCTTCAAGGCCGGCACGGATGACATGCGCTCGTCGCCGGCCCTGGTCATCCTGCCTCAGCTTCAAAGGCAGGGCGCGCGGATCGTTGCCCATGACCCCGCCGGCATGGCCAATGCCGCCCCGCTCCTGCCCGGCGTCACGATGGCCGACAGCGCGATGGAGGCTCTCGCGGGAGCCGACCTCGCGGTCATCCTCACGGAGTGGGAGGACTTCGCGACGATCGACCTCCCCTCAGCGGCGCGCGCCATGCGCCGACCGGTCCTTGTCGACCTTCGCAACATCGTGTCTCCGGAAGCCGCCATGCGCGCCGGCTTTATCTACCGGTCGATCGGCCGGAGTCTTCGCGACAGCCCCGCGCAGCGGTATTTTCAGGCTGCCGAATAGCGCACCCGCTGCGTCTTGGTACTTTCTTGATCTCTTGCCGTTAGGGCATGATCCCACGGACTGGCGCGCTGCGGCCCGCCATAGCGGGGAGACCACATGACCGTTCTCGTCACCGGCGGCGCCGGCTACATCGGCAGCCACATGGTCCTCGAACTTCTCGACGCTGGCGAGACCGTCGTCGTGCTGGACAACCTGTCGACCGGCTTCGCCTGGGCCGTGGACCCGCGCGCCACGCTGATCGTCGGCGACATGGGCGACCAGTCCCTCGTCGAGACCGTCATGCGCCTCCACGGCGTCAACGCCGTCATCCACTTTGCCGCGCGCATCGTGGTGCCGGACTCGGTGTCCGATCCCCTCGGCTACTACCTTGCCAACACCGTGAAGACCCGCGCCGTCATGGCAGCTGCGGTCGCCTGCGGGGTGCGCAACTTCATCTTCTCCTCAACGGCCGCGGTCTACGGCACGCCCGAGGTCATGCCGGTGAACGAGGAGGCCCCGACCCGGCCGGAGAGCCCCTACGGCACCTCAAAGCTGATCACCGAGTGGATGCTGCGCGACGCCGCCGCCGCTCACGACCTCCGCTACGTCGTGCTGCGTTACTTCAACGTTGCCGGCGCCGATCCGAAGGGCCGCACCGGCCAGTCGACACCCAATGCCACGCACCTCATCAAGGTGGCGGTCCAGACGGCGCTCGGCCTGCGCAGCAAGATGGACGTCTTCGGCACGGATTATCCGACACCGGACGGTACGTGCCTGCGCGACTACATCCACGTCACCGATCTTGTCCGCGCTCACCTCTCCGCCCTCGCCCACCTGCGCACCGGTGGCGACAGCATGGTCGCCAATTGCGGCTACGGCCACGGCTACTCGGTGAAGGAGGTCATCGACACCGTCCGCACCGTCACCAAGGTGGATTTCCGCGCCGACTATGCGCCGCGCCGGCCCGGCGATGCCGCGGCCGTGGTGGCCGATGCGACGCGCGCCCGCACACGTCTCGGCTGGCAGCCCGAGCATGACGATCTCACCGAAATCGTCGAAGCCGCCTATGCCTGGGAGCGGCGACTGGCCAACGGCGGACGCTGAGACCCTGTCAGCCGCGCACCGCCGGTTCGCGTCCGGCATGGCGGAGCAGATAGAGACCGTAGAGGGCGTTCGGCAGGACAAATCCCAGCGGCACCAGGACAGACGCCAGTGTCCCCGGGCTCGCGCCCGATGCAGGCGTTGTGGCCTGCGCCGCCGCGACCGTGAACGTCGCGAAATCCCAGGCTGCATGGTAGGCCATGGCGACCAGGATCGACCCTGTCCGGAGCATGATGGCCATCAGTGTGATGCCCGAGAGCGCTGCTGCCATGGCCTGGACCACAGCCGCCGACCAGTCCCCTGTACCAAAGCCATTGAGGATGTGGACACTGCCGAACATGGCGGTCGTGGCGATGATGGATGGCCAGAGACCCAGTCTCGTCAGGAAGGCGCGAAACAGGATCCCCCGGAACATCAGTTCCTCGGAAAGCCCGACGAGGAGCGTGTTGATCGCGAGGAACAACATGACTCGCTACGCCGGCAAGCCCAGAACAAGAGCAACTCCGAACAGCAGGCCCAGATAGATGAGGGGGAACCACAGAACCCGCAACGTCCCGGGGCGAGGCGCGGCGACGCCGACGTCCCGCCAGCCGAATGCCAGGCAGGCACCAACGACAACAGTGGCCGCCAGCAGGATATTGTAGGAAATGCCGTGGCGGACGAGATCGAGCAGCGACACGCCCTGCCCGAAGATCATGCGCCCCCCGTATACCGTCACGAGCGACCATACGACGAAGACGGCAAGGGCAAGTGAAAGGCGTCGCGACTGGTCCATCGTGCCATTCTGGCGAAGGCGGCGATGCTTTGGCAATGGGCACCATGCGGTGAGGAACGCACGCAGCGAAGTCACTCACTGGTTACATACTTGATTGACGCTTCCGGAGGCCGGGGCTAACCTCTCCGGTCAAGAGATGCATCGGACGCATCCAGACATCCGGGAGGACAATCGTGATCACCAAGAGGCTGGCGCTTGCCGCCGTTCTTGCCGCTGCTGCGGCCATTCCCGCCGCTGCCCAGACCTATCCTTCCCGCCCCGTCACCATGGTGGTGCCCTTCGCCCCGGGAGGACCGACCGATATCGTCGCCCGCCTTGTCGCCGAGCGCATGTCGCAGACGCTGGGCCAGCAGGTGGTCGTCGAGAACGTCGCCGGCGCGGCAGGCACGACCGGGGCGGCGCGAGTCGCCCGCGCCGAGCCCGACGGGCACACCATCCTGATGGGCCCGATGAGCACGATGAGCTTCTCACCGGCGCTCTATCCGAACCTCACCTTCAGTCCTCTGACCGATTTCGAGCCGGTAGGCATCGCCGCATCGGCACCGATCATGCTGGTGTCGGCCAAGAAGCTGCCCGGGACGACGCTCGCTGAGTTCTCGGCGCACCTGAAGGCCAATGCGGCGACGGTGAACAACGGCAATGCCGGCGTCGGCTCGACATCTCACCTCGCCTGTGCGCTGCTGAACCAGCGCCTCGGCGTCTCCCCCACCCTCGTGCCCTATCGTGGAACCGGCCCGGCTATCCAGGATCTCGTGGCCGGCAATGTCGGCTACATCTGCGACCAGGTGACGAGCCTGATGAGCCAGGTCCAGGGCGGCACCATCACGCCGCTCGCCGTGCTTGCGCCCACCCGCTCGCCCGTTCTGCCCAACGTGCCGACGGCCAAGGAGGCCGGCATGGAGGGGGTCGACATGGTGGTCTGGAATGCGGTCTTTGCGCCGAAGGGCACCCCCGCCCCCGTCATCGCGGCACTCAATGCCGCCCTGCGCAAGGCGATCGATGACCCCACCGCAAAGGCGCGCTTCCTGCAGCTCGGTGCCGAGGCGCCGGTGGAGGCACAGCGCACGCCAGAGGCGCTGCGCGCCGTCCACGCGGCCGACGTGAAGAAGTGGGGCGACGTGATCCGCGAGGCCAACATCCGGATCCAGTGAGCCGACCCCGACGGCAGCCTGGGCACCGGCTGCCGGGCCTTCCGAAGCGGGCGGCGATCATCGATCGCCGCTTCGCTGTTTCTGCGGGACTTCCATGCGCCTTTCCCTCTGCAACGAAGTGCTCAAGCCCTGGGACCTCGCCCGGCAGTGCGCCTTTGCGAGGGCGGTCTGCTATGACGGGCTGGAGATCGCTCCTTCACCCTGTCCGACGCGCCTCACACGCTGTCGCACACCGAAGTCGCCGCTGCCCGCCGGACGGTCGAGGACCACGGGCTCGCTGTCACCGGCCTTCACTGGTTGCTGGTGACACCCGGGGGGCTGTCCATCACCAGCCCCGACGATGCCGTGCGCGCCCGAACCCGCGACGTCATCCTCGGCCTCCTCGACCTCGCCGCCGGCCTCGGCGCGCGGGTGATGGTGCATGGCTCGCCGGCCCAGCGTCGCCCGGTGGACGACCAGAGCCACGACGACGCGTGGATGAGGGCGCGCGACTTCTTCGCATCGCTCGCTCCCGAAGCCGGCGCGCGCGGCCTCACCTACTGCCTCGAGCCTCTTGCACCGCCCGACAACGTCTTCATCGAGACTGTCGCCGAGGCGGCCCGGATGGTCGAGGAGATCGGCCATCCGGCCTTCCGCACCATGATCGATACCTCGGCCGCCTCCGTCCGCGAGGCCGAAGCGGTGGCCGATCTCATCCGCCGCTGGGTGCCGACCGGGCTGATCGGCCATGTCCAGCTCAACGACGCCAACCGCCGCGGCCCCGGCGAGGGACGCGATCGTTTCGCCGCCGTTCTCTCGGCGCTGCGCGACACCGGCTACAAGGGCGACATCGCCATCGAGCCCTTCATCTACGAGCCCGACGGACCGGCCTGCGCGGCGCGGGCGGCAGGCTATGTGCGCGGCCTCCTGGAGGCGCTGGACGCGTCGCCATGACGGCCCCGGCGCAGCGTGCGATGGTCGGTCCGGGCGCGAATCGTCGGAGCGGCGCCCATGGCTGACGGGGACGACGTGACGGACAAGGCACCAGCGGAGAAGACGGTGCGCAAGCGCGACAGCGCCGGCACGCGCGCGCGCATCCTCAACGTTGCCACCCGCGAATTCGCCAACAAGGGCTATGAGGGCGCCAAGACCGACGACATCGCCGATCGTGCGCGCATCAACAAGCGCATGATCTATCACTACTTCTCGTCGAAGGAGCTGCTCTACCTGGCGGTCCTCGAGGCGGCCTACGAGCGCGCCCGTTCCGCCGAGCAGAAGCTCGACCTCGACCAGTTGCCGCCCGTCGAGGCCCTTACCCGCTTCGTCGAGTTCACCTTCGACAGCTTCGTCCGCGACCGCACCTTCATCAACCTGCTGGCGACCGAGAACCGCCAGCGCGCCAAGGTGCTGAAGAAGTCGGCGCAGGTGAACCGCATGAACTCCCCGGTGATCGACGCCATCGGCCGCATCATCGCCCGTGGCAATGCCGACGGCACGATCCGGCCTGGACTGGACGCCCGGCAGCTGTGGATCACCATCATCGGTATCTGCTACTTCTTCTTCTCGAATATCTTCACGCTGTCGGTGATCTTCGACGCCGACATGGAGGACCCGGCCTCCATCGCGGCACGCAGGGCCCATGTGGTGGAGTTCGTGCTGAGGGGCGTGAGAGCCTGAGAGCGCCAGCCGTCGTCAGGCCGTGACCACCAGTCGCGGGATGGCCGCGACCAGGATAGCGAGCTGCGCGCCGTTGTAGACCATGCCTTGCCAGTGGAGTTGCCGGAGCCTGCCTACCGCCGCGGGATCGCCGGCGTCCCGAGCTCTCATCTGCTCGTCCAGCTGCCGCAGGAACCATGTGCGCATCGGCACGGCGCCGACGACGATGGCAGCAACCCCCGCCGCGGCCACCATGCGCCCCTCCATGGCGAAAGCCAGCGTGCCGAGGGCGGCATCGACCGCAAGGATGAGGAAATAGCCGCTGAACAAACTGCGCAGCAGCAGGGTGACCTGCGGGATGTCGAGCCTCACCAGCAGGAAGCCAGGCGCTGCGAGCAGGAAATAGCCCATCGGGAGCAGCAGCAGCACTGTTGCGATGAGGGCGACCGGATTGAGGCTCATGGCAGCGGGACCTCCATTCCGGTCGGATGATACCGATCTTCGCCGCTTTGGCGAACTTTGCTCTACGTTCGCAGTCGATGCCATTCAACCTTCGACCAGCCGAGGCTGGCGCCGCCTCTGGGCGACGTCAGACCACGCTGCGGTGTCTTTCGATGCAGGTCTTCAGCACCTCGTCCATCGGGCGCTGCCACCAGTCGAGCTCGGAAAAGATCTCCACCTCCGAGAACCCGCTGAAGCCCTCGGCCTCGACCGCCTCACGGATCGTCTTCAACTCGATGATGCCGTCCCCCATCATGCCGCGGTCGTTGAGCATGTCGCTTGGTCGGCACCAGCCAGTCGCAGACGTGATACGCGATCAGCCGTTTGGCGCGGCCGGCGCGGGCGATGCTGGCGGTAGAGATCGGGATCCCACCAGGTGTGATAGACGTCGACGGCGACGCCCGACGCGCCGGTGCCGCGCGGCATCGAGCCGGTCGGCGATGTCCAGCGCCTGACCCAGCGTGTTCACCGCAGGCGCGGTCGGCGGCATACATCGGATGCAGCGGTTCCAGCGCCAGCGGCATGTTGGCCTGGCGCGCATAGGCCATGAGCTCGGTGATGCCGTCCTCGATCATCCTGCGCGCGCCGACGATGTCCTTGGAGGGCGTCGAGCCGGGCCGCGCGAATTGCGGCAGGCCGCCCGCCACCAGGATGATGCAGGGCGCACCAAGCACGACCGCTTCGTCGATCATGCGGCGGTTGTCGTCGCGGGCTGCCGCCACGTGCTCGCCCGTGGCCGGGAACAGCCCGCCGCGGCAGTAGCCCGATAGTTTCAGCCCGGCGTCCTTGATGGCCTGTCCGGCCCGCTCGAGGCCGACGGCCGCCACCTGGTCGCGCCACGGGCTGATCGCGGCGATGCCATGCTTGCGTGCAGGCCTCGATGATCTCGAGAAGACCGGCCTGCTTGCGGACCGTCGCGGTGTTGACCGACAGCAGCGACGGTCCGGCAGTGAGATCGCGCATCGCGGGCTATGCCGCTGCGCCGCGGACGGCCAATACCGCCTTCATGCGCGCCGCGGCGCGCTCGGGATCGCGGAACAGGCCGGCCTTGTCGGCCAGCCGGAACAGCTCGGCGAGGTGCAGGGTCGAGCGCGTGCTCTCCTGGCCGCCGACCATGGTGAAATGGTCCTGGTGGCCGTTGAGATAGGCGACGAAGACGACGCCCGTCTTGTAGAAGCGCGTCGGCGCCCGGAAGGTGTGACGCGACAGCGGCACGGTCGGCGCCAGGATGGCATGGAACTTCGCGAGATCGCTGCCGGCCAGCGCCGCTAGCGATGCCGCGGCGGCGGGTGCGATAGCGTCGAAGATGCCTAAAAGGGCATGCGAGTAGCCGTGCTCGTCGCCGGCGATGAGCTCGGCGTAATTGAAGTCGTCGCCGGTGTACATCTTCACCTTCTTGTCGAGGCGGCGACGCATGGCGATCTCGCGATCCTTGTCGAGCAGCGAGATTTTTACGCCGTCGACCTTGGCGGCCGACGCATTGATGATGGCGACGGCGGTGTCCATCGCCTGGCCGAGATCGCGCGTGCCCCAGTAGCCGGCCAGGGCAGGATCGAACATGTCGCCCAACCAATGGATGATCACCGGCTGGCGTACCTGGGAGAGCACGCGCTGGTAGACGCGGGCATAGTCGTCGGCCGAGCGGGCGGCGCGGACGAGGGCGCGCGAGGCCATCAGGATGATGCGGCCGCCGACCGCCTCGATGGCCGCGATCTGCTCCTCATAGGCGCGGATCACGTCGTCCACGGACGTGGCATCGGCGGGATCGAGATGATCCGTGCCGGCGCCGCAGGACACGACGGCACCTGGCGTCGGCCTTCGCCTGCGGCGACGCGAGCGGCGGATCAGCTCGAGCGCGCCGGCCCAGTCGAGCCCCATGCCGCGCTGCGCCGTGTCCATCGCCTCGGCGACACCGAGGCCGAGGCCCCAGAGATAGTCGCGATAGGCCATGGTCCGGTCCCAGTCGATGGCGTCGGCCTGCAGCCAGGGATCGATGTCGGCGTGCGGGTCGGCCACGACATGGGCCGCGGCCAGGGCGACGCGGTTCAACGGCCGCGTGATGCGGTCGGGGAACTGGGCGGCGTCGGACAGGGTGTAGGGGGCGAGGCGCCCGTCGGCGGCGGGTAGGGGCACGATGATGGACATGTTGCCTCCTCTTAGATCGTGAGCGCCGGAACGTCGACCCAGCGCCGTTCCTTCCAGCTCTGCAGGGCGCACTCGACGAGCTGCACGCCCTTGGCGCCTTCGACCAGCGAATGCTTGAACGGCGCGTCCTCGACGACGTGGCGAATGAACATCTCCCATTCGGCCTTGAAGCCGTTCTCGTGGACGATGTTGTCCGGCATCTTCTGCCAACTGTCGTAGAAGTCGATGGTCTGTTTCTGGTCGGGGTTCCAGACCGGCCGCGGCGTGGCGGTGCGCGGCTGGATCATGCAGTCGCTGAGCCCGGCGACGGCCGAGCCCAGGGTGCCGTCGACCTGGAAGGTGACGAGATCGTCGCGATAGACGCGCACCGCCCAGCTCATGTTGATGTGGGCGATGATGCCGCCTTCGAGCTGGAACGAGGCATAGGCCGCATCGTCGGCGGTCGCCGGGTAGGTCTTGCCGGCCTCGTCGACGCGCTCGGGGATGTGGGTGGCGGCGATGCACGACACCGACTTCACGGCGCCGAACAGGTTGTCGAGCACGTAGCGCCAGTGGCAGACCATGTCGAGGACGATGCCGCCGCCTTCTTCGGTGCGGTAGTTCCACGACGGGCGCTGCGCCGGCTGGCCCCAGTCGCCCTCGAACACCCAGTAGCCGAACTCGCCGCGCACCGCGAAGATGCGGCCGAAGAAGCCGGAGTCGCGCAGCAGCTTGATCTTCTGCAGGCCGGGCAGGAACAGCTTGTCCTGCACCGTGCCGTTCTTGATGCCCGTCTCCTTGGCCAGGCGGCAGATTTTCAACGCCTCGGCGAGGTTGGTGGCGATCGGCTTCTCGCAATAGATGTGCTTGCCGGCGTGGATAGCCTTCTCGAGCAGGGTCGGGCGCATCTGCGTCGTCGCCGTGTCGAAGAAGATGTGGTTGCGCGGGCTGGCGATCTCGGCGTCGAGGTCGGTGGTCCAGCGCAGGCCGCCATGCTGCTCGGCCAGGGTCTTAACCTTCTCCGGCGTGCGGCTGACCAGCACCGGGTCGAGCATGACGCGGCGAGCCGTCCGACATCAGCACGCCGCCCTGGGCGCGGATCGCCGCCACCGAGCGGATCAGATGCTGGTTGACCCCCATGCGGCCCGAGACGCCGTTCATGATGAGGCCGAGGGTGCGTTGCGTCATGCGGATGGTCCTTGTAGGGTGACGGTTGCGAGAGGAGCGAGGGATACCCAGTCCGGCGCGGCGCCCGAGGCGAAGCCCGGTCCGTCGAGCGAGGAGAGGTCGAGGCGGCCGGAGGCGACCGCCAACCTGACGCGGTCGCTGCGGGCGTAGAGCGAGGGATGGGCAGCCCGGAAGGACTCGGCTTCCGTCTCCGGTGCGAGGCCGAATCCGTCGACATAGTGATGGCCGTTGCGCTCGACATGGGTGAGGCCGAGGGCCGCGACGAAGGCCGTGTCCTGCTGGACGGCGAGGCCGGGCTGGCAGGTGAGGTCCTCGGCCGAGACGAGGAAACGCTCCTCCCCCGCCGCAGCATTCCAGCTGGCCGCACGGGTGGCGTTGAGGAGCGCCTTGTAGAATCCCTTGCAGCACTTGGAGGAGACGCCGCGATAGCCGAGCTCGCGGGCGCGGACGAAAGCATCGTAGGCGTCGTCGGCCTCGTCGATGATGACGCCCCGGGCCGCGACGCGCGGGTCGAGTGTCCGTTCGAAGGTCACGCGACGGTCGAAGGGCTGCTCGATGAACAGGAGCCGCGACGACAGGGCCTGCAGCCGCGGTTCGGCCTCGATGAGGGCCAGCAAGGCGGCAAGGGCGTCGGGCGCGTATTGCTCATTGGCATCCACCGTGACGCGGCTATCGAGGCCGAGGCGGTCAAGCAAGGCGGCGATGGCGACGAGCCGCAGGCAGTCTGCGGCGGGATCACCGCCGAGCTTGATCTTGAGATGGCGGATCGCCGCGGCGGCGAGTTCGCTCTCGAGACTATCGTCACCCTCGATGCGGTCGGTCAGGCCGACGGTGTGGCGGATCGCAATGCTGCGGCCAGGGCGTCAGGGCGGCGAGACGCCGGTCGATCGCCGCCTGGTCGAGATCGGGAGTCAGCCTGGTGTCCAGACCCACCGCGTTGGTTGCGAGGACGGAAACGAAACTCGCGCCGAGCGCCTTCGACACCCCATCCAGCACCGCCTTGTCGATCTGAGCGACACCGAAACTGGCAGAGAGCGGCGTGATGTCACGGGCATGAGCCCAGGCCAACTGGCGGCCGTGCAGCTCCGCGTGAAGCCCGAAGGCCGTGTTCGTTCGGGAGAGTCCGTTCGCCTCAGCCACCGCATGGGCAAGGCTCGCCTTGAGATCACGAACCGTGTCGTCCGCCGTCCGCTCCGCCCGCTTGTCGAACCATTTGGGCGGCATCAGCTCCGCCGTCATGCCGGTGGCGCGGCCATGGCCCTCGACCTCGACGATCACCCGGACGAAGGCCTGGAACGCCCCCTCCACCGTCACCGCGCCAAAGCGGAACGGCCGGACGAAAGGCGTCCAGCGCTCGAAGGCTTCGACATCGTGCAGGCGGAGGCGCGGCGCGTTCATCGACACCGCTGTCCCGTGCTCGTCCTGACCATTGGCGCCTCTCCCGACCGGCTCTCTCGTGGAGCCTTAATTCACTCACCAGTTACTTACTGGCCGTGTCGCCGGGAAGTCAAGCCGACCATGTTCGCGGCGCGAACGAAAAAGGCCCGCCGGTGAGGGCGGGCCTTTGGAAGCTGGAAGCCTTGAAGTCAGCGATACCAGAGCGTCGGAAGCGCCGTGGTGAACCAGGGGAAGATGGAGATCAGGGCCAGCACGATCAGCAGGGGCACGAGGAAGGGCGTGACGCCAGCCACCGTCCGTTCGAACGAGATGTTCGCCACCTTCGACAGCACGAACAGCACCATGCCCACCGGCGGCGTCAAAAGTCCGATCATCAGGTTGAGCACCATGATGACGCCGAACTGCACCGGATCGATCCCTGCCTTAGTGATGGCCGGCATGCAGCACGGGGATCGAGAATGGAAATGGCGGCGATGGTTTCCATGAAGCATCCCACCACCAGCAGGATCACATTGATGATCAGCATGCAGCATGCAAAGGATCGCTGGTGATCGACAGCAGGGCCGTCGGTAATCGGTTTCGGTGATGCGGGTGGTGGTGAGAACCCAGCCGAACAGCGAGGCGGCGCCGACAATGATCAGCACGCTGGCGGTGGTTTCGATGGTTTCAAGCGTGATGCGGTAGAACTGCTTCCAGCGTCAGCGACCGGTACAGCAGAACGCCCAGCAGCAGGGCCCAGGCGCAGGCCGCGATGGCCGCCTCGGTCGGGGTGAAAATGCCGAGCTGACATGCCGCCGATGATGATCGCCGGCGTCATCAGCGCGGGAATCGCGCGCAAAAAGGTCCGCGCCAGCAGAATCCAGCGGAAAGCCTGATCCCGTCCGATGCCGTGGCGATGCGCGTACCAGGTGATATAGATCATCATGGCGCCGGCCATCAGCAGGCCGGGAATGAATCCGGCCGGCGAATAACTGTCCGATCGATACATTGGCCATGACGCCGAAAATCACCATCGGCAGCGATGGCGGTATGATCGGCCCGATGGTCGAGGATGCCGCCGTGATGCCGACGGCGAATTCGACATCGTAGCCATGCTCGCGCATCGCCTTGATCTCGATGGTGCCGAGACCGCCGGCGTCCGCCACCGCCGTGCCCGACATGCCCGCGAAGATCACCGAGCCCACGACGTTGACGTGGCCGAGGCCGCCGCTGCATCCAGCCGACGGCGGCGACGGCGAAATCATAGATGCGGTTGGTGATGCCGGCGGTGTTCATCAGGTTGCCGGCCAGGATGAAGAAGGGCACCGCCAGCAGCGGGAATGAATCGACGCCGCCGCGCCATGCGATGCAGCACGACGAAGTCCGGGATCATGGTGCTCGAAATTGGTGTAGACAAGCGAGGATCCACGCCAGGGCGATGAAGATCGGCAGGCCCGATAGCAGCATGACAACGAAGACAATCAGCAAAGCGGTCACGACATATTTCTCCGTCAGTCCACAATCAACTGCACTTTATCGGGATCGTCCGCCCAGCGCCGCCGCGCATTGGCGATGAACATCCGCACGGCGCGATACAGCATCAGGAAGCAGCCGATGGCGACGCCGCCATAGACGATGCTCATGGGCAGTTCGACAACCATCATGGTCTGGATCTGCATGCGCTGCGTGATCAGAATGGAAAACCAGCACAGCAGCAGCACGAAGCCCACCGTGAGCACGTCTACGACCAGACGTCACGGCCCGCCGCGCCGCATGGGGCAGGAACTGCTGAATGGCCTCGACCGCGATGTTGGCTGCGCGCGCCGATATAGGCCTGGATCGCAGCGGCGACGAAGGCCATCCACGACCAGCCGCGTAGTGCGCGCAGCTCCACGATCCAGGCGAGGGACGAGCTTCAGCACGTAGCGGGTGAAGAGCTGCAGGCCGAGGATCATGAGGTTGCCAGCCAGACCAGCGCGACGGCGGGCGTGTCCGGATCCGTGCCAGCTCGCTGCGATGGCGGGACGATCGACCTCGGGTCTGCGAAAATCTCGTGCATGCGGCGCATGGCGAGCCTTGAGGGTCATGGGCCTGATGGGACGGTCGACGCCGCAAGACGAAGCCGACAGGCTGGCAGCGCGACCGGCATCGGTCGCTCGGACCGCCTGCGCGACGTCAGCTTCCGAGCGCCTGCAGCGCGTCGTACTCCGCCTTCGCTCCAGCCGGCACCCGGCATTCGCGTCGTTATGCAGCGGCAACGCCGCCTGGCACGGAACGCTGTCGCGATCGACCGTCGATCGACGGTTTTGCCGAGCTTGCGGAACTCCTCCGACCAGCTTCTGTTCGCGAGGCGCGGATCTGGTTCCGAGGCGCTTGCGCGGCCGCCTCGATCAGAACCTCCTGAGAAGATCTTCTTCTCGGCATCGTTCAGTTTGCGCCCAGACGTGGCCGCCGACGATTGGCCGAGCAGCGACTCCGTGATGTGCCCGGTCAGCATGATGTGGCTCTGCACCTCGTAGAACTTCTTCGCCATGATGGTCGGCAGCGGATTCTCCTGGCCGTCCACGGTCTTCTGCTGCAGGGCCAGATAGACCTCGGCGAAGGCGATCGGCGTGGCATTGGCGCCGACCGATTTGGTGAACATCAGGAACAGCGGCGCCGGCGGCACGCGCAGCTTCATGCCGCTTCATGTCCTCGGGCTTGTTGATCGCCTTGTTGGCGGTGACATGCCGCTGGCCGTAATAGGTCAGCGCCGTCACCTTATGCCGGGTGCGTCTCTTCGTAGCCCGAGGCGATATGCGCGGAACAGCTTGCGAGTCCCGATAGGCCTTCCAATGATTGTAAGTCGCGCAGGATGATAGGGGGCATTGGTGATGGCGATGCGGCTTATGGATCGAGCCGGCGAAGGCCACGCCGGTATAGATCATGTCGACCGTGCCGAGGCCGAGCGCTTCGTTGATCTGGTTCTCATTGCCCAGTTGCGATGCCGGGAACACCTCGATCTGGTACTTCCCATTGGTGCGCTTGGCGATCTCCGCCGCAGCCCAGACCGCGTCGGTATGATAGGGCTCGCCGGTTTCGTACACATGCGCCCATTTCAGCTTGGCGCCCTGGGCGCGAAGCGGCGTGGCAAAGGGCGCGAGGCCGGTGGTGGCCACAGTCCCGCGCCTGCGATCAGGGCGTTGCGGCGTGTCAGTGTCATGGGTGTTTCCTCCCGTCACCCGTGATGATGTGTCTCGATGGGCGGTTGGTCCGCCGCTTGTTGCCGCGCCGCCGATAGCGACGACCGCGGTTGAATGTCGTCAGGCCCGCTTCAGGTCGGGGCGCCCCGTATCCTCCAGGAAAAAGTCCGGATTGAACCGCCGGAGATCCTCGGCGCCGAGCTTGCAGACCGTCGATATGACGGCCGAGCGCCTCGGCGGCGGCGGTGGCGTCCCGCCGCTCGATGGCCTTCAGCACGGCGTCGTGTTCCGCCACGACGCGGGCCATGCGGCCGGTCGAGCGGCAGCGTCAGTCGGCGGAAGCGGTCGACCTGCAACTTCACATGCCTGACGAGCGCCCAGACCCCGGGATGGCCGCCCGATGGCGGCGATCGCCTCATGGAAGGCCTCGTCGGCCCGGTGGAAGCGCTTCGCGTATTGCCAGCCTCCGCGGCCTCGGCGGTGCGCGCCACGATCAGGCCCTGAGTGTCGATGATCTGGCTCTGGGTCGCCCGCTCGACCGCGGCGCGGACAGCAAGCTGCTCCGAGCACGCGGCGAATGGTGATGGCCTCGGTGAAGGTCGGCGAGCGGGATGCGGCGACACATAGGTTCCCGACTTCGGAGATGATGTCGACGAGCCCCTCGTCGGAGAGGCGGAGAAGGGCCTCACGCACCGGCGTGCGGCTGACGCCGTGCTGCGCGGCGATGTCCTTCTCATTGAGCTGGGAACCGGGCTCGAGGCGGAGCGACAGGATGTCGTCACGCAGAAGGGCATGGATCGACGCCGCCGCCGTCCGGCCGCGCGCCGCCTGTCTGTCCCTCGATCCGCCGATGACGGTGAGCATGCATTCGGTCCCTCGCCTGATATGAGAGGTACACCTGATATATCAGATTGGCAATCGACCGCTGACACCTTCCGTCTTCAAACGTGACGTGCACCTTCGGCGGCAATTCAGCATGATAGTTCCGGTGGATTCGAATTGACGGCGGACCAACGGCCATGGCTCTTGGTTCAGCATCCGCAATCGAGTCACCGTGTAGTTTCGGTCCTCTGCCTGGGCCTGATCGATGCAACCAGGGAACGGGAGATGTCGCTCGGCAGCCGCTTCCATTCGCCCATGGCCGACGCCAGAGGCGCGAAGATGAAGAAGGTCTGGGTCGTCCTGCACGACTTCGGAGTGACCTTTTTTGCCTTGGGACTGGCGCTTATCCTGCGTGGCGATCCGCCTATCCGGTCCATCGCCGGCATCGCGCCCCTGTGGGCGGGTCTGGGTTTCGCAGCCTTTGCCCTGCTGGTCTACGGAGCCTGTTCCCTTTACGCATCGCGCTGGCGTTTCGCCTCGCTCTTCGACCTGTTCGGCATCTTCAAGGCGGTCTGTATCCTCACGGGCTTCCTGCTGCTCGCCGACTACATCGTTTCGCCCCGCTTCACCGAGGGCTCCAAGTTTCTCGGCGGGCGGACGCTCGCCATCTACTGGTGCGTCCAGATCATCCTTCTGGGCGGCCCGCGCATCGCCTACCGCGCCTATCGATCCTGGCGGCGGCAGACCGAACGCAACCGCGATCCGCTCGCAGCCGTGGTAATCGGCCGTGCCTCCGACGCGGAATCCGTCATCCGCGCCGTCGAGGCTGGCGTTGCCGGTCCGATCCGCATCTTCGGCATCGTCTCGTCGGCCCCGGAAGAGGCAGGACAGTCGGTCCGCGGCATCCCCGTCTGGGGCACGACGGAACAGATCGAGGCGATCGTCCGGGATGCCGCCGAGCGCGGCATCACCGTCCAGCGGGCGATCATCGCGCCCGAGGCGCTGCATGCGACACCCCTCATGGAAGCCGTCATCGGTGCGTTCAGGCGCGTCGGCATCCCCACCATCCGCCTCGACGTCGCCCAGTCTTCGGGCCTTGTCCAGCCTGCACGCCTGCACGCGGTCATCGACGACGACCTTCTCATCCGCCCGCTGGTCGATGTCGACGCGGCGCCCCTGAAGGCCTTTGTCCGCGGCAAGCGAGTGGTGGTGACCGGCGGCGGCGGCTCGATCGGATCGGAACTGGCGATCCGCAGCGCCCAGTTCGGCGCGGAGGAGGTCCTGGTTCTGGACAACTCCGAAGCCGCGCTGCATGCGATCCTCGACCGCGCCTCGCTCGAGAGGCGGCCCGGCGATGGCCCGGTCGAGGGCCGGCTCTGCGACATCCGCGATCGCGCACGCGTGATGGCTCTTCTGGCCGAATTCCGGCCGGAGGTGGTGTTCCACGCTGCGGCACTGAAGCACGTCCCCCACCTCGAGCGCGAGGTGGCCGACGCGGTGAGGACCAACGTCCTCGGCACGGTCAATGCCGCCGACGCGGCCGGCGCAGCGAACGCCGATGCCTTCGTCCTGATCTCCACCGACAAGGCGGTCGATCCGGTCTCCATCCTCGGAGCAACGAAACGCCTCGCGGAAATGTACGTCCAGGCCCTCGACAATTCCCCTCAGGTCGTCGACGCCCCTGCCCGGCCGCGAACCCGGCTTGTCGCCGTCCGCTTCGGCAACGTCCTGGGATCCCACGGCTCGGTTGTCCCGACATTCCTGAAACAGATCGAGCGCGGCGGGCCCATCACGCTGACCCATCCGGATGGTGCGCTACTTCATGACCCGCCGCGAGGCGACGGACCCTGCTCTGGACCGCCGCGCGGTTGACGGCAGAGACGTCGATCGCAACGCAGGCGACCATCCTCGTCCTCAACATGGGCCAGCCGGTGCGTATCGACGACCTCGCGCGACGGATGATCCGCCTCGCCGGTTTCGAGCCGGGCAAGGGCATCGACATCGTCTATTCGGGCCGCCGCCCTGGCGAGCGTCTTTCGGAAATCCTGTTCGAGGATCGCGAGCCCCAGTTCAACATCGGCATCCGCGGCATCGTCGCAGCGCAGGCGCAGGCGCCTGTCCTGAGCCAGTTGCAGCCTGTCTTCGCGCGCCTCCAGGCTGCCGCCCTCGAGGGCGACGACTCCCGCTGCCGTGAGATCATCGGAGAGCTGGTGCCCGACCTGAAGGTGGCACCCTGCAACATCATCTCCCTGCCAGTCGGGCGCCTGAAGAGCGTCTGATCGATCGGTTGCCCCGCACCTCCCCAGGAGTGGCGGGACGCTTGCTAGCGTTCGCGGAAGGCCCGGTTGATCTGGTCGCGGATCGGCTTGGTGAGATAGGCGAGCGCCGTCCTCTCCCCCGTCTGCACGAAGACCTCTGCCGGCATCCCCGGGACTATGCGGTTGTCGCCGAGCCGTGCCAGTTCGCCCTCGCGGACGGCCAGGCGGGCCGTGAAGAATACCGTGCCGGTCTGCGGATCGCGGACGACATCGGCCGAGATGCGCGTCACGCTGCCGACAAGTTCAGGGGTCGTGCCCTGGGGAAACGACGGGAAGCGGATCGCCGCCTGCTGGCCGACCGCGACCTTGTCGATGTCCTGGGGGACAAGGCGCACCTCGATCACCAGCAGGTCGTCGCCCGGCACGATCTGCATGATGGCCTGGCCCGCCGGAATGACGCCACCGATGGTGTGATGCGCCAGCTGGTGCACCGATCCCGAGATTGGCGCGCGGATGTCGATCCGCTTGAGGGCATCCTCGGCTGCGACGCGCCGTTCGACAAACTCGCCGATCCGCGCCTGTACCTCGCGTAACTCCGTCGAGACCTCGCGCCTGAGGTCCTGGTCGATCTGGATCACCTGCAATTCGCTCTCGGTGATCCGGCCTTCGGCGCGGGCGCGCTCGGCCATGAACTGTCCGACGTCTCCCGCAAGGCGCGCCGCCTCCCGCTCCAGTTCCACCAGGCGGGTGCGCGGCACGAGATTGCGGCGAAAGAGATCGCGGATGTCGGTCAACTCGCGATCGATGAGCTCGATCTGCCGGCGGCGCGCCGCCTCCTGGGCCGAGAGCCCGGCGATCTCGCCGCGGATCTGGTCGATCCGCTCGCGCAGCTGCCGGCGCTGTCCCTCGCGTGACGCACGCCGTGCGGTGAACAGCGTCGTCTCGCCGCTCCATGACCTGATGACGTCGGGATGCGACATCCGCTCCTTCAGGTCGTCGGGGACGGCCATCTCGGACAGTCCGTCCCGTTCCGCCTCGAGCCGGGCCTGCCTCGCGGCAAGCTCGATGAGCTGCTTGACGAGCACCTGCAGGTTCGCCCGCGTCACGGTGTCGTCGAGGCGGATGAGCAGATCGCCTTCCCGCACGCGGGCCGTCTCGCGCACACGGATGTCGCCGATCACGCCCCCGGTCGGGTGCTGCACGGTGCGGACATTGGTGTCGACCACGACCTGTCCCGACGCCAGCACCGCGCCGGCGAGCGGCACGGTAGCCGCCCAGCCGCCAAGGCCCCCGACGAACAGCACGATGATCCCGAGGCCCATGACGATGAGGCGCCGGATGGCCTTGCGTTGTGCCGCGATGTCGTCGCTGGCGACCATTGATTCCCTGACGCTCCTGGTCATGACGGGGCCTGTCCCCGCGGGGGGGCCAGAACGCGTTTCAGCACCTCGTCACGCGGGCCGAAGGCGTGCATGCGTCCATCCTTCATGACCCCCACGACGTCCACGGCGGCAATGGCGCTCGGCCGGTGCGCGATGACGATGGCGATCCCCTGCCGTTCACGGACATGACGGATGGCCTGCGCCACCGCCGCCTCGCCTTCGGCATCCAGATTGGCATTGGGCTCGTCGAGGATCACGAGAAAGGGATTGCCAAGGCCCTGGCCAGGGCGACGCGCTGGCGCTGGCCGCCCGACAGCGTGATGCCGCCCTCGCCGATCTTCGTCTCGTAGCCGGCCGGCAGCTTGCGGATCATCTCGTCGGCCCCCGCGGCGCGGGCTGCAGCGACGATGTCGTCCGAAGCCGCATCCGACCGGAACCGGGCGATGTTCTCGGCCACGGTGCCGTCGAACAGGCCGATGTCCTGAGGCAGGTAGCCGATGAAGGAACCCCGCGCCGTGTCGCTCCACTGTTCCAGCTCCGACCCGTCGAGCCTGACCGAACCGCGCATGGGGCGCCAGGCACCGCTGAGGACACGCGACAGGGTCGACTTCCCGGAGGCCGATGGGCCGATCACCCCGAGGGCCTGGCCCGCAAGCAGGGAGAAAGACACGCCCTGGATGATCGGGTTGGCGGTACCGGGCGCTGCGACCACCACCTGTTCCAGCGTCAGCATGCGCTTCGGCGGCGGCAAGGCCATCCGTTCCGCAGGTTCAGGCAGTTGGCGCATGACCTCGCGCAAGCGGCTCCAACCCTGCCGTGCCGCGACGTAGGACTTCCAGTGTGCGACGACCGCCTCGATCGGAGCGAGGGCCCGGCCCATCAGGATCGACGAGGCGATCATGACGCCGGGCGTCGCCTGCTCGCTCAGCACGAGCCACGCGCCGAGCCCGAGAATGGCCGACTGCATGGCCATCCGGAAGATGCGCGACACCGTCGCATAGGTCCCGACGACGTCGGTGGCCGCTTCGTTGGCCGTCAGGAACTGCCGGTTGACTTGGCCGTAGCGGGCCGCCAGCGCCTCCTGCATACCCATGGCGGCGACCGCCTCGGCATTTCTGCGGGAGGTCTCAGCCATCACCGCGCGGCCGGCAGCGGCCCGGGCAACGCCGAGCATCGGGGCCTTCGTGGCCCGCTCGGTGAGCAGGGTCACCGCGAAGAGGATGACGCAGGCGACGAGCACGGCGACGCCGATCCACACGTGCAGGAGGAAGCACAGGACGAGGAAGAGCGGCAGCCAGGGAAGGTCGAAGAAGGCCGTCGGTCCGAGGCTGGACATGAAGCCGCGCACCGAATCGAGATCGCGGCCCGGCTGTTGCGGGTCGAGCTGGGTGCCGGCCCTGAGCGGGATCGTGGCAAAGAGCCGGAACACCTGCGGAGCCAGTTGCCGGTCGATCGAGGCGCCGATGCGGGTCAGCAATCGCTGGCGGATGATGTCGAGGGCGCCCTGGACGAAAAAGACGAGGCCGAGCAGCGCGGTCAGCCCGACCAGCGTCTGCAGGCTGCGGCTGGTCAGCACCCGGTCATAGACCTGCAGCATGTAGATGGCGCCGGCGAGCATGAGAATGTTGAGGACGCCCGAGAAGAGCCCGGTCGCCAGCAGCGCTCCCCGGCAGGAGGCCAGCGCCGCGGCAAGCGGATCCGGCTGCGCGCTGAGCGAATGTCTCCTGGCCATCGACACGAGGTCCTCACGGGAGTGCCGATCTAGCGCGACGCGCTGTCGGGCCGGCACCTGCGACACGGGTCCGCCGAATGCCCGGTGGCGGGGCGTACCTGCGGATTCGCCCTATCCTACCACAGCCGATGCGCGCTCTGCGCCGAGCAGCGCACGGTAGGTGGCGACGACCTGGCCGCCGACAATGGCGACCGTCCCGATCCGCTCCACCCTCTCCCTCGCGGCACGTCCCAGGGCGCCAGGATCGGAAGCCGCCGCACGCCGCATGGCACCGACCAAGGCCTCGACGCTGTTTCCCCGCACCACGAAACCGGTCTCGCCATCCCGGACGAAGTCACGGCATCCCGGCACGTCGGTGACGATTGCCGGCCGGCCGGCAGCGGCAGCCTCCAGCAGCGCCCTCGGCAGCCCCTCCCCGCCGCGAGACGGAAGAATGAAGAGGTGATGATCGGCGAGCAGTTCCGCGATGTCCGTCCTTCGCCCGAGCATGCGCACCCCGTCGGTGGCGGCGAAGGCTTGCAGCTCGGCCCTGTCATGGGAGGCGGGGTTGGCGGGATCGCTGTCACCGACGAGGGTCAGGGTGACATCGAGGCCGCCACGGCGCGCCTCGGCCAAGGCGGCGACCGCCAGATCCACGCCCTTGGAGCGGACCATTCGCGCCACAAGGATCAGCTTCAGCGGAGGAACGTCCGGCATGGCGCGAAGCGCGAAGACTGTCGGCTCCACGCCCGCTCCGGTCAGGATCGTCGTCCGTCCGGCTGCCTCGGCCTTGCGGAGCCCGATAACGCGGCCGTCCGTGGCGCTTTCGGTCAGCCAGTGGGTCGCTGGTTCATCGAGGACCAGTCGCAGCAGATGAGCGAGCAGCCTGCCCGCCTGCCGCCCCGCTCGCCCGCTGGCCGCGAGGAACCCGAGCCCCGTCACGCTGACCACCAGCGGCAGTCGAACCCCGCGCAGCCGGGCAAGGGCTGCGATGGCCATGCCGTGCAGGCCGAAGGCGTGGAGGATCACCTGTCGGCGGCCGGCGACGATGTCCCTCACCTGCCCTGCCGCCGCCCAGAGCCCCCGGGGCAGGAGCCCGCCCCGCGTGGCGAGGCTCGGCACGATGGCGATGCCGCGGTCGTCTGGCCCGGGCGCGCCGGCATCTTCCGAGGCGAGGACCCCTACCTCGAAGCCCTCGGCGACCGCCAACCGCGCCCAGGGGAGGAAGTGTGAGCGGAAGAACCAGGCCTCGTTGACAAGACAGAGGACGAGCGGCCGGGTCATGGCGCCCCGCCCGTCGACGCCCTGCTACTCTCCGCCGGCGCCAAGTCCATCACGGTCTTCCTTGCCTTTGCCCTGCCTGAATGAGACAAGATCATCCTATCCTGCTCCGTGCGGATCGGAGCGCCCGTCAGGTTTGGAATCACGTGCAGTCTGATATGCGATCGGTTGCCGACGAAGTCGAACGCTGCCTGCCATTTTTCGTTCGCCTCTGCGTCAACAGCGTGATCCAGACCGGATCTCGCCTCGACGAATCGGCGGTGGAGGTCGCGCGCGAACTCTACGCGCGCTTGCCGGCCGCCGTTCCTGCGGAGCTTCGGTCGCATTTCGAGGCTGCCCTGTCCGACCTCGTCGACCTCGTCTCCGCCCTCGCCCCGCGCCTGCCGCCGCAGATGCTGAGCGATTTCGCCGAGAAGGCGTCGCAGGCCCAGGTGGCGGCGACGCTGGAGAGATCGCTGGTCGGTGCCTTGCGGGCCGCGCCGGCGCGAGGCCGGCACGGCTCCAGAACGCACCGAAGCCAAGGGCCAGTGCCGCATCCGCAGTTCGCCATGCGGGGCCTCACACCTATCGCGCAGGGCGCAAGGGACGAGCATCGACTGTACCGAATGGACGCACATCTCAGATCCCTCGAAGCCGAAGCCATCGGCATCCTCCGCGAGGCCGCGGCGGCCTCGCCGCGCGCGGTTCTGCTCTATTCGATCGGCAAGGACTCCTCGGTCCTACTGCACCTTGCGCTCAAGGCCTTCGCGCCGGCGCCGCTGCCCTTTCCCCTTCTGCATGTGGACACCCGCTTCAAGTTCGGCGAGATGATCGCCTTCCGCGACCGCGTCGCCGCCGAGAAACCGGTGAGACTCATCACCTGGACCAACGAGCGCGCGCTCGCAGAGGGCATGAACCCCTTCGACCATGATGCCTCGGTCTATACGGCCGCGATGAAGACCGTGGCGCTGCGCGAGGCGCTCGACCACCACGGCTTCGATATCGCCATCGGCGGCGCCCGGCGCGACGAGGAGCGCTCGCGGGCAAAGGAACGCGTCTTCTCGTTGCGAGAGAAGGGCCATGTCTGGGATCCGCGCAACCAGCGGCCGGAGTTTTTCGGCCTCTACAACACGGCCCTAGAGCCCGGTACGAGCCTGCGCTGTTTCCCCCTGTCCAACTGGACCGAAATGGACGTCTGGCGCTACATCGCGGCGGAGAGCATCGACATCGTGCCGCTCTATTTCGCCATGCCGCGTCCCGTCGTCAGCCGCGGCGGCCAGTGGATCATGGTCGACGATGCCCGCTTTCGTCTCGCGCCGGACGAGGTGATCCGGACCGAGACGGTGCGCTTCCGGACGCTCGGTTGCTATCCGCTCAGCGCCGCCATCGAATCCACCGCCGCGACCGTCGGCGAGATCATCGAGGAACTCGCGACGGCGCGACGATCCGAACGCGTCGGCCGCGTCATCGACCATGTCGGGTCGAGCATGGAGGACAAGAAGCGGGAGGGCTATTTCTGATGGCCGACGCGCTTCCAGCCCTTGCGCGCAAGCGCCTGCGTTTCACCACCTGCGGGGCGGTCGACGACGGCAAGAGCACGCTGATCGGTCGGCTGCTCTACGACAGTGGCAGCATCTACGACGACCAGATCGAGGAAATCCGCCGCGCCACGACGAGCAGCGACGGATTGGACTTCGCCTTCGTCGTCGATGGCCTGAAGGCCGAGCGTGAACAGGGCATCACCATCGACGTGGCCTATCGCTATTTCGCCACTGAAAGGCGAGCCTTTCTCATCGCCGACGCACCCGGGCACGAGCAGTACACACGCAACCAGGCGGCTGCGGCCTCGCAGTCGGACGTGGCCGTGCTGGTGATCTCCGCTGTCGACGGCATCCGGGCCCAGACCCGCCGCCATCTGACCATCGCCGCGCTCTTCGGCATTCGCGGTGTCATCGTCGCCGTCAACAAGATGGACGCCGTTGGTTTCTCGCAGGCGCGCTTCGATGCCCTCGCCGCCGAGGCTTCGCGCCTCGCCGGGCTGCTGGACGTGACGATCGCGGGCGTGGTGCCGGTCGCCGCCCGCGCGGGCGACAACGTCGTCACTCTCTCGACCACCATGCCGCTGGTATGGCGGCCCGACGCTTCTGGCCCTTCTCAGATCCTTCGAAGGGGACGACGAAACGTCCGATGCGGTCCGCCTGCCGGTGCAGGCGACCGGCCGTCTGCCCGGCGGCGGGCGCGTCTCGCTCGGCACGCTCGCCTCGGGAGTTCTCTCGGTCGGCGATACCCTGTGCAGCGATCCCGCTCTTCCGGCCCGTGTGACGCGGCTCTGGCAGGCCGGCGTCGAGGCCACCACCGCATCCGCCGGCGATGCCCTCGCCGTCGAGTTGACGCCGGAACTCGACATCGGCCGCGGTACCATCCTGATGGCGCCGCCAGACGTCCTGCAGCCGGCGCTCCAGGTGCGCGCCCGGCTCGTCTGGCTCGATCAGGCGCCCCTGGTGGCGGGGCGCGACTACGACTGCCAGATCGCCACGCAGAAGGTGGTGGCGGGCGTCGCCCGGATCGAGGGGATCATCGAGCTGGACACCGCGAGCACCCTTCCGGGCGCCGGGCAGGTGGCGTTCAACGAGATTGCCGACACGCTTCTGTCCTTTGCCCAGCCCGTGACGGTGGCGCCGGAGGAGCCGGCGCTGAGCCGCTTCATCCTCGTTGACCGCCAGTCGCGCCGCACGGTGGCGGCGGGGATCGTGACGACGGTGGAGCGGCGGACCGGCGACCTGCCGCTGGCAGGCGCTCGCCGTCACCCTCGCAGGCACGCGCCAGGGCCAAGCTGCAGACGCCTCTGGTGGTCTGGTTCACCGGCTTGTCGGGGGCGGGCAAGAGCACCATCTGCGACATGCTCGACCGTCGCCTGACCGCCCTCGGACGCCATACGATGGTGCTTGATGGCGACAACCTGCGCCATGGTCTCAACGCCGACCTCGGATTCACCCCGGCCGACCGGGTCGAGAACATGCGGCGCGTCGCCCATGTCGCGGCCCTCATGGCCGATGCCGGACTGATCGTCCTGGTATCGCTGATCTCACCCTATCGCGCAGAACGGCAGCGGGCCCGTGAGGTCATTGGCGCCGATCGCTTCGTCGAGGTCTTCGTCGATGCGCCGATCGAGGTCTGCATGGCCCGCGATCCAAAGGGGCACTATGCCCGCGCGACCGCCGGCAGCCTCGCCAACTTCACCGGCGTTTCCTCGAACTACGAGGCACCCGAGGCGCCCGATGTGCGCGTGGAGACGGACAGGATGCAGCCGGACGAGTCGGTAGAGCGCATACTCGAGCGGATCGATCAGCGCGCCATCGGCGCACCGCTGTGACAGGGTCCGTGCCGGTCCCCGAGAGGAAGCCCTCCTCGGCTGTGAGCCCATGGATTGCGACCACGATTGGCGACTGATAGACAGCCGATCTCCCCTGCCGACATGAACTGAGCGGAACCCTGTGGACACGCCTATCCTCATCTCGGTCGTCGTGCCCGTCTATTCCGGACAGGACTATCTGCCGCGGCTGGTCGCCGAACTCGGTGCGGTGCGCACCCGGTGGGAGGCGCAAGGCGCACCGATCCGGCTCGGCGAGGTGATCCTCGTCGACGACTCCGCGATCGACGGGTCGCCGCGGATCATCGACACGCTGGCCAGTGAGCATTCCTGGGTCATCCCGCTCCATCTCATGCGCAACTTCGGCCAGCATGCGGCGACGATCGCCGGCATCCTGCATACGTCTGGAGACTGGATCGTCACCATGGACGAGGATCTCCAGCATCCGCCCGCCGGGATCGAAAGGTTGCTGCGCCAGGCCATCGCGCAACAGGCCGACGTGGTCTACGCCCGCGCCGAGAGCGACGTCCATGAGGCGAAGTCGCGGGACTGGGCATCGCGCGGGTTCAAGCGGCTGATGGTCAAGCTCAGCGGCAATCCGAACGTGCCCCACTTCAGCAGCTTCCGCCTGATGCGCGGCGCCCTGGCCCGAGCCGTCTCCAGTGTCTGCGGCCACGACACCTATTTCGACGTCGCGGTGTCCTGGTTCACCACCCGGGTGAGCTTCGTCACCATGACGCTGAAGGACGAGCGATTTATCCAGAAGGGCGAGTCGGGCTACCGCCTGTCCAAGCTCCTCTCCCATGCCAGACGCATGCTGATGTCCAGCCAGATCAAGGTCATCCGCATCTGCGGCCTCTTCGGCCTTGCGGTGGTGGTCCTGAGCATCCTCGCGAGCATCGGGCTCGTCCTGCACTATTTCCTGTTTCCACATGAAAGCCTTGCTCGCGGCTGGACTTCGCTGGCGCTGATCGGCCTGTTTTTCGGCGGCTTCATCAGCTTCATCGTGGGCATCGCCCTGGAGTATCTTTCGGCGCTCGTGCTGGTGGCTCACGGCAAGCCCATCTTCTTCGTGGTCAATCGTGCGCAGGACAGCGTCCTTGCCGACTATTTCGGCCGCACACCGGCATGATGCTGATCCGCCGGAATGTCGGCGTCACGCGCGACCGGGTCGCGGTGACGGTCATCTTCGGCCTTGGCCTCATCGGCAGAATGGTCGGCGCCTCCCTGCTCCGGCAGGATGGTTGCAACACCCGGACTGCGCCGGTCGATTGGCGCGATGCGACCTTGAGGGCAGCGCAGTTCAAGGACATCGCCGCGGATATCGCCGGGATCGGCCCCAGCCAGGTGGACATCGTGTGGACGGCCGGGAAGGCCGGATTTGGAGCGGGCGCTGACGACATCGCGGCGGAGGAGGCTCCGTTCAACGATGTGGTCGGGCTGAGCGAACGCCTCTGGGGCCTTCTGCCTTCGGCCTGCCACCGCTTCCACCTGATGAGTTCCGCCGGGGGTCTTTACGAAGGCTGTCGCCTCGTCGGCCTGGACACGCCGCCCGCCCCGAAGCGTCCTTATGGCGCGGCAAGACTCGCTCAGGAAATCCGGTGCAAGAACCTGCCGGCGGCCATTGCGACCTGCATCTACCGGCCAAGTTCGGTTTACGGCTATGCGGGCGCCGGCGGCCGGGCGGGGCTGATCAACGTTCTTGTCAACAACGCCTGGCGCCACGCGCCCTCGCGCCTCTTCGGCGATTCGGCAACGGTGAGGGACTACGTCTATGCCGCGGATATCGGTGACTTTGTCGCCGCGCGGATTGGTTCGGCAGACCAGTCATCCGGAACCTTTCTCCTTGCCAGCGGCAAGCCGAGCGCGATGCACGAGGTGGTCCACACGGTGGAGAGGGTCATCGGCCAGCGGCTGTTCGTCCGATTCGAACCGAACCCCACCAATGCCCAGCACATTACCTTCTGCGCTTCAGCGCTGCCCAAGGGCTGGAAGGCAACGGATCTGGAAACGGGCATTCGGCAAACCGCCCGCAAACTTCTATACTCCTTCGCAACACGGTCGGCAGCCTGAGCCGCCGGACATCGACGAGCAAGGCATGGACCCGCAGCAGCGCCGCACGGCCGAGACATTCGACACCTTTCGGGAGAACTACTCCGAAGCGGTGGACGGTGCCCTGGCCTTCACCGGCTTGAAGACCGATTTCTTCACAAGAGTGAAGGCGGACTACATCGTCGAGCTGGTCGACAGCCACTTCGGCCGGCGCGACATCGAAGCCCTCGATGTCGGCTGTGGCGTCGGCAACTACCATCAGCTGTTGTCGCCTGTCTTCGCCAGGCTCTCGGGCGTGGACGTATCATCTGCATGCATCGAGACGGCGCGCCTGCGCAATCCGACGGTGGCCTACGCGGCCTATGATGGCGGTGCCCTGCCCTATCCCGATGCAAGCTTCGATCTCGCCTTCACCATCTGCGTCCTGCATCACGTCCCGCCTGCCGCCTGGCCGGGGTTCCTCAGGGAGATGCGCCGGGTGCTGAAGCCCGGAGGCATGGCCCTCATCTTCGAGCACAACCCGCGCAACAGGCTGACGATGAGGGTGGTGAACAAGTGCGCCTTCGATGAGGACGCCGTTCTGTTGCGCATGGAGGAGACCGAGGCCCTCATGACGCAGGCCGGGTTCGCCAGCGTCGAGGGGCGCTTCATCCTCTCCGTGCCCGCCAAGGGAGCGGCTCTCCGACGGATCGACCAGATGTTCGGGCGCCTGCCGTTCGGCGCCCAGTATTTCGTCAAGGCGCTCCCGTGACCCTCGCCGAATTCGTGAGGCGCACCGAGAAAGGCATTCGTTGGGGCCTTGGCAGCGACTCGTCCGCGGCTCGCTTCGCCCGCTTTGCGCTCGTCGGCGGAACAAGCGGACTGGTCTTCGCCGCAGTCACCGGCGCGCTCGTCCATCTGTTGGCTGTTGACCCGAAAATCGCCAGTATCGGCGGCTACTTGGCATCGATGCCGGTGAACTTTGTCGGAAACCGGAGCTTCTCCTTCCGCTCGCAGGGTGCGCTCGCTGGCGACGTCATTCGATTCACCGTCCTGCACTGCGCCAACATGGCGCTGACGGCCGGTGCGATGGCCACGGCTTTCGACTATTTCGGGCTCCACTATCTGGTGGGAGTTCTGGCTGCCATCATTCTGGTTCCCGTCGCGAATTTCCTGGCAATGTCCCTGTGGGTCTTCCGCAAGGGCGCCACGGGAAAATCCCACCGGGTCAAGGTCGACAAGGGGGCCGCGTGATCAAGAACATCCTCAACTCACCCTACCTCTACCAACGCTTCCAGGAGATCGGCGGTTTCTTCGGTGCCAGGCTCAAGGGGATCGAGGAGTTCGTCGAGCTGAAGAGCGGAATGCGGGTGCTCGATATCGGCTGTGGCCCTGGCTACATCCTCGAGCACCTTCCGCCTGACATCCAGTATTTCGGATTCGACATCGACGAATCCTATATCGCCCACGCCCGCTCAACCTTCGGAAACAGGGGACAGTTCCATTGTCGTCTGTTCGATGAGAGTACAGTTCCGCTGGTCGCGCCTGTGGACCTCGTGATGATGAACGGGGTGCTGCACCACATTCCCGACGAGGCACTTGTTCCCCTGCTGGGCGCCATCCATTCAGCCCTGCGTCCCGGAGGGACCCTGTTCTCTCTGGACGGATGCTACGTTCCGGGCCAGTCCCGGTTCAACAAGTGGATGCTCGACAATGATCGCGGCCGTTTCGTGCGGACCGAAGACGGGTATCGGCATATCCTTGAGACGACGTTCGACAGGGTCGAATTGCACATCCGCGAAAACTATTCGCGCGTCCCCTATACCTTCGCCATCGGCCTCTCCCACAAGGCGCCATAGTCGCGCGGCTGTCGGCAGGGCCTCACGCCGCGCGGGACGCCAGCGCCGCCAGCATCTGCCGGAGGAAGGCCTGCGCCGAGCGGTCCGGAGCAGATGCCGCAATGCCCCGGACCATCGCCTCATAGAGGTCCATGTCCGCCGCCAGCGTTTCGATGGCCTGCGCCACGGCGACGCCCGTGACGCCCTTTGCGACGAGGCCGGTCTGGCCATCCGCGACCTGCTCGACCAATCCTCCCACGGGCGTCACGACAACCGGACGCAGGTGCGCGAGCGCCGTCGCGACAATTCCCGATTGGCTGGCTTCGACATGGGTTGCGGCCACGAGATCGTGCCGCGAAAAAATTCCGGACACCTCCGCATCGGCAACCCAACGATTGTCCACCGACACGCCTAGTCGTTCGAGAGCCGGCCGGTAGGACGCGATATCGCCCTCCCCCACGACGCTGGCGTTCACGGCCACGCCGCGGCCCGCCAGCACATCAAGCGCTTCAATGAAGAGGCCCAGGCCCTTGTACGGAAGCATCCGCCCGAAGAAGAGGACGCGCAACGGCTCGCCAGGCTGACGCTCCAGCGGTGCGGTGCCATCATAGCGAAGGTCCGGGTGAAAAAGCGGCACGATGCGAGCGCTGTCCGCCCCCAGCGTCTCGGCGAGGCGCCTCGCCGTTGCCCTGGATAGCGTGAAGATCGTGTCGGCCTGCCCCGCGTCGCGCAGCAGCCAACGATTGACGAGTCCCGTCGGATCGCCGGGGTGACCCTCTGCATCATGGACAATGACCGCATAGGGAACACCAAGGGCCTTCACCCGAGGTGCCAGGAACGGCGACCACACATGGGACATCAAGGTGATGACCGCATCCACCTGGTGGGTTCGCAACGCCTCGACGAGGCGGCGCTGTCCCAGCGCCATGGAGACGAGGCCTGTCACGGCCCCGTGGTTTCGCGCGAAGGTCGGGACAGGGAGCAGACGCTCGCCGAGATCCGTGAAGCTGGCCGCCAGCGCGTTGTGCTGTGACAGCGAGAGGAAGCACTCCAGCCCGTCAGCCAACCCTGCGGCCATCAGTCCGCGCGCAAGCCCTGTGATGGGCCCGCGCCGGCCCCAGTAGAGGAAGGCCGGCCGGCGGATTCCCTTGCTCGAACTCACGCGAACCTCGCCCTGCACGCTGCCAGGGCCTGCGCATAGGCTTCAGGTCCCAGGTGGCGCAACACATCATCGCGTGCCGAACGACCAAGCCGCTCGCGAAGGTTCCGATCGCTCCGAAGCCGCAGCAGATGGGCTGCCGCGATATCGAGATCGGGATCGGCCCAGAGCTGGTCACGATGATCGTACTCGCCCTGCGGATCGCTCGCGGCAATCAGCCTCGCGGGCACCGGCATGCTGTTCCCATCACCGCAGAAATCGATGTTGCCCGACCAGTTGGTGACCACGGCGGGCATTCCGGCGGCCATCGCCTCGGCGATCGAGAGGCCGAAGCCCTCCGAGCGATGGAGTGAGAGAAAGGCGTCGCCCTGCCTGAACAAGGCGACAACCTGCGCCCGGTCGAAGGTTCTCTCGTCGATGACGATGTTGGAGGCGCCCGCAGCCGCTTCGGACAGTTGTCTGCGTCCCTCGGGATAGACTGCGGCACTGTGACATTTGACGATCAGCCGGACCGAGGGGTCGTCCCCGAACGCCATCCTGAAGGCGCGGATCGCGCCTGTCGGGTTCTTGCGGCTGAAGCCGGACGACATGTCGAACATCGTCAGGACGGTGAAGGGGCGCCCGGCCTCTTCGGGGCGTGGAACTGGAGTTGTGCCGAAATCGAGTGCTGCGGGGTGCGGCACGACGCGCACCGGGCGGTCGCCGGCGATCGGTCGGACGGCATCGGCAACGAACTGGCTCGGCACCCAGATCTCGTGAACGAAGTCGGCCCCGCGTCGCCAGCTGGCAGGAACGCCGGGCAGTTCCCAGGCCCAGTAGCCAACGATCACCTTGCCCCTCAGAGGTGCACGGCCGAGGCGCAGACAGGCGAGCGGAAGCAACGGCGCGTTGACATGGATGATGGCGATGCCAGGCCCGCCCGAAGGCGCACCATTGGGCGCCTCGGCCGGAACCTGAGACGAGGCCGCGAGAAAGGCGTCGGAGACGTCGGCCGTCTCCACCGCCTCGCCGAGTGCAACAAGGGCCTGACGGCAGTAGCGGGCGGACTGACCAAGCCCGGTCGTCGCCCGCAGCACCCCGGCCACGACCACCGAGCGGCCCGCGACCGGGCGCGTCGCCGGACGCGGCGCGAGCCAGGACGCCAGCCGCTCGAGGCCGGCACGACGCAGCCGTTTCGGCAGCCGTTGCCAGAGGTGGGTGTGGGCGAGGCGAGACGCGGCTACGCGCATCGGTGGATCCCTGACTGCGAAGCGTCACGATCCAGCATGATCCTGTGGCGCATTTCAGCGTGAGCAGGGTCGATGCGCTCGGCCGAGGTGCAACTGGTGCCAGTTCCGCGCGACGAGAAACGCATCAATCCACCGCCAGGGTTGAAGGCCGGATGCGAGTGTTGCTCCAGCGGATGCCCATGGGTGCGAATGGGCGGCCGATGACGTCGGCTGCGATCACGATCGGATCGGCCCCGGCAACGCTCATCGCGATCCCGCCAGGCACTTCTCCCACACGGATCGTTCCAGACATCGGCAGTCCCCCAGCCAGTGGCTCAGGATCATGGACCCACGCCCCATCCTTTCCGTGCCAGAGCCAGAGGGTGGCGGCCTCGCAGTTGGACCGCTGCAGCAGAAGTGCGGTCATCTCCATGTCGGCGTGTCCTCCGGCATATCCCAGTACCACGGAGACATGAGGAGCGGCGGTTCCGGCCGTCATGTCGAACTCGAACTCGAGAACGTCCGGTTCGCGCCCGTCCAACGGAACGATGAGGCAGACCCGACCGTCTTCAGCAGACAGCCAGCCGGCCTGGTCGACCGAGATGCCGCCAAGGACATTGCGATAGCCGTTCCAGAACGAGGAGAGACGGCGCGCCCGCTCCGAACGCCTCAGCTTCTCCGAGCGCAACGCGTTCATGGGCGACGCCGCGATCAGTTTCCCGGCACCTCCGAAGACATGTCCATGATGGGCATGATCCGGAACGTCGATCAGACGAACGTCGTGAACGCCGCCGAAGGGGCCGAGATAGATGTAGTCGAGGGATCTCATCGTCTGACGATCGACCAGCCACAGCCCCGATATCGAAAAATTGCGGTGAACCCGTTCGGTGTACGCCGATTCGCCGACGACGATCATCTCGTCCGAGACAGCAAGCCCGCGCGTGTAGATGTTGTGGCCGGACGACCAGACGATCGATCCGTCATGGGCGTTTGCGAGGCCCCCTTCGTGGGAGGCACAGGTCAACGCTTCGCCATCCGCGCCGATCCAGACATTGTGGACCCCGGATAGGGTCCCGATGGGTCTCGCCGAAACCAGTTCCAGTTCGGGGTAGCTGAACTCCGCCAGAACGGACCCCTTCCGGAAGCGATGCGCGATGACATACAGCCTGTCGCCCTGCTGAAAGACGGAATTGATGTGGTCACCGGAGTCGGTCCCAGGATCCCACTTGTCCCAGCGTCCCTCCGACAGCCGTGCCTCCTGGACTTGCCCTGGCCTGTTCAGGTCCACCACCGTTATGCAGTTGCGCCCCGTGTTGCTGCAGATGACCCTTCCGTCGCTGGCGCAGGTCAGTTGGTGCGGCGACGCGAGGAAACGGCCCGTGCGCTGGCTGCCATGGGCCAGATAGCCCTGCTCCGAACGCGCCATGTCCTCGAAGGACGAGACCGAATTGTTGTCGATGCCGCTCTGGCCGAGCACAAGATCGGCGTCGCCCGGAAACCAGGATACGCCGTACCAGTCGGTCTGCGAGCCGTCGAGCGGGGTGACCTGGCTGGTCTCCAGGTCAACGAGCAGCAAGAATCGGGCAGTCGTCACAAGGCATTTCATCGCATCGGTCCCGCCAAAGGACACAGCGTCAAATCAACTCGTCACGCGCAATCGCAAAGAGATTGATGAGCGCAGGAACAGACGACACAATTAAGAAGACAATAAGGTAGCAATGTCAGATTTCGGAGGATTTTTCTAGATTGGAATGCATATGAATTTCAGACTGCTCGGTTGAACACTGGCCTATGCCGGATATCACCATCATTGTCAGGGGCGCGGCGGACCATACGGGCGCCGTCTCACGGAATTTCCCGGTGGCATAGCTCGCGAACAGCCCCTTCGGATGAAGGGGATATCCGCCTTGTCAGGCTTCGGAATTCAACACCCGGACGCGCGCGCGGCTCCAGCGGACCCCGAGAGGCTGCTGTCCGAAAACCAAATCCGCCACAGCGATCTGGATGGGCTCCAAGTCATTGATCCGAAGTGCAATACCACCGGAGATCATCCCGACATGAACCGTGCCGGAAAGAGCAAGATCTGTCGCCAGGGGTTCCGGCGCAGACGTCCACTCGCCGTCCTTGCAATGCCAGAGCCTGAGCGTTGCGAGATGATTGAACTGCTGGATGAGCAGCGCCGTCATCTGATTGTCCGCGTGGGCGCCCTGGAACCCCGCAACGGCTGCGACGTGTGAGCCACCTTCGCCGTCAGCCAGTTCATACTCGAATGACAACGAACCGGAGGTGCTGTCATCCGTCTGTGCAATGAGGCACGTGTACCCTTCACTCTCGGCGAGCCAATCGTCGTCTTCGGTCTGGATTGCACCGAGAACGTCCCGATACCGCGTCCAGAACGACCTTCTCCCCCAAGCGATAGCAGACGACCTCAACCGTTGTTGGCGAACATCCTCGAACGGCCGTTCCAGCAACAGATCCGGCGCTCCCCGAAAGGCCTGTCCGTGATGCGCATGGTCCGGGCGATCAACAATCCGGACTTCGTGCACACCGCCAAAGGGGCCCAGACAGATGTAGTTTTCAGTCTTCAGGGTATGCCGGTTGACGATCCAGAGGCCCGATATCGACACACGCCTCATATCGCGCGACGCGTAGGCCGACTCACCTACCAGAATCAGGTCGTCCGAAATCGCAAGTCCGCGTGTGTAGACGTTCTCGCCGGAACTCCACACAATCGCGCCGCTGCGAACATCAGCAAGCCCACCCTGGTGGGAGGCACAGGTCAGCCCGTTGCCGTCGTCCCCGATCCACACGTTGTGCAGACCGGTAAGCTCGCCAATGGGATCGACAGAAATGAGATTCAGGTCCGGATACGACATCGTCACCAGACGAGAGCCTCGACTATGACGGTGGGCGATCGCGTACAGCCGGTCCCCGCGCTGAAACACCGAGTTCAGATGGTCCCCTGACCCCTCATCACCGGCAGGGTCCCAGCGGTCCCAGCGGGCGTCCGAGATGCGCACCTCATGATAGACATTGGGTCTGGCCGGATCGACAGCGACGATGCTGTTGCGACCCGTATTCGTGCAGATCACCCGTCCGTCCGTAGCACACAAGATCTGGTGCGGAGCCGACAGGAACGGGGCCGTCAGCTCGTCGCCCATCGCGAGATAGCCCTTCTCCGACCGGGCCAGGGTCTCGAAATCGTCGTTTGGGTTATCGCCCGCGCCAAAGTTCGCGACGATCAGACGGTGGTCTTCCGGGAAACCACGAAATTCCATAGTAATCGTGCTCACCCACGCGGATTGGAGTGACAATCGCCGTGTCCGTATCGACAACGAGAATATACACGGCAGTTGCGACGAGACACTTCATGCAAGGCCCCTCAGGCTACGCGACGAGTTCTTCGGGCGGAGATTGCCCGCATGAACACGCCCCGAGGTCGTACAGAATCTCAACCTGCAGAATTTATCCCCCACGGCAAGAGCGCTTGCAAGTTAACGCAAGGGCACGAGCTCGACACTGTCGACAGCCAGGCTAATTCCATGTTGCTCATGCAGTGGTGACGAGAGAAGCAAGTCATTGAGCCCCGACCTGATCATGGCTTGATCGACAGGCGCCTCGACAACAAACTCGTTCTTCCATGCGCTTTCCAGTAAATTCCCATTCAGCCGCATGCGCAGTTCTGTCTTCGCCGGTCCGGAAATCCAGTTCGCTACCCTCACGCGCAGGACATAGGCCGAGGGTCTCGGCTTCAGGTTGAACCACAGGCGCGCCTCGGGCGCGTTCATCCACGCATAGGAGACGGGCTGGAGACGCGGTGGATTCCATTCGGCATCGCGCCAGCCGCCCCCCCATGGGGCCTGTTCAAGGCTCCACCACTGCCCGAAATCGTAGTGGAACGACCCGTCATCCCGAGCCGGAGGCGTGTAGGCGCAAGCCCTCGCCGGCCAGCATTCGAGGATGGATCGCCACCGCCGGACGTCGTTCGGTGACGCGGGGACAGGATCGGGGTCGCCCTCACGGACCACCCTGCCGTCGGGCTCGATCGTGAGCTTGACGAGGCCTTGCTTCGGCAATCGGAGCGGGCCAGCCAGCCCCTCGCCGACGATCCATTCCGTCTCGCGCTCCACGCAGCGCCCGGGGCGTCCACGCGCGTCGGCGGCAAAGGTGCTGTAGATCATGCCAGGTTCGAGGCACACGGCGAAATCGGCCTTGCCCCCGTAGAGATAGGTCATCGCCGCATCGAGCAGTTCGCCACGCAACATCCATGTGTTGCCGGTACTGCCGGTGCGATCGATCACCAGCACCGTCTGCCGGCTGTCGACCCTCGGTGCAGCCTCGAGAAGCCCCGCCAGGATGGCTCGCGCTCGCAGCGACAGGCTCGAATAGTGATCATACTGGGTCCATTGGCTTGCAACGCCGAGCGACAGGAGTGCCGCGGCGATAACGACGCCGAGCGTCCGGGAGCCCCGGGCGACGATAATGATCAGCCCGACGACCAGGAGCGACGCCCCTGCGGATGCGTAGATGTAGGTCCGCTGGGTGATGAGGATGTGGGACAGCGACGACAGATAGGGAAGGTAGCCCGCCAGTGCCGCCGCGAACCCGGCGATCACCAGGCGGATACCGAGCCCGGTGCTGGCAGGCGGCGCATCGGCGGCGGTGCCTTCCGCAGGCCGGAACCAGATGGCTCCCGACACCAGCACAGCCGCCGCGGCCGCAACGAGATAGGGCCAGTGGGAAAGCTGCGCCATGAGCATTCGCGCGGCGTCGAACCATCCATGGGCGAAGACACGATAGGCACCCACCGTGAACATCATCCGCCAGCGGCTGATGAGAAGGGACAGGGTGGACCCCGGGTCGTTGCTGATGCTCTGCTGGTAGATGCCCGGTGTGCGGCCCACGATCAGGAGATAGGCGACTGCCACCACGATGGCCGCGCCCCAGAAGGCGATGGGGATCCAGGCATCGGGGAGCCTGCGGAGGCCATCGAGGGCGCCATATCGCGCCCACCACAGAAGTGCAGGCAGCGGCGCCAGGAACAGCCCCGCCTCGTACATGAGGCTGCCCGTCAGAAAGAAGGCGAAGGCCAGGAGAGCAAGCACCCCCCGTGTCACCTCCGTTCTCGCCTCGGTGGCCGCCAGGACGAAGAGGCAGGCCAACAGTGTCAGCGCGACGGCGAAGTTGATGTGGACCGCGCGCAGCGACATCTGCATCGTGTCGGCCGGGTAGAGCATGAGCAGCAGACCGGCGGTTACGGCGAGCCATCGATGCCGCGTCAACCACCAGACCATTCCCGCCATGGCGACGGCCTTCGCCACAAAACCGAGGTTGAGAATGAAGTTCCAGCCGGCGAAAGAGTCGGGGGCCAGCACGTAGGACAGGGCGAAGGTGAAGATGTTCAACGGCCGCAAGGCCAGATGCGGCATGGACGAGCCGAGACTGGTGATGAACACCACGCCCTGTTCGGTGTAGCGCCCCAGAAGGCCCCACTCCTCAATGCTGCCGAGCAACGGCGCGGCAAAAGGCGATCGAATTGCCGCGACCGCGACGACAGCCGCCGTGGCCGCCAGCACCACGGTGAGCCAATAGCCCGATGCCCCGGATCGTTCGGCCGTGTTCATGACCTCGCCTTCCATGCCTTCAACTCGCCCGTTTGGCACGCCGGATGGGCGACGCGGGCGGTCATTCCTCGATCGTCTCACCGCCCCCGGTGGTTCAGCCTGAGGCTCGAACCCGACGTGCCGGAGTGCCCACATAAACCCCGGGCTCGACAATATCAGCAACGACGGTGGCACCGGCGCCGACGGTCGCATCGTCGCAGACTGACACGCCGTCGATAATCACCGCCCCAGCGCCGACCATCACGCGGCAGCCAATGCGGCTGCGACCGGCAACCACGGCGTTGACAGACACGTGGCTGAAGTCCCCGACCTCGGACTCGTGCTCGATGATCGCTCCGGTATTGACGATCACACCTCTGCCGATCCGGGACAGCGGTCCGAGATGGGCCCCCGAGGCGACCAGCGATCCCTCACCCACACGTGCATCCACGCCCATATGGGCACTTGGAGCCATCAGGACGGCCATGGGCAACGAGCATCCCGCGATCTGCTGCATGCGGCGGGCATTGTCGCCCGCCGCGGGAAATGCCTGCCAGCCATCGGCCAGGCTCTGCGGCTGTTCCCTGACGGCGGCAAAGCCGGCGAAGGATTCGCCGGCGCGCGCGTTCCCATCGATGAACAGCAGTTGCGCGACGCCCGCGGCGAGGGCGATATCGCCGACACTGCGAGCATGGCCGCCGAAACCGAGGACGTAGAGCCCATGGGGAGGCGAGGGTCTCATGGTTGCCCGCCTCCGGATCCCTTTCCGCCAAGGCCGTCCATGATCGCAAGATGTTCCGCGACCACCTCTCCCCACGTCCTGGATGCCAGGGCGCGATCGTAGAAGCTGCGCTGCTTGCGATAGAGGGCGTCGGGTTCCGCGAGTGCCTCCTCGATACGCCTCGCCATGGACTGCCAGTCATAGGGGTCGAACAGCATCAGGTCCTGCAGTTCGTCGCCCGCCAGCACCTCCCGCGTGACCGGAATGTCGCTCATGACGACTGGCGTGCCGACCGAAATGGCTTCGGTGAAGGTGAAGGGCATCCCGCCTTCAGACATGCTGGGACAAACGGCGAGGTCGGCGAGTTTGTAGAAGGCCGCCAGTTGGGCATCGGTCAGACCCGGAACGAACACGACATCGTTCTGCAGCCCATGGGCATGCACATAGTCGAAGACCGGCATGTAGCTTCTGGGATCGGCGGTCAGGACGAGCTTGCGGCCGAAATAGCGCTCCTTCAAGAGGTAGCGAAATGCGCGCAGCAACTGCACCACGTTCTTCGAAGGGCGCAATTGGCTGGCGTAGAAGATGAAGCGGAAATCCGTGCCGTGGAAATCACGCGGATAGGCACCCGCGGCCTTCTGCAGGGCGGCTTCCACGAGGGTCCGGCAATAGGCTTCCGACGCGGCTTCACGATCGTCGAAGCCGGTGACTTCGATCAGTTGGTCCAGCCGGTTGGGGGCATGGGGAATCACGGTGATCCTGTCCGGATCCACACCGAACCGATCGACCATCACCGCCCATTTCGTCCGGTCGCTGTAGGTCACGAAATTCCGGGCATGGGCCAGCGTCGCCTGGATGCCCTTGTACATCTCGGCCATAGGCTCGCCGCCCGACGTCGCGAAGGCGACGGGAAACTCTGAAAGAACCACATCAGGGACACAGATCAGACTGGGAACCCCCGCCCGTGCGATCGACGGCCACATCGCGGTGGGGCAGTACCAGGCGATCACCTCGGACCGGGGGGTGATCTCCTCGACGATCGCCTCCACTTCGTTGCGATGCATGAACTGGAAGAGCCAGGAACGGAAGGTCCCATCGGCCGAGATCCGCAGGATACGGCGCAGGATGCTGGTTCCTCGGCCGATACCCTGCTGCACCAGCGATGACACCGGCGCGCCCCATCGGCGGAGGCCGAGCTGCACCAACTGGACGACCAGCCCGAGCGCCACGAAGACCAGCGACAGCAGCCCGAGTCCGGCGACATAGAGGGCGCTCAGGGCAAAGGTCACAGGGTTGCGCGTCACGCCCAGCGTCCGCGCCGCCCAGGCGAAGTGATCGGAGAGAAAGGTCTTGAACCGGCCCAGCGACCGCGCCGCACCTCGGCGCCTGCCGGCCCGCAGACGGCTCAGGGCCTCGTAGAGCGACAGGAGCAGGGGGCGCCTGTCCGGACCGACGAACTCGTAGCGTTTCGGATCGACCCCTGCATCCCGCAGAAGGTCGGACAATGCCTGTCGCGACCAGCTGGGACAGGCGATCAGGAAGCGGACCTCCGGATCGGCAATCCCCTGGCGGACGAAGGTCGCAAGATACCGACCGAGACCCTCGTAGCGAAACTCGGTGCCCGGCCCGTAGGCGGTGAAGATGCCATAGGTCTTCAGAGGCATTTCAGGAACTGCCTCCAGTAGGTCAGCGCGACCGCATCGCCGCTGCTCGCTTCAAGCGTCGCCCGGTCGGGCAACGCGGCGCGCCTTTCCAGATGATTCAGTTCCATCCACTTGAGCTTTGACGCCATGTCGCGTGCCTCGCGCGGATTGGAGAATGCGAGCGACAGGTGAAACTGCTCAGCCAGTTCGCGCATGGCCGGATAATCGCTCGAAAGCGAGGGAACCCCCATCTGGGCTGCCTCCACCACGCTGAACGTGCCGTTGTCGAGCAATCCGGGGTGCCAGAGGAAGGTAGCCCCCGCAAGAAGGCGCCGGAACCGGGCATCCGGCAGATCGCCCATCACCCGGATACGGGTCTCCATGTCCTCGCCAGTCGCGAGGATGCCCTCCAGCCGCGCGCCCTCCGGGGTCGCTGCGTCGAACAACAGATCCGTTCCGACCCCGGTGATCACACAGTCCAGCTTGCCGCCGAGCTCGGTGTAGTAGATGGCAAGCGCGTCGAGGGCCCGGGCATGGTTCTTGTGGACGGCCCGGTTGGTGGTCCACAGGAAGTACGGTGCGGGCTCCTCGCCCCCGGAAAGTTCGGGCGCAGCCATGGATGGCGCGACGAACGGCAGCCGGACGACCTTTTCTCCGGGAACACCGGCATAGTCGACGGCATCGACCCGGGTGAACTCTGTCGTGACGAAGACCCGGTCCGCCTGGCGGGCAGCGAGAAGGAAGGGGGTGTCAGCACCAGGGGGAAGCACCGGATGGTATCGCTGCAGGTAGTCATAGACCACGAGGGCGTGGCGGCGGATTGGCAACAGCGGCAGAGAGAGCCTGTCCGAGATAAAGACCAGCAGATCGCAGTCGGCGAACTGGGCGATTCCGTCGTCCGGGATGATGTAGGCGTGATAGAGCGCCTGCCAACCGGAGAAACCCTGGTAGAGCATCGCACGGCGCGCCTGGTCGGCTGATAGGGCAACCCATCGAAACGGGCGCCGAGACACGCGCCCCTCGAGCTCCCTGAACTCCTCGTCCGGATAGCTGTTGGGGTCGTCGATATGCCCCAGGACGATCTCGGCCGGCGCCCCGTCGAGTTCGCTGCCCCTCTTGAGTGCCAGCGCGACGGCTTTCGCCGCACGGAGTGTTCCACCGCGGTATTCAATCGGCAGGATAACGGCAATCTTCCGCCGGCGCGCTGTTTGCACAACGGCGTGTCGACGGCTGTGATCGAGTTCACGCAGAATTCGCTCGAAGCCGCTCTCCCAGTCGCCGACGCAGTTATCCGCCTTCATGCACTCGAGCAGGCGGGGTTGCGTGTCGCGAATGGCATCGATCAACCCGCGATCGCCTGCCAGAAGACGCCGGAGCATGCCGCGCGCACGGTCGATCGTCTCGGCCCGGCCCGGCAGTCCGCGTCCGCCGAGCCGGTCGAGGAGGCCACCGGCCATGAAGACCAACGGCATGCCGGACTGGACCGCCTCGAAGGGATGGAAGTGCACGTGCCTTGGTTCGCGCGAGTGATAGAACATCGCGCTCATCATCCGCATGTTGCGGCGGTGGTCCTCCAGCGGCAGGAAGCCGAGAACGTTGGGATCATCGACCTTGAGGGGCTGCGCGCCGCCAATGGCGTGCGGCAAGTCACCGATGTCGCGTCTGGAAATCCTCGTAGACCTTGCGGTAGTAGAGTTGAAGACGATGTCGGGGCACACGAACAGCACCCGGGGCCGCCCCCTCCCACCGATCTCTCGACGCCGCATTGGCCATTCCCAGCGGCAGATAGACCGCCCGGCTCTTGATCGGCTCGTTCTCGATATCCGCAAGATTGTCGTAGGCCTGCCCCAGCCAGAACCGGCCGCGGGCGCGACTGATCAGGCTTTCCGTCTCGGGAGCGCGCTGTGCCAGTTGAGTGTAGGACGCGTCACCGTTCAGGCCGTAGGCGCGCCAGATGGCGGCTCCCTTGAAGTGTTCCAGCAGCGTCGCGACGGCCTTCGGGTCATAGCCGATGAAGAAGGCGACATCGAAGTCCTGGCTGACGCGACGCCAGATGTCCGGTGAAACCGGCCGATACCAGTCGATCTGGTTCATCGTCTCGAGGAACTCGGGATCGATGGTCAGGTTGGCATCTTCGGTGAAATCGATGTCTGCGGAACGAAATCCGACATCCTGTGGGATGATCTTCGGAAGGAATATCTCGCGAAACCCGACACGCTTCAGCATCGGGACTTCGAACCGGCGAGCGGCGGTATGGTTCAGTAGCCACATGACCCGGCGAGCTGAAAAGTCGGTCATGAGCGCGCTCGTCATGTCTTCACACCGCTCGTCGACAGGTAGATGTCGATGGCCGAGCCGATGTCACCGTCAAAAATGATCGCCCCGTGATCGAGAACGAGGCCACGCGCGCAGAGCGAGCGCAAAGCGCCGAGGTCATGAGACGCCAGAACGAGGATCTCAGCCTTCTCCACCAGTCCCATGATTCGACGTCTTGCCTTTGCCATGAAATCGGCATCGCCGGCGCCGATCACTTCATCCAGCAGCAGAATGTCGCCGCCGATCGCCGTCGAGATGGCGAAGGCCAAGCGTACCTGCATACCAGCAGAATATGTCATCAAGGGGTAGTCGATGAACTCCCCGATATCCGCGAAGGCGACGATTTCCGGTTCGAGAGCCTGCATAGCCGCCGGCGTCATGCCCAGCAACAGGCCCCGGTAAAGGATGTTGTCCCGGCCGGTCGCATGCGGCTCGAAACCGAGGCTGAGGTTGAACAGCGAGCGCACCGTTCCCGACACCGTCCTGCGGCCCGACGACAAGGGGTAGAGGCCGGCGATCGATTTCAGCAGCGTGCTCTTGCCCGCGCCGTTGTGCCCCAGCAGGCCGACGCGCTCGCCGGGACCGATCTCGAGATTGACATCCTTCAGCGCGTGAATGTCGGCAATCTCGCGGCGGGCACGGTTGGGCTTCAGCCACGACGTGAGCACGGACTTCAGTGACCGGTCCCGAAAGGCGACCGATGCGTAGTGCAGATTGGCGTTCTCAAACTGAATCCGGCTGGTCATAGATAGTGGATGACCCTGCCTTCCGCTGTCCGGCCAATCAGGATGGCGACGATCGACAGAACCAGGAAACTTCCCAGCACCCAGGCCACGTTGGTGAACATTGGAAGCTCACCCCTCAACATGGGCGCGCGCACCAGCTCAAGAACGTGGAAGATGGGATTGTAGTCGATGAGCGCGTCGAGGCCGCCATTGCGAAACATCGACGCCTCGAAATAGATCGGCGACACGAACCACATCGCCTGGAGCACCAGCGTCAACCCGTGCGGCAGGTCCCGGAAGCGGGTCCCCACATAGGCCATGATCGTCGCCCAGGGCCAGGCCAGCAGCCCGATCAGCGGCAGCGCGGCGAGCGCGGCAAGCCAGTTCCATCCGGCGCGCTGGGGAGCGACGACAAGCATCCAGACGACCAGCCCGATGCTCGCAAGGCTGAGCACCACCAGTCCCGAGACGACATTGCGCAGCGTGTAGATCGCCAGCGGATGGCGCGTCTGCTTGATGTAGGCATCAGCCTGAAGGAAGGCCACCGATCCACCAACAGCGCTCGTCACCATGAAGTCCCAGACGATGAGCCCCGACAGGATGTAGGGTGCGTATTCGCCCATGCTGGTGTTCAGGAGCTTGCTGAAGACGAAGGACAACAGCAAGGTCAGGCCAAGAGGTTGAAGGATCGACCAGAAGGCGCCCAGCACCGATCCGCGCCAGCGGCTGCGCAGGTCCGACATGGCGAGGTGCCACCAGAAGTAGCGCGCCTTCCACACATCCCGGAGATACTGGACCAGCCGGCTCATTGTCCGAGCGTCCGCAGTCCCTCTCGCACCGTGTCACAGATGAACCTGAGGTCGGTTTGTGTCAGGCCGGGATAGCTCGGCAGGTTGATGCCCCTCGCACTCAGGGATTCGGCCACCGGCAGGGACATGTCGACCCGGCAATGCGGCATGGTATGGGCGGGCGGGAAGAACGGTCGGGTCTCGATCCCGCGCTCTGCGAGATAGGCCCGGAGCGGATTGCGGACTGCGGCATCGTCCAGAATGATCGAGCACATCCAGTAGGAATGATCGACGTCGCCGACCGGATCATGGGTACGGAGGGGCAATTGCGACAGTTGTTCCCGATAGGCCGCCGCAACGGCCTGCTTCCGCGCGACAATCTCAGGCAGGATCTCGATCTGCGAAAGGCCGATGGCCGCCTGGATGTTGGTCATTCGGTAGTTGAAGGCGAGCGTGTCGTGCCAGTACTCGCGCTCCTTCGATACACCCTGGCTCTTGAGGTGCCTGCAACGCTCCAGCACCTCGGGGTCGCGAGCGAGCACCATGCCCCCCTCCCCGGTCGTGATCGTCTTGTTGCCGAAGAAGCTGAATGTGGCGACATCGCCGAAGGTGCCGACGTGACGACCCTTCCAGCGTGTGTCGAAAGCCTCGGCTGCATCCTCGACCATCAGCAGCTTGTGCTGGTCGCAGATGTCCGAAATGGCATCCATGTCGCAGGGATGGCCATAGAGATGAACGGGCATGACTGCGCGCGTTCGCTCGGTGATCGCAGCGCGGATCGAGGCGGGATCCACCTGCAGCGTCTCCTCGAGTGAGTCGACGAAAACGGGCGTGGCGCCGGTCTGCAGGATGGTGTTGACGGACGCGACATAGGTGAGGCTCGGGACAATCACCTCGTCACCTGGCCCGATCCCCAACGCCGCCAGGGCGAGGTGGATGGCGACCGTGCCGTTGCTGACGCTGGTCGCCCCGGGGGCTTGCACGTGGTCGGCAAAGGCCTGCTCGAAACGGGCAATGAAACCACCGCGCGACGAAATCCATCCCGTCGACAGGCATTCGTTGACATAGGCCGTGGCGTTGCCCTGCAGAAAGGGCTCGTAGACCGGAATCTTTCGCATGATCACTCCGGCGGCGAATAGTTCTGGTATCCGGCCTGATCCAGCAGCCGCTCACGCTCCGCGGCCCGCAGGTCGGACAGAGCCATTTCCCGGACCAGTTCCGCAAAGCCGACCTTCGGCGACCAGCCGAGCTTCTGTCGCGCCTTGGAGGGGTCACCGAGAAGGGTCTCGACTTCGGCCGGGCGGAAATACCTGGGATCGACGCGAACGATCGCTTCGCCGGTGGCCTTGTCGATACCGCGCTCGTCGACGCCTTCGCCTTCCCACCGGAGGTCAATGGCAAGTTCAGCCGCCGCAAGAGTGACGAACTCGCGGACCGAGTGCTGCTCGCCGGTGGCGATGACGAAATCCTCGGGAGCGTCCTGCTGCAGCATCAGCCACTGTGCCTCGACGTAGTCACGGGCATGCCCCCAGTCGCGCGAGCGAATCCATGTTGCCGAGGTAAAGGCACTTCTGGCCGCCGGTCTTGATGCGCGGCGAGGGCCCGGGTGATCTTCCGGGTGACGAAGGTTTCGCCCCGCAAGGGCGACTCGTGATTGAACAGAATGCCGTTGCACGCATAGAGCCCATAGGCCTCGCGGTAGTTCACCGTGATCCAGTAGGCATAGAGCTTGGCGGCCGCATAGGGCGAGCGGGGGTAGAAAGGCGTCGTTTCGCTTCTGGGGGATTTCCTGCACGAGCCCGTACAGTTCGGACGTCGACGCCTGATAGTAGCGCGTCCGGTCGTGTCAGGCCGAGAATGCGGATGGCCTCGAGGAGACGAAGCGCGCCCAGAGCGTCCGCATTGGCGGTGTATTCCGGCTCCTCGAACGATACGGCCACATGGCTCTGGGCAGCGAGATTGTAGATCTCGTCCGGCTGCACCTCCTGGATGATCCGCGTCAGGCTGGATGAATCCGTCAGGTCGCCGTGGTGCAGCGTCAGGTCGACGCCCGTCTCGTGCGGGTCATGATAGAGGTAGTCGATCCGGCCCGGTGTTGAAGAGCGAAGTGCGACGGTTGAAGACCGTGGACCGACATAGCCCTTGGCCAGCAGGAATTCGGCGAGATAGGCGCCGTCCTGCCCGGTGATACCGGTGATGAGAGCTTTCTTCTTAGCCAAGGCGACCTCCGCATGCGACCGCGCGATCCCGCTCTCAAGCATGGCACCGTCAACATCGGAGCGCCGGAGGTCGAGCAAGTCCGAGCGATCGAACCGTCGCCGCATCGCACGAGATTGCGACGGAACCGTGGGCGGTGACCCGGCGGCTATAGCCGATTCGCAAGCTGTCGAGGTCACCGTCCAGCCACAGGCGCCGCCCCCCGAGTGGAGGGTGGAGCGGGACGTGGGGGAGACGGCGTCACCTATATGAAGGTTTCCGAAAGGACTGTTCCCGTCGAGCTGTAGATGACATAGCGCTCAGCCCAGCTGAACTGGTTCAACTGATCATAATCGCGATACCAGGTCCGCCCGTCGTCGAAAATGCCCGTCTGGAAGTCAGCGCGACCGGCAGTGTCATATTCGATCTGATAGCTTGCGTAGCTATAGATATTGGCCTGGTCGTAGTCGAGCCACCAGCTCGTACCATTGTCCCGGGACCCGAAGTTGTAGTCCACACGCCCGAGGGTATCGTACTCAATTCGGTACTGGATGTAGTCGGACGTGTTCGCGGGATCATAGACATCGCGATACAGCGTGCCATCGTCCCGCGCGCCATAGGAGAAGGAGATTCGACCGAGGGTATCGTACTCGATGCGATAGTGCGCCAACGGCCCCGCATTCGCCTGATCGACATCGTAGAACCACGTGGTCCCGTCGTCACGCAAGCCATTCTGGAAGTCGTAGCGCCCCAGGGAGTCGTATTCGATACGGAAGTAGTTGAGGTCGGTTGCGTTGGCCTGATCGTAGTCGAGCAGCCAGGTGGTGCCGTCGTCTCGCAGGCCAGTCTGGAAATCGTAGCGCGCCAGCGTGTCGTACTCGTTCCGATAGTAGGCGAGGTTGGTGGAATTGGTCTCGTCGAAGTCGACGATCCAGGTGGCACCGGTGTCCCAGGTGCCGTTCTGGAGATCGATCCGACCGAGCGTGTCCTGAATGTCGGTATAGGAATGCCAGGCATTGGCTCCGGCGTGGTCATAGGTCGAGACCCGGCGCGTGCCGTCATCCATCAGATAGTTCGACTGCTTGATGATCCAGGAGGAGGTGTATTCGTTGCTGTAGGAGGCCCAGGTCTGGGTCGCGGCCGTGTCCGTCGCCGTTTCCGTGTAGGCGCCGCCCGTGACCACCGCCGTGATCGTGTTGCCGCTCTCGGTCCAGCGCAGGGTCTCGATCGAGGCCGCGATGGCGTTGTATCCGCGCCCACTTCCGCTGAGCAGGATGGCCGTGTCATTGCCGGACCCACCCACCAGTGTGTCCGTCAGGTCGAAGTAGAAGGTATCGTCGCCCTGACCACCGTCGAGCGTATCTCCGCCCGCGTCTCCCCAGAGCGTGTCGCTGCCATCGCCGCCATAGAGCGTGTCTGTGCCGCCACCACCCTTGAGCTCGTTGTTGGCCGCATTGCCGGTGATGGTGTCGTTGCCCGACCCTCCGATGGCGTTCTCGATGAGCGAGCGCGTGTCGGTGCCGTACTGCAGGGCGTTGTAGACATTGGCGCGTGCGTAGTTGCTGCTGCCGAGATTCGCGCGCTGCGCCTCCGACATCAGCGACCATGAGCCGGGGGTCAGGTCGATCGACTGGTTGGTCGTGTAGTTCGAGAAATCGTAGGTGTCGGTACCGCCGCCGTCCCAGATGGTCAGGAAGATGCGGTTGCCACCGGCAGCGCCCTGCCCCACCCCATTGATGAACATCTCGCCGGTCGTCGAGGAGAAGGTATAGGTCGTGTTGCTCGAGTTCGTGGTGAAGTCGGCGCCGTACATCGCCTGCAAGGCGGCAATGTCATACATCATGAACGATTGGGCGTAGCCCCAAGTCTCGTTCGTGTAGCCGCCCGACGTCGAGGAGCCGATGTAGGACCGGTAGGTCATCACCGAGAACTCCATGCCGTCACGGTCCGAGGTCAGGGCCTGGTTGGTGACACCGCCGGTCTCGTGGCCATGCTTCAGGCCCAGCGCATGACCGAGTTCGTGCCACATCGTGTGCCAGGCATAGTTGCCCTTGACCGGATTGCTGTTGCCGCCGTTGATCCCCATCCAGACATCGCCACCCACCTGGTCGGTATAGGGGTAGTAGGCATAGGCTGTGCCCGGATAGCTCGACCGGGCAATGGTGATATCCACCTGCGGCGTGTAGGGACCCGTAATGTTGGACGCCAGCACCTCCGAGAAGTTCATGTTGGTGAAGCCGGAGATGGCGGCGAATGCGGCCTTGGCCGCGGTCTGCTGGGCGGCTGTCGCGACCGCGAAGCCCTGAAGGGCGTTCTGGTCATAGTAGCTCGAATTGAAGTAGCTGGTCGTATCGGGAAACATGTAGGTCAGCGACGACCCGCTCCACTTGTTGCCTCCGAGCAGGGCGTCGACATTCTGGACTCCCGTCGAACCCTGCGACGTGGCGGTCGCCTCTTCCGAGACGGGCGGAGTGGTCTGCCCCTGGGCCAGCCCGCCGGTGGAGAAGGGCGAGCGGTCACCAAAGAGACCGGGACCCTGATTGGATGGACCGCCGGTCAGGAAATCGCCCCCCGAACCGCCGACCGTTCTGGTGAGCCCGCCAGTCAGAAAGGCCGAACCGACCTGACCTGACGGCCCGCCCGTCTGGAAGTCGGCGTTCTGCACGCCAGTGGTCATCAGGCCACCATGGGTGACACCGGAATCCCAGAACTTCTGGGTCATGGCCGAACAGACGAAGCACATCAGAGAGCTCCCGGGAAGGGTGATGACGTGACGGAATGCGTGGCACGATTGAAGGTCACGCAGGTGAAGATGTCATTAACGATATCCATTAAGACTTCATGGTGTCGCCAATGCGCGCCACAGCGCCGATCCGACACATTCCCGCCCCGCGAGGCAGGCATCATCGTCCCTATGAAACGACCCCTCTCTCCTGGTCTTGCCAAGGTCGCCCGCGGGGCGCGCGCCCTCGGCCTCTGTCTGGTGGCGTGGGTCTCGTTCCTCGCATTCCCCCGGGGCGTCGAGGCGCCGCGGGCCCAGACCGGAGCCGCCATGACCAATCGTCCCCATGCCCCGGATCGCGCCGATCCCCCGCGTGCCCGCGACGGCGATGTCGCAATCCGCGAGGAATTCGAGGCCGCCAGGTCGGTCGATGCGCTTCGCCTCTTCATCGAACGGCACCCGGGTCACCCCCTTGCCGACGAGGCAAGAGCGCGCCTGAGGACAATCAATCCGCGCTGATCCTCCCGCTGGAACCGGCGGTCCCGTCATCGTTTGGAAGAGAAAGTGATTTCGGTCGGCAAGCCGTCGTGCCTATGGCTGTGCGCAACATCGCCCCCGGCGCACCCCCTGATTCGCCGAGACATTGGCCCCTGCGCCCGATCCGAAAGTTAACAGACGTGACCCAGGCAGCTCCCCTCGCCCCGATTCCCTTCATCGACCTCGGTGCCCAGCGGCGCCGGCTGGGGCCGGCCGTCGACGAGGCGATCCTGAAGGTGGTGAACCACGGTGCCTACATCATGGGGCCGGAGGTCTTCGCCCTTGAAAAGGCCCTGTCGGAGTATTGCGGCGCACGGCACTCGATCTCCTGCTCCTCGGGAACCGACGCCCTGGCGCTCATCCTGATGGCCAAGGGCGTGAAGCCGGGTGATGCCGTCCTCTGCCCGTCCTTCACCTTCGCTGCCACCGCCGAGGTGGTCGCCTGGCTCGGCGCCAGCCCCGTCTTCGTCGACGTCCATGCCGAAACCTTCAACATCGACCGCGCCTCGCTGGTGCAGGGGCTTGCCACGGCGAAGGCGGCGGGGCTCAACCCCGTCGGCGTCATCGCCGTCGACCTCTTCGGCCAGGCGTCCGACTACGATGCGATCGAGCCCTTCTGCGCCGAGAACGGCCTCTGGCTGCTCGACGATGCCGCGCAGTCCTTCGGCGGCACCTACAAGGGCCGGCAGATCGGCACCATTGGCATGGCGACGGCAACGTCCTTTTTCCCGGCCAAGCCTCTCGGCTGCTACGGCGACGGCGGTGCCGTCTTCACCGATGACGACAGCCTCGCCGACGTGATCCGCTCGCTGCGCATTCACGGCCAGAACAACGAGGACAAGTACGACAACCAGCGCATCGGCATGACCGGCCGCATGGACACCATCCAGGCCGCGGTCCTCATCGAGAAGCTGAAGATCTTCGCCGACGAGATCGAAGCGCGGAACGCCGTCGCGGGCCGGTACAATGCAGCCCTCGCCGACCTCGTCGACGTGCCGCGCGTCGCGGACGGCCTCGTCTCGGTCTGGGCCCAGTACACGATCCGCCTGCGAGGCCGCGACCGTGCGGAGTTCGCGGCACGGCTCAAGGCGCAGGGCATCCCGACTGCGATCTATTATCCGCGCCCCCTCCACCAGCAGACGGCCTATCGCCGCTATCCGGTCGCCGGAAACGGCCTGCCGGTCTCCGATCGCCTCGCCGGTGACGTCATCAGCCTGCCGATGCACCCTTATCTCGACGAGGCGCTGCAGGGCCGCATCATCGAGAGCGTCAGGGCTGCTCTGGCCTGACGGCTCGCCTGCCGACCAGGCCGATGCGCGGCTGGCAAGCCGGGCACGTCCTGCCTCACGAGGGAACGATCATTCCATCCTCCGCGACAGTCGCAACACTGGGCGCAGCTGCACTGATCGCGGCGGCGCTGTCGTGGCTGGCGATCGCGGCGCTTCTGCCCTGGCTTCGGCGTGTCGCCAGCGCCAGGCCCGAGGCGCGTTCGTCACACGTCGCGCCAACCCCCCAAGGTGCAGGCTTGGCGATTGCCGGCGCCGCAGCGCTCGTTTGGCTCGGTGCGCTGGGTGCTCACGGGCCGGTGGAGCCGGCGGCCCTCACCCTCCTTCTCGCGATCGCCGGCGCCACCGTGCTCGGCTTCATCGATGACGTCAGGCCGCTTCACTGGGGACTGAAGCTCGCCGGCCAGATCGTTTGCGCTGGGATCGCGGCGGGCGCCGTGCCGCCAGAATTGCCCGCAGAGTGGTTGATCGGCAGCGTTTGGACCACACGGGTATTGGCTACCATGGCGCTTGTCGCCGTCATGAACCTCGTCAACTTCGTCGATGGCATCGACGGGATCACCGCCGCTCACGCTGTCCCGGCCTTCGCTGTTTCGGCCTCGGCGGCCGCGTTCGGCGTGCTGCCTTTTTCGGCTGGCATCTGCGCCGCCGCGACATGCGGGGCCATGATCGGCTTCTGGTGGTGGAACCGCCATCCGGCGCGCATCTTCCTCGGCGATGCCGGCAGCCTGCCTATCGGCCTGCTGCTCGGCTGGCTGAGCCTCCTGCTTGCAGGCCGCGGCCAGGTGGCGGCAGCCCTTCTCATCCTCGCCTACCCTCTTGCCGACGGCGGGTCGACGCTGCTGCGCAGGCTCGTTGCCGGCAAGCGCCTGACCCAACCGCACCGCGACCACGCCTACCAGCGAGCCGTCGACTCCGGTCTACGGGTCAGACAGGTGTCGCGAACGGTCCTGCTCGTCTCGGTCGCATCTGGGTTTCTCGCTGTGACGGCGTTGCTTGCCGGGGGCGGATGGATTGCTGCGGGGGCGACGGTTGTCGGCATCATCTGGGTGGCGATTCCGATCATTGGCTGGTTGCGGCGGGCCGGACTTGGGCTAGATGCGACCACCGAATAGAACAGGCGCGAGTCGCGGTCCGATATCGAACGTGGAAGGATTTCGTGCATGACACGCCGGGTGCTGGTGACAGGGGGTGCGGGCTTCATCGGCTCCGCCGTTTGCCGTCATCTCGTCGGCATAGGCGCCGAGGTTCTGAACGTCGACAAGCTCACCTATGCCAGCAGCCTCACTTCATTGAAGAGCATCGAGGCAGCGTCGAACTACCGGTTTGCGCAGATCGACATCTGCGACCGCGACGCGCTCGAACACGCCCTCGTGTCGTTCGATCCCGACCAGGTCATCCACCTGGCGGCAGAGAGTCACGTCGACCGCTCGATCACCGGCGCGGCCCCCTTCATCGAGACGAATATCGTCGGCACGTTCTGCCTGATCGACATCGCGCGGCGGCACTGGGAGAAACTGCCCGCTGGTCGCCGTGACCGTTTCCGGTTTCTCCATGTCTCGACCGACGAGGTCTATGGCTCACTGGGAGAAGCTGGCCTGTTTTCCGAGACCACCGCCTATGATCCCAGTTCGCCCTACTCGGCATCGAAGGCTGCGGCGGACCATCTCGTTATGGCCTGGGTCCGGACCTACGGCTTCCCGGCGCTCATCTCGAACTGCTCGAACAACTATGGCCCCTATCAGTTCCCGGAGAAACTGATACCGCTCACCATCCTCAACGCCATCGAGGGAAAGCGGCTGCCGGTCTATGGCGCTGGCGCAAACATCCGCGACTGGCTGCACGTCGAGGACCACGTTCGCGCGCTCGATCTCATCGTAAGCACGGGGATGATCGGGGAGAAATACAATGTCGGCGGGCGCAATGAACGTCGCAATATCGACGTTGTGAGGACGATCTGCGCCGTTCTCGACGGATTGCAGCCGATGGGTACGCCACGTGAGTCCCTGATCGAGTTCGTCGCCGACCGCCCCGGTCACGACCTGCGCTATGCCATCGATGCGTCGAAACTGGAGGCCGAACTGGGATGGCGGGCCCAGGCCAACTTCGACAGCGGCATTGAACAGACCATCCGCTGGTACCTCGACAACGAGTGGTGGTGGCGCCCCCTGAGAGAGCGAACCTACGGCGGCGAACGACTGGGCCTGCCTGCCGGGCAACGATGATCCCGGGTGAACGTTGAAATCCCGGGTCATGCTCCCGCGAACGGAATGATCAGCTCATGTCGGCGCTAACGACATCACTCCCGAGTTCGATTATTGCAGTGGCGACGCTGCGGGAGGCGTGTTGGCGCCCGCCCGGCATCACGTGGCGGAGCGCAGGCACGAGCCGCGCCCAGATCCGACGGCGGAGTGCGAGGTTTCCATGAAGGGCATCATTCTCGCGGGCGGGAGCGGCACCCGTCTTCACCCCATCACCCTGGCGGTGTCGAAGCAACTCGTGCCTGTCTACGACAAGCCGATGATCTACTACCCCCTGTCGGTGCTGATGCTGGCGGGCATCCGGGACATCCTGATCATCTCCACCCCGACCGATCTGCCGCTCTTCCGGCGCCTCCTCGGAGATGGCACCGGCTGGGGCCTGCGGTTCTCCTACGCCGAGCAACCGAGCCCTGATGGTCTCGCCCAGGCTTTCGTCATCGGCGAGGAATTCATCGCCGGCGATCCCGTGACCCTGATCCTCGGGGACAACATCTTCTACGGCTCCGGCCTCGGTGACATGCTGGGCAAGGCAGTGGCCCGCCAGGGTGGAGCGACGGTATTCGCCTATCAGGTCGAGGATCCGGAGCGCTATGGCGTCGTCGAATTCGACGCACAGGGTCGCGCGCTGACGATCGAGGAGAAGCCGCAGGTGCCCCGGTCGAAGTGGGCCGTCACCGGGCTCTACATGTATGATCGCGACGTCGTGTCGATCGCCAAGCAGCTCAAGCCCTCGGCGCGAGGCGAATACGAGATCACCGACGTCAATCGCGCCTATCTGGAACGCGACAGCATTCACGTCGAGCGCCTCGGCCGCGGCTATGCCTGGCTGGACACGGGCACGCCCGACTCGCTCGCCGACGCTGCAAACTTCGTCCGAACAATCGAAGGCAGGCAGGGGTTGAGCATCTGCTGCCCCGAGGAAATCGCCTTCGCCAAGGGGTTTATCGGGGCCGAGCAATTGCGCAGCCTTGCCGACGCCTACGGCAAGAGCCGCTACGGCCAGTACCTGCGCCGGGTTCTGGAGGAGCGGCGCAGCATTCCCGCCATCCCGTCGCAGCCCCATGTCGGGGTGGCGCGCACTGATCCCTGATGGGCCCGGCAAGGCTCCTCCACAAGAGCAGGCTGGCTGGAGTCGGCGGGTTGGCCTGCGGCCGAAACCTTCCGGGCGTCCCATGAAGGTCCTGGTTACCGGAGCCAACGGCTTCGTGGGAGCGGCGATTGTCGATCATCTCGCCGAGGTTGGTCACGAGGTCGTCGCTGCATCGAGAACGCCCCGCTCGGGTGACCTCGGACGATTGCGCGAGGTGCGCCTTCCGGACCTGAAGAGCGAGACTTTCGACACTGAGCTCTTCGAGGGCGTCGACGCCGTCGTTCATGCCGCCGGGATGGCACACCAGCCGCGCCACACCAGCGAGGACGATCTGCACCGCGTCAATGGCATCGCGGCCGGGTCTGTCGCCGCGGCGGCAGGGGCGGCCGGTGTGAACCGTTTTGTCCTGATCTCATCCATGCGCGCGATCTGGGGACCGGTCTCATCGATATCCCTGTCGGAAGAGACGATTCCCGCACCGGCCGACGCCTATGGCCGCTCCAAGCTCACGGGCGAGATCAGGGTGCGCAAGGCTTTTCCGAATGCCGTCATCCTCCGCCCTCCCGCTGTTCATGGAGCTGGTGCGAAGGGCAAGATCGGAGCCCTGGGTCGCCTTGCCCGGTCGCAGCTTCCGCTTCCTCTGCGAGGCCTCCGCGGTCGACACTCCGTCGTTTCCGACAGGAACCTCGCGGCGGCCGTCGACTTCGTCCTCGGCTGCAGCCGCGTTCAGCCAGGTCCGCTTCACGTCGCGGATGCCACTCCCGTCGGGCTCGACGAGATGGTCATGGTCATGAGGAAGGCCCTTGGGCGGGGGCCTGGAATGATCCCTGTGCCGGCCCTCGTGCAAGACCTCCTCGCCATTGCCGGGGGCCAGCGCATGCAGCAGATCACCTCGGGGCTGACCGTATCCACGGCAAGAATCTCGGCCCTCGGCTGGCAACCGGTCGAGCCTTCGTCAGCGGGGCTCGCACGGATGGTGCGTGCCGCCGCAGGCCTGCCTCAGACGCGCTTGTAGTCGTCCTGGGAGCGGACGATGTCGTCCTCGCCGAGATAGCTGCCGGACTGAACCTCGATCAGTTCAAGAGGAATCTTCCCCTCATTGGTCAGCCGGTGCCAGGCGCCGAGCGGGATGTAGACGTTCTCGTTCTCGCGGACGATCTTCGTGGCCTCGTCGACCTCGACCGTGGCGGTGCCCTTCACCACGATCCAGTGCTCGGCGCGGTGGAAATGCTTCTGCAGCGACAGCCGGGCGCCGGGCTTCACCACGATGCGCTTCACCTGGAACCGCTCGCCGCGGTCGATGCTCTCGTAGGAGCCCCACGGACGGAGAACCTGCCGGTGCTCGTCGGCGAGGCGCCGGGTCTCCGCGCTGCCGCCGCGCAGGTCGGCGACCAGCGTCTTGAGTTCGCCGGCGACCGAGCGGTGAGCCACCAGCACGGCATCCTTGGTGGCGACCACGGCGACGTCGTCAAGGCCGATGACCGCGGTATGGATCTCGTCGCTGGCGACGTAGGAGTTGCGGGTCCCGGCAAGGGACACGGCGCCGCGCACGGCATTGCCCTGGTCATCCTTCGGCGACATCGCCCAAAGCGCATCCCAGGAGCCGAGGTCGGACCAGGCGTAGTCGGCTTCGATGACGGCGGCGCGGTCGGTGCGCTCCATGACCGCGTAGTCCACCGACTTGGCCGGCGAGGTGGCGAAGGCTTCCCGGTCGATGCGCTCGAAGGTGACGTTTCCGGCCTTGTCGACGCTCATCGCGCCGGCGACCGCCTTGGCGGCGCTCGCGATCTCCGGTTCGAAGCGGGCGAGTTCTGTCAGGAAGACATCGGCGCGGAACAGGAAGTTCCCGGAGTTCCAGAGGTAGCCCTGGTCGAGAAAGGTCTTCGCCTTGTCCTCGTCCGGCTTCTCCACGAAGGCCGCGACCATGCGCACGCGGCCGTCCATCATGTCGCCGGGGCGGATATAGCCGTAGCCGGTGGCCGGATGGGTCGGCCGAATGCCGAAAGTAACGAGGGCGCCGGCTTCCGCGGCGGCGAGACCCGCCTGCGCGGTCGAAGCAAAGGCGCCTGCATCCGTCACGAGGTGGTCGGCGGCGAGCACCAGCATCACGGCGTCGGGGTCGACCATGGAGACCAGTTCGGCGGCAACCGCGATCGCGGGGCCGGAATCGCGGCGCATCGGCTCCAGAATGATGCGCCCGGGCGTTCCCGCGCGGGTCAACTGGTCCGCGACAAGGAACCGGAAGTCCTCGCCGGTGACGATGACGGGATCGGTGAAGACCTCGCGGTCGGCAACCCGGGCGAGCGTTTCCTCGAAGGTCGAGCGCTCGCCGAGAAGCGGCAGGAACTGCTTGGGATAGGCCTCGCGGGAGGCCGGCCAGAGCCGGGTGCCGGCGCCTCCGGACAGGATTACCGGGACAATCCGCGCATGCTTCGCCATCGGCACAGACCCTTCACGCATTGCTTACCAACCGATGGGGGAAGCGTAACCGGCTCTTTGCTGCATTGCCACAAGGATTGCGCGGGATGGTCAACGCCGCGACGGGACCCCGAGAAACGGCCGCTCGAAGGAGGTCCGGGCGAGCCGTGACTGATGCGCCGCGATCGTCAGGACGAGATAGGCGGAAGCAAAGACCGTATTGGTCTGGTCGTGGCTGAACAGAAGGTTTGTCAGGCCGAAGAGCGCATAGCAGCCCGACAGGATCACCGCGAAGGCGATGCGGTCGCGGTAGCGCTCATCGAAGGGCGTTGCAGCGGCGATGAGGATCGGAGCAAGCAGCAGCGCGATGAGGGCTGCGAGGCCGACGACGCCGCGCCCGACCGCCGTCGAGATGAACTCGTTGTGCAGATGACGGTAGGGAGGAATGTCGAATCCCTCCTGAGCCGCACGGTCCCTGACCTCGCTCACGGCATTCTGGCTGCCGTGGCCGAGAAGCGGCCGGTCGAGGAATGCATCGATGCCATAGGTCCACAACACCACCCGGTGGGCCATGGATGGGTCGTAGTGGCGCGTCAGCGTACCGCTTTCCAGAGCCACGCGGACCTCGTCGATGCGATCCGGCACCCTTACCGCGACGGCGAAGATCACAAAGGACGTGCCGATGGCCATGGCGACCAGGCCGGCATGCCACAACCGCTGCCGGATCATCGGCCAGAGATGAACTGCGAGGACGATGGCAAGAAGCGGCAGCGCCAGCAACGCGCCACGCGTGTGCGACAGCAGGCTGCCGCCAACCCCGCACAGGAGGGCAGCCACGGCGAAGATCCGCATGCGCCGCGACAGGCGCGCGAAGCCGACCATGGACAGGCCGGCGGACAACATGGCGGTATCGCCGAAGGGGATGGCGTTGGACATGCCGGCCGTGGCGCGCGAGTGCCCGAACACGAAGACCTGCACCAGCGCGTGAGCAAAGGACACGATGCAGGCCGCCCGGACACCGTTGAGGAAGAGGTCGAGGACGTCGACTTTCGGCGCCTGGACGAGAGCGCCGACCAGCATGGTGAGGGTCAGGTAGTGAAAGGCGGTGCCGACGTCCAGCCAGCCTTCAAGCCGGTTCGGGAAGGCCAGTGGCGAGATGACCGTGACGGCAAAATAGCCGAGCGTCACCAGACAGGCGAAGGCCGTGGTCGGCGGCCACACCCAGCCGATGCGCCGGCCGAGGAAGACGAGCCCGACATAGATGCAGGCGCCGAAATAGAAGAACGTCGCGACGCTGCCGAAGGTCAGCGGCAGGAAGGCGAGCACGGGGATGTAGAGCCAGGCCGGCCGGCTGATGTCATTGATGCTGGCAATCAACCACGCCCAGGCCGCGGAGAGCGTCGTGTGCTGCCTCGGGCCCGGAGATACTGGAGCCATGCTCGTCACCCCGGTACCGTCCTTCAGCGCTGAAGCCCCATCGAGGCCGTCAGACCACCGTCCATGGTGATGGTCGCCCCGGTCAGGTAGCCGGCCAACGGCGACATCAGATAGGCGACGAGACCGCCGATCTCTTCGGGTCGCGCAAAGCGTCCGGCCGGGATCTGGCTTTCCATCTTCTCGCGGTAGTCGGCATACTTCGCCATCATATCCGTATCGACGAAGCCGGGCGCGACGACGTTGACGGCGATACCGCGCTTGGCGCTCTCGATGGCGAGCGTGCGGCAATAGGCGGCGAGCGCCGCCTTGGAGGCGCCGTAGGCGGCATTGCCCTGGTTCGACCGCTCCGCGGTCACCGACCCGATCGCGACGATCCGACCGGTCCTCGCGCGCATCATCGGCCTGACGACGGCGTTCACCAGGCGCGTGAAGGCGAAGAAGTTGATCTGCATGACCGCTTCGGCCTTGGCCTGGTCCATCACGGCCGCGAGCTGATCATAGGGCTGGCCGGCGTTGTGGACGAGGCCGAAGAGCGCCTCGCCCTTCTCCAGCTCGGCGCAGAAGGTATCGACGGCCGCCTTGTCGGCGAGATCGAGGGTCGCGATGGCGACGTCGCGACCCGGATGGGCCGCCCTCAGTTCGGCAGCCAGTGCCTCCGCAGCCTCGCCCGAGGACCGCACCGTGAAGGTGACGTCGTGGCCGCTGGCCACCAGAGCGCGGACGATCGCGGCACCCATGCCCTTGGCGCCGCCGGTGACGAGGACGCGGCCCATCAGACAGGCTCCGCCGCGAGAACGAGGCAGACGTTCTGCCCGCCGAACCCGAAGGAATTCGAGATGGCGCGGGTGACCTTGGCCTTGCGCGCCACGTTGGGAACGAGGTCGAGCTTGATCGCCGGATCGGCCTCGGTCTGGTTGATCGTCGGCGGGATGACGCCGCTGCGGATGGTCATCAACGTGAACACCGCCTCGATGGCGCCAGCCGCCGAAAGGGTGTGGCCGATCATCGACTTGTTGGACGAGACGGCGATGTTCGACAGATGGTCGCCGAAGACGGATGAGAGCCCGACATACTCCATCTTGTCGTTTTCCGGCGTCGAGGTGCCGTGGGCGTTGACGTACTGGACGTCGGCCGGCGTCACGCCGGCATCTTCCAGCGCATTGCGGATGCAGCCGATGATCGGCGCGCCGTCGGGGCTCGACCGTGTCCGATGGAAGGAATCGGCCATCTCGCCGCAGCCCTCGACGACGCCGAGGATAGTGGCGCCGCGGGCCTTCGCGTGTTCGTAGGATTCGAGCACCAGCGCGCCCGCACCCTCGGCCATGACGAAGCCGTCGCGGTCCTTGGCGAAGGGCCGCGCAGCCGCAGCCGGTTCGCCGTTGCGCGTCGACAGCGCTGACAGCAACGAGAAGCGCACCAGCGATTCCTGGTTCGCCGAGCCGTCAGCGCCAACGACCAGGGCCGCCTCGGTCTCGCCGCGACGGATCGCTTCGACGGCCAACTGGATGGCAGTCGCACCCGTCGCGCAGGCCGTGGAGATGGAGATCGGCGCCCCCCTGGTGCCGAAGCGGTCGGCAAGCTGGTCGCCGACCGAGCCGAAGAGGAAGCGCTTCTGCATGGCGGCGAAATCCTTCGCCGCAGCGCCCTTCAGAAGATCGGAATAGGTGATGTCGGACGACTTGCCCGAGGCGCGGGCGAGATCCTGGCGCTGCGGCCACTCGATCTCGACGGGCGGCATGCCGAGGAAGAGAGGACCGGGGAAGGCGCCGGCCTCGCCGATCCTCGCTTCAGCCACGGCCTCCTCGCCGGCCAGCGCGGCCATCTTGGTGGTGAGGTCGGGGGCGTTCTCGAAGGGCACGAAGTCGACGGTGCCCGCGATGGTGGTTCTGAGGCCGTCGATCGGAAAACGCGTGATGGTGTGGATGCCGGACTGGCCGGCGGTCAGCTTCGCCCAGTTCTCGTCCTTGCCCTGGCCGAGCGAGGTGACGACACCCATGCCGGTGACGACGACGACGGGACGGCCGTGCTTGTCTTTCATCGAAGCCATCTCAGCCCTCCTCAGACAGCCTCGACGAGGGCCATGCCCTCGCCGCGCCAGTGGCCGACCGAGGTCACCACTGCCTGCTTCACCTTGCGCGTCATCAGCGACTCGCTCTTCGAGCCGCCGATCGGGGGAACCGCCTGGCCCCGCTCGACCATCATGGCGGCCAGCGCCACGTTCGCCGGGAAGGCAGCCTCGACGCTGTGCCCGATGACCGATCCCGAAGCGCGTGTCGGCACGCGGCGCTGGTCGAGCAGGTCGCGCTCGATGGCAACCGCCTCGCTGACGCCGGTGGCGCCCGACACGACCACCGTCGCGCCGGGGATGAGGCCGGGAGAAATTTCGTTCCACTGCACGGCCATGGAATGCTCGGCATCGCCGTCCTTGCGGCGCGCCCGGTCGGACGACACCTTGGCGAGACGAGCGATGGGCTTGGCGCCGCGCTTCTCGGCGTGCTCACGCGCCTCGATCACGAGGAAAGCTCCGACAGAACCGAGAATGGTGCCGCCGCCATCCTTAGGCCGCTCCCAGACCGGCACCCAGGGCTTGGTCCAGTTCATGTGGCCGAGCTCGAAATGCAGGATCGTGTCCGGTCGCTCGGCGGAATAGGCGCCGCCGACGAGGAAGATGTCGCCCTGCCCGGCATGGCAGCGGCCAAGCGCCACGCGCACCGCGTCAACCCCCGCCATCTCCTCACCCATGAAGGTGCGCGAGGACCCGACCACGCCGTGGACGATGGAGATGTTGCCGGCAAGCAGGTTGGAGAGCTGGGCGAGGAAGAGCGTCGGCCTGAGATCGTTCATCAGCCGCTCGTTGAGGAACTTGCCCGGCTCGTTCGAGGCCTCGAGGCCCGAGAGCACCTGACCATCGACCGCATAGTCACGCTCGCCGCCGCCGGCCGCGACGATCATGTGCATGCGCTTCAGGAGTTCCGCGTCGCCCTTGGCACCGGCATTGTCGAGGGCAAGGCCCGCGGCATAGGTGCCGAGGCGCTGCCAGGCCTCCATCTGCCGACGATCGCCGCGATCGGGGATCTGCTTGGCAAGGTCGAGCGGCACGGCCGGATGCACCTGGTAGGGCGCATAGGTGGTGGTGTCGAGCTTCAGCCAGCCATCCTGACCGCCGTTCAGAGCCTCCCAGTGGGCGTCGAGCCCCTCGCCCAGGGCGGAGACGAGGCCGATCCCCGTGATCCAGGCTTCACGTTCCGGGGCAATCGCCATCATGCACTCCCTTCAGGCCGTTTCCAGCTTCTCGAACGGGAACTGGAGACGTTCCCCCCACTCGCGGATCATCGCGGCGAATTTCGGATCGGGGAAGGTCTTCACCGCAAACTTGATCTCGGCCTCGGCGACCTTCTTGCCCTCGCGTGTGATGAAGGCCTTCGTCACCGCATAGCCGGAGCCGTCACCGACCATCTCGGCGTGGACGACGAGCGGCGTGGAGGGCTGCACGAAGTCCCGCATCTTGGTGGAATTGGTACCGACGAGGAACGGCATGGCGGTCAGGCCATTGAGGCCAAGGATGAGCCAGCCGGAGGTCTGCGCCATCGCCTCGATCATCAGCACGCCTGGAAGCAGCGGATAGCCGGGGAAGTGCCCCTCGAAGACCGGGCTTTCCGCTGGCACGTCGGCCGCGGCTGTGAGGGTCTTCGCCTGCGCGTCGAAAGACAGGACGCGCGTGATCATCTGGAAATATTCGAGCCGCATGGGAGGCTTTTATCTCCCCCGCCGTCAGGCGTCAGGGCATGTGTTGGAAGACGAAACCGGCCGGAGGGTCCGACCGGTCATGCACAGCGAACGTCAGCGAGGCCTTCGGGGCCGCCGGCGGGATGCGATCGTCAGGCGCCCTTGGCGGCGACGAGTTCGTCGATCTTGCCGCAGAGCGCCCCGAGAACGAAGTAGTCCTCGGTCTTGGCCTTGCCCTCGTTGACTTCCTGCGTCCACTTCTCGAGCGGCAGCTTGATGCCGAAGGCCTTGTCGATGGCGAAGGCGATATCGAGGAAGTCCAGCGAATCGATGCCGAGATCGTCGATCGCGTGGCTCTCGGGCGTGATCTTCTCCAGCGGAATGTCGCAGGTTTCCGAGATGATCTTCGAGACGGTTTCGAAGGTGGACGACATGGTTGCGAAGTCTCCGTGCGGGCCGTCAGATAATCATCGAGCGGCGCAGAACAAGGCAATCGCCCGGAAGGGGCGCCTCGAAAAGGGTGGTGCTGCTATAGATGAGCCGGCCTGCCGCATCAACCCTTCCGCGGCATGGCCATCGGGCGCCGGGCGTATCGAGGCACCAGCGATCGCGGCCGCCTCAAGCACCGGCCGTGGCAAGCCGCGCGGCACTGTCGGTTGACGCCGGGGGTCAGGGCCATTAGGCAGCGGCGCTTCCCATGCGTTGCGTGCGCGCGATCCTGATCGCCGCGCCGCGGGCCCTTCCGCCCTCAAGAGGATCCTGCCCATGCGCGCCCTGCGCCTCCACGGTGACCGTGACCTGCGGGTCGAGGAGATCGCCGACGCCCCTGCCCCCGGTGCTGGCGAAGTCCGCATCAGGATCGCAGCCGTCGCCCTCAACCATATCGATGTCTGGGGCTTCCGCGGCATGGCCTTCGCCAAGCGCAAGATGCCGCTGGTCGTCGGCGCCGAGGCCTCGGGCACCATCGAGAGCGTCGGCGACGGCGTCACCGCCTTCGTCCCCGGCGACAAGGTGGTGATGTTCGGCGCCAAGACCTGCGGCACCTGCCAGTTCTGCAAGGCCGGCCAGGACAACCTATGCACCGACGTTCAGGGCATCATGGGCTTCCACATCGACGGCTTCGCCTCGGAGATGGTGACCATGGAGGCCCGCCACGTCCTCAAGGTTCCGGACGGCGTATCGCTGCGTGACGCCGCCACCGCCCCGATCACCTTCTCGACCGTCGAGCACATGCTGTTCGACAACTGCAAGCTCCAGCCGGGCGAGACTGTCCTCGTCCAGGCCGGCGGCTCGGGCATCGGCACCGTGGCGATCAAGGTGGCGAAGGCGCTCGGCTGCACGGTGATCACCACCGTCGGCGACGACGACAAGGCCGCCAAGGCGCTGGCCATCGGCGCCGACCACGCCATCAACTACCGCACCGACGACTTCGAGGGCGTGGTCCGCAAGATCACCAAGAAGAAGGGCGTCGACGTCGCCTTCGAGCACACCGGCGCCGACACCTTCAACCAGTCGCTGTTCTGCCTCAGGCGCGGCGGCCGGCTCGCCACCTGCGGCGCCACCTCGGGCGCGACGATCACCTTCAACCTGATGCAGCTGTTCCAGCAGCAGTACAAGATTTTCGGCTCCTTCGGCGCGCCGATGCGCGCCATCGCCGACGGTCTCAAGCGCATCGAGGCGGGGGTCACCCCGGTCATCGACACCGAGCTGCCCATGGACAGGTTCTCCGAGGCTCTCGACCGGCTGGAGAGCCGCAAGGTCTTCGGCAAGATCCTCGTCCACATCTGAGGTCGCCGCTCCTTGGCCCGCTGGCTGCGCCACAACTACCCCTGGGCGATGCTGCCCTTTGACTGGTTCGTCGGCATCCTGGTGCTCGGCGCCATGGCGGCGATCCGCTCGCTCGGGCCTGACCGCGCCAGCAACATCGGCGCCTGGATCCTGCCGCGCCTCGCCCCGCTCATCTCGGCCAACCGGACCGGCTACGCCAACCTGAAGGCAGCTTTCCCGGAGAAATCCGAGGAGGAGATCCGGACGATCCTCCGCGGCGTCTGGGAGAACCTCGGCCGCACCGCCTTCGAATATGCCTGCATGGACGACCTCTGGGACTACGATCCCGCCCGTCCGAACGAAGGCCGTATCGTCACCCACGACGTCGGCCTCTACGAGCGCCTGCGCGACGACGGCAAGCCCGCCATCTTCTTCGCCGCCCACCTCGCCAACTGGGAGATGCCGGCGGTTGCCGCCGCTGCCCACGGGCTCGACATGACGGCGCTCTACCGCATGCCGAACAACCGCTTCGTCGCTCGCGCCATCCAGAAGGTCCGCGGCAAGACCATGGGCAAGATGGTCGCCTCCGGCGGTGGCGGCGTGCTCCAGCTCGCCCGCGAACTGGAGGCCGGCAATCATGTCGGCATGTTGATCGACCAGCACCTCCATCGCGGCGTCGACGTCACCTTCTTCGGCCGGCCCGCCAAGGCGAACCCGACGGCCGCGCGCCTCGCGCGCGAGTTTGACTGCCCCGTCCACGGCGCCCGCGTCATCCGCCTGCCGGGCAACCGGTTCCGGCTGGAGGCGACCGAGGAACTCGTTCTCCCCCGCGATGCCGAAGGCCGCGTCGATGTGAAGGCCTCCATGCAGATGATGACCGACATCATCGAGGGCTGGGTGCGCGAGCACCCCGAGCAGTGGCTTTGGCTGCACCGCCGCTGGCGGTGAGGCTGGAGCCATGCACCATCACACGCCCCAAACGGCTCACTGAGCCTCAAGCCTGTTGGCAACCCGCCGCATTGATGTTCCTATAGGGAAGCCCAGCCGCCCGGATGGGACGTGTTGTGGACACTCGTCGGCGATCTCTTGACCAGCCCTGCCCAGCGCCTCGCGAGTAGTCGTCGTCCCTATCGGTCCGCCGGGGTTTGCCGTCGGGCGTTCCTCGGCCCTGTCCGCCTGGCATTCGCGCTGGCGCTGCTCGCCCTGTCGATGTCGGCGGCCGTGGCTGCCGAGACCTCCCTCCGCTTCCTCGGGCCGATGGCCGACCACCTGCTCGACCGGTCCGGGCGCCTGACGATCGGCGACGTCGCATCGGGGGAACCGGCCTCGCGCTTCCGCGCGCACGACGGCCGGAAGGCCGCGAACTACGGCCCGAGCCCTTCACCCGATGCGGCCCTCTGGCTGCGGGTGACAGTCCCTGCGCTTGACAGCAATCGCGGCGAAGACAGGGTGCTGGCCCTCAGGGAGGCGCGCGTCCGCAATCTGTCGCTGTTCATCCCTTCAGGAAACGGCTGGCGCGAACTCCAGTGGCGCATCGGCACGACCCAGGCCGGCTCCGGCTTTCCGACCCGCTACCCCGTGATCATCGTCCAGAGCGACGAGATCACCGGCCGAACGGTCTATCTCCGCATCCAGACACCGTCGTCGATGCGCGCATCGCTCTGGCTGCACACCGATCTCGATTTCGTCAGCGCGAGCGGTGTCGAGAACCTGATGTTCGGTGTCGTCTTCGGCATCCTGGCCGCGTTGGTGATGTATCTGGCGGCTGCCGCGCTCATCGCGCGCGATGCGACCTCGGCCATGCTGTCAGGACTGGTCCTCGCCTATCTGACCTATGTCCTCGGTGATCAGGGCTTCGTTGGGAGCGTCATCTGGCCGGGCGGCATCGTCGCCTCCCGGATCATGTCCTTCGGCGCAACCTTCCTCATCTTCGCGATGATGCTGTTCTACAGCCCCCATTTCCTGAGAGTTGGGTCGCATCATCCGCGCCTTGCCGCCCTGGTGCGATGGCTGGCCCTCGGGATGCTGGGCCTGAGTGGACTGGCCGTTCTGTCGGTCCTGGCGAACAACGCAGTGCTCAGGCATCTCGTGGCCCCCATTGGCCTCGGCACCATCGGGCTGTGTCTGATCCTCGTTGCAGTGTCGCTGCGATCGGAGCCCCGTCGGGCCCTCGTCTTCATCGCGTGCTGGGGGCCCATGTTCGCCGGCGGCTTCCTGCGCATGGTCCATGACGTCTTCCCGTCGATCGGCGCCAATCCCCTCGCCGTCAATGCCAACTATCTCGCCACCTGCCTGTCGCTCCTGCTGTCCGGCTTCGCCAATGCGATCGACCTGCAGAGCCGCGAGCGCGAGGCTCGCCGCGCCGCGGAAAACAGCGCCCTGCGTCTGCGCGCCTTCGCGGAGAGTGCTTCCGACAGCTTCTGGGAGTGCGACCGTGACGGCAGGGTCACCTTCTCCTCCGGTCCGACCTGCGAGGCCATCGGCCTTGAGGTCGGCACGAGCCTGCGCGCCGTCGTGGGTGCGGCATCGAGGACGGAGGGAACACCGGAAGCGGATCTCGCCGCAAGCCTCGCCGACCGGTCCGAATTTCGCACAACCATCAGCTTGCCCGGCGCAGCAGGAGGCCTCGAACGACGCCTCATCGAGTTCAGGGCACGTCCGACGGGGCCCGACGGCGGTCTCAGGGGCATTGTCTCGGACATCTCCGAGGAGGCTGCCGCCGGGGAGCGGATCGCCCAGCAGAGAAAAATGGCCGCCATCGGCCAGTTGGCCGGCGGCGTCGCCCACGAGATCAACAACCTGCTGCATCCCATCGTGAACCTGTCGCGCCGGGTGGCCCGCGGCATCCCGGCCGGCGACGACCGGCGGCGCCTGCTCGAGATCGTCGCCGAATCGGGCACACGCGCGGCGACCATCGTCGCGGGCCTTCTCACCAGCGTCAGGCCGACACCACAATCCGACAGCCGCGCGCCGCTGGGCCAGGCGCTTGCCGATGCCGTCCGGAGCCTCAGGACCATGCTGCCGGACAAGGTGGCGCTCAATTTCGAGAATTATGGCGACCCCGGCCCGATGATCGATGCAAACGAGGCCTTCCAGGTCCTCGCCAACCTGACCGCCAATGCGATCTATGCGACGCGCGGCGGCGGCCACGTCGACGTCCGCTTCAAGGGTTGCGATGCGACCGGCTTTGTCCTCTCCGTCGAGGACAATGGCGAGGGAATGGACAACGAGACGCGGCTGCGCGCCCTTGAGCCCTTCTTCACGACGAAGCAGCCCGGCGAGGGAACCGGCCTCGGCCTGCCGATCGTCTATGGCATCGTGCGAGCATGGAACGCATCGCTCGACATCGAATCCCAGCCCGGCGTCGGCACCCGCGTGACGGTCGCCATTCCGGGTGACACCCTCCCTGCCAAGGAGCCCCCCCATGTCGTCCAGCATGCCGCCGAAGGCTGACATCCTGATCGTCGACGACGTCGAGGCCATCAGGGTCTCCCTGTCGGAGGCCTTGCACGGCGCTGGCTACCATCCGGTCTGTGCGGCCTCGGGCCAGGAGGCTCTCGCGAGGCTGGCGGACCAACGCTTCGCCGTGGTGGTGACCGATATTTGGATGACCGGCATTGATGGCCTGAAGCTCATCAAGCTGATCCGCGAGAACAATCGCGACCTGCCGATCCTCGCCATGACCGGTGGCGGACCGCGTTTGACGATCGAAACGGCGGGGGCACTGGCGGAGGTCTGGGGCGCCGAACGGGTCTTCGTCAAACCCTTCGACGAGGATGTCCTGGTCGGAGCGATCGACTTGATCCTCGCGCGGACCTGAGAGTCCGGCGCCTAGCCGGCATCCTCGTCGAGATCCTCGGCGGGCTGGATCGACAGGACGATCTGCTCGAGCGCCGTCGCAAGGGCCAGGCGCTCCCCGTCATCGAGCGACTCGAGAGCCGAGACGACTCTGCCCAGCGGGTCATGCCCGAGCATGGCGAAGCCTTCATCCGACAGTTCGAGGAGCTCCGCCCTCCCACGGCCGGCGGACCCCGCCTTGCGCAGCAGGCCCTTGCCGATCAGCGTCCGGACGGTGCGCGACACCGGCCCGAAGGCCATGCCCTGGAACCGCGCGAGGCTGATTGCCGTGCACTGGCTGCGATCGGCGGAGGCGAAATAGCGCAGCGCCGTCCACTGCGCCGGGAACAGCCCATGACTGTGCCCCGACGAATGAAGCGCCCGTGTCGACTGCTCGAACAGGCGAGCCAATGCCTCGGCTCTGATCGGCTTGCGCGCCATCTGCAGGTGGTTCCAGTCCCTCGTTCCGCGACTCGCGGCCAACCAGCCGAGCGACAATGCCCGTCCGGCGAACCGGTGTCACCCGCCAGCCATATCGATGCCGCTTGAATTGCTCAGTGAGCTATTATAGAACTCGCACATTGCGTAGCGTCACCTGGAGAAACCTCATGCACGCTCGAATCGGGAATGCCCTCGTCGCAACGGCCGCACTCGCCGCCTGCGCCCTGACCACCCTCGCGCCCGCACAGGCGGCCGGTTGTGGCGGCTATGTGAATGTCTTCGTCTCCGGTGCGCACCCTGGGACAACAACCCACGCCGCATGCCCGGTGCTCCCGGTTACCAGGCCCCCGCCCGACGGCTCAGCCGGCGATCAGCCAGAACGTCCGGGCCGGCATCGTCAGCAACAACCAGAACGTAACTCCCGGGGTCGTCAGCAACGCGCGCGGCGGCATCGTCGCGGGGGGCGCCGGAAACCTCATAAGCCCGGGCAATCGCAACCCGGGAATTGTCGCAGGTGGCGCCGGCAATCTCATCAGCCCTGGCAACCGAGCGGGAATCGTTGCGGGCGGCGCGGGCAACCTCATCAGCCCCGGCAATCGCAATCCCGGCCTGCTAGCCAACGATGGCGGCGGACTCCGCCGCTGAGTTTTCCAGGCGGCCGCCATGCAAGGGCGGCCGCAGTTCCCGTCACCCGTTTCCGAGGTTCTGGACCGTGCTGCGACTGACCTTCTCTGCCCTCATGACGATCACCGCAGCCGCGGGAACCGTTTCGCTCACACCACAGCCCGCCGCGGCCGCCGGCTGTGGCGGCTACGTCAACGTCTTCGTCTCCGGCTGTGCGCCCTGGGACAACAATCCGCGTCGGATGCCGGGCGCGCCGGGCTATCAGGCTCCCCGGCCGACCGTGCAGCAGGCGCCGCGCATCACCACGGCCCCCATCGCCAATCGAATCCAGCCCCAGGCGCCCATCGCAAGACCCCAGGGAACCCCAACGGGCAATCGACTGATCACCGACAATGGCGCAGGACTCATTTCGGATCGTGGCGGTGGCCTCCGTGCCCGGGGCAACATCCTGTCAGACCAGGGCGGCGGCCTCCGTCCAGGCGGCAACATCCTTTCCGATCAGGGCGGCCTGATGCGGCGTTGAGAGCCTGGTCGGGAGGACTGATGCAGCCCTGCATCGGTCCACCGGCTTTCGCGGAACGGCCGGGACGGGGCCTTGCCAAACTGGTCAGTCCACGCTCTTTAAATGACCAGTGAGCATTTCATAGGAGCACGCTGTGCCGTTGTCGTCCCGCCTCCGCCTGCATCTCCTCGCCACGGCCGCCGTCGTGGCGTCGGGGGCAGCGGCCCTGGCCGCAGATGTCGGACTTCCGCCTCCCGCGGCCGGAGGGTTCCAGCCGGCATGGTCCATGCTGGTCGACGTCGATTCCCGATTCACCAGCTGGACCGGCAACCGCGGCTTCCCAGCCAACTTCGCCGCCGGGGCGCCGGGACGCGGCTCGCAGTTCTACATGCCGCTCGCCGTCCAGATCGTCGGCCTGCCGAGCCCCGACTACAAGGTCGAGCTGATGGCGCGGACCGGCTGGGTCCATGCGCGCCAGGACAGCGGCGGCGGGCTGGCGGGTTCTGTCTCAACCCTGACCGATACGATCGTCTCCGGCACCTTCACCTATCTGGCGACACCGGGCCTTCAGCCCTTCATCTCGGTCAACGCCAACCTGCCCACCGGCTCCGCCAATCTCCCGGGCACGCGCGCCTTCACGCGTATGGACCCTGATCTCGTCGAGGTGCCGAACTACGGCGAGGGCTTCAATCTCGGCGCCACGGTCGGCGTCAACGTGCCGGTCGGCGAGTTCACGCTTGTGACCGCCAGCCTCAGCCACACGCATCGCGGCGCCTACACGCGCGATCCCGTCACCGGCTTCGGCGACCCCGACAACCGCTTCCAGCCGGGGGCATCGTCCTCGGGCTCGCTGCAGATCGCCCACATGCTCGGCGCGTTGCTCCTGAAGGCGAGCGCCACCTACATCATCAACCAGGGAACGCGCATCGACGGCGCCTATATCAGCCGCATGGGCGATACCATCGCGCTGTCGGCATCCGCCGGCTACACGTGGAATGCGCTCCACAACACGACGCTGTCCGCGTCCTTCAGCCGCGCCAATCCCAACCTCGTCTTCGATCCCGCCATTCCCGCGGCCGTTCGCGAGGCCTTCAACTCCAACAGCAACGCCATCAGGCTGCGGCTCGATCACAGCTACCGCCTGACCGACCAGTGGACGCTCGGCGCCTTTGCCAGCTGGTTCAATCGCGACGCCAACGCCTATATCCCGACCTCGGGCTCCTTCTCGCCGGCCAAGACCAAGATCGCCCTCGGCAGCTCGGCGCGTTACCAGATGACGCAGAACGCCGCGCTCACCTTCCGTGCCGAGCACTTCTGGGTCTCGCAGCGCAGCCGCCCCGATGTGGTCGATCCCATCTTCGGCCCCTTCCCCGGAACCGCAGTGCCTCCCCTGAGCTACACCGGCTGGGCCGTGTCGCTCGGCGGCACCATCACCTACTGAACGCCAAGGACCGCGTCATGAAGCGACCTGTCATCACTGCGGCTCTGATCGCACTTCTCGCCGGGGCGGCCTCCGCGGCAAACGCGCAGACCGTCTGCACGGAAGGCCGGACGCGCGAGGGGCGCTGTGTCAGCGCCAGCCTCTCGGCCGCCCAGCGCCTCGCCGCCATCGTGCTCGGCCAGACCCGCCTGTCGTTTTCCATCCTGCCCGTCCTGCCGAGCCAGGATCACGCGACGTCCAATCCGACGCTGCGCTCGCATGTCGTCCGCGAAGTGAGCGTCATCCATCCCTGAGGCGAACTGCGCCGCGGCTGGGCGAGGCGACTGCGGGCCTCGCATTTGGCGTCGGGACCAGAGGCAGTCGCACGGCTGGCGCCGATAGCCCTGTCATTCCGCTGTGGAATGTCGGTGAAGATCAATGGCGCCGGAGCGCCGCGATCGCCTAGGCTCGCAGCGGTTGCAGCGAGTCGAAGGCGGCGATGCACGTTCCTCGCATAAGACAGGCGGTGTCGACGCCGAAGCTTTCCGGGCCGGGAGAGATCATGCCGGTCACCGGGCGCTGGCGGATCGCCCTGATCGCCAGTGTCGGCATGTGGGTGCTGATCGGGTCTGCCATCGGCGTCATCGTCAGCCCCTGACCGCCGCCTTGGTCCTGCCGATGGTTAACGCGCGTTTCCGATTGTTCGCATTTTAGGAAAACACGACGGCAATTCCTGTTGGCTACAGTCCGCCTCCTCACGCCCTCACGGGAGGCTCGCATGACCGTCATCGGCTGGAATAGTCTGGCGCGCTTCTGCCAGGATCGCGGCGGCAACATCGCCATCACCTTCGCGCTTGCCGCCGTCCCGCTGTTCGGCACCGTGGGCGGCGCGGTCGACTTCCACCGCGCCTCGCGCGATGCCGCCGAGCTCCAGGGCGCCTTCGATGCCGCGGCCCTTGCCGCCGTCCGCCAGCATGCCCTCGGCGACGCCACCGTCAAACTGACCGCCCGCCGGCATCTCGACGGCCACCTCTCCGGCCATCTCGCGGCTTATCCGGTGACGATCGAGACCGCCGACGGCGGCCGGACGGTGAGGATCGCGACCGACGGCGCCACCATGCCCACGGCCATCCTCGGCGTCATCGGCATGAAGACCCTGAATGTCGTCGCGCGATCGGGAGCGACCGCGACGACGCATCACACCGTCACCAGCGCCAAGCCGATCGTCGCCGAACTCGACCCCGAGGCCGGCGACTACAACCGCATGTACGTCTATTGCTTCGACAAGAACCGGCAGCACCACGCCGATTTCGGCCGCTCGCAGATGACCGCCATCGCCGACAATGCCGGCACGAAGTATTCCTTCAACATGCCGGTCTGCAAGGAAGGCGAGACCTTCTCCTACCGGCTCTACAACGTGCGCAACGCCCGCACCAAGCCGCATCTCTGGGACAACGCCAGCCCCGGTGTTCTCATCCCGAACAATCCCGACGACTGGGGCAATCCCTGGACCAACAACCTGTCCTACAACTACTATTCCGATACGACGCTCGTCGCCGGAATTCCGACCCACAATTTCACCAATGCCGTACCGATCCTCGAGACGGTCATCTGCGACACGCTTGGCCAGTGCAAGGCCAAGGGCAAGGGCGGCATCATCCCCGAGGGGCGCAACCGCACGCCGCAGCAGGCGACCAAGGCCTGCGAGCCCGGCAAGTTCATGTATTTCGGCTGGGAAGACCGCCCGCCCGGCTACGGCTGGACCGACGGCGACTATGACGACATCCGTGTCATCGTGGAATGTCCGAAGGTGAGCACCACCGCGACCACCGTCGTCCGTCTCATCGAGTGACGCGCTGATCGAGTGACGCGACGCTGGCGGCGGCCTGGATGTTGAGACCCGGCGGCAGCCGGGGACCAGCCGCGCAGGCGAGGCGCTTTTCCGAACGTCACCTGCGCCCTAAGAAGAGGGCATGATCGCGCGACTCGCAGCCATCGTTCGCCCCTCATGACGGCCTGGTCCATTGATGCCGTGGTGATCGGCGCAGGCGTCGTGGGGCTTGCCGCCGCCCGAAGACTGGCTCTCGCCGGGCTGGACACCCTCGTTCTTGAGGCCGCCGACGCCATCGGCACCGGGACCTCGTCGCGCAACAGCGAGGTGATCCACGCGGCGCTCTACTATCCGACGGGCTCGATCAAGGCGACGGCCTGCCTGCGCGGCAAGCACCTCCTCTATCGCTACTGCGCCGACCGCGGCGTGAAGACCGTCAACTGCGGCAAGCTGATGGTGGCGACCTCCGAGGACCAGTTGCCGAAGCTTCAGGCGATCTGGGACCAGGCCCATGCCAACGGCGTCGCCGGTCTCAGCTGGAAGACGCCGGACGAGGTCCGCGAAATGGAGCCCGCCGTCTCCTGCGTGAAGGCGTTCTTCTCTGCCTCCACTGGCATTGTCGACAGCCATGGCTTCATGCTGGCACTGCAGGGCGACCTGGAGAATGCCGGCGGCATGATCGCCTTCGAGACGCCGATCGTCTCGGCCGCGATAACGCCCGATGGCATCGTCCTGCGAACCGGTGGCGCCGATGCCGCCGAGATCACCGCCCGCGTCGTCGTCAATGCGGCCGGGCACTTCGCCCCGAAGTTCCTCAACGTCCTCGAAGGCTTCCCGCAGGAGCACGCCCCGCGGCAGTGGTACGCCAAGGGCAACTACTTCTCCCTTGTCGGTCGCCAGCCCTTCTCGCGGCTCGTCTACCCCATGCCGGACAGCGCCGGCCTCGGCGTCCATGCGACCGTCGACCTGCAGGGACGCTGCCGCTTCGGGCCTGATGTCGAGTGGGTGGGGAGCGAAACGGATCTCGTCGTCGATCCGGCCAGGTCCGAAGGCTTCTATGCCGCCATCCGCGCCTACTGGCCCGATCTGCCCGACAATGCCCTTCAGCCCGACTATTCCGGCATCCGGCCCAAGCTGCACGGCCCCGGAACGCCGATGCCGGATTTCCGCGTCGACGGTCCGGAGGTTCACGGGATCGCCAATCTCGTGAACCTGCTCGGCATCGAAAGCCCTGGCCTCACCGCCTCTCTCGCCATCGCCGACCTCGTGGCCGCCCGCCTCGGCCTGCCCGAAATGGAGACCGTCCCATGATCGATGCCGCCACTGTGCTCGCGAAAGGGGCCGTCGCCACGGCAACCGCTATCGGCGCCGGAGAAACAAGCGCGCGGGCGGTCGTCGAGACCACCCTCGCCCGGATCGCCGCCGCCAACACCCGCCTGCATGCCTTCATCGCCGTCATGGCCGACGAAGCCCGCGCCGAAGCGGACATGCTCGACGCGCTGATGGCGCGGGGCCATCGCCGCGGGCCGCTCCACGGCGTGCCGGTGGCGGTGAAGGACATCATCGACGTCTCCGGCCAGAAGACGCGCGCCGGCTCCGTGACGCGCGACCACCTCCCGGCTGCCGCGGCCGATGCCTGGTGCGTGTCGCGCCTCAGGCGCGGCCGGCGCCATCGTCGTCGGCAAGACAAACCTCGACCAATTCGCCACCGGCCTGGTCGGCACCCGCTCGCCGTATCGCCGGTGATCCGCGACGCGACGATCCACCGTGTGCCGGGTGGATCGTCCTCCGGTACCGGCGTCGCGGTTGGTGCCGGCCTCGTCCCCATCGGTTTCGGCACGGACACCGGCGGCTCCGTGCGCCTGCCCGCCTCCTGGTGCGGCACTGTCGGCCACAAGACCTCCATGGGCCTCGTCAGCCGGGCGGGGGTCGTACCGCTGGCCCTGCATTTCGACACGATCGGGCCGCTGTCGCGCACCGTGCGCGACGCGCCGTCATGAGCCAGGTCATGCTGGGATCCGATCCTGCGGACGCGTCGACCACCGGCGCTCCGGGTGTGGATCTCGTGAGTGGGATCGACGCGGGCGTGAAGGGCCTGACGCTCGGCGTGCTCGCCATAGACCCGTCGCTAGCGGTGGACGGCGAGGTTGCGGCCCGTTTCGAGGCGACGGTGCGGGCCCTCGAGGCAGCCGGAGCGCGGATCGTGCCCGTCGCCCTTCCGGAGACGCTGGCGACCTACACCTCGTCCTGCGGCGAACTGATGATGGTCGAGGCGCCCACCACCACGGTGTTCTCGCCCGCGAGGCTCCCTGTCGCCTCGGTGCATGGGCCGCAAGGCGCATCGGCGGTGGCTTCGATATCCCGGCAACCCGCTACTTCGCCGCCGTCGAGACACGCCAGCAGCGGATCGCGGCCGCAAACGCCCTGCTGGCCGGCAATGGCATCGACGCGCTCCTCCTGCCGACGACGCCGATCCCGGCCGTACCCCTGTCACAGGTCGACGAGGCTGGCCTTCCCGGCATCTTCACCCGCTTCGTTAACTACCTCGAATGGTGCGGCGTCTCCGTGCCGGTCGGCCTCACGGGTGCGGGCCTGCCCATCGGCTTCCAGGTCGTGACGCCCCGCTTCGAGGATGCGCTCGCCCTGCGCATCGCCCAGTCTGCCGAGACGGCATCGGGCGGCCCCCTCCCGCTGCCCGTCTGAAGGGCAGCATCGTCTCCCGAGTATACCGGCTCGACCGCTCTCCCGTCGAACCAGTCCGCGGCGCCCTTGCAGCGGCAGACAATCTGCTGAAAGATTGTGCAGCCTGCCATCCTGACCGGCACCATCGGGCCATTGACGGAAGGGCAGGCGAGAAGAAGCCGGAGCAACCGGCTCTTTGGATTGGCTGGCATGTGCCTTGCCAGTCCGGCCGAGGAAGTATCAGGGAGACTTCGTATGCGAACCATGTTTCGTCCGGCATTGATTGCCGGCGCCTTCGCCCTCGCGGGTGCGCTGCTGACCTCGGCCTCCGCAATGGCCCAGGAGAAGGTCCTGCGCATCGGCATGACCGCAGCCGACATTCCGCGCACGCTCGGACAGCCCGACCAGGGCTTCGAAGGCAACCGCTTCACCGGCATTCCGATGTTTGATGCCCTGACTCACTGGGATCTTTCGAAGGCGGATGCTGCTTCGGTCCTGATCCCGGGCCTCGCAACGGAATGGGCTGCTGGACGCCGCCGACACGCACCAAGTGGGTGTTTCGCCTGAGGCCTGGCGTCCAGCTTCCATGACGGCTCGCCGTTCAATGCGGCAGCCGTTGTCTGGAACGTCCAGAAGGTTCTTGATCAGGCCGCCGGTCATTTCGATGCCAGAGCCAGGTCGGGGTCACCGCCTCGCGCATGCCGACCCTTCGCCTCTGCCCGCGTCATCGATGAGTTGACAGTTGAGCTGACAACTTCGGAGCCGGACTCGTTTCTTCCGATCAACCTCACAAACCTGTTCATGGTCGTCGCCAACCCACTGGAGACGCCCTGCTTGCGGCAGTTCCGGCTGATGTCGACCGACCCGACGCCAGCGCTCGGCGCGCGCTTGGACCGCGTTCGCGGCAAACCCCTCGGGCACGGGCCCATTCCGGGGCGTGCGTCTTGTACCGCGCGAGCGCTTCGAGATGGTCGCAAACCGCGACTATTGGGACCCGGCGCGCCGGCCCAAGGTCGATAGGGTTGTGCTGCTGCCGATCCCTGAAGCCGAACGCGCGCACGGCAGCGCTTCTTGGCAATCAGGTCGACTGGATCGAAGCGCCGGCGCCCGGACGCCGTGCCGGCAGATCCGGCAGCGCGGCTTCACGCTTTACACCAACGCCGCAGCCGCATGTCTGGCCCTGGCAGTTCTCGTTCCGTCGAGGGCTCGCCCTGGCTCGACCTGCCGCGTCCGTCACGCCGCCAACCTCTGCATCAACCGCGAAGAGCTGCAGTGAACTGCTTGGCGGCCTGATGGGCGTTCCAAAGGGCACGGTTCCGCACCTGGCCATCCCTGGTGGGGTAACCCGACCTTCGACATTCAAGTTATGATCTGTCGACGGCGCAGTCGCCTGATGACGGAAGCCGGCTTTCGCTACCAACCGCCGGTTAACGGTCAAGGTTCTGACCTCAGCCTCCGGCTCCGGCCAGATGCAGCCGAGTGGCCATGAACGAGTGGCTTCAACAGGCGCTGCAGCGAGTGCTTCTTCGACGTTCAACTCGAAGTCATTGAATGGAATGCCCTGTCTTCACGAACTGGCGTGAAGGCGCGAGCCACGCCAACGCACGCGGGGCCCATGCCACCAACGTCACCTTCGCGGCGATGGACCCGTTCTTCGCCATGGTTCGTTTCGTCACACGCGGCAGACAAACCCGCCGAACTCCAACAACTGGGGCTTCTTCAACACCGACGAAATGGAAACCAGCTCGTGCGCACGGCACGCACGACGTTCGAGGGTGCTGCCCGCGACACAGCGCTTGCAGCGCTTCACAAGCGCATCGTTGAGGAAGCACCGTTCCTTTGGGTTGCCCATGACGTCGGGCCTCGCGCCATGAGCCCACGCGTCACGGGCGTTGTGCAGCCACGGTCCTGGTTCATCGACATCGCAACCGATGGACATCCGGTAAGCAACCCCGGACCGACGCACGCTACGGATCGGGCGGCCGTGCGGCCGCCCGACACCTTCTTCGATGCCCCGTGAGGCTGCCATGAGACCTGATCGTCGCCAGTTCCTCGCTGCGAGCACCGCCGCAGCAGCAGCCTCCGTCCTGGACATAACCTCCTTGCGGGCGCAGGGCAGCGGGACGCTGACCATCGCCATGACGGCCTCCGACATTCCGCTTCCCAACGGGCAGACCGACCAGGGCGCCGAGGGCATGCGGTTCGTCGGCTACAACGTCTTCGACAGCCTCATCCTCTGGGACCTCTCCAAGGCGGACGCGCCGGGCGGCCTCATCCCTGGCCTTGCGACGTCCTGGAGCGTCGATCCCGCCGATCCGACGCGCTGGACCTTCGTCCTGCGGCCGGGCGTCACATTCCATGACGGTTCCGCCTTCGACGCGGCTGCCGTCATCTGGAACTTCGACAAGATCCTCAAGAACGATTCACCCCAGTACGACCCGCGCCAGGCCGGCCAGGGACGCACCCGCATTCCCTCGGTGAAGAGCTATCGGGCGATCGGCCCGATGACGGTGGAGTTCATCTCCACCTCGCCCAACGCCCTCTTTCCCTACGAGATTTCCTGGATCCTGATGTCGTCGCCCGCCCAGTGGGACAAGGTCGGCCGGAACTGGGACAACTTCATGCGCAGCCCCTCGGGCACCGGCCCCTGGAAGGTCGCCCGCTACACCCCGCGCGAGCGGCTGGAGATGGTGCCGAACGCCGGCTACTGGAACCCGGCACGGCGCCCGAAGCTCGAGCGCGTCGTCCTCGTGCCCATGCCGGAGGCCAATTCCCGGACCGCCGCTCTGCTGTCGGGCCAGGTCGACTGGATCGAGGCCCCGGCGACGGACGCCCTGCAGCAGCTTCGCGCCGCGCGGCATGCAGATCACCTCCAACGTCTACCCGCACAACTGGACCTGGCACTTCTCGCGCGTCGAGGGCTCGCCCTGGAACGACGTCCGCGTCCGCAAGGCCGCCAATCTCGCGGTCGACCGGGCCGGCATGGTGGAGCTTCTGGGCGGCATGATGCTCCCCGCGAAGGGGATGGTGCCGCCCTCGAGCCCGTGGTTCGGCAAGCCCTCGTTCGAGGTCAAGACCGACATTCCCGCCGCGCTGAAGCTGATGGCCGAGGCCGGCTTCGGCCCCTCGAAGCCGCTTTCGGTCAAGGCGATCATCTCGCCCTCCGGCTCCGGCCAGATGCAACCGCTGGTGATGAACGAACTCATCCAGCAGAACCTCGCCGAGATCGGCATCAAGGTCGAGTTCGAGGTGATGGACTGGAATGCTCTGATCGCCTCATGGCGGGCCGGCGCGCGGCACCCCTCCTCGCGCGGCGCCCACTCGACCAATTCGTCCTATTTCAGCCAGGACCCCTTCACCGCCCTGATCCGCCACCTCGACGGTGGGGCGCTGCCGCCCAATGGCACCAACTGGGGCGTTCTATGTCGATGCCGACATGAATGAGCTGCCTGGCCAAGATCCGCTCGTCCTTCGACGCCGGACAGCAGCTCGCCGCCATCCAGCGGGCGCATGAGAAATTCGTCGACGAGGCCCTGTTCCTCTTCGTTGCCCATGACGTCGCGCCGCGGGCCATGTCGCCCCGGGTGAAGGGCTTCGTGCAGGCACAGAACTGGTACCAGGACATCACGCCCGGTCACCGTCGGCTAACGGCGATCGCAGGACACCCCGCATGCTCGTCTATCTCGGCAAACGCCTCGTCTACACGATCCCCATCGTCATCGGCGTTTCCGTCGTCTGCTTTGCGCTGGTCCACATCGCGCCGGGCGATCCGCTGGTCTCGGTGCTGCCACCGGATGCGTCCGAGCAGCTCAAGCAGCAGATGATGAAGGCCTACGGCTTCGACCGGCCCTATTACGAACAGTTCGCCTTGTGGTGCTGGCGCGCCCTTCAGGGCGACCTCGGCACCTCCATCGCCACCGGCCGCGCCGTGGCAACCGAGGTGTTCCGTGCCGTCAAGCAACACGCTGCTCCTGTCGGTGGTCGCGACCTTCATCGGCTTCTTCTTCGGCCTCCTCTTCGGCTTTGTCGCCGGCTATTTCCGCAACAGCCCCGTCGACAAGATCGCCTCCATCCTCTCGGTGATCGGCGTCTCCGTGCCGCACTACTGGCTCGGCATGGTGCTGGTCATCGTCTTCTCGGTGCAGCTCAACTGGCTGCCGCCGACGGGTGCCGGCCCCGGCGGCTCGTCCGACTGGCAGCTCGACTGGGCCCATGTCCGGCACATCATCCTGCCCGCCGTCACCATGAGCGTCATTCCCATGGGCATCGTGGCGCGCACCATCCGCGCCCTTGTCGCCGACATCCTCAGCCAGGATTTCGTGCCGGCGCTGCGCGCCAAGGGACTGTCGGAACTCGGCATCTTCGGCCACGTGGTGAAGAATGCCGCGCCGACCGCCCTCGCCGTCATGGGCCTGCAGGCTCGGCTACCTGCTCGGCGGCTCGATCCTGATCGAGACGGTGTTCTCCTGGCCGGGCACCGGCTTCCTGCTGAACAGCGCCATCTTCCAGCCGCGACCTGCCGCTGCTGCAGGGCACGATCCTGGTGCTGGCCGCGCTTCTTCGTGCTGCTCAACCTGATCGTGGACGTGATCCAGACCATCGTCGATCCGCGCATCAAGCGAGGCTGACGATGACGCTTCAGACTCCCTCGCTCGATCTCGGCGCTGACCTGGTGCAAGACGGCGACGCGATCGGCCATCGCCGCGGCTACTGGAAGCCGCGTCGGCACGCCGCTCTGCGCCGCGATCAAGCTGACGCTGATCGCCGCCGGCGGTCGCTCGATCGCTGCTCGTCTGTCGCGTCGATCGCCGCGCCGCTGGCTCGCGCTGGCCGATCCCTAGCAAGACGTCGACGATCCGCCGCCTGCTGCCCGATCGGTTCGCCACGGACTTTCCTGCTCGGCACCGATGAGCTCGGCCGCGACATGCTCGCCCGCCTGATCTATGGCGGCCGGCTGTCGCTGTTCATGGGGGTCACTCCCGTCGTCTGATGGCCTTCGGCATCGGCAGCCTCATCGGCATCGTCGCCGGCTATGTCGGCGGCAAGCACCAACACGCGTGCATCATGCGCACGATCGACGTGTTCTACGCCTTCCCCTCGGTGCTGCTGGCCGTAGCTCGCTGTCGGGCGCGCATGGGCGCGGGCATCCGAGAACGCGCTGCTGTCGCTGACCGTCGTCTTCATCCCGCCGATCTGCCCGCGTCGCCGAGAGCCGTCACGACCCAGGTGCGCAACCGCGACTTCGTCGAGGCCGCACGCGCGTCCGGCGCCGATAGGCGCTCACCATCATGCGCGTCCACGTCCTCGGCAACGTGCTGGGGCCGATCTTCGTCTACGCCACCGGTCTCATCATCGGTGTCGATGATCCTCGCCGTCGGGCCTCTCCTTCCTCGGCCTCGGCGTGCAGCCGCCCGAGCCGGAATGGGGCCTGATGCTGAACACGCTGCGCACAGGCGATCTACGATCAACCCGCTGGTGGCCGCCCTGCCCGGCGTGATGATCTTCATCACCTCGATCTGCTTCAACCTGCTCGCGCGACGGCCTGCGCGCCGCCATGGATGTGAAGGCCTGACATGGACACGGTGATCCCGGTCGATCGCGGCGGTCCCGCCCAGCCCCTGCTGCTGGCGACTGGCCTGCGCAAGCACTTCCCCGTGGGCGGCGGCCTGTTTGGGCCGGGGCCGCAAGGTCGTTCGCGCCGTCGACGATCATCGACTTTGTCGGTGGCCAAGGGCGAGACCCTCGGCATCGTGGGTGAATCCGGCTGCGGCAAGTCGACGACGGCGCGGCTCCTGATGCACCTGATCAAGCCCGACGCGCGGCGAGCATCGTGCTCGACGGCGATCCAGGTCGACGAGCCGCACGGCATCTCAGCTGAACGGACTGTCGCCGCCAGGTGCAGATGGTGTTCCAGGACTCGCTACGCCTCGCTCAACCCGCGCCTCACCATCGGCGAGTTCGATCGCCTTCGGGCCTCAGGTGCATGGCGTGCCGCAGCGCCGAGGCCGTCGAGCGCGTCGCGCGACCTTCTCGCCAAGGTCGGCCTCGAGCCCTCGCGCTTCGCCGGCCGCTATCCGCACGAACTCTCCGGCGGCCAGCGCCAGCGCATCAACATCGCCCGCGCGCTCGCGCTCCAGCCGACGGCTCGTCATCCTCGACGAGGCGGTCTCGGCGCTCGACAAGTCGGTCGAGGCGCAGGTGCTGAACCTGCTGCTCGATCTCAAGGAGCGAGTTCGGCCTGACCTACGTCTTCATCTCGCCACGACCTGCAACGTCGTCCGGTACATGTCGCGACCGGGTGCATGGTGATGTATCTCGGCAAGATCGTCGAGATCGGGCCGTCCGAGGCGATTTTCGAGCAATCCGCATCCACCCCTATTCCGCGCGCCCTCGCTCGCTCGCATGCCGACCATGGATCCGGACAACCGCACCGAGCAGGCGCCGCTCTCCGGCGATCCGCCGAACCCGATCGATCCGCCGCCCGGCTGCCGCTTCCACACGCGCTGCACCTTCGCCGAGGAGCGTCTGCGCCCAGCGCGGAGCCGGTGCTGACGCGGACCGCGGCGCATGCATGACGTCGCCTGCCACTGAGGTCGGAGGCGGCTCCGGGCACAGCATGGCGCCGGACGCCGTGGCGGCGGCGTGAGGAGGATGGACCCATGCTGACAGCACCTCCCGCTCGTCGACATCAAGAGCCTGAAGGTCACCTTTACCGGCGGCGCGAAGCCTGATCCGCGCCATCAACGGCGTCGACCTCGCGCTCAATCGCGGCGAGACCCTGGGCGATCCTCGGCGAATCCGGCTCCGGCAAGATCGTGACCCTGCGCTCGATCCTGCGGCTTCATCCCGGAGCATCGCACGCACTGGTCGGGCAGCGATCACGCATGGCAGGCGACGAGGTGCTGGCGATCGGGCTCGACGGGCGCTGGCCGACCTGCGCGGCGGCGCGTCGCCATGATCTTCCAGGAGCCGGCGACTGGCGCTTCGATCCGGTCTATCACCATCGGTCAGCAGATCGCCGAGACCATCCGGCAAGTCATGACCGGCAAGAGCCGAGACCGACGCCATGGAAGCGCGCCAAGGAATTGCTGGAGCTGGTCCGCATCCCCTCGCCCGAGCGACGCGCCTGAAGGCCTATCCGCACGAGATGTCGGGCGGCATGCGCCAGCGAGCCATGATCGCGCTGGCGCTCGCCGTGCAACCCGAGCCTGCTGCTCGCCGACGAGCCGACCACCGCCCTCGACGCCACCGTGCAGATCCAGATCCTGCTGCTGATCAGCGAACTGCAGCGCGAGTTCGACCTCGGCGTGATCTTCGTCACGCACGATATCGGCGTGGCGGTCGAAGTCTCCGACCGCGTCGGCGGTCATGTATGCCGGCACGCATCGTCGAGACCGGGCCCATCCGTGACATCCTGCGTGCGCCCCGCCACCCCTATACGATCGGGCTCCTGAAGAGCCGCGCCCATGACGCCATGACCAAGGGCACGCGGCTCGACGCCATTCCAGGCTCTCCGCCGGACCTGGCCAACCTGCCGCCCGGCTGTTCGTTCGCGCCGCGCTGCAAGCTGGCATTGCCCTCATGCACCGAGGCCACGCCCGAGCCCGTCACGGTGGGGACAGGTCACGAGGCGCGCTGCTTCCGGACGGATGCGACCGCCCCGGTCGCCGCCTAGGAGCCGCGCCGGTAGATCCCCGAGAAACTCACATTGAAGCCGCCGCACTGGCGGTTGTCCGATACGACCAGCCAGGGGCCTACAAGTTGCATCCTCACGCGGCAGGCCGTCGGCTCGCCCTCCTCGTAGGGCAGGGTCCCGTCGGGCCCCTCGGTGAAGGCGAGCGTCGTCGGCCCGCCCCTGTCGCTGCGTGGGAGGCTGGCGGACATCGTGCCGATATTGACGCTGCCGCGGCGCACCCGCTCCGGATCGCTCGCCCCGTAGGTCGCGCTCCCCTCGATCTCCCAGGAGGCGCCGTTGCGGCGGATGGCGATGGACTGCTCGCGGCCCGCCCGCCACTTGCCTGTCCAGTCGGGCGTGATCGGTGCCGGGAGCGTCATCAGCCCGGCCTCCGGCAGCCAGCCGGTCCGCGACTGGCCGTTGGACGCCAGATACATGGCGCAACGGAACCCTTCGTGCCGTCGACTGACGATGATCGTATTGCCCGGAACGAGGTAGGCCCTCTCCAGACAGGCCTCACCGGCTGCCGGGCAGCCCGCCTGGTCCTGCGCGTTCTTCACGTAATTCAGCCGCGGGCCGTCATTGCGGACGATCGCCGCCTCGAGTTCGGCCTCGGCGGCAAAGGCGTCCGAGAAGCAGTCGCCCTCGCTGGCCCGCGTCGCGTCGGCGGCGACGAGCGGTGTCAGCAAGGCAATCATCGCGAAGAGCCGCAGCAGGGCCGCCTCCATCGTCATGAGCCCGATTTCTGGCGTGCCTGCGTTTCCGCTTCATTGCGTCGCCGCGCCTGTGCAAGACTTGGTCCTCCGCCCCGATCGCTCTTCCAGACCGTCTGAAATGCGCATCCTGATCGTCAATCCCAACACCACCGCCTCGATGACCGAGAAGGCGGGCGCCGCCGCCGCGCTCGTCGCCGCCGCCCGGAACCGTCATCGAGGCGGTGCACCTCGTCGATGGGGCCGGCCTCGATCGAGGGCTATTACGACGAGGTCTTTTCCATCCCGGGCATGCTGGCCGAGATGCGGTCGAAGGCCTGCCTCCGATGCCTTCGTCATTGCATGCTTCGATGATACCGGCCTCGACGCCGCCCGCTCGCTCATGCCGGTTCCGGTCGTCGGCATCGGCGAGGCCGCGATGCACATGGCGACGCTGCTGGCGACCAAGTTCACGGTCGTCACGACGCTGGCCGTCTCCGTCCCGGCGCTCGAGCACAATGTCCACAAATACGGCTTCGCCCATCGCTGCGCCCGCGTCCGGGCCTGCGAGGTGCCGGTGCTGGAACTGGAGAACCCGGCCTCGGACGCCCGCACGCGCATCTCGGACGAGATCGCCCGCGCGAAGATCGACGACCGCGCCGAGGCCATCGTCCTCGGCTGTGCCGGCATGGCCGATCTCGCGGCGGCCCTGTCGGCCGAACACGGCCTGCCGGTCATCGACGGGGTGGCCGCTGCGGTCAAACTTGCCGAGAGCCTCCACGGCCTGAAGCTCAGGACGTCGAAGGTCGGCGGCTACGCGCCGCCTCGCCCCAAGACCTATGCGGGGCAGTTCGCCTCGGCGGCGATCGCAACGGAGCATTAAGGCGCTGCGCCTAGACTGCTCGTGACACAATCTCATTCACCAGGCTCTGTGCCTTGACCACCAGCACGTCCCCGGAGCGACGCACGATCCAGCGTTCGCGCACCTTCTGGAAGGGAATGATCCTGTTCCCGGGGGGATTGCGCTCGGTCGAATGCACGGTGCGCAACTTCTCGTCCGCCGGCGCGCGGCTCGACTGCGGTCAGGTGAACGATGTGCCCGATCATTTCCAGTTGAAGATCCCGCAGAAGGGAGAGACCTTCGACTGCTCGGTCATCTGGCGCCATCTGCCCGAGATCGGAGTCGCGTTCCGGCAGGCGGAGGCTCCGACCGCCGATGCGCTCGTCGACAAGCTCAAGGTCCTCGAGCTGCAGAACCGGCGGCTCATGCGCCGGCTCGGCGAGCGCGACTGAATTCAGGCTCGGAGCGGCCAGCCTGCATGGTTCTACCAGCTTGCGCCGGCGGCCATAATCGGCACTGATCCTGCCGTTCCGCAGGAGTCGTTCATGCCGCCGAAAGCCGCCATCATCCAGCCCATCCTCATGGCGTGCGTCATGGCCTTCCTCATGACGGCCCTGATCACCTGGCTGAACCTCGGCTTCCCTCCGGACTATTTCCGTCGCTGGATGACCGCCTTCGCCATCGCCTGGCCGGCCGCGGCGGTCGCCGCCTATATTGCCATCCCCATCGCGCGCAGCCTGACCGTCCGCATCATCGCCTGGATGGAGGCGAAGGGGCTGTGACGCCGCTCGGCGCCGCAGAGACGCTGGCGCGCGAGGCGACGCCGCAACGTTTCGCCCTGGCTCTCGCGGCGATGCTGGCCTGCTATCTCGCCGTCACCTTCGTCCATGCGCCGATCGAGGCAGCCTTGCACGGCACCGCCTGCGACGGGCTCTCCTGCCTGAAGCCGCAGCGTCCCGACACACGCTTCGGCGGCTATGGCGCCGCCGATTTCCGCCTCTACCTCGACGCCATCTGGGGCTTGCGGGGCCGGGCACTGGTGGGCGTGGCGGTGGACCTGCCGCTCACAGCCGCCGTGACCTTTGCGCTCCTGACAGGCGCGGGCCTTGCAGCGCCGCCCATGCTGCCCCTCGCCGAACGGACACGCCGGCTCTTGGTGATCATGCCGCTCGCCTATGCGGCGAGCGATCTCGTCGAGAACACGCTGCTGGTGCTGGCCTTTGCGGGGATCTTCGACGTGTCGCCCTTGGTACCCTGGGCCTCGGCCCTGAAGTTCGGCACCGCTGCTGCCAGCGGCGCCGTCACCCTCGTGCTTGGCCTGATGCGCGCCACCGCCTGACGGTCAGCGCTGCGGCGCGTCCGACGATTGCTGGCGCTCGGCCATGAACTGGTCGAACTCGGCGCGGTCGCGGGCACGCTTCAGGCGGTCGAGATGAGCACCGAACTGCTCCTGCGCCTCGAACAGGCGGCGCCGCTCGGCTTCCAGCCGCGCCAGTTCCGACGCCTTGTAGTCCTCGAAGGCGGTGTTGCCGGTATCCCCCGGCCCCGTCATCGCCACCATGACCTGCGAGGGCCTTGCCGGAGCCCCCGTCCACTTCTTCCAGGCGAGGACCGCGAGGCCGATCGGCCAGAACAGGACGAAGCCGACGATCATGGCGGCCAGCTCGACGGGGTGCCAGCGGCGGTCGAGGGCGCCGCGCCACCCTCCCTGGAAGGGCGAAGACCGGACCACGTGCTCGGCGGGATAATGAAGATGGGTCATGTTCACTCTCCTGAATTGTGAATGTAAATTAGATTATCATTCCGCTGGCCGATGTCAACACTCTTCACTTCATGACATCAGGAAGGCTGACCCGGGGGCGCTCAGGCCTTCTTCAGACCGGACAGCAAGGCCGCGACACCGACATCCAGCAGGTGCTCGGGGTCAGCAAGCCCGCCCGGCATGGCGATCGATCCGGGCGCTGAGAGCGAGGCGAGCCCGTGGGTCAGGGCGAAGACCAGACGGGCAGCCAATCTGATACGATCCGGGTCGGTGACCCCGAGAGCACGCCCCACGGCCTGCTCCAGCGCCATGAAGCCGGGATCGTCCTGCGGCCCGGCCCCGCCCGTGTGACCGGTGTTGAACATGGCGGCGTAGTAGGCGGGCTCCTCTCGCGCAAAGGCGAGATAGGCGCGCCCCATGGCGAGGAAGCCGTCGGGACCACCTGCTCGGGCCGCCGCCCCAAGACGCTCGCCGAGCTGATGGAAACCCTGGATGGCGATCTCCTTGAGCAACGCCTGCCGGTCCTTGAAATGCCGGTAGGGCGCCGCCGGCGACACGCCGGCGAGCTTGGCTGCATCCGAGAGCGTGAAGCCCGCCGGACCACGCTCGGCGATCAGGCGACGGGCCGCCTCGAGCAGGGCTTCGCGCAGGTTGCCGTGGTGGTAGCCCCGCCGCTCGGACAGTTCGGAATCGGGTTGTCGCGCCATGATGTTAAAATTCGTGACATCTGCGACACCGCCCGTCAAGCCGCGCCGTGGCATGGATCGCCCCGCGGAATCACCGCCTTGGCTACCCGATCGATCCCCCGCCGTTCGTGCAACAGGCGATCCGGCTCAACCGGTCAGGAACCCTCACCTAACCCCACGCGTTACCCGCCCGAATTTCTTCAGTCTTCTCAATCAGGATCCAGGCCATGCTGGCAAAAGCGCACGATCGAGCCTGTGGATTGCCAGAATCCGCTTGGCGCCGTGTCGACAGCCGGCATAGTTTCATCATCCCGGTTCCTGCAAGGGAGGTCAGCCGTGGAACTCGTGCGTCAGGTCAACATCGTTGCCGCGTGCGCCGCATTCGCCTTCGTGGGGGCCATCCTCATCGGCGCGTTCTGACAGCCGCCGTCGCGGCGGCGGAGTACCCCCCATCCAAGAATCGACAGGCGAAACGCCGGGCACCAGGCCCGGCGTTTCCGTTGCGCACATCGTCTCTCGCCGTTGGCGGACGGGTTGTCGCCGGACGCGCAATATTGCATGACGTAACGTCATCAACATCCGCCTACGACATTCGGGTGCAACAATCCGCCGCCATTCTCCCGCTCACGATCTGGCATCGGAGGGCGCTGCCTGCGTCATTCGCCCGCCCCTCCGACATGCAATCGACAAGGCTCGCACCATGATCCAGCGTTGTGCTCATCAGGCAGTCCTTGCCGCCATGTTCCTGGCGATGGCGCTCGTCCTTCCCTCGGAGCCGGCCTCGGCCCAGGACCGCGACGAATTCTATGCAATCGCCCGTGGCGAAACCGGTCGCCGCGCCTCTGCGCCCGCGCAGGGGCGAGGATTCGGCTTCTTCTCGCTCTTCGGCAGCCGCTCCCGCGACGTGCCCGAGATCACGGTGAGGCCCCCTGAGGGAACGCGCGAGCGCTCCCGGACCGATGCGGAACAGAGCCGCACGGCGTCGGGCGAGAACGTCGGCGGCGCTCGCGCCTTCTGTGTCCGCACCTGCGACGGCTATTTCTTCCCCGCCGGCCCGGCCACCTCGGGCGAGGCGCGCACCGCCCAGCAATCGAGCTGCTCGGCCATGTGTCCGGGGGCCGAGGTCGCGGTCTACTCGGTCGGCAGTCGCGGCTCCATCGAGGATGCGGTCAACGGGCGCGGGCAGGCCTACAGCGCGCTGCGAACGGCTTTCCGCTTCCGCCAGGGCCTCGACCGCAGTTGCTCCTGCCAGGGCCTCGCGACCGCCGGCCTCGCCCGGCTGCCGCTCACCCACGACGTGACATTGCGCGCCGGCGACGTCGTGGTGACCGAGACGGGCGTCCAGGTTTTCCGTGGCGCGTCGCGCTTCCCCTACCGCGCCCAGGACTTTGTCGCGGCGCGTGGCTACGGCCGACTGCCAGCGGAGGTCAGGCGACGCGTCGATGAGATCCAGGCCGGTATCCAGGCGCGAGACAGCGGCACCTCCGCGCCCGTTGGCCGCCTGCCCCCGGCAACCTCGTCCACCCGGGCGTCACGCGACGAGGTGGTCGCGCCCACGGCGGTATCGATCCCTGTCACGCCCTCAGGCGCCGACCCCCGCGCCGTCAGGGTGATCGACATCACCCAGCGCCGGGACACGGCCCTGCACTGACGGCTTCCGGAAGGGCAGGCTGCGCCGGCGCGCCCCATTGATCAGTCAGGCCGGTATGGGGTATGAGCCTGCCGCCGGGGGGCACTTGCTGGTCGCGGCGTCGAGGTGACGCGTGGCGGCGATGGGCTTCCCGACGAACTAGCCGGAGATGCTTCCCGATTGCCGCTGGCACGTGGAAGGTGCAGCGTACCGTTTCGGGCTCGCGCTCCCACAAGAGCCGGCTCCAACCCGACCGTCCCACAAGGTTCCGATCCGATGGCACATGATACGGCGGCCGGTTCTCCGAACCCGTCCGATGTCGCGGGCGCAGTCCCCCTGGACGCCGGCACCGCGAAGCCGGCCGGCATCAACGAGCCGGGCGACCACGGCCATGGTCATTCCCAGGCGAGCTTCTGGGGCCTGTTCGTCGGCTCCATCGGCGTCGTCTATGGCGACATCGGCACCAGCCCCCTCTACGCCTTCCGCGAGGCCGTGGTGGCGGCGACCGGGCATGGCGCGACGGGCGCGCCAAGCCGCGACATCGTCCTCGGCGTCCTGTCGCTGATCCTCTGGTCGCTGATCCTCATCATCACCGGCAAATACGTGCTGCTGCTGCTGCGCGCCGACGACAAGGGCGAGGGCGGCATCCTCACCCTCGTGGCCCTTGCCCAGCGTGCACTGGGCAAGCCGAGCTATGTCGTCGCGCTGCTCGGCATGGCGGGCGCCGCCCTGTTCTACGGCGACGCGGCCATCACGCCCGCCATCTCCGTGCTGTCTGCCCTCGAGGGCCTGAAGCTGGTCACACCGGTCTTCGAGCCCTACATCCTGCCCATCACCGTGGTGGTCATCGTCGGGCTCTTCGCCGTCCAGAGCCACGGCACCGCGAGCGTCGCGCGCTTCTTCGGGCCCATCTGTGCTGGTCTGGTTCATCGCCATGGCCCTGATCGGCGCCATCCACATTGCCGACGACCTCGGCGTGTTCCACGCCTTCAACCCCTATTACGGCCTCGTCTTCCTCGCCAACAACGGGACCATCGGCCTGCTGGCGCTCGGCGCGGTCTTTCTGGCCGTCACCGGCGGTGAGGCGCTCTATACCGACATGGGCCACTTCGGCCGCAAGCCCATCCAGTGGGCCTGGTTCTGCCTCGTCTTTCCCGCGTTGACGCTGAACTACCTCGGCCAGGGCGCCATGGTCCTCGCCGACCCCTCGAAGCTGGCAAACCCCTTCTACCTGCTCGCCCCGTCCTGGGCGCTGCTGCCGATGGTGATCCTCGCGACCCTCGCGACCATCATCGCCAGCCAGGCGGTGATCACCGGTGCCTTCTCCCTGTCCCGCCAGGCGATCCAGCTTGGCCTCCTGCCCCGCATGGCGATCCGCCATACCTCGGAGGAGCACTCCGGCCAGATCTACATGCCTGCGGTGAACTGGGGCCTGCTGATCGGCGTGCTGGCGCTCGTGCTGCTGTTCAAGAACTCCTCGAGCCTCGCCTCGGCCTATGGAATCGCGGTCACCGCGACCATGTTCATCACGGCCGTGCTCGCCTGGTTCGTGGTGCGCCGCCTGTGGGGATGGAACATCGTGCTGGCGCTCGTCATCATGGCGCCGCTGATCGTCATCCACTTCATCTTCTTCGGCGCCAACCTCCTGAAGCTGGTCGACGGCGGCTGGGTGCCGCTGGTGATCGGCGCCGTCATCATGTTCCTCATGCTGACCTGGCGGAAGGGTTGCCGAGATTCTCGCCGACAAGACCCGCCGCATCGAGGTGCCGCTGGCCGATCTGCTCAAGAGTTTCGACAAGCGGCCCCCCCACCAGCGTGGCGGGAACGGCCATCTTCCTGACGCTCCGACCAGGCCTATGCGCCGGCCTGCGCTGCTGCACAACCTCAAGCACAACAAGGTGCTGCACGAGCACAACGTCTTCCTCGCGGTGAAGAGCGTCGACACGCCGCGCGTTCCGGACGGCGACCGCGTCAGCTTCGAGAAGATCAACGACCGCTTCTCCCGCCTCACCGTGCGCTTCGGCTACATGGAGACGCCGCACGTGCCGAAGGCCCTCATCGCCTGCAAGAAGTACGGGTTGAAGTTCGACATGATGTCGACCTCGTTCTTCCTGTCGCGCCGGCACCTGAAGGCCTCGGGCAAGCTCGGCATGCCGCTCTGGCAGGACTACATCTTCATCGGCATGGCGGTGAACGCCAACTCGGCGTCGGACTATTTCCACCTGCCGACCGGCCGCGTCGTCGAGGTGGGCACGCAGGTCACCATCTGACCGGCCGATGAATGCCGCCTGGTCGTTCCTGCAGAGGGCCACAGTGGCCCTCGCCCTGGCGATGGCGGCGGTGCTGCCGCTTCTCACCATCGCCTTCGGCACCGTCACCTTCGCCGACGGCAGCCTCTTCGTCCTGTCGATCCTTGGGCCCGATCCCTGGACGCTGGTCTGGGCCAGCTATCCGAACCGCCTGTCGGCCTTCCTCCTGACGATCCTGCCTCCGTTCCTGGTCGCCAGGGTCACCGGCTCGGCCGAGGCTGCGACCGCGGCCTATGGCCTGATCCTCGGGACCCTGCCCCTCGTCTCGCTGCTCCTGACAATGCGTCTGGCGGGCGCGCGATCGGTCATCGCCTTCGGCTGCGCGGCCTCGACCATCCTGGCGGCCTTCTGCGTGACCTTCTTCCCGACGGAGCTCTGGCTGACCCATGCGGCCTTCTGGCCGCTGGCGGCGCTGGCCCTCGGCCCTGCGGGATGCACCCCGCTCGTCCTTCTGGGGCCGGCGCTGTTCACCGCCTTCACCCACGAGGCGGCCCTGCCGCCGCTCGGCCTCCTGCTGGCGGCTGCCGTGGTCCGCAGGCCCTCGAGGGGCCTGATTGCGGTGACGGCTATCACCCTCGGTCTGCCGGTGCTTGTGAAGCTTGTGGCACCGATCCCCAATGCCGACATCGCCCGCACTGTCGGCGAGAACGCCTGGAATTTCCTGACGGCAGACTTCCTGCGCAGCTGGATGGTCGATCGCGGGGTGGTCGCCGGCCTCGCCGCGGGCGGTGTCGCCCTCATCCTCGACCGCCGGCACGCCGGACTGGCGGTGGCCGCGGCGGTGCTCATAGCGCTGCTGGCCACTTTCGCCCTCCTCCTCATGCCAGGCGAGTTGCATGTGATGCGGCGATACCTGACCAGGACGCTCGTCTTCGTCGCGCTGGTGTTTGCGGCCTCGGCGCTGCTCGCGGCCGAACTGGAGGCTCGCTTCGCGCCTGGCCTTCTCATTGCGGCGAGGACACGGATCTCGCCCCTCGCGGTGCCGCTCCTCGCCGCCCTTGCCGTCACCATCGGCGTGACGGCTGCGGGCCACGCCGTCGAGACCGCCCGCTTCCTCGGGGCCTGGTCGGCCCTGCGCACCGCTCTTTCGGCCTCCGCGATCGATGTGGCGGAGTTGCCTCGGGGGCATCTGCTGGTCGATCGCGACGAACGCTATCGGCGCGGGGAAGGTCAGGGCAACGATAGGCGCTGGGTGGTCGCATGGAACTGGGGCATCCCGTTCCAATGGGCCGTGATGCCAGGCCGGACCGACAGTGGCGCGATGCCCTTCATGCCGTCAGCGCCCTTTGCCCCGGTGCGCTGCTCGCACATGACGGCGATGGAGCCAAGCTTCCTCGTCGCACCCGAGCGCATCGCCATCCTGCGTGCCCGCATCTGCGATATCGAGGCCAACTCCCTGGTCGACCGCCTGCCGCACTGACGGCATCAGGGCCGGGACGGGAAGGTCGCGGGCGGCCACAGGCGCTTGATCGGGGCCAGATCCCGGACCTGTGGCGGCACGAAGGGCAGCGGCGCGAGCGGCCGGTCGACGCATCCTCCGGGGCGCTGGACGATGCATCGCTCGCCGAAGCAAGTCCCGCCGGAGAGGCCGAGAACCTCCGCCTGGTCTTTCCGGTAGAAGATGGTGTTGAAGGCCGGCAACGCCTCTCGATAGCCCTCCAGCGAGGTCGTCGCGTGGAACGGCACGGGCTGGTGCATGTGGACATAGCCCGCCGTGGCGATCCAATCGACCCCGTAGCTGCCGATGCCGCAGACGCCGGAAAGGCGCGAGACGTGCAAGGCCGACTGGATGATCTCGCGCTCCTTCAGCCAGGCGAAGCCCTGGTTGGGCACGATGATGAAGGTGACGATGCGGCTGGTCACGAACAGTGCGAGGCAACCGGCGATGACGCCGCGCAGGAGCCAGATCCGGCCGGGCTGCCAGGGCATGTCGAGGCGCGGCAGGCGGTCGCGAAGCCAGGCCACTGTCGCCGCGAGCCCCAAGGCGGCGAGCGCCTCGATCAGCAGCATCACCGGGTAGAGGAAGCGGACCTCCTTGTGCGCGATGACCTGATGGGCGCCGAAGGTGACGACAATCAGCAGCACGAGGAGCGGCATTGCCCGTGCCCCGATCACCGCGAGCGGAACGATGAGGGCGAGAACGCTACCGAAGACGAAGACGAGGAGTCCCGGATATTGATACCAGGGCCCGATGCCGAAATGAGCGGCGACGCCATGGCCGATATTGTACCGGAGGTTCTGCCATACCGGCAGGAATGGCGTGCCCCAGGTCCACCAGTCGATAACCCCCGACAGCAGCGCGGCCGCGACGCCGCCGGCAACAAGAGCGAGCGTCCGCCGCAGGGGCCACCGCCAGATCGCGTAGAGACCGACCACCAGGACCGCCGGGGCCAGCTGGATCCTGATCGCGACGCAGAGGCCGAGCAGGAAGCCCGCGACGGCGATCCGCCGGCCTGTCGCCGCCCGATCATCGGGAAGAATGAGATAGAGCCCGATGACGAGCAGGTGGCCCGCCACGACCTCGGTCAGGGCGCGCGGCGAAAAATAGAGCAGTTCGGGAGCGAAGACCGGGAAGACGGAGCCGAGCAGGGCCGGCAGGAGGCCGAAGCGCTGGCGCGCCCACAGGAAGATGCAGGCCGCGGCCCCGGCGCCCAGTGCCGACAACATGGCCTGCACGGCCATGAGGTAGGCGCCGGGGCCGTCGCCGAACAGGAGGCCGACCCTCATCATGGCGGCGATCGCGCCCGGAAGCAGCCAGGAGCGGATGCCGTGCTCGAACTCCCAGGGCACGAAGCCGTAGCCGAAGACGACGCGGTGCGCCTGTTCCAGCGACTGGAAGATCTCGTCGGGATGGTGGATTCCCGGGGCGAGGATCGCCGCCAGAAATCTGGCGACAAAGGCGACGAGGAAGACTCCGCTCGCCCAAGCGGACGGTCGCGCGGAGACCACCGCCGCCATGGGACTACTCGGCCGCCTGGCTCATGGTCCTGAGCAGTGCGGCGTCGTAGTTGAGGACGGGAGCGAGCCAGCGCTCCGCCTCTTCGACCGTCCATCCCTTGCGCTGCGCATAGTCCTCGACCTGGTCGCGCTCGATCCTGCCGACGCCGAAATACTGCGCTGTCGGGATGGGCGAAGTAGTAGCCCGGAGACGGCGCCGCCGTCGGCCAGCATGGCGAAGCTTTCGGTCAGTGTCATGCCGATGGCGCGCTCGGCATCGAGCAGGCGGAACAGCGTCGTCCTTCTCGGTATGGTCGGGCTGGGCAGGATAGCCCGGCGCGGGGCGGATGCCGCGATACTTCTCGCGCGATCAGCTCCTCGTTGCTGAAGCGCCTCGTCGGGCGCGTAGCCCCACAGCTGTCTTGCGCACGCGCTCGTGCAGGCGCTCGGCGAAGGCCTCGGCCAGACGGTCGGCCAGCGCCTTCAGCAGGATGTCAGAGTAGTCGTCATGGTCGGCCTTGAAGCGCGCCAGGTGCTCCTCGATGCCGTGACCTGCCGTCACGGCGAAGCCGCCGATCCAGTCGGCCTTGGGCGAGATGAAGTCGGCCAGGCACATGTTGGCGCGCGGCGCGCGCTTCTCGATCTGCTGGCGCAGAAAGTGGAGCCGCGAGATTTCCTTGGTGTGCGTGCTCGTCCTCGAACAGCACGACGTCGTCGCCGTCGCGCCGGCACGGCCAGAAGCTGACCACGCCCTTGGCCGTCAGCCACTTCTCGCGCACGATGTGATCGAGCATGCTTGCGCGCATCGGCGTAGAGCTTGCGCGCGCTTTCGCCCACGACCTTGTCGTCGTCGAGGATGGCCGGATAGTTGCCGGCCAGCTCCCAGGCGCTGGAAGAACGGCGTCCAGTCGATGGCGCTCGACCAGCTCGTGCAGTCGGATACTCGGCGAAGACGCGCGTGCCGGTCACCGCTCGGCTTGGGCGGCGTGTAGGACGATCCAGTCGATCTTGAAGGCGTTGGCGCGCGCGGCCTGCAGCGGAATGCGCTGCTTGTCCTTGGTCGCCGCGCAGGTGCGCCTCGCGCGATCCTCGACGGTATTCGGTCGGCGACCTGGCGGCGACAGTCGGCGGCTTCTGCGTCCTCGGAGAGCAGCGCTCGAGACGACGCCCACGGCGCGCGAGGCGTCGAGCACATAGACCGTCTGGCCGCGACTGTAGTTCGGGCGGATCTTCACCGCGGTGTGCACCGCGGAGGTCGTGGCACCGCCGATCAGCAGCGGCAAGTGGAAGCCCTGGCGCGTCCATCTCCTCGGCCACCGTCACCATCTCGTCGAGCGACGGCGTGATCAGCCCGGACAGGCCGATGATGTCGGCCTTGTTGTCGTTGGCCGACTTCAGGATCTCGCTGGCACGGCACCATGACGCCGAGATCGATGACCTCGAAGTTGTTGCACTGCAGGACCACGCCGACGATGTTCTTGCCGATGTCGTGGACGTCGCCCTTGACCGTCGCCATGACGATCTTGCCCTTGGGCCGCGACGCCCGTGAGCTTCTCGGCCTCGATGTAGGGCAGCAGGTGCGCGACCGCCTTCTTCATGACGCGCGCGCTCTTGACCACCTGCGGCAGGAACATCTTGCCCGAGCCGAAGAGATCGCCGACCACGTTCATGCCGGCCATCAGCGGGCCCTCGATGACCTGCGATGGGCCGCGCGATCTGCTGGCGCGCCTCCTCGGTATCGGCGACGACGAACTCGGTCCATGCCCTTGACCAGCGCGTGCGTCCAGCCGCTTCTCGACCGGCCAGCTCGCGCCATTCGGTCGTTCCTGGGTCTCGGCGACGCTCGCCGGTGCCCTTGAAGCGTGGGCGCGAGCATCGAGCAGCCGTTCGGTGGAGTCGGGGTTGCGGTTGAGGATGACGTCCTCGCAGGCGTCGCGCAGCTCCTGCGGGATCTGGTCGTAGACCGTCGAGCTGGCCGGCATTGACGATGCCCATGTCCATGCCCGCCCGGATGGCGTGATACAGGAACACCGAATGCATGGCCTTGCGCACCGGCTCGTTGCCGCGGAAGGCGAAGGAGAGGTTCGAGACGCCGCCCGAGATCTTGGCGTTGGGGCAACGCTGCTTGATCTCGCGCGTGGCCTCGATGAAGTCGACGCCGTAGTTGTTGTGCTCCTCGATGCCGGTCGCCACCGCGAATATGTTGGGATCGAAGATGATGTCCTCGGCCGGAAAGCCGACCTTGTTCACCAGGATGTCGTAGGCCTTGGCGCAGATCTCGACCTTGCGCTCCTTGGTGTCGGCCTGGCCCTTCTCGTCGAACGCCATGACCACGACCGCGGCGCCGTAGCGGCGTACCTTGCGGGCATGCTCGATGAACGGCTCGATGCCCTCCTTCATGGAGATCGAGTTCACGATCGGCTTGCCGGCGACGCACTTCAGCCCGGCCTCGATCACGCTCCACTTGGAGCTGTCGATCATGATCGGCACGCGGGCGATGTCGGGCTCGGACGCGATCAGCTTCAGGAACGTGTCCATCGCGGCCATCTCGGCGTCGAGCAGGCCTTCGTCCATGTTGACGTCGATGATCTGGGCGCCGCTCTCGACCTGCTCGCGCGCGACGTCGAGCGCGGCGGAATAGTCGCCGTTGGTGATCAGCTTCCTGAACTTCGGCGATGCCAGTGACATTGGTGCGTTCGCCGATATTGACGAACCTGGACGACAGACGGGGTCATCGTGTCTCTTTTCTGGTTCGGGCGAGCCACCGGTGGACCCAGAGGCCCCGGTAGAACGGCTCGACGGAATGGAAACCGGCTTCGCCGAGGAGAGCCTCGTCGCGAGCCGCGGGAAGAAGGTGGACCTGTTCCGCGACCGTGGTCGCGGCCATGACGGTCATGTCGGCTGGCGCGCCCTTGAACCGCGCGAAGGCGCCGTAGCGGGCCATGTCGCGGGCGAAGCGCGTCGACGTCTTGTCGAGGCAGCCGTTGATCAGGAGAAACGGCGCGCCGGGCTTCAACCGCGCATGGATATCGCGGAGCGTGGCGAGGCGACTGCCGTCATCGGGCACGAAATGCAGCGTCAGGAAGCAGGTTGCCGCGTCGAAAGGACCTGGAGGCGCATCCGACGCGAAGCCCTGGATGAGATCGACACGATCAAGCATGCCGAGGCCGGACAGGCGGCCGCGGGCCATTGCGAGCATCGGCTCTGCGGGATCCACGCCCGTGAAGCGCCATTGCGCACCAGCCCTGGCCAGCGCCGCCAGTTCGATGCCGCCGCCGGCGCCGACCACCAGAATATGCCCGGAGTTCGGTACGAATTCCTGCAACACGACAGCCGCCATGTCGTGGCTCGCCTCATAGGCGGGCACGAACCAGCGCGGCCCCTGCTCGTAGGCGGCAACCTTCTCCGGATCGTCGAAAAAGCCCTTGTTCACGCCGCGAACTCGAAGGCTTCGAGGCCGGACAACCGGAGCTTGGTCTCGATCGCCGGAATGGCGCGCGGCTTCACGCCCTTCACCGCTTTGGCGATGGCGGCGATATGGTCCGGCGTCGAGCCGCAGCAGCCGCCGACGATGTTGACGAGGCCCGCCGTCGCGAACTCGCCGACCATGGCCGCCATGGCCTCGGGGCTCTCGTCGTAGAGGCCGAACTCGTTGGGCAGGCCGGCGTTCGGATAGGCGCAGACGAAGGTGTCGGCGACCTTGGCGATGGCGGCGATATGGGCGCGCATTTCCTTGGCGCCGAGGGCGCAGTTGAGGCCGATGGAGAAAGGCCGCGAATGGCGGACCGAATACCAGAAGGCCTCCGGTGTCTGCCCCGACAGGGTGCGACCCGAGAGGTCGGTGATGGTGCCGGAGATCATGATCGGAAGGCGTACCTTGCGCTCCTCGAACACCTCCTCGATCGCCACCAGCGCCGCCTTGGCGTTGAGCGTGTCGAAGATGGTCTCCACCAGCATGACGTCGGCGCCACCGTCGATGAGGCCCCTCGCCTCCTCGGCATAGGCCTCGCGCAGCTGGTCGAAGGTGATGGCGCGGAAGCCGGGATTGTTCACGTCCGGCGAGATCGAGGCCGTGCGGTTGGTCGGGCCGATGGCGCCGGCGACGAAGCGACGGCGGCCGTCCTTCGCCTCGGCCGCGCGGGCGGCGTTCTTCGCCAGCCGGGCGCCCTCGTAGTTCAGCTCATAGGCCAGTTCCTCCATGCCGTAGTCGGCCTGGGCGATGGAGGTGGAGGAGAAGGTGTTGGTTTCCACCATGTCCGACCCGGCCTCGAAATACTCGAGGTGGATCGCCTCGACCACGTCGGGGCGGGTGAGGATCAGGAGATCGTTGTTGCCCTTGAGGTCGTGGTTCCAGTGGGCGAAGCGCTCGCCGCGGAAATCGGCCTCCGAGAACTTGTAGCGCTGGATCATCGTGCCCATGGCGCCGTCGAGCACGAGGATGCGCTCCTGCGCGGCCCTGGTCAGCGCGGAAAGCACGTCAGCGCCGTCGGAATGGCGGTGGGGGAACTGGGTCATCGGGCGTTCTCCTGACGGAGCAAGAAGTGAAGGGCTCAGGCGGCGACCGCGCTGGTGGCGGCATCCTTCGGCCGCATGCCGAGCAGGTGGCAGACCGCATAGACGAGGTCGGCGCGATTCATCGTGTAGAAATGGAACTCGGTGACGCCGCGATCGACGAGATCGAGCGCCTGTTCCGCCGCAACCGCCGCGGCGATCAGCTTGCGCGTCGCCGGGTCGTTCTCCAGACCCTCGAAGCGGCGGGCGAGCCAGTCCGGGACGCTGGCGCCGGTGCGCGCCGCAAAACCCGCCGTCTGCTTGAAGTTCTGCACCGGCACGATGCCCGGCACGATCGGAATGGTGATGCCGGCCGCGCGGACGCGGTCGAGGTAGCGGAGATAGACGTCGTTGTCGAAGAAGAACTGGGTGATGGCGCGGGTGGCCCCGGCGTCCACCTTGCGCTTCAGCATGTCGATGTCGGTGTCGAGCGACGGGCTTTCAGGGTGCCGCTCCGGATAGGCCGAGACGGAGACCTCGAAGTCGCCGATGGCCTTGATGCCGGCGACGAGCTCGGGCGAGCCCTCATAGCCGCCGGGATGGCTCTCGTACTTCGTCCCCACGCCGCCGACAGGATCGCCGCGCAGCGCCACGATGTGGCGCACGCCCGCCGACCAGTAGTCGCGGATGACCTCGTTGACCTGCTCCTTGGTGGCGGCGACGCAGGTGAGATGCGCCGCCGGCTTCAGGGCGGTTTCCTTGATGATGCGGGCGACCGTTGCATGGGTGCGCTCGCGGGTGGAGCCGCCGGCGCCGTAGGTCACCGAGACGAAGGAGGGCTCGAGCGGCGCGAGGCGCTCGATGGATTCCCACAGCGTCGTCTCCATCTCCTCGGTCTTCGGCGGGAAGAACTCGAAGGAGACCTTGAGGCGCGAACGCGACACGTAGCGGCTGGGCTTGTAGGCGGAGGACATCAGGCGACCTCAATGGCTTCGGCCGCCGGCAGGGCCGGGGCGTCGGTGATGATGCGCGGGTCGCGGCCGACCCAGATGGAAACGGTGAGCTTGTCGCTGCCGGCGGCGTCCGGAGCGAGGTTCTGGAAGCGGACCGGGGTCAGACCGGCAGCAGCCATCCAGCCCTCGACGATGTCGCGGGAGAAGCCGAGGCGGCGGTGAGCCTGCGCTTCACGCAGGAACTCCTGCTCATGCGGGGCGAAGTCGACGACCACCAGCCGGCCTCCGGGCCGCAGAACCCTGGCCGCCTCGCGGATGGCGCGGGCGCCGTCGTCGAGGAAATGCAGCACCTGGTGGATGATGACGGCGTCATAGGCGTCGCGCGGCAGCGCCAGCGAATAGATGTCGCCGGTACGCACCGAGCAGTGGCGGATGCCGGCGCGGTCGAGGGCGGCACGGGCGAGCGTCAGCATCTCCGGGCTCGCATCGATGCCGAGGCCGCGGTCGATCTCGGGGGCGAAGAGCTCCAGCATGCGGCCGGTTCCGGTGCCGAGATCGAGCAGCGAGCGCAGCGGCGCGCCGGACAGCGCGTCCCTCACCGCCTTCTCCACCCGCTCCTCGGGCACATGCAGCGCCCGAAGGCGGTCCCAGTCGGCCGCATGGCGGCGGAAGAAGGCCTGCGCCTCGGCCGAGCGCTTGGCACGGACCTCGGCGAGCCGGTCACGGTCGCTGGCGAGGATGGCGTCGGCGGGATCGACGAGCGACACCAGAGCCTCGACGGTACGGGCACCCGCGCCCTCCCCGGCCGCCCGGAAGAAGGCCCAGGAGCCCTCCTTCACCCGTTCGACGAGGCCGGCCTCCAGCAGCAGCTTGAGATGGCGGGAAATGCGCGGCTGGGATTGGCCGAGGATGTCGACAGTATCGGTGACGGTGAGTTCGGCTTCTGCCAGGAGCGCGAGGAGGCGCAGGCGCGTCGGCTCGCCGACGGCGCGCAGCACGGCGACCGCATCGTCGAAGGCATAGGCCGCCAGCGGCGCCCTCGGGGGTTTGGCGAAGGAGATGGTCACAGGCCTCACTCACATATAAAGATATCTTTATGCCCGTTTCGCCCCTGAGGCAAGAGGCTCGTGCGGCCGGCGTCACGCGACCATTTGTTCTCTTTTTGTTCTTGACCGTAACGCTCCCTCAGCCTATTCTCCCTACCATGCGCCGCTCCCTCGCTACCAAGCCCATCGACGATCTCGCCGACCGGCTGAACGCCGGTGGACTGGAAGCTGCGGCGGCGCGGATCTTCGGGACGAAGACCGCGCGGGCGCTCGATTTCTCCTCCGGTCCGGGCATCGGCGACGACCGGCGGCGGGGGCGGGGCACGCTCTCCAATGCCTCGGGGCGCTTCGAGGCCGAGAGCCGGGAGTCGGTTGATGACGGCTGGGGGTCGCTGGAGGACCTGCCGCCGCTCGCCACCACGGTGACCGAGGAGAAGGCGAAGCGCATCATCACTCGCAACGACTCGCCGGACCTCTCCTTCGACCGTTCCATCAACCCCTATCGCGGCTGCGAGCACGGCTGCACCTACTGCTTCGCCCGCCCCTCCCACGCCTATATGGGCCTCTCGCCCGGTCTCGATTTCGAGACGCGGCTGTTCGTGAAGCCCAATGCGCCGGATCTGCTGGAGAAGGAACTCGCCGCGCCCGGCTACCAGCCGCGCACCATCGCGCTCGGCACCAACACCGACCCCTATCAGCCCATCGAGAAGCAATGGGGGCTGACGCGGCGCATCCTCGAGGTACTGGAAGCGGCGAACCACCCGGTCGGCATCGTCACCAAGAACCATCTCGTCACCCGCGACATCGACATCCTCGCGCGCATGGCGGCCAAGGGCCTCGCCAAGGTGGCGCTGTCGGTGACGACCCTCGACCGCAAGCTTGCGCGCTCGCTGGAGCCGCGCGCCTCGACGCCGCCGAAGCGGCTGGAGGCGATCCGGCTCCTGTCGGAGGCCGGCATACCCACCGCCGTGCTGGTGGCGCCCGTCATCCCGGCGGTGAACGATGCCGAGATCGAGCGCATCCTCGACGCGGCCTGGCACATGGGAGCGCGGGAGGCGGGCTATGTCCTGCTGCGCCTGCCGCACGAGATCCGCGACCTCTTCCGCGAATGGCTGGTGGCCAACCGCCCCGACGCCGCCCGGCATGTGCTTTCGCTGGTCCAGCAGACCCGCGGCGGCAAGGACTATGACGCGACCTTCCATCTCCGCCAGAAGGGCACCGGCCCCTTCGCCTGGATGATCGGCCGCCGCTTCGAGGTGGCGCGCGAGCGCATCGGCTTCAACAAGCGGACGCTCCGGCTGGAGACGCAGCACTTCACCCCACCGCCCCGCAAGGGCGCGGCGGCGGCGGAGCAACTGAGCCTTTTCTGACCGGCGGAATCCGCGCGGTGGTCGGTGTCCGCCCCGCATCGAACAGGAGATCGCATGACTGCACCCCCGCCCCCGGCCATCGCCCTCATCACGCTCGGAGTGGCAGACCTCGCGCGCGCCACGCGGTTCTACGAGGCGCTCGGGTTCATCCTGTCGCGCTCGCAAAGCAATGACAGCGTCAGCTTCTTCCGCGCCGGTGGCGTGGTGCTGGCGCTGTTCGGAAGAGCCGCCCTCGGCGGCGGATGCCGACCTCGCCGACACACCACGCGGCCCTTCGGCGGCATCACCCTCGCCCGCAACCTGCCGTCCAGGGAGGCGGTCGACGCTGCCTTCGCCGAGGCGCTCGCAGCCGGCGCCGCGACGCTGAAGCCGCCGCAGGAGGTGTTCTGGGGCGGCTATTCCGGCTATGTCGCCGACCTCGACGGCCATCCCATCGAACTCGCCTGGAACCCCTTCTTCCCGCTCAGGGACGACGGATCGATCGACCTCCCCCTGTGAACACCCCCGGGGGAATGCCCGGAGCCAGCGGCCAGCGCCGCTGACGGCTGAGCTCCGGCCGCAGCCAGGACGAAGGGGAGACGGGGGTGGCGCACTCCTGAAACACCACGCTGAATCGCCACTTGAACGCGTTGAATCGGATTGTCCGGTGGAGGAATCAGCCGCTCAGCCTTTCAACGCAAGTCGTTGCAACGACTCGGCCTTTCACCCCTGCCCTGAATCGGAACGACAACCATCCCGGCACCGTCCCTTGCCGGATGGGCCTGTTTCGGCGAGACAGCGCCATGGCCTCCCCGATTCCCACCTTTGCCCTCGAGGCCCGCGCGCTGATGCAGGGTTTCGCTCCCGTCGCCGGGGTCGACGAGGCCGGACGCGGCCCGCTCGCGGGCCCGGTGGTGGCGGCCGCCGTCATCCTCGATCCGCAGGCCATTCCCGCCGGGCTCGCCGATTCCAAGGTGCTCGACGAGGCAAGCCGCGAGTCCCTGTACGAGGCGGTCGTCGCGAGTGCCCTTGCCTGCGCCATCGCATCGGCCTCGCCCACCCGCATTGATGCGACCGACATCCGCAAGGCGACCCTCCATGCCATGAGCCGGGCGGTCGCGGCGCTCTCGCTTCCCGCCCGCCACGTCCTTGTCGACGGACGCGACGTGCCGCCCCTGCCGCTCGGCATCACCGGCGAGGCCATCGTCGACGGCGACGCCCTGGTGCTCTCCATCGCCGCGGCGTCGATCCTCGCCAAGGTTCACCGCGACCGGCTGATGCGTCATGTCGACGTCGCCCACCCCGGCTATGGCTTCGCTGTCCACAAGGGCTACGGCACCAGGGCGCATCGCGAGGCCATCGCCGCGCGGGGGCCGTGCGTCATGCACCGGATGACCTTCGGCAGCCTGAAGCAACTGAGGGACTGAGGACGGCCATCGGGTTCCGCAGCGATGGGACCGTCCCTAGAGGCCCAGCGTCTTGCGGATCGTCAGCATGTCGCGCCAGGCGTGCCGCTTGGCGATGGGGCTGCGCAACAGATAGGCCGGGTGCAGCGTCGCGATGGCCTGGATCGTCCGCCCGCCCGTCTCGAAGCCGACCAGTCGCCCGCGCGCCTTCATGATGCCCTTGAGGCCGAGCAGCGTCTCGGTCGATGGCGCACCGACGCAGACCAGCAAGTCGGGGGCCTTGAGTTCGATCTGCCGGCGGATGAAGGGCTCGCAGATGGCGATCTCCTGCGGCGTCGGGGTCCGGTTTCCCGGCGGCCGCCAGGGAATGATGTTGGCGATATAGGCGTTCGAGGCCCGGTCGAGGCCGACGGCGGCCATCATGCGGTCGAGAAGCTGGCCCGAGCGGCCGACGAAGGGCCTGCCCTCGAGGTCTTCCTCACGTCCCGGCGCCTCGCCGACGAACATGACGCGCGCCTCACGCGAGCCGTCCTCGAACACGGTGCGGGAGGCCGTGGCCTTCAGCGCGCAGCCCTCGAAGGACTCCACGATGGCGCGCAGCGCGTCGAGGCTCGCGGCGGAGCGTGCCGCCTCGCGTGCGGCCGCAACGGCCGAATCGGGCGCCGGCGGTGCGCCTGCGGCGCTGACGGGCTGGGGCCGGGCCGTCGCCGGGGCCGGCAGCCGCTCGCGGCTGTCCTCCTCGCGCGGTGGCGGCGGGCGGCGGCGCGCGAGATCGGCCTCCGCCTCGGCGAAGCGGTCGACGGGCTCCTCCCCCACCGCAATGTCGACGCCGGCGTCGCGGTAGAAGACGAGCAGGGCCTCGACGGCCTCGGGGCTCAGGGGAAGGGTCATGGAGACCATCATAAGCGAAAGGCCGGAGCGCTGCGACCCGCTCCGGCCTTCAGGCCTCCACCCGCTGCGACCGCCGGGGAGGCGATGGGTTGCGACCGGTTCAGCGGCGCGGATTGGCGACCAGCTGCGGGCCGGCGGCGCCGCCGTTCAGCGAGACCCACTGGTTCGGGTCGGTCTGCGACTGGCGCTTGATGAAGCGGTAGCCGGTCTCGTGCCAGAGCTTCACCTCGTTGGTGAAGTTGTCGAGGATGTAGTCGCCGCGGTCGGTCACGACCGTCAGGATGGCGTGGCCGTCGCCGTTGAGATCGCGCACCACGGTGATGAGCAGTGCCTCGCGCGGCACGCCGAGGGCGATGAGCCGGCGCTTCTTCTCCAGCACCAGGTCCTCGCAATCGCCTTTTCCGGCGACCGGATAGGTCCAGTATTCCTCGACGCCGAAGTGATCCATGTCGGTCACCTGCTCGATCTCCCGGTTGACCTGGAGATTGATGCGGGCGAGCTGGCCAAAGGCCGTCGAGGTGAGAGTGACCGAACGGGCGACCGGCGAGCGCTGAGCGCAGTCCGCCGGGTTTTCGCCACAGAACTGAACCCAGCCGATGGGCGCCGACGTGGCCGCGCCAGCGGTGAGCGCGGCGAGGCGACGAACGCCCTGCTGGGCGGAAGCACCCTCGGCGACGCCGAAAATGCCGAGAGCGACGAACAACAAACAGGACGCAAAGCGACGCATAGGGGGATACCCTTGAACCAACGATGACTGCCCTGCGACCCGGGGTCATTAATCTCCTGTTAATCATTGCGGCTCAAGTGAGATGTTAAGACATCGTTAACGGACGTTACCAAATGGTTAACGTCAGGGCGCCGGTGCGACGCCGCAGCCGGCTACCCTCGGCCGCTCGGCGCGTTGTCATCGGCGGGAAGCCGTGCTTTAGAAATCGACCAAAGTTGCATGGGGCGCCCCGGCCCCACGGATGACGAGGGATCTCAATGGCCGAAGCGATGGACCTGCCCGAGCGCGAGGGCATGGACTACGACGTCGTCATCGTCGGTGCCGGCCCGGCCGGCCTGTCGGCGGCCATCCGCCTCAAACAGCTCGACGAGAACCTCTCGGTTGTCGTTGTTGAGAAGGGCTCGGAGGTCGGCGCTCATATTCTCTCCGGTGCGGTGATCGATCCGGCCGGCCTCGATGCCCTCCTGCCCGACTGGCGCGAGGATCCGGACCGGCCGCTGAAGCAGGAGGTCACCGACGACCGCTTCTATTTCCTCGGCCCGGCGGGCGGCCTGCGCCTGCCGAACTTCGGCATGCCGAAGCTGATGAACAACCACGGCAACTTCATCGGCTCGCTCGGCAATGTGACGAAGTGGCTGGCTGCCCGCGCCGAGGCGCTGGGCGTGGAAATCTATCCGGGGTTTGCCGCGGCCGAGGTGCTGTTCGACGACAAGGGCGCGGTCACCGGCGTCGCCACCGGCGACATGGGTATCGACCGCAACGGCGAGATCACCGACCGCTTCACCCGCGGCATGGAGCTGCGCGGCAAGTACACCGTGTTCGCCGAAGGCGCCCGCGGCCACCTGACGAAGCAGCTCATCGAGCGCTTCAAGCTCGACGAGGGCCGCGATCCCGGCAAGTACGGCATCGGCCTGAAGGAGATCTGGCAGGTCAAGCCGGAGAACCACAAGCCCGGCCTCGTCCAGCACTCCTTCGGCTGGCCGCTCGACATGAAGACCGGCGGCGGCTCCTTCCTCTACCACGCCGAGGACAACCTCGTTTACGTCGGCTTCGTCGTCCACCTGAACTACGAGAACCCCACCCTCTCGCCCTTCGACGAGTTCCAGCGCTTCAAGCAGCACCCCTTCGTGCGGCCGACGCTGGAGGGCGGCAAGCGCCTCAGCTACGGCGCCCGCGCCATCACCGAGGGCGGCTGGCAGTCGGTGCCGAAGCTCTCCTTCCCCGGCGGCGCGCTGATCGGCTGCGCGGCGGGCCTCGTCAACGTTCCCCGCATCAAGGGCTCACACAACGCGGTCCATTCCGGCATGCTGGCGGCCGAGCATCTCGCCCGCGCCATCGCGGATGGCCGTGCCCATGACGAGCCGGCCTCCTACGAGGCGGCCTGGCGCTCCAGCGCGGTCGGCAAGGACCTGTGGACGGTGCGCAACGTCAAGCCGCTGTGGTCGAAGTTCGGCACCATCGGCGGCGTCATCCTCGGCGGCATCGACATGTGGATCAATTCGCTGATCGGCGTCTCGCCCTTCGGCACGCTGAAGCACGGCAAGGCCGACTACGCGACGCTGAAGCCGATCGACCAGGTGAAGCCGATCGTCTACCCGAAGCCCGACGGGGTCATCTCCTTCGACAAGCTGTCGAGCGTGTTCATCTCGAACACCAACCACGAGGAGGATCAGCCGATCCACCTCACGCTGAAGGACCCGTCCGTTCCGATCGCGCAGAACCTGCCGAAATACGGCGAGCCTGCGAGGCTCTACTGCCCGGCGGGGGTCTACGAGGTGGTCTATGCCGATCCCGAGGCGAAGACCGACCCGAAGTTCGTGATCAACGCGCAGAACTGCGTCCACTGCAAGACCTGCGACATCAAGGACCCCGCCCAGAACATCAACTGGGTGACGCCGGAAGGCGGCGGCGGACCGAACTATCCGGGGATGTAAGTTCACAAAGGGCGCCCGAGGGCGCCCTTTCCTGTTTCCGCATCCCCATCAGGGCGATGACGCCGGCCTGCGTCAGCTGCGAATCTGCAGGAGCCTCGACAGAACCCAGGAAATGTCGCCGCTCGCTCCCGAGACGTCGTCGATGAGCCAGCGGCCATTCACCAATGCCGGGTCGAAGGTGATGTCCTGCGTCTCCGCCTGGTCGGCGAAGAGCTTCACCGTCACCGTCACCCTGGCCTTTCGCTCGTCCCGGGAGACGAGGCGATAGCGGTTGCGGGCCTGGTAGTTGTCGTCATGGTCCTGGCAGCCGCAGGCGAAGCCGAAGTCGAGGCCGGACATCGGCCCCTCGGCGGTTGCGCTGCGGCGCTTCTGCGCCTCGTAGAGCCGCCGCAGGCGCTGCGACATGAACGGCTCGACCGGGGCGCTCTCCGGCTTCGCATAGAAGGCGCGAAGCGCGGCTACAGGATCCGGCGAGGCCGCCTGCTGGGCGGCAACCGGCATGGCTGCGAAGGCAAGAGCGGCGACAATCGACCGGCGGGTGAGGATCATGCTGCGGCTCCGCCTGCTTCGGTCTTCAGCCAGGCGGCGCCGCAGGCTTTCGCCAGCTCGCGCACCCTCAGGATATAGCTCTGCCGCTCGGTGACGGAGATGACGCCGCGGGCGTCGAGCAGGTTGAAGGCGTGGCCGGCCTTGAGGCACTGGTCGTAGGCGGGCTGGACCATCAGATGGCGCTCGCCGCTTTCCCCCTTGCCGAGGAGCGAGCGGCATTCCGTCTCCGCTTCCGCGAAACGGCGAAACAGGGCTGCCGTGTCGGCGTGTTCGAAATTGTAGCGGGAATATTCCTGCTCGGCCTGCAGGAAGACCTCGCGGTAGGTGACCTTCTCGGCGCCTTCGCGGCCGTTGAAGTTCAGCTCCATGATGCTCTCGACGTTCTGCAGGTAGCAGGCGAGGCGCTCGAGGCCGTAGGTGAGCTCGCCGGAAACCGGGGCGCATTCGATGCCCGCCACCTGCTGGAAGTAGGTGAACTGGCTCACCTCCATCCCGTCGCACCAGCATTCCCAGCCGAGGCCCCAGGCGCCGAGCGTCGGGTTCTCCCAGTCATCCTCCACGAAGCGGATGTCGTGCAGCTTCGGGTCGAGGCCGATCGCCTCCAGCGAGCCGAGATAGAGCTCCTGCAGGTTCGGCGGATTGGGCTTCAGGATGACCTGGAACTGGTAATAGTGCTGCAGCCGGTTCGGGTTCTCGCCGTAGCGGCCGTCCTTCGGCCGACGCGACGGCTGCACATAGGCGGCGTTCCACGGCTTCGGCCCCAGCGAGCGCAGCATGGTGCCGGGATGGGACGTGCCGGCGCCGACCTCCATGTCGTAGGGCTGGAGGATGACGCAGCCCTTCTCCGCCCAGAATGTCTGGAGCGCCAGGATCAGGCCCTGGAACGAGCGTTCGGGCCGCATGTGCGGCGGGAGGTCGGATCGGGACATTTCGGAACGGCCTGTCGGGACGAGCGGTGCCGACCCTTACTGACCGGGTGCGAGGGGGTCAACCGCCGTCAGAACGGGCGGTACTCGCCGGTGACCGGATCGCGACGCAGCCGGCGGACCGGGGTCTCGGCGCGCACGGGCTTCAGCACGGGCGCCACCTGCCTGCGCACGAGCACGTAGGCGGCGATCGCAATGGCCGCCACGGCGGCTCCCATCAGGACTGGCGGCATGATTCTCCCCGCGGCCTCAATGATGCAATGCACTATGTCACGCCGCAATTCCGGCGAAAAGGCGGCGGCCCCCGTGGCGCTCAGCCGCAGGACGGACGGCCGAGCGTCGCGCCCTCGAACAGGCCGCGGGCCTGCGGCGAGGCGTCGATGCCGAAGTCGTTCGGGCCGAGTGCGCCCTTCTCCGCCAGGATGAGAGCGGCCCTTCGCACGGCACTCGCCTCAGGCCTGCGCCAGAAGGCGGCGTCGGCTGAGGCGCGCGGATCGATCGCCGTGCGCGGCGGCATGAAGCCACCGACGAAGAGGTTGATGTTGGCCGCCGCGAGATAGCGCAGGTGGCTGTCGCAGGGAGTGAAGGCAAGCGGCTGGAGCGCCGTGGCGAGCACGGCGCCATGGTCGAAGACGGCCTGGCTCGAGCGGCGGGGACCGACCGGAGGCGGCCTCAGGCCCGGGCCGTCGACCTCGACGTAGCCGTCGCGCTTGCGAATGACGACAGGGCCGACGGGGGAGTAAACCTGCGACAGGGCCGCGCTGCCGACGATCGGCAACCCGATGGAGCCGCCACCGACCTCGCGAACGCCGGGAACGACGGAGGCCGGGCGAGGCGTGCTGTCGACGACGGCCGGCCGTGCCGTCTGGCCCTGGCCGCGCCACAGCGACGAGACGACCGGCAGCGACAGGTTGGCGGGGGCGAAGCTGTAAGCCGCGAAGCCGACGGCCAGTGCGCCCACGACGAGGACGAGGGTCGACAGGCCGCCCCGGCCGGCGCCATCGGCGATCTCTTCGCTGCGTCCGCGGTTCTTGCGGAAATTGACTGCCACGTCGTTGGCCATGGACCCTCGCTGGGGAAGCACATGCACCACCAGCATGACGCAGAGTCATGAGGACGGATTTAACGCCGCGCGGGCCTTTGACGAAAAAACGCCCCGGCAGGGTAACCGGGGCGCAACGTTTGCGGGATGGTCGATCCCGTCAGGCCAGAGACCAGTCCAGCGTGATCTCGGCGTTGAGCAGCTTCGAGATCGGGCAGCCTTCCTTGGCCCCCTTGGCGATCTCGGCGAATTTCTCGCGGTCGATGCCGGGGACATCCGCCTTCAGGGTGAGCGCGGACTTCGTTACCTTGAATCCGCTTCCGTCCTTGTCGAGGGTCACGACCGCATCGGTCTTGAGCTCGTTCGGCGTCAGGTTCTCGCGCTGGAGGGCGAAGGCCAGCGCCATGGTGAAGCACCCGGCATGGGCCGCGGCGATCAGCTCCTCGGGATTGGTGCCCTTCTCATTCTCGAAGCGGGTGGTGAAACCATAGGCGGCGGCGTCAAGGACGCCGGACTGCGTGGTGATGGCGCCTTTGCCGTCACGGCCGGTACCGCGCCAGACGGCGCTAGCGGAACGGTTCATGGGGACCTCCTCGGGGAAACGGGTCAACCCGCCCATGGACGCATCGAAAGTCGCCGGGGTCAACGGAGCCGGCGACCCATCCGGGCGGGCGCGGCGGACATCCGCCGATCCCAGTCAAACGAGGCTGACGGCGGTGTTGTTCCGGTCGGCAACCGCTGCAGTCACCCGGCCGCCGCAGAAGCGGCCGATCAGGTCGCGCGCATCGGCGACCGCAGCGTCGAGGTCTCCCCAGCCATTGGTCTGGATGGTGAGGATGGCCCGTGACGTCGCCGGGGTGATGATGGAGCGGGCGTCCTGCCGCCAGTTCCAGCGGCGGCAGAGCACGTGGCCTGAGCCGGCATAGACCACCTCGCCCTCCTTCGGCGGATCGTTGGGGTCCTCGCCCGGCTCCGCCGCCATGTCGATGAAGGTGTCGGAGGCGCGCGCGAAGCGGAAGGCGAAGGGGCCTGCCGCCTTGTCGAGGTCGTCGGCGCCGATGCAGGCGACCGCCGAGAGCGAGACGGCATTGTAGGCGTCGACGAAGCCGTTGATGGCAGGCAGCGGGCGTTCTGCCAGCGCATTCTTCATCAGCCGCTCCACCGAGCAGCGATAGCTTGTCTTCTTGATGCCGAAGCCCTTGTAGGCCGCGCGCCAGGCGGCGATGCCCGGGATCTCCGACAGTTCCCGCCCGCCCCAGGCCGCGCGCGCCGCCGCCTCGCGCGCCGCGATGATGGCGTCGAGTTCTGCCGGGCGTTCGGCGGGAACGGTCAGGTCCTCGCAGACGAGGACCGCGACGCGAAAGTCGGGAAAGCGTTCGACGAGTTCGGCGATGGTCAGGGCGACGGTCATGCGGGCTGGTCTCCGCCGCCAGCGGTAGCCGGGGTCCGCGATGCCGGCAAGCCGGTCGGTTCGCGTATCGGGCGCCATCGTCGCGGAGCGCCGCAGGCTGTAGGCTTGCCGCCTTGGATTCGCCGCAAGGCCCCCGACAGGATGGCTCACGATGAGAACGACCGCTCCTCGCCCTCGCCGCCCTCGTGGCGTTCGCCACCGCCGCCGCGGCGCAGGCTCCCGGCGCCGCCCGCCCGGCGGGTGACCGTCTTCGCGGCGCCGACTTCGCCGGCTTCTGGGCAGCCCAGCCCGGCGGCCGCGCCGGCGTCGAGATCCGCGTCCAGGGCGCGACCATCGTGGCGCGCGAGCTCTTCAACACCCGCGCCGCCGGGCGCTGCGGCACAGAGGGGCGCGGCCGCCTGACCGGCTTCACCTCCCGCCTCACCTTTCGCGGCCGCTGCTCGGATGGCAGCCGCACGTCGGAAACCTCCTGCGCGGTGACGCTGGAGAGCCGCGACCGCATCTCGTCGCGCTGCGGCAACGGCCACACCACGACGCTGCACCGCGTGCGGGGCTGACCTTCGCCGCCCGGCGTCTCCGAGCCTCGCCAGGGGCGGTCCTTTCGGTCTAGCCTCCCGCCTCCACGAGACCGGAACGGGCGGACAGCGCCTCAAGGGAGGGCGGAACCATGATGACGGGCGGATGCTATTGCGGCGCGTTGCGCTACGAGGTCGAGGGCGAGCCGATGTTCCGCGGCCAGTGCCACTGCCGCGAATGCCAGAAGATCGCCGGCGGCGCCGAGAACTACTTCATGGCCGTGCCGGTCGAGGGCTTTCGCTACGTGAAGGGCGAACCCGCCCGCTACAGCCGCCCGGATCTCGAGAACCCGGTGACGCGCGAGTTCTGCGCCACCTGCGGCACCCATCTCGCGACCCTCAGTCCGCGCCGGAAGAACGCCGTGATCCTCAAGGTCGGCGGGCTGGACGATCCCTCCGTCTATGGCGGGCCGCAGGTCGTCTTCTACACCTCCGAGGCGCAGCCCTTCCACATCTTCCCGGAAGGCGTCCCGGCCTTCGAGAAATTCCCGCCCCCGCGCTGACGCCGGAGGGAAGCGGCGGAGCCCTGCCGCTCAGGCTTCCGTGCAGGTGGGCACTGGACATGGCGCACCAAGCCGTGTTCTTGGGGCGCAACCCGGAGGCGCCCCGTCCCCAGCGGCGGGACGGGCGGCTCCAGCCCACCCCGGGCCGCCCAGCGGCCCGCCCCTCGCCCCAGCGGCGGGGGTGAAGCGGCCTCGCGAGAGGCGCGGAAGACCGTCCGATGCCCGACCTTCTCCTCGAACTGCTCTCCGAAGAGATTCCCGCCCGCATGCAGGCCGATGCAGCGGCCCACCTGAAGAAGGCGGTGACCGACGCCCTGGTCGCGAAGGGCTGCCTCTATGAGGGCGCCCGCGTCGTGGTGACCCCGCGCCGCATCGCGCTCTCGGTGCATGGCCTGCCCGCCGCCTCGCCTGATGTGAAGGAGGAGCGCAAGGGGCCGCGTGTCGGTGCGCCCGAGGCCGCCATCCAGGGCTTCCTGAAGAGCGCCGGTCTTGCCTCGATCGACGAGGCCACCATCCAGTCGGACCCGAAGAAGGGTGACAGCTACATCGCCGTCATCAACAGGCCGGGACGCCCGACACCGGAGGTCATCGCCGAGATCGTGCCGGAGATCATCCGCGCCTTCCCCTGGCCGAAATCGATGCGCTGGGGCGCGGCCTCGGTCTCGACGGCGTCGCTGCGCTGGGTGCGCCCGCTGCAGTCCATCCTCTGCACCTTCGGCCCCGAGACCGAGGAGCCGGCGGTCATCCCCTTCAGCGTCGACGGCATCGTCTCCGGCGACACCACCCGAGGCCACCGCTTCATGGCGCCGGCGACCTTCCGGGCGCGCCGCATGGACGACTACCTGACGAGCCTCGAGAAGGCCTTCGTCGTCGCCGATCCGGAGGAGCGCAAGCGCCGCATCCTCGCCGACGCACACAACCTCTGCTTCGCGCAGGGGCTGGAGCTGGTGGAGGACGAGGGGCTGGCGAACGAGGTGGCCGGGCTCGTCGAGTGGCCGGTGGTGCTGATGGGCGCCTTCGAGGAGGCCTTCCTCGCCATCCCCGACGAGGTGATCCGCGCCACCATCCGCGCCAACCAGAAGTGCTTCGTGGTCCGCGACCCGAAGACGGGCCGCCTCGCCAACCGTTTCGTGCTGACCGCCAATCTCGAGGCGAGCGACGGCGGCACGGCGATCATCGCCGGCAACGAGCGCGTCATCCGCGCCCGCCTGTCGGACGCCCTCTATTTCTGGGAGACGGACCAGAAGCCGCTGCCGGACTTCGAGGACAAGGGAAAGCCGCTCGACCAGCGCATGGCGAAGCTGCGCGCCCTCAACGTCGTCTTCCACGAGAAGCTCGGCACGCAGGGGCAGCGCGTCGAGCGCATCAAGGCCCTCGCCCGCCACATCGCGCCGCTGGTCGGCGCCGATCCGGACCTCGCCGGGCGCGCGGCGGAACTCGCCAAGGCCGACCTCATGACCGAGGTGGTCGGCGAATTCCCCGAGGTGCAGGGCCTGATGGGCCGGAAATACGCGCTGCTGCAGGGCGAGCACGAGAGCGTCGCGGCGGCGATCGAGGATCATTACAAGCCGCAGGGGCCGTCCGACCGCGTTCCCACCGACAAGGTGGCCGTGGCCGTTGCGCTGGCGGACAAGCTGGATGTGCTGACGGGGTTCTGGCGGATCGACGAAAAGCCGACGGGATCGAAGGACCCCTTCGCGTTGCGCCGCGCCGCCCTCGGCGTCATTCGCCTTCTGGTCGACAACGATCTGAAGTTCGCGCTTTCGCGGATCGACGGCTTTTCAGCCGACCTCCTCTCCTTCTTCCACGACCGCCTGAAGGTCCTGCTCCGCGACCAGGGCCAGCGCCACGACCTCGTCGACGCCGTGCTGGCCTCAGGCGAGGGCAATGACGACCTCCTCCTCGTCGTCCGCCGCGTCGAGGCGCTCGCCGCCCTGCTCGGCACCGAGGACGGCAAGAACCTCCTCGCCGGCACCAAGCGCGCCATGAACATCCTGCGCATCGAGGAGAAGAAGGACGGCCGCACCTATGACGGCGCGCCGGACGCGACCCTCGTCCACGACAAGGGCGGGCCGGAGGAGCGGGCGCTCTACAATCTGCTGCAGTCGGCCGCGGCGCACGCCCGCGACCATGTGGCAAGGGAGGACTATGCCGGCGCGATGAAGGCGCTCGCCGAACTGCGGCCTGCGGTCGACGCCTTCTTCGACAAGGTCACGGTCAATGCCGAGGACCCCGCGCTGCGCGAGAATAGGCTGAAGATCCTCAACGAGTTGCGCGCCGCGACGGCGACGGTCGCGGACTTCTCGAAGATCGAGGGCTGAAGCCCTCGATCAGCGGGCGAGGCGGCGCTCCAGCAGGCCGCGCTCGGCCGGGCCGGGATTTCCGAGCCACTGGACGAAATCCTTGTGGCGCAGCGCCGCCCAGGCCTGCGTGCCATCGACCGTGAAGAGAACGAAGAGCTGATTGTCGGCACAGTCATGCGGCTTGCAGACATCGGTCGACAGATAGGACCGCCCCCCAGCCGTCACCGGCTCGGCGGGGCCGGCAACACCCGGACCGCCTCCGCCGAACACATGCACCCACCGGTCGATGTTGCGGTTGCGGCGGAAGAGCCGGTCCCAGCTTTCCTTGAAAACCGGCCGCCGCAGTATGTCATGGAGATAGGGCTGCGCCGGCTGGGCGAAGACCCGAGCCGGCCGGTACGGCAGAACGACGGCCAGGGCCACGACGGCAATCAGCAGCGCGCGCCATTTCATCCGCTACAACCTCTCCCCTCCCTCAGCACCGCCTCGGCCTCGGGCGTCGGGCGGCCCTCGGCGTCCTGCAGCACGAGGCCAGGAAGGATGGCGGTCGGCGCGCGCGAGCCCTTGGTGCCGGTAGCGATGAGGCGGATCGCCGGCGCGTCCGGCTTCGGGTGAACGGGACGCAGCGTGATGCCGCCGAAACGGCCCTTCATCGCGGCGATGAGCGCCTCGGGCCGGTCGGCCCGATGGATCAGCGTCACCGTCCCGCCCGGCCGGAGAACGGCCACCGCCGTGCGCAGGAAGCCGGCGAGCAGATCGTCGCCGCCGGCATGGGCGAGGCGGCGGGCGGCGCCGGGAGAGACGCGATGGCGCGGGGCGTCGTGGAAGGGCGGATTGGTAATGACCCGGTCGATCTGGCCGACGAGCAGGCCCGCCTTCTCGCGCGACGTGCCGCGGGCCTCGGCGTCCATGACGATCACGCGCGTGCGGTTGCCATAGCCGTTGGCGGCAGCGTTCTGCTCGGCGAGCGCGGCCAGCGCCAGATCGATCTCGACGAGCGTGAGGAAGCATTGCGGCACCCGCGCCGCGAGGCAGAAGGCGGCGGTTCCGACCCCCGCCCCGAGGTCGAGAATGCGGTCCCCGGGGGATGCCGGCACGGCGGCGGCCAGCAGCACCGCGTCATGCCCGGCGCGGTGCCCTGATCGCGGCTGGGTGATCTGGACGCGGCCGCCCAGGACCTTGTCGGCGCTGAGTTCAAGAAGGGGATCGTCGATAAGGCTCATATGCACCTTATTGCATGCATCTGCACCGATTAGAACAGTTCAACTCTGGAGACAGGATCAATCGAACCCTCAGGGCTTCTCCTGGCGCAGCGTCTCGCCCCAGCCGGCATCGGAAACGGCCCGGCGCGCGCGTGCGACATCCTCCTCAGGCACGAGGATTCTCAGCGGAAAGGCGGCGATCCGCGCCTCGAGCGCCGACACGTGGCGGTCAGCCACAAAGACCGTGATGCCCTCCCCCTCGAGCAGCGCCTCGACGGCGCTGACGAGGACGGGATCGTGGGTGCGGATGATCTCCTCCACATCGCCTCCTGGCCTCTTGCCGCTGCGACCATTCGCAGGGGCCGCTCTGCTTGAGAAGACCACACCAAGCCCTTATGGTCGCCACGACTTTCCGCCGCGTCCGGCGGAGCGGCAGTGGAGCATGGCGTGGCAGTCGTCGTCCCGTTCGAAAAGGATCGTGCCTCGATCGAGGCGCTGGTCAACGCGACCCGTCCGGACATGGAGCGGGTCAATGCCATGATCCTGTCGCGCACCGGCTCCGAGGTCACCATGATCCCGGAGGTGGCGAACCACCTGATCTCCTCCGGCGGCAAGCGCCTCAGGCCCATGCTGACCCTCGCGACGGCCGCCCTCTCCGGCTATCAGGGCGAAGGCCATGTGAAGCTCGCGGCGGCCGTGGAATTCATGCACACGGCAACGCTGCTGCACGACGACGTGGTCGACGAGAGCGACATGCGCCGCGGCAAGCCGGCGGCCCGCATGGTCTGGGGCAACGAGGCCTCGGTGCTGGTCGGCGACTTCCTGCTTGGGCAGGCCTTCAAGATGATGGTCGAGGTCGGCTCGCTGCGCGCCCTCGACATTCTCTCCACGGCGGCCGCCGTCATCGCCGAGGGCGAGGTGATGCAGCTCGCCGCCGCCAAGAACACCTCGACCACAGAGGACGAATATCTCGCGGTCATCCGCGGCAAGACGGCGGAACTCTTCGCCGCCGCCTGCGAGGTCGGCCCGGTGATCGCCGAGCGACCGAAGGCCGAGCAGGCCGCGGCCCGCGCCTACGGCATGAACCTCGGAATCGCCTTCCAGCTGGTCGACGACGCCCTCGACTACGGCGGCAAGGCGCAGAAGCTCGGCAAGAACACCGGTGACGACTTCCGCGAGGGCAAGATCACCCTGCCCGTCGTGCTGGCCTTCCGCCGCGGTTCGGAGACCGAGCGCGCCTTCTGGAAGAAGGTGCTGGTCGACGGCGACATCGCCGAGGGCGACCTCGACACCGCCATCGGCTTCATGGCCCGCCACGGGGCGCTGGCCGACACCATCGAGCGCGCCCGTCACTATGGTGACATGGCCAAGGACGCCCTGGGTCTCTTCCCCGACTGTGCGCTGAAGGATGCCCTCGTCCAGGCGGTCGATTTCTGTATCGCCCGCGCCCACTGAGGAGCCGGGCATGACGCCGGCGGCAACTTCGGACGGTGCCCTCGTCCTGTTCTCGGGCGGCCAGGATTCGGCCACCTGCCTCGCCTGGGCGCTCGACCGTTTTTCCCACGTCGAGACCCTCGGCTTCGACTACGGCCAGCGCCATGCGGTCGAGCTCGCCTGCCGGGAAACCATTCGCGACGGCCTGGCCGCGCAGGACGCCGGCTGGTCGGCCCGCCTCGGGCCGGACCATACCCTCGGCCTCGGTGTTCTCGGCGAGGTCTCCGATACCGCTCTGACCCGCGACGTCGCCATTGCGATGACCGAAGAAGGCCTGCCCAACACCTTCGTGCCCGGTCGCAACCTCGTCTTTCTCACCTTCGCGGCGACCCTCGCCTATCGTCGCGGCCTGAAACACATCGTCGCCGGCATGTGCGAGACGGACTACTCAGGCTATCCCGACTGCCGCGACGACACGATCAAGGCGCTGCAGGTGGCACTGAACCTCGGCATGGACCGCCGCTTCGTCCTGCACACGCCGCTGATGTTCATCGACAAGGCCGAGACCTGGACGCTGGCCGAGCGGCTCGGCGGCGCGCCGCTGGTGGAGCTGATCCGGCGGGAGTCGCACTCCTGCTACCTCGGCGACCGCAAGCATGAGCACGACTGGGGCTTCGGCTGCGGCACCTGCCCGGCCTGCGAGCCGAGGGCCGCCGGCTGGCGACGCTATCGCGGAGCCTGACCACCGCCCAGCATGGTGGGCTTCACCCACCAGCCGGGATGGCGGGCCGCGATCGCCTTCCCCGCCGCCGCGGCAGCCCGGCAGGTGTCGAACAGCCCGAAGACAGTTGCGCCGGAGCCGGACATCCGCGCCAAGAGGCAGCTGTGATGGGTCCTCAGATCGGCCAGCACGACGCCGATCACCGGCGCCATGGCCAGCGCCGGCGCTTCGAGATCATTGCGGGACGCCGCGAGCAGGGCCACGAGGTCGTCCCGGGGCTGCGGCGCTGCTTGCTCCATGACGGCGGCGGGATCGCCGGCGAGACGATCGCCCGCCGTGAGACCGAGACGGCGAAACACTTCCGGGGTCGGCACGGCGACTCCCGGATTGACGAGAAGCGCCGGCAGCCGTCGAAGCGCCAAGGGCGCACCGAGGTCATGCCCGGTGCCGCGCATGAAACGCGGAGCGGGATCGAGGCAGACCGGTACGTCGGACCCCGTCAGGCGGGCGGCCTCCATCAGCCGGCCGTCGTCGAGCCCGATCCCGCCGGCACGCGCCATCAGTCGCAGGGCCGCAGCGGCGTCCGACGATCCCCCGCCGAGGCCGGCCGCCACCGGCAGGCGCTTGATGAGGGTGAAGGTGCCGCCGGGCAGGCCGGGAACACGTTCTGCGAGGAGACGGGCCGCCTTGAGCACGAGGTTCTCGGCTGTCGGACCAGCCGCCGCGGCGCTCCGGCCGCGCACGACGAGATGGTGGCCCGAGCCACCCGGAGCGAAGCGCAGTTCGTCGCCGGCAGCGGCAAAGACAACGAGGCTTTCGAGGTCATGATAGCCGTCGGCGCGCCGCCCGCGGACGGCGAGCGTCAGGTTGACCTTGGCGGGCGCCTGCTCGACCAGCACCGGCGGCATTCCGGCCGTCGCCATGGCGGATGACACCGCCGCCCGGCGCGTCAGTTCGGCGAGGTCTTCGGGACGGGCGAAGCCTCACCCGTGGTGCGGGTGGTCTGCACCGGCGTATCGGCGAGGCCGTTGGCGATCTTGTCGAGGATGCGCGGCAGGTCGTCCGGCTCAGGCTTCAGGTCGCGGGCATGGTTCCACTGGAACCGCGCCTCGAGCTGCCGGCCGGCGCGCCAGTATGCATCGCCGAGGTGGTCGTTGATGACGGGATCCTCGGGCTTCAGCTCGATGGCGCGCTCGAGTTCGACCACGGCCTCCTCGTAGCGGCCCATGCGGTAATAGGCCCAGCCGAGGCTGTCGACGATGTAGCCGTCCTCGGGGGTCAGCTCGACCGCCTTCTTCACCAGCTCCAGCCCCTGCTCGAGATTGATGCCCTGGTCGACCCAGGAATAGCCGAGATAGTTCAGCACCTGGGCCCGGCCGCGGGCGTTGTTCTCGGGGATCAGCTCCAGCGCCTTTTTCAGGTCGGCCTCGGCCTTTGCCCACTGCTTGGTGCGCTCGAGGGCGATGCCGCGGAAGTAGAAGTAGATCCAGTGCTGCGGCCCCGGATCGCGGACGAGGGCGAGCGCCTTCGAATAGGTTTCGGCCGCCTCGGCGAACATCTTGCGGGCGCGCTGGATGTTGCCGAGCGCCTGCAGCGCCTCGAGGTCCTCGGGGTTCTTGGCGATGAGTTCGCCGAGCGCGCGGCGTGCGTCGTCGGTCTTGTCGATCTGCTCGAGGTTCAGGGCGCGCTGGATCTGGGCGTTGCGATAGAGCGGCGAGCTCTCCGGCATGGCCTCGAACACCGTAATCGCCCGGCGCGGCAGCTTCATGTACTCGTAGAGGTCGGCGAGCGACAGGATCGCCATGTCGTGCTGCGGATCGAGCCAGCGGGCAAGCTGCAGGTAGATCAGGGCGAGATCCTCGCCCCCCTGCCGCGACAGCGCCGAACCGAGCCCGTAGAGCACCTCGGCTGCACCGCCCTGGGTGGTGCGGACGAGGACGGGAAGGGTTGCGCCGGCCTCGTTCAGCCGCTGCTGGGCCGCCACGATGATCGGGTGGTTGGGGATCACCTTGTCGTAGGCCGCGAAGATCTGCTGCGCCTCCGCCACCGTCTTGGCGCGGGATGCCCAGCGTCCATAGGCGTCGACGATCCTGAGGATCGTCGGATCCTGCTTGTAGGCGTCCTCGAGGCGCTTGCCGGCGTCGGCGCGGCGGCCGGCCGCATCGAGGATCAGGCCGGCGTGGAAGTTCTTGAAGAGATTGTACCAGTCGGCCCCGGTCAGCCGGTCGAGCGCGGCGATGCCGGCCTGCGGATCACCCGATCCAAGATGGGTCCAGGCGATCAGCAGGGCCGAGGTCAGATCAGCATTGGCGCGGGGAGCGGCCGTCAGATGGGTGCGCGCCATCTGGAACTGGCGGCTCTTCAGCGCCCGCATGGCGAGGGCGAGCCGCGCCAGACGGTGACCGCGGTCGATCTGGATCAGGCGCTCGGCCAGCGGCACGGCCTCGTCGACATTGCCGTCGGCCAGGGTGGTGACGAAGGCACGCTCGAGGATCTCGTTGTTGCGAGGATCCTGGCGGAGCGCGGCGCGCCAGAAGACGGAGGCCGCGGCGGTATCACGGACGTTTGAAGCGAGGCGTGCGGCGAGAACGTTGCCGTAGACCGACACGCGCAGCGCGTCGCGGAAGGCCGGTGTCGCGCCAAGCGGCTCGAAAGTCACCGGGCGGCTCTGCGCATGAGCGACCGGAACGGAACCGGCGGCAAAGCCGACGGCGAGCGCAAGGGCGCGAAACGAGGTCCTGAAGGTCACAATCGCTCTCTCGTCATCCCGTGAGGGAAATTCGGCGCCGCGGCGCGATCCGCGCCTTCCGGGCCGGCGAACATGGCGGCACAATGCCTGCGAACCCGTTGATCCGCAAGGCGACCATCGCCGCCGACTTGGGCGATGCCAAGGCAGTCCGGGTCCTGTCCGGCGCAAATTTTCGGCATTGCAGCAGAGGCGGCTTGCGCCCGGGGTTGAACCGCTCCCGGCGAGCCGCTAGCACGGCGGGGGGCCGTCCGCCGCGCCTCTCCGGATGACGCACGCCATGGCCCAGATGCCCTCCCCCATCGACGAACTCCTGACGCTGCGCGACTTCGTCCGCTACGCCGTCTCGCGCTTCGCCCAGGCGAAGCTCACTTACGGCCACGGCACAACCACGGCGCTCGACGAGGCGGCCTTCCTGATGCTGGAGGGCCTGTCGCTGCCGATCGACGAACTCGCTCCCTGGCTGGAGGCACGCCTGACGCGCCCCGAGCGCGAGAGGCTGCTCGCGCTCATCGAGGCGCGCATCGCCACCCGCAAGCCGGCGCCCTATCTCGTCGGCAAGGCCTATATCCAGGGCATCCCCTTCCGGGTCGACGAACGCGTCATCGTGCCGCGCTCCTACCTCGGCGAGATGATGATGACCGGCGCGCTGGCGCAGGGCGGCTCCGGCCCCATTCCCGACCCCTTCGAGATCTCGCACGTGCTCGACCTCTGCACCGGCTCCGGCTGCCTCGCGATCCTCGCCGCCATGGCCTATCCGAACGCCGCCGTGGATGCGGTCGACCTGTCGAAGGAGGCGCTGGAGGTGGCGAAGCTGAACGTCGCCGACCACGACATGGCCGACCGCGTCCGCCTGCTCGCCGGCGACCTGTTCAAGCCGGTGGCGGGACGCCGCTACGACCTCATCGTCACGAACCCGCCCTACGTGGCGCAGGCGGAAGTCGACGCCTTCCCGCCGGAGTATCGGGCGGAACCCGTCATGGCGCATCTCGGCGGCACCGACGGGCTCGACATCGTCCGCCGCATCCTCGCCGAGGCCGGCGAGCACCTCACCCCCGGGGGCGGTCTTCTCTGCGAGATCGGCACCGGGCGCGACATCATGGAAGAGGAATTCGACCTGCCTTTCCTCTGGCTCGACTCGGAAGAGAGCGAGGGCGAGGTCTTCTGGCTGCCGGCGGCGGACCTCGCCGACGAGTAGGTGTCGGCATCCACCGGCACAGGGCTCAGGGCGCGTTCTTCGAGGCGGCCTGGTTGGCGTCCCCCGCCAGCCGGGCCAAACCCTCGCCCTCGAGACGGTAGTAGATCGCAGGCCTGACCTTCATCCCCAACCGCTCGTAGAAGCGCTGGGAGCCGGCATTCTGCGGCTCCGCCGTCAGATCGATCCGGTTGACACCCTTGTCGCGGGCGAGACGCGCCAGGAACTGCATGAGCCTTTCGCCGATACCGAGGCCGCGCGCCTCGCCGACGACAAACAGGTCCTTGACGAAGAGCACGCCGCCGAGGCGCCGGCCGGGATGGATCAGAACGAAGAAGGCGATGCCGACTGGACGGCTCCCGTCGAAGGCGAGAGCCACCTGCGTGCCAAGCTGGCCGTCGGCCGCGATGCGTCGCATCAGGGCGATCACGTCGCCCGTGGGGCTCGGAGGAAGATGAGGGTTGTAGAACAGGTCCATCGCCGCGTTCATGGCGGCGATGGCGGCATGGTCGTCGGGGCCGGCGAGACGGACGGTCGGCTCACTGGCCATCAACAACCTCAGCGGGCGAACTTCTTGTACTGGATGCGCTTCGGAATGGTCGAATCGATGCCGAGGCGGCGCTTCTTGTCCTCCTCGTAGTCCTGGAAATTGCCCTCGAACCATTCGACATGGCTGTCGCCCTCGAAGGCCAGGATGTGGGTGGCGATGCGGTCGAGGAACATGCGATCGTGGCTGATGATGACGGCGCAGCCGGCATAATCCTCGAGCGCCTCTTCCAGCGCGCGCAGCGTGTCGACGTCGAGGTCGTTGGTCGGCTCGTCGAGCAGCAGGACGTTGGCGCCGCGCTGCAGGATCTTGGCGAGGTGGACGCGGTTGCGCTCGCCGCCGGAGAGCTGGCCGACCTTCTTCTGCTGGTCGCCGCCCTTGAAGTTGAAGGCACCGCAATAGGCGCGGGCGTTGATCTCGCGCTTGCCGAGATAGAGGATCTCGTTGCCGCCGGAGATCTCCTCGTAGACGGTCTTGCCGTCGGCGAGCGCGTCGCGCGACTGGTCGACATAGCCGAGCTTGACGTTGTCGGCGACGACGATCTCGCCGGCATCGGGCTTCTCCTGGCCGGCGATCATGCGGAACAGGGTGGTCTTGCCGGCGCCGTTCGGGCCGATGACGCCGACGATGCCGCCCGGCGGCAGGCGGAACGACAGGTCGTCGATCAGGAGCTTGTCGCCGAAGGCCTTCGACAGGTTCTTGAACTCGATGACGTTGTTGCCGAGGCGCTCGGCGATCGGAATGATGATCTGCGCCGTTGTCGGGCCGGCCTCGGCGGCCTTCTTGACCAGTTCGTCATAGCGCTGGATGCGGGCCTTGTTCTTGGCCTGCCGCGCCTTGGGCGACGAACCCATCCACTCGGCCTCGCGGGCGAGGGTCTTCAGGCGCGTCTCCTCCTCGCGTCCCTCCTGCACGAGGCGCTTCTGCTTCTGCTGCAGCCACGAGGAATAGTTGCCCTCGTAGGGGATGCCCTTGCCGCGGTCGAGCTCGAGAATCCACCCCGTGACATTGTCGAGGAAGTAGCGGTCGTGGGTGACGATCAGGATGGCGCCCGGATAGGTGCGCAGATGCCCCTCAAGCCAGGCGGTGGTCTCGGCGTCGAGGTGGTTGGTGGGCTCGTCGAGCAGCAGCACTTCCGGCTGGTCGAGCAGCAGGCGGCAGAGCGCGACGCGGCGCTTCTCGCCGCCCGAGAGCTTGTCGACCGCCCAGTCGTCCGGCGGGCAGATCAGCGCGTCCATGGCCTGGTCGACCTGACTGTCGAGGTCCCACAGGCCCTGCGCCTCGATCTCGTCCTGGAGCTTCGCCATCTCGTCGGCGGTCTCGTCGGAATAGTTCATGGCGAGTTCGTTGTAGCGGTCGAGGATCGCCTTCTTCTTGGCGACGCCGAGCATGACGTTCTCGCGGACATTGAGGCTGGTATCGAGCTGCGGCTCCTGCGGCAGGTAGCCGACGCGCACGCCGTCCGCCGCCCAGGCCTCGCCGGTATATTCCTTGTCCATGCCGGCCATGATGCGCAGCAGCGTCGACTTGCCGGCGCCGTTGACGCCGAGGACGCCGATCTTGGCGTCCGGGTAGAACGACAGGTGGACGTTCTCCAGCACCTTCTTGCCGTTCGGATAGGCCTTGGTCAGGCCGGACATGTGGTAGGCGAACTGGCGGGCCATGATGGACGGCGTCCTTGTCGTCTCGCGCGCGCCGGCAGGGCGCTGCGCCGTATCGGAGTGGGGCTCGATTGAATAGCCGCGAGATAGCCGTCCGGGCGCTTCGCCGCAAGCCGAGCCACGGAAATTTCCGGACGTGACGATACGACACAGCCGCGCAACAATCGCGACGGACTGTATCTCGCGAAGGCCAGAGAGCTTTTCAGTATCAAGGGGGACCACAGATGATCGCACTTCGCCTCGCCGCCGCTGCGGCCGTTCTCGCCGGCTCGGTCGCCGCCGCCGGCGCCCAGCTGCATCAGCCGCCGCTAGCCAGGTCATCGGCGACAACGCCAACGGCTCCGGCTACCGCGGCGTGGCGGAAATCTCCGGCACGGCCGGCGGCAACTGCGGAATCCGCTGGGCCATCCCCAACACGCCGCCGACGCAAGGCTTCTGCATGCGCCAGGGCAACGTGCTCTCGGCCGCCTACCGCCTCGGCAACGCCATCGGCCTCGTCGTGTACCGCATCGAGGAGGATGGCACCCTGAACGGCACCTGGACCATCGCCGGCCAGGAAGGCGTCGGCAAGGAACGGCTCGTGCCGGTGCGCTGAGGAAGCGCCGCAGGCCCTAGAGGCCGGCGAGGAACCTGAGCAGCAGCGCGCTGACCTCGTCGGCACGCTCCTGCTGGATCCAGTGTCCCGCCCCGTCAATCAGGTGGACGCCCCGGCAGCCCGGAAGGGTCGTCGGGTAGGCGTCGATCTGCGCCCTGGAGGCGGGGAAATGCATCACCCCGTCGTTGGTGCCAGCGATGAACAGCGAGGGCTGGCGGATCGGCTGGCCTCTCCATGGCGCCATCAAGGCGGCATTCCGCCTGAGGTTGCGGTACCAGTTGAGACCGCCGCGAAAGCCCGAATGGGCGAACTGACCGGCCATGTAGGCCATGTGGCTGTCGGGCAGCCAGTCCGGCATCTCGCCGGGCGGGTCGGTATTGGCGAGGACACCGCCCGGCGTCTTCAGCCGGATCATCGACTTTCGCTTGCCCGTGCGTTCACCGAAGCCGTCGCCGTAGATGCGCTTCAGGCTTTCCTCGGGATCGCGGTCGAGCTCGGCGTCCGCGACACCCGGCGCCTGGAAATACTGCATGTAGAAATCGCGGATGCCGAGCTTCTCCAGCGCGGTCAGCAGGTCCGTATAGGCCGGCGGCGTCCACGGCACGCTCATGCCGACGACCGCCCGGAAGATGTCGGGCCGCAGCAGCGCGCAATGCCAGGCGACGGGCGCGCCCCAGTCGTGCCCCACCACCACGGCGTTACCGGCGCCCAGCACCTTCACCAGTTCCACCTGGTCGGCGACGAGGTCGAGGATCGAGTAGCGTTCGATTTCGGCGGGCGCGTCGGTGTGACCGTAGCCGCGCATGTCCGCCGCTACCGCACGATAGCCCGCAGCCGCCACGGCGCGCATCTGGTGTCGCCAGGATGCCCAGCCTTCCGGCCAGCCGTGGCAGAAGAGCACGAGCGGCCCCTCCCCGAGTTCGGCGATCCGCATGCTGATGCCGTTGGCCTTGACCATCCTCAGCGGAATGGTCGGTTCGTCGCTGGCGGCCATGGCGCTCTCCGGGGTGAGGCTTGAGGGAACAGGAGCCTGCCCCAGCCGTTGGCCCTTGAACATTCCCCCGAACAGGAGGCGACGATGCCCCGCGGCGACAAGTCGGCCTATACCGACAAGCAGAAGCGCAAGGCCGAGCACATCGAGGAGGGCTACAAGGATCGCGGCATGTCCGACGACCGCGCCGAGGCCATCGCCTGGGCGACCGTCAACAAGGAGAGCGGCGGCGGCAACAGGTCGGGCTCGGGCCGCGGCAAGCCGGACACCAAGGTCTCCGCCCATCGCGGTGGCCGGCTCGGCGGCAAGGCCTCGGCCGCGCGCTCGGCGGAGGAACGCTCCGCCTCCGCCCGGAAGGCTGCCGCGACCCGCAAGCGCAACGCCGCGAAGGGCTGAGAACCTCCCCAGATCGGCGGATATTGAGCGCCGGCGAGACGTGGTCTTCACTGATCGACCGATCAGGATCGCAAACGCTTCATGACGTCGGCCACATCACGCCTCCCTGCCAGACCGTCATCGCGGGAGGACATCCTCGACGCGGCGGAGGCACAGTTCGCGCGGCATGGCTTCGAGGGCGCCTCGATGCGGGCGATCGCTGAAGCAGCCGGAGTGGCGCAGGCGCTGCTCCACTATCACTTCAAGACCAAGGAAGGCCTGTTCGAGGCGATGTTCGCGCGGCGCTCCGGGGCGATCAACCGGATCCGCCTGGCGCGCCTCGATGCCATGCTGGTAAGGGGCAACCCCACGGTCGAGGACATCGTCGAGGCGCTGCTGCGCCCGACCTTGGAGGCAGGCCATGATCCGGGCCAGGGCGGCGGCCGTTTCGCGAGCCTGATCCTGGCCGTAAGCACGGCGGAGGGCGACTGGCAGAAGGACCTTGTCGCCAGGAGCTACGACGCCATGGCCGGGCGCTTCATCACTGCGCTGATGGCCGCCCTGCCTGGCCTCGACCGCGCCAACGCGACCTGGGGTTACCTCTTCATCATCGGCGCCGCTCTGACGCAGATGGCACCGACCGGGCGCGCCGACCGGCTGTCCGCGGGCGAGACCAGCGACCATGAGACAGACGCCATGCTGTCGCGGGCGGTCACCTTCGCAGCGGCGGGGCTGAGGGCTCTTGCGGCCAGGCCGGGGCCCGAACTCTGGCCGCACGACATCGAGACCTAGAGGAGACACCATGCCCCGTCGCATCATCGACCTGTCCGTGGCGCTGCGCGCCGACATCGCCTCCGACCCGCCGTCGGCGCTGCCCTCGATCACCTATGTCGACCACAAGCAGTCGGTGGGACAGATCCTGCCCTTCTTCCCCGGCCTGACGCAGGACGACCTGCCGGGAGGCGAAGGCTGGGCCGTCGAGCAGCTCAACGTCTCGACCCACAACGGCACCCATCTCGATGCGCCCTATCACTTCCACTCGACGACGGATGGCGGACAGCCGGCCTGGACCATCGATCAGATGCCGCTGGACTGGTGCTTCCAGCGCGGCGTGAAGCTCGACTTCCGCCATTTCCCCGACGGCTATGTCGCGACCGCCGCCGACGTCGCGGCGGAACTGAAGCGGACGGGCGTGACGCTCCAGCCGCTCGACATCGTCGTCGTCAACACCGCCGCAGGCGCCCGCTACGGCGAACCGGACTATGTCGGCCGCGGCTGCGGCATGGGCCGCGAGGCAACGCTCTACCTGACCGAGCGCGGCGTCCGCATCACCGGTACGGATGCCTGGAGCTGGGACGCGCCCTTTGTCCACACCGCGCGCAAATATGCCGAGACGGGCGATGCGAGCCTCATCTGGGAAGGCCATCGCGCCGGCATGGTGCGGGCCTATGGCCATATCGAGAAGATGACCAATCTCGACCAACTGCCGGCGACCGGCTTCACCATCGCCTGCTTCCCCTTCAAGATCCATAAGGCCTCGGCTGGCTTCTGCCGGGCGGTCGCCATCTTCGAGGACCAGGCCCCATGAAACTCGTCACCTTCGTCGGCTCGCACGGACGCGAGCGCCTCGGCGCCATCGTCGGCCCGGAGGGGGACGAGCACGTCCTCGACCTCGCGACCGCCGCCCATCGCGATCACGTGCCCGCGACGGCACTGCGTTCCATGCTGGCGCTGATCGAGGCGGGCCCGCGGGCCCTCGATACGGCGCGGCAGCTCGTCGCCCGCCACGGCATCGACGAGGACATCGCCCGGCCGCTGGCCCGCGTCCGGCTGAAGGCACCCATTCCGGTGCCTCCCCAGGTGCGCGACTTTTCGGTCTATCCCCGCCACATCCTCGACGCGCCGGTCGGGATGCGCCGCATCATCGCGCGCATGAAGGGCGATGAGGCCGCCGCCCGCGCGCTGAAGCCGGCCGAGGAGGTGCCGAAGGTCTATCTCGACCGTCCCATCTACTATTTCACCAACCGCTTCTCGATTGTCGGGCCGGATGCCGAGGTGACCTGGCCCGCCTACTCGAAGCTGATGGACTACGAGCTGGAGTTCGCCGCCGTGCTCTGGGGCGGCGGATCGAACATCGCGCTGAAGGACGCCCGCAGCCACATCTTCGGCTACACGATCTTCAACGACTTCTCCGCCCGCGATGCCCAGCTGGCGGAGATGCAGGGCATGCTCGGCCCGGCCAAGGGCAAGAGCTTCGACGCCGGCAACGCCCTCGGCCCCTACATTCTCACCGCCGACGAGATGCCCGATCCCTACAGCCTGAAGGCGGTGGCCCGGGTCAACGGCGAGGTCTGGACCGACAGCAGCACCGCCGGAATGCTGCACTCCTTCGAGGACATGATCGCCTATGTCTCGCGCTCCGAGACGCTGCATGCGGGGGAGGTCTTCGGTTCGGGCACGGTGAATGGCGGATGCGGCCTCGAGCACGACCGGTTCATGGCCCCGGGCGATGTCATCGAGCTTGAGGTCGCGGGACTCGGAACGCTCAGGAACCGGGTGCTGGCCGCCGCCGGCTGACCAGTAGCCGATGAAAACGGAGCGGTGGCGGCAGCACATCCGCCTCCGTCTTTGGAAAGAGGGAGGCGCTGTGACTGCGTCTCGCGATTTCGGCTAATGGAATGAGATTTCATTCTTTTTATCCTACCGGGTATCTTTCCGGTGAGGTGGGCCCCTCCGCGTCCCGCTCTGCGCCACGGAGAGAAAGCGTCCCGGCAGGCATTGCGGCCGTCGCCCTTATCTGTTCACACTGTCTCCAACGATAACGGCCACGCCAAAACGGCAGCGCAAAAAGCGCCCGGCCTTCCAGGGAGGATACCGGCCAATGACATCCGTTGGCATTGCCGACGCGCATCCGGAATCCGTCCAGACACCGCTCCTCGCGGTGCGGGACATCTCGGTCCGCTTCGGCGGCATCATCGCCCTGAACGGCATTTCCTTCGACGTCATGCCGGGCCATGTCGTCGGCCTGATCGGCCCCAATGGCGCCGGCAAGACGACGCTGTTCAACTGCCTGAGCCGGCTCTACATCGCCGAACGAGCGGCGACATCCTGTTCGAGGGCCGCGTCGATCCTGAACCGCGCCGCGCCACGCCATCGCCGCGCATCGGCATGGGCCGCACCTTCCAGAACGTCGCGCTGTTCGACCGCATGTCGGTGCTCGACAACGTCAAGGTCGGCTGCCACAGCGTCAGACTCATGCACGAGCTTCCTCCGCACCATGCGTCTGCGCCTGCCCAGGCGTCGCGGCCGGAGGAAAGGCGCACATCGACGACAGCGCGCGCGCGAACTCGATCGACTTCATGGATCTCGAAGCCCTTCGCCAACGCCATGGCCGGCCGGGCCCCTGCCGTTCCCGATCCGCAAGCGCGTCGAACTGGCCCGCGCCCTGGCCGCCAGGCCCAAGCTGCTGCTGCTCGACGAGCCGGCCGCGGGCCTGAACCACGACGAGATCGAGGTTCTGAAGGACCAGATCCGCCGCGTGCGTCGACATCCAGCAGGTCACCACGCTGCTGGTCGAGCATCACATGAGCCTGGTCATGTCCGTTTCGGACAAGGTGGTCGCCATCGACTTCGGCAAGAAGATCGCCGACGGCACGCCGGCCGAGGTGCAGCGCGATCCCGAGGTCATCCGCGCCTATCTCGGGACGGGGGCCTGACGCATGACGGCGCTGCTCGAGATCAGCGGCCTCAAGGCCTACTACGGCGCGACGGAAGCCCTGCACGGGCTGAGCTTCGAGCCTCGCCAAGGGTGGCATCACCACGCTGCTGGGCGCCAACGGCGCCGGCAAGACGACGACGCTGCGCGCCATCTGCGGCATGGTCCGCTGCGAGGGCAGTCATCCGGTTCGACGGCCAGCCCATCGAGCAGCATGGCGACGGAGGAGATCGTCCGGCCGCGGCATCGCCCACGTGCCCGGAGGGCCGCGGCACCTTCACCAGCCTGACGGTCGAGGAGAACCTGCAAGATCGCCAGCCTACGGCCGGCGCGACAAGTCGGGCGTGAAGCGCGACCTCGAGCGCGTCTTCACCTATTTCCCGCGACTGAAGGAGCGCATCGCCCAGCAGGCCGGCACGCTCTCGGGCGGCGAGCAGCAGATGCTCGCCATCGCCCGCGCCCTGATGCTCGGGCCGCGCCTGATGCTGCTGGACGAGCCCTCCTTCGGCCTCGCGCCGCTGATCGTGCCAGGAGATCTTCCACATCATGCGGCGGATCAACGAGGAGGCCGAAGCGTCTCCATGCTGCTCGTCGAGCAGAACGCCGCCCTGGCGCTGAACCTCGCCGACACCGCCTACGTGCTCGAAACCGGCACACGTCGTCATGTCCGGCCCGGCGGCCGACCGTGAAGAACGACGAGGGCATCCGCAAATCCTACCTCGGCTACTGAGGCCCAAGAGCAGGGGACAGAGGACGACGCATGGAACAGCTGATCCAGCAGATCGCATCGGGACTGGCCATCAGGCGCGATCTACGCGCTGCGTCGCCCTCGCCCTGGTCATGATCTTCACGCGCCGACCGACCACCTGAACTTCGCCCAGGGCGAGATGGCGATGTTCTCCACCTATGTCTGCTGGCAGCTCATCCAGTGGGGCGTGCCGCTTCTGGTCCGGCGCTGGGGTTCACCGATCCTGCTTCTCCTTCGTCACTGGGGGTCGCCATCGAGCGGATCATCCTGAGACCGCTGCACAACGCCTCGGTGCTGTCGATCGTCGTCGTCTTCATCGGCCTGCTCGCCATCTTCCATTCGCTGGCAGGGGGCATCTGGAGCCACACGATCAAGAACTTCCCCTCGCCCTTCCCGAATGTGCACCTTCGCAGGCATCGCGGCGTACATCGGCTCCGCACCAGATCGGCATCGATCGCTCGTCATCGCTCGATCATGCTCGTCGCTGCTCTATCGCCTTCTTCCGCTTCACGCCGCTCGGGCTCGCCATGCGCGCGGCCGCGCAGAATCCGCATCTCGGCCCGCCTCGTCGGCGTGCAAGCGTCGACTGGATGCTGGCGCTCGGCTGGGGCCTCGCCGCCTCGGTCGGTGCGGTGGCCGGCGCCATGGTCGCGCCCGTCGTCTACCTCGAGCCGAACATGATGGCCTCCATCCTGCTCTACGGCTTCGCCGGAGCGCTGGTCGGCGGCATCTCCAACCCGGCAGGCGCGGTCTTCGGCGGCTTCCTCGTCGGGGTGCTGGAGAACCTCGTCGCCTATTTCGGCAACCTCACCGAGAAGACGTTCGGCATCTACATCGTCGGCAACGGCGAGAAGCTGACGGTGGCGCTGATCATCGTCATCACCATCCTCACCCTGAAGCCCGCCGGCCTCTTCGGCCGCACCACCGTCAAGAGGGTGTAGCTCCGTGACCGCCATCACTTCGACCGGCCCCGTCGCCGCGGACCCGTCCCGCAACATGACGCGCTACCTTCTCACCGGCCTGCTGGTGCTGGCCGCAGCCCTGCCCTTCCTGGTCGGCAAGTCGGGCTTCATCTCCAATTTCACCTTCCTGCAGATGAGCCTGATGATCGTCTATGCGATCGCCGTGCTCGGCCTGAACCTTCTCACCGGCTTCAACGGCCAGATCTCGCTCGGTCACGGCGCCTTCTTCGCCGTCGGCGCCTACACCGCGGCGATCCTGATCGAGCACTACGGGGTCAACTACTGGCTCACCCTGCCGGTGGCGGCGATGCTCTGCTTCGTCATCGGCTACCTGTTCGGCCTGCCGGCCCTGAGGCTCGAGGGACACTATCTGGCGCTCGCCACTTTCGGCCTCGCCATCGCCGTGCCGCAGATGCTCAAGTACAAGCACCTGGAACCGCTGACGAACGGCGTCATGGGCATCAACCTCCTGAAGCCCGACCCGCCCTTCGGCCTTCCCTTGTCGGGCGACCAGTGGATGTACCTCGTCGTGCTGATCGTCGCGGTGGCGATGTTCTGGATGGCGCGGAATCTGCTCAACTCACGCCCCGGCCGGGCCATGGTGGCGATCCGCGACCATACGTTGGCCGCCGGGACGATGGGCATCGACACCTCGCGCTACAAGGCGACGGTCTTCGGCATCTCGGCGCTCTATGTCGGCGTCGCCGGTGCCCTGCACGCCATCATCTTCGAGTTCGTCGCGCCGGACAGCTTCAACGTCTTCGAGCTGTCGATTGCCAGTTCCTCGATCGGCGCTGGTGGTGGGCGGCGTCGGCATCGCTTGCCCGGCGCGGTCGATCGGCGGCATGTTCGTGCAGTCTCATCGAGAACTACGCCGCACGCGATGACGAAGAAGCTTCACCCAGGCCGATCTCGACCTGCCGCTCGAGCTGTCAGCCCTGGACCGCTCTACGGCATCACTGCTGATCCTGCTGATCTACCTGATGCCGATGGGCATCGTCGGCGGCGTCTACTGCCTGGTGCAGAACCTGCGCGGCAAGCGTGCATGAAGAGGCCAGGCGCAGCTGAACGTCCTCAGCACCCTGCGATCCGCAAGGACAGTCGTCCATCGACCGTACCAACTGGACGAGCAAGCGAGCCGCCAAAGGCCGCAAACCCACCCCGGAGGAAAGACCCATGACTGACCTGAACACGCAGAACAGTCGATCGCCGGCCTCGGCTGCCGCTGGCCGATGACTGCCGGTCTTCGCGACCCGCCATCGCGCAGAAGCGCTACGACGACGGGCGCCAGCGACACCGAGATCAAGATCGGCAACATCATGCCCTATATCGGGCAACGGCCTCGGCCTATGGCGTCATCGGCCGCACCTCGGAAGCCGTCATGAAGATGGTCAACGACGCCGGCGGGCATGAACGGCCGCAAGATCAACTTCATCACCTATGGACGACGGCTACAATCGCCGCCGAAGGCCGTGGAAATGCGTCCGCAAGCTGGTCGAGGAGGACAAGGTCCTGCTGCGTCTTCAACCCGCTCGGCACGCCGATCCAACACGGCGATCCACGCGCTATCATGAACCAGCAGCAAGGTGCCGCAGCTCTTCGTCGCCACGGGCGCGTCGAAGTGGGGCAAGCCCGAGGCAGTTCCCCTGGACCATGGGCTGGCAGCCCGACTACGCACACCGAGGGCGTCGATCTATGCCAAGCACATCCTGTCGACCAACGCCAAGGACGCCAAGATCGGCGTGCTGATGCAGAACGACGACTACGGCAAGGATTACTGGCAACGGCTTCAAGCAGGGCCTCGGCAAGGCCGCCAACGAGCGCAAGATCGTCCAGCACGTCGACCTACGAGGTGACCGACCCGACCGTCGACAGCCAGATGATCCAGCTGAAGAACTCGGGCGCCGATGTCTTCTTCAACATCACCACGCCGAAGTTCGCGGCGCAGGCGATCAAGCAAGGCGGCCGAGATCGCCTGGAAGCCGGTCCACTATCTCAACAACGTCTCCTCGTCCTTCGGTTCGGTGCTGAAGCCGGCCGGCATCGAGAACTCGCAGGGCATCATTCTCGCGCTCTACCGCAAGGATGCGAATGACCCGCAGTGGGCCAATGCACCGGACGTCGCCGGCCTGGAAGCGCCTTCATGGCCAAGTACATGCCCAACGGCGACATCCGCGACGACGGCCACAACTACGGCTTTGCGGTGGCCCATACGCTGCTGCAGACGCTGAAGCAGTGCCGGCGACAACCTGACGCGCGAGAACGTCATGAAGGAAGCGGCGAACCTCAAGGGCTTCGAGGCGCCGCTGCTGCTGCCCGGCATCAAGATCAACACCTCGCCGACCGACTTCTATCCGATCCAGTCGGTGCAGCTCGCCCGGGTCAAGGGCGAGAGCTTCGAACTCTTCGGCTCGGTGCTCTCCAACGAGAGCACCTCCTGAGAGGCCAACTCGGCGGCGTGGGGAAACCCGCGCCGCCTGTTCCCCGGACCGGGCGTCACGCGGACAGGCGACCAGCATGTATCCAGGCCACCACGCAGCAGCCCATCCCGATCGCGCCGCCTTCGTCATGGCGGGGACGGGAGAGACCGTCACCTACCGGAGCTTCGAGGGGCGGGCGAACCGCTTCGCCCATCTGCTGCGCGCCCAGGGACTGCAGCGGCTCGATCACTACGCCATCTTCATGGAGAACAACGCCCGCTATCTCGAGGCCTGCGCGGCCGGCGAGAGGACGGGCCTCTACTACACATGCATCAACTCCTACCTGCTGGCCGACGAGCTCGCCTACATCCTCAACAACAGCGAGTCGAAGCTTCTGATCACCTCCCGCTCGAAGAAGGAGGTGGCCCTGCAGGCGCTGAAGCAGTGCCCGAACGTCAGGCTCTGCCTCGTCGTCGACGGCGACCCGGCGGATACCAGGCATCCCGACTTCGCCACGGCGGTCGCCGCTTTCCCGTCGACGCCCGTCGCCGACGAAAGCCTCGGCACGCCCATGCTCTATTCCTCCGGCACGACGGGCCGGCCGAAGGGCATCCTGCGCCCCCTGCCGGAGAACCCGCCCTCGGAGCCACTGCCGCTCTACAAGTTCCTCGACCAGCTCTGGGGCTATCGCGACGGCATGATCTACCTGTCGCCGGCGCCGCTCTACCATTCGGCGCCGCAGGCAGCCGTCGGCCTCACCATCCGCCGCGGCGGCACGGTGATCGTCATGGAGCATTTCGACCCGGAGGCCTATCTCGCCCTGATCGAGAAGCACAAGGTCACCCACTCGCAGCTCGTGCCGACCATGTTCTCGCGCATGCTGAAGCTGCCGATCGAGGTGCGCTCGCGCTACGACCTCTCCTCCCTGGAGATCGCCGTCCACGCCGCCGCCCCCTGCCCGCCCCAGGTCAAGGAAGAGATGATCGAATGGTGGGGCCCGATCATCCACGAATATTATGGGGCGACGGAGGCCATGGGCTTCACCGCCTGCAACTCGGAGCAGTGGCTCTCCCACCGCGGCACGGTCGGCAAGGTGCTGATGGGAGATCTGCACATCCTCGACGCGGACATGAAGCCGGCGCCGAAGGGCGAGCCGGGCGAGATCTGGTTCAAGACCGCCAACCCCTTCGTCTATTTCAACGATCCGGAGCGCACCGCGGCCTCCCGCTCGCCCGACGGCACCATGTCGACGGTCGGCGATGTCGGCTATGTCGACGACGAGGGCTATCTCTATCTCACCGACCGCTCGACCTTCATGATCATCTCGGGCGGCGTGAACATCTATCCGCAGGAATGCGAGAACCTGCTGATCACCCACCCGAAGGTCGCGGACGCCGCGGTGTTCGGCGTGCCCAACGAGGATTTCGGCGAGGAGGTGAAGGCGGTGATCCAGCCGATGCCGGGGAATGAGCCGGGGCCGGCGCTTGAGGCAGAGCTCATCGCCTTCTGCCGCGACCACCTCTCGGTGCAGAAGTGCCCGCGCTCCATCGACTTCATGGACCAGCTGCCGCGCCTGCCGACCGGCAAGCTCTACAAGAAGGCGCTGCGCGACCGCTACTGGGGCGACCGCAAGGTGCGCATCGTCTGAAGCCGTCCCCTGCGGAGGCGCAATGCGGCGGCGGCGCTTGCCAATCCAGCCCCCGCGCGCTTGGCTGACGGACCATCGAGCGGAAGAGGTCCATGAAGCGCGAGGTCATCGAGGTTCCCGTCATCTCCGAGGCGATCCGCCGTCTCGGCGCCCCGACCTCGGCGCTCGTCCGGGCGGGCGACCTGCTCTTCACCTGCGGCATGCCGCCTGTCGACATCCGTACCGGCGACATCGTCCAGGGCGACATCGCCACCCAGACCCGCGCCGCGCTCGACGCCCTCGAGGTGACGCTCGCCTTCGGGGGCTCGTCGCTGGCGCAGGCGGTGAAGACCATCGTCTTCATCACCGATCCCGCCCTGATGGGCGAGGTCAACGCCATCTATCGCGAGCGTTTCCCCGACGGCTTTCCCGCCCGCACCAGCGCCGGCATCAAGGCCTGGCCCGCACCCTTCGATATCGAGATCGAATGCGTCGCCGCCATTCCATGACGCGCGCTTGCACACATGTATAAAATATGCACCGATGCGCGCCGTAGAACGTCGATGCTCTTGCAAAGACAGAAATTGGGATAAGCTGGTCGCCCAAGCCTCTCGCTGCATGACGTTCGAAATGCGGGTTTTGGGGGGCGACGGTGAGCCTGCCGTGAGGACCGCGCCATGACCCTGACCCTGCTCCGCAACTTTCGCCTTCTCGACCCCGCCATCGCCGACGAACTGGTCGAGGGCTATGAGCTTCTGGTCGAGGGTGACAAGGTCAAGGAACTCTCCGACAAGCCGATCAAGGCCTCCAAGGCCAATGTCGTGAACTGCGGCAAGCGCACGCTGATGCCGGGCCTGATCGACTGCCACGTCCATGTCATCGCGACGATGGTCAACATCGGCCAGAACGCGCTGGTGCCGGACGCGCTCATCGCCTATCGGGCGGCCCGCATCATGAAGGGCATGCTGGACCGCGGCTTCACCACCGTCCGCGACCTCGGCGGCGCCACCTATCCGCTGGTCGAGGCGCAGGAGCAGGGTCTGATCGAGGCCCCCCGCCTCATCATCCCCGGCAAGGCCCTGTCCCAGACCGGCGGTCACGGCGACAGCCGCTCTCGCTACGACCGCCGCGACCCGGAGACCTGGACGCGCACGCTCGGCTCGCTCGGCCGTCTCGCCGACGGCGTCGATGCCGTCCGCCAGGCCTGCCGCGAGGAGATCAAGCAGGGCGCCCACTTCATCAAGATCATGGCGAACGGCGGCGTCGCCTCGCCGAACGACCCGATCCACTTCCTCGGCTATTCGCGCGACGAGATCCTCGCCGCCGTCGAGGAGGCGACCAATGCCGGCACCTATGTGGCCGCCCACCTCTACACCGACGAGGCCATCCGCCGCGCGGTGGAGTGCGGCGTCCACAGCCTCGAGCACTGCAATCTCATCCAGTCCAAGACGGCGAAGTTCGCTGCCGAAAAGGGCGCCATCGCCTGCCCCACCCTGGTCACTTACGAGTATCTCGGCGTCGAGGGACCGGCGCTCGGCCTCGACCCGATCTCGGTCGCCAAGGTCGACACCGTGAAGATCGCCGGCATGAAGTCGCTGGAGATCATGCACAAGGCCAAGCTCACCATGGCCTATGGATCCGATCTCCTCGGCGAGATGCATCGCCACCAGTCGGAGGAATTCGTCATCCGCGGCCGCGTCCTGCCGGCCATCGAGGTGATCCGCTCGACGACGATGCATGCCGCGAAGCTCTGCCGGAAGGAAGGCAAGATCGGTACGCTGAAGGCCGGCGCCTTTGCCGACGCGGTGCTGGTCGACGGCAATCCGCTGAAGGACCTGTCTCTGCTGACCAAGCAGGGCGCGCATCTGGCCCTGATCATGCAGGGCGGTCGCATGCACAAGAACCAGCTCTCCTGACGGACAGCGCGATGACAGGATCGGCGGCATGACGATGGACGGGCGTATCCTCGGCCGGGTGGCACTCTACGGTGTCGCCTATCTGACGCTCGGCTTCATCCTGCTGCCGCTGATCTTCGTCACCTGGCTCGCCTTCTTCGCGCAGGAGATCCCGTCCTTTCCTCCCGAGGGCTATTCGGTGAAGTGGTTCGGCGCCATCGCCGACAACCGCAACTTCGTCACCGGCTTCTGGACCAGCCTCCAGGTGGCGGTGGCCGCCACCGCCATCGGCCTCTTGATCGCCGTGCCGGCGAGCCTCATCCTCGCCCGCCGACAGTTCCTCGGCAGCGCGGCTCTCAGCCAGTTCCTGCTTCTGCCCCTGGTGGTGCCGGGCGTGGTCATGGGCACCTCCATCTACGTCTTCCAGATCGAGACGGAGATCGCCACGGGCCTGCCGATCCTCGGCTCGCTCGCCGGGCTCGTCGCCGGCCACACCCTCCTGGTCATTCCCTGGACGGTCCGCCTGGTGACGGCGAGCCTGACCGGCCTCGACAGGGCCGCGGAGGAGGCCGCCCAGAGCCTCGGCGCCAACCAGTGGACGACGTTCTTCAGGGTGACGCTTCCCGCGATCCGCCCCGGCATCGTCGCCGGCGCCCTGTTCGGCTTCGTCACCTCCTTCGGCAATCTGGAGATGAGCCTCTTCCTCGTCGGGCCCGGGCGCATCACCCTGCCGATCGCCATCCTTCAGTATCTGGAATGGAAGATCGATCCGACAGTCGCTGCCGTCTCCGTCCTCCAGATCCTCCTCATCGCGGTCTCCATGATCATCACCGACCGCTACGTGAAACTTGCCCGAGTCGTCTGATCCATGGCCTCCCTCACCCTCGACGGTCTGACCAAGCGCTACGGTGACAACGCCGTGGTCAAGTCCGTGTCCCTCGACGTTCGGGACGGCGAATTCCTCGTGCTGCTCGGCCCCTCGGGCTGCGGCAAGACGACGACCCTGAGGATGATCGCCGGCTTCGTGCCGCCGAGCGGCGGCTCCATCCGCATCGGCGACAAGGACATCACCAGCCTGCCGCCCTGGAAGCGCAACGCCGGCCTCGTCTTCCAGAGCTATGCGCTCTTTCCCCACATGACGGTGGCGCAGAACGTCGCCTTCGGCCTCGAGATGCGGAAGACGCCGCAAGGCGAGATCGGGTCCCGCGTCGCCGAGGCGCTTCGCCTCGTTCGCCTCGACGGCTATGGCGAGCGCTATCCGCGCCAGCTCTCCGGCGGTCAGCAGCAGCGCGTGGCGCTTGCGCGCGCGCTTGTCATCCGTCCCGACGTCCTGCTGCTCGACGAGCCGCTCTCCAACCTCGATGCGAAGCTCCGCCTCGAGGTGCGCCTCGAGATCCGCGCCCTGCAACAACAGCTCGGCCTGACAACCGTGATGGTGACGCACGACCAGGAGGAGGCCCTCACCATGGCCGACCGGCTGGTCGTCATGTCGGACGGCTCCGTCCGCCAGGTCGGCACGCAGTCCGACCTCTACGAGCGACCCGCCGACCTCTTCGTCGCCGACTTCGTCGGCCGCTCGACGATGATCTCCGGCGCGGTCACAGGAGCCGGATCGTTCCGTTCCGACGGCGGGCTCGTTCTGAGCTGCGCCGCCGACACCGTCACCGGCCCGGCCACCATCGCGCTCCGGCCGGAACGCCTCACCCTCGGCGCGGCCGCCCAGGGGCTCGACAACCATGTCTCGGGCAAGGTGAGCTTCGTCTCCTACCTCGGCGCCCTGCTCGACGTGCACGTCCGCCTGAACGACACCGACCACGTCGTCGTGCAGATCCCCAATCGATCCGATGGCCAGGTCCCGGCCGTCGGCGACACCATCGAGGTCGGCTGGCCGGCCTCGGCCTGCCTCGTCTTTCCGCGCGAGGCTGCCTGAACCACGCGGCATTCCGCCGCCAACTGGGAAATCCAGAAGGGAGAAGTCGACATGTCCAAATTCACCAAGGAATCGACCGGCGTACGACGCTGAAGGGACTGGGACTTGCCGCCGCGGGCGCCCTGCTGCCGGCCGCCGGCGCCACCTCGGCCTCGGCCCAGGCCGCCGGCCGCGTGGTCGTCGGCACCTGGGGCGGCGACTATGCCCGCCTGCTCAACAAGAATGTCGAGGAGCCCTTCCTGAAGTCCAAGGGCTTCGAAGTCGTCCAGGACCAGGCCTCCGACGCCCCGCGCCGCGCCAAGATGGTGGCCGAGCGTCGCCTGCCCCGCGGCACGACGGACATCCAGGGCCTCTCGGCCGCGCAGATGTTCGAGATGAACGCCGCCGGCCTCGCCGAGCCGATCGACTATTCCAAGCTCAAGAACGCCGGCAACATCATTCCGATCGCCAAGTATCCCTACGGCATCGGCCACATCTATTCGGGCAAGGTCGTGCTCTACAATCCCGACGTGATGGAAGCGCCGACCGGCTTCGCCGACACGCTCGATCCCAAGCACGGCAACAAGATCGGCTTCATCGACATCCAGTACCAGTCGATCATGATCGCGGCGTCGCTCGCCGGCACCAATGACATGACGAACCTGGAGAAGGGCAAGGAACTGCTGCTCGCCGCCAAGCGCGGTGGTGCCCGCATCTACCCGACCAACGAGGCTTTCGCCCAGGCGCTGAAGACCGAGGAGATCACCATCGGCCTGATGTGGAAGGCCCGCGCCGTGCAGTGGCAGAACGCCGGTATCTCGGTCGATTCCGTCGCTCCGAGCGAGGGCACCATGGCCTATATCTCGGGCTTCATGATCCCCAAGAACGCCCCGAACAAGGCCGGCGCCTATGCCTATATGGACGCCATGCTGGAGAAGGCGGCCCAGGAGGCCTTCGCGGTCGACATGGGCTACGCCCCGACCGTGACCAATGCCGTCGTCGCCGCCGACCTCATGAAGCGCATCGGCTTCACCGAGGAGGAGAACAAGAAGATGAAGGACCTCAACTACGAATTCCTCGCCAAGAACGACGCGGCGATGAAGGAGTGGTGGGACAAGGTCTTCAAGGCCTGATCGGAGGCATCGGCTCGCCATGGCGGCACTTTCCGAACGACCGGTCGGCGAGCCCGGCAATCTCACGGCGGCGGGCCTTCTCGTGCCCGCCACCATCTTCGGTCGCGATCGGCCTCATGGTGCCGATCGCGATCCTCTTCCGCTACAGCCTGAACGCCTTCGTTCCGGGCCAGCTGATGGTCGATGCGCTGACCATCGACAACTACGTCAAGTTCTTCACCGACCCGTTCTACCTGCAGGTGCTCTGGCGCACGATCCGCGTTGCGGTCGCCTGCACCGTGTTCTGCCTGATCTTCGGTTTTCCGCTGGCCTATGTGCTGGCCCGCACCCAGTCACGCTTCAAGAACCTGCTGGTCATGGCGATCGTGCTGCCGCTCTTCGTCGGCAATGCGGTGCGCGCCGCCGGCTGGATGGTGGCCTTCGGCTCCAAGGGCTTCGTCAACGCCACCCTCATGGGCTTGGGCGTGATCTCGCAGCCCTTCGAGATCATGTACACCGAGCTCGCCGTCATCATCGGCATCATCGCGGTGAACCTGCCCTTCATGGTGCTCACCCTGCAGAGCGTCATCGAGGGCATCGACCGCAACGTCGAGGAGGCCGCCTTTTCTCTCGGCGCCCCGCCCATGACCATGGCGCGGAAGGTGCTCTTTCCCCTGGCTCTGCCGGGCATCCTTGCCGGGGTCATTCTCACCTTCATCCTGGCGATGAACGCCTATGCGACGCCCGTGCTGCTCGGCGGGCCGAAGTTCCAGACCATGGGACCGCTGGTCTTCTCCACCTTCGCCCAGCAGAACAACTGGCCCTTCGGCGGCGCCGTCTCCTTCATCCTGATGACGGCGACGCTCATCCTCACCGTCGCCTCCAGCCTGCTGATTCGCCGCCGCTACGCCTGAGCGAGTGCGGCGATCTCCGCCGCGAGTTCGTCCTGCGGAAGGCCTGCGTCGAAGCGGTGCCAGGCAATGTCGCCGAGGTCGTAGCCGAGCTGCGCCTCGAGCGTCTCGACCGTCGCGTCGGAGGGATCGCCGCGCCGCGCCGCGACACGCGCCTTCAGCCGCTCCGCCGGCACGTCGAGCCAGACCCCGTGGAATGGCACGCCGGATGCCGCCGCAACCGCGGTGATGGCGTCGCGTTCCGCCGGGCGCGCATGGACAGCATCGGCGATGACGGCATGGCCGACACCAAGCGTGGCCGCCGCACGCTGGCGCATGTCGTCGTAAACCGCCGCGGACACCTCGGGCTGATAGGCTTCGGGAGGCAGCCGCTGGTCCGGCGCGACGCCGAAACGTGCCTTGCGCAGGCGATCGCTCGAGAGGATGCGGGCACCCGGCACGGGGCCGAGCCGCGGTGCCACCCGCGCCGCAAGGCTGGACTTCCCCGAGCCGCTCAGCCCGCCGACGGCCACGAGGACGGGCGGGCGCTGCGCCAGCGCCTCGTCGGCGAGAGCGAGATAGGCGGCGGCCTCCTTCGGCAGACCGGCCGAGGCCGAGACATGCGCCCTGACCGCCGCGCGCACAGCGACGAGGAAGGGAACCAATGCCAGCCCCGCGCTCTCGCCCGTCGCATCGCAGTACCGATTGAGCAGCCGGTTCGCCGCCGCCTTCTGGTCCCGGTGCCACAAATCCATGATGAGGAAGGCGAGGTCGTAGAGGATATCGGTGGTGGCGAGATCCTCGTCGAATTCGAGGCAGTCGAAGATCACCGGGCGGCCGCCGATGACGCAGATGTTGCGCAAGTGCAGGTCGCCATGGCAGCGCCGGACGAACCCTTGGGCCGCCCGGCCGTCGAACAGGCCTGCGTGCCGGGCCAGCACGGTGCGGAAACGGCGGTCCAGCCGCGCTGCCGCCTCTGCGGTCAGAAGGCCGCTGGCAACGAAGGCTGCGGCATTGACATCGAGCACATGCGCCATGCGGTCTGCGCCGTGGCGATCTCCCGACACCTCGGCCCCGGCGTGGAGCGCTGAAATCTCAACCGCGAGGGCGTCGACGAGCGCCGCATCGAGCGGCGCGGCGGTCGCAAGGCGGTCAAGAAGGCCGCCCTGGTCGAAGGGATGCATCCGCACCACGGCATCGACGAGATCGCCCGCGGCGTCGAGACGGAGCCTTCCGTCGGCCCCGCGGGCAACGAGGCTGACCCCCGCATAGATCAGGCCGGAGGGGTCCGTGCGGCGGTTGAGCTCGTATTCCCGCCGGCAGAAGTCGAGCCTCAGCTCGGGGGTCGAGAAATCGAGATAGGCGAGCGTTGCCGGCTTCTTCAGCTTGAAGACGACATCGCGGCCGATGACGACGTGGGAGATGTGAGTGGCGACATGTTCGGCGCCTTCGCCAGCCTCGCGCATGAGGAAGGCGAGCACTTCGTCACTCTTTCCTCCAGGCTCAATGGCGTGATCGCCGTCCATCCCGTCGCATCTCCCGAAGCCCCGTCCCGCGCCCGCCTGCATAGCCGGGATCATGGCGAGGCTCTATGACGAGGATCAGGCGGAGGCGATCGGATGTACGACGTGATTGTGGTGGGCGCGGGCTCGGCGGGCGCGGCGCTCGCCGCACGGCTCTCGGAAGACGCCGGCAGGCGTGTTCTCCTGCTGGAGGCCGGCCGCGACTGGCGGTCCGGCGATGCACCCCACGCCCTGCGCAGCGCCAACATCGTTCCCTTCATGCACGACCCCCGCCATCAGGCGGAATGGCAGTGGCCTGGACTCATGACCCGCCGCACCCGCGTCCAGGAGCCGAAATTCTACTGGCGCGGCCGGACCATGGGCGGCAGTTCCACGGTCAATGCGCAGATCGCCATCCGCGGCGTGCCGGAAGCCTTCGATACCTGGGCAGCGCTGGGCTGCACCGGATGGGCGGCCGCGGATGTGCTGCCACTGTTCGATGCGATCGAGGATGACCCGGTGACGGGAACCGGCCCGGGACGACGCCTCGGCGGTCCCCTGCCCGTCTATCGCGCGCCCCTCGCCGAATGGGGTCATGTCGACCGCGCCCTGCGCGCGGCGGCTCTCGACCATGGCTACCCGTGGAAGCAGGACCTCAACGCACCGTCGGGCGAAGGCGTCTCCTGCTATCCGATCAACAGCCGCGAAGGCCTGCGCATCACCACCAATGACGGCTATCTGGAACCCGCCCGCGGCCGCGCCAATCTGGAGATCCGCGGCGATGCTCTGGTCGACCGGGTGCTGTTCGATGGCCGCACCGCGACCGGCGTCAGAGTGCGGCTCGCCACCGGCGGCTGGCAGGACATCGCGGCCCGCGAGGTCGTGCTGTCAGCCGGTGCGATCCACAGCCCGGCGATCCTCATGCGCTCCGGCATCGGCAGAGGCGGCGATCTCGCCGCGCTGGGAATTCCGCTCGTCGCCGAAATTCCTGCGGTCGGTCGCGGCTTCATGGACCATCCGATCCTCAGGGCCAGCCTCGCCCTCAGGCCCGAAGCTGCGGCACGGTCGGCGGATGCCCGGCACACCAACTGCTGCGTGACGTACTCCTCGGGTCTCGCCGGCGGCGGCGAGCGCGACATGATCATGATCGGCTTCAACCATCGCGGCCTGTCGGAGGGCGGGCCCTCGTCCCAGGGAGCGATTGGGGTGGCGCTCTACGATGCCTTCTCGCGTGGCGAGGTGCGGCTCGCCTCCGCCGATCCCGACGCCAATCCCGTGGTCGAGGAGAACATGCTCGACGATGCGCGCGACCGCGAAAGGATGCGCGACGGCGTCCGGCGGCTCGCGACCATCGTGTCACACGAGGCCGTCGCCGGCATCGCCTCGCGCATCACCTTCGGCGATGGCGGCAAAGACTTCGCCGAGGCGGCTGGCCTCCCCGACGACGAACTCGATACGCTGATGCTTGCCGAGGCCTGGGACATCCAGCACGCCGCAGGAACCTGCCGCATGGGTGGCGGCTCGGACCCGCTGGCCGTTGTCGATCCGGACCTCAGGGTGCGCGGCCTTGCCGGCCTGCGCGTCGCCGATGCCTCCGTCATGCCGACGGATTGCCGCGCCAACCTGCACTTCACCTGCGTGATGATCGGCGAGATGGCGGCCCGCCGGATGCGGGCCTGAGCCGCGGATCAGGAGCGGCGCTCGATCCGGTAGAGCCGCGCGAACCCCTTGTCGCTGACGAGGCTCAGCCCGGGCACCTGTCCCGCATGCATGCCGGCGTTCGGCAGGTCGGCATTGATGAGCAGGACGTAGTCGAAGCGGGCACGCCAGTTCCTGAGGTAGGGAAACTCGTCGGGTTCTGCCATTCGCGGGTTGTCGAGGTCGTCGACCTTGGGGGTGCCGCCTTCCGGAACCGAGATGTCCCTCCACGGCGGGAGGATCTCAAGGGGTTGCTTGCCGGCAGCGGTGAAGATTGTCGGAACGAAAGCTCGGCGGCTTATGACAATCGTCGTTCCGAGATGGCGATAGATGGGGATGCCGACGCCATAGCGACCAAGCGGAGCACCCAACCATTTCGTCGCGTCGGTGGGACGGTTTTCGGCCACGAGGACTGCCGCTCCTGCCGGCATGCCGATGGTGGCGGCCTCGATGGAGCGGATGTCGGCCTGCCGCTCCATCCAGGTGTAGCCGATGAAGCTGGCTCTCAGCAGAACCAGCGCCAGGGTGACGGCGAGGGCAAGGCGTTCGTTCTCCGCTGTCTCGGCAAGGCGAGGCCGGATGGAGCCGGCGAGCAGGAGGCCGGCCATCATCGGCAAGCGGATGTCGATGAGACCGGTACCGAAGGCGATCTCCGGGACGAAATGGGACACCGAGAGCAGCAGCACGCCCATCCCGAAGAGGCCGGCATGCACTTCGATCCGCCGGCGCCACGCCGCATAGGCTGGAGCGGCCACCAGGGCGAACAGGGTCGCCAGATCAAAGGTCAGCGAGTAGGTCCGGACCGGCGCGAGAAAGATCGCCAGACGATCGAGCGACAGCAGCGAGCGGAACTTCAGGACCGTCCCGAACAGCGGGGCGTCGACAAGCTGTTCATGCGCTCCGGGCAGTTTGGGCGCCGTCAGGACGAGGATGGCGAGGGGAATGCAGCATGCGAGCCCCGCCAGCACCATGCGCCGGGCGAGGTGCCGGAGGACGCCGGGTGCGCGAAAGGCCGGGAGGCGGGGTCCGATGTCGATGCCGACCAGAAGAACGAGAAAGAACAGCAGCCCGAAGACGTGAACGATGAGGATCACTGCGGCAACGGCGAGACGCACCAGCCACCGACCCACAGCCGGGATGCGGCACAACTTCAGGTCGAGAGCCGCACCGAGCATGGCCATGCCGAGGCCGATCTGGAAGCTGAGCAGGCCACCGGTCAGCACGTAGTTCCACGTGAGCGCCACCAGCGCCACCTGCCAGACATGCCACACGCCGAAGAGCGTCCGGTTCAACGCGATGGCGCCCAGCGGCAGGATCAGAACGGAGAGGCCGACGAGGACGGGCGTCACGGCCTCGAACGACAGGAGGCGACCGATGCCGACGGCGAGCAGGTCGGATCCGATATTGGTGCGGGCGAGCGACCAGTCCGGCCGGTACATGCTCGCGACGGGGGTTCCTTCCGCCTGCCCCAGAAGGATCCAGTAGCGCACCAGATGGTTCGGATAGTCCCACATCGTCGGCATGCGGACGAACAGCAGCGGCAGCAAGGCCGCCGCCAATGCCACGCCGAGCGCCAGCGGAACGAGACCGGATGCCGAACTCGCAAGTCGCTTCATCACTGCCTCGGAACTGTCATGGCGGCACGCGCCGTCTCCCGCATGGTCATCCCGGCCTCCGGAAGACCCGCCCGAGCAGGAGAAAGGTCAGGATGGTGGTCAGCGCGATCGATATGAACTTCGCCACGTAGGGCATGCCGGAGGCGTAGAGCACCGCCCAGAAGACGCCGGTGGCGAACAGGAACTGCACGAGGATCGTCAGCGCGAACTGCACGATGAGCCGCAGATTGGCGATCTCGCCCATGGAGCGCCCGAAGGTGATCGTGCCGTTCATGACGAAGCTGTTCGACGCACCGGCGAGGAAGCCGACGACATGGGCCGGTAGCGGCGCGATCCCGACGACGCTGACGAGAACGGCAAAGATGCCCGCGTCGATCAGCGAGTTCATGACACCGATGCCGATGAAGGATGCCAGCTGCCGGATCATCGCGCCGGTGACTCGTCGCTGGCCGGGTCCGGGCCCGGAGAGCGGATCGCCCCGGCAGCAGACCTCTCCCGCAGGATGGTGTCGACGATGTAGAGCGGCCGCCGTTTGGATTCGATGACGAGGCGTCCGACATATTCTCCGAGAATGCCGAGCACGATGAGCTGGACGGCGGAGAAGGCGGCAACCGCGACGATCAGGCTGGTCCAGCCGTCAACGACCTCGCCCATGACCCAGCGCAACGAGCTGTAGGCCATCAGGCCGAAGGCGAGGAAAGCCGAAAAGAATCCCAGCCAGGTGGCGAGGCGCAACGGCCTGATCGAAAAGGACGTCAGCGCATCGACGGCGAAGCGCATCATCTTGGAGAGTGGATACTTCGTCTCGCCGGCAAAACGGGGATCCCGCCCATAGGGCAAGGCCACCTGGCTGCCTCCGATCCAGCTGATCATGCCGCGCGTGAACCGGTGCTGCTCGGGCATCGAGACGAAGATGTCGACCACCCGCCGGGACATCAGCCGGAAATCACCTGAATCGGCGGGAATATCGATCGACGACAGCGATCGCAGCACCCGGTAGAAGACGGCTGCCGTCGCCCGCTTGAACACGGTCTCGCCGGCCCTCTCGGCACGCTTGCCATAGACGACCTCGGCTCCCTCATCCATGAGCCGCATCATCTCTCCGACGAGCTCGGGCGGATCCTGGAGGTCGGCATCGATCAGCAGCACACGCTCGCCCCGCGCGGCGTCCAGGCCTGCGGTCACCGCCATCTGGTGCCCGTAGTTGCGGCGCAGCCTGACCCCGACGACCCGCGGATCACCGGCTGCCAGGGCGGCGATCAACTGCCAGGTGCGATCCGTCGAGCCGTCGTCGACGAGGACGATCTCGAAATCGCCGGAGGCTGCGGCCATGGCCGCAGCTTGGCAACGGCGATGAAACTCGCCGATGGATGCCTCTTCGTTGAAGCAGGGCGCCACGATCGACAAGCATGGGCGAATCCCCATCGCGCACCTGGAATATCTCTGACCACGACAAGAGCACACGCCACTGGCGGCGGCGATGTCCCCGCACGCGCGAAACGTGCCACGAACGCCTATTGCAATACCACAGCGAGGACAAGCGCCATCCCCGGCAGACCCGATGCAGGACCATCGTTGCAGCGAATTGATGGCAGGGAGCGGCCGGCGACCGGGGCAGAAGAGCGTGCGATCGCGCGAGCGCCTCTAGTTGCGGATGCCCGAGACACAGCAGGCGCTCGGAATCCCGGGCGGCACGTCAGTCTTCAGCCAGCAACGGGCATAGGGACCCTGATAGCCCGGCCTGACATAGGTCCAGGCGACACAGCGACCGCTGTTGAAGCACGCATTCTGGCAGGCGCGCGGTCCGCCTTGAATATCGAAGGTCCGGTAGTCCATGCCCGGCCTGTCAATATTGACCTCGAACGTGCTCTGCGCGGTCGCGGCGGGTGACCAGAAGGCTGCAAGGGCCAGCAGGAGGGGAAAGGCAGCGCGAGAAACTCGCATGAGGGCCTCCTCAAGGACGTCGGGGGCTATGACCAGTCTGGCATCCTGCCCGCCCCCCACCTTGATCGGCGTCAAGCCTCCGAGAGAGCCGCTGCGTCGTTCGACCGGCGGCGGCGCCGGGTTCGACGACACCCGATACGACAGGTTCCGGACATTGCGCAACTGCCGCATTGGAACAAAATATAATACAAATTATACTTTTGTCAATAATATCAATTAATTAACCATCTGTTACGAGAGTGAGAGTATGTCTTTTTTGCACACCGCCACATGAGATTGACAGATGCTGCTCTCCCGACTGCGCATGAGTATCAAGATTCCCGCGCTCGTCGTGGGTGCGGCCATGACCACGGCGGCAGCGCTGGGCGTGTCGTCGTACATTGCAGCGCGCACCAACGCGCTGACGATGATCCAGCAATCGCTGACCGCCGTCGCCACGGAGCGACAGAAGGCGCTCGAGAGCTATTTCAATGTCATCCGCGAGGACACGCTCCTGGTCGCGGGCAGCGACATGGCGCGCGACGCCGTGCGCAGCTTCTCCGCCGCCTGGTCCGCACTCGGAGCGAAGCCGCAGGAACAACTCCAGCAGCTCTACATCGACAGCAATCCCCATCCGACCGGCAAGAAGGACGAACTTGTCGATGCCGGTGACGGTTCGGCCTATTCACGCCACCATGCGCGCCTGCATCCCTGGTTCCACCGGCTGCAGCGCGAGCGCGGCTATTACGACGTCTTCGTCTTCGATGCGGCCGGCAATCTCGTCTACACGGTGTTCAAGGAGCGGGACTACGCCACCAACCTGCGGACCGGCGAATGGCGGGACAGCGATCTCGGGGTCGCCTTTCGCAACGGTCTCGCCGCGGCGGCAGGAACCACTCACCTGACCGACTTCCGCGCCTATGCGCCGTCGGACAATGCCCCCGCCGCCTTCATCTCGACGCCCATCATCGACGAGGCCGGCAAAACCATCGGCGTCTTCGCCTTCCAGATGCCAGTCGACCGCATCAACGCCGTCATGAACGCGCCCCACGGACTGGGGGCCTCCGGCGACGCCGTGATCATCGGCCATGACGGGCTGATGCGGTCCAACTCCCGATTCACCGCGACCGGGACGACCGATATTCTGAAAAACAGGCTGGATGCCCCGGTCATCGCCTCCGCCCTGCGTGGCGAGGCCGGCATCGGTGAGGTCCACTATCGCGACTCGGCGAGCCTCGTTGCCTCGGTTCCCTTCAGCTTCGGCGGGCTTCGCTGGGCGGTCAGCGCCACCCAGGCGGAAGGCGAAGCCCTGGCGCCAGTCCATGCCCTGAGACAGAACCTCATCATCATCGCCCTTCTGGTGCTGCTCGCCGTGGGCGTGCTCGGCTACCTCGTGGCCCTGACCTTGACGCGCCCGATCGTCTCCCGGTGTCCGACATGGGCGAACTGGCACGCGGCAAGCACGACATTCCCCTTGATGGCCTCGAACGGCGGTGACGAGATTGGCCTGATGTCGCGGGCTGTCGGCGTCTTCCGTGACAGCGCGATCCGGCGCGAGCGCCTCGAGGCCCAGGCTCGCCGCCAGCGCGAGCGGGACGATGCCCGCCGCACCAGCATGGAAATGCTGGTCGAGCAGTTCAAGGGCGAGGTCTCCGGCGTCATCGACAACCTGTCGAACGGGACCTCGTCGATGCGCTCGGCCGCCGACGTGCTGTCGCGGGTCGCTTCGACCACTCTGGACCAGGCGACGCAGGCCCGTTCGGCTTCGGTCGAGTCGAACAGCAACACCCAGACGATCGCGGCTGCGTCGGAAGAGTTGGGCGCCTCGATCCGCGAGATCGCCGGGCAGGCCCATCAGGCGAGCGCCATCGTCAACGAGGTCCGCCAGCAGGCGCTTGCGACCAACAACGACGTCACAGCCCTCGCCGAGGGCGCCAAGAACATCGGCCGCGTCGTCGAACTGATCCGCAGCATCGCCGACCAGACCAACCTCCTGGCCCTCAACGCCACCATCGAGGCGGCCCGCGCCGGCGAAGCGGGACGCGGCTTTGCGGTGGTCGCGAGCGAAGTGAAGAGCCTCGCCACGCAGACGGCACGCGCCACCGACGAGATCGCCGCGCAGATTTTCGCCATCCAGTCCTCGACCGACACCGCGGTCGGCTCGATCGGCGAGATGGCCAGGCGGATCGCCGAGATTTCGTCCCTCAACGCCGCCATCGCTGCGGCGGTGGAGGAGCAGGACGCCGCCACCCGCGAGATCGCCATGAACGTGTCGCGCGCCGCGGACGGCAGCCAGGTCGTGTCGGTCAATGTCGATGGTGTCGCCTCCTCGGCGTCCGACACCACCGGCGAAGCATCGCGGGTCATGGAGACTGCGCAGATGCTGGGTTCCGCATCGCAGGCCCTGACCAGCTCCGTCGCTCATTTCCTGCAGAGCATCAGTTCCGATCTCGACGAGCGCCGCAAGACCGCGCGAACGACGCTTTGCGAGCCGGGGACGATCGAGGTCGATGGCCGCAGCATTCCGATCGAGGTCGTGGACATCAGTGCCGAGGGAGCTCGCATCGACAACAGGATCGACCTCGCCACGGGCTCGCATGTCGTCCTCGTCGTCGAAGGGATCAGCGTCAACGGCCGGGTGGTCTGGTCGAACGAGGGTGGAACAGGCGTGGAATTCGACAAGCCTCTTGCGAACCTGCCGGCGACCAGCCAGCCGTCGCTGACCCGGGCTGCCTAGACGCGCCAGTCGACCTTGCCGAGGCAACGCGAGAGACGTCGGGCGGCGCCAATGCCGGCAAGGCGGTGACAAGCTCACAGAGCCCGTGATGCTGAAGCGATGGGATGGTGGGCCCGGCAGGACTCGAACCTGCAACCAGGCGGTTATGAGCCGCCAGCTCTAACCATTGAGCTACAGGCCCACCGTGCCGCACTGATGCGGCGAGGTGCCGCGAAATGGCTGCAAAGAAACCCATGTCGCGGCAAGATGTGGTGATCGCATCCCGATCCGGCGGCGTCAATGCGCCGCCAGACCCGAGGGAGAACCCATGTCGCCGCCGATCCGCATTCCGTCCGTCGTTCTTCCCAGCGGCCCCGACCACCCGAACCGGCCGATCGTGGACGGTGCCGGGCGGCGACGGCTTCTCGCGGCCGCCCTCGGACTTGCCGTCCTCCTGCCAGTCGCCGCTCCCGCTGCGGCCCAGTCCTCCGCGCCTCCACGCCAGGTCTCGGTGAACGGAGAGGGTCAGGCGGCAGCTGCCCCCGACGAGGCGATGATTGCCGGCGGAACGCAGATCCAGTCCCGCACCGCGAAAGAGGCCATGGACGGCAATTCGCGCGCCATGCGCCAGGTCCAGGAGGCACTGCGCGGGGCCGGCATCGAGGAACGCGACATCGCAACCTCCGCACTCACGCTGCGTCCGGTCATCGACTACCAGTCGTCCGGCAACCGCCCCCGTGTTGTCGGCTACACCGCCGGCCACCGCCTGCAGGTGCGCATCCGTGACCTGGACGAAACTCGGCGACGTGCTGGACCGCATGGTCACCGCCGGCGCCAACCAGATCGAGGGGCTGCAGCCTCAGGTCTCGGACTGGTCGCAGAAGGTCGACGAGGCAAGGACCGCCGCCGTCGCCGACGCCCGCCGCAAGGCGGAACTCCTCGCTCGTGCGGCCGGTGCCCGCCTCGGCAAGGTCCTGTCGATCAGCGAGCACGGCGGCACAGCGCCGCAGCCGGTGATGCGCCGGATGGCCGCGCCCTCGGCGTCATCCTCCGAACCGGTCCCGGTGGCCGCCGGTGACCAGACGTTCCGGATGAGCGTCTCGGTGGTCTGGGAACTGGTCGACTGACGCCTGGCGACGCGGCCGTTCTACTCGGCCGCGTCCTCGCGCGCGCCGAACTGGATCGACACGTAGTGGGCATAGAGCCCGTTGCGCGCGATGAGTTCGGCGTGGGTGCCGGTCTCGACGACGCGGCCGGCATCGATCACCACGATGCGGTCCGCCCGCATGACCGTCGACAGCCGATGGGCGATGACGATCGAGGTGCGGCCGGTCAGCAACTGGTCGAGGGCGCGCTGCACCTCGAACTCGCTCTCCGAATCGAGGGCCGAGGTCGCCTCGTCCAGCAGCATGATCGGCGCATCCTTGAGGATGGCGCGGGCGATCGCGATGCGCTGGCGCTGGCCGCCCGAGAGGCCCTGGCCGTGCTCGCCGATGAGCGTCTCGTAGCCCTCCGGCAGTGACAGGATGAAGTCGTGGGCATAGGCGGCGCGGGCCGCGGCGAAGATATCGTCCTCGCTCGCTCCGGGACGGCCGACGGCGATGTTCTCACGCACCGTACCCTGGAACAGGAAGACGTCCTGGCTGACGAAGGCCATGGCACCGCGAAGCGAGGCGAAGGTGACGTCGCGCACATCCTGGCCATCGACCGAGATCGCGCCGCTGCGGACGTCGAAGAACCGCTGCACCAGAGAGATCGTCGTCGACTTGCCTCCGCCCGACGGGCCGACCAGCGCTGTCGTCCGTCCACCTGCGGCGATGAAGGACAGGTCGCGCAACACCGGCTCCTCGTCATGATAGCCGAAGGTCACCGCGTCGAAGACGACGGTTCCCTGATCGACGGCGAGGGCTGCCGCGTCCGGCTTCTCCTTGAGGGTCGGCTCGGTATCGAGCAGCTCGTACATCAGCCTGACGCCGACAAGCCCCTTCTCCACCTCGACACCGAGGCGAGCAAGGCGCTTGGCCGGATCATAGGCGAGCAAGAGCGCGGTGACGAAGGCGAAGAAGGCGCCGGCATCGACGCCCTGGTGAATGACCCGCCAGGCGCCGTAGACGATGGCGGCGGAGATGGCGAGGCCGCCGAGCGTCTCCATCAGCGGCGCGGTGCGGGCGCCGAGGGTGGCGATCTTGTCGGCTCGCTGACGGACGGAATCGATGGTTTCGTCCATGCGGGCCTGCATCCGCTGCTCGAGCCCGAAGGACTTGACGATGCGAACGCCCTCGACCGTTTCCTGGACCACGCCCACCATCGATGACAGCGAGGTGAACTCGCTCTGGGCGAGGCGCCGCACCCGGCGACGCAGCTTGTTCACGCCGTAGACCGCCACCGGCATGACGGCGCCGGAGACGATGAACATCAAGGGATCGGAGATCAGCATCACCCCGATCAGGCCGATCACCGTCAGGAGGTCGCGGCCGACCGTGGTGACGATGTTCTGCAGCACGTCGCGTGCGGCCTGGGCGTTGTGGGTGACGCGGGTGACGAGATCGGCCGAAGCGTGCTGCTGGTAGAAGTCCACGCCCTGCCCCAGCAGATGGCGGAAGATCCGCGTCTGCTGCGCAGCGACGATGGCATTGCCGATCCGTGCCAGGATGACGTTGGAGGCATAGGCGGCGACACCCTTGACCAGGAAGACGGTGAAGACGGTGACGCCGAACCAGACGGCGAGCGTGAAGTCACGGTTCTGGAAGACACCGTTGATCAGGTCGCGCATGATCCAGGCGGACAGCGCCGTGCAGGCAGCGACGATCGCCATGAAGACGAAGGCGAGGGCATAGCGCGGCGCATAGGCGCGCAGGCTCTCCCCGAGCAGACGCTTGAGGGTCTGCCCGCGCTGGGCGTCGAACTTCAGGAGACGGCTCGCAAGCCTCATGACGTGGCGGTACTCGCGGAAGATGTAGCGGGCCGAATATCAGGTTTCCCCGACGATACCAAGGCAACTGCTCACTGCGCGGTGCGAAACAGCCCCCCGTCGCCCCGCGTAGCGCTCTATTGCTCCCTGTTCGAAGGGGTGCCAAGACAAGGCCATGGCAACCATCGAAACACTCTTCGTGACCAGGCTCTATCGAGGCGAGATCGAGCGTGACGGCAACCTGCTGGACGAGCTCGAGCAAGCCTGCCGGTCGCTCGCCGTCGATGACGAGGCCGGCAGACGCTGGTGCCGGAAGCACGGCTATCCCGGCTACACAAGCTACGCCTCGCTCAACGACCTGCCGTGGCGCTTCCCCGTCTTCAAGAGCCTGGCGCGCCAGCTTGACCGGCACGTCGCCGCCTTCGCGAAGGAGCTGGCGCTGGATCTCGGTGGCCGCAAGCTCGCGCTCGACTCCCTCTGGGTGAACGTGCTGCCGCAAGGGGGCGCACATGCGTCCCACATCCATCCCCACAGCGTCGTCTCCGGCACGCTCTACGTCGCGATGCCGAAGGGCGCCGCGGCGCTCAAGCTCGAGGACCCGCGCCACGCCCAGATGATGGCTCATCCGCCGCGCAAGGCCTCGGCGCCGCGGGAGCTGCAGCCCTTCGTGTCGGTGGCGACATCGCCGGGCGAGCTGCTGCTGTGGGAAAGCTTCGTGCGCCACGAGGTCCCGGTGAACCGCAGCCCCGACGAGCGGATCTCGGTGAGCTTCAACTACCGCTGGGGCTGAGCGCCGGCCGTCACGGCACCGCGGGAACCGGTCGCGGGCGCCCGTCCTCATCGATCGCGACGAAGGCGAAGGTCGCCTCGGTCACCTTCTCCCGCTCCGTCGTGCGGAAACGCTGCGCCCAGGCCTCCACGTGGATCTTCATCGAGGTCCGGCCGATGTGGAAGACGTCGGTATAGACCTCCAGCACGTCGCCGACGCGCACCGGCCGGATGAAGGTCATGGCCTCCACCGCAATGGTCACCACGCGCCCCTGCGCCCGCTCGACCCCGGCAATGCCCCCGGCCTGATCCATCCGCGCCATGACCCAACCGCCGAAGATATCGCCGTTGGCGTTGGTATCCGCCGGCATGGCACTGATTCGAACGGTGAGCTGGCCGCGCGGTTCGGAGTCTGTCGGCCGGATGGCGTGGGGCATGGTCGATTCCGCTGCGCTGGTCTGGCGGCGATTCATGCAGCAATTCGGCAGCGTGGCAATCCGACGCGGCCGGTTCGGGGAGCATGCTTTCGCACCCCTTTGCCGTGGTCCTGGTTCGTCAAGAAGCCGTGCGGCGCAGGCGCAACGCCGGGAAAAGGTTGAATTGTGGGGCAGCCCTGATGAAGAGCCCTTCAAGGAATGACATGACGGCAGACAGAGAAATATCTTCCTTGCAATTCCCGGACGAACCGACTATTTAAGGCTCACGTTTCGGCCGTTCTTTCTTGGCCCCGCGCCGCAAAAATTCGGCGCACCGCTGACAAAATTCTCCCAAAACGTGACCCGAACTGCTCGTGCGTGACGCGAGTCGTCGTTTACTGCTCGCTTCGCGAAAGGATATCCCATGCAGACCGGAACCGTTAAGTGGTTCAACTCCCAGAAGGGCTTCGGCTTCATCCAGCCGGATGGTGGCGGCAATGACGTGTTCGTCCACATCAGCGCTGTCGAGCGCGCCGGCCTCTACGGCCTCAACGAAGGCCAGAAGATTTCCTTCGAGATCGTTGCCGACCGCCGTTCCGGCAAGTCGTCGGCCGACAATCTGAAGGCTGTCGACTGATCAAACGGATCTCGTTCCTGCGAGCCGGCCGCGGATGTACCGGCGGTTCGTGAGGACAGGATCGTGATCTCAGGCACCCGGGCGCTCCAGGCGTTCGGTTGATCGCCTCGGATTTCAAGGAGCCGCACCTTCCTCTGGTCGGTGCGGCTCCATGTCATTTGTTCAAGGCATGGGTCCTGCCCGTGCGACTGAGGGTGCGTCATGAACTCCGAACGTCCGAGGCTCTTCATGTTCAAGTCCGGGGCGAACGAAGCGCTCTTCGGATTTGCCTCTGACGCCGCCGGCGGCAAGTTGCCCGAGAAATTCGGCCCGTGGACCAGCATTGGCGTGATCCGCGGTGACCAGAAGCCACCCCACGGCCTGAAGCGGGACGCGATCGAGGACGGCATCGCCGAATTCGGTTTCCAGCTCTGGCGCAAGAAGGATGCTGCGGCCAAGACGGCCTGAGCATCGACCACACCAACCCGACCGGGAGACGACATGCAGGTTCTCGTCCGCGACAACAACGTCGATCAGGCTTTGCGCGTTCTGAAGAAGAAGATGCAGCGTGAAGGCATCTTCCGCGAGATGAAGCAGCGGAAGTCCTTCGAAAAGCCGTCGGAGCGGAAGAATCGCGAAAAGGCCGAAGCCATCCGCCGCGCCCGCAAGGCTGCCCGCAAGCAGGCCCAGCGCGATGGACTGATCGCCGCTCCGAAGCCGAAGCCGCGTCCCGACCGCAAGCCGAAGTTCGGCGCGGGTGCTGGCGCTCCCTCGTCGGCTGGTGGCGCCGCTCCGGCCGCAGGCCTGCCGACGGCCCGCTGAGGCGACCTACACCGATCGACATGAAAAGGGGCCCTCGGGGCCCCTTTTGCTTGTCCGCGACGCAGAGCTAGTGGGACAGCGTCTCTACGGCTCCGCGCGCCGGCAGGCTCACCTCGCGGCTCTCGCAAAGATCCAGCCCCGCCATGGTGGCGGCGTCCTGCGGCCGCAGGGAGAAGGCGCTCCTGAGATCGAAGCGGCACGACGCCGGGACAGGAGCGCGGCCGGTATAGTGCATGGCCTCGGCCATGACCCAGGCCCCCAGCATGTCGCCGCGCTGCGCGCCGTCAGCCGGAGATGCGTGGAGGGCGACGACCGGGCGGCCCGAGCGATTGGTGATGCGGTAGACGGCGAGCCCCTCACGCGCCGGCGGCAGCGGCGTCGCAAGGTCCACATCGGTCAGGCTGACCTCCGGACTGGCGCAGAGGTCGAGGTTGAAGCGGGTGAGTTCGCCGCCATGGGCATAGGTGGCCCTGAGATCGTGGAGGCAACCCGCAGAGTTGCCCAGCCGCAGGATGCCCCGGCCACCGGGAGGCAGGGAACCGCTGCCGAGCCGATCCGGCCCCCAGCTGCCCGCCGTGATGGCCGCCACCTGCAACACGAGCAGCGGCTTCGACCCCCGGTTGACCACCATCACGCTGCCGGCAGGAAGCGGCTGCTCGAGCCGCGCCCGCGACATCTCGAGGCGCGTGGAGGGCCGCAGTGGCGCAGCCTCGGCGAGGCCCGTGAGAATCAGCAGCGAGAGGAACGCGAAACGGGGGACCATGGCGGGTCTCCTTCAGGAGAACTCGCCGGTAGTTGTGCCGCCTCCACGTATCACCGTGATGTCGGACACCTGACGCGACTGTTTCATCGCGTCAGCTCCGCTCCCGTCAGCGGAAGAGCCGGTCGCCCTGCTCGTCGACGATCTGCCGCCCCTTGGCGAGCGAGAAGGTGACGGCATCCTCCATCGAGGCGTGTCGGTCGGCCCGAATGAACTTGTGCTCCTTCACGACGCCGTCGATCGTCTTGGTGACCGTTCCTGCTGTCTGGAACTGTCCCTCGTTGCGGAACGGCGTGGCGGTGATCGTGAAACCCTTGTGGTCGATCGCAGCCGCGGCGGCTGCGGCCGCGCCCTCGGTTTCGGCCACCGGCTTGCCCCAGCCGAACAGCGATTTCAGGAAGGACATGACGCCACCTCGTTGAGCGGGCCCCGGCCCGGACGTCACTTCATAGCCGCTGTGGGCCGAGATCGGAATGGCGGGAGAGCAGCCAGGGGCCTGCCGGGCTGCGACAAACTGGAACATCGCCCGCACCCGGGGGTTCATGAGGCGTTCATGGCCGGTATTCGATGGTCGGCGCCGAACGTGGACCGGTCTCGGCCGACTGGCGATCCGCCATCCGCGCGTGCCACCGGCCACACCTGGAAAGGATTTCCGGCGATGCAATGGGGTTTGAAGCGAATGTCCGTCCTGGCGGGCGCCCTGGTCGCGGGTCTGATGGCTCCGACCGGCGCCTTCGCGGAGGACGCGGTCACCACCGACGACGTCAACATGCGCACCGGTCCCGGCACCGGCTACGCCGTCATCCTGACCTTGCCGGCAGGGGCCCCTGTCGATATCCGCGGCTGCAGTGACGGCTGGTGCGAGATCGTCTTTCGCGGCCGGGCCGGTTTCGTCTCGCAGAGCTTCCTCGACGAGGACGGCGGAGCACCGCCGCCGCGCGTCTACGTGCCGCCTCCGGTCTACGTGCCGCCGCCCGTCTATGTGGAGCCGCCGGTGGTGATCTACCCGCCCTATCGGCCCGGCTGGCGACCGCCCCCCCGCCCCGACTGGCGTCCGCCCCATCGTCCCGACTGGCGCCCGCCCTATCGTCCGCAGCCGCACGGCTGGAGGCCGCCGCCGCCGCGCCCGCCGGTGATGCGTCCCGACATCAGCCCGCCGCCTGTGATGCGCCCGCCCGGGCCACGGCCCGGCTGGGATGGCGGCCAGCCTCGCCCGCAGATCATGCGTCCGGGCCCGGGGGACGGACAGCCCCGTCCGCAGATCATGAGGCCCGGCCCTGGTGACGGACAGCCCCGCCCACAGATCATGCGGCCCGGCCCTGGTGACGGTGGTCGCGGCGGGATCGGGCGGCCCGGCGGCGACCGCCCGAGGATGGGCAGCCCCGACCGAGGCGGCTGACCGCGGGCCGAGACGAGTACATGGTCAAAGGGGTGGGCCTCGGGTCCGCCCCTTTCGCTGTCGGTCCTGACTACTTCTCCTGCAGCGCCAGCCGGGCGCCCAGAGCCACGAAGGCGCCGGCGAAGGCCCGGCGCATCGAGGCCATGATGGCCGGGCGCGAGATGACATGGTCGCGCATGGCCGCGGCGAAGAGCCCGTAGATGGCGAAGATGACGAAGGTCATCGCCATGAACACGTCGGCTCGGTCTCCAGCAGCCGGGCGAGCAGCACCTTCTGCTGGTTGCCGCCCGACATGCGGCCGGAAGGCGACGAAGAAGATCGACAGCTTGGGGTTCAGCACGTTGATGGCGATGCCGTCGACGATGACCCGCCACGACGAGCGCCTGTCCTCCCCCGCCTCCACCTTCAGCGCGCCGTCCTCGCGCAGCGTCTGCCAGGCCATCCAGAGCAGGTAGGCGACGCCGGCATATTTCACGAGGTTGTAGGCGAGCGCACTGGTGTGGAGCAGCGCGGCAAGGCCCATCATCGCCGCCAGGAGGTGCGGCACGATGCCGAGCGTGCAGGCGCAGGCGGCGAGCACGCTTGCCCGGCCGCCGCGCGAGAGCCCGGCGGCGAGCGTGTAGATGACCCCGGTGCCGGGCGAGGCCACGACGGGTCGTCAGGAGGAATTCCAGGGACATCAGGGCTCTCCGCGCGCAGATGGACCGATCAGGCCCGAGACATCCGCCCCTGACAAGCCACGTCATGAGCCAATCCAACACTTAGGTATTGACCTAAGTTTTGATAGCCCCTAGCCTCGACGACACGTTTCGCGCTCTCGCGGATCCGACCCGCCGCGCGGTGGTGGAGGCGCTGGGTCGCGGACCCGCCTCGGTGAGCGACCTTTCCAGGCCCTTCGCCATGGCCCTGCCAAGCTTTCTCCAGCACCTGAGGCTGCTCGAGGCATGCGGCCTCGTCGCGACCGAAAAGACCGGCCGCGTCCGCACATGCCGGCTCCGTCCGGAACCGCTTGCCGCAGCGGAACACTGGCTGGAAGCGCAGCGCAGCCTCTGGACGCGCCGCCTCGACCAGCTCGATGCCCTGCTCGCCACGCTCAAGGCGGACCAATACCTCCCCCAAGACAAGAAGGAAACGCCGTGACCCCCGAACCCTATTCGGTCTTCGACCCGACCCTCGACCTCGAGCTCCGCCGCGAGGTGGACGTGCCGCCACATCTGGTCTGGCGGGCCTGGACCGAGCCGGAGCTGCTCATGAAGTGGTTCACGCCCGCACCCTGGCGCACCACGGCCTGCGAACTGGACCTGAGGCCGGGCGGCAAGTTCCGCACCGTGATGGAAGGCCCGAACGGCGAGAAGAACGACAGCACCGGCTGCGTCTCCACGTCGTTCCGAACCGGTTGCTTGTCTTCACCGATGCGCTCGGCCCGGGCTTCCGCCCCACCGGTAGTGCCTTCATGACCGGCTCGGTGGAGATCACCCCCACCGCGACCGGCACGCTCTACACCGCCCGCGCCCTGCACAAGGACCCGGAGACGAAGACGCAGCACGAGGCCATGGGCTTCCACCAGGGTTGGGGCACGGCGCTGGATCAGCTCGTGGCGCTGGTGAAGGGGATGTGAGCAGCGTCAGCGGGCGAAGCCGGCGTGCCGGCGAAACGGCCGCTCAGCTCCTCCGCTCGTCGTCGTCGGTGTCGGCGTGGAAGACGTGCAGCACGTGCTGGACGATGGGCGAGAGCACCACGCCCGTCGCCAGCACGATCACGAGACCGGAGAAGATGGCGTAGGACCCGGCGAAGAGTTTGCCGCCGTGCTGCCCGCCTGGCTCGTCCTTGACCCATGCCGGAAAGGATCATCGCCGCGTTGAGATAGGAATCGCGCCAGCCCATGCCTTCAAAGCCGGAATAGCCGGCCATGCCCACGGCGAGGCCGATGAGCATGAGGCTGAACCAGATCGCGATCGAGCGAGCAAGGCGCCCCCAGAGGGGCGATCCCCGCGGCACATGGAAGAGCGAGCGCGGCCGTCGGTGGCCAGGGCCGCTGCTGTCAGGACCCTTACCACTCGCGCCTGCGACCATCGCGCTGCCCCTGTTGACGCAAGCCCGGGCGTCAGTTGTCGAGGAAGCTGCGCAGCTTGCGGCTGCGGCTCGGGTGCTTGAGCTTGCGCAGCGCCTTGGCCTCGATCTGGCGGATACGCTCGCGGGTGACCGAGAACTGCTGGCCGACTTCTTCCAGCGTGTGGTCGGTGTTCATGCCGATGCCGAAGCGCATGCGCAGCACGCGCTCCTCGCGCGGCGTCAGCGTCGCCAGCACCCGCGTGGTGGTTTCGCGCAGGTTGGACTGGATCGCCGCGTCGATCGGCAGGACGGCGTTCTTGTCCTCGATGAAGTCGCCGAGGTGGCTGTCCTCCTCGTCGCCGATCGGCGTCTCGAGGCTGATCGGCTCCTTGGCGATCTTCAGCACCTTGCGCACCTTCTCCAGCGGCATGCCGAGCTTTTCGGCCAGTTCCTCCGGCGTGCGGCTCGCGGCCGATCTCGTGCAGCATCTGGCGGCGAGGTGCGGACGATCTTGTTGATCGTCTCGATCATGTGCACGGGGATGCGGATGGTGCGGGCCTGGTCGGCGATCGAGCGGGTGATCGCCTGGCGGATCCACCAGGTGGCATAGGTCGAGAACTTGTAGCCGCGGCGGTACTCGAACTTGTCGACCGCCTTCATCAGGCCGATGTTGCCTTCCTGGATCAGGTCGAGGAAC
>CBDIRH010000003.1:0-774471 GCA_965284145.1 Phreatobacter sp.
ATGGCCATCATTTCCAGGACGAGCTGGCGCACGATGCGGCAGGCAATGCCGGCCGGCACGACCGGTGCTGGCGCGTCGGGCACGACGCATTTGATCTCCGGCGCAGGACCGGATGCGGTCTTGAGGGATGCCCGCCGGTGGGGAACGATGAACTGGTGCATGACTGGCCACTCCGTTTATAGGAATTTATTCATACACCCTAGAGGATGACCGGGGATGAATGAAGCACAATCGCGCAACCACTCATTGAATTTCTTTGCAAATTTATGCCTGATGTCCCCACCTAGGCATTTTCCTTCACATCTGGTTCCGATGCGTAGCCAGACAGGCCATAAACGCAGAAGGCCGGCCCCTTTCGGGACCGGCCTTCGATTCGCATGGATGGATGCGAGACTTACTTGCCCTTGCGGCGCTGGCCGAGGCCCATTTCCTTGGCGAGGCGCGAACGGGCCTCGGCATAGGCGGGCGCGCCCGAGACGACGGAGGGGGTGGAGCGCATCGCACTCTTCCTCGGCTATCGCGATCATGCCGCCTTCGCCGAGGCGCTGACGGCTGAGCTCAGGCCGGTCGAGGCCGCCTATGCCAAGCTGTTCGAAACCCTGCCCCGAGCCGCCGAAGGCGACGACCCTGTCGGCGCTGAAGGACATCGGCTTCACCGATCCGGGCGCGGTCATCGCCACCGTCCAGTCATGGCAGCACCCGAAGTCCGGGGGCCTGCGCGCGCGCGAGGCGCGCGAGCGCGTTGATGCCGATCTTGTTCTGGCGCCTGACCGCCGTTGACCTGCCACAATGATCGAACTGCTCGCCATCCCGCGCATCAACCTGCCATTGCAGGCGTTAATTCGGCGACTACGCCCTGCCGCCGGCCGCCGCGCAGATCGGCGCTGCTGGAGCCGGCCTTCTTCGGCATGACGCCGATTTCCAGCGCGGAGCCAGCGAGGATTCTGCCGCCGTCGATGCCGAGATGTTCTCGACGTACCCGCATCTCGGCCAGAACAGCCTTCTGCCAGGCGCTGGTGATCCAGCCGAGGCCGGGTCAGGCTCGCCGCTGCCGAACAGCCCTCCATCAGCGCGCCTACGAGGCGGCGAACAGGTCGCCGCTGCCCACGGCGCCATTCCGGCAGGTCGCCGGCGGCAGTTTCGCGTCGCGAATGACCGCGGATCGGATCTCGATCTTCATCCGCTCTACGACATGAGCATGAGCAGTTCTGACGGATCATTACCCGCCGACTGGCAGCCACTCATTTCTCCCGCATGATCGTCGGCGCCGACTGCGAGGGCGTTGCCGATCGCCTGCGTTCTCCGCTGCATACGCATTCCATACCGACGGGTTCCGCGCCTGATTAAGGAGGTTACCTGGGATCTGAAAGAGTGAGTTGATGCGCTCCAGCGATACCTGGTCGCGTTTATGAGGGCGAAAGGATCCGCGTCAGCGAGTGTCTGGCGAGTTACTGCCGATTATCGCCGATGACAAGGGCGAGGACGACAGCAAATAAGGGGCAAATTCATCAGAGTTCATCGTCTGTGCGCAGCCTGCCCATGGCGCGCGCTTTCACTTCGATATCCTCGACACAATCACATTCTGGCGCTCGACAAGGCAGTTAGGCCGGGCTGCCATTGAGGGCGATGCGGCGGTCGGCCTGATGCAGCGGCTGACTTCAGGCTTCGTCTGGCGGATGTCTGACTGCAGCGTTGAAGAAGCGCTTACCTGCGCCGGCGAGCTGCCGGATTTCCGGGGCCACGTCGACGCTCATCTGTCGGAGGTGCAGACCCGCAGTATCGTCGGCCTGCTTCAACATGCCTTCTGTTCGTCTGCGTTTGCCGTCTGGTGGCACCTGACGTCGTGCCCGGCGCGGAGCGGATGCGCAGCGAGCCACCGTGCATCTCCGCCAGCGACTTGGCGATGGCGAGGCCGAGACCCGACCCCTGGTGATCCCGCGAGAACTGGCTCTGGACCTGTTCGAAGGGCCTGCAGAGCTTGCGCAGGGCGTGGCGCGGAATACCGATGCCGGTGTCCTCGATGGCCTGGCGATGATTGCCGCGGCCTTTCCGCACCGAGATCAGATACGCGCTACGGGCACCTGACCGCGCTAAGAGCAGGCGATCTGCTTGACGGTCGGCGATACCCATGCCGGTACTGATGATCTTCTGTCGGAGGCCATCTTGAGACGACGCGCATGGGTCCCGTCGGCGTACCCTCTGCTGCTGTTTGTCGTCTGCTGGTCTTCAGGATTGATCAGCGATTACAGGAAATCGGTTGCTGGCGGATAAATGCGCATACTGACATATTTGAGCGCGCCGAGCTGCCGGTTTTGCCGTCCTTCATCACTTCTGAAGCGGATACGGCATTGAGCGCGCGTATTTGCTCATGCTGGCGAAAAATCGACTTGCGTACTGCCCTCCCGGCCGTCTCTGCCGGAGTATTTGGCGAGTTCGGCGAGTTAGCTGGTCTGCATCTCCAGGGCGCTGATGCGCGGTCGGCGACGCCGCGCGCAGGCGTACGCTGGCGGTGGTCTCGCCAGCGCGGCATGTCGGCGTTCACCGACACGAAGCCGCTCGCGAGTGGGTGCTGCCCGCTGATCTGCGCCAGCGGCTGTCGATGACCTCGACGTTTTATCCTGGAGCGGCTCAGCCCGCCGTCTGCGCCGCCGTTCGTTACCGCGCGCGTGAACAGTGCCGCCGGGCAAGCGCCTGCTCTGCTGGCGAGGCCGTTCAGCAATGCGGAACTTGGAATTGCATGACGATATTGCCCGTCACCGCAGACGAAGGCTCCGGAGATGGTTCCGATGCGGATTGCAGGCGGTCGGCCGCGTAATAGTGCGCGTGCTGCGATGCCGCGTACTCGGCCAGGCCAGCCCAGAAGACGAGGTAGGCCACCGGCGCCAGTGCGAGGGTCCATCGCGCGGTGCGTGGCAGCGAGCGATCGACCATGGCCCACAGCAGCAGGACGCCGAGCGACAGCGCGCCGGTCCGCGAGGCGCTCAATGCCACGGCCAGCACCATGGCCGAACATCGAGGCCGACCAGTACATCTGGTGGGTGCCGATCTCCCAGTCCCAGAGGCCGCAGCCGCCGCTCTCCAGCGCCGCGTCGATGGTGGCGCGGGCGTTGTGGTTGATCATGTCCGCGGTGGCGGCCCGCATGGTCTGGATGTGGAAGGCGAGACCGATGACGAGGAGAAGGAGGCCGGTGGTGGTGAACAGGGTGCCGGTCACCCATGAGGACTGGCGCCATTGAGCCAGAGCAGCCCGGTCGTTCCGCACCACGCAGAGGCGCGAGCGGCTGCGGCAGCGGCTGATGACGGTGCGTTATCGTCGGCGCCGGCCCGACGATGTCCGGCTGCGCGACCGGCTGGTGGCGCTGTACGGCTGGAGCGACCTCGTTTGCACCGATCCGCGGAACGGTGAGGTCGAGCGCCATCTGCGCCGCCATGTCGACATCGCCGCCCTTCAGCGCGATGCGATGGCCGAGGTCGATGTCGATGGCCGAGGCGGCGACCGCGAGATCCGCTCCGATGGCCTTCAGCGCCTCGACGCGGCTGTTGAGGATCTGCTGGATCGCGCCCGCGCCGAGGACGACGAGGAGCTGCGATGATCAGCGTCGATGGCGGCAGTAGGGCGTCAGCCACGTCTCCAGCGAGGCGTCGAGCGCCTTGGCGAAGCCATGCGATCTCGTGGCATGAATCAGCGCGTCCGCGCTGGGCGCGAAACTGCGCTCCATCGCCGGTACCCCCGTCGAATCTCTGAATGATTGCCCGGAGATCGAGCCCCAGCCCCTCCGAATCACGGCCATAAGAATCGATTTGACGGAGGGCTGTCTAGAGTCGCGGAATCACAGCGAAGGAAATATTTGGTTAACGCCGCTAGGAATGAATCCCGCTCTTATCCCAGCGATCTCGCGACGATGTCGCGGACGTCGGGAGACAGGGTCGACACCGCCGCGACGCGCTCCAGCGCCGCCCGCGCCCTGTCACGGCGACCGGGCTCCAGCGCCCGCCAGCTGCGGAAGGCAGAGAGCAGCCGCGCGGCGACCTGCGGGTTGCGGCTGTCGGTGTCGACGACGACATCGGCGAGGAAGTCGTAACCCGCGCCATCGCGCGCAGGCGGTTGGGGTTGGACATGGCGAAGGCGGGGTCGGCCAGAAGGGCGCGCACACGGTCCAGCGTCGCGGCTCCGGGATGGCGGCCTGCAGGGCGAGCCACTTGTCGATGAATGCAGTAGCGCCGCGAAGGGCGATGCTGCCAGCCGCAGGCTTCTGCTGCGAGAACGGCCAGCGGCGAACCGGTCGGTCATGCTGCGCTGGTCGTTCATCGCGGCCAGCTCCGTCACTTCGCCGCTCCATGGTCGATCGCGCCCTGCATGGCCTCGGCCAGCGTCGCGAAGCGGGCGAGCGCGTTTTCCAGTTTCGTCGAGAGATGAGCGCCGACCAGCCGTCGGAGAGCACCGCGCGCGCGGAAAATGGCGTCGGGGTCGACATTGCTGCCGGTTTCGCGGGCGATGCCGGGTTTCCGAGGGTACTGTGCCGAAGGCCGGGTCGGTTCCGGCGCCGTCGAGCACGGGCCGCGATGCTCCGTCGCCAGCGTCTGGATCGCCTGCCAGCGATTGCAGGCATCGCCGTCGTGGCGGGCGAGGAAGGCGAGATCGGCGCGGCCTAGATCGGTCTTCAGCACGATGGGCGCCGAGAAGCCGCGATTGATCGATTGCTATGGCCGGGAAAGTCACCGAGCTGATGTCGCCGAGCGCGATCATCGGTAATGTCCTCGTCAGCATACTGCCGGGGCTGATCGTCTGAAGGCCAGCGGGATACCACGGCAAATTTGCCGGGGGTCGTGGCGCGTGGCGACGGTGACCTCGGGCGTGCCGGACTGGCGATACCAGAGGAAGAACTGGCTGAGGTCGCGGCCGCTCGCCTCGGCGAAGCAGGCGATGAAGTCCTCGACCCTGGCGGCGTCGCCGTCATGGCGGGCGAGGTAGAGGTCCATGCCGTTCCGGAAGGCCTCCGCGCCGATCAGCACCTTCAGGGCACGGATCACCTCGGCGCCCTTCTCATAGACGGTCGCCGTATAGAAGTTGTTGATCTCGTGGTAGATTTCAGGCCGGACAGGGTGGGCGAGGGGGCCTGCGTCCTCGGCGAACTGGTGGCTCTTGAGGAGGCGCACGTCGGCGATGCGCTTGACCGCGCGCGAGCGCATGTCGGCGGAGAATTCCTGGTCGCGGAAGACGGTGAGGCCTTCCTTCAGGCAGAGCTGGAACCAGTCGCGGCAGGTGATGCGGTTGCCGGTCCAGTTGTAAGGCCATTGCTCGTGGGCGATGATCGCCTCGATCGCCGCATTCGCCCTGGCCGGTAGCGGTGTCCGGGCAGGGCGAGGACGTATTTGTACGTTGAAGATGTTGAGGCCCTCGTTTGCCATCGCGCCCATGCTGAAGTCCGACACGGCGACGATGTTGAAGACGCCGAGGTACGTACTCGCAGCCGACGGCTTCCTCGTCCCAGCGCATCGAGCGCTTCAGCGCGTCCATGGCATAGGCGCAGCGGTCCTCCTTGCCGTGCTCGACGAAGATGCCGAGCCGGACGACGCGGCCCGAGCGGGTGGTGAAGCTGTCTGTCACTCTCGGCGAGGTCGCCGCCGACGAGCGCTGAAGAGGTAGCTCGGCTTCGGATGCGGATCGTGCCATACGGTATAGTGACGGCCGCTGGGCAGGTCGCCCGACTCCACGAGGATTCGCCGACATGCCGAGCAGAACCGGCGCCGTCTTTTTCTCCGCCTCGATGCGGGTCGTGTAGACAGCCAGTACGTCGGGCCGGTCGGGAAAGTAGGTGATGCGGCGGAAGCCCTCGGCCTCAGCATCTGCGTGCACCAGGTGCGCGGATGGAGCGGCAGAGGCTCCATCAGCTGGGTGTTGGCCTGTGGGTCTATCACCGTCTCGACCGTCAGGCGGAAACGTTGCGCTCGGCGGCCGATGGATGACGAGACGGTACGGGCGTCGCCTCGTATTCGTCAGCGCTTCAGCACGCGGCCGTCGATGGCGATGGCAGGCGAGCGATCAGGCCGTCGCCGTCGAAAGTGAGCGGGGCATCGGCGCGGCCCTGCGGGCGGGCCTCGATCTCGCCGACCGCCTTCACCGTGGTTGCGGTCGGGTGCAGCGCGACGTCATGATGGACCGTCTTCACCACATGGTCCGGAAACCCGGTACTCGGAGAGCCGCACGGGGTTCGCCTGGCCGCCGCGCATGAAACAATCCTCGTCTGCGATCGTCGGGGCCGCCGAACCTAGGGGGATCGCGACGGCTAGGATAGGGCGCGGGGCGGCTCGGCGTGGCCGACCACGCGGACGACCCGCGCATGGTTGCAGGAGGCGGCGCTCGATCTTCGCCCACGGCCTCGTGCACCGCCTCGACCGTCAGCGAAGGCTCGGCGCGGCAGTGATAGGTGACGACGACGCCCTGTCCGGTCTCGCGCACCCGGACGCTGCGCACATCGGTGATCCGACCGGTCTCGGCGGCGAGCGCCGCGAAGGCTCTCCGCCACCTCCGCGACGCTGGGCGGGATCGGCATCGCTGCCGATGAGCATCTCCACCTGCAGCGGCTCGATATGGGTCTCCACCTCGACATCGGCGCCGAGTTCGCCGCGGATGGCGGCCTCCAGCCGGCTGGCGATCTCATGGGCCTCGCCGAGGGTGAGGGCGCCGTCGACCTCGAGGTCGAGGCCGACGCAGAGCTTCTCCGAGTGCGCTGACCGCGACGTGGTGGACCGCCAGCGCATGGCGGCGGGCGGTCTGGTGGACGCGCTCGGGCACCGGCCCGGCCGTCGAGTGCGACCGGCTCGGCGGTCACCGTCGTGACCGTGCCCGCACGGGCCGTGGCTGCGGCGGCGGCGTATCGCCGCGGCCTCGGCGACGCGCTCCTGCGGCAGGGTGCGGTTCACCTTGACGGTCACCTCGGCCAGCGTATCGGTGCCGACCTCGCGCAGCCGGATGCTGTCCACCTCGACGACGCCCGGCACGCCCGCAACCGCCTCCGTCACCGCCTCGGTGGCGCCTTCGGCGCTCCGGTCCATCAGCGTGTCGATGGGTGCGGCGGCTGATGCCGCCAGCTTCATGACGCAGATGAGCACGGCGATCGACGATGGCGGCGACGGCGTCGGCCTATCGGGTAGCCCAGCCAGACGAAGAGGAGGCCGGCGAGCACCACGGCGGAACTCGCCATGTCCGCGGCAAAATGCAGGGCCCCGGACTCCAGCGCATGGCTGCCGGTCTCCTCGGCGATGCGCTCGCATCACCCGGACGCGCCAGTAGGCGACGGCGATGACACCCACCATCAGGGCCGCCATGACAGGCGTCGCCTCGACGGCATGGCCGCCGCCCATCAGGCGGCGCGCCGCCTCGGTGACGGCGATGCCCGAGACGAGGAACAGGAAGGCGGTCTCGGCGAGGGCGGCGATCGATTCGACCTTGCCATGGCCGTACTGGTGGTCGTCGTCGGCCGGCTTGTCGGCAAGGCGCACGGCGTAGAAGGTCAGAAGGGTGGCGGCCGTGTCGACGAGGCCGTGGGCCGCCTCCGCCAGGATCGCGATGGAGCCGCTGGCAAGGCCCACCGCCGCCTGCGCCGCCGTCAGGATGACGGTCTCGACGATGGAGGCCAGCGCTGCCTCTTCTGCTTGATGGAGACCACGGTCGCGGTTCCTCGGCCGTGGATGTTGAAGCGGAGGCCTAGTCAGCTGCCCCGCCGCCGGTCAATCACCGCACGCCGGTGCCGCCGGGCTGTCCCGCCGCACCACACCCTTGACCCTGCCTGTGCGCCGGGCTCCCGTAGCGGACAATCCCCTCGCCACGGACCCGGCTGCCATGACGCCCATCGATCTCGACGCCCAGTACAACAACCGCGCCATGGTGCCGGACCATCCCGCGATCATGGCGGGGTGGGCACGCGACGCGGCGGCCTGTCGCTGGGGCGGCCGGATGCGGCGCTCGACCAGGCCTATGGCACCGGCGAGCGCCACCGCTACGACCTCTTTCCCGCGCCTGAGCCACGTGAGGGAGCGCCGGTGCTGCTGTTCATCCACGGCGGCTACTGGCAGGCGCTGGACAAGGCGTCCTTCAGCCATATGGCGGCCGGCGCCAATGCCCACGGGCTCGACGTGGCCGTGATGAGCTACGATCTCTGCCCGCAGGTGAAGCTCGCGGCCATCGTCGACAACGTCATCGCCTGCATTCGGGTGCTGCGCGAGCGTACTGGCCGTCGCGTGCTGCCCTTCGGCCATTCCGCCGGCGGTCACCTGACCGCCTGCATGGCCGCCGCGAACTGGCGCGGCATCGTTGAGGCGGCTGACATCATCGCCGCGGCCATGCCGGTATCGGGTCTGTTCCACCTGGCGCCGCTGGTGCCGACCTTCGTCAACAAGGCCATGGGCATGGATGCGGGAGAGGCGGCCGCATTGTCGCCGCTGGTCTGACGCCGCCCGCCGCCCCAGGGTGACGGGTCGTCGGCGGCGACGAATCCGCGGAATATCACCGCCAGACACGCACGCTGGTGGAATCCTGGGGCGTCCTCGGGGCGCAGACGCGGGAGATCGTCGTTCCAGGGGCGAACCACTTCACCATCATCGGCCCCTTCGCCGATCCTCGCTCCGATCTGACGGCGGAGCTGGTGCGGCTGGCGTCGGATCGACCGCAAGGCCGGCGGGGTTTTGCCCCGGGGACGGGCCAGTCTCAGGCCCGAGGCCGCCATGCTCCCCCGTCTCCCCCACCTTGCCGCAACCCTTCTGTTCGCCGCCTGCCTGTGGCCGACCCTCGCCGGGGCGCAGAGCCAGCGCGTTCTCATCCAGCGCGGCGAGAACCTCGTCCGCCAGCACTGCGCCTTGTGCCACGGCATCGGCCGCGAGGACGCCAGCCGCTATCCCAACGCGCCGCTGTTCCGCGAACTGAGCAAGCGCTACCCCGTGGACGTGCTGGAGGAGGCGCTGGCAGAGGGCTTCACCTCGGGCCATCCGGCCATGCCGGAATACACCTTCTCGGCGGAGCGCGCGGCCGCCATCGTCGCCTATCTCATGTCCATCCAGACCGAGCCGAACGCCCGGCCGCAGCGGCGATAGCGGCGGCACTCAACGACAAAGCCCGGCGCGATGGCCGGGCTCTGCGTGAAGGTCAGGCGGTGAGGCGATCAGAAGAACGCCTGAATGCCCGTCTGCGCCCGTCCCAGGATCAGCGCGTGCACGTCATGCGTGCCCTCGTAAGTGTTGACGGTCTCCAAATTCTGCGCGTGGCGCATGACGTGATAGCCGATCTGGATGCCGTTGCCGCCGTGCATGTCGCGGGCCTGGCGGGCGATGTCGAGCGCCTTGCCGCAATTGTTGCGCTTGACGATCGAGATCATCTCCGGCGCCGAAGCTTGCCTTCATCGAGCAGCCGCCCGACGCGCAACGATGCCTGCAGCCCCAGCGCGATCTCGGTCTGCATGTCGGCGAGCTTCTTCTGGTAAAGCTGGGTGCCGGCCAGCGGCTTGCCGAACTGCTTGCGGTCGAGACCATACTGGCGGGCGCGGTGCCAGCAATCTTCGGCGGCGCCCATCGAGCCCCAGGAAATGCCGTAACGGGCGCGGTTGAGGCAGCCGAACGGGCCCGCCAAGGCCCTTGGCGTTGGGCAGCAGCGCATCTTTGCCGACCTCGACGCCTTCCATCACCACTTCGCCGGTGATCGACGCCCGCAGCGACAGCTTGCCGCCGATCTTCGGCGCCGATAGTCCCTTCATGCCCTTTTCCAGCACGAAACCGCGGATCTCGTCCTTGCCGTTCTCGCCCTTCAACTTCGCCCAGACGACGAACACGTCAGCGACCGGCGCATTGGAAATCCACATCTTGGAGCCGGAGAGCTTGTAGCCATTGGCGGTCTTCTCGGCGCGCGTCTTCATGCCGCCCGGGTCGGAGCCGGCATCCGGCTCGGTCAGGCCGAAACAGCCGATCCACTCGCCGCTGGCAAGCTTGGGCAGATACTTCTTGCGCTGCTCATCCGAGCCATAGGCGTAGATCGGATACATCACCAGCGACGACTGCACGGACATCATCGAGCGATAGCCGGAATCGACACGTTCGACTTCCCGCGCGACCAGCCCGTAGGTCACATAGCTGGCGCCGAGCCCGCCGAATTCTTCCGGAATGTTGATGCCGAGCAAACCGGCATCGCCCATCTCGCGGATGATCGCGCGGATCGAAGTCGCTTCCTCGCGGAAGGCCGCGGTGACGCGCGGCAGGAGCTTGTCCTGGCAATAGGTCGCGGGCGGTGTCGCTGCACCATGCGCTCTTCTTCGGTCAGCATGCCGTCGAGGTTCAGCGGGTCCTCCCAGTTGAACTCCTCGTTGTCCTTCACATAGGAGCCGGAAGCGGGGGTGAGCGAGGCGACGGCCATGGCAATGATCCTCAAGCGAATGATGGGGCTGTCTTAGGCCAAAGGCCGGACAGCGCCAAGCGCCCGATGGTCATACCCTGCCTGCCGCTGCTGCGGGATGCGGCATGGTCGCAAGCCGGGCAAGGGGCGAGGCGACCGCGACCAGTTGCCGAGGCGCGCGAAGGCCGCCGCCACCAGCCCGGTCGCCGCTTCCGTGCCGACGACTTGCGCCACGCTTCCCCCGGCGAGGGCGCCGATGGGCCGGATGCCGCAGATCTGCCACCTGGTATCGTGGCGGTGACCCGCCGCATCAGGGCCGATGGCGTCGACGTTCCGGCGGACCGAGGTCTGCGGCACCAGCCAGAGCCTGGGGCCGATGCCGATGAGGCCGAAGGCGAGGGCGGCCATGGCGAGGCCGCCGAAGCGCGGCGACAAGACCATCAGCACGGCGCCCAGGGCTGACGAGAGCGGGCCGAAGAGCTGCACGGCGCGTGGCTGCACCCGCGCGAAGATGAAGGGGGCGGCGGCGGCGCCTGCGATCATGCCGAGGCCGTTCACCCCTTGCGCGAGCCCCGCGCCGGCCGCGTCGGTGCCGAGGCGCGCGAGGGCGAAGGGCACGAAGCCGGCGAGCAGGGCGATGAAGGCGAAGTTCCAGAAGCTGGCGCAGAGGCCGATGGCCCTGAGCAGCGGATCGCCGATGACGAAGCGCGCGCCCTCGGCGATGGCGACGAGGAGCGGCGGCTCGGCGACCGGCGCATGAGGTTGCGGGCTCCACCCGGAGCGTCGTGGCGCAGGCGAGCGCCCCGAGGACGAGCACAGCGGCAAGGGGGTAGCCCGCAAGCGGCGAGACGCGGGTGGCGAGAAAGCCGACGATGCCCGGGCGCCGTGGCGCTGGCGATGGCGCGGGCCTGTATCGATCCGCGCATCGGCGCGCGGGCGCCCGTGAGGCGCGGCAGGTCTGGGGCATCGGCCCGATCTAAGAGACGAGGTCGGAGGCGACCGATGCCGCGGGCGGCGAGAACGGCGGCGAGGCCGTGGAAGGCGATGTAGGTTCCTGAGAGGCGTGCGGCCGCGGTGACGACGCCGATCGGCCGGTCGCCGGAGAGCTGAGGCGCGACAGAGCAGTGGCCCTGCGCTGCGGCAGCCGGTCGACCACCAGGACGCGGCCTGCACGGCAGGGTCTCGACGCCGCGGCCCGAGGTGGCGGCGGTCTGCGCCGCGACCAGCGCGCCGACGAGGCCGGGACCGGCGCCCATGACGAGCACCGCCGTCACCGGCAGGGCGGCGAGGGCGATCTGGTCGGCCGCCTGGACGAGACCGGCGGTGGCGAAGAGGCGGGCGAAGGCGGAAGGGGGTGGCGAGGCGGGCGTGTCGGTCATGGCAGGGTCTCCTGCGCCAGACCTGTCACGCCCCGCATCACGGCGACACCCGATTTCTCCACCCGATTCCTGCGGCCGTCGCTGCGCTTGACCGACAGCGTGACCTAGGGCGCGCGCTCCATCAGCAGCGGCCGACCGCCTTCTTCCGGGGCCTTGGCGAAGCCCGAGGAGGTCTGGACGAAGCGCAGGCTGGCGCCGTCCAGCCCGTAGAGGACCAGCCTGAGCATCTCCATCCGCCACGAGACGAGTTTCAGACGCGTGACGGCGCCCTGACACCCCTGGGCGGTGACCCTGACCGCGAAACTCTCCTCGCCGCCGGGCGGTGGCCGGTTGAGCAACTGGATGCGGCAGACCACCTCGCCATCTGGCCGCTTCAGCACCCATGCGCCGAAAGCCTCGCGCGGCATGGGCAGCCGCATCACGGTCTCCGGCGCCCGCAGCAGAGCATAGCCGGGGGAGGGCTCGCTTGCCGTGTAGGACGCATCCTCGCTTTCGCGGAACGACAGGACGTTCCGCCGGGCAGCATTGGTCAGGTGGCGGCCGTCATGAGGGTTCCATGCGGTCACCTCGGCAAGGCGCGGCAGAAGCCGGGCGCAATCGGGGGCGAGCGACAGTTCGTAACCGCCGATCGTGGCAGCGGTCTGCAGCGTCACGCGGCAGCCGGGCTGGCCGTTCATCGGGGCGAGGAGCCAGGAGCCGGCGAGGGCGCGCAGGATGGCAGGATCAATGCCCTGGGCGCCGGCGGGAATGGTGAATGTCAGGCCCAGGAAGACGAGCGCGGCGCGGATCATGATCCCATGGTTCCACGCCGCACCCGGATTGTCAGGCCGACCCGGGCGAACTGGAAGTTCCGGCCGGGAGCGGCCTCGAACAGGGCCCGCGTATACTCGTGCTGAGGGTTGGCGAAGACGTCCGTCGTCTTGCCGTGCTCGACCACGACGCCGTTCTGCATCACCGCAATGCGGTCGCAGATCTGCGCCGCGACGCGCAGATCGTGGGTGATGAACAGCACGGCGAGGTTCGAGCCGCGTGCGGATCGTCGTCCAGCAGGTCGAGCACCTGCTGCCTGCACCGAGACGTCGAGGGCCGACACCGCCTCGTCGGCGATCAGCAGTCTCCGGCTCCATGGCGAGCGCACGGGCGATGCAGATGCGTTGGCGCTGGCCGCCGGAGAACTGGTGCGGGTAGCGGTCGAGCGCATTCGGCGATCAGAGCCGCACGGTTTCCATCAGGCTTGCGCGCGCGGCCATCGCCTCGTCCGCGCTCTGGCCGAAGTTCATCGGCCCCTCGATGATGAACTCGCCCACGGTGATGCGCGGGTTCATCGAGCGATAGGGGTCCTGGAAGACGATCTGGCACCGTGCTGGCGATGCGGCCGCAGCTGGCGCGGCCGGCATGCGTGGCGATCTCGGTGTCGCCCAGGACGACGCTTGCCGCTCGAGGTCGGCTCGATCAGGCGGGCGATGCAGCGCGCCACCGTCGACTTGCCCGAGCCGGATTCACCGACGATGCCGAGGGTCTCGCCCTGCGGATGCGGACTCGACGTCCGACTGCGGCCTTCACCACGCGCGCCTTCTGGAAGAAGCCGCTGCCCGAGTAGATCTTGCCGAGCTTCTCGGTCGCGCAGCACCGTGATGCCGTCGCTTCGCGCGCGCCGGCGGTGCTGCGGATGGATCGACGGCACCGAAGAGATCAGCATCTTGGTGTAGCCCTGCTGCGGGCGCGACAGGATCTGCTCGGTCGGTCCCATCTCCACCAGCTCGCCCCAGCGCAGCACGGCAACGCGATGGGCGATCTCGGCGACGACGCCGAAATCGTGGGTGATGAACAGCACGCCGGTGCCGCGGCGCTCCTGCAGCTCGGCGATCAGCTTCAGGATCTGCGCCTGCGTGGTCACGTCGAGCGCGGTGGTCGGCTCGTCGGCGATCAGCAGGCGCCGGATCGAGCACCAGCGCCATGGCGATCATGATGCGCTGGCGCTGGCCGCCGGAGAGCTGGTGCGGGTAGGCGTCGTACACTTCGCCGGACTCGGGCAGGCGGACGCGGCTCGAGGACCGCCATGAACCTTCTCCTTGCGCTCGGTCGGCGCCGAGGTCGGTATGGATGCGCAGCACCTCGTCGATCTGCTCGCCGCAGGTGACGACCGGGTTGAGCGCCGTCATCGGCTCCTGGAAGATCATCGACATGCGCGTGCCGCGCAGCTCGCGCAGCCGGTCCGTCGCTGGCCGACAGGATGTTCTCGCCCTGCAGCAGGATCTCGCCGAGCTGGCTTGCAGCGCCTTGGCCAGCAGGCCGGTGACGGCGTGCGAGCGATGACCGGACTTGCCCGAGCCGGACTCGCCGCACGACGCAGACGATCTCGCCGGGAATGACCGTGAAGCTGACGCTTCTCCACGGCATGCTCTGCGGTCGGCACCCTTGGGCAGGGTCGACCGTCAGGTTGCTTGACTGTCAGACGGACTCGGCGGCGCTCATGGACCGTCAGACTTCTGCCATTTTCGGATCGAGCGTGTCGCGCAAGCCCGTCGCCGATGCATGTTGACGGCGAGCACGGTGAGGGCGAGGAAGATGCCCGGATAGAGGATGTTGTGCGGGAACGACGCGGAACAGCGTGGCGGCCCTTCGGCCATGATGTTGCCCCAGGTCGGGATCTCCGGCGGGATGCCGATGCCGAGGAAGGACAGGATGGCCTCGACCAGGATCGCCGAGGCGCAGATGAAGGTGCCCTGCACGATCAGCGGCGCGATGGTGTTGGGCAGGATGTGGCGGAACATCAGCACCCAGGTCGGCGTGCCGACCGATGATGGCGCGCCTCGACATAGGGCTCCTCGCGCACCGACAGCACCACCGACGCGCACCAGGCGCACGACGCGCGGCACTTCGGGCACGACGATGGCGATGATGACGGTGATCAGGTCCGGCGCCCGAGACAGCGAGACCACTGCGATGGCGAGCAGGATGCCCGGAATCGCCATCAAACCGTCCATGATCGCGCATGATGATGCCGTCGAGCCAGCGGATGTAGCCGGCCGCCATGCCGATGACGAGTGCCGATGGCTGACGGAGAGGATGGCGACCGCGACGCCGATCGAAGATCGACACCCGGGCGCCGTAGATGCACGCGGGAGTAGACGTCGCGGCCGAGGCGTGTCGGTGCCCATGTAGTGCTTGACGGTCGCCCGCGTTCCGTCGTCGAGGCGCACGCTGCTCTCGCCGTGCCGGAAGCTGGTTGCGTGCCGCGGGGTCGATGCGCGTCGGAGTGGCGATCAGGGCGCGACCAGGCCGATGAAGCATGACCAGCAGGATCGGCAGCCCGATGATGACGGATCGTGTTGCGGAACAGCTTGCGCACAGGCTCGTCGGCTTGGCGGGCCGCCGCGACGGGCGCGTCGGCGGCCGGCAGCGGTTCGGAGGAGGCAGGGGCGGTCAATAGCGGATCCTCGGATCGAACGGATCGTGATGTCGATCGACGCAGGTTGATCAGGACGTAGACGACCGAGAACAGCGAGGATGATCGGCCTGGATGATCGGAGAAGTCGCGCGCGAGCACGGCGTCCACCGTCAGGCGGCCGAGGCCGGGGATCGAATAGACGCTCTCGGTGACCACGACGCCGCCGATCAGCAGCGCGACGCCGATGCCCACCACGGTGACGATCGGCACGGCGGCGTTGCTTCAGCGCATGCTGGAACAGCACCTTCACGTTCCGTCTGCGGCCCTTGGCGCGGGCGGTGCGGATGTAGTCCTCGGACAGCACCTCCAGCACGCGACGGTCAGCGGGTGATCAGCGCCAGATCAGCATGACGGACAGCGCGGTCAGCGACGGCAGCACCAGTGCGCGCGAGCCACGGCCAGATGCCGTTGCCGATACGCTGGTATCCCTGGACCGGGAGCCAGCCGAGCTTGATGGCGAAGACGTAGATCAGGCAGATAGCCGATGACGAAGACCGGCACCGAGAAGCCGATGACCGAAAAGCCCATGACGATGCGGTCGATCCAGGTCCCCTGCTTGTAGGCGGCGATGACGCCGAGCGGGATGGCGATGAGGACCGCGAGGACGATGGTGAGGAAAGCGAGCGACAGGGTCGGCTCGATGCGCTCGGAGATCAGCTCGAACACCGTCTTGCGGAAGTCAGCAAGCTCTCGCCAAGCTCGCCCCGCAGGAGACCGCCGAGCCAGATGAAGAACTGCTGGAGAATGGGCTGCTCGAGGCCGAGCCGGGTGCGGATGTCGAGGATCTGCTGGGTGGTGGCATTGTCGCCGGCAGTGGTCGCGGCGGCGGTCGCCGGCGGCCGTCAGGCGCAGCATCAGGAACACCATCACCGCGACGGTGAACAAGACGGGGACGGTCGCCGCAAGGCGTCGAAGAATATACGATATCATAATAGGTTAGGCCTGACTGCAACGGGAAAGGCGGCGGCCGGGAGGACCCGGCCGCCGGTTGTCAATTCCTCATGCGCCGCGGCCCTTCTCGATGTTCCAGAACACCGGGGCGGGGGCTTCCAGCCAGCCCGAGATGTTCTTGCGGTGGGCGCCCGGCGAGTACCACTGTCCCAGGTGGACGTGGGTCGGGGCCTCCGACACGCGCCGCTGCACCGCCTCGGCGATCTGCTTCTGCTCGGCCGCCGTGTTGGCGCGGGCATAGCGGGCACGCAGCGTCTCGATCTCCGGATCGGTCGGCCAGCCGAAGGCCGCCTTGTCGCCGGACGCGTTGAAGAAGCCGGCCATCACCGGGTTGAGGATGTCGGCAGCGACCCACGAGGTCAGCATGGCGCTCCAGCCACCCTGCGTCGGCGGATCGCGCTTCACGCGGCGGGCGACGACCGTCTGCCAGTCCATGGACTGCATGTCGACGACGAAGCCGGCACGCTCGAGGAGCGACTTGGCGACAGGGGCGAGGTTGGTGAGCACCTGCAGGTCGGTCGAGTGCAGCAGCACCACCGGCTCGCGGTTGTAGCCTGCTTCCTGCAGGAGCTGCCGCGCCTTGGCGAAGTTCGACTCCAGCTTGTCTTCCATGCCGGCCATCGTCTCGAGCGGCGAACCGCAGACGAACATGGCCTTGCAGACCTTGTAGTATTCGGGATCGCCGATCGTCGCCTTCAGGAAGTCCTCCTGGTTCAGCGCGTAGAGCACCGCCTGGCGGATCTTCGGATTGTTGAACGGCGCCGTCGTGTGGTTGAAGCGCATGGTGTACTGGTTGCCCAGCACGTTCCAGTTGAACAGCTTGACGTTGTCGTCCGACTTCAGCAGCGGCAGCAGGTCATGGCTGGGCGCTTCGATGATGTCGATCTCGCCGGCCTGCAGGGCGTTGATCGCCTGCTGCTGGTCGGTGATGACGCGCCACTCGACGCGATCGACCTTCGCCACCTTGCCGCCGGCAAGGCCCGAGGCCGGCTCGGAGCGCGGCTTGTAGCCAGCGAACTTGGCGTAGACGGCCTTGTCGCCCGGCTTCCACTCGTCGCGGACGAACATGAACGGTCCCGAGCCGATGAACTCGGTGATCTGGGTGTTCGGGTCGGTCTCGGCGACGCGCTTCGGCATCATGAAGGGCACGTTGGACGACGGCTTGCCGAGGGCGAAGAGCAGGAGGCCGGTGGCTTCCGTCAGCTTGATCTCGAAGGTCTTGGCGGTCGTTGGCGTCCATCGTCGTCGACGAAGCCCATGAACGGTCTGGCCGAGCGGATCGCGAGCGGCCCAGCGACGTGATCGAGGGCGATGCATGTCGGCGGACGTGACGGGCTGGCTGTCGTGGCACATCAGGCCGTCGCGCAGGGTGAAGGTATAGGTCAGCTTGTCGTCGCTGACGGTGCACTTGTCGACCATCTGCGGCTGCACCTGACCCTTGGCGTCGACGGCGAACAGCGTGTCGTAGATCATGTAGCCGTAGTTGCGGACGATGTAGGCGGTCGTCCAGATCGGGTCGATGATGCGCAGGTCCGAGTGCATCACGACGCGCAGCACATTGGCCGAACCCTGGGCCGAAGCGCCGGTGGACCCTGCGAGCGCACTTGCGGCGGCGGCGCCGGCCATCACCGTTCGGCGTGACAGTTTGACGGATTTCATGACGACTCTCCCCTGGAATTCCACGGCCGGGTTAGCCACCCCGGCCGCGAGAAGTGCGGATCAGACGATGCTTGGACGAGCGGTGTCAATCCCGAAGCGCAGGCAACAGACGCGCAAAATCCATGCACACGGCTGAGACTTAGGCGCGGGCGTGCGACATCGGGACGCGTGCGAAGGGACGCTCGGATTCGAAGGCCCGCATGGCCCTGAGAACGAGCGCTTCCTGCCGCTTCCAGCCGACGATCTGGAGGCCGATGGGCAGCCCGTCGGCGTCAAGCCCGCAGGGCACGGTGCCGGCCGGCTGCTGGGTGACGTTGAACGGCGGCGTGTAGGGGCACCAGTCGGTCCACAGCGGCCCCCACTCGGCCTGGCCGGCAAAGCCGGGCGGCGGCAGGTCGGCGCCGAGCGGAATGGCGCCCGTCGGCATGGTGGGGGTCAGCAGCAGGTCGTAGCGCTCGAAGAACTCCGCCATGGCGATGACCGTCTTCGTGCGCCGGTAGAGCAGGGCGTCGATGAGCTGCGGCCGCCGAGAAGCCGGGCGCCGGTCTCGGGCGCAGCCGACGAGGCCGGGATCCATCTGCTGGCGCTGTTCCGCGGCGACCGAAGGGCGGACAAGGGCCAGCGCGGCGCCGGCGTTCCAGATGTCCCAGGCGATGCGGGGCCGGGTCCTCGATGGGCGGGTCGACCTCCTCGACGATGGCGCCGACGCCATGGCTGGCGAAGGTCGCCGCCGCCGCGGCCACGGCCCGCTCTACCTGCGGGTCGAGCTTCTTCACGATAGCCGAGGCGAGGCGAGTAGGCGATCCTCAGGCGCCTGACCCCGTCGTCGAGGCCGATGCGATAGTCCGGCGCCGGTGTGTTCCAGGCCATCGGATCGCGCGCGTCCGGGCCGGACAGGATGGTGAGAAGGGCTGCAACCTCGCGCACGTCCCGGGCGATGGGGCCGAGATGGGCGAGCTCGCCCATGACCGAGATCGGATAGGCCGGTACGCGGCCGTAGGTCGCCTTGATGCCGGCGACGCCGCAGAAGGCGGCCGGAATGCGAATGGAGCCGAGACCGTCGGAGCCGAGATGGAAGCGGCCGATGCCGAGCGCCGCCGCCGCGGCGCCGGATGTCGAGCCGCCGGCGGTGCGCTCGCTGTTCCACGGGATTGCGGGTATGGCCTGACGAGCGGCGAGGTGGACAGGCCGATCCAGCCGAATTCCGGCATGGTGGTGAGCGCCGAGGATGACGAGGCCCGCATCCTTGCAGCGCGCGGTTACCGGCGCGTCGAAGGCCATCGGCGTGGTCGGCACCACCTTGGAGGGCTTCATCGACGGCCAGCTGTCACCGCCATGTCGTCCGTCGCCGTCACGCCGACGCCGTCGAAGGGGCTGCAGGGGCTCGGCCTTCGTCCAGCGGGCTTCCGATTCGCGCGCCCAGCCGAGCGTCCGCTCCCGGTCGATCAGGGCGAAGGCGTTGACGCTGGCCTGGCTCGCCTCAGCCCTGTCCAGCGCATCCTGTGCAGCCTCGACGGGCGACAGGCTGCGCCGCCGGAAGGCATCGCCGAGGGCAAAGGCGTCGAGCTCGGAAATGGCGGTCGAATAGATGGTCACGGGAGGGCTCCTGCAGCGCAGGCTGCCACGGCCGGGCACCGCGGCTGACAGGGGTGGGTGCGGGCACCGGTCATGCAGGGCGCCGACGCCGCCTTCGCCTCGACGCCTTGATCTCGGCAACGCGCTCGGTGTCCTCCACCTGCAGGTAGCGGCCGCGCTCCATGATCTCGAGCGTGTATTCCTCATAGGTCAGGCCGAGCCGGTCGGCTTTCTCCATACGAAAGCGCATGACGTCGGCCGAGACGCTCTTCCAGGCCGCCTTGTGGGCGCGTTGCCAGTGCAGGAACAGGTGAGGATCGCCCTTGCCCCATGGCGGTCCCTCATAGTCGTCGAGAGGCGGGCCGCCATTGTGCCGCGTTTCCGGCAGGGGCGGAGGGACCGGTGCCAGGCTGGCCCTCGTCCCCTTCAGGAATGGTCTCGCTGGGCGGCGCACGGCGGATGCGTCTTTCCTCTTTGATGGAGAGACGTTCCACTATTGCGGAATGAAAGGCAAGGACGAATCGCCGGGAGAATGCCCGCAGCGATCGGGGACGACGCCCGGCGTCAGCGATCGATCAGCGTGGGCAGGATCGTCATCAGCCCGGGGAAGGCCATGGCGATGGCAAGACCGACCGGCTGCAGCAGGAAGAAGGGCACGATGCCGCGATAGACCGCCCCCATCGAGAGGTGCGGCGGCAGGGTGCCCTTCATGTAGAACAGCGTGTAGCCGAAGGGCGGCGAGATGTACCCCATCTGGCCGGTGATGGCGTAGAGCACGCCGAACCAGATCTCGCCGAAGCCGAGGAACTTCACTCACCGGAATGAAGACAGGGACGGCGAGCTAGGATGATGCCGATCTCGCCGAGCACGGTGCCGAGGAAGATGAGGATCGCCATCATCACCAGCAGGATGACGATGGGCGCGACGTCCAGCGACTTGATCAGGCCGAGCAGGGTGTCGGCCCCGCCGAGGCCGGTGAAGATCGAGACATAGGCCTTGGCGCCGATGGTGATCCACAGGATCATCGCCGTCGCCTTCGCCGTGTCGATGGCGGAGGAGACGAGGGCCTCCTGCGTCAGCCGCTTCTCCATCGCCGCGGCAATGACGGCGCCGAGGACGCCGACGGCGGCAGCCTCCGTCGGCGTGGCGATGCCGAAGAAGATCGAACCAAGGATCATCACGATGATGAAGGTCGGCAGGGATGAGCGACTTGAGGGCGGCCAGCTTCTCTTTCGGCGGCACGTCGCCGGTGTCGTCGGCGAGCGGTGCCGGCTCCGGGCTTCAGCCAGGACACGACGATGTATGTAGCCGATGTAGAGCGCCGCGATGGATCAGGCCGGGGACGATGCCCGCCATCAGCATCTTGCCGATGGAGACCTGCGCGGTCACCGCATAGACGATGGTCAGCACCGACGGCGGGATGAGGATACCGAGCGTGCCGGCCGCGCAGATCGTGCCTGTGGCGAGTTCCGGCGAATAGCGCCGCCGCAGCATCTCCGGCAGGGCGAGGAGGCCCATGGCGGTCACGGCAGCGCCGACGACGCCGGTCATCGCCGCCATGATGACGCAGATCACCACGGTGCCGATGGCGAGCCCGCCGCGCAGGCGGCCGAACCACAGCTCCATGGCGCGGTAGAGCTTCTCGATGACGCCCGAGCGCGACAGCAGCGCCGCCATCAGGATGTAGAGCGGGATGCCGAGCAACGCCTCCGACTTCATCGTGTCGAAGATCTGCAGGACGAGGATGACGACCGCCTGCGGGTTCCACAGCGTGACGGTGATGACCAGCGACAGCCCGCCGAGCACGAAGGCGATGGGCAGTCCCGTCATCATGAACAGCGTGAGACCGCCGAACATGATGACGAGGATGGCGGTGGACGAAAGTGCCGGCGTCATGACGCGACCGCCTCATAGCTGGGGTCGCGGAACAGCAACCGGAGAAATGCCGCCGCCGCCTGCGCGAGCACGAGCGCCAGAGACAGGGGCACCGCCGCCTTCGGTCCACCAGATCGGCGGGCTGCGCAAGAGCCGAGCCGGACGTCTCGCCGTAGTTCCACGAGTCGTCGGCGAGCGGCCAGGAGTACCAGAGCAGGATGGCGGCGAAGGCGATGATGACGGGCATGTTGACCAGGTCCATCACCCTGCCGGCGGCCGGCGACAGGCGCTGGCGGATGATGTCGATGGCCACGTGACCCCTTGAGGTGCAGGACATAGGGGCCGGCGAGCAGGAAATAGGGGCCGAAGATGAGGACTGCGAGTTCCATCGCCCAGACCGTCGGCGTGTTGAAGACGTAGCGCATGACCACGTCGATCAGCATGACCGGCACGATGGCGTAGATGGAGAGCGCGGCGAGATGGAATGCCGCCCGGTTCAGCGCGGTGACGGCGCGCGTGAAGGCGCTGATGATCGGCGGCACGTCCGGCTGCTCGGGCTTCGCAGGCCGGCAAGGCGGCGGCCGGGCGGTGACGCCCGGCCGCCGTGACAGGCGTCAGGAGAGAGCGCCGAGCTGCTTCATGAAGTCGATCTGGCTGGTGAGGATCTTCTTCGCCAGCGGGTTGTCCTTGGTCGCCGCCTGCCAGGCCGCGACGGCCTTCGGGCGGCTGGCCAGGATGTCGGCACCGTCCAGCGTGTGGATGGCGCAGCCCTTGGCCTTGCACTTGCCGAGGACGAGCACGTCCTGGTGACGAGGATGTGCTGGCGCAGGCTGGCGGAGATCTCGCGGGCCGCGACCGTCAGCGCCGCCTTTGCGCTCGGCCGGCAGCGCGTCGTGAGCGCGACGGTCTGGCGACATAGAGCCGTCGCCGCGGTCGGCTGGCGGGATCGCCCGGCAGGACGACGTGCTTGGCGACCTCGGCGAGACCCGCGTCGAAGTTGGCGGTCAGGTCGCCGCGGTCGGCGCCGTCGATGACGCCCTTGTCGAGCGCCGAATAGACCTCGCCGGTGGGCAGCGGGGAGACCGAGACGCCGAAGGCGGCCATGACTGCGGCGGCGAGGCCGACGAAGCGGCCCTTCGTGCCGTGCGAGGTCGGCGATCACCGGTGCTCGGCACCTTCGAGTGGATCGGCCACCTGGCCGTAGATGGTCGGCGCGACATAGCCGAGCCCGCGCGGGCGCATAGGCCTCAGCGCGCCATTCTGCAGGTCCGGCGGTCTCGCAGAACCAGGCCTGCGACCTCGGTCGGACTCCGGGACGCCGAAGGGAATGCGTCGCGGTGTTGGCGGTGGCCGGGATCTTGCCGGCCTCGTAGCCGTCGAAGGTCTTCGTCAGCCCGGAGGCGCCGCCGCGCACCGCGTCGAAGGCCTGGGCCGCCGGGACGATCTGGCCGCCGGCGAAGAGGTCGATGGTGAACTTGCCGCCGGCCGGCTCGCCGTCGCGCTTGACGAAGCGCTCCTCGATTCTGCGGCGTCGTGCCCGGGTCCCACAGCGCCTGCATGCGCCATTTCACCTGGCTCTGGGCGAGCGCCGGAGCGGCGAGGCCGGTGGCCGCGGCGGCGACGGCCGCGCCCTCCAGGACAATGCGTCGATCGAGTGTCATGTCTTCCGGCAGGATTGTTGCGGTTCTGAACGGAGACGCGCGTCAGGGCGCGCTCGGCATGCGCTGGTCAGGCCTGACGGAGCCGGGCCAGAATTTCCTTCGCGCGGTCGGTCCGCACGTCGTGCGCGGCTGCGAGTTCGGCGGCCACTGTCTCAGACCTTCCGGCCTGGTCGCGCCGGCGACGATGGCGATGTTGCGGGCGTGCAGGGCCATGTGGCCGCGCTGGATGCCTTCGGTGGCGAGAGCCCTCAGCGCCGCCATGTTCTGGGCAAGGCCCACCGCGACCGTCACCTCGGCCAGTTCCTGCGCCGACTGGACGCCGAGGATCTTCAGCGACAGCTGGGTCAAGGGGATGGGTCTTCGTCGCGCCGCCGACGAGACCGAGCGCCATCGGCATCTTCCAGCGTGCCGACGAGCCGGCCGCCGGCGGAGAGCTCCCATCGTGGTCAGCGAGGTGTAGTGCCCGGAGCGGGCCGCATAGGCATGGGCGCCGGCCTCGATGGCGCGCCAGTCGTTGCCGGTGGCCACCACGACCGGACCGATGCCGTTCATGATGCCCTTGTTGTGGGTGGTCGCCCGGTAGGGATCGACCGCCGCAAACGTATAGGCGTCGAGGATGCCGTCGATCATCCGCTGGCCGGAGAACTCCGACGTCGCCAGCGCCTCAGGGGTGAGGCTGACGCGGGCGCGGGCGATGCGCAGGTCGGCGAGGTTGGACAGGATGCGCAGGCGGACGGTGCCACCGGTCACCCGCTCGACGATCGGGGCGACCGTTTCCGCCATGGTGTTGACGGTGTTGGCGCCCATGGCGTCGCGCACATCGACCAGCAGGTGCATCACGACGATCGCGCCGCGCGGCGTGCTGGGGAAGACATGGACCTCGATGTCTCGGCAGCCGCCGCCCAGCGAGATGAGAACCTTGTCCTTGGCATTGGCGGCCGAAACGATCTCGTCGCGCGCGGCGAGCAGCCGCATCCGCGCGCCATAGGGGTCCGTCAGGCCGACGATCTGCACCTGCGCCCTCACGATCGGCAGCGTCGAGGATGAGTCTCGAAGCCGCCGCAGCCGCGGGCGATGCGCGCCATGTAGGAGGCGGCGGCGACGACGGAGTGGCTCCTCCACCGCCATGGGAACGAGATAGTCGACGGCCGTTGACCTGGAAATTGGCGGCGACGCCGAAGGGCAGCTCGAAGGTGCCGACGACATATCTCGACCATGCCGTTACTGGCGCGGCTGAGCGGCAGGGCGCCGGGCGACGACAGCAGCGCCCGCCCGTCGTCGGTGAGCCCGACCAGCGCCGGCCAGCATGGCGACGCGCTCGGCCGGTTCGAGGTTGCGGTAGTTCTCCAGACGCGAATTGACGGCGTTGCGACGCGACGTGTCGGCACTCATCGGCAGTTTCCTCACACGGTGGCCACGCTGCCGGGCCACGCTTGATTTTCGTGTGAGTTTGGGCCAGTCCGCGCGATCTCACAGCAGGTACAGTCTGCGGCCTATCGTCTGCCTAACTGCGCCAGTCTACTGGATTTGGGTACAGTTGGCACTGCGCACGACTCCGCTCGGAACAGATCGCCGCGATCATCCTCAGGCTGAGCCGAGGAAGGCCACCTTCCCCCCGGCCGGCGCATCGCCTCGGCGCGGGCCAGCCGCGCAGGAAATATGGCGTGTCCAAGAACACCGTGGTGGAAGCCCATGACCGGCTGGTAACGCCTCCGGGGCGCTGGGAGGCCGCGTGGCGGGATCCGGCTTCTAGGCGGCGGTGCCACGCCGGCGCGGCGTCGAGGTACGGCCGGCCCATGTCGCAGCCGCCATCGACCATCTCTCCCTGTTGCGCGAGCAGCTCGACCAGCTTACCATTCCGTCCGGCAGCCGGTGACGGCCGGCCACCGCCGAGCTGGATGGAGGGATCGGAACTGCGCCGGTTTCTCAGACCTGCGTGCCCGGGCCTCGGCGGCGGCGAGATGTGAGCACGGATACGGCGCTCCGCAGGGGTTTGCGCCGCTGCGCGAGCGCATCGCCCACCTGCTCATCGAGCGTTCGATCCCCGCCACCTCGGCGGAGGTGCTGCTGACCTTCGGCGCCAACCACGGGCTCGACCTCATCGTCCGCCATTTCCTCGAACCGGGAGACGCCGTCTTCGTCGACAGCCCCGGCTACTACCCGCTCTTCGGCAAGCTGCGCCTGATGGGCGCGACGCTGGTGCCGATCCTCAGGACTGCCGAGGGGCCAGACCTCGAGGATTTCGAGGCCAAGGCGGTGCATTATCGGCCGAAGCTCTTCTTCACGCAGGCGCTCGCCCACAATCCGACCGGCACGTCCATGGGGCTCGCCAGCCTCCACCGCCTGCTTCAGGCCGCCGAGCGTCACGGCATGATGGTCGTGGAGGACGACCCTTTCGCCGACATCCTGCCGCCGATGACGCCGCGCCTCGCCGCGCTCGATCAGCCCGCGCAGGCGGCGCGTGTGGTCAGGATCGGCGCGCATCAGGGCGTTGAGCAGGAACTGGGGGTCGGCCTCGGTCAGCCCCAGCGCCTCGCAGCAGACGCCCAGGCTTTCCTCGCCCGAAGCCAGCAGCGCATGGCCGTCCTCGACCGCCAGCACGGCCTGTCGGCCAGTCACATCTCGGCGGTTATCTGCAGCATGGTTTCGCCAGCCATACTGAGCGGTTCGCCGGTTACGGCGCCGAGTCTGATCTCACTGATTTCAGGGCCGGCTATCAGCCGCGTCAATGTCGCCTATGCCGACGACCGCCGCTTCCTCGACTTCATGCGCGGAGAACTCGCCTGACAGCGGTGCCGCAAAGCCGGTGGAAGCCGACCCCGCAAGCCTGTATCCCGGATGGCGAGGGAACGGGTTTCCACCGACGAGGTCTATCGACATGCAGCCCGACAACTGGGGCAGCCTTGCCCGCATCGGCATCTTCATCGTCTCGCGCGAAGTCGTGCCGGAGGCCGAGTGGTGGGCGATGCGTCCTGCGGGCGTCTCCATCCACGCCGCAAGGGTCGCGGCGGCGGCCCCCTGGGCGACCTGGCGCGCGGACCGGACAGGTGTGGAGCTCGCGCCGGACATGGTGCGCGGCTCAGAGGCCTTTTACCGATGCGTGATTGAAGCATGGCGCCAGCAGCCGCACCGTAATCGCGGCCACGACAACGAATTCGACATCGCTGCCCGGAATCTGCCCGTCATGGACGTGTTTACGGGATGACTGACAGGCTGATCGAGAGCGCCGTCGCCTATTATGCGGCCTTCGGCATCGCCATTCCCGCCGCATCCCGATACGTGCCCCCCGCGCCGTGGCGCGACATCGCCCCGCAGCACCTCTACGACCGCGGCATGGCCACGGCGCAGGAGACGGCCAGCTTCGCTGCTCCTCCATCATCGAGAGGCTGGAGGAGCGCCTCGGCCGTCCTGTCGTCGCCGCCAATCAGGCCAGCCTCTGGCGGGCACTGGACATTACCGGGGTCAAGGCGTCGATCCCGGGATATGGCCGGCTGCTCAGAGGTTGAGGGCGGTCGGCGGGTACCCGAAGTCGCGTGTGGACGGCAGGACGCTCAATACCCGGCGCCCTCGACATCCCAGGACGGCCTGCGCCGCGAATAGCGCTGCATCATGCGTGGCGCGATCAGCCAGGAGATCGGGGCCGCCAGAGCGAAGCTCACGACGATGACATAGGGCAGGAGCGTCTCCATCTCGGCGCGCATCGCAGTCGACAGCACCAGCAGGGCACCGACGCCGAAGAGGACGCCCTGGACGACCATGAAGATCAATGCGGTGACGGCGAGGCGGGTCTTCATCACGACACTCCGGTGATCGGGAACTGACCGATCAACGCGCGCGATCCCCGAAGGTTCAGTTTGCTCTTCAGCTGTCCTTGTCGGACGCCATCCACGAGGCGATCACGGCCAGGGCCACGGCACCCGCCACCGCGAGGACTGCCGAGTGCACAGTCACGCCCCTCAGCCAGACGCGGAGGAAGCCCAGCGCACTCGGGCGGCGCACCGGCATCAACCCCCAACCGCCCACGAAATCAAACGCGCCCTGCACCGCGATGCATCCCAGCGCGAAAAGCGGAAGACCCAAGTCGGAATCTGAGCGGAGGGCGGTCTCGTTGATCACAGCATGATGAGCGCCCGCTGATGATTACCGCGTTCAGTAGTCTCTGCGCTGACGGGCCGAAGTCTGATCGTCATGCTGGCGGCCGAGGACGCGAGCGCCAGTCGGGCGTCGCCCTCAGCCGCGCGACCAGGATGATGACGCCGGCGAGGATGAGGAAACCGCCCCCGATCATCAGTGCCGCGACTTCGGGGTCGAAGCTCCGGGAGAGAACCACATGCCCCGCCACGACGAAGAACAGCAGACCGATCAGGCCCATCATGCCGGCGATCACGTACAGGGTCACCTGTACGGTCCAGGCAGAGAAGACGTTGCGGGCATAGCTGGTCGCGGCGGCAAGCATTTTCGGCTCCGGATGTCGACGATCGGGACGGCGCGGCGCTTCAGCGCGTCAGGCCGAAGATGAAGCCGACGGTCGCGGCGATCGCGAGGGCATGGTACGGCTTGCGCCGGATCTCGGCGGCGACCAGCTCCTGCAATTCGCCGGCTTTCTCCTTGGCAGTATCCGCCATGACCTCGGTGTCGATGCCGACCGATTTCATGCCAGAGACGATCTGCTCCTTGGACGGAATGGTCGTTTCGTCATATTCAGGCGGTGGCCGAGCAAAGGAGCTGGTGCAGAGGGCCTGCAGCTGACAGGACTCGCCGATTACCGCAATGAGCAGCAGCGGAGTCGAGATGTATTCCCAGAGCCAGAGCCAGAAGGCGAAGGAGAGGAAGAGAAGGGCGAGGTGGTCAGGCGCCGGCCGATGAGGCTGGGGGTGACGATATTGCCCTCGATCGCGTGGACGACGAGGTAGACCGCGGCCGGCCAGATCGCCTTTGCAAGGCTCACATCCGAAGCGAGGCCCGCCCCGAAGATCAGCGCCGTTGTCATCGCCGACTCGTGCTGGATGATCGACCAGATAGGTGGCGACGCTGAGCTGATTCCTGGAAGAAAGTGTCGCGATCGCGCCTGCGCATGCGCAGGCCGGGTCTTCATCGCGCCACCCGGCGAGATAGAGAGATCTTATCGCATGAATATGCCGCTGGCAGCTGGTCGATCGCGGCGATGGTGGCAGCGGCGCGATGGCGGTGTTGGCTGCCGTCTTCAGGCGCAGCTGGGCGCCGCGATGCTGCGCGAGGTCGAGGAGGCCACGCATTCGCAGGGTACGGATGGTGTATCGATGCCCATATGAGCGCAGGCCATCAGGCCAATGGCGTTCGCCACGGTGACACGACCACTTCGCCGCCGCCGAGGGCAGTCCATAACGCATTCAATGGCGTCATCAGTGACGATCTCGAGCATGATGTTGCCGTCGACATACCTGCTGATGCGCGCACGCAGGCGGGTTGTCGCCAGGATGATGAAGACGGATGTCGCGTGGCGAAGGATCGGATCGGTCGCTGACATCTTCGAGCTCGGCGACCACGATCCGATCCTTCGCTACGCGACGCTCGGAATCTTCATCATCCTGGCGACGGCCGCGCTGGCGATTGCGCGCCCCATCGCGCTACCGGTGACGGCCGGCATCGTGCTCGGGATCGTGCTCGGACCGGGCACCGACAGGCTGGTGCGTTATGGACTGCCCTCCCCGCTGGCGGCGGGAGTGGTCGTGGTCACCGTGGCGAGCGCGCTCATTGGCCTGATGGTGCTGCTGGCGGCACCGCTCGCCATGGGCATCGACCAGTTGCCCTCCATCATCGCGACCCTGCGGGCCAAGTTCGACGGCCTCCTCGACCTCGCACGCTTCGTGCGCGGCGCCCAGCCCGGCGCGCCTGAGGCCGCAGCGGCGGCGCCCGCCTCCACCACCGACCATCTCGCGCCGCTGCTTACCATCGCCGCGACATCGACCAGCGCTGCCGGCGGCATGCTCATCTTCGTTGCGACCGTCTACTTCTATCTCGCCGGGCGACGCACGATGAAGGCCCGGCTGCTGCGCATGTGCCTCGGACGCGAGGTGCGGCAGATCGCCGACACTTTCTTCCGTGAACTCGAAGCCCGCATCGCCACCTATTTCGGCGTGGTCACCGTCATCAACCTGGTGGTCGGCCTGTTCGTCACGGCTCTCGCCTGGGTGGCCGGCCTGCCCTACCCGCCCTTCTGGGGCGCCCTCGCCTTCACGCTCAATTACGTTCCCTTCGTCGGACCGGCGATGACAACGGCGCTGATCTTCGGGGCGGGCCTCGCTTCGGATGTGAGCCTTGCAAAGGCGATCTGGCCGGCCGCGGTCTACCTCGTCGTCCACGCGATCGAGGGCAATATCGTCACCCCCAGCCTCATCGGCCGGCGCCTGACCACCTCGCCCTTCCTGGTCTTCCTCTCCTTCGCCTTCTGGCTCTGGCTCTGGGGTCCCGTGGGCGCCATCCTCTCGACCCGCTGCTGCTCATTGCGCTGGTGATCGGCGAGGTCCTGTCCAGCTACCGGGCCCTCTGCGCACCAATGCCGGAGGCCACCGACCAGCCGCCGCAGCCGACGCTCAGACCCGCCGCCTGAGGCTCTCGAGAGCCCCGCGGCCGGGAACTTTCAGCCAGACGTGACGTTGCCATTCCGCCATCACCGAATACTCAAGGAGACCCTCATGGCCGCCCAGACCCAGCCCTCCCGCGACGCCCGCGCGACGGGTGACGAAACGACCATTCCGTCCAAGGAGCAGATCGTCTCTGGCATGAAATCGGTCGGCATCGACACCGAGGTCATGGCGGATACTGCCAAGGAGAAAGCCGGCGAATTGCAGGAGCTGGTCGCCGCCGAGATCCGGCGCAAGCCGTACCATGCCCTCGCGATCGCCGCGACCGTCGGCTTCATCTTCGGCCTGACGCGCTGAAGCGCCGCGCCGTCCCGATCGTCGACATCCGGAGCCGAAAATGCTTGCCGCCGCGACCAGCTATGCCCGCAACGTCTTCTCTGCCTGGACCGTACAGGTGACCCTGTACGTGATCGCCGGCATGATGGGCCTGATCGGTCTGCTGTTCTTCGTCGTGGCGGGGCATGTGGTTCTCTCCCGGAGCTTCGACCCCGAAGTCGCGGCACTGATGATCGGGGGCGGTTTCCTCATCCTCGCCGGCGTCATCATCCTGGTCGCGCGGCTGAGGGCGAGGCGCCCGGCGCCGGGCAATGAACTCGCCCGACTGGCGCTCGCGTCCTCGGCCGCCAGCATGACGGTCCGGACTCTCACCTCGGCCCGTCGAGGCTCCCTGGGGGCCACACTGGCGACCGGAAGCATCGGCCTTGTCGGGGCGCTCATCATGCTGGCGAAGCGAGCGATCAGCGGGACCTCGCCCTCCGCGGTCGACAAGGCGGAGGACGCGGCGCAGTCCACAGGTGAAGCCGCGAGCGCCCTCGCCTCCGCTGTCGGGCGGAGTGCCCGGCAGGCCGCCAGCAGCATGCGATCGACCTGGGACGACTATCAGCCGGAACTCCGCAGCCGCGCCGCCAGCGTCCAGCGCGAGGTTCCCCGCCTCGTCGAGGCGGCCCTGCCAGCCATTGCAGGGCTCCTGCAGCCCGAGACGCGTCGCTGGTGGGCTCCCTGGCGCCGGCGCAGCGCATCGCCCCTGGAGCGCCTCGCGCATGCCTTCGAGGGGCGCGAGCGTCTCGCGGCGACGGTGGCGGGTGCCGTGGCCCTGGCCGTGATCGCCTCGTGGATGGCGTCCGACAAGGACAGCTGAAGAGCAAACTGAACCTTCGGGGATCGCGCGCGTTGATCGGTCAGTTCCCGATCACCGGAGTGTCGTGATGAAGACCCGCCTCGCCGTCACCGCATTGATCTTCATGGTCGTCCAGGGCGTCCTCTTCGGCGTCGGTGCCCTGCTGGTGCTGTCGACTGCGATGCGCGCCGAGATGGAGACGCTCCTGCCCTATGTCATCGTCGTGAGCTTCGCTCTGGCGGCCCCGATCTCCTGGCTGATCGCGCCACGCATGATGCAGCGCTATTCGCGGCGCAGGCCGTCCTGGGATGTCGAGGGCGCCGGGTATTGAGCGTCCTGCCGTCCACACGCGACTTCGGGTACCCGCCGACCGCCCTCAACCTCTGAGCAGCCGGCCATATCCCGGGATCGACGCCTTGACCCCGGTAATGTCCAGTGCCCGCCAGAGGCTGGCCTGATTGGCGGCGACGACAGGACGGCCGAGGCGCTCCTCCAGCCTCTCGATGATGGAGGAGCAGCGAAAGCCCGTACCCGCGAGCAGGACGCTGTCGGCTCCGTCCGGGCACTCCCGACACACCTGCTCGAACAGCAGTTCCGTCTCCTGCGCCGTGGCCATGCCGCGGTCGTAGAGGTGCTGCGGGGCGATGTCGCGCCACGGCGCGGGGGGCACGTATCGGGATGCGGCGGGAATGGCGATGCCGAAGGCCGCATAATAGGCGACGGCGCTCTCGATCAGCCTGTCGGTCATCCATGCCGGCATGACGAGGAAGGGGCGCGAGACGCCGAGGCGCGCCATCGCCGTGCGCGTGTCGAGCCCGTTGGTCGTGGCCACGGTCCCCGGTGCGAGCTGCCTGGCCATCGCTTCAATCACCGCATCGTCCCATCCGGGACCGCCGGCGAAGCTGCTGGAGGAATGAGCGAGCACCGCGACGTTCAACCCGATGGCGCGAAAGGCCTCTGAGCCGCGCACCATGTCCGGCGCGAGCTCCACACCTGTCCGGTCCGCGCGCCAGGTCGCCCAGGGGGCCGCCGCCGCGACCCTTGCGGCGTGGATGGAGACGCCCGCAGGACGCATCGCCCACCACTCGGCCTCCGGCACGACTTCGCGCGAGACGATGAAGATGCCGATGCGGGCAAGGCTGCCCCAGTTGTCGGGCTGCATGTCGATAGACCTCGTCGGTGGAAACCCGTTCCCTCGCCATCCGGGATACAGGCTTGCGGGGTCGGCTTCCACCGGCTTTGCGGCACCGCTGTCAGGCGAGTTCTCCGCGCATGAAGTCGAGGAAGCGGCGGTCGTCGGCATAGGCGACATTGACGCGGATCGCCGGCTGATAGCCGACCCCTGTCCAGGGTGAAGATCGAACTCGGCGCCATGAAGATGCCGGCCGAGGCGCGTTGCGACAGGCACGACGTCGTCCAGCGCGGGCGGCAGCGGACACCACAGATAGTACCCGCCGGCCGGCATGGCTGAAGCCGTCGAAGCCGATGGCCGCCAGGTGTCGCGATGGCCTGGCTGGTGGCGCGGCCGACGCGTTCGCGCAGGCGGTTCAGGTGGTGCCGGTAATGCCCGTCGGCCACCAGGTTATGGATCAGCCGCTCGACATAGCCCGAGCTGTTCACCACCGTCAGCATCTTGACGTCGGTCAGCGAGCGGATCGACGTCGCGGCTCGCCGGCGATATAGCCGGCGCGCAGCGCTCGCGGAGCAGGGTCTTGGAGAAGGTGCCGACATAGAGCACCCGGTCGAGGTGATCGAGCGCGGCGAGGCGCGGCGTCATCGGCGGCAGGATGTCGGCGAAAGGGTCGTCCTCCACGACCATCATGCCGTGACGCTCGGCCGGCCTGAAGCAGGCGGTGGAGGCTGGCCGAGCGCCATGGACGTGCCGGTCGGATTGTGCGGCGAGCGCCTGGGTGAAGAAGAGCTTCGGCCGATGCTGCACGCGCCTTGGCCTCGAAATCGTCGAGGTCTGGGCCCTCGGCAGTGCTGAGCGCATCGGCGACCAGCGTCGGCGCGCATCAGGCGCAGCTTGCCGAACAGCGGGTAATAGCCGGGGCTGTCGACGCAGCACGGCGTCGCCCGGTTCGAGGAAATGGCGCACGATGCAGGTCGAGCGCGTGATTGGCGCCGAAGGTCAGCAGGACGTCCGTCGGCGGTGGCATGGATCGAGCGCTCGATCGAGCAGGCTGGGCGATGATCTCGCGCAGCGGCTCGTAGCCTTGCGGCGTGCCGTAGCCGTGATCCATGCGTCGCCGCCGCCGATGCCGGCCGCTGGCGCTGCAGATGCCGCCCCAGTTCCGAGCCCTCCATCCAGCTCGCCGGCGGCCGGCCGTCGCCGACGCGCACGGCATGGTGCTGGTTCGAGCTGCTCGCGCAGCAGCGACAGCATGGTCGATGGCCGCTGCGACATGCGCCGGTCGTCGTCGCCGCCGCCTTCGGCCGTGGTCGGCAGATATAGAAGCCCGAGCCGCGCTTGCGGTTCGAGATAGCCCCAGAGGCGACCAGCCGGTCATAGGCCTCGACCATGGTGTTTTTCGATACGCCGAATTCCTCGGCGGCGCCGCGCACCGAGCCGATCCGCGTGCCGGGCACCAGATGGCCGTCCTCCACCTGCTTGGCGATGTTGCGCGCGATCTGTTCGGCGCGGGCGATGCGCATGGCCGTTTCCTCGTTGATTGTACCAGTCTATCTGTCGGTACAGTTGATCGGACAATATGCCGATATTGTCCCTTGTTTGAAAAGGCGCGCTGGCCTGACGGTTGGCCGACGAAAATCAGGCATCGGCCCGGCATCGTGGCCAGATGCGGGTTTCTGGAGGAAACTGCCGATGAAGGTGGCCGACACGTCGCGTCGCAACGCCGTCAATTCGCGTCTGGAGAACTACCGCAACCTCGAACCGGCCGAGCGCGTCGCCATGCTGGCCGGCGCGGTCGGGCTCACCGACGACGAGCGGGCGCTGCTGTCGTCGCCCGGCGCCCTGCCGCTCAACCGCGCCAACGGCATGATCGAGAATGTCGTCGGCACCTTCGAGCTGCCCTTCGGCGTCGCCACCAATTGTCCATGGCTCAACGGCCGCGACTATCTCGTTCCCATGGCCGGTGGAGGATGCCCTCCGTCGTCGCCGCCGCCTCCTACATGGCGCGCATCGCCCGCGGCTGCGGCGGCTTCGAGACCTCCTCGACGCTGCCGATCATGAGGGCGCAGGTGCAGATCGTCGGCCTGACGGACCCCTATGGCGCGCGGATGCGGCTGCTCGCCGCGCGCGACGAGATCGTTTCGGCCGCCAATGCCAAGGACAAGGTTCTCATCTCGCTGGGCGGCGGCTGCCGAGACATCGAGGTCCATGTCTTCCCCAGCACGCCGCGCGGCGCGATCGTCGTGATGCACCTGCTGGTCGATGTGCGCGACGCGATGGGCGCCAACACCGGTCAACACCATGGCGGAAACGGTCGCCCCGATCGTCGAGCAGATGACCGGCGGCACCGTGCCGCCTGCGCATCCTGTCGAACCTCGCCGACCTGCGCGTCTGGCCCGCGCGCGCGTCAGCCTGACCGCAGAGGCGCTGGCGACGTAAGGACTTCTCCGGCCAGTCGCATGATCGACGGCATCCTCGACGCCTATACGTTTGCGGCGGTCGATCCCTACCGGGCGACCACCCACAACAAGGGCATCATGAACGGCATCGACCCGCTGGTGGTCGCCACCGGCAACGACTGGCGCGCCATCGAGGCCGGCGCGCATGCCTGGGCGGCGCGCGACGGCCGCTACACCTCGCTCACCACCTGGGAGCTGAGCACCGACGGTCGTCTGGTCGGCACACTGGAAATGCCGATGGCGCTCGGTCTGGTCGGCGGCGCGACCAAGACGCATCCGCTGGCGCAGCTGTCGCTGCGCATCCTCGGCGTCGCCGTCGGCGCAGGAACTGGCCGAGGTGACGGTCGCGGTGGGCCTTGCCCAGAACATGGCGGCGCTGAGGGCTCTCGCCACCGAAGGCATCCAGCGCGGCCACATGGCCCTGCACGCCCGCAACATCGCCATCGTGGCCGGCGCGACCGGCGCGCGAGATCGAGACAGTGGCCGCCGAACTCGCAGCCGCGCACGACGTGCGGACCGACCGCGCGGCGGAGATCCTCGCCAGGATACGTCACGAATCGCTGAGGAGTTGCCCGAGGCCAGTCATTCGATTTAATAAAAACAAGCAACCGGAGGAAACAATCATGACACTCAATCGACGTGCGATGCTGGGCGCTGGTGCGGCCCTGGCGGGAACCGCGGCGGCCAGCATGGCCGCGCCGGCGCTGGCCCAGAGCGGCAGTGTGAAATGGCGCATGCAGTCGCTGTGGGATCCGGGCACCACGCCGCAGAAATTCGAGGACCGCTTCGTCAAGCGCGTCGCCGAACTGACCGGCGGCAAGTTCGTCATCGAGCTGTTCGCCGGCGGCCAGATCGTGCCGGCGGCGCAGGCTTTCGACGCGGTGCGCGGCGGCGCCTTCGAGATGATGAAGACCTTCGACGGCTACGAGGCCGGCAAGATTCCCGCCTTCGCCTTCACCAGCGACGATTCCCGTTCGGCTTCCCGGAGTCCGACCAGTTCGAGGCCTGGTTCTACGAGATGGGCGGCCTCGACATGGCGCGCGAGGCCTATGCGCCGGCCGGCCTGGTCTATATCGCGCCGACCATCTACGGCCAGGAGCCGATCCACGCCAAGATGCCGATCACCAAGATCGCCGATCTGGCCGGCAAGAAGGGCCGCTTCGTCGGTCTCGCCTCGGCCGTCATGGGCGCGTTCGGCGTGGCGGTGACGCCGCTGCCCACCGGCGAGGTCTACTCGGCGCTCGACAAGGGCGTGATCGACATGGCCGACCGCGGCGACCTCACGGCCAACTTCGAAGCCGGCCTCGCCGAGGTCGCCAAGTACGTCAGTCCTGCCGGGCGTCCACCAGCCGACCACGGCCGATCGGCCTATGTCGCCAACCGTCGGCGCTCACGACGCGCTGCCGGCCGAGTACAAGGCGGCGCTGACGGTCGCGGCGCGCGAGATCTCGGCGTCGCTGCGCCAGCACATCGTGGTGCAGGACGTGCTCGGTGCTCGACAAGTACAAGGCCAAGGGCTGCACCATCCACACGCTGGACGGTGCCGACATCCTGGCCAACCGCCCGAAGGCCGTCGCGGCCTGGCAGGCGGCGACCAAGGACAACCCGCTGGCGAAGAAGATCCTCGACCAGCCAGGTTGCCTTCATGAAGCGCCTCGGCGTATCTGGCGCTGACGCGCCGCAGGCGCGCCGGCGGCGCCGCCCGGTCGCCGCTTCTCCTGACGATCGGGAGTGGCCGATGCCACCTTTTGTCGCGGCCCTGGTCCGCGCGGTGACCGCGGTCAACCGGGCGGCCTTCTACTTCGCCATCTGCCTCATCTACGCCATCGTGCCGGTGATGCTGATCGATGTCGTCATGCGTTATGCCTTCAACGCGCCCACCGTCTGGGGCCTTGGAAATGGCGACGCTGCTGTTCGGACCGTATTTCCTGCTCGCCGGTCCCTATGTGCTGCATCTCAAGGGCCATGTGGCGATGGATCTGGTGCGCCAGCGGCTGCAGCCTGCGCGCCGACCGCCTGGTCGAACTGGTCAACCTGCCGATCATCATCGCCTTCTGCGGCATCCTGCTGTGGTTCTCGGTGGCCGCTCGGCGATCGATTCCTTCAATTACCGTGAAACCTCGTTTTCCGCCTGGAACCCGCCGATCTGGTGGACCAAGGCCGCCGTGCCGCTGGCGCTGGCGCTGATGCTCGCTGCAGGGCATCGCCGAATTCCTGCGCGTGCTGTTCCGCGCTCCCGACGCGCCCGATGCCCATGGTGGCGAGGTGGCGCTGTGAGCTCGACCGCCATCCTGATCCTGATGTTCGGCGGCCTGACGCTGTTCATGCTGACCGGCCTGCCGATCGCGTTCGTGCTGGGCGGCCTGTCGCTGCTGATCACCGTGCTGTTCTGGAATCCCGCAGGCCGTCATCATCCTGGTGCTGCAGATTTTCGACACCATGAAGTCGGAAGCCCTGCTCGGCCATTCCGCTCTACATCCTGATGGCGGCGCTGCTGTCGCGCTCGGGCGTGATCGAGAAGCTCTACCGCGCCATGGAGCTGTGGTTCGGCCGCCTGCGCGGCGGCCTGGCCATCGGCACCGTGGTGATCTGCGTCATCATGGCGGCGATGACCGGCGTCGTCGGCGCCGCCGTCACCGCCATGGGCATGCTGGCGCTGCCGGAAATGCTGCGCCGGCAAATACAGCCCCGAACTGGCCACCGGCACGATCTGCGCCGCCGGCACGCTCGGCATCCTGATTCCGCCCTCCGTGCTCACCATCGTCTATGCCGTCACCGCCCAGGTCTCGATCGGCAAGATGCTGATCGCCGGCCTCGTGCCGGGCATGATTCTGGCGGGCGCTGTACATCCTCTATATCCTGGCGGTCGCCTGGCTGAAGCCGGATGCCGCCCCCCTGCGCGAGGATTACCGGCGCCGCGCCGCTGGGCGAACGGCTGGCGGCCCTGAAGGCGCTGATCCTGCCGGGTCTGCTGATCGTCCTGATCCTCGGCTCGATCTTTTTCGGCATCGCCACGCCCACCGAAGCCGCCGCCGTCGGCGTGTTCGGCGCCCTGGTCGCCACCGCGCTGGAACGCAAGCTGAGTATCGCCGCCCTGGTTTCGGCCGCCGCCGATACCGGCAAGGCGACGGCGATGATTTTGTGGATCACCATCGGCGCCAAGGCCTATGTCGCCATCTTCACCGGCCTCGGCGGGGCCGATTCCCTGCTCGGCCTGATCCGGTCGCTGGATGTCGGGCCCTATCGTGATCCTGGCGGTGATGATGCTGATCCTGATCTTCCTCGGCACCGTGCTGGACGAGATCGGCATCATCCTGCTCACCGTGCCGGTCTTCATCCCGGTGGTGAAATTTCTCGGCTTCGATGAGATCTGGTTCGGCGTGCTCTACGCCATCACCATCCAGATGGGCTATATCTCGCCGCCATTCGGCTACACGCTGTTCTACATGAAGGGCGCGCTGCCGCCAGCAGCTCTGCGTATGGGGGTGGTCTATCGCGGCATCGTGCCCTTCTTCCTGCTGCAGGCGGTCGGTGCTTGCCGATCGCCATGGCCTTCCCCGGGCCTGATGACCATTCTGCCGCGCGCTGATGGATCGCTGACACCGGGCGTCGTCCCCGATCGCTGCGGACATTCTCCCGGCGATTCGTCCTTGCCTTTCATTCCACAATAGTGGAACGTCTCTCCATCAAAGAGGAAAGACGCATCCGCCGTGCGCCGCCCAGCGAGACCATTCCTGAAGGGGACGAGGGCCAGCCTGGCACCGGTCCCTCCGCCCCTGCCGGAAACGCGGCACAATGGCGGCCCGCCTCTCGACGACTATGAGGGACCGCCATGGGGCAAGGGCGATCCTCACCTGTTCCTGCACTGGCAACGCGCCCACAAGGCGGCCTGGAAGAGCGTCTCGGCCGACGTCATGCGCTTTCGTATGGAGAAAGCCGACCGGCTCGGCCTGACCTATGAGGAATACACGCTCGAGATCATGGAGCGCGGCCGCTACCTGCAGGTGGAGGACACCGAGCGCGTTGCCGAGATCAAGGCGTCGAGGCGAAGGCGGCGTCGGCGCCCTGCATGACCGGTGCCCGCACCCACCCCTTTCAACCGGGTGCCCGGCCGTGGCAGCCTGCGCTGCAGGAGCCTTCCCATGACCATCTATTCGACCGCCATTTCCGAGCTCGACGCCTTTGCCCTCGGCGATGCCTTCCGGCGGCGGAGCCTGTCGCCCGTCGAGGCTGCAAAGGATGCGCTGGACAGGGCTGAGGCGAGCCAGGCCAGCGTCAACGCCTTCGCCCTGATCGACCGGGAGCGGACGCTCGGCTGGGCGCGCGAATCGGAAGCCCGCTGGATGAAGGGCGAGCCCCTCAGCCCCTTCGACGGCGTCGGCGTGACGGTGAAGGACAACATGGCGGTGGCCGGCTGGCCGTCGATGAAGGGCTCCAAGGTGGTGCCGACCACGCCGATGGCCTTCGACGCGCCGGTAACCGCGCGCTGCAAGGATGCGGGCCTCGTCATCCTCGGGCTCACCACCATGCCGGAGTTCGGCTGGATCGGCCTGTCCACCTCGCCGCTCACTGGCCATACCCGCAACCCGTGGAACAGCCAGCGCACCGCCGGCGGCTCGACATCGGGCGGCGCCGCGGCGGCGGCGCTCGGCATCGGCCGCTTCCATCTCGGCTCCGACGGTCTCGGCTCCATTCGCATTCCGGCCGCCTTCTGCGGCGTCGCCGGCATCAAGGCGACCTACGGCCGCGTACCGGCCTATCCGATCTCGGTCATGGGCGAGCTCGCCCATCTCGGCCCCATCGCCCGGGACGTGCGCGAGGTTGCAGCCCTTCTCACCATCCTGTCCGGCCCGGACGCGCGCGATCCGATGGCCTGGAACACACCGGCGCCGGACTATCGCATCGGCCTCGACGACGGGGTCAGGCGCCTGAGGATCGCCTACTCGCCTCGCCTCGGCTTCGTGAAGAAGCTCGACCCGCAGGTAGAGCGGGCCGTGGCCGCGGCGGCGGCGACCTTCGCCGCCATGGGCGCGATCGTCGAGGAGGTCGACCCGCCCATCGAGGACCCGGCCCCCATCGCCTGGGACATCTGGAACGCCGGCGCGGCACTGGCCCTTGCGCCCTTCGGCGACGCGCAGCGCAAGCAGATGGATCCCGGCCTCGTCGGCTGCGCCGAGACCGGCGCCCGCTTCTCGGCGGCGCAGCTCATCGACGCCCTGCTCTACCGGCGCACGAAGACGGTCATCGCCATGGCGGAGTTCTTCGAGCGCTACGACCTGCTGCTGACCCCCACCATGCCGACGGGCGCCATTCCGCTCGGCGCCGACCTGCCGCCGCCCGGCTTTGCCGGCCAGGCCGAGTGGGGGCCGCTGTGGACCGACTGGTGCCCCTACACGCCGCCGTTCAACGTCACCCAGCAGCCGGCCGGCACCGTGCCCTGCGGGCTTGACGCCGACGGGCTGCCCATCGGCCTCCAGATCGTCGGCTGGAAGCGGCAGGAAGCGCTCGTTCTCAGGGCCATGCGGGCCTTCGAATCCGAGCGTCCCTTCGCACGCGTCCCGATGTCGCACGCCCGCGCCTAAGTCTCAGCCGTGTGCATGGATTTTGCGCGTCTGTTGCCTGCGCTTCGGGATTGACACCGCTCGTCCAAGCATCGTCTGATCCGCACTTCTCGCGGCCGGGGGGCTAACCCGGCCGTGGAATTCCAGGGGAGAGTCGTCATGAAATCCGTCAAACTGTCACGCCGAACGGTGATGGCCGGCGCCGCCGCCGCAAGTGCGCTCGCAGGGTCCACCGGCGCTTCGGCCCAGGGTTCGGCCAATGTGCTGCGCGTCGTGATGCACTCGGACCTGCGCATCATCGACCCGATCTGGACGACCGCCTACATCGTCCGCAACCACGGCTACATGATCTACGACACGCTGTTCGCCGTCGACGACAAGCGCAGGTCGCAGCCGCAGATGGTCGACAAGTACGACCGTCAGCGACGACAAGCTGACCTGGACCTTCACCCTGCGCGACGGCCTCGATGTGGCACGACGGCAAGCCCGTCACGTCCGACGACATGCATCGCCTCGATCCAGTCGCTGGGCCGCACGCGATCGCGCATGGGCCAGACGCGTCATGGGCTTCGTCAAGCGAGTTGAAGCCAGGTCGACGACAAGACCTTCCAGATGGTGCTGAAGGAGCCCTACGGCCTGGTGCTCGATTCGCTCGGCAAGCCGTCGCTCCAACGTGCCGTTCATGATGCCCAAGCGCGTCGCCGAGACCGACCCGTAACACGCAGATCGACGCGAGTTCATCGGCTCGGGTCCGTTCATCTTCGTCAACGACGAGTGGAAGCCGGGCGAGAAGGCACGTCTACGTCAAGATCGCCAGGCTACAAGCCGCGCTCCGAGCCGCGCCTCGGGCCTGGCCGGCGGCAAGGTCGTCGAAGGTCGACCGCGTCGAGATGGCGTCGACATGCACCGACCCGCAGCAGGCAGGTCAACGCCCTCGTCAGGCCGGCGAGATCGACATGATCGAAGCAGCCGCAGCCACGACCTGCTGCCGCTGCTCGAAGTCGGACAAGAACGTCAAGCTGTTCAACTGGAACCTGCTGGGCAACCAGTACACCATCCGCTTCAACCACGCGCACAACGCCGTTCAACAATCCGAAGATCCGCCAGGCCGTGCTGCTACGCGATGAACCAGGAGGACTTCCTGAAGGCGACGATCGGCGATCCCGAATACTACAAGGTCTGCAAGGCCATGTTCGTCTGCGGCACGCCGCTACGCAGACGACGCGCCGGCATCGAAGACAAGCTGGAGTCGAACTTCGCCAAGGCGCAAGGCAGCTCCTGCAAGGAAGCCGGCTACGACGGCGACGCCGGTCGTGCTGCTGCACGTCGACCGACCTGCAGGTGCTGACCAACCTCGCCCCGGTCGCCAAGTCAGCTGCTCGAGCAGTGCCGGCTTCAACGTCGACATGCAGTCGATGGACTGGCAGACGGTCGTCGCCCGCCGCGTGAAGCGCGATCCGCCGACGCAGGGCGGCTGGAACGCCATGCTGACCTCGTGGGTCGCTGCCGACATCCTCAACCCGGTGATGGCCGGCTTCTTCAACGCGTCCGGCGACAAGGCGGCCTTCGGCTGGCCGAGCGATCCGGAGATCGAGACGCTGCGCGCCGCGCTATGCCCGGCGCCGACACGGCGGCCGAGCAGCAAGCAGATCGCCGAGGCGGTGCAGCGGCGCGTGTCGGAGACCCCGACCCACGTCCACCTGGTCGGCCAGTGGTACTCGCCGGGCGCCCACGCGCCAAGAACATCTCGGGCTGGCTCGAAGCGCCCGCCCCGGTGTTCTGGAACATCGAGAAGGGCCGCGGCGCATGAGGAATTGACAACCGGCGGCCGGGTCCTCCCGGCGGGCGCCGGCCTTTGCCCGTTGCAGTCAGGCGTAACCTGCTACGATATCGTATATCGCTTCGTCGCCTTGCGGCGACCGTCCCCGTGCTGGTCACCGTCGCGGTCATGGTCTTCCTGATGCTGCGCCTGACGCCGGGCGACCCGGCGGCGATCATCGCCGGCGACAATGCCACCACCGAGCAGATCAACGACATCCGCGACGAAGCTCGGCCTCGAACGAGCCGATCTGGCCAGCAGTTCGTCATCTGGATCGGCGATCATCCTGCAGGGCAATTTCGGCGAAAGCTTCTTCTTCAAGCAAGACCGGTGGCCGAGCTGATCGCCCAGCGCATCGAGCCCACCCTGGCGCTCGCCTTCCTGCACGCTGATCTTCGCCGTCGCTCGTCGCCATCCCGATCGGCGTGATGGCCGCGTACAAGCCAGGGCACGCTGGATCGACCGCATCGTCATGGGCTTTCGCGGTGATGGGCTTCTCGGTGCCGGTGCTTCGTCATCGGCTACTGCCTGATCTACGTCTTCGCCATCAAGCTCGGCTGGCTGCCGGTGCAGGGCTACCAGTCCGCATCGGCGTCGGCTTCTGGCCGTTCCTCGAGCGCCTGGTGCTGCCCTCGCTGACGCTTGTCGGTCAGCTATCATGGCGCTGATCGCCCGCATCACCCGCGCCTCGCGTGCTGGAGGTGCTGAACGAGGACTACATCCGCACCGCCCGCGCCAAGGGCCTGAGCAACCGCGTCGGTGCTGTTGCAGCATGCGCTGCAAGCAACGCCGCCGTGCCGATCGTCACCGTGATCGGCATCGGCGTCGCGCATGCTGATCGGCGGCGTCGTGGTCACCGAGAGCGTCTGTTCGATCTGCCGGGCCTCGGCCGCCTCACCGTCGACGCCGTGCTCAGCGCGCGACTTCTCCGATCATCCAGGCCGTCATCCTGCTGTTCTCGCTGGTCTACGTCGTGATCAACCTGATCATCGACATCTGCCTACACCGTTCTTCGATCCGAGGATCCGCTATTGACCGTCGCCGTCAGAACCGCGTCGACTCCGCGCCCCGTCGCGGCGGCTCGACCAAGCGCAACGGCCTGTGGCGCGATGCCGTTCGCAACCCGACCGTCATCATCGGCGCGCCGATCGTGCTCGTCATGTCTGCATCGGCCTGATCGCGCCGCCTGATCGCACCGCCGACCCGACCGCGCATCGATCCCGCGCGCGCAACAGCAGCCGTGGCACCGAGATCACCGTGCGCCTCGATGACGGCACGCGGGCGACCGTCAAGCATCATGGGCACCGACACGCTCGGCCGCGACGTCTACTCGCCGCGTGCATCTACGGCGCGCGGGTGTCGATCTGTCGTCGGCGTCGCGGTCGCCATGCTCGCCATCAGCCATCGGCCTCGTCATCGGCATGGCGGCTCGGCTACATCCGCTGGCTCGACGGCATCATCATGCGCGATCATGGACGGTTTGATGGCGATTCCGGGCATCCTGCTCGCCATCGCCGTGGTCTCGCTGTCACGGCGCGCGGGCCTCGATCACCGTCATCATCGCCATCGTCGTGCCCGAAGTGCCGCGCGTCGTGCGCCTGGTGCGCGTCGGTGGTGCTGTCGGTGCGCGAGGAGCCCTATGTCGAGGGCGCCATCATCGGTCGGCACGCCGACCTGCATGCTGATGTTCCGCCACATCCTGCCCAACACCATCGCGCCGCTGATCGTGCAGGGCACCTTCATCTGCGCCTCGGCGATCCTGGTCGAGGCCGTCCTGTCCTTCCTCGGCATCGGCATCCCGCCGGAGATCCCGAGCTGGGGCAACATCATGGCCGAGGGCGCGCACGCTCTTCCGCATCGTTCCCGCACAACATCCTCTATCCGGGCATCTTCCTCGCCGTCACGGTGCTCGCCGTGAACATGCTGGGCGACGGGCTGCGCGATACGCTCGATCCGAAAATGGCAGAGAGCGCGTGATGAGCGCCCCGATCCTCGAAGTCCGCAACCTCACGGTCGCACTGCCGAAGGGTGCCGACCGCGAGGCACGCCGTGGAAGGCGTGTCGCTTCACGCGTCAATCCCGGCGAGATCGTCTGCGTCGTCGGCGAGTCCGGCTCGGGCAAGTCGGTGATCGTCCTACGCCGTCATGGGCCTGCTGCCCAAGGGCCAGCTCAAGGCCGACCGGCGGCGAGATCCTGCTGGAGGGCGAGAACGTCGCTCGTCGCCAGCGCCAGGACCGGCTGCGCGAGCTGCGCGGCACGCGCATGTCGATGATCTTCCAGGAGCCGATGACCGGCGCTCAACCCGGTCGTCACCTGCGGCGAGCAGATCGACGAGGTGCTGCGCATCCATACCGACCTCGGCGCCGCCGAGCGCAAGGCGAAGGTTCTGCGCGATGCTGGAGTCCGGTCACGCCTTCCCGATGCCGAGCGACGATCTACGACGCCTACCCGCACCAGCTCTCCGGCGGCCAGCGCCAGCGCATCATGATCGCCATGGCGCTGGTGCTCGATCCCGCCCTGCTGATCGCCGACGAGCCGACCACGGCGCTCGACGTCACCACCCAGGCGCAGATCCTGAAGCTGGTCGCCGAGCTGCAGGAGCGCCGCGGCACCGGCGTGCTGTTCATCACCCACGATTTCGGCGTGGTGGCCGAAATCGCCCACCGCGTCGTCGTGCTGCAGCAGGGGCAAGCTGGTCGAGACTGGGACCGACCGAGCAGGTGCTGACGCGCCCGCAGCACCCCTACACCAAGATGCTGATCTACTGCGGTGCCGACGCATGACACCCGCCGGTACGGGCGCGCGCAAGGACCGGCGCCACGGCGCTCGAGCACCGTGAAGCTCTGCAAGATCTATGGTGGCAGCGGCTTCTTCCAGAAGGCGCGCGTGGTGAGGCTGCGTCGGATGTCGAGCTCCGCGATCCGCCAGCGGCGAGACCCTCGGCATCGTGGGCGAATCCGGCTCGGGCAAATCGACGGTGGCGCGCTGCATCGCCCGCCTGATCGAGCCGACTCGGCGGCAGCGTCGTCCTGGGCGACACCGATATCGCCACGCATGCCGGCGCGGCCAGCTGCGGCCGCATCGCCGAAGCATGCCAGATCGTCTTCCAGGACCCCTATCGCTCGCTCAATCCGCGCATCACGGTCGGGCGGAGCTCATCATCGAGGGGCCGATGAACTTCGGCCAGAGCGAGGCCGACGGCATCGCCAGCGGCGCAGCGACCTGATGGAAACTCGTGCGGCCTCGATCGCCGGATGCGCTCGACCGCTACCCGCACCAGTTCTCCGGCGGCCAGCGCCAGCGCATCTGCATCGCCCGGGCGCTGGCGCATGGAGCCGGAAATCCTGATCGCCGACGAGGCGGTGTCTGCGCTTGACGTCTCGGTGCAGGCACAGGTGCTCGACGCTGCTGGACGACGTGCGAACGCGGCTCGACCTCGCCGTGCTGTTCATCACCCACGACCTGCGCGTGGCGGCCCAGATCTGCGACCGCATTGCGGTGATGCAGAACGGCGTCGTGGTCGAGCACGGCAAGACGACGGACGTCTTCGCCAACCCTCAGCATGAGTATACGCGGGCCCTGTTCGAGGCCGCTCCCGGCCGAAACTTCCAGTTCGCCCGGGTGGCCTGACAATCCGGGTGCGGCGTGGAATCATGGGATCATGATCCGCGCCGCGCTCGTCTTCCTGGGCCTGACATTCACCATTCCCGCCGGCGCCCAGGGCATTGATCCTGCCATCCTGCGCGCCCTCGCCGGCTCCTGGCTCCTCGCCCCGATGAACGGCCAGCCCGGCTGCCGCGTGACGCTGCAGACCGCTGCCACGATCGGCGGTTACGAACTGTCGCTCGCCCCCGATTGCGCCCGGCTTCTGCCGCGCCTTGCCGAGGTGACCGCATGGAACCCTCATGACGGCCTCCACCTGACCAATGCTGCCCGGCGGAACGTCCTGTCGTTCCACGAAAGCGAGGATGCGTCCTACACGGCAAGCGAGCCCTCCCCCGGCTATGCTCTGCTGCGGGCGCCGGAGACCGTGATGCGGCTGCCCATGCCGCGCGAGGCTTTCGGCGCATGGGTGCTGAAGCGGCCAGATGGCGAGGTGGTCTGCCGCATCCAGTTGCTCAACCGGCCACCGCCCGGCGGCGAGGAGAGTTTCGCGGTCAGGGTCACCGCCCAGGGGTGTCAGGGCGCCGTCACGCGTCTGAAACTCGTCTCGTGGCGGATGGAGATGCTCAGGCTGGTCCTCTACGGGCTGGACGGCGCCAGCCTGCGCTTCGTCCAGACCTCCTCGGGCTTCGCCAAGGCCCCGGAAGAAGGCGGTCGGCCGCTGCTGATGGAGCGCGCGCCCTAGGTCACGCTGTCGGTCAAGCGCAGCGACGGCCGCAGGAATCGGGTGGAGAAATCGGGTGTCGCCGTGATGCGGGGCGTGACAGGTCTGGCGCAGGAGACCCTGCCATGACCGACACGCCCGCCTCGCCACCCCCTTCCGCCTTCGCCCGCCTCTTCGCCACCGCCGGTCTCGTCCAGGCGGCCGACCAGATCGCCCTCGCCGCCCTGCCGGTGACGGCGGTGCTCGTCATGGGCGCCGGTCCCGGCCTCGTCGGCGCGCTGGTCGCGGCGCAGACCGCCGCCTGGCTGCTCGTCTCCCTGCCGGCGGGCGTGGTGGTCGACCGGCTGCCGAAGCGCAGGGTCCTGCTCGTCGCCCTCACGCTCAGCCTTGTCGCCGCCATCGGCGCCATCGTGGCCGCCGCCTTTCGGAACCCTCTTCTTCTCGGCCTCGCCGCCTTTCTCGCCGCGGGCGGCACGGTCACCTTCGTCCTCGTCCAGATCGGGCTGATGCCCCAGATCGTCGCGCCTCAAGGACTCCCGCGCGCCAATGCGCGGATCGAACTGGCCCGCGCCATCGCCAGCGCCACGGCGCCCTTCATCGTCGGCTTTCTCGCCACCCGCGTCTCGCCGCTTGCGGGCTACCCCCTTGCCGCTGTGCTCGTCCTCGGGGCGCTCGCCTGCGCCACGACGCTCCGGGTGGAGCCCGCAACCTCTGCGCCGGTCGCCAAGCCGCCGCTCCTCGTCGCCATCGCCGAGGGCGCGCGCTTCGTCATCGGCGATCCGCTGCTCAGGGCCATCGGCCTCTGCGCCATCTTCTGGAACTTCGCCTTCATCGCCCTGCTCGCCGTCTTCGTGCCCTTCGCCCTCGCGCGCCTCGGCACCGACGCGGCCGGCGCGGGGCTCGCGCAAGGGGTGAACGGCCTCGGCATGATCGCAGGCGCCGCCGCCGCCCCCTTCATCTTCGCGCGGGTGCAGCCACGCGCCGTGCTGCTCTTCGGCCCGCTCTCGTCAGCCCTGGGCGCCGTGCTGATGGTCTTGTCGCCGCGCTTCGGCGGCCTCGCCATGGCCGCCCTCGCCTTCGGCCTCATCGGCTTCGGCCCCATGCTCTGGCTGGTGATGCAGACCTCGGTCCGCCAGATCGTCACGCCTTCGGCCCTGATGGGGCGGGTCACCGCCACGATCCAGGTGGCGATCTACGGCATCCGGCCCATCGGCGCCCTCGCCGGGGGAAGCGTGGCGCAAGTCTTCGGCATGGAAGCGGCGATCGGGCTGGTGGCGGCGGCCTTCGCCGCCTCGGCACTGGTCTCGGTCGCCTCGCCCCTTGCCCGGCTTGCGACCATGCCGCATCCCGCAGCAGCGGCAGGCAGGGTATGACCATCGGGTGCTTGGCGCTGTCCGGCCTTTGGCCTAAGACAGCCCCATCATTCGCTTGAGGATCATTGCCATGGCCGTCGCCTCGCTCACCCCCGCTTCCGGCTCCTATGTGAAGGACAACGAGGAGTTCAACTGGGAGGACCCGCTGAACCTCGACGGCATGCTGACCGAAGAAGAGCGCATGGTGCAGGAGACCGCCCGCACCTATTGCCAGGAGAAGCTCCTGCCGCGCGTCACCTCGGCCTTCCTCGATGAGCGCTTCGACCGCGAGATCATGAGCGAAATGGGCGAACTCGGCCTGCTCGGCTCGACGATCCCCTCGGAATATGGCGGCGCGGACCTCGGCTACGTCGCCTACGGCCTCATCGCCCGCGAGGTGGAGCGTGTCGATTCCGGCTATCGCTCGGCCTGTTCCGTGCAGTCCTCGCTCGTCATGTATCCGATCTACGCCTACGGCTCCGAGGAGCAGCGCAAGAAGTATCTGCCGAAGCTCGCCTCAGGCGAGTGGGTCGGCTGCTTCGGCCTGACCGAGCCCGATGCCGGCTCCGACCCCGCCGGCATGAAGACCCGCGCGGTGAAGGTCGACGGCGGCTACGTGCTGAAGGGATCCAAGATGTGGATCACCAACTCGCCGATCGCCGATGTCGCGGTCGTCTGGGCCAAGACCGACGAGGCCATCCGCGGCTTCATCGTCGAGCGCGGCATGAAGGGCTTCTCCACCCCGAAGATCGAGGGGAAGGTGTCGCTTCGCGCCTCCGTCACAGGCGAGATCGTGCTCGATGACGTCTTCGTGCCCGCCGAGAACATGCTGCCGAACGCCAGGGGCCTGTCGGGCCCGTTCGGCTGCCTCAACCGCGCCCGCTACGGCATCGCCTGGGGCGCCATGGGCGCTGCCGAAGACTGCTGGCATCGCGCCCGCCAGTACACGCTCGACCGCAAGCAGTTCGGCAAGCCGCTGGCCGCCACCCAGCTGGTGCAGAAGAAGCTCGCCGACATGCAGACCGAGATCGCCCTCGGCCTGCACGGCGCGCTGCGCCTCGGCCGCCTGATGGAGGACCACTCTTTCGCGCCGCCGGCCATCTCGCTGATGAAGCGCAACAACTGCGGCAAGGCCCTCGACATCGCCCGCATGGCCCGCGACATGCACGGCGGCAACGGCATCTCGGCCGAGTACCACGTCATCCGCCACATGGTGAACCTCGAGACGGTCAACACCTACGAGGGCGCCCACGACGTGCACGCGCTGATCCTCGGCCGTGCCCAGACCGGGATCCAGGCGTTCTTCTGATCGCCTCACCGCCTGACCTTCACGCAGAGCCCGGCCATCGCGCCGGGCTTTGTCGTTGAGTGCCGCCGCTATCGCCGCTGCGGCCGGGCGTTCGGCTCGGTCTGGATGGACATGAGATAGGCGACGATGGCGGCCGCGCGCTCCGCCGAGAAGGTGTATTCCGGCATGGCCGGATGGCCCGAGGTGAAGCCCTCTGCCAGCGCCTCCTCCAGCACGTCCACGGGGTAGCGCTTGCTCAGTTCGCGGAACAGCGGCGCGTTGGGATAGCGGCTGGCGTCCTCGCGGCCGATGCCGTGGCACAAGGCGCAGTGCTGGCGGACGAGGTTCTCGCCGCGCTGGATGAGAACGCGCTGGCTCTGCGCCCCGGCGAGGGTCGGCCACAGGCAGGCGGCGAACAGAAGGGTTGCGGCAAGGTGGGGGAGACGGGGGAGCATGGCGGCCTCGGGCCTGGAGACTGGAACTTCAGCATCCCATTCCCTGCCACCGCCGGCCTTGCGGTCGATCAAGACGCCAGCCGCACCAGCTCCGCCGTCAGATCGGAGCGAGGATCGGCGAAGGGGCCGATGATGGTGAAGTGGTTCGCCCCTGGAACGACGATCTCCCGCGTCTGCGCCCCGAGGACGCCCCAGGATTCCACCAGCGTGCGTGTCTGGCGGTGATATTCCGCGGATTCGTCGCCGCCGACGACGGCCGTCACCCTGAGGCCGGCGGGCGGCGTCCAGACCAGCGGCGACAATGCGGCCGCCTCTCCCGCATCCATGCCCATGGCCTTGTTGACGAAGGTCGGCACCAGCGGCGCCAGGTGGAACAGACCCGATACCGGCATGGCCGCGGCGATGATGTCAGCCGCCTCAACGATGCCGCGCCAGTTCGCGGCGGCCATGCAGGCGGTCAGGTGACCGCCGGCGGAATGGCCGAAGGGCAGCACGCGACGGCCAGTACGCTCGCGCAGCACCCGAATGCAGGCGATGACGTTGTCGACGATGGCCGCGAGCTTCACCTGCGGGCAGAGATCGTAGCTCATCACGGCCACGTCGAGCCCGTGGGCATTGGCGCCGGCCGCCATATGGCTGAAGGACGCCTTGTCCAGCGCCTGCCAGTAGCCGCCGTGGATGAACAGCAGCACCGGCGCTCCCTCACGTGGCTCAGGCGCGGGAAAGAGGTCGTAGCGGTGGCGCTCGCCGGTGCCATAGGCCTGGTCGAGCGCCGCATCCGGCCGCCCCAGCGCAGCATAAAGGCCAACGGCGCGTGCCCACCCCGCCATGATCGCGGGATGGTCCGGCACCATGGCGCGGTTGTTGTACTGGGCGTCGAGATCGATGGGCGTCATGGCAGCCGGGTCCGTGGCGAGGGGATTGTCCGCTACGGGAGCCCGGCGCACAGGCAGGGTCAAGGGTGTGGTGCGGCGGGACAGCCCGGCGGCACCGGCGTGCGGTGATTGACCGGCGGCGGGGCAGCGACTAGGCCTCCGCTTCAATCCACGGCCGAGGAACCGCGACCATGGTCTCCATCAAGCAGAAGGCAGCGCTGGCCTCCATCGTCGTGACGGTCATCCTGACGGCGGCGAAGGCGGCGGTGGGCCTTGCCAGCGGCTCCATCGCGATCCTGGCGGAGGCGGCCCACGGCCTCGTCGACACGGCCGCCACCCTTCTGACCTTCTACGCCGTGCGCCTTGCCGACAAGCCGGCCGACGACGACCACCAGTACGGCCATGGCAAGGTCGAATCGATCGCCGCCCTCGCCGAGACCGCCTTCCTGTTCCTCGTCTCGGGCATCGTCGTCACCGAGGCGGCGCGCCGCCTGATGGGCGGCGGCCATGCCGTCGAGGTGACGCCTGTCATGGCGGCCCTGATGGTGGGTGTCATCGCCGTCGACTACTGGCGCGTCCGGGTGATGCGGCGCATCGCCGAGGAGACCGGCAGCCATGCGCTGGAGTCCGGGGCCCTGCATTTTGCCGCGGACATGGCGAGTTCCGCCGTGGTGCTCGCCGGCCTCCTCTTCGTCTGGCTGGGCTACCCGAAGGCCGACGCCATCGCCGCCATCGTCGTCGCCGTGCTCATCTGCGTCATGAGCTGGCGGCTCGGCCGCCGCACCATCGACACGCTGATGGACCGGGCGCCGAAAGGCGCCACCGAGGCGGTGACGGAGGCGGTTGCGGGCGTGCCGGGCGTCGTCGAGGTGGACAGCATCCGGCTGCGCGAGGTCGGCACCGATACGCTGGCCGAGGTGACCGTCAAGGTGAACCGCACCCTGCCGCTGGAGCGGGTCGCCGAGATCAAGGCCGCCATCGCCGCCGCCGCAGCCACGGCCCATGCGGGCACGGTCACGACGGTGACCACCGAGCCGGTCGCACTCGACGACGAGACGGTGATGGAGCGCGTCCACCTGACCGCCCGCCGCCATGCGCTGGCGGTCCACCACGTCACGGTCCAGCACCTCGGAGAGAAGCTCTGCGTCGGCCTCGACCTCGAGGTCGACGGCGCCCTCACCCTCGGCGAGGCCCATGAGATCGCCAGCCGGCTGGAGGCCGCCATCCGCGGCGAACTCGGCGCCGATGTCGAGGTGGAGACCCATATCGAGCCGCTGCAGGTGGAGATGCTCATCGGCAGCGATGCCGATCCCGCCCGCGTCACGGAGGTGGCGGAGAGCCTCGCGGCGCTCGCCGCCGAGACCGGTCGGATCACCGATGTGCACAGCGTCCGGGTGCGCGAGACCGGACAGGGCGTCGTCGTCACCTATCACTGCCGCGCCGAACCTTCGCTGACGGTCGAGGCGGTGCACGAGGCCGTGGACGAGATCGAGCGCCGCTTCCGCCGCAACCATGCGCGGGTCATCCGCGTGGTCGGCCACACCGAGCCGCCCCGCGCCCTTTCCTAGCCGTCGCGATCCCCCTAGGTTCGGCGGCCCCGACGATCGCAGACGAGGATTGTTTCATGCGCAGCGACCAGGCGAACCCCGTGCGGCTCTCCGAGTACCGGGTTCCGGACCATGTGGTGAAGACGGTCCATCTTGACGTCGCGCTGCACCCGACCGCAACCACGGTGAAGGCGGTCAGCGAGATCGAGGCCCACCCGCAGGGCCGCGCCGATGCCCCGCTCACTTTCGACGGCGACGGCCTGTCGCTCGCCGCCATCGCCATCGACGGCCGTGTGCTGAGCGCTGACGAATACGAGGCGACGCCCGACCGTCTCGTCATCCATCGGCCGCCGACGCAACGTTTCCGCCTGACGGTCGAGACGGTGATAGACCCACAGGCCAACACCCAGCTGATGGGCCTCTACCGCTCCTCCGGCACCTGGTGCACGCAGTGCGAGGCCGAGGGCTTCCGCCGCATCACCTACTTTCCCGACCGGCCCGACGTACTGGCTGTCTACACGACCCGCATCGAGGCGGAGAAAAAGACGGCGCCGGTTCTGCTCGGCAACGGCAACCTCGTGGAGTCGGGCGACCTTCCCAACGGCCGTCACTATACCGTATGGCACGATCCGCATCCGAAGCCGAGCTACCTCTTCGCGCTCGTCGGCGGCGACCTCGCCGAGGTGACAGACAGCTTCACCACCCGCTCGGGCCGCGTCGTCCGGCTCGGCATCTTCGTCGAGCACGGCAAGGAGGACCGCTGCGCCTATGCCATGGACGCGCTGAAGCGCTCGATGCGCTGGGACGAGGAAGCCTTCGGCTGCGAGTACGACCTCGACGTCTTCAACATCGTCGCCGTGTCGGACTTCAACATGGGCGCGATGGAAAACAAGGGCCTCAACATCTTCAACGACAAATACGTCCTCGCCCTGCCGGACACCGCTACCGACCAGGACTATGCGGCGATCGAGGCGATCATCGCCCACGAGTATTTCCACAACTGGACCGGCAACCGCATCACCTGCCGCGACTGGTTCCAGCTCTGCCTGAAGGAAGGCCTCACCGTCTTCCGCGACCAGGAATTCTCCGCCGACATGCGCTCGCGCGCGGTCAAGCGCATCGCCGACGTGCGCCTCCTCAAGAGCCACCAGTTCGCCGAGGACGCAGGCCCCCTCGCCCACCCTGTCCGGCCTGAAATCTACCACGAGATCAACAACTTCTATACGGCGACCGTCTATGAGAAGGGCGCCGAGGTGATCCGTGCCCTGAAGGTGCTGATCGGCGCGGAGGCCTTCCGGAACGGCATGGACCTCTACCTCGCCCGCCATGACGGCGACGCCGCCAGGGTCGAGGACTTCATCGCCTGCTTCGCCGAGGCGAGCGGCCGCGACCTCAGCCAGTTCTTCCTCTGGTATCGCCAGTCCGGCACGCCCGAGGTCACCGTCGCCACGCGCCACGACCCCAAGGCCGGCACCTTCACGCTCGACCTCACCCAGTCACACAAGCCGACGCCCGGCCAGAACGACAAGAAGCCCATGGTCATCCCGCTGGCCTTCGGACTGATCGGGCCCGACGGCACGGAGCGGCCGCTCTTCGACGAGGACGGCCGCACGATGCCGGGCGTGATCGCACTCGACGACACGCATCGCTCGGTGACTTTTTCCGGCCACCCGACGCGGCCCGTGCTGTCGATCAATCGCGGCTTCTCGGCGCCCATCGTGCTGAAGACCGATCTAGGCCGCGCCGATCTCGCCTTCCTCGCCCGCCACGACGGCGATGCCTGCAATCGCTGGCAGGCGATCCAGACGCTGGCGACGGAGCATCTCGTCACGGTCAGCCGGGGCGGCTCCGATCCCGAGGGCGCGGTCTCCGTGGCCGAGGCGCTGGCGGCCGTGCTCGACGGCGCCGAGGCCGACCCGGCCTTCGCGGCACAGTGCCTTGCCCTGCCCTCGGAAGCCGGCATCGCCCGCGAAACCGGCAGCAATGTCGACCCCGACGCCATTTTCCGCGCGCGCGGTGCTCTCCGACGGCTGGTCGGCGCTCATCTCTCGACGAAACTGGAAAACGCGCTCGCCCGCTTCGCGACGCCCGGTTCCTATTCGCCCGATGCCGCCTCGGCGGGCCGCCGCGCCCTGTCCAACGTCGCGCTCGACCTGTGGGCCTCGAGCGGCGAGGATGACCGGCTGGCCGCCGGTGGACGCCTTCGCGCGCGGCCGACAACATGACCGACCGGTTCGCCGCGCTGGCCGTTCTCGCGCAGCACGCAGGGGCGCGACGCGAAGCGGCGCTCGCCGCCTTCCGCGAGCGCTACCGGGCCGATGCGCTCATCCTCGACAAGTGGCTCGCCCTGCAGGCCGCCATCCCCGAGGCCGCGACGCTGGACCGTGTGCGCGCCCTTCTGGCCGACCCCGCCTTCGCCATGTCCAACCCCAACCGCCTGCGCGCCCTTGTCGGCAGCTTCGCCACCGCCAACCAGACCCAGTTCAACCGGCCGGATGGCGCGGGTTACGACTTCCTCGCCGATGTCGTCGTCGACACCGACAGCCGCAACCCGCAGGTCGCCGCGCGGCTGCTCTCTGCCTTCCGCAGCTGGCGGGCGCTGGAGCCCGGTCGCCGTGACAGGGCGCGGGCGGCGCTGGAGCGCGTCGCGGCGGTGTCGACCCTGTCTCCCGACGTCCGCGACATCGTCGCGAGATCGCTGGGATAAGAGCGGGATTCATTCCTAGCGGCGTTAACCAAATATTTCCTTCGCTGTGATTCCGCGACTCTAGACAGCCCTCCGTCAAATCGATTCTTATGGCCGTGATTCGGAGGGGCTGGGGCTCGATCTCCGGGCAATCATTCAGAGATTCGACGGGGGTACCGGCGATGGAGCGCAGTTTCGCGCCCAGCGCGGACGCGCTGATTCATGCCACGAGATCGCATGGCTTCGCCAAGGCGCTCGACGCCTCGCTGGAGACGTGGCTGACGCCCTACGAGCCGCTCCTGCGCCGCCTCGTCCCGACGCTGATCATCGCCTTCCTCGTCGTCCTCGGCGCGGGCGCGATCCAGCAGATCCTCAACAGCCGCGTCGAGGCGCTGAAGGCCATCGGAGCGGATCTCGCGGTCGCCGCCTCGGCCATCGACATCGACCTCGGCCATCGCATCGCGCTGAAGGGCGGCGATGTCGACATGGCGGCGCAGATGGCGCTCGACCTCACCGTTCCGCGGATCGGTGCCGCCGCAGGACGCACCATCCTCGCGACCGATGCAGCCGGCCGGGTCATCGCGGCCACCCCGCAGGCCGCGCTGCACCAGTGGATCGGCAAGCCCGTCGCCCAGGTCTTCACGACGCAGCCGGACGCGGCATCGGCCGCCACCCGCACGACGCTCTCCTCGGGGGCCGACGCCCTGGTCATCGTCCGGCCGCTGCCGCAGCCGCTTTCGCACCTCTACGTGGTGCAGACGACCGAGGCTGCTCTGGCTCAATGGCGCCAGTCCTCATGGGTGACCGGCACCCTGTTCACCACCACCGGCCTCCTTCTCCTCGTCATCGGTCTCGCCTTCCACATCCAGACCATGCGGGCCGCCACCGCGGACATGATCAACCACAACGCCCGCGCCACCATCGACGCGGCGCTGGAGAGCGGCGGCTGCGGCCTCTGGGACTGGGAGATCGGCACCCACCAGATGTACTGGTCGGCCTCGATGTTCGAGATCCTCGGCATGGGCGGCCGCGAGGGTCTCGTCACCTTCGACGAACTGCTGCCGCTGCTCCATCCGGAGGACGGTTATCTCGGCGGCATCGCCGAGCTGACCGATCTCGACCCCCGCAACGCCGTCGATTTCCAGTTCCGCATGCGCCATGCCGACGGCCGCTGGATCTGGCTGCGGGCGCGCGGCCGTGGCCTGACGCTGGCCGGTGTCGATCATCCCCGCTTCGTCGGCATCGTCGTCGACATCACCGAGCAGCTCGAGCTCGCTGCCCGCAACGCCGCGGCCGACCACCGCATCCGCGAGGCCATCGAGACCATCTCCGAGGCCTTCGTCGTCTGCGACGACCAGGACCGCATCGTCGTCTGCAATTCCAAGTTCCGCGAACTGAACGGCCTCACCGAGGAGCAGGCGCTGCCCGGCGGCCGCTATGACGAGATCCTCGCGGCAACAGGCGGCGGCGCCAGGGTCAAGGACGGCCGGGTGCTGTCGGACCGCTCCCAGGACGGCTCGCGCGACCTCGAGGTCGAACTCGTCGACGGCCGCTGGCTGCAGATCAGCGAGCGGCGCACCCACTGCGGCGGCTTCGTGTCGGTGGGCACCGACATCACCGCGCTGAAGCGGCACGAGACCCAGCTCACCGCCAGCGAACAGCGCCTGCGCGCCGGCGTCGCCGACCTGCAGCGCAGTCAGTACGCCCTGGAGATGCAGACCCAGCAACTCGCCGAACTCGCCGAGAAATACTCCGAGCAGAAGACCCAGGCCGAGGAGGCGAGCCGCGCCAAGTCCGAATTCCTCGCCAACATGAGCCATGAGCTGCGCACCCCGCTCAATGCCATCATCGGCTTCTCGGAGGTGATGAAGGACGGCCATTTCGGCCCGCTCGGCGCGCTCAAATATGTCGAGTATGCCCGCGACATCCACGCCAGCGGCCATTTCCTGCTGTCGCTGATCGACGACATCCTCGACATGGCCCGCCTCGAGGCCGGCAGACTCGCCCTGGAGCCGGGCCCGACATGCCTCGAGGAGACCCTCGACGAGACCATGCGCGTCGTCTCCAAGATGGCCTCCGACAAGGAGATCCTCATCGAGGCCGAGGTGCCCACCGGCATGGACCTCATCGCCGACCGCCGCGCCGTCAAGCAGATCGCCCTCAACCTGCTCTCCAACGCGGTCAAGTTCACCCCGCGCGGCGGCATGATCTCGGTGCGGGCCCGCAAGGCCCGCGGCGTCATCGCCATCGCCATCGAGGACACCGGCATCGGTATTCCGCGCCACGCCCTGCGCAAGCTCTGCAGGCCCTTCGAACAGGTCCAGAGCCAGTTCTCGCGGGATCACCAGGGGTCGGGTCTCGGCCTCGCCATCGCCAAGTCGCTGGCGGAGATGCACGGTGGCTCGCTGCGCATCCGCTCCACCCTCGGGCAGGGCACGACCGTCGTCGTCAGGTTGCCGGTGGACGGCCCGGGCGCCCCGATCAAGACCGACGAGAAGGCGTGATCAGAGCGGGCCGACGATGCTCTCGAAGGCCTTGCGGACCTGCTTCTGCACCTCCGACAGATGGGCGTCGACGGTGGCGAAGTCCGGCAGCTCGCCGGCACGGGCCAGAAGGCGCTTCAGCCCCGGCGCTGCGGTCTTCGGATCGAAGACATCCACCAGACAGAGCCTGAGGATCTGCGTCAGCCGCTGGTAGAAGCGGCAGGCCGACCGCAACACGTCGCCCTCGGATGGCTTGAGCAGCCCGGCCGCGGCTGCCTTGTCGAGCACCCGGATGGTGTTGGTGTCGAGGATGTCGGGGTGGCGCGCGCCATGGACGAGCTGCAGCGCCTGGGCGATGAACTCGACATCGATGAGGCCGCCCCGCGCATATTTCAGGTCCCAGCGGTCGTCCTCGCCCTTGTCCTCGGCGATGGCGGCGCGCATGTCGACGATATCGGCGAGGGTCGTCTTCGCCGAACGCTTCGCGGTCAGCACGCGACGGATCGCTTCGCCCACCTCCGCCTCGAAGCCGGGCGTCGCGGCGATCACCCGGGCGCGCGTCAGCGCCATGTGCTCCCAGGTCCAGGCCTCCTTGGACTGGTAGGCGCGGAACCCGTCGATATGGGTCGCGACGGGTCCCGAGCGGCCGGAGGGGCGCAGGCGGAGATCGACCTCGAACAGCACGCCCTCGCTGGTCGGCGCCGACAGGGCGCTGATGAGCCGCTGGGTCATGCGGGAGAAGTAGTGGCTGCCGGTCAGCGGGCGCGGTCCGTCGGAGGCGTTCTCGCTGGCATCGTGGTCGTAGAGCAGGATGAGGTCGAGATCCGATCCCGCGGTCATTTCGCGGCCGCCGAGCTTGCCCATGGCGATTACGGCGGTGCGCATGCCGGGAATGGCGCCGTGGGCGGCGACGACCCACTGGTTCACCGCCTCGTAGAGCGCCTTGATGAGCTGTTCGGCGAGGCGAGCGAAGGCCTGACCGGCAGCCTCAGCCGAGACGGTGCCTGCCAGCACCCTGACGCCGGTGAGGAAGAGCTGTTCCTGGCCGAAGATGCGGGCACGGTCGAGGACATCCTCGGCATCGACGGCGAGCGACAGGGTCTCGCGGATCCGCGCTGCGAGATCGGCGTCGGAGGGCAGTTCGCCGAAGAAGGCCGGCTCCAGCAGCGCGTCGAGGACATGGGCGCGGCGGCCGAGAAGGTCGGCAAGGCGTGGTGCCGAACCCAGCACCTGCGAGATGAGCTCGAGCAGGTCGGGATGGGTGCGCAGGATGGCGAGCAGTTCGATCGGCTGCGAGTGGCGGGTCAGCAGGCGGTCGAAGGCGCGCAGGCCGAGATCGGCATCGCCGCTGCGCGACAGGGCGTCCAGCAGGGCCGGCGCCAGTTCGGCAACGCGCTCGCGCGCCTCGCGCGCGCGCAGGCCCCCGGACTTCGGGTGCTGCCATGACTGGACGGTGGCGATGACCGCGCCCGGATCGGTGAAGCCGATGTCCTTCAGCGCCGACAGGGTCGTCGCCTTCGGCGGCTCGGAGGTCAGGTCGAGCGTGCCCTTCACCTCGGCCAGCGGCGGCAGGGTTTCGAACAGCTTGGCATAGGCGGCCTCGACCGGCCTGAGCTCAGCCGTCAGCGCCTCGGCGAAGGCGGCATGATCGCGATAGCCGAGGAAGAGTGCGATGCGCTCCACCCCCTCCGTCGTCTCGGGCAGGCTGTGGGTCTGCTCGTCGGCGACCATCTGGAGGCGATGCTCGACCTGCCGGAGGAAGCGGTAGGCCCGCTCCAGCGCCTCGCGGGTCTCGGGTGTCACCCAGCCCGCCTCGCGCAGGCGATCGAGCCCGGTGATGGTGTCGCGGACGCGCAGCGTGGTGTTGCGGCCGCCGGCGATGAGCTGCTGGGTCTGGACGAAGAACTCGATCTCGCGGATGCCACCACGGCCGAGCTTGATGTTGTGGCCCTCGACCGCCAGGGCGTCATGGCCGCGGAAGGCGTGGATCTGCCGCTTCATCGCATGGACGTCGGCGACCGCGGCATAGTCGAGATACTTGCGCCAGATGAAGGGCTGCATCTCCTGCAGGAAGGCTTCGCCAGCGACGATGTCGCCGGCACAGGGGCGTGCCTTGATGAAGGCCGAGCGCTCCCAGGTCTGGCCGATGGTCTCGTAATAGTGCAGCGCCGCCGGGGTGGAGATGGCGACAGCCGTCGCGCCAGGGTCGGGCCTGAGCCGCAGGTCGGTGCGGAAGACATAGCCGTCGGCGGTGCGCTCCTGCAGGATCTTCACCAGCCGCTGGGTGATGCGCACATAGGCCGGCTGGGCGTCCTTGCCCGGCTTCATCGGCGCCTTGTCTGGGTCGAAGAAGACGATGAGGTCGATGTCGCTGGAGTAGTTCAGCTCGAAGGCGCCATGCTTGCCCATGGCGAGGACGATGTAGCCGGAGCCGGCCTCGGCAATCTTCGGGTCGGCCGGCGCGAGAATGCCCGCATCGGCGAGATCGCGCATCAGGTGGGCGACGGCCTCGGCGACGGCGAGATCGGCGGTCTCGGTCAGGGCGCGGGTAACGGCTTCGAGCGGCCAGACGCCGCCGATATCGGCCAGCGCGACGAGCAGCGCCACCTGGGCGCGGAAGCGCCGGAGCGCGCGGCCCACGCCCTCGTCCGAGCGCGCCTTGCGGCAGGCGGACGACGCCTCCGCCTTCAGCCGCGTGAAGCAGGCTTCCGGCGATTCGGTGAGGCACGCCGCGAGATGGGCGGCATCATTCACCGCGATGGCGGTCAGGAAGGGCGAATGTGCGAGGACGCCGGCGACGAGGGCGCGCGGCTTCGGTGTCTTCAACAGGCTTTCGAGGCCGGCACGCGTGCCCGGATCATCCACCCCCTCAAGGAACTCGCCGATGCGCTTCGCCGCCGTCGCGCCCTTGGGCATGACGGGGGCAGCCCTCAGCCGCGCGGCGAGGCTCGTCGACGAATCAGGCTGGCCGGACCGGGAGGTTCGTGTCATCGGCCAATCGTGGCAGACGCAGCGCCACCTTCAAACCCGGCCGATTGTCGTCCAGCGACAATCCACCGCCGTGGAGGCGGGCGACCGCCGCCGCGAGGCTGAGGCCGAGGCCGGAACCCGGCCGCGAGCGGCTCGTCTCCAGCCGGACGAAACGGTCGAGCACCCGCCCGCGGTCACCGTCGGCGATGCCGGGGCCGCGGTCGGCGACACTGATCACGGCATCGGCGCCCTCCGCTGCGACCGTGACGACGACGCGCCGCTCGCCGCCCTCGGGAGCACCATACTTGAGGGCGTTGTCGAGCAGGTTGGCGACGACCTGGCCGAGCAGTTCGCGGTTGCCGGTAACGCGCACCGGCGCCGCCACGACGTCGAGTGCAATGCCCGCCTCCTCGGCCACCGGTTCATAGAGTTCCGCCACGCCGCGGGCGATCTCGCCGAGGTCGAGCGGCACCATGCCCTCGCGCTGGTTGCCCGCTTCGGCCCTGGCGATCATCAGGAGCGCGTTGAAGGTGCGGATCAGCCCGTCGGATTCCTCGATGATGCCGGTCAGCGCGGCGCGGTAGGCGTCATCGCCCGAGGCCATCCGCAGTGCATCCTCCGCCTTGTTGCGCAGGCGGGTCAGCGGCGTCTTGAGGTCGTGGGCGATATTGTCGGAGACCTCCTTCATGCCCGCCATCAGCGCCTCGATGCGCCCGAGCATATCGTTGACGCTGCCGGCGAGGCGGTCGAGCTCGTCGCGCGAGCCGGAGGTCGGCAGGCGACCCGCCAGGTCGCCCTCCATGATGCGGCGGGACATGTCGGTCATGGCGTCGACGCGCTTCAGCACCCGGCGGGTGACGAAATAGGCGCCGAGAAGTCCGAGGACGAGCGCCACCATCAGCGCCAGGCGAAAGCCGCGTCCGAAGATCTCGCGCATGCGGTCGCGCTCCTCGAGGTCGCGGCCGACGAGAAGCCGGAAATTTCCGGGCAGGCCATAGACCTGGACGATGGCGCGGTGCGGCCGGTCGGTGGAACTCTCCCCGGCGCGACGATAGTCGGTCTCGATCCAGCCGGGCCGGTTGAGCGTGCCGAGCGGCAGTTCTCCGATGTTTCCCGCGAGGGAATCGCCGGTGAAGCTGGTGACGAGATAGAGCGAGGCACCGGGACGGTTGCCGCGCTCCTCCACCACCTCGACGAGCCGGCGAATGCCGCCGACCGCATATTGCTCGGCAAGACCCCGAACCTCCGCGGTGATGGTCTCGGTGAGCTGGTCGGTGAACAGCCGCTGTGTCGCGAAGCCGAGCCAGCCGATGACGAAGCCGGCGAAGAGCACGAAGATCAGCAGATAGGCCGCGATGATCTTGAACGCGGTCGTCGACAGCAGCGTCCGGAAGCCCGAGACCCGGCGCGGCGGCTTGGCCGGGGACGGCGTCACGGCAGGTCACGCGCGACCGTGTAACCGGCACCGCGAATGGTGTGGATCAGCGGCCGCTCGAAGCCCTTGTCGACCTTGGCGCGCAGGCGGCTGATGTGGACGTCGATGACATTGGTCTGCGGGTCGAAGTGATAGTCCCAGACATGCTCGAGCAGCATGGTGCGGGTCACCACCTGGCCGGCATTCTTCATCAGATATTCGAGCAGGCGGAACTCGCGCGGCTGCAGCAGGATCTCCTCGCCCGCCCGGCTCACGCGGTGGGACAGGCGATCGAGTTCGAGGTCGCCGACGCGGTAGATCGTCTCCGGCGCACCGGCGGCCCGCCGTCGCGACAGCACCTCGACGCGCGCCAGCAGTTCGGAGAAGGAATAGGGCTTGGGCAGGTAATCGTCGCCGCCGGCCCTCAGGCCCTGGACGCGATCATCGACCTGCCCCAGCGCCGAGAGGATGAGCGCCGGCGTGTCGCGCCCCGACGCCCGCAGTTCGGCGATAACCGAAAGGCCGTCCTTCTTCGGCAGCATGCGATCGACGACGAGCACGTCATAGGGGCCGTCGCTGGCCATGGCGAACCCGTCCTCGCCGTCCGCCGCGTGATCCGCGACGTGGCCGGCCTCCCGGAACGCCTTGACGAGATAGGACGCCGCCTCGCGGTCGTCCTCGATGATCAGAATCCGCATGATGGCCATGATACACGGGCTCCGCGAGCCATATCCAGTTGGCGACTGCGCTGCCGGTGCGGGACTGGCGCGTGACAATCCGGTTCGGCGGGGGATGAAGGGGCGGGGAAAAAATGGCGGGGCGACCGGACATGGAGTTCCGACCGCCCCGCTCTGGACGATCCTGGCCGGCGGGGGGCGACTGGGGTTGCCGGGCCAGGATCATCAGTGAGTTGCGATCGGCGTCGAAAAGGTTCGACGCCGGCATGCATTTCTCAGCTCGGGTTGAGCGGGATGGCGACGAAGCGCTGGCCGTCACCGGAGCGCAGGCGGATCAGGGCGGACTTGCGCCCCTCGCTGCGGGCGGCACCGAGCGCCTCCCGCACGTCGCGCAGCGAGGACACCGCGCGTCCGGCGACGTCGAGGATGACGTCACCCTGGCGGATGCCGCGCTGGGCGGCGGGGCCGGAGGGATCGACCTCTGTCACCACCATGCCCTGGCCGCGGCCGGCGGGCTCGAGCGACAGGCCGAGGCGGGGACCAGCGGGAGCCGTCTCGGGGGCGGCATCGTTGCGCGGGGCGCGGCCGCCGTCCTGGAGGGTGGCGAACTCGCGCTCGTCCGGCAGGCGGCCGAGCTGTCGGTTGCGGCGCCTGGCTCGGCGCCATCGCGCATCACCGTCAGGCGCACCGTCACGCCGGGCCGGGCCGTGCCGATGCGGCGCGACAGGTCGCGGGCGTCGCGCACCGGCTGGCCGTCGACCGCGACGATCACGTCGGAGGGCTTCAGGTCTGCCGCCGCGGCCGGGCTGCCGGTCAGGACGCCGGCGACGAGGGCGCGCTTCGGTCTTCGACAGCCGCAGGCTCTCGGCGATCTCGGGCGTCACCGCCTGGATCTGGACACCGAGCCAGCCACGCTGGACCGAGCCGCCCTCACGCAGCGCCGTGACGACGTTCTGCGTCACCTCGGAGGGGATGGCGAAGGCGATGCCGACATTGCCGCCCGAGGGCGAGAAGATCGCGGTGTTGACGCCGACCACCTCGCCATTGACGTTGAAGGTCGGGCCGCCGGAATTGCCGCGGTTGACCGCCGCGTCGATCTGCATGAAGTCGTCATAGGGACCCGACCCGATGTCGCGACCGCGGGCCGAGACGATGCCGGCCGTCACCGTGCCGCCGAGGCCGAAGGGATTGCCGACCGCCAGAACCCAGTCGCCGACGCGCGGCGCGTTGGCGGCGAAGCGGACGAAGGGGAAGTCGCTGCCCTCGGCCTTCAGCAGCGCGAGGTCGGTCCGCTCATCGGTGCCGACCACCTTCGCCTTGAAGGTGCGGCCGCCGTCCATGACGATGTCGACGTCGGTCGCGCCGCGCACCACGTGGTTGTTGGTGACGATGAAGCCGTCGGCCGAGATGAAGAAGCCGGAGCCCTGCGACATGGCGCGCGGACCGCCGGGGCCGCGCGGGCCACCGAAGCGCGGGCCGCCCTGGCCGCCGGGACCGCCGAAGCGCGGGTCGTTGCGGAACTGCTCGCCGAAGCGGCGCATGAACCGCTCCATCTGGCCGTTCTCGTCCTCGTCGCCGCCCGGCAGGTCGCGGAAGCTCATGGCCTGGGTGGGGGCCGGCTGGGAGACGCGGACGGAAACGACGGCGGGCTTCACCTTCTCCACCACGTCGGCGAAGGACATGGGTGCGGTCTGAACGCCCTGGGCGGTGGCGCTGGCGACGAAGGGGGAGCGGGCGGGCTGGAACGACAGTGCGCCGGCACCGACGGCGACCACTGCGACAGTGCCGAGAAGGGCGGCGCGAATACGGGACGTCATGGGGGATCTCCACGGAAAGGGGCACAGGGTGCGTGCCGTCTATGACCGGACCATGGAGGATCGTGGATTACGCCACCCTGTCGGGGAAGTTACATCTCTGTAAGGTTGGGGCTTGTCGAGGCTCCCGCAGGAAGGCCCCACCCGCACGCTCCCGGCTTCAGGACTTCAGCGCCGCCTCGAGCTTCGCCTTTTCCTCGTCCGTCAGCGGCGCAGGACCGACAGACGGAGCCGACTGCCGGCGGCGGATCCAGAGCAGGAGGTAGCCGCCGCCGAAGAGGAGAAAGAGCACCGGCGCGCCCCAGAGCACTGCCGTGTGCCAACCGAGGCGCGGGTTGAGCAGCACGAATTCGCCATAGCGGGCAACGAGATAGTCCATCACCTGCCGGTCGCTGTCGCCGGCCTTCAGCCGTTCGCGCACCAGCAGGCGCAGGTCGCGGGCGAGCGGCGCGTCGGAATCGTCGATCGACTGGTTCTGGCAGACCATGCAGCGCAGGTCCTGGCTCAGCGCCCTGGCGCGGGCCTCGAGCGCCGGGTCGGCCAGCCGTTCCCCCGGCAGGACGGCGAACGCCGGGCTGGCCATCAGGAGCGCAAGGAGAAGGGCGAAGACCCGCATGGCCGTCACTCCGCCGGCTGCGCGGCAGCGGCACGACGTGCCGAGGGTTTCGGCGCGCCGACCCTGAGCCTGCGGTCGGAGAGGGAGAGTAGGCCGCCGAACATCATCACCAGCGTGCCGATCCAGATCAGCAGCACCATCGGCTTGTAGAAGAAGCGCAGCGCGATCGAGCCGTCGGTGCCGGCATCGCCGGGGGAGACGTAGAGCTGCGACACGCCGCGCGTCTTCAGCGCCGCCTCGGTGGTCGGCATGTTGCGGGCATTGTAGATGCGCTTCGCCGGCTCGAGCACGCCGGTTGCCACGCCCCCCTCGCGCACGGATAGGCGGGCGACGAGATCGCGGTAGTTCGGCCCCTGGACCGGGGCGAGGCCGAGCAGCGTCAGGTCGTAGCCGGCCACCGAGACGCTGTCGCCGGGCTTCATCTGGACGATGGTTTCCTGCTTGTAGGCAGTCTCGCCGACGATGCCGAGCAGCATGACGCCGACGCCGGCATGGGCGAAGGCCGTGCCCCAGGCGGAGCGCGGCAGGCCGCGGGCGCGGGCGAGGCTGGTCGCCGCCGGAGCCCTGAACAGCTGCACCCGCTCGGCGATGTCGATCAGCGAGCCGACGATGATGTAGACGGCAAGGCCGACGAAGACCGGTGCGAGGATGGGGCCGCCCGATTTCACCGCGAAGGTCACGGCCATGCCGACGAAACCGGCGGCGAAGGCGAGTGTCAGCCGCTGGGTGACGGCGAGGAGGTCGCCGCGCTTCCAGGCCAGCAGGGGCCCGAAGACCATCGCCACCGTCAGCGGCACCATCAGCGGACCGAAGGTCCAGTTGAAGAAGGGCGGGCCGACCGAGATCTTGGCTCCGGTCAGCGTCTCCAGAGCCAGCGGATAGAGCGTGCCGACGAAGCACGGTGGCGCAGGAGGCGGTGCAGAGCAGCAGGTTGTTGAGGATCGAGGGCGCCTTCGCGACGAGACCGGCTGCGAACAGCCCGCCCTGACTTCAGCATCGGCGCCCGCCAGGCGTAGAGCGCCAGGCCGATCCGCCGATGACAGGCGACGAGAATGGCGAGGATGAAGACGCCGCGCTCGGGATCGACGGCGAAGGCGTGGACGGAGGTCAGCACGCCCGAGCGCACCAGGAAGGTGCCGAGCAGCGAGAGCGAGAAGGTGAGAATGGCGAGCAGCACCGTCCAGACCTTCAGCGCCTCGCGCTTCTCCATCACGATGGCGGAGTGCAGCAGCGCCGTGCCGGCGAGCCAGGGCATGAGGGAGGCGTTCTCGACCGGATCCCAGAACCACCAGCCGCCCCAGCCGAGCATCGTAGTAGGCCCAGCACGAGCCGATGCGCGATGCCGAGCGGTGAGGAAGCATCCAGGCGGCCGAGCGTCCACGGCCGCACCCAGCGCGCCCAGGCCGGCGTCGATCGCGGCCGTCGATGCAGGGCGGCGATGGCGAAGGCGAAGGTCACCGAGAAGCCGACATAGCCGAGATAGAGCAGCGGCGGATGGATGGCCAAGCCGGGATCCTGCAGCAGCGGATTGAGGCCGTTGCCGTCCATGGCGGCGCCGGCTGACAGGCGCTCGAAGGGGTTGGAGGTGAACAGCAGGAAGGCGAGGAAGCCGACGCCGATCCAGCGCCTGGACGGCGAGCACGCGCGCGCTGCAGCGTATCGCGGCAGGTTGGCGCCGAACAGCGCCACGGCGGCGCCGAGACACGGCGTCAGGATCAACGCCCACAGCAGCATGCGTGCCCTCGTGGTTCCCCCACACGCCGGAGATCTTGTAGACCAGCGGCTTGGCCGAGTGGCGAGTTGAGCGACGACGTTGGCGACCGAGAAATCCGACGTCGACATAAGCCTAGCGTGAGCGCCGCGAAGGCGACGACCGACGCAGCAGCGCACTGGGCGAGCGCCGCCGTGACCTGCCGATGCGCCATCAAGCGCGGCGTCACCCTTGCGCGCCGCGCCGACCAGCGGCAGCGTGCCGACTGCACCAGCGCGAGCGGCGAGGCGCGAGGATCAAGGGCGAAGTGGCCCAGCTCCGGCGACATCAGCGCGATTCTGTAGGTGCTGGCGTTGCGGCGGGACGCGGATTGGCGGCGTTCCGGGGCTGGGTCCGGTTCGAGTCGCCTTGGCGCTTGAGGCCGTCGGGCACTTCCTTCGGCATGTAATTCTCGTCGTGGCTTAGCCAGGACTGTCGGCGGGCAACGAAGATGCCGTCGGATCCTAACGATCCTTCAGCAACGACGCCCTGACCTTCGCGAAAGAGATCCGGCAGGACGTCCGACGATAGATCGACCGGCTAGCGTCTTGCTGCGTGTCGGTGACCGTGAAGCGGACCTGCCTGTCCGTTGCTTCTTCACGCTGAACCAGCCTCGACCAGGCCACCCAGCCGGAAGCGCGCGCTCAGGCGGCGACATTCCTCTCCGACGACCTCGGCTCGGCGAGTAGAAGAAGACGATGGATTGTCGTTCAGCGCGGTCGAGCACCAGCGCCGACCGCGAGCGCCCAGCACGGCGAGCGCCAGGCCGATCAGCGTCAGCCGGCGCTGCTTGCGGGTCATGCCCTTGCGGACGAGGACGGGAGTGCCGGTCATGGTCATGAGCCACCGATCCCCAGTTCTTTGAGGAGGCCGTCGAGCCGGGCGATCTTGTCCGCTTCGGCGGCGAAGCGCTGGCGCACGCTTGCGGCCGCCTCGCGCGCCTTGGCGGCCTCGCCGAGTACGGCATAGGACCTCAGGAGCCGCAGCCAGCCCTCGAAGTCGGAGCCGTCCGCGGCGAGCCGCTGCGCCAGGCCGTCGACCATGGCGCGGATGTCGGGAGGAGCGGCCGATGCCGCGGGTGCCGGGGCCGCTACGGGCGCACCGCCCAGACGGGCGATCTCCGCCTGAACGAGGCCGACCCAGGGCGCGCCGGGCGGCGCACTCTCGACGAGCTTCGTCCACATGGCCCGCGCTTCTTCAGGGCGACCATCCTGTTCGGCGGCGATGCCCATGAAATAGCCGGCCTTGGGGTGGCCGGGACCCAGGGCGAGCGCACGCTCGAAACCCGCCCTCGCCTCGGCGGTCACCACGCCGCCGCCGGCAATCATCTGCGCCTCGGCGAGGTCCGCCTCGCGATCGGCGGTGGCACCGAGGATACGCAGGGCATTGGCGCGGGCCCGGACGGCGTCGGGGATGCGGCCGAGCCGCAGATAGACGGGGGCGATGACCTCCCAGCCGCGGCCATCCTCAGGGTTGGCGGCGAGATGGGTCTCGATGCGGCCGACAAGCGAGGCGATGTCGGTCTGCGACGGTGCCGCTCGCTGCCGCTCGGCCAGGGGCTGGCCGGGATAGTTCGGCTGGCCGCGCTGGCCGTAGACCAGGGCGGCGACCACGGGAACGAGCACGATGGCTGCGACGGCGACGATGCGGCGACGGCGCGTGGTGCCGCCGGGATCACCCGTCGGGCCCGGCTCGGCAGCCGCGATCAGGCGCCGCGACACCTCGATGCGCGCCGCCTCGGCCTCCGCGGCGCCAATGAGGCCGGCCTCCTGGTCTCGCCCGATCTCGGCCAGCTGGTCGCGGTAGACGGCCGTATCGACGCCGGCCGCCACCGCCCTTGCCGGGCGCGACAGCGGCAACAGCACGGCGAGGATCGCCACGCCGGTCATTGCCGCGATTGCGAGCCAGATGGTGAGGGAGCCGTCCATGACCTCGGGGGCGATCTTGATCCTTGCGAGCGCCGCGCGACGCTTTCGCTCCCTGCCAGATAGACCACACGGTCCCGCTGGACAATGTTCAGGTTGTCGCGCTCGTCAAGGTTTGATGTGGCGCAAGCGCCGGCTCAACGGCCCTGCGTCTTGCCGCTGTTGATGGCAACGTCCGCCGCCTTCTGGAGGAGCTGGGCGTAGCTGGCGCCGAATATCTTCGCGGAGAAACGCACCGCCGCCTCGATCTGGCTGATCTTCAGGGCGCGATCGGTATCTGGGGCGCTGCGGATGTTCTCCATCAGCTGCGTCAGGGTCGGATCGAGATAGCCCTGGATCTCGGCGAAGACGCGCTGGGTGATCTCGTTCAGGGCGATCTCGGAGGCATAGGTGCGGCAGTGGTTGAGGAGTTCGAGCCGGTCCTCGATCTCCGCGACGATCTCCTCGGCGACCGGCTGCATCGGCTGCTCGCTGCGCTGACGCGGGCGGATCAGGCGGCGGACCTCGCCAGGCACGCCCTCGATCTGCGCCGACAGCAGGGTCGCGAGATCGGCGCGCAGCTTGCCGATGCGGCGCGTCCAGGGACCGTCGCCGGTCAGGCTCATGTCGGTGCGCAGCGACCGCACCGAATCGTGGAATTCCTTGATGCCGGCAGCCGCGCGGTCGCCGCGTCCTTCCTTGAGGGCCCGCGACACGCGCTGCGTCGCCCGTTCGATGTCGCCGATCACCAGGTCGACGGCGGCACGGTAGGGGTTCGTGGCGATCTTGCTCGGCTCGTCGCTCTCGGCTGCGGACACGGCCAGCCGCGCGAGATGGGCGCGGTTGAGCAATCGCCCCTGCAGCAACGCCAGCGAATAGGCCAGCAATGCAGGTCGGCTGGCGGCCAGGGGATCGAGCATGGCGCGGGCGTTGGCGAGGCCTTCGTCCGCGAGATTCTTGATCGAGGCCGGCGCCTTGGCGATGGCCGCGGTGATCGTCGGCAGGTCACTGAGGATCGTCAGGACGTCGATCAGGTCGTCGCGGACCCTCTCGTCGCCGAGCCTGACCGCGAGCCGCTTGCGTTCCTGCTCGCTGCCGTTCGACTGCTCGATCGCCGCTTCCGCGACGGGGCGGATCATCGGCAGGAAGGCAGCGATGGCCTGGTTGGCCCGGGCGTCGTCACCCGCCTCCATGGCCGCCCGGCAGGTCTCCTCGAGACTGGTGGCCTCTGCCGGCTTGAGGTCGCGTCGGAAGAAGGTCCAGATGGCAGGCAGCGAGGCCCGCATGATGCGGCCGCGGACCTTGGTTTCCAGGCGCTCGTCGATGAGGAAGGGCTCGAGCGGGCGGAACATCAGCCGCGGCACGACCTCCTCGCGCTCGGGCGGGGCCTCGGCGGCGGCCGGCGGCACCGCAGCCGGCGCGGAGCCCTGGCGAAGGGCGGCGAGAATGAGTTCGCCGCCCGGCACCTCCTCGCCGCGGGCCTTCGCGCGGGTGATCTCGGCGGAAAGCAGCTGCTTGGCCGCCTCGGGCAACGCGGTCAGATAGGCGCGCAACCGCTCCACCGGAGATGAAGCGGCGGCCTGGTCCTGTCGCGGTGCTGTGGCAGCCTCGGTCATGAGCCCCCGACGTTAACCGCCGGGCGTTAAGAAGTGGTGGCCGCGCCTTCAGCCGACCTGAGACCAGCTGCCGTCGGGATTGCGGCAGGCCGTGCCGACAGCCGTCTGCGGGCGGCCGCCGACATAGATCGTGTGGGTGTATTCACGGCAGTAGACCGCGCCGCGGTAGTAGGTGCGGCCCGGCTCGACATAGCCGTAGGCCTTCTCGGAGCGCCATTCGGAGCGGCGACCCTCGACCCAGACGACTCGCTCGGCGGCATAGGCGCGCTCGCGGTCCTGAGCGTCGAGGTCGCGGCCGATGGCATTGCCGATCAGGCCGCCGATGGCAGCGCCGGCGAGGCCGGCCGCCAGGCGCTCGCCCGGTCCGCCGCCGAACTGCGAGCCGATGAGGCCGCCGGCGACCGCGCCGATGGCGGTGCCGGACTGCTCGCGGGTCTCGCATCCCGCGACGGTGAGACCGATCAGGACGGTGGCGGCGACGAGGCGCAGGCGCATGGAATGGTTCCGTTCATGGAGTCCGGCCACGGGGCGCGGGACGTGAAAGACGGCGCCACTCTCCAGCCGAATGAGGCAAAAGCGCGGCGTCGGCCCCTTACACCGCCGGCAGGCGCAGCACAGCCCGCAGCCCGCCATGCGGCGAGGCGTCGAGCCTCAGGCTGCCGCCGTAGAGCCCGGCGAGCTCGGAGACGATGGACAGGCCGAGACCAGAGCCCGGCTTGGTCTCGTCGAGGCGCTGGCCGCGCCGGCCGACGGCCTCGCGCTCCGAGGGCGTGAGACCTGGACCGTCGTCGTCGACGGTGATCGAGAAGAATGCACGGTCGGCGGAGGTCGGGCTCTGCTCGCGCCAGCCGGCAATGGCGACGCTCGACGAGGCCCATTTGCAGGCGTTGTCGACGAGGTTTCCGACCATCTCCTCGAGATCGTTGCGCTCGCCGCGAAACTTCACCTCTTCGGGCACGTCGCAGGCCACCGAGAGTGCCCGGTCGCGATGGATCTTCTCCATGGTCCGGGCGAGCCCACCGACCACCTCGCCGACGGGCACCATGGTGGTCGCGACGCGGGCGCGGGCGGCGGCCCGGGCGCGGTCGAGGTGGTGGGTGACCTGGTCGCGCATGATAAGCGCCTGCTCGACGACCTTGCTGGCGAGCGGGTCGGCGCGGCCCGCCGCCTCGTTCTGGATCACGGAGAGCGGCGTCTTCAGCGCATGGGCGAGGTTGCCGACATGGGTGCGGGAGCGCTCGACGATCTCGCGGTTGGTGTCGATGAGCGCGTTGACCTCGCGGGCCAGCGGGGCGATCTCGACCGGGAAGTCGCCTTCGAGGTGCTCCTGCTCGCCGGCGCGGATGGCCGTCAGCCCGCCGACCAGCCGCTGGAGGGGCTGGAGACCGACGCGCACCTGCAGGAGGGCGGCACCGCCCATGCCGATGGCGAGCAGCAGCAGGGCGCCGATGAGCGTGAAACTGAACTCGCGCACCGCCAGCGTGATGTCGTCTGCCGGACCTGCGACGAGGATGGTGAAGCTGCCGTCCTCGCCGAGTTCGATGGTGCGCTCGACGGCGCGCAGCCGCACGCCGTTCGGGGCGTCGAGATAGCCTTCGCGCGAGCGGGTCGGCCCGTCGGCGACCGCCTCCGGCCCGAGATGGGGAAGCCTGCCGTCGAAGAGGGAGCGCGACGACCGCACCTCGTTGCGCCCGCCGTCGGTCCGGACGATCTGCCAGTACCAGCCGGACTGCGGCAGTTCGAAAAGCGGCTCGCCGAGATTGGCGCCGACGACGATCTGCGGATCGTCGGCAGCGCCGGCGAGGTCGGCGATCAGCAGCTTCACATAGACGCCAAGGCGCCGGTCGAAGCCGCGCTCGACCGCCGAGCGGTTCACGGCGTTCAGCACCAGGCCCGTCAGCGTCAGCAGCACGACGGCGAAGGCGAGCGCGAGGAGAACGAGGCGCCGCGCCAGCGAGGGCGCGCGGGACGCGGCGGCCATGCTCAGGCGCCTGCGGGTGGTGGCTGCAGGATGTAGCCGAGGCCACGCACGGTCTGGATCACGTCGACGCCGAGCTTCTTGCGCAGGCGGCCGATAAAGACCTCGATCGTGTTGGAATCGCGGTCGAAGTCCTGGTCGTAAATGTGCTCGACCAGTTCGGTGCGTGAGACCACCTTGCCCTGCTGGTGCATCAGATAGGCGAGCAGCCGGTATTCGTGGGAGGTCAGCTTGACCGGGTTGCCGTCGACCGTGACGCGACCGGCGCGAGCGTCGAGGCGGACAGGGCCACAGTTGAACTCGTTGGTCGCCTGGCCGGCGGCGCGGCGCAGCAGTGCGCGCAGCCGTGCCAGCACCTCCTCCATGTGGAAGGGCTTGGCGACATAGTCGTCGGCGCCGGCGTCGAAGCCCTGGACCTTGTCGGACCAGCGGTCGCGGGCGGTGAGGATGAGCACGGGCATGGTGCGGCCGGAGCGCCGCCACTGCTCGAGCACCGAGATGCCGTCCATCTTCGGCAGGCCGATGTCGAGGACGACGGCGTCATAGGGCTCGCTGTCGCCGAGATAGTAGCCCTCCTCGCCGTCGAAGGCCTTGTCGACGACATAACCCGCATCGGTCAGGGCGGTGGTGATCTGCCGGTTGAGATCCGGATCGTCCTCGACGACGAGCAGGCGCAAGGGAAAGTCTCCTGAAAATCGCAGCCGCGCCTAGCGAACCTGGACGACCTGTCCGGTCTTCGCATCGATGCGGACCCGCATGACCTTGCCATGCCGGTCGACGACTGTCAGCAGGTAGACGAGCTGGGCATTCGCCCGGCAGAGGCGCGCATTGATGACCTCGCCGCGGTGTTCGCCCCTCAGGCCGCGCTGCGCCTGGGCGAGCGAAACCGCCTGGCCGCCGGAGACGGCGGCGCGCCTCTCGGCCGGGGAGAGGCACGACACCTGCGCCTCGGCGGTCCCGGCGGCGAGCGCCAGGAGCACGGCAGCGACGATGAGTCGGGCAAGCGGCATGGACAACCGGGGTCACCGGATTGGGGACAAGCCGTGCAGGCTAGTCTCCCGGCCTGAACCCCGGATGAATGACCACCCATAGGACAGATCTGTCAGGGTGCGAGCCGTCGCTTCGCCAGGACGCGGAAGACGATGGTGCCAGCGAAGCTGACGCCGGTCGCCGCCTGCAGCAGGGCCTCGGCGAGGGCCCCCTGGTCGATGAGCTGGGTCTGCACCCCGAAGATCGAGGCGAGGAGGCAGCCCATGCCGACGAGGCTCGACCAGACGGTGCGGCTGGCGAGGACGGATTTCAGGCCGAGATCGGACAGTTCGTTCATGGCAGGTCTCCTGGTTGGTGGGGACGAAGGTGGCGCTCGGCTCACGACACGACGGCGCGGTCGTGGACCCGCCGCCAGGCAGTGCCGTCGGACATGGCGAGGGTGCGCCCGCCCGATTCGTCGACGACATCGACCAGGCTGCCGGCATGGTCGGCAGCGGCGGGAAGGGTCGCGACCGTGAAGGACCCGGGCCGCACCGGCCCCCCGGAGCGGATCGCGCCGCTCTGGATGAGGTCGCCGTTGCGGTCGACGGTGGTCCTCACCCCGATCGCGCCTGATGGATCCGTGGTGAAGAGCTCCCAGCGCGAGGGGACGACGCCCGTCGACACGGCGCCGTCGACGACGGGACGCATCTGCGCGCAGACGCGGTAGTCGCTGCCGTCATGGGCGAAGGCGTTCTGGCCGCCGACGACATCGCCGGCCTGCACCGCGGTCCGGGCCGCCGCCGAACCGCGCGAGCGTCGGGTGACGAGATTGGGCGAGCCGCTGTCCTGGCAGCGCTCGAGGACCAGCGGTACCTGCCCGGTTCCGTCGTGGAGGATGTGCAGCGTGCCGACCGGCGCCGCGGTGTTGACGCCCCAGAGACTGCCGAGGGCGGCGAACTGCGCGGCACCTGCGGTCAGGCCTGCCGACGGCAGGGCAAGGCGTCCGTTTAAGGGGTCGATGGCGATGGCGTCGGTCCAGGCGACGCCGTCGGCAGAGACCTTGATGCGGAACGCATCGTCGCCGGCGAGGCCAAGCTCCGCCCTCCCCGACCATCCCGACTGGAACACGAGGCTCGCGGTATCTGCGGCGGTCTCGCGATTGACGGTGAGGCGCATGTCGCCGGAACCGCCCTCGGCCGCCGTCACATGGGACAGCAGCACCGCCGGCGCACGTACCGCGACGCGGTTGGTGTCATCGGCCGTGGCATTGACGCCGAGATGGGCGAGGTTCTGCAGCCGGAGCGCGGTGGAAAGGTCCCGCCAATCGGTGCCGTCGTGGATCAGCAGCCGGTTCCCCGTCGCGTCCAGCGCCACGAAGCCGCGGCGCGGCGGAATGAAGACCCAGCCACCCGACATGAAGGCGGCGATCTCGCCCTCATGGCCCGACCAGTCGCCGGTCGCGCCCGCCGCGACGATGTGGCGGTCGCCCTCGCCGGGGATCGCCGGCGGGGCCGTGCGGTCGCTGTCGTCGACGGCGAGCTGCACCAGCGCGTCGAGCACCTGGAGGGCCTCGTTGTGGGTCACATGCTTCTGCGCCTGCGCCGCCGCGATCAGCGGCAGGCCGAGGTGGGTGGTGGCGGTCATGGCGGTCTCGCGTCAGAGGGAGAGGACAGCGTCGAGGGCGTGGCCTGGCCCGGCGGCGGCCGAGACCTGCTGCACGGAGATTCGGAGGGCTGGCTGCGGCGCGCCGAAATCGGCGATCTCGTCCGCCGCCGCATAGAGATGGTCGGGTGTCGCGGTCTCGACGCTGCGCACCGCGGAGCCACCCGCATCGCGGATGGTCAGGAGGTACCGCTCGGCCGTTTCGCCGAGGCCGATATCGGCAAGGTCCCAGCCATCGCCGCCGAGCCGCGTACGCCGCGTCCAGCAGAGGCGGATGCCGCCGGCCTCGCGCCTGCCCCCGGCATGGACCGGAGCGAAGGGCGCGAGGGCAAGAAGGCCGGCGGTCGCCTCGACCTCCGCCACCGCCGGATCGGCGGCAAGGAGCACCGAGGATCCGACGCGGTAGCGGAAGGGTCGCCCGACGAGGTCGAGCCCGGTGCCCAGCGACACCAGCGGCCCGTCGAGCATGACGACCAATGCGCCGGATGCCACGGCGCCGGTGCGGTGCTCCGTGCCGCGCTGGCCGCGGATGAGGTGGCGCAGCACATAGGTCCGCTCGGCAACGAGCAGCGCGTCGCGGAACTGCAGGATTTCCCAGCCGCCGTCGGCATGCCGGATGGCGCAGGCATTGGCGCCACCGAGCACCGCCGCCTCGGGCTGGCCGGAGCGCGCGCCGGCGACAGCTCGATGTGATCAAACCTGCGCCGCGATCCCAGAGCCGGTGGCCGACCGGCGGCAAGCGTCGAACAGGTGCGGCCCATCAGCGAGGGACGCATCAGGTTGCCGACGACCTCGTCGCCCAGCCCCTCGCCACCGCGCCAGACGGCACAGGGGCCGCGCCAGGGGTCGGAGGCCGCCGCGAGATATTGCAGCGGCGTGGGTTCCGCTTCGGTCAGCGGGGGCAGGTCGAGAATGGCGACGACCGGCCGGCCGTCACCCGCCGGCATTGCATAGGCCCGCCGTGCCCGCTTCGGCCTGCGGCCGCGCACCGGCGGCGCGAGGCTCTCGGCCTCGACGCGCCGCATGAGCGTACCTTCGAGGGCGGTAATGCGCACCGTCAGGTCGCCCTCCGGGTCGGCGACGGTGAGGGCATCCCCCGGCTCGTAGCGCAGCGCCGAGGGCGGCAGGGCGAAGGTGGCGCCGTCGCGCGCCGCCCAGATGCGGTGAAGCCAGGCATCGGCGCGCAGGCTCATCTCGCCGGGGTCGCCGGCTGCCGACAGGGAGGCCCCGGAGACCCGGTCGCCGGACGCCGGCAGGCGGCGGCTGGTGACGGCGCTGGCGCGGAAGTCGGCGTCGGTCTCGGCATAGGCGATGGTGAGTTCGCCCGGCAGATCGTCCCGCTCGCCGCGGGTGACGGACAGAGGCGAGCGGTCGTCATCCTCCACGAGGTCTCCGATGGCGAGGATGCCGGCCGGCGGTTCGCGGTAGCCCATCAGGACGAGCCGGTCACCCCGCTCGACGGCATCGACGCCAAAGGCGCGAGCGATGCCTTCCAGCGCGTCGCGGGCGGTCATCGGCCGGTCGATGGTGACCCCGTCGAGGACGCCCTCCACCGTGTCGGCCTCGACCGCGGTGATCCCGTAGACGGCCAGCACGGAGCGCATCAGTTCGCCGACAGGCGCCGCCCCGAGGCGGCCGTTCAGCCAGTGGCCGGTCTCCCAGTTGGCGCCGTCCGCCCAGACGTCGCCGGCGCGCGGAAAGGCCGGCCAGGGCCGGGCGTCCGAGGCCCAGAGCGCGATACGCGAGGGGTCGATCATGCGGCCGCCATAGAGCGGCGAGACCGGGTTTGCCGCCTCGGTCGCGCCAAAGCCCGGGTCGAGGCGGCCGAGGACCGCTTCCAGCGCCCGGCGCTGGATCAGGTCGTCGCGGTCGCCGCTGGAGAAGGGCGGCAGGCCGCTCTCGCTCGACTTCGGATCCGGGAAGACCGAGGGCCGGTTGGCCGCCCGGTCCACCGCGGGCACGCCGAGTTCGGTCAGCCAGACCGGCTTCGACATCGGCACCCAGGCGGTGGGCGCCGTCTCGACGCCACCGATGCGCGGCACATGCGGCTCCGACCACCATGAGAGGAGATCCTTCTGCCGCCAGACCCAGGGCTTGCCGAGACCATCGGTGATCGGCGTGCGGGTGCCATTCGCCCGGTCGAGGTCGGAGGCATAGAACCAGTCGAAGCCCTCGCCGGAGGCAAAGCCTTCCGCCAGCGCCGCACGGTCATAGGGCGAGCCCGGCGTCGCGTCGCGGCGGTCCGAGAGCGGCGCATACCAGTCGATGCCAACCGCGCCGATGTCCTCGCTCGCCCAGAGCGGATCGAGGGGAAAATCGAGGTCGCCGCCCCGCGCCTGGCCGCCATATTCGGTCCAGTCGGCGGCATAGGTGAGGACGGCCTCCGGCAGCAGCGCCCTTGCCTCGCCGGCAAGATCGACCAGGCCCTCGACGAAGGGGTGGCCGGAGGTGCCCCTGAGCCGCGTCAGCCCCACCATTTCCGAGCCGAGGAGGAAGGCGTCGACGCCGCCTGCGGCCTTGGCCAGCGCCGCCAGATGGAGGACGAAGCGGCGGTAGCGCCATTCGTCCGGGCCGGAATAGGCAACCGCATCGCCGGTCACGGAAAAGTCGGCGGCGGCGGCGGCACCGAGGAAGTCCGCGATCATGGCATCCGCGCCAGCCGTCCCGTCGGGCGAGCCGTCGCGGCCCGGTGCGGGATGGCAGGTGATGCGCCCGCGCCAGGGATGGGCTGGCTGGCTTTCAGCCCCCGTGTGCGGATCGGGCAGCGAGTTGTCCGCCGGCACATCCATCATCACGAAGGGGATGAGCGTGACCTTCAGGCCGCGCGCCTTCAGGTCGCGGATGGCCCGGACGACGGTGGCGTCCGAAGGCGAGCCGCCATAGGCCGGCGTTCCATCCACCTCCGAGACGAGCCGGGCGGTGGCGCGCGTCTCGCCGGCGCTCAGCCATTCGAGGCCCGCCACCTCCTTCTCCCGCCGCTCCACCGCCGGGCGGATGGTGCAGTGGCCGGCGCGCAGGTCGTCGCCGAACCAGGCGACGACGAGCGACACGGCCTCAAGGTTCGGACAGAACGCCTGGGCCTCGTCCATGGAGACAGTGAAGTCGGAACCGTCGCGCGTCGTGTGGCGCGTCTCGGGGGCGGAACGGCCGAAGCCCTGCTCGCGGGCATGGATGCCGGGCTCGTAACCGAATTCCGTGGCGCCGGGGATGACGACGAGCGAGCGCACCATGGCCTCCAGCGCGCCGACGGGGCGGATCACCTCGAAGGTGAGCTGCGGGATGCGGCTGCCGAAATCGTCGAGGCCGAGCTGCTCGAACACGACATAGGCGAGGCCGCGATAGGCCGGCGTCTCGCCGGCCCCCTCCTTGGCGACGATGAGCGGGTCGGCCGGCTGGTCCTCCGTGCCGCGATGGACGCGGATCGTCTTGTCCTTCTGGTCCAGCTCCTTGCCATCCGCCCAGATGCGGCCGATGCCGGCGATGGGCCCCTCGCAGAGCCCGACGGCGACATTGGCGGCGTAGCTGTAGGTGCGCTGGCGCGTGCCGCCCTTGCCGCCGGAGGCGTGCTCGGTGAGCTTCGTCGCCCAGATGACCTGCCCGGCGACGCGCATGCGGCCATAGACGCGCGGGACCGGCGCGCCCTCGGTCGAGGACATGACGTCGAGATCCTTCAGGCGTGGGCCGTCGGGCACGCGCGGTCCGAACAGCGCCCGGTCGACGACGGCACCGGCCAGGGCGCCGACGAGACGGCCGGCGACGGCGCCGGCTGCGCCGAAGGTGCCACCGAGGGCGGCGCCGGCCAGCGAAAGGACGAGAGCGGCCATCAGGCAGTCTCCGGGACGAGGTCGGGATAGGCGAAGGCGAAGGCGAGGCGCCGCCGCCACCAGGGGGCGAAGGCGACCTCCGCCACCGCCGCACCGTCATGGGCGTGGATCAGCGTCGCCGGCCCGGTGAGGATGGCGCAGTGCTTGGCGGGAAGGCCGGCGCGCCAGCGGAACAGCACCACGTCGCCGGCCTGGGCCACAGCGGGGTCGATCTCGACGAGGTGGGCGCGGGCGGCCTCGGCGAGGGTCTCGTGCCCGTGGGCCTCGGCCCAGTCGGGCGTATAGGGCGGCACGAAGACCGGCTCGGGGCCGATCACCTCGCGCCAGACGCCGCGGACGAGGCCGAGGCAGTCGCAGCCGATGCCGCGCATCGAGGCCTGGTGGCGATAGGGCGTGGCGCGCCAGCCGCGCGCGGCGGCGACGATGGCGGAGCGTGTCGGCATGGGCGGATTCCGTTCCGGAGGCGGGCGGCAGGGCCCCTAGCGATCCAGCACCCCGCCATCGTGCCCGCCCTCGCCCGGAAGCGGCACGGAGAGGATGCGGTCGATGCCGGGCATATGCGGGAAGCCGCGGAAGTTCAGGGCATTGGCGAAGCGATCGCGACAGGTGGCGAAGGCCTTGTCGCAGCCGGTGGTGACGCGCACCGCGTCGCCGGCGACGAGCGGCACGGGTGCCGGCTGCCAGAGAGCGAGGCTGACGCCGTCGGTGACCGGTGTCGCCGCGGCGATCTCGACGGCAAAGCCCGCCGCGGCCCCGGTCAGGACCTCGATCCGCCCGCCGGACAGCCTATCGGTCGAAAGGGCGGCGAGGCCGGCGCAGACGATCGTCGCCGTCCCGCCCGTCGTTACCGTACCCTCCGCCCGCCAGTCGGGTGCGTCGAGGGCGACGCCGCAGCGCGCATCGCCGAGGTCCGCCGAACAGCGTGGCGTGTAGAGCCGGCCGCGTTCGACATCGAGGGCGGCGGCGAGCGAGCGCAGTTCGGCCCGGAACGCCGGGCCCTCGCGGGTGATCGCCCCGAGCGTCATGACGCGCAGGAGGACAGAGAGAGCCGGCTGCGACCAGTCGACGAGATGCACCTCCACCCGCGCCCCGTCATAGCGGCCGGCGCGGATGTCGGCCTCGGTGATCGCCTCGTCCACCAGGGCGCCGGCGATCTCCGCCGAGCCGGCGGCGAAGCCGAGCTTCTCGGCGGCGGCCGAGGCGTCGAAGCCGCTCGCCGCCCGGCAGGCGACGCCCTCGACCATCAGATCCAGGTCATGGTCGGTGAAACCGAGAGCCACGCCATCGGCGCGTCGGAGGATCCAGCAGGTTGCGAGCGTCGTGCAGCCGCTGTCGAGTCGGATCTGCAGGGCGGGCGGAATGGCGCGCATCGGTCACACCCGGATCTCGACGAGGGGAATGGAGGGGATCTCGCCGGCGGCGAAGGAGGTGAGGTTGACGTCGAGACGGTCGGTGTCGAAGCGCACGGGAACGTCGAAGAGGAAGCCGGCGGTCACCGACGATCCGTCGGGAGGCGGTTCGGCGAGCGTGACGCGGCCGGTCACCGCGTCGAGGTCGAAGGCGAACGTCTCCTCCCCGTCCACCGCGACCCGCACCGAGCCCGCCACCGGCTTGACGATCGGCCGGACATAGGCCGTCTCCCCCGCCCCGTAACGCTTGGCCAGGGCGAAGACGGAGGTCTCGCCATCGCCCATGCCGATCGGTTGATCGACGGGCGACGGCGCCGCGCCGGGCTGGGCGGAGGCGTGATCCAGCCGGTCGCGGAAGCGGAAGCCGTGGAGGCGGCCGCGCCGCTCCTCGAAGAAGGCGACGACCGCCTGCAGGCCGGCGAGGCTCTTCACCCCGTAACCGGCGTCGTAGCGGCGGCGCGAATGGGCCCAGCGGGCGTTTCTCTCCTCGGCACCGGAGCCGAGCAGCACCACATCGGTGCGCCGTTCGGGCCCGCCGGATGCGCCCAGCGCGATGTCGAGCGGAAAGGTCACCTCGTGAAAGGCGGGCATGGCGTCCCTCGCTTGATCTTGGACAAGGCCGCCTCCGTCGGGGGCGGCGATAGTCGCGGCGGTTCAGCCAAGGAGACCCATTCAGTGAGCCATACCCCCCACGAACTCGCCGCCGAATTCCCGGACAAGGCCGAGACGATCTCGAAGCTGAAGCAGTCGGATGCGCATTTCGCCCGGCTCGCCGAGCGCTATCACGCGGTGAACCGCGAGATTCACCGCATCGACACGCAGGTCGAACCGGCCTCCGACGACACCGCGGAGGAACTGAAGAAGGAGCGCCTGCACCTGCTCGACCAGATCGTCGCGATCCTCGACAAGGCCGCCTGAGCGGCCCTCACAGCCCGCGCCGGCCGCGCGCCACGGCGCGGGCGAGCATCGCCGTCATCTCGGCCTCGGACCGGCGGAAGCTCGCCGCGTCCGGGGCCGTGACGTTCATGACGATGGCCGGCCGCGACCCCTGCCCGCCTGCGGCGACGCCGAGGCGTCCGTCGGCGGTGCGGGTGAGCGGCATCACCGCCTCGGCGCCGCTCTCGCCCATCAGGCCGGTGCGTCCGCCCGGCATCGGGAAATAGGTCGGCGCGGCGATCACCCCGCCCCGCGCCATGGGCACCAGGCCCGAGAGAGGGCCGGCCTCGGCGGTGACGCCGGAACCCAGGCCACGGAACCCCATCATCAGATCCTGGAAGGACGAGAACAGCCCGTCGGTGACCGGCCGGATCGCTGCCCTCAGCGCCATGGCGGACAGCTGCTGGCCGAGCGTCGAGATCACCGAGCCGAGGTCCTGACCCTTCACCACGGCATTGGCGAAGGCCCGGCTCATGGAGGTGCCGAAGCCGCGCGCCAGGCGGTCCGCCTCGCCGATCTCGCGGCGAAAGGCGGTGGTGTCGGCAGTGATCTCGACGGAGAGCGTGTCGATGGTGGTCATGTCTCTGGTCTCCGCTCGTTCAAGGACGCCTCACCGATCCGGATAGGCCGCCATCAGCCGCTCCAGCATGGGACGGTCGGCCGCGCCGCCGATGCGCCCGAAGGCGCCCCCCAGCGCCGCGGCGAGTTCGCGCGGCGTCGCCTGCCAGAAGGCGGCGGGCGCCCAGCCGAGCCGGCCAAGGGCGAGACGCATCACGTCATCCCAGGGGAAGGGGTCTGGCTCTCGCCCGCGCCGGACGCTGGATCGAAAGGGCCGCCGGCCCCCTGCCCCGCCTCCGCCGTCGCCGACCCGCCGGCCCCGAAGGTCGTGGTTAACAGTTCGGAAACGATCCGGGCGTAGGACGCCGCTCCCCCCGACGTCGTCAGGGCCGCGACCTCGCGGTCGGTGATGGCCTCGCCGGCACCGCGCAGCCCCGCGCCGATGACGGCGACGAGATCACCTGCCGCCAGCCGGCCGCTGCCGAAGCGTTCGGCGAGCTCGACGAGGTCCTGCGCCTCGAAATGGGTTTCGAGTTCGGCGAGGGCCCCGAGGGTGAGCACCAGGCGGCGCCGCACGCCACCGAGCTCGGCCTCGATCTCGCCGCGACGGGCATTGGCCATGGCGGCCTCCGTTGATGACACGATGATTCAGGTGGAGGGGTGATTGTGCCGATCCTCCAGAGACTTGGAGGCAACGGCAGAGAGGCGGATCCGGCTCGCACGGCGATTCCGATTCAAGTCCTTCACGCGGCGCTGAAGGCGAGTTCCCCGGCGCTCTCCAGCGCCATGTCGTAGGTCACCTCGCCGTTGTGGTTGCCGGCGAATTCCAGCGCGGTGATCTGGAAAGGCCCCTCCACCGTGCCGAAGTCGGGGACGATGACGCGGAAGGTGCGGACCGCCCCGTCGAAGAAGACCTGACGCATCAGCGCGTCGGAGGCCTCGTCGCGGAAGATGCCGGACCCCGACACCGCAGCCCGCTTGACGCCGGTGCCGCCGAGCAGTTCGCGCCAGCGCCCGGCGCTCTCGGCATGGGTGACGTCGACGGTCTCGGCGTTGAAGCGCAGCTGGCGCGAACGCAGGCCGGCGACGGTGACGAAGCTCTCGCCGTCGGCGATCTTGACGAGCAGGTCCTTGCCTTTCTGGGCGGCCATGGGGATCTCCGGATGAGGGTCAGAAGGGGTCAGGCCGGCTCGGTCACGGCACGGAAGCGGACGACGCCATGCCAGGTGCGGCCATCGTCCTCGCGGCGGATGTCGGCGGTGGCGAAGCGCAGGTTGACGACCCGCTGGCCGAGGGGGGTGAGCGGCACGGTCTCGAGGGCGGACATCACCTCGCCGGCGACCACATGGGCCTCCGACTGGCCGCCCTGGCGCGACCAGACATGCAGGATGAGCGCGTGTTCGTGGCCGGCGGAATCGCCCGTCGACCAGTCGGTGGTGCGGGCGTCGCCCAGCGTCACATAGGGAAAGGCGACGCTGCGCGGTGGCTCGTCATAGACCTTCGGGCCGCCGAGCGCGGCGACGAGAGGCACGTGGGCATTGAGCAGGTCGTGCAGCGACCGGCGCAGCGCCAGGCTGGCGATGCTCACCAGGCGCCTCCTCGCGCGCAGACGGTCGGCGGCGGGGCCGAGGCGCGGCGCGGCCGGCGCCGTTCCAGCGTGCCGAACTCGCGGCCGAAGGCATCCGGCGCGACATCGACGACGGCGACGCCTGCATCTTCAAGATGGAGAGCCACAACCACCCGTCCTTCATCGGCCGCGACGACGAAGCGGTCCGCGAGGCGCACCAGAAGGGCGTGGTCCAGCCCGGCAGACGGGCGCCGGCCGAGAGGCCGCCGAAGGCGACGGTGACGAGCGGTTTCACGGGGCGATCTCCTGGCAGGACAGGGACATGAGGCGGCGCGCCGGCACGTCCTCGCGGATGGCGCGGATTTCGAAGAGGCGGCCGCCCTTGCGCAGCCGGTGCGCGGCGGTGAGACCCGAAAAGGCGCGGATCGTGATGCGGTGGGTCAGGCGCTGGACGAGACGGTCGTCCGCCAGCGCCTCGGTGCCGCCCATGGGCTCGATCAGCCCCCAGATGAGGCCAGCGGTCTCGAAGGCGCGGGTGACGCCGCCGGCGCCGTCCGGCATTTCGTAGGGTGCCTCGACATAGAGGCGGTGGCGGAAGGCGCCGGGGTTCATGCGAGCCTCCGGGCGAGGAACGGAGAGACGAGGTCGGAGACCGTGCGCGGCATCACCGCGACCTCATGGCCGACAGTCACCAGCGAGCGGTTGTCGAACCAGTAGGCTGCGAGGAGGCGGATGGCCTGGACGATGGCCGGCGGCACCTCGGCGGGGCTGCCGAAACCGGCGGTGACGTCGATGGCGATACCGGCGAGCGGCACGGCCGGAGCCGGAACGCTGCCCGGCTGCCAGGCGAGGCGCGGCGGAACGGCGGCTCCATCGAGGCGGAAGCGGTCGAGCGGCACGCTCACTCGGCCGTCGGCGGTCTCCACGGTCACGGAATCGAGGCTCGCGACCGGACCGACCGGCAGGGTGAGGCGGCCGGTCGCCGGCCAGGCATCGCGGAGGATGCGCCAGCCCTGGCTGACGAAGGCGCGACCGGTCGTCGCCTCGAGATGGGCGCGGGCAGCGGCGGCCACCGACTGGATCAGCCCGTCCTCCTCGCTCCCCTCGACCCTTAGGAAGGCCTTGAGGTCGGCAAGCGACAGCGGCTCGGCGGCCGGTGGCTGGGTGAGGATCATGCTCATGGGGCCTCGCTTCGGCTGGCAATGCGTGGCGACGGACGGCGCCGAGGTTCATCGGCGCGGCGGGCAGCCGCCTTCGTGTTGACACGGTGGGGCGGCACGGGGCCTTCTCAGGCCGACGATCTCGAGGTGACGACGTGCATCTGTTCTTCCGGGCGCTTGCGGCGCTGACATTGGCGGGCGTCGCGCCTGCCGGGGCGGTGATCGGCGGCGCGCCGGTGCCCGCCGGCGACCCCGTGGCGCCGCAGACGGTGATCATCACCGGCGGCCAGGGCTTCTGCACCGGCGCGGTGCTGGGCGAACGCCTGGTGCTGACGGCCGCCCATTGCGTCGACGGCGCTGGCCGCCTCGGCGTGCTCATCTTCGGCCCCGGCCGGGTGCCGATCATCAACGAGATCGCCGACCGGCGGGTGCATCCGGCCTATCGCCGGGCCGACTGGCAGGCCCGCCGCACGGCGGTGGACCTCGCGGTCATCCGCACGACGCTGCCCATCGGCCACGGCACCCGCCCGGCGACGCTCGCCGGCGGGGCGATCCCTTCGGCGGGAACGTCCATCCGCCTCGTCGGCTTCGGCCCGGCGGCGGAGGGCGACGCCCGCAGCGCCGGGGTGCTGCGATCTGCCGCCTTGACGGTGACGGGCCGGCCCTCGACCTATCAGGTCAGGCTCACCGGCCCGGGCCCGCAGGCCCTCGGCGCCTGCACCGGCGATTCCGGCGGGCCCGTCTATGCATCCGAAGGCGGGCGTTCCGTCGTATCTGGAATCGTCAGCTGGACCACAGGGCGCGGATCGTCGCGCTGCGGCGCCCTGACGGGAACGGTACCGGTTGCCCCCCACCGGCGTTGGATCGAGGAAGCCGTTCGCGGCCTTGGAGGTTCCTGATGCGCATTGCTGTCCTCTCACGTTCCATTCTGGCCGGCGGGGCCCTGGCGGCCCTGCTCGCGGCCTCGCCCGCCCAGGCCATCATCGGCGGCTCGGCGGTCGGCGCCGGAGACGCGCTGGCGCGCTCCTCCGTGCTGATCGTCACCGGCGATGCCAATGGCTGCACCGGCACGCTGATCGGCCGGCGCAGCGTGCTGACGGCGGCCCATTGCGTCGCGGGCGCCCGGCTCGCCGTGGTCGCCTTCATCCGTCAGGGCCGCATCATCGCCCTGACGCCGGTTCTCGCCGCCGCCGGCCATCCCGGCGTGCGCGGCCCGGCGGGGGGCACGGCGCCCATCGACGTGGCGGTGCTCACCATGCGCGACCTGCCCCCGGCCGGCTCCGGCCCGGCCCGCATCGGCGGCCGCGATCCGGCTCCGGGCACGCGGGTGACGATCGCCGGCTTCGGCCGCCAGCAGCTCGACGACATGCGCAGCGCCGGCCAGCTCCGCCGCGTGACCCTGCCGGTGCTGCAGCGCTCGCCCTCGGGCTACACGGCGCTCGGCGACATGCAACTGATCGCCCGCGGCTTCGGCCCCTCGGCCTGCCAGGGCGATTCCGGCGGGCCTGCGCTCGCGGGAGGCAGCGTCGTCGGTGTCGTCAGCCTCGTCTCGGGTCCTCCCGAGACGCGCGGCTGCGGCTCGCTGACGGTGGCCATGCCGGTTGTCGGCATTGCGCCGTGGATCCGCGGCGCGATGGCCACCGGCGAGCGCATGGCCCCCGGCAACCCGCGCGTCGCCACCCTGCCGCCGCCGCGGGCGCCCGAGCGGGCGGGCCTGCCGCCCTGGGCGCGTATCGACCGTGGCGGGAATTGAGGAGCGGTTATTTGTTGGCTGGAGTCAGTGAGCTTCAGCCTCGATCTTCTTCCACATGCGGGCGGCCACCTGCCCGAACTGGCCAAGTCCATGCTGAACCGCAAACGGCGGTATATTATAGTGAAGCGCAAGCTTCTCGATAGTCGTCAGCCCCGCCAGGATGTCTTTACGATCCTGTTCACGAAATTCATGTGGGTACAAGACCTCGACGGCGGCGAATTCTGCAAGCAACTCTGATTGCGCCCGTCGCTCGGCAACACTCCCGCCATTCTCACCTTTAATGCTAATCTCAGTAAAAAATGACGTCAAAGTATCAACGCCATCGACAGACCAGTCCTCCTCTTCATCGATTACAATGTGCATTAGTTCTTTTGTAACAGAAAAACGCTTCAAATCGTCGGCCAGACCACTTCGAACATAGATCAACGCGTGATGGTTATTGTAACGCTCCACTACGCTACGAATCATTTCGGCTGAAAACAACACTTCATTCCAGCCAATATTAAGCCCATACATGTCTTCAATGATGTACTTAAGGTCGTTAATAGAGACCGGGATCCGCTTAGGATCCAGACAATAGAGCTCGCGGTGCTCTTTCAGCGCCTTGACTTTTCTGCAGACGGTGAGGAGACGGACGCCATCGACTATCATGAGGCACCAAAGAAAAAGGCCCTAGCGGACTAGGGCCTTAACGATTCACGGGAAATAGTACGACGTTTATGAACGCCGGCTATCATTAAAGTCAAGGGGGCGCATATTGCCCTTGTCAACAGCAGCGTACATGCGATTGACTTCCAGGCAAACATCCTCCGTCACCGCCTCCGAAGGATTGGCGACGAAGAACTTCACGTCCACGAGACCCTGCTTAGCCTTTTCCTGAAAGCGCTCTTTCAGGGACTGGCATTCGGTCTGAGTCATGGCACAGTTCCTCCTACGTGACGCTACCTTAGAAGAGAACAGATGGACGAGGGCTTAACAACCTCATCACAAACCGTTCATCATCGCCCGCTAGCGAGATCATAACACACCATATCGCGTCATTTGCCGCATTTACAAGAAGCGGGGATGACGCGGACTCGGTTTCCGCCCCCCGATAGTGTCGCATGGACAATGCCTATCGAGACACGGAAGTCAACTAGGGAGACTCGCAGATGTTCCTCGTAGTCTGCTTTCCTGCCCCATGTTGCAAGTCTGCCATTAGTATGTTGCTGGATTGTGTTGGGTTCACCATGAGCGGCGACGGCGCGCAAAAAAGACTAATTGTGTCAATCCCGCGCGCCGCCGCCAACTAAAATTACAACCGTCGCGCCATTTACGTAACAATATGCTTGGGTGCGGTAATTCTCAGTGAAGGCAATCTTGGCAGAAAAGCGACCTTGAAATCATACGGGTAACGAGATGACTCAGCTTACTACGTAGCCGCCACCTTCAGGAGCTTGATGGCGTCGTAGTCCGCCACGCCGCCGCCGACGCGCTTGGTGGTGTAGAAGAGCACGTAGGGCTTGGCCGAATAGGGGTCGCGCAGGATGCGCAGGCCGAGCCGGTCGACGACAAGATAGCCGCGGCGGAAGTCGCCGAAGGCGATGGGCGTGGTGCCGGCGCCGATGTCCGGCATGTCCTCGGACTCGGTGACCGGGAAGGTGAAGAGCCCGGCCGTCCCACCCGCCTGGGCCGGCGGCGACCAGACATAGGCGCCCGAGGCATCCTTCATCTTGCGCACCACGGCCTGGGTCTTGCGGTTCATGACGAAGCGGCCGTTCTGGCGGAAGCCGGCCTTCAGCGCATAGATCAGGTCGAAGAGCGTGTCGGCGGGGTCGTCCTCGGGGAAGGCGGCGGCCTCGCCGGTGACGGTGAAGCCGATCTTGCCCCACTCCCAGGCGCCGTTGGCGACGAGGGTCTGGGTGAGGAAGCCGGTCGGCTTGTTGACGCCGTCGCCGGCGACGAAGGCGGCGCCCTCCTGCTCGGCGAAGACGGTCTCGACCTCGCCGGCGATCCAGCTCTCGAGGTCCACCGCCGCATCGTCGATGAGCGTCTGGGTCGCCGCCGGCATGGCGTAGAGCTCCATCGCAGGGAACACCTGCTCGGCCAGCAGCGGGCTGTCGGTCTGGGCGCGGGCCGCGGCCTCGCCGACCCAGCCGGTGGCCGGGCCGGTCTTCGCGAAGGGCCGCTTGAAGGTCGCGCCGGACACCTGGCGCACCCCGGCGATGGCGCGGATCGGCGACAGCGCGGCGAGGCGCTGCGTCACCGTCGTCTCGATCTCCGGCGGGGCGAGATAGCCGCCGTCCGGGCCGGAGCCGACCGACATGGCCCGGGTTTCCATGGCGCGCGTCTCGAGGCTGCGCAGGCCGGAGGTCTCGCCGCAGCGGATATAGGCCTCGAAGGCGGCCTTGTGCTCGCTGGCGCCGGCCCTCGCGTCGCGGCGCTCGGGGGCAAGGCCCGGCCGGCGCGCCTCCAGCGCCAGGCGGTCGAGGCGGGCGAGCCTGTCGTCCAGCGCCCGGTCGATGCGGGCGAGCTTCTCCTCGGTGACGACGTCGCTCGCGCGCCGCTCGATCTCGGCGAGGCGGGCATCGTTCGCCTCCTTGAAGGCCTCGAAGATGCGCATGACCTCGGTGTGGGTCACCTGCGCCTCATGGGGGAGCAGCGTCTTGGTCTCGGGAGAGGCGTCGGCATGGATCTCGGGCATGGAACATGTCCTCGGGGTTGGGAGGGGGATACGAAAAAGCCCCGCGCGATGGCGGGGCCGGCAGGCGGCAGACGGCGGGCGAACGAGGTCACGCCGCAACCCGCGTCACCCGCGCCCCGGCGAGCGCCGGGAAGGTGACGACCGAGACTTCCCAGAGGTCGACCTCGAGGAGGCGGCGGGGGCCGTCGCGACGGCGGCGCTCGGCGCGCAGCGCCTTGAAGCCGATGGAGAGCCCGTCGACGGCGCCGACGGCGAGAAGGTCCCGCGCCTCGCGGCCACGGGCGGTCAGCGTCACCAGCCGGCCGGTGACGCGCAGGCCGACCGGGTCCTCGGAGAGCGACAGCCATGTGCCGATGGGCTCGGCCGGGTCGTGCTGCCACAACATGCGGATTCCGGCAGGGCCGCGCCTGAGCAGCGAGGCTGAAAAGGCGCCGCGCTCGACCACGTCGTTCTGCGCGTCGGGAATGCCGAAGAGCGAGGCATAGCCGGTGAAGAGGCCGGTCGCCGGGTCGAGCCGGGTGGGGACGGCGTGGATGTCCTGCATCAGGCGGGCCTCCGGAGCTGGGGGATGCGGGCCGGCGCCGGATCGAGGCTCCGGACACGGCCGCCGGCGGGCCTCGGCCGCGCCGTCTCCAGCGCCTCCAGCGTCTCGACGAAGCGGCGGAAGGGGTCGGCGGCGGGCATGGCGGGGCGGTCGCGCCGCGGCGCGGTCAGGCGGTCGATGAGCATGGCGATCAGTCCTCGGTCGTCGTCCCGGGCCTCGTCGCGCGGCAGGGCGCGGCGGCGCCCGGCCCGCTCGTTGAAGCGGGTCAGTTCGCGCACGAAGGCGTCGAAGCGGCGGTTGGCGGCGGCAAGCTCCCTCAGCGTCCAGACCAGCAGGCCCGTCGTCACCGCCGCCCACATGAACAGCGCCAGCGCGGCGATGTCGGCGCGCTCGACGAAGGCGCGGACGACGGGTTCGGCGCCCTGGGGGAGCATGGCGGTCCTTTCACGATGCGGAGAACGGCGACGGGCGATCCCTCACACCGCCGGCCGCTCACTCGCATAGCCCACCGCCTCGCGCTTCTCGCCCTCCGACAGGAAGGCGGCCGCGCCGATGCGCCGCCACAGGCTCTCGCGCTCGGCGTGCAGCGCGCCGATGGCGTCCTCGTCGGGAGTGGCGTGAAGCGTTCCCTCCGGCACCAGCCAGCCGGTGAGCGCCCCCATGATGCGGCGGGCGAGCGGCAGCGCGGTGTCGCGGTGAAAGGCGCGGTTCGCCTCCTGGTAATTGGCATAGGTGGCATCGCCGGGAATGCCGAGGACGAGGGGCGGCACGCCGAAGGCGAGCGCGATCTCGCGGGCGGCGCCGTGCTTGGCCTCCATGAAGTCCATGTCCTTCGGCGACAGTGACAGCGCCTTCCAGTCGAGCCCGCCCTCGAGCAGCAGGGGACGGCCGGCGTTGCGGCTTCCCGAGAAGCTGTCGGCGAGCTCGGCCTTCAGCCGCTCGTACTGGTCCTCGGAGAGCGTGCCGTCGCCGCCGGAATAGACCAGCGCGCCGGAGGGCCGGGCCGCATTGTCGAGCAGCGCCTTGGTCCAGGCGGTGGCGGCGTTGTGGATGTCGATGGCGCTCGCCGCCGCGGCGAGCGGCGACAGGCCGAAATGGTCGTCGAAGGGGTGCGGCAGGGTGAGATGCAGCACCGGCGGCACCGCGCCCTCCTGGGCGAAGCGCAGCGAACGGCCGTCGAGCTCGTAGAGATAGGCCGCGGGACGACCGTCGGTGCCGGGCACGAGGCGCATGCGGTCGGGGCGGAGCACGTGCAGCTCGCGCAGCCGGTCCTCCACCGTCACCGCCTCCACATAGGCGTTGCCGGTGAGGAGGAGGTGCGTCGCCAGCATCTCGGCCAGCGCCACGCGGTCCTGCGCCTCGTTGGGACGCTCGATGAGGAGCGCCGCCGGATGGGCGGAGGCATCCGCTCCGCCTTCGGTGAACTGGAAGGGGATCTCGGCGGCCGCCCGCGCGACGCGGGCCACCGCCCGCGCCGCCACCGGGTTCTTCGCCAGCGCCTCGGCATGGAAGCGCTTCGGCTCGGGCGAAGACCAGGAGGGCCGGCCGAGCGGCGACAACGCCACCAGCGCGGCCGTGCGCGAGCGCTTCGCCTCGGGGGCGCCGAGGAGACGGGAGAGGAAGGACATGGGAGTCTCCGCGAGGGGCGGGAGGGAATTGAATGCTTTGGCTAGAGCCCTCTGCACCCGCGCCTCGGCCCTCGGCCGCAGCGCAAGGTGGGTGACCGCCCAGACGAGGGCGTCGAGGCGGTCGGGGCTCCGCCCATTCGACAGGCCGTCGGGGCCGAAATCGGCGAGCTCGTCCTCGAGCGCCGGAAAGCGCCCGGCATGGCGGACGCGGCCCTGGGCATAGAGGGCCGCGACCGGTTCGGCGCGCAGGTGCTTGGAGCGCGCCGCGCGCACCGGCGTCACCGGCACGTCGGGCGCGACCTCGCCGACCACCGCCGCCACCATGTCGCCGCCCTGGTTGACCTCGACGACGAGGGCGTCGGCGTCGAGCTTGCGGTAGAGCGTCGCCGCCCTCCCCGCCCATTCATGGGGTTTGAGCCCCTCGGCGCTGACGTCCGCCAGAACGAAGACCGTGCCCTCCGCGTCCATGCCGCAGGCGACGATGCCGCAGGCGTCCGCCCCCTTGCGGTGCGAGGCCGGCGGATCGACCGCCACGGCGATGCGTTTCAGCGCCGGCGGCGCCTGAACCCTCGCCGTCTCGATGGCGGCGCGGGAGAACAGCGCCCCCTCGCGGTCATCGATCAGTTCGCCGTCGAGTTCCTGCCGGCCGAGGCGGGTGCCGCCGTAGCGGGCCATCAGCGCCTTGACGACGCCGGGCGCGAGATTGGCGGCGTTGGCTGATGTCGCCGAGCGGGTGACGACGGTGTCGGCGTCGGCGAGGAGCCGACGCATCAGCGGCGTGGCGCGTGGCGTCGTCGTCACCATGACGCGCGGCCGCTCGCCGAGGCGGAGGGCAAAGCTGAGCATGTCCCAGGTCGCCTCGGCCTGCACCCATTTGCCGGTCTCGTCGGCCCAGGCGGCGTCGAATTGCGGCCCGCGCAGCGCTTCCGGGTCCTCCGAGGAGAAGCCGTGGGCGACCGCCCCGTTCGGCCAGACGAGGCGGCGGCGCGACGGTTCGAAGCGCGGGCGATCGGCGGGAAAACCGCAGGCGCGAAGCCCCGAGACCCCCTCCACCATGACCTCGCGGACCTGGTCGATGGTCTCGCCGACGAGGGCGATGCGGCCCGCCTTCGGACCGTAGTCGTCGCGGCCGTGAACGATGCCATGGACCCATTCGGCCCCGGCGCGGGTCTTGCCGGCGCCGCGGCCGCCGACGAAGGCCCAGACGCGCCAGCGGCCTTGCGGCGGCATCTGCTCGCGGCGGGCGAAGGCCGGCCAGAAGGCCCGGAGGCGGACGACATCATCCGGCTTCAGCCTTGCGACCCCCTCCGGAAGGGCCCGGATCAAGTTGCGCCGCAATCGCCTCAGCCCAGGCGTCGGCGTCCACAGGCGCGGCGACGGGCGGGACATCGGCATCTCCGGTTGCGGCGTCACGGGCGGCGGCGAGCGTCTTGCGGTCGAGCACGGTGAGCCGGTCGAGGGCGCCGGCCAGCGCGCCGAGCCGCCGGGCGGCGGTGGCGGAGGGACCGCCGAGGCTCGCCTCCATCGCGGTGATCTCGCGCTCGGCCGCCGCGAAGAGGCGGCGCACCAGGCGCGGACGCTCCGGGCAGGCGGCAAGTCCCGTGCAGGGCTGGCCGGTGTAAGGCAGCTCGGCAGCGGCAGCGGCCGGGGGCTGCCCGGCGAGTGGCGCCGCTACCGTCGGCGAGACCGCGACGGCGGCGCGCTCGGGTGCCATGGATGTCGTGGCAGGCGATGCGACGGCGGCGGTTTCGGGTGCGTTGGGCTGGCGGACGGACGGCAAGGCGGCCTTCCTGCGACCCCGCCTTGGCGAGGCCGGAAACGACAGCGCCCGGCCGGGGTTTCCCCCGCCGGGCGCAATTCTTCAACATGACGAAAACCTAGCCGACCAGCGTTACGCTGTCAAGGCTTATTTTCACATGCTAATCTTTTTTTCCGCAGGCCGTCAGGCGCGGTCGACGACCTTCTTGATCGTCTCCTTGGCCTCGCCCTTCATCTGCTGGGCCTCGCCCTTCATTTCCTGCATCTTGCCCTTGGCCTGCATTTCCTTGTTGTCGACGGCCTTGCCGACGGCCTGGCGGACGTTGCCGGCGGCCTCGTTGGCCATGCCCTTGATCTTGTCGGTGGTGCTGCCCATCGGAAATCTCCCTGTTGGCTGAACTGCCGCGGAGACAACCGCATTCCGGCGCGCAGGTTCCTTCACCACCGCGTGAATTCGCAGATCCGGGCAGGCCTCCCCGGTCTAGTCCAGCCTCACCTTCCGCAGCCTCAGGGCATTGCCGATGACGCTGACCGAGGACAGCGCCATCGCCGCCGCCGCGATGATGGGTGACAGCAGGATACCGAACGTCGGGTAGAGCGCACCGGCCGCGATCGGCACGCCGGCCGCGTTGTAGACGAAGGCGAAGAACAGGTTCTGCCGGATGTTGCCCATCGTCGCCTGCGACAGGCGGCGCGCCTTGACGATGCCCATGAGGTCGCCCTTGAGCAGGGTGACGCCGGCGCTTTCAATCGCCACGTCCGTGCCGGTGCCCATGGCGATGCCGACCTCGGCGGCAGCCAGCGCCGGCGCGTCGTTCACGCCATCGCCCGCCATGGCCACCACGCGGCCTTCGCGGCGGAGCTTCTCGACCACGGCGCTTTTCTGGTCGGGCAGCACCTCGGCCTCGACCTCGGTGATCCCGAGCCGCCGGGCGACGGCCTGGGCGGTGGTGCGGTTGTCGCCGGTCAGCATGACGACGCGGACCTTCTCCCGTGCCAGCGCTTCGAGCGCCGCCGGCGTCGTCTCCTTCACCGGATCGGCGATGGCGAAGATCGCGGCGGCGCTTGCCGTCGACGCGCGAGGAAGATCGCCGTGCGCGCCCTCCAGGCGCAGGCGCTCGGCCTCGCTCTCCAGCGCGGTCGTGGCGATGCCGAGCTCGCCTAGGAAGCGCGCATTGCCAAGCGCCAGACGACGGCCGTCGACGGTGCCTACGACGCCCTTGCCGGTGGGTGAGTCGAAATCGACGACGTTGGACAGTGCGAGCTTGCGCTCGGCCGCTGCGGCAACGATCGCCAGCGCCAGCGGATGCTCGCTGGCCTTCTCCGGCGCTGGCGGCGAGGCGCAGCACATCGGTCTCGGCGAAGCCCGCCGCCGGGACGATCGCCACCACCTTGGGCTTGCCCTCGGTCAGCGTGCCGGTCTTGTCGACCACCAGCGTGTCGACCCGCTCCATGCGCTCCAGCGCCTCGGCGTTCTTGATCAGGACGCCGGCCTGGGCGCCGCGGCCGACGCCGACCATGATCGACATCGGCGTCGCCAGGCCGAGCGCACAGGGGCAGGCGATGATCAGCACCGTCACCGCCGCCACCAGCCCGAAGGCGAGCCGCGGCTCGGGCCGCCAGCGGCCCAGGCCGCGAAGGCGGCGAGCGCGATGGCGATGACCACACCGCACGATAGTAGCTCGAGACCTGGTCGGCCAGGCGCTGGATCGGCGCGCGCGAGCGCTGGGCCTCGGCCACCATCTGCACGATGCGCGACAGCATGGTGTCGCGCGCCGACCTTGTCGGCCCGCATCACGAACGCTGCCGGTGGCGTTCAGCGTGCCGGCGATCACCTTGGCGCCGACCTCCTTGGTGACCGGCATCGATTCGCCCGTCACCATCGACTCGTCGAGCGAGGAGCGGCCTTCCAGCACCTCGCCGTCGACCGGCACCTTCTCGCCGGGTCGCACGCGCAGCCGGTCGCCGACGCCGATGGCGTCGAGCGGCACCTCGGCTCGCCGTGCCATCGTCGCCTGAGCCGCGCGGGCGGTCTTCGGGCGCGAGGTCGAGCAGGGCGCGGATCGCGCCCGACGTCTGGTCGCGGGCGCGCAGCTCCAGCACCTGCCCGAGCAGCACCAGGACCGTGATCACCGCGGCCGCCTCGAAATAGACCGCGACCGTTCCCTCGGCGCTGCGGAAGGTCGACGGGAAGAGGTCGGGCACGGCGACGGCGACGACGCTGTAAAGCCAGGCGACGCCGGTGCCCATGGCGATCAGGGTGAACATGTTGAGGTTGCGCGTCCTGAGCGACTGCCAGCCGCGCACGAAGAACGGCCAGCCCGCCCACAGCACCACGGGCGTAGCGAGCACGAACTGCAGCCAGTTCGAGAGCTTCTGGCCCAGGAGCATGTGCAGGTTGGTGAGATGCCCGCCCATCTCCAGCGCCATCACCGGCACGGCCAGCACCAGGCCGATCCAGAAGCGGCGCGTCATGTCGATCAGCTCGTGGTTCGGGCCGGCTGTCGGCGGAGACGACCTCCGGTTCCAGCGCCATGCCGCAGATCGGGCAGCTGCCGGGGCCGATCTGGCGGATCTGCGGATGCATCGGGCAGGTGAACATGGTGCCTTCCGGCACCGGCTCCGGCGGCGGCGCGCTCGACGGGTCGAGATAGCGCTGCGGGTCCTTCCTGAATTTCACGACGCAGCCGGCCGAGCAGAAATAATGCTCGACGCCGTTCAACGTGGTCTTGTGCGGCGTGGTGGCGGGGTCGACGGTCATGCCGCAGACAGGATCGATCACCTTGCCGTCGGCCGGCAACGCCGGGGCATGGTGATGGCTGTGGTCGTGATGGCCGTGATCGTGCCCGCCGCAGCAGCCACCGGCCTTCGCAGGCTCAGCCGCGGCCGTCGGTGCGTGATCCTTGCCGCCGCAGCAGCCGCCTGCCGCCTTGTGATCGTGAGTGGTCATCGACAGCCTCCTTCACCTCTTGCGGCGACGTCTAATCCTTCCCATCATGGGAAGGTCAAGGAGCCCCGCCAGCCTGGTTCCCATCCCTCCGGACGTGCGCATTGAACCGGTGCGTCCACTGTACGCCGCCACAGGACGACCGCCATGAACATCGGACAGGCCTCCGCCGCCTCCGGCGTCTCCGCCAAGATGATCCGCTACTACGAGTCCATCGCCCTGCTGCCGGCAGCGGGTCGGCGGGACAGCGGCTATCGCGACTACGGCGAGGAGGACATTCACCGCCTCGGCTTCGTCAGGCGGGCCCGCGACCTCGGCTTCTCCATCGAGCAGATCCGCTCGCTCCTGGCGCTGTGGGGCGATACCGGGCGTTCCAACGCCGATGTCCGCGCCATCGCCCGGACTCACCTCAAGGAGATGGAGGAGCAGGCGCGCAAGCTGCAGGACATGATCGCCGCGCTGAAGGGACTGGTCGGCTCCTGCGAGAAGGGGCAGCGCAGCGCCTGCCCGATCATCGATGAACTGGGCGACCACCGGCCCGCCCCGGCTGTCCCGGCGAAGAAGACACGCCGGGCAGCCTGAGGCTTATTCCTCCTCGCCGAAGCCGGCGCCGGGAGCGCCGGGCTTCATGCGGACGAGCCGGGAGTCGGCCACCGCCGCCTGCCGGTGCTTCACCGCCTCGCGGTAGACGGGGTCGCGGATCATGTCGATGAAGGCCTGCCCGGACGGGTATTCGGCGATGAAGGCGATGTCCCAGCGCTCGGATTCCGGCCCGATCAGCATCAGGTCCGGGCGGCCGGTCCAGACGATGCGACCACCGAGGCGGCGGAAGACCGGGCCGCTGTCGCGGCCATAGGCGGCATAGGCCTCGCGTCCCGTCGCCTTGCGGCCATCGGCATAGGTCGCCTCGGGCTTCAGCCGCACGAGATTCAGCATGTGGACCGGCTCGTCGCGCGGCAGGTCCTTGAACAGGGCGAAGCGCTCCTTGGTCGGATCGACGCGTCCGGTCGTCTCGTCAGTCATGGCGGCATCCTCCCCTGGTCCGGCCATGCATCATCATGGCCGCATTCAGCCGATATCCTGACCCGGCCATTCGGCCAGATGGTGCTCGAGTTCCTGCAGCGCCTCCAGATCGTGTTCCCAGGCGGTGATGCGGCCGCGGACCGAGATGCCGGCCTGGTGCACCGTCTCGGGGTCGCCCGAGACCAGCGGGTGCCACCAGTAGAGGTCGCGACCCTCGGCGACGAGACGGTAGCCGCAGGTCGGCGGCAGCCAGGGCAGCGTGCGCGCCTCCTCCGGCGTCAGGCGGACGCAGTCGGGCACCTTCTCCTGGCGATTCGGATAGTCGCGGCAGCGGCACGATTCGCCATCCAGCAGCGTGCAGGCGACCGAAGTGAAATGAATCTCGCCGGTATCCTCGTCCTCGAGCTTGTTCAGGCAGCAGCGCGCGCAGCCGTCGCACAGGCTCTCCCATTCGGCGTCGGTCATGGCCTCGAGGCTCTTGACCCGCCAGAAGGGGGGCGACGAGGCCCCCTTCCCTTCAACGTCATCGGTCATGGACGGCCCGTTCCTCGCCCTTGAGGCCGCCCGGCGAGCGGCCGGGCCCGCGGTAACCTTGTTGTCAGAGAACGTCGGGCGGCCCGTCGCGCCGTTGGCTCGTCCCGCCGATCTCCGATATGGTAAGCGGATCGTCAAGAGTTCATCCCGAAAGGGTTTCCGGCTTGAGTGACTCTCAGCCCAGCGGCGGGTGGGGCGGCGCCATCAAGCGCTTCTTCCTCGACCTCGACGCCCGACTGAACGACGGGGCCTACCGCCTCGCCGGGATGATGGGTCGTGGCTGGGAGAGGCTCGCAGACCTCGCCGACCGGGTCCAGCTCTACGGCTGGAAGCGGGTCGGCGCCGAGGTCGCCTCGGAGGGCATGACGCTCGGCACCGGCGGCCTCGTCGTGCTGCTGATGCTCGCCATCCCCGCCTTCCGCGAGACGGCCGACGACTGGCGCAAGCGCTCCGAGCTCTCCGTCGTCTTCCAGGACCGCTACGGCAACGAGGTCGGCCGCCGCGGCATCCGCCACAATGACTCCGTGCCGCTGGAGGAGTTTCCGGACCACCTGATCAAGGCGGTGCTGGCGACCGAGGACCGGCGCTTCTACGAGCACTACGGCATCGACCTGATCGGCACCTTCCGCGCCATCGCCACCAATGCCCGTGCCGGCGGCGTGGTGCAGGGCGGCTCGACGCTGACCCAGCAGCTCGCCAAGAACCTGTTCCTGACCAACGAGCGGTCCATCGAGCGCAAGATCAAGGAAGCCTTCCTCGCGCTCTGGCTGGAGGCGCGCGCCAGCAAGAACGAGATCCTCAAGACCTATCTCGACCGCGCCTATATGGGTGGCGGCGCCTTCGGGGCCGAGGCCGCCTCGGAGTACTATTTCGGCAAGTCGGTGCGCGACGTGACGCTGGCCGAAGCCGCCATGCTCGCCGGCCTGTTCAAGGCGCCGACGCGCTTTGCCCCGCATGCCAACCTTCCGGCCGCCCGCGGCCGGGCCAACACCGTGCTCGACAACCTCGTCGAGGCCGGCTTCATGACCGAGGGTCAGGTTTTCGGCGCCCGCCGCAATCCTGCGACCCCCGTCGATCGCAAGGACGAGGCGGTTCCGAACTACTACCTCGACTACGCCTTCGAGGACGTGAAGCGGCTGGTGGCGGCCACCCCGACGCTGGTCGACCGCGTCCTGACGGTGAGGACCGGCCTCGACCTGACGGTGCAGAAGCAGGCCGAACTCTCCATCGAGAGCATCATCCGCCAGTACGGCAGCGACTACGGCGCGAGCCAGGCGGCGGCCGTGGTCATGGAGGTCGACGGCACGGTGCGCGCCATCGTCGGCGGCCGCGACTACGGGGCCAGCCAGTTCAACCGCGCCACCGAGGCGATGCGCCAGCCCGGCTCCTCCTTCAAGCCGATCGTCTACGGCACGGCGATGCGCGAGGGCCTGATCAACGGGCGCTCGGTCGTCGTCGACCGGCCGATCTGCCTCGGCAACTGGTGCCCGCAGAACTACGGGCGATCGTTCTCGGGCTCGACCACCGTGACCTCGGCGCTGGTGCGCTCGATCAATTCCATCCCGGTGATCCTGACCCAGCAGATGGGACGGGGCGACAGCCGCATCGGCCGGCAGAAGATCATCGCCACGGCGCGCGAGATGGGCATCACCCGACCGCTCACCGATTCCGCGCCCCTGCCCATCGGCGCGGCCGAGGTGACGCTGGTCGAGCTCACCACCTCCTACGCCACCTTCGCCTCGGGTGGCCTCAGCGTGCAGCCGCATGCGGCGGTCGAGATCCGCAATTCCTCCGGCGAACTGGTCTGGCGCGCCGACCGCGACCTGCCGGCCCGCCGCCGGGTCTTCACCCCGCAGGTTGCCGCCGACATGAACGGCATCATGGTGGGCGTCGTCGAATCCGGAACCGGTCGCCGGGCGCAGGTGCAGGGTGTCCAGGTCGGCGGCAAGACCGGCACCACCAACTCCTACCGGGACGCGCTGTTCGTCGGCTATTCGAGCCAGTTCGTCACCGGCATCTGGTACGGCAACGACGACTATTCCGAAACGAACCGGATGACCGGCGGCTCGCTGCCGGCCATGACCTTCTCGCAGATCATGACGACGGCCCATCAGGGGCTCGACCGGCGGCCGATCTTCGGGCTGACCATCGGACCGCGCCCGACGCCCGGAGCGCCGACGGCCGCCCCGGTGCCGCTGGCCGGCGTCCCCGACCGGCCACAGGTCCTCTCGCGGCATTCGCTCGAGGTGCTGGGGCGGATCGACCTGATGCTGCGCGACGCGGCCGAGACCTCGCGGCCGGGGCCGCTGTCGGCGGGGCCGGCACGGTCCCTGCTGCGGTGACGACACCGGCATCAGGAGCGGGACCGATGTCCGGTCGCGGAAGGGTCGGTCGCTAGGATGCGCGCGCTCCCCGGTATTCTCCTGGCCATGGCCATCGGCGCCGGCACAGGGCTCGGCCTGACCGCCTTCTCGGTCGGCGGCGGCACGGGTGCGGGAACCCTGCGCATCGGCGCCTGGCAGGTCACGCCCAAGGCTGGCACGACTGACGCCGATCCCTATGCAAGGGCGGTGGCGGCGCGCCTCGGCGCCCTGCCCCTGGCACTCGCCGACGGCCTCGCCATCATCGCCGACCGCGACAGCGCTGGCGACCCGCTCGACGGGCGCTGCACCTACCGGGTGGCGGGGGCCATGCCACCGGCGCGGTTCTGGACGCTGACGGCGGCCAATGGCGACTATCGCGCGGTGGTCGGCGACGGCGTCCGCCAGGGCTTCACCAGCTACGAGATCGTCCGGCGCGCCGATGCGCCCGACGAGGTCGTCGTGGCGCCGGAGGCCCGGCCGGGCAACTGGCTGCCCTCGGGAGGCGTGGCGGACCTCAGGCTGATCCTGCGGCTCTACGACACGCCGATCGCCACCACGATTTCATCCGGGACGCTGTTGCCCGCCGTCACCCGGGTGGGCTGCCCATGACGATGCCGGCGGCCTTCAGGAAGATCATCGGAACGGTGCCTTGGATCGTCGCCGGCCTGCTGCTGGGCGTCGCCGTGCACATCCTGTCGGTCTTCGCCCTGCCCCGGCTCGCGCCGCAGGACGCCCGCTCGCGACTTGCCGACGTGACGGCGGTGAACCGCGTCACCACCCTGTCCGGCCGCAGCGAGGTGGTGCTGCCCCTCGCCGATCCGGCCTTCGAGACGGCGGTCTGCCGCTTCGACCTGACTGCCGGCGCGCTGCATGTCCGGGCGCCTGTCACGCCGCACTACACGGCGGTCGCGCTCTACACCTCCACCGGCATCGCCTTCGGCGCCATCAACGACCGGGCTGCCACGCGGCGCACCCTCGACCTCTTCGTGGTGACCCAGGCCCAGCGGCGCGAACTCTCCACCGACGAGGAGGATACGGCGGCGGACAACCTCATCCTCGTCTCGCCGACGACCGAGGGTTTCGTGCTGATCCGGGCACTGGCGGTGCAGCCGAGCCTTGCGCCGATCGTCAGGGAACAGCTCGCCTCGCAGTCGCTCTGCGAGATCCTGACTCCCGAGCAGACACCGGCGACGCAATAGGCGGATGCAGGATCCCGCTCACTTGCTGATGATGACCTCTTCCGGCGGCGGCGAGCGCGGGAAGTAGCGCGGCGGCGGCTGCTCGACGCCCACCGACCCACGCGCGGGACCTGCGGCACAGAGCTGGTCGAACTCGCGGATGTCCTCCTCCAGCCCGCGCAACTCGCGCTCGGCCATGACGGCCTCGATCTCCGGGGTGGCGACGATCTGGGTGTTCAGCGCGCAGCGATAGGCGTCGGCATGCTGGCGCAGGCCATGGCGCACCCAGGCGACGATGGTGCGGTTCTCGGCGATGCGGTCGCGGGCCGAGCGGATTTCGACCGGCGTCAGCGTCGGGATCTGCGCGAGAGCGCCCTCGCGGACACGGTCGGCCTCGGCGACTTCCCGCGCCTTCAGGCAGAAGGGGCGGATGCGCTGACGGTCGGCGCGCATGTCGTCCGTCATGCGGATGAAGCGGGCCTTGGACGAGCGGTAGTCCTCGCGCGCCAGCGTCCGGCAATAGCCGCGCGGATCGGGATCGAAGCGGACGGGATCGCCGATGCGGGTGCGGCGGAGCTCGGCCCAGAACTGGTTCCAGCGGTCGAGGGGATGGGTCGGCATCATCAGGCCATAGCCGAGCTGGCGCAGTTCGCGCTCGGCGTCGGTGAAGGAATAGCCGGAGACGGGTTCGCCGCGATAGCGGGCGGCATGGCCGCCGGCCCAGGGCATGATGTCGTCGTTGAGGACGTTCGCGGCCGGACGGCCGAGGTCACCCTGCGGCGCACAGGCCGCCAGCAACGCCAGCGCGGCTGCAGTCGCGACGTGGCGCAGAACGGTGCGAAGGGGGCTCACGGTCGCCGGTGACGGGCGCGCCTGAGGCATGCGAAGGCCTTCCGACAAGAAGATCGCCGCCCGTTCTCGGGATGAGGGTTCAGGCGCTCCTGCGCCCGCGCTTCGGCCGGTCTCCGCCCTTGCGGGGCGGATCGACGGTCAGGACCGGCGGCGGCGGAAGATCATGGCGTTCGACGCGCACCACCGGCAGGACCAGGATCTGGCCGGTTTCGGCAGTGCCCGCGTCCGGGCACAGGACGCGCCGGCGTTCGAGCGGGAAGCGAATGACGGAACCCATAAACCCCTCCTTTGCGCCTGCCCTCCAATGCGGCCATGCCCGGCGACCATTCGCCGACGCGCCCGGGCATTAAGGAACCCGTTTGGTTAACGACTGGTTACCCGTCCGCCCCACCCTGCGATGCGGAGCCGGCACAGGGCAGCTCCGCAACGCCGCTCCTTGACGCGACAAGCCCGGCGACGCCGCATTGAGGCGTCATCACGAGGGCTGCCCATGTCCGACCCGCTCTTCTATGTCGTCGAGATCGACCTGCCCTCCGGCCAAGCCGGGCGCGACCTCGCGACCTTCCGGGACTGGTACGCCAACGTCCACGCGCCGCATCTCTACGAGGCCGGCTTCACCACCTGCACCTCCTACCGGGGGGTGTCAGGCGCCATGCAGATCGTCGACATCTATCAGGCGCCGGACTGGAGCATCTTCGAGAGCGAGCGCTTCGCCCGCTACCGGCGCGTGGCAGCCGCGGACCCGCATCTGCCACCCTTCATGACGGGTATTCCCAACATCCGCACACCCTATGTCGCCGCCACTCCCGCATCGGATGCGGCACGGCAGCCGCTGGCGACCGACTGGATCACCCTCTGGCGCCTCGACGCCGACGCGACAGTGACGGCGCGGATCACCGACTGGCTGGCTGAGGAGGGCGAGGCTGTGCTGCGATCCAAGGGCATCGACAGGATCAGGACGCTGCAGCGGACCCGCCCTGCCCCGACCGGCACTTCGGACCGCCCGGCGGTGGCGCTGGTGCTGGAATCGGCGAACCGGCCCGCCGACGACATCATCGACGCCGCTGGAGCGCCAGACTTCCTCCGCGGGGCCTTGGGCAAGGGCCCGCATTTCTGCGGCTACCGACTCTACCCCTGGCCGGACGACAGGGGGCTGATGGCGCCGGATGCGGTCTGAGTGCCGCTGACGCCTGAATTGTCTCGCCTGCCCAAATGGTTAACGCCGTCTTGTCACTAACGGATCGTTAGCGAAATCGTTCGTATTGTCGGCAGTCGTCCCTCCGACATTCCGGTCGCTCCTTTCGCATGTCCTCCGCCACCCTGCCCAACGTCCAGCGACTGACCGGCCTCGCCCGGTCGAACGGCATCGACGTGCGCGTGACCCTGCTCCGGGTGCTGGTCGACCAGTTCGTCTGCGAAGCCCACCATTCCGCCGCCGAAGTGACGCGGTTCGGCGAACTGGTGCTCAACTTGCTGCCGAAGGCCAGCGAAGCCGACCGCACCATCGTCGCGGAGAAGCTCGCCGGCCATCGCCAGACGCCGACCGCCGTGGCGCGACGCCTCGCCGCCGATGTCGGTCCCGTCGCCCGCCCCATCCTGGTGCAGAGCCGGGCGCTCTCCGACGACGACCTGTTCCTGGCGGTGCGCTCCGGTGATCTCGCCAAGGCGCTCGCGGTCGCGGAGCGCGAGGACATCGGCCTTGCGGCACTCGTCGCACTGGAAGACATGGACGATCCGGCCATCCGGGCGGCGCTCGCCGCGCGCATCGGGCGGACCGCCGCTCCCTCCCGTCCCTCGTCAGCGCCGGCCGCGGCCGATCTCGGCCGCCGCCGCCTTGCGGGTTCGACGAGCCAGCGCGAATCGCTCATCGCCGAACTCGCCATGGCGCATGAACCGCTGCCCGCCGGCGCCGGCCCCAGGGCTGCCGAGACCGGCCAGGGCCTCGAGGTGGCGGCGCTGTCCCGCCGGCCCAACGCCCTCGCCGAGGCCATCGCCCGCGCCTTCTCGCTCGACGCCACCATGGCCGCGCGCATCGCGGAGGATCCGGGCGGCGAGCCGCTCGTGGTCTGCGCCCGTGCCCTCGACCTCGGACCGCAGGCGACGACGCGCATCCTGCTCTTCGCCCACGAGTCGATCGGCACCTCCGTCGATCGCATCTACGCGCTGACGGCCCTCTACGAGGCCATGCCGCGCGCCGCTGCCGTCACGCTCATGCGCTCCTGGCAGGCCGCAGCGGCTCAGGAAGCAGCACCGCGCGCAGCCCGCCACCAGCCCGTCCACGCCATGGATGCGTCGGACCGCGTCGGTGCGCGTCAGGCAGCCTCGACCACAGCGCGCGCCGCGCCCAGGGCGCCGGCGACGCGCTCTCCGGCCCATCGCAGCTTCAAGGGGTCCTGAGGCCCGTCGGTCTAGACCTTCGCGAGATCGAGGAAACAGCGTCCGTCGCGGTCCTCGACGTCGACGATCCACAGATCGGGATCGAAGGACACCTCGCGGGCCAGCTTCTCGCTGACGCGCATTTCCTCGACGAAGACCTCCGGCCATGCCGGCACGAAGAGCCGGTCGACGGGCCGCTCCTCGCCGAAGGCCGATTGCGGTGCCTGAAGGTAGAGCGCGACCAGGCGGTCGGCGGCGCGGGAGACGGTGACCGCGATGGCACCGGCCTCGGATGCGCCGCGGCGTCGCAGCGTCGCAAAGCCGCCCTCGAGGCCGACGCGACGGATGAAGGCCGAGACCCAGAAGTCGGAAGTGACCCGCATCAGCGGCGGGCTTGGCCCGTATCGGCGGCGATGAGGTCGCCGATCGAACGCTCGCGCGACGCCTGCTGCGGCCGGGCGGGCGGCGTGGCGCGGGGATCGCGGGCGATGAGGTCGGCGATGTTCTGCGGTCCCTGCGGAGCCTGGGGTGCTCGCGCAGCGGGCGCCGCCGACGGCGCCGGACGGGCCGCCGCCTGGGCGGGACCACCACGCTTCAGCCGCGCCAGCAGGGCCTCGGTGGCCTCACCGGTCGGCGCCATGCGGGCGTCCGTCTCGAACTTGCGGATGGCAGCCTCGGTCTTTGGGCCGGTCAGGCCATCGATGGTGCCGTCGTAGAGCCGGCGGCGCTGCAGTTCGCGCTGCACGTCGGCGACGATCTCGGAGCGCGGACGACCGGCCGGCTGGGCGTTGGCTGCGGCGGGCGCCGGAGCGGTGTCGGCCGGGCGCGGGCTGATGCTGGCGGTCTGCTGCACGTCGGCAGGCCGGGCCGTGGGCACTGGGGCCGGCTGAATGATGGCGGTTGCGAAGAGCGGGGCCGGGTGCGGGCCGGTCTGGCGCACCAGGGCATTGGCGACGATGCCGACGGCGACGAAGCCCATCAGCGCCAGCGCGATCCGGTCGCCGGGATGGCGGCCCATGATCTGGCGCCAGATCGACGTGCGCGGAGCCTCGTCGTCCATGTCGTGCGCCGCGCGCCCACGGCGGGGACGCAGATCCTCGTCGTCATAGGTCACGTCACGCAATTTTCCGTCCCTCCTGGATGGATTCGGCGCGCGCGGCGGCGGTCGCGCGCGGCAGCGGCAGTGGTTCGACCACGCCGTGGCCCTCGCAATCGATCGGCATGCGCAGGGTGACCCTGGTGCCGCGGCCGACTGCGGAGGTGATCTCGATCCGGCCGCCGTGCAGTTCGGCGAGGCCCTTCACCACCGACAGTCCGAGGCCGGTGCCGTCATAGGGGCGATCATATTCGGAACGCGCCTGGAAGAAGGGGCTGCCAAGGCGCGGCAGGTCCTTCGCGGCGATGCCGATGCCGGTGTCGCTGACGGACAGCGACAGCCAGCCACCGTCGCGGCGCAGGCCGATGGTAACGGAGCCACCGGGCTTGGTGAACTTGATGGCGTTGGAGACGAGGTTCAGCAGGATCTGCCGGTAGGCGCGCTTGTCGCCGACCACCTCCTCGACGCCCGCCGACGGCTCGGCGCTGAGCGCGACGCCGCCCGCAGAGGCCTTCAGCTCCATCATCTGCACGCACTGATGGATCAGCGGCGGCAGGGCGAAGGGCTCGGGCGTGATCTCGAAATGGCCACTCTCGATCTTCGACATGTCGAGGATGGAGTTGACGAGATTGAGCAGGTGCTCGCCGGAATCGCGGATCAGGGTCGCATATTCGTGGCGGCGCGCCTGATCGAGGCGCATGGCCTCCTCGTGCATGAGCATCTCGGAGAAGCCGTTGATGGCATTCAGCGGCGTGCGCAGTTCGTGGCTGACATTGGCGAGGAAACGGCCCCGCGCCTCGTTGGCACGGTCGGCCTCGTCGCGGGCGGCTTCGACCGCCGCCTCGTGGATCTTGCGCTCGGAGACGTCGCGCAGCACCGACACGACCTGCTGGGCCTCGCCCGGCGAGGTCAGCGGACGGGTGCGCATCTCCACCCAGATGAAGCGCGGCTCGCTGTTCTCGCCGTCCTCGCGGCGCAGGCGAAACTCGGCGGCGGCCTCGATCCGGCGCGACGAGGCGATCGACAGGGCGCTCAGATAGGCGGGGCGGTCCGCGACGTGGACGCGGTCGAACAGGCCCTGCCCGTGCAGGCCATAGGACGGCGCGCCGACGACACGCTCGGCGGCGGGCGAGGCGAAGACCACGGCGCCGTTGGGGCCGTGGCAGGTGATGAGGTCCGTCATGTTCTCGGCGAGGAGGCGGTAGCGCTGCTCGCCGACGGAGTGAATCTCCTCTCCGGCCCGGCTGACCATGACGGCTGAAAGAGCGAGGCCCAGGGCATAGCCGAGGGCTGCGGTGACCGAGACGAAGGGCGCGAAGCCGGGAATGCCGGCGCCCGAGGCGGGCAGCCACCCACCGGTGTGCAGGACCGCGACCAGGGCCACGGCGGAGGCGACCATGGCTCCGGCGGCCGCGACGACCCGCCGCGAGCCCGACAGAACCGCCTCGGCGGGGACCAGCGCGAACCAGATCACGGCGAAGGACGTCAGCCCGCCCGACAGCACGGCGATGAGCCCGACGATGCCGGTCAGCGCGGCGGCCGAGAAGAGATGCGCCTGCTCATAGGCCCCAGTGCGGGAGAGATAGGTCGCGATGGCGATGGGCAGGACCAGCCAGCCGAAGGTGATGGCCTCCAGGGGACCAGGCACGCCGAGAAAGGCGAGATAGAGCGGCAGCGCCGAAAGCGCGACCAGGCCCGGGATGAGGCGGGTGGCGATGAAGGCCCGGTGGCGGGCGAAGACGACGGGATCGACCGTCGCGGCCGGATGAACCAGGCCGTCGAGGTACGATCTCACCGAACCGATCAACGCGCTTTCACGCAACGCACTCACCCCGACACGCGGCATCCGCCGTTCTCAATGGGGGAACGATCGCACTGGCGCGTGAAGGAAACGCTAAGTCGGCAAGGGGCGCGGACGGCAAAATCGGCGCGGCCGCCGTTTCGCGCGCCATGGTGAAGAAAGCCTTGCCGGCCGGCACCGCTGACGATGCCGACAATTTGCGTAAACCTTAACCGGCGTTGAGACCGGTTTCCGGCAGATTCACCTTGTCCGCCAAGGCCCTGTTCATGGGTCGGCGGCATGATCACGGCAGCCGCTGTTGTCGATGTTCGGGCCGAGATCTTCCGGCCACAGGCCCAACGACCGGAAACGGCGTCATGTCATTCCTTCTCAAGGCCGCCTTCTGGCTCGGCCTCGTCTTCTATGTCCTGCCGCCGTCGGCGCCGATGCCGCGGTCGGCCTCCGGCGACCTGCCGACGGGTGGCCAGGTGGCGAGCGCGGTGATCCGCGGCGCCGCCCAGCTCTGCCGCGATCACGCCGAAACCTGCGCCCGCGGCGTCGGCCTCGCGACCGAGACAGCGCAGCGCGAACTGATCGGCGCGACCGTTCCCGCGGCGCAGGACACGCTGACGCCTGCGGACCTGCAGGTGCCCTTCGGCGGCGTCCGGCGCCGGCGGGCGATGCGCCGCTCCGGGCTCCGCTGCCGCCGCGCCGGCCCGCCTGAGCCGCGTCGGCGGGCTTTGTTTCGCCGGCGGGCCGGACTATATCCGGCCCATGACGAGCACCGCCGCACCCACGATCGACGACATCAAGGACGCCTTCGAGCTGATCGACGACTGGGAGGAGCGCTATCGCTATCTCATCGAGATCGGCAAGCAGCTGCCGGGCCTCAGGGCCGAGGAGCGCAACGAGGACAACCGCGTCAAGGGCTGCGCCAGCAACGTCTGGCTGGTGACGCATGTCGACGCCCCCGGCCCGGGAGCCGTCATGCGATTCGAGGGCGAGAGCGACGCCCATATCGTCAAGGGCCTGGTCGCCCTGACGCTCGCCTACTACTCCGGCAGGCCGGCACGCGAGATCGTCGCGGACGACGCCTTCGATCTCTTCCGCTCGCTGGGCCTCGAGCAGCACCTCACTCCGCAGCGCTCCAACGGCGTGCGCTCGATGATCGACCGCATCCGCCGCGACGCGCAGCGCGCCCTGGCCGCGTGATCAGCCCGCCAGCGTCGGCGCGAGGCCGGCGAGGTCGGGCAGGGTCGCGACCGGATCGGCGCCGGGATACTCGTTCGGCATGCCGGTCCGGTTGACCCAGACGGGCACGAAGCCGAAGCGGGCCGCCCCCGCCACGTCCCAGCGGTTGGACGAGACGAAGACGATCTCGCCGGGCTGGCCGATGCCGACGCTGCCCATGGCGTGCTGGTAGACTGTCGGCACCGGCTTGTAGGCGCCGACCGACTTCACCGTCACCACATGGTCGATGAGGGCGCCGATCCCGGCGGCGGCGATGGCCGCGTCAACCATTTCCCGGGTGCCGTTGGTGAAGATCGCCGTCGTCTTGCCCGCGGCCTTCAGCCGGCCGAGCGCCGGGGCGACGTCGGGATAGGCCGACAGCGTCCGGTAGGCGTCGAGCAGGGCCTGGCGAAGCACCGGGTCGGTAACGCCGTGGCGCGCCAGGGCAAAGTCGAGGCCGCGGCCCGTCAGGGTCCAGAAGTCCTCGAAACCGCCCATCATCGTGGTGATCCAGGAATATTCGAGCTGCTTGGCGCGCCAGAGCTGCGACACCGGTTCGGCCAGGGGGCCAAGCGGAGCGCCCGCCCTCTGCACGGCGGAGTGGACGTCGAACAGCGTCCCATAGGCATCGAACATGAATGTGCTGGCCGGCATCGCTTCCCCCGCTTTTCGCTAAGCTTCGACCGGTAAGGCCGGCAAGGCAAGGCGAGCCGATCCATCGCCGCCGCGCGCGGCTGGGATCACCACAATTCATGGTGACGCCGACGGTTGCCGCGATAGATTTCCGCTCCCTGCGCGAGGGAGGAGAGAACAACCATGACCACCTGGTCGAAAACCTGGACCTATGTCGATGGCGACTGGCTTGAGGGCAACCCGCCGCTGACCGGACCCCGCAGCCACGCCTTCTGGCTCGGCTCCTCGGTGTTCGACGGGGCCCGCGTCTTCGACGGGCTGATGCCGGACATGGACATGCATGCGGCGCGGGTGAACCGCTCGGCAGTGGCACTGGGCCTGAAGGCCACCATGTCGGCGGAGGACATCGTCGGCCTCGCCCGCGACGGCGCCCGCAAGTTCGACGGCCGGACGCCGCTCTACGTGAAGCCGATGTACTGGGCCGAGACGGACGGGCCGAGCGCCATCCTTCCCGATCCGGAATCGACCCGCTTCTGCCTCTGCCTCTATGAAGCGCCCATGGGCACACCGACCGGCACGTCGATCACGCTGTCGAAATTCCGCCGGCCGACGATCGAGAACGCCCCGACCGATTCCAAGGCCGGCTGCCTCTATCCCAACAATGGTCGCGCCCTGCGCGAAGCCAAGGCCCGCGGCTTCGACAACTGCCTCGTCATGGACATGGTCGGCAATATCGCGGAGACCGCGACGTCGAACATCTTCATGGCCAAGGACGGCGTGGTCTATACGCCGATCCCGAACGGCACGTTCCTCAACGGCATCACCCGCCAGCGGACGATTGCCCTGCTGAAGCAGGCCGGCGTCACGGTGATCGAGCAGAGCCTGCGCTATGCGGACTTCGAGACGGCCGACGAGATCTTCACCTCGGGCAACTATTCCAAGGTCATGCCGGTGACGAAGATCGACGATCGCGCCCTGCAGCCCGGCCCGATCGGCCGCAGGGCCCGCGAGCTCTACATGGCCTATGCGGCCGAGGGCATGCGCGTGTGACAGCAGGCCTTGCGCAGGGAGGCCCGGCCGGAGCCGGGCCTCTCCGTCAGCCGCCGACGTGGGTGCGGAAATCCTTGAGCGAGGAGAACTGGGTCGTGCCCTCCGGCAGGTCGGCCTCGATCGTGCCGTCGCCGTAGAGGCGGAACGGAATGGTGGCGATGACGCCCTCGCGCAGCAGCGGCGGCTTCGCGGCCGGCGCGGGAGCCGGCGGGGGGCTGAACATGGGCTCCTGGCGCGGCGAAGGCTTTGTCGCCGGCTCGAAGATGTCCTTGAGGTCCTCGATGAGTGAGTCGGCAGGATCGGCGGCCGGCTTCTTCGGGCTGAGGATGTCGTTGAGTTCGGGGAAGTCGCGCGCAAGGGCCGCCATCGGATCGGCCCGCGTCTCCGGTTCCGGGGTGGCCACGGGGGGCGCCGGCACATGGGCCGGTGGCTTGGGCATCTCCGGCGGCACGGGGCGGAGGAAGGGCGGCCGCTCCTCTGGCCGCGGCGGCTCGACATAGACCGGCCGCGCCGGCTCGGGAGCCGGGGCATCGAGGGAGGCCTTCAGTGCGCGCTCGAGTTCCTCCTCGATAGAGAGAACGGGCGAGGCAGCGGGGGTCGGCGCCGGCGGTTCCGGGGCAACCTCGACCCGGGGGGGCGGCGCAATGTCCGGCAAGGGCGAGGGCGCCACCACCGGCCGCGAGATGGTCTCGCGCAGGCGCGCCATGAAATCCTCGGTGTCGAGGGCCGGCGACGCAACGGGTTCGGCGGCAGATGCCTTGACGGCCCTCCGCTGCCGCCGGCTCGGGTTCGTCGGCCGGCTCGGGAGTCTCCGGCGCCGCCGCCTCGACGTGCTCGATTTCCAGCGGCTCGGGCGCGGCCGGGGCACGGACATCGGCCGACGATGCGCCGAGCAGCAGGCGCTCCAGCGATGCGAGGTGGTCCGCAGGACCCTCGCCGCCCTTGTCGGCACCCTGGTCCTCCGCCGGCGGGGCGAGATCGGCCTCGGCGGCCTTGAGTTCGTCCTTCATGTCCTCGATGGCATGATCGAGCTCTGGCGAGGCGGGCGCCGGCTTGAAATCCTCCGGAACCTCGTCCTTGGCGTCGCCGAAGATCTCCTCGGCGCGTTCCACGTCCTTCTCACGCTCGGCCTCGGGCGACAGGATCTCCGGCACCACCGGGGCCACGGCCTGCGGCTCCACCACCGGCGCTGGCTCGACCGGCGGGATGCGGTCGGCCCCCTTGTCGGCGGAGGCGGCGGAGGCGGCGGAGGCCGTAGAGACCGCAAGGGATCCGGCGGCAAGTCCTGCAACCGCGGCGCCGGCGACGACGGGCGCCTGTGTCGCCAAGGGCGGCAGGCCGAAGCTGCGCCGGGTCGGAGGCTGCGGAACAACTGGTTCCGCAAGGGCTGCGGCCATCGGCTCAGGCAAGGCGCGCAGATCAGGCTCGACCAGCGGCGCGGCGACGGGATGGGCGAGGTCCGGCGCCGCCGGCTCGCTCACGGCGGGCGCGGCGGGGACGATGGCCGGCGCTTCCGGAGCGGCTGCGGGAAGGCCCTGAAGCGCATCGAGCTTTGCGCCCAGCACCTGCAACTGCCCGAGCACCGCGGCGAGGCCGAAGAGAACGATGCCGCCGGAGCCGACGACGGCACCGACGATCATGACCGTGTTGCCGAGGCTGAGCAGCGAGGGGCTCGTACCCCAGTAGAGCGTCGCCGCCCCGATCACCGTCAGCACGGCGGCCACCACCTTCAGAATGAGGGCCATTGATCGTCCTTTCAACCGCGCGGATTTTGCATCCGCTCCCCGGCTACCGTTGAGCCGTCAAAAAACGACCTATCCAAGGCGAGCCGTCAGATTCTGGCAACTACACCACGCCATGCCACCCGGGCAATTGCCGCGGAGGAACGGGCAGCCTATGTGAAGGTTGTTGGTTCGTATCAGACCGCCCGCCTCGCGCGCGAGGCAGCCGGCCCCCATCAGGAGACGAGGTCATGGCCTTCACACTCGACGATCTTCCCTACGCCTACGATGCGCTGCAGCCCTACATGTCGAAGGAGACGCTCGAGTTTCACCACGACAAGCACCATCAGGCCTATGTCACCAATGGCAACAACCTGATCAAGGGCACCGAATTCGAGGGCAAGAGCCTCGAGGACGTGGTCAAGGGCTCCTTCGGCAAGCACGCGGGCATCTTCAACAATGCCGGCCAGCACTACAACCACATCCATTTCTGGAAGTGGATGAAGCCGAACGGCGGCGGCAAGATCCCGGGCGGCCTCGAGAAGGCGCTGGTCGACGGCTTCGGCTCGGTCGACAAGGCCAAGGAGGACTTCATCCAGGGCGGCATCACCCAGTTCGGCTCGGGCTGGACCTGGCTCGCCGTGCAGAACGGCAAGGTCGTCGTCATGAAGACCCCGAACGGCGAGAGCCCGCTGGTGCACGGCGCGGCGCCGATCCTAGGCTGCGACGTGTGGGAGCATTCCTACTACATCGACTACCGCAACCGTCGTCCCGACTACCTCAAGGCCTTCGTCGAGCACATGGTCAACTGGGACTACGTCGACGAGATGTTCCAGAAGGCGACCGCCTGAGGCGTGTCGACAGGCTGAACTCGAAACCCCGGCCATCGTGCCGGGGTTCTTGCTGAGGCAAGGCCAAAGTGCGGTGGATACGCAGTCACCACACTGACGAGGCCACGTCCTTGGGTTAGGACTGGGCTGTCCTTTCCCTCACGGAATTCATCCATGATCCGCACTCTTGGAATAGCCGTTATCCTTGCCAGCCTTGGCTTTTCGTCCGCCAACGCGCTCGATTGGATGCCGGGCAACGGCAGGCCCTGCGAACAGGTGTGCCAGGCTGCTGGGCGCCGGCCGGTCCAGTCAGGCGTCTATCTCCCCAACCGGCAGATGTTCAACGTCTGCGCCGCGAACAGCGCAAACGAAGGCCTGCGTCCCGGCTTCAATCTGCGCCCCAGTTGGTCGAACGTCTGCGTTACGGCCTGGGGTGGCGGCAGCGGCCAGGCCCGCCACGAGCGCGAGTACGAGTGCCTCTGCCAGTAACGTACGAGCACGCGTTGGCCCTGATCATCTCCACAGATCCCGGCCGATCGCCGGGATCTGTTCAAGGCAGATGAGCGGACAACCGGTCATCCGCCACGGCGCCGCTCACCGCCCCGCTCTCACGCGATTTCCGTCACGATCTTGCGCCTCACCGCATCCGCAAAGGAGCGGTTCTCGTCCGCCACCTCGACAAAGGCGCCGGGCCCGCCGATCACCGCCTCGCGGTAGTAGTCCGGCAGCGGCTGGCCGATGCGCGCCGGCACGCTCCCGCCGGGCCTGATGATCGCCAGGGCATTCACCGTGATGCCCTTGGCGACGGCGTCGTCACGCGCCGCCTCGACCGCGCGGCCGCCGATGTTCGGGCCGTCGCCCGAAACGTCGATGACGCGCTTGAGGCCACGATAGGGGCCGGTTTCCATGAGGTTGACGCAGAAGTCGATGGCGGCGGAAATCGAGTTGTAGCCGCGGGCGGCGCGCGGCCTGACCAGCAGTTCCGCCGCGAAGGCCCTGGCGCTCGCCTCGTCGCGGATCACCGTCCAGTCGACGATGACGTGCTGGGAGGTCGGACCCCCCCACTCGGTGTAGATGACGGCGATGGCGCCGTTGATGCCCCGGCCGATCACCGACAGCACCTCCGACGACGCCAGCGCCTGACCATAGCCTTCGCGCTGGAGGCGCAGTTCGTCGCTGTCGATGGATCCGGAGCCGTCGGCAGCCAGCGCCAGGATGACGTCGACCGGGATAGGGCGCTGCGCCTGAACGGTCCGCGGCACGGCGACTGCCGCCGCGAGCCCCAGTGCCAGGCGCCGGGACACGCTGTCCCATCGTCGAATGGTCATGCTGCCTCCCCTGTTCGTGCCATGTTCCAGCGCGGCAGCCGCTATGACCATCCACATCATCGTGAGCGGGGCGAGTTCGTATAGGGTGCGCGTCCCGCCACCCCGCCTTCCCCCAGCCCCGAGGCCTGATGGCTCTTCTCGTCCTCCTCTCCACCGGCATGCTCATCGTCGGCTTCGGTGCCTTCGGCGTTCTCGGCGTCATCACCCCGATGTCGCGCGACCTCGCGCTGACACCGGTCGGCGCCGGCTGGATCATCAGCGCCTATGCGCTTGCCTATGCGATCGGCTCGCCGCTCGGAGCCTCGCTGACCGGCCGGCTCGACCGCAGGACGGTGCTTGTGATCGGCATGGGCCTCATCGCCGCCGGGGCGCTGCTGACCGCGGCGGCGAGCAATGCCGTCGTCCTCTACGCCGGACGGATCGTGCTGGCCTGCGGCGCGGGGCTCTACTCCCCCGCCGCTGCCGGCGTCGCGATGATGGCCGTGCCGACCGAGCAGCGCGGGCGGGCGCTTGCCTCGGTCTATGCCGGCCTGACCATCTCCCAGGTCATCGGCATTCCCGCCGCGAGTTCCATCGGCTTCACCATCGGGTGGCCCTGGCTGTTCATCGGCATTGCCGCGGTCGCCCTGATCATGGGCGCAGCCCTGTGGGTTCGCGTGCCCGAGAAGATCGCCGTGGCACCGGCGACACTGGGCGACCTCCTGCGAGCCATGACCGATCCGCGGCTGGCGATCGCCGTGCTCGTCACCGTTTCCGTCATGGGAGCGGCGTGGATTCCCTACACCTTCCTCGCCCCGATCATCGAGGAGAAGACCGGCGGGGCTCCAGGCACCGTCGCAACGCTCCTCATCGTCTATGGAATCGGCTCGGTCGCCGGCAACGCGCTCGGCGGCTATCTCGTCGACCGGATCGGCGCCAACCGGACGCTGCTGATCGCCGCCACCGGACCGCTGCCCATGATGGCAGCGCTGACCTTCCTCGACTGGGGACCCTGGCTCGGCGGCGCGATCCTGTTCCTCTGGGCGCTGCAGGGCTGGACCATCGGCGTCTCGCAGCAATCGCGGCTGGTCGGCCTCGACCCGTCCCGCATGCAGGTGCTGCTCTCGCTCAACGCGGCCTGCATGTATGTCGGAGCGGCCTTCGGCTCGACCCTCGCCGGCATCGCCAAGAGCCTTGGCGGCACCCCAGGCATCGGCATTGCCGCCATCGGGCTCGGCATCGTCGGCGTCGCCCATCTCCTGCTGTCGCTGCGCCTCGGGGGGCGCAGGGACTACTGAACCGGCGCTTCCGGCGCGCCGGTGACGGCCACCGCGAAGGCATAGGACCGCGCGACCTCGGCGAGCCGGTCGAAACGGCCGGCGGCGCCGCCATGGCCGGCGTCCATGTTGGTCACCAGCAGGACGGGATTGCCGTCGGTCTTGGTGGCGCGCAGCCTCGCCACCCATTTCGCCGGTTCCCAGTAGGTGACGCGCGGGTCGGAGACGCCGGCCAGCGCCAGAATCGGCGGATAGTCCTGCGCCGACACGTTGTCATAGGGCGAATAGGACAGCATGCGCCGGAACGCCTCCGGATCGGCGATGGGATTGCCCCATTCCAGCCATTCCGGCGGGGTCAGCGGCAGGGTGTCGTCGAGCATGGTGTTGACGACATCGACGAAGGGCACCTCGGCGAGGATCCCGGCGAAGAGGTCGGGTCGCATGTTGGCGACGGCGCCCATCAGCATGCCTCCGGCCGAGCCGCCCTGGGCGACGATGCGCCCCTTCGCGGTGAGACCTTGGGAGATCAGGTGCTCGGCGCAGGCGATGAAGTCGGTGAAGGTGTTCGCCTTGTGCTCGCGCTTGCCGTTTCGGTACCAGCGATAGCCCTTCTCCATGCCGCCGCGCACATGGGCGATGGCATAGATGAAGCCGCGGTCGACCAGCGACAGCCGGGCCGTCGAAAACGACGCCGGCATCGAGGCGCCGTAGGAACCATAGCCGTAGAGCAGGACGGGCGCGGTGCCGTCGAGCGGCGTGCCCTTGCGATAGACCAGCGAGACCGGAACCGTCTCCCCGTCGGCGGCCGGGGCCAGCAGACGGCGGGTCACGTAGTCGCCGGCATCGTGGCCTGAGGGCACCTCCTGGCGCTTGCGCAGGACCCGGCTGCGGGTGCGCATGTCGTAGTCCCAGGTCTCGTTCGGCGTCGTCATCGACGAATAGACGAAGCGGAGGGTGTCGGTGTCAAACTCGTAGCCGGAGAGGATGCCGAGCGAATAGGCCTCCTCGTCGAAGGCGATGGCATGCTCCTCTGATGTCGTCAGGTTGCGGATGACGATGCGCGGCAGGGCGTTCTCGCGCTCGAGACGCACCAGCCAGTCGCGGAAAACACTGGCGGAGAGCACCAGCACGCCGGGCCGGTGCGGCACGACCTCGGTCCAGTTGTCCTTGCCCGGCGTCGCCAGCGGGACGGCTACGATGCGGTAGTCCTCGGCCTCGTCATTGGTGCGCAGGAAGAGCGTTTTCCGGCCATCGTAGTCCGGGTGATAGTCGGGATAGGACTTCACCTCGCCGGAGCGCGGCAGAACCAGGCGCGGCGAGGCGGCGGGATCGTCGAGGTCGAGCACCCATGTCTCGGTGGAATCGCTCTGGGAGCAGGAGATGACGGCGAGCCCACCGGCCGTCGTCTCGCCCATGCCGACGAAGACCGAGCTGTCGGTCTCCTCGAAGACCAGAGGATCGGCCGTCGCATCGCTGCCGAGTGCGTGGCGGAAGATGCGCAGAGGGCGGTGGTTCTCGTCGAGCCGGATGTAGTAGATCGCCCGGGAATCGCTGGTCCAGACGGCCTCGCCACCCGTCTCGACGATGGTGTCCGGCAGATCCTCGCCAGTCGCCAGATCGCGCACCTTCAGGGTGAAGAACTCCGATCCCTTGTCGTCGCAGCTCCAGGCGAGGCGCCGGTGGTCGGGACTGTGCGCCGCCGTTCCGAGGTCGAAGAAGGCCTTGCCGGCGGCCAGCGCGTCGCCGTCCAGCATGATCTGCTCGCCGTCGGCCTCGCCGCGCGGGCGGCGGCAGACGATGGGGTGCTGGCCGCCCTCACGGAAGCGGTCGTAGTAGTCCCAGGCGCCGTCAGGCGTCGGCACCGCGGAATCGTCCTCCTTGATGCGACCGCGCATCTCCCGGACCATGGCCTCGATCAGCGGCTTCGTCGGCTCCAGAACCGCCTCTGCATAGGCGTTCTCGGCCACCAGGTAATCCCTGATCGCCGGTGGAAGAACCGACGGGTCTCGCAGGGCCTCCTGCCAGTTCCCTGCCCTGATCCAGGCGTATTCGTCATGGAGAACGACACCGTGGACGGTGGTCTCGGTCGGCTGCCGGGTGGCGACCGGGGCCGTGCCGGCGCTGGATCGGAGGATCATCGTGTTTCCGTAAGGCAAGGATCAACGGGAAGCGAGAGCGGAACTACCATAGGAGATCGGTCGAGTATTGGCATTGTTCGCCGGTGCCCCGCGTCACCATCCCCATACCGGGGGCCGGTATCGCGCTCGCCGGTCGTCCCGAACTTGTCACGTTTCGCAAGAACGTCAGGTTGCATCGCGATCACCTCTGCTCGCGATCCGACATGCGACGGCGAAAATTGCGCTGGAGAAATCAACCGTTACAGCCACTACATTCCACTTTTTACTTGGGCAGAGAACGGATGGCCTTGCGCGTCAAGCTGAAGCGCAGTATCTGCCTTCCGTTGACACTCTCTTGAGTCGCTTTACCCCAGCGTGATCGACCCAGAGCCCTGTCATTTCAGCAATCGAGCACCATGCTCCAGTTCGCGACGCATGATTGAGCGTCGCATGTCCAAGGATTCCCAAACCATGGCCGACTCGTCGACTGCCAACAACTATATCGAGCTCGCCGCCGATATCGTGTCGGCCTATGTGAGCAACAATTCCGTTTCCGCCGCCGACCTCCCGGGCCTGATCAACAGCGTCCACAACGCGCTCCTCAACGTCACCACCGGCAAGATCGAGGTTCCCGCCGAGCCGCCGAAGCCGGTGATCCCGATCAAGAAGTCGATCACGCCGGACTACATCGTCTGCCTCGAGGACGGAAAGAAGTTCAAGTCGCTGAAGCGCCACCTGCGCACCCAGTACAATCTGTCGCCGGAAGACTATCGCGAGAAGTGGGGCCTGCCCGCCGACTATCCGATGGTCGCGCCGAACTACGCGGCGGCCCGCTCGCAGCTTGCGAAGCAGATGGGCCTCGGCCAGCAGCGCCGCCGCAAGGGCCGCTGAGCCCTCCATCCCTGCATTGCGAAGCGCCGTCCGGTCCGCCGGGCGGCGTTTTGCGTTGGAACCGCCGACCGATGAGCGCCAGGGCGCCCGCCAGGGCCGCATGCCGGGCAAGGTCATAGCGCGCAGGGTCGCCGGAACGCCTTGCGCGCTCGGCCCGCAGTTGGGCCTGCAGGCGCCGCCGCAAGGCAGCGATCTCCGTCGAAGCGCCGAAGACCGCCTCCCCGGACAACAGCTGCCGCCCGAGCGAGGCGGGATCCGCCACCCGGTCGCTCCGCCAGCAGCGCGTGAGATCGCCCGTGGCTTTTCGTCTCGTCATGCCGACCTCCGCGTTCTCACGGAAGCATCGGGCATCCCCTGCGGGTGGGGACAACTTATCGGTGCATTTTATATTCCAAGGGTTGCATAACCAGGGTAAGCCGCTGATGTCACTCGTCTTTTGCGTTTGTCAGCAGCAGGCGCGGAAATAAAGGAATAAAAACTTATCACCATTGGTCACCTTCCGAATGAGGATTATTGTCCTTCAATCGGAGGTGTTCATGGTGACCATCCATCCTCAGACCCGCGCTGCCCCGGCCCGGGACGCCGGTATCGACGTGGCCGCGGCCCTCGCCGCCTGGGTATCGGGCGTCGAGCCCTCCGCGCTGTTCTGCGGAACGCGCGGCGAGGCCGAGGTCAGCGCGGCGCGGCAGCTTGCGATCTATCTCGCCCACGTCGCGCTCGGCCACGACCTGTCGCGCCTTTCCAGCGTCTTCGGGCGCGACCGCGCAACCCTCAGGCACGCGCTGCGGCGGATCGAGGACTGGAGGGACGATCCAGGCTTCGACCGCCGGCTGTCCCAGCTGGAGGCGATCCTCATGCCATTGCGCGGCGCCCGCATGTCGCCGGGGGCAGACCGATGAGCGGCAGGACCCAGGACACCCCGCCACCGGACGATGATCGCTTCCGCCGGGCGCACCAGCTGCGCCAGACCATCGACACGCCGGAGGGGGCGGTCGAGATCGACCTCGCGGAAAGCCCGCTGCGCTGGCTCGCGACCCGCCGCGACGGCACCGGGCGACCCTTCCTGTCGCCGGCCGAGATTGCAGCCGGCGAGCGCCTCCGTCGCGACTTCACCCTCGCCGGTCTCTCGCCGCAACTCGGTGCCGCCTGGGCCGCCCCCGTTTCGGGGGGACGTGCCGGAGAGGCCCGCGACTATGCGGATGTCGTCATCGCGGCCCGCCAGCGGGTGAACCGGACGATCGACGCCGTGGGGCCTGAGTTCGCCTCCCTGCTGCTGGACGTCTGCTGCTTCCTCAAGGGGCTTGAGGAAGCCGAGCGCGATCGCGGCTGGCCCATCCGCGCTGCCAAGGTGGTGCTGAAGCTCGCGCTTGCGGCCCTCGCACGCCACTTTGGCCTCACCGACGAGGCCCGGGGGCCTGACCGCGCGCGCGGCATCCGCACATGGACCGCCGCGCGGGATACGGCGACCGAAGAGTCCGGCTCCCGGTAGCCCGTCAGGCGGCGATGGCGTCGAGGATGCGCACCCAGGAGCGGATGCCCTTGTGGAAGCTCTTGAGGTCGTACTTCTCGTTGGGAGAATGGACGCGGTCATCCTCGAGGCCGAAGCCGACGAGCAGGGAATCGAGACCGAGATCGTCCTTGAAGGCGCCGACGATCGGGATGGAACCGCCGGAACCGATGGTGACCGCCTTGCGGTCCCATTCAGCCGTCAGCGCGGCGCGGGCCTTGGCGAGCACCGGCATGTCCCAGGGCAGCGCCAGGGCGGGGCTGCCCCGCGATCCGAAGAACTCCGCCTTGCAGTCATCCGGCAGGACGGCGCGGACATGGGCGCGGAAGGCGTCGCGGACCTTCACGGGATCCTGCTTGCCGACCAGGCGGAAGGTGACCTTGGCCCAGGCTTCGGAGGGGATGACGGTCTTGGACCCCTCGCCGATGTAGCCGCCCCAGATGCCGTTGACGTCGCAGGTCGGCCGCGACGAGATCATCTCGATGAGCAGCCGGCCCTTCTCGCCGATCGGGTGCTTGAGCCCGATGGCGCCGAGATAGTCCTCGGCGGTCAGGTTGAGCCCCTTCCAGTCCGCGAGGATATCGGCGGGCAGGTCCTCCACGCCGTCATAGAAGCCGGGGATGGCGATGCGGCCGTCGGCGCCGTGGATCGAGGCGATGACCTTCGACAGCATGTGGATCGGATTGGCGGCGGCGCCACCATACATGCCGGAGTGGAGGTCGCGGTTGGCGGCGACGACCTTGAACTCCTCGGAGACGATGCCGCGCAGCGACGTCGTGATGGCCGGGGTATTCGCGTCCCACATGCCGGTGTCGCAGACGAGGGCGACGTCGGCGGCAAGATCCGCCTTGTTGGCGCGAACGAAGTCGAAGAGGTGCTTCGACCCACATTCCTCCTCGCCCTCGATCAGCATGGTGACGCCGACCGGCAGCGAGCCGGTGACCGCCTTCCAGGCCCGGCAGGCCTCGACGAAGGTCATCACCTGGCCCTTGTCGTCGCAGGCGCCGCGCGCGACGATCCGCTTCGAACCATCCGGGCCTGCGGCGATCCGCGGCTCGAAGGGCGGCGTCTCCCAGAGGTCCAGCGGATCGACCGGCTGGACGTCGTAGTGGCCGTAGAACAGGGCATGCGGCCCGGCTCCGCCCGCGCTCTTCGCGACGACTGCGGGATGGCCACCCGTGGCGCGGGCCGAGGCCTCGAAGCCGAGGCTCTTCAGGTCGGAGACAAGCCAGTCGGCCGCCGCGGCGCAGTCCTTCGCATAGGCGCTGTCCGTCGAGATCGAGGGAATGCGCAGGAGCGCGAACAGGCGGTCGAGGCTCTGGTCGAGGCCGGCATCGACGGCGGCGAGGACCTTGTCGACGGGTCGCGTGGTCATGAGTGATGCTCCGGATCGGCACTTGGAACGAGAGGCGGGACGCTACCAAGCCGCCCCCCGAATGCAACGACCGTCGCCGCGCATCAGCCCTTCAGCGGGGATGTCTCGGGAAGGTCGAGGGCCTCGACGGCGTTGCGCGCGCGGCCGATGCGCCGCACCCGCTGCATCAGCGCGCCGACACGGCGATAGATCAGCCGCGGCGCGCTGTCGGCTCCCATCACGGCGGCATAACCGGAGGCCAGGGCCGCCCGCTTGAGGGTCCGCGACACGGTTTCGACGAGGAGAAGACAGGGAATGCCCGCCGTCACGGCGGAAGGGGGCGGAGGCAGCAGCGCGGACTGCACGGCGTCGGCGGCGAGGCGCGGGGTGGCAGCGATGACCACGACGTCGACCTTGCCGTTCTCGATGTGGACGCTGAGTTCCGTGGTGCTGGTCAAGCCTACCGCATGCACCATGCCGAGCCCCTGGAGGCGCTCGGCCGCCGTCGTCGAATCCACACCATCCAGCCGCAGCACGACGACCCGCGCTGCGCGTATCTGCTTCACCCCAGCCATCTGCCCATTCCCGACATGCCTCGGGTGAGCCGAATAAAGTTACCGTCTTAGGGAGCCTCTACGAATTTAGCTGCAATTGACGCGATCCGTGGAATTCCGGCTCAGCGACGGCCGAGACCGCCGAGGACGCCACGCATGATGGCCCGGCCGATCTGGGTTCCGACCGACCGCGCCAGCGAACTCGAGGCGTTCTTGATGATGATCTCCGTGGTGGACATGGGCGCGCGTCCCCTCCCCTTGCCGGCGGGGGCCGAGCCGCCGCCGAGGATCGAGCCGAGCAGGCCGCCGAGGCCGCCGGTTTCTGCCTGCTGGGCCTGTTCGGCCTGTTCGGCTTCCTGCAGCTTCTTCTGGGCGCGCTTCTGCAAGACCTCGTAGGCCGATTCCGAGTCGATCGTCTCGTCGTACTTGCCGCGGAATGGGCTCTTGGCGAGGATCTGCCGGCGCTCCTGCTCGGACACTGGTCCGATGCGGGCGAGCGGCGGCGAGATCAGCGTGCGCTCGACGATGGACGGCACGCCGTTGCCTTCCAGCATCGAGACCAGTGGCCTCGCCCTTGCCGAGCTGGGTGATCACCTCCTCGGTGTTCAGCTTCGGGTTCTGGCGGAAGGTCGTGGCCGCGGCCTTGACCGCGCGCTGGTCACGCGGCGTGAAGGCGCGCAGGGCGTGCTGGACGCGGTTGCCGAGCTGGGCGAGCACCGTCTCCGGCACGTCGAGCGGATTCTGCGTGACGAAATAGACGCCGACGCCCTTGGAGCGGATGAGGCGGACGACCTGCTCGATCTTCTCGACCAGCGCCTTCGGCGCGTCCTTGAACAGGAGATGGGCCTCGTCGAAGAAGAAGACGAGCTTGGGACGGTCGAGGTCGCCGACCTCGGGAAGCTCCTCGAACAGCTCCGACAGCAGCCAGAGCAGGAAGGTGGCATAGAGCTGCGGGCTCTGCATCAGCTTGTCGGCGGCGAGCAGGTTGATGGTGCCGCGGCCGTCCTTGTCGGTGCGCATCAGGTCCTTGAGCGCCAGCGCCGGCTCGCCGAAGAACTTCGCGCCGCCCTGGTTCTCGAGGGTCAGCAACTGGCGCTGGATGGTGCCGACGGTCGCGGCCGAAACGTTGCCATAGGCCGCGCGGAGCTCGTTCTGCAGCTCCTTGTTGGAGCCGAGTTCCTGCAGCATGGCGCGCAGGTCCTTCAGGTCGAGGAGCGCGAGGCCGTGCTGGTCGGCGTAGTGGAAGAGGATGTTGATGACGCCTTCCTGGATCTCGTTGAGGTCCATCAGGCGTGAAAGCAACAGCGGGCCCATCTCCGCGACGGTGGCGCGGATCGGATGGCCCTGCTCGCCGAACAGGTCCCAGAACACCACCGGGAAGGCGTCGGCATGCCAGTCGAGGCCGACCGTCTTGGCGCGTTCGAGAATGAAGGGCTTCTCCTCGCCCATGGCGGCGACACCCGAGAGATCCCCCTTGATGTCGGCGGCGAAGACGGGAACGCCGGCGTTGGAGAACCCCTCGGCGAGAACCTGCAGCGACACGGTCTTGCCGGTGCCCGTCGCCCCGGTAATCAAGCCGTGGCGGTTGCCGAACTTCAGCGCCAGCCATTCCTGCTTGGTGCTCTTGCCGATGAGGAGGGCGTCGTCGGCCATGTTCTGATCCTGGGCTGACCGGTAGGGGTGGTCCGTTCTAGCAATGACGCGCCGTCATCGCCAAGCGGCATGCTCGACAAAGGACCGGACCATCCGGGTCTTGACGTGAATCAACGCGGCGCGGCCCGCCGAACGGCTGAATGCCCTCCTCAAAGTCCGGGAGGGGACATATGACCGAAACGATGTATCTCGCTGTGGTTCTGGTGGTGTTCGTGAGCTTCGGCTCCGTGCTGGCCTGGGTCGACTTCTCCGGCAAGGACATTCGCCCGCCGATTCCCGGCCCGAAGCACTAGCGCGCAGGAAGAGGCCGCGGGCGGCCCCTCCCCCACGCCTCGGTCTTCAGCCACGCGCCCAGAGGTGCTTCACGAAGGTTCCGGCCTTCTTCTCGATGGCCGCAGCGGCATCCAGGCAGACATCTTCGCGATAGCGCGAGGTGATGATCTGCACGCCGATCGGCTTGTCGTCGATCAGCCCGACCGGCACGACGGCCGCCGGCAGGCCGAGCACGTTGATCGCCGACATGAACCGCAGGTCGTTCCAGAACAGGTCGCTCGCCGGGCGCTTGCCGTCGAGATCCGCATTCCAGGGCGGCGTCTGCTGCACGGACAGCGGAGTCAGCACCACCGGGTGGTCCTCGAGGAACATCAGCCAGTTGCGGAGCACGCGCGACCGGCGGGCGATCGCCTTCATGTACCCCTCGCGGTCGAGAATGGTGCTTGATCCCTTCATGGCTTCGATTGCGGCGATGAAGTCCGGGCTGCCGTGTTGGCGCATGGTCGCTTCCTGCAACACCGTGAGCTCGGTGAAAATCAGGTCGGACCAAAGGTTCCAGGTGCCGTCCAGGTCCGGAACCTCCACCTCCTGCACGTCATAGCCGGCATCGGCGAGATGGTCGGCGGCCGTACGGACGAGCGAGATCACCTTGGTATCCGTCGTCATGTCGGACGGAATCTTCGCCAGTGCGACCTTGATCGGGCCCTTCAGCTTCGGGCCCTTGAGCGGCGCCGGCACCCACCAGGGATCGCGCGGGTCACGCTGAGCCATCACTTCGAGCCCGAGGCGGACATCGGCCACCGAGCGGGCGATCGGCCCCTGCGACGACATGAACTGCGCCATGAGAGGGCGCTCGTCACCCTTCAGCTGGGTCGGGTTGAAGGCGGGGATGCGCCCCTGCGTCGGCTTGATGGTGGCGACGCCGTTGCAGAAGGCCGGCCAGCGCAGCGAGCCGCCGATATCATTGCCGTGGGCGATGGCCCCGATGCCGGCCGCCACAGACGCGCCGGCACCGCCCGAGGAGCCGCCGCAGGTGATCTTGTCGTCCCAGGGGTTGAGGGTGAGACCGTGAAGCGGGTTCTCGGTGAAGCCGCGCATGGAGAATTCAGGCGTATTGGTGAGTCCGACGATAATCGCGCCGGCCTTGCGCATATTGGCGGTGACAGCCGAATCGTCAGGCGCGATATTGTCCTTGAAGGCAACGACACCGTTGGAATTGGCCTGCCCCTTCACGTCGAGATTGATCTTGATGGTGACGGGCACGCCGTGCAGCGGTCCGACGGCCTCGCCCTTGGCCAGGGCCTTGTCGGCGGCCTTCGCCGCCTTCAGCGCATCCTTCGACATGTCGACGACGACGGCGTTGAGCTTCGGGTTGACCGCCTTCATGCGGTCGATGCTGGCCTTGACGACCTCTTCCGACGTGACCTTTCCGGACTTGATCGCCCGCGCGGTCTCGACCGCCCCCCATTGCCAGATCGGTGCCTTCGCCATTGTCGCCGTTCCCCTGCCGATGATGCGGACGATGGTGCGCGGGGAAGGTCGCGATGGGAAGTCCCCGCAACGGGGGCTGGTCATGCACGGGCTGGAGCGGTCGCAAGGCCATCAGCCCGCCTAAGCGACGGCCGAGCCGCCGGCCCTGGCCCCGGATCTTCAGAGCCCCAGCACCCCGGCGATCTCCTCCACCGCCATCATGGGCGCGAGGCGGCCGGCCGCGACGTCGGCCTCCAGCGCCGGCAGGCGGGCCTTCAGCTGGGGATCGCGCTTCAGTCGCTCGGCGACGCGCTCGTGCAGCATGGTCCACATCCATTTGACGCCCTGGGCACGGCGCTTGGCGGCGAAGTCGCCGGAGGCTTCCGTCTTCGTCCGGAAGGCCAGAATCTGCTCCCACAACGCGTCGAGCCCCTGGTTGGCGAGCCCGGAGATCATCAGCACCGGCGGCGACCAGACGAGGGACTTCGGCGCCATGATGTGAAGCGCCGCGCGGTATTCGGCGGCGGCGGCCTTCGCCTGCAGCGCGCCGTCGCCGTCGGCCTTGTTGACCGCGATCATGTCGGCGAGTTCGATGATGCCCTTCTTGATGCCCTGCAACTCGTCGCCTGCGCCGGGCAGCATCAGGACCAGGAAAAGATCGGTCATCTCGGCGACCGCTGTCTCCGACTGGCCGACGCCGACGGTCTCCACGAGGATGACGTCGAAACCCGCGGCCTCGCAGAGCAGCATGGTCTCGCGCGTCTTGGCGGCGACGCCGCCGAGCGTGCCGGACGAGGGCGAGGGCCTGACATAGGCGCGGTCGTCGTTGACCAGGCGCGCCATGCGCGTCTTGTCGCCGAGGATCGATCCGCCCGTGCGCGACGAGGAGGGATCAACCGCCAGCACCGCCACCCGATGCCCGGCGGTCGTCAGGTTGGAGCCGAAGGTGTCTATGGTGGTCGACTTGCCGGCTCCCGGCACCCCGGTGATGCCGATGCGGATGGCGCGGCCGGTCTCGGGCAAGAGGAGCTGGACGAGCTGGCGGGCCAGCGCCTGGTGCTCGGGTTTCGTCGACTCCACCAGGGTGATCGCCCGGGCGAGGACCGCCCTGTCACCGGAACGGATGGCCTCGGCCAGCTGGGCGGGATCGGGAAGGGCGCGCATGGCGGCGTGGTATCAAAGCCACGTCCGCGAGGCGAGCGATTCGATGCCGCTTCGCGCCGCCCTCCTGCCCCATTGCGGCCACGGGCCGCCATTACGCGGCAGGACAGCGGGCGACTGGCGTCCCGCGGATTCATCCTTCGGTAACCCCGGACGGCCATTCCAGAGGGCCGATCCCCGTCCATTGCTGACCCATCCCATGCCCGAGCCGTCGACCGCCCCCGTCGCCGTGAAACCCGCCATTCCCCGTCTTGCCGCGGTTGCCGTGGCGGCGCTGGCGCTCGGCGGCTGCTTCGGCGCGACAAGCCTGACGAATGTCACGGGATCGCTCGGCGGCCTGACGGCGCCTGCGGGCCAGCCGACCACCACGCCGGTCTTCGTCGCATCCACCCGGCCTGCCTTCCGCGGCGACCGTCTCGGCGCGCCCTCGGCGGAGCGCGCCCGATTCTACCGGCAGATCGTGTCCATGCCCCCGGGTCGCGCCGCGGGTTCGATCCCCCGACCGCAGATCACGGCGGAGAACCCGCGTCGCCACGCCATGCTGGCGGACCGTACCGCGGTCGCGCCCGATGCCTTCCGCCAGCAGCTGGCCGAGTCGGTGGCGGCAAAGCCCCACGACCAGCGCGACGTCCTGGTCTACGTCCACGGCTTCAACACCGACTACGACGAGGCGGCCTTCCGCATCGTGCAGGTGGCGGCGGATGGCGGGTTCCGCGGCACCCATGTCCTCTTCACCTGGCCGAGCTATCGGCGCGTGCTCGCCTATGCCGGCGACCGGGAGGTGGCGACAGCATCGCGCGACGCGCTCGACCGGCTGCTGACCGACCTCGGCCGCACGCCGGGCGTCGGCCGCATCCACATCCTCGCCCATTCCATGGGCGCGTTCCTGACCATGGAGGCGTTGCGACCCTTGGTCGAGCAGGCGCAAGGCGCACCGATCCGGCTCGGCGAGGTGATCCTCGCGGCGCCCGACCTCGACGTCGAGGTGTTCCGCCAGCAGATGGCGCGCATCCAGCGTCCCTCGCGCATCTCGCTCTTCGTTCAGTCGGACGACCGGGCGCTCGCCGCGTCCTCGACCGTCGCCTGGGACCGGCAGAGGCTGGGTGCCCTCGACGTCCGCAACGCCGAGCACCGGCGGATCATCTCCGGCCTCGGCGTCCGCGTCTTCACGATGAGCGCGACCGGATGGACCGACCTCGTCCGCCACGGCACCTTCGCCGAGGCGCCGGAGATCGTCCGCCTCATCGGCGGCAAGATCAGTCAGCCTCCGGTCATCGAGGATTCCCTGCCGCAGGTCGCGGCCGAGGCGCCTCCCCTGCCGTCGGAACTGCGCCCGCCGCATGAGCAGGCGCCGATGGCCGGCCAGCCGGAGAGTGCGCGGGCGGTGACCGCCGAGCCGCTGCCGGCCGCCGGCGCACCGACCGAGTGATCACGCCGCTACCGGCTTCGCCTTGTTCCATGGCCCCATGCGCCACAGCATGATGAGCCAGATGGCGATGGTCGCGACCCCGAGGATGCCGGCGATGGGCCGGGCGAAGAAGGCGAGGAACGAGCCGTCGGACTTGATCATCGAGGTGATGAAGTTCTGCTCGAACATCTCGCCGAGCACCAAGCCGAGGATGATCGGCGCCACGGGGAAGCCGTTCTCCTCCAGAACGAAGGCGAAGACCCCCATGATCAGCATGATGATGATGCCGTAGATCGAGTTGGTCATCGCGTAGGAGCCGACGACGCAGAAGATCAGGATCATCGGCAGGAGGATGTTCTTCGGCACCCGCAGCACCTGCTTCGCCGACTTGATGATGGCCCAGCCGAGAGGGAGCATCAGCAGGTTGGCGAGGACGAAGATCATGAAGACCGCGTAGATCAGCTGCGGGTTCTGCAGGAACACCGTCGGGCCGGGGTTCATGCCCTTCATGTAGAGCACGCCGATGACGATGGCCGTGATGGAATCGCCGGGGATGCCGAAGACGAGCGCCGGGATCCAGGCCGCCGCCAGGGCCGAGTTGTTGGCGGCGCCGGCATCGACGATGCCCTCGACATGGCCGGTGCCGAACTTCTCGGGTTCCTTGGAGAAGCGCTTGGACACCGCGTAGGAGATCCACGCCGCGATGTCGGCCCCCGCCCCCGGCAGCGCGCCGATGACGACGCCGATGCCAGAGCCACGCAGGAAATTGACCCAGTAGCGCCTCAGGACGGCGCCCGTGCCGCGGAAGACATTGCCGACCTGCTGGGTGATCTCCTCTGTCGTCGCCTGCATGCTGGTGACCCCGCGCAGGAGCTCCGAGATGGCGAACATGCCGATCATGGCGGGGATGAAGCTGATACCCTGCATCAGCTCGACCGAGCCGAAGGTGAAGCGGGGAAAGCCGGCGGCGGGATCGATGCCGATCGTGCCGATGCCGAGGCCGATGAAAAGCGAGGCGAAGCCCTTGAGCGGGTCATTGGTGGCAAGGAAGACGGCGCAGGTGAGGCCGAGGGCGGCGAGCCAGAAGTACTCGAAGCTGGAGAAGGCGAGAGCGAACTCCGCGAGGGCCGGCGCGGCCAGAACCAGGATGGCGACGCCGATGAGGCCGCCGAGTACCGAGGTGACGAGGTTGGTGCCGAGATTGAGGTCGAGAAGCCCCTTCTTGCCCATCAGGTAGCTCTCGTCCGTATAGGCGGCCGAGGCGGGCGTTCCGGGCATCCGGAGCATGGCGGCGGGGATGTCGCCGGCGAAGATCGCCATGGCGGTGGCGGTGACGATGGCGCCCAGTGCCGGCACCGGGTCCATGAAGAAGGTCACGGGAATGAGCAGCGCCGTCGCCATGGTGGCGGTCAGGCCCGGCATGGCGCCGACGAACATGCCGAAGATCGCCGCGCCCATGATGATGGCGAGGACGTCGAAGCGGAAGACGAGCGCGAAGGCCTGGAGGAGGATGTCGAGGGTCATCGGGCCGTCCTCACAGGAACCAGTCCATCACGCCGCGGGGCAGCGGCACGCGCATCAGGCTGGCGAAGAACCAGTTGATGCCGAAGGCGGCCACCAGGGCGGTGGCGATGGCCAGAGGAACACGCACCCTGAACCAGAGGAAAAGGACGAGGAGCACCACCAGCGTCAGCGGCACGAAGCCCACGGCATCGAGGACGAGGATGTAGGCGAGCGCCGCCCCGAGGACGAGCAGCGCCGAGATGACGTTGGCGGGATCGCGCGCCCATTCGGGCATTTCGGCCAGCCCCTCGCCGGCGCGACGGGCGCCGTAACCCCGGATCATCAGCAGGACGCCGCACAGGATCAGCAGCGCTGCCAGAAGTCGCGGGAAGACCGCCGGACCATAATTCTGTCCGGGGAAGGCCGGGAAGCTCAAGGTCATGGCGATGACGAAGAGGGCGGCGACGATCAGCGCCGCCCCGGAAACGAGGTCGTTGAAACGCACGAATGTGATCCCCGACGGAGGGCGGGACGTGGCGGTCGCGAGCGCGACCGCCACCTGCGACAGGTCAGGACGAGCGAGCGAGGCCCGCCGCCTTCATGGCGACGCCCATGGCGGTGTTGCCCTCGTCCATGAACTTGGCGAAGCCGGCACCGTCGGCCCACTTCACACCGAAACCGCGGGCCGACATGAAGTCGCGGAATTCCTTGGATTCGTTGATCTTCTTGAGAACCGCCGTGTAGCGCTCGGCGATCGGCGCCGGCAGGTTCTTCGGGGCCGCGATGCCACGCCAGGCGCCGACCGTGTAGTCGACCCCCATGGCTTCCTTCAGCGTCGGAACATCGGCGAACTGCGGGTTGCGGGCGGCGGCCATGATGGCGAGCGACTTGGCGCGGCCGGCGTCCAGCATGGCCTTCGCCTCCGGCACGGAGCAGGTGACGATGTCGACGCCGCCGGCGGCGAGGTCCTGCATGGCCGGAGCCGCACCGTTGGAGGGAACCCACGGCACGGCGCTGGCCGGCAGGCCCATGGCCCCGAGCCAGCCGACGAGGGCGAGGTGCCAGATGCCGCCCTGGCCGGTGCCGGAAGCCTTCAGCTTGCCGGGATTGGCCTTGATCGCGTCGGCGAGGCTCTTCAGGTCCTTGTAGGGCCCGGAGGCGGAAACCTGCACGCCGGGCGGGTCCTCGTTCATCAGGGCAAGGGGCGTGTAGCTGTCGGGCTTCAACTGGGTGAGGCCCTGCCAGTGCATCATCGAGATCTCGACGGTGACCATGCCGATCGTGTAGCCGTCGGGCGCACCCGTCGCGATGGCCGAATGGCCGACGACACCGGAGCCACCGGTGCGGTTGACGACGTTCACCGGCTGGCCGAATTCCTTCTCCATCAGCGAGCCGACGATGCGGGCCGTGGCGTCGGTGCCGCCGCCGGCGCCCCAGGGCACCACCAGGGTGATGGGACGGGCCGGGAAAGCCTGTGCGATGGCGGGCGCGGAAAGCTGCGAGGCGAGGCCGACGCCGGCGGCCGTGACCATGAGATGGCGGCGCGTGAGTTCAGTCATAGTGATCCTCCCTTGATCCATGAAGCCGGTTGGCCCGGCTCTTGTCTGTGATCACAGAAGGCTGCACTGGATTGCACGCCAGTTCAACCGTTTCGATTGCCCGAATTGCGCGCGGCAAGGGAGGGTTGCGGCGGGCGGCGGATGAAGCCGCCGGGGGCATCGGCGCCATCGGGCGGCTCAGGCCGAGCGCGTCCCCGCGGCCTCGAAAACTGCGCGCTGGGCATCGAAGGCCCGCTGGAAGGCCGGCCGTTCCTTCGCCCGATCCACATAGGCCAAGAGATTGGGGTGGCGATCTAGCACCGGCGATCCCTCCAGGCGGCGCAGCACCGCGACCATCATCAGGTCGCCGGCGGTGAAGGCACCGTCGAGCCAGTCGGCGCTGCCGAGCCGCAACGACAGCGCTGCCAGGCGCTTGTGAATCCGTTCCTCGAGCAAAGGCAGACGCGCGGCCGTCCAATCCCGATCCCCCTCTGTGAGGATGGCCATTTCCCGCTCGATGATGGGCGGTTCGATGGTGCCGAGCGCAGCGACCGTCCAGCCCACGGCGCGGGCCCGGCCATCGGCGTCCCGCGGCAGCAGGCCCGGGTGGCGATCGGCGATGTGGAGGACGATTGCGCCCGATTCGAACAGGGCAAGATCGCCCTCCTCAAGGGTCGGAATCTGACCGAAGGGGTGCAACGCCAGATGGCCCGGCTCCTTCATCGCGGCGAAGCTGACCAGCCGGACCCGGTAGGGCTGGCCGACCTCCTCCAGAGCCCACCGGACCGGCATGTCGCGCGCAAGGCCGCGACCGCGGTCCGGCGACTGCTCGAAGGCGGTAATGGTCGGGATCATGACGGTCCCTTCGGCCAGACTGGCTGCGAAGCCAACCGGCGACGCGCCCCCTGATCCAACGCTCCGGGCATCGGCAGGTTTCCCACCCGAAGGCGCCTACTCCGCCGCCTGCACGTAGCCGAGCTTGGCGTTGAGCTTGTCCATCAGGTCGATGGCGGCATCCGCGATCGGCGTTCCCGGCGGGAAGATGGAAGAAGCGCCGGCCGCGTAGAGCGCGTCGAAGTCCTGCGGCGGGATGACGCCGCCGACGACGATCATGATGTCCTCGCGGCCCTGCTTCTCGAGCTCCGCCCTGAGCTCCGGCACCAGCGTCAGGTGGCCGGCGGCGAGGGAGGAGACGCCGACACAGTGGACGTCGTTCTCGATGGCCTGCTTCGCGGCCTCCGCCGGGGTCGCGAAGAGGGGGCCGATGTCGACGTCGAAGCCGAGATCGGCGAAGGCGGAGGCGATGACCTTCTGGCCGCGGTCGTGACCGTCCTGGCCGACCTTGGCGACGAGGATGCGGGGGCGGCGACCCTCGTTCTCGGCGAAGGCCTCGACCATGTGCTGCACCTTCGAGACGTTCTCGTTCATGGCGCCGACCTCGCGCTTGTAGACGCCGGAAATGGCCTTGATCTCGGCCTTGTGACGGCCGAACACCTTCTCCATGCGCGTCCGACATCTCGCCGACGGTGGCTTTCGCCCGCGCCGCGTTGATGGCGAGCGCGAGGAGGTTGCCGTTGCCGGCCGCGCCGGCGGTCAGCGCGTCGAGAGCGGCCTGGACCTCGGCCGGGTTGCGCTCCTCGCGCAGGCGGCGGAGTTTCTCGATCTGCGAGGCACGCACCGCCGAATTGTCGACCTTGAGGACGTCGATGGGCTTCTCGCCGTCGGGGCGGAACTTGTTGACGCCGATCACCGACTGGACGCGCGAATCGATACGCGCCTGCGTCTTGGCGGCGGCCTCCTCGATGCGCAGCTTGGGGATGCCGGCATCGATCGCCTTGGCCATGCCGCCGAGGGCCTCGACCTCCTGGATATGCTCCCAGGCCTTGGCGGCGAGGTCGGCGGTCAGGCGCTCGACATAGAGCGAGCCGCCCCAGGGATCGATGATGCGGGTCGTGCCGCTCTCCTGCTGCAGGAAGAGCTGGGTGTTGCGGGCGATGCGGGCGGAGAAGTCGGTGGGCAGCGCCAGCGCCTCGTCGAGGGCATTGGTGTGCAGCGACTGGGTGTGGCCCTGCGTCGCCGCCATCGCCTCGATCTGGGTGCGCACGACGTTGTTGAACACGTCCTGCGCGGTCAGCGACCAGCCGGAGGTCTGGCGAGTGGGTGCGCAGCGGCAGCGCTCTTGTCGCTCTTCGGATCGAACTGCTTGACCAGCTTGGCCCAGAGGAGGCGCGCGGCGCGGAGCTTCGCGACCTCCATGAAGAAGTTCATGCCGATGGCCCAGAAGAAGGAGAGGCGCGGCGCGAACTGGTCCACCGTCATGCCGGCGGCGATGCCGGCGCGGATGTATTCGACACCGTCGGCAAGCGTGTAGGCGAGTTCGAGGTCCTGCGTCGCCCCGGCCTCCTGCATGTGATAGCCGGAGATCGAGATGGAATTGTACTTCGGCATCTCCTTCGCCGTGTGGGCGAAGATGTCCGAGATGATCCGCATCGAGGGCTTGGGCGGATAGATGTAGGTGTTGCGGACCATGAACTCCTTGAGGATGTCGTTCTGGATGGTCCCGGAGAGCTTGGCCTGCGGCACGCCCTGCTCTTCCGCCGCGGCGATGTAGAGCGCGAGGATCGGCAGCACCGCGCCGTTCATGGTCATGGACACGCTCATCTGGTCCAGCGGAATGCCGGAGAACAGCGTGCGCATGTCGTAGATCGAGTCGATGGCGACGCCAGCCATGCCGACGTCGCCGGACACGCGGGGATGGTCGCTGTCGTAGCCGCGATGGGTGGCGAGGTCGAAAGCGACGGACAGCCCCTTCTGGCCCGCCGCGAGATTGCGCCGGTAGAAGGCGTTGGAATCCTCGGCCGTGGAGAAACCGGCATATTGCCGGATGGTCCAGGGCTGGTTCACGTACATGGTGGGATAGGGGCCGCGCAGGAACGGCTTGATGCCCGGGTACGTGTCGAGGAAGTCGATGCCGGCAAGGTCGGCCTCGGTATGGACCGGGCGCACGGCGATCTCCTCCGGCGTCAGCCAGGCTTCGCCACCAGAGGCGGCGGGCGCGGCATCGGTGAAATCGATGGTGGTGAAGTCGGGGATGCGGCTCATGGCATTCTCCTCACGCATCCAGCGCCGCATGGGCGGCCTTCAGGAACGCCAGTACGTCGCCGCCAGCATAGACGAAGCCGTCGATGCCCGCAGCCTTGAGACTGTCCTCGAGATCGCCGGGGCGGCCGGCGAGCCAGAGCTGCCGGGCGCCGGCGGCCTTCAGCGCCGAGGCGACGTCGGCGGCCTCGGCGGCGTAGAGATCGTCGGACGAACAGAGGCAGGCGATCGCCGCGCCGCTGGCTGCGAACGCCGCCCGGATCGCGGCAATGTCGGCGAAAACCTCCGGGATCGGCGCGTCAAAGCCGCCGGCCTCGAAGAGGTTGCGGGCAAAGGTCGCGCGGCCCGTGAAGGCGGCAACGGGTCCGATCACCGCGAGGAAGACCTTTGGCCGCGTGCCGGTCCTGGCAGCAATGGCGTCGAGATCCGCGCGCAGCGCCTCGAAGGGCTCGGCGAGACGGATCGGCGCCAGCGGATCGACGAAGATCGTGTCGCTCTTCATCCGCGACAGGGCCGAGCGGATGGCGCCGTCGGCAAAGGCCTTCACCTGCGCATCGAAGCGCTCGCCCTTGGCCGCGACGGGAAGGTCGATCGGGGTCGCCCCGCGCTGCGTCTCGCGCTTCGGCGGATGAAGCACCTCGGGAACGGCCTCGTGGACGTTCGGAAACTCGGAGGCGCCGGTGAGAGGCTCGCGCCGCTTTGAGATGGCAGTGGCACGCTCGGCGCGCACCTTGGCGACGGCAGCCTGCACAGTGCCGGACGAGAGAGCCGCAACGATGCCGCCGGCCTTCTCCCACTCCTGGAACAGGGCCCAGGCGCGGCGGCAGAGCTCGTCCGTCAGCGTTTCCATGCCGCCGGAGCCGGCGGCGGGATCGGCGACACGGTGGAGGTTCGATTCCTCGATGAGGATGAGCTGGGTGTTGCGGGCGACACGGCGGGCGAAACCGTCCGGCAGGCCGATGGCGGCCGTCCAGGGCTCGACGACGACATGATCGGCGCCACCGACGCCGGCCGCGAAGACCGCCGTGGTGGTGCGCAGCCAGTTCACGGCGGGATCGACCTTGGTGACCATGCGCCAGGCCGTCTCGGCGTGGAGGTCAAGATGGCCCGCCGGCAGGCCGCAGGCCGTCTCCAGCCGCGCCCAGAGCTTGCGAATGGCGCGCATCTTGGCGGTCGAGAGGAACTGATCGGCGTCGGCGGTCAGCACCACGGACACGCTGCGCGCGGCCTCGGCGAGCGGCAGGCCCGCCGCCTCCAGCATGCGCCAGTACTGCACGGCCGCACCGAGGACGTAGGCGAGTTCCTGGGCCTCCGAGCCGCCGGCGTCATGGATGACGCGGCCATCCGCAACGAGCTGCGTGCCGCCGAAGCCGCGACGGCGAAGCGCCATCACCGCATCGCTCGCCTTGGCCGCAGCGCCGGTCCAGTCCTCCAGCGTGCCGCGGCGGGCGAAGGCGCCGATCGGATCGATGCCGAAGGCGATGGTGAGCGAGGCCGGGTCGAGCCCGTCACGCTCCACCTTCGCCGCGATCATCGCCGCGACGTGGCCGGCCGAGGTCCCGGCACCGATGCGGACGGGAATGAGGTCGAGCATAACACCCGCGAACAGGGCGTCGAGATCGGCCAGGCCGTCGATGACGGTCGCATCGCCGCGGCGGTCGCCGATAGCGCCGCGCGTCACCACCACGAGGCCGGAGGCGCCGCCGGAGAGGTCCTCAAGCGCCTGTTCGTTGGCGACTTTCGGATCGGGATGGTCGGTGCGCTGGCTCACTGTCCAGGGCTCACCCGGAGCGCGGGCCGCCAGCGCCGCGGCGCCGGCCTTGCGCGGATAGAGCGGCTGGACGGCGATGCCATCCGCGGTGCGGTTCACCAGCGTCTTGTCGAAGGGCTTGCCCTTGAGCACGGCGTCAACGGCGGCGCGCCACTGGGTCTCGGTGGCGGGCGGAAACTCGGAGGCGAGCGCTGGCAGCGCGGAAGCAGGTGTCATGGCTGTCGTCATGCAGCTTCGATGCCACGAAGAGACGGCGACCGGAAGGCGTCCTTTGGGCGGACGCGGATGCCGGAGCGAGGCATGGGCTTTACCCTCCCTTAACCATGTTCGCCGCAACACTACCGGCAAATGGGGGCCCGGACGGTGCTGGCATGAAGGTGGTGATCCTCGCAGGCGGAGGCGGCACGCGGATGTCGTCCGACGGCGACCTCGCGCCGAAGCCGCTGCTCGACATCGGCGGCCGGCCCATCCTCTGGCACATCATGCGGTCCTTCTGCCTGCAGGGCTTCGACGACTTCATCGTCGCCGCCGGGCAGCAGAGCGAGAAGATCAAGCGCTTCTTCCTCGACGAGATGGACACGGCCGGCGACATCGAGATCGACGCGGGCCGCCGGCAGGTCGCCCGCTCCGGCGACGACGGCGACCACTGGCGCGTGCGCGTCGTCGACACCGGCATCCACACCGAGACGGGCGGACGGGTCGCGCGCCTGCGGCCGCTGCTCCAGGACGAACCCTTCATCGTCACCTATGGCGACAGCCTTTCGGACGTCGACGTCCATGCGGTGACCGCCCAGCACCGGCGCCGCGGCCATCTCGTCACCGTCACGGCGGTTCGCCCGCCCTCGCGCTTCGGGGGCTTGCGCTTCGACGGCGACAAGGTCGCAGGCTTCATCGAAAAGCCGCAGATCGGCGAAGGCTGGATCAATGGCGGCTTCGCGGTTTTCGAGCCGGCGGCCCTCGACCACCCTGCTCTCGCCGGTGACGGCGCGACGCTTGCCGGGCTCTACGAGACGCTGGTCGGCGAGCGCCGGCTCGGCGCCTATCGCCACGAAGGCTTCTGGCTCGCCGCCGACACGCTGCGCGCCCTCAAGCTGCTCGGCGACATGTGGGAGAGCGGCGAGGCCCCGTGGATGCAGCCGGCCGCCGCGATGTCGCCCCCGCCCCCTGCCACCACCGCGCCCGCTTCTGCCTGGAACGCCCCATGAAAGTCGTCGACTGCCCCCGCTCCCGCCTCTACTACGTCGTCGCGGCGGCCTTCGCGGCCGAGGGCTGCCGTCCCGCCATGATCGAGCTCGGCGTCCACAAGGGCGACAATGCGGCGCGCCTGATGGAGGTGCTGAAGCCTCGCCATCACGGCTCCGACATTCCCTTCGTCGAGGTCATGCCGCAGATGCTGCCCTCGGCGCATATCCGGGTGAGCCCGCAGGGGCGGACGCGCGTGAGCTTCGCCTAAGGGCGGGCCGGCAGGCGCGTGACGCCGGTCGCATCGATGCGGGCGGCGAGGTCTGCGATCCGCTCGCCATCCACCCGCCAGTCCGGCGCGATCTCAGCGAGCGGCACCAGAACGAAGGCCCGGTCCTTCATGCGCGGATGCGGCAGGGTGAGATCCGGCTCGCCGAGCACCAGATCGTCATAGGCCAGGATGTCGATGTCGACAGGCCGCGGCCCCCAGCGCCGGCCGGTGGCGCGGTCGCGGCCGAGACCTGCCTCCACCGCGAGCGCCCGTTTCAGGAGGTCGCGCGGCAGCAGCGCCGTTTCCACCCTGAGGCAGAGGTTGACGAAGGGCGGCTGGTCGGTGACCCCCCAGGGCGGCGTCTCGTAGTCGGAGGAGCGGGCGAGAAGACGCACCGCGCGACCATCGCAGAAGGCCGCGACGGCGCGGTCGAGCGTGACACGGACATCCCCGACATTGCCGCCGAGGCCGATAAGCGCCTCGGCCATCAGGCCCGCCGCCCGCGCGTCATCACCACGCCGACATCGTCGAAGATCGCCGCAATCGGCGCATGCGGCTTGTGGACGGTGACCGTCACCGCCTCGATCGCCGTGAAAGCGGCGAGTAGTGCATCGGCAACCGCACCCGCAGCCGCTTCCAGGAGATTGAAGTTGCGCGCCTTGAAGGTGCTGAGGGTCACCTCCGCCACATCGGCGTAGGACACCGTGTCGGCCAGATGGTCGCTGGCCGCTGCGCGCGACAGGTCGATCGCGAGTTCCAGGTCGATGACGAAGCGCTGGCCGACCTCGCTCTCATGGCTCAGCAGGCCGTGATGGGCATGGACCAGCAGGCCCTTGAGAAAGATGCGGTCGCTCATTGGGCCTTCCCGATGGCGCTGACCACCTTCAGCGCCTGCAGTGTTTCCCTCACGTCGTGCGTGCGGATGATGGCGGCGCCCGCCTGCATCGCGAGGACGTGCGCGGCAATGGAACCGCCGAGCCTCTCGGTGACCGCCGAGGCGGAGACCGTATCGATGAAACGCTTGCGTGAGGCGCCGACGAGCATGGGCAGGCCGAGCGCCTTGAGCCGGTCGAGCTTCGCCAGCGTCTCGATGCTCTGCTCGGGTGTCTTGCCGAAGCCGATGCCGGGATCGACCACGATGAGGTCGCGGGAGATGCCGGCGCCCTCGGCAATCGCAACGGAGCGCCGAAGGAAAGCCACCACGTCGGCCATGATGTCGAGCGCGGGGTCGGCGCCGTCGCGGTTGTGCATGACGATAACCGGCACGGCCCGCTCGGCGACGAGCGGCGCCATGGCGCTGTCGTGCTGCAGGCCCCAGACGTCGTTGACGATGGCGGCGCCGCGGTCGAGCGCCCAGCGCGCCACCTCGGCCTTGATGGTATCGATGGAGACCGGCAGACCGAGCCGCACCACCTCGGGCAGCACGGGCGCGAGGCGGGCGATCTCGTCATCCCGGGAGACAGGCTTTGCGCCGCCATAGGGACGGGTCGATTCGGCGCCGATATCGATGACATCAGCCCCCTCCTCCGCCATGCGCTCGGCATGGTGGATGGCGACGAGCGGATCGAAGAACCGGCCGCCGTCGGAGAAGGAATCGGGGGTAACGTTGAGGATGCCCATCACGGCCGGGCGATCCGCCTTCAGGAGGCGGCGCAGCTGCCCGGGGGACGGGACGGGGGAGGTGAGAGGCGCCATGGCCAAGCCTTGGACGCCAGGCGGCCCCGCCTGTCAACAGCGGGGCGCCGATGCGGCGGAAGGGCTCAGACGAACTGCGACAGGCCCGGCGTGCCGGCGACGATCTGGCCCATGACGTCCTCGCCGGCATGCTCGCGGCCGAAGGCCATGAGTTCCTTGCCGACCGTCGAGATCTGGCCCATGTCGAGGCCGGCGCCCATCAGGTTTGCGCCGAGGCCCATGATGCCGCCGCCCATCAGGCCGCCCATCATGCCCATCAGACCGCCACCGCCGCCCTCGCCCTGGGCGATGAGGTCGGTCGCGCCGGGCAGCGCGGCCAGCATCTGCTGGACCTGTTCCTGCGGGCCTTCCTTCTGGAGGAAGCCGAGGATCATGCCGACGGCCTTGGCTGCGAGCCCCTCGTCGAGACCGGCGGCGGCCGCGACGCGGTTGATGAGCTCCTGAATCATGATGGTCTCCCGGCTTCGACGGCGCGGGCTGACATGCCCCCGTCGGTTGCGGCGCACTATGGCCAAGCGGCGGGCGGCGGGCAAGCGACGTTCCGTCGGCCGCGAGGGTGTGCTTAGCTTGCCGACAGGACCATGACAGGAGACGCCCCCATGACCCTCGCGACCCCGGTGCCCACCTCGACCGCCCCCGCCTTCGACCGCTCGAGCGTCGAGGCCGTCATCCAGCTCTATTTCGACGGGCTATACGAGAGCGATGTCGCCAAGCTCGGCGCGGCCTTCCACCCGACGGCCGACCTGCGCTGGCAGGAGAAGGGCGAGTTGCAGGTTCTCACCTACCAGGACTGGCTGGACCGCGTGGCGAAGCGCCCCTCGGCGAAGTCCCAGGGCCACCCCCGCCACGACTTCGTGGTGACGGTCGACCGCTCCGACGAGACGACCGCCTTCGTGAAGGTCCGCTGCGCGCTGCCGCCGCGCTTCTTCACCGACTATCTGGTGCTTCTGAAGCTCACCGACGGCTGGCGGATCGTGTCGAAGGCCTATCGGTACGAGGTTAGGGAGTGAGGCGCCCGAGACGATGAATTACTGGGTCTATGAGAATCGAGTTGTCGACAAGACGCGAATCCACCTTGGCTCGTGCCCCTATTGCCAAGACGGAAGAGGGATACACGGCGGTGGGGAGCGGGCAACGGGTAGCTGGATTGGCCCCCTGCCTACGCTGGAGGAGGCTCGGAAGGTTGCGTCACGGTTCGCCCATCGCGACAACCGCAGTTGCCTCCAATGCCTCCCTCGGGTGGCTGCACCCCCACCCTCGATGCAGCAGGCGAAAAACGACGACGCCCTAGCGGTCCCACCTCCGCAAATCGATCAAGACCCTTTGGAGGAGCATACCTGTCTCATTGGGTTGCGATGGAGAACTGCGGGTCGATTGGCATTAGACGATCGTGGAAAAATTGTCGCCCCCGCGCTAGATGATTTGCCCGGACTATACTCGATCCGATTGATAACTGCCGAAGGATTGGAACACCGATACATTGGCGAAAGCGATAATTTGAGAAGGCGGTTTGGCAACTACCGCAATCCGGGACCGACACAATCGACGAGCATCCGGATCAACGCAGAAATTCTGAACCTATTGCGAACGGGCGGCACGGTCACAGTGGCCATTGCCTCAGACTTGTGGCTGGGGAACGATTCGGCCGTATTGGACCTTGATCTTCGAGAAAAAAGCATCCGGCGCCTTTTCGAAAACCTTGCGATATCGCTCGATGCTTCTCAAGGTATTCGATCACTCAACTTATGATCGTTTCTACTAAATCTCGAATATAGGCGATTATCGAGAGAGCAGGGACTCTGTGTCCGGCCATCGAGCACCGCCTTCGAACAGTCGGCTCTGCACCTCAGCACATGTTCGGCCGCGCCGCGCAGGCGGTGCGGGCACGGGTGAGGTTCTCGCGCAGCTTCTCGAGGCCCACCGCGCCGACCACCACCTCGTCGCCGACCACATAGGTCGGCGTGCCGTTGATGCGCAGCAGTTCGGCGAGGCGCATGTTCTCGGCGAGCGTATCGCGCACCTGCGGCGACTGCATGTCGCGCTGCAGGCGGGTCATGTCGGCGCCGACCTCGCGGGCGACCTCCATGGCGCGGGCGCCGTTGGCCTGGCCGCGGCCGCCGAGCAGCTTCTGGTGAAACTCGAGATACTTCGCCGCCGTGAACTGCATCTTCAGGGCGACGGCGACCTGCGCCGCCTCGACCGAACCCTGGCCGAGGACGGGGAAGTCCTTGAGCACGACACGCAGGCGCGTGTCCGAGCGCAGGAGCTCCATGGTCTCGGGCAGCGCCCTTTTGCAGAAGCCGCAATTGTAGTCGAAGAACTCGACCAGCGTGATGTCGCCCTGCGGATTGCCGAGAACGATCTGGTTCGGCGACCGGTAGAGCGCCTCGCGGTTGGCGGAGAAGGCGGATGCGCGGGCGCGATCCTCGGCCTGGGCCTGGCGCTTCTCCAGCTCGACCAGCGCCTCCTGCAGGATTTCCGGGTTCTTCAGGAGATAGTCGCGGATCATGCCCTCGATGCGGGCACGCTCCTCCGGCGTCGGCGGCGCCGCCGTCTGGGCGGCGAGCGGTGCAGTCACCGCGAGAAGGGCCGCGAAGGCCGGCGCGATCAGGCGCTTGAACATGGAAACCGTCCTCAGTTGCGCCTGGGGCGCTGATTGTAGATGTCCTCGGCGATCAGCCAGCCGGGAGAACCGGTGGGCAGGGAACCCTGGGCGCGGCGGGCGAGCCCCCGGGCGGTCTGCAGGTCGCCGGAGTAGTACGCCGCCTGGGCGGAGGCGAGATCGGCCTGGCCACGGTCGTTCTTGCGGCCATAGGCGATGGCGAGTTGGCGATAGCCGTCGCCGGCCTCCGGCTCGCGCTGCAGTGCGAGGCGGAGTTCGCGGATCGCCTCGTCCAGCACCGAATTGTTTCCCGAAGCCACCAGCGCATGGCCGAGCATGATGCGGATCAGGCCGGCATTGGGCGCCAGCGACACGGCGCGCCGCAGCGGCGCCATGGCGGCGGCCGGCTGGCCGGTCTCCAGCAGGATCTGGCCCTTGATCTCGTGGAAATAGGGATTGTTCGGCTGCGAGCGGATCAGATCGTCCGCCATGCCGGCGGCGCGGTTGCGGTCGCCGAATCGGAACATCTGGATGGTGCGGGCATAGCGCGCCGGCAGCGACGTATCCGAGGGCGGATAGCGTCGGGTAATGGCGTCGGCGCGATCGAGGAAGCCTGCCAGCTTGGCGCGCGCCAGCTGATGGCGCGCATCGAGGGCGGGGGGATCGGTCTTGCCGTAGTGCGGGCTCGCCCGCGCCAGCGGCTCGATGACGGCGATGCGATCGGCCGGCATGGGATGGCTGACCGCATAGGGATCGACGTGACGGGCGATGAACATCGTCTCGTTGTGCAGGCGGCGGAAGGTCTCCACCATGCCCTTGGCCGACTGCCCGGTGGCATTGAGGTAGTTGATGGCGGCGCGGTCGGCGGCCGCCTCCTCGCCGCGCTGGTAGGACAGCAGCGACCGCATGCCGATCTGCGCGCCGGCGGTGATGGCGCCCGGGGCCGCCTCGCCAGCACCCGAACGGCTGCCGCCCGTGGCAGCTCCCGCCGCGACGCCCGCCGCGCCGACGATCATGCCGAGCGCTGCGATGATCTGCGCCCGTTCGACGGCCTCGCGCAGACGGGCGAGATGGCCGCCGGCGATGTGGCCGGTCTCGTGGGCCATGACGCCGATGAGCTCGTTCGGCGTGCGCGCATCCATGATGGCGCCCGCATTGATGAAGATGCGCCGACCGTTGGCCACGAAGGCGTTGAAGCCGCGGTTGTTGACGATGATGACGTTGGTCTGGCTGCCACCGACGCCGGCAGCCCGGAAGAGCGGCCGGGCGTAGTCGCGCAGCAGGTTCTCGATCTCGGTGTCGCGGATGATCGGAAGCCCGCCCGGCATCTGTGCCTGCGCGGCGGGCGTCAGGGCGATCAGGCCGGCGATGGCCGCCGCTGCGGCACGGACGGGAATTCGGGACGACGTCATTGCTGGCGAACCTAAGGAGCCCTTGGCCCAGGGTCAACGCGGCGCCGGTCACAACGCGGAGAACGGTGACCCGTCCGCCCCGCTGTGATAGGCGCAGTCAAACCCTCTTGGACGCCCAAGCGGGCGAAACGATGACAGCGCAGCAGTCCGGGACCAAATTGACATGTCGCGAGAGGGTATCGCCCTGAGCCTCCTCACCCCCACGCGGCGCGGATCCGTCGCGCCCTTCCTGGTCATGGACGTGATGACCGCGGCGGCGAAGGCGGAAGCCGAGGGCCAGAGCGTCATCCACATGGAGGTCGGCCAGCCGGCAGCGCCGACCCCGATGAGCATCCGCAAGGCGGCGGCCGACGCTCTGATGGGCGGGCAGATCGGCTATACGCTGGCGCTCGGCACGCCGGAACTGCGCCAGCGCATCGCGCGCCACTATGCCGAGACCCACGGCGTCGAGGTGCCGATCGGTCGCATCGCCGTGACGATGGGCTCGTCCTCGGCCTTCATCCTGTCCTTCCTCGCGCTGTTCGAGGCGGGGGCCCGCGTCGCCATCGCAAGCCCCGGATACCCCGCCTACAAGAACATCCTCGAGGCGCTCGGCTGCGAGGTGGTGTTCATCGAGACCACCGCCGCGACCCGCTACGCCATCACGCCGGAGATGCTCGCGGCCGAACACGCGCGGAAGAGGCTCGACGGCATCCTGATCGCCAGCCCCGCCAATCCGACCGGAACGATGATGACGCCGGACGCCCTGAAGGCGCTGATCGAGGCGTCCCGCGATCTCGGCATCCGCTTCATCTCCGACGAGATCTATCACGGGCATCTCCTACGAGATGCCCTGCCACACGGCGCTGGAGACGAGCCACGACGTTACCGTCATCAACTCCTTCTCCAAGTACTACTGCATGACCGGCTGGCGCATCGGCTGGATGATCGTGCCGGAGAGCCTCGCCCGCTCGGTGGAATGCACGGCGCAGAACCTCTTCATCTCGGCGCCGCAGCTCAGCCAGGTCGCGGCGCTGGCCGCCTTCGACGCGACCGAGGAACTCGAGGTCATCAAGGCGGGCTATGCCGCCAACCGGCGGGTGCTTCTGGAAGGGCTGCCGAAAGCAGGCCTCGACCGCCTGCTGCCGGTGGATGGCGCCTTCTACGTCTATGCGGACGTCGCGAAATACACCAACGACAGCCTCGACTTCGCCCGCCGCATGCTGGCCGAGACCGGCATCGCCGCGACGCCGGGCCCGGATTTCGACCCCTATGGCGGCATGCACGCCATCCGCTTCTCCTTCGCCGGGTCTACGGCCGACATGGAGGAGGCGGTGCGGCGGCTCGGGGCCTGGCTGAAGTGACCACGCTGCTCGTCACCGGCTTCGGCCCCTTCCCCGGCTGGGAGCGCAACCCGACCCCCGCCATGGTGAGGGCGGTGACGGCGCTGCGCCTGCCCGGCGTCCGGATCGTCGGCCACGTCTTCAACACGGTCTATGCCGAGGTCGCCCGCGACCTGCCGGCCCTCATTGCCCGCCACAGGCCGGATGCGGTTCTGCTCTTCGGGCTGGCCGGCCGCACCGGCCATGTCCGCATCGAGAAGCACGCCCACAACGTCACGACGCGGCGGGTGCCCGATGCCTCGGGCGCCTACCACGCCTCCGCCGACATCGTCGCGGACGGGCCCTGGCGCGTCCCGACGACCTTTGCGACCGGTCCACTGGCCGAAAGCCTCCGCCGCGCAGGTCTCCACGCCCGGCTGTCCCCTTCGGCAGGCGAATATCTCTGCAACTTCTCCTACTGGCTGGCGATCGAGGCCGTCGCGCGTCGCGAGACGAAGAGGGCGCTCTTCGTCCATGTGCCGCTGCCATTGAGGGCAGGACGCTCCGCACGCCGCATGTTCAGCCGCCGGCTGACCGCGGCCGATCTCGCCGAGGTCGCCCGCCGCGCCGCCTTTGCAATCACCGGACGACCCTATTTGGCAAAGCCGGTGCGCAGGCCTTTCGCCCAGTCGGCACGGCCGTAGCTTTCGGCCTGCCGCGCCGCCGCCTCCCAGTCATAGGCCACGGCGATACCGTCGACGCTTGCCACCGCACCCCCCTCCACGGTGACGACGGCATAGCGCGCGTGGGGCGAGCCGGCTTCGGAGACATGGGCGTCGGGCGGGGTCGGATCGGAATAGGCCGGCTGGCCCACACTGCCGGGGTTCAGCACCGTCACGCCGTCGAGAGCCAGCAGGCGCGGCAGGTGGCTATGGCCGCACAACACGAGGCGGGCGTCGCCGACATCGCCGAGGCGGCCACGGATGGCCGAGGCCCCGGACTGGACGAGCCGGCCGCCGAGCTTGTCCTCCATGAGGTAGCGATTGTCGTCGGCCGGCGTTGCGTGAAAGAGCCGGACGGCAAGGCCATTACAGTTGGTGTCGCGCTGCATGGGCAAGGCTGCAAGCCAGCCGTGCTGGGCCTCGTCCAGTTGCTCGCGGGCGAGCCTGTCGGAGAAATAGAGCCCTCGCCCTCCGCCTCTACCACCCAGCGGTCGTGGTTGCCCCGAACCGTCGGCAGGTCGAGCGCCATCAGGCGGGCGGCGGTCTCCGCCGGCCAGAGTGGGCCCGAGACGCAATCGCCGAGATTGACGATGCGTTCGATGTCGCGCCGTCCGATGTCGGCGAGCACGGCCTCCAGGGCGAGGAGGTTTCCGTGGATGTCGGCGATGACGGCGAGTTTCATGGGGTCCTTCGCTGCGGTGTCGGCGGAGCCTGACGCAGGCGGTGGGTGGCGACAACCGCCATCGGAGCATCCCATTCCGGCACAATGTCAGGCGGCACGCGGCTTGCGGTGGCTTCGGCAACCACCGGAGGCCTCCATGCTCGCCCGCCGCTCCTTCCTCTTCGCCGCTGCCGCAACCCTCGCCCTGCCCGCCTCCGTCCGGGCATCGACGCTGGACGCGGCATCCCTCGGCCTCAAGCCGGGAGCGGCGGAAGACCAGACCCGCGCCATGCAGCGCGCCGTCGAGACGGCCGCGGGGTCACGCATGCCGCTGCGCCTCGCGCCCGGCGCCTACAAGGTCGGCGAGATCCGCCTGCCGGCGAACACCCAGATCATCGGCGTGCGTGGCGCCACCCGCCTGGTGTTCCAGGGCGGGACGGCGTGCCTCTCCTCGCAGCGCGCCGACATGGTGACGCTGTCCGGCCTCGTCATCGAGGGCAATGGCAAGGCGCTGCCTGAGAAGCGCGGCCTCATCGTGCTCGAGCACGGCCGTGGCGTGCGCGTCGAGGATTGCGAAATCGCTGGTTCCAGCCATCACGGCATCGTCCTCGAGGGCATCGAGGGTCTGGTGCGCGGCAATACCGTGTCGGGCGTCGCCAAGGCCGCCATCGTGGCGCTCGACAGCCGTGGCCTGACGCTCGCACAGAACACCATCCGTTCGGCCGCCAACAACGGCATCCTCGTCTGGCGCACGCTCGCCGGCGACGACGGCACCATCGTCGAGGGCAACCGCATCGAGGAGATCGGCGCGCGGGACGGCGGCTCCGGCCAGAACGGCAACGCCATCAACGTCTTCCGCGCCGGCAACGTCACCGTCACCGGCAACCGCATCCGCGGCGCCGCGTTCTCGGCCGTGCGCGCCAACGGCGCCGCCAACGTCGCGGTCACCGGCAACAACTGCGCCTCGCTGGGTGAAGTCGCTGTCTACATCGAGTTCGGCTTCGAGGGCGCGGTCGTCGCCAACAACATCATCGACGGCGCCGCCCTCGGCATCGTCGCCACCAACTTCAATCACGGCGGCCGGCTCGCCAACATCCATGGCAATATCATCCGCAACCTCGTGAACCGTCGTCCGGCGGGAACGGACCCGAACGATGCGGCGGGCATCGGCATCTCCGCCGAGGCGGATGCGGCGATCTCCGCCAACGTCATCGAAGGCGCCCCCACCGCCGGTATCCAGCTCGGCTGGGGCCAGTACATGCGCGACCTGTCGGTGACCGCCAATGTCATCAAGGGCGCACCGGTCGGCATCGCCGTCTCGGTCGTGCCGGGCGCGGGCCAGGCACTGATCGCCGACAACCTCGTGCAGGGCGCCCGGGTCGGCGCCGTGGTCGGCATGGAGTGGAAGAAGCCGGTGACCGGCGACATGGCCCGCGAGGGCGTCGGCCGCTACGCCCAGCTCAGCGTGTCGGGAAACCGCGTGCGCTGACGCGGATCAGATCCTGCGCCACTCCGCGGCGACCATGGTCTTGCCGTCGCTGCCGCGGAAGATCCGATAGGTCATGTCGTGGCGCGCGCCGTCTGTGGTGGAGAGGCGTGCAGCGCAACGGACCTCGTCCGCCGATTTGGACACCTCCCGCTTGTCGCTGAGGGTGCCGCCGGTGACGTTCTTGTCGCGAAGTATCGACTGAATCGTCGTGTTCGCCGTGGTGCTCAGGCATCCGGGCAGGCTGGTGTCCAGCAGCCGGATGAGCGCGACAGCGGCGATGATGAAGCTTGCGACCGCCGAGATGTAGCCCCAGATGCGGCTGCGCGGCTTTGACGGCGCGGCCGGACCGGCCGGCGAGGCGGTGTCTGTCATGGTCGTCTCCCCTCTTCCACATCAGACCGGCGCGATCCTGCACTCAAACTAGGCGGCAAGTCGGCGGCGGCGCCACTCAGTCCTTTGTTGCTCAGTGAGCATATAAACGCTTCTGCCTTCCCGTGTCACCTGTCGCCAGCCGGCCGGAGCAGGGCGTTAACACCCCGTTAACCGGATCAGTCCACGGTCGCCTGACCACTGTTCCTGTCCGGAGGCGCCGATGCGCGCGCTGATCCGCCTTCTCCCGGTCTCCGCCCTCCTCGTTCCGCTGCTGATGCCCGCCGCGGCCGCTCAGGCCTGCGATGCCGGCGATCTCGACCGCTTCGCCGCCGGAGCCATGGTGTCCGACACCGCCCTGCGTGGCGAGGCCGAGGTGGCCCTCGAGGCCTGCGCCACCTATGCGCTCGCCCAGTTCCGCAATGTCGGCGAGATCGAGGAGCGTGTGCTGGCACAGGTGGCGGCCCTCGCCGGCCGCACCAGCTACGCCGCCTATGCCGCTGACGAGATTCCCAAGGCCTCGCCGGCACTCGTCTCCCTTCTGGCAGCCGCCTTCCGGCCGCTCTATCCGCACCTGCGGGCGCTCTCCGAGGAGGAGAACACCGCGGCCATGCGCACCATCGTCTTCCATCTCATGGAGCAGGGTGCTCCCACGGCGACCGGATCGGTGCCGCGTCCGCCCGTCGCCCCGCCATCGTCCACAGGAGCCAGGCCATGACCCCCGACGAGAGCGCCCTGCCCGTCATCGTGGCGCCGCCGCTGTCGCCGGCCGCAAGCTTCGACCCGGATGTCGCCGACCTGCACGAGGTCGAGTGGCTGGGCGACGCCACCCTCGGCCAAAAGGACTGACCGGCACGTCTTGCTGGCATCCCCCCGCCACGGCAAGGTCGATGCGCGCCGCCCTGCCTGAGCGGCGGCAGCGCGAGACGAGGTCATGCTCAAGGGTTCAGAAGTCCCGCTGTCCGGACCGCTGGTGTCCATAGACCCGGCCGCCTTCGTCCATCCGAGCGCCCAGATCTACGGCAAGGTCAGGATCGCGGCAGGCGCGTCCGTCTGGCCGAACGCGGTCGTCCGCGCCGAGATGTACGAGGTCGTCATCGGTGAACGATCCAACGTCCAGGACTTCGTCATGATCCACGTCGGCAACGGGGTGGGCACGCATGTCGGCAAGGACTGCTCCATCACCCATCACGTGACGCTGCACGGCTGCACCATCGGCGACAACGTGCTGGTCGGCATCGGCGCGACGATCATGGACGGCTGCGTCATCGGCGAAAACTCCATCATCGCCGGCGGCGCCTTCCTGAAGGAACGGACGATCATCCCGCCCAACTCGATCGTGGCGGGCGTTCCGGCGGTAGTGAAGGCGACGCGCGACTCGGGCGCTGCCAACCGCTTCAACGCCTGGCTCTACGCCGCCAATGCCGAGGCCTATGCCCGCGGCGAGCATCGCTTCTGGAGCGAGGCGGACCTGAAGGCGGCAGCCGCCCGCTTCGGCATCGACAGGCCCGACTGAGGTCAGCGGACGACGCGCCGCTCGATGCGGAAGCGCATCTCGAGCCCCGACGGTCCCTCCACGGCTTCGCTCCCCTGCCAGCGATCGGGCGCGATCCACGGGCTGAAGCTCGCGGTCGCCGGCGGATCGGATGGCAGGCCGAGGCTGAAGCGGCCGACCTCCCGGCCGTCGTGGTGAATGGCGACATGGTCGACGCCGGCGCGCGAGGCCATGGGGAAGACCGCGCTGATGATCCTGTCGCCTGCGGCTTCGGTGCGTGTCGCCTTGCTGACTTCCGACCACAGGGCGCGGCCGGAATAGGCACCGAGCGACAGCGTGCGGCCGTCATCGGGTGCAAGGCGTATCTCCGTGACGAGGAAGGGCTGCACTGGCGGCGGCGGTGTCGTCATGACGAAGGAAAAGGCGAGGACCGCCGTGGCGGCGGCGCCCAGGGCCGCGACCAGCCCGGCCAGCATCCGCGCCAGCGACCACGGGGTGACGAAGGTCTTCAGCACCAGCCAGAGGCCGAGCCCACCGCCGGCCGCGGCGCCGGTCACGCCGAGCGCGAGCGTGAAGGCGGCTCGGTCCCTGATCAGCCCGAGATCAAGGCCATCGCCCATGGCGCGACCTGCCGCGGCCGTGATGAGGCCGCCCGCCGCTATGCCCGCCGCGACCGCCGCGAGGAGCAGAGCCCCGCGCCTGAATACGCGCAGGAGGGAGGATGTGGCACGGGGCCGATGCGAGGCGGGGTTCATGGGTCCAGACGACTTCGACGGGCGGCCGCGGCTGCGGCCCCGTCGTCAGTCGTCGGGAGAAGCGGAAAGGTTCACGCCAGGTTCTGGTCCGGCGCGAGGCGAGCGGCGGGCAGGCCCGCCGGTCTCACTTCTCGACGAAGGCCTTCTCGATGACGAAGTGGCCGGGCTTGGAAATGGCGCCCTCGTCGAAACCCTTGGCGACCAGCATGTCGACCATGTCCTGCAGGAAGGCCGGCGAGCCGCAGATCATCACCCGGTCGTTTTCCTTGTCGAGCATGGCGAGGCCGAACTCGGCCTGCAGTTCGCCGCTTTCCAGCAGCTGGGTGATCCGGCCGTTGTGGACATGCGGCTCGCGGGTGACGGTCGAGTAATACTTCAGCTTCTCGCGCACCAGCTCGCCGATCAGCTCGTCGTTCGGCAGTTCCCGGGTGATGTAGTCGTGATAGGCCTGCTCGGCGATGAAGCGCGTGCCATGCACCAGGATGATGTTGTCGAAGCGGTCGTAGACGGCGGGATCCTTGACGACGCTGATGAAGGGCGCGAGGCCTGTGCCCGTGCCGCACAGGTAGAGATCACGGCCGGGGAGCAGGGCGTCCTGCACGAGCGTGCCGACCGGCTTGCGGCCGACGAGGATCTGGTCGCCCACCTTGATGTTCTGCAGGCGCGAGGTGAGCGGCCCGTCCGGCACCTTGATCGAGAAAAACTCGAGATTGTCGTCATAGTTCGAGGAGACGATGGAGTAGGCGCGCAGGAGCGGCCGCCCCTCGACCTCGAGCCCGATCATCGTGAACTGGCCATTGACGAAGCGGAACGAGGGATCGCGCGTCGTCTTGAAGGAAAAGAGACGGTCCGTGTAGTGGCGGACCTCAAGGACACGCTCGGAATTCATGTTCGACATGGCGGAGCCCGGGGTGGATAGCGCCTGACGCTGGTTCGTTCGTATACGAATGATACTGCATTGCACCAGCTGTGCAAGACTTACTCACAGTGGCGTTGCGAAATCATCGACATGGATCAAAGGCGGAGACGGCCGTGCGCGGCTTCCGCACCCGCGCGCCCTTCCCCCTTGCCGGCCGGCGCGCCCCGCCTATGCTGGCCGCCCCATCACGACCGGACCCGTCATGCCTTCCGACATCCTCTGCTTCGGCGAAGCCCTCGGCGAGTTCAACCAGACCATTCCGCGCGAGCCCAACTATCTCTTCGGCTTCGGCGGCGACACCTCCAACTGCGCCATCGCGGCAGCACGGTCCGGGGCGAGCGTCGGCGTCATCGGCGCGGTGGGCGACGACACCTTCGGCCGAGCCTTCTTCGACCTCTGGCAGGCCGAGGGGATCGACACCAGCGCCATGCGGCGCGTGGAGGGCGGCGAGACTGGGCTCTATTTCGTCACCCACGGCCCCGACGGCCACGAGTTCGCCTATCGCCGGGCCGGCTCGGCGGCGGCCCGTTTCACCTCCGCCGACCTGCCGGTGACGGCCATCCGCCAGGCCAAGGTGCTGCACGTATCGGGAATCTCGCAGGCGATCTCGCCCTCGGCCAGCGCCGCCGTTCGCATGGCCATGGCCGAAGCACGCGCTGCCGGCGTCGCGGTCTCCTACGACACCAATCTGAGGCTGAGGCTCTGGCCGCTTGCGCGGGCGCGCGAGGTCACCAATACCGCCATGCAGCTCGCCGACATTGCCCTGCCTGGCCTCGATGACGCCCGCCAGCTCACCGGGCGCGACACGCCGGACGCCATTGCCGACTTCTATCTCGAGGGCGGCTCGCGGATCGTGGCATTGACCCTCGGCAGGGAGGGCGCGCTGATCGCGACGCCGTCCGAGCGCCGCATCATCCCGTCCATCGCGGTGGGAGCCGTCGATGCGACGGGCGCCGGTGACTGCTTCGACGGGGCCTTTCTGGCGGAATGGCTGGCGACCGGCGATCCCTTCGCCGCGGGGCGCTATGCCTGCGCCGCCGCTGCCCTGTCGACCACCGGCTACGGGGCGGTGGCGCCCCTGCCGCGCCGGTCCGAGGTTCTCGCCGCGCTGGAAAGGGCCGGCTGACGCGAAAAGGCGGATGGCCTTCCGGCCACCCGCCCTTCAAGAAACGTCAGGTCGCGATGCTTACTGGCTGACGCCGCTGGCGCGGATCGGGCCGGCCCACTTCTCGATCTCGCTCTTCACGAGCTGGGCGAGATAGGCCGGGCCGCGGCGCTCCGGGGTCGCCATGATGGCGCCGAGGCCCTGCAGCCGCTCGCGCACCGCCGGCGTATCCATGGCCTCGACCGTGACTGCGCGCAGGCGCTCGACGATCGCCGGCGGCGTATCCTTGTGGAAGAAGAAGGCGTTCCAGGTGTAGGCCTCGAAGCCCTGCAGGCCCTGCTCCTGGGCGGTGGGAAGATCCGGGAAGACCGAGGCACGGTTGGCCGTGAGCGTTGCCAGCGCCTTCACCGTACCGCCCTGGATATGCGGGAGAGCGGTGGAGGAAATCTCGCACATGTAGTCGACGCGGCCGCCGACGAGGTCCTGGATGGCCGGGGCCGAGCCGCGATAGGGCACGTGGGTCACCTGGTTCGTCTGCATCACCGAATTGAGGTAGAGGCAGCCGAGGTGAACGGCCAAGCCGGCGCCGGCGGAGGCGAACTGCAGCTTCGCCTGGTCCGCCTTCACCCGGGCGATGAACTCCTGGAGGTTGTTGGCCGGGAAGTCCTTGCGGGTGATGAGGATCAGCGGCACCTCGGCGATCAGGGTCACCGGGGCGAAATCGGTCGCTGCGTTGTAGAGCGGCTGCTTGTAGAGGGTCTGGTTCACCGCGTGGGTGCCGACCGTGCCGAGCACGAAGCTGTAGCCGTCGGGCGAGCCGCGCGAAATGCGCGCCGTGCCGGTCATGCCGCCGGCGCCGGCGACGTTCTCGACGACGACCTGCTGGCCGAGGATCTGCGACATCCGCTCGGCCATGATGCGGCCGAGAACGTCGGTCGGTCCGCCGGCAGCGAAGGGGATGATCATGGTGACGGGCCGGACGGGCCAGGTCTGCGCCTCGGCGGCGGGGGCGGCGAGGGCCAGGGGGGCAGCCGCGGCAAGGGCGAGCAGGGAACGTCGGGAGGGGATCGTCATGGCAAGCTTCTCCTCTGGAAGCGGCGGATCATGGCCAATTGACCGATCTTGTCCACCCCCGGAACGCCGGGCGCGACCCCTCACCGCAGGACAGGGATGCGCTGCCACATGGGCACCATGAGGCCCGGTACTGGAAATCCGCGCCCGAGGTTCTATGGTCCCGCTCCCCTGGACGGAGAGTTTCATGACCCCCACGCGCATCGCCATCGCCGGTCTCGGCGCCATCGGACGGACCCTGGCCGCGAAGATCGCTGGCGGTACGATCCCCGGCACCGTGCTCGCCTGCGTCGCCGCCCGCGACGAGGCCAAGGCGAAGGCCTGGCTGTCCGAGGCCGGCATCGACGCCCCCGTCGTGCCGCTGACCGAGTTCCCCGCCCTCGCCGACCTCGCCGTCGAATGTGCCCCGGCCGCGGTGATCGAGGAGATTTGCACGCCGATGCTGACCGCCGGCAAGAAGGTCATGGTGCTCTCCTGCGGCGCGCTGCTGCCGCGCCCCCACCTGATGGAACTGGCCAAGACCCATGGTGGCCAGATCATCGTGCCGACAGGCGCGCTGCTCGGCCTCGACGCGGTGACCGCCGCAGCCGAGGGCACCATCCACTCAGTGCGCATGATCACCCGCAAGCCGCCGAAGGGGCTGGTCGGCGCTCCCTATCTCGTCGAGAAGGGGCTCGACATGGACGCCATCAAGGAACCGACGCTGATCTTCTCCGGCTCGGCACGCGACGCGGCCAGGGGTTTCCCGGCCAACGTCAATGTCGCCGTGGCGTTGTCGCTCGCCGGCATCGGGCCGGACCGCACCACCATCGACATCTGGGCCGACCCGACGGTGACGCGAAACTGCCACGCCATCGAGGTCGATTCGGATTCGGCCAAGCTGTCGCTCGCCATCGAGAACATCCCGTCGGACAATCCGAAGACCGGCCGCATCACGGCCCTCTCGGTGATCGCCGCCCTGCGCAAGCTCAACGCACCGGTGCGGGTCGGCACCTGAGCCGGGCCGGATCGGGAGGACGCCCTCAGGGCGACCCTCGCGGCTTGCAACCTCGGGAACAGGCGCTAGTCTCTGTTCCAACCAGCAGACAAGCTGGATGAGCGGCCCAGCAACAGGGCTGCCGCGAGGAATTTTGCCCCGAGGGACCCCCATGCGAAAATTCATTCTTGCCGGCATCGCCGCGCTCTCCGTGACGCTCACCGGCGCGACGGCCGACGCCCAGACCTGGCCGACCCGTCCGATCACCTTCCACGTTCCCTTCGCGGCCGGTGGCGGCACCGACGCCTTCGCGAGGCCGCTCGCCGCACAGCTCGAGAAGCAGCTTGGGCAGGGTGTCGTCATCGAGAACCGAGCCGGTGCCGGCGGCACGGCGGGTGCGCTGGTGGCGTCGCGGGCCGCACCGGACGGCTACGCCTTCTTCGTGGGCGCCGCACACCACACGATCGCGCCGTCACTCTACCCGCGCCTCGACTACAACATCGAGACGGACTTCATCCCGATCGCCATCATCGCCCAGCCGCCCCAGGTGATCGTCGTCAACCCGCGCCGCGTCCCGGCGACCAACCTCGCCGAACTCATCGCCCTCGCGAGGTCAAAGCCGGACGAACTGATCTATGGCTCGGCGGGTATCGGCACGACGCACCATCTGGTCGGCGAGCTGTTCAAGATCCTCACCCAGACCAAGATCCGCCACGTGCCCTATCGCGGCGCCGGCCCGGCCATGGCCGATCTCGTCGCCGGCCAGATCGACATGGTCTTTGACGGCCTCGGCACCTCGGCGCCGCAGATCCAGGGCGGCGCCATCCGCGGCATCGCAGTTGCCGCGGCCGCCCGCAGCCCCGCGGTTCCGAACGTTCCGACGGCGGCGGAAGCAGGCCTCCAGAACTTCGACGTGTCGACCTGGTATGCCATCTTCGCACCGAAGAACACGCCCGCCCCGATCGTCGAGCGCATGCGCAACGAGATCCGTACCGCGCTGCAGGTGCCGATGATCAGGGAGGCCTGGGCGCGCAACGGCTCGGGCATTCCGACGCTGGACGGCCCGGAGTTCGGCCGCTTCGTCTCATCCGAGGTGCAGCGCTGGCGCAAGGTCGTCACCGACGCCGGCGTCAAGCTGGAGTGATCGTCAACAACTGACATTGCAGGGAAAGGCCCGCTCCGGCGGGCCTTTTCTTGTTTGATCAGCCCGCTGGCGTCGCGGCCTTCAGGCTCATCGCCAGCACCCGCGCCACATGCACCGCCTCGCGGCCGGCGCCGTCGTGGATCTGATGGCGACAGGAGGTGCCGTCTGCGACGATGATGGCGTCGTCGGGCGCCTTGCGGATGGCCGGCAGGAGCGAGAGTTCCGCCATGGCGAGCGAGGTGTCGATGGTATCGGCGTGATAGCCGAAGGCGCCGGCCATGCCGCAGCAGGAGCTCTCCACCGTCTGCAACTCGAGCCCGGGAATCAGCCGGAGCGTGCCCTCCACCGCCCCCATGGCGCCGAAAGCCTTCTGGTGGCAATGGCCGTGCAGCACGGCCGTTGCCTTCATCTCGCCGAGCGGCAGCGACAGGCGTCCGGCCTTGGCCTCGGCGGCGATGAACTCCTCGAAGAGGACGGAAACCTTCGACACGGACGCAGCCTCCTCCGACTTCAGCAGCGCCGGGATCTCGTCGCGGAGCGAGAAGAGGCAGGAGGGCTCGAGGCCGATCACCGGCACGCCGCGGGCGGCATACGGCGCCAGCGCCGCAACCAGCCTGTCGGCCTCGGCTCGGGCGTTGTCGATCATGCCGGTGGCGAGATAGGTGCGCCCGCAGCAGAGCGGCCGGCCTCCACCGACGGGGCGCGCGTGATGGACACGGTAGCCGGCTGTGGTCAGCACCGTCACCGCCGCATCGAGGTTCTCCCGCTCGAAGGCGCGGTTGAACGTGTCCGCGAAGAGCACGACCTCCCTGCCCTCGCCCGGACCTTCAACGACGGGCGGCGCGAAAACATCCGAGCGCCATTGCGGCAGGGAGCGTCGCGCCGAGAACTGCGCGAGCTTCTCCGAGAGGGCCTTGAGTGCCGGCACGCGGTCGCGGAGGTTGAAAAGCCAGGGCATCCTGGCCGCGAGGCCGGCATAGCGCGGCAGGTGGGCCACCAGCCGGTCGTGCAGGCTCGCCCCCTTTGCCTGATGGCGCGCGGCCTTCACCTCGATCTTCATCCGCGCCATGTCGACGCCGGTGGGGCACTCGCGCTTGCAGGCCTTGCAGGAGACGCAGAGGGAGAGGCTCTCCTCCATCTCTGTCGATAGAAGCGCATCCGGTCCGAGCTGCCCGGTCATGGCGAGGCGCAGCGTGTTGGCGCGGCCGCGGGTGACGTGCTGCTCGTCGCGGGTGACCCGGTAGCTCGGGCACATGGCGCCGCCGTCGAGCTTCCGGCAGGTGCCGTTGTTGTTGCACATCTCGATGGCGCCGAGGAAACCCTCGCCCGCCCCGGGATAGTCGGACCAGTCGAGCGCCGGCTTGAAATCGATGCCCTCGTAGCCCGGCGGGTAGCGGAACAGCGTGCGGTCGTCCATCCTGCGGTGGCACGGACGATCTTGCCGGGGTTGAACAGAGCTGTCGGGATCGAAGCGGTCCTTGACCTCCTCGAAGGCACGCACCGAGGCGCTCGCCGAACATCTGTTCGTGGAATTCGGAGCGCACGATGCCCGTCGCCGTGCTCGCCGGAATGCGAGCCCTTGTACGCGGCGCACCAGCTCGAAGGCCTGTTCGGCCATGGAGCGCATGCGCTTCGCGTCGACGTCGAGCTTCATGTTGAGCACGGGGCGCACATGCAGGCAGCCGACGGAGGCGTGCGCATACCAGGTGCCCTCGCGTGCCGTGCGGCGCGGAAGATCTCCGTGCAGGCCCGCTCGTATAGGCTGCGAGGTCCTTCAGCGGCACGGCGCAGTCCTCGACGAAGGAGACCGGCTTTCCCGCCTCCTTCATCGACATCATGATGTTGAGGCCCGACGACGCGCATTTCCGTGACGGCCGCCTGCCAGGCCGGCTCGATGACCGGCACGACGCCGCCGAAGCGCGCTGCCCGATCCCTGCCAGGAGAAGCCGAGGTCGCCCATCAAGGGCTTCGGCGAGATCCTTCAGCTTCGTGCAGGTTCTCCGCTTCCGTCTCCTCGGCGAACTCGACGACGAGCAGCGCGTCAGGGTCGCCGCGCACGACGCGCTCGATCGTCGGGCGGAACATGGCGATGTCGCGGGCAAGGCCGATCATGGTGCGGTCGACCAGTTCCACCGCGATCGGCTGCAGCGTCACGAGATGCTGGGCCGCGTCCATCGCCTCGTGGAACGCTGCCGAAATGGCAGACGCCGAAGCACCTTGGGGCCGATCAGACCGGCCAGAGCTTCAGGTCGACCGCGGTTGGTGAAGGCGAGCGTGCCCTCCGAGCCCACGAGGAGGTGCGCCATGTTGTTCGGCGCATTGCGCGGCACCAGCGCATCCAGGTTATAGCCGCCGACGCGGCGCTGTACCTTCGGAAACCGTTCCGATATCTCGGCGGCTTCGCGCTCGCCGAGAGTCGAGCATTTCGCGGATCAACAGCGCGAGGCTGCCTTGCGGGACTTGCGCGAGGTCCTCGCGCGCACCTCGCCGAAATGCAGCAGCGCTGCCGTCGGCCAGCGCCGCATCCATCGACAGCGCGTTGTCGCGCATGGTGCCGTAGCGCAGCGAGCGGCCGCCGCAGGAATTGTTGGCGGTCATGCCGCCGATGGTGGCGCGCGAGGCGGTGGAGACATCGACCGGATACCAGAGCCCATGCTTCTTGAGCTGCCGGTTGAGGTCGTCGAGCACGATGCCGGGCTCGACGCGGACGCGCCGTCCGGCGACGTCCAGATCGAGGATGCGGTTGAGCCGCTTCGAGCAATCGACGACGAGCGATGAGTTGACGGTCTGGCCGCACTGCGAGGTGCCACCACCGCGCGGCAGGACGGTGACGCCCTCCTCGCGGGCCAGCGCCACGGCCCGGATGGCGTCGTCCATCGTCTCGCGGAACGACGGCGCCCTACCGGCATGATCTGGTAGATCGAGGCGTCGGTCGCATAGCGCCCGCGGGAGAAGGCGTCGAAGAGGACATCGCCCGAGACTTCCGCCTTCAGGCGGCGCTGGAGGGCAGTGCCGGGCGTGTTGCTCATGTCGTTCATGGTCGTCCCCGCACTCCTCGAAATGCACTGCGTAAGACCGCATCCTTCGCTTGACTTGAATTTTGCATTCATTATTCATTCTGGCAAGAGGCCGCGCCGGAGCGGTCCCCCGTTCACGCCGAGGAGACCCCGATGGCCACCAATGCACCGCGCGTCGCCGGCCGCCACTTCCTGCAGATTCCCGGCCCGACTCACCGGTGCCGGAGCGCATCCTGCGCGCCATCGGACATGCAGACCATCGACCATCGCGGCCCGGATTTCGGCAAGCTTGGTCATGCGCGTGCTCGACGGCATGCGCTCGGTCTTCAAGACCAAGCAGCCATGTGATCATCTACCCGGCGTCGGGCACCGGCGCGTGGGAAGCCGCCCTCGCCAACACCCTGTCGCCCGGCGACAAGGTCCTGATGGTCGAGACCGGCCATTTCGCCACGCTGTGGAAGACCATGGCGCGGCAAGCTCGGCGTCGAGTGCAACCTTCATCGCCCTCGGACTGGCGCTCCGGCGCTGACGTCGACGCGATCGAGGCGGCGCTGCGGGACGACAAGGCGCACAGCTTCAAGGCGGTCTGCGTCGTCCACAACGAGACCTCGACCGGTGCCGCCTCGCGGATCGACGACGTGCGCAAGGCCATCGACGCCGCGCGGCCATCCGGCCCTGCTGATGGTCGACACCATCTCCTCGCTCGCCTCGGTGGACTACCGCCACGACGAATGGGGCGTCGATGTAACCGTCGCCGGTTCGCAGAAGGGGCTGATGCTCCCGCCGGGACTCTCCTTCAACGCCGTGTCGGAGAAGGCGCTGGCGGCCTCGAAGCAGTCGAAGCTGCCGAAAAGCGTTCTGGGGCTGGGAGGAGATGATCGCGGCCGGCAAGTCCGGCTATTTCCCCTACACCCCCGCCACCAACCTGCTCTACGGCCTCGACGAGGCGATCAAGATGCTGCACGAGGAGGGCCTCGATGCGGTCTTCGCGCGCCACATCCGCCATGGCGAGGCGACCCGGCGGGCGGTCGCCGCCTGGGAGCTCGAGAACCTCTGCACGAACCCGAAGCACTTCTCGCCGGTGCTGACCGCCGTCGTCATGCCCGAGGGCCATGATGCCGACCGGCTGCGCTCGGTGATCCTCGACGCCTTCGACATGTCGCTCGGCACCGGCCTCGTCGAAGGTCGCCAAGCAAGGTCTTCCGCATCGGCCACCTTGGCGACATCAACGATCTGACGCTCATCGGCACGCTCGGCGGCGTGGAGATGGGCCTCGGCCTCGCCGGCGTGCCGCACAAGGCGGGCGGCGTCACCGCCGCCATGGCCTATCTCGCCGACACCCGGCGCGAGGGCGGCGCCAGGGCGGCCTAGGGCTTCGACGACGGGCGACAGGGAGGATCCGCATGAACGAGCATCCGCTGATCGCCCGCCGCTCGCTTGCCACCGAGCTGACCGGGCGGCTTCGCGACATGATCGTCGAAGGCACGCTGAAGGCGGGCGACAAGATCTCCGAGCCCGACCTCTGCGACCTCTTCGGGGTCTCGCGCACGCCGCTGCGCGAGGCACTGAAGGTGCTGGCCGCCGAGGGCCTCGTGGACCTCACACCGAACCGCGGCGCCCGCGTCGCCCGCATCGCACCGGAGGCGGTGGAGGAACTCTTCCCCATCATGGGCATGCTGGAGGCGCTGGCCGGCGAACTCGCCTGCGCGCGCCTGACCGCCGATGACCTCGCCCGCCTCGAGAGCCTGCATGCGGAGATGGTCGGCCACTGGCGGCGCGGAGAATGGGTTCCCTATTCGCGGCTCAACCGGCAGATCCACGAGGAGATCTTCCGCATCGCAGGCAATGCGAGCCTCGCGCAGCTCTACCAGACCCTCATGGTGCGAATCCATGCGGTACGCTTCGTCGCCCGCAAGACGCCGGAGCGCTGGGCCGAGGCGATCGAGGACCACGAACGGATGATGGCGGCGCTCAGGGCGCGCGACGGAGCGGCGCTGTCCGCCCTGATGCGGGAGCATCTCCGCCACAAGGCGGACGTCGTTCACGAGGCGCTGCGCCAGCTCGGCGCGCCGGAGCAGGGCTGACCCGCCCGGCTCCCTCCCCATCGGCCGCGACATGCCTATCTTGGAAGGCCAGACCACCGGCCCTTGAACCCGGATGCCCCGATGACGCTCTTCTCCATCCTCGACCTCGCCCCGGTGCCGGAAGGCTCCACGCGGGCGATGCCCGACGGCAACACCATCGACCTCGCCCTCGACGCCAACCGCCTGCGGCTACCCGCGCTACTGGCTGGCCGAACACCACGGCATGCCCGGGATCGCCAGCGCGGCGACGGCGGTCGTCATCGGCCAGGTGGCGGCCGCGACGAGCCGCATCCGTGTCGGCGCCGGCGGCATCATGCTCCCGAACCATGCGCCGATGGTCATCGCCGAGCAGTTCGGCACGCTGGAGAGCCTGTTTCCGGGCCGTATCGACCTCGGTCTCGGCCGGGCGCCCGGCACCGACCAGCGCACCATGCGGCGCTGCGCATCGACCCCATGGAGGCCGATAATTTTCCGCAGGACGTCCTCGAGCTTCAGGCCTTCCTCGCGCCGGTCCAGCCGGGCCAGTCGATCCAGGGCCGTGCCGGGCGCCGGCACCGAGGTGCCGCTGTGGATCCTCGGATCCTCGACCTTCGGCTCGCAGCTCGCCGCCATGCTCGGCCTGCCCTATGCCTTCGCCTCTCACTTCGCCCCGGACGCGCTGATGCAGGCGCTGGCCATCTACCGTCAGAAGTTCGAGCCCTCGAAGCAGCAGGCGACGAGCTATGCCATGGCCGGCTGCAACGTCTTCCTCGCGCCGACCGATGAGGAAGCCCGCCACCTCTTCACCTCGGCCCAGCAGCGGGCGGCCGGCATTTTCCGCGGGGTTCGCGGCCTGCTGCCGCCGCCCATCGACGACATCGAGACCTTCTGGAGCCCGATGGAGAAGGCGCAGGCCTCGCGCATGCTGCAGTTCTCCTTCGTCGGCTCGCCGGAGACGGTGAAGCGCGGCCTCCAGCAGTTCATCGCCAACACGCAGGTCGACGAGGTGATGGTCGCCTCCGCCATCTTCGATCACGCCAAGCGGGTCCGCTCCTACGAGCTTCTCTCGGATGTCGTGAAGGATCTGCAGGGCAAGGCCGCGGCGGCGTGACGGCCTGCAAGGCTCAGCCGAACTGGAGAAACATGCGCGCAAAGGGCGGCTTGAGGGCCTTGATCGCGGCCCGGAGGGCATCGCGGTCCGCCCCCGACAGGGCCGTCCTGACCGCCGCGATCGAGGCACGCAGGGGTGGCAGGGCAGCGTCGACACCGGCCGGGCGGTTCCATGGTCCCGGCTTGCCGAGCTCCGCCGCGAGATGTTCGAGCACGGCGATGTCGTCGCGCAGCGTAGCGAGCCCCTGGGCGCTGAAGCCGTCATAGGCCCCGAGCAGAACCTTCTCCATCTGCTCGTGATAGGCGTTGACGGGATCGGAGAAGGACCTGACGCCATTGCGCGCCCTGAGCGCCGAAAGCTGTTCACGGATGCGTTCGAGCACCTCGTGCGCATCGGCAAGGCGGCCTGCATCCGTCAGCTTGGCAGCCTCTTCGGCCGTCGCCGAAACGTCGCGTAGGGTCGATCCGAACTCGCCATCGTCGGCATATTGTGGCGGCGCCTGCCGCGACCAGGCTGCGACGAGCGCCGTCCATTTTGTCCGGAAGGCGTCGATGGTGGCCCGTGAACCCGCCGAATCGTTCTGGTTGGTGCGGAACAGGGCCGCACGATAGTCCGCATAGGCGGCGCGCATCTCGTCCTCGGCCGCACGGAACGGACCGGCACCAGCCGGAAGGAGGAAGGCCAGAAGCGAAAGGCCCGTAAGGGCCAGCAGCAGTCGCGTGCGCATGGGGGAACGTCTCCCGATCAGGGCTTCACGCTAGCCCGGCCAGCCCTTTCCACATTGATCTGGCGCAGAATGAGCAGCGGCGGCATTTGCGCGCTATATGGAGCCCATGACCCTTCCCCCGGCCATCTATCGTCCCGCGACCGCCCACGCAGCCCTCGGCCCGGAGTTCTTCGACGTCGTGCAACCGGCGCGGTTCCCGCAGCACATCCTGCGCTGGCGCAACCAGCGCTGGGCGGAGGCTGTCGGTCTCGGACATCTCTCCGACGAAGCCTGGATCGCCCATTTCGGCCGCTTCGAGCCGCTTCCCGACAACCTGCCGCAGCCGCTCGCCCTGCGCTATCACGGCCACCAGTTCCGCTCTTACAATCCGGAGATCGGCGACGGCCGCGGCTTCCTCTTTGCCCAGCTGGTCGATGACGCGGGGCGGCTGCTGGACCTCGGCACCAAGGGCTCGGGCCAGACGCCTTATTCGCGGTTCGGCGACGGACGGCTGACGCTGAAGGGCGGGGTGCGGGAGGTACTGGCAACCGCGCTGCTGGAGGCCTTCGGTGTCTACACCTCGAAGAGCTTCTCGCTGATCGAGACCGGCGAGGAACTGGTGCGGGGTGACGAGCCATCCCCGACGCGATCCTCCGTGCTGGTGCGCCTCTCGCACAGCCATATCCGCTTCGGCACCTTCCAGCGCTGCCTTGCCTACAACGACCAGGCGGGCATCGCCGCGTTGGTCGCCCATTGTGTCCGCCACTACCATCCCGGCGCGGCGCGCGACGGCGAGGTGGCGAAGGAGGCCCCTGCTCTTCTGGCAGCCGTCGCGCAGGCCTGCGGCGCCATGGTCGGCGAATGGATGGCCGCCGGCTTCGTCCACGGCGTGCTCAACACCGACAACATGGTGGTCACCGGCGAGAGCTTCGACTACGGCCCCTGGCGCTTCCTGCCGCGCTACGACCCCGGCTTCACCGCCGCCTATTTCGACCAGACCGGGCTCTATGCCTTCGGCCGCCAGCCGGGCGCGGTGGCATGGAACCTCGAGCGCTTCGCCGAGTGCCTGACGCTGGTGGCGCCGGTCGCAGACCTCGAGGATGCGCTGAGGACCTATGCCGCCGCCTTCCACGCCGGGCTCCGGCGGGCGCTGTGCGCGCGGCTCGGTGTGACCGAGGCCGGTGCGGAGGCCGACGACGAACTCGCCGCCGCCTTCTTCCAGTTCCTGCTGAAGTCCGGAGCCCTGTTCGAGCGCACACTCTTCGACTGGCACGGCGGCCTCGCGCGGCGCACCTTCGCCATGGCCGGACCCCAGGCCTCGCTATACCAGGGTGCCGAGTTCGCCAGACTGGAAGCCGCCCTCGGCTCCCGCGAGGCCCTGTCGCAGCCGCCGGAGGCCGCAGCCTATTTCGAGGGCGCCGGCCCCGCGACCCTGCTCATCGAGGAGGTGGAGGCTCTGTGGGCCCCCATCGCCGAGCGGGACGATTGGAGCCTGTTCCACGCGACGCTTGACCGCATCGCTCTGGCGCGGAAGGCTCACGCCATCAGGCCCGGGCGCTGACAGGCGGTGCCCCCGGTCATCAGGGATGCTCCATGACCGACCGGCCGGCGCCGCGCTTCTTCTCCTACGCGCAGAACCTCGAGGATTATCACCTCTCGCTCTTGCTGCACGACGTCGACCGCGGCTTCTATATCGACGTCGGCGGTGGCCACGCGGTCGCCGACAATGTCTCCTTCTGGTTCTACGAGCGCGGCTGGCGCGGGATCGTGGTCGAACCGCAGGCGGAGATTGCAAACCCCTATCGTCTCGTGCGCCCGCGTGACGTCACCGTGGAGGCCCTTTGCGGTGCCGAGGCGGGCGAGGCCGTGCTGTTCCAGGCCGAGCGCTTCCACGGCCTGTCGACGACGGTACGGCAGCATGCCGAGGCCGCCGGAGCGGCGGGCGTGGCGACGGTCGAGCGACGGCTTCCGGTGACGACCCTCGCCGCGCTCTGCACCGCCCATGCGCCGGAGCGGATCGACTTTCTCAAGATCGACGTCGAGGGCGCCGAGGCCAGCGTGCTCGCGGGCAATGACTGGACGCGCTTCCGGCCGCGCGTCGTGGTGGTCGAGGCGGTCGCCCCCTGGACGATGGCCGACCGCTCCGCGGACTTCGCGCCAATCCTGACGGCAGCGGGCTATCGCGACGTGTTCTTCGACGGTCTCAACCGCTTCTATCTTGCGGGCGAGGAGATGCACCGCGCGGCGCGGCTGCCGGCCGAGCCGACGCCGTGGGACGCGGTGCTGCATCTCGGCGAATACGGGCCGGCCCATCGCGACGCGAACCACCCCGACCATGCGCTCGCGATCCGCTTCGATCCGGACCTACTCGGCCGGCTCGCCGCGATGGCGGAGGCGGAACTGGGGCCGCGTCTGCCGCAGGGCGTAGCGCCCGGCGATGAGGCGACGCGGGCGGCGCTGGCCCGCATCGCGACCATGTTCGACGGGGGCTACGTCGTCGACGAGGCCTAGTCGCGCAGGCGGGTGACGAGGGCCCAGGCGGCCGGCATGAGCGCCGCGGCGAGCGCCGTCTTCACCACCGTGCCGAGGGCGAAGGGCCAGAGCCCGGCCGCAAGGAGCTTCGCGCCATAGCCGGTGAAGGTGCCGAGCCTGAGAAGCGCCGGGGACGATGACGACGATGTTCGCCAGCGCCATGGCGGCGAGGATCTTCGGCCAGGCCGATCCCAGCCGCGGTCCGCTGCCGCGCCGATGATGGCGGCCATGACGAGGAAGCCGGCGAGGAAACCACCGGTCGGCCCCACGAAGGGCGCGACGCCGACGCTCATGCCGGCGAAGACCGGAGCGCCCAGCAGGCCGGCGACGAGATAGGCGGCGACCGTCGCAACGCCGAGCCGAAGGCCATAGGTGGCCGCCACGACGGAGATCGCGAGGGTCTGGAGCGTCAGCGGCACCGGCCAGAAGGGCACGCTCGCCTTGGCACCGAGGGTGATCAGGCAGACGCCGAGGCCCAAGAGGGCAAGCGGGCGGACGAGCCGCCCCGCAGCGAGGTGGGCATGGCTCGACGGCCAGAGGGTGGCGGCGAGGGTCGCGGTATGCATGGCGGAATCCTTCGGGGGGCTATGCCGTTGCGGCAGCTTGTCATTTGCCGGCCGGCGTGGTCGCCTGCGCTGACTAACCGACCGACATGGCCTGCCGCAAGCAGGCCGCCACCCGCGTTTCGACAGAGGCAGAATGGCCGAGGACATCCCCTTCAATCGCGAGGACGCGGCGGTCGCCGGCCAGGTCGAACAGTTGTCGCCACTGGTCCGGCGCATCCTCTGCGACAACCCCGGGCCCTTCACCTTCAAGGGCACGGTGACCTATGTCGTCGGCAAGGGTCGCGTCGCCATCATCGATCCGGGACCGGACCACCCCCGCCACATCGCGGCCGTGCTCGACGCAGTGAAGGGCGAGACGGTCGAGGCCATTCTCGTCACCCACACCCACCGCGACCACTCCCCGGCAACGCCGGCGATCAAGGCCGCCACCGGCGCGCCGGTCTACGCGGAGGGACCGCACCGCGCCGCACGGCCGCTGAACCTCGGCGAGACCAATGTGCTGGACGCCTCGGGTGACAAGGATTTCGTTCCTGACATCGTGGTAAGGGACGGCGACGTGGTGTCGGGCACGGGCTGGACCATGGAATCGGTCTTCACGCCCGGCCATACCGCCAACCACATGGCCTTCGCCCTGCGCGAGGAGGAGACGCTGTTCTCCGGCGACCATGTCATGGCCTGGTCGACCTCCATCGTCGCCCCGCCGGACGGTTCCATGGGCGACTACATGGCCTCCCTGGACAAGCTGAGGGCACGCGGGGAGACGCTGTTCTGGCCGGGGCATGGCGGTCCGGTGCGCGAACCGGCGAAATTCATGCGGGCCCTGTCGCACCATCGCAAGCTGCGCGAAGCCGCCATCATGAAGCGCCTCGCCTCGGGCGACCGGCAGATCCCGGAGATCGTCGCCGCCATCTACGAGGGTCTCGACCCCCGGCTGAAGAGCGCCGCCGGCCTCTCCGTCTTCGCACATCTCGAGGACCTCGTGGCGAAGGGCCTTGCGACCAGCGACGGCGCGCCGTCGCTCGCCGGGGCGTTCCGGCCGGCGTGAGGCCCGTCAGACGAAATCCAGCGGCAACGCCGTCACTTCCTTGATCTCCTCCATCACGAAGCTCGCCGAGACATCCTGCATCTCGATGCGTGCGGTGAGCTTCTTGTAAAGGCGGTCATAGGCGGCGACGTTGGGCACCCGGGCGTGGAGGATGTAGTCGATGTCGCCGGCGGTCCGGTAGACGCCGAGAAGCTCGGGAATGTCCTGCACCGCCTGATGGAAGCGCGTCGCCCAGTCGGCGTCGTGGCGGCTGGTGCGCACGGCGATGAAGACGGTGAGTTCAAGGTTCAGTTTCACCGGGTCGGCGAGGGCGACGCGGGCGCGGATGATGCCCTCATCCTCCAGTCGCTTGAGCCGTCGCCAGCAGGCGTTGCGCGACAGGTTCACCCGCTCGGCGAGTTGCTCGATGGAGAGGGTCACGTCCTGCTGGACATGGCGCAGCAAGGACTTGTCGATGGCGTCGAGCAAGAGAGACTGAGACATCATCCCGCTATCATCTCATTTTCCGGGATGATGTCCACACTCCACCAGCAACGAGCCGACGCTTTGGGACATGCTCCCGGGCACCCTCCGTTATCCTTTCCCACTGATTGATTCCTCATCCAGTGGAGCCCCCCGATGCTGAACCGCGCCAAGTCGCTCTTCATGGCCCACCCCCAGTCGGTCAACGAGAGCTACTTCCAGCACATGGGTGTCGCGCTGCGCTATGCCGGCACGTTCGCCTTCTGCTCCTTCTGCGCCCTCGTGCACGCCTTCTTCCCGTTTCTGTTCGAGAAGACCGCCTCGACCATCGTCAAGAAGATGGTCGCCAACATGAATGCCCGCATGGACGCGCCGCAGGGCAAGGTCGAGACCTCGATCCAGCCCGCCGAATGAGGCTTTCCGCGACGGTGGCGGCTGTGCTCTAAAGCCTCGCCATTGCCGGAGGCCAACATGTCACTGTCGTCATCGTCCGATCCCGTCCTCGTCGAGGTTCTGCGCGGCGACATGGTCGAATGCGTCCATCGCGGTGCGGCAGTGGTCTGCGACGCCGACGGCAAGATCGTCTTCTCCATCGGCAACGTCGACAAGGCGATCTATCCACGCTCCGCCATCAAGGCGCTGCAGGCGCTGCCCCTCGTCGAGAGCGGCGCCGCCGATCGCTACGGCTTCGGCGACGCCGAACTGGCCCTCGCCTGCTCCTCGCATGGCGGCGAGGCGCGCCACGTCGAGACCGCCGCGGGCATGCTGGCGAAGGCGGGGTTGACTGAATCGACACTCGAATGCGGCGCGCACTGGCCCTCGGGCACCGCCGCGACACACGCCCTCGCCCGTTCCGGAGGCAAGCCGACGGCGCTCCACAACAACTGCTCGGGCAAGCATTCCGGCTTCGTCTGCTTCGCCTGCTCCGAGGGCATCGATACCCGCGGCTATGTCGGCATCGACCACAAGGTGCAGCGCTTCGTTGCCGAGGCGGTCGGTGAGGTCACCGGACACAGGCTCGACGCCGACACGGCGGTCGGCCAGCGCCGCGGCTCCATCGCCCACCTTTGCCATCCCGCTGACGAACCTCGCCCACGGCTTCGCCAAGCTCGCCACCGGCGAGGGCGTCGGACCGGAGCGCGCGAAGGCCTTCGCGCGACTGCGCGCCGCCTGCGCCGCCGAGCCCTTCATGGTTGCGGGCTCCGGCCGCTTCTGCACCGACGTGATGGGCCTGTTCGGACAGCGCGTCTTCGTGAAGACCGGTGCCGAGGGCGTGTTCTGCGCCGCGCTGCCCGAACAGGGTCTCGGCATCGCCCTGAAATGCCTCGACGGCGCCTCGCGGGCCAGCGAGGTGATGATGGCCGCCCTCATCGCCAGGCTCCTGCCCATGGAGGAGGCAGAGGCTGCAAGGTTCGCGCGCTTCGTGAACCCAGTGATGAAGAACTGGAACGGCATCACGGTCGGAACGCTGCGGCCGACATTCTCCTAACCCGTTCTGACTGTTGCATTATTCTCGTGCGCGCCGGCTCTTCCAGCCGGCCGCTGGCGCAGTTCGCATGAATTCCAAAAAAGGCTCTTGCCAGCCCGCCGGGACGCGGTATCGTTCGCTTACGAATGATCTTCCGAAAAGCAAGAATACGGAAGTCTCGGCAGAGGTGGAACGGGCGACCTCCGGCGCCCGCATCTGAGGGGAGAGTGTTTCATGACCAAGCTGAATCTGTCGCGCCGTACCGTCGTCGGCGGCCTCGCCGCCACCGGCGTCGCCCTGACCGGCGGCCCCGGCGCCGCGCAGGGTGCCCCGGTCAAGGTGGGCGAGCTGAACTCCTACAGCCGCATGGCGGCCTTCGCCGTTCCCTATCGCAACGGCATGCAGCTCGCCGTCGAGCAGATCAACGCCGCCGGCGGCCTGACCGGCATGAGCGGCCGCCCGCTCGAGATCATCTACCGCGATGATGGCGCCACGCCTGGAGACGCCGTGCGCGTCGCCGAGGAACTCGTCACCCGCGAGAACGTCTCCTTCATCGCCGGCGCCTTCCTGTCGAATGTCGGCCTCGCGCTCGCCGACTTCGCCAACCAGAAGAAGGTGCTCTACCTCGCGACCGAGCCGCTGACCGACGCGCTCACCATGGCGAGCGGCAATCCCTACACCTTCCGCGTCCGGCCCGGCACCTACATGCAGACCAAGATGCTGGTCGACGCCGCCAAGTCGAAGGGCATCAAGCGCTGGGCCGTCGTCGCCCCGAACTACGAGTACGGCCAGTCGGCGGTCGCGGCCTTCAAGCGCCTGATGGGCGCCGCCGTTCCCGGCTTCGAAGTGGTCGCCGAGCAGTTCCCGGCGCTCGGCCGCGTCGATGCCGGCGCCACCGTCGGCGCTCTCGGCCAGAGCCGGCCGGACGGCATCTTCAACGTCCTGTTCGGCGCCGACCTCACCGCCTTCGTCCGCGAGGGCAACACCCGCGGCCTGTTCGAGCGCCGCACGGTCGTCAGCCTGCTCACCGGCGAGCCGGAATATCTTCTCCCGCTCGGCGACGAGACCCCGGACGGCTGGATCGTCACCGGCTACCCGCCGGAGCAGGTGGACACGCATGGCCACCAGGCCTTCGTCACCGCCTACAAGGCGAAGTTCAACGACACGCCGCGCCTCGGCTCGGTCCTCGGCTATGTCGTGCCCTTCATGATCCGCGACATGCTCAACAAGGCGAAGTCGACGGATACCGCCGCCATGATGGCCGCCTTCAAGGACCTGACGACGCAGACCATCTGCGGACCGGTGACCATGCGCGGCATCGACCAGCAGTCGACGCTCGGCGCCTGGGTCGGCGAGACGACGCTGAAGGGCAAGCTGCCGACGATGAAGAACTTCCGCTACGTCGACGGCAAGGACGTCATGTTCCCGGAGGCCGAGGTGCGCGCAGCGCGCAAGAGCTGAGCGCGCGCCTGACCGCATTCGCATGAGACGCCCGGGCTGCGGCCCGGGCTTCGTTCCCCCGCCGGATCGTGGCCCCGCCGCGACCCTGTTCTGATCGCTTGCGCCGAGAGCCGCGTCCGAATGGATCTCTCCTTCCTCGTCATCCAGGGCCTGTCGGGACTGGCCAGCGCCTCGGCGCTGTTCGTCATCGCGTCCGGCCTCACCATCGTCTTCGGCGTGACGCGCATCGTGAACTTCGCCCACGGCTCGTTCTACATGCTCGGCGCCTATATGGCGGTGACGATCGTGCCGTGGCTGCTGGAGTTCGACCGGTCGCCGTCGCTGTTCTTCCTCGGCGTGTTCCTGTCGGCGGCCGTGGTCGGGGTCATCGGCGTCATCATGGAGGTCGTCCTCCTGCGCCGCATCTACAAGGTGCCGGAGCTGTTCCAGCTGCTCGCCACCTTCGGCGTCGTGCTGATCGTCCAGGACGTGGTGCTGAAGGTGTGGGGACCTGTCGACATCACGGGGCCGCGCGCGCCCTCCATGCGGCACGGCATCGAGATCTTCGGCCAGCGCTTCCCGGCCTATGAGATGTTTCTCATCTTCGTCGGGCCGGCGGTCCTCGGCGCCCTCCTGCTCATCATGCACAAGACGCGCTTCGGCGTGCTGATCCGCGCCGCGACGCAGGACCGCGAGATGGTTGGGGCGCTCGGCGTCAACCAGGCCATGCTGTTCACCGGCACGCTGTTCCTCGGCGCCTTCCTCGCAGGCCTCGGCGGCGCGCTGCAGATCCCGCGCCTGCCGGCCAACACCGGCATGGACCTCTCGATCATCACCGAGGCCTTCGTCGTCACGGTGATCGGCGGCATGGGCTCGGTGCCGGGCGCCTTCATCGCCGCGCTGATCATCAAGATGCTGGAGGCCTTCGGCATCCTCATCTTCCCGAAGATCACGCTGGTCCTCGTCTTCCTGCTCATGGCGGTGGTGCTGGTGGTGAAGCCCTGGGGCCTGATGGGCAAGCCGGAGGTCGCCGCCGGCCGTGCCGTGCTGCCGGAAGGCATCCTCAACCTCAGGGGCTTCGGCCGCACCGAGACGCTGGTGTGGATCGGGCTGACGGCGGCGCTGCTGCTGATCCCGGTCTTCGGCGACACCTACAAGGTGAAGGTCGGCATCGAGATCATGGTCTTCGCGCTGGCCGCCTTCTCGCTGAACCTGCTCATCGGCAATGGCGGCATCGTCTCCTTCGGCCACGCCGCCTATTTCGGCGTCGGCGCCTATGCCGCGGGCCTGCTCGTCACCGGCCCGCTGAAGGCGCCGATGGAACTGGCGCTTGTCGTCGCACCCATCGCCGGAGGCCTCGCGGCGGCCCTGTTCGGCTACTTCATCGTCCGCCTGCACGGCATCTACCTCGCCATGCTGACCCTCGCCTTCGCCCAGATCACCTATGCCATCTGCTTCCAGTGGGTGGAGGTGACGGGCGGCGACAACGGCGTTGTCGGCGTCTGGCCCTCACGCTGGGCGGCGAGCCGCGAGGTCTATTTCTACGTCGTCGCGGTCCTGTCGCTGGTCACCATCGTGGCGCTCCGCCATCTCATCTACACGCCCTTCGGCTACACGCTGCGGGCTGCCCGCGACAGCGCCAACCGGGCGGATGCCATCGGCATCGACGTGAAGACCCACCGCTGGCTCGCCTTCATCGTCGCGGGGGCGGCAGCGGGTCTCGCCGGGGCCCTTTACTCCTTCTCCAAGGGCTCGATCGACCCGACGATGATCTCCATCGCCATGTCCATCGACTTCCTGATGATGATCCTCACCGGCGGCATCCAGACCGTCATGGGCCCGCTGGTCGGCGCTGCGGTCTTCCATTCGGTCAAGGACTTCTTCATGCCGCTGACCGACTTCTGGCGCTTCTTCCTCGGCGTCTCGATCATCGCCATCGTGCTGATCTTCCCGCGCGGCGTGGTGGGTGCCATCGACACGCTGCGCGAGAAGCTTGCGCGGCGCCCCGCCGGCGACGCGGCAACCACCACCCTCGCGAAGGAGCCGGCATGACCACGCCCCTCCTCGCCGTCACCGGCCTCGAAAAGCGCTTCGGCGGCGTCACCGCCGGCAAGAACGTGACCTTCAGCCTGGAAGCCGGCGAGATGCTGGCCATCATTGGCCCGAACGGCGCCGGCAAGTCGACCACCTTCAACATGGTCGGCGGCCAGTTGAAGCCCGACGCCGGGTCGATCGTGCTCGCCGGCCATGACATCACCGGCAAGCCGCCGCGCGAGATCTGGCGCCTCGGTGTCGGCCGCACCTTCCAGATCGCCCAGACCTTCGTCTCGATGAGCGTTGTCGAGAATGTCCAGATGGCGCTGATCTCCCACCACCACCAGACACGGTCGGTGACGGCGGCTGCGACGCGCCTCCATCGCGACGCGGCCCTGGCCTTCCTCGACCGCGTCGGCATGGCCGACATGGCCGACCGGCCGGTGAACGAGCTCGCCTATGGCGACGTCAAACGCGTCGAACTCGCGATCGCGCTCGCCTCGGAGCCGAAGCTGCTGCTGATGGACGAGCCGACCGCCGGCATGGCGCCGAAGGAGCGCACGGCACTGATGCAGCTGACCGCCGACATCGCCCGCGAACGGCGCATCGGCGTGCTCTTCACCGAGCACGACATGGATTCGGTCTTCGGCCATGCCGATCGCATCCTCGTTCTGGTGCGCGGCGAGATCATCGCAGCTGGCACTCCGGACGAGGTGCGCGGCAACCAGCGGGTCAAGCAGGTCTATCTCGGCGAGGCCGGTTCGCAGGCGGCTCTCAAGGCACGCCGGCAGGCCGCGGGAGCGCACTGATGGCCTCGACCCCCACCGTCATTCTCGAAACGCGCGGCCTCTCCGCCGCCTATGGCCATGCCCAGGTGCTCTTCGGCGTCGACCTGCAGCTCAGGGCCGGCGAGGTCGTCGCCCTGATGGGGCGCAACGGCGCCGGCAAGTCGACGACCCTCAAGGCCATCATGGGGCTGGTGCCCGCGCTTTCGGGAAGCGTGACTTTCGAGGGCGAGGACGTCAGCGGCTGGCAGCCGTTCCGCATCGCCCGCCTCGGTCTCGGCTATGTGCCGGAGGACCGTCGCATCTTCACCGACCTGACCGTCTACGAGAACCTGGAGGTGGGGCGGAAGTCCGCCGCCGGGGCGCCGGGCAAGGAACCCTGGTCGCTCGACCGGCTCTTCGCCATCTTCCCCAATCTCGCGGAGATGAAGGGGCGGCGCGCCTCGGCCATGTCGGGCGGCGAGCAGCAGATGCTGACCATCGCCCGCACCCTGATGGGCAATCCCCACGCGGTGCTGCTGGACGAGCCCTCCGAGGGCCTCGCCCCCGTCATCGTCGAGCAGATGGCCGATGCGGTGCTCGCCATGAAGGCGCAGGGCATCGCCGTGCTGCTCTCCGAGCAGAACCTCTACTTCGCCTCCGCCGTGTCGGACCGCGCCTATGTCATCGAAAAGGGCGCGATCCGCTACGAGGGGACCACCGATGATCTCGAGGCCAATGACGAGATCAGGGAAGCCTATCTCAGCGTGTGAATGCGGCTGCGGGCGCCCGGCCGCGCCCTCACCGTTCGTAGACGAATGAAAAGGATGAAATCTTGAGGCGCGTTGCCGGCATCGACGTTGGAGGCACCTTCACCGACCTGCTCCTGACCGAGCAGGACGGTGCGGGCGTGACCGTGAAGCTCGCCAAGGTGCCGACCAGCATCGCCAATCAGGCGGTGGGGGTGGTGAAGGCCATCGAGGCCGCGGGCGTCAGCCCGGCCGATCTCGACCTCATCATCCACGGCACCACGGCGACCACCAACGCCGTGCTGGAGCGCAAGGTCGCCAGGGTCGGCCTGATCACGACGGAGGGTTTCCGCGACATCCTTGAGCTTGGCCGGCGGACACGGCCGAAGGCCTACGGGATGACCGGCACCTTCGAGCCCCTGATCGAGCGGCCGTTCCGCCGCGAGGTGGCCGAGCGGATGAATGCTCAAGGGCAGGTCGTCACCCCGCTGGACGAGGCGGCCGTGAGACGGGAAGCCGAGGCGCTGGCCATCGCCGGCTGCGAGGCCATCGTCGTCCACTTCCTGCATTCCTATGCCAACCCTGCTCACGAGCTGCGCGCCGGCGAGATCGTCCGCAGTGCCTGGCCGAACAGCTATGTGACGCTCGGCCACGAACTGCTGTCGGAGTATCGCGAGTACGAGCGTGGCACGACGGCGAGCGTCAACGCCGCGGTGCAGCCGATCCTCGACCGCTACGTGCAGCGCCTGCAGGGCGACCTCTCCGCCAAGGGCTTCTCGCGCGACCTCCTGGTGATGAACGGCAATGGCGGCACGGTGCCGGCGACGCTGGTGGCGCGCGAGGCGGCGAAGACGGTCATGTCGGGGCCTGCCTCGGGCGTCATGGCCGCCGCGGCGACCCTCGCCCAGTCGGGTCTCACCAACGCCATCACCTACGACATGGGCGGCACCTCCACCGACGTCGCGCTGATCCATGGCGGCATTCCCGAGGTCTCGGCGGAACTGACCATCGACTACGGCCTGCCGATCCATCTCCCCATGGTCGATGTGCGCACTGTCGGGGCCGGCGGCGGCTCCATCGCCTCGGTCAACACGGCGGGGATGCTGCAGGTCGGGCCGCATTCGGCGGGCTCCGAGCCGGGACCGATCTGCTACGGGCGCGGGGGCACCCGTCCGACGATCACCGATGCCAACCTCATCCTCGGCCGCCTCGACCCCGACCGCCTGACCGCTGTGCAGTCGAAGGTGTCGCTGGCCGACATCCGCGCCATCTTCGAACGGGACCTCGCGACGCCGCTCGGCATGTCCATCGAGGCGGCGGCCGCCGCCGTCATCCGGCTCGGCAACGTCCACATGTCCGGCGCCATTCGCATGGTGTCCCTGTCGCGCGGTTACGACCCGCGCGACTTCGTGCTCTTCGCCTTTGGCGGTGCCGGGCCGCTCCACGCCGTGGCGCTGGCCCGCGAGCTCGGGATCCCCGAGGTGCTGGTACCGGCGCGGCCTGGCCTGACCAATGCTCTCGGATGCCTCGTCGCCGACCTCCGGCAGGACCGGGTCAACACCGTCAACAAGGCACTGGACCTGGTCGACATGACCGAGGTGAAGCGCCTGATGACAGCGCAGCGGGACAGCGCCCTCGCCGTGGTCGAGGAGGAGAAGGCCGAGATCGAGGAGACGGTGGTGATTCACGGCGCGGACATGCAGTTCCGTGGCCAGACGCACCTCATCCGCGTGCCCCTCGCCTCGCCCGACGTCAGCCGCGAGGACATCCAGGCCGCCTTCGAGAAGGCCTATTTCCACCGCTTCCAGGTGCGGCTGCCGGAGATCCGCGCGGTCCTCGTCAACCTCGTCACATCGGTGATCGGCCGCCGCCGCGCCTTCCCACTTGCGGCGCTGCTCGACGCCGCTGACCGCAGGTCCAGTGCCGACAACGCGGTGATCGGCGAGCGGCAGGTCCACGCCGACGGCCGCTGGTGGCCGGCAAAGGTCTATTCGCGCGACGCCCTGCCCATCGGCGCCTCCGTCGCCGGGCCGGCGGTGATCCAGCAGATCGACGCGACCACCGTCATCGAGCCCGGCGCCGTCGCGACGGTGGACTCCATCGGCAATCTCAGGGTGAAGGCATGACCCTCCACGCTCCGCCCCCCGCCATCGACGCCCTGACCCTCGCCGTCATCCAGGCCGGCCTGCAGCAGGTCTGCAACGAGATGGACATCGCCTTCTCGCGCTCGGCCTTCTCGCCGGTCATCGCCGAGGCCGACGACCGCGCCGACGGCATCTACGACCGCGACACCGGCGCGCTGATCTCCCAGGGCGAGTTCGGCCTGCCGGTCTTCGTCGGCACGATGCAGCACTCGACCGGCCACATCATCCGCCTCATCGCCGAGGGCAAGGCCGGCAGGCCCGAGCCCGGCGACATCTACATCGTCAACGACCCCTATCTCGGCGGCACCCACCTGATGGACGTGCGCTTCGCCAAGCCCGTCTTCGTCGACGGCCAGCTGTTCTGCTGGCTGCAGAACACCGGCCACTGGCCGGACATCGGCGGCATGGTGCCGGGCGGCTTCTCCGCCCATGCGACAGAGGTCGAGCAGGAGGGCCTGCGCCTGCCGCCGGTGAAGCTCTTCAAGCGCGGCGAGATGGATGCGGAGATCTTCGCGATCATTTCGTCGAACATCCGCATCGCCGACCAGCGCATCGGCGACATCAAGGCCCAGGCCGCGGCCCTTCTCGTCGGCGAAACCCGCCTGATGGACCTCGTGGCGAAGTACGGCACGGCGACGCTGGACGAGGCCATTCGCCAGATCCGTGCACGATCATCCGAGCGGATGCGCGCCGAGATCCGCGCCATCCCCGACGGCGTCTACCGGTCCGAAAGCTTCGTCGATTCAGACGGCGTCGTGAACGAGCCGCTGCGCATCGCGCTCACGCTCACCAAGAGCGGCGAGACGATGACCTTCGACTTCTCCGAGTCATCGCCGCCCTGCCAGGGGCCGATGAACTCGGTCTTCGCCACCACCTGCTCGTCGGTCTATCTCGGCGTCAAGCACATCTTCCCGGATGTGCCGATCAACTCCGGCGCCTTCGAGCCGCTGACCATCCTGAAGCCCGAGGGCACCTTCCTCGACGCGCAGTACCCCCGCCCTGTCTCCGGCTGCGCAGCGGAAGTCTCCCAGCGCATCGCGGAAGCGGTGTTCCTGGCGCTGGTGCAGGCGATCCCGGACAAGGTCACCGCCGCGCCCGCCGGCACGTCCGGCAACTTCGCGCTCGGCGGCTTCGACCCGGCGAAGAAGGCCGGCTACGTCATGTACCAGATCACCGGCGGCGGCTATGGCGGCAATGCCGGCCACGACGGGCTGACCAACGGCTGCTCGACCATCGGCATTTCCAAGACCGCGCCAGTGGAGGTGATGGAGCAGTATTATCCGGTGCTGTTCCGCCGCTTCGCCCTGCGCGAGGGGTCGGGCGGCGCCGGCAAGGCGCGCGGCGGCTTCGGCGTCCACTACGAGGTGGAACTGCTGCGCGGCGAGGCCCGCGCCTCCTTCGTCATGGATCACGGCCGCTTCGGCCCGCCCGGCGTCAGCTCGGCGGCAGGACGGCGCACCCAACGTCGTAAAGATCCACCGCGGCGACGAGACGACGATTCCCGAACACCTGTCCAAGGACCAGGGCCTGCGCATCCGCGCCGGCGACAGGGTCGAGGTGATCGACGCCCGGCGGCGGTGGCTATGGCGACCCGGCGAAGCGCGACCCGGCGGCCGTCGCCCGCGACGTGGCGCGTGGCTACTACACCGCGGCCGAGGCCGAGGCGCTGTGCCGATGGAGAGGCTGATGCGCTACTTCCGCCCGACCAGCCTCGCCGAGGCTCTCGCCATCCGAGCCGAGCACGACGTCACCGTTCTCGCCGGCGGCACCGACGTCTATCCGGTGCGCACGGCGCGCCGCGCCTGGGGCGATCCAGCGCACAAGGACGTGCTCGATATCACCGCCGTCCCGGGCCTCAGGGGCATCGCCGAGGAGCTGGGCGGCTGGCGCCTTGGCGCCATGACCACCTGGAGCGATCTGGCGACCGCCAGCCTGCCGTCGCTGTTCGACGGCTACCGCCGCGCCGCGCGCGAGGTGGGCGGCGTCCAGGTCCAGAACCTCGGCACGCTCGCCGGCAACATCGTCACGGCATCGCCGGCCGGAGACGGCATCCCCAACCTGCTCGCGCTCGACGCGCAGGTGGAGCTTGCGAACCGCGCGGGGACGCGCATCCTGCCCTTCGCCGATTTCGCCACGGGATACCGGCAGACGGCACTGAGGCCCGACGAGATCGTCACCGCGCTGATCGTGCCGAAGCTGGACGGGGCGCGCTCCACCTTCCTCAAGCTCGGCGCGCGCAAGTATCTCGTCATCTCCATCGCCATGGTGTCGGCCGTGGTGGCCGCCGATGCAGAAGGACAGATCACCACGGCGCGGATCGCGGTCGGCGCCTGCTCGGCGGTTGCCAAGCGCCTGACAAGCCTCGAGGCCGCGCTGGCGGGCTGCCCGCTCGCGGCGGCGGCGAGCCGCGTCGAGGCCGGGCACTTCGCCGACCTCGCGCCCATCGACGACGTCCGCGCCTCGGGGGCCTACCGGCTCAACGCGGCGCAGGCACTGGTCCGCGACGCCCTCGCCGAACTCGCCTCGACCGCCAGCCGGAGGGCCGCCTGATGCTCGACCGTCCCGCCCTCCCCACCGTCACGCTGAACGTCAACGGCACCGACCACCCTGTGCAGGCGGCGCCCTTCGCGAGCCTCGCCGACACGCTGCGCGAGGGCCTGAAGCTCACCGGCACGAAGATCGGCTGCGACGCCGGCGACTGCGGCGCCTGCACCGTGCTGATGGACGGCGTCCAGGTTTGCGCCTGCCTCGTGGCGACGGCGCAGGCCGAGGGCCGCGCCATCACCACCATCGAGGCCGAGGACCCGCTGATCGACCGCCTGCGCGCTGCCTTCCTCGCGCAGGGCGCCGCCCAGTGCGGCATCTGCACGCCCGGCATGATCATGGCGGCGACGGACCTGCTGACCCGTAATCCCACGCCGTCACGGCAGGAGATCGAGGACGGCATCGGCGGCGTGCTCTGCCGCTGCACCGGCTATGTGAAGATCATCGAGGCCATCGACAGCGTCGCCCGCGGCATCAACAGCTTCGCCGAGGTGGCCGAGGCCGGTTCCGCGGTGGGTGCCCGCATCGCCCGCGCCGACGGCCTCGCCAAGGTGCAGGGGACGGATCGCTTCGGGGCCGATTTCGCCCCTGACGATGCGCTGTGGCTGCGCGCCGTGCGCTCGCCCCACGCCCGCGCCCGCTTCACCCTCGGCGACCTCGCGGCCGTGAAGGCCGCCCATCCGGGCCTCGAGGCGATCCTGACGGCCGCCGACATTCCCGGCGAGAACTCCTTCGGCATCTTCCCGACGATCAAGGACCAGCCGGTGCTCGCTCCGGGCTTCGTGCGTTATCGCGGCGAGGCGGTGCTGGCGCTCGTCGGCACGCGCGAGGCGGTCGAAGGCGTCTCGGACTCCGAGCTACCGATCCGCTGGGAGGTTCAGGAGCCGCTGACGGGCGTCGAGGCTGCGCTCGCCGCCGGAGCGACGCCGCTGCACGCCAACATTCCCGACAATGTGCTCACCCGCGGCTATCTCGAGACCGGCGACGTCGCCGAGGGCCATCGCATGGGCGCCGCAACGGCCGAGGGGCGCTTCCGCACCGGCTTCGTCGAGCACGCCTATATCGAGCCCGAGGCCGGTTACGCGGTGCGGACAAAAGCGATTTCAAGCGAAGTGGGAACCGGTTCGCGTGAAGAAATCGCGTGGGACGACTCTTCAGACAGGATCGAGGTCACCGCCTGCACCCAGGCGGCCGTGATGGACCAGGAGGAGGTCGCCCGCGTCGTCGGCGTGCCGATGAGCCAGGTCCGCATCATCCCCACCGCCTGCGGCGGCGGCTTCGGCGGCAAGCTCGACGTCTCGGTGCAGCCGCTGATCGCGGCGGCGGCCTGGATCCTGAAGCAGCCGGTGCGCATCATCTATTCGCGCACCGAGAGCATGGCCTCCACGACCAAGCGGCACCCCTCGAAGATCCACGCGCGCATGTCGGCTGACGCGGCGGGGCGCTTCACCGCCTATGAGATGACCGGCGACTTCAACACGGGCGCCTACGCCTCATGGGGCCCGACGGTCGCCAACCGCGTGCCGGTCCACGCCACCGGCCCCTACAAGGTGCCGCATGTGAAGAACGCCACGCGGGCGGTGCACACCAACGAGCCGCCGTCCGGGCGCCTTCCGCGGCTTCGGCGTTCCGCAGGCGGCGATCGCCGGCGAGACGCTGATCGACGACCTCGCCGAGCGCCTCGGGATCGACCGCTGGGCGATCCGCCGCATCAACGCCATCGACCATGGCGACAGAACCGCCGACGGGGCAGATCGCTTCATGCCTCCGCCGGCCTGCCGCAGTGCCTCGACGCGGTGAAGGCCGCAGTACGACGCGCTGCATGGCCGAAGCCGCCACCCACAACGCGACGGGCGGCCGCATCGCGCGCGGCGTCGGCATCGCCTGCATGTGGTACGGCTGCGGCAACACCTCGATGTCGAACCCGTCGCGGATGCGCATCACGCTGTCGAAGCACGGGCGTCTGATCTTCCTCAACGGCGCCGTCGACATCGGCCAGGGCTCCATCGACCGTGCTGCTGCAGATCGCGGCTGATGCGCTGGGACTGCCGACCACCGACTTCGACTTCGTCATCGGCGACACGGACCTGACCGCTCGATGCCGGCAAGACCTCGGCGTCGCGCCAGACCTTCGTCTCGGGCAATGCCTCGAGGCTCGCCGGCGCGGACCTCCGGCGCCAGGATCCTGGCACTCGCCAATGCGGGACCCGAAGCGAGACTGAAGCTCGATGGGCCGCGGCTTATTGTGATGCGACGGCGAGGCGAGCCGGACGATCGACCTTTCGACCCTTGCCGCCGACGAAGCCGGCATCGTGCTGGCTGGCGAGGGCGAATACGACCCGCCGACCACGCCGCTTGACGCCAAGGGCCAGGGCATTCCCTATGCCACCTACGGCTTTGCCGCGCAGGTCGCGGCGGTGGAGGTCGACCGCCTAGCTCGGCACCGTGAAGGTCCGGAGGATCGTCGCGGCCCACGATGTCGGGCGGGCGATCAACCCGACCCTGACCGAAGGCCAGATCCATGGCGGCATCGCCCAGGGCCTCGGCCTGGCGCTGATGGAGGAATACCTCCCCGGCCGCACCGAGAACCTGCACGACTACCTGATCCCCACCGCCGGCGACATGCCGAAGATCGCCATCCACCTGATCGAGGATACCGAGCCGGAAGGCCCGTTCGGCGCCAAGGGCGTCGGTGAGCCGGCGCTCGTCGCCGACGGCTCCGGCCATTCTCGGCGCCATCCGCCATGCCGTCGGCGTGCGGATGACCGAGGTACCCGTCCTGCCTCACCGGCTGTGGCATGAAATGCAAGCGAAGGAGGCCGCGGAATGACCGCCACCGACCAGCTCTCCGTCGAGGCGCGCTCGAAGAAATTCGGCGCCGACGAAGGCGACGGCATCCTGCGCTGCGACGCATGCCCCGTGCTCTGCCGCATCCGGCCGGGCCGCGCCGGCGCCTGTTCGACGCTATGCCAACGAGAACGGCCAGCTCGTCCGCACCGACCCCGTCGTGCTGCTGGCGAAGACCGTCGAGGCCGGCGGCAAGCTGGTCGCGTTCGGCAAGAACGACTGGGACGGCCAGGTGCTCGACCCGCAGCGGACCTTCGTCACCGCCGTCGGCGCCGGCACCACCTATCCCGACTACAAGCCGGCGCCCTTCATCGTCTCGGCGGAGCATGAGGGCGTCGACATCGTCACCGTCGTGACCGAGGGCATCTTCAGCTACTGCGGCGTCAAGGTGAAGATCGACACCGACCGCCATCTCGGCCCGGAGGCGGCGCCGATCCGCGTCAACGGCGAGGCAGGTCGGCCATGTCACCACGGCCGAATACGGCTCGCAGATGCTCTCGCATCGGCGGCGTGCGTCACCTCACCGGCGGCTCCAAGAAGGAGGGCAACGTCACCTGCGACACGATGCTGAAGCTCTGCGACCGGCGAAGCGGTGACGATGACCATCGACGGCGGCCACGAGGTGGTCGTCGCTGGCCAACCAGGCGCCGATCGTCGACGGCAAGCCAGAGCAGCGCATGCGCGTCGGCTGCGGCTCGGCCACGATCGGCATCTTCGCCAAGCAGTGGCTCGGCCATGTCGACGAGGTGATCGTCGTCGACGACCACATCACCGGCGTGCTGACCGAGCACCAGGCCGGCCGCGTGCTCGACATGCAGCCAGGCCGGCATCCGCGTCCGCGGCCGCAAGTCGACGCCGGGGCGCTATTTCCAGGTCGCCAATCCCGGGCATCGGCTGGGGCGGCACCGACATCGAGGACCCCCTGTCGATCATCCAGAAGATCGATCCGGCGGTGGCCTGGCCGGGCCTGCGCCTCTTGATGACCTCCACCACCGGCGAGCACTTCCTCTACTGCGTCCTGGACGAGAACCTGGTGCCGGTTCCCGCCCCGATCCCCGACGCGGTGATGAAGGTGGTCGACCGCATCGGCGAGAACTGCGAGCCCTCGCTCTGCTCGGTGCTGTTCATGGCGGGTGCCGGCGGCAGCTTGCGGGCCGGCGTCACCGAGAACCCCGTGCTGCTGACGCGGTCGGTCGCGTCCGGCGAGACGAGGGTCACGATCGGTGGCGCGCCCGTCTATCTCTGGCCTGGCGGTGGAATCACCGTCATGGCTGACGTCACGCGCATGCCGAAGAACGCCTTCGGCTACGTGCCGACGCCTGCCCTTGTCGCGCCCATCGAGTTCACCATGCCGCGGGCGCTCTACGAGACACTCGGCGGGCATATGGACGACATCGTGTCCATCGACGACATCCTGCGCGACGTCGCCCCGCAGGCCCGCATCGACGGATGGATCGAGGGCAATCCCTGGCCGTTTCCGGAGAGGTCATGATGACGGCCAAACGCCAGAAGGCGGAGCACGAGGCCCCGGCCGGCAAGCCCTATCTGGTCGAGGACCAGATCGGCTTCCTGATCCGACGCGCCCACCAGCGCGCCAGCGCCATTTTCGAGCAGGTGATGGATGGGATGGACGTGACCCCCGTCCAGTATGCGGCGCTCGCCAAGCTGCATGACCTCGGCCCGACGTCGCAGAACCAGCTGGGGCGCCTAGTCGGCATCGATCCGGCGACGATGTTCGGCGTCGCCGGACGGCTCGCCAAGCGCGGTCTCGTCTCGCCCTCCGTCGACCCGAACGATGCGCGCCTCGTCCTCCTCGCGCTCACCCCGACCGGCCGCGACATCGTCGAGCAGATGAAGGCCCGCGGCCCGGAGGTCTCTGCCCGCACGCTGGAGCCGCTGTCGGCGGAGGAGGCCGAGACCCTGCTCGCCCTGCTGGCGCGGATCGGCTGACCCATGTGGGACGCCCCAACCGTCCAGCGCCTCGACGGTGACCGGCTGCACCTGCAGCACGGCCCGATCGACGTGGTGCTGCGGGCCTGGGGGGCGACGGCTGCCGTGCGTGATGCCTATGACGCCGTCGTCACGCGGTTCGGCACGATCCTGCCGGAACTCGCGGGCGAACTGGCCGAGTTGCGCAGGCCGATGAGCGAACGGCCGCAGGTGACGGGCCCGGTGGCGCTCCGCATGCTCGCCGCCTGCCGTCCCCATGCCGGCATCTTCGTGACACCCATGGCAGCGGTCGCCGGGGCCGTGGCGGATGAGCTGATGGAATGCATGGTGGAGGCGGCACCGCTCGATCGCGCCTTCGTCAATGACGGCGGCGACATCGCCATCCACCTGACCGAGGGCGAGACGATGGAGATCGCCGTCGCCGCTGACTTCACGGGGGGCGCCATACCCGCGCTCAACGGTCGCATCACGCTCAGGGACACCGACGGCATCGGCGGCATCGCCACCTCGGGCGCGCAGGGGCGGTCGTTCTCGCTCGGCATTGCCGATTCAGTGACCGTGCTCGCCCGCGACGCCGCGACCGCCGACGTCGCCGCGACACTCATCGCCAATGCCGTCGACATCGACGACCCGGAGATTCGCCGCAGTCCGGCACGGGCGCTCGACCCCGACAGCGATCTCGGCGACCAACTCGTCACCACGGCGGTCGGTGTGCTGGAGCGCAGCCAGATCACGGCGGCACTGGCCGCCGGCCACGAACGCGCCGAGCAGTTGCGCCGGCGCGGCCTCATTCGCGACGCCGCCCTCGTCCTCAAGGGCGAGACGCGCGTGCTCGGACAGCTACCAAGCCTCAGGGAGATGAAACCATGACCATCGACGTCAGGAAGATCGTCGTCGGCGTCGAGGAGGTCCGTCACGACGGCGGCCCGAAGCTCGCAAAGCCCATCCTCAAGGGCTGGGTGGCCGCCATCCTGAAGAACCCCTTCGCCGGCCGCTATGTCGAGGACATCCAGCCGATGATGGATGCGCTGAAGCCGCTCGGCCTCGAATGCTCGACGAAGCTCCTGAACGCCCTCGGCGGCGACACGGCGGCCATCGAGGCCTATGGCAAGGGCTCGCTGGTCGGCGCGTCAGGCGAGCTTGAACACGGCGCGCTCTGGCACGTTCCCGGCGGCTATGCCATGCGCGAACTGCTGGGGGAGGCCCTCGCCATCGTGCCGTCGATGACGAAAGTGGGCCCGATGGGAGCCATTCTCGATGTGCCGATCCACCATCGCAACGCCGCCTATGTGCGCTCGCATTTCGACGGCGTGACGCTGATGGTGCAGGACTCGCCGCGCGCCGACGAGATCCTCTTTGCCCTCGCCATGACCACCGGCGGCCGGCCGCATCCGCGCATGGGCGGGCTGACGCAGGACCAGATCGTCAAGCGCGACGGGCAGAGGTGAGCCGTCCGGCCGTCGCGATCGCCGAGGAGTCGCCGCTCCAACCCGAGGTCGAGCGGTTGATTGCCGCGTCGGACGCCTTCTCGGCCTCGCTTTACCCGGCAGAGGGCCGGCATGGGTCCTCTGTCGGACGGCTGGCGTCCCCCGACATACGTTTCCTCGTCGTGCGCCATGACGGCGCGGCGGTCGGCTGCGCAGGCCTGCTGATCGCCGCGGAATGGGGCGAGTTGAAACGCATGTTCGTTGCGGCGGAAGCAAGGGGGCTCGGCCTCGGAGCCGCACTGCTCGCCGCCGTTGAGGACGAGGCGCGCCGGGCCGGCCTGCCGAGGATCCGGCTGGAAACCGGTCCACGCAACGCGGCGGCCCTCGCCCTCTATACTGCGAACGGCTATCAGCCCTGCGGTGCCTTTCCGCCCTATGGACCGGGGCCGCACAGCGTCTTTATGGAGAAGACGCTTCTCTGACCTCGCGTGAGACTCGCCCATGTCGTCCCAGACCGATCTTGCCGGCCTCCTCGTCGTCTCCGTCGAACAGGCGGTGGCGGCGCCCTATGCCGCCTCGCGCCTCGCCGACGCGGGGGCCCGCGTCATCAAGATCGAGCGCGAGGAGGGTGACTTCGCCCGCCGCTACGACCGCGCGGTGGATGGCGAGAGCGCCTATTTCGTCTGGCTCAACCGCGGCAAGGAATCCGTCGTCCTCGACCTCAAGGATTCTGGCGACCAGGCGGTGCTGGCAGCGATGATCGCGAAGGCCGACGTCTTCATCCAGAACCTCGCGCCCGGCGCGCTGAAGCGCATCGGCTTCGACCCGGCGGACCTGCGCGCGAAGCATCCGCGCCTCATCACCTGCTCCATCTCCGGCTATGGCGAGGAAGGGCCCTGGCAGCACCTCAAGGCCTATGACCTGCTAGTGCAGGCTGAATCCGGCCTCTCCGAGATCACCGGAGACGGCGAAGCGCGCGCGCGTGTAGGCGTGTCGGTCTGCGACATCGCCGCCGGCATGACCGCCTTCCAGGGCATCCTGCAGGCACTGATCGGCCGCTCCATCACCGGCCAGGGCCGGCACGTCGCGGTGTCGCTCTATCACGCGCTCGCCGACTGGATGAACGTCCCCTATCTCCAGTACGCCTATGGTGGCATCTATCCGCCGCGCTCGGGGCTCAACCACCCGACCATCGCGCCCTATGGGGCCTACCCCTGCGCCGACGGCAAGGCGATCCTCTTCTCGATCCAGAACGAGCGCGAATGGGCCTCGCTCTGCGAGAACGTGCTGGACGATGCCGCCATCGCCGCCGACGAGCGCTTCAACGCCAACGTCAAGCGCGTCGCCAACCGCCCGGCGCTCGACGCGCTGATCCTCGCCGCCTTCGCGAAGGCGCCGCGCGAGGCCATCGTCGAGAAGCTCGAGAAGGCCAGAGTGGCCTATGGCCGCGTCTCGACGCTGGACGACCTCAAGGCTCATCCGCAGAACCGCTACATCGAGGTCGAGACACCCGCCGGCCGCAAGCGCATGCTGGCGCCGGGGGCCATCCACGACGGTGCGACGCCTGAGTTCGGGCCGGTACCGGCGATCGGCCAGCATACGGCGGCGGTGAAGGCCGAATTCGGCGGCTGATCAGCCCGCTGCGGTCGCTTCCCAGCCGCCGCTGGTGCGGGAGAACAGGATCGGCGTGGCGTTGCGCCGGAGTTCGGTGTGAAGGTCGACGCCCGTCAGCGCCGCCAGGACCAGCAGCACGCCGCCGTGAGAGACGATCAACAGGTCGCCTTCCGGGTCATCCTCGGCGGCCATCCAGCGCGACAGGGCGTGGCCGGTGCGGTGGACGAAGGTCGCGAGCGACTCGCAGGCCGGCGGATCGACGCGCCAGTCGAGCGTCCCTACCGGCGTGCCGAAGAGGCCGATGTACATGCGCTCCTGCAGGGCCGCGTCCGGCTCGGGCGTCACGTCGCGGCCGTCGGTGACCACGGCAGCCGTCCGCCAGGCGCGCATCATCGGGCTCGCGGCGACCCGCGAGATCGAGGCGAGCGCCAGGATCGATGCGGCCTCGGCCGCCTGCGCCTCGCCGGCCTGGTTCAGCGGCGTGTCCGGAAACTGGTAGACGCCCTTGCGGTTGCCTTCCGTTTCCCCGTGACGGAGGAAGATGAGGCGCGACAGCCGGGGGCGGAACGGCACGGCACGCGCCAGATCCTGAATGGCATCGTAACCGAGCGTCGGCGCGACCTGTGTCGGTGTTCCGCTGGCCAAGGGGCTTCTCCTGAAAAATCGGGCGCTGGCATGAACCAGCCCGCCGCCGATGTCAAAGGGGGGCCGCCCGTCATCCCCCGTTGTCCCCCTCGCCTTCCGCCCGACCTTCGGCTAGCAAGAGGCCATGACCTCGCAGCCGCAGCGCCCCTCTATCCGTGACCGCATTCGCCCCGTTGACGCGGGCGAATCCGTCCTGGCCGCCCATTTCCTCGGCGAGAGCGCCATTCTCGTCCTCGTTTCGGGCGAGGCGATCATCGTCGGCGACGACGAGCAGCGGATCAGCCTCCACGACGGCGGAATCCTCGACACGGCCGGCAATGGCGCGCTGCTTCTGACCGGCGGCGACGATGGCCGCCTCGTCGCCTTCGACGGCAAGGGCGATCCGCGCGTGCTGCATGACAGCGGCGGCACCTGGATCGACCGCGTCGCCATCGGCCCGAACGGGGCCTTTGCCTGGGGCGCCGGTCGCAAGGCCTATGTCTCCCAGCCGAAGGACGAGGTGAAGGCGCTCACGCTTCCTTCCGCGGCCGGTGGCCTCGCCTTCTTCCCGAAGGGGCTGCGGCTCGCCGTCGCCCACTACAATGGCGTGACGCTCTGGTACCCCAACGTCGCCAACGAGCCGGTCGTGCTGGAATGGAAGGGCTCGCATCTCGGCGTCGCAGTGAGCGCCGACCAGCGCTTCGTCGTCACCACCATGCAGGAGCCGCAGCTCCACGGCTGGCGCCTCGAGGACGGCCAGCACATGCGCATGTCCGGCTATCCCGGCAAGGTCCGTTCCATCTCCTGGACACAGGGCGGCAAGTTCCTGGCGACGTCCGGCGCGAGCGAAGCGATCCTCTGGCCCTTCACCGGCAAGAACGGGCCGATGGGCGCCACGCCGACGATGATAGCGCCGGCCGCCAAGGCCGGCATCAAGGTGACGCAGGTCGCCGGCCACCCCGCGGCTCCCGTCGTCAGCGCCGGCTTTGCCGACGGCCTGATCCTGCTCTGCCGGATCGAGGACGGCGCCGAGATCCTGATGCGCGAGCCGGACGGCGACGCCATCACGGCGCTCGCCTGGCGGGCCGACGGCAAGGCCGTCGCCTTCGGCACCGAGAGCGGCAAGGCCGGAGTCGCCGCCCTCTGAAGGGTCAGCCGCCCGCGGGCGGTACCGCCTGGGCACGCGCCTGGGCGATGCCGAGGACGCGCTGGTAGACGCGTCCGACAACCAGCAGCACCAGCCCGAGGCCGATGAACGACAGGGCCCGCCACAGCCCGGTCAGGCCCGCCATGTCGATGAGGAAGACCTTCAGCACGGCGAGGGCCACCATGGCGGCCGAGGCGAGGCGCAGCGTGCGGCTCCCGAGCCAGGCGCCGGCGCCGAGCAGGGCGATGCCAAAGACCAGCCAGACGGCGGAATAGGCATAGAGCTCGGCGTCCGCGATGCCGCGCAACGACACCTCGCCGCGGAAGAGCAGCGCCACCGTGATGTTCAGGTAGTTGACCAGCATGGCCAGGGCGAAGAGGCCCATGGTGCGGCTCTCGACCAGCCGGCCCGCCCGCCGGTCGAACAGCGCGACGGCCGCGGCAAGCAGGGCGCCGAGCCCATAGCCGAGCAAGGCCCAGTTGAAGACCGGATGCGGCCCGACATCGGCTCCAGTAACCCAGGGGTTGAAGGCGAAGCCCATGGCCACGGCGATCCAGGCCCAGGAGGCATAGCGGACGAGCAGGACGGCGTTGTCCCACAGCGCGCCGGTGCGGGCCGACGCAAGCCGCGACAGGCCGAGCCCGAAGGCGAGCATGGTGACGGTGTGGGTCGCCGCCTCGGGGAAGCGCATGGGGGCCGCGAAGAGGCGGAGCCCATGAGCGCCGAAGGCATGGCGCACCTGGACGATGACCAGAAGCGCCGTGAAGACCATGGCGAGCGCCTCGAGGACGCGCAGCCGGTGCATCCTCTCCCCGCCGCTTGCGCAGCATGATGGAGGCAGCGGCCGTCGCGAGCGCCGGCAGGCCATAACCCGGCAGCAGCCAGTTGAAGACGATGGTCTGGCCGACATCGCCGCCGTTGATTGCGGGGTCCCAGAGAACCCGGATCAGGACGCCGACACCGGCCATCGCGGCAACCCAGCGCAGATGCGGCAGCGGCCGGAAGGTGTAGACCCAGGAGATGCCCGCGACCATGACGGCCAGAGCCAGCGTCAGCCAGGCGTGTTCGAGCAGCAGGGTGAGTGCGAAGGCAAGTGCCGCCAGCGCGCCGATGGCGTAGAGGGCGGAGGCCGAGGCAAGGCCCGGCCGCTGGCCGGAGCGCAGGCGGTGCGCCGCCTCCGTCGCAGCCCCGAAGCTTGCGGCCAGCACCATGGCGAGCGCGGCGAAACGCGGCGAGATGACGAAGCCCTCGACCTTGCCATAGACGATGGCGAGGATCGCCAGTGGCACGACGACGGAGGTCGCAGCGAGGGTGAGCACCACCCAGGCCTCGCGCTGGCGGCGCCAGACGCCGAGCACCGCCGGACCGATACCGAAGAGCAGCGCGAAGGCGAGCCCCGACCAGGTCAGGCGCGACAGGGTCGCCGGGAATTCCGGCGCCACGCCCAGGGGATCGGCAAGGCCAGAAGGCTTCATGCCGACAGCCCAGCCGAGAAGGATGAGGAGCGCGAAGAAGCCCGTTGCCGGAATGGCGGCGGTCACCGACGGGGCCCGCCAGGCGAGCGCCATGACGCCGATCGCCAGAACCCCGAAGAGCGCGACGGCGGTCAACTCCCTCTGGCCCTCGGCCACCGCCAGCATGGCGAGACAAGCGAAGGCGCAGAGGATCACCGTCGCCACCACGTCGCCGCCGCGCTCACGCATCTCGGCGAAGCGAATGCCGGGCACGACGAAGACGGCGGCCGTCACGATGCCGGCGAGCGCCTGCACGAGGCTCGGATAGGCGCCGCCGGAGGTCGCGACCAGCGTCAGCGCCCCGAGGATGACCGAGACAGCCGTTGCGGCGAGACGCAGCCAGTCCCAGTTGCGGATCCAGGCGAGGGCGAAGCAGGCCGCGGTGATGATCGCCGCATAGATCGGGAAGACATAGGGGTTCGGGTCCTTGGCGGCGACCAGGAAGGGCGCCGCGAAGGCTGCGACGAGGCCGATGGCGCCGAGCAGCGGGCCGTGCAGGCCGGCGAGAACCAGCGTGCCGAGACCGACGGCTCCCAGCGCCACGAAGGTGAAGGCCGGGCCGATGAAGCCATAGAGCGCATGGGCGGCATAGATCGTGCCGAAGGCCGCGACGGAGCCCGCACCGGTGAGGGCCGAGGGAATGTCAGCGAGCGGCAGGGTCGGCAGGCCCTTGTCGCTGCGGCGCAGCCATTCGCCGCCGGCAAGCAGCGCCAAGGAGAACAGGAGACCAAGCGCGATGCGCATCCCGGGCCCGACGAGCCCCTGCTCGATGGAGTAGCGCACGAGGAAAATGCCGCCGAGACCGAGGGCGATGGCGCCGACCCAGACCGCCCAGCGCGAGCCGATGCTCTCCTCGAAGCCGCCGACATTGGTGGGCGGCGCCGGCGGAGGCGGAGGTGCCGGAGCATCCATCGGATCGATGGCCTCCAGCGGTCCCGCACTGGTGACCGCCGGAACCGTCCGGCGGACCATCACGGGCTCCGGTGAGGCCGCGTCGACAGCGGGCGTCTCGGAAGCGGGGGGCGGCGCGAAGGCAACCGACGGCTCCGGTTCAGGGGACGGGGCAAGGGCGGCATCGGCGGCGGGTGATGGCGCGATCGGCTGTCCGGCTGCGAGGCCAGCGCGGATCAGTCCCAGTTCCGTCTCCGCCTGCCGGAGCCGCATCTCCACCGCATCGAGCCGCCGCTTCGCATCGCCGGATCGGACGAAGGCGACAATGGCGAGAATGGGCAGGCCGAGGACGACGGCCATGGCGACGACAATGGCGAAGACGAAATCCATCCAGTGCGGCCCCCGATGGCCAAACATGACTTGCGCCGACGCGGAATGCGCCAGGCGAGCATCAGCGAAATGAGGCCGGAACGTTTCGGCCCGATGCCGTCCGCCGGTCCGATTGTCTCCGGGAGAGCTTGCGAGAGTCTGGCGTCGGACCGGAAAAGATCAACGCATCAGGCGCAGCGAGAAGGGTTCGCCCTCGAAGGCTTCGCGGCCCCGGCCGATGCGCTCGATAGCCTCCACCATGCGCCCGCCGCGCCCGAGCTTCCGGTCGGCGATGGACACGAGACGCAGGTTCGGCGTGGCGCTGGGGCTGAGACGGCGCAGTTCGCGGGCAAGCTCGTCCTCATCCTGTGCGGGGTGGATGGCGCAGGCGGTGATATAGGCCGCGGCCGTCGAACGGCTGATCCCCGCCCAGCAATGGACCACGAGCGGGCTCGCGGTGCCATGGCTGCGCCACCAGCCATCGACGAAGCCGAGCAGGCGGTCGACATGGGCCTCTCCCGGGGCGACATAGCCCTCCATCGGCGTGACGATGTCGTTCATGCCGAGAAAGAGATGGTCCTCGGCCTGTACCGCCGCCGGCCGCGACACGGGCGTGCCCTGGTTGATGAGCGTCACAACGTGGCGCGCGCCAGTCGCCTCGACGGTCGCGGCCAGGCGCGACAGCGAACAGACGTGAACCTCCATGGACAACTTCCTCCGGTTCCGGAATCAGGAATCTTCAACAGATAGCGTGACCCGCGCCACAGGGCGATGAGGGCGGAGATGCGGTTCTTGCCGGACAGCCCCGCGACGAGAGTTCATCCGCCGAGGGTGCCGAACCTGTCGAGGTAGGCGGCCTTGGCGGCTTCCGCGTCGAGAGGCACCAGAGCCGGCGGCACCCCTCTCGCGCCGCCGAAGACGCCGGCTGGCGAACCAAAGATGGCGGCGGCCTCGTCGAGCCCGAAGCCTGCGAGCTGGGTCGCCTCGAGGTAGGCGGCGATGTGATCGGCCTTCTTGGTGAGCACGGCGATCTCGGCGGGCGCTGCCGCCGGCAGGCCGAAGCGGATGTGGATGGCCGCCATCAGCCGCGCCTCGACCGCCTTGTAGTCGCCGCCGATGACCGCCTTGAAGGGTGAGATCATGTCGCCGATGACATATTCGGGGGCATCGTGCAGCAGCACGGCGAGGCGCCAGCGGGTTTCCAGGCCCGGCTTCATGCTGGGCGGCGATGTCCTCGACGACCACAGGAGTGCTGGGCGACCGAGAAGGCGTGTTCGCCCACGGTCTGGCCGTTCCAGCGGGCGACGCGGGCGAGGCCATGGGCGATGTCCTCGATCTCGACGTCGAGGGGCGAGGGATCGAGCAGGTCGAGGCGGCGGCCGGACAGCATGCGCTGCCAGGCGCGCGGCGCGCCCTGCCGGGAGGGGGACGGACGGGAAGCCATGGCCCTTCCTGCCTGCTTCGCCGCGCAGCGGCAAGACCGGTTCTGGCAGCAGGATGGCGGTGCGGCGCAGCGACCGGCCACCGTCTCCCGAGGTGGACGCCGGAACGGCGGCGCGCTAACCGGGTTGCTGCACCGTGCCCCACCCCCGGGGGCACTTGTTCCGAAGGATGTCGCATGACGATCGCCGCCGAAGGGCGCCTGCCGGACCGCCCGCAGGACCGGCCGGGTCCGCGCCGGATCGACCTGGTCGACGCGGCGCGTGGCACGGCGCTGCTGGCGATGTTCGTCTATCACTTCGCCTGGGACCTCTCCTTCTACCGGCTGGTCACCACCGACATCGTCGCCCATGCCGGCTGGCGCTGGTTCGCCCACGCCATTGCCGGGACCTTCCTGGCGCTGGTCGGCGTCAGCCTCGTCCTCGCCACGCGCCAGAGGCTCGACACCGCCGGCTATCTCCGGCGGCTGGCGCTCGTCGCGGGCGCTGCCGCGCTCGTTACGGCGGGTACCTATGCCTTCATGCCCGACGCCTATGTCTTCTTCGGCATCCTCCACCACATTGCGGTCGCCAGCGTCCTTGCCCTCCCCTTCCTGATGCTGCCGACGCTGGCGGTGGCGGGCGCGGCGGTCACCGCCTTCGCCCTGCCGCATCTCGGCGTCCATCCGCTGTTCAACAGCGACCTCCTGCTGTGGATAGGGCTCGGCGACCGGCCGATCCGCTCGGGCGACTTCGTGCCTCTGCTGCCCTGGTTCGGCTGCGTGCTCGCCGGCATCGTGGCGGCACGACTGGCGCTGAGAATGATCGGCGAGGAACGCCTCGCAGCCTGGCGGGCGACATCGAAACCGGCGGCGCTCGTCGCCGCGATGGGACGGCATTCGCTGCCGGTCTACCTCGTCCACCAGCCGGTGCTGATCGGCCTCATCCTCGGCTGGCTGTGGCTGTTTCCGGGATCGGCCGTGCCGCGGCCATCGGCCGACACCGACACGCGCCCCTTCGTCGAGGCCTGCATGCGCACCTGCGTCAGCAACGGACAGGCGGAGGATGTCTGCCGCGACGCCTGCGAATGCACCGCCGACGGCCTCAAGCGCGACAATCTCTGGGGCCAGGCGCTGTCGGGGCAGATGAGTTCCACCGAACGGACGCGGGTCGGCGAGATCGCGCGCATCTGCACGCAGGGGGAGTGAGGCGTCCCCTCACGCCAGCGCCTTGACCTCCTCGTGGCGGAAGCAGCCGGTCATGTGATCGTTGGTCATGCCCACCGCCTGCATGAAGGCGTAGACGATGGTCGGGCCGACGAAGGTAAAGCCGCGCGCCTTGAGGTCCTTGGAGATCTTCTGCGCCACCGCCGTCTCGGTCGGCACCTGGCTGCGGTCGCGGTAGTTCGGCTGCAGCGGACGGCCGTCGATGTAGCCCCAGAGATAGTCCGAGAAGCCCTGGCCGCGTCCCATCATGTCGCAGTAAATGCCAGCCGACTTCACCGTGCCGACGATCTTGGCGCGGTTGCGGATGATGCCGGGATCGGCCATCAGCGCCTCGACCTTGTCCGGCGCATAGCTGGCGATCACCTCGGGGCGGAATCCGTCGAACACCTTGCGGAAGTGGTCGCGCTTGCGGAGGATCGTGATCCACGACAGCCCGGCCTGGAAACCGTCGAGGATGAGCTTCTCGAACAGGGCCCGGTCGTCACGCTCCGGCACGCCCCAGTCGGTATCGTGATAGGCGACGTAGAGCGGGTCGTGGCCGGGCCACCAGCACCGGGGCTTGCCGTCTGCGTGATCGGTGAGCAACATTCGGGTCTCCTGCCGAATTATTTTACACTTAAAATATTTTTTCCGGACGGGGTTGTTCGCGAAAATTCCACGGCGATAATGCCTTCGCATCGGCCGCGACCACGGACAAGCCCGGGGCGGCTTTGGACCCGAGTTCCCCTCGGGGTGGGAGGTTTTCGATGAAGCGCATTCTCGTTCCCCTGGCGCTCGGCGCGGCTGCGGCCCTCGCCTCCATTCCGGCGAAGGCACAGGAGCCGATCCGCATCGGCGTGATCCAGACCCTATCCGGCCCTGCTGCCGTTCTCGGTCAGCAGGCGCGCGACGGCCTTCAGCTCGCGGTTCGCCAGCTCGGCGGGCGCATGGGCGGCCGCGAGGTGCAGGTCATCGTCGTCGACGACGAACTGAAGCCCGACGTCGCCGTGCAGCGCGTCCAGGCGCTGATCGACCGCGACAAGGTCGATTTCGTGGTCGGCCCGATCTTCTCGAACATCCTGCAGGCGATCCACGCGCCGGTGGTGAACTCGCAGCGCACCTTCCTGATCAGCGCCAATGCCGGCCCGTCGAGCTACGCCGGACGCGGCTGCCACGAGAACTTCTTCGTCACCTCCTACCAGAACGACCAGGTGCACGAGGTGCTCGGCGCCTATGCCCAGCGTCAGAACATGCAGAAGGTGTTCCTGCTGACCCCGAACTACCAGGCCGGACGCGACGCCATGGCCGGCTTCAAGCGCCACTTCCGCGGCCAGATCGTCGACGAGGTCTACACCCCCCTCGGCCATCTCGACTTCTCCGCCGAGCTCGCCCGCATCGGCTCCTCCGGCGCCAATGCGCTCTTCACCTTCATGCCGGGGGGCATGGGCGTGAACCTGGTGCGCCAGTACGGCCAGGCTGGCCTCACCCAGCGAGTGCCCTTCCTCTCCGCCTTCACGGTGGATGAATCGACGCTGCCGGCCCAGCAGGACGCCGCCATCGGCATGCTCGCCGGCATGACCTGGGCGCCGAACATGGACAATCCGCAGAACAAGAAGTTCGTCGCGGACTACGAGGCGGCCTTCGGGCACGTCCCGGGCTCCTACGCCATGCAGGCCTTCGACGCGGCGATGCTGATCAACAGCGCGGTGACGGCGACCAACGGCAACCTGTCGGACCGCGCCGCTGTCCGCGCGGCGCTGCGCAAGGCCGACTTCACCTCGCTGCGCGGCCGCTTCCGCTTCGCCAACAACCACTATCCGATCCAGGACTTCTACACCGTGCGCGCCGCCAAGCGCCCGGACGGCAAGTTCCAGACCGAGATCGTCGAGCGGATCTTCGAGAACTACACCGACGTCTACGCCGCCCAGTGCCCGATGCGGTGGTGATCTCCTGGGGCCCTGCGTAAGCTGAGTGCGTCCTTCGAGGCTCGCTCACGCTCGCACCTCAGGATGAGGAGGGTGAGACCGACACTGCGCGCATCGGCGGCCCCGCCGGTGCGGCCAGACCACGCTGTTGCAACGCTCTACCTCCCTCATCCTGAGGTGCGAGCGCAGCGAGCCTCGAAGGACGCACTTGCCTGATGCAGGGCTGGTCGTCCGTGCATCCCGATCGCCAAGGTCCGATGTCCTCCACGCTGCTCATCATCCAGACGCTGAACGGCCTGCAGCTCGGCGTGCTGCTGTTCCTCATCGCCGCGGGGCTGACGCTGGTCTTCGGCGTCATGGATTTCATCAACCTCGCCCACGGCGTGCAGTACATGCTCGGCGCCTATCTCGCCGCCATGTTCGTCGCCTGGACCGGCAACTTCTTCCTCGGCATCGCCCTCGCCCTGATCACGGCGCTCGCCTGCGGCCTGTTGCTGGAGGTGGTGGTGATGCGCCACCTCTATGACCGCGACCATCTCGAACAGGTGCTTGCGACCTTCGGCCTGATCCTCTTCCTCAACGAGGGCGTGAAGATCGTCTGGGGCGCGGCGCCGCTGCAGGTGCCGATCCCGCCCTCGCTCTCCGGCACCATCCGCATCGCCGACGGCGTGCTCTATCCGGTCTGGCGCCTCGCCATCATCGCCTCGGGCCTTCTGGTGGCGCTCGGCCTCTACCTCGTGGTGGCGAAGACGAAGGTCGGCATGCTGATCCGGGCGGGTGCGACCAACGCCCCCATGGTCTCCGCGCTCGGCGTCGACATCCGCCGCCTGTTCATGATCGTCTTCGGCTTCGGCGCCATGCTGGCGGGCTTCGCCGGCTGCATGGCGGCGCCGGTCTTCTCCGTCGAACCGGGCATGGGCGACAACCTGCTCATCCTCGCCTTCGTGGTGATCGTCATCGGCGGTATTGGCTCGATCCGCGGCGCCTTCATCGGGGCGCTGCTGGTCGGCCTCGTCGACACGTTGCTTCGCTCCTTCTCGGTGGACCTGCTGCGCCTCGGCGGGCTGTCGCCCTCGGATGCGCGCACCGTCGGCCCGGCCATCGCCTCCATGTCGATCTACATCCTCATGGCCGCCGTGCTGTTCTTCCGGCCGACCGGCCTCTTCCCGGCCAAGGGCTGACCCATGGCCGAGACCCCCGCCTCCCCCGCCCTGCCGACGCCGCCACTGTGGCGCCGCATCTGGCTGCCGGCCCTCGTCTTCCTCCTCCTCGCCCTGGTGCCGCTCGTCTGGGGCGAGCGCTTCATCCTCGGCCTCGTCACCCGGGCCATGGTCATGGCCATCGGCGCCCTGTCGCTCGACCTCATCCTCGGCTACGGGGCGCTCGTCTCCTTCGGCCATGCGGCCTTCCTCGGCCTTGGCGCCTATGCGGTGGCGATCCTGTTCTCCCACGACATCGTGGAGGCGGCGATCGCCTTTCCCGTGGCGATCCTCGTCGGTGCCGCCTTCGCCCTCGTCACCGGCGCCATCTCGCTGAAGACCCGCGGCGTCTACTTCATCATGATCACACTGGCCTTCGGGCAGATGGCCTATTTCACCGCGACAAGTCTGTCGGCCTATGGCGGCGACGACGGCCTGCGGATGTTCCATCGCTCCGAGGTCTTCGGGACGCGGATCCTCACCAACGACACCACCTTCTACTTCGTCGTGCTGGGAACGCTGATCGCCTGCTACCTGCTGCTCCGGGCCATCGTCGGTTCACGCTTCGGGCGGGTGTTGCGCGGGGCCAAGGAGAACGAGCGGCGCATGCGGGCGCTCGGCTTCGACCCCTTCCGCTACCGCCTCGCCGCCTATGTCATCGCCGGCGCCATCTGCGCGCTCGCCGGCGCCCTCTTCGCCAATCTCGGCATGTTCGTGGCTCCCGCCTACATGACGTGGCAGCGCTCGGGCGAGTTCATCGCCATGGTGGTGCTCGGCGGCATGGGCACCCTCATCGGCCCGATCATCGGCGGCATCGGCGTGACGCTGGTGGAGGAATGGCTGGCCGCGGTCACCCAGCACTGGAAGGCCATCTTCGGCCCCCTCGTGGTGCTGGTGGCGATCTTCGCCCGCGGCGGCATCGTCAAGCTGCTCGACCGGGGAGGGAAGCGATGACCGCCCCCATCCTCTCGCTGTCGAACCTCCACAAGAGCTACGGCGCGCTGAAGGTCACCGATGGGGTGACCCTCGACATCGCACCGCGTGAACTGCACGCCATCATCGGACCGAACGGCGCCGGCAAGACGACGCTCATCGGCGAGATCGTCGGAGAGGTGGCGCTGGACGCCGGCACGGTCACCTTCGGCGGCGAGGACGTGACGCACCTGCCGGTCCATGTACGCGCCCTGAAGGGCCTCACCCGCTCGTTCCAGATCACCCAGGTGCTGCCCGGCTTCACGACGCTTGAGAACGTCGCCATCGCTGCGCAGGCGCATGACGGCTCCTCCTTCCGCTTCTTCCGCCCGGCATCGGCGGAGCGGCGGCTGAACGAGGCGGCCATGGCGGCCCTCGAGCAGGTCGGTCTCGCGGCCCGCGCCGCCTCCCCCGCCGCCAGCCTGTCGCACGGCGAGAAGCGCCAGCTCGAGATCGCCATGGCGCTCGTTTCGGAGCCGAAACTCCTGCTTCTCGACGAGCCGATGGCCGGCATGGGGCGCGAGGAGACCGAGCGCATGGTCGAGGTGCTGATCGCGCTGAAGGGCCGCTATCCCATGGTGCTGGTCGAGCACGACATGCACGCCGTCTTCCGCCTCGCCGACCGCATCTCGGTGCTGGTCTACGGCCGCGTCATCGCCTCGGGACTGCCGGAGGCGGTGCGCGCCGATCCGGCGGTGCGCGAGGCCTATCTCGGCGAGGAGGATTTCGCATGAGCGATGTCGACCTCGCCATCGACGCGGAAACGCGCCTTGCCGACCAGCCGCGCGACGCCCGCCCGGAACTCAGGCTGTGGCTACGCCTTCTCACCTGCACAACGATGATCGAGCGCGAGATCCGCCGGCGGCTCGCCGAGCGCTTCCAGATCACCCTGCCGCGCTTCGATCTCCTCGCGCAGCTCGACCGGTCCCCCGACGGCATGACGCTCGGCGAGATTTCCCGACGCATGATGGTCACCAACGGCAATGTCACCGGCCTCGTCGCCCGCATCGTCGAGCAGGGCTATGTCGAGAAGCGCCGCGATACGCTCGACGGGCGCGTCCACCGGATCGCGATGACCGAGAAGGGCCATGAGGAATTCGGCCGCATGGCGCGCGAGCACGGCATCTGGATGCGTGAACTGCTCTCCGGCCTCGATCCGACGGAACGCGAGGTCATGATGGGCCTGCTCGCAAAGACCAAGGCGGGCGTCGCGCGCGCCACCGCAGCGCGCGAGGAGGGAGCGGACTAGCATGCTGACCGTCTCCAACCTCGAGGCCGGCTATGGCGATGTGCAGGTGCTCTTCGGCGTGTCGCTGAAGATCGCCAACGGCGAGGTCGTCACCCTGCATCGGCCGCAACGGCATGGGCAAGACCACCACCATCAAGTCGATCTTCGGCCTGCTGCCAGCCGAGCCGCCGGCACCATCGACGTCGACGGCGTCGGCGCTTGCCGAGCAGCTGCCGCCCTTCCGGGTGGCGCAGGACGGGGCTCGGCCTGGTGCCCGGAGGGCCGGCAGATCTTCCCCAATCTCGATGTCGAGGAGAACCTCGTCGCCACCGCCGCCAATCGCGACGGGCGACAGCAGGCCTGGACGCTGGAGCGCGTCTACGAGTTCTTCCCGCGCCTGAAGGAGCGTCGGCGCAACATGGGCAACCAGCTCTCGGGGGGCGAGCAGCAGATGCTGGCCATCGGCCGGGCGCTGATGACCAACCCGAAGCTCCTCGTGCTCGACGAGGCGACGGAAGGGCTTGCCCCCGTCATTCGCGCCGAGATCTGGGCCTGCCTCGCGCGCGCTCAAGGCAGGACGGCCAATCGATCCTGGTGATCGACAAGAACGTCGATGCTCTGGTCAAACTGGCGGACCGGCACCTGATCCTCGAGAAGGGCCGGATCGTCTGGGAAGGGACAAGCGGCGACTTCCTCGCCAGCCCCGACCTCAAGGACCGCTACCTGCACGTCTGATCGGATCGTTCATGACCACTTCGCTCTCCGCCAAGATCTCCCGGGAGTACGGCACACCCGCCGTCGTCATCGACATGGACCGGGTCGAGGCCAACATCGCCCGCATCCAGGCCCAGTGCGACGCCGCCGGCGTCGCCAACCGCCCGCACATCAAGACGCACAAGAGCCCGGAACTGGCGAAGCTGCAGGTCGCCGCCGGCGCGAAGGGCATCACCTGCCAGAAGATCGGCGAGGCCGAGGTCATGGCCGCCGCCGGCATCGACGACATCCTGATCAGCTACAATCTCCTCGGCGAGGAGAAGATGGCGCGGCTCGGCAAGCTGCTCGAGACCACGAAGATGACGGTCGCCGCCGACAACCCCGTGGTGATCGGCGACCTGCCGAAGGCGGCTTCCGCCGGCGGCGCGGCCGCTCGGGGTCGTCATCGAGTGCGACACGGGCCGCAAGCGCGCCGGCGTCGAGACGCCGAGCGAGGCGATCGAGCTCGCCAAGCTCGTCGCCGCCTCCCCCGGCCTCGCCTTCAGGGGCTTCATGATGTACCCGACCGAGGACGGCTGGCCGGAGGCACAGAAGTTCCTCGATGCGGCGCTCGCCGGCATCCGCCTCGAGGGGCTCGACGCGGAGATCGTCTCGACCGGCGGCTCGCCGAACATGAAGCATGTCGGCAAGCTCGAGGGCGCCACGAGCACCGGCCAGGCACCTACATCTACAACGACCGCATGCAGGTCGCCGCCGGCGTCGCGACGCTCGATGACTGCGCGCTCTCCGTCTACACGACGGTCGTCAGCCGGGCCGGACCGGATCGTGGCATCCTCGATGCCGGCTCGAAGACGCTGACCGCCGATCCCGGCGGCGGCCTCGACGGCTTCGGCCTCATCCTCGAGCATCCGGAGGCCCGCATCGCCCGCTTCGCCGAGGAACACGGCATGCTCGACCTGACGAAGTGCAACGAGCGGCCGAAGGTCGGCGACGTGGTGCGGGTCGTGCCCAACCACGTCTGCGTCGTCGTCAACATGGTCGACGAGGTGGTGATGGTGCGCGGCGACGAGATCGTCGGCATCCTGCCTGTCGCCGCCCGCGGGCGGCTGCGCTGAAGGAGACGCGAGAGATGAGCCCCGAAGACAAGCTTGCCCAACTGGGCCTCACCCTGCCGCCGACCCCGACGCCGGCCGGCAACTACGTGCCGTTCCGCCGCGATGGCAACATCGCCTACCTCGCCGGACAGGGCCCGCGCCGCGCCGACGGCTCGCTGCATTCCGGCAAGGTCGGCGGTGACGTGACCGTCGAGGCGGCCTATGAGCACGCCAAGCTCGTCGGCCTTCAGATCCTCGCCTCGGCCAAGGCGGCCGCCGGCGGCGACCTCTCCAAGGTCGAGTTCCTCAAGGTGCTCGGCATGGTCAATGCCACGCCCGACTTCGGCGACCATCCGCGCGTCATCAACGGCTTTTCCGACCTGATGGTGGCGGTGCTCGGCGATCGCGGCCGTCACGCCCGATCGGCGGTCGGCATGGGATCGCTGCCCATGGGCATCACGGTGGAGGTGGAGGCGGTGATCCGCATCCACGACTGAGGGTGACCGGCCGTCGCCGCTACTCGGCGACGACCGCCGTCGCCTCGATCTCGATCTTCGCCGCCCTTTCGACCAGCCGCACCACCTGCACCACCGCCATGGCCGGGTAGTGCTGGCCGAAGATCTCGCGATAGGCCTGCCCCAGAGGGCGCAGGTTGGCGGAGTACTCCTCCACATCCGTCACGTACCAGGTGAGGCGGACGATGTGGTGCGGCTCGGCGCCGCCCTCCGCGAGGATGGCGCGGATGTTCTCGAAGCACTGGCGGGCCTGCGCCGCGAAGCCGTCGGCGAAATTGCCCATTACGTCCCAGCCGACGACGCCGCCGGTGACGATGATGCGGCCCTTCGCAGCCATGCCGTTGGCATAACCGCGCGGCACCGGCCAGCCCTTGGGGTTGAGGGTGACGGGGCGGACGTCCTCGTCCGGCAGGGCGAGCGGGATCACGGGCTTCACGGGCTGGGTCATGGGGCGTCTCCGGCGCGCTCTACTCGGCGGCCTTGGCAGTGTCGTCGGATGGGCCGGCCGCCTCGCGGGCGGCACGCTCGCGCAGCGCGAAGCGTTGCAGCTTGCCGGTTTCGGTGCGCGGCAGGCTCGGCACGAAGGCGATGTCGCGGGGGTACTTGTAGGGTGCGATCTCGTTCTTGACGAAGGCCTGCAACTCGACGGCGAGGGCCGGGGTCAGGGTGACATCCGGCTTCACCACCACGTAGGCCTTCACGATCATGCCACGCTCGGGATCGGGTTGGCCGACGACGCCGGCCTCGGCGACGGTCGGATGGGCGAGCAGCGCCGCCTCGACCTCGGGGCCGGCGATGTTGTAGCCGGCCGAGACGATCATGTCGTCGGAGCGCGCCGGCGAACTGGAAGTAGCCGTCCTCGTCCTGCGACAAAGGTGTCGCCGGTGAGGTTCCAGCCGTCGCGCACGTAGCTGCGCTGGCGCTCGTCGGCGAGGTAGCGGCAGCCGGTCGGGCCGCGCACCGCGAGCCGCCCGGGCGTGCGCCGCGCGGCAGCTCCTCGCCATCGCGTCGTCGACGACCCTGGCCTCGTAGCCGCGGCACCGGCTTGCCGGTGGAGCCGGGGCGCGATGTCGTCGAGGCGGTTGGAAATGAAGATGTGCAGCATCTCGGTCGCGCCGATGCCGTCCAGGATCGGTTTGCCGGTCGTTGTCCAGCCAGTCATCGAAGACCGGCGCCGGCAAGGGTCTCGCCGGCCGAGACGGCGACTTGCGCAGCGACGACAGATCGGCGCCCTGATCCATGGCCGTCAGCATGGCGCGGTAGGCGGTGGGCGCGGTGAAGCAGATGGTCGCGCTTGTAGGTCTCGATGATCCGGCGGATGATCGTCGGGCGAGGCCGTTCTCGAGCAGCGTCGCCGCGGCACCGAAGCGCAGGGGGAAGATAGCGAGCCCGCCGAGGCCGAAGGTGAAGGCGAGCGGCGGCGAGCCGACGAAGATGTCGTCCGGCGTCAGCCTGGAGGATCTCGCGGGCGTAGCGCATCGGCGATGATCAGCAGGTCGCGGTGGAAATGCATGGTCGCCTTCGGCACGCCCGTCGTGCCCGAGGTGAAGCCCAAGCAGGGCGACGTCATCGCGGCCGGTGTCGACGGCGGTGAAGTCGACCGGCTTGGTCAGCGGCCGCGCGGTCGAGTTCGGCGTCGTGATTGGCGGTGCCGTCGAAGCCGATGACCTGCTTCAGGAAGCGCTGTCCTTGGCGCAGGCCGTCATCTCATCCATCAGGCGCCGGTGTCGCAGAGCGCCAGTGGCGATCTCAGCCTTGTCGACGATCTGCCCGAGTTCGCCGGCGCGCAGCATCGGCATGGTGTTGACGACGACGCGCGCCGGCCTTGGTGGCCGCCAGCCAGCAGGCGACCATGGTGGGGTTGTTCGGCGCGCGCAGCAGAACGCGATTGCCGGGCACAAGACCGAGCGGCCCGGTCAGCGCATGGGCGATGCGGTTCACCTCGGCGGCAAGGTCCGCATAGGTCCAGTGGGTGCCGTCGGGGGCGAGAATGGCGGTACGGCCGCCCCGGCCCTCCGCGACGTGGCTGTCGACGAATGCGGTGACGCAGTTGAGCCGGTCGGGATAGGCGAGTTCCGGGCGGTCGAAGAGGAAGGTCGGCTGGAGTTCGGCAGGCGGCAGGCCGCGGGCCGCGAAGGTATCGACATGCGCAGACTTCACGCCGGGCCCGGCAGTCCCTGTGTGCAGCGTCACGACCGATCCAGTCATTGGGGGACCTCCTGTTCGGTTGTCTCGCTTCACCGGGCAGCCGGCCGTCGGACCGCATCCGAGGATGCAGATCGCGGGCCAACCCCTGTCGGGCGGTGGGCTGGGTGGCGGGCGGCTGGCGACATCACGGCCTCTCCCTCAGATCTCGCCGCCGGCGACCGGCAGGGCGATGCCGGTGACCGCCGCTGCCTGATCGGAGACAAGCCAGAGAACGGCTCCCGCGACTTCCTCGGGCTTCACCAGCCGGCCGATGGGCATGGTCCGGGTGAGCTCTGCGAGAGCCGCCTCGCTGGAGCGGCCCGTCTTCGCCACGATGGTGTCGATGGAGCCGGCGACGAGGTCGGTCTCTGTGAAGCCGGGGCAGACGCAGTTGATGGTGACGCCGGAGGTCGCGACCTCGCGCGCCAGCGACCGCGTCAGCCCGACCACGCCGTGCTTCGCCGCGCAATAGGCGGAGACGTAGGGGTAGCCGATGAGGCCGGCGGTCGAGGCGATGGAGACGATGCGCCCGCGCCCGCGCGCGACCATGCCCGGCAGGACGAGACGGATGCCATCGAAGACTGCCGTGAGGTTGAGGGCGATCATCCGGTCGAAGAGGGCGCGGTCCATGCGCCGCATCGGCGCGGTCTCGGCGTTTCCCGCGTTGTTGACGAGGATGTCGAGGTCGCCGGCGGCCGCGATGGCCCGCTCGAACGCTACCGGGTCGGTCACGTCGCAGGCATGGGCGCGGGCCGCATCGCCGGCTGCCACGGCGTCGTCGAGGGCGGCGGCATTGCGGCCGAGGATGGCGACCTCGGCGCCCTCTCTCGTCAGCGCGGCGGCGATGGCCCGGCCGATGCCGCGCCCGCCCCCGGTGACGAGGGCCCGCTTGCCGGCGAGCGGCCGTGCGGCGGATGATGAGGCGGCGGCGGGGTCCGTCGGCATCAGAGGCCTCCTGACGGAATAGTTTAAGCTTCAAATATTTCCGGGCAAGTGGCTTTCGCCGGCTTGCCGCCGATTATTTTAAGCCTAAACTATTTTTGAGACGAGCTGCCCCGCGGCGGTGTGTCCTTTGAGGTGCGGGCAAAGCGAGCCTCGAAGGGCGCATTCCGGCAGGCGCAGCGACAAGGGAGATGGCCATGCGCATCGCGGTGATCGGAGGCGGACCGGCGGGGCTCTATTTCGCCATCCTGATGAAGAAGTGGCAGCCCTCGTCCGAGATCACCGTCTTCGAGCGCAACCGGCCTGACGACACCTTCGGCTTCGGCGTCGTCTTCTCCGATGCAGACCCTCGACATCTTCGAGCGCTATGACGCCGAGAGCTACCGCGCGATCACCGAGAATTTCGCCTACTGGGACGACATCGAGGTGCGGTTCAAGGGCACCGTGCACCGCATCGGCGGCAACGGCTTCTGCGGCTGCTCGCGCCAGACCTTGCTGATCCTGCTGCAGGAACGGGCGCGCCAGCTCGGCGTCGCCATGACCTTCCAGACCGAGGTGGAGCCTGACCTCTCCGCTTTCGCCGGCTACGACCTGATCGTCGCATCGGACGGCATCAATTCGCGCATCCGCGAGGCGAGCCGCGACCATTTCCAGCCGGAAGTGGACCTGCGCCCCAACAAGTTCACCTGGCTCGGCTCGACGCGCGAACTCGACGCCTTCACCTTCTTCTTCCGCGAGACGCCGCACGGCATCTTCATCGCTCACACCTACCAGTACGAACCGGGCCGCTCGACCTGGGTGATCGAGACCGATCCCGACACCTTCGCCCGCGCCGGTCTCGACCGCATGGACGAGGAGGCCTCCGCCCGTTTCCTCGAAGGCGTCTTCGCCGAGGAGCTCGCCGGCCATCCGCTGATCACCAACCGCTCGCTCTGGCGGCAATTCCCGATGATCCGCTCGAAGCGCTGGGTGAAGGACAATGTGGTGCTCATGGGCGATGCCAAGGGCACGGCGCATTTCTCCATCGGCGCCGGCACCAAGCTCGCCATGGAGGATTCCATCGCGCTGTTCGACGCCTTCCGCGCCAAGGGCACGGTGAAGGAGGCGCTGGTCTCCTACGAAACCGACCGGCGCGAGGAGGTCGAGCGCACCCAGCACGCCGCCGACGTCTCGCTTGTCTGGTTCGAGCATGTCGACCGCTTCTGGGACATGGACCCGCGCCAGTTCGCCTTTGGCCTGATGACGCGCTCCAAGGCGATCACCTACGAGAACCTGAAGCTGCGAGCGCCGGATTTCGTCGCCAAGGCCGACCGGATGTTCGCGGAGACCGTCCCCGGCGCCGACATCGAACGGCCGCGGCCGCCGCTGTTCCAGCCGCTGACGCTGCGGGGGATGACGGTCGAGAACCGCGCCGTCGTCTCGCCCATGTGCATGTATTCGGCGGTCGAGGGCCTGCCCACCGACTGGCACGTCGTCCACTACGGCGCGCGCGCCATCGGCGGCGCGGGACTCGTCTATACCGAGATGGTCTGCGTCGCCCCCGAGGCGCGCATCACGCCCGGCTGCGCCGGCCTGTGGACCGATGAGCAGGAGGCGGCCTGGACGCGGCATCGTCGGCTTCGTCCACACCAGACTCGCGGGCGAAGATCTGCCTCCAGCTCGGCCATGCCGGCCGCAAGGGCGCGATCGAAACTCGATGTGGGAGGGCATGGACAGGCCGCTTGACCGAGGGCGCCTGGCCCGTCGTCTCGGCCTCAGCGCCCTGCCCTACTACCCCGACAGCCAGGTGCCGGCGCGAACTCGACGAGGCCGGCATGGACGGCGATCACCGCCCAGTTCGTCGCCGCGACCGAGCGGGCCGTCACGCTGCGGCTTCGACATGCTGGAACTTCACTGCGCCCACGGCTATCTGCTCGCCTCCTTCCTGTCGCCGCTGACCAACACGCCGCACCGACGACTATGGCGGCTCGCATCGACAACCGCCTGCGCTTCCCGCTCAGAGGTCTTTCGAGGCCATGCGCGCGGCCTGGCCGGCGGAGAAGCCGATGTCGGTGCGCATCTCGGCCACCGACTGGGCCGAAGGCGGCACTGACGGACCGAGGATTCCATCGCCATCGCGCGGGCCTTCGCACGAGGCTGGCGTCGATCTCGTCGACGTCTCGACCGGCCAGACCTCGCCGCAGAGCCGGCCGGTCTATGGCCGCATGTTCCAGACGCTCGTTCTCGGACTCGCATCCGCAACGAGGCGGAGCGTGGCGACCATGTGCGGTCGGCAACATCACATCGGCCGACCAGATCAACACGATCCTGGCGGCCGGCCGCGCCGACCTCGTGGCGCTCGGCACGTCCGCACCTCGCCGACCCCTCCTTCATGCTGAGGGCGGCGGCCTGGTACGGCGTCGACATTCATCAGCCACCGCAGTATCAGCCCGGCAAGGACCAGGCGCTGCGCAATGCGGTGAAGGACCGGGCGAATTTCGAGGCGCTGAAGGTGGCGGCAAAGCCGAAGCGCCACGCGCGGGGATCGTTCGACAGGAAGGCGGCGGCGGAGTAGCTACCGCCCCGCTGCAGACAGTCCGCCGTCGACCGCGATCTCGGCGGCGGTGACATAGCGCGCCTCGTCGGAGACGAGGAACAGGACGGCCTGCGCCACGTCCCAGGCATCGCCCATCTTGCCCGTCGGCACCTGCGCGTTGCGCGATGCGATGAGCGCGGCGGCATCACCGCCGGCGACCTGCTTCGCCAGGCGATGCTCGACCAGCGGCGTATGCATCAGGCCGGGGATCACCGTGTTGCAGCGGATGTTCTGCTTCGCATAGGTGACCGCGATGGAGCGCGAGAAGCCGAGGATGCCGAGCTTGGCGGTGGTGTAGGCGACATGCGGCCGTCCCGGCAGGATGCGCACGCCGGCGATCGACGAGAGGTTGACGATCGCCCCGCCTCCCTGCCGCTCCATCACCGGAATGACGTGCTTTGCGGCGAGGAAGGCGGTCTTCAGATTGAGGTCCAGCTGGAAGTCCCAGACCTCCTCGCTCATCGCGACGGGATCGCCGGGCGCCGATCCGCCGACATTGTTGATGAGGATGTCGATGCGGCCGAAGCGGGCGAGGCAGTCGGCGACGGCCGCCTCCACCTCGGCAGCCCTGGTCATGTCGACGCCGCGGGCGACGCAGGTGCCGCCCTCCGCCTCGATCAGCCGTCGCGGTTCCTCGGCGGCCCCGGCGGAGATGTCGGTGCCGTAGATGGTCGCCCCCTGCCGGGCGAGGAGCACGGCGGTCGCCTTGCCGTTGCCCCAGCCCTCGCCGACGGAGCCGGCGCCCGAGATGAAGGCGACCTTTCCGGTCAGGTCATGCATGGTCCTACCTCCAATGCTGGATGTCTGGCGACGTCACACGACGACCGCATGGGCCTTCATGCCCGCCGTGCCGAAGACGCGGCGATAGCGCTCGATCTCGTTCTTCGGGCCGGTCGCCTTCAGGGGATTGTCGGAGAGCTTCACCGCCGGGCGTCCATTGGCTTCGATGACCTTGCAGACCACCGAGATCGGAGCGAGGGCATTCGGATCGCCGTTCGGAACACAGCCCTTGAAGTCGTTGGTCAGGTTGGTGCCCCAGCCATAGCCGATGCGGACGCGGTCCTTGAACCGGCGTGCGGTCTCCTCGATGGAGTCGATGTCCATCCCGTCGGAGAGGATGACCAGTTTCTTGGTGGGGTCGCGGCCTTTCTCGCGCCACCACTGGATGAGTTCCTCGGTGCCCTCGGTCGGGTCCTTGGAATCGGGCCGCGCACCGGTCCAGTCCGCCACCCAGTCGGGGGCATGGGCGAGGAAATGCGCCGTGCCGAAACAGTCGGGCAGGATGATCCGCATGTTCTGGTCGTAGATGCGCGCCCAGTCCTCCAGCACCCTGTAGGGCGCCCTGAGGAGGTCCTCGTCGCTCTTCGCCAACGCGCCGTAGACCATCGGCAATTCGTGGGCATTTGTGCCGATGGCCTCGAGGCCGAGGTCCATGGCGAGCTTCATGTTCGAGGTGCCGGTGAAGACGTCGGGGCCGAGCGCATCGGCCATCGCCTCCATCATCCACTGCTGCCAGAGGAAGCCGTGGCGGCGACGGGTGCCGAAATCGGAGATCTTCAGCGTGCCCACCTCGTCCTTCAGGCGGCGCAGGCGCTTGATCTTCTCCCAGGCCTTGGCCTTGGCATTGGCATAGAGGATGTCGAGTTCGAGCTTCGACAGGGACCGCATGGTGGCGCGGGCGCGCAGCTCGTTGATGACGGCGAGCGCCTGCACCTCCCACATGGTGGTCTCGGCCCATTTGCCCGCAAAGGTCAGCTCATACTGCCCGTCCCGCTTCTCCAGCTGGTATTCGGGCAGGCGGAAATCCTTGAGGAAGGCGAGGTAATCGGGGCCGAAGATGCGCTCGCGGCCATAGAAGGTGTTGCCGGCGAGCCAGATCAGCTCCTTCGGGCGGAAGCGCAGTTCGCGGACATGATCCAGTTGCTCGCGCAGTTCACGCTCGTCGATGATGTCGGCCAGGCGGACGGAGAGGCTGCGGTTGTTCAGCGCAAAGGTCGCCGTCACCTCCGGATGGAAGCGCCGGATGAGCTGCTGCATCGCGAACTTGTAATAGTCCGAGTCGAGAAGCGACCGGATGATCGGGTCGAGCTTCCACGTGTGATTGTAGACCCGGGTGGCGATGTCGACCATGAAAGGCCCGCTCGTGGCTTGGCAGGGGAGCGGACCTTAGGGAGCGGCGCGGCCCTTGCAAAGCCGCCGTTCGGTGGAAGCCCTGCAAGGCAGACCCCCACGAGGGAACGGCGGTCAGCCGTCAGGCCGTCTCGGCCTCCCGCGACAGCCCGAACTCCCGCCCCGGAATGGAGGCCAGCAGCGCCTGCGTATAGGGGTGCTGCGGATTGCCGAAGACCTCGCCGATGGGGCCCGCCTCCACCACCTCGCCGCTCTTCATCACCGCCACGAGGTCGCAGACCTGCGCCGCGACGCGGAGGTCGTGGGTGATGAAGACGATGGAGAGGCCGAGGCGCTCGCTGCAGTTCCGCGAGCAGGTCGCAGCACCTGCGCCTGCACCGAGACGTCGAGCGCCGAGACCGGCTTCGTCGGCCACCAGCAGCCTCCGGCTCCAGCGCTAGTGCGCGGGCGATGCCGATGCGCTGGCGCTGGCCGCCGGAGAACTCGTGCGGATAGCGGTCGGTGCGCTGCCGGGTCGAGCCCGACGCAGGCCGAACAGCTCACTTGGCGCTTCGCGCAGCGCCTGCGTCCGGTCCATGCCGTGGACGATCGGGCCCTGCGCCACCAGCTCGCCGACCTTGCGGCGCGGATTGAGCGAGCCGAACGGGTCCTGGAAGACCATCTGGATATGCCGCGTCTCGCGGCGCATCTCGCTCGCGCGTCAGCTTTGCGAGATCGTTGCCGCTCGAGCACGATCGCAGCCGCTGTCGGGATCGATCGAGACGCATGATGCAGCGGGCGAGCGTCGACTTGCCCGAGCCGGACTCTCGCCGACGATGCCGAGCGTGCCACCCTTGGGCAGCGACCAGCGACACGTCCTTCACCGCATGGGTGACGCGGACGCCGCGGCCGAGGAAGCCGCCGGTGCGGAAGGTCTTGCGAGACGTTCCGCATTGTCAGGATCGGCTCATCCGAAATCGGCCGCGGCGGCGGCGCCTTCAGCGGCGGCACGGCGGCGATGAGCTGCTTCGTATAGGCATGCTGGGGGCGTTCGAGCACGTCGGCCGCCCGCCCCTGCTCCACCACGAGCGCCGTGCTGCATCACCGCGACGCGGTCGGCGATCTCGGCGACAACGCCGAAGTCGTGGGTGATGAAGAGCACGGCCGTGCCCTTGCGCTTCTGGAGGTCGCTTGATGAGCGCAAGGATCTGCGCCTGCGTCGTCACGTCGAGCGCCGTCGTCGGCTCGTCGGCGATGAGTACCTTCGGATCGAGCGCCAGGGCCATGGCGATCATGGCGCGCTGGCGCTGGCCGCCGGAGAGCTCGTGGGGGTAGGCACGCGCGGCAAGCTTCGGATCGGGAATGCGGACCTCGGCGAGCAGGTCCAGCACCCTGGCGGACCGCTCCGCCTTCGACATGCCGGTGTGAATGTCGAACATCTCGCCGATCTGGTCGCCGATGGTGCGCAGCGGATTGAGCGCCGTCATCGGCTCCTGGAAGATCATGGCGACGCCTGCGCCGCGCACCTCCCGCATCTCGGCTTCGGAGAGCTTCGTCAGAGTCGCGGCCGTCGAACATGACCTTGCCGCCATCGATGGTCACGCCGCCCGGCAGCAGCCGCATGATGGCATTGGCCGTCATCGACTTGCCCGAGCCGCTCTCGCCGACGACGCAGAGGATCTCGTTCGAGGCGATGGCGAAGGAGACGTCCTTCATCGCGTGCGGCCGGTCGGCGCCGGCCGGCAGTCGCACGCTGAGGCCTTCGAGGGTCAGAACGGGGGACTGGCTCACGGTCAACGTCCCTTCAGGCGGGGATTGAGGGCGTCGTTGAGGCCCTGCCCGACGAGGGAAACGGCGAGCACCGTGACGAGGATGGCGATGCCGGGGATGGCGGAGACGTACCACTGCACCCGCAGCACGTCGCGGCCAAGGCCGATGAGGTTGCCCCAGGAGGCGACGTTGGGATCGGAGAGCCGGAGGAACGCCAGTGCGCTTTCCAGCAGGATGGAGACCGCCATGACGACGCTGGCATAGACGATGACCGGCGGCAGGGCGTTGGGCAGGATCTCGCCGAAGATCAGCTTCAGGTCCTTCAGGCCGAGGGTGCGGCCGGCCTGAACGAACTCGCGGTTCCTGAGCGACAGAAACTCGGCGCGCGTCAGCCTTGCGGGCGCCGGCCATGAGACGATGCCGACGGCGATGATGACGGTGGTGATGGTCGAGCCGAAGACGGCAACGAGAACCAGCAGCAGCAGGAAGTTCGGCAGCGTCTGGAAGGCCTCGGTGATGCGCATCAGGACGTTGTCGACCCAGCCGCCATAGTAGCCGGCGACCGCCCCGATGACGATGCCGATGACCACCGCGATGATCGTCGCGACGCCGCCGATCATCAGCGAGATGCGGGCGCCGTAGAAGATCTGGGCGGCGATGTCTCGGCCGGAATTGTCGGTTCCGAGGGGAAAGCGCGGGTTGGCGAAGGGCCAGACGAGGGGCCGGCCGGCGAGCGCCAGCGGATCGCGCGGGAAGAGGAACGGCGCGCTCACCGCCATGGCGATGACGACGAGCAGCAGCACGAGGCCGATCACCGCCGGCGGGGAGCGAAAATAGGCTTTCAGGAAGGCAGCCATCGTCAGACCCCTGTCGTGATGCGCGGATCGAGCCGCGCGTAGATGAGGTCGACGATGAAGTTCACGGTGATCACCAGCAGGGCCGAGACGAAGATGATGCCGAGCAGCGTGTTGAGGTCGCGCTGGACGACGCTCTCATAGGCGAGGCGCCCGAGGCCCGGCAGCGAGAAGACGCTCTCCACCACCACGGAGCCGCCGAGCATGGTGCCGGCCTGCAGGCCGATCAGCGTGACCATGGGCAGCAGCGCGTTGCGCAGCACGTGGCGGGTGATGATGCGCGTCTCGTCGAGGCCCTTGGAGCGGGCGGTGCGGACGAAGTCGAGGTTCAGCACCTCGAGCATGGAAGCGCGCATGATGCGCAGGTAGATGGCGAGGAAGATGAGGCCGAGCGTCAGCGTCGGCAGGACGAGGTGTCGCGCCGTGTCGAGCACGGCCCAGATGCCGGTCGCCGTCGAGGTGATGTCGGTGAGGCCGCCGGCCGGCAGCCATTGCAGATAGATCGAGAAGAAGACGATCGCCATCAGCCCGAACCAGAAGGACGGCGTCGCATAGAAGATGAGGCCGAGCGTCGAGATCAGCGTGTCGGGCCAGCGGTTGACGCCACGGGCCGCGATGACGCCGAAGATCAGGCCGAAGAAGAAGGCGAAGGACAGCGAGGCGGTCATCAGCAGGATCGTCGCCGGCAGGCGCTCGGCGATGACGGTCGCCACTGGCTTGCCGTAGATCGCCGAGAAGCCGAGATCGAAGCGGACCAGCCGCCAGAGGTAGCTGGCGAGCTGGGCCGACACCGACATGTCCAGCCCGTAGAAGCGGCGCAGATCCTCGGCCGTCTTGGCGTCGCCGCCACCCATCTGCGCCATCATGGCGTCGACCGTGTCGCCCGGCGCGAACTGCAGCAGCAGAAACATGCCGACGAGGATCAGGATCAGGGTCGGGATCGAGGCTGCGAGACGCCGCCCCGCGAGACTGAAGATGCGCATGGGATCAGGCCGGGGGCTGGTGCTGCGGGCTCACTCCGCCAACCAGAAATCGTGCCAGGACGAGGAACCCCAGCGCGGCGTGTTGGAGTGGTTGCGGGCCTTGGCGGTGATCGTGGTGACGAAGATCTGCTCGATCGGCATCCAGATCATCAGCTCGCCATTGGCGCGCTTGACGAAGTCGCCGTAGAGCGCCTTGCGCTTGGCCGGATCGACCTCGGTGGCGGCATCGTCGATGATCTTGTCGAGCGTCGCGTCGGTGACGCCCCACTGGTTGGTCCAGGGCGCGCCGGCCGGCTGTCCCGAGCGATACCACACGGTCGTCGAGACGGCCGGGTCGTTGCGATACTGGTGCCAGCCGGTGGCGAGGTCGAAGGCGTGGTCGGCATAGACCGACTTCAGGAAGCCGCCGCCGTCATTGCGCACGACCTCGACGCGGATGCCGACTTCGCCCAGCGACTGCTGGATGAAGGTCGCCCAGAGCGAGATGTCCTCGCCCCAGGGTGCCGGCAGGAGGCGCAGCGACAGACGGGTGCCGCCAGCGCCGGGGCGCAGGCCCGCCTCGTCGAGCAGCTTGATCGCCTTCGCCTTGTCGTAGGGGTACTGCGGCGTGTTGGCGCCCGGATAGAAATCGGTCGAGACCGAGGGGATCGGGCCGGTGCCGAGCTTGGCGAAGTCGCCGAGGAAGTTCTCGATGAAGAAGGGCACGTTGATGGCGTGGGCGATGGCCTGGCGCACCTTGAGGTCGGCCAGTTCCTTGCGCCGGAAGTTGAACTCCAGCGTGTTGGTGCGGGCGTTGCCCTCGTTGCCCTTTGTGGAGACGATGAAGCGCGGGTCCTTGCCGAGACGCGCCATGTCCGAAATCGTCAGGCCCGAGAACGGGCGAGTAGTGGAGCTGGCCGGCCTCCATCTGGGCGGCGGCGGCGGCGCGGTCGGTGATGACGCGCCAGATAATGCGGTCGAGATGAGGCGCGTTGGCGCTGCCAGTAGCCGGCATGGCGGATCGGCGATGATGTGCTGGCCGCGCTCGTAGGACACGAACTTGAACGGACCGGTGCCGAGGGGGGCGAGGTTCCGCGGATTCTGGCGAACGTCGCTGCCCTCGTAGATGTGCTTGGCGGAGATGTAGCCGAGGTCGGGGAGCGCGCGCAGCAGCAGGTTGAGCGGCATCGGCCGCTCGTAGCGGAAGATGGCGGTGTGCGGATCGGGCGTGTCGACGGCGGTCAGGAAGAGCTGCAGCGTGCTGCCGGAGTTCAGCGGCTACTTCCACATCTCCATGGCGGTGAACTGCACGTCCGCCGACGGTGAAGGGCTTGCCGTCATGCCAGGTCACGTTGCTGGCGGAGCTTGAAGGTCAATGGTCTTGCCGTCGGGGGTTGCCTCCCAGCTCTCGGCGAGCACGCCGACCGGATTGCCGGCGGCGTCGAGGTCGACCAGCGGCTCCTGGATCTTGCCGGTGACGATGTAAACGCCGGTGGAGGCCTGGATGCTCGGGTTCAGCTGGCGCTGCTCGGCGCCGTAGTGGACGACGAAGACGCCGCCCTTGCGCGGCGTCTGCTGGGCGAAGGCCTTGAAGGGATCGACGACATTGGCGGCGATTGCGGCCGAGGTCATCAGGGCTGCGCGGCGGGTGAAGTCCATGGTTGCCTCCTGGCGGACGACGTCGAATTCAACGATGGGGGAGCGGGAAATCCGCGTCAATCGTTGGGCTGCTCAAGAAAGGCGCGTGCCGCTCAATGCGGCACGAAGCTCACGATCACGCCATTGGCGAGCCTGGCGGGAACGCTGACGGTCTCCTCGCCATGGGCGATGCCGCCCGAGGCCGCCTTGGCCCTGGCGAGGTCTTCCGTGGCGATCACCAGCGCGACCGCGCCCTCGGTGGCAGCGCCCTCGCGCACGGCCGCCGGATAGAGCGCCTCGAAGGTCTTCGCGTCGTAGAAGCGGAACTCGGCGCGCTTGCCGCCCGAGGGCACGCGCCAGCCGTCCGGCGTCTCGGTCGCCGGCTCGTCGATGAGGCCGGCCATCTTCTGCGCGGCGGCCTTCGGGTCGGCGGAGAGCACTTCGATGCGGGCGATGCGCTTCGCACCGTTCGCGTGGGTCATGATCTCGGGGATCCAGACCGTGTCGCGGGTCAGGTGCTGGCAGGCGAAGATGCGCATGCCACCGGGGTTCTGGTCGAGCGGCCAGCGGAAGACGTTGAACTTGGCTTCGCCCGTGCCGCCACCCGGCAGGTCGACGGGACGGCCGAAATGGACGGGGCCGATCGGCTCGAGGCCGCGGGCCTTCAGCTCGGCGGCGCCGGCCGCCGCGTCATCGGTGGTGAAGGCGGTGCGCTCGATGCCCTCGCGCTTCGCCAGGAAATCGCGGGTCGGCTTGTTCTGGTCGGTCTCGGTCAGGACGCCAAGGAGCTCAAGGTAATCCTCGCCGAACATGGTGGTGTAGTTGCCGGTGCCGAGATGCGGCGAATGGGTGCCGCGCGGCGACATGGTGAAGCCGATGCGCCCCCAGCCCTTTGCCGCGGCGTCGAGATCGCGCACCGTGACGACAACGTGGTCTGCGCCGAGAATGTGCTTGAGCGGCATGGAAGCCCCCTCCCCTGAACAATGTGGCGCGCAGTTCAGCCTAACGAAGCGGCAGAGGCAACGCGGCAAGGCCAGCAGAAACGCCGCACCTCGACTGCTTATTCCTCATAGCTACCATAGCAAATTATTCTGTCAAACGACAACTTTTATAAGTCAAACAGTATGTTTTTTCTACATAACGCAATACAAAGAGATCTTAATACCCCCAATCCCGGTTTTTACGACCGGTCCTCATGCTCCCCGGACGGTTTGCCTCTCCTGCCCACGAGCCCGGCCCTTGCCGCTGCATCGCCATACCGCTTTCATGGATCATGCCACATTCTTCGGAGATTGCTTCCATGCCGTCCACATCCTCGGCTCCCTGGCCGCCGTCGCTCTGGGCGGCAACCGCCCCGGCCGGTCCGGTCCTCTCGCCGCTGACCTCGGACGAGACGGCCGACGTGGTCGTCATCGGCGCCGGCTTCACGGGCCTTTCAACGGCCATCCACCTGCGCGAAATGGGTGTCGGCGTCACGGTGGTCGAGGCGGTGGAACCTGGTTGGGGCGCATCGGGGCGCAACAACGGTCAGGTCATTCCGACGCTCGCGGGCCATGACCCCTCCGGCATGACGGCGCGACACGGTGCCGCGGGCGAGCGCTTCAACGCCGTGCTGCGGGACGCGGCGCAGCACCTCTTCGACACGGTCCGCAAGTACGACATCCCCGCCGAGGCCGAGCAGGCGGGCTGGGTGCAGCCGGTGCACACGCCGGGCCGCTTCAAGGTCGCCGAGAAGCGGGTGAAGGAATGGTCGGCACTCGGCGCGCCGGTGGAATTGCTCGACCGCGAGGCCATGGCACGAATGCTCGGCTCGGAGGCCTGGTTTGGCGGCTTCTGGAACCGCACCGGCGGCCATATCAATCCGCTGGCGCTGGCGCGGGGCCTTGCCGAGGTGGCCCTGAAGCTCGGCGCGGTCATCCGCTCGCGCTCGCCGGTCCAGTCCTATGCCCGCGTCGGCGACGGCTGGGTGGTGAAGACCGAGAAGGGTTCGGTGACGGCGAAGGCGCTGGTGCTCGCCACCAACGCCTATACCGGCGAGTTCAGCGACACGCTCAACCCCGCCATCGCCCGCGAGGTCATCCCGGTCCTGTCGTGGCAGATGGCGACGAAGCCGATCTCCGACAATATCGCCAAGACCATCATCCCCGACCGGCAGGCCATGTCGGACACCCATCGCGAGCTCTATTTCTGCCGTTGGGACGCCCGCAACCGGCTGGTGACGGGCGGCGCCGCCATGTTCCCCGGTGCAGGCGGCGAGAATCTCAAGCCCTATCTCGCCGATCGCCTCAGGAAGCTCTGGCCGCAGATCGGCGACGTCGAGTTCGACTATGTCTGGTCCGGCTATGTCGGCATGACGCCGGACAACCTGCTCAAGCCCCAGGTCGCCGGCTTCCCGCGCTTCCACAAGCTCGGCCCCAACGGCTATGCCTGGGCCGGCTGCAACGGTCGCGCCGTCGCCCTGTCGATCTCGCTCGGCCGGGAACTGGCGAAGATCACGCAAGGGGTTCCCGAGAGCGAACTCGGCCTGCCCTTTTCCGAGCCGACGCCGCAGCCCTTCCAGCCGATCCTCCGGCGCATCGCGCCTTTCGCCCTGCCGCTCTACCGTCGTCTCGACGCGCAGGAGATCTGACCCATGAATGCGAAACCGCCCGGCGAGGTGAAGGTCTTCGGTCCGGAGGAGAGCCCGTCCTACTGGCAGCCCGTGCCGGCCAACGGCTTCGTGCGCTGCATCCTCAATCCGAAGACCATCGCCTCGGAGAACCGCTTCGCCATGGGCACGCAGACGGTGGCGCCCGGCTGCCACATCCGCGAGCACACCCACGACCAGCACGAGGAGGTGATCCACCTCACCTCCGGCAAGGGCTTTGCGCGGATCGACGGCGAGGACATCCCGATGGAGGCCGGCTCGACCGTCTTCATCGGCCGCGACCGCAAGCACGGCTTCGTCAATCCCGGCCCCGAGCCGATGAGCTTCGTCTGGTTCCTGATGCCGGGAGGTCTCGAGGACTTCTTCGCCGCCATCGGCCGCGAGCGGACAGCCGGCCAGCCCGCGCCGGAACCCTTCCCGCGACCGGTCGACGTCGCCGAGATCGAGAAGCGCACCGTCTTCGGCTGGGCCGATCCGTCGCACAATCCCAAGGGGTGAGAGAATGATCGTCGAGGAGCGCGACTACCGCATCAAGACCGGCCACGTGGCGGAGTTCGTCGGGCTCTACGAGGAGCACGGGCTGCCGATCCAGAAGGAGCTTCTCGGCACCTTCCACGGCTACTTCACGTCCGAGACGGCGGAGCTGAACCACGTCGTCGCCTGGTGGTCCTACGAGAGCCTCGATGATCGGCTCGTGCGCCGTGACCGAATGATGGCCGACCCGCGCTGGCAGGCGTACCTGGCGAAGGTGAAGGGCCTCGTCGAGACCCAGCACGTGCGTTTCCTCAGGCCGACGCGGTTTTCGCCGATCCGGTGAGGGGGGCCCCTACTTGAACCCCACCACCGCGTGCGGGACATAGGCGCCCTCGAGCTCGGCGATCTCCTCCGCCGTCAGTTTCACCTTGAGTGCCGCGACGGCATCGTCGAGGTGGCCCATCTTGCTGGCGCCGACGATCGGCGCGGTGATGCCCGGCTTCTGCAGCACCCAGGCGAGCGCCACCTGCGCGCGCGGGATGCCGCGCGCCTTCGCGACCTTCGCCACCGCCTCCACCACCTTGCGGTCGGCCTCGCCGGTCGCCGCATAGAGCGTCTTGCCGAAATCGTCGGTCTCGGCCCGCGCGCTGGACTCGTCCCAGTCACGGGTCAGGCGGCCGCGAGCCAGCGGGCTCCAGGGGATGATGCCGATGCCCTCCTCGCGGCAGAGCGGCAGCATCTCGCGCTCCTCCTCGCGGTAGAGCAGGTTGACGTAGTTCTGCATGGTGACGAAGCGCGTCCAGCCGTTGGCCTCGGAGGTCTTCAGCATCTTCAGGAAGCGCCAGGCGCTCATGGAGGAAGCGCCGATGTAGCGCGCCTTGCCGGCCTTCACGACGTCATGGAGAGCCTCCAGCGTCTCCTCGATCGGCGTGTCGTAGTCGAAGCGGTGGATCTGGTAGAGGTCGACATAGTCGGTGCCGAGGCGGCGCAGCGAATGGTCGATCTCGGTCATGATCGCCTTGCGCGACAGGCCGGCGCCGTTGGGGCCGGGGCGCATGCGGTTGAACACCTTGGTGGCGATGACGATGTCGTCGCGTTTCGCCATGTCCTTCAGCGCCTTGCCGACGATCTCCTCGCTGGAGCCGAGGGAGTAGATGTTGGCCGTGTCGAAGAAGTTGATGCCGAGGTCGAGCGCCCGCTTGATGAAGGGACGGCTCTCGGTTTCGCCCATCGACCAGGGATGGGCGCCCATGTCGGGCGCGCCATAGGTCATGCAGCCGAGGCAGAGGCGCGAGACGTCGAGGCCGGTGCGGCCGAGCTTCACGGTTTCCATGGCGATCTCCCGTTGGGTTCGGCCGAAGGTCTAGCCGATCCTGCCGACCGGAGGAACGGCACGGCGCGCCGGGGCAGGCGATGCGGTCAATGCTCGCCGTGGGAACTCCGGATGCGGCGCACCACCATGGCCATGACGATGACGACGAAGGGCAGCACCACCGCGGTCGCCACCGTCGGCTCGAAGGGAAAGACGCCGGCATCCTTGCCGCCCTTGAACAGATAGCCGGCGAGGCCGAGCACGTAATAGGAGACGGCGGCGATGGAGAGCCCCTCCACCGTCTGCTGCAGACGCAATTGCAGCCGCCCGCGCTCCGACATGGTCTCGAGCAGGGCGCGGTTCTGCTGCTCGAGGGCGATATCGACCCGTGTGCGCAACAGGTTGGCCGCCCGCGTCAGCTTCTGGGACAGCTCCGCCTGGCGCTCGGAGGCCGTCTGGCAGGTGCGCATGGCGGGCGCAAAGCGCCGGTCGAGGAAAGCGGTCCAGGTGGACCGCCCCTCGACCGGCGTCTCGTCGATGACCCCCAGGCGCGAGCGCACCAGCGCTTCATAGGCGCGGGTGGCGCCGAAGCGGAAGCTCGACAGCGCCGCCTCGGCTTCCAGCTCGGCGGCCAGCGCCACAAGCGTGTCCAGAAGCGCGGCGTTGCTCTCCAGTCCCGTCGCCGTCTTCATGCGGCCGGCGACCGCCACCAGTTCGCGCTCGATGCGGCCGATGATCGGGCCCATGCGCTGCGCCTCCGGCAGGCCGAGCAGGGCGAAGCAGCGGTAGGTCTCGACCTCGAGCAGCCGCTGCATCAGCGCGCCGGCCGCCGCCGGGTTCAGGCCGCGGTCGACGACCAGGATGCGGGTGAAGCCGCGCGCATCCTGCCGGAAGTCGGTGGCGATCAGCGCCGCGCCCCCCTTTACCGTGGAGACGCAGAGCGAGGCCGGATCGAAAAGGGTCTGCCAGTCGGGCTTGAGCGCCTCCTCGCGCATCAGCGCGAGATCGATGGCAACGAGCAGCGGGCCCGGCGCCGCCAACGAGCCGCCGACGGGGGTCGGCTGAGGCAACGGCCAGTGGAAGGGATCATCGCCGGGTGCCGGCACGTCCCAGCCATAGGTCGAGAACTCGCTGTGGCGCTCCCAGCGCAGGCGCGCGGTGGGGAAGACGGCGCGGTGGAAATTGGCACCCTCGTCCGGACGCACAGCCCCGGTCGCGGTGCACCAGGCCGAGAGTGCCGCGCGCTCCGACGCTGCGGCGAGATCGGCGGTCGAGAAAGCGTGCAGCAACACCCGGCGGGGCGTCTCGACGAGCTGGAACGGCCGCGCATGCAACTCGTCCAGCACCTGGCGGCGCAGGGGGTGGGGATCGAAATCGAGACTCACGGCGCGGCGGTCCTGCGCGGGCGGGGTTGCCTCATGGAGCCCTGCTGACGACAGGTTGGCAAGCGGGAATGAGGCTCAGTCGAGCCCGTAGGCCCTCCTCGCCTCGGCGACCTCCTTCTCGTCCCAGTAGCCGATGAGGATGCCGCCGCGCATCTGCCGCGCCGGACCATAGGTCTCGATGGTGGCGTCCGGCATGGTGATGCGGTTGTGGTCGGTGAGCGCCCAGGCGAGCAGATGCTCCTTCAGCCGGGCACGCTCGGCGGCGAAGTCCGGATCATCGCCGAGGTCGCGATACTCATGCGGGTCCGTCTCGAGGTCCCAGAGCATCGGGCGGAAGCCCGGCGCATGGACATATTTGAACCGGCCGTCGAAGACCATGAACAGCCGGCACTCGTCGGGCTTGCGGCCGAGGGTGCGGCGGGAATCGAGCATGGAGTAATCGTATTCGGAGATCGCCACCTCGCGCCACCCAAGCGGTTTCTGCCCGCGCAGCAGCGGCATCAGCGAGCGCCCCTCGACGATGTGGCGCGGCACCTGCCCGCCGAAGTAGTCGATGAAGGTCGGCGCGAGGTCGATGGCCTCCACCAGCGCGTCGCAGACCGTGCCGCGCGCCGCATCGGCCTCCTTCGACGGATCCACGACGATCATCGGCACCTTCACCGAGACCTCGTGGAAGAGGTCCTTCTCGCCCAGCCAATGGTCGCCGAGATAATCGCCGTGGTCGGAGGTGAAGACGATCATCGTCTTGTCGGTCAGGCCCTCGTCGTCGAGGAACTGGAACAGCACGCCAAGCTGGTCGTCGATCTGCTTGATCAGACCCATATAGGCGGGGATGACGCGGCGACGGACCTCCTCGCGGGAGAAGTTGCGCGACACGCGCATGTCCATGAAGGCGCCGTAGACGGGATGCGGGTTCTGCCGCTCGCCGTCGGAGCGGATCGCCGGCTGGACGTCATCCTCGCTGAACATGTCGTGGTAGGGCGCCGGCGCGATGTAGGGCCAGTGCGGCTTGATGTAGGAGAGGTGCAGGCACCAGGGCCGGCCGTCCTCCTTCGCCTCGCGGATGAAATCCATGGCGCGGCGGGTCATGTAGGGCGTCTCGGAGTGCTCCTCCGGGACGTTGGCCTCCTTGTCGGCATGGGCGAGCAGCCAGCCGTTGAGCTTTTCACCCTCCGGCCCGACCCCCGAATTGGCGCGGTCCTCCCAGGGGTTGCGGGCGGGATAGCCGTGCTCCTCGAGGTATCTGTCATAGGCCGGGCGTGGCGCGCCGGGGCGCGAGGGATGCAGGCCGTCGTCGCGCTCATAGGGCTCGAAGCCGCACTGCGCCGCCTCAGACGCCGATCACCGATCCCTTCGGACGATGCCGAGCCGCTCCATGCCCTCGTCGTCGGCGGTCATGTGGGTCTTGCCGACGAGGACGTTGCGGACGCCGAGACTCCTTCAGGTGCTGGCCGAGCGTCGGCTCGCCGATGCGCAGCGGGAAGTTGTTCCAGTTGGAGCCGTGCGAGCGCATGTAGCGGCCGGTGTAATAGCTCATCCGCGAGGGGCCGCAGACCGGGGACTGCACATAGGCGCGCGTGAAGCGCACGCCGCGCGCCGCCAGCGCGTCGATGTTCGGCGTCTTCAGCCGGGGATGGCCGTAGCAGCCGAGGTAGTCGAACCTCAGCTGATCGCACATGATGAAGAGGACGTTCCTGTCGGCATGCGGCATGCGATGTCTTTCAGCTCGGCTTGAAGCCCGACGCCTTCACGGCCGGCGTCCAGGCGTCGTGGTCTTCCTTCTGGATGCGGGCGAGGTCCTCGGGCGTCGACCCCGTCGGCACCATGGAGAGGCGCAGCACCTTCTCCTTCACGCCCGCGTCGCGCATCGCCGCCATGACCGCGCGGCTGACCTTGCCGATCGTCTCGGCCGGCGCGCCGGCCTTCGTGTAGAGCGCGTACCAGGCGCCGCCGACGATGGGGATGCCGGCCTCGGTGAAGGTCGGCACGTCGGGCAGGAAGGGCGAGCGCTCGCGTCCCGAGACGGCCAGCACGCGGATTCGCCCGCCATTCGCCAGCTCCGTCACGTCGGAGGTCGTCGTCATCACCATCGGCACCTGGCCGCCGACCAGATCGTTGAGAGCCGGGGCAGAGCCGCGATAGGGCGCATGCTGCATCGGCACGCCGATCTTCTCGGCCATCAGCGCCCCGAAGAAGTGCGGCAGGTTGCCGACGCCCGGCGAACCGTAGGTGGCGCGGCGCGGGTCCTGCTTCATCCAGGCGACGAGTTCGGTCAGGTTTTTCGCGGGCGTGTCGGGATTGATCGCCAGGGCGAAGTCGAAGGTGGTGACGAGACTGATCGGCGCGAGGTCGCGGAACGGGTCATAGGGCAGTTGTGGGAAGATGATCGGGTGGATGATGATCGGCGCCACCGGCGTCAGCAGGAAGGTGCGGCCGTCCGCGGGCGCATTGATCACAGCCTGGGTGCCAATCTGGCCACCGGCGCCGGGACGCGCCTCGACGATGGTGGTCTCGTTCAGCGCCTTGCCGATTTCGTCGGCGACGATACGGGTGAGGCCGTCCCCTGCCCCGCCGGCGGCGAAGGGAAAGACGAAGCGCATCGGGCCGGACTGGGTGCGAGCGCTGCGCGCCGCGAGAGGCGCCAGCGCGGCGGCTGCGATGATCTGCCTGCGATCCATGGTGCCCTCCCTCGTCGTTGCCGCAGGAGGCTAGACAGGAGCGCGGTTCGTCACAAGGGCCGACAGGCGGACCTTCTCACGCCCGGGGGGAGGCGTCAGTACGCCTTGACCGGGTGGATGAAGGGCCAGGGCGAGGCTTCCGATCCACGCTCCACCCGAACCTCGACGAGAGAGGGCCGCGAGGTGGCCCGCGCGGCCTGCAGGGCTTGCGCCAGGACCGGGCGCAGCTCGGCGGGCGACGAGACGCTGATGCCGTCCAGCCCAAACGCCCTCGCCAGGCCGACGAAGTCCGGATTGACCAGGTCGGCGCCGATCAGGCGGTTGCCGTAGCGGGTTTCCTGGTCGCGGCGCACATTGCCATAGGCCTGGTTGTTGAACACCAGGGTGACGAGGCCGATGCCGTACTGGACCGCTGTCGCGAGTTCCTGGACGCCGAACATGAACCCGCCGTCGCCGGTGATCGAGACGACGTCGCGATCGGGGTTTGCCGCCTTCACGCCGAGCGCGGTCTGGAAACCGAAGCCGAGAGTCCCCTGGAACCCCGTCGAGACATAGGTCCGGGGCTGGTGGACGGGATAGCCGAAATAGCTGGCAAAGCCCGCCTGGCAGAGTTCCTCGACGAGAATGCCGTCGGCAGGCAGCATGTCGCGGATGACATCGAGATAGTCCATCTCGGGCTGGACGACACGGATGGCCTGCGCCGCCTCCGCCCGCGCCGTCGCGATGGCGGCGCGATTGTCGGGACCGCGATGGCCGGCGAGCGTCTCCACCAGGGCGGCCACCGCCTCGGCGCTGTCGGCGACGATGCCGGCATCCGCGAACAGCCGCGTCATCTCCGCCGGGTCGATGTCGATGCGGATAAGCTTGCGGCCGCCGTCGAGGCCGGTCGCCACCTGCATCATGTTGCCCCAGCGCATGGTGGGCATTTCCAGGCGTGTGCCGATCGCGATGACGAGGTCGCAATCGTGATAGAGGCGGAAGGCGGCATAGGAAGAGAGGCCCCAGGGACCGTCCTCGTCGACCACGCCGCGCCCGCCGCGGAAGGCCGCCACCGGCGCGCCAATGGTCTCGGCGAGGCGGGCGATCTCGGCAGCCGCATGCTGGGCGCCCGAGCCGGTCATGATGATCGGCATCCGGGCGGCACGGATGAGGTTGGCGGCGTGGGAGACCACCGCCGGATCGGGCTTCGGCGGCGCATCACGGACGCCGGCGACGGCATCGGGCACCACTTCGGAATCGGCCATGACGTCCCAGGCCATTTCGAGCGCCACGGGGCCGGGACGTCCCGATTGCGCCTGGCGGAAGGCCTCGGCCACGAGCGCCGGCGCGTCTGCCGGCCGTTCGATCCGCTCGGCCCACTTGACCAGCGACTTCAGCGTACCGAGCTGGTCGGCGATCTCGTGCAGGTGGCCCCGGCGCCTGCCGATGAAAGCGGACGGGATCTGTCCGGTGATGCAGACCATCGGTGTGTTGCAACCCCAGCCGGTCGCCAGCGCCGCAGTCGTGTTCAGGAGGCCCGGCCCCGGCACCACCGAATAGACTCCGGGACGCCCGGTCGAGCGGCCATAGCCGAAGGCCATGTAGCCGCAGGCCTGCTCATGCCGCGCGCCGACTGTGCGGATGCGGTCGGCATTGCGCGCCAGCGCATCGAAGAAGGGATACATCTGGGCGCCCGGCAGTCCGAAGACCGTGTCGACCCCGTTGGCGAGGAGGCCCGCGACGATGGCCTCGCCCCCTGTCATTCGCTGCAGCATGATCCACCCCTTCAGCAGTCCCCATCGGGACTCACGGCCATTTCACAACCGGGGGCATGGAGGAGAGAATACTCTCGACGTTGCCGCCGGTCTTCAGGCCGAACACCGTGCCGCGATCGTGCAGCAGGTTGAACTCGACATAGCGACCGCGCCGCACCAGCTGTTCCTCACGGTCGGCCTCGGTCCATGGCGTCGTGACGTTGCGGCGGACGAGGTCCGGATAGATCTCCGCGAAGGCACGGCCGACATCCTGGGTGAAGGCGAAGTCCGCGTCGCGGTCGCCGCTGTCGAGGTAGTCGAAGAAGATGCCGCCGATGCCGCGCGGCTCCTTGCGGTGCGGCAGATAGAAATAGTCGTCGCACCAGGCCTTGTAGCGGTCGTAGTCGGCCACCGCATGCGGCTCGCAGGCTGCCTGCATGGCGGCATGGAAGGCGAGCGTATCCGGATCGTCCTGGCTGCGCCGGCGGTCGAGGACCGGCGTCAGGTCGGCGCCGCCGCCGAACCACATCCGCGTCGTCGCCACCAGGCGGGTGTTCATGTGCACGGCGGGAACGTTGGGATTCACCGGATGGGCGATGAGGGATATTCCCGTCGCGAAGAAGCGGGGATCGTCGCTGGCGCCAGGGATCTGCGCGCGGAACTCGGGAGCGAACTCGCCATAGACGGTCGAGCAATGGACGCCGACCTTCTCGAAGACGCGACCGGTCATCATGCTCATGACCCCGCCGCCGCCGTCGCGGCCGGTGTGATCAGTCCGCGTCCAGGGCTTGCGGCGGAACCGGCCGGCCGGCGACGAAGAACCCACCAGCTCGTCCTCGAGCGCCTCGAAACGCGCGCAGATGTCGTCGCGCAGCGCTTCGAACCAGGAGCGGGCGCGGATCTTGCGCTCCGACAGGTCAGGCGGAAGAGGCGAGGGATCGGGGCGCGGAGCGTTGGTCGTTTTCATGGCGCGCGATCTAGCCCCCTCGCGCCATCGCCTTCAAGCCGGTCAGAAGGCGACACAGGCGCGGCGCGTCATGATGCCCACCGATTCCTGCGCGAAACGGCGGCGATAGGCAGACGCGACCTCGGCGAGGCGCGGCAGGTCGCGCGCCTCCTCGTCAAGCACGATCATCACCACCTTGCCCGGCTCGCGCACCAGGCGACCGCTAGCGTGCCGATACTGGCCGCGGCTGTCGGTGATGGTCAGGCCATTGGGAAAGCGGGGCGTCACCTCGGCATCGACAAAGCGCCGGAACGCCGCCTCGCTGACGCCGAGGCGGCCGCCGATGTTGCGGCCGAAGAGCAGTTCCGCGACGAGACGGTCGCGCCCGCCGGGTGGGCAGGAGGGAGAGGCCGTCGTCACGCAGCCCGCGAGGCCAAGGGCCAGCGCAAGAAGCGCCGTTGCCCGGATTTTGCGTCCCGTATCCGTCACAGCCTCGCCGTCTCGTACCAGAAGCGCTCGATGCTCTCCGCCAGCTGGCGGTAGCCCTCGAAGGACCTTGGCTTCACCACATAGGCATTGGCCCTGCTGCGGTAGCTGCGGTCGACATCTTCCTGACGCTCGGAGGAGGAGAAGATCAGTGTCGGCAGGCCCTGCGTGTCGTCATCGCCGCGAATCCGACCCAACACGTCGTAGCCATCCATGCCCGGCATGTTCAGGTCGAGCAGGACGAGATCGGGATGGAAGACCGGTATCTCGGCCAGCGCCGCCTCGCCGGTCTCGGCATGGCGGATGTCGATCGGCGAAACCGCGCCGTCGAAGGCGTTGCGCAGGAATAGGACCTCGTTGGGGTCGTCATCGACGATCAGCAGCCTGCGACCTGTCCTCGGCATCGTCGCCTCCCTTTTTCACCGGCTTCTCCGTCCGCCGCCTGGGCAATGTCAGGATGAAGCGTGCGCCTCCGGACCACTGCTTGTCGAGCCAGATTTCGCCGCCGTGGCTTTCAACGATGCGGCGGCACAGGGCGAGCCCGAGACCGAGACCGGGATAGCGGCTCTCGTCACGATGCAGGCGCCGGAAGATCTCGAAGATCCGGTCGGCATAGGCGCCGTCGATGCCGATGCCGTTGTCCTCGACCGCAAGCTCCCAGAAGCGCCCCGCCGGCCGGGCGCGGATCGTCACGACGAGGGGATCTTCTCCCCGATACTTGACCGCATTGCCGATGAGGTTCTGGAACAGCCGGACGAGCAGTTCCGCGTCGCCGACCACCGTCGGCAGGCCGGCGACCCTGATCTCCGCTCCCGCAGCCTCGATGTCCGCCGCGAGCAGGGCCTGCGCGTCGGCGACCACGCGCGACAGGTCGACATCGTCGTGCTTCACCGAGGCATAGGCGACCTGGGTATAGGCGATCAGGCTGCGGATGAGGCGCTGCATGCGCTCGACGCTCGCCATGATGCTGGCCGCATAGCCGGCGGCCTGCGGGTCGCCCTCGCCGACGCGGGACTTCAGCATGTCGGAGAACATGTTGATGTGCCGCAGCGGCGCCTGCAGGTCGTGGGAGACGATGGCGGAGAATTGCCGCAACGCCTCGTTCGACTGGTGCAGCCTGGCCTCCTGCTCCTGGCGCTCGGTATCGTCGCGGACGACGACCATGATGTTGGGTTCGTCCGGTCCCACACCGGCGATCCGGCTGTAGGCGGCCTGGATCCACACCCAGTGGCCTTCCTTGTGACGCAGGCGGTGGATGCTGAAGCCGAGGTCCTTGCCCTCGCTGATGTCCTGGTTGATGGCGTCGACCCGCTGCCAGTCCTCCGGATGCACGATCTCGGAGGGCTTCACCTCGCGCATCTCGTCCTGGGAGTAGCCGAGGAGCTTGCGGGCCGAAGGCGAGGCGTAGAACACGCGCCCTTCGGCGTTGCGCAGGATGATGAGATCGCTGGCGTTCTCCGCCAGCAGCCGGTAGCGCTCCTCGCTCGCCTCGAGCTCGACGGTTCGCTCCTCGACGCGCTGTTCCAGCTCGCGATTGGCCCTTGCCAGCGCCGCCGCCTGCAGATGGAGACGGACCGAGGTCTGGGCGAAGGCTTCACCGACGCGGTTCACCTCGGCCACAAGCGTCTTCGGCACGACCGTGAGCTGCCCGCGGCCGACTGCCGCCGCGGCGTCGGTCATGGCGCGGCTCGCCGCAGCCAGCCGGCCGACGATGAACCAGGCCATGCCGATGGCGACAGAGACCAGCAGCAGCCCGGTCGCCGCCATCCATCCGACCGACAGCCACAGCGATCGGTTGAGGGCCGCCTCGTCGACGCCGAGCGTCACCAGCCATCCGGACAGCGGCGAACGGATGTAGAAGGCGAACACCTGGAGACCGCTGACATTGGTGCCGCGCCAGGTGCCGCTAGCCCCGGTCGCCGCGTCGAAGGCGACAAGGGGGCGTCCGACCATTTCGGCATGCCTGTCGGATCTCGCGATGATGAGGCCCGAGCGGTCGGTCAGGGAGGCGAAATAGGGGGCGCGAACGCCGAACTCGGCCATGACGCGGGCGAACACGTCAGGGCTGAAGGTCGTCGATACCAGCGCCACCACCTCGCCGTTACGCAGGACCGGCAACATGATCGCGACGGCATAGGTCCCGGTGCCACGGCTGACGAAGAGATCGGAAAACACGACGCTCTTGCGCTCCACGGCCTCGCGCATCGGTGCGATCAACGGCCAGAGCGGCAGGAGCGTTCCGTGCGGAAGGCTGGTGTCGACCAGCAGCTGGCCGTCGAGGCCGCGTAGCCGGATATCGATGCCCATGCCGGAGAATTCACGCGCCTGCTGATCGAACTGGGCGAAATCACGCCGGTCGATGGCTGGCGACGTGGCGAGAACCCTGAGAATGGCCAGGCGCGACGACAGCAGCCGATCGATCTCGGCCGCGACATTCTCCGCCCGCTGCAGGCCCCCCGCCTCGAGCCGCGCGCGCTCCGCCTGAGCATAGCGCCAGGCCAGCAGACCGGCGAGCAGCAGCAGCGGCACCGCCAGGGCCGCGACGAAGGCTGCGAGATAGACCGCCAGCGATCGTTCTTTCACCCCGCCGTCCAAGGTGCCCCCGATCCACGCGTGATTCGCGTAGTCCCTTGGGGCAATTCTATCACCGGTCGCGGAAAAGGCTCTTCCGGCAGGTCGCCGCAGGCGTCAATGCGCGGACGTGCGGGGAACGCCGCAGAAGATGTCGTAGACGACGCCGATCACCCGGCGCACATCGTCGCTGGCGAGGCTGTAGTAGATGGTCTTGCCGTCGCGGCGCGTGGTGACCAGCCCCTCGAGGCGAAGCCGTGCCAGCTGCTGGGAGACGGTCGGCTGGCGCAGGGCGAGGATCGTCTCGAGCTCGCCGACGGAGCGTTCCCGCTCGGACAGCAGGCAGAGAAGCAGAAGGCGGTTTTCGTGGGCCAGGGCCTTGAGGAAGTCGCTGGCGTCCCGCGCCTTGCCCATGAGGGTTTCCAGTGCCGGGGACTTGCCATCCTCGGCATCGGTCAGCGCTTCCACCACCTGAGCAACGCCCGACGACATCGCCATCACCTCACTGGAGTACCGGCGCGAGGTCGCGGATCGGACCTGCCAACGCGTCGCCTACCGACATATCTCGCGTCTGCTAAATAATCGTTCGACGGCGTCGGCGTAACCCCACGCGCAAGAAAAGTTCACGCGCGCGCCGGATGCGCACTGAGGCAGATCAAGGCTGTGCGGCATGGCACATGCCAGAGGTCGCTGTGTTTCCTTCATTGACGGGCGGTCCCCCGCTCCCGGGCAGTGCTCCACCATCGAGAGAGCCCATGCGCTTCCATTCCCTTGCCGCTGCCGCGGCCATGCTCGTCGCCCTGTCCTCCGCAGCCTCCGCCCAGACGGCTGGCGACCCGACCGCCGGTGCCAGCGTCTTCAACAGCCAGTGCAAGGCCTGCCACCAGATCGGCGAGAACGCTCGCAATCTTGTCGGGCCCCAGTTGAACGGCCTGTTCGGCCGGCGCGCGGGCTCTGTCGCCGGCTTCAACTACTCGCCGGCCTACAAGACCCCGGCGGTGGTGGATAAGACATGGTCGGAGGAGAATTTCGCCACCTATATCCAGGATCCGCGCAACGTGACGCCGGGCACCCGCATGGTCTTCGTCGGACTGCGCGATGCGACGCAGATCGCCAATCTGACGGCCTACCTCCGGCAGTTCGCCGCCGACGGCAAGCGCACGACGCCCTGACGGGCGCGCCGCGCTACGTCAGCGCATGGGCGGCGCATAGAGGATGCCGCCCATCGACCAGAGCTGGTTCATGCCGCGCGGGATGCCGAGGCGGGACCCGGCTCCGACGTTGCGCTCATAGACCTCGGCGTAGTTTCCGACCGCCCTGATCGCTCTGACAGCGAAGGCATCGTCGAGCCCGAGCTTCGAGCCGAGGCCGGCTTCCGCGCCGACGAACCGGCGCACGTCGGGCTTCGCCGACCGCAGTGCCTCGTCGACGGTGGCGCGGGAGATACCGAGCTCTTCGGCATTGACGAGAGCGAAGTTCACCCATTTGACGATGTTGTACCAAACGAGATCGTCGGCACGGGTGACTGGCCCAAGCGGTTCCTTCGAGATGACGTCTGGCAGGATCACCGCCTCGCCGGGCTTCGCCAGCTTCAGTCGCTCGGCGAACAGCGCCGACTGGTCCGTGGTCAGGACGTCGCAACGCCCGGATTCGAGCGCCTTCAGCGCCTCGGCCGAAGTCGGAAGCGTGTGGAGCGTCAGCTTCATCGAGTTGGCGCGGAAATAGTCCGCCACGTTGAGAGCACTGGTGGTGCCCTCCTGCACGCAGACCCCGACGCCATCCAGTTCCAGCGCGGAGGTGATGGCGGGACGCCTGAGGACCATGAAGCCCTGGCCGTCATGATAGGTGATGCCGGCAAAGAGGAGGCCGAGGGACACCTCGCGCTCCAGGGTCCAGGTCGAGTTGCGCGACAGGATGTCGATGCGGCCCGCCTTCAGCGCCTCGAAGCGCTCGGTCGCCGACAGCGGCACGAAGGTCACCTTGGCGGGATCGCCGAGCACGGCGGCGGCGACCGCCCGGCAGAAGTCCACGTCGAAGCCGTTCCATACGCCCTGGCCGTCGCGGTCGGAGAACCCCGCCAGCCCCTGGCTGACGCCACAGTTCAGCGTGCCGCGCTGCTTCACCGTGTCGAGCGTTCCGGCGGAGGCGGCGCCCGCCCCGATGCAGATCGACAGGGCGGCAGCGGCCAGCCAGCGGCGGCCGGCGGAGAACGGGACGGTCTTCAGCATGGTTCTGTTCCCCGAAGCGGCGGGCCTGGTCAAAGGGCGGCAGCGTGGCGGATGATGACCTTGGTGCCGACCGGCACGCGCGAATAGAGGTCGATCACGTCGCCATTGGCGAGGCGGAAGCAGCCCGACGACACGGCGTGGCCGATCGTCTCCGGCTGGTTCGTGCCATGGATGCGATAGACGGTTGAGCCGAGGTAGAGAGCCCGCGACCCCATGGGATTGCCCGGCCCGCCCGCCATGAAGCGCGGCAGGTAGGGCTGCCGCTGGATCATCTCGGGCGGCGGGGTCCAGTCCGGCCACTCGGCCTTGCGGGAGATGCGGACGAGGCCGGACCAGGTGAAGCCTTCGCGACCGACGCCGATGCCGTAGCGCAAGGCCCGGTTGTTGCCGAGCACGACATAGAGGAAGCGCTCGGCCGAATGGATGACCAGGGTTCCCGGCGCCTCCGTTGAGCGGAAGAACACCAGCTGCCTGGCGAACGCACCCTCGCGGATGATGACCTCCTCGGTCGAGACGCGCCCCGGCTCGTCGCCGATGGACATGGTCTCGCGCATGGCGGCCGGCGAAGCCGCCTGGCCGAAGGCGACAGCCGGCACGAACGCGGCGAGGAGAACGGCAAGGCGAGCGGCGCGTTGAATCATGGAGGGGGTCCTGCTGTCGCTCCGGTGTGACTAGCGCCGGGCCGTCGCGGCACCGCCCGGGCAGCGCACATAGACGAAGGTGCCATAGCGGGCGTGCACGTCCGGCGCCACGAAGCGCATGATGATCTCGTTCTCGGTGAGCGAGAGAATCTCGCGGTCCTGCGGGTGTCCGGGCGGCGCATCGAAGCCGAGATAGGTCTTGCCGTCGGCGCTCCCCTTCAACGTCAGCTCATAGAGCTGGGCGTCATCGGCCACGTGCATCATGACGCCGTCCGTCGGGCCCTTGGTGATGACATAGGGAAGCCGGCAGTGCTGGCGTGCCATGGACTCGGTCCGCGGCCGGTCGCGATCCTCGCGGAAGCTGGCGACGCCCCAGTTCCCCACCAGCGCCGTCACCGGATAGGCCGCGGCGACGCGTGCCGGAGCCCGCGGCGCCTGGACCTGGGGGGCCTGCGGTGCCGAGGCACATCCGGCCATTAGCAGCGACGCCAAGGCTGCGGCCGCGAGATAAGGCGCCTTCCGCGACATGCCATCCACCTGCCTGATCAACACGAACACGGAAGCCCCCTGCACCTGCACTTGGATGCGAGTGAAGAATCTTCCTCGCGCCTTGGCAATGGGGATGGCCGCGAATTCTTCACGCAATCGCCGTGTGCCTCGTGTTGGCGCCCTCGCCGGTCAACGATCCGAGACCGCGGCGAGAGACGTCCTGCAGGAAGACGCTGGATCGGCCTGCAACGTTCAAAGTTGACCTTATGTCAGGGGCAGCGAAGTGCATGTGCTGCTCGTTGCGCGACAAGTGTCTTGCTAAATTTATCGCGACTTCGTCTGCGGCCCGTTGTGTCGCACCGACCAGCGCTCTATCGTAACGGTGGTGCGTCGACATGCCTTGCGACGCCCATGGTCTCCGTTGCGTTCCCGAACATCCTCTCGTTGCTGGCCGGAGACGGACATGCGGCAATTGACACGCCTCATGATCATCGATGACGAACTGCATGACATCGGTTTCATGTTGCAGTTCTTCGAGGAGCGGATTCCCGACTGCTCGTTCGAGACCTTCAGCACCGCCGAGGAGGCCCTGGCTCGCCTGCATTTCACCGAGGCGCGGGGAGACAATCCGGCCCTGACGGAAGATCCGGACATCATCATCCTGGATCTGCGTCTGGGGGCGATGGACGGATTCGACTTCCTCAGGGCGTTGCGCGGTGACGAATCGACCCGCCATATCCCGGTTGTGGTCATCTCCGGGGATACCGCGAAGTCCGCGGTGGACAGGGCCTACGAGTTCGGCGCCAACGCCATGTTCTACAAGCCGGTCTCGCTCGACGGCTATCGTGCCATGATCGGCACGATCGTCGACTACTGGCAGAAGACGGCCCGCCACTCCGCGGCCTGCCCGGCCTGACGCCCCGTCGAACGAACCCCGCTTGCCCTTGGCAGCATCCTGCGGCATCGCCAGTGTCCGCCTTCAGGAGCCTCGCATGACATCGCGCCTTGTTCTTCTCGCCGCCCTCTGTGTTCTGCCCGCTGCCGCCGAGGCGCGGGATGCCGGCTGCCGGATCGAGCAGGCGGGGCGCGTGGTGCTGGACCGCACCTGCGACTTCTCTCCCGATGGCCGCGACGGCTCCTTCACCCTGTCGCCGCGGGGCGGAGGTCAGGGCATGCTGTTCGGCAGCATCTCCATGGTGTCGGTGTCGGTCATCGAGCCCGGCCTCGCCGAGGTGCGCGGCCTTACCCGAGACGGGATCAATTCACGCTGGGGAACGGCGTGCCGCTCGCAGCGCGACGGCGCCTGCTGGCAGGGCGACGACTTCCGCATCTGCGCGCGCTGACAATCCCCGCAAGATTCAGGCGACGCGTCTACTCGGCGGCCACCGGCGTCGGTTCGTCCTGGGCGAAGCCGAGTTCGCGTGCCACCGAACGCATGATGTCCATCTGCTGCGAGGCAACCTCGCCCTTCAGGCTGTCGTCCAGCGACAGATCGACGGCGTAGAGCGGCAGGTTGCCCTCCACCAGCGCCATGACCCGGTCGGAGGCCGGCTGGCCGGTACGGGACAGCATGGCACGAAGGTGGGTCTCGCTGGTGCAGACCTTGGCGCCCGTGGCCGCGGCGGTCGGCATAGCGGTGGCGGCCACGACGGAGAAAATCCCCACCGCAGCGCCGAGTGATCGGAGCCCTGTCATCGGTGTCGTTCCCAGTGAGACGGCTGGCAAGAAAAGCGCCGGACAAGCCGTGGAATGGCTGGAAAACGCCACGGGGACGCCAAAGGTTCCGCTTCGGGAGGGTGCACCGCCGAAGCAGCGCGGAGCGGGCGTGCGACAGGTGCCCGTCCACAACCGGGCCACCAATGCTCACTGCCTGGGGGGTGCAGCACGTTGCCGCGCGTGTTCCGTGGAACCCGTCGCGGTCGCGCGTGTTGGTGCGGGTGGCGTTCGCCGCCGCGGCGAAGCCTCAGCCCGGGCGTGTCGCTTCGGCTTGAAGCCACTGACACGAAGGGACACCAATGGCCTCCTCCAGGACGCCCGCGTCGCGGTTTCGGCTGCCAATCATCACCCTGTTGGCTGTCCTCGGCCTGTCGATCGGAGCTCTCTCCTGGTTCAGGCCCGCATGGATCGGATTCCGGCCGGGCGATGGCCAACGGGCGGCTCAGGCCACACAGCAGGCCGGGGTGCCGGTGGAGGTGGTCAAGGCCGCGACGGAGCGCGTGGCGGATCAGGTCGAGGCTCTCGGCACCCTGGCCCCCAACGAACAGATCTCCATCGCGCCTGAGGTTGCCGGTCGGATCGTCGCCTTCTATTTCCGGGAAGGGCAGGAGGTCGAGGCCGGCGCCAGGCTCGTGGAACTCGATCCCGTCATCGCCCGCGCCGAACTGCAGCAGGCGCAGGCCAACCTGTCGCTGGCGCAGGATGTCTATGACCGCAGCCAGACCCTCGTGCAGCGGGGGGCGGGGACCCAGGTCGCCCTGGAGCAGGCGACCGCACAGCTTGCGGTGGCGCGCGCGAATGTAGCTGCCGCCGAGACAAAGCTCGGCCAGCTGACCCTGTCCGCTCCCTTCAAGGGGGTTGTTGGCCTGCGCAGCACCAGTGTCGGCGCGATCATCCCTCCGGCGAGGCGATCACGACACTGACGGGCCTCGATCCCATCAAGGTCGACTTTTCAATTCCCGAGCTTTTCCTGGCATCGGTGCGCACGGGACAGTCCGTCGATGTCAGGGTCGATGCCTTTCCGGACAGGCGGTTCGTCGGCGAGGTCTATGCGATCGACCCCGTGGTGAATGCCACCGGCCGGGCCCTGCGCTTGCGGGCGACCATCGCCAACAGCGACCGGACCCTGCGTCCGGGCCTCTTTGCCCGGGTGGCGCTGACTGTCGCGGAGCGGGACGATGCCGTCGTCGTTCCGGAGGCGGCCCTCGTCGCCTCGGCCACGGGGCAGGAGTCGGCGATCTATCTCATTGTCGACGGTCGTGCGGCCATGAAGGTCGTTGCGACGGGCAGGCGTTTCGATGGCAAGGTCGAGATCACCCAGGGTGTGAAGGCGGGCGACCAGGTGGTCGTCGCGGGACAGGTCCGTCTGCGTGACGGGGCCCGCGTCTCGGTGAGTCAGCCGTCAGCTCCGCCCCCTCGCCCGGCTGCCCCCGCAGGCGCAGCTGAGGCGTCGCCAGGGCGGACCTGAGCCATGAACCCCTTCGAGGTCTTCGTCCGCCGGCCGGTCTTCTCGACGGTCCTGAGCATCCTCGTCGTGCTGATCGGCGCGGTGTCCTACACGCGGCTCTCGGTCCGCCAGTACCCCAACATCGACGAGCCCGTGGTCTCCGTGCGGACGACCTACCAGGGCGCGAGCGCCGAGATCATGGAGACGCAGGTCACCCAGGTGCTGGAGGACTCGATCGCCGGCATCGAGGGCATCGAGATCATCACCTCGCAGAGTCGCCAGCAGACCAGCAGCATCTCCGTCCGCTTCCGCCCGGAAATCAATCCTGACGTGGCGGCGTCCGACGTACGCGACCGCGTCTCGCGCGTGCGCGGGCGCCTGCCCGACGAGATCGACGAGCCGATCATCGCCAAGGTGGAGGCCGACGCGCAGCCGGTCATGTATCTGTCGCTGACGGGCCAGGGCCTGAGTGCGCTCGAACTGACCGATTTCGCCAGCCGCTTCATCGTCGACCGGATCCAGACGGTGACCGGCGTCTCGGAGGTGCGCATCCAGGGACAGCGCACCTATGCGATGCGGGTGTGGATCGACCGGGCGCGGCTCGCCGCCTACCAGCTCACGGTCCAGGAGGTGGAAGCCGCGCTGAGGTCGCAGAACGTCGACATCCCCGCCGGCCTGGTGGAGAGCCAGAGCCGGGAGTTCACCGTCCTGTCGCAGACCGGGCTCACGACGCCGCAGCAGTTTCGCCAGATCGTGCTCCGCGACGCCGACGGCTTCGTCGTCCGCCTCGGCGATGTCGCCAGGGTCGAGATCGGTCCGCGCGATCGTCGCACCTCCGCCTGGTTCGGCGGCATCCCGTCGGTCACGCTCGGGGTCGTGAAACAGGCCACGGCCAACCCCCTCGACGTTTCGGCGGGGGTGACGCGCGCGCTGCCCGCCATAACCGAGGACCTGCCGGCCGGGATGCGGCTTGCGGTATCGTTCGACAGCTCCGTCTTCATCGAACGCTCGATCTCCGCGGTCTACACCACCATTGCCGAGGCCATCGCCCTGGTGGTGCTGATCATCGTCCTGTTCCTGCGGTCCTTCCGCGCCACCCTCATCCCGCTTGTCACCATCCCGATCTCGCTCATCGGCGCCTTCACGCTGATGCTGATGTTCGGTTTCACAGTGAACACACTGACCCTGCTGTCTCTGGTGCTCGCCATCGGCCTCGTCGTCGATGACGCCATCGTCGTCGTGGAGAATATCTATCGCCACATCGAGGAGGGCATGGCGCCGACGGCGGCCGCCATCCGCGGCATCCGCGAGATCGCCTTCGCCGTCATCGCGATGACGCTGACCCTCGTCGCCGTCTATGCACCCATGGCCTTCGCCACGGGGCGGATCGGCAAGCTGTTCATCGAGTTCGCCCTGACCCTCGCGGGCGCCGTTGTGGTCTCGGGCTTCGTCGCCCTGACGCTGACGCCGGTGATGTGCGCCAAGCTCCTGAAGCGGCAGGAAAGCCATGGGCGCATCTACAACCTGCTGGAGCGCGGCTTCACGGCCATGACCACAGGCTACCGGCGGTCGCTCGACGCGGCGCTCGCGGCGCGCTGGGTGGTGATCGCCATCGCTCTCGTCACGGCGGTTGCGGGCGGTGTCGCCTTCTCGACCCTCCGGTCGGAACTGGCCCCGGTCGAGGACCAGGGGACGGTGCGGGCTGCGGGCGCGGCGCCCGAGGGCGCGACCCTCGCCTTCACCGCCGACTACGCCCGACGCATCGAACCGGTCCTGGCGGCCCATCCGGACGTGCAGGCCTATTTCACCATCGTCGGCTTCCCGGATGTGACCCGCGCCATCGTGATCGCACGGCTGAAGCCGTGGGAGGAGCGCAGCAAGACGCAACAGCAGATCGTCGCCGAGCTCAACCGGGAGCTCCAGAAGATCGCCGGCATTCGCATCTTTGCTGCCAATCCACCCTCCCTCGGAGGCGGCGGGCGCGGCAATACGCCAGTCGAGTTCATCATCCGCACCTCGGAGCCCTACGCGACGCTGAAGACCTATTCGGACCGCGTCCTCGAGGCGGCCGCACGCTCGCCGGCGCTCGCCAATCTCGACAGCGACCTCGTGCTCAACAAGCCGCAGATCCGGGTTGGCATCGACCGCCAGCGCGTCGCCGATCTGGGCCTCTCCATCGAGGTCATCGGCCGCACGCTGGAGTCGCTCCTCGGCGGGCGGCAGGTGACGCGCTTCACCATGAACGGCGAGCAGTATGACGTCGTGGTGCAGGTGGCCGACGCCGAGCGAGCGACTCCGGACGTGTTGAGCACCATCTACGTCCGCTCGTCGCGGGGCGAGATCGTCCAGCTTTCCAGCGTCGTGACGACGACGGAAACCATCGCGCCGCGCGAGCTCAACCGCTTCAACCAGCTGCGCGCCGCCACGATCACCGCGACGCCCGCGCCCGGCTACTCGCTGGGCGATGCCCTCACGGCGCTCGAGACCGCAGCGCGCGAGGTTCTCCCCTCAACGGTGCAGATCGACTACGGCGGCCAGAGCCGCGAATTCCGCCAGTCCGGCGCCAGCATCGCCCTGGTTTTCCTGCTCGCGCTCGGCTTCATCTACCTCGTGCTGGCAGCGCAGTTCGAGAGCTTCATCGACCCCTTCGTCATCATGGTGTCGGTGCCGCTGTCGATCACCGGAGCGCTGGTCGCCCTGGCGGTGACCGGGGGCACGCTCAACGTCTACAGCCAGATCGGCCTTGTGACCCTCATCGGCCTCATCACCAAGCACGGCATTCTCATCGTCGAGTTCGCCAACCAGCTGCGTGAGGAAGGCCGCGACAAGGTCGAGGCGTTGGTCGAGGCTTCTGTGCTGCGCCTGCGACCCATCCTGATGACGACCGGAGCCATGGTTCTCGGCGCCGTTCCGCTCGCGCTGGCAACGGGAGCGGGCGCGGAAAGCCGATCACAGATCGGCTGGGTGATTGTCGGCGGCATGAGTTTCGGCACGCTGCTGACGCTCTATGTGGTGCCGGTGGCCTACAGCCTCCTGTCGCGCGACGCCCGTATGACCGACGAAGGTCCAGATGCAGTCGAGGTTGCGCCGCTGGAGGCGGCCCAGAGCAGGCAATGACCCTGTCAAGAACCGCCTGGGTGTGCCGGCGCCGATCAGCCCTTGCGAGGACAGGCCATCCGCCTGTCCTGGAGCTCTATTCCCTGGAGGGCTCGTCCCGGCGTTTCTCGTGAATGAACCGATCGAGCATCTCGCCGGCCGTCCGGCGGTCCTGCTTCGGCACGCTGTCGCGGCGGCCGCGCGGAAACACCTCGGCTTCGTTGAGCGGTGTGTCGAGATATCCGTGCTCGACAGCCCAATCATGGAATGCCAGCCGAAGCGCATCGTACCGGGTCAGATCCGGGTGCTGGTCGCTGATGAACGTGTCGAGTGCCCTGAGCAGATCCTTCGAGAGAAAACTGTCGACCATGCCATCCCCCTTGGCACCTTTGACGCGCCTCTAACGCGATCGTCGGCGAAGGGTTCCCGCAGGACAGATTTTTTCAAGGCGGAGAGGATTGTGGCCGACAGTTGCGTCCGATCACTGACGGCGGGCATCGCCGCGGCGGCGCGACTAGCGACGCAGACCCGGCGTCTCGACCGGCAGGCCCCTGGCGCGCACCGCGAGGTAGAGCTCCAGCGCGAGATACTCCCTGGAACCGTAGTCGAACTGCGTCGCCCTCACACCCAGCGAACAGGCGCGGAGCCGCCGGTGCAACGAGCCCATCGCGTTCCACTCCAGTCGGTAGGCCGGATAGCCCGTGCCGACGCCGCTGGAGATGACGTCGCCCCTCAGCCTTCGGCCGACATTGTCGTCATGGCACTGTCCGCAGGAGAGATTGAGCTGCCCCATGCGTGTCTCGTAGAGGCGCCGTCCCTCCGCGACGAAGCGGGCGGCCGCTCCCTCCGTCGCGACAGACAGGGGCAAGCCGCGGGACTGCAGGGCGATCGCCGCCGTGAGGGAGAGCAGGTCCTCGCTCTCGTAGCCGAAGGCCGGCGCCTGCTGCTTCTCCGACCGGCAAGCCTCGATGCGCCCCTCGAGATTGACGAGGTCACCGGACGGCGCCACCGCGGGATAGCGAGTGGCAACGCCCCGCATTGCCTGGATGTCGCCGTGGCATCCCTGGCAGGACGGTCGACCGGTCGGGGGAGCGCTGCGCCAGAGCGCCTCGCCGGCGTCGATCCACAACCAGCCGGGGTGGCGCGAGGGATCGTCCTGCAGAGCGCGCAACTCGGGGGAGAGGAAACTTGCAGGGGCGCGCACCTCGCCGGCGGTCGCGGCGGTCGACGCGAGGACGACGACAAGCGCGCGAAGCCCTCTCATGTCACGGTCAACTGCTGCCGCCGCTCATAGGTGACCCCGCCATCCTCGATCCACTCGAAGACCAGTTCGCCGGTCTCGGTGGCAACCGTGGTGAAGGCCACATAGGGATTGGCGGCGATCCCCGGCGACAGTTCCATGCGGAAGACCTCGGCGCCGCCATAGGTGACGCGCAGCGTGTGGATGATCTTGCGCGCGACGGGTCGCAGCCCCGGTGCGTCGATGGCGCGCTCCATGGGATGGCGGGCGAGGACGCGGATGGCGATGACCTCGCCGCGACGCGCCTGCTCGGGCATGGTGATGCGGGCAGGAAGCGTTGCGTTCGCCATGGCTCAGCCTCCGTCCACGCAGGCGCCGAGGATGACGATGACCTCGCGGCCGCCGCGATGGACGATGCCGCGGCTCGTCTCGGCCAGCACGAGGATGGTCTGCGTCTCGGCGAGGCGGATTCGCGTGGCGACCTCCGCCCGACCGGCGCGCGGGCCGAGGTGGAACGCGGCCACCCGCGGGAAAGGGTTCTTCTCGGCCAGGATGTGCACGCGGACGACGTGGTCCTCGGCACTCATCGGGCTGTCGACGGCGATGGCGACGTCCACCGAGTTGCCGTTCTCCGACAGTGGCGGCATGTCGAGCGCCAGCCCGGCCGATATCGGCGTGCGCCCGGCGAGAATGGCGCGCTCCGCCTCAGCGAAGCTTTCCCTGGCCGACGATTGCGCAGTTGCACGGCGCGGCAGGAGGGCGGTCGCCGCCGCTGCGGCGAGGGCGCCGCGGCGAGTGAGGTGCGGTGCTCTGTGGTGGGACGGAGGCAGCGTCATCACGGTCACTCCTTCAGCGCGGACAGGTAGGCGACCACGTCCTCGATCTCCTGGGCGGACAGGACGGGTCGATCGCGGTAGCGCATCTCGACATGAACCAGGCGTTCGACCCGATGATAGGCCGGCATCGCCGCCGCCGGGTTCACAAGGGTCGGGTCGACCAGCCGCAGACGGATCTGGCCCGGCGTCAGACGCGTCCCGACACCGGCGAGAGGCGGTCCCACCTCACCCATGAACGGCTCTGATGGATCCGGAATCGTGTGGCAGATGAGGCAATTGGCCGTCTCCCGGTTGCGCACGATACGGGCGCCGCGCGTCGCATCGCCGACGAGCCCAGCGAGCGGCGCCTCCACAGCGTCGCCGGACACGACGAAAGGGACCATCCCCTGAGCCGAGGCAGGGCCGGCGAGCAGGAGAAGGGCAAGCGCAGCGCGGAAGGCCGTCACGCCCGTCTGAGGTCCTGGTCCTTCAGCGGCACCGAGCGGATGCGCTTGCCTGTGGCGGCAAAGATCGCATTCAGCACGGCCGGCGCGGCGACCATGATGGTCGGCTCGCCGACACCGCCCCAGAACCCGCCGGAGGGCATGACGATGGTCTCGACCTGCGGCATCTCGTCCATGCGCAGCACGTTGTAGCTGTCGAAATTGGTCTCGACGATCTGGCCGTCCTTGACGGTGCAGGCGCCGTAGAGCAGCGCCGACAGGCCGTAGACGAAGGACCCCTCCACCTGCATCTCGATCTGCCGCGGGTTGACGGCATAGCCGCAATCGGTGGCGGCGACGATCCGGTGCATCTTCAACCGCCCCTGGGCGTCGACCGAAACCTCGGCGGCAGCGGCGACGTAGCTGCCGAAACCCATCTGCTGGGCGATGCCGCGGTGGACACCCGCCGGCGGCGGCTTGTCCCAGCCGATCTTCTCGGCGACGGCGTTGAGCACCGCGAGGTGTTTGGGATGGTTGCCCATCAGCTTGCGGCGGAATGCGAGGGGATCCTGCCCCGCCGCATGGGCGAGTTCGTCGAGGAAGCACTCGAGGTAGATGGCGTTCTGGTTGTGGTTCACGCCCCGCCAGAAGTGCGGCGGCACGTGGGTGTTCCGCATGGCGTGGTCGATCAGCAGGTTGGGGAACGAATAGCCGATCTGGCTGTCGTTGCCGCCGGCATTGAGCCCCTGGAACTGCACGGGATCGCGTCCGCTCTGCAGCGCCGTGGGAAAGACGTAGGAGAGGATCGACTGGCCGGAGATGCGCATGTGGAGGCCGACCACATTGCCCTGCGCGTCGAGGCCGCCGGTGAGCTTGCACATGGTCACGGGGTGGTAGCGCCCCTGCACCATGTCCTCCTCGCGGGTCCATTGCGTCTTGATCGGGACGCCGGGCACCTGTTTCGCGATGGTCACCGCCTGGATGAGCCAGTCGTGGGTCGTGCGCCGGCCGAAGCCGCCGCCGAGATCGACCTGGTGCACGTCGCAGGCGGTCTGCGGCAGGCCGGCCGCCTGGGCGGTCGCGGCGAGCGCGGCCTCGCCGTTCTGCGTCGGGCACCAGACGTCGCAGCGGGTCGGCGTCCAAACCACCGTGGCGTTCATCGGCTCCATCGGAGCATGGTTCTGGAAGGGGTAGGCATAGACCGCCTCGACCTTGCGGGCGGCCCCGGCGATGGCAGCGCGTGCGTCGCCATTGGTGTTGCCGACGAAGGCCTCCGAAGCATCGAGCCCCTCGCGCAGCCGCGCCTCGATGGTCGCCGAGGACACGTTGCGGTTCGGCCCGTAGTCCCAGGTCACCGGCAGCGCGTCGAGCGCCGTTTTGGCCTGCCAGAAGGTGTCGGCGACCACGGCCACGGCGGTATCGCCGACCTTCAGCACGTGGCGCACGCCCGGCATGGACGAGACCTTGGCCGCGTCGAAGGAGGCGACCTTGCCGCCGAACACCGGACATTCCTTGGGAACGGCCACGAGCATGCCCGGCATCTTGAGGTCGGAACCGTAGACGAGCGCGCCGGTGGTCTTGGCGGCCGTGTCGAGACGCTTCACCGACGTGCCGATGACGGTCCAGTCCTTCGGGTCCTTCAGCGGAACGTTGGCGGGCGGCGCCAGGCGCGCTGCCGCGGCCGCCACCTGGCCGTAACGGACCGACCGGCCGGAAGCGGCGTGGGTGATGACGCTGTCCTTGGCGCGGCACTCGGTTGCCGGCACGCCCCAGGCCTCCGCTGCCGCCTGGATCAGCATGATCCGCGCTGCGGCGCCGCCCTTGCGCACATAGTCCTGGCTCTGGCGGATGCCCTGGCTGCCGGCGGTCAGGAAGGCGCCCCAGGCGCGGTTGCGGGCTAGCGACTGGCCGGGGGTTACATATTCGGTGACGATCTTCGACCAGTCGCAGTGCAACTCCTCGGCGATCATCTGGCAAAGGCCGGTGCGGGTCCCCTGCCCCATCTCGGAGCGGGCCATTCGCAGCACGACCGTGTCGTCGGGGCGGATCACCACCCAGGCATTGATCTCGGGCGTCGCCGGCGCCGCAGCGGGCTGCGCCAGTACGCCGGATGGCAGATGGAAGCCGACGGCGAGCCCTGCGGCGGCCTTCAGGACCGTGCGGCGGGAGGGTGAGGTCTCGATGAGCGTCATGGTCGCCTCCCTCAGCCCTGGCGGTTCGCCGCGGCCTGCTTGATGCCGGCGCGGACGCGGTTGTAGGTGCCACAGCGGCAGATGTTGGTCATCGCCGCGTCGATGTCAGCGTCGGTCGGGTTCGGCTTTTCGGCCAGCAGCGCCGCAGCGGCCATGATCATGCCCGACTGGCAGTAGCCGCACTGCGGCACGTCGAGGTCACGCCAGGCAACCTGCACCGGATGCATGCCGTTCGGTCGAAAGGCCCTCGATGGTGACGATCTTCTGGTCCGCGGAGACAGCACTCAGCGGCAGGGCGCAGGCGCGCACCGCCTGCCCGTCGATATGGACGGTGCAGGCCCCGCAGGCGGCGATGCCGCAGCCGTACTTGGTGCCGGTAAGGCCCGCCTGCTCGCGCAGGGCCCACAGAAGCGGCGTGTCATCCGCCGCGCTGATCTCGACCGTCTGGCCGTTGATGTTGAGCTTCGCCACGCGCAGCCTCCCGTTTCAGCCGGGCCTTGGGCGGCCTCTTGTCTGGACCCAAGTCGATCTTTGTCGCGCCGCGGACACAACCCGCTTCCGCACGAGCGACCTTCACTTTCTTGCGAGCCGCCGCGAGCCGGGCCCGAGCCGACCATTCAGCAGACGATCCGGGCGCAACCAATGCGCCGATGCGAACTGTCCAGATGATTCAGAGGCTTGGGGGATCTCGATACCAACGATGGCGGCAGGCTGCACATTCAGGGCGGCATCATCGCCAGCCCTCAGGACCATCCCCGGCTTCTAAGCGCACTCCAGAGGGTGGGCGGGCGTTGGGCGCACAAGCGCGGCTCCGAGCGACAGGTATGGCTAAGCGAGCATGGACAGGCGGGCGGCTGGTGGGGCACCTACTGCGTTCGCAACAATGAGGCCGTGTGGCAGCAAGTCGGGCAACGCGGCGTCTATGCCTCCGGATGGATCAAGCGGCGTGCTGAGCTCTGTATGGGCAAGACAGGGCCGCGGTCCTCGACGCCTTTGAGGGACGATTGAATGGTTAGAACGATTGGCGTGTTTGTGGTTCTGATCGCAGGCGGAGTGATGGGCTATTTCGGGCTAGTCGAGGCTCGCGAGAGGCACCATGCAAACTGTCAGATTGAGTTTTTCCGGCTAAGACCCGGTGGTGAGTGGGAGGACTACAGGCGCGAGATGAGCCAATTCACAAGGCTACATCTGGTCTTTCAGGCATGCATGCGATCACGCGGCTACGTTTACTATGTGATCGAGCCAATCTGCGAGATAGGAACAACGCGTCCTGCGACGCCCCGTTGTTTTCGTAGCGGCTTGTTCGCTGCCAAAATTGACCTCTAAAATAAGTAACGCATTATTTCACCTCTGAAATTCATTAGACGCGACGTGAATAAGAAATCAGGCTCTCCCGGTTATTCAAACCTGAGGGGATCACATGCAATTCCAACTCGTCTCCGGCGATGATCTCGCCCTCATCCTCGAATGCTCAACCGTCACCCGGCGCGTCTCTGAGCGCATCGACGCATTCGAGGCCACGCACCCGATCATCGGGCGGCTTCTCGTCACCGTCTGCGGCATCACCGGAAGCGCCACTGTCGCCAGTGTCGGGCCGCTCTCGGATCACCTATTGGGGTCTATGGGATTGTCTGAGGGTCTTCCTTTTGGTGCAGAGCGACTGTCAACGCACCGGGTTGTTAGTTCGGGTGGATTAGACCCAATCATAACGACGCGGGGTGCGACTGGTCATATCAATCGAGAAACTCGAGGCTAGATGTTTCGGCCTCAGACGAACCCAGTTTGCCCAAGTTTCGTTCTGGTGCGCCTCCTTAGGCAGCATAAAATAATCGATCTTCCCCTGCTCCAACCGCCATTCATCCTTCGACAGTTTCAATACTTCGTATCCATTTGCGAAAATTTGGATGCTTTCAATGCCTTGAGCCATTTTCTCATTGCAATCGAAAAGAACATGACATCCGTCGAGTTCAATCAGTTTGCAGTATGGGTAATGCCGCTCTAGAAATGGCCTTTTGATTGGACTAAAGGTTTGGTAATCCTTATCTATCTCAAAGATGCCCTCTGACTGATGAAATCTTGCGCAGAAATGAGCTTTCTCTTCTTGATGGTTTGCTGGTTTCTCCCAACCCATTCCACTTCCAACAAAGCGCTCATGTTGCGGTGTCTCAGGGATAGTCCAGCTGAAGCCATACTCAAATCTTCCGTTATCTGGCCAATTGCTTGATTTCTTTTTGAACTGCTCTAAGGTTTCGACGATCGGCTCGTTGCCTCCACCGAAGAAGAATCCAACTAGACCATCACTATTCACCTGCAAAAGCATCTGCGTTTGAAATAGAAATTCGGCTTCCGATACGCTCCATATAGAGTTATTAAGTTTTACTAAAACAGTAAGTGAATCAAGATGCAGTTGCGCTTCAAGCAAAAACTGCACTCTTCTTGAAGTCCGCTCAAGCGTCGATATCCCGGCTCCAAATGTCGCATTCAAATTGTCCGCTAAAGCACCAAAAAAATCCAGTTGCTCGGCGTCGTTCATGGAAATGCCAAGATATCTCAATCGAATTGCATAGCCTCGATTCGAATCTAGAAATAGTCGAATACGCTCTCTATCGAATATCTCGCAGTGAATGATTTTGCGGTCATAGGCCGCCTTCTTAAGTTTACTTATTATCGCCGGAGTCAGAGCAACATTGGTAAAAAAGACAAACCCCGTTAACGCGCTTGTTGAGCCGCGATCAGCTACCGCGCTCGCAAGGTCGGCTTTGAATTTTTTGTTGACCTTATTCCGATGCTGGGCCAGATCGGCCGCATCATTCACAAACCCCACAGCTCCGTAACATACGGAAGCGTTGAAGAGCGCTTGCATATCTTGGCCACCGTCCGGACCGCCCTTAGGCAGCCGAGGTCTCACATCAGAGTAACCTTCTAGCGCAGCCAGCATCTCCGCGCACATACGCTCACGCATAACCTGATTGGTGTTCAGGTGGTCCTTAAGTCGTCGGTCAGTTTCGCTCATATTCGATGTGCTGAACTACAGGGAGGGGCAAGTCGATCATACGGGCTTTTGGGCAGAAGGGGATACAGGTCCAACGCAGATCGGGATGACCCGCGAAACTGCTACTATTGACTGCCACTGTTTCTAAATTGTTCTCAACAAAATCAATATCTTACATCAATGGCTGGGTCGCTAGGATTCGAACCTAGATAGCGGGTACCAAAAACCCGAGTCCTACCGTTAGACGACGACCCAAGATCCTGGAGCGACAGGCCGTGGAGGGCCCTGGCGAAGCAGGCGCGGCGGACCATAGCGATGTGACCCGCCGGGTTCAACGGCAAGCTGTGAAGACCCGCAGGGCCGGCGGGGCGCGATCTTCCGGGCGCCGGCTGGAGCCCCTGCCGAACGGCGTAAATCCCCATAGTGGACGGGGCTCGGCCTCCTGCACTAGGTTTCGGCCCGACAGCCGGCCAGGATCGGCGATCGCAATAGGCTCCGGAGGAAACCCATGCTCGGTCTGATGCAGGACTGGCCGCTGCTCATCTCCAAGATCATCGACCATGCGGGGCTCTACCACGCCAATCGCAAGGTGATCTCGCGCTCCATCGAGGGGCCGATCGTCGAGACCAACTATGCCGCGATCCGCCGCAATGCGCTGCGTGTCGCCAAGCGGCTGGAGAAGGACGGCATCAAGCTCGGCGACCGTATCGGCACGGTGGCCTGGAACACCTGGCGCCACCTCGAGGCCTGGTACGGCATCACCGGCATCGGCGCCGTCTATCACACGCTCAACCCGCGCCTTTTCCCCGAGCAGATCGCCTGGATCGCCAATCATGCGGAAGACCGCATGATGCTGATCGACCTCACCTTCGTGCCGCTCTTGGAGAAGCTGCAGGACAAGCTGCCGATGGTGGAGCGCTTCGTGGTGCTCACCGACGGGGCGCACATGCCGCAGACCAGCCTGCGCAACGCCGTCGCCTACGAGGACTGGCTGAACGAGGTCGACGACGACTTCGCCTGGAAGAGCTTCGACGAGAACACCGCCGCCGGCATGTGCTACACCTCCGGCACGACGGGAAACCCCAAGGGTGTCGTCTATTCCCACCGCTCGAACGTGATCCATTCGATGGTGGTCATCGAATCCGGAGCGTGTTCGATCCTGCGTCGATCCCGACACCACTTCGCTGCCGGTGGTGCCGATGTTCCACGCCAATGCCTGGGGCGCTGGCCTATCGCCGCGCCGATGTGCGGCGCCAAGCATGGTGTTCCCCGGCCCCAAGCTCGACGGCGCCAGCGATCTACGAGCTCCTCGACACGGAGAAGGTGACCTCGACTCGGCCGGCGTGTTCCGACCGTGTGGCTGGCCCTGCTCGAGCTATCTGCGAGCAGCATAGCCTCAAGCTGCCGTCACGTCAAGCAAGCACCCTGATCGGCGGCTCGGCCGTGCCCGCTCGCCATGATCGAGCGCTTCTGTGAAGGAGCTACGGCGTCGAAGTCGTCCAGGGCTGGGGCATGACCGAGATGAGCCCGCTCGGCACCGTGTGACCCGCTTCAAGCCCAAGGGCGAGCGTGGCCTCGCCGGCGAGGCCGAGCGCTTCGCCATCACCGCCAAGACCAGCGGCCGGCCGGTGTTCGGCGTGCGAGATGAAGATCGTCGACGATAGCCGGTAACGACCTGCCGCAGCGACGGCAAGGCGTCTCGGGCAACATGGTGGTGCGCGGTCCGTGGATCGTGAAGGCGCCTACATGAAGGGCGACGGCAGGAGCCAGTTCTCGATCCGGACGGCTGGTTCCACACCGGCGACGTCTGCCAAGATCGAGAGCGACGGCTACGGTGGTGCATCACCGACCGTTCCAAGGACGTGATCAAGTCGGGCGGCGAATGGATCAGCTCGATCGATCTCGAGAACGCTCGCCATCGGGCTGCCCCGGCGTGGCCGAGGCGGCGGTGATCGGCGTCGCGCATCCCAAGTGGGACGAGCGGCCGCTGCTGATCGTGGTGCCGAAGGCCGGCCCGACGCCGACGTGACGCAAGCGTGACGTTCTGGCCTTCCTCGAGGGCAAGATCGCCAAGTGGTGGATGCCGGACGACGTGGTCAGTTCATCGACGCCATTCCGCACACGGCGCCACCGGCAAGATCCTGAAGACGGCGCTGCGGGAGCAGTTCGAGGCCTATCGCTTCCCCGGCTGAGCCCCGGCTGCCTGCCCATGCAACCCCGCCGGCCCGCCGCCGGCGTGGCGCTGAAACGTTGCAGCGGCTAGCATGCGTCGAGGTTTGCCGCCGGAGGGTTCGATGACCGATGCCGCCCAGCCCGGGCCATGGGGGCCAAGGTCCGCTGCGGCCGCCATGGCGGCGGCCGAGCAGGCGGTGACGCGGCCTGCGGTTCCGGCTGCCGCAGCCTCAGCAGTGCCGCCGGCGCCGACGACACGTGTGGGCTTCACCGGCCAGGCGGGCGAGCTGTTCGGGTTGCTGGTCAAGGGTTTCCTGCTGCAGGTCGTCACCCTCGGCATCTACCGGTTCTGGTTCATCACCGACGTGCGCCGCTACTACTGGTCCCACAGCTTCGTCGGGCCGGAGGATCTCACCTATACCGGGCGGGGCATGGAGCTGCTGAAGGGCTTCCTCATCGCCCTCGTTATCCTGCTGCCGATCCAGGCGGCGTCCTTCTTCATCCTGCTGGGCATGCCGCAGGCCGAACTCGTCGTCTCGGGAACGGTCTTCGTCCTCTACCTGCTGCTCGGCCAGTTCGCGGTCTATGCCGGCCGTCGCTACCGGCTGACACGCACCTCGTTCCGGGGCCTGAGGCTGCGAATGACGGGATCGGCCTGGGCCTATGCCTTCAAGGCCTTCGGCCTGTGGCTCGGCGTCCTCGCGACGCTCGGCCTCGCCTATCCCTGGGCGGCCGCCGCCATGGAGCGCATGAAGATGCGGGCAACCTGGTACGGAGATGTGCAGGGAGACTTCGTCGGCGCGCCGGGCGAGCTGTTCAAGCGCGGCATCATCATCTGGCTGCTCGCCCTCGGTCTGCCGCTGCTCGTGCTCCTCTCCGTCGGGCTGTCTATCTCGCCCGACCTCTGGAAGAGCCTGTTCAACGCGGCCGGCAACGGCACACTCGATCGCCACCCGGCTGCCGGCATGATCATCGTCGCGCTGAGCGCGGCCGGCATCCTGGCGGTGACCATTCCTATCCTGCTGTTCCCCGCCTTCCAGGCTGTGAGCTTCCGCTGGCGGATGAACGGAACACGCCTCGGCGGCGCGTCGCTCTCCTCGACCTTCACCGTGGGCACCTCCTACGGGGTCTACATCATCGGCGGCATCGCCATCTTCGGTGTCCTGCTGCTGATGATCGTGGTCGGTGCCATCCTGTTCGGCGGCGTCGCAGCGGCCATCTTCGCCAGGGGAACCCCGGCCCTCGATTCGCCGGTCGCAGGAATCACCGGCGTCGCCCTGCTGGCCCTCGCCTATCTCCTCTTCATCGGTGCCATGTGGATCGCCAAGCAGGTGTTGATCGACCTCAGGCTCTACCGCGCACGGCTCGCCTCCCTCGCGGTGGTGAACCTCGCGGCACTCGATGGTGTCAGGGCCAACAATGTCGACGCCTCCGCCATGGGCGACAGCCTCGGCGATGCCGTCGATTTCGGATTCGGTGTCTGATGCCCAGCGTCGCCGCCAGCTACTATGACGGGATCGTCAGCCGCCGGCACGCGGTGGAGGTCTCGCTCCATCCGGACGGCCTCGCGATCTTCTCGGCCGAAGGCAGCGTCATTGCCTCCTGGCCCTATGCGGCGATCCGCAGGATCGAAGGCTTCCGCGGTGCCGGCCTGGCCGTGACGCGACTGCCGGAGCCAGGTTCGACCGCCGAGCCGCGGCTGGAGATCGCCGACCCGGCCTTTGCAGCCGACCTCGCCTCCCGCGCGCCGCTGACGCTGACGGGTTCGGTGGAGACGCGTCGCGAGCGCCGTTCGGTCGTGGTCTGGGCCATCGCCGCCGTCGTCTCCCTGCTCGCCCTCGCCTATTTCGGCCTGCCGGCGATCGCCGGCCGCATCGCGCCACTCGTCCCCGCCAGCGCCGAGATCCGCCTTGGGGCAGCGATGGATCCCCAGATCCGCCGCGAGTTCGGCGGCCCAAATGGCATGAAGACCTGTTCGTCGCCGGCCGGCGTCGCCGCCCTCAACGAACTCGTCGCCCGCTACGAACGGCACGCCAACCTGCATGTGCCGCTGCGGGTCGTCGTCATCGACCATTCCATGGTCAACGCCTTCGCGCTGCCGGGCGGCTACATCTACATCATGCGTGGGCTTCTCTCCCGCGCCCGGGGGCCGGACGAGGTCGCCGGCGTGCTCGGCCACGAGATCGGCCATGTGCGCTATCGTCACGGGCTTCAGTCGGCGATCCAGAGCGGCGGCCTCGGCTTCCTGCTCGGAACGGTCTTCGGCGACTTCGCCGGCGGAACGGCCATCCTCCTCGCCTCGCGGACGCTGCTCAGCAGCGCCTTCTCGCGTGATGCCGAACGCGAGGCCGACGCCTTCGGTGTCGACCTGATGTTGAAGGCCGGCGGCAATCCGGAGGGGCTTGCCGGTTTCTTCCGTTCGGCCGGCGGAAACGGCCCACCGGGCGCACTGTCGTGGATACCACGACGCCATGCCCGATGACTATCGCGAGGAGGCGATCCGCCGCATGGCCCGCAACAGGCCCGTCGTGGCGCCAGCGCTCAGCCCCGAGCAGTGGCAGGCGCTGCGCGACATCTGCAAGACGACGAGCTGAGGCCAGGAACAGCATCGTATGCGCCGCGTCCCGCTGGTCGAGCCGACCTCCCGCCTCGCCGTCTGGAGCCTTCGTCTGACGCTGGTCGGCGTCGCCGTGCTGCTCGTGGCGGTGCTCGCCGCCCGCTCCGACCGCCTTGACGGCTCACAGGGCGTGACGGCGCTCACCGTCGGCCTCGGTGTCGTCGCGGCGGGGGTTCTGACGGCGCTCCTCGCCGGCGCGATCATCTGGTTCACAGGCTATCGTGGCGGGCGCCACGCCGCCGCCGCCGTGATCATCGGGCTCGCCGTATCGGCCTATCCGGTGACGCTGGCCGTCATCGGCTGGCGATTGCCGATGATCGCCGACGTGACCACCGACTTTTCCGATCCGCCGAGTTTCGCCATCGCGGCGATGGCGCGGCCGCAGGGTGCCAATCCCGTACGCTACGATGCGGCGCTGGCCGCCACCCAGCGACGGATCTACCCCGAGATCCGCGCGATCGAGATCGATCTGCCGCCGGAGAGCGTCAGCGAGATCGTCACCGACCTGGTGGAAGAGCGCCGCTGGACTGTGCTCGACCAGGTCGACTACCGCGGCCCCGATCGCGAGGGCCGGATCGAGATGGTCACCCGGTCGCTGGTGCTGGGCCTGCGCGACGATATCGTCATTCGCATTCGCCACGTGAATGGCAGGTCGCGCATCGACATGCGCTCGGCGGCACGCTACGGACGGCAGGATTTCGGCGTCAATGCCAGGCGGACGATCGCCGCCCTGGACGAGATGCGGACGGCAGCGCGCAGGGCACAGCGCGAGAGATAGGTGAAGCGATGAGCGTCAGGGCGGCAACCGTTCCCCTCCACGAGGACGAGGTGATCGAGGGCATCGGGCGCTGGGTGACCATCGAGAGCCCGACCTATGATGCAAGCGGCGTCGAGGCGGTGCTCGATGCCGTGGAGAAGGATTTCGAGGGCCTGCCGGTGACGCTGGACCGTCGCGAGGGACGCGACGGCTATGGCGGCATCCTGAAGGTCTCCAGCGCGGAACCCTCCAACGAGAAGCCGATCCTTGTCCTCAGCCATGTCGATACCGTTCATCCCAAGGGCACGCTGACCGGCCGACTCCCCTTCCGGCGCGACGGCGACCGGCTCTACGGGCCGGGGCTCTACGACATGAAGGGCGGCGCCTATCTCGCCGTCGCCGGCTATCGGGCGCTGGTGCGCGCCGGCGTCCCGACCGCGCGTCCGGTGACCTTCCTGTTCACGCCCGACGAGGAGATCGGCAGCCCGACCACACGCGAGGCGATCGAGGAGGAGGCGGCGAAGGCCGCCTATGTGCTGGTGACGGAGCCTGCCCGCGACGGCGGCCGGATCGTCACGGCCCGCAAGGGGGTCGGCCGCTTCACCATCACCACGCACGGCCGGCCCGCCCATGCGGGCGCCCGGCACCAGGATGGCCGCAGCGCGATCCGCGAAATGGCGCACCAGATCCTCGCCATCGAGGGGATGACCGACTATGCGCGCGGCATCACCACCACGGTCGGCCTGATCAAGGGCGGCACGGCGGCCAATGTCACCCCCGAGACCTGCACCGCCGAGATCGACCTGCGGGTGCCGGATCCGGCGATCGGGGAAGAGATGGTGGCTCGCCTCCTCGGCCTCAGGGCGGTCGACCCCGACGTGTCGGTGTCGGTCCAGGGCGGCATCAACCGGCCGGCCTACCCGAAGACAGCGACGATCGTCGGCATGCTGGAAAGGGCGCAGGCGGTGGCCCATGCGGTCGGCTTCGACCTCGCCGATTGCCCGATGACCGGGGGCGGCTCGGACGGCAATTTCACCGCAGCCCTCGGCGTCCCGACCCTCGACGGCCTCGGCATCGACGGGGCCGGCGCGCACACGCTGGAGGAATACGGTTTGGTTTCCTCGATCCTGCCGCGGGCGAGGCTACTTGCAGGCCTGATGGAAACGCTGAGGTAAGGGCCATCGGCTAACACTGGGCGCCGCGTTCCCGAGACGAGAGGCGTCGCATGGCCGAGATGTGTGGCAATTGCCGGAACTTCTTCGAACCACGGTCGGGGGGGCTGTGTCGCGCCCATCCGCCTGTCGCGCGCGAGGACGGCTCGGCTCGCTGGCCCTCGGTGGCGCGCAGCGACTGGTGCGGCGAGTACCGGGTCGCGCCACCGCCGGAGAATCCCGGCATCCGACGCCTCGCATCAGTGTGACGACCGTCAGGGAATCGAGGCGGACCAGAACGCCCAGTAGGCGATGAGCAGCAGGAAGGCCGCTCCGAGGCTGGCGATCAGAACGACCAGAACCGGGCGGCCCAGAGGACCACTTCGGGCCGTGTCAGCCCGGACATCCTGCGGTCCGGGAGCATCGTAGGACGGCGGCGGCTTTTGCCTGCGATCAGGCTCCACGATCTTGGTATCGGCGTCGGCCATGGCTCTCTCCTGCAAGGACTGCAGGGCGAACGCATGGCATGGACCGGTGGTTCCGCCGCGCTGGCCGGCGCCCTCACCGGCCTCAAGCAGTGGTCCGCGGCACGTCGGTCGGCTCGGTCTTCGCCGGCTGCAGGATCGGCTTGAGGCGGAAGGTGGACGCCTCGGCCTCCATGTAGGCCGCGTTCAGATTGAAGGTGCGGATCACCAGTTCCTTCACCCCGCGGATCAGCACGAGTTTGGTGTCGGCATCGAGAGAGCCATCATCCATCAACTCGGCGGCACGCCCCAGCGCGGCAGTGGCCTCGGCGAAGGCCCGCACCACCATCGCTCGACTCGCGGCCTCGCCGCTCGGAGCATCCCGATCAGAGAACAGGGAGACCACCGTGGAGTGGGGCTTTCGGCTCGACGCCATCGCTGCAATCTCCTCATCGCGTTCCCGCTGCCCATTTTTTCGGCAGTCATGGATGTAATATTGCGGGACGGTAAACGAGGGGTTAACAGGCCGGGCTACGATAGAATTTTCCTACTGCTGAAATCGATCTCTCCGGAATTCACTCATCAGTTACGTGCGACGTAGGTAGTTTCAGTTTCTCCGTGCGATATGCCAACCTATTGCCGCAACTTAGGGTCGTTGCTGCACCTCTGTTGCATGAAACGAAAAAGGGCGGCCCTGAGGCCGCCCCTTTCGTTCACGAAGCCATCGAACGGCCAGAAGGCCTTCCGCTGGTCGGAGTGGCAGGATTTGAACCTGCGACCCCCACGTCCCGAACGTGGTGCGCTACCAGACTGCGCTACACTCCGCCTCGCGAACAGGCCGCGTGTATAGCGGCGCTCCCGGCGGTGCGCAACCCCATCCCGGCTGACTTCCGCGCGCTTTTTCAGACGTCTCGACGCGCCACCCCCCGCTCCCCTAGATTGCCCGCATGAGCCGACATTCCTTCGACGCCATCGCCTTCGCCGGCGGCGGCAACCGCTGTTACTGGCAGGGCGGATTCTGGGACGCCTTCACCGCCGTGCACCCGCAGGCACCGCGCTTCGTCGTCGGCGTCTCGGCCGGCGCCTTCCAGGCCTGCTTCTCGCTGATCGGCGAGGGCGACCGGGTCCGCCGCATCGTCATCGACGCCTGCGGCACCATCGAGCGCGAGGTGGAGTGGGGGAGGATGCTGAAGGGGCGCTCGCCCTTCGTCGTCGGCGGCCTCTACCGCGAGTTGATCGCCGAAGTGTTCGGCGATCTCGAGCTCGCTGCGCTCAAGGCAGCGCCCGAGATCCTCATCCAGCTGACGCACCCCCCGCGCTTCATGCCGCCGCTCGTCGCCGCCTATGCCGCCATCGGGGCCTATCAGGTGGAGAAGGTCCTCGGCGGTGCGGCACACTCCCGCGCCGGCCGTCACGTCGGGCTGACCGCGAGCTGGGTCTCGACCCATGACCTCGCCGCGCCGGAGGAACTGGTCGATGCCCTGATGGGGACGGCCTCGGTGCCGCCCTTCATGCCGGTCGGACTGGTCAACGGGCGCCCGGCGCTGGACGGCGGGCTGGTCGACAATCCGCCCATCGACCGTATCACCACCGTGGAGAAGAACGGCGGCCGGACGCTGGTTCTCACCACACGGGCGGGCCGCGAGATGGCGGAGGCACCGAACCGGACGGTCGTGCGTCCGTCGGTGCCCATCGTCACCAGCCGCTTCGCGGTGACCGACGCGGCCGCCATCCGCGCCGCCTACGAACTCGGTGTCCGGGACGGCGAGGCCTTCGCCGCCTCGCTGCGCTGAGAGGCGTCAGCCGCGCGCATCGAGCCAGCCGGCGAGGTCCATGAAGGAGGGCAGCACCACGTCGGCGTGGTGTTCGAAATTGTCCGGGATCAGCGGGCCCGATGTCACGCCGACGGCGATGACGCCTGCCGCCCGCGCGGCGTGCATGTCGTGCAGGCTGTCGCCGACCATGACGACCTCATGCGGCGCCATCTTCCAGGCGTCGAGGAAGGCGTGGATCTGGCCCGGCGCGGGCTTGCGTCCATGGCCGGAATCCCAGCCGACGATGAAATCGAAGTGGTGGTCGATGCCGAGCCGCGCGGTCTGGCTGCGGGCGCCGTTCTCCGAGTCGTTGGTGACGACGCCGAGGACGAGGCCCCGCGCCTTCAGCGCGCCGATGGCACCGGCTGGATCGCCGATGGGGGTGAGTCCGGCGAGCCCCTCCTCGACGAAGAGCACGTCCATCTCGTCGGTCACCGCCTTCGAGAAGGGTACCCCGATGGCCTCGGCCCAGAGCGGGCCGTAGTCGGCGGAGGATCCGGCCACCAGCGGCGAGGTGGGCAGGAACCGCATCGCGGACTGGTCGAACTGGGAGGTCGCCACCAGGCGGTCGACCTTGATGGGGTCGCCCTTGGCCATGCGCTGCATGACGCGGAAGGCCGCGGGGCCCCAGGTGCGGTCGAAATCGACGAAGGTGCCGTCCTTGTCGAGGAGAATGGCGCGAATGGTCATGGCAAGGCTCCTAGGGCCTGCCTGTGACAGAATGGCGACGGACGGTCCAGCACCGCCTTCTGTGCCGACGAGGCTTGCCATGGGCCCCCGGGCGGCCTAATCCCCCCGCAACGTTCGATCTCGGGCCGGTGGAGGCCTCGCCATGCGCTACATCTCGACCCGGGGCGAGGCTCCGGTGCTGGACTTCCCCGACGCGCTTCTTGCCGGCCTCGCCCGCGACGGCGGCCTCTATGTGCCGGAAAGCTGGCCGGCCATGACGCCGGAGGCGATCGCGGCCCTCTCCGGCCAGTCCTACGAGGAGGTGGCACGGCGGGTGCTGGCGCCCTTCGTCGCCGGCGCCATCGCCGAGGCGGACATGTCGCGGATGATCGACGAGGCCTATGCGAGCTTTCGTCATCCGGCGGTGACACCGCTGGTGCAGCTCTCCTCCTCCGAATGGGTGCTGGAGCTGTTCCACGGTCCCACCCTCGCCTTCAAGGACTGCGCCATGCAGCTCCTCGGGCGGCTGATGGACCATGTGCTGAAAGCCGCGCGGCCAGCGCGCCACCATCGTCGGCGCCACCTCGGGCGACACCGGCGGCGCGGCCATCGAGGCCTTCAAGGGGCTCGACCAGGTCGACGTGGTGATCCTGTTCCCGGACGGGCGCGTCTCCGACGTGCAGCGGCGGATGATGACCACGGTCGATGCGCCGAACGTTCATGCCGTCGCCATCGACGGCACCTTCGACGACTGCCAGGCCATCGTGAAGGGGCTGTTCAACAACCACGCCTTCCGCGACCGGGTGCGCCTGTCGGGCGTCAACTCCATCAACTGGGCGCGCCTGCTGGCACAGGTGGTCTATTGCATCGCCGCCGGCGCCGCCCTCGGCGCGCCGCACCGCGCCGCCCGCTACGTGGTGCCGACGGGGAATTTCGGCGACGTCTTCGCCGGCTATGTGGCGAAGCGCATGGGCCTGCCGATTGCCGAACTGGTGGTCGCCACCAACGTCAACGACATCCTGGAGCGGACCATCCGCACCGGCCGCTACGAGGTCACGGGCGTCGTGCCGACCTCCTCGCCCTCGATGGATATCCAGGTCTCGTCGAATTTCGAGCGCCTGCTGTTCGACGCCCATGGCCGCGATGCCGGTGCGGTGAGGCGGATGATGGCGGGCCTCGCCCAGTCGAAGAGCTTCTCCATCGGCGAGACGGCGCTGGCCTCCATCCGTTCGGAGTTCGCAGCGGCGCGCGCCGACGAGGCCGAGGTCTCCGGCATGATCAAGGCGACGCTCAGCGAGGCAGGCTACCTTCTCGACCCGCACACGGCCGTCGGGCTCGTCGCGGCGCGCAAGGTGAAGGGTGATCCGGCTGTGCCGACCGTGGTGCTGTCCACCGCCCATCCCGCCAAGTTCCCAGACGCTGTCGAGGCGGCCTCCGGCACCCGCCCTGCCCTGCCGGCCTGGCTCGGCAACCTGATGGAGCGGGAGGAGCGCATCGCCCACCTGCCGAACGAGCAGGCGGCGGTCGAGGCCTATGTGCTGGAGAAGACCCGGGCGGCGGTGGCCGGCGCGGCGTGACGTTTCACATCCCGAGATAGGCCTTCCGCACACCGTCGTCGGCGAGCAGCGCCTCGCCGGTACCGGAGAGGGTGATGCGGCCGTTCTCCAGCACGTAGCCGCGGCTGGCGAGCTTCAGGGACACCGCCACGTTCTGCTCGACGAGGACGCAGGTCAGCCCGCCCTCGGCGAGGTCGCGGATGGTGCGCAGCACGTCCTGCACGACGGTCGGGCGCGAGGCCGAGGGACGGCTCGTCGAACATGACGAGTTCCGGCTCGCCCATCAGGCAGCGACCGATGGCGAGCATCTGCTGCTCGCCGCCCGAGAGCGTGCCGGCTGCCTGACGCCGAGCGTTCCAGCAGCCGCGGGAACATGGTGTAGACGCGTTCGAGCATTGCGCGCCTTGTGGCGGTGGGCGCGCGGGATCATGGCGCCCATGGCGAGGTTCTCCGCCACCGACAGCGAGGGGAAGACCTGGCGGCCCTCCGCGACCTGGCCGATGCCGAGGTCGCAGACCTCGTGGCGTCGGCAGTCCGGTGATGTCGCGGTCCTTGAAGCGGATCGTGCCCGCGGCGGGACGATGCATGCCAGCGATGGTGCGGATCAGCGAGGTCTTGCCCGCGCCATTGGCGCCGACGATGGCGACGATGGAGCGCTCGCGGCACCTCCAGCGAGACGCCTGTCGAGGGCCTGGGCGTCGCCGTAGAAGACGTCGATGTCGTGGACCAGCAGCATCACAGCGCCTCCGCCGCCGAGATAGCTCTCGAGCACCTTCGGATGGCGGGTGACCTCCTCGCGGCGTGCCCTCGGCGATGGTCGCGCCGTGGTGGAGCACGTGGACGCGGCCGGCGAGCGCCATGACTGGCGCGCATGACATGCTCGATCAGCAGGATGGTGACGCCCTGCCGGTTGATGTCGCTTGAGGATGGCGACGATGCGGTCGACCTCGGTGGGTCGCAGGCCCGCCATCACCTCGTCGAGCAGCAGCAGGCTTGCGGCTGGGTCGCCAGCGCCCGGGCGCACTTCCAGGCGCTTGCGGTCCGGCAGCGTCAGCGACTTCGCCCTGGCGTCGCGCCGATCCCAGAGGTCGAGCTGGCGCAGCACCTCGGCGGCGCTTCACGCGCGGCGGCATCCATGTCCGGCGCCCGCATGCATGGCGCCGATGGTGGCGTTCTCCATGCACAGTGAGTTCGGGGAAGGGCCGGACGATCTGGAAGGTGCGGGCGAGGCCGCGCCGGCAGAGTTCGTGCGGCGGCACGCCGTCGGCGCGCTCGCCGGCGAAGGTGATAGAGCCGGCATCGGGCGATCATCACCCCGGCGATCATGTTGAACAGGGTGGTCTTGCCGGCACCGTTGGGGCCGATCACGGCGAATGATCTCGCCCTCGTCGACGGTGAGGGACACGTTGTCGACCGCGCGTCAGGCCGCGGAAGCGCTTGGTCGACGCCGCGGACGTCGAGGAGCGCCGTCATGCCCGCCCCTCCGGAATGCCGAGCTTCTTCTTCAGCCAGGGCCAGACGCCGGCTGGGCGAGACCCAGATGATCACCATGAGCGCCGCGCCATAGAAGACCAGGTTGACGCCCGGGATGGCGCGGCCGGCGATCGTCTCGACGAGGGCGATGAGCGCCTGGCCGAGGGGCGTCAGGATGAAGGCGTCCGAGCACCGGTCCGAACAGCGTGCCGAGGCCACCGATGATGGGGGCGAGGATCATCTCGATGGAGCGGGCGATGTCGAAGGTCTGACTGGGGAAGAGGTTGTTCTGGTAGAAGGCGTAGACGACGCCCGCGACCGCCGTCATGGCCGAGGAGATCGAGGACCGCCGCCATCTTGGCGCGGAAGACGTCGATGCCGAGGGCGCGGCGCCGCCTCGGCATCCTCGCGCACGGCGAGCCAGGCATGGCCGAGCCGCGAGCGCCGCAGCAGGCCGCGCAGAGGATGAAGGCGACGACCATCATGCGCGAGCGCGACGTAGTAGAACAGCATCGGCCCGCCGCGCAGGTTCACAGGGCTGGTCGACAGGGCGCGACGGGGATGAAGAAGCCGCGCCGCGCCGCCGACATCATGACCAGTTGTCGAAGCCGATGCGGGCGACCTCGGCGAAGGCGATGGTCAGGAGCGCGAAATAGACACCCTCGATGCCGAAGCGGAAGCCGAGCCAGCCGATGACCGCGCCGAAGGCCATGGCGACCGCGCATGGCGGGCAAGATCGCGACTGACCGGCGAGACGCCGAAGCTTCGACCCAGAGCAGCGCGCCGACATAGCCGCCGAGGCCGACATAGAGCGCATGGCCGAGCGAGAGCTGGCCGCAGAAGCCCATCATGATGTTCCAGGCCTGGCCGACGGTGGCGAACCAGAAGATCAGGAAGAAGACCGAGAGCAGGTAGCGGTCGAGCACGACGGGCGCGACAAGCAGCACGGCGACGAAGGCCGCCAGCAGGACGAGGGCGCGGCGCGGCGCCTCGTCGGCGAGCCGGGCGAGCACGGCGAAGGGATTCATGCCCGCCTTGCCCGAGGAGGCCCTGCGGACGCAGCAGCCAGGATGAGCGACGAGGAGCGCGAAGGAGGCCATGGTCTTCATCGACGGCGCGCAGCAGGACCGCGGCCAGAGCCTCGGCGACGCCGATCAGCAGCCCGCCCACGAAGCGCGCCGGTCATGGATCCCATGCCGCCGATGATGACGATGGTGAAGGCGAGAAGCGTGAAGGCCGGCGGCGATCATCGGTGTCGCATCGGTCGAGCGTGACCATCAGGGCGCCAGCTGCACCGACGCAGGCGAGGCCGAGGCCGAAGGTGCAGCGCGTAGAGCTTCTTCACGTCGAGGCCGACCACGGCGGCGCCGACGAGATTGTCGGCGCAGGCGCGGATCGCTACCCCCGTGTCGGTGAAGCGGAAGAAGGCGAAGAGCAGAGTGGCCACGGCAAGCGCCGCGACGGCGGCGTAGAGGCGCACCTTGTCGATGATGACGGCGCCGATCTCCCAACTGTCGAAGGAATAGGGAAGGTTGGCGCTGCGGGCATCAGGCCCGAAGATCATCAGCGTGCCGTTGACCATGATGATGGCAAGGCCGACGAGCAGGATGAACTGCTCGTGCTCCGGGCGCGAGACGAAGGGATTGATGAGGGTGCGCTGCAGCCCGTAGCCGATGACGAAGAAGGCGAGCGCGATGGGCAGCATCGACAGGAAGGGATCGAGGCCAAACGAGCGGAACAGAACGAAGGCGGCGTACATGGCGACCACCGCGAACTCGCCATGGGCGAAGTTGACCACCCGGACGACACCGAAGATGACCGAAAGCCCGAGCGCCATCAGGCCGTAGACGAGGCCCGTCAGGACGCCCTGGACGAGAACATTGGCGTAGAGCGACCAGAACATGTGCGCTGCGGGGGTCCCGATCCGATGTGACAGGGGCAGTTAAACCGTCGCCGCGACGGGGGCAACAGCCGTCCCGGCATGGCCGCGGCGCCGCAGTGCCGCAGGCCGCCGGTCAGCGATCCGTCTCGATGACGTCACCCTTCAGCCAGTCCGAGCAGACGACGCCCGAAACCTTGCGTCCCGAGGCATCCCTTGCCTGGTACCGCGTCGCGTCCTTGCCGAGGCCACATCGGAACCAGGCCATGCCGAGGATTCGCACCTCGGTATGGCCGGTGTCGTTCAGTTTGCGGCGGGCGCGGTCCTCGTTCGAGCAGGCGGCGAGCAGGGAGACCGCAGCCTATGGCGGCAGTCGCCCGCAGGGCCCTCCGACGCAGGCTCAGCTCCGGCCCTGCCAGGCGGGAAGCGGCAGAACCGGCTCGGCCACCGCGACGTCCTTCGGGAGGACGACGGTCGGCACGCGCTTGAGGTTCTGCACCAGGGCAGAACCGATATTGGGGTTCTGGCCCTTGGCGTCGAAGGTGATGGGGCCGCCGATCATGATGTGCTCGGCCAGGCTGGTGGCGCGCACCGCCTCCATCAGCTGCGGACCGTTGGTGGTGCCGGCGCGCTTGAAGGCGTCGGCGGCGATCAGCAGGCCCTCGAAGGCGAAGCCGGCGTTGAAGCTGTCGACAGCGAAGCGGTTGTTGGGGTTGGCCTTGGCGAAGGCCTTCTCGAAGGCCTGGGTCATGTTGGACTTGGGGTTGGCCCAGGGCAGGCCGAACATGACGAAATCGGCCAGCGGACCGAGCGCCTGGTAGAACTCCTCGTCGTAGAAGCCGGGCGAGCCGGGCGAGATGATCGCCTTCGGCTGGAACCGCTGGCGCACCATGTCGCGCACCATCTTGATGGCGTCGGAGGCGCGCGTGACGCACATGACGAGATCCGGATTGATGGAGCGGATCTTGGTGACCTCCACCGAGAGGTCCTGGGCGCGCGGATCGTAGGCGATCTTCTCCACGAGCTCGATCGGTAGATTCACGCGCGGCCAGATGGCGTCCATGGCGCCGCGCTGGGCCGTGCCGAAGGTGTCGTTGGCGTGGAGGAAGACGGCCTTCTCGAACTTGATGTTCTTGGCGTCCATCACGTCCTTGATGAGACGCAGGCCGTTGGTGACCAGCTGGCCGCCGGTCTGGAAGTTGCGGACGAGGAACTTGTAGCCCTGCTCGGTGATCTGCGGGGCGGCCGCGACGTTGACCACGAAGGGGATCTGCCGCTGCTCGGTCACCTGTGCGATGGCGAGGGTGTGGCCGGAATCGAAGGCGCCGGTGAGCACATGACAGCCGTCGTTGATGGCGCGCTCGGCCTGGGTGCGGGCGACGTCGGCGTTGGATTCCGTGTCGATGTGAACGATCTCGACCTTGTAGCCGAGCTGGGCGAGCAGTTCGGGCGCTGCGAGCACGCCGCGGTGCATGGACTGGCCGGCCTGGGCGAAGAAGCCGGAGCGCGGCAGCAGCGAGCCGATCTTCAGCGTCTGCGCCTGCGCCCTGACGATGGAGGGGGCGGCAAGAGCGGCAGCGGCGCCGGCGACGACGGTGCGGCGGGTGACGGTGGTCGTTCGGGTCATCAATTCCTCCATGAACCCGGCCCTTGTCTCCGGCCGGCTCGCTCGATGGGCGCGATCTTACGCAAACCCGCGCGGAGCGAAAGTCGGGCGCGACGCATGGCCACTCCCTCTTTCGGAGCGCGCGCCCCTTCGTTTCCCGCTCAGACCGACGTCTTCTGCTCGAAGCGGCAAATGTCGGCGATGATGCACTTGCCGCACATCGGCCTTGCCGCCTTGCAGACGTAGCGGCCGTGCAGGATCAGCCAATGGTGGGCGTGCAGCCGATAGGCGTCGGGCACGACCTTCTCGAGCTCGAGTTCGACGGCCAGCGGGCGTCTTGCCCGGCGCCAGGCCGGTGCGGTTGCCGACACGGAAGATGTGGGTGTCGACGGCGATGGTCGGGCTCGCCGAAGGCCATGTTGAGGACCACGTTGGCCGTCTTGCGGCCGACGCCGGGCAGGGCTCTCCAGCGCCTCGCGCGTCGTGCCGGTACTTCGCCACCATGGTGCAGCGATCAGCAGCTTGCTCCGAGATGCGATGACGTTCTTCGCCTTCGTTGCGGAACAGGCCGATGGTCTTGATGTAGCCGATCAGCTTCTCGCTCGCCCGAGCGCCACCATCTTCTGCTGGGGTATCGGCGACCTTGAAACAGCGGCCGTCGTCGCGCTTGATTGACGCCGACATCGGTCGCCTGCGCCGAGAGCACGACGGCGACCAGCAGCGTGAAGGCATTGACGCTTTCGAGTTCGCCCTTCGGTTCAGGCTCGACCTGGTGGAAGCGGAAGAAGATCGCCTCGATCTCCTGGGGCGTCAGCCCGTCGCGCTTGCGTCTCTTCGCGGCGGCCTTCGCCGCCACGGTATTGGCGATGGCCTTGGCCGGACGACGGGCCGGCGAGATTGCCTTACGTGTCGGCTTTCGGGGAGTGGTCGGCGCGCGCATGACCGTCGTATAGTCGCAGGCGATGAACCCCGGCAACATCTCCCCGACCATGACGGCAGGCGACGCGGCCACATCCGCCGACGCGCCGCTGTTCGCCGCCATCCTGACGCCTCACCGCTCCATGGGCTGGCCCGGCTTCATCGCCGTGATGCTCGCGGTCGGCGCCATCAATCTCGTCGGCGCCATCGTCTTCGGAGCCATCGGCGCCTGGCCCGTGCTGCCCTTCCTCGGTCTCGACGTGCTGATCATCTTCCTCGCCTTCCGCGCCAATTACCGGCACGCCCGCGCCTTCGAGGAGGTCATCGTCTCACCGCATGAAATCCGCATCCGCAAGGTCAGCTGGCACGGCCGCGCGCGCGAGTGGCGGTTCAATCCCGCCTGGACGCGCCTCACCCAGACACGCGACGAGGAGGACGGGCAGGTGCTGGCGCTGACACTCGACGAGGGACGGCGGCGGCTCGACATCGCGACTTTCCTCCCCCCCGTCGAGCGCGACGGTTTCGGGCGGGCCCTCAGGCTCGCTCTCGACGAGGCGCGGCGCGGTCCGACACGCACCCATTTCGACTGACATCGCTGAGCAGCAAGAGGCAGACATGGCCGGATCGGTCGACCGCGTCAGGGAGGCGCTGAGGTCAAAGGGGCACCCCGACGACATCGTCACCTTTCCCGACAGCACGCGAACCGCGGTGGAAGCCGCCGCGGCCGTCGGCTGCGAAGTGGCGCAGATCGCCAAGTCCATCCTGTTTCGCGCCGGCGACACGCCCGTCCTGGTGGTGGCCTCCGGGGCCAACCGCATCGATGCCGCCAAGGTGGCGGCTCATGTCGCATCGCCGGTGACGAGGCCGGACGCCGCGTGGGTCCGGCTGGTGACCGGCTTCGCCATCGGCGGCGTTTCGCCCGTCGGGCACCTGACGGCGCCGACCGTGCTGATCGACCAGGACCTCGCAGCCCTGGACCCGATCTGGGCGGCGGCCGGGGCGCCGAATGCCGTGTTCCGGACCGGTTTCGCCGAACTCGTGCGGATCAGCGGCGCGCGGGTTGCCGACATCAGGGAATGACCATGGGAGGACCGGCATGATCGACCACGTCTCGGTCGCCGTCAGCGACCTTGCCCGGTCCACCGCCTTCTACGATCGGGTCTTCGCGCCGATCGGCCTCGTCCGCCTCGTCACGCGCGAGAGGAGCGTGGGCTACGGCAAGGCCTATCCGGAGTTCTGGATCAATCTGCGCGAGGGCTACGCGGCCCCGGCCGGAGATCCCGGCTCGCATGTCTGCCTGAGAACGCGTGACGAGGCGTCAGTCACCGCTTTCCATGCCGCCGCTGTGGCCCATGGCGGAACCGACAGCGGCGGGCCAGGACCGCGACAAGCGGCGATGACGCCCTATTTCGGCGCTTTCATCCTCGATCCGGACCGCAACAAGATCGAGGTCCTGACCTTTCCGAAGGCCGGCTGACCGACCCGCGCGAATTTCTCGTCGAGGCACAGGAATCGGGTGGTTCCGACAGCGCCGGCGCGCCACATTCGGCTCAAGTCCAGGAGATTCAGGAGCCTCCCCATGCTGAACGTCGTCCAGTTGGAAAAGCACGGCACGCCGATCCGTCTCGTGGAAGCCGCCGACGACTACGAGATCGTCCGCCGCACCCTCGCCTTCATCACCGACCACTGGCGCCGCCAGCCGACGGTGGAGGAGATGGCCGGGCATGTCGGCCTGTCGCCGGGGCACCTGCACCACCTGTTCCGCCGCTGGGCGGGGTTGACGCCGAAGGACTTCCTGCAGGCCATCACGCTCGATGCCGCCCGCGCCCTGCTGCGCGACGAGGCGACCGTGCTCGATACGGCCTACGAGGTCGGCTATTCGGGCCCCGGGCGCCTGCACGACCTCTTCGTTACCCACGAGGCCATGTCGCCGGGCGAGTTCAAGTCGGGCGGCGAGGGGCTGACCATGCGCTACGGTTTTCACCCCTCGCCCTTCGGGCTGGCGATCGTCGTGGCGACCGACCGGGGCCTTGCCGGCCTCGGCTTCTGCGATGGCGGCGGCGAGCCCTCGGCGCTGGCCGACATGAAGGGGCGCTGGCCGAAGGCCGCCTTCGTCGAGGATGCGGCCGCGACCGCTCCCCTCGCCGAGCGTGTCTTCGATCCCAAGGCCTGGGCCGGTGACCGGCCGCTGCGCGTCTGCCTCATCGGCACCGATTTCGAGGTGAGGGTGTGGGAGACGCTGCTGCGGATCCCCATGGGCAAGGCGACGACCTATTCCACCATCGCCAGCCATATCGGCAAGCCGACCGCGGCCCGCGCAGTGGGCGCGGCGGTGGGCAAGAACCCGATCTCCTTCGTCGTGCCCTGCCACCGCGTGCTCGGCCGCTCGGGCGCGCTGACGGGCTACCACTGGGGCCTGACCCGCAAGCAGGCCATGCTCGGCTGGGAGGCCGGCCACGCGGGGTGAGGGGCCGCCCGCGCCATGGCTCCCCTGCCCCGGCCGCGGGTGGATTTCACGTCGTGGCCAGCTAGAAGAGCGGAGTGACAAGCGCCCCGCCTCTCGCCGCCTCTCCCGTCGTCAACCATCGGCGCGTCCTCGCCATCGCCGTGCCGATGATCTTCGCGCATGTGACGACGCCGCTGCTCGGCATCGTCAGCGCCACCGCCATCGGCCGGCTGGGCGATGCGACGGCCCTCGCCGCCGTGGCGCTGGGTGCCGTCATCATCGACGTGATCTTCTGGGCCTTCGCCTTCCTGCGCATGGGCACCATCGGCCTGACGGCGCAGGCGCTCGGCCGCGCCGACGATACCGAACGACGCGCGGTGATCGCACGCGCGCTGCTCCTTGCGGTCATCTGCGGGGTCGCCCTCATCGTGCTGCAGAGGCCACTGCTCTGGCTGTTCTTCAAGGCCATGGGCGCGTCGGAGGCCGTGACTGCCGCTGCGGACACCTATGTATCGATCCGGCTGCTCTCGGCCCCGGCCGTCTTCATCAACTTCGCCATTCTCGGCTGGCTCCTCGGGCAGGCCCGGACCATGACGGGCCTTGTCCTGCAGGTCGTCATCAACGTCGCCAACATGGCGCTGACCGTGCTCTTCGTCTCCGTCCTCGGCCTCGGCATCGCCGGGGCGGCGACCGCCAATGCCGTTTCGGAGTATGGCGGCGCGGCGATAGGCCTCGTCATCGTGATGGCGTCTCTCGGTGGCCGGTTCGGCGTTGCGCGCAGCGTCGTCCTCGACCGTGCGCGCATCCTCCGTACCATCGCCATCAACCGCGACATCATGATCCGCACGGCCGCCCTCGTCGGCTCCTTCGCCTTCTTCACGCGGCAGGGCGCGGTCGGCGGCGACACGGTGCTGGCAGCCAACGCCATCCTGATGAATTTCGTCGGCATCGTCGCCTTCTTCCTCGATGGCTTCGCGACGTCTGCCGAGCAGCTGGGCGGCCAGGCGGTCGGCGCGCGGGACGAGCGCGCCTTCCGGCGGGCGGTGCTGCTGTCGACCTTGTGGGCGGTGATCTTCGGGGCGCTCGCCTCTGCGGCCTTCCTCGCCGGTGGCGGCCAGGCCATCGACTTCGTGACGACGTCGGAGGCGGTGCGTGCCGAGGCGCGGCGCTACCTGCCCTACATGGCGCTGACGCCCTTCACCGGCGTCATGGCCTTCCTGTTCGACGGCGTCTTCATCGGCGCGACATGGACGATCGCCATGCGCAACTGCATGGTCGCGGCCATGGCGACCTTCATCGCGGCATGGTGGCTGCTGCAGGGCTATGGCAATGACGGGCTGTGGATCGCCTTCCTGATCCTGCAGGCCGTGCGTGGGCTCTACCTGGGGCTGATGCTGCCCGGCCTGATGCGATCGACCTTCAGGTGAGGCGCCAGTCGGCGTTCCCCTTGCCGACGAGATCAGAGACCGAGGCCAGCCGGTCCCGCGCAAGGCGAGCGGTCAGCCCCTCCTTGATCTCGCCGACGAGGCCGAAACCCTTGAACACCATGGCCGAATAGAGCTGCACCAGCGATGCGCCGGCGGCGATCTTGGCATAGGCGTCGTCGGCCGAAGCGATGCCGCCGACGCCGACGAGCGGGAACTGTCCCTCGACGCGCCGGTAGGTCTCGGCCAGCATCCGCGTCGCCTTGTCGAACAGCGGTCGGCCCGAGAGGCCGCCCGTTTCCTTCGCCGTCGCCTGATCCTTCAGGCTGGCCGGGCGGTCGATGGTGGTGTTCGAGACGATCATGCCGTCGATGCCGCGCTGGCGGCTGACTCGCACCATGTCGTCGAGGCCGTCGAGGCTGAGGTCAGGCGCGATCTTCACGAGGATAGGACGACCCGGCGCCGCCTTGTCGCGCGCCTCGATGCAGCGGGCGAGGACGTCGTCGAGGAAGCTCGCCTGCTGCAGGTCGCGGAGTCCCGGCGTGTTGGGCGAGGAGACGTTGACCGAGAGATAAGAGACGTGGGGCGCAAGGCGCTCGACCAGCAGGCCGTAGTCGGCGACGCGGTCGGTGGAATCCTTGTTCGGCCCGATGTTCACCCCGACGATGCCACCGCGGCGGGTGCGCGCGGCGAGACGGCGGGCGACGGCGTCGACGCCGTCGGAGTTGAGCCCGTAGCGGTTGATGACGGCCTCATCGGGCGCAAGGCGGAAGACGCGCGGCTTCGGATTGCCCGGCTGCGGCTTCGGCGTCACGCCGCCGACCTCTACGAAACCGAAGCCGAGCCGAAGCGCCGCGTCCGGCACCTCGGCATTCTTGTCGAAGCCGGCGGCAAGGCCCACGGGATTGGGAAAGTCGAGCCCGAAGGCCGAGACGGCGAGGCGCCTGTCGTCGGCTCCGCAGGACGGCAGCGGCAGCGCCTTCAGCGCGGCGATGGCGAGGTTGTGACCCGTTTCCGGATCGGTGGAGAGGAGGAGCGGACGGGCGAGGCGCGAGGCGATGGCGAGAAGCGACATGCCCCGTGTTTGGCACCGGACGGCGGAGCCGGCAAGGGTGCCGAGGCGCCTTCCGGCGCCTCGTGCGTCAATGGGCCCGCGCCTCGGCGCTCACAGCCTGACGATCTTGGCGTCGACCGGCCATTCCAGCGTCTTCAACGCCTGGGCGAGATCCTCGATCAGGTCGTCGGCATCCTCGAGACCGACCGACAGGCGCAGCAGGCCGTCGGTGATGCCCATCTCCAGCTTCTCGGCGGGCGTGAAGCGATCGTGGGTCGTCGTCGGCGGATGGGTGATGAGGCTCTTCGCGTCGCCGAGATTGTTGGAGATCTTGATGATGTTCAGGGCGTTGGCGACACGGAAGGCGCCGGCCTTGCCGCCCTCCACCTCGAAGGCGACCAGCGTCGAGCCACCGCGCATCTGGCGCTGGGCGAGCTCGTACTGCGGATGGTCCTTGCGGCCGGGATAGATGACCTTCGTGATGCCCGGCATCGTCGCAAGCGCATCGGCTACCTTGGCCGCGCTCTGCGTCTGCCGCTCGACGCGCAGCGGCAGCGTCTCCAGGCTCTTCAGCACCACCCAGGCGTTGAACGGGCTCATGGCCGGGCCGGTCTGGCGCAGGTACTGGTAGACGTTGTCCTGGATGAACTGCTTCGAACCGAGGATGACGCCGCCGAGGCAGCGGCCCTGGCCGTCGATGTGCTTGGTCGTAGAATAGACGACGCAGTCGGCGCCGAGCTGGAGCGGGCTCTGCATCATCGGCGTGGCGAAGACGTTGTCCACGGTGACCTTGATGCCCGTCTTCTTGGCGATCCGGCAGATCGCCGCGATGTCATAGACCTCGAGGGTCGGGTTGGTCGGGCTCTCGAGGAAGAAGACCTTGGTGTTGGGCCTGACCGCCGCCTCCCACTGGGCGAGGTCCGCGCCGTCGACCAGCGTCGACTCGACGCCGAAGCGCGGCAGCAGGGTCTCGATGATGTAGCGACAGGAGCCGAACAGCGCCTTGCAGGCCACGACGTGGTCGCCGGCCGAGAGCTGGCCGAACATCGCGGCATTGACCGCCGCCATGCCCGTGGCGGTCGCCTTGGCCGCCTCGGCGCCCTCGAGGAGGGCGATGCGGTCCTCGAACATCTGGACGGTCGGGTTGGAGAAGCGGGCGTAGATGAAACCCGGATCGGTGTTCTTGAACCGCGCCTCGGCCTGCTCGGCGCTCTCGTAGACGTGGCCCTGGGTGAGGAACAGCGCCTCGGAGGTCTCGCCGAACTCCGAACGGAGCGTGCCGCCGTGGACGAGGCGCGTCGCCGGCCGGACGCGGGTGGGGTCAAAGGGCTTCTTCATCAGCTCGTCCTCGCGGCGCAGTGCGGGGGCACTTGTCCCCCGAAAAAACAGAACCCGGCCTGGCAAAAGCCGAGGCCGGGTTGATCCCGCGCGCCCGGCCTTTTAGCGAATTGTTTAGCGTGGTTCGCAAGCCGGCCGGCCAAATCTCCACGTCGTGGAAGCTTGGTAGGCGGCGCCCGGGAACGCGTCAAGTGTTTTGTTCGTTTTGACGAACGCTTCGTTCGTCGGGGTTGGCCACATGGTGGACGATACGGTTCAGGGCATCCTGCCGTCACAGGCGATCGAGGATCTGGTGGCGCGCGGGGCCATCCGCATCGCCCGCGCGCTCGATGCCGACCAGGTGCAGCCGGCATCCCTCGATCTCAGGCTCGGGACCCGCGCCTACCGCATCCGCGCGAGCTTCCTGCCGGGCCCCAACACGACGGTCGCCGACCGTCTGCAATCGCTCGCCCTTCACGAGATCGACCTGACCCGCGGAGCGGTGCTCGAAACCGGCTGTGTCTATCTGGTCGAGCTGCTGGAGGGCCTGGCGCTGCGCGGCGGCATCTCGGCCACCGCCAACCCCAAGAGCTCGACCGGCCGGCTCGACGTCTTCACCCGCGTCATTCTCGACCGCGCCCAGGCCTTCGACACGATCCCGGCTGACTACGAAGGGCCCCTCTATCTCGAAATCTCGCCGCAGACCTTTCCCATTCTCGTACGCACGGGCTCGCGCCTGTCGCAGATCCGTTTCCGCCGCGGCCGGGCGGACCTCACACTCGACGAGGTCAATGCTCTCCAGGAGACGGAGCGGCTGGTGGATACCGGAACGCCCGTGGTGGGCCCGGTCGGCATCGCGGTGACCATCGACCTGCTCGGCGAGGCCTGGGGCGGGCTGCTGGGCTATCGCGCCAAGCGCCATTCCAGCGTCATCGACGTCGACAGGAAGGCGGCGCACGACGTTCTCGACTTCTGGGAGCCGATCCAGGAGCGCGGCAAGGGCGAGATGATCCTCGACCCGGACGAGTTCTACATCCTCGCCTCCAAGGAGGCGGTGGTGGTTCCGCCGGACTATGCGGCGGAGATGCTGCCCTTCGACCCGCTGGTGGGCGAGTTCCGGGCCCACTACGCCGGCTTCTTCGACCCCGGCTTCGGCCATGCCGCCGCGGGCGGCAAGGGTGCCCGGGCCGTGCTGGAGGTGCGCTCGCGCGAGGTGCCCTTCATCCTCGAGCACGGGCAGATCGTCGCCCGCCTCGTCTATGAGCGGATGACCGAGCGGCCGAAGAGCCTCTATGGACAGGTCGGCTCCAACTACCAGGCCCAGGGCCTGAAGCTGTCGAAGCACTTCCGCTAGCGCCGGGCCTCACACCCCCGACAGCTGCTGCTCCACCAGCCGCGCGAAGCAGCTGGCACCGATCGGCAGGAGTTCGTCGTTGAAGTCGTAGTGGCCGTTGTGCACCGGCACGGCCTTGTGCGTTTCGGTCACCTGCCCCAGCAGCATGAAGGCGCCGGGGGCTTTCTCAAGGTAGTAGGCGAAGTCCTCACCGGCGGTGAGCGAGGGCAGGTCCGTCTTGATCAGATCATCGCCGACCACGTCCCGCGCCGCCGCCTCGAAGGCGGAGGCCTCCTCCACCGTGTTGATGGTCGGCGGGTAGGAGCGCTTGTAGTCGAGGATGAGTTCCACGCCGTGGGCGGCGCAGAGGCCCTGGACCGTCTGATGGAAGAGCTCGTCCATGGCCTTGCGGGTGCCGGGCTTCAGGGTGCGGATGGTCCCGGACATCGTGACGGTCTCGGGGATGACGATCTGCGAGGTTCCCGCGTGGAACATGCCGATGGAGAGCACCACGGTGTCGTGCGGGTCCATGCGGCGGCTGACGAGGTTCTGCAGCGCGCCGTAGATCTGCACGGCGCAGGGCAGCGGATCGAGGCCGCGATGCGGCTGGGCGGCGTGGCTGGAGCGGCCCTTCACGGTGATGGTGAAATAGTCGACGGCAGCGAGCACCGTGCCGGGGCGGATGGCCGCCGTGCCGAGCGGGAGGTCCCAGGGCGTTGTGGATGCCGTAGACCTGGTCACAGGGGAACTTCTCGAACAGGCCGTCGCGCAGCATCTCGGCAGCACCGGTGAGGCCCTCCTCGGCCGGCTGGAAGATCAGGTGGACGGTGCCGGAGAAGTTGCGCGTCTCGGCGAGGTAGCGCGCGGCGCCGAGCAGCATGGTGGTGTGGCCGTCATGGCCGCAGGCATGCATGCGGTTCTCGTAGGTGCTCTTGTAGGGCAGGTGATCGTTGAGCTCGGGCATGGGCAGAGCGTCCATGTCGGCGCGCAGGCCGATCTTCCGGTTGCCGGGCCGGCCATGGATCACGCCCATGATGCCGGTCTTGCCGAAGCCGCGATGCACCTCGATGCCCCAGGATTCCAGCTTCTCGGCGACGATGCCGGAGGTGCGAACCTCCTCGAAGCCGATCTCCGGATGGGCATGGAAGTCGCGCCGCCATTCCGTCATCTCGGGATGGAACTGGGCGATGCGGTCGATGACGGCCATGGCATTCCTCGCAAGCGAGCGACAGACGATGGCCGAAGGCTATCGACCCGTTCCGCGAACGCCAATGGGCCGGCCGCAGCGCAGCCCTGCGCGCCTCAGCAGCGGCGGAAGGTGAGATAGCAGGGGGTGCGGCCCTCTCGCAGCGCCTTGGCCTCGTAGCGGGTCGACTGCCAGTTCGGCCAGGGCGTCTTCCAGTCGGCGGCGGTCTCGGCCGCGAAGGTGAAGTCGGTTGAGCGCAGCAGGCGCTCCAGCGTCCAGGCGGAGTAGTGGTCGATGTCGCTGGCGAAGCGGAACTCCGCCCCGGGTTTGAGGATGCGGGCGAACTGCCGGACCGTCTCGTCCGACACGAAGCGCCGCTTGTGGTGCCGCGTCTTCGGCCAGGGATCGGGATAGAGCAGATAGACGATGTCGAGCGAGGCGTCGGGGAACCAGGGCAGCAGCACACCCGCGTCCTCGGTGTGCAGGCGGACATTGTCGATGGCGCTGCGCTCGATCTCGGCCAGCATCTTGGCCATGCCGTTGACGAAGGGCTCGACGCCGACGAAGCCGAGATGGGGATGGGCGGTTGCCTCGCGCATGAGGTGCTCGCCACCGCCGAAGCCGATCTCAAGCACATAGCCGTCGACCGGTCGCGGGAAGAGGCTGGCGAGATCGCAGGGCCGCGAGGGATCGACGCGCAGGCGCGGCAGGAGCGCCTCGAACAGGTCCGTCTGATGCGGCCTGAGGGCCTTGCCCTTGCGGCGGCCGAAGAAGGAGCCCTGCCCCGCGAGGCGCTTGTCGTCGGTCATGGATCGATCGGTCATCGGCTGTCTTGGCGCGTCGCCCTGCACAGAGGACGCACTTCTTCGATGCAAGCCGGCCCCTTGGCAAGGCCGCACAACAGAAAAGGGGGCGCGAGGCCCCCTTCCCTATTCCATCAGGAACGCGTTGCCTCAGCCGGCGACGGCTTCCTTCAGCTTGGCGACGAGGTCGGTCTTCTCCCAGGAGAAGCTGCCGTCGCGGCCGGCCTTGCGGCCGAAGTGGCCATAGGCGGAGGTGCGGGCGTAGATCGCCTTGTTGAGGCCGAGATGCTCGCGGATGCCACGCGGCGAGTCAGGTCCATGACCTTGCCGAGGGCGGCTTCGCAGCTTGGCTTCGTCGACCTTGCCGGTGCCGTGCAGGTCGACATAGATCGACAGCGGCTGGGCAACGCCGATGGCGTAGGACAGCTGGATGGTGCAGCGGTCGGCGAGCTTGGCGGCGACCACGTTCTTGGCGAGGTAGCGCGCGGCATAGGCGGCCGAGCGGTCGACCTTGGTCGGATCCTTGCCGGAGAAGGCGCCGCCGCCGTGCGGGGCCGCACCGCCGTAGGTGTCGACGATGATCTTGCGGCCGGTCAGGCCGGCGTCGCCGTCCGGGCCGCCGATGACGAACTTGCCGGTGGGGTTGATCCACCACTTGCAGTCCTTGGCGATCTCGATGCCGGCTCGAGCGTCTCGCGGATCACCGGCTCGACGATCTTCTGGACGTCCTTGGAGGTCAGCTTGGCGTCGACATGCTGGGTCGACAGAACGATCTGCGTGACCGCGGCCGGCTTGCCGTTCTCGTAGCGGATGGTGACCTGGCTCTTGGCGTCCGGGCCGAGCTTGCCGCAGTTGCGCTCACCGGCCTTGCGGTACTTGGTGAGGTTCTCGAGGATCTTGTGGGCGTAGTAGATCGGCGCCGGCATCGAGCCTTCTCGGGTGCCTCGCTGTCGCGGCAGGCGTAGCCGAACATGATGCCCTGGTCGCCGGCACCCACGTCCTTGTTGCCGGCCTGCGTCGACGCCCTGGGCGATGTCCGCCGACTGCGGCGTGCAGCAGCACGTCGATCGTTGGCGCTTCTTCCAGTGGAAGCCGTCCTGCTCGTAGCCAATCGCCTTGATCGCCTTGCGGGCCACGGACTTGAACTTGGACGGGTTCACCAGCGGATTGCCGATGGGCGTCCTTCATGATCTTGCCGTCCTTGCCCTTCTTGAGCAGGCGAATCGGGAACGCGGACCTTCACCGGCGATGACGACGCGGTTGGTGGTGGCAAGCGTCTCGAGCCGCGATGCGCACGGAAGCGGCGGGCAATCGCCGGCCTTGGCGGCTTCGCGTTGAAGACCAGCGTCGACGATCTCGTCGGAGATCCGATCACAGACCTTGTCCGGATGTCCCTCGGACACCGATTCGCGACGTGAAGAGATAGGCACTTGCGGGACACGAAACAGCCCTCCCAGAGGTCACTGGACCCACGGGGATCGCGGGGCGGAGGTGCCGCCGGCGTCCGGCTTGGCACTTCATTGTCGCGGCGGCATGTTGTCAACATCCGTCACGCGAGCGAGCGCCGCATCGGCTGCCTGGGACGCGCAAAGGCTCGCAGCGACAACCTGAAACCGGCGAGGTTTCTGGCAACAGCTTGTCTCGGCGGTCAAGTCCGAATATGGCAAAAAGGCCGGTTCGTTCGTGAAAAAGAACGACCGGCGCAGGTCTTGCCGATGCGCAGACGGCGATCCGGCGGCTCAGGCACGGCTCGTCCTCGTCCCACCGCCAGTGACCGTCGACGAAGATCGACGATCTTGCGCGCGCAGCCTTGCGGATTCTTGTAGTAGCCCTCGCCGATGCAAGCGTCGCGCGCTTGAGCAGCGAGGTCCTTCTCGCTGGTCGGACAGGCAGTGCCGGCCTCACCGTAGGACCTTGCGGCGCGCGACATCGGAGCAGCCGCCTTCGGGCGCGAGAGCGCGCCGGAGGGCGCGCCCGTCGAAGAAGATAGGACACCGGCACGTCGAGCACCTTGGCCGCAATCTGCATAGCAGCCGGCTCGAACCGATGCGGTTGGAGCCGCGTCTCGTACTTCTGCACCTGCTGGAAGGTCAGAGCCCGACGGCAGCTCACCGAGCTTTTCCTGGCTCATGCCCGAGCAGCATGCGGCGCATGGCGCGTACGCGGCTGCCGACATGGTCGTCGATCGGATTCGGGGATCTTGCCATTCAGTCATATTCCATCACAGACTCTCCGTCGCTCTAACCTGCAACGCGGTTGACGCAGACCCACGTGGCGATCCCTCCCGTACAGTGGCGGTTCCCGCAGGCCCGCGCGAGCCTGTGCAATATTGCACTATCTGCACGCCAGGGCTGCATATGGCACCACCCCCGGCTCACGGGACAGAGGCAAGCCTGATCCTTATGGATTCCTAATTGTCCAGATCGATTACATTGTGGGTTGACTCGCGCATGGCTTGCCACAATCATTTGTCTGATTTTCGCGGCGGCGAGAACTGCAGCCAAAATCAACAGTGATGCCGACGGCACAGCGACCGCACAGGGGCACGTGGCCGCGCGCGGCGCGAAAACCGTGCGGTGGTCGATGATGCCCTCGGCTGGTGCAGCGTCAAGCGACGCCAGAACGCGCGCCGTAGCGGCAATGACCTCAGGATTCGGCCTGCCGGATCGACGACGGCCGAAATTCCGTTGTTGGCGGCCCTGATCGACCGGCAGTCCCTCCTCGATCGCGCGCAACTGCGGTCTGGTGCATGTGCTGGAACGGGCCCGGCGTGACGCCGAACCAGCGCGTCGTTGGTGAGGTTCAGCAGCCACTGCGGGCGCAGGTCCGCCGCCGTCACCGCTCCCGGAAAGATCACCTCGTAGCAGATGAGAATGCCGACGGGCGGCGCTCCCGAACGCGCAGCGTGCGACGCCGGTCGCCGGCGGAGAAACCGCCGCGCTGGCGGGTGATTGCCTCAAGCCCCAGTGCCTCGAGCCGCTCCTGGAAGGGCAGATATTCGCCGAAGGGAACGAGGTGGACCTTGTCATAGGTCTCCCCAATCACCCCCTCATGGTCGATGACATAGGCCGAATTGAACACCCGCGGCTCGCGCCGGCCGGGCAGCGGCTCGTCCGGCCGGGCGGCGCCGGTGATCAGCGTGACGCCGGGCGGGATGAGATCGGCAATCTTCGCCAATGCCTCGCGATCCCAGATGAGGAAGAAGGGAAAGGCCGATTCGGGCCAGATCACATGGGTGACATCGCGGATGCCCGAACGCTCGGGCGAGGTCGGCTTGTCGGACAGTTCGGCGTAGCGGGCGAGGATCGCGTCGCGCGCCTCGGGCCGGAAGCGCTGGTCCTGGGGAATGTCCGGCTGGACGATGCGCAGCTTCACACCCGGCACGAAGCCGATCTCGGTGGTCGAGACGCGCCAGCCGCCGAACAGGGCGAGACACATGAGGGAAAGGACGGCGCCCGTCGGCACGGCCCAGCGGGCGGTCGGCGAGGCGTCCTCGTCGCCGAGGACGGTCGGGCTCGCAAAGACCAGGATGGCGACGAGCGTCAGACCATAGACCCCGACCAGCGACGCTCCTTGCGCCAGCCAGAGGTATTGCGTCAGGGCATAGCCGTAGAGGTTCCAGGGGAAGCCCGTGAGCACCGTGCCACGGAGGAACTCGGCGATCGTCAGGCCGAGCGCCAGAGCCAGGATGCGGCGCGCCCCCGGTCGCCAGAACAACCGGGCGAGAATGGTTCCGAGCGCCGTGAACAGGGCGAGGCCGGCGGGCAGCAGGGTCACAGCGGCTGGCAGCAGCCAGGCGAAGCGGTCGGCCTCGACGAGGAAGGCGGAGCCGACCCACCAGAGGCCGGCGAGATGATAGCCGAAGCCGAACCACCAGCCTGTCCGCCCGGCGGCGAGGACCGTGCGCCAGCCGCCACCGGCAGCCGTGCGCCGTCGAGCAGCCAGCCTAGCCGCGGAAACTGATCGCCATGCACGGGAAAGACGCCGAAGGGCGGCATGGCCGGGGCGCCGAGGGCGCCCGCGCCGAAGGCGATGCCGGTCCGCTTCCATCCCCATGCGAGGATCACGACGCGCGCGACGTCGCGGACCGTCACGGCAACAGGCCCTTCTGCATGCCTGACGAATCGTCGGGGAACGGCTTCATGACCTGCGTGTCCGCCAGCCGGCCCTCCGGGTCAAGCACCTGACCGTCAGCCGCCCTGGTCCGCCTGGCCGCCGGGAAGGGGCGACCCTCCCTGGACCGCCGGAGCCGGCAGGCCCTGGGACCCGGCCGGCGTCTCCGGCGCGGAGGCGAGCGGCTCCTGCGGCGTCGATGCCGCGGCGGCGGCGGCCGACTGCTCTTCCTCGTCCTTGCGGCGTCCGCGGACCGGCGGACGGCTGATCAGCCCGCGCCCGCGGGTGATCTTGACGCGCTTCACCCGGCGCGGATCGGCGTCGATGATCTCGAATTCGAGTTCGCCGGGTCCGGCCACCAGTTCGCCGCGCACCGGCACATGGCCGGCGAGGACAGTGAGATAGCCACCAAGCGTATCAACCTCCTCGCTGATCTCCTCGCCCGGCTCGAAATCCGGTCCGAGGGTGGCGCGAACCTCCTCGAGCGTCGCTCGCGCGTCTGCGACATAGGCACCATCGGCGGTCTGGGAGATGGTCCGGGTGGTGTCGACGTCGTGCTCGTCCTCGATGTCGCCGACGATGCTTTCGACGATGTCTTCCATCGCGATGAGGCCGTCGGTTCCCCCGTACTCGTCCACGACGAGCGCCAGCTGAATGCGGGTGGCCTGCATGCGGGCGAGAAGATCGATCGCCGGCATGGACGGCGGGACGAAGAGGATCGGCCGGATCAGCCGCGTCGCCGATTTCGGCGACGTTGAGGTCGACGGCGCCGAGGTCGAGCCCGTTGGCGATCTTCGGCGCCTCGACCCTGGCAGAGGCCTCCGCCGCCGGTTCGACGGCCTTGCCGCGGCTCCGGCGCTTGCGGGTGGCCTTCTTCGCCTCGGCGAAGAGATGCTTCACCAGGTCCTTGATGTGGACCATGCCGACGGGATCGTCGAGCGTGTCGTCATAGACGACGAGGCGGGTGTGGCCGGCATCCTCGAAGGACTGCATGAGGACCGCCAGCGGCGTATCCTTCTGCACGGCCATGATGTCGGCGCGTGGCTGGGCGAGGTCGTTCACCCGGCTTTCGCGCAGATCGAGGATGTTGCGCAGCATCGAGCGCTCTTCCGGCGTGAAGCCGGCGGCGGCAGGCGCATTCTCCTCGAGAACATCTTCGAGATTCTGCCGTGCGGAGGTGCTGGACCTCAGACGCAGGCGGGTCAGCAGCCGGTCGACCCAGCGGTCGTGCCTGTCGGCGGCTCGTTCGGGAGCGGGCCTTGCGGGGTCCGGAGGCTGTCCGCCCTGGGGGCTTGGCGTTGAAGCGGCCTCGGCCGCGGTGGTTCGGTATCGACTGTCGCTAGGGTCGGGCATGGGTTCCATCGGGCGATTCGCGCCCGGCCGCGTGGGGATCAGCAATCCCGAGGCCGGCGAGGATCGAGGTCTCAAGGGCCTCCATCCTCAAGGCATCCGCCTCGGTTTCGTGATCATAGCCTAAAAGATGCAGGAGCCCATGGATCGTCAAGTGGGCAAGATGGTCGGCGGCCGGGATGCCCTCCTCGACCGCCTCCCGCATCAGGGTCTCATGGGCGACGATCACGTCGCCGAGCAGCGGCCCGTGGGCGGCAGGAAAGGACAGCACGTTGGTCGGCTTGTCCTTGGCGCGATAGTCGCGGTTGAGCCCCTGCACCATGGCATCGTCGGCAAGCGCAAGCGAGAGTTCGGCATCGGCAGGGACCGCCACCGCCCCATGCGCCGCGACGGCGGCGACGGCGCGATGAACCACTGCCTCGGCATCCGGCATGGCATCCCAGAGATCCGAGAGGACCGCGATCTCCGTCACGATCGCCGGTCCGTCGGCCGATGAAACCGTCATGGCTCGCGCATGCGCCGCGGCTTGTGGGGGGCGGCGTGCTCGCCGGCGCGCGTCGCGGCCTCGTAGGCCTTGACGATGCGTCCGACGAGTTCGTGGCGCACGACGTCGTCCTCGTTGAAGTAGCACTGGGCGATGCCGTCGACATTGTCGAGCAGGTCCAGCGCCTCGGAGAGCCCCGACTTCATCCCCGGCGGCAGGTCGACCTGGGAGGGATCGCCGGTGATGATCATGCGCGAGTTCTCGCCCAGGCGGGTGAGGAACATCTTCATCTGCATCGAGGTGGTGTTCTGCGCCTCGTCGAGGATGACGACGGCATTGGTCAGGGTGCGGCCGCGCATGAAGGCGAGCGGCGCGATCTCGATCATGCCGGACTGCATGCCACGCTCGACGTCGCGGCGGCATCCATGAGGTCGTAGAGCGCGTCATAGAGCGGGCGCAGATAGGGATCGACCTTCTCCTTCATGTCGCCGGGCAGGAAGCCGAGCCGCTCGCCGGCCTCGACGGCCGGCCGCGACGAGGATGAGGCGGTCGACCATGCCCTTGTCGAGCAGCAGGCGACGCGCCATGGGCCACCGCGAGATAGGTCTTGCCGGTGCCGGCGGGACCGATGCCGAAGACCAGTTCGCGGCGCTTCAACGCGCGGATATAGGCGTCCTGCGCCGGGGTGCGGGCGCGCACCGTGCGCTTGCGGCGTGACGATTTCCTCGTGGCCGAGGCGCGGCAGCGCCGTCCGCCTCGAAGAGCGAGCCTTGCGAGGTCGACATGCGGATGGCGCCATCGACGTCGCCGAGGTCGACGTCGTGGCCGCTCTTCAGCCGGGCGTAGAGATTCTCGAGCACGACGCTTGGCCTGCTCGCAGGCGGTCTGCCGGACCGATCGAGATTGACGAGGTTGCCGCGCGCCGTGGCGCGGATGCCGAGCCGCTTCTCGAGGCAGGCGAGGTTCTGGTCGTACTGGCCGAAGAGGCGGCTCGCGAGGCGGTTGTCGTCGAAGGAGAGGGTCGATTTCGGCCTCGGCCGTGTCATCGTGCGTCGCAGCCAGAATGTTGCGGCTGCCGGGCGAGCCGCTCGTGGATCTTTCAACCGCGCCGTCCTTCGTTCATGGGTCCCGGGGATCACTCTGCCGCATGCACTGCCGATGTATGGGGCGAGCCGGCCAGTTCGCCGATCCAGGCGAGTTTGTGCTTGGCTCCCGTGATTCGGACAGGGACGATGCTGCCGATGATGCAGGCGACGTGCCGATCGACCTGCACCGGGCTGCAGATAGGGCGAGCGCCCGACGATCTGGCCAGGCTTGCGACCGGCCTTTTCGAACAGGACGTCGACCGTGCTGCCCGACGAGGCTCTCCTGGAAGGCCTGCTGCTGCGCCGTGACGAGCGCCTGGAGTTCATGCAGGCGCCTGGTCTTCAGCGGCTCGTCGAGCACTGGCCGTCGCATCTCGGCCGCCGGTGTGCCGGGCCGCGGCGAATAGGCGAAGGTATAGGCGGTCGCGAAGCCGACGCGGCGGACGAGATCCAGCGTCGTCGGCGAAATCGGCGTCGGTCTCGCCGGGGAAGCCGACGATGAAGTCGGAGGTCAGCGCGATGTCCGGACGGGCGGCGCGGATGCGATCAACAAGACGGAAATAATCGTCGCGCGTGTGCTTGCGATTCATCCGCTTCAACACGGCCGAGGAGCCCGACTGCACCGGCAGGTGCAGATAGGGCATGAGTTCGGGCAGGTCGCGATGCGCCGCGATCGAGGTCGTCGGTCCATGTTCGCGCGGGTGGCTGGTGGTGTAGCGCAGGCGCGCGATGCCCGGCACCTCGGCAAGGCGGCGGAGCAGCCGCGCCAGCGTCCATTCGGCGCCGTCAGGACCGACGCCGTGATAGGCGTTGACGTTCTGGCCGAGCAGGGTCACCTCGCGCACGCCCGGCCTCGGCCAGCTTCTCGGCTTCCGCCGACGCATCTGCGCCACCGGACGCGAGACTTCGGCGCCGCGGGTATAGGGCACGACGCAGAAGGTGCAGAACTTGTCGCAGCCTTCCTGCACGGTGAGGAAGGCGGTGAGGCCGCGCGAGCGGGTCCTGGCGGCTCGGATGCTGCCGGCAGATCGCTCTTGAACTTGTCCTCGACCGGCATACTCGGTGTCGACGACGCGCCGTGGCGGACTTCGGCGCGCGGCGATGAGGTCGGGCAGGCGGTGATAGGCTCTGCGGGCCGACGACGAGGTCGACGGCCGGCTGGCGCGTGTCACGATCTCCTCGCCCTCGGCCTGGGCGACGCAGCCGGCGACGCCGACCATGACCTTTCGGCCGGCCGCCCTCGCGCTCCTCCTTGAGGACGCGCATGCGGCCGAGCTCGGAATAGACCTTCTCGGCCGCGCTGTTCGCGGATGTGGCAGGTGTTGAGCAGGACCAGGTCGGCCTCCTCCGGGGTCTCGGCCTCGCGATAGCCCTCGGCGCGCCATGACATCGGCCATGCGCTGGCTGATCGTAGACGTTCATCTGGCAGCCGTAGGACTTGACGTAGACGGCCTTCGGCTGGGGCTTTTCGACGGGTTCGCTCATCAGGGGCTCCGGAGGGCGGAGCTGCTAGCGGGTTCGGCGGGAGGCGTTAAGGGGCGCCGTGCCGCCCGGGCCTGTGGCCCGCCGCATCATTCCGCGCCGCGGCGGAACCAATTGCCGCTCTGCGCCGTATCTCCGGGCAATGTGACCATCGGCGGAGATGATCCCATGCGATACGGCAAGACGGCCCTGGCAGCGGGCATGGTGTGGCTGGCGATGTCGACCGGCGTCCATGCGATCGACGGAACCTGGCTGCGCGGCGACGGAAATGCGCGTGTGCGCATCGCACCCTGCGGCGACAAGATCTGTGCGACGAACCTTTGGATCGGCGATTCCAGCGGCGGCGAGGAGGTGGGTGACCGCCTCGTGATGACGCTTTCGCCCCAGGGGCCCGGCAAGTTCGAAGGGACGGCCTTCGACCCGAAGCGCGGTCGCAACTATGCGATCGTGATCACCACGAGCGGCGATCGCATGACGACGCGTGGATGCGTTCTCGGGCGACTGCTCTGTCGCAACGTGACCTGGACGGCGGCACGATAGGAACTGCGACTTGCGCGGGTGGGCAGCGCTCACCCGGAGCGCCGCCCCCCGCGGGATGTCAGCGGGCCGGCGGGCAGACGCGCGGCGGCATGATCGGCTGATTGCCGATCGGGCTGGTGAAGCCCGGACCGCCGAGGCGGAGGAAGTCGCCCGTGCAGCCGAAGCGGCGCATGATGTCGTAGGTCACGAGAATACCCGCAACGCCGATGATGCCGATCGAGGTCCACTTCACGGTGGCGCCCCCTCCGACGGCGACCGGGATGAACCGCTCGGCATGGGCGGCAGGCGCGGCGCCGACGACGGCGGTGAGCGTCAGGGCAGCGGCAAGGGCGGCGCCCTTCAGGGTGCATGTCATGGTAAAATCTCCATTCGATGAGGCTGATGCGCTTCGCGGCGTCATGGATGGCGGCGCCCGGATGCGCGCGTCGCTGTCGACTGCGGTCAGCGGGCCGGGGTGCAGCGGCGGGGCGGCATGATCGGCTGGTTGCCGATCGGGCTGGTGAAGCCCGGACCGCCGAGGCGCAGGAAGTCGCCGGTGCAGCCGAAGCGGCGCATGATGTCGTAGGTCACGAGGATGCCGGCGACGCCGATGATGCCGATCGACGACCACTTGACGGTCGCAACGGTGCCGGCGGCAGGGACAGGCTTCAGCATCACGGCATGGGCGGCGGGAGCAGCGCCGACGATGGCGGAGAGCGACAGGGCCGCGGCGAAGGCGGCGCCCTTCAGGGAGATACGCATGGAACTTGACCCTTGATACGCGGAACAGGCGCGGGCAGCGGCAGGCCAGCCCGTCCATCGACGCGAAGCGCCGACGTTCAAATCTTATCAAGAGCTTAAGACGCTGTCAGAGGCCGGGACGGCCATTCGTTACGTAACGTTAATTGCTAACGCGGGTTAACCAGCGTCCAGCGGCGTCGCCCCCGCCGGCGATCCATCCGCCGCCAGGGTGATCTTCTGCACGCGCGCCTCGGCGTCACGCAGCAGCGCCTCGCAGCGCTTCTTCAGCGCCTCGCCGCGCTCGTAGATCGCGATGGAATCCTCGAGGGGAACGTTGCCGCCCTCGAGCTTCTGCACGATCTGCTCGAGTTCACCGAGGGCCTTCTCGAAGGAGAGACCGGCGACATCGGCATGGGGGGCGGCGCTCTTGTCGCTCATGGGGCACTCCGGACAGGCGAATCGTCGGGTCAGCCCCGCATCAATGCCATGACATGGGCGCCGACGGAACGGCCGAGGCCCTCGAGGTCATAGCCCCCCTCCAGCAGGGAGACGACGCGGCCGCCGCAGGTCTCGTCCGCCACCTCCATCATCCGCTTGGTCGCCCAGGCGAAATCCGCCTCCGTGAGGTTGATGTTGGCGAGCGGGTCGCGCTCATGCGCGTCGAAGCCGGCGGAGATGATGACGAGGTCGGGCCCGAAGGCGCGCATGCGCGGCAGGATCACCGTGTCCATCGCCTCGCGGAACTGGTCGCCGCCGTCGCCGGCGCGCAGCGGCGCATTGACGATCTGGTTGTGGGCGCCGGTCTCGTTCAGGGCGCCGGTGCCCGGATAGAGCGGCATCTCGTGGGTCGACAGGTACATGACGGACGGATCGGACCAGAAGATGTCCTGCGTTCCGTTGCCGTGATGCACGTCGAAATCCATGATCGCGACGCGCTCGGCGCCGTACTTCGCCTGGGCATGGCGCGCGGCGATGGCGGCATTGTTGAACAGGCAGAAGCCCATCGCCGTCGCCATCTCGGCGTGATGGCCGGGCGGGCGGGTGGCGACGAAGGCGTTGGTCACCTTCCGCGTCATGACCTCGTCGACGGCAAAGAGGCCGCCGCCGGCCGAGCGCAGTGCCGCCTCGTAGGAGCCGGGCGACAGCGTGGTATCGCCGTCGACATGGACAAGGCCGACGAAGGGCGTGGCATTGACCAGCTTGTCGATGAACTCAGGCGGATGGACGCGCAGGATCGCCTCGGCCGGAGCCTCTGGCGCCTCGTCGCGGGCGAGGTCGGCGAAGCGCTCATGCTCCAGCACATGGGTGATCATGCGCAGGCGGTCAGCCCGCTCGGGGTGGCCGAAGGGTGTCTGGTGCTCGAGGCACTTGGCGTGGGAGATGACGAGTGTGGTCACGGCAGCCGGCCCTTCGATGCACTGTGACGGACCGCACGGCACCGTCCGCAACTCATGGAGCCATGAATAAAGCATGGCTCGGCCCGCGCAACCGATGCCGCCCACGCAAACGTGATGCGTGCCGGCCGTTTCCCCTGTTGGTGTGCCGCCGAACATTCGTTTCCCCCTCTGTCGCCCTGTGTCAGGCTGATGACGTCTTCAGACACTGCTCGGGGTTTTTCATGGTCCGTGCATTGATCCTTGTCGTGTTGCTGGCGGTCGGCTGGCAGGCGCAGGCACTCGCCCAGGGACGCTCCGCGGCCAGCGAGGTCGACGTCCAGATCGTCCTGGCGGTGGACATCTCCTACTCGATGGACCCGGAAGAGCAGCGACTGCAGCGCGAGGGTTACATCAAGGCGATCACCTCGACCGAGGTGATCGACGCCATCCGCAAGGGACTGATCGGCAAGATCGCCGTGAGCTACCTTGAGTGGGCCGGCCATCATGAGCGCCAGGTCGTCATCGACTGGCGCATCATCGACGGCCCCGAGAGCGCCAGGGCCTTCGCAGCGGAGCTGGAGGCCAAGCCCTACCGGCGCGCCTTCCGCACCTCGATTTCCGGCGCCATCGAGGCCAGCGTCGCCCTTCTGGAGAAATCGGGCCTCCGGTCGATGCGCCGGGTGATCGACGTCTCCGGCGACGGGACGAACAACAACGGTCCGCATGTCGAGATCGCCCGCGACGACGCCCTCGCCAAGGGCATCGTCATCAACGGCCTGCCGATCCTCATGCCGCGCCGGAGCACCCGCTACGTCGATATTCCCAACCTCGACGCCTATTATCAGGACTGCGTGGTCGGCGGCCCCGGCTCCTTCGTCATCCCGATCACCACGCCGGAGGAGTTCGTCTCCGCGACGCGCCGCAAGCTGGTGCTGGAGGTCGCCGGGATCGTGCCGGCATGGCCGCTCCCGGATGGACCGCGCGTCATGCCGGCCCAGGCGCAGAAGGTCGACTGCCTGATCGGCGAGCGCATGTGGCGCGAGCGCTTCGAGCGCAACTGAGCGGGCAGACCGACGCTGACCTGTCCCGCGACCCGTCCTCTTGCATCGGCGCGCGCTTCGGGTTTGTCTGCGCGCCCAATCCCAAGGAGGGTGACATGGATTTCGGCCTGTCCGACAAGAAAGCACTGGTTCTGGCCTCGAGCCGCGGCCTCGGCCTCGGCATCGCGGAGGCGCTCGCCGCCGAGGGGGCGACCGTCATGCTGGTCGGCCGCACCGCCGACCGCATCAAGGCGAACGCCGAGACGATCACAGCCCGTGGCAAGGGCAAGGCCTACGGCATCGCGGCCGACCTTGGCGCCGAGGGCGCGGTGGACGAGATCGTCGCGCTCGCCGAGAAGACCCTCGGCCAGATCGACATCCTGGTGAACAACACCGGCGGCCCGCCGGCGAAGCCCGCCACCGAGGTCGCCCCGGACGAGTGGGCGAAGCTCTTCAAGGTCATGGTCGAGCCGGTGTTCCAGATCACCGCCAAGGTCCTGCCCGGCATGCGCGCCCGCAAGTGGGGCCGCATCCTGACCGTCGCCTCCTCGGGCGTCGAGAACCCGATCCCGAACCTCGCCCTGTCGAATGCGCTGCGCTCGACCATCGTCGGCTGGTCCAAGACCCTCTCCACCGAGGTCGCCAAGGACAACGTCACCGTCAACATGATCCTGCCGGGCCGCATCGCCACCGACCGCATCAAGGAGCTCGACGAGGCCAACGCCAAGCGCTCCGGCAAGTCGATGGAGGATATCCAGGCCGCCTCGATCTCGACCATTCCGGCCGGCCGTCTCGGCACGGCGGCAGAGTTCGGTGCCACCGCCGCCTTCCTCTGCTCCGAGCAGGCCGCCTACATCACCGGCTCGAAGATCCGTGTCGACGGCGGCGCGACGAAGAACGTCTGACGCAGGGCATCACGAGAGACGACCAGATGCCCGGGCCCCGGCCCGGGCATCTGCATTTCCAGAGCGCCAGAATCCTGCCGGTTCCTTGCAGCGACGCAAGCGCGGATGGCCCGGCTGCCAGTCGCCTCGGCGCCCTCCCTCGGCTAGCCTCTCTGACATCGTTCTCCAGCCCCCGAGGAGGCCCCGATGTCCTTTGCACCGACACCTGATCCGAATCCCGGCGACAAACTCGCCTGCGACGCCATCGACATGGTCATCGTGCCGCGCACCCACGACATCGGCGGGTTCACCGTCCGGCGCGCCCTGCCCTTCGCCAAGCGTCGGATGGTCGGCCCCTTCATCTTCTTCGACCATATGGGCCCGGCCGAGTTCAAGGACGGCGGCGGCATCGACGTGCGCCCCCACCCGCATATCGGCCTGTCGACCGTCACCTACCTCTTCGAGGGCGAGATCCAGCACCGCGACTCGCTGGGCACCTATCTGCCTGTCCGGCCCGGCGAGGTGAACCTGATGACCGCCGGCCGCGGCATCGTCCATTCCGAGCGCACCGATCCGGCCCTCAAGTCCGCCGGCCACAAGCTGCACGGCATCCAGAGCTGGGTCGCGCTGCCGAAGACGCATGAGGAAACGACGCCGGGCTTCGAGCATGTCGAGGAGCGCGAGCTCCCGGTCATCCGCGGCGACGGAAAGACCATCCGCGTCGTCATGGGAACGCTCTACGGCCAGACCTCGCCGGTGACGCAGAACTGGGAGACCATCTACGGCGACATCATTCTCGAGGCCGGCGCGAAACTGCCGGTGGACGCCGACACCGAGGAGCGTTGCCTCTACGTGGTATCGGGCGAGATCGATCTGCAGGGCGACACCTTCCGCGAGGCGGCAACTGCTGGTTCTGCGGCCAGGCGACCGCATCACCCTCTCCGCCCTGACCCCGGCGCGGCTCATTCTCTGCGGCGGGGCCACCATGGATGGTCCCCCGCCTGATCTGGTGGAACTTCGTCTCCTCGTCGAAGGAGCGGCTGGAACAGGCCAAGGAGGACTGGAAGCAGAAGCGCTTCGACACCGTGCCGGGGGACGAAGAGGAATTCATCCCCCTGCCGGAATGAGGCCTCAGGCGGGCGCCTGTGCCTTTTCCTCGAACTGCAGGAAGGCGGTGTAGGCGTCGGCCGCGTACATCAGCGAGGGGCCGCCGCCCATCTGGATGGCGACGCCGAGCACCTCGGCCACCTCCTGGCGGGTGGCGCCGAGCTTCACCAGCGCCTCGGCATGATAGCCGAGACAGCCGTCGCAGCGGGCCGCGACGCCCAGCGCCAGGGCGATGAACTCCTTGGTCTTCTTCGAGACGGCACCGTCCTTCATCGCGGCCTGGGTCATCGTCGAGAAGCCGGCCATGGTGTCGCCGGCCTCCTTGCGCAGGTCGCGGAGGCCGGCGGAGAGGGCCTTGGTGATGTCCGGGTAGTTCTTGCTCGTGGGAGGTCGTTCCATTTCATATTCGAGAACCTGAATATAATGGTGATGGCCGCGTCACACAATGGCCCGGGACGCACCTTAGGCCTGCGCACATCGGCGCACCCGGCGGTGCCGCATTGCGCCACCGGGACGGGTGGTGTACCCCTCGGCCCCCTGCGCCCCCCATTGATCCGTCCCGCCACAAGCCGGTGACACGAGTGACAGAACGCCCGAGCACGCCTCTCCTCGACACGATCCGACGTCCCCGCCGATCATCCGGCGAGCTGCCCGGCCGAGCAGGTGCAAGCAGGCTCGCCGACGGAACTGCGGGCCAGGAGACGATCTCGGCGGTGTCGGTGACGGGCGGGCATCTCGGCGCCGGGCTGGGCGTCGATCGAGCTGACCGACGGCGCTGCATTACGTGTTCGACACGCCGGACGACCGGCTGATCTGGGACGTCGGCCACCAGGCCTATCCGCACAAGATCCTCACCGGCCGGCGCGAGCCGCATCCGCACGCTGCGCCAGGAAGGCGGCCTGTCCGGCTTCACGCGGCGCGCCGAGAGCGAGTACGACCCGTTCGGCGCGGCCCATTCCTCGACCTCGATCTCGGCCGGGCTCGGCATGGCCGTGGCGCGCGACCTCGCCGGCGGCAGCAACCATGTCGTGGCGGTGATCGGCGACGGCGCGATGACGCGCCGGCATGGCCTATGAGGCGATGAACAACGCCGGCGCGCTGCGCAGCCGGCTGATCGTGGTGCTGAACGACAACGACATGTCGATCGCCCCGCCGGTCGGCGCCATGTCGGCCTATCTCTCGCGCCTGCTGTCCTCGGGCCAGACCTATGTCAGCTGCGCAGCTCGGCCAAGCAGCTCGGCCGAAGCGTGCTGCCGCAAGCGGCCATCGGCCGACCGTGACAAGCGCCGAGGAATATGCGCGCGGCTTCGTCACCGGCGGCACGCTGTTCGAGGAACTCGGCTTCTACTACATCGGCCCGATCGACGGGCACAATCTCGACCATCTGATCCCGGTGCTGAAGAACGTCCGCGACAGCTGGCTGACAGGCCCGGTGCTGGTCCATGTCGTCACCCAAGAAGGGCAAGGGCTACGCGCCGGCCGAGAACAGCCGCCGACAAGTACCACGGCGTCAACGAAGTTCGACGTCATCACCGGCGCGCAGGCCAAGGCGCCGGCCAATGCGCCGGCCTACACGCAAAGTGTTCGCCGAAAGCCTGATCCAGGAAGCCCGCGAGGACGACCGAACATCGTCGCCGTCACCGCCGCCATGCCGTCGCGGCACCGGGCTCGACCTGTTCGGCGAAGTGCTTCCCGTCAAGCGACCTTCGATGTCGGCATCGCCGAGCAGCATGCGCGTGACCTTCGCCGCCGGTCTCGGCGACCGAAGGCTACAAGCCGTTCTGCGGCGATCTATTCGACCTTCCTGCAGCGCGCCTACGACCAGGTCGTGCACGACGTCGCGATCCAGAAGCTGCCGGTGCGTTTCCCAATCGACCGCGCCGGCCTGGTCGGCGCCGACGGCGCCACCCATTGCCGGCTCCTTCGACGTCGCCTATCTCTGGCGAGCCTGCCGGGCTTTGTCGTCATGGCGGCGGCCGACGAGGCTCGAACTGTCGCCACATGGTGCGCCACCGCGGCAGCCATCGACGACGGCCCGATCGCCTTCCGCTATCCGCGCGGCGAGGGCGTCGGCGTCGACATGCCCGGAGCGCGGTTCGGTCTCTCGAAATCGGCAAGGGCCGCATTGTCCGGGAAGGCAGCAAGGTGGCGCTATCTGTCCTTCGGCACACGGCTACAGGATTGCCTTGCTGGCCGCCGAGGAACTCGGCGCAGCCGGGCTTTCGCACAACCGTGGCCGATGCCCGCTTCGCCAAGCCGCTCGACGAGCGATCTGATCACGCCGCCTGGCCCGCGAGCACGAGGTGCTGATCACGGTGGAGGAAGGCGTCCATCGGCGGCTTCGCCAGCCACGTGCTGCAGTTCCTTGCCCATGACAGGACTGCTGGACAGCGGCCTGAAGGTGCGCCCGCATGGTACTGCCCGACATCTTCGTCGACCACGCCAAGCCGGAAAGCAATGTATGACCGATGCCGGTCTCGACGCCGCCGGGCATCGTCGCGCACGGTTTTCGCGGCGCTCGGCCGCGACGCGGTACCGGCTGCGGGCGGAGCGCTGCGGCTTGACCTTCCCGCCGCCGCGCCGACGTGCTTCTCGTCGAACGCGGCCATTTCGAGAGCCGCGCGCGGGCGCAGGCGGCGATCGCCGCCGGCCTCGTGGTCGCGGACGGCAAGCCGGTCCGCAAGGCCTCGGAGGAACTCGCCAGCGATGCCGCCATCGTTGCGGAGGCGCCCCATCCCTGGGTGTCGCGCGGCGGCGTGAAGCTGTCGAAGGCGCTGGAGGCGTTCAAGGTGCGCCCCGGCCGCAGGGTCTGCCTCGATGTCGGCTCGTCCACCGGCGGCTTCACCCACGTGCTGCTGACCGAGGGCGCCCAACATGTCGTGGCGGTCGATACGGGCCGCGGCCAGTTTCACGCGAGCCTGCACGGCATCCTCGGGTCACTCTGATGGAAGGCACCGACATCCGTCGGCTTGCACCGGCCGATCTGGCGACCGTTCCCGATCTCGCGGTCATCGACGTCAGCTTCATCTCGCTGAAGCTGGTCCTGCCGGCCGTCACGGGCCTCCTCGCCGCACAGGCCGAGTTGATCGCGTTGATCAAGCCGCAATTCGAGGTCGGCCGCGCCTATCTCGGCAAGAACGGTATCGTGACGGACGGCGCGGCGCGCGATGCCGCTGTGGCAGCCGTGCGGACCGAGGCGGAGCGGCTCGGCTGGCGCATCGGGGGCCTCGTCGACAGCCCCATCGCCGGCGGCGACGGCAACCGTGAATTCCTCATGTATGGTGTCAGGCCGTGAGCGAACGCCTCACCATCTCCCATGTCGGTCATCGCGGCGACGGCGTTGCCGGGGGCCGCTTCGTGTCCTTCACGCTGCCGGGCGAGATCGTCGAGATCGAGGGGGGCGAAGACCGTGTCGCCCCGACCCGCATCATCGAGGCGAGCCCCGACCGCGTCGCGCCGCCCTGCCCGCATTTCGGCACCTGCGGTGGCTGCGCCCTGCAGCACTGGGCCTCGGAACCCTATCTCGCCTGGAAGCGCGACATCGTCATCGCGACGCTCGCCCAGCACGGACTTCATCCGGAGGTGGCCCCGACCATCGACGCGCAGGGGTCCGGCCGCAGGCGCGTCACCTTCCATGCCCGCCGTGGCAGTGGCCAGCGCCTCGAGGTCGGCTTCGCCGCCGCGCGCAGCCACGCCATCGTCGCCATCGACGCCTGCCCGCTGCTGGCGCCCTCCCTCGACAGGGCCCTGCCGGCGGCACGCCTGATCGCCCGGGCGCTGGAGGGTGTCGGAAAGCCCATCGACATCCAGGTGACGGCCACCGCCAGCGGTCTCGACATGGAACTGCGCGGTCCCGGCAAGCTCGGCGAGAAGGACCGTCTGCGTCTGATCGAGGCCGCCAATGCCGCCTCGCTCGCGCGACTCACCAACCACGGCGATCTCGTCATGCAGCGCGAGCCGCCCTCCGTCATGATCGACGGCTGGCGCGTGCTGCTGCCGCCGGGGGCGTTTCTCCAGGCCACCGACGCCGGCGAGGACATCCTCGGAGGCCTGGTCCGCGACGGTGTCGGCAAGGCGAAGTCGGTGGCGGACCTGTTCTGCGGCGTTGGCCCCTTCGCACTGAGGCTGGCGCGACAGGCCAGGGTGCGCGCGGTCGATTCCGATGCCGGCGCCATCGCGGCGCTGGCACAGGCCGTTCGCATGGCATCCGGCCTGAAACCCATTCAGGCAGAGGCCCGCGACCTTTTCCGCCGCCCGTTGCTGGCGTCCGAACTGAAAGGGCTCGATGCCGTGGTCTTCGATCCGCCTCGCGCCGGCGCCGAGGCGCAGGTGAAGCTGCTCGCCAAGGCGGATGTCGGGCGTATCGTCGCGGTCTCCTGCAATGCCGGCACGTTCGCGCGCGACGCCGCCATTCTCGTCGCTGCGGGATGGAAGCTCGGCGGTGTGACGCCGGTCGACCAGTTCAGATGGTCGGCTCATGTGGAGCTGGTGGCGACGTTCCACCGCTGACCGTCACCCGCGCGGCGCGGCCGCCCTGGCAAGCCGGTCGCGGATCGCCTCCCCCAGCCCCTCGGCCGGGATCGGCATGACGGCGATGCGCGCCGCCCCCGACGCATCCAGCACCCGCAATTGGCCGAAGAGATTGGCCGCAGCCTCCGCGAGGTCGCCGGACGGCGAAAGATTGAGCATGGCCACGGCGCCAGGCGGAGGGTTGGGGCCGAAGGCGAGCAATGCCTCGCCGTGTTCCACGCGCGTGGCATCCAGCCGGATGCCGGCCTGCGGGGCGTAGTGCGACGCGAGCATGCCGGGCGCGATGGTCGTCTCGCCGCTGGCGGAGGCGAGCGGCTGGCCGATCACCGCCTCGATCGCCTCGCGCGGCACGCCGCCCGGCCTCAGGAGAACAGGGGGACCATCGAGGCAGGCGACGATGGTCGATTCGACGCCGACCTCGGTCGGACCACCGTCCACCACCGCGTCGATCCGCCCGTCGAGGTCGGCGAGCACATGGGCCGCGGTCGTCGGACTGACATGGCCTGAGCGGTTGGCGGATGGGGCCGCGACCGGGCAACCGGCCGCCTTCAGGATGGCCTGGGCCACCGGATGGCTCGGCAAGCGCAGGCCGACCGTGTCGAGACCGGCGCGGGTGAGGTCGGAGATGCCGGCGCCCTCCGCCATAGGCACGACGAGGGTAAGCGGCCCGGGCCAGAACGCCCTCGCCAGAAGGCTCGCCGAGGCGTCGAAGCGGCCGAGGGCCAGTGCCTCCTCCACCGTCGCCACGTGGGCGATCAACGGGTTGAAGCTCGGCCGCCCCTTGGCTTCATAGATGGCGGCAACGGCGCGGCCGGCCGTCGCATCCGCGCCCAGGCCATAGACCGTCTCGGTCGGGAAGGCGACGAGCCGGCCCTCGCGCAGCAGGCGGCGCAGCCTCGGCGAGGCCGGCGGGATCGGATGCAAGACGCAGGGTGGCGCGGGACGACATGGCGGGGCGCTTAGCACGGCAAGCGTGGAAACTCACCAGCTGTCCCGGGATACGCCGCTCTCATCGCGATCCGCCATCCGGCATCCTTGCCGCTGCGCCATGTCAGACCTAGAAACAGAACCGACCGGAGGATGCCCATGACCTATCGCGCGCCCGTCGCCGACATGATCGCCACGCTGAAGAACGCCGTCGGGCTGGAGGACGCCATCGCGGCAGGCCTCTACGGGGACCTGACCCTCGACGATGTGACCGCCATCCTCGAGGAGGCCGGCAAGTTCGCGAGCGACCGCATCGCGCCCCTCAACACCGTCGGCGACCGCCATGGCACGCCATTCAAGGACGGCGTGGTGACCATGCCTCCCGGCTGGAAGGAGGTCTATACCGACTGGGCCGCCGCCGGCTGGAACGGCCTGATGGCCGATGCCGACTTCGGCGGCCAGGGCCTGCCCTGCGTCATCAACTCCGCCTGCATCGAGATGTGGAACGCCGCCTCCATGGCTTTCGGTCTCGTGCCCGCTGCTGACACATGGGCGCCGTCGAAGCGCTTGACGGCGCACGCCTCGGAGGAACTCGAAGGCCGAAGTACCTGCCGAAGATTGATCTCCGGCGAGTGGACCGGCACAATGAACCTGACCGAGCCTCAGGCCGGCTCCGATCTCGCCGTCATTGCGTACCCGCGCCGAGCGCGCCGGTGACGGCACCATACCGCATCTTCGGCCAGAAGATCTTACATCACCTATGGCGAGCACGACCTGACCGACAACATCGTCCATCTGGTGCTGGCGCGCCTGCCGGATGCGCCGGCCGGCACCACGCGGCATCTCGCTGTTCCTCGTGCCGAAATTCCTCGTCAACGCGACGGCTCCATCGGCGCGCGCAACGACGTGTTCTGCCAGCGGCATCGAGCACAAGCTCGGCATCCATGCCTCGCCGACCTGCACCATGGTCTATGGCGACCAGTGGCGGCGCCATCGGCTGGCTGATCGGCGAGGAAAACAAGGGCCTCGCCTGCATGTTCACGATGATGAACAATGCCCGCCTTGGCGGTGGCGCTGCAGGGTGTCGCCATCGCCGAGCGCGCCACCCAGAAGGCCGTCGCACTACGCCAATGACCGACGGCAGGGCAAGCGCGCCGGGATCGAAGACCGATGGCATCAGCCCGATCATCGAGCACCCCGACGTGCAAGCGCATGCTGCCTCGACCATGAAGGCACTAACCGCGCGCCGCGCGCGCGATCTGCGTACCATGCTGCGCCGCCGAGACTCGATCGTTCGCACCGCCTCGGACGGACCGAGCAGGCGCGCAAGGCCGGCCTCTGACCGCGCCGTCCTGCTGACACCGATCGCCAAGGCCTTTTCGACCGACATCGGCGTCGAGGTGGCCTCCATCGGCGATTCAGGTCCATGGCGGCATGGGCTTCGTCGAGGAAACCGGCGCGGCCCAGCACTATGCGCGACGCGCGCATCGCCGCCGATCTACGAGGGCACCAACGGCATCCAGGCCATCGATCTCGTAACCCGCAAGATCGGCATCGACGGCGGCGACCTCGTCGCGGCCGAGATCGCCCGCATGCGCCGCATCGTCGCCGAGGTGGCAGGCTCCAACGTCGCCGGCTTCGGCCAGGCAGCCGCCCGTCTCGGCGAGGCCGTCGACGCGCTGGAGGCCTCGACAGCCCATCTGCTCGCGGCGCTGAAGTCCGACCCGGCCGACGCCCAGGCCGGCGCGACGCCCTATGCGCGGCTGTTCGGCCTCGCCCTCGGCGGCACCTCGCTCGCCGAGAAGGCGCTGAAGGCGCGGGGCGCGGAGACTGCCGAGACGGTGCGTGCCGAGGCCATCGGCCTCGCGCGCTTCTTCGCCGAGAACCTCGCCACGGCGGCGCCGGGCCTCTCCGCCAGCGTCACCTCCGGCGGCCAGGCCGTCGTCGACCTCGACATCCCGCTCGCCAGCTGAGGACACACCCCATGGACGGCACCCCCGCGAAGGCCAGCACCGACCACGTGACCGTCACCCGTCACGACAAGGGCGTGGTGCTGGTGCGCATGAACCGCTTCGACAAGAAGAACGCGCTCACCGGCGCCATGTACGACACCATGCGTGGCGTCATCGAGAACGCCGCGGCCGAGGGTACGCGCGCCGTGGTCTTTGCCGGCGGGCCGGGTGTCTTCACCTCAGGCAACGACATCGGCGACTTCATCCAGCGATCGGCAGGCGGGGAGACGCGGTCCCCGGCCGGCGACTTCATCAAGGCGCTGGCGACCGTCGAGGTGCCCATGGTGGCCGCGGTGGATGGCCTCGCCATCGGCATCGGCACCACCATGATGCTGCACATGGACCTCGCCTATGCGAGCCCCAACGCCATGTTCCGCATGCCCTTCGTCGATCTCGGCCTGGTGCCGGAGGCAGCCTCGTCCCTGCTCTTCCCCCGCCTCGCCGGCATCAAGAAGGCGACCGAATACATCATGCTGGCCGAACCCTTCGGCGCGAAGGAGGCCGAGGCCATGGGCGTGGTGAACGCCGTGTTGCCGGCGGAGGAGCTGGAAGCCAAGGCCCTCGCGGTTGCGACCAAACTCGCCTCCAAGCCGCCGATCGCGCTGGCGCACTCCCGCCGCCTTCTGCGCAAGGGTTCCGAGGAGGTTCGCGCCCGCATGGACGAGGAGGGCGCGCTCTTCGCCGAGCTCCTCAAGGGCGACGAGGCCAAGGCCGCCTTCATGGCCTTCATGACGCGGAAATAAGAGGGCTCTCTCAGCCCTCCAGCATTTCCGTCGAGACGATCTCGATGCCGAAGCCGCCGAGCCCGACATAGTGTCGGGTCTTGGAGGCGAGGAGCTTGATGCGGTTGGCGCCGAGATCCCGCAGGATCTGCGCGCCGAGGCCGATCTCGCGCCACTGGTCGTCGCGCATCTTCGCCGAGCCGTGGCTCTCGTGGATGTCGGCGGCGGGAGCGGTCGCGGCCAGCGACTGGGCGGGCACGCCGGCCGTGCCGTCGCGCAGGTAGACGAGCACGCCACCCTTCTCCGCCAGCATCTTCATCGCGGCGTCGGTCGAGCGGTTCTTGCCGAAGACGTCACGCAGCACCGTCTCGCGATGAAGGCGCACCAGCGTCGCGCCGGCCTCGTCGACCTCGCCGAAGACCAGGGCGAGGTGCTCCACCCGGTCATATGGCGTGCGGTAGGCGATGCCGCGCGCCGGGCCATAGGGCGTCTCGATCGGAAACTCGCCGGCGCGCTCCACCAGACGGTCGCGCGCCTGGCGATACTTGATGAGGTCGGCGACCGAGACCATTGCCAGCCCGTGCTTTTCGGCGAAGGCGGTGACCTGCGGCCCGCGCGTCACGGTGCCGTCGTCGTTGACGAGCTCGCAGATGACGCCGATGGGCGGCAGCCCCGCGAGCTTGCACAGATCGACGGCCGCCTCCGTGTGTCCGGAGCGCATGAGGACCCCGCCCTCCTTGGCGATCAGCGGGAAGATGTGACCGGGGCGGACGAAGTCGACGGCACCGACATTGGGGTTGGCCAGCGCCCGGACCGTGGCCGTGCGGTCATCGGCGGAAATGCCGGTGGTGGTGCCGTGGCGATAGTCCACCGAGACGGTGAAGGCGGTGCCGTGGGGGCTGTCGTTGGACGAGACCATCGGGTCGAGGCGCAGCCGCTGGGCCTCCTGCAGGGTCAGCGGCGTGCAGACGATGCCGGAGGTGTGGCGGACGATGAAGGCCATCTGCTCGGGCGTGCAGAGCGAAGCGGCGACGATCAGATCGCCCTCGTTCTCGCGATCGTCGTCGTCGGTCACCACGACGATCTGCCCCCTGGCGAAGGCATCGAGGGCGGCCTTCACGCGTTCAGCGGCTTCGAGCATGGATCTCTCCTCATCACGCGGCCCCTTGAGGCCGATAAAGTCGTTGGGTGTCACGGCACCCGCCGTCAGCTCGGCGATGCGCTGGGCCGTCTCGCGCGACATCCACGGCGCATCGCCGTTGCACAGGGCTGTGATGGTGGCGGGCGAGACGCCGAGCTGGCGGGCGAAGGCCAGCCGCGTCATGCCGGCGCGGGCGAGCCAGATGTCGAGCTTCATGGGCGCAGAATGGGCACTGGTGGAATTTCAGTCAAACTGAAATTCTGCAGACACAGGTCTGCATTTCAGCAGAGTTGAACCGCCTAGCCGTTCTGGCCCCTGTTCCGGAGATAGTGGTCGGCGATGACGCAGGCGACCATGGCCTCGCCCACGGGAACGGCGCGGATGCCGACGCAGGGGTCATGGCGGCCCTTGGTCAGGATGTCGGTCTCGCCGCCCTTCTTGTCGATGGTCAGGCGCGGGGTGAGGATGGACGAGGTCGGCTTCACGGCGAAGCGGGCAACGATGGGCTGGCCAGTCGAAATGCCGCCGAGGATGCCGCCGGCATGGTTCGACAGGAACAGCGGCTTGCCGTCATTGCCCATGCGGATCTCGTCGGCATTTTCCTCGCCGGTCAGTTCCGCAGCCTCGAAGCCTGCGCCGATCTCGACGCCCTTCACTGCGTTGATGCGCCATGAGGGCCGAGGCGATTTCCGCGTCCAGCTTGCCGTAGATCGGCGCGCCGAGACCGGCGGGCACGCCCTCGGCGACGATCTCCAGCACCGCACCGATGGAGGAGCCCGACTTGCGGATGCCGTCGAGATAGCTCTCGTAAAAGGCCGCCTTCTCCGCGTCCGGGCAGAAGAAGGGATTGTTCGCGACCTCCGACCAGTCCCATTTGTCGCGGTCGATGGCGTGCGGACCCATCTGCACCAGCGCGCCGCGCACCACGAGGCCGGGCACGACCTTGCGGGCGATGGCGCCCGCGGCGACGCGCGCCGCCGTCTCGCGCGCGGAGGAGCGCCCGCCGCCGCGATAGTCGCGGATGCCGTATTTCGCCTCGTAGGTGAAGTCGGCGTGACCGGGGCGGAACTTGTCCTTGATGTCGGAATAGTCCTTCGAGCGCTGGTCGGTGTTCTCGATCAGCAGCGCGATGGGGGTTCCCGTCGTCACCTGCACGCCGTCGTCATCGATCATCACGCCGGAGAGGATCTTCACCTCGTCCGGCTCGCGGCGCTGGGTGGTGAAGCGCGAGGTTCCCGGGCGGCGACGGTCGAGATCGGCCTGGATCTCCTCTGATGTCAGCGGAATGCGCGGCGGGCAGCCGTCCACCACGCAGCCGAGCGCTACCCCGTGGCTCTCGCCGAAGGTGGTGACGCGGAACAGGTGGCCGAAGGTGTTGTGCGACATGCTGCGGGATTACAGGGGCCCGCGCGGCTCGGCAAGCCGACCGGCCGTCTGCTCACTCCTCCAGATAGATTCCCGTATCGAACTTGATCCGCTGCAGGTTGAAGCTCGAGCGGAAGCGCCTGATGTTGTGCTCCTGCGCCAGCACCTGCCGGACGAAGTCGTTGTAGTGGTCCATGTCGCGGCACACCACGATGAGCAGATAGTCGGTCTCGCCGGTGACGAAATAGCATTGCTGCACCTCCGGCTGGCTCGAAATGTGCCGCTCGAAGGACCGCAGGACGTCCTCGCGCTGACGGTCGAGTTCGACCGAGACGAAGGCGATCAGCGTGGTCCCGACCCGCGCCGGATCGACCAGCGCCACCTCGCGGGCGATGTAGCCATCCTCCTTGAGCCGCCGCACGCGCCGCGAGGTCGGTGCCGGCGACAGGCCGACCTCGGAAGCCAGGTCCTGGTTGGGGATGGCGGCGTCACGCTGCAACCGGTTGAGGATCTTGCGGTCGATCCGGTCGAGGGGCTCGGCCGCAACGCTCGGTTCCGGTTTCTGATTGCGCGAAGGCGGGGGTTTTTTCATCTGGATTGCGCTCCCGATCCTATAGAGCGCAATCAGACAAGCAATTCTTGTGCAAATTCGCAACCCGCCGCCCCTCCCGCCGTGGCAGGCTTTTCTTCCATCGGACGACCGATGGGTCGCCCGCCGCCATGTCACAAGCGCCGGAGACCTGCGATGGCCAGCAAGCTGCAACTCGACAAATTTCCCCGCCACAAGCTGACCTTCGGTCCCTCGCCGATCGAGAAGCTGGACCGCCTCTCCGCACATCTCGGCGGTGACGTCGAGATCTGGGCCAAGCGCGAGGACTGCAACAGCGGCCTCGCCTTTGGCGGCAACAAGTTGCGGAAGCTGGAGTATCTGATCCCCGAAGCAATCCAGCAGAACTGCGACACACTCGTCACCATTGGCGGCGTGCAGTCGAACCACACCCGCCAGGTGGCCGCCACCGCCGCCAAGCTCGGCATGAAGTGCCGTCTCGTGCAGGAGAGCTGGGTCGACTGGAACGACGCCGTCTATGACCGCGTCGGCAACATCCAGATGAGCCGCATCATGGGCGCCCAGGTCGAGCTCGTCGACGAGGGCTTCGGCATCGAGTTCAAGCGGAGCTGGGAGAATGCGCTGGAGGACGTGAAGGCGAAGGGCGGCAAGCCCTATGCGATCCCGGCGGGGGCCTCCGACCACAAGCTGGGCGGCCTCGGCTTCGTCGGCTTCGCCGAGGAAGTCAGAGCCCAGGAAGCAGAACTCGGCTTCGCCTTCGACTACATCGTGGTCTGCTCGGTGACCGGCTCCACCCAGGCCGGCATGGTGGTGGGTTTTGCCGCCGACGGCCGCGCCGACCGCGTCATCGGCATCGATGCCTCGGCGACGCCGAAGGAAACGCGCGAGCAGATCAAGCGCATTGCCGAGCGCACCGCCGACCTTGTCGGCCTCGGCCGCGGCATCACCGACGCCGACATCGTTCTCAACGAGGACTACGCCTATCCCGAATACGGCCTCGCCTCGCCGGAGACGGTGGAGGCCATCCGCCTGTCGGCGCGCACCGAGGGCATGCTCACGGACCCGGTCTATGAGGGCAAGTCCATGCAGGGCATGATCGACCTCGTGAAGAAGGGCTTCTTCCCCAAGGGCTCGAAGGTGCTCTACGCCCATCTCGGCGGCGTGCCGGCGCTGAACGGCTACAGCTACCTGTTCCGCAACGGCTGAGGGCCATGGCGGTCATCCTGCTCCTGAGCCTGCCGCCCGCCGCCAAGGAGGCGCGGGCGGCACTCGTCGACCGGCTGATCCTCCTCGAAGCGCGCGGCGAGGGTCATATGGTCTTCGACGGGATCGACAGCGCGGACGGGACCGGGATCGTCGCGGTGCGGATCCATCGCGATGCCCAGGCGGCGGCGATGGCCGACTTCCTCGCGGTGTCCGTGCGAGACGTCGGGGTCACGGTTCGGCGCGTCGCCCTCGTCGAGGACGGCCGCTTTGCCGCGGCCGCCGCCCTTTTCCCTTGACGGCCGTCAGGTCGGCGCCAGGACGCCGCCGACGCGGAGCGGCGTCACTGCCGTGGCCAGGCCGTTCGCGCCGATATCGACGATGATCCCCGACAGGGTCGCAACACCGCCCGCCGGCTCGAACTTGCCGCCCGGCGTCTTCTCGCGCATGCGGCGCAGCGGCTCGGCCTTGTCCATGCCGATGACGCCGTCGTAGTCGCCGCACATGCCGACATCGGTCTGGATAAGCGGTGCCGCGCGGGCAGGATCGCAGCTGATCGGCGGTGGGAACATGGCTGTGCGAGCCGAGCGACGAGCCGAGACGCGGCCGTCGCAGCACGTGGCCGACCGACCTGCTTCTCGCTGGTCGCCTCGCCATGGATGTCGACGACGTATGGCGTCGGCCACGCTGACCGAGAGGTGCCGCCTCGCACGCTCGCGCGTCGACGGCGGCGGAAGGGGTCGTCCATGCGCGTCCATGAAGAGCGCGGCCCATGACGTTGATCGACCAGCGACCTTGCGCGCCGCGCGTCGGCCTGGACAGAGGGCGGCGCCACAGACCGGGCGTGCCGGGCGGGATAGTTGACCGGACGCACGAGGCGCTGGCGCTGCGATCGATGAAGACGAGCGACCTCGCGCTGGTCCCAGGACATGGTTGCCGAGTGGTGACGCAGTCGGCACGCCGCGCCGCATGCAGTTCCTCGCAGATCTTGCCTCGGTGATGCCGAAGCCATGCGGCGGCGTTCTCGCCGTTGACCACCACGAAGTCGAGCTTCAGCTGCGCGATCAGGCCGGGGAGGTGTTCTGTGACGGCGGTCCGGCCGGACTTGCCGACCACGTCGCCGAGGAAGAGAAGGCGCATCAGAAAGCCCTGAAACCGGTCTCGTCGATGAGGAAATCCAGCCTCCGGTCATGAGGCTCGTGCGGCACGGCGTCAACCTCCTGGCAGGAGAAGGCGATTCCGACCGCGATGCGGCGCGCCATGGCATCGAGGCGGGCGAGCGCCGTGTCATAGTGGCCCTTGCCGTAGCCGATGCGGTTGCCCTCTGCGTCAAAGGCGGCGAGCGGGGTTAGCAGCACCTCGGGAAAGACCTCCGCCGCCTCGGGGCCGGGGCCGAAGGTGCCGAAGCCCATGGGAACGAGCTCGGCGCCGCGGACGAGTTCGCGGAAGATCATCGGCCCCTTGCGGTCCGGAAAGGCCGGGAGGCAAAGCCGTGCGCCGGCCCGGCGCAGGCGATCCATGAGCGGACGCACGTCGATCTCCGACTGGATCGGCAGGAAACCGGAGACGATCTTTCCGGCGACGCCGATGCGGTCGAGCGGGAAGATCTCGGCGAGCGTCATCGCCGTCTCGATGCGAAAGGCAGGATCGAGCGCGTCGCGCCGGGCGAGCGCCGCCTCGCGCAGGGCGGCCTTGGAAGAAGCGGTCATGGGATTGGAGTAGCGGAGCGGGTGGCGCGCGTCACTATGGCACGCTGCAGAGTTCGACCTTCGAGGTTCGGAACAGTCCGCAATCCGCGAGGACCCGCGAAGGAGGAAAAGTGGAGCCACTCTGCCGTTGGACGGCGATCCCGGGAACCTACCTAAGTAGGTGGGCGCCGTGTGCCCAAGTCCACGGACAAGGGCAGGAACAGCTCCCATGAGATCGATAAGGCCCCGGGGAAATGTGTCCTGACGAACGTCGCAGCTCCTGACCCAAGATAGGGCGGATGGCGTGCCGGCGAAAGGCCCCGCAGGGTGATCGCGACGAATTCACCGCTGCCATCCCGGCGCGCCGGTTGACGCTCGGCGCCCCTGCCCCCCAATAGGGTGAGGAACCCGCAGAACCGCTGACCGGAACCTCCATGCCGCTGCCGAAGCCCGTCACCGCCCTCGCCCCGCCGCTGCCCGGGGCCCTGATCGCCCGCTTTGCCGCCATCGTCGGCGAGCGCTACGCGATCACCGATCCGGACGATCAGGCGCCCTATCTGCGCGACGATCGGGGCCTCTATCACGGGCGCACCTCCCTGGTGGTCAGGCCAGGCTCGACCGAGGAGGTCGCGGCCGTCATGGCACTCGCCCATGAGACGGGCACGCCGGTGGTGCCGCAGGGCGGCGCGACCGGCCTGGTCGGTGGCCACGTGCCGCACGAGACCGGCGCCGAGATCGTCCTTTCGCTCAACCGGATGGCGCAGGTGCGCGCCATCGACCCCGCCGGCAACACCATGACGGTCGACGCCGGCGTGACCCTGCAGCAGGCGCAGGACGCGGCGGCCGGGGTCGGCCGGCTGTTTCCCCTCAACATCGGCTCCAAGGGCTCCTGCACCATCGGCGGCAACCTCTCCACCAATGCCGGCGGCACGCAGGCCGTCGCCTATGGCATGGCGCGCGATCTCGTCCTCGGCCTCGAGGTGGTGCTGGCGGACGGGCGCATCTGGCATGGCCTGAGGACGCTGAAGAAGGACAATACGGGCTACGACCTGAAGCATCTGTTCATCGGCGCGGAGGGCACGCTCGGCATCATCACAGCTGCGGTGCTGAAGCTCGCGCCGGCGCCGCGTTCGGTCGAGGCCGCCTGGGTCGCCGTGCCCTCGCCGGAGGCGGGCCTCGCCCTGCTCAATGCGGCGCAGGAGCGCGCGGGCCCCTCCGTCACCGGCTTCGAGCTGATGCCGCGCAACCTCTTCGAGTTCGTGCTGAGGCACCTGGCGGGCGCGCGCGACCCGCTCGCGGAACCGTCCCCCTGGTACTGCCTGATGGAACTCTCCAGCGCTTCGGCTGCCGGCATGCGCGAGACGCTGGAGGAAATCCTCGCCAACGGCTTCGAGACGGGCACTGTCACCGATGCGGCGCTGGCCGACTCCATCGACCAGCGCAACGCCTTCTGGCGCCTCAGGGAGGGCATGAGCGAGGTGCAGAAGCTGGAAGGCGGCTCGATCAAGCACGACGTCTCCGTGCCTGTCGCCACCGTCCCCGCCTTCATCGCCGAGGCGGTCGCCGCCTGCCTCGCCTACATGCCGGATTGCCGGCCCGTGCCCTTCGGCCACCTCGGCGACGGCAACATCCACTTCAACGTCAGCCAGCCCGTCGGCATGGACAAGGCGGCCTTCCTCGAGCACTGGGACGCGGTGCAGACCATCGTCCACGACATCGTCGGCACCTATGGCGGGTCGATCTCCGCCGAGCACGGCATCGGCCGGATGAAGCGCGACCTGCTGCCCGGTGTGAAGGATCCGGTCGCCATGGACATCATGCGCCAGGTGAAGGCCGTGCTCGACCCCAGGGGCATCCTCAACCCGGGGAAGGTGCTCTAACGCCGCCGGCTCGCGCCGGCGTCGCGACCTCAGCGGACCCAAGATCACCGACTTTGCCGAGGAACTGCTCGACGGCCGTCCCGAGGCCCGTTGCGGACTGCTCGACCTTGACGGTGGTGTCGCCCATCGCCTCCGACGAGGCGACGCTGGCGCTGGCCTTCGCCGCGATATCGCCGACGGCGGACTCGATGCGGTCGGTGAGGTCGCGCATCTCGCCGATGCTGCGGTTGATCTCCTGAACGGCCGCAGACTGCTCCTCGATGCCGGCGGCCAGCGCCGAGGCGTTCTGGTCGATCTGGCCCATGCGGGTCGAGATGCCCTCGATGGCCCCGACCGCGCCCTTGGTCAGTTGCTGGACGGCAGCGATCTGCTGGGCGATCTCCTCTGTGGCCTTCGACGTCTGGACGGCGAGCGACTTCACCTCGGAGGCGACGACGGCGAAGCCCTTGCCGGCATCGCCCGCGCGCGCCGCCTCGATGGTGGCGTTGAGGGCGAGCAAGTTGGTCTGCTCGGCGATCGACTGGATCAGGGCGACGACGGCGCCAATCTTCTCGGCCGCCCCCGACAGTTCCGAGATGTTGTCGTTGGCCTGGGTGGCCTCGCCGGCCAGTTCGCGGACGACCGTGGCGGTCTCGCCGACCTTCTGGGCGAGTTCGCCGACCGAGGCGCTGAGCTGGTCCGTGGCGGTTGCGACCGCGCTGATATTGGTGACGGCGGCCTGCGAGGAATGGGCGGCGCGCTCGGTCATTGCGACCGTGCCATGGGCGGCCTCGCGCACGGTCCCGGAAGCCTCGCCGAGAGCCGCCATGCCGCTACGGACACCGGCGAGGACGCCGGCGACGTGACCCTTGAAGTCACCGATGGCCGCCTCGAGCCTGGCCTGCCGTTCGGTCTGGGCCGTTGTCAGCGAACGCTCGCTGGCGGCGGCCGCTTCCATCCGCTCGGTGGCGAGGTTGGCCTCGGCTACGGCCGTGTCCGAGACTGCGAAAGCGGACGCCAGCTGGCCTCTGGCGGGCTGGGCGACGGCCTGGGCGACGAGGATGACGGCATGGATGACGACGCGCCCGAAGTCCCCGCCCTCGGGGAACACGGCCAGCGGATAGATCATGTTGAGGCCGAGATGGTGGACGGCCACCACAGCCGTATAGGCGGCGACGGAGCGCCAGCAGCACCACAGCGCGACGACGGCCAGGCCTGCGAAGAAGGCCATGTGCATGTCGATCTGATAGACCGAGCGCTCCAGAGCGAAGGTCAGGAAGGCGACCAGAGCCGCGGCGGTGACCGATGAGCCGACGCGGGCCGTCACGTCTGTCCGGCCCTTTCCGATCGCGAACAGGCCGAGCGCGGCGACGACGGCCGTACCGGCGAGAGTCACGACCATGCCGCCGGTGCCGCGCATCAGGGCCACGGTCAGGATGAGCGCGGCGAGGGCTGCGAGGGCACCCTGCATGACGGGCGCAACGGAGGCGCGCAACCGGTCAAGGGTGGATGAAGGAGGCGCGAGGCTCATTGCTGGAGCTCCCTGTTCAGAGCGAGACGAAAGGCGACAGGCAGGCGGCGGCCATCGTGGCGTCGACCACGAGAAGCGCACCGGCGCCATAGAGCCTTGCCACGAAGTCGGGGGCCGTCGAGGAGGCGATGACGATGCGGGTGTTGCGGCCGGCGGAGCGAAGCTCTCCGTCGGCCCTGGCGGCAATGGCCGCGGCTCCACCGCCGTCCGACGACCAGGCGAAGACCGCGACGGGACGTCCGTCACGCGGGGTCGCCGCCGCAACGACCGGAATCGCGAGGCAGGTCACGACGAGGAGGGGGAGGAAAAGGCGCGTTCGCAGGTTTGGACGCGGCGGCATGGACAATCCGGACAGAGGTCGTACGGACGGCATGGTCCGACGACGATATCGGAAAATTGCCCTTAACTTGTTGTGATTTCCTTAAGCATGCCGAAGCGTCTGGCTGCCACGGTTTGATGGGCGGTTCCACACAACCGTCAATCAAACAGACTGCCCTGCCCACCGGCACCTCCGGGCGTGCGGCGGACCGACCGTCGCACCGGAACGGCGCTGGCAGGAATGGGCTCCAGGCCGGGGTCGGCGGGTGCCTGAACCTCGGGGCCGTCGTTCGACACCCGGTTCAGGGCCGGAGAGACCTGCACCAGTTCCATCGCGACCTGCAATGGCGGCGACAGCAGCGCCTCGGCCCGCTCCGGCGGCGTGGCGGGATCGAGCCATTCGTTCCAGTTGGCCGGGTCCAGCACGACGGGAGCGCGATGATGGATCGCCGAAAGCGGCGGCGCGGACGGGCCGGTGATCAGCGCCACGGTGTCGATCTCGGAGCCGTCGGGGGAGGTCCAGGTCTCCCACAGGGCCGGGAAGGCGAAGATGCCGCCGTCCGGCTTCCGCGCCATGAACGGCGTCTTGGCTTTGCCCTCGGTCTTCCACTCGTAGAAGGCGTCGGCCGGCATCAGTGCCCGGCGGCGCAGGAAGGCGGCGCGGAAGGAGGGCTTCTCGCGGGCTCCCTCGGTGCGGATGTTGAAGACCAGGGGAAAGTCCTTCGGATCCTTCACCCAGCCCGGGATGAAACCCCAGCGCATCAGGACGAAGCAGCGCCGACCCTGGTCGATGGTGACCACCGGAACGGGCTGTGTCGGCGCGATGTTGTAGCGCGGCGGGAAGTTGGGCCGATCCTCGTAACCGAAGGCCGCCTGCATCACCTCGGGGATGGTCTTGATGGCATAGCGTCCGCACATGGTCACCTCCCGTGTCTTCCCCTCGGGAAGGTTCATCGCCTCAGTTGGCGCGACTTAAGCCTTCCTTCACCACGGGCATGGCTCATTGCTTGACAGAAGTTGGGGGCTGCCACATTCCATGCTCGACGTCGTTCGTCAGGAAGCCAGTATCGAGCTGACGCCGGAACGCCTGCGCGCGGCCAACATCCATCCCGACACGCGGCTCGCCACCGACTACCTGAATCACTTCAACGAAGTCATCATGCTGCTCGAGCTGGTGCCGACCATGCCGGACTGCATCGATGATGTGCTGTCCTGGCAGCCGGCGACCTATGCCGAGCATTTCCACCGCTCGCATTACCGCGACAAGGAGCTGGCCATCGCCGCCTTCGAGCAGGCCCCGGTCGGTCCGCGCCGACGTTTCCTGGCGCTCGTCGACGAAATGAATGTCGTCATGCTGGAGACGATCGAGCAGCTGCGCGCCCATGTGGGAACGCCCATGGCCGGCTACATCGCCGAGGAGGCCTGCGACCGGCTCAAGCATCTTGCGGCGCGCACCTCCGGCGTGATGAACGCCGTCGGGCTTGACGATGACGACGCCGAGGGCGCCTCCACCCAGGATGCGATCGACGCCCTCATGACTCGCTAGCCCGGCCGGCGCGATGTCCGACCGCTCCTATCCCGCACGCCCCATCTTGGCGGTCTCGACCGCCGTCATCCGCGATGGACGCGTTCTCCTGGCGCAACGGGCCAATCCCCCTGGCGCCGGCCTCTACAGCCTCCCCGGCGGCCTGGTCGAGATCGGCGAGACGCTGGCCGAGGCAGCGGCCCGCGAACTCATGGAAGAGGTGGCGGTCACCGCCGCGCCGATCGGCATCTGCGGTGCCCGCGACATCATCCTGCGCGACGAGGACGGACGCATCGCCCGCCATTTCGTGGTGCTCTGCTACGCGGCGCGCTGGATCGCCGGGGACGGCACGCTGTCGCCGGAGGCCGCGGACATCCGCTGGATGCTTCCCGCCGAGGTCCGCGACGTGCCCGTCACCGATGGCCTCGCCGACATCGTCGCCGCCGCCTTCACGCTTGCCGGCGCCTGACATCAACCACCACGCGAGCTTTCGATTGCGGCCGGCGGGGGTCTCGCTCATATCATCGCCGATGACCCGGCCCGTCTTCGGCATTGCCCTCGCGGCGTTGATGCTCTGCGCCCCACCAGCGGCGGCGCAAACCACGCGCGCGCCCGCACCGGCCGCGGCTCCGGCGGCTCCGGCGGCCGTCCTCCAGGCGCCCTACGAACCGCAATTGCTCCGGCTCGCCGAGATCATGGGAGCGCTCCACTATCTGGCCGGGCTCTGCCAGGGCGCGGAGAGCAGCGGCTGGCGGCGGGAGATGCAGGCGCTTCTCGATGCCGAGGCGACGGGCGGCGAGCGCCGGGAGCGGCTCGTCCAGAGCTTCAACCGCGGCTATGGCGGATTCGAGCAGGCCCATCGCGGCTGCACCCCGGCCGCCCGGCTGGCGACGCAGCGCTACGTCGTCGAGGCCCGCAGGCTGGTCGCCGACATCACCAGCCGCTACGGCAACTGACCGGCGTGGCATTCCGGAAACGCTGCGGATTTATTCACCGGCGTTAACCCTCCGGTCAGAATCGGGTGCCCTCGCCGATCGGCCATGCTAGGGTTTCGCCATGGGAGAGAGCCGACCAACCGGCTCCGAGTGGACGCGACGATGCATTTTTCTCCAGCGACGGCTGCCCGCGCGGCCGAGGCCGACGATCAGCGCCACGCGGCCATGAGCTATGTCTCGGAGGCCTTCGCCGAGGCGCGTCTCGACGGCCTCGACGTGGATCGCATCGCGCCAGGCCGCCATCTTCGCCTCCTTCGTCGAGATGGTCGCCACCTATGGTGAGGAAGCGACCGCCGTCTTCGCCGATCGACTGGCCGAACGCGTTCGCGGCGGCGAGTTCACGGTGGACCGTTCGTCGCACTGACCGACGCGCGCTTTCGAGGGCGAAGAGTGGACCCCCGCAGGATCGCCATCATCGCAGGAATCGTCTCCACCGTGCTGCTCGGCGTCGCGGTGGCGCAGATCATGCCCGGTGAGCCGCGTCGCCCCGCCGAACCGCCCGCGGCGACGACACCCCTGCGAACCGCCATCCGCGACGTCACGCCCCTCGCCGCCGAGACGCCGGCCCCACGCCCCGTTCCGACCACGCAGGCGCAAGCGCAGCCGACACCTGCTCCCGCCTCGCCCGCTCAGGCTCCCCCGGCCGCGCAGCCGGCACCCGCCCGTCGCGCCACGCCGCCGGTCTCCGTCGAACTCCTGCCCGACAACGAGGAACTGCGCGAGCGTGTCGGTTCGATGCGCGAAAGGCTGATCCTCGCCGCACGGTCCGGCGACATCGCCCGACTCGGCATCGCCTTCCAGGTGAACGAGACCTTGCCGGTCTTCACTCGTGGCGGCGAGCGCGATCCGGTGGCCTTCTGGAAGAAGGCCTCCGGCGACGGTGAGGGCCGGGAAATCCTCGCAGTGCTCCTCAACATCCTCGACCTGCCGGCCGCCCTCATCAACAAGGGCACGCCACAGGAAATGTATGTCTGGCCCTATCTCGCCCATGTGCCCCTGAACGACCTCAACCCGCGCCAGACCGTCGACCTCTACCGGCTGATGACGGCTCAGGACGTGCGGGACATGCGCACCCTGGGTTCCTGGGTGTTCTGGCGGCTGGGCATCGGTCCGGACGGCACGGTTCACTTCTTCCTGGCCGGCGAATAGCAGTCTGTTAACCGCCATCATGACGTTGCGGCAGGCACAGGTGTGGGAGCCGCGTGTCTTATGCGGCCGTTAAGCCCGTTCCGGTAATGGCGTAGGGGCCAGGTCGCAGGACGCGACCCCCCCGATGGAAGCGCCGAGAATGCCGGACAGCAAGACAGTCACGGTCGCGATCGACGAGCTTGTCGCACGGCATGCCCGCGACGGCATGACGGACAAGGTCCACAAGCTCATCGACCAGTTCGCGGACAATGCCGACGTCTATACCGACGAGCAGGCGACCACAGTCGACCTCGTCATCGCCCGCCTGGTCGCCGACGTGACGCCGGAGGGGCGCATGGCGATCGCCGAGCGGGTGGCCAGCGATCCCAAGGCCCCGCCGCGCGTCGTCGAACAACTGGCCGGGGACGACTGGATCGATATCGCCGCCCCGGTCCTGACGCGGTCGCCCTGCCTCTCCGACGAATCGCTGCTGCGGGTCATCGACAGCAAGGGCCATTCGCACCTTCTGGCGATCAGCCGTCGCCCCAACATAACCCCCGTCGTCGCCGACACGCTGGCGGTTCGCGGCAACCGTGCGGTCGTCCGCAACCTTGCCCGTAACGCCGGTGCGCAGCTGTCGCCGGAGGCGCGCGCCCATGTCGAAAAGCGCCAGCAGGCGCGCCACGAGGAGCTTCGGAAGGCGCCGCGCAAACCGATCGAATATCCCGGCCAGATCGTGCGTCACGACGGCGGCGGCGCAATCCGCTGCCGCCTCGTCGATGTCTCGAGCACGGGCGCCAGGGTGTCGCTGGCGACGATGGCGCGGCTGAGCGGTGGGCTCACCCTCAGCTTCGCCAATGCAACCGTACAGCGCTCCTGCGAACTCGTCTGGCAGGACGGCCGCGAGGTCGGCGTCCGCTTCTGCTGACGCGTCGCTCAGCCGGCTCGCTCGAGACCGAGCACGGTCCAGGACACACCGTCCCGTCCGAACATGTCCGGCCGCGCCTCGTTCAGAAGGCATGTCAGGCCGTTGATCCGCGCGAGGGCGATGGTCTCGTCACCGGACACGTCGAACATGCGCCGCCCGTCGGGAACGGGCCCGTGGCGAAGCGTCATGAACAGGCGGCCGCCGGGGGCGAGATGCGCAGCGATGCGAGCCATGGCCCGAAGCCGTTCGTCTGCATCGAGATGCATCCAGACGGCGGTGAGCAGGATAAGGTCGAAGCTTTCGGCCGCGGCGGCCAGCATGGGCAGGTCCGGAAGGCCGTCGTCGATCCAGGTGATGGCCTTCTCGGCATGCAACCGCGCGCCGTGAGCTCGCAGTTCGGCAGTCGGCTCGACGGCGGTGACCGCAAACCCGCGGTCCGCCAGGGCGGCTGCGTCCCTCCCGGTTCCCGCGCCGATGTCAAGGGCACGGCCACCCGCGGGCAGCAGATGGAGAACCGGCGCATGGACCTCCTCGAAGGTCACGCTCTCATATTGCCGGGCGAGGCTGTCGGCGGCGGCGGCATAGCCCGCCGTCGAGGACACCGTCACGGCCGCTGGTCCTGGAACCGGACGGGACGGCCGCCCGACGGCGTGACGAGCTCGCCCTCCCACATGACGCGGCGGCCGCGGATGACGGTGCCGACCGGCCAACCCGTCACCTCCCTGCCGTCATAGGGCGTCCACTGGCTCTTCGAGGCGATCCAGCCGTTGGTGATCGTCTGCTTGCGCTTCAGGTCGACGACGGTGAAGTCGGCGTCGTAGCCGGCGGCGATGCGGCCCTTGCCGGCGATGGCCGAACATGCGCTGGCCGGGCCGGCACTGGTCAGGTCGACGAAGCGCTGCAGGCGTCAGGCGTCCCGGCGGTCACATGGTCGAGCATGGTCGGCACCAGCGTCTGCACGCCCGGTCATGCCGGACGGGCGAGGCCGGATAGGTGTTCTGCCTTTTCCTCCAGCGTGTGCGGCGCATGGTCGGAGCCGAGCACATCGACCACGCCCGGCGCGCAGGGCCTGCCCAGATCGCGTCGCGATGGCGCGGCATCGCGGACCGGCGGGTTCATCTGGGCGAGCGTGCCGAGCCGCTCGTAGCAGTCGGGCGCGACGAGGGTCAGATGATGCGGCGTCGCCTCGCAGGTGGCGACGTCCTTGTGATGCTGGAGATAGTCGATCTCCTCGGCGGTGGAGATGTGCAGCACGTGGATCTTGGCGGTTGAAGCGCTTTGCGATCCCCACCAGACGCTCGGTGGCACATCAGCGCCGCGACCTCGTCACGCCAGACGGGATGCGAGCGGGCATCGCCCTCGATCCGCTCACCCTTGCGGTCGCGCAGACGATACTCGTCCTCGGAATGGAAGGCGGAGCGGCGGCGGGTGTTCTTCAGGATCGCGGCGACGCCCTCATCGTCCTCGACCAGCAGCGAGCCGGTGGACGAGCCCATGAACACCTTGATGCCGGCGGCGCCCGGCAGGCGCTCCAGCTCGGCGACATGGGGTCGACGTTCTCATGCGTTCCGCCGACCCAGAAGGCGAAGTCGCAGTGCATGCGGTCGGTACCGCGCCTCACCTTGTCGGCGAGCGCTGTCTCGGACGTCGTCAGCGGATCGGTGTTGGGCATCTCGAAGACGGCGGTGACGCCGCCCATGACGGCTGCGCGCGACCCGGTCTCAAGGTCCTCCTTGTGGGTCGGTCCGGGCTCGCGGAAATGCACCTGGCTGTCGATCACGCCAGGCAGGATATGGAGCCCCGTGCAGTCCACCACCTCACCGGCAGAGGCCTGTGACAGGTCGCCGATGAAGGCGACGCGGCCACCGATGACGCCGATATCACGAACGGCCCGGCCATCCTGGTTGACCACCGTGCCGTTCCTGTAGATGACGTCGTAGTTCGGCATGGCTCGGCTCCCGGCAGGCTGCCGGGCCTTGTCCCCGGCGCGGCCTCGCTTATGTCGGAGAACGGCAAGCGTGCCAAGCGAGCGAGAGACCGTTTCATGCAGAGCGCATTCCTGCCCGACCGTGGCGTCATCCGGGTGACCGGAGAGGAAGCGGCGAAATTCCTGCAGGGGCTCGTCACCTGCGACGTCCTCGCCATCCCCGACGGGGAGGCGCGCTTCGGCGCGCTGCTGACGCCGCAGGGCAAGATCGTCGTCGACTTCGTCGTCATTGCCGCCCCGGAGGCTGTCGGCGGCGGCTTCCTCATCGACGCACCGCGGGCGCTCGCCGCCGACCTCGCGAAGAAGCTCGCCTTCTACCGGCTGCGGGCAAAGGTCGCGGTCGAGGACCAGTCGGACCAGCTCGGCGTCACCGCCTTCTGGGGCGAGGGAGACCTGCCCGCCCTCGGCGGCATCGTCGCCCGCGACCCGCGTCATCCCGCCCTCGGCTGGCGCATGATCGCGCCGCTGCCGCTGGAGATCATCGCAGACGCCGGCGCCTACGACGCCCACCGCATCCGCCTCGGCATCCCCGAGGGCGGGCGCGACTTCGTCTATGGCGACACTTTCCCGCACGAGGCCGACATGGACCAGCTCGCGGGGGTCGACTTCCACAAGGGCTGCTATGTCGGCCAGGAGGTCGTCAGCCGCATGCAGCATCGCGGCACAGCCCGCACCCGCGTCATCCCGGTCGCCTTTCCCGACTTCCCGCCGATGGAGGGGCTGGATGTCACGGCCGGCGACAAGACGATCGGCGTCATGGGATCGGCGGCGGAGGGCCATGGCCTCGCCAAGCTTCGCCTCGACCGCATCGCCGATGCGCTGGCCGCGGGAGAGCCGATCATCGCGGGGGGGATTGCCATCAGCCCCCGAAAGCCGGACTGGGCCCGGTTCGACTGGCCGGGGGAGGCTCCGGCCGCCTAGAGGAAGCTCTGCGGATCGACGTCGATCTCGAGCCGCACATTGCCGCGCGGCGCCTCCGTCGAGGAGAGCCAGCCGCGCATCCAGCCCGACAGGTCGAAGGCGCGGGGCGAACGCGCCAGCAGGCGGACGCGGTGGCGCCCGCGCACCAGCGCCAGCGGCGCTTCCGCCGGCCCCAGCACCTTCACCTCCGGCGTCGGCGGCACGGCGCGCACGAGCGTTCGCGCATAGGCCTGCGCGTCGCCCAGCACCTCCGCCGAGACGACGAGCGCGGCGAGTCGGCCGAAGGGCGGCAGCATCGCAGCTTCCCTCATGGCGATCTCGGCCTCGTAGAACCCTTCGCGGTCGCCCTTCACGATGGCCTGGATGATCGGATGTTCCGGCTGGTGGGTCTGGATCAGGGCGCGCGAACCATCCTTTGCCCGCCCTGCCCGCCCCACCACCTGCTGCAACAGCTGGAAGGTGCGCTCGCCGGCGCGCGGATCGGCATTGGAGAGGCCGAGATCGGCGTCGATGACGCCGACCAGCGCCAGATTCGGGAAGTTGTGTCCCTTGGCCACCAGCTGCGTGCCGATGACGATGTCGGCCTCGCCCCGCGCCACCGCCTCGATCTCCTGGCGGATGCGCTCGATGCCGCCGGCCATGTCGGAGGAGAGCACCAGCAGGCGCGCCTCGGGGAAGAGCGTCGCGCATTCCTCGGCGAGGCGCTCCACGCCGGGGCCGCAGGCGACGAAGCTGTCCACCGCCTCGCATTTCGGGCAGTGCTCGAGTGGCGGCACATGCCCGCAATGGTGGCAGACCAGCGCACGACGGAAGCGGTGATCGACCAGCCAGGCCGAGCAGTTCGGGCACTGGATGCGCTCGCCGCAGCTGCGACAGAGGGTGAGCGGGGCGTAGCCGCGGCGGTTGAGGAACAGCAGCGCCTGCTCGCCGGCCTCCACCGTGCGGCGCACCTCGGCCTCCAGCGCGGGGGCGATCCAGCGGGTGCGCGGTGGCCCGGCGCTGCGCAGGTCGACGGTGGCGATCTTCGGCATGTCGCGGCCGCCGAAGCGCTCGGGCAGGACGAGGCGGCGATAGCGGCCGCGATCGGCATTGACGCGGCTCTCGACCGAGGGCGTGGCGGAGGCGAGGACGACCGGAATGTTCTGCAGCCGGGCGCGCACCACCGCCATGTCGCGGGCGTGGTAGTGGACGCCGTCGTCCTGCTTGTAGGCACATCCATTCTCCTCGTCGACGACGATGAGGAAATCCCTGTAGGGCAGGAACAGCGCCGAGCGGGCGCCGATGACAACCTGCACCTCGCCAGCGGCGACTCCCGTCCACACCCGGCCGCGCTTCGTCGTGCCGACGCCGGAATGCCAGGCTGCGGGGCGATGGCCGAAGCGCGCCGCGAAGCGGTCGAGAAACTGGGTCGTCAGCGCGATCTCGGGCACGAGGATCAGTACCTGCAGGCCCTGACGGAGCGCCTCGGCGACACCCTCCAGATAGACCTCGGTCTTGCCCGAACCGGTGACTCCGTCGAGGAGCTGGACGGCGAAGGTGCGGGCGGCCACTGCGTCGCAGACTGCAAGAGCCGCGGCGTGCTGCGCATCGTTGAGGGTCGCGACGCCATGCTCCGGGTCGAGCCGTTCCAGCGCCTCGGGCGGCATCAGCACAGCCTCGAGAGCGCCGTCGTCGACGAGACCGTCGACGACCGAGGCGGAGACACCTGCCTCGCGCGCCGCCTCTCCCTTGGCACGGGCGAGGCCATCGGCGAGATGAGCGAGAAGGCGTCCGCGCGCCGGCGTCATGCGGCCAGGAGCCTGACCGGTGACGCGGATGCCGACCCTCGGCTTCGGGGGCGCGAGGTCATCCGGGTCGCGCAGCGCCATGCGCAGCACCATGCCGCGGGGCGCGAGGGTGTAGTCGGCGAGCCAGTCGCAGAGCTGGCGCACGGCGTGCGGCACAGCCGGCACGTCATGGCGATGGGAAATGTCCTTCAGCCGGTTGTGCGAGACACCGCCCGGTTCGTCGCGCAGCGTCCAGACGGCGCCGAGCGACGTGCGGTTGCCGAGCGGCACGGAGACGACATCGCCGGGGCTCAGTTCCATCCCCTCCGGGATGCGGTAGCTGTAAGGCCGGTCGACGGCGACCGGAATCAGCACGTCGGCATAGCGGGGCGGGCTCATCGTGTTGGCCTAGCGCGAGAGCGTCGCGAAGGGAATGGCTCCCCGCATTCACGGGCCGTGAACCCGCGCCGTGGCAAGGTCCTGCCATGACGCCAGCACCCTCCGTCCAGTCGCTGATCCCCGGCGCCGCCGACGACACCGTCGCGGCGATCGGCCAGTGGCTGCGCCACCTCTCGGCCGAACGCGGCCTGTCGCCGAAGACACTGGAGGCCTATGGCCGGGACGTGCGGGCCTTCCTGGCTTTTCTCGCCGAGCACCTCGGCGAAGCGGTGTCCCTCGGTGCCCTCGACGGGCTGCAGCCGCGCGACGTCCGCGCCTTCATGGCCCGGCGGCGAGGGGACGGGCTCGACAGCCGGTCGATCGCCCGCGCCCTCGCGGCGGTGCGCTCCCTGTCACGGTTTCTGGAGCGGGAGGGCCGTGGCCGGATGGCTGCCTTCGCCGCGGTCCGTACGCCGAAGGCCGGTCGACGGCTGCCCCGCCCGCTGGCCGTGACGGCGGCGCGCAGCGTCTCGTCCGTCGAAGCGCGGTCCGGGGACGATGCGGCCGAGTGGGTCATCGCCCGCGACACGGCGGTGCTGGCCCTGCTCTACGGCTCAGGCCTGCGCATTTCCGAGGCGCTGGGGCTGACGCAGAAGGACGCTCCGCCGGCCGGCGTCAATGGTCAGGTCACCGTGCTCGGCAAGGGCGGCAAGATGCGGCAAGTGCCGGTCATCGCCCGCGTGGCCGATGCCATCGACCACTACCGGCGCCTGTGTCCCTGGGCGCCCGGCCCTGACGGCCCGCTCTTCATCGGCGTCCGGGGCGGGCCCCTGTCGCCGCGCATCATCCAACTGGCGATGGAGCGGCTGCGCGGCGCGCTGGGCCTGCCCGAGACGGCGACGCCTCATGCCCTGCGCCATTCCTTCGCGACCCATCTGCTGGGGCGCGGCGGCGATCTCGGGCCATCCAGGAACTGCTCGGCCACGCCTCGCTCTCGACGACGCAGATCTACACCGAGGTCGACACGGCGGCGCTGCTCCGGGTCTATGAGAGCGCGCACCCCCGCGCCTGAGGCGCATCGGCGGTGCTCCGGTCACCCTGCCAGGCTCAGGCTGTCGCCGGACCGGCACGCTCCCGCTTCAGCCGGCGGAACCTCATCAGAAGCCGGAAGGCCCGGCCCGAGCGACCACCGCGCAGCAGGCGGGTGTAGCCGCGGATGCGGGCCTTCACGGGGTCGATGTAGTGGTGCGCCCAGACAACCCAGCCGTTCCACAGCGTGTAGAGCCTGACGAAGAGCGGGATCTGCATCAGCTTGGGCTTGCAGGCTTCGAAGAGGAAGGCGGCGATGCCGACGCCGACCACCTTGGCGAGGCCGAAGAGGAAGAAGCCGGGAATGACGTGGCCGCTGGCGATCAGCGCCAGCGCGGCGAGCTTGAAGGGGAACAGCACCGCCACCGGCACGGCGAAGACGGCGAGCGTCGCATAGGGCGGCAGACGCTGGATGCCGTCGAGGATGGCCTGTTTCAGCGCCTTGAACGGCAGGATCTCGACGAAGCGGCGGACCCAGGGCCCGACATGCTCCCAGATCCAGGTCTCGACGAGGATGACGATCGCCGCGAGAACGATGATCGGGCGGAGGAGATAGCGGCGCATCGACGGTCCAGGGCCAGACAACGCGGCCATCAGGCCCGATCAATATGTCTGGACGACGGCGCCGAGCGTGGTGGCTGCGTTTCGAGGAGCCCGCGTCAGGCGAGGGACCAGACCGCCCGCTCCGACAGCAGGTGGTCGACGCGCCCTTCTTTCAGCGCCCGCAAGGCCTCCTCCGGCCTGTTGATGATCGGCTCCTCGTGGACGTTGAACGAGGTGTTGATCAGCGCGGGGATGCCGGTCTTCTGCTCGTAGGCAGCAAGGACGTCGTAATAGACCGGATTCTGCTCGCGGTGGATGAGCTGCGGCCGGGCCGTGCCGTCCACATGGACGCAGGCCGGGATACGGTCGCGCCACTCCGGCTTCACGTCGCAGGTCACCGTCATGAAGTTGGCGGTGTAGTGCAGCTCCGGCGGCAGCTTGAACAGGTCGTTCGCCCGCTCGGCGCGGACCACCGGCGCGAAGGGCATGAAGTCGGTGCGATCGAGGCGCTTGTTGAGCCAGTCGTTGATCGAGCGGTCGGTCGCCGCCGCCATGATCGAGCGGGCGCCGAGCGCGCGCGGGCCATATTCCATGCGGCCGAGATAGGTGCCGACGATGCCGCCGTTCACGATGAGGGAAGCCGCCTCCTCGACCGGGTCAGCCGCCGGGCGCTTCACCGCGCCGCCGGTTGAGAAGACCCGCTCGACATCGCCGGTATAGTCACGGCCGCGATAGACCGTCGACAGGCGGTGGCGGTGCTTGAGCCAGGTGTCGAGACCGTCGCGCTTCAGCAGATATTCGAGCACGCCGCCATCCGCCTCGCCCTGGTCGGACATGGCGGGATAGACGAAGACCTCGTCGAGATCGAAGCGCTCGGCGATGCGCTGGGTGAGCTTCACATTGGCGAAGACGCCGCCGGAGAGGCCGAGATGGCGAACCGGTGCGCGACGCAGAAGCTTGTCGAGGGCCGACAGGGTGACGTTCTCCAGCGTCTGCTGGACACTCGCCGCCATGTCCTCACGCGAGCAGCTTTTCGCCAGGCTGTTGACCAGCATGCGCACGCGCCAGCGCGGCAGGGCGCAGTGGATCTGGCCATCGTCCGAGACGGAGTAGAGCGCCGTCAGCCGGTCCGCATGCACCGGCTTGCCGAAGGCGGCAAGGCCGAGGACCTTGCCCTCGTGGCGCAGCGAGCGGAAGCCGAGAGCCTCGGTGACATAGGCGTAGAGCTTGCCGAGGCTGTCGCCTGGGCGCTGCGGCACGGGCCGCGCGAGCGTGTCGGCCTCGCCGCCGAAGAGATCGGTCAACTGGCCGTTCCGCAGCAGGCGGGCGGAATAGAACACATCGTCGCCGCCACCGTCGGAGGTGTAGAGCAGCACGTCGTCGGCCGGCATATGGGCGAGGACCGCCAGGGCATGGGCCTTGTGGTGGTTGTAGAAGAAGGTCTCGACGCCCGCCGGCCATCCATGCCGGGCCGCGAAGGCTTGCGTGTCGACGATCTCGGCGAGGTCGCGGACGCGGCCTGAGCGCAGAGGCGCGATGGGATCGATCTTGCCGGTGGCGAAGAGGCCGCCGAAGGGCTTCGCGCTCTTGCGCACGTCATCAGCGGGATATCGCATGCGCGGGAAGCAGACGGCGCCGATGTCGGAGGGCTTCAGGTCGGCCTCTGCCAGGCACTCTGCCACCGCCTCGGCGGGAAAGCGGTAGCCGTCGGTCTTGATGCGCGTCGCGCGCTCGAGCGCCACCGAGGCGATGCAGCGGTAGTCATCATAGAGCGCCGCGCAGGCATCGTGGGACTGGTAGAAACCGAGGATGATCACAATCGGGCTTTCCGCTGTCGACGCGGCCCGTGATTAGACGCTTGGGCCCCCCGATGCAACGCGACGGTGTCGTTCCGCAGGCCACGGCGCAGCATACAGACGCTTGCGCTTCAATGCGGCGGGCGAAAGCGGTCTGAGGACTGGCGCCAGTCGGAGGGCATCCGCGACCAGCTCCTGCGGAAGCCGTCCGGGTTCTTCCGGTGGCGTCGCCACCAGGCGATGGCGACGATGAAAAGCAAAAGGAGGGCGGTGATGAGCCAGCCCTCCAGTGCATTCCAGTCGATCACGGCGTGGAACGCCTCAGTACACGCGGGCCTTGGGCTCGATGTACTGGATCTCGTTGGTCATGGTGTAGGTGTGGACCGGCCGGTCATCGAGCGTCACCGTCTTCTTCGCATCGTCGGCGAAGGCGAGGGTGTGCTTCATCCAGTCCTTGTCGTTGCGGTCGGGGAAGTCCTCGCGCGCGTGGGCGCCGCGGCTCTCCTGCCGGTTCGCAGCCGACTCCATCGTCACGACGGCCTGGGCGATGAGGTTGTCGAACTCCAGCGTCTCGATGAGATCGGAGTTCCAGACCAGCGAGCGATCGGTGGTCTTGACGTCGGAGGATCCGCGCCAGACGTCGCCGATGAGCTTGCGGCCCTCCTCGAGAACCTCGCCGGTGCGGAACACGGCGCAGTTGGACTGCATGACGCGCTGCATGCTGTTGCGCAGCTCGGCCGTGGCGGTCGACCCGGAGGCATGACGGAAGCCGTCGAGACGCGACAGCGCCATCTCGGAGGCGTTGGCCGGCAGTTCCTCGTGCTTTTCGCCCGGCGTGACCGTCTCGGCGGCGCGCAGGCCAGCGGCGCGACCGAAGACGACGAGGTCGATCAGCGAGTTGGAGCCGAGGCGATTGGCGCCGTGGACCGAGACGCAGGCCGCCTCACCGATGGCCATGAGGCCGGGCGACGACCGTGTCGGCGTTGCCGTTCTTCTTGGTCAGCACCTCGCCGTGATAGTTCGTCGGGATGCCGCCCATGTTGTAGTGGACCGTCGGGATGACCGGGATCGGCTCCTTGGTCACGTCGACGCCGGCGAAGATCTTGGCGCTCTCCGAGATGCCCGGCAGGCGCTCGGCGAGGATCTTCGGGTCGAGGTGGTCGAGGTGCAGGAAGATGTGGTCCTTGTTCTTGCCGACGCCCCTGCCCTCGCGGATCTCGATGGTCATCGAGCGCGAGACGACGTCGCGCGAAGCGAGGTCCTTGGCGGTGCGGCGCATAGCGCTCCATGAAGCGCTCGCCCTCGGAATTGGTGAGATAGCCGCCCTCGCCGCGCGACGCCCTCGGTGATCAGGCAGCCGGCGCCGTAGATGCCGGTCGGGTGGAACTGCACGAACTCCATGTCCTGCAGCGGCAGGCCGGCGCGCAGCACCATGGCGTTGCCGTCGCCGGTGCAGGTGTGGGCCGAGGTCGCAGGAGAAATAGGCGCGGCCATAACCGCCGGTGGCGAGGATCGTCATGTGCGGCCGCGGAAGCGGTGGATGGTGCCGTCGTCCAGGTTCCAGCGCGACGACGCCGAGGCAGCGGCCGTCCTCGGACATCATCAGGTCGATGGCGAAGTACTCGATGAAGAACTCGCGCATTGTGCTTCAGCGCCTGGCCATAGAGCGTGTGCAGCATGGCGTGGCCGGTGCGGTCGGCGGCGGCGCAGGTGCGCTGGGCCGGCGGGCCCTCGCCGAAATTCGGTGGTCATGCCGCCGAAGGGGCGCTGGTAGATCTTGCCGTCCTCGGTGCGCGAGAAGGGCACGCCCCAATGCTCGAGCTCATAGACGGCGGCCGGGCGCGTTGCGGACCATGATATTCGATGGCGTCCTGGTCGCCGAGCCAGTCGGAGCCCTTGACGGTATCGTACATGTGCCACTGCCAGCTGGTCCGCGCCCATGTTGCCGAGCGAGGCGGCGACGCCGCCCTGGGCGGCCACCGTGTGGGAGCGGGTCGGGAAGACCTTGGAGATGCAGGCGGTCTTGAGACCCGCCTGGGCGCAGCCGAGCGACGGCGCGCAGGCCGGCGCCGCCGGCTCCCACGATCACGACGTCGTAGGTGTGGTCGGTGATGTCATAGGCACGGCCGTTGGCGGCAGGTGCGGCGGCTTCAGCCATGGGGCGAGCTCCCGGAATGTCAGGTTGCGACGCTTATACGCCGAAGGAGAGTTTCAGGATCGCGAAGACGCAGCCGAGGCCCACCGCGAAAGAGAAAAAAGTGTTGGCGAGCAGCAGGACGACCTTGGCGCCTTCGGCCGGCACGTAGTCCTCGATGATGATCTGCATGCCGAGGCGCATGTGGTAGGCCGCCGAGATCACAAAGAGGATGAGCGGAATGGCGACGAGCGGCGAGCCGAGGGTCGCCTTCACGGCGGCGTAGTTGGCGCCGGCGGTCGAGATGATCAGGCCGATGACGAAGAGTGACAGCGGCACGTTGGCGACGGCCGTCAGCCTCTGCATCCAGAAGTGCTCGGTGCCGGACTTGGCGGAGCCGAGGCCGCGGACTCGCCCAAGGGGCGTGCGCATGGAGGAGTTGGAATGCGACATGGTACCCGTCTCCCTCAGACGCCGCCGCGCACGGCATAGGCGACGATCCAGGTGAGGATCGTCAGCGCGATGGACCCGATCAGCGTGGCGCGAGCCAGCCACTCGCGCTCGGTCGGCCCGAAGCCCCGGCCGGTGTCCCAGATGAAGTGGCGCAGGCCACCGAGCATGTGGTGGAACAGCGCCCAGGTGTAGCCGAGCAGGACCAGGCGGCCGATGATGGACCCGGCGAACCACTGGAAGGTGGCGTAGGAGGTCGGTCCGGAGGCCGCGGCAATCAGCCACCACAGCATCAGCAGGGTGCCGAAGAACAGCGCCATGCCGGTGATGCGGTGGACGATGGACATCATCATCGTCAGCATCGGCCGGTAGATCTGCAGGTGTGGCGAGAGCGGGCGCTCGATCACGGGCTTTGAATCGGCCATCTGGGGCATTCCTTGCGACCGGTGAGGCGCCTGCGGTCGGGCCTGCCGGAAATCACCGGTCTGTTTAAGGGACGGGACGCTGCGACGCAACGAGTCTGGAATGAGACAAAGGAGGGACGACAGCCGCGAAATCGCATGGCGGCCGCCGCTCGCCGCCTGCTTGCCCCTGCCGGGCGCGCCCTTTAATGGCTGGTCTTCATGCCGAACACCCTCTCCCGCTATCAGGCGCTGGTCGATTCCGGCGAGATTTCCTTCGATGCCGCCCAGGCGGCCGTCGCCCGGCGGCTGTCGGCGCTGAACGACCGGCTCGCCGACTACCGGCTGGCGCGGCGGAAGTCTTCGGCGCTCGCATGGCTGTTCTCGCGCGGACAGAAGCAGGAGCCGGTGCGGGGCCTCTACATCTGGGGCGATGTCGGCCGCGGCAAGACCATGCTCATGGATCTGTTCATGGAAGCGAGCCCGGTGCGCCACAAGCGCCGCGCCCACTTCCACGAGTTCATGGCCGACGTGCACGAGCGCATCCATGTCTGGCGGCAGAAGCTGAAGGCCGGCGAGGTGAAGGGCGACGACCCCATCGCTCCCGTCGCGGCGGCGCTGGCGGAAGAGGCCTGGCTGCTCTGCTTCGACGAATTCTCGGTGACCGACATCGCCGACGCCATGATCCTCGGACGCCTGTTCGGCAAGCTGTTCGAGGAGGGGGTCGTCGTCGTCGCCACCTCCAATGTGGTGCCGGACCAGCTCTACCGCGACGGCCTGAACCGCGCCCTGTTCCTGCCCTTCATCAAGCTGCTGCAGGAGCGGATGGACGTCCTGAAGCTGGATTCACGCACCGACTTCCGGCTTGAGAAGCTGTCCGGGCAGCCGGTCTGGCTGACCCCCGAGGGCGCCGAATCGGATCGCGCCATGGACGCCTTCTGGTCGCGCCTGACCGGTGGCGTCGAGGGCGAGGCGACGACGCTGCAGGTGAAGGGCCGGCAGGTACCGGTTCCGCGACAGGCCCACGGTATCGCCCGTTTCACCTTTTCCGATCTCTGCGAGAAGCCGCTCGGCGCCTCCGACTACCTCGCCATCGCCCACGCCTTCCATACGGTCATGCTGGACCGCATCCCCGTGATGAAGGGGCTGGACAAGCGCAACGAGGCCAAGCGCTTCATCACCCTCATCGACGCGCTCTACGACAATCAGGTGAAGCTCGTCGCCAGCGCCGGCGCGGAACCCAACCGGCTCTACCTCTCGGAGAGCGGCACCGAGGAGTTCGAATTCCACCGTACCGCCTCCCGCCTGATAGAGATGCGGTCGGACGAGTATCTGGCCCTGCCGCACGAGAGGCGCAACGAGCGCGCCGGCGACACGGGCGGCATCGTCGAGACGTGAGGTCAAGGCGCCCCTCTGGCGTCATCGAGCGGGGAGGACGAGATGCGAACACCGCGCTCCAGGGATGACGGCCAGAGGCCTGTCTGCGCCATCAGCGGCAAGCCGATCCCTGACGGCAACGACATCCGGCTGTCGGCGATCCGGCCGGGCGTGGCGGATCTCATCCGCCAGGACTTTCCGGCGTTGCAGCCGACAGACATCATCGACCGCGCGGTGATCGCCGACTACCGCGGCCGTTATGTCGAGGATCTCCTCAGAGCCGAGCGCGGCGAGATCACTGCCCTCGAGCGCGATGTCGTGGAAAGCCTGCGCAGCCAGGAAATTCTCGCAACCAACGTCGAGGACGCGATCGACAGCGGGCGCACCATCGGCGAAAGGCTCGCGGACAAGGTGGCGCAGTTCGGCGGCTCCTGGACGTTCATCATGGCCTTCTTCCTGCTGCTGGCCGTCTGGATGGGCGCAAACGTCCTGGTGGCGGCGCGTGCCTTCGACCCCTACCCCTTCATCCTCCTGAACCTCATCCTGTCCTGCATCGCGGCGATCCAGGCGCCCATCATCATGATGAGCCAGAAGCGACAGGAGGCGAAGGATCGCCGGCGTTCGGAGAACGACTTCCGGGTGAACCTCAAGGCCGAGCTTGAGATTCGTCACCTGCATGAGAAGATTGACCATCTGCTGAACCGCCAGTGGGAGCGACTGGCCGAGATTCAGACCCTGCAGATCGAACTGCTCCAGGACCTGAGGGCGTCACGTGGCCCGGCCTCCTGATCGCCCGTCACTGGTCGCTGCGAGCGACGACCGGGTCGAGGCCCGGCTGGTCGCCATCGCCGCCGACCATATCCGTCGTTTCGGGCCGGAGCGGGTGACCGTCGTCTCCGTCGCGCGCGACGCCGGCATGAGCCACGCCAACGTCTACCGGTTCTTCCCGTCCAAGGCGGGCCTCATCGAGGCGGTCGTGGTGGCCTGGGCACGGACGGTGGAACTCGCCCTCGGCGACATCGCCAACGCGCCCGACCCGGCCGACGACAAGCTGGAGCGATTCCTCTCAGCCTGGGCCAAGGCGCAGCGCGAGGGCCTCGACCGCGACCCGCCGATCTACGCGACCTTCGCCAGTCTCTGGGAGGCCCGTCGCGACACCATCATGGCGCATCGTGCCCGCATCCGGGCCTTCCTCGCCTCCATCGTCGACGAGGGGCTCGAACCCGGACCGTTCCGCATCCGGGACGAGGAGAAGGCCGTCTCCTTCGTCGCCGATGCCATGCAGCGCTTCATCCACCCGGCGCTGGTGATGGAAATGCGCGACCTTTCACGCAGTCAGGTGGAGCAACGGCTGGCCATCATGACACGCATGATCGTCCGCACCCTCGTCAGCGGCGGCGTCTAGGAACCACCGATAGCGATCCGAATGACAGATTACATTTTTTGTAACATGTAAACCGCCTCCGGCGGCGAATGTGAAGGAATGGTGACCGTCGACGACACGGCGGGGCCCATCCCGTGCCGCGGGGCCGACGCGCGCCGCGCCCCTTCACCCACCTGCAACGCCTTGAACGGCGGAGGCTTTTGACGCGATCCCCGTCTCGGCGGAGCCCACGTGCGCGACTCAGCGAATCCGGCTAAATGAGAACAAAGCACAGCTTGAAAGACAGGGAATTTTCTGGATTAGAAGGTGCCGCAGGCGGTGGTCCCGCTCCCGCAACACTTTCAGCGAAAGACCTTTCCATGGCGCGCAAGAAACTCGCGATGATCGGCTCCGGCCAGATCGGCGGCACGCTCGGCTCACCTCGTCGGCCTGAAGGAGCTCGGCGACGTCGTCATGTTCGACATCGCGGAAGGCATCGCCGCAGGGCAAGGCGCTCGACATCGCGCAGGCCTCGGCCGGTCGAGGGCTTCGACGCCCGTCATGAGCGGCACCGGCTGCCTACGAGGCCATCGAGGGCGCCGATGTCTGCATCGTCACCGCCGGCGTGCCGCGCAAGCCCGGCATGAGCCGCGACGACCTGCTCGGCATCAACCTCAAGGTCATGGAGCAGGTGGGCGCCGGCATCAAGAAGTACGCCCCGAACGCCTTCGTCATCTGCATCACCAACCCGCTCGACGCCATGGTCTGGGCGCTGCAGAAGTTCTCGGGCCTTCCGGCCAAGCAAGGTCGTCGGCATGGCCGGCGTGCTCGACAGCGCGCGCTTCCGCTATTTCCTCGCCGAGGAATTCAACGTCTCGGTCGAGGACGTCACCGCCTTCGTGCTCGGCGGCCACGGCGACACCATGGTGCCGCTGATCCGCTACTCCACCGTCGGCGGCATTCCGCTGCCCGACCTGGTCAAGATGGGCTGGACCACCGCAGGAGCGCATCGACGAAATCGTGCGAGCGCACCCGCAACGGCGGCGCCGAGATCGTCGGCCTCCTCAAGACCGGCTCGGCGTTCTACGCGCCGGCCGCCTCCGCGATCGCGATGGCCGAGAGCTATCTGAAGGACAAGAAGCGCGTGCTGCCCTGCGCCGCCTACCTCAACGGCGAGTACGGCGTGAAGGACATGTATGTCGGCGTGCCCGTGGTCATCGGCGCCGGCGGTGTCGAGCGCATCGTCGAGATCGAGCTCGACAAGGACCGAGCAGAAGCATGTTCGACAAGTCGGTCGCCGCTGTGCAAGGGCCTGGTCGACGCCTGGCAAGATCGTCGCCCGACCTGCTCGGCCGTTGATGCTAAGTCTCGCCCTGGGAACGGGGCAAAGCATCGTCTGGCGTTGCGCATATCGGCGCGGCAGCCCAATAAACTTGCGATGACCGTGGCATTCGACCCGATCGAAACCGAGGCTCAGCATGAATATCCACGAATACCAGGCGAAAGCGCTGCTGACGAAATTCGGCGTCCCGGTCGCCGAGGGCGTGCCGATCATGTCAAGGCTGCGGAAGCCGAAGCCGCCGCGAAGGCACTGCCCGGCCCGGTCTGGGTGGTGAAGAGCGCAGATCCATGCCGGCGGCCGCGGCAAGGGCAAGTTCAAGGAACTCGGCCCGACGCCAAGGGCGGCGTGCGCCTCGCCAAGTCGGTCGAGGAAGTCGGCCGCTCGCCGAACGCGATGCTCGGCCACACGCTGGTCACCAAGTCAGACCGGCCCGGCCGGCAAGCAGCGTGCAACCGCCTCTACATCGAGGACGGCTCGGACATCGAGAACGCGAGTTCTACCTCTCGATCCTGGTCGACCGCGAAACCGGCCGCGTCGCCTTCGTCGTCTCGACCGAAGGCGGCATGGACATCGAGGACGGTCGCCCACGACACGCCCGAAAAGATCATCGACGTTCTCGGTCGATCCGGCCACCGGCTTCATGGGCCATCACGGCCGCACGATCGCCAAGGCGCTGAACCTCGACCGGCGATCTCGCCAAGCAGGCCGAGAAGCTGGTGGGTCAGCCTCTACAAGGCCTTCGTCGCCAAGGACATGGCGATGCTGGAGATCAACCCGCTGGTCGTCACCGAGGCAGGGCCAGCTCAAGGTTCTCGACGCCAAGGTGTCGTTCGACGTCGAACGCCCTCTACCGTCATGCCGACGTCGTCGCCCTGCGTGACCTGACGGAGGAGGACGACAAGGAGATCGAGGCCTCGAAGTATGACCTCGCCTATATCGCGCTCGACGGCAACGATCGGCTGCATGGTCAACGGCGCCGGCCTGGCCATGGCGACGCATGGACATCATCAAGCTGTACGGCGAGGAGCCGGCCAACTTCCTGCGACGTCGGCGGCGGCGCCGCCAAGGAGAAGGTCACGGCGGCCTTCAAGATCATCACCGCCGATCCGAACGGTGAAGGGCATCCTCGTCAACATCTTCGGCGGCATCATGAAGTGCGACGTCATCGCCGAGGGCGTGGTCGCCGCGGTCAAGGAAGTCGGCCTGCAAGTGCCGCTGGTGGTTCGCCTCGAAGGCACCAATGTCGACGCCGGCAAGAAGATCATCCGCGACTCCGGCCTCAACGTGATGCCGGCCGACAATCTCGACGATGCCGCACAGAAGATCGTGAAAGCCGTCAAGGGAGGCTAGCGATGGCTGACCATCTCGCCGCACCGACTGCGCTGGAAGAACACCGCAAGCTCGCGGTCTTTGCGGGCGAGTGGGCTGGCGAGGAAATGGTCTATCCGTCGCGCTGGACTGCGGGCGGCCCTGCGACCTCGCGCGTGGTCTCGCGCATGGATCTCAACGGCTTCTATCTGATCCAGGACAGCGTTCAGATGCGCGACGGCGCGCAGAGCTTCGCCACCCACGGCGTGTTCACCTACGATCGCGAGGACCGGACCTACAAATTGTTCTGGCACGATTCGCTCGGCTACTACTCGCCTGCGCCGGCCTCCGGCGGCTGGGCAGCCAGGTCGCTGATCCTCGTGCGGGGCTCCGCTGCGCGGCAACGCGCGCCACGTCTACGAAGTCATCGACGACGACAACTACACCATGAAGATCGCAGTTCCTCGCCGGATTCCTGAAGGGTGGAGCGACGCTCTCACCGGCTCTTACCAGGGCCCATTCACTGATCGCCCTTCAACCCGCCACCGATCATCTCGCGAAAGTAGCAGCAGTCATGTCCGTTCTCGATCGACAAGAACACCAAGGTGCATCGTGCCAGGGCCTGACCGGCAAGAACGGCACCTTCCATTCGGAAGCAGGCGATCGCCTATACGGCACCAAGATGGTGGGCGGCATCCACCCCGGGGAAGGGCGGGTACCGGACCGCATCTCGAAGCCTGCCGGTCTTCGACACCGTCGCCGAGGCGCGCGAGAAGACCGGCGCCGATGCGTCCGTCGATCTACGTGCCGCCGCCGGGCGCCGCCGATGCGATCCTGCGAAGCGATCGACGCCGAGATCCCGCTGATCGTCTGCATCACCGAGGGCATTCCGGTGCTGGACATGATCAAGCGTCAAGCGCGCGCCTCGACGGCTCGAAGTCGCGCCTGATCGGCCCGAACTGCCCGGGCGTGCGTCACCGCCGGCGAATGCAAGATCGGCATCATGCCGGCCAACATCTTCCGCAAGGGCTCGGTCGGCATCGTCTCGCGCTCCGGCACGCTGACCTATGAGGCGGTGTTCCAGACCACCAACGTCGGCCTCGGCCAGACCACCGCCGTCGGCATCGGCGGCGACCCGGTCAAGGGCACCGAATTCATCGACGTGCTCGAAATGTTCCTCGCCGATGACGAGACCAAGTCGATCGTCATGATCGGCGAGATCGGCGGCTCGGCCGAGGAAGACGCCGCGCAGTTCATCAAGGACGAGGCCAAGCGTGGCCGCAAGAAGCCGATGGTCGGCTTCATCGCCGGGCGCACGGCGCCGGCCGGCCGCACGCATGGGCCATGCCGGCGCGGTCATCTCCGGCGGCAAGGGCGGCGCCGAGGACAAGATCGCGGCCATGGAATCGGCCGGGATCACGGTCTCGCCGTCGCCGGCGCGCCTCGGCACGACGCTGGCTGAAGCCATCAAGGGCTGAACCGCACTCAGTTGGACTGAGAGCCAACGACCGTTCGCCGGCTTAGGGGACAAGAGGGTGTGGGTGAGTTAACCCGCCAGTCGCGGGCTACCGGGCTGGCACGTGCGCCGTGTTCCATGCGCCAAAGTTAAGATCACCAGGACGCCAATCGAGGAGTCGTCTCGACGCTCGATCCGGTGCCTGGCATCGACCACGCCGCCTATATCGACGATCTCCTGGCGCGCTTCTGGCCGATCCGACCGTCGGCCATCGCAGCATCGACAGGTCGCCGGGCTGAAGGACGATGCCGCGGCCAAGGCAGAACTGCCGAGGGCGCTCCTGGCGCACGCGCGATCGGCGCGATCGACGCCGATGGCGAGCTGGTCTCGGCGCTCGACGGCAACTGGGGCATCGTCGAGAAGCATCTGGAGAAGCAAGGTCAAGGACAAGGCGGTCACCAACGGCGTCGTGCTCTCCGACGCCGACGTGCACCAGGCGACGCGCGATTCGGTGCGCGCCATCATGCTGATCCGCGCCTACCGCATGCGCGGCCATCTGCACGCCAATCTCGACCCGCTCGGCATCGCCAAGCCGCCGAGGACCACGACGAACTCGACGCCGGCGAACTACGGCTTCGCCGGAGCCGACTACGACCGCCCGATCTTCATCGACAATGTGCTCGGGCCTCGAATTCGGCAGCATCCGCGCAGATGCTGGACATCCTCGCGCCGCACCTACTGCTCGACGCATCGGCGTCGAGTTCATGCACATCTCCGATCCCGGAGCAGAAGGCCTGGATCCAGGCGCGCATCGAGGGTGTCGACAAGGAGGTCACCTTCACGCGCCGAGGGCAAGAAGGCGATCCTCAAGAAGCTGGTCGAGGCCGAAGGCTTCGAGCGCTTCCTCGACGTCAAGTACACCGGCACCAAGCGCTTCGGCCTCGATGGCGGCGAAGCGCTGATCCCGGCGCTCGAGCAGATCATCAAGCGCGGCGGCCAGCTCGGCATGAAGGAGATCGTGCTCGGCATGGCGCATCGCGGCCGCCTCAACGTGCTTGCGCAGCGTGATGGCCAAGCCGCACCGCGCGCATCTTCCACGAATTCAAGGGCGGCTCCTCCGCGCCCGACGAGGTCGAAGGCTCGGGCGACGTGAAGTACCATCTCGGCGCCTCGTCGGACCGCGAGTTCGACGGCAACAAGGTGCATCTGTCGCTGACCGCCGAACCCCTCGCATCTCGAGATCGTCGACCCGGTGGTGCTCGGCAAGGTGCGCGCCAAGCAGGACCAGCATCGGCCGCGCCGCCGGAGGACCGCAGCGCGCCAAGGTGCTGCCGCTCCTGATGCACGGCGACGCGGCCTTCGCCGGCCAGGGCGTGGTCGCCGAGATGCCTCGGCCTGTCCGGCCTGCAGCGGCCACCGCATCGGCGGCACGATCCACTTCATCATCAACAACCAGATCGGCTTCACCACCTATCCGCGCTACTCGCGCTCGTCGCCCTATCCGTCCGACGTCGCCAAGATGATCGAGGCGCCGATCTTCCACGTGAACGGCGACGATCCGGAAGCGGTGGTGCTATGCCGCCAAGGTCGCGACCGAGTTCCGCATGAAGTTCCACAAGCCGGTGGTGATCGACATGTTCTGCTACCGCCGCTTCGGCCACAACGAGGGCGACGAGCCGGCGTTCACCCAGCCGATGATGTACCAGCAAGATCCGCGCCCACAAGACGACGGTGCAGATCTATGGCGACGCGGCTGATCGCCGAGGGCCGTCGTCACCCAGGCCGAGTTCGACCAGATGAAGGCCGACTGGCGCGCGCATCTCGAATCCGAGTTGGAGGCTGGCCAGAGCTACAAGCCCAACAAGGCCGACTGGCTGGACGGCGCGTGGTCGGGCCTGCGATCGGCCGACCATGCCGAGGACGAACAGCGTCGCGGCAAGACCGGCGTCGCCGGTCAAGACGCTGAAGGATATCGGCCAGCAAGCTGACCAAGGTGCCGGAGGGTTTCGAGCGCGCACAAGACGACCATCCAGCGCTTCCTCGAAAACCGCCGCGAAGGCGATCGAGTCCGGCGAAGGCATCGACTGGGCGACAGCCGAGGCGCTGGCCTTCGGCACCCTCCTGCACGAAGGCCATCCGATCCGCCTGTCGGGTCAGGATTCGCGAACGCGGCACCTTCTCGCAGCGCCATTCGGTGCTGCTACGACCAGGAGACGAGAGCCGCTACATCCCGCTCAACAATCTGTCGACGACGCAGGGCCGGCTATCGAAGTCATCAACTCGATGCTGTCGGAAGAGGCGGTGCTGGGCTTCGAGTACGGCTATTCAGTCTGGCCGAGCCGAATGCGCTGACCGTGTGGGAAGCGCAGTTCGGCGACTTCGCCAACGGCGCCCAGGTGGTGTTTGACCAGTTCATCTCCAGCGGCGAGCGCAAGTGGCTGCAGAATGTCGGGTCTCGTCTGCCTGTTGCCGCATGGCTATGAAGGCCAGGGTCCCGAACATTCTTCGGCCCGGCTCGAGCGCTTCCTGCAGCTTTGCGCCGAAGACAACATGCAGGTGGCGAACTGCACCACGCCGGCCAACTACTTCCACATCCTGCGCCGGCAGCTGAAGCGCGACTTCCGCAAGCCGCTGATCCTGATGACGCCGAAGTCGTTGCTGCGCCACAAGCGGTGCGGTCTCGACGCTGCTGGATGAATCTCGGCGCGAACAGCTCGTTCCACCGGCTGCTGTGGGACGATGCCCAGCTGCTGCCCGACGAGACGATCAAGCTCGTCACGGACGAGCAAGATCCGCCGCGTCGTGCTGTGCTCGGGCAAGGTCTATTACGACCTCTACGAGGAGCGCGAGAAGCGCGGCATCAACGACATCTACCTGCATCCGCGTCGAGCAGCTCTATCCCTTCCCGGCTCAAGGCGCTGGTCACCGAACTCGTCGCGCTTCAAGCAACGCCGAGAGTGGTGTGGTGCCAGGAGGAGCCGCGAGAACATGGGCGTCCTGGTCGCTTCATCGAGCCCGTATCTGGAATGGGTGCTGGCGCATATCGACGCCAAGCATCAGCGGGTACGCTATACCGGCCGCGCCGGCGGCCGCGTCGCCGGCGACCGGGTTCATGTCCAAGCACCTTGCCCAACTCGGCCGCCTTGCTCGACCGACGCGCTCGGCGAATAAAGATCAGAACCGACAAGAACGGACAGGCACAATGGCTACCGAAATCCGCGTTCCCACGCTCGGCGAATCCGTCACCGAGGCCACCGTCGCCAAGTGGTTCGAAGAAGGCCGGCGAAGCCGTCAAGCGTCGACGAGCCGCTGGTCGAGCTTGAAACCGACAAGGTGACGCGTCGAAGTCCCGCCGCCGGCCGCCGGCACGCTGGCGAAATCGTCGCCGAGGACGGCGAGACGCGTCGGTCGTCGGCGCGCTGCTCGGCCAGATCGCCGAAGGCCGCGAGCCGACGGCGGCCAGCTCGGCCGCGGCGAGCCGCGGAAGCCCGACGGCCGAGACCGCCAAGCGGCGCCGGCGACCGCCGGCGCGGTCGAGCCGCGCAGCGATGCCGCCGGCGGCCGTCGGCCGCATGCTCGCCGAGAACAAGCTCGCTGCCGGCCAGCGTGTCCGGTAGCGGCAAGCGACGGCCAGCGTGACCAAGGGCGACGTGCTCGATGCCATCTGCAACCGGCGCGCTGTCGCGCCGGCCGAGCGCCGACAGCGGCTCCTGCGCCGATTGCACGTGCGCGCGCCATCGCTCCGCCGACGACGCCGCGCGCGAGGAGCGCGTGAAGCATGACGCGAGCTGCGCCAGACCATCGCGCGCCGGCTCAAGGAAGCGCAGATCGACCGCCGCCATGCTGACGACCTTCAACGAGGTCGACATGATCGGCGGTGATGGCGCTGCGCGACCAGTACAAGGACGTGTTCGAGAAGAAGCACGGCGTGAAGCTCGGCTTCATGGGCTTCTTCGCCAAGGCCGTGCGTCGCAGGCGCTGAAGGAGATCCCCGCGGTCAATGCCGAGATCGACGGCACCGACATCATCTACAAGAACTACTGCCATATCGGCGTCGCCGTCGGCACCGACAAGGGCCTCGTCGTGCCGGTGGTGCGCGATGCCGACCAGCATGTCGCATCGCCGAGGTCGAGAAGACCATCGGCCGACTTCGGTACCGCCGCGCCCGCGACGGCAAGCTGTCGATCGAGGAGATGCAGGGCGGCACGTTCACGATCTCCAACGGCGGCGTCTATGGCTCGCTGATGTCGACGCCGATCCTCAATGCGCCGCAGTCCGGCATCCTCGGCATGCACAAGATCCAGGACCGGCCGATGGTCGTCGGCGGCCAGATCGAGATCCGGCCGATGATGTATCTGGCGCTCAGCTACGATCACCGCATCGTCGACGGCAAGGAAGCCGTGACCTTCCTGGTGCGCGTCAAGGAAAGCCTGGAGGATCCGGAACGTCTGGTTCTCGATCTCTGAGAGACCTGACCGGGGCCGGCTTTCACGGCCGGCGCCGCGAGGCGCGCATTGAGTGGCGGGGGGCTGAAGTGACGGACAAGGTTGTTGTGATCACCGGCGGCAGTCGCGGCATCGGCCGTGCGGCCGCGCTCGCCGCTGCGGCGCGCGGCTATCGCGTCGTGATCGGCTATGCCAGCGACAAGGCGGCGACCGCCGCGGAGATCCGCGCCAATGGCGGCACGGCCGAAAGCCGTGGCATCGACCTGACGGATCGCGTCGCGCTCCTCGCCCTGGCCGAAGAGGCTGGCCCCGTCGACGCGCTCGTCAACAATGCCGGCATCGTCGGCAAGAGCGGCGTGCGCGTCGAGGACATGACGGCCGCGCGCATCCAGGAAGTGATGGCGGTCAACGTCACCGGCGCCATCCTGTGCGCGCGCGAGGCGGTGAAGCGCATGTCGACCAAGTTCGGCGGCAAGGGCGGCGCCATCGTCAACATCTCCTCGGTGGCCTCGGTGCTCGGCAGCCCCAACGAATATGTCGACTATGCCGCCTCGAAGGGCGCCGATCGATAGCTCTCACGATCGGCCTTGCCAAGGAAGTCGCCACCGACGGCATTCGCGTGGCCGGCATTCGTCCCGGCCTGATCGATACCGACATTCACGCCTCCGGCGGCGAGCCCGACCGGGCGCATCGTCTGGCGCCGATGGTGCCGATGAAGCGCGTCGGCACGGCCGAAGAAATCGCCAATGCCATCGTCTGGCTGATGTCGGACGAGGCCTCCTACGTGCACCGGCACCACCATCGATGTCTCGGGTGGACGGTAATCTCCGACACGGCTCCAAAGCTACAGGACTTCATCATGGCTTCCTACGATCTCGTCGTCATCGGCACCGGCCCCGGCGGCTATGTCTGCGCGGTGCGCGCGGCGCAGCTCGGCATGAAGGTGGCCGTGGTCGAGAAGAACGCAAGACGCTCGGCGGCACCTGCCTGAACGTCGGCTGCATGCCCGTCCAAGGCACTGCTGCATGCTTCCGAGCTGTTCGAGGAGGCCGGCCACTCCTTCGCCAAGACCTGGGCGTCGAGGTTTCGGCGCCGACGCTCGAATCTGCCCGCAGATGATGAACTTACAAGCAGCAGGGCATCGACGGCAACGTCAACGGCGTCGCGTTCCTGATGAAGAAGAACAAGATCGACCGTGATTCGCCGGCAAGGCGCAAGGTCCTCGGCGCCGGCAAGGTCGAGGTCACGGGCGCCGACGGCAAGGCGCACCGACGGTCGAGACCAGGAACATCGTCATCGCCACCGGCTCCGACATCGCGCGGCTGCCAGGCGTCGACGATCGACGAGAAGCAGATCGTGTCGTCGACCGGCGCGCTGTCGAACTGGACAAGGTGCCCGGCAATCTGCGTCGTCATCGGCGCCGGCGTCATCGGACTCGAGCTGGGCTCGGTCTGGCGTCGTCTCGGCGCCGAGGTCACCGTGGTCGAGTTTCTCGACCGCATCCTGCCCGGCATGGACGGCGAGGTCGCCAAGCAGTTCCAGCGCATCCTCGGCAAGCAGGGCATGACCTTCCAGCTAGGCGCCAAGGTCACCGGCGCGAAGGCCTCGAAGAAGGGCGTCGCCCTCACCGTCGAGCCCGCCGCCGGCGGCGCGGCCGCAGACCGTGGAGGCCGACGTCGTGCTGGTCGCATCGGCCGTCGTCCTTACACCGACGGACTCGGGCTCGAAGGAAGCCGGCGTTGCGCTCGACGAGCGCGGCCGCGTCGCCGATCGATCGAGCATTTCTCGACCAGCGTGACGGGCATCTACGCCATCGGCGACGTGGTGCGCGGGCCGATGCTGGCGCACAAGGCCGAGGACGAGGGCATCGCCGTGCGCCGAAATCATCGCCGGCCAGGCGGGCCATGTGAACTACGACGTGCATCCCGGGCGTCGTCTACACCTACCCCGAGGTCGCCTCCGTCGGCAAGACCGAGGAAGACCTGAAGGCCGGCCGGCATCGCCTACAAGTGTCGGCAAGTTCCCCTTCACCGCCAATGGCCGCGCCCGCGCCAGCCGCGCCACGGACGGCTTCGTGAAGGTGCTCGGCGGATGACGCAGACCGACCGCGTGCTCGGCGTGCACATCGTCGGCTGCCGGCGCCGGCGAGATGATCCACGAGGCCGTGCGTGCTGATGGAATTCGGCGGCTCGGCCGAAGATCTCGGCCGCACCTGACCCACGCGCACCCGACCATGTCGGAAGCCGTCAAGGAAGCGGCGCTCGCCGTCGGCAAGCGCGCCATCCACATGTGATCTTCCGACGGCAACGTCGCAGAAGCGAACCCCGGCCCGACGGCCGGGGTTTTTTTGTGCCCCGCGTCCCGCTGCGACGTTCGTGAATGGCAGGTGAACCTTCCACCCCGGCGGCGCGACCCATGGACATCGCAAGCGACCGCAACGACGCGGCGCCAACGGATCGAAGGAGATCACGATGCCCAAGTCCCTCAACAAGCTGGCGATTGCCGGTGCCCTGACCCTTGCCCTCACCGGCGCCTTCACCGGCCTCGCCCAGGCCCGCGGCGGCGGAGGCGGCGGCGGTGGTGGCGGCGGCCCCGAGGTGAATATCACCAATGCCGTGGTGCTTCCCGACACGCCGCGTCGTCCGCGCGGCAGCGTGACGATCAGCGGTCCCGACGGATGCCACTACTCCACCTACTGGGGTGGCATCGTCTGCGAGCAGCGCGGCGGCCGCCGCTGATCCTCGCAAGGCCTGACCTTCCGGACCGGCGGAGCGAAAGCTCCGCCGGTTTCGCTTTGCGTTTCGTCAGGCGGCGCGACGGCGGCCCGCGACGTTCGGGGCCCCCGTCATTCAATGCGCCTCCAGGCGCGTCCAATGTCGCCGTGACGGGCGCGCCGCGGATATCGGCCGCGCGTCCCCTGGATGCCCCACGCCAGCACCGAAGCCCTGTGACTCGGCCGCCTCCACCTGCTCAAGGGATCAGTCGCGCGCCGCCGTTCTGGCCTCTCTCGACCGCACGGCGACCATCGCCGACAAGCAAAAGCCCCGGTGCATGGCCGGGGCTTCGCCTTGGGAGGCCTTGGGAGGAGGTCTTGTCAGGCCGGCGGTGCGATCACTCGCAGACGCGAACCGTGCGGCGCTCCGGGCCGTAGGGGCCGTCGACCCAGCGGCGGGTCAGGTAGCACTCGGAGGCATAGGCCCGGGAATTGGCGGCGGCGATGGCGCCACCCACGACGAGGCCGGTGGCCAGCGCCCCGATGCCCCAGCCCATGCGGCGGTGGAACGGACCGGCTTCGGCCTGGGAGGAGACGCCGACCGACAGGGTCGCGACGGCGAGGGCGGCGATGGCGAGGGTCTTGATGCGGTTCATGGCGGTGTCCCCTTTGGATCTCTTGGGGCTCCAGCGCCCCTGATATCCATGGGTCGCATCGGTCCTGAAAAAGGTTCGGGCCCGCCGCGAAAAAAACGCGACGGGCCCGAAACCGGTGTGAATGTCCTTGCGCGTTCAGTCAGTCCTTGGCCTCGGCCTTGCCGGGATCGACGGTGGCCTGACGCGGCGCGGCGGGGGGAGGCGCGGCCTGCGCCGTGTCGGTGCCCGGTGCGACGGGGGCAGGCGCCTGGGCCGTATCGGGAACCGGCGCGACCGGCGGCGCGGTGACCATCGGCACACCCGGCTCGGCGGGGCGGACGGCAGCGTTCAGGGCCGGGACGGGGTCTGCGACGCCAGCCCCGAGCTGCGGATCGGGCGTTGCCCCGCGCCGCGCCGTCTCCTGCAGAATCTGCCGCAACTGGGCGGGATCGAGGTCCGGCTGGCGCTCGAGCAACAGGGCGGCGATGCCGCTGACATGAGCCGCCGCCACCGAGGTGCCGGACGAGATCTGGTAGCCGCCGCGCGGCGCCGGCAGGATGATCTCGACGCCGGGCGCGGCGACCGTGACATGCGTTCCCTGCGAGGCGGCCGAGAAGAGCCTGCCCGCCTGGTCCGTCGCCGTCACCGCGATGACATTGGGATCGGCGGCCGGATAGGAGATCGGGGCGCCGGGTCCCTCGTTCCCCATGGCGGCGATCATGGCGATGCGGCGCGAGGCGGCGACCTGGATGGCGCGGGTCATCATAGGATCGCGCGGACCGGCGAAGCTCATGTTGATGACGCGGGCGCCCTCGCGGATCGACCAGTCCATCGCCTTGAGGATGTGGAAGCTCGTTCCCGTCGCGCCGGCGGCCTGGCCTGGCGCGAAGGCGCGGGCGGCGAGGATGTTGGCGCGCGGCGAGATGCCGGTCAGCTGGGCGTGGGCGACAATCGCCCCGGCCATGCCGGTGCCGTGCTCGTGCGGCTGGAAGGGCCCGCCGACGGCATCGAAGGACTTGGCGACGCGGCCGGCCATCTCGGGATGGGTCGCTTCCACGCCGGAATCGATGACGGCGATCGGCACCTGCTCGCCACGGGCGAGAAGATGCGCCTCCGGCAGCCGGAGCTGGTCGACGACATATTGCATGGAGGCGCCGCCGCTGCGGGTCGCCGTGGCGCTCTGCAGGCGGAAGACATAGTTCGGCCGGTCGAAGAGGTAGTTGGGCTGCACATAGCCGACGCCGCGTGTCCGCGACATGGCGCGGATCGCAGCCGGGACAGTGGTGCGGCTGGGGATACGGTAGCGGTGCACGACTGTGCCGACCAGCTGCGATTCCTCGGCGGCGATGAGCGTCAGGTTGAAGCGGCGGACGACGTTTCGCAGGGTGCTCGCCGGTGCGCCGGCATTGACGATGAAGAGCACCTCGTCGGGCACGTAGCGGCGCTCGTCCGGCGCTGGCAGGCCGGGCGTGTCCTGCGCACGGTCGTTGCCGGCACGCGCTGCGGAAATGAGCGCGGGCGCGCCGAAGGCTGCTGCGGCGGCGCCTGCTGCGGCAGGTCCGAAACCAGGCCCGCGTGGCGGAATGCCGCCGCCACCGGGCGGGAAGCCGCCGGGCGGCCCACCGGGGGGCAGACGACCGCCGGGCGGAACCATGACGATGGGGCCGTCACCGGGAATGAAGATCGGGGGACGGCCGCCGGGCGGCCTGCCACCGGGAGGACGACCGCCGGGCGGACGCGTTCCGGGAGGGCGTGTGGCAACATCGTCGCCACCGGGGCGCCCGCCGGGGGCGCGTCCACGGGGACGACCGCCGTGGCTTCCACCGCCAGGACGGACATCGTCGCCGTACTGACCCGGACGCACAATCCGGCCCGGCCGGCCATTGCCCATGCCCGCATCGTCGCCAAAGCGGCCGCCGCGACCCGGACGGGATCCGAAGCGATCGCCGCGCATCGGGCCGTCGACGAACCGACCGCCCCGGCCACCCTCCATGATGCGGCCGCCGCGGCCACCACCGTCGATAAAACGACCGCCACCGCGTCCGCTGGACATCATTCCGTCCATGCCGCCGCGCCGTCCGGACGGCATCATGCCTCCCATGCCACGCCCCGAAGGCATGCGCTGAAGGCCAGGGGCCCTGCCGGGTGCGCCCATGCGCGGTCCACGGCCGCGGAAGCCGCCGCCTCCGATGCCGATGCCGCCGATCGAGATGCCGAACTGCGCCTGCGCCGGGCGGGTGTCTGCCGCAATGAGAAAGGTCGATCCGGCAAGGATCGCCAGCAGGCCGGCGATGACGCCAGCCCGGGATCGCGACGGAGCAGGATGCGTGTCGAGCGGCTCGGACATGACTGCACCTCGTCGGGCGGACTGCGGGACCTGAAGCTTCAGGCTAGTCCCGCAATGTTTCTGTTTGGCGGCACAGGGCGAACCCTGTCGCGTCGCGACCCGACGGTCAGGTCAGGACGCCGGTCCGACGAAGCGGACGAGACCCGACTGGCCGCGCACCGTGGTGATGACGCGGTCGATCTCGGCCTGACTCATGTCGGCGTTGCCGATGCGCACGCGGTAGAAGCCACCGGGGCGCGGGCCCTCGACGATCGTGCCCTTCACCTGCTCCAGCAGCCGGGTCATGTCGCCGGCAGTGGCCGCGGCATTGAAACCGACCAGCAGGAAAGTGCCCTCGCCGCGAGCGGCGCCGGCTGCCGGGCTGTGGGAGGCGGTCTGGAACTGCGCGGGACCGGAGATGAAGGACGAGCCGATGACGCCGGCCTGGATGACCAGGGCGAGCGCCGCCGCACCGGCGGCATAGGCCGGATGGCGCGGCGCGAGCATCGACAGCTTCTCGCCGAACCAGTCGGCGAAGCCGGCGCGGGCCCGGGCGGCGACATGGGCGAGTTTCGCCGGCTCGGCCTCGACCCGCTTCATCAGGTCGTCGAGGACACGGGCCGAGGGGCGCGGCGACGCCTCGGCCAGGGCGAAGGTCGCGTCCTGGTCCTCGCGGATGATCTCGAGTTCGTCGGCGAGCGTCGCGTCGGCGGCCATGGCCGCCTCGACACGGGCGGTGTCGGCGGCCGACAGCGGTGCCCGCGGCGTACCACGGCAGCAGCTCGGACACTGCACGGCGCTCGGCATTCTCGATGGGGCTGTGCGTCGTCATGGCCAACCTCGGTCGACTCCGGCGCTCTGCATGAGCTCCTGGAGCCTCTTGCGCGCATAGAACATGCGCGTCTTGACGGTGTTCTCCGGTATTCCGACGATTTCGGCCACTTCGGAGATCGATTTCTCCTGATAGTAGACCAGATCGACGATTTCCCGGTGCTCGGGCGAAAGCTGGTCAATGCAGCGGCGGATGGCCTTTGCCTTGTCCAGTTTCTGAGACACCGTCTCGGGTGTGTCCGCATCGTCCGCGATGGCGGCTGCCTGCTCCTCGTCGAGTTCCGCTTCCGTCGTCTTCCTCAAAGAGGACAACGCCTTGAAGCGGGCCATTCCGAGAATCCAGGTCGAGACGCTTGATCGCCCCTCGAACCTGTCGGCCTGCCGCCACACGTCCAGGAAGACTTCGCCGATCAGGTCCTCGGCCTGCCCCTCGTCCTTGATGAACCGGAGGATGAACCGGAACACGCGGACATTGTGGCGGGCGTAGAGGGTCCTGAAGGCGAGACGATCGCCCTTGGCAACCCGGAGAATAAGATCCTGGTCGCTGTCAGACTGCATCGTCACTCCCGAGCCGGTGGGCTCGCAACATCAGTCGCGGCAGCCGGCGAAAAGGTTCATGGGCCATGAAAGGAATCTGCAGGGCGGCGTGTTCGAGCCCCACGTAACATGACGAAACATAAGACGAGGTCAACAGCGGGGCGGCCATTCACGGCCCCCGGGCGTCGAGGCCCATCTGCCAGAAGTCGGCCTCAAGACGCGACGCCTTGGCGAAGATCGCGGCGAGTTCCGTGAAGCGTCCCTCGGTCATGGAGCGCTGCGCCAGGTCGTCGAGGCGCCGGCGGGCGGCCGCCGCAACTCCCTGGTAGCCCTCGCCGGCATATTCGCCGATCCATTCGCCGTAGGGATGGCCGTCGAGCGATGGACCATGAGCCGCGACCAGCGCCCGGCCGATCTCGGCGTAGCCGATGACGCAGGGCGCCAGCGCCACGTGGAGTTCGAGGAGATCGCCCGCGGCACCGCAGTCCAGCACGAAGCGGGTATAGGCGACAGTCGCCTGATGCTCGGGCGCCGTCTCGATGTCCTCGCGCGAGAGGCCCCAGCGGGAGCAGAGCCTGACGTGCAGCTCGGTCTCCTCCAGGACCGAGGCGAGCCCCGCCTGGGCGGAGCGGATGTCCTCAAGCCGGCGGCTCTTGTAGCTCGCCAGCGCATAGGCCCGCGCGAACTGGATGAGGAAGAGATAGTCCTGCACAAGATAGGTGCGGAAGGCCTCTTCCGGCAGCGTCCCGTCGCCGAGCCGGCGGACGAAGTCGTGGTCGACATAGGCCTGCCAGTCGTCGGCAGCCGCCGCCTTCAGCCGATCGAAAATGTCCATCGCACTGCCCTCGTGCACCCGATCAAACGAATTCTAGGGCAGCGACGTCGCGCCGACCACGGCGTCGCGGGACAGGGCTCCTCACCGCGGAATGAGCGCCCAGTAGTCGAGGTCGAGGATGACCGAGGGGTCGTAGTCGTCGCCCGCCTTCAGCGGATAGTCCACGCAAGGGCGATCCTTGGTGGCGATGGTGCGGATGCGCAGCGCGCCGACATCGTCGCGCCCGGGGAGTTCCTCGACGGCAAGGATCTGCGACCAGGCGAAGACCGTGTTGCCGGCGAAGAGCGGGGCGACATGCCGGCCGCCGTTGATCGCCGCCACCTGGAAGGCGTTGGCGAGGCCGTTGAACGACAGGGACCGCGCCAGCGAGATGACGTGGCCGCCATAAATGAGGCGGCGGCCGAAGCGGCCCTGTCCCTCGGTGAACTGGTTGAAGTGAACCTTGGCCGTGTTCTGGTAGAGGCGCGTCGCCAGCATGTGCTCGGCCTCCTCGACCGTCATGCCGTCGACATGGTCGATGCGCTCGCCGACGACGATAGTCGCCAAACACGGTGCGCGCTGGCCCGAGAGGTGCGGTGTCCCAGGCCTCCCGGTCGATAATCGCAGGGCAGCCGCATGGCTCAGTTCATCAGCCTCTGAGGGCCTGGCGGCAGCGTCGGGACATGCTCGGCGCTGGCACGGGCGCCGCCTCGTCGCGCTTCCTCACCATCACCCAGCGGACATAGTCGAGCACCAGTCGTCGCCGTCCTGGTTCGAAAGCCCATGGCTGCGGACATAGACGACGCCGGTCTTGCCTGTTTGAGTTTTCCTTAAGGCCAATGATCTCCGACACCGCGTTGATCGTGTCCCCTGCACGGACCGGAGCGCAGAAACCGGCAGGCGGCATAGCCGAGATTCGCCACCGCATTCAGCGAGATGTCCGGCACGGTCTTGCCGAAGACAACGTGGAACACGAGAAGGTCGTCGATCGGGCTCTTCGGATAGCCGATGGCCTTGGCGAAGGCGTCCGAAGACTGCACCACGAAGCGGGTACCGTAGAGCGCGGTGTAAAGGGCCGCATCGCCCGTGGTCACCGTGCGCGGCGTTGCGTGAACCAGCCTGTCGCCCAGGCGGAAGTCCTCGAAATAGCGGCCCGGATTGGTTTTCGGCATGGCGTGGCTCCCTCTGCCGACATCTATGCCGTGCTGCGATGCGAAATCCAACAGGACGAAGGGAGGGTGAAGGCACCATCGGCAGGACGGAAACTGTCGTGGCGCCGCCCGCGTGGCACCCGGCGGTTCACATTCCCCGCGCCATCGGTTATCGAACCGGCTCCCTCCCCTCGCGATCAGACGCAGGCGCCATGGCCTCCACACCCGCAAACGGCCGACCGAAGCTGATCCTCGCATCGGCATCGCCGCGCCGGCTGGCGCTGCTGCAGCAGGCGAGCATCGAGCCCGACACCCTCGTTCCCGCCGAGATCGACGAGACGCCCCTTCCCCGCGAGAGCCCGCGCAAGCTGGCCCTGAGGCTGGCACGGGGCAAGGCGTCGGAGGCCGCGCGCCGCATCCGCGACGACGAGCAATGGCAGGGATCGGTGATCCTCGCCGCCGATACCGTGGTGTGCGTCGGCCGCCGCATCCTGCCGAAGGCCGAGACCGTCGAGGAGGCGGACGCCTGCATCCGCCTGCTCTCGGGCCGCGCGCACCGCGTCTACACCGGCCTCTGCCGCGTCGACCAGGCGGGGCGCGTGACGACCAAGCTGGTCGAGACGCGCGTCCGCTTCAAGCGCCTGTCGAAAGACGAGATCGAGGCCTATCTCGCCTCAGGCGAATGGCGACGGCAAGGCAGGCGGCTACGCCATCCAGGGCATTGCCGGCGCCTTCGCCATCTCGCTGGTCGGGTCCTACACCAACGTCGTTGGACTGCCGCTCAGCGAGGCCGTCGGCCTGATCGGCGCCACCGGCTATCCCGTCACATCGGGCTGGGCGGCAAGGGGCTGAGGCCCGGCGCCGACCGCTTCGGACCACCCCGCTTCCCCTCCCCGAGCCCGCCACCCGACCGATGGACGCCGTGAACGACAACGAAAAGCTCGTGGACCCTCCGAAGGCCTGCCCGATCTGCGGCAAGCCGGCGCTGGTGCGCTTCAAGCCGTTCTGCTCGAAGCGCTGCGCCGATATCGACCTGAACCGCTGGCTGAAGGGCGCCTATGCGATTCCCGTCGTCGAGAACGAGGGCGATGAGGAAGAGCCGCCGCGCGACTGAAACGGGCGGAAGGTCCGGCGCCGCAGCCCTGCAACGGAAGAGGGCGATAGAAGTGCCGAACACGTTACGGACCTTCCTCATGTCGCGCCTGTCATACGCACTTCTCGCCGCCGTGGCTCATGTCCTTGCCGTTGCCGGCCCGGCTCTCGGCCAAACCTATGCCGAGGTCCGGCTACCGCCAGATCAGAGCGCCGCCACGCGGCGCATCGCCCTGCGCCTCGTCGACGGTGACGTCAGCAAGCAGGTCTTCACGGCCGACTACGCCGCCCGTCTCTGCTACCGGGCGGCCGTGAGCAATCCGTCCAATACGGGCGGAGCGCGGGACCGCGACCGCCTGACGCTGCGCCAGAGGGCCCAACTTGTGGACTGTCTCGCCGAGTCCGGGTTCCGGCTGCGCGGCGGCTGAGGTCAGAGCATCTCCAGCGACCGCCTGCGTGTCGGCGGTGGAAAGGCCCTATCGATCTCGGCCAGGTCCTCCGGCGACAGACGCAGGTCCGCCGCCGGCCTGTTCTCGGCGACATGGGACGGCGTCGCCATCTGCGGAATGGCAACGACCCCTCCCCGGCGGAGCGTGAAGGCGAGCGCCACCTGCGCGGCCGCCGCGCCGGGATGGCGGGCCGCGATGGCGGCGAGAACGGGATGGCGCGGCAGCCTCCCCTGCTCGATCGGCGAATAGGCCATGACCGGGATGCCGCGGGCGGCCTGCCAGGGCATCAGGTCGAACTCGATGCCGCGGCGCCCGCAATTGTAGAGGACCTGATTGACGGCGACGGCGCTCCCGCCCTCCGCCAGCAGTTCCTCCATGTCGTCACAGTCGAAATTGGAGACGCCCCAGTGGCGGATCTTGCCGTCGGCCTTCAGCCGCTCGAAAGCCCCCACCGTCTCTGCCAGCGGAATGCTGCCGCGCCAGTGCAGCAGGTAGAGGTCGAGGCGAGTCGATGCCCATGCGCTTGAGGCGGCGGAGCGAGCCTTCGCAGGCGGCAACGGCGCCCTGCGCGCGCCGGCATTGTGGGGATAGACCTTGCTGACGAGAAAGACCGCGCCGCGGCGGCCTTGCATCGGCCTCGCCGACGAGTCTCCTCGGCGGCACCGTCCGCCGTACATCTCGGCGGTGTCGATGAGCGTCATTCCGGCGTCGATGCCGGCCCTGAGGGCCGTCACCGCCTCCGCCCGGCGGGCGGGACGGTCGGCGATGGTCCAGGTGCCTTGGCCGAGGACGGGGATGGTCTCGCCCGTCGGCAGGCTGACGGTCGGGATGGGCTGGGTCATGTCCGGCTCCTCGTCCGGAGCCGGGCCCCGGACCTTACTGCTGCCGCGGGATGTTAGCGGCGGCGACGACCTTGGCCCATTTCTCCGTCTCGTTCTTGAGGAAGGCGCCGAACTGGTCCGCCGTCTGCGGCGCCGGCTGGGCGCCGAACTTCTCGAACTTCTCCACGGTCTCGGGCTCCTTCAACGCCCGCATCATCGCCTCGTTGAGCTTGGCGACGACATCGGGCGGCGTGCCCTTGGGCGCCACCACGCCGGACCAGGAATAGGCCTCGTAGCCGGGAAGGCCGGCTTCCGGCATGGTCGGGATGGTGGGGAGCAGCGACAGCCGCGCCGGGCTGATGCCGAGCGCCTTGACGGTCTTGGCCTGCACCTGCGGCACGGCCGTCGGCCCGTCCGAGAACATGAGCTGCACGTGGTTGCCAAGGAGGCTGCTCATCGCCGGCGCGCTGCCGCGATGGGCGACGTGCAGCATGTCCGTGCCGGTCATGCTCTTGAACAGCTCGCCCGCCAGATGCGTACCGCCGCCGACGCCGGCGGAGCCGTAGGAGAGCTTGCCCGGATTGGCCTTGGCGTGGGCGATCAGCCCCTTGATGTCGTCGAAGGGCAGCGAGGGATGTGCACAGACGATGATCGGGAAGATGCCGGCGCCGCTGACGGGCACGAAATCCTCGAGGAACTTGTAGGGCAGGCTCGCCTTGAGGCTCGGATGCACCGAATGGTGGATGGCGCAGACCAGCAGCGTGTGGCCGTCGGGATCGGAACGCTGAACGGCCTGGGCCCCGATGACCGCATCGGCGCCGGGCCTGTTCTCGACGATGACCGTCTGGCCCCAGTACTCCGAGATCTTCTGTCCGATCTGGCGCGCCGTCAGGTCGACCGGCCCGCCGGGCGGAAAGGGCACCACCAGCGTCACGCGCTTGGAGGGGAAGGACTGGGCGCGCGCGGGCAGGATCGATGCTGCCGCGACACCCCCGAGGGTGGCGAGAACGGTGCGGCGGCTGGCGGTCGTCATGGGGCAATTCCTCCGGAATCCATTTTCCTGCATGAAATGGCATTTCACGGATTGGTGCAACTTGGCCGGTTGGGAGGGGCGGCTGCGCCCACCCTCACAACGCACATGGCCGGGACGGGCCCGGCCATGTCGAAACCTTCGGCTTGGTTGCAAGGTCAGCCGCGCAAGACGGCGCCGCCTTACTCGACCTTGGCGCCGGCGGCGCGGACCACCTCGGCCCAACGGGGAATTTCCACGGCCATGCGGGCCTGCAGCACCTCCGGACCCTTCATGGTGGCGAGGGCACCAAGTTCCTGGAAGCGCTTCACGAAGGCCGGGTCCTGGCCGATCTTGATATGAGCGTCGACCAGCTTCTTGGTGATGTCGGCCGGCAGGCCCTTCGGCGCGATCATGCCGGACCAGGAGGTGACGTCGAAGTCCGGCACGCCGCCCTCGATCATCGTCGGCAGGTCCGGCAGGCCCGGCCAGCGCTTGGCGGTCGAGACGGCGATCGGCTTGATGGTCTTGCCCTGGATCTGGCCGATGATCGTCGGCAGGTTGTCGAACATGAAGTCGATGCGGCCAGCGATGAGGTCCTGCACGGCGACGGCGCCGGTGCGATAGGGCACGTGGAGCGGCTGCATGCCGACCTTGCGCGACAGGAACTCAGTCGACAGGTGGGCGGTGGTGCCGAGGCCGGGCGTGCCATAGGACGCCTTGCCCGCACCCTTCGCCTTCACCCAGGCGATGAACTCCTGGACCGTCGACACCGGCGTCTGCGGATTGACCACGAGGATGTTGGGGATCTCGTAGATGTCGGCGATGTAGGTGAAATCGGTCAGCGGGTTGAACGGCAGCGTGCGGTAGAGCTCGATATGGGCCGACAACGGGCCGATGGTCGAAACGCCGATGGTGTAGCCGTCCGGCTCGGCCTTGGCGACGGCGTTGACGCCGACATTGCCGGCAGAGCCCGGGCGGTTCTCGATGACCACCGTCTGGCCGATTTCCTTGGACAGGTGTTCCGCGATGACGCGGGCCAGGACGTCGGTGGAACCGCCGGGCGGGAAGGGCACGATCATGCGCACCGGCCGGGTCGGCCAGGCACTCTGGGCCGAGGCATTGTGAATGGCGGGCAGCGCCACCGTGCCGGCAAGGCCGGCAAGGACTGAGCGGCGATCGATCGTCATGGGCATTCCTCGCAAGTGTTGGACAGTTTGATTCTGGTCGTCTGGAACAACATCTGGCGCGCGGGGCCCTTCCGGAAAGGCCATGCGACGCAGAGCCTCCATGTCGTCGACCGCAAGCCTAGCCAAAGGCGGTCCCCGCCGACAAGCCGGCCGGCGCGCGGGATGCTGCATCACGGCAAAATGGATGGTGCGGCCTGCGGACAGGTTCTATGTCAGGCGCCATCCTGACGGGATCGTGGACCGCTTGGCGGACCGCGACGTCGCCGTCGCTCACCATTGCCGTGCCATGACCCCGACCGCTTCACCGGCCGCCGGACCCTATCCGGGACTGGGCTTTCGACAATTCGTCGCCATGATCGCCGCGCTGATGGCGACGAATGCGCTCGCCATCGATTCCATGCTGCCGGCCCTCCCCGAGATCGGCGAGGCGCTGGGCATCGTCTCGGCCAACGACCGGCAGTGGGTGGTCACCTCCTACCTGCTCGGCTTCGGCGTGGCACAGATCATCTACGGCACGCTCGCCGACCGCTTCGGCCGTCGGCCGGTGCTGCTGACAGGCCTCGCGATCTACGGTCTCGGCAGCCTGGCCGCGACCTTCGCCACCAGTTTCGAGACCATGATGGTCGCCCGCGTCGTCCAGGGCATCGGAGCCGCCGGCTCGCGCGTGCTCGCGGTGTCCATCGTCCGCGACACCTTCTCCGGCCGGCAGATGGCGCGCGTCATGTCGCTTGCCTTCATCGTCTTTCTCGCCGTGCCGATCCTCGCCCCCTCCATCGGCCAGGTGATCATCCTCGTCGCCCCGTGGCGCTGGATCTTCGCCCTGCTCGGGCTCTTCGGCGTGGTGGTTGCACTATGGGTGGCGCGCAAGCTGCCCGAAACGCTGCATCCGGAGGACAGGACGCCCATCCAGGTCGGTCCGATTCTGAGGGCCTTCCGCATCTGCCTGACGACGCGACAGTCGGTCGGCTACATGCTGGCCATGACCTTCGTCGTCGGCAGCCTGTTCGGCTTCATCAACGCCGCGCAGCAGCTGTTCCAGGACGTGTTCCGGGCAAGCGAGTTGTTCACCGTCATCTTCGCCGTCATCGCCGGCTTCATGGCGCTCGCCTCCTTCCTCAACTCGCGGATCGTCGAGCGCTATGGCATGCGCCGCGTCTCCCACACGGCCCTGCTCTTCTATCTCGCGGTGACACTCGCCCATGGCGCCGTGGCGCTTGCGGGGTATGAGACCATGATCGTCTTCGCCCTGTTCCAGTGCGCCGCCATGTTCGGCTTCGGCCTGATGGCCTCGAACTTCGGCGCCATGGCCATGGATCCGCTCGGCCATGTCGCCGGCACGGCCTCCTCGGTGCAGGGCTTCGTCTCGACGGTGGGCGGCGCCCTCATTGGCTTCGCCATCGGCCAGCAGTTCGACGGAACCGCCATCCCGATCGTTCTCGGCTTCTCGGGTTGCGGCCTCGCGGCGCTTGCGATGGTGCTGATGGCGGAGAAGGGGCGTCTGTTCCGGCCACAGGCCGGGCGCTGAGCGCGCTGAAGCTGCTGACCTGATCGACGGATTGACCCGACAAGCCGGCGCTCGCCGAGAGGCTTGCCGATGGTCGAGACAAGCCCGCATCCCGCGCGAGTTGGTGCCAGCCTGTGACCGGCGAGACGATCGACGGGCGCGCGCCAGGATGGCCGCGGGCTAGCGCCGCGGCATCAGCGCAGGTGGTGGCCCGCCTGGGCGCGGCGCGGCTGCGGCACCGGCGCACGCGCGACGGGCGTCCGAGAGGCCGCGGAGATGGCGATCTCGCGCACAGGACCGCGCGGCGCCATCATCTCGCGCAGGCCGTCGAGGCGAGGCGCGCGCGCGAAGGTGTCTGTGGTCGATGCCGGAGCGATTCCGGCCAGCCGCAGCCGCGCCGGCAGGCGGGCCGTCTCGATCTCGGCGACGCGACGGCGCAGATCGGGCGACAGCCGCCCATAGGCGCGTGCGGTCACGAAGTCGCGCGGCTGATGGGGGAAGCGGCCGCCGTTGCGGAAGACGCGCACGCCGGCGTCCATCACGACGAGGTCACCCTCACGCAGCGTGTAGTCCTGCGTCATGGCGAGGCGCGCCAGCCCCTGCGTGACGCTCGCCTGGCAGGAGCAGCCCGGCTCAAGCCGCTCGCGGTAGCGGAAGGCGGTGGCCATGGCGCTGTAGGTCTGGCCGCTCTCGCTGCGGGCGGTCTCGATGGTGCCGCCTCGCGAGGAATAGAGCCGCACGGTCGCGCCGGGGCACATGGCGTTGCAGGCGTCGGCCCGGGCACGCCGCCCGGCCGCCCCGGTCACCGGACCGACGGGGAAGTAGTAGCCGTCGCAGGAGGCGGACGCATGGAGGTGCGCGAGGATCCGTCGGTGCCGGCGAGAGCCGTGGCCTGCCGCGAGCGCGTCATCTGGCGCCGCGTCGCGGGCGCGCCTGCTGCCGCGGCAGCCGGTGCAGGCGTCTCGGCGCGGCGCTGCCAGCCGAACCAGCCGCCGGAGCCGGCGCGGCGCGGCGGCCGGTCTCGCCGCGGGCGATGGCATAGAACTCGTCGCGGTCCTCGGCGTTCGAGCCGGAGATCGACAGGAGGGCGAGGCCCAGGACGGCCCCGATGCCGAGAACGCGAAACATGAGGAGGCACCGGTAACGGGATAATGACTTACGTTACGGCAGCCTTAACGTTTCGGCAACCATGTGGCAACACCGGACTGCCCACATGGTTGACGGGGGCGCCGCGAGGCCCGCGGGCCGCGGCATCATCGACCTGGTCCGCGTCAGGCGGCGCGGCGGAACCGGATACCGAGCTCGCCGCCGACGCGGCGCACCAGTTCGCAGGCGATGCGCTCGCCCTCGAGTTCCAGCTCGAAGCTGTCGGGAACGGCGACCGCGGCGGCGACGACGAGCCTGGCGCCGCCGGACGACAGGTTGCGGACCGTGCACGGGATCGAACGCCCGCCGCCGAGGTGGATGACAGTCGCCTTGGATACGCGCCGGCGGTCATCGCCACGACGCTCCTCCATCCCGGACGATCCATTCGTCGAGCGTCTGGCCGATGGAAGCGACGCCCTCGGCGGTGTTGCGCATGGTGGCGGAAATGTCCTGCGTCACCGCGCTCTGCTCCTGGATCGAGCCGGTGGCGGCCTCGACATAGGTGCGGACCTCACCGATCGCCGAGGCGATGGAGGCGAGCGTGGTGGCGACGTCGGTGGAGACGGCCTGCATGGCGGCGATCTCGCCGGAGATCTTCGTGGTGGCGCTGCTCGCCTGTGACGCGAGCGCCTTCACCTCCTGCGCGACGACCGCGAAGCCCCGGCCCGCCTCGCCCGCGCGCGCGGACTCGATCGTGGCGTTGAGGGCCAGCAGATTGATCTGCTCGGCGATCTTGGCGATCATCTGCACGACGCCGTCCATGGACTGCGCGGCCTGGCGCATCTCGGTCGTCGAACGGTCGGCGGAGGCGGCGCGCGTGGCGATCTCCGAGACCGCATCGTTGGAGCGCACCATCTGCGCGACGAGGTCGTTGATGCGGCCGCTCATCTGCTGGGCGGCTTCCGAGACCTGCTCGACATTGCTGAGCGTGTCGTCGGCCGCGCTCACCGCACGCGAGCGCGCGCCCATGTTGGCGGTGATGTCGGTGGCGAACTTGACGATCTTCTGCGGCTTGCCGGCGGCATCGAGGATCGGGTTGTAGGTCGCCTGCAGCCAGATGGGCCGGCCGCCCTTGCCGAAGCGCTGGTAGATGGCCGAGACGGCGGCGCCGCCGCCGAGGTCCTGCCAGAAGCGGCGATAGTCCTCGCCCGCGGCATAGCTCGGCTCGACGAACATGCGGTGGTGCTGGCCCTTCACCTCGTCCAGCCGGTAGCCGGTCGCGTTCAGGAAATTCTCGTTGGCGTCGAGGATGGTGCCGTCGAGCGTGAAGGAGATCACCGCCTGGGTCCGGTGGATGGCGGCGATCTGGCTCTCGTAATCGGCGTTGCGCAGCTTCTCCGCGGTCACGTCGACCGCGAACTTGACGATCTTGGTCGGCTTGCCGTCGCCGCCGAGGATCGGATTGTAGGTGGCGCGGATCCACACCTCGCGGCCGCCCTTGGCGAGGCGCCGGTACTCGGCCGCCTGGTAGGTGCCCTGCCTGAGCGTCTCCCAGAACCGCGCATAGGCGGGGTCGGCGGCCTCCTTCGGATCGACGAAGATGCGGTGGTGGCGGCCGGTGATCTCCTCGGGCCGGTAGCCCATGGCGGCGCAGAAATTCTCATTGGCCTCGAGGATGGTACCGTCGAGGGCGAAGGCGATGACCGCCTGCGAGCGGTGGATGGCGCTGATCTGGCCGGCATCGTCGAGCGAGCGGTGCTTCGAGGCGGTGATGTCGCTGGCGATCTTCATGACGCGCACGGTGCGGCCGCGGGCGTCGAGCACGGGATTGTAGGTGGCGCGCAGCCAGACCTCGCGGCCACCGGCGGCGATGCGGCGGTAGGCGCCCTCCTGGACCTCGCCGGCCCGCAGCCTCTCCCAGAACTGCCGGTAGCCCTCGGACTGCGCCTCCTCGGGCGGCATGAACATGCGGTGCGGCTGGCCCACCACCTTGTCGCGCGGATAGCCCATGGTGGCGATGAAGTTGTCGTTCGCCTCCAGCACCCGACCCTCGAGGTCGAAGGTGATGACGGCCAGCGAGCGGTCGACCGTCTCGCGCAGGGCGTCGGCGCCGAACAGCTTCGACCAGAGTGGAAAGGCCATGGCGGGTCCCGGCACGGTTCAAACTTGATTCACCATGCGCCCGATCGGTTAACCAAACCTGTCGTTGCGGCAGTCGGCGCTGCAACGTATCGGCGCACGGGACGATGTGTGAGGCCGTGGCACTTGCCACCTGCTGCCATCCTGCTGACAGAACCTGGCAGGAGGCCGTGTAGGGTGTCAGCATCAGGAGGACAGCCCATGGCCCATCTCGACGTTCGCAGACACCGACTTCTTCGCCGACGACGACATGTTCGAGGATCCGGAAGTGGAGGCCGTGCTCGCCGAATTCGACGGCGACCCGCGCCGCGCCATCCGCGCCCTGCTCGACGACATCGCGGCGCTCGCCGCCGACGAGCCGGCCGAGACCTTCCTCAAGGTGGTGGCGACGCCGGTCCCGGTCTCCGGCTGGCCGGCGGAGTGACGGCGGGCCCTGCGCGCGGCGAAACGGCTCCCGGCGCCCAGCCTTTTTTCCTTATCGTAGGAATTATTGCTTGACGCCGGGCGGCGCCTCGAGCATCATCGTCCGGTCCTGAAGGGGAGGTTCGCATGAGGTCCGTCATCGTCGCCCTGCTGGCCCTGATCGCCTGGGCCACCATCCCCCTCGCCTCCCCGGCGCTCGCCGACGAGGCGGTGCAGCTGTCGGGCGGCTATGGCCTCCTCAACGCGCCGCGCGCCCCGCGCGCGTCCATCGTGCTCATCCCCGGCGGCAACGGGCATCTCGGCATCCGCGCCGACGGCAGCTTCTCGTCCCTGCAGGGCAACCAGCTTGTGCGCACCCGCAAGGCCTATGCGGCGGCGGGCGTCGCCTCGCTCACCATCGACAGCGGCGTCTCGGTCGCCTCCGCCGTGACCTTCCTGCGCCAGCGGTTCAACCGCCCGGTGACGGTGGCCGGCACCTCGCGCGGCTCGCTCCGGATCGCCGAGGCGCTGGGCGCGCGCCCGAACGGCATCGTCATCACCGCCGGCTTCCTCGATCAGGTGCGCGGCCAGGTCGGCTCGCCCGCCGCCCTGCCGCCGACCCTCGTGGTGCACCACCGCCGCGACGGCTGCCGCTTCACCCCGCCGGCGGGCGTGGAGCCCTTCAAGGCCTGGGGCGGGGCGCGGGTCCGGGTCACGTGGATCGACGGCGGCACCGATGCCGGCGATCCCTGCCAGGCGCGCGGCTATCACGGCTTCGCCGGCCAGGACGGGCGGGTGGTCGGCGTGGTCGCGGGGTTTGCCAGGGGGGTGCGGTGAGGGGCCGGAGAGGGCGCGCCTTGCCACAGGCCTGGTGTTGCCATATGTTTGGTCATGATTTCCTGCCCATTGGACTGGATCGGATCATGACCACCAAGGCAGCGAGGGCGCCCTCGCGGCGGGCCGCGACGGCCGCCCCGGCGACGGGCGGCCTCCGCACCTCCGGCTATTTCGACGCCGAGGGGCTTATCGTCATCGACCGCGTGGCCGACCGCTTCGGCGTGTCGAAGGCGCAGCTCGCCGACACCATGGGCGTCAGGCCGGAGACCTTCCACCGCACCGCGCGGGCGAAGGCTCCGAAGACGCAGGAACGCGTCACCGAGATGATCGAGATCGTCGCGCGCGTCGCCGACTGGGCCGGCGGCGAGAAGCAGGCGCTCGCCTGGTATCGCGCCGCGCCACTGCCGGCCTTCGGCGGCCGCACGGCGGAGAGCCTCGTGAAGGACGGCAAGGCGGCGGCGCTGCGCGACTGGCTCGACCATGTCGCCACCGGCGGCTTCGCCTGAAGACCCCCGCAAGACCCCTGCCCCTCACCCGCTTCCGGGGGCTCGCCTACCGGGCGCATGACCCGCGCTGGGCCTTCGCACCGACCTCCGGCGCGGGCGCGGCGATCCATGGCGGGCGGTTCAACCCCAAGGGCATGGCGGCGCTCTATCTCGCGCTGACCATCGAGGGCATGTTCGCCGAGGTCTCCCACGGCTTCGCCCACCGATTTCCCCCGCTGACGGTGGTGACCTACGACGTGGACTGCGCGGATATCCTCGACCTCACGACGGAGGCAGGCCGACAAGCCGCCGGCACGGACCTTTCAACCCTCGGCTGCGCCTGGATGCTCGACCGGGCCGAGGGGCGCGTGCCCCCCACATGGACGCTCACGAAGCGGCTCATCGCGGCGGGGGCCGCCGGCGCGCTGGTGCCGAGCTTTGCCACCGGCGCGACGGACGGGATGCGGAATCTGGTGCTGTGGCGGTGGGGTGGGGAGAAGCAGAAGGTGGTGGCGTGGGATGAGGAGGGGCGGTTGGGGTAAACCGCGGATAAATTCTAGCTGGTGTTCCGAATCGCAAATAACGACTATCTTGAGATCTTAATATTTACTCCCGCGCTACCTGAGATACGGCAATGATTGCTCCCGAGAGAGACACAATAATTCAATATTTTGGGAGGCATTTGGTCGCCCTGTGCGTTTCCACGCGGTTCGGCAACGAAAAAGATCGGTTTAGCGCGTTTCCTGGTACACTCATCAGGGTGGACCAGCATATATTTTGGATCACAGCCGGTCACAATCTAAAACATCTATACGAATCGATCTCCCACCCGAACGTGACTTTGAACAGTGCCGTTCTAGCTGACTCCTTTGGCGCTGCCTACCGGTCTAGCAAACCAGTTCCGATAGACCTGAAGAATAGCGCCCGACTCTACATTGACGATGACGCCCTTGGGCTGGATTTTGGAGCCATTCTGATTCACCCGCATCACGAGCGGTTGATTGCCGCGAATGGCATTGAGATACTCGATGAAAATCGCTGGAATCATCAGTCGAAGATCGAATACTTTGGATACCTTTTGCTAGGACTTCCCGAGGAGTATACTTCTGAATTTGTCCCCCCTTCGGGAGCAGCCGAATTATCCCCTACAATCATTTCAATCCAGAAATCGCCCCGAGAAGGAGAATTGCAAAACAAAGAGTACTCAAGGCTCATTGGGAATGCCTCAAAGCGACTCCCCCTTGACAGCCTAAAAGGGATGAGTGGCGGACCCGTTTTTGGCTTCGCGGGAGATATCAACGAGCTACGTTATTGGGTTGTAGCCCTGCAAAGCTCATGGCTTCCCGCGGATGGTACAATATTCGCCTGCCCTATCCCGGTGCTAACGGATCTATTGACGCGGTATATCCGGGGGGACAAATCCGCACTACCAAATTCTTGCGTTATTGATGGAATTTGAGGCTTTGGTTATCCATCGCGCTGGTCAGCCTCCATTATCGAGCCTGCGGTCTTGATAACCACGTCTGAGCCACTACATCAGGGGAGCGTGTTGGCAGATGACGCAGAGGCATTTATGAGTGAAGGACAAGACAAGGCCAAGCAGAAGGCTTTTGAACGCGGACAATCTGACTGGCGCGAGGGGAAGCCACCAGCGGGCAATCCATATCCGCCGCAATCGCCATACTACATCCTCTGGGAACAGGGGTGGCACTCAGAACATGATGTGCATTACGGTTGAAGGATGTCCGCCCCTAGGGTTTGTGCTGGCACCCTGCTCCCCCCCCGCGCTTGACACCCGCCTTCCCCCTCCCCTATGGTCCGCGCCTCTCTCAATCGGAGCCGCACGCCGTGCGTTTCATCCTTATTGTATCCGGGGCGCCATCGACGGACGTGTGAGACATCACACGGCGGCCGAACGGTGGCGCTCAACACAAGGTCCCTCGCGGGGCCTTTTTTGTTGCCCTGAACGACCCCGTCGCCTAACGCCTCGCTGCAACAACCGACCAAAGACGACCTTGAAGGAAACCGACCCATGTCCCGCGAGATGACCGGTGCCGAAATGGTGGTGCAGGCCCTGATCGACCAGGGCGTCAACACCCTCTTCGGCTATCCCGGCGGCGCCGTGCTGCCGATCTATGACGCGCTCTTCCAGCAGGACAGCGTCAAGCACGTGCTCGTCCGCCACGAGCAGGGCGCGGTGCACGCGGCCGAGGGCTATGCGCGCTCCTCCGGCAAGGTGGGCGTGGTGCTGGTCACCTCCGGCCCCGGCGCGACCAATGCCGTCACCGGCCTCACCGACGCGCTGATGGATTCGATCCCGATCGTCTGCTTCACCGGCCAGGTGCCGACCCATCTCATCGGCTCGGACGCCTTCCAGGAGGCCGATACGGTGGGCATCACGCGCCACTGCACCAAGCACAACTACCTCGTGAAGAGCATCGAGGACCTGCCGCGCATCCTGCACGAGGCCTTCTACGTGGCGCAGAACGGCCGTCCGGGCCCGGTCGTCATCGACATCCCCAAGGACATCCAGTTCAAGGCGGGCAAGTACGAGAAGCCGCGCGACAACCAGCACAAGACCTACCGGCCGCAGATCAAGGGCGACCTCGGCAAGATCAAGGCGGCGGTGGAGATGATCGCCAAGGCCAAGCGCCCGGTGTTCTACACCGGCGGCGGCGTCATCAATGCAGGTCCCCAGGCCTCGCAGCTCCTGCGCGAACTCGTGCGGGCCACCGGCTATCCGATCACCTCCACCCTGATGGGCCTCGGCGCCTATCCGGCCCATGACCCGCAGTGGCTGGGCATGCTCGGCATGCACGGGACCTACGAGGCGAACCTCGCCATGCACGGCTGCGACCTGATGGTGAACATCGGCGCGCGCTTCGACGACCGCATCACCGGCCGGCTCGACGCCTTCTCGCCGGGCTCGAAGAAGATCCACATCGACATCGACCCCTCGTCCATCAACAAGAACGTCAAGGTGGACATCGGCATCGTCGGCGACTGCGCCCACGTGCTGGAGGACATGGTGCGGCTGTGGAAGGACGTGGCGGGCCAGGTCGACAAGCCGGCCATCAAGGCCTGGTGGCTGCAGATCGACGGCTGGCGGGCGCGCAAGTCGCTCGCCTACAAGAACTCCTCCGAGATCATCAAGCCGCAATATGCGCTGGAGCGGCTGGAGGAACTCACCAAGGGCCGCAAGCGCTTCATCACGACGGAGGTCGGCCAGCACCAGATGTGGGCGGCGCAGTATCTCCACTTCGACGAGCCGAACCGCTGGATGACCTCCGGCGGCCTCGGCACCATGGGCTACGGCCTGCCGGCGGCGGTGGGCGTGCAGCTCGCCAACCCGAAGGACCTCGTGGTCTGCGTGGCGGGCGAGGCCTCGGTGCTGATGAACATGCAGGAGATGTCGACGGCGGCGCAGTACCGCCTGCCGATCAAGATCTTCATCCTCAACAACGAGTACATGGGCATGGTGCGCCAGTGGCAGGAGCTGCTGCATGGCGGGCGCTATTCGGAGAGCTATTCGGCGGCGCTGCCGGACTTCGTCAAGCTCGCCGAGGCCTATCACGCCAAGGGCATCCGCTGCGATGATCCGGCCAAGCTCGATGCCGCCATCATGGAGATGATCGACTATCCCGGCCCGGTGATCTTCGACTGCCTGGTGGCGAAGGAAGAGAACTGCTTCCCGATGATCCCCTCGGGCAAGGCGCATAACGAGATGATCCTGCCCGATTTCGAGGGCGTCACCGGCGAGATCATCGACGCCAAGGGCAAGCAGCTGGTGTGAGGCGGCAGCGCCTCACCTCCCGCTCATCGCAAAGAAACAGTCATGACCCAGTCCCAGTCCGCCTACTTCCTCTCCGACGCCATCCACGCCGAGCGCCGCCACACTCTGGCGGTGCTCGTCGACAACGAGCCGGGGGTTCTTGCCCGCATCGCCGGCATGTTCTCCGGCCGCGGCTACAACATCGAGAGCCTGACGGTCTCGGAAACGGAGCACGAGAAGCACGTCTCGCGCATCACCATCGTCACCACCGGCACCGAGAAGGTGATAGAGCAGATCAAGACCCAGCTCGACCGCCTCGTGCCGGTGCACCGGGTGGTGGACCTCACCGTGCAGGGCTCGGCGCTGGAGCGCGAGCTCTGCCTCGTCAAGGTGCGCGGCAAGGGCGATGCCCGGGTCGAGGCGCTCCGGCTCGCGGGCGCCTTCGGCGCGCGGACGCTGGACGCGACGCTGAACTCCTTCGTCTTCGAGCTGACGGGGACGACGGAGGAGGTCGAGCGCTTCATCCGCCTGATGGGCGTGGTCGGACTGGTGGAGGTGTCGCGCACCGGCATCGCCGCCATGAGCCGCGGCGCGGAAGGCATGCAGGAAGCGGCCTTGCCGGATGGCGCGCAGGGACGTTGATATCGGGAGCATTTGCAAGCGAAGCGGGAACCGGTTCGCGTGAAGCAAATGCGACCCACTCAGAGACCAGCTCTCGCTGATCACCGAGCCTGAAGGCCCGCGCCATGCCGACGCATCTGTCCGTCAACGTCAATGCCATCGCGCAGCTGCGCAACCGGCGGAACCTGCCCTGGCCGAGCGTCACGGGCCTCGCCCGCATCGCCATGCAGGCGGGGGCGGCGGGCATCACGGTGCATCCGCGGCCCGACGAGCGGCATATCCGCCGGCACGACGTCTTCGACCTCGCGGGCCTGCTGCGCGCCGAGTTTCCCGGCGCCGAGTTCAACATCGAGGGTTATCCGGACGAGCGCTTCCTGGCGCTCTGCGAGGAGGTCAGGCCGGCGCAGGTGACGCTGGTGCCGGACGATCCGGCCCAGGCGACCTCCGACCACGGCTGGGATGTCGTGAAGGACGCCGACCTGTTGAAGCGGGTCATCGCCCGGCTGAAGGCGGGCGGCATGCGGGTGTCGATCTTCCTCGACGCCGATCCGGCGCTGGTGCCCGCCGCGAAGGCCACCGGCACAGACCGGATCGAGCTCTACACCGGCCCCTATGGCCACGCCGCCGATGCCGGGGTGCAGGCCGCCGAACTCGACAAGCTGGCGGCGACGACCGAGGCCGCCACGGCCGCGGGGCTCGGCGTCAATGCCGGCCACGACCTCACCCTCGACAACCTGCCGCCGCTGGTCGCGCGCGCCCCGGCCATCGCCGAGGTGTCGATCGGCCATGCGCTGACCGCCGATGCCCTGATCCACGGCATGGCCGAAACCGTCCGCCTCTACCGCAAGGCCTGCGGCGGCTGAGCGGCAGGGTTGGGACGCTCCGTCGTCATTCTCTGTCGAACAGGCTTGCACCCGCTCCGGCGCTGCGCTAGACAGCCGAACCGTAACGTACGGTACGGCTAAGCCCTTCACTCGACACCCATGACGTCAGCCGCCAGGACCCTCGCTCCCGAGACGCCGGTCACCGACCCCGCGGAGCCGACCGCCCGCCAGGCGGCGGTGCTCGACGCGGTGCTGGCGCTGATGCAGGAACAGGGCGGCCAGTTGACCATGACGGCCGTCGCGCGGCGGGCGAGCTGCTCGAAGGAAACCCTCTACAAGTGGTTCGGCGACCGCGACGGCCTGCTGACCGCGACGGTGCAGTGGCAGGCCTCGCGCGTGCGCGCCGGCCGCTACGACCGGCAGAAGCTCGATGCGTCGAGCCTCAGGGACAGCCTCCGGGACTTCGCCGCGAACTGGCTGTCGGTCATCTCCAGCGCCACCTCGATCGCGCTCAACCGGGTGGCGATCACCCATGCCGCCTCGAAGCAGAGCAATCTCGGCCAGATCGTGCTCGAGAACGGTCGTTTCGCCATCGGCGACCGGTTGAAGCCGGTGCTGGAAGAGGGCCGCGCCGCCGGCCTGCTCCAGTTCGACGATACCGAAGCGGCCTTCCGCACCTTCTTCGGCCTCGCCGGCCGCGACGTGCAGATCCGCCTGCTGCTCGGCGACGCGCTGACGCTCGGCAAGGCCGAGATCGCCCGCGACGCGGCGGTGGCCACCGACCAGTTCCTCACCCTCTACGGCCGGAAACACCCGGAACCGGCCGCTGCCTGACCACGCCTACCCGACAACGCAAGCCCAAGGAAGGAAGCATCCCATGCGTGTCTATTACGATCGCGACGCCGATCTGAACCTCATCAAGTCCAAGAAGGTCTGCATTGTCGGCTACGGCAGCCAGGGCCATGCCCACGCGCTGAACCTGCGCGACTCCGGCGTCAAGGACGTGGTCATCGCGCTGAAGGCGGGTTCCGCCACGCGCGCCAAGGCGGAGGCCGCCGGCTTCACCGTCATGACCCCGGCGGAAGCCGCCAAGGTCTGCGACATCATGATGATGCTGACGCCCGGACGAGCTGCAGGCCGACATCTACCGCGACGACCTTCATGCCAACATGAAGCAGGGCGCGGCGATCATGTTCGCCCACGGCCTCAACATCCACTTCAACCTGATCGAGGCCCGCAAGGATCTCGACGTGCTGATGGTCGCCCCCAAGGGCCCCGGCCACACCGTGCGCTCCGAGTACCAGCGCGGCGGCGGCGTGCCGACCCTGATCGCCATCCACCAGGACGCCTCGGGCAACGCCCATGACCTCGGCCTCTCCTACGCCTCGGCCAATGGCGGCGGCCGCGCCGGCATCATCGAGACGACCTTCAAGGAAGAGTGCGAGACCGACCTGTTCGGCGAGCAGGTGGTGCTCTGCGGCGGTCTGGTCGAGCTGATCCGTGCCGGCTACGAGACGCTGACGGAAGCCGGCTACGCCCCGGAGATGGCCTATTTCGAGTGCCTCCACGAGGTGAAGCTGATCGTCGACCTCATCTACGAGGGCGGCATCGCCAACATGAACTACTCGATCTCCAACACCGCGGAGTACGGCGAGTACGTCACCGGCCCCCGCATCATCACCGCCGAGACCAAGGCCGAGATGAAGCGCGTGCTGACCGACATCCAGTCGGGCAAGTTCACCCGCGACTGGATGCTGGAGAACAAGGTCAACCAGACCTCGTTCAAGGCGACCCGCGCCCGGGTCAACGACCACCCCATCGAGGCGGTCGGCGCCAAGCTGCGCGACATGATGCCGTGGATCAAGGCGAAGGCGCTGGTCGACAAGACCAAGAACTGATCGCCCTTCACTGGCGAAGAGCGGATGCGCCCCCTCAGGAGCGCATCCGTCATCGAAGGGCGGCCTCGTGCCGCCCTTTCTCTTGCCGTCGGCGGGGCTTCGGGAACGCCCCGTCCGTGGTATTCATCACGCAGTCAGCAACGCTGCCCCAGAGTTCGCCGGATTTCACTTGGCGAACGCGGTTACTGATCGTAGGACGGTAGCGCTTCGCCGGCGATCAATCAGGGACGTTCATGTCGCAACCCAGCCTGCGCGTCATTTCCGGCGTTCCCTACCTGAAGGAGAGGCTTTCGGAGCTCTACGCGGCCCGGCGCAACGGCAATGCGGAAGGCTTTGCTAACGGATTTGCCGAGGACGGCTTCTTGCGCATCATGGCCGATAACCGGCTCGTGCCGGAGGCTGGTCCCTTCCACGGCCGCGCCGCCATCGCCAAGGGCATCCGCAAGCTGTTCGAGAACTACCAGTATGTCGACGGCCTCATTGTCGACATCGTCGCCGATGTGAATCTGGCAGTGGTCCGGCGCCAGCTGACATTGCGGAGCAAGGCGACGGGGGCAATCGGGGATTTCGACGTGGCCGACTTCATCCGGTTTCGCAATGGCGAGATCGTCGAGCTGACGCAATACATGGACACCGCCTCGCTGGCGGTGCTCGCGGGTCGCATCTGACAATGAGCCTGCCTCAACCTCCATCCGATTCACGAGACGATCGTCCCCGGGCGATCAACGAGGCACTGCGCGCGCTCTACGATGCCCGGACGGCAGGCGACGGGGATGCCTATGCCAGTTATTTTGCCCCCGATGCGCGGATGACCATCGTCGGCAACCCGGCGCTCAACCCGGGGGCCGGCATGCGGATCGGGCGTGAGAGCATCGCCCGGCACCTGGAAAACCTTCACGAGATCAACGAGTATCTGGGCTTCGAGATCCAGTCGGTGGTGGAGGGCGGCGACAAGGTCGTCGTGCGCTGGACCGCCGAGGTGCGCTTCCTCGACAACGGCCGGATCGGCTTCTACGACGTGCTCGACCACATCACCATCCGCGACGGTCTTATCGTCGAGCTGATGCACTTCTACGACACGGGCAGCATGGGAATTGCCCGGGGGCGCATCAGGATCGCCTGAGGCACCGTGCCGGTGATGCACGACTTCACCGAACGGAATTGGTGCGACGCGGGAACGGCGCGCTAGGCTGGCGCCACGGAGCGCAGCCATGAACATCCTTTCCATCCAGTCCTGGGTTTCCTACGGCCATGTCGGCAATGCCTCGGCGGTCTTTCCGATGCAGCGCCTGGGGCACGAGGTCTGGGCCATCCACACCGTCCAGTTCTCCAACCACACCGGCTACGGCGCGTGGAAGGGTCGCGTCTATGACGGCCCGATGATCGAGGAACTGGTCGAGGGCATCGCCGAGCGCGGCGTGCTCGGGCGCTGCGACGGCGTCCTGTCCGGTTACATGGGCTCGGCCGACATCGGCACGGCCATCCTCGGCGCCGTCTCGCGGGTGAGAGCGCTGAACCCTGGGGCGCACTACTGCTGCGACCCGGTGATCGGCGATGTCGGGCGCGGCATCTTCGTGCGGCCGGGCATCCCGGAGTTCATGCGCGACCAGGCGGTGCCGGCGGCCGACATCATCACGCCCAACCAGTTCGAGCTCGAGTACCTTTCGGGCCGCACCATCGTCACCCTGGCCGATGCGGTGGCGGCGGTGGAGGCGATCCGCGCGACGGGCCCGCGCATCGTGATGGTCACAAGCCTCGTCACCGAGGACACGCCGGCCGATTGCATCGACCTCATGGCCTGCGGGCCGAACGGACGGTTCCGCGTGCGCACGCCGCGCCTCTCCGTCTCCGTCAACGGCGCCGGCGACGCCATCGCCGCGCTGTTCTTCGTCCATGCGGCGACGACGGGCGACGAGGCCCTGGCGCTGTCGCGTGCGGCCTCCTCGGTCTTCGGCCTGCTGCGCCGCACGGAAGAGGCGGGATCCCGCGAGATCCTGACGGTCGCGGCCCAGGACGAGTTCGTGACTCCGAGCCGCCTCTTCACCCCCGAGCCGATCGCCTGAGGTCCGCCATGCCCTCCCCCACGGCAAGCCGCCGCATCAACACCCTCGACGTCTTCACCCAAGATGTGCTGGCCGGCAATCCGCTCGCCGTGGTGCACGACGCGGCGGGGCTCGACACCGCCGCGATGCAGAAGATCGCCGGGGAGTTCAACCTGTCGGAGACGGTCTTCATCTTGCCGGAGACGGCGCCCGGTCACCGCGCCGACATCCGCATCTTCACGCCGGGAACGGAACTGCCCTTCGCCGGCCATCCGACGGTCGGCACGGCCGTGCTTCTCGCCTCCCTCGACGGACTGGCGCCGGGGGCCGAAACCCGCTTCGTCCTCGGCGAGAAGGCGGGCGCGGTTCCCTGCCACGTCCGGCGCCATGCCGACGGACGCTACGAGGCGACCTTCGTTGCACCGCGCATTCCCGCCAGCCTCGGCCCGGCGCCCGACCCGGCCCAGCTTGCAGGGGTGCTCGGACTCGAGCCGCGTGACGTCGGTTTCGACCGCCATCGCCCGAGCCGCTACGGCGCCCCGGTGTCGTTCTGCTCGTGCCGGTGAAGACGCGCGAGGCCATGGCGCGGATCCGCGTCGATACCCGCTGGTTCGCCGAGACCTTCGCCGCCATCCGCGACGACCACCCGGCGATCTTCGCCTATTCGCGCGAGACCGTCGGCGCGGATGCCCAGTTCCACGCCCGCATGTTCGCGCCCGGGCTCGGGGTGGCGGAGGATCCGGCGACAGGATCGGCGGCCGCGGCCTTCGCCGGCGTTCTCGCCGCCCAGGAGAGGCTTGCCGACGGCACCCACCGCATCCTGATCGAACAGGGCTTCGAGATGGGCCGGCCGAGCCGCATCACGCTGGGGCTGACGCTGGCCGGCGGAGCGCTGACCGAGGTCACCATCGGCGGCGGCGCGGTGATCGTCACCGAAGGGCGGCTGTTCCTCTGAGCGGCGGGCCTGCGGAGCGAGCCGCCCAACGAAAAACCCGCCCAACGAAAAACCCGCCGGCGCGAGGCCGGCGGGTTCCCGAATGGTGCTGTCGTATGGATCAGCGGCGATAGCGGCAGACGCGCTCGCCGTAGCGATTGACCCAGCAGCGACGGCGCGGCGTGGTCTCGGCGCCGATGATCGCGCCGGCGACACCGCCGATGGCAGCGCCTGCGAGGGCACCACCGCCCGTGCCGGTGGCAAGGCCGCCGCGGAGCGCACCCGCGCCGGCGCCGACTGGCACCGCCCGCAGCGGCGCGTTCCTCACGCGGAGTGCACGCGCCGATCATCAGGGCGGCCGTGCCCACCAGAGCCAGTTTCTTCAACATCGTATTCCCTCCTGCAGGCCCCCGACCCGGGACGACCATAGGTGACGCTCAAGCGATTTGCCAAGCTGGGTGGACGTTACCCCTAAGAAGCCGTCAACGGCCGTGGCGTTCGTGCCACGGCTTGCCGGCGCCGGGGACCTCAGGCAAGACATCGCGCGAGGACAACGCCTTGAGCCCGTACCGGTTCCGCCACATCCGTCATATTCTCGCCGGCGTCACGTCGACGCCGTGGCCCTATGCGAGAGAGCACGAGGAGGCCATCGCGGAGGCCTGGGCCAACGCCATCGCCGCCAATCCCGCCCTTTTCGACGGCGAGGTGCTGGTCATCGCCGAGAGCCGCGTCGATGGCGACCGCTTCGAGGCGCTCTATCGTCCGGTCCGCTTCTCCCAGTTCCTCCACTACATGCGCCACGGCATGGCCGATGGCCGCTCGCGGAACGGCTTTGCGCTGGCTGGCCTGACCAGCGCCGACGACGCTCTGGTGATGGGCGTCATGGGGGGCCACACCGCCAATGCCGGCAAGATCTACTTCCCGGGCGGCACACCCGACCTCTCCGACATCGTGGAGGGCGCGGTGGACCTTGAGGGCAGCGTCCGCCGCGAACTCGCGGAGGAGACGGGCCTCGCGGCCGAGGAGGTGACGTTCGAGCCCGGCTTCTGGATGGCCGAGGACGACAAGCGCTGCATCTTCGTGAAGATGGTCCGCTCGCCGCTGGCGGCCGACGACCTGAGGCAGACCATTCTAGACCGGCTGGCGCGCGAGGCAGAGCCGGAACTCGCCGACATCCATATCGTCCGCGACGCGAAGGACCTCGTGCCGGACAGGATGCCGCCCTTCCAGCTCGCCCATGCGCAATGGTGGCTCGCAGGCGGCGGACGCTCCTAGACTGCCTCGGCCTCGCGCGGGGCGTGGGTCCTGACGATGGTCACGGTACAGGGGGCCTCGGCCGCGACCTGCGCCGAGACGCTGCCGAGATAGCGGCGCGTGGTCGAACTGGCACGCGCGCCCATGACGATCTGGTCGACGTGGTTCTCGCGCGCATGGGTGACGATGGCCTCGGCCGGATCGGTGCTCTCCAGCACGTGGTAGGTGATCCGGTCGAAGGGCAGGCCGAGCGGCTCCGCCCAGGCGCGCAGCAGCACCAGGCGCGACACGTGCAGCGGCCGGCCCTCGCTGTCGGTGGTCTCGTCGATGCCGAGCCGCGCTGCGTGAGCACGTTGACACAGGCGAGCCGCGCTCCCGGCAGGAGGGTGAGCATGCGTCCGGCCATCGCACGCACCTCCGCGGCGACATCGCAGTAGTCGTCCGACAGGTCGACGGCCGCGACGACGATCGGTGACTCATGCGCCCCCTCCTCCATGCGGTAGGGCGCGGGACGCTCGGCGCCGGCCGCGCGGAACCAGCGCCGCAGCCGCTGACCGACGGGGTCGCGCTTCATCTTCTCCGCCAGGGCGGTCAGGCGGACCTGGTCGGGATGGGCGAGATCGAAGCAGAGCTGGGCCGCGGTCGGATAGCGCCCGGCCGGGTCGACGGCGAGGCAGCGCAGGATGATCTCCTGCAGCCAGGCCGGGCAGTCGGACCTGAGCGCGCGGGGGGGCCAGGGATCGGCCCACAGCCGCTGGCGCATGCCGCGGCTGCCCTTGGGATCGCCGAAGGGCTGGCGCCCGGTCACCATCTCGTAGAGCACCGCACCGAGGGCAAAGATGTCGGAGCGGGGATCGTCGCGTGCCTTCAGGACCTGTTCCGGCGCGATGTAGGGCGCGGTGCCCATCGGCACCCGGAACTCCTCGGCGAGCAGGTCGGGCAGGGTGAGGTGCCGGGCGAGCCCGAAATCGACGAGCACGGCGGTGCCGTCGTCGCGGATGATGACATTGGCCGGCTTGATGTCGAGGTGCAGGACCTTGTGGCGGTGGAGGTCGCGCAGGGCCGTCGCGACCGCGAGACCGATGCGCGCGACCTCGTCAGGGGGAAAGGGCGCCTCGCCCATCCGCTCGTAGAGCGAGCGGCCGACCACTCGCTCCATGACGATATAGGGCTGGGTGGCGAAGTCGCCGTTGGCGATGAACCGGGGCACATGCCGCCCGGTCAGCCGCGGCAGGATCATCTGCTCCATCTCGAAGCCGACGATCATCGTGGGGTCATCGCCGTCGAGGATCAGCCGGTCCATGCGAGGCCGCCATCCTCGCCAGGGCAGGTCACGTGCCAGATCTGCGCCATGCCGCCGAGCTTGATCGGCTCGACCAGCGTGAAGCCGTCGAGGACCAGCCCCTTCTCGATACGAGGTGCCCGCATGTTTCCCCTCAGCGCCCCAAGGCGAGGCGGCTCGCCAACCGTTCCGGCAGGCCGGCCGCCCGGATGCGGGCGGCCGCCGCCTGATGGTCATAGGGAACACGATGCTGGGTCAGCGTGCCTTGGCCGAGATCAAGGATCGCGTAGGCGGCCGCGGGGGATCCGTCGCGCGGCTGCCCGACGGAGCCGATGACCGCCTGCCAGCGGCGATGGCGAAGCAGGGGCACCGGCTGGTTGGCGACCGGCACGAAGGGCAGGCAGGTGCCGTTCGGCTGCAGCGAGAAGACGACCGGCATGTGGGTATGACCACAGAAGACCAGTCGCGCGTCCGTGGCGGAGAGGCTGAGTTCGGCTTCCCGCGGCGAGTTCACATAGGGCCATTGCCCGGGATGGCGGGCGCCTGCATGGACCAGCAGCATCTCGCCGTCGCGATGGGTCAGAGGCAGCCCGGCGAGGTAGCTCTTGTGATCCTGACCGAGCACGCCGCGCGTCCAGCGGATGGCCGCCAGCGCATCGGCGTTCATGTCGGGCTCGTCGCGCAGCACGGCCTCGTCGTGATTGCCGAGGATGACGATGGCCCCCTCGTCGGCAAGCCCCGCCACGATTTCCGCGCAGGCGACGGGATCGCCGCCGTAGCCGACGATGTCGCCGAGGATGGCGATGCGATCGGCGCCCTGGCGATTCACATGCGCGAGGCAGGCGTCGAGCGCCTCGCGATTGGCGTGGATGTCCGACAGCAAGGCGATCCGCACGGCGCCCTCCCCTCGCCGGCCTCTTGGGTTCGGGCCGGCTTTGTTGGGGACATCCTTCGGCGTTGCGGCGGCCGCGACAAGCGCGTCTTTAGGCGAGGATCACGAGGGGTAGCCGTAGCGCGACTTGACCGCCCTCAGGCCGGCGCTCGCCTCGCCGGCACGGCCGGCCGAGCAGGCGCCTTCCGGGCCCCTGAGGTCGGCGATGACGCGACCGTGCACCTCGCGGGTGACGTGGCCGGTGGCGAGGTCATTGTCCATCACGGCGCGGAACCGCGCGATCTCGCCCGAGCATCCCGTTCCCTCCGGCAGGCGGAAGTCGGGGCGGGTGACATAGGAGGGGGTGGAGGAGGCGACCGGCTGGGGCGCCGGCACCTCGGCGGTGGTCGACTGGCAGGCGGCAAGGCCGAAAGCGGCGACGGCGGCGAGAAGGGTGGCGCGGATCATGGGTGTCCCCGGTCAGGATCGAGAATCGGCGCCGCCAATCTATGTCCCGGCGCCGGTCCTGTGAACGGGTCTCGCCATGGCCGGAGCAACCCGGCCATGGCGCCTTGCAGCCGTCAGTCCAGCGGCTTCAGACCCCGCTCGATGGCAGCGCGCTTCGGCTCGAGGAAGGGCGGCAGGGCCAGCTTCTCGCCGATGGTTGCCAGCGGCTCGTCGACGTCGAAGCCGGGGCCGTCGGTGGCGATCTCGAAGAGGATGCCGTTCGGCTCGCGGAAATAGAGGCTGCGGAAATAGTAGCGGTCGACCGCCCCGGAACTCGGGATGCGCAGGCCGTTCAGCCGCTCGATCCAGCCGGCATATTCCTTCTCGTCGGGGGTGCGGAAGGCGACGTGATGGACCGAGCCCGCGCCCTGGCGCGCCTGCGGCAGGTGCGGCTCCACGGCGACGTGATACTCGGCCGCAGGACCCCCTTCGCCCATGGCATAGACATGGACGGGCGAGGCGCTCGGCAGGGTGTATTCGCGCACCTTCCGCATGCCGAGAACGTGAGTGAGCACGATGTCGGTCATCTCCAGCACCGGCACGCTGGCGGTGATGGGGCCGAGGCCGCGGATCTGGTGCTCGGCCGGCACCGGGCTCGCGTCCCAGGGATGGGCATCGCCCGCGCCGCCGTCGTCGACGAGGGCGAGGCGCTGGCCCTCCGGATCCTCGAAGTCGAGGGTCAGGCGGCCGTCGCGGACGACCGGCTGGTCGTGCTTCACGCCCTTCTCGGCGAAGCGGGCCGCCCACCAGCGGATGGTGGCCTCGCCCGAGACGCGCAGGGCCGTGCGGATGATGGCGTTGGTGCCGCGGCGCTCGGGGGCCACGGGCCATTCGAAGAAGGTGATGTCGGAACCGGGGCTGGCGACGCCGTCGCCATAGAAGAGGTGATAGGCGGAGGTGTCGTCCTGATTCACGGTGCGCTTGACGAGGCGCATGCCGAGAACCTGCGTGTAGAAGGCGTGATTGCCGGGCGCATTGGCGGACACGGCCGTCAGGTGGTGGATGCCGGTGAGAGCGGGGATCATGGCGGGGGCCTCGCATGGCGCGGCGGGGGCCGCGCTTCGTTGCCCCGAGAGATCGGCCGGAATGGGGGGCAGGACAAGGGGGAGCGCGCCGCCAGGACCGCAATCCCGGCTTGCACCATTGCCAACGACTGCTCGCGACCCATCTGGCCCAGCGGTGGCTTCCGCCCTATCCTCAGTCCCAGAAGACCGCCGCCCGCCCGGCGAGACGGTCCCCGGCCAGACGCCGACCGAGGGAGTAACGACCGATGAGCACCATGACGTCCCCCACCCCCGCCATCGCCGGCAAGTCCGGCCCGTTCCGCGCCGACCAGGTGGGATCGCTGCTGCGGTCGAAGGCGCTGAAGGAGGCGAGAGCCGCCCACGCGGCCGGCACGCTCGACGCCCTCGGCCTCAGGACCGTCGAGGATGCCGAGATCAAGAAACTGATCGCGAAGCAGGAGGCGATCGGCCTCCAGGCGATCACCGATGGCGAGTACCGGCGCTCCTGGTGGCACTACGATTTCCTCTGGCAAGCTCGACGGCGTGACCCGCGTCGAACTCGACCAGGGCATCCAGTTCGCCGGCGTGCAGACCAAGGCCGAGGCGCCGCGGGTGACGGGCCGGATCGACTTCTCGACCCATCCCTTCATCGAGCACTTCAAGTTCCTGAAGGCGAACACGACGCGCACGGCGAAGATGACGATCCCCTCCCCGTCCATGCTGCACTACCGGGGCGGGCGGAAGCTCATCAACATGGGCCTCTATCCCGACATGGCCGACTACTACGAGGATCTCGGCCAAGCCTATCGCAAGGCCGTGCACGCCTTCTACGACGCCGGCTGCCGCTACCTGCAGCTCGACGACGTCTCCTTCGCCTACCTCTGCGACCCCGAGCAGAAGAAGATGCTGGCCGAGCGCGGCGACGACCCCGACAAGCAGGGCGGCATCTATGCCGGCATGGTCATCGGCCGCCATCGGCGGGCGGCCGAACGGACCTGCTCATCACCATGCACCTGTGCCGCGGCAATTTCCGCTCCACCTTCGTCGCCTCCGGCGGCTACGAGCCGATCGCCGAGCTCCTGTTCAACGCCATGCCGGTGGATGCCTATTTCATGGAGTGGGACACCGAGCGCGCCGGCGGCTTCGAGCCGCTGCGCTTCCTGCCGAAGGGCAAGGCGGTGGTGCTCGGCCTCGTCACGTCGAAGACCGGCGTGCTGGAATCCAAGGACGACATCAGGCGGCGGATCGACGAGGCGGCGAAATATGCGCCGCTGGAGCAGCTCTGCCTGTCGCCGCAGTGCGGTTTCGCCTCGACGGAGGAGGGCAATACCCTCGCCGAGGACGAGCAGTGGCGGAAGCTGGAGATGATTGTCGAGGTATCCCGCGAGGTGTGGGGATAGGGCGCGGGGCGCCCTATCCTGCCTCGCCTCAGCCCTTGGCGGGCGGGAACATCAGCGGCGAGATCTTCATGTGGTCGCGCTTCGCCCAGTCGAGGCCCTTGACCCCGGCCTCGGCACGGCGCTGGGCCGCCTCGAGCTTCTCGGAGGCGGCGTCGAGGTCCATGGTCAGGACCTTGCCGCCGTCGACCACCTTCTTGCCGTCGACGAAGACGGTGCGGATGGCGCGCTCCGCCGCCGAATAGATCATCGAGCGGACGGGATCGCGCAGCGGCCGCATGGAGGCGTGGGTGACGTCGACCAGCACGATGTCGGCCTTGGCGCCGACCGCGATGCGGCCGATGTCCTTGCGTCCCAGCGCCTTGGCGCCGCCGAGGGTCGCCGCATTGAAGACGTCGCTGGAGCGCACGTCATAGACGTCCTCGCCGACGACGCGCGACATGATGGCGACGTGGCGCATCTCCTCGATCATGTTGTGCGGATAGGTGTCGGTGCCGATGGCCATGTTGACGCCGCGGCGGACATATTCGCCGAAGGTCTGCAGGGTGATGCCGCGGCGCTGGAACACCGTCGGACAGTGGGCGACCGTCGTGCCGGTGTCGACGAGGTCCTGCAGGTCGTCGCGGCGCGGCCAGTGGGTGGACGTGTGATGGTCCATGAAGATGCCGTGGCCGATCAGCGAGCGGTCGGAGAGCACGTCGAGCGAGCCGAGCCATTCGACCGGCGTCATGCCGTGACGGCGGGTGATCTCGTGGAACTCGACCACCGACTGCGCGGCGTGGATCTGGAAGGGGAGCTTGCGCTTCTTGGCCTCGGCGAAGCTCGCCTTGATGAGACCGGGTGTGCAGGTGTCGATCTGGCTCGGCGAGACCATGCCGGACATGCGGCCGGAGGGATGCTTGGCGGCAGCCTCCAGCACCTTCATCGCCGCTTCCATGGCCGGGACGCCCTCGTCCTTGGCCCATTCATACTCGACGACGTGGCCGTTCTTGGTGAACCAGCGGGCGGAACGGTACATGGGCGAGAGGACGCCGCGCAGGCCGGAGGCCGCGAAGGTGTCGAGCCAGCCGTCCCAGGCGACCGACATGTCGACCAGCGTGGTGACGCCGGAGAGCAGCAGCTCGGAATAGGCCACCGTGGCGGAGGCGGGGATCGCCTCCATGTCCGGGGCGCCGCCGGCATCGGCACGGAACAGCGGCATGAATTCGTAGAGGGCCGACTGGTAGAGCTTCGGCGAGCCGAGTTCGTCGTTCCAGCCCTTGGCCATGGGCTCGGAGGCCGGGTGCGAGTGGACGTTGACGAGGCCCGGCATGACCAGCATGCCCGAACCGTCGATCGTCTTCTCGGCCTTGCCGGCGAAGCCCGGACCGACATGGATGATCTTGTCGCCCTCGAAGGCGACGTCGGCGCCCTGCATGTAGGTGTGCTTGCGGCCGTCGAAGGCGACGACCCAGGCGGCGTTCTTGATCAGGGTGACGGGCATCGGGCGTTCCTCGGGAGGGGGCGTTTCTGTCGCTTGGCCCCATGCGGGCCGCGAAAAAAGGCCGGGCGCCGCGAAGCGCCCGGCCGGATGTCGTCACATCAGCGCGTGAAGCGCAGGTCGAGGCCCTTGTAGAAGCCGCAACCGTAGATGTTGTGCGCCTTGAAGGGGGCGAGACGGGAGGTCGCCGCCACCTTCATCGGCTCGTGGTAGAGCGGGATCCACACCGCCGCATCGTGCACCTGCTGGAGCACCTCGCCATAGGACTGGGCGCGCTGACGCGCGCTGACAGCCGTCATGCCGGTCTGGAGCAGGCGGTCGGTCTCCGCGTCCTTCCAGTTCATGCGGTTCGGGGTCGGCGCGTTGGTGGAGCGGAAGTAGAGGTTCAGCGCGTCACCGGCGGTGATGTAGGGGAACGACATGCCGAACATGTCGAACTCCTGCGTGGCCAGCTTGCCCCAGGCCACCGTCGCATCGAAGAGCTGGATGCGCAGGTCGACGCCGATCTTGCGCAGGTCGCCCTGCACCGTCTCCATCAGCTTCTGCCAGGTCGAACCGGTGAAGCCATAGGCGAGCGGCGACAGACGGACACCGTTCTTGGCGCGGAAGCCGTCGGCGCCGCGAACCCAGCCCGCCTCGTCGAGGATGCGGTTGGCCTCGGCGACGTTGGTGCGGATCAGGCGCTGGTCGAGACCGCGGTTCCAGTCGGTGGCCGACTGGTGGATGTAGGAATAGGCCGGCTCCGTCTCACCGAAGTTGATGTCGCGGGAGATGGCTTCCTGGTCCACCGCCATGACCATGGCGCGGCGCACGACGGCGTCGTCGACGCCGACCTTGTCCACCTTGAAGCCGATGAAATAGGTCCAGAAGGCGGCCGGGTTGTCGACGATGCGCAGGTTCCGGTTGGCGCGGATCTGCGCCATGCCCGAATAGGGCACGTACTGGGTGGCCTGGCTCTGGCCGGTCAGCACGGCGGCGAGACGGGTGTTCTCCTCCGGCACGATGCGCCAGACGATCTCCTGGATGTGGGCCGGGCCACGGTTCTCGTAGATCGGCGGACCCCAGCGATAGGCGTCGTGGCGGCGCAGGCGCATGTCGTTGCGCGGACGCCAGTCACCCCAGCAGTAGGGGCCGGTGCCGTTGAAGCCGCGCACACCGAAATCGGCGCCGAGGGCCTCGACATTGGCCTTGTCGATGACGACGGCGAAGCTCTGGGTGAGCTGGTAGAGGAGTTCGGAGAAGGGCGCCGTCAGGCGATACTCGACGGTCGTCGCGTCCTTGGCGACGATGTCCTCGACCGGACCTGCGCGCCAGCGCACCGGCGAACGGGTGGCGGGATCGATCCAGCGCTTCAGCGAATAGACCACGTCGTCGGCGGTCATCTGCTTGCCGTCGCAGAACTTCACGTCGGAGCGCAGCTTGAAGGTGTAGACCTTGCCGTCGGGGGAGACGGTCCAGCTCTCGGCGAGACCCGGCTTGATCGAGGTCATGTCATGGTCGAGCGACACCAGCGTGTCGGCGAGCATGAACAGCACCTCGGAGGCGGCGCGCGCCGTCGAGCGATGCGGGTCGTAGCGGTCGGAATCGACCTCGCGGACGATGGTCAGCGTGTTCTGCGCCTGCGCCGAGGCCGGCGTGGCGAAGGCCAGGCCGCCGGCGATGGCGGTCGCCAGCAATGCTAGTCTTTTCATACTCATCTCCCAACTCCTCTGAAGACGTGGGTTCTCTCGTCGGCCCGTGTCATCCCGGACCGTTGTTGTCGTGGGCTCAGCTGTGCCTGAGCCGGGGGTCGAGCATGTCGCGCAGCGCGTCTCCGAGGAGATTGGCGCAGAGCACCAGCACGACGATCAGCAGGCTCGGCGTGACCGCGATGTGCGGAGCGAGGAAGAGTTCGTTGCGCCCGGCGGAGGCCATGGTGCCGAGTTCGGCGACCGGTGGCTGGGCGCCAAGGCCGAGGAAGGACAGCGCCGAGCCCAGCAGGATCACCTGCCCGAAGCGCAGCGTCAGGTAGACGAAGACCGAGGAAATGCAGTTGAGCGCGAGGTAGCGCACCAGCAGCGTGCCGTCGGTCAGGCCGATGGAGCGGCCCGCCTCGATGAAGTCCTGGCCCATGACCACCAGCGCCGAGGCACGCGTGACGCGCACGACGGTGGGGATGGTGGCGATGGCCAGCGAGATCACGACGGCGGTCATGCCGGGTCCGACGACCGCCGCGAAGGACAGGCCGAGCAGGATCGCCGGGAAGGACAGGAGAATGTCCGACATGTGCATGATGAGGCCGTCGAGGCGCTTGTAGAAGGCGGCAAGAAGGCCGAGCAGCAGGCCGATGGAGCCGCCGATCGCGGTGGCGATGACGCCCATCAGCAGGGTGGCGCGAAGTCCGTAGAGCAGGCGCGACAGCATGCAGCGGCCGAGGCCGTCGGTGCCGAGCAGGAACTCCCAGCGGCCACGTGCCTCCCACACCGGCGGCAGCATGCGCAGGCGGGTATTGGTCAGGAAGGGATCGTTCGGCGCCAGCCAGGGGGCGAAGACGGCGGCGAGGACCAGCACGACGAGGATGATGGCCGCGAGCACGGCCAGCCGGTCGCGGAACAGGCGGCGGAGGTTGCCGTACTTGCGCGGCTCGGCGACGGCAGGAGGGGCGGTCACGGCGGTCATCGCTTGCCCACCCGGGGATCGAGGATGCCGTAGAGAACGTCGACGAAGAGATTGATCACGATGAAGGAGACCGCGAGGATCAGGATGGAGCCCTGGGCGAGAGGCAAGTCGCGCGCCAGAATGGCGCCGACGGCGAGACGGCCGACGCCCGGCCAGGAGAAGATGGTCTCGGTGACCACGGCGCCGCCGAGAAGAAAGCCGGCCTGCAGGCCGATGAGCGTCACAACGGGGATGAGCGCGTTGCGCAGCACGTGGCGGATGATCACCGTGTGCTCGGCGAGACCCTTGGCGCGGGCGGTGCGCACATAGTCGGCGTTCATCACCTCGAGCGCCGCCGTGCGCGTCATGCGCGCGACGGGGCCGATGAAGATGAGGCCGAGGGTCAGCGAGGGAAGCGCGGCATGCGCCAGCCCGTCGAGCGTCCAGAGCGGACCGGCCCGGCCGAGGAAGGGCAGCAGCTCCCAGTGGTAGCCGACATACATGATCAGCATCAGGCCGATGAAGAACACCGGCATGGAGACGCCGAAGACCGAGATGGCAATGATGATGCGGTCGAGGGCGCGGCCGCGGTTGACGGCAGCCAGGGTGCCGAGCGCAATGCCGATCGGCACCGAGAAGATCAGCGAACCGAACATCAGTTCGAAGGTCGGGCCGATCGCTTCACCGAGTTCCTGGATGACCGGCGTGTTGTTGATCATGGAGTAGCCGAGGTCGCCCTGCAGCACCCGGCCGATATAGAGCAGGAACTGGACGACCAGCGACCTGTCGAGGCCGAGGTCCTTGCGGATCTGCTCGACGACCTCGGGGGTCGCCTGCGGGCCGGCGATGACCTGGGCGACGTCGCCGGGCACCAGCTGCAGCAGCATGAAGCCGAGCAGCAGCACGCCGAAGAGGACCGGGACCGACAGTACCGCGCGATGGATGAGGTGAACTCCCATGCCCGTCAGCCCTTCCACTCGCCGGTGGCGTCATAGACGCAGGCGCCGCCGAGGATGGTGAGGTCGCAGCGCGTGTCCGACAGGATCGCCTCTGGCGTCGCCGTGAGCAAGTCGCGAGAGAAGACTGCGACATCGGCAGCCATCCCCGGCTTCAGCGTGCCGCGATGGTCCTCGCACTTGTTCACATAGGCTCCGAACTCCGTATAGGCCTGGATGGCGCGCTCGATGGAGATCGCCTGGTCGCCGCCGATGACGGTGCCCCTGTGGGTCTTGCGGGTGAGCATGGTGAAGAAGTTCGGCCAGACATTCGCGTCGCATACCGGCGCGTCGGTCGAGGCGGCCGGGCGGAAGCCCATGTCGATCCACGTCTTCATCGGGTAGCTGGTGGCCGGCCGCTCGTCCGGCATGACCTGCTGGTAGAGCTCGCCGAAGTCGTAGATGAAGACCGGCTGCGGCACCGGCTCGATGCCGGCGGCGCGCATGCGCTTCATCTGGTCCATGGTGTTGAAGCCGCAATGTTCGATGCGGTGGCGGCGGTCGGCGTCGGGGTACTTCGCCAGCGCCTTCTCCATGGCGACCAGCGTCTGCTCGATGGCCCCGTCGCCGATGGCGTGGACGGCGAGCTGATAGCCCTTGGCGTGGACCGCCATGGTCGCCTCTTCCATCTCCTTGTCGGTGAGGCAGTAGATGCCGTGGGTCTGCTCCTCACCCGAATAGGGTGTGGTCATCGCCGCCGTCTTGCCGCCGGCCGAGCCGTCGGTGAAGATCTTCACCGGGCCGATGCGCAGCATGTCGTCGCCGGAGCCGGTGATCAGGCCCTCCTCGTGGCAGCGGCCGAGGATGCCGTCGGGGATGTCGAGAAGGCACTGGGTGACGCGGATCGGCTGGCGGCCGGTGCGCACGGCATTGCGGTAGGAGATGATCTCCCGATAGCCCGAGCGCATGCCGACGGCAGCATCCATCGTCGAGGTGATGCCGAAGCTGTTCATGTACTTCGCGCCGCGCTCGATGGCGGCGACATGGTCCTCGTCGGTATAGGCCGGCAGCACCGCCTGGACGGGCTGGCGGCCGTTTTCCGCCATCAGGCCGGTCAGGTTGCCGTTCGACTGCTCGATGGCGCCTCCGGCGGGAACCGGGGAGGACGTGGTGACGCCGGCGATCTTGAGCGCCATGGAGTTGGCCACCGCCAGATGGCCGCAGGTGCGCACCAGGTAGACCGGATTGTCGGGGGCCGCGAGATCCAGCTCGGTGCGATGGGGATGGCGGCGAATGTCGAGCTTCGAATCGTCATAGCCGCGGGCGAGGATCCATTCGCCCGGCTTCTTCTTCGCGGCGGCCTCGCGAATGAGGCCGAGCAGCGCGTCGAGCGTATTGGCCTTCTGCGGCCGGGCGTCGATCTCGGCCATGGAGATGCCCATCGGCAGGAGGTGGGCATGGGCCTCGAACAGGCCTGGGGTGGCGAGGCGTCCGCGCAGCTCCACCACGCGGGTGCCGGGGCCGATCAGCGGCTCCATGTCGGCGGACGATCCGACCGCCAGAACCTTGCCGGACCACAGGGCGATCGCCTCGGCGACCGGCTCACCATAGGCCACGAAAACACGGCCACCACGCAATACAACATCCGCCCTGGGCAGGATCGGCATCAAAACCCCCAAATACAAATCTGCCCAGAACCGTGGCATGCCTGAATTTGCATCGGCAAGCCGTCCGGGTGCCGGGCACCTCTCCACTCAGCGGGGTAGATTTGTCGCCGACCGGCGTTATGGTCGGAAACTTTCTCTGCGCCCGCACCTTCGATCAGAGCAGCAATATTCTTCGCCTTCAACAGGGAATGGCACGACAGTATCGATGGTCGATACGAGTTGACACCCCGTCCCCATGTTGATGGCCCGCCTCTCCCACCCCGCCGACGGAACTGCGCCATGTCCGAGCCGACCAAGACCGCCTCCGCCACCCCGCCCGACGCGGCGGCGAGCGATCCGAATGCGCTCGGCTGGATGCAGGGCTTCCCGCCGCCCCCGGACAAGGCCATCACCTATGCCGACGGGTCGTTCCGGTCATTCCCGCAGCTGCGCTGGGCCTGGAGCAACGTGCGGCAGCTGGTGCCGACGGTGAATGTCTGGCGCGGCGCGGGACCGGCTTCCGTCCTGCCCCGCGACGAGCAGGATCTCGGCCGGGTCGGGCTCACCACCATGGACGGCCGGGCGCTGACGGTCGACCAGGCCCTCGCCGAGACCTATGCCGACGGCGTCGTCGTCCTGCATCGCGGCAGGCTGGTGTTCGAACGCTATTTCGGCGCGCTGAAGGCCCACAAGCAGCACATCGGCATGTCGGTGACGAAGTCGTTCACCGGCACCCTCGCGGGCATGCTGGTGGCGGACGGCGCGGTCGACCCCAAGGCACCCGTCACGGCCTATGTGCCGGAACTCGCGAAGAGCGCCTTCGGCGACGCCACGGTCCGCCAGGTCATGGATATGACGACGGGGCTGAAATACTCCGAGATCTATACCGATCCCAATTCCGACGTCTGGGCGCTGCGCCGGGCCAATGGCATGGCGCCTCCCCTGCCGGGTGTGCCGCAGCCCTCGCTGCTCGAATACCTGACCACCATCGCCAAGCAGGGCGAACACGACCGCGTCTTCGCCTACAAGACCGTCAATACAGACGTCCTGGCACTGGATCCTCCGGCGCGCCAGCGGCGAGTCCTCTCCGACCTCCTGTCGGAGCGCATCTGGCAGCCGCTGGGGGCGGAGGAGGATGCCTACTACCACGTCGACCGTCTCGGCATCGAAAGCGGCGGCGGCGGCCTCAACACCACCACGCGCGACCTCGCCCGCTTCGGCGAACTGATGCGCAACCGCGGCACCTTCAGCGGCCGCCGCATCTTCCCCGAGAGCGTCGCGGACGACATCACCTGCGGCGGCGATCCCGCGAAGTTCGCGCCGGCCGGCTACGCGACCCTGCCGGGCTGGTCCTACCGGAACCAGTGGTGGATCAGCCACAACGAGCATGGCGCCTACATGGCCCGCGGTGTCTATGGCCAGGCGATCTATGTCGACCCGAAGGCGGAGATGGTCATCGCCCGCTATGCCTCGCACCCGGCCGCCGGCAATGTCGCCAACGATCCGGTCTCGCTGCCGGCCTATATGGCCCTCGCCAAGGCGCTGATGGGCTGACGGGTCCGCCGACGCGCCGCAACGTTTCAGCCGCGTTGCTGCGGACGGCCTGCGGACACGACAAAGCCACAGCCTCGCGAAATCTTGCGGAAACCCCGCCCGCCTATAGGCTTACCCAAGGTCCGTCCGGGGGGCGGCCCGCGAGACTGGAGATATGTGCTCGATGTCGCTGATCGTCCGCCTATCGGCGCCGCTGGCGCTGGCCACCGCCTGCCTTTTCCTGCTGCCGGCCTCCGATGCCGAGGCCCAGCGACGCCGGCCGCGGGCGGCCGAATCGACCGAGGTGACCATCCAGAACCGCGGCAACGCCACGCTCCAATATCTGTTCGTCACGCCGGTGGGCGAGGTGTCGTGGGGCGACGACAGGCTCGGCAGCGAGACGGTGGCGCGCAACCGCAGCCACAGCTTCACCATCGAGGGCGAACAGTGCCGCCACGACATCCGTGCCGTCTATGAGAACGGCCGCGAGGAGACCCGCTTCGGCCTCGACCTGTGCGCCCGCCCGGAGGTGACGCTGAACGGCCGGACGCAGACCTCGACCGCCGACCTCCAGCGCCAGGGGCCGGTCGCGCTCTATGTGGTGCGCAACCGCTCCGGCAATTCCCTGCAGACCCTCAAGCTCGTGTCGCCGAACGGTGACGAGAGCGACGACGTGCTCGGCTCGTCGATCATCGAGAACGGCGGCAGCTTCACCGGCCGCTTCCAGCGCTCCGCCGGCTGCACCTACGATATCGTCGCGACCTTCGACGGGGCCTCGGACCGCACCATCTCCGGCCGCAACCTCTGCACATCGCGGGAGGTCGTGTTCGGCACGGGGGACGAGGCGCCCGCGCCGCAGGCAGGTCGCGGCGAGCGACAGGAGCGCGGCAGTGACCGCGAGCGTCCGGAAGCCCCAGCCGGCCAGCAGCTGAACTTCGTCATCCAGAACCGCGGCGCCGTTCCGATCCAGTACCTCTACATCCGCCCGCGCGGCGCCAGCGGCTGGGGTCCCGACCGGCTCGGCAACGACACCATCGCGGCCCGCGGCTCGTTCCAGCTCAGCATGCCGGGCCGCGGCTGCGAGTACGACGTCAAGGTCCGCTTCGACAACGACCGCGAGGACATCCGCAACGGCGTCAATCTCTGCGAGACGCGCGAATATGTCGTCTCGGGTCCAGCCTTCGTCACCGGCCGCGGCGAGCGCAAGCAGCGTCCCACCGAGCGCGCCGGCCAGCCGGCCATCTCGCAGGTGGCGATCATCAACGAGGGCGATCGGCCGATCGAGTCGCTGTTCATCTCCTCCTCGAAAATCTCGAGCTGGGGCGAGGACATGCTCGGCACCAACCGCATCCAGCCGGGCGGTCGCTTCACGGCGCGCGTCGAGCGCGACGACCAGTGCAACTACGACCTGCGTATCGTCTACCAGGGCGGTCGCGAGGAACGCCGCATGCGGCAGAACCTGTGCCAGCGGCAGGAGGTCGCCTTCGGCGGCCCCAACGCCTTCCGCATCGATGGCGGCGGGCCTGACAACGGCCGGCGCGTCGTCTTCACCAACAATGGCCGCGGCGACATCCGCGAGGTCTACCTGACCCCGGTTCGCGACAGCCATTGGGGTGACGACCGCCTCGGTTCCGAGCTGCTGCCGCGTCGCTTCCGCCTCGAGCTCCGGCTGCCGGAGGAAGGCGGCTGCAAGTGGGACCTGAAGATCGTCTACGAGGGCGGCCAGACCTCGGAGAGGCGTGACCAGGACCTCTGCGCCACTCCGGAAATGGCGATCGGCCGTGCCGGGCGCCCCGGCCAGGTGGCCTCCACCGGCACCGGCTTCTACATCAACGAGAACGGCCACATCCTGACCAACCACCATGTCATCGACGGCTGCGCCACGGTGGCGATCGCCCGCCCGGGCGGCCAGCGCGTGCCGCTGCGGCTGATCGGTGCCGACGAGGGCGCCGACCTCGCGGTTCTGGTGCAGGAGAATGCCACATCGACGCCGCTCCGGCTGCGCAACGGTGCCGGCATCAATGTGCGGGGCGGCGAGCGCGTGGTGCTGGTGGGCTATCCGGCCCGCTCGCAGCTCGGCGGCGTCAACGTGACGGAGGGCATCGTCTCCGGCCTGCGCGGCGCTCTCGGCGACCAGAGCCGCTTCCAGTACACGGCGCCGACCCAGCCGGGCAATTCCGGCGGCCCGGTGCTCGATGCCTCCGGCCTCGTCGTCGGCGTCGTCGTCTCCCAGATCGACAAGATCTCGGGCGAGCGCACGGCGCAGAACATCAACTTCGGCATCAAGCTCGATCTGGTGCGCACCTTCCTGTCGGCCAACAACGTGACGCCGGCCGAGGCCGAGGCCGCCAGCCCGCTGCCAACCTCCGACATCCTGCAGAACTCGGATCAGTCGGTCGTGCCGCTGGACTGCCTCGAGTAAGAGCGACGGGCTCCCAAGACGACGGCACCGGCGGGCCACCGCCGGTGCCGTTCAGCGTTGCGGACGCTCGATGGCGTAGAGCCTCAGGCCCCCGCGCGTCGCCACCGGCTTCATCCGGCCGAGAGGAAGATAGATCACATCGTCGATGGCCGGCGGCCCGTAGAGCAGCACGTAGTCGAACCGGGTGACGATATCGTCAAGGCGCGGGCTGCGCCGCCCGGGCAGGTTCTCCTCCAGGTCCCTCGCTCCCAGCATCGACAGGTTGCCGACGCTGCGCAGAACCGGATCGCGGAACCGGAGCGGGTGCTGGCCGGGGAGAGTGAAGGTCGTCGACACGAGCAGCCGGCGCGGCGCCGCGACGTTGGAAGCGACGTGGTAGATGCCGTAGTCCCTGGATTGCAGGCGATGGTTCGTCGCCCCATTGGTCACGACCCAGAACAGCCGCGAACCCGGTGGGATCGCCTCGGTGAGGGCGAGCACGTCGCGGCGCGCCGCAGCTGCCGGCATCCACAGACTGGTCAGCGCCGCCGCCATCACGGCGAGCAGCACGAGGATCTGGGCGACCGCCAGATTGACCCGCGCCCGCGCCGTCCTGTCGACCGTCACGCCCGCGAGCAGGACGAAGACCGCGCAGTTGAGGATGCGCCAGTCGACCGACCAGAGGTCCCCGAGGCGTTGCGGCAGCAGGACGAAGGCAACCAGCATCGCACCCCCCGCCAGGGCGGCCCGCGGATCGATGCGGATCGCCGCGTCCCGCAGTGCCGCCAACAGGATGGCAGACCAGGAGCCGAGGGCCAGAAGCGACATCCACCACGGGCCGAAACCCATGCCGGCGATGAGAAGGTCGATCGGCTTGCCGAACGACCATTTGATGGCAGCGGTTTTCGACAGCTCGGCCGATTCGCCGAAAAAGACCAGGACAGCGAGCGAGGGCACGAAGACCAGCCCGTCCGCGAGGCCGCGCAGCCAGAACCCGGGCGAGCGCCAGCGGGTCGCGCCACCGAGGCGCCACCAGCTCTCCGCCGCAGCGAAGATCGCGAAGATGCCGAGCGAATAGAAGTGCACCGTCGCGAGGAGGATCGCCGCGGGAACGCAGAGGACGCGGAGCACGGGCGGCCCGCGGCCCGTCCACACCCACAGGGCCATGGCGTGGAGCGCCAGTCCCATGCCCATGAGGTAGGTCAGGAAGCCGAAGGAGAAGCTCGCGGAGTAGAGGAACGGCAACGCCGCGATGGCCGGAAGATCGATCGGCAGCCCGAAGGAGCGCCGCAATGCGAGGGCGCCGGTTCCGATGAGAACGAGGGAAAGGATGACGAAGAGCTTTCCGGCCTGGACCGGTGCCATGACCGCCGAGAGGGTCCGGACGAAGAAGTCGAACGCTGCGTTCCCCGGCCTGAGCGGCAGCACCTCGTAGTTGGCGGCGATGACGGGATCGTCGATCGCCAGGGTCAGTTCGACGCGCGAGAGGTGATTGGCGAAGTCCTGCAGGTAGGGCCGGTCGAAGAGCAGGAGCGGCAGGAGAAGCAGGGCGAGGCCGGCGCACCAGGACCATGCCGATGCCAGGCCGCGATCATCGGGCCCGGCTGCCGGCGAACCCGGCTGTACGGGACTCATGACCGGTGGAGCCCGAGCAGGCGCCCGGCGAGGACGACCGCGACGAGGGCTACGAGCGCGCCCGCGATGCCGTCGAGGATCCAGTGATGGTCGAGATAGACGCTGGCGACGAACATCACCGCGACATAGGCGATGTGGATCGGCCGGGTCCGCCAGCCGATCTTCGGCCAGGCGGTGAGCAGGCCGAGCACCGGCAAGGCGTTGTGCAGGGAGGGCATGGCCCCGAACACATTGGCGTTGCGGCTGTAGAAGGCCTTGAAGTAGCCGATGCCGAGATAGTCATCGACACGCGCCAGCCGGGCGGGGCTCGGCAGCGCCGCCATGTCGATGACGCAGCCATGGGCCCGCAGGTACCAGGGTGGCGCGGCGGGCATGATCATGTAGATGGCGAAGGCGATGAAGTGGGCGATGCCGAACGCCATGAGGTAGTGCCTCATCCGGTCGCGATCCTGGAAATAGAGATAGATCGCGTAGAGCGCGCTGACATAGAGGAAGGCCGCGTAGGGTGCGGCGAAGACGAGATCGAACAGCGGCGAGTGGAGGGTCTGGAAGACGTCCGCGAAGGTCCGGTCGGGACCGGCCGGGAAAAACCTGAGTTCGAGCGCTCTCAACTCGCAGCCCCACACGCGCTCGGGCGTCACCAGCGCGCGCGCCACGGGCCCCATCCACTCGTAGACGAGGCCGACGGCGAGCGCAGGCATGGTCGCGGCGACCATGTCGCGGCACCAGCGATTGATGTTTGCGGCCACCAGGACGGCCAGCGCCACGATGATGTGGAGCGGCTTCAGCTGCCCCGCGATGGCCATGGCGACGGCGTGGACCGTCGGCAGAAGCGGCACGATCCACCAGCGGCCCCAGAGGCCGGTCAGGCGCGAGACGAGGGGAAACATCGCGGGGGACCGGGGTTCAGGGGATGGCGTCGCGCCCGGAGGCGGTATCGGAGGCAGCGGCAGTTCCGGCGGGCATCTCGGGCGTGCGGGCCTCGATCACCAGGCGGGCGACGCGCAGCGCATCGGCGGCGGCCAGAAGGCTCAGGCCTCCGACGAAGCCGATGGCGGCCAGCGCCAGCAGGGGGGAGGCAAGGCCGGCGAGCAGCGCCAGGGCGATGAGCGCCATCCGGTCGCCGCGCCGCATCCACAGGGGCGGCAGCTGCACCTTCAGGCCCTCGCAGCGGGCGCGGACATAGGACACCGTATAGGCGGCGAGGAGCGTGAAGGCCGGAACGACGGCCATCCAGCCCGACGTCGCATAGAAGACGGTGAGGCCGAGCAGCGGGGCCGCGTCGGTGATGCGGTCGACCGTGGAATCCAGCAGCGCACCGAAGCGGCTGACGGTTCCCGTAGTGCGGGCGAGCGGACCGTCGAGCATGTCGAAGGCGCCGGACAGCAGCAGGAAGACGATGGCCCAGCCGAAGGCACCATAGGCGGCGAGCACGCCGGAGACGAGCGCGGGCACGAGCGAGGCCAGCGTCAGAGTGTTCGGCGTCACGCCGGTGCGCGCCAGCAGGCCGGCGATGCGGCCGAGGACGTCGACGAAGGCGGCGCTGCGGGCGATGTCCTGCAGCGAGGCCCCCCTCTCAAGGCTCGCCAGCAGCCGCGAGACCCAGCTATCCGACATTTATCTGGCTCCCCTTTCGCGCCGCGCGGTAATAGGTTCTTCTGTCCCCTGCCCCCAGAGCGAGCCGAGGCCATCATGCATCCCCACATCCGGTCGCGGATGGCCTCCGCCGCCATGGTGGTCCGGAATGCCCTGATGCGCTTTCGGCGCGTGACGCCGGCTAGGCTCTATCAGGATCGGATGCGGGTACGCAAACTGATGCGGGAGGCACCGCCGCCGCGCGGAGCGCCGCCGCCCCGGCCCGAACGCATCGTGGTGAGCCTGACGACCGTTCCCGACCGGATGGACAAGCTGGCGCCGGTGCTGCGCAGCCTCGTCGACCAGACGGTTCCGGCGGACCGGATCGTGCTCGCCCGGCCGGAGGTGTCATGGCGATCCGGCAAGCCCTACCCGCCGCTCGACCCGCCCTTTCCGGGCGTCGACGTGCTGGCGACCAAGGACCATGGACCGGCCACCAAGCTGCTGCCGGCCCTGCTGGCCGAACCCGACGCGGCCATCATCGTGGTCGACGACGACATCATCTACCCCGTCGACTTCATCGAGCAGATGCTTGCCTGGCACCGCCGGATGCCGCAGGCCGCCATCGGGTTTCGAGGATGGAGGATCGTCGAAGGGGCGCATCCGAAGCGATTCCCGCACATCTTCTCCACATCGCTGGCGGAACCGGAGGCGGTCGACATCCTGCTCGGCACCTGGGGCTATCTCGTTCCGCCCGGCTCCTTCGATGCCACGGTGCACGACCTCGACGCGGCGCCTCCGGCGATGCGCTTCGTCGATGACGTCTGGTTCTCGGGGAACCTCGCGAAGCGCGGCGTGCCCCGTTTCGTGGTGCCGGCCAAGGGCATGCCCGTCGCGACCGAAGCCTCCAATATCGCCGCGCTGACCTTTGGTCCGAACAGTTCCGGCAAGAACGACCTGGAGGCCATCGACGCCTTCAGGCAGTGGTGGTGACGGGACACGGCAACCTGCGGCAGGCCTTTCCATTTCGCGGGCAATTGCTCTAAGAGCGCGCATGTCTCATGCCCCCCGCCCCCTGCGCGTCTGCCTGACCGTCGACATGGAACCCGACTGCCCCCCCTTCCTGTGGACCTGGCGGGGTGTCACGGAAGGCGCGCCGAAACTGATGGCGCTGTTCCAGCGCGAGGCCATCCCGGTCACCTGGTTCACCACCGGAGAGACCGCGCGTCTTCATCCGCAGGCGGTGACCAATATCGTCGATGCGGGCCACGAGCTGGCCTGCCATGGCGTGACGCATCAGCGCTTCGACTGGATGTCGCGGGACAGTGCGCGCTGGGAGATCGAGGACTCGACCCGGCGGCTGCGCGAATTCGGCGAGATCACCTCGTTCCGCGCGCCCTATCTGCGCTTTCCAGGCCATTATCTCGACCTGCTGGAGGCCGAGGGCTTCACGCTCGATTCCTCGCAGGCCCGCTACAAGAAGGATGTGCCCGGCGAGGAGAACGCCCCGGGCCTCGTGCGCATCCCCGCCTCGATCACCTCGAGCGCGCTGCGCATTCCGCGCCTGTTGCGCGAACTCTATCTGGGACGGCTGCCGGACCCCGTGGTGCTGTTCGTCCACCCCTGGGAATTCGTCGACTTCCGCCAGTCGGACCTGCGCTTCGACTGCCGGTTCAGGACGGGGCAACCGGCCCTCGACCACCTGGGCGCGGTGATCGCCTATTTCAAGCGCCGTGGCGCCAGCTTCATGACCATGCGCGAGCTGGGCTCACAGGTGAAGGGGGCGGCGTGACAGGTCCCCGCGAATGTGACGCCCCTGTTCCGGTACCCCAGCGAAGGCTGTGGTGGTTCCTGGGATGGTGCGTGCTCGCCGCATTCCTCGCCGTCGCCGCCTATGCACTTCCCTGGGGCGAGGTGCTCGCAGCCCTGGCCGGTGCCCGCTGGCACTGGGTGGCCATCGCGATCGTGGTCGGGATCGCCGGATGGCCGTTCTGGGTGCTGCAATGGTGGCTGCTGGCGCCGGCCCAGCACCGACCAACGCTCGGCCGCATGGCGCAGATCACCGCCCTCACGGGGACCGCCAACATGTCCCTGCCCATGGCCGGCGTCGTGGCGGCCGTCGGCTTCCTGATGATGCGCGGAGGCCTGCCGGCCACCGCCGCGGCTTCTGTCTATGCCGTCGACCAGCTCCTGACCGGCATCGCCAAGGTCGCCGTGCTGGCGCTGGCGGCCGCCCTGGTGCCGGTTCCCGACTGGCTGCGCACCGGCCTTCTCTCGCTCTCGGGCGCCATGATCCTGCTGACTGTGCTGCTGATCGCCGCCGCCCATGGCGGCAACCGCCTGCGCCGCATCGCTTTGGGGCTTGGCGAGGGGCCGGCGCGCTTCTTCGGCATCTTCGCCAGCTTCGTCGATCAGCTCGAACCGCTGCGCCGGCCGGGGCTTGCCCTGGCGGTGACGCTCCTTGCCCTCGCCAAGAAGGCGGCGGAGGTCGGAGTGGCGCTGGCGATCCAGGTCGCGGTCGGCATGGAACCGTCGGTCGCCGGCGCCGTGCTGGCGGTCGCGGCCCTCAGCCTCGCGACACTGGCACCGATCTCGCCGGGCAATCTCGGCATCTACGAAGCGACGGTGATCTTCGCCTACCAGTTTCTCGGCGTGCCCCTGCCTCTGGCCGCCGCCGCCGCCTTCCTCCAGCACGCGGCCTCCTTCGTGACGTCGATCCTGATCGCGCTCTATCCGGCCTGGGCCCTGCGCCAGGGCGACAGCGACGCCCGACCCGCCTGACCGTCAGCGCCCGGCCAGTGCGGCGGCGTATTCCGCCTCGTAGCGCGGCGCGACCTCCGACCAGTCGACCCCCTCCGGCGGCACCGCGGCCGCCGCGGTTAGTCGCTGCCGGAGACCGGGCGCGAGGACGACCCGCCGGATGTCGGCGGCGAGGTCTTCGTCGTTTTCCGCCAGCAGGGCATCCTCGCCGTGGCGAAGGAAGTCGCGGGCGCCCGACTGCGCCATGGTGAGGACGGGCAAGCCCGCCGCCCTCGCCTCCAGCGCGGCGATGCCGAAGGCCTCCAGCCGCGACGCCAGCACAAAGACGTCGGACCGATGCAGCATGTCGCGGATGGCCTCGCGGGGGCGCCGGCCGGCGAGGATGACGCTGTCCTGGAGTTCCTGGCGCCGAATGATCGCAGCGATCGCCCGCATCTCGTCGCCGTCGCCGACGATGGTCAGGCGCGCTGCGCCCGCCGGCATCCCCCGGATCGCCTCGGCGAAGGCGCGGACGAGCCAGCGGGCGCGCTTGCGCTTCTGGAGGCGGGTCACCGACAGGAACTCGACCGGACCGGCGGGGCGCTCGGGTGCCGTCGCGGGCCGGCGCCACCAGGCGAGGTCGATACCGTTGGGAATGGCGACGACCGGTGTCGCCTTGACCAGCGGGCGGAGAACCTCGCCAGCGACCGTCGACACCGCCGTGAAGCGGACGCGCGAGCGGGAATAGCCGTGGAGGGCGTCGAGGATCGCCAGAGGCACGTCGTAGTATTTCAGCACCGAATGGAAGGTGGCGACGGCGGGAATGCCCCGGCGGATGCAATGCTGGATAGCGTGATGGGAGATCGGGGCGATATTGCCGCAATGGACGTGGACGACGTCGTAGCCGCCGGTGTCGATCGCCTGGCGGAGGGCGGCGAAAACGCCGGGAGTGACGGCGATGCCGGCCCGGCAGACGCGGGCCCGGGCAGTCGATCGACGGCGATGCCGTCGACATCGGCCAGCGCCGGGAACGTCGAGCTGCTTCACGTCGAAGCCGTCGCCGCGCAGCGACAGCGCGAGGTCGCGCATCTGCAGTTCGATGCCGCCGAGGCGCGGCAGGAACCAGTCGCTGACCAGGGCGATCTTCACGTCACGAAACCTCGGGCTGGGCACCGCGACGGCCGTCGCTGCGGGCGGTCAGGCATAGCCATGTTCGACGAACCATGGCAACGCCTCGCGCATGGCCTCGATCGCCGGGCGCGGACGATAGCCGATCTCCGCGATGGCCCGCGCGCTGGAGAAGTGATGCGGCTGGCAGGCGACCGCCGCAGCGGCCGAGTTGACGTCGGGCTCCCGGCCGGTGATGGCGCCCCAACCGTCGCCGGCTCGCCCGGCGATGCGCACCATCCAGGCCGGGGCCGTGACCACACGGGGCGCCCGGCCGGCGGCCTGCCGCATCAGCCGGAACGCCTGGGTGTAGCTCAGCGCCTCGCCGGACAGGACGTAGCGATCCGACGGCGGACGACGAAGGGCCACCTCCAGAACCGCTTCTGCGACCGCCCCTGCATGGCAGAAGTCGTTGCCGCCGGGCGGGGCAATGGCGACCGGGCCGCGCACGGCCGCCAGCAGCATGCGACCGGACGAGGGCTTCCAGTCCCAGGGTCCGATGAGGTAGCCCGGATGGAGGATCACCGCGTCCAGGCCGCGCCGCCGTTCGTCCTCGACAGCGGCCTCGGCGAGCCGCTTGGTCGTCGCGTAGGTAGTATCCCGGGGAAGCGCCCCTGCCGGGGTCTCGTCCCCGGGAGCCTCGGGTGTCCCCCAGGCCAGGGTATCAACCGTCGAGACATGGACGAGGCGGGCGCCGACGACCCGGCAGGCGGCTGCGACACGGGCGGTGGCAACCACATTGTCGCGATGCAGTTGCGCCATGTTCCGGCGCCCTATCGCCACACGCGCCGCGCAGTGGACGACGACCGAGGCCCTTTCGAGGTGATTTTCGAGAGATTCCCCTGACAGGTCGACGGCAACTGCCGGGAGGGAAAGCCCGTCCAGCGCGCCGCTAGCCCTGCCGTCGCGCAGGATCGCGGTCGCTGCGACACCTCGCTCCACCGCGACCCGCAACAGGCTGTTACCGAGAAGGCCGGCGGCGCCGGTGACGAAGATCACGGAGCCACTTCAAATGACGAAACAATGAAGTATAAGGGGCCGCGCGCAGCCGGCGGTCTTCGGCCCAAGCGCCTGGAGATGTTTCGTGTCACGGTCTGCCATTCGTGTTGCCATCGTCGGGGTCGGCAATTGCGCCGCGTCGTTCGTTCAGGGTCTGCACTACTACAAGGACGCCCAGTCGGGTGAGTCCATTCCCGGCCTGATGAATGTCGAGGTCGGCCCCTATCACATCCGTGACGTCGAGATCGTCGCCGCGTTCGACATCGACAGCCGCAAGGTCGGACAGGACGTGGCCGAGGCCATCCTTGCCAAGCCGAACAACACGATCCAGTTCGCCAAGGTGCCGCCGACTGGCGTCACCGTGCAGCGCGGACCGACCCTCGACGGCATCGGCAAGCATCTCGTGGGCGTCGTCAGCGAATCGAAGGCTGAGCCTGCCGACGTCACCGCCGTGCTCAAGGCCGCCCGCGCCGAGGTCATCATCTGCTACCTGCCGGTCGGCTCGCAGAAGGCCTGCGAATTCTACGCCGAGCGGGCGCTCGAGGCCGGCTGCGGCTTCATCAACTGCGTGCCGGTGTTCATCGCCTCCAACCCGGAGTGGGCGAAGCGCTTCGCCGACAAGGGCCTGCCGATCGTCGGTGACGACATCAAGAGCCAGGTGCGGCGCCACCATCGTCCACCGCGTCCTCGCGCGCCTCTACGAGGATCGCGGCGTCAAGATCGAGCGGACCTACCAGCTGAACTTCGGCGGCAACACCGACTTCCTCAACATGCTGGAGCGCGAGCGCCTGTCGTCGAAGAAGAAGTCGAAGACCCAGGCCGTCTCCAGCCAGATCGACGTGCCGATCGCGGCCGACAACATCCATATCGGCCCGAGTGACTTCGTGCCGTTCCTGGACGACCGCAAGATGGCCTATATCCGCCTTGAGGGGACCGGCTTCGGCGGCGTGCCGCTGAACATGGAACTCAAGCTCGAGGTCTGGGATTCGCCCAATTCGGCTGGCGTCGTCATCGACGCGGTGCGCTGCTGCCGCATCGCCCTCGATCGCAAGATCGGCGGGCCGATCGGCGGCCCCTCCAGCTATTTCATGAAGTCGCCGCCGCAGCAGTACACCGACCCCGAAGCGCGCGAGCGCACCATTGCCTTCATCGAGGGCCGGGGCTGATTCCGCTTCGCGGGCGGGAGGTCCAACCGGCAGGACGAGGTGACGCGTCATGCTGATCGCCCGCCGGCTCGCCAAGTCCCATGACGGCCGCCCTGTCGTGCGCGGCGTCGACCTTGCCCTGCGTCGCGGCGAGGTCGTCGGGCTGCTCGGCCCCAACGGTGCCGGCAAGACCACGACCTTTTCCATGATCGCCGGCATGCAACTGCCGGACAGCGGCGTCGTGCTTCTCGACGACCACGTCATCACGCAACTGCCGCTGTTCATGCGGGCACGCCTCGGCCTCGGCTACCTGCCCCAGGAGGCCTCGATCTTTCGCGGCTCCTCGGTCGAGGACAACATCCTGATCGTGCTGGAGTCGGTGATCGCCGACCGCAGGGAGCGAGCGACGCGGCTCGAAGGCCTGCTGGAGGAGTTCGGCATCGCCCATGTGCGCCGCGTCGCAGGCCGGAGCGCTGTCGGGCGGCGAGCGGCGGCGGCTCGAGATCGCGCGGACACTCGCAAGCTCACCCTCCTTCGTGCTGCTCGACGAGCCCTTCGCCGGCGTCGATCCCATCGCCGTCTCCGAAGTGCGGATCCTGGTGCGCAAGCTCTCGGCCCGCGGCATCGGCGTGCTCGTCACCGACCACAATGTCCGCGAGACCGCTGAGCCTCGGTCGATCGCGCCTACATCCTCGACGGTGGCCTGATCCTGGCGTCCGGAGCCGTCGACCGTATCGTCGCCGACCCCCGGGTGAAGGCGGTCTATCTCGGCGCCGACTTCGTGCTCTGAGGCTCCCGCGGCGCCCGATCCGGAACGCGCCCGCCGCGATCGGACGCAACTCGGACACGTTCCCGCAACGATCGCGCCTTCGTTGCGTCAATGTTCATTAACTATGTAGCGCTACGTTTCCAGCAGGGTTGGAAGGGTCGTGCGTATGCAACTCATCGACAGTCTGAGCGTCGCAGTCGCCCTGGCGTGTGGGCTCCTTGCCATGCGGGTCATGGTCGGCGTCTGACGCCTCAGAGCCAGCCCAGGCGCCACAGCAGCGCAAGCACCGCCAGCGCAAAGAGCGCGGCGACCGCATCATCCAGCATGATCCCGAGACCGGACCCTACGTGGCGATCGATGTAGCCGATCGGCCAGGGCTTCGGGATGTCGAACAGCCGGAAGGCGACGAAGCCGACCACGACCGGGCGCCAGCCTGCCGGTGCCATGGCGATCACGGCGGCCGTGGCCCAGGTCTCGTCGAAGACGATCGACTGATGATCATGCACACCGGCGCGCGTCGCCGTCACCCCGCAGGACCAGACGCCGAGGACGAACGTCGCTGCGACGAGGGCGAGCGCGACGAGGCCGGGCATGGCCTGAAGGCCAAGCCCCAGCGGCACGCCCGCCAGCGCACCGAACGTTCCGGGTGCGAATGGAATGAGGCCGGCGCCTCCGACCAGGGCGAGCATCGATGCGGGATGGCGCGCCATGAAGGCGGCATCCACCGGAACGGCCGCAGCCGCCTCGCGCACCGCGCTCATGTCGCCTCCCCCGCAGGCTCCGGATCGGCATAGACCCGGTAGCGCTTGTAGACCGTTCCGCCGGCCCCCTCGATGATACGGCGCATGCGCTGGTTGTCCTCGAGAATCCAGCTCATCTCGATATCGGCCTTCACGGGGTTCTCGGCGATGAGGGTTGCCATCGCGACGATCGGCAAGCTCGCGCCGAGCAGCGTGTCGCGCAGGTCGGCACGGACACCGAGCAGTGTCACGCGACCCGAGGCGAAGCGGTGGGTGAACACCCGCCAGAGCAGCCGCAGCCAGTTGAAGGGCAGCAATCGGCCGCCGAAGCCGCGGAAAAGCTCGTAGCCGTTGGGCATGGCGAAGGCGAAGGCGGCGGGCTTGCCTTCAAGTTCGAGGAAGACGGCGTAGGTGGGCTTGAGGATGGGCCAGATGACGTTCAGGAGCGCGGCCACCTCCTCGGAGGCCAGCGGGATGAAGCCCCAGTTGTCCTTCCAGGAGGCGTTGAACAGCTCGGTCATCACGGCCGCTTCGCCGGCCAGGTCCTTCATGTTCAGGTAGCGGATGGTGACGCGGCTCTGCTTGGCGAGGCGCGATACCCGCGTTCCCGTCCACTGCGCCCCGACATCGGCGGTGATCGTGTAGGCGAGCAGATCCTTGACGGGCACGAGGCCGGCGGCCTCGACATGGGCGCCGAGATAGGGGGTGCCAGCCCATCAGCACCATGTCGCCCTTCTCGTGGCCCTCCACCTGAAGCCCGGCCTCCTCGTTGATCGAGTAGGTGAAGGGTCCCTCCAGGCGGTAGCGGCCGCGGGCGTGATGCCAGCGTCGCGCCGCATCGATCAGCGCCGCCACGACGGCGGGATCATCGACCGCATCGAGGCAGCCGAAATGCCCCGTCCCCCGCCGGCCCTCGGGGGTCAGGCGGTCGAACTGGGCGGATATCCGTCCGAGCGGGCGGCCCGCAGCGTCCTCGGCGATGAAATGGGCGGCCTCGCCGTGGGTGAAGAACGGCGCGACCGTTTGGGATCGAGCAGTTGCATCCGCTCGAAATCCAGCGGCGGGTGAAAGCCCGCCATGCCCGCATAGAGCTCTCGCGGGATGCGAACGAAGCGTCTAAAATCGCTCCGTGACCTTGCTTCGACGATCTGCAACAGAACACGTCCCCAGTGGGCGCCGGGGCGCGGCAACTGCGGCCTCGCGCGAGGCTGGCGCTATGTACACCGCCGCCCGCCGCGATGCCAGCCGGGGGCGGCCGGAGTGAAGGCTGTCCTGACGCTGTCCAGACGGCTCTCCGCGCAACTCGACACCTCGGGACGCGCCCGGCCCTTTCCGCGCCAGCAGGCGCGCCGGATCGTCAGGGACGTGACGATCCAGGTGGCGCTGGTCCTCCTGCTCATCGAGAGCATCTTCGTGGCCGAGAAGCTCATCTCCGGCCTGCTCCAGGAAGTCCTCAGCATCCGCGCCTCGCTCGGCAAGACGGTCGCGCTGATGGCGAGCCTGCTCCCCATGGTCTTCGAGCTGGCGCTGCCGACGGCCATCCTCATCGCCGTCTACCGGGTGGCGCTGGGACTGCGCGAGGACCGCGAGTTCCTGATGCTGTCGAGCCTCGGCATTCCGCCGCATGGCCTCATCCGGCTGGTCGTCCGCATCGGCATCGCCGCGCAGATCGCCGCCCTGCTGGTCGGCGGCTTCATCGACCCCCTGTCCCGCTACGCCTTCCGCCTGATCATGTTCTCGGCGCAGTACCAGGGGCTGAGCGGCGGCACGGTCACCACCGACAAGCTGCTGGAGACACGCGTCGGGACGGTCATCGTCAGCCCCCGCGCCGACGGCGTGCCGACGCCCCGGCTGTTCGTCCGCCAGTCCATGGACGGCGGCGGCGAGCGGATCGTCATCGCCAACGGCACGCGGCTCATCGGCCCCGACGCGACCGGCCGGGTGGCGCTTCATCTCTACGACTTCGCCGTGGACGACTTCGCCTCGCCCGCCGCGGCGGCCCAGAGCGGCCGGCCGCCGATCGCCCCGATCACCTCGCTCGGCGGCACCTCGACCCAGCAGACCCTCGTCATCGACGACATCGTGCCCTTCGATCCGCGCGGACGCAGCAGCAGTGAGCTGACCCTGGTCGAACTCATGAGGTCGGCGCCGGACAACGAACGCCACCGCCAGGACCTGATCAAGCGCATCGGTCGCAGCCTGCTTTGCCTGATGGCCCCGCTGATCGGCCTCCTCGCACTCTCCTTCACCAACAGGGCGAACCAGGCCTTCGTGCTGCCCATCGCCTGCGCCGGGCTGATGACCATCGAGATCGCCGGCACCACGGCCCTGGGATCGGGCCTCGGCCTGGGCATGGGGACCATCATGGGGCTGCTGCTGTGCGGCGGCATAGCCATCGGCGCCGCGCTGGTGGCGAGCGTGGCGCTGCGATCCTCCGCCATCGCGCGGCCCGGCCTCGGGCGCTCATGACGGGATTTCTGGCGCAGTCCCGCCCGACGCAGGTCGCAAGGTCGTTCGGCCTGGTGCCTTTCGGCACCTATACGCGGACCATCACCCTGGCCCAGCTGGCTCACGTCGGCACGGTGACGGTGGCGCTCCTCATCATCGCCCTGACGCTGGACCTCGCCTCGCGCATCGAGGACATCTCCGGCCATGCCGGCAATGTCGGCGCGCTCCGGCTGACGCTGCACATCCTCTGGTACGTTGTCCTGCGGATCTGCGACATTCTCGGCAACCTGCTGCCGCTGGGGGCCTTCCTCGGGGTCTTCTGGTTCGAGATCTCCCTCACCCAGTCGCGCGAGCGGATCATCATCGCCAATGGCGGCCGGTCGCCGCTCCAGTCGCTGGTCCCCATAGTCCTGCTCGGCATCGCGTTCGGTGCCGTCCAGACGGTGTCGCTGACCGTGCTGAGGCCGGCTGCGATCTCCGTGCACATCGAGACCGGACTTGGATGGCAGGGGCGCAGCTTCGACCGGAAGCTGAAGCCGACCGAGCGCCACTGGCTGATCCTGCCGAACCAGATGGTCCAGGCCCGCATCGACTACCTCGCCAGCACCCTGGTCGACGTCGACCTGTTCCAGCTGTCCGAAGGCGGGCGGCTCGCCAGCCGCCTGACCGCGGCCCGCGCCATTCCGGCGCGCGGGCCCGGGCGCTGGCTGTTTCCAGGACGGCAGCCAGTGGATCGCTCCCGAGGGCGGCGAGCCCGCCACGCCCGAGAACCAGGGCACGATCCGCCGGTTCGCGGAGCTTGAGCTGGCGGTCCCGCTCGATCCGCTCTGGCTGGCCAACAGAGGCATTCCGGCGCGCTTCCTGCCGCAGGCGACGCTGTCCGATCTCGCCGGACGGCCGGATGTCACCGACCCCTCCTATCGCACGGCCTGGCATGTCCGGATGGCCCAGTCGCTGCTGCCCTTCGGCATGATGCTGCTGGCGATGGCCCTGGCGAGCGCATTGATCGGCCGAAGGCTGGCGTTCCGGGAGATCATCCTCATCGGACTGGCAGGGTACTTCCTGCACGTCAGCAATAATGTCGTGGTCTGGCTCGGCGAATACGGGCAGTTTCCGCCGGTGCTGGCGGCCTGGTCGATGCCCCTGGCGATGATCGCGACGGGGCTTGCCATCATCCTTCACATGGAACGGGCCGCCAGGCGCTGACTGTCTCGCCCCTACATGTCGACCGGCACCCTTTCGCGCACCGCTTCACCCGACTGGATGTCGAAGCCATGAACGTCCACGTAGCGGACCCGCGGAATGAAGCGGCCGCTCTCGACCATGGCGTAGGCGTAGACCACGCGGACCGTGCGCGGCCCCACCTTCAGCAGGGCGCGCGGCTTGCCGTCCTCGCCGATCTCGACTGTGGCGTCGCGCTCGCGATATCCGGCCATGCGCGCCGAGTAGCGCCCCTCGCCGATGCGCTCGGCGCTGACGCCGAAGGCGAAGACACGCTCGAAGAAGGACAGGGCCCGCCGGTTGCCGTTGTCGTCGTGGTAGCGCCGCCAGTACACGTCGACGGGGGACGAGGCATCGAGCTTGCCGTCGGCGCCGCGGCGCGCAGCGAAGACGATGATGTTCCGGTTGATGGCATGCTGGATATAGACCAGCTGGCCGTCATCGTTGGGAACCGGCAAATCGGGCCGTGCGACGATCAGCGAGCGGGATACGGTGATCTGCGAATTGCCGACGGAAATCGGCGGGAGACGGTCCTGGGCCAGGGCTGGCGCGGCCATGGCCGCTGTCACCGGCGCGAGGAGGAGGCTGCGGCGCGCGATCCCGCTCATACGACGTACTCCCTGCAAACAAGAGACCGGCCCGCAAGGTGAACGGAAATGCCGGTCGCACAAGGCACTAGATAGGATGGTTGGAAGAGTCTAGGAAGGCCCTGCCCCCACGGCGGGGCAACCTCTGGACATCCCGGTCCAAGCATGCGACGCAACGGTGACGGTACAAGAAGGTCCAAGAATGACTGAATCCACGACCGCGTTCGGTGACGATCCGCTCACCCGCGAACTCATTGAGGTCATTGCCAAGGAAGGCATGGTCGATATGGCGGGAGTGGGTCCGGAGACGACTCTTGCGTCGCTGAATATCGCCAGCGTCGACTATATGATGATCCTTGCGGCCATCGAGGAGAAGTTCTCGGTCTATGTACCGATGGACGAGAGCCTTGCCGAGGTGAAGGATGTCGGCGGCCTCCTCGAGGTGCTGAAGCAGCGCATCGCCGCGGAAAAGAAGGCCTGACGTGTCCCGCAAGGATGTCGTGGTCACCGGCATGGGTGCGGTGACGGCTGCCGGCCTCGGCGTCGACGCTCTCTGGACAGCAGCCGCAGAAGGCCTCTCCGGTGTCCGCACCGTGCCGATGTCGCGCAACTGCGGCAACATCATCAAGCACGCGGCCAAGGCCCCCGACATCGACATTCTGACCTATCTTCCCGACCGCAAGCCGGCCTATTTCGACCGCGTGACGGTGCTGGCCCTGGTCGCCGCCATCGAGGCGGTGAAGGATGCCGGGCTGGACGACGCAGGCCCCTTCGGCCCGCGCACGGCCGTCATCGTCGGCACCGGGATCGGCAGCCTCGCAACGATCGAGGACGCCGCCTTCAACCTGATCGACGGTGGCAGGCCCGATCCGCTGACGGTGCCGCGCGCCATGACCAGCGCACCGGCCTCGCATATCGGCATGCTGTTCGGCTGCACGGGCCCGAGCTTCATGGTGTCGAGCGCCTGCGCCTCCTCGGCTCAGGCCCTGGGCATCGCGCTGCAGATGCTGCGGGCAGGCATGTGCGACCGTGCGATCGTCGCCGGCAGCGAGGCCATCCTCACGCCGGGCGGGATGAAATCCTGGGAATCCATGCGCGTGCTCTCTCCCGAGCTGTGCCGGCCCTTCTCCAAGAAGCGCAACGGCCTGCTGCTCGGCGAAGGCGCAGCCGTGCTGGTTCTGGAAACGGCGGAGGCGGCAGCGGCGCGCGGCGCCCGGCCGCGGGCCCGTCTCCTCGGCTACGGCACCACCAGCGATGCCAAGGACATCCTGCGCCCCGACGTCGACGGCGCGACCGATGCCATGGCGATCGCCCTCGCCGATGCGGGTGTCTCCGCGGACGCCATCGACTACGTCAATGCCCATGGCACGGCGACGCTGCTGAACGACGCCACCGAGAGCGAGGCGATCGGGCGGATCTTCGGACCCCGTGCGTCGACGGTCCCGGTCAGCTCCACCAAGCCGATCCACGGCCATACCCTCGGCGCCGCCGGGGCCATCGAGGCGGTGATCACCATCTGCGCCATCGAGCAGGGCTGGTTGCCGCCCACCATCAACTTCCTCGAGGCCGACCCGTCCTGCCCGGTCGACTGCATTCCCAACACCGGACGGAAGGCGCCGGTCGCTCTGGCGATGAGCAATTCCTTCGCCTTCGGCGGGATCAACGCGGCCCTGGTGATCGGACGGGCGGCGTGAGCCTCGTCGGCCAGTCGGTGTCGATCGCCCTGACGGTCTCCATCTCCGCCGACGACCTCGGGCAGTTTCAGGCAGGCATCGGCAGCGACCATGGGGCAACGCGCCGTCCGACCACCTATCCGATCGTCTGGCTGGCACGGCCCGAGGTGGTGACGGCGATCCGGCAACTCGCCGCGGATTGCCCGGATGCCCTGCCCTTCCACGAGTTGCAGACCATCGAGACCTTCGGCGAACCGCCGCTGGAACGGCCTCTGACGCTGGCGGTCTCCGCGACCCGCACCGACGCCGACCGGATGACCCTCGAGGGCGACCTCAGCGACGGCGAGGGACGCGCCCTGGTCCGCCTCCACGCCATTCTGAGGCTCGTGTCGTGAGCGACCCGGGCCTGACCGTCGGGCACGCCTTCCCCGACCACGCCTGCGGCATCATCGACGCCGACCGGGTCCGTCGCTACGCGGAGGCTTCCGGCGACGACAATCCCATCCACACCGACGATCAGGTCGCGCGAGGCGTCGGGCTCGAGGGAACGATCATCCAGGGCATGCTGCTGATGGCGCTCGCCGACGAGGCGCTGGCTGCATGGCGCCCGCAGGCGAGCTGCCGCCGCCTGACGGCCCGCTTCGCGCGCCCCGCCATGACAGGAACGACGATCACGGTCGCCGGACGCGTGGTGAAAACCGAGACGGTGGACGGCGTGACGCTCGCCACGCTGCGGATCTTCATCCGCGACAGCGGCGGCGTGGTGGTGGCGATGGCCGAAGCGGTGCTCGCCGGCTAGCAGGGCTCAGGCCGACAGCGCCTGCACCGACATGTCCCGCAGCACCGCGACGAACTTGTCGATGTCGGCTTCCGAATGGGCGGCCGAGATCGAGAAGCGCAGCAGGACGTCGCCGCCGGGGGTCGCTGGCGGCACCAGCAGGTTGACGTAGATGCCGCGCTCCAGCAGCTCGCGCCAGAAGCGGATGCCCTGGACCATGCCGCGCATCTTGATGGCCCCAACCGGGCCAGCCTCGGCGCACATCGTGTAGCCGAGCTCGCGGATGCTGGCGCAGACGCGCTCGGCCTTCTGCCAGAGATCGGCGCGCAGTTGCGGCTCGTCGCGGATGATGCCGATGGCGGTCCGCGCGGAGGCCACCACCGCCGGCGGAAGAGACGCCGTGTACATGTAGGAGCGGGCGAGCAGGCGGAGAGACTTCAGCGCCGGATGCGAGGTGACGCAATAGCCGCCGATGACGCCGACCGACTTCGAGAAGGTGCCGACGATGATATCGACCAGATGGTCGGCACCCTGCATTTCGGTGACGCCGCGGCCATGCTCGCCGAAGAGACCGAGGCCATGCGCCTCGTCGACCAGCACGATCGCCCCGCGGGCCTTGGCGACCTCGGCAAGGTCCTTGACGGCGCCGACATCGCCCCAGACGGAGTAGAGGCCCTCGAGCACGACAAGGATGCGCGAGGCCGGCACCGTCGCCTCGTCGAGCATGCGGGCGAGGTCGACCGGGTCATTGTGCCGGAACGGCTTGAAGGCGGCGCCGCTCGCCCGGCAGGCGTCGATGATGCTGGCGTGGCAGAAGGCGTCGAAGAGGATCAGGTCGCCCTCGGCGGCGAGCCCGCCAATGGACCCCATGTTCGCCATGAAGCCGGTGGAGAAGACGATGGCGTCCTTGCGGCCGTAGTAATCGGCGATGGTCTGTTCGAGGGACCCGTGGCCGGCCTGGTTGCCGCCGGCGACACGCGAGGCGGTCGAGCCTGTGCCCCACTGGCGAAGGGCCGCTTCAGCGGCGGCGATGCAGCGCGGATCGAAATTCAGGCCGAGATAGCTGTTGGTGCCGAAGAGCGTCGTCGGACGGCCCTGGATGACGGCATGGACCGGGCTGTCGATCTGGTCGACCTGGACGCGCAGGGGATGGGTCGAATCGCCGACTGTCCGGTCGACGAATTCGCCGAAGCTGTGCACGCGGCGCAGGATACCGGCAAGCGGAGGCGTCGTGGCGACCGACTGCGTTCCACTGTCGTGATGCGCGGTACTATCGGACATGGAGCAGCTTTGCCTTTATTGGTCACCGAACCGTCAAACAGCCGGCTCTGTGGCTATAGTTTGCTTATCGCCCGCGAGCAAGCCTCGGGCCAGTTGCGACGTGGGCGGGCGGCGGCCGCGCATCGGCCTCGTTCGCTCAACGATGCCAGTGGCTTGCGCCGCCAGCCCGCACCACCGCCGCAAGGGCCGGGGGGGCGACGCCGGCGATCAGCCGCGCAGGCCGAAATAGCGGGACATCCCCCAGCGAAAAATTCCACCGGGAATGATGTTGCGGGAGGCGACCATGATGCGTTGCGGCAGTGGCCCGACGACATGCCGCGGCGCCCGTCGGCGTCCATCGATGATGTCGGCGATGCGGGCCGCGACGCGGCCGGCAGGAGCACCCGCCCGCTCGTCGGCTTCATACATCGCCACGATGCGCGCGAAATCGGCGGAATAGGCGGAGCCGGGATCGACGGCGCCGCTGGTGCGGACGCGGTTTTCCACCACCGGTGTCGCGGTATCGCCGGGCGCGACGAGCGCCACCTGGATGCCGGCGCCGGCCACCTCCTGCCGCAGCGACTCCGTCAGCCCCTCGAGTGCGAACTTGCTGGCGGAATAGAGACCCTGGAAGGGCATGCCGACCCGCCCGGCGAGAGAGCCCATGTTGACGATGACGCCGCTGCGACGGCTGCGCATCGAGGGCAGAACCGCCCGGGCGACCCGGATGGCCCCGATCACATTGGTCTCGAAGGTGCGCTGTGCCTCCTGGGGCGAGGTGTCTTCCACCGCGCCCGCCATGACGAGGCCGGCATTGTTGACCACCGCGTCGATGCGGCCTTCGGATGCGAGAATGGCCTCGACGCAGGCGGCGACCGAGGCATCCTCGGTGACGTCGAGCCCGACGAGGGACCAGGGCGCCTCGTGGATCGCCGGATTGCGACTGGAACCGAAGACGCGATGGCCCCTGGCATGCAGGAGATCGGCCGTGGCGCGGCCGATCCCGGACGACGCGCCGGTGACGAGAATGACCTTGGACCCGCTCATGAACCTTCCTGCGACAGGGATGCCAGATGCTGTCTAGCCTGCCGGAGGGGTCGGGCGCATCTCTCTTTCTGTTGCGGGATGTGTCAGGCGCAGCGCGCGGTCAGGCCGCCATCGACCGGCAGGCAGACGGCCGTTGATGTAGCCGGCCTCGTCGCTCGCCAGGAACACGGCGGCGTTGGCGATGTCCCAGCCGGTGCCCATGCGCCCGGTGGGCGAGGCCTCGTGGCGCTCCTTCACCATGTCGTCGGGCGAACCGTACTGGCCGGTGATCTGCTGGTAGATCAGCGGCGTGTCCATCAGTCCCGGCAGGATGGCGTTGCAGCGGATGCCGTTGCGCGCGTACTGCAGCGCCACGCCGACGGTGAACTGGTTCACGGCGCCCTTGGCCGCATAGTAGCTGGTGTAGGGGTAGCCGGTGTAGCGGATGCCCGCCACCGACGAGATGTTGGTGATGACGCCCCGGCCGCGCTCCACCATGGAGGGGATCACCACCTTGCAGGCGAGGAACATGCCGGTGACGTTGAGGTCCATCTCGCGCCGCCACTGGTCCTCGGAAAGGTCCGGCGGGCCGCCCATGCCGGCATGGCCGACATTGTTGTGCAGGATGTCGACCGGTCCGAAGGCCGCGACGGTGCGGGCGACCACGTCCTCGACCTCCAGGAGCTTGGTGACATCGCAGGCGAGCGCCTCCGCCCTGCCCCCTTCGCCGCGGATGATGCCGGCCGTCTCCTCGGCCGCCGAGCGATTGATGTCGACGCAGACGACCTTGGCGCCGGCGCGGGCATAGGCCACCGCCGAGGCCTTGCCGTTGCCCCAGCCCGGACCGACCGATCCGGCGCCGAAGACGAGGGCGACGCGGTCTGCAAGTCTTGTCATGGTCATGCTCCGGAGATCAGCCCAGCACCAGTTTCGGGAGCCACAGCACGGTGCTCGGGAAGACGGTGATCAGGACGAGGATGAGAAGACCAACGGCCAGGAAGGGCAGTACCTCGCGGACCACGCTCTCGATCTTCACGTTGGCGAAGTTGCCGCAGATGTAGAGGAGGATTCCCACCGGCGGCGTCAGCAGGCCGAGCATCAGGTTGAAGACCATCACGAGGCCGAAGTGGACGAGGTCGATGCCGGCGGCCTCGACGATCGGGATCAGCACCGGGATGAGGATGATCATGGCGGCGATGGCCTCCATGAAGCAGCCGACGATCAGCAGCAGAATGTTGATCAGGATCAGGATGACCAGCGGATCGGAGGAGATGCTGGAGATCCACATCGCGATCGCCTTCGGCAGGCCGCTTACCGCCATGAGCCAGCCGAAGCCGGAGGCGAAGGCGATGATGATCATCACCACCGCGGTGTCGAGCGCGGTCTGGACGAAGATCGGGCCGATGTTGCGGAAGGTCAGCTCGCGGTGGATGACCATGCCGACGAAGGCGGCATAGAGCACGGCGATGGCGGCGCTCTCGGTGACGGTGACCACGCCGCCGGTGATGCCGACGAGGATGAGCACCGGCATGAACAGCGCCCAGCCGGCCTGTCCCGCAGCCTTGACGAGTTCGCCGAGAGGCACGGCCTCGTGCTTGGGATAGTTGCGCTTCTTGGCGATGAGATAGACGACGATGCCGAGGCCCACCCCGAGGGCAATGCCGGGGACAACGCCGCCGAGGAAGAGAGCCGCGACCGAGACACCCTTGCCGACCGACAGGCCGTAGATGACCAGCGGGATGGAGGGCGGGATGATCGGCCCCATGACCGAGGCCGCTGCGGTGACGGAAGCGGCGAAGCCGCCGTCATAGCCCTGCTTCTTCATGCCGGGGATCAGCACCTTGCCGAGGGCCGAGGCGTCGGCCACGGCCGAGCCCGAAACGCCCGAGAACACCATGCAGGACATGACCGTCGTCAGGCCGAGGCCGCCGGTGAAGCGGCCGACGCAGGCATTGGCGAACTTGACGATGCGCTCGGTGATGCCGCCGACATTCATCAGGTTGCCGGCGAGGATGAAGAAGGGGATCGCCAGCAGCGAATAGGAGTCGGCACCGATGAGCGCGCGCTGGGCGAAGAGGGAGAAGGGCAAGGTCCCGTGCCAGGCGATCGCGAGGATGGTCGCGAGGCCCATGGCGAAGGCGATCGGCAGGCCGATCGTCAACAGGACAAGGAAGCCGATCATCAAGACGCTGGCCATGGCGACGCTCCGTCAGAGGTGAACGTCGCCCTGGGGGACGCGCTTGGAGGGGTCGACGATCTTCTCGACCCAGTAGAGAAGGATGAGGGCTGCCGAGACGGGGGCTGCCGCATAGAAGCTCGACGGCGTGATCTCGAGGGCGCCGAAGGTCTGGCCGAGATTGTCGAGGGAGAGCTTGCCGCCGTACCAGAGCAGCATGGCGGCAAAGACGAAGATCAGCGCCTGGTTGACCCAGTAGATCGCCGACTGGACCGGCTTCGGCAGCATCAGCACCATCATGTCGATGACGATGTGGATCATCCGCCGGTAGAGCACCGCCGCACCCAGGAAGGTGACCCAGACGAAGAGGATGCGGCTCACCTGCTCCGACCACGACACCGGCGCGCCGAGCACGTAGCGGTACCAGACGGCAATCACCGTGATGGCGACGATGGCGGCGATGCAGGCGCCGGCGATGACGGCGCTGGCGCGCTCCGTGGCGTCGCAGACGGAACGCAACGGTCCCGCCCTGGTGTCTTCCCCCGACATGGCAATTTCCCGATGAGAGACGAGGAGGCGGACGGTTGCCGAGACAGCCGTCCGCCGTTGTCGTTCAGTGAGCGATCAGGCGATGCCGCTGATGCGCTGCACCCAGGGCTTCACATGGGCGAACTCGTCCTCCATGCCGCGGAGCGTGGCACGGAAGGCGTCCTTGTCGACCGGGTTGATGGCGATGTTCTTCGCCTTCACCAGTTCCAGGATGCGGTTGTCGTCGGCGATCACCTTCGGCCGCAGTTCGTTCTCCATGTCGCGGGCAGCCTGGTCGACGGCCTTGCGATGGGCCTCGGAGAGGCCGGCATAGACCTGCTGGGACAGGACGATCTGGTTGTCCTGCATCATGTGCTCGGTCAGCGCGAAGTTCTTGTTCACGTCGAAGATGCCGCCGTTGTAGGTCAGCGCCATCGGGTTCTCCTGACCCTCGATGATGCCCGACTTCAGGGCCTGGAAGACCTCCGGCCAGGGCAGCGGCGTCGGCGAGGCGCCGAAGCGCTCGAAGGTGCGGCGCCACAGCGTCGTTTCCGGCACCCGGATCTTGAAGCCCTTGAGATCGGCGGGCGTGCGGACGACGCGGTTCGAGGAGAGCATGCGCGGCATGCGCGGGATCGAGCCGACCGGACGCAGCCTGGCCGCCTTGCCGACCTCGTCGCCATAGGCAGCGATGATCGAGGTCATCACCCGGTCCTTGTGGGCGACGTCCTTGAACAGGTAGGGGAAGGTCCAGACGTCGGCGGGGCGATACCAGCCGGCGAGGATCGAGGCGCCGGGCGAAGCCACCTGGACGGAGCCCTGCAGCAGGCCCTCGACATGCTCGCGCTCGCCGCCGAGCGAGCCGGCGTGATGGGTCGTGGTGGTGATCTGGCCCTGGGTCAGTTCGCCGAGGCGCTTGGCGAAGAAGTCGAGCGACTGGCGCGATGAAGTCCGTCGGCGGCGTGGCGCTGGCGCCGATCCAGTTCAGGCTGTCTGGGCGCGCAGCACGGCCGGCATGGCCAGCGAGCGCGGTGCCGGCGGCAAGGCCGCCAAGAACGGCGCGGCGGGATGCACTCTTCGTGTCGATGGTCATGGGATCCTCCTCATCAGGGTCCAGCCCGCTGACCGGGCTCTGTGGATGTTTCCTCGGTGCCGGCTTTGCCGGTCTGGCTGGCGGGCTGTTCGCCTTCTCGTCGGAGGGGGTGGTGTCCGGCAACGTGGCACTCCGTGATCGGATCAGGCGGCGCCGGCGTTGGGCCGGGCGAAGGCCGCCTCCATCTCGCGCCTCACCTTCACGGCGAGGCTGTTCGGGTCGTAGTCGACATCGCTCCACTTCAGCCGCTGGCCGAGCTTCACGTCGGTCTTCAGCTTGACGTTATGCGCAAGTCCGAGCGGCAGGTAGCCCTGTTCGAGCGAGGCGTCCGCCGGGGTCTGCTTGCCCCAGACGCAGAAGCCGCCCTCGCCGTCCAGCATCTCGCCGGCCTTGAGGTCGCGCTTGGCGGTGGCCACCACATCCGAGTTGAAGCAGATGGGCGCACCCGTCGGCTCCTTGCGCAGGGCGGCGGAGGCGACGGAATAGCCGAGCTCGAGGCCGATCATGTGGATCGGGCGATAGAGGCAGGAGTACTTGCCGGAGGCGTCCGGCAGCATGGAGTACTCGCGGAAACACTCCTGCGTGTAGGCGCTGTCGCTCTCGAAGACGACATAGGTGCCCATGACGAGGGAGTGCGGCACATCGGTGCCGTCGCGATAGACCGACGAGGTCACCTCGGTGACGCCGGCCTTCTCGAGCACGCCGCCGGCCGAGCGCGGCTTGCAGATCTCGGCATGCTCGAAGCGGGTCGCCGGCGGGAAGCTGAGACCCTCGGACTGAGCGTGCAGGCCGGTGGCGTTGCAGACCGCCGTCATCTCGATGCCGGACTTGGTGCCGTCGACGAAGGAGTTGAACATCTTCGGGTTGATGGAGTTCCGGTCGCGGATCTTCATGTACTTGTCGAGGATGTCCCACACCGTGTCGGGCGTCGACTGGTGGTAGGTGGGGTGGTAGCGCGTGCCCTTGCCGGCGGCGACGACGCGGAAGCCGCAGGCGCGGGCCCAGTCGACATGGTCGGCGATGAGGGCGGGCTGGTCGCCCCAGGCCAGCGAATAGACGACGCCGGCGGCCTTGGCCTTGCGGGCGAGGATGGGGCCGGCGACGGCGTCCGCCTCGACATTGACCATGACGATGTGCTTGCCGTTCTCGATCGCCTTGATGGCGAAGCGGATGCCGGCGCCGGGATCACCCGTGGCCTCGATGATCACCTCGATGGCGGGGTGGGTGACGACGAGGTCGGCATTGTCGAGGATCGCCGTGCGACCGGTCTTCAAGGCATCGTCGATGGAGGAGGCGGCATACTGCTCCTCCGGCCAGGAGCCAAGCTTCAGCTGGGAGCGGGCGCGGGCGGTGTTGAGATCGGCCACGGCCACCAGGTGCATGCCGTCGGTGAGGCGGCACTGGCTGGCGAACATGGTGCCGAACTTGCCGGCGCCGATGAGGCCGACGGTGACCGGGCGGCCGGCCGCCTTGCGCTCGAGAAGCATCCGATGAAGGTTCATGCGACGGTCGTCCTCTGACAGCTCTGAACGCGGCGCGATGCGCCGGGGACCGTCGCGGGCTGATCCAGAGCTGCGGACAGGCGGCGGCGCGGTGGCCGCACGGCACACCTGCGCTGCTGGCGCCGCATCCCGTGCGGCATTCCTTGCATCCTCCCCGCGACCCTGTTGACCGGGCCGTCGACGTGTCTTGAGGGAACGCTAACAAGGATATGATTTTCACGAAAACGAAATAAACTGGTGAAATCGACGAGGAGAATTCACCGATGATCGGTGGCATGCCGCCCCTGAAATGCCTCCAGACCTTCACGGCCGTGATGGACACGGGGAGCTTTGCCGGCGCGTCCGCTCAGCTCAATGTCACGCCCTCGGCGGTCAGCCACCAGATCCGCCTGCTGGAGGACATTCTCGGCAAGCCGCTGTTCGTGCGCCGCAACAGGACGGTGCAGCCCACCGAGGACGCGGTGGCCTATGCCAACGCCCTCGGCGAGAGCTTCACCCGTATCGCCGTGGCGACGAGCCGTTTCGCCTCGGAGGGATCGGTGCAGCGGCTGATGCTGCATTCGGCGCCGAGCCTCGCCACCCTCTGGCTGGTGCCGCGTCTGCCCTCGTTCCGCGCCCGCCACCCGGAGATCGACCTGACGCTGTTCGCAGGCCACGAGCCGGCCAAGCTCGGCGACGACGGCTTCATGATCGACATCCAGTACAACCGCCCGGTTCCCGAGGCCTGCGAGGGGCTTGTCCTCTGCGAAGAGACGGTCATGCCGCTCGCCAGCCCGGAGTTCGTGGCACGCCACGGCCTCGCAAGGGTGGAGGACATCAGCGCCGTGCCGCTCATCCACTCCGTGCGCAGCGTCGTGCAGTGGGACCAGTGGATCGCCCGCCATGCGCCGCATGTGATGCTGGCGCGCCGTGGCATGACCTTCGACCGCGCCTATCTCGGGTTGATGGCGGCGCGCGACGGGCTCGGGCTCATGCTGGAATCGACGCTGCAGGCCGGGGACATGCTGGCGGCGGGGGAGCTGGTCGCCCCCTTCGGCACGCTCGGGGTCACCGCCGTCGCGCACCGTCTCGTCTACAGGCGCGAGGACCGGGCGCGCCCGCAGATCGAGGCCTTCATCGGCTGGATCACCGATGAGATGGCGGCAGACCGCGCCCGGACCGAGGCGCCTCAGCGCGTCAGAAGGGCCGCGAAATAGAGGCCGAGGCCGAAGACCGTATGGCCGAGGATGTTGAGCATGCGGATCTGCATGGCATTGGCGCGCTTCGAGGCGGCAACGCCGGCGCCCATGCCGGGCTGGAGGATGAACCAGCCGCAGCCGATGGTGACGTAGCCGACGATCAGCGCCGGGATCAGGGTCGGCATGCGCGCCCAGCCGAGGCCCCAGATGGCGAGAAGGGCCGCCGCGAAGGCGATGCCGACGGCGTAGTGGAACACCCAGCCGATGGCGAGTTCGTTCGGTACCGGCTCGGCCTGGCCGATGTCGTCATGCACAAAGCGGCCGCGCGGCAGATGGCCGACCCAGCGCCCGACCAGGGCCCAGTTGGCGGGGGGAATGCCGAAGGCGCGCTGCAGGAACATCGCCCAGACATCGAGCAGCGCAGTGGCCGCGACGCCGAGCACGACGGATCGCCAGATGAATTCGAACATGGACGCAGCCTCCCTTCCGCGCTCTCGCGGCGCGGCACATCGGGCCAATCTGAACGATTGAATTGAGGACGGGAAGGCCAACTCGGGTGGATGGCTGGGTTGCGCCGGGGCAGGCTGTGCCGCCTCCCCGAAACGGGAGCAGGCTTGCCCCCTAGCCGAGGTGGCGCTTCATCTCGTCGCGCGCCTTCAGCGCCGCACCCTGGCGGCCGAGGATCTTGGCGATGCGCTCGGGCACGAAGCCGAGATCGACGAAGGCCGGACCGGTGTCCGCCACCTCGCGGTAGTCGGCGATCTTCCCGTCCCTGAGGCGCATGATCGCAACACCCTCGAACATCGCCCGGGCCCCCTGGGCCTCGGGCAGAGTCGAGCGGTAGGAGAAGGTGTAGCGCGCATAGAGGATGCGGCCGTCGCTGACGGGGTCGTGGAAGTCCCAGCGGAAGTCTTCCGCCGTGCGGTAGAACCAATCGTCGACCAGCTCGGCGATGCGCGCGCGGCCCTCGAAGGCACCGTAGAAGGCATCGTGATAGACGCCGTCCTCCGTGAAAACGGCGGCGAGCAAACGGCCCTCGCGCCTGGAGACGGCCGCGTCGAAGGTCTCCAGAAGCGCCCGGACGTCCATTCAGCGCAACCCCGCATTGATCTTCGCCAGCGCCGCGGCGCCCGGTACCAGATCGCGGTCGGACATGGCGTTGAGCGGCTTCTTCGCCGTTCCGAGCCGGGCATGCATGTCGCTCGCCGTCTCGTCGAGATAGATGAGGCCGGTGGCGATCTCGCCGCTGGTCGCTACCTCGTGCAGATAGGCCATTGCGGCGCCACGATCGGTGACGTCGTAGTGCGAGGCGAGCTTGCGCAGCCGGATCACAGAGCCGTCGTGGAGACGCACGTCTTGCGCCGCCCCTTCCGGATATTCGGTGGTGATCGGCGCCCGCGTCGTCACGAAATCGAGCGCATTCAGCGCCTCGTTGTGGGCGCGCACATAATCGAAGCTCTTGGTCGAGCCCTCGTGGTTGTTGAAGGCGATGCAGGGAGAGATCACGTCGATGAAGGCGGCCCCCTCGTGCTCGAGGGCGGCCTTGATCAGCGGCACGAGCTGGTCCTTGTCGCCGGAGAAGGAGCGGGCAACGAAGCTCGCGCCGAGTTGCAGCGCCATGGCGGCGAGGTCGATGGGCGAATCCGGATTGGCCACGCCCTTCTTGCTCTTCGAGCCCTTGTCGGAGGTGGCCGAGAACTGGCCCTTGGTCAGGCCGTAAACGCCGTTGTTCTCGACGATGTAGACCATGTTCACCGCGCGCCGGATGGCGTGGGCGAACTGGCCGAAGCCGATCGAGGCTGAATCGCCGTCGCCCGAGACACCGAGATAGATGAGGTCGCGGTTGGCGAGGTTCGCTCCCGTCAGCACCGAAGGCATGCGGCCGTGGACCGAGTTGAAGCCGTGGCTCTGGCCGAGGAAGTAGGTCGGCGTCTTCGACGAGCAGCCGATGCCGGAGAGCTTGGCGATGCGGTGCGGCGGCAGCGACAGCTCGAAACAGGCCCGCATGATGGCGGAGGAGATCGAGTCGTGGCCGCACCCCGCGCAGAGCGTCGAGATGGCGCCCTCGTAGTCGCGGTGGGTGAAGCCGAGATCGTTGGTCTCGATCTTCGGGTGGTGGAACTTCGGCTTGGCGAGATAGGTCATGGCGAAGATTCCGGTGTCAGGACAGGACCTGCCGCTTCTGCGGCGAGGAGACGACGGCGGCCTTGGCCGCGATCTCCTTGCGGATGAAGCGCGCGGTGATGGGCGTACCGTCGAAGTGGAGGACGGGCACGAGCTGGGCCGGGTCGATGCCGCATTCGATCATCAGCAGGGACCGCAACTGGGCGTCGCGGTTCTGCTCGACGACGAAGACGATCTCGTGCGCGGCGATGAAGTCGGTCACCTCGTGCGAGAAGGGGAAGCCGCGGACACGCAGCGCATCGACATGGACGCCGTCGGCGGCGAGAAGCTTCACCGCCTCGTCCATCGACGGCCCGGTCGAGCCGTAGTGGATGACGCCGATGCGCGTCGGCTGGGCGCCCCGCATCAGCACCGGAGCCGGGACGAGCGACTTGCGCCGTCTCGAACTTCTTCAGCAGGCGCTCCATGTTGTCGACATAGGGACCGCCCTCCTCGGTGTAGCGGGCGTAACGGTCGCGCGACGTTCCGCGGGTGAAGAACGAGCGCCGCGCGTCGGGTGGGTGCCGGGATAGGTGCGGTAGGGGATGCCGTCTCCGTCGACGTCGAGATAGCGGCCGAAGTCGCGACCTGCCTCGAGCTCTTCCGCCGTCATCACCTTGCCGCGGTCGAGGACGCGGGAATCGTCCCATTCGCAGCGGCTCGCACAGAGATGCTGGTTCATGCCGATATCGAGGTCGAGCATGACGAAGATCGGCGTCTGCAGTCGGTCGGCGAGGTCGAAAGCCTCGGCACCGAAGACGAAGGCCTCGTGCGGGTCGCGCGGGAACAGCATGACGTGCTTGGTGTCGCCGTGCGAGGCATAGGCGCAGAGCATGAGATCCGACTGCTGGGTGCGTGTCGGCATGCCGGTGGAGGGTCCGCCGCGCTGCACGTCGAAGAGCACTGCCGGGATCTCGGCGAAATAGGCGAGGCCGAGGAACTCCTGTCATCAGCGAGATGCCGGGGCCGGAGGTGGCGGTAAAGGCGCGTGCGCCGTTCCAGCCCGCACCGATCACCATGCCGATGGAGGCGAGCTCGTCCTCGGCCTGGACGATGCCGTAGCGCTGTCTCGCCGGTGTCGGCATCGACGCGCAGGCGCTTGCAGTAGCTCTCGAAGGCTTCGGCCAGCGAGGTCGAAGGGGTGATCGGGTACCAGGCGCAGACGGTGGCGCCGCCATAGACGGCACCGAGCCCCGCGGCTGCATTGCCCTCCATGAAGATGCGGTCGCCGATGCGGTCGGCGCGGCGCACCCTGAGGCCGATGGGGCAGGAGAAATGATCGCGCGCATAGTCGTAGCCGATGTGCAGCGCCTTGATGTTCGGCGCGATCAGCTTGTCCTTGCCCTTGAACTGCTCGCCGATCAGCTTCTCGACCTCGTCGATGGCGATGTCGAGAAGGGCCGCCAGCGCGCCGACATAGATGATGTTCTTGAACAGCTGGCGCTGGCGCGGGTCGGTGTAGGTGCGGTTGACGATATCGGTCAACGGCATGCCTAGCACGACGATGTCGTCGCGGAACTTCTCGGGCGGCATGGGCCTGGATGAATCGTAGAAGAGATAGCCGCCGGTCTCGATGGAGGCGATGTCCTTGTCCCAGGTCTGGGGGTTCATCGCCACCATCATGTCGGTGCCGCCGCGGGCGCCGAGGTGGCCCGCCTCCGTCACCCTCACCTCGTACCAGGTCGGAAGGCCCTGGATGTTGGAGGGAAAGATGTTGCGCGGCGCTGATGGGCACGCCCATGCGCATGACCGAGCGAGCGAACAGCTGGTTGGCACTCGCCGAGCCGGATCCGTTCACATTGGCGAAACTGGATGACGAAATCATTCACGGCGTCTGCGATGCGGCATCCGTGCCCCGCATGTGTCATCTCGATGAGGGATTTCTGCATGTCCCAGGCGCCCGTCGGGCAGCGCTCGGCACACATCCCGCAGTGAAGGCAGACGTCCTCGTCCTTGACCATGACGCGGCCGGTCTTCAGCCCGTCCTGGAGGTAGAGCGCCTGATCGTGATTCCCCGCCGGAGCGTTGAGCCTGCCCCGCAGGTCCTCCTCCTCGCCGTCCCCGGTGAAGGTGATGCAGTCCATCGGGCATATGTCGACGCAGGCGTCGCACTCGATGCAGAGCTTCGCCGGCGAACACCGTCTGGACGTCGCAGTTGAGGCAGCGCTGCGCCTCGGCGTGGCCGAGCTTGAAGTCGTAGCCGAGCTCGACCTCCTGGCGAATGTCCTTCAGCGCCACCTCGTTGGCGACCATCGGCACCTTGTAGCGCTCGTCGAGCGCTATGGCGTTGTCATAGGACCATTCGTGGATGCCCATCTTCTGGCTGATGAGGTTCATCATCGGAGGCGGTCGGTCGCTGACCGGCGCGCCACGGCAATAGGCGTCGATGGAGATCGCGGCCTCGTGGCCATGGGCCACGGCGGTGATGATGTTCTTCGGGCCGAAGGCCGACGTCGCCGCCGAAGAAGACGTTCGGCATGCGACGACTCGGAAGCGTCGTCCTTGCCGAGCACCGGAAGGCCCCATTTGTCGAAGGCGATGCCGGCGTCCGCCTCGATCCAGGGGAAGGCATTCTCCTGGCCGACAGCGATGAGGACGTCGTCGCAGGGCACCAGCACGTCCGGCTCGCCGGTGGGGACGAGGCTGCGGCGGCCCTTGTCGTCATAGACCGCCTCGACCTTCTCGAAGGTCATGCCGGTGAGGCGGCCGTTCTCGTGCTCGAAGGTCTTGGGCACCATGAAGTTGAGGATCGGGATGCCCTCGTGCATCGCGTCCTCCTTCTCCCAGGGAGACGCCTTCATCTCGTCGAAGCCGGAACGGACGATGACCTTCACCTCGTCGCCACCGAGGCGGCGGGAGGAGCGGCAGCAGTCCATGGCGGTGTTGCCGCCACCGAGGACGATGACCCGCCGGCCGATCTCGGTGACGTGGCCGAAGGCGACCGAGGCCAGCCAGTCGATGCCGAGATGGATGTTGGCGGCGGCCTCCCTGCGGCCCGGCAGGTCGAGGTCGCGGCCACGCGGCGCGCCGGTGCCGACGAAGATCGCGTCATAGCCCTCGGTCAGCAGCGCCTTCAGGCTGTCGATGCGCCGGTTCGCCTGGAACACCGCGCCGGCGGAAAGGGCGAAGCCGACCTCCTCGTCGATGACGCTGTCGGGCAGGCGGAACTTCGGGATCTGCGAGCGCATGAAGCCGCCGGCCTTGGCCTCGCCGTCAAAGACGGTGACCTCGTATCCGAGCGGGGACAGGTCGCGCGCCACCGTCAGCGAGGCGGGCCCCGCCCCGATGCAGGCGATGCGCTTGCCGTTCCGCTGCTCGGGGGGCTTCGGCATGTAGGCGGCGACGCCGTTCTTGTTGTCGGCGGCGACGCGCTTCAGCCGGCAGATGGCGACCGGCTCGTCCTCGACGCGGCCGCGGCGGCAGGCCGGCTCGCAGGGGCGGTCACAGGTGCGCCCCAGAATTCCGGGAAAGACGTTGGATTTCCAGTTGATGAGATAGGCGCCCGTGTAGTCCCCCGCCGCGATCCGGCGGATGTATTCGGGGACCGGCGTGTGCGCCGGGCAGGCCCACTGGCAATCGACGACTTTGTGAAAGTAGTTCGGATCGGTGATATCCGTCGGCTTCACGCATGTCCTCCCATACTGCAAACGCCGATCGGTTGGCGTTCCAGCCCGGCAGGCACGGCGAGACGCGATGCGCGCATGCGCTGAACTTCCGATCGACACAGGCTGGCCCGCTCTGGCGGCGGGTCTCCACCTTTGAGCAAGTCTGAACAGAATTGAGACGATATGTCGATGACCCGGCAGGAATCTTCCGCAGGTCAGGGTCACCTCAGGTCCGACTCGAGGGGTTCATGGAGATGCCTGCAGAGCAGCCGCGACGCCCCGCCGCAGGCCTGCCGGAGGGTGCGACGCAACCAATCCTCCTCCGAGCCGAAGGAGCCGCCTGGATGCAGCGCAACAAGGCGTCGCCAGCGTTCCCTAGAAGGGAACGAGTCTTCACGCTGCATGGCACAACAAATCGGTATCATACAAATCGGCGATTATTGTGCGCTGCATGATCATTTCTCGGACTGAGTGAGTATCCGTATCTAGGACTAAATCGATTTTTGTCGTTTACTGATCCAAGCGCCCAAGCTGGCACAGGCTCCCCTCTCCCGCAGGGACAGGGTTGCGACAGATGCACAACAAGCTCGGCACGGCGTCGACTCTGGGCGGCCTTGCGCCGCGACCGTCATCGGGAGGATCAACCATGCGCAGACAGACCCTGAGTCGCCGCCGGTTCCTGGCAGCGACGGCGATCACCACCGCGGCGCTCGCCACGCCCTTCGTCCGCCACGCCCATGCGGCCGGCAAGCTGTCGATCGGATTGTGGGACCACTGGGTACCCGGCGCGAACAAGGCGTCGACCGACGTTGCCCAGGCCTGGGCGGCGAAGGAGAAGGTCGAGCTGACGATCGACTACATTCCCTCGCAGGGTAACAAGAACCTCCTGACCATCGCCGCCGAGGCGCAGGCGAAATCCGGCCACGACATCCTCGCGATGCCGACCTGGTGGCCGCAGGCCCATGCCGACCAGCTCGAGCCCTGCAACGACATCATGACCCAGCTCATCGGCCAGAGCGGCCAGGTGAACGGAACGGTGCAGTATCTCGGCCGCGCCGGCGACAAGTGGCTCGGCGTGCCGGCGACCATCGGCTCGCAGATCAAGGGGCCGTGCACCCGCATCGATCTCCTGAAGCAGCATGCCGGCATCGACATCCAGGCGATGTATCCGGCCGGCGCGGCGCCAAAGGCCGATGCCTGGAACATGGATGCCTATCTGAAGGCGGCCGAGGCCTGCCACAAGGCCGGCGTGCCCTTCGGCGTCGGCCTCGGCGAGACGACGGACTCGGTCGACACGGCCGGCGCCTTCTTCCAGTCCTTCGGCGCGGCGCTGGTCGACGCCAAGGGCGAGCTGACGGTGAAATCGGACGCCGTGCGCCAGGCGCTGGAGTACTGCGTGAAGGTCGCCAAGTTCTATCCGGCCGATGCGCCGGCCTGGGACGACGGCTCCAACAACCGCTGGCTCGTCTCGGGCCGCGGCGCGCTGATCATGAACCCGCCGAGCGCCTGGGCGGTCGCCAAGCGTGACGCGCCGCAGATCGCCGCCCAGTGCTGGACCCACGGCATGCCTGCGGGGCCGAAGGGACGGTTCTCGCCGTTCCTGCCCTACTTCTGGAACATCTGGTCGTTCTCGACGAACAAGTCGGCCGCCAAGAGCCTGCTCGTGGCGCTGTCTCAGCCGGATGCCGTGGCGAAGTTCGTGGCGGCCTCGGCCGGCTACGACATTCCCTCGTTCGAGAAGCTGACGACGCTTCCGACCTGGGCCGAGGAAGGGCCGCCGAAGGGCACGCTCTACCACTACCCCAACCCGCACAACCACCAGACCCTGTCGATCGCCGCCTCGCCGGCGCCGCCGAAGATCGCCCAGCAGATCTACAGCCAGGCGACACTGACGAAGATGATCGTCCGGCACCTGCAGGGCGAGCCCATGGAGCGCACGCTCTCCTGGGCCGAGAGCGAGGTGGAAGGCTTCCTGCGCGGCTGATCCACGCAGGGATTCCGCAACGGTCGAGGGGCGCCCCCGTGCCCCTCCGATAGCGACGGCGGCGCGCGACGAGCGTGCCGCCGCGGGAAAGCGTCACCTGTTCGATCCGAACGACCAGACTGCGAGGCTTCGACCTGATGGCAGATGCAGCCCTTTCGACCACGCCCCCGGCCAGCCGGGCCACGGTCAAGCCCAATGCGGTGAGACGCTTCTTCCAGCGCAAGTCGACCATCGCCTTCCTGATGGCCCTGCCGCTGATCCTGCTCATCGCGGTTCTGGTGATCTACCCGGCCTTCTACGCCATCTACCTGTCGACGCTCAGGAAATCGATGACGAGCGTGGCCTGGATGCGCAACTGCTCCTGGCTGCCGGACGCCATCTGCACGCGCATGCCCTTCGGCAACATGCAGTTCCTGTTCACCCGCGAGACCTTCTGGAAGGTCGTCTACCAGTCCTGCCTCTTCGCCATCACCGCGGTGATCTTCAAGGCGCTGCTCGGCTTCATCATCGCCCATTTCGTCCACAACATCCCGGCCAAGGGCCAGCGCAAGTGGCGCGGCATGCTGCTGATCCCCTGGGTCATCCCGCCCGCCATGTCGACGCTCGCCTGGCTCTGGCTGTTCGATCCCTCCTACAGCGCCTTCAACTACGTGCTGACCGGCATGGGCCTCGGCCGCATCCCGTGGACGGGGGACGCCAGCTGGGCGCGGTTCTCGGTGATCCTCGTCAACATCTGGGTCGGCGCACCCTTCTTCATGATCATGTATCTGGCGGCGCTGAAATCGGTGCCGGACCAGCTCTACGAGGCGGCCGAGATCGACGGGGCCAACTGGTGGCAGCGCATCTGGTACGTGACGCTGCCGATGATGCGGAACATCATCGCCATTACGGCGCTGTTCTCCACCATCGTCACCTTCGCCAATTTCGACATCGTCCGGGTGCTCACGGCGGGCGGTCCGCTCGACCAGACGCACCTCTTCGCCACATGGGCGTTCCGGCTCGGCATCGAGGGTGGCGACATCCCTCTCGGCGCATCCGTCTCGCTGTTCATGGTGCCGATCCTGGCCATCGCCGCAGTCTTCATCCTGCGTGACATCAACCAGCGGGGTAACGAGGCATGACCGCGGCGACCATCACCCCCGACAAGGGCGCCCCGACGCGCAAGGTGAAATATGGCTCGATGAGCCGAGACAGGACCTGGGCACTGCGCTGGTCCTACTTCTTCCTCGTCATCTTCGCGGCCTTCTTCCTGTTGCCGCCCATCTACATGTTCATCACCTCGCTGAAGACCAGCGCGGAAATCTCGGCGGCGACGAACCCCTGGTGGGTCTACAACCCCACCCTGTCGAACTATGTCGAGCTGCTGACCAAGCGCGAGTATCTCGTCTTCTTCAAGAACTCGGTGATCGTCTCGGTCTTCGTGGTGACAATCACCATGCTGATCTCGATCCCCGCTGCCTTCGCCCTGTCGCGCATGCGGTTCTGGGGCTCGGCGACGCTGGCGACGGGCGTGTTCCTCACCTACCTCGTGCCGGACACGCTGCTGTTCATCCCGCTGTTCAAGATGTTCGCGGTGTTCCACGAGGTCACCGGCATCCAGCTGCTGAACCGCTGGTGGGTGCTGCTTGTCGTCTATCCGACGCTGACGGTGCCGTTCTGCACCTGGATCATGATCGGCTACTTCGCCTCCATCCCGAAGGAACTGGACGAGGCGGCGATCATCGACGGCGCCACGTGGTTCCAGACGCTGACGCGCATCTTCGTGCCCGTCGCCCTGCCGGGCATCATCGCGGCGACCATCTTCGCCTTCACGGTCAGCTGGGCGCAGTTCCTCTATCCGCTGGCCTTCACCACGTCGGCTGGACCAGCTGGTGCTGCCGGTCGGGCATCATCACGACGCTGATCCGCGGCGACGTCTTCGCATGGGGCCAGATCATGACGGGCGCGCTGCTCGGAGCGCTGCCGCCGCTCATCATCTACGCCTTCCTCATGGACTACTACATCGCAGGCCTGACAGCCGGCGCGACCAAGGGCTGACGGGGGTACACATGGCACGGCGTAACACTGCAGGAACGTCGTCAAGACGCTACGGCGACGTGGAAGCCGTCCGCGGCATCAACCTCGACATCGCCGACGAAGGAATTCGTGGTGCTGGTCGGACCTTCCGGCTGCGGCAAGTCGACGACGCTGCGCATGATCGCGGGGCTCGAGGACATTTCCGGCGGCGACATCGCCATCGACGGCGACGTCGTCAACGACGTGCCGCCGAAGGACCGGGACATCGCCATGGTGTTCCAGAACTACGCGCTCTATCCGCACATGAACGGCTGGCGGAGAACATGAGCGTTCGGCCTGCCGCCTGAAGCGCTATCCGAAGGCCGAGATCAAGGCGCGGGTGGACGAGGCGGCGCGCATCCTCGACATCAAGGAACTGCTCGAGAGCGCAAGCCGAAGGCAGCTTGTCCGGCGGCCAGCGCCAGCGCGTCGCTATGGGCCGCGCCATCGTGCGCAATCCCAAGGTCTTCCTCTTCGACGAGCCGCTTGTCGAACCTCGACGCAAAGCTGCGCGTGCAGATGCGCACCGAGATCAAGAAGGTGCACCTGAAGGTGCGCACCACCACCGTCTACGTCACCCACGACCAGGTGGAGGCCATGACCCTCGCCGACCGCGTCGTGGTGATGAACAACGGCCGGATCGAGCAGATCGGCCCGCCGAACGAGCTCTACCATCATCCGAAGACGCAAGCTTCGTCGCCGGCTTCATCGGTTCACCGGCAATGAACTTCGTGCCGGTGCAAGCTGGAGCAGGCCTCCGGAGGCGCTGCAACCTGCACATCAACGGGTCGATCGTCCTGCCGGTGCCGGCAAGCCGCACGGAGCGCTACAAGCCGCTGGCCGGCAAGGCCAAGGGCTGGTGCTGGGCCTAAGACCCGAGCACATCACCGAGACATCGGCGACGATGGAGCCGGGCGTCGCGCCCTTCGACATCACGCTCGACGTGATCGAGCCGATGGGCAACGAGACGCTGGTCTATTTCACCGTCGCCGGGGAAGCGCTGTGCGGCCGCGTCAACCCGAATGCCGGCGCTGCCGACGGCCAGCCGATGCGGCTCGCCGCCAACCTCAACCACATGCACCTGATGGATGCGGCGGGGGTGGTGCTCTGATCAGACGATCTGGTCGAGGACCATCGCGACGACGATCGACACGGCCAGCGCCAGGTCGATCAGCCGGCGGCGCGGCGAATAGCGCATCATCATGCCGGACAACGCCACACTGAAGGCGAGCAGGCCGCTCAGGCTCGACAGGATGACGAGCCTGAGGTCCAGCACAAGGGCGATGGACAGGAAGGTCGCGACACCGACCAGGCCGGAAATGACCACGGCGAAGAGGCCGTAGGCGCCGGAGATGTCGGTGAAGCGCAGCAGGGCGCGCTGCCAGGCGCGGATGTCTCGCGGCGGCACGCTGACGTCGTAGAGCGCGCCGAGCGCCCGGCCGCTGGCAAGGAAAGCGAGAGCCGCGGCCCCGGGCATGAGAGCCAGCAGCGCAAACCGGCGGTCTGTGGCGATGCGGTCGATGCCCACCATGCGCTCGACGAAGCCGAAGGCGGTCAGCAGGACCGATCCGATGGTCAGCGCGCTGGCGACGATGACGCGCGTCACGTCGATCAGGGCCTTCTCGCGGTCGATCGGCGGCGGAGCGGCGGGCGAGGTCATGCTGCAGGGCTCGGTCGGCGGGCAAGGGACGGTAAGGGACCGGTTGGTCCCTCACAGTCTCACCCGCCGCTTAATGGCGCGTTGCCCTGAGCGGCCTCAGGCCGGCGTGAAGTTCAGCGCCACACCGTTGATGCAGTAGCGCAGCCCGGTCGGCGGCGGCCCGTCGGGGAAAACGTGGCCGAGATGGCCGCCACAGTTCGAGCAGTGCACCTCGGTGCGCACCATGCCCCAGGATCGGTCGACGGTCTCCTCCACCGAGCCGGGCAGCGGCTGGTCGAAGCTCGGCCAGCCCGTGCCGCTCTCGAACTTCTTCGCCGCGACGAAGAGGTCCTGGCCGCATCCCACACAGGAGAAGGTGCCGGCGCGCTTCTCGTGGTTGAGGGCGCAGCTGCCGGGCCGCTCCGTGCCATGGCCGCGCAGCACCTGGTACTGCTCGGGCGTGAGGATGCGGCGCCATTCCTCGTCAGTCTTCGTCACGGGATAGGTTCTGGTGGCGACGGTCATCGGTGTCATCTCCCTTCAGTCCGAACAGGGCGGTCAATCTGGTCAGCAGCGACATGGCTCACTCCGCCGCGACGGCGCGGCGGCCCCGGGATCCCTCCCGCCTGCCCCGCAGACGGACGAGGCCGATGGCCGCCAGGGCGAGGCCGGCGATGGCCACCCAGAGGGCGGGCCGCAAGCCGAAGCTGATGTCGAGGTTGGCGGCGAGAACCCGCGAAGCCATGACGCCCGTGCGGGTCGCATACCACAGCGCCTCGAGCAGAGCCGTTGCGACGCCGGATATGAGGGCCATGCCGGCGAGTTGCAACGGCGCGACCGCAATCCCCAGCCGCCGCATCAGGCGAAAGCCCATCAGCCAGACGAAGAAGCCCAGCATCAGCACGGGCTGCGACACGTCGAGCCGCGTCTGCAGGAAGAAGTGCCAGATGGCGATGAAGGCGATGGGGTAGGTCAGGAGATGCAGGCGATTCCAGGCCGAACTGCCCATGCGACGGATCATGGCGTCGGTGGAGGTCGCCGACAGCACCAGAAGACCGACGAGACCGATGAAGCCGATGGTCAGGTAGAAGCGCAGGATGATCTCGCTCGCCACCTTCTGCAGATCGAAGGCCTGCTCGACCACGTAGAACAGCAGGTGCGCCAGCGCATAGGCCGCGGCGGCGACGCCGATCATGCGACGCACGAGGATCAGCTTCGGCCAGTCGGCGATGAAGCGCAGCGGCGTGACCAGCAGCGACAGCAGCAGCAGCCGCACCGCCCAGTCACCGGACTGGTGGATGGCCGAGGTGATCGGCTTGGAGCCGAGCGTGCCGGTCGCCGCCTGGAAGGCGATCCAGACGCCGGGCGCGATAACCCCCAGGAAGACGGTCAGCTTCAGGACGGACAGGTTTCCCGCCCGGTCGTTCCACGGCAGCATGCAGTACCCTCGATGAGCCTGATGTCATGCCATACGCGGTCGGGCCGCAAGGGGTTACGGGTGGCGGGTTCACGTTGAGGTGAGGCCGCCTGCCCGGTCACTCCGCCGGACCGCCCCCGAGCCAGGCCTTGCCGCGGCGGTAGAGCGCCTCGACCTCGGGGCCGCGCAGGCCCGGCATGTCGCGCTTCACGGTGTAGCCGATCTTGGTCTGGATATAGGCGAGGTGCCGGTAGCCTTCGGGGAATTGCTGGAGCAGGTCCGGGTCCAGCGACAGCTTCGCATCGGGGAGAACGGGATCGAGCCGGTCCTTCTCGTAGATCGGCTGGCGCAGGACCACGCCCCAGCGCCCGTCGCGCTTCTCGATGAAGTCGTAGAAGCGCCCGGTGCAGACGACGTCGCAGAGCACGCCGTCGACGGGTCCCCTCTGCGAGATGGTCATCTTGGTCTGGGCGATGGCGCGGTTGCCCTCGCGATCGATGGTCGTGCCGCCGAGGAAGTGGAGGATCGACACGCCCTTGGCCCAGCCCTCGCGGCTTGCCCGGATGAAATCGGCCGCCGGGCCCTGGTACCAGGTCGCGTTCATCCGCCCGTCTGAATGCCAGCAGGTGAGGAAGCGGTCCCAGTCGCCGGCATCGCGCCACAGCGCCCAGTTCTCCACGAGGTCGCGGATGGCGAGGCGCTCGATGATGTCTTCGGTCATGCAGGTCTCCGGAAGGCAGGCACGTCAGAACGGATAGGGGCGCGGGCCGGTCTGGATGGTGATCCAGCGCAACTCGGTGAAGGCGTCGATTCCCGCCTTGCCGCCGAAGCGACCATAGCCCGACGCCTTGACGCCGCCGAAGGGCATCTGCGGCTCGTCGTGCACCGTCGGCGCATTGATGTGGCAGATGCCGCTCTCGATGCGCTTGGCGACGCCGAGGGCGCGGCCGATGTCGCGGGAGAAGACGGCGGCCGAGAGACCGTATTCCGTGTCGTTGGCGATGCGGATGGCCTCTTCGTCGCCGCTGACCCGGACGATCGTCACCACCGGTCCGAAGCTCTCCTCGCCATAGATGCGCATCGACGGCGTGACCTTGTCGAGGATGGTCGCCGGCATGATCGTGCCATCCAGCGAGCCGCCGGCGGCAAGGGCAGCACCCTTGCCCGTCGCATCGTCGATCAGCGTCTTGACGCGCCTGGCGGCTTCCGCCGAGACCATCGAACCCAGTACGACATTGCCGGAGCGCGGGTCGCCATAGGGCAGCGACTTTGCCTTGGCGGCGAACTTCTCGACGAAGGCATCGGCCACCTTGGCGTCGACCACGATGCGCTCGGTCGACATGCAGATCTGGCCCTGGTTCATGAAGGCGCCGAAGGCGGCCGCCTTCACCGCCTCGTCGAGGTCGGCGTCGTCGAGAATGACGAGCGGCGCCTTGCCACCGAGTTCGAGCAGGGCGGGCTTGAGGTAGCGCGCCGCCGTCTCGGCGATGATGCGGCCGACATGGGTGGAGCCGGTGAAGTTGACGCGCTTCACCGCACGGTGGGCGATGAGGGTCTCGACCACCTTGGCGGCGTCGGCCGGTGCATTGGTGACGACGTTGACGACGCCCGCCGGCAGGCCCGCATCGCGCATCACCTGGCCGATGAGCTGGTGCGTCGCCGGGCACTGCTCGGAGGCCTTGAACACGACGGTGTTGCCGCAGGCGAGCGGCATGGCGATGGCGCGCACGCCAAGGATGACGGGGGCATTCCACGGCGCGATGCCGAGGATGACGCCGACCGGCTGGCGCACCGCAAGCGCCAGGTTGTTCGGCTTGTCGGTGGGGATGACGTCGCCGGTGATCTGCGTCGTCATGGCGCCAGCCTCGCGCAGCATGCCGGTGGCGATACCGATGTTGAACATCGCCCAGCCCCTGGTCGAGCCGGTCTCGCTCATCATGGCGGCGACGAAATCCTCGGCGCGCTGCTGCATGAGATCGGCGGCGGCGTTGAGCTTCGCGCGGCGCTCGTTGGGGCCGAGGGCCGACCAGGCCGGGAAGGCGGCGGCGGCCGCGTCGACCGCGGCGACGGCATCCGAGACGGTTGCGGCGGCGGCGCGGGTCGCCACCGCCCCGGTGACGGGGTCGATGCGATCGAAGGTGCGGCCGTCGGCGGCGCCCATCTCGCGGGCATCGATCATCAGGTTGACGTGCTTCATGGGACTCTCCGAGGACACGGGAACAGATGCGGCCGCGAAGGCCGGGGATGGGCGGCGCCTCGCCGCTGGCGGAACGGCGGTGGCGAGAAGATCGGCGGCGGGGCGATGGCCTCGTCGTCATTGGCCGGGACCGCGCCGCCGAGATAGGCGGCGGCGACCTGCGGATCGTTGGCAAGGTCGCTCGCCCTGCCCTCGCCGACGATACGTCCGTTGGCGATGACGATAGGCGCGATCGGCGAGCTTCAGACACCGCCTCGCGTTCTGCTCGACGATCAGGATCGCCATGCCGCGCGCCTTGATGGCGGCCAGCCCCTTGAAGAGTTCGCCGGTCATCACCGGCGACAGGCCGAGCGAGGGTTCGTCCAGCATCAGGAGGTTCGGCCGGCTCATCAGCGCCCGGCCGATGGCGACCATCTGCTGCTCGCCGCCCGACATGGTGCGCACCTGCTGCGACAGCCGCTCGGCGAGGCGGGGAAAGAGCGTCAGCACGTCGTCGAGGCTGGCCGCTTCATGGGCGCGGGCGCGCTTCGGGAAGGCGCCGAGCATGAGGTTCTCGCGCACCGTGAGGTCGCCGAAGATGCCGCGCCCCTCGGGAACGAGGGCGATGCCCTGCTCGACGATGCGGTGTGGATCGGCGGCGCGGATCGGCAGCCCCTCGAAGGTGACCGAGGTGCCCGGCCCCGCCGGCATCAGGCCGGCGAGCGCCTTCAGCAGCGTCGTCTTGCCGGCGCCGTTGGCGCCGAGGATGGCGACGGTCTCGCCGCGGCCGACATGCAGGGCGACGTTGTCGACGGCGCGGTGCGGCCCGTAGGCAGGCGGACAGGCGGGCTGACCTCAAGCATCGTCGTCGTCCCCCAGATAGGCCTTGATGACGGCGGGGTCGCCGAGGGCCTCGGCCGGCGAGCCTTCCGCGATCTTGGTGCCGGCATTCATGACGATGCAGCGGCTGCAGAGCGCGCGGATCGCGTCCATCACATGCTCGACCATGACGATGGTCAGGCCGTCGCGGGCGAGCGAGGCGATGAGGGCGATGCCCTCCTTCAGCTCCGTCGGATTGAGGCCGGCGAGCCATTCGTCGAGCAGCAGGAGCTGCGGCTGGGCCGCCAGCGCCCGGGCGAGTTCCAGCCGCTTCTGGTCGATATAGGTGAGGCTCGCGGCGCGCTCGTCGGCACGGGCGGCGAGGCCGACGCGAGCCAGCAGCGGCAGGGCGCGCTCCTGCGCCTCCGCGGCCCCGCAGGGCCGGGCGCCGAACATGGCGCCGATGGCGACATTCTCGGCAAGCGTCATGTACGGCATGACGCGCACCAGCTGGAAGGTGCGGGCGATGCCGGCGCGGGTGATGCGATGGGCGCCCTCACGCTCGATGTGGCGTGCCCTCGAAGACGATGGCGCCGTTGATCGGCGGAAGGTTGCCGGCTGATGAGGTTGAGCGCCGTGGTCTTGCCCGAGCCATTCGGCCCGACGAGGCCCACCACCTCGCCGCGGCGGATGGAGGCGGTGAGGCCATCGACGGCGCGCAGGCCGCCGAAGCTCTTGGAGACGCCATGGAGTTCGATCAGCGGCTGCATGGCGTCACTCCGCCGGATGCGGGCGGCGGCGAGCCACCCGGGCGATGGCGCCGCGGCCCTGGTCGATCAGGCCGACGATGCCGTTCGGCACGAAATAGACGATCGCCAGGAAGGAGAGGCCGAGGAGGACCGAGAAGGCATTGGGGAAATTCGCCTGCAGGATCTCGAACAGGATGGCGAGCGGCACCACGCCGAGGATGGGTCCATAGAGCCGCGCCGCGCCGCCCAGCAGCGCCATGATCAGCACCTGGAAGGAGATGATCGGGTTGAAGGCGATGGAGGGGTCGATATAGGTCCAGCGTGGAGCCATGATCGCGCCGACCACCGTCATGCAGGTGGCCGAGATGACGAAGACCGCGACCTTGGAAACGGTGGTGTCGATGCCGGCGTGGCGGGCGACCGTCTCGTCCTCGCCGATGGCGCGCAGCGCCCAGCCGAGGCGGGAGCGCTGAATGGCGAAGCCGGTGAGGAGAATGACGACGAGCAACGCCAGCAGCATCCAGTAGATGCCCTGCTGGGTGACGTCGATGAAGACGAAGCGCCCGACCGTGCCGCCGAATTTCGCCTCGCCCCAGGTGACGAGCTGGCGGACGAGTTCCGCAAGGCCGAAGGTGAAGATGACGAAATAGACGCCTGACAGCCGGAGCGTCGACAGGCCGACGACGGTGGCAACGACGGCACCGATGAGCGCGGCGACCGGATAGACCAGCGCCAGCGGCAGCTTCTCGCCGAGGAAGGCCATGGTGTAGGCGCCGAGACCGAAGAAGGCGGCGGTGGCGAGCGACACGTAGTGGGTCGGCCCGGAGAACAGAGCCCAGGCGGTCGCCAGCGTCGCATACATCAGGATGTTGACGAGCAGCGCCATCCAGTAGGAGCCGGCGACGACCGGCAGCGGCGCGAGGATCGCCGCGGCGGCCAGGACAATGATGGGAAGTGTCCAGTCCCTGAGGGTCATCTCGCGGCCTTTCCGAAAAGGCCGGTGGGCCGGACCAGCAGGATGACGAGGAAGAGGGCGAAGTTGACGGCGAGCGTCAGGCCGCCGTCGAGGAAGGCGGCGGTGAGCGACTCGGCGAGGCCGAGGATGAGGCCGGCGACCAGCGCCCCGAAGATGTTGCCGACGCCCCCCATGATCACGACGATCAGCGCCTTCATGGTGAAGACCACGCCCATGGCGGCGTTGAAGGTGAAGAACATCGAGACCAGCACGCCCGAGGCGGCGACCAGCGCCCCGCCGAGCCCGAAGGCGAAGGCGGCATAGGCGGTGGTGTCGATGCCGACCAGGGGAGCGGCGGCCGGATTGACCGAGACGGCGCGGATCGCCGTGCCGATGCGGGTGCGCATCAGGAACAGGGTGAGGCCGAGGGCGATGACGACGGCGAGGCCCGCCGCCAGCAGGCGGTTCAGCGCCACCGTCGAGCCGATGATCTGCACGGGTACGGCGAGGTAGGAGTAGCTGACATAGGAGCCGCCGAAGACCATCAGCAGGATGCCCTGAACGACGAAGAGCAGGCCGAAGGTGGCGAGGATGGAATCGACCTCGAGCGCCCCCGGCGATTTCGCCCGGCGAACCAGCGGCGTCATCAGCACGCGGTAGATCGCCCAGTTCAGGACGAAGGACAGCGGCATCGCCACAGCCAGTGCCAGGATCGGGCTGAGCCCGCTTGCGGTAAACAGCACATAGGCGAGGAAGGAGGCGGCGATGGTGAACTCGCCATAGGCGAGATTCATGATCCGCGCGACGCCGTACTGGAGCGTAAGCCCCATGGCGATCAGCGCATAGATGCCGCCGAGGATCAGGCCGGACAGGATGACGTCGACGAGAAACATTCAGGACCGTCTCCAGGTGTCGGCCCGCCGCCCGGAGGCGGCGGACCGGATTGTCGCGATCAGGCCGTCGGCCAGGCCGGTTTCGGGAAGACCGGCGCCTTGGTGCCGCCGACCTTGGTCGGCGCCAGCGCGACGAACTCGCCCTGCTGCCACTGGCCGACCCACCACTGGTCGACACGCTGGTTGTCCTGGAACTTGATGTTGCCGAGGATCGTGTCGAAGGTCTGCGAGCCGACGTCGCGGATGATGGCCGCCTTGTCGAGGCCGACGCGCTCGATCGCCTGAGAGAGCACCTGCAGTGTCGAGTAGGTCGTCGTCGAGGCCCAGCGGTCCGGCTCGCGGCCGACGATGCGGTTGTGACGGGCGATGTAGTCCTTGATCTTCGGGTTGGTGACGTCGACGCCGCCGATGCCCATCACCCCCTCGGCATTGGCGCCGAAGCGCTGCTTGTAGAGCGGGAAGGCGGTGCCGACCGCCGTGTAGAACACCTTCGGGTTGAGGCCGCCGATGCGCGCCTGCTCGGTCAGCGCCAGCGTGTCCGGCGGGTAGGAGAAGGCGAGGAACATGTCGGGCTTCAGCCTGACAGCCTCGGAGATGATCGGCGCGAGATCCTGGGTGCCCGGCGGGTACTGGCGGTCCATGACGATCTGGAAGCCGGCCTTGGCGATGCCGGCTCGCGCGGCGCTGACGAGCTCGAGGCCGAACTGATCCTGCACGGAGGCCAGCGCCACCGTGTTGCCGAGACCCTTGTCCTTCAGTGTCGCCAGCAGGTCGGTGAGCGCGGTGATCGCCGTCGACGGGCGGTCGAGGAACAGGAACATGTTGTTCCAGCGCTTCACCAGCTCCGGCTGCCGCTCCACGAAGAAGGTGGAGGCGAGATGCGGGAAGCCGCCGCGGTTGAAGGACGGCGCCACCGCGAGGTTCATCGCCGTGCCCCATGGCGGCAGCAGCAGGTCGACCTTGTCCTGGTTGACCAGGCGCTCGATGTTGCGCACCGCCTCTTCCGACTGCGAGCGGTCGTCATACTCGACGAACTCGATCACCCGGCGCTGGCCGCCCGGCAGTTTCAGGCCGCCGGCCTCGTTCGTCTCCTTCATCCACATCTGGTAGTTCGGCAGCGTCGTGACATTGGCGCCGCCGGCGTTCGGGCCGGTCTTGGAGATCGAGAAGCCGATCTTCACGGCGCCGGACTGGGCGCGGACCTGCGGGGCCGCCAGTGTCGCCGCGGCGGCAATGCCGCCGACGACCGTACGGCGGGTGGGCTTGAATGTGCTCATCGTGGGCCTCCTCTGATGTCCCCTTCAGGGGGGTTGGCGTTTCCCTCAGTACGGGCGGCGTCTTCGGCCGCTTCGCGTCGTCTTTCCGCCTTGCGGCGGGCCTGCACGTCAGCCGCTGATCTTGATGTCAGCGGCGCGGATCACCGGCTCCCAGAGCTTCACCTCGGCCTGCATGGCGGCCGCGAGTTCCTCCGGCGTCGAGCCGACCGGTGTGGTGCCGATCTCGGCGAGGCGCTTCACCACGCCGGGATCGTGCAGCGCCTTGTTCAGACCGGTGGACAGCTTTGCCACGATCTCCGGCGGCGTGCGCGCGGCCGTGAAGAAGGCGAACCATGACTGCATCTCGTAGCCGGGCACGATGGAGGAGATGACCGGCACGCCCGGCAGTTCGGGCAGCGGCTGCTTCGTCGAGACGCCGAGGGCGCGGATCGTGCCGCCGCGGATCTGCGAGGCCGAGACGGTCAGCGTATCGAACATGACGTCAAGACGGCCGCCGATCAGGTCGTTCATCGCCGGGCCCGCCCCGCGGTAGGGCGCGTGGACCATGTCCACCTTGGCGAGATACTTGAACAATTCGCCGGCCATGTGGATGGACGAGCCGATGCCGGCCGAGCCGTAGGTGAGCTTGCCGGGGTTGGCGCGCGCCCTTGCCAGAAGGTCGGCGGCTGTCTTGTCGGCCGATCCGGCGGGCACCACCATGACATTGGGCACGGTGATGCCCATGCCGACGGGCGCGAGGTCCTTGAAGGTGTCGAGCGGCATGCGCGCGTAGAGGAGATGGTTGATCGCCACCGCGCTGGAGGTGATCAGCAGGGTGTGGCCGTCGGGCTCGGCGCGGGCGACCTCGGCGGAAGCGACATTGCCCCCGGCCCCGCCACGGTTCTCGACGACGACAGCCTGCCCCCATTCCTGGGTCAGCCGTTCTGTCAGGTGTCGCGTGACGATGTCGGCGGCGCCGCCCGGTGGGAAGGCGACGACGATGCGGATGTTGCGGTTCGGCCAGGCCTGCGCCCGCACGAGGCCGGGGCTCGCCAGCAGCGCGCCGATTCCGAGAGCCCCCGCCATGACCCGGCGGCGATCGGGACGCGTCGAATTCCCTGTCGTCATTCCTCGTTCCTCCCTGTCGTTCCGTCCGCGGTCGTTCGGCGCCGCCGGATCGGTCCTGGTGTCGTCCCTAGCCTTCCATGAGATGGGGCAGCCATACGTCGAGAACAGCTGCCCGCTTCTCGGTCTTCACCGCATGCATGGCCTCCGCGATGGCCGCCTCGACCTCGTCGGGATGCGTCACCTTGCGGGCAAAGGAGCCTCCCGCCGCGGCCGCGATCTGAGAATAGTCCGGCGGCGGATCAAAGGCGACGCCGATATCGTCGGACCGGCTGGCATGGCCGGACGGGTGTACCGCCAGCGCCGAATAGCGCGGGGCGCGCCAGCCGCGATTGTTGAAGACCACCTGCAGGAAGGGCGTGCCGTACTGGCGCGCCATCCAGTGCACGGTGGAGGGCTGCGAGAACATGTAGGAGCCATCGCCGGTGAGGGCGATGACGGTCTTTGAGGGATCGGCGAGCCTTGCGCCGATGGCGGCGCCGCCGGTCCAGCCGAGATTGCCGCCGCCCGAGTTGAGCATCTGTCCGGGGCGGGTCGGCGCGATGTGGTTCACGACCACCGGATAGTTGGTGATGCCCTCGTTGAGCACGATGGTATCGGCATCGACATGGGCGCGGACGCAGGCGGTCACATACTCGGCCGTCAGGACATCGCCAGCCGGCTTGCGTTCGGCGGCGGCGAGCGCGGCGCGGCGCTCCTCGTGCAGGCGGACGTAGTGGGAGCGGCGCTCGCCGATGCGGGCGACGTCGAGGGTGATGCGGTCGAGGCCGGCGTTGAGCTGGGCGAGAGCCGTCTCGGCATGGACCCGGAAGACGCGGCGCGCCGGGATCGACCACAGCGGCATGTCCTGCTTCAGCGGGTCGACGTCGAGGTGCCAGATTTTCGCGCCGGCGCGCGGCTTCGACACCGTCGGGATCCACGGCACATCGGAGTCGATGACGACGACGACATCGGCGGCGGCGAGCAGCGGGTTCTGCCGGGGCTCGTTCCACTGGCAGCCCTGATACATCGGATCGTCGTGCGGCAGGTTGACCGCGTTCGGAACGCTCTCCAGCACGGCGATGCCGAGCGGTCCGACAAGGCGCTGCAACTCCCTGACGGCACCGGGGTTGCGGCCGAGATAGGAGGTGACGACCAGCGGGCGATGGGCACTGGCGAGGTCGGTGAGGAGGGCGTGGACGGCGTCCTGTGGCATGGCGGCCGGGGCGATCGGCGCGAAGTCCTCCGCGGCGACGCCGGCCTGCGCCGCCGGGTCGAGTGCCCTCCTCCATCACCTCGCGCGCACCCATCAGATAGACCGGGCCCTTGGGGTCGGAATGGGCGAACTGCATGGCGCGGAAGGTCATCTGCTTGATGTTGCGACCGGTGCGCAGCTCCGCATCGTAGCGCATGTAGCCGCGGACGATGCCGCGCTGGTCGTGGACATCCTGGATCCACTGGATGAACTCGTTGCGGCTGCCCTTCATCTCGCCGAACTGGGTGAAGGGCGAGGCCCCCGCGAAGATGAGAACAGGCACCCTGGCCTTGGAGACGTTGTGGACGGCGCCCGCCAGCGACTGGGTGCCGCATTCGACGTGGACGATGACAGCCTGGGCGCGGCCCGAGACCTGGGCGTGCCCCTGCGCCGCGGTCAGCGCCACCATCTCGTTCGGGCAGGTGATGACCCTGGGCAGCCGCTGGCCGCTGGCGCGTGCCTCGGCCAAGGCCTCGATCATGGAGGGGTGGTCGCTGCCGAAATTGCAGAAAAGATAGTCCACGCCGGCTTCGGCGAGCGCTTCGAGGAACGCGGTGGACGCTGTGTACATGGGGGACCTGCACAGGGACGGCCAATTAGTTGGATATCCAACTGTTAGAGTCAACACCATCTTGTGAGCCCCGGGCCGCCATGCGACATTCAGGGTGAACGAGGCGCCCCTCCGCCCGAGCGAAATCGCATGTCAGACGCCGTCAACCCGTCACCCGGCAAGGCCGATCCGGAAGGCCGCGCGGACGACACCGCCCGCCTCGGGCCCCTGTCGAATTTCATCGGCTTTCACCTGCGGATCGCCCAGGAGGCCTCGTTTCGCGCCTTCGCCCAGCGCGTCGGCGACCCCGACCTGAAACCGCGCCGCTTCGCCGTGCTGACCCTCATTGCCGAGAACCCCGGCCTGACCCAGACGGCACTCGGCAAGGCGGCGGGACGCGACAAGTCCACGCTCACCTCGACACTCGACGATCTCGTCAAGCGTGGGCTCGTGCTGCGCGAGCGGGCGCCGAAGGACCGGCGCAGCTACACGCTCACCCTGACCCCCGCGGGCTGTGCACTTCACCAGTGCCTCATGGCGTCGGCGCGCGCCCACGATCAGGAGCTCGATCGCATCGTCGGTGCCGACAGGAAGGATGAGTTCATCGCCCTGTTGCGCCGGATTTCGACAGAGCTCGGCTGAGGTCGGCGCCCTCATTTTTGCTGCACTGCAAAAGGCGTGGCTTTTTGCGGCGGAAAGGCCTAGGGAGACGGCCAGCATTCCGTTGCCGCCATGTCCGCCGTTCCCTGACCGGCCCCTTCAGCCGGCGCGGACACATTCAGGACAATCCGCCACGTGACCGAACTTCTCATTCCGCCGCAACTCGCCGCGGCTCTCGCCGCCCGCGACTATGTCGACCTCACCCCCGTCCAGAGCGCCGTGCTGGCGCCCGAGGCGACCGGCCGCGACCTGCTCGTGTCCGCCCAGACCGGTTCCGGCAAGACGGTGGCCTATGGCCTCGCCCTCGCCGACACGCTCATGGGCGATGCCGAGCGCCTGCACCGCACGGCCGAGCCTCTCGCCCTCATCGTCGCACCGACACGCGAACTGGCGCTACAGGTTCAGCGCGAGCTGACCTGGCTCTACGCCGACACCGGGGCGAGGATTATCGCCTGCGTGGGTGGCATGGATGCCCGCCGCGAGCGCCGGCTGCTGGAGGACGGCGCCCATATCGTCGTCGGCACGCCGGGACGCCTGCGTGACCATATCGAGCGTGGCGCGCTGGAGCCCTACTCGGCGAAGGCCGTGGTGCTCGACGAGGCCGACGAGATGCTCGACCTCGGCTTCCGCGAGGATCTGGAGTTCATCCTCAATGCGACGCCGGAGGACCGGCGCACCTTGCTGTTCTCGGCGACCATCCCGTCCGCCATCGCGACGCTGGCCAAGCGCTACCAGCGCAACGCCCTGCGCATCGAATCCGGAGCCGGCGAGCGCGGCCATCAGGACATCGAATACCGCGTCATCCGCGTCTTCCCCAACGAGGTGGAGCACGCGGTCGTCAACATCCTCCGGCAGATCGAGCCGAAGACGACGATCATCTTCGCCAACACTCGCAACGCCGTGCGCCACCTGCAGGCGACGCTGGTGGAGCGAGGCTTCTCTGCCGTCTTCCTGTCTGGCGAGCTCGGCCAGCACGAGCGCAACCTCGCGCTCGCAGTCGCTGCGCGACGGACGGGCGCGCATCTGCGTGGCCACCGACGTCGCCGCCCGCGGCATCGACCTGCCGAACCTCGCCCTCGTCATCCACGCGGAGCTGCCGCACGATGCCGAGGTGATGCAGCATCGTTCCGGCCGCACGGGCCGCGCCGGCAACAAGGGCATCAGTGTCCTGCTCGTACCGACGACCCGCCGCCGCCGTGCCGAAAGCCTGCTGGCGGAGGCCGGCATCCGCGCCGAGTGGAGCGGTCCGCCGACCGCCGACGACATCCGCGCCCTCGACCGCGAGCGCATCTTCGCCGACCCGCTGCTCACCGAGACAGCGAGCGATGAAGAGCAGCAGATCGCCGAGATCCTCATGCAGCGGAAATCGGCCGAGGACATCGCCGTGGCGCTGGCCCGTGTGCTGCGCTCGCGCCTGCCCGAGCCGGAAGAGGTCTCCGATCCGAGGCTTCGCGCGCGGTGCCCCCGGCGGCCCGCGCGGCCGCGAGCCGCGCGACCTCAAGATCACCGGTGACATGGCCTGGTTCAAGGCGGATGTCGGCCGGCAGAACCGGGCCGATCCGAAATGGCTGCTGCCGATGTTCTGCCGTCGCGGCAAGGTGACCCGCGACGACATCGGCGCGATCCGCATCCACGACACCTCCACCGAATTCCAGGTCTCGGCGGCGCTGGCGGAGAGCTTCATCGCCAATGCCCGCAAGGCCAATGCCGACGACGTCTATATCGCGCCCATCGAGGAGGGCGCCGGTGGACCGCCGCCGCCGCGCTTCCGGCAGCGTCCGGATGGCGGACGGGACGAGCGCCCCGGCAAGCCGCCGGGCAAGAAGCGCCCGCCGCATGCCGCCAAGGGCAAGGCGGAGCGCGGCGGCTTCAAGCACCGCAAGAATCGCGACCGTTCCTGATCCATGAGCGGCGCTTCCCCCATCGTCGTCTATGTCGATGCCGACGCCTGCCCGGTGAAGGACGAGGTCTATCGGGTGGCGCAACGCTACGGCCTGACCGTCAAGGTCGTCGCCAACAGCCCGATCGCCGTGCCACGCGAGCCCTGGATCGAGCGCGTGGTGGTGAGTGAGGGGCCTGACGTCGCCGACGACTGGATCGCCGAGCGCGCCGGACCCGGCAGCCTCGTCATCACCGCCGACATCCCGCTCGCCGCACGCAGCGTGAAGGCGGGCGCGACGACGCTGGGTCCCACCGGCAAGCTCTTCGATGCCGGGACCATCGGCATGGCGCTCGCCACCCGCAACCTCATGGACGACATCCGCTCGGCCGGCGGCGCGACCCGGGGTCCCCCGCCCTTTTCACCCCGCGACCGGTCCGCCTTCCTGTCGGCGATGGACCTCGCCGTGAACCGGCTGAAGCGCGCCGGCTTCGGCGGCTAGACGAAATCCTCGCCGAAGCCGATGCGACCGATGGCCGGCAGCTTGATGGCCGGACGGCGGACATCGATCCCCAGAACCGCGCCGAAGAGGCTGATCTCCAGGCCCTCGTGCCAGCCGACGTTGACGCCGAGATAGCCGCCGAGGGTCGCACGGATTCCGAGGCCGCCGGTCGCCGGCGCGATCCATCGCCCGTCATGGGGAAAATCCTTGCCGATGGCGGTGGGCGGCAGGGTCGCCTGGAGCTCGGGAGCCGCGGCGAGCGCGGCCGCCACGAAGGTGTTGGAGTTCGGACCGGGCCAGGCGCGATAGTCACCGCGACGGAGATAGCCATAGCTGGCGATGGCGGCGCGGATCTTCGGGATGGCGCGGGCAGCCAGGTCGCCGTCGGCGGCGAAGACCAGCACCGGCTCGACACCGAACCAGCGACCATCAGGCGGAAAGCCGTTGGTGCGGACGGGATCGCCCCAGGCGGTATAGTCGAAGCGGTCGTAGCGGGCGGCCCCCGCCTCCTTCACCACGAGCCAGGTATGGGTTGCGAAGATGCCGCGCCAGCGGACCGTGCGGGCGGCATAGACACGGATGACGGCGCCGGGAGCCGCGTCCGGCGGGGGAAGGAGACCCGCGCTCGCCCGTCCGCTCGCCGACCAGTCCGGGCCGGGATAGCCGATGGCATGATCGGTCGCCGACCATCCGATGGGCAGCAGGAACAACAGCAGGACGACAAGGACGAGACGGCGGGTGGGCGCCGGCCTAGAACTCGACATCGAGCTCCTCGATCTCCTCCGGCTCCGCCTTGGCCGCGGCAACCCATTCCTTCAGCGGCGCCCAGTCGAGGATGGTCCGACAATAGGCGGTCGCCGCAGCGTCGATCGGCACGTCGTAAGTGGCGAAGCGCATGCAGACCGGAGCGTACATGGCATCGGCCGCCGTCGGCGTGGCGCCGAAGAGGAACGGGCCCGCCATAGGTCTTCAGGCACTCGGCCCAGATCGCCAGGATGCGCTCGATGTCCGGCCTGGGCGCCGGCCCAGATCTTGAAGCCCGAGTAGCGCGCCTTGAGGTTCATCGGCAGGGCCGACCGCAGGTTCTGGAAGCCGGAATGCATCTCGCCGGAAATGGACCGGCAATGCGCGCGCGCGACGCGGTCGGTGGGGAACAGGCCTGCCTTCGGGAACTTCTCGTTCGAGATATTCGGCGATGGCCCAGGTGCCCCAGATCTTGGCGCCCTCGTCAGTCAAGGCCGGCACCAGGAATGACGGGCGACAGGAGCAGGAGTTCGGCCCGCGTGGCCGGGATCGTCGATGGAGACGGGGACCTCCTCGAAGGCGAGGCCCGACATTCGGCAGAGCAGCCAGCCGCGCAGCGACCAGGACGAATAGTTCTTGCTCGAAATGGTGAGCTTGGCCTTGGCCATCCCGACCTCCCTGCATGCGGGCTGCGGCATCGCAACAACCCTGAGCGAAGAATACTCTCGCAGCGCAGCAAAAAGTGCACTAGCTTTTTTTTGATCCATGCCAATGTGGCATGACGACCCAGCCCGGACGGCCCATGATGTACCGCGCGTTCGAGTTCCAGAGCAGGCTCTTCGAGCCGATGCGCGATGCCGCCCGCATGGCGGTCGCGGCCTGTCGGGCCGTCGCTGGAATCGTCCGAGGCCCGTTTCGGCCGCGAACTTCTGGCCACCTGGTCGCTGATCGCCAATGCCGGCTTCACTCATGCGCGGCCGGACTACGACATCACCCGGGTCATGGTCGGCAACCGCGAGGCAGAGGTCACCGAGGTCCCGGTCCACAAGACGCCGTTCGGAACTCTGTTGAACTTTCGCAAGGACGTTGCGGTCAATCAGCCGAAAGTGCTGCTGGTGGCACCCCTCTCCGGCCACTTCGCCACCCTGCTTCGCAACACCGTGCCAAGACGTTGCTTCAGGACCACGACGTCTTCATCACCGACTGGCACAACGCCCGTGACGTGCCCTGGTCGGCCGGGCGCTTCGGCTTCGACGAATATGTCGAGCACCTGATCCGACTTCCTGCACGTGATGGGGCCGGACTCCCACGTTGTGGCGGTCTGCCAGCCCTGCGTGCAGGCTCTGGTTGCGGCGGCGCCGTCATGGCCCAGGCCGACGATCCACTCCAGCCGCGCAGCCTTACCCTGATGGCCGGACCGGTCGACGTCAGGATCAATCCGACCAAGGTCAACGAGCTCGCCTTGCAACCATCGCCTACGAATGGTTCGAGAAGCAATCTCATCAGCACGCGTGCCGCTGCCCCACGCCGGCGCCGGGCGTCGTGTCTATCCCGGGCTTCCTCCAGCTCACCGCCTTCCTGTCGATGAACGCGCGACCGGCACATCACGGTCGCATGTCGACACTGCACGGCCACATCGCCCGCGGCGAAACCGAGAAGGCCGAAGGCCATCCGCACCTTCTACGAGGAGTACTTCGCCGTGCTCGACCTGACGGCGGAGTTCTATCTCGAGACGATCGACAAGGTCTTCCAAAGGACGCCGCCTGGCCGACGCGGCGAGCTCGACCTACAAGGGGCGTCCGGTCGAACCCGCAAGCCGATCCGCAAGCACGGCCCTGCTCACCGTCGAGGGCGAGCGCGACGACATCTGCTCCATCGGCCAGACCGTGGCGGCGCACGACCTCTGCTCCGAAGCCTGCAGCCCTACCGCAAGCGCCACCACATGCAGGCCGGCGTCGGCCATTACGGCGTGTTCTCCGGGCGGAAATGGGAGGGGCAGGTCTATCCCATCGTCCGCAACATGATCCTCGCCAGCGAATAGGCCGATCTGTCGTCCGCGCATTCATCACGCCTGCCCGCGCCGGGGGGATGTCTTCCCGAACGTGAGCCGCTATAGCCTTCGTCGGAGACGACTCACCGGCTCCGGCGAGGCCGGGGCTCGCCGACGGGGATGACAATTGCCATGACGCTGACCCGCATGCTGCGCGCCGCCGCCATCGCTGCCGCACTCGCCGTTTCATCGCCCGCACTGGCCGACGACATCCGAGACGCGATCGAGGAGGCCCGCCGCGCCTACCAGTCGAACGACCTCGTCGCGGCCAAGGCGGCGCTGGACGTCGCCTCGCAGCTGATCGCCCAGCGCAGTGCGACCGGCCTGGCGCGGTTCCTCCCCCCCGCGCCGCGCGGCTGGACGGCCGACGAGGCGGAAACCGACGCGAGCGCCGCCGCCATGTTTGGCGGGGGTCTCATCGCCAAGCGCCGCTATTCGAACGGCGACCGCCATGTGACCGTGCAGGTGCTCGCCAATTCGCCGATGATCGCGCAGATGGCCCCTCTCTTCGCCAATGCCCAGCTTCTCGGGGCGATGGGGCGGGTCTTCCGCATCAAGGGGAAGACCGCGGTCCTGTCGCGCGACGGCAATATCCAGGTCCTGCTGGGCCGCACGCTGATCATCATCGAGGGCTCCGGCAACGAGGCCGACAAGCGCGCCCTGCTCGATGCCCTCGACCTTGCCGCCATCGAATCCTTCAACGGCTGATCCGGAGTCCATCATGCCGCTCGGTTTTCAGGTTCTGCCGAAGCCTCTGCCCAACGATACCGCGCTGCTCGCCCTGCTGGCGGGCGTGCCGACGCCGCTCATCAGCGACAACATGGCCCGGCTCTTCGCCGCAGGCCCGGCGCTCCGGCCCATGCATGACGGCACGCCGATGCTCGGCTTCGCCCTCACCGTCCGCACCCGGCCGGGCGACAACCTCCTCGTCCACAAGGCGATCGACATGGCCGGCCCCGGCGACGTCATCGTCGTCGATGCGGGCGGCGACCTGACCAACGCCATCATCGGCGAGATCATGGCGCGCCTTGCCCAGAAGCGGGGGGCCGCCGGCATCGTCATCGACGGCGCCATTCGCGACAGCGACGCCCTCGTCACCATGAGCCTGCCGGTCTTCGCGGCGGGCGTCACCCATCGCGGCCCCTACAAGGATGGCCCGGGCGAGATCAACACCGGCGCGGTCATCGGCGGGCAATACGTCGCGCCGGGCGACATCGTCGTCGGCGATGCGGATGGTGTCCTGGCCGTGCCGCGCGACGAAGTCGCAGCGGTCGCAGCGCTGGCGCGCAAGCAGCTGGCCGCCGAGGACGCCACGATGAAAGCCATCGCCGAGGGCACGCTGGACCGGAGCTGGGTCGATGCGACGCTCCAGGCCAAGGGCGCCGCCTTCGGCAAGGGCTCGGCCTACTGAGGGCCGCCGATCAGCCTCGCCTCGCCGTTGTCGACCAGCACTTCGGCGGCTGCGGGATGACTGAGGAAGCCGGCGGGACTCGCGGTTGGCCCGTAGGCTCCCGACTGCAGCACCGCGACGAGGTCGCCGGCCACCATGTCCGGCATCTCCACCTTGCGCGCCAGCGTGTCGAGCGGCGTGCAGAGCGGCCCGACAACGCTCGCCGGTGACGCTGCCGGCTCGGCCATGCGCGAGGCGGGGAGCACCGGATAGTCGCGCTTGATCACCTGCCCGAGGTTGCCGGAGGCGGCGAGGTGGTGATGCATGCCGCCATCGACGACCAGGAAGCGCTGGCCGCGCGAGACCTTGGCCGCCAGAACCGAGGACAGATAGACGCCCGACGGACCGACGAGGTAGCGGCCGGGCTCGACCAGCACATGGGCGTCGCGGATCAGCGGATCGGCGCGCTTGGCGTCAACGAGCGGACCGAGGCCGGCCTTCACGGCGGTGAGGTCCAGTTCGCCGTCCCCGGCGAAATAAGGAATGCCGAGGCCGCCGCCGAGATCGATCGTCCGCAGCGGACGGCCGAGTCGCGCGGCCACGCGGCCGGCGACGGCGAGGCCGTGGCGCCATTGCCCCAGCAGCACGGAGGCATCGAGGATCTGCGTTCCGGCGAAGAGATGGACGCCGGCGAGATCGAGGTGCGGCGCCGCGCGGACGCGGTCGACAACAGTGTCAATGTCTTCCTCGTCGAAGCCGAAGGGCGCGGCCTTGCCGCCCATGCGCATCGCCCCGCCCTGCGCCTCCGCCACCGGATTGACGCGCAGGGCGACGGCAATGGTGCGGCCGAGCGCGGCCCCGATCGCCTCGACATGGGCGAGTTCCTCGAAGCTTTCCAGATGGATCTCGCCGATGCCGGCGGCGATGACATTCTCGAGCTCGCTGCGACGCTTGCCGGGGCCGGCGAAGAGGATGCGGGAGGGATCGGCGCCAGCGGCGAGCGCCGCGCGGAACTCGCCAAGCGAGGCTATCTCCAGCCCGGCGCCCTCGTCCAGGAGGACGCGCACGACCGCCGGATTGGGATTGGCCTTGATGGAATAGTGGATGGAGGCGAAACCCTCCAGCGCCGAGGCGAGCGCCCGGTAGGAGCGGCGGATGATCGCAGCGTCATAGGCGAAGAGCGGTGTGCCGAACTGCGCGGCGAGGTCGCGCGCCGTCACGCCGCCGATCACGAGGTCGCTGCCCGCCGCGGCGAACTGACCGGCGAGCAGCCTCTCCGCAAGGGATGCCGGCGCCTCAGTGGCCATCGGCGCGCTCGCGCACCAGGCCGACATAGTCGACCTTGCCGTTGGGGGTGACGGGCAGGCGCTCCACCAGCTCGATGGCGCGCGGCACCATGTAGGCCGGCAGCCGGTCGGCCGCCGCCTGCAGCACGACGGCGACGTCCACATCACCGATGGCCACGGCCACGGCATGCACCTTCTGCCCGGCGAAGGGATCCGGCAGGCCGATGACCGCCACGTGCTGGAAGACGCCCGTCGCCATCAGGCATTCCTCCACCTCGGTCGGGCTGATGCGGTGGCCGGAGGATTTGATCATCGCGTCGTTGCGGGCGACGAAATAGAGGAAGCCGTCCTCGTCCTCGGTCACGAGGTCGCCGGAGTAGCAGACCGTCTCGCCGCCCTCGGCGGCAGGCCTGAAGGGATGCGGCCTCAGGACCTCCGCCGTCGCATCCGGGCGGTTCCAGTAGCCGAGGGAGACTGTCGGCCCGCGGTGGACGAGGATGCCGGGCTCGCCGGGCTTCGCCCTGCGGCCGTCGGCGGTCACCACCAGCATCTCGCATTCGGGAATGGCCTTGCCGATCGAGGTCGGCCGGCGGTCGATCTCCTCGGGCGGCAGGTAGGTGGAGCGGAAGGCCTCGGTCAGGCCGTACATCAGGAAGATGCGCGTTGTCGGCAGCCGCTCGCGCAGCTTGGCCACCGTCTCGGAAGGCACAGCGCCGCCGGAATTGGTGATGTAGCGCAGCGTCGGCAGCGGCGTCTTCGCCAGCAGTGGCGTCGCCCGCGTGAGGATGGCCCAGATGGTGGGAACACCGGCGAGACCGGTGATGCCGTGGGTTTCGATCGCCTTCACGATGTCGGCGCCGAACTGGAAGGTCAGCAGCACGATGCGGGCGCCCTGCTCGACCGCCGTGAGAAACTGGTTGAGCCCGTAGTCAAAGCTGAACGGCAGGACGGAGAGGATGCGGTCCTGCGCGGTGATGTCGAGATAGGTGCGCACGATGCGGGTGCCGGCGAGGAGGTTGCGATGGCTGAGCATCACGCCCTTCGGCCGGCCGGTCGAGCCCGAGGTGTAGAGGATGGCGGCGAGGTCCTCGCCGATGCCGACAGCCCGCGGCAGCGGTGAGGCGGACGGGTCCGTAGCGAAGTCCGGCGCATCGACCACGACGATGCGAATACCCTCCAGACCATCGAAGGCCTCGGCCAGCAGCGGCGCGAGGGCCCGGCAGGTCAAGACGATGCGGGCACCGCTGTCCTCGACGATGTGGCGGACCTGCGCCGGCCTGAGCATGGCATTGACCGGCACGAAGACGCCGCCGGCGCGCGCCACGCCGAAGATCGACCAGCACTCCTCCAGGCTCTTCGGCAGGAAGAGGGCGACCCGGTCGCCGCGCTCGAGTCCTTCCGCGAAGCAGCGCCGGGCGCAGGCCTCGGCGGCCGCAGACAGTTCCGCATAGGTACATGACCGGTCGCCATCGACGACGGCCACGCTGTCGGCGCTCGTTGCAGCCGCGTGGTCCAGCAGATCATGAAGAAGGACGGGCGACGGCCTCACGCGCGGGAGCGCTCCACGAAGCCGACCAACTGCCCGAAGGTCTCGAAGTTGGCGGGATCGAAGTCGTCGTCGGTCAGTTCGACGCCGAAGCGCTCGGCGAGGAAGGTGACCAGGTCGAGGATGCCGAGGGAGTCGATGGCGCCGCTGGTCAGAAGGGCGGTGTCGGGCCCGAGCGATCGGGACGACAGGGCGGGAAAGCGTCCCTTGAGGAAGCTCTCGATCTCATCGGCCACCGCAATGCTCTCAACCGTCACGGCCTGGTCTCCTCATCAAATGTCCGGACGCATTGTCAGATGCGAAGGAAAACAAATTCCGAATAGGCATGGTCGACCTCCGCCGCGAGTGCGGCGCCGCGCACGAAGGTCGGCCGCGAGCGCCCCGAAAACCATCCACCGGGAGCGATTTCGCCGCGGTTTTCCGGATATTCGAGGCAGATCACGCCGTTCTTCAGCAGGAAGCGCGCGATGGTCCCGAGGTTGCGGCGTACTGCCGCAAGGTCCTTCGCATAGATCAGCCGCGCCGTCGGGAGGCCCTTGCGGCGGGCCGTCGAGAAGACCAGGGGATGATCGACGCCCTCGCTGGCGAGGACACACACAAGGCATCCGAGCGCCCGGTGATCCTCGAGCAGGTAGGCCGTGCCCTGATCGATGCCGGCCTCGCCCACGGCCACCAGTCTCCCACCGGTGCCGCCCCGCAGCGCAAGCACCGGCAGGGGAACGATCGCGCCGCCGTCATGGCGGCGGACGAAGCCGAGGCGCTCCATCATCGCCGTCACCGGGGGGCTTGGGGTGAGGTCGGTGAAGGTCGCGGCCGGCTCGGCGAGGACCTGCTGAAGCATGCGAGGCGCCAGCAGCCGGTAGCGTTCCTCGACATACCAACTGGACAGATTGGTCACCGCCTGCCCGTCGGCGCGGCCGCTCCGCATGGTGAGAATGATGCCGACCGGGTCGCCCTTGACCCGCATGATCTGGCCGATGGGCCCCAGCGCGCGCGCCTCGTGAAATCGGGCCTGTCGCGCCAGTCCGTCCCGCCAGAAGGCGCGCGAACGCATGGGAAAGCCTTGCGCCAGAAGCGCATAGGCTTGGTCCATGGTGTCATGCCCGATCGGAGTCAACATCAGCACCAGTCTAGACGGCTTCGCAGGCGCGTGGGCAACATTGTGAATCCATCCTTAACCGGCACTGTTAAGCGCCATCAATGCTTAAACGTTGCATTGAGCTCGAAGGCTCACGATCGATTTGACTGATTTATTGTGGGAATTTTCTATAGAAAATATCTGTTACAAAGTCTTTATCAGGGGAATGCACGGGCTGCGGCAGATTGCCTCCATGGTTCCCGTGGGAGATGGTCCCGACGCTGGATGATCCCGCCGACAAGGCGCGGCCCGGAGAGAAGGCTCACCGACCGCACCCTGCGAAAGCGGAAGCGCCGCATGCCGGGGCGCAGCAGCGCGTGCGGCGGCAACAATTCAATATCCTTCCGCACTATTGCATCTGTCTTCGTTTGATGGCCCCAATAGACGCAAACCTCAGGACAGGTGGCAGATCACTCCAGTCCCACCCCAACGATCCCCTGCCGCTTGTCATGGGCACGACCCGAGGCGAATGGCCCCGCGCAGTGGGATGCGAGGGAGGGACACTGGATAGCCTGCCCCTTCCGCATCGGCCTCGCCAGGCGTGAGGCTCTCCGTTTCCGCCAAGACCGCTCAGGCAAGGGATTGGGACGTTCATGCGCGCGACATCTGCCCGACGCAGCGACAGGCCGGGGAGCTTCCTGGCCGCCGCATGCATCACGTTCCTCATCCTGGCGTTCGGGCCCGGTGAGGCGAGGTCCCAGCCGGCGCCGCGCGGGGCGGCAGTCGATGGCCGGAACGTCACCGTCGTCGAGCACGCCAAAGGCCGCTTCGTCAGGATCCACCCGCGCATGTGGGTCGAGTTCGGGGCGACGGGCGGGCGGTTCGACTTCATCGAGGAGGCCCGGAACGCGGGTTCGGTGACGCTCGCGAGCAGGGACGGGCGAAGGAAGCTGATCCTCGACGTCGGGGGACGGCAGATCCTCATCGCGGAGGATGATCGCGCACCGCGCCCGCTCTATCCGATCACCAGGACGTCGGCAGGACCGGCCGCATTGCCCTCGACCCAGCAGACCTGCGCGGAGGCGTTCCAGTCACGCGTCGCATGGAACCGCCAGGGCAATACACGCTGGCGCCCCGACGTTCTCGAGCGTCTGTGCGCCACCACGACGCAGATCGCCTCCACGATCGAATGCGTCACCGGCGAGATCCGCCAGCACGACAACCTGCAGCGGGCGATCCAGAACTGCACGGAGAACAGGCACCAGGTTCAGGTCGTCTACGTCCTCCCGCGCGACGTCGAGCCCTTGCCGAATGCCGAGGCGGCGATCGCCGCCATGATGGCGACCGTGCAGCAGCACTATTTCCGCGAACTCGGCCGCACCTTTCAGTTGCGCACGCCCCTGGTCACGGTCGTTCGGCACGAGCAGACGGCCTCGGCGCTGACGGCAGCGATGGCCCTCAATCGCGGCCGGGTGACGGCGGACCTGATCGCCAACCGGTTTCGCGCCGATTTCGAGTATCGCGAGAACGTCATCATGTTCGTCGTTGAAGGCGTCAGCCTGCCCGCCGCGACGGGCGGCGCGAACGTCGTCGTCATCCCCGCGAACTACTGGCGATCGATCCACCAGCACTTCATGCGGTCGCCGCACGATCTGCACAGCGCGGGCCTTCTGCACGGCTGGTCGCATGAACTCGGCCACGCCTTCGGCCTGAGCCATACGGAGGACGGCACGCGGCCATGTTTCGCGCGCTTCGGCGTCGCCATGGGACCTTTCCCCAGCCTCATCATGCAGAAGACCACGGACCGGCCCTCGCTGTTCGACTACCCCTTCATGCCGGACGAGAAGCGCCTGCTGCTCGAGGAGAGCTACTATCCGATGTGCCGATCCCTGCTGGGGAGCAGGCCGCACGCCAGCCACCACCTGCGTCACCCGCTTCCGGCGGTCACGGGCCTTGAGGTGCGGCGCGTCGGGTTCCGGACCGGCGTGTTTCGCATGACGGATCCGGGGCGCTGGGTCGAGGAAGACGCTGGCGGCATCGCGCGCTTCGCCTTCGTCGAGCAGCACCGCGACGCCCGCACGGTCGTGATTGCCGATGAGCCGCGCGGCATTCGCATCCAGTTCGATGTGTCGACACGGAAGGTTCAGGTCTCGCAGCAAGGCCGCGCTTTCGCCCCGCTCGTCGACATGACCGAGATATCGCGGTGAGCGCCGCGCGGGCCTGAGCGCGGGGGGCTGTTGAGGTTCCCGCCTTCGGCCTCCTGGAACCAGCCCGGCTGATCGCGATTGCCTTCGTCCCTATTGCGGATCGCGACCGGGGCCGCAGGCGACACGGCGGAACATGGCGGTGGGGATCGGATCGCGCTCGGCACCGGGGAGGTCCGTCAGGCTCGCCGGATCATACCAGAGCCTTGAGCCGAGATCCGGAACGAAGATCAGGTCCGGCGCCGGTCGTCCGACGCGCGGAGGCTCCTCGATCGTCCGCAGACCGCGGGTGAAGGCGTTGAAGTAGAGAGGCTCGGTCCCTTCGGGTTGCGGCAGGGGCCGGTAGCGATAGCCCGGAACGCGACCGGGATGGGCCACCGGCTCGAGGCTGACGCGGCCATACCCCTGGCTCTGGTGAATGCGGAAAAGATAGTCGCGCTGGGGCGTGGTGACCGGAAGACGAGGTTCGACGCAGCCGTCGCTTCTTCGGCGGCGCCACGGAACAGGGCCGTTACCTGCGGGGCGCCGACCAGAACGTAGCGGGCTCCGTTGGCCCGGCAGCGCGCGGTGTCCTGCTGCGCCGAGGCAACCCCCGCCAGCCAGGGCATCGTCATCGCGCCGAGGATGGCGACGACAAGGGACGGCATGCGGATCATCGACACCTCGCTGCGGCAGAATCGGAATGCCTACCCTACAGGAAGCTGCCGGGCGGAGAGCATCGGATACGCATGACGCCTCCGCGCCTCGCCGGCCGACCCATAGGCGCCGCAGACGGGCAAATGAAACCGCGCCGGCGCCTCCCACGGTATTGTGCATTGCCCACAATTACTTTCCGCATTGCAACATTAATCCATTTAAATTCGCAATGCAGCACGGCCTTTTGCAATTGTCCGGCCGCTGATCTTTCTGACATACTAGCATGGGACCCGGATCGAAACGGGCAGCGCCGGAGAGCGCATCACCCATCTCAGGGAGGATTCCGACGTGGATATCAATCAGAAGCCCGATCGCAGGCAGGTTCTTCTCGGCCTCGGTGGTGCCTCGGCGGCCGCATTGCTGGCCACGCCGACGGTTCTCCGCGCCCAGGCGCCCATCACCCTCAACGGCGCCGTCCAGTTCAACGACGACCACGCCTTCACCAAGGCGCTGGTCCGCTTCGAGGAGCGGGTGAAAGCACTCTACGGCAAGCCAGTCGCCTTCAACCTGCACAAGAACTCCTCGCTTGGCCTCGAGAAGCAGTACTTCGAGTACATGGCGCAGGGCCGCGCGGTGGACTACGCCATCGTCTCGCCGGCGCACATGTCGACCTTCGCACGGTCAGCGCCCTTCATCGACGCACCCTTCGTCTTCCGCGACGTCGCCCACATGGGCAAGGTCGTGAAGGCCAACATGCTGAAGCCCATCGAGGACGAGGTCGAGCGTCGCGCCGGCGTCCGCCTGATCGGCCATGCGGGTGGCGGCACGCGCAACATCTTCGCCAACAAGGCGATCAAGAACCTTGCCGAGATCCGCGGCCTGAAGATCCGCGTCCAGGGCGCGCCGATCTGGTCGCGCACCTTCGCCGCGGTGGGCATGTCGCCGACCGTCATCGCCTATAACGAGGTCTACAACGCCATCCAGAACGGCGTGATCCAGGCCGGCGAGAACGAGGCGGCCGGTGTCGAGGCGATGAAGTTCTACGAGGTCGCGCCGAACCTGATCATGACGCAGCACGCCGTCTCGATCCGGCCGATCTGCTTCTCCATGAAGACCATGGCGACCCTGCCGAAGGAACTCCAGGACGCGATCATCGCAGCCGGCGCCGAGGCTGGCGAATATGGCCGCCAGGTGGAATCGGGCGAGGACGGCGCCAAGCTGGAGGCGCTGGAGAAGGCTGGCCGCCTGAAGCGCATCACGTTCGAGGAACGCGACGCCATGAAGAAGCTGACCGATCCGGTCATGGCCGCCTATGCCAAGGAAGTCGGCGCCGAGGCGATCTTCGGCCAGGTCAGCGGCGCCTGATCGACACCCCAACCGCGACCCGCGCCCGGTGCGCGGGTCGCCCCGCATGGTGGCGTCAGCCGCCGCAGCCTTTCCGAAAGCGTGCCATGACCCTGTCCGACAGTCCTGTCGCTGGCGAGGCGCCCAGCCTATGGCGGCGGTTCACGGCCGCCTATGCGAGCCTGCTCTCCCACCTCGTGGTTGCCTCGGTCGCGATCCTCATCATCCCGGTCAGCCTGCAGATCTTCTCTCGGCACACGTCGCTGATCCCGAGCTACATCTGGACCGAGGAGATGGCGCGCTTCCTGTTCATCTGGACGATCTCGATCGGCGCGATGATCGGCGTCCGGGAATCGACCCATTTCGAGGTCGACGTCATGCCGGAACTGCCGCCGCGTGGTGAGGCCGTGGCGCGCCTCACCGGGCGCATCGGCGTGCTGGTGATGGCCTTCGTCTTCCTGTTTGCCGGCATCAAATTCACGGAGTTCGCCTGGTTCCGCACCTCGGAACTCGCCGAGCTGCCGCTCTGGCTGATCCACCTGCCCTGGCCGCTGATGGGGCTCACCTGGATCGCCTTCCTCGGCGAGCAGATGCTCGACGACATCCTGATCATCGCGGGCCGCAAGGCCCCGCCGCAGAAGGCCTCTCTGGCCGACATCGACGCAGGGACGCTCAACATATGATGGGCGCAACGCTCACCGCCGGCCAGGCGGCCTTCATCCTCTTCGGCTCGTTCTTCGGCCTCCTCGCGCTGCGCGTTCCCGTCGCCTTCGCTCTCGGCCTCGCGTGCCTGCCGATCCTCGCCATCGAGCCGAGGCTCGATACCGTGTCGCTGATGTCGGAGAGCTTCAACGCCTTCAACTCCTTCATCCTGCTGGCGGTACCGTTCTTCCTGCTCACCGCCAACCTGATGAACATCGGCGGCATCACCGACCGCCTGCTGAAGCTGTCGCGCACCATGGTCGGCCACTGGCCGGGGGGCCTTGCCCAGATCAACGTGGTGCTGTCGCTGTTCTTCGCCGGCATTTCCGGCTCGTCGACGGCGGACGCGGCGAGCCAGTCGAAGATCTTCATCGAGGCGCAGCGCCGCGAGGGTTACGACGACAGCTTCTCCGTCGCCATCACCGCCGTCTCGGCCGTGCTCGCGGTGATCATCCCGCCGTCGATCCTCATGATCGTCTGGGGCGGCATCCTGACGACCTCCATCGGCGCGCTCTTCCTCGCCGGCATCATCCCCGGCATCCTCATCGCCGGCGCCCAGATGGCGACCGTCCACATCTACGCGGTGAGGCGCGGCTATCCGACCTATCCGCGCGAGACCTGGCGGGCCTTCATCTGCGCCTGCGCCCATTCCTTCCTGGCGCTGATGACGCCGGGCATCATCATCGGCGGCAAGATCTTCGGCTGGTTCACGGCGACGGAATCCGCGGCCATCGCCGTGCTCTATGCCGGCGTCCTGTCCTTCGTCGTCTATCGCGAGATGGACATGAAGGGTCTCTACGGCGCGCTGCTCGACACCGGCCGCCTGACCGGCGTCATCCTCTTCTGCGTCGGCACAGCAAGCTGCTTCGGCTGGCTGCTCGCCTACTACAAGATCCCCGAGGCGATCCTGACCGGCGTCTCGGCCTGGCACATGGGGTTCATCGCCACCGGCTTCTTCGTCGCGGGGGTCTTCCTGCTTGTCGGCTGCTTCCTCGACGCCATCCCCGCCATCATCATCTGCGGCCCGATCCTCCAGCCGCTGGCCAAGGCAGTGGAAATGGACCCGGTCCATTTCGCCATGATCGGCATCGTCTCGCTCGCCTTCGGCCTCGTCACGCCACCCTACGGCCTCTGTCTCATGATCGCCTGCGCGGTGGCCGGCATTCGCATGCGCGACGCCATCAAGGACACGGTGATCATGCTGATCCCGCTGTTCATGGTACTGGCGCTGGTGATCGTCTGGCCGAAGGTGACGCTGTTCCTGCCGAGCCTGGTGTCGCCGGAATTTCTGAACTGACGGGCCGGCAGCGGCCGACAGAGAGCGGGAGTGCATCCATGGATTTCACCGGCAAGGTGGCGCTGGTCACCGGCGGCGCATCGGGCATCGGCGAGGCGACGACACGCGCCTTCGCGAAGGCCGGGGCCAAGGTCGCCTTCACCTACATCTCGAGCGGCGCCGAGGCGAACGCCCTGGAGAAGGAAATCGCCGCAGCCGGCGGGCAGGCGCTCGCCATCCGCGCCGACCTGACGAAGCAGGACGAGACGGATGCGGCCTTCGCCGCAGTGGTTCGCGCCTTCGGCACGGTGGACGTGGTCTTCACCAACGCTGGCGGCATCCTGCAGCGCATCGGCACGACGGCATCGACTCTCGATCTCTGGCGGCGCACCTTCGACCTCAACGTCATGTCGACCTATCTCACCTGCCAGGCGGCGGTGAAGATCATGACGGAGAAGAAGTCGGGCGCCATCGTCACCATGTCGTCGCTCGCCGCGATGGACGGCGGCGGGCCGGGTGCCCTGCACTATGCCTCGTCCAAGGGCGCCATCGTCACCTATACGCGGGCGCTGGCGAAGGAACTCGGGCCGCTCGGCATCCGCGTGAACGGCGTCGCGCCGGGGCTCATCGACACCCGGTTCCACGTCCAGTTCAACACGCCGGAGGGACGCCGGTCGGCGGTCGAAGGCACGCCGCTGCGCCGCGAGGGCACGGCGGAGGACGTGGCCAACCTCGTGCTGTTCCTCGCCTCCGACAAGGCCGCCTTCATCACCGGCGAGACGGTGCAGATCAACGGCGGCCGCGGGTTGTATTGAAGCCGCCGGACGTGGGCAGACGGCAGGCGGCAGTCCTATGCCTGCCGACTGCCAATTTGCCCCCGGTCACGCTCAGATCGTCACGCCGCCGTCGACCACCAGGCACTGCCCGGTCATGTAGGTCGAGGCCTTCGATCCCAGATAGACCGCAGCACCGGCGATCTCGTCGGGATCGCCGATGCGGCGCAGCGGCGTTTCGCGCTCGCGCGCCTCGCGGGCCTCCTTGTCCTCCCACAGCGCCTTGGCGAAATCGGTCTTGATCAGCCCGGGGGCGATGCAGTTCACGCGGACGTTGTGGCGGCCGTATTCGTGCGCGAGGTTGCGCGCCAGCTGCATGTCGGCGGCCTTGGAGATGCAATAGGCGCCGATCACCTCAGAGCCGCGCAGGCCGCCGATGGAGGAGACGATGATGATGGAGCCATCGCGTCGCTCGATCATCTCCGGCACGACCATCGAGATCAGCCAGTTGTTGGCGACGATGTTGTTGGTGAGGATCTTGCCGAAGGCATCGTCGGAGATGCCGGCCATCGGGCCGTAATAGGGGTTGGACGCGGCGTTGCAGACGAGCACGTCGATCCGGCCGAGTTGGCGGCGTGTCTCGTCGACGAGACGCTGCAGGTCCTCCTTCGAGGAGATGTTGGCGGGCACGACGATGGCCGTTCCCGCGCCGTGCTTCGCGTTGATGGCGCTCGCGACCTCCTCGCAGGGGCCGGCCTTGCGGGAGGAGATGACGACCTTGGCGCCATGCTCCGCCATGCGTTCGGCGATCGCCCGGCCGATGCCGCGCGAGGAGCCGGTGATGACGGCGACCTTGCCGCTCATGTCGAAGAGATTCATGGGGTTTCCTCCGGGAGGGGCGCGCAGCACCGGCGGCGGGCGGCCGGAACGTGGCCGCCGCCGCCGATTGCCATCGGCCTCAGTGGTTCGTGTACTTGCCCATCTCCATGCGGGCGATGGAGCGGTTGTGGACCTCGTCCGGCCCGTCCGCGAGCCGCAGCGTGCGAATGTGGGCATAGGCCTTGGCGAGACCGAAATCGGTGGTCACGCCGCCGCCGCCATGCGCCTGGATGGCGTCGTCGATGACCTTGAGGGCGATGCTGCGGCGCCGCCACCTTGATCATGGCGATCTCGAGCTTGGCGACCTTGTTGCCGACCTTGTCCATCATGTCCGGCCGCCTTGAGGACAGAGCAGGCGCGCCATGCTCGATCGTCGATGCGCGCCTCGGCGATGCGCTGCTCCGCGACACCGATCTGCTCGGAGACGCGCTTGCCGAAGGCGACGCGCGACTTGACGCGCTTGATCATCTTCTCCAGCGCCACGCTCGGCGACGCCGATGGTGCGCATGCAGTGATGGATGCGGCCCGGCCCGAGGCGCCCCTGGGCGATCTCGAAGCCGCGGCCCTCGCCGAGGATGAGGTTTTCGGCGGGAACGCGGACGTTGTCGCAGCAGCACCTCGGCATGGCCGTGCGGCGCATCGTCGTAGCCGAACACGGGCAGGTGGCGCAGCACCTTCACGCCGGGCGTGTCCAGCGGCACCAGGATCATGCGACTGCTGCAGGTGCTTGGCCGGCGCCTCGGGATCGGTCTTGCCCATGACGATGGCGATCTTGCAGCGCGGGTCGCCGACGCCGGAGGACCACCACTTGCGGCCGTTGATGACGTATTCGTCGCCCTCGCGCCGGATGCGAGGTCTCGATGTTGGTGGCGTCCGACGAGGCGACGGCCGGCTCGGTCATGAGCGAAGGCCGAGCGGATCTCGCCGGCCAGCAGCGGACTTAGCCAGCTGTCTCCTTCTGGTACTGCGATGCCGTAGCGGTGCAGCACCTCCATGTTGCCGGTGTCCGGCGCCGAGCAGTTGAAGACCTCGGAGCCGAAGCCGACCCGGCCCATCTGCTCCGAGCACATGGCATATTCGAGGTTGGTCAGGCCGGCGCCGTGGAACTCGTCGTCGTCATGCTCGGCCGACGGCGGCAGGAACAGGTTCCACAGGCCTTCCGCCTTCGCCTTGGCCTTGAGCTCCTCCAGCACCGGCACGACCTGCCAGCGGTTCGAGCCGAAGCCCTCCATCTGGGCGTCGTAGGTGGGGATCGCCGGATAGACATGGGCGTTCATGAAGGCGATCACGCGGTCGCGCCAGTGACGCTGGCGTTCGGACATCGAGAAATCCATGGACTTCCTCTCCTTGCTTGGATGTTGCGGTCAGGTTTGTGGTTTGACGAGGCTGCGCTCCACGAGCGCGATGAATTCGCTGCGGATGCGGGCGAGATCGACGCCGGCGGGATCGAGAACCCACTGGGCCATGATGCCGCGCAGGGCGGCCGAAAGGATCAGCGCCTGGGTGCGCGCGTCGATGTCCGGCCGGATCTCGCCGGCCTCGATGGCGCTGGCGATGAGACGGCCGAACTCGGTAGCCGATTCCCGGTTGAAGGTGGCGACAGCCTCGGCGAGCGCCGGCTTGTGGGCGGCGCCCATGAGCACGGCGATATAGGCGCGCATCTTCACGAGCCCGACCGCCTGGCGCTCGAAGGAGGCCTCGATCGTGGCCATGAGACGGGCGAGCCCTGTGGTGCCCCTCAGGCGCTCACGCCGTTGCTGGTTGAACTCGTCGTGGATCGCCTCGGCCATGGCGGCGAGCAACTCGTCCTTCGAGCCGAAATAGTGACCGGCAAGACCGCGGCTGTAGCCGGCGCGCTCGCCCGCCTCGGCCAGCGTCAGCCCGTCGATGCCCTTTTCGGCGACGATTCCGGCGGCGGCCGCCAGCACCCGGCTTTCGGCCTCGGCGCGCCGTTCGGCCTGGGTGCGCCGGCGGCGGATGGCGACGGGCTCGGTGGAGGCGGCCGCCTCCCCTTCTGCCCGCAAGGCCTTCCGCGGCACGGCGCCCATCCCGTCGTTTCCTCGTCATATTGTTTGCTTGCTTGCAAACAAATAACATTCCGGACGACGGGTCAATACGGGAGACGCCGGATCGGCCGGACGAGGGATGCCGGGCGCGCCGCCTCAGCCGAAGCGGCGCGGCCTCAGGCCGGCGTGGAACCAGGTGATCATCGAATAGATGTCGTAGACCGGCAGGCCGACCGCGTCGCGCAGCGCCGCCGCATAGGGAGGCATGTTCGTGCACTCCAGCACGATGGCGCCGACCTCCGGATGGCGGGCGACGAGGTCGCGGCCGGCGGCGACGATATCGGCCTCGCGCGAGGGCGACGTCCATGTCGGTCTTCTCGGCCTTGATCAGCACTCGGAAGAACTCGCGGCCGCCCTCGGTGCCGACGACCGGCACGTCGCGTGGCACGCCGGCGGCGTCGAGGTGGGCGTCGGTGAGCGAACCCCGCGCTGACGGTGATGACGCCGACGCGCTTGCCGGGCGGCAGGGTCGCCTGAACCCAGGGCACCTGCATCAGCGAGGAGGTGGCGACCGGCACGTTCACCGCCTCGGCCAGCTCGCGCTGGAACAGCGAAAGGAAGCCGCAATTGGTGGTGATCGCCTCGGCGCCGAGATCGACGAGGTCGCGCGCCGCGGCGATGAAGTCCGGCAGGAGCCCCCGCGCACCCTGCAGCACGACCCGTTCGGGATCGGCGCCGCGCACCACCCGGAACAGCACGGGGAACGGCCAGGTCGTGCCATTGCCCATGTCGCCGGGGATGCGCGGGAAAGCGCGCCTCCAGCATGAGGATGCCCAGCGGCGCGCCGTAGATGGCCTTGCCGCCGGCAGCGATGCGGGGCGCCGTCACAGCGCGTCGAAGCGGATGGGGTGGGCGCCCTTCAACAGGACGAGCCGGCCCAGCGGATGGACGTTCTCCAGACCCTCGATGATGGTCAGGAAGTGGTTGCCGGCAAGCTGGCCCGCCTTGGAGGCGAAGCACACCGGACCATAGGCCATGAGGATCTCGGTCTCGGAGACGCCGCCGGGATAGAGGATGATCTGGCCGGGCGCCGGATAGCTGGTGGCGTTCTCGTAGTCGACGCCGAAGTCGAGGTCGCCCAGGGGCATCCAGACGCCCTCGCCGCTCCAGCGCACGTGGATGATCTCCGAGATGAAGGGCAGAGCCTTCTCGAAGGCGGCGCAGGTCTTCGGCGCGGCCTCGGTCTCGAGCTTGGCGACGAAGGTGTAGGGGCCGGCGGTGATCTTGATCTTCTTCATGGAACGCTCCGAAAGGAGTGGGGAAAGTGCATGGGAGCCGGCGGCGAGGCAAGCGGCAAAGCGGATGGCTGTGCAGGCCCCGGGGAATCCCCCAGAGTGCATCGGCGGACCTGACGGATACAGGAAGGCCGAAGGCAAGGGGAGAGGACGGCATGGCGCGGATCCGGATCGGCATCATCGGGCTCGGCAATGCGGTGGAGCCGCATGCGAAGAGCCTCCTCGACCTTGCCGACCGTGTCGAGGTTGTGGCTGCCGCCTCCCGGAGCGAGGACCGGCTCAGGGCCTTCGCCCAGCGGTTCGCCTTCCCCATGACCACCGACATCGAGGGCCTGCTGGCGAGCCGCGACATCGACGCGGTGTGGATCCTGACCCCGCCGAACTCCCACCTCGAGCTCGTCAAGGCGGCGGCGAACGGGCGCAAGCACGTCCTGCTGGAAAAGCCGCTGGACATCAGTCTCGACCGCGCGGGGGCCATCGTCGCCGGCATGCGGGCCGTGGGCCTGACGCTCGGCGTGACGCTGCAGCATCGCTTCCGCCCGGCGTCCCTGCGGCTGAAAGCCCTGATGGACGAGGGAGCGCTCGGCACCATCGGCGCCGCGTCCTGCACAGTGCCCTGGTGGCGGCCGCAAGCCTATTACGACCAGCCGGGACGCTGCACGATGGCGCGCGACGGCGGCGGCGTGCTCATCACCCAGGCCATCCATACGCTCGACCTGTTCCGCTCGCTGGTCGGCGACATCACCGTGACCGCGGCGACCGCCGCGACCACCGCCGTCCACCGCATGGAGACGGAGGACTTCGCGGCCGCGCTCATCCGGCTGTCGAACGGCGCGCCGGGGGTGATCCAGGCGACCACGGCCGCCTACCCGGGCGGCGAGGAACGCATCGAGATCATGGGGACGCTCGGCACCGCCTGGCTCGCCGGTGGCAATCTCCGGGTCGCCTTCATCGACGGTCGCGAGGAGGTGGTGCGGCACGAGGGCGCCACCGGCGGCGGCGCCAATGTCATGGACTTTCCCCACGACTGGCACCGGGCGCTGATCACCGACTTCCTCGACGCGATCAAGGAGGGCCGTGACCCCGTCGTCTCCGGCGATGAAGCCCTGAAGAGCCAGGAGCTGATCGACGAGATCCTCGACAAGGCGGGCTGGCGGACGGCGTAGGGCGGGGGCAGGTGCGGCCCGCCGCCCGGCCGATCCTCACAGGTCCCTGAAGCCCTTGCCCTCCGCCACGAGTTTCTCAAGAAGCGCCGAGGGCTTGAAGTCCGCGCCGTGGCGGCCCTCGAACTCCTTCATGACGCGCAGCACCTCCCCGAGCCCCACGGTGTCGCCGTAGAACATCGGGCCGCCGCGATAGACCGGCCAGCCGTAGCCGTTGATCCAGACGATATCGATGTCGGAGGCGCGGATGGCCTTGCCCTCCTCGAGGATCTTCGCGCCCTCGTTGATCATCGGATAGATGCAGCGCTGGAGGATCTCCTCGTCGGAGATGGCGCGTCGGTTGATGCCCTTCTTCGCGGCGAGGTCGAGAATGATCTTCTCGGTGACGGGCGACGGCTTCGCCACCCGGTTCTCGTCGTAGTCGTAGAAGCCGGCGCCGGTCTTCTGGCCGCGGCGGTCCATTTCGCAGAGGATCTCGCGCGGCGTCTCGCCCTTCGAGGTCTCGCGCGACCAGCCGATGTCGAGGCCGGCGAGGTCGCTCATGGCGAAGGGGCCCATCGGCAGGCCGAAGGCGTAGAGGACGCGGTCGACATCCCAGGGCATGGCACCCTCGAGGATCAGCTTGTTCGCCTCGCGCTGGCGCTGGGCCAGCATGCGGTTGCCGACGAAGCCGTGGCAGACGCCGACGAGCACGCCGACCTTGCCGATCTTCTTGGCGAGGCCCATGGCCGTGGCGATCACGTCCTTCGCCGTCTTCTCGCCGCGCACCACCTCGAGGAGGCGCATGACGTTGGCGGGCGAGAAGAAGTGCATGCCGATGACGTCCTCGGGGCGCGAGGTCATGGCGGCGATCTGGTCGATGTCGAGGTATGAGGTGTTGGAGGCGAGGATGGCGCCCTTCTTGGCGATGCGATCGAGCTTGCCGAAGACCTCCTTCTTGATCTCTATGTTCTCGAAGACCGCCTCGATGATGAGGTCGCAGTCGGCGAGCGCGGCGAGATCGAGCGACGGGGTGAAACGGCCCATGCGCGTCTCCACGTCGGCCAGGGACAGGCGGCCGCGCTTCGCCGTGTTCTCGTAGTTCTTGCGGATGACGCCGAGGCCGCGGTCGAGCGCCTCCTGCTTCGTCTCGACGATGGTGACCGGGATCCCGACATTGACGAAGTTCATGGCGATGCCGCCGCCCATGGTGCCGGCGCCGATGATGCCGACCTTCTCGACCTTCCGCGTCGGCGTGGTCTCGGGCACGTCGGGGATCTTGGCGGCCTGGCGCTCGGCGAAGAAGACATAGCGCTGGGCGAGCGACTGGGTGCCGACCATCAGGCGCATGATGGTGTCGCGCTCGTATTTCAGACCCTCGTCGAAGGGCATGGTCACCGCCGCCTCGACGCATTGGATGCAGGCCTCGGGCGCCTCGAAACCGCGGAAGCGGCGGGCATTGGCCTTGCGGAAGGCGGCGAAGACCGCAGGGTCGGCGGAGAGCTTGTCGGTCCGGTCGCGGACCTTCTTCAGCGGGGCCGCCTCGGCGGCCAGCTTCGCGGCGAAGGCCACGGCATCGGCCAGCAGGGAGGCCTCGCCCACCACCGCATCGACAAGGCCGTGGGACGCCGCCTCGGACGCCTTCATCGGTTCACCGAAGGCGATGACCTCGAGCGCGCGCTCGACGCCGACGAGGCGCGGCAGGCGCTGCGTGCCGCCGGCGCCGGGGACGAGGCCGAGCTTGACCTCGGGCAGGCCAAGCTTCGCCGAGGGCACCGCGACGCGATAGTGGCAGGACAGGGCCAGTTCCAGTCCGCCGCCCAGCGCCGTGCCGTGGATGGCGACGACGACCGGCTTCGCCGATCCCTCGAGGATGGCGTTCACCTCGCCGAGCGGCACGCCCTTCGGCGGCTTTCCGAACTCGGTGATGTCGGCGCCGGCGATGAAGGTACGGCCGGCGCAATGGATGACGATGGCCTTCACCGCGGCATCGGTGCCGGCCTTCTGCACGGCCTCGGCGATGCCGGTGCGCACATTGGCCGAGAGCGCGTTGACGGGGGGCGAATTGACGGTGACGACGGCGACGGCGCCTTCGGTTGCGAGATCGACGACTTCGTTGATGGCGGTCACGGGCAGACTCCCTGGCGAACGGATCGGGTGAATGGGGGGCCGGGTCAGCGCGGACGCTGGCCGGCGAAAGGCAGGGTGGAGGACAGGCCGCCGTCAACGGGGAAGGCCGGCCGTTGACGTAGCTCGCCTCGTCGCTGGCGAGGAAGCAGGCCATGGCGGCGATCTCCTCGGGCTGGCCGGGGCGGTTCAATGGGTTGAGCTGGCCGAGCTTGCCCTCGCTGCCGCGCTTGCGGGCATGGTCGAAGATCGGAACCGTCATGCCGGTCTCGATGAGGCCGGGGCAGACCGCGTTGACGCGGACGCCGGTGCCATAGAAGGCGTTCGCCGCCGTCTGCACGAGGCTGATGACGCCGGCCTTGGAGGCCGAATAGGGCGCGCCGCCGGCATTGGCCTTGAGGCCCGCCACCGAGGCGGTGCAGACGATGGAGCCGCCGCCTTGGGCGATCATCAAGGGCGCGACCTCGCGGATGGCGAGGAAGGGGCCGATCAGGTTGACCCGCAGGATCTCCTGCCAGGTATCGACGGTGAGCTCGAAGAAGGGTGTCAGGCCGCCGGAAATGCCGGCGTTGGCATAGATCGCGTCGATGCCGCCGAACTCGGACACCGTGCGGGCGACATAGGCCTTCACGTCGGCCTCGCGGCCGGCATCCGCCGCCATGGCGACGGCGGTCGCGCCCGTCGCGCGAATCTCCTCCGCCACCGCCTCCACCGCCTCGGTGCTGCGGTCGACGAGGAAGACGGACGCGCCCTCGCGCGCGAAGAGGCGGGCGCTCGCCCGGCCGATGCCGCTGGCCGCGCCCGTGACGATGGTGCGCTTGCCCCTGAGCCTGCCCATGCGGTCCTCCCGAGACCTTGCGTTGTCGGCCCCGTTTACGGGGTCCGGTCCTGAGCCTCCCAGGCCCCCAGCACCGTCCGCATGGCGGTGACGAGAGCGAGCGGCTGGTCGATCAGCACGTGATGCTGCGCCTCGGGGATCTCCAGGAAGATCGTCCCTTTCGGCGCCTGCTGGCGAACGTAGGTCTTCACCTCGTCGGGGAACAGCACCGAATCCGAGCCCCAGGTCACGGCGAGCCGGCAGGTCGCCGCGGCGAGGTCTTCGGCCGGCTCACGACGTTTCATGCGCGACCACATGAAGGGATCGAAGCGCCAGGTCCAGCCGCTGGACCCGTCCGCCTTCTTTACCTCGCGCAGCGAATGGCGGGCGATGTTGTCGACGACATAGAGGTTCTCGGCCGTCTGCGCCGGCATCAGCCGGAAGCGGGCGAGCGCCTGCTCGAAACTGTCGTAGACCAGCGTGTCGCGCGGTTCGCGCGAAGGCGGGCGGCCGAAGTCGCGCTTCGCCCGCATCTCCTTCGACATGAAGGGCGAGTCGATGGTCATCAGCCCGCCGATGCGGTCGCCGTGGGTGGCGGCGAAGGCCATGCCGGGAAAGCTGCCGAAGGAGTGCGAGACAACCACCGGCTTGACCGGCCCCTCGTCGAGGCCCGTCGCCTCGAGGGTCGAGAGCATCTCGCCCATGAGGTCGTCCATGGTGTAGGCGGGCCGCCAGTCCGAGCCGCCCATGCCTGACCAGGACGAGGCCACAACCCGGTGGCTGCCGGCGAAGAAGGGAGCGAGATGGCTCCACCAGTCGGCATGGGCCGAACCGCCATGCAGCAGCAGGAGCCCGGGCTTGCCCCGCTCACCCCAGGCGAGGGTCTCGATGGTGACGCCGGCGCCCTGGTGGGAGGAACGTTCCGGCTCGACCGCCAGCGCGTCGACGAACCATTTCGGCGCCGGCGGCTTGGCCCCGGCGAAGGCGACCAGTGGGGCGGGGATCGGCTCACTGGCCATGCATCTGTCCCGGTGATTGACGTTTGCGGCAAGCATTCACCCGGCTTCCCGCCGTCGCAATAGGCCGAACGGCAGGCGCGGGGTCGAGTGGTTCAGCCCGCCTTCTTCAGGTGGCCGAACATGATGGCGCGGGCCTCCTCGTCCATCTTCGCCTTGAAGGTGAAGCGGTCCTTCAGCGCGACGGCGCGGGCCGCGGCCGGGCGGGCCGCGATGGCGTCATGCAGGCGCTTGACGTTCGGATAGTGCGACCAGGCGTCCTCGCCGAGGACGAAGGGCACCATGCGCACCCAGCCCCACAGCGCCATGTCGACGATGGAATAGGCGCCGCCCACCATCCAGTCGCGACCGGCAAGGTGCTGCTCGACCACCTTCAGGTGACGGTCGGCCTCGTACTGGTAGCGGTCATGGGCATAGGGCACCGGTTCCGGCGCGAAATGCTTGAAGTGGACGGCCTGGCCGAAATAGGGGCCGATGCCGGTGGCCACGAACATCAGCCAGGACAGGAGTTCGCCCCGGGCCTTCGTGTCGGATGCCGGCGGCAGGAACTGGCCCGTCTTCTCGGCGAGATAGAGCAGGATGGCGTTCGAATCGAACACCACCGCATCGCCGTCGACGATGGCCGGCACCTTGCCGTTCGGGTTGATGGCGAGATAGTCCGGCGCGAACTGCGCGCCGGTGCGGGTGTCGACGGCGACCGGTTCGTAGGCGAGCCCGCTCTCCTCCAGGAAGAGGGCGACCTTGGTCGGGTTCGGCGAGCCGTTGAAGTAGAAGCGGATCATGGGGAGCCTCTCGGGGGTCAGGTTTTGCTCAGCCGGCCGACATGGTCAGCGGCGGGCCGATGTCGTCCGGGATGGGACAGACATAGGGCGTCGCCTTCGTCCGGCGGGCCAGGTCCGCTTTGGCGGCGGCCATGAGGTCGGGGTTGGTGAGGACCGCGGCGCCGGTGGCGGCCATGGCCTTGGCGACCTGCACCATGGCCTTGTGGGCGGCGGGCATCTTGCCCTGGGCCACGATCTGCCAGGTGTGGAAGGGCGTGCCGACGGCGACCGTGGGCGCATGGGCCTGGACGGTCGGCACCACCCAGCTGACGTCACCCACGTCGGTCGAGCCGATCAGCGGGTTGCGCTTGGCGTCGAGCGGCACGGTGAAGTCGGCGAGCGGCTTGTCCTCAGGCTCCAGGCCGATGGTGCGGTAGACGCTGGCAATGTCCTGCGGGGTGAGGGTCGCCTGGATCTTCCGGGCGAAGTCCTTGTCCGCATCGTCGAAGTGCGGGGGCCCGAGGTCCTCCATGATGCCCTGCAGGGCCTGTTCCAGCGGCGTGTTGCCGACGATGTTGGAGACGGCGGAGATGATCTTCATCTCCATCTTCGTCTCGGTCATCAGGGCGGCGCCCTCGGCGATCTTCCTGACGCGCGCGACGAGTTCGAGCATGCCCGGCAGGTCGCGGGCGCGGATGGAGTAGCGCACCCGCGCATGGGCCTGCACGACGTTGGGCGCGATGCCGCCGGTGTCGAGCACGGCGTAATGGACGCGCGGCGTCGGAGGGCATGTGCTCGCGCATGTAGTTGACGCCGACATTCATCAGCTCGACCGCGTCGAGGGCGGAGCGGCCGAGATGCGGCGAGGCGGCGGCATGCGAGGCCTTGCCGGTGAAGATGAAGTCGGCGCGGGTGTTGGCCAGCGACAGCGGCGGTGAGACCTCCCACCAGCTGCCCGGGTGCCAGGTGATGGCGACGTCCGCGTCCTTGAAGGCGCCGGCGCGCACCATGAAGGCCTTGGCCGCGCCGCCCTCTTCCGCCGGGCAGCCATAGTAGCGCACGCGGCCGGGAATGCCGTTCTCGGCCAGCCAGTTCTTCATGGCGGTGGCGGCGAGCAGCGCCGCCGATCCCAGGAGGTTGTGGCCGCAGCCGTGGCCGTGGCCGCCGGTCTCGACCGGGCGGTGCTCGGCGACGCCGGCCTCCTGGCTGAGGCCCGGCAGGGCATCATATTCGCCGAGGAAGCAGATGACCGGGCCGCCCTCGCCCGCCTCGCCCATGACGGCGGTCGGGATGCCGGCGACATTCTCGGTGACGCGGAAGCCCTCGGCCTTCAGCTGGGCGGTGTGCTCCGCGCAGGAGCGGACCTCGGTGTAGCAGACCTCGGGCATGCCCCAGACGCGGTCGGAGAGTTCGATGAGGCGGCCTGATGCCGCGTCCACCTGCCGCCACAGGTCGCTTCGGTTGTCCATGTTGCCCTCGGGGTCGAAAAGGAAGGGCGCATATCACTGCCGCGGCGCAGCGAAGTCCAGCGCGCCTGTGCATGGGTGGGGCGAAGGTTTCTGCCGGCTGCCACGCACTGCCGGCTCGCACGGGATCCTGCGATCGTCGCGGCCCCTCAATCGGCGAAGCGCGGCGGGCGCTTCTCCATGTTCGCGGTGACCGCCTCGACCTGGTTCGGGGACCCGAGGATCGCCTGCTGCTCCACCGATTCCATCATCAGCCCCTCGGCCGGGCTGACCACCGTCGCGACATTGAGCAGCCGCTTGGCGGCGCGGATGGCATCGGGGTTCTTCGCCGCAATTTCCTGCGCCGCGACAAGCGCCGCGGCCCGCGGATCGGCCTCGATGCGGGTGATCAGGCCAAGGCGGAGCGCCTCGTCCCCGCTCACCACCCGGCCGGTGTAGGTAAGGTCGCGGACGACATCGTCGCGGCAGAGGTGGCGGAGAAGCTGCGTTCCCGCGACATCCGGCACGAGGCCCCACTTGATCTCCATGACCGAGAGCTTCGCATCCGCCGTGGCGAAGCGCATGTCGGCGCCGAGCGCCACCTGAAGGCCGCCGCCATAGGCGACGCCGTGGAGCGCGCAGATGACCGGCACGGGAAGCTCGCGCCAGCACCAGGCGGAGGCCTGCGGCCGGTTGGCGATGCCGTGGGTGCGCGCCACGAGGTCGGAGAGGCTGCGATCGCCGCCGGCCTGCATGGCCTGGAAGGAGGCGAAGTCGAGCCCGGCGCAGAAGGCGCGGCCCTCGCCGGAGAGCACGGCGGCGCGCACGCCCCCGGTGTCCCGCACGAAGGCGGCGGCCTCGATCAGCGCGTCGAACATGGCGTGGTCGAGGGCGTTCATCTTGTCGGGCCGGTCGAGCCGGATGTCGGCGACGCCGCCTTCGACGGTGATGGCGATCCGGTCGCGGATGCGGGTGGCGGTCATGGTCTGTCTCCCTCGGCGCATTGTGGGAGAGGCGGGTGACAGGTTGAAGCCGGCCGTTCGGGAGGGAAGGCTTCGTCCCGACCGTGCTCGATGAGGGGGTGTCGGGCTGCACCAACGACGTGCGTCCTTCGAGGCTCGCTCGCTTCGCTCTCTCGCACCTCAGGATGAGGAGGCTTGTACGCTGCATTGAGGTCCATTCCGGCCGCCGCTGTGCCGTCGCTTTCGACCCCGATGCAGATCACCATCCTCCTCATCCTGAGGTGCGAGGGCCTCAACCCGAGCCTCGAAGGACGCACTTCGCGATATGCAGCGCTTCAGCCCTTCAGACCGTCGGCCAGAGCCGCCGCCAGATCGCCCCGCGGCTCGACCCGCAGCTGCTCCAGCCCCAGCCAGCGGGCCATGAGGCGGAGTTCCGCCGCCAGCGGCTCGACCACGCGGGAGGCGGCAGCACCCTCTTCAAGGTGAGCAGCCTGGACGACCAGCGTCGACCGCGCCCGGTCCGCCTTCAGGTCGACCCGCGCCGCGAGCGTGTCGCCGAGCAGGAAGGGCAGCACGTAGTAGCCATGGGTGCGCTTGTCGGCCGGCGTGTAGATTTCGAGGCGGATGCGTGACGCCGAACAGGCCCTCGGTGCGCGTCGCGCTCGCCAGACCAGCGGATCGAAGGGGGCGAGCAGCGCCCGCGCCTCGACACGGCGGGGAATGCGGGCATCCTTCGCGAGATAGGCGGGATTGCGAAAGCCCTCGACGGTGCACGGGGGTCAGGGCGCCGCTCTCGACCAGTTCGGCGACAGCCTGCCTGCGTCTCGGCCGGACACCGAGCCGGTAGTAGTCGCGCAGGTCAGCGCTCGGTGTCGCGATGCCGAGGGCGACCGAGCCGACAGGCGGACGCAGCTCGCGGTGCGCGTCGGCCTCGAGATCGGTGTCGGCAGCTTCGACGACCGCCTTGCGGCAGCACCCGCTCCGGTCAGGTCGTAGATGCGCTCGAAGGCGCCGCGCCGCGTGCGCGGTGGTGATCGATGCCCGGCCCAGAACAGCCACTCGATGGCGCGCTTGCCTTCCGACCAACCCCACCAGCCGCCCTCGCCCTTGTGATCGTGGGAGAGCTCGCCGGCGGCCTTCGGACCCTCGGCCTCGATCTCGCGGCGCACCGCCTCGATCAGGTCGGCGCGCTCGCGGCCGAACTGGGCGAGGCCGGTGTAGATCCCCTCCCCCGCCGCGCCCGCTCCATGCGCCAGCGGAACAACGGCTGCAGGGCCACCGGCAGGTAGGAGGCCTCGTGGCCCCAGTATTCGAAAAGGCTGCGCCTGCGGCCGGCATAGGCCAGCGCGTCGATGTCGGCGGTGTCGTAGGGACCGAGGCGCGAGAAGCCGGGCAGGGTGTGGGCGCGGGCGACGACGTTGACGGAATCGATCTGGATGACGCCGAGGCTCTCGGCCATGCGCTTCAGGTGACGCCGCTCGCCGGCATGGCTCTCGCGGCGGCCGAGGCCCGACAGGTCGAAGCCCTGCGCGGCGATGGCGATGCGGCGGGCCTGTTTCAGGGAGAGGCTGTCGGGGCGAGGCGGCATGGGGGACTTCACGGGAGGAGGCCGACCGGGTGTAGGACCGGGGATAGATCACGGGCCACCCGAAAGCTGGCAGCAATTTCGTCGTGCCGCAAAGCCAGACGGTCTCTCGCCCCGCCGCTCGCGGGGCTGCCATGCTGACAGAATCCGGCGGACACCTTGTCCCTCGGGGCCGGCCCGGGGTTAATCTCGCCGCCTCGTGATCCCCTGCCGCCGAGGAGCCCGCTAATGACCCAGTCCCTGACCAAGCGCCCGCTCGGCCGCACCGGTCTCTCCATCGCGCCGCTCGTCTTCGGCGGCAACGTCTTCGGCTGGACGGCGGACGAGGCCATGTCCTTCGCGCTCCTCGACCGCTTCGTCGACGCCGGCTTCGACGCGGTGGACACGGCCGACGTCTACTCCGCCTGGGCGCCGGGCCATGTCGGCGGCGAGAGCGAGACCATCATCGGCAAGTGGATGAAGTCGCGCGGCACCCGCTCGAAGATCACGCTGATCACCAAAGTCGGCTCGCCCATGGGCGAGGGCAAGAAGGGGCTTTCGGCGCGCTACATTCCGGAGGCTGTGGAGGCGTCGCTGAGGCGCCTGCAGACCGACGTGATCGACCTCTACCTGTCGCACTGGCCGGACCCGGAGACGCCCTATGAGGAGACGCTCGGCGCCTACGAGAAGCTGGTGAAAGCCGGCAAGGTGCGCGCCATCGGCTGCTCGAACCTTGATGCGGCCCAGCTGAAGGCCTCGCTCGAGGCGGCGAAGGCGAACGGACTGCCGCGCTACGAGGTCCTGCAGCCGGAATACAACCTGCACGACCGGGCGAAGTTCGAGGGGCCGCTGGCGGACCTCTGCGTCGCCGAGGACATCGGCGTCATCACCTATTTCTCGCTGGCCAAGGGCTTCCTTTCGGGCAAGTACCGCTCCGAGGCGGACCTCGGCAAGAGCCCGCGCGGCGAGCGCAGCGTGAAGCCCTATCTGACCGAGCGGGGCTTCCGTGTCCTCAAGGCGCTGGACGACATGGCCGCGGCCAAGGGCGTGAAGCAGGCCGAGGTGGCGGTCGCCTGGCTGATGCACAAGAAGGCGGTGACGGCCCCCATCGCCAGCGCCACGACGCTGGAGCAGATGGAGAGCCTCGTGCGGTCGGCGCAAGTGAAACTCAGCGCGCAGGACATGGCCGCGCTGGATGTTGCAGGAGCGTGACAGTTGCTGTGAGACGAAGGAAGGGATATCGCCAAGTTGCGGTTCCTTGATACCGTCACAGATGCAGGTCTTGACTGATCTGCCTCTAGAGGATGTCTCCTCTATTGTCTTCTCGCCAAGGTCGGTGCAGAAGGCTCGCATTGCATCGTCCGGTTGAGAGCATGGCCCCCAAGGTCGCGCCCGACGCCGGATTGTTCTCCTGGTTGCCTCCGTTCCTGGCGAGAGCCCCCATGTTCGCCGATCCGTGCGGCCCTTCGATCTGATGTCGTCGCGTCGTGTCATCCAGGGCGCGGTCACTTTCGCCGTCATCGCGGGCGGCGGCAGTCCCGCGCTGGCCGAGTGGCGGGTGCGCGAACTGCAGGAGTCCTCGGGTTCGGGACCGGCGATCGAGATGTCCTATCGCAGTTCCGGCGAGCGGCTGACCATGCTGTGCAGCGCCGGCGCGGCCTTCGTCTCCTTCGCACCGGGCTACCGGCTGCCGGAGGTGCCGGGAGGCATCTTCGAGGGCCACTACAGCGTCGACAACGGCCCGCTGAAGCCGATCCGCTGGCGCGTGACGCAGTTCTCCGCCTTCGTCACCGCCCGCTTCGCCGAGCTCTTTCTCGCCGACATCGCGGGAGCGGCGCAGGTCTTCATCAAGTTCCCCGCCGTCGAACAGACCTACGACGTGACGCCGCTGGCGCATCACGCGCGGCAGCTCAAGGCCGTCTGCCGCCTGGGCATGTGAGGATGGCCGCGGTTCGGGTCCGCCCGCTCTCGTCTGCGACCGTTCCTCCCTGCTGGACGGTTTCCTTTCATTCACCTTGTCGGGAGGTCGGCGCCCTGCCCGCCTTCCCTTAGGGGAATCTTCAAGGGCTCCCGCGTATCGGATTGTTGCTCGATCTGAACCTGCTGCGGGACTCGCGTCATGGCCCTCGACATCCTCCGCAAGACCGTCGGAACGTTCTTCGCGCGCGCCGGCCGCGACAATTCCGGCGTCGTCGCCGTGCTCTTCGCCATCAGCGCCGTGCCGCTGCTGATCGGCATCGGCGCCGGTGTCGACTATTCCCGCCTGTCGGCTGCGAGGACCGCCGCCCAGTCCGCCGCCGACGCCGCGGCGCTTGCCGCCGCCTCGTCGCGCATCGAGACGGAGGTCAGCATGAAGCTGGTGGCCGACGCCTATGCGGCTGCCAACCTGCGCGGGTCGAATGCCGATGGTTCCAGGATCACGGAGTTCAGCTACCTGGCGGACAAGCGTGAGGTGACGCTCGCCATCACCGGCAGCGTGCCGACCTCTTTCATGAGCATCGCCGGCTATCACTCCCTCGCCTACCGGGCGGAGGCCAGGGCCATCCGCGGTCTCAACGGCACCACCGAACTGGTGCTCGTGCTCGACAACACCTGGTCGATGGTCGGCGACAAGCTGGTGGCGCTGAAGCAGTCGGCCGAAGACCTGGTCGTCGCCCTTCGCCAGGACCCGAATGCCGACGTGAAGATCGGCGTGGTGCCCTATGCCGACTACGTCAATGTCGGCACCGCCAATCGCGGCGCGTCCTGGCTGAATGTCCCGGCCGACTACAGCACAACCAGCCAGCGCACCTGCGTCACCAAGACGACGCGGTCGGTCTGCACCCGCGGCACGCCCAAGACCTGCACCCGCGTCGTCGACGGCCGCTCCGAGACCTATGACTGCACGCCCTCGACCTGCCGCGACGAGACAGTGACTCCCTATGAGTCCTGCTCGGGTGGTGGCACGACCTGGTACCGCTGGTACGGTTGCGTTGGATCGCGCACCTCGGGCTCACTGCGGCTGAACGACACCCAGCCCTCGACGCCCTATCCCGGCTATCTCGCCACCAGCCAGAACTGCCTCAACCCGATCGTGCCGCTGACCTCGAGCCAGTCGACCGTCGTCAACGCCATCCGCGGCATGATCGTCAATGTCGGCGGCTACAAGCCCTCGACCTATATCCCCGGCGGCCTGATCTGGGGTGTCAACGTGCTGTCCCCGACCGCGCCCTTCTCCGAGGGCGCCGCCTATGACGCCGCCAACCGCCGCCCGCGCAAGGTCATGGTGCTGATGACGGACGGCGCCAACACGCTGCGCTTCAATGCCGCCGATGGCCGCCACCTCGCCCCGAACGGCAATGCGACGAACCAGGCGAACCAGATCGCCCAGACCTATACCGACATGAACGCCATCTGCACCTACGCCAAGCAGCAGCAGATCGAGATCTTCACGGTCGCCTTCGACATCACCGATCCGGTCGCCATGTCGGCGATGCGCAACTGCGCCACCTCGCCTGGCCATGCCTTCGACGCGAAGGACCGCCAGTCTCTGGCGGACGCGTTCAAGAACATCGCGCTGTCGCTGACCAACGTGCGCATCACGCGGTAGGGCTCGACGGCAATCCATCCGGCGTTGCGGAGGCCGACCGCGAGCCTCTCCATCAATGCCCCTAGCGGGCAGCTCGACTGATCGTCGCCTGGTAGACGGCAGCATAGGGAATGTATTCGAGCTGCTGCAGTTGATAGCCCGCCCCGCGCTCGGCAAAACGCGCCGAGATGGTGAAGTCGGTGGTCTCGCTCGATGCCAGGAACACCGTCGCGTGACCCTCGCCGGCAACGAAGGCGATGGGTGCCAGAAACCGCATCGTGACTGGGTTGATCCGCGACAGCGCCCTCTGCATTGCCGGGGTAGTGTCCCGCGCTTGGCCGAGCAATTTGCCGAATCCATCTGTGCGCGCCGTGCGGATGAGGTCGACGACTGCGGTGCGCAGCAACATCAGCTTCGGATCCTCACCCTGCGTGGGCACCGCCAGCGCCTTGAGCCGCATCTGCGTCTCGTAGAGACGGTGGGCGATGATGGGCGCGATCAGGCGGTGATAGGTGCGTCCGTCCGTGATGCCGAGCGTGTCGCGCCAGCGGGCGATCTGCGGCTCGGCGAAGCGCGTCTCGATCGCCCGGACGGTGACGATCACCGCCTGCGACAGCGCCTCGGGCCGATAGGCCCTGCCGCGCAGCCACAACGGCAGCGGATCGATCACAGCGTTGGACTGGCGCACCAGATCGCCGGGGACCCATTCGGCCTCGACGACCTTGCGGCCGGCGCCCTGGGTCTCCCAGACCGTGAACAAGGCGTTGTCGACCCAGGGATTGTAGAAGACCACCAGCGTCCGCGGTGCGGTCAGGCCGGCCACGTTGAACACCGAGGTGCCGAGCAGATAGCGCCAGCCCGCCTTGCCACTGCCGGCGTCCTCCATCTCGCCGGCGATGGCATCGAGCTGGCTGCGACCGGAGCCGGTCGCAAAGGTGCTGATCGCATTGTCGGGGTCGGCGATCATGGCGCCGCGGAAGCGCAGCACGTCGGTGACGGCGTTGATCTCCGCAAGCGTCGGCCTCAGCGGGTCGGCGCGCGAGGGAAGCGGTGCAAAGGCAGCCGCGCAGGCCACCCACGCCGCCATAGCGGCTACGATCAAGAAGCGCCGTGTCATGCCAATGGCCTCCATATGTGGGGTCTGTCGCATATGATTGACCGCGCTACTGGCGCGCCCTCCACGTCGTTACGCCCGAAGAAGAGCTCGAAGGCATGACCGACCGCGGCGGTACGGGACAGGTGTTGGACAGCAGTCTTACGGTTCCCGGCGCTTGGCTGACCCGCACGCGCCCGCCATCCTCGAACTCGTAGCGAGCCGGCCACTGCATGAGCTCACGATAGCCGCAGCCGGACTGATAGCGTTGATCGAGGATCGTTGACTGGGTCCCGGTCGCTGTCGTGCCGTTGAGCGTGCCCTCGAACAGGTACTGCCAACGCGCCATACCGAGCGCGTAGGAGCCTTCACAACGCATGACCTCGCCCGCGATGCTGCAATTGAAGACCTGCGGACTCCCCGGATTGATCTGAAAGGGTCCCGTGGGTGCCCCCACAGGAGGCAGCGCCGCCTGCTGCTCCGGTGCGGGAGATGCCGCGGATGAGGGCGGCGTCTGCGGCTGGCGTTGGATGATGTAGGGCAGCCGCTCCCAGTCGAGCACCTGGCCCTCGCCGCCGCCGAAGCTGCGGCTGATCGCATTCATCCGGTCCCATTCGGCCCGGACCTCGGGCGAGGCGTTCTGGTGCAGGAAGGCCTGCCTCGCCTGCATCGCCTGCTGCAGCGGCGAGGTGTCGAACAGGGTGGCGATGCCCCCCTCGGCGCCGCGAATGACCAGATCCTTGACGTATTTGTCATAGGCATAGGCGCTGACATAGCCGCCCGCCACCGTGCCGACGGCGCCGCCGACCACGCCGCCCAGCGCGTTGCCGAATACGGGGACGAAGGAGCCGAGGGTCGCGCCGACGCCGGTGCCGATCGCAGTGAAGGCGCCGACCGCCACCGGCTCGACCGCAACGCTGACCGCCGTGCTCATCGCGCCGCGAAAGTCGCTGCCGGAGGCGCTTCCCAGCATGGCGGCGCCCTCGTCGGCCAGGGTCAGGAGCTGCGAGGCGACGGTGAAGGCCATCGCCCCCCGGCCTGTCCGGACGTTCTCCGCCGCGTCGCGCCACGGCTGCATCGCCGCATCGACCCGCCACGCCATCGTCCTGCGCTGGCTGCCGGTGAGCCCCATGCCGCCGAAGCTGCCGCTGGACAGGCGCGTCAGCGTCTCGCCCGCCTCGCCGAACCTCTGCATGGCCTCGACGCCGGCCTCCAGATGCCGGCCCAGGGTCTCCGCCGACTCAGCGCTCAATTGCGCTTGGGTGGGAGGTGCGGCGAGGCCCGCCAGTGCCACGGCGGCAACTCCCGTCGCAACCCATGCAGCGAAGCGTGCAGCCCTCGACATCATCTTCGAATGCTAGCCGGGAGACTGCTGGACGCCCTTGCGATCCATCAAACGTCCGGCGACGGCAGGGAAGGTGGTCAGATCGCGGGCCGGCCCCGTGATGCGGGCCGAATGCAGCCGCCCGACGCCGGAGGTGTCCAGACGGACGAGCGCGCCTGCCTCAGGCCGCCTTAATGGTCTCGAAGAAGCGGCCGATCTGCTCGCGCAGGCTGCGGGCCTGATCGGAGAGATCGTCGGCGGCCCGGAGCACGTTGGTCGAGGTGGCGCCCGTATCGGCCGCCGCATCGCTGACGCCGGTGATGTTGCTCGACACCTCCTGCGTGCCGTGGGCGGCCTCCTGGATGTTGCGGGCGATCTCCTCGATGGCCGCCTGCTGCTGGCCGAGCGAGGCGGAGATGCTCGAGGTGATCGAGTTGATCTCCTCGATCGTCGAACCGATGCCGGTGATCGACACGACGGACTGCTCGGTCGCGGCCTGGATGGCGGCGATCTGCTGGCTGATCTCGTCGGTCGCCCGGGCGGTCTGGCCGGCGAGGCTCTTCACTTCGCTGGCGACAACAGCAAAGCCCCTGCCCGCCTCGCCGGCGCGCGCCGCCTCGATGGTGGCGTTGAGGGCGAGCAGGTTGGTCTGGCCGGCGATGTTGGCGATGAGGCTGACAACCTCGCCGATCTTCTGCGCGGTCTCGGCGAGGCCGTCCATGGTCGCCTTGGACTGGCGGGCCTGGGTGACGGCCTGCGTCGCCACCGAGGTCGACTGCTCGACCTGCCGGCCGATCTCGCGGACGGCGCTCGACAGCTCCTCCGAGGCGGCAGCGACCGTCTGGACATTGGACGCGGATTCCTCCGAGGCCGCCGCGACCGCGGTCGCCTGCCGCGTCGTTTCCTCGGCGTTGGCGGCGAGGCTGTTGGCGGTGGAACTGAGCGTGTGGGACGAGCCGTCCAGCGCCGCGAGAGCCACGTTGACCTCGCCGTTGAAGTGGGTGATGGCATCCTGCATCTTGACCTGCCGGCGCTGGCGATCGGCCAGAAGCGCGTCCTGATAGACGGAGATGGCGAGGTCCATGTCGGTCATCACGGCCGTGTTCAGTGCCGTCAGCATGCGCGACAGCTTTGCCGGCTTCCACTTGTAGGTGGCGATGGCGATGTCGGTGAGCTGGCACAGCACGTAGCTGTAGCCGCCGATGTACCAGCGGGGCTCGAGGCCGATCCTGTTGTGGACCAGGCCGATGGTCCTGACGCCGTCCATGTAGGACGCATCGAAGTTGCCGGCGAACAGCTTGGCCCAGTGGCCGCCCTGCGCCGCCTTCAGACGCGGCACGTTGCTGCCGACCAGGGCCGCGAGCTGCGGTTCGGCGGTGACGTGGCGGTAGAAGCCCTCGAGGATCTGAGGAAGCTTCGGCTCGACGACCTTCCAGAACTCCCGAAGAAGAACTCCCGTCTCCTCCGAAATGCGCATGAAGCGCATGCGCGTCGCGCGGTCAGTCGACATGTCCGACTGCATCGTGCCCGATGATGGGTTCATGCGTTTCCTCCAACCGTTCGCAATTTCGCGAACAATGAGATCAGATGTCGCGATTGGGGGATGTCGCGGCGGGGCATGCGCGGCAAACAGAAAGACATCGTGCCTCGGGGCACAATGATATCGGCATCATTAATAGGCTATTAACGTCATCTATTCTGGCGATTACATTGCATCCTGAATTGAATTCTATGAACGAAAGCGATCATACACCAACATCTGAGCGATTTCGTTCACAACGAGCCGCACGCCCCGGTGTGGAATGCGCCGGCAAGGGGAAGCCCGGAAGAACGGGATCGGAACGCCGTGAACCGATCGGAGGCGCCCGTCCCTCGCCGGGTTGACGCCGATCAAGGGAATGCGGCACCCCGGTGCCCACAGTGGCGCAATTGTCCAAGGCCGGAACCCCGGAGAACACATGAACTGCCGCAATGCCACGGAAGGCGGGACGCCTGCGTGCGCCGAGGGCTCCACGGGCGCGCCTGCCGCAGGTCCGGCGACCGCGCGGACGCCCTATGACCGCATCGGCGGCGAAGAGGGCATCCGCCGCCTGACACGGCGCTTCTACGACCTGATGGACAGTCTGCCGGAGGCCGCGGCCTGCCGCGCCGTCCATCCGCCGAGCCTCGTGCGGGCCGAGCAGCGGCTGTTCGAATACCTGTCGGGCTGGCTCGGCGGGCCGCCGCTCTTCGTCGAGCGCCACGGCCATCCGATGCTGCGGCGCCGGCATTTCGTGGCGCGCATCGACAGCCCCGAGATCGAGGGCTGGCTCATCTGCTTCACGCGGGCGTGGGCCGAAACGGTCGAGGACCGTCAGCTCGGCGCGGCCGTGCTGCCGCAGGTCGTCCAGCTGGCGCAGCACATGCGCAACGCCTGACGGACGGCCCGACGACCCGTTCAGCCTCCGGCGGCGAGCCTGTCGTGCTGCAGGCGGCGCCAGTGCAGGCCCAGGCCCACGACGAGGCAGGCGAAGCCGGCGGTGACGGCCCAGCCAAAGGGCACGAGCAGCAGGCAGCCGCCGACGAGGCAGATCAGCCTTTCCAGCGGGGTGGCCCGGCCGAACGCATAGCCGGCGAAGGCGACGCAGAAGCCGATGAGGGCGACGCAGGACGTGAGCGTGATCCACAGCACGGATGCCCAGGCGGCGAACGTGCCGGGCAGGCCATACACCGCGGCGCCCGCCGCATTGGTGCCCGCCGGCACCAGCATGAGGAGCTGCGCCCCTTCCGGCGTGAGGCAGAACATGAACGGGACGAGGAAGGCGGGCAGGGTGTATTTCCAGGCCTGCATGGTGGTGCGGAACGGCTCGCCGCCGGCAGATGGCGGCAGGCGGCGAAGGGCGCCAGGGCCGTCGGCGGCGAGACGTCGGCGAGCACCGCGTAGTAGAACATGAACATGTGCGCGGCATGGCGGCTGGACCGCCGACCTTGACACCAGGGCCGGCACCAGCATGACGGCGGCAATGATGTAGCTCGCTGTCACGGGCACAGAGAGGCCCAGGATCCACATGGCAAAGGCTGCCATGAGCAGGATCAGCAACGTGTTTCCAGCGCCCCACGAGACGATGATCGTCGAAATTGTCTGGCCGATGCCCGAGAGGTTGACGATCGACACGATGATCCCGGCGCAGGCGCAGGTTGCGACAATGCCAAGGGTTGAGCGCGCGCCATCGGTCAAGCCCTCGATGAGCCGCGAGGTGTCTGCATCAGGCGTGCGCCCGGCGCGCTTTTGCAAAAGCCACTGGATGCCGGAAAACAGCATGGCAGCGGCCATGCCCCAGAATACGCCGACAGAGACGCGGCCATCGAAGAGTTCATGCAGGTCGAGGCTGCGCGGGATTGCCGTGTAGCCGAACGCGGTTGCGGCAATGCCTGCAACAATGCCGAAGACAAAGGCCGGGATCGTCACGAGGCGGGATTCGGAACGCAGCATCGACAGGGCGAAGGCAATGGCGATGGACCAGAACACCGCCATGAACGACGACATGCCAATGACCAGAAGCACCGCAATCGCGCCAAGTGATATGAAATGGTACCAGCCGCACTATAGGTGATGGCCCAGAGCGTTCGCCTCGGATATCGACATTGGCGATGGCGTATTTGCCGGTATCCAGCTCCACCATCACCAGCAGGCTGAAGTAGTAGAGCAGCGTCGGGATCATCGCGAAGATGAGAACCTGGAGATAGTCGATATCCAGAAACTCGGCGATGATGAACGCCGCTGCGCCAAGCGTTGGCGGCGACAGGGTTGCGCCAATCCCGGCAGCGGACAGCATGCCGCCGGCAACGTTTGGCGGGTAGCCGGCCTTTTTCAGCATGGGCCAGGCGAGTGAGGCCACAGTCACCGTGGTTGCGACACCTGAGCCGGATACGGTGCCGAGCAGAAAGCCAGACGCCACAACCGCGCGGCCGGGCGCTGCCGGACGCCGGGTTCTTTCCAAAGAGCGCAAAGGCCCAGTCGATGAAGAACTTGCCCTGCGCCACCGCGATCCAGGACAGCGCCATAGACCGTAAACAGGATGATGAAGGTCGCAGCGACATCCATGGGCGTTGTGAGAATGCCCTCAAGCGTCAGATAGTTCTGGCCAATGATGCGCGTCGAGCGAGAAGCCGCGATGTTCGAAGCGCGTCGGGGATCAGCCAGCCCGAGCCGGCATAGCCGTAGACGCAGGAAGACAGGATGGCGATCGCCGGCAGGATCCAGCCAACCGTCCGGCGGGTCGCTTCAAGGATCAGGATGCATCAGCGCGAGTCCAAGGACCAAGCTCGTCGGCAGACGGGCCGCATGGCCCGCGTCTTGAACTCCTCGATGTTCGGTGGCGAGGTAGTAGGGCGGCGTAGAGGCGCGAGGGCGGCGAAGACCCAGTCGACAGGTCTGCAGGCGGGCGAGCCGTGCGGTTCGATCACCAGCAGCGGATAGGCCGCAGGAAGCATGGCGATGACGACAGCAGGCCGAGGCCATAGGCGAAGGGCTCTGAGCGGCCGAAGACCGCTGGAGGCGGGATCGGGATGGCTCGGCAGGACATAGGCGAGGATCGCGGCGGCGAATCAGCGCCGACAGACCAGTTCCTCCGACGCTCGGCATCGGCGCGTCTGCGGGGGCGCCGGGCGGCACCGGGCCGGGCCAGCGGGTAGAGGATGAAGACCAGCGCCAGGCAGATGGTGAGGAAGGTCGGACCGATAGGCGGTGGTGGTGATCGGAGAACTGCGTCCAGTAGAGCGCCGTGGCGCCGACGATCGCGAAGGACGACCCCGCCGGTGAGCCAGCCGAGCCCAGCCGCGCGACCCGACGCGGCCGGGCCGCCTTCGGAGTCGGAGGAGAGCTTGTCGAGCTCCTCCTGCCGACAAGTCATCCCGTCATCGCCGGCCGCCGCTGGCCGCGTGCGGCCGCACCCGTCGTCATCGTCTCTCGTTCCACCCTGCGGCTCGCCGGGATCGCGGCGTGCCTCGCCCGCGGCGGTCCCGCCGCCCTGATTGCGGAAGCCGAGCCGGCCCCGTTGTCGCCGGCTCCTTCGATGGTGCGTCAGTCAGCGCCCGCTCACATCGCGATGCCGCGGAGCCTTGTAGAAGGCGCTCGGCGGCGGGATGGAAGCGGCGCCGCCGTCTTCGCCGGCAGCGCCCTGCAGCGTCAGGCGTGCGGGCCTCGGGGTGAATGGCCTGCATGTCGGCGAGGTTGTTGAACATGCGCCTCGAGGACTGAGCGTCACGAGCTCGTCCGGACGGGCCTTGCCGTCGACCAAGCATGAACGTTGGCGACGCCGAGGCCGGCAGACGGCCTCGGTCTGGCCGGCGTAGCGAGTTCGGCCGGCAAGGTGACCGAGAGGCGGTAGAGGCCAGGGATACTGACTTGCTCGAGGGCTCGGCCAGCTCGCTTGCGAGGTGATTGAGGAGCTTGCAGCGGCGTGCGGACCGTTCGAGGTTGCGAGATCGCGGACGGCGGCGGTCGGCACGCCGCCGCCCCAGAAGAAACGCGGCGATCTTGCCGTCCGGCGAGCGCATTGGCGGACTCGGCGACGCCGAGATTGTCGCGGATGATATCGCGTCTTGGGGTTGAGGCCGGCAGCCTGCGAGCGGTCCGCGTCGGCGACCAGCCTTCGGTCGAGGAGCCGGCGGAGCCGACGCCGAAATGCGGCGTGCCGCGTCATGGCGGCGATGTCCGTCAGTTCGAGCGATGCGGCCGTCGGCGACGGCGTGGAGGACGGTGTCGTAGAGGACGGCCAGAACGCGACCTTCACGTGACGCTTGCCGCCGCGGGCGTAGGCGGCGGCGCCGGTCGAGGGCATCAATCAGGCCGAGTCGAGCGTCGAGAAGCCGATGTCGGCGTCACCCGAGGTGACGAGGTTGATGTTGTCGACCGAACCGCCGGTGACCTGCGAGGTCACCTGGGTGTTCGGCAGCTTCTCGGTGAGCACGCGGGCGAGGCCGCCGCCATAGACGAAATAGACGCCGCCCGTACCGCCGGTCGCGACCGTCAGGCGCCGGCGCGCCTGGGAGAGGGCGGGAGCCGACAGGGTCACGAGACCGGCGCCGGCGACGAGCGCCGACCGGCGCGTCAACAGGATGGACATGGGCATTTCCTCCACAAAACTGGTGATGGCCGGTTTCGATCCGGCCTTTTTTCCATCGTTGCCGGGGACAAGAGCATGCCCCGCGCGCGGATGTGAAGTGCGCAAGGGGACGCAAGGCGCGCCGCGCCAGCGCGGACGCCCTGCGCTCAACCGGCAGGCGCCGGCGGCGGCAGCACCACCATGCGACCGTCACCAAGGTCGATGCCCGCGTCGCGAAACTGCTTGAGGACGACATAGTAGAGGTCGGAGCGCACCTTATCGAGGCTGGAGACCCGGTCACAGAGAACCGAGAGCTCGAAGTCGATGCCGCCGTCGCTCACCCGGGTGATGTTCACCGAGGGCGGCGAGGTCTTCAGCACGCTCGCATGGCCTTCCGCGGCGCCGCGAAGGGTCGCGAAGACGGCGTCGAGATCGCTGTCGCGCTTCACCGACAGGCGCACCGTGGTGCGGTGGGTGTCGTCGACCAGCGAGCGGTTCTTGACGATCGACGAGACAATGTCGGAGTTCGGCACGATCACGGTGGAGTTCTCGCCGAGCTTCAGCTCCGTCGCCCTGACGCTGATCTTGGTGACCTTGCCCTCCTCGCCCTTGACGACGATGACGTCACCGACGCGGATCGGCCGCTCGGCGAGGACGATGAGGCCGGCGACGAAATTCTGCACCACCTGCTGGAGGCCGAAACCGATGCCGACCGACAGGGCACCGGCGACGAGCGCGACGTTCTGCAACTGCACGCCGGCGATCGCCAGCGCCACCGTCATGGCGATGATGAAACCGGCATAGCCGGCGACCGTGGTCACCGAGTGGCGCACGCCGTCGTTGAGGCCGGTGCGGGGCAGGAGCTGCCCGTCGAGCCAGGAGACGAAGAGGCGGGTGACCAGGAGGCCGATGCTGAACAGGATGACGGCGATGCCCGCCGCGCCGATCCAGCCGCGCACCTCGCCGAAGCGGACGCCGAAGAACACGTCCTCGAAGGGGTTGAGATAGCCGAACTCGAGGCCCCAGGGGCTGAACAGCACCAGGACTGTGAAGACGACCGTCGCCACCCGGAGGATGCCGCCGATGATGGTGCCGGCGAGGTCGATGGTGTTCGGTCTGACGCCGAAAGCCCCCGACAACGTCGTGTTGGCCTTCGCGCCCGGCGCCACCGCGTCGTAGAACAGCGTGTCGACGGCGACATAGACCAGCACGGCGAGGCAGATGATGATGGCGGTGGCCAGCGCGCGGCCGACGATGAAGCCCGACAGGGCGATGAAGCCCAGCAGCAGCGAGCCGATGATCACCAGCGCCAGCACCCAGAAGATCGGCCGCATGAGGTGCAGCGGCAGGGCGATGAGGCCAGCGACCGGCGGATCGACGAAGCGCGGCTTGTAGCGCAGCAGGATAGCGCCACCGGTGACCGTGACCCAGAGGGCTACCAGCGCCGTGGCGGCGACGGTCACCGACAGATGGGTCTCGGCGAGCTGGACGATGCCGAGCATGACGAGGCCGACCAGGTAGGTTGCCAGCACCACGTCGAGGAAGAGCACGGATCGGCCCGCCGTGCCGTCGTCGGTCTTCAGGACGCGATAGGCCGCCGCCCGCGGCGAGAAGACGGCATGGGTCGCGCCCGTTGCCAGGCCATAGACTGCGATGGCGCCGGCGAGGCCGAGGAGGAAGTACTGGATGTCCTCCGGCCCGACGTCGAAGCGGGCGACGGCGATCCAGATGAGCAGTGCCACGGCGGCATAGGGCATGGCCCGCATCGCCATGACCAGATAGGCCATCGCCACGACCCGCGCCTTGGAGGGCGCTTCCTCTCCGGAGGCGATGGCGCGGGCGCGGAAGCGCTCGAAGATGCGGCGCAGCCAGGTGAGCGCGAAGCCCGTGACGATGGAGATGGCGGCGAGGCCGCCGATCACCGACCAGCTGTCGCCGCGCGACATGCCGCGTGACAGCTCGGCGCCCTTGAAGGCGAGCCGCGCCCGCAGGTTGGGCAGGCTGAGATCGACCAGCTGCCGCCAGAAGCGCGGGTAGAGGACGGAGTTCTGGTGGGCGAAGATGCGGGATGTGAAGAGTTCCCGCCGCGCCTCGTTGATCTCGCCCCAGATCTGGTCGGCCTGCACCAGCAGCGCGCGGGTGGCGCGCAGGTGCCGCTCGATCTCGCCCACGGTCTCCTGCTTCTGCCGCCGCGACGTCGCGACATCGGCCGCCTCGGCCGGCGCGCCGGCGGCGGGCGCCGGGCCGAGCTCGCTGAGCTGGGCGTTCTCGGCGGTCAGGCGCTGCTGCAGCACGCCGACGATCTGCCGCAGCGTGTCGCGCACCGGCTCGATCCTCTCGCGCAGTTCGAGGAGGCCCGCGAAATTCTCCGCCTGCCCCTCCTGCTCCTTCTCGACCGCCGTGATCACCGTGCGGGCGGCGGCAATCTTCTGGCTCTCCTCGACGGTGATCGTCTGGGCGCCGAGCGGCGATAGCGATCCCCCGAGGGCCAGAAGGCCGAGGATGAGGACCATCGAGGAAACGAGACGGCGCACGCGGGACGCTCCGGGAAGGTGGCGGGGCACCGCCGTTAAAGCCGAGCCCCTCGAACAAGACAATCCGGCAACGTCACGGAATCATCGCCATGCAGCGCGCCATGGCCGGCCACAGCCTGTCGCCGTCATAGAGCGGCAGGGTGACCAGTCCCTCCGGCGTGCGGATGATCAGCTGGTCGGCGTTCTCGATACCCGACTGGAAGGTCCGCGCCGTCATCAGCCGCGCCCAGGGGCCGAAGCCCTCGTCGACGACCTGGGCCGGGAAGGTATAGCTGCGGGTATTGGCGCCGAACTGGATCTGCACCTGGAAGCGCTGGGGAAAGCGCGCCATGTCGCCGCCATCGCGGAACTCGATGACGGCGTTGCGGCTGTCCACCGCGAAGCGGAGATTGTTCGCCGACGGATCGGTGGTGTCGACCAGGCAGCCGACGGTGCGACGGCCCGAGGGCTCGTCCGACAGGCGCCTGACCTCCCAGATGCCGGCGCGGGCGAAGGTGAAGCGATAGGCCTCGCGCTGGCCCTGGGCCGTCGGCGGCGCCATGGCGACCGGCGGTTGCGGCGCCCGGCGCTGCTGGGCCTCCTGCGCCTGCTGGCGCTCGTAGTCGCGCGCGGCGCGCCGCAGCGCCTCGTCCTGCGACGGCCCGAAGCTGGTGAGGCAGCCGTCCACCGCCGGGTCCACCTCGCTCAGGGTGGTCACGTCGAAGGAGCGCGTCTCGCCGGTGCTGCCGAACTGCACCTCGATGCTGCTCGCCTGGGCGAGGGAATCGAAGGCGCTGTCGGTCAGGTCCGCGGAGACGCGGCTGCCGGAATGGCGCGCCGGCAAGGTCACCGGATGGCCGCCGCCGGGATTGAAGGTGACGATCAGGCTGTCCTCGGCGCCCTCGGGCGCCCGGTTGCCGGGAATGGACAGGACGCGACGCAGTTCGTTGCCGGGCACGTAGCTGACCTGCAGGCCCTCGTCCGAAGGGCCGCTGACGACGCAGCGCAGCAGGCGGTTGCCGCGCATCTCGCGGGCCAGGGTGAAGCGGCTCGGCGGAGCATCCATGCGGATCATCCGCGTGGCAGGCTGCTGCTGCGGAACGGGCTGGGCCTGAGGCGGCGGCGACCATTGCTGGGGCGCCTGGGCAAGACCGCCGCGGCCGCCGTCGCCACTGGCCCTGCGGCCGCTGTCCGACGCTCCAGGCGCAGATGCGGCTGGCGCGGTCGACCCAGCACGCGCCCTGCCGCGTGACGTCCCAGACGAGGGCCTGGGGATTGCGCGGCGAGGTGTCCTCGAAGGACGCCCGCCCGGCGCGGCTGCCGGGATCGACCATGACGCTGGCCTTGCGCGTGCCGGATGTGATGGTGAAATCGCCACCGGCCTCCGAGCGGAACTCGCAGGAGCCGTCCATGTAGGTCCGGCCCTCGATGACAACGAGACAGTCGACAGACCGTCCGGCGGCGCGGTCAGCCGTGACCGGCGGCGGCGCCATCGGGGTCGGCGCGGCAGGCCGAGGGTCCTGTCGCGGCGGCTCGTTGGCGGCGACGGACGAGACGGGCGCCATGACGAAGGTGCTGTGGCCGTTGCGCACGCGCCCGCTGTTGCACAGGTCGTTCATGATCTGGGTGCGCTGGCCGCGCGGCACCATGACCGAGCAGAGGCTGTCGCGGCTGCGCCGGCCGGTGTCGGCCTCGATCGAGGCCAGCTGACGTGTCCCGCGATCGTAGATGTAGAAATTGCCGAAAGAGGTGTCGCCGCAGTCGCGCAGCACCGCGGCGAAGGGGGCATCGCCGGCACCCGTCGTGTCGCTGAGGCAAAGGTTGGGGCGCGATGCCGAGCGCACCCGGCCGGTGCGGCCGTCCACCGTGAAGCGTGCCGCGGGCGAGGCGCAGGGCGCGAGCCAGATCTCGTCGAGACCGCCCTCGCGCGGCCGCTGGGCGGCAAGGCACCACTGCAGCGCGTCGTCACTCGCCAGGACCACCGCGCCGGCGGCCGCCGGCGGTGCGAGGCCGCCGGATGACGGCGGCTGGATGTCGCGGGGCGGCGCCATCGGGGCGGGGGCGGCAGGCCGGGTGTCCTGTGGGGCCGGAGCATTGGCTGCGGCGACCGACGAGACGGGTGCCACGGCGAAGGTGCTGTGGCCGCTCCGCACGCGCCGGCTGTTGCACACATCGTTCATGATCTGGGTGCGCTGGCCGCGCGGCACCATGACCGAGCAGAGGCTGTCGCGGCTGCGCCGGCCGGTGTCGGCCTCGATCGAGGCCAGCTGACGTGTCCCGCGATCGTAGATGTAGAAATTGCCGGAGGATGTGTCGTCGCAGGGACGCAGCACGGCCGCAAAGGGAGCATCGCCCGACCCGGTCGTGTCGCTGAGGCAAAGGTTGGGGCGCGATGCCGGAGCGCACCCGGCCGGTGCGGCCGTCCACCGTGAAGCGCGCAGCGGGCGAGGTGCAGGGTGCGAGCCAGATCTCGTCGAAACCGCCGTCGCGGGACCGCTGCGCGGCGAGGCACCACTGCAGCGCATCATCGCTGGCGATGACGACGGCCCCTCCGGGAGCCTGGGCGGCAACGGGGGCAACCTGCCCCAGCATGACGGCAGCGGCGAGGAAGGCGATGCGGGACAGCGGGGACGACGTCATGGAGGGGCCGGGAACTGCTGGAGGGGTCTCAATGGTCGAAGCGAAAGTGGCTGGCCGCAGTCGCCATCCCGGCCATCGGCCCGGCCCTGCCGCAGGATCGGCAGCGACCGGCGTCCGACGGAGCGTCGCCTTCACCGGCCCGGTTCGGGCTGGCAAATCGGAGGCCGTCAAAAATGGCGAGGACGGGAAACGGCATGGGGGAACTGGCGAGGGATGGCGATGGACGCCGGGGGCCCTTTCCCTTTCGGCAGCGGGCGCAATGTTGCAGAGCCGAATGACAGCCGCAAGACTTGAGGCACGCATCGCTTTCCATAGCGACGCAAATAACGATTCCTACGTATGTTCGGGTTCATCCGCCGGGCAGTGCGAGGATACTGACATCAGCCCGCAAGACAGCGCGCGCCGCGCGTGGCCCTGCCGCGGCAGGATGACCGACCTCGGGTCGCTAGATCAGGGACGTCGGGCCCGGCTTCGTCTCGGCGACAGCCCGGCCGATGCTCGCGGCGGCGTTGGCGATGCGCCATGTGGGGCGGATGCCGAGCTCGTAGTGATGCGCGATGACCAGGGCCATGGCCTTGCGCACCTCCTGCTGGTCGGCGAGCGCACTGACCTTGATGCAGGCGACGCGGAAGGCGGTGGCCATCTCCGCCACATCGTCCGGCAGATAGAGCCCGTCGGCCGAGAAATCGGGATCACGGCGGCCCATCGGTGCCTCCTGCGCATGTCCTCCGAAGCACAATGCTAGTTGAATCGACCATGCGCCGCAACGAAGCGCGGAAGGCTTTGGCTTGTGCGGGAGGGGATGGTGCCCGGGGGCGGCACCGCTATTTCCATTTAAATTACTGGTTTTCCGATATTACTTCGCCGCCAATGGACAGCATGCCCACATGGGTGCCAACAAAAGCGTGGTCAGGGATATTGTCGACCATCTGGCCTAAAGGAGACCAGCCAAAAAAGAACGCGGCACCACGGTTCAAGCCCCCTACAAAATTCTCGTGGCCGGACACGCCGCGGAGTTGCTCATGGCATTCTGCGATCGTCCTCAATAGCGGACTGATCTGCAGCGTATGTGCACAGTAAGCAGCCAATGTCTAGGAGGCGAAATCCGCTAGGTACTCCGACGTCGGCATCACTCCCGTTAGCAACAAGTGTTCGCGTGCCCGCGTGCAGGCCACATAGAGCAGCCGGCGCTCGGTTTCATAGATGTCGTCGAGTTCCGCCTCGTCAGCCGCTTCGGCGACACGCTCGTCGAGCGGCAGAATTCCTTCGTCGCAGGCCATCACGACTACGACGCGAAATTCTAGTCCCTTGGCGAGGCTCATCGGCGCCGTGGTCATCTCGGCATCGCCCGATAGGCCCTCGATTGCACCGCGGGCTCGAACGACGAGTTGCGATGTGCGCACGAATATTCCGATCTCATGGGGCGCGATCCCGATTGCGATCCAGGCCGTGACGGTCTTTCGAACGCCGTCGCGTTCGTCTCCCGTCGTCGCGAAGGTTTTGACCTCGGGTGTGGGGCCGTCGAACACGGAGATGATGCCGCGCCGCTCGTCCTCAAGGCCATCGGTGTCGCGCAGGACCGTCGGCAGAAGCTTGTCGGCAGCACGCCGGATTTGTTGGGACGTTCGATAACAGACCTTCAGCGAATGCGAGCGGCCGCGTACGTCGACGCCCAGGCTCGCCCATGAGAACGGATGCTGGAAGATGCGCTGGCCGACATCGCCGGCCATAAACAAGCCATCGGCGCCCGGCGGCGCGAGAGCCGCAAAGAACCGCAGCTCGGCCGGCGCGAGGTCCTGAGCCTCGTCTATGACGACGTGATCAAAAGGCTTCACGTTCCGGCTGCCGAGCGCGTCGGCAAGGCCGATGAAGACGTTCGCCCAAGTCGTGTAACGCTCTGTGGCCAACGCGTCGCGTACCGCCTGAAAAACGGGCCAGAGCGCGGCACGTTGATTGGGGCCGAGACGGCTTTTGCGCCCCATGCGCTGGACCGTCGAATAGGCTTCGAGCGACGTCAGGCCCCAGGCGTCGATCACGTTGGTCCATTCCGAGATCAGAAAGCGTTCGGAGAAGCCCTTGAGGCCAATGGACGCAGCTGCTGACCGCAAGCGATCGCGCAGCACTGCCTCGCTGGCGATGCGTGGACGCACGCCGTGCTCCAGCTGGAACATCTGCTCGGCGATCACCTGAAACGACGCGGTTGTGATGCGGGGCACCACACTGCCCGTCTCGGGGGCTAGGACGAGCACCTTCTTTGCAAGTTCGGCTGCCAGAGGCTCGGAGAAGCTGGCGAGCAGCACTTTGGCGGCCGGATTGGCGCGGGCAAGCCGGACGGCGCGGTGGATCGCCACGATGGTCTTTCCCGTGCCGGCAGAGCCGGCAACGCGTGCCGGGCCGGAAAACGAACGGTCAACCAGCGCGCGCTGCGAGGGATGAAGGAAGACGCCCCATTTCTCCCATGGGAAGGTGAGTGCCTGCTCCAGTTCTTCCTGGTCGGCGATCGGCCTTATCCGGCGCAGCGCGTCAGGATGCGCGAAGGGATCTGCGACGGCGGGGGCTGGCGCTGGTACGACTAGCCTGCCCGTCGCGGCGTATTCGAGCAGCGCTTCCGATGCCTCGGCCGGGAGGCGGCTCGCCAGGGTGAAGAAGCCGTCCTCGGTCGCCGCGCGGACGTCCGCCAGCCAGTCAGCCGGTACGCCGATCGAAAGCAACGCATCGTTATCGAGCATCGCGAACAGCGCAGGCTGCGCCGCTCTCGGCTTTTGCTTGGTGGCTTCTGGGAAGACGAAGTCGAACGTCGCAGGAGGGGCGACGTCCTCTACCCGCTCGCGCACCTCCACGATCTGGATGGCGCCGGTGCGTGGGTGTGCCTCGATCCGGCGACGCTCCGCCCAGGCGTATGCGTCGTCATGGTGGCCGACATAGGCGACGAGCGTGCTTTCGCCGGTCTTGTGGACGATCAGGCGAATGTCGCGGTTCACGCGGGCCGACCAGAAGTTCGCGTCCTTGCTCTTTTCGATCCGGTGGAATTGCAGGCCGTTGCCCGTCGGATCCATCTGGAGATCGAACACGCTTGCCTTAACAGCCTTCTGGTCTGGCCCAGAGAGACGGTTGAATGAGGCAGTGAAGCTGTCGGCGATCAGGAAGTTCATCGCTCCAGAGAACCCTCCCGCTCCACAAGCGCCGCGATGTATTGCTCCATCGAGTTCAGCCACAGATCCGCATGGCTCGGCAACAGATCGGTCAGGCGGGGCGTCTTGTCCTTTGCTGTGCGCAGCGCGCATTCGGTACCGGCCTTGTTATAGCCGATCTTGCCTCCGATCGCCGTCGCCAGCGTCGCATTGTAGGCTTCAGCCTCAGGTAGCCGCTCCCACCATGACGCCGGACTGGTATCCAAGAAACCGTCTTTTCGGACCGCGCCCAGATTGAGCGGTCTGTCACCGGCGCCTGCGTGCTTTAGATTCAGTCCGGCCTGTCGGTCCACATACACACCAATCCGGTCGGCCTTCTCCAAAAACTGGCGCAGCATCTCCGGCGCTGCGGCATCTTTCTGGGCCAGAATTTCATAGAACTCGTCCTCACCGATACTGACGGCGCGGCGTGGTGCCCCGGTGGCCTGGGCCGGCGAAGCTCGGACAGGCTCGATCCGGATGGAATCGTGGTCCAGCCGAACGACCCCCCGTTCGATCAGCACGGTCTTGGCCAGCACAGAAGGGACGACCACACGGACATCTGTCTCCGGCGCTTCGAATACCCCAAGTTCAACAAGTGCGAACGTGAAGCGCTGCCCGGCATGACTTTGCAGCAGTTCTGCAAGAGGCGCGATGTCGTCGCGAATTCCGTCACCAACAACGGCGATCACGGCGCGGCCGCGCGACAGATTGCGCGAAAGCGCTTCCACGAACTCGGCCTCTCCGGCTGAGGGATCGCGCTGCTGCACGAGCTCAAAAATCGACGATATGGGCTGGCGATCGATCTCCCGTGCCTTCAGAGCCGTCCGCTCGAAAGTTTCGTAGTCCATCCGGAAAACGGCGCCGGCATACTCCATCGCCTGCGCGATCACCTCGCGTCGTGCCTGAGGATTGCGCCAAAGCTTCGCCTCGATAAGAACCAGGCCGCCGCTACTCGTAATGAAGACGTTGTCCAACGCTCCGCTGCGGCCGGCTCCGAACATGAGCGGAAGCTCGCGACATAGCGGGATGAGATCGCCGAAGCCGGTCTCGATCTGCTCGATGGGAAAGACCGCCGGCTGGGTGTGGAGCAGGTCCTGCAGCCAATTCTCGTCATATCGGCTGGTCGCTGTTGAACCCATGTCAACGCGGCGCAAAGGTTTCCCCGCCCCAGTCCCGTCGAGCCAGATTGGACGGCCGTCGCGCCTGCGAATCTCTGTCATCCCTACACCCTGAACACCTTCATCACCTCGTCGCCGAAATGATTGATGACCTTCACCGCGATCCTGCCGCTGTCGGGCCGCTCGAACGGGCGAGACGTGTCCGAATACAGCGTCTCCCAGGCATCCGCATCGATCTCGGCCTGGAGAGCCGTCTTCAGGCTCTTGTACGGGTCGTTCGCGCCGAGGAAATAGGCGTGGCGGACGAAGAAGCTTTCCTCGTTGTAGCTGGTGTCGATGAACCAGGCGGCGATGCCGGCGGTGTCGTTGGAGCGGATATCGCCGGTGTTGGGGTCGAACACATCGACGCCGTTGACCTTCACGCGGATCGTCTCGCCGCCATCGTCAAGGATGTCGACGTCCGGCTCGCCGAAGACGACGAACATGTTGCCGCGCCCGGTGTTCTTCAGTTCCTCCGACATGTGCATGTCGGGGTTGATGCGGGCTTTCAGGATCTTGAGGCTGCCGAGATTGCCCAGTTCCGAGGAATGAGCGTCGAAGTTGAAGGCGCAGGCGATCAACACGTCGAAGCGGACGTCCACCGCCTCGCGCGCGGCGGCGACGAGATCCTGCCGGCCGACGGTGCCCATATTCCGGGCCGATCAGGATGGCGGCGCGGCGCTCCGGTCCGTTCTCGCCTTCGATGAACGTGCCCGCTCGCGCCGATGAAGTTCCCGGGCCAGCGGCGTCAGGCTCTCGAAGGTGATGCGGTCGCCCTTCTCAAGCTGCTTCACGCCCTCGGCTTTCAGGTAGTCAATGACGATGGCGGCGAAGTCCTGCGCGGCGAGGTCCGCATCGGCGGGCGAGCGGCGGCCCTCGGCCGCCTCGATGTCGTCGATCAGCTCCTCCTCGCTCGCCGGCAGCACGCGGTGTGGCGAGAGGCTCTCGACCGTGAAGGGGCCGGCGACGCGGACGCGGGTTTTGTCCTCGTAGGGCTTGTCGTAGAGATATTCGGGCTTGGCGCGCGCCTTGATCGACTCGTCGATCTCCTTCTGGCGGGCGATGCGCGCTTCCCACCACGATTGATGCACCCCGCGAGTATTGCTCGACCAAGAAGGGTCCGCCTCGCGCGGGATTTCCCACTCCTGCCACACCTTGCCGGCAAGCTGGTTCAGTTCCGCCCGGCGCGGCTCCAGCACCGCCTGCCACTTCTCCCAGATGTCGTCGATCAGCGGGTTGTTGGCGATGTCTTTCAGCGTGATGTGTGGCACGCGCTCATAGACGAAGCCTTGGCGGATGTCGTTGTGGATTGGCGTCTCCGGTGGCACGCGTTGCGTCAGCGCCGCCTCCTTGGCGCGGCCTTCCTTCGAGTCCGCCAGCAAATACCAGGGGTAACGCGCTGCCATCAAACGGGTGCGGGCAAGCGCCAGAGCGACGCGGCTGGTGTCGATGGTGATCCAGCGGCGGCCCCACTGCTCAGCGACATAGGCCGTGGTGCCGGAACCACAGGTGGGGTCGAGTACGAGGTCGCCGGGATCGGTGGCCATCAGGAGGCAGCGTTCGATAACCCGCTCATTTGTTTGGACGATATATACTTTATTCTGAGCGCCAGCTAAGCTCTCAGTCCAGAGGTTTGTTGAGAAAGTCGCCGGGGAATCGTCGAAGCCCTCAATATAAAATGGACGATTTACACTCGGGTTCACTCGACCTGCCATATAAACGCGATCACGGCCCTTTTCATGAGTTCGCCAGTGTCGCCCTTGGCCAGGGAAATATTTTTTCCCATGAATGACCCACGGCACCTGGGAGTTACCCGAGTCACCGTCTTGCGTTAGTGTAATATCGCTCCGAAACGGTCGCCAGCCCGGCGGAAACTTGGACGGATCTTCACGCCACTCAGACGGAATTTTCTGTACGCCTTCGGGCGTAAAAGCTTTGGTGTTTTTGCTATAGTCAACATCCATCAAATCTGCGGCTCGAAATTGCTTCCGATGCTTCACAAGCTTGATGTTTTTTGCGTAGAAAATCAGAAAATCTGCAATGTTCGAAACATTCTCGGATTCAAGGTAGTGAGTCTTTTTGAAGGCGATCAGTGAAATAAAGTTCTTTTCTCCAAAAACCTCATCCATAACTGCCCGAACGCGATGCACATTTTCGTCACCAATCTGCACAAAAACGCTACCGCTGTCCGTCAGTAGGTCGCGCATCACGGTCAGCCGGTCGCGCAGATAGGTGAGGTAGGAGTGGATGCCGTCCTTCCAGGTGTCGCGGAAGGCCTTTACCTGCTCGGGCTCTCGGCTGATGTCAGCCTGCTTGGTGTTATCGACTACCTTTGATCGTGTTGACACCTGCCAATTGGACCCGAACTTGATCCCGTACGGCGGGTCGAAAAAGACGCACTGCACCTTGCCCTTCAGGCTCTCGCGCTCGGCCAGGCTCGCCATCACCTGCAGGCTGTCGCCCAGGATCATCCGGTTCGACCAGTGCTGGTCGTGCTGGTAGAACTCGGCGCGCTGGTCCGGCTCGATTCCGTTAAAATCGGCGAAAAGATCGGGCGCGTCGGCCTCCGCCTCGCGTTTCTCCGCGGTGCGCCGCTTCAGGTCGTCGATGATCGCCTTGGGGTGGATCTTCTCCTGGATGTAGAGGGGCGGCACGTTGACCACAAGGTCGGTCCAGTCCTGCCGGTCCTTGCCGCGCCAAACGAGCTGCGCATGGCTAAGGGCCAGCGTGCCGGTCTCCGCCAGTTCCTGCATCTGTTCTTGCGTGATGGTGATGCGCGTGCCGTTCCAGATCAGCTCTGGCTCACGCGGCTCGTCGGGTGTGCGGTAGTGACCCTCCGGCACCGACCGCATGCGCGGATAGGCGACCGGCTCACGCGGCGACGCATCCTCGTCGCGCCGGAAGAAGCTCTCCATCTCGGCGGTCGGAATGTTCTTTCGCGACGCGGCACCGTGCTTGAGAGCGTCGATGGACTTGACCGTGCCGTGGGAGCGTGGAGGCCTGGCCATCAGATTGCCTTCCGGCCCGTCTTGGGACGGCATTCATAGACCAACGGATCGAGATTGAAGGCTCGTTTCATTTCAGGGCCCGTCATGACGGTCGTTATGGGATGGGCAGACAGGGCGTCGGTGACCATGGCAAGGCGCCACGCTGCATCGTCGGCGCCCTTCAACTCGCGTCTGGTAATGAAAAACCCGGGCACGCTCGCCGCAGTCCCCTTCACCTCGACGTGAAGAATGACGCCCTTCTTCTTGAAGACGTAGTCATAGCCAAGGTTCTCATTGGCGACCCGTTGGGAGCGGAACTGCTTCTTTTTGTAGTAGCTGACGACTGCAGCCTCCGCTGCCATTTCCACGGCCTTACGGTGCTCTGGCGTTCCGAACCCGAGGGCGTCCCCCACTTCGTCTTCGGGGTCAGGTGCATTGAGCGGGTTCGGGTTCTTAACCGCTACGCCATGCAACGCCTTGATCCTGCGCTGCAGGATGTCCAGCACAGCGATCTTGTTCTTTGTCGGTTTTTCGCCGGGCGCCCTCAAATAGGAGTACTTCGCCTGTCCAACCGAGATGTGGGAAAAGGGGTCATTGCGCTGTTCGGGCGGAACGAACCATGCCGAACGACTGGTGATGGTGTAGCCGAAGTCGGGCTCTCCAGCCGCCGCTGCGGCTGGGCTCCGAGGCAGGTATTCGCCGTGCAAGGTCGCATCCTCGTACCAGCCGACCACGTGGATACCGGTTTTCTTGGGGTGCTTGGCGAGGAAGATCACAGTCCACCCTCCCGGGGACTTCGAGGATGGCACCGCGTCTCCAGGGTTCGGCGGCGTGTAACCGTAATACGTTCCGTCGGGCCCGGGCATGAAGTTGAATGCCTCATGGCCCCGCCCTTCCTTCGCGCCTCCACGCTGGTCTTCCAGCCACGCAAATGCGCCGTCGACCGGGCCGCCGCGGTAGTAGTCGGACCACCCGGTCTTGACCCAAAGCACCTTGCTCGTGTTCATCGTCCGCACTCCATCAAGCGCTCCACCAGCGCGGCGAAGTCCTCATCCATCACGGTCCAGTCCCGGAATTCAGCGAAGGCCCAGCGGCCAAACCCACCGAGCGCATTGACGCCTGGAACCCACAGCTCACGCGTCGTCTGGGCCTTGGCCTTGTCGGCTTCGTCCCTGATGCCCTTCACCTCAAGGACAAGATTGAGCGGCTCGTCGGCGCCATCATCGAGCCGGACCAGGAAGTCCGGCAGGTAGCGCTTGGTGACGCCGCCGAACAGGTATGGGATTTCGAAGCCGAGCGCCTGGTTCTTGGCATAGGCCATTACGCGGGGGTGGTTTTCCAGCGTCAGCGCCAGTTGCTCCTCCCAGCTCGAATCCAGCACCACATGGCTGATGTGGCTCTTGGGCGGACGTGCGCCGGTCGCCCAGCACGTCTTCGAGGTGATGAAGTTGACGTGGCGCGTTGATCCTTTCGGATTGTAGGGGTCAAGCACTGCGAGGATGCGGCCTTCGCTGGCGCGCGTGCAGGCGATGTCGATCTTCTCCGCCGCGCGCGCGAGTTGGTCCTGGTAGAGGATCGCGCCGACCGGCACGCCCCGCACATCGAGGTAGCCCTCGTCCAGCCAGCGCCGGGCCAAGCGCTGGATTTGCGGAAACAGGTGCTGCTTCGGAAAGCCGTCCTGGTCTCGGAAGCTCGTGTAGAGCAGGTGTTTGGCGAGGTTGAAGCTGATTTCGGAGGGCCGCAGCCTCTCCAGCACCTGCGGCGTGATGGTGACGCCGGCTCCGACGATACCTTCCATCACCACTGATGTCGGGCCAATGTCCGCGGGCGTGATGACGAGGCGGCTGTCCTCGCTGAAAACGGCCTCCAGCTTCTCCGACGGCAGGTCGCGCCGGTAGCCGCTGACACGCGGAAAGACGATCTCCAGCGCCGCGCGCTCCTTGATCGCGTGGACGCGTGTGACCGGCTTCGGCTTGGTCGGCTTGGCCACCTGCGGCGAGGTCGCGAAGTCGAACGGGATACCCATGATGTCCGCATATTCGACGTCGAACAGGCCGGTCTGCGGGTTTAGCTCGTAAGACTGGCGGCGAAGACCGCGCCCGACCACCTGCTCGCAGAGAAGCTGCGTGCCGAAGGCGCGGACGCCGAGGATATGGGTGACGGTGTTGGTATCCCAGCCCTCGGTGAGCATCGAGACCGACACCACGCAGCGGATTTGCTCGCCAAGGCGGCCGGGGCGACCGACCGTGTTCATCACCTCTCGCAGGAGAGCGCTCTCGCTGGCTTCGCCCTGCGCGGCGCCGGCCCCGTCGCGGGCGGCGAGTTCGCGCTTGAACTGTTCGATCTCGGCGCCTGCGGCATCGCGGAAGCCCTTATCGAGAGCATCGCCGGATTCGATCTGGCGGCTGTCGATCAGCAGCGTGCGGGGCCTTGGCAGGCGTGCGCCCTGATCGTCGTAGTTTCGGAATAGTTCCAGATGGCCGGCATGGAAGGCCGCGCGCTCGCCCTCCTCGGCGTCGCCACGCTCAAAGCCGGCGATCCATTCGAAGACGAGTTTTGAGATCGCGGTGTTCTGGCACACGACGATGAAGACCGGTGGCACCGTGATCCCGGCTCGCTGCCAGCGCTCGAACTCGCCCTCATAGTGGCTGTAGAGCGCGTTCAGCGCTGTCTTCAAGGTATTTGGCAAGTCGAACGGGCTTAGCTTCGACGCACCGGCGGCCGTCTTCGGCAGGTCCTTGCCGATGTGCTTCCATAGCTCGCGATAGACCACCGTATCAGTCTGGACAAGGTTGTCGGTCACCGGCACGCGCGGCAGTTTCACGATGCCGCTTTCGATCGCGTCCATAAGGCTGAAATCGGACACGACCCAGGGGAACAAAGTACCCTCGTTGTACCCGGAGCCGCGCAAGAAGAAGGGGGTGGCCGAGAGGTCATAGACGGCGCGCACGCCCTTCGAGAGCTTCCGGTCGAGTGCCTCGATCCCGTTGATCCAAAGGCGGGCGGCTTCCTCGTTCTCGGCGGCTTCCTTTTTCTCGTCGCCGGTCAGCGCTCCCTCAGCGTCCCCGCCGACCTTGTGCCGATAGCAGTGATGAGCCTCGTCGTTCAGCACATTGACACGGTCGAAGTTGAGCAGCTTCCCGCAGGCCCGCTCCAGCATCTCCGCGTCGGTCTCGGTGGTTTTTGGCGGCTCCGGGTCATTCCCCTGCAGGAAGCTGCGGGCCACCTTAGGCAGAGCAAGCGTCTCACGGTGCTGAAAAGCGTGATAGTTCGCAATGACGATCTCGGCGCGCCGGATGTCAGGCAGCATCTCCGGCGGAACAATCTCACGGGTTTCGTAGTAGTTATCTGGCTCGCTCGGCTGGAGCACGCGCAACCGGTCTTTGATCGTGATGCCGGGCGTGACGATCAGGAATGCGCGCGAGAAGTCCTTTGAATTTTTTCGGGCGGCGTTGACGGCCTGCCAAGCGATCAGCATCGCCATCACCGTGGTTTTGCCGCTACCGGTCGCCATCTTCATGGCGAGGCGAAAAAGCTCGGGGTTGGCCTCCGCATTGTGCTTGGCGATCTGGTCTAGAAGGCCCTTGGTGCTGGCACGCTTCGGGGCCACTTCGGTCAGCCAGATGATCGTTTCGACAGCTTCGACCTGGCAGAAGAACGGTTGCTGAGCGCTCCAGCCATCAGGGCGCCGCCAATGCTCCAGCAAACGTTGGGATACGGCGGTTACGCCCCAGTCTGCAGGGTTGGGCAAAGATCGCCAGCGGTCCACGTGGCCGCGGATTTCGTTAATGAGCGGGTTGGGGCTGTAGGTTTCAAGATCAAGAGAGGCTTGATTGGCCGCAACCCGCTTGCGGGACGCCGGAACCGGAACGACGAACCGTGAGGCGCGGCGACCGGGCCTCGGTTCGCCTTCGAGTGGCTGCCCGTTTTTGTCCAGTGGGTGATGCCATTCCGGCGCGCGATAGGGGGAGTTCAGAATCGGCCGTTCGTAAAAGCTGCTCAATGTCTTCGCCCCAGCACTGCACATGCCCTATTAGAAAGCCAATTCCACACATGTCGTTGGCTCGGCTTCGTTTTTGCGAGGCTCGACGGACGGGCCTGTTCGTGGTCTGCTCGATAGTCATTGTGGCTATCCCCCGTTGTCGCGAAGGCGGATCGCGCTGCGGGGACTAAGCTCTCAGCCTGTTGACCGCGACGCGGCACGCCTCCTCGCTCTCCGGTTCGACGCAGGGCTCCTTAAAGAAAACGCGCAGGTCAGCCTCATCCCCCACGGTATTGTTCCGTAAAGTCCAGAGCCGTGTCGATCGTCATATCCATGGCAAATAGTACGAGCTTTTGCTAACTCCGCGTCGAGGAAAAACTCAGTGGCAGGTCAATCTACGAATGGGTTTAGCAACAGCATCCACGAGGACACCAACGGGCAAATGTGCGAACCTACGCACGCGCTGACATCCTCATTGGAGGCTTGAGCAAGTAATACTAATAATGAACCACTTGCGGTCTAATATCTGCGCCACGCCTTAAGTCCCTTCTTGCTACTTCCTCGAACTTCCTGTCGAAATCTAACAACTTCTCTGTATAAGTCTGGCCGTCGGCGGGATCGATAATAACAAGACTAGTTCCGGCGCTTGTTCCATCACCAAAAATAGCAGTTAAAACGCGAGCGTGAATTGAGAAGCCCTCGGCAGTTGTGACCCAAAGAGGTCCATGTTGCCTTATGAGGGTTCCCCAGCCCTGCGCCGTGTAATTCTGAGGCGCCTCTGCCTTGAGGCGCGCGGCAAGAATAAACCCGGGCTTGTCAGCGCCAGATAGACCGGTATCTCTGTTGTAGATTGCTAGATAATTTGCACCAATTTCTCCTAGAGCGACCTCTACGCTGACGCTAACGTTCTTCTTCCATGAATGCATCATTGTGGCGGCAGTTGCCCAGCAACCGTTTGGCTTCAACTGCCTCAGTGGAGGAACAACGCCGGTGATCTTTTCATTGACCGGAACTGCTATCGCAGAGCTAGAAAAAGAAACTACACATGGCAAGCTTGCCAATGCACCCATCGCCAGTCTTCGGGTCAGAACGAACACTTTTTCCTCCTTAATGTGTCCAATGTTGAACTCGATTTCAACTCTATTGGTGACGACGGCGTGCGTTGCCCGCCCTTTTTGCCTCGTAACCTATAGATCGCTCTCAATCTATATGAAGGAGAGTACGGCCATCCATTCGTTTTTGTAGTCTTTACAGAACATTTTGCCCTTACCGATCCATTAGTGACAGAGCCACCGAGAATCGCGGCATCGGTGTGGTTGGCGAGTCGCCGGCCGAGTCCGGAAGCCATCCATCCTCAAGGATGGCTGCTTTGATATCTCGCTTCTCGTGCAGGACGTTTCCAGCCACGCGGAATACGCCTGTCCAGCGCTCTTCGCCGCGGAGAGCGCGGTACTCGATCCCTTGGTTGGGCGCGCCGCCAATCCATAGCAGTTTGGCTTCCCGGCCGTTCTCGTCCATCACAAAAACTTCGTCGCCTCCGATGATCTCGGTTAGCGACATCAAAACCCGGCGTCCGGTTTCGCTGTGCTTATCCGCAGTCAATGGGCCGGCCAACGTTACGCCGATTAGGCTGACTGCTCGACCCGCGCCGTGCCGCTGGTCGAGGAACGTCACGGTCACGCCAAAGCGCCGGACGGGCGGCACCCTCCCCTGCAGCGGCGTCGGAGCAGAAAGTCTGATCCCAGGGCGGCCCCCGCTGAAAAGGGGGGAGCGCCGGTCCAAGCGAGCGTGTTCCTGCAATCGAACAAGGCCTAGCTGGAACAGGACGTCAGTCGCGGCGGGCAGGTGCATGTTAAGGTCGATATAGGCGTCTGGGCCCTCATCAGGCTGTGCCGGAAGGTCGTGTGCAAAGCGCACGGGCGCACTAAGGACCGATACTGGAGACATTGTCTCGCGGGTCGCGAGGCTCTCCGTGTCGACAAGTCCAGAGACGGGCATAAGAAGACTTGGGTGGAAGCGCGCCTCCTCACCAAGATCTATATGGGCGCGAGCGAGAAAGGCACTGGACCAGCGTGGGGCCGCCCGCGGGCGTAACGTTCTCAGCTGAACCGGTGCCGGCGCTAACGTGCCGAGCGGATCGTGCCCCCATGACGATACGAAGGCGCCGAGAGGACCGAGATCGCCTGGGTGTAACCCATGAAGCGCTTCGTCGTCCGGAGCTAGGGCCACCGTAGACCCATCAGTGAGGGCGAACGCTGGCGGGGGCCAGAGAACGATTCCTAGGCGCTCGCCCTCGCCGCTGGAGAACCAGGGCCGTCGCAGCCAAAGACGCAGACCTACGCGGCGCTCGCCTTCGATCGTGAGCCCGGCCCCGTCGTGCCGACGGACAATAGGCGGCCACACAAGGTCCGGCCCGAAATCTTTTGGAATGACCGGCGCGGGGCGGGCTGTTGCGGCCGCCCAAAGCATTTGGGTGGGCGCACCAACTATAGAGCGGTCCACCTGCGGCGCGTTCTTCTTGGGCGGGGCGGTGATGAGGGCGGCGTGTCGCGGCAGGGCGCGTACGTAAAGCCGCACGCGGCGGGCCTGCGGTTGTTCCAAGACCGGCTGAAAGGCGACACTTGCGCCGGCGAAGCCCGGGCTGGCCCCGGCGAACAACTCTTCTAGCGACAACTCACGCGGTCCGGCGCGCGCGTCGGCGGGAATGGGGATGTTGCTGATCCTGACGAGTTCGACGCGGCGCGGCTGGAGCGGTACAAGGCCGGCGGGGCTAGGGCGCGCCTCCAGGTCGTCGGGCCAGCCGAAATGCGCTTGGCCATCACTGTTTAAGCGGAAGGGAAGCGGCATGGGCGGCAGCGGTGCAAGCTGCGGTGGGAGAGGGCGCGCTTCGCTGTCAAGCGTTTCTCGACCGGGAGCTACCATTTCCGCCTCAATGACGAGTTGCTCACTGGTCGTAGGATCGAAGACGATGGTGCCGCCGGGCAACAGCGCGGTCGCACCGTCCTCAGCAGCGGCGCCGTCGACCCACCCCGCGGCCCGCCCGCTCTCGCCAAGGAATCGGGCCAGCGCCGCTGGTTCCAAACTTGACGGTCGGGCAAGGCCGATGGTGCCCCGAACGAATTCAGGCGCCAAGATCGGGGTGTCGCTGGCGTGGATGAGATTGAGCTCGAGCGAATCTGCAATCTCAGGCATCGGCTCGGCGAGCAGGTGCGCGTGAAACGAGGCAGCGACGCGCTCCACCGCAGGCCCGGTGGCACAAGCGCGGTTTCCGATCAGGGCGGCGAGGCCGTCGAGCGTGGGGCTCGCGCCTGCTCCGGGACTGATGCAGGCTTTGGCCTCGACCTGCGTCAGCACGGCGGAACGCTCAACTACATCAAACCATGACGCTAAATCGGTTGCGTCAGGGACCAACCATGCTTTGAGCCGCACCGACTCTCCCGGGGCGAGGGTGACGGTCACTACACGTGAGCGCAGGCCGGCCGATGCCGGTCCGCTGTCCCAACCAGCTTCGCGGAGGCGGTGAGCGGCCCTATCCCTGCTTGCGGCCACGAGATCGATACGCACCGGCGCCACGTCGGGCCATGCGTTGGAGCCGTTCGTCTCAAAAGATGGGCGCAAGCGTAGCACCAGCGGCGGCTCATCAAGCCAACTCCCATCGCTGGGATGGGCCAAGCGGATGACCAGAAGTGCCGCTGCCGGGTCCGGGTAATACGGCGCCTTTCGGATCTCGCGAGCCTCGCCGGCGCGTCGCGGACGAAGCCGGGCCGGCTGCTTCACACTGGTTTCGCCGGCAACCTCGTTGCCGCCCTCGATGTACGCCTCGCCCAAGCCCTGAGGCGGGATCCTAACAGGGACTTCGACCCACCGGTGATGCCTGTCTTGGACCCGGATTGCAGTGAATTCCACCTCTCCGTCGAACACGTCGTGCCGCGCAGCAGTGGCGCATGCCACTGCAGGCACAAGTAGGATCCGTGAGGTTCGGTTGAGTGAGCTCGCGTCGTCCGCCTGCGGCGCCCTCGCGCGCACTAGCACCATACGCTCTGAGGTTTGCAGCTTGTGCTCAAGTCCGCCGTCGCGCGGTGTGTCTGGCGTCAGCAGCACGACCGGCTTGGCGATCGGCTCATGACGCAGATAGCGGAAACCAGGCTGCCCGGGAGGCGGCCAAGCTAGCGTGGCACCACCCGGCTGTGCCAGAACCCGCTGGATATGGACACCCCCCGCCCCAGCTCCGCCCAGGCATTGTTCGGCAAGGACGAAGCGGTACGACCAGCCAAAACAGAGCGGAGCGATCCCGATCTTGGTCGACGCCACGACTTGCTGACTGACGAGCAGGTCGTGGTCCGGATTTAGCCTAACCTCATCTGCGTGCCAGCCGACCGATCGATTCGCTGCGTTCGCTGGTGTCAGCTCATTTGGCGGAGCGCCCAAGTCCTCGCCATGATAAGCTGCAAGGCGTGGGTCGCGGGTCTCGCACAGCGCCTTCCCGTCGGGGTTTAAGCTCTGGTAGCTTGTGTTGTCCGTCACGCCGGCTGCATCGCGCTCCCAAGCTGGCAGCCAATCCGGTGTTAGTTTCCGTAGAACTGCGTCGGGCCACTTAGCGCCTTCACCGCGGATCCACGGGTCGGACAGCGCGACGGAGCGGGCGGACGTCGGGTGCCAAGTGGTCGTCCCGTCGCGAGCGTCGATCCCTAGGTACAGGCGCGGCGGGGCCGCGAGCGCGGTCGCGAAAAGGAGCGTCCCGTCGAAGCTCACTTCACCGGGCTTGGTGTCGCGGAGCGGGAATAGCGATAGAGGCCCCGTGATGAGTCGCGTCGCGCGGCCACTCATCTGGCATTGGTGATCCGCCTCGGTGGATAGCGAAGGCTCGATCGATCCGGCGAATACTCGCGGCCCTTCCTCGGGGGAGAGCACGCGCAGTCCCGCATGAGACCAAGGTGAGGCTTTGCCCTTCCCAGTCAGGCGCAGCCAGTCCCGCTGCACAGCCGGGAAGAACCCTCCCCTCGCGGTATCGAGGACGGTCGCGACTGGCCGGTAAACAGGGTCCCCCGCCATCGACGAGAGGGTCAAGTGGATTGCCATCTCCTCTGTGGCCGGAAGGTACGGAACTTCCAGCAGAACGTCGCGCGCCCAGCCGAACAGTCGAAGTAGTCCGGGTGATGCCAGAAGTTGATGGAGTCGGCGACCACCAGCGCTGGTCGCCTTGCGCAGGGCATTGGCGTCGTCGGCCGGGTCGTTTAGCGCGGCATGGTGGAGGGCGTGCATTCGGTCGCTCAACCACAGGAGATCCTCGCCGCCACGACCGATAGCGGCCAGAGCTAGCGCCTCCAGATCGAGGAGCCGGGAATAAGGATGCGTGTGGTCTTCATGGCCAGCGGCACGCTGGGCGAGCCACGCACTGACACTCGGCGGGCTGGTCAGTCGTTGGGCGAGCTCTGGAAGGAGCACGTCTGCGCCGGCGGCCGCAAGCTGCACCATAGGCCCGGCGACGCCAATCCAAGGGCGCCCAATAGCTGCAAGCGCCCTCATCGGGGGGCGCGCGACTGGGCGCCCCGCGAGCGGGCCATCAGGTCCGCCGATGGCTGTGAGAGCCGCCCGGGCACGCTCCAGCGGAAGGAGCAGCGAAGCCTCTCTTGTCGGCGCCGGGATGGCTTCCGCGGCCTTGGACTCCGGCTCCGAAGTAGTCGCGTCGCGCAGCAGCTCCGCAAGGCCGGCTGCTCCGCCGCACGCACCGTACCAAAGCGTCTCGATTCGGGCGAGGTCGCTCGGAGGCAGCTCACGTGAAGCCGAGCGGATACGACCATTTGTGACAACGGAATCGTCCCCGGCGTCGCGCAAAGTAACCTCCCGTCCGCCAGCGACCAGTCCCTCTAGCCAGCCATGCGCCCGGCGAGGCCAGTTGTCGACAGACCACACCGCTGGCGTGGAAGCATTGCCCACGATGGCGTCATGCGGCCGATCGGGCAGCAGCAGGAGCACCAGCCGCAACGTCGCACTTCCGTCCTTGTCCCGGCGATGGATTCCGTTCGGCAGAATGTGGAGGATCGGCGTGGTGGGGGTCATGCGCGGCGCCTCCGGCCAAGCACGCCAACTGGCTTAGCGAACCGAGCGGAATAGCGAGCCCAGTCTTGCATCATCCCCGGAACGTCGGCGCGCAAGTGCGCGCGGGGGGACGGCAGGGGCAGCGGGCCGGGCGACATGCTGGCCAGCATGGTGCGCGGCTGGTCGCCATGGTGTGGCACGAGGTTCATGCCCGTCTCCAGCCCGTTGCCAGCATCCCGTGTGACGTGGACCGTGAAGCTCTTCTTCACCGGCCCGATCGAGAAGCTATAGGTCAGCGCAGCGGTCCCGGTCAGCCTATTGCCGCTGGCCCCGGGCCTATAACTCAGAGCTAGGACAAAGCTCGCTGCAATGCCGAAGCAGGCGATGTGCCCTTCGAATGCGGCTACAAACAGCCCCGAGAACCCGGGCCCTTCGCCGACATCGAATACGCGGAGTCCAGTCATTACCCGGCCGGAGCCCTGGAGGACGCCGAAGCTGATCGCGACCGCTGCGCCAAACTGGAAGCCTACATCAAATTGGGTGGCTAGATTGGTCCTGCCGGGCCGCGGCACGCTGCGAATTTTCGCGTATGCAGTGCCGCCGTACGGCGCGCAGACGAGGGTCGCCGGCCGGTCGGGGGTCGAAAGAGCGAGTTCGGCATGGCCCGGATCTCCGTCGAATGGCAGTTCAACATGGGCGTCGAAAACCACGTCCAACACCGACATTGTGCCGACCTGCAAGGTGCCGAGGCTCAAGCCGTAGCCGGCCCTCAGCCCCGCCCCGCCGCTCGGCCGCGGGATGGTATAGATGCCGTTCGGTGCCGGCGTGCCGCCCGCGGCCTGCGCGCCATCGCCAGCATCGCCATCCTTCAACTTGCAATAGGCGGCAAGTCCCGCCAGAAACAGGAGACTCCCTTCGGGCTTGAAACCCTTCAGTTTCGGTTCCTCTAAACTTGCGGGACTACCCGGCGCCGCTTCGAAACGGATACCTGTGAAGTTCAGCGTCAGCCATTTGGCACCAACGGCCTTGATCCCGATGTCGAAGTCTCCAATCGTGCCGCTGACGCGCCCAGTAACAGGTGCAGCCGGCTTCAAAAGATCGAGCACAGCCTCTGCCCGTACGCTGAAACCGCCACCCCGGAAGGTAACGATGCTGCCGAGATCTTTTTCCTTCGAGGGCCCTGGCACAGTCCAAGCATAATCGAGCCGACGACGGACGGGGACCAGCTTTGCCAGCCCGTTCTCAAGTTTTGCCCGTAGTTCATCGACGTCGAGCACGCGCAGCAGCGTCTGCCGTGCAGCCGCCAGCAGACGGTCACCCAACCCACGCAAAATCCGCTCAACGCTTGATCCCCCGCCTCCGAGGAACCAGACTGGCACTGTCACCGCGAGTTCATCCACACGGACAGCCAAGTCCCCGATCAATGCGGCCTGGATGCGGTCGGCCTCCCGGTCCAGTTCGTCCTTCCCAATCACCGGATCGACGAGAGTCTCCGGGATGGGCGGCGAGAGGTTCAGATAGAGCAGCGTCGCGAGGCGCTCCCCCCCTCTCAGACCGAGGCGTTGGTCGAGTCGGCGGAGTTCCGGCAGCGCGTCTCGGCGGATGTTCCGCGCCGCTTCTAGAGCCTTGATCATCCCGCCGAGCAGGATCTTCGCGGCCTCATCTGCCACCTGCACAGCCGGCAGGGCGGCGGCGAGCAGCATATCCTGCACGGCGGTTCGGCTCGCGGCGAGGAGCGCGCGCAGCGCTTGGGTAGGCTCGTCGCCTGGGCCGAGCAAGGCGAGGGCTTGGGCGAGGCTCGCTGCATCCGTCGCATTCTCAAGCGCCACCCTGGCGGTCGTGATGGCTGCGTCGGCTCCCCTAAGCGCCTCCGATATGGAAGCGGCCCCCTCTTGACCGAGCGCCGGCTCGAGAGCTGGCGACAGCTGGCCGAAGGCCGAGGCCTGCGGGTGCAGTATTTCGAGCAATGCCGCTGCAAGCACGGCCGCCTCGCGTGCGGCGGCATCGTCCATCTGATCTCGCATGACTTGGGCGAACGCCTGCAGCAACGCCTCGAGAGCAACAACGAAAGCGCTGCGCGCGATGTCAAGCCGTCGCAACTGCTCTATCAGCCGCGCCGCACCCATCTCGGGTGATGGCAAGCAGGGGTCGCCCTTGCCGAATTCGGCCACGGACGCCTCAACCCATGCAAGGGCCTTTCCGACTTCCTCGGCTGGTTCACGCAGCCCGGGCCTTGTGCAGAGCGCCCAACGCCGCGCGCAAATCTCGGCGGCAGGAGCCGGCGGGACGCCCCCAAGGCAGACCGCTGGAGTGCAGGGTCGCGGAATGGCGCTAGCGAGCAGAGCCTCGCGCAACCGCGTCGCCGCAGTGGCGACCTTGGTACCTGTTACTGAGCACGCCGCATCGAGCCGCGAGCCCGCCCATATGCGGAGCCGCCGCATGCCTTCCTGCTCAAGGGCCCGCAACGCCCCTCGCCAATCTGCAGTGACCAGCGCCCGTACGGCGATGTAAAACCGGTCGAGGATCGCGGGCGGCGGCAGACCGTCTAGCTGGGCCAAGCATGCGTCGATGCCCTCATTCAGCAGCGCAAGCCGCGCGGGCGGAACTCCGGGAGCAGTCCCAGCCGCGAGCGCCGCCCGCACGTGGCCGCGCCATTCGCTCCGCAACGCCGCGAGGTTGTGCGGCAGCTTATCGGGCGACACTAGGAAAGTCCGGCGCGCCGCTTCGCGAAAAGCCTGAGCTGCGTGTTCTCGCAGCGCACTCGCCTCCTCCGATGTCGGCAGAGGCTGCAGCCGTCCGATTGCTGCATCGAGGCGCTACCTGCCTGTACGCCCGAAGGCGCGAAGGCGCCGCGCAGTTTTTCGAGATGCGGGTGATTGATCTCAATCCTGGGGATGACGGCGTCGAGACCCTCGCGAGCTGCTCGTTCGAACCCGTCCCTGATCTCGGACAGGAATTTCTGTCCCAGTTCCGTCAGCGGTCCGAGGGGATTCGCCGCGAGCCGATCAAGCTCGGTACGCAGCTCGCGGCCGGCCGTGGCGACCTGGGGCAACCCGGTCACTCCCTTCGCCGCCATGCCTCTGAGCGCCGCCTCGAGACGCATCATCGCCGAGTATGTGCCCCGATAGGCGTCACGCAACAATTCGCCAGTCTCGCCTCTTTCATTGAAGCGGCTCATTACGGGCTGGAGTGCGGAGAGCAGGCCACTGGCAAGTGCCCTCGCGCCCTCCTCAACCTGCTCGGCGGTCTCCCCCAAGCCGTACTCGACGGTCTGCGATAGCAGAGGGGCGGCAACCTGCGTGGCAGCCTCCTTGGCGAACTCGAGGAGTGACTTAACGCTGACTAGTCCGCAGATGCGAGCGTCCGGAAGCACGAAGTCTGGCTCGACCTTCTCCGGTACCAGGCGCGATGCGTCGCCCGGTTGGTCAAGTTGCCCGCCCCCAACCGGCCCCTTACGCCCGATGAAAATGTACTCCATCTCCGGGCGCATCACGCCTGCCGCCCGCTCGCCATTGCGACCCATCGTCTGCCGCGAAACGTCTCCAATGATACGTAGAAAGGCTTCGCGTCGCGGGTTTGACGCAGTCGCCTTGCCATCGGCATTGTTCTTGGCGGCCGCGCGCTCTTCCGCAAGGATTTGAGCCTGACGCTCCTCCTGCTTTGCTATATCGAGCGCGCGCTCGTCAGCTGTGAGCACCGGAAGGCCGGAGAGGAGGTAGTCTTCGAGGTATCTGACGGCGACGCCGCTTTGCGGATTACCTGTGAAACGTCCGACGGCGTCGTGGCGGATGCTCGCCTCAAGGCAGCGCGGATAGAATGGCGGCTCGTCGGCGCTCTCCATCGCCGAGTTCATCTGCCACGCGGTTAGCGTCGGCTCCCCGGCTGGCAATCGATTTTCCGGCCCACGGGGCAGCAGGGCCGCCTCGCGACTGTCGACGCGCACCTCCCAGCTCTGCGTCTCGAACGTGGTGTCGCCGCTGGCGTCCTCCTCGGCGTAGCGGCGCGGCACGCCCGCATGCTCGATCCGGCGAAGCGCCGCCCAGGCACGGATGTCGTCTGGAGTTGGCCGTTCATGCGCCCATTCACGCGCCGCAGGGTCGTTCCAGTAGGCCTGTAGCGCCCGTATCGTGGGCGCATCGTGGGCGGCTTGATTGTCAACGAAGATCAGCGGCATCGAGACGGGCTCTGGACGACCGTCTACCGTGAAACGAAAGCGTACATTGCCGCTCTCGCCTGCCGCCGTGCGCGGCCAGAAGGCAAGGCCGGAGCGGCTCTCATGGTCAAGTCGGCCGTCCGGCAGCTCGAGCCAGTTCGCCCCCGCTTCCCGCTTGTCTATGGCGCGCGTCGGGTCGATGAGGTCGGGCGTGCGCTGTGTGAGCATTGTCAGCGAGCGGGCCGGCCAGCCTCGACCCTGGAAGGGTTGGGAGATACCGGGGAAGGTTTTTTCCGGATTCGCGACTTGGATGAAGTAGCGCTGCACTTGGAAGGCGAGCGGACCATGCCAACGCTCGACTTCGGGATCATAGGTGGCGGGCCAAGGAAGGTACTGACGCTCCGTGACCTTCACTAACGCGGCGCGGAATCCGAGCGGATACAGAAAGCCCTTGTAGACGACTTCAGTCGTGACCTCGCGTCCCAGGGCAATGAGGATGCGCACCCGTTCGAGGCTGTAGGCATCGAAGGTATTCTCATAAACTTCGGACTTCTTGTCCCGCTTGGCGCGCAACGAGGCGGGCGGCACGAAGGGGGCATTGAGGTCAAGCGTACCCCCTAGCGGTGAGAGGCGCAGGAGTCGCGTGGGCAGCGCCCTTGGCATGTAAAGGCCTTGCTCCTCGAGGTCTTGCACCTCCAGAAGCTCATCATCAATTCGGAAGGAATTTGGCGGGCTCACTTGGCTCGTCTGCAGCACGCCGCCGGCGCCACGGCGCGCTAGCACTGGCAATCCTTGCAGGCTGGAAAGAGCGACGATCTGGCGGCGATCGAAGTCATCAAGGGCAAAGGCGGGCCCGTTTGTCTTGCCGGCTTGGCGTCCGCGATACGCAGTATGGCGGAAGGGGTCGCTGAGCGGTATGTCGCCCTCGTCGGAGTGCTGGTAGTCCGGTGTATGGATAGCCCGCAGGCTGTAGGGCTCGCCAGGCGATTCCCGCAAGTCGGCGCGCCACACGGGCACGCGGCCTGCTCTGGCCCGCGGCTGGACGCTAATCTGAAAGCGCGGACGTGGTCGCTCCTGGACTGCCCGAGGGCCTTCGCCAAGACGATTCTCCTCGGCGGATGGCAGAGGCCACTCGCGATCGGGAGAAAGGATGAGACGCGCGGGCAGCTCGATGGCGGTCTCGGTTTCCTCCGGCCCAGTACGGAGGATTTCGCGCAATCGTGCCAGTCTCTCGCTAACAATCTTGGAACCCGGGCCGAGCTGACTGACGAGTTGGCGCTCCAATTCAAAGGAAGGGTCGATTTTACTAGGCACCGGTGCGAGCCGGTTCTCTGCACGGCGGCTAACGCGCAGTTCCATCGCCCCCCAGTCGAGCAGCGTTGAGAGTGCCCACGGCAGCGTGCCTCCCGGCGTCACACGGAGTTTGAATGCTAGCCTAGTCTCGCCGGCTGTGCGGGCATGGACAGGCAGCTGCCTAGGTGGCACGGATCGATAACCGTCCTGAAGCGCTTGCTCGAGATCCGGCTGGGCATTCACCACCGGCACCGCGTCGAGCGTCGCCCTGAGGCCGTCCTGCGCCGGGCCTGGGCGAAGGGAGCTAGGCCAGCTCTGTCGCCACTCGGCAATCAGGAGCGGGCCGGAAGGGTTGGACACCCGCCACGCAGCCAGGACGCGTGCCATGTCGCTCTGGCGCTTCGCGGCTTCCTCCAGCAGTTCGTTAAGTGCACGGGCGGCATCGCGGGCGGCCGCGGAATCGGCGGGGCGGGCATCGAGCCGCCCGTTACGCCTCAACACATCGCTAACTAAGATCTCGCCGAGTCCAAGCGGCAGGTCCACAAGTTTCGGAAGGGGCGCAAGGCTGTAAGCTGTCTCTCGTGCCGCGCGACGCCCGAGCGGTGTGATCAGCCCGTCCGGTCCGATGTAGACCCGCTCAAGGCGGACGGTGTTTGCGCTAGGGTACGGGGGTCGAGGCGGGCGGCGCCCCTCCTCGACTTTGCGCTGCCGTTGAACCAAGGCCTCGTAGCGCCTGCTGAAAGCCTCGGTGAACCTAGCGAAGTCAGGATCATTCGCACCGACTGAACTGGCCAACTTTGGCCGCTGGTCTAGATGGAAAGCCGATGCCAACTCGTCGGGCGCAAGCGCTCGCCCGGGCAGGGCCGGAGCGATGCGAGGAAACGCCTGTTCCATCACGTGCTGAGGAGGGAGATAGACAATCAGGGTGGGCTCGTCTCCCGGGTCGGAGCGGCGACGGAGCGCTGGACCATGGCGGCTGGAAATCAGGTCGAGCCCGCGGAACGCGAAGCGGGCACGGAACATGTCCGCGTCGCGGCCCGCCCAGAGATTTGCCTTGTCGAGGTGGATCCGCATCGATCCAGCATTCCTCGAGAGCGGAATACGACTCACATTGGGATCCGCGCCGTCCGTCGCCAAGACGGCTAGGGCGACCGGCGTGCCGGATGCGAAGTCGAGCCGGCCAATGTCGGCATAGTCGCGCCCGCCAGCCTTGAGCGGCAGTCGGAGGGCTACGTGCTGGAGCAGCGCCTTCGCGTTCGCATAGCGTACCTGCCCCCTCCCCCCTTCTGCGACGATGTCTGTTTCTCCCGTCCCGCTCAGCTCGACGTGTCCTTGGGACGCCTTTACACGCTGAGGGCCGGAGGCCAGCAGGAGGTCGAGACGCCAGCCCCGAGTAAAGTGCCCCACCTTGATGAAGCGGATATCGCTACCTGACCCATAGCGCAAACGACTGTCTGCGATCGCAAATTGACCCCCGCCCTCGAGGCGCAGACGACGCGTGCCGACCTCTCCCGGTTCCACCACAATTCGATCCGGTTGAGGGTCGAGCGAGAACGATGCTGAACCTAGCTTGCCGAGCAAGCATCGGCCTCGCATGGTCGGCGCTTCAATTACGGCAAGAGGAGTGCCCGCGCCTGCGCTTGGTAACAGGCGCAGGCGTCCAGCGGCGTACAAACCTTCACCGAGCAAAAAACCGCTTGGACTTACGAGATGACAGTCGAGATTTTCGTTCAGCGTAATGCGCGTTGCGGGCGAAGCTTTCAGCCCCAATGCGCGTGTGAGGGGCCCCGCTTGCACCGGCTCGTCGAGCAACAAGGGGAATTGTTGCGCCCGCCCTTCTACCCGAATGCCAATCCGCGCTCGGGTTGCGACGCTTAAGGCGCCTCGCGCAATGCCGAAACTGAGTCGCAGCCTAACGGGTATGCTCGCGAGGTTACCCGAAAGCACAATCTGCGGCATGTCCTGCGTTGTTTCGACCCGAACATTGGGCCCCAATGCCGCGCGCAATTCGGCGCCTGTCCGTTCCCACGCTAACCCAGCACCGGAGACCCGAAAGCCCCCGTCGTCAGTGGCCTCGACCCGTAAGCTTGCCGCAGCGGCAGGATGCGCTAAGGCCATCCCCGCAACGGTCAATACAGTGCGCCGCGTCATCCCCATGTAAAGGTGCTCGGTTGGTCACGTTCACTCAAAAGTTGCAAGAACTGACGTGCCTGTCCATCGGGTTAACTCCTATGGTTGTCTTATCGTGGACTTCAAAGCAGGCTCGGGCGCCCGTCGAAACGGTATTGAATGCACTCAAATGTCATTCAGCCTGAGACGACGCGGACAAGGCGGCCAAAGGACCGTCGGCACGTCGTCTGCTGGCGTCTGGCCCAGGCACGGCATCGACAGCGCGACAATTCCCGCCCAGATGGCGTAGTTCAGCGTTTGATTGACAAGCGGAGGGTGCGCCATTCGAGCTTTTCACGATGCGCGAGGCGATGAGATCGTGGCGGCGCAGCGACAACGGTTAAGCTCCGGCGCCATCCGGCGGTTTATCACAATCTCCATAGGCCGAGTCCAGTTAAGTTCGCCAATGCATTTGTGTTGAACCGGAGGAGCTGCGGCGCCTCGATCTCAATCGAGCAGGTCGTTGGCGAGTTGGACACAATCGTGCGACTGCAGGACCGGCCCGTTGCGATCAACTTGTCAACTGGAGGAGTCCAACCGGTTGTCCCCCAACTGCTTGGACCACATCAGCAATCGCTCGGCCGCGACAATCCGCGCTCGAGACGAGCGACTATTTTCTGCCACATCTACGAGTGCACCAATTGCCACATGCGCGAACCTCTGCGCCAGATTGACGAACTCCCCGTGACTCATTGGGGCCGCCAGCGGCACTGGCTTCGGCCGTGGTCGTTTTTGGAGGGGTTTTGCGGTGCGCTTTCGCCCCGCCTCTTCTCTTCGGCCACCCCATTGCCCAATTGGCTTGCTCGGACTCCTCTCGATGTTCTTGAACTTGATAACTTGATACAAAATATTAGCATGTTGCGGCGACCCATCAAAAATACTCCCTGCATGACAACCGGGGCGGTCGAGCCCCCCTTCGGCCCAAAGATTCATCCCCCCGGGGAGGGATAGCAACGGGCTCGTCGACGCCAAGACTTAGCAATCTTACGCCGTCTATCGGTTCTCGGCCGGACGTTTGAAATCTCGAACCGCAAAGGATCGGATTTGGGACGTCACCCGCCCAGCGTTGCCGGGGAACTCAGCGAGGTCGATCGCAAACGCTGGTATTTGCTTTCTCAGCCCCTGAGTGAGGTCATCAGGGATAAAACGAAGCGTGCGTGCAATCTGCCAAATGATGCGAACCGTTTCGTCGTACCCTCTTCTACGGTCGTTCTCGTTCAAGTAGCTCTCTCCTGGGTGGTGGAGAACTTCCAACCAGATATCCCTGCGCTTAGTGCTAGTTCTTAGTTCGCCATGCCCTTGATTGAGGGAAGGAGGTGCAGCTGTTCCGCAGCGCTGCGGGATAGCATCTCTCAATGATCCAGATGTGCACCCCTGATCCCCGTACCAAGCCACTGATTTTGTTTTCTTCTTCTCGGCAATTGCCTCACTTCGACGTTGTGCCTCCTCCCGTCGGCGCTTGCGCTCTAGTGCCTCCGACTGCTTCAGAAGCTGAAGGCCGTCTGACACATGGCCTGGGGTGATGACAAAGCTGTAGACCGACGCACGTCCGAACGAGCCGGGAAGGTGCTTGAGTATACACTTTTCGATCAGTGGAACTCGTGCTCGACGGACGCTGGAACGATCTTGCCGCCCCATCTTCTGCGCCACGGTCGCATCCAGAATATGCGCCTCACCGCTCTCAATGCGGAGCGCTCTCGCGATTACAGAGAAGAGTATTTTCGACGAAGGGCTGAGGTCGGTCCTGGAATTGATCCAACGCTCCGCGTCACGGAGGGCGGCATTAGTCCATAGCATGCACGCCGCATCACCGGCCATTGCTAGCGCTCCGGCTGAGCCGAGTTGCGAGCAAGCTACGCCCTTTGGGCATCGATGGTGACGAGCGTCCGCCCTCCTACCCGGACCACGCTAATTTCGCCATCGGCAATCAGCTTCCAAAGCGTGGATTTTCCGATTCCCATACGCTTAGCCGCAACTGGGACAGCTTCAGCAAGGGGTTCATCGATAGTCATTGCGCACTCCATCAAGGGGTCGAGATTGATCGGGACCGAGATGGATTATGCAGGTGGACAGCGGAGCAGGTCGTCGGCAGATTATTCCGACATTATTGTGCGCGTTCCGGACGTTTCGAACGCCGCCGAAAGTTGATCAACGTCTCAACCTCAATGCCCCTCCGAGCAGCAGCTAGCTCGATCGCACGCGCCACCGACGGCTTCTTGCAAGCCGTACCGATTCCTCCAGATGTGCAGCAATCTTCAAACATCATCGCTCGCGCGGCCAGCCGGGGACATTGGACCATGCCACTCACGGAAGAGTCGTTTGGGTCGTCCTCGCCCTCGTTTCCGCGTCCCATCAATGAAATCGGCAACCAGCTTTGCATCGTCAGGATGCAGCTGTGTTCCATCCCTAAGGCGAGCACAAAGCGGACCGACGTCACCTTCAATAGCTATGTCGATCAAACCCATCATTCGGATCCACTCAAGACGGATCATGGCCCGGCTCGACGGAGTTGCTCTAGCCAATCTGCCCACCACTGCGCCATCGCAACCCGCTCTTGCCAGTGCTCGCCACGTGCATATGCGCGTCGCACGTCATCAGCCTCCTGATGCGCCAGCGCCCGCTCGATCGCGTCTGATGTCCATTTGCCCGCCTCGTTCAGCAGCGTCGACGCACTCGCCCGGAAGCCGTGAGAGGTCATGTCGTCCGGCCCGTAGCCGAGACGGCGCAGCGCGCCATTGAGCGTATTCTCCGAAATCGGTCGCGGCTCGACCGGTTGGCCGGCTCGGCTGCCGCGCCCATAGCCGGGGAAGACCAACCTGCCGTAACCGGTGATCCGCTTCAGCTCCAACAAAATCGCGATGGCCTGGCCCGGCAGCGGGACCCGGTGCTCGCGCCGCATCTTCATGCGCGCCGCCGGAATCTTCCACAAGGCCGTCCCGAGGTCGAACTCCGACCATTCGGCAAGCCGGAGTTCGCCCGGCCTTGGGAACAGGATCGGCATCAGCCGCAGGGCGGCATGAGTCGTCACCTGCCCGTCGTAGCCGTCGATGGCTCTGAGCAAGCCGCCTAAGGCTGCGGGATCGGTGATCGCCGCGCGGTGCTTGACCTTCGGTGCGATAAGCGCACCGCGCAGTGCAAACGTCGGATCATTGGTTGCGCCGCCCGTCGCAATGGCGAGGCGGAAGACTTCTCCGATGATCGCCCGGAGACGCCGAGCTGTTTCATGCCGCCCGCGCGCCTCGACCTTTCGCAGAACCTCCAACACCTCAGGCGGCGTGATAGTGGCCATCGGCCGAGCGCCGAACGCCGAACGCCGAGCGCCGGCCGCGCGAAGTCGAGAAGCCAGGCGATCTTTTCCAGGGTAGCGACGGACTTCCCTTCGGCCGTCTTCTTCGCGAGCAGCGCATCAGCCGCGCCATTGAAAGTGTTGGCCAGGCGCATCGTGTTGGCACGCTTCTCTTGCTTTCTATGCTCCGATGGATCGATGCCATCAGCGAGCAGCTTTCTGGCCTCGTCACGCCGCTCCCGAGCCTTCGCTAGGCTCACAGCAGGGTAGGCTCCGAAGGCCAATTGCTTCTGCTTCCCACCGAACCGGTAGGCGAGCCGCCAGAGCTTCGAAGAGTTCGGTTCCAAAAGGAGAAACAATCCTCCGCTGTCCGAGAGTTTCAAACGCTTTGCCGGAGCTTTGAGGTTCCTGATCGCGGAATCGCTCAGCATGTTGGCACTGGCTCGCGTGTTGGCATGGGCATGCCCGCGATAGTGCCAACAAATGCGCCGGATGCCAACGGGTCGGTACGGACAAGGCCAGAGCGCCCCGGACGGCGCATCGCGAAAAGATCAGCGATTTCGGGACTTAGTCGGACAGATACGGACTATGCCGGAGATGAAAATGGTGCCCGGGGGCGGAATCGAACCACCGACACTGCGATTTTCAGTCGCATGCTCTACCAACTGAGCTACCCGGGCGACCGCGGAGCATGACCGTGCGATGACGATCAGCAGCAGCGCGGGCCGGCTTATAGAGGCTCCCGCCGGGGCTGTCCACCCTCAAGCCAAGCAGTGATCCACAGGACGCGGCTGCCCGCCGCAGGCAGCTGGCGAGGCGACCCGGCGCCTTCGCCGGCCGCTGGGCCCGGTCAAAGGTCAGGCGAGCCGGCGATGCCGCGCTGCGCCCAAGAAAAAGCCCCGACGGCGGGGGCCATCGGGGCAGGTGGAGGTCATGCGGGATGCACGGCGAAAGAGGGGATCAGCGCAGGACGACGACCCGGGTGCCGACGCGGACGCGGTCGTAGAGGTCGACGACGTCGTCGTTGAGCATGCGGATGCAGCCGGAAGAGACGGCCTGGCCGATCGTGTGCGGCTCGTTGGAGCCGTGGATGCGATAGAGCGAGGAGCCGAGATACATGGCGCGGGCGCCGAGCGGGTTGTCCGGGCCGCCGGCCATGTAGCGCGGCAGGTCGGGACGACGCTGCAGCATCTGCACCGGCGGGCGCCAGTCCGGCCACTCCTGCTTGCGGGTGATGGTCTGGGTGCCGCCCCACTCGAAGCCGGGACGGCCGACACCGATGCCGTAGCGGATGGCCTGGCCACCGGCGAGGACGAGGTAGAGGCGCCGCTCGCGGGTGTCGACCACGACGGTGCCCGGGGCGTGGGCGCCGGAATAGGCGACGATCTCACGCGGGATGGCCGGGGCCTGGGCGGCGCGGGTCGCATGCGGGCGGGCGATCAGCGGCTCGCGGGTGTCCGGATCGAACATCACCGGCTGGACGAAGGAGTTGGCCGAGGCCGCCGAGGCGGCGAGCGAGAGGGCGGCGGCGAGGACGAAGCGGCGGTTCATGACGGACTCCGGAGGAGGCGGCGTGTGGGGCGGCGATCAGCGCGAGGGCTGGTCGAGGGCGACGGTGCGGATCTGGCGCAGGTGCTGGCCGCCGGCCGAGCTCTGGCAGTCACGCGGGATGTAGGGCCAGGTGTGGCGGGCGCAGTCGGCACGCTCGCCCTGAACGGCGGCGGACCGGCGCGGCGCGCCGTCGAGGCGGTTGCGGAAGGCGTCGAAGGCCTTGTGGGCGTGATCGACGTCGGCGCTGGAGAAGCTGACCGAGAGCGCCGGAGTGGAGACGGCAGCGCGGCCGTCGGGTGCCATGACGAGCGCCAGGGCCAGGCCGAAACCCGCCACCGCACCCAGAGCCAGGAACTTCGACATCCGGTTCATTGCTGCATCCCCCTTTTCAGGCCCTTCGTGGGCCGGTCTCCCCTCTGTGTCGCCGTGACCAACGAAAAGGTTCAGTCGTTGGTTCCGGCGTCTCATCGGGTTGAAGAGACAATAGGCGTGGGGATTTTCGTGGCGGTGTTTCGGGAGGTGACCCTGCGTTTCAATCGCGAACGCACTGTTTCAAGCCTTGCCCGGCCATGTCGGCACAAGGAATGAATCATTTCGAGAAGTCGCGAAGTGTTTCGGCGGCCGCGGGTCGCCTTCAGCGTTCGTCGCCGTCCGGCATGAACATGTAGCCCGCGCCGCGCACGGTCTTGATATAGGCCGGCGTATCCGGATCGGGCTCGATCTTGCGGCGGATGCGGGTGATCCGGACGTCGATCGCGCGGTCGTAGGCATCGGGGTCGCGCGCGTCCTGCGACGATCGAGCAAGCTTGTCGCGCGACAGCGCGCGGTCGCGGGTTGTCGGCGAAGGCCTTGAGCAGGCTCGAACTCGGCCGCGGTCAGGGCCATGCTCGCTTGCCGCCCTGGTCGCGCAACTGCCGCATGGGCACCGAGGTCGAGCGCCTTGGTGCCGGCAGCGCATCCGTCACGCGCTGGCCGGCGACGCCGACCGGCGTCGCCCGGTGGGCACGACCCGGCGCAGCACGGCAGCGGATGCGCGCCAGCAGCTCGCGCAGTTCGCAGGGCTTGGCGACATAGTCGTCGGCGCCGAGGTCGAGGCCGGTGATGCGGTCGTCCGGGCTGGCGGTCGCCGTCAGCATGATGATCGGCAGCGGCATCCGCTGCTTCAGGTCGCGGACGACGGAAAGGCCGTCCTCCTCCGGCATGTTGAGATCGAGCACGACGAGGGCGGGCCGCTCGACCTCCAGCGCCTGTCGCAGGGCGGCGGCGCTGTCGCAGAGGGTGACGCGGAAGCCGTGCATGGTCAGGTAGTCGCCGACCATCTCGCGCGCGGCGGCCTCGTCATCCACCACCATGATGAGCTGCCCGGCGCTCATGAGGCGCCGCGCTGCAGGGTGGGCGGCAGGGTGATGGCGAAGGTCGCGCCCTTGCCGGCGCCGTTGCCGGCCGCGGTGATGCGACCGCCGTGCAGTTCGACGATGCGCCGGCAGATGAAGAGCCCCAGGCCGGTGGAGCTCTCGCCGCCCGTCGGCCGCGCCGAGAGGCGCTGGAAGCGGCCGAAGAGGCGCTGCTCATCCTCGGGCGTCAGACCCGGCCCCGAATCCGTGACGGCGATCTGGTGCCCGGCCTCGCTCGACGTCAGGGCGACCAGGATGCGGCCGCCCGGCGGCGAATATTTCACGGCGTTGGAGACGAGATTGTCGATCGCCTCGCGCAGGCGGTCCGGATCGGCGCGGCCCGGCAGGGTGTCGGGGCCGCTGTAGACGAGCATCTGTCCCTTGCGCTCGGCCAGTGGGGCGTTGGCGTCGATGACGGTGCCGACGATGACGGCCGTGTCGATGTCGGCCGGGCGCAGCACGATGTCCTCGGCGTCCAGCATGGCGTCGTTGATCAGCTCGTCGACCATCGACGTCATGCGCGCCACCGAGGAGCGGATCTGCTCGATCTGGCCGCGGGCGCGCTCGATGTTGGGGGGCTGCAGGCTGAGGAGTTCGTTCATCATCTCGGAGCGGCCGAGAATGACGCCGAGCGGGTTCTTCAGGTCGTGCGCGACGGTGCCCAGCACCTCCGCCTTGTGGTCGTTGGTGCGCTTCAGCCGCTGCCACTGCTGGGTCAGGCGGTCATTCGCGGCGGTCAGCTGGCGGGTGCGCTCGGCGACGCGCTGCTCCAGGGTGGCGTTGGCGGCCTGCAGCTGCTCGTAGAGGAAGACGTTGTCGAAGGCAGTGGAGAGACGGCTGGCGAAGACGGCGACGAGGGTCCGCTCGGTGTCGGTGAGGGGGCGGCCGCTCGTCAGGGCCACGCCGATCTCGCGGCCGCCGGAGGTGGCGAGATAGAGGGTCGTCTCGGTGCCCTCGAAGGCGTTCTGGCGACGCGCCAGCACCCTTTGAAGCCGCTGCTGCACGGCTGGATCGAGGGTGGCTCCGGCACCGGCTGCACCGGCATGTGCGCCCGATCCCGCGAGCACGGCGAAGCCGTCGCCGCGGCCGTCGCGCAGCACCAGGATGCCGTCGGACGGGGACTGGATGAGGCTCGCGACCTGCGCGAGGACCCCGGCTGCAAGGGTTCTCGCCGATTTCAGGTCGAAGAGCTCCGAGGAGGCCTCGACGATGAGCTCGAGACCGCAGCGCGTCTCGACCAGCCGCATCAGCTGCTGGTAGCTGCGGATGGCGGCGGTGAGCGAGGTGAAGAGCTTGTCGCCGGTGAGTTCGGTCTTCGCCTTGTAGTCGTTGATGTCGTAGTCGACGATGACCTGGCGTTCCGGTGCCTGGCCAGGCTGACCGGTGCGCAGGATGATCCGAACCGTGTCGTTGGCGAGGTCCTTGCGGATGTACTCGACGAGGTCGAGGCCTGCGCCGTCGCTCTCCATCACCACGTCGAGGAGAACCACCGCCATGTCGGGATGGGCGGCGAGCAGGGTCCGCCCCTCGGCGGCCGAGAAAGCCGAGTAGAGATCGAGCCGCTGGCCGCCGAGCTGGTAGTCCGAGAGAGCATATTTGGTGCCGGAGTGGACGGCGGCATCGTCGTCAATGATGGCCACCTTCCACCGCGGCGCGTCGATGGCAGCGATCACCGGCTCGTCGTCGAGGATGGGGATCAGGTCGTCGTCGACCCTTTCCTGCGGCATCTCGTTCATCGGATCGGCCATCACGCTGCTTCCTGCCGGTCGCCCGGATCCTGCGGCGCCACCAGCGGCAGGGCGATGCGAAAGGTCGTGCCGACGCCGGGCGTCGACGACAGCCAGATACGCCCACCGAGCCGGCGTGTCACGATGTTGAAGACGATGTTCAGCCCGAGCCCCGTTCCCCCCTCCCCGCGCTTCGTCGTGAAGAAGGGATCATAGGCCTGGCGCTGCACCTCGGCGTTCATGCCGACGCCGTCGTCGCGGAAGGTCATCAGCACCTGGTCGCCCTCCTGCACCGCCTCGATGCCGAAGGTGCCGCTGCGCCCCTCGGGGAAGGCATGGGTCAGGGCGTTGATGAAGAGGTTCGTCACCACCTGCCCGTAGGGACCGGGATAGCTGTCGAGGACGATGCCGGGCGGCACGGCGACCTCCAGTTTCACCGGGGCGCGGCGCAGCGTCGGACGGAGGCTGGCGACGATCTGGTCGGTGGCCTCGGCGAGGTCGAAGCTGCGCCGGTCGGCGTGGCTGCGGTCGACCGCCACCTGCTTGAAGGCCTGGATCATCTCGCCGGCGCGCTGCAGATTGAGGGAGAGCTGGCTGGCGGCCTCGCGGCTGCCCTGGACGAAGTCGGCCAGACGCGATCGGCGCAACTCGCCGCGCTCGACGTCCGAGGCGAACTCGTCGATGCGGCGCGACAGGGTCGAGGCGACCGTCAGCGAAATGCCGATGGGATTGTTGACCTCGTGGGCGACGCCGGCGACGAGGCCACCGAGGGCGGCGAGCTTCTCGGCCTCGACGAGGCTCTGCTGGGTGTCGCGCAGGTGGTCGAGCGCCGTCTCCGCCTTGTCCTTGGCGGCGACGAGGTCGTGCTCGGCCCGCTGCTTCTCGATGGCGTTCTGGCGGAAGACCTCCACGGCGCGGGCCATGCGGCCGATGTCGTCGGTCGCGGTCAGGCCCGACGGCGGACGCTCCAGGTCACCGGAAACGATGGCGTTCATGCTGCCGGCGAGGTCGTCGAGCGGCACGCGGATCGAGCGGGCGATCAGCGTCCAGATGACGGCGACGATGGCGAGGAAGATGCCGGCGATGCCGACCGCCTGCACGAAGACGATGCGCAGCGTCTGGTCGAGGCGCTCCTGTGCCGCGTCCTCCTTGGCGCGCACCCGCTCGGCCACCTCCTGGATGACCGTCGCCATGACCGCCTGGTTGCCGTCGATCTCCACCTGCAGCAGACGGTTCTGCATGCCGAGCACCTGGATCATGCGGCCGAAGCCGGCCCTGAGCGCCGTGGTGCGGTCGGCGAGCGCCTGCAGGGCCGCGCGCTGGAACTCGGTCTGGGCGAGGTCGACCATGACGGGCGCCGTCGCCTGGATGACCTCGATGGAGCGCGAGGCCTCGCGCTGCGCCTGCACGGACTGCGTCAGGTAGTAGTCGTTGATCGCGACGAGGAAGATCGAGAAGGCCTCGCGCGACTTGCCGAGAGAGGGCGCCACCAGCGCCGACCGGTCCGCCATGGCGGTTTCGACCACGGCGTAGAGCTGGGACAGTTCACTGGCGGGCTTGCGGATCTCGTTCTCGTAGATGGACGAGATGGTCTCGCGGACGCTCCTCAGCTCGTCGAAGCCGAGCATGAAGCGTTCGGTGACGCTGGTGACCGAGCGGGCCGGGTTCTGAAGCGCGAGGTCGATCTCCTGCTCGATGGCGAGCTTGGCGAGGAGCGCCTTGCGGCGCTGCTCGATCTCGCCGAGCACCGCCTCGTTGGGCAGGGCGAAATAGCGGTGGATCAGGGTCTGCAGCCGGCCGGCATCGTTCTCGATGGAGGCGAGGAGGCGATCGATGCGCCGTGCCTCCTGCAGGTCGTCCCAGGCGGAGCGGATGGCCCGCGCTCCGGAACCGATCAGCAGCATCAGAAGGGTGATGAAGGCGAGGTTGAGGATGACGACGGTGGCGATGCGCCAGCGCACCGGAATGCGGCGGAACTGCTCGGAGGCCCAGTCGAGCCGGCCCCGGATCGTCCGGATGGCCGGACGCACCACGACCCTGCGTGCCGTGGTCGCATCCATCAGCGGGCCTGGCGAATGCGCTCGACCAAAGCGGCGAGGTCGGGAGCGGAGGCGAAGCGGTCGAAGATCGGCCGGACCGCCGTCTCGAAGGGCTGGCGATCGGCCAGGGTGACCACCGTCACGCCGGCAGCCTCGGCCTCGCGGCGCGAGCTCTGCTCGAGCTTCAGCCACTGCTCGCGCATGGCCAGGGCCGATTCCCGCGCCGCCTGGCGGAAGATCGCCTTGTCCTCGTCCGACAGCTCGTCCCAGCACTTCTTCGAGACCACGAGGACCTCGGGGCTCATCGTGTGCTCGGTCAGGGTGATGTGGCGCGCCGCCTTGAAGTGGTCGGTGGTGACGAAGGACGGCCAGTTGTTCTCGGCGCCATGGATCAGGCCCGTGACGAGGCCGACATTGACCGGCCATAGGGCAGCGCCACCAGGATCGGCGCCGAGCGCCCGCATCATCTCCACCATCATGTCCGACTGCTGGACGCGGATGCGCAGGCCCTTGAGGTCCTCGATGCGGCGGATCGGCCGCACCGAATTGTAGATCGACCGGGCGCCGGAATCGTAGAATGCGAGGCCGACCAGGCCATAACGCTCGAAACTTGCGAGGATGTCGTCGCCAACCGGCCCGTCGAGCACGGTGTGGAGGTGGTCCACCGAGCGGAAGAGGAACGGCAGGGCGAGGATATTGGCCTCGGGGATGAAGCTCGCCAGCGGCGCGACATTGGTGCGGTTGATGTCGATGGCGCCGATGCGCGTCTGCTCGATGGTCTCCTTCTCCTCGCCCAGCTGGCGGGAGTGGAAGATGCGCAGCGTGTGGCGCCCGCCGGTCCGCTCGGTGATCAGCCGGCCCATGACCTCGAGCGCCTTCACGGTCGGATAATCGGCGGGCTGGGTGTCGGCGACGCGAAACTCGCGGGCCGCGGCGTTGCCGGAGGGCCCTGGACCAGAGAGGCCAATCGCAAGGGCGAGGCCCAGCATCGCGCTCCGCCAGCCTGAAATCGAGATGCTCATCGTCCGAACCTTCGCACCCGCATCGCCCTGGGAGGCGAACCATGCCACGGCCGCTCGCCCTTCGCCACGGCAAGCGCCTGATCAGCGGAGAATTGTTTCATTGGCATGTCACACCGCGGGCTGCAGGCGCGGTCGTCGGCGACATCCGGCTGAAACGCCAAGCTCTCATGGTCGTGGCCATGAAAGAGGGCGCTGCCGGGACCGGCGAGCGCCCCGTTCGTCGTTACCGCGTGCTGGAGAAACCCGCATGACATTCCGCCGTGTCGCCCATGCGCTGGCGCTGGCAGCCTGTCTCCGGGCTGCCACGGCCGGAGCCATTCGCGCCCAGGAGGACATCGGCATTCCGGAGTGCGATCGGTTCATCAACAGCTACGAGGTCTGCGTCACCACCAAGGTGCCGGCGACCCATCGCGTGACCTTCGCGCAGCAGGTGGCCCAGCTGCGCACCACCTGGCGCTCCCTCGCCCAGGACCCGCAGACCCGGCAGCAGCTGGAAGCCATCTGCCGCAGCCAGAGCGAACAGATGCGTCGCGGGCTCGAACCCTTCGGCTGCACCTTCTAGGACGGTCGGGCAACCGCTCGCGGGCACCATCAATCCGCGATGTGTAGCCGCCGCCAGCGCCCCGGGGAGACGCCGTAGGCGCGCCGGAACTGTCGCGTCATGTGACTCTGGTCGGAAAACCCGCTCGACAAGGCCGCTTCTGCGAGGGTCATGCCGCCCGCGAGGGCCGAGCGCACGTGATCCAGCCGGCGCAGCGTCAGATAGCGATAGGGGCTCGTGCCGAGACTGGCGCGGAAATGCCGCGCGAGCTGCCAGCGGTCGAGCCCCGACACCGTCTCCAGTGTGGCCGAAGACACCGGAGCATCGTAGTGCGATTCCAGGAAACGGCGGGCCTGTTCCACGGCACGGCCATCCACACGGCCGCGGATGGCCGGACCGCGTCGTCCGCCACGGCGGCGATCGCCTCGGCGAGGCCCGCGACGACATGGTCAGCCTCCAGAGGCTCGAAGCCGCGATCAAAGGCCGAGAGCGCCCGAGCCGCGGCTGCGACCACGCGCGGGTCTCGCGACACGGGTGATGCGACAAATGGCAAGGCCTTGTCACGGCCGCCGAGAGCATCACGGACGAGACGCGGCTCGAGATAGATCATGCGATACCGAAACCCCGGCTTCGTCCCGGCTTCGCCGTCATGGACCTCGTCCGGGTGAATGACGATGGCGTTGCCCGCCAGGCTGTCGTGGCGCGCGCCGCGAAAGCGGAAGCTCTGCACGCCGGACAGCGTCAGGCCGATCGCGTAGGTGTCGTGGCGGTGCGGATCGTAGGCATGACCGGTGAAGTAGGCCTCGATGCGCTCGAGGCCGGCACCCGACGGCGCGAGGCGGATGAAATCGGCGGCCGCGCACGATCGTTCAAGACCATCGGCCGCGAGTCCGGGCAGGATCGGAGTCATGTCGACACCCATGACCTTCGATACCAAGATCGCCATCGCCGTGCGAGAGGATCTCGCCATCTGGCAGAAGCTGAACGTGACCGCATTCCTGACGGGCGGCCTCGTCGGTGCCAACCCCGCGCTTGTGGGCGAACCCTATCGCGACGGCTCCGACAAGCTCTACGGGCGCCTCGTGCGCCAGCCGATCCTCATCTTCGCCGGCTCCGGCTCCGACATTGCGGTGGCCGTCAGGCGTGCCAAGGAGCGCGGCCTCTTGCCGACGATCTATACGGCCGACCTCTTCGCGACCGGCAACGACGTCGCCAATCGCGCTGCCGTGGCCGCGGTCGCAACGGATGCGCTCGATTTCGTCGGAATGGGCATTCATTGCGACCGCAAGGAGGTCGACAAGATCATCAAGGGAATGAAACTGCATCCCTGAACCGCCGCGTGCCTTCTAGCGCGAGCAGGCGGCGAGGATCCTTCGGCGAATGTCGGCGATGCCGTCGAGCTGATAGGTGCCCTCGAAGCGCCAGCGGCGCGAGCCCTCCAGCCGGATGAACAGCGAGCCCGTCGCCGGAAGCTGCTGCAGGAACTCCCTGACATTGCCGGGATAGAGCGCCTGCTGGCGGTTGCGCGCGCCTTCCCAGATGTCGCCGGGAGCCAGCCGGTCGTTGACGCGCACCGTCGTGAAGACGCCGGACGTATTCATGACAGGCTCGTCGCGGCCGACAGCGAGGACGGAGCGATCATCGCGGCAGGCGATCTGGAGGACGATGCCCTCCTCGCCCCAGGGCTCGAGCGGCCGCTGCTCGGCGACGATGTCGCGTCCGCCCGGCCGCGAGGAGGTCACCACCTGCCAGCGTCCGAGCTGGACGGCGCCATCCGCCTCGGGAGCGGCCAGCGTAGTGGCGACCGCGTCGAAACAGGCCAGGCGTTCCGCGGCGGCGGGAATGCCGCTGCAGCGACGCAATGCATCCGGCAGTTCCTGAGCCCCCGCATGTCCGGTGGCGGGCAGCATGGCGATCAGCATGAGGGCTGGGGCGGTCAGGCACTTCATGGAGGAAAGGTGGTCCCTGCCCCGCGCGAGAGCAAGTTGCCGCGAGGTCGCACGACTGAATTCGGGTCAGGTTCCCGCAGGACTGAGCTGCGATCGGGGGATGGAGGTTCGCGCTCCGGCACGCCATATGGGCCGGACAGGCACCGCCAGGGAGGATCGAGCATGCCCGACGAGTTTCGCGACGACACCACAGACGGCCGCTTCGTCCTGGAGACGGAGGGCCGGCAGGCCTTCGCGATCTATCGTCGCCAGGGCGACGACACGCTGGTCATCGACCATGTCGAGGCCGAGCCGGCCCTGCGCGGCACCGGCGCGGCGGGGCGTCTGATGGAGCAGGTCGTGGCGGTCGCCGAGGCCGAGAAGCGCAGCATCGTGCCGCGCTGCGGCTATGCGGCAAGCTGGCTGAGGCGCCACCAGGGCTGAGGACCGCCTCAGACCGCCATCTTGCCGGGGTTCATGATCCCCTGCGGATCGACGGCGTGCTTCAGGGAGGCCATCAGGGCCATGGCGGCGTCGCCATGTTCGTCCCGGAGATACTTCATCTTGCCCTGGCCGACGCCATGCTCGCCGGTGCAGGTGCCCTCCATCGCCAGAGCGCGCTCGACGATACGGCCCATGAAGGCCTTGCACCGGGCGACGCTTTCCGGGTCGCTCTCGTCCATCAGCGGCAGGACGTGGAAGTTCCCGTCGCCGACATGGCCGACGATGGGCGCGATCATGCCGTGCTCCTCGATGTCCTTCTTCGTCGCCTCGATGCACTCGGCGAGGCGCGAGATCGGCACGCAAACGTCGGAGGACTGGCCCTTCCAGCCCGGGCGCAGGGCAAGGGCCGCCCAGTAGGCGTCGTGGCGGGCCTGCCAGAGACGGGTGCGATCCTCCGCCCTCGCCGCCCACTGGAAGTCGCCGGCGCCGTAGTCGTCGGCGATGGCCCGGAAGCGCTCGACCTGCTCGGCGACGCCGGCCTCGGTGCCGTGGAACTCCAGCAGCAGCAGCGGCTTCTCCGGCAGCGTCAGCTTGGAATAGGCATTGACGGCCCTCACCTGCACCTCGTCGAGGAGCTCGATGCGGGCCATGGGAATGCCGGTCTGGATGGCAACGATGGTGGCGTCGGCCGCGTCCTTCACCGTCGGGAACGAGCAGGTGGCCGCCGAGATCGCCTCGGGGATGCCGTGCAGCTTCAGGGTGATGCGGGTGATGATGCCGAGCGTGCCCTCCGAGCCGACGAAGAGGCGGGTCAGGTCGTAGCCGGCGGAGGTCTTGCGGGCGCGTCGGGCAGTCTCGATGATCTCGCCGTTCGGCAGCACCACCTGCAGCGACAGGACATTGTCCTTCATCGTGCCATAGCGGACCGCGTTGGTGCCGGAAGCGCGGGTGGCGGTCATGCCGCCGATGGAGGCGTCTGCGCCGGGATCGATGGGGAAGAACAGCCCCATGTCGCGCAGGTACTCGTTGAGCTGCTTGCGGGTGACGCCGGGCTCCACCACCACGTCGAGATCCTCGGCGTGGACGGCGATGATCGATTTCATCAGCGAGGTGTCGACCGAGATGCCGCCAAAGGGTGCGTTGACGTGGCCTTCCAGCGAGGAGCCGGTGCCGAAGGGAATGACCGGCACGTCGTGGGCGGCGGCGATCTTCATGACCTCGACGCAGTCCGCGGCGCTCTCGGCGAAGACGACGACGTCCGGCGGCTGGTTCTCGATCCAGGTGAGGGTGTGGGCGTGCTGCTGGCGCACGGCGTCCGAGGTCACGGCACGATTGCCGAAGCGGGCCTGCAGGGCGCCGATGACGGCATCGAGCGTCGCGCGGTCGGGACGGGTGCGGGCTGCGGCGGGCATGACTGATCCTGGCATCGCTGTCCGGCGGGAGGCGCCGGGGGGACGCGGAGATTAGGCGCGGCGGCGCAGAAGGCCAATCGGCATTTCCGCAGACCGCGGGATCCGCAGACCCCTCCCCCGCCCGGCGCGATTGCCGGGTCCGGCGTCCTTCGCTAAGCGGAAGACATGACCCAGTTCGACCTCTGCCCCGACACGGGCCTTGCGATCACGCCGCCGATGGCCGTCAGGCCCGAGATGATCGATTACAACGGCCACGTGAACGTCGCCTTCTACGTCAAGCTGTTCGACGAGGGGCTCGACATCCTGTTCGAGAAGATCGGCCTGTCGGAAAACTACATCCGCACGCGCAACATGAGCTTCTTCGCGCTCGAGGCGCATGTGCGCTACCTGCGCGAGGTGCATCTCGGCGACGAGGTGCAGATGCGCCTGCGCGTCCTCGACCTCGACCCGAAGCGCATCCACTACTGGATGGAGCTGGTGCACGCCAAGGAGCGCTGGCTCTCGGCCACGATGGAGTCGATCTCCATCCACATGGACATGGCGACGCGCCGGCCGGCGCCCTTCCCCGACGACATCATGGGTCGTCTGGAAGCCTGGCACGCGACCACCGCCGGCCAATCGCGGCCGGAGGGCGTCGGTCAGGTCATCGGCATCAGGCGCAAGCCGGCCTGATCCGGTGCCTCAGCGGGCGAAGGGCAGCGTGTAGGAACCGCCGAGCGTCGTCAGGATGCCGGCGCGGCGCAGTTCGTCGGCGGAGACCAGGGTGGCGCGCTCGCGGGCCATGCGCTCGGCGCGGCGTCGGGCGATCTCGTTGAACAGACGGGCGATGGAAGCGAAGAACATGATGCCCTCCCTTGGGGCACGGTCAGGACCGGCGTTGCGACGCCGACGGCCGACCCTGCGCGAGGCAGGATCGGCCTTGTCGGGGGGACTGGACGAGGTGTCGGGCGTCAGATGCTCGACATCATGGAGCGGGTGCGACGAACCATCTGGTCGCGCGTCATGCCGTGGCGAGCGAGTTCCTCGTCCGACAGATGCGCCAGGTAGCCGTTCACATAGGTGGCGGCGCGGAGTTCCTGGGCCTCGATGATGGCGTCGTAGAGGGAACGCCAGAAACCGGGCTTGCCCGAAGCCTGAGCGGCGGGGGCGGTGGATGCGATCTTGTCGAGTGCAATGGTAGCCATGGTGGTCTCTCCTCTGAAAGAGTGGACGACCTCGAGGCTTCCTCCCTTTCGACACCACCATTTTGTTGCGTCGCAGCAAAATGAGTAGATTGTGCAATGCACAATCAGCCTTGCAATTTCTGCATGCCTTTCGGAAACTGTCCGTTAACGGACTGGATTCGCAACGTTATTTCACGAGTTCGAACCACTCGTCCTCGGTCATGACGACCACCCCGAGGTCGCGCGCCTTGTCGAGCTTGGAGCCCGCTCCGGGACCGGCGACGACGTAGTCGGTCTTCTTCGAGACGGAGCCCGCGACCTTCGCCCCGAGCCGCTCGGCCATGGCCTTGGCCTCGTCGCGCGTCATCTTCTCCAGCGAGCCGGTGAAGACCACCGTCTTGCCGGCGACCGGGGTATCGGACTTCGGCTTCTCGGCCTCCTGCACCGCCAGTTCGGCGACGAGACGCTCGACCATGGCGCGGTTGCGCGGCTCGGCGAAATAGGCCGCCATGGCATCGATCACAGCGTCGCCGATCTGGTCGAGGGCATCGAGTTCGGCACGCGTTTCCGCGTCGCCCTCAGCCACGCGCACCGCCGCGTCATGGAAGGCCTGCCAGGTACCATAGGCGCGGGCGAGGACGCGGGCCGTCGTCTCGCCGACATGGCGGATGCCGAGCGCCGCGATGAGGCGGTCCAGCGGCACCGTGCGGCTCGCCTCGATTGCGTCGAAGAGGTTCTTCGCGGAAAGAGCCCCGAAGCCCTCCTTGTCCTTCAGCTTCTTCAGGTTCGCCGCATCGCGCCGGGCGAGAGTGAAAATGTCGGCGGGCTCGCGGATCGGCAGGTCCTCATCGTCGTAAAAGAAGGGCAGTCGCTCGGCGCCGAGACCCTCGATGTCGAGGACACGGCGGGAGACGACGTGCCGCAGCCGTTCCACCGCCTGAGCCGGACAGGCGAAGCCGCCCGTGCAGCGCCTCACCGCCTCGCCCTCCTCGCGCAGCGCCGGGCTGCCGCAGGCGGGACAGGTGGTGGGGAAGGCATAGGACCTCGCATCTGCCGACCGCTTGTCGATGACGACGTCGAGCACCTGCGGGATGACGTCGCCGGCGCGCTGGACGACCACGGTGTCGCCGACGCGGATGTCGTGCGTCGCGGAAGCGGGCGCCGTCGGTGCCGATGCCCTTGATGTAGTCCTCGTTGTGCAGGGTGGCGTTGGAGACGACGACGCCGCCGACGGTCACCGGCCGCAGCTTGGCGACGGGGGTGAGCGCGCCGGTGCGCCCCACCTGGATGTCGATGGCATCGAGGATGGTCGTCGCCTTCTCCGCCGCGAACTTGTGGGCGATGGCCCAGCGCGGCGAGCGCGAGACGAAGCCGAGGCGGGCCTGCAGGTCGAGGCTGTCGACCTTGTAGACGACGCCGTCGATGTCATAGCCGAGGGTGGCGCGCTTCTCGCCGATCATCCGGTAGTGGGCGAGAAGCTCCTCGGCGCTGTCGCAGACGACGGTGAGCGGGTTCGTGGGGAAGCCGAGGTCGCGGAACCAGTCGACCATGCCGGACTGGGTGTCGCGCGGACGCTGCGGCGCGATCTCGCCCCAGGAATAGGCGAAGAAGCGCAGGGGCCGCTCGGCGGTGATGCGCGAATCGAGCTGGCGCAGCGAGCCGGCGGCGGCATTGCGTGGATTGGCGAAGGGTGGCAGCCCCTTCTCCTCCTGCCGGGCGTTGATGCGGCGGAAGTCCTCGTGGCTGAGATAGACCTCGCCGCGCACCTCCAGCACCCCGGGCGCGCCCTTCAGCACCTGCGGGATCTCGCCGATGGTGCGGATATTGGCGGTGACGTCCTCGCCGACCGCGCCATCGCCGCGCGTCGCCGCCACGGCAAGCCTTCCGTCGACGTAGCGGAGCGAGCAGGACAGGCCGTCGATCTTCGGCTCGGCCGTCATGGCCACCGGCGCATCGGCGGCGAGCCCCAGGAAGCGGCGCACGCGGCCGACGAAGTCGATCACCTCCTCGTCGGCGAAGGCGTTGGACAGCGACAGCATGGGGACGGCATGGGTGACCTTGCCGAACTTCGAGGCCGGCGCGGCGCCGACCTTCTCCGACAGGCTGTCGGCCGTCCGCAGCGCGGGGTAGGCCGCCTCCAGTGCCTCATAGCGGCGGCGCAGGGCGTCGTATTCGGCGTCGGTGAGGGTCGGTGCGTCGTCCTGGTAATATTGCCTGTCGGCCTCGGCGATGGCCTCGGCGAGACGCTCGTGTTCCAGCCGCGCCTGATCGGCGGAGAGGGTCTCGACAGGCGTGTGGGGGACGGGGGCTTTCGACATCGACTCACTCGACCGTTTGGCGCGCGGCACCGCTTCTCATGCCGGATGCGGGGCCCGTGATCCACGGCCTTGTGCGGCGACACGCGGGAGGAACGATAGAGCCCCCGGCCAAGGGGACAAGGGCCGCTGCTGCCAGATCACGGCCGCAGCGCCCTATTCGACGATGCCGAGCACCATGCCCCGCGACGCCGCCTCGCGGATGATGGCCTCGTTCGAGGGCCACCACATGGAGACGATGCCGGTCATGCCGTGGCGGCGAAGCGCCGCCGGCGTGGCGGTCCATTCCTCGGCGAGCGAGCGGACGCCAGAGCGCGGGTCGCGCCTGTAGGGCGGATCGTAGCTGATCGAGCCGTCGACGCCGATCTCGCGGAAGAAGGCCCGGGTCTCGGTCAGCAGCTCGCGCTCCTCGCCACCCCCGAACAGCCCGCCGAAGGCGCCGGGGGCGATGCCGCCGTGGAAGACGACAAGGCTGTTCGGCGCCACCGCCTTGGAGCGCGCGGCGGGGAAGAGGAAGTTGGCGCAGGAGGAGATGCAGTGCCCCTTCACCACGAGCAGCAGGCCGCGCGAGCGGATGGACCGGGCAAGCTGGAGGGCGGCCATGACCTCTCCGCCGTCGGAGGTAATGACCATGGCGCTCGGGCCGCGCCCGGCCATCAAGGCCTCGACGCGGGCGGCGCTGTCGCGATCGATGTCGGCGTTGAAGCAGAGCGTCGCGCCCGCGACGCGGATGGCGTCCCCCGGCGCCGCGTCACAGGCTGCGATGGCGTCGGCGACGGCGGTCGGCTGGGCAAAGCCCGGACGGGGTGCTGTGAGGGCTGCCAGCGCCAGGGCGGCGGCGACAGCGATCGACCAGGGGCGGGATTGGAAAGCAGGCGTGCTCATGCCGCGCAGACCAGCCGCCAATGCAGGCATTCCGATGGCCGAAGGCGTCACCCGACGGTGAGGAGCTTCTCGGCAGCGGCGCGGGCCTCGTCGGTGATGGTCTCGCCGGCCAGCATGCGGGCGAGTTCCTCGCGCCTGAGGTCGAAGCCGAGTGGCCTGACGCGCGTCGCGGCGCTCTGGCCCTTGGTCTCCTTGGCGATGAGATAATGGCGCGTCGCCTTGGCCGCGACCTGCGGCGCATGGGTGACGGACAGCACCTGAACCTTCGAACCAAGCCGCGCCAGCCTCTGGCCGATCGCGTCGGCGACAGCACCGCCGACACCGGTGTCGATCTCGTCGAAGACGAGGGTCGGCGCCGAGCCCTGGTCGGCCAGCACCACCTTCAGGGCCAGCATGAAGCGGGAGAGCTCGCCGCCCGAGGCGACCTTCATCATGGGACCGGGACGGGTGCCCGGATTGGTCTGGACCCAGAACTCGGCGCGGTCAGTCCCCTCGGGGCCGGCCGTGTCGCTGGTCAGCTCCGTCATGAAGCGGGCACGGTCCAGCTTCAGCGGACCGAGTTCGGCGTTGACGGCCGCGTCGAGCTTCTTCGCCGACGCCTTGCGCTTCGCCGAGAGGGCGGCGGTCGCCTTGCCATAGGCGGCCTCGGCCGCGGACGCCGCCGCCTGCAAGGCGACCAGCCGGTCCTCGCCGGCGTCGAGGGCGGAGACGTCGGCGAGATAGCGCGCGGCGAGCTCGGCGAGCCCGTCCACCGGTACGGCATATTTGCGCGAGGCAGCGCGCAGGGCGAAGAGCCGCTCCTCGATGCGCTCCAGTTCGCGCGGATCGAACTCGGCGGAACGCTGGGCGGCCTCCACCGCGGCGCGGGCGTCCTCGATGCGGTCGAGCGCCTCGCCGAAGGCCTTGACGATGGGCTCAACGAGGGCGGGCGCCTGGGCGGCGCGGCGCTCCAGACGGCGCCAGGCGGCGGCGAGCGACGGCACGGCGGAGCCGGGACCGGCGAGCACGTCCATGGCGTCGGCGAGGTCGGAGGCGATCTTCTCCGACGCCATCATCGCCTGGCGGCGCGTGGCGAGGTCGCTCTCCTCGCCCGGCTCGGGCCGGAGCTTCGTCAGCTCCTCGACGGCGTGGCGGAGAAAATCGCCATCGGCACGGGCCTTGACGAGGCGGGCCTGCGCCTCCTCCACGACCTTGCGCGCCTCGCGCCAGTCCTTCCAGGCCTTGCGAACGGTCTCCACCTCGCGGCCAAGGCCGCCATAGGCGTCGACGACCGCGCGATGGGTTTCCGGCTCGATGAGGGCACGGTCGGCGTGCTGGCCGTGAATCTCGACGAGGGCGCCGCCGATGGCGCGCAGCACCTGCACGCTTACCGCCTGGTCGTTGACGAAGGCTCGGGTCCGGCCGTCGGCGAGCTGCACCCGCCTGAGGATCATGTCGCCCTCGGTGTCGAGGTCGGCCTCGGCCGCGATACGCCGCGAGAGATGATCCAGCGGCACGTCGAAGACGGCGGTCACCTGCCCCTGCTCCTGCCCGTGGCGGACGAGGGCGGCATCGCCGCGCGCGCCGAGGGCGAGCGATGTGGCGTCGATCAGGATGGACTTGCCGGCGCCGGTCTCTCCCGTCAGCACGGACAGGCCCTCGGCGAAGGTCAGATCGAGCCGGTCGATCAGGACGATGTCGCGGATCGAAAGCTGAACGAGCATGGACGGTTCGCGTTTTCCCGACAGCGATACGGCAGGAGCGGCGGCAGATTCGGCCGCGCCCGCGCCTGCAACGGCTTAACGCGAACGGAGAAGGAACGGAAGGCCGCTCAGCCGGTGATGCGGCGGAAGGCGCGGCTGATCCACGACCCGGTATCCTCGCGCGGGGTCAGGCCCTGGCCCTGGATCAGCGCGTAGCTGTCCTTGTACCACTGGCTGTCCGGGAAGTTGTGACCGAGGACCGCGGCGGCCGTCTGCGCCTCGTTGACGATGCCGAGCGCCATGTAGCACTCGACGAGGCGGGCGAGCGCCTCCTCGACGTGGCGGGTCGTCTGGAACTGCGAGATGACAGTCCTGTAGCGGTTGATGGCGCCGGCGAACTGGCGGCGATCGAGATAGTACTTGGCGACCGACATCTCGCGGCCGGCGAGCTGGTCGCGGGCGACCTCGATCTTGCGGCGCGCGGCGATGGCATATTCCGACTGCGGCCACTTGCGGGTGACCTCCTCGAGGACCACGAGGGCGCGCTCGGTGCGGCCCTGGTCACGCTGGACGTCGGGGATCTGGTCGTACTGCGCCGCGCCCATCAGGTACTGGGCATAGGCCGCGTCGCTCGAACCCGGGTGCAGCTGGAGATAGCGGCGGGCCTGGTTGATGGTCTCCTCGTAGTCCTGGGCCTCGTAATAGGAATAGGCAGCCAGGATGAGGGCCCGCTTCGCCCACTCCGTGTAGGGGTGGGTGCGGTCGATCTCCATGAACTTCAGGGCGGCGCGGCGCCAGTCGCGCCGGTTCTGCAGGGCCAGACCCTCATTGTAGAGCTTTTCGGCGGGCTCGTCGGGGAGGTTCGCCGAATCGGTGTTGCCGCCGAACAGGTTGCCGAAGGAAGGCGCGTTGGCGCAGGCGCCGAGCGGCAGGGCGACGGCGATCATCGCGGCCACGAGAACGGTGCGACGCAGCGGACGCAGCGACAGGGCCTGATCCGAAGGCTGCCCATCCGAGGGATGCTTCTGCACGGTCACGAACCTTCCCACTCGACGTTATGACTCTGGACCCGCGGGGACCCGGAACGGCTCATAACCGAATTTGCACGGTGGGGCTATCGCCCCGTGGCCACGTTCTGAAGCGGAGTTGAGGCCCAATTTGGGCAAGAGGCTCAGTTGGCGTCGGGCCCGTAGGCAGGAACCGACACGCCGAGGTCGGCATGACCGCGCTCGCGGCGGGGGGCCTGCTCGACGACGGCATAGGCCGTCGGGTCGGCGAAGAGGGCCTCGAGGAGCTTCACATTCATGCGATGACCGCCACGATAGGAGCGGAAGCGGCCGATCAGGGGGGCGCCGGCGAGGGAGAGGTCGCCCACGGCGTCGAGAAGCTTGTGGCGGACGAACTCGTCGCGGAAGCGCAGGCCTTCCGGATTGAGGATGCGGTCGTCGCCGACCACCACCGTGTTCTCCAGCGAGGCACCGAGCGCCTTGTTGACGGCCCAGAGCTTCGTCACGTCCTGCATGAAGCCGAAGGTGCGGGCGCGGGCGACGTCACGGCGGAAGGCGCCGGCATCGAGGTCCATGCCATAGACCTGCCGGCCGATGAGGGCATTGTCGAAGTCGATCTCCACCTCGAGGCGCAGGCCGCGATCATGGGGATGGAGCTCGACAACGCCGCGCTCGGTCTCGAGCACGACGGGTTTGAGGACCTTCACGGCCTTGCGGTTCGCATCGAGCGTCCGCAGGCCGACCTGGTCGATGGCGGCGACGAAGGGCGCGGCCGAACCGTCGAGGATCGGCATCTCGGGCCCGTCGACCTCGACGAGGCAGTTGTCGACGCCGACGCCCGCGAGGGCCGCCATCAGGTGCTCGACGGTGGCGACACCGCCGCGCTCGGGGCGGCCGAGAACGGTGGACAGGTCGGCGGAAGACACGTTCCGGAAGACGGCCGGAATCTCGGTCTCATCCTGGTCGGAGCGCAGGAAGGCGATGCCGGAGCCGGCCTCGGCCGGATGGAGCGTCACGGAGACGGCGGCGCCGGAGTGGACACCGATACCGTCGAGCTGGACCGCGTCGCGAATCGTCGTCTGCCTGGCAGTCTTCATTTCCGACCGTCTCTGTCGTCCGCCGTCGAGGTCGCCAGGACCTCGCGGGGTCGGACGACCCCCAATTCATGACCTGACGCGCCGGTGCCGGACATCTGTATCTCGATCCGGAAATGCTGCAGTGAGGCGAATCACCACGCATCCACATCCATGCGCGTCGGGCCGGGACCATAGACAGGGCTCACGAGGGGGCCAAGTCACGGTTTATGTCCGACTGTTACCGAAATTCGGACGCATTCTGGCAAACGCGTTAAGAGGATAAAAACGCCGCCTTAACAAAAACTTACCCGGGTGCTTCACACCCGGGTAAATTGAACGCCTGCAAGATTTCGTAACAATCCGGACGGGAGCCGTCCGCGGCCTCAGTTCGCCTGGCGGCGGAGGAAGGCCGGGATGTCCAGATGGTCCTCCTCGGCCCGCGGATGCTGCGCTGCGGGACGACCATGGATGTCGAGGCCGGCCGGTTCGCGGCGCATCTGCGGGGCCGGGGCGGCCGGCATGCGCGGCGCCTGGGCGACCGGGCGGGCCGGCTGCAGCGGCGGGGCCACCCGGGGGGCCGGAGCCGGCGCCTCGGCCGTCTCGGCCTTGCGGGTGAAGCCGATCGACTGGAGCTTCTCCATCAGCGAGGTGCGCTTCTTCTCCACCGGATTCTCGGCCGGACGCGGCGCCGAGGGCTCGGCGCGCAGCTGCTCGCGGACCATGCGCGGCAGCTCGTCGGTGGTCGGCATGCGCACGGGCGCATCGGCTTCTCGGCGGCCGGCGGGATGAAGTCGCGCGCGGCGAGCCGGCTCGTCGCGCGGCGGCATCGAGCGGCTGGTCGAGCTCGACCGGCGGCTCGCGGAAGAGCGCCGGGCGGGCGGCGACCGGCTGCAGCACCACTTCGCTCTCGGTGACGACGGGCGCCGGGGCCTCGGCGGCCGGCAGCTCGTAGACCTGCGGCTCGGCCTCCACCGGCGCCTCGGCGACCGGGGCGGGAGCTGCGACCGGAGCGGCGGCGACAGGGGCCTGGGAAGCGGCCGGCTGCATCTGGGCGATGCGCTGGGCGCTCTGGCGCAGCTTCGCCGTCATTTCGGCGATGGTCTGCGTGTTGGCGGCCTGGGCCGACAGGTCGATGCCGGTGGCGACAACCGAGACGCGGATCGATGCCGTCGAGCGCGTCGTCGAAGGTGGCGCCGAGGATGATGTTGGCGTCCTGGATCGACTTCCTCGCGGATGCGGGTCGCCGCCTCGTCGACCTCGAAGAGGGTCAGGTCGCGGCCGCCGGTGATCGAGATCAGCAGGCCCTTGGCGCCCTTCATCGAGGTCTCGTCGAGCAGCGGGTTGGCGATCGCCGCCTCGGCCGCGGTGATGGCGCGGCGCTCGCCGGTGGCCTCGCCCGTGCCCATCATCGCCTTGCCCATGTCGCGCATGACGGCGCGGACGTCGGCGAAGTCGAGGTTGATGAGGCCTTCCTTGACCATCAGGTCGGTGATGCAGGCGACGCCCGAATAGAGCACCTGGTCGGCCATGGCGAAGGCGTCGGCGAAGGTGGTCTTCTCGTTGGCCACCCGGAACAGGTTCTGGTTCGGGATGACGATCAGCGTGTCGACGCGACTTCTGCAGCTCGGTCGATGCCGGCCTCGGCCGTCTTCATGCGGCGCATGCCCTCGAAGTGGAACGGCTTGGTGACGACGCCGACGGTGAGGATGCCGAGCTCGCGCGCGGCGCGGGCGATGACCGGGGCAGCGCCCGTGCCGGTGCCGCCGCCCATGCCGGCGGTGATGAAGGCCATGTGCGTGCCGGCGAGATGGTCGCGGATCTCGTCGATGACTTCCTCGGCCGCCGCGCGCGCCGACTTCCGGCATGCGACCCGGCGCCGAGACCGTCGGTGACGTGCGACGCCCAGCTGGATCAGCCGCGCGGCCTTCGACGATGGTCAGCGCCTGGGCGTCGGTGTTGGCCACCACGAAGTCGACAGCCCTGCAAGACCGCCGTCGATCATGTTGTTGACGGCGTTGCCGCCCGCGCCGCCCACGCCGAACACGGTGATCCGGGGCTTCAGTTCCCGGATGTCGGGCATCTTCAGGTTGATGGTCATCATGAGCCTCGTTCGAATCACTCACGCGACAGCCACGTCGCTGGTCTCAACTGGGTTGCTTTGCCGGTGGCGGCCGACGCTGCGTCTCTCCGTCCGGGCCAAGGGGTCGGCCCGGACGCATGCTCTTCAGAAACTGTCCTTGATCCACCGGCCGACCCTGGAGAAGTAGCCGTCCGTCCCGGTGGCGGCGAGGAAGCGCCGCTGCGGTTCGAAATGCTCCAGTCCCGCGATCTGCGGATAGACGGAAAGGCCGACGGCGGCTGCGAAGGGCGGGCCCTTGGCGCTGTCGGGCAATGCGGTGATGCCGACCGGCCGGGCGACCCGGACCTGGCGGCCGAAGACCTGGGCGGCGAGATCGGCAAGGCCCGGCAGCTGGGCCCCGCCACCGGTCAGCACGAGACGGCGACCGACCTCGGCTGCCGCACCGGCGGCGACCAGGCGATCGCGGACCATCTCGAGGATCTCGTCGATGCGCGGGCGGATGATGCGGATGATCTGGGCGCGCGACACCGAATTCGGGATGTCGCGGTCGTCCTCGGAGATCGAGGGCACGTTGACGATGTCGCGATCGTCGGACTTGGCGGCGAAGCAGGCGCCGTTCAGCACCTTGATGCGCTCGGCGTCCGAGAGGCGCGTCGACAGGCCGCGGGCGAGGTCCATGGTGACGTGGTGGGAACCGACGGCGACCGCGTCGGCATGGACGAAGTGACCGCCGGCGAAGACCGACAGGGTCGTGGTGCCCGCGCCCATGTCGAGACAGACGGTGCCGAGTTCGGCCTCGTCGTCGGTGAGCACCGGCGAGGCCGGAGGCGAAGGGAGCGGCGACCAGCGCCTCGACGGTCAGGTGGCAGCGCTCGATGCAGAGCATCAGGTTGCGGGCGGTCGCGGCGTCGCAGGTGACGACATGCATGTCGACGCCGAGCGAGGAGCCGAGCATGCCGCGCGGATCCTTGATGCCGCGGGTGTCGTCGAGGCGGAAGCCGACGGGCATGGAGTGCAGCACCGCCCTGCCCTGTCGCACCGAGTGGTCGGAAGCCGCCTGCAGCACGCGATGGAGGTCATGTTCCTCGACGCGCGGCGAGGCGCAGGTGACGCGGGCCTCGTACTGCTCGGAGGACAGCCGGCCGGCGGAGACGGTGACGATGACGCGGTCGACCTGGACCTCCGCCATGCGCTCGGCGGCATCCACCGCCTGGCGGATGGCTGCCTCGGCCTTGGCCATGTCGGCGACGGCGCCGGCCTTCATGCCGCGGGCGCGGGTGTGGCCGATGCCGAGGATCTCGGCCCGGTGGGTGCGGTTCGGCAGGATGTCGGAGCCCTCGCGCGGCCGCAGCCGGACGATCATGCAGACGATCTTCGACGTACCGATGTCGAGGACGCACATGATCGCCGAGCGCTTCGGCGAAAGCGGGCGCATCTTCGGGGTGAGGCCGTGGCGGAAGGGGGCCGTCATGTGCGCTGTCCCTGCAGGGCGCGGCGACGGCGCGCGCTCGCGGTCACGCTCGCGCAGCGCCGCCTCGTGCGCCGCTCGTGGCGTCGTCCGAGCCAGGCGCACCGTGACACGGTCGCGGCAGCGCGCATGTCGATCATCGTCACGTCGCGGCTCATCAGCCGCCGCTCCGCGTCGAGGCGGGCGAGATCGACCATGGCGCGGTCGAGGTCGTGATCGGGCAGACGCACGTCGATGCCGTTCTTGAGGACGAGGGTCCAGCGGCGCTCGGCGACGAGCACGGCGGCGCGCACGGCCTTCGACACCTCGGGGTGATCTCCGAGGAGGCCGACGATCTCGCGCGCCCGCTCCTCGGCGCCCTTGCCGACGATGAGCGGCAGGTGCTGGAAGCGCGCGTCGATGTGGTCGACGATGACCTTGCCGTCGGCGGCGATGACCTGGATGCGGCCATCGCGCTGCCAGAGGGCGAAGGGCTCGCGCTCGACCACGGAGATCATGATCTGGTCGGGATAGAGCTTCTGGACCGTCGCATCGGCGATCCAGGAATTGGCCTTCAGCCGCTCGCGGGCCTGGTCGGCATCGAAGAAGAGAACCGAAGACTCGGGGTGGATGCCGGCGACCTCGAGGATCTGCGCGTGGCTCATCTGCTGGTTGCCGGTGAGCCTGACACCCTTGACCTGGAGGCCGGCGGCATTGGCACCGACATCGCCGACCGCCACGAGGGCGGCATTGATCGTCGGCCAGTGGCCGCCGCGATGGGCGCCGTAGAGGCCGGTGGCGACGAAGATGCGCCAGCGTCGCGCCGACACCGGCGCGGCGCGGCATGCGCATATTGGCGATACGGGTGGAGAGGCGGTGCAGCCTGAGCCGGAGCGCGCTCGGCCGGGAGTAGGGCTCGGGCGCGGCTTCCCGGCGCGAGGCGCGGTGGAAGACCGCAACCTGTCGCTGGCCCGGGCGACGCGTCCGCCCCGGCTCCAGCGAGCCATGGCGGTCAGCGATCGAGCGAAGCGTCCAACACCATCCATTCGACCAGCTCGGCGAACGAGATACCTTCGTGAGCGGCCATATCGGGGACGAGCGAAGTCCCGGTCATCCCGGGCTGCGTGTTGACTTCGAGACAGACGAGCGCCCCGGTTCCCCCGGGCGTATCGTCGTATCTGAAGTCCGCACGGCTGACCCCTTTACAGCCGAGCGCCTGATGCGCTGTGAGGGACAGTCTTTGGACCTCAGAGTAAATATTTGGTTTAAGCGGCGCCGGAATCAGGTGCTGGGAGCCGCCGGGCGCATATTTCGCCTCGTAGTCGTAGAAGGTTCCGGCATAGGTGATTTCGATGACGCCGAGGGCGCGGTCACCCATTACCGCGCAGGTCAGTTCACGTCCGGCGATGAAGGGCTCGACGAGCACCGATTCGCCCAGCGCCCACTCGGTCGAATGAAGCTCCTGCGGCGGGTGCTCATGCTCCTTCGTGACGATGAAGACGCCGAGGGAGGAGCCGTCCGTATTCGGCTTGATGACATAGGGGCGCGGCAGCAGGTGCTCGCGCGCCGCCTCGCGCCGCGGCACGATCATTCCACCCGGGACCGGCACGCCGGCCGCCGCCATGATCTTCTTGGCCATGGCCTTGTCCATGGCGACCGCCGAGGCCATGACGCCTGAGTGGGTGTAGGGAATCTGCATCACCTCGAGGATGCCGGCGAGCGTGCCGTCCTCGCCGGGCCGGCCGTGGGTGACGTTCAGCGCCACGTCGGGCTTCAGTTCCGCGAGCTTCAGCGCGATATCGCGACCGACATCGACGCGCGTCACGCGGTAGCCGCGGCTCTCCAGCGCCCCGGCACAGGCCTCGCCCGATGCGAGCGACACCTCGCGTTCGGCGGACCAGCCGCCATAGAGGACGGCGACGTGGGGTTTGGTCATGGTCGTTCCTTCCGTCAGGCCAGCGGCTGGCCCACCCGCTTGATTTCCCAGTGCAGCTCGACGCCGCTCGTCTCCTTCACCCGCCGGCGCACCTCCTCGCCCAGCGCCTCGATGTCGGCGGCGGTGGCGGTGCCGGTGTTGATGAGGAAGTTGCAGTGCATCTCGGAGACCTGCGCGCCGCCGAGCCTGAGGCCTCGGCAGCCGGCGGCGTCGATCAGCTTCCAGGCGGAGTGGCCCGACGGGTTCTTGAAGGTGGAGCCGCCGGTCTTCTCGCGGATCGGCTGCACCGTCTCGCGGTGGTGCTGCACGGCCTCCATCCGCTCGCGGATGACGGCAGGGTCGGTGGGCGTGCCCCTGAACAGGGCGCGGGTGAAGATCACAGCGCGCCCGACGTCGGACTTGCGGTAGGTGAAATTCATGCTGCGCGTTGGAAAAGGTCAGCACCTCGCCGTCGCGGGAGACGGCGCGGGCCTCGACGAGGATGTCCTTCGTCTCGCCGCCATTGGCGCCGGCATTCATGACGCAGCGCGCCGCCGATGGTGCCGGGGATGCCGAAATAGAACTCGAGCCCGCCGAGGCCGGCGGCGGCGGCGGCTTCCGCCACGCGCTTGTCGGGCGCCACCGCGCCCGCGGTGATGTCGGTGCCGTCGACTCGAAACCTCGCCGAAGCCGCGTGGCCTCAGGCGGACGACGACGCCGGGAACGCCGCCGTCACGCACGATCAGGTTGGAGCCGACGCCGACCGGCATCACCGGCATGTCGGACGGCAGCTTCGACAGGAGATAGGCGAGGTCCGCCTCGTCCTCGGGCGTGAAGAGCACCTGCGCCGGCCCGCCGACGCGGAACCAGGTGAGCGGCGCCATCGGCTCGTTGGCGGCGAGTCGGCCGCGCAGGTCTGGCGCGAGGCTGCGGATGAGCGGCGTGATATCGTCGAACATGGGCCGTTCAGTCCTTCCCGGCCTCGATGCGGGCGATGGAGCCCTGGGCGATGGCGACGACCGTCTCCTTGCCGTCCGCGACAGCGACGATCTCGCAGGCGCAGACCGCAAGGCGCTTGCCGGCGGAGGCAACGCGCGCCCGCGCCACCAGCCTCTCGCCGCGGGCGGGACGGGTGTAGTTGATCTTGAACTCGGCGGTGAGGCAGTCGCCCAGCACCGAGCCTCCGGCATAGGTGAGGGCATTGTCGGCGAGGTAGGCGAGAACGCCGCCATGGACGAAGCCGTGCTGCTGCCGGTGATGGGTCTCGACCGTCAGGGCCAGTTCCGCCCGGCCGGGCTCGAAGACGAGGAGCTCGGCGCCGAGATATCGGCTGAAGGGCTGACTCTGGAGAACGGCGCGCCCGTGGTCGAGGAGTTCGCTCACGGTCGCTCTACTCCCGTGCCAGCTTTTCCAGCTCGCCCGGCAGGGCATAGGCCCATTGCGTGATGTTGCCGGCCCCGAGGCAGATGACGTAGTCGCCGGGCTTCGCCAGCCCCGCCACGATGCCGGCAAGCTGGTGCGGGCCTTCCAGGGCGATGACCGACTTGTGGCCGCGCATCTTTAGACCGGTCACGAGATCGTCGCGCGAGTGCGCCGGCGATCGGCTGCTTCACCGGCGGCATAGACATCGGCGACGATCACCGTGTCGGCATCGTTGAAGCAGGTCGCAGAACTCGTTGAACAGCGATGCGAGCCGGGTGTAGCGGTGCGGCTGGACGATGGCGATCACCTGCTTGTCGGTCGAGCGCTGCGCGCCGCCTTGAGCACCGCCGAGATCTCGACGGGATGGTGGCCGTAATCGTCGAAGACGGTCGACGCCGTTCCATTCGCCGGTCTGGGTGAAGCGCCGCTTGACGCCGCCGAAGCCGGCCAGCGCCCTTGCGGATCTGCGGCGCGGCCAGGCCGAGTTCGCGCGCCACCGCGATCGCCGAGGTGGCGTTCAGCGCATTGTGGCGGCCGGGCATCGGCAGGACGAGGTCGTCGATCGTCCTCGGTCACCGCGCCGGCACGGTCGCGGACACTGCACCTTGAAGCGGCAGCTGGCCGCCGGTCGAGGTCGACGTCGATGCAGGCGCACGTCGGCCTGCGGGTTCTCGCCGTAGGTGATGACGCGGCGGTCGGCGATGCGAGCCGACCAGCGTCCTGCACCACCGGGATGGTCGATGCACATGCACGCCGAAGCCGTAGAACGGGCATGTTCTCGACGAAGTGCGCGGAACGCCTCGCTGCACGCGCGTCGAAGGTGCCGTAGTGGTCGAGATGCTCCGGGATCGATGTTGGTGACGACGGCGACGTCGGCCGGCAGCTTCAGGAAGGAGCCGTCGCTCTCGTCGGCCTCCACCACCATCCAGTCGCCGGCGCCCAGGCGGGCATTGGTGCCGTAGGCGTTGATGATGCCGCCATTGATGACGGTCGGGTCGAGGCCGCCGGCATCGAGCAGGGCCGCGACCATCGAGGTCGTCGTCGTCTTGCCGTGGGTGCCGCCGATCGCCACGCAGGACCATTCGAGCCGCATCAGCTCGGCCAGCATCTCGGCGCGGCGCACCACCGGGATGCAGCCGCGCGCGCGCGGCCATCAGTTCCGGATTGTCCGTTGCTTGACGGCGGTGGAGACCACCACGACCTCGGCGTCGCCGAGATTCTCCGCCGCATGGCCGATGAACACCTTGATGCCCGATCTCTTGCAGCCGCTTGCACGTATTGGCGCCGTCGGCGGTGTCGGAGCCCTGCACCTTGTAGCCGAGATTGTGCAGCACCTCGGCGATGCCGCGACATGCCGATGCCGCCGATGCCGATGAAGTGGATCGAGTCCGATGGTCGCGCGGCATAGCTCTCATGGCGGCAACTCCAATCAGTTTCGGCCGACGAGGTCTGGCGAGGACGCGCCGCCGTGCATCCGGCTCTGGCCGTGGCCGGCGCGCGCGGCGGCCATGTCGGCCAGCCGCTGCGGCGTCCGAACAGCCGCGCCGAGGTGGCCGGCCAGCGTCGCCGGCAGCGTCCGGCGTGCGTGGCTGCACTGATCGCCGTCGCCGCGCCAGCCTCGCAAGCGCCGCGGCGTTGGCCGCCTGGTCGTGATCGAGCAGCATAGGGATAGGGCACCAGGATCGACGGCCGGCCGATGACCGCGAGCTCGGCCACGGTCGAGGCGCCGGAGCGGCGCGATCACCAGATGCGCCGCCGCGAGCGCGCTGCGGCAGGTCGGTGAAGAACGGCGCGATCTCGACCGACCACGCCGCCGCGCGCATAGCGCTGGCTGCACCCTGTCCATGTCCTCGGCACGCGCACTGCTGGACCAGGACGGATGCGGCTGCGCAGCGCCGCGTCGCAGCCGCTCGAGGCGCCGGCGGCACGATCTCGCTGCATGACGCGGGCGCCCTGGCTGCCGCCGAACACCACGAGGCGGATGACGCGACCGCCGGCCGAGCGCGCGTCATAGGGCGTCGCCGCGGCCTCGATGCACCGCGGCCTGACCGGATTGCCGGTGCAGTCGCGCGTCGCCGTCGCCGTCGCCGTCGAGCATGCGCGGGCGAAGCGACGTGGCGATGGCGGTCGACGCCGCCGGCAGCACCATGCGGTTGGCACGGCCCAGCACGGCGTTCTGCTCGTGCAGCATCGCCGGCAGGCGACGCAGGCGGGTCGCCGCGACCATGGTCGGCACCGTAGGCGTAGCCGCCAAAGCCGACGACGGCCGACGGGCTCGATGCGGCCGACAACGGCGCAGCCAGGCGCTCGAACCAGCGCCGAGGCCGAGCGCATCGCAAGCCGGCGATCGGGTTCAGCGAGCCGCATGGTGGCTGGCCGACGGATGTAGTGGATCGGCGCGATCGGACAAGCGCGCCCTGCCACTGCGCGGCCACGCGCATCGGTGACCAGGGCGAACGGCACAGCCGCGCGCGCTCGAGCTCGCCGGCCAGCGCCTCAGCGGGGAACAGATGTCCGCCGGTGCCGCCCGCAGCCAGGACCACGGCTGGCCATGTCACTGCCGCCGTCATGGCAGCGGGCAGCTCGGCTCAGCGCTCGCGCCATCGGCCGTCGCGCGTCAGCGACAGCAGCATGCCCAGGCAGCATGGCCATCGCCATGCGCCGAGGAGCCGCCATAGGAGATGAACGGCAGCGTCATGCCCTTGGCCGGGATGAGCTGGATGGTCGACGGCCATGTTGATGGCGGCCTGCAGGCCGAACTGCACGGCGAGCCCGGTAGCCACCGGCTGAAGCCCGGTGCAATCGCGCCATCGCGCGCGACATCGAACGCATCGTCAATCTCGGCGATCAAGCCAGGATCATCAGGCAGACGAGCAGGCCGAACTCTTCGCCCGCAACCGCCATCACGAAGTCGGTATGGGCTGTCGGGAATGCTGCGCCTTCACCGTCCCCTCGCCCGGCCCGCGACCGAACCAGCCGCCGTTGCATGAAGCGCGTCGCAGTCGCAGTGTCGACCTGGAAGGTGTCGCCCGACGCCGGATCGAGGAAGCTGGTCGATGCGGCGGCGAACGTGCGGGAAGGTGAAATAGGCGCCGACGATGCCCGGCCGCGCCGCCGATCACGCCGAGCGCCGACGACCCACAGCCAGGCAGGCCGGCCATGAAGAACTGGCGCCGCCCAGACGCAGTGCCATCAGCACGGTCATGCCGAGGTCGGGCTGCATCACCAGCAAGCGCCAGCGACGCCGCCGAGCAGCAGCATGGCGAGAAGATGTAGCCCGGCAGCCCGCGCGCTCGGCGCGGCTTTGCGACAGCAGCCAGGCGCGCAGATCACGCAGGCCGGGCTTCAGGAATTCGCGAGCGGCTGCGATCGACAGTCCGGCGAGCGAGACCCAGCGCCGAGCGCCCTTGACCTCGACGCCGATGACGAGCGTCGCGACCATCAGCACCAGCACCGAGGCACGAGCATCGATCAGCGCGAGGCGCCGGATCAGTAGGGCGACGAGGAAGGAGATGGCCAGCATCAGCGTCGAGGGCGCCGGGACGAGGAAGAAGACCTGGCGGTTGGCGAAGATGGAAGGTGATCGAGGCCGATGCGCTCGGCGACCGGCGGGCGAGGCCGCCAGCGACAGGACGATGCCGGCGACGCATCAGCGCCATCAACGCCGTCAGCAGCCAGCGGTCGACGGTCCACCACCATTCGCCGAAAACGGCTGCGATCGTCGCGGGGTACCTGCGATCATCGCTGCTCTCCCGCATGGACCTGACGCCCCCGGCAGGGCGCGCAGCTCATGGCGCGGAAGGCATCGCCACGGTGTTCGATAGCTCTGCGCACTGGTCCGCACGACTGGCGCAGGCCGGCGACAGCAGCACCACGCGCGTCTCGCCGTTGGACGTCCTGCTGCGCGCGCGTCATGCGCAGCAGCTCGAGCGCCGACTGTCAGGTCGCCGCAGCGGCTCGTAGGCGACGTCTTGCCCGTCGAGCGTGGCCGGCGAACATGCTGCGGTCGCCTCGCCGATCAGGTAGGCCTTGGCGGATGCGCGGGAACCACGCGCGCGAGCGGCGCGATGCCGCCCTCCTTCGGCTGGCCGCCGGCGATCCAGTAGATGCGCGGAAAGCACGACAAGCGCGCGTGCCGCCGCATCGGCGTTGGTCGCCTTGGAATCGTTGACGTAGACAGCACGGCGTCCGTGCGGCCGACACTGCTCCATGCGGTGAGGCGAGGCCGGGAAAGGTCTTCAGCCCGGCGACGGATCCTCTCGCGCGGTAGCGCCGAGCGCAGCGGCAGGCTGCCCAGGCAGCAGGCCGCGTTCTGCGCATTGTGATCGCCCGCGCAGCGGCCGACACCGTCGAGCGAAGGCGACCGACGTAGCGCCGTCCGGCATCGACCAGATGTCCGGCGCGCGAACGATATGCCGTCGGCGAGCGGCGTCGCTCGGAGATGCGCACCGACCCGGCGCCCTGCCGCGCTTCGGCGCGCTCGGCGATAGACTGGCGCGCGACGGTTCGTCGTCGATGCCGATGATGGCGCCGTCGCGCGCCTGCTCGCCGGCGACGAGCCGCTCCTTGACGGCGGCATAGTGCTGCGAGCGTCGCCGTGGCGGTCGAGATGGTCGGGCGTGATGTTGAGCCAGCATGCGCGACCGTCGGGTCGATGGAGGGCGCCAGAGTCGATCTGGTAGGACGAGCATTCGACGACGTAGATGCCGTCAGGCGTCCGGCGGCTCGAGCGTCAGCACCGCGCGGCCGATATTGCCGCCCATCTGCAGCGTACGCCGGCCTGCCGTGCGAGGATATGGCCGATCAGCGCGGTCGTCGTCGACTTGCCGTTGGTGCCGGTGATGGCGATGAACGGAGCTGTCGGCGCGTCTGAGCGCCGCTCGCGGCAGAACAGCTCGATGTCGCCGATGACCTCGACGCCGGCGCGCGCGTCGCGCAGTCCACGCGTCCAATGCGGCTCGGGATGGGTCAGCGGCACGCCGGGCGACAGCACCAGGGCGGCGACGCCGCGACCAGTCGATGCCGCGTGAGGTCAGCTGACGGTCATGCCCGGCGCCGCGGCGGCCTTGGCGACGAGGCCGGCGTTGTCGTCCCAAGCAGACGACGTCGGCGCCCGCCGCGCGATCAAGGCGCGTCGCCGGTCGCGAGCCCGGAGCGCGCCGAGCCCGAAGAACGACGACGGACTGCGCCTCGCGAAGGATGCCGAGACCGGGATCATGCTCACCGCAGCTTCAGGGTCGACGAGGCCGGCCAGCGCCAGGATGACGGCGATGATCCAGAAGCGGACGACGACCTGGCGGCTCGGTCCAGCCCTTCTTCTCGAAGTGGTGGTGGATCGGCGCCATCCGGAAGACGCGCTTGCCGGTCCATCTTGAAGGACAGCGACCTGGACGATCACCGAGACGGTCTCGAGCACGAACAGGCCGCCGACGATCGACCAGCACGATCTCGTGCTTGGTGGCGACCGCGACCGTGCCGAGCAGCGCCGCCGATGGCCAGCGAGCCGGTGTCGCCCATGAAGATCGTGGCTGGCGGCGCGTTGAACCACAGGAAGCCGAGGCCGGCGCCGATCATCGCGCCGAGCAGCACCGCGAGCTCGCCGGTGCCGCGGAACGTGATGGATCTGCAGGTAGTTGGCGAAGACGGCGTTGCCGGCGAGGTAGGCGATGACGCCGAAGGACGCCGCGGCGATCATCACCGGCACGATGGCCAGCCCGTCGAGGCCGTCGGTGAGATTCACCGCATTGCCGGCGCCGACGATGACGAAGGCGGAGAACAGGAATCGATCAGAGCAGCCGATGTTGATCGACAGGTCCTTGATGAAGGGGAACGATCAGATCGACGGCGATGAGCGGCGCGCGGCCGTGACGCATCATCACGGCCGCGACGGCGAGCCCGGCGATGACGAACTCCAGCGCCAGGCGGGCCTTGCTGGAGAAGCCGGCATGCGACTGCTTGGTCACCTTCAGGTAGTCGTCATAGAAGCCGATCGCGCCGAAGCCCAGCGTGCACGCAGAGCACGATCCAGACATAGGGGCTGCGAGAGGTTCGCCCACAGCAGCGTCGAGACCGATGAGGCCGGACAGGATCATCAGGCCGCCCATGGTGGGCGTGCCCTTCTTGGCCAATGTGGCTCTGCCGGTCCGTCGGCGCGGATCGGCTGGCCCTTGCCCTGCTTGCAGGCGCAGCAAGCTGGATGAGGCCGGGTCCGAACAGGAAGACGAAGATCAGCGCCGTGAGGATACGCCCCGCCGGTGCGGAACGTGATGTAGCGGAAGATGTTGAACGGCCGAGACTCTCGTCCGCGAAATCGACCAGAAGTTGTGAACATGCGCTGGTCGTCCCCTCGCCGCTGGCTGGCCGCTGGCTGATGGCAGTCGACGAACTATGCTTGCAGTGTTTCGACCAGCGGCACAACCGATACCCTTCGACCCTTGACCATGACCACGTCGCCGGCCTTCAGCGCGCGCGAGCACCACCGGCTCGAGCTCCGCGAGCCGGCGCGGCATAGCGCGCCCCGGCGGCGCGGCGGCAGGGCTCTCCACGAGCGCCTTCGCATCTGCGGACCCGAGCAGAAGACCAGTGTGCGATGGCCGCCTTGCCGACGTGGATCGGCAAGTGCGGCATGCAGGGCCGGACGCCTCGTCGCCCAGTTCGCAGCATGTCGCCGAGGCACGGCGATGCGCCGCCCCTCGGCCCGCTTGCGGCGTCGAGCCGAGCACGCGCGCAGCGCGGCGCGCATCGACACCGGATTGGCGTTGTAGCTCTCGTCGAGCAGCGTGAAGGTGCCGCTGGCGACAGCGCCAGCATGCGCGCGCGCGCCGCGGCCCGGCGACAGCCCGAGCTCCGCCGAGCGCCAGCGGCAGCCTGACATCGAGGTCGGCACCGAGCGCGCTCGACGCCGGCCAGCACGGCCAGCTGAATTCAGCAGCCAGTGCCGGCCCGGCGCGCCGAGTCTGGTAGGTCGATGTCGCTGGCCCATGATCCAGCGCGACGACGTCGCGCCCGAATCCTGGCAGGTCGCAGGACGACGCGCAGCATGCGGACGTCGGCGCTCATGCTCGCCGAAGCCAGACGATGGCGTCGATCGCCGGACGGCTGCGCGCATGGCACGGCGAGGCGGTCGAAGTGCGCGGTTGTCGCGATTGCAGCACGGCGGCACCGCCGTGTTCGACAGCCGGCGAATATCTCCGGCCTTGGCGTCGGCGATCGCCTCGATCCGAGCCGAGAATCTCGAGATGGACCGGCCTCGACATTGGTGACGATGGCGACATGCAGGCCTCGACCATGGCGGGCCAGCGGCGTGATCTCGCCGGGATGGTTCATGCCGATCTCGAAGACGCCCGAACTGGCGTCGCTGCCGGCATGCGGGCGAGCGTCAGCGGCACGCCGATGTGGTTGTTGAAGCTCTTCTGCGGCGCGTGGGTGCGGCCCTCGCGCGCGACAGACATGGCGCCAGCGCCTCCTTGGTCGATGGTCTTGCCGACGGAGCCGGTGACCGCGACGATGCTTGCGCCGGCGGTGCGGGCGCGGGCGACCGCGCCGAGCCTTCTCCAGGGCCTTCAGCGGATCGGCGACGACGATATCGGCCCCGGGCGGCGCGGCCATGCGCGCCAGTCGCGACGAGCACGACGGCCGCCGGATGCGCCGCTTGTCGAGTGCCGCCTGGACGAAGGCATGGCCGTCATGGGCATCGCCCTTGATCGCCACGATAGGCCTCGCCGGGGTTGCAGACGTGCGCGGCTGTCGATGGAGATGTCCGATATGGCTTCGCGGCCGACGATCCGGCGAGGCGGCCGCCCATGGCGCGCGCCAGCGCTTCAGTGGTCCAGAGAGGCTGCTGGCTCATGCGGCAGGCCCTTTCGCAGGCGTGTCAGTCGCGGCGGTGGAAAAGTCGCGGATCGCCGCCAGGGCGACCTCGTGGTCGGAGAAGGGAAGCGTGGTCGCACCGACGATCTGGCCGGTCTCGTGGCCCTTGCCGGCGATGACCAGCAGGTCGTCCGGCCTTGCAGGTCGCGGACAGCCGCGCTGGATGGCCTGCGGCCGGTCGCCGATCTCGATCCGGCTGCCCGGAGCGGCGGCCAGGATCTGCGGCACGGATGGATGCTCGGGTTCCTCGGTGCGCGGATTGTCGTCGGTGACGATCACGACGATCGGCGAGCCGCGTGGCGATCCGCGCCCATGATCGGCCGCTTGCCGCGGTCGCGGTCGCCGCCGCAGCCGAACACCACGACGAGCCGGCCGGTGGCGAAGGGCCGCACGGCGCGAGCACGTGTCTCCAGCGCCTCGGGCTTGTGGGCGTAGTCGACATAGCACCGGCGCGCCGTGCCATGGCGCCGACGAGTTCGAGGCGGCCCGTGGCGCCCGTTCAGCTTTTCGAGCGCGGCGAAGGCGCGCTCCGGCGGACATCGCCGCCAGCCGCCATGGCGAGGCCCGCTGCCACCAGCGCATTGTCGACCTGGAAGCGACCGAGCAGCGGGACGAGTCGATGTCGTGGAGTCTTGCCGAAGGCGGCGATCCTGACGCGCTGCGCCGGCCCCTCGATGATGTCCGACAGAATGGTGATGTCGTACGTCCCTCGGCGCGGGATCGCGCCCGATGACGAACGAGCGGCTGCCCCCGCCCCTTCGCGGCGGCGATGAAGGGCTCGCCCTCCGGACCCGCCATGACGACAGCCGTGCCGCCGCCGGGCAGCAGGCGGTCGAAGAGCCGCAGCTTGGCGGCGAGGTAGTGCCTCGACCGTCTGGTGGTAGTCGAGGTGGTCGCGCGCCAGGTTGGTGAAGCCGGCCGCCGGCAAGCGCACGCCGTCGAGCCGGTGCTGGTCGAGCCCGTGGGACGAGGCCTCGAAGGCGACATGGGTGACGCCCTCGCCGGCGAGGGTGTCGAGGGTCTGGTGCAGCGTCACCGGATCCGGCGTGGTCAGCCGCCATAGACTCTCGCCCGAGGCCTCACCACGCCGACCGTGCCGATCGAGGCGGCCGGGTAGCCCTCGCTTGCCAAGATCTGCCTGCACGAAGGCAGCGACCGAGGTCTTGCCCGATGGTCCCGGTCACGGCGGCGATGGCGTCCGGCTGGCGGGCGGTGGAAGCGGCTGGCGGCCAGCGCGAGCGTGCGGCGAGCATTGCCGACACGCGACGACCGGCGACGCCGGCCGACGGCCGCCGGGGCTTCCGGGCTGTCGGTGACGATCGCGGCAGCGCCGGCGCCGGCCGCCGCCTCGGCGATAGGCCATGCCGTCGGTCTTCTCGCCCCGGCAGAGCGAAGAACAGCCGTGCCCGGCACGGACCTGGCGGCTGTCGGCAGTCAGGCCCGTGACAGCGACGCCGCCGAGAAGGCGGCGGCGTTTCGTCGGCGAGCAGGAGCTGACAGGTCCATGGCGGCATTCGCGGGTTTCGGATGGGTCGACATCAGCGGCAGGCACTAGTGGCGGAGGTGCGGCAGCGGCGAGGCCGTCAGCGCCCGGGCATGCGATAGCCGGTCTGGATGCGTCTGCATGGCAGGCGCCATGTCGAAGCGGGGCTGCAGCGCCGAGGAGCGGCGCCGAGCGGGCAATGACGCGGCCGGCGGTCGGCGCGGCATTGAAGCCGGCGGTCGGCGAGGCCGTGCGTCTCCGGATGCCGTGCGGCTCGTCGAGCATCACCAGCAGCAGGTAGCGCGGCTGGTCGGCCGGGAAGATGGCCATGAAGGAGTTCAGCTGCTTGTCCTTCGAGTAGCGCCCGCCGATGACCTTCTCGGCGGTGCCGGTCTTGCCACCGACATAGAAGCCGTCGACCTCGGCGCCGGCGACCGGAGCCGCGCTCGGAATTGAGGCGCATGAGGAAGCGCATCGCGTTCGAGGTTTCCGGGCGGATCACCTGCTGGGCGACGGCCGCCGCCTGCTCGGGGGTGCGGCGCAGGAAGGTCGGGGTGATCAGCCGGCCGCCGTTGACGAGGGCGGCGGTGCCCATCACCGCCTGGAGCGGCGCGACCGAAAGGCCATGGCCGAAGGAGACGGTGGCGGCGGTGATGTCCGGCCAGCGCCGCGGCACCAGCGGCGCCGTCGATGGGCCGATCTCGGTGACGACACGGTCGAACTGGCCGAGCCGGCGCAGGAAGGCGCGCTGGTGGTCGCCGCCGAGGGTCAGGGCCATGCGGCTGGTGCCGATGTTGGACGAATAGGTGAAGACCTCGGGCAGGGTGAGCACGCGCCGCTGGGCATGGAAGTCCTTCACCTGGTGGCGGCCGACCGCCATGGGGAAGCGCGCATCGAGGGTCGAGTTGATGGTGAAGCGGCCTGAATCGAGGGCCATGGCCGTGGTCAGCGACTTCATCACCGAACCCATCTCGTAGACGCCGGTGGTGATGCGGTTGGCGCGGTCGAAGCCGGCGGCGGTCGCGGGGCGGTTCGGGTCGTAGTCCGGGATCGAGGCGAGAGCGAGAATCTCGCCGGTGTTGACGTCGACGATGACGCCGGCCGCCGCCTTGGCGCGAAACTTCTGGTGCGCCTGCACCAGTTCATCGCGCAGAACGTGCTGCACCCTGAGGTCGATGGACAGCTGCACCGCCGCCTGGTTGCGGTCGGCGACAAGGCCGGCGCGATGCAGTTCGGCGAGGCCCTGGCTGTCGATGTAGCGCTCGATGCCGCCGAGGCCCTGGTTGTCGACGTTCACCATGCCCAGCACATGGGAGATGGTCGGACCGTTCGGATAGGAGCGCTTGGCCTCGCGCAGGAAGCCGACGCCGGGAATGCCGAGGCGGTGGATCTGGTCGCGCTGGGCCGGGGTGATCTCGCGGCGAAGCCAGACGAAGCCCTTGCCGGAGCGAAGGCGCTCGCGCACCTCGCGGGCGTCGAGGTCGGGCAGCACGGCGGTCAAGAGTTCGGTCGCCTCGTCGACGTCGAAGCTGGCGGCGAGCTTCTTCGGCTCGGCGTAGAGCGAGATCGTGCGGACGTCGGTCGCCAGCACCTCGCCGTTGCGGTCGAGGATATCGGGACGGGCGGCGGACACCGCCTCGGCGCTGCGCACGCCCGACTGGGCCGAACGGTCGTAGCGCACGACATAGAGCACCAGGCTGACGGCGATCACCGAGTAGAGCGCGCCGAAGCCGAGCATGGCGAGCCGGACGCGAGAGCGCGCCTTGCGCAGGCGGCCCTCCTGCGGGCCGGCGAGCACCCAGGCGAAGAAGTGGCGCATGCGCATCAGGATGGAGAGGCGGTCGGGCATCAGCGGCCTCCCGTCGGACGGCGGGGCGGGAGGGGTGTACCGGTCACCGATCCGGTCGTCGGAGGATCGCCGCCGCCTGCGTCCATCGCCTCGAGCATGGAGCCGATGGGATCGGGGTCGACGAAGGGTTTGTCGGGCAATCCGCCGAGATCATGCAGCTGGTTGATGGCGAGCGGCCTTAGGCGCAGGTGCTTCTCGGCCAGCGCCTGCAGGCGGTCGGGGCTGTTGAGCTGCGCCCACTGGGCCTTGAGCTCGGCGATGGCCTCGCGTTCGCGGGTGATCTCGAGGCGCAGCTTCGCCACCTGCTCGGCGTGGCGCGTCGCCTCGTACTTCACCTTGTAGACGATGGACGCCGCGACGATGAGCGCTGCGACGACGACGATGTTCAGGATGCGCATCATGAGCCTGTCCTCGCGGGCGCATCGGTTCGCAGGGCGGCGCGCAGCTTGGCGGACCGGGCGCGCGGATTGGCGGCGCTTTCGGCGTCCGAGGCTGCGACGGCCTTGCGGTGGATGAGGCTGAAGGTCGGGTCGGGAGCCGGCTGGCCGAGCGCATGGCGCGATCCGCCGGCGGTCTTGCCCGATCGGTCGGCCATGAACTGCTTGACGATCCGGTCTTCCAGCGAATGGAAGGTGACGACGACGAGGCGCCCGCCGGGCTTCAGGATGCGCTCGGCGGCATCGAGCGCGGCCTCGAGCTCGCCGAGCTCGTCGTTGACCGCGATGCGGAGCGCCTGGAAGGTGCGCGTCGCCGGATGGATGTCGCCGGGCTTGGAGCGCACCACACGCGAAACGATGTCGGCGAGGCGCTTCGTGGTGAGGATGGGCGCGACGGCGCGTTCGCGGACGATGGCCTTGGCGATGGGGCGCGACAGCCGCTCCTCGCCATAGGTGTAGATGAGATTGGCCAGCGCCGTTTCCTCGAGCCGCGCCACGAGATCGGCGGCGCTCTCCCCGTCCCGGGCCATCCGCATGTCGAGCGGCCCGTCGAAGCGGAAGGAAAAGCCGCGCTCCGCCTCGTCGAGCTGCATGGAGGAGACGCCGATATCGAGGACGATGCCGTCGACGTGCTCGTGACCGAGGCTCCGGGCAACGGCGTCGAGATTGGCAAAACGGTCGTGGACAAGCGCGAGACGGCCGGCAGATGCGGCGACCAGCGCCTCTCCCGCCGCGATGGCGGTCGGGTCGCGGTCGATGGCGACGACGCGGGTGTCGGCGGCGCCGAGGATGGCGCGCGTATAGCCGCCGGCGCCGAAAGTGCCGTCGATGACGATCTCGCCGTCGCGCGGGGCAAGGGCTGCCATGACCTCGGCCAGCAGCACGGGAACGTGCCGGGCCGCATCGCCCGCGCCTCCCCTGCCAACCGGTGCCGTCATGCCAGTTCTCCCGCGTGCCGCGCCGTCGAGACGCCGCCGGCGCGGGAACGGGCCGGTCCCGGACGCGGCACGCACGCGTTGCACGCGCGTCCAGGGCGTCGGGGTGGGCTGCTCGCTGCGAACCGGCATGGCATCACGGGCGTCGGTGACGATCACGCCCCGCCGGGCCTGTCCGCGGGCCTCGTGTCGTCAACGCCTCATTAACGCGGCCGGCCGTTAAGAAACGGTTTCCGTCAAGGATTGGTTGACCATGCCGGGGGGCGTTCCGTGTCTCAGGCCCCTTGCTTCGGATGCACGCCGTCGAAGGTGGAGCGGATGGCGCGGGCGAGGAAGACGTAGGCCCAGCCCTGGAAGATCAGCTCGATGGCAAGGAAGGTGCCGAGCACCCAGGTCGCGGCCTGCGGCAGTTGCAGGAAGATATAGGCGCCGAGCACCAGCGACAGCAGCCCGGAGGCGAGCACCCAGCCCCAGACCGACAGCGGCCGCATCTGGAAGGCCATGATGATCCGCAGCATGCCGACCGCCACCAGCATGGCTGCGGCGAGCAGCGTGAGCGCGATCACCGCCTGAAGCGGGTTGTAGAAGACCAGCGCGCCGGTGAGCACATAGAGGACGCCGACGGCCAGCATGGCGACGCGGCTCTTCCAGCCCTCGCGGCGGAAGGCATCGGCGAGCAGCACGCCACCGCCGATCAGCATCATCGCGCCGAAGGAGAGCGCGCTGACCACTGAGAAAAGGGTCGCGGCGACGAGACCGAAGAGGCCGAGCGCGATGAGGGCGACGCCGGCGCCCATCAACCAGCCCCAGTTGCGTCGGAGTGGAACGAGGTGCGAGCCGAGGGAATGACCGGTCTGGGCCGGTTGTGCCGTCTGCGGGGTGACGTCGGTCATGAGCGGAGCCTCCGGAGAACCGCCTCCACAATGCGCCCGGCGAGGGCCGGTTCCAAGACAGGACGTCAGACAGGTCACCTATGCCCGCGGGACACGACCGGAAGTCGAAGACGCGGCCCGGATAGGGCTCGCGTACGAGCTGGAAGTGCCACCACTCACGGGAATAGCCGCGGAACCCGTGGCGCTGCATCGCCTGCGCCAGAAGGGCGCGGTTGGCAGCCGCCTCCCGGCCGACCCGCGGGTCGCGCGTGTGGGACAACGGGTCGAAGCAGTCGTAGGCGGTGCCGAAGTCGATGGCCCCGTCGTCGATGCGCGTGCCATGTGGCGCCGTGCAGGGGCCCTGCCCGCCGGTCGACGAGCCCGACAGGCGGGCGATGCCGAGATCCACGGTGGAGCCGCGCGAATGCGTCGAGCGCGACGACAGGTAGCCGAGAGAGGGCAGATCGCGCTTGTCGAGGGTCGGATAGTAGGTCGCCCTCATGCGCTGGTCGGAAGGATCGCGCGTCCAGGCCATGAAATCGGCGACGGCCCGGGCCGGGCGATAGCAGTCCCAGACGACGAGGGTCAGACCGCGACGGGTCATTTCCGCCTGCACACGCGCCAGCGCCTCGGCGGCCGGGCGGGTGAGGATGCATTCGGCGGCCTGATAGCCGGCGACCGGCCGGCCGAGGAAGTTGCGCGATCCCGCATAGCGGATGTCCTGCCGGATCGTCGGAGCGATATCGGCGAGATGAACGAAGCCCTCGGGCAGGCCGGTCTGGGCCTTCACCGGAGCGACGGCGAGGACAAGGAGGGCGATCAGCGGCAGGGGGTGGCGCATGGCGCGAAGGTCCCGCGTCGCCGGCAGGAAGGCAAGTCAGCGCGCGGCGAGGAGGTCGCGGAGCGTCCGCAGCGTCGAGGCGTCGGCGATGCCGTCCACCCGCTCCTGCCGCCAGTGGCGCTGGAAGGCGGTGACCACGGCCTCCGTCGCCGCGTCATAGACGCCGGTCACCTGAAGTCCGTAACCGAGCATCGCCAGCAGCGCCTGCAGGGCCTGGATCGGCGGCCCCTCCTCGCCGGGGCGATAGACCGGGCCGTCCTGGATCGGGGCCGGCGGCACCCACAGGCCGATGCCCTCGCCCGCCAGCCTCTCCCAGGGAAACAGCTCGCCGGGGTCCTGCTTGCGGCCGGGCGCCGTATCGGAGTGCGCGAGGACGGACGCCGCGGCGAGCCCGTTGCGCGCGACGATGTCGCGCGCAGGTCCACCACCGCGTCGATCTGCGCCTCGGCCAAGGCCCTATCAGCCGAGCTCGTGGCCCGGATTGACGATCTCGATGCCGATGGAGCGCGAATTGACGTCCTCGCGCCCCTTCCAGGACCCGGCACCGGCATGCCAGGCGCGGCGGCTCTCGGCGACGCACTGGACGATCTCGCCATCCTCGAAGACGACGTAGTGGGCCGAGACGCGGGGCGGATTGGGATCGCAAAGCCGGTGCAGCGCCGCCATGCCGTCCCGCATGCCGGTGTAGTGCATCAGCAGGATGTCGACCGGCGCGCGCCGCTCGTCGTGGTTGGGCGAGGCAGAAAGCCCATGGACCCAGGGCGAGTCCGGCCGCTCCAGCGGGCCGTCGTCGTGGTCATGGTCGTGATCGTGGCAATGGCCGCTCACGCGAACCCCCTCGCCTTGCGCAGGACGTCGTAGGCCTCGTTGATGGCGGCGATCTTGCCTGTGGCGATGGCGACGAACTCGGCAGGAACGCCGCGGCCGATCAGCCGGTCGGGATGATACTGGCGCACCAGCCGCCGCCACGCCTCCTTGATCTCGCCGTCCGCTGCATCCGGGGCGATGCCGAGGATGCGGTAGGGGTCGCGCGGCCCGGAGACGACGTGGCGGGCCTCGATGCGCGCGAAGGTCGCCTCCGGCAGGCCGAAGATGGCGGAAACCTCGGCGAGATAGGCGAGTTCAGCCGCATGCACCGCGCCGTCGGCGGTGGCGATGGTGAAGAGGCCGTCGACCAGGTCCTCGAGCGTGTCGGGTTCGTCCCTGAGCAGGTCGCGAAGCTGGCGGGCATAGGCCTCGAAACCCGCCGTGCTCTGCTTGGCGAGGTCGAAGAGGCGCGCCACATGCCCCTCCTCCTCCGCCGGGATCGTCACGATGCGGCGGAAGGCGGCGACCTCGTCGCGCGTCACAACGCCGTCGGCCTTGGCCATCTTGGCGGCGAGGGCGATCAGGCCGACAGTAAAGGCGACCGACTGCAGCGGCGGCGTCTCGTCCGGGGCGAGCAGGCCCTCGTCGACGATGAAATGACCGGCGAGCGCGCCCAGCAGCGCGCCGATCGGGCCGCCAATCATGAAGCCGGCAGCGGCGCCCGCCAGTTTTCCCCAGATCGTCATGAAGGGTGTTTAGGACGTTCGTGGCGTTTGGGCAAAGCGCATGCTGCGATGCGGTGCTTGCGCCAGAACGCCGCAGCGGGCAAGCCTTCGCTGCTCGGCTTCCTCAAGGGAATCACTCCATGTCCGGCCACGGTCACGTCGACCCCTCCAACAAGAAGATCGCGCTGCTCATCGCGGTGCTCGCCCTGTTCCTCGCCCTTGCCGAGACGGCGGCGAAGAGTTCGCAGACCGATGCCCTGAACTCCAATGTCGAGGCGTCGAACCTCTGGGCCTTCTTCCAGGCCAAGACCATCCGCATGACGTCGGTGACGACCGCGGCCGAGGACATGACCATCACCCGCGACGCCCTCACCGACGAGGCCGCCAAGGCGGCCATGACGCGGCAGATCGAGACCTGGCGCGGCCGCGCCGCACGCTGGGACAACGAGCCGGAGACAGGCGAGGGTCGCCGCCAGCTGTCCGCCCGCGCCCAGGCGGCCGAGAAGAAGCGCGACATCTCCTACAAGCGCTACCACGACTTCGAGATCTCCTCGGCGGCCTTCCAGATCGCCATCGTGCTGGCATCGGCCGCCGTCATCACCAGCGCCATGGCTCTCGCCTGGCTCGCCGGTGGCCTCGGCCTCGTCGGCATCGCCTTCTCGGCCATCGGGCTGCTGAAGCCCGGCCTCATCCACCTCTTCTGAGGACGCGTTCCATGAAGATGGCCGAGATTGCCTTCAACACCGTCGACTGGGGCACGGTCGAGCCCACCCGTCACGCCGGCGATGTCGGCGAGGCGACCTGGAGGACCCGGCATTTCGGACCGGAGGACAACCGAATCCGCGTCCGCATGGTCGAGTATTCACCGGGCTACGTCTCCGACCACTGGTGCGTCGAAGGGCCATGTCCTGTTCGTGCCTGGAGGGCGAGCTGGTGAACGACGCTGGCGGACGGACGCGTCTTCACGCTGACGCCCGGGCACGAGCTACCAGGTGGCCGACAATGCCGAGGCGCACCGCTCGCGCACCGGGACCGAAGGGCGCGAAGCTGTTCATCGTCGACTGACACACCCGAGCGACGCCTGACCGGCGTCAGCCGAGCCGGTCGCCCTGGATGAAGGCGTAGAGCGCGTGGTCCATCCACGTGCCGTTGATGCAGAGATACTGCCGGGCGACACCCTCGCGGGTGAAGCCGACGCGCTCGAGAAGGCCCACCGAGGCGGCGTTGTGCGGAACACAGGCCGCCTCCACGCGCCTGAGGCCGAGGGCGCCGAAAGCGAAGGGGATGACCGTTCTGACCGCGGCGCTCATGTAGCCCTTGCCGGCGAAACGTTCACCCATCCAGTAGCCGAGCGACACCGCCTGCGCGACACCGCGGCGGACGTTGGTGAGCGTCATGCCGCCGAGAAGGGCGCCGTCCTCGTTGCGGTGGACGAAAAAGGCGTAGCCCTGATCGTCGCGCCAGTCCTGCCGGTAACGCGCAATGCGGCGGCGGAAGGCCGGGCGGGTGAGGTCGTCATGCGGCCAGGCCGGCTCCCAGGGGACAAGGAACTTTCGGCTCGCCTCGCGCAGTCGCGCCCATGTCTCGAAGTCGCCCATGTCCGGCAGGCGGAGGGTGACGCGGGTCCCGACCACGGGCGGCGGAGCGCTGAAGCCGAGCCCCACCGCCCGCAGCAGCGACAGGGGGCTCGACGCGGGCGATCGTGGGAGCTGGGCCTTGGGTGTGGCGTTCATGTCGAGCGGAATTGTTCCGCCAGCTTCCTCACCTTGTCCAGTCCGCGCTTGGGTCCGATGGCGGCAAAGGTCATCGGCGAGGAGCGCACCAGCCTTGCACCGGCGGCGCGGGCGTCCTCCACCGTCACCGCATCGATCTTCGCGACGATCTCGTCGAGGTCCAGGGTGCGACCGAAGACGAGAAGCTGGCGGGCCATCTGGTCGGTGCGCGAGGAGGAGCTCTCCAGCGCGCCGAGCAGCCCGACCTTCATCTGCGCCTTGGCGCGCCCCACCTCCGCCTCGGTCGCGCCGTCGACGGTGGCGTGCAGCACGTCGAGGGTGAGGCTCATCAGGTCGACCGCGTCACCGGGATCGGTTCCGGCGGAGATGCCGAAGATGCCGGTGTCGCCATAGGACCAGTGGAAGGAGTGGATCTCGTAGCAGAGGCCGCGGTCCTCGCGGACATCCTGGAACAGGCGCGAGGACAATCCGCCGCCGAGCAGGTTGTTGAACACGCCCACCGCGTAGATGTCGGGGTCGCGGTAGCTCATGCCCTCGAAGCCGAAGACGAGGTTGGTCTGCTCGAGCGGCCGGGCAATCGTGGTCGCCCCGCCCTGGTAGCGCGCCGGCTCGCTGGGCGGCGGGGCCGCCCGCGGCAGCTTCTCGAAGGCGCTCGCGACGGCGTCGGCGATGCGGTCGTGATCGACGGCGCGCTGGCCGCCGCCACCACGGCGCGCGAGGCGCTGTAGCTTCGCCCCATATAGGCACGAAGCTTGTCCGGGGTGGCCGAGCGCACCGCCTGCGGCGTGCCGAGGATGGAGCGGCCGAGCGGCTGGCCAGGATAGGCAGCGGCGATGAAGTGGTCGGTGACGACGTCGTCGGGATCATCCTCGGCAGCGCCGATCTCCTGGACGATGACGTTCTTCTCCTTGACCAGTTCCTCGGGATGGAACTGCGGATCGGTGAGGATGTCCGACAGGATGTCGATGGCGACGGGCAGGTCCTCGCCGAGCACCTTGGCGTAGTAGGAGGTGTTCTCCGAGGCCGTCGCGGCGTTCAGGTCGCCGCCCACCGCCTCGATCTCCTCGGCGAGGCCACGCGGCGTGCGCTTCGTCGTGCCCTTGAAGGCCATGTGCTCGAGCAAGTGGCTGATGCCATGCTCGTCGGGCCGTTCGTCACGGCCGCCGACGCCAAAGCTGACCTGGATCGAGGCCGTCTTCAGGTGGGGCATGGCATCCGTCACGACCGTCAGGCCAGAGGGAAGCGTCGTCGTTCGGGTGGTGGTCATGCGCGCCGGGGTCACTGCCGCCGGGATCATCCCGCGGTCCTTGGGCGACGAACATAGTGACGCCGGATCAGAACCGGAAGCCGCCGGACAGCATGATCCGCCGCGAGACCACCCAGTTCTCGGACCGCAGGGTGGCGCTGCCGACCGTGGACGGCACGCCGCCGGTGGTTCCACCGGTGACCGTGACGACAGCCTGACCCGCAAGTGTCCGCATCAGGTTCTGCGAGGGCGAGAAGGCCGCCTCCACCTCGCCGTCGAGGCGGAAGAACATGCGGCCATAGGGAACCTCGACACCCGCCCCGAGCACGACCGAGGGCAGCCAGCGCGAGGTGCGGCTCGCGACCGTTCCGCCCGAGGTGCAGGTGACCGACGGAGGAACGCCGCCGACGGTGCAGGAACGCGAGCCGGTCGCGTCGAAGTCGACCTGTTCGGAGAGCTTCGCCATGCCGAGGCCCGCCCGGACGAAGGGCATGAAGCCGGAAAAGGCGTAGCCGTAGCGGGCGGTGAGCGCGAGGCCGCCGTCGATGCTGGACCGATAGGTGCCGGAGGCGGTGTTGGTGTAGGAGGGAACACCGGGGATCGAGACGAGGGTCGATCCGCCGAGCCTGCCCGCCCCCTGTTCCCGGCCGATGCGGCCGCGCAGTTCGATGCCTGAGATCAGGCCGACGGGCCCGCCGAAGTTCCAGCCGGCCATGCCATGGACGGTCAGGCCGGACATTCCGGCCGAGGTGCTGCAGCCGCTGCCGCCACCGAGCGACACCGGACCGAGATAGGGGACGGTCGCACCAGGGCAGGCGAAGCCGTCGACGATGGTGAAGTTGCGCCGTGCCGGCAGGCCGTAGCCGAGGCCGCCGGCGACATAGAAGCCGCCGAAGCCGCGGCTGTTCGCCGCGACCTGGTCGAAGTCAGGAATGGCCGAATGCCTCACGTCGCGCTGGGCGGCGGCCGGCATCGCCATGCCGGCGAGACCGACGATCAAGACGCAAAGCCGCAGGACGTGGCGAACCACGACGCACCCCCCAACCACGCGACCCGGATCATGTTTAACACCGAGTGGACGGGTCGGGGACAAAACCGCGGATCGCGGTGGATGGTTCGTTAACGCCCGACAGGGCTGGAGTGAGACGCGCTTCTCAGCCCCTCGGATCGACGGGCTTCACCGTGCCGAGGCCGAGAATATCCTCCATGATCTTCGCGCCCGCCAGCACGCGGTCCTCGCCATGGGGCCGGGCTGCGATCTGCAGGCCGATCGGCCGACCGTCCTTCGTGTAGCCGCAGGGCAGCGAGATGGCCGGGCAGGACACCGTCGTCAGGGCATAGGCGATGGAGAGCCACTGGACGTAGTCGGGGAACTTGAAGCCATCGCACTCGGCGACGAAGCGCTGCTCGACCGGATAGGCCGCGACGATGGTCGCCGGGGTCAGCAGCAGGTCGTAGCGGTCGAAGAAGGCGAGCGTGCGCCGGAGCATGGCCTGGCGCTGCGCCTCGGCACGCGTCATCTCGTCCATGGTGAGCTTGAGGCCCTTCTCGATGTTCCAGATGACCTCGGGCTTCAGCTTGTCGCGATGGGTCTTGAGCAGCTCGAACTTGGTCGTGGCGAAGGCATAGGCGCGGAGCGTCCCGAAGCACTCGTGGATCTCCGAGAAGTCCGGATGAGCCTCCTCGACGATGACGCCGGCCTCCTTGAATCGCTTGGCCGCCTTCTCGGTGATGGCGCGCACCTCCGGATCGACGGGGGTGATGCCGAGGTCGGGCGACCAGGCGACGCGCTTCGGCTTCCAGGGCCCTTTCAGGATGGAGCGGAAGCTCTTCTTCGGGGCCGGCAGCGAGCGCGGGTCGCGGTGGTCGTCACCGCTCATGGCGTCGAGCAGCAGGGCGAGGTCGGCGACGGTGCGCGCCATCGGCCCCTCGACGCCGAGGGTGGAGTCGATCTTCGTGCCGGGGGTGGAGGCGACGCGGCCCGGCGAGGGACGCATGCCGACGATGCCGCAGAAGCTCGCAGGATTGCGCAGGGACCCGCCCATGTCCGAGCCGTGGGCGAGCCAGGCCATGCCGGTGGCCAGCGCCACGGCCGCGCCGCCGGACGAGCCCGCCGCCGAGAGTTTCGTGTTGTAGGGGTTCACGGTGGCGCCGAAGACCTCGTTGAAGGTGTTGGCGCCGGCGCCGAACTCCGGCGTGTTCGACTTGGCGTAGACGATGCCGCCCTGGGCCTCGAGATGCTCGACCAGGATGTTCGAGGTGTCCGGGACGAAGTCCTTGAAGATCGGCGAGCCCTGCGTCGACAGCACCCCGGCGACATCGGTGAGGTCCTTGATCGGCACCGGCATGCCCTGCAGCAGGCCCCTGCCCTCCTTCGGCTTCTTCATCAGCGCGCGGGCATGCTTGCGGGCACGGTCGAAGCAAAGGGTCGGCAGGGCGTTGACCTTGCCGTCGACGGCCTTGATGCGCTTCTCCAGCGTGTCCAGAAGGTCGAGGGGCGTGACCTCGCCGGCCTTCAGCAGTTTCACGATGTCGGTTGCGCTCTTCTCGATCAGCGACAGATCGGCGGCCATGGATGCGTTTCCCCTCGGGTCTTGATTGCGAGCGCAACGTGACATTGCCGCGCCCCCGACCGCAAGCCGTCGAAGCCGCCGCGGGGCATGCATCGTGGGAATGGGTCGGTCCGGCGCGGTGCCCCCGCTAGGCTCCCGACCGCCTGATGCGCTAGAGAGGGCCGGACCCGAGCCCCGCGCAGCATCCCATGGCGACCGACACACCCACCCCCGACGATCCGCTGGACGCCGAGCCGCAGGTGCGGGTGCGCCACCTCAACAAGCGCGACCTCAACCGTACCTGGGAGTTCATCAAGGCGGTCTTCCGCGAGGTGAACCGCTCGACGGTGGAGTACCAGCGGCCGAAGTCGAAGAAGCGCTTCCTCGAGGTCTTCGACGAGAAGGGCATCGAACAGTTGCTCTTCGTCATCCGCGCGGGCGGCAAGGAGCGCATCGTCGGCTATGCCGAATGCGCCCTCACCATCATCGGCACCGACAACTGGATGAACGAGCGCTATTTCCGCGCCCGCGACATGCGCCCGCTCTTCGTCGAGGAGCTGGCGGTGGACCCCGAGTTCCAGGGCCGTGGCCTCGGCACCTTCGTGCTGGAACAGCTGGAGCACCTCGCCAAACTGCGGGGCTGCACCCATCTCGTGCTGGAGGTGGCGGAGAACAACGAGAATGCGCTGAAGTTCTATCGTGGCCGTGCCTTCACGAAGCTGGATGCGGCCATCTTCCTCGCCAAGACGGTGGTGAGCGACCCGGAAATCCTGCCGCCGCGGCGACTGAAGCGGCGCGAGCCGCGCGCCACGAAGGCTGCGGCCCCACGGCCGACCGCACCCGCGGAGCCGAAGGACACACCCCCCGAGGGCTGATCGGCCCGGCTCCGGGCGGAGGTCGAAGGCGAGATGGGCATGCCGGCGCCGCTGGCGCGCATCAGGCCGTCACACCGGCGCCACAACACGCGCTTCAATTCTGGCGTCGGCGGGTTTAGCCTGTCCGGGCCCGACCACAGCCGATGAGTACCGATGCGCCGCGAACTCGATCCCTTCAAGGTCTCCTCCCCGCGGATCTTCCTGTTCCGCATGCTGGTGTTCCTGTCGCTGGTCGGTCTCGTCGTCTTCGTCCTCCAGCGCGAGGTGCAGACCGCCTTCATGGCCAATCCGGGCCTCAACGGGGTGATCGTCGCGGTCGGGCTCGTCGGCGTCATCCTGTCGTTCCGGCAGGTCATCCGGCTGTTCCGCGAAGTGCGCTGGGTCAATTCGTTCCGCCTCGCCGATCCCGGCATCACGGTCGACCGGCCGCCGGTGCTGCTCGCGCCCATGGCCACGATGCTCGGCGACCGCGCCGGCAGCATGGCCATCTCGACGGTGACGATGCGATCGCTGCTCGACTCGCTCGCCACGCGCCTCGACGAGGGACGCGAGCTGTCGCGCTACCTTACCGGGCTTCTCGTCTTCCTCGGCCTGCTCGGCACGTTCTGGGGCTTGATCGAGACGGTCACCTCGGTCGGCAAGGTCATCAACGGCCTGTCCAACCAGGGCGAGCTCGGCACCATCTTCGAGGACATGAAGCGCGGCCTCGCCCAGCCGCTCGGCGGCATGGGCATCGCCTTCTCGTCGTCGCTCTTCGGCCTCGCCGGCTCGCTCGTCCTCGGCTTCTTGGACCTGCAGGCGAGCCAGTCGCAGAACCGCTTCTATACCGAGGTCGAGGACTGGCTGTCGTCCACGGTGCAGGACATGGCCGTGATCACGCCCGGCGCCACCGACGGTGCGCCCGGTGAGCGTCGCCGACCTGCAGCGCGCCTTCGACCGGCTGCGTGACGCGCTCGGCGAAGGCTCGTCGAACCAGCGGGCCAGCGCCGCCATGGCGAACCTCGCCGAGGGCATCCAGGGCCTCGTCACCCACATGCGCTCCGAGCAGCAGATCGTGCGGGACTGGATGCAGACCCACGCCAACGACCAGAAGGAACTGAAGCGCCTGCTCGAGCAGGTGTTGCGCGAGCGGGGTCCGGTCTGATGGCCCTGTCGCGGTCGCGCCGCGGCGAGCGCGGGATCGACTACTGGCCGGGCTTCGTCGACGCACTGTCGACCTTCCTGCTCGCCATCATCTTCATGCTCTCGGTCTTCATGCTGGCGCAGTACTTCCTGTCGCGCGACATCGCCGGCAAGGACGACGCCATGCTGCGCCTGCAACGCCAGATCGCCGAACTCGGGGAACTGCTGCAGCTCGAACGCGGCCAGCGGCAGACGCTGCAGGAGGGCCTTGCCGCCATCACCGCGACGCTCGGCACATCGGACGCGGAACGCCGGAGGCTCCAGGGCCTGCTCGACGAAGCCCAGGGCCAGGCGGGATCGGCAAGCGGCCGTGCCGCGACGCTCGAGGCGCAGCTCGCCCAGCAGCGCCAGCAGTCCCAGGCGGCCCTGACGCAGATCGAACTCCTCAACCAGCAGATTGCGGCCCTGCGCCGCCAGCTCGCCTCTCTGGAAGAGGCGCTCGGTGCGAGCGAGGCGCGCGACAAGGAGGCCCAGTCGCGCATCACCGATCTCGGCCGCAGGCTCAACCTCGCCCTCGCCCAGCGGGTGCAGGAGCTGTCGCGCTATCGCTCGGAGTTCTTCGGCCGGCTGCGCGAGATCCTCGCCGAGCGCTCCGACATCCGGGTCGTCGGCGACCGCTTCGTCTTCGGCTCGGAGGTGTTCTTCGGCTCGAGCCAGGCGGAACTGGAGCCCGGCGGCCGGGCCGAACTCGACAAGCTGGCGGCGGCGCTTCTGCAGCTCGAAAAGGATATTCCCTCCGACATCGCCTGGGTGCTGCGTGTCGATGGCCATACGGATGCCAGGCCGATCCAGGGCGGGCGGTTCCGCTCCAACTGGGAACTGTCCGCCTCGCGCGCCATCGCGGTGGTGCAGTATCTGATCTCGAAGGGTATCGCGCCGCAAAGGCTGGTCGCGGCCGGCTTCGGCGAGTTCCAGCCCATCGACCAGGGCGACACGCCCGAGGCCCTCGGCCGCAACCGCCGCATCGAACTGCGCCTGACCGACCGGTGACGGTCACGATCGCCGCCTTCCACCCGGATCGCCTGCCGGCCATGGCGGACCTTTGGGTGGAAGCCTGGGCGGACGCCTATCCTGCCATCGACTTCACGGCGCGGCGGAGCTGGTTCTGCGACCGGATCGCGGCCATGGCGGAGGGCGGAACGGATGTGCTCCTCGCTTTCCTCGGCGATGACCTGGCAGGCTTCGTCACGGTCGACCCCGAGACAGGCTGGATCGACCAGATGCTGGCTGGCCGCGCGTATCAGGGTTCCGGGGTGGCGGCGTTCCTGATGGATGAGGCCAAGCGCCGGCGGCCAAAGGGCCTCACCCTCGACGTCAACGCCGACAACGCCCGCGCCATCGCCTTCTACCGGCGGCAGGGCTTTGAGAGGACCGGCGGCCGCGTCAATGAGCAGGGCCGCGCCATCGACCTCATGGCGTGGCGGCCGCCGCCTCCAGCGGAGCTGCCCCCGACCTGAACTGCAGCTCGGCGAGGCGCGCATAGAGCCCACCCGCGGCGACCAGCTCCGCGTGGGTTCCCTGCTCGACGATGCGGCCCTTGTCCATGACGAGGATGCGGTCGCAGTCGAGCACCGTGGCCAGCCGGTGGGCGATGACGAGGGTCGTGCGCCCCTGCATCAGCGTCGACAGCGCCGCCTGCACCAGCGTCTCGCTCTCGGCATCGAGGGCGGAGGTCGCCTCGTCCAGCAGCAGCAGGGGCGCGTCGCGCAGGATGGCGCGGGCGATGGCGATACGCTGGCGCTGGCCGCCGGACAGCGTCACGCCGCGTTCGCCGACGAGGCTGCGGTAGCCCTCCGGCATGCGGGCGATGAACTCGTCGGCATGGGCCAGACGGGCTGCTGCGGCGACCTCCTCGTCGCTCGCCTCCGGCCGGCCGTAGCGGATGTTGTCGGCGACCGAGGCGGCGAAGATGGCGACGTCCTGCGGCACCAGGGCGATGCGGGAGCGCAGGGCCCGCGGATCGACCTCGTTGAGCGGGACGCCGTCGAAGCGGATGACACCGCCCTGCGGATCATAGAAGCGCTGGACGAGGGCAAACAGCGTCGACTTGCCGGAGCCCGAGGGGCCGACGATGGCGACCTTCTCCCCTGCCGCCACCTCGAAGGTCACGTCGTCGAGCACGCGCGCATCGGCGCGGGAGGGATAGGCGAAGCGGACGGCGACGAAGGCGACCTCGCCGCGGGGCGGCTCGGGAAGGGCGAGCGGCCGCTCGGGCGCCTTGATGTCCGGGGTGATGGCGAGAATTTCGCCGAGCCGCTCGGCCGAGCCGGAGGCCTGGCTGATCTCGCTCCACACCTCCGAAAGCTGCGACAGGGAACTGGCGGCAAAGACCGCATAGAGGACGAACTGCGACAGGCGGCCGGCGGTGATCGTCCCGGCCAGAACCTGCTGGGCGCCGGCCCAGAGCACGGCGACGACGCTGGCGAAGACAAGGAAGATGATCACGGCCGTCAGGATGGCGCGGGCCTTGTTGGCGTCGCGGGCGCTGGCGAAGGCCTCTTCCGCGGCGACGTTGAAGCGCCGCGTCACGGTGGCCTCGGCGGTGAAGGACTGCATGGTCCGGACCGCCTGGATGTTCTCGCTGGCATAGGCCGTGGCGTCGGCGAGGCGATCCTGCGCGGCGCGCGAGCGGCGGCGCACGTTCCGCCCGAAGGCCACCAGTGGCAGCACCAGCAGGGGTATGGCGCCGACGACGTAGAGCGACAGCTGCGGGCTGGTGATGACCATCATGGTCACGGCGCCGGCGAACATGATGATGTTGCGCAGGGCGATGGAGACGGAAACGCCGAGGGCCGACTTGATCTGCGTCGTGTCGGCGGTGAGGCGGGACACCAGCTCGCCGGTGCGGGCCTGGTCGAAGAAGGAGGGCGACAGCGTCGCAAGGTGATCGAAGACGGTGGTGCGGATGTCCGCCACGACCCGCTCGCCGATGGTGGTGACGAGATAGAAGCGGGCAGCGGAAGCGACGGCCAGGATCGCCGCGATGACCACCAGCATGCCGAAGTACTGGGTGATCATGCCATCCGAGGCGAAGCCGAAATCGATCATGCGGCGGATGGCCTGCGGCACCGCCAGCGTCGCCAGCGAGGCGACCAGCAGGGCGAGGCCGGCGGCGGCCAGCATGCCCGGCTGCCGCAGCATGAAGGGCAGGAAGGTGAGCAGCGGCCGCAGCCGGGGACGGCGGGGCTTCGGCGAGGCGGTCGTCTCATCGGCGAGGGATGCGGTCGTCGTCATCGACACTGAACTCTTCTTCTCACTGCGGTGCTAACGAACCGACGCCCTGTCTTGAAATGGCGGACGAGTTCCTTTAATAGCGCGGCTTCTCATTACAGGACACGGCCCTTCGCGCCGGCCCACGACGAACGGCGCCTCAAAGGACGACCCATGAAGACCGGCATCCATCCCGACTACCACACCATCAAGGTCGTCATGACCGATGGCACCGAGTACACGACCCGCTCGACCTACGGCAAGGAGGGCGACGTCCTCCAGCTCGATATCGACCCGAAGGTGCATCCGGCCTGGACCGGCGGCTCCCAGCAGCTGATGGACCGCGGCGGTCGCCTGTCGCGCTTCAACCAGAAGTTCGGCGGCATCGGCGCCCTCAAGAAGTAATTTCCGGCCATCGCTCGGATCTCGCGGAACCCCGGCCATCGGCCGGGGTTTTCGTTTTCGGCCGCCCGTTCATCGGCGGTTGGGACAAAGGCCCCGATGACGCCGCCATGACGCCACCGTCATGTTGCACTGCAGAAATGTCATTGCAGGCGATCGGACCCTCGGTTACTGCCCTGTCAGGGAGACAGCGCAGGACAGTTGAGGGACCGAGCCATCGGAGGCCGCTTCTGGCGGTCGAGCGAGGACCAGCGCATGCATGACGAACTGATCGCCCCCGGCGTCATCCGCAAGCTCCTTCCGTGGGAGACGGATCTCTTGGCGGCCCATTTCCTCCGGCTCGATCCGGAATCGCGCCACTGCCGCTTCGCCGCCGGCGTGTCTGACGAGACGGTGACGGCCTATGCCGACCAGGCGCTCGGCTCCGACGCCATCGTCCACGGCTTCCTCAGCGATGGTGTCCTCCGCGGCGCGGCCGAGTTGCGCTTCCTCGGGACAGCCTCGGCCGAGGTCGCTGTGACCGTCGAGGAGGCCTGGCGGCTGACGGGAGTGGGCTCCGCCCTGTTCGGCCGCCTGCTGCTGACCGCGCGCAATCGCGGCATTTCCGATCTGGTGATGACCTGCCTGCCGTCGAACCGGGGCATGCAGCGCCTCGCGGCGCGGTTCGAGGGCAAGATCACCTATGCCTCCGGCGACAGCTTCGCCGAGGTGAAGGCGCGGCCGGCGACGCCGATCTCTCTGTGGCGGGAGGCGTGGACCGACTCCTCGTCCGTCGCGGCGAGCTTCATGGACCGGCAGATGCAGGTGTTCCGCCGGGCGCGCGCCATGGCGACCGGCAGGCGGCCGCCCGCCGACAAGGACTGACGGTGCGGGATGCGCTGAGTCAGCGCGCCATGCTGACCGGAGCGCCGGTCGCGGTCGCTCCCGAATAGGCACCGCCGCCCTGCGGCGACAGGCGGGCCGCGACGCGGCCACCCGGCTGCAGCAGGACGATCTCGGACCCGCGCTGCTCCCAGGCATTGATGCGGGCGAGGGACGGCGCGCGGCAGTTCTGCGGGCTGGCGCGGTAGAACTCGAACAGCGGCGTCGAGGTCAGCGTGATGCGGCAGCGGTCGCCGGCATCGGTGACCGTCCAGGTGCCGGCGACAGTCGTCGCCGAGGGCGCCGCACGCTCCTGGCGCGGCATGGCGGAGACCACAGGCGGCGGCGCGGCGGGCGCCGCGCCGGGACGGGGCGGCTCCGGCTGCATGATCTGCGGCTGGGCGCCGGGCGGGCTCGGAGCCAGCGCCTGGTCCACGGCAGACGGTCCAACGTCGGAGCGCCCGGAGGCGGAGGGCGGCGCGATGTCCTGGGATTCGATGGTGCCGGCGGCCCCCGGCTGTCCACCCGGGATCACATCCTGGTCTGCGCCCGGGGGACGACGTTCCGGCTGCGGCGGCGGCATGTCGCCCCGCCCGAAGCCCCGGTCGATGCGCTCGGATCCGCTGGGCGGCATCGAGGCTGTGGAAAAGTCACCGAAGCGGGACGACGAGGTGCATCCGGCAAGAGCGACGGAGCAGAGCAAGAGTGCGGTGGGGCGCATACCCATGGAACGGTTCACCCGAGAAATGGTCCACGCGAGGCGCAGACCCCGCCACGATGCTGCCGTGCAACGGCAATTCCATGGCGGCTCTGCGGCTTCGCGACGATGTCGACCTTCTGGTTAACCGATCGTTGAGGCTTCTGCAGCCGGTTTTTCAGGGGGTGCAGCGCCGATCGCCGACCAGTCCGTCCTGACGGTTGCGAGCATCACCGCGGCGAGGGCGGCAAAGACCACGATGGAGCCGGTCAGCAGGGCGTAGTCCTCCGAGCGGAGCACGACGAAGAGCAGGCCATAGGCGACTGCCAGTTCGGCGGCGACGACGATGCCTTCCCTCAGCCGCCGGAAGACGAGGCCGACATAGAGAGAGACGAGCGCGACGATGGCGGCGGAGGCCAGGCCATAGGCGGCGACGAAGCCGATATGCTCGGAAAGCGACAGCAGCAGCAGGTAGAAGACGGTCAGCGCCGCGCCGACCATGAGATACTGGATCGGGTGGAAGGCCCGCCGGCCGAGCACCTCGATGAGGAAGACGACGACGAAGGCGGCGCCGATGACCAGGATGCCGTATTTCAGCGCCCGCTCGACCAGCTGGTAGAGATCGACGGGCTGGTAGAAGGTCACACCCGAGCGCGCCGCGAAGAGCCGCTGCAACTGCGCCGGTTCGGCGATGAAGGCCTGCGCCACCGGGCGGGCATAGTGCGGCACCGACCAGCGCGCCCGGAAGCCTTCGCCACCGATCTCCCGCTCGCCCGGCAGGTGGGCGCCGAAGAAGCTCGGATGGGCCCAGTTTCCGGCCAGAGACATCGTCGACGTCCGGCCGACCGGAACGACGCCGAAGGTCCGCGACCCCTTGAGGGAGAAGGCCGCCGACAGGCCGAAGGGCTGCGAGCCGTCGATGCCGGCGAGCGGTGCGGACAGGAGCGCCATCTGGCCGCCGAGCGGCCCGGCTCCGGGTTCGAGCGCGACAGCCGTGCCATTGACCCTCACCACCACCTCGCGTTCGAGGCCACGGGGATCGGCGACATGGAAGGCGATCACCGCATCCTCCCAGACGGGCGCCACGGCGGCGCCGTCGATCCGCGTCACGTCGACGGTTCCGAAGCGGGCCTCGAGGCCGACCTCGCCGCGCCAGACGGGGACCTCGAAGATGCCGCGGCGGCGATGCTCGACCTTCACATCGCCGGTCTGGTTCATGGTTTCCGGAAGGATGGCCATCGTGCGGCGAACGGTCCGCTCGTTTCCCTGGTCCTGGACGCGGGCGATGTAGGGAAGAAGCAGGATGGGGCCGACAATGGCCTGATCACCGGCCCAGGATGCCGCAACCTCCCGCATCACCTCGGCAGCGCGCTGGGAGCGCTCGCCCCTGAGAATCGAAAGGGCGATGAGCGGCACGACCATCAGCAGGGTGAGAATGCCGATGACGACGAGCTTCACGATGGGGGAACGGACGAGCGAGGCACCCGACGCCATGGGACATCTCCGGTTGACGGAGCGTCAGATCAGCGGCGGGTGGCGGCGGACTCGCGGTGCAAAACAGAAGCGGCGGGGGTTTCTTCGCGGCGGAAGAGTGGCGCGCGGAACGCGCGTCACCTCCCGCCGGACAGCGTGTCAGACCTGACGCGCCACCATCATCTTCTTGATCTCGGCGATCGCCTTGGCCGGGTTCAGACCCTTCGGGCAGGCCTTCGAGCAGTTCATGATGGTGTGGCAGCGATAGAGCCGGAAGGGGTCCTCGAGGTTGTCGAGGCGCTCGCCGGTGGCCTCGTCGCGCGAGTCGATCAGCCAGCGATAGGCCTGCAGCAGGATCGCCGGGCCGAGGTAGCGGTCGCCGTTCCACCAGTAGCTCGGGCAGGAGGTGGAGCAGCAGGCGCAGAGAATGCACTCGTAGAGGCCGTCGAGCTTCTCGCGATCCTCGCGCGACTGGCGCCACTCCTTCTCGGGCTGGGCCGTCGTCGTCTTCAGCCAGGGCTCGATGGAAGCATGCTGGGCATAGAAGCGGGTGAGGTCGGGGACGAGATCCTTGACCACCGGCATGTGCGGCAGCGGGTAGACCTTCACCTGGGCGCCCTTCACCTCGTCCATGCCCTTGGTGCAGGCGAGGGTGTTGGTGCCGTCGATGTTCATGGCGCAGGAGCCGCAGATGCCTTCGCGGCAGGAGCGGCGGAAGGTCAGCGTCGGGTCGACCTTGTTCTTGATCCAGATGAGGCCGTCGAGGACCATCGGGCCGCAATCGTCGCGGTCGACATAATAGGTGTCGATGCGCGGGTTGGCGCCGTCATCGGGGTTCCAGCGGTAGATGCGGAATTCGCTGAGCCGGTTGGAGCCGGCCGGCTTCGGCCAGGTCTTGCCCTCGGTGATCTTCGAATTCTTCGGAAGCGTGAACTGAGCCATGTGATGTCTACTTGTCGTGCGGGCCGAGCAAGGCTGGGTCTTCCCTTCACGCCTGAGGGCCGGCTTGTCAATCGCGTCTTTCGGCGATCAGGCTTGAACCGTTCAAATCAGCCGCGCATCCACCAGATCACGCCAATCCCGAGAACGGCAGCCACCAGACCGACGATCCGGAGTTGCTGGTCGGGGGTGACGCGCATGGTTTCCAGCGCGTCCCTTATACGCGAGGGGAAGGCTGCGAGGATCAGTCCCTCGATGACGAGAACCAGCCCGAGGGCGACGATGAAGTCTTTCATGGCGCTTTGTTATTGCGGCAAGGCCGCCGCGGGGTCACCGCGACGGCCTTGGCCGGACCTTGAGGATCAGTTGCCCGTCGCCGGGGCTCTCGGCGCATCCGTTGCCGGCTGGCCGGGTGCCGCATGACGGCGTCCGGATGGATCGCTGAAGTAGCGGAAGAAGTCCGAATTCGGCGAAAGCACCATGCGCGTATCGCCCTGGCGCAGCGCCTGCTCATAGGCCTGCATGGAGCGATAGAAGCCGAAGAAGTCCGCGTCCTTGCCATAGGCTTCGGCGAAGATCTTGTTCCTCTCGGCGTCGCCGCCGCCGCGCAGTTCCTCCGCCCGACGATTGGCCTCGGCAAGGATGCCGACGACCTCGCGATCGGCGCGGGCGCGGATGGTCACGGCCGCCTGGTTACCCGTGGCGCGCAGATCGGCCGCCTCCTGGCGACGCTCCGTCTGCATCCGGTTGAACACCGCCTCCTGGTTGACCTGGGGAAGGTCGACCCGGGTCAGTCGCAGGTCGACGATCTCGACACCGAGGGTCGTCGCCTCACGGTTCACGTCTTCCTGGATGCGGTTCATCAGCCGGTCGCGTTCCGTGCGGATGAGCTGCGTCATGGTCGCTCCCGCGATGACGTTACGCATCGACGAGTTGACGAAGCTGGCGAGACGCGTGTTGGCGTTCGGCACCGTACGCACCGTCTGGAAGAAGCGCAGCGGCTGGGTGATGCGATAGCGGGCGAAGGCGTCGACGTCGAGGTTCTGACGATCGGTCGAGAGCACGGTCTGGACCGGCAGGTCGAGATCGAGGACGCGCTTGTCCACGGTCACGACGTTCTCGATGAAGGGCACCTTGAAGTAGAGGCCCGGCTCGCTGATCGGCTCCCGCACGACCTGGCCGAAGCGCAGCACGATGGCATGCTGCGTCATCTGGACGATGAAGAAGGCGTTGGCCGAGGCGAAGATCGCGACGGCCGCGACGATGCCGAGGATGGCTTTGACCGAAGAGTTCATCGCTGGGTCCTCGCGGCGGCGGCCGGGGCAGCCGGGGTCTGGGTCGGCCGGCGCAGAAGCTGGTCGAGCGGCAGGAAGGGCTGCACGGAGTTGCCGCCGCTCTGGTCGATGATCACCTTGTCGGTGTTGCCGAGCACGCGCTCCATGGTTTCCAGGAACATGCGCTCGCGGGTCACCGCCGGCGCGCGGCGATATTCCTCGTAGACCTGATTGAAGCGCGAGGCCTGACCGTTGGCCTCGGCGACGACCCGTTCACGATAGGCCTCGGCCTCCTGGAGGATCTGCGAGGCGCGGCCGCGCGCCTCCGGAACCACCTGATTGGCGTAGGTGCGGGCCTCGTTCTGCACGCGCGTCTGGTCCTGCTGGGCGGCGTTCACGTCCAGGAAGGCGTTGCGCACCTGCGCCGGCGGCAGGGCCGACAGGAGCTGCACGACGCGGATGTTCACGCCGGAACGGTAGTCGTCCATGATCCGCTGCATGATCTGGCGCACCTCGGCGGCGATGGCCGCCTGCTCGGTCGTCAGCACGTTCTGGATGTTGCGCCGGCCGATGGCCTCGCGCAGGGCGCTCTCGGCCACCGCCTTCACGGTGCCCTCGGGGTTCTGCAGCTGGAAGACGAAATTGGCGACCTGCGCCGCGTTGACGTCCCACTGAACCTCGAGGTCGATGTCGACGATGTTCTCGTCGCCGGTGAGCATCAGGCTCTCCTCGAGAACCTCGCGGTTGGCGCCGCGCGGACCGCCGCCGGAGCGGTAGCCGACCTCGGTGCGCCGCACGTCGGTGACCGGCACCTTGTAGACCACGCCGAAGGGTGCCGGCGGGTTCCAGTTGAGGCCCGGCGCCGCATTGCCGATGTGACGGCCGAACACGGTGTTCACGCCGACCTCGTTCTGGCTGACGGTGTAGAAGCCGGTCAGCCCGTAGATGATGATGCCGAGGACGGCGATCAGGGCGATGCCCTTGGCGCCGATGTTGCCGCCACCGCCGGGGAGGACGTTCTTCAGCCGCTCCTGGCTCTTGCGGATGAGCTCCTCGAGGTCAGGCGGCTGACCGCCGCCTCCCCGCCGCCGCCCTGCGGACCCTGGCCCCAGGGACCGCGAGGTCCACCGCCGCCACCGCCACCGCTGCTGCCGCCGCCCCATGGGCCGCCGCCGCCTTGATTGTTCCACGGCATGAACTGTCCTCGCTCAGGTGCACGGCCACGACCGTGCTGGCGCCTCGAGGCGCCGGAAGGTCCGTCCGGATATAGAAGACCACCACGCCGCTTTCAACGCGGCATGCGTCCGACACGCCGCCGGAGCGACGGTTTGGTGAACCTTCCGCGACGCGGCCGAGCGCCTGAATGCGCCATTCTGGCCTGTCCGGGACGCCCTGCGTCGTTCAGCCGCTGGTGCGACGATACTCCACGACGCGGAAGGCGTGGGCGTCATCGGGACCTGCGGGGTGGGTGGACAGCTCCCTGCCGCGCCACACGGCGGGATCGATCGCCGGAAAGAAGGCGTCGGCCTCGGGGGCGGCGTCGACATGGGTGATGACCAGGCGGTCGGCGAGCGGCAGGGCCTGCGCGTAGATATCGGCGCCTCCGAGCACGGCGATTTCCGGTGCACCCGAGCGCAGGGCCTCGGCATGGGCGATGGCGAGGGCCTGGTCGAGCGAGCCGGTCACGACAGCCCCGGGCAGCGACAGGCCGGGCTGGCGCGAGGCGACGATGTTGAGACGCTTCGGCAGGGGTCTGCCACCGAAGCTCTCGAAGGTCTTGCGGCCCATGACGAGCGGCAACCCGGCTGTCGTGGCGCGGAAATGCGCCATGTCGGCCTTCAGGCGCCAGAGCAGCCTGTTGTCCCGGCCGATCGCGCCATTGGCGGCGACGGCGGCGATGACGAGGATGGGGGTCATTCCCGCGTCTCGTATTTCAGCCACTTGTCGTTCAGTGCGGAGCCGGCATCGATGCCCATCCGCTCTGCCAGGGCCAGCGTGAACCCGAGGACATCGGCCAGTTCGCGCGCCAGCGCTTCAAGCGCTGCATCCCCGTGGAGCCGGTGGCGGGAGCGACCCGTGCCGGCCAGATAGGCCTGGGTCAGTTCGCCGAGTTCCTCCTGCAACTTGAACATGATCCAGTCCTCGCCCGGCTCGATGGCGAACTCGGTCTCATAGAGCCGGCTGATCCGCTCGACCCGGCGCTGCAGGGATGCCAGTGCGACAGTCACACCGCCACCGGCGCCTTGATCGCCGGATGCGGATCGTAGCCGGTCAGGGTGAAATCCTCGAAGGTGAAGGCGAAGAGGTCCTTCACCGCCGGGTTGAGCGTCATGACCGGAAGGGCACGCAGGGGCCGGGTGAGCTGAAGTTCCGCCTGCTCGATGTGGTTCGTGTAGAGGTGCGCGTCGCCCAGGGTGTGGACGAAGTCGCCGGGCTTGAGGCCCGAGACCTGCGCCAGCATCAGGGTCAGCAGCGCGTAGGAGGCGATGTTGAAGGGCACGCCGAGGAAGATGTCGGCGGAGCGCTGGTAGAGCTGGCACGAGAGCCTGCCGTCGGCCACGTAGAACTGGAACAGGCAGTGGCAGGGCGGCAGCGCCATGTCCTCGACGTCGGCAGGGTTCCAGGCCGAGACGATGAGGCGGCGCGAGTCCGGGTTCCTCCGCAGCATGGCGACGAGGTTGGCGATCTGGTCGATGCTGCGGCCAGCCGGGGTGGCCCAGGACCGCCACTGCTTGCCATAGACCGGGCCGAGGTTGCCCTCGGCATCAGCCCACTCATCCCAGATCGAGACCCCGTTGGCCTTCAGATAGGCGATGTTGGTATCGCCCTTCAGGAACCAGAGAAGCTCGTGGATGATGGATTTCAGGTGCAGCTTCTTGGTGGTGACCATCGGAAATCCCTCCGACAGGTCGAAGCGCATCTGGTGGCCGAAGACCGACAGCGTGCCGGTGCCGGTACGGTCGTCCTTGCGGGCGCCGTGCCTGAGCACATGCTCCATCAGGTCATGGTACTGGCGCATCGCGGCCTCCGGCGGGCGAATCCGTGGAGGGAGTTTATAGCGCGGAAACCGGTCCCCTGGCAGCGGCGCACAGGCGGGAGAGGCACGCTGCCCACATGAAAGCGGCGCTCAACGCAGGATGCGCGGCCAGTTGCGGTCAGCGGCGGCGACGAAGCCGGGCACATCCGTCAGCCAGGTGCGGTGGACGCGGGCGTCGTAGTTGAAGAAGAGCCGGCCGTCGACGATGCGCCAGTGCCGCGGATCGCCCGAGGCGCGATAGCCCTGGGAAGCCGCCCAGGAGCAATGGCCGCCATAGGCCGGCGCGTAGCGGGCGGGATCGGCAGCGAAGGCGTCGCGCGCCTCGGCGCTGGCAAAGCGCCAGGTGGCTTCCTTCCACCGGTGGGTGAAGCGGGGATCTCCGGGCACGGGACGCCCCTCGCGGTGAAAGGCGACGACGTCGAAGCCGTCAGCCGCGACGTTCGACAGCGTGGCCGTGTAGACCTCCGGCCCGGCGACCGCCGACACGGCGGAGAGCAGGACCGAGACGGCGGCAAGAAGAGGACCGAAGGCGCGTCGGGAGAGGCGTGCGGCAGGCGGCATGGTCGACCCTTTCGTCCGGCGAGAGCTCGTCTGCTCCCTGTGGACAGACCTACGCTGCGCCGTGCCGCGGTGTTACGCCTGCCGAAACGAAACCGGCGGCACCCAGGGGCGCCGCCGGCGGAACAGTCGTCCCCTGGAGGACCGGGATCACTCGACGAAGACGGTCTCGCGCTTCTTGGTGATCGACGGCAGGAAGGAGATCACCATCAGGATCACCGCGATGGCGATCAGCGCGGCCGAGATCGGCCGGTTGACCACGTCGACGAAGACCGACCAGTCGCCGCGCGACATCAGGATGGAGCGGCGCAGATACTCCTCCATCAGCTTGCCGAGCACGAAGCCGAGCAGCAGCGGAGCGACCTCGAAGCCCATCTTGATGAAGGCATAGCCGACCAGGCCGAAGAAGGCGGTGATCATCACGTCGAACGGGTTGTTGTTCACCGAGTAGATGCCGATGCAGCAGAACATCAGGATCGAGGGGAACAGCATGCGGTAGGGCACTTTCAGCAGCTTCACCCACAGGCCGATCATCGGCAGGTTGATGACGAGCAGCATGAGGTTGCCGATCCACATCGAGGCGATCATGCCCCAGAAGAGGTCGGGGCGCTTCTCCATGACCTGGGGACCCGGCACGATGCCGTGGATGGTCATGGCGCCGACCATCAGCGCCATGACGGCGTTCGGAGGGATGCCGAGGGTCAGCAGCGGGATGAAGGAGGTCTGGGCGCCGGCATTGTTGGCGCTCTCCGGACCTGCGACGCCCTCGATCGCGCCCTTGCCGAAGCGGGACGGATCCTTGGCGATCTTCTTTTCGATCGTGTAGCTGGCGAAGGGTCCGAGGACGGCGCCGTTGCCGGGCAGGATGCCGAGGGCCGCGCCGATGCCGGTGCCGCGCAGCACGGGCAGCAACGACTGCTTCATCTCTGCCCAGTTCGGCAGCAGGCTGCCGATCTTGTTCTTCAGGACATCGCGCGTCTCCGGGCTCTCGAGGTTCCGGAGGATCTCGGCGAATCCGAACATGCCCATGGCGACGGTCGCGAAGTCGATGCCGTCAGACAGTTCGGGCCACGAGAACGTCATGCGGTCGGCGCCGGTCTCGAGGTCCTGGCCGATCGGTCGAGAGCATGAGGCCGCAGAGCACCATGGCGACGGCCTTGATCACCGAGCCGCGCGCGAGCACGACGGCGAAGATCAGGCCCATGACCATCAGCGAGAAATACTCGGCCGGGCCGAAAAGGAGCGCGACGCGGGTCAGCGGAGCGGTCAAGCGCGGCGATGACGATGGTGGCGACGCAGCCGGCGAAGAAGGAGCCGATGGCGGACGATGCCGAGGGCGGCACCGGCGCGGCCGTTGCGGGCCATCTGGTGAGCCGTCGAGCACGGTGACGACCGAGGTCGCCTCGCCGGGGATGTTGACGAGGATGGCCGTGGTCGAGCCGCCATACTGGGCGCCGTAGTAGATGCCGGCGAGCATGATGAGCGCGCCGACCGGATCGAGGCCGAAGGTGATCGGCAGCAGCATGGCGATGGTGGCGATCGGACCGACGCCGGGCAGCACGCCGATCAGCGTGCCGATCATGCAGCCGAGGAAGCAGAGGCCGAGGTTCTTGATGGTGAGCGCGACGCCGAAGCCGAGCGCCAGGTTGCTGAACATGTCCATGGCGCGCCCCTTACCAGCCGGCCCAAGGCGCAACAGGAATCGGCAGCCGCAAGGCCACCTTGAAAAGAAGGATGCAGAAGGTCGTCATCGCCGCGGCGAAGATGATCGTCTGCTTCCAGTTGCGTTCGTTGGCCGCAAGGCTTGCGATAACCAGCGTCAGCGGGCCGGCGACGACCAGGCCGAGCGGCGGAAGGATGTCGGTGCGGCCGATGCCCGGAATGTTGAGCGTGGTGCCGCGGATCGTCGCCGCGAATAACAGCACGGCTCCGAGGACGAAGATGGGGCCGCGGATCGACCAGGCCTCGAGGCGCGGGCCGACGACGGTCAGCGCCTGAACGATGATGATGATGCCGACGCCCATCAGCAGGAAGGACAGGCCGCGCGGGAAGGAGCCCGGGCCAAGATTTGCGCCGCGCCCGCCAGTCAGGTTCGACGACGCCCACAGACAGAACAGCCCGAAGGCGATGATGAAGAGCCCGGCGAACATGTCCTGCGGACTCTTGACCAGACCACGCGTTTCCGCAGCCACGCTACCGTTGTCTTCCTGCATCGTCTCCCCGCTCCGGCACACCTTGTCAGGACCGTTCTGGCCCGGTGCTTTGGCGCGCGGATGACATCATGTCAACCGCGCGAACACAAGCGCCGGGTCTCGGCCGAGCGGGCAAAAAAATGTGCAATCACCGTAGGTAGAACCACCTGTCAGGCGGTTGCTGCCCGCTCTCCGCGGTAGTGATTGAGGACGAAGAGGCGGATGGACGAGGAGAGGTTCCCGTGCGTCCGGTCACCGTCGATGCGGCCCACCAGCTCGGACAGCGTCTCGCGGCGCTCGGCCGCGATCTCCTTCAGCGCACTCCAGAATTCATCCTCGAGGCTGACGCTGGTCTTGTGCCCCTCGACGACGATCGATCGCTTGACGACATGGCTCTTCATGAAGATTCACTCCGAGCGCTTGTGACCGTCCAGCCGCCTGGTCTCCAGCGCATCGCGCGCCTCTTCGAGCTTCCGTTCAGCAGCAGGACGGCCGAAACGCAGACGGTTGGCGTCGGCGAGACGATCCTCGTCCCGACGGGCCTTGCGTTTGCGCTCGCGCTTTAAATTGACGACATCACCCATAACATCATCCAAATACCGTGGGCGCGGCGAAGTTCCCTGAGAATCGAACAGGCCGCCGCTAAATTCGGCATTCGTCCGCGTCATAATTGCGGCCGCGAACGTTCTATCGACGACGGCAGGCGATGGAAACCTTCCCTCGATACCGCCACAGGGGCCGCCGGGACATGCGGGAGGGGGCGATCAGGCGGACGTCCCGAGGCGAAACTTCCGCCCCCGCGTCTATTTCTTGCGGAACTTGTCGAGGCTGACGACCTCGGCCCCGGACGGGCGGCCATCGCCCTCAGCCGCGGACGCGTCGGCCTTGTCCGTCGGCGCCGTGCCGGCACCGTCGGAGCGGGCGGCGGGCTGAGGCGTCTCCGGCGCAGGGGCTTCCGTCGAGCCTCCGGCCACGGAGGAGACCTCTCTCACCCCGAGATCGGCCTTGTCGCCCTCGCTGCCGGCGACCTCGAACTGCAGGCCGAACTGCACCGAGGGATCGAAGAAGCCCTTGATCGCCTCGAAGGGCACCAGCAGCCTTTCCGGGATGCCGCCGAAGGACAGGCCCACCTCGAAGGAATGCTCGGTGACGATCAGATCCCAGTACTGATGCTGGAGGACGACGGTCATCTCCAGCGGGTACTTGTCCCGCATCCGGTTCGAAAGCCTGACGCCGGGCGCCCGGGTGTCGAAGGTGATGTAGAAATGATGCTCGCCGGGCAGGCCCGATCTCGGGCGGCGTCGACGCAGAACGCGGCGGACGACGCCGCGCAGGGCTTCCTGGGCCAGAAGATCGTATCGAATCAGGTCTGTCGGCATGTGCTGGACTGATCGCCTGGTGCGACCGGACGCCCCTTGTCGCGCGGCCCGGGACAACATCCTCCCCCAGTCGCGCGATGAAACGGGGGAAGTGGAGGCTTCTGTTGCCAGGTGCCTCCGAACCCCGCCTTACGGTGCTACCCGCAAGGGCTTTGAATTTCGGTTACCATTACCGCATTACGCGGCAACGAGCCACCGGAGCATAGTTGTCGTTGGCAACTATTGAGACGGCCCGATAACGGCGGAACCATGCCGAGCAAAAGCCCACCCTTTACACCCTCGTCGATCCTATTTCGCCCCCATCAGAAAGGCCCCGTCAGGGCCCTTCTGGTGGAGGCGCCGGGTACTGCCCCCGGGTCCGAAAGGTTTATTGCGATGGCCGTTTATCGCCATAGCCGGGTTGCCCCGGCACCCCGAATATAGGGGAGGCCGCGCGTCGGCGAAAGGCCTTCAGCGACGCATCCCGGGAGCGGGCCCGACCTCGACCGCCGGAGGCAGCGGCGGCAGGATCGACATGGGGGCCCCGGCAGGGGGCGCGGCGGGCCGCGCACCGTCGAGGGCGCGACGCACCACCGCGGGAAGATCGGATGCCGGCGGGGCGGCGGGCCTTGCGACGGGTCGCGGTGCAGGGACCGGAGTTGCCTCGCGAGGGGCCTCCTGAGGTGCTGCCGGCGGCACGAACAGCTCGATCGACAACTGGCCCGGCATGGGGGGCGGCGGAATGTCGACCTGCGGCGGAGGGATCATCGTGTAGCGGGTGAAGGCCCGCTGGCGGACACGCTCGAGGCGGTCACTCTCCGTCATCCGGATGCGCATGGCCGCCCGATCGACGAGCCGCAGGCCGAGCCAGCCCGAGACGTCGTCGGTATCGATGGCTCGCCTCGCCGCCCCCACGGGTCCCTCGAAGCGCACGGCGACGACCGGCATGGTCTCGGCCTCGGGGATGGGGTCCGGCGCGACCCGGACGGTCGCCGCGATCGTCCCCTCTCCGAGGTCGGCGCTGCCGGACCAGGCCAGACGGCCGCCCGGCACGTCGAAGCCTGTCGTCCCGGCCCTCAGGGTCAGGCCCGACCAGGTCAGCGACGACACCGCGGCCGGACGCGCGACGTCGGCGGTCAGCCCCTGGGCGAGCGCGGCGCCAAAGGCCATGTCGGTCATGGAGCGACCCATGTCCTGCGCCAGCTCCGCCTGCCGGGTCACGCGCGCCAGGGCCGACGGGTCGGCACCCGTGACCCGCCCGGCCGACCAGCCGAGGCGGCCCGTGCCGTTGAGGCTGGCCATGAGCGCAGCCGGCGAGGCGCCCTCTCCCGCAAGTTCGGCCGCAAGCGTCATCTCTCCCACCGCACCGGGCCGGGCGAGCCGCGCCGGCACCCCGTCCAGTTGCAGCTTCGCCGACAAGAGGGTGCGCAGCGGAGACCGGTCCACCTTCGCCTCCCCGGCCAGCCGGGCAGATCCGATGCGGCCCCGCACGTCCGTCAGGGAGGAACCCTGCCCGCGTCGCACGAGACGGCCGGTCACATCCTCGACGGGCGGGTAGCCGCCGAGCCCGATCCGCGAGATCGCAAGCCCGATGTCGACGTCGATCCGCTCAAGGATCGTGCTGCCGAAGGCGGCGGTGGTGAACTCCCCGGCACCGGTGTCGATCAGCCAGGCCGGTCCGCTCAGCATCGCCAGGGTGGCCTCCCCCGAAAGGGCTCCGAGCCTCACCTCCCCGCGCGCCAAAGCGCCGCGGCCGGACAGATCGGCGACGACGGTGGTGGCGCCGATGCGGCCCGAGGCCTGCTCCGTCTTCCAGTCCGCGCCGCTGGCCGAGGCGCGCAGGTCGAATGTCGCGGGCAGCGGGCCGGACAACTCGGCCGGCACTCCGAGGAGCGGCATCAGCGCCGAGGCATCCGTCGACCGCAGCGAGGCCGAGGCCTGCGTCTGGCTTCCGCGGCTCTGCGTATCGAAACGGATGGTGCTCCCGGCCGACTCGGCCGCGCCGCTGAGCCGCCACGAGAGGGAGTCGGGCCGCTCCAGAAGGACGGTCAGGCGCGTTCTCGCCTCGGGGGTCGGGGCTGGCGCGTCGGTCCCAGCGACAAGGGCGAAGATCTGGTCTGCGCGCGGGGCATCGAGCGACACCGTCGCGCGGCCGGTGAGATCGTGTAGCCGGGCAGGATCGCCCGCACCCGCGGCATCGAGTTGCAACGTGGCGTCGCCGACGCGTCCCTCGACACGGAGACCGAGGGCCGAGCGGCCGCTGGCGGCAAAGGTGACGCCGAGATCGGCACCGGCAAGCGCCGCGGCACGCTGGCCGAGCCAGGTCGCCAGGGCACGGGTCCGCTCGTCGCGGTTCAGCAACGCCACGAGCCCGTCGATGTTGGTGGCCCGCACGCGGCCTGCGAGTCGTCCGACAAGCGGTCCGCCGAGGCCGTCGAGCCGGCCCGTGAGATCCAGCCCGAAACCCGCGAGGTCGCCGACGCGCAGCCGCTCGGCATCGAAGGTGCGGCCGTCCGTGGCGATGGCGATGTCGAGGTCACGCGCCAGCAAGCCGCCGAGGCTGGCATGGCGGGCGCGCAACTGGATGCGCGTATCGGTCGCCGGGTCGAGCCGCGCACCGGCGCCGCGCGCGAGCCGCATCACGAGATCGAGGTCGAGGGCGTCGGCGTCGATCTGCGCCTGGAGGGCATGACGGCCCAGGGCGGGAACATCGAGCGCCAATCGACCGGTCGCCTGCCCTGCGGCCGTGCGGGTCCTGATGTCGTCGAGCACGAGGCGGCCATCGTCGACGGTCATGCGGGTGGTCAGCTGGATCGGATCGTCCAGCGTGCCGGCGGGCGCCTGCAGGCCGTCGAGCCAGGCCATGAGCACGGCGGGACGCGCCGCATTGACGGACAGGGTCCCCGAAAAGCCCTGCTCGCCGGCGAGGGAAAGCTGCCCGGCGGCGTCGATGGTGGAATCGCCCGGCAGGCGCGCCGACAGGCGCTCGACAGCCCAGCCACCCGTTCCCGACCGGACGTCGCCCCTGAGGTCGGTGAGCTGTGAGCCGCCGAGAACCATGCCGCCGATCTCGAAACCAAGCGTGATCGGCATGCGTCCCGATGCGAGGTGCGGCACCTCGGCCAGCAAGCCGTTCAGCACGTCACGCGGCAGGCGCCGCGGCCCTTCCACCAGACGGTCGAGATCGACCTGCCGCGCCGTCACGATTGCCTCCAGCCCTCCGCTCTCGCCAAAGGCATAGCGAAAGGAGCCGCCGGCCCGCACGATCCGGTCGCCTGACCCCGCCTGCGCCTCAGCCCGCTGCATCACCAGGGCCTGCGAGGTGAGCGCGACAGCTCCCGCGACGCGCCATGGCAGGCGGCCGGAGTGGCCGGACAACACGAGGTCGCCGTCGAACCGCGGCCGGCCTGCGTCACCGATCGTGCCCTCCGCCTCGATCGCCGGACCATCGGGGCGCTCGGGCACGCGCAGGCGGAGCGCCAGGGCGCCGCTGTCGGTCAGGCTCATCAACAGGTGGAGCGGCAGAGCAGACTCACCGACCGCAGCCGAACCCTCGAGCCTCACCGGCCCCTTCGCGCCACGCGATTCACCGGTCAGCATCAGGCGCTCAGCGACGAGCATGGCCGGCCCGGTGGCGTCGACGACGGACAGCCGGGCATTCTCGACGGTCAGGTCGTCGACCAGCACGATCTCGCCCGGCAGCGACGACAGGGACAGGCTGACGTCAGCGTCGCGGATATGCAGTGCGGTCAGCGAGGCCTCGCCGCGCAACAGGGGCGCAACCCTGAGCTCTCCCCTGATACGTCCGATCCGCGCCCCGCCACGGTCGGTGCCCACCGTCACGTCGCGTGCATCGACGCGGATCGTCGGAAGCAGCCGAATGCTCAGGTCGCCACCGATGCGGACGGGTGTCCCGAACAGGCGGGACGCCTCGGCCTCGATCCGTGGCTTGTGGGCGTTCCAGTCGACCAGCCAAGGCCCGACAAGCGCCGTCACGATGGCGGCGATGAGGGCGATGGCAATGGCGAGCAGCGTGTTCTGCAACGGGGGCGCTCCGCGGCCGTGGCGGCACCGCCCGAATGTAGGCGATGCGCAAGGCGGCCGGAAGGGCGGGCCGGCCGCCGTCTCAGCGGATCATTGTCCCCTGCCGTCCGAAGCCCCAGCCGAAGCCGCCCGATGGCGCCGCCGGCTGCAGCATCTGCACCGTTTCGGGTCGCGGCCGGCAGACACGCCGTGTCCAGCGCGGATCGTGACGGGCGAGGTCGAGATGGAAGTGGTCGTAGTGGAAGGGATCGGCGCCCGGGCCGAGCACGGTGGTGAAGTGATCGCAGGCGCGCACGAAGATTTCGCGGAGGAACCCCGATTCCGCGGTATCGCCCCGCCAGTGCTGGCGGATCTGGACGGTATGTCCGCTCGACAGCACGAAGGCGAAGACGTCGAGAGCATTGCCGTAGGAGTGCTCGGACATGCGACCCGGCGACCTCCGCGAATGCCGCGGCAGGAATAGGAGCCGGCCTTGACCTCGACGACAGTGGCGCCAAACCAGCGCTGCGCCGCGGGCTGCACGACGTTGTCCACCCAGCGGTCGACCGTCGGCACCATCTGGCAGGCGAGCGTCTGCGGCCGGCTGTAGGCGACCTGACCGCGCGACTGGGCGGCAACGCGCAGCGGATAGTCCATGCCGCAAGTGCCTGGGCCGTTGATCGTGTTGGTTCGCTGGACGTAGCGCGACATCTGCACGGCCCCGGAAGCCATGCAGCGGCTCTCGAGGTCGGAACGCCACTGCTCGCGCCGCTCATAGGCGTAGCGACCGCAGGCGGCGAGCGTCAGCCCGGCCACGATGAAGGCGAACCATCTGAATGCCCGTCGACCCGGGCGGTGTGTGCCGAACGCAACACTCATCGGCAATGTCCGAAAATTCGGGGAATGTCCCTAACGAGGCATTCATCATCGCCGAGCCGGGTGAACGCCTTGCGAAGAAAGGCGGTTAGGAAAGCGTTGACGCCCTGTCCCCGGAACGGACGCTTTCCCCTCGGAGAATCTTGGCCTAGTCAGGCCTGATGACCCCTCCCTTTGACGACCCCGACCTGCTCGACGCCCTCGGCACGCTGGCAAGCGAGGCCGGTGCGCGCATCATGGCCCACTACGGCGGCGCGGCGACCCTGAAGGGCGACGGGTCCCCGGTGACGGCTGCCGACCATGCGGCCGAGGAGGTCATCCTGGCCGGGCTTGCGCGACTGCTGCCGGGCGTTCCCGTGCTGGCCGAAGAAGCCGCGGCAGCCGGCCATTGGCCCGAAACGACAGACCTCCTCATCGCGGTCGACCCGCTCGACGGCACCCGCGAGTTCGTCAACCAGAACGGCGAATTCACCGTCAACATCGGCCTGATCGCCAACGGGCGCCCGGTCGCCGGCGTGGTCGGCGCCCCTGCCCTGTCGCGCCTGTGGATCGGCGCGGGACATGGTGCCGAGGCGATGACGCTGGCACCCGGCGTGGCGATGGCCCAGGCGCGCGATCGTCGCCCGATCACGACGCGTCCTCTGCCCGCGTCCGGGCCGGTCGCCCTCGTCAGCCGCTCCCATCCCGATGCCGCCAGCGAGGCATACTACCTCGAGCGAGGCATCGCCGCGCGTCGCCCGGTCGGCTCCTCGCTCAAGTACACGCTGATCGCCGAGGGCGAGGCGGATGTCAGCGTCCGCTTCGCGTCAATTACCGAGTGGGATATCGCGGCCGCCCACGCGGTGCTGGCTGCGGCCGGTGGCTGCATGACCCAGCCGGACGGCTCGCCCCTCGTCTATGGACGGGCCGATCGCAAGTTCCGGACCGACCACTTCATCGCCTGCAGCGGCGCCTTCGCGGCGAGCGGCCGGCGCTGATCTCGGCTGGTGCTGCGGGATCGTCCCGGAAATTTTTGATCTTTGTCAATTCTGCGCCGATGGCCGGCCCCCGGTGCCGCCGCGGGCGGCCCCCGCATAAGTGGATTAATTCTGACAACAAATTTCACCATCTAGAGCCGTTCCAAGGAGAAGTTTGGAGCAATTCCAATGTTATCGCGGCATCTTGTTACGAAAATCAGCCCCATTATGATGCGTGACGACAGGTTTCGCGCCAATGGCGTGGCCAATCGAGAGATGTCCCGCACCCCGGGACGACCGGTGGAGACCCCCATGATCACCTCACCCACGCGCCGCGCCCTCCTCGGCGGTGCCACCCTTCTTCTCGCCTCTCCGGCCTTCCTCAGGGCGCAGACACGGACGCTGAATCTCTATTCCTCGCGCCACTACGACACCGACGAGGCGCTCTATTCCGACTTCACCAAGCAGACCGGCATCGCCATCAACCGGGTCGAGGCCGGCGAGGACCCACTGCTCGCCCGCATGCAGAGCGAAGGCGCCAACTCCCCCGCCGACGTGCTGATCACCGTCGATGCCGGACGCATCGAGAAAGCCGTGGGCATGGGCCTGCTGCAGCCGCTGAACTCGCCGGTGCTCGCCAGCCGCATCCCGGCGAACCTGCGCGACCCCGACGGCAACTGGTTCGGTTTTTCGACCCGCGCCCGCGTGCATGCATGGTGCGACAAGGACAAGGTGCCGGCGGACGGCGCGCATCCAGGACCTACGAGGATCTCGCCGACGCCGAAATGGAAGGGCAAGGTGCTGATCCGTGCCTCCAGCCAACGTCTACAACCAGTCGCTGACCGGCGCGATGCTGGCCGCGCTACGGGCCGGAGAAGACCGAGGCCTGGGCACGCGGTGTGGTGGCCAACATGGCCCGTCCGCCGCGCGGCGGCGACACCGACCAGATCAAGGCGGCCGCCGCGCGGCGAGGGCGACATCGCCGTCGCCAACACCTACTATTTCGGCAGCCTCGCCAAGTCGTCGAAGCCGGAGGACACGGCCGTCGTGGCGAAGCTGCGCGTCGTGTTCCCGAACCAGGGCGACCGCGGCACGCACGTCAACATCAGCGGCGGCGCCGGTGTCGCGAAGCATGCGCCCAACAAGGCCGTCGGCGCCGTGAAGGCCTTCCTGGAGTACCTGGTCGTCGCCGTCAGGCCCAGAAGCTACTTCGCCGAGGGCAACTCGGAGTATCCGGTGGTGTGCCGGCGTGGCGCCGCTCGGCCGAGCTGTCAGTCGCTCGGCACCAGTTCACGGAAGACCAGCTCAACGCCCGCGTCTTCGCGCAGCAACAATGCCGAGGCGCTGAAGATCATGGATCGCGCGGGCTGGAAGTGAACTCTTGACCGACGCCGCCCTCGTCCATTCCCGCGAAACCCGCCAGCGCCCGGTCGTCATGACCGGGCGCAACGCGTTTCTCGCGTTGACCCTGGCGCTCGCAGGCCTCATCGCCATGCCGATCCTGGCCGTGGCCCTCACCGTGCTGCAACCGGCGGGCGGGGCGATCGCCCATCTGGCCGAGACCGTGCTCGCCGAGATCGTCCTCAACACCATCGGGATGATGCTGATGGTCGGCGCCGGCACGGCGATCATCGGCGTAGGAACTGCCTGGCTGGTGACGCTCTGCCGGTTTCCCGGCTCCCGGGTGCTCGAATGGGCGCTGCTGCTGCCACTGGCCGTCCCGGCCTACATCATCGGCTATGCCTATACCGACGCCATGGCCTTCGCCGGTCCGATCCAGAGCGGCCTGCGCGCGGCTTTCGGCTGGTCGCGCGGCGACTACTGGTTTCCGGAGATTCACAACCTCGCCGGGGTCAGCCTGATGCTCACCCTGGTGCTCTACCCCTACGTCTATCTGCTGGCGCGCGCCGCCTTCCTCGACCAGTCGACCTGCGTGCTGGAAGCAGCACGCACCCTCGGCGCGAGCCCCTGGTCGGCCTGTTTCCGCGTCGGCCTGCCCATGGCGCGCCCGGCTATCGCTGCGGGCGTTGCGCTGGCGCTGATGGAGGCGCTCGCCGACTTCGGCACGGTCCAGTACTTCGGCGTCACCACCTTCACCACCACCATCTACCGCACGTGGTTCGGCCTCGGGGATCGGGTCGCCGCCGGGCAGCTGGCGACCGGCCTTCTCGGCTTCGTCCTTCTGCTCGTCGCCATCGAGTTCATCGCCCGGAGAGGCCGCCGCTTCGGTGTCGGCGGGCGGCGGCACCGCAGCATCGCGCCTCTGCAGCTCGGTCCGCGCGCCGGCCTCGGCGCCATCCTCGCCTGTGGACTGCCGGTGCTGCTCGGCTTCATCCTGCCGGTCGCTGCTCTCATCCGGCTGCACGGGGTGGACGGTGACCCGCTGTTCAGCGAGCGCTTCCTGTCATTTGCGCGCAATTCCTTCGTGCTCGCCGGCGGCGCTGCGCTCATCGTCGTGACGGCGGCGACACTCGTCGCCTATGCCGGGCGCCTCGCGCCCGGCCCGCTCACCACCACGGCGATCCGCGTCGCCAGCATCGGCTATGCCGTGCCCGGCACGGTCATCGCGGTCGGCATCCTGATGTCGCTCGGCGCCCTCGACAACGCACTCGACGGCTGGATGAAGGCAAGCTTCGGGAAAGGCACCGGCCTTATCCTGTCGGGCACCGCCATCGCGCTCATCTACGCCTATCTCGTCCGTTTCCTGGCGGTGGCCGCCGGGCCGGTGGAGTCGGGGCTGCACAAGATCCCGCCTTCGCTCGACGCGGCGGCCCGTACGCTGGGCGCCAGCGTCGCCAACGTCGCCCGCACCATCCATGCCCCGATGCTCAGGCGCTCGCTGCTGACGGCGGCGCTGCTGGTCTTCGTCGACGTGCTGAAGGAACTGCCGGCGACCATCATCGTCCGTCCCTTCAATTTCGATACGCTGGCGATCCGCGTCTACAATCTGGCCTCGGACGAGCGCCTGGCGCAGGCCTCGACCGGGGCTCTCGTCATCGTCGCCATCGGCATCGTACCGGTCATCATCCTGACGCGGATGATCGCGCGCGACACGCGCCACGGCTCGCGCCCGGGCGCGTGAGGATCAGCGGCGGTCGCGGAAGAAGTCGCGCAGCAGTTCCGCCGACACCGTCTCGCTCAGACCGCCGTAGACGTCAGGCCGGTGGTGGCAGCTCGGCTGGGCATAGAGCCTCACACCATTCTCGACCGCCCCGCCCTTGATATCGGCCGCGCCGAAATAGAGCCGGCGGATGCGGGCGAAGGAAATGGCCTGCGGCGCACATCGGGCAGGGTTCAAGGGTCACGTAGAGGTCGCAGCCGGGCAGCCGTTCCGCAGCCCAGGGCGGCGCAGGCGGCGCGAATGGCGAGAATTTCCGCATGGGCGGTCGGATCGCGGTCCGGCTCAGTGTGCGATTGCCGGCGCGGCGAGCACGGCGCCGTCGCGCGCCGACGACACGCGCCGATCAGGCACCTCGCCGCGCGCTGCGGCTGCACGCGCCTCCTCGAGGGCGATCTGCATCGGCTCGTTGACGATATCCGGCAGCGGCGAATCGGCCTCTCTCGCCATTTCGTCCCGTTCGTGTTACACGCCCGCTTTCCTGCCGGGGTACCCGGCCGCGCACGCCGGACGGCGCCGCGACAACCCGATCTCACGAGAACCCCATGCCCCGCAAGCGCGACGATGACCGTCCGGCCCCCAGCCGGACGACGAAACCGATTCAGAGGCCACCACCGCGACGGTGAAGGCGACGAAGGCAAAGGCCGCAGCGACCAAGCCGGCCACCGCGAAGACATCCGTCAAGGCCGCCGTGAGCGCGCCGAAGGCCGTGAAGCCCAAGGCGACGAAGGCCGCCGAGGCCAAGCCCGCAGCAGCCAAGCCCGCCAAGGCCCCGAAGGCCGCGACGAAGGTGGCCAAGGCGGAGGCCCCCGCCGTTCCGATCGAGACCGCAACGAAGACCGCGAAGCCGAAGGCCGCGACTGCCGCTGCCAAGACGACCAAAGCCGCTGCGACCAAGGCCACCACAGCCAAGGCATCCGCCGCCAAGACGTCCAGCGCCGAGACGCCCGCCACCAAGCCGGCCGCCAGCCGCGCCAAGGCGAAGGCCCCGAAGGCCGAGGCCGCTGCGGTCGGGACGGCCGAGGCCGCTGCCGCGCCGGCCGCCGTCGAGGCCGAGACTGTCGCCGCAAAGCCGGCCAAGGCTGCTAAGGCCGCCCGCAAGGGCCGCGCTGTCGCCGAGGAGAGCTACGACCCGATCGACGTGCCGGGCGATGTCCCCGCCTTCCTCGACGACATCGACGAGGATCCGGTGGTGAAGGCCCTCGCCCGCGAGGCCGGGATCGACAAGAAGAAGCAGCATGCCGGGCGGGCGCGTGACGAAGAGCGGCCGCGCCGCTTCGACCGCGACGACCGGCCGAAGCGCGACTTCGGCGAGGAGCGTGGCAAGCGCGACCGCAATTCCGTTCCGCGCGAGCGCGATCGGTCCTTCGAGCCGGTCAACCGCGGCGAGGAGCGCATTGCCCGCGTGCTGGCCCGTGCCGGCCTCTGCTCGCGCCGCGAGGCGGAGGAGTGGATCGAGGCCGGCCGCGTCAGCGTCAATGGCACGGTGCTCGAGTCGCCGGCCGTCAACGTGACGGAACGCGATGTCGTGCTGGTCGACGGCGAGAGGCTGCCGGAGCGCGAGCGCACCCGCCTGTGGCTCTATCACAAGCCGGCTGGCCTCGTGACCACGACCAGCGACCCGGAAGGTCGCCCGACCATCTTCGACCGCCTGCCGGAGGATCTGCCGCGGGTCGTCACCGTCGGTCGCCTCGACATCAACACCGAGGGGCTTCTGCTGCTCACCAATGACGGTGGCCTTGCCCGTGTGCTCGCCCTGCCGGCGACCGGCTGGCTCAGGCGCTACCGCGTGCGTGCCCATGGCAGCGTCGATCAGGCAACGCTCGACCGGCTGCGCCAGGGCATCGAGGTGGATGGCATCGAGTACGGGCCGATCGAGGCCGAACTCGATCGCGTGCAGGGATCCAACAGCTGGCTCACCCTGTCGCTGCGCGAGGGCAAGAACCGCGAAGTCAAGAACGTCCTCGGCGCCATCGGGCTCGACGTGAACCGCCTTATCCGCGTCTCCTTCGGGCCGTTCCAGCTCGGCGAGCTGCCGGAGGGCGAGGTGGACGAAATCAGGACTCGCGTGCTGCGCGACCAGCTCGGCGAGGAGCTTTCGGAGCTCGCCGGCGTCGAGTTCGACCGACCGGTCTTCGAGAAGATCGGCGAGCGCGAGGAGCGCGGCGGTCGCAAGGGCCGCCCCGAGGGCCGCCCGGAGCGCGGTGCCCGTCCGGCCCGCTTCGAGGATCGTGGCGAGCGTCCGGGCCGTTTCGGCGACCGGGAGGACCGGCCCAAGCGTTTCGGCGACCGCGACGCGCGGCCGGGCCGTTTCGCGCGGGACGACGATCGCGGCGGGCGCTTCGGCCGTGACCGGGACGATGATCGTTCCGCCGGCAAGAGCCCGGAGCATCGCTTCGGCAACCGGCCGCGGGTCTGGCGCGACGGCGAGGCGGTCGACTTCGGGCCGCGCAACAAGGCCCGCCCCGGCTACAAGGGCGGACGCAGCGACGAGGCCGGCGAGCGCGACTTCAAGCGCGGCGCGCCGCTGACCGATTCCCGTGGCCGCCGCGTGCGGGTGGAGAAGGTCGGCGGCGACGAGGCGGGAGCCGAGCGTCGAGCGTTTCGAGAAGCGCCAGCTCTTCGCCGTGGACCCGCGATGAACGCCCGTTCCGCGATCGCGACGACCGCGGTGGCCGTGACTTCAAGCCGCGCGGCGACCGTCCGTTCCGCGACAGGGACGGCGATGCGCCACGTCGTGACTTCAAGCCCCGCGGTGATCGTCCGTTCCGCGACCGGGACGGCGATGCCCCGCGCGGCGACTTCAAGCCCCGCGGCGACCGGCCGTTCCGCGACCGCGACGGCGATGCCCCGCGCCGCGACTTCAAGCCCCGCGGCGACCGGCCGTTCCGCGACCGGGATGGCGACGCTCCGCGCGGCGACTTCAAGCCCCGCGGCGACCGGCCGTTCCGCGACCGGGATGGCGATGCTCCACGCGGCGACTTCAAGCCCCGCGGCGACCGTCCGTTCCGCGACCGGGACGGCGATGCACCGCGCCGCGACTTCAAGCCCCGCGGCGATCGTCCGTTCCGCGACAGGGACGGCGATGCACCGCGCCGCGACTTCAAGCCCTGGGGCGACCGCGATGACCGGGGCGGCGGACGCGATTTCAAGCCGCGCGGCGAGCGCAGCTTCGGCGACCGGCCGGACGGTGACCGTCCGCGCGGCGGCAAGCCCTTCGGCGGCAAGAGCTTCGGCGACCGTCCGTCCGGTGGGCGTTCGTTCGGCGACCGTCCGTCGGGCGGCAAGTCGTACGGCGACCGGCCCTCGGGCGAGCGTTCCTTCGGCGGCAAGCCCTCGGGTGGCAAGAGCTTCGGCGGTGGCCGCGGCGACCGCCCCTATGGCGATCGTCCGTCGGGCGGCAAGAGCTTCGGCGGCAAGCCGGGGGGCAAGCCCTTCGGCAAGCCGGGTGGTCGCCCCGGCGGGGGCAAGCGGGACCGCTAGCCCTTGCGTATCGTCGGCGGCAAGTTTCGCGGGCGCAGCCTGCTCGGACCGAAGTCGGACGCGATCCGCCCGACGTCGGACCGGCTGCGCGAGAGCCTGTTCAACGTGCTCGCCCATGGCTATGGCGACCCGTGCGACGGCGCACGGGTCATCGATCTCTTCGCCGGCACCGGCGCGCTGGGGCTCGAGGCCCTGTCGCGCGGGGCCCTCTATGCCGCCTTCGTCGACCAGAGCGCCGAGGCGCGTGGGCTGATCCGCGGCAATGTCGACGCCATGGGACTGTCGGGCGTCACCGGCCTGCTCAAGCGCGATGCGACCAAGCTCGGCGCGCTGGCGCCATTCGAGCCTTTCACGCTGATGTTCTGCGATCCGCCCTACCGCAAGGGGCTGGCCGAAAGGGCTCTGGAGAGCGCGCGCAGTGGCGGCTGGCTCACCAGCGATGCTCTGGTGGTCGTCGAGGAGGCGGCGGATGTCACGGTCGCGATCCCGACCGGGTTCGCCCTGGAAGAGCGACGGGAGGCTGGCGAGACGCAGCTTCTGTTCCTGCGTCCCGCCTGAATTCTCGCCCTACTTCTTCAGAAGATCTCGGATCTCCGTCAGCAGCACCACGTCGGCTGGCGGCGCCGGCGGCTCGGCCGGTGCGGAGGCTTCCTGACGCTTCAGCCTGTTCATGCCCTTCACCACCATGAACATGACCGCCGCGATGATCATGAAGTTGATGGCGATGGTGATGAAGCGGCCATAGGCGATGACGGCGCCCTGCTTCTGCGCATCGGCGAGATTGGTGGCGGTGACCGACTTGCTCAGCGCCAGGAAGTAGTTGGTGAAGTCGAAACCGCCGATGGCGCCGAGGATCGGCATGAACAGGTCGCCGACGATCGATTCGACGATCTTGCCGAAGGCCGCGCCGATGATGACACCGACCGCGAGGTCGACGACGTTGCCCTTGAGGGCGAATTCCCTGAATTCCTTGAGCACTGGGTGGCCTCCTTCTGTGGCATGCCGGCAGCGGCACCGCCCGGTCACGATCCGCGATGCGGGTGGGGAAGGCAATGCCCTTCCGTTGGGGAATGCCATGCGCTGGTGGACAGTCACGTGCCCGGCGTGATGAACTCCCAGTCCCACCAGAGGGGCGGCCGTGCCGCCGTGAATGCGCACCCATGAGCATGGGCTTCGTCATCATCCTGACCGCGCTCGCCTATCTTGGCGCGCTGTTCGTCGTCGCCTATTGGGGCGATCGCCGACGGGTGCAGGAAAAGGCCATCCGGCAAAGCCAGACCTGGATCTATCCCCTGTCGCTCGCCGTCTACTGCACGTCCTGGACCTTCTTCGGGTCGGTGGGTCTGGCCTCGCGCAGCGGTTTCGACTTTCTCGCCATCTATGTCGGGCCCATGCTGCTCTTCGCACTGTTCTGGCCCCTCGTCAGGCGGGTCGTTCGGATCGCCAAGGCGCAGAACATCACGTCGATCGCCGACTTCATCGGAGCGCGCTACGGCAAGAGCCAGGCGGTGGCGGCCATGGTCTGCCTCATCGTCACGGTCGGCACGGTGCCCTATGTCGCCCTCCAGCTGAAGGCTGTCTCGTCGTCGCTGATGACCACGATCAGGCCGGACGAGATCGTCAACGTCACCCAGGAACTGCCCTTCTTCGGTGATCTCGCCCTCGTGGTGGCTATGTCGATGGCCGCCTTCGCCATGCTGTTCGGCACCCGCCATGCCGATGCGACCGAGCACCAGGACGGCCTGATCCTGGCGGTGGCGACGGAGTCCATCGTCAAGCTCGTCTGCTTCCTCGCCATCGGCCTCTACACCACCTACGTGATGTTCAACGGCTTTTCCGACCTGTTCGGCAAGGCGCTGGCGAGGCCGGACATCGTCAGTTCGGTGCTGCGCTGGCCGGACCTCTCCACCTTCTTCACGATGAGCGTGCTGTCGTTTTCGTGCGGCATCCTGCTGCCGCGCATGTTTCACGTCGGCGTCGTGGAGAACCACTCGGAGACCGAGATCCGCCGTGCCGCCTGGCTCTTTCCGCTCTATCTCGTGCTGATCAACATCTTCGTGGTGCCGATCGCCGTGGCCGGCCTCCTGGTCTTCCCGCCAGGCTCGATGGACAGCGACATGACGGTCGTGGCGTTGCCCCTGTCGCGCGGCAACGAGATTCTGACCCTCGCGGCCTTCATCGGCGGCCTCTCGGCCGCGACCGCCATGGTCATCGTCGCCTCCGTCGCCCTGTCGATCATGATCTCCAACGACGTGGTCATTCCCTCGCTGCTGAACTTCCGCGGCCGGCTCCTCGCCGGCGAGAGTTCGGCCGAGGATCGCAGCGACCTCGGCCCGACGATCCTGATGATCCGCCGCACCATCATCTTCGCGGTGATGATCGCGGCCTATCTCTACTACCGCGTCGCCGGCGAGGCGCAGCTCGCCTCCATCGGCCTCCTGTCCTTCGCCGCCGTCACCCAGCTCGCCCCAGCCTTCTTCGGCGGGCTTTTCTGGCGGCGGGCCAATGCCGGCGGCGCCGTGACCGGCATGGCGGCCGGCCTTGCCGTGTGGGGCTATACGCTGCTCGTACCGATGCTCACCACGACCGGCGCCCTGCCGGCGTCCATCGTCACGCTCGGCCCCCTCGGCATCGATGCCCTCAGGCCGCAGAATCTCTTCGGTCTCGTCGATCTCGCGCCTCTCGCTCACGGCGTCTTCTGGTCGCTGCTGGTCAACGTGACGCTGTTCGTCGGCGTCTCGCTGTGGCGGCGGCCATCGGCCATCGAACTTCTTCAGGCCAAGGTCTTCGTGCCGTCCCCCCAGTCCGACTACGCGCCGAGTTTCCGGCTCTGGCGCAGCGCGGTGACGGTGGAAGAGGTTCGCTCGACGGTCGCCCGCTATCTCGGCGCCGAGCGAACCCATGCCGCCTTTGCCAGCTATGCCGTGGAGAACGGCGTCCCCCTCGAGGGGCAGGCCGAGGCCGACATCGACCTGCTGCGATATTCGGAACGGCTTCTCGCCTCGGCGATCGGTACCGCCTCCTCGCGCCTCGTGCTGTCGCTGCTCCTCAAGAAGCGGTCCGTCTCGACCACCGACGCGCTCAAGCTGCTCGACGATGCCAACGCCGCGATGCAGTACAATCGCGAGGTCCTGCAGACCGCGCTCGAGCACGCCCGGCAAGGCGTCAGCGTCTTCGACGCCGATGGCAAGCTGATGGTGTGGAACAGGCCGTTTGCCGAGGTTCTCGCTCTTCCTTCGGAAACGCTGCATATCGGCGCAGGTTTTGACAAGATCCTCCGGGCACTGGCGGTCCGCGGCGAGTTCGGCCCAGGCGACATCGACAAGCTGGTTTCGGAACGCGCGGGACGCCTTCTCAGCGCGGAGGAACCCCAGATCGAGCGCCTCTCCATGCTGGGCCTCTTCATCGAGGTACGCGCGGCGCGGCTGCCGGACGGCGGCATCGTCACCACCTACACCGACGTGACCGCCAGCGTCGCTGCCGCCGAGGAACTGGAGCGGGCCAACGAGACGCTCGAGCGGCGCGTGCGCGAGCGCACCGAGGAACTCACCCGCCTCAACGCCGAGCTGGCCCAGGCCAAGCAGGAAGCGGACGAGGCGAACCTGTCCAAGACGCGCTTCCTGGCAGCGGCCAGCCACGACATCCTGCAGCCGCTGAATGCCGCGCGCCTCTATACGACGAGCCTGGTCGAGCGGCGCGCCGAGGGCGACGACCGGCGCCTCGTCGACAATGTCGACGCCTCGCTGGAGGCGGTCGAGGAGATCCTCGGCGCCCTGCTCGACATTTCACGCCTCGATGCCGGCGCCATGAAGCCGGAGATCGCAAGCTTCCGGATCGACGAGCTGTTCCGCCAGCTCGCGGTCGAATTCGCGCCGCTGGCCCAGCAGAAGGGTCTGAAGCTCTGCTTCGTGCCGACCAGCCTCGCCGTCCACTCCGACCGCAGGCTGCTGCGACGCCTGCTGCAGAACCTCGTGTCCAACGCGATCAAGTACACGGGCTCCGGCGGCGTCCTCGTCGGCTGCCGCCGCCGCGGCAAGAAGCTGTCGCTGGAGGTGCACGATACCGGCCCCGGCATTCCCCAGGCCAAGCAGAGGATCATCTTCCAGGAGTTCCAACGGCTCGAGCAGGGCGCCAAGATCGCCCGCGGCCTCGGGCTCGGCCTGTCGATCGTCGAGCGTATCGCCCGCGTGCTGGAGCACCGGCTCACCGTGAAGTCCAAGGTCGGCCGGGGGTCCTCCTTCGCCGTCGTCGTGCCGATCGCCCCGGCGCTGCCGGCGGCCGCGCCCGGACCGCAGCAGGCGCCTATCGCTGCGGCCCCGCTCGACGGCCTGACCGTCCTGGCCATCGACAACGAACCCAAGATCCTCGAGGGCATGCAGGTGCTGCTGACCGGCTGGGGATGCGACACCATGGTGGCTGCCGGCTGGCACGAGGCGCACGACATCCTCAACGAGCGCCAGATCGCCCCCGACGTCGTGATCGTCGACTACCACCTCGACGAGGGCAACGGCTTCGACGTCGTGACGCAGCTTCGCTGGCGCTTCGGCCTCGGCCTGCCGGCGGTCCTCATCACGGCGGATCGCAGCCAGGAGGTCCGCGAGATGGCCGTGGCGCGGAACGTCCACCTCCTGAACAAGCCGGTGAAGCCGGCGGCGCTCCGCGCCCTCCTCGCCCAGTGGCGGGTGCGCAAGCAGGCCGCCGAATAGGTCCGGTCAGCCGGCGCAGGCCTCCGCCATGAAGCCCCCGATCCGGTCGAGGCAGCGGTCGCTGTTGGAGCCGGGGAAGCCGATGAAGACGTGGCAGCCGGCCGGGTAGACTTCCAGTTCGGCCCGGGAGCCGGCCGCAGCCCAGCGGGGCGCCATGAACAGCGTGTCGTCGAGCAGCGGATCGCGCGAGCCGACGGTGAAGAGAGCCGGCGGCATGCCGGCGAGATCGGCATGGAGCGGCGAGATGTCCGGGCTGCGGACATCGCCGCCGCGCACCAGGAAGTGGCGCACGAACATCTCGATGTCGCGGGTGTTGAGCACGAGCTTCTCGGCCCCCCAGCGGCGGACCGAGGGCGTCAGGGCGAGATCGTAGCAGCCGGCGTGCAGGTTGGCGCCGTGGAAGGGCATGATGCCATGACGGTCGCGCAGCCTGAGGAGGGTCACGACCGAGAGGTGCGCGCCGGCGCTCTCTCCGCCGATCACCATGCGGTCGGTGCCGAACAGGCTCCTGGCCTCGCGGGCGATCCAGAGCGCGGCGGTCTCGCAGTCGTCCGGCCCCATGGGATAGGGATGCTCCGGCGCGAGGCGGTAGTCGACGGACACGCAGGCCATGTCGTTGCGGTCGGCGAAACGTTCCAGCCAGGGGTCCTGCTGGTCGACGCTGCCAAGCACCCAGCCGCCGCCGTGGATGTGAAAATAGACGCCCTTCGGCCTCTCGGGAGCGATGATGCGCAGGCCGATCGGGCCATGGCGGCCGTCAATCGTCATGGTCCTGGCGCGCGGCGACAGCACCGGCGCGGGGAAAGCGCCGCGACCCTCGCGCCGCATCTGGCGGATCGTGGCGGGCGGATGGGCCCAGCTGTCCCAGTCCTCGAGGCGCTTGAGGATGGCGGCGTTGACCGCCAGCGCGTCGGCGGGTGCATTCGCCGGGTCGAAGGCAGGAGAGAGGGTGCTCAGGTCGATCATGGTTCATCCGCCGCATTGGGGTGGCGATGAAACCCCGCCAGCGGGCGCACCGCAAGCCTGACCTCGGCATCGATGGCTCCCGCTCCGCCAAGGGCTCGGCTAGGATCGCGCCATGACCGACGACCCCACGCCAAAGCGTGACCTGACCGTTCCCTCCCTCGGGCTTGTCCTTGGCGGCGGTGGCGCCAAGGGGCTTGCCCACATCCTCGTCATCGAGGCGCTGGACGAGCTCGGCCTCAGGCCGGCCGAGGTTGCCGGCACCTCCATCGGCGCGATCATCGGCGCCTGCTATTGCTCCGGCATGAGCGGGCGCGACATGCGCGCCTATGCTCTCGACGCGCTCAGGATGAAGCCGGAGGTCCTGCGCCGTCTCTTCGCCGCGCGCGTCGGGCGCTTCTCCGACCTGTTGCGCTCAGGCCTGACCAACCCGGTGCTGGTCGATCCGGAGCGGCTGCTCGCGGCCTTCCTGCCGCCCTCCCTGCCCGAGAGCTTCGCGGATCTGGTCATTCCGCTGACCGTCGTCGCGACCGACTATTACGAGCGGATCGATGTCGGTTTCTCGGAGGGACCCCTCCTGCCGGCGGTGGCGGCCTCGATGGCGATCCCCGGCGCGTTGCGCCCCGTGCTGCACCGGGGCCGCGTACTTATCGACGGCGGGACGATCAATCCCGTGCCGGTGGACCGCGTCCGCACCCAGGTGACGCTCGCCGTGGACGTGCTGAACGGCACGGGAACGGCGCAGGAAATCAACGACGTCATTCCCGACCCGTGGGATGCGCTGTTCGGATCGGTGACGCTGATGATGCAGGTGCTGAGCGCCGCGCGGCTGGAGGCACACCGGCCGACCATCCATCTGCGGCCACCGGTCGATGATTTCCGCGTTCTCGACTTCTTCCGCGTGAAGGAGATCTTCGCCGCCTGCGAACCTATCAAGGACCAGGTGAAACGGCGTCTCGACATGGTGCTCGGCTCCAGCCCCGCGGTGCTGCTCGATGCACCGGGAAGCCGGGACTAGCGCCGGCCGAAGAGCCTCTCGACATCGCCGAGCGACAGGGCCACGGAGGTCGGCCTGCCGTGGTTGCACTGGGCAGAGCCCGGGGTCGCCTCCATCTCGCGCAGCAGGGCGTTCATCTCGGCGGGGCGGAGCAGGCGTCCTGCCCGCACCGAGCCATGGCAGGCCATGGTGGAGGCGACGTGCAGCAGCCGCTGCTCCAGAGCGAGCAGGCGGTGTCCCATTCGGCGAGGTGATCGGCGATGTCGCGCACCAGCGCCTCGGCGTCCACCTCCCCGAGCAGGGCGGGTGTCTCGCGCACCACCACCGCGCCAGCGCCGAAGCCCTCGATGATGAGGCCAAAGCCGGCGAGATCGGCGGATCGCTCGACGAGCCTGGCGGCATCGTCGGGGTCGAGTTCAACGACGACGGGAATGAGCAGCGCCTGGCGGGCGATCCCCGTCTCCGCCATCTGCCGCTTCAACCGCTCGTAGACCAGGCGTTCATGCGCCGCGTGCTGGTCGACGATCACCAGACCGTCCCGGGTCTGCGACAGGATGTAGGTGCCGTGGATCTGGGCCCGCGCCGCGCCGAGGGGCCGGTCGAGGTCTTCGGCCTCCGGCGGTGCCTGCGAGGCGCGCGCATCGGCAGAGGGTGCAAGGTCCATGGCGAAGGCCGCTTGTGCCGCCTCCGAGAACCCAGCCGCCGGAGCGGCTGCCTGCCGCCAGTTCCAGCGTGGCAGGCCGCCACCGGCATGCGCCGCAGGGCGGAACGCCTCGATGGTGGCGACGCCAAGCGTGGTCGCCGTGGTCGGCGCGGCGGCTGCGATGGCCTCGCGGATGGCCGCGACGATCAGGCCCCGGACCAGCGCCGAGTCGCGGAAGCGGACCTCGGTCTTGGCCGGGTGGACGTTGACGTCCACCTCGTGGGGGTCGAGTTCGAGGAAGAGCGCCACGGCGGGCTGGCGGTCGCGCGGCATCACATCGGCATAGGCGCCGCGGACGGCGCCGAGCACCAGGCGGTCGCGGATCGGCCGGCCGTTGACGAAGAGGAACTGGCTCGCCGCGGTCGCCTTGCCGAAGGTCGGCAGCCCGGCGAAACCGAACAGCCGGACCCCATTGCGGCTGACGTCGAGCCCCATGGCGTTCTGCGCGAAGTCGCGGCCGGCAACCTCTCCGATCCGCGCGAGCAGGCCGGCCTCGCCGAAGGCCTGCGCATTGAAATGACGGGTCGTACCGCCCTCCTCCGCCAGCGAAAAGGCGACGGTCGGGTGCGACAGGGCGAGCCGCTTCACGACCTCGGCGACGGAAGCCGCCTCGGCGCGGTCGCTCTTGAGGAACTTCAGCCGGGCCGGCGTCGCCGCGAAGAGGTCCTCGATCTCGACGCGCGTTCCCGCCGCGAGCGCCGCCGGACGGCAATCGCCCTTGAGGCCGGCATCGACGGTCAGCGCCCATCCGTGCGGCTCCGAGGCGTGGCGGGTGGTGATGGTCAGCCGGGCGACGGCACCGATCGACGGCAGAGCCTCGCCGCGAAAGCCCAGGGTGCGGATATCGAGAAGGTCCTCGTCGTGCAGCTTCGACGTCGCATGTCGCTCGACGCAGAGGGCAAGGTCGTCCCGGGTCATGCCGCTGCCGTCATCGGCGACACGGATCAGCCGCCGCCCGCCCGCTGCGATGAGGATGTCGATACGCCCGGCGCCGGCGTCGAGGGCATTCTCGACCAGTTCCTTCACGGCCGCAGCCGGCCGCTCGATCACCTCGCCGGCGGCGATGCGGTTGACGACGCCTTCAGGTAGCTGGCGGACGGCCATGGCCCGATCCTATCGCGCGTCGGCGCTGCCGTCAGGACCGGTCGCGGATGAGCGCGCGCAGGCCCTGGGAGACGCCGGGCTTGCGCGACGGTTCGCGCCCGACGGCACCGGCGGCGAGAGCAGCTGCTCCGAGAGTCTGCGGCGCGGCCGGCTGGCGCGGCTCACGCTGCTCGGTGCGGACGCGCGGTGCAGCCGGGGCGGAAACCGCCACGGGCGTTCCAGCGGGGTCGGCGGCCGACATCACCTCGGCGCGAACCGGACGCGGCGGCGAGAACAGGGCGCCCTGCGCCAGCTTCACGTCGTAGTCGAGCAGGTCGACCACAACCGATTCCGTCTCGACCCCCTCGACCACCAGATCGATGCCGTAGCGGGCGAAGAGACCCGACAGATCGGCCACGTGGATCGCGGCGCCGGTATCCGCCGCGCGGGCGATCATCAGCGGCGCCGGCACCTTGATGAGACGGACACCCTTGTCGGCGAGGTCACGCGGCTCGATGCGGAGATCGCGGACGCCGTCCATGGCGAAGCGGAAGCCCTTGTCCGAGAGCAGACGAAGGGTTTCCAGGTCGAGCGGCGACATGGCCCTGACGCTTGCCTGGTCGAAGGCGAGCACGAGCGAGCCGGCAATGGCCCGCGAGGCCTCGAGATCGGCGATGAGTTCGCTCGCGAAGGCCGCGTCGGCAAGCGCCGCGCCGGACACATCGCAGACAAGGCTCACATCCCGGTTGCGCGCGGTGAGCCGGCGGACGATCTGGATGCAGCGGCCGATCACCTCGCTGTCGAGGGCGGGCATCAGGCCGGCATCGTCGGCAAGGGAGCGGTAGTCGTCGGCCAGCAGAACCTGGCCCTCGGCCGTGCGCAGTCGCACCGAGGCCTGGTAGGAGCGCACCTTGCGCTGCGGCAGCGTCACGATGGGCTGGAGGAAGATCTCGTAGCGCTTGGCGGAGATCGATTCGTCGATGATGGCGATGGCGTCGGTGCGTGCAAGACCGGCGAATATCTCGGGAAGGTCGGGATCCGACATCTGCGGCGGAGGCGACCGCCGGAGCGCCGCGGCCTGCCGTTGCAGGACCTGGACCGGGGGCGGCGGAGGAGCGACCTCGGGCTGTGCAAGCGGGGCGGCGGGCTGTACGACCTGGGCCGCTGGCGGCTGCAAGGCCTCCGGCGCATGCTGCCGGGCCGTCGCCTGGACGATCGCCGCCTCATGGACCTGCAAGGTCTCGGCGAACTGCTTCACCAGGGCGCCGAGTTCGCCGATCTCCTCGGCAATCGGCTCGGTCGCCGTCCGCGCCTGGTCGAGGGCAACGGTCTCGAAGCGCTCGACGCGCTGGGCCAGGGCAGCGAGATCGCGGGTGACATCGGCCGAGGCACGGGTCAGCTCGGCGAAGCGCAGGTCCGCCGCTGTCTTGTCGGCGGCGAGCTGGGCGCCGAAATGGCCGATGACCATGGCGAGAAGCAGCGCAAAGCCGATCGCCGCGGCAGCGCCGGCCTCCACCGCGCCGAGCGTGAAGGCAAGGACGGATGCCGAGACGGCGATCGCCACCATGCAGAGCGCGACGAAGAAGGAACCCGAGCGGGGCATGTTGGGCCGAATGTGATCCGCTGACACCTGTGGAGCCGGCAGAATGCAACGGGCGTCGCTGATTCGTCTCGCTTTCCGGAAGCAATCGCCGGAGGCGCGCGGCTTCCCCACAGAAGGATGAGCGGGAGCGACACGCCGCCGCCGCCCCGCGTCGACATCTCCGCCAATGGTCCTATTGCATCGCAACATGAGGCACCGGATTGTCATCGCCCCCAAGGAGGCTGCCATGGCGATCCGTTCCCTTCGTTCCCTGGCCTATGAGGACCTGTCCGTCGGCCTGTCGGAGCTGGTCATGAAGACCGTCACCGACCAGGACGTGGTTGGTTTTGCCGATATTTCCGGCGACCAGAATCCCATTCACCTGTGTGACCTCTACGCCGCGAAGACGCGCTTCGGACAGCGCATCGCCCATGGCCTGTACACCGCCAGCCTGATCTCGGCGGTCATCGGCACGCGCCTGCCGGGTCCGGGTGCCGTCTATCTGTCGCAGACGCTGAACTTCAAGGCGCCGGTCCGGATCGGCGACGTGGTGCGCGTGCATGTCGAGGTGGCCGAACTGATCGAGGCCCGCCAGCGTGCCCGGCTCGTCTGCGAATGCGCGGTGGACGCCACCGTGGTGCTCGAGGGCGAGGCGTGGGTGCGGGTGCCGTCCCGCGCAGAGCTCGAGGCGGCGGCCTGAACCGAACGGCGCTTGACGGCTCCGGCGGCGGTCGGCAGGGTCCGCGCCCACGCCATCGACCCTGACAAGCCCCGATCCGCCATGCCTCTCATCATGCCGCCGCCAAGGCCGCCGGCTTCCTTTCCGGTGATCGGACGATCCGGTGACCTTCCGGTGCGCCTGCGCGATGGCGTGGTTGCCATCGGCAACTTCGACGGCGTCCACCGTGGCCACAAGCACGTGGTCGGCGCGGCACGGGCCACTGCGGCGGAGACGGGACGCCCGAGCCTGGTGCTGACGTTCGAGCCGCATCCAAGGAGCTTCTTCCAGCCGGACGCACCGCTCTTCCGGCTCGGAGACGCGGCCTCCAAGGTTCGCCTGCTGGCGGCGGAGCGGATCGACGGCGTCGCGCTCCTGCCTTTCGATGCGGAGCTCGCGGCTATGCCCGCCGGCGATTTCGTCGATCGCATCCTCGTCGACTGGCTGGGCGTGACCCATGTCGTCGTCGGGCGCGACTTCAACTACGGATCGAAGCGCAGCGGCAATGCCACGACCCTCGCTGAAGCGGGGCGCAGGCAAGGCTTCGGGGTGACCCAGATCGAGGCCCTGTCCGGCCCGCACGGCGCCATCTCGTCCTCGGCGGTCCGCGAGGCTCTGGCGGACGGAAGGGTCGAGGTGGCCAACGACCTTCTCGGCCATGCATGGTTCGTCACCGCGCCAGTGATCCACGGCGAGAAGCGCGGCCGCGAGCTCGGCTATCCCACCGCCAACCTGCGGCTCGACCCGGCCTGCGGCCTGCGTCACGGAATCTATGCGGTCCGCGCCGGGATCGGCGGCCGCTGGCACGACGCGGTGGCGAGCTTCGGCCGGCGGCCGACCTTCGACAACGGCGCACCCCTGCTCGAGGTGCATGTGTTCGACATCAGGCAGGATCTCTACGGCCAGGAGATGGATGTCGCCTTCGCAGCCTTCCTGCGACCGGAAGAGAAATTCTCGTCACTCGAAGCCCTCATCGTGCAGATGGACGAGGACAGCCGGCGGGCACGGGAACTGCTTGCAGAGGCCTGATTCAGGGCTTCTGCTGTGGTTTTCGGCCGAAAACCACAGCGCAGCGGCGCGCGATTGGCACATTATTAACCGTTTTCGGGATGTAGTTCTGTGAGCAAACCGCTCACAGGACAGCCTCCCCCATGCTCTCCCGTCTTCCCCGCTTCAAGATCGGCGGCAAGTCCGTCGCCTTCGTCATCCTGTTGCTCGCCGCGACCGCGGCGATCACGGTCGTCGCCGGATGGTCCCTGATCCAGTCCCGCAACAACGAGACCGCCCTGCGCGACGCGCAGACGAACCTGCGGACCCTCGCCGTGCTCTTCGCCATGACCCATCCGGAGGCCCGCATCAGCCAGGCCGGCGAGCGGCTTGCGGACGCGCGCACGACCGCGATGCCGGCCTTCTCGGACCACAGCATCGTCGACCGGACCGTCCAGGCCGTCGGCGGCGTGGCGACGATCTTCGTCACCGACGACAAGGGCATCTTCGTCCGGCGGACGACGAACCTGAAGAAGGAGAATGGCGACCGCGCCGTCGGCACCGCGCTGGCGCCCGAGCATCCCGCCCAGACGCCCCTGAAGGCGGCCCAGCCCTACTACGGGCCGGCCATGCTGTTCGGGCGGTCCTTCTACACCGCCTATCACCCGGTCCTCGATTCCGCCGGCAAGGTGATCGGCGTCCTGTTCATCGGCATTCCGACGGAGCAGCTCCACGCCCAGGCCCGCCAGACCGTCATCGCCATGATCGGCGCACTGGCGCTCATCGTCCTGCTGCTCGGATTGGTCGCGGCCTTCGTCGTCCGCCGGGCGGTCCGTCCCCTGGTCGCGGCGACCGCCTCGCTCGAGCGGGTTGCGGCCGGCGACCTCGATACCCCCATCACAGCCAATGGCCGCCACGACGAGATCGGCGACCTGACGCGCGCTCTCGTGGTGCTTCGCGACAATGCCCGCACGGCCAAGGCTGCCGAGGCCGAACGGCTGGGCGAGGCCGAAGAGCGCGCGGCGCGCGGCCGCCGGCTCGAGGCCGCCATCGTCGGTTATGAGAAGACCATGGCCGAGCGCATGGGCGAGGCCAATGACGCTGTGCGCCACCTCGACACCAGCGCCGGCGCCCTCACCTCCACGGCCCAGGCCGTGATGGCCAAGGTGGGCAATGCGTCGGGTGCGACCGACGAAGCGACATCCAACATGAACGCGGTCGCCAGCGCCGCCCACCAGCTCGCCGCCTCGATCACCGAGATCGGCCGCCAGGTCACGGCCTCCTCGGAGGTCGCCGGTCGCGCCGTTCGCGAGGCCGGGGATACCGGATCGCGCGTCGCCGAGCTGGATGACGCCGCCCGCAAGATCGGTGAGGTGATCAGCCTGATCACCGCGGTCGCCGAGCAGACCAACCTGCTGGCGCTCAACGCGACCATCGAGGCGGCGCGCGCGGGCGAGGCCGGCAAGGGCTTCGCCGTCGTCGCCGCCGAGGTGAAGCAGCTGGCCGGCCAGACCGCCAAGGCGACCGACGAGATCGCCACCCAGGTCAACCGCATGCAGTCGGCGACCAGCGCGACGGTGCAGGCCATCGGCGCCATCACCGAGACCATCGGTTCGATGGACCATATCACCACCGCCATTGCGGCCGCGGTGGACGAGCAACAGGCCTCGACCGCCGAGATTTCGCGCGCCATCTCCGAGGCGAACGGCCAGGTCGACCTCGCCCGCCACGCCATCCGCGATGTCACCGACGCTGCCGGACGGTCCGACCAGTCGGCGCGGGAAGTGGGCGAGGCGAGCCAGCGCCTTGCGGGTTGCTCCAGCCGCATCGACGAGGCGCTGAAGGCCTTCGTCGCCGAGGTGCGCGCCGCCTGATCAGGCAGGCGAATGAGCGCGACAATCAACGATCATTGGACCGGCCGGGACGATCGCCTATCGTTCCGGCCGATCCATTCGGGAGATGCCGCATGTATGTTCCGCCACTCTTCGCCATGGGCGAGGACGATGAGGTTCTCGCCTTCTGCGCCGCTCATCCCTTCGCGGCACTGGTGACCCAGGGATCGAGCGGGCTCTACGCCACGCACCTGCCGGTCATCCTCAAGCGAGCCCCCTCCGGCGAGGCATCGTTCTTCGGACACCTCGCCCGGGCCAATCCGCACTGGCAGAACACTGCGGCCGGCTCCGAGGCCCTGCTGATCTTCACAGGGCCACAGGCCTATGTGACCCCGTCCTGGTATGCGACCAAGAAGGAGACCGCGAAGGTCGTGCCGACCTGGAACTATGCGGCCGTCCATGTCCGCGGCCATGTCAGCTGGCCGGCCGATGCCGATTTCCTGCGCCAGAACCTCGCCGATCTCACCGACCGCCACGAGGCAGGCCGCGACCATCCCTGGGCGCTGACCGACGCTCCCGACAGTTTCGTCGCGATGCAGATGCGCGCGATCGTCGGCATGCAATTCGTGGTCGCCTCGTTCGATGCGAAGCTGAAGATGAGCCAGAATCGCCCGGCGGTGGATGTCGATGGCGTCGTCGCCGGACTTTCGGCGTCTGAAGATCCGATGGACCAGGCCGTCGCGCGCTGCGTCGCGGACATCCGCGACAGCCGCTCCTAGAACAGCGCCCGGACGGCTGCGGCGGCCATCAGGCCGGCAAGAAAGATCAGGCCGGCGTCGCGATTGGACTTGAACAGCCTGAGGCAGAGGTCCGGATCGGCAATGTCGAGGGTCCGGACCTGCCAGGCGAGGTGCGCCGCGAAGGCCGCAAGCCCGAGATAGGCGAGGGCCGGCGCCCCAAGCGTCCACATTGCGGCCGCGAGGACAGCGGCGGCCGCGCCATAGAACAGCGACAGGAAGAGCGGCGTGCGCTCCCCGAAGAGGAGCGCCGTGGAGCGGACGCCGACGATGGCGTCATCCTCGCGGTCCTGATGGGCATAGATGGTGTCGTAGCCGATGACCCAGAGGATCGATCCGGCATAGAGCAGCAGGGCCGGGGCAGCGAGGTTGCCGAAGGCCGCGGCCCAGCCCATCAGCGCGCCCCAGGAGAAGGCGAGGCCCAGCACGGACTGGGGCCACGAGGTGATGCGCTTCATGAAGGGGTAGATGGCGACGACGCCGAGGGAGGCGAGGCCAACAAGCCAGGCGAAGGGTTTCGCCAGCGCGAGCAGCACGAGCGCACCAACCACCACCTGCGCAAGGAGAAAGAGCTTGGCCTGACGGCCGGTGACCTGCCCCGATGGCAGCGGGCGCGAACGGGTCCGCTCCACCAGAGCGTCGATGTCGCGGTCGACGAGATCGTTGTAGGTGCAGCCGGCACCGCGCATGGCCACGGCGCCGATGGCGAAGAGCAGCATGTGCCAGAGGTTGGGGAGCGGCTGGCCAGCAGCGATCGCGGCGAAGGCGGCCGACCACCAGCAGGGAAGCAGCAGGAGCCATGAGCCAATGGGTCGGTCGGCCCGTGCGAGTCGGAGATAGGGCCGCCACGCCGGCGGGGCGTGCTCGTCCACCCAGGAGCCGCGAACGGCATCGGCGACCCGTCCGTCAGCGGCGGTCATCGCGGCTCAGAGCGCGCCGGGAGTACGGAGATCGAGCTGCGGCCGGCGGCCGGCGCCGGGCGCGAAGGGGTTGGCGCCCGCGGCTTCGGCCTGGCGACGCTGGCGCTCGAGGTTGGCCACGCCATTGCACGCCTGCGTGCGGTTGCGGGTGATGTTGGCGACGCCGGTATTGACGTCGTTCACGATCTGCTCGGGCAGCCGGCAGAAATCGGCATTGTTCTGCACCCACTGCTGCAGGCGGAGAAACGAGGTCCGCGCGTTCGTCAGCAGCTGGCAGGCGCGCTGGGCATTGGCCTTGGCCTGCTCGAAGGTGGTCGGCCGACCGCGGGGCATGCTGGCCTGCGTCTGCTTCATCACCTCCTGATGGGCGGCGATCAAGGGCTGGAATTCGGACTGGCAGATCTCGTTGGCACGCGCGGCCCCAGCGGAGGCGAGAACGCCGGCCACGGCCAGTGCCAGGAATGCAGTCTTCTTCGCGTTTCGACGGTACATCGTTCGGCCCCTGAACACGTCCGCAGAGCGAGCGAGGTTGAGTGAATGCGGCAGGTTACATATCAATCCGCCTTCATCGTGGCAATGTGACGGCCATGGGCGACGCACCGTCGGCCATGTCGCACGCCACAGGATCGCCAGCCGGCGATCCGGCAGGAATACGGGACCGGACCATGGCGGCCTACGACTTCAAGGCGATCAGGCTCTTCGTGCCGGGACCCCTTCTGGCAGGAGCGACGCTGCCGCTGGACCGCGACCAGGCCAACTATCTCCTGAACGTGATGCGCCTCGACGACGGCGCACGCATCGCGGTCTTCGACGGCGTGAATGGCGAGTGGGCCGCCCGGATCGTCCGGACGGGCAAGAAGGCGGTGGGTCTCATCGTCGAGGAGCTGTTGCGGCCCCAGCCCGGCACGGCCGATCTCTGGCTGCTCTTCGCGCCGCTCAAGCACGCAAGGCTCGACTATATGGTGCAGAAGGCCGTCGAGATGGGCGTGACGCGGCTCGTGCCGGTCGTGACGCGGCATACCCAGGCGTCGCGGATCAATGTCGAGCGCATGCGGGCCAATGCCATCGAAGCCGCGGAACAATGCGGGGTTCTGACGGTTGCCGAGTGCGATGACTCACAGCCGTTTGCCAAGGCACTGGCCGCACTGCCGGCCGACCGACTGCTCGTCTTCTGCGACGAGGATGCCGCCCTCGCCAATCCGGTGCAGGCGCTCCTCGCTCATGCCCCGGCCTCCCATGGCGTCGCCGTCGTCATCGGTCCCGAGGGCGGATTTGCGGAAGAGGAGCGCAGCCAGTTGTCGCGGCGGCCCAATACCGTCCCGATCTCCCTCGGACCGCGGATCCTGCGCGCCGACACGGCGGCCGTCGCCGCCCTCGCCGTGGTGCAGGCAAGCCTCGGCGACTGGCACTGACCCCGCTGGCGGGACGCGACGCGACGAACACCCGGACGGGCCGCGATCACGCCGCAAGTCAACCAATTTAAGTTCACGCAATCTTTCAATGCGTTACGAAATCGTGGCGGTCCGTGTCCGGATCGGGCCACATTTCTGCCCTGCGCAATGACAGCCTCTGGCGCACCGGATGCCGCCTCGTTTGGGGGAGAGGGGATCCGGGACCGAACACCCCGCGGTGCTCGGAAATGACAGATTTTGACGATTATTCATGGAGATAATCATGTCCGACACCCGCCGCTTCGGCATCGAGGAAGAGTTCTTCGTGGTCGATTCAGAAACCAAGGCCGTGATGCGCCGCATGCCGCAGGGCTTCTTCGAAGCCGCCAAGGCGCGCCTCGGCAACCGCGTGACCAGCGAGATGCTGCAGTCGCAGGTCGAGATCACCAGCTCGGTGCACACCACCACCGCCGCTGCCCGCAACGAGCTCCAGGCCATGCGCGGCATGCTCGGCGAGGTGGCTGCCGGCCATGGCCTCGCCATCCTCGCCTCAGGCACGCATCCCACGGCCATGTGGGCGACCCAGCGGGCGAGCGACGCCCCACGCTACGACAGCGTGATGCACGACCTGCAGATGCTGGGGCAACGCAACATCGTCTGCGGCCTCCACATCCACGCCGAGTTCGACGACCTGTCGCGCCGCATCGACGTGATGGGCCGGCTGATGCCGACCATTCCGCTGATCATCGCCCTGTCGACCTCCTCGCCATTCTGGCAGTCGCGTTCGACCGGACTGATGGGCTACCGGCTCGCCGCCTATGACGAACTGCCGCGGACGGGCCTGCCCGAGATGTTCAAGACGCAGGCCGAGTACGACGACTACGTGTCCCTGCTGGTGGAAGCGCGGATCATCGAGGATTCGAGCTATGTGTGGTGGGCCGTCCGCCCCTCCCGCAAATTCCCGACGCTCGAGCTCAGGGCGCCGGATTCCTGCACCCATCTCGACGACTCGCTCGCCATCGCGGCGCTCTACCGGTCGATGGTGCGCTATCTGCTTCGCTATCCCGACTACCGCTCCGACCTGTCGCCGCTGTCGCGTGCGGTTGCCCAGGAGAACAAGTGGCGTGCGCAGCGCTACGGCATCCACGGCTCGTTCGTCGACGAGGAGCGGCGCGCCACAGTGTCCATCGCAGACCTGGTGCGTGAGACCGTTGCCATGCTGGAGGAGGACGCCGAGGCGCTCGGATGCTCTGAAGATCTCGCCCGGTGCCTCGACATCTGCGCCCGCGGCACCAGTGCCGACGGCCAGTTGATGGTGTGGAAGTCGGCTCTCGGTCTCGCCGAAACGCCGCATGACGCGCTCAAGGCGGTAAAGACCTGGATCGCCCACCAGACCCTGCAGTGAGGGCCAGGGGCAGGGCGTCAGAACAGGCTGCCCTGCCCTTCCCCGGTCTTGCGAGCCTTCGGTTCCGCGGGACGCGGTGATGGCTTCGGGGCAGCAGGCGCAGGCTCTCCTTCGGCTGTCGCGGCGATGCTGCCGTCAGCGAACTGGATCGCGAGCGCCATGCCCGGAGAGACCGCTCCAGCGGAACGCAGGGGATGCCCGGCGCCGTCCCGCACCAGCGCGAAGCCGCGTGCGAGCACGCCCTGGTAGGAGAGCGCTGCGAGAAGTTTCGCGGCGCCGTCGAGCCTGTCACGCCGGCGGCGAAGGATGAGGTCGATGGCGCGCGGCGCCCGCGAGAACACTGTCTCAAGTCGATCGCGGGCCCGGGCCATGCGGTCGCCCTGCGTCCTCGCATAGACGCCGAGGGAGCGGCCCAGCCGATCACCGAGGGCGGCGAAACCCTGTCGCCGCGTCTCGATGCGGCGGGCAAGTGACACCGCCGCCCGGCCGCCGAGGCTTTCCACACGATCCTTCGCCCGATCGAGGCGGCCCGTGAGAAGCGCCGGCGACAGACGTGTGGCGGCGCGCACCAGCTGGGTGCGATGGGCGGCGGCGTTGGCCGCAAGTGCATTCGGCAGGCGCTCGGCCGCCGTGTCCAGACGCTGGCGGGCGGCATCGAGCAACCGTTCCGCGTCGGGCAGGGCGCGGGCGGCGCTGCGCAATTCGGTGCGACGGCCCTCCATGCCCCGCGCTACCGCCAGGCCGAGGCGGCGGCCGAGGCCCTGCGTCTCGGCGATGAGGTCGGCGCGCACGGGGACGGCCATCTCGGCCGCGGCCGTCGGCGTCGGGGCGCGGCGGTCGGCGGCGAAATCGATGAGGGTGGTGTCCGTCTCGTGGCCGACCGCAGAAATGAGCGGGATGGCGCTCTCGGCGGCGGCGCGGACGACGATCTCCTCGTTGAAGCCCCACAGATCCTCAAGCGAGCCGCCGCCGCGCGCCACGATGATGCACGTCGGGCCGCGGCAGCTCGACCGTCGGGGCCGATGCGCGTTGAAGCCGCGAATGGCGTTCGGCCACCTCGGCGGCGCTCCGCCTCCGCCCTGCACCCGCACCGGCCAGACGAGGACGTGTGCGAGGGAAGCGGTCGTTGCAGACGGTGCAGGATGTCGCGGATCACCGCGCCGGTCGGCGATGTCACGACGCCGATGACGGTGGGGCAGGATAGGGCAAGCGGCCGCTTGCGGGCCGGATCGAAGAGGCCCTCGGCCGCGAGCTTGCTTCCGCCGTTCCTCCAGCAGCGCCATGAGCGCGCCGACACCGGCAGGCTCCAGGCTCTCGATGACCACCTGGTATTTCGACGAGCCGGGGAAGGTGGTGACGCGGCCGGTGGCGATGACCTCGAGGCCCTCCTGCGGCTTGAAGCTGCAGCCGTCCGTAGACGCCCTTCCAGATCACCGCCTCGATGGTGGCGCCTTCGTCCTTGAGGCGCGAAATAGACAGTGGCCCGAGCCGCATGGGGCCCTTGAAAGCCGGAGACCTCGCCGCGCAGGCGCACATAGCCGAAGGCGTCCTCCACCGTCGCGCTTGATGGCGGCGGAGAGGTCCGAGACCGAGATCTCGGGCATGTTGGACGGGGCGACATCGGTCATGCGAAGCGAATCCGTGTGCGCGCGACGGGGCACGTCTTGTCTAGACGCTGCGGGACGCAAGGATGAAGCGCCATCCAGGCGCGATTTCCGGAGAGAGCCATGAACGTGCTTCTGATCGGCGGCCGGCGGCCGGGAACATGCCCTTGGCCTGGGCCCTTTCGGCGAGTCCCCGCTGCTGACCAAGCTTCACTGCGCGCCGGGTAATCCCGGGCATCGCGGAGGTCGCCGACCGCTTGCGGCCATCGACGTCGACCGACCACGCCGCCGTCATCGCCTATCTGCCGCCAGAACGCGATCGACCTTCGTCGTCGTCGGGCCGGAAGCGCCGCTGGTGGCCGGCCTCGCCGATGATCTCGACGAGCGCCGGCATCAAGGTCTTCGGCCCCTCCAGGGCGGCGGCGCAGCTCGAGGGCTCGAAGGGCTTCACCAAGGATCTCTGCCGCGACTTCGGCATTCCCGACCGCCGCCTACGAGCCGCTTCACCGCCGCCGAGCCGGCCAGGGACTACTGTGCGCCGCATGGGCGCGCCCATCGTCATCAAGGCGGATGGGCTCGCCGCCGGCAAGGGCGTGGTCGTCGCCATGACGCTGCGACGAGGCGCTGAGCGCGCAGTCGACATGACTGTTTCGAGGGCGGCATGCGGCGCGGCCGGCGCGTCGGTCGTCGATCGAGGAGTTCATGACCGGCGAGGAGGCCTCGCTTCTTCGCGCTCTGCGACGGCGACACATGCGCTGGCCCTCGCAACTGCCCAGGACCACAAGCGCGTCGGCGACGGCGACACCGGGCCCGAACACTGGCGGCATGGGCGCCTATTCGCCGGCCCCCGTGATGACGCCGGCCATGGTCGAGCGCACCATGGCCGAGATCATCCGGCCGACGCGTGGCGGCGATGAAGGCCAAGGGCACATCCGTTCAAGGGCGTGCTCTTCGCCGGACTGATGATCACCGACGCCGGGCCGAAGCTCATCGAATACAACGTGCCGCTTCGGCGATCCCGGAACGCCAGGTGCTGATGATGCGGCTGAAGGACGACCTCCTGGACGCTGCTTGCTCGCGTCCGCCGACGGCCAGCTCGAGGATCGATGACCGCGCGCTGGTAGCGACGACGTGGCCCTCACCGTCGTCATGGCCGCCAGGGGCTATCCGGGCACGCCCGAGAAGGGCTCGGTCATCCGCGGCATCGCGCGGGCGCGGGCGCTCGACGGTGTCGAAGTCTTCCATGCGGGCACGGCGCTGAGGGACGGCGAGATCGTCGCCAGCGGCGGACGGGTACTCGCGGTCACCGCGACAGGACGGACAGTGACGGAGGCGCAGGAAAGGGCCTATCGTGCGGTCGACCTGATCGACTGGCCCGGCGGCTTCTGCCGACGGGACATCGGCTGGCAGGCGGTGGCCCGGGAACGGGCAGGCGGTTGACCTCTGACAAGGGGAACGGCCGCTTTGCCGCCATCTCCCAAGGGTGCACGAGGACGGCATGGTGCAGGCGGGAAGCCAATGATCAGGAAGGCGATGCGATCGCTGTGGGACGCCGTCCGTCCGGCAGGACTGACGGGACGGGAGATCGCCAGCGCGCGCGGGATCGACGCGGCGATCAGCCCCGATCTCGACCTTCATCTGCGACAGGACGATGCGGCGACCTATTTCCTCAATTGCCGCGGCCAGAAGGTGGGGCGCGAGCGCCTCGCGGCCCTGGCCGACGGTCTCGACGGCCTGATCGCCCACATCGTCGAGAAGGCCGACGACATTCCCGATTCTCCGACGCCGTTCCGCAACCCCTGGAGCGGCAAGCCCTACTCGATCGACGACCTGCAGCTGACGGGAGCGACGATCGACGTCAACCTCAGTCGTCGCGGCGGCAGGATCGAGATCGACGTGCCGGTGGCCACGGCCGAGCATCCGCTCGCCCTGTCGCCTGAGGACCTCGAGCGGTTTGCGGGGACGATCCGGCGCCTTCTCGCGATGGAGGATGCGGCAGCGGGTCAACCTCCCGCCTGAAGGCGGGTTTTCCGGCCGGACAATCGCCCACGGGCTTCGGCTGGCCTCATCGACATGACTCAGCCGCATCGGCAGCGCCGGGCGGCGCATACGAGGTCGCATGGCACCTTTGGCTGCGATCTCGGTTATGCTTCGCGGCAACGCGAGGAGTTTCCATGTCCACCTTCGATCTGTTCCCCGGCTTCGCATCCCACTGGGTCGATACCTCGATCGGCCAGATCTTCGCGCGCTCCGGCGGTTCCGGGCCGCCGCTGCTCCTCGTTCATGGCTTTCCGCAGACCCATGTCGAATGGCACAGGATCGCGCCGGAACTGGCGAAGCGCTTCACCCTGGTGATGCCGGACCTTCCAGGCTACGGCTGGTCGGTCGCGCCGCGCGGCGACACAAGCCACTTCCCCTATGCCAAGCGGGACATGGCGAAAGTGCTGATCGAGGTGATGGAGAGCCTCGGCCATGTGCGCTTCATGGCCTGCGGACACGACCGGGGCGCGCGGGTCACCTACCGCATGGCCCTCGACCATCCCGGCAGGCTGGAGCGCATCGCTCTCCTCGATATCGTTCCGACCATCGTGATGTGGGAGCGTATCCGCGCCGCCCCGTCGCCCAAGACCGAGCACTGGATCTTCCTGTCGGGCCCGGAGGGCGTGCCGGAGGCCGAGATCGGCCGCAACCCCACAGCCTATCTCGAGGAGAAGCTCGCCCTCTGGACGAAGACTGGCACGCTCGACGCCTATGACAATCGCGCCCTCCAGCACTATCGCGACTTCTTCAACGATCCATCCCGCATCCACGCCTGCTGCGAGGACTACCGGGCCGGAGCCACCGTCGATCTTGCGGCGGATGAGGCGGACAAGGCGGCGGGCAAGACGATTGCCGTCCCGACCCACGTCGTCTGGGGCGATGCCGGCATTCCCTCCGCCGGTGCTAGCCCGCTCGATGCCTGGAAGGTCTTCGCTCCGGTGGCGACCGGGGAGCCGGTCGATTCAGGCCATTTCATCCCCGAGGAGAACCCGGCGGGGTGCCTCGCCGCGCTCGTGCCTTTCCTCATGGCGACGTCCCTGTCCTGAAGGCCGGACACCTCCTGCTTGACCGGTCATGTCCCGCGGCTTAACCCGCAGGGCATGACCGACAGCCTCGCCGCCCCCACCGTCGCCCTGCCGCCGATCATCGACGGCCTCGCCTCCATCGCGGACCGCTACGACCTCGTCTTCACCGACGTCTGGGGCGTGCTGCACAACGGCATGCGGGCGCATCCCCTCGCCTGCGAGGCGCTGGTGAACATCCGCAAGCGCGGCGTTCCGGTGATCCTCATCACCAACGCGCCGCGCCAGGCGCCCGTCATCGTCGGCCAGCTCGACCGGCTCGGCGTCCCGCGGGCTGCCTATGACGCCGTCGTGACATCGGGCGACGTGTCGCGCGACTACATGCGAACGCGGCCGGGCGAACCTGTCCACCATGTCGGTCCGCAGCGCGACCTCGTGGTCTTCGAGGGCATCGATACCCGCCTCGTGCCGATCGAGGATGCCTCCTACGTCGTCTGCACCGGCCTCATCGACGACCGGACCGAGACGCCCGACGACTATCAGGAGCGGCTGGAGCGGATGCGGGCGCGCGACCTGTTCTTCCTGTGCGGCAATCCGGACAAGGTGGTCGAGGTCGGCCACGACCTCATCTTCTGCGCCGGAGCGCTCGGCGACCGCTACCAGTCGCTGGGCGGCGAGGTGCTCTATGCCGGCAAGCCCTACGAGCCGGCCTACGACGCCTGCTGGGGCTATGCGGAGCGCATTCTCGGGAAACGGCCAGACAAATCCCGCGTCCTTGCCATCGGCGATGCGATGCGCACCGACGTGGCCGGTGCGGTCCGCATGGGCTTCGACTGCCTGTTTCTTGCGGAGGGCATCCACGCGGAGGTGCTGCTCGGGCCGGACGGCATCCGGGCCGACGGCCTGGCACAACTGATCGGTGAGACGGGCCAGCACCCGCGGCTGGTGATGCGCAAGCTAGCCTGGTAGGCGACCGGCGGCGGTGCGGCCCTACTTGAAGAGGGCGTCCACGTCGTCCTGGTTGCTGCCCTTCTTGGCGGGCTTGGCGAACAGCGCGTCGACATCGCTCTGATCGACACCTTCGCCGTCGAGCTGCGGGCCGTGCAGGATGTTCTTGAGCTTGCGCTCCTCGCGACGGCGCTCTTCCTCGGACAGGTATCCGTCGGCATCGGCGGCGCTGATGGCATCTGCGAAGCGGGTGACGCGCGACTCGATGTGCTTCAGCGTCTCGATCACCTTGGCGACGCGCTGGCCGGTGATGTCCTGGAACGAGCAGGCCTCGAAGATCAGCATCATGCGCTCGTCGACCATGGCCTTGTAGGCGACGGGATCGGAGGCATCGGCCGCCATCAGTTCCTCGGCGGCGCCCATGATGGTGTCGGTCGCCTTCTCCGTCGCCTTGACGATGGCGTCGAGTTCCATGCCGGCGGCGGGGATGCGGCTATGCTTGAGATCGTTCGGCTGCAGACGGCCGACCTCGACCTTCATGTTGGTGATGAACGAGGCGATGTCCGAAAGCTCGCGGTAGACCGCCATGTCGATGGAGCGGAAGAAGCTCGACAGCGACTCCACCGTGACCTCGGCGAGGGCGACGACGTCGCCGAGAGAGACATCGCCGTTCCCCTTCGTCCGGATAAACTGGACAATACGGTCGAGATGGTCGGTGGAGACTTTCTTCATATCGCCTGTTCCCCAGGGACGTGTGCGGCGGCGTCCGTCCGGTGGGCACGGCCCCCGGAGCGTCGATCGCTGTTTGTCGTTGTCGCGATCCACGCCCGGCGGCGCGAAACCCTCGTCAGTCGGCGAAGACTGCGTCGATCTTGCGCCTTCAGCGTCTGGGCGTTGAACGGCTTCACGATGTAGTTGTTCACGCCAGCCTTCTTCGCCGCGATGACGTTCTCCGTCTTCGACTCGGCGGTGACCATGATGAAGGGCGTGCGGGAGAGCGATCCGTCGGCGCGGACCTCCTTCAGGAGCTCGTAGCCGGTCATCGGCTCCATGTTCCAGTCGGAGATGACGAGGCCGTACTTCTTCTCCTTCATCTTGGCGAGCGCGGCCGAGCCGTCGGACGCATCGTCGATGTCGTCGAAGCCGAGCTGCTTCAGGAGGTTACGGATGATACGGATCATCGTGTTGTAATCGTCGACCACGAGGATCGGCATCGAAAGGTCAACAGCCATCACACTGCTCCAAGCGCCGGCGCTGCTTCCGCGCACCGTTCCGGAAAGTTTTCGAACCGCACGCAATGCGGCGTTCGGTATGAAAATGCCTTTCAGCCTTGAAGAAGCGGTTAACGCGTCCTCTGGCCGACCGCGAAAATCCCGCGATATTGCGGCTCCGGCTGCCTGATCATCGGCAGGGTTATGAATTGGTTTGCGGAGGACTTGCGGCTAGGATGGATCATCGGAGTTCCGCATGACCTATTATCAGGACCAGTCGCCCATCTCGACCGGCTTGCGCTGCCGTTGCCCGCGCTGCGGCGAAGGCGCGCTCTTCGACGGGTTTCTGACGATGAAGCCCAGGTGCAGCGCCTGCGGCCTCGACTATGCCTTTGCCGACGCCGGGGACGGCCCGGCCGTCTTCGTCATCCTGTTCGCCGGCTTCATCATCTGCGCGATGGCGCTGGTGGTCGAGGTCAAGTACTCGCCGCCCTACTGGGTGCATGCCATCATCTTCCTGCCCCTCGTGCTGATCGTCTGCCTCGGCCTCCTGCGCCCGATGAAGGGGCTGATGATCGCCCTGCAGTACCGCAACAATGCGAGCGAGGGACGGCTCGACACGGAGTAGGCCAGCGCCTATCTCGGGCCCATGTCCTCGAATCCCCAGACGCCTGCCGTTCAACCGGATGCTCCCGAGCGCTGGCGCTCGCTCGTCGTGCCGGCGCTCTTCGCGGCGCTGGCGCTCGGCATGCTGTTCTCGCTGGGCGCGTGGCAGTTGTCGCGGCTGGCCTGGAAGCAGGGCCTGATCGCGCAGGTGGATGAGCGCGCCAGGGCCCCCGCCATTCCGCTGGCCGGGCGCGACGCCTGGGGCCGCATGTCGCCCGAGCGTGACGACTATCGCCGGGTGACCGTCACCGGGCGGTTCCGCCACGAGGCCGAAGCCTATCTCTATCACGTGGCCGGGGACAGCCGGCAGGCCGACCGCGACCGCCCACCGGGACAGGGCTATTTCGTCATGACGCCCCTGGTCATGGCCAATGGCGACACGATCATCGTCAACCGCGGCTTCGTTCCGACCGAGCGGCGCGACCCTGCGACACGCCCCGAGGGGCAGTTGCAGGGAGAGGTCTCGGTAACCGGCCTCGTCCGCTATCCCGAACCGCGCGGCGCCTTCTCGGCGGTCGACGACCCGGCGCGGCGCCTGTTCTACACGCGCGACCTCGTCGCCATCGCGCGGGCCATGGGGCTCAACACGCGGACAACCGCGCCCTTCTCGATCGATGCCGACGACACCCCCGTACCGGGCGGGCTGCCTCGCGGCGGCGAGACACGGTTGAGCTTTTCCAACCGCCACCTCGAATATGCCCTGACCTGGTTCGGCCTCGCCCTGACGCTGGTCGGCGTCTTTGCGGCCTTCGCAATCCAGCGGCTGCGCGGGCGCTAGGACCCGCCTACATGCCCTCGGGCTTGCCGACGACAACCACGAGAAGCTTCGGGTCGCCGAGGAGGCGGCGGGCCACCCGGCGGACGTCCTCGATGCCCACCGCATCGATCAGCCCGTTGCGTCGGTCGAGATAGTCCGGCCCCTCGCCGTCGAGCTGGATGCGGATGAGGTTGGAGGCGATCTGCGTGGAGGTCTCGAACCTCAGCGCCCACGAGCCGATGAGATAGCGCTTTGCCTGCTCCAACTCGATCGCGGTCGGGCCGTCCGTCCCCATCCGCTTCAGCTCGGCCTCGATGACCGAGAGGCTCTCGGCCGCGCGGTCGTTACGGGTCGAGGTTCCCCCGGTGAGGAGGCCCGCGGCATCGAGAGCGACCAGCCCCGTCGATACCGAATAGGCGAGGCCCCGCTTCTCCCTGACCTCCTGGTAAAGGCGTGAGGAGAAGGTGCCGCCGCCGAGGATATGGTTCATGACGAAGGCGGGGAAGAAGTCGGCATCGTCGCGCTTGAGGCCGGCCATTCCGAAGGAGATGATCGCCTGGGGAATGTCGAGCGGCATGACACGCCGCTGGCCCAGATTGGCGATCGCCACATCGGGCACGCGTGCGAGCGTGGCGCGCGCAGGAAGTGCGCCGAAGACGTCGTCCAGAAGCGGCCCGAGTTCCGCGGCGGTGATGTCGCCGACGACGGCCACCTTCAGGTGCTCGCGGGCGATCATCCGCCCGTGCAGGGCGGCAAGGTCGGCGGCGGTGAGGGCCGCCACACTGTCGGCCGTGCCGGCGCCGCGTCGGCCGTAGGGGTGGCCGGGGAACGCCGTCGACCAGAACGTGTCGCTGGCGATCGAGGAGGGGTTCGTCGAGGCGCGGCGAATGGAGGCGAGGATCGACTGCCGCATGCGCTCCAGCGGCGCCGGGTCGAGACGGGGACGCGTCAGGGCAAGCTTCAGCAGTGCCATGGCCTCGCCGCGATGCTCGGTGAGGCTGCGCACCGACCCCGAGAAGATGTCGCGGCTCGCCGCGAAGCTCATCTCGATGGCGCGATCCTGCAGGCGACGGTTGAAGGCCTCCGTGTCGAGGTCCCCCGCCCCCTCATCCATCATCGCCGCGAGCAAATTGGCGGCGCCCTCGCGTCCATCGGGATCCTGGGACGACCCGCCGCGCATGGCGAAGGACATTGCCATGACGGGGAGATGGGTCTGGCGGACAAGCCAGGCCTCGATGCCGCCGGCGGAGACGACCCGCTCGACGCGGCTGGACTGGTTGGAGCCGGCCGGCGCGGAGCTGGCTGGGGCCGGGGTCAGGGCATGGGCCATCAACAGGGCTCCGGCTGAAAGGAGGGCGCAGAGGCGGAGCATCAGCCCTGCTCCGCACGGACCAGTTCGCCGGTCACGGCGCGGGAAAAATCGAAGGCACGCGGCGCCATCGCATTGATCTGCTCGCGGCTGACGGAACGCACACGCTCGACCCACTCCTGGAGGTCCGCCATGCTGGAGCCGCAGGTGAGCGCCGCGCCGTACATGCGGGCCATGGAGGACTGGCTGTCCTGGGAATAGACGGAATCGGCGATGAGCCGCGTCTTGGCGCGGGCGATCTCCTCTTCGGTGACCCCGTCACCGGCAATGCGCGCGGCGACCTCGAACATCGCCGTGGTGAGCACGTCCAGCGACACGTCGGGACGCGGCGAGGCATGGATACCGAACCGCCCATCCCCGAGCGCCGAGCCGGCATAGAAGCAGCCGGCTGACACGGCGAGACCGGCATCCGCCACGAGGGCCTTGTACATGCGGCCGTTCGGCGAGGATCCGGCGATCTGGGAGAGGACCTCCAGCGCCTCCGCCTCGCCCGGCCGTGCCGAGCGGTAGGAGGGGACCACATGGGTGTGGGTGATGCTCGGCTGGCGGACCCGCCGATCGGCGAGGCGGACGCGGTCCCGCTCGGGACGGCCGGCGGCAGCGGGGCGCGAGCGAGCGGCGATGCGCGGGTTCGCATCGATCCGGCCGTAGGTTTCCTCGGCGAGGCGCAGGACTTCTTCCGGCGTGATGTCACCGGCGATCACCAGGATGGCGTTGTTCGGCGCGTAGTGGCGGCGATAGAAGGCCAGTGCGTCCTCGCGGTTGAGGGCACGGATCTCCCGTTCGAAACCGATGATCGGGATGCCGTACGGGTGGGTCTCGCCCCAGAGGCGGCTCTGCATCTGCTCGCCGAGGCGCGCGCCCGGATCGTTGTCGATGCGCTGGCGGCGCTCCTCCAGCACCACGTCACGCTCGGGCAGGACGACGTCGTCGGTGAGGACGAGGCCCGTCATCCGATCGGCCTCGAACTCCATCATGACCGGCAGCTGGTCGCGGACGATGCGCTGGAAGTAGCCGGTGTAGTCGTAGGAGGTGAAGGCGTTCTCCTGCCCGCCGGCCGCGGTGACGGCGCGGGAGAAGACATGGATCGGATTGCGGGCGGTGCCCTTGAACAGCAGGTGCTCGAGAAAGTGCGCGAGACCCGACTTGCCCGGCTCCTCGTCGGCGGAACCGACCTTGTACCAGAGCATGTGGGTGACCACCGGAATGCGGTGGTCGGGAATCGCGACGACCTCGAGGCCGTTGGCGAGGACATGGCGATAGGCGCGCTCGACGGGTACCGAGGCCAGTGACAGCGACGGCATGAGGCTCGGCGCCGCGAGCGCCGCGAGGCCCGTCGTGAACATGCGTCTGGTCATCGGCATCGCACCACCGTCATCGTCGAGGCGTTCGGCCCCATTGAGGCACAGAGGCGGCGGTCGTGGCTCATGACAAGCCCGTGAAGGGCGCCCCCGGCCAATGAAAAGGGCGGCCGAAGCCGCCCTTTGCAAGTCGTGCGATCGCGCCGGATCGTCAATGGCCGACGGCGCCGGCGAGGGCCCGGCCGGACCAGTCGTAGCCCCAGACGTAGATGGCAGGCGAACAGGAACAGCCAGACCACGTCGACGAAGTGCCAGTACCAGGCGGCGGCCTCGAAGCCGAAGTGCTGCTTGGGCGTGAAGTGCGTCCCTTGCATAGGCGCGAGCAGCGCAGACCAGCAGGAAGATGGTGCCGACGATGACGTGGAAGCCGTGGAAGCCGGTCGCCATGAAGAAGGTGGCGCCGTAGATGGATTGCCTGTGAAGCCGAACGGGGCGTGGCATGTACTCGTAGGCCTGGACGGCAGGTGAAGAGGACGCCGAGGATCGACCGTCAGAACCACAGGTACATCATTGGCCTGCTCGCGCTCGCCGGTGACGATGTAGCGCGTGGTGCGCCCAGGTCACCGTGGTGCCCGAGAGCAGCAGGACCAGGGTGCCGAGCAGCGGCAATGTGCAGCGGATCGAAGGTCTCGATGCCCTTCGGCGGCCAGATGGCCGCCCGTGAGTTCGGTGCGCTGGAACTGGGCGGCCTCGCCAGGGAAGAAGGCGGCGTCGAAATAGGCCCAGAACCAGGCGGACGAAGAACATCACCTCGGAGGCGATGAACATGATCATGCCGTAGCGCAGGTGCAGCGACACCACGCGGGTGTGATGCCCTTCCTGGCGCCTCGCGGATCACGTCCGACCACCAGCCGAACATCGTGTAGAGCACGCCGATGAGGCCGGCGAAGAACACGACCCACCCGAGCTGCAGCCCGGCCAGCGGCATCGTGCTTCATCCACATGACCGCGCCCACGGCCATGACGAAGGCCGACATCGAGCCGACGAAGGGCCAGGGGCTCAGCGGCGACCAGGTGGTAGTCGTGATGTTTGGCGTGGGCCTCGGCCATTGAAGTCTCCGTCTGGCTCTTCCCGCCGGGTGAGGCCGGCGGGTCGGTCTGTCAGTTGGTTCGCGATGTCGCCGACGCCCCGCCGCCCTGCGCCAGAGGCTTGGGGGGCTGGTTCTGGCGGAAGAAGGTATAGCTCAGCGTGATGGTGTTGGCGGAGCGCGCCGCGGCATCCTCGACGATAGCCGGATCGACGAAGTAGACGACCGGAATCTCGCCGGTCTCGCCCGGCTGCAGCGTCTGCTCGGTGAAGCAGAAGCACTCGCAGCTTGTTGAAGATAGCGCCCGGTTTCGGCGGGTGCGACATTGTAGGTCGCCGTGCCGGTGACCGGCTCGCTCGCACGTATTGGTCGACCTTGTAGGTCATCGCTGTGGGTCTCGCCCGCCTTGATGGTCTGGCGGGCAGTATCGGCACGGAAGCGCCACGGCAGGCCGGGACCGATGTTGGAATCGAAGCGGACTGTCGATCGGTCGCGGTCGAGCGACGCGGTCGGCCGGGCTGCTCGGCGCGCATGCGTCGTGCCGCCGAAGCCGGTGACGCGGCAGAACAGGTCGTAGAGCGGCACAGCGGCATAGGCGGCACCGAACATGGTGGCACCGAAGGCGAAAGCCGACAGGGCGACCTTGAGATCGCGCTTCCAGCTGCGCGCTGTCGGCACTCCTGGCGTCGTCGACGTCGCGTCGCTCATCCCGCCCTCACATCGGCCGCTTGAGGATGGCCGGGCCCTTGACCATCGTGATGATCCAGAAGAGCACGACAGAGACCGGTCAGCGCGAGCGCAATGGCGATGGATCGCTGGCGCTGGCGCTTCTTCTCCTCGGGCGGTGAGGACGATACCGGACGACTTCGGTCGCTCGGTGACCATGACCATCGCCTCAGCAACGGCGCGTCGCGACCACGCCCTGCTCGACGAGGAGCACGGCGAAGAGAGCGAAGAGATAGAGGATGCGAGAAGGCGAACATGCGGCCGGCCGCCTTGCGGGCGACAGCGCCCTCGCGCCGTGCGGTAGATCTCCAGGGCCAGCCACAGCATGCCGAGACGCCCGGCGAGCGCCGCGATGCCATAGACCGGTCCGGCGAAGCCGAGCAGCCACGGCGGCAGCGCCGGTCGGCGCCAGCAGCACCGTGTAGAGCAGGATCTGGCGGCGCGTCGTCGGCCTCGCCGGCAGACCACCGGCAGCATCGGCACGCCGGCGCGCGCATAGTCGTCCGACTTCAGCAGCGCCAGCGCCCAGAAATGCGGCGGCGTCCACATGAAGATGATGAGGAACAGGACGATCGCCTTCGACGGCTGACGACACCGGTCACCGCGGCCCAGCCGATCATCGGCGGGAAAGCGCCGGCGGCGCCGCCGATGACGATGTTCTGCGGCGTCCAGCGCTTCAGCCACATCGTGTAGACGACGGCATAGAAGAAGATGGTGAAGGCCAGCAGGCCGGCCGCCAGCCAGTTGGCGACGCAGGCCGAGCGACCAGCACCGAGCAGGCCGACAGGCAACGAGACCGAAGGCAAGCGCCTCCCCGGGGGAGACCCGGCCGGCAGGGATCGGCCTGCGTGGCCGTCCGCGACATCAGGGCGTCGATGTCGGCATCGTACCACATGTTGAGGGCGCCCGAGGCGCCGGCACCGACGGCGATGCACAGGATGGCTGATCGCGGCCAGCACGGGATGCAGCGATCCCGGCGCAACGATCAGACCGGTGAGCGCCGTGAAGACCACGAGCGACATCACGCGCGGCTTCAACAGGGCGAAGAAGTCGCGCGGCGTCGGCCTGGCTGACCAGGGCGGCGCGGTTCACTCCCGATGTGTCGTCGACAAGAGACAAGGCGCGCTCGGATTGCAATACGGTCGTGATGGGGACCCTGGCGGGGATGAAGCCCGGTGCCAGGGGCACCGGGCTTCGATCGGCGAAGCCGATCCGTTAGCTTGATCCGCGGCAGCTCTTCGAACTGGTGGAAGGGCGGCGGCGAGGACAGCGTCCACTCCAGCGTGGTGGCGCCTTCGCCCCACGGATTGCTCGCCGACCTGCTGCTTCCGCGCGAAGGCCTGGACGATGCCCACGAGGAAGATCAGCCACGCCGACGGCCGCGATATAGGAGCCGATCGAGGAGACGAAGTTCCAGGTCGGCGAAGGCATCCGGATAGTCGACGTAGCGACGCGGCATGCCCTGCAGGCCGAGGAAGTGCTGCGGGAAGAAGATCAGGTTGACGCCGACGAAGGTGACCCAGAAGTGCAGCTTGCCGATGAACTCGGAGTACATGTAGCCGATCATCTTCGGGAACCAGTAGTACCAGCCCGCGAAGATCGCGAAGACGGCACCCAGCGACAGCACGTAGTGGAAGTGGGCGACGACGTAGTAGGTGTCGTGCAGCGCGCGGTCGACGCCGGCATTGGCCAGCACGACGCCGGTGACGCCACCGACGGTGAACAGGAAGATGAAGCCGACGCGCCCAGAGCATCGGCGGTCGTGAAGCGGATGGAGCCGCCCCACATGGTGGCGATCCACGAGAAGATCTTCACGCCGGTCGGCACCGCGATGACCATGGTGGCGGCGACGAAGTAGGCCTGCGTCGTCGACCGACAGGCCTGCCGTATACATGTGGTGGGCCCACACGATGAAGCCGACGACGCCGATCGCGACCATGGCGTAGGCCATGCCGAGGTAGCCGAAGACCGGCTTGCGCGAGAAGGTCGAGACGATGTGGCTGATGATGCCGAAGGCCGGCAGGATCAGGATGTAGACTTCGGGGTGACCGAAGAACCAGAACAGGTGCTGGAACAGGATCGGGATCGCCGCCACCGGCCGGGATCGAAGAAGGTCGTGCCGAAGTTGCGGTCGGTGAGCAGCATGGTGATGGCGCCGGCCAGAACCGGCAGCGACAGCAGCAGCAGGAAGGCGGTGACCAGGACCGACCAGGCGAACAGCGGCATCTTGTGCAGCGTCATGCCCGGCGCGCGCATGTTGAAGATGGTGGTGATGAAGTTGATGGCGCCGAGGATCGACGAGGCACCCGCGATGTGCAGCGACAGGATCACGAAGTCCATCGCCGGGCCGGGGTGGCCCGACTGGTCGGACAGCGGCGGATAGATCGTCCAGCCGCCGCCGAAGCCGTTGGCGCCGGTCGGCCCTCGACGAACAGCGAGATGAGCAGCAGACCGAAGGCCGGCGGCAGCAGCCAGAAGGAGATGTTGTTCATGCGCGGGAACGCCATGTCCGGCGCGCCGATCATGATCGGCACGAACCAGTTGGCGAAGCCGCCGATCAGGGCCGGCATGACCATGAAGAAGATCATGATCAGGCCGTGGGCCGGTGGTGAACACGTTGAAGTGTGTGCGGCATTGCGCATGAAGATCTGGATGCCCGGCTCCATGCAGCTCCATGCGGATGCCGACCGGACAGGGCGACCGCCGATGATGCCGCGCGATGATCGCGAAGATCAGGTACATCGTGCCGATGTCCTTGTGGTTGGTCGAATAGACGTAGCGGCGCCAGCCCGTGGGAATGGCGTGATCGTCATGATGGTCGTGACCGGCGGTCAGCGTGAGCGTTTGCCATGTTGGCTTCGATCCTCTGACAGGTATCGTAACTCGCGGCATGCTTGCCGCGTCGAGCGCGCTACCGGCGGTGTCGTTGGCGGCGACTGGTCGTCGACCGTCTGCGGTGCCGGGCGAGCTTGCGTCTTGCGCTGCCTCGACCCAGGTCGGCGAACGGCCTGTTCGGACACGACGCGGACGGCGATCGGCATGAAGGCGTGATCCTTGCCGCAAAGCTCGCGAACACTGGCCGTAGATAGATGCCCTCGCGCGTGGCGCTTGAACCAGGTCTCGTTGAGTGCGACCCGGAACGGCGTCGATCTTGATGCCGAAGGACGGCATCGCGAAGGCGTGCATCACGTCGGTGGCGGTGACCTGAACACGCGGATGACCGTGTTCACCGGCACGACCACCTCGTTGTCGACGGCCAGCAGACGCGGAACCTCGCTCGCGGGAGCGCCAGCCTGGATGCGCTGCTGACGCTCGGCGTCCGTCTGCATGCTGGAGACGAAGTTGAAGTTGCCGTGGTCGGGATAGTCGTAGGACCAGCGCCAGCTCTGTCCCGTCGCCTTGATGGTCATGTCGGCGCGCGGGATGACCTGCTGCTGATAGAGCAGGCGGAACGAGGGGATGGCGATGATGATGAGGATGAGAACCGGGATCACCGTCCAGGCCACTTCAAGCCCCACATGGTGGGTGGTGGTGGAGGGTGTCGGGTTGCGCTTCTCGGAGAAGCGGATGAGGCAATAGCCGAGAAGGCCGGCGACGAAGATGCAGATCACCGTGATGATCGGCAGCAGGAAGCCGTCATGGAAGAAGTGGATGAAGTCCATGATCGGCGAGGCCGACTGCTGCAGGCCCATGCCGCGGGGAGCCGGCTGGCCGAGCCCCGGTTGTTGAGCTAGCGCAAGGCCGGGGGCCGCGACCACCGCCATAAGGAGTGCCATAATGCCCGACATGCGCGCGCCCGGAGCGTTTCCGCTCCGTCCCGCGGACGTGCCGTTCAGCATCGCCATACCCATGTTCATCCGCTCCATGCCAGGGACCGAAGATTGCTGGACTTCGATCCTGTGTCGTTCGCCGCTTGCGGCTTCGGCGGATCGGGGATCTCGCGCCGGAACCTCAGTGGTCCTCACCATACGATCGGGGACGCATCCTTGATCAGTGCGTCGCGCAGGCGATCGGGACGGAGAACCCACCGGCCCCTTGAAACACAAAAACGCCATGCTCGCAATGTCGCCCTTAGAGCCATTCAAGACGACGTTGCCGTGGCGCCACTGACCGCATGTCAGCCCTGCGAAGGCCGCTGAAAAATCTCGACGGGGCATGCCGGGAGCGGTGCCGTCGGCCCCGGGATAGCCTGCGGTGGACGCATAATCTTGACACCATTGCAGGGGAATGGTCCCTCGCAACGTCGTCGGCCGACCGCCGGCCGTGCGACGATTCGCTCGCGGACCCCGTGTGGCCCGGCGCGATGGACAGCCCTCACCTGGAGCCCCACGGATGACCCAGCGGACGTCTCAGCCGAATTCCGGGCCCGCGCCTCGCGGACGCGGCCTGCGTGGCGCGCTCGCCGTCGCAGTTCTGGTCTGCGCCGCGTTGCTGACCCTTGCCGGCACGGGCGGCGCAAAGGCCCAGGGCGCCATACGCGCCCAGCACGGCGACTGGCAGGTTCGCTGCGACACGCCTCCCGGCGCCCGCGCCGAGCAGTGCGCGCTCTGGCAGCACGTGACCGCCGAGGATCGTCCCAATGTCGGTCTCGTGGTGGTGGTGCTGAAGACCGCCGACCGGCGCAACCGGCTGATGCGGGTTCTGGCCCCCCTCGGCGTGCTGTTGCCGTCGGGCCTCGGTCTCACCATCGACGGCAACAATGTCGGCCGCGTCCAGTTCGAGCGCTGCCTGCCCTCAGGCTGCGAGGCCCTGGTGGTGATGGACGACAAGCTGCTCGAGCAGATGAGCACCGGTCAGTCGGCCACCTTCATCATCTTCCAGACGCCGGAGGAGGGAATCGGCGTGCCGGTGTCGCTCAACGGCTTCAAGCCGGGTTTCGACGCCCTTCCCTGACGGCCCGGCGGTCCGGCGGGCTCGCGCATTGCCGCGGCACGCACTAGATAGCTGACATCATTCCCGCCCTTCCGTGCCGGAGCCCTCATGGCCGACCTGTCCCTGCTCGCCCGTGCCGATCTCGATCCGTCGGTCGCCCGCGCCATTCTCCGGGACGCGCTGTCAGGCGCCGACGACGGCGAGCTGTTCCTCGAATACGAGCAGAGCGAGAGCGCTGGCTTTCGACGACGGCAAGCTGAAGCAGTGCGGCGTTCGACACCACCCAGGGCTTCGGCCTGCGCAGCCGTCGCCGGCGAAGCCATCGGGCTATCGCCCATGCCTCGGACGTCTCGACGAGCAGGCGCTGAAGCGCGCCGTCGCCACCGTCAAGGCGGTGCGCTCCGGCAGCTATGCCGGCAAGATGGACGAATCGCCGCGCGGCACCAACCAGCTGCTCTACGCCGACGACAATCCGATCGACGGCGAGGCGTTCGCCCGCAAGGTGGCGCTGCTGCAGGAGATCGACGCCTATGTGCGCGGCAAGGAGCCCAAGGCCCGCCAGGTCTCGATCTCGATCGTCGGCATCCTGGCAGGTCGTCGAGATCATCAAGGCCGGCGGCTGGCGCGCCGCCGACGTTCGCCCGCTGGTCCGGCTGAACGTCTCGCGTGGTCGGCGGCGTACGGGCGACCGGCATGGAGGCCGGCACGCACGGGCTCGGCCGGCGCGCCGCCTATGGCGACATCTTCAAGCCGGAGCTGCTGGCAGCGCGAGGCCGACGAGGCGATCCGCCAGTCGCTGGTCAACCTGCAGTCGGTGCCGGCGCCGGCCGGCGAGATGGCCGGTGGTGCTGGGCTCCGGCTGGCCGGGCGTCATGCTGCATGAGGCGGTCGGCCACGGGCTGGAAGGCGACTTCAACCGCAAGAAGACAGTCGATGTTCGCCGAGCATGATGGGCGACATGATCGCCTCGCCCGGCGTCAGCGTCGTTGACGACGGCACCTTGGCCGACCGCCGCGGCTCGCTCACCATCGACGACGAGGGCACCGCCGACCCAGCGCAACGTGCTGATCGAGGACGGCCGCGCTGGTCGGCCTGCATGCAGGATCGCCAGAACGCCCGCCTGATGGGCGTCAGGCCCGACCGGCAACGGCCGGCGCCAGAGCCACGCCCATGCGCCGATGCCGCGCATGACCAACACCTACATGCTGGGCGGCAGCCACAGGACGCCGACGAGATCATCGGCTCAGCGTGAAGAAAGGCCTGTACTGCCGCCAACTTCGGCGGCGGCCAGGTCGACATCACCTCGGGCAAGTATCGTCTTCGCAGTGCACCGAGGCCTACCTGCATCGAGAACGGCAAGTGTCGGTGCGCCGGTCAAGGGCGCCATGCTGATCGGCGCCGGCTCCCGGCCGACATGACGCGGGTGACCATGGTCGGCAACGACATGAGCGCTCGACACCGGCATCGGCACCTGCGGCAAGGACGGCACAGTGGCGTGCCCGTAGGCGTCGGCCAGCCGACCCTGAAGATGGAGCGCATCACCGTCGGCGGCACGGGCTGAGCCGGCGGCGGCTCCGGTACGAGTTCGCATGGGTACACAGGCGCCGCGTTCCGGCTAGACTGACCTTTTCCACGCTAGCCCCCGCGAGCGCATGGCCGACGCCCACTCCCCCACCGCCTTCGTCGTTCCGGCCGTCACACTGCTGGCGGCCGCCGTCGTCGCCGTGCCGCTGTTCCGACGCGCCCGCCTCGGCTCCATTCTCGGCTATCTCGCCGCGGGCCTCGCGATCGGGCCCTTCGGCCTGAGGCTGATCTCCGACCCCGCTGCCATCCTCCACATCGCCGAACTCGGCGTGGTGATGTTCCTCTTCATCATCGGCCTGGAGATGCGGCCGGCGCGGCTGTGGAGCCTGCGCAAGCAGATCTTCGGTCTCGGCCTGCTGCAGGTCGGCGTCTGCGCCGGACTTCTGACGCTGATGGGGCTTGCGGGCGGCTTCCCGCCGGCCGTCTCCTTCGTCGCGGGCGCCGGCTTCGTCATGACGTCCACGGCCATCGTCATGCAGACACTGGAGGAGCGGGGCGACCTCAATACGCCGCCGGGGCAGAAGATGGTCTCCATCCTGCTGCTTGAGGATCTCGCCATCGTCCCGCTGCTGGCACTGGTGGCCTTCCTCGCCCCGGCCGTGGCCGGCGGGCAGGACGGCAACCTCGCCTCGCGGCTGACGGCCGTCGCCGTCGGCATCGGCTCGATCACCGCGCTGATCGTCGCCGGCCGCTATCTCCTCAACCCGCTGTTCCGCTTCCTCGCCTCCTACGGCGCGCGCGAGGTGATGACGGCGGCCGCCCTGCTCGTGGTCCTCGGATCGGCGCTGGCGCTCCAGACCGGCGGCCTCTCCATGGCCATGGGCGCCTTCCTCGCCGGCGTGCTGCTCTCCGAATCAACCTTCCGCCACCAGCTCGAAGCCGACGTCGAGCCGTTCCGCGGCATCCTGCTCGGGCTCTTCTTCATGGCGGTCGGCATGTCGCTCGACCTGTCGGTCGTCATCGCCAACTGGAAACTCGTCGCCGCCTATGTCGCCGCCTACATGATCGCCAAGGGCATCGGCATCTATGCCGTGGCGCGGCTGCTCCGCTCCGGTCATGGCGAGGCGATGGAGCGCACCATCATGATGGCGCAGGGCGGCGAGTTCGCCTTCGTGCTCTACGCGGCCGCGACCAGCGCCGGGCTGATCGACGGCCAGGCCAATGCCACGCTGACGGCGATCGTCATCATCTCCATGGTGCTGACGCCGCTGGCCCTGATGGGCATGCGTTTCGTCGTTCCCGCCCCTGCTGCGCAATCGCTGGACGGGGTCGAGGTCGCGGAAGGCCTGACCGGCGAGGTGCTGATGATCGGCTTCGGCCGCTTCGGACAGGTGGTGTCCCAGGCTCTGCTGGCCGAACGCGCCGAGGTGACGATCATCGACAACGACGTGGAGATGATCCAGGCCGCGGGTAATTTCGGCTTTCGTATCTATTATGGCGACGGCACCCGCCTCGACGTGCTGCGCGCCGCCGGCGCCGGCAGCGCCCGGCTCATCTGCGTCTGCGTCGACAAGCAGGATGCCGCCGACAAGATCGTGGAGCTCGTGAGATCGGAGTTTCCGCTCGCCAAGCTCTTCGTCCGGTCATTCGACCGCCAGCACACGCTCGCGCTGCGCAAGGAAGGCGTCGACTACGAATTGCGCGAGGTGCTCGAGAGCGCCCTGCGCTTCGGGCGCGAGGCGCTCATGGCGCTCGGCATCGACGAGGAAGTCGCACGGCAGACGGTCGCCGACCTGCGCAAGCGCGATGCCGCGCGGCTCGAACTGCAGATGCACGAGGGCATCCAGGCAGGGGCTCACCTCATGCACCAGCAGCGGATGACGCCGGTGCCGTTGACCGAGCCGGCCCGCAAGGCCCAGGCGCTCAATCCCGAGGCCGAGGACGTGCTCGGCGACGAGACGAGGTATTCCGGATGAGCGGAGCCTCCGGGGTGCGGAGCCAGGTGCCGGGCAAGTTCACGCAGGGCCCGACGATGCGCCATGTCATCGTCATGACCCTGACCGGCTCGGTCGGTCTGATGGCGGTGTTCCTTGTCGACCTTCTCAACCTCTTCTACATCGCCCAGCTCGGCGAACAGGAACTGGCCGCCGCCATCGGTTACGCCGGCACGGTGCTGTTCTTCCTGACATCCTTCGCCATCGGCGTCTCGATCGCCGGGACGGCGTTGGTGTCCCGCGCGCTCGGCGCCGGCGACCGCGAGAAGGCCCGGCGCCTCGCCACATCAAGCCTCTTCGTCATGGCTGTCGCCATGGTCGTGCTGGCGGCTGCGATGCTGCCATGGTCGGGGCGCATCCTCTCGTCCATCGGTGCGACCGGTCGCACCCTGGCCATCGCTGACCGCTTTCTCTGGATGGTGGTGCCCTCCACCGTCTTCCTCGGCCTCGGCATGATGTACTCGGCGATCCTCAGGGCCGTCGGCGATGCCAAGCGGGCGATGTGGGTGACGTTGATGGGCGGCATCGTGACCGCCATCCTCGACCCGGTCTTCATTTTCGCCCTTGGCCTCGGGGTCGATGGTGCGGCGGTCACCTCGATCATCTCGCGCATCGCCATGGCGTTGATCGGGATGCGGGGCGTGACGCTGGTGCATCGTCTGACCGCGCCACCGCGGATTGCGGCGGTCCTCGGCGACGTGAAGCCGATTGCCGCCATTGCTGTCCCGGCTGTCCTCACCAACATCGCGACGCCCTTCGGCAATGGCATCGTCACGGCGATGATCGCCCGCTACGGCGACGGCGCCGTGGCCGGATGGGCGGTTCTCGGCCGGCTGGTGCCGGTCGCCTTTGGCGCCTTCTTCGCGCTGTCCGGCTCGATAGGGCCTATCATGGGGCAGAACGTCGGCGCACGGCTCTATCCGCGCGTCAGGCAGGCTCTGGCGGATGCGCTGGTCTTCCTCAGCCTTTACGGGATCGCCGTCTGGCTGATCCTCCTCCTCCTCTCCGATCACATCGTCCGCCTGTTCGACGCCACCGGCATGGCCGCGGCCGTCATCACGTTCTTCTGCGTCTATGCCTCGCTTGCCTGGGCCTTCAATGGTGCCGTCTTCGTCGGCAATGCCGCCTTCAACAACCTCGGCTACCCGACCTATTCCACCGCGCTCAACTGGGCGCGCGCCACGCTCGGCACCATACCCTTCGCCCTTGCCGGCGCCTGGATCGCCGGCCCCGACCATGGCGCCGAGGGCATCATCGCCGGCCAGGCCGCAGGCGGGATCCTCTTCGGAATCCTGTCGATCGCCATCTGCTTCCGGGTCATCGACGGAATGGCGGGCCGCCCGCCGTCGGAGCCGCCCGTGCCGGGCGGACCCGCCAGCGGCATGTCGCCTTTCACCTCCGGCAAGGGGGCGACGGCCGGCTCGTGACGCTTGCCGGTCCGCGTGGTTAGATGGCTCCAAGAGGGGCCGGGAATCGACCCTGCGGGAGCCGGATCATGTTCAACCTCGCCGACATCCTTGCCCAGGCTACTGGCAAGCAGGGCTTCGACGCCTTCGCCACGCAGTTCGGCATGACGCCGCAGCAGGCGAAGACCGCCATGGAGGCCTTGCTTCCGGCCTTTTCGCTGGGCCTGAACCGCGCCACCCAGTCGCCGACCGACATGGCGAACCTCTTCGGCCTGTTCACCACGGGCAACAACTACGCCCAGATGTTCGAACAGCCGATGCAGGCCGGACAGGCGATGATGGATGCCGGACAGCAGGCGCTCACGCGCATCTTTGGGTCGCCCGAACTGACCCAGGCCATCGCCCAGCAGACGGCCGCAGCCACCGGCATGGGCCAGGAGGTGATGAAGCAGGTCATGCCGGCCATGGCATCGCTCATCATGGGCGGGCTGATGAAAGGCGCGATGAGCGGGCAGAATCCGCTCGGCGACATGATCACCGCCATGATCACCCGGATGATGCCGCCGCAGGCCACGGCCGCCGCCGATCCGGTGGGCGGCATGATGGGGATGTTCACCAACTTCTTCGGGTCGGGCACAGCCCAGAAGCCTGCCGCGGCTCCCGGTTTCCCCGGCCTCGACCAGTTGATGGAGCTCGGGCGGCAGATGCAGGCCGCCAATCCCCTGCTCGCAGCCTCGATGAACCCGCAGCCCTCGACCGCCGAGGCCTCGGGCGAGCGCACCCTCGGCCAGCAGGCGGCCGACACCTGGACCGCCACCATGGGGCGGATGTTCGAGACAGGCCGCGAGATGCAGGACCAGCAGTTGGCCCAGCTCGGGACGCTGTTCGCCCAGTTCGGCAAGAAGCCGGTCGCCTGACCCCGGCGTCATACATGGACGAAGTTTAACTCGGTCGGCGCACCGCCTTGGCGTAGATTCTCCTCATCGGATCGGGGCGAACCCACGAGGAGACTTCACCATGAAGAAGATGATCATTGCCGCCGGCGTCGTGACCACGATGGCGCTCGCCGCCGCCGCCATGGCACAGCCTGCTCCCGGTGGCCCGCGCGGCCCCGGCGGTGTCGCCCAACTGACCCCGGCCGGATGATGCAGATGTCGCCGGAGGATCGCGCCGCCATGACGGATGCGCGGATCGCTGCGCTGAAGGCCATGCTGCGCCTCACCCCCGACCAGGAAAAGCACTGGCCGGCCATGGAGACCGCCCTGCGCGAGGCCTCGGCCCAGCGGATGCAGCGCATGACCGAGCGGATGCAGCGCTGGAGCGAGATGCGACAGAACCGCGACGCCGCCCGGCCCGACCCGGTGCAGCGCCTGCGCACGGCCGCTGATCGCATGGCGGAGAATGCTGCCACCATGCGCAAGCTCGCCGATGCGGCAGGCCCGCTCTATGCCTCCCTCGACGAGGCCCAGAAGCGCCGCCTGGACCGCATGTGGCGCGGCCGCGGCATGATGATGGGCGGTGGCATGGGTGGACGCGGCATGGGCGGCGAAGGCTGGGGCGGCCATGGCCGCGGCGGCTGGGGTGGACATGGCGGCGGCTGGGAGCGTTTCGACGGCCCGCGTCGCGGTCCCGGCGGCGAGGGTGGCCGCCTCTGACGCTCCCTTGACCATCGACGATTTCGACGGGCCCGCTCATGCGGGCCCGTTCCGTTTCGGGACGTCCGCAGCGCAGTTTGGAAAGAGAGCGGAAACCCCGCGTTTACCCTGATCGTCGACAGTGTCGTCGTTGCATTTCGGTCCGCGTGAGGGGTCGCCCGGCCATGAAGCCTTTCCTGGGCCCAGAAGAGCCCGCGACTATGCCTGCCGCGCGTCGGGTCCTGGTCATTGATCCCGATCCGGTTGCCCGCCGACTGACGGGACAGGCCCTCGCCGCCATCGCCACCTGCATCGATAGGGCAGACATGGACACCGCCCTCGATGTCCTCGATCGCGGTGACCCGGACCTCATTATCCTCTGTCTGGACGAGGGGGCGGCAACCTCGCCAGATGCGATCGAGACCCTGCGCTTCGCCGGCTACGAGGGGCCGATTCTGGCGACCAGCGCCCGCATCTCGCTCGCCACGGCCGTCGAGGCCATGCGCTGCGGGGCGAGCGACGTCGCCGGAAAGCCCCTGTCCGCCTCTGACCTTGTTCGCCGCACGGAGAAACTCCTCGAGCGCGAACGTCCCGCGACCCGCCCGATGGACGTATCCCGCCGCGAGTCCACCGACTTCGAGGGCTTCGTCGGAGCGTCGCCGGCGATGCGTGACATCTACGAGCAGATCCGCCGGATCGCCCCTTCGAAGGCGCCCGTCTTCGTCACAGGCGAAAGTGGCACCGGCAAGGAAGTGACCGCCCAGGCCATCCACACGCGCTCCGGACGGCCATCCGAACGGTTCATCGCGCTGAACTGCGGCGCGATCCCGAAGGACCTCATCGAGAGCGAGATCTTCGGCCATGTGAAAGGCGCCTTCACTGGCGCGACGGAGGACCGGACCGGTGCGGCGGAACTGGCCGACGGCGGCACGCTCTTCCTTGACGAGATCTGCGAGATGGACCTGGCGCTGCAGACGAAATTGCTGCGCTTCATCCAGACCGGCGAGGTCAGGCGCGTCGGCGACACCCGCGTCCGCCGCGTCGATGTCCGCTTCGTCTGCGCCACCAACCGCGATCCGCTGGCCGATGTCGCGGCGGGCCGGTTCCGCGAGGACCTCTACTACCGGCTCTGCGTGCTCCCCGTCCATCTGCCGCCGCTGCGCCGGCGTGGCGATGACGTGCTGGCGCTGGCGGAGGCGTTCCTCGCCCGCTTCTCGGCCGAGGAGGGCGCCACTTCGCGCGGCTTCGACGCGGCGGCGGCGCGGATCGTCTCCGAGTTCCACTGGCCGGGGAATGTCCGGCAGCTGCAGAACGTCATCCGCAGGCTCGTCGTCATGCATGACGGCGACAGCGTCACCGCTCCGATGCTGCCGCTGGCGCTCGCCCACGGGTCGCAGGGTATCAGGGCCGTTGCAGCAGGCGATGCGGCGGTCAGGCCCCAGCCCCTCGCGTCCCGCCCCGTGGTCGAGCCGTTCTGGCAACAGGAGAGGCGGATCATCGAGGAGGCCCTGGCGGCCTTCGATGGCAACCTCTCACGTGCGGCAGCAGCCCTCGAGATCAGCCCCTCGACCATCTACCGCAAGCGCGAGGCCTGGGCCCGGGATGGACTGCTGCAGACCGGCTGAGCTTGGCCGGACGCTTGAAGCGGCCATCCGACCCGCCTAAACGGGAAGGATGATCGGGTTCGTTCAACCGAAGGCAGCGGCGCTGTCGCTCGCCATCCTCTTCGCAGCCACAAGCCTCGCCGAGGCGCAGCGCCGACGGGAGCCGCCACGTCCGCGTCAGCCGACACGTGCCGAGGTGATGCTCTACAACAGCTTTCCCACCGGCGTCAGACTGGCGGTGGTCTCGATCAATGGCCGCCGTCCCGTCGCCACCGATCGCCCGGCCTTTACCTTCACCTCGGGCCTGCGCATGACCGGCTTCGGCGGATGCAACCCGGTGAGCGCGGACTACCGCCGCAACACCGGTCCGAGCGACATCCGCTTCGGCCCGCTGAACTTCATCGAGAGGCGCTGCGGCGGCGAGGTGGACCGGCAGGAGCGCGCCATCTTCTGGGCGATCCAGGGCGCGACGCGCTGGCGTCCCCACGGCGCGCGGGGAATGATCTTCACCGGAGTGCGCGGAACGGTGACGTTCGAGCCGGCATTCTGACGCGCCTCACCCCTTCGCCAGCGGCATCAGCGGTGCGTCGGCGGCGACATGCAATCCGGTCTCGTCCTTGACCAGATGCACCCGCCGGTCGTGGAAGTTCACCAGCGTCGAGCGATGGCCGATGGACACGATCGTCGCGTTTGGCAGCAGTTCGCAGATCGCCTTGTAGAGATTGGCCTCGCCCGCCTCGTCGATGGCGGCGGTCGCCTCGTCGAGGAACAGCCAGTCCGGCTTCGAACAGCAGCGCACGCGCCAGCGGCCAGGCGCTGCTGCTCGCCGCCCGACAGGATGCTGGTGCCAGTGCGCGACTTCATCGTCGATGCGCGCCGGCGAGATGGCCGCAAGCTTCACCGCCTCCAGCGCCGAGACGATCTCGGCATCCGTGGCCTTGGACGCCTCGTTCGGCCGGATACTTCACGGCATCGCGCAGCGCTGCCGATCGGGATGTAGGGCTTCTGCGGCAGGAACAGCACGTCGCGCGCCCGCCGGCGACGCGCACCTGTGCCCTTGCCGAACGGCCAGATGCCGGCCAGCGCCCGGAACAGCGTGCTCTTGCCGGAGCCGCTGGCGCCGGTGATCAGCACGCGGTCGCCCGGATCGACGGTGAGGTCCGGCATCCGAGACCAGCAGCCTGGCCGTTGGGCAGGGCCAGGAGCGTCAGCAGCCTGAGTCGCTGCCGAGCGTCGCTGTGGCGATCGCTGCTTCCGGCGTGACCGTCGATGGCCGTGTCGGTCTGGCATCCGAAGCCCGCTCGCAGCCCCATCAGACGGTCCATCACCGCACGCAGTTCGGCGAGCGTAGGTGTAGTTGTCGATGAAGAACGATCAGCGCGCGCCTGGACCTGCCCGAAGGCACCGACGCCGTCTGCATCAGCGATCGCCGAGCGTGGAGCGCGCCCGAGAAAAAGCCGGGCGCCAGTCACGCATGTAGGGAAAGATGATGGCGATCTGGCCGTACGGAGACCTGGTAGAGCGCAAGCTGAGCCGCTGGGTGAACAGCACCTAGCCGAGCCAGTTGGCGACGACGTCGGCGAAGCGCTCGTTCGAGGACCTGCGGCCTCGCCGTTCCTCGCCGCGATGAGAAGGGCGATGCCTGCTCGGCATTCTCGCGCACGCGCACCAGGGAGAAGCGGAAGTCGGCCTCGTAGCGCTGCGCTCTGGAAGTTGATGCGCGATCAGCCTGCCGGCCGATGAGATGGGCGCAGAAGGTGCCGATGACGGCGTAGATCAGAGCGCAGCCCAGACCATGATAGCCGGGGATCGACTCGAGGTCGATACCCAGCATCGGCTGTCAGCTTGACAGCTGGCCCCGACAGGTTCCAGAGGATGAACAGGAACGAGCATCAGAGTGGCGACTGGATCGCCGAGAAGAAGCGGAGCAGGAGCGCCATGCGTGTATCTCGGCGAACATGCCGGATGTCCTCGGCGATGCGCTGGTCGGCGTTGTCGACCTGAGTCGCCGGCAAGACTCGATGCGGTAGTAGCCGCGGCCGTCCAGCCAGTGGCGCGAGATACTGTCCGCGTCAGCCAGCGGCGCCAGCGCATCTGCGTGTACTGGGTGAGGTAGAGCTCGTAGACGGCGAGGATCACCCAGAGGAAGGCGACGATGGTGAAATACTGGAGCTCCACCCAGAAGGTCGCCTCGGCACGCTGCTGCAGCGCCGTATAAAAGCGATTGTTCCACTGGTTGAGCAGAACGGTCGCCAGCACCTGCGCCACGTTGATGGCGAGCAGGATGTAGAGCAGGGCATGCGCGATGTAGCGCTCCTGCATGCGAATGGACCGGCCGAAGGGCAGATGAATGACACCCTCGTCACGGGTCTCGAAGAAGGGATCGGCGAGCTTCGTGATCTGGCGGATCGTGCCGACGAAGCTGAGCGCATAGACGGCGATGGCGAAGATGACGGAGAGCAGGATGCTGGCGCGGGTCGGCAGATAGGGACCGAGGGCCTCCGGCATGCGCCCCGCCTCGTTCAGCAGCAGGATGGCCAGAGCCGACAGGTGCCAGACGACGAGAAACCCGATGATCGCGCGGATGAGCGTCGATGTGGAGCGCGACAGCCAGGCCATCGCGGCGGCGACGAGCGTCAGGATGAAGACGTAGGGCGGAAGATCGATCCAGCCGGCGAGCCTTGCGACGGCCAGGGCGGTGCCGGCCAGTCCTGCTGCAATGGCAATGGGAAACATGTGGGAACCCCGGGGCTGGTCTTGAACGGGTCGATCGACGGCGGGCGGGCGACGCGCAACGCCTATGAATCATGCGGCCTGACGGAAGGGAAGAGATAAGTCAGGAGGGAACATCGGAGGCGATATCGGCGAGAGCCTCGCGGAGTTCCTCCTCGCTCACCAGCCGCATCGCCTTCATCACCTTCACGGCCTCGGTCGGCCGGCCGAGGCGCATGATGAGCACGACGGTCTCGGCATCGCCGCATTCGGGATGGGAACAGGCGATCTCGCTGACCGTGACGCCGTCGTCATCGGTGAGCGAGAGGATATCGCGGACCAGCGCGGTCAGCCGGCGCGAGGCATCGGCCGTTTCCGGATCCGGTCCCCTGCGATTGAAGAAGAAGCGAGCCATGGAGGAGCCTTGTCAGCGCGACTTATGGCCGATCCAAGGCAGAGCGGAGGGCGCCCGTCAGAAGGCACCGCCAAGCTTCACGCGAACCTGGTGACGCTCGAAATTGACGAGGTCCAGCGAGCCGGTGACGCCACCCGCGGCGCGCCCCCAGACCTGCGCGTTCCAGGCGAGCGAGACGAAGGTGTCCTTGAAGGGGCCGACGTCGCCGATCTTGTGGAACAGGGTCGGGCCGACGAGAACGGCGTGGCCGCCCCACTGGTTGAGGAACGCACCGGCATAGGCCGCGACGTAGCGGACATTGCCGCCGACGAAGGTCGAGGAGCCCTCGCCCACCCGCCAGGAGAGCGCGCTGCCGAGTTCGAGCCCGGAATCGTTGGCGTAGCCAAGGGCACCGCGCGGGCGTTCGGTGCCGGGGCCGACATTGAGATTGACCGACCCGTAGAGGCGGTCGCCGACGAGGACGGCATCCATCGCCACCTTGAAGGTCGCGGCGAAGCGCTCGGCAGAGATGCCGAGGCCTTCGGAGAAGCGGCCCCAGCGCAGTTCGAGGCCGACCGTCAGGCCCGGGTCGAGCGGAGCCGTGCCGCGCTCGCGGAGCTGGTAGCGCACCTGGCCGGCAAGGCCGTCAAAGGCGAAGCGGTTCTGGTTGGGATAGCCGGGAACGGTGTTGTTGCGGATGTCGTGATAGGCGGCCCAGACGGCGAGCGACACCTGCAGGCGCTGGATCGGGGTCCAGCCGGCCTCCAGCTTGGTGTTGATGCCGGCATAGCTGCCGTCGAACTTGCCGAAGCGGGCAGTCGTCTCGGAGGTCAGGCCGCGGTCGCCGGGGCTGCCGACGCCGGTGCCGTCGAGGAAGCCGTAGGCATCGTCGGGACCTGCCGCCTCGCTTGCAGCGGCAGCCGCCGGACGACCCACGTCCGCCGCCATGGCCGAGGCCCCGGACAGAAGGACCACGAAACCTGCCGCGACCATACGATTCATGAAAAGCCCCTGATTTGCCCCGCCACCGAGTATGCGGCGCCTCCGGGTTTCGGCAAGGCATGGCCCGCAACAAAACGCCAGTGATGATTTCGAGTATCACCCTATCTTGTTGCGAATGATTTGCAAGAGCAAATGGAGACGCACGCGGCGGATGCTCAGGCGAGAGCAAATCCGCTGACGGCGAGGGCGCGCGGGAAGTCATCGCCTGCGAGATAGGCGAGCTCGTGCTCACGCGGCTCATGGACGGGGTCGCTGCGCCTCAAGGCCTCGTCGACATGGCCAGGGTGGACCATGATCAGCGCGCCATCCGGCAGCCCGTCGAGAAAGCGCGGGAAGATCGCAGGGAATGACGGTGCGCGACGGAAGTCGTAGGCACCGGAGAAGGCCGGGTTCGTCGGGATGCGGTGCCGGGCGAGGGTCTTCCTGAGGCCGCGCGAGAGTGCGGCGATGATCCGGCCCTTCACGCCTTCGCCCGCACCCTTCGGGCCTCCGCATTGGCGAACCCACGCACCCGGCGCATGGCGCTCCGTTGCCGCAACGACGATGTCGCGGATGGCGGGCAGGAGGTGGGCGTGCTGGTGGCCGTCGACGAAAGCCGGCGGTCGCCCGAAGGCGGTGATGAAGGCCTGCATCTGCGCCTCGACCTCCGCCGCGATCGCCGGCCGGTCGAGGCGGCGCAGGTGGGCGCGGACGAGCAGCGGCGAGATGCCCTCGGCCATGGCGATGCGCGGCGCGGTCAGCGGCGTCAGGCCGCCGGTCAGGGTGACGTGCAGGCCGATCTGGAACCCTTCTGGCGCGACGGCGAGCAACCGCTCCGCCTCGGCAGCGAGATCGGGGCCCGGCGTCATGACGGAGGTGGCGTTGAGGCGCCCCGCCGCCGCGAGTTCGCGAATGGCCCGCGAGACTCCCGGCGCCAGGGCATAGTCGTCGGCGCAGAGGATCAGGCGCTTCATCAGCCGCAGGTTCCGATCAGGCGGAGGGTCAGTCGCCCTGGGCCAGGGGATTGGTCGCCTCGGTCAGCGCGGGCTGGTCCGCCGCGCGCTTCAGCACCTGATCGGCGACGAGATAGACCGGCCGTCCCTTCAGCTCGGAGAGGATCTTGCCGATATACTCGCCGAGCACGCCGATCATCAGCAGCTGCACGCCGCCAATGAAGGTGACCGCGACGAAGACGGATGGGTAGCCAGGCACGCCGCGGCCGAGGAAGATGGTTTCCCCAACGATGTAGAGGCCGTAGCAGAAGGCCGCCGCCGCGAGGACCGCCCCGAGCAGGCTGGCGACCCGCAGGGGGACGATGGAGAAGGAGGTCAGACCCTCGATGGAGAAGGCGAGCAGGCCCCAGAAGCTCCACTTGGCCTCGCCCTGCTGGCGCGGATCGGGCTCGTAGGGGATGCCGATCTGGCGGAAGCCGACCCAGCTCGACAGGCCCTTGAAGAAGCGGCCGCGCTCGGGCAGGCGGCGGAGCGCCGCGGCGGCACGGGGCGACAGCAGCCGGAAATCGCCGGCATCGGCCGGGATCTTGTGACGGACGCCGGCATTCACCACGCCGTAAAAGGCATTGACGAAGAGCGTACGCAGGCGCGGCTCGTCGCGGCGATGGGCCTTGTAGGTGAAGACCACGTCATAGCCGTCGTCGAGCCAGCGCGCGACAAGGGTCTCCGCGACGGAGGTCGGATGCTGGCCGTCGGCGTCCATGAAGATGACGGCGCCGTAGCGGGCGTTGTCGAGGCCGGCGAGAAGGGCCGCCTCCTTGCCGAAGTTGCGCGAGAAGCCGATGACCTGAACGTCCGCGCCATCGGCCCGCAAGCCCTGGGCGACGGCGAACGTGCCGTCGCGCGAGCCGTCGTCGACATAGAGGATTTCCACGGCGAGGCCGCGCTCGTCCCTCAGCTTGCGGGCGAAAGCCGTCAGCTTGGCATGGGTGTGGGGAAGGGCCTCGGCCTCGTTGTAGGCAGGCACCACGATGGTGAGGCCGAAGGGCGGGGTCTCGGACCCCGGAAAGGCAATGACGCGCCTGTCGCTGATACTCATGAGGTGCCGGCCCGGAGCCGCTCCCGAAACAGAGGGGCATGATACCGCAGTTCACGTCGCCGTGAAGAGCGATCATGCATCATGGTCACCACGCGCCGGCTGTTTCATGACGCAAAAGCGTGTAGACGACGGCCCTAGGATGAATGACGGACAACAGAGACCTGCCGGCGCCCTGCGCACGATACTGATCCGCGAGGGCCGCAAGATGCTGTCCTTCGGGTTGATCGGCGCCATCAACGGCGTGGTGAACTACGTCATCACCGTCGGCGTGACGCTGCTGGCACTGACGCCGATGGGCCTTGCCACCAACGATCTCGCCCTTGGGCTCGCAAAAGCGCTGGGCTGGGCCGTCGCGGTGTCGAACTCCTACCTGTTCAACACGCTCTTCACCTTTTCCCAGGAGAGCGGCGGCCGCCTGTCCTGGGCGACCTATCTGCGCTTCGTCGCATCGGGAACCGTTGGGCTCGCGGTCGAGGTGCTGAGCTTCCTGTTCGCCGTGCGCTACCTGCCGCTGGCGCTGGCCGCCATCGTGCCGATCGGCCTCGCCTTCGTCGCCAACTTCACCATGGCGCGAATCTTCGTCTTCTCGTCGGGCAGCCGATAGTCGCACCTTGCGGCGACGCTGCGGCGCTCTATCCTCGCGGCCATTCCCTCAATCGACATCCGGGCGAGCCGCCCGGCGAGGATTCCGCCATGGCCATGGACACGCCTGAACGCCACTTCGCGCCCTTTGCCGACGAGGCGCGGATCATCGCCATCGTCGAGGCGTTCCGGGCCCGCACCCTGCCCTTCGCCGAGTGGTCATGCCAGGCGCATCTGGCGACGGGCCTCTGGCATGTGGCGACCCATGGCGAGGAGGCGGCAAAGTCCCAGTTGCGCGAGGGAATCAAGGCCTACAATCTCTCGGTCGGGCGGACCAACGACGACATGCGCGGCTACCACGAGACCGTCACCATGTATTTCGTCTGGTCGGCCGCCCGCTTCCTCGAGCGCGCTGCGCCCGCGAGCCTGCTCGACCGGGTCAACGCCTATGTCGCGGGTCCGTTCGGCGCCAAGGAGGGCATCTTCCGCTTCTGGAGCCGCGAAACGCTGCTGTCGCCCGCCGCCCGGCTCGCCTGGTGCGAGCCCGACCTGCGGCCGCTGGATGCCGAAACGCTGCTCGCGCCGACGGCCTGATCCTTCGCCGGGCTTTTCAGACCGCCGCGGATCGGTTGTTCTCGCAATCGACCCATCCGCCAGCGAGACCTGCGATGTCGCCGACACCTTCCCGCCCCGTGCCACGCCCGCGCAGCGACTTCCGCTGGTTCCTGCCGATCCAGACACGCTGGGCGGACAACGACCAGTACGGCCACCTCAACAACGTCGTCTACTATTCCTACTTCGACACGGCGGTGAATGTGTTCCTGATCGAGGAGGCAGGCATGCAGCCCCTCGTCAGCCCCTGGATGGGGCTGGTGGTCGATACGCGCTGCTCCTATTTCGCGCCGGCGGGCTATCCCGACGCACTGGAGGCCGGCATCACCTTCGGCGAACGCGGCCGGTCGAGCCTGCGCTACGAGATCGGCATCTTTCTCAAGGGCGAAGAAACGACCGTGGCGCACGGTCATTTCATCCACGTCTATGTGGATGCTGCGACCCGTCGGCCGATTCCGCTCCCCGAAAGTCTGGCAGCAGCCGTCGCCCTGTTTGGCTGACCTTGCGACAGCCTGCCTTATTTGCGCTATGGATCAGCAATAGCTTCTACACAGCACGCTGATTCATGACCTGTCGCACGCTCCCCGGCTGTTCTGCGCCGCGCTGTTCAGCGCCACCCGGCGCTTGTTCCCGGCCGAGGCGGGAGCTCAGGCTCCTACCCCTGCGACGGAGGCCGCGCCGGCTCCTGCTGCAGCGCCGCCCGCCGCGGCGTCCCCGGCCCCCGCACCGGCCGATCCGGCCCCCACCAGCCCGACGGCCCAGGCGCCCGGCGACGGCGCACAGCCCGCCCGTGCAGCGCCGCCGGCGCGACCGCGCCCGCCACGTCCGCCGCCGCCTCCGCGGGTCACCGCCATCTCCTCCGATCCGCAGCCGACCTATGGCCCGCAGACCGTCCAGGTCACCCAGGCCGCCCTTGCCACCTATCGCCAGATCGCCCAGCGCGGCGGATGGGGCACGCTGCCGACGAGCCTCAGGCTGAACAAGGGCGCGCGCGGCGCCGCCGTCGTGCTCCTGAAGCAGCGCCTTGCCGCCGAGGGCGACCTCTCTCCCGCGCTCGCCACCGGCGATGTCTTCGACGATGCGACGGTCCAGGCCGTTCAGCGCTTCCAGCGTCGCGTCGGACTGGTGGCCTCCGGGCTCGTCGCCGGCGCGACCGTCCGCCAGCTCAACATCCCGGTCGAGGCGCGCATCCGGGCGCTCGAGAAGTCGCTGGAGCGCCTCGCCGACAGCCGCTTCGCCTTTGGCCAGCGCTACGTCATCGTCAATATTCCGGCCGCCGCCGCCGAGGCCATCGAGGGCGGTGTCGTGCGCCGTCGCCACGTCGTCATCGTCGGCAAGGCCGCCCATGCCTCGCCGATGGTCGAGACGCGCCTGACGGTGGTGAACTTCAATCCGACCTGGACGATCCCGACCTCGATCATCAAGCGCGACATCATTCCGCGCATGCGCCGCAATCCCGCGACCCTCGCCAACATGCGGGTGCGCATCCTCGACCGCTCCGGCAACGAGGTGAACCCGGCGACCATCGACTGGTCGACGGAACGCGCCGTCAACTACACGCTGCGCCAGGACCCCGGAGCCGGCAACTCGCTGGGGCGCGTGCGCATCGACATGCCGAACACCGAAGCGGTGTTCATGCATGACACGCCGTCGCGCGGCCTGTTCCAGTCGGACAGCCGGACGATGTCGTCGGGCTGCGTCCGCGTCGCCGACGTCTCCGATTTCGTCACCTGGCTGCTCACCCCGCAGGGCTTCACCAAGGAGCAGGTGGTGCAAGGCATGACGCAGACGCAGCGGCGCGACGTGCGGCTGCAACAGGCCGTCCCTGTCGCCTGGGTCTATCTCACGGGCTGGGCGGCTCCGGACGGCACGGTCCAGTTCCGCGACGACATCTATGGCTATGACGCCCCCGGGGCGCCGCCGCAGCGTGTCGTCAGGCCGGCGCCGCGGCCGGTGGCCCCGCCGGTGGAGGTAGCGCCCCAGGTGCAGCAGGCCCCGCCGCCGCAACCCAATTTCTTCGAGAGCATCTTCGGCGGGCCGCGCAGCGGACCCTCCGCCGACGCCCGCTTCTGAGGCTCTGATGCCGCTGCCGAACCGCGTCGATCCTTTCGGGGCGATCGCGGCGGTGCCCGAGCGCGGGTTGTTTTTCGGTGTCCGAGGTGGACGGTTTCACCGCGACGACAGGACGATCGGGCGGCGGCAATGGGCCTCTCGGCAATGGCTCTGTTGCGTCCTGTCATTCAAGGGACGCCGCCGATCGCCGCTGATGGGCCGCGGCTATACCGAGCTCTTCTTCCTCGACGAGGTGACGGCATTGTCGGCCGGACACCGCCCCTGCTTCGAATGCCGCCGGGCCGATGCGACACGCTTCGCTGCCGCCTGGGCCAGGGCGAAGGGGCTCCCAGCGCCGCCCAAGGCGCCGGAGATGGATGTCGTGCTGCACGGCGAGCGGCTGGAGGGACGGACCAAGCGGACGTGGCGGGCGGATGCGGCGTCGTTGCCCGAGGGGACGATGATCGCGCATGGCGATCGAGCCTTCGCCCTGCGAGGCGACAGCGCCTTGCCATGGTCCTACGCAGGTTATGCGACACCGGCACCGCGCCCGGGAGGTGAGGTCGATGTGCTGACACCCCCCACCATCGTCGCCGTGCTGCGCGAGGGCTTCGCGCCGATCTGGCATGAGAGTGCGGGCTAGGCGCCGCCCTCAGAACAGCCCCTCGATCAGCCCCGCCTCGCTCACGTGGATCGCCTCGGCCGCCGGCAGCTTGGGCAGGCCGGGCATGGTCATGATGTCCCCGCAGATGGCGACGACGAAGCCGGCGCCGGCGGCGAGGCGGACCTCGCGCACAGGGACGGTGTGGCCCGTCGGCGCTCCGAGCAGGGTCGGATCGGCGGAGAAGGAATACTGGGTCTTCGCCATGCAGACCGGCAGGTGGCCATAGCCCGCGGCCTCGAAGGCCTTGAGGTCGGCCGCCGCCTTGGGCGCGATGGCGATGTCGTCGGCGCGGTAGATGCGGGTGGCGATGGAGAGGATCTTGCCCTCGAGCGACAGGCTGTCCGGGTAGATCGGCTGGAAGTGCGCGGTGCCGCCCTCGCACAGCGCCACGACCTTGCGGGCGAGCTCCTCCGCGCCGGCCGCCCCTTCCGCCCAGTGGCGGCACTGCACGGCCTCCACGCCGAACTCGTCGCGGCAGACGTCGGCGATCAGCCGGTGCTCGGCGTCCGTGTCCGTGGTGAAGTGGTTGATGGCGACGACGACGGGCAGGCCGAAGGCGCGGACGTTCTCGACGTGGCGGCCGAGGTTGACGATGCCGGCGCGCAGCGCGTCGAGGTTCTCGCGCGCGAGGTCGGCCTTGGCGACGCCGCCGTTCATCTTCAGGGCGCGGACGGTGGCGACGATCACCGCGGCATCGGGCTTGAGGCCGGCCTTGCGGCACTTGATGTCGAAGAACTTCTCGGCCCCGAGATCGGCACCGAAGCCCGCCTCCGTCACCACGTAGTCGCCGAGCTTCAGCGCGGCGCGCGTGGCGATGACCGAGTTGCAGCCATGGGCGATGTTGGCGAAGGGACCGCCATGGATCAGGGCGGGCGAGCCCTCGATGGTCTGCACGAGGTTCGGCTTGATGGCGTCCTTGAGCAGCGCCGTCATGGCGCCGGCGGCGTTGAGCTGGCCGGCGGTGACCGGCTTCCTGTCGCGGGTATAGGCGACGACGATGCGGGCGAGCCGCTGCTCGAGGTCGGCGAGGTCGCTCGCAAGGCAGAAGCAGGCCATGACCTCGGACGCGACGGTGATGTCGAAGCCGTCCTCGCGGGCGAAGCCGTTGCCGCCGCCGCCAAGGCCGTTGACGATCGCGCGGAGGGCGCGGTCGTTCATATCCATCACACGGCGCCAGACGATGCGGCGGGTGTCGATGCCGAGCGCATTGCCCCAATAGACATGGTTGTCGACGAGCGCCGCGAGCAGGTTGTGCGCGGAGGTGATGGCGTGGAAATCGCCGGTGAAATGGAGGTTGATCGCCTCCATCGGCAGGACCTGCGCCTTGCCGCCGCCGGTGGCGCCGCCCTTGGTGCCGAAGACCGGTCCGAGGGAGGGCTCGCGCAGGGCGATGACGGCGCGCTTGCCGATGCGGTTGAGGCCGTCGCCGAGGCCGACCGTCGTCGTCGTCTTGCCCTCGCCGGCCGGCGTGGGATTGATCGCAGTGACGAGGATCAGCTTGCCGTTCTTCTTGCCCTTCTGCCCGGCGAGATAGTCGCGCGTCGAGCTTGGCGATGTGCTTGCCATAGGGCTCCAGGGCATCGGCCGGAATGCCCGCTGCCGCCGCGACCTCGGCGATCGGGCGGAGGGTCGCGGCGCGGGCGACGGCGAGGTCGTGGGACATGGGCTGTGATCTGCGCTGGAGAATGAAACGGTTCGTGGTAGGTCCGGGGGGCGATTAAATCGACCACGGGCGCGGGTGCAAGGGGACAGCCCTTGTGCGCGGCACGCGGATCACAGGAAGCGATTTCGGGGGAGGCGTGGACATGGCGGAAGCCAGGCTGATCGGAGTGGACTGGGGCACCACCTCCTTTCGCGCCGCGCTGATGGACGGCGGTGGGACGATCCTCGACCACATGGCCGGCAAGGACGGGCTTCTCTCCGTGGTCGACCGCGACTTCGAGGGGGTGCTGGAACGGGCGATCGGCCGCTGGGATCCGGCCTGTGCGCTGCCGGTGATCGCCTCCGGCATGGTGACGAGCCGCACCGGCTGGCGCGAGACGGCCTACCTCCCCTGCCCTGCCGGAGCGGACGAGCTTGCCGGCGCCCTGACGCGGCTGACCACGGCAAAGGGTCGTCGCGTCGCCTTCGTCACGGGCCTGTCCTACCGGCACGGCGACGGTTCGCCCGACGTCATGCGCGGCGAAGAGACGCAGATCGCCGGTCTCGGGCTTGAGGGCACGCGCCTCGCGGTGATGCCCGGCACCCATTCCAAGTGGGTGAGAGCGGAGGACGGCCGCATCAGCGCCTTTCGTTCGGCGATGACGGGCGATGCCTTCGCCGCACTCAAGGACCACACCGTCCTGAAGCTGACCACGGCGGACTGGACGCCGTCGGCCGGAGCCTTTGCGGCCGGCGTCTTGATCGGTGCCGCGGATGCCGGCGCCGGGCTGCTCGGCAAGCTGTTCCGGCAGCGGGCCGGAAGCCTCATGGGCGACTTCCCGGCGAACGAGACCGCCGAACGCCTGTCGGGACTGCTGATCGGCGCGGAGATCGCCGAGGCCCGGAGCTTCGCACCGGATGTCGGCGGACCCGTGGTGATCGTCGGAGGCGAGGCGCTGGCGGCGCGCTATGCTGCGGCCCTCGCAGTGGTCGGCATCGCCCACGAGACGGCCCCGGCCGATGCGGCCTTTGCCGGGCAGTTCCGGATCGCGAAGGCGGCAGGGCTGACGTGAGGCATCATCCCCCGACCATTCAATAGGATTATTGTCCTTGACAGCGTAACGCTGATCGGCTAGGTTCGAGGCACGTTCGACGATTGCGCCCGGTGGCACCCCGGGGTCCCAGAATCGTCACGCTCACTCCATTCCCGGCTTGCCCTGCCGCATCTTCTTGACGCCGGAGCGCTTCTGCTTGCCCTCCAGCCGCCGCTCCTTCGAGGCGCGGGTGGGCTTCGTCGCGATGCGCCGCTTCGGGCGGACGGCTGCCTTGGCGACCATCTCGACGAGCCGCGCCAGCGCATCCTCGCGGTTCATGTCCTGGGAGCGGAAGCGGTCGGCCTGGATGATGACGACGCCGTCCTTGGTCAGCCGCGAGCCGGCCAGCGTCACGAGGCGCGCCTTGATGTCGGGGGGCATCGAGGCGGACGCGAGATTGAAGCGCAGCTCGCAGGCCGTCGACACCTTGTTGACGTTCTGGCCACCCGGCCCGGAGGCCCGGACGAACGAATAGCTGATGTCGTCGGGATTCAGATCGAGAAAGGGCGTGACGGAGATCGGATCGGCCATGATGCGCATTGTCGCAGCGGCGGCCGTCCGCAACAAGCCGAAGGGGGTGGCGCCTTGCACTCCCGATGGGTAGGACTCACCGAAAAGCAAAGGGCCGCCGGTCTCCCGGCGGCCCTCGAGCACGAAGAGTTCAGGCCTTCAGCCGATCACGCCGCCTTGGCGCGGGCGTCGAGCTTGGCGAGGCGGTCGAACAGATAGTCCACCTCGGCGCGCGCCTTGGCCGAGAGCGGCGCGCTCGGCTTGCGCTGGGCGTCGGAGGCGATGACGCCACGCTTCTTCAGGAGATACTTGCGCACGGCGAGGCCGGCGCCCGGCTGCTGCTCGTAGCGGATGAGCGGCAGGTGGGCGTCGAAGATGTCGCGGGCGGCGTTCGCGCATTGCCGGCGGCTTCTGCAGCTTCACCACGTCCGACCAGCATGTCGGGGATAGGCGTAGCCGGTCATGGCGCCGTCGGCGCCGCGCTCGCACTCGAAGTCGAGGAAGAGGCCGCCATTGCCGCAGAGGATGGAGACATGGCGCAGCGAGCCGTCAGCCTCGAAGCCGCGCAGGGTGGAGATCTTCTCGAGGCCCGGCCAGTCCTCGTGCTTCAGCATGACGCAGGACGGCAGCTCCTGGATGATGGAGCGGATCACCTTCGGGCTCATCACCACCGAGAAGGTCGATTGCGGGAAATCCTGCACCACGAAGGGGACGTCCGGGCACCGATGGCCTCCACCGCATTGCCGTAATAGGTGACGATCTGGTCGTCGGTGCTTCAGGCTGCCGGGCGGCGCGATCATCACGCCGGCGGCGCCATCGTCCATCACTGCTTTGGTCAGTTCGGCCATCGGCGCGAAGCCCGGGCTGGACACGCCGACCACCACGGGCATGGAGGGGCCGGCGCGCTTGATGATCTGCTTCGAAATCGCCACCGACTCCTCGGCGGCCAGCTTCGGGGCCTCGCCCATGACGCCAAGGATGGTCATGCCGTCGCAGCCGCAGGCGCGGTAGAAATCGACCATCGAGTCCGTCGACTTCTCGTCGATCCGGCCGTCGTCCTGGAAGGGCGTGGCCGCGATGACATAGACGCCGCTGGCGGTGGAGAGATCGATGCCGTTCGCCTTCATGGCTGTTGTCCTCGTCAGGGGAAGCGTTTCAACGCTGCGGATGACACGGAACGAGGGTGCCGGTCAAAGCCGGCAGCCGCAAGGCTTCCATGCCAGCTGCTTCAGGGCGGCAGCAGGAAGGGATCGGTGAACCGCGCCGCGCCGTCGCGCACCTCCTTGAGGAAGGCGCGCACCACCCGCTTCATCGGCTGGCCGCGGGCCGTCAGCGCGAAGGCCTCGATGGGCACGCGGGGCGAGGTGGGCGGAAGACGAGATCGTAGCGGCCGCCGACCACCGCGAAGGAATCGACCAGCGCTACCCCGACACCGCTCTCGGCCAGCAGGCAGGCCGTACCGCTGTAGCGGGTCTCCACCATGACCCGCTCCTGCAGGGCCGGCGTCCAGAAGCCCTGGTTGAGCGCGAAGCCGAGCGGCGTGCCCGGTTCGAAGCCGATCAGCGGATGGGCCGCAAGGTCTGCTTCCGAAACCTCGGACCGATCGGCGAGCGGATGGTCAGGCGGGCAGACGCAGACCATCTGGCCGGTGCAGATGGATGTCGCCTCGATACCGGGCCGCGGCTGCGGCGACAGCGAGAAGCCGAGATCGACGAAGCCGGTCTCGACACCCTCGACGACCCCCGGCGTGCGGCGCACGTCGAAGAAGACGTGCATGTCCGGACGTGTCGCGAGGAAAGCCTTCAGGGCACGTGGGACGAGGGCATTGGAGAGAGCCGGCGTCGACAGGACCCTGAGGCTGCCGGTGCGGGTGTCGCGCAGGTCCTTCAGCTTCTGCGAGAAGGCACGGTAGAGGGAGAAGATCGGCTCCGAGCCGCGCATCACCTCCTGCGCCTCGGCGGTCGGCACCAGGCGGTTGCCGACGCGGTCGAACAGCGGCAGGCCGAGCTGTGCCTCGATCTGCTTGATGGCGTTGGAGACCGCCGGCTGCGAAATGGCGAGAGCCTCGGCGGCACCGACCGTCGTCTGGCAGCGGATCACTTCGCGGAATATTTCCAGCTGCCGCAGATTCAGCATGGTCGCCCCTCCTGCCCATTCGCCCGGCAGTATAATTGTTCATTATAGGCAAAGGCCAATTATTCATCGTCGCTGATATTGAGGGGCTGTTTTTCGCGTGTTTAGCTTCGCTCTCCCCGCCGACAGAGCGGTCGTCCAACAGAGGGTTCGCACCATGCTCCGCCACATTCTCGTTGCTGCCGGCATCGCCGCGCTGATCGCTGGCCCGGCCGCCGCCCAGGCGCCGATCAAGACCGCCGTCGACGGCACCTTCGCGCCTCACGCCTTCCCGAACCTTGCCGGCGGCGGCGTCCAGGGATTCAACATCGACCTGTTCCAGGAGGTGGCGAAGCGCCTAGGCCGCCCGATCGAGATCACCTCGACCCAGTTCTCGGGCATCATCCCCGCCCTCAACGCCGGCACCTACGACTTCGTCGCCGCCCCGGTGACGGTGACCAAGGAGCGCGCCGAGAGCCTGCTGTTCACCGAGGGCTATCTCGACACCGACTTCCGCCTCATCACGCGCCGCGGCGACGCGGCCATCACCGACCTCGCCTCGCTGCGCGGCAAGGTGGTCTCGGTCAACCGCGGTTCGGCCTATGAGAGCTGGGCGAAGTCGATGGAGGCCCAGATCGGCTGGAAGGTCGAAGCCTTCGGCACGCAGACCGACGCGGTCCAGGCCGTCATCGCTGGCCGCGCCGTCGCCAACATCACCGCCGAGACGGTCGCCGCCTTCGCGGTGAAGAACAATCCGCAGATCAAGCTCGACTACCTGCACAAGACCGGTCTCGTCTGGGCCGCCCCCGTGCGCAACGGCGACACCGCGACGCGCGACGCCATCGAGAACGCCATCGAGTGCATCAAGAAGGACGGCACCATGGCGAAGATCTTCGAGAAGTGGTTCGGCATCGCGCCGCGCCCGGACTCGGCCGCCGTGACGATCTTCCCGGGTTCCGGCGTTCCCGGCATGCCCGGCTACAACGCGACCCCGCGCGAGCCGCGCTGCTGATGTCCGCATTGCTCGAGGTCCGGGGCCTGAGGAAGAGCTTCGGCACCACTGAAATCCTGCGCGGCATCGACTTCTCCGTCGCCGCGCAGGAACTCGTCTTCGTCATCGGTCCCTCGGGGTCGGGCAAGTCGACCATGCTGCGCTGCTGCAACCGGCTGGAGGAACCGACCGCCGGCCAGGTTCTGGTCGACGGCGTCGACCTGATCGGCGCCGGGCACCGACATCAACGCCATGCGCCGGCGCATCGGCATGGTGTTCCAGGCCTTCAACCTCTACCCGCACATGACGGCGCTCGGGAACGTCACGCTGGCGCTGCGCAAGGTGCTCGGCAAGAGCCGCGAGGAAGCCGAGGCGCTCGGCCTCGCTGCGCTCGATCGGGTCGGGCTCAGGGAGAAGGCCGGCAACTACCCGTCCGAACTCTCCGGCGGCCAGCAGCAGCGCGTGGCCATCGCCCGCGCCCTGTCGCTCGAGCCGAAGATGATGCTGTTCGACGAACCGACCTCGGCGCTCGATCCCGGAGCTGGTCGGCGCGGTGCTCGGCGTGATGCGCAGACCTGACAGGAAGCCGGCATGACCATGGTGGTGGTCACGCCACGAGATGCGCTTCGCCCGCGACGCCGCCGACCGCGTCGTCTTCATGGCCGATGGCGAGATCCTCGAGCAGGGCACGCCGGCCGAGCTCTTCGGCAACCCGCAGCATCGCCCGCACGCGGGAGTTCGTCGCGGGAGCTGTCGCGGTGACGCGGCCTCGAGCGCTTCCGCGACGCCTTCCTCAATACCGGAACTGATCGCGCGCTACTGGCCCGACATCCTGTCGGGAATCGCGGTCACGCTGCAGATCGCCGTGGCTGTGGTGATCACGGGCCTTGCCGTCGGCCTCGCGCTGGCGCTGTCATCCGCAGCTACCGCTCGCGCCGTCGCCAATGCGCCGATCATCGTCTTCGTCGATGTGTTCCGGGCGCTGCCACCGCTTGTCGCCATCCTCATCGTCTATTTCGGCCTGCCGAATCTCGGCATCAACATTTCCGGCTTCGCCGTGCTCTGGCTGGTCGCTGTCGCTGGTGCTGGCCGCGTTCGCCGAGGAGATCTTCTGGTCGGGCATCGTCTCGGTGCCGAAAGGGCCAGTGGGACGCGGCGCGCTCCACCGGCCTCGACCACTGGCAGACACTGACCATCGGTGATCCTGCCGCAGGCGATCCGCATCTGTCGTTCCGCCGCTCACCAACCGCACCATCGCGGTGACCAAGAACACCGCGCTCGGCACGGTGATCGGCGTCGGCGAGATCATGAACCAGGGCACCTCGGCCATGTCGCATGTCGGGCAATCGCGACGCCGTTGATGATGGCCGCGGTCGCCTATCATCCTGCATCTTCGTGCCGGTCGTGGCATTGGGCGTCGCTGGATCGAGCGGCGCTTCGCCTGGAAGAGGGCGTGATGGAGGTCTTTCTCTTCCAGTTCCTCAACCTCGACATCATGCGGCAGGCCTGGCCGATCATCTTCAACGGCGCGCAGATGACGCTGCTCCTCTGCCTCGCCGTCATTCCGCTGGGACTTGCCGGCGGGCTGGTGGTGGCGACAGGCTCGATCTCGCATTCGCGCGCCGTGCGCTTCGCCACCAAGGCCTATGTCGACTTCTTCCGCGCCGTGCCGCCGCTGGTGCTGCTGATCGTCATCTATTCCGGCCTGCCCTTCGCCGGCATCCGCATGTCGCCCTTCGCGGCTGTGTGCATCGCCTTCCTGCTCAACGCCTCGTCCTTCTACGGCGAGATCTTCCGCGCCGGCATCGAATCGGTCGGCAAGGGGCGGTGGGAAGCGGCGCGCTCCACCGGCCTCACCTGGGTGCAGACCTACCGCTTCGTGGTGCTGCCGCAGGCGAGCCGCAACGTGCTGCCGGACCTCGTGTCGAACACGGTCGAGGTCATCAAGCTCACCTCCATCGCCTCGGTCGTCTCCTTCACCGAGCTGCTCTACGCCGCCGACATGGCGCGCAGCGTCACCTACAACACCTCGCCCATCGTCCTCGCCGCCTTCCTCTACCTCATCGTCCTCTGGCCCATCGTGCGGCTCGTCAGCCGGCTCGAGCACCGGCTCGGACACTGAGACCTTTCGTCAGGAGACCGTCATGGCCCGCATCGTCACCGTCGCCGCAGCCCAGCTCGGCCCCATCCAGAAGGCCGAGAGCCGCGAGAGCGTCGTCGCCCGCATGATCGCGCTGATGGAGCAGGCCAAGGCCAAGGGCGCCGACTTCATCGTCTATCCGGAACTGGCGCTGACCACCTTCTTCCCGCGCTGGTACGAGGAGGACCGGGCGAAGATGGACCACTGGTTCGAGGCTTCCATGCCGGGGCCGGCGACCCAGCCGCTGTTCGACAGGGCCAGGGTCCTCGGCATGGCGATGAGCTTCGGCTATGCCGAACTGACGCCCGACGGCCACCACTTCAACACCTCCATCCTGGTGGACAGGACCGGCACCATCGTCGGCAAGTACCGCAAGGTGCACCTGCCGGGGCATGTCGAGTACGACACCGAGCGGACGCATCAGCATCTCGAGAAGCGCTACTTCGAACCGGGCGATCTCGGCTTCCCGGTGTGGAACTTCGAGGGCGGCCTCGTCGGCATGGCGATCTGCAACGATCGCCGCTGGCCCGAGACCTATCGCGTCATGGGCCTGCAGGGTGTCGAGATGGTGGTGCTCGGCTTCAACACGCCGATCGGTGAACATCGCAGCGCGGCAACGAGCCACAGCATCGAGGACCGCCTGTTCCACCACCGTCTGTCGCTGTCAGGCCGGCGCCTACCAGAACGGCCACCTGGGTGGTGGCTGTGGCGAAGTGCCGGAACCGAGGACGGCCATCACTGCATGGGGGGAACGCTGATCGTCGATCCCAACGGCAAGATCGTCGGCGAGCTCGATCACGAGGACGACGGCGTGCTAGTCGTGCCCTGCGACCTCGACGAGACGAAGTTCGGCAAGGACACCATCTTCGACTTCAAGCGCCACCGGCGCATCGAGCACTACGGGTTGATCACCGAGCGCGTCGGCGTCGGCGAGCCGCTGGGGCGCTGACGCGTCAGACCCTCAGGCGCCTGAGGTGGGCGATGAGGCCGGCCGTCGAGGAATCGAGGCCGGCCATGTCGGCGCCGTCGCCGGAGACGAGCGGTTCGAGCTCTGTCGCGAGTTCCTTGCCGAGTTCGACGCCCCACTGGTCGAACGAATCGATCTCCCATGATCGTCGGCCCTGGGTGAACACGCTTGTGCTCGTAGAGCGCCACCAGCTTGCCGAGCGCGGCGCGGTGATCAATTTTTCGAGCAGGATGGTGTTCGACGGGCCGGTTGCCCTCGAACAGCCGGTGCGGCACCAGCCAGTCGGGCGTCGCCCTCGGCCTTGACCTCGCTGTCGACGGTCTTGCCGAAGGCCAGCGCCTCCGGCCTGGGCGAAGACAGTTGGCCAGCAGCATGTCGTGATGGCGACGTCCCAGCGCGATGTGAGCGATGCGCGCGAAAGCGATGAAAATCGGCATGGGATCAGCCGCGGTGCCCTGATGGAGCAGCTGGATAGAAGGCGTGCTGGCCGTTGGTGCCCGGCTCGCCCCAGATAGACCGGGCCGGTCGGCCGTAGTCGATGGCGGCGCCGTCCCAGAGTGCGACGTGCTTGCCGTTGACTCTCCATGGTCGAGCTGCTGGAGATGCGCCGGGAGGCGCTTCGAGATATTGGTCGTAGGGCAGCACGGCGACCGTCTGGGCATAGCCGAAGAAATCGTTGTGATGCCAGAGGGCCGAGCAGGCCCATCAGCACCGGCAGGTTGCGGCTCGAAGCGGCGCGGTGCGGAAATGCTCGTCGACTTGCATCGGAAGCCCGCCAGCATGGCGCGTGAAGCTGTCGCGGCTCCGACCGCGATCATCAGTCGACAAGCCGATGGCGGAGTCACATCGAATAGCGGCCGCCGACCCAGTCCCAGAAGCCGAACATGTTGGCGGTCGTCGATGCCGAACTTCGCCACCTCCTGCGCGTTGGTGGACACGGCGACGAAATGCTTAGCGGTGGCGGCGCTCTCGCCGCTCGAGCGCCGGCTAGAAGCCAGTCGCGCGCGGTGTGCGCGTTGGTCATGGTCTCGAGCGTGGTGAAGGTCTTGGACGACGACGATGAACAGCGTGCTCCGCCGGATCGAGGCCGTTCACGCGCCTCGGCGATAGTCCGTGCCGTCGACGTTGGAGACGAAGCGGAACGTCATGTCGCGGTCGGCTGTAGTGCCGCGAGCGCCTCGTAGGCCATGACCGGGCCGAGGTCGGATCCGCCGATGCCGATATTGATGACTGTGGTGAAGCGCTTTCCGGTGGCACCGCGCAGGGCGCCGGAGCGGACGGCCTCGGCGAAGGCGAGACAGCGTTCACGCTCGGCGGCAACCTCCGGCATGACGTCGCGGCCGTCGGTGAGAATGGGCGTACCCGAGAGGTTGCGCAGCGCCACGTGGAGGACGGCGCGATTCTCGGTGGTGTTGATGCGCTCGCCGGCGAACATGGCGTCGCGCTTGGCCTCCACCCCCGCCGCCTTCGCCAGCTCCACCAGCAGCTTCATCGTGGCCGGCACGACACGGGTCTTCGACCAGTCCATCAGCATCGGGCCGAGCTTCAGCGAGAGGCGGGAGAAGCGCCTGGGATCCTCCGCGAAGACCTCCCGCAGCGACATCATCATCAGCGCACGGCGATGGGTCTCGAGGGCCTCGAAGGCGCGGGCGACAGCGTCGGTCATGGAAGGATTAATCCCCTGGGGCATGCGGCAGAGGGCGCGACCATCATCGGCCATCATGACCAGATCATGATCGAGACGCCGGGGCAGCGAAAGCGGCAAAGGCGACGGCGACGCGCTCGTAGACGGGGCGCTTGTAGGCAACGACGAGGGACGGGATGCGTTCCAGCCGCTCCCACCGCCAGGCGTCGAACTCGACGGGTTCACCCGGGGCCGCGCCACTCAGGTCGATGTCACTCTCCGCTCCCTCGAACCGGAAGGCGAACCAGGACTGCCTCTGTCCACGCCAGCGGTCGAGGCGATGTGGCGGTCCGGCATAGGTCGGCCAGTCATAGGTCACCGGCCCTGCCATCCTCCCGATCAGCACAGCCCGGGTCACGCCGGTCTCCTCCCGCAGTTCGCGCCGCGCCGCCGCCTCTGCATCCTCGCCGGGATCGACGCCGCCCTGGGGCATCTGCCATTCGAAGCCTGGAGCGATCACCTCCGGCCCGTCGTCGCCGATGCGCCGGCAGATCAGCACCAGGCCCGAAGAATCGAACAGCGCGACACCGACATTGGGGCGATAGGGGCGCGGATCGTCGGCCACGGGCAGCGTTGTCTCTCAGCGGATGGCGAGAACAGGGAGTTCGGCAGAGGCGAGTTCGGCGGTGGCGTAGAGGACCAGTAGCGCGAAGAGGAACTGGCGGCCGGCGGATCGGTGCAGGGCATCTCCCGCCAGTACATCGCCGCGTTCCATCAGCCGCACATGCTTGAAGCGGCAGGCCAGCGCTCCGAGGACCATGGCCACGACGAAGGCCGCCTTGATGATCATCGCCCAGCCATATCCGGAGCGGATCCAGCCGATAGGACCACCGGCGAGGAGGAGCCCGAGGACAACCCCGCCTGCGACGGCGAGAACGGCGAAGACCATCGCATGGCGCGACCAGGCGAGGACGGCCTCGGCCGCGGAACGCGGATCGCGACGCACGGCGACATTGCGCAGCGGCAGAAGACTGCCGAACCAGAAGGCCGCAGCGAAGACGTGGACCACGCCGAGCGCCAGCACCTCCTGCCGCATGCGGTGTCCCTCGCCATGGCCGGACAGCGCCAGGCCGATGGCGACCAACAAGGCTCCGGCCGAGCCGATTCCGGCGCCCCAGGTCGCACGGACACGCGAGAAGAGCACCAGGACGAGGCCGGCGCCGACGATGAGCCAGGCCTCGCCGAAGCCTGACCGGGCGATCTGCCCGTAGAGCTGCCAGCGGGCCATGCCCTCCCGGGCGCCGGAGAGCTCGATGGCGCGGAAGGGCCAGAGGGCGATGCCGCCGACAAGGGCCAGCATGACGAAGACCGCCGTCCAGCGGCGCGCCGCGCGCGCCTCGTCGACGGTCAGCCTTTCGCTGAGAAAGACGAGGAAGAGAGCGGATCCCGCCGCGCCGAGGGCACCGATCGTGGCGACGGCGCGCACGACCACCGCCAGCCCCCGCACCGGATCCCCCGCGCCCTGCCAGAATTCGAGAATCATCGCCCGCGCCCCGCCATCAGCTTTGGCTTCGGCGGAACCTCCACGCAAGGGCCGCGGTCGCGCCGAAGGACGCGATGGAGATCGCAAAGAGCAGCCAGAACCCGGCGATGGGCCCCGCGGCGTCCAGCACGGCGGCATAGGCGGTGGGTGCGGCGGCCGTGACGATGAGGCCCGGCGTCGCGATGGAGGCGAGGACCGAAGGCGTAGCCGTGCTTGCCGAAGAGCACCAGCGGCACCGCCCCCTTCACGATGGTGACGAGCCCGAGAGAGATGCCGAAGAGGATGTTGAAGGCGAAGAAGTAGGGCGTCGCGATGCCGCCGGCCGCGAGCGGCACGAAGGCCAGCACCATGATGCCGGTGGAGATGTTGGCGAAGAGGAAGGGGTCGAGGTTGCGGCCCCAGACAATCTCGGCGAGGCGACCGAGCGTCTGGAAGACGCCGCGGAGCGAGGAAATCCACACCGCCAGCGCCGCGCCCATGCCCATCGAGACGACAGCCGGGATGAGGTGGACCGACAGCGCCGTGCTGATGAAGGAGTTTGCCGCCATGGCGATGGTCAGCATCAGCACGGCGAAGGACTTCTGCTCGGCGGGGACCAGCGGCTCGGGATCGGGCTCGGCAGGCCCGTTGCCCTCGGAGCCGCCGATCGGCGTGCCGAAGCGCGGCAGCAGCAGGTGCAGCGGGGTGCAGACGAGCAGCACCGACAGGGCGCAGACCATCCAAGCGCCGCGCCAGCCGATCGCCTCGTTGGCATAGTGGCAGATCGGCCAGAAGATGGAGGAGGCCAGGCCGCCGAACAGCGTCAGCACCGAGATGGGGCGGCGGGCGCGCATCCCGTAGATCTCGACCAGCGTGGCGAAGGCGGCGTCGTAGAGGGTCAGGCGCGAGGCGAGCCCGAGCACGATCCATGCAGCGATATAGACAACCGGATCATTCACCTGGGACAGCATGGCGAGGCCGATGCCGCCGACGATCGATCCCATGGTGAGGGTCAGGCGTCCTCCCCGGCGCTGGATGAACCGCGCCACCGGCTTGGAGACGATCCCCCCCACCAGGAGCGACAGCGAGAAGCCGGCGAAGATGAAGGTGAAGCTCCAGCCGAGCTCGGCCATCATCGGCTTCGCCAGCACGGAGATGCCGTAGAAGATCGTCCCCGAGGAGATGATCTGGGTGATGCCGAGGGCGGTGATGATGAAGGAGAAGGATGCGCGCATGATCGGGCGGGGATGCTGGACGCGGAAGAAGGCCCCGGTCAATCCGGGGCCCTCGCGGTTCAGTCCTGCATTTCCGGGACGCGAAGCGATGGTGCGCTCTTGCCACAGCAACCACCGCCGACGCGCTGACCGTCATCCTTGCGACGGTCGGTCGAGCAGACGCCGGTCTCGGGCAGCACGAGCTCGACGCGGGCGGCAGCTTCGTGATCGCCGGCGATCTCGGCCACGATCGAGCGGACCTGCTCGTAGCCGGTCAGCGATCAGGAAGGTCGGCGCGCGGCCGTAGCTCTTCATGCCGGCGATGATAGAAGCCGGGCTCGGGCTGAGCGAGTTCGGCGGCGCCGTGCGGGCGCACCGTGCCGCAGGAGTGCAGGTTCGGGTCGATCAGCGGCGCCAGGGCCGGCGGGCATTCGAGCGGCCGGGTCGAGCGACAGGCGCAGCTCGCGCAGCGATAGTCGAGGTCGGGGCGGAAGCCCGTGGCGACGACCAGTTCGTCGACGACGACGATCGCGGCTCGCCGCCCGAGGCGCAGTCACGATGGCGAGCCGTGCCGCCTGCTCGTCGCGCATGCGAGCCGATGCGAAACCCGGCTGCGCAGCTCTGTGGGCCCGTCCGATGCACCAGTCGGCGCAGCCGCCGCCCCCAGGGCGCCGCGCGCTGCGAGCTGGTCGTTGCGTCGCCACCGCCGAAGGCCTTCGACCAACCTGTCGCCGCGCAGCAGCCAGATGACCTCAGTTCCCGGCGCCTCCTCAGCGAGACGCGCGAGGTCGATCAGCGTGCCGATCGCCGAGTGACCGGCGCCGAGCACGGCGACGCGGCGGCCGGCGATAGCGGTCGCGCTCGCGGCCGAGTACATCAGGCATGCCATAGGAGATGTGGCGCGCCACGGCGGGCACCGTCTCGCCGACAGCACGCCAGCGTCCGCCGAGCGCGGACCGGGATTCGGGCGTGCCCCAGGTGCCCGGAGGCGTCGATGACCGCGCATCGGCGAGGATGCGCTTCGTACCTGCGCCGGTGTGGCTGCGAACCGCTGATCGACGAAGGGACGCTCCTGACGGCCCGTCGTGTCCGCACCTTGTCGGTGCCGGCGCGCGCCGACCGACGACCACCTCGGCTGTCGAGTCCTCAGGGCCGGCGTCGATCAGCGCTGTGATGTGTGGCAAGCGGCACGAGGTAGCGCGAGATGACCTCCCCGCCCGTGGGATGCACATCGCCCGGCGGGCGCTGCCAGCCTGCTGCGGCCAGCAAACGCTCTGCTGCGGGAGCCACGTTGAAGGACCAGGGCGAGAAGAGGTGCACATGGGCCCATCCGGCCATGGCGCTCGCGGCCGTCGGCCCCTTCTCGATGACGATGAACCGCAGGCTGCGCTCTGCCAGTTCGGCGGCGGCGGCGAGACCAACGGGTCCGGCACCGATGATGATGACGGGCAGGCTGGATGTCATGACATTCTCCTTCTATCTTTCCGGTTTTATCGAAATATATGTCGCGGTTTCGCGGCGGGCCGGCCGGATCAGGCGCATTCCTCGGTTCCGCAACTTTGCAGGCTGGCGTCGGCACAACACTCGTTGACGAGGAAACCAACGAGTTCATTCATGACGTCGAAATGGGCGCGACAGCGCAGGACGGTCCCCTCGCGGGTCTGACCGACGAGGCCGCAGGCACAGAGTTTGGCGAGATGGTGGGAGAGCGTCGAGGCGGGGATGCCGATTTCGTCCTGCAGCCTGCCGACCGGCGCCCCTGCGTGACCTGCCCTGACCAGCGCGCGATAGATCGCGAGCCGCGTCGGATTGCCGAGAGCCTCGAGCCGGCTCGCCTGTGTGAGAATGTCCATGCCGGCATGCTGCAAGACCACGGCTCGCCTGTCAAACTGTATTTCCGGAATAATCGAAATTAAAACTTCTCCGCAACGGCGCGTCCGTCTCCATCCCACGTCCGGCCAAGATTGCCCGCCTGCTCAACGGGGCATACCGTCCCTCGATCCGGGCTAACCGGGACACGTCGGGCTACACGACACGGGAGGGATTTCAATGCCGGGAATTTCGAGACGCGCGGCGACGCTCGGGCTGGCTTCCGCCGGCCTGCTTGCAACGGGAGCAAGGGCCCAGGGGACCTATCCGGGCAACCAGACGATCCGGATCATCGTGCCCTTCGCGGCAGGTGGGACGACAGACGTGACCGGCCGCACGCTGGCAGAGCGGCTCTCGGTCATGTGGGGCACCAGCGTCATCGTCGAGAACGTGCCGGGCGGCGGCACCAATATCGGCATCGACCGCGTCGCCAAGTCGGCGCCCGACGGCACGACCCTCGGCATCATCGTGCCGTCGTTGGCGATCAATCCCTTCCTGATGGCACGCATGCCCTACGATCCCGAGAAGGACATCCAGCCGATCTCGCTCACCGTGCGCATTCCCAACCTTCTGGTGGTGCGCAAGGATCTGCCGGTCAATTCGGTCGCCGAACTCATCGCCTATGTGAAGGCCAATCCCGGCAAGCTCAACTTCGCCTCGGCCGGCGTCGGCTCGACCATTCACCTGTCGGGCGAGATCTTCAAGAAGATGGCGGGCGTCGAGATGACCCATGTGCCCTACCGCGGCGCGGGCCCGGCCGTGAACGACCTCGTCGCGGGGCAGGTCGACCTGATGTTCGCGGACATTCCCACCGTCATCAACCTCGTGCGCGGCGGTCAGTTGAAGGGGCTCGGGGTGACGCTCGGCCAGCGCTATTCGCTGGCGCCCGAGTTTCCCGCCATCGCCGAGACGGTGCCGGGCTACGACGTGTTCAGCTATTTCGGTGTCGGCGTCCGGGCCGGCACGCCGGAGGCGATCGTCCGCAAGCTGGAGGCGGATTGCATCGCGGTTGCGAAGGACCCGGCTGTGAAGGCGCGGCTCGCCGCGCTGAGCGCCGAGGTGGTCGGATCGACCGCGGCGGAATTCGCCGCCCTCTACAAGGTCGAGCGCGAGAAATGGGGCAAGCTGATCACCGATCTGAAGCTGAAGATCGAGTGAGGCTGACGCCGAGACCGGGCCCGTCGAACCCGGTCAGCACCCATGAAAGCCCGCGCCGGGGATCGGCGCGGGCATGAGGATGCCGAGGATCCGCGGCGGGCTCGACGGCTCCATGACGATCGCGGCGCCCTCGGGAAAGGCCCGCCCGCCGGCCGGCGGGCCGAAGAGCATGATCGCCGGCGTCCGGTGGCCGACGAGGATGCGGTTGGTGCCCGCCGGGACGGGCTCCGACATCAGCCGACGATGTTCGCCGAGAACCCATGCAAGGCGCGCACCGGCAAAATCGTCGGCAGTCAGCCCGTCGACCACCGCGACATCCGCTGCACCGAAGGCTTCCTCGGCCGTATCGCGGGCCCGGTAGACAGGACCGGCGAGAACCGGGCGCTGGTAGGGGATCGCCAAGCGCCGGAAGGCCTCGCCGATGCGGCGGGACTGCTCGCGACCGCGCGCCGAGATGTTGCGCTGCCCGGCGCGGTCGCCGACACGGTAGGAGACGTCGCAGGGCATGCCGGCCGTGTCGGCATGGCGGAAGAAGAGAACCAGCCCGCCTCGCCGCAGCCGATCGACGAGCGCCCCTCCCTCGCGGCTGTCGATGGCAACCGGTGTCAGCTCCGCGGCCCACAGCGGAGCAACCGGGCCGGCCGCGCCGAGCAGGACGGCAAACACCGCCGCGATCCAGCCACACGGGCGCGAGGTGAGCATCAGGGGAAGCACGAGGCGAGCCATATGCTTCCCTAGACCACGAGGCGACCACCGGTCGATGTGATGGAGGGTCGCGGTGGCGCTTGCGTTGAGCAACGAAGCCGATAGACATGGCGGCTCAACCAACGGGCGCAACCGATGCCCGACTGCAGACGACGGGAGACGTCCATGTTCCGCCTCAGGTTCCTTGCCACGCGCCTCGTCGCCGCCGGTCTTCTCGCCGCGGCCGGCCTCGCGCTCGCGCCGCGCGCTGCCGAAGCCCAGAACTACCCGAACCGCCCCATCCGCGCGATTGTCCCCTTCGCCGCTGGCAGCGCCACCGACATCGTCGCCCGCTCCTTCGCCGACCAGATGTCGAAGACACTGGGCCAGTCCATCGTCATCGAGAACCGCCCCGGAGCCAACGGCCTGATCGGCGCCGATGCCGTCGCCAAGGCGGCGAATGACGGCTACACGATCCTCGTCGGCACGAACTCGACCAACGCCGCTGCGCCGGCCCTGTTCAACAACGTGCCCTTCGACATGCACAAGGACTTCCAGCCGGTGTCCTTCCTGTGCTCGGTGCCGCTGATCGTGGCGGTGGCCAACTCCGTGCCGGCGCGCAACCTGCGCGAGCTGATCGACCTCGCCAAGTCCCGCAGCGACCTCACCTTCGCCTCCGCCTCCTCGTCGCAGCGCGTCTCCACCGAGATGCTGCTGGCGATGACCGGCATGAAGATGACTCACGTCTTCTACCGCAGCGGCCCCAACGCCATGCAGGACCTGATCGCCGGCCGTGTCACCCTGTTCACCGCCGATCTCGGCGTCCATGCTGCCCAGTCCGTGGCGGCACGGTCAGGGCGCTCGCGGTGACCTCGCAGCAGCGCACCCCGCAGATGCCCGACCTGCCCACCGTCGACGAGGCGGCGGGAACGAAGGGCTACGAGCTCATCGCCTGGTTCGGCCTGTTCACGCCCGCCGGCGTTCCCAACGAGGTCGTCACCAAGCTCAACGAGGCCGTGCGCAACGCCGCCGCGAGCGCCGAGGTCAAGGCCGCGCTGACGGACCGGCTGGGCATGCTGATCGCCCCCTCCTCGCCCGAGGAGCTCGCGGCCCGCGTCAACGCCGAGGCCCTGAAGTGGGCGGAGGCGGCCCGCGTTGCCGGCATCGAGAAGCAGTGATCAGGACTGCGACCCGCGCCGACCTGCCGCGCATCACCGAGATCCGAATGGCGGTGCGGGAGAACGTGCTCTCCCGGCCGGAGAAGATCGTCGAGGCGGTGGACTACCTGATCGACCGCGATGCCTTCTGGGTGTTCGAGGCGGACGGCGCCATCCACGGCTTCTCCTCGGCGGACCCGCGCGACGGATCGATCTTCGCGCTGTTCATGGACCGGGCGAGCGAGGGCCGCGGCATCGCCCGCCTGTTGCTCGATGCGGCATGCAGCCATCTTTCGAAAGCCGGTCACCAGAGGGCCTGGCTGTCGACGGATGCCGGAACGCGGGCCGATCGCTTCTACCGGAGCCAGGGCTGGACGGAGATGGGCCGCAACGCCGACGGCGAGATCCGCTTCGAGAAGGTGCTGGGCTGAGCGGCCTCGCTCAGCCTGACCTTGGGGAGCGGCACGTCTGGCCCGCGCGGACGCCTGCCGCTACTGTTGCCTCATGACCCGTCACGGTGACGACATCGACCAGGCCATCACGCCACAGGTGCTGCTGAAGGCCTATGCCTGCGGCATCTTTCCGATGGCGGAGAGCGCCGACGACCCGGGCCTCTACTGGGTCGAGCCGGAACGGCGCGGGATCATCCCGCTGGACGGGCTCATCGTCTCGTCGCGGCTCGCACGAACCGTCAAGTCCGGACGCTTCGAGATGCGCATCGACAGCGATTTCGATGAGGTCATCGACGCCTGCGCCGCTCCGGCGGACGGGCGCGAGAGCACCTGGATCAATGCCCGCATCCGCTCGCTCTACGGCGCGCTGTTCCGCATGGGCCACTGCCATACGGTCGAGGCCTGGCGCGACGGCCGGCTCGTCGGCGGGCTCTACGGCGTCAGCCTCGGCGGGGCCTTCTTCGGCGAGAGCATGTTCCACCGCGAGACCGACGCCTCGAAGGTCGCGCTGGTCCACCTCGTCGCCCGACTCAAGGCCGACGGCTTCGTCCTCCTCGACACCCAGTTCGTGACGCCGCATCTGGCGACCCTCGGCGCCGTCGAGGTGCCCCGCTCCCGCTACCAGCGGCTCGTCGAGGCTGCCATCCCTGTTCCCGCCCGCTGGACACCGGTGCCAATCGATCCTGTCGCAGCTCTCGCCCTCGCTCGAAACGCAGACGCATGACCCTCCGCCCCGCAACCGACGCGGACGGCCCGGCCCTCGCCGCGCTGATCGCCACCACCTTCGCCGAGTACCCCGGCTGCCTCTTCATCGACGACGAGTTTCCGGAGCTTGCGGCACCGGCGAGCCACTACGCCGCGAGGGGTGGGTGCCTCCTCGTCGCCGAGATGGACGGGCGGATCGTCGGCTCGCTGGCCGCCGTCATGACGGAGGTCCAGGGCACCGGCGAACTGTTCAAGGTCTATGCCGCGGCCGACCAGCGCGGCTCGGGCCTGGCGCAGCGGCTCTATGCTGACGGAGAGGACTTTCTCCGCCGGAACGGCGCACGCGAGATCGTCCTGTGGAGCGACACGCGCTTCGAACGCGGACACCGCTTCTACGAGAAGCTCGGCTTCGTGCGGCAACCGGTCGAACGCTATCTCGCGGATGCCAGCGCAAGCTGGGAGTTCTTCTTTCGCAAGACCCTCGCCTGACCCGCATTCCTGCTCCTGTTCCCGCCCGACCCCTGCGCATCGGGCGCGACCGCCCTGCGCCCGGCGGACTGGACCGGCGGTCGCCTGGACGAGACAAAGGACCGACGCACCGAAGGCCCCATGTCCGCACCCGACGCCGCCTCTCCCCGCTCCGTCCCCTGCACCTTCGCCGGCATGGTCGAGGGCGCCCGCCTCAGCGTGCCGATGCTGCCGGCGGTGCTCGTCTTCGCCGCAGCCGTGGGCGCTGCATCGGCCGAGAAGGGGCTGACGCTCGGACAGGCCGTGCTGATGAGCTTCTCGGTCTATGCCGGGGCCTCACAGTTGCTCGCCCTCCAGCTCTGGCCCGAGAGTTTCACGCTGTCGGCCATCGTCGCCGTGGTCGTCGTGACAACGGCTGTGAACCTGCGCTTCCTTCTGATGGGCGCGTCGCTCCAGCCCTGGCTCTCCCGTGCCCCGGCTGGCCCGGTCCATCTCGGGCTCGCGGCGCTGACCGACGCCAATTTCGTCATCGGCTCGCGCTACCACGGACAGGGCGGACAGGATGCCGGTGTCTTCGTCGGCGCCGGCCTGTTCATGTGGGTGATCTGGACGCTCTCGACCATTCCGGGCCACGCCCTCGGCCACCTGCTCACCGACCCGAAACGGCTCGCCATCGACATGGTGATGCCGCTGACATTCACGGCCATGTCGGTCGGCCTGTTCCGGCTGAGGCGCGACCGCCTCGCCTGGCCGGTCGCGGCGGGTGTCGCCGTCGTCACGGCCCAGCTCGTTCCGGGTTACTGGTTCATCATTTCCGGCGCCATCGCCGGATCGCTCACCGCGGGGATGCTGCGTGCCAGGGGTTGAGTGGGCAGGCCCCGTCACGGCCATCCTCGCCATGGCAGCGGCGACCTATGTGGTCCGCTTCGCCGGCTACTGGATCATGAACCGCGTGCCGCTGACGCCCTTTCTGCGCGCCGCGCTGGAAGCACTGCCGGGCGCGATCATCATCGCCACCGTCGTGCCTCTCGCCGTGCGCGGCGGCCTTTCCGCCTGGATCGGCATCGCCTCGGCAGCAGCGGTGATGATCCTCGTGCGCAAGGACATCGCGGCCCTCGCCACGGGGATGGGCACGGTGATCCTCGTCCGGGCCCTCGGAATCGCCTGACGCTGGCGACTTGACCCCGATCAAGGCGCGACTACCGTCTCCATCGCATCAAGAGACCCTCTCAGCCAGAGGTATCGCAGCATGACGACTCTCCCCCGGGGCTTCCACCGCATCCGTCTCAACATGGCGCGCTCGCCGGGCTTTCCCGAGGGCTCGAAGCTGCACGGTTATGAGTTCGTCGCGCCGCTCGACGCGGCCGGGCGCATCGACCTCGCGGCCTGGAAGGAGCACCGCGCCCTCTGCAAGGTCAGGCGCTTCTGGCAGGGCGAGGCCGACCAGCATGGCCTGCTCGTCCACAAGCCGGGCGGCGCCAAGGGCGCGACCTGGACCTTCGACTACGATCCCAATGCAGACGACGACGACGAGGCCGGCTTCCGCTTCGGCGATCACGCCTTCCAGATCGGCGAGTATGTCTCGATCCGCGACGAGGACGGCGACATGCAGACCTTCGTCGTCACTTCGACGGATGCGGTCTGAGTCTCAGGCGAGCGAGGCGGCCAGGGTCTCGTAGAGCGGGTTGTCGCGCGAGAAGACGTAGTCGAGTTCGGTGACCGACACCGTCTCCGCGCCGCGATCCCTGAGGAAGCGTGCGAGGCCGAACAGCGCCTTGGGCGGGCAGTGCAGCGTCAGCATGCCCGACGAGGTCGGTCCGCCGAAGGGCGCCTCGACACCGAACCGGGCGCGGGCCTCGTCCAGCAGGGCGGCGTCGGCAGAAGCGAAGCGCGTCCGCACCTCCTTCACACGCCGTGCCCGGGCCTGGGACTCGATCCGGTCGAGCATGTCGCGGGCACAGTCGCGCGCCGCCTCGCTCCAGGTGGCCGTCCGCGAGGCGACGAGATGCGCCTCCGACTTCATGATCACACCATCGTCCAGCACCTTCAGGGCATTGGCGGCAAGCGTCGCGCCCGTCGTGGTGATGTCGACGATGAGTTCCGCCGCGCCGGCGGCCGGCGCGCCTTCGGTGGCGCCCGCGGATTCGACGATGCGGTAGTCGGCGATACCGTGGCGGTCGAAGAAGGCGCGGGTGAGGTTCAGGTACTTGGTGGCGACGCGCATGCGCGAACGGTGGCGGGCGCGATACTGGCTCGCCACGTCGTCGAGATCGGCCATGGTCGAGACGTCGATCCACGCCTGCGGCACGGCGACGACGACATCGGCGCGCGAGAAGCCGAGGGGTGTCAGCGAGACGAGGCGATCCTCCGGCTCGGGCGTCGCCTCATGCATCAGGTCGAGGCCGGTGAGGCCGAGATGCACCGTGCCGGCGGCGAGTTCCTTGGCGATGTCCGAGGCCGAGAGGAAGGCGACCTCCACCTGGTCGAGGCCCGGAATGGTGCCGCGATAGTCGCGGGCGCCGCGTCCCTGCACCGGCTTCAGGCCGGCGCGCTCCAGGAACCCTTGCGCCGATTCGAGGATGCGGCCCTTGGAGGGAATGGCGAAGACGAGCGATGCGTCGGTCATGCGCGGCCTCCCGCCACGGCGAGGCGCTCCACCCAGAAGGCGCAGCCGACCGCCGGCACCCTGAGGTCCAGCCCCAGCTTGGCGGTCATCATGTCGGTGAGCCGGTCATAGCGGCCGCCGCCGACCAGCGGCCGGCTCTCGCGGCCCGAACCGTCATGGATCTCGAAGACGAGGCCCGTGTAGTAGTCGACGTCGCGACCGAAGCGCGTCGAAAAGCGGGTTGTCGATAGATCGACCCCGGCGGCTGCCAGCAGGGTGTTGCGGCGTGCAAGGCGGTCGATGGCATCGCCCATGGCAAGGCCCGATGCGGCGGCGAGCTCGCGGATCTCGGCCTCGGCGGAGGCGGCATCGGTGTCGATGGCGAGCAGCTTCTCGACCACCGCCACCTGATCGGCGCCGAGGCCGCCGGTGCCAAGGGCCGACTGTTCGAGGAAGCGCTCGGCGACATCCGCCGCCGATCGACCGCCGACCGTGGTGATGCCGGCGATCGACAGGAGGTCGGTGACAAGTGCGCGCGCCGCCTTCGGGTCGGAGCCTTCGAGCGCCGCCAGCAGCCCTGCATGGGTCGGGCCGCTGCGGGCCGGCTCGGCGAGGCGCTTCAGGTCGCCCTCCAGCATGCCGGAGCGGCGAAAGTCCTTGGCGAGGCGCCGCCGCCAGGCCGGCGGCAGGTCGAGGGCTGCAACCAGCGCCATGAAGATGGCGACGTCGCCGATGGAAAGCGTGAGCGGCCCGTCGGTGTAGAGCCGCGCCCCCTTCAGGGCGAGCGCCACCACCTCGGCCTCCGCCGCCTCGCGGTCGGCGCGGCCGAGAAGCTCGATGCCGGCCTGGTTGAACTCGCCGGCCATGCCGGGACGATGGCGGAAGACGGGACCGAGATAGGAATAGGCGGCCGCCTCACCGGCCCGCAGGCCTTCCAGATGCGCCTGGACCACCGGGATCGTGTAGTCGGGCCTCGAGGCACAGTTCGTGGCCCTCGGCGTCGCTGGTCAGGAACAGGCGGCGGGCGAGCGCCTCGCCGACCAGATCGCGGACGAGGTCGGCGGCGATGAGCAGCGGCGGCTCGGCGCGCGAGAAACCGGCTGCGCCGAGCAGTTCGGCGAGGCTGAGGTCAAGTGCGGACAGGGCGCGCGTCATGCGATGTTCCGGGTGCGGCGGATGACAGGACCGTTGAAAATGCCCCGCCGGCCATGCCTCTAGCCTTCCCGGGGCGCAAGGTCGAGCCCCTGGTCCCAATAGGGCACCGGCCCATAGAGCGTCGCGAGCCAGCCGACGAAGACCCGAACCTTCTGCGGCAGGAAGCGCCGGGTGGGATAGACGGCATGGACGGCGACACGCCGCGATGCCCGCCACTGCGGCAGCACCACCTCGAGACGGCCGTCCTGCAGTTCCGGCCCGACGTCCCAGGTGGAGCGCAGCGCGATGCCGATGCCGGCTAGCACCGCCTCGCGGATCACCTCGGAGGAGTTGGTGCGCAGAGGGCCGTGGAGGCGGACCACCTGCAGGCCATCGGGCCCCTCGAGACGCCAGGTGTCGGAGTTGTGCGAGAGGAGCGCGTGGCCGCCGAGATCGTCCAGGGTCGCCGGCCGGCCATGAGCCGCGAGATAGCCGGGCGTCGCCACGAGAAGCCGGTGATTGGGGGCGAGGCGGCGGGCGACAAAGGAGGAATCGTCCAGTTCGCCGATGCGGATGGCCACGTCGTAGCCCTCGGCGACGATGTCGACGAAGCTGTCGGAGAGTTCGAGATGGACGACGAGGTCGGGGTTGGCGGCAAGGAAGGGCCGCAGGTGGGGGGCGATGTGCAGCCGGCCGAACGAGGTGGGCGCGGAAACGCGAAGCGTGCCGCGGGCGAGATTGGACCGCCGGGTGACGAAGGTCTCGGCCTCGTCGATAGAGGCGAGGATGGCAACGACCCGCTCGTAGTAGCCCTGCCCCGCCTCGGTCAACGACAACTGCCGCGTGGTCCGCTGCAGGAGGCGGGTGCCGAGCCGCTCCTCCAGCCTCTTGATGCGCTTGGAGATCACCGCCGGCGACAGGCCCATCTCGCGCCCGGCCGCCGACATGCCGCCCGCGGTGACGACCCGCGCGAAGACTTCGAGATCGGCAAGCGGCGTCACAAGATTGTCCCCATTCTTTCCTTCACGGAAACAATCTTGACCTGAGCCGGGCCATTCCGCCAGAGGGGAACCGTCGTATAGTTGGTTGAAATCATTCCAACCGGCTCGGGGAAGCCGGAACCGGGAGGACGCCATGGCCATTGCCTTTCCCGCGCCGCGCAGCGACGTGCTGGCGAAGCGCGACCGCGTCGTCGCCGCGCTCAGGGCCATCGTCCCCGGCGAGGGCGTGATCACCGAAGAGAACGAGCGGCGTGCCTTCGAGACCGACGCGCTGACCTCCTATCGACGGCTGCCGATGGTTGTCGTCCTGCCCGAGACGACGGAGCAGGTCGCGGCCATCCTCGCCTTCTGCCACGCCGAGGGCGTGCCGGTGGTGGCGCGCGGCGCCGGCACCTCGCTCTGCGGTGGCTCGATCCCGCAGGAGGACGCCGTTGTGCTCGGCGTCGCCAAGATGAACCGCGTGCTGGACGTCAATTTCCCCGATCGCACCATGCGGGTGCAGGCCGGCATCACCAATCTGGCGATCTCCGGCGAGGTCGCCCATGCCGGTTTCTTCTACGCGCCTGACCCGTCGAGCCAGCTCGCCTGCACCATCGCCGGCAATGTCGCGATGAACTCCGGCGGCGCCCATTGCCTGAAGTATGGCGTCACCGCCAACAACATTCTCGGGCTGAAGCTGGTGACCGTGGAGGGCGAGATCGTCGAGATCGGCGGCGGCGCTCTCGATTCCCCCGGCTATGACCTGATCGGCCTCATCGTCGGCTCCGAGGGCCAGCTCGGGGTGGTGACGGAGGTCACCGTCCGCATCCTCCGGCAGGCGGAGGGAGCACGTCCCGTGCTGTTCGGTTTCAGCGAGATCGCCCAGGCCGGCCAGACGGTCTCCGACATCATCGGCGCCGGCATCATCCCGGTCGCCATCGAGTACATGGACCGCGAGGCGATCCACATCTGCGAGGCCTTCGCCAAGGCCGGCTATCCGCTCGATGTCGAGGCGCATGCTGATCATCGAGGTCGAGGGCTCGGAAGCCGAGATGGAGGCGATGCTGGCGCGCATCGTCGAGATCGCCCGGCGGCACGACGTGGCGGTGGTGAAGGAATCGAAATCGGCCATGGAGACCGCCGCCATCTGGAAGGGCCGCAAGTCCGCCTTCGGCGCCACCGGCCGCGTCGCCGACTACATCTGCATGGACGGCACCATCCCCACCGGCCGGCTGCCGGACGTGCTGGAGGGCATCGACCGGATCGTGAAGGGGTATGGCTTGAGGGTGGCGAACGTCTTCCACGCTGGCGATGGCAACCTGCACCCGCTCGTCATGTTCAACGTCAACGACCCCGCCGAGCAGGTGAAGGCTGAGCACGCAGGCGAGGATATTCTCAGGCTCTGCGTCCAGCTCGGGGGCTGCCTGACCGGCGAGCACGGCGTCGGCATCGAGAAGCGCGACCTCATGCGCGAGCAGTTCACCGAGGTGGACCTGCTCCAGCAGACGCGCATCAAGACGGCGCTCGACCCGCAATGGATTCTCAACCCGGCCAAGGTGTTCCCGCTCGATGCACCGCGGGACGAAGCGCCGCGCGAGGCCGCATGACCCTCCACACCCCCTCTTCACCCGCAGAACTCGCCGATGTCATCGCGGACGCTCGCCGGGGCGGCACGCCGCTCGCGGTCGTCGGCGGGGGCACCCGTGCAGGCCTCGGCCGGCCGGTGCAGGCGGCCGCGACCGTCTCGACGCAGAAGCTCTCGGGCATCACGCTCTACGAGCCGGCCGAGCTCGTCATCGCGGCAAAGGCCGGAACGCCGCTGCGCGTCGTGACGGAGGCGCTCGCGGCGAAGGGCCAGCGCCTGCCCTTCGAGCCGATGGACCATCGCCGGCTCTATCAGAGCACGGGCGAGCCGACCGTCGGCGGGGTTGCCGCCGCCAATGTCTCGGGCCCGGCCCGCATCAATCTCGGCGCCGCGCGCGACTCGATGATCGGGCTGAAGTTCGTCAACGGCCTCGGCGAGGATGTGAAGTCCGGCGGCCGGGTGATGAAGAACGTCACCGGCCTCGACCTCGTCAAGGCGTTGGCGGGGTCCCTCGGCACCCTCGCGGTGTTCCACGAGGTCTGCTTCAAGGTGTTGCCGAAGGCGGAGGGCGAGCGGACGCTGGTGCTGACCGGCCTGTCCATGCCCGCGCGCCGTGGAGGCCCTGTCGGCGGCGCTCGGCTCGCCCTTCGAGCCGACCGGCGCGGCTCATGTCCCGGCGCAGGGTGCGGAAGCGGCGCGAACGCTGATCCGGATCGAGGGCTTTGCCGCCTCGCTCAGCTATCGGACCGATGCGCTGACGCGCCTGCTGGCGCCCTTCGGCGCGCTGGAGATGATGGACGCGACGTCCTCCGAAACGCTCTGGGCCGACATCCGCGACGCCGCGATCTTCGCCGGCACCGAGGAGGCCGTCTGGCGCATCTCGGTGCCGCCGAGCGGCGCGCCGGGGCTCGCCGAGGCCCTTGCTCCCCTCTCCCCTCGCCTGCTCATGGACTGGGGCGGCGGCCTCGTCTGGGCGGGTGTCGCCGCGACGGGAGATGCCGGCGCCGGGCGGGTCCATGCGGCGGCGAAGGCGGCGGGCGGCCATGCGACGCTCGTCCGTGCGCCGGAGACGGTGCGCGGCGCCGTCGACGTCTTCTCACCGCCGGCAGCTCCGCTCATGGCGGTGCAGCGCAAGATGAAATCGAGCTTCGATCCGGCGGGCGTGCTCAACCCCGGCCGCATGTATCCGGGGGTCTGAGGCGCCATGCAGACGAATTTCAGCCTCGCCCAGCTCGCCGATCCGGCCATGGCGGCCTCCGAGACGATTCTCAGGACCTGCGTCCATTGCGGCTTCTGCACGGCCACCTGCCCGACCTACCAGCTGCTCGGCGACGAACTCGATTCACCGCGCGGGCGCATCTACCTCATCAAGGAGATGTTCGAGACGGGGAAGCCGGCGACGCCGGAGGTGGTCAAGCATGTCGACCGCTGCCTCTCCTGCCTCTCCTGCATGACGACCTGCCCCTCGGGCGTGCACTACATGCACCTCGTCGACCATGCCCGCGCCCATATCGAGAAGACCTATGAGCGTCCGTGGCAGGATCGGCTGATGCGGGCGGTTCTCGCCAACATCCTGCCCTATCCCAACCGCTTCCGGCTGGCGCTGGCCGGCGGTTTCCTCGCCAAGAAGGCGCTCTCCGTCGTCTCGGTGCTGCGCTGGAAGGGGCGTGCGGCCGTCGCGGTATCGCGCAAGGCCGTCGGCCCCATCGCGGCGAGGGCCGGCATCCTCCGGCGGACGCGGGCGATGATCGGCCTCTCCCCCGACCGGCTGCCCGCCCGCTCGCACCTCGACCGCGCGCGGCGTGCATCCGGCTGAGGGGACCACGGCGCGGCCGCGTCGTGCTGTTGCAGGGCTGCGCCCAGCCGGTGCTGCAGCCCTCCATCAACGAGGCGACAGTGCGCCTCCTCACCCGCCTCGGCGTCGAGGTCGCCTTCGCGAAAGGCGAGGGCTGCTGCGGCGCACTCGTCCATCACATGGGACGCGAAGACCAGAGCCATGCCCAGGCGAAGCGGACCATCGACGCCTGGATCGCCGAGATGGACGGGCCAGGGCTCGACGCCATCGTCATCACCGCGTCCGGCTGCGGGACGACGATCAAGGACTACGGCTTCATGTTCCGCGATGACCCGGCCTATGCGGAAAAGGCAGCGCGGGTTTCGGCCATCGCCAAGGACATCACGGAATACCTGACCTCACTCGGGATGCCCGAGACGGCACCGAACGGCCTCGTCGTCACCTATCACTCGGCCTGCTCCATGCAGCACGGGCAGCAGATCAAGGACACGCCGAAAACGCTGCTGAAGGCCGCGGGCTTCACGGTGAAGGAGCCGCCGGAGGGCCATCTCTGCTGCGGCTCGGCCGGCGTCTACAACATCATGCAGCCGGAACTCGCCGAAGCCTTGCGCGACCGCAAGATCGGCAATCTCGACAAGACGCGGCCCGACATCATCGCTGCCGGCAACATCGGCTGCATCACCCAGATCGCCAAGGGCTATGAGGAGCGCGAGCGCCCCGTGCCGATCGTCCACACGGTGGAGCTTCTCGACTGGGCGACCGGCGGGCCGCTGCCGGAGGCGCTGGTGGACCGGGGACTGCGGGATCGTGCGCTTCAGCCGACGCTTCGTGCGGCAGAATAGAGGCAGACGCCGACGGCAAGGCCCAGGACCGTCAGGGTGCCGACCATGCCGGAAACGCGCCAGGCAAAGGTCTCGGGCTGCCGCGATACGCCATAGGCGTGGCTGATCCGCGCCGCGAGCAGGAGCCCGCCCAGTCCGTGCAGCAGGACGGGCGGCGCCCGAAGGCTTTCCGCCAGTCCGATGAGGATGAGGCAGAGCGGCACGTATTCGGCGAAGTTGGCGTGAACACGAACACGCCGCAGCAGGGCAGCGTCACCGCCATCGCCGAGGCCGATGCGAACGACGCGTCTGAGGCCGATGACGCGGACCGACAGCACCAGGAAGATCAGGGCGAGCAGCGATGCGTAGAGAGCGGTGATCGGCATGGGCGGCTCCCGCAGTGACTGATGCCTTTACGGTCGCGCGGGAGACTGGATCATCGTCAAGGCAAACGCGGTTCCAACTCAGTCCTCACCCGGCACCGCGGCCGCATTCAGTGCATCACGCAGGGCGGCCACCTCCCGACGCAGGCGACCGATGTCGGACAGGGGCAGGCCCATGGCGCAACCGATGGCGGCAGGGATCGCCGCCGCCTCGGCTTGGAGGGCACGCCCTTCCGCCGTGAGGCCGATGCGGACAGAGCGTTCGTCCGCCGCATCGCGCTCGCGCGTCACCAGCCCCATCTTCTCCAGCCGCTTCAGGAGCGGCGTCAGAGTGCCGGAGTCGAGCCCCAGCCGCGCACCGATCCCCTTCACCGGCACGCTGTCCTGCTCCCAGAGAACGAGCATGGTGAGGTACTGCGGGTAGGTCAGGCCGATCCGCTGCAGATGGGGCTTGTAGACGCGATTGAACGCGTGAGCGACGGAATAGACCGCGAAACAGAGATGGTCGTCGAGCGCCGGACCGCCACGTTGTGCCGCCATTGTCCCCTCCCCTTGGCCCGTCCCTCCATGTGCCCGCACGAGCGGGTCACCGCAAGATACATTGTGCGCAATTTATATTGCGCACTATTTAATTTTGCGCTACTCATCCTCTTGGGTCGCCGACGGCACCTCGAAACCAACACGGAGACAGGCCATGAAGATCCTCTACACCGCCCACGGTTCGGCCACCGGCGGCCGCACCGGCTCTGCCGCGAGCGATGACGGCCGCCTCTCGGTCACACTCGACACGCCCAAGGAACTTGGCGGTGGCGGTGGTCAGGGCACCAATCCCGAGCAGCTCTTCGCCGCCGGCTATTCCGCCTGCTTCCTCGGGGCGCTGAAGTTCGTCGCCGGCAAGGCCAAGGTGGCGCTCCCCGCGGAGACGAAGGTGGCGGCGGCGGTGGGGATCGGCCCGCGTGATGACGGCAAGGGCTTCGGCCTCGATGTGGCGCTGGAAGTCACGGCGCCCGGCATCGACAAGGCCGTGCTCACCGACCTCGTTCAGCAGGCTCACATCGTCTGCCCCTATTCCGAAGCCACGCGCGGCAACCTCGACGTCCGCCTGTCGGTCGCCTGAGCTGTCAGCCCCGGCTCGTCCCCGGCGTATCCGGGAGCGAGCGTCAGGCGGCCGAGACGCTGGTCTCAGCCTCGACCATGGCTCCGAGACCATAGCGATCGAGGAAGGCCGAAAGGTCGTCCTCGGTCACCGCGCCGGCCGCCATGGCGAGGGCGCGGTTGCCGATCAGCGCCCATTTGTCGAAGGGGACATGCCGCATCAGCGTCGCCCGCAGGCGCGGCATCGAGGCACGAAGCTCGGAGACCGTGACCACCTCGCGGCTGCGGTGAAAGGCGCGCTCCTTCTTCTCGAAGCGCCGGTTGCGGCCGCTCTCGATCTCGTAGTTCGCGAAGCCGAGGCCGGTCTTCAGGTATTTCATGTGCCAGTAGGCAAAGCCGACGAAGACGCGCCGGAAGTGATACTTGCGGAAGTCCTCGAAACGCCGGTCGTGGACGAAGTAGGCGTCGGGAGTCATGGCGAAGAAGCCGATGTCGCCGTTTCCAGAGAACGGCGTTCCGGCGTGGATGCCGACGGCGCCGTCCTCGTCCCGCACCAGATTGAGGCCGGAGAAGCAGCTCATCCGTCCCGGCGCGAGGCCATCGCGACGCAATGCCCTCACCATGGGGGTCAGGCCCCGTTCGAAGGCGATGTGATCGTCATCGAGCTTGACGACGATGCTGCGCGTGGTGCGCGACAGCGCGAAGTTCGAGTAGTTCACCACGCTGTGCGGCGACTGGGCCGGCTCCGCCGCATGTTCCTTCGAACCCGGCGGATGAACCCGCGGCAGATAGTGGAACAGCTTGAGCTTGTCAGGCCCGAGTTCGTCCTGCAGCGCGGTGAGAACCACCTCGGTGCCGTCCGTGCACTGGTTGTAGACCGCGACGATCTCGTCGACATGAGGCGCGTGGCTGCGGATGGTCGGCGCCAGAAAATCCGCACCGTTCTTGGTGCGAACGAAAGCGGAGATTCCCGGCAGCCGTTCCCCGACCCTCAGGTCGTCCGGCACGAAGGAATAGGTCTCGATGGCGGTGATGTGGGCCATGTGTCAGTCGTTGTGGCGGGCGGACAGCCCATAGACGGCCGCAGGCCCGAAATCCAGCCGCAGCGGAGCGCAGCCCAACCCGGCCTACCGCAGCGGCAGATCAAAGGGCTGGCGGCAATTTCACTGAACGTAACCGTTCATAAAAGTTTCCGTGCAATAGAAGCTTCCACGCCCCCGCGTTATCACCCTGCATACCCCTGGGGCAGCCTGAATGAAAAACATAATCACTCCGACAGGCCGCGAAATCACATTCGACGGTGGGAGCATCATCGTCTCAAAAACCGACGTCAAAGGACGCATTCGCTACGCCAACCGAACCTTCTATTCGGTATCGGGTTTTGGCGAGCGTGAACTCGATGGACAGCCCCACAGCGTTATTCGGCATCCCGACATGCCGAGGGCCGTGTTCAAGCTTCTCTGGGACCGTGTCCTGGGGGGCGACGAGATCTTCGCCTATGTGAAGAACATGACCCGCGGCGGTGACCACTATTGGGTCTTCGCCCATGTGACGCCGTCATACGACTCTGCCGGAGAGATCGAAGGCTTTCATTCCAATCGCCGGGTTCCGCGGCGCTCGGCCGTGGACGCAATCCAGCCGCTCTATGACACCCTGAGCCGGATCGAGGCCTCGCACCGGAATGCGAAGGAAGGCCTCGAGGCAAGCTCGCGTCACCTCTCCGAATTCGTCGCAGCGCAGCGCAAGTCCTATGATGAAATCATCCTCGCTCTCTAATGCGATGCTGGCCAGCGGCATCACCATTGTCGCCCTTGCCGGCGCAGGGGGCGCCAGTCTCGCGGGCTGGCCTGCGGCGACCCTCGGTCTCGGCGCCCTCGCCCTGGTCTCCGCCGCGGTCAGCTCCGCCCAGACGCTGCGGCTGACGCGCGCCGTCCGCCAGGTCCGGGTCGTTGCGGCAGCGGTGGCGAAGGGCGACTTCGAGAAGCGCATTCTCGGCATCCGGGAGGGGGGCGAGCTCGGCGAGGCCCTGCACGGCGTCAACGACATGATCGACCGCTGCGATGCCTATGTGCGGGAGTCAGCGGCAGCCATGGCGGCAGTGCGCGGCAACCGCTACTTCCGCAGCATCAGGGAGGAGGGCCTCCACGGCGCTCTGCTGGCATCGGCGCGCACCATCAACGGTGCCATGCAATCGATCAGCGAGCGCATCGGTGCCTTCAATGCCGAGACCGGCCGGTTCGAAACCTCGATCCGGTCCCTGGTCGAAGGCCTGTCGCAGGCATCCAGCGGCATGGGAGCCACCGCCGACACGTTGGGCGAAGGCGCCAGTGCCACCCTCCATCGCGCCACCACCGTTGCCGCTGCGGCCGAGCAGGCCACCAGCAACATGGAAACGGTCGCTGCGGCGACAACCAAACTGACGGCCTCGGCACGGGAAGTCGGTGACCAGGTGGAGCGGTCGGCAGGCATCTCCCGAAGGGCTGTCGAAAGGGCGTCGGAGGCAAGCCGGACGATCGACTCGCTGACGACTGCCAGTGAAAGGATCGGCGAGGTGGCCAACCTCATCAACGCCATCGCCGAGCAGACGAACCTTCTCGCCCTCAATGCCACGATCGAAGCCGCGCGAGCCGGGACTGCCGGACGCGGCTTCGCGGTCGTCGCCGCCGAGGTGAAGTCGCTCGCAGGCCAGACCGCGGAGGCGACGCGCCAGATCAGCGCCCACATCGCCGAGGTCCAGGGCTCGACGCGTGCCGCGGTCGAGGCGATCTCGGAGGTCGGCGGCATCATCGCCGAGATCGACACCATCACTGTCCATGTCGCCGATGCCGTGGCGGCCCAGGCGCAGGCCACGGAGGAGATCGCCGCCAACGTCGAACAGGCTTTTGCCGGCATTCGCGACATCACCGTCAATGTTCACGGCGTGACGGGCAACGCCCGGGAGACCGAGCAACTGGCAGGAATGACCAGGGTGTCGTCCGGTGAACTGTCGGTGCAGGCCACCAGCCTCGCCGACCAGGTGCGCAGCTTCCTCCTCGCGCTCAGGCGGGGGCCGCTGGATCGACGGCAGCGCAAGGACCCCAGCTATGCTGGCCCCGCCCGCCGCATCGATGATGAGATGGAGAGCAAGCATATGAGGGCGGCGGCATAGCGGGGATCTTTGCCGATTGAGCACAAGTCCTCATCATTGACGTCCATTCCGACAAAAGCTGATTGGCGCTAGTCTCCTTCCATCGTACGGGCGCCAAGCCCGTCACCGCGAGGAGACCGCCATGACCGCAGCCAGCCGGACCCCGATGCCGGGCGTCGAGATCAAGGGGGCCATGGGCCCGCGCTACGAAGAGATCCTCACGCCTGAGGCGGTCGCCTTCGTCGTCGACCTGCAGCGCACGTTCAACGAGACGCGCAAACGCCTCCTCAAGGTGCGCAGCGAGCGCCAGAGGCAGTTCGATGCCGGCGTTCTGCCGGACTTCCTGCCCGAGACGAAGCACATCCGCGATGGCTCCTGGACCGTCGCACCCATTCCGGCCGACCTGCAGGACCGTCGCGTCGAGATCACCGGACCGGTCGATCGCAAGATGGTCATCAATGCGCTGAATTGCGGCGCCAAGTGCTTCATGGCCGACTTCGAGGACGCCAACTCGCCGACCTGGGCCAATCAGATCGAGGGGCAGATCAACCTCAAGGACAGGTGGGCGGGGACGCTGTCCTTCACCGACCCGAATTCCGGCAAGTCCTATGCGATGAAGGACAAGGTCGCCGTGATCATCCCGCGTCCCCGCGGCTGGCACCTGCCGGAGGTTCACGTGCAGGTCGACGGCGAGGACGTGTCGGGCTCGCTTTTCGACTTCGGCCTCTACGTCTTCCACAATGCCAAGGCTGCCCTGGCGAAGGGTTCCGGTCCCTACTTCTACCTGCCGAAAATGGAGAGCCACCTCGAGGCACGGCTGTGGAACGACGTCTTCGTCCACGCCCAGGACAAGCTCGGTATCCCCAAGGGCACGATCAAGGCGACCGTCCTGATCGAGACCCTGCCGGCCGCCTTCGAGATGGACGAGATCCTGTTCGAGCTGAAGGACCACATGGCGGGCCTCAATGCCGGCCGCTGGGACTACATCTTCTCCTTCATCAAGAAGCTCGCCCGCAACCAGGCCTATGTGCTGCCCGATCGCAGCCAGGTGGTGATGAGCAAGGCCTTCCTGAAGGCCTATGCCGAACTTCTGGTGAAGACCTGCCACAAGCGCGGCGCCTTCGCGATGGGCGGCATGGCGGCGCAGATCCCGATCAAGAACAATCCGGAGGCCAATGCCGCCGCCTTCGCCAAGGTCAAGGCCGACAAGGAGCGCGAGGCCACCATCGGCCACGACGGCACCTGGGTCGCCCACCCGGACCTCGTGCCGGTGGCCATGGAGGCTTTCGACCGGCTGATGCCGACGCCGAACCAGGTCTCGCGCCAGCGCGACGACGTGACCGTCGGCCAGAAGGACCTCCTGGAGATTCACGAGGGCACCAGGAGCGAGGCCGGCTATCGCGAGAACATCCGCGTCGGCGTGCAATATATCGAAGCCTGGCTGCGCGGCCGCGGCGCGGTGCCGATCTACAACCTCATGGAGGACGCGGCGACGGCCGAGATCTCCCGGGCGCAGATCTGGCAGTGGACGACCTATGGCGTCGCGCTCGAGGGCGGCATCACCTGCACGCCGGCCTTCTTCGACAAGGCCCTCGGCGAAGAGATGGAGGTCGTGAAGGGCGAGGTCGGCCTGGAGGCCTTCGAGAAGGGGCGATTCGCCGAGGCCATCGCTCTATTCCGCAAGCTGTCGCTGGCCGCGGAGTTCGAGGAGTTCCTCACCTTGCCGGCCTACCGGATGCTGACCTGACCGGTCGGGTTACGACGAAGGTCTGAAGTGTTAACAAAACCCCTGTGGCCGCCGCGCCACAGGGGTTTTTCATTGGAATCAGTTGCATTCTCTTTGGGCAGTTTGCCGGCGTTTGCCCGGTTTTTCGCCTTGTCCTGCCCAACTGCCCTGTGACGTCATCATGACTGAGATTTGGTGATTTGGGGGCACCGCCGAGGCGGCTCCCTCCCTGGCAGGAGATGCAGATGCTTCGCAAGACCGTCCTGACGGGCCTTCTGGCCGCAGCCCTCGGATCCACCGCCTACGCGGCCGACGTCGCTGCACCGGCACCGATCGCGGCCCCGGCGCCCTGGGCCTTCGATTTCGCCTTCGGCGGCAAGCTGATGTCGGACTACAATTTCCGCGGCATCTCGCAGTCGGCCCGTGGCCCGGCGGTCAACGTCTATGGTGAGGCGCGCTACGGCTGGCTCTATGGCGGCGCGGCCTTCTGGACCACCAAGCTGCCGAACCGTCCGGTCGGCGAGGTCGATCTCTACGCCGGCATCCGTCCGGTGGTGGGCGATGCGACCTTCGATCTCGGCGTGATGTACTATCTCTATCCGAACGAGACGCAGTTCATCACGGCCGGCCTCCCTGCCCCGGCCCTCAACGGCGTCTGGGCTCCGGCCCGCAGCAACTTCGTCGAGGTCTATGGCAAGGTCGGCTACGACTTCACGCCCCAGTTCAATGCGGGCGCCGCGATCTACTACGCGCCGAACTGGCTCGGCACCGGTGCCTCGGGCACCTACGGCGAGATCAACGCCAAGTACAAGCTGCCGAACGACTTCGCGATCTCGGGCGCCGTCGGCTACTACTGGCTCGGCACGACCTCCGCAGCGCTCGGCGCCGTCAACCTGCAGGACTACGCCTACTGGAACGCCGGTGTGTCGTGGACCTACAAGGACTTCCTGACGCTGGACCTGCGCTACCACGGCACGAACCTGTCCTCGACCAACTGCTTCAACATCACGGGCGACTATCGCGGCGTCCTGACCGGCTCGGGCCGGTCCAACTGGTGCGGCCACAGCGTCGTTGCGACGCTCTCGGTCGACCTGCAGTGGTCGAAGCTTCCCTACAAGTGATCTCCTCTCCCTCGGGGATGACGGACAGGCCGGGGCTCGCCCCGGCCTTTTCGTTTTCGCCTGCGACTTCGCGCCACGCCCCCGTCCCCCTCTGGCGCAACGCAGCGGCATATCCCATCTTTTCTTGGCCTTGAGGTTCCGGTCCGCAACGCGACATCAGATCGCAACGAGACCCTGCCAGAAGGGCGCGATGCGGGGGCGACCCGCCACGAATGTTCTTCCGGAGGATCTTTCCCCATGAACCAGCAGGAACGCGATATCATCGCCGGCCTGTTCGACCGTCTGAAATCGGCCGAGAGCCAGCAGCGCGACCCTGCGGTCGATGCCTTCATCAAGGAGCGCATCGCCCAGCAGCCCGGCGCGATCTATGCGCTGCTCCAGTCGATGTACGTCTCCGACCAGGCCCTCAACGACCTGTCGAAGCAGAACGAGGCGATGCAGGGCCAGATGCGCGCCCTCCAGGGCCAGGTCGAGCACCTCCAGCAGCAGCTCCAGCGCCAGCCGGAACCCCAGCAGGGCGGCGGCTTCCTCTCCTCCATCTTCGGCTCCAAGCCGGCAGCTCCCCCGCCCATGCCGCCGCGCCCCCTCAATCCGGGTATGGCCGCGCCTCCTCCGGGCTTCGGCCAGCCTCAGGGTGGCCCGCCGCCCGGCTACGGAGCGCCCCCGCAGGGCGGTTATGGTGCCCCGCCGCAGGGGAGCTATGGCGCCCCTCCGCAGGGCGGCTACGGTGCTCCGCCCCAGCGCGGCCCATGGGGTGGCCAGCCGATGGGCGGCCCGCAGGGTGGCCCGATGGGAGCGCCGCAGGGCGGCCCGATGGGTGGTCCCTGGGGCCAGCAGGCCGCGCCCGCCCAGCAGGGCGGCGGCGGTGGAGGCTTCCTTGCGACCGCCGCCACGGCCGCGGTGGGCGTCGCCGGCGGCATGCTCGCAGCCAATGCCATCTCCAGCATGATGGGCGGCTCGCGCAGCACGGCTTCGGCCACACCAGGCTCCACTCCGTCGTCGTCGGCCGCGGCTCCGGGATCCGGTGCCCAGCAGTCGGCCGAGAAGTCGGGCGGCCAGGACAGCTTCACCGGTGGTGACGGCGGTGCCGGCGAGCGTAGCGGCGAGAAGGGCGGCTACGACCAGGCGGCTGCCGAGCAGGGCTATGACAAACCCTCCTATGATCAGGGCTACGGCAACGACGGCTCCTATCACGAGGCCAGCTACGACAACGGCGGCGGCTACGACGACTTTGGTGGCGACGACATCTGATCGTTGCCAGCGCCGATCGGCCTTTCACGCGACGACAAGCGGCCGCCCCACGGGCGGCCGTTTCCGTGTCGGAACCGCATGCTGGACATTCGCCGGAGCCGGTGGCATGAACCGGGAAACCGCAAGCGCGCAGGCAGGCGATGAAGGCCTTCTTCCTCAAGCTCTTCACCTGGTGGAACAGCCAGACCTTCGGCACCCAGCTCACCATCTGGCGCCACGGCGTCTTCGTGGGCGAGGACGAGTTCGGCAACAAGTACTACCGGTCCCGTTTCGCCAAGGACCCGGCGCTTGGCCACGAGCGCCGCTGGGTCGTCTATGCCGGCGTCGCCGAGGCCTCCGCCATTCCCCCGGGCTGGTGGGGCTGGATGCATCATCGCACGTCCGAGCCGCCGACGGCGGGCACCTACCAGCCCCGCCCCTGGCAGCAGCCCCACCGCGCGAACGGAACCGGTACTCCGGACGCCTACCGCCCCCCTGGCTCGACCCTCGCCGCGGGCCGTCGGCCACAGGCCACTGGCGACTATCAGGCCTGGACGCCCGGTCGCTGACGCCTGCAAGACACCGCCGGGACGGCACGGTTCTGCCATTTTCGCCGGGTTATTGGGCCTGACGCGGTATAGCGCGAGGGTTCGGGAGCAGGCATAGCGGCTTCCGGCAAGAGGGACGACAGAGCAGCCTTGGCCAAGAATCTTTCGATCCTTTCCCTGCTCGTCGCCGCCGGCCTCGCCGGTCCCGCGCTGGTGACCGGCCTCGAGCCTGCTGCCCTGGCACAGCTCCAGCTCGGCCCGCCACCGACCCAACCGAGGCCCCAGGGAACGCTTCCCCCGGGGGCCGCCCCCGGCCGAGCTACGCCCGCTCCCCGTCCGCCGCGTGCCGCGCGCCCCGCGCCGCCGCCACCTCCCGACCCGGGCCCGGCCGCCACGGACGCTCCGCGCGATCGTCGCCGCGCCCTGCCGGGCGAGGCCGTCGCGCCGGCCCCGGACGCCGGCCCTCGCTGGCCGAGACCAGCGGATCAACAACCAGACAGCGGTGTTCTCGGGCCTCGACAAGATCACCGGCCGGATCATTTCCTTCGACGTGGCGATCGACGAGACCGTGCAGTTCGGCGCCCTGCAGGTAACGCCGCGCGTCTGCTATACGCGCCCGCCCACCGAGACGCCGCAGACGACCTCCTTCGTCGAAGTCGACGAGGTCACCCTCGGCGGCGAGGTGCGCCGGATCTATGGCGGCTGGATGTTTGCGGCGAGCCCCGGCCTCTCGGGGGTCGAACACTCCGTCTATGACGTCTGGCTGACCGACTGCAAGCAGACCGCCCCGGTCGTCCAGGGCCAGAGCCAGCAGCGCCCGGCCGCGCCGGCGGCCGCACCGCAACGCTGAACCGGCCGGCGCGACGGACAGCCGCCCCCCGGCGGCCATTGATCCCCGGGGCCGGTCGACCTAGAACCCCTGCATGCGCCAGATGCGCCTCACCATCGCCCTGCTCTTCGCCCTGACGCTGGCCGCGCAGGGGCTGTTCGGGCACGTGTCGATGGCGCACCGCCTGGCAGCCGCCTCGGCGACCGCCAACTTTTGCATCCCCTCGCGGGATGACGGCGACAAGGCTCGTGGCCACACCTGCCTCAGCCATTGCCTCGCCGCCGCCACCGTGGCGATGCCGCCGCCGCCCGATCAGACGGCGATCGCGGCCCCTGTCGCGGTGTTCGCCGCCGTCCTTCGACCGGTCGCGGTCGGGTTCCGTCTCACTCATGTCCTGCCGCGGGATCATGCACCACGGGCACCGCCTGTCCGTGCCTGACGCAATCCCAAGCCCTTTCGGACATCACGAGACATCACCATGAACCGTCGTTCCTTCCTCGCGGCTACAGCCGCCATTCTTCCCGTCTCCGGCGCCCTTGGCCAGCACGGGACCAGCCCGCAGCCCGCAGCCGGCGGCCAGGTCGCGACCTTCCGCGTCGGCTCCATCGTCATCGAAGCTCCCTGGACCCGCGCGACGCCGGGCGGCGCCAAGGTGGCAGGCGGTTTCATGACCGTCCGCAACACCGGCACGGAGCCCGACCGACTTGTCGGCGGGACCTTCCCGCATGCACCGCGCGTCGAGGTCCACGAAATGGCCGTCATCGACGGCACCATGCGGATGCGCGAGGTGCGCGGCGGCATCGAGATTCCGCCCGGCGGTTCGGTCCAGCTTCGCCCTGGCGGCTATCACATGATGTTCATGGAGCTGACGGAGCCGGTGCGGACCGGCGCGCCGGCTCGCGGCACGCTCGTCTTCCAGAAGGCCGGCTCCGTCGAGATCGACTACAACGTTGCCCCGGTCGGCGCTCCGGGCCCCTCGGGCGCCGCTGGCCACGGCCACGGCGCGCCGCGGCACTGACGCGATGCTCTCCCGGCGCTCCCTCATCGCCCTGCCCGCGGCATTTGCCGCGGGCCCTGCCCTGGCCCATTCCTATCGCCACCGCGACATCATGATCGGGCACATCTGGTGCCTCCCCTCCGAAGGCCAGACCACGCGTGCCTTCGTCCCCCTCGCCGTCGTCCAGGACAGGGCGGAGGCGCTGGTCGGCGCAACGACTTCCGTGGCCGAAGCCGTCGAATTCCACCCGGTCGCCAACGGTCCTGCGGCGGCGCGCTGGGAGATCGTGCCCCGCCGTCCCATCGGCATGCGCACCGACGGACCGCACATGCTGCTGACCGGACTGCGGCGCCCCCTGAGGGTCCGTGACAGATTTCCGCTGACTCTCGTCTTCGAGCGCAATGGCGCGCGAGAGGTCGAGGTCTGGGTGGAACGCGCCCCCTATTCCAGCTGAACCGCCCCAAGGACCCTCATGCGCTCGATCAGCCTCGCGGACCTGCCCGACGACCGCGTCTACAAGATTCTCTGCTCGCTGGTGATCCCGCGGCCGATCGCGCTCGTCTCGAGCCTCGGCCCCGGCGGCGTTGTGAATGCCGCGCCCTTCTCGTTCTTCAACGTCTTCTCCGAGGCGCCACCGCTGATCGTCCTGGGCCTTCAACACAAGGCCGACCGGTCGCCGAAGGACACCACCCGCAATATCGCGGCCGAGGGCGAGTTCGTGGTCAACATGGTCGACGAGAGCCTTGCCGAGGCGATGAACATCTGCGCGACCAACTTTCCGGCCGATGTCTCCGAGGTGCACTCGGCGGGGCTGACCACCGCGCCCTCGACCAGGGTGCGGACGCCGCGCATCGCCGAGGCGCCGGCGGCGCTGGAATGCGTGCGCGAGCTGTCGCTGGCCTTCGGCCCACAACGCGAACTGCTCATCGGCAGGGTGCTGCACGTGCATGTGCGCGAGGACGTCATGGACGAGCGCTACAATGTCGACATCACCCGCTATCAGCCGGTCGGCCGGCTGTTCGGCGACTCCTATTCGCGCCAGCGGGATGTCTTTTCGCTCGACCGCCTCGACTATGCGGCCTGGGCAGCGCAGCAGAAGCCGGCGGAGTGACGCCGGCGCCCTGTCTCAGGTGAGCCCCTCGCCGGCCCGCAGCCGGGCGATGAGATCGGGAACATCGTCCTCCCGGCGGGGCGGACTGACGAGATAGCCCTGCACCTGCGTGCAGCCGCAATTGCGCGCCACGGCGAGTTGCTCGGGGGTCTCCACCCCCTCCGCCGTCGTCTCGATGCGGAGGCTCGCGCCGAGGTCGGCCATGGCGCGGACGATCGCCGCATTGTCGCGATTGCTGTCGATGTCGGCGATGAAGGAGCGGTCGATCTTGATCTTGTCAAAGGGGAAGCTGCGCAGGTAGCTGAGCGACGAATAGCCGATGCCGAAATCGTCCATGGCGATGCGGACGCCCATGCTGCGCAGTTCGTGCAGCATGGCGATCGTCAATTCGTCGTTCTGCAGCAGCACCGCCTCGGTGATCTCGAGTTCGAGGCGGCTGGCAGGCAGCCCGGTTTCCTTCAGCGCCCGGCGGACCACGGCGACGAGCGACCGGTCCTTGAACTGCACCGGTGACAGGTTGACCGCGACCTGAACGGACTCGGGCCAGCGCGCCGCCGCGGCGCAGGCGCTGGCAAGCACCCATTCGCCGAGCGACAGGATCAGCCCCGTCTCCTCGGCCAGCGGGATGAAATCGGCGGGCGAGACCGGTCCCTGACCCGGGCGGTCCCAGCGCAGCAGGGCCTCGAAGCCGCTGAGCGTGCGCGGCTGCCGACCTGGGGCTGGAACACCGGTGGAACTCGTCCGCGTGGAGAGCCTTCCGGAGATCCAGCTCCAGCAGGCGGCGGGCCTCGAGCCGCCGGCTCATGTCCGGTTCGAAGAAGCGGAACATGGCGCGCCCCTCGAACTTTGCACGGTAGAGGGCGAGATCGGCGCATTTCATCAGGTGATCGCCGCCGGTGGCATCCTGCGGGGCGAGCGCGATGCCGATGCTGATGCCGGAATTGATCAGGTGCTCCTCGACCACAAAGGGGTCGGACATCAGGCGGACGAGGCGCCTGGCGAGTTCCTCCGCACGGTCGAAGCCGGCGCCGTGCAACAGGATGGCGAATTCGTCGCCACCCAGCCGCGCCACCATGCCATGCCCCTCGACTGCCGACTGCAACCTTCTTGCGACCATGCCGAGTAGCACGTCGCCCACAGGGTGTCCCAGCGTGTCGTTGATGCTCTTGAAATGGTCGAGGTCGAGACACAGGAGCGCCATCGGCTCGCCCGAGCGCGCCACCTGCTCGAGGCCCTCGCTCATGCGCTCACGGAACAGAACCCTGTTCGGCAGCCCGGTGAGCGAATCGTGATGCGCCAGGTGGGCGATGTGCTCTTCGGCCTTCTGGCGCTCCGTGACGTCCTCGTGGACGGCCACCCACCCGCCATGGGTCATCGGCTGGTAGAGGACCTTGAACACCCGTCCGTCCGAAAGACGGCGGTGCGAGAGATATTCACCCTGTCGCAGCCGCTCGTGGTAGCTCTCGAGCAGTTCGTCCGGCGTTGCCTTGCTGTAGTTTCCGACGGCGATGCTGTGCTCGACGATGGTGCGCATCGTCACGCCCGGTCGCACCACCTCGGCCGACATGCCGTACATGTCGAGATAGCGGCGGTTGCAGACGATGAGGTTGAGATCCTCGTCCAGCATGCACAGGCCGTGGGCCATGTTGTTGAGCGCCGCATCGAAACGGCGGTGCTGCTCCCGCAGTTCGTCGGCCGCGCGCTCGCGGTCGGTGATGTCGTCATAGGTGACGACCCATCCGCCATGAGCCATCGGGCGCGACCGCATGGCGAGGATCCGACCGCTGCCGAGGCGACGCTGGAGCACCATGTCGTGGCTGATCGACAGGCCGCTGCGGAACTCCTCGAAGACGGCCTCCGTGTCCTTGCCGGGCGGGTGGACCCCGTCTCTGACGCTCTTGGCAATGATGTCGAAGACACGCATGCCGGGTTCGGCATCACCGTCGCCAAGCCCGAAATGATCGAGGTAGCGGCGATTGCGCACCACGATGCGCAGGTCGGAATCGAAGACGCAGAGCCCCTGGGCCATGCTCTCCAGCGTCGCGTCCAGCAGCAGGTTCTTTTCCTGGATCGCCGCGACCGCTTCCGCCCTTTCGCGATCGGCGCGCCGCAGGTCGGTGACGTCCTCGAACATGCCGAGCCAGCCACCGCTGGCCATCGTCTCGATGGCCACGGAGATGATGCGCCCGTCCGCCATCCGCTGGTCATAGGCCTGGCCGTCGGCCTGCGAGACAGCCTCCATGCGCCTTGCAACGAGTTCGTCGGGGCTCATGCCGGGATAGTTGCCGATGCGGACGCCGTGCTCGAAAATCTCGCGCAGCGTCACGCCGGGAACCACGACAGCGGGGTCGGCGCGGAACACGTCGATGTAGTTCTGATTGCAGACGATCAGGCGTTGCTCGGCGTCGAACATGCAGAGTGCCTGGGGCATGGCGTTGAGAGCCACGTCGAAGCGGTGATGCTGTTCGTTCAGGGCCTCGATCGCCAGTTCCCGCTCGGTGACGTCTTCGGAAGTGAAGACCCAGCCACCATCGGGAGTGGGCCGCGAGCGGGTATGGATCCAGCGGCCATCAGGCAGGCGCCGCCGGCGGGTAATTTCATTGCCGAGGGCAATGTTCCGATCCGACTCGGCGATCAACTGGTCGAGGGTGGTGCCCGTGTAGACTCCTCGCTCGATGGCCAGGGCAAAGATCTGGTGGAGGTGAATGCCAGGGCGAACCTCACCGGAATTGTAGCCGAACATGGTGAGGTATCGGGTGTTGCACACCACCAACCGCTTCGACGCGTCGAACACGGCGAGCGCGTGCGACATGTTCTCCAGGGCCTCTCTGAAGATGGTCGCCTGGGACCTGAGTTCGTCCTCGAGCCGCTGCTGCGCCGTGATGTCCTGATGGATGGCAACCCAACCGCCGCCTGTGGAGGGCTGGTAGGAGATGGAGACGATGCGTCCGTCAGCGAAACGCTCGACCCGGGAGAATGGCTTGCCGGTGGCGATGAGGGCGAGCCTCTCCTGCCATGCCTTCTCCAGGGTCATTCCTTCGAGGCGGCCCTGCTCGTGGCTGTATTTCAACAGGCCGTACATCGAGGCGCCGACGTGGGTGACGCTCTCCGGCATGCCGAAGAGATCACGCATGCGCCGGTTGGACAGGCGGATGGTCAGGCTCGCGTCAAAGACGCAGAAGCCGTGCGGGACCGAGTCCAGCACGATGTCCCTGTAGTCGACGCCGGCGCCATGCCGGTCGGCCGACAGGCCGTCCTGCGCGACCAAGGCATCGCTGCGTGCCACCCTCACCCACTTCACTCCATGGCCTGAGGCCCACAGATTCGCCGGGTGACAAGAATAACTCGTTAATGCCGCTAAATCCCGCCTGCCGGGACAAAGTTTCAGTTCGGCCGTTTCCGAATGTCCGAAGTTCATCCGCAGGGCGGCCGGAGACGGCCGCCCTCAGTTCGAACGAGTTCGCGCGTCGGCGTCAGGCCGAGACGACGGCCGCCAGCGACTGCTCGATGATGTCGAGGCCCTTCTTGACCTGTTCCTCGGGGATCGTCAGCGGCGCGAGCAGGCGGATGACATTGGCATCGGGACCGCAGGACAGCAGGATCAGGCCATTGGCTTCCGCCTTGGCGATGAGGGCGCTGGTGAGAGCGGCATCCGGTTCGCGGGTCTCGCGGTCCTTGACCAGTTCGAAGGCCACCATCATGCCGAGTCCGCGCACGTCGCCGATGCAGTTGAAGGTGTTGCGCTTGGCCATGTCCTTCAGGCGCGACTGCATCATGTCGCCGATCCGGGCGGCACGGGCGCAGAGGTCCTCCTTCTCGATGACGTCGAGCACGGCATGAGCCGCCGCCACCGCGACCGGCGAGCCGGCATAGGTGCCGCCGAGGCCGCCGATCTGGGCGGAGTCCATCACATCGGCGCGGCCGGTGACGGCCGAGAGCGGAAAGCCGCCGCCGAGACCCTTGGCCATGGTGACGAGGTCGGGCACGACGCCGGCATGCTCCATGGCGAACATGCGCCCGGTGCGGGCGATGCCGGTCTGGATCTCGTCGACGATCAGCAGGATGCCGTGCTGGTCGCAGACGGCACGCAATTCCTTCAGGAAATCGAAGGGCGCGACGTAGAAGCCGCCCTCGCCCTGCACCGGTTCGACGATGATCGCCGCCACCCGCTCCGGCTCGACGTCGGAGGCGAAGAGCTGCTTGAGGTTGGCCATCGCGGCCGCCGTGTCGAGACCATGATAGGTCTTGGGGAAGGTGACGTGGAAGACGTCGTTCGGCATCGGGCCGAAGCCCTTCTTGTAGGGGTTCACCTTGCCGGTCAGCGCCATGCCCATCATCGTGCGGCCATGGAAGGCGCCGGAGAAGGCAACGATGACGGAACGGCCGGTGAAGTGGCGCGCCGCCTTGACGGCGTTCTCCACCGCCTCGACGCCGGTCGTCACCAAGAGGGTCTTCTTGGCGTGGTCGCCGGGGGTGAGCTTGTTCAGACGCTCAGCGAGCGCGACATAGCTCTCGTAGGGGGCGACGTTGAAACTGGTGTGGGTGAAGGACTCCAACTGTTCCTTCACCGCGGCCATGACGGTCGGGTGCCGGTGGCCGGTATTGACCACGGCGATGCCGGCCGCGAAATCGATGTACTCCTTGCCGTCGGCATCCCAGAGCGTCGCGTTCTCGGCACGGGTGGCATAGATCCCCTTGGTGGCGACGCCGCGCGGAACGGCCGCGTGCTGACGGGTCGCAAGGGCTGTGTTCTTCGACATCGCGGGTCTCCTCCGGTCGCATCCGACGAATGGATGGGCGATGAGTATCGTCTGCTCAAAATTTTGAGCAGACGGGAAAATGCAAGGCAACTATGTTGGGCGAGAAAGGGATCGCCCGGACATGGACGGCAAGGACTTCGACGTAGGCGGCCGCCTGAGGGACATCCGGCAGAGGGCCGGTCTGTCACAGCGCGAGCTTGCCACACGCGCCGGCGTGCCGCACGGCCTGATCGCCACCATCGAGCAGAACAAGTCCAGCCCCTCCGTCGCCTCCCTGCGCAAGGTGCTGGACGGATTGGGCATCAGCTTCGTCGACTTCTTCACTCCGGCGCGCCCGGCCGCGGACAAGGTCTTTTTCGAGGCCGGCGAACTGGTGGACCTGACCTCGATCCTGCCGGGAGCCATGACGCGCGGTGAAGGGCGCATGGTCTTCCGACAGGTCGGCGATGCTCACGCCAACAACCTCCAGATCCTGCACGAGCGCTACGAGCCGGGCGCGGACACCGGCGAGGCCATGCTCTCGCACCCTTCGCGCGAGGGGGGCGTGGTGCTGTCCGGCCGTCTCGAGGTCACGGTCGGAGCCGAAGTCCGGGTGCTGACCTCCGGCGAGGCCTATCTCTTCGACAGCACGGTGCCGCATCGCTTCCGTAATGTCGGCGACGAGCCCTGCGAGGTGGTCAGCGCCTGTACGCCCCCTTACCTCTAGCGGCAGTTCGCTACCTCCCGGCTTCTCGACGCAACATTCCACGGATCATTGCGTCGCGTCTTGGAAACACACCCGGCCTAGGGCAGGCTGCCGCAACGCAACAACGGGTTTCCCCATGGCCGCCAGTCGAAGCCTCGCCAGCCGCTCCCTTGCAGGTATCCTCGCCGTGGTCCTGGCAGGTGGCACGCTCGTCGGCTCTCGATGTCCGCCCGGCGCCCGCGCGTCGCGCACCACCTGCGCGCCCTCGGCGGTGGCCAGCACGTGGCAAGATCCACAGAGGCCGGCGTGGTGGCGCCGACATCGAGCGCACCACGGAACACTGGGCGGGCAGCAGCAGGCAGCGCCGGCCGGACAACAGGGCGGCTTGCCCGGCGCCCTTGGCGGCCTCGGTGTCCTCGCCCCTCTGGTTAGGGGGCGGCCTTCCGACCCATGGCCGCGCCGCGAGCAGCAGCCCGGCCGCGCCAATGCACGGCGTGGCAACCCGCGCGACCGGCGCCAGCAGCAGGCCCAGCCCGACCAGGGCGGCGCTGCGGGCGCGGCAGCGGCCCTCGGCGTCATCGCTCCGGTCATCGGGGCCGCGGTCGGCGGCGGCGGCATACCCGGCATCCCGGTGGCCCGGGAGGCATCCTGCCCCCCGGCCTGCCCGGCGGTGGTGGCTTCGGCGGTGGCGGCGGAGGCCGCAACGCCATCGCCGCCGCCGCGGTCGCCGCGGTCGCCGTGACGAGGACGGCAATGATCGAGCAGGCGCGCGCCAATGACCGCAGCGCGGCGACGGCGAGCGAGCCGCCCGGCCTGCCGCCGGCGAACGAGCGGCGCTTCGTCGCCGGCGAAGTCCTCTTCATCATGGCGCCGGACGCGCCGCAGGACGCCATCCGCCAGGTCGAGCGGCGTTTCCAGCTGCGTCTCTTGCAGCGCGAGACGGCGGAGGTCGTCGGCGCGGTGATGCACCGCTACCGGGTTCCCAATCGACAGACGGTGCCGGCCGCCATCCGCGCCATGCAGCAGGCCGTGGGCTTTGCCTATATCCAGCCGAACTACGTCTTCGAGCGGCCGGAATTCCGCGTGAAGCTGCAATCGGCCAATGCCATGCGGGCGCAGGGCGACCAGCGGCTTCAGTATGTGGTCGATGCATTGCGGCTTTCGGAGGCGCACCGGATTGCCCGCGGCCAGCGCGTGCCCATCGCGGTGATCGATTCCGGCGTCGACGCCACCCATCCGGAACTCGTCGGCCGCATCACCCAGAGCTTCGACGCCGTCGGCGGCCAGTTCCGCGCCCATGAGCACGGCACCGGCATGGTCGGCGCCATCGCCGCCCAACGCCAGCTCCTCGGGGTGTCGCCGGGGGCCGAGATCCTCGCCGTGCGGGCCTTCGCGCCGGGACAGACCCAGGGCTCCACCGGTACCAGCTTCCACATCGTCAAGGCGATGGACTGGGCCATCCGCAACGGCGCCAAGGTCATCAACATGAGCTTCGCCGGACCGCGCGACCCGATGATCGCCCGCGCAATCCAGGTGGCCGCCGACCGCCGCATCGCCATGGTGGCGGCCATGGGCAATGGCGGACCGACCGCGCCCATCGCTTTCCCCGCCGCCGATCCGAACGTCATCGCCGTGACCGCGACCGACCGCGAGGGCCGCCTCTTCGACGCCGCGACCCAGGGCGAACATGTCGCCGTGGCGGCGCCGGGAGTCGAAATCATCCTGCCCGCGCCGCGCGGCGGCTACCAGATCTCGTCCGGAACATCGGTGGCGGCTGCGCATGTCAGCGGCATCGCCGCCCTGATCCTCGAGCGCCATCCCGACGCCGATCCGGCGACGCTGCGCCGCCTCTTGCAGGCCACCGCCCGCCAGGCCGCCATTCCCGACCCGAAGCTCGGCGCCGGTGTCGCCGACCCCGTGCGGGCCCTGACCGCCGAACTGCCGCGCCAGGAGGCGCCGCCCGCCATGGCGACGGCTCCCGGCACGGAGGCGCCGCGCGCCGATGCGCAACCTGCGCCGGCTGTCCCCGCGGCACCGGCTCCGGCCAGCGTCACGCCGCGCTGACGGGCGGTACTGCCGAAAGCGCGGTTCCCTCGACGCCGCAGCCGGGCTAGGAGCTTGCCGCGCCGCCCTGTCGCGGCGCTGCCGCTCCGGCATTGTCGCCCGGGTGGCATGACGGGACGACTTCGGCCATGCAGGATTACATCCGCAGCATCCTTTCGGCGCGTGTCTACGACGTCGCCATCGAGAGCCCGCTCGACGCCATGCCGCGGCTGGCGCAGCGCCTGGGAACGGCTGTGCGACTGAAGCGAGAGGACCTGCAGCCGGTGTTCTCGTTCAAGCTGCGCGGTGCCTACAACAAGATGGCGGGGCTTTCGAAGGAAGCCCTCGAGCGCGGTGTCATCTGCGCCTCGGCTGGAAATCACGCGCAGGGCGTCGCCCTCGCCGCTCAGAAGCTCGGCGTCCGGGCCACCATCGTGATGCCGAAGACGACCCCCGACATCAAGGTCCAGGCGGTGAGGAGCCGCGGCGGCCGTGTGGTGTTGCACGGCGAGAGCTTCGACGAGGCCAATGCCCATGCCCGCCAGATCGAGGCGGAGAAGGGCCTGACCTTCATCCACCCCTTTGACGATCCCGACGTCATCGCCGGCCAGGGAACGGTGGGGATGGAGATCCTGCGCCAGCACCCTGATCCCATCGACGCCATCTTCGTGCCGATCGGTGGCGGGGGACTGGCCGCGGGCATCGCCGTCTTCGTCAAGTTCCTGCGTCCCGACGTGAAGGTCTTCGGTGTCGAGCCGGACGATGCGGCTTCCATGGCGGATGCCATCGCCGCGGGTTCGAGGGTGATCCTCAACCAGGTCGGACTCTTCGCCGACGGTGTCGCCGTCCGCCAGGCGGGCGAGGAGACGTTCCGCTTGTGCAAGGACCTGCTGGATGGCGTCATCACCGTCAGCACGGATGAGATCTGCGCGGCGGTGAAGGACATTTTCGAGGACACCCGCGCCATCGCCGAGCCGTCGGGTGCGGTGAGCCTTGCCGGCCTCAAGGCCCATGTCGAGCGTGGCGAGGCGCGCGGCGGCGCGCTGGTGGCCATCAACTCCGGCGCCAACATGAACTTCGACCGCCTCCGCCACATCGCGGAGCGGGCCGAACTCGGCGAGAAGCGCGAGGCGCTGCTGTCTGTCACCATCCCCGAGAGACCCGGCAGCTACCGCCGCTTCATCCAGCTGCTCGGCAAGCGGGCCATCACCGAGTTCAACTACCGCTACGCCGACCCGCAGAAGGCGGAGATCTTCGTCGGCGTCCATCTCGATTCAGGCGGCGAGGACAAGCGACAAATTCTCGCGCTGCTGGCCGAGCACGGCTATCCCGTCCTCGACATGAGCGACAACGAACTGGCCAAGCTGCATGTCCGCTACATGGTCGGCGGCAAGACACAGGGCATGGAGGGCGAGCGCATCTTCCGCTTCCAGTTCCCCGAACGGCCCGGCGCCCTGCTGAAGTTTCTCACCTCGCTGTCGGAGGGCTGGAACATCTCGCTGTTCCACTATCGCAACCATGGCGCCGACTACGGGCGGGTGCTGGCCGGCATCCAGGTGCCGCGGCACGAGCACGACCAGTTGAAGAAGCGGCTCGACGATCTCGGCTATCCCTACTGGGAGGAGACCGAGAACCCCGCCTATAGGGCGTTCCTGGGCTAACTCGTCCGTGCCCTCAGCGTACCACCGGCAAACCGGCCCTCTGCCAGGCGGAGATGCCGCCCGCCACATGGCTTTCGATGGGCAGGCCGGCCTTGGCGCATTCGCCGAGGGCACGGCCGGAGCGTCCACCCGACAGACAGTAGAGAATGACCTTCTTGTCGCGCGGCAGGCGGCCGACCCCTTCGGCAAAGCGCGACAGCGGCAGATGAATGGCGCCGGGAACGTGTCCCGATCGCCATTCGGACTCCTCGCGCACATCGACGAGCACCGCCTTGCCCTCGGAGACGAGAGCCTGGGCCTCGGCGGGGGCGAGGTCGCACCCCGCCGGACGGCGGTTGAGCCAGCCAAACATGTTCGTCTCCTTCAGTGCTCGCGACGCCCGGCCGACTCACGCAGTCGGTTGGGCGGTATGGCGTGAATTCAGGTAGCTCATCGCCACATAGGCGAGGATCGCCGAGCCGATGGCGCCCACGGTCCAGATCACCGCGACCAGAACCCAGTCGATCGGGCCGCCGACGTCGAAGAGGCTGGAGTCGGTCACGAACCACATGATGAGCAGGGCTACGATGCCACCGACAACGCCGACCAGTTCGGATCGGATGAGGCGGCGGCTCGACAGTCCGCGATCCCTGACCAGCAGGAACAGAAAGGCGAGGACGCCGACGGCGGCGATGGCGACGAGGAGCCAGAGGGCCGGACCCAGCATTTCCTGGAAGACGGCGACGAACACGGAGATATCGAGATCCTTCATCGTCCCCTCCTCAGGCCAGGCCGCGCAGCATGGCGGCATAAGTCGGCTTCAGCGCCATTTCCTTCATGATCCAGGTGATCCACAGCTCCTCCAGCGGAGCGATGATCCCCGGGAAGGACGGCACGAGATTGTCGTTGTAGTCGAACTCCACCAGCATGGCCCGGCCGATGCGGGTGATCAGCGGGCATGAGGTGTAGCCGTTGTAGACGGCCTCGCTGCTGCCGCCTCGAATGGCGGCGATGAGGTGATCGACGGCCACCGGCACCTGCCACTTGACGCTCGCGGCGGTCTTGCCCTTCGGCACGCCGGCGACGTCGCCGACCGCGAAGACATTGGGGAACCGCGCGTGGCGAAGGTTCGAACGGTTCACCTCGATCCAGCCGTCGGCCGCCCAGGGGCCGGACTGCCAGGGGAGCGGCGAATTGCGCACGGCGGCCGGCGCGCGCATCGGCGGCACGACGTTGACGAAGTCGTACTTGATCTCCGCCTGGCCGTTGGGCGTGCGGAAGGTCGCGATCTTCTTGCCCGGATCGATCGCAGTCATGACGTGGTCGACAACGGTCTTGATGCCGCGCTCGCCATAGAGCATGCGGACCTTTTCGGCGACGATGGGCACCGAAAAGAGCACCTTGTTCTGGGCTGCATAGATGAGCTCCGCCTTCCCGCGATTGCCGCGGCGACGAAGGATGTCATCGGTGATGAAGGTGTACTTCAACGGCGCCCCGGCACATTTCATCTCGGTCGCCGGACGGCCGAACAGGCCGACGCCGCCCTTGTCGGCGAAGCGTGACATCTCGCGATAGGTGGCTGCGGCCCCCTCCGGGCTGACATAGACGCTGCCGATGCCGTCGCGGCCGATCAGCGCCGTATCCATTCCGGCGATCGCGGAATAGGCCAGCTCCAGGCCCGTGGCGACGATGAGGTAATCGTAGGGAACAGCGCGGCCAGACTCGGTGACGACCTTGTTGCCGACCGGATCGAACTCGCGGACCGGCTCCTCGATCAGGTTCACGCCCTGGGGCACGTAATCCTTCGTGGCGGAGATCGTATAGCCGGGCTGTTTCAGTCCAGCCGCCACGAGGGTGAAGCCGGGCTGGTAGAAGTGCTCCTTGCGCTTGTCGATCAGGGTGATCGTCGCGCCATCAAGGCGGGCGGCGAGGCGAGAGGCCGCAGCGAGTCCCGCCGCACCGGCGCCGGCGATGACGATCCGCGCGGCCGTGCGCAGCTTGGGCTCGGGAGATGCGGCATAGGCCGGGAACGCCGGCAGGGCGCCCGCGGCGCCGAGCATCAGCAGCTTGCGGCGATCAATCTGCATTTCACGAGACGCAGTCGTCTCCCGTGACTCGTTCATTGCGATCCTCCCAGATCTGTCGGCCGGCCGGACATCACGGTCCTTGCGTTGGTTTTCGCTTCAGAGGCCCCAATCCCGCACCGCCATGAGGCTCATGCGGAAAACGGCTGAACACCTCTTGATATTCTCATATTTGAATATATTACATAGCCCAGATACCGGGCGCCACCGGGCTCGTCAAGTTCCTAGCTCACGCGTCCGGCGTGTCGCAGTGATCCATCTCAAACGGGAGAGACCCCAATGACTCTAGACAATGCCGTTCTCAGCTTCGCCGGCGTGATGATCCTTGCGTCCCTCGCTCTGGCCTATGCAATCTCGCCCTGGTTCCTCGCCTTCACCGCGTTCGTCGGGCTGAACATGCTCCAGGCAGGCTTCACCGGCTTCTGCCCGGCCGCAATGATCTTCAAGGCCCTGGGCATCAAGCCGGGCTGCGCCTTCAAGTGAGGTTTGCCACCATGCGTGCTGTTCGGACGACAAATCTCGCGACCCTGGTCGCACTGACCCTTGCCGGGGCGACAACCGGACATGCGGCGGAAGAGGTCGTGCGCCCGGTCGCGGTCGTCGACAGCAAGGCCGTCTACGGCCGGATCGAGAGCCGGTTCGTCGTGCCGGCCCGTTCGCGCATCGGCGGCACGCTGGTGGAACTCACCGTTACGGAAGGCTCCCTCGTCGAGGCCGGGCAACCCATCGCCCGGGTCGTCGACGAGAAGCTGGCGCTTCAGCTCAACGCTGCGGATGCCCGCATTCGCGCCGTCACATCCCAGCTCGACAACGCCAAGGTCGAATTCGACCGCACGACGGCCCTTCTCGCCCGCGGCGCTGCCACCCAGCAGCGCGTCGATCAGTTGCGGACGCAGGTCGAGGTCCTCACCAACCAGGTGAACCAGGGCGAGGCCGAACGCGCCGTCATTCTCCAGCAGGCGACGGAAGGCTCCGTCGTCGCGCCGGCCGCCGGGCGCATCCTGACCGTCCCGATCCGCCGAGGGTCAGTGGTGCTGCCCGGCGAGCAGGTCGCCACGATCGCCGCGGGCGGGCTGTTCCTGCGCCTCGCCATTCCCGAGCGCCATGCCCCCCTCCTCTCCGTCGGGGCCGAGGTGACCATCGGTGAGCGCGGGTCGGCGGAGATCGGCGGTGCCACGCGAGGCCGCATCGAAAAGGTCTACCCGCAGATCGACAGCGGCCGGGTCACCGCCGACGTCGCCGTCGAGGGACTGCCCGACACCTTCGTCGGCGAACGTGTCCTCGTGCGCGTGCCGGTGGCCACCCGGCAGGCCATTGCCCTCCCCCCGGCGGCGGTGATGACGCGGTCGGGCATCGATCTCGTCCGTATCGCGACGGCCGACGGTCACCGCGACGTCGCCGTCGTCATCGGCGCCATGGTCGACACGCCGTCCGGCCCGCGCCGCGAAGTCCTCACCGGGCTGCGCCCCGGCGACCGGGTGATCCTGCCGTGACCGACAAGACATCCCTGGGTATCGCGGGGAACCTCACCCGCGCCTTCATCACCTCGCCGCTGACGCCGCTGTTCCTGCTGGCCTCGCTGGTTCTCGGCATCGTCGCGCTGATCACCCTGCCGCGCGAGGAGGAGCCGCAGATCTCAGTGCCCATGGTCGACATTCACGTGCGCGCCGACGGCCTGAAGGCCGAGGACGCCGTGAAGCTCGTCACCGAGCCGCTTGAGACGCTGGTCAAGTCGATCAACGGCGTCGAGCACGTCTACTCCCAGACCCGCGACGACGGCACCCTCGTCACCGCCCGCTTCCTCGTCGGGACCTCGGCGGATGCCGCCATCCTGCGTGTCCACGAGAAACTGCGCGCCAATCTCGACCGCCTGCCGACCGGCATCCCCGAGCCGCTGATCGTCGGTCGCGGCATCGACGATGTCGCCATCATGGTGCTCACGCTCTCCCCGAAGCCTGGCGCCGTGGATCGCTGGAGCGCCAACGACCTCACCCGCGTGGCGCGTGAGGTACAGGTGGCCATCGCCCGCCTCGACAACATCGGCCTCACCTACCTCGTCGGGCAGCAGCCGGAGGAAATCCGCGTCGAACCCGATCCGGAACTCTGGCCCGTGCCGGCCTGACCAGCAGGCTGACGGCGCCCAGGTGCGCCATCAGCCCTGGAGCCGCGCCTTCGCGGCCGCGACCGTGCGCGACCAGAACCGCCAGGTCGGGCTCGTCGCCGGGCAGACGCTGACCGGGCTCTCCGAGATCGGCAACCTGCTGGTCACCACCCGCGACGGCCGGCCCGTCTATGTCCGCGATGTCGCCAGGATCGTTCTCGCCACCGAGACCGCCGAGACGCGCGTCGCGCACCTGTCGCGCAATGCCCAGGGCGGCTTCGACCGCGCCCCCGCCGTCTCGCTCGCCATTGCCAAGCGTGCCGGCGCCAATGCCGTGACCGTCGCCCACGACATCCTCGCCGCAGTGAAGCGGCTGGAGGGTGGCGTCGTGCCGTCCGATGTCGCCATCCACGTAACCCGCGACTATGGCGAGACAGCGAACGAGAAGGCCAACGAGCTGCTGTTCCACCTGGCGCTGGCGACGATCTCCATCGTTGCTGCTGGTCTGGCTGGCGATCGGCTGGCGCGAGGCGCTGGTGGTGGCCATCGTCATTCCGGTGACGATCCTGCTGACGCTCTTTGCGGCACGGCGTGATGGGCTACACGCTGAACCGCGTCAGCCTTTTCGCCCTCATCTTCTCCATCGGCATCCTCGTCGACGACGCCATCGTCGTCATCGAGAACATCGCCCGGCACTGGGCGATGAAGGATGGGCGCTCGCGCACGCAGGCCGCCATCGATGCGGTCGGCGAGGTCGGCAATCCGACCATCGTCGCGACGCTGACCGTGGTCGCCGCCCTCCTGCCCATGCTGTTCGTCTCCGGCATGATGGGCCCCTACATGAGCCCGATCCCCGCCAATGCCTCGGCGGCGATGATCTTCTCGTTCTTCGTGGCGGTGATGGTCACGCCCTGGCTGATGCTGAAGTTGCGGCAAGGCCCACGGTGGCGGCCACGACGCTTCGCATGGCGGCGGCCACGGCGATAGGGGACGGTGGCAATGTCTACGGCCGCGCCTATCGCCGGACGCCGCCGATGCTTGCCACGAAGACGCGCGCCTGGACCTTCCTCGGCGCTCGTCGGCGTCGCGACGCTGGGCTCGATCGGCGCTGTTCTACACCAAGCACGTGACGGTGAAGCTGCTGCCCTTCGACAACAAATCGGAGCTGCAGGCGCGGTGCTCGATCATGCCGCGCGGCGCGTCCGTCGAGGATACCGACCGGCTGCTTGCAGGACGATGGCGGACGCGGCTCGCACGGCACTCAGGGAGACTCTGAGTCGATCCAGAGCCATGCGGGAACCGCGGCGCCGTTCAACTTCAACGGGCTGGTGCGCCATTCCTACCTGCGCAGCGAACCGCATGATGGGCGACCTGCCAGCTCAACCTCGTGCCGAAAGACAAGCGCAAGCGTGCCAGCCACGACGATCGCGCTCGAGGTGCGCGAGCGCCTGCGCGACGGTCAGCGTGCCGCCGCGGCACCGTGCGGTCAAGGTGGTGGAGCCACCGCCCGGCCCGCCGGTCATGGCGACGCTGCTCGCCGAGGTCTACGGCCCTGACGCGGAGACCGCGCCGCCAGGTGGCGACCAAGGTGCGCGAGGCCTTCGTCTCGCAGTGTCGCCTTCATCGTCGACGTCGACGACAGCTATCGGCACCTCCGCCGAGCGCCGTGCAGGCTGACGGTGGCCGACGACTACGCTGGAGTTCCACCGCGTCGAGCAGGGCGATGTCTTCTCCACCATCCGCATGCTCTATGGCGGCACGACCGTCGGCTATTCGCATCGTGGCGGCGGGCGCCAGCCGATCCCGATCCGGCTCGCGCCGTCGAAGAGCGGGCTTGTGGTGGACGAGCGGGCGCTGTCCACCCCGGTGCCGGCCAACATCCTTCCCGGCGACCGGTCCGTGGTCGAGCTTGGTGACGTCGTCAGGCTCAGTCGCGAGACGACGTCGCTGCCGATCTTCCGTCGCAACGGCCGCGCCGCGGAGATGGTCACCGCCGAGCTCGCCGGCAGCCTTCGAGGCGCCGCTCTACGGCATGATCGCCGTCCAGCGACGCCATCGACGCTGCCGGACTGGGGAACCGTGCCGAAGCCGGCCATCGCCCTCAACGGCCAGCCGGTGGACACGACGAAACCGGTCCTGCTGTGGGATGGCGAATGGGAGGTGACCTGGGTGACCTTCCGCGACATGGGCGCAGCCTTCATGGTGGCTCTGCTCGGGATCTACATCCTCGTCGTCATGCAGTTCGGCTCCTTCAAGCTGCCGCTTGTGATCCTGACGCCGATCCCGCTGACCTTCATCGGCATCCTTGTCGGGCACTGGCTGTTCGGCGCGCCGTTCTCGGCAACGTCGATGATCGGCTTCATCGCGCTCGCCGGCATCATCGTGCGCAACTCGATCCTGCTGGTGGACTTCATCCGCCATGCCCGAGCACCAGGCCGGTCGCTGACGGATGTGCTGCTGGAGGCCGGAGCCATCCGCTTCAAGCCGATCCTGCTGACGGCGCTTGCCGCCATGATTGGCGCGGTGACCATCCTCACGGACCCGATCTTCCAGGGGCTGGCGATCTCGCTGCTGTTCGGCCTCGCCTCGTCGACGCTTCTGACCGTTCTGGTCATCCCCGCGATCTATGTGGTCCTGCGCAGCGAGAAGCCGGTGATCGCGATGGAAAACCGGACCACGAGCTGACGGTCCTGCCAGTACGGCCGGGTAACAATGCCCGGCCGCTATGCCAGAAATCAGACATAGGATGGTTGTCGTTCGGTCCCAGGCCGACCGTCTGTTTCTTGTCGCTGGGGCTGTTGATCAAGCATTCGACCATGGTTGTGAGATTTCACGCATCCTGATCCAGGCGTTTACGAAGTGACGACGAATTGTGATCTAGGCTGATCATCAGCCCCGATCCAGAATCACAACGAGAACGCGACAGGGACTCAGGACTGTGCGGGAAGAAGCGACACTGGTGGCGGAGGTCGGGGTCTTTGGCCCCATCATCGCCCAGGCGATCGACGCAGTGGTCATCATCGACCACGAGGATCGAATCGTTCTCTTCAACGCGGCGGCCGAACGCCTCTGGGGCCTCTCGCAGGCCGAGGTGATGGGCCAGGATGTCAGCGCACTGGTTCCCGAGACCCATCGCGCCCAGCATGTCGACCAGATCGCCCGCAACCGGGCCGGCAGCGAGGATCGCCTGGTCGGACGGACCGTCGAGGTTGCCATCACCCGTCCCGACGGGTCGCAGGTCTGGGGCGCCCTGTCACTGTCGCGCACCACCATCGGCAGCCGCATCTACTATGCCGCCTTCGTCAAGGACGTGACAGAGGAGGTGAAGCGGCGCGAGGAGCTCTATCTTCTCTCCCTGGTCGCCAACGAGACAGACCGCGCCGTCCTCATCACCGACCGGCACCAGCGGATCGTCTATTGCAACCGATCCTTCATGGAGATGTTCGGATATTCGCGCGACGAACTGATCGGGCGGGTTCCCTCGGTCCTGCTCGCCGGCCAGCACACCGATCCCAAGACCCTCAAGGCACTGTCCCGGCTGTCGCAGGGAGAGCGCAGCGTCACCATCGAGCTGATCGGCTACGACAAGCCGGGGCGGGAACTGTGGATCTCGGCGACGGTCAACCCGATCTTCGACGAGCAGGGCAAGCTGCGCAACGCGGTCTGCGTCATCTCCAACATCACCGAGACCCGCCAGACACAGGTCCTCCAGCAGCGCGTGCTCGAGGCAGTCGCGCGGGACGACGAGCTCCCTGATGTCGCCCGGCTGATCTGCACCGAGGTCGAGGCCATCGCGCCCGGCGTCACCTGCACGATCATTCGCGTCGACCATGAAGGCCTCCTCCGCCCGCTGGCAGGCCCAAGCCTGCCGGCTGCCTATGGCGAGGCCATCGACGGGCTGCCCATCGGGCCAGCGGTCGGCTCCTGCGGTACCGCCGCTTGGCGCGGCGAGCCCGTGCTGGTCGAGGACATCGAGACGGACCCGCTCTGGGCACCCTACAAGGACCTGCCTCTCCCCCTCGGCCTGCGCGCATGCTGGTCGAGCCCCATCAAACTGAAGGACGGCCGCGTCGCCGGCACCTTCGCCTTCTATTTCAGGGAGCAGCGCGGCCCCAGCAGCTGGCATGAGCGCCTCGTGGAAGCCTGCGTGCATCTCTGTGCGCTCGCGATCGAGCGGCACGAGGCCAAGGCACACATCGCCCGCCTCGCCTATTTCGACACCTTGACGGGCTTGCCGAACCGCACGCGGCTGACCGAGCACATCACCGAGGGCATGGCGCGCGTCGCGCGCGGCGAGGCCAGCCGCCTCGCCGTGCTGTTCCTCGACGTCGACAGCTTCAAGGATGTGAACGACACCCTCGGCCACTCCGCCGGCGACGCCTTGCTGATCGAGATCGCCAGGCGCCTGAAGGAGCAGTCCGGTCCCCACGACGTCGTCAGCAGGCTCGGCGGCGACGAGTTCGTCATGGTTCTGGAGGATGTCGATTCCAGTCAGGCGGCGGGCATCGCCGAGCGGGTGGTTCGCAGCCTGGCCGCACCGATGGAACTCGGACACATGGCCTTGTCGGCGTCAGCGAGCATCGGCATCAGCCTGTTTCCCGGCGACGGCGCCGACCACGAGGAACTCCTCAAGCATGCCGACACCGCCATGTACGAGGCGAAGAATGCCGGGCGAGGCGCCTACCGGTTTTACAGCCCGGCGATGAACCGCCAGGTCCAGGAGCGGCTGGTGATGGGCGAGGCGCTGAAGGACGCCGTTCGCCTCGGCCAGCTCGAACTGCGCTACCAGCCGCAGATCCGCGGCGCCGACGACGGATTGAACGGTGTCGAGGCGTTGGCCCGCTGGACCCACCCGGTTTTCGGCGAGGTGCCGCCGTCCAAGTTCATCACCCTGGCCGAGGAGACGGGCCTCATCGAGGCGATCGGTGAGTGGGCGGTGCGCCAGGCCTGCCGGCAGATGGCCGACTGGCGGAACCGCGGGGTCGACGTCCCCACCATCTCGGTCAATCTCTCGCCACTCCACTTCCGCAATCCGCACCTGCCTGACTTCGTCGCCTCGGCGCTGACGGGTTCGGGGCTGCCGCCCGAGACCCTGACGCTCGAGATCACCGAAGGGGTGATGATGGACAGCTGCCCGTCGACGCGTGCGACCGTGGAGGCGGTCGCACAGATGGGAGTGCGCCTCTCGCTCGACGATTTCGGTACCGGCTATTCGAGCCTGGCGTCGATCTCGACCCTGCCCATCGGCGAGATCAAGCTCGACCGGAGCTTCGTGAGAGACCTGCAGAACGACAAGAATGCCCGCGCCGTCGCCTCCGCGGTCATCCGCATCGGCCGGAGCCTTGGCCTGACCGTGGTCGCCGAGGGCGTGGAGAGCGAGCCGCAACGGCGCTTCCTTCAGGCGCTGCAGTGTCACGTCATGCAGGGCTTCCTCTTCGCACAGGCGCTGCCGCCGCAGGCGCTGGAAGAGTGGCTGATCGCACGCGGAGCCCAGTCCGCCTCTGTCGCCGACGTCGCCTGATGCGACACCGCTAGAGCTCGACGACGTCCTTCTGCGACGGGCTGATATAGGCCTTGCACAGACAGTTGACGCCCAGCGGGCAGGCAATGTCGTTGGCATCGGCGTGATGGACGCCGCAGATCATGCTGGCGAAAGCACCACCGCCAGCCTTGCCAAGGAGCTCCTGGCGCACGGTTTTGGCCCGTGGCACGGGGCCGAAGAAGACGCGGGTGCGGACGAAGGGCCGTGGCGCCTTGACGACGGCCTCGACGCGCGAACGGACGGTCTTCATGCTGAAGGGACGGGCGATGTACTCGTGGACCCCGGCGGTCATGGCTCCGACCACGGAAGACCGTGTCGGCTTGCCGGCGATCAGGATGATCGGCGTGTACTGTAGCCCGCCGCCGGCGCGGCGCAGGAACTGCGTCACCTCCACCCCGTCGAGGCCGGTCAGGTTGAGGTCGAGGATGATGAGGCTCGGCCGCTGCTGCTCGGCCGCTTCGATCGCGTCGAAACCGGTCCGGCATTCCAGGACACGACCGATCCCGGCCACCGCCGAGCGGATGAGGCTCCGCGAGAAGGCCTGCTCATCCGCGACGAGGATTGTCGTGCGGTTCGGACGATGCAGATCGATGGCGTTACGCTTCAGCACGCGACCTGACCTTAGGTCATACAACCCGGTTCAGATGCCATGCGCATCCTTAAGAAAGGTCTAAATGCGGTGGCGAAGGATGCGTTTCGGCCTTCAGGCCCGCTCCAGAAGGCCGACGGACACCAGCCGCCGGCAGAAGGCGAGGGCCGCCTCGCCACCGAGTGATGCGGGCGTCGCGCCTTCGCTCAGCCGCTCCAGCCAGCCGAGTTCGACCGATGTGAGGGGCTCGGCAGGACCGGCCCAGCGCAGTTCCGCCCCCTCGCCCACCGGCACGACGTGGTGGTGCAGCGAGTCGGTCAGCACGAGCCGGTCGTCAGGACCGGGTGGCGGCGTCACCAGCCCGCGGCCCGACATGGTCATGCGGTCGGTGGAGAGCTGCTGGAGGAACTGCAGCGCAACCATATCCAGCGTCTCTTCGCTGGCCAGCGCCGCGAGCCTCTCGCGCGCGGCGTCGACCAAGCCTGCGCGGACCGACTCGTCGCCGATTCGCCAGGTGCGGAAGGACTGGCGCAGGCTCGGCAGGCGCGTCTCCATCTGGTCGATGGCCGCCTTCAATGCGTCGGCCCAACTCGGCTCGAGGAGTCCCACGGTAATGTGCAGGGACGGTTCGCCGCCCTCCTGGACCGAGGCGTCGTGGGCGACGCCGCGAGGCACGTAGAGCACGTCGCCGGGCCGCAGGGTCAGATCCTTGGCCCCGGCTGGATCGGCCTTGTGGATCGTTCCATCCCACGGCGTGTTGCGCGTCGCATGGGGCAGAAGCATGTCGTCCCAGACACGCCACTTCTTCGACCCGGAGACCTGCAGAACCAGGACGTCGTGGGTGTCGAAATGGGTGCGGAAGCCCTGGGCGCCCGGAGGCGTCAGGTAGATGTTCGCCTGCACGGCATGGAGGAACACTTTCTCCAGCCCGCGGCAGAAGTCGGCCAATGGTGGGTGGAACTCGTGGAACTGCGAGACGACCAGGGTCGAGCCACCATCGAACAGGCGGAAGAGGCGAACCGGGTCGACGCGGCCATCCTCCGTGGTGAAGAGATCGTCCGGGACCGCGGCACTGCCATTGCGGGAACTGTCCGCCATGGCGATGCGCGGAATTTGCGCCCCGTCGGTCCGCAGGAAGGCATCGAGGTCGGCAATCGACAGGAGCCGGGCAAATCGTCCGGCGTCATTGACCGCGAAGTGACGCGCCTTGCAGGCCTCGCGCAGTTCCAGCGCCTCCGGCACGGTGAGATTGCCGAAAGCGAGAGAAAAAGCGGCTGCAGCCAGCGTCATGAAAGCGGCTTCCGTGCCCGTGCCTTACCAGCCGCGGCCCCGGCCGCGCGGATCGCGCGGATCGTTATCGGTGACACGCACCGGGCGCCGGTAGACGCGAACCCGGCCGCGGCCCGGATCGTCATAGGGATCATTGTCGGTGCCGCGCCGGCGAACGAAGCGTCCACGGCCACGGCCCTCGCGGTCATAGGGGTCACTGTCCGTGACCCGCAGGCGCTGGGCCTCGGCCGGCTGCGCCGTCGCCATCACGGCCGGGACGGCAAGGGTCGCCGCACCCGCCAGGGTCTTGAAGAAGAAGAGGCGCCGATCGAGCGGCCTGGATTCGGCTTCGGTCTTCGGATCATCAATGGCGGGCACATCGCGCGGCGCATCTGACATCGACCTGTCCTCCCCGTCTGGACACGGCAGGTCCAGCTTTGAATGGTTCCAATCCCCATTCATGCACAAGATGTCGCAGTCGCCAAGAGGGTTTTGACGTAGGGTCAGTCGCGAGCGGTAGCGAGGGGGGCGCTGCATCGGGAGGGCAAGCGCAGGGGCCGGAGTGGAGGGGAGAGGACCACGTTCAAGGGGTCGCAGATTGCGGTCCCCTCCCGTCCGAGCCAGTGAACCGGCGACGCAAAACCTGATGCCGGGTCGGTTCTGTCGTTGCAGGGGCGATGCCAAGCCGAGGAGCGCCACGGGCACCACAAGATATTGCGAATTGAAGTCTTGATGCCGCCAGATGTTGACAGCGGCACGGAGTAGCCGCCTCGCGTCCCGCGAATTGGCCGTTGCAATCCGCAAGGGTCTCGCAATCTGCAAGACCGACGCGAGCCCCCGCCTCCTGACGTCCCATCGTCGGTTTTCGTTGCGCCAGAGCGCCCGCTCCTATAATGCACCGCAGCAGAGTTCACGCGGGCCGCCAATTCGACGGAGCCCGCTTTTTCGTATTGGCCCGACCGGACGCCCGCCCCCATGTCTATGCGCAACATCGCCATCATCGCCCACGTCGACCATGGCAAGACCACGCTGGTGGACTAGCCTGCTGAAGCAGTCAGGCACCTTCCGCGAGAACCAGCAGCGTCGCCGAACGCGCCATGGACTCCAACGACCTGGAGCGTGAGCGTGGCATCACCATCCTCGCCAAGGCGACCTCGGTCGTCTGGAAGGGCACGCGCGTCAACATCGTCGACACGCCGGGCCACGCCGATTTCGGCGGCGAGGTCGAGCGCATCCTGTCGATGGTCGACGGCGTGGTCCTGCTGGTCGACGCGGCCGAAGGGCCCTTGCCGCAGACCAAGTTCGTGCTGGGCAAGGCGCTGCGCCTGGGCCTGGGGCCGATCGTGCTGATCAACAAGGTCGACCGTTCGGACGCCCGGCCGCACCAGGTGCACGACGAGGTGTTCGACCTGTTCGTCGGCCCTCGAGGCCAACGACCAGCAGCTCGACTTCCCCATCCTTGTTCGCGTCGGCCCGTCGAGGGTTGGGCCGCGACCTCGCTCGAGGCTGAGCACAAGGACATGGAGCCGCTGTTCGACCTCATCCTGCGCCATGTGCCGCCGCCGCATATCGAGGCCGACAAGCCGTTCCGCATGCTGGTGACGACGCTGGAGTCCGATCCGTTCCTCGGCCGCATCCTGACCGGCCGCATCAATTCCGGCACGCTCAAGCCCAACACCGTCGCTGAAGGTCGCTGAGCCGCGACGGCCGCGAGATCGAGCAGACCCGCGTCACCAAGGTCCTGGCCTTCCGCGGGCTGGAGCGCGTCAGCCGCTCGACGAGCGCCGAGGCCGGCGACATCGTGGCCGTGGCCGGCCTGTCAAGAATGCGACTCGGTCGCCGACACGATCTGCGACCCGTCCGTCGAACGCCGTTGCCGGGCCCAGCCGGTCGATCCGCCGACGCGTGCCATGATGAGCTTCATGCGTCAACGACCCGCCCGCTGGCCGGCACGCGAAGGCGACAAGTCGTGACGAGCCGCCATGATCCGCGACCGCCTGCTCAAGGAGGCCGAGGGCAACGTCGCGCTGAAGATCGAGGAGAGCCGAGGACAAGGACACGTTCTACGTCGTCCGGCCGTGGCGAGCTTGCAGCTCGCCGTTCTGATCGAGACCATGCGCCGCGAGGGCTTCGAGCTCGCCGTCGGCGCGCCCGCGCGTTCTCTTCCAGAATGATTCGGTCACCGGCGCAGCGCCTCGAGCCGATCGAGGAAGTGGTGATCGACGTCGACGACGCGCTATGCCGGCGTCGTCGTGCGAGCAGATCTCGCGTGCGCAAGGGCCGAGCTGCAGGACATGCGTCCGTCGGGCGCCGGCAACCGACCTGCGCCTGGTGTTCTATGCCCCCGTCGCGCGGCCTGATCGGCTATCACGGCGAGTTCCTGACCGATACACGCGGCACCGGCGTGATGAACCGCATCTTCCACGAGTACGGCCCACTATCGCGGCCCGATCGCCGGGCGGCGCAACGGCGCCCTGATCGCCAATGCCGAGGGCGTGGCCGTGGCCTACGCGCATGTGGAACCTCGAGGAACGCGGCCCGATGTTCATCGATCCGGGCGTGCAGGTCTATCGAAGGCATGCTGATCGGCGAGCACAGCCGCGGCAACGACCTCGACGTCAACGTCCTGAAGGGCAAGCAGCTCACCAATATCCGCGCCGACCGGCGAAGGACGAGGCTGTGCGCCTGACGCCGCCGATCGCAAGCATGTCGCTCGAGCAGGCGCATCGCCTATATCGAGGACGACGAACTGGTCGAGGTGACCCCGAAGTCGATCCGCCTGCGCAAGACGCTTCCTCGATCCGAACGATCGCAAGCGCGCCGAGAAGTCGAAGGAAGCGGTGGCGTAAGAGCTGCCGGCTTTCGATCGGTTGTTTGCAAGCCCGGCCCTGCGCCGGGCTTGTCTGTTTCCGGTGGGGACAATGAGTTGGACGGCGCAGGTGCGGCGCTTGGTGCAGCATGCACCGGCGGAGTGCGTCCTACCCCCGCGCCTCCACAGTCGCGCCCTTCAGTGCCGCCTCGTCAACCGTGATGCCGAGGCCTGGCCCCGTCGGCAACCAGGAGGCCCCGGCCTCGAGGCGAACCGGGTCCTTCAGGATCTCCGTGCCGAGCACGAAGGCCGAGGTGTAGTATTCGGCGCCGAGGCTCATGGCCGGTGTCGATGCGGCGAAATGGATGCCGGCGGTGAGTGCGATGCCGGCCTCGTACATGGTGCCGCCATAGCAGGGCATGCCGGCAGCCGAGGCGATGGCGGCGATGGCCTTGCCCTTGGCGAAAGACCCGGCCTTCATCAGCTTGATCGAGATGGCGTCGGCGAAGCGGGCGCGGGCGCACTCCACCGCCTCCTCCGGCGAGAAGACGCTCTCGTCGGCGAGGATCGGCGTGTCGATGGCGCGGGTGATCTCGGCCATGGCGTCGAGGCGGTCGCGCGCGACGGGCTGTTCGATGAAGGCCGGGCGGAAGGCCTCGACGTCGCGAAGCGTCCGGATGGCATCGACCGCGGCGAGGCCTTGATTGTAGTCGATGCGCAGCGAGGCGTCGGCGGGCAGGATGGCCGCGAGACGCTCAAGCCGGGTCATGTCCTCGGAGTGGGTCGAGAAGCCGGTCTTCACCTTGAAGAGGCGGATGCCCTCCGCGAGGCGGGCACGGGCGAAGTCGAGATCGGCGTCGAAGTCCGGATTGGCGATCGAGACAGAGAGGGGAATGCTCTCGCGGAATACGCCGCCGAGGAGTTCCGCGACGCCAACACCTGCGGCCTGTCCGACGAGATCGTGCAGCGCCATATCCAGCGCCATCTTGGCTTCCGGATGACCGACGATGGTGCGGTCGGCCTCCACCATGATGCGGGCGAGGTCCCTGGCGGATCGCCCCATGACGAGCGGCCGCAGATAGACGTCGAGGGCGGAGACAGTCGCCTCCGCCGTACCCGAGAAGACGGACCACGGTGCCGCCTCGCCCCAGCCGGTAAGCCCGTCCTTCGTGTGCAGCGAAATGACGACACCCGGCAGCGTGTCGGCGACATCGCCGACGCCGTGCTTGCGGGTCATCTTCAGGGGCCAGCGGGTGAGCCGGACCTGCAGGCGGTCGATGATCATGACGGGGATGCTTCCCTGGCGAGACGCGCCTCGGTCCGAGCCGTCGCCTCGTCGGCCCGGATGAGGTCTTCGCGGCCGGCGGCGTCCTTCTGGAGGATGTAGAGCGCCAACCCCACCCCAAGGACGATGGCGACCCGCCACCAAACGGAGATGGGGTCGAACAGCGTGGCCATGACGCCGAGCGGGATCAGCGGCAGGCGGACCGCCATGGGCAACGGCGCCCGGAAGAAGCCGAAGAAACCGGCCGCTAGCAGAGTGAGGCCGGCGGCATTGGCGATGAACTCGCCGATGATCTCGGACCAGGAGTCCTGCAGCAGCAGGGCACTGGAGTGCAGATAGGAGAAGCCGACGACGAAGCCTGCGATGGCGAGGCGGAAGGCGACGACGCCCGCCGCCATGGGGCTGCAGCGGGCGATGGAGGCCGCCGCATAGGACGCAACCGATACCGGCGGCGTCGCATCGGCGAGGATCGAGAAATAGAAGACGAACATGTGGGCCGCGAGAACCGGCACGCCGAACTGCTGGAGGATCGGTGCGCCGATGGCCGCGCCGATGATGTAGGCGGCGGTCGTCGGCACGCCCATGCCGAGGATCAGCACGGTGATCGCGATGAGGACACCGGCGATGTAGAGATTGTTGCCGGCGAGACCGGTCACGATGGTGGAGAAGGAAATCACCATGCCGGTGACGGTCAGGCAGGCGACGAAGATGCCGGCGCCGGCGCAGGCGAGCGACACCACCACCATGTTGCGGCCGCCGTTCGCCAGCATGCGCAGGATGTCTGTGGGATAGAGGCGGGTATGGGCGCGCAGCCACGACGACGGCCACACCGAGATGATGCCCCAGAAGGCCGCGAATGAGGGCGAATAGCCGACCGCCATGGCGCCGATCATGACGAAGACGGGGATCAGCAGATGGACGTCGCGCAGCACGAAGGACCACGTCGGGATCTCGTCGGGGTCGCAGCCCGTGAGCCTCAGGCGCCGGGCCTCGAAATGCACGCTGATGAGGATCATGAAGAAGTAGAGCAGCGAGCCGGCGATCGCCGCCAGGGCGATGGTCTGGTAGGGGATGTTGGTGATCTCGGCCATGATGAAGGCCCCCGCCCCCATCACCGGCGGCATGATCTGGCCGCCCACCGAGGACGCGGCCTCGACGCCCGCCGCGAACTGGCGGCGGTATCCCAGCTTGATCATGGCGGGGATGGTGAAGGAGCCGGTGGCGAAGACGTTGGCCACGGACGAGCCCGAGATCGTTCCGAACATGGCGGATGAGACGACCTCGACCTTGGCCGGACCGCCGGCCTGGCGACCTGCGACCTTCATGCCGAGATTGTGGAACAGCATGCCGACGCCGGAGCCCTCGATGAAGGCGCCGAAGATGATGAACATGGCGACCATGGTCGCCGAGATGCCGGTGATCGAGCCGTAGATGCCGTTCGAGTTGAACAGATACATGGTCTCGACGATCTGCGTCGCCGGAATGTCGCGGAAATGCAGGATCCCCGGCATGTACTCGGTGACGAAGAGGTAGAGGATGCCGGTCGTCACCAGCCCGGCGAGGACCGGCGTCACGGCGCGGCGCAGCGCCTCGATGACGAGCACGATGGCGATGACGCCCAGCACCAGTTCGACCGGGGAGACGGGGTCCACCGTCTCGAAGCGAAGGTTGATGACGGAGGAGCAGAAGCGACCGCCATTGGCGCAGCTGAAGGAATAGAGACTGGGAAGAACGGCCAGCAGAGACAGGCCCCAGTCGAGGAGGCTCGGACGATCCTTCGGCGAAGTCTCCGTGGCGGGATAAAGGATATAGGCGAGGGGCAGGAGCAGCAGCAGATGGATCGAGCGCTGCTCGCGCGGCTCGAAGAACCCGAATCCGCCCGTCCACAGATGGAAGAGCGAGGCGAGAACGGCAACGGCCGCTGCGAGCCAGAAGATCGGCCCCTTCAGTTCGCGCATGTGGAGGTATCCATCACATCGGGCAAGCGGCCCAAAGAAGCCGGCCCGGACCTTGGGTCCGGGCCGTGTTCATCGACGAGCCGTCAGCCCTGGACCCAGCCGCGCTCGCGGTAGTAGCGCAGCGCGCCGGGATGGACCGGCACGGGTCTGTTGGCGATCGCCGTCTCGCAGCGATAGTCCTTCAGCGAACCGTGGATGCGCGGCAGCTCCGGGATGTTTTCGCAGATTGCCTTGGTGATCTTGTAGACGATGTCATCGGAGACGTCGGACGAGGTGACGAGCGTCGTCGCCATGACCAGCGTCTTGACCTCCCGGTTGCCCTGGAAGCGCGGATAGGTGCCGGCCGGGATGACGCCCGAGCCCATACCGTGGCGCTGCTTGAAGGCATCCATCACGTCCTGCGGGATGTCGAGGATCTCGCCGTCGCGGCCAGTTGCCATGTCGACCACGGCCGATCCCGGAAGGCCGAGCGCGAAGAAGGCGTAGTCGAGCTGGCCGTCGCGATAGGCGGCCGCGAGGTCACCATAGGCGGCGAGCTGGAAGCGCCAGCCGCGGGCCCGCAGGCTGTCATAGGTCTGGCCATAGACGGCGAGGAGCCAGCGCAGGGCGATTTCGTCGGTCGCGCCGTTGTTGGCGCCGCCGAAGCGGATGTTGCGGCCCTCCTTGAACAGGGTCGCGATGTCCATGGTCTGGCCCGGCGCGCGGATGAAGTGATAGGGCGTATCGCCGAAGGACTGGCCGATCATGCGCAGCTTGTCCGCCGGCGGACGGCCCTGATAGGTGCCGGTGCCTGACGCCGCCATGGAAGCGAAGATGTCGATGGACATGGCGAGCTGCGCCTGGCCCTGCTGAACCGCGACCGGATTGGCCGCGCCGCCGCCGGGCACCGCCTTGATGGTCATCCCGGGAATCTTGTCCTCCAGCAGCTTGGCCGCGCCGGAGACGATCGTGTACCACCCGCCACCGATCGAACCGCCACGCCACTCGACCGTCTGGGCCGAGGCCGGTGCGGGGGCGCCGGCAACGAGTGCTGCGGCCATGCCGGCCGCCATCAGGATCCGCTTCATCATCTGGTCCACACCTCTGGTGCGCGGGTCATGACGCCCGCCTGGGACAAACTCTATCCCGCCGCCCGGCCAAGGCAACGACGATTTGGCGCATGACTGGCCGACAGTTTCCTGTAGGTCAGCACCGGACTTCGGGTGGGGTCAGAAGCGCGTCGGCGAGAACGGCGCGACCGGGACGGAGGTGGGGCTCCCCGTCACGATCTCCGACACCAGCTTGCCGGTGATCGGGCCGGTCGACAGGCCGATATGGCCATGGCCGAAGGCGAAGACCACGTGGGGGTGGCGCGGCGCGCGGCCAATGACCGGCATGCCATCCGGTGTCGACGGCCGCGAGCCATGCCATGGCGCAGGTTCGACGCTCTCGCCCATCGCAACTGTCTGCCGCGCGTCGGTCTCGACGGCGGTGATCTGAGAGAGGTTGGCGGGTGCGTCGCGGCGCGCCAGCTCGACCCCCGACAGCAATCTCAGGCCGGCGTTCATCGGCGCGACGACATAGCTGCCGCCGGTGTCGTGGATCGGCCGCGACAGCTTGTGCTCGCCGGCGTCGGCGAAGTGACGATGGTAACCGCGCTCGGCGGCGAGCGGCAGGCGGTATCCCATGGTGCGGGTCAGGTCGTGCGCGGCGGCACCGGCAGCGATCACCACGGTCCTTGCGGAGACCTCCCCGCCGCCCTCGAGCAGCACCTTCGCGCCGTCGCCATCCTCGACGATCGTGCGCGCCCTGGCCCTGACGAGGGTTGCGCCCCGCTCGGCGGCGGCGGCCTCATAGGCCTGCACCAGCCCGCCGGGGTCGCGGACAGATCCGGTCTCCGTGTGCCAGACCGCCTTCGCATAGCGGCGTTTCAGGGCCGGTTCGAACTGCGGCAGCTCGGCACCGTCGATCACCTCGAAGCCGACCTTGTACTGGCTGAGAATCTCGCGCTCCAGCGCGGCACCGAGGAAGGCCTCCTCGCTGCGGTAGAGCTTCACCCAGCCGCGGCGCATGATCAGATGCTGGACGCCGAGTTCGCCGGCAAGGCGCCAGTGCTCGTCATAGGCGGCGGCGCAGAGCGGATCGAGGGCAGCGGCGGCCTCGCGCACCGACGCCTCGTTGCAGCGTCGCACGAAGGCGAGGGCCCAGGGCATGACCGCCACCAGCGAGCCGTAGTCGACGCGAATGGCAACGTCGCGGTTCAGCGCATAGCGCGGCAGCTTCTTCAGCATGCCGGGACCGGCCACGGGAAAGAGCGAGCCGCGCGAGATGACGCCGGCATTGCCGTAGCTCGCAGCGTCTCGGATCGAGCCCGGTTCGACGAGCGTGACGGCGAGGCCGCGGGCGAGGCAGGCAAGCGCCGCCGCGGTGCCCACCATGCCGCCGCCGACGATGGCGACATCTGTCCGGTTGGTCGTGGTCATCGGGGCCCCCTGCCCTGTCCCGGCGCTCAGCGCGCCAGCTTCGGATGCGTGCCCTCGCCGAGGTCCCAGTAGAGCCCGGCCATGAGGCCGATGGCCTCGCGGACCAGGGCCGTCGGCACATGCTCGTTGGGAGCGTGCTGCGAGCAGCCCGGGTAGGAGTGCGGCACCCAGATCGTCGGCATGCCGATGATCTCGGCGAAGACGTCGTTGGGCAACGAACCGCCCGCATTGGGTATGACCGCGGGCTTCTTGCCGGTGGTCTCCGCGATGGAGGCCGCCGCCCATTTCACCCAGGGATGATCGGGATCGGTCCGCGTCGCCTTGAAGGCGGCATCGCGGCCGCTCGAGACCTCGACATCGGGGAAGCCGTGGCGGACGAGATGACGCTTGATGGCCGGGATGAAGCCGTCGGGCTCGGAGCCGACCACGGTGCGGATCTGGCAGGTCGCCTTGGCCGAAGGCGGCACCGCGTTCTGCGGATTGCCGATGTCGCCGGCGCCGAAGGCCAGCACCTCGAATGTGTTCCAGCCGTAGACCTTCTCCGCCGGCGTGAAGCCCGGCTCGCCCCACCAGGCGTCGATCTGCGGGCCGCCGGGAATGCTCGCCGGCTCGATGTCGGCGAGCGCCCGCTTCACCGACTCCGGCATGTCCTTCGGCAGCAGTTCATGGACCCGGATCTGACCCGTCGGTCCGATGATGGTGGAAATGGCATGGGCGAGGCGGATCGCCGGGTTCGACAGCAGGCCGCCCCAGTTGCCGGAATGATGGCCACCCTCGCGGGCATTGATCTCGAGGTCGATGCGGTAGCCACCGCGGGCGCCGAGGCACATGGTGGGCCGCTCGGCGGTCATGCGCGGACCATCCGAGCCGATGAGGATGTCGGCGAGGAAGAGCTCGCGGTTGTCGCGGGCGAGATCGTGCAGGCCGGCGGAGCCGACCTCCTCGCCCATCTCGATGAGATAGCGCACATTGAAGCCGAGCTTGCCGCGCGTCTTCAGCACGCAGCGCAGGGCCTCGATGTTGATCGCGTGCTGGCCCTTGTTGTCGACGACGCCGCGGCCGTACCAGCGCTCGCCGGTGTCATCCAGCGTCCAGGGGTCGCGGCCGTCCTTCCACTTGCCCTCGAGCCCGGCGATGACGTCGCCATGGCCGTAGCCGAGCACGGTCACGAGGGCGGGATCCTCGATGCGCTCGGCCAGCAGGAAGGGGCCCTTGGCGTTCGGATGGGTCAGGATGCGGCAGGTGAAGCCCATCGACTCCAGCGACGGCCGCATCTCCTCGGTGAGATAGCGGGCAAGGTCCGGCGCGCGCGCCGGGTTCTGGCTCTCGGTCGGGATGGCTATGCGGCGGGCAAAGATCGCCTTCAGGCTGCCGTCGTCGAACATCTGGTGGGCGGCGGCAATGGCGGAAGCGCGGGTCATGGCAGGCTCGATGGTTGGCGATCAGAGCTGGACCATAGCGCAGGCCGCGGCTTTCGCCACGGCGCGTGCGGACGGGGTGGCATGCGGAAGGGGCGCAAGGGGCAGGCCCGCGGCGCGCCCTGCGCGCCGCAGAGGCAGGCTCAGGAGCGGCTGTCGGGGGCCGTCACGTCGCGCAGGCCGTCGCCCATCATGTTGATGGCGAGCACCAGCAGGGCGAGCGCGGCACCAGGGATGGCGATGAGCCAGAAGGAGAAGAACATGAAGTTCTTGGCCTCCGAGATCATCAGCCCCCACGACGGCAGCGGCGGCTGCACGCCGAGGCCGAGGAAGGAGAGGGCGGCCTCCAGCAGGATCGCGCTCGCCGCCTCCACCGTGCCAACGACGATCAGGTGCGGCATGACGTTGGGCAGCACCTCCTTGAGGATGATGCGCAACTGGCTGGCACCCGAGGCGCGCGCCGCCTCGACGAAGTCGAGCGAACGCACCTGCTGCGTCGCAGAGCGCATGACCACAGCGAAGCGGTCCCACTTCAGCAGGCCCAGCACGGCGATGACGATGCCAAGCGTGCCGCCGACCATGGCCACCACGGCGAGCGCGACCAGCACCACCGGAAGCGCCAGGCGCGTGGTGATGATGAAGGTGACGATCAGATCGATGCGACCGCCGAAATAGCCAGCGGCGAGACCGAGGGCGGTGCCGATGGTTCCCGAGATGAGCATAACCGAGATGCCGATCAGCAGCGAGATCTGCGCGCCGTAGAGGGTGCGCGAAAGATAGTCGCGGCCGAGGTTGTCGGTGCCGAAGCGGGTGCAGCCAGCTGCCCCGCTCGTACCAGACCGGAGGCACGAGGCGATTGTTCAGGTCCTGCGCATAGGGATCGTGCGGCGAGATCAGCGGCGCGAGCAGCGCGATCAGCACGATGATCGCGAAGATGCCGGTGCCGATCAGCAGGCCCTTGTGTTTCAGGACGCGCCGCTTGAACCGCGAGGGCGGCACGACGGCGATGGCGGATGGTGTCTCGACGATGTCGCTCATGTCAGCCCACCCTGATCCTGGGGTCGAGCCAGGCGTTGACGAGATCGGCCAGCAGCGTCAGGCCGACATAGCCAACCGACAGCAGCATGAGCACCGCCTGGATGACGGGGAAGTCCTTCTGCGCGATCGCCTGGTAGGCAAGGTAGCCGAGCCCGTCGAGGGCGAAGACCGTCTCGATGACGATGGACCCGCCGAGCAGGAAGCCGAGTTGCACCGCGGTGAGCGCCACCACCGGCACCAGCGCGTTGCGCAGACCGTGGCGCAGGATGACCGTCGTCGGGGGGAGGCCCTTGGCGCGAGCCGTGCGGATGTAGTCGGCGTTCAGCACCTCGATCATGCCGGCGCGCACGAGGCGCATGAAGGGCGGCGTGACGTAGTAGCCGAGCGCCACTGTCGGCATGACGAAATGCTCCCAGCCGTCGGCGCCGGAGACCGGCAGCCAGCCGAGGCCGATGGAGAAGACCATGATCAGGCAGAGCGCGAAGAAGAAGTTCGGCAGCGCCTGGCCCGCCACCGCGATCCACAGGCAGAGCCTGTCGATCCAGGAGTTCTGCCAGACCGCCGCCATGACGCCGAGCGGCAGCGAGAGACCGAGCGCGAAGAGGATCGAGAGGATGGCGAGAAGCAGGGTCGTCTTGATCTTGTCGATGATTAGATCGAACACCGGCGTGCGGAAATAGAGCGACTGGCCGAAGTCTCCGGACAGCGTCTTTCCCAGCCAGTCGAAATACTGGACGACCAGCGGGCGATCGAGACCGTATTGCTGGCGGACGGCGGCGATGTCCTCGGCGCGAGCGCCCTCACCGGCGATCGCGATGGCGACATCGCCGGACAGGCGCAGCAGCACGAAGGCCAGGGCCGACACCGCCAATGCGACGAGAGCGGCCAGTCCCAGCCGCTTGAGCGTGTAATTGAACATGCAGATGGGCGCCTTGAGCTAGCCAGTCCGGCCGCGACGGCAGTCGCCGCAGCCGGAGCATAGCATCACTTCCAGCGCATCTCCCAGAAGCGCGGGAGTTCGTCGGGATAGGCCGCAAACTCCAGGTCCTTCGCCGCCGCATAGAAGGTGACGAGGTTGTAGAGCGGCACGGAATAGGCCTGCTCGATGATCAGCTTGTGGGCCTCGCGGTAAGCGGCAAGGCGCTGTTGCGGGTCGGTGACGGTGTCACCGCGCTCGAGCAACTCGATGACCTTCGGATCGCGCGAGATATCGTCGTCGAGGCCCTTGTAGTAGACCGGGGTCGAGGCTGACACATCGTTGATCGAGAACGAGCCCCAGGTCTGGTGCGCCATGCCGGCGCGGTGCGAGCGGATCTGCTCGCGCATGGCGGCGTACTGGCCGAAGCGCAGCGTCGCACGGATGCCGACGGCCCGCAGGTAGTTGATCATCGCCTCCGACTGGTTGCGCTCGCGATAGGCGTGCAGCTCGATGTCGAAGCCGTTCGGGAAGCCGGCCTCGGCCAGAAGTTCCTTCGCCTTGGCCGGGTTGTATTCATAGACCGGCGCCTGCGACGCATCGCAGCCGAACTGTGCGGGGAAGCAGATGGCGTTGATGAGTTGCGAGCCTTCTCCGACAAGCTGGCGCGCCATGGTCTGGCGGTCGATGGCATGAGCAATGGCGCGGCGAACGCGAACGTCACGCAATTGCGGCGCCGGCGAACGCTCGGTGGTGGCGAAGTTCAGGAAAACGATGCGCATCGTGCCGCCGGAGACGATCTGCAGCGTCGGCACGGCCCGCATCTGCTGGGCCTGGTCTGGGGCGACGTTCATGACGAAGTCGAGGCCGCCGGACAGCATCTCGGCGACCTGCGTCTGGCGGTCCGGGATGAAGCGGATGACGATGCGCTCGATCTGCGGCTGCGGCTTGGGGCCGTCACGGAAATAGTCGGGGTTGCGCTGCAGCGTGATGGAGCGGCCGATCTGGTGCTCGACGACGCGGTAGGGTCCGGAGCCGACGGGCTTCTCGTTCATGCCCTTCGGACCGACCTGCTCGTAATAGGCGGCCGGATGAATGACAATGGGGCCGGCGAGATATTCGATGGCGGCCGGAAAGGGGCGCTTGGTGATGATGCGCACCTTGTGACTGTCGACCTTCTCGACGCGGTCGATCCAGTTGACGTTGGACTGGGTGGTGGAGCGGTTGGCCGGATTGGCGACGAAGTTCAGCGTGTAGACGACGTCGTCGGCGCTGAATTCCACGCCGTTGTGGAACTTGACGCCGCGGCGAAGGTCGAGCTCAAGCGTCTTTTCGTCCACCCAGCGCCAGGCGGTGGCGAGCTGGCCCTTGTACTCGTTGGTCCTGGGATCGCGGTAGATCAGCGTGTCCCAGACCTGGTGGGCGATGATGACGCCGATACGGACGTTGTTGAAATAGGGATCGACGTTCTCCGGAACCTGGTCATAAGCGAAGCGGATGGTGTTCTGCCGCTTCTGCGCCTCGGCCGGCGCCGCCAGCCCGGCAGCGAGCGCCACGCCCAAAATCATCCCGAAGAAACGTCGCGTGGACGAAAAACGCATCGTCCCCTCCCCTCAAACAGAAAAACGATTGGCGATGCTGGCTTGGCGGGAAGCGCGGAGTCAAGGCAAGGCGGCGGGACCCTGCCGCGCCTCGTCAGGTCTGGCGGAAGGCGATGAACCCCGCGGCGGCCGTCAAAGTGGCTGCCGCCGCGCCGAAGGGCGCGAGGTGTCGCTCCGCCTCCTGGACCAGACGCGTCAGTTCGTCGCGCGCCCATGCCGGACCGCGAAGTGATACGAGCGTGCCCTTGCCCCGGGCGGCGTCCTTGCCCGTGGCCTTGCCGGCAAGGGCTGCGTCGCCCTCGTGGTCGATCAGGTCGTCGGCGATCTGGAAGGCGAGGCCGATCGTCTCGCCATAGGCCGCGAGCGCCGCCCTCCCCGCGGCATCGGCGCCGCCGAGCATCGCACCGGCGAGGCAGCCGAAACGGATCAGCGCGCCGGTCTTCATCGCCTGCAGGCGGCGGATGTCCCCCTCGGCAAGCGTCAGCGGCGCCCCGCCGTCGAAGCGTCCCTCGGCGGCGAGGTCCAGCATCTGGCCACCGACCATCCCGCCGAGGCCGGCAGCCCGCGCGAGCAGAAGGCCAAGTTCGACACGGATCGCAGGGTCTGCATGGGCGCGGGGCGACGCCATGGCCTCGAAGGCGAGGGTGAGAAGGCCGTCTCCGGCGAGGATGGCGGTCGCCTCGTCATAGGCCTTGTGGACCGTCGGCCGGCCGCGGCGCAGATCGTCGTCGTCCATGGCCGGGAGGTCGTCGTGAACCAGTGAATAGCAATGGACGCAGTTCGAGGGCCGCGGCGACGCGCTGCGGCCGCCGTCGCCATCGATGCCGAAAACAAGGCAGCGCTTTCCATGACCAGGAAGGGACGAAGACGCTTGCCGCCGTTCAGCACGCCATGGCGCATCGCCGCCATCAGGCGCGGCGGCCTGACCGCCTCTCCGGCGCTGGCATCATCGGACAGCAGCCTTTCCAGTTCGGCCTCGACGAGACGGGCCGCGCTGGCGAGGCGCTGATCGAAGAGGGTGGCGTCGGGCATGACGGTTCCGGCGTGGAGAATGATGAGCCCGAGCCGTGACGGAGCCCGGTCCAGTCGTCAAGCACCAGCGTGTCCGACGGCAGGCGTCACACAGGGCGGCCGGATTGAAACACCCGTCCGCGGCGCTAAGCTGGAGGCCTCATCGACCAGCCTCGCGATTCCGCCATGCGCCCTCACCGCTCCTGCCTTCCGATGACTGCCGCGCTCGCCCTGGCGGGCTGGTTGACGGTGGTGCCGGCCGTGAGACCCGCGCAAGCGCAGGCCACCCAGATGCACGGCGCCTACAGCCTCGACCTGCTGTCGCCGAGCCAGCGCGAGGACGTCATGAAGCGGGTCGACAGCTACGCACTGGTGGAGGTCTTCCTGCGCGCCTGCGGCCGGCCACCGGCACTCGAGAGCCGCTTCCGACGGGCGGCGGCCGGCTGCATTCAGCCGCAGACCATCGCGACGCTGACCGGACAGTATCGGCGCGCACTCGCGGCTCGGGCCGCGCTCCGCTGGGACTGCCGCAGCGCCAATGGCCGCCGCATGATCGCGCGCTCGGAACACGCGATCCGCCTGACTTTCACGGACCTGAACCGGCTCTGCCGGCGCGGCTGATCAGTCGTCGAGGTCGCGGCTCGTGATGGTGAAGTCGACGCTCGACAGTTCGAGATCGTATGTCTTGCCGTCGGCAGCAATGGCGTCGGCCACCTCGAAATGGCCGTCGTCGAACTCGATGCCGCCCCATCGCGTGAAGCCCTCGCGCCGGAGCGTCGCCTCGATCTGACGACGCTCTTCGGGCGTCACGGGGCGATCATCGGCGCGGGCGGTCGAGAGGGCGCCAATGAAGGCGGCTCCCACGGTTGCGGCGAGCACGCTGCGTCGGGTGTGGATCGGCACGGTCAAGCTCCTCATCTCTGTCGTAGACACCCCGACACAACGCGCGAGAACCGAGGCTGTTGCCGTGCAGCGGCAGAAGGTCGCGACGCTGCCGGAGCGTCAGGTCGCGGGGATGGGCGGCAAGTGATCCCGCCAGGTTGCGAGGGCGGCGTGTCCTGTCGCGGTGAGACCATAGATGCCGCGCTCCTGCCGTTCGAACCAGCCATAGACGTTGCGCTGGAGGATGGCGGGGGCATCGGGAGCAAGGGCAGTGAGGTCGCGCGGCCGCAGCGGGCCGGCGGCCAGCGCCTGGGCCATCGCCAGCGTGCGCTGGCGGTAAGCCGTCATGATGGGCCGGCGCGTGGAGCCTCCGAGCGCCGGGTCGCCCCGGCGACGGCGATGCTCGGCGACGAGGCGGGAACGGCGCTTGCCGTCGTGCCGCGGCTTCCACGGCACGGGCTCCACGAGCACCTCCACGCCTCCCATGGGCAGCACGGAGAGGAGCCCGAAGCCGCAGAGCCGGCAGAGTTTCTTCACGCGACTGTCGTGCTCGCGGCCCCTGCCCTTGGCGGAGGCCTTCACCGCCAGCCAGACCTCGTCGGCGGCGGCCGAGCGATCAACCGCCTGCAGGACGAGTTCCAGCGTGAAGGACTGCTTCAGCTCGCCAATGATGACGGCCGTCGGCTCACCGTCGGACAGCGCGACGAGGTCGCAGCCCATGACCTCGCCCTTCACCGTGAAGCCGAGGCCTTCGAGAAAGGTTTTGACGGGAAGGTAGAGGGAGGTTTCCAAGGGCGAGTTCCACGGACCGACGATCGGCGGGTAAAGTCGATTCGGCTCTGTGTCGAGGCGACCGCGGCATCCCGATAACGGTCTTTCCTTGACTTTCCGCCCTCTTCGCACTATCCGCAGCCCACTCTCGCTCATCCGAGACCTGACGTCGCCGACCGGGGCCTGACCCCGGAGGTTCCCGCCCGACAGCGCAGCATGCGCCCTCGGGCGCGAAACGCGTTGCGGTTCCTGGGGACCGAGACCACCTTGGGGGCATCCCCACAGGTGAACTCCGGAGTGACCATGTTCGAAGGTCTGTCGACACGACTGTCCGGCATCCTCGATCGCCTCAAGGGCCGCGGCGCGCTGAGCGAAGCCGATGTGCAGGAGGCGATGCGCGAGGTGCGCCGCGCCCTGCTCGAGGCCGACGTCGCGCTCGAGGTCGTCCGCTCGTTCACCGACAAGGTCCGCGACCGCGCCGTCGGCGCCGAGGTCATCCGCTCGGTGACCCCCGGCCAGATGGTCGTCAAGATCGTCCATGACACGCTGGTCGAGACGCTCGGCACCGACGGCGTCGCCATCGACCTCCAGGCCGTGCCGCCGGTTCCGATCCTCATGGTCGGCCTGCAGGGCTCGGGCAAGACCACCACCACCGCCAAGCTCGCCAAGCGCCTCTTCGAAAAGCAGAAGAAGAAGGTGCTGATGGCCTCGCTCGATACGCGCCGCCCGGCCGCGATGGAGCAGCTCGCCGTTCTCGGCAAGCAGATCGGCGTCGAGACCCTGCCGATCGTCGCCGGCCAGACGCCGGTGCAGATCGCCCGCCGCGCCATCGAGGCCGGTCGCCTCGGCGGCTACGACGTGGTGATGCTGGACACCGCCGGCCGCACCCATGTCGACGAGGCCCTCATGGTGGAGGTGGCCGAGGTCGAGAAGGCCGCGGGTCCCCACGAGGTGCTGCTGGTCGTCGACAGCCTCACCGGCCAGGACGCGGTGAATGTCGCGCGCTCCTTCACCGGCCGCGTCAACGTCACCGGCGTGGTGCTGACCCGCGTCGATGGCGACGGCCGCGGCGGCGCGGCGCTGTCCATGCGCGCGGTGACCGGCAAGCCGATCAAGCTCATCGGCACGTCGGCGAGAAGATGGACGGGCTGGAGGACTTCCATCCCCAGCGCATCGCCAACCGCATCCTCGACATGGGCGACATCGTCTCCCTCGTCGAGAAGGCGGCGGAATCGATCGATGCCGAGAAGGGCATGGCCATCGCCAAGCGCATGCAGGCGGGCCAGTTCAATCTCGACGACATGGGCGACCAGCTCGACCAGATGATGAAGCTCGGCGGCATGCAGGGCCTCATGGGCATGCTGCCCGGCGTGAAGCAACATGCAGAAGCAGCTCGCCGGCGCCATGGACGACACGGTGATCAAGCGCCAGCGCGCCATCATCCGCGTCCATGACCCCTGGGAACGTCGCAATCCGAAGGAAATCGACGGCAAGCGCCGCCGCCGCATCGCCCGCGGCTCCGGCACCCAGCCGGAGGACGTCAACAAGCTCCTGAAGATGCACCGCGGCATGGCCGACATGATGAAGTCCATGGGTGGTGCCGGCGCCAAGCGCGGCCCCATGGCCGGTCTCGCGAACATGTTCGGCCTCGGCGGCGGCATGCCCCAGCCGACGCCTGAGATGCTCGCGGAGCTTCAGAAGAAGATGCCCGGCGGGCTGCCTGACAAGATGCCGTCGCTTCCGCCCGGCGGCCTGCCCCCCGGCTTTCCGGGCCTCGGCGGGCTCGGGGGCGGCAAGCTGCCCGGCCTTCCCGGATTTCCCTTCGGCAAGAAGAAATAGCCGAAGCCCTTTCACCGCATCGCATTCACGACCAACACGAACGACCCAACGGAGTATCCCATGTCGCTCAAGATCCGCCTCGCCCGCCGCGGCACCAAGAAGCGCCCCTTCTACCAGATCGTCGTCGCCGAGCCCGCTCGCCGCGCGATGGCCGCTTCATCGAGAAGATCGGCACCTACAACCCGATGCTCGCCAAGGACCAGAAGCGCTATGACCTCGACGTCGAGGCCGCCAAGGCCTGGCTCGCCAAGGGCGCGCTGCCGACCGACCGCGTTGCCCGCTTCTTCGATTCCGAAGGCCTGATGAAGCGCACCCCGTCGAACAACCCGGAGAAGGCGAAGCCGGGCAAGAAGTCCGAGGAGCGCGCTGCCTCGAAGGCCGCGAAGGCCGCCGAGGCCTCCTCCGAGGGCTGATGCCTCAGGTCCTCCTTGCGGGACGCACCCGCACGGAGGACCTTGCGTCCTTCAAGGCTCGTTGCCAGGCGCCCTCGCTTTGCGGGGTGAACGCAAGACCGGCGAGCCTCGAAGGGCGCAATTCGGTTCCGCAAGGCATCACCATGTCCACCGATCTCGTCCTCGTCGCCAAGTTCGGTGCCCCTCACGGGGTACGGGGCGAGGTGCGCGTGAAGTCCTACACGCAGGACCCGGCCGCGATCCTCGATTACTCGCCGCTGCAGTCGCGTGACGGTCGCCTCTTCACGGTCCGGAGCGTGCGCCCGGCCGGTGAGGTGCTCGTCGCCCGGATCGCCGAGCTGACCGACCGCAATGCGGCCGAGGCCGTCACCAACATGCAGCTCTTCGTCCCGCGCGAGCGCATTCCGCCCGCCGATGACGAGGACGAGTTCCTTCACGCCGACCTCATCGGGCTGAAGGTCGAGACCCTCGACGGAGAAGCCGTCGGCACCGTCACCGCCATCTACGACTTCGGTGCCGGCGACGTCATCGACGTGGCGCGCCGGGCCAAGAAGGCGGTGATGGTCCCCTTCACCCGGGCGGTGGTGCCGACCGTCGACATCGCCGGCGGCCGGATCGTCATCGATCCCCCCGAGGGACTGCTCGAGGACACGCCGCGCGACCCGCAAGACCGCGACTGAGGCCGCACGATGTTCCGCGCCTCGGTGCTGACCCTCTACCCCGAGATGTTTCCAGGCCCGCTCGGCCTGTCGCTCGCCGGCCGGGCGATGGGAGAGGCCTGGAGCCTCGATACCCATTTCATCCGCGATTTCGCCACCGACCGCCACCGAACCGTCGACGACACACCGGCCGGCGGCGGGCCGGGCATGGTGATGAAGGCCGACGTGGTGGCGCGCGCCATCGACCACGCCTCGCCCGAGGGCGATCCGCGTCCGCGTCTCTACATGTCGCCGCGCGGTGCGCCGCTGACCCAGGGCTTCGTGCGCGAACTGGCAACGGGCCCCGGCGCCGTGATCCTCTGCGGCCGCTTCGAGGGCGTGGACGAGCGGCTGATTCAGGCACGCGGCCTGACGGAGGTCTCGATCGGCGACTACGTGCTCTCAGGCGGCGAACTCGCGGCCATGGTCCTGATCGACGCGGTGGTGCGGCTCCTGCCCGGCGTCATGGGCCATGCCGAAAGCGGCACCGAGGAGAGCTTCGAGACGGGCCTGCTGGAGTATCCGCACTACACACGGCCGCAGCTCTTCGAGGGCCTGCCGATCCCGGAGATCCTCGTCTCCGGCGACCATGCGAAGATCGCCCGATGGCGCCGCTCCGAGGCTGAGCGGCTGACCCGGGAACGTCGGCCGGACCTCTGGGCGCAACGCCCACCCGAACCGCCGCGACGGCCAAAAAAGGCGTGACAAGAGCGGCGTTATCGACTATCGAGCCGCCTTCCGGCGGGCAGCTCCTTCATGGGATTCTGGCCCATCCTCGGAACCAAGACCAACAAGATGCCGGCAACGTCCGGCCACAAGGATAGAACCGATGAACCTGATCCAGACCCTCGAGGCTGAAGAAGCCGCACGCGTCCTCGGCGACAAGAAGCTTCCCGATTTCGCTCCCGGCGACACCGTCATCGTCAACGTGAAGGTTCGCGAAGGCGACCGTTCCCGCGTGCAGGCTTATGAGGGCGTCTGCATCGCCCGCTCGGGCGGCGGACTGATGGAGAGCTTCACCGTCCGCAAGATTTCCTACGGCGAGGGCGTCGAGCGCGTCTTCCCGCTGCATTCCCCGGCCATCGACTCCATCAAGCTGGTGCGCCGCGGCAAGGTCCGCCGCGCGAAGCTCTATTACCTGCGCGATCGTCGCGGCAAGTCGGCCCGTATCGCCGAGCGCGTGGAGCGCAACGAGAAGGCCTGAGCCTGATCGCATCGACGGAACTGCTGCGGGGCCTTCGGGCCCCGTTTGCATTTCGGCGCCCGGCTGACCGGCTGATCTGCAGCAATAGCCCGATGAGGACCATCGTGTAGGATTGTCGTTATCGGGCAGATTCAACGGAGCCGCATGCCGGAGATTCTTGATGCCGACGCAATCGTCATCGGCGCAGGCCCCGCCGGGCTGACGGCGGGCTATCTGCTGACGAAGAATGGCCGGAAGGTCGTGGTCATCGAGGCTGACCCGACTTATGTCGGCGGTATCAGCCGGACCGTCGCATACAAGGGCTTTCTCTTCGACATCGGTGGCCACCGCTTCTTTTCCCGCTCGCGCGAGGTGGTGGATCTGTGGCGGGAGATCCTGCCCGACGACTTCATCGAGCGACCCAGGCTCAGCCGCATCTACTATGGCGGGCGCTTCTACTCATACCCCCTGAAGGCGTTCGAGGCGCTGCGCAATCTTGGCCTCCTCGAGTCCGTGCTCTGCGTGCTGTCCTATCTGAGGAGCCGGGCATTCCCGAAGAAGAATGTGCGCTCGTTCCACGACTGGGTGGCGAACCAGTTCGGCGAGAGGCTTTTCGCCATCTTCTTCAAGACCTACACGGAGAAGGTCTGGGGAATGTCCTGCGACGAGATTTCCGCCGACTGGGCGGCCCAGCGCATCAAGGGACTGAACCTGGTCGAGGCGGTCGGCGCGTCGCTGCGCAAGTCGCTCAAGCAGGGCGGCGGCGCCGTCGGCCGCGACGGACGGCCGATCAAGACCCTGATCGAGCAGTTCGACTATCCACGCCGCGGCCCGGGCATGATGTGGGAGGCCGCCGCGGACCGCATCCGCGAGAGAGGCGGCGTAATCCACATGGGGCACAGGCTGTCACGCATCACGCGCGAGGGCGGCGGGACCTACTGCGTCGAAGCCCGCACCGCCGACGGCGCCGTTGTCCGCTTTCGCGCTCCCCATGTCATTTCCTCGGCGCCTCTGTCGGAACTGGTTCAGGCCCTCGACCAGCCTCTGGCGGCCGCTCAGGCAGCGGCCAAGCTGCGATACCGCGACTTCATCACAGTCGCTCTCATCGTCGATCGGCAGGACCTGTTCGACGACAACTGGATCTACATCCACGACCCATCCGTCCGGGTCGGTCGCATCCAGAACTTCCGGTCCTGGTCACCGGAGATGGTCCCAGATCCACGCCTCGCCTGCCTCGGCCTCGAATATTTCTGCTTCGAGGGCGACGGCCTGTGGGAAAGCGACGACGAGGCCTTGATCGCCCTCGCGAAACGCGAACTGGCCCAGATCGGCCTTGCCCGCGAGGCCGAGTGTATCGACGGCTGCGTCGTCCGGCAGAGAAAGGCCTATCCGGTCTATGATGCCGACTACCGAAAGCATGTGGAAACAGTCAGGGCCGAACTCGCGGGGTGCTATCCTGGCCTCCATCCCGTCGGGCGCAACGGCATGCACAAGTACAACAACCAGGACCACGCCATGATGACCGCCATGCTGACGGTCCGGAACATCCTGTCCGGCGAGACGCTCTACGATGTCTGGCAGGTCAATGAGGACGCCGAGTACCACGAGGCGGGCTCCAGTCTGTCGGCGGCGGCGCAGGGTGAGCTTCGAGCCGTTCCCTCCAGGATCGGCGCGCCCCCATGACGCCAGGGGTATCGACCGAGAACGGCGCGAAGAGCGGTCAGGCACCTTGGCTCCAGGTGGCCGGCTATTGTGCCGTGAGCCTTGTGGCGCTCGGGCTCGATATGGCTCTGTTCCTGCTGCTGACGACGCGGATCGGCGCGGTGCTCGCTGCCATCGCCAGCTACGCGGCCGGCCTCGTCCTGCACTTCCTCCTCTCGGCCGGCTATGTCTTCGACGCCTCGCGGACAGGCAAGGCGCGCGCTCGTCTCTTCACCGAGTACAGCCTCAGCGGTCTTGCCGGGCTTCTTCTGACCGCGGCCACTGTCGCGTTGACGGTGGACATCGCCGGCCTGGCACCGGCTCAGGGCAAGGGTGTCGCCGTAGCGGTCAGTTTCATCACCGTCTTCCTGATCCGCCGGTCAATCGTATTCGCAGCGAGGCCCGCGTGATCGACGGCGCAATCAGGCCAGCGCCGATGAAGGCCGCACCGGAGGGGCTGGGCTTCCCCGGCAGAACCAAGTTCGCCACGAGCCTGCTCATTGTCTATGCCGCCCTCGTGGTCTGGGGCGTTGTCCACCATGCGATGTGGCGGGATGAAATCCAGGCCTGGCTGATTGCCCGGGATAGCGCCGACCTGCCGGCCCTCCTCCACAACCTGCGCTACGAAGGCCATCCAGCGCTGTGGTACCTCGTCATCTGGCCGCTCACGCGGCTCGGCAGCGACCCCGCGCTGATGCAGATCCCCAACGTTGCCTTCTCGATCGCAGCCGTGGCTCTGGTCCTCCGATGGGCACCATTCAACCGATGGGAACTGGCGCTGTTTCCGTTCGGCTATTTCGTCTTTTTCGACTATGCGGTTAAGAGCCGGAGTTATGCGCTCGGCAGCCTGCTGGCGATGGCCGCCTGTACACTCTGGCCGCGCCGATACAGCCAACCCGTGCTCCTGGCGGGTGTTCTGGCACTTCTCGCCAATGTGCACCTCGTCTTCGCGTTTCTCGCCGTTGCCTTCGCGGCCGCCGTTCTCGTGGACAGGCTGCGAACCATAGGCTGGAGCCGGCCTTCAGGCTTTGAGCTGCTCGCCGCGATGGTGTTGGCTGTCGGGTGGGGATGCGCGATCGGAGCCGCATGGCCAGCTCCCGACGCCATAAGTGGCAGGTCCATTTCCGCTGACCCCCTCATGTTGCGGATCGGGCAGTTTGCGACACTAGCTGCCCTGATCGGTCCCTACCGATCGGTCCCCGCAGTTCTGCTTGGCGCGGCAGCAACGGCCGTTGCCTTCGCCGCAATCTGGCGTGAGCCGGCCGCGGTGGTTCTTCTGGCGATCACGCTGGCCCTGAGCCTCCTGTTGTTCCTGCTGTTCCACGGCGGCAACTTCTGGCATCGCGGGCCGATCTTCCTGGCCTTCGTCGGGGCGATTTGGATCGCCCGGCTCTCGCCCCGGGCACAACCGGTCTCAGGAGGAGCGCCCGGCCGCGGCATCCTGGGGTTCGTCCTCGCAATGCAGGCCCTTTCAGGCCTGGTCGCATGGCACGGCGACCTCATGCGCCCGCTGTCTGCGGGTCCGGCCGTGGCCAGGCACATCATCGCCCAGGGCTGGCGCGACGACCCGCTCGTCGGCTCTCCGGACTTTGCCGTCGCCACCATCGTTGGCCACCTCGGCATCGCCGACGCCTACTATGGCAACGTCGGACGCCGGGGCTCCTTTGCATTGTGGGACCGCGCGAGGGCCACACCTCGAGACGCAGCGACCATGCTCCGGGACGCGGACCACCTTTCCCGCCCGACCACGCTCGTCACCGCCACGCCGATCGACAGTCTCCTCGCGGCCCGGTACGGCTATCGCGAGGTCGCACGTTTTGATGCCGCCGAGCCGACCGAAAGGTTCATCCTCTACAGGCGCGAGTAGGCTGGTCGTCCAATCCGACATCCAGAACCTGCAAACGGCCGCACCTTGGCCGCGCCATGACGTTCAACCGGCCGCGGACGAATTCGCGGCGAGTGATCCGCATCGCATTCACGAGCCGACCCGGCGCGTCTGGTGCATGCCAACGCGACCAGCCCGCTCGACAACCGTAGCTGCTCGTCCAGCCGGCTCCACCACCATCAGCCGATGTCTGCAAGACGGTGTCGGGGACGCCGGAATCTGGGTGTGTATTTCCAGTGTTCACCAACCATTCGTCGCCGCAAGGGATCGTTCTCAAGTTTGCCCAAGGCCGAAAGAGTATAGAGCGAGAACGGAATAAATCACACAAACAATCCGTTGTTTTTTTCTTATGTATTGGAGTACCGTAGTCATTTATTGTTATATATATAAAACATTTACTCCGAAAATGCCGTAGTACGAAACGGCGCGCATGATTCCCTACCAAATACGCTACGTTAGGGTGACGTCACAATATTACGTCTCGCTATAGAAACTCCATATGCCCGATTTCGGTCCCAGCAAAAATCTGTGGCCGTCCGCGCGACTACGTTGATCCATTGTTGTCATATGTCGTACATCATTGGATTGATTCACTCCTGCACGACGCTGTACCGCCCATGGATCACAAGCCCGCATCAAATCCAGCGACGCCCTCGGCGCTTGTTCGCAATGGCCTGTTCAACTTGCTGCGACCCGATGCACTTGCCTTTCTCGCCGCCCACATCGACGTCAGGCCGCTCCGGGCCGGCGAACCCATCTACGAGGACAACCAGCCGGTCACTCACGCGGTCTTTCCGTTGTCGGGCATGATCTCCTTCCTGGCGCGGATGCAGGACGGGCGGACCGTGGAGAAGGGCAATGTGGGCCCCGAGGGCTTCATAGGCGTCGCCACAATGCTGGAGCGCGATGTGATGCACGGGCGCTGCGTCGCCCAGATCGCCGGTGAGGCCGCCTGGCTTCCGGCCGCCGTCTTCGACGAGGCGATCGAGCGCTTCATCTGCGTACGCCGGATGCTGCTTCGCTACGGCAAGGCCCGGATCGAGCAGCTGCACGAACTGATCGTCTGCACTGCTCTGCACACGGCCGAGCGCCGCGTTACCCGCTGGCTCCTCGAGGCGTCGGACAAGGCGGGATGCGCGACCTTCGAACTCAAGCAGGAGGTTCTGGCCGAACTCCTCGGCCTCAGACGCGCCACCGTCAGCGGCGCCTGCCACGACTTGATGAGCAAGGGCCTGATCCGCTACAGCCGCGGCCGGATGGAGATCGTCGACCGACCGCGCATGGAGGCGGAAGCCTGCGAGTGCTACGCCCATATCCGCGGCCGCTTCTCCTACCGGCCATTCGCCGAGCCCTGACCGCCGGCGCGATCACACCCCCCGGAGATAGGCCTCTGCATGGTCCGCGGGCATGGGCCGGGCGAAGAGATAGCCCTGACCGATGTCGCAGTCGTAGGACCTCAGGATCTCCAGCTGCCTCTCGCTCTCGATGCCTTCGGCCACCACGTCCATGCCGAGGCTGTGGGCGAGCGAGACGATGGTGCGGGGGATGACACCGCGCTGGTCGTCCAGCCCGATGTCGGCGACGAAGGAGCGATCGATCTTCAGCCGGTCCACCTGAAACCGCTTGAGGTGGGCGAGCGAGGCATAGCCCGTGCCGAAGTCGTCGAGCGAGATGGCGACGCCGAGTTCGTGCAGGCGGCCGAGCGTGCGGCCGATCTGCTGGGCCGAACGGTCGAGCAACACCGTCTCTGTCACCTCGACCTCGATCTCCGGCGCCTCCAGGCCATGCGCCGCCAGCTGGCCGGCCAGCGCCTCCGCGAAATCGTCGAGTTTCAGCTGCGCCGCCGAGACGTTGACGGCCATGCGGCCGGGCAGGAGGCCACGGCGCTTCATCGCCGCGACGAAGCCCAGCGCCTGATCGATGACCCGGTTGCCGAGCGCCACGATGAGGCCGCTCTCCTCGGCGACCTGGATAAACTCGGAGGGGGGGACCAGGCGGCCGTCGCGGCGCCAGCGCACCAGGGCCTCGAAGCCGACGTGGCGCCCCGTGACGAGGTGGAGCTGAGGCTGCAGCTCGATATGCAGGCGGTCCTGCTCGATGGCCTCGCGCAGCACGTCCTGCGTCTGACGGCGCTGCTCGGCGGCCCGCTGCATGTGGTCGTCGAAGAAGGCGTAGCGGGCCCGACCGGCGGCCTTGGCGTGGTAGAGCGCGATATCGGCGCGCTGGAAGACGTCGCGGCGCGACAGGCGGCCCGGCGCGAAGACGGCGACGCCCATGCTGAGGCGAGGGGTCACCGACCGGCCGGTCAGCGCCACCGGCTGCTGCACCGCCGCCATGATGCGGTCGAGGCGGCGCGCGAGGGCGGCCTCGCCGGAGGCGCAGTTCATCACCAGGGCGAACTCGTCGCCGCCCATGCGGCCGATGACGGCGCCGCGCCCGGCCGCCCCCGCCAGCCGCCGGCCGATCACCACCAGCAGTTCGTCGCCGGCATCGTGACCGAGGAATCGTTGATCGCCTTGAAGCCGTCGAGGTCGATGAGCACGAGGGCGCCGGCGCGGCTCGCCCTCTGGGCCAGCATGGCATCGACCCGGGCCACCACCACGGCGCGGTTGGCGAGGCCGGTGAGCGGGTCCTCCTCGGCCTGCCGGCGGATGGTCTGTTCGGCCTCCTTCAGCTCGGTGATGTCGGTGCGGGCGGTGACGGTGAGGCCGGAGCCGGTGCGGAATTCGCGCAACTGCATCCAGCGGCCGTCGGCGAGCTCCAGCACCGTCGGGCGGACGGGGTTGCGATGCTCGTCCATGCGCTGGGCCACCCAGGCCTCGACATCCTCGTCGCCGACGCCGGCGAAGTGACCGGAGCGGGCCATGCGGCGGACGATGGTCTCGTAGCGCACACCCTCGCGGATCATCGGCTTCAGCTCGGGGTAGAAGCGGCGGAAGGCCTCGTTGCAGGTGACCAGCCGGTCCTCGGCGTCGAAGGCGGTGATGCCCACCGGCACTGCCTCCAGCACCTCGCGCAGCAGCTCCTCGGCGCGCAGGCGGCGGGCGTTCTCCTCCGCCAGCGCCAGCTCCGCCCGCTTGCGCTCGGTGATGTCGAGGCGCACCGACAGGTAGCGCTGCACCCGCCCGTCGCGGGAGAGCAGCGGCACGATGGTGGTGTCCACCCAGTAGGTCTCGCCGGACTTCGCCCGGTTGCAGATCTCGCCGCGCCACTTGGCTCCGGCCGATATGGTCGACCACAGCCCCGCGAAAAAGGCGCGGTCGTGATGGCCGGAGTTCAGCAGGCTGTGCTTGCGGCCGACCAGCTCGGCCTCGCCGTAGCCGCTGATCCGGCAGAACTGCGCATTCACATGCAAGATGGTGCCGCGACGGTCGGTGACCGCCACGATGGCGCTCTCGTCGAGAGCCGCATAGAGCGCCCTCAGCTCGTCGCCGGGCCGCGATCCGTTCGGCACTGGGTTCGTCCCTCCCTTTCGCCACCCGTCCGGCGGCGCAGCACCGTCATCGGCGGAGGGCTGCAGCGGAGCGAGGGACTTCGACTGCGGCGACATTCCACCATCTTGGTGCGGTTATGACTATAATCGTACATAACCATAGGTAAAGCGGAGATGAACGGCGGCGCCCCCGCTTTCCCCAGAGGGAGGGGGGGCCTGCGACAACGGCGGCGGAGAATTCGCTAGGAGAATGTGCCGGCGGGGCGCATAGTCGGTGCAGCGAGAACTGGGCTCCGGTCCGCTCGTCTCCCGCCTGCCGCTCACCAGCGCACCATGCGTGCGACAGGCCCCGTTCGAACAGACATGCCGCGCAAGACGCAGCTGCCACGCCCTCCGGGGCCGGCACGAGGCCACGGCACCCGCTGCGGCCACGGCATCCGACTCAAACGATCCGCCATCCCTGCCTGTCGGTCCCCCGCCTTCCCGGCGCCGGAGCGGCCGCCCCCTCCCCTGCGCCCACCGGCGCGAAAGGTTGTCCTTCATGTTCACCACCACCCAGCGCCGCCCGGCCTCCACCCAGCGCCAGGCCCTGCAGGCCGCCGAGGCGCTGTTCCGCCCGGTGGCCCAGGCCGCCACCCCCCGGCTGCGCGCCGTGCCCTCCTCCGAGGGCGACCGCACCGACGGCTGCCCGGCCTGCGGCACCCGCCACCCCATCGCCCCGGTGCGCTCGCGCCACCGCTCGTCGCTGGCCGTCGAGCACGACTGGCTCTGCGCCGCCTGCGACCACGCCTGGACCACGACGGCCTCGATCGGCTCCCCCTCCATCGCCCCCCTGCAGGGCCCGCGCTTCGCGGTCGGCGCCGCCGTGCGGCTGGTCAACCGGCTGGGCGGCCGGCCCGCCCCCGCCTCGCCCTTCGTCGTCACGGCGCTGCGCCCCTCCGACGGCGGCGGCGTGCAGTACCGCATCAGCAGCCCGGTCGAGAGCTTCGAGCGGGTGGTCGGCGAGAGCGATCTCGCCCCCGCCCACCGTCGCGACGGGCTGTGACCATGCGCGCGACCATCCTCGCGACCGCGATGGTCCTCGCCGCGGCCGGCACCGCCGGCGCCGACGACCTCGCCTCCCGCGCCCCCACCGGCGAGGAGCAGCGGATGATGGCGCTGGTGCTGAAGGCCGAGGGCTTTGCGCCCTGCACCACCGTGGCGCTGGCGGACGGCCGCTGGTCCTGCCGCACCACCAATGCGCAGGGGCACGGCTACCGGATCTCGCTCAGCAATCTCGACTTCGCGGTCGTCGGCCGACAGCGGATCGAATAGGCCGCCGCGGCAGCCGCTGCCAATGGGCGCCGAGCTCGAGGAGATAGGCGAGGCGCAGCGCCATCAGTTCCCCATCCACCGGACTGGTGCCAGCGAGGCCGTAGAGGCGGCTGGCGCAACTCTCGACGAGCCGGCAGGCCCGGGCGCGGCGGCAGGCCTTGCGCCGGCACATCAGATGCGCGCCCTCGGCGCTGTGCAGATGGCGGTAGATGGCGCGCTGCTCGTCGGGGGTCATGGACGTCTCCCCGCATGGGGGCGCGACGGCTCCGGCACCGCACGGTCGCATCCGAACGCCCCGTCCATCCCCACCACCCACGCCTCCCCGTTCCCGCGCCCCGAAAGGGCCGGGCTTTGATCCCGTCGGTCCCCGCCCTTCCGGATTGGAAGCACGAGGGGTGAAGCGCCGTCAGGCGCGGAGGCTTCAAGCCTCCTGGCCCCGCAGGCTTCCCCACGGGACCGGACTTCGTCTGCCGAAGCCCGCCGGCTCGCGTGGAGTCCATTTGGTGGCCCGGATCAAGCATCCGGGCTGACCCGAGGAAACGGACCCCACGCGAGCCGGCGCGCCTCACGGCGCTTCACCGCGGCATTTGTCGTCCTCCGGGACCGCGCGTCCGGGGCGGCGGATGCGGGAGGAGAGGTCCGAAAGGGGACCTCGCCGCCTCCCGGGCCTCGGCATCGTCGCGGGCCCCGCGACGGCTCCGGCCAGGCTGCGAGGAGACGCGGTCGCCCGCCTCTCCCCTTGCCCCCGACGGAGGGACAGGCCCCCCGCCGGTTCCGCACGCCCGCCCAGCGATGCTCCTCGCGCAACGGTCACCCCCGGCGCAAAAGCGCCTCAGGGGTCCGAAGGGGCGGTGTTCCCGGCGACGCCCCGGCGCGCGGGCTGGTGACCCGACACGCAGGGGAACCGCCCCTCCGCCCCACCGCCCGCACCACCGGACGATGCCTCGATGAGGGCAGAAGGTCCGGCGAGGATGCGGCAGGTGCGGCGGATGGGGAGATGTTTCGCGCGGAAATTTTCGGCGGCGCGGGAAAGGCGCTGACAATCAGGGGTTTGGCGGGACGGAGAGGACGCGAGGGGGCCGGAGTTGTCCCCGGTGTGGGGCGGGCGCATGGCCCATCGCGAGTGCGTCCTTCGAGGCTCGCCGCCTGGCGATGCTCCCGCATCGCCGGGGCTCGCACCTCAGGATGAGGAGGCTGCACGCTCAGGATGAGGAGGGAGTGTCCGGCATGACGGACGCGCGGCAAGCGACCGCGGTGCCAATCACCACCCTCCTCATCCTGAGGTGCGAGCCATAGCGAGAGGCGGACGCACCGCGTCCGCCCGATGCTGATGGCAAGCCTCGAAGGACGCACTTGCGACGGGCACGCTGCGCGATGCGGTCGCCCGGTCGAACCCCGCCTCAGCGCGCGGTGCGGCGGAAGCTGCGCGGGTTGATGTCGGGGCAGGTCAGGCTCATCCGGTCGGGGCCGGTGAGGCGCATGGAGCAGGCCGCGGCGGCGGAGCCGTTGGCGCCGTTCTCGCACTTGTTGCGCTCATCGAGCGTGACGGTGCGGCTGGCGGCAGCGACCGCGCCGGAGAGCACCTGCGAGCAGACCGTGCCGTCGGTGCGGTACCGCCGGACGGCGGCGATGCGCGGGCCTTCGCTGCGGATCTCCAGGCTGATCTCGTTGCGGTTGGTGGAGGTCCAGCGCCCCACGAAATCGCCGGTGGTGGTCGGCGTCTGGGCGGAGGCGGCGGGGACGATGGCGGCGAAGGCCAGGGCGGCGACGAGGGAGGCGATAAGCGGGCGGGACATGATGGGGTTCCGGTGGGTCAGGGACCCCTGTGTCGCGGCGGGAGGGGAAAAGGTTCGGGGGGATGGGGTTTTTGGCGGCGCCGATACGCTTATCGGCCGTGAAGCAACGTCAGCACCGACAGAAAGCACCCGTCCCTGCTGGAGCCGCAGATTCGAATGAGTGAGAACTTGGCAGTTGACGGTGCTCAAGAGCCCCCCAATTATCAGTCGAATAAAGGGACATGAGACGCAGATGCCGGAAAAGATTCACACAGTAGATGATGTATTCGGTGTTTCACGCGAAGTTCCGCTCAATTACGTAAGCCGGGATCATGTTGATAGAAAATTCATTGACAGCCTCTCGCGAAATGTTCACGTCGTTATTTATGGAAGCTCAAAACAAGGAAAAACTTCGCTACGAAAACACTGTCTATCAGATGATGATTATAATGTAATATCTTGCCAGAATCGCTGGAATACAGCTGAGCTACATTCGGCTATACTTCGCAATATTGGTTATTCCGTTAAACAGTCAACCGCTAAGAATGTCTCCGGACTCCACAAGATCAACGTGACGTTTGAAGGCAAGGCCGGCATACCGCTATTCACAGAAGCGAAGGGCGGCGGAGCGTATGAGTTTTCCAACACGGCAACAACCACAGAGAACTATAAGAATCTAGAACTCGATCCGTCCGATGTTAACGATATCGTTCGCGCGCTTGAGGAGATTAAATATAATAAGTTTATCGTCCTTGAAGATTTTCACTATCTACCTGACGAAACTCAGCGCGATTTTAGCTTCTCTTTGAAGGCATTCCACGAGAAATCGAAGATAACTTTCATAATTGTGGGGGTTTGGCGCGAAGAAAACCGCCTAATCACATATAACGGCGACCTTACAGACAGAGTTATTTCAGTTGATGTTGATACTTGGAGCGAAAGCAACCTAAGTGACGTCATCAGCGCTGGCGAAGCCCTGCTCAACGTCGTTTTTGATAAACAGTTCAGAGAAGACCTTATAAGGCGCTCGTTTGACAGTGTACATATAGTTCAGGAGTCATGCCGGCGCGCCCTTAGGGCAGAAGGAATCTTTAATACTCAACAACAGAATCGCATCGTTGCATCGAAGATATCTGCGTCCGAAATGATACAGGAGGTCGTCAATGACCAAGGAGGTCGCTTCAATGGATTTCTGATGAATTTTTCGGACGGATTTCAACAAACAGATCTTGAGATGCCAAAATGGATTATATTTGTCATTCTAACGTCGACTATTGAGCAACTGACCGAAGGACTTCGCCTTCGTGAGATATCAAGGAGGATTAAAGAAAAACATCCCTCTGGCGATGATCTCAATAACGGAAATATAACTCAGGCACTGAATTCGGCGTCTTCACTGCAAGTTCGAAAGAATATACGCCCTATCATCATCGATTACGATAGCGCCAACAGAAATCTGCACGTGGTAGATAAAGGCTTTCTAATCTGGCTCGACAATCAGGACAGAAATGAATTGCTTGCCGACCTCGGCATGTCGGTAGAATAGGCTACCCCCTCCACCCCTTCCCCGGCTTGCCCCCGCCCTTTGTCCTGACCGCCGCGCCGGCCGGCACCTCGCGGTCCGTGCCCGGGCCCATGGCGTCCAGCCCGGGCTTGGCGGCGCGGGAGGGCGGCAGGTTGGCCGAGCGGCCATATTTCTTCGCGCCCTTGAAGCTTCCGGCACGGTCCTCGACGCTTTCCTGCCGCGCCAGGGGATCGTCGGAGATGGCGAGTTCCGTCTCGCGCAGGCGCTTCAGTTCGTCGCGCAGGCGGGCGGCCTCCTCGAAGCGCAGGTCGGCGGCGGCCTCGCGCATGCGCTTCTCGAGGTCGGCGATGACCGCCTGGAGGTTGTGGCCGACGGCGGCGCCCTGCTTCGCCAGCCCGGCATCCACGGTGACGTGGTCCTTCTCGTAGACCGAGTCGAGGATCTGGGCGATCTCGCGCCTTGATGGTCTGCGGCGTGATGCCGTGCGCCTCGTTCCAGGCCTGCTGCTTCTCGCGGCGGCGGTTGGTCTCGGCGATGGCGCGCTCCATCGAGCCGGTCATCTGGTCGGCATAGAGGATCACGCGTGCCGTCGACGTTGCGGGCGGCGCGGCCGATGGTCTGGATGAGCGAGGTCTCCGAGCGCAGGAAACCTTCCTTGTCGGCATCGAGGATGGCGACCAGGGCGCATTCGGGAATGTCGAGGCCCTCGCGCAGCAGGTTGATGCCGACCAGGCACGTCGAAGGCGCCGAGGCGCAGATCGCGGAGGATCTCGATGCGCTCGATGGTGTCGATGTCGGAGTGCATGTAGCGGACGCGGACGCCCTGCTCGTGCAGGTATTCGGTGAGGTCCTCGGCCATGCGCTTGGTCAGCACCGTGACCAGCGTGCGGTAGCCGGCGCTGCGGCGGTGGCGCTGCACCTCGCCGATGAGGTCGTCGACCTGGGTGCGTGCCGGGCCGGATGATGCACGGGCGGGTCGATCAGGCCGGTGGGGCGGATGACCTGCTCGGCGAAGGCGCCGCCGGTCTGCTCCAGCTCCCAGGGGCCGGGGGTGGCCGAGACGTGCGACGGTCTGCGGGCGCATGGCGTCCCATTCCTCGAAGCGCAGCGGGCGGTTGTCCATGCAGGAGGGCAGGCGGAAGCCGTATTCGGCCAGCGTCGCCTTGCGGCGGAAGTCGCCGCGATACATGGCGCCGATCTGCGGGATGGTGACATGGCTCTCGTCGACGAAGACGAGGGCGTTGTCGGGCACGTATTCGAACAGGGTCGGCGGCGGCTCGCCGGGGCGGCGGCCGGTGAGCTAGCGCGAATAGTTCTCGATGCCGGCGCAGGAGCCGGTGGCCTCCATCATCTCGAGGTCGAAGCGGGTGCGCTGCTCGAGGCGCTGCGCCTCCAGCAGGCGGCCGGCCTTGTTGAGCTCGTCCAGCCGCCAGTTCAGCTCCTCCTTGATGCCGGATGATCGCCTGCACCAGCGTCGGCCGCGGCGTGACGTAGTGGGAGTTGGCATAGACCTTGACGAAGGCGAGGTCGGCGGTCTTGCTGGCCGGTGAGCGGGTCGAACTCGTGGATGCTCTCGACCTCGTCGCCGAACAGCGTTGATGCGCCAGGCGCGGTCCTCGAGGTGGGCGGGGAAGAGCTCGATCGTGTCGCCCCGCACACGGAAGGTGCCGCGCGAGAAGTCCATCTGGGTGCGCTTGTACTGCAGCGCGACGAGGTCGGCGATGAGCTGGCGCTGGTCGAGCCGCTCGCCGACCTCCATCTGCGAAGGTCATGGCGGTGTAGGTCTCGACCGAGCCGATACCGTAGATGCAGGAGACCGAGGCGACGATGATGACGTCGTCGCGCTCCAGCAGCGCGCGCGTCGCCGAGTGGCGCATGCGGTCGATCTGCTCGTTGATCGAGGATTCCTTCTCGATATAGGTGTCCGAGCGCGGGACATAGGCCTCCGGCTGGTAGTAGTCGTAGTAGGAGACGAAATACTCGACCGCGTTGTTGGGGAAGAAGCTCTTGAACTCGCCATAGAGCTGGGCGGCCAGCGTCTTGTTCGGCGCCAGCACGATGCGCGGGGCGCTGGGTCTCGTGCGATGACCTTGCGCCACGGTGAAGGTCTTGCCCGAGCCGGTGACGCCGAGCAGCACCTGGTCGCGCTCGCCGCGCCCCGATGCCGTCGACGAGCTCCGCGATGGCCTGGTCGGCTGGTCGCCGGCGGGCTGGTAGCCGGAGACGATCTCGAAGCGCTTGCCGCCCTCCCACTTCTCCGGGCGCGGCGGCTTGTGCGGCACCCAGGTGCGGCCGTTGACCTCCGGCCGGCCCTCCTGGATCAGCCGCTCCAGCGCCTTCACCGTGGCGGTGACGCCGGAGGCGCCGATCTCGCTCTCGATGTCCAGCGCCTGGGCCTGCTCGACGCCGATGCCGAGGCGGTGGGCGAGCGCCTTGTCGGCCAGCGTCGCCTCGCTGGCGAGGGCGGGCTGCGGCGCCTCGGCGAACCCCGGACCGGTGCCGGAGCCGAGGCCGGCGGTGCCGCGGTTGATGGCGGGGTTGAGCAGTTCGGCCAGCGCCGGCCCGAGCGGCTGAAGCTCGGGCTTCGAGGCTTTGGATTTCGGCGCGCGGGCCGGCTTCGCGGCCGGAGACTTCGGGGCTTTGGGCATGGCGCCAATATGGGCCTGCCGGCCGCGAGGGGGAAGGGTTCTGCTGCCGCGCTGCTGACAGCTTCTGGCGGCAGCGACCGGCTTCCCTTCCGCCCCGCGACCGCTAGTCTGCGACCTCGCGAGGGGGGAACCGCATGGCGTCGGACACGAGCGCAATCCTGCAGGCGGCGGCGGAGTGTTTCACCGAGCAGGGCTATCACGCCACCAGCATCGACGACGTGGCGCGGCGGCTGAAGGCGACGAAGGGGCGCATCTACTATCACTACGCCTCGAAGATCGACCTGTTCTTCGAGGTCCATCGCGAGGGCATGCGGCGGCTGTTCGCGGCGGTCGAGCCGGCGGTGGAGACGCAAGGCGACGGGCTGGCGGTGCTGACCGCCATGCTGCGCGCCCATGCGCTGGCGATGATGGACAATCTCGTCTTCGAGACCGTCGTCGCGCAGGGCGTGCAGATGCACCGCTTCGGCGCCACCACGCCGGCGCAGCGCGAGGTGCTGGACGAACTGATCGCCAGCCGCCACCGCTTCGAGGGCCTGTTCAAGACGGTGACGGCGCGCGGCGTGGCCGACGGCTCGCTCGGCACCCTCGACGTGTCGGTGGCGGTGAAGTGCATGCTCGGGGCGCTGCAATGGACCGTCATCTGGTACCGGCCCGAGGCCGATCGCGGCCCGAACGGGCGCGTCGCGCTGGCGGGCGAGATGGCCCGCACCCTGCTCGAGGGCCTGAGGGCGCGCTGACCGAAAGGCGCTTGCGCCCGGAAAATTATACTCGGTAGTATGTTTCCTGTTGCCCGGTTCCTGGCCGGCCGACGAGGAGGCAAGACACGATGCGCGTGCTGGTGACCGGCGCGGGAGGGTTTCTGGGGCGGCGGCTCGTCGCGGCCCTGCTGCGGCAGGGCACGTTGTCGGTCGATGGCGCGGCACGGCCGATCGGCGCGTTGCTCCTCGCCGATCGCGGCCCGATGCCCGATGCCCGCCACCCGACGATCCCCGTGCGGACCGAGCAGGGCGATCTCGCCGATCCCGCCTTCTGCACCCGGCTCGCTGCGCAGAGGTTCGACGCAATCTTCCACCTCGCGGCCATGCTGACGCTCGATGCGGAGCGCGATCCGGATGCCGCTTACGCCGCCCACATCGCGCCGGTGCGCCGGCTCGTCGCAGGGCCGGGACGGCCGCGCCTCGTCTTCGCCAGTTCCATCGCCGTCTTCGGCGGGGCGCTGCCCGCCGTGGTGACGGAGGCGGTGCCGCCCGCGCCGCGGACCACCTACGGCACGCACAAGGCGATGGTCGAACTCCTGCTGGCGGATGCGAGCCGGCATGGCGCCGTGGATGCGCGGTCGCTGAGGCTGCCCATCGTGCTGGTGCGCGACGGCGCGCCGACGCCGACCGTCTCGGACATGGTCGCCGCCCTCATCAGGGAGCCGCTGGCCGGGCGGGACGCGACCTGCCCCTTCCTGCCGGACACTCTGCTGCCGGTCATCTCGGCCGGCGCGGTGGTCAGGTCGCTCGTCGCCCTGCACGAGGTCCCGGAAGCCGCCCTGCCGGCGACCCGGGCCATCAACCTGCCTGCCCTCGGCGTGACGCCGACGGAGATGGTCGCCGCTGTCGCGCGGAGGGCGGGCGTGGACGCGGTGGCCAGGGTGCGATCAGCCCCGGACGCAGCGGTTCAGGCCATCGTCGATGGCTGGCCGCGGCACTTCCAGTCGCTCCACGCCGCCCGGCTCGGTCTCGCGCCCGATGCGAACCTCGACGCCGTCATCGCCGACCACCTCAACCACCGCGGGGAGGCTCCCGATGACCGCGCCTGAGACCGCACGGGCCGACATCTGCATCATCGGTGCGGGATCGTCCGGCATGACGGTCGCCAAGGCGCTGAAGGCGCGCGGCCTCGCCTATGACTGCTTCGAGAAGGGCTCCGACATCGGCGGGATGTGGCGCTATCAGAACGACAACGGCCTGTCGTCGGCCTATGCGAGCCTGCACATCGACACCAGCCGCGACAATCTCGGCTATTCCGATTTCCCGATTCCCCCCGACAAACCCGACTTCCTCTCCCATGCCGAGTTCCTGCGGCATCTGGAGGCCTATGCCGACCGCTTCGGCCTGCGCGAGGGCGTGCAGTTCCGCACCACCGTCACCGCTGTCGAGCCGGCGGCTGAGGGAGGCTGGCGGGTGCGGACCGACACGGGCGTCGACCGCAGCTATCGCGCGGTGATCGTCGCCAACGGGCATCTGTGGGATCCGAGACTGCCCGCGTTTCCCGGCTCATTTGCCGGCACACAGATCCACGCCCATCACTACCGCACCGCCGCCCCTTTCGAAGACAGGGACGTGCTGGTGGTCGGCCTCGGCAACTCGGCGGTGGACATCGCGGTGGATCTCTGCCGGCGCGCCCGCTCGGTGACGATCTCGACGCGGCGCGGCGCCTGGATCATGCCGAAATACCTGATGGGCATTCCCGTCGACCGCTGGTCGGGCTTCCTGTCGCGCAAGCTCCGCCTGCCGACGACCGTGACCCGTTCGATCATGTCACGGCTCATCCGCCTCGCCGTCGGCGACCAGCGGCGCTTCGGGCTGAAGCGGCCCGACCATCCGATGTGGCGCGAGCATGCGACGCTCAGCCAGGAACTGCTGCCCTATATCGGTCACGGCTGGATCACGGTGAAGCCTGACGTCGCACTGCTCGACCGCGAGGACGTGATCTTCCGCGACGGGTCGCGCCAGCGCTTCGACGCCATCATCCACGCGACCGGCTACCGGACGACGTTTCCCTTTCTGTCGACGGAGATCTTCGACGGCGAGCGCCGGCCGGTGCGGCTGTTCCGCCGCATCCTGCCGCCGGAGCGGCCGGGATTGTTCTTCGCCGGCCTGGTGCAGCCGATCGGCCCGACCATCCCGCTGGTGGAGACGCAGGGGCTGTGGATCGCCGCGGTGCTGACGGGCGCGGTGGCGGTTCCGGATGCCGCGGGGATGGAACGCGAGATCGACGCCCATGTCGCCTCACCAGCGCAGCACCTATGTCGATGCGGAGCGCTATGCCCTCGAGGTCGACTATCGCCACTACTCCCATGCGCTGAAGGCGGACATCGCGGCGGGAAGCGGCCGGCTGACGACAGGGTGGAGCGGGTCTTCGGGCCGACACGCGTCGCATCACGAAAAAGGGGCGGAGCCGTCGGCTCCGCCCCAGTTCGTGGAGGTACTGCACTGCGCGGAGAGCGTCCATGCGCGCTTGGCGGAACGTGGCGCTCGACGGCGACGAACAGGGCGAGGGCCACCGCCGCGAGCGCGGCGGCGACCATGACGAGGGCTGACCCCGAGCATCGTGCGAGCTGCACGCGCCCCATGGCGCCGACCGGCAGGATGGTGGCCTTCACCCAGTCGAAGGTAGAGGGCGTAGACGATGCCGCCGACCAGCATGCCGCCGGCACCGACCAGGGCGTGCAGGCTGCCGCCGCCGATGGCCGCCAGCGCGGTGCCCGGGCAGTAGCCGTAGAGCACCATGCCGACGCCGAAGAGGGCGGCGCCGAGCGACACGGCCAGCAGGTCCGCCGGCTTGATGTGGAACTTGGCATAGCCGAACTGGACCATCAGGAAGACGCCGACGCCGCCGACGATGATGGCGGTCATCATGATCTTCAGGACGGTGAAGTCCTTGAACAGGAACTGCCGGACGATGGTGTTGTAGTCGGCGACGCGGCCGCGATGCAGCAGGAAGCCGAAGACGAAGCCGAAGACGACGGAGAGGACGAGAGCGGCGGTGCCGGTGACGGGAAGGGTCATGACAGTGTCCTCGATCAGCGGGCGGTGCGGAACATGGCGAAGGCGGTGGCCGTGCCGGTGGCGAACATGACGGCGAGGAAGACCCAGCCGCTCAGCGCCAGCTGCAGGCCGCCGGAGATGCCGTTGCCGCTGGTGCAGCCATTGGCGAGGCGGGCGCCGTACATGGCGACGATGCCGCCGAGGAAGGCGACGGCGTAGCGCTTCATCGGCGAGGGGCCGAAGCGCTCGCTCCACACCTGCGGCACCTGCTCGATGCGGAAGGAGCCGGCGAGCACGGCCGAGCCGAAGCCACCGAGCAGCGTGCCGACCAGGAAGAGCGTGCCGTAGTCGAGGCTGAAGAGGTTCCTCGCCCAGTAGCTGTTCTTGGCCACCGCCTCGGCGCCGAGGATCGGCGTCGCCACCGCGCCGGACACCTGCGACAGCGCCGTGGTGATGCCGAGCGGATTGTTGACCACGAGGAAGACGACCCAGCTCAGCACGCCGATGCCGATGCCGACGAGATAGGGGGTCCATTCGATGTTCAGGCCCTCGCGGGCGGCCGCTGGCCTGTAGTCGAGCGTGTTCTGGAGTGACATGGCGATCTCTGGATGTCGTTGGCGCGGATCGGCCGGACTGGAGGCGGCCGGAGCCCGCATCGGGCGATCACAGAGATATATGCCAATCTATGAATATGTCAACGAAGGAAGCGGTCTTATCGATTGATCCAGAGCATGGCGAAGCCGGGTCCTCCGGGTGTCTTCTGGCAAGATTGACCCTGGGGAAGACAGCCATGACCCTCGACATCATTGACCTCGACACCAACGGAACCGTGCCGGCCGATGCGTCCATCGCGACCCCGCAGGCGAGCGAGCCGGCCGGCGAACCTGAGGGTGCAGCGGCCATCGCCAATGCCGCGGGCGATGTCGGCGGCACCGCCGTCAAGCCGGCGAAGACCCCGCGCGGGCGCCAGCAGCTCGCCCAGATGAAGCGCGATCCGGCGACCATCCGGCGGCTCTTCGAGAGCGGCGAGTATCCCTATGTCACGCGCATGCAGACCAAGCCCTACGAGGCCCACATGGTCGAGCTGCAGCGCGAGCTGCTCAAGGCGCAGCGCTGGATCGAGGAGACCGGCGAGCGGATCGTCGTGTTGTTCGAGGGGCGCGACGCCGCCGGCAAGGGCGGCACCATCAAGCGCTACATGGAGCATCTCAACCCGCGCACGGCGCGCGTCGTGGCGCTCGCCAAGCCGAACGAGCGCGAGCGCACGCAGTGGTATTTCCAGCGCTATGTCGCCCATCTGCCCTCGGCCGGCGAGCTCGCCTTGTTCGACCGCTCCTGGTACAACCGCGCCGGCGTCGAGCGCGTCATGGGCTTCTGCTCGCCGACCGACTACCTCGAGTTCATGCGCCAGTGCCCGGAGCTGGAGCGCATGCTGACGCGCTCCGGCATCCGCCTCTTCAAGTACTGGTTCTCGGTGTCGCGTGAGGAGCAGCGCCGCCGCTTCGAGGCGCGCGAGACCGACCCGCTGAAGCAGTGGAAGCTGTCGCCCATCGACCGCGCCTCGCTCGACAAGTGGGACGCCTATACCGAGGCGAAGGAGGCGATGTTCTTCTACACCGACACCGCCGACGCGCCCTGGACCATCGTCAAGTCGGACGACAAGAAGCGGGCGCGGCTCGCCTGCATGCAGCACTTCCTGTCGTCCCTGCCCTACCCCAACAAGGACCTGTCGGTGGCCGTACAGCCCGACCCGCTGATCGTCGGCTCGACCAGCCACGTGATCGGCCGGGACGGCGGTATTCTCGGCAAGACGGTGCATCCGGAACTGCGCCGCGGCAGCTGAGCGCGGCAGCGGCAAGAGGCGCCGGCGGGGGCCCGTTCCGCGCCGGATGGCCTTGACTTCGGACAGGGGCTCAGACCGCTATGTCGGCGACGGGCCTTCGCCCCGACCGCACGATCCGGAGCCTTGCATGACCACCCTCTCCCGCCGCACGACGCTCGGCCTCATCGCCTCGGGCCTCGCGGCTCCTGCCCTCGCCCAGGCCGACTACCCGAACCGCCCCGTCACCGTCATCGTGCCGCAGGCCGCGGGCGGCGCCAACGACATCATCGGCCGCCTGATCAGCGAGAAGCTGTCGGAGGTCATGGGCCAGCGCTTCGTGGTGGAGAACCGCGCCGGCGCCGGCGGCAATCTCGGCTCGCAGGCCGCCGCCCGCTCGACGCCGGACGGCTACACGCTGCTGGTCACCATCTCGGCCAGCCAGGCGATCAATCCCGCGCTCTACGCCCGCACCGGCTTCGACCCGGTGAAGGACTTCGCGCCGATCTCGATGCTCGGCACGGTGCCGAACGTGCTGGTCGTCCACCCCGCCTTCGAGGCGAAGTCGGTCGCCGACCTCATCCGCATGGCGAAGGAGAAGCCGGGCTTCTACCACTACGCCTCGGCCGGCAACGGCACGCTGAACCACTTGGTCGGCGAGATGCTGAAGTCGCGGGCGGGGATCGACCTGAAGCACATCCCCTATCGCGGCATCGCGCCGGCCCTCTCCGACGTCATCGCCGGCCACGTGCCGATCAGCTTCGCCAATCTTCCCGCCGCCATCAGCCAGATCCAGGCGGGAACGGTGCGCGCCCTCGGCGTCTCGACGCTGAAGCGCAACAGCTTTGTTCCACAGGTGCCGACCATCGCCGAGACCGTTCCGGGCTTCGACGCCGAGCTGTGGATCGCCATCTACGCCATCGCCGGCACGCCGCAGCCGATCATCGACAAGCTGGTCGCCGCCACCCATCGCGCCCTGGCGGCGCCGGAGATCAAGGCGAAGTTCGCCCAGCAGGGCGCCGAGGTCGTCACCTCCACCCCGGCGGAACTCGCCGCGAAGCTTGAGGCCGACCTGAAGGTGTGGGCGGAGATCGTGAAGACGTCCGGCGCCCGCATCGAGTGAGCGGTCGTCCCGGCTGAAACACTCCGGCCCTTGTCGACGTATCGACGCTGGGGGAACCGGGAGACGGACGATGGGCGGCACGCCGCAACGCCTTGTGGTCGGGCTTGCGGCGGCAGGCCTTGTCGCCGTCACGGCCGGTGCCGCGATGGCGGCGGGGCCGGTCCTCGCGGCGGCCGCTGTGATCGGCTCGCTCGCCGGGTTCGCCCTCTATCACGCGGCCTTCGGCTTCACCGGGGCGTGGCGGCGGGTGCTGACCGACGGGCGGAGCGCCGGAGCACGGGCGCAACTGGTCATGATCGGCGCGGCGGCGCTTGCCACCTATCCGCTGCTCGGCTGGGCGGAGACGTCTGGGGCGCCGCTCTATGGCTTCGTCAACCCGATCGGTGTGCCGCTGGCGCTCGGCGCCTTTCTCTTCGGCATCGGCATGCAGCTCGGAGGCGGCTGCGGTCGGGGACACTGTTCGTCGCTGGAAGTGGGAGCACGCGGATGCTGGCGACACTCGCGGCCTTCATCGCGGGATCGGTGGTCGCGGTGCTGCACTTCCCGGTCTGGATCACCTGGCCGGCGCTGCCCGGCGTCTCCGTGATCTCGACGCTCGGCTGGCTGCCGGGGCTCTCCCTGCTGATCCTCGCTCTGGCCACCGCGCATCTGTTGCTCCAGCACAGGGAACGGACCCGGCATGGCGCGGCGACGACGATCGGCGGGCTTGGATGGCCCTCCCCGGCGCTCGTCCTGCGGGGGCCGTGGACGCTGGCGGCGGGCGCGCTGGCGCTGGCCGGGGTCAGCCTCGCCACCCTGCTGGTGACAGGCGCGCCCTGGGGCATCACCTCGGCCTTCGCGCTCTGGGGTTCGAAGATCGCCGCGCTCGCAGGAGCGTCGCCCGCCTCCTCGCCCTACTGGGCGTCGGACCCGGCCATCGGCGCGTCGCTGCTGGCGGACCGCACCTCGGTCATGGATTTCCGGACTGATGCTCGGGGCCTCGGCGGCGGCGGGGCTCGCGGGGCGCTTCTGCCGGGGCCCTCGCCCGCAATCGCGATCGCTGCTGGCGGCCGTCCTCGGAGGACCTGCTCATGGCCATGGCGCCCGGCTGTCGACCGGCTGCAACATCAGCGCCTTCGTCTCCGGCGCCCTCTCGGGGAGCCCGCACGGACCGCTCTGGCTGCTGTTTGCACTTCCCGGTAACTGGATAGGGGTCAAGCTGCGCCCCCGGTTCGACCTCGAGGCATGACGTCATGACGCATCCCCTCTTCCCCACGCGCCGCCTCGCCGTCTGCGGACTGCTGGCATCGGCCCTGCCCGCCGGAGCGCAGCCGACCCGGCGGCGCCTGCCCGATACCGAGACCACGCAGGCCGCCGGGCTCTCGGCCTGGCTGACGGAGCCGACACGGCGCTACGCCCATGCGGTTCTCGGCGACGCCATCGAGGCCGGCGGCTTCGCCGTCGAGCTGGGCGGGCGGCCGTTCCACTTCACCCTGCCGGAGGAGGCGGTGTTCGAGGATCGCCGCGTCAGGCTCGAGGACATCGACGGCGACGGCCGCCCCGAGGCGATCATCGTGAAGTCCTATCTCAGGCGCGGATCGGCGCTTGCCGCCTACCGCATCGGCGACGACGGCATCACCCCGCTGGCGGAGAGCGAGGCGATCGGCACAGCGCACCGCTGGCTCAACCCGGTGGGGGTCGCCGACTTCACCGGCGAGGGGCGGCCGCTCGTCGCCGCCGTCATCACGCCGCATATCGCCGGATCGCTCAGGCTCTACCGGCTGCAGGGCAGCGCCCTCACCGAGGTCGCCCGCCTCGACGGCGTCACCAACCACGTCATCGGCTCGCGCGACCTCGACCTCGCGCGGATCACCGACATCGACGGCGACGGTCGCCCGGAGATCGTCATCCCGTCGCAGGACCGCATGGCTCTCACCGCTGTGAGCTTCACCGGAGGGCGCGGCCGGGTGGTGGCAAGGGCAGCCGTCCCCGGTCCGATCGTCCGGCTCGAGCCGATGAGCGGAAACCATGCCGTCATGCAGTTGCAGGACCGCAGCATCGCCGAAGTCGAGCTTCGCCGGCAGTGATGGGGCGCTTTTCCAAGCCGCCACGGGCACGGCCCGAGGGCCGTGAGACCCACGCGGTGGACCTGCGTCCCTGACGCCGCTCAGTTGGTGATGCGGATGCCGGCGCGCTCGATGACCGGCTTCCAGCGGTCGCGCTCGCGCGCCACCATGGCCCTCACCTCGTCCGGGCTCGACCCGACGGCCTCGAAGCCGGCCCCCTTCAGCCGCTCGAGAGCGGCCGGATCCTTCAGCGCCGCAGCCGCGGCCCGATGGATATCAGCGACGGTCGCCGCCGGCACCGCCGCCGGCACCATCAGGACGAACCACGAGGACATCGACAGATAGGGCAGGCCCGCCTCCGCCGCCGTCGGCACGCCCGGCAGCATGTCGGCGCGTGTGGAACCGGTCTGGACGAGGGCGCGCAGGCCCCCCGAGCGGATCTGGGCGGCGGCAAGGGGAATGGAGAAGAAGGAGCCGGCCGTCTGGCCGCGGGCGATGTCGCCGACGCCGTCGGCCACTGCGCGGTAGTGGACCGGCTCGCCCTTGAAGCCGGCGCTCTGGGCGAAGAGTTCGGCGGCGATATGCCCGGGGCTGGTGACGCCGAAGGTGGCGAGAAGCGTGCGGTCCGACTTCTTCGCGGCCTCGATGAAGGCGGCAATGGAGGCAGGTCCGCCCTGGTCCGGCACGACGAAGGCGAAGTGGGTGCGCGCCACCTCGGAGACATAGGTGAAGTCGCGCAGGGGATCATAGGGGAGCGAGGCAAAGGCGAAGGCGCGCGATGGCGACCGAGCCGACCTCGCCGAGGAGGACCGTCGCGCCGTCGGGGGCTGCGCGTGCGACGCGGGCGGAGGCCACCTGCCCACCGGCGCCCGGCACGTTCTCCACCACCACGTTCACATTGCCGGCGCGCTGCATGGCTTCGGCAAGGATGCGCGCCAGGGTGTCGGGGGCGGTGCCGCCGGCGAAGCCGACGACAAGGGTGATGCCACGCGCCCCCTGGGCGGCTGCCGGCATGATGCCGGCCACGATCAATGCTGCGGCAGCGGCGACGGCCGCCCGGAAACCTGTCCTCACGCGATCCTCCCTGCGGCATTGTTGATGATGCGGCGGCCGCTCGCCGGAATTCGTGCTGGCGCTAGGCCAGTTCGTAGACGTCGAGCAGAACCCTGTCGGGCAGCCGCGTGCCGACGCAGACGAAGATCGACCGCATCAGCCAGAGATGGTCGGCGGACGCCGTCTCGAAGCGCGGCACGGTGCGGAAATAGATCTGCGCGGCATCGACGGTCTCGCCGCGGCGCAGCCGCGCCACGAGGTCGGGCGGGCCGCGGCGAATGCCGGTGTTCTCGACATAGATCCTCGCGCCCTCGGCCGTTTCGATCACGTAGCGGGCGTGGATGTCGGCAAGGCCGGGGTCGCGAATGGACTGGTAGTCGGTGCCGCCGGGCAGGACCTTGCCGGTCAGCCGCGGGCCGGTCACCTCGCCGCCGAGGATGGGGATGAGCCGACGCTCGCCGAGCGGGGTCTGGCCGACCTCGACGGCCGGCGCGACCTCGGCGGCGATCGAGAAGGCGGGGACGAGTGTCGGTGGGGGCATGGACATCTCCGGCGCTGGCCGAAACGAACCAACACGGATGGTTATTGTCAATAACTATCGGGATGACGCGATCCCCTCCGCACCTTTCCAAACTGTCACGTGAACGGCCCCTGCCGCCGTGTTAGAAAGGCGCATGTTCCCGGACTTCGCCTGACCATGCGCCGCTGGCCCCTTCTGCTCCTTCTCCTCGCCGCCCTCGGTGGCGCCGGCTGGTGGTTCGCCGGACCGGGGACGCGCGCCGTCGCCGACCAGCCCGCCTGGCGCCTCGCCAAGGCCGACCGCGGCGATGTCATCGCGGCGGTCAACGCCACCGGCACGATCAACCCGATCTCGACGGTGGTGGTGGGGTCGCAGGTCTCGGGACAGGTGCTGGAGATCACCGCCGACCACAATTCGCAGGTCGAGGCCGGCCAGGTTCTCGCCCGCCTCGACCCGACACAGGTCAAGGCCCGCCTCGACGGCGCCCGCGCCGACCTCGCCAATGTCCGCGCCGCGCGGCTGGTGCAGCTCGCCCAGATCGAGCAGGCCCGCTCCGAGATCGGCCGCGCCGAGGCCGTCCGCCTCGATGCGACGGCGAAGCTCGCCCAGGTGGAAGCCCAGCTCGGCGAGGCCGAGCGCAACTTCGCCCGCCAGCGCGAACTCGGGGCCCGCGGCACGGTCGCCCAGGCGGTGATCGACACCGCCAGGGCCAATGCCGAGAGCCAGCGCGCCGCCCGCGATTCCGCCCGCGCCCAGATCGCCTCGGCGGAAGCCTCCAAGCGTTCCATCGAGGCGGCGCTCAGGGTGGCCGAGGCCCAGACCGGCACGATCGAGGCGCAGATCGCCCAGCGCGAGGCCATGGTGCGGCAGATCGAGGTGGACCTCGCCAATACCGAGATCCGCTCGCCGGTGAAGGGCACGGTGGTGCAGCGCTCGGTCGAACTCGGCCAGACGGTCGCCGCCTCGCTGCAGGCGCCGACGCTCTTCCTCGTGGCGCAGGACCTGCGTTCGATGGAGATCTACGCCAATGTCGACGAGGCCGATGTCGGCCGCGTGCGCACCGGCCAGGCCGTGACCTTCACCGTCAACGCCTATCCCGGCCGCGACTTCCGCGGCGAGGTGAAGCTCGTCCGCCTCGGGTCGCAGACGGTGCAGAACGTCGTCATCTACACGGCGGTCATCTCCTTCCAGAACCCGCGCATGGAACTGCTGCCGGGCATGACCGCGACGCTCAGGATCATCACCGACCGGCGCGAGGGCGTGGTGCGGGTGCCCAATGCGGCGCTGCGCTGGCGGCCCGCCGGCACCCCGGCCGAGAGGCCCCAGGCGGCCGGCCCGGCGGCCAATCCCTTCGGTCCCCCGGCCATGGGCCGCGGACCGGGCGGCGGCGGGGGCGGCCAGCAGCAGGGCGGCCGCCAGATCGGCGAATTCGTCGAGACGCTGAAGACGGAGCTCGCCCTCGAACCGGCGCAGCGCGAGCAGATCGACGCCATCGTCGCCGATGCCCGGCCGCAGTTCCGCGCGCTGATGGACCCCTCCATCGACCGCACGCAGCGCATCGAGCGCATCCGCACCATCCGCACCGAGATGGGCCGCCGCATCGAGGCGGTGCTGACCGCCGACCAGCGCAAGGGCTTCGCCGACATCCGCGCCCGCTTCGACGGCTCGCGCGGCGCCGATGGCGGTCTTGCCGGCCGCGTCTTCGTGGCGGGCGCCGACGGCAGGCCGCAGCCGATCGCGGTGCGCACCGGCGTGACCGACGGCGCGACGACCGAGGTCATCTCCGGCGAGATCGAGCCGGGCCGCGAGGTCATCATCGGCACGGGCCAGGCGCCCGGCGGCACGCCGGCCGGTCCGCGCGGCTTCCGGATGTTCTGATGCCGCTGATCGAGACGGCCGGCCTTGCCCGCCACTACACGCTCGGCGACCAGGTGGTCACGGCGCTGGCGGGCGTCTCCGTCGACGTGGCGGAGGGCGAGTTCGTCGCCGTCATGGGGCCGTCGGGCTCGGGCAAGTCGACCTTCATGAACCTCGTGGGATGCCTCGACCGACCGACCGCCGGCCGCTACGTGCTCGACGGCGAGGAGGTCTCGGCCATGTCGGCCGATGCCCTGGCCGACGTGCGCAACCGCAAGATCGGCTTCGTCTTCCAGCAGTTCAACCTGCTCGACCGGCAGGACGCCCTCGCCAATGTCGCCCTGCCGATGGTCTACGCCGGCGTTGCGCGCCGCGAACGGCGGAAGCGCGCCGAGGAATCGCTCGCCAAGGTCGGCCTCGCCGAGCGGGTCCACCACCTGCCGACCCAGCTCTCGGGCGGCCAGCAGCAGCGTGTCGCCATCGCCCGGGCGCTGGTCAACAGCCCCAAGGTCCTGCTCGCCGACGAACCGACCGGCGCCCTCGACAGCCGCACCTCGCTGGAGATCATGGCACTGTTCCAGGATCTCAACCGGCAGGGCATGACGGTGCTGATCGTCACCCACGAGCCGGATGTCGCGACCTTCGCGAGCCGCGTCGTGCGGTTCAGGGACGGCAAGGTGCTGTCCGACACGCGCCAGGCGCCGATGGACGCGGCGAAGGCGCTGGGGGAGCTGGTCGACGAGGTGGCGTGAGGGGGCTGAGGCGGTCCTTCACCGAAGTTTGTCACCCGAACAGGTACGACCGGTTCTGTATGAAACCCTCACCGGGACGCAGGGCGTAGATCACGAGCGATAAAATGGCGTTGGGTGATCTAGCGCCTGCCGCAGATCGTCGAGAATGTCCTCGGGGTGCTCAAGCCCAATCGACAGTCGGAGAAGGCCCGGCGGCGCCATCGACTGCGGACCTTCGACAGAGGCGCGGTGTTCAACGAGAGAATGCGTGCCACCGAGGCTCGTCGCGCGGGTGATGAGCTTCAGCCTCGCGGCAACCGCCATCGCGTTGGCCTCGCCACCGCGCACGATGAACGACACCATGCCGCCGAAGCCGGACATCTGCCTGCACGCCAAGCCATGCCCGGGATCGCTCGGCAGGCCCGGATAGAGAACCGTTTCGACCATGTCATGCCGGGTCAGCGACTTCGCGACTTCCAGCGCACCGGAGCAATGAGCCTTCATCCGCGGGGGCAGCGTTTGCAGTCCACGTAGGGCAAGCCAGCAATCGAAGGGGGCAGCGACGCCGCCTCTATGTCTCTGCACCATGCGCAAGGGACGATCGAGCGGGGAGCCATTTGGCAAGACCACAACGCCAGCCATCAGGTCCGAGTGACCGCCTATGTACTTGGTCGCGGAATGCACGACCGCATCAGCACCAAGTTCGAGCGGACGTTGCAGCACCGGGGTAGCCCAGGTGTTATCGACCACCGCAACCGCACCGGCCTCGCGAGCCATTGCGCAAACGGAGGCTATGTCGACGACCCTGATCAGCGGATTGGAAGGTGTTTCAATCCAGACAAGGCTGGTAGGCGCGGAGGCGATGGTTTCCCGCAGGCACTGGAGATCCCGCATGTCGCAGGGGGTGAACTGATACCGGCGGCCGATATCGGTCTCTTCGATCAGCGAGCGGATGCCAAAATACATATCATCCGGAACGATGACGCGACCAGGCCTTGTGAGAGCGTCCAAGATGGCGGCGATCGCTGCCATCCCGGATGCGAAGGCGACAGCCGATGCGCCACCTTCAAGAGCGGCCATCGCGACTTCAAAGGCGTTGCGCGTCGGATTGGCGTCGCGGGTGTACTCGAAGCCCGAAGGAAAACTCCCATCTGCCGATCGTTCAAAGGTCGTACTCGTGTGCAAGGGCAGCGAGATGGAGCCGGTTGCGGGATCAACATGACGTCCAGCGTGGATCGACAGGGTCTCGATGCGCATGAGTGGCCTTTCCTGAGTTCATCGGCTCGAAGAGCCACGCAGACAATTGTGGGCTTGCACAATGGTCATTATAATGACCAAACGATCGCCGCAAGGGAAAAGTCATTATAATGACCAACGGATCAGCTCAGTTCGATGAAGGCATGGCACGGACGCTGGCGGACCGTATCCGCTCGCTTCGTGATCAGCGTGGCCTGACATTGGACGCCCTGGCGCGGGCGTCCGGGGTATCCAAGGGGACGGTTGTCACTCTCGAACAGGGGAAAGCCAATCCGAGCATCGGCGTGCTGTGCAAGCTCGCGGCAGCGCTGAACCATTCGGTCGCCGACCTCATCGCGCCGGGCCCGCTACCCCGTTCGGCCAGCGCCCTCGAGGCGACGACACCGGCCACCCTGTGGAATTCTCGCGCTGGAGGTGAAGGACGGCTTGCTGCCTCCCTCTCGGGTCCGACGATGTTCGAGCTGTGGCACTGGACATTGGCGCCGGGGGATCGTCACCAGTCGGACGGGCACAGCCCAGGAACCTGGGAACTGGTCAGCGTCTCCGAGGGTAGCCTCGAAATTGCCGTCGAGGGAGAAACAGTGACGCTTGTGGCTGGTCAGGCCGCCCGGTGCAGGACCGACCGGTCCCATTCATACGCCAATGCTGGGAAGACCCCCGTCAGGTTCTCCATGGCGGTGCTGGAGGTTACTGCCCCGCAGACGTGAGGCATGTGACAGACCAAGATTTCCGCAGTGACGCGGTCAGGGCGCGGGTGAATTTCACAGACGAAACGCAGAGCGGGCCCTCATTCACCACTCTGGCCCGGACATAAAGAAATCTTTATGTCTTTATTGCCTCTCGCCGCGGCCCATGCTACAGCCCCGCGCGACAAGCCGGACATTCCGCCGGCCCGCTTCCGCCCGCGCGCACTTTTGAGGACATCATGGCTCTCGACCAAGGCAAGGACTTCATCGTCAAGGACATCTCGCTCGCTCCCTTCGGCCGCAAGGAACTCGACATGGCCGAGACCGAGATGCCGGGCCTGATGTCGATCCGCGAGGAATACGGCCCGAAGCAGCCGCTGAAGGGCGCGCGCATCGCCGGCTCGCTGCACATGACCATCCAGACCGCGCGTGCTGATCGAGACGCTGAAGGCGCTGGGCGCCGACGTCCGCTGGGCCTCGTGCAACATCTTCTCGACCCAGGACCATGCCGCCGCGGCGATCGCCAAGGCCGGCACGCCGGTCTTCGCCATCAAGGGCGAGAGCCTGGAGGAGTACTGGGACTACACCGCACAAGATCTTCGACTGGGGCGACGGCGGCGAGCCGAACATGATCCTCGACGACGGCGGCGACGCCACCTTGCTGGTCCATCTCGGCGCCGCAGCGCGGAGAAGGACGCCGTCGCTTCATCGCCAAGCCGACCAACGAGGAAGAGGAAGTCCTCTACAACGCGATCGCCAAGACCAGCTGAAGAGAAGCCCGGGCTGGTACGCCAAGCTCGGCGCCGCGATCAAGGGCGTGACCGAGGAGACCACCACGGGCGTGCATCGCCTCTACGAGCATGGCCGAAGGACGGCACGCTGCTGTTCCCGGCGATCAACGTCAACGACTCGGTGACCAAGTCGAAGTTCGACAACCTCTATGGCTGCCGTGAATCGCTGGTCGACGGCATCCGCCGCGGCACCGACGTCATGATGTCGGGCAAGGTGGCCGATGGTCGCGGGCTTCGGCGACGTCGGCAAGGGCTCGGCCGCTTCGCTGCGCCAGGCCGGCTGCCGCGTCATGGTCTCCGAGATCGATCCGATCTGCGCGCTGCAGGCGGCGATGGAAGGCTACGAGGTCGTGACCATGGAAGAGGCGGCGCCCGAGCGCCGACATCTTCGTGACCGCGACCGGCAACGTCGACGTGCATCACGCGTCGACCACATGCAGGCGATGAAGCACCGCGCCATCGTCTGCAACATCGGCCACTTCGACAGCGAGATCCAGATCGCCAACCTGCAGTAACTTCAAGTGGCACAACGTCAAGCCGCAGGTCGACGAGGTCGAGTTCCCCGACGGCAAGCGCATCATCGTCCTGTCGGAAGGCCGCCTGGTGAACCTCGGCAACGCCACCGGCCATCCGAGCTTCGTGATGTCGGCCTCGTTCTCGAACCAGACGCTGGCCCAGATCGAGCTCTGGACCAACCCGGGCAAGTACGAGAAGAAGGTCTACACCCTGCCCAAGCTCCTCGACGAGAAGGTGGCGGCGCTGCACCTCGAGAAGGTCGGCGCCAAGCTGACCAAGCTGCACCCCGGACCAGGCCGAGTACATCGGCGTGCCGCGAGGCCGGCCCGTTCAAGCGGCGACCTGTACCGCTACTGAGCCGGCCTACGGACGGCGAGCATGAGGAAAGGCCCGGCCATGTGCCGGGCCTTTTCCTTTTGGGCGCCTTGCATCAACGAAGTGTGTCCTTCGAGGCTCGCTTCGCTCTCTCGCACCTCAGGATGAGGGGGTGGGTGAATGGCATCGCGGTTGTTCGACGCGCGGACCGTTCCGCTTCGACGGCCGACATGCCGATCACCACCCTCCTCATCCTGAGGTGCGAGAGAGCGAAGCGAGCGAGCCTCGAAGGACGCACTTGCCTGATGCGCGCCCCGCTGCAGTCCGGACCCCCTCTACCCGTGCCGGCCACCGGCGGGACGACACCAAGCGTTAACCGCCCTTCCCTATCTATTCCGTTAGGGAAGGGAACAATCACATGACATCACTGCGAATGAGGTTTGCCGCAATCGCGGCCGGCTTCACCTGCCTTGTCGCGATCATGGGCGCTCTGGCGCTCTGGCTGAGCCTCGCGCTGCACAGTGGCGCGGACTCGCTGAACGCGGCGCGCCGGACCGTCCAGAACCATCTGATGGCGACGTTTGCCAACGAGGAACTGAGGGCGCTCACCAACTATGCCGCCATCGCCGGCACGATGGACCGGGAATTCCGGGACGAGACGCTGAAGAAGCTCCGGACCTATGCGGACAATGCCCAGAGGCTGATGGCCGCCAACAAGTCGACGGACCTGCCCGCTGCGGCGAAGGCCGACATCGACCGGATGCTGGCGCTCTACAAGCAGTACCACGACGGCGCCATCGCCATGGTCTCCGCCATGCCGCGCGATGCCGCCTCCCGCACGGCGCAGGCCGACGAATTGCAGGAAATCCGCGCCCAGATCGGCCGGTTGCGCGGCGCCATCTCGCAGAAGATCGACGCCCACGTCGAGGCCAAGGTTGCCTATGCCCTCGCTGAGGCCCGCATGTTCCAGTACGGCGTCGGCGGCGTCCTGCTGCTCGCCATCCTCGTCTCGGCAGCCCTGGCGCTCAACATGACCCGCCGCATCGCGCAGCCGATCGCCGAGGTCGCCCGGACCATCGGCGAAGTGCAGCGGGACGATCTCGACGTCCCCCTGCCCGTGGCCGACCGGAAGGACGAGATCGGCATCCTCGCCGCCTCGGTACGGGGCCTTGTCGAGCAGACCCGGGCCCTCGAGGCCAGCCGCCAGCGCGAGGCGGCCTCCGCCGACCTCGCCGCGCATGTCGAGGAGGAGCGCCGCGCCATCGCCGAGTTCCGCCAGGCGGTCGGCCAGGTGCTTGCCGATCTCGCCGCCAAGGCCAACCGCATGTCCACCGCCTCGTCGCGGCTGATGACGGTGACGGACCAGGCGGAGGAAGCAACGACAGTCGTTCTCGACGCCGGTGCGCGGGTCGCCAGCGACCTCGCCGGCGTCACCGCGGAGAGTGAGGCGATGAGCACGCGAATGGAGGATTCCCTCCACTCGCTGGAGGCCTGCGCCAGCGAGGTGGCCGAGGCCGCCCGGGTGGCGCAGGAGGCCGACGGCAAGGTCGAGCAACTGGTCGAGGCGGCCGGGCGCATCGGCAACGTCGTCACCCTGATCGAGGCCATCGCATCGCAGACCAACCTGCTGGCGCTGAACGCCACCATCGAGGCGGCGCGCGCCGGCGAGGCCGGCAAGGGCTTCGCGGTCGTCGCCAGCGAGGTGAAGCAGCTCGCCGGCCAGACGGCCAAGGCGACCGCCGAGATCGAGGTGCAGATCGGCCGGATCCGCGGCAGCACGGACGAGGCGGTCGCCTCCATCCGTCACATCGCCGGACGCGTCGAGACCGTCGAGCGCGACACGCGGGCCGTCAATGTCATGGTGGGAGCGAATGTCGATGCGACCAACGCGGTGCGCGCCCAGACCATGGCGGCAACGACGGCCACCGACGATCTCCGCCGCCAGGTCGACCAGGTGCGGACCGCCATCGCCACCAGCAAGGCGACCTCCGAGGAGATCGGCGAGGTGTCCGGCGAGCTCGGCGCGACCTCGGAGCGGCTGCGCCTCGCGGTCGATGCCTTCCTCGCGCGCGTCGCCGCCTGATCCTGTCCACCGAACCCGTTCGAAGCCCGGCCAAGCGCCGGGCTCTTGTCGTTTACGCTAGGTCATGCAAGCCTTTCCGGCGGGCGACTTCAGCAGTGAACGGAAGGGCGGCAGGCCATGGCCATTGTCTCCGCGATCATCGCTTCTTGGGTGGGCCGCATAGGCCTCCTTCTCATCCTCGCCGGCGGCGGACTCTTCGCCTACGGCAAGGCGAGCGAGCTTCCCGCCCGCTCGGCGCTGCAGACGGTCGAGGGCATCGTCACGGAAGCCAAGCAGATCACCCGCACCAGCCGTCGCCGCGGCCAGAGCGCCTCGGTGACGGGCGTCGACTTCCAGTTCACGGTGACCCCGGCCGGCGGCGCGCCACCGATCACGCTCACCATGCCGTCCGACGAGATCTCGCGCGACCAGGTGGTGTCGATCATCAACCGCCCGGTGAAGGCGGAGTTCGACGGCGACCGCGACGTCTATGCGCTGGCGAGCGGGGGCCGTGTCCTGGTCGCCTACGACACCGCCGTCAGGAAGCGCGCCGGGGCGCTCGCCGAGTGGGCGGAGCGCGGCACGATCGCCTTCGGCCTCGGCCTGCCGCTCCTCCTGCTCGGCTGGCCGCTGGGCGCGCGCAAGCTGCGCAAGCAGGCCGCGGCGGCGCAGGCGATGGCGGCTCCGGCGGCCTGACGCGCCCCGCCGCATCGGTGCCATTCCCCGGCAGGCTGTCGCAGCGGCCCGGCAGGCGATAGAAGCGACGTCCCTTCGTCGTTTCCGCCGAGCCGGCCATGCCCCTGACGCTCTCCACCTTCGCCGCAGGCATCGTCGCGCCGCTGGTCGGCACGGCCAGCACCGTGGCGCTGGTGATCGCGGCGGCGCAGGCCGTGGGGGCGACGCCGGGGCAGACCATCTCCTGGCTCGCCGCCATCTCCCTGGCCAAGGCCCTCGGCGGCATGGCGCTGACCTGGCGCTATCGCATCCCCATCGTGCTGGCCTGGTCGACGCCCGGCGCGGCGCTGATCGGCGCCTCGTCGGGAGTGGCCTTTCCCGAGGCGGTCGGCGCTTTCGTCCTCGCCTCCGTCCTGATCCTCGCGACCGGTCTCGTCAGGCCGCTCGGCGACCTCGTGGCGCGGCTGCCCGCCTCCCTCGCCTCCGCCATGCTGGCCGGCATCCTCGTCAAGTTCGTCATGGACGTGGCCCTGGCGGTTCCCGCCGCGCCCTGGCTGGTGCTGCCGCTGGTGGCGATCTTCCTCGTCATGCGGCTCGTCCATGCGGCGAGCGCCATGCTCGTCGTCGTGGTAGCCGGCGTCGCCCTGACCTATCCCCTCGGCCTCGCCGGACCGCTGCCGAGCGGTGCGGGGCTTGCCCGGCTCGAATGGATGACGCGCTGGCCTTCTCGCCCTCGGTGCTCATCGGCCTCGGCCTGCCGCTCTACCTCGTCACCATGGCCGGCCAGAACCTGCCGGGCATCGCCGTGCTGCGCGCCTCCGGCTATGATCCGAAGGTCGGGCCGATCATCGCCGCCACCGGCTTCGGCTCACTCGTCTCTGCCTTCTTCGGCGCCCATCCGCACAATCTCGCGGCCATTACCGCGGCCATCGCGGCCGGGCCGGATTCCCATCCCGATCCGGCGAAGCGCTGGCCGGCGGGCATCGTCTACGGCCTCGCCTTCATCGGCATCGCCGCCTTCGCCGGCTTCTTCGTGGCGCTGTTCGCCGCCATGCCGAAGGCGCTGGTGGCGACCGTCGCGGGCCTTGCCCTCACCGGCGCGCTGATGGGGTCGCTGGCGGTCGCCATGGGGGACGAGCGGACGCGCTTCCCCGCCCTCCTCACCTTTGCGGTGGCGGCCTCCGGCGTCACCATCGGCGGGGTCGGCGCGGCCTTCTGGGGGCTTCTCATCGGCCTGATCGCGCTGGCCGTGGAACGGGCATGGCAGGCCTATGCGAGACGCTGAGAAGCGTCACGAGGCGGTGAACATCGCGCCGCGGAGCCTTGAACCCGGACACCGCGCCCCCTACCTTCTGCGTCAAGAATCCGATTCCTCCGGATATCAGGGAGATCCGCCATGGGCGCCGTTGCCGCCACCACCGATGCATCCTTCGACACCGACGTCATCAAGTCGGACACGCCCGTCGTGGTCGATTTCTGGGCTGCCCTGGTGCGGCCCCTGCCGCATGATCGCCCCGGCCCTCGACGCGATCTCGGCCGAGATGGGCGACAAGGTGAAGATCGTGAAGGTCAATGTCGACGAGAACCCGAAGATCGCGTCGAACTACGGCATCATGTCCATTCCGACGCTGATGATCTTCAAGGGCGGCCAGATGGTCGACCGCAAGACCGGCGCGGCTCCGCAGGCCGCGCTGAAGCAGTGGATCTCCGGCCACGCCTGACCGGCACTTGCCGTCCTCTGCTGGGAAAGCCGCCGTTCACGGCGGCTTTCTTCATTTCGGGGGGCGGATTTCTCCGACTGACGCCTGACCGCCGCAGCCGCTAGGCTTTCCGGATGGACGGTCGCGACGAGAGGCTGGCGACGAGGGAGCCGATCCGGCGGCGGATGGCCCACGGCCTGTCCCGCGCCGTCGACTGGCTGCTGCCACCGCTCTGCCTTGCCTGCCGCAACCCCGTCGGCAGCCACCACGCCCTCTGCCCCCATTGCTGGAAGGGCGTCGCCTTCATCACCGCGCCGGTCTGCGAGCGGCTCGGCACGCCGCTGGCCTTCGACCTCGGTCCCGGCACGCTGTCGCCCGAGGCCATCGCCAACCCGCCGGCCTTCGACCGGGCGCGCGCCGCCTTCCGCTTCGACGATGTCGGCCGCGCCCTCATTCACGGGCTGAAATATGGCGACCGGCTGGAGGTCGCGGTGGCGCTGTCGGGCTGGATGGCCGCGGCCGGCCGGGAGCTTCTCGCCGATGCCGACGCGCTGGTGCCGGTGCCGCTGCACTGGACGCGCCTCGTCGCCCGGCGCTTCAACCAGGCGGCGGAACTGACGCGGCACCTGTCGATGCGCACCGGCATCGCCAACGAGCCGCTGCTGCTGAAGCGCGTGCGCCGCACCCGCCATCAGGTGGGCCTGACGCGGGCGCAGCGGCTGGAAAACGTCACCGGCGCCTTCCGCATCGCCGAGGACCGCAAGGGCTGGGTGCGCGGCCGGCGGCTGGTGCTGGTCGACGACGTGCTGACCACCGGCGCGACCCTCGAGGCCTGCTGCCGCGTCCTGCGCCGGGCCGGCGCGGCGCGCATCGACGTGCTGACGGCGGCGAGGGTTGTGGAGGGCCCCTTCGCGGTCCATATCTGACGGTGAGGTGACACAGCCACGGATGCCGCGATGCCCGAGATCGTCGTCTACACCAAGGACTATTGCCCCTACTGCCATGCGGCGAAGGACCTCTTGCGCAAGAAGGGCGCGGCCTTCACCGAGGTCGACATCCAGAAGCATCCCGAGCGCCGCGCCGAGATGATCCAGAAGTCCGGCGGCCGCTCCACCGTGCCGCAGATCTTCATCGGCGGCACCCATGTGGGCGGCTGCGACGACATCCATGCGCTGGACGGCGCCGGCAAGCTCGATCCGATGCTGGCTGCCTGACCCATGGCGGAGGCGATCACAGGTCCCTTCACGGCCGCCTGCGTGCAGATGCGCGCCGACGTCACGGTGAAGCCGAGCGTCGAGCAGGCCATCGCGCTGATCCGCGAGGCGGCGCGCGCCGGGGCGCATTACGTGCAGACGCCGGAGATGACCAACATCCTCCAGCCGGACCGGCCAAAGTTCTTCGAGGAGATCCGGTCGGAAGCGGAGGACGCCTCCATCCCGCTGTTCCAGGCCGAGGCAATGGCGCTCGGCATCTGGCTGCATGTCGGCTCGCTCGCCATCCGCATCGGCGAGCGTCAGGCGGCCAACCGCGCCTATGTCATCTCGCCGGACGGCGAGGTGGTGGCCGCCTATGACAAGATCCACATGTTCGACGTGGATCTGCCCAACGGCCAGACCTATCGGGAATCCGCCGCCTATGCGCCGGGCGACGTCGCCGTGATGGCCGACCTGCCCTGGACACGGCTCGGCGTCACCATCTGCTACGACCTGCGCTTTCCCCATCTCTACCGGACGCTGGCCGAGCAAGGTGCCGGCGTCATGGCCATCCCCTCCTCCTTCACCGTGCCGACGGGTGAGGCGCACTGGCACGTGCTGATGCGGGCGCGCGCCATCGAGAACGGCGCCTTCGTCGTCGCGGCGGCGCAGGGCGGCATGCATGCCTGCGGCCGGGCGACCTATGGCCACAGCCTCATCGTCGATCCCTGGGGCCGCATCCTCGCCGAGGCCGACCACGACGAGCCGGGCGTGATCCTCGCCGAGATCGATCCGGCCAAGGTTGGCGAGACGCGCGGACGCATCCCCTCGCTCGCCAATGGCCGCGTCTTCAGCATCGCCGACATCCCATGATCAGATACGCCCTCCACTGCGAGAAAGCGCACGAGTTCGAGAGCTGGTTTCCCTCCTCGGAGAGCTACGAGGCGCAGCGCAAGCAGGGCTTCGTCGCCTGCCCGGTCTGCGGCTCGACGAAGGTCGACAAGGCGCTGATGGCGCCGCAGGTGGCGCGCAGGGACCGCCGTCCCGAACCCGTGCCGGTCGCCGGCCCGCCGGTGCCCGCTCCCCTTCCCGAACCGGTGGCCAAGGTCTCGCCGATCGAGCAAGAGCTGCGCGCCAAGATCCGCGAGCTGCGCGAGCACATTGTCAAGACGGCCGATCCCGTCGGCGACCGCTTCGCCGAGGAGGCCCGCAAGATCCACTACGGCGAGACCGAACACCGCTCGATCTATGGCCAGGCGACGCCCGAGGAGGCGCGCGAACTGGCCGAGGAAGGCATCGAGTTCCACGCCCTGCCGGTGCTCCCCGACGACCGCAACTGACCGCGGCAAGAAGCAGCTTTGCGCGGCGGCCGCGGCCTGCTAGGCGAAGGGGCGAGGAGCCCCTGAATGACCCGTCCCATCCTTCTCGCCGGCCTGATCGCATGCGCCTCCGCCATGCTTGTCCCGCCGGCCCTCGCCGCGCCCGCCAGCGTCCGGATCGCCAATGAGAGCGTGCCGACGCTCTGCGCCGAGGAGGACAATGTCGACCTGAGGCTGCATGGCGCGACGGTGAGGCGGTTCCGCGTCGAGGCGCTGCATCCGGCGGCCGTCGGCACCATCGTGCAGGACATCACCGCGCCGGACTTCACCGACTGCACCATCACCGACAAGGCCGACTTCCGCTTCAATCCCCGCGACGTCGTCATGTACGAGGACGAGCGGATCAAGGTGCTCGGCATCACCTTCGACAAGTTCTGGCGGCCGGACCGGGTGCCCTTCACGGTCGGCAACCGCACCGAGGACGACTTCCATCTGGTGCAGCTCTACCACAAGGAGCCCGGCAAGGCCCCCTACGAGTTCCTCGTCATCTATCCGGTCGATGGCTACTGGCGCCTGAAGCCGCAGCCGCCGGCCAATCTCACCGACATCGTCTACGGCACCTCCATGATCCTCGGGCCGATCGAGGTGATGCAGCGACCGATCGTCAACATGCGGGCCATCCGCTTCGATCCGGCGACGCTGACCTTCCACCTCGACTTCAAGCTCGGCGGGTCCGCCGAGGTGAAGGTCGCCGGCCTCGACCGCACCCGCGTGTCGCTGGACGTCGTGCTGTCACAGCCGATCACCGGCCGCGCCTTCGCCACCCTCCGCTCCATGTATGTGACCGAGACCAATGCCGACGGCGCCCGCGTCGAATGGCGGGCGGCCGGCGCCAACCGCTGGCAGGAAGCCCCGGTGATGGACTTCCGCGGCGGCGAGGGCATCGAGATGAAGCTGACCCGCGCCGTGCCGAGCCGGCACAACACCTCGGCGCCGGACTATCGCTTCGTCGGCTTTGCCGACTGAGCCAGGCATCGAACGAGACGGCTCCAGCCGCAGCGGAGGAAGGCAGCATGAAGGCCATCGTCATCGAGGGGTTCGGCGATCCCGCCGCCACCATCCGCCTCAAGGACCTGCCCGAGCCGGCAGCGCCCGGACCGGGCGAGGTGACGGTGGAGATGCTGGTGCTCAACATCAACCCCTCCGACCTCCTGCAGATCCAGGGGCTCTACGGCACCTCGCGGCCGCCGCTGCCCTTCATCCCCGGCGGCGAGGCGGTGGGCCGTATCGCCGCGGTCGGCGAGGGCGTGAGCGGCCTTGCCGTCGGCGACATCGTCTCGCCGATGATCCTCAACTGCTGGGTCGAGCGGGTGACGATGAAGGCCTCGCTCGTCATGAAGCTGCCGGCCGATATCGACCTGAAGCAGGCGGCCATGTTGAAGGGCAACCCCGCCACCGCCGAGGCGCTGCTCTCCGACCAGGTGGCGCTGCAGCCCGGCGACTGGCTGATGCAGAACGCGGCCAATTCCGCCGTCGGCACCTTCCTCGTGAAGCTTGCGAAGCAGCGCGGCATCAAAACGCTGAACGTCGTCCGGCGCGACAGCGCGGTCGAGGGTGTGAAGGCGGCGGGCGGAACGGTGGTGCTGGCCGATGCGCTGGAGGACGCCCGCGCCTTCCGCAAGCGGGTTCAGGAGGCGACCGGCGGCGCGCCGGTGAAGCTTGCGATCGATGCCATCGGCGGCGCTGCGACCGGCGTCATGGCGGGCGGGCTCGCCGAGGGCGGCACGGTGGTGAACTACGGGCTTCTCTCCGGCGAACAGTGCCGGATCGACGCCCAGCACCTCATCTTCCGCAAGATCACGCTGAAGGGCTTCTGGCTGATCCACTGGTTCCAGGACGCCGGGCGCGCCCGCATCGCCGAGGTCTACGGGCGGGTGGCGAAGGGCATGGCCGACGGCACGCTGACGACGCCGGTCTCCGCCGTGGTGCCGATGGCGGAAGCCGTCCGCGCCATGACCCTCGCCGGCGAGGGCGGACGCGGCGGCAAGGTGCTGATGGTGACGGAAGCGGGGCGGGAACTGGGAGTTTGACGACGCTCATTTGAGCAAGCGCGGTTGCCGGATACGCACCCGCCAGGCGGCAAGCGCCTTGCACCAACGAAGTGCGTCCTTCGAGGCTCGCTGACGCTCGCACCTCAGGATGAGGAGGGTGGTGACTGGCATCAGCGACCATGAGGCGGTGCCGGCCGTGCGCCCTGGCCGCCGTGCAGGTCGCAAACATCCTCATCCTGAGGTGCGAGCTCCCGGCGATGCGTCGGCATCGTCCGGGGGCGAGCCTCGAAGGACGCACTTGCCTCGTGCAGGGCGCCCCGGACGGAGCGCCAGCCGCCTCACGCGTAGAGGCGCCTGATGGCGTCGGCGTATTTCGCCTCGATGGCCTTGCGGCGCACCTTCATCGTCGCGGTGACCTCGCCGTCGTCGTGGTCGAGCTCCTTGTCGAGGATCTCGAAGCGGCGGATGTTGGCGACCTGCGCCAGGGTCTCGTTGGCCTTGTCGACGGCCTGCTGGACGAGTTCGATCACCTGCGGCGCCTGCGACAGGTTCTTGTAGTTGGTGAAGGCGATGCCCTTCATCTCGGCCCACTTGCCGACCGTCTCCATGTCGATCTGGATCAGGGCCGCGACATATTTCTGGCGGTCGCCGAAGACGATGCACTCCTTGATGAAGGGGCTCATCTTCACCGCATGCTCGATCTCGGTCGGCGACAGGTTCTTGCCGCCGGCGGTGATCATGATGTCCTTCTTGCGGTCGACGATCTTGAAGTGCCCGCCCTGCATCTCGGCGACGTCGCCGGTGCGCAGCCAGCCGTCGACGATGGTCTGGCGGGTCGCCTCCTCGTTCTTGTAGTAGCCCTCGAAGATGGTGGCGCCACGGGCCATGATCTCGCCGTCCTCGGCGAGCTGGACCTGGGTGCCCTTCATCGCCTTGCCGACGGTGCCGACGACGACGTCGTCGGGCGTCTGGCCGAGGATGCCGCCTGAGGTTTCGGTCATGCCGTAGATCTCCACCAGCGGCACGCCGATAATGCGGAAGAAGCGGATGACCTCGGGCGAGATCGGCGCCGCGCCGGTGAAGGCGACACGGCAGCGGGTCAGCCCGATGGCGTTGTTGAGCGCCCGGAACACCAGCGCATAGGCGAGCGCGAACTTCGCCTTGTCGGCGAGCGTCCACTGGTTGCGCGGCTTGTCGGCGAAGGGCGTGCAGAGGTCGAAGGCCGCCTTGTAGAGCCACTTCTGGACCGGGCGCGCCTCGTACATCTTCACGCGGATGCCGGAATGCATCTTCTCCCAGATGCGCGGCACGCCGAGGAAGCTCATCGGCGCGACCTCGCGCAGGTCCTCCTGCACGGTGCGCAGGGATTCGCCGAAGTTGACCTGGCTGCCGGAATAGAGCGGGCCGAAGATCGTCGTCGCCTGCTCGGCGACATGGCAGAGCGGCAGGTAGGACAGCGTCGTCCAGCCCTGGCCGATGCCGTAGCGGTCGAGCAGGCCGTTGGCGCCGGCGCGGATGTTGCGGAAGGAGAGCATGGCCCCCTTCGGCTTTCCGGTTGATCCAGATGTATAGATGAGTAGAGCAATGTCGGAGAGCGAATGCTCGCGCATCAGCTCGTCGACGATGCCGGGGTTTGTCTCGTACTCGGCGCGGCCCAGCGCCTCGACCTCGTCGAAGGTCATGACGAGGCCGGGCTCGTAACCCGCGAGACCGCGGTTCTCGAGCGCGATGATCTTCCTGACCTTCGGCAGCTCGGCGCGCGCCTCCACCACCTTGTCGATCTGCTCCTGGTCCTCGCAGACGACGATGGTGCAGTCGGAATGGTCGAGGACGTAGGAGACCTCGTTGGAGGGGCTGGTCGGATAGACGCCGACGGTCACAGCGCCGAGCACGCCGGCCCCCATCTGCGACAGTACCCACTCGATGCGGTTCTCGGAGATGACGCCGACATGGCCCTTGCGGGCGAGGCCGAGCGCGCGGAAGCCGAGGGCGACGTGGCAGGAGCGCAGCCAGTATTCGGCGAAGGTGGTCGGCTGCCAGATGCCGAAGCGCTTCGCGCGGACAATCCGGCGCCGGCTGGCATGCGTCGGCCAGCCTGATGTCAGCTCAGCCTGGCGCGTTGGCGCGCGGCCGTGCTTCGCTGGTCGCTGCGCGAGCGCGCGCCTCGGCATCGACGGCAGCCGTCGTGCATGCCGCCAGTGCTTGCGCCGCTTGTAGTGCTTGATGTCGCGGTAGCTCTTGTGGGCGAGGCCGAGATAGAACTCCTGCACGTCGCGGTCGGCGGTGAGCTTCTCGGTCGGCCCGTCGATGCACGATGCGGCCGTGTCTCCATGATGTAGCCGTAGTGGGCGATGGAGAGGGCGACGGAGGCGTTCTGCTCGACGAGCAGCATGGAGACACCCTCCTCCGCGTTGATCCGGGCGATGATGGCGAAGATCTCCTCGACCAGCAGCGGCGCGAGGCCGAGCGAGGGCTCGTCCAGCAGGATGACGCTGGGGCTTGGCCACCAGCGCGCGACCGATCGCCAGCATCTGCTGCTCGCCGCCCGAGAGGTAGCCGGCAATGGATTTCCGCCGCTCGGCGAGACGCGGGAAGTAGCGATAGACGATGTCGAAGTCCGGGGAGACGTCGGGGCGTCCGGTCAGGGCGTAGGTCGCGGCCGTCAGGTTCTCCTCGACGGTGAGGTCGCCGAAGATGCGGCGGCCCTCCATGACGTGGAACAGGCCGCGGCGCACGAGCCTGTGCGGCGCGCTCTGCTCCACCGCCTCGCCGTCGAAGGTGATGCGGCCCTCGGTGACGAGGCCGTTCTCCATCGGCAGCAGGGCCGAGACCGCCTTCAGCACCGTCGACTTGCCGGCGCCGTTGGAGCCGAGCAGGGCGACGATCTTGCCCTTGGGAACGGCCAGCGACAGGCCGCGCAGGGCCTGGATGGCCTTGTTGTAGACCACCTCGATGTTGTTCACCTCGAGGATGAGGTCGCCGGTCGTCGCCATGGTGATCTCAGGGCTCTGCGGATGGGATGAGGCGGGGCGGCGGGTGATCGACACGCCGCCCCGGCCGGGATCAGGCGCTGGGGGAGATGGTGATCCAGTCGGAGGCCGGCTTCAGCATCTTGTCGGCGGCGCTGAACTGGTAGACGCGGCCATGCGGGAAGGAGTTGCCGACCATGGAGATCGGCACGCCGAAGACGCCGCCGGTGTCGTAGTTCTTGATGGCGCGGGCATGCTTCATCATGTTGACCGCGTTCAGCTCCTCGTTGGCGGCGAGCGTGCGCTTCAGCACCTCGATCGCCAGCATGGCGTTGGTCCAGCCCTGGTAATAGGCGTGGGTGCGGGTCTTGCCGACATTGGCGGCGCGGATCGCCTCGATCTGGGCGCCCTTGGCGCCGGCGTCGAAGTTGTAGCAGGACACGCCCATGTAGCCGTCGGCGGCAGCGCCGGCGCGGTTCATCAGCACCGTGTCGGTGGAGTAGAAGGTGCCCATGAACTTCGAGGTCATGCCGGCCTGGCGGGCCTGCGCCATGAACTCCGGGATCGGCTGCAGCACGTAGCCGTGGAAGATGACGTAGTCGGGGTTGCGGCGGCGGATCTTCAGCACGTCGCCCGACACGTCGACCGAACCCGGCTGGGTCACGATCTTCTCGACGAGGTTGAGCTCGAGGCGCTTGGCCTCGGCCTCGCCGGCGGCGATCGGGTCACGGCCGAACTCGGTGTCGGAGTGGACGAAGACGACGGAAGCGCCCTTCTTCTGGCTGGCGATGTAGCGCAGCAGCACGCGCATCTGGTCGGAATAGTTCGGCCCCGGGATCCACTGGTTGGGGAAGGCCTGGGGATTGTCGATCTCGGAGGCGAAGGAGGCGCCGGCCATGACGGTGGTGCCGCGGCGGTTCAGCTCCGGATTGATGGCCTTCTGGAAGCCGGTGGAGTCGCCGAAGAACACCGGCGTCTGATGCTGCGAGGTGATGCGGGTGAAGATGGCGACGGCGTTGTCGACGCGGTAGCCGGAATCCTCGTTGACGTAGCGGATGCGGCGGCCGGCGACGCCGCCGTTCTTGTTGACGAACTCGAAGTGGTCGCGGCCACCCTCGAAGCCCTCGACGCCGGCGAAGGCGAAGACGCCGGACATCGGGTTGGCGGCGCCGATGACGAGCTCGGGGGCCTGGGCGAAGGCGCGGCCACTCGCGGTCGAGACGAGGGCGGCGCCGAGGCCGAGCTGGTTGAATGCACGGCGGGAAAGACGGGTCATGGGTGTCTCCTCAGTGGATGGAAATCCGCCTTGGCGGCGGTTCTTGTCAGTTGGGCTCACGTCCTGAACGGCCAGAGGGCGAAGTAGCGGCGCGTCCTGCGCCACATCTCCGCGAGCCCCATGGGTTCGAAGATGAGGAAGCCGATGATGAGCAGTCCGAAGATGATGTTGCGGACGGGGGCGAGATAGATCGAGGCGTCCGGGAACCACGGCACCAGGGCCGTGGCCGAGAGCTTCAGGAACTCCGGGATCAGCGTCATGAACACCGCGCCGAAGATGCCGCCGACGATGGTGCCGGCACCGCCGACGATGACCGCGGCGAGGAAGAAGATGGAGGCGAGCGCCGGGAAGCTCTCCGGCGTCACGACGCGGAAGAGATAGGCCCAGAGGCCGCCGGCGACGCCCGCGTAGAAGGACGAGATGGCAAAGCTCGTCAGCTTGTACTTCAGCAGCGAGATGCCGATGATCTCGGCGGAGATGTCGCGGTCGCGGATGGCGATGAAGGCGCGGCCGACGCGGGTGCGGAAGAGATTCTTCGCCGCCAGCACCATGACCACGGTGATGGGCATGACCAGCCAGTAGAGCCGGTCGGGCGTCGCCAGCTCGATGCCGAGGATGCGGGCGGTCGGCACGTTGAGGCCCCGCAGGCCGCCGGTCACCGGCGTCCAGTTGAGGAAGACGAAGCCGAGGATGACGGCGGCCGCCAGCGTCGCGATGGCGAGGTAGAGCCCCTTGATGCGCAGCGAGGGCAGGCCGACGAGATAGCCGATGAAGGCCGCGACCGCGCCGGCGAGCACCAGGTTGAGCAGCACCGGCGTGCCGAAGCGCCCGTCGAAGAAGGCGACCGTATAGGCCCCGACCGCCATGAAGGCGGCATGGCCGAGGCTGACCTGGCCGGTATAGCCGGTGAGGATGTTGAGGCCGGTGGTGGAGATGACGTTGATCATCACCAGCACGGCGAGGAACATCCAGTAGTTGGAGCCGTGCAGCGGATAGAGCACGAGGGCGGCCAGCAGCAGGCCGAACCAGACCTTCTGGGTGTCGGTCTTGAACAGGCCCTCGTCGGCCGCGTAGCTCTCCTTGGCGGTGCCGACGCGCATCAGAAGACCCCCCGCATGCCGTTGCCGGAAAACCGGTTCCCACTTTTCCGCGGCATGCTCACAGTCTCTCGATTTCGTGGGTGCCGAACAGCCCGTAGGGCCTGACGACCAGCACGACCAGCAGGATGGAGAAGGTGGCGAGCAGCTTGAACTCGCCGCCGAGGAAGCGTCCGACCATGGCCTCGAGCCAGCCGATGAAGAGGCCGGCGATGAGGGCGCCGAGGATGGAATCGAGGCCGCCGACGATCACCACGACGAAGACCGAGAGGCCGAAGAGGCCCATGGCCGAGGAGATGCCGCCGACCGAGCCGACGAGGATGCCGGCGAGCGCCGCGACGGTGGCTGCCAGCATCCAGGAGAAGGAGAAGACGCCGGGCACGTCGATGCCGACTGAAGAAGCCGCGGCGCGGTCGGTCGCCGTGGCGCGCAGCGCGATGCCGCCGCGCCAGAAGGCGAAGACGGTGATCAGCACCGCCATGACCGCCGAGGCGATGAGGAAGGAATAGGCCGTCTTCGAGGGGATGAAGGCGTCGGCGATGATGATGGGCTGCGAGGGCAGGAATTCGGGCAGGCGCCGCGGCTCGGCCGACCAGATGAGTTCGACGACGCCGATCAGCACCGAAGTGAGGCCGATCGTCACCATGAAGACGGAGACCGGATTGTCCTTCAGCAAGGGCCGGATCATCGTCCGCTCGATCAGCCCGCCGATGACGGCAGCGACCGCCAGCGTCAGCGGCACCGAGGCCCAGATCGGCAGGGAGAGCCCGGCCGAGAAGCCGTAGAAGACGAAGGCGCCGATCATCAGCATCTCGCCGATGGCGAGATTGATGACCTTGGTGGCCTTGTAGATGATGACGAAGGCGACGCCGGTGAGCGCCATGAGCGAGCCTGTGCCGAGGCCGGCAAGGCTCGTCTCGACGATGTCGATGAACTCCACGGCCATCACGCCACCTCGCCGACGGGCGCGCGCGGAGTGTCCGCGCCGGCGCCGAGATAGGCCTTGATCACCTCCGGGTTGCCGCGCACGTCCGCCGGCGTACCGGAGGCGATGCGCCGGCCGAAATTGAGCACGCAGACATGGTCGGAGATGTCCATGACCATGCCCATGTCGTGCTCGACCAGCAGGACGGTGACGCCCCGCTCGTCGTGCACGTCGAGGATGGCGCGGGCCATGTCCTCGGTCTCCTCGCTGGTTCATGCCGGCGATCGGGCTCGTCGAGCATGCAGCATGCGCGGCTCGCATTGCGAGCGCACGGGCGAGTTCCACGCTTCTTGCTGCAGGCCGTAGGGCAGCGCATCGGTCTACCGGAACGTTGCGGAGGTCCTGGAGCTTCGAGGAAGTCGATGATCGTCGCGCTCAGATCTCGGCGACGCAGCGCCATCTTCCTTCGCGCCGCGCCTTGCCCCAGTAGAGGACAGGCGTCGAGGACGCCGGTGGTCAGGTGCGCGTGGCGGCCGAGCTTGATGTTGTCGAGCACGGTCATGCCGCGGAACAGCGCGATGTTCTGGAAGGTGCGGGCGATGCCCGAGCGTCGGCCGATCGTCGCGCCGGCGACTTCTGGGTGATGTCCTGGCCGTCGAGCACGCACGCGTGCCGGTCTTCGGGCTTGTAGAAGCCCGAGATCGATGTTGAAGAGCCGAGGTCTTGCCGGCGCCGTTGGGCCCGATCAGCGCGGTGATCGAGCCCGGCTCGACATGCAGTTCCACACCGTCGAGCGCTTTCACGCCGCCGAACTGCAGCGACAGGTTCTCGACATCGAGACGGGCGGCGGGCGGCCGCACGGGCGCGGCCGGATGCGATGGCGACAACGCCAGTTCCTCCCTGGGAGGCGCCGTGCGGCTTCAGCCGTCTTCGACGCCGATGCGTTCCACGCGACCGCCCCAGACGGGCCGGTCGCGACGGCAAACCTACTCATGAGTACGGCCGGGTCAATGCGATATCGCGCGGGAACGGGCCAATTCAGCCCTTCGGACGATGGCAGGTCGTCGCACCCTGCCGGAAAACGGCCGTTTCAGGTGTCGATTCGCGTTAGCCCCGCCCCGGCGAAACCGCCATCGGCCGCGATCGCCTGGCCGGTGACATAGGATGACTGGCTGCCGTCGAGCAGGAAGGCGACGAGGGATGCAATCTCGTCGACCGAGCCGTAGCGGCGCATCGGCACGTGGCGGATCCAGTGCTCGCGCGTCGCCTGGTCATGGATGGCGGCGACCATCGGCGTCTCCACGGGTCCCGGGCAGACGGCATTGGCGCGGATGCCGAGATGGGCGAGGTCGGTGGCGAGGCCCTGGGTCATGTTGATGACGGCGGCCTTTGACGAGCCATAGGCGACGCGCCCCTTGGAGCCGCGCACGCCGGAGACGGAGGCGATGGTGACGATCGATCCGCCGCCGATGTCGCCCATCACGCGCGCCGCGGCGCGGGCGGTGATGAAGGTGCCGAGCACGTTGACGGCATGGACCCGCTGGAACAGCTCGACGCTCGTCTCCAGCGCCGGCACGTCGGCGCCGAGGCCGGCGGAGGTGACGACGCCGATCAGCCGGCCGCGGCCGGCCGCCTCGCCGATCCGTGCCCCGACGGCGGCTTCGTCGGTGACGTCGACGGCGGTGTAGGTGCCCTTGGCGCCGAGCGCCGTCTCGGCATTGGCGAGGGCCCTGATGTCGCGGTCGCAGACGGCGACGTGCCAGCCCTTGGCCACCGCCGCACGGGCCGAGGCGAGGCCGATGCCCGACGCCCCGCCGGTGATCGCGACGATCTTCTTCTCCATGGTGCCCCTCCCAGGACATGCTCTTGTCTTTCCGGCATGGAAGCATCGCAGCAGCGCCGAGTCACCTGCCGCGCCGGCCCGGCATGGCTGGGCCGCACTGCGACAACCGGCCACACGGCCCCTTGCCAGCCCCGCCGCGCTCGTCCCATGATCCCGGCGACGAACCGGGACGCCAGATGCCCGGAAGCACAGTCGAGAGAAACGCTATCAGTGGAAGGAGGCGCACCATGTCGGAGCGCAAGATTGATCTCGTCGTCACGCGGCGCATCGCGGTGGCCGGCATCGGCGCCGCCGTCATGGCTCCCTGGGTGTCGAAGGCGCAGACGCTGAAATCCGAATACAAGCTCTCGGTCGTCGGCAACCGCCCGATCGCGCTCTCCGAGGGCGCCTTCCAGTGGGCCGAGATGGTGACGCAGCGCACCAACGGCCGCATCAACGTGAAGGTCTATCCGGGCTCGCAGCTCGTCGGCGGCGACCAGACCCGCGAGCTCGTGGCCATGCGCCAGGGCATCATCGACTTCACGGTGTCGTCGACCATCAACATCTCGCCGCAGGTGCGCGAGATGAACCTGTTCTCGCTGCCCTTCCTGATGCCGAACCACAAGGCCTTCGACGCCATCGTCAACGGCGAGGTCGGCCAGATGCTGTTCAAGGTCATGGAGACACGCGACGTGGTGCCGCTCGCCTGGGGCGAGAACGGCTTCCGCGAGCTGTCGAATTCCAAGCGGCCGATCCAGAAGCCGGACGACCTGAAGGGCCTGAAGATCCGCTTCGCCGCCGGCGCGATCTTCGCCGACATCTATAACGGCCTCGGCGCCAATCCGGTGCAGATGTCCTTCGCCGACCTGCAGCCAGCCCTGTCCACCGGCGCCGTCGACGGGCGGAGAACCCGGTTAACCTGTTCCTGGGCCTCAAGATGGACGCGCTCGCCCAGAAGCACATGACGATCTGGAACTACTGCGTCGACGCCGGCCTGTTCCATGTCGCCAAGCCGGTCTGGGAGACCTTCTCGGCCGCCGACAAGGAGATCGTCCGCGAGAGCGCCCGCGACGCGGCCAAGGTGCAGATCGGCGCCACCCGCAAGGGCCTCGGCATCCTCGATCCCAACGACAAGTCGTCGCTGGAGGAGCTCGCCAAGCGCGGTGTCGCCACCGTGACGCTGACGGCCGAGGAGAAGCGCGCCTTTGCCCGCGCCACCCGCCCGGTCTTCGACAAGTGGGCGGCGCAGGTCGGCGCCGATCTCGTCAAGAAGGCCGAGGCCGCGGCCGCCGCCGCGAGCTGATCCCTCCATCGCTCCAACCCGGGCGCCGCCGGCCCCCCGCCGGCTGCGCCTTCTTTCCGAAGGCCTGTTCCCTTGTCCGTCGAACTCGATCCCACGGCCAGCCAGCCGATCCCGAAGACGCGCGTCCCGCTGAAGATCGAGGAAATGCTCATCGCCGCAGCCATGGCGGCGATGGCGCTGATCACCTTCGGCAACGTGGTGGTGCGCTACCTCACCAACGTCTCCTTCGCCTTCACCGAGGAATACTCGGTGGTGCTGATGGTGGTGGTGACCATGATCGGCTCGTCGCTGGCGGTCGCGGCGGGACGCCATATCCGCATCGGCGTCATGATCGACGCCATGGCGCCGGCGTCGCGGCGGCGCTTCGAGATGATCGCCATGGTGGCGGTCATCATCTGCTTCGGCATCCTCTTGATCTATGGCGGCAGCCTGACCTGGGACGAGTACCGTTTCGAGGTGCTCTCGCCCGGCCTCGGCAATCCCCAGTGGATCTACACCGGGATCATGCCGCTGCTGTCGATCGCGGTCATCGGCCGCGCCGTCGGCCGCTTCGTCCGCCTCGCCCGGGGAGAGGACGCATGACCGGCCTCGTCCTCTTCGCCGCCTTCTTCGTCATGCTGGCGGCCGCGGTGCCGGTCGGCATCTCGCTCGGCCTCGCCGGGGCGCTCGCCATCTGGCTCGCCGGACAGAGCATCCTCGCCATGCCGACCAACGTCTATGCCGGCATCGCCAAGTACCCGCTCATCGCCATTCCGATGTTCGTCCTCGTCGGCTCGGTCTTCGACCGCACCGGCGTCGCGCTCAGGCTCGTCCGCTTCGCCACGGCGCTGGTCGGCGCCGGGCGCGGGGCGCTCGCCACCGTCTCGGTCCTCGTCGCCATGGTGATCGGCGGCATCTCCGGCTCGGGGCCTGCGACCTCGGCGGCCGTCGGCCAGGTGGTGACGGACTCCATGGTGAAGGACGGCTACCCCCGCGCCTTCATCGCCTCGACGGTCGGCGCGGCGGCGGCCACCGACATCCTCATCCCGCCCTCCATCGCCTTCATCATCTATGCGGTGATGGTGCCGGGCGTCTCGGTCCCGGCCATCTTCGCCGCCGGCATGATCCCCGGCATTCTCGCCGGTCTCGCCATCATCGTGCCGATCCTGATCATTTCCTGGGTGAAGGATTTCGGCGGCAAGACCCGGAAGACCGAGGACGCGCTCACCATCTGGGGCACGTTCAAGGAAGCGTTCTGGGGCCTGATGGCGCCCGTCGTCATCCTCGGCGGCATGCGCTCGGGCGCCTTCACCCCGACGGAGGCCGCCGTCATCGCCGTCGCCTACGGGCTCTTCATCGGCTTCTTCATCTACCGCACGCTCACCCTGCGCGACGTCTACGAGATGCTGGTGGAGGCGGGCGAGCTCTCCGCCGTCATCCTCATCGTCGTGGCGCTGGCCTCGGTCTTCGCCTGGTCGATCTCGACGCTCGGCATCGTCCAGCCGATCGCCGACGCCATCGTCGGGCTGGGGCTTGGCGCGACGGGGACCCTGGCGCTGCTCGTCATCCTGCTGATCATCGTCGGCATGTTCCTCGACGGCATCTCGATCTACCTGATCCTGCTGCCGATCCTCATTCCGCTGATCGCCAATTCCTTCTGCCTGGGACCTCGTCTGGTTCGGCGTCATCGCTCACCATGATGATCGCCATCGGCCAGTTCACGCCGCCGGTCGCCGTCAACCTGATGGTCTCCTGCAAGATCGCGCGGGTGCCGATGGAAGCGACGGTTCCCTGGGTGATCTGGATGGTGCTGGCGATGACCGCAGCCATGGCCATGGTGGCGCTGGTGCCGGATCTCGCGCTCTGGCTGCCGCGGACGCTCGGCTACTGATCCGCCGAACGGGGCAAACCTGACGGGCGGTTCATCCTTGATGCACCGCGGAAAATCCACCATTGTCCCGCGGTCATTTTCCAACCGGATGCCGTCGGCCCGCGACAGGGCCGGTCCGGCCCCAGCGAGGCGATTTGCGATGAGTTCGAAGGTCTATTCCTCCGCCAGGGAGGCTTTGGCGGGCCAGATCAAGGACGGCATGACCATCATGTCCGGCGGTTTCGGCCTCTGCGGCATCCCGGACGTGCTGATCGAGGCCGTGCGCGATTCGGGCGTCGAAGAACCTCACCTGTCATCTCCAACAACGCCGGCGTCGACGGCGCGGGCCTCGGCATCCTGCTGGAGACCAAGCAGATCGACAAGATGATCAGTTCTTACGTCGGCGAGAACAAGCTCTTCGCCCAGCAGTTCCTCTCCGGCGAGCTCCAGCTCGAGTTCAACCCGCAGGGGACCCTGGCCGAGCGCATCCGCGCCGGCGGCGCCGGCATCCCGGCCTTCTTCACCAAGACCGGCGTCGGCACGATGGTCGCCGAGGGCAAGGAAGTACGCGAGTTCGACGGCGATGAATACGTCATGGAGCGCGGCCTGTTCGCCGACCTCGCCCTGGTGAAGGCGTGGAAGGGCGACGCCGCGGGCAACCTCGTCTATCCGCAAGACCGCGCGCAACTTCAATCCGATGATGGCCACCGCCGGCCAAGACTCATGCGTCGCCGAGGTGCGAGGAGCTGGTGGCGGTCGGCGCGATCGACCCCGACCACGATCCACACGCCCGGCATCTACGTGAAGCGCATCGTGCTGCGGTGCCGCCGCTACGACAAGCGCATCGAGCAACGCACCATCCGCGAAGGCGGCTTGAAGGAGACCGACGACCATGGCCTGGACCCGCGACCAGATGGCCGCCCGCGCCGCCAAGGAACTGAAGCGACGGCTTCTACGTCAATCTCGGCATCGGCATCCCGACGCTGGTCTCCAACTACATCCCCGACGGCATCGAGCGTGCACGCTGCAGTCGCGAGAACGGCATGCTCGGCATGGGCCCCTTCCCGCTTCGAGGGCGAGGACGATCCCGGACCTGATCAATGCCGGCAAGCAGACCATCACCGAGCTGCCGACGGCAGCGTACTTCTCGTCGGCCGACAGCTTCGCGATGATCCGCGGCGGCCACATCGACCTCTCCATCCTCGGCGCCATGCAGGTGGCCGAGAACGGCGATCTCGCCAACTGGATGATCCCCGGCAAGATGGTGAAGGGCATGGGCGGCGCGATGGACCTCGTCGCCGGCGTGCAGCAAGGTCGTCGTCGTCATGGAGCATGTCGGCCAAGGACGGCGCCGAAGCTGCTGCACCGCTGCAACCTGCCGCTGACCGGTGCCGGCGTCGTCGATCTCGTCATCACCGATCTCGGCGTCTTCGCCATCGACAAGAAGGGCGGCACCGGCATGACGCTCATCGAGATCGCCGACGGCGTCACCCTCGACGAGATCAAGGCGAACACCGAGGCAAGCTTCAAGGTCGCCACCGCGCTGGCCGCCTGAGCCCCGTCGCGCGCGTCGAAATGACCGATGGGAGGCCCGTGGCCTCCCATTGTCATTTCCGCGGCACGTCAGCATGATCGCTCCGCACGAAAGCGGCCATCGAAATGCCATGTCGCCTGTTCATGGTCCCGCCCCTGTCAGGATCGAGATCATCATGACCCGTCCGCTCGGGCACGGGTCCAGCCGGGACCGGAATCGCCGCGCGTGAGCCTCACTTCGTCGATCAAGCGTGTGATGGTCATCACCGGTGCGGCCGCGGTCGCGCTGGGGGGAGCGATTGCGCTCGTCCCCAGGCTGCTTCCCGCCGAGACGGTGCGGCGCACCGTCGTCGGCGAACTCAGCCAGCGCCTCGGCGTGCCCATCACCATCCGCGGCGACATCACGGTCTCGGTGCTGCCGCAGCTCTCCGTCCGCCTCGGCGACGTGGTCTTCGGCGACGACGAGGGCAGTGCCGTCGAGCCGCCTGCGAGGGCCGAGGCGGTGGTGGGGGCGCTCCGCCTCTTCCCCCTGCTCACCGGCACGGTGTCGATCTCCGACTATACGGTGCACCGTCCCCGGATCAGCGTCCGGGTGGCGGCTGACGGCGCGTCCAACTGGGACAAGGCCTTCGAGCGGCTGCGCGAGGCGACCCGCCAGCGCCGGGCCGGACTGACGGACTTCCGCATCGCCGACGGCACCGCCGTGGTCGATGACGCCAAGGCGGGACGCATCGACATCACCGGCATCGATTTCGCGGTGTCGTGGCCCGGCCGCGACCGTCAGGCCAATGTCTCCGGCAAGCTGACCGTCAAGGACGAGCCGGTCGAGATCAACGCGATCATCGCGAGCCCGCACGCGCTCTTCGTCGCCGAACCGACGGGGCTGAAGATGCGCTTCGCCTCGGCGCCGCTGCGCGGCGGCTTCGAGGGCACCCTGACGAACGGCGATACGGTGACGGCCGCCGGCGCGCTGACCATGGAGGGCCCCTCGCTGCGCAGCCTCTTGCGCTGGCTCGGACAGAATCCGGGCATCGGACCCTCCTTCGGACCCTATGCCCTGAAGGGCCAGGTCGAGGTACTGCCGAACTCCCTCGCCTTCACCAAGGTCAATGCCGAACTCGATGGCAATGTCGCAAACGGCGCGCTGACCATCAGCTTCGAGGGCACGCGGCCGCTGGTGCGGGGCACGCTCGATGCCGGCCGTGTCGTCGCCACCACCTATTTCCGCGACCTGCATCTGGCGCCCGAGGGCAGCCAGGGATGGAGCCGCCGCCCGATCGACCTCTCGGCCATCGCCTCCACCGACCTCGACCTGCGCGTCTCGGCGCGCGAACTGGCCATCGGCAGCGCCCATTTCGGTCGCTCCGCCGCGGCCGTCAACGCCCGCAACGGCCGCCTGACCGTGACGCTCGGCGAGGCGCAGGCCTATGGCGGCGTCCTCAGCGGGGCGCTGATCGTTCCCCTGCCGGGCAGGACATGGATGTGAAGGCCTCGCTCACGGTGCAGCGGGCACAGCTCGGCCTCGGCCTCGGCGAATGGTTCGAGCTTCCGGCGGCTGGACGGGATCGCCAACGTGCAGATCGGCATCGAGGCGCGGGGCGACAGCATGGCGGCGCTGGCGCGCACGGCCGGCGGCCAGATCACGCTGACGGCCATCGAGGGCGCGGTGCACGGCTTCAATGCCGAGGCGATCCTGCGCCGCCTGGAGCGCCGGCCGCTGTCGGCCGCCGGTGCCGACGCGCGCTCGGGGCGCACCCCCTACGAGCGGATCGCCGCCAGATGTCCGCATCGTCGGCGGCGTCGCCACGACAGCCGACATGGTGCTCGACGGCCAGCGTGGTGCGGGTCAATCTCGAGGGCACGGCGCAACTGCCCTCGCGCGAGCTCGACATGCGCGGCATCGCCACGCTGAAGCGCACGCCCTCCGCCGCGGCGCGGCCGGGCGAGGGCAATTTCGAGCTTCCCTTCGTCGTCCAGGGCTCCTGGGACGATCCCTTCATCCTGCCGGACCCGCAGATCCTCATCCGGCGGTCCGGCGCGGCGGCGCCGCTGCGCGACGTCACCCGTGACCGCGACGCCCTCAGGGCGGTGCTCGACGCTATCAACCGGCAAGCCGGCGTCGATACCGAGGCCGTACCGCCGCCCGCCACATCCTGCAGTCCCTATCCGACGGTCCGGCCGCGGCCGTGCGCCCGTCCGGACGCCTCGGCATGCCATGCCGAGCCGTGGCATGGTGGCGGGGACGAATCGCCTGCGAGCGTCGCATGTTCCCGAGAAGCCTTCGCCCGGCTCAACCGGTGGCCCCTGCGCACCGACGCGCTGCCTCCGGCCGCTCGTCCTCGCTCCGCCCTGCTCGTCGCGCTCGCCGCATGGTCTGGACGCTGCCCAGGCCGGACGCCTGCCGCCCTCCGCGCCGGCCGCCGCGGCGGCCGTCGCCGACGTCGCCAAGACGACGCTCGACCAGGCGGAGGCGATGCTCGAGCGCCATCTTCGGGGAAGCCGAGCTGACCGCCGTCCGCAACCGCCTCGACCCGGTGCGCGAGGCGCTGGCGGCGGCCATCGCCCAGGTGGAGCCGCGCCTCGCCGAGGCCCGCGACCGGCTGAGCCAGCTCGGTCCGAAGCCTGCCGATGGCGCCCCGCCGGAAACCCCCGAGGCGCGCCAGAACCGCGAGGACCAGACCCGCAACGTCGCCGAGCTCGATGCCCGGGTGAAGGCGCTGAAAGTCCAGCAGGTCCGTGTCGACCAGCTCGCCGAGCGCATCACCGAACGCCGCCGCCAGTTGTTCACCGCGCAGCTGTTCGAGCGGTCGATCCCGATCGTCGATCCCCGCTTCTGGCTGCAGCTCTCGGACGCCCTGCCCCGGCTCGGCCGCTCGGCGCGCTTCCTCGCCGAGGACTGGTGGCACCACCTCGTCGATGTCGCCGGCGCCGGCCGCATCGCCGTCGCCTTCGGCCTCGGGCTCATCGCCGCCCTCGTGCTCTTCTCGCTCTATCGACAGCTCAGGCGTTTCGGGCTCTACGGCAACCCTGCCGACGTTCCCTCGTCCAACCTGTCGCGGGTGAAGGCTGCGATCCGCACGACGCTGGAGCGCTCGCTCGTCCTGCCGGTGCTGGTCGGCATTCCGCTGCTGATCATCCAGAACTTCGATCTCGTGCTGCCACGTGCCCAGCCGATCCCCGGCGCGGTCTTCTTCGCCGTGCTGATCATCTCGGTGACGCGCGGCGTCATGCAGGGCGTCATGGCGCCGGGCGCGCTGGCCTGCCGCTGATCGAGCGCTCGACGTGCCTTCGCCGAGGTCGCGGCGGCGCCCCGGTCCGCGCGGCGGCCCAGGTCCACCGCGCCTTTGGTCCTCGTCGCCCTGGAAGCCGCCATGCGTGCTGATCGCGCCGGTGGCGGTCACCGCCTTCGTCGCCGGCCTGACGGCCATCGCCATCGCGGGTGATCATCTTCCTGTTCCTGCGCAACACGACGGAACGGCACCAGGAGAGCGAGGACGGCGGTGTCCCGGAGGCGCGACCTGCCCCCGCCAAACAGCCCTGGGCCTGGACCCGCCCGGCCCTCTGGGTCGCCCTCGCGACCATCGCCATCGCCCTCGTCGCCGGCTTCACGGCGCTCGCCGCCTTCCTCGCGAGCCGCATCGCGGCAGCGGTGGTCATCGCCGCCGTGACGGTGATGATCCTCGTCTTCCTCGACGCGATCATCGCCGAGTGGTTCGGGCCGACGACGGTCCGCGGCCGCTCGCTCTCGGCGGCCATCGGCATCCGGCCGGAGCGGCTCGACCTCATCGGCACGCTGTTCGGCGGCTTCCTGCACATCGTGGTGCTGATCGCCTCGGCGCTTGTGGTGTTCGGACCGTGGGGCTTCGGCGGCGGCGGCGCCTC
>CBDIRH010000004.1:0-66694 GCA_965284145.1 Phreatobacter sp.
GCCGAAGACCGGGAAAGTGCCCACTGCGTCATAGAAGCGTTGCATCGCCCGCGATCTGGACTTGACCGCGCGCTCCACTCCGGCCGACTGCGCTGGGCGTGCGCTGACGCCGCAGCGAGGCGCGGCCGGGCAGCACCTCGCCGCCGCGCTCCATCAGCGCGCCGATCAGCTTCCGTGAGCGCGCGCTGGAGCGCGCCCGTGCGCGCGCGCAGCCGGCGTGCGTGAGCCAGTGGCGCCTAGCGCTGCGCTGCAGCGCCATGCCGGTGACGGGCAGCACGTCGAGCCGGCGAGAGCGGCGATCGGCGCGTCCGGCGCCGCGATCAGCGCCTGCGACCAGCTCCGTGGCTGCGGTGCGTGGCCAGGGCTGTGACCGGAGCATCCGGCGAGATCGGCGATGGGCGCGCTCACGACGCGGCGGGGTTAGCCCTCCGGACCATGCGGCATGGTCCGGAAGAGCATGACGGCCCCGCAATGATTAGCCTAAAATACCGCCGCCCCGATCAGGTCAGTATGGAGCGCCGCGTGCCGCCGTCCACGAATTCCCAGCCGGTGGCCGCGTCGCTGACGCGTGCCGCCATGTTCCTCGTCGTGACGATCAACAGCGGGTCGGAACACGGGGAGACCGTGCGCGGCCTCACTGCCGACGAGCTGTGGATCTGCTGCGGCCTGTCCGGCGCTCGCCGGCCTGCTGAACTGCGTCATGGCCTTCGGCTCCAACGCCTGGGACCGGCTGTTCGGCGAGCCCCGGCCCAAGGAGCTGCATCCGTTCCGCGAGATCCGCGGCCAGCACCATGCCATCGCCACGCCAGGCGACGTCCTGTTCCATGTCCGCTCCGCCAGCATGGACCTCTGCTTCGAGCTGGCCAGCCAGATCATGACCCGGCTCGACGGCGCCGTCGCCGTGGCCGACGAGGTGCACGGCTTCAAGTACTTCGACAATCGCGACCTTCTCGGGTTTGTCGACGGCACCGAGAACCCGGTCGACCAGGAGGCGCTCGATGCCACCGTGATCGGCGAGGAAGACCCGGCCTTCACCGGCGGCAGCTACGTGATCGTGCAGAAGTACCTGCACGACCTGAAAGGCTGGAACGCCGTCCCGGTCGAGCAGCAGGAGGGCTTCGTCGGCCGCACCAAACTGTCGGACATCGAGCTCGACGATGCAACCAAACCCTCCTTCGCCCACAACGCCCTGACGGTGATCGAGGAGAACGGCCAGGAGCTGAAGATCGTGCGCGCCAACATGCCTTTTGGCGAGGTCGGCAAGGGCGAGTACGGCACCTATTTCTGCGGCTATACAAGCTCGCCGCGCAAGATCGAGCTGATGCTGGAGAACATGTTTATGGGCAAGCCGCCCGGCAACTACGACCGCCTGCTCGATTTCAGCCGGCCGGTGACCGGCACGCTGTTCTTCGTGCCGTCGGCGACGTTTTTGGACGATGTCGCGGCAGCCTCCGGCAGCCGCCGAGAGCGAAGCCGCGGCCGAGACGCCATCTCCCGCCGGCGACGGATCGCTCGGGATCGGCTCGTTGAGCAAGGAACCCGGACAGCCGTGACCTGACAGCTCCTCCTTGAGCCGCGCCTTCATATATTCAATCGAGCACAAGATCCCGCAGTGTCGGCTCAACTGCGATTCGTCACCGAAGAAACTGTCAATTATCGCCTGAAGGAAGCTGGCCGGGTCCAGGCGCGAAAGTCTATGCGGATGCCCGGCCTGGGCGGCGAGCAGCGCAGTGAACGTCAAACGGCGACGCTAAGTGCTTCGAAGGCGTCGAGGTCGGCTTGGTCACGCAGGCCGAGCTTGTTCTTCAGCACCGTCGAGCCAGCGACGGCAGTACCGATCCGGCTCAGCATCGTAGAAGTCGGTACTCAGACTTTTTTCCCGAATTGGCGGGCAATCGACCGGCGGCGCTCCTCGCTCGTGGCGCCCTCGCGATCGAGCTCTCTTAAAGTGCGCATCGATTGAGACGACAGGCGAATACCCTCGACCGCCGCGATCTTGGCCATCGAATCACGGCCGAGCGTCATGCTCTCTCGGATGCGGCCGTCACGCCCTTGAACCATCAACTCGCCGCCCGAACGACGCAAGGTCGATTTGGCGGCTTCGGTAGCCTCGGTCTGGCTGCTGTAGACGCCAACGACGCGGCATGCGCCTTCGTGCTTGACCTGCCAGCCGCCGTCCAAGGGCACAACGTGGACTCGGGCTTGCCGGTTGACGGTGGAAGGCTTGGAGGTGACATGGCGAGGCATCAATTGAATCCTATCACACGCGGATCAGGCCGTCGCGACCAGCAGTTCCTCGGCGTTGTTGGGGGGCCGGAGGCCATCGCTGCGACCGGCGAAGTAGCGTTCGGCCAGCATGGCGGCGGAGACATGCTGCGCCGTCCGCCCCCGCCTCGCAGGCTATCCTCGAGCATCTGCACGCCCATGCCAGTGTCGATGAAGGGCGTGCCGCTGGCGTGCAATCCATCGACGATGAGCTTCTTGACTGGACCGTGGCGCTGGATCTCGAGCGGCAGCAGGAAACTCATGACGAACGTCGAGCCAGCGGCCAGTGCCGCGACTTGGCGCAGCGTGGCCATGACCGCCTCCCGGGTGAGGTACATGCTGACGCCGGTCGAGACCACGACGGCAGGCTCTGCTCGCGTCGAAGCCGGCGGCCGCCAGCTTGTGCAGCCAGGCATCGCCCGCCTCGAAGTCGACCGGCACCAGGCGCAGCCAGTCGGGCACGCCATGGGCCGAGCTCGGCGAGATGCCGGCGCTTCCAGGCCTGCGGCCCCGGCCGGTCGACCTCGAAGACACGCAGGCGCGAGGCGATCTCGGGCCGGCGCTGGGCGAATGTGTCGAGCCCCGCACCGAGGATGACGTATTGGCCGACGCCCTTCGCCGCCTGCTCGGCCACCAAGTCCTCGATGAAGCGGGCGCGCCCCACGATGGAGGCGCGGAACGCCTTGATGAATTGCGGATTCATGTCGGGCCGCTCGCGCCAGCCCGCCTCGGGCGCCGCCAGAGCGAGTCCCAAACGGGCGGCGCGAGATCGGCGCTGCATCGACCTCGACATCGACACTCGACATCGGCACGCGGCAAGGACGCGCGCCACCCGGCTCCGCGCATCCCCTCAGGGCGGCTGATGCGAACCTCGCGGCCTTCAGCCGGTCAGGTGCAGCAGCGCATAGATCAGCATCGAACCGTGGCCCGCCGACAGGATGAAGCGGTCGCGGTCGGCCCAGATCGCATCGGGCTTGTTGATGACGAACGCGATGGGTCAGCGCCTCGACGGCGAGCTCGGCGCGCTCGAAGGAATGCCCGAGCCTGTCGCTCAGCGACGCGAGGTAGCTTTTGACCAGCAGGAAGGTTTCGCGCTCGAGGTCCTCGATCTTGGCGAGCTGGCCCATGCGCGGCACCTGCTCGGCGAAGATGCGATGCAGGGCGGGATCGACCAGGTGGGCGTCGACCGCGGCCCGCACCATCGCCCGCACCGCCGCCGCGAGGTCGAGCGACGCCACTTCCTGTCAGGCCACCCGTGCTGCCGCCATTCATCGCTCTGCAACCGGAACAGGAGTGCGGCCTTGTTGGGGAAATATTGGTAGAGCGAGCCGACGCTGACGCCAGCCACCGCGGCGATGCGGTTGGTGCTGGCGCGATCGTATCCTTCCCGGGTCAGAACGCGAGCGGTGGCGTCGAGCAGCGCCGCGACCGTCGCGCGGGATCGCTCCTGGGACGCTGATTTTCGCGGGATTGTCGGAATTGCGCGCGGCATGGAAACGCCTTCGGCCAATGCGAGTGGACAATGCGAGTGATAGCTCGCAAATTCCGAGGACGCAACGAGCCAAGAGGCACCGCGATGTTCACCCTTCCCTACCGCACCTTGATCCAGCAGATGCGCTGGGCGACCAACGGCCTGAATACGGTGATCGCCGAGAACCTCGAGCGCATCCCCGACGGCGACCGGATGCTGATCCGCCGCCTGCTCGATCACATCCAGACCGTAGACGAGATCTTCCGGCACAATCTCGAAGGCCGTCCGCACGGCCATCGCGCAGCGCGCTCGGACGAGCTTCCGTCGTTCGACGCCTTGGCCGACAAGGCGCGCGCGACGGTCGACTGGTATGCCGACTATGCCGATGCGCTGAGGCCGGAGGAGGTCGACCAGCCGATCGCCTTCGCCTTCTCGAACGGCGAACCCGCACGCATGACGCGCGGCGAGATGCTGCTGCATGTCGCGACGCACGCCGCCGGCCATCGTGGCCAGGCCGCACTGCTGCTGCAGAAGAACGGAATCATGCCCTGGCCGGACCGGATCACGGACTTCCTGGGCGCCGAGCGACCGGCGCCGCTCGCCGCGGTTGCCATGCGATAATCGACCGTGACTTTGCGGGCGCCGCGGCCATGATGGCGGAAGCTGAATCAAGAGGGCCCACATGGTGCGATTCAAGGAAGCGGCGAGGCTCTTTCGCACCATCGCTCATGCGATCGCGTGGACACTCACGATCGGCCTTTGCCCGGCTGCGTCGGCGCAGGATGCGGTGACGCTGTTCCAGAATGTCCGCGTGTTCGACGGCAAGGGCGCCGCCCTCTCCGCTCCCACCAATGTCCTGGTGCGCGGCAACAAGATCGACAAGATCTCCGCGCAGCCCATCGCGGTCGATCGCCGGGCGGACACACGCATCATCGAGGGCGGCGGCCGGACCTTGATGCCAGGGCTGATCGACGTGCACTGGCACGCGATGCTGATCCGGACGACCCCCGCCGAGATGACGGGCGACGTCGGCTACAACAATCTTTATAATCGACCGCGACCGATACGCTGATGCGCGGCTTCACCACCGTCCGCGATGTCGGCGGCCCGGTCTTCGGCCTCAAGCGCGCGATCGATGAGGGCATTGTGCGGGGCCCGCGCATCTTTCCGTCCGGCGCCATGCTCACGGTCACGAGCGGACACGGCGATTTCCGTACGCCCGCCGATCTGCCACGCGCTTTCGGCACCCTCAGTCGCCAGGAGCAGGTCGGCGGCAGCATGGTCGTCGACAGCCCGGACGAGATGCGGGTGCGGGCGCGCGAGCAGCTGATGCAGGGCGCATCGCAGATCAAGGTGACGGCAGGCGGCGGCGTCTCCTCGCCGCACAGCCCGCTCGACGTCACCACCTTTACCGAGGCCGAACTGCTGGCGGCGGTCGAAGCGGCCGAGAACTGGGGCACTTGTGTTGCCGACGCACGCCTTCACGCCCGAGGCGATCGCCGGCGCGCCAGTCGCCAGCCCGGCGTGCAAGCGCCATCGAGCACGGCTGACCTCGGTCGACGCAGCCGACCGCCAAGCTGATGGCACGATACTGGTGGCTTGCGATCAGCCGCTTCCCGAGGAGATGCGGCTGGGTCTCGCGGAGGGCACGGTCCAGCGCGCCAAGGCCGATGAGGTCTGGCCCGGCATCGACAACACCTACCAGCTGGCCAGAAAGTACAAGATCAAGACGGCGTGGGGCACCGACGTCCTGTTCTCGCGCGCCCTCGCCCAGCGCCAGGGCGCCATGCTTGCCTTGCACGTGCACTAGGACGAGGCGCGAAGCGCTCGCCATGGCCAATGATGTCGAATACGTCCGCAGGCATGCTGCGCCCAGATTGGTCATCAGCCGGGCAAGCTCGGCATCGTCGAAAGATCCGAGCATCTCGCCGACCTGCTGCTGGTCGATGATATCCAGTGTCGTGCATCGGCAAGACTTCGACGCCAGGCCGAACTCCGCCGACATCATGACAGGACGGCGAGGATCGGCAAGGACAAGCCTCGGCCTCGGTGACTTCAGCGCCCGTTGCCGGGCGCCTTCATCGAGCACGTGAGACGTCAGTCGGACCGACTTTTCCGGGCTTCGTAGGCCTTTGTGACGTGCACGTCGCCGGGACCGCCTGCTGCTTCAGGCTCCTCGAGGTGTGCGTCGTCCTCCCGCCTCGCGACCAGCGCGGCGCCGTCGAGCCCGAGATGCGCCACTGGTCCGATCCTGCGAGGCCAACGCGCTGGCGAGCCCGATCGAGGTTTCGTCGCCGAAGACGGCAAGCGGTCCGGCGAGGCGGCGCGCATCCACGGAGGAGCGTGGACCGAAGAGGTCGCACGCATCGCCGGGGGCTATGCCTCGAACCCAGGCGCTTCCCGGTCCGACGCCGTGCGCAAAGCCCAGGATGCGGGCTCGTCCGGCTGAGGCGTCCCAGTCGATCGGCGTATAGGTTCGCGCGACGAACGCCGTGCCCATCGCCAGCTGTATTTTCTGTCCGGGTACCCAGGCGACGCCGGCAAGCGCCGCGCCTTCGAGCGTGATCGATCGAAAGCGCTCGTCCAGTCGCTCGGCCGCTACCACGGTCGCCTGCTTCATCAGCAGCCGCAGCAGTGCCCTGCCGACCCGTCCCGGTGCCTTCGCCGGCATCACGCGACCCTTACGGCGAATTCGTTGCCGCGACCTTCATGAAGGATGGTCCCGGTCACGGCCGAGCCGGGTCGAGCGGCGCGAGATCGCCGAGCATCGTCGGGATGAACTCCGCCACCGTGGGATGGATGTGCATGGCGCGCTGCAGGATCGTGTAGGGCGCTTTGGCGTACATGGCGTCGAGCACGCAATGGACCACCTCGTCGCCGCTCGAGCCGAGGAACGCCGCGCCCAGGATCTGCTGGGACTGGGCGTCGACCAGCAGCTTCATGAAGCCCTGGGTCTCGCCCTTCTCGAACGCCCGCGAGACGTCCTCCATGGCGACCCTGGCGACCAGCGCGGGCCGGCCGCTCCTCAAGACCTCCGCCTCGCTCATGCCGGCGCGGCCGAGCGGTGGGTCGGTGTAGAGGGCGTAGGCGGAAATGCGATCGCTGACGCGCCGCTTGTCGCCGTCGAGCAGGTTGGCCGCGACGATCTCGTAATCGTTCCACGCGGTATGGGTAAAGGCGCCGCGCCCGTTGCAGTCGCCCAACGCCCAGATGCCGGGAACGCTGGTCCTGAGCTCGTCGTCCACCTCGATGCGCACGCATCGTCCGGCGTGTGCCCGCCGGTCGCAGGCCGAGGTCGTCGGCGTTGGCGCCAGCCGGCCCGCTGGCCATCAGGACATGCTGCCCGCCACCACGGCATCGACCTGGTCGCCAGCGCGTGCCAGCGAGCTGTCGCCGGCCAGCGCGCGGCGAGCCGTTCTGGCGCCGGCGCGCAGCGACCTTCGTCGCCCAGAACGGCCGCGACGCGCCGAGACATCTCGGCCTCGCGGCTGATGCGCGGCCCGCTCGACGCGTGACTCGCCTGAGACCGCGGTACATCGGCCGAACGCCAGCCCATGTCTGCGCGCCGACGACCAGCAGATGGCGCGGCACGAAGTCGACGTCCACCATCGAGCTGTTGGTGAGGATAGGGACCTGATCGAGGCCGGAGATGCCCGACGCTCGTGGCGCGCCCGCCGACATTGAGGAAAATCTTGTCCGCCTGCAGGACCTCGTTGCCGACCTCGACCTCGCGCGCTGAGCGTAGCCGCGCATGGCCGGTATGGACCGTGCAGTTCTCGAGGGTGCGCAGCGACCGCTCGACGCCGCGCGTGGAAGCACCGGTGACCTCGTCCTTGCGCGCCTTGACGCGCTTCATGTCGACCGTGATGTCGCCGGCGCCGACGCCGTAATCGGCGTCGCGGCGGGCGAGGTGGGCGGCATAGGCGCTGGCGACCATGGCCTTGGTTGGCATGCAGCCGGTGTTGACGCAGGTGCCGCCCACCAGCTTGCGCTCGATGAGCGCGACCTTCTTGCCAGCGGCCGGCCAGCCGCCGCGCCAGCGCCGGTCCCGCCTGCCCGGTCCCGATGATGATGGCGTCGTAGGCTGTCATGCTGGCCTCCTGCTTATGTCGGTGGTGGGGTGCCGGCTTGCTCGGCGATCATGCAGCGGGCGTACCAGTCCGGCCATTGCTCATCCCGATGGCCGAGGCGCTTCTCGTGCTCGCCGTGCGCAGCCTCGGCGCGGCGCAGTGCGCCGACGAACTCGGCGAGCGACGTGAACGTCGCGGGCCCCGTGTCCACCCGTCGGGCAACCGGGCCGTGACCTCCTGCAATAGCCACTCGTTGCCGTCCGGATCGGCGAACGTGGCGTACGGGGCGTAGCTGCGCCGCATCGGGTCCAGGCCCTTCGACGGCGGCTCCCCCGGCAGTCGATGGAAGATCTCGCTCACGGCGGCGCCGCGGTTGGTCAGGTCGGCGCGCGCCGCCTCTATGTCGGACACGACGAGGGAGAGCGCGCACGCCGAGCCCGGTGCGGCCGCCGTGATCCCCTTGCCGAAGTGGATGGAGCACGGAGAGCCTGGAGGCGTGAACTGGATGGCGCGAAACGCGTCGCCGACGACGAAGTCGGCGTCGAGCCGGCAGCCGAGCTTGCCGTAGAAGCTCTTGGCACGCTCGACGTCCGACACAGGAATGACGGCGACCTCGAGTTTCATGTCCATGACAGCCTCCCTTCGCCTTCGGATATCGCTGGCTGTGGCCCGAGTGCCGCGGCGAGTCTACTACACCATGGTATTGGTGGTCCGTCCGGCAGGGTAGACCCAAGGCGAGCGTGTCTCGACCGTCGATGCGCCTTCAGCGCTCGGCAACGCCCCTCGGCACGAAGGCATTGCATTTCGGCAGGACGTTGCCCAATCGCCTCACGAGCTCTTCGGAGAACACAATCAGGCTTCCCGTGGCATGGACGAGCGCGATGGCCATCCACGACCTGCAGATCGAAGTAACCGAACTGCTCTCTCCCCCACCCCAACCAGTCCGGGAGACGAAACACCGGTGCGCCCTGGTCGGAGACGGTATGCTCGATGCCGTTTGCCTCCATGGCCAGCGCCGTGCGCGCAGGCGCCACGCCGATGATCATCGACATAAAGACCCACGATGCCGCGCTGTCGGTCCGTCGATCGGAATGAAGAAATTGGCGCCGGCCTCCGCTCTTCGATGACACCGCGAACGCCTGGACTGACCACGGTGGAAGCGCCGCCGCAGCCGAATTCAGGCCATGACTTGGGGGCAGCTCTCGAAATTCGCCCTTTGAGCGGTCCACGCCATTTCGGCACAGCTGCGCGAGCTTTTGATCCACGAGCTTGACGACGGTCGGGAAAACCGTCCGCATCGCACCTTCGTACGAGAATGTTTCCAGCCGATAGAACACTCGTCCCCTGTATCCGTCGGGAACTCTGCCGCGGATGACTGGTGGCGCGACGGTCATCTCACTCCCACCCGATCATACCACGCGATGCTGGTGCATTGTTTTGTCTCGGCAGAGCAGTTCTTGGTTTCAAGAGTGTCGGCGGCGACAAGGTCCTATTCAGAAGCTCCGGCGAGGATCGTCTGCAGGGTCTTCGCGCCGTGCGCCTCGGCCGGCAGCACGTCGCCCGATTCCGCGATCCGCCGGCGTTGCGCCTCCTCCCAGTGGCGGCCGTCGAAGAAGCGGGTGGGCTTCAGGCTGGGCCCGTCGACGCCGTCCAGGCATCGGGCGTTGACGATGATGCGGTGCGGTTGCGAACGCGGGATGTAGAAGGGATGCATGCCGCAATGTGAGCAGAAGGTATGCTGCGCGACGCCTGTGCCGAAGGTGTAGGATTTCAGCGCGCTCTTGCCGCGCAGCAGCTTGAAGTCGGCCAGCTCCATGCTCAGGTGCAGCATGCCCTTCTTGGTGCAAACCGAGCAGCTGCAGTTGGACATGTGATCGAGGTCGACCTCGGCGCGAAACCGCACGCGACCGCAATGGCATCCGCCTTCCCGTGTTTCCCGCATGTCGCCTCCTCACTTGCCTCGACTGAACAGCGTGGCCGCCCAGACCGCCAGCCGACCGAGGACGGTCATCCCTCCCCCTCAATCGTGTCGACCCATGCTAGTACCCGGGATCACAATTGACTGATACGTCGTCCTTTGACGCGTCGCTGGTAGACTTTGCGCTTTGTCCAGACGAAGGGCTTGGGCTGCTTGTTGTAGGCGTCAATGAAGGCATCGATGTGCTCCCTGAGCTGCTTGACCGAAGTGAAGGACGCGCCATGCAGGGACTTCTTCTCCAGGATCGAGAACCAGATCTCGACCTGGTTGAGCCAGGAGGCCCGCGTCGGGGTGAAGTGGAAGCGCACGTTGGGATGACGTTTGAGCCAGCGGTCGTTCTTGGGCTTGTGGGTGTTGAGGTTGTCGAGCACGACATGGAGAGCGGTGTCAGGATAGGCGGCGACGATGTCGTTCATGAAGTCGAGGAACTCGACACGCCTGCGGCGCGTCTTGTGCGCGGTCGTCACTTTGCCGGTCGCCACCTCGAAAGCAGCAAACAGCGTCGACGTGCCGTTGCGCTTGTAGTCGTGGCTGTGGCCGGTCAGCGTCCTCCCGTTGGGCAGCTTCAGGTAGCCCTGCGCACGCTCCAGCGCCTGAATCGAGGGCTTCTCGTCGACGCAGAGGACAATCGCCTTGTCCGGCGGCGCCATGTACAGCCCGACCACGTCGGCCGCTTTGGCGGCAAATTCCGGATCATCGCTCTCGCACCACGACTTGCGACCACCCAGGTCAACCCGCTGTTCGCGCAGCACGCGCCACACCTGCTGCTCGTGCACGTCGCCCAGTTCGGCGGCGATCAAGCCGCCGGTCCAGCGCGCAAAACCGGCCGGCGGCGGCCGATCCAGAACCGCCAGGATACGCTTAGCCGTCTCCCCGCTGTACTTGGGCGGCGGGCCGGGACGAGGCTTGTCGCTCAATCCGGCCAGACCCTCCCGGGCATAACGACCTCGCCACAGGCTCGCTGTGCGCGGCATCGTCCCCACCTCGCCGGCGATCGACCGCGTCGAGCGACCGGACGCCGCCAACAATACGATGCGTGCCCGCATCACATCCCGCTGCTCGCTCGTCGCCGCTCGAACCCGAGCCTCAAGCACCGAGCGATCCCCGCGCCTCAGGCGCACTTCTGCTGCTTTCGGAACCATCAAATGGTTGAATCACGAATCAGCCTCTTGCAAAAGTAGGTACTAGCGCGTCGGGGACGGCATCGGCTACCGATACCGCAGCGTATTGAATAAGCTCTGGACCGCCGACCTCGGCGTGAATGCCAAGAAAGATCGTGGGATGACCGACCATTCGCTTCTCGACAACATGCTCGCCTCCGCCGTGGCGGCTGGCTCCGAGCCGGATGGCCCGACCTGCCCGCTGCCGACGACGCAGGACTTCACGTCTGAACTGGCCGCCCTGCATCGAACCTGGCTGGAACGCCGGGACGCCTCCGCATCTGTCGATGAGCTTTACCAGAGCAAGCTGGCGAACCGTTCGCCGCTCGAATCCTATGAACTCGCGCTGGCCGCCGCAATTGCCGAGCGCTACCCGGTTGCAGCGGCCCGCATCGTCGAGATCGGCACTGGTTGGGGCGGCTTTGCGATCCTGCTCTCTCGCCTCGGCTTCGCCGTGACGGGCTACGAGGGTAATGCCGCCCGCCATGCCGGCTGCAGCTGGCACATCGCGGAGCAGGTTCGCACCTGGCCGGCCCTGCGCAAGCGCTTGCGCCTGGTCGATCCGGGGCTCTTCCCCGATGCCTTCAAGGAGGTCCACCTGGCGGCGGGGAAGCTCAACATTTGCGTCGCAACCAACATAACGAGCTCCTATTGCGCGGAGCACGAGAGCGCCATGATCGCGGCCGCCGCAGCTTTCGACGAATTGATCCTCGATCTCGCGCGCTTTGGCGTGCCGCGCGATTCCAGGGCCGAACGCGAGGCCTTCTTCGCCGAGGTGACGGCGCACTGGTTCAGTCCGGTCGAGCGGCTGGTCATGGACGATCCCTACGAGTACTGGCGGTTCCGCAGCCGCTTGATCAGTCGTCGCGATCGTGCGCAGGCGACGCCGGGCCTGCCAACGAGCCAGGACCGCAGCGCCGGCATCGAGCTTCCGGTCGCGGGCCGGCGCAGCCTCATTGCCACGACGTCGGCCGACAAGTCGCTGATGCAATGTCCGGTCTGCCATTCGGCGGACTTTTCGCCGCTATGGGCGATTCCGATGACGGACCTTCGCGAGCCCCTGAAGCTCTTCGATGGCTACTTCTCCCAGGTCCCGACATTGCAAGTTCCTGCGCCGGTCTTCGCCTTCGACTTCTGTCGCGATTGCGAAAGCATCTTCCTCAATCCCGTCCCGGCCAACGAGAAGGCGGCTTATCGCGGCAGCGATCACTACATCCGCAAGATGCGAAAAGCCGACGAGTGGAAGCCGTACGAGTCGCTCTACGACAGGATACGACCCTGGATACCGCGCGACGCCACGACCATGATCGATGCCGCCTGTGGCATAGGGCAATACCTCCAGGTCGCGCGTAAGAAAGAGCCGCAGCGGTGGAAACGCCTGATCGGTCTCGAGCTCGGCGAGAAGTACGTCGAGCACATGCGCAGTCTCGGACTCGAGGCCCACGCCTTCGACATCGACAACGACGACCTCCACGCCGTCGTGCCGCGCGACAGCATCGACTTCGTCATCCTTGCAGAGGCTTTCGAGCACGTCGAGCGCCCACTCGATGCACTGGCCAAGTTGCTGAGCGTGCTGCGGCCCGGCGGCCGCCTCTATTTTACCGCCCAACGCTACGGTGCGGACGTGCAGGCATCGATACGCCCAGGGGAGCCGATCTACATCAGCGAGACGCTGGTCGAAGACCTTCCGCTCCGCCTCGGCTGCACCATTGTCGACCGATGGACCAGCGGCACGAGGTACTTCGTCGTGCTCGAGCGCCAGGCAGTACCTGCACCCGCCTCCTCGGTCGGCAAGGCCCGCGAGCAGGCGAGACAGCCTCCAACCAAGCGCGCCGAAACCATGCTTTCCCGCCGCAATCCCGGGACGGTGTCGAAGACCTGGGATCGGATGTGGCGCCGAAATCCTTCCGGACGATCTCGGAAAGGCGGATGGATCCCTTCAAGACGGTCACCGAGCAGCTCGCGATCCTCGCGAAAGACCTGAGAGGACCGCAGTGGGACGCCGAAATCCTGCGCAACCTGCAGACGCTCATGGGGATCGTCGACAGCGCCGGCCTCGACGCCCTGCGCGCCGAGCATGCCGAAAGCATGCGGACGGCTGACGCGGTGTCGGGTTACAAATATCTCGATGCGCCCTACTTCACGCTGCTGAAGCTGCTGCTTGCCGGCGAACTTGGCCTGGACCGTGACCCACCGCGGCGCGTGCTGGATATCGGCACGGCGGGAGGTCATTTCCCTTTCGTCTGCCGCCACTTCGGCCACGACGCGGTCGGAATCGATATCGAGAACCCGCTCTACGAGAGCATCGCCACCTGCCTTGGAATTCGGCGGACGATTGCGCGCGTCGAGCCGTACCGGCCCCTGCCGAACTTGGGGGGACGCTTCGACCTGATCACCGCCTGCAACACGACGTTCAACGACATGGGCGACTCGGGCTACTGGACCACGGCAGAGTGGCAATTCCTGCTCAACGATCTCGTCTCCAACCAGCTACGTTACCCCGGCGAGCTATACATACAGCTCAACGAGGAAACGAAGGGACGTCCGTTGAAATCCGGACTGCCTGCCTACAATCGCGACATCCTGAGAATGGCCGCCCGCAACGGCGCAGCCGTAAGGCGCTCGCGCGGGACGATCCGCATGCGCTTCACGGCGCACAGTGTCATCCGGCGCGAGTAGTCGTGCGGGCGCTGGATGCTCTCAAATGGCATCCGCCTTCCTCACTTGGCCTCGCCCGCCGGCAAACGCGCCATCAGACGGCGCGCGCCATGCGTCCAGCGCCCTGCTCGATGTCGAGCGAGGCCGCGCGATGGAAGGTGCGCTTGGTCTGGCCGACGAATTCCGGGTTCCACTTGGCGACGATCTCGGCCATCGCCAGCGCCGCCGGCAGGAGCTGGTCGTCGGGCACCACGCGGTTCACGAGACCGAGCTCATAGGCCCGCTGCGGCGTGATATTCTCGCACAGCATCAAAAGCTCGAACGCGATCTTGCGGCCCATCACGTGCACGGCATGCGCCGTGACCGTGGAGGCGGTCAACCCGCTTTCAGCTCGGGATAGCCGAAGCGCGCGCTTTCGGCGGCCACGACGAGGTCGCTGCCGAAGGCCAGGCTGCACCCCGCACCCAGGGCATAGCCGTGCACCGCGGCGATGATCGGCTTGTCGATGCGCGCCAGAAGCTTGAACAGGTCGATGCTCTTGTCGGCGTGCTGCACCAGGTGCTTGCGGTTCTCCGTCGTCAGCAGACGCGGCGAGGACGTATCCATCCCAGGGCAGAAGGCTCGACCGGCGCCCGAGAGGATCACGGCGGCAACGGAGTCGTCGTCCTGGGCGGCCAGCAATGCCTCGGTCAGCGCCTGTATGAGATCGGCGTTGAGCGCGTTCAGCTCTTCGGGCGATTCAAGGTCAGAAGCCGGATGGCACCCCGGGTCTCGACCAGCAGTACCTCCTCCATGCGTTCCTCCTCTTTGCCGGCGATCATACAGCCTCGACTTCCGGGCCAAGACTGCCGATCGGGGCGGAATTCCGCAGATGCAGAGATCGCCTTGCCTTGGCCGGCTGGCGGCCGCCATCATCGGGGCCAGCCGAGGAGCCCGGCTCGAGGAGCATTGGGCATGCGCGCATTGATCTGCCGCCAATGGGGCGGCATCGAGCAACTGCAGGTCGGCGAGGCACCGGTGCCGCGACCCGGCCGCGACGAGGTGCTGATCCGGGTGAAGGCGACGGCGGTCAACTACGCCGACGCCATCATGGTCGCCGGGCGCTACCAGACCAAGCCCGAGTTGCCGTTCAGCCTGGGCCTGGAGACCGCCGGCGTGATCGAGGCCTGCGGGCCCGACGTGCAGCGGCTGAAGCCCGGCGATCGGGTGATGGCGATCCTGCCCTATGGCGGCCTCGCCGAGTATGCGGTGGCGCCGGCCGCAGAGACCTACGTCATTCCCGAGGCGTTGAGCTTCGCGGAGGCCGGCGCCTTCCCGATTGCCTACATTCGGCGCTGCGTGGCTTGCGCTGGCAGGGCCGGCCTGGAACCGGCGAGACGCTGCTGGTGCTGGGCGCGGCCGGCGGCGTGGGCCTGACCGCCGTGCAGATGGGCAAGCGGCTGGGCGCCTACGGCGATCATGACCGCCGTCGGCTGCGTCGCGAAGCGCTGACCTGGTTCTATGCGCTGCGCCCATGTGCCGCTGGCCAAGGCCACGGCGATGACGCTTCGCCAAGCGCCGATCGATCGTGACGGCGATCTGGCTCGGCGGTCCTGCGTCGGCGAAAGTGTCTCGCGCAGCCGCTGGGCGGCCGTGCTGGTCGGCTTCGTCGGCGGCGATGCCGCAGATCCCGGCCGATCGCCTGCTGGTGAAACACCGCTCGACGCCGGCCCATCGCGCTATTATCTCGACCGGCATGTCGCCGGACAAGCTCGAGCGGTCGGTCGCCGAACTGCTGCGCTGGCATGGCGAAGGCAAGCTGAACCCTGCATCACCCACCGCCTGCCGCTCGAGCGCGCGGTCGAGGGCATCCGCCTGCTGACCGACCGCCAGGCGCACGGCAAGATCGTGGTCGAGCTGGAGCCTGCATGACGCACGTCCATCTCAGCCGGCCTGGCCCGGCACGTCGCGCTGATCACCATCGACAACCCGCCGAAGCATGAACGCCACGACCCGGCCAATGCTGGCCGAGCTCTGGCCGCCGGCGGGACGAACCGGAGCGCGACGACAGCCGCTGCATCGTCGTCACGCGCGGGCGAGCGCGCCTTCTGCGATCGGCGCCGATGTCAGCGGCGACCTGTCGGCCGGGCCGGAGATGGCGCTGCATGGTCAGCCACGCGCTGCTCAAAACCGACGTCTACAGGAAGCCGATCATTGCCGCGGTCAGCGGCGATCTGCATCGACGGAGGCGTCGAGCGCTGCTGGCCGCCGACATCCGCGACCGCGGTGCCGAACGCGCGCTTCGGCCTGACCGAGGCCAAGTGGTCGATCTACTCGTTCGGCGGCGCCGCCGATCAGACTGGCGCCGCAGATCGGCCATGTCCGCGCCATGACCTGCTGCGTGACAGCGCAGCCTGATCGACGCCCAGCGGGCGGCGGCGCTGGAGCGATCAGCCGCGTGCTGCCGCCGGAACAGCTGATGGACTGGGCGCTGGAAACCGCTTCGATGATCGCCGCCAACAGCCCCTCAGCCGTGCAGGCGGTGAAGCGTCAGGTCAGCGGCACCATCGCCGACCACGCGCAGACCCGCGAGGCGCTGGAACAGGAGCTGGGCGATCCGGTACGCGCCAGCCCGGACTTCGCCGAGGGCATCGCCGCGTTCCGCGAAAAGCGCCAGCCACGCTATTGATGACGACGCCCCGCCCGCAGAGCCGCACCCTCGGCGATCTTCTGGACGAGTTGGCGGCAACGACGCCGCAGGCGCCGGCCCTGGTGAGCGGCACCGAGCGCTATAACTTCGCCGAGCTGAAGGCGCGGACCGACGCCTTCGCGCCGCGCCCTGCTCGCGCTCGGCATCGGCCGCGGCGACCGCATTCTGCGCGTCTGAACGCGCTTATGGGTCGTTGCCGCTTGCGCCGCCGCCAAGCTCGGCGCACCGGTGGCCGCCATCAGCACCTTCAGCAGCCCGCCCCAGCTCGCGTATGGGCAGCAAGTCGGGCGCCAAGGCGCTGGTCATGCTGAGCCGGTTCCGCGACCGCAACTTCCTGCAGGCGCTCGGTGAGTTGCGCCGAAGCGCTGCGCTGCCGGACTTGGCGAGCGTCGTCGTTCTGGATGGCGAGGCTCCACCGGGCACCTTCGGTCCGGCGGCGTTTCTCGCACGCGGCAACGGCGTCGAGAGTCCGGCACTGGCGCGGGCTCAAGCCGAGGTCACGCCAGAGGACATCTGCTTCATCCTCTACACCTCTGGCTCGACCGCCGCGCCCAAGGGCGTGACCTTGGCGCACGGCCCGCTATTGGCCAACGCCTTCGACATCGGCGAGCGGCAGCATCTCACCGCCAAGGACCGGCTGTGGCTCGCGGTGCCTCTGTTCTGGTCGTTCGGCTCGGCCAACGCGATGCCGGCGATCATGACCCACGGCGGCTGCATGGTGCTTCGGCGGGCTGGGGCTCGGCACCGCGCTGGCGCTGATCGAACGCGAGCGCTGCACCTCGGCGGACGGCATGGCCAACATGGCGCGCGCCCTGCTGGAGCATCCGGATCATCCCGGGCGCCGGCTGGGCGCCATGCGCACCGGCCTCACCATCGGCCCGCCCGAGGACGTCACGCTCACCATCGAGGCGCTGGGCGCCGACGAGCTCTGCACCGTGTACGGTTCGACCGAGACCTACGGCAATTGCGCCGTCACCGATGCGCACGACCCGACTGCCGCTGCGCCTCAACACGCAAGGCCTGCCGCTGCGGGCATGACCATCCGCGCCGTCGATCCGGTGACCCGCGTACCGCTGCCGATGGGCGAGATCGGCGAGTTCGCCGTCGCGAGCTACACCACGCCCGGCTACTTCCAGGGCGCCCGAGCCTCGACGCCCAGGCGTTCGACGACGGCTGGTTCCTCACCGGCGATCTCGGCTCGATCGAGCCGGATGGCCGCGTGCGCTTCCGCGGCCGGCTGAACGGAGATGATCAAGACCGGTGGCGCCAACGTCGCCCCGCTGGAGGTGGAGCATGTGCTGCTGCAGCATCCCGACATCGTGCAGGCACACGTCGTCGGCGTGCCGGATCGGCTGAAGGGCGAGATGGTCGCCGCCGCCGTCGAGGGCGACGTCGCGCGCCGCCGCCGACGCCGCGGCGATCACCGCCTCGGCCTGCGAGCGGCTGGCGAGCTACAAGGTGCCGACACGGTTCGCCTTTCGCGCGGCGGGCGAGTTCCCGCGCACATCGACCGGCAAGATCCACAAGCCGGGCCTGCGCCAGGAACTGGCGTCCGACGGCACGTCATAGGGGAGGAACGCATGCCCGGTCTGTGACTATGAGGAGTTCGAGCCGGGACGGGTTTTCGATCACGAATGGACGCGGACGATCACCGAGGCCGACAACAAGTGGTTCTCGCGCCATGACGCACAACCCCTCCTACCTGCATCTCGACGAGGAGTACTGCCGCGCCGAAACCGAGTATGGCCAGCGCCTGGTCAACAGCTGCTTCACGTTGGCCCTGATGGTGGGCATCTCGGTCGGCGACACCGTGCTGGGAACCGCCGTCGCCAACCTGGGCTGGGACGACGTGCGCTTTCCCAGGCCCCTGTTCCACGGCGATACCGTACGGGTCGAAACGGAGGTGCTGGAGATGCGCGAGAGCAAGTCCCGCCCCGGCGAAGGCATCGTCGTCTTCGCCCACCGCGCGTTCAACCAGAAGGGCGAGCTGGTGGCCCATTGCAAACGCTCGTCCCTGATGAGGAAGACGCCGGAGACAGAGCGATGACGGCACGCAAGATGAGGCTCGGCCTGTCGATACGCGGTCATGGCTATCACCCGGCCGCGTGGCGGCATCCCGATGTGCCGGCCGACGGCACCTTGCACGTCGAGCACTATGTGCACCTCGCCCAGACCGCCGAGCGCGGCAAGCTCGACATGATCTTCTTTGCCGACGGTGCCGGCATCCGCCAGGGCGACACGCCGCCGGGCTCCTGGCCCGCACCGGTCGCGACATGATCGAGCTGGAGCCGACGGCGACTTGCTGGCGGCGCTCGCCATGGTGACCGAGCCGCATCGGTCTGGTGGCGACGGCCTCCACCACCTACAACGAGCCCTACAACATCGCCCGCCAGCTTCGCCTCGATCGACCATGATCAGCGAGCGGCCGCGCCGGCTGGAACCTGGTCGACCTCGCAGATCGAGGACGAATCGGAGAATTTCGGCTTGCGACGAGCATCTCGCCCACGCCGACGCGCTACGAGCGCGCCGCCGAGTTCGTACGAGGTCGTCACCGGCCTGTGGGACAGCTGGGACGACGGACGCCTCTCGTGTTCGACAAGGCGGGCGGCCGGTATTTCGACGAAGCGAAGATGCATGTGCTGAACCACCAGGGCCGGTTCTTCAAGGTGCGCGGTCCGTTGAACGTCGCGGGCATGCCGCAGGGCCATCCGGTGATCGTGCAGGCCGGCGCCTCCGAACAAGGCCGCGAGCTGGGAGCGGCGACCGCCGAGGTCATCTACGCGATCAGCAACTCGCTCGAGCGAGCGCGGCTACGATCCGCAACTGGTGACGGAGAAGATCGCGGCCGGCAAGGCGCGCAACATGAACCGCAACACGCTGGTGGCGGCGACGGACTGGGTGGCCTCGATCGACGAGTTGCAGGCGCTGTGCCCCCCGCTGGCCGGCCTCGGCTCGCTCTACGACACGTTCGGCGACCTGTCGGGCTCATCCGCTGGACGGCCCGCTCCCGGAAGAGGCGCTGGGCAACGGCAGATGCGCAGCCTCTCCGCCCAGCTTGCGTCGAGCGCATGAGCACGCGAGAAGCCCGCGATCCGCCAGCTGTACATGCGGCGGCCGGCGATCACCGGCTCGGCGCGGATCGGCACGCCCGCCAGCGTCGCCGACTTCACGCGCGAGTGCCGTTCGAAGCGTCGGCCTGCCGATGGCTTCAGCATCAGCTAAGCCGACGCTACCGGCCGGCGGCAGGACTTCGTCGCGACGGTCGTTCCCGAGCTGCAGCGGCGCGGCCTGTTTCGCACCGAGTACGAAGGCCGGACCTTGCGCGAAAATCTTGGCCTGCGGCCGGTGACGAGCCGCTACAGTCGCGATCGCCAGGCCGCGGAGTAAATCATGCCCGTCATCGACGTCCAGGTTCATCCTTTCGATCGCAATCATCCCGGCCGGCCGTGGGCCAGTCCCTCGCACGGGCTCGACCTCGGCCACGGGCGAGGAGATGGTCGCGGCGATGACCAGCGTCGGTGTCGACGGTGCGATCATGGTGTCGTCGTTCAACGCCTACAGATACGATCCGAGCTACGCCCTGGAGGTCTACAACGCCTATCCCGACAAGTTCCGGGTGGTGACGCCGGTCGACGCGACGGATCCGGCGATCGACGACATCGTGGCGACGTGGGCAAAGACCCCGGGCGCGCGCGGCATCCGCATCCGCATGGGCAAGGACCTGCCGATGGATGCCGACCATCCCGGCCTGCAGCGCGCCTTCGCTGCCGCCGGCCGGCATGGCCTGCCGGTCAACCTGCTGTGCTGGGGCATTTTAGACAAAGGCCTGCCGCATATTCAGAAGCACCCCGATACGGTCATCGTCATCGACCATCTCGGCCTGCTCCAGCCGTTCCAGCCGCCGGTGCCTGCCGACCTCTGGGCCGACCTGCCGAAGCTGCTCGACCTCGCCCAGTATCCAAACGTCAGGGTGAAGGTCAGCAACGCCTGCACCATGTCGCACCAGCCCTTCCCCTACGACGATATCTGGGAGCCGGTGCTGCGGGTCATCGATACGTTCGGGCTGGACCGTTGCATGTGGGGCACCGACTGGACGCGCACCATCAAGATGCTGACCTACGAGCAGGGCGTCGCGCCGTTCCGCGACACCACGCGCTTGTCCCCGAGCGACAAGGCGGCGCTCATGGGCGGAACGTTGCAGCAAGTCTACAAGTGGTGAGGAAACGATGAATCGTCTCGCGGGCAAGGTTGCGGTGATCACCGGCGGCGGCTCCGGCATTGGCCGGGCAGCGGCCAGGATGTTCGTCGCCGAGGGCGCCAAGGTCGTCGTGGCGGAGATCAACGCGACACTGGGCGAAGCGTCGGCGCGCGAGGCCGGCGCCGATGCCCGCTTCGTGAAGACCGACGTGACCGATGAAGAGAGCGTCAAGCAGATGGTGCGGCAGGCCAAGGAGGCATTCGGCCACATCGACGTGCTGCTGAATTGCGCCGGCGGCTCGCTGCCCGAGGACAAGCCGGTCACCGAGGTCGATCCCTCGGTCTGGGACAAGACCATCAACCTCGACATGAAGGGGCCGTTCCTGTGCTGCCGGCACGTCATCCCGGTGATGGTCGAGCGCGGCAAGGGCAGCGTGGTCAACTTCTCGTCGGTGGTGGCCTTGCGCGGCAACCACATCGCGCATGTCTACGTCATGGCCAAGGGCGGCCTGATCGCCTTCACCCGGGCCTGGCGGGCGCCTATTCGGCCCGAAGGGCATTCGCGTCAACGCCATCTGCCCCGGCTGGATGCTGACGCCGCGATGCTGTCGACCGACGACCGCTGACGCAGATCCGCTTCGGCGGTATCGACAACATCGCCGGCGCAGTACCCGTTCGCCGTCGGCCAGCCGGAGGACATCGCCAACGTCGCGCTGTTCCTCGCCTCCGATGAATCGCGCATGGTGAACGGCGCCGCCATCCCGGCCGAAGGCGGCTTCTCCGCCTGCTGAGATCCGCTTCGATGCGCGGGATCAGCCGCGCGCGCCGATCGGGCAACGCGTGGGCGACGCGGGCGCGAACGATGGGCAGGTAGGGCGCCATCGCCGCCGCCAGCGCCGCTTCGGACAGGCCGGCCAGCCGTGCGTACTCGGACTGCGCGGCCGCATTGACCGCGCGCGGCCGTTCCGGATCGTCGGCGATCTCCGGCGCGAGCTCGGCCAGCAGGACGTGGATGCTCGCGAGGTCGAGCGCGGCCGGGGCGCGGACGGCACCGCTCCAGTCGACCAGCCTCGGCCCCTCGGCCGTCATGATCACGTTGCCGGGATGAAGGTCGCAATGGCAGAGCCCGTCGCCCGGCGACAGGCGCTCGATCAGCGCGAGGATGCCGGCGGCGATGTGCGGTGGAAGCCCGCGGGCGTCTTCCCTCAACATGGCCTCAATCAAGTCCCGCAGGGACAGCGGCAGCACGCCCGACGGCAGCGGCGTCTTGTGAAGGGCAAGGCTGAGGGCCGCGAGGATCGCGCCCAGCCGCTGGCGCGTCACGGCGCCGCTCCGCGCGAGCGTGCAGCAGGGTCGGTCCGTCGAAGTGCTGCAGCACCAGGCCGAAGCGCCCGTCGACGGTCACCTCGCCGAACACCTGTGGCGCCGGAGCGCCGGCGGCGAAGACAGTGCAGGTCAGGTGCGCCTCGTACCGGACGGCACGATGCGAGACGCCGGCCTTGAACAGCTTCACGACCTGGCCGGGCGCCCAGGCGTGGACGTCCGCAGACGCGCCTTCGCCGATTTTCTTGCCAAGGGTTCCCCGCATCGCCCGAGCAAACGCCCGGCCGCGGGCAAACACAAACCTATTGATCTCGTTGCCCGCATGTGCGCAGGCTCAACGGTAGCGGAGTTCCGGTCATTCCTCCTGAGACTTGCAGCCCGAAGGCCTCGCGCTCGCTCTGGAGCGGGCTCGCCGTTTCGGCCGCCACGCTGGTTCTCTGCTTGCTCGCAGGCGAGTTCATCACGCGCATCTGGGATCCCGACGCATCGCTCTGGCACTGGCCCTACTACGCCGTCGTCGCGCCCCAGCCCTCGCCGGGAGAGGCGCTGTACGCCTACGATCCAACGCTGGGCTGGGCCCCGATCCCCGGCTCCTCGGGAGCGATGCTCGGCAAGCCCCTCTCCTTCACCAGCCAAGCCACGCGCGAGCAGAACCGCGATCGGCCGCGCGGCGAGCGGTCCGTTGATCCTGGCGCTCGGCGATTCGATGACCGAGGGATTTGCCGTCGGCAACGACGAGACCTGGCCCGCCCATCTCGAGCGCCTCACCGGCCGCCGCGTGCTCAATGCCGCCGTGCGCGGCTACGGCCTCGACCAGATCGAGCTGCGGGCGGAGCGCCTTGTCCCTGAACTCAAGCCGTCGACGGTGGTCCTGGCCTTCATCGCCGACGACATCGTGCGCACCGCGCTGTCGGTCCGGGATGCCAAGGGCAAGCCCTATTTCATGCCCGACGGCGAGGGCCTGGCGCTGCGCAATGTGCCGGTGCAGACGGAGGGCCGTTCGTCGCTGATGACGGCGGCACGGCGCCTTCTCGGCTACTCGCACCTGTTCGACACGATCGTGAACCGCCTGGGCGTGCAGCAATCCTGGTATGGCCGCGAGGTCGCCACCGGCAGCGATCCCTTCATCGTGTCCTGCCGCTTGATGCAGCGCTTCGCGGCCCTGGTGAGGCGCGAGGACGCGAATGGCCTGGTGGTGGCCTTGCCCGAGCAAATGGTGTTCGTCGATGCCAAGGCGGCCGCCGGGCAACACGAGGCGTTGACGGAGCTTCTCGGCTGCGCGGCCAAGGCGGGGCTCGCCACGCTCAATGTCCGCCCGGCCTTCGAGAAGGAAGGTGTCGGCCGCGACATCGACACGTACTACGCGATGTTGCACTTCACCGACCGCGGCAACGCCCTCGCCGCGCGCGCGATCGCTGCGGCGCTCGCCAGCAGCAAGGACTGAAGTCAAGCGACCGCGATGGCGCGCTGGTAGGCCGGCCGCATGCGCAGCCGTTCGCGATAGGCAGCGGAGCGCGTCCCCAGCAGGTGGTCGAGGTCGAGCAGGCCGACCAGGTGAAGCGGATAGCTGACGGAAATGTCGGCCAGGGTCAGCCGTCCGGCGACCAGGAAGTCGCGGCCCTCGAGACGAGCCTCGAGCACCTCGAGCCGCTGCGCGGCTTGGTCGCGCGCGCCGGCGAGGATGGCCTCGACCTCCGGCCCTTGCGCTCGACCTGGCGTACGACGTTCAGGCGCGACAACGGCGTCATCAGCGTCGACTCGCCGTACCACAGCCATTGCAGGTACGCGGCCCGCTCCGGGTCGCCGGTCGGCACGATCAACGGCGAGCCGTGCTTGCCGGCAAGGTAGTCGCAGATCGCCATCGATTCGCTCAGCCGCACCTCGCCGTCGATCAGCAGCGGCACCAGCCCGCTCGGATTGACCGCGACATAGTCCGGCGTGTGCCGGCGCGGCGGGTAGGGCATCGACTTGATCTCGGCTTTCACGCCGATTTCCTCGAGCACCCAGATGACGCGGATCGCCCGCGTGTCCGGCGCGGAATAGACTGTCATCATCAACGCCTCCCGCGATTGGATCCGCCCTACTGCGCCGTCATGCCGCCATCGATCACCAGCTCCGAACCGGTGACCCAGGACGATTCGTCGGACGCCAGGAACAGCACGCCGTTGGCGATATCATCGGCGGTGCCGAGCCGGCCCATCGGCGTGCGGTCGATCAGCGCCTGGCGCACGGCGGGATCGCCGAAGCGCTGCTCGGTCAGCGGCGTATCGGCATAGCCCGGATGCACCGAGTTGATGCGGATGTTCTCCTTGGCATATTGGATCGCCGCCGACTTGGTGAAGACCGTGATGGCGCCCTTGGCCGCCGAATAGGCGGGCGAAGTCGGGCTGCCGACGATGCCCATGACCGAGGACGTGTTGATGATCGACCCGCCGCCGCCTTTGCGCATGGCCGGGATCGCCGTGCGCGTGCCGAGGAAGACGCCCTTGGCATGGACGCCGAGCTCGCGCTCCCAGATCTCGAGCGTGATGCCTCGAAGATCGAGAGGACACTGACGCCGGCATTGTTGAACAGGATGTCGAGCCCGCCGAACTCCGCACATCCGCATCCACGACCTCCGCCCAGTTCCGTTCCGACGTGACGTCGAGACGCAGGTAGCGCGCGTCGTGCCCGTCGGCCCGCAGCGTCGCGGCCGCGCGCTCGCCCAGCTTCGTCGCGGATATCGGTCAGCACCACCTTCGCGCCCTCGCGCGCGAACAGATGCGCTGCGGCGCCGCCGAAGCCCATCGAGCTCGCCCTTGATCGCCGCCGCCGCACCGGTCAGCAGCGCTACTTTGCCCTGCAGTCGCATTTTCGTTCTCCCCGCTACGCTTTGGGCACCGGCACGCCGATCGACTTCAGCCGCGCATGGGCGCGATCGGCGCGGGCCTTCATCCCGTCGAGATAGGTGCTGACCTCGTTGCCGGGCAGGTTCAGCACCTTGCAGCCGAGCCGCCAGTAATCCTCGATCTGCGCCTCGGTCTCGGCCGACCCGCGGGCAAGCTTGCCGTGCTTGTTGCAGGCCTCGGCGATCCGGCGCACGGCCGCCTTGAACGTCGGATGCTCGAGCTGGAGATGGACGCCCAGCCGCGCACTGAGGTCCGAATGGCCGTAGGCAATCATGTCGATGCCCTCGACGGCCGCGATCGGTTCACATTCTCCAGGCCTTCCAGCAGCGCCGTATACGCAGACGATGACGTTGGCATTGGCCCACGGCGCATACTCGGTGGCGTGACGGCCGCCATAGCTCCGGTAGCCGGTATGCATCCCCTGCCCCGAGATGCCGCGGTGGCCGATCGGCGGGAATTTCGCCTCGCGCACGATCGCCCGTGCCTCCTCGGCATTGTCGATCTCCGAGACTTGCACGCCCATGATCCCCTGGTCGAGGATCACCGGGATCAGGTGCGCCGAGGATTTGTGGAGGCGCACGATCGCCGACACGTCGGTCGCCTGGAACCACCCGGCGAGATCGGCGATCGTCTCGATGGTGAAGGCGCCATGCTCGTGGTCGATGGCGCAGTAGTCGAAGCCGGAGGCTTCTAGCGATCCACGGCACCCCGCGCGAGGCGAACTCCTTGACGCTGGTGTCCCGAGTGCCGCCGCGCCCCTCGCGCACCGCCCGCCGTGCGCTGTGTCTCTGTCATGCGTCACGCTCCCAATCCTCAGGAATATTGACACTCCTGCAGCGGCGGACCAGCCTCGAAACGCTGCGGGAGAACAGGAATGGCAGAGATCGTCTTCGCGGCCGGCGCGCCGCATGCGCCCGGCCTGATCGGCTTGCTCGACGCCGCGCCGTCCGACGTCAAGGACATCGTCGTCACCACCTATCGCAATCTCGCCGATGCGATGGTCTCGGCCAAGGCCGATGTCCTGATCGTGTTCGCCAACGACCATCTCGCCAACAGCCGCATCCGCGCCTATCCGGACTTCTTGATCGGCATGGCGGCCGAGCATCGCGGTCCGTTCGAATGGTTCAAGCCGTGGATCGGCTGCGAGGATTACACCGTGAAGGGCGCGCCCGAGGTCGCCGCGGCGCTGTTCGACGGCATGACGCGGCGCGGCATCCGCATGTTCGCCCAGGCCGAGAACCTCAAGTTCGACGACAACATCTCGGTGCCGGTGCAGCTCACGAAGCTCGCCGACCTCGGGATCCCGATGGTGCCGGTTTTGCAGAACTGCACCGTTCCGCCGATCCCCGACCAGCATCGCTGCTACGCCGTGGGCGAGGCGCTGGGCGACTTCATCCGCAACGACCTGCCCGGCGGCATGCGCGTGGCCCTGCTCGGCTCCGGCGGCCTCAGCCACGAGCCCGGCGGCGCGCGCTATTACTTCATCGACGAGGCGTTCGACCGCTGGTTCCTCGACCTCGTCGCCTCCGGCGACCACGACAGGCTCCTGAAGGAGCTGACCCTGGAGAAGATGGAAGCCGCCGGCTCCGGCGGCACCTCGGAGCTGCTGTCGTGGGTCGTCGTGCTGGGCGCCATCGGCTCCAAGCCCGGCCGGAACTTCGGCTACACCGTCCATCGCGACTTCAAGTGCGGTGTCGGCGCCGTGCTGTGGGACATGGAGGCCAACCTGCCGAAGCGCCAGGCGGCCTAGGGAAACGCACCCATGGGACTCGAAAAGTTCAACCCCGCGCTGGCGATCCATGACCTGATCCAGGACCTGAAATGGTCCGTCGAGCTGCGCGCGGAATTCGCCAGCAACGAAGCCGCCGTGCTCGACCGCTATCCCCTGCGCCCGGACGAACGGCGCGCCATCGAGACCCGGAATTTCCTGGTGCTCTACGATATCGGCCTTCATCCCTATCTCGGCGGCCAGTTCGCCCGCCTGATCTTCGGCAACGAAGCCGGCAAGGGCGCGACGGTCGCCGTGAACAAGCTGGTCGAATCCCTGCAAGGCAAAGGACCCGTGGCGTAACCCATGAAGCGCAGCACCGATCGTATCCTGACCACCCACATGGGCAGCCTGCCGCGGCCCGACATGCTGGCCGACTTGCTGGTGGCCCAGGCCGAGGGCAAGCCGGTCGATGCCGCGCGGATCCCGATGCTGACCGACGAGGCGATGGACCTCATCGTGCGCCGCCAGCTCGAAGCGGGCATCGACGTCGGCAACGACGGCGAGATGCCGCGCTCGACCTTCTTCGGCTACATCACCGAGCGCATGTCGGGCTTCGGCGGCCAGTCGAAGCGCCGGCCGATCCTCGACATGCAGCACTTCCCAAGTGGTGGCAGAACTACCAGGCGCGCGGCGTGCGCCGGCTGATACGTGCTACGGCGTGGCCGGCCAGCGCCATCGGCCTGGTGCGCTACGAGAGCCTCGACGGCGCGCGGTCGGAGCTCGACGCCTTCGCCCGCGCGCTGAAGCGCCAGACTGAGCGCTTCACCGAGACCTTCGTCACGGCGGTGTCGCCCGGCTTCGCCGCCTGCTCGCTGCAGAACCAGCACTACGACAGCCACGAGGCCTACGTCTTCGCCCTCGCCCGCGCGCTCAAGCAGGAATACGAGTTCATCGTGGCGCAAGGCCACGTGCTGCAGATCGACTCGCCCGACCTGGGCATCGAGCGCGCCGGCTTCTTCCAGGACGAGCCGCTGCCCAAGTTCATCGCCGCGATGGAGATGCACGTCGCGGCGCTGAACGAGGCCCTGGCCGACATCCCGGCCGACCGGGTGCGCTTCCACGCCTGCTGGGGCAACCGCGACAGCCCGCACGTCAACGACGTGCCGGCGCCCGACGTGCTGCCGGTCTGCTTCCAGGTGAAGGCCGAAGCGCTGTGCCTGCCCTTCGCCAACGCGCGTCACAGCCACGAGATCGACGCGTTCAAGACCCAGAAGCTGCCCGACCGCATGACGCTGGTGTGCGGCGTCGTCGAATCGACGCACAATTACGTCGAGCACCCTCAGGTCATCGCCGAGCGGCTGGAGCGAGCGGTGCGCGCCGTCGGTGACCGCGAGCGCGTCATGGCCGGCACCGATTGCGGCTTCGGCACCATCGTCGGCGACACCTAGGTGTCCGAGGACGTGGTGTGGGCCAAGCTCGCGGCGATGCGCGATGGTGCGGCGATCGCGAGCCAGCGGCTTTGGGGGTGATGCGACCGCGAGGCGCACCGACCCGAAGCTGACTATAGCGACGGGGTTGTGGCTGCCCGGTAAGTGGATCATCCTCGTGCCCTCGCCCACGAGGAGGCTCCCATGACCGTCAGCAAGGGTGTCGTCGTGCCGCCGGGCGGCGGCAAGCATCTCGCAGAAGCGTCGGGCCAGGTCGTGTCGATGAAGCTGTTCGGCCGCGACACGGCCGAGAGCGTGACCTTGTTCGAGCAGGCGGTGCCGGCCGGCTCCAGGAACAGCTGGCTCCATCTGCATCGCGACAGCGACGAGATCGCCTGGGTGCTCGAAGGCGAGTTCACCTTCAAGATCGGCGAGACGGTGACGACCGGCAAGCGGGCGAAGAAGAGCTCGGCCCCGCAACGTGCCGCACGCCTGGATGAACAGCGGCGACCGGCCGGGCCGCGTCGTGTTCCTCTACACCCCGGCCATCGCCGGACGCTTCGTCGAGGAGATGGTGGAGCAACCGGGCGACGGCGATCTCGAGCAGCGGCTGGAGCAGTCCGGCTGGGCAGTGCTGGCGCCCAATCCGCTGTAACAGGGCCTGCACTGCCGGCCGCCGAGGAATTCGCGCATTTTCCGCATTTCGCGCAGCCCCCTCGCGCCGGTCGTCCGCGGCAGACGCAACAAACTATCCTCCGGCGAGGCGACGCGGGTCCGGTTCTCACCGTGCCCCAGGGATGGCGGATGAACGATGCATAGAGCGGAGCCGCCGTGAGGCGAGCACGAGGGCAAATATAACTATAGTGCGCTTCGATGTCAACTATGGTTCTTGCCGTCCTCGCTTCAGTCCTCGATCGCCTCGACGCCCAGCCGCTCGAGATGCGCCAAGTGGTCCTTCATGGCCTTGAGCTGCTCGGGCGCGTGTCCCTGCCAATCGGTGACTTCGCCGACGATCCGGAGAGGATCGCGGGTGCGGTACGACTTCGTCGGATTGCCCGGGAACTTCTTGTCGGTCAGGTTGGGATCGTCCTCGAGCGCGCCGGTCGGCTCGACGATGTAGATCCGCCCTCGCCCCTCGCCCGACGCCAGCTCGGCGCCCCAGATGGCGGCATCCAGGGTGGCGGTCAGGTAGACATACGCCGCTTTCTTCCGCTTGCCGTAGTTGGAGGCGAAGCCTGGCGCCCTCTTTCAGGTCCGCCTTCGTGCCGTGGTAGAACGCTTGTGCCGTCATCGATCGATGGCCCTCTGCAAAACATTAGAGAGCAAAACTCTGGGTGCCGGCCGGGGCCATACAGAGTTTTCCGCGCCGCCGCCGAACAGGTTGAAAACATTGGCGAAACATTGGACGCCGTAGCGTCTAACGTTTCGCGCCCGGCCGGCCGCCGCCCGCCCGGCCCAGCGGGCGCGCACTGAGCGCGCCAGCGCTGGGCCGCGCCGACGGAAATGAATCATATCCAACGATGAATAGAGCGATCGGTGCCAGGGGCGCCGATATGTTTACGCGTACGCGACGTGCAACAAGACATTCGAGAGCAAGACTCCAGGTGTCGGCGGAGGCCTGGTGGGCATAACGTTGGACACCGGAGCGTCTAAAGTTTCGTCAGCGTTTCGCGCCGGGTCGACCCTGCGCGGCGCGTCATTCGCGGCACTGCCGCGAGCGCGAGTGTTCGTTCGTCACCTCCTGGTGGTCCAAGTCGTCCTATCGATTCGCCGTCCCGATCGGGTGAACGGACCGGCGCGTGTGGGCGGGCCTCGTCTCCGAAGACGTCGTCCGGACACGATGGCCCTCGCTGACGTCCTGCGCAGGATCGACAGGCCCGGCGACCCCCTTGGCGCCCCATCCGTATCCGGCTGGCGACCTGTGTGGGCCGCGCCGGACGCGATGAGGTTGGCTGTAGGCCTCACCGGCACTCGGGCGCATCTCGGATGCGTGGCCGAGGACTCTGGCCGCCCGCTGATGGGCTTGTCGGCGGCCATTATGCCGATCCTCTCGAAGAACATCGGTGGAGATAGGCCACAATATCCGGTGGCGAAGTCAATCCATTTCCGGCACAGCGCGGGACGCTCCGTGCTGGCAACGCTAGCAGTCGATGAAGCGGCGCGAAGGACTGAAGACATGAAACCACCTGGCTAGTTCGAGGTGGTCCGCAGAGGCGACGACTTTGCGCTCGGGAGTCAAGCGGTCCCGCGTCGACCGTCAGGGCGCATAACGGTTGAAGACGAAGTCGCGTCCCTTGACGATGGCATGGCAGGCGAAGCAGGCGTTGTGCACCGCCTCGCTGGCGGGTTTCCCGGCGTCGAACTGCGCGAAGCCCCAGCCGCCGGTCGATGCGTATTTGGTGGAATCCTTGACCATGAACTGAACGTTCGTCGGCGCCCCGGCGACGTGGGATTGCGGCTGGCCGAAAGCCTCCTCGCTTTCCGGCAACGGTTCGTACTTCCAGGCAATCCGGGCAACGATGGCGCCGTCCGGGTACGGCAGCGTCCCCTCCCGCGCGGCCTTGACCGCGATGTCTGATCCAGTATGCGTTCGTTGAGCTTGCCGGCCTCGACCCGGGCATTGTCGGCGAGCAGCCGGCGGGGATCCTGATGCCGAAGATCGGCGTGGCCTCGCCGTCGGGCTGTCCCAGCACCTGGGCCGAACAGGCGACCAGGCCGGCCAGGGCTGCGATCGCAATCCGTACGTAGACCAGCCGTTTCATGCGACGACTCCTATAACTGACCAATTGTAAAGTTACAGCATAACCGTTATTGTCGCCCCATGGTGGACCTCTTCCAGCATCAACTCGACATCGTTCTCGACATCAACGGCACCAGCTATCGCCTGTCGGTGCCGGCATCGGCCACCCTGCTCGACGTGCTGCGCGAGCGAGCTGGACCTTGCCGGCACCAAGAAGGGCTGCGACCTCGGCACCTGCGGCGCCTGCACCGTGCTGGTCGACGGCCGGCGCGCCAATGCCTGCCTGATGCTGGCAGCGATGCAGGACGGACGTGCGCATCGCCACCATCGAAGGGCTGGCGCAGGGCGGCGAACTGCACCCGCTGCAGCAGGCCTTCGTCGCGCACGACGCCCTGCAGTGCGGCTACTGCACGCCGGGCCAGACTGCTCGGCGCCTGGGCGCTGATCGCCGAAGGCCGCGCGAGACCTATGCCGGGCGTTCGACGCCGAGATCGCCGAGCACCTGGGTGCAATAGGTGTCGCTGCTCGACTATTCCGGCGTCGATCGCCGCCATGCAGGGCGTCGCGACTATTGACGGCCAGGCAGCGCTATCACACGCGGCCTGCGAAAGCGCGGCGCTGGCGCTGGCCGCCGACCCCAACCTGCCGCAGGCGCTGAACCTGCAAGGCCTGGTGCTGGCCAGCGCGGGCGCGGAGCGCAGGCTGATGGACATCAGCGCGCCTGCCGCTTCGACCGCATCGAGCCGCAGCCGCACGGGCTGCGCATCGGCGCGCTGGCGCGCCTGGCCGACGTTGCCGACCATGCCGAGGTGCGGCGCGACTGGCCGGCGCTGGCCCAGGCGATCGAGGTTAGCGCCTCGCCGCAGGTGCGCAACCTCGCGACGCGTCGGCGGCAACCTGCTGCAGCGCACGCGCTGCGGCTACTTCCGCAGCCCCGACCTGCCCTGCAACAAGCGCCAGCCCGGCTCGGGCTGCGCCGCCCGCGACGGCGAGAACCGGCTGCATGCGATCTTCGGCGCGAGCCCGCACTGCGCGGCGACGCACGCCTCGGACCTCGCGGTGGCGCTGCTGGCGCTGGAGGCGCGCGTGCAGGTGCGCCGTCACGGAGCCGAACGCGTGCTGCCGATCGCCGAGCTGTTCCGCCTGCCCGGCGACACGCCTGAGCGCGACAGCGCGTGCCCGGCGACGCGATCAGTGCCGACGCACCGCGCCGGCATGCCGCCGCAGGATTTTGGCGCACAAGCTCGTAGCTGGTTCTGGATGCGCGGGCCGGCCGCCGTGGGGCTGGAATCCACCATCCTCAAGGTCGAGGGCGACACGATCCGGCTGCTGAGGCCGGGCGGGCTGGATGCCGCCGAGGTCGCGCTGCGCCGAGCGGCTGACGCGGCGACCACGCGTAGAGCGCCCTTCGCCGCAGCCGGCGGCGCTCCTGCTCGCCGATCCGCGAAGCCGCTAGCGGACCGCACTCAGAGAACCCAGCTGCCTGTACCGGACGATGCGGCAGGGCGAGGTGTCGGCCGTTCACCGCATGAGGCTGCGTGCGTCGCGCGGCCTGGCCTGAACAGCCTCGCTGTCACCCCGAGCGCAGCGAGGGGCCTTTAAGGCGACAGGAAAGGTCCCTCGCTTCGCTCGGGATGACAGCTTGTGTGGTCTCACCGGTGCCTGATCCTTCGCGAAGACATCCGCGCCGCAGCGTACCGGCTGGCTTGATGACAGGCAAGATCGACGACGGTCGCTGCACGCCGGCTGGTGACGGCGCCGCTGCTGTCGAGCGCGGATCTCGGCATCGACACGGCGCGGGCCCGCGCGCTCGACGGCTGCGTCGACGTGCTGACGCACGAGAATGCCCAAAGCGATCCCGCCGGCGGTGTTCCTCACCCTGCTGCAGGAACCGGTCGTGCATTTCGCCGGCCAGCCGGTGGCGATGGTGCTGGCGGAGACGCCGGAAGCGGCGCGGGCCGCGGCCGCGCTGGTCGAGGTGCGCTACGCGCCGACGCCGGCCGTCACGGCAATCGACCAGGCGCGCGACGCGGCTTCGCGCCGCGCACCGCCGGCCTCACCGCCACCGACAGCCGGCGCGGCGCGCCGGAGGCGGCGCTGGCGGCCGCCGCGGTCACGCTCGGCCGCCGCTACACCACGCCGACGCACGATCACCTCGCGATCGAGCCGCAGGCGGTGCTGGCCGACTGTGGACGGCTCGACGCGGCAACCGGCTCGCGCGCGTCGACGCCAGCCGGTCCTCGAGCTGATGGCTCGCCGGTGCGCGGCATGACCGACAGCGCGCGCTGGCTCGGCTGGCGGCTTCGGTCACTGCGTCGCGCTGACGCCCACGGCGGCGGCGGAATTGGCGCGTGCCGGCTGCGGCTGGAGCTCTTGCGCGCACGCTGGACGCCTTGCGGCGCGCGGCAACAGCACGGGCAGCTGGCCCAATGGCGGCCATGGTCGCGAGGCCAGCGCCTGCGGCCCTCGTCGGCCCGCGCCCTGCCTCGGCGAGTACATCGGCGGCGTCAGCCAGGCCGCACAGCGCTTGATCGTCGCCTGGCCCTCAGCGTCGCCGCGCATGCGCCGCCTGGCACGCATGAGCGCGCCGCAGCCCAACCTGGCGCGGGCGCCCGGCGAAGGGCCGGGCAGCTTCGCGCTGGAGATCGGCGCTGGACGAGCCGGCCTACACGCTCGAGCTCGACCCGATCGAGCTGCGCTCAGCGCAACTTTGCCGACCGCGAGCCGATGCCGACCTGCCGTGTTCCTCCAAGGCACTGCGCGAATGCTACAGACAGGCGGCCGAGGCGTTCGGCTGGGCGAGCCGACCGCTGCAGCCGCGACTGATGCGCGACGCCGACGGTTTCCTCACCGGCTGGGGCATGGGTACGGCGACCTTCCCGGCCATCATGTTCCAGGCCGAGGCGCGAGCGGTGCTTAACGCCGATGGCAGCGGCGTGCATGCGTGCGGCACCCAGGACATGGGCAGCGGCACCTACACCGTGCTGGCCCAGCTCGCCGCCGAGGTGCTCGGCGTGCCCTACGCCAATGTCGGCGTCGCGCTGGGCGACACGCTGCTGCCCGAGGGCCCCTACTCCGGCGGCTCGATGGCGAGTGTCTTGCCCTCGTAGGACGTCAGCGTGACAGTCTTCCAGACGCGACCTGATCGAACGCGCCGTCGAGCGTCCGGAAGCCACTGCCGGCCGGCCGCGTCGACCAGGTGAGCATCGCCGACGGTGTCCTGCGCGCCGGCAATCGTTCGGAGCCGCTGGCCGAGCTTTTGGCCCGCGTGGCCCCGCAAGGACTCGAAGCCGCCGCGGCCGCCGCGCCGAACGCCAAGCCCGCTCACAGCTATTACGGCTTCGGCGCCGTGTTCGCCGAGGTGCGCGTCGACCCCGACCTCGGCGAGGTGCGCGTGACGCGCCTGACCGGCGCCTATGCCACCGGGCGCATCCTCAACCCGCTGCTGGCCCGCAGCCAGTTCGTCGGCGGGCTGATCTGGGGCATCGGCATGGCGCTGCACGAGCAGACGGTGATGGACAACACCCTCGGCCGCATCGTCAATGACAACTTGGCCGACTACCTGATCCCGGTGCACGCCGACATGCCGCGCTTCGACATCCACATGCTGACCGAGGACGAGCCGCATCTCGGCAGCGGCGGCGTGAAGGGCATCGGCATGCTGGGCACCTGCGGCACGGCGGCAGCGATCGCCAACGCGGTGTTCCGACGCCACCGGCCGGCGCGTCCGCGACCTGCCGATCCGAGCTCGAGCAGTTGCTGCAGGACGACACACCAGCCATGGGCGCGATCCGCGACGCAGCACGGACCAAGAGCGCATCGTCCAGGCGGCGCGCCAGGAGTTCGCTGCGCGCGGCTTCGCCGGCGCCCGCATCGACGCCATCGCGAAACGCGCCAAGATCAAGAAGCAGCTCTTGTACCACTACTACGCCAGCAAGGCGGCGCTGTTCGCCGGATCGTGCGGCAAGGCCATCAAGCCGCGACGCCCTGGCGATGGCCGACGAAGCCCCCGGCGGCGATCTTCCGCCAGCGTTTCCTGACCGCGCTCAACGACCCGACCTGGGTGCGCTTCGTCACCTGGGAAGCGCTCGACTACCCGCGCTCGCGCCGCATCGCCCGCCAGGACCGCCGCGAGGTGGCCTTGCGCAACCAGCGCAACGCCATCATCGCCAAGCAATTCCACGGCACGCTGCCCAAGACGGTCAAGGCCGAGCTGCTGCAGCTGGCGCTCTATGCGCTCGCCACCTATCCCCTGGCCTACGCGCCGATCACCAAGATGGTGACAGGGAAGCTGCCGACCAACCCGACGTTTCGGCAGGAGTGGATGGATTTTCTCGACCAGCTGGGTGCGCTGCTCGCCGCAGCAGACGGTGACCGTTGAGCAGAACAAATACTGCTTGTGTCCTCAGCGCGCTAGTCGGCAGGAAGGAAGAACCGGAGCCCTAGACGCTTACCCGCTTCCTTCAAAATGTATTTGAGATTTGATCGGAATCTTGCGCTCTTGCCAACAGCTGATGGAATCAAACGTTCGGCAATAAAAGACTCACTCGCCGATGCTGCTAGCGCGTTGCCTTCAAAACCTTGCTCCAAGTCATACTCCTCCAATTCAGATAAAAGATAGTCAACAACCTTCTCGGAAAACTCTTCGGCTGTGGGAGTGCTTACATATGGCAGAATGTTCCGCGATATAATTCTACGAAACGGTGATTCACTATCTTCCATGTGGCTAAGAAGTCTTTTCCCGTTCTCCGGGAAACTTGACCGTCCCAACAGGTTCGCGATTTGTCTAAACAGCCACCAATCCTGCTTGTCCTGGCGAAGAGCTAACATCCACGCCAACCATGGCTCTGGTTCACCCATATTGATGTGTTCTAAGCCGGTGACTTCCACCGGAATCCTTCCGCCGAGCATCAACTTTGCAAGCACAGGATCTTTTCGTTTCAACAGCCTTAGCCACAGCTCTCCTTTTCCCTTCCAATCAAGGTCTTCGAGGTCCAGTAACGCGAATGGACTAAGACTTTGCTGATCAGATGAAGAGGCAATGTTCTCTAGCGCTAAAAAGATGTGGGCATCATCTTTCGTCACTAGATGCCGCAATATATCACCGAATAATCCGTTGTAGTTGGCTACCAGGTCACCGATCTGCTTCGCGATCCGTTGATCGTGCTCGCTAAGCGCCCCCAATAGGTCGGCCGCCCATTTGTCGCCATGCTCGATGAATCCAATCACGGTCGCCAGGTAGCGACCGTCCACCTGCTGCATTGACAGGTGACGCGGCGTGAGATCTGAGCTCACCATGAGATAGGCTGGGAACGACGCCCTATGATAGCCTTTGATGATGAGATCGTTAGCCAAAGCGAACACCTCTGGCAACATCACAGCATCCCTCGTCCGGTCGCGATAAATCTGTATGTCAACAAGGACGTCCTTAAGCATCGCTGCCACAGACTCATCATTGTTGAGTCCTTGGCCTAATGTCGCAAAAAAATGCTCTCGCAAGGTGGAGATGGGAAGTTTCACGAGCGCGCGAGCTGGAATGCGCAGCAGCCGGGCCGCGTCACTCTCGTCATCGTCATTCGGCTTTAGCTCGATAGATCTCGCATACTCTACTACAATTGGTATATCTACCTGCTCAATAAATTCCGCGAGCTGTACAGAAGCGGCTCGCGCTACCTCGTCGGCCGTATCCCTTACAAGTGCAAGGTCCATAAGCTCTGATTTGAACTTGCGCCCCAAGACACTTGCTAAGCTCGCAATGGCCGGCTCAGCAAACCGTTCGCCCCGAGCCAATAGCTTGCGCAATAAGTGCTCGTGTTCTAATTGAAAAGGCAGTCTTGATAAGGACGAAGCGGCACCCCAATCAAATTCTTGCCGCGGGATCTCCAACAGCGCCTCAAGCAGTCGACTCAATATGTTAGCATGGCCATATTCGAGAAAGCGTGCAGCGTGTATCGCGAGTTCTACGTCGTGTGTCAGCATTTCTTTGAGAACGGCATCCGCCCGTTGCGCAGGCAATAGGCCAAACGTCAAGAATATCGCGTGGTCCCAGCGGCGCAGGGCAACAACTGATTTAAGGTCGACATCACTTCCTTCAGCTGGCTAGTACCGACTATCGCCGGAGGTGGAGTCGTGATTCAAGGATGGGATGAACATCCAGGAAGCGACGCCGATCGTCCTGACGGAGCAGGAGCGGTCTGCCTTAGAAGCCATGATCCGATCTCCGAAGACTGAACACGGGATTGTCGAGCGAGCCCGCATTGTTCTGCTGGCGGCCGAGGGTTGCTCGACCCGCTCGATTGCCGATGAACTGGGGACTTGGCCGGGACGGGTCAGCCGGTGGCGGACGCGTTTTGCGCGCGAGCGCCTGGACGGGCTGCGCGATCTGCCGCGGCCCGGGCCGACACCGCGCTACACTGTCGACACCGACAAGCGGATCCTGGCGCTGCTCGACCAGCCGCCGCCTGCCGGCTACGGCCGCTGGACGGCGCCGCTGCTGTCGCGCGAACTGGTCGGTGTGTCGGACCAGTACATCTGGCGCTTCTTGCGCGACCAGAAGATCGACCTCGCGGCCCGCAAGTCGTGGTGCCAGACCGACGATCCGGACTTCGTCGCCAAGGCCGCCGAGATCGTCGGGCTCTATCTCGATCCGCCGCACGACGCCATCGTGCTGGCGGTCGACGAGAAGCCGCACATTCAGGCCCTGGAGCGCGCCCAGGGCTATCTCAAGCTGCCCAACGGGCGGGCGCTCAGCGGCCGCAGTCACGGCTACAAGCGCAACGGCACCTCGACCCTGTTTGCCGCGCTCGACGTGCTGTCCGGCCAAGTCACTGCCAGCCATTACAAGCGTCGCCGGCGCATCGAGTTCCTCGACTTCATGAACCGCATCGTCGCCGCCTATCCGGGCAAGGAGATTCACGTCGTCCTCGACAATCTCTCGACCCATAAGCCCAAGCGCGAACGCTGGCTCGCCCGCCACCGCAATGTCCGTTTCCACTTCACCCCGACCTACAGTTCCTGGCTCAACCAGATCGAAGTCTGGTTCTCCATCCTCCAGGGCAGCTCTCTCGCCGGCGCCAGCTTCACCGACATCCAACAGCTCAGGGACCACATCGATGACTTCGTCGCCAGCTACAACACCCGCGCCGTACCGTTCGTCTGGACAAAGACTGTCGTTCACCGAAAACGCCTCAAACCACGTTTCTCGGATTTATGATTCCGGGTACTAGAAAGTTCTGCAGCAGCTAGGTATTCCGTTATTGACTGATGCACAAAACAACCACGGCTACCGACTAACGGAACAAGGACCTGCCGGCCAATTAGCCAGTTAATGACCGCTTCAGCATCGATTGCATCGCTATAAGTACATAGCTTCGCAATCTCTCCTAATAGAGCAGAAATAGGAAATGCCTCGGCCCCCTCTTGAAGAGCGCGATACGCTTGCTGCTTCATTATCGAGACCACGTCGAACGCAGCACCAAATCGTTTACTACAGTCTCTCTGAATTTGGTTGATGTACTGAGTGTAAAGATCTGCTGGTCCGGCAATAGCCTGGATCAATACTGAAGAGCTTTTTAGGAGTTGGAAGTAGAATGGTCGCTGCAGAATCGAGACAACCTCAGCACGATGGCTTTGAGGTACGTTGATGCTCATCGATTCAAGACGGTTCTCAACCTCTTCTCTCGGAATTTGGCTGAGTTCGTAGATTGGCATGCCCAACTTTTCGAGACCATCGGCCGATCTTGAACCTATGATAAAGTCGATGCCTGAATAGTCAGCCAGCAATCGTTCGGCTTGCTCCACAAGCACCCCACTTTCGAGATACTCTCGGGGCATCTCGTTGAACGCATCGAGAAACACCTTTACCGGCAAACACGACGATATGCTCCTCAAGGTCAGCCCAGATGGAAACACCGCATCAAGTTCGGCAAACAAGTCGCCGCGATACAGTTTGAGATCCAACACGAGTGGAACAACTGTCGAGCCATCAAGCCTGCCCGCAATGCAAGCTTCCTGAAGTTCGTTAGCCAATAACTTGGCTGCATTTTTGATCGCAAATGTCTTCCCAGCCCCAGGGGCACCCTTCAAGATTGCCCTCGGTGGACCGGACAATAGAAAGCGATCCGCAGACAGATTGTTGAACGGGTCACGTGAAAATTGAGAGCCGGCATAAGCGCCTCTTCCGATCTCTCTCCCGACGCGAATCGAAAACGTCCGGGAGGGCGTATCGTCTACCGAAAAGCGAGCGCCGTACCGAGCGAGTGCAAGTATCGTGTTGGGATCCGATAGCTCTGCCGTGGCCGTCGAACTCACAGCCAGGCCATCGCGCTTGCACAATTTATCCAACAGTTCGATCAAGGCGCTGTGGTCTTCCCGGCCATCGGGTCCGCGTCTCGTCTCGTATCCGACAAGGTGCACACCATAGTACTGGCGCCAATAGTCGGATTGAGCTTCCGTCGGATCTGGCACGATGGCGAAATGGTCACGGACGCCGCCGCGATATATGTTGGCCAGCAAATCCCGCACATAGAGAAAATCAGGATCTCGCAGTCCAAAACCAATGAAGACAACGGGCCGAGAGACCAACAACGTCTTGAGTGTCATCAGAGTCGCGCTGTACTGCCCTTCTGGCAACAGTGCTCGGTACTGTTCTCGAGTAAGTACGATGCTCTCCGCGTCGCCGGCATCGCCATGGGGCTTGAAGATGAATCCCCTTGCCTGTGCGTGCAGAACCTCTGCTTGTTCCAATAGGTTTTTGTTGGTGACCGGTTTTCGACTTTGGTCAGACTTCCATTTGGTCAGCGCCTGCTCAAGCAAGTCGTCGTAGTTGGTCGTAATGTAACAACTCGGTCCAAGTTCGATGATCTTGCGATGGATGGTGGCAGGCTCTGACTGTCCAAAGCGTATAGCCTTTCGGATGAAGTCCGCTATCTGTGCCTTTGTAAGTTTGGCGAAGCCATAACTGGCCGCCTGAAGGAGATCGCCGTTCCTTGCTTCAGAACGGACAAGAGATGGGTCGATACCTGCATGCTCCAGATAGGCTGCCAGTTCTTCTATGAGCCCCCACCAGCTTGGAAGACCGGACCAACGCGACACACCGGAGCCGACAAAGATTACCGTGTCGCTCTGGGCTAAGGTCTCTTTTAGCAACTGCATTCTCTGTCTTTGCTCACCAAAGATACAATAGGTTGAATGTTATATAACACATTCAATGCGGGAAGCCGCATACTAACACTATGCAGAAATTGGGAAGCCGGTGGGCTGCGCGCGATCTAGGATGTTCTGCGTTAGCTCTGGATGAGCCGGCCTCAATCCAGTGAGATACCGGTCTGTGCCGCCACAGCCTTCCACCGGCGGACTTCATCGTCGAGAAAGCGCGCCATCTCGACACTGCCTTGCGGCATGGCATCGAGAAAGGCGCCGTCGAACTTCTCCTTCACGTCCGGCAGGGCGAGGATGCGGGCGATGTGCTCGGCCAGCCGGTTCGTCACCTCGGCTGGCGTGCCGGCCGGCGCGAGGAAGCCGTACCAGTTATAGACGACGACACCGGGCGCGCTTTCGGCGTAGGTCTGCACGTCGGGCAGGCGCGGATGACGCTGCGGCGTCGCGATCGCCAGCGCCTTCAGCTTGCCCGACTGCAGGTGCGGCATGACCGGCGGCATCGCGTTCATCACCAGCGGGATCTGGCCGTTGATCGCGTCGTTGAGCGCGGGGCCGCCGCCCTTGTAGGGCACGTGGACGAGCTCCAGGCCGATCTTCGTGCGCAGCAATTCGTAGGTCAGGTGCGGACCGCTGCCCTGCCCTGGCGTGCCGACGGCGATCGTCTTCTGCTGCTCGCGCGGCATCGCCAGCAGCTCCTTCAGCGAATTGGCCGGAAAGGACGGATGGGCCACCAGCACCTGGGGCGCCGCGCCGACCAGGGTGATGGGCGCGAAGCTCTTGACCGGATCGTACTTCGCCTTGGGATACACCGCCGGATTGATGCCGTGTGCGACGCCGGCATAGAGCAGCGTGTAGCCGTCGGCCGGCGCCCGCGCGACGACTTCCGTGCCCAGCATGCCCGCGGCGCCGGCCCGATTGTCGACGATCACGGTGAAGCCCGCCGTCTCCTGGAGCTTTTGGGCAATCAGGCGACCGGTGAAGTCGGAGCCGCCGCCCGGCGCATAGGGCACCACGAGGCGGACGGGCTGCGAGGGATAGGCGCCTTGGGCGTGGGCCGATGCTCCTGGCAGGGCGGCGGCGGCGCTGGCAACGGTGCCGAGCGGCCAGAAGGTTACGCCGGGAGATGGTCATCGTGGCCTTGTCGCGTGCGATCATGCGTTCTTGTCGGGCAAGGCCACAGGAGAGGCAAGAAGGTTTCGGGATTCTTCCCGGCCGCCATGAGCGCGCGGGACGCGCGCGGTCCGGAAGATCATGACGGGACGCGCGGGGCTATCGCTTGCGGTGTCCCACTGCCCGCCGGGAGCGGGGTTTCTCCGGCCAGCCGGCCAAGGCCTGCTCGGCCACGGCCTGAAGAACGTCGCGGCGGAAACCGGCTTTTGCCTGCACGGCGATGCCGTGCGTCACCGCCATGACATACGCGGCCAGCGTGGCCGGGTCGGCCGTTTCGGGAAGATCGCCCTCCGCCTTTGCCCTCGCGAACCGCTCGCGCAACTGCGCTTCGCCGGTGGCGCGATACTCGATCAGGGCCTGGCGGATCGGCTCGGCGTCGTCCGAGCCCGCCAGGACGCCGTTGATGCCGAAGCAACCCCGGCGGTCGGCATAGCGCGTGTTGAGCTCGACGGCGCCGCGCAGGAAGCGAGCCGCCACCTCGCGCGCCGTGGGCAGCTCCAGCGCCTCGGGAAGGTAGCCGAGATAGCGCTCGTCATACAGGTCGAGCGCCTTGTTGAAGAGCGCTTCCTTGTTGCCGAAGGCGGAATAGAGGGCGGGCCGCTCGACTCCCGTCGCCTCCGTCAGGTCGGCGTAGGACGTGCCTCGTAGCCCTTCCGCCAGAAGACGCACAGGGCAGAGTCGAGGGCGGCCTCCTCGGAGAATTCGCGATGGCGTCCCATCAGGGCGACCCGGTCTTTTCCATAACGACCATTACTAAACCGCTTGACAGTCCCGGTCCAGATTTCATACCAGTCGTTATCATAATGGTCGTTACGAAATATTGAAAGGACTCCCATGTCGAACATCTTGACGGGCAAGGTCGTGCTGATCACGGGCGGCTCGCGTGGCCTTGGCGCGGCGACGGCGGAAGCGTTCGCCGATCACGGCGCGGACGTCGCCATCAGCTACGCCGCGTCGGCCGCCAAGGCGGAGGCGGTCGTGGCCAAGCTGAAGGCGAAAGGCAGGCGCGCGATCGCGATCCGGAGCGACCAGGCCGACCTGTCTTCCGCCAGGCCCTGGCCGCGCCGCTGTTCGAGCGCTTCGGCAAGCTCGACATCCTGGTGAACAATGCCGCCATCGCGATCCAGGGCCAGCGCGTCGACGATCCCGGTCTCGATGGCGAGCGCTACAATCGCCAATGGCAGGTCAATGTCCTGGGCACGATCGCCAACACGCGGGCGGCGGCGCCCCGGCTGAGCGACGGCGGCCGGATCGTCTTCATCGGCTCCCGCCTCGGCTCCGTCGTCCCCTTCCCGGGTGTCGCCGACTATGCCGGAACCAAGTGGGCGATCGCCGGATACGCCAAGGGCATCGCGCGCGACCTCGGCCCGCGCAACATCACCGTGAACGTCGTGCAGCCGGGAATCATGCCCACGGACATGGCCGCCGATGTCGCCGGCGAGCTCCCCGACCGCGACGCCATCCTGGACATGCATCCGATCCGCCGCATCGCCACCCTCGAGGAAGTGGCGGAAACCGTCTGCTTCCTCGCCGGGCCGTCGGCGGGCTACATCACCGGCGAGACCGTCAACATCGCCGCACGGCATCGGGGTCTGAGCGCCGACGATCGGCCACGCCAGTGGGAGTATTACGCCCGCCGCGTCCAATCCACTGCCCGGCTGCCGCTTCGGCTCCTGAACGGCGCTCTGGCGTGAGATCAGCCGCTGCGGATCGCGAACGTCCGCGCTGGGCGCTCGGCGTGGCGGCGGCCTCGGGCTTTGCGGCCGCCGCCATGGCGCTGTACGCCCTGATGCGTCGTCGCGGCGTCGCGGGACAGGCTCAAGGGCCCGGGGAGTTGGCGATCGAGGGAATGGGGCTGTCGAGCGCGCGGAAGATGGCGCTGGAATTCAATCTGGTGTCGGGATCGGCGGGCGCCGCACAGCGCGAACGACGGGGTCGATGGCTCCTGGGCAGTCGGGATGGACTTGTTCATGGTGAAGTCCTTTCGCGGTTCGCCGGGAAACGTCGATCGCTTCCCATCCGACAGAAAGGGGATCGGCTCGCGCAGGTGCTTGCCCCGGATTGCCGTCGCGCTCACCCGGCGAAGGGCGCATGCCACCTCTCCCCCGCCAGATGCACATCCGGCGCCGGGCCGTCGTCCAGCAGCGAGGTTCCCGGCGCCACGCTCCAGGCGTCGGCGAAGACCGTGAGGAGGACGCCGGCGCTGGGCTGGACCAGCACCGTGCCGTCGGGAAGCTGGAAGTTGCTCGCCGCGCCGCCGTTGCTGCCGAGCAGTCCGCGCACCGATCCCGGGCCATCGTGCGGCGCCAGCGCCACCGTCCAGTCGAGCCAGTCGCCCCGGTCGGTGACGGTCACGCGCTGGCCGCTGTTCCAGGTGAGCTGGTAGACGTGCCGACGGAGAGCTCGCTCATGCGACGACGAGGACGCCCTGGCGACCCTCCTGTCCTACAACCTCGAGAAGGAAGGCTATCGCGTCGTGGTCGCGGCCGACGGCGAGGAGGTGCATGCTGCAGATCGAGGAGCGTCTGCCCGATGCTGGTTCTGCTGGACTGGATGCTGCGCCAAACTGTCGGCGGATCGAGGATCTGCCGGCGCTATTCGCGGCAAGTCCGAGACCCGCAACATGCCGATCACCATGCTGACGAGCGCGGGGCGACGAAGCACACCATGTGGACGTCGCCGTGGCCGCCCGCCAGGAAGACGAGCGTGCCGCCGCTGCCGTCGGGCGCCGTGCCGAATTGCGGGTTGCCGAGCCCGAGCAGCGCCAGCCGCGCCAGCTGCACGCCGTCGCCGACCGTCAGAATCCGGCCGCGTACGAGAGCTGGACGGAAGCCGGATCGAGGTCGGTGAAGTCGAGCGTGTCGCCCGAATTGAAGTCGGTGACGGTGATGCCGTTGAGAACGGCCGTCACGCCCTGGATCTCGTTGTCGGCCGGTCCGCCGACGATGGTGTCGGCGCCGCCGCCCGGAAGGATCAGGTCGTCGTACACCGTGCCCTGGATGACTTCCGTGAGCGCCGTGCCCTTGATCAGGTACTGCTGGTCGGGATCGAGGCGGTAGATCGTGGTGCCGGCCGGGTTGGTGCCGTTCCAGTAGGCGACGCTGTGAACGCCGATGATGCCCTGCCCCAGGCTGTTGGTGTCGGCATTGTCGTAGACCGTGATGGTGCCGTCGTCGTTCACGCCGCCCAGGACCGTCGTGGTGTGGCCGCCGTTGCTGAGCCACGCCATGCGCACGATGTCGCCGGGCCGGACCAGGCCCGACCAGTTCTGCTGCGGGTTGCTGCCGGTGCCGCGATAGGCGATGCGCCAGAAGCCGCCCTCGACGTTGACGTCCGGGTCGACGCCGGCATCGGGCAGCGCCCGGGTGGCGCCGGCCGCCGCCGCGACGCTGACGCGGGAGCTGCACGCCTGCCGTCGAGCCGGCCGTGGAACGCCGCGTTGAACGCCAGCGCCGCGTTGACGATGTCGCCCGGCGTCGGCACGCCGGCGTGCAGCCCGACGCCTGCATCGCCTGCGTGACCGCGCTCGGCGCGGTCCACACGTTGTAGAGGACGTAGCCGGCGGCGTTGCCGGTGCTGGCCGCCGTCTCGCTGATGGCCTCCCACCGACATTGACGATGTTGTTGCCGACCAGCAGCTCGACCGAATCGATGGAGGTGACGACGGTCAGGCCCGATGATCGGCTGCCCGTTGACGAGCCAGGTGGACTGGACCTGCGGCTGCCCCCAGAACGGCGGGTCCGTCGGCGATCGCCCACGGGCGGCGCCGGCATGAGCTCCAGGCTGTAGAACGCCGGCGCCGCCGTGCCGAAGGACTGCTGCAGGATGCTCGCGAGCGACACCCTGCTGCCGGTCGGCGCCGTGACGGAGACCGGCAGCGAGGCGTCGGAGACCTGCACGCCCTGCGGCGTGTAGGTGATGAGCGTGCCGCCGCTGCCGTCCGGGCCGAGGCGGAAATCCGCGGCCGTCAGGTTCTGCTGCGCCGGCGCCAACGGCGACAGGTCTTCCCAGAACACCAGCTCGACGTGGAGCTGCGCCACCACGGCGCCGGTCCCGTCCGGCCCCGAATGAAGCGTCAGCACGCCGTTGCTGAAGCTCTTCGATTGCGCCTGCACATTGGGGAGATCGATGCGGGCGCCGCCGAGCTGGAAGCCGGCCGAGCCGGTCGCGGTCGTGGGCAGGCCGATCTTGCCCTGGAAGTCCGCGACGTCGGCGATGGTGAGGCGTCCGGTGCCGTCGGAGAAGTCGATATGCTGGTCCGCCCCGACCGCGCCGTTGACCGTGAGCCGGCCGCCGCCCTCGAGCGCGAGGATGCCGTCGCCCGACAGCGTCGCCCCGGCGGCGATCACCGCCACGCCCTCGACCTCGATGAAGGCATCGTTGGTGAAGAACCGGCCTTCGAGCGTGAGCGAGGCCTCCTGCGTCACGAGCATCAGGGAGTCGGCGCCGCCCGCATCCTCGAACACGAACTCGGCGACGTTGCCGTCGGCCGCCGCATCGATGGTGAGGTTTCCGCCCTTGGCGAGGACGTACATGCGCCCGCGATAGGTCGTGTAGCCGAAGCTCTGGAAGGTCACGTCGGCGGCCTGGCCGGTGCCGGGACCCACGACCGACAGGCGGACGTCGGGTGCGAAGAAGCCGGCGCTGCCTGGCCGCGTGACCGGCGCACTGTCGTCCGGGCCGCCCAGCACGATGGTCAGGTCGACGATGGCCGGATCGGTCGACGCCACGACCGGCGTTCCGGACCGCACGATCGCGGTATCGCCGGGCTGCGGAAAGTTGTTGGGCGACGGCGGTGTCGTCGTCCAGTTGGCCACCGTGAACCAGTTACCGAGTGTTCCCGGGATCCACGTGCGAATGGCCATACGACTTCCTCACGCTGAACTGCGCGTTACCGGCGCCCGCAGCGAGGCAGCGATGCCTCGTCGGACGGATAAGCATAGAGAGAGCGACGCGTGCGCGTCTATCGTCCTGCTGCCAACCGTGGGTTTGGGTCAGGCGAAGTTGATTGCAACGGCGATGCGGTTTGGCGCGATCAGGAACTCTCGTTGTGCATCACCTCGCCGAACATCGGCGTGGTGGCCGGCGGCTCGTTTGGCCAGGTGGTGGGCGCCGGCCTGATCGGCGGCGCCGTCGGCTACGTTGGCGGCAGCGCGATCAGGTGAGGATGCCCTCATGACCTTGCCGGGCCTGGCTTTGGCGTAGGCGATGAACTCGAGCAGCGTTCGCGCCGGGACCGACGGATTGGTCGTCACGAACAGCGGGATGCCCATGATTCCCGCCGCCGGCGCGATGTCGCGCAGGAAGTTGAAGGAGAGATTGTCGTAGAGGGTCGCATTGATGGCGGCCGCCACGCCGACCAGCAGGATCGTGTAGCCATCGGGGGCTGCGCTGACGCGACCGCGATCGCGCAATCGCGTGCCGGGCCCGGGTTGGCCATGACACGGTTGGCCAGTCGCGCCGACAGCTCTGTGCCAACCAGCCGCCGACGCCGTTGCCGCCGGCCGGGCGCGAAGCCGACCATCCAGCGCACCGGCCGGCTCGGCCAGGCCTGCGCTGCCGCCGGCCTCGGCAGAAGGGGCAGCGTGGCGGCGCCTGTCACGGCCCCTGTCAGGGCATTGGCCGTGAGGTGCAGCATGCCAATGAAGTTGACCCTGCGGCCGTTGATGCCGCTGCGTGACCAGCGGGCGAGCCTCGCTTGATTCAGCGCAAGCGCGGGCGGGACCGCCCGGTCAGATTGGCTTTCGGAGGGTGCCATGTCCGATGTAAGCGAATTTGCCCAACCGCAGATGTCTCAGCCGGCTCTTGACGGCCTCGCCGAGGGCAACCTGTTCGTCGAGCTGCAGGTCCCCTCCTGGCCGCCGCCGGTTACGCAGACGCTGCTGCGCAACCGTGATGCGCGTTCCGGGCTCACCATCCGCGCGAAGCCCTCCGGTCGGCTGCGGGTCGAGCTGGTGCGTGCCGGCTATCCGCCGCTGGTCGTTCGCACGGTTCATCTGCGGCTGCGCGCCCCGGGCCTCCTCCGGCTGAATGTCGCCTGGCGCGGAGACGTCGCGGCGGTCGCCGCCGGCGGGCGGATCATCGGTTCGAGCAGCGAGGCGATCCCTGACGGCGTCGCCTCACCCGAGACGATCGAGGAAACCATCGCGCCGCTCGACCACGTGGGCAACCAGCGTGCGTGCGCGAGCCGCCGCCAACATGTCCAGGCCCTGCTCCAGGGCAAAGAGGTGGACGGCGAACAGCTCGAGCGGTGGGTCACGGCGCTCGACGATGCGGCCCGGTCATTGAGCGACCTGGTCGAGCTCGTACGGCAGCGCCGCCATCATCACCTGGCGGTCATGGTCGACACATTGGTTCGCCTGACCTGCGGCGATGGCGCCGTGCTGCAACACTGCGCCGGCCTCTTCGACGTACCGTTGACCGTTTATGCATCGCCCGCACCGCCTCAAGCGACCTCGCCGGCGCTGCTTCTGGCTGCCGCCTTCGACGTCGCGGCGGCGCGCGGCCCCCGTCACGAGTTCGCGGTCGATCTCGACGTCTGGCTCCATCACGAGCATCCCTGGCTGACCGGCCGCCACGTGCCGGTCGAGGCGCTGCTCCTGGCGGTCGACGCCGCACTGGCGCCGCCGCGATTCGACCGCGTCGACTCGGAGGATGATCGGGTGATCCGCGCGTCGTTCGGACAGGCAGAAGCGACGGCCGCGTTGTGCGCCTTCGCCACGGTGGTGTGTGCGGTGGCAGCATCGGTCGTCGCCGCTGCAGCAGGAACTGCCCGGACGTCGGCAGGGCCTTCCTCGCCGAGGCGACGCTCTGACGGCACGCCGACGTCGAGGCCATCGACTCCCTGAGTGAACGCCTGCCAGAAGCAATAGCGCCTCCTGACGGCGGCCTGTCCCCCTCCGATCGCAGGAAGCGGACAGGCCGTTGTCCACCCCGGTCCGGGCTCAAGAACTCTCGTTGTGCATCACCTCGCCGAACAGCTCCCAGGTCTCGCCCTTGAAGCGCGCGAGCTGGACCGCCTGGATCGGATAGAAGTCGGTCGGGCTGGTCGATGACGGTGATGCCCGGCAGCAGGCATCGGCAGCGTGAAGTTCTGGTGATGGCTCGCCGCCTGCTTCATCAGGTTCTCGCGCGTCAGCACGTCGCCGCACTTCTCGAGCGTCCGGCGCAGCAAGGTCGCCGACGCCGTAGGCGTAGACGTAGCTGCCGTCGGCCAGGTTGCCGTCGGGGATGTACCTCGTCCATGCAGGCGCGCCATTCCTTCATGTCCGGCTCGTTGTCCCACTGACGGTCGGTCGGGTCCTTGAGCCAGGCGGCGGTCAGCACGCCCTGCCCGTTCTCGAAGCCGGCGGGCTTCATGGTCGATGCCGACCGCTCGCCGCCACGTTGTTCAGGTACTGCACCGGCTTCCATCCCAGGTCGGCCGCCTTGCGCATCGCCTGGGCGGCGAACTTCGAGAGCGACACGTTGTAGAAGACGTTGGCGCCCGCGTTCTTCAGCTCGATGACCTGGCTGTCGACCGTCGGATCGGTCGACCTCGTAGGTGACGACCTTGACCAGGCGGCCTGCCGTCCTTGCCGAGTCCCTCCTTGATGCCGTTGCAAGTAATCCTTGCCGTAGTCGTCGTTCTGGTAGAGCACGGCCGATGCTGGGCGTCCTTGACGTTGGCCAGGATGTGCTTGGCGTAGATGACGCCTTCGGTGTGGTAGTCGGGCTGGTAGCCGATGGTCCACGGGAAGTCCTTGGGGTTGCCCCACTTCGAGGCGCCGGTCGCGACGAAGAGCTGCGGCACCTTCTTCTGGTTCATGTATTTGTGGATGGCGGAGTTGGCACGGCGTGCCCAGTCGTGTTGAAGACGCAGCAGGACCTTGTCCTCCTCGACCAGCTTGCGGACCATTTCCACGGCCTTCGGCGGCGAGTAGCCGTCGTCATAGGTGATGAAGTTGATCTTGCGGCCGTTGATGCCGCCGGCGCTCGTTGACCGCCTTGAAGTAGGCCTGGTGCAGCTTGCCGATCGACGCCGTAGGACGACGCCGGCCCGCTGTAGGGGTTGGTATGGCCGATCTTGATCTCCTTGTCGGTCGCGCCCGTGTCGTATTTCTTCTGACCAAATGCCACGCGACTTGTCGAAAGCGCCGTAGCGGCCGATACGCCGGCCAGGAAATCACGCCTGCTGGTTCTCATGTGTCGCTCCCTGTGTCGTCGTTACGCCATAGGCTCTCCTCACGCTGATGAGCAAAAATCGGACGAACGACGCTATCACTGCCGGGCCGGGACAGCGACGACGTCATGGGGCAGCATCCCTGACCCATCGACTGAAGAGCGAAGACATCCCTTGATTCCCTGCCCGTCCTTGCTCAGGTTGGGCGCATGAGGCCTCCCTTCGCGGGCGTCTTCCGGTCCCTGCGGGGGTTCAACTATCGGGTCTGGGCCGCCGGAGCCTTCGTCTCCAACATCGGCACCTGGGTGCAGCGGACCGGCCAGGACTGGCTGGTGTTCACCCAGCTCACCGATCACGATGCGTTTGCGGTCAGCCTGGTCATGGCGCTGCAGTTCGGGCCGCAGCTCCTGCTGCTGCCCCTGACCGGCTACGCCGCCGACCATTTCAACCAGCGCCGCCTCCTCGTCGCCACCCAGACGACGATGGGCGCGCTCGCCCTGATCCTGGGACTCCTGACCGTGACCGGCGCCGTCGAGCTCTGGCACGTCTACGTCTTCGCCTTCCTGTTCGGCAGCGCCGCCGCCTTCGATGCGCCGGTGCGCCAGACCTTCGTCGCCGAGCTGGTCGGCGAGAAGGACCTGCACAACGCGGTGGCGCTCAACTCGACCTCGTTCAACGCCGCCCGCATGATCGGCCCGGCCATCGCCGGCCTGACCATTGCCGCCGTCGGCACGGGCTGGGCCTTCCTGCTGAACGGCGCCTCCTTCGTCGCGGTGCTGGTCTCCCTCGCCTTCCTGCGCCTCGGCGACCTTCGTCCGACCGCGCGGGCCCATCGCACCCTGGGCGGCTTCACCGAAGGCTTCCGCTACGTGTGGCGGCGGCCGGACCTCATGGCGATGCTGGTCATGCTGTTCCTGGTCGGGACCTTCGGCCTCAATTTCCCGATCTTCATCTCGACCATGGCGATCGGCGTCTTCCATGCCGATGCCCAGGGCTTCGGCCTGCTGTCGTCCTGCATGGCGATCGGCACCGTCGCGGGCGCGCTGTGGAACGCCGGCCGCGCCCAGCCGCGCTTCTCCCTGCTGCTGAACGGCGCCGCGATCTTCGGGGTAGGCTGCACCTTGGCTGCGCTCTCGCCGGGCTACTGGTTCTTCGCGGCTGCTCTTGTCGTCACCGGCATGGCCGCCATGACGTTCACCAACACGTCGAACAGCCTGATGCAGCTCACCACCGAGCGGGCCATGCGCGGGCGCGTGATGGCGCTCCGGATCGGCATCGCGCTCGGCGGCACGCCGATCGGCGCGCCGATCGTCGGATGGGTGGCAAACACCTATGGTCCGCGCTGGGCGCTCGGCGTGGCGGCGGCCTCGGGCTTCGCTGCCGCCGCCGTCGCGGTGTACGCCCTGATGCGTCGTCGTGGCGTCTCGCGCTAGACTAGTTTCTGTCTCGAAAGGGTCTTTGTTGCAGGGATTGCGGTCATTTTTCGACGTCGCGAGCGAGGGGTGAAGGTCGGCTGCAGCGTGTTGGGTGGTAAGTGCTGGCGGTTTGGCGGTGGCGAGCGGCCAGACAGACGCGCCGGATCAACGGGTTCGCGTGATTAGGATTGAGCTGGCTCTGGTCAGGCCGCGCGACGGCGGCGAGGCGCTTGCTTTGTGAGCAAAGCGGCGATGTTCATCAGGTTGTTGGCGAGTACCGCGGCGCCCACCAACAGCTCGAAGCGCTCGCTGCCTTTGGCCAGGCTGCGCTTCATGCCGCGACCGCGGAACAGCACGGAGATGCGTCCCTCGATGCCGGCCCTGAAGCGCTGTCCGTGCTTGAAGGTCGGCGCCTTCTCCCAGGCTTCGCGTTGAGGCGTTCTCCTGCCGCCGGATTGCGGGATGCACACGACCTTGACGCCGCTGCCTTGGCACAGGGTCAGGTTTCGTTCGCTGAAGAAGCCGCGATCGCCGCTGTACAGCTCAGGAGCCCGGCCGAAGGCTCGTTTGTGGCGTTGCAGCGAGTAGCTGACCTGCTGCTCGTCCGGCGGGTTGCCGTTGAGCACCTGGTATTGCGTGATCAGGCCTTTGGCACTCTCGGCGAGGAAGACCTTGTGGCCGAACTCGATCGGCGAGCGGACCTTGCCGCGCTTGATCAGGTCGGTATGCGGCTCGAAGATCGAGTAGATCTTCTCGGCATTGGGCACTTGCTCGCCGTCAATCACGCGGCGCCGGGTCTGATCGATCACGCGCTCCGCCAATCCGCGATAGTGATCGATCTCCTTGCACAGCTCAGCGACGGCCAAGTCCCTGATCAAGTCGTTGCCGCGGATGGTGGCGGGCTTATCGAGCACCGATCGGGCACAAGCCACGACTTCCTCGGCGATGCTGATGAGCTCGCGGTACTTGGCCGTCTGGTGCCGAAGGCGCTGCGTCGTGCTCATCCGCTGGATGGCCTGCATACGCCGCCTGGCCGCGCGCGTGCGGTTCCGGAAGCCCTTGATGCGTCGCCCAACAAGCCGCCCGAGACGGCCGAGCAGGCGGCTCAGAACACGTACGGCATCCCACAGCAATGTGTTGTCGGTCGGATGATGGATGTCGGTCTGCACCACCGTCGTGTCGACCCGCAGCTTCGTGCCGTCTTCCAAGCCAAGATCGACCGCCGCTTTCACCACCAGCTCATTGACCGCTCTGAGCGTCGCCGGCGTCAGGCGCACGAAGGCACGATGGAAGGCATTGTGCTTGGGTACCGGCCGGCAGCCGAACCCCGTGAACAGGCGCAGCGTGTAGCCATCGGCAATCCGTTCGCGCAGCTCGCGATAGTCCCAGTTCTTGACCCGCATCAGAACCAGCGAGCGCAGCACCTCGCGCGGCGCCATCCCGCTGCGGCCTGTGTCCGGCTGCTTCAACCCACGCCGCAGGTCGCCACGTATCTTTGTGACCAGCTCTTCGTGGTCGTCCAGGAAGTCGGCGATCGCCCGCAGCAGAGGCTCCAGCTCGAGCCCTTGCCGCATCAACTCCCAGTCGGCAAAGCTGAGCTGGGAGGCGACAGATCGCGACACGCCTCAGCCCCGCTATCGCTTGGCCTTCGCCCGCTCGCGCTTCAAAGCCTTGATGTAGCGCGGCGCAGCCTCATACAGCAGCTCCTGAAGCGCTCGACCCTTGTCCAGGCAGCGCTGCACTTCCGGCACCAGCTCTTCTGGCACGTACACCGAGATGCGCCGCCCCTTCAGACGGCCATACAACACGTAGCTGGGATGTTGTTCACCCGATCGGCAGGCCGGGCAGTTCTCACGGATGCACGGACTGCGCCGCAGGCTCAACGAGCCCAACAGCGCCGGCCACGCTCCCGCCGTTTGGCTCGCCAGCCAGCGCTCGACATCGGAGGGGGTCTCGTTCTTGCTCACGATGTATGTATGCCACAAAACGCACATACAGATCAACAGACAACACGCCACAAGGCCTCATAAAACCCCGATAATCTCCGGCTTTCTTGCCTTTCGAGACAGAAACTAGACTAAGACTAGCCTCAGGGGCCCGGCGAGTTGGCGATCGACGGAATGGGGCTGTCGAGCGCCCGGAAGATGGCGCTGGAATTCAATCTGGTATCGGGATCGCGCACGACGGGCGCCGCCGCAGCGCGTGAACGACTGAGTCGACGGGCCCGGATCGGCGGACGTCGACATCGTGTCGGACGACGTGAAGCCGGACATATGGCCGCCATAGCCGTACGAGCCGCCCATGCGCGCCATGGCAGGCTCGGCAACGGACCCGGCCACCAGGCAGCCGATCACGACGGCCAGGAGGGGGATGGACTTGTTCATGGTGAAGTCCTTTCGCGGTTCGCCGGGAAACAGCGATCGTTTCCCGTCCGGCCAGAGACGTGTGGATCGGCTCGCGAAGGTGCTTGCGCCGGATTGCCTCATCCTGACGCTCGACTAGATCTGAGCGGATCCGCCGTCGACGAAGAGCTCGCTTCCCGTGACGAAGCTGCTGTCGTCCGACGCGAGAAAAAGCGCGGCGGCGGCGCTCTCCTTGGGATCGGCAAGCACGCCCGAGCGGCGTCGTCGACTTCACGACGGCGATTTCCATCAACTGCTGCCCGGCCCGGCCCGAAATATCGCGGACCATCGGCGTCTCGATCCCGCCCGGCATCAGCACGTTGACGCGGATCTTGTAGCCTTCATCCTGGTCGAGGATGCATCTGCGATCGACGTTGCGGATCGCGGCCTTGCTCGCACTGTAGACGCTGAAGCCCGGGGTGCCTTTCACGGCGGTGGTGGAGCCGGTCAGGATGATCGAGGCGCCGTCGCGGAGCAGCGGCAGCGCCTTCTGGACGGTGAAGAGCGTGCCTTTCACGTTCGTCGAGAACGTCCTGTCGAAATGCTCCTCGGTGATCGATCCGAGAGCCAGGAAGTCGCCGCCGCCGGCATTGGCGAACAGCACGTCGATCGCGCCCGCCTCGGCCTGAACGACGGCGAACAAGCGATCGAGGTCGGCGAGCTTCGAGACGTCGCCCTGGATGCCGCGGGCGCCGTGGCCGACCTCCGCGACCGCGGCGTCGAGCTCCTGTTGCCGCCGCCCCGTCGCTGAAGACCCGGGCGCCCTCCGCGGCAAAGAGCTTCGCGGTAGCCAACCCGATGCCGCTGTTCGCGCCGGTGATGACGGCGACCTTTCCGGCGAGCCTGCCCATGGCGTTCACCCCGCGCTTGCTCAGCGCATGCGCTCGACCGTTTCCTCGGTCGAGAGCACGGCATGGGCGAGATAGCGGTAGTTGATCATCGCGGCCTGGTAGCCGTCGCCCCATTCGGGGTGCCGGGGGCCGGCGGTCGCGTCCTTGACCACCACGACCTCGAAGCCCTGCTCGAGCAGCTCGCGCAGGTGGGATTCCACGCACATGTTCGCCAGCATGCCGCCGAGGATGATCTTGCTTATGCCCCGCTTGCGCAGCTGCAGGACGAGGTCGTTGGTCTGCGGTCCCCACACCTTGTGCGGACTGACGACGACGGTCTTGCCGTCTTCGATGTAGGGCTTGAAGCGATCCAGCCAGTCGGCGCCCGAGCCGGCGAAGCCGTCGAGCGTCAGCGGCCCCCGCCGGGCAAAGCTGTGGGTCGCGAACTCCCCGGTCTCCAGCGGCCCGTTGAACGACCAGCCGCTGTCGGTGGGATAGAAATAGTGCGGCGAGATGAACACGTGGTATCCGCGCTCTTTCGCGGCCTTGAAGATCTGCTCCATGTTCTCGACGGTGCGGTTCGCCTTGACGCTCTCGCCGACCGCCGCCCAGTTCACGCCCTTCTCGCTGAGGACGTCGTTCTGCGGGTCGATGAAGACGACCGCCGTATCGGCTTTGCGCAGCTCCACCGGTCTCACGCCGGCACCTTGCGGGCGAGGAAGTCGCGGATCAGCGGCACCATCTCGTCGGCTTTGTCCTCGAGCGCAAAGTGGCCGGTGTCGATGAGGTGGAACTCGACCGCGAGCAGCGCCGTGGCGACGGAGCCGCGCCGGAACCGGTCGATCCCGCCATTGACGAGCGCGAGCAGCAGCAGCCCTGTCACGGCCGGATAGAGCGGCAGCACGTAATGCGGCAGCTTGGTCGGCACGGCCTCGAATCTCGGCGTTGCCGGGCCGGTCGAGCAGCGCCTGGTCCTGGATCCAGTTGTCCGGCGCGATCCGGCTGAGGTCGCTGACGCCGTCGGTGTACTGGAACTTGGTGATCTCGGGCGAGACCAGCACGTAGAGCGCCTTGCGATGCGCTTCCGAATGGTCGGACCAGTAGGCCTTGATGGCGGTGCCAGAACTCCTTGAGGCCTTCTTCGTAGGCGTTGCCGTTCTGCACGATGAGCGCGCTGATCCGGTCGGGATGCTTGAGGGCGAGGCGCCAGCCCACCGGGGCGCCATAGTCCATCACGTACATGGCGTAGCGCTTGACGGCCAGCTGATCGAGCAGGCCGTCGACCAGCTTGTCGTAGAAGTCGAGACCCTTGCGGATTGATCGTCGCGGTCGGGCATGTCGCTCTGCCCGTAGCCCGGATAGTCGGGGGCGATGACGTGGTAGCGGTCGGCGAGCTCGGGGATGAGATTGCGGAACATGTGGGACGACGTGGGGAAGCCGTGCAGCAACAGCACGGTCGGCGCGTCGGCCGGGCCGGCTTCGCGATAGAAGATCTTGATGCCGTCGATCGTCCTGGTCCGGTAGTGCGTGACGATGGGCTTGTCGCGCGTCCCTGCCCGCGCGGCGGGCATGCTCGGCAAGCCGCGCCGGCCGCCAGCAGCGGCAGGCCGACCGAGAGGCTGGACTTCAGCGTCGAGTCGCAGCGAAACCAGCGAGCTTCATGTCGGTCTCCGAGTCGACGACTTCGCGCGAAGTCAGTGCGTGATGAAATCCAGCAGATCGGCGTTGATGATTTCGGCGTGCGTCGTCGGCATGCCGTGCGGGAAAGCCCTTGTAGGTCTTGAGCACGCCGTTCTTCAGCAGCTTGGCCGACAACGGGCCGGCATCGGCGTAAGGCACGATCTGGTCGTCCTCGCTGTGCATCACCAGCACCGGGACACCGATCTTCTTCAGGTCGTCGGTGAAGTCGGTCTGCGAGAAGGCGACGATGCCGTCATAGTGCGCCTTGGCGCCGCCCATCATGCCCTGGCGCCACCAGTTCTCGATGATGCGCTTCCGACGGCTTCGGCGCCCGGCCGGTTGAAGCCGTAGAACGGCCCGGCCGGCGACATCGCGGTAGAACTGCGAGCGGTTGGCCGGCGATGGCGGCGCTGGAAGCCGTCGAATACCTCCTTCGGCAGGCCGCCGGGATTGGCCGCGGTCTTGCACCATCAGCGGCGGCACCGCGCAGATGATGCGCGGCCTTCGCGACGCGGCCCTCGCCGTGGCGCGCCAGGTAGCGCACGACCTCGCCGCCGCCGGTCGAATGGCCGACATGGACGGCGTTCTTGAGATCGAGATGCGCGACGACTGCGGCGAGGTCGTCGGCATAGTGGTCCATGTCGTGGCCGTCGGGCGACCTGGGTCGAGCGGCCATGGCCGCGCCGGTCGTGGGCGATGACGCGGATAGCCGTTGACCGAGGAAGAACAGCATCTGGGTGTCCCAGTCGTCGGACGACAGCGGCCAGCCGTGGCTGAACACGATGGGCTGACCCCGTGCCCCAGTCCTTGTAGAAGATCTCCACGCCGTCGCGCGTCGTGACTGTGCTCATCGGACATACTCCCGTCGGCTTTTTCACAGTCTCAGGTGGGGGTTCTGACGAAAGTCGGAAGCCCGGTCACACGACGCGACGCCTTCCGACAGCGGGATGCGTAGCGCGTTGCCGTGCAACCAAGCAGCCGATATGATCGAGAGGAACCTTCCCGAAATTTGAAAAGGCGGGATGCGCATGGACCGCCTGGAGGCGATGTCGGTGATCATCGCCGTGACGGAGGCCGGCAGCATCTCTGCCGCGTCCCGTCGACTGAAGTCGCCCGTCGCGACGGTCAGCCGCAAGGTCGCCGAGCTCGAATCGCGCCTGAAGGCCCAGCTGTTCCAGCGCACCTCGCGACGCATCATACTGACTGCGGCCGGCCGGTCCTACATCGAGTCCTGCAAGCGCATCATCGAACAGGTCGACGACGCCGAGCGGGAGGTGTCGGGCGAGTACCGGGCTCCGAAAGGCGAACTGGCGGTGACGACCCCGTGGGGACTGGGGCATACGCACGTGCTGCCGCTCGCGGTCGAATTCCTGAAGGCCTATCCCGAAATCTCGTTGCGACACGTGTTCGACGATCGCGTCGTCAATACGACAGAAGAGAACATCGATATCGCCGTGCGCGTCGGAGGCCTGCCGGACAGCAACATGATCGCCACGCAGATCGGCTCGATCCGCATCGTCGTGTGCGCGAGCCCCGCGTACCTCAAGGCCCGCGGCACGCCGAAGCAGATCGGCGATCTCGCGCAGCACGACTGCATCGGCATCGACGATCATGCGATGCCGACGGCCTGGCGGTTCGTGCGTGGCCGCCGCGCCACGGTGGCGCCGATCCGCTCGCGGCTCTGCGTCAATACTTCCGAAGCGGCGGTCCTGGCGGCGATCGAGGGCGCCGGCCTGGCCCGCGTGATGTCGTACAAGATTGACGCCGCCAAGCGGGCCGGGAAACTGGCGATCGTGCTGGACAAGTTCGAACCGGAACCCCTTCCGGTGCATATCCTCTACAGGCCACGAAAGCCGGTGCCGCTCAAGCTGCGCGCGTATCTCAACTGGATGACACCCAGGCTCAAGGCTCGGCTGAACCTGGCTTGAGCGCGCGGCCGGGAAGGCGCGTCAATCAACGCGCGCCGCACTCGTCAGCACCCTGGGGCCCGAGTTTTTACCTTTCTTAACCAGCGCCCCCAGCCCCTCGATGCTATTTCCGATTCCTGGCCGGGTCCGGAAAGGCCCGCCAGTCGGCCGGCAGAAAGACAGGGAAACACCGGATCGAGAAGGACACGCATGCCTCGCGCGCTCGAGACGCTGACGCTGGCGGATGCAAAGCAGATGCTAGAGGCCGGCGAGGCCAAGGCGGCCAGCCTCGGCATTCCCTACAATATCGCAGCGTCCTAGATGGCGATGCCGCAACCAATAGCAACCGCTACAGAAGGAAGGCATCGACATGTTCGAGCTGACCGTCAATGGAACCAGGCACCAGGTAGACGTCGTTCCGGAGATGCCCCTGCTCTGGGTCTTGCGCGACGAGCTCGGCATCACGAGTCCCGAAATATGGCTGCGGTGTCGCCCAGTGCGGCGCCTGCACGGTGCACATCGACGGAGCGGCCGTTCGGTCCTGCCAGGCCCGCATGGCCGATGTGGCCGGCAAGGCGATCACCACCCTCGAAGCGGTCGGCAACGGAAAGCTGCACCCTGTGCAGGAAGCCTGGATCGCCGAGAGCGTGCCGCAATGCGGCTACTGCCAGGCCGGCCAGATCATCCAGCGCACTCCTGCTCTAGGCCATCCGAAGGCGCGAGCGCCGGACATCGATCGTCGTTGATGCTGAGCAACCTCTGCCGCTGCGGAACCTACGAGCGCATCCGTGTCGCGATCCGCGCGGCCGCCCGGAAGATGGGAGGGAAGTGACATGGGCAAACCGAACTCTTTCCCGGAGAGCCTTTGCTTTCGGCTCCGTCGCGGCCGCCGCAGCGGCGTGGCTTTCGGGCATTATGCCCAGGCGCAACAGTCCCGTGCGTCCGCCGCCGCGACGAATCCGCTGACGGCGGAGCTCGGCCCGAACTCGGTGACGTTCAATCCGTGGGTCGAGATCAGTCCGCAGAAGATCACGCTGATTGCCCAGCATGCCGACAAGGGCCAGGGCGTCGGCTCCATCCAGCCCCTGATGATCGCCGAGGAGCTGGACGTCGAACCGGACCAGTTCGAGATCCGTTTCGCCGGTCCGAGTCCCGCCTATTTCAACACCGGCTTTTCCCGCGAGCTGGCGCCGTTCATGGCGCCCGACCGAAGCCCGGAAGCCGAGAAGGCGCGCGCGGCCGCGCTGGAATGGCTGAGGAAGGCCGGCCTGCAGATGACCGGGGGCTCCAGCGCGATCCCCGACACGTTCGACAAGCTGCGCATGGCCGGCGCGGTCGCGCGGGAGACGCTGAAGGCGACGGCAGCCCGGCGCACCGGAGTCGCGGTCGCCGCCCTGCGCACCCAGGCCGGAAACGTGATCCTGCCGGACGGGACGAAGATTCCCTACGTCGCGCTCGCGGCCGATGCCGCGAAGATCACGCCGGTCGCGGTCACCAGGCTCCGCGAGCCGTCACAATGGCGATTCATCGGCAAGCCGATGGAGCGGCTCGACATCCGGCCGAAAGTCACCGGCGAAATGAAGTTCGGCATCGACCGGAAGATGGACGGCATGGTGTACGCCGCCGTCAAGCTGAACCCCAACAAGGGGCAGCCGATCGTGTCGTTCGACGCGAGCAAGGCCCAATCGATGCCGGGGGTCCGGAAGATCCTCAAGATATCGAACGGCGTCGCGGTGATCGCGACCAACAGCTGGTACGCGATGCAGGCGGCCGAGCGCATCGACTGCACCTGGGCGCCGAGCAAATACCCGGCCGAACAGGCCGAGCACTGGCAGGTCGCAGCCTCGTCCTTCGTTCCGCAGTTCCTCGCCAAGGAATGGCGGCATGACGGCGATGTCGACGCCGGATTGAAGGAAGGGACGCTGGTCGAAGCGGAATATCGCGCGCCCTATGTCGGGCATCAACCGCTGGAGCCCCTCAACGGCATCGGCATCGTCACCGACAAGGGCATGGAAATCTGGGTCGGGCATCAGACGCCGCAATCGGTGCAGGACATCGCGGCGAGGGCAATCGGCCTGAAGCCGGAACAGGTGACGTTCCACAACGAATGGATGGGCGGGAGCTTCGGCCATCGCCTCGAGTTCGAGAATGTCAGGGTGCTTGCGGAGATCGCGAACCAGATGCGCGGCACTCCGGTGAAGCTCATCTTCTCGCGCGAGGAGGATTTCCGGCAGGACATTCCCCGGCAGATCGCGATGGGCAGGTACCGGGGAAGCGTCAAGGAGGGAAGGATCGTCGCCGCCGATTTCCAGGTGGCGTCAACGCCGCCCTTCAAGGAACTCCTGGCGAGAATGGGCGCGCCGACAAAGGAGCCCGATGGCCAGCTGGCCGTCGGCATCTGGAACCTCTACTACGACATCCCCAACTACCGCGCGAAAAGCTTCGAGATACAGGGACTGTCGCCGTCCACGACCTGGCGGTCCGTCGGCGCTTCCGCCAACGGCTTCTTCACCGAGGGCTTCATCGACGAGCTGATCCATGCCGCGGGACTGGACCCGCTCAGGGCGCGCATCGAGATGTGCAAGATCCCGATCTACCGGAAGGTCCTGGAGACCGTCGGTGAGATGGCGGACTGGAAGGGGCCTCTGGGAGGCGGAAAAGGCCGCGGCGTTGCATTCGTCGAGTCGTTCGGAACGGCCGTCGCCGAGATCGTCGAAGTGACCATGACCGACGCCGGCATCAAGATCGACAAGGTCTGGGTGGCGGCCGATGTCGGCACGATCGTCGATCCGGTCAATTTCGAGAATCTCGTCCAGGGCGGCGTGGTCTGGGGCCTGGGCCATGCCATGAACTGCGAGCTCACCTACGCCAAGGGCGGCGTGCAGCAGACCAACTACAATCACCACGAAGCCATGCGCATGTACCAGTGCCCGGCGATCGAGGTGCGCGGCCTGGAGAACGACTACACGGTCAGGGGCATCGGCGAGCCGCCGGTCCCCCCGGCGGCGCCGGCGCTGGCCAATGCCATCTTCGCCGCCACCGGCAAGCGCATCCGGGAAATGCCTTTCAACAAGTTCATCGATTTCGTCTGAGGGCGGGCCATGAGGAAGACAATTCTGATCGGGCTCACCCTTGCCGCTTCGTCGGTCGTCACCCTGACGGGACTCGTCCTGGCCAAGGACGAGCCGAAGGATGCGTTGCCGATGGGCAGCATCAGCCGGGCCGAGGGGCTGCAGGCGTGGACGAGAATCGAAGCGGTGGTGACCTTATCAAGGACGGCAAGCTGATCCTGGTGTCGGCGATCTCGCCGACGCCGGCCGGCGAAGGCAAGATCCCGAATCCACGGCATGAACATCCGGGGCGGCGAGAGCCGCATCGGCGCGGAAACCGTCCCGTGTTGGACGTGCCACGTCACGTCGACATTGCCGAACCCGCCCGCTCCGGCGCCGCTGCATGCGGGCATCGACTGGCAGCTCGCACCGGTGGCCTTCATCTGGTTCGGCAAGAGCGGGTCCGAGATCTGCGCCCAGCTCAAGGATTCCAAACGGAATGGCGGTCGCGACGCAGCCGGTCTTGTCGCGCACCTGAAGCACGACGCGTCGCTGAGCGGCTTCATTCCGAGGGCGTGGTCACCCGGAACAGGCCGCACGACGCCACCGGGGACCTTCGAAGATCACGTCAGAGACATGGCTCTGTGGGGAGCAGCCGGGCAGCCCTGTCCGGATTGAGGGCGCACGCATGTGCGTGCCTGCCCGCCTGCTCGGTCTCGTCGCGGCCCTGCTCGACGCCGCGATCGCCGTGCCCGCCCTGGCGCAGGCGGAACCTTCCGCCGCGCGCTGCGCCCAGCTCGTGGCCTACTACGATCGCTACAGCGTCGGCAGCTCGAACTCTGACGGCCGGCGCAATCACACGCGCATGGCAGCGGGCATCGAATGCCGCAAGGACCGCTATGCCGAAGGCATCTCGACCATCGAGAAGCTGCTGCGCGCCAAGAAGTTCACCGTGCAGCCGCCGGGTCCCGAAGAGCCCGAGCACGACAATTGAGCTGCGCTGAAGCGCCGAAGCCCACCTGGGATCTCGACGCCGCCGTGACACGACTATCGCAGGAGCGGCGCCTCGCAGCGCTGCTGACGGGCTACCAGAAGACCATAGGCCGCAGCGAGCATCCCCGCGGGATTCACCGCCCGCCTCATGAGCGCGCCGAGCGTTGCGAGCCCATGGTTGTCGAGCCGCTCCGCATGGACCGCGTTGCCGCGTCCCGCTCCGTCACGAAGCGACTGGGCCAGCGCAGGGCCAGTCTCGGCACAGTCGAGGATCTGTCTCCAAGCCGTTGCCAGCACCGCGTCGGTGCCCCTGCGTGGAACCCGTACGAAGCGCCGGCGGCCGTTTCCCCGGAGCCGCGCGAGCCAATCCTGCAGGTACGCTGCGCCTTCGTCGGGCCGGTGGGAATCGGAGCGGTGCCAGAGGGTCAGGTCGATTGCTTCGCCGCTCCCGAAGAGCGTCACCGGGCACACTCCCAGCGCATCGCCCGCGCGCGTCAACCGGACCAGCACCATGCCCTGCCAGGCGCCGCGGACGTTCGCCTCGAGGGCCTCGATCGCGGCAGCCGCCGGCTCCTCGTGATCGAGCGTCAGGGCAAGCCATTCGCCGGCGACATCGCGCACCGGCCAGACGAGTTGCTGCGCGAGGTCGTCGAAATACGGCAGTGCGATCGCCGAAGGGGCGATCAGGCAGGCGACCGGCGTCTCGACCGCCTCGAGGCCGAGACCTGTCTGCCTGAGCCAAGCCGTACGCAGATCGCGCCATTCGCGGACGACACAAGGCCAGGCCGGATCGGGGCGCACGTCCCGCACGCTGATCGTCGCGCGTGCGCTCGCGGGAGCGGAAAGCCGGTCGTCGATTGAGCGGCGTGCACCCTCGAGCGCGATCTGGGCGTGCGCCAGCACCGCCAGCGGCTCGGCTTGCCACATCGGCTGCACGCGCCACGCCTCGGTGGGCCTGAAGGCCGGATCCTGGCCGGCGCCCCGAGCGAGCGTGGTCGAAAGCCAACGGCCGGTCGCCGGCTCGATGAACCACGCCGTCACGCCGCGCGCACCGGCATCGGTTCGCCAGCGCTCACCGCCGCAGCCGATCAGCTGGAGCGGCGCGGCGGCGGGTGCGAAGTCGCGCCTCACCTTGCCCGCGAGGTCCCAGCAGCCGCTCCGGATCGCCGCCTGCCAGTGCGCGCGTAAGCGCGAAGGCGGTGGCGGCGAGCTCCAGCATCCGGTCGGGGTCGAAGCCGAGGGCGCGTTGTCGCCGCAGCCGCACCTGTGCCACGATCGCCCGCAACATCGCGGCCAGCCGCGGCAGGCTGTCGGCGCGCGAGGAGACCGACAGCTCGAACAGCGATTCCTCGAGCGGAAGCGGCGCGAGACTGAAACCGATCGCGGCCCCTTCGCAAAGGCTGGCAGCGACCCGGTCGAGGAACGCGCGGTCGACTTCCACCGCGTCCGGCGTGTCGTCCCTGTCGCCTCCAGCAATTTCTGGCGGCGCGGCCCCGAAACGCCGCCGCGCGGCGAGCACCGCCGCCGCGTGATAGGCCTTGGCCCGGGTTCCCGCCGCCTTGGAGACGATGCCGTCGAACCCCTGGCCGCGCAGGATACGGACGGGCTCCTCGAGTTCGGCGAAGCTGACCGCAACGGCGTTGGCCGACAGCTCGACATTTGTAGCTGCGTCCATCAGCTCCAGCGCGGCGCGCCAACTGGCCTTGCCCGACCAGCGCTCGAGGGCGGCCACATCGATCGCTGCGACGATCTCCTCCGCCCCGCCCCTGGCGTCGCCTTCGGTGGCACACGCCTCAGCCGATTTGCGCAGGAACAGCACCGCGGCGATACGGTGGCGGCAGACCGCGACCGACTTGCACGTGCAGTCCGCCGCGCGAGGGCCGCTCGTGTCGAGCGTGACCAGCTTTCCGTCCGCCTCGACCACCGCCCTGCCGTCCCCTGCGGACACCAGGCGCAGCTTGCCGTCCTCGACGTCGCGATGCGCGCGCCGGATCAGGCCCGGGTTGGCGAGGGCCACGAGCGCGGCGTCCTCGAACGCCGCCAGGCTGGCGCGAAGCGCACCTCCAGCTGGCCGGCCTCGGGCTGTTCGGCGAACCGGTCCGGCGTCAGCGCCGCGACGTGCATGCCGCACGCGGCCAGCCGCTCGGCCATGCGCCGGTCGTAGACGGGCGCGGCATCGTCGCTGAGCGCGCCCAGCCCCAGCAGCGTGACACGCGCCGAGGCCATCCGCCGCGTGGCCGCCAGCATGTGCGGCACCGATCCGCCTTCCTCGAAGTCGCTGACCAGGGCGAAAACGGTGCGCGTCGGCTGCGTGATCAGCGTCTCGCAATATTCCATCGCCGCAGCGATGTTCGTGCCACCGCCGAGCTGAACCGACATCAGCACCTCGACCGGGTCGTGCGCCTCGCTGCTGAGATCGACGATCGAGGTGTCGAAGACGATCAGCCTCACCTCGACGGCGGGCAACGTGGTGAGGATCGAGGCCATGACCGCCGCATAGATGGTCGACGCCAGCATCGATCCGGACTGATCGACGCACAGGATGATCGTCCAGGGCAGGCGCCGCCGGCTGCGGCCATGGAAGCGCAGGCGATCTGCAGCGATCGACGCCGCGCTCCGCGTCCCAGTTCCTGAGGTTGTCGCGGATCGTGGCACGCCAGTCGAAATTCTGGATCGACTTCAATTGGCTGCGCCGGAAGCGGTTCGGCCGCCCGGCCAGCGCCGCGTCGACGCGAGGACGCAGCCGGCGGACGATGTCCTCGACGACCTTGCGCGTCACCTCCCGGATCTTCTCGCGCATCGCCGGGTTGGCCGCGCCCTTGAAGGCGATCAGCGACTTGAGCAGGTCCTTGCTGGGCTCCAGTGCGTCGAGCACCGCGGGATCGGACAACAGCTCGCGCATGCCGAGAGTGTCGATCGCGTGCGCCTGCACCGTCTCGCAGACCGATTGCGGGAACAGGTCGCGCAGCTCGCCGAGCCAGCCGAGCGGCGTCAGCTGAGTGGCATCGAGCGAACCCGTGCGGCCCATCGCCTCCTTGCGGCGCCTGAGGCCGCGCCGCTCCATCTCGCGGGCGTAGAGATAGTCGAGCGCGCGGTCGGCGCGCCGCTCCGCGTCGCTCATTCCGTCCGCGGGCAGCGAGCGTTCGGCGTAGCGCCCGAGCGCTAGCCGCCAGCGCCGCAGCAGGACGAGGTCGCTCATGTCACACCGTCCCGCACCAGCACCTCGACCAGCTCGCGGTCGAGCTGGAGATTGAGCGCTAGCTCGGCTTCCGAGATCCCGACTCGCACGGCGAGCTGCTCCGGTCGCGCGCCGATACTACTCGCCACTTCCTCGGCCAGCCGGTCGACCTCGCGCGGGTCGAGCGGCATCAGCGCGAGGCGGAGATGCGGCACCAGCGCGTGGAATGTCGCGTCGTCGCCTCCCGCGACGACATCGTTCAGCGCCGCGATGATTTCCGGCACCGTCCACAGCAGCTCGCGCGCGATGGCGATCACGCCGCCGAGGAACGCCAGCCGCTCCCCCGCATCGACGTAGCCGCTCGCCAGTTCGCCTCGCAGCCGCTCGCCCAGCGCGCCCTCGAAGCGCGAGGGGACATAGCGCAGGATCTGGCGACGAGCCCGCCAGCACGCCCGGCGCGCCTGCAGCCGGGCGAGCGCTGCGCCTCCACCAGGCGATCTCGATTCCCGCTTCGGACGACAGCGCCAGCTCGATCAACCCGCGCAGGTCGGAAAGCGCGCCCACGGCGTCGCGGAGCCGCTCCTCGCCGCAATCGGCCAGCTCGGGCAGCAGGATCAGCACGCGACGCCAGGCGGCGCCGATCAGGTGGTCGAGCGGGGCAACGTCGGCGATCCCCAGCGCCTCGCGCCCGTGACGCAGCAGCACCAGGTCGGTCAGCGCAGCCACCACCGAACCGAGCTGCGGATCCTCGATGACCTCGGCCGCCCATGCGCGAGGAAGCCGAGCGCCTGCTCGCCGAGACCGGCACGGTGATCCTCGAACAGGTCGATCGCCGCCGGCGCGCTTCGTCCCTTGCCCTGCTCCGAAAGCGTCGCCAGCTTCTGCGCGATCACGAAAGCCAGCGCCTCGGCAAGTGTATCCGCTACCTCGGAAAGCTCGATCAGCCGTGACTCGACGAGCGGCGACCAGCAGACCGACCAGACCTCATGCAGCCGATCGAGCGCGATGTCGTTGCGAAAGTCCGGACCGGCGGTGCGCCGGCTGAACGGCGCGTCGATCAGCGCCATAGCGTGGCAGAAGCGGCTCGCCGCGCGGTGGCGCGGCTTGCGGTAGATGTCGAGCTCGCGAGTGCGGCGCTCGCCGTCAGCGACGGTAAAGCCCAGCGACCGTGCCTGCGTACGCACCGCCTCCACCAGCGGCGGCGACTCGGCGGACGGGGGTACCTCGCCGATCGCCGAGCCGGTCAGCCAGGCGCGCAGCTCACTGAGCAGAGGCACCTGCTCGCCCGGAATCTCGCCCTTGATGAAACTCGAGCGGATCGCGTCGACAATGTCGTCTCGCGCCGGAAAGGGCCGGCCGCGCAGCATGGCGAGGCGCTCGGCCTGCTCCACGGCATTGGCGATCACCGGGAAGGACGGCGCTTCGATTCCTGCCGGCGGCGCGAAGATACGCCGCGAACCCGCCGATCAACGCCATTGCCAGGCCCTGCCCGCCGCCCGCGCGGGCCTGCCAGAGCCGACCGTAGAAGCCCGGCAGCGGCAGTCCGGCACCATAGCCGCGCAAGGCATCCAACTGCCGCATGCCATAGCGGATCATGTAGGCACGTCCCTCGCCCGCGCTGGCCGTGACCGGCTTCTCGCCGGCCGTCTCGAACAGCGCCGGCGCGTGAAAGCCGCCGACCACCACGATGATCGGACCGGACACGGCAGCGCGCATCTCGGCAAGGATCGCACGCATCTGCGCCTCGCGCGCGAGCGTGCCGTCCTGCTCGATCCGCACCGGATCGGTCGCGGCGCGGATGCACCCGCAATAGCGCGCGACATCGGCGAAGAAGCCCTGCCAGTGATCGTCGGCAATGCGCGCTTCGAAGAGCTGGTCCCACACCTCGTTGCCGTCGCGGCAGCCCAGCTCGCGCGCCAGCGCAGTGACATAGGCGCCGACGTCGAACGGCCGCTCGTCGCCGACCAGCGACCGTGCAGGCTCACCCGGCTCGTTGAACTGCATCTCACGCGAGGTCGACGGCAGGTCGATGAACCGCACAGGCAGCCGCGCCGCCGCGGCCGCCTGCAGCGCGATCAGTTCGGGGCTGTGCGCGCAGAAGGGGAAATAGCTGGCCACACGCCGCGTCGCCTTCGCTGCCTGGTCCGCCTCCGCCTCGCGCAGCGCGACGATG
>CBDIRH010000005.1:0-64178 GCA_965284145.1 Phreatobacter sp.
TCCAGCACCAGCACCAGAAGTCCAGCACCAACACCACCAGCACCAGGAAGACCACCACCGAAGAGATCGAGGAAGACGTAGACCTCGCTGGGCTTGCGGCCGATCTTTCCGCCGCTGCCTTCACCTTTCGCCAGTAGATGATCGGGCTGCAGGACGACACGCCGAGGTTCCACACCGCCTTCTGCTGCCTGGCGGCGTCGCAGGCCATCAGGGGCCGGGGAAGATGTCGTGGTGATGGTCGGCGTGAATATAGGTCCGCCGGTTACCCGCTTCGGCCGCGTCGCGATCGGTGTTGACCACCCCGGGCAGAAGCGTGGCGGTGACGATGCCGTCGAGGAAAAGCGTGACGGCTGCGATCGACAGCACCGCGCCGACGATGCGAAAGGCCTTCCTCATGACGGATTTTGCCGCCTGAGCTTCATCGCGTTCTCTCCCCCGCTCGGTCTATCCTAGCGTCGGAAAACCGAGAGGGTAGTCGTGACCTTGCCGCTGGAAGGCGTACGCGTGATCGAAGTGGGCCAGGCCCTGGCCGGGCCGCTGGCCGGCGTCCTGATGGCCGACATGGGCGCCGACGTGATCAAGATCGAGAAGCCCGACGGCGGCGACGATGCGCGCATCTGGGGGCCTCCGTTCGGGCCGGACGGCGTGACCTCGCTCTACTTCTACAGCCAGAACCGCAACAAGCGCTCGGTCGCGCTCGACCTCAAGTCGGCGGCCGACATCGACAAGCTCCACCGGCTCTGCGAGACGGCCGACATCCTGATCCAGAACCTGCGGCCGGGCGTGGTCGACGAGATCGGCATCGGGCCCGAGGCGATGCTGAAGCGCCATCCGCGGCTGATCTACTGCTCGATCTGGGCGTTCGGCTACCAGGGGCCGCTCAAGATGAAGCCGGGTTTCGACCCGTTGCTGCAGGCCTATGGCGGCATGATGTCGGTCACCGGCCGGGCCGAGGATCCGCCGACCTTCGCCGGCGCGTCGATCAACGACAAGGCGACGGGCATGTTCTGCACCATCGGCGCGCTGGCCGCGCTCCGGATGCGCGACAAGACAGGCAAGGGCTGCCTGGTCGACACCTCGCTGTTCGATTCGGCGGTCCACTGGGTCGAGGGGCAGGTCAACAACTACATCGCCAACGGCACCGTCCCGCAGCGCCACGGCACCGGCGGCGCGGTGATCGTGCCCTACCAGACCTTCGACACGGCCGACGGCAAGCCGCTGTGCCTGGCGCCGGGCAACGACCGGCTGTGGGCGCGCTGCGCCCGGGTTCTGGGCCATCCCGAATGGGAGACCGATCCCAAGTACGCCAAGAGCGCGGCGCGCGTGAAAAACAAGGACGAGCTCCTGCCGATGATCGCCCAGGCGATGGAGCGCAAGTCGCGCGCCGACTGGATCGAGGCCTTCGAGAAAGCGGGCGTGCCCTGCGCGCCGGTCAACGACATCGGCGAGCTCGCCAACACCGCGCAGTTCGCCGCGTCCGAGATCGTGCAGGAGCTGCCCGGCGGCGGGCCGACGGTGGTCGGGTTGCCGATCACCTTCGACCGCGTGCGCCCGAAATCGGCGCGCCCGTCGCCGAAGCTCGGCGAGCATACGGACGAGGTGCTGCGCGACCTGCCGTAGCGGCCCGACGGGTGAACGGATGAACGATGAGAGAGAACGGAAACGACACCTGAAGTTATCATAGAGAACCGCCGTTATCAAGAGCGGGTACTTTTTGCGTGCCAGATAGGGGTGTTTGACGCAAAAACTCGCCGCAAAGTGCAAGCAGTGCTGTCATTCTTGCCGGACCGTGGGCCTCCAGGCCCGCGCTCCGACAAGATTACGCCGCCATCACCGGCTCGCGGCCGACGATCGTCGTGCGGTGCATGACCCGCCGCTCGGTGGGATCGTGCGGCGTCACGGCGTGGACGGTGCAGCGGTTGTCCCACATCAGCACGTCGTGCGGCTCCCATTCGTGCCGGTACATGTATTTCGGCTGGGCAGCGAACGCCGACAGCTCCTCGATCAGCCGGCGCGCCGGTCCGTCTTCCATGCCCTCGACGGCGTCGTTGTAGATCGAGCTGATGTAGAGGCACTTGCGGCCGGTCACGGGATGCTTGCGCACCATGGGATGCCACACCGGCGGCATGGCGGCCTTCTCCTCTTCGGTCGGCGGCGGCGAGCCGACCAGCCGGCTCAGCATGCTGAAATCGTGCCGCGCCTTGCGACCCTCGATCTGCCGCTTCAGGCTTTCCGGCAGCTCGTCGTAGACCATGTACATGTTGATGAACTGGGTGATGCCGCCGGTGCGGCTGATCTCGATGCCGTGCAGCAGCGAGCCCATCGACGGCAACGTCCGGTAGCTCGAATCGGTGTGCCACTGCTGCGACGACGACAGCTGCTTCTGCCCGGGCTCGTTGGGCGGCAGCAGGTGGTTCTGCTCGTCGACGTTCGACACCAGGAAGATCTCGCGCACCCGGTCGGAGCGCAGGTGCAGCGAGGTCTGATGGAAGACCTCGGCCTCGCCGAAGTTGCGCGTGAAGACGACATGCTCCTGGTCGGTGATGCGCTGGTCGGGGAACACCACGACCAGATGCTTCATCCAGGCGTCGTGGATCTGCTTGATCGTCTCGGCGTCGACCGCTTCGTCATGTCGACGCCACGGATCTCGGCGCCCAGCGCGGGATGTCGCGGCTTGACCGTGATGGCCATCGTTTCCTCCTCAACCGTTCTTGATTTCGTAGCGCAGCCAGAGCGCGTCGTCCTCCAGCCTCTCGCAGCTCTTCAACGTCATGCCCGTGACCGGCGCGGTCGGCCCTGTCATCTCGGCCTCCGAATCGAACACGTAGGGCCCGCCCCGTGCGCCGTCGACGGTGGGCACGATGGCGAGGCTGAGCTCGTCCAGTAGGCCGGCGCGCAGGAACGAGCCGTTGACCTTGCCGCCGCCCTCGATCAGCAGGCGCTTGATGCCGAGCTCCTTGTTCAGGATCTCCAGCAACAGCGCGAGGTCGAGCGTCGTCTTGCCGGCAAAGACGTAGGACACGCCTTCCCCGCGCAACGCCTCGAGATGGGAGTCCGGAACCTGCTCGGTCAGCACGACCACGATGGGATCGCCGCCGATGTCGGAACGGCCCCAGGCGATCTTGCCCTGGGCGTCGATCACGATGCCCCAGACCTTGGCGCCCTTGGTCGCGAACCACGACGTGCGCGGATAGGCCTGGCTGGCCGGCTTCGCGGGATAAGCATCACGCTTCGCAAACTCGCGGCCAGTCACGCGCCCGACAAGCCAAGCATCGCCTTCGAGCTTGTCGTGCAGGACCTCGAACAGGTTGCCCGACTTCTCGCGCGCCGGGCGCTGCCGGCTTTGCCAGGTGCGTCCGTCGACGCTCGAGACCATGTGACAGATTACGTAGGGCTTCATGGTCCGCCGAGGCTATCAAGGACGCACAGCCTGCGTCCGAGCGAAGCCGCACCCTTGGCACAGGTCGGGCTTGACCGGCTGCGCCTGGGCTGGCTGACCATCGGCCCAGGGCTGCATGAACGGCTTCAGCGATGCGCAACGTCACGCGCAGACAGGCAGTTCTCGTGTCAGCCTTGGCCGCGCCGGCGATCGCCCGCGCACAAAGCGACTTTCCCAACCGACCGATCAAGCTGGTGATCCCGTGGCCGCCGGGCGCGTCGGCCGACGCCTTCCTGCGCACCATCGCCGACCAGGCCGGCAAGCGGCTGGGACAGACCGTGGTGCCCGACAACAAGCCCGGCGCCAACGGCACCTTCGGCGCCATCGCGCTGAAGGACGCCAAGCCCGACGGCTACACCCTGGCGCAGATCCATACCGGCGTGGTGCGGGCCCAGCTCATGGCCGACCAGCCGGCCTACAACGCGCAGACCGACTTCACCTACATCATCCAGCTCTCGGGCTCGGCGCACGGCATCGTCGTGCGCGCCGACAGCCCGTGGCAGACGCTGCGGCGAGCTGATTGCGTATGCCAAGGCCCATCCCGGCAAGCTGAACTACGGCACGTTCGGGCCGTCCTCGGTCCAGAACATGACCATGGTCGACCTGCAGCAGCGGCTCGGCATCGAGCTGACGCACGTGCCCTATCGCGGCGGCAGCGAGCTCTACCAGGGCCTTTTAGGCAAGCAGATCGACATCATTGCCGACGCCAGCGGCTGGATCCCACTGGTGCAGAGCGGCCAGTTCCGCCTGCTCGTCGTCTGGGGCTCCAATCGCATGAAGCTCTTCCCCGAGGTGCGCACGCTCAAGGAAGCCGGCATCGACCTGGTGGTGAACTCGCCCTACGGCATCTGCGGCCCTGAGCGGCGCATGGAGCCGGCGATCATCAAGAAGCTGCCAGCGATGCGTTCGGAGGCGCTGTACGACGCCGCCCGAGGCCGCGTCCGGGCATTGTCGCTGATCTCTACCAGGACGCCGCCGGCGGCCTCAGGCCTGCAACTGACCACGATCTCGGGAAGCCGCCGGTCGCGAGAACGCGCGAAGCGCGTCGGGTTGCTGTGCCATGCCGGGCTGCGCGGAAGCCAGCGATGGTGCTTGATCGGGCATTCGAGGAGCGACTGCCGTGGACCGGCCGCATGCCCGCACGCCACGCCGTGCGTCCTCGACCGAGGACGACGTGCCGACCATGCTGGCGATCTACAGCCATCACGTCCGCAACGGCGTGAACGTCGAGGATCCCGAGCCGCTGCACGACGAGGATCTGAAGCGCCGGCGCAAGAACATGCTGCGGCGCAAGCTGCCGCATCTCGTGGCCGAGCGGGCCGGAACGATCGTCGGCTATGCCTACGCCGTGCCTTTCCGCAAGCGGCCGGCCTATCGCTATGCCGTGAAACATTCGATCTACGTGCATCCCGACCACCTGCATTCCGGCGTCGGGCGGGCGCTGTTGCCGGCGCTGATCGAGGCCTGCGGCGCTGCCGGATCCCGGCAGATGATCGCCTATGTCGACGCCGAGAACGTGGCGTCGCAGAACCTGCACGAGGCCTTCGGCTTCCGCCGCGTCGGCCTGCTGGAGGGCGTGGGCTACAAGTTCGGCCGTTGGACGGACAGTTTGCTTGATGCAGCGCGTGCTCGAGCCCGGATCGAGCGAAGCGCCGGGCTTTAGCTCTTCGCTGGGGGCGCGCCACTCCAGTGGCGCGTCTTCTCATGCTCTTCCGGACCGCGCGCTTCCAGCGCGCTCATGAGCTTGAGCGCGCTGGAAGCGCGCGGTCCGGAAGACCATGACGCGCCACTGGAGTGGCGCGCCCCCAGCGCAGATTACTCTCGCCACGTACGTATGGAAGCCGCACGCGGCCGTCTGCTTCGACTTCGCGGTAGATGCCCTGGATCTCGACGCCGAAGCCCGGGAAGAGGTTGGCGCTCTTCCGAACATCAGCAGGTAATCCAGCACCGGACGCGCCCGCTCATCGAGCCGTCTCGCCCGGCACGACGCTGGCGATGCCGGGCGGATAGACCACGAACAGGGTGGTGGCGATGCGGCCGGACGCCTTATCGATCGGCACATAGTCGACATTGTTGCGCACCAGCTGGCGCACCGCCTCGTGCGGCGGCATGGCCGGCGTCGGCAGGTGCTCGGGCGCGAACTGCGCGCGTTGCAGGTCGCTGACGCGGCTGTCGCGGAAGAAGGCATGCATCTCGCCGCAGAGGTCGCGCAGCCGCACGCCGGCTAGCGCGCCGGCCGGCGGCGCACGAACTCGCCGATGACCTCGTCGAGCGCGCGTTGCTCGTCATGCAGCGCGCTCGAAGGCGACAGGCCGCTCAGCAAGGTGCCGGCCTTGCTCGATCTCGACGCCCGGCGTCAGCAGGAACAGCATCGAATTGAGGTCGTTCTTCTCCGGCACGACCTGGTTCTCGCGCAGGTACTGCGCCACCACCGGCGCGGGGATGCCGGACGCGGCATAGGCGCCGGTCGCGCGGTCGAAGCCCGGCGTCAGCAGGGTGAGCTTGTTGGGATCGGTCACGGCATAGCCGGGTGCGACACGGTTGAAGCCGTGCCAGCGCTCGCCGGGCGCGAACTCCCAGAAACGCGTGCTGCTGGCGAGCTCGTCGGTCGGCACGTCCTCCCAAGCCCGGTTGCCGACCCGGTCGGGCACGAAGGCCTCGAAGAACCAGCGCCGTGCCGGATCCTGCTCGCGCTCCTCGAACTCGCGGCGGATCGCCCGCAACTTCTTGCGCAGCTCGATGCCGAGGCGGATCGTGTCGTCCCACAGCACCTCGCCCGACTTGCCCTTCATCATCTGCGCGCCGACGTCGAGCGAGGCGAACAGCGGATAGAACGGCGAGGTCGAGGCATGCAGCATGAAGAACTCGTTGAAGCGGCGATGCTCGATGCGCCGCCGCTGGCCCGCGATGTGACTGTCCTTGACGTGGATCTGCGAGGCCTGGCTGAACGAGGCAAGCTGCTTGTGCGTCGACTGCGTGGCGATGATGCCCGGTGCGTCCTTGCCCAGCCCGCCGAGGCCCATGGCGAAGCGGCCGGCATAGAGCGGATGGAACTTCATGAAGCCCGCCCACGCCTCGTCGAACAGGATGTAGTCGCAGAGATGACCGAGCTTCTCGACGATCACGTGGGCGTCGTAGATCGTGCCGTCGTAGGTGCACTGCTCGATGACGGCGACGCGGAAGGGCCGCTCGCGCTTCCACGCCTCGGTGTCCGTAACCAGCGGATGATGGCGGATCTTCTCGCGGATCGCCGTCTCGTCCAGTGCCTCATGCCAGATCGGGCCGATCAGGCCGTGCGCGTTGCGGTCGGTCTCGAGATAGATCGGGATGCCGCCGCCCAGGAACAGCGCGCCGTGATGCGCGGCCTTGTGGTTGTTGCGGTCGAACAGCACCAGGTCGCCCTGCGCCACCAGTGCCTGCAGCACGATCTTGTTGGACGATGAGGTGCCGTTCAGCACGAAGTAGGTCTTCTCGGCGCCGAAGATCTGCGCCGCCTCCTGCTGCGCCTTCAGGGCGGGGCCTTCGTGCACCAGGAGATCGCCGAGCTCGAGCACGGAGTTGTCGAGGTCGTCGCGGAACACCGCCTCGCCGAGATGCTCGACGAAGATCCGGCCGATAGGGCTGCGATTGTAGAAGATGCCGCCATTGTGGCCGGGACAGGTCCACAGCTGGCTGCCTTCCTCGGCATAGTCGACCAGCGCGCCGAAGAACGGCGTCTTCAGCGTCTCGGCATAGCGCTTGAGACGGCTGACCAGGTTCTTGGCGATGAACTCCGGCGTCTCCTCGGCGAGGAAGATGTAGCCGTCGATATAGTCCAGCACCTCGACCGGGATGTCCTCGAGCCGCTTGCGGCGGACCAGGATGACGATCGGCATCTCCAGTCCGCGGCGGCGCATCAGGTTGATCAGCGCCGCGGTCCGGCCTTCCGGCCCCTTCTTGCCCCAGTCGACCACGACGCAGCCGATGGCGGCATCGGTCTGCACGGCGATCTCGGCATCCTCGATGCGCCGGGCGCGCACCACCTGGAAGCCCATCTTGTCGATGGCGCGGGTGATCTCGTCGAGCCGGTGGCCTTCGAGCTCGTCGGGATCGAAGGCAGGGGCGCAGAACAGGAAAGTGAAGCGACGGAAGAAGTCCATCGCCTGAGAACAGTACAGTTTGGTTACGGTTGCGTGATCAGCCCTCAACCGAGGACCAGCAGGAGCCGCCGATAGCGGCCGCGATGGTCGCCCAGCGGCAGCTCGTCGGCTGTGCTGGGCTTGGGCAGGGGCAATCCCTTGGCGACGATCTTGTCGAGAAGCTCACGGGCGTCGCGCGACAGGCGATAGATGATCTCCGCCTCGCTGACGCCGGAGGCCATGACTCCCGGCAAGTCCGGTACCCAGCCGACATAGTGGCCATCCTGGGCATGTCGTATCAGCGAGTAATAGGAGGCATCCATCACTGAAGGACAGCAGGGTACGGGCCTCAGTCCTTGATCCAGATCAAATGGAAAAATGAACAATGCGTCATCATTCCGCTCCCGACGGATGGAGCACCGATGACCACGCAGACCCTCTACCAATTGCCGGTCGACATCACGCAGTGGCATTTCGATGGCCAGACGGAGGTGCTGTTCAACTGGGAGTACGAGGACGGCTCGGCCGAGCTGCTGAAGCTGTACGAGAAAGGCAAGCAGCAGCAGTGGAACAGCTCAACCCGGATCGACTGGTCCCAGGACCTTTTCGAGGACAATCCGATGGGCCTGTCCGACGAGACCCTCCCGATCTACGGCACGCCCTTCTGGGACAAGATGACCGAGAAGGAGAAGAACTGGCTGCGCTTCAACCTGCAGTGCCACACGATCTGTCAGTTCATGCACGGTGAACAGGGCGCGCTGATCGCCACCGCCAAGATCGTCAGCACCGTCCCCGACATGAACGCCAAGTTCTATGCCGCGACCCAGGTGATGGACGAAGCCCGCCATATCGAGGTCTACAAGCGACTGATCCACGACAAGTTCAAGTGCGCCTATCCCATCACGCCATCGCTCAAGAACCTGCTCGAGCAGACGCTGAGCGACCGGCGCTGGGACTTCACCTATCTCGGCATGCAGGTGCTGGTCGAAGGCCTGGCGCTGGCCGCCTTCCAGCGCATCCGCGACAGCGCCAAGAACAACCTCGCCGCCTCGGTGAACGCCTATGTCATGCAGGACGAGGCGCGTCACGTCACCTTCGGCCGCATGGCGCTACGCGACTACTATCCGCAGCTCTCCGATGCCGAGCGCGCCGAGCGCGAGGACTTCGCCATCGAGGCGCTCTACTTCATGCGTGATCGCTTCAACCAGGCCGAAGTCTGGGAGCGCTCGGGCCTTCCCGTCGACGAGCTGGTCAAGCTCGCCTACGAGTCCGGCGCCATGCAGGCTTTCCGGGCCCGCCTGTTCACGCGCATCGTGCCGATCCTCAAGGAGATCGGACTCTTCGGACCGAAGATGCAGAAGGCTTTGGGCGACATGGGCGTGATGGAATACGCCAAGATCGACGTCGAGAAACTGATCGGCAACGACATGAAGGTCGCTGACGACTTCGATGCCCGCCGTTTCGTCGACGATGCCCTGGCCGCCGGCTGACGGCGCCTACTTGCCCGGTGTGGAACCGGCCTGCTTCAGGCTGAGGATGTAGTCGATGACGGCTTGGCGCTGGTCGGCGCTCAGCCGGAACATCGGCATGCCGGCGTGCGGCGTGGTGAGGGCGACGGTGAGCGCGGTGCTCGTCATGCCGGGCGTCGACGCCAGCGCCACGAAGGTGGGTGCCCGCGTATTGGGCGACTGAAGTTGCTGCGGCTGGACCGCGTGGCATTCCGAACAGACCTGCCGCGCCAGCGCCAAGCCGCGCTGGCCGCTCTCGCCCTCCTCGGCATGCAGAGGCCGGACGATCATTGCGGCCGACAGGACGACCACGGACAAGGCAACAAGCTTCATCACGAAGTCTTCCTAACGCCGCGCCCGCCCTCAGGCGTTGACGTGGATCAACCCGTCAGGCCTTCTCGACCTCGCCGCCGACATCGACCCAGCCCTTGAAGCCGCCGAGGTTCAGCACGTTGGCATAGCCCATGTCCTTCAGGGTCTTGCCGACCAGTGCCGAGCGGCCGCCCGACGCACAGTAGGCCACCACCGTCTTGGACCGGTCGAACGCCTTGTCGTGCATGGCCGAGCCGGGATCGGCGCGGAACTCGACCAGGCCGCGCGGCACGGCGACGGCGCCCGGCACCTTGCCGGAGGCGGCCACCTCGGGCGGCTCGCGCACGTCGAGGAAGAGGACATCGGCCTTCCCGACGAGCTCTTCGCCTCATCGGGGCTGATGCGCGGCACCGCGGCATTGGCCTCGTCGAGCATGGATTGGACGGTCTTCATGAGGATCCTCCTTCAATGAGCCGCTGAAGCGTGGCCGATGAGCGCACTCGGACTGGCCGCCCAGCCCATGGAAGTCGAGGATCGCCCGGCCGAGGTCTCGCACAGAAGACGGCCCCTTGTCCATGGCATAGCCGAGCAGCGCGCCCGGCACGCGATGCGACGGCGCACGATCAGCCGTATCGACCGCGGCTGTGATGCCGTGCCGCCGCGACGGCACAGCTAGCAGGGCCGCGACCTCGTCGAGCGCATCGAGCAAGCAGAGCCACCGCTCGCCCGCTCAGGAACGGCCAGGGCTGCGCCGACGGCGCGCGCGGCCTTGGCGACGCGTTCCAGGCGACGACCACGGACGTGACCGGCCCGCGCTGGGGATCGGGCGGCGCGATCACCACCGGCCGGGCACAGTCGTAGATCGCAGCCTTGACCGTTTCGGGTGCGATATTCTCGTCATCGGCGCCCGGCCGGCCGATGATGACCAGGTTGGCGAAACGACCGAGGTGGACGGCTCGTCGCGCGTCATGGCCTCATCGCCGGTGAAGGTCGCGCCCTTGATGGGCGCGATCAGCTCACGGAAGCGGCGCTGCGATTCCTCGGCTCGCGCCTTCAGCCGATCGTCGGACAGGATCTTGAGGTGGGGCATCGATTGCACGGCAATGTCGGCGTCGTGCAATTGGTGCTCGGCGAAGTGCACGGCGTCGACCGCGCCGTCGAACAGCGCCGCGACGCGCGCGGCCAGGCGAAAGGACATCTCGGCGTCCGGGCCGCCTTCCGATACTGCAAGAATGGATTTGTACAAGCTTCCCCCCGCGCCTTTGTCGCATGACTACTGCCATTGCCCGAGATGTTTTTCCATGGGACGATACGCGCGCGTCCGGAGGTTGGGGAGCCTCGCGGGTTCGCTTCGGGTTGTGGTTCCGGAAGAATGCAGGTCATTGGGTTGAAGCCGTCCACGGGAAGAGACGGCAGTGTCTGGAAGCGATTGGCGTTTCTGGCCATCTGGGGGTTCCTCATCCTGGTCGCGGCCGGGGCTGGCGCGCAGGCACCGCCGCCGGTGATCTGGGCAGGTCCTGGCAACGAATGGACGACCGCCACCAACTGGAATCCGGCCACGGTGCCGACTTCCACCGCCGAGTTCAGGAACAACGGCGCGCCGACGGTCGTCAACATCTCGGGCAACGCCACCATCGACCGGATGGCGTTCACCGCGGCAGCGCCCGCCTACACGTTCAACGTGACGGCCGGCGCCTCCTTCGCCATAAGCGGGGGAATCGACTACGCGTCTGCGACTCCTCTCCTGCCGAGCTTCCAGGCGAATCTCGGGTCGACGCTGACCATCTGCGACTGCACCGACATCACCATCGGCGCGCTCAGCGATGGCGCGGCGGGCGGCGGTGCTCTCATCGTCGGTCCGACCGACCCGAGCACCTATTTCAGGATCGCCGGCGGTACCAGCACCACCTTTTCCGGCTCGATCTCGGGTACGGGTTCACTGGAATTGGACGGCACATCGACCCTGCTGACGCTTACCGGCGCCAGCAACGGCCGCAATATCGGCACCATCGGCGGCGACCTCACGCTCTGCGACTGCCTCACTGGCGGGCTTACGATCGACGGCGGCGCGCTCACCGTGAACGGCGCCTTCGGCGTGTCCGTCTTCGGCGGCACGCTCTCGGTGATCAATGGCGGGACTTTGCAGATCGACCAGAATCTCGGCATTGCCGGCGCCGTGGCGCTTTCCGGCCCCGGCACGACGGTCACCGTGGGCGACCGCACGTTCATCGGCTCCTTCGACACGCCCGCAACGCTCACCATCAGCAACGGCGCCGTCCTGAACAGCCAGCGCGGTGTCGAGATGGACGGGGTGTTCAGCACCGCGACGGCCACGGTGACCGGGCCGGGCTCGACCTGGAACATTGGCACCGGCGGCCTGCTGGTCGGTAATGTCGGTCCCGCCTTCCTCATCATTTCCAGCGGCGGCCAAGTCAATGTCACGGACCCGATTGGCGCCGGCATCGGCGATCAGGGACCAGGCACCTCGTCGGTGACGGTCACGGGAGCGGGTTCGGCATTCAACCTCGCCGGGCCGCTCACGATCGGCGAGACCGGGATCGCGATCGGCACCCTGACCGTGGCCGACGGCGGCGCGGTAAACGTGACAGGCCCGACCTTCATCGGCCAAGGCAGCACGCTCAACCTCGGCATCGGCGGCCTCAGCGGTTCGATCGGACGTCGGACATCGTCAACGAGGGCCAGATCGTCGCCAATTTCACCGACACGCTCACCCTCGCCGCCAACATTGGCGGGCCCGGCTCGCTCAGCAAGGCCGGCATCGGCACCCTGATCCTCACCGGCAACAACAGCTACGGCGGCGGCACGACGGTGACCGGCGGCCTGATCAATTTCATGTCGGGCGGCCTCGGCACCGGCACGATCACCGTGAACGGCGGCGGCCTGCAATGGGCGACGGGCAACACGTCCGACGTCTCCGCGCAGCTTGCGGCGATCGGACCGGGCGGCGCCACCTTCGACACCAACGGCAACAATGTGAGCTTCGCCACGACGGTGACGGGCGCGGGCGGCCTCACCAAGGCCGGCGTCGGCATGCTGACCCTGGCGGGCGCGAGCTACACCGGCGCCACCAACGTCAACGGCGGCACGCTGCAGGCCGGTGCGGCGAACGTCTTCGCCTCGTCGAGCGCGGTCACGGTCGCGAGCGGCGCGACGCTCGACTTCAACGGCTTCAACCAGGCTCTCGCCTCGCTGGCCGGCGCCGGCGCGGTGACGATGGGCGCAGGTTCCATGACGGTGGGCGGCAACAACGTCAGCACGACCTTCTCCGGCACGATCAGCGGCTCGGGCAGCCTGACCAAGAACGGCAGCGGCGCGCTGACCTTGAGCGGCGCCAACACCTATACCGGGCTCACCACCGTCAACACCGGCACGCTCGTCGTGAACGGCAGCATCGCCAGCACAGTCACGTTGACCAACGGCGGCCGGTTGGGCGGCTCCGGCAATATCGGAACGCTGGTGGCCAATGGCGGCATCGTCGCTCCCGGCAATTCGATCGGCACGCTCAACATCAACGGCAACTTCGTACAGAACGGCGGCGTCTACCAGGTCGAGGCGAACGCGGCAGGACAGGCCGACCGTATCAACGTCAGCGGCACGGCGACCATCGAACGGCGGCGCTACGGTATCAGGTGTTGGCCGCAGCCGGGCACCTACGCACGCAGCACGACCTACACCATCCTCAACGCAACGGGCGGCGTCAGCGGCACCTATTCGGGCGTCACCTCCAACTTGGCCTTCCTGACGCCATCGCTCAGCTACGACAGCCAACAACGTGTTCTTGTTGCTGGCGATGCAGTCAGCAAGCGCGTTCGCTTCGGGAGCGCAGACTTCCAACCAGTACGCAGTCGGAACGGCGCTCGATCAGGCCAACGCCGGCGCCACAGGAGACTTCAACACGGTGCTGAATGCGTTGGCGAGCCTCAGCACGACAGCAGGGGCCGTACACGCTGAACCAGATCAGCGGCCAGCCCTATGCCGACTTCGGCACCGCCAACCTCGCCAGCAACACGCTGTTCATGAACGCGCTCGGCCAGCAGATGGCGATGGCGCGTGGTGTGCAGGGCAGCGGTCAACGCCAGGCCTTGGCCCAGGCCTGCGATATCGAAGCCTGCGATGCGACAAGCCCGTTCGGCGTGTGGGGCAGCGCGCTCGGCGGCTTCGGCTCGGTGCAGGGTGACGGCAACTGCTAACGACCTTCACCTACAATCTCGGCGGCGCCGCCGCCGGCATCGACTACCGCGTCGATGCCGAGCCTGCTCTGGTCGGCATCGGCGCCGGCTTACACCAGCGGCACGCAATGGGCCGACACCTTCCAGGGCAAGCGGCTGGACCAATGCAGTGAGCGTGGCCGCCTACGCCTCGCTACACAATGGCCGGCTTCTACGCCGACCTGCTGGCAGGCTACGCCTACTCCAACAACCAGTTGCAGCGGCAGATCTCAGATCCCCGGCCTGCAGCCGCGCACCGCCAACGGCAGCACCGGCGCCAACCAGTTCCTCGGCCAGGCCGAGACCGGCTACCAGCATCGGCCTATTCGCGCCGGCCGCGGCCAGCATGACGCCGTTCGCCCGCCTGCAGGTGATCGAGCGGTGAACGCAGATCGGCGTTCAACGAATGGGGCGCCAACTCCTTGAGCCTGAACGTGGCAGCAGCAGACGACCAACTCGGTGCGCTCGACTGTTGGGCGCCGACGTTGAACGGCGCCGTCGGGATCGGCGACGACGCGCACGCTCGATGCTCGACGCTCCGTCTTGGCTGGCTGCACGAGTACGCCTACACCGGGCGGCCGATCACGGCGGCGTTCGCCGGTGCACCGACCAATGCCTTCACGGTCTACGGCGCCACGCCGCAGCGCGATGCGGCGGCCATCGGCTTCCAGGCCGCCACCGCCGTCGCTGCCGGCACGCAGATCTATTTCCGCTACGACGGCGAGATCAGCACGGGCGCCAGCAACCACACGCTCAATCTCGGCCTGCGCATTTCCTGGTAACTACAGAAGCTCGGCGAGCATCCTGGCGGCTCGCGCCGCGCCGTCGGCTTCGACCGGCTTGAAGGCGGCCGGTCGCGCCAGCTCGGCCCTCATGGCGTCTGCGATCGCCTCGGGCGTCGCCGTTGCGAAGTCCATGCGCCGACCTGCGGCGTAGCGCTCCAGGCGATGGGCGACATGGACGTTCTGCTCGAAGTGGTTCTTCAGCGGGAAATAGATGAAGGGCGTGCCGGCCGCCGTGAGCTCCATGCAGGTCGTCAACCCGCCCTGCACCAGGGCGAGGTCGCAGGCGGCGAGATGGCGATCGAGGTCGGGCACGAAGGCATGCGTCTCCACGCCGGCCGGCACATCGAGAGATGCGGGATCGATGCGCGGTCCTGCCACGAGGATCATGCGCAGGTCCGGCATCCAGGGATGGACCAGCGGCCAAGCCTGCAGGATGCGCCGGATGAGATGCGTGCCGACGCTCGAGCCGCCGGCCGTGACGATGCAGATGCGCTCGTCGGGCTTGTAGCCCAGCCGGCGGCGCAGCTCCTCGCGCGATCCGAAGTCGCTGGGATGCCGGCCCAGCACATAGCCCGAGAAGTCGAAGTGGCGCGGGATCCAGTCGCGCATCTGCGGCAGGTCCTTGCCGAAGGAGAGCGGCACGATGTCCTCAGGGTTGCCGACGAAGATCGCGCGATCGCGCACGCCGGGATGGCGCTCGATGTGGCCGATCATCTCGGCATTGTAGTCGGCGGTCAGGAAGGCCTCGCGCGCGCCGCCCGACGGCATGGGCACGAAGCCCACGAAATCGGTCAACCAGGCGAGCGTGGCCTTCTTCAGCTCGGGATGCTCGTGCCAGAAATGGTCGATGTCCCAGGCTTCGTCGGCAATGACCAAGTCGTAGTCGCCGCCGTCGACGGCGTCCTGGAAGGTCATGAAGTTCTTGATCAGGATCTCGTCCATGCGGCGCAGCGCCTGGAAGGCGTTGAGATCGTGCTCGCCCGATTCCTCCTCGATGTGACGGGATTCGCTGGCGAGCCGCGCGCTCAGCGGATGGATCGTTTCGCCGTTGGCCAGCAGCAGGCGCGTCACCGGGTCCTGCGCCAGCCAGTCGACCTCGAGGCCGGGATGGAGCTTGCGCAGTTCGCGCGCGATGGCGATGTCGCGGCGGCCATGGCCGAGGCCGATCGGCGAGGAGAGGTAGAGCGCGCGCTTCTCCTGGCCGCGCGGCGCAGCGCCGGCTTAGGTGTCGCGATGCCGAGGCGGCGGTCGAGGAAGTCGTTGATCGCGGCATTGCACTTTGCGGGATAGCGGCCGAGCGGATTGTGGCCGCCGCCCGGGAAGGTCAGCAGCTCCGCGCCAGTGAGCTCGGCGACGAGCTTGCCGCGGTCGTACGGCTGGATGCGGTCGTCGTCGCCGTGGATCGCCAGGACCGGGCAGCGGATGCGCCGGTACATCGGCTCGGTGACGTCGAATGTCGGCAGGATCGACCGCGCCTCGACGGTCTTCACGATCACCGGGCCGTTGGTCTCGTTGGCCCAGGCGACGCCGTCCTCGATCTGCTTGGTCGAATGCGGCTCGGAAAAGATATTCGAGACGAAGTGCTGGGCGAAGTCGGGATAGTCGGCGAGCCAGTGGGCGCGATTGTACTTGTCCCAGCCTTCGAAGGTCTCGCGCGGCGTCAGGAAGTGCTTCGGCGTCATGTGGCTGTGGGTCGGCCCCACGACGCCCGCCACACCGGCCAGGACGGCAGCCTTCACGCGCTCGGGATGGTAGGCCGCCAGGCAACACTCGAGTAGTCCTTGCTCGAACGACAGTGCCGACCAGGCATGGCCTCCCCGGCGTCGGTCGCGCTCGCACGACCGCAACTTGGCGCCAGCGCCCGACATTGCGAGTCGATGGCCGCCTTGTCGCAGACCGGGCCTGTCGTTGCCCAGCGCGTCGTAGGCGATGCGAAAGCGGAAGCGCTCGCTGAAATACGGAATCTGCGCCTTGTAGACGCGCGAATGCACGATGCTCCATGGCGGCAGGAACACCATGGTCTGCGAACCCCCTGGCGTCCCTGGTCCGTAGACCTCGTAGTGGATGCGGTTGCCGTTGCGCTCGGCGAACCCCTCGTTCTCCGGCAGCTTGGCGCGCATGGTTCACCTCTTGGCGGATTTGCTCTCGGCCATACGGATGACGTCGCCGAAGCGGCGCAGCGACTGGCGCACCGGCGCTCCCTTCTTTTCCACGCCCAGCAGGAAGAGGCTTTCGCCGCCGATGAAGGCCGAGCTCACCAGGGCGGCGATCTCCTCGGGCGAGAATGGCCCCAGCCCGCCGACCTCCTTCTCGGCATGGCGGACCACGTCGGCGATCAGCTCGAACCAGCCCGTGAGGCCGGTGCGCACGACCTTGGCGACCTCGGGGTCGGACCAGCTGGCGGCGATGAGCTCCTGCAGGACGCGCACGTAGCCCGAGGCGATGTCCTCGTCGAGATAGTCGTTGCGCAGTCCAGCGCTGCGATAGCGACAGGGTCGTGTCGTGGAACATGGCGTTCTGGCGATCGAGCAGCTGGGCGTTGAGATAGTCGAACAGCGCCAGCATCAGCCCCTGCTTGGAGCCGAAATGGTAGTGGATCTGGCTGAGCGGCACGTCGGCGGCGGCCGCCACGTCGCGCGTGGAGAGGCCGGAATGGCCGTTCTGGCGCAGCACCTTCTTGGCCGCTTCCAAGATCGAGGTGCTGGTCTCCACCTTCTTCGCCAGAACGCGCGCCATTCAGCTTCTCCACACGTACGATTGAGCGGACTTCTACTCGGCCGGCCGCGGATACTGGATCTCCGACTCCGCCTTGGCCTTGCGCCCCGGCAACGGGATCAGCATCGACACCTGCTGGCGGTAGCGCCGGTACTGATCGCCGAACAGGTCGACCAGGTCGCGTTCCTCGAGCCAGATGCCGATCAGGATATAGCCGCTGGTCGCCACGGCGAACAGCAAGCGGCCGGCGGTCATGCTGGGGTCGCCCAGAAGGCCAGCAGGAAGCCGAGATAGATCGGATGGCGCACGCGCTTGTAGATGAAGGGGTGCGGAAGCGCGGCTCGGGCAGCGTGCGGCCACGCAGGCGCGCCCAGACCTGGCGCAGGCCGAACAGCTCGAAGTGGTTGATCAGGAAAGTGCTCAAAAGCACCAGGAACCAGCCGAACCAGAAGATGGCCTGCAGGACCATGACGCCCGCCGGATTTGTCACCGTCCAAACCGGCGTCAGCAGGGGACGCCAGAACACGAACAGCGCCACCAGGGCGAGGCTCGCCAGCAGCACGTAGGTCGTGCGCTCGACGGCGGTCGGCACGAAGCGCGTCCACCAGCGCTTGAAGGCCGGCCGCGCCATGACGCTGTGCTGGATGGCGAACAGGCCGAGCAGCAGGGTGTTGATCACCAGCGCCGGGACCAGCGGACCTTCGGCGCCGCTGTCGATCGTCTTGGGGACGATGGCCAGGTTGCCGGTGAAGGCGATGGCATAGAGGAAGGTGACGAAGAAAAGCGCGTAGACGACGGCGCCGTACAGAACCGAAGCGATACCACCCATGGGGAGCCTCCCAGGTTCGAACACAGTTCGGTCGACCGACCGAATATCGGTTCGTGTAATTCGGTCGACCGACCGAGTCAAGGAGAATTGTGTGAGCGGGCCGCGGGCCCGCACTTCCGACTCACCACATGCCGAAAAGGATGCCGTGCTTCTTGTGCGCGGCCGTACGCGCTTCGACGTAGGCGTCGTCGACGGTGACGCGCGTCTTGCGGGCCTTCAGCCAGGCCGCCATCCGTTCTTCCATCTCGCGGCGGATGTCGGCGTGGGCGGCGTCGCCGCCGAGGTCGCGCCGGTCGTTCGGGTCGTTGGCGAGGTCGAACAGCATCGGCCGGAAATCCTGCCACCACACGTACTTCCAGCGGTCGGTACGCACCATGATCGCGCGGCAGTCGCGGGGATGCCGCTTCAGGATCTTGCGCGCCTCGCGGAAGGAGTAGTCGAGCTCGGAGAACACCGCGTCGCGCCAGGTCTCGACCTTGCCGGCGCGCAGCAGCGGCAGCAGCGAGCGGCCTTCGACGAGGTGCTCGTTGGCGGGCTGCTCCAGCGCCGCAAGACAGGTCGGCACGACATCGACGGCCTCGACGAAGCGCTCGTCGACCGTGCCGCGCGTGGCGTCGGCGGCCGGATCGGGATCGTAGACGATGAAGGGCACGCGCTGCGCCTCTTCATAGAACATCTCCTTCTCGCCCAGCCAATGGTCGCCCAGGAAGTCGCCGTGATCGGCCGTGAACAGGATCAGCGTGTCGTCGAAGCGGCCGAGCTTCTTCAGATGGTCGAACAGGCGGCCCAGCCAATCGTCGATCTGCCTGATCAGGCCCATGTAGGCGGGCCGCACGATGTCCGGTGCGTCGGGGCGCTGGAAGGACTGCGATTCGTCGTGCTGGCGATAGGCCGCGAGCACCGGATGCTGGTCGACAAGCTCGCGGTCGTCGCGGTTGAGCGGCAGGGAGTCCGTGGCGCCGTACATCTTGTGATAGGGCGCAGGCGCCATGTAGGGCCAGTGCGGCTTGATGTAGCTGAGATGCAGGAACCATGGCCTGTCGCCCATGTCCTCGACGAAGCGCATGGCCTCGCGCGTCATGTAGGCGGTCTCGGAATGCTCCTCGGCGACACGCGCCGGCAGGTGCACGTTGCGCATGTGCCAACCCGACACCGGCCCGTCGGGACCGTCGGCCGAGATCACGTAGTCGCTCCACGGATCGTCGGAGTTGTAGCCCTGCGCGCGCAGATAGGCGGCGTAGTGGCTCTCCTCGCCCGGCGGCGAATGGCCGTCGTAGCGGTCGAGCTCCTCGAAGCCGCCGGCGCGCATCAGCGCGGCCATCGCCGAGCCGCCCTCGATGCCGTAGCGCTCGAGCCCATCGAGGTCGGGCAGCACGTGCGTCTTGCCCGCCAACGCCACGCGGATGCCGGCCGGCCGCAGATAATCGCCGATGGTCTTCTCGCGCACGCTGAGCGGCACGCGGTTCCAGGTGGCGCCGTGCGAGAACATGTAGCGACCGGTGTAGTAGCTCATGCGCGAGGGGCCGCAGACGCCCGACTGCACATAGGCGCGCGGGAACAGGACGCCCTTGGCCGCCAGCGATCGATGGCGGGCGTCTTCAGCCGGGGATGGCCGTAGCAGCCGAGGTAGTCGAACCTCAGCTGATCGCACATGATGAACAGGACGTTCCTGTCGGACATGCGGCCACGCGATGTCTGTTCAGCTCGGCTTGCCGCCACGATGCCCGCATCGCCAGGATGGCGCGATGGATTCCAATAGCTTCTCCAGCCGCGAGATCGTCGAGGACATCATGCGCTGGGCCGCGGTCGAGAGCCCGTCGGTGACGCCGGACGCCGTGGCGCGCATGTTCGACCTCGCCGAGGCCGATTTCCGCGCCTGCCGCATGGCGCCATCGAGCGCCTGTCGGCCGCGTCGGGCGCGCCGGTGATGCGGGCGCGCTTTGCCGGCCGCGGCGACGCGCCGGGCATCCTGGTGCTGGGCCATCTCGACACCGTCCATCCGGTCGGCACGATCGAGGACGGGCTGAAGCTGCGCATCGACGGCGACCGTCTCTACGGCCCGGGCGTGCTCGACATGAAGGGCGGCATTTGCCTGGCGCTGCATGCCTAGCGTCGCGCTCCGCGCAGCGACCGGCGACACGCCGCTCGCTCGTCACCTTCCTGATGACGCCCGACGAGGAGATCGGCAGCCCCGGGACGCGCGTCGACTGATCGAGGAGGACCGCGCCCTGGCGTCGCCGCGTGCTGGTGCCCGAGCCTGGCGCGCCATGGGCAAGGTGATCACGGGCCGCCACGCCTTCGTACGCTACCGCCTCACCACGCGCGGGCGCCCTGCCATGCCGGCGCCGACAACCGCGCGGGCCGCAGCGCCATCCGCGCCATGGCGCGCCTGGTCGAAACGATCGAAAGCGCCACCGACATCGATCGGCTGGTCTCCTTCAGCGTCGGCGTGATCAAGGGCGGCCTGTTCGTGAACGTGATCCCGACCGAATGTACCGCCGAGGTCCTGTGCGTAGCGTCGTCGCGCGAGAACCTGGCGTTCGTCCACGACTTCATGGCGGGCCTCGCCTCGCCGATCGAGGGCGTGACGCTCGAGGTCGAACGTGGGCCCGAGCGGCCGTTGTTCGAGGCCTCGGACGGAACGATGAGGCTGTTCGCCCACGCCGCGGCGACGGCGAGCGAGATCGGCCTCATCTTGGAGCACGGCACGTTCGGCGGCGGCAGCGACGGCAACTTCACCGGCGCGCTGGGCATCCCCACGCTCGACGGGCTGGGCGCGGTCGGCGCGGGCGTGCACACCTTGGAGGAACATGTGTTGATCTCGGAGCTGGCGCCGCGGGCGCGCCTGTTCGCCGGGCTGCTGGCCGGGTTGGCGGAGGACGGCCGATGAACGCACCGACCATCCGCGACGTGCTCGATTTCTGGTTCCTGCCGCTCGACCATCCCGATCATGGAAAGCCACGCGAGATCTGGTGGGGCGGCAAGGACGGGATCGACGACGAAGTCCGCGGGCGCTTCGCGCCGGCACTGGAACGGGCGATTGCGGGCGAGCTGGATCATTGGCAGAAGTCGCCCGACGGGGCGTTGGCGCTGATCCTTCTGTGCGACCAGTTCCCGCGCAACATGCACCGCGCGCGGTCGCAGGCCTTCTCTGGCGACAGGCGCTGGCGACGGCGCGGCTCGCAGCTGGCGCGGGCCTATCCGGCGGCCTTCGGGCACCACCATGCGCCTGTTCTTCTACATGCCGTTCCAGCACAGCGAATCGCACACCGACCAGGAGCTGGGCTGCGCGCTGTTCGCGGCCTTCGATGATCCCGAGGCGATGAAGCACGCCATCGAGCATCGCGACGTCGTCGCGCGGTTCGGGCGCTTCCCGCATCGCAACGAAGTGCTCGGGCGCTCGTGCACCGAGGAAGAAATCGAATACCTGAAGGACGCTAACCGCTACGGCCAGTGACCTCGCGGTAGAGCGCCGCCATGTCGGCGCCGAAGCAGCGAAGACGACGCGCTCGACGACCTTTGTGCGCAGACCTCGCGCACGGCGATCTCGGTCGCCGGCCTCCTTGGGATAGCCGTAGACGACCGGTAGAGATCGCCGGGAAGGCGATGCTTGCAAGCCCGTGCTGCTCGGCCAGCGCTAGGCTGTTGTGATAGCAGCGCGCCAGGAGGTCGGGCTCGCCCGCCGCGCCGCCGCGCCAGATCGGGCCCACGGTATGGATCACGTGCCGCGCCTTCAGCCTATAACCTTTGGTGATCTTGGCTTCGCCGGTGGGACAGCCGTGCAGCGTCCGGCATTCGGCCAGGAGTTCAGGTCCTGCGGCGCGATGGATCGCGCCGTCGACGCCACCGCCGCCCAAAAGGCTTTCGTTTGCTGCATTGACGATGGCATCGACATCGAGGCGCGTGATGTCGCCTTCGACGATGTCGATGCTTGGCATGGCCTTACCAGTAACGGACGGGGCCGGTGTCGAGGTGGACGAAGCCCGAGCGCGGATAGAAGCCGACGCCGCCCATGTTGAGCGAGTACGCGGCCTGGCGGATCTGGAATACCGGCACGCCCGGGAAGCGGATGTCCATGGCGTTGCCGTTCATGTGCTGGCTGTCGCGCGCCACGCCGCGGCTGACGCTGGCGAGCCAGGCGTTGGATGTTGGCGAGCGATAGGCCGACAACACCTCGATCGAGCCGCCGTAGCCCACGATCTGGGCGGTGTGCCACAGCACGTCGAACAGCAGCGGATCCATCTCCGTCTGCGCATTGTCCCGCGAGTCGCGCAGGAAGTGGTTGAGCTGGTCGAGTGCCTTGCGATTGTAGGTGCCGTTCGACCAGTAGGTGACGGTCAGCACTTCCTGGGTGTTGAAGTTGACCAGGTTGAGCGAGCGCGGGCTGGTCGTGTCGAGCACCGGCGGCGGACCGGACGGCGCCGGCGCGAAACCGCCATAGCGCGAGGCACGCAGGCTCTCGGGCTTGGTCGCACGCTTCTGTTGCGTCGGATGCGCCGGCGGCCGAACGACCTGGGTTTGGTTCGCAGCCGCCGCCGTCTTCTTGACGGCCGCGTTATTGCTCGAGCCGCGGATGACCTGAGGCGTCGTTGCCGTGCCGGTCGTCGTGGTTTGGGCGAAGCTCGGGCCGGTGATGGCCAGTGTGATGGCCAGTGTGATGGCAAGACTCAGCCCGAAGCTGCGCATCCCCCGTCCCCCGCTGTTGCATTTTTGTCACGAAATTCCTTATCAGAGACCAATTCGTGACACAAAACGAAAAACCCCAGATCAACGAGGAACAAGCCTCACCGCCGTCATGTAGTGCTGGCGGTAGTAGTCGGAGTCCAAGGCCGTCACCATGACCGGCGAGCCGCGATGCGTGGCATGCACGAACTGATCGTTGCCGGCATAGATGCCCACGTGGGTGAAGGTGCCGCGGTAGCCGAAGAAGACGAGGTCTCCGCGCTTGAGGTCGCCGCGCGCGACAGTCATTCCTTCGCGCGCCATGTCATGCGGCATGCGCGGGATGTTTTGTCCGAAGACCGCGCCATAAAGATAGTAGACGAAGCCGCTGCAGTCGAAGCCGGCCGGCGTGGTGCCGCCGTAGCGATAGGGCGTGCCCAGATACTTCATGGCGCGCGAGACCAGGCGGTCGCCCCACTCGTTCGCGACCGCGGGGGTGGCGAATGACGCCGGGACCACGGCAGGTGCCGCCGTCTTGAAACCGGAGAACGCGCCGTTGTCCTGCTGCCATTTGGCATTGAGCTGATCGGCGACGTTATCCGTCGGATCGGCTTTCGGCGCGGCCTTGACCGCGGGCTTCAGCTTCGACTTCGCCGGCGCTTTGACTTGCGCCATGGCGGGAGAAAGAACGCCCACCGTCCCGAATAGGACCAGCGCGGCGGCAACGACTCGTACGCTCAAGCGCATGCAGCGCCCGGTTCCCAACGCCATGAACTTCTCCCCCTTTGGAACCAACACAGGGCGGCCGGCGGCCGAGGCCATAGTGCCCCAAGGGCTAATCGTACGTCCAACAAATGTTGCAAATTTGCCACAATAAATTCGGGCGCCTACGCATTGTTTTTTCTTGGTTTTCGAAGGCCGCTTCGCGCTGATCCTCAGGAGGCGGGACACTCTGGCCCTGGCAGACCGCCACGATTCGCTAGCGCACCGAGCCCGACTGGAAGCGAAGGTCGAGATCGCGCGCCAACGCGACGCCGATCACTTCACCGATCATGCAGAGAGTTGGCCCCTCAAGGGCAGCCCGCCTCGCCTGCTGCTCGATGGTTGCGAGCGTCCCCACGACCCGCCGCTCCTGGCTGGTCGTACCGTTCTCGATCAGCGCGACCGGCGTCGAGGCCGGCAAGCCATGCTCCATCAGCCGCGCGGCGATGATCGGCAAGGTTTCGGCGCCCATGTAGACGACGACGGTCTGGCGCGGCCGCGCCAGCATCGGCCAGTCGAGCGCGATGGTGCCGTCCTTGAGCTGGCCGGTGACGAAGATGCAGGCCTGCGCATGGTCGCGATGGGTGAGCGGGATCGCCGAGCCGCCGCCGCGCAGCCCAGGGCCGCGGTGATGCCGGGCACGACCTCGACGGCGATGCCGGCGCGCACCAGCGCCTCGATCTCCTCGCCGCCGCGGCCGAACACCACCGGATCGCCGCCCTTCAGCCGCACCACGCTGTTGCCGGCGCGCGCCAGCGAAACCAGGCGCCGGTTGATCTCTTCCTGCGTCTCGCGATGCTCGCCGCGCCGCTTGCCGACGAAGATGCGCTCGGCATCGCGCCGCGCCATGGCCAGCACCTCCGGCGAGACCAGCCTGTCGTAGACGATGACATCGGCGCGTTGCATCAGGCGATGCGCCTTCATGGTGAGGAGATCGGGATCGCCGGGGCCGGCGCCGACCAGGTGCACCATGCCGGCCGGTGCGTTCTCGTTGCGCGTCGAATCGAGCAGCCGGATCAGCTCGCGGCGGGCCGCGATCTCGTCGCCGGCCAGCGCCAGCTCGCCGATGCGGCCGGCAAACACGCGGTCCCAGAAGCGGCGGCGATCGCGCGAGCTCTCGAGCGTGCGGCGCACCTGGGCCCGGAAGATCTCGGCGAAGCGCGCCAGCCGGCCGATTGCCGCCGGCAACGCGCGCTCGATCTCGGCGCGAATGCGCCGCGCCAGCGCGGGCGCCGTGCCGCCGGTCGAGATGGCGATGGTGATGGGCGCACGATCGACGATCGCCGGCATGATGAAGCTGGAGAGACTCGGGCGATCGACGACATTCACCGGTAGGCAGCGCCGCTGTGCGGCGTTCGACACGCGCGTCGCCAGCGCCTCGTCGTCGCTGGCCACGATCACCAGCGCCATGCCTGAAAGGTCATCGTCGTCGAAGCCGCGGCCGGCCCACGAGATGCGTGCATCGGCGATCAGCTGGGCGATCTCGCCGACCACGGTGTCGGCGATCAAGGTGACACGCGCACCGGCCGACAGCAGCAGCTCGACCTTGCGCGCCGCGGGCTCGCTGCCACCGACCACGAGCACGGGCCGGTCCTGCAACGCGAGGAAAATGGGAAAGGTCTGCATCAATGCATCCTCACGCCGCCTGCCGCGGCCGCGCCGCGCGCAGCAAGGCACGGATCTCGGGCCGGCAGGAGCCGCAGCTGGTGCCGGCTTTGGTGACGGCGCCGACGGCGTCGAGCGTCATGGCGCCGTTGGCGATCGCCGCCTGCACCGCGGCGATGGACACGCCGAGACAGGCGCAGATCTCGCCGCCGCGCTCGGCCGCTTCGCCGCCGTGCAGCAGGACGCGGCGTTGCTCGCTGTCGAGCTGGGCCAGCGCCATGAACGGCGTCAGGCGATCGCGCGCCGCCTCGTCGTGCGCCTTGCCGATACGCATGACCGCTTCGAGGCGGCCATCGCTGATGACGGCGCCCAACCCGTCCTCACCGTCGAGCCACGGACCAGGATTGGCCGTGCGCATCGCCGCCGACAGGGCGCGGCGCGCCACGGCCAAAGGCTGCTCGCCCGCCAACAAATAGGCGTGGCATGCGGCGCCCCTGACGCGCGCCCAGTAGGTGACCTCGGGCAGCATGATCGGCCTGCGAGCGAGAATCGTGCCATGCCACCGCACGGCGAGGCGGCGGACCTCGACCGGCGTGTGCTTGAGCTCGGGCTGGCCGGAAATGGGATCGACCGCCGGATTGACGGCGGCATTGATGCGGCCGGCGCGGGAAAGCTGCGCCGTCCAGTGCATGGGGGCAAAGGCTTCGCCCTGGCGCAGTGCCGACGACAGATGCACACGCAACGCAGCGCGGCCCCACCTGCTCGTCACCTCGGCAATGTCACCGTCCTGCAATCCGCGCTGGGCGGCATCGATGGCGTTGAGCTCGATGGTCGGCTCCGGGCGATCGAAACCAACTTCCGCGACTTCGCCGTGCGCGTCATGGTGTGCCACTGGTCGCGGACGCGGCCGGTGTTGAGCAGGAAGGACCCTCGCGCGGGCCGCAGACGGCTCGCGCGCGCCCGTGGCGTATGAAGCGGGCGCGGCCGTCGGAATGGAAGAAGCCGCCGTCGGCGATCTTGCCGGCGTTGCTGTCGCATCCGATGCGCGCCGGCCAGACGCACGGCGTCAGCGATCGTATGCAGCCGTCGTCGATGTCGGCATAGGCGCCGATATCGAAGTCGCGCTGCCCTTCGTTCTCGAAGGCCGAGAGCCGGGCGTGCTCGCGAAAGATGTCGGCGGCGCCCTGCCAGGCGAATTCCTCGCCGTGGCCCAGGCGGCGCGCCACCTCGGCGATGATCCACCAGTCCTGGCGCGCCTCGCGGGGCGGCGGCAGGAACGGCCGCTGGCGCGTGATGCGGCGTTCGGAATTGGTGACGGTGCCGTTCTTCTCCGCCCAGGCGAGCGCGGGCAGGCGGACGCGGCAGGCATCGACGGTGTCCGAGGCACGGATCGCCTCGGAGACGACGGAGAGCTCGCAGGCAGCGAGGGCGGCGCGCACGGCGTCGGCGTTGGGCAGGCTGGCGACGGGATTGGTCGCCATGATCCACACCGCCTTGACGCGGCCGGCACGCACCGCCTCGAACAGCTCGACCGCCTTCAGGCCGGCTTTGCGCGGGACGCGGTTGGTGTTCCAGAAGCGGCCGACGCGGCCGACATCCTCCAGCGCGAAGTCCATGTGCGCGGCCAGGCCGTTCGCAGCGCGCCGACCTCGCGGCCGCCCATGGCGTTGGGCTGGCCGGTGATCGAGAACGGCCCCATGCCCGGCCGGCCGATGCGGCCGGTCAGCAGATGGCAGTTGATCAGCGCATTGACCTTGTCGACGCCGGCGCTCGACTGGTTCACGCCCTGGGAATAGAGCGTGACCGTCTTCTCCGTATTGGCGAACCAGTCGAAGAAGGTTTCCAGGTCGGCCCTGGGCAGATCGCACTCGCCAACGTCGCTGGCGCGCGCCGCGATCAGCGCGTCGTCCATACCGACCGTGTGCTTGTCGACGAAGCGCTTGGCCGTGGCGCCGCGGCGCTGCAGCTCGGCCAGCAGGGCATTGAACAGGGCGACGTCGCTGCCGGGGCGCAGGCCGAGATGCAGGTCGGCGATATCGCAGGTCTCGGTGCGGCGCGGGTCGACGACGACGATGCGCAGGGTCGGACGCGCGCGCTTGGCAGCTTCCAGGCGCTGGAACAGCACGGGATGGCACCAGACGAGGTTGCTGCCGACCAGCACGACGAGGTCGGCCTGCTCGAAGTCCTCGTAGAGGCCGGGCACCGTGTCGCTGCCGAAGGCGCGCTTGTGGCCGGCCACCGACGAGGCCATGCAGAGGCGCGAATTGGTGTCGATGTTGGCGGTGCCCAGAAAGCCTTTGATGAGCTTGTTGGCGGCGTAATAGTCCTCGGTCAGCAGCTGGCCGGAGACATAGAAGGCCACAGCGTCGGGGCCGTGGCGCGCCACGATCTCACGGAAGCCGTCGGCAACGGTATCGAGCGCGGTGTCCCACGACACGCGGCGGCCGTCGACTTCGGGATGGAGCAGCCGAGTCCTCCAGGCGACAAGCGTCTCGCCCAGCGCCGCGCCCTTGGAGCACAGCCGGCCGAGATTGGCCGGATGGTCGGGATCGCCGACGACGTCGGCGCCGCCTTTACCATCCAGCGTGATCTTCAGCCCGCAGCCGACGCCGCAGTAAGGGCAGGTTGTGCGGATCATCGATCAGTAGACATCGCGCTGATAGCGGCCAGCCTTCGCCAGGCCGTCCAGCCAGGCTTTTGCCTCTCCCGCATTCTTGGCGCCCTGCTCGACGGCGATCCTGAGCAGCGTGTCCTCGACGTCCTTGGCCATGCGCTTGGCGTCGCCGCAGACATAGAAGTGCGCGCCCTCCTCCAGCCATTGCCAGAGCTCGGCCGCAGCCTCCTGCATGCGATGCTGGACGTAGATCTTCTCGGCCTGGTCGCGCGAGAAGGCGAGATCGAGACGGTGCAGCACGCCACGACGCTGCCAGTCCATGATCTGGTCCTCGTAGAGGAAGTCGTTGGTGCGCTTCTGGTCGCCGAAGAACAGCCAGTTCTTGCCCTTGGCTCCGCGCGCCTCACGCTCCTCGAGGAAGGCTCGGAACGGCGCGATGCCCGTGCCCGGGCCGACCATGATCGCCGCCGCACTGTCGTCGGCCGGCGGGCTGAAGCCATGGCTCTTCTGCACGAAGATCGGGATGACATCGCCCGGCTTGGCGAAGTCGGCGAGGTAGCACGAGCCGATGCCGGTGCGGGTACGGCCGTCGCTGTCCCAGCGCACCGCCGAGACGGTGAGATGGACCTCGCGCGGATGCGCCTTGGACGACGAGGCGATGGAGTAGAGCCGCGGCTGCAGGCGGTCGAGCGACTTCAGCAGGCCGGGCAGCGACGGTGTCACCGACGGGAAGGCCATCAGCAGATCGAGCAGGTCGGCCTCGGCCAGCTCGGCCGGCCCCTCGCCGCGCGACAACGCCTGCAGCTTCAAGGCCTCCTCGCCGTCGAAGGCGCGCGTCGCCAGGAACAGCATGCACTCGTCGCTCGGGCGCGCGATGTCGACCTTGCTGAGCAGCGCCTGCCGCAACGGCAGCGCTTCGTGATCGACGCCGACCATCTCCTCGCCCGTGGCGCCGATGCGGTCGAGCACGGCCTGCACGAGCTGCGGGTTCTTGCGCGCGAACACGCCGAGGCTGTCGCCCGCCTCGTAGGTGAGGTCGGTGGTCGACAGGTCGAACACGACGTGACGCACGTCCTTGCCCGAGCCCGGCCGGTTGAGCGGATGGGCATCGACCAAGGTGGCCAGTGCCGGCCGGTCGCGCGAGCCGACGGGCGCCGCAACCTTCGCCACCTGTGGGGCTGGCCCGCCGGTGCGCTGCGGCTCCAAGGCGGCCAGAAGCTCCTTCAGCTTGCGCTGCGTTTCCTTGCCGCCCGGCACGCATCGGCCCATGTCGGCCTCGGCGCCCGACCACACCGCCTCGGCGTAGGTCTGGCAGAGATAGCCGCACTGGCCGCAATCGAGCTGGGCCATCGCCGCCATCAGCTGACGCTCGGGCTTGGCACTCTTGGCGAGCTCCAGCCGCTCGGGCATGGCGAGCGACGCATCGTGCCAGGGAAAATCCTCGTCGGCTTCGGCGGCGGCCTCGCCCTGCCCCATTGCCTCGGCCGTGACGCCGAGATAGGCGGCGAAGAAGCCGTTCAACCAGGCGCGCTGCTCGGTCGAGAACGGCGCGGTCTCGGGGATAATCGAGGGGATGGGCGTGATGGCGTTCATGCCACGAGCTCCGGCGCCCGCGCCGCAAGATCGCGCAGCTCGGCGACCTCGTGGCGGCGCGCGAACTCGAAGAAGGATTCAGTCGGTGCCTCGCGATGGGCGAGCCACGCGCCGAGCAGGCGCTCGATCATCGACGGCAGGTCGTCGAACGCCACCGACTTGGCATATTCACGCGCCATCGCCTGTTCGGCGGTCGAGGCCGCGCCCCCGCCGATATAGATGTGATAGCCCTCGACGCTCTCTTCGCCGCGCGCGACCTTGGCGGCCAGAAGACCGATGTCGCCGACATAGTGCTGGGCGCAGGAATGATGGCAGCCGGTGAGATGGATGTTGATCGGCAGGTCGACCGCCACCCGCGCTTCCAAGTAGTCGGCCAGCCTCAGCGCATGTCCCTTGGTGTTCGAGGCGGCGAACTTGCAGCCGGCATTGCCGGTACAGGCGACCAGGCCCCGACGGATGGCGCTGGCCTCGATGCCCAGGCCCAGCGCATTGATGGCGGCGATGCAGTTCCGACGTCGCGGTCGGCGACGTCGGAGATCAGCAGGTTCTGCCACACCGTCAGCCGGATCGTGCCGCTGCCGAAGCGCTCGGAGATCTCGGCCAACCCGCGCATCTGCTCCGAGGTGAGCCGGCCGACCGGCAGGACCAGCCCGAGATAGTTGCGGCCGGCCTGCTTCTGCCGATGCACGCCGACATGGCCGTGCTTGTCTGCCATCGGTCGCGGCGCGATCACGCGCCGGCGGCGCTGGCGCTGTCGCGGCGAATTCCTTCTCGACCTCGGCCACGAAGGCGTCGCGGCCCATGCGGTCGAGCACGTACTTCAGGCGCGCCTTCTGGCGGTTGGTGCGATCGCCGTGGGCCACGAAGGCGCGCACGACGGCGGCCGCCACGGTCACGCATTCCCCGGGCTTCAGCAGGATGCCGGTCTCAAAGGCGAAGTCGAGATGGCCGGTGATGCCGCCGAGCTGCAGATGGAAATAGATGCCGGGCTCGATGCCATCGGTGACCCGGCAAGCGACGAAGCCGATGTCGTTGGTGTCCTCCAGCGTCGGCACGCGCCCGCCACCGTCGAAGGCGATGTTGAACTTGCGCGGCAGGCCGTACATCTCGCGGTGATTGAGGATGTAATGGTGCATCGCGCTGCACAGGGGCCGCGTATCGATCAGCTCGTGCGAGTCGATGCCGGCGGTCGCGCTACCGGTGATGTTGCGGATATTGTCGGCACCCGAGCCGCGCGCCGTGAGGCCGAGCGCCTGCACCACCTCCAACAAGTCGACGGCCTGACTCGCGCCGATCTCGCGGATCTGCAGGTTGGCTCGCGTCGTCACGTCGGCGTAGCCGCCGCCATGGGCATCGGCAGCATCGGCCAAACCACGGAACTGCCAAGCGCTCAAGATGCCGTTGGGAATACGCAGGCGGCACATGAAGGAGTCTTGCGCCGGCGCGACATAGAACAGGCCCTGGTACTTGGTGAGGAAGACGTCCATGCCCTTGGGGAACTGGCCGGCTTTGGCGCGCCCTGAAACCTCGTCCATGCGATCCAGTGGATGGCGCTGGCGCTTGGCGGTTTCTTCTGCGACCAGCTTGCCGCCCGCCGCGAGCGTGCGGTCCTGCGCCGCGGTCTGCAGGGCATCGAGGTTCGACGGCGCGGCGGACGCAGCACTGCGGTTCGTCAGCTTGTCGGCGGCCTTGCGGGCCTCCAGGCCGCTGACGAAACCCTGCAGCCACTGCTTCTGCTGGTCGTCGAACTCGGTCACGGCGCCCTCAGGCAGCCAGAGAAGCGGTTCTGGCCGGCACGCGATGCCGGGCATAGAGGAACTCCAGCACGGCGGCGCGACAGCGCGCGTATTCGGCGTCGGTGGCGAGCTCGGCCGGCGGCGCGGCCGCGCCAGGTCCACCTTCAGGATCTCGCCGATGGTCGCCGAGGGACCGTTGGTCATCATCACCACGCGGTCCGACAGCAGCACCGCCTCGTCGACATCGTGGGTGATCATCATCACCGTGTTGCCGAGGCGGGCATGGATCTCCATGACGCTGTCCTGCAGATGGGCGCGGGTCAGCGCGTCGAGGGCGCCGAACGGCTCGTCCATCAGCAGCACCTTGGGCTGCATGGCGAGCGCGCGGGCGATGCCGACGCGCTGCTTCATGCCGCCGGACACCTCGTGCGGGCGCTTGTCCTTGGCCTGGGCCATCTGCACCAATTCGAGATTGTGCATCACCCAGTCGTGGCGCTCGGCCTTGGTCTTGGACGAGCCGAACACCTTGTCGACGGCGATGGCGACGTTGCCGTAGACGGTGAGCCAGGGCAGCAGCGAATGGTTCTGGAAGACGATGGCGCGGTCGGGGCCGGGCTCGTCGACCACCTTGCCTTCGAGGAAGACCTCGCCGGTGGTCGACCGCAGCAGCCCACCCAGGATGTTGAGCAAGGTCGACTTGCCGCAGCCGGAATGGCCGATCAGGGAGACGAACTCGCCCTGATCGATCGTCGAGGTCGATGTCGCGCAGCACTTCCGTCGCCATCTGGCCGCGGCGGAAGCTCATGCCGACCTGCTCGAACTTGAGGTAGCTGTGATCCATGGCCTGCCTCCTACTGCGCCGCGACGCCGTGCGAGACGAAGTGGCCGATGGTGGCGATCAGCTTGTCGAGCAGGAAGCCGACGACGCCGATGTAGACCAGGGCCACGATGATGTCGCTGATGCGCGAGCTGTTCCAGGCATCCCAGATGAAGAAGCCGATGCCGACGCCGCCGATCAGCATCTCGGCCGCGACGATGGCGAGCCAGGAGAGGCCGACGCCAATGCGCAGGCCGGTGAAGATGTAGGGCACGGTGGCGGGCAGCGTGATCTTGTAAAAGACCTCCCACCACGACAGCCGGATCACCGCGGCGACGTTGCGATAGTCCTGCGGGATATTCCGCACGCCCACCGAGGTGTTGATGATGATCGGCCAGATCGAGGTGATGAAGATCACGAACAGGGCCGAAGGGTGCGACGTCGCGGAAGCCCGCCAGCGACAGTGGCAGCCAGGCGAGCGGCGGCACGGTGCGCAGGACCTGGAAGATCGGGTCGAGGCCGCGCATCGCCCAGGTGCTCTGGCCGATCAGCACACCGAGCGCGATGCCGACGACGGCCGCGAAGCTGAAGCCGATGGCGACGCGCCCCAGGCTCTTGGAGATCTGCCAGAAGGCGCCCTTGTCGACGCCGCCATTGTCGTAGAACGGGTCGACGATGAAGTCCCAGGCGTCGGCCACCACCTTGGTCGGCGGTGGCAGGCGCGCGCCGGGCTCCGAGCACAGGAGCTGCCAGACGAACAGCGTGATCGCGAGCACGATCAATGGCGGCAGGATGACCTGCGCCAGATGCCGCACCGCCTCGCCGCAGGCGCTCCAGGCCGGCCGCATCGGCGACGCGCCAGATCTCGGCCCGTCCGATGCGTGAGCGCCGGCCATGTCCCGTGATCGCCTCATCTACTCAAGGATCGAGGGGCCAGTGCTTCAGGCGCCGCGCCTTGATCGTCAGGCTCGTCGAGATAGGCCTTCGGGTTCTCCGGATCGAAGACCTTGCCGTCGAAGAAGGTCTCCTTGCCGCGCGACGCGCTCTTGGGAATATCGGCCGCGGCAGCGCTGATGTTCTTGGCCGCCTCGCGCCACAGATCCTCGCGGTTGACCTTGCCGATGATGGCCTTGGTGTCGAGGTCCATGGGCAGCTTGCCCCAGCGCTGGTTCTCGGTGAGGAACCACAGCTCATGGCTCTGGAACGGGTAGGACGCGCCGCGCGCCAGAAGGTCATGAGCTGGTCGGAGTCCTTCGCCTTGCGGCCGTCGCCGTAGTCGATGGTGCCCTTGATGCGGTCGACGATGTCGGTCGGCGGGACGTTGAACCACTGGCGCTTGCCGATGATCTGCGCGAGCTCGTCCTTGTTCTCCATCTTGTCGCACCATTGCTGGGCCTCCATGACGGCCATCAGCACGGCCATCGCGGCCTTGGGATTCTTGTCGACCCAGTCGGCGCGCATGCCGAGCGACTTCTCGGGGTGGTCCTTCCAGATCTCGCCGGTCATGCACGCGGTGTAGCCGATGTCCTGGTGCACCAGCTGGTCGTTCCACGGCTCGCCGACGCAGAAGGCGTCCATGTTGCCGACCTTCATGTTGGCCACCATCTGCGGCGGCGGCACGACGATCGTGGAGATGTCCTTGTCGGGATCGATGCCGCCGCGCCGCGAGCCAGTAGCGGATCCACATGTCGTGGGTGCCGCCGGGGAAGGTCATGGCAGCCTTGATCTCCTTGCCCGACGCCTTCTTCTTGGCGAGCGGCTCCTTGAAGGCCTTGGCATCGACAGTGATGCCGAGTCCCTTGAACTCCTTGGCGACCGAGATCGCCTGGCAGTCGTAGTTGAGGCGGCACAGGATATACATCGGCACTGGCTTGTTCTCCTGCGTCACCTTGCCGGTGGAAATCAGGTAGGGCATCGGCGTCAGGATATGCGCGCCGTCGATGCCGCCGGCGCTCGAGCCCAGCACGATGTTGTCGCGCGTGGTGCCCCACGACGCCTGCTTGGCGACGTTGGCGTCGGTGATGCCGTACTTGTCGAAGAAGCCCTTTTCCTTGGCGATGATCAGCGGCGAGGCATCGGTGAGCGCGATGAAGCCCAGCGTGACCTTGTTGGTCTCAGGGCCAGCGCCCTGCGCGAAGGCGCCCGGCTGGCAAGGACGGCGCGCCGAGGCCATCAGCGCCGCCGTGGCGGTGGCGCCTTTGAGGATGCTGCGTCGTCCGGAACTTGGTGCTGCTCATACTCGTCTCCTGAAGAAGAAGCCTCGGAAGTCTGTTGTGCGCGTCGGAAGCGGTTCGCCGTGGCCACCGGCGGCAGCAGCGACCTGGCTCGAGAGGCTCGACGTCGAGCCGCGGCCACGGTGCGCCGCTCGTACTGGCGCAGTCGGCGACCGCCTTGATGTCGGTGTCGGCCGGCGCCTGCTTCCAGCGCACCATCTGCGCCAGGAACCAGTCGGCGTGGCTGCGCCACGGGAAGTTGGCGGCGTCGCGCTGGAAGACGTGGAAGCCCGGCAGGTCCAGCGTGCGCGCCATGATCTCGGCCGGCGTGTTGAGATAGCGCGGGCTCGACAGGATGCGCGCCGCCTCGGATCGATTGGCGGGCTCGTCGAGCCACAGGCAGGCTTCGATCAGCGCCTTGATGAGGGCGCGCAGCGTGTTCAGGTTGTTGGCCGCCCATGACTCCAGTGCGGCCCAGCACCTTCTCGGGCATGCCACGCCGGACATCGGGACCAGTAAGCGCGATGCGGCCGATGCCCAGCGCCTCGGACTGCTGGTTCCACGGCTCGCCGACGCAGTACCCATCGATCGCGCCGCCCGAGAGATAGGCGACGGTGTGAGGCGGCGGCACCACGGCCATGCGCACGTCGCGGTCGGGATCGACGCCGGCCGACGACAGCCACAGCCGCAGTCATGTAGTTCTGCGGCGAGTAGGGAAACACCGAGGCCAGGACCAGCGGCTTGACGCCGCTCGCGGCGCGCCTGGCCGCGACGGCGGCGATGGCGCGGGCATCGAGCGGCCGGCCCTTCTTCACCAGTTCGGGCGCGGCCTCCTCCATCTCGTTCCACAGGCTGGTGGAGAGGGTGAGCGCGTTGCCGTTGACCTGCAGGGTGTCAGTGCCGCGTCACCAGGCTCACGGCGCTGTCGATGCCGAGCGTCAGCGCCAGCGGCAGGGGCGAGGCATGTGCGAGGCGTCGAGCACGGCCAAGGCCGTGAGCTTGTCGCGGACGTTGACGCACGAGACCTCGCGGCGGATCTCGACCTCGAGGCCCTGGCGCTCATAGGCGCCCAGCTCCTCGGCCAGCACGATCGGCGCGCAGTCGATGATCGGGATGAATCCGACTTTGATCTTCGGTTGTTCCAGATCGGCCATGCCGCACGCACTCCACAAACGAAAACAGCGCCCCGCTCGGCCGGCAGATGCCGACCGCTCAGGACGCCGTTGTCCAATCGACAGACCGTCTTTGGCCCGTCTCTAACTCAGAAGGAGCCCGCCATTGGGCTCACGCCGATAGAGGGTGCAGCAACCATGCCAAGCCCGTAAGTCTTTGATATATCGAGATTTATAGGGACCGATCTGTAGAATTAGCGACCGCGGGATAAGCAGAATCTTGATGCTCGCATGTGCAGCATGATCGATTCACAGGCACGCCTAAGATTTAAGCACTTTGGCGTAGGTCACCATTTCCCGCGCCACTTCACCGATCCGCTTGTTCTGGTCCATGGCCAGCTTGCGCAGCAACTTGTAGGCGGCGTCCTCGCTGAGGCCCTTCTGCTCCATCAGCAGGCCCTTGGCGCGTTCGACGGTCTTGCGCTCGACCAGGGACAGTCGGGCGCGATCGAGCTCCTCGCGCATGGCGTGATAGCGATTGAAGTGGGCGACGGCGACATCGACCACGGGGCGCACGCGATCCTGCGCCAGGCCCTTCACGACATAGGCCGACACGCCTGCTTCCATGGCTGCCGCGATGGTGGCGGGGTCGGAGCGATCGACGAACAGCGCAATCGGCCGCGGCATGAGATCGGTGGTGCGCCGCATGTCCTCGATGGTGTCGCGGCTTGGACTGTCGATGCTGACGACAACGACATCCGGCTCGAGCTCGCGCACGCGGCCGATCAGGTCCTGCGTGCCCTCGAGCCGCGCCAGCAGACGATAGCCCGCAGCGGCAAGGCCCGCCTCCACGATCTCGGCGCGGGTCGGGTTGTCGTCGATCAGCAGGACGGAGAGTGGCTTGGTCACGGATGGCAGCTCGGCTGCAGCGCTTGGGCGCAACAACCGTGCCAGCTGGTCAAGGCGTTGATTCTATTGGCTTTCCGTCTTCCCAGCGGCCCGATTGGACCTTGCCGTCGGCACTTGCTGACCTGCCCGTAGCCGTTGCGTTTGCCGCCGCGGAAGCCACCGGCATAGCGCTGGTCGCCCACGGTCTCGACACCTGGGCCTTCCAGCAGATTGGCGCGGAACTCGCCCGACTGGACCGTCGCCGGCTCGCCGAGCACGCGGCGTACGCCGAGACCTTCGAGCCGGCCCGAGATGAAATTGCCTTCTGCGCGCTCGGCGCCCGGCTTCTCGCGCGTGCCGAGGCCGGTCGGCTGGCCGTCGTGCCATTGGCCGGCGTAGCGCGTGTCGTCCTCGAAGCGCACGGTGCCGAGGCCGTTCAGGCGACCCTCCTGGAAATCGCCGGCCTGGCGTTCGCCGTTGCCGAGCTCGGCGACGCCGAGGCCCTGGCAGCGCGCCGACGATCACCTGGCTGACTTCAGCTCGCGCCGCTCGCTGGTCAGTCGCTCGGCGTTCCGCAGATCGACGGCCGCGCCGCAGCGCCGCGAGTGCGCGCTTCGCGCGCCCATGGCGCGCGCGGCCCGTGCGGCTTCGTCGGCCCGTTCCAGCACCGCCTGCGCCGACTCGGCCGCACGCGTAGCCTGATCGATCAAGGCTTGCTTGGATGTGTCCGACGCGGGCGCCGGAGTCGGAGCAGGTCGCACCACCGGCGGCGTTGGCGTGGCTTGCGGCGGCCGCGGTTGCGGCGTCGCTGCAGGGGCGGGAGCGGGCGTGGGCGTAGGGGCCGGGGCGGGCGTCGGTGACGGCGCCGGCTGCGCGACCTCCACCGGTGTCCCTGAGAGCAGGGTGTGCAAGTCCGCCCTGTAACGTCGCTCCAAAGCCGATCCCATCAGGACGATCAATAGGATGATGACCCACACCCTCATGCGCCGTCGGCCCGGCCGCGCCGGCGAGGTGCTCGGCTGCTCAGCGGCGCCGCGCTTCGACCACCGAGACGCGGTGCGGCCGCTGCGGGTCCGAGGCGCTGCGTCGGCGCATCGGCGACGCGGGCGATCGTCGGTCCGGACATGCCGCGCATAATGCTCGACGGACTGCGGCCGGTCCGCCGGCGCGAAGGCCAGTGCGCGGTCGATGGCGCCGAGGAAGACGCCCAGGGTTGCCGGTGAGGGGCGCGACGTCAGCGGTGCCGACGCGCGCCGCGGCTCACTTGCCGAGCTTGCGGCGCGTGATGGAGCACGGCGGCGGCGGAGTAGATGTCGGTCCACGGGCCCTGCTTGCTGTCCAAGGCGTACTGCTCGATCGGCGCGTATTGCGGCGTCAGCACGCCGGTCAGCGTGCGCGAGCGCTCGCCCATCGCCTGGCGCGCGCGCACCGAAATCGATCAGCACGGGAACGCCGTCGCGGCGGATGATGATGTTGCTGGGCTTGATGTCGCGATGCAGGAAGCCCTTGGGCATGCACGGCTGCTGCAGGCCGCCGACCAGGCCGTCGGCCAGGCGCCGCACGTCTTCCGGCGGCAGGCGACCCGCTGGCTGCCGCAGCAGCTCGCTCACGCTCTTGCCGTCCTCGAACTCCATGACGGTGTAGGCCGTGCCGTTGGCCTCGAAGTAACGCAGCACCGGCACGATGTGTGGATGGCGGAAGCGGGCGAGCGCCCGCGCCTCGTCGAGGAAGCGTTCGCGGCCCCAGGCGAAATCGTCGGCGAAGCGCGTGCCGCGCGGCACAACGTTGCCGTCGCCGCCACGCACGGCGAATTCGATCGGCAGGTACTCCTTGATGGCGACGAACTTGGCGAGCTGCGTGTCGAAGGCGCGATAGGTGATGCCGAAGCCGCCATGGCCGATCACGGCATCGAGCCGATAGTCACCGAGCCGAGTGCCGGGCGTCAGGGCTTGGACGTTATCGGAGGACATCGATCAACGGGATATGACACGCGCACCTCGCTCCTAGATGCGCGTTCCCGGGCAGGCGCACAAGCGCCCAAGCGTTATTGGATGCCGGCGGTCGTTGTGGTGGTGGCGGCGGTGCCATTTATGCGGTTGAGACCGCTATCACTGAATTGCGGCAGCAATTGCATGACCATGATGAACACGCATAGGCCGATCGCCGTGAGCATGGTTGCAGGTCGGGTGCGCAGAACAGGTGTCGGGTCCTTTGCCCGGCGGTCGTCCGACATCGCGGACCTCCACAAATTGCTTCTTCAAAACCATGGCCAGCGGCCCCGAATATTGGGCCAAGCCGTGCGAACCATAAAACACAAGGTGATGGCATTCAACAAAAATGTATCAAACACAACAGGTTAGGCGACGAAGTGACAGTTTCACCGCAACACACAATAGATCGCGGTCGTGACCGCGTCCGGCCACCTCTTATTGTCGGTGACCAGCCTTCCAATATCTGTCGCGCCATTGCCCACGAGGCGGAGTAGGATCGCGACATGAGCCCAGCAACACTTTTGGACAACACGCGCACCCTGGTACTTACCGGCGCGAGCCGCGGTATCGGCCATGCGACCGTGAAGAAATTCAGCGCCAACGGCTGGCGGGTGATCACGGTATCGCGCCAGCCTTTCAGCGCGCTTTGCCCGTGGCCGGGCGGTGACAAGAACCATGTGCAGATCGACCTTGCCGACACGGCCGATGTCAGCCGCGGTATCGATGAGATTCGCGACCGCCTGGGTGGCGGACGCCTCGATGCGCTGGTCAACAACGCGGCGATCTCGCCCAAGGACGAGACTGGCGGCCGCTTCGGCGCCATCGATACGCCGTTCGACCTGTGGCGCCAGGTATTCAATGTGAACTTTTTCGCGCCTGTGGCGCTGGCGCGGGGCCTGATGAGCGAGTTGTCGGCGGCGCGCGGTTGCGTCGTCAACGTCACCTCGATCGCCGGCAGCCGCGTGCATCCTTTGCCGGCTCGGCGTATATCCCTAAAGCGGCGCTGGCGGCGCTGACCCGCGAGATGGCCTCTGATTTCGGGCCGCGAGGCATTCGCGTCAACGCCATCGCACCCGGCGAAATCGACACCTCGATTTTGTCGCCCGGCACCGAGAAGATCGTCGAGGAGCAGATCCCGATGCGTCGCCTCGGCACGCCCGACGAAGTGGCAGACGTCATCCACTTCCTGTGCGAGAAGGGTGCGAGCTACGTCAGCGGCGCCGAGATCCACATCAACGGCGGCCAGCACGTGTGACGGCAGGCCATGGACACCATTACCAGCATCAAAGGCGAGACCGGCCGTGACGCGCGGCGGCGCATCCGGGCCGGCGCCTTCCGACAGCCGACCTCGGGCATGGCGCCGGGCTATGTGCAGGGCAACCTCGCGATCCTGCCCAAGGAACTCGCCGCCGACTTCACGCGCTTCTGCATGCTCAATCCGAAGCCTTGCCCGTTGCTGGGCCAGTCCGAACCGGGCGACTGGCGTCTGCCGACCCTGGGCGAGGATCTCGACATCCGTACCGACATCCCGCGCTATCGCGTGTGGAAGAAGGGCGAATTGATCGAGGAGGTCGACGACCTCAAGAAGGTGTGGCGCGACGATCTGGTGTCGTTCGTGCTGGGCTGCTCCTTCTCCTTCGAGGAGGCGCTGGTGCAGGACGGCCTGCCGATGCGCCATATCACGTTGCGGCACCAACGTGCCGATGTACCGCACCAATATTCAAAACCAGCCCTCCGGCGCCTTCCATGGCCCGATGGTGGTGTCGATGCGGCCGTTCCGGCCGTCCGAGGCTATCCGCGCCGTGCAGGTGACGACGCGCTTCCCCTCGGTGCATGGCGCGCCGGTGCATCTCGGCAAGCCCGAGCTCATCGGCATCAAGGACATCGCCAAGCCCGACTACGGCGACGCCGTGCCGGTGCGCGACGACGAAGTTGCCGGTGTTCTGGGCCTGCGGCGTCACACCCGCAGTCGGTGATGGCGACGGTGAAGCCGGAGTTTTGCATCACCCACGCGCCGGGCTACATGCTGGTGACCGACCTGCTGAATTCGCAGCTCGCCGTCCTCTGATGGCGCGGCTTGAGCTTGACGGCCGCTCCTACGACATCGATGACTTGGTGATCGCCGGCTGGACCGGCCGCGACGTTGCGGCTCTGGAACACCACATCGAGGAGCTGAAGGCGATCGGTGTGCAGCCGCCATCGAAGGTGCCGCTGTACTACCGGGTCGCCGCGAGCCTGCTCACGCAGGCCGAGTCCATCCAGGTCGTGGGCGACGATACGTCCGGCGAGGCCGAGCCCGTCCTGGTCGGCACGGCCGACCGGCTATGGGTCACGGTGGGCGCCGACCATACCGACCGTAAGCTCGAGACCTACGGCGTCGCCCAGTCCAAGCAGGTCTGCGCCAAGGTGATCGGCCGCTCGGCCTGGCGCTTCGAGGATATCGAGCCGCATTGGGACGAGCTCGATCCTGCGCAGCTTCATCGAGGAAGGCGGCAAGAAGGTCCCCTACCAGGAAGGCCTTCTGGCCAAGATGCGCCTGCCACGTGACCTGATCGCCGGCTGGAACAACGGCAGCAAGCGCCTGCCGGCCGGGGTCGCGATGTTCTGCGGCACCCTGCCGGCGATCGGCGGCATCCGGTCCTCGTCACGCTTCGACATGGAGATCGAGGACCCGGTGCTGCACCGCACGCTCTCGCACAGCTACATCGTGCAGGCGCTGCCGATTGTTTCCTGACTAACGAAGTCGACGACGGCGCGTACGACGACGGGATCGGCCAGCAGGCGATTGTGGCCGAGGCCGCGCGTGACCATGAGCTCGGCGCCGGGCAGCGCGTGCGCGGTCCTGGCCGATTCGAGGACCGGGACCTGCCGGTCGTTCTGGTCGTGGACCAGGAGCAGCGGCAGGTCGACCTTGCCGGCGATGCGCGCGACATCGAAATCGGCGGCCGGCCGGCCGACGTGGCTCTCGACGGACGCGATGAAGGCCTTGCGGCCACGCTCGGAGAGACCGACGGCCGAGGCGAAGCGATTGAGCTCGCGCTTCAGCGATGACGGCGCGGAGATCAGCGCCACGCGCCCGGCGCCGCCGGTATGGGCCACGGAATAGAGGCTCATGGCCGCTCCCAGCGAATGGCCGATCACGGCATGGACCGGTGACAGCCGCGCCAGCGTGCGTTCGATGGCGGCGACGAACTTCACGGCCGTCAGGTCGTCGCCCGCCGATGCGCCGTGCGCCGGCACGTCGAGCGCCACCGCCGCGAAGCCCCGCTCGACCAGCGCCTCGACGAAGGACGGCACCATGGTGACGCTTGCCCTCGAAGCCGTGCACCAGCAGCACGACCGGTCCCTGGCCCCAACGTCACCGACAAGCACATCGCCGAGATCGATGCGCTGGTCGGCGATCGGCAGCGACAGGACCGGCGGCGGCCGCACGTGGCGGCGCGGCGTCAGCATCATGCGGCGGAAGAACGGCGCCACCAGCGACGGCGCGACGTGACTGGCGGCGGCAAGAGCGGCGATCGGGAGGAAGAGCGGCCATGGCCCGGGACTCCGATAGGTGCAATTGCACATAATTGCGCCGCGGCGATGCTTTGCTCAAACGAAGAAGTCTGCGCATTGACGTAACTTTTCTTCATGCGCATGGCTTCCCTGCAGGTCGGACCTTGCTCTCGCACGGCTGGTAAACGTACGTTCAGGCGACCGGGAGGAAGGGTTCATGATCAAGGGCGCCTACGACGGCATCACCGTGCTCGACTTCACGCAGGGCGTGGCCGGGCCACATGCCACGATGCTGCTGGCCCTGCACGGCGCCGACGTCATCAAGATCGAGCCGCCCGAGGGCGACTGGGGCCGCGCGCTGGGCGAGCTCAAGGGCGATCACTGCGCCCACTCCGTCGCCTTCAACCGCGGCAAGCGTTCGATCGCGCTCGACCTCAAGTCGGCCGACGGCAAGGCAGTCGTGAACAAGCTGATGGCCAAGGCCAACGTCGTCATCGAGAGTTTCCGGCCGGGCGTGATCTCGCGGCTGGGCTTCGGCTACGAGGATGCCAAGAAGGTCAATCCCAAGGTCGTCTACTGCTCGGTGTCGGGCTTCGGCCAGACGGGCCCCTACAGCAAGCGGCCGACCGTCGACGGACTGATCCAGGCCTTCAGCGGCATGATGGTGATGAACCGACTACCCGACGGCACGCCGTGGCGGCAAGGCATGATCGCGGTCGACGTCACGACCGGCCTCTACACCTTCCAGGCGCTGGCGCCGGCGCTGATGCGCCAGCTGCGCTTCGGCGAAGGCTGCTTCATCGATTCCAGCCTGATGCGCTCGGCGGCCGCGTATCAAGGCGCCAAGCTGATGGAGTACGTATTCTCCAACGGCACCCCGCCGCCGCTCTACATGCCGGCCGGCAGCTACAAGTCGAAGAACGGCTACATCATGGTGTCGGCCATGCGGCCGCACCATTTCCGCCTGCTGTTCGAGTTGATCGGCCGCGAGGACATCGCCAACGATCCCGACCTGCAGAGCCACAACGACCGCATCAAGAACGCCGCCAAGATCATCAAGGCGCTGCAGGAGACCATGCCGACCAAGACGACCGAGGAATGGATCGCCATCCTGCAGCCCAAGGACGTGTTCTGCGAACGAGTCAACAACTACGCCGACTATCTCGAGCATCCGCACGTCAAGGAATCGGGCGCGGTCGACTGGATCGAGCAGTCGGGCTTCGGACGCATGCCCGTCGCCAACATCCCGGGCCTGCCGCCGGCCTCGCAGCACGATGCCCAGCAGCACGCACCGCACACCGGCGAGAACGGCGCGGACATCCTGAAGGAGCTGGGCTACAGCGCCAACGAGATCGACGCCATCTTCGCGCGCGGCGGCGTGAAGGCGCCGGCTACCCTGGCGAAGGCCGCCGATTAGGCTCTATTTCTTCATGAAGATCTTCTTGCAGACCGTCGAGGCGAACTCGCGGTAGATGCCGGGCGCGCCCGACGACAGGGTCGCAGCGCCGATGATGTGGGTGCCGGGCCGCCGACCCGGAACATTATCGACCCGCACCGCTCGTCATCGATACGGGCGCGAGGGCTCTACGCACGCTTCGCGACGACGCTGCAATCGCGCTCGCTGGTCTTGATGCGGAGCGTAGCCGTATTGCCCTCGAACTTCCCTGTCACCTGGACGAAGCAGTCCTGGGCGCTGGCGAACGAGCCGTCGCGATTGACGATCACGCGGCAAGTCATTTTACGGCCACCGTCCGTCGCCTGCCAGTTCATGCTGCTGTTCACGACCGTCATGCCGTTGAATCGATAGTTATTCGACGTCGGCGAGCATCGAGCGGATTCTCCGACCCACTTTCCATCGAATGGACCTGGTGCGGGCTTATTCTGGCCGAAGGCGCCGGCCGTCGCCAACAACCCAGCCGACGTCGCAACAATGGCGACCAGCACAGAGGACCCCATGGACGTCTCCTCAAACGGATAGCGTTACGTCCACCATACCGCAACCATCATTCGAAGAACTAGCCCACCTGAAACCCGTGCGCGAAGGGATCGCGGTCGTCGACGAAAATGGTGTTGATGCCGTGCTGGCGCGCCCAGCCGGCGATCGAGGGGATGATGGCGTCGTGGTTGCCGATGCGGGCCGCGCCCTCGACGCGGCCGTCGAACAATGAGCCGATGATGCTCTCGTGCACGAAGTCGTCGCCTTCCTTCAGGGCGCCGCGGGCGGCGAGCTGGGCCATGCGCGCCGAGGTGCCGGTGCCGCAGGGGGAGCGATCGATCGCCTTGTCGCCGTAAAACACCGCGTTGCGCGCATGGGCGCGCGGATCACGCGGCTTGCCGGTCCACATCACGTGGCTCACGCCCTTGATGGTCGGGTTCTCCGGATGCACCGGATGTATCTTGTCGTTGAGCAGCCGCCGCACGATCGGCGACAGGCGTAGCACGTCGCCGGCCGACATCGATTCCAGGCCGGCAAAGTTCTTCTGCGGCTCGAGGATGGCGTAGAAGTTGCCGCCGTAGGAGATGTCGAACACCAGCTCGCCCATGCCCGGCACGTCGATCGCGATCTCGCTCGCCGCCAGGTACGAGGCGACGTTGGTGATGCGCACACTCTCGACGAAGCGGCCCTGCTGCTCGTAGCGCGCCACGACGCGGCCGGCCGGGGCATCGATGTTGAGCATGCCCGGCGTAGCCGGTGCCACCAGGCCGTTCTCGACTGCCATGGTGACGGTGCCAATCGTGCCGTGGCCGCACATCGGCAGGCAGCCGCTGACCTCGATGAACAGGATGCCGACGTCGCAGTCGGCGCGGGTCGACGGATAGAGCATCGAGCCCGACATGACGTCGTGGCCGCGCGGCTCGAACATCAGCGCCTTGCGGATCCAGTCGTGGTTGGCGAGGAAATCGAGCCGCCGCTCGCTCATGGTGCTGCCCTTGAGCAAGGCGAACCGCCGGTGACGACGCGCACGGGATTGCCGCAGGTGTGGCCGTCGAGGCAGGAGAAGGTATGGACCGACATGGCTATCAGTGCCTCGTAACGAAGCGCTCGACCTCGCGCTTGTTCTGAAGACGGACGACGCGCTTTTTCCCGGCCAGCGGCATGCATTCGCTGGCATAACGCTCACGGTTGCGGCGGTGGGTCTTGAGCGCCCACAGCAGGATCGACTGCCGGCTCAGGAAGGCGTTGCGGAAGCTCTCGCGGTTGCCGGTGCCCCAGAGCTCCTGCCTGGTAGCGGCGCGCTGCACGGTCCGGCGGACCAGGCGCCACATCACCAGGGACAGCGGCAGGTCGAGCCAGACCAGGGTATCGGCGTTCGGCCAGACGATGTCGCGCACCTGGCCGTAGTTGCCGACCACGATCCAGCCGTCGTCGCGGGTCTCGCGCTCGACGCGATGGCGGAACAGCTCGAGCGGCACCGGCTGCCAGTCCTTGCCCCAGAACAGCGCATCGAGCTCGATCACGCGCAGGCCGGTCTGCGCCGCCAGCCGCTCGGCCAGCCTGCTCTTGCCCGACCCCGTAGTGCCGATCACGACGATGCGCCGCACGTCCCCCTCCGACTCGCGCAAACTGTAGCGCCAAACCGGCGGCCATCGTAGGGTGCGCGGCGCAAGTTGGGAGAGCGTTGATGCCGCAGTACCTTTTCAAGAACCTGAACCTGCTCGACCCGCGCTGGAACGAGCCGCGCGGCGGATACGAGGTGCTGGTCGAGGGCGACACCATCAAGGAGGTGTCGCCGAAGCCGATCAAGGCGGGCAAGGCGCAGGTGGTCGATTGCGGCAAGCGTACCCTGATGCCCGGCCTGATCGACTGCCATGTCCACGTCTTCCTGGTCGAGGTGAACTTCCGCCTGCTCGAGGCCATGCCGCTCACCCTGCTGACGGCCAAGTCGGCCGACCTGATGAAGGGCATGATCGACCGCGGCTTCACCACGGTGCGCGATACCGGCGGCGCCGACTGGGGCATCAAGACCGCCGTCGAGTCCGGCCTGATTCCGGGCCCGCGCCTGTTCATCTCCGGCCGCGCCATCGGCCCGACCGGCGGCCACAGCGACCCGCGCCGCCGCGACCGATATCGGGTCTCGCTGCGGCTGCTGCAACGCCATGGTCTACAGCGTGGCCATCGCCGACGGCGCCGGACCAGGTGCTGTCCACCTCGCGCGAGCAGATGCGCCAGGGCGCGGACCACGGTGCAAGATCATGTGCTCGGGCGGCGTCGCCTCGCCCTACGACCCGCTGGATTCCTGCAGCTCCGAGGCCGAGATCGCCGCGCGACGGACGAGGCGAAGGCCTTCGGCCGCTACGTGCTGGCCCACGCCTACGTGCGCGAGGCGATGCACCCGCGCCGTGAAGTGCGGCGTGCGCACCATCGAGCACGGCAACCTGATCGACGCGCCAAGGCGGCCAAGCTGCTGCGGTCCCGGCACCTCTTGTCCCTGCCCCTGCCCCTTCGGCATGAAGGAGCGCGCCGCCCAGTTCGGCATGACGGCCGACCAACTGGAGAAGAACGACGTCGTGCTCGAAGGAGCGCTGCGCTCGCTCGAGATCTGCAAGGAGGCCGGCGTCAAGGTCGGCTACGGCAGCGACCTTTCAGGCCAGCTCCAGGTCGAGCAGAGCCGCGAGTTCATGTTCCGCGCCGAGGTGCTGAAGCCGATCGAGATCATCCGCCAGGCCACCACCATCGGCGCCGAGATCCTGCGCCAGGAAGGCAAGCTCGGCATCGTCGAGCCTGGCGCCTTCGCCGACCTGATCGTGGTCGACGGCAATCCGCTGAAGAAGCTGGAGCTGTTCCTCGACCAGGGCGCCCATCTGCCGGTGATCATGAAGGCCGGCCAGTTCCACAAGAACACGTTGAGCTAGGACGGACCGATGTCGTTCCTGTTCAAGAACCTCCGCCTTCTCGACCCCCGCTGGAAGGAAGCCCGCGCCGGCTATGAAGTGCTGGTCGAGGGCGAGAGCATCAAGGAAGTGTCGGCCAAGCCGATCAAGGCGGCGAACGCCAGCGTGGTCGATTGCGGCAAGCGCACCCTGATGCCGGGCCTGATCGACTGCCACGTGCACACTCATCACAGCGAGGTCTACATCAACCGCATGGAGGCGGTGCCGCTGACCCTGATGATGGCGCGCTCGGCCGGCCGCCTGAAGCGCATGCTCGATCGCGGCTTCACCACCGTGCGCGACGCCGGCGGCGCCGACTGGGGCACCAAGACCGCCGTCGATTCCGGCCTGATCCCGGGCCCGCGCATGTTCATCTCCTGCCGCTCGATCGGCCCGACCGGCGGCCACAACGACCGCAACCGGCGCACCGACATCGGCCCGCCCTGCCTGTGCTGCAACGGCATGGTGTTCATCCGCTGCATCGCCGACGGGCCCGACGCCGTGCGCAAGGCGCTCGCGCGAGCAGATGCGCCAGGGCGCGGACCAGGTGAAGCTGATGGTCTCGGGCGGCGTCGCCTCGCCCTACGATCCGCTGGAATCGCTGCAATTCACTGAGGAGGAGATCAGCGCCGCGGTCGAGGAGGCGCATGCCTTCGGCCGCTACGTGCTGACCCACGCCTACACGCCCGAAGCGATCACCCGCGCCGTGAAGTGCGGCGTGCGCACCATCGAGCACGGTAATCTCGTCGATGCGCCGACCGCCAAGCTGATGGCGCAGAAGGGCGTCTACATGGTGCCCAACCTGATCGCCTACGGCTCCATGAAGCGGCGCGCCGCCGAGCTCGGCATGCCCAAGGAGATGCTCGACAAGAACGACGAGGTCCTGAAGTACGGCTTCAAGGAACTCGAGCTCTGCCGCAAGGCCGGCGTGCGCATGGCCTACGGCTCCGACCTTCTGGGCGCGCTGGAAGACGAGCAGACGGTCGAGTTCCAGATCCGCCGCCGCGTCATGCCGGCGATCGACGTCATCCGCTCGGCGACGCTGATCGGCGCCGAGGTGGTTCGCCAGGAGGGCAAGCTCGGCGTCGTCGAGCCCGGCGCCTTCGCCGACCTGCTGGTGGTCGACGGCGATCCGCTGAAGGATCTCGGCCTGTTCAAGGATGGCGGTCCGCACCTCTCCGCCATCATGAAGGGCGGCCGCTTTCACAAGAACACCCTGTGAGCGCTGCGCTCATCCGACGGCGCGCGCGACGCTGGGCCCTGAACGGCGCGGCGGCGATCACGCTGGGCTACATCCTGACACCGCTCGTCTTCGTCACCTGGCTTGCCTTCTTCCGGCAGGAGATCCCCTCCTTCCCGCCCGAGGGCTACAGCGTGCGCTGGTTCGCGGCCATCCTCGACCAGCCGAAGTTCGTCGAAGGCTTCCGCATGAGCTTCCAGGTCGGCGTGCTGGCGACCTTCTTCGGCCTGGCGCTGGGCGTGCCGGCGGCGCTGGCGGTCGTGCGCCACCGCTTCCCCTTCCACATGCCGTTGTCGCAGCTGCTGCTGATGCCGATCATCGTGCCGGGCGTCGTGCTGGGCACGGCGATGTACGTCTTCCAGGTCGAGGCCGAGAAAGCCCTCGACGTCGACGTGCTCGGCACCTTCTACGCGCTGGTGGCGGGTCATACCGTGATCATCATCCCCTGGGTGGTGCGCCTGGTCACGGCGAGCCTGGCCGGCGTCGACCGCAGCATCGAGGAGGCCGCCCAGAATCTCGGCGCCAACGCCTTCGTCACCTTCTGGCGCATCACGCTCCCCGCCATCCGGCCGGGCATCGTCGCCGGAGCCCTGTTCGGCTTCGTGACCTCGTTCGGCAATCTCGAGATGAGCCTGTTCCTGGTCGGCCCGGGCCGCACCACTTTGCCCATCGTCGTCCTCCAGTACCTCGAATGGAAGATAGATCCGACGATCGCAGCGGTCTCGGTGGTGCAGATCTTGCTGATCGGAATCGCAATGTTGATCACCGATCGATACGTCAAGCTGGCTCGCGTGGTCTGATGGCCCAGCTCGACATCATTGGCCTGGCCAAGCGCTACGGCGACTTCCACGCCGTGCGCGACGTCTCGCTCAGCATCAAGGACGGCGAGTTCCTGGTCCTGCTGGGCCCGTCGGGCTGCGGCAAGACCACGACCTTGCGCATGGTCGCGGGCTTCGATCGCCCCCAGTGCCGGCTCCATCACCATCGGGCGGCGCCGACGTCACGGTGCTGCCGCCGTGGAAGCGCAACGCCGGCATGGTGTTCCAGAACTACGCGCTGTTCCCGCACCTCACCGTGGCCGAGAACGTCGCGTTCGGCCTGGAGATGCGGAAAATGCCCAAAGCCGAGATCGCCCAGCGCGTCGAGGAGACGCTGGCGCTGGTGCGGCCTCCCGGGCTCGGCGCCGACCTGCCCGCGCCAGCTCTCGGGCGGCCAGCAGCAGCGCGTGGCGCTGGCCCGTGCGCTCGCCATCCATCCCGACGTGCTGCTGCTCGACGAGCCGCTCAGCAACCTCGACGCCAAGCTGCGCCAGGAGGTGCGGGTCGAGATCCGCGAGCTGCAGCGCAAGATGGGCCTCACCATGCGTGATGGTGACCCACGACCAGGAAGAGGCGCTGACCATGGCCGACCGGCTGGTGGTCATGGACCAGCGGCCGCGATCGCGCAGGTCGGCAGCCAGCAGCGAGATCTACCGCGCGGCCGGCCGACCGCTTCGTCGCGGATTTCATCGGCTCGAGCCAATCTTCTGCCGCTGACGGCGCAGGGTGGTTCCGCGTTAGTGCTTGGCCATGCTGTTGCCGGCATTTCGGCGAACGGCGGTACGGGCCGCGCCGTGCTGTCGGTCCGGCCCGAGCGGGTCGCCGTAGGTCCCGCCCCTGACGCCGGACTCGACAACAGCCTGTCCGGCACGGTGGAATTCGTCTCCTATCTCGGCGCGCTGATCGACATCCACGTGCGCCTGTCGCCGAGCGACCGCATGGTCGCCCAGATCGCCAATCGCGACGGCGCCTTCGTGCCGGAGGTCGGCCAGCCCATCCATGTCGGCTGGCCGGCGTCGGCCGGTCAGGTTTTCAAGGAGTAGTTCCGGGGGGAACGGAGCCAACAACAGGAGGCAACAATGTCGAAGAGCTTCATGATCAACCGCCGCACCGCGCTCGGCGGAGCGGCTGCACTCGCCGCAAGTACGGCCCTGCCGGCCGGCGCGCAGGACAACAAGCGCATCGTCATCGGCACCTGGGGCGGCGACTACTCGCGCCTGCTCACCAAGAACATCAACACGCCGCTGCTCGTGCCCGCCAAGTGGGAATGCGTGAACGCCGAGGAGAACGCCGATCCGCGCAAGGCCAAGATGATGGCCGAGCGGACGCTGCGCCGCGGCACATCGGATGTGCAGGGCTTCTCGGCCAACGACATGTACGACCTGAACGAGCAGGGCTTGGCCGAGCGAGCTCGACTATTCCAAGATGCCCAACGCCAAGAACCTGATTCCGGCGATGAAGTATCCCTACGGCATCGGCCACATCTATTCGGGCAAGGTCGTGCTCTACAATCCCGACGTGATGGAAGCGCCGACCGGCTTCGCCGACACGCTCGATCCCAAGCACGGCAACAAGCTGGGCATCATCGACATCCAGCGCCAGTACAACATGGTGGCGGCGGCCCTCGCCTCGGGCGGCTCGGTCAGCAACTTCGAGCCGGGCAAGGAGCGGCTGATGGCCTGCCGCAAGGCCGGCGCGCGCATCTATCCGTCCAACGAGGCCTTCGCCCAGGCGCTCAAGACCGGCGAGATCACCTGCGGCATCATGTGGAAGGCCCGCGCCGTGCAGTGGCAGAACGCCGGCATCAAGGTGCAGACCGTGGCGCCCAAGGAAGGCGTGCCGATGTACGTCTCGGGCTTCGTCATGCCGAAGAACGCGCCCAACAAGGACAACGCCTATGCCTGGCTCGATGCCATGATGGCGGCCTCGGCGCAGGAGCTGTTCGCCGTCGACATGGGCTACAACCCGACCGTCACCGACGCCAAGGTGCCGGACGACGTGCAGAAGCGCATCGGCTTCACGCCCGATGAGCAGAAGCGCCTGGTCGATCTCGACTACGCCTACATGTCCAAGAACGACGTCGCCTTCCAGGACTGGTGGAACAAGTCCTTCAAGGGCTGACATGACCGACACCGCGATCGCACATGGCCCCGTCGTCGAGAAGCGACGGGGCGAGAGCCTCACGGCCGCCGCGTTGCTGACGCCGGCGACGGTGTTCGTCGCGATCGCGCTGCTGGCGCCGCTCATCATCCTGTTCCGCTACAGCCTGAACGAGTTCGTGCCGGCCCGGAAGATGATGGTCGAGGCGGTCACCATCGCCAACTACGTCAAGTTCTTCACCGACCCCTACTACACGACGATCCTGTGGACGACGGTGCGCATCGCCGTGCTGGTCACCGCGGCCTGCCTGGTGCTGGGCTTTCCGCTGGCCTACGTCGTGGCGCGCACGCAGAGCCGCTTCAAGAACCTGCTGATCATCTCGATCGTGCTGCCGCTGTTCGTCGGCAACTCGGTGCGGGCCGCCGGCTGGATGGTCGTGTTCGGCAACAAGGGCTTCCTCAATGCGAGTCTCATGGGCCTCGGCCTGATCGACAAGCCCTTCGAGATCATGTTCACCGAGAAGGCGGTGATCATCGGCATCATCGCCGTCAACCTGCCCTTCATGGTGCTGAGCCTGCAGAGCGTGATCGAGGGCATCGACCGCTCGGTCGAGGAAGCCGCCTTCAGCCTGGGCGCGCCGCCCGCCACCATGTTCTGGCGCGTGCTGTGGCCCCTGGCGATGCCCGGCATCCTGGCCGGCACCATCCTCACCTTCATCCTGGCGATGAATGCCTACGCCACGCCCTTCCTGCTGGGCGGGCCGCTGTTCAAGATGATGGCGCCCCTGATCTACAATCAGTTCACCCAGCAGACCAACTGGCCGTTCGGAGGCGCCATCGCCTTCATCCTGATGACGGTGACCCTGCTGCTGACGGTCGCCGCCAACCTGATCATCCAGCGCCGCGCGGCACGCTGAGAAAGCACGACCATGCACATCGGACTGATCGGCGGCATCGGCCCGGCCGCCACGGATTTCTATCACCGTGGCCTGATCGAGCGGCATCACGCCTCGAACATCCCGCTCGACCTCACCATCGCCTACGCCAACGTGCGCGACATGAGCCGCAACATGGGCGATGGCCGCCCCGACCGGCAGGCCGAGATCTTCGCCCGGCTGATCGGCCATCTGAAGGGCGCCGGCGCCCAGACCGCCGCCGTGACCTCGATGGGCGGGCACTTCTGCATCAAGGAGCTGGAGGCGATCTCGCCCCTGCCCCTGATCAACGGCCTCGATCCGGTCGACGCCGCCATCAACCAGCGCGGCCTGAAGCGGGTGGGCATCATCGGCACCGGCGCGACCGGCAAGCTCTACGGCGGGATCACCAAGGCCGAGGTCATCGCCCCCGAAGGCGACGAGTTCGAGCGCGTCCAGCAGTGCTACGTCGACATGGCGAGCATCGGTCGCGTCGTCGACGAGCAGCGCCAGACCTTCTTCACGGCCGGCCGCCGCCTCGCCGACCGCGGCGCCGAGGCCGTGCTGCTGGGCGGCACCGACCTGTTCCTCGCCTTCACCGGCCACGAGTGCGGGTTCCCGGTGATCGACTGCGCCGACGTCCATGTCGACGCGATCTACGAGAAGTCGTCGGCTTAGCAACGCGTCAAACGCACTTCTGCAAGAGATTGCTGGCCGCCATGTCGCCGGGCAGCTTCGCCAGCGATTCCTCGAAGAAGCGGCGGGCGCAGACCAGGTCGCGGCGCGCCAGGGCTTCGGCGCCCGACTGCAGCAGGTCGCGCGTGCCGGCCTTGGCGGCGCGCTCGGCGGCCGGGTCGTGCTGGAACACCTCGCTGATCATGACCGGATGGGTCTTGCCCTTGACCACGACGGCGTCGATCGGGCGGATGTCGTAGGCCTTGGGATCGGCCAGGGCCTCCACGGTGTACTGCGAGACCAGCATCTTGACGCCATAGGTCTTGGTCAGGCTCTCGACGCGCGAGGCGAGGTTGACGGCGTCAGAGATGACGGTGCCGTCCATGCGGTGCTTCTCGCCGATCGTACCCAACATCAGCGTGCCGGTGTTGATGCCGACACCGATGGCGATCGGCCGTTGGCCCGCGGCACGGCGCTCGGCGTTGAAGGCATCGAGCGCCCCGAGCAGGGCGATTCCGGCGCGCACCGCATCGTCCGCCGATTCGAACAGCGCCATGATGGCTGTCGCCGATGTACTTGTCGATGGTGCCGCGGTTGGCGAGGATCGCCGACCCCAGCGCATCGAAATAGCGCGACAGCCGGCTGGTCAGGCGTCATGCCTTCCGACAAGGTCGTGAAGTTCCGGATGTCGGAGAACAGGATCGTCATGGTCTTGCGCTTGTTGTCGCCCAGCTCGACATCGACGATCGACGGCTTGCCGACGATCGCCAGGAAGGCCTGTGGCACAAAGCGCTCGATCGAGAGGTTGGTCTCCTTGAGATCGGTGATGGTCTTGCGCACCGCATCGCGCATCGACGCGAAGCTGAGCGCCAGCTGGCCTATCTCGTCGCGCCGGTCGGTGTTGGCGATCGTCTGGTTGAGATCGCCCTCGGCGATCGCGCCGGCCTCGCCGCGCAGGTTGAAGAGCGGCTCGAGGAGCTGCCTCTGCAGCTGCCGGGAGGCGATCCAGAACACGATCGGCATCAGGATAGCCAGGACCAGCAGCGAGCTCAGCAGGACCTGGAACACCGCCGCGCGCGCCAGCCCGAGCGTCGTAGGTGATCTTGCGGATCACGTGCTTCGCCGTCACCGGAAGGTCGGGCTTGGTGGCGGACGCCGTCGGCTCGGCGCTGTAGATGGTGAGATAGCGACCGTCGCCGCTGCTGATCTCCTCGCGGCGGTTCTTGACGATACGCTCGGCCAGCGCCGGATCGAGCTTCTGGCCGGGATGGATCAGCGACCAGGTGCCAGCCTGGTTGATCAGGTAGATGTTGAGCTCCTTGACCGAGGGATTGGAGCGCACCGGGTCGGTCAGCAATTCGTCGAAGAAATACTTCGCCATCCAGCCATAGCCGGTCGAATCGAGGTTGCCGCGGACGTCGGTCGAGATCTCGATGATGTAGTCCTTGTCCCTCGGACCGAGGTAGCTGTAGGTCTTGAGCGTTCCCGTGACCTGGCTGAGGTCGATGCCGTCGTTCATCACCCGATTGGCGCCGAACACCGAATCGAGGAACTCGGTGAACCGCCCCTTGGGGAAGACGAGGTTCATGTCGGGCGGATAGTTCGTCTGGAAGACGACGTGATCGCGATTGATGAAATAGACGTGCTGCACGCCGTGGCGCTTGGCCAGCGCCGTCATCTCCTCGCTCGACAGCGCGCTGGGCGGACGGCCACTTGCCTCGAGCTCCTGGGCGATCGACGGCAGCACCTTCTCCATGTGCGCCGTGATGCGATCGTGTTCGTCGTCGAGCATGGTCTCGAAGACGGCGAACCGATCGCTGAGACTCGCCTCGATCTTGCGGATCTCCTCGGTGTAGCGCTCGGACAGGAGCCGATACATGGCGAGCGACGTCACGACGATGGCGCCGAGACTCACCGACAGCATCACCGCCAGCAGGAACAGCGCCGCCTTGCGCTTCATCAGGCCGTGCCCCAGACCGCCCGGGCAGTATCGACGATCAAGCCGAGCTTGGCCCACTGCGTGTTTTCGTCGATCGAGTTGCCGCCGGCGACACTGGCGAAGCCGCACTGCGAGGACAGCGACAGGCGCTCGAGGTCGACGAACGTCGCCGCCTCGTCGATGCGCCGCCTGAGGTCGTCGCGGCTTTCCAGCACCGGCGTCTTGGACGAGACCAGGCCCAGCACGACGTGGCGATCCTTCGGGACGTGGCGCAGGGGCGAGAAATCGCCGGCGCGCTGGCTGTCGTACTCCAGGAAATAGACGTCGACCGGGAAGTCGTTGAACAGCACGCTCGGCGACCGGCTCGTAGCCGCCCGACGCGATGAAGCGGCTGCGGAAGTTGCCGCGGCAGAGATGCATGGTGATGGTCACGCCGGTCGGGCGCTCGCTCAGGATGCGGCGCATCACGTCGATGTAGAGATCGAGCAGCTTGTCGGGGTCGCCGCCCTCGGCCCTGGCCTGCTCACGCACCAGGGGGTCGCACAACATCGCCACTGGCACCTCGTCCATCTGCACGTAGGTGCAGCCCGCCTGGGCGAGCTCGGCCAGCTCCGTGCGATAGACCGCGACGAGGTCATCGAAGTAGCGCTGCTGGTCGTAGACTGCGGGATCGAACGGCTGGGTGAAGCGGAAGAAGTGGAAGGCGCTGGGTGTCGGCAAAGTCGCCTTGGGAAGTGCTGATCTGGTGAACTTCTTCAGCCGCCGGTATTCGGCGAGCGTTATCGGCGCACGACGGCGGATCGGGCTGGCGGCGACGCAGGTCGGCCATTCGAAGCTGCCGCCGTCGGTACCGCGGAAGCGGAACAGCGACGGTTCGAGGCGAAAGCCATCGAGCCCTTCAAAGAAGAAGCCGAACCACGAGGTGCGGCCGAACTCGCCATCGGTGGCGACCCTGAGGCCAAGCTCCTCCTGCCGGGCGACGGCTCGACCGATCTCGCGTTCCAGCACGGCTTGATAGTCGCTCGTCGCTGCCTTGCCGCTGGCAATGGCCGTCGCGGTCTCTTTCAGGACACGCGGCCGTAGCAGGCTACCGATGACCTCGGCGCGAAACGGCGGCGCCGTCATTGCTGCTGCCTCGAACTCACCGCAGATCTTGTGGACATGACCCGGGCAAACACAATTAGAGTTTCCGGTATTTCCGGCGTTTCCGACAAGGAGCCTAGCGTGCCGCGCCGGCGCGACACACTACAGGTGGTTTGTGCCGAGGGTAGCGGATCAGCTATTGGACCAGAGGCGGGTGGTGTAGGCGCCTTCGACACCGGCGTCGATCTGGGCGGCGACGCTGGCGTCGGCGCCGATGCGCGGGGCGATGATCTTGCCGAAGGAGATTCGGCCGGCCGCGGGCCACGACTTGGGATCCCACAGCTTGGCGCGCACCACCGAGCGGGCGCAGTGGAAGTAGCAGTGCTTGATGTGCACGCGCGTCGCCAGCAGCGCGGGCTTGCCCAGCGAGCTCAGCGAGCCGACCAGGTCGGCATCGTCGAAGATCTCGGCCGTGCCCGACACGCGCAAGGTCTCGCCGGTCGCCGGCACCAGGGCGATCAGGCCGATCTTGCCCGTCGCCAGGATGTTGCTGAGGCCGAACGCCAGGTTGTTGCCGACGCGCTCGGGGATCAGCAGGGTCCTCGGATCCTCGACCCGGATGAAGCCCGGCTCATCGCCCTTGGGCGAGACCTCGATGGTGCCGTCGGCGGCCGTCGTGCCGACCAGCGCGAAGGGACAGCGCTTCAGGAAGTCGATCGACTGCTCGTCGAGGGCATCGAGGATCTTGGCTTTCGTCGCCGGACGCGGCTCGGCGATGACGCGGCGGAGGTCGTCGGTCGAAGTCAGGCGGGCCATGGACATATCCCTTTGCGAGTCGTTCGCAAAACCATCGACGATCATGGAGGGCTATTCAACCCTGTCCGTGTGTCGAGAATAATGACCAAGGTTCTCCATGTCAATAACTTTGGTAAATAATTGTTTTTTGGCGGACCATACGCCGCCAAAAAGCTGGTTTGCCTGCAGTGCTGTCAGCCAGGCGCCTTTGCCTTCTGGCGAACCGCGCGCACCGCCTCCATGCCCCCGCCCTCTGCGCGACGTCCTCATCGCCAACTGCCGCGGGCTACTCCGTGAGCCCGTCCATGTTGGCGTAGAGCCGGCGCAGGGCCGCCTTCAGGACTTCCGCCTCGCCGGCCGTGAAGCCAGCCAGCGCCACCGTCTCGTAGCGCTCGGCAATCGGCAGGATGCGCTGGGTGAGGCGCCGGCCGGCCGGTGAGACGTGGAGCAGGATGGCGCGGGCATCTTCGGCGTCGCGTCGGCGGGTCACGAGACCTTGCTGCTCCATGTTGTCGACCAGGCGGGTCAGCGTCGAGACCTCGATCGACGTGGTGTCCGAAAGGTCACCCATGCGCCGGCCGTCCCGTTCGCGCAGGGCGGCCAGCACGCGCCAGATCTGCAGGGTGGCGCCGAGCGGCCGCACTTCGTCGTTGAACGCCGTTGCGATGCGCGCACCGGCGCGGTTCAGGAGATACGGGAGATAGGAATCAAGCGGGCCCATGCGCCCGCCATGCCTATCACGCGGCGGCGGTCATGACATCACGCGTGTCGAAGTGCGGCGCCACCTCGCGCATGAAGCGGTCCATCTGCGCCTTGACCTCGGCGTGCGGCTTCTGGCCGTAGTTGAAGTAGAGGATGACCTCGGCGATGCCGGCCTTCTCGACCTGCTTCAGCGTGTCGAGTATGTGCTGCGGGCTGCCGCACAGGATCGACTTGTCGGTCAGCTTCTCCGGCCGCATGTCGCGCAGGATGTTCACGATGTCGACGAAGTACTTGTAGGTCGGCGGCACCTTCTCGCCCGACGACGACGGGAAGGCCGCGATCAGCGCGTCCTGGAAGTAGCGCACCAGCGCTTCCTTGCCGTACTGCTCCTCGGCCGGCGTCGAGGCGATGTGCACGAAGTAGGAGCACATGGCGCGTCGTATCGGCCGCTTGTAGGTGCTCTCGCAGGTCTCCTTGTAGACGCGCACAGCATCGGCCAGCGAGCCGTAGACCATGGCGGCGGCAAACGGCGCGTAGATGACGTTCCAGTCGTGCCGGGCGGCAAGCTCCATCGACGGCCGCGAGAAGCAGGCGACGTAGGGACGCAACGGCTTCTGCGCCGGGCGCGGCCGGATCTCGACGTCCTTGAACTCGTAGAACTTGCCCTTGTGCGACCACTTGCCGGGCTCGGTCCAGGCGCGCCACACGATCTCCAGCCCTTCGGCGAACAGCTCGGCCGAGTCCTCGAACGAGGCCTGGAACGGCTCGTATTCCTTGCGGTCGTAGCCGCGGCCGGCAGCGAAGTCGACGCGGCCGCCCGACAGCAGATCGAGCGTCGCCCATTCCTCGGCGACATGCAGCGGATGATGCACCGGCAGCAGCGTCACGGCGGGCGCCAGCCGCAGACGTGTCGTGGCGCCGGCAAGCTGAGCCAGGATGGCCAGCGGCGAGGCATTGACGCCTAAAAGGTTGAAATGGTGCTCGCCGATCCAGGCCGAGTTCAGGCCGACCTTCTCGGCGTACAGGGCCTCGGCGTAGATGTCCTTGATGAAGTCTTCGGCCTGACGCGGATTGTTGGGATAGCGGTTGTCGCTCAGCGTGAAGTAGCCGAATTGCATGGTGTTTCCTCTATCGTTGGCCCGAGGATGGCTGATCGGTATTTATTTGTAAATGCAAATAATAGTTCAAGCTTATGGCCTATCATGGGAGCGCGGACCTCCGGTCTGCTCATGTTCATGCTCTTCCGGACCGCGCGCCTCCTGGCGCGCTGCATGGGCATCGCGGTCCGAAAGAGCATGAGCGGGCCAGAGGCCCGCGCGCCCGTGTCTAAGCCGCGCGCGGCTGCTGTGGCTGCTCCTGCTTCACTTCGGAAAGCGAGACGACCCAGTCACGGAACGCCTTGATCTTGCGCCGACGGATCGCCTCGGGCGGATAGACCAGGTAATAGGCCGCATCGGACGACATCTTGAAATCGAAGGGTATGACCAGGCGGCCGGCCTTGAGGTCGTGCGCGCACCAGCAGCGTGACGGCCGAGCGCCACGCCCAACCCGTCCATCGCCGCCTGATAGGCCGCGAGAGAAAAGTCGAACGAGGTGCCGCGCGTGGAATCGACGCCCTTCACGCCGGCGGCCGTCAGCCAGACCTGCCAGTCGTCGGGGAACGGCCCGATGTGCAGCAGCGTGAAGCGCTTGAGATCGGCCGGCTTCTTCAAGGCGTTCGGTCCCTTGACCAAGGACGGCGCACACACCGGCATGATGTCCTCGCTCATCAAGCGCTCGGCGGTGAGCGACGGCCAGCGCCAGCCCGTCGCGGATGCCGATATCGACATCCTCGACGGGAGAAATCGACCAGGCCAGTGCCGGTGCTGACGCGCACGTCGATCTCGGGATTGGTGCGCTGGAAGCCGCCCAGCCGCGGCACCAGCCACTTCACCGCGAACGACGATGTCGTCGTCACGGTGAGATGCCCGCCGCGATCCTTCTGCAGCAGCTTCTCGGTCGCTTCGTTCAGCTGATCGAACGCGGCACGCACCGACGGCAGATAGGCCTGGCCCGCTTCCGACAGCAGCAGCGAGCGATTGCGGCGCACGAATAATTTTAATCCAAGGCGTTGTTCGAGCCCGCGCACCTGGTGGCTGATCGCGGCCTGGGTGACTGAAAGCTCGTCGGCGGCATCGGTAAAGCTCATATGGCGCGCGGCGGCTTCGAAAGCACGCAATCCATTGAGCGGCGGCAGGTTCGCTTCATCGCTGTCCCATCACATGAGGTATTCTTATCAAAACAGGACAAACGGTTGTTTGTAAAGGAGGGTCGCGGAGCCCAAATCCCCGATCATCAAGGCATTCACTCTTATTCGGGGAGCAGTCCCATGGCCGACCTCTCGCTTCATTACAGTTCCAAGGCGCCGCTGGCCGGTGCCTTCACGGCTTTCACCCAGCTCTTCGCGACCTGGCGCCAGCGCGCCAAGGAGCGCAAGGAGCTCTCGACCCTCGATTCCCGCACCCTGCGCGACCTCGGCTTGAGCGCCAGCGACGTCAATTTCGAGGTCAACAAGCCCTTCTGGCGTAGTTAGCGCGTCCCCGAATCCGGAGCCGGCCCGTTTGTTACCCTGCGCGGGCCTTACCCTCTCCGGACACTGGCCGGCGGTCGATCCTCAGCCTCCCTGTCGACCGCCGGCTTTTCTTTTTCGCGAATTGCCCGCCGTGGGCCGGATAGAGACCACACCGGCCGTGCTGCTTTGCTGCGGCATGGTCCGGTGTCTTGTCCGAAGAATTCTCACCGAATGGCGCCGTCGCGCGCGTAGCCGCCGCGACATCGGCAGGATCGATTACTGCACCCTGCGCGATCTCGGCCTCAATCCCGGCCAGATGCGATTCGAGGCAGAAAAGCCGTTCTGGCGCGCCTGACCTTCTGGTAGAGCCACACAGATGACCTCACCCTGAGGAGCACCGCGAAGCGGTGCGTCTCGAAGGGTAGGCCGCAGTATTGTTGTTGCCCACCCTTCGAGACGCGCACTACGTGCGCTCCTCAGGGTGAGGTGTGCGTGGAAGTCACTGATGGCTCTTTCCGACCTCCAGATCCAGACGCTCGCGCGCGACGCCGTGCAGCGTGCAGCCGCCGGCGACTTCGCCGGCGCCGAGCCGCTGCTGGCGCAGGTCGCCGAGGCGCGGCCAAACTCCGGACAGGCGCTGCATCTCCTGGGCCAGGCGCGCTTGAAGCTCGGCCGCTTCGCCGAGGCGCGCGAGCCGCTGGAGCGCGCCGCCAAGTTCCTGCCCAAGGAGGTCTCGGCCCAGGTCAACCTGGCCGGCTGCCTGTCGATCCTGGGCGAGCATGCGGCGTCGCTGACCGCCCTCGAGCGCGCCCATCGCCTCAAGCCCGGCGATGCCGCCATCGCCCACAACAAAGGCCGCGCATTCGAGGCGTTGGGCCGGCTCGACGAGGCCGAGCAGGCCTACAACGAAGCCTTGTCGATCGACCATCGCCTGATGCCCACACTGTCGGCGCGCGCCAATCTTCTCGCCACGCGCGGCGACTGGATCGGCGCTCTGGCCGATCTCGAGATGGCGCTGACCAGCCGGCCCAACGATCCGCATCTGCGCCTGCGCCGCGGCGACTTGCTGTTGCGCCAGGGCGACTGGCTGCGCGGGCTATCAGACTATGAAGCGCGGCTGGAGCTGCCGGGCGAGCGTTACGCGCCGGACCTGCCGCGCTGGCAGGGCGAGCCCCTGGCCGGCCGGCTGCTGATCTATCCCGAGCAGGCCGACATCGAGAGCGACGCGGCTCTGCGCGTGCCGCTGATGCTGGCGCGCGGCGTCGAGGCAACGGTGCAGTGCTCGCCTCGCTTGGCCGACTGGCTCGACATGCCGACGATCCAGCGCGGCGCGGCGCTCGACGGCTTTGTTGCCGCAGCGCCCTTGCGCAGCCTGCCGTATCTCCTGGGCTGGACGCTCGACGCCCTGCCCTCGCCGGGAGCGCTGCGGACGACAGCGCAAGCCTCGACACGAGTCGGCTGGTTCACCGACAGCCCACCACCCGCCGGCATCGATGTCGAACGCAGGCCCGAACAGGTCTCGGCGTGCCGCATGGTCGTCGGCGAAGACGTCTGGCCTGTTCACCTCGCCGCGCGGCTCGGCCTTCCGACGATCGTCCTGGTGCCTTCCGGTGGCGACTGGCTGTGGGGACCGCAGCCCGGCGATTCTCCCTGGTATCAATCGGCCGAGGTTCTGCCGGCCGGCGATGCAGCGGCACTGGCGTCGCGACTCGCCTTCTGAGCCGTCCACTCACGCATCCGCTGGAACACCACGTACAGCATCGGGATGACGAAGATGCCGAAGATGGCAGCCGCCAGCATGCCGCCGAACACCGGCGTGCCCACGGCGCGGCGGCTGGCAGCGCCGGCGCCTTCGGCGATCACGCAGCGGCAACAGGCCCAGGATGAAGGCGAAGCTGGTCATGATGACCGGCCGGAAGCGCAGCCGCGCGCCCTCGACCGCCGAGTCCAGGATCTCGCGGCCGTGCCGCCTGACTGCTGATTGGCGAACTCGACGATCAGAATGCCATGCTTGGCGCTCAAGCGCCACCAGCACCACCAGGCCGATCTGGGCACTAGACGTCGAAGGCGATGCCCCAGCCACCACACGAAGGCGATGGCGCCCAGCACGCCGACCGTGACCGAAAGCAGCACGGGCAGCGGGATGTTCCAGCTCTCGTACAGCGCCACCAGGAAAAGGTACGCGAACAGGATGGCCAGCCCCAGCACGATGCCGGTCTGGCCGGACGCCAGCTTCTCCTGCAGCGCCGTGCCGGTCCATTCGAAGCCGTAGCCGGTGCGGCAGCGTCGTCTTGCCGAGCTGCTCCATGGCGGCCAGCGCCTGGCCCGAGCTGAAGCCGGGCTTGGGCGCACCGTTGATGATGGCGGCGCGGAAGCCGTTGTAGCGGATGACGACCTGCGGCCCGAGCACGAGCTTGGCGGTGGCCGAGTGAGCGCACCGGCACCATGGCGCCGGCGCTGTTGCGGACATAGACGCGATAGATATCGTCGACCGTGTCGCGGAAGCGATCCTCCGATTCGATGTTCACCTGCCAGGTGCGGCCGAACAGGTTGAAGTCGTTGACGTAGTAACCGCCGAGACTGGCCTGCAGGGCGGTGAAGATGTCGCTCACCCTGACCCCCAGCACCTGCGCCTTGTCGCGATCGATATCGAGATAGACCTGCGGGGTGTCGGCCGCGAAGGTGGTGAAGACGCCGGCGAGCTCGGGCCGCTGGTTGGCGGCCACGGTGAGGGCCCGCGTCACCGCGGCGAGGTCGTTCGGCGACTGTCCCTGCAGGGCCTGCAGCGCGTACTGGAAGCCGCCGGTGCTGCCGAGGCCCAGGATGGGCGGCAGGTTGAAGGGAAAGGCGATGGCGCCCTGGATGGCGGCGAGCTTGGGGCGCAGCGCATTGATGATGGCGTCGGCCGACTGGCTGCGATCGGTGCGCTCTTCATAGGGTTTCAGGCGCACGACGAAGAAGGCGCTGTTGGACGAGACGACGTAGTCGATGAAGTTCAGGCCGACCACCGACACGACGCCCTGCACGCCGGGGATCGGCCGGATGATGTCCTCGACCTCCTTGACGAGGTCGGCCGTGCGCCGGGCGCGGCGTGCCTCGAGGCAGGCGCATGGCGACGAAGAACGCACCTTGGTCCTCCGTCGGCAGGAAGCCCTGCGGCTGCGACGCAGAGCTCGCCGCAATGCCGCACGCCGCGCATGTGACCACGACGACGCCGAAGATCGCCAGTCGCACCAGGCGGCGCACGATGCGCGACATAGCCGTCGCGCACCCAGTCGATGGCGCCGAGCACGCGCTGCATGCCCTGTGCCGGAGGTCGCGCTCGACCATGGTCGCCGCGCTTCAGCAGCACGGAGCAGAGCGCCGGGCTCAAGGTCAAGGCGTTGACGGCCGAGATCAGCATGGCGGTCGACACCGCCACGGCGAACTGGCGGAACAGCTGGCCGCTGATGCCGGGAATGAAGGCGATCGGCACGAACACCGACAGCAGCACCAGGGTGATGGCGATGATGGGGGCCGTGATCTCGCCCATCGCCTTCTTGGTCGCCTCGGGGACGGTGAGGTCAGGGTTCTCGTCGATGACGCGCTCGACGTTCTCGATGACGACGATGGCGTCGTCGACCACGATGCCGATCGCCAGCACCAAGGCGAGCAGCGAGACGGTGTTGGCCGAGTAGCCGATCAGCAGCATGACCGCGAAGGTGCCGACGATCGACACCGGCACGGCGACCAGCGGGATGAGGGTCGTCCGGAACTTACCCAGGAACAGGAACACGACGATCGCCACCAGCACGAAGGCGATGACCAGCGTGTGCACGACCTCGTCGATGGTCGAGGTCACGAACACCGTGGAATCCCAGAACACCTGGTACTCGAGATCCTCGGGAAAGCGCTGCTTCAGCTCGTCCAGCACCTTGCGGACATTGGTCGCCACCTCTACGGCATTGGCGCCGGGCGACTGGAAGATGCCGATCGTTGCCGACGGCGACCCGTTGAAGCGGCTGTAGCGCTCCTGGCTCTTGGCGCCGAGATCGGCGCGGGCGACGTCCTTGACCCGCACGACCGAGCCGTCGGGATTGGCGCGGATCACGATGTTGTCGAACTGGTCGGGCCGCGTCAGGCGGCCCTGGGTCTTGATGGTGAGCTGGAACTGCTGGCCTGCGGCGCCGGCGCGGCGCCGATGCGGCCGAGCGCGGCGCTGCATGTTCTGAGCTCGCAGGCGCGCCGGCACCACGTCGGTCGGCGTGAGGTTGAAGGCGGTCATCCGGTCGGTGTCGAGCCACAGGCGCAGCGAATAGTCGAGCGCGCCGAACAGGCTCGCCTGGCCGACGCCGCGGATCTCGGACAGCTGGTCGATGACGTTGATGGTGGCGTAGTTGTTGAGATAGAGCGCGTCGAAGGTGTTCTTGGGCGAATTGATGGTGATCACCTGCAGGAGCGCCGCCGACTTCTGGCGGACTGCGAGGCCCTGGCGCTGGACCTCCTGTGGCAGAAGCGGCGTGGCGAGCTGGGCGCGGTTCTGGACGTTCACCGTATTGATGTCGGGGTCGGTGCCGAGCGCGAACGTGACGGTGAGATTGTAGCTGCCGTCGGCGGCGCTGGCCGACTGGTAGTAGAGCGCGTTGTCGACGCCGACGATCTGCTGCTCGATGGGCTGCGCCACCGTGGTCTCGACGACCTCGGCATCGGCGCCGGGATAGGCGGCGGTGAGCGAGACCTGCGGCGGCACGATCTCGGGGAACTGCGCCACGGGGATCTGGAAGATCGCGATCAGGCCGGCGAGCGTGATGACGATCGAGACGACAAAGGCCAGACGCGGCCGGTCGATGAAGATGCCGGAGATCATGGCTGTCCTCCGTCATCCCGAGCGAAGCCGCCCACAGGACGGCGTAGCCGAGGGACCTCCTCTTGTGGATGCGTCGACAAAACAGGTCCCTCCGCTCCGCCTCGCTTCGCGAGGCTCCGGTCGGGATGACGGATTTTTGCCCTAACCATCCGACGCCGCCTGCAGGACCGTCGCCTGCACCACCTGCCCCGGCCGCACCTTCTGGATGCCGTCGACGA
>CBDIRH010000006.1:0-35853 GCA_965284145.1 Phreatobacter sp.
CATGCCGAGCTTTAAGGTCACGAGAGCTTGCGCTCCACCCAGCGCGCCCAGGCGATCAGCTGATCGTCCGTGCCGCGCGCCCCGACGAGCTGCACCGACAGGGGCAGCCCGAACGGGCCCGTATTGAACGGCAGGGCGATGCAGGGCGTGCCCAGAAGCGTCCAGAAGCGGTTGAAGATGGGATCGCCGGTGTTCCCCAGGCCCGACGGTGCTTCGCCCTTGGCCGACGGCGCCAGCAGGATGTCGAACTTGCTCCACGCATCGTCGAGCTGGGCCAGGGCGGTGCGCCGGCGCTTCTTGGCGTCGGCATACTGCTTGCGGCTCACGGCGTCGCCCTCCTCCATCACGCTATGCATGATGGGCGAGAAGAGGTGGGAAGAGCGGGCGCGTTCCTTGGCGTAGACTGCGTCGCCTCCTTGGTCATGATGCGATGCTGCGCCTGCATGAGGTTCGCCCAGTTCTCAGGCGCCTGCCATTCGCGCACGCGGGCGCCGCCGGCGCGGAGCGTGTGCGCCGCTTCCTCGATGTTCTTCCTGTTGTAGGGCTCGGCGACCTCCCACCACGGCGTCCGATCAGGCCGATGCGCGGCGCCTGCGCCGCATGGATCGGCCGGGGCATGGCCATAGGCGGCGCGGATCAGCGCCAGGTCGTTGGCCTCGCGGGCGAAGAAGCCCAGCGTGTCGAGGAAAGGTGCATAGGCCTTGATGCCGGTCATGTCGGCCCAGCCGTAGCTGCCCTTGTAGGCCACGACGCCGTTGAAGGCGCCCGGCCGGATCACCGAGCCCGCGGTCTGCGTGCCGTAGCCCACCGGCGCCATGAAGTCGGCGACGGCGGCGGCCGAGCCCGACGAGGAGCCGGCCGGCGTGTGGCGAAGGTTGTGCGGATTGTGCGTCTTGCCGGCATGGCCGCCGGCGAACTCGGTGGTCACCGCCTTGCCCAGTACGATGGCGCCCGCCTTCACGAGCCGCGTCACGCAGTCGGCATCCTTGCCGACGACGTGGTCGCGATAGATCGGCGAGCCGCAGGTCGTGGGCATCGTCCTGGTCGCGATGATGTCCTTCACCGCCAGCGGAATGCCGTGCAGCGGGCCGGCAGGACGGCTGCGCTTGTCCAGGATGTCGGCCCGCTTGCGCGCGCCGTCGGGATCGAGCGCTTCCCAGGCATGGACCTGGCCTTCGCGCGCCTCGATGCGGTCGAGGCAGGCCTCGACCAGGTCGCGGGCCTTCAGCCGCTTCTGGGCCATGCGCAGCACGGCCTCGCTTGCAGAAAGCTGATTGGGCGATTTCGCCATGCGTCTTCCCCTTGCTGCCCTTTCTGGGGCGCTTCGTTCGGGCCATGATGGCCGAGCGCCATCACAAAAGGTAGTCCATGCCCGACGCCATCGATTTCTGGTTCTCGACCGGGAGCACCTACACCTATCTCACCGTGTCGCGACTGGAGAAGGTCGAGCAGGCCACGGGCATCCGGCTCAACTGGCGGCCGTTCAGCGTGCGCGCCATCATGCGCGAGCAGAACAACAGCCCGTTCGCCAACAAGCCGGTGAAGATGGGCTACATGTGGCGCGACATCGAACGCCGCGCCGGGCTGTACGGCCTGCCCGTCAAGGTGCCGGCGCCGTACCCCCTGCAGGAATTCGACCTCGCCAACCGCGTGGCGCTGCTCGGCCTCGAAGAGGGCTGGGGCAAGCCCTATATCGTGGCGAGCTATCGCCGCTGGTTCGTCGACGGCCAGGAGCCAGGCATGGAGCCCAACCTCACGGCAAGCCTCGGGGAGGTCGGCCAGGATCCGGCACGGGTCGTGGGCGAGGCGCAGTCCGACCGGATCGGCGGCGTCTACGGCGCCGCCACCGACGAGGCGCGCCGGCTCGGCGTCTTCGGCTCGCCGACCTTCGCCGTGAAGGGCGAGCTGTTCTGGGGCGACGACCGCCTCGACGACGCGATATGCTGGCTGAAACACGGGAGGCTCGTCGCATGAATCCGCCCTTCGCCGTCCAGAAGCTCGGCCACGTGGTGGTCAACGTCTCCGACATCGAAGCGTCCAAGCGCTTCTACACCGAGGTGCTGGGCTTCCGGATCTCCGACATCTATGGCGGCGACAAGATGCCGGGCGGCATGGTGTTCCTGCGCTGCAACGGCGATCACCATTGCCTCGCGCTGATCGGCGGCCTGCCCGCGACGGGCGACGCCAAGAAAACCCTGCATCACATCGCCTTCGAGCTCGCGACCCTCGACGAGGTGTTCCGCGCCCGCGACCATCTGCAGAAGTACGGCGCCAAGATCGTCTTCGAGGGTCGCCGCCGCGCCGGCTGCCAGGTCTCGGTCGAGTTCCTCGATCCCGACGGGCATCACCTCGAGCTCTACTGGGGCGTCGACCAGATCGGCTACGACGGACGCTCGCGGCCGGAAGAGGAGTGGCGCCAGACGCTGAGCCTTGAAGATGCCGTCCGCGTCGCCCCACCGGGCCAGGACACGACCCTGCACGACAGGGCGCTCAGCGATCGCATCGGCGCCGGCACCGACAGGACATGATCTAACGGAAAATCGAGAGGAGACGACAGCATGGCTTTCTATGAACTGCGCCAATACTTCGTGCGGCCGGGCAAGATGGACGAGTGGGTGAAGATCATGGAGGAGGAGATCATCCCGTTCCAGATCTCCAAGGGCATGGTGATCTGCGGCAGCTTCCGCGGTGAGACGGACGCCTCCACCTACATCTGGATCCGCCGCTTCCACAGCGAGGCCGAGCGCGAGGCGCAGTACAAGGCGGTGTACGAGACGGACTACTGGAAGACCAAGATCGCGCCGCGCGTGCCGGATTGCCTGGACCGCGAAAAGATGGTCATCCAGCGCCTCGTGCCGACGCTGCGGTCGACGATGCAGTAAGGCAAGAGAGTGGACCCATCGTTCATGTTCCTCTCTCCCGCTAGGGACCGCTAGGGGGAGAGGAGCATGAAAAGAGGGGTGGCATGGCCGAAAGCATCACGTTCCACGGCGCCAGGATGCATGCCATCGCGCTGCCCTCCGCTCGGGCGGATAGCCTCCAAATCGGTATGCAAATTGCACCGGTCTGAGAGACTGGGCGATGCAAATCCCCAGGCGTCCCGGGAACCAAAGGCGTAAGGTTTTCCAGAAATAGGCTGCTTGTAGCTCCGGCGGCCTTGCACGCTCGTTGATCGTCCTTGGCCCAGGCATGCTGAACCTACCTGACTGGAGGGATGAGCCATGGGAAGCATCGGCATTGGAACGTCGGTCCGGCGCAAGGAAGACAGGCGCTTCCTCACTGGCCGGGGCACTTACACCGACGACATCAACCGGCCGCGCCAGCTTCACGCCTACCTGCTGCGTAGCCCGCATGCCCATGCCGAGATCGCCGGCATCGACACGGCCAATGCGGCGGCAGCAGCGGGCGTCGCGGCGATCTTCACGGGCACCGATCTGCAGGTCGGTGGCCTGCCGTGTGGCTGGATGGTCACCTCCAAGGACGGCTCGCCGATGGCCGAACCGCCCCGCCCGCTGCTTGCCCAGGGCAAGGTGCGCCATGTCGGCGACCCGGTGGCGGTGGTCGTCGCCGAGACGCGGCACCAGGCGGAAGCGGCAGCCGAGTTGATCGACGTCTCGTACAAAGAATTGCCGGCAGTGGTCGCCTCCGACAAGGCGATAGAGCCAGGCGCACCGCAACTCTTTGAGGGCGCGCCCGGGAATCTCGCTTCGATTGGCATCTCGGCGACGCGACCGCGGTCGCCGCTGCCTTCTCTCGCGCCAGCCACGTGACGCGCGCTCGAGCATCGTGAACAACCGGCTGGTCTCGAATCCGATGGAGCCGCGCGCCGCCATCGGCGAGCTCGACGCTCGCAACCGGCGACTATACGCTCTACACCACGAGTCAGAGCGCCGCACGTCGCACCGGCTGCTGATCGCCGCTTTCGTCCTTCAATTGCCCGAGCACAAGCTGCGCGTCATCGCGCCCGACGTCGGCGGTGGCTTCGGCACCAAGGGCTCGATCTACAACGAGCAAGCCCTGGTGTTGTGGCTTGCCGCCAAGCTCGGGCGGCCCGTCAAATGGACGGCGGACCGCAGCGAGATCTTCCTCACCGACAACCATGGCGCGTGACCATCTCACGAAGGCAGAGCTCGCGTTCGGACAAGGACGGCAAGTTCCTGGCCATGCGAGGTCGCGACCTTGGCCAATCATCGGCGCGCTATCTCGGCAGCTTCGCGACGGCGATGCCGACCTAGTGCTACGGCACGCTGCTGGCCGGCACCGTACACGACGCCGGCTGATCCATGTCGAGGTCAAGGCGGTCTCACGAACACCGCGCCGGTCGACGCGTATCGCGGCGCCGGACGCCCGGAAGCCGACGCTTGTCGTGGAACGACTGGTCGATCAGGCGGCGCGCGAGATGAAGATCGATCCGGTCGAACTGCGCCGGCGAAATTTCATCGCCAACGGGGCCTTTCCCTACACCACGCCGGTGGCGCTGACCTACGATAGCGGCGACTACTTCGCGACCCTCGACATGGCGCTCAAGGCCGCCGACTACGCCGGCTTCGAGCAGCGGCGGCAGGCCGCTGCGGCAGCGCGGCAAGCTGCGCGGCATCGGTATCGCCACCTATATCGAGGCCTGCGCCATGGCGCCCTCGGTGATGGCGGGCCAGCTCGGGGCGCGCGCCGGCTTCTACGAAAGTGCCGAGGTGCGCGTGCACCCGACCGGCGGCATCACCGTCTTCACCGGCTCGCACAGCCATGGCCAGGGCCACGAGACGACATTCGCCCGCTGGTCTCCGATCGCTTGGGCCTGGCCTTCGACCAGGTCGAGATCGTTCACGGCGACACCTCCAAGATCCCGTTCGGCATGGGGACCTATGCCTCGCGCTCGCTGGCGGTCGGCGGCACGGCGCTGGTGAAGGCGATGGACAAGATCGTCAACAAGGGCAAGAAGATCGCCGCCCATATGCTCGAGGCGGACGAGGCGGATATCGAGTTCGCCGATGGCAAGTTCGCGGTGGTCGGCACCGACCGCGCCGCGACATTCGCTCAGGTCGCCATGTCAGCCTATGTGCCGCACAACTTCCCGATCGACACGCTGGAGCCCGGTCTCGACGAGACGGCCTTCTATGACCCGACCAACTTCACGTACCCCGCCGGCTGCTACGTTGCCGAGATCGAGATCGATCGCGAGACCGGGGTCGTGGCGCTGGTCAATCTTACCGGCGCCGACGATTTCGGACGCATCATCAATCCCATGATCGTCGAGGGCCAGGTGCACGGGGCCCTCGTCCAGGGCATCGGCCAGGCGTTGTACGAGAACGCGGTCTACGACCCCAAGAGCGGCCAGCTCGAGACCGGCTCGTTCATGGACTATTGCATGCCGCGCGCCGACAACTTCGTGCCGTTCAGGCTGGAAACCAACACCACGCTCTGCACGCACAATCCGCTGGGCGCCAAGGGTTGCGGCGAAGCGGGTACGATCGGCGCGCCGCCGGCCATCATGAACGCGGTCCTGGATGCGCTGGCGCCGCTCGGCGTCATCGACCTCGACATGCCGGCGACGAGCGAGCGTGTGTTTCGTGCGATTGCCCAACACGGGCAAACCTGACATTCAAGGGGACGGTAGAAGGCCGACGGCTCCAACTTCCGTCGATCGGTGCGAATGGGGAGGGGACGCATGCGCGACAGCATCATGTTCCACAACGGCAACCGCCGTCTGCAGGACCAGTTCGACAGCCGGCGGATCTCCGACCGGCTGGAAGAGAAGCTGACGCGCCAGGTCTTCACCGACAACGACCGCGCCTTCATCGAGAAGGCGATGTTCTTCTTCCTGGCGACGGCCGACGCCGAGGGCAGGCCCGACTGCTCCTTCAAGGGCGGCGCGCCGGGCTTCGTGAAGGTGATCGGGCCGGGCGAGCTTCGCCTTTCCCGACTACGACGGCAACGGCATGTTCAAGAGCCTGGGCAACATCCTGGCCAATCCGGGCGTGGGACTGCTGTTCATCGACATGGGCGAGAAGCCGCGGCGCTTGCGCGTGAACGGCACGGCGAGCGTCAGCCGCGACGATCCCTTGATGCAACGCTTCGCCGGCGCCCAGCTCCTGGTGCGCGTGCAGGCGCGTGCGATCTTCCCCAACTGCCCGCGCTACATCGTGACGCCGGGCGCCGAGGCGCCGTCGACATATGCGCCACGGCCGGACTACCGGCCGCCGGAGCCGACGTGGAAGGGCTTCGACGATTTCAAGGACTACATCCATCCGCGCCAGCCGACACCCAACGGCGAATGAGGCGGATCGACGACATCATTCATGAGCGGGGCCGACAAGAAGCAGCACGGGAGGATATTCGATGCGCTACATGACGATTGCTGGAGTGCTGGGGGTGCTTGCCACCCAAGCTCAGGCAGAGAGCACGACATACCGCACGGAATTAATCCCGGAGAAGTCGATACAGGCCTGCACCGGATGGGGCCAAACCTACACGGTGGACGTTTCTAACGGCGTGCTGACGCTTGGCGTCAACTATGCCCGGAGGCTGTTTTCCGAGCCTGTCAAAAGCGACGGCAAGATTGCTGCGACCTACAAGGACCCCTCAGGGGCAATCATGGATTTCGTCGGTCGCGGCAATGGTGAGTACGAACTCAGCAACTCAATCAACTCCTGCCACTATCGATTTGTGCCCACGGTTGGGAAGCCGCCTTGGAACAGCTAGTATGAGACGCTTCTATTGCTCGCACCGCATTCCACTTGACGATCAATGTAGATGGCGACAGTGTCGAACGACATGCTCAGGAACTCGAACCTTTTTGACCGACGCCGACGTCGCTGCACCCAAGCGGCGGCTCTTCGGGCTGCGCGTCGATCAGCGTCCGTCCGCGTGGTGACCTCACCGTAGGTCCCATCCGCCGGAGTCGCTTCGGCCCGCGTTCCTGAACCCCCGCAGCCCTCGGCTTCGGGGGTTTTGTTTTGCCCAAACCCCAGAGGACACCATCATGAGTATTCGCGTCGGCATCGTCGGGATCAGCGGTTTTGGCGGCGGCGAGGCGATGCGCCTGGTCGCGAGCCATCCTTCTTTCGAGCTCACCTACGCCGCAGGCGAGGGCAGCGCCGGCAGCCGTTTGGTCGACCGCTTCCCCGGTGTGCCGGCCAAGCTCGCCGACCTGGTGATCGAGAAGTGGGACCCTTCGGCCTTGCCGAAGCTCGACGTGCTGTTCGCGTCGCTGCCCACGGGCGCCTCGGCCGAGGCGCTGGCGCGTGTGCCTGAGGACGTGAAGATCGTCGATATCGGCGGCGACCACCGCTATGTCGAGGGCTGGGCGTACGGCCTGGCCGACGTCTGGCCAGCCGAGATCGAGGGTCGGAGCCGCGTTGCCAACCCGGGCTGTTTCCCGGCGGCGGTGCTGAATGCGCTGGCACCGCTCCTGGCCGACAAGCTGATCGAGCCCGGCAACATCGTGATCGACGCCAAGACCGGCATCTCCGGTGCCGGCCGGGGCGGCGATAGCAAGTTCGGCTACGCCGAGAGCAACGAGAACCTGGTGCCCTACGGTCTGCTGAAGCACGTCCACATGCCCGAGATCGCCAGGACGATCGAGACGCTGAGCGGCGGCAGCGCGGCCGGGCTGGTGTTCACGCCGCATCTGGTGCCGATGACGCGGGGCATCCTCGCCACGATCTACTGCCGCGGCCGCGCCACCACGGACCAGTGCCTGGAAGCGGCCCGGCGCTTCTACGCCGGGCGGGCGTTCGTCCGCGTGACCGACAAGCCGCCGCAGACGAAATGGGCGACCGGCTCGAACCTCGCCTTCGTCAGCTATGCGGCCGATCCCGAGCGCAATCTGGTGATCGCGATGGGCGTGGTCGACAATCTCGGAAAGGGTGCGGCCGGTCAGGCGGTGCAGAACGCCAACCTGATCTGCGGCCTGCCGGAGACGGCCGGGCTGGACGGCGTGCCGGTCTGGCCCTGACGAAGGTCGGACACACCGGCGGGTCTGCGATCCGATGGGCAGGTCCTGGCTGTGCCCCTGCCGTGCAGCCGGTGGCAAGGTAAGCGCGACTGGCCATGGAGAACCGCGACCAAGTCGGCTAGGCTCGCGGCGACCTCGATCGCTGCCTTTCCATACGTAGATCGTCCTAGGACATCCGATCGATCGAGGTGCTCAAGCAAGCACCGTGGCGCGCGAACGTGATCGTTCGCCAACACTCTTTGGAGGCCAGCCATGAGCAAGTTCACCGTCAATGGAAAAGCGCAAGACTTCACCGGCGATCCGGAGATGCCGCTTCTCTGGTATCTGCGCGATGTCGTCGGCATGACCGGCACCAAGTTCGGCTGCGGGCAAGCGTTGTGCGGCGCGTGCACCGTGCATATCGACGGCACGGCAATGCGTTCCTGCCAGGTGCAGGTCGGCACCATCGAGGGCCAAGCGGTCGTCACCATCGAAGGCCTGTCGGCCGACGGCAATCACCCAGTGCAGAAGGCCTGGCGCGAGCTCAATGTCGCGCAGTGCGGCTACTGCCAGACCGGGCAGATCATGCAGGCGGCGTCGCTGCTCAAGGACACGCCCAATCCCACCGACCAGCAGATCCTCGATGCCATGAGCGGCAATCTCTGTCGCTGCGGGACCTACCCGCGCATCCGCGCCGCCATCAAGCGCGCCTCCGGCCAGCATAGGAGGCGCATGACCATGACCAACACAATGCAAGTCGCGAACGTCGCGCGCCGCTCGGTTCTGCTCGGTCTCGCCGCGGGCAGCTTCGTCCTTTCGGTCCGGCTTCCTTCGCCGGCGCAGGCACAGGAGAAGAAGTTCGGCGGTGACGGCATGCCCGGCGGGCTGAAGGACGATCCGCGTCTCTTGCTGCCGGTGCATGAGGACGGCACCGTCACCCTGCTCTGCATCCGTGCCGAGATGGGCCAGGGCGTCCGCACCAGCTTCGGCATGGTGGTGGCTGACGAGCTGGAGGCCGATCTCGGCCGCATGAAGGTGCTGCAGGCGCCGGGCGATCAGACGCGCTTCGGCAACCAGGACACCGACGGCTCGCGCAGCATGCGCCACCACTTCGAGCCGCTTCGCCGCATCGCCGCGGCGGCCCGCCAGATGCTCGAGCAGGAGGCCGCTGCACGCTGGAGCGTGCCGGTCACCGAGGTCAAGGCCGAGAACAACGGCATCGTACATGCCGGCAGCGGCAAGCGCCTCGACTTCGGCGCGCTGGCCAAGGGCGCGGCGGCGCGTCCGGTGCCGCCTCAGGACAAGCTGGTCTTCAAGGGCCCGAGCCAGTTCCGCTACATCGGCAAGGACAACATGCCCTTGATCGACAACATGGACATCACCACGGGCAAGGCGACCTTCGGCATCGATGCGCGCGTCGAGGGCATGGCCTATGCCGTCGTGGCGCGGCCGCCGGTCTTCGGCGGCAAGGTGCAAGAGCTTCGACGCCGCCAAGATCAAGGCGATGCCCGGCGGTGAAGCATGTGCTTCCCGTCGGCGATAGCGCCGTGACGGTCGTGCGCCTGGACGATGCAGTGGCAGTGGTGGCCGACCACATGGGCGCCGCGAAGAAGGGACTCGCCGCTCTCGACGTCCAGTGGGACGACGGGCCGAACGGCGGCTATTCGATGGACGCGCTGCTGGCCTCGATGAAGGAGGCATCGGCCCGGGGCGGCGTCGTCGTCCGCAAGGACGGTGACTTCGAAGGGGCCCTGGGTTCGGCCGCCCGCAAGGTGCACGCTGTGTACGAACTGCCGTTTCTGATCCACGCCGCGATGGAGCCCTTGAACTGCACTGTGCATGTGCAGCGCGATCGCTGCGAAGTGTGGGTGGGCACGCAGGTCCTCACGCGTGCGCACCGACCTGTCGAAGCGGTTCAACGTGGCGATCGACAAGGTGATCGTGCACCCGCTGCTGCTGGGCGGCGGCTTCGGCCGCAAGTCCAAGCCCGACTTCGCCAGCGAACCTGGCGTGGTGGTGCGCCATGGCCGGCCGGCCGGTGAAGCTCACCTTCACCCGCGAGGACGACCTGCAGCACAGCTTCTTCCACACCGTGTCGGTGGAGCGGGTGGAAGCGGGCGTCGACGCCAACGGCAAGGCCGTCGCGTGGCTGCATCGCACGGTGGCGCCGTCGATCTTCGCGCTGTTCATGCCGGATCCCAAGCACGAGGCACCGCTCGAGCTGGCGATGGGCGCCGTCGACAATCCCTTCGCCATTCCCAACCTCAGGGTCGAGACGGGCGAGGCCGCCGCGCACACACGCGTGGGCTGGTTCCGCTCGGTGACTAACGTGCCTCACGCCTTCGCGCTGCAGTCGTTCGTGGCGGAACTGGCGGCGGCCGTGGGACGCGATCCCAAGGACTACCTGCTGGAGCTGATCGGGCCGCCGCGCCTGATCGATGCCGGGGCGATGGCGGATGGCTGGCTCTACGGCGAGGATCCCAAGCGCTACCCGTTCGACACCGGGCGGCTGCGCGGCGTCGTCGAGAAGGCGGCGGCCGAAGCCGGCTGGGGCCGCAAGCTGGAGCAGGGCCGCGGGCTCGGCATTGCCGCGCATCGCAGCTTCGTCAGCTACACCGCCGTCGTCACGGAAGTGGCGATCGGGTCCAAGGGCGAGCTCACCATCCCGCGCGTCGACATCGCCTTCGACTGCGGCGCCGTGGTCAATCCCGACCGCGTGCGCTCGCAGCTCGAGGGGGCGGCCGTGCAGGGCATCAGCCTGGCGACGCTGGGCGAGATCTCCTTCAAGAACGGCCGCGTCGTGCAGAAGAACTTCGACGGCTACGAACTGGCCCGCATGGACGGCGCGCCGACGGAGATCCGGACGCATCTGGTGAACACGACGGCGTTCGACAAGCCGATGGGCGGCGTCGGCGAGCCCGGCGTGCCGCCGGTCGCGCCGGCGCTCGCCAATGCGATCTTCGCCGCCTGCGGCAAGCGCATCCGCAGCCTGCCGATCCGCGACCAGCTCGTGGGCAAGGTGTAGGCGAAACTCATGCTCCCCATCGCGCGAAGCGCGATGGGGAATTTGCCAGCACTGCTGGCATCGATGCGTGCCAGGTTTTTTGGCGGTCTACGGTCCGCCAAAATGGAACCGCGGTTGATTTCAGACATAACTTGGATTATATTTCCCGCGTGTCGCCTCGCGGCGGCTCCGCTCTATGCATCGTTCATCCGATACCTATCGCGCCCAGGCCCCGCCGGGCGGGCCCTTCCGGCCGAGCGAAAACTGGTAGCGATAATAGCGGAAATGTCCGAATTCCCCGGCGAGCCCAATGGCTAGTGGGTCGACTTCCCAAGCACCGCTACGACCTTCCGCCGAAACCTCGGGAACTCATCTCGCTGCGCCGGACCGCGGACGTCCATGTCCGCTCAAGAGTGCTCCGAGAGCGTGATGACACTCGTTCGAATCAACGCCTTTTTCGTCATCCTGAGCGTAGCGAAGGATCTCATGCCGGTGTGTACAAAGTCATTCTGGCGAGCGGCGATGAGGTCCTTCGCTACGCTCAGGACGACAGAAAAGCCTCGTCGTTCAAAGAAAGGCGATTGCCCCAAGTATCATCACGCTCTAATCGCCCGGATCCACGACCTTGTACTGGACCGTGGCGGGCTTGGCTCCGAGCCCCTTCACCTTCTCGCGGAAGGTCTGGAAGGCAACGTACAGGCCGGGGATCACGAAGATGCCCAGCATCGAGGCCGCGATCATGCCGCCGAACACCGCGGTGCCGACGGCGCGTTGGGTCGCGGCGCCGGCGCCGGTGGCGATGACCAGCGGCACCAGGCCCAGGATGAAGGCGAACGAGGTCATCATCACCGCTCTGAATCGCAGGCCGGCGGCCGTGGTCGCGGCGGTCACGATGTCCTTGCCGTGGGCGCGCTCCTCCATGGCGAACTCGATGATCAGGATGGCGTTCTTGGCGGCGAGCGCGATCAGCACGATCGACGCCGAGCAGCGGCACGATGTTGTTGTCGAGCCCGGTGAGGAACAGCGCCAGCACCGCGCCAAAGAGACCGACCACGACCGACAGCAGGGCGGCGATCGGGATCGCCGTGCTCTCGTAGAGGCCGACCAGGAACAGGTAGGCGAACAGCACGGCCAGCGCCAGGATGAAGCCGGTCTGGCCGCTCGCCGCCTTCTCCTGCAGCGCCGTGCCGGTCCATTCGAAGCCGTAGCCGTTGGGCAGCGTCGACTTGGCGAGCCGCTCCATGGCGGCGATCGCCTGGCCGGAGGAGAAGCCCGGCGCCGGCGCGCCGTTCAGCACGACCGAGCGCAAATTGTTGTAGCGCACGATCGAGGAGGGTGCGGTCACCAGCTCGATGTTGGCCACGGCCTGCAAGGGCACCAGCTCGCCGTTCGACGAGCGCACGCGCACGCGGAACACGTCGTTGACGTTGCCGCGGTCGGGCGCGTCGGCCTGGACCTTGACCTGCCAGACGCGGCCGAACAGGTTGAAGTCGTTGGTGTAGGTGCCGCCGAGCGTGGTCTGCATCGCCGAGAAGATGTCGGAGATGCTGACGCCGAGCTGCTGGGCGCGCTCGCGGTCGAGCTTGAGGTTGATCTGCGGCGTCGTCGCGGCATAGGTCGTGAACACGTTGGCGAGCTCGGGCGCGGTCTGCGCCGAGATCATCAGGCCGCGCGCGACGGCCGCGAGATCGACCGGCGGTGCGCCGGCCAGCGACTGCACGACGAACTCGAAGCCTGACGAATTGCCCAGCCCCATGATGGGCGGCAGGTTGAAGGCGAAGACATTGGCCGAGGCGATCTGGGTGAAGGCCCTGTTCACCTCCTGCAGGGCAGCGAATACCGTCAGCGTCGGGTCCTTGCGCTCGGCGAACGGCTTCAGCTCGACGACGACCAGACCGCGGTTGGGCAGGTTCAGGCCGTCGAGCAGGCTGTAGCCCGAGACGGTGAAGACGCTCTGCATCCACGGCTTGCCGATGATCGTCTGCTCGACCTCCTCGATCGACTTCAAGGTGCGGTTGGTCGAGGAGGCGTCGGGCAGCTGGACCTCGGCCATGAAGGCGCCCTGGTCCTCGTCGGGCAGGAAGCCCGACGGCACCAGGCTGCCGACGCCGCCGGTGACTACCGCGAAGCCCGCGACCAGCAGCAGGGAGATGAAGCCGCGCCGCGCGATCGGCGTCACCACCCGGACGTAGCCGTCGCGGCTCTTGTCGATGCCGCCCTGCAGCCAGGCCATGACGCCGCGCGGCTTCTTGCGATGGCGCAGGATCAGCGAGCACAGCGCCGGCGATAGCGACAGCGCCATGATGGCCGAGATCACCATCGACGACCGACACCGCCACGGCGAACTGGCGGAACAGCTGGCCGCTGATGCCGGGAATGAAGGCGATCGGCACGAACACCGACAGCAGCACCAGGGTGATGGCGATGATGGGGGCCGTGATCTCGCCCATCGCCTTCTCGGTCGCCTGGGCGACCGTGAGGTCGGGCTCGTGCTCGAGGATGTGCTCGACCGCCTCGACCACGACGATGGCGTCGTCGACCACGATGCCGATCGCGAGCACCAGGGCCAGCAGCGAGATGGTGTTGGCCGAGAAGCCCAGCGCCAGCATGACGGCAAAGGTGCCGATCAGCGCCACCGGAACGGCGATGATGGGGATCAGCGTGGCGCGGAAGTTGCCCAGGAAGATGAAGACCACGATCGCCACCAGCACGAAGGCCTCGATCAGCGTGTGGATCACGCTCTCGATCGTGGCCTGCACGAACACCGTGGTGTCGTACATGACGTTGTAGGAGACGTCGTCGGGGAAGCGTGGCTCGAGCTCCTTCAGCGCCTTGCGCACGCCCTGCGCTGTATCGAGCGCATTGGCGCCGGGCAGCTGGTAGATCTGGATGCCGGACGCCGGCTTGCCGTTGTAGCGGCCGATCAGATCCATGGTCTTGGCGCCGAGCTCGACGCGGGCGATGTCCTTGATGCGCACCAGCCCGCCGTCGGGCCGGGCGCGCACGACGATATCCTCGAACTCGCCCGTGGTGACCAGGCGGCCCTGCGTCGTGATGTTGAGCTGGAAGCCGACCTCGTCGACCAGCGGCGCGGCGCCGACCAGGCCGACTGCCGCCTGGACGTTCTGCGCCTGCACGGCCTTGACCACGTCGTCGGCCGTGATGTCGAGGCTCGACATGCGGTCGAGGTTGAGCCAGATGCGCATCGAGTAGTCGAGCGCGCCGAACAGCGTAGCATCGCCGACGCCCGGCACGCGGCGCAAGGTGTCGAGCAAGGTGATGGTCGAGAAATTCGAGAGGAACAGCCCGTCGCGGCTGCCCTTGGGCGAATAGACCGCCACGACCTGCAGCAGCGAGGATGACTGCTTCTTGGTGGTGACGCCGAGCTGCTGGACCTCGGGCGGCAGCAGCGCCAGCACGGCGTTGACGCGGTTTGTGACGTTGACGGTGTTGAGGTCGGGGTTGGTGCCGACCTCGAAGCTCACGGTCAGTGCATAGCTGCCGTCGCCGCCCGACGTCGACTTCATGTAAAGCATCTTCTCGACGCCGTTGACCTGACCCTCGATCACCTGCGCCACGCTCTCCTCGACCGCCTGGGCCGAGGCGCCGGGATAGGTCGCGGTGATCGCGCACCTGCGGCGGCACGATGTCGGGGAACTGCGCCACCGGCAGCGCCGTGATGGCGAGCAGGCCAGCGATGGTGATGACCGCCGAGACGACGAAGGCCAGCCGCGGCCGGCGGATGAACAGCGACGAGATGGTCATGGCATTACTGCTTGGGCTGGGCCGGCGCCGCGCTCGGCGCCACGGTCATGCCGTCGCGGATGCGCTGCTGGCCCTGGATGACGACCTTCTCGCCTTCCTTGAGCCCTTCCGTCACGACCAGCTGGCCGCCGCGCACGATGCCGGTCTTGATGCGGCGCAGCGTGTCCCCTGTGCTGTCGCGTACGCGGCTGTCGACCTGGTCGAGGGCGACCGCCTGCTGGGCTACGACCTCACGGCCGTCTGCGGCTGGATCTCCTCGAGGACGACGCGGACCGTCTGGCCGTCGGTCAGGAGGTTGTCCTTGTTGTCGAAGGTCGCACGGACGATCTGGCCGTCGGTCTTGGAATCGACGGTGATGTCGATGAAGTCGATCTTGCCCTTTTCCTTGTAGATGCTGCCGTCGGCCAGCTTCAGCCGGACCTGCGGCGGATCGCCGATCTGGGCATCGCGCTTGGCGTCCAGCAGCTCGCGCTGGGTGACGGGAAAGAGCACACGGATGGGGCTCTCGCTCACCACCGTCGCCAGCACGCCCGAGTCGGGCCCGACCAGGTTGCCGGGCGATACCGCGGCGCGGCCGATGCGGCCGGCGATCGGCGACCGGATGGTGGTGTAGGAAAGCTGGATCTCGGCGTCGCGCAGCTGGGCGCGGGCGTCCTCGAGGTTCGCCTTGGCCTGGAGCTGCTCGCTGAGGCGCTGGTCGTAGGTCTGCTTGGTGCCGGTGTTGCTGCGCAACAGTTCGGTGGCGCGCTGAGGACTCGGCCTTCTTGGTCAGCGCCGCCTGCATGGAATCGCGCTGGGCGACCTTCTGGTCGACTGCGGCCTGATAGGTCTCGGGCTCGATGGTGAAGACGACCTCGTCCTTCTTCACCATGTCGCCGTCGTTGAATTTGCGCTCGCCGAGGAAGCCTTTGACGCGGGCACGCAGCTCGACCTTGTCGACCGCGGCGGCACGGCCGATGAACTCGGCCTGGTCGGCGATCGCCGTCAGCGCGGCAGGTTGGACCAGCACGGCCGGCGGCGGCGCGGCGCCCAGCAGCGAGACGACTTGCGGACGCCATGGCTCTTGCTTGACCGCGACGAGCGCTGCGAGCAGATCACCGTTCTGTTTGCGTACTGGGTAGCCAGAACGCGTATGGCATACACTGCCTTAATTCGACAAAGCGGTCACGGCCTTTCCAGGCAGAACAGACGGGGCCGCGGCGAAGAAAAGGAGATGCAGTGATCGTGTTGCGGTGGATTGTCCTCGTCTTGTCGCTGGCGCTTGCCGTCCAGTCGCCCGATGCGGCTGGCCAGGCACGCAGCAGCTTCGCCAATCCCGCCGAGTACGACAGTTTCCAGGCGGCGCTCAAGACGCAGGATCCTGCAAGGCGCGCCACGGCGATGGAGGTCTTCGCCGCCTGGTATCCCGGCAGCGTGCTCCGCACCGAATCGCTCGAGCATGCGATGGCCGCCTGGATGGCCGCCAAGGAGCCGGCCAAGGCCGACTTCGTCGCCGGCAAGCTGCTGCAGATCGATGCCGACAATGTCCATGCGCTGGCCCATCGGGTCTACGCCGCCCGCGCACGGGCCGTGCAGGGAGACAAGACCGCGACCGAGCCCATGGTCGCCGGCGCCGAGCGCGGCGTCGCGGCGCTCGCCAAGTGGCAGAAGCCGGCATCGCTCGACGACGCCACCTTCATGCGCACCAAGGAACAGATGAGCGCGGTGTTCAACGGCGCGCTGGGCTACGCTGCCCTTCAGGTCAAGGATTACGACAAGGCGCGGCGCTACTACCGCGAATCGGTGACGGCAGAGCCCGACAATCTGCAGGATGTCTACCAACTCGCCGTGTCGCAGCTCGAGGGCACGCCGCTCGACGCGCTGGGCTTCTGGTTTGCCGCGCGCTCCATCGCCATCGCCCGCGCCGCCAAGAACGACACAGCGGCGAAGGACATCGACCGTTACGTGCGCTCACGATACCGCCTCTATCGCGGCAGCGAGGAGGGTTGGGACGAATTGCTGGCGCGCGTCGTCGCCGGCGAGAAGGCGCCGCCCGTCGGCTTCGTGAAGTCGATCCCGCGCGCGCTGACGCCGGCCGAGCTCGCGGTGGTGCTGGTCGAGGACAACGATCCCGGCGCGCTCTCCTTCGTCGACTGGGCGTTGATCCTGCGCCATCGCGACACGACGCCGGCCAATCGCGCCGCCGCGGAAAAGACCTGGCAGGCGATCGTCGACAAGCAACAGGGCGGCGGCACGCGCATCAAAATTCCGGTGAAGGTGATCTCGGCCACGCCCGACGTCATCGAGGCCGCCATCACCGACGAGGCGCAGGCCGGCAACGTCGCCGACCTGCATATCGCCATGGCGCGCCCGCTGGCGCCGCTGCTGTTGCAACGGCAGTTTCCGCTTTCCGCTTGAGCGATTACAAGCCGCAACCCTTCATGTTCATGATGGTCCGCGGCGAGCTCGCCCCCGAATCGATGCCGGTCGCGGGCGGCCCGTGCGCCGATCCGCGACCGCAGATGTGCACCCGCGATTACCGCCCGGCCTGCGGCCTGCATCGCGACGGCACCCGCAAGACCTACGGCAATGCCTGCTCGGCCTGCAGCAACTCCGACGTCGTGACCCAGTCCGCCGGCGCCTGCCCGTAAGCTTTTTTGCCGTCAAAAAAGCCCTTGAAAACCGCGTCTTGAGACAATAGTTAAGTGTATGCTTAACTATCAGCCGGCACCCCTCGACCTCGCCTTCCAGGCACTGGCCGACCCGACGCGGCGCATCATGGTCGAGCGGCTGAGCCAGGGCCCGGCCTCGGTGAGCGAGCTCGCCCAACCGCTCGACATGACCCTGTCGGCGGTGGTGCAGCATCTCGCGGTGCTGGAGGCGAGCGGCCTGGTGCGGTCGCAGAAGGTGGGCCGCGTGCGCACCTGCCGCATCGAGCCGCAAGTGCTGCACTCGGCCGAGCGCTGGATCAGCGAGCGGCGCGCCAGCTGGGAGCGGCGCCTCGATCGACTGGGCGCGTTTCTGGTCGAGCCCGATCCCAACAACAAACCCCGGAGCAGGAAATGACGATCCGCACCACCAAGCACGCGACCTTCACCATAGAGCGCGTCTATCCCGCGACGCCGGCGCGCGTGTTCGCCGCCTGGTCGAGCAAGGAGGCGAAGACCGCCTGGGCTTACTGCCACGCCGAATGGCCGACGACGGGCACGTTTTCGACTTCCGCGTCGGCGGCACGCTCAATACGTCGGGACCGGTCCCAGCTGGGCGGGACCCGGCACATCGTCGACTCACACTACTTCGACATCGTGCCCGATCAGCGCATCGTCTACGCCTACGACATGCATCTCGACGATCGGCACATCTCGGTGTCGCTCGCGACCATCGAATTCTTCGCCGTGGTCGGCGGTACGCGGATGGTACTGACCGAGCAGGGGGCCTTCCTCGACGGCTACGACGACATCGCCGGCCGCGAAGAAGGCACACGCATCGGCCTCGGCAATCTCGACCGGCTATTCGGCCAACAGCGCGCAGCGTAGGAGCAGCAAATGACCGAACGTTCGACCAAGCACGCGACCTTCACCATCGAGCGCACGTTCAGCGCGCCGCCGAGCCGCGTGTTCGCGGCCTATGCCGATGCCAAGTCGAAGGCGCGGTGGTTCGGCGGCCCCGAGGATTGGGAGAAGTCGAACCTGAAGCTCGACTTCAAGGTGGGTGGCCGCGAGAGCGTGAGCGGCGGGCCATCGGGCGGGCCGATCCACTCCTACAATGCGATCTACCAGGACATCGTGCCCGACGAGCGCATCGTGCTGACCTATGAATTGCACCTCGACGAGACGCGCATCTCCGTCTCGCTCGGCACCACCGAGTTCAAGCCGGCCGGCACCGGCACACGCCTGATCTACACCGAGCAGGCCGTGTTCCTTGACGGCTACGACGACGCCGGGGTCCGTGAGCAGGGCACGCGCGGCCTGTTCGACAACCTCGCCCGGTCCCTGGAGATGCAATGACGGCGTGCTCGGTCCAGCACGGCACGATCCGCCTGGAGCGGCGCTACAAGGCCGGGCCACAGCGGGTCTTCGCCGCCTGGGCCGAGCCCAAGGCGCGCGCCCAGTGGGATGTGCCGGGCGCTTGGCATGACCTCGCTGGTCGAGGAAAGTGCCGATATCGCGCTCGAGGACCAGTTTCTCACCGACGAGGATGGCCGCTTCGTCGCCGACACGCTCTATGGTTCGCGCAGCGACGAGAACCTCGAGAGGGTCAATGACCAGCCGCGGCGAGCCGGTCTCGGTGTCGCTCACCACGATCGCGCTTTCAGCCGACGGCAAGGGCACGCGCCTGCTGCTCGTCGAGCAGGTCGCCTTCCTCGACGGCAGGGACAATGCGGCCAATCGCGAAGAAGGGTTGGCCTCGATGCTCGACAAGATCGGCGGATCGCTCGGCGCTTAATGCGCCATCAACAGAGGTACGCGGCAGGACGAGATCACCTTGCCGGTGGCGCCGCCCAAGCCGAGGAAGCTCATGACCTGGCCGCGGCCATAGGCGCCCATCACCAGCAGGTCGGAGCCCTTGCCGTGGGTGTAGTCGAGCAGGGCGCGGCCGCGGGCGCGGCCCGATACGGCGCCGGGATCGATGGCGTCGATGGTGGTCTTGATCCCATGCCGGCCGAGATTGCGCGCAAGGTAGGCCGCGCCGACATCGTCGGGCGTGCTGCCGACCACCAGGATGGTGGTGCTCGACGCCTTGGCGAGGAAGGGCAGGGCATATTCGACGGCGCGCGCGGCCTGGAAGCTGCCGTTCCACGCCACGATCACGTTGTCGAAGCCGCCGCTCCCGGGATTGGGCGGGGCGATCATGACGGCGCGCGCGCATTCGTGGATGGCGGCCTCGACGGTCGCCGGCGCCACGTTCTCGGGGTCGGCGCCGGGCCGGCCCAGCACGATGACGTCCGAGCAGCGGCCCATCGCCACCAGCGTGTCGAGGGTCGCCGTCTTGGCGGCGGTGAAGGTGGAGCCCTTCACCGGTGCCACGATCTCGCTGTAGATGCGCTCGCTCTCCTTGGCGCGCGCTTCCAGGCGCTCGTCGTCGATGTTCATGATCAGCGGCATCGCCTCGCCGCTCATCGCCAGGCCGCCCACCATGCCGCCGGCGGGGCCGACCGGCAGGTGCAAGGCGTCGACCGTGCCGTCGAACAAGGCGGCCACGCGGGCCGCGAGCTTGAACGACATGCCGGCATCCGGTCCGCCCTCGGACACGGCGAGGATTGACTTGTACATCGAGAACTCCCCCATCAGACGGACGCGATTAAGGAGCGCCTAGAGCCGGCATGCAAGTCGAGACTTCGACTGTCGCGTCACGCTGCGGACCGGGACAGTTCGCGCTTTCTGATCCAGTGAATGAAGGGCAGCGCCGCCAGCACCATCCAGAGTTTGCCGATGATCTGGCCGGCCAGGAAGTCGAGGCTGCCGAAGGCCAGCCACAGGAACAGGATGCTGTCCGCGACCAGGCCGACCAGGCTCGACGCCAGAACGGCCAGCATCAGTCCGCGCGACTGTAAGGGCGTGTAGACGGCGAAGTCGGCCAGCTCCGACAGCAGGAACGCCGCGGCCGAGGCATAGACCAGCGGCGGCGGCGCCACGGCGCCCGACAGCAGGGCGCTGGCGACGATCGCCGTGAGCGCGGCGGCGCGTCCCAGCCGGCGCTGCACCATGTCGCGCAGCACCAGGGCGAGGCCGATCAGCAGCACGCCCGACGGCGCCATCAAGGGCATGCCCTTGGGACCCCACGGCCACACCGGCACCAGGCAGGGCCCGTACGGCGGCGGGCAGACCGTGCCGACATGGCCGATCATCCAGTTGGCGGCCGGAATGCAGGCGATGAAAGCCAGGAGATAGACCAGCGCTTCGGCTTTCTGCCGGGGCGAGGAGAGGAGGGCGTGGGCGTCATTGCGCGCGCTCCTAGCAGGCCCGGGAGGCGGGGAAAAGGCCATCTGAAATGCACAAATCGACGCTGGCGCCGTTGCGTCACAAGTGATGGAATCGGCGGGACGGGGAAGGACGAGGGCTGAAAGAGCGTCGTCTGTGAGGGCTTTCAGGCCCGCAACCTTTCTCCGCGGCAACCCGTTGCTGTTCTTACCGTCGACCACACTTGCGGAGGGGGAACCATGTTCGTCTCCGACATTCTCACGCAGAAGGGCGCTCTCGTGTTCTCGGTGACGCCAAGCGCCACCGTGGCAGAGGTCGCCAAGCATCTCAGTACACGACGCATCGGCTCGGTCCTTGTCCTGAACGAGCACAGCTCGGTCGTCGGCATCGTCTCCGAACGCGATCTCGTGCGTGCCATCGCGAGCCACGGCGACAAGGCCATGGGTCTCGAGGCGCGCCAGGTGATGACGCGCGATGTCATAACCTGCCATCCCGATCATTCGATCGAGGAGGTGATGCAGGCCATGACCAGCGGCCGCTTCCGCCATCTCCCGGTCGTCGATCGCGGCGAGCTTCTGGGGCTGATCTCGATCGGCGACGTGGTCAAGGCGCGGCTGGAAGAGACCCAGCACGAGACCGAGGCGCTCAAGGCCTACATCGTCGCCGGCTAGGCCTTCGCGAAGATCTCCTCGCAGGTCACGAGCGTCACGGCGCCGTCGAGGATCGGCTGGGCGATCGCGAAGAACTTCGCCACGACGTCCGAGCCGTTGTGCCGGTCCATGGCGGCCCGATCGGTGAAGCGTTCGTAGGTGGTGAACACCGTCGGGTCGGCGGCGTCGCGCGAGATGAAGAAGCCGAGCGTGTCGGGTTCGTTGGCGTGGACATGCCGCGCCACCTCCAGAAGGGCCTTCTGCAATGCGCCCTCGTGACCCTTCCTGGCGCGGATGACGGCGGTGATCGTCAGCATCGATTCTGCTCCTTTTCGCGTGGTCGCCACGGGAGTGCAAGAAACCGACCATTCGGACCAATGTCGACAGGCAGCGGACAGACTGGCAGTTTGCCGCCATGCCATCAGACACACTCCCCCTGCAGGGCAAGGTCGCCCTGGTCACCGGCGCGGGCCGCAACATCGGTCGTGCCATCGCCCTTACCTTGGCGCGCGAGGGCGCGTCGATCCTGGTCAACGGCCGTGCCGACAAGGCGGCGGTCGACGCCGTGGTCGCTGAGATCGTTGCGGCAGGCGGCAAGGCCGCCGCCGCGATGGGCGACGTCTCCGATCCGCAGGTGCCGCCGCGGCTCGCCGATCAGACCCAGTTCGGCGGCGTCGACATCCTGGTGAGCAACGCCGGACTGCGCCGCCAGACCTCGTTCCTGGACATGTCGTTCGAGGAATGGCGCGAGATCCTGTCGGTGGCGCTCGACGGCGCTTTCCTGCTGGGCAAGGCCTTCATCCCGCAGATGGTGGCCAAGGGCCAGGGCGGCGCCTTCGTCGCGATCTCCGGGGTCTCCACGCATGTCGGCACGCCCAACCGCTGCCACGTCTCGGCGTCGAAGTCGGGACTGGAAGGGCTGATGCGCGCGCTGGCCGTCGAGCTGGCGCCGCACGGCCCACCACAAGACCATCGCGCCGCGACCTCGTCCGACGCCCGCTGATCCGCCGGCCCCGCGCCGCCCAGCCGCATGAACCGCCCGATCCCGTTGAAGCGCTTCGGCACGGTCGACGAGATCGCCGCCATGGTGCGCCTGCTGGTCGGACCGCGGGCGCCTTCATCACCGGCCAGACCATCCATGTGAATGGCGGTGAGCACCTGACGTGAGGAACCTCATCACGGACGTGCCCGGCATCCTGGTCGGCAACGCCGATGATGCACGGGCCGCGACTGGCGTCACCGTGGCGGTCTTCGAGAGCAGCGCCGTGGCGAGCGTGGCCACGTCTGGCGGCGCGCCGGGTGACCGCGCCGTCACGATGCTCGAACCCGAGATGACGCGCGGCATGATCGATGCGGTCGTGCTGTCGGGCGGCTCGCTCTATGGCCTCGATGCTGCCGGCGGCGTCACCGCCGTGCTGTGTCGCCAGGGCAAGGGCGCGCAGTTCGGCGGCCTCACCCTGCCGGTGGCGGTGCAGGCCATCCTGTTCGACCTGGTGAACGGCGGCGCAAAGGACTGGCTGAGCGAGCCCGTCGACAAGCGGCCGCCCTACTGGGACCTCGGCCGCGACGCGACGCTTGCCGCGGCACAGGACTTCGCCTTGGGCACGGTGGGTGCAGGCTATGGCGCCACCACGGTCACCGCCAAGGGCGGGCTGGGCTCGGCGAGCACGCGCACGCGTCAGGGCTTCACGGTCGGTGCACTGGCGGCGGTGAACGCCGTCGGCTCGGCGCTGATCGGCGAGGGACCGCATTTCTGGGCGGCGCCCTATGAACAAGATGCCGAGTTCGGCGGCTTGGGCTGGCCGCAGAAGATGTCGCCCGGAGGATCTCGGCCTGCGCTTCAAGGGCGGCACGGGCCAGAACACCACCATCGCCCTGGTCGCGACCGACGCCGTGCTGACCAAGGCGCAGTGCAAGCGCCTGGCGCTCGCCGCCCACGACCGATCTCGCAGGAGCGCGGCCGGACGATCTGGTGGGACGAATTCGGCGACACGGTGTTCGCGGCCTCAACGGGTCGCGCCGGGCCCCCTCACTTTCCATTGGGCGGCGAGCCGCCGGTGCTGACCGAGCTCGGCACGGCTGCGGCCGATTGCCTTGCCCGGGCGGTGGCGCGCGGCGTGTACGAGGCGACGGCGCTGCCCTACAAGACCGCAGTGCCCGATTGGAAGACGCGCTTCGGAGGCGGCCGGCGATGATGGGATATCTGGTGGTGTTCGTGGGGGCGGGCATCGGCGGCTCGATCCGGCACGGCATGAACATCTGGGTGGCACATCTCCTCGGCACCCACTTTCCTTGGCACACCTTCGTCATCAACGTCGTGGGCTCGCTGGTGATGGGCCTGGTTGCCGGTTGGTTCATGGAGCACCAGGACGACGGCCATCTCCGCCTCTTCCTTGCCACCGGCATCCTTGGCGGTTTCACCACCTTCTCGGCCTATTCACTCGATGCCGTCCTTCTATGGGAACGGCATGAGCATCTGCTGGCCGCGCTCTATATCGGCGGCTCGGTGGTGTGCGCCATTGGTGGCCTTGTCCTGGCCCTCTGGATCGTGAGGATGCTGCTGGCGTGAATGCTAGCGCCCTTGGGCAGTACGACGTCATCGTTGCAGGCGGCGGCGCCGCCGGCCTGATGTGTGCGCTCGGCGCCGGCCGGCGCGGGCGACGCGTGCTGGTGCTGGAGCATGCCGACAAGGTCGGCAAGAAGATCCTGATCTCGGGCGGCGGGCGCTGCAATTTCACCAACCTCGACAGCCGGCCCGAGGCCTTCCTGTCGGCCAACCCTCATTTCTGCAAGTCGGCGCTGGCGCGCTACACCCAGCACGATTTCATCGCCCTGGTCGACCGCCACCGCATCGCCTGGCACGAGAAGACCCTGGGCCAGCTCTTCTGCGACGGCTCGGCGCGGCAGATCGTGGCCATGCTGCTGGCCGAGTGCGCCGCCGTCGGCGTCGAGGTGAAGGTGGCGCATCGCATCACCGCCATCGACAAGGCCGATCATTTCAGGGTGACGACCGACTACGGCGCGTTCAGGTCGCAGTCGCTGGTGCTGGCCACGGGCGGCCTGTCGATTCCCAAGATGGGTGCCACCGGTTTTGCGCACGATGTCGCCCGCCGCTTCGGGCTGCGGCTCACCGAGACGCGGCCGGCGCTGGTGCCGCTGACGCTGAACGTGCCGGAGCTGAGCGGCGTGTCGCTGGAGGTGGTGACGCGGCTCAGCCGCGCGAGCTTCCGCGAGGCGATGCTGTTCACCCATCGCGGCTTGTCGGGGCCGGCGATCCTGCAGATATCGTCGTATTGGCAGAGCGGGCAGGAGATCACGATCGACCTGCTGCCCGACGTCGATGCTGCATCGTTCCTGAAGGAGCGCAAGCGCACGCGACCGAAGGCGGAGCTGCGCACGGTCCTGGCCGAAGTGTTGCCGCAACGCCTGGCACAGCACTTTGCCGCCGAAGGCACTATGGCGAATACGCGCGACCGCGATCTCGATTCGTTGGCCGAGCGCTTGAAGGCCTGGAAGATCGTGCCCACCGGTACCGAGGGCTACGCCAAGGCCGAGGTCACGGTGGGCGGCGTCGACACCGGCGAGCTGTCGTCGCGCACCATGGAGGCGAAGAAAGTGCCGGGCCTGTTCGTGATCGGCGAGGCTGTCGACGTCACCGGCTGGCTGGGCGGCTACAATTTCCAATGGGCCTGGTCGAGCGGCTGGGCAGCGGGCGAGGCGCTGCAAGGGAGCGCGGGCCTCTGGCCCGCTCATGATGCGGGCCGGAGGCCCGCGCTCCCATCAATGGCCCAGATAACTCTTCCTCAGCTCCGGATGCTCGGCGAGCTCAGCGGCGGCGCCTGACAGGGCGATGCGGCCGTTTTCCAGGACGTAGGCGCGGTGGGCGATCTTCAGCGAAGCCATGACGTTCTGCTCGACCAGCAGGATGGCGGTTCATCGCGGTTCAGCCGGCCGAACAGGGCGAACATCTCCTCGACCAGCAACGGTGACAGGCCGAGCGACGGCTCGTCGAGGATCAGGAGTCGCGGCTCGCTCATCAGGCCGCGGCCGATCGCCAGCATCTGCTGCTCGCCGCCCGACAGCGTGCCGGCCAGCTGCGTCATCCGCTCGTTGAGTCGCGGGAAGACCGCCAGCACGTGCTCGAGGTTCTTCGCCCGCGCGGCGCGGCCGCGGCGATAGCTGCCGAGCTCGAGGTTCTCCCGCACCGAGAGGTTGGGAAAGACGCGCCGCCCCTCCGGGACCTGCACCAACCCCGCATCGACGATGCGCATCGACGGCGCCCCCGTGATCGCCTGGCCGTCGAAGGTGATGGTGCCGCCGAACGGCCGGTAGAGGCCCGAGACGTTGTTGTTCAAGGTCGACTTGCCCGCGCCGTTGCTGCCCAGCAGGGCCACGATCTCGCCGGCGCCGACGGCAAGGTCGACGCCGCGCAGCACTTCGATGGCGCCGTAGCCCGCACGCAGGGATTTGACCTCAAGCACGCAGCACCTTGGCGGCGCCGTGGCCGAGATAGGCTTCGACGACCTGTGGGTTGTCGGCGATGGCGGCCGGCGTGCCTTCGGCGATCATGCGGCCTTGGTTCAGCACGTAGACGCGTTCGGCAAGCGAGGTCACGGCCTGCATGACGTGCTCGATCAGCAGGATCGTTATGCCCGAGTCGCGAATGTCGCGGATCACCTGGACGATCTCGGTGATCTCGGTTGGGTTGAGGCCGGCCATCACCTCGTCGAGCAGCAGCAGGCGGGGACCGGTGGCGAGCGCGCGCGCGAGCTCGAGCCGCTTGCGGCCGGCCACCGTGAGATCGGCGCCTTTCTGGTCGAGCTGGCCCGCCATGCCGACCATGCCGGCGACGGCCTCGGCCTCGTGCTCGGCAACCTTGCGGTCTGCCGTGTGCAGGTAGGCGCCGACCATGATGTTCTCGCGCACGCTGATCTTGGCGAAGGGCTGGGTGATCTGGAAGGTGCGCACCATGCCGGCGGAGCAGATGCGATGCGGGGCCAGGCCGGTGATGTTCTGGCCGTTGAAGGCGACGCGGCCGGCATCGGGCTTGTGGAAGCCGGCGATGGCGGCGAACAGCGTGGTCTTGCCCGCCCCGTTGGGACCGATCAGGCCGACGATCTCGCCCTGCCGTACGTCGAGCGACGCCTGGTCGACGGCTTTCAGGCCGCCGAACGACTTGGAAAGCTCGCGTACCTCAAGCATGGCGCGGCTTCCGGCGGAACAGGCCCATCAGCCCATCCGGCAGTCGCGCCACGATCAGCACCAGCATGACGCCGTAGACGCATCGAGGCTGAGCGGCTGCACGTTCTTCAGCGCCGGCACGACGCTTGCCAGCCAGCGCGTCACCTCGTTGATGACGGTAAGGGCGATCGAGCCGATCAATGGTCCGAAGATCGTGCCCGCGCCGCCCACCATGCTGACCAGAAGCATCTCGACCGACTTGTCGACGCCGAAGGCGATCGAGGGATCGATGTAGAGGTATTTCTGGGCATAGAAGGTACCGCCCGCCGCACACATCGCGCCCGACAAGGTCAGGACCTTCACCTTCTCGGCGAAGACGTCGATGCCGAGCGCGCGCGCGGCATCCTCGTTCTCGCGGATGGCGACCAGCACCCGGCCATAGCGGGAGCGAACGGCGCCAGGCGATCAGCAGGGAGATCACGCAGAGCGCCAGGGCGATGTAGTAGATCCAGATCGGATCCTTGAACTGGAAGTTGATCGGCCGCTGGTCGGCCTTGATGAGCATCCCCAAGCCACCGCGCGTAAAAGGCACCGAGTTGGCGAGGATGCGGAAGACCTCGGCGAAGGCCAGCGTGATCAGCGCGAAGTACGAGCCGCGCAGGCCGGCGCGGAACGACAGGAAGGCGATGATCCAGCCGACGATGCCGCCGGCCAGCATGGCGGCCGGCCAGGCGAGCCAAGGATTCCAGCCGTGGGTCACCTGCAGGATGGTCGAGGTGTAGGCGCCGGTGCCGAAGAACACGACATGGCCGAACGAAGTCTGGCCCGCGAAGCCGCCGGCGATGTTCCACGACTGGCCGATGAAGGCCACGAAGAACACCAGCATGCCGATATTGATCAGGTAGTTCGGCGCCAGCAGCGGGAAGACGACAGCGGCCGCGAGCCCGACGGCGCACAGGATGGCCTGGCGGCTCATGCCTTGCTCCCGAACAGGCCGGTGGGCTTCAGCAGCAGGATCAGGATGAAGATCAGCGAGATGCCGATCTGGCCGAGTTGCTCGCCGAGGAACAGGCCGCCCAGCGCTTCGGTGATGCCGATGATGAAGCCGCCGACGGCGGCGCCGATGAAGCTGCCCATGCCGCCCAGCACCACGATGGTGAAGGCGACCAGCACGAAGGCGTTGCCCGAGGTCGGCGTGACATAGAAGGTCGGCATCAGCAGGCAGGCCGCGGCGCCCAGGCAGGCGATGCCGATGCCGTAGGAGATGGCGAAGATGTTGTCGACGTCGATGCCGACCAGCCGCGCGCCCTGGCGCTCCTTGGCGACGGCGCGGATCGCCTTGCCGGTATCGCTCTTGGCCATGTAGAGCCCGAGGATGACGCAGATCAGCAGCGAGGCGCCGAAGGAGATGAGCTTGGGCAAGGGCAGGAAGGCCTGTCCCAATTGCACGATCGCGCCGGCGTAGGGCACGTCGATCGTCTGGGTATCGCCGCCGAAGAACAGCAGCGCCGCGTTGTCGAACACGATCGAGAGGCCGAGCGTGATTAGAAGGACGTTCTCGTCGCGGCCATGGCTGAAGCGGCCGATCACCAGCCGGTAGAGCACGAAGCCGAAGACGAAGGCGCCGGCCGTCACCACGGGCAAGGCGACGTAAGGATCGACGCCGACCAGGCGCCACAGCCAGAACACGGCGTACATGGCCAGCATCAGCAGGCTGCCATGGGCGAAGTTGATGATGTGCAGGACGCCGTAGATCAGCGTCAGGCCGACGGCGACCAGCACATAGATGCCGCCGGCGAGCAGCCCATTGAGGACGCCGGCGAGGATGATCTGAGGGTCGAGCACGCCCCGCTGACTCTTCAGAACTTCGGCTTGGGGAACACTGCCTTGGCAGAAGCGAATTCCTCGGGCGCGATCACCTCGATGTCCCCCTTGATCGACTGCATGACGGCGGGCTTGGCGCCCTGATTCTGGCCGTTCACGAACTTGGTCGGGCCGTAGGGCATCAGCTCGGCCTTGAAGGTCGAGCTGGCGATGGCGTCGGTGAGCTTGGCCTTGTCGGCCGAGCCGGCGCGCTCCAGCGAATCGGCCAGCAGCATCGCGGTCGAGTAGCCGAGATAGACCTCGAAGGTGAACAATGCGCCACCCGCCTCGACGCGCTTCTTCAGCGCCTGCGCTTTTTCGCTCTTGGGATTGAACCAGTGGTTCACGTCCATCATGTACTGCGAGACGTCGGGCATCTCCTTGACGAACTTGTAGTTGAAGCCGCCGCCCAGGATCGAATAGAAGCCGGCGACGTTGACCTTCTGCTGGAACAGCGTGCGCGCCAGCAGCATGTATTCGTTCTGGTAGTTCGACATCATGACGATGTCGGGCCCGATCGACCGGATGCGTAGCGCGATGTTGTCGAAGTTGCGCGTCGGATTGTCGTGCGCGATCACTTCCTTGGCCTCGATGCCGATCGAGGGCAGCTTGCTCGCCAGCAGCTTCGCCGTGCCGGTGCCGAACTCGCCCGATTCGTGGACGATCACGGCGGTCTTGGCCAGGCTGCCCGCCGCCTTGTTGATGTTGCCGAGGTTGGCGATGCCGTCATCGACGCAGACGCCGAAGCCCGGCATCAGGCGGAAGGTGTTCTTGAGCCCGCGATTGACGATCACGTCGGATGCCGCGACGTCGACCAGAAAAGGCGTGTTGTACTTGGCGGCCGCCTGGGTGGCGGCGATGGTGACCGGGCTCTGGAAGCAGCCGATATAGGCCGCCACGCCCTGCTCGTTCATCTTCTCGACCTCGGCGACGCCGACCTCGACCTTGGACTGGCTGTCGCCCAGCAGCGCCTCGAGCTTGGCACCGCCCATCGACTTGATGCCGCCGGCCTTGTTGATGTCCTCGATCGCCATCGTGCCGCCCAACCGGCCCTGCTGGCCGTTGTAGGCGACGAAGCCCGTCACGGGATGGATCAGGCCGACCTTGATGGCGGCGGATTGGGCGCGCAGCACGGTTGGCGCGGCGAGGCTGCCGGCGAGCGCGGTGGTGCCGGCGACGAAGCCGCGGCGCGAAACGGATGTCGTGACTTTTTTCTTCATATGAAGCCCCTGTCTTCAGTCCCCGAGCGCGGGACGCTACGATAGTGGTCATCGATCGACAACCGCGAACGGCTGCATTGCGATGCCCAAAATCTTGACGCTCTCTCAGGTCGAACAATATCGAGACGACGGCTTTGCATTTCCTGTGCCGGTGCTCGACGCCGCCGAAGTACGCGAGCTGCGCACCGATCTGGAATACTGGGAGAAGCAGCAGGGCCATCCGCTCGACTATCCGGAGAAGAGCAAGTCGTACCTGCTCTATCGCTGGGCGGACACGCTGGTGCACCATCCGAAGGTGCTCGACGCTGTCGAAGATGTGATCGGGCCCGACATCCTGGTCTATCACTCGACGATGTGGATCAAGGAGGCGCATACGCCGGCCTATGTGCGCTGGCACCAGGACGGCGCCTACTTCTTCCTCGATCCGCTGGAACATGTGACGGCGTGGGTGGCGCTGTCGGAAGCGTCGGAACTCGCGGGCTGCATGCGGGTGATCCCGGGCACCCACACCCTGCCCATGATCGAGCATGACGACCGGCCCACCGCCCACAACATGATCAAGCGCGGGCAGGGCATCAGTGATCGCTTCGACGGCGAGACAGGCGTTTCGATGCCGCTCAAGGCCGGTGAGCTCTCGCTGCATCACACGTCGTTGGTCCATTGCTCGCCGGGCAACGACAACAACGACCGCCGCATGGGTCTCGGCATCAGTTTCATCCCGGCGCATGTGCGGCCGCTCGGGCCGGTGAAGCCCTCGGCGCTCCTGGTGCGCGGCGAGGACCGCTACGGTCATTTCCTGCCGGAGACCCGCCTGGAGACTGCGATGTCGCCCGAGGCCCAGGCCGCCCATACCGAGGCGGTGCGCCTCTTCCGTCTCCGCCAGGACCAGGGGTTCACGAAAGCAGCCGAATAGCGGGCCGCGGCGGAACACACGAAACAAACGGCCGCCTAGCGCGCAGTCCCGGAGAAACAGCACGGCCCTAGGGTTCTCCCATCGAGGTTCGAGGAGAGAACCAGATGTTCGACGCAGCCCAGGACCATCCGCCGTTCCGACCGATCCGCGACATCCTCTACCGCCCCGGGGAACTCATGGCGGAGTTCGCGGAGGGCACTCCCCAAAGCGTCGCGCAGTCCCTCGACTTCCGAATCTTCCGCCATTTCGTCGTCAATGCGAGGGCCGCGCCCAGCCATCCGCACGCCGGCCGGATGCAGGCGCTGCACGACAGCTCCATCCTGCGCGCCACGCAGGCCTATCTGGATGCGACGAGGCGGCCCGCTGCGGCCATCATGGGAGGCCACGGTGAAGCGCGCGGCTCGTCGACCTACCTTCAGGTCGCCCTCATCGCGAAGCGGCTGACCGAAGCTGGGTTCCTGATGGCGAGCGGTGGCGGGCCCGCGATGCATGTCGCCGCCGTGATGCTGGGCGATGCTGCCGGACCAGGCTGAGCCCCAGCCCCACGCCGCCGGCCTGCTCGGCATGACCCGGCAGACGGTAGAACGGCTCGATGATGCGCTCGCGCTGCGATGCGGGCTCGCCTGTGACCGCGGTCGCTGACGCTCGGTGCCAGCCATCGCCGACGACGAGCGCAGCCTGCAGCTGCGGCAGCCCTCGGCGACCGCCGGTACTGCGGCGAGCCGATCTCGCCCTAGCCAGGCATGTCGCGAGTATTTCCGGAATAGCATTCGAGAGGATGTGTTGCTTGCCATCGCTTCCTCCGGAGTGATCTTCGCGCCCGGCAGAGCAGGTACCCTCCAGGAGGTGTTCCAGGGCGCAGCTCAGAATTACTACGATCGTGCGTTTGCCCCGATGGTCTTCTGGGATGAGCGGTTCTGGACGGAGATGCTTCCCGTTCGCCCCCTTCTCGAGGGGCTGTTCGTTGGATTGCATGGAATGCCGAAGGCGGAGTTCGACGCCAAGGTGTTGATCACCAGCGATGTCGACGAAGCCGTGGCGTTCCTGCAGAGAGACCGGCCCGGCCTGCCGGCTCTCAAAGGGCGCCGCGCGTTTCTTGATGGCGGACGGCGGATGGCCAGGCGGTTCTCCAACGTCGAGTCGTTCGTATCGGCCGCCTAGCCACAGGCCTCATCCCATCATCGTGTCCTTGTAGTGTTTCGCGATCTCGGCCGGCGTCGCCTGCCAGACGTTGCCGAAGCGCTCGATGCGCCGCAGGGCCTCGTCGAGATACTTGATGCGATGCGGCACGCCCATCAGCCAGGGATGGACCGAGAGGTTGAACACTTGGCCGCCTTCCTGATGCAGCAACTCGAACGCCTCGCCGACCATGTCAGGATAGCGCGGCGTCGGAATGCGCCGCAGCACGAGCTGCTGTACGTCGTCCCATTCCGGCTGGTTGGGCAGCGAGACGAACGGCTTGCCGACCTTCATCGGGTACGGCTGGTCGTCGTTCGGCCAGTCGAGCACATAATCCAGCCCGGCATCGGCCAGCGCTTCGGCGTGCGCTGGCTCTCGCCGTAATCCTGGCCGAGCCAGCCCGTGGGTCGCACGCCGGCCGCCTTCTCGATCGCGCCGATCGCTTCGGCGATCTCGGCCTTCTCCTCGGCCTCGCTCATCTTCGACGTGATCATGCGATTGGCCGAATGGCCGTGGGCGATGAACTCGTACTTGCGCTTCTTGAACTGCTCGATGAGGTAGGGATAGCGCTCCGCCGCCAACGCATTCACCGCCACGCCGGCGCGCACCTGGTAGCGGTCGAGTACGTCGAGCACCCGGAAGATGCCGGCGCGATTGCCGTACTCGCGCTGCGTCCAGGTGCGGTAGTCGGGCACGAAGCTGCCGAACTCGCCGACATGCCGCGGGTCGCGATAGCTGTTCTCGTCGGGGATCAGCTCCCAGTATTCGAGATGCAGCAGCACGAACCAGCCGACGCGCGCATTGCGCGGCCAGGCGAGCTTGGGGCGCCGGGGGAAGGGCACGTAGTCGTACCAGGGATTGTCCATCCCAGGCTTGAGCGGCGGCGGATTCTGGGAACGGTCGTGCTCATCTCACGCCTCCTTCCCGAGATGCTGCTGGTAGGGCTTCAGCCCATTGGCGACGTACCAGTCGAGGATCTCCTCGGCGGTGCAGACCCAGGCATCCTTGTGCTTGCGGATATAGCCCAGCGCCCGGTCGAGATGCTTCAGCCGGTGCGGCGCGCCCATCATGTAGGGATGCAGCGCAATGCACATGACGCGGCCGTTCTCGGTGCCCTCGCGATAGACCGTGTCGAAGTGGTCGACGATCATCTGGGCGAATTCCTCGGCCTCGATCGGCTGGCGGTAGATCAGGGCGTCGTTGAGATCCATGGTGTAGGGCACGTGCATCAGCGTGCCGTGCCTGGTGGCAAGCGGCGTCGGCTGGTCGTCGTGATAGAAGTCGCAGATGTATTCCAGGCCTGCCTCGCGCACGAGATCGGGCGTGGCGACGTGTTGGAGATGGCGGGCGACAGCGCCACCCGCCACCCACATATCTGAGGTGCGTCGGCCTTGCTGTGCTCGATGACCTCGCGTTCCTCCTGCTCGCTGTAGCCCCAGTGGTAGCGCGTGTTGAAGTAGCCGTGGCTCATGTATTCCCAGCGCCGCGCCTCCATGGCCTCCAGGATCTCGGGATACATCTCGATCACCGACATCGACAGCGACACGGTGCAGCGGACGCTGTGCTTGTCTAAAACCTCGAACATGCGCCACAGGCCGACGCGGTTGCCGTAGTCGCGGCCGCCATAGCCCAGCACGTCGGGATGCGGCATGCGCGGCCAGGGATTGCGCCGCGCACCTCGGCGGGGACGTACTCGTAGTGCTCGATATTGGGGCAGACCCAGACGGCGACGCGCGCGCCGTTGGGCCAGGAAAGCTTCGGTCGCTCGACGACGGCGGAGTAGCTGAACCGGTAGGGATCCATTCTTCAGGCTCTTGTTGTGGCAGCGAAGTGCATCACGCGCCGGTCGCCAGAGCAACCGCTTGCGTATGAAGACCACCACGATCACAGTCATTCGCATGGCGGACCGCATACGTTTTATCCTCAACGACCAGCCGGTGGAGCTCGACGGCCTTTCGCCGATGACGACGCTGCTGGACTGGCTGCGCGAGCATCGTGGCCTCAAAGGCACCAAGGAAGGCTGTGCCGAGGGCGATTGCGGCGCCTGTACCGTCGTGCTGGAACGCGCCGACGGCCATCGTGAGGCGATGAATTCGTGCATCGCCGTGCTGGGCCAGATCGACGGCCAGGCCGTGCGCACCGTCGAAGGCCTGCAGGGGCCCGGCGGCGCGCCACACGCCGTGCAAGCGGCGATGGCCGAGTCGGACGCCACGCAATGCGGCTTCTGCACCCCGGGCTTCGTCATGTCGGCCTATGCCTTTGCCGCGGGCGGCGAGAAGGCCGATCTCGAGACCATTCATGATGCGCTGGCCGGCAATCTCTGTCGCTGCACCGGCTATCGAGCCGATCGTTGCCGCCATGACCAGGGTCGCAGGGCTTGCCGTCGAGCCTGCGCCGCAGGTTCCGACGCGGACCAGTTCGGCGAGCTTCGACGGCCGCTTCCATGCCCCACGCTCGCTTGCCGAGCTTCTTGCCACGCGCGCCAAGGCTCCCGAGGCGTTGCTGCTGGCCGGCGCCACCGATCTCGGCTTGCTGGCCAGCCGGTCGCGCAAGCCACCGGCTGCCGTCATCCATGTCGCGCATGTACCTGATCTGGATCGCACTGCGTACGGGCTCTATGTCGATCTTCATCGCGCCGGCTACTGCTTCCTCGCCATGCCGGCGCTGACGGCCCTGCGCGGCGACACGTCCCGTTTCCTCGAACGGGTCAGCGAACAGCAATGGGGCATCATGCTCTCGGTCTACTGCATCAGCCATGTGCCGGCGCTGGTCGGCGACATGCCGCCGGTGCTGATTGCGCTCGAGGCCAGGCTCAGGCTCGCCTCGACTCGCGGCGCGCGCGAGCTGCCGCTGGAGGATTTCTTCCTCGATTATCGCAAGACGGCGCTCGCCGCCGACGAAGTGATCGAAAGCATCACGATGCCGAAGCTGCGGCAGGACGAAGCGTTCTTCTGCGACAAGCTCTCCAAACGTCGCGACCAGGACATTTCGACCGTCGCGGCCGGCTATCGGCTGAAGATCGGGTCCGGCCGCATCGAAGAGGCCCGCATCGCCTTCGGCGGCATGGCCGCGACGCCTAGGCGCGCAAGGGCCGTCGAGGCGGCGCTGAAGAAGGACGGCTTTGCCGCCGCCATCGCCGCGGTCGAGACCGAGTTCAAGCCGAGCGACTACTGGCACTGTGCAGCGCGGCCTACCGGCTGCAGCGTGGCGACCAGCGAGCAGATCGACATCGGCTGGCAGTCGGCCGCTCGGCCAGGCCGTGGAGCGTCGAGGCGCTATGAAGGGCCAGATCCATACCGCGCACCGCCACGACAGCGCGCTGAAGCACGTCACCGGGCAGGCGCTGTACATCGACGACATCGCCGAGCCGCCGGGCACCTTGCATGCCGCGCTGGTGCTGAGTCCCATCGCCAGCGGGCGCCTCCGGAAGCTCGACCTGTCGCCGGCGCTGTCCTCGCCTGGCGTGGTCGCCGTGTTCGGCGCGGGCGACATCCCCGGCCGCAATAACATCGCCGGCCCCGGCAAGCAGGAACCGTTGTTCGCCGAGGACACGGTCGAGCATGCCGGCCAACCGCTGGCCATGGTGGTGGCGCATTCGCTCGACGCAGCACGCGCCGCCGCCGAGCGCGTAAAGCCCGACATCGAGCCCACCGAGGCGATCCTCGACGTCCAGACGGCGCTCGCCAAGCAGGCCTACGTCCAGGCGCCGTCGACCATCCTGCGCGGCGATCCCGACGCGGCGCTGAAGACGGCGCCGCACACGGTCACGGCCGAGTTCAGCGTCGGCGGGCAGGAGCATTTCTATCTCGAAGGCCAGATCGCCTTCGCCTTGCCGGGCGAGGACGGCGACCTTGTCGTCCATTCCTCGACCCAGCATCCGACCGAGGTCCAGCATGTCTGCGCCCAGGTGCTGGGCTGCGAGTACAACCGCATCACCACGATGGTGCGTCGCCTGGGTGGCGGCTTCGGCGGCAAGGAGAGCAACGCCTCGTGGGTCGCGGCCGCGGCTGCGCTGGCTGCGGCCAAAACCGGCAAGCCAGTGAAGCTGCGCCTGCCGCGCGAGATCGACATCATCGCCACCGGCAAGCGGCACGGCTTCGACTATCGCTACACGGTGGGCTTCGACGGCGAGGGCCGCGTGCTGGCGCTCGACGCGGTGTTGGCCGCCGATGCCGGTTGGAGCCTCGACATGACGCCGGGCGTGGTGGCGCGTGCGCTGACCCATATCGACAATGCCTACTGGCT
>CBDIRH010000007.1:0-31675 GCA_965284145.1 Phreatobacter sp.
GGTGCCGTTGGTGTTCTGGTCGAAGGTGACGTTGGCGTCGTTGACGATGTTGCCCTGCAGGCTGCCGGTCCTGCCCTGCAGGACGCCGCCGGTCAGCGTCGTGCCGCCGGTGTAGCTGTTGGTGCCCGAGAGGATCAGCGTGCCCGGACCGACCTTCGTCAGGCTGCCGCTGCCCGACATGTCGCCGGCATAGGTGCCGCCGCCGGCGAACATCACCGCCGCATTGTTGAGAATGTTGCCGCGCAGGCTGTCCGTCGTGCCCTCCAGCGTGCCGGCCGATACCGTCACGCCGCCGGTGTAGGTGTTGGTGCCGTTCAGCACCAGCGTACCGCTGCCGATCTTGGTGAAGCTGCGCCGCCCGACAGGGTGCCGCCACGCTGGTGCCGATGCGCTCCTGGATGAAGGCGATCGTGCTGCTGGCCGCGAGGGTCACGTCAGTTGGCGATCGACAGACCAGGCGTCGGCCGCCTGCAGCGTCGTGCCATTGGCAAAGGTGAGCGCACCGGTGCCCAGGGCAGCGTTGTTGCGTACCGCCAAGGTGCCTTCGTTGAGCGCGGTGCCGCCCTGATAGGTGTTGTTGCCGCTCAGCATCAACGTGCCGGTTCCGGTCTTGGCCAGCCCGCCGGTGCCTCCGAGGCCGCCGCTGAGCGTCAGCCCATTGGCCTGGGTGTCGACCGTGCTGATGCCGTTCAGCGTCATGCTGTTGGCGACGTTGAGCCCGTTGGCGGCCGCCTGCAGCGTCGTGCCGGTCGCGAAGGTGAGCGAGCCGGTGCCCAACGCACTGTTGCTGCCAACGGCCAGCGTGCCGGCGTTGAGTGCCGTGCCGCCCTGGTAGGTGTTGGTGCCGGAGAGCGTCACCGTGCCGGAGCCCGACTTGGCGAGGCCGCCGGTGCCCCCGATGACGTTGCTCACGGTGAGCGAGCCGGTGCGATTGAACGCCAGCGTGCCGTTGTTGGTCACGCTGCCGCTGCCCAGCGTGCCGGTCGCGCCGCCGTCGCCGATCTGCAGGGTGCCGGCGCCGATGATGGTGGCGTCGCTGTAGGTGTTGGTGCCGGTGAGGATGGTGGTACGCCGGCACTTGACTGACCGAGCCGCTGCCGCTGATCGCGCTGGCGACCGTGACCGTGTCGCTGCGGTTGAAGGTGAGCCGGTCGTTGTTGACGACGTTGCCGGTGCCGAGCGTGCCGCTCGTGCCGCCGTTGCCGACGATCAGGTTGCCGGCCGTGATGGTCGTAGTGCCGGTATAGGTGTTGGTGCCCGAGCGTGAACAGCGTGCCCGGTACCGTCCTGGGTCAGGCTGCCGCTGCCGACGTGTCGCCGGTGTCGGTGCCGCCGCCGGCGAGCATCACCGCCGCATTGTCGAGATGTTGCCGCGCAGGCTGTCGCGTCGTGCCCTCCAGCGTGCCGGCCGATACCGTCACGCCGCCGGTGTAGGTGTTGCGTGCCAGTTCAGCACCAGCGTGCCGCTGCCGATCTGTGGCGCAGCGCGCCGCGCCGACGAGGCGTGCCGGCACGACGCTGGGCGATGCGTCCTGGTGTAGGCCGATCGTCGCTGCTGGCCGCGACGGTGCACGTCGTTGGCGATCGACAGACGCGGCGTGGCCGCCTGCAGCGTGGCGTGCCGATTGGCAAGGTGAGCGCACCGGTGCCCAGCGGCAGCGTTGCTGCGCACGCGCTCGAGCATGCCGTGCGTTGAGCGCGGTGGCGCCGCTGACAGGTGTTGTCGCCGGTGAGCGTCAGGGTGCCGGTGCCGATCTTGGCCAGCGCGCCGGTGCCTCCGAGGCCGCCGCTGAGCGTCAGCCCATTGGCCTGGGTGTCGACCGTGCTGATGCCGTTCAGCGTCATGCTGTTGGCGACGTTGAGACCGTTGGCGGCCGGCCTGCAGCGTGCCGCCGTTTCGACGCGCAGGTTTCCGGTGCCCAGGCTGTCGTTTGCCGAGATGGCGATGGTCAACCCGCGGTCGCCGAGACCGCGCCGCTGCAGTTGGCGTTGCTGCCGATTCAGGGCGAGGGTGCCGGAACCCTGCGCTTGGAAGACCCACCCGTGCCTTGGCCACGGCGTTGATGCCGGCCAGCAGTCTGCGTGCCGCTGGCAATGTTCATGGCGGTCGTGCCGGTGCCGTGCAGGAACATCACCGTGCCCTGCGCTTGGCCCGCCGTCGCGCCACCGGTGCCACCGGAAATGTTCGACAGCCCCGAGTTGCCGGCAACTGATTGACGCCATTGATGGTCAGGCTGCCGCCGTCGCGCACGAAGAAGGCGCCGCCCAGCGCCGCGCCGCCGCCGCCATCGGCATCGTGCCGGTGCTGCCCTCGCGTCCGGCACGCCGGTGCAGCGAGCGCCGGCGCCCTCGCCGCCGCCGCCGCCGAAGCCCAGGCCGACCGTCCGCTACGCCGCTGTTAACGCGGGTTCCGCCGCCGCCGCCGCCGAAGCCGCCGACGCGCCGGACGCGGACAGCGCTGCCGGAGGCGCCAGCACCGCCGAGATCACCGCCAGCGCCGCCGGAAGTCGTTTCCCGCCACCGCCGCCGCCGCCGACACCACCCGCACCGCCGGCCGACGCGACGACCTCTGGCTGCTGCCGCCGCCGCCGCCGCCGGAAAACTGGCCACTGCCGCCGCCCACAGCGCCGCCGAAGCCGCTGCCGCCGCCGCCGCCGCCCACGCCCGCCGCGACGGACCGGCAGCCGATTCCTGGGAAACGCGGCCGGAAGCAGCCGCACCTGATTAAACACAACGGTTGGTATTATCTGATCTGCGCCGAGGGCGGCACCGCCGACCAGCACGCCGCGCTGGTGACTCCGCCAGCGACCAAGGCCCCGTCCGCGCCTGTTGTGCCCTGCTGGCACCGCCACCACCGCCAGCATCCATGATTGCAGGACGTAGCGTTTCCGTGCACCGAATTCGCCGCCGCCACCACCGCCGCCGCCGGAGGTGGTGCTACCGCCGTTGCCTTGATAGCCGCCGCCGCCGGCACCGGCTGTGGCGCCTGCACTGCCGCCATTCCCGCCCAGGCCACCGCCGCCGCCGCCTCCCGTGCCGCCGAACCCGGCCTGGGCATTGCCGCCATTGCCGCCAGCACCGCCGGTTGCAGAGGCATTGCCGACCGTGACGTTGGTCAGGGCCGCCGCCGCCCCCTGGTTGACGAACACGGCGGCACCCGCACCCAACCCGCCGCCGCCGCCGCCACCTTGACCAGCGCTGGGAAGGCGGGCGCCGTTGCCGCCATCGCCGCCCTGGGCGACAGCGTTGTTGATGGTGAGGTTCGAGATCGACACCGTTCCCGCCTGCACGAAGAAGGCGCGGCCCGCGTTGTTGGCGTCGATGGTGTTGTTGTTGCCGGTGACGGTCACGCTGGCCGTGATCATCGGCAGCGACTGGGTCAACGTGATGTTGCCCGTGATGTTGATGGTGCTGTCGCCGCCGCTATTGGCCGCGAAGATGGCGTCGCGCAGCTGGGTTTCGGTACTGACGTTGACGGCCCAGGCGGTCACCGGCGACAGGCAGGTGCCGGCCAACAAAAAAGCGGCCAGCCGTCCCGGCTGCCGCGTCACACTGATGAACGCCATCTCCCCGAAGGCTCCCCCGACCCTGCAACGCTATGCAACTATAAGGACAGTGCGCAAATCTTACAGCAAAGCACCGACTTGCCGGTGTAGATCAGCGTAGCTGGTACCTCGTACGCTTCCCATTTGCACTTTGGTTGATTTCCAATTTGGAATTGAAGTCGAACGACGTGGCGGCGGCAATCTCGCCGGGTTGTGGGGGGCGGCCGATATTGTGCGCGATTGCACCTCGCCTGCTTCCGGCGATAAGACGGGTGCGGCAGGACGGGTGGGAGAGTGTGGTGTCGGGCGTGCGCGTTTTTCTTGTGAGCCGGTGGTCGAGGTCGTGACGGGCAGGGGCGTAGCCGACCTGGATTGGTTGCTGTCGGAAAGGTCGCCGGATTTCGCGATGCCGCCCGACACCCTGTTCGAGGCCGACGACGACAACTGGCGTTGCTCCGTCGAACGCGTGGCGCTGGCGCCCAACCTCCAGGTTTATCTCAACGACGTCGAGGCACGGCGCGATTTTCGGGTCGAGCCGATGACGCTCGGCATGCCGGTGCTCGTGGGCCAGGTTCCCCTGGAGGGCCGGCTCGACCTGCGCTTCGGTGATGGCGAAATAGTGAGGGCGACGCCGCAGTCGGCCGTGCTCTATCGCCCGGTGGCGCCGGCGGTCCATGGCTTCCACGCCGACATCCGCTATCGCTCGGTCGGCTATGCGCTCTCGGTGCAGAGGGCCGAGCGGCTGCTCGACGGCAATGTGCCTTCGGTGCTGCGGTCCCTGGTCGACGACGCGCAGCCTTCGGGCGGGCACGTCATGACGCGCATGCGACGCGCCCTGCGGGCGTCCGCCCTCGGCATGTTCGACCGATCACTGACCGGCGTGCTGCGCAACATCATGCTTGAAGGTCTCGCGCTGCAGCTTTTCGCCCTGCAGGTGGCGGCCTCGTCATCCGTCCGTTCGGACGAGACGTTGAGCCGCCGCGAACGGTCGCTGGTGGACGAGGCGCTCGAACGGCTGCTGGCGGACATGCCCGGCCGCCGTCGCTCGGCGAGCTCGCCGAGGCGACGGGCATGAGCGAGAAGCGGCTCAATGCCTGCTTCCGCAAAGCCTTTGGCACGACGATCTTCGAGACCCTGCGCAATCACCGGCCGGACCATGCGCGCCAGGCGCTGGAAGCCGGCCCCGTCGTTGAAGGAGATCGCCTGGCGGGTGGGCTACAGCAACGTCCCCAATTTCGTGAACGCCTTCCGGGCGCGCTACGGCGAGCCGCCGCGGCAGTTCACTGAGCGGCGTCGCGAGGCAGCGAAACGCAGTTGATCTGAAGCGCTTCATCGTTGCCTCGTGAGCCCGCAGGTATAAAGTCGCTTCCGTCCAAGGGGGGTCCCGACAAGGGGCTGAGATACCGACGGCCTTCACGGCAGCGCGGTGACCCTTTGAACCTGATCCGGGTCATGCCGGCGAAGGGACTGGATATGCCTCCTTTGCACGACAAACACGCCGGATCTCCGTCAGCCATCTGCCACGGGAGATCCTCGTCATGGACAACATCATCACCCCGACCCCCAAGGTCACCACGGGACCACTGCCGGCGTCCGGCAAGGTCTATGTAACGCCCGACTCGGCGTCCGACCTGCGCGTGCCCCTGCGCGAGATCGAGCAGTCGGAGCCCACCGAACCGCGCATCCGCGTCTACGACACGACCGGCCCCTACACCGATCCCAATGCCATCATCGATGTCCGCCAGGGCCTGGCGCGCGTGCGCCGCGCCTGGGTGCTCGAGCGCGGCGGCGTCGAGGAATATGACGGCCGGCCGATCACGGCGATCGACAACGGCAACGTGAAGAGTGCGGCGCTGCAGCCGTTTCCCAACACGCCGCGGCCGCTGCGCGGCGTCGGAGCCGCGCCGATCACCCAGTTCGAATGGGCGCGCGCCGGCGTCATCACCAAGGAGATGATCTACGTCGCCGAGCGCGAGAACCTCGGCCGCAAGGTGCAGCTGGAGCGCGCCGAAGCGGCGGCTGGCCGACGGCGAGAGCTTCGGCGCGGCGCATGCCCGACTTCATCACGCCCGAGTTCGTGCGCGACGAGGTGGCGCTGCGGCCGCGCCATCATCCCGGCCAACATCAACCACGGCGAGCTCGAGCCGATGGTCGATCGGCCGCAACTTCCTGGTCAAGATCAACGCCAACATCGGCAACTCGGCGGTGTCTTCCTCGATGGAGGAAGAGGTCGAGAAGATGGTGTGGGCGATCCGCTGGGGCGCCGACACGGTCATGGACCTGTCGACCGGGCGCAACATCCACGACACGCGCGAATGGATCGTGCGCAATTCGCCGGTGCCGATCGGCACGGTGCCGATCTACCAGGCGCTGGAGAAGGTCGGCGGCGATCCCACGAAGCTGTCGTGGGAAGTCTATCCGCGATACCTTGATCGAGCAGTGCGAGCAGGGCGTCGACTACTTCACCATCCATGCCGGCGTGCGGCTGGCGCATGTGCCGCTGACGGCCAGGCGCGTCACCGGCATCGTGAGCCGTGGCGGCTCGATGATGGCGCAGTGGTGCCTGACCGAGCATCGCGAGAGCTTCCTCTACGAGCACTTCGGCGACATTTGCGACATCATGCGCAAGTACGACGTGTCGTTCTCGCTGGGCGACGGGCTCAGGCCCGGCTGCAACGCCGATGCCAACGATGCCGCGCAGTTCGCCGAGCTCGAGACGCTTGGGCGAGCTCACCAAGATCGCCTGGGCCAAGGGCTGCCAGGTCATGATCGAAGGGCCGGGCCATGTGCCGATGCACAAGATCAAGGCCAACATGGACAAGCAGCTGCAGCGAATGCGGCGAGGCGCCGTTCTACACGCTGGGACCGCTCGTCACCGACATCGCGCCGGGTTACGACCACATCACCTCGGGCATCGGCGCCGCCATGATCGGCTGGTTCGGCACGGCGATGCTCTGCTACGTCACGCCCAAGGAGCATCTGGGCCTGCCCGACCGCGACGACGTGAAGACCGGCGTCATCACCTACAAGATCGCCGCCCACGCCGCCGATCTCGCCAAGGGCCATCCCGCGGCGCGGCTGCGCGACGATGCGCTTTCCAAGGCGCGCTTCGAGTTCCGTTGGAAGGACCAGTTCAACCTGTCGCTCGATCCGGCGACGGCGGAGAAGTTCCACGACGAGACGATGCCCAAGGAGGCGCACAAGACGGCGCACTTCTGCTCGATGTGCGGGCCGAAGTTCTGTTCCATGCGCATCACCCAGGACATCCGCGACTACGCCAAGAAGGGCATGGACGAGATGAGCGCCAAGTTCAAAGCTGGCGGCAACGCGCTCTACGTGCCGGACAAGGCGGCGGATTGATCTCGACGAGCGCGGGCTTTCGGCCCGCGCGTGAACGCTATCTTCTCCTGCTCATCTACTCCTGTTCATCTCCCTTCATTCTCCTCTCCCCCAAGGGGGGGAGAGGAGAATGAGGCGGAGGGCGCGCTCACGATGCGTCGCGCGCTGTAAACAAACCTTCGCCAGCCTGTAGCGATTCCTCAGCCGTCGGACCGAACACTGCGGCCGAAGGGGTTCGTTACATGTCGTTCGAAGTCTCGGCGCGCCGTGCGGTCTTGCCCGCGGTCGCTGCTGTCGTCGCGCTGGTTCTAGCGGGCCCGGCTCTTGCGCAGGTACAGGCACCGTCGACCCAGGAACTGCTCGACCAGATCCGCCTGCTTCAGAAACGCATCGAGCAGCTCGAAGCGGCCGAGAAACAGCGGCAGGCGACCGACTCGAAGGTGCGTGCGGCCGCCCAACAACCCGCGACGTCGCCGAAGCCGGTGAAAGTGGAGGCGGCAACGCAGCCGCCACCAACGCCATCGGCAACGACATCGGCCGACGCTGCACCAGCACCACCACCGGAATCGGACAAGCCCAACGGCACCTTCACGCTGGGCTCGGTGAAGCTGACCCTGGGCGGCTTCATCGATCTCACCGGCTACTATCGCAGCCGCAACGAGAATCGCGGCACGGGCACCGGCTACGCCACCATCCCGTTCTACGGACCGAACCCGCAGGGCAACTCCGGCGAGTTCGGCTTGAGCGCCCAGCAGACCCGCCTGTCGCTGAAGGCGGAGACCCCGATCGGTACGGACTCGCGCCTCATCGGCTACGGCGAGATCGACTTCAACAACGGCGCGGGCGGCGCCAACAACACCGAGACGAGCAGCTACACGCCGCGCCTGCGCCAGGCCTTCGGCCAGTACGTGGACGACTCATGGCAGGCCTACTTCCTGGCGGGCCAGGCCTGGACCCTGGCGAGCCCCTTCAAGAAGGGCCTCGATCCCTTCACCGTGTGGCAGCCGCCGACCGTCGATCACAACTACATGGTCGGCTACAACTACCTGCGCGTGCCGATGGTGCGAGCGGTGAAAGGCTTCGGCGACTTCTGGATGGGCATCGAGGCCAACACGCCGCAGACGATCTTCGGCGGTACGGCCGCGGTGCCGACCGGCGAGACGGTGTTCACGGGCTATCCGGGCGCCACCGGCCTCAATCCTCAGGTCAACTACAGCGTCAACACCGCGCCGGATATCGTCGCCAAGCTGGCGCTCGATACCACGTTCGGGCACTTCGACGTCTTCGGCGTGGCGCGCTGGTTTCGTGACCAGGTCTCGTTCGGCACCAACAGCGTGAACTACGACGCCTTCGGCGGTGGCGTCGGCGGCAGCGCCTTCGTCCCCCTCGGGCGATGGGTCGACCTGATGGGCAACTTCATGTACGGCAGCGGCGTCGGCCGCTATGGCGCCGCTCAGCTGCCGGACGTCACCTATCTCCCGAACGGCGGCGTGACGCCGCTGCCGCAGGCATCTGGCATGGTCGGCGGCGTCGTCCACGCCGTGCCCGACGTTTTAGACCTCTACGGCTTCTGGGGCTGGAACTGGATCGGCGCCAGCTACTTCCCGGGCGGCGGCTACGGCAACCCGACCTTCGACAACACCGGCTGCTTCAATCCCAACGCCGGCGGCTCTGCCTGTGCCGGCAACAACCAGATGCTCAGCGAACTGACCGTCGGCGTGAACTGGAACATGCTGCGCGGCCGCTACGGAACGCTGCGCAGCGGGCTGCAGTACGGCAGCATCGTCCGCACCGCCTACTACGGCACCGGCGGCACCCCCAGCGCCACCGAGAACCTGTTCATGTTCAACTTCCGCTATCTTCCGTTCGAGTGAGGCTCAGCCATACGTCGCCGTCACCGTGCCGAACGGTCCGAAGTCGGCGACGTAGGTCTCGCCGGCCTTGGGCCGCAGCATGCCGGTCAGCGTGCCGGTGCTGATGATCTGCCCCGCCTTGAGCCCGATACCGGTGCGCGAGAGCTCGTTGGCGAGCCACGTGACGGGCGCCATGGGATGATCGAGCGCGGCTGCCGCCGTGCCCTTGCGCCGCTCGACGCCGTTGCACGAGAGCACGACCTCCTGGTTCGCGATGTCGCGCATCTTCCAGTCGTCGATCGCCGGGCCGTAGCAGATCGTGCCGCCGCCCGCGCCGTCGGCCAGGATCGCCGGCAGAGCCGGGAAGGCCGCGTCATGGACGAACCGGCATTCGGCGAGCTCGATGCCGGGATGCAGCGAGGCGACCGCCTCGGTCACTTCTTCGACCGTGTAAGGTTTCGCCCGCGGCGGCAGGTCGGCGCCGAGCCGCGCCATGTACTCGACCTCGGGGATCGGGCTGCATTGCCGGGCATGCTCGACACTGGTCGGCGAGGGCCTGACGTGGCCAGCGAAGACGCGGCCGTAGATCGGAGAGTCGGTCCGCAGCGCCTTCTGCATCCCCTCCTTCGCGGCGGCAATCTTCCAGCCTGCGACCGTCCAGCCCAGCTCCTCTTCGACCATGCGGGCGATGCGATAGGCGGTCTGCTTGTCGGCCGGCACCAGGCGTGCCTCGAGGCCGCTCTGCTGGCGACTGTCGCGGCGCAGGGTGGCGAGCAGGCGGGCGAGGTCGCGTTGGGCGTCGGTATCCATCGTCATGGCGAGGTACTAGGCTCGCCCTGGAAATCCGGCAAACGACTTGTAGGCCCGACGCCTTGAGGCGCACTCAGCGCAGGCCCTTCGGAAAAAATTCCCAGCGCGGGTGACGGGCCGTAGCGTGCATCGGACCGTCATCGACCCCATATGTTGTGGCCTACGGTGTATTTTGGCGCCGGTATGGCACGAAAGAATTAGGCATCCGGGACTTGCAACGGACGATAACTAAAGTTATCATATCAAACGCTCGCGACGGTTGTTCCTCGCCATGCGACCTTTGTGGGCGGCTGCGCGTTTCATCGAATGGCCGCTATCGGCCACTACCTTGCGCCTATCGGACCCGCGGGGGAGATTTTGGCGAAACGGTCCGTATTGGTAAGCAGTTAGCGCGCGTTTGGGGCATATAGGGACACGATGAAAAGGCTGCGGACCCTGCTCGGGATCGGCTTGGGGCTCGCCATTGTGGCGGGCGCCGGCTGGTATATTTCGCAGACCGGAAGTCCGCCGCCGCGCCAAGCCGCCCGGTTCGGCAGCCGAAGCGTGCCGACGCCGGTCGGCATCAGCGACCGCCGCCAAGGGCGAGTCCGGTAGTGATCGCGCGCTCGGCACCGAGAAGCGCGGCCAGACCGATTCAACGGAGGCCGGCGTCATCTGGGCGAAGTACCTGGTCGACCACAAGATGGTGAAGCAGGGCGACAAGGTGTTCCTGCCGGTCGATCCGCGGCCCTGCGCGCCGCCCTGCAGCAGGCGATCGGCGCGCAGCAGAAGGACGAGGCGCTGCTCAAGAACGCCCAGGTCGACCTCGAGCGCTATCGTAAGCTGGTCGCCCAGGATTCGATCGCGCGCCAGCAGCTCGACACCCAGCAGTCGCTGGTCCGCCAGTACGAGGCCGCCCTGGTGATCGACCAGGCCGCGGTCGACGCCGCCAAGCTCAACGTCACCTACACGCGGATCGTGGCGCCGATCACCGGCCGCATCGGCCTGCGCACCGTCGATCCCGGCAACTACGTGACGATGGGCGACGCCACCTCGATCTGCATCATCATCCAGATCCAGCCTATTTCCGTGCTGTTTACCATCCCGGAGGACACGCTGCCGCAGGTGCGCGAGCGCCTGAAGGCCGGCGCCAAGCTCGAGGTGCGCGTGCTCGACCGCGCGCAGAAGAACGAGCTCGCGATCGGCAAGCTCGACACGCACGACAACATCATCGATCTCACGACCGGCACGGTGAAGCTGCGCGCGGTGTTCGACAACAAGGACGACGCGCTGTTCCCCAACCAGTTCGTCAATGTCCGCCTGCTGGTCGACACGGTGAAGGACGCGACGGTCGTGCCGGTGGCCGCCATCCAGCGCGGCCAGCCCGGCACCTTCGTCTACCTGGTGAAGGCCGACGATACGGTCGAGATCCGCGTCGTCGAGCTCGGCGCCACCGACGGCGACAAGGTGCAGATCGTGAAGGGCCTGCAGGTGGGCGACCAGGTCGTGATCGACGGCACCGACCGCCTGCGCGACGGCGCCAAGATCCGCCGCCCCGGTGGCGGTCCGCCGCGCGCCGCGTCGGGCCCGCCGATCGCCAACGCGCCGGATCCTGCCGCCCAAGGAGGTGGCCAGCAGCAGCAGAGGCGACGCCAAGCCAATGGCGGCGGGACCGGCAGCAGTCCTGCCAGCATGCCTGGCGGCGCGGCCGCCGCTCAGCCCAACCAGTAATCCCGCCCGCGACATGAATCCGTCGCGGATCTTCATCGAACGTCCGGTGGCGACCTCGCTGCTGATGGTCGCCATCATGCTCGTGGGCGCGATGACGAACACTTCTGCCCTTGTCGGCGTTGCCGGGGCTGACTACCCGACCATCCGCGTGCTGACGCTCTATCCCGGCGCCAGCCCCGAGGTCATGACCTCGTCGATCACCGCGCCGCTCGAGCGCCAGTTCGGCCAGATGCCGGGCCTGAACCAGATGACGTCGACCAGCTCGGCCGGCGCGTCGTCGATCGTTCTGCAGTTCGAGCTCAAGCTCGGCCTGGACGTCGCCGAGCAGCAGGTGCAGGCCGCCATCAACGCCGCCAGCAACCTCCTCCCGTCCGACCTGCCGTCGCCGCCGGTCTACGCCAAGATCAACCCCGCCGACGCGCCGGTGCTGACGCTCGCCGTCACGTCGAAGACCGAGCCTCTGACCAAGGTTTACGACTACGTCGACACGCGGCTGGCGCAGAAGCTCTCACAGCTGCCCGGCGTCGGCCTGGTCAGCCTGGACGGCGGCCAGAAGCCCGGCGTGCGCATCCGCGCCAACCCGACGGCGCTCGCGGCCTATGGCCTGAACGTCGACGACCTGCGCACCACCATCGCCAATGCCAACGTCAACACGCCCAAGGGCAATTTCGACGGTCCGGCGCGCGCCTATACCATCAACGCCAACGACCAGATCCTCGATCCCAAGCAGTTCAAGGACGTCGTCGTGGCCTACCGCAACGGCGCCCCGGTGCGCTTGTCGGACGTTGCCACGGTCGAGGAGGCACAGGAGAACAACCGGCTGGCTGCCTGGACGAACACCACCCAGGCCGTGATCATGGACATCCGCCGCCAGCCCGGCGCCAACGTCATCGAGGTGGTCGACAGCATCAAGAAGCTGCTGCCGCAGCTGCGCGAAACGATACCCGCCTCAGTCGACATCGCCGTCCTGACCGACCGTACGACCACCATCCGCGCCTCGGTGCGCGACGTGCAGATCGAGCTCACCTTCGCCGTGATCCTGGTCGTCGCCGTGATCTTCCTGTTCCTGGGCGACTGGCGGGCGACCCTGATCCCCAGCCTGTCGGTGCCCCTGTCGCTGGTCGGCACGCTGGCGGTGATGTATCTCGCGGGCTTCAGCCTCAACAATCTGTCGATCATGGCGTTGACCATCGCCACCGGCTTCGTGGTCGACGACGCCATCGTCATGATCGAGAACATCGCCCGCTACATAGAACGCGGCGAGGATCCCAAGGAGGCCTCGCTGCGGGGCAGCAAGCAGATCGCCTTCACCGTGGTTTCGCTGACCGTGTCGCTGATCGCCGTGCTGATCCCGCTGCTGTTCATGAGCGACGTGGTCGGCCGCCTGTTCAGCGAGTTCGCGGTCACGCTCTCGGTCACCATCCTGATCTCGGCCGTCGTGTCGCTGACGCTGGTGCCGATGATGTGCGCTCAGCTCCTGCGCCAGCGGCCGGGGCACGCCGAGCAGACGACGGCGCATCCGCATCCGGAAGCAGAAGCGTTGGGTGCCGGCTGGTTCGGCCGCCTGATCGGCCTGTACGACCGCTGTTGCAGTGGGTGCTCAAGCACCAGCCGCTGACCCTGCTGGTGGCCGTCGCCGACCCTGGTGCCTGACCGTGGTGCTGTACATGGTCATACCCAAGGGCTTCTTCCCGGTGCAGGACACCGGCGCAGCTGCTGGGCCGGATTGACGCGGCCACCGTCGGTGTCCTACACCGCGCATGGGCGAGCCGCCAGCAACAGCTTGCCGCCATCATCCTCAAGGACCCCGATGTCGACAGCCTGTCGTCCTTCATCGGCGTCGACGGCACCAACACCACGCTGAATGTCGGGCCGCATGCTGATCAACCTCAAGCCGCGCAGCGAGCGCAGCCTGACGGCCAGCCAGATCATCCGCCGCATCCAGCGTGACACGGCGTCGGTACAGGGCATCTCGCTCTACATGCAGCCTGCCCAGGATCTCACCATCGATCCGACGGTGAGCCGCACCCAGTACCAGTTCGTCCTGCAGAGCCCCAAGCTCGAGGATTTCGACACCTGGGTGCCGCGCCTGATGGATCGCCTGCAGCGCCTGCCCGAGATCGTCGACGTCACCACCGACATGCAGGCCAAGGGCCTGTCGCTGTTCATCAAGCTCGACCGCGATGCCGCGGCGCGCTTCGGCATCACTGCCGCCTCGGTCAACAACGTGCTGTACGACGCCTTCGGCCAGCGCATCGTCTCGACGGTCTACGGCCAGTCCAACCAGTACCGCGTGATCTACGAGGTCGAGCCGTCGATGGGCCGCTCCATCGATTCGCTCGCCAATCTCTATCTGCCCGGCGCCGGCGGCAAGCAGGTGCCGATGTCGTCCATCGCCACCTTCGAGGAACGCACCGCGCCCTTGCGCCAGGACCGGCTGGGCCAGTTCCCGGCCACCACCATCTCCTTCAACCTGGCGCCGGGCTATGCGCTGGGCCAGGCCGTCGATGCCATCCAGGCGGCGCAGCGCGAGATCGGCATGCCGCTGTCGATGACCACGCACTTCCAGGGCGCCGCGCTCGCCTTCCAGAAGTCGCTCGACAGCCAGCTGCTGTTGATCCTGGCCGCCATCGTCACGGTCTATATCGTGCTGGGCGTGCTCTATGAGAGCTACATCCATCCCATCACCATCCTGTCGACCCTGCCGTCGGCCGGCATCGGCGCGCTGCTGGCGCTGATGCTGGCCGGCGCCGATCTCGATCTCATCGCCATCATCGGCATCGTGCTGCTGATCGGCATCGTCAAGAAGAACGCCATCATGATGATCGACTTCGCGCTGGACGCGGAGCGCAATGAAGGCAAGACGCCGCAGGAGGCCATCCACCAGGCCTGCCTGCTGCGCTTCCGGCCGATCCTCATGACCACCGTGGCCGCCTTGGTCGGCGCGCTGCCGCTGATGCTGGGCAGCGGTACCGGCTCCGAGCTGCGCTCGCCGCTCGGCATCACCATCGTCGGCGGCCTGATCGTCAGCCAGGTGCTGACGCTCTTCACCACGCCGGTGATCTACCTCGCCTTCGATCGCCTGGGCCGCCGCTTGCGCGGCGCGCCGCTCGACACGCCGGCCAATCCGGTAGTGCGCCGGACCACCGATCCTGGCCAGGATCCGACGGCGGGTGAGAGGCCGTTGACATGAACCTGTCGGCGCCCTTCATCGCCCGGCCGGTGGCGACGACGCTGCTGACCATCGGCATTGCGCTGGCGGGACTGGTGGCCTTCCTGAAGCTGCCGGTGTCGCCGCTGCCCAAGGTCGATTTCCCGACCATCCAGGTCTCGGCCAGCCTGCCGGGCGCGTCGCCCGAGACCGTGGCGACCAGCCTGACCACGCCGCTTGAGCGCGCATTGGGCGCCATTGCCGGCGTCACCGAGATCACCTCGATGCAGCACGCGTCGGCAGCACTTCCATCACGCTGCAGTTCGACCTGGACCGCAACGTGGACAGCGCAGCGCGCGACGTGCAGGCGGCCATCAACGCCGCGCGCACGGCCTGCTGCCGACGACGTGCGCAGCAACCCGACCTATCGCAAGGTCAATCCGGCCGACGCGCCGGTCGTCGATCCTGGCGCGTCACATCGGACACGCTTGGGCAGGGCCGCCTGTTCGACGCCGCCTCCAACATCCTGGCAGCAGAAGCTCGAGCCAGGTGACGGGTGTCGGCCAGGTGGTGTTGGGCGGCAGCTCGCTGCCGGCAGTACGCGTCGAGCTCAATCCGACGGCGCTCGAACAAGTACCAGATCGGCCTCGAGAGCGTGCGCGCCGCCCTGGCCGCCGCCAACGCCAACTCGCCCAAGGGCGCGCTCGAGGATGGCGACCGGCGCTTCCAGATCTATTCCAACGACCAGGCACGCACGGCAGAGGAGTATCGGCCGCTGATCATCGCCTGGCGCAACGGCGCGCCGGTCCGCCTGTCCGAGGTCGCCGAGGTCATCGACGCCACCGAGAACATCCGCAACGAGGGCCAGGCCAACGGCAAGCGTTCAGTGCTGGTGATCATCTACCTGCAGCCCAATGCCAACGTCATCGAGTCGGTCGACGAGGTGAGGAGCCTGCTGCCCGAACTGCAGGCGGCCCTGCCGAACGACGTCGACCTGCAGGTCGTCAGCGACCGCACCGTCACCATCCGCGGCTCGCTGAAAGAGGTCGAGCATGCGCTGCTGATCAGCATTATCCTGGTCGTGCTGGTGACCTTCGCCTTCCTGCGCTCGGCCCGCGCCGGCTTCGTCGCCGCCGTCGCCGTTCCGGTATCGCTGATCACCACCTTCGGCGGCATGTACCTGCTGGGTTACAGCATCAACAACCTGTCGCTGATGGCCCTGGCGATCGCCGCGGGCTTCGTGGTCGACGACGCCATCATCGTGCTTGAGAATGTCTCGCGGCACATCGAGGCCGGCATGTCGCGCGTCGACGCCGCCCTGCAGGGTGCTCGCGAGGTCGGCTTCACCGTGGTGTCGATGAGCGTGTCGCTGATTGCGGTGTTCATCCCCATCCTGCTGATGCAAGGCATCGTGGGCCGCCTGTTCCGCGAGTTCGCCGTCACGCTGTCGATCGCCATCGTGATCTCGATGGTGGTGTCGCTCACCACCACGCCGATGATGTGCGCCTATGTGCTGCAGCCGCACGACAGCACGCGGCCGGAGGGCCGTTTCTTCCGCTGGAGCGAACGCGGCTTCGCCGCCCTGCAGCGCTGGTACGGCGGCAGCCTGCGCTTCGTGCTGCGTCATCCGCTGGCGACCATGCTGGTGTTCCTGGCGACGGTGATCCTGAACATCGACCTCTACGTCACCATCCCCAAGGGCTTCTTCCCGCAGCAGGACACCGGCCGAATCGTCGGCGGCATCCGCGCCGACCAGAGCATCTCCTTCCAGGCGATGCGCCGGAAGTTCCGCCAGTTCATGGAGATCGTGCGCCAGGATCCGGCGATCGAAAGCGTGGCGGGCTTCACCGGCGGCTTCTCGACCAACTCGGGTTTCGTGTTCGCGACGCTGAAGCCCCTGAACGAGCGCAAGATCTCGGCCGACCAGGTGATCGCCCGCCTGCGTCCCAAGCTCGCCCAGGTGCCAGGCGCCAACCTGTTCATGGCGGCGGTGCAGGATATCCGGGTCGGTGGCCGCCAGGGCAACGCGCAGTACCAATTCACCCTGCAGGCCGATCTGCTGCCCGACCTCTACACCTGGGCGCCCAAGCTCACCGAGGCGTTGCGCCAGGACCAGTCGGTCATCACCGACGTCGATTCCGACCAGCAGCAACGCGGCCTGCAGGTCAACCTCACCATCGACCGCGACGCGGCGGCGCGGCTCGGCGTGTCGACGCGCTCGATCTCCTCGACCTTGTACGACGCCTTCGGCCAGCGCCAGGTCTCGACCATCTACAACGCGCTGAACCAGTATCACGTCGTCATGGAGGTGGCGCCCGAGTACTGGGAGAATCCCGAGCGGCTGAAGGACATCTATGTCAGCACCACGGGCGGCGCGATCAGCGGCGCCCAGGCGACGGCCGCGACTGTCTCCACCACGCCACTGGCGACAGGCGCCGCCGATCCGACGGCGGCGGTGGCGCAACCAGCGCACCAACGCGATCGCCGCGTCAGGACCGCGGCTCGGCCTCGACCGGTCGGCGGTCAGCACCGCGGCCGAGACGATGGTGCCGCTGTCGGCAGCTCGTGCAGTACGAGTACGGCACGACCCGCTCGCCGTGAATCACCAGGGCCTGTTCGTCGCCAGCACGGTCTCCTTCAACCTGGTGCCGGGCAAGACGCTCTCCGATGCCGTCGCCTATGTGAACGCGACCATGCACGAGATCGGCATGCCGGCCACAATCCATGGATCGTTCCAAGGCACGGCGCGCGCTTTCCAGCAGAATCTCAGCAGCCAGCTCCTGCTGGTGCTGGCGGCGCTCGCCGCCGTCTATATCGTGCTCGGCATCCTCTACGAGAGCTACATCCATCCCATCACCATCCTGTCGACCCTGCCGTCGGCCGGCATCGGCGCGCTGCTGGCGCTCAAGATCACCAATGTGGAGTTCAGCCTGATCGCCATGATCGGCGTGCTGCTGCTGATCGGCATCGTCAAGAAGAACGCCATCATGATGATCGACTTCGCGCTCGACGCGCAGCGCAGCGAAGGACTGGTTCCTGCCGAGGCGATCCATCAGGCCGCCGTGCTGCGCTTCCGACCCATCCTGATGACGACCATGGCCGCGATGCTGGGCGCCCTGCCGCTCGCCATCGGCTTCGGCGACGGCGCCGAGTTGCGCCAGCCGCTCGGCATCTCGATCATCGGCGGCCTGTTCGTGGCCAGATCCTGACGCTCTATACGACACCGGTGATCTACCTCTATCTCGACCGCTTCCGTAAGCGCGACCGCGACAGGCCCAGCCGCGTCGCCCGTGCCATGGGAACGACCGGTCCGGCAACAGCATGATGTCATCGCGTAACGTTCTGGCGTTCACCGCGGCCCTGGCCGCCAGCGGCTGCATGGTCGGCCCCGACTACAAGCGGCCGCCGCCGGCCGACCCGCCGTCGGTCGCCTTCAAGGAGACGACGGGGCCGGTCGTCGGCGTGGCGGCCAACTTCCGGCCGGCGCAGCCGCGCGATGCCATCGATCGTGGCCCCTGGTGGTCGATGTACGACGATGCAACGCTCAATGGCTTGGCGTCGCAGATCGACATCTCCAACCAGACGCTGATCCAGGCGGAGGCATCGTATCGCCAGGCCCAGGCGCTGGTGCGGCAGGATGCGTCCGGCCTCTATCCCACGGTCACGGGCAGCGGCGGCTACACGCAGAGCGGTTCGGGCAGCGGCAGCGCCCGTGCCGTGCAGGGCACCGTGGTCAATGCCAGCACGGGCAGCGTCGGCCAGTACAATCTCGGGCCGTCGCTCTCCTGGCAGCTCGACGTGTGGGGCCGCATCCGTCGCCAGATCGAAAGCGATTCAGCCGCCGCCCAGGCCAGCGCCGCCGACCTGGCCAATGCCCGGCTGTCGGCACAGGCCAACCTCGCCATCAACTACTTCTCGATGCGCATCTCCGAGCAGCGCATCAAGGTCTTCCAGGCGTCGGTGGCGGCCTTCACGCGCTCGGTCGTGATCGTGCAGAACCAGCTCGATGCCGGCGTGGTGAGCCGCGTCGACCTTGCGCAGGCGCAAGCCCAGCTCGAGCAGACGCGCGCCACGCTGGTCGCCGAGAACATCACGCGCGCCCAATTCGAGCATGCCGTGGCCATCCTCGTCGGCAAGGCGCCGGCCGAGTTCAGCGTCGAGCCGGCGCCGCTGCCCAACGACGTGCCGACGGTCGAGCCCGGACTTCCCTCGACGTTGCTCGAGCGGCGGCCTGACATCGCTGCGGCCGAGCGGCTGATGGCCTCGGCCAACGCCCAGATCGGCGTGGCGCAGGCCGCCTACTACCCCAACATCTCGCTTGCCAGCACCGTCACCCTGGTGGCGAGCAGCCTCAATGCGCTGGCCATGCTCTCCAATGCGGTGTGGTCGGTCGGCCCGGCCTTCAGCGGGACGCTGTTCGACGGCGGCGCGCTCAAGGCGCAGGTCGAGGGCGCTCGCGCTCGCTACGATCTGCAGGTCGCGGCTTATCGCCAGACCATTCTGGTCGCCTTCCAGCAGGTCGAGGACGCGCTGGTCCAGCAGCGCGTGCTGATCGAGCAGGAGAAGGTGCAGCGCGCCGCGGTCGCCGCCTCGCGATGAGGCCGAGCGCCTGTCGCTCAACCAGTACCTTCTGGGCACGGTCCCCTATACGACGGTGGTGCAGACCCAGACCGCGGCGCTGACGGCAGAGCAGACGCTGCTCTCCATTCGTCTCAACCGGCTCACGGCCAGTGCCAATCTCGTCCTGGCGCTGGGCGGCGGCTGGCGCGACACCGACCTGCCGTCGCCCTATCCGGTCGGCGGCCTCGCCGTGCAAGCCGCCGATGCCGACGCCGCAGAGCCTCGAGCCGGAAAAACCGTGGTGGAGGTTCTGGGGCCGCTCGTAGCATTGCACAGAGGTTACCGAGTCGGAGCGAGGCCGAGGGGGCTGCCAGCACCGCTGGCACCGGTGCTCGACCCGAACATTTTTGCGCCCTTTAACCTCTTATGGCGCGCAAAAACTCGAACCTCAGTTGGTTCTGAAGAGCACCTCAGTTATATTGCATCGCGTGTCGCCTCGCGGCGGCTCCGCTCTATGCATCGTTCATTCGCTACCCATGGCGCCCGACCGCAGCCGGGCCGGCCTGTCCGGCCGAGCGAAAATCGGTAGCGATAATAGCGGAAATGTCTCGGAAATGCCGACAATGCCGGAAAATCATCTCGCCCGCCGAGGAACGATCATCGTCCTTTTAGGCGCTATTCCAATTTGATGCCGGTGCGCTTGATGAAGGCCTGCCAGCGGTCGACTTCGGCGCGGATGGCGGCCATGAAGGCCTCCGAGCTGCCGCCGACGGGGACAACGCCGTCGTCGGCGAGGCGGCCCGAGACTTCCGGGCTTTTGAGCACGGCGTCGAGTTCGCCGTTCAGGCGACTTACGATCTCGGCGGGAATGCCCTTGGGCCCGATCATGCCGTGCCAGAGCCCGAAGTTGACCGTCGGGTAGCCCTGCTCGGTGTACGACGGAATGTCGGGCGCAGCGGCGAGTCGCGTGGTCGTGCTGATGGCGAGGCCGCGCAGCTTGCCGCTCTTGATGTAGGGCAGCATGGTGGTCGTGCCGCCGCTCAGCATGTCGACGTTGCCCGCCAGCAGATCGGCGAGGGCGGGCGCGCTGCCGCGATAGGGCACATGGGTCGCCTTGATGCCCGCGGCATCGAGGAAGAACTCGGTGGCGAGATGCACCAGCCCGCCCGCGCCGCTCGAGCCGTAGCTGAGCTTGCCCGGTTCGCGCCTGGCGAGCGCCACCAGGTCGCCCAGTGTCTTCATCGGCGACGCGGCGCCGACGCAGAGCACGCTCGGCTCCTCGGTGAACTGGCCGATTGCTACGATGTCGCCCAGCGAATCGAACGACGGCTTGTGCAGGAGCGAGTTGATGGCGTAGCTGCCCGAGATGGTGAGGTAGGTGTAGCCGTCGGGCGGCGACTTGATGGCAGCCTCGGCGCCGAGGTTGCCGCCGGCGCCGGGTTTGTTCTCGACCAGCATGGTCTGGCCGAGCCGCGCCGTGAGCTTTTCCGCGATCAGCCGGCTGGTGAAGTCCGAGCCGCCGCCCGGCGCGAAGGGCGCAATCAGCTTGATCGGCCGCGACGGCCAGGCCTGCGCCTCGGCGCGTCCGGCGAGCGCCAGCGTCGCGCCGGCCAGCAGCGTGCGCCGGCCGATCATGATGCGGGCCCTCATGATTCAGGCCACGGCACGCGGATCTCCTGCAGCGGCACGTGCTGCTGGGCCGCATGCATGTCGGTCTCGCCGATGCCGCCCTGGGCGCGCGGCCGTGGCAGGGTGATCTTCACCGCGTTCACCAGCTCGAAGAAGCCGAAGGTGATGATGGCCTGCGTCGGCACGTTGTAGAGCTCGGACACCAGCTCCTTGGTGATGACGCCGCTCTTCTTCACGGCGTCGAAGTCCTCGCGGGTCTTGAACACGATATCGAGGGTGATCTCGAAGGGGCCCGCGTTCTTGCTGCGGATCACCTTGGCGATCTCGCGCAGGGGTGTGTCGACGGCCATGCCTCAGATCTCCTCGACCTTGATGGGGAACAGCGCCGTCGGGCTGTCGACCTGCATCAGGTGATAGACGTTGAACGTGCGGGCCGGCGTGGTGGAGACCATGGCGATCGCCCCCGGCAGATCGATACCCTCGACCTCGTCGGCCAGAATGAAAGGCGCATGCATCAGGCTGGTGCGGGTCTTGCCGCAGATCGCGGTGGCGAGCGACTGGGTCGCGGCGGCGACCTCGACGATGATGCAAAGCTCGTGCGCCGGCGTCTTCACCGGCTCGAGCTCGCCCATCACGCCGTTCTTGCCGTAGATGTGGGGGATGATGCGGTAGCTCTCCTCGGGCACCTCGGCGAAGTAGGCGCGCGTGGCGGCGATCACCTTGGCCAGGATCTCGTCGATCTGGCCGATGAAGATCGGATCGCGGGCGCCGGCGATGAAGATGCTGCGATAGCCCGAGGTTCGCGCCCCCTCGAGCTTCACCGTGTAGTGCTTCGACGGCTCGAAGCGGCTGCCCGAGACGCGCACGCGGCGGTCGGTGACCTGCTCGTACTTGCATTGCGACAGGTCGAGCGTGCCGCCCGGTCCCGCCAGCAGGAAAGGATGGGTCTTTTCGTAGAGCGTGTGGGCCGCCACCGAGGCCGTCGTGCAGCGCTCGTTGGGATTGAGCGGCTCGATCTCGAAGTGATCGCGCCTGAGCCAGCCCATGACGTTGCGTCCGACCGGCTCGGCGCAGAGGGCTCCGCATTCCATGATCTTGCCCATGTGCCAGGCCAGCGCCGGATCGAAGCCGGCGCGGATCGCCATCGCCGCGGTGGGCGAGGGGTCGTAGGAGCGGCCGCTCACCACGACGTCGACGCCTTCACTCTCGTCGAGCGCCTTGAGGAACGGCTCGGCGCCCATCTGCGCCACGACGACGGTCGCGGCATCGACCTCGCGCGGATCGAGCGGCGGCACCGGGCCGAGCGGCTCGACGCGGCCGGCCTGCATCTCCTTCTTGATATGGCCCTTGTCGATGTCGGCGTAGATCGAGGCGAGCTTGAAGTGCCAGCCGCGCTTCTGCGCGATCTCGGCGATGATGTCGCGGAAGACATCGACATGCAGGTTGGTTCCGTCGCCGCCGGCCGACGAGATCAAGAGCGGCACCTTGGCCGCGCGCTGGCCCTCGAGCAGGACCTCGATGTCCTTCACGTAGGCCTCGCGGCTGCAGGTCATCTCGCCGAGGCCGAGCTTCTGCGGGCCCGAATCGGTCGAGCCCGAATCGATGGTGATGGCGTGCGGCTTCTGCGCCAGCCCGAGCTTGAAGTGATCGACCGGGAAACCGTAGCCCAGCATCCCCGACGGCGTGAGGATGCGGATTTCGTCGTTGCTGGCGGTCATTTTACCGAGCTTTCCTTTGTGGAATGCCAGTGGTATACCACTGGCACAATGGACACGCTAGCCCCCGACGATCTGGAGCAGGGCGAGGGCCAGAAGCTTTCGGTCGTGGCCTATGGCGCGCTGCTCGACATGATCCTGCGCGGCGCCATCGCGGCCGGCGAGCCGGTGACGGAACGGCTGATCGCGGCGCGCCTCGGCATGTCTCGCACGCTCGTGCGCGAAGCCGTGCGCCGCCTGGAAGGCGAGGGCACGTTGCTGACGCCAGCGCAACGGCGCGCTGGTGGTGCAGCCCTATTCCATGGAGACGTTCCTGCACGCCCTGGCGGTGCGGCGCCTGCTGGAGGGCGAGACCGCGCGCCTGGCGGCGGGCAAGATTGCCCCGGCCGTGCTCGCCGCGTTGCGCGAGCGCATCGCGCGCCTGCGCCGCGAGGGGCTGGGCGACGGCGGCCGCCAGGACGACCGCGACTTCCATGCCGCCATCGCCCAGGCCTCGGGCAATCCCGTGCTGGCGACCACGATCGCCGACCTGCGCAAGCGCACCGCCATGTTCCGCCTCGGCCGGCTGCCCGAGCGCCTCGACCAGGTCTGCGACGAGCACCTCGCCATCGTCGATGCCCTGCAGAGCGGCGACGGCGAGACGGCGCGCGCGGCCATGCAGAGCCACATCGACAACGTCCGCGCTCATCTTCTGCAACGGCTGACGGCGATCTAAGATCGCCGGCATGGCGGAGGAGATCCGCAAGATCATCCATATCGACATGGACGCCTTCTATGCGTCCGTGGAGCAGCGTGACGACCCGGCCTTGCGCGGCAAGCCGGTGGCCGTCGGCGGCCGCCAGCGCGGCGTGGTCATGGCCGCGTCCTACGAAGCGCGCAAGTTCGGCGTGCGCTCGGCCATGCCGACCGCGACGGCGCGATTGAGCTCGATCACCGGCGTCGTGAAGCCACGCTTCGACGTCTACAAGGAGGTGTCGCGCCAGATCCGCGAGATCTTCCTGGACTACACCCCGCTGGTCGAACCGCTGTCGCTCGATGAGGCCTATCTCGACGTCACGACGAACCTCAAGAACATGCCGCTGGCCAGCGATATCGCCCGCGAGATCCGCGCCCGCATCCTGGAGCGTACCGGCCTCACCGCCTCGGCCGGCATCTCCTACAACAAGTTTCTGGCCAAGCTCGCCTCCGACCATCGCAAGCCCAACGGCCAGACGGTGATCCCGCCTGACAAGGGCCCGGCCTTCGTCGAGGACCTGGCCGTGGGCAAGTTCCACGGCATCGGCCCCAAGACGGCAGAAAAGATGAATCGCCTGGGCATCCATACCGGCGCCGATCTCAGGACGCAGTCGCTGGAGTTCCTGGAGCAGTATTTCGGCAAGGCCGGCACCTGGTACTTCGCCATCGCCCGCGGCCAGGACGATCGTCGGGTCGTGCCCAACCGGCCGCGCAAGTCTGTCGGCTCGGAGACGACGTTCATGGAGGACCTCGGCCGACCGAGCGACATCGAGCACGGCGTGGCGTCGGTGCTCGACGACGTGTGGTCATACTGCGAGCGCACCGGCATCCTCGGTCGTACCGTGACGGTGAAGATCAAGTATGCCGACTTCCAGATCGTGACCCGCAGCCGCACTCTGAACGAGCCGGTGGCGAGCCGCGCCGTGCTCGAACAGACCAGCATCGATCTCGTGCGCTCGATCTACCCGCTGCAAAAGAACGTGCGTCTGCTCGGCGTCTCGCTGCACAACCTCGCACCGCGCGGCGAGCCCGTGACCGAACCGCAGATGACGTTGGAGTTTTAGGTGGGCGTCGATCCACGCACCCTGTCATCCCGAGCGTAGCGAGGGACCTTTCAGCCCAATGCATGCCTACTACGTCTACATTCTCACTAACGTGAAGCGGAACGTGATGTATGTCGGCGTGACCAATGATCTTGAGAATCGCGTCGCCGACCACTGTGATGGCAGAGGTGGTGCCTTCACGCGAAAATACCGCGTCAACACGCTCGTTCACGTTGAAGAGTTTCAATACGTCGACGAGGCGATTGCTCGCGAGAAGGAAATCAAAGGCTGGCGCCGATCAAAGAAGAATGCGCTTGTTGAAACGTCGAATCCGACTTGGGCTGACCTGACTGGTCCGAGGTTCCTCGCTACGCTCGGGATGACAACGTCGTCGTGTCTACCGCAGTGCGACCTAAACCCCGACCTCGGCCACCATCTTCTTCAGCAGCGCGGCATCGGGATATGCGCCCAGCCCGGCCTGCACGTTGTCGCGCATGTGCTCGGGCTTGCCGGTGCCGGGGATGACGCAGGTTACGGCGGGATTGGCCAAGACGAACTTCAGCAACAGCTGCGCCCAACTCGTGCAGCCGATCTCGCCGGCCCAGTCCGGCAGCTTGCGCGACAGAAGCTTGCGCAAAAGGCCACCACCGCCGAACGGCTGGTTGACGAGCACGGCGATGCCGCGCTCGGCCGCGAGCGGCAGCAGGCGGCGTTCGACAGCACGGTCGTCGAGCGCGTAGTTCAATTGCACGAAGTCCCACTTCTCGGCGCGCATCACAGCTTCCAGCTCGTCGTGGGCGCTCTGCGTGTAATGCGTGATGCCGAGATAACGGATGCGCTTGTCGGCCTTCCAGGCCCGCAAGGTCGGCAGATGGGCGCGCCAGTCGAGCAGATTGTGGATCTGCATCAGCTCGACATGGTCGGTCTTGAGCAGCGACAGCGAGCGCGTCATCTGCTCGATGCCGCTGTCGCGGCCCGACGTCCACACCTTGGTGGCGATGAAGGCCTTGTTCCGCGTGCCCCCATCTCGGCCACTAGGGGCGGCCAGCAGGTCGCCGACCACGCCTTCGGCCGCGCCGTACATCGGCGAGGTGTCGATCACCGAGCCGCCCACCTCGAACAGGACGCTCAGCACCTCGGCGAGCGGCGCGCGCTCCTCGGCCCGGCGGCCGACATCGAAGGTCCGCCAGGTGCCGCAGCCGACGACGGGCAGCATCTCGCCGGAAGAGGGGATCTTGCGTTGATGCATGCGGGCTCCCGTGTTGCGCGCCCGCGCGGCCGGCGGCCCAGAACGGTGGCGCCTGCAAGTCCGAGCAGGGCGGAGCGCGTCAAGGTCATGTCACGCCAGTGAGATCTGAGTCAGGCCTGTCCGGCGACACCGGACATGGCCAGCGGGACGCCCAGTTCAGTGTCACGCGCGCGCTCTGCATGTTCCGACGATCGTGAAGGATCGGGCGGCCTCGCCCTCCTGCCCGCACTTCAGGACGTTGGCTGATGTCGCAAGCTTTCTCCCAAGGCCGGTACTCGCACGCTGGCAGCATGCCTGATCTTGCCATCGGCCGGCAGCAGCGCAAAGTCGCGGCCGGTGGCGGAAGACCTGCAGGTCGAGCAGCGGGTCGTAGCCATGCCGCGCCGCTCAGCGGATCGGCGATCGATAGGTCCTGCGCCGGGCTCGGGACCTTCACAGTGCCGAATTGCTCCAGCCGTCCGCTGGTGCCCTGCTGTGCCCAGCTCGTGTCGCGCTCGAGCCCGGCCGCCAGGTACGGCCAGGCGCCGTTCAGCCGCCGGTAGGGGATGGCGCGCTGCTGGGCGCCGGGATCGATCGGGAAATGCTCGAGGCTGGTCTGCCTGAAATCGGTCGTGAAGCCCGCTTCCAGAAGGTCGCCGCCGCTGCGATAGACGACGTCGAGCTGGCGCTTGCCGTCGTTCCAGTCGGCGTTGAGCGTGGCCGCCTCGATGTGACGTACGAAGCCCTCGAAGCTGCCATACTGCTCCGCGTCGCCCATCTCCAGCACCAGCCCGCCATAAGTGCGCGTGGTGATCGCCCTGAGGTCGAGGTTCCTGGGCGCGATCGGCTGCCCGCGCCTGAGATTGAATATCGAGATCGTGAGCGCGGGCGCCACCATCGCACCGGTCGGCTCGGCCTTGCCGGCGATGCCGGCCGCGATCTCGATCTCGACGTCGCGGCCGAGATCGGACGCGGGCAACGGCAGGATCGCGAGGTAGCTCACGCCGTCATGTATCAGTATGCGCTGACCCGCTTTCAGGCGATGCGGGAAGGCCTCGATCTTCTTGCCGTCGGCATACAGCGTCCAGGTCCTGGGCTGCGAGAAGTTCCAGAGCCCGACGACGGTCGCAAGCCGGGTGACGGCCTGGTCGCCCAGTGTTGCCAAGAACTTCTCGAGGTTGGTGTACGGCTTGGCGAAGATGATGGCGCGGTTGCGGCTCTGGAAGGTGAGGGTCAGGCCGGCCGCATTGGGGACGCCGCCGCTTGTCGTCGTGAGGTCGGGGCCGTTGGCCACATAACGCACCGTGAATGTGCCGAGATCCTCCAGACGCGTCGCAGCCTTGGGCTCGCGCACCCACTGGCCCAAGACAGGGACGGTGTGGCTGCGGATGTCGGTGCTGGCGAGACCGTGCCAGGCGCCGAGCCAGGCGCGTCGCCACAGCGGCGGCTTGAAGTAGCCGCGGATGGTCTCGGCCGATGTCTCCTCGAACGGCACCGGCTTGTCGTCGATCAGCCCCGCCGCCCAGTCCGGCGTCCACGGCGAATGCAGGGTCTGGATGGCTGTGCGTCCCGGCGGGAAGTCGTAGCCCCAGACCGGCATGCCCTCGACCGTCGCGTTCGCCGCCTTGTCGAGGTAGTTCGCCGTTCCCTTGCGCGACGAGGCATGCACCGCGCCGTAGACGCCGTCCTGCTCGACCAGCACGCCGCTGATGCGCGAGCGGCCCGACGAGGAGACGAAGCGGCGCAGCTTGGGATGATGGACGCTGACAAGCATCTCCATGGTGCGGTCGACCAGGATGCGGCCCATCAGCCGGTCGATCGGCAGCGGCGCGTAGTCGGCGAACATCTTCTGCGCGCTGAGTGTGATCGAGAGATAGTAGTGGTCGAGCATCTCCTGCGACGTGCCGTCCAGGAACGCCCAGAAGCGCAGCGGCAGCATCTCCAGCCCATGCCGTCCGTCGCCCATCGGATGGGCGCCGTCGATTATGGCGCCGCCAAGCAGAGCGCCCATGGCGGCAGTGTGGTTGAAGTTCTGGGTGCTGACCGCGAAGTTGTAGCCGTCGCGGAAGAACGACGCGCGGCCGCGCCAGTCGTGATTGCGCCGCCAGTAATCGATGGCGTCGGGGCTCTGCGGATGGACGAAGGCACTGGTCTCGAGGTCGGGCTGGAGCCAGGCCCGCCAGTAGTTCTTCATGTGGTCCTGGACCGGCGCCGGCAGCAGGTCGCGGTAGATGTGCCAGACCAGGAGCTCGTCGGCGATGCTCCAGCCCACCCAGTAGCGCGGCGGCATCGCCAGCACCTCGCGCAGCCGGTTTTGGTAGGCCTTGTATCCTTCTTCGCCCGCGACATTGGACCAGTTGCTGACCTGATCGCCGCCGACCTTCTGCAGTTCGCCGACGCGTGCGCGCTGCCATGCGAGCTGCGAGTCGGCCCGTGCCTGCAGGCCCGGTGCGAGGGCGCGTGTCGCCCGCTCGACGATCTCCTGCGGTGTGAACATCAGGGCAGTCGGCCGCGAGCCGTCGGCCGTCAGCAGCGCCTTGCGGTCGAGCCGGGCCGGCACGGTAACGGCGACGGTGCCGCCGCCCGTGATCGGCCGGCAGGTCAGAAGCAGGCGCGGATTGGTGAAGCGAAGCCCATGGCCGCCGGTCGGCATGGCCCATTCGTAGGCGTCGGCCTGGCGATAGCGCGAATCGTAGGTCTCGACCTTGCGCAGCAGGAAGCCGCACTGTTCGAGCAACAGCAATCGAGCACCGGCCTCCTTGGCCAAAACGTCGGATGCCAGCAGGCGGGTGATGTCGAAGCGCGCCTCTCGCGCCGACACTGACAGCTCCTGCGGCGCCAGCAGGTCGCCATGGCGGTCACGCTCGGGATCGGTCGCGCCATAGCGTGCCCAGTAGCGGCGGCCGTTGACGCTGGCATTGAAGGTGGGGCCCGTCGCTTTGTCCGCCATCCACGGCCGCCGCAGGGGCCAGGCGCGGACATGCCAGGTCGGCGGGTCCTCGGTCCATAGCTTCTTGCCCAACCCGTCACGGCAAGTGTAGCCGGTCGGCACGATCTCATAGCCGTCGTACTGCAAGGACAGTTCCGCCTTGAGCAGGACCTTTCCCTTGCGCAGCAGGATGGCGATGGCATCGGCTGCACCGGGAAAGCGCAGCAGCACCGAGCGATGCACGGCATCGACGGTGCGACCGCCCATGATCGGCGTATCCCAGTCGCGTCCATCGATGGTCGCGGTCTCGCTGTCAGTGATATCGAACAGGTCCTCGCCGCGTGCTTGCACTGACGACGGCAGGGCGCTCGCACCTGCTGCAGCGGCAGTGCGCAGGAACATTGCCCGGGTCAGTCGAAGGGTCATCTCATGTTCATTGTTTCGTCATGTCGACGACAGCGCCAGAGCGTAAAAATCCAGCCGCCATATTGATGCCGTACGAGCGTTATTTGCTCGCTGTACCGAGAGATTCGGCAGCCTTCGCCATTGCCTGATCGTCGCATCATGACCATGTAGAGATCGAGCAGGAGGTTCAGCCTATGATGCAGCCCATCGCCGAACCATTCATCGTTGAAGTGTGGGGCAAGCTCGCCGGCGTCGTCCTGAAAGAGGGCGGTGCGTTCCGCTTCCATGCCGTCGCTCCGCCGTTCCGCGAGCTCGATGGCGCGGAGTTCTCCATCCCCGGCTTTGCCCGGCTGGCTGCGGCGCGGCTCGATCCTCATACGCGGGACCCTCATACCCTCGATGACGGTCGTTCCTTGGGCAGCGCCAGCCATTCGGCCAGCAGCTTGCCGTTGTGATCCTGGAAGTGCGCCGCCAGCAGGCGTGAGCTGGCGATGCGCTCGACGCGGAAGTTGCGCAGGTCCTTTCTCAGCTCGCACCAGGCGCCCACCAGGCTGACATCGACGTAATAGGCCATGGCCAGCGGCCAGATCGTGCGCCGCGTGCGATGGCCTTTCTCGTCGACATAGACGATGCGCAGCTTGCGCCGGTCGCGGATTGCGGCACGCATGTGCGCCATGTCGACCTTCGGTGCAACAGCATCGCCGCGCGACACATAGACCGGCGCATCGGCGACATGGCCGCGCAGGCTTTCCGGCAAGACCACGGTCACCTTGTCGAGTACGCGTGCCGCCGCATGTTGCAATTCGGAGTCGCGCACGCGCTGCACCATGCGCGCACCCACCGCGATCGCCTCGATCTCGTCGATGGTGAACATCAGGGGCGGCAGGTCGAAGCCCTTGCGCAGCACGTAGCCCAGGCCGGGCGCCCCCTCGATCGGCACGCGCCGCGCCTGCAGGGTCGCCACGTCGCGATAGATCGTGCGCACCGTGACTTCCAGCTCCTCGGCAAGCGCCGCCGCGGTCACCGGCTTCCTGGCGGTGCGGAGGACCTGGATGACGTCGAACAGGCGATCGGCGCGGCGCATGCGATCACTTACATAGACGCTGTCAGGAGCGCTCCGCTAGGGTCTTCGCCATGAGCATAGCAGCGGATGGCGTCATGACGCGGCGCGAGGCGGCGCCCCCATGGCACGGCACGGTCGTGGTGCTGCTGTCGGCCTTCGCCTTCAGCACTGCCGGCCTGTTCACCCGCCTGGTCGAGACCGACGTCTGGACCATGCTGTTCTGGCGCGGCCTGTTCGGCGGACTGCTGATCGCGGCCTATGTCCTGTGGCGCGACGGCGCCGGCACGGTGGCCGCGATCCGTCGCATCGGCCGGCCCGGCCTGGTCGCGGCCGGCTGCTCGACCGCGGCCACCATCTGCTTCATCAACGCCTTGCGCGAGACCTCGGTGGCCGACGTGCTGGTGATCAACGCCACCGCGCCGTTCACCACTGCGGCCATGGCGTGGGCGTGGACCGGCGCGCGCGAGCGGCGCACCACCTTGCTGGCGAGCGCCGTGGCGCTGCTGGGCGTCGTCGTCATGGTCGTGCCCACGCTCGGAACCGGCCGGCTGCTGGGCAACCTGCTGGCCTTCGCCATGACCGTCCTGATCTCGGGCATGATGGTGGTGATGCGGCATCACCGCGATGTCGACATGCTGCCGGCGGCGTCGCTGTCGGCCTTCCTGTGCGCCCTGGTCGTGTGGCCGTGGGCATCGCCCCTGGGGGTGACCGTTACGGACTTCGGCTGGCTGGTCCTGTTCGGCACGACGCAGTTCGGGCTCGGCCAGCTCCTGCTCACCATCGGTCTGCGCTCGGTGTCGGCGACGCGCTCGGCCCTGATCGGCGCGCTCGAGACGCCGCTGGCGCCGGCCATCGTCTGGATCGTTCTGGGCGAGGCTGCAGGCGGCACTGACCGGCATCGGCGGCGCCATCGTGCTTGCGGCCGTGGCCGGTGATCTACTGGCAACCGGGGAGAGGCCGCGATGACTGCCGAGCAACGTGTGAAGGAGCTCGGCCTCGACCTGCCACCGCCCTCTCAGCCGCCGGCAACTACGTGGCCGGCGTGCAGACCGGCGATCTCCTGTTTCTCTCGGGCTGCGGCCCGCAGCGCACCGACGGCAGCTATGTGCGGGGCAGGCTGGGCGCCGACCTCGATGTCGCGCAGGGCTATGATGCGGCGCGCGTCGCAGGCCTCGCCATGCTCTCGCGCATCCGCCAGCTCGCGGGCTCGCTCGATCGCGTGGCCCGTGTCATCAAAGTGCTGGGCATGGTCAACGCGGCGCCCGACTTCATCGAGCAGCCCAAGGTGATCAACGGCTTCTCGGATCTCATGGTCGAGGTCTTTGGCGAGGCTGGGCGTGGCGCGCGTGCCGCCGTCGGCATGTCGACCGTGAGCGGCGGCATGGCGATCGAGATCGAGATGGTGGTCGAGCTCAAGCCGTGATGCGGAAGGCGAGGAGTCGCCTCCGCCGCTCGACGCGCTAGATTATCGGTTCTGTATCGATGGAGGACACCGGTGATCAAGCGCAAGCAGCGCATTCCCATGCGCGATCTCTCGACCATGCCCGCGGAGGACCGCGCTAATGTCGAGAAGAACGCCATGAACGGCGAGGTCTTCAACATCTTCAAGGTGCTGGCGCATCATCCGCAGCTCGTGAAGCGTTGGACGCCGTTCGCCGGTCATATCCTCAGCAAGCAAACCCTGCCGTTCCGCGACCGCGAGCTCCTGATCCTGCGCATCGGCTGGCTGAACCAGGCCGAGTACGAGTTCGCCCAGCACGAGCTCATCGCCAGGCGAGGCGGCGTCTCCGACGAGGACATCGCGCGTCTCAAGGAAGGACCCAAGGCCAAGGGCTGGAGCGAGCATGAATCGGCGCTGCTGCAGGTCGCCGACGATCTCCACGAGAACTCCGTCGTCTCCGACGCGACCTGGGCAACACTCTCGAAGAAGTATTCGACCGAGCAGCTGATGGACGCGGTC
>CBDIRH010000008.1:0-24202 GCA_965284145.1 Phreatobacter sp.
ATCAGGTCGCGATGGCGCTTCTCCTCGGCCTCTATCCACTTCGTGTACTCGGCACCGGTCATGAAGGACTGGTTGAAGGCGCCGTCGGCCATCAGCTGGGCCCATTCCGGCGTCGCCCGCACCTTCTTGAACAGCTCGACGTAGTAGTCGACCGCGTCCTTGGGAACGCCGGCCGGCATGAAGATGCCGCGCAGCATCAGATACTCGATGTCGAGGCCCTGGCTCTTGCAGGTCGGGATGCTGGACCACGACAGGTCGCCCGCGATCTTCTCCTTGCCGCCGAGCGGCTTGCTGTCGAACACGCACAGCGGCCGGACTTTGCCGGCACGCCACTGGGCCACCGCCTCGATCGGGTTGTTGACCGTCATGTCGACGTGCTTGCCGACCAGCTGGACGGCGACCTCGCCGCCGCCCTTGTAGGGCACGTAGGTGATCTTGGTGCCGGTCGCCTTCTCGAGGGCGACGGTAATGATCTGGTCTTCCTGCTTGGAGCCCGTGCCGCCCATCTTGAACTGGCCCGCCGGTGCCGCCTTCATGGCGGCGACCAGCTTCGGCGACCGTCTTGTAGGGCGAGTCGGCATTGACCCACAGCACGAACTCGTCGAGCGCCAGCATCGCCACCGGCGTGAGATCCTTCCAGTTGAAGGGAATGCCGGTTGCGAGCGGCGTGGTGAACAGGTTCGACAGCGTGATGACGAGCTTGTTCGGGTTGCCCTTGGAGTTCTTGATGTCGAGGAAGCCCTCGCCGCCGGCGCCGCCGGCCTTGTTCACCACAACCACGCTCTGCTTCATCAGGTTGTGCTTGGTGATGATGCCCTGGATCATGCGGGCCATCTGGTCGGCACCGCCTCCGGTGCCGGCCGGCACGATAAATTCGACGTTGCGTGTCGGTTCCCAGGCGCTCGCCGGTGTAACGTAGAGACCGGCTGCCAATGCCGTCATGGCGACAGCAAGCGTCCGCCTACGGAGCGTGTGAGTCATGACCTTGATTCCTCCCGAAGCATATTTTTGTGCTAATTCTCAAAACTCTACAATGATCCAGATGACGGGTCGAGCACCGACAAAGCAATGATCGACAAGCTCGAGTTCCTCATCGCGCTTGGCGCAGGGAAAAGAACTTCGGCAGGGCGGCCGAGGCAATGCGGCGTGACACAGCCGACTTTTTCCGCAGGCATAAAGCAACTTGGAGGACACAGCTGGGCGTAATGCTTGTGCAGTCGCACATCGCGCTTCCTCGGATTCACCGCCGGAGGGCGAGCAGCGTGCTCGACTGGGCGCGCACGCATCGTCGGCCGACACGCGAGCCATGAGGCGAGGAGGTGCGCACGGCGCTCAAGCAGGGCGTTGAGTGGTCACCTCAAGATCGCCGCGATCCCGACGGCGCTTGCCATGGTCTCGCGCCTTGACCACGCCCTATCGCGCCAAGCATCCCGAACGTGAAGTTCACGATCCTGTCGCGGACGTCGAGCGACGTTCTGTCGATGCTCGGAGAACCTCGAGGTCGATGCCGGCCTGACCTATCATCGACAACGAGCCGCTGGGCCGCATGCGCGCCGTGCCGCTCTATCGTCGAGCAGTACCGCCTGCTGACCTCGGCCGACAGCCCGCTGGGTGAGCGCGATCAGGTGACCTGGGCCGAGGTCGCCCGGATTGCCGCTTTGCCTTTTGACGCCGGACATGCAGAACCGACGCATCATCGACCAGCCTGCTCGCACGCCGCCGGCGTGCAGGCGCGAGCCCACGCTCGAATCCAACTCCATGATCGTGCTGTTCTCGCATGTCCGCACCGGCCGCTGGGCCAGTCGATCATGCCGCGAGAAGCTGGCGCAATACGCTCGGCTCTCACCGAGCCGCTGCGGGCTCGATCCCGATCATCGAGCCCGAGGCCAGTCCATCACGATCGGCCTGGTCGTCACCGCCGCGTGAACCGCATGACACCGCTGGTCTCAGGCGCTCGCTGCCGAAGCGACGCATTTGGCGTCGAAGATGACCTAGGACGACTATTACTTGTGCTCAGCGGCCTATCAGCCCTACATATTGTCTCAAATCAGTAGAAAAACTTGGCGATAGGCCGGCAAGCTCGATAGAATTTGTTCTATCGCAGCACACGGATTAGCTTTATTGCGCATGGGCTGACCAACGCTCAATAGCTGAGCAGCGATGGCCGGAAGTCCGGTCGGTAGCCATTTGGAGTATTCGGGCATGGCGGCGTGGAATGAAACGCACGGCCAACGACATCATCCGCGCGCCGCACGGGCCGCGAGGGCGCGCTGCTGCCGATCCTGCACGAGATCCAGGACCAGCATTCGGGCATGTACCGCAGGCTGGCTGTGCCCGAGATCGCCGGCGCGTTGAACCTGTCGCAGCGCCGAGGTGCATGGCGTCGTCACCTACTACCACGACTTCCGCGGCGAGTCCGGCCGGCCGGCATGTGCTCCAGGCTGTGCCAGCGCCGAGGCCTGCCAGTCGATGGGCGCCGGATGCCGTCGCCGCCAAGATCAAGCAGTTGCTGGGCGTCGGTTTCCACGAGACCACCCGCGACGGATCGGTTACACGTCGAGCCGGTCTATTGCCTCGGGCTTTGCGCCTGTTCGCCGTCGGCGATGCTCGACGGTGAGGTGATCGGGCGGCTCGATGACGACAAGATCGACGAGATCCTTGCGCGAGGTGCGCTCGATGATCCCGCGCATCTACGTTCCCGGCGATTCCGGCGCTCTGGCGCGTCGGTGCCGACAAGGTAGCCAAGGCTGATCGCGCGGAACTCGCCGAGCGCGGTCATCGAGGCCGAGATCGTGCGCAACGGGTCGCGCGGCGCCTATTTGCCTCGAGCCGATGGTCGAGGTGGCGACCGCCAACGGCCGTGTCGCCTACGGACCGGTCAAGCGGCGTCCGACGTCAAGAGCCTGTTCGACAGCGGCTTCCTAACCGGCGGCCACCATCAAGCGCTGGCTGGGCTCGGCCGGACAAGATTCCGTTCCTGGCCAAGCGCAGACGCGCGTTGACCTTCGCCCGCTGCGGCATCGTCGACCCGCTGTCGCTCGACGCCTACAACATCGCTCGGCGGGCTGGCGTGGGATGCAGAGCGGGCGAGTGAGCCTTGGCGCCGGAGGCGACCGTCAAGCTGAGGTGACCAAGTCAGGCCTGCGCGGCCGCGGCGGCGCCGGCTTTCCCGACCGGCATCAAGTGGAAGACGGTGATCGAACACGCCGTCCGGCCGCAGAAGTACATCGTCTGCAACGCCGACGAGGGCGACAGCGGCCACCTTCGCCGATCGCATGATCATGGAGGGCGATCCCTTCGTGCTGATCGAAGGCATGGCGATCGCCGGCTTCGCGGTCGGCGCCACCAAGGGCTACATCTACATCCGCTCCGAATATCCGCGACGCCATCCGCATCAATGGAGCAGGGCAATCGTCGCTGGCTGAGCGCGAGGGCCGTGCTGGGCGCGGAAGCGAAGTTCGACCTCGAAGTGCGTGTCGGCGCCGGCGCCTATGTCTGCGGCGAGGAGACCTCGCTGCTGGAGAGCCTCGAAGGCAAGCGTGGCCAGGTGCGGGCCAAGCCGCCGCTCCCGGCGCACAAGGGCCTGTTCGGCAAGCCCACGGTCATCAACAACCTGATCATCAGCCTCGCCACGGTGCCCGTTCATCCTGGCCGACGGCGCCGAGCGTTATGCGGCGCTGGGCATGGGCCGCTCGCGCGGCACCATGCCGATCCAGCTGGCCGGCAATGTCAAGCATGGCGGCCTGTTCGAGGCAGCCTTCGGCCTGACGCTTGGGCGAGATCGTCGAGGATATCGGTGGCGGCACCGGCAGCGGGCCGGCCGGCGCAAGCGCCGTGCAGGTCGGCGGGCCGCTCAGGCGCCTATTTTCCCGCGCAAGCTGTTCGACACGCCATTCGACTACGAAGCCTTTGCCGCCCTCGACGGCCTGATCGGCCATGGCGGTGTTGTCGTGTTCGACGACACGGTCGACATGGCTGCACCAGGCGCGCTTCGCGCATGGAATTCTGCGCCATCGAATCCTGCGGCAAGTGCACGCCCTGCCGCATCGGCTCGACGCGCGGCACCGAGACCATCGACAAGGCTTGCCGCCAGGCGAGCGCACCAGAGAAGAACCTCGCGCTGGTCGCCGACCTCTGCCAGACACGATGAAGTTCGGCTCGCTCTGCGCGCTCGGCGGCTTCACGCCCTATCCGGTGATGAGCGCCATCACGGCATTTCCCTGAGGATTTCGACGCCCGCGCCGGCGCAGCGTGGCTGCTGCATAGGCTGCTGGCGGAATGAACGAGCAAGGCCGACTGTCCCGTCGCTCACCGAAGAACTCGATTACGGCACGCCGGCCAGCAAATCGGCGCGAGAGTAGGTGACCCTGACCATCGACGGCCAGCCGCGTCAGCGGTGCCCGCCGGCACCTCGATCATGCGCGCGGCGATGGATAGTCGGGACCCAGGTGCCCAAAGCTCTGCGCCACGGACATCCGTCGACGCCTTCGGTTCCTGCCGGCTCTGCCTGGTCGAGATCCAAGGGCAGGCACCGGCACGCCTGCGTCGTGCACCACGCCGGTCGGCGCCCGGCATGGTCGTGTCGACCCAGACCGAGCGGCTGAAGCAAATCCGCAAGCGGCGTGATGGAGCTCTACATCTCCGACCACCCGCTCGACTGCCTGACCTGCGCCGCCAATGGCGACTGCGAATTCGACAGGTGACATGGCGGGCGGCCGTACGGCCTGCGCGAGCGTGCGCTACGTGAAGCTGACGATGGCGACGAACCCGACCATGGCTCACTAGCGGTCGACTAACAGCGACGAATCGAATCCGTATTTCACTTTCGATGCGTCCAAATGCATCGTCTGCTCGCGCTGCGTGCGGGCCTGCGAGGAAGTGCAGGGCACCTTCGCGCTGACCATCCAGGGCCGCGGCTTCGACTGCCAAGCGTGTCGGCCGGCGCCGCACGAGCCGTTCGTCGATTCGGAGTGCGTGTCCTGCGGCGCCTGCGTGCAGGCCTGCCCGACCGACGACGCTGTCGCGAGAAGAGCCGTGCATCGAGATCGGCCATGCCGGAGCATTCGGTGGTCACCACCTGCGCCTATTGCGGCGTCGGCTGCAGCGTTCAAGGCCGAGATGCAGCGGCGAGGAGCTGGTGCGCATGGTCCCGTACAAGGACGGCAAGGCCAATCGCGGCCATTGCGTGCGTGAAAGGGCCGCTTCGCCTGGGGCTACGCCAACCATCGCGAGCGCATCCTGAAGCCGATGATCCGCGAGAAGCATTTCCGAGCAGCCATGGCGCGAGGTGACCTGGGAGGTCGCCATCAACCGGGTCGGCCTCGGAGTTCAAGCGCCTGCAGTGCCAAGCACGGTCGCGCTTGGCGATCGGCGGCATTACCTCGTCACGCTGCACCAATGAGGAGACCTACCTCGTCCAGAAGCTGGTGCGGCGGCGGCTTCGGCAACAACAACGTCGATACCTGCGCCCGCGTCTGTCATTCGCCAACCGGATACGGCCTCAGGACCAGACTTTCGGCACCTCGGCCGGCACGCAGGACTTCGATTCGGTCGAGCAGACCGACGTCGTCCGTCGATCATCGGCGCCAACCCGACCGACCGCCCATCCGGTGTTCGCCTCGCGGCATGAAGAAGCGCCTGCGCCAGGGCGCCAAGCTGATCGTGCATCGATCCGCGTCGCATCGACCTGGTGCAAGCACGCCGCACGTCGAGGCCCAGTACCACCTGCCGCTGCAGTCCCGGCACCAATGCCGCGATGCTGAATGTCGATCGCGCACGTCATCGTCACCGAAGGCCTGGTGAACGATGAAGCCTTCGTCCGCGAACTACTGCGATCTTGACGGCCTTCGAGCATTGGGCGACCTTCGTGGCGGAGCCGCAGAACAGCCCCGAGACCGTCGGCCTGATCACCGGCGTATCGGCCGAGGCTGATCCGCGGCGCTGCCCGGCTCTACGCCTCGGGCAAGCAACAGCGCGATCTACTACGGCCTCGGCGTCACCGAGCACAGCCAGGGGACGACGGCGGTCATGGCGATGGCCAACCTCGCCATGGCGACCGGCAATATCGGCCGTGAGGGCGTGGGCGTGAACCCGCTGCGCGGCCAGAACAACGTGCAGGGGTCGTGCGACATGGGTTCCGTTCCCGCACGAACTGCTCGGGCTACCGCCACATCTCCGACGACGCCACGCGCGACTATCTATCGAGAAGCCTATGGGGCGTGAAGCTGGACGACGAGCCCGGCCTGCGCATTCCCAACATGTTCGACGCAGCCGGCGACGGCTCCTTCAAGGGCATCTACGTGCAGGGCGAGGACATCCTGCAGTCCGATCCCAACACCAAGCACGTCGAGGCCAGCACTTGCGGCGATGGAATGCGTCGTCGTGCAGGACCTGTTCCTGAACGAGACGGCGAACTACGCCCATGTCTTCCTGCCGGGCTCGACCTTCCTGGAAAAGGACGGCACCTTCACCAACGCCGAGCGCCGCATCAACCGCGTGCGCAAGGTGATGACGCCCAAGAACGGCATGGCCGACTGGGAGATCACGCTCGCCATCGCCAAGGCGATGGGCTTCGAGATGCCCTACGGCCATCCGTCCGAGATCATGGACGAGATCGCCAGCCTGACGCCGACCTTCGCCGGCGTCTCGTTCGACCTTCTGGACAAGGTCGGCTCGGTCCAGTGGCCGTGCAACGAGAAGGCGCCGCTCGGCACGCCGGTCATGCATATCGGCGGCTTCGCCCGCGGCAAGGGCAACTTCATGCTGCACCGAGTACGTGCCGACCGACGAGAAGGCCGGCCCGCGCTTCCCGTTGCTGCTGACCACCGGGCGCATCCTCAGCCAGTACAATGTCGGCGCCCAGACGCGGCGCACCGATAACGTGGTGTGGCACGAGGAGGACGTGCTGGAGATCCATCCGCACGACGCCGAGGAGCGCGGCGTGCGCGACGGCGACTGGGTGAAGCTCGACTAGTCGCGCCGGCGAGCACGGCGCTTCGCGCCAAGATCACCGACCGCGTGGCGCCGGGCGTTGTCTACACGACCTTCCATCACCCCGATACGCAGGCCAACGTGGTCACCACGGACTTCTCCGACTGGGCGACCAACTGTCCAGAGTACAAGGTGACGGCCGTGCAGGTCTGCGCCGTCCAACGGCCCCACCGAGTGGCAGCGCGAATACAATGAACAGGCCGAGCACAGCCGGCGCATCGCCACCAAGGTGGCGGCGGAGTAGGCCATGTCCTCGACGCTCGATAGGCTGGTGATGATGGCCAACCAGATCGGCCGGTTCTTCACGCCGCAGCGCAGCGGCGACGCCGTCGAAGGCATTGCCGACCATCTGGAGAAGTTCTGGGACCCGCGCATGAAGGAGAACATCGTCGCCCATTGGCGGGCCGGCGGCGCGGGGCTGGACGGGCCTGTTCGGGAGGCGATCGGAAGGCTAAAGGAGGCGAAACGCGAGGCGCCTCTTGAAGCCGGCAGATGACCTGAAGATCGTCTTCGACCAGGCGGGCACGCATGCCCAGTTCGTGCGCGATCACCTGGACTTCTTCAATGTCGGCGCCACCGGCCTCTCGGCCTACTACGCCGTCCACTATTTCCTGAAGAACGACCGCGCCGAGGTCTTGGGCGGCCTTTTGGGCAGCATCTGGGGCGGTTGGCTGCATATCTCCTATCTCTGGATCGACGAGGCCGTCCGCGGCCAGCGCTGGGCCACGCAGGCTCATGGACCAGGCCGAGGCTTGTGCCCGTGAGCGGGGCTGCCATTCGGCCCAGCTCGACACCCATTCCTTCCAGGCGCGGCCGTTCTACGAGCGGCGGGGCTACGAGGTGTTCGGAACCCTCGACGATTATCCCAAAGGTCACCAGAAGTTCTTCCTCAGGAAGAAACTGTAAAACCACATCACGCTTGATCCCGGGGTCGTAACCCGTTCTGATTGCGGGCGCGAATTTCCTCGTGCGATCGCACGATCAGTGAGGACGCAACGCGATACCGAAGGCAAGTACAAGTGGATCGGCACGCGCCCCGATCGTCCCGACGGCGCCGACAAGGTGACCGGACGGGCGGCCTACGCGGCCGACACCGACCATGCCGGGCATGATCTGGGGCAAGGTGCTGCGCAGCCCGCATCCGCACGCGCGCATCAAGTCGATCGACACCTCGCAAGGCCGAGAAGCCCGCCGGGCGTCATGGCCGACATGACCTCCAAGGACATCGTCGAGTTTCCCGATCGACAAGGGTCCGGTGATGCTGGGCATCCAGGACATGCGATGGATGTGCCGCAACGTCATGGCGCGCGAGAGAGCGTTGTTCCACGGCCATCCGGTCGCCGCCGTCGCCGCCACCACGCAGGCCGTCGCCACCGAGGCGCTGAAGCTGATCAAGGTCGACTACGAGGTGCTGCCCTGGGCGATCAGCGTCAAGGACGCGATGAAGCCCGAGGCGCCACCCCGCTTCACGACCACGTCAAGTTCGAGGGCAAGCCCTCCAACATCGCGGGCACGCTGGAGCACAAGCTCGGCGACATCGAAGCGGGCTTCAAGGAAGCTGACGTGATCGTCGAACGCGAGCTTCCGAGACCGAGGCCGGTGCATCAGGGCTATATCGAGCCGCACGCCTGCCTGGTCAGCGTCTCCGACGGCAAGGCCACGATCTGGAGCTCCAGCCAGGGCCAGTTCATGGTCCGCGCCATGTGCGGCGCTGCTGACGGGTATCCCGCAGAGCGACATCCGCGCCATCCCCGCCGAGATCGGCGGCGGCTTCGGCGGCAAGACCATCATCTATCTCGAGCCGCTGGCGCTGGTGCTGGCCAAGAAGTCGGGCCGGCCGGTCAAGATGGTGATGACCCGCGAAGAGGTGTTCCGCGCCTCCGGCCCGACCTCGGGTTCGATGAGCAAGGTCAAGATCGGCGCCAAGAAGGACGGCACGATCGTCGCCGGCCAGGGCACCTACTGGCTGCAGGCCGGCGCGTTCCCCGGCTCGCCGATCCGCGGCGCTGCCGGTTGCGCCTTCGGACCCTACGACATCCCCAACGCCCACTACCTTGGGCTACGACGTCGTCTCCAACCGCTCGAAGGTCGCGGCCTACCGCGCGCCCGGCGCGCCGATCGGCGCCTATGCCGTCGAGTGCGTGCTCGATGAACTGGCCGAGGTGCTCGACGATGGATCCGCTCGAGCTGCGCCTGAAGAACGCGGCCAAGCAGGGCACCAAGGCCGTGCACGGGCCGGTCTATCCGGTCATGGGCTACCAGGAGACGGTACGCCAGGCGATGCGACCATCGCGCACTACAAGACGCCTGCTCGAGTCCCGAAGCGCAGCGGCCGCGGCGTTGCGACGCGGTTACTGGTTCAATGCCGGCGGCGAGTCGAGCGCCGAAATGCGGCATCAACGAGGACGGCTCGGTCGTGGTGATGACCGGGCCATCCCGACATCGGCGGCTCGCGCGCCTCGACGGCCAACATCGCCGCCGAGCTTCTCGGTATCGATCACAGCAAGATCCAGGTGCTGATCGGCGACACCAGCAGCATCGGCTTCTCGAACCTGACCGGCGGCAGCCGCGTCACCTTCGTACCGGCCGATGGTGGTCACGCAGTCGGCTGAGAAGGTCATCAAGACCCTGTGCGAGCGTGCGGCCAAGATCTGGAAGATCGAGCCCGAAGCCGTGACCTGGGAGAACGGCCACGCCCGTCCGGCCGGCGAGAACGCCGGCAAGTTCGAGCCGCTGTCGCTGGCCCAGATCGCCGCCAAGGCAAGCGAGACAGGCGGTCCGATCGGGGCCGGCTCGTCGAGCAACACCGCGGGCGCCGAGGGCGGCTTCAGCACCCACATCTGCGACGTCGAGGTCGACCCGGCCACGGGTCGCGCCTGCGGTCACGCGCTACACCGCCTGTCCAGGATGTCGGTCGCGCCATCCATCCCGACTATGTGCGAGGGCCAGATCCAGGGGGGCGTCGCCCAGGGCATCGGTTGGGCGCTGCACGAGGAGTACATCTACAATAGGGACGGCAAGCTCGATAACCCGGGCTTCCTCGACTATCGCATGCCGGTGATGTCCGACCTGCCGAAGCTCGACGCCGTCATGATCGAGATCCCGAACCCGAAGCATCCGCAGGGCGTGCGCGGTGTCGGCGAGGTGCCGTTGGTTCCGGTGATGGCGGCCGTCGCCAACGCCATCCACGGCGCTCTCGGCCTCAGGCTCTACAGCCTGCCCATGTCGCCGCCGAAGGTGCTGGAGGCGCTGGAGCCCGAGCCGCTGGCGCGGGCTGCCGACTGACACTGTCATCCTGAGCGAAGCGAGGGACCTCCAAGGTCCCTCGCTTTCGTTTGGCATTCCACGAAGTCCCAGGTCTTCCCGTTGAAGCGCTGCAGCTTCATGTACTTGATGACCCGATAGTCGGTGGCGCTGGTGTTGATGCTGCTGCCGGGCAGCAGCAATGACAGCCGGAAGTCCTTGAGGTTTGCCGCCTGCTTCATGATGTTTTCGCGCGTGAGGTCGTCGCCGGCCTGGCGCAGCACCTGCTCCAGCGTCTTGGCGTACATGTAGCCTGCCTCGTTCAGGCTGTCGTTGATGTCGGCTTGCGGCAGGTTCTCCTTCATCCAGGCGAAGAACTCCTTCACGTCCTCGTCATTGGCCCAGCGCGGATCGGTGACGTCTTTCAGGAAGCCTGCCGACAGGATCCCCTTCGACTTGTCGAGGCCCGCAGGCTTGAAGGTGGCGCCGACCGAGGCAGCACCGAGATGCAGGTAGGTGGTGGGCTTCCAGTTGAGGTCGTCGAGCTTGGCGATCGACTGGGCCGCCTGCTTCGATAGGTGAACAGGAAGAGGGTGTCCGCGCCCGAGTTCTTCAGCGTGATCAGCTGGCTGTCGACCGTCGGATCGGTGGCCTGGAAGTTCTGGCTGTCGACGATCATCTTCTTCGCCTTGTCGCCCAGCGCCGCCGTCAATCCGTGCAGCATGTCCTTGCCGAAGTCGTCGTTCTGGTAGAGCACGGCGATCTTGGCGTCGGGACGGCTTTTGAGCAGATGCTCGGCATAGAAGGCGGCCTCGGCCTGGAGGTTCGGCTGCCAGCCCATGGTCCAGGGAAAGTGAGCCGGATCGTTGAACGCCGTGGCGCCGGCGGCGATGAAAAGCTGCGGCACCTTTTTCTGATTGAGGTACGGCCGGACGGCCATGTTGAGCGGTGTACCCAGCACGTTGAACATCACGGCGACATCGTCGCTCTCGACGAGCTTGCGCGCGTTCTCCACGGCTTTGGGGGGTGAGTATCCGTCATCGAGGCTGATGAAGTTGATCTTGCGCCCGTTGATGCCGCCTTTGGTGTTCAGCGACTTGAAGTAGGCAGTCTCGGCCTTGCCGATCTGCCCGTAGGCGGAAGCCGGGCCGCTGTAGGGAATGCTTTGGCCGACCTTGATCTCGGTCGCCGACGTGCCCGGACCGTATTTCGCCTGCGCCATCGCGCCGGCCGACCACAGAGCGACAACAACGGCGGCACCCATGAAGAGCTTCGACATCGCTTCCTCCTGTTTTCTTGGACGAAGCATAGGCGCGCGTTTCACGCGGCCGCACGTGCAACTGCCGGCGCAATTCCGCGCCCCGGCTTGTTCCTACGGGCGGAAGTGACGCTCGTATTGCTCGACGTGAGGCGAGAGGTCGGACCAGTCCCGCCTCGATTTCAGGAAGACGTGGCGGAACTTGTAGCGGACCGATGTGATCCACGCCGGATCGTCGAAGGCAGCCGGCGGGCAAGGTGCGCACGCCGGGCACCGCCTGCAGCGTAAAGCCGAGATTGGTGCCGCAGCGCCGGCAGAACGCGACCTCCAGCCAGCGGCCCGATTCATCAGAGATGTGCCGATAGCGGCCGATCTCTCCGCCCGTCATATCGACCTGATCGTCGTTGAACACGACCTCGGTGCCGAAGGCCGTGCCGGTCCGCGCTGGCACCATGTGCAGTGGCAGATCGTCACCCGCGACGGTTCACCGGTCGCGGTGAAGCGCACTGCACCGCACATGCAGCCGCCCGCGTGAGTCACGACTTGAGCCGAGCTCGCGCAGCTCTCGCTCGAGTGACAGGAGGTCGGACCAGCTCTGCCGCTTGCTGGCGGGCGTGCGCAACAGATAGGCCGGATGGAAGGTCGGCAGGGTGGGGACGGTGCTGCCGCTCATCGAGGCTGAGGCTGGTCCACTTGCCGCGCAGCCGCATGATGCCTTCGGTCGTGTCGAGCACGGGTCGCCCGCCGTGCCGCCGGCCAGCACCAGTACCTTGGGCCGCGCCAGCTCGATATGGCGGCGCGTGAAGGCCATGCAGACCGCCTGCTGCGGCCGGTCGGCGTGCGGTTGCCGGGCGGCCGCCAGAACAGGATGTTGGTGATGTAGAGATCGCGCTCGCGGCTCATGCCGATGGCAGTCGAACATGCGGTCCATGAGCTGGCCGCTGACGCCGACGAACGGCTTGCCGAGCCGGTCCTCGTCGGCGCCCGGCGCCTCGCCCACGATCATCACCGCCGAGCCGACCACGCCGTCGGCGAACACCGTATTCTTTGCCGTGCGCTTCAGCGCGCAGCCGTCGAAGGCGCGCACCGCCGCCTCGAGCTCTTCGACGCTGGTTGCAGCGGCGTGCCAGGCCTCGCGCGCATCCTCCGACGAGCTGCGGCGCATAATGGCGCGCCGGGCGCGCCGACCCGCACGGTGCGGCCGGGCGCCGGCCGGATCGGCGCCGCGTTCAGGCGCAGCGTCAGCCGGCGCGCTGGCCGTGACCGATGCGGACTACTTCGCTCGGCGGCGGCAGCGCGAATCGGTCGATCGCGTCCTCGCCGATGGCCTCGTCGATCCCGTGATCGACGTACCATCGCAGCAGCGCGTCGAGATCTTCCCGGGCGATCGCCTGGTTCATGACAGGCGTTTGAGGAACGCGCCCAGGATGGGCGCCCACAGGGCGGCATCGGCGTGGCTCGCCATATGGCCTTTGTTGGTCGGCAGTTCAACGTAGGTGACGATCTATGCCGGCCTTGCGCATGTCGCTCACGTAGCCGGGGCTGAGTCGGCGATGTCGAACAGCTTGTCGGACTTGGCGACTGCACGTAGAGCACCTTGGTGGTCTTGAGCTTGGCGTAGTCGGCGGTGATGTCGAAGCTGCCGATTGCGCGGCGCAGCACCACCATCGAATGGCCGTCATAGATCTGCGACCACGCCTTGGCGTTGGCCCGGATCGCCGCCTCGCGCGCCTTGGGATCGGGCATGGTCTCGGCCAGGATTTCATTCTGCCCGTAGTTCATCAGCGTCTCGAAGCGGATCTCCTCGAGCGTGCGGGCGATGCCGCCATTGTCGTAGTACCAGCCGCCGTTCCAGTTGGGATCGCTGGCCAGGCGCTTCTGCAGCGCCTCCAGCCGATCGAGGCCGCCCGGCGAGCGCGGCGCCGTCACCGACGGCACGATCGCCTTCATGAAGCCGGGGTAGGAGGCGGCCCACTGGAACGACTGGAAGCCGCCCATCGACGGGCCGATCACCGCGACCAGGCTGGTGAGTCCCAGTGAATCGACCAGCAGCTTCTCAGCCGGCCACGATGTCCCGCAGGGCGATCTCGAGGAAAGGTCGGTCTCGTACAGGCTTGCCGGTGCGCGGGATCGCTTGCAGTTGGGGCCGGTGCTGCCGTGCGCCGATCCCAGGGCATTCACCGACACGACGAAATACGTGATCGGTGTCGACCGCCTTGCCGGGACCGATCAGGCCGTCGAACCAGCCGGCCGACGCCCTCGCGTCACGCCGCGCCCGTGCTTGCCGGCGTGCATTGCTGGCCTGCGGCGTGATGGCTCGATGTGTAGCCGTGCACGGCCAGGATCGCGTTGTCGCGCTGCTGGCGACAGAGTGCCGTACGGTTTCGTAGGCGAGCTCCAGCACGGGCAGCGATTGCCCATTTTCCAGCCGGAAATCATTGGCGGTGAAGAGTCTTGCTTTCGATACCAGTCAGCTCTGCCACGGGAATTCCCCTTTTCGCTGGGTGGCGATTTGCCCCCGACAGGCTATCAACAAGCGAAGGATCGTCGCCCCGTAGGCGGCGCGTCCATGTTGAAAAGGCACTGCAGAGCGAGACAGGAATGGCGCGCGAGTCGATGGAATATGACGTGCTGATCGTGGGCGGCGGCCCGGCCGGGCTGTCGGCGGCGATCCGCCTGAAGCAACTTGCCGCCGAGCGCAACCACGAAGTGTCGGTCGTGCGTGCTGGAGAAGGGCTCCGAGCTCGGGCGCCCACATCCTGTCGGGCGCCGTGATCGATCCGATCGGGCTCAACGAGCTGATCCCCGACTGGAAGGAAAAGGGTGCGCCGGTCGAGACTCTGGTCACCGACGACCAGTTCCTGTTCCTGACCAAAGGCCGTTCCTACCGCTTCCCCAATTTCCTGATGCCGCCGCTGATGAACAATCACGGCAACTACATCGTCAGCCTGGGCGACGTCATCCGCTGGCTCGGCCAGCAGGCCGAGGCGCTGGGCGTCGAGATCTATCCGGGCTTCGCCGCCGCCGAGGTGCTCTACAACGAGGACGGTTCCGTCGCCGGCGTCGCCACCGGCGACATGGGCATCGGCAAGGACGGCAAGCCCGAGTCGACTACACGCCGGGCATGGAGCTGCACGGCAAGTACACGCTGATCGCCGAGGGCGTGCGCGGCTCGCTGGCCAAGCAGCTGCTGGCGAAGTTCGACCTGCGTACCGGCGTCGAGCCGCAGAAGTTCGGCATCGGCCTGAAGGAGCTGTGGCAGGTCGATCCGACCCGAGTTCACGCAAGGGCCTGGTCGTGCACTCGCATGGGCTGGCCGCTCAGCGAGACCGGCAGCCGCGGCGGCTCGTTCATGTACCACTTCAGCGACAACCTGGTCGCCATCGGCTTCGTGGTGCATCTCGAGCTACGAGAACCCGTATCTCTCGCCGTTCGACGAGTTCCAGCGCTTCAAGACCCATCCGGCGATCGCCAAGACTTGCGAGGGCGGCAAGCGGCATCGCCTACGGTGCGCGCGCCATCAACGAGGGCGGCTTGCAGTCGGTGCCGAAGCTCGAGCTTCCCGGGCGGCGCGCTGATCGGCTGCTCGGCGGGCTTCGTGAACGTGCCGCGCATCAAGGGCAGCCACAACGCCATGCAAGAGCGGCATGCTGGCGGCCGAAGCTGCGTTCGAGGCGCTGGCCGGCGGTACGACGGCGGCGACGAGCTGATCGCCTACCCGGTGAAGGTCAAGGCGTCGTGGATCTGGAAGGATCTCGACAAGGTGCGCAACGTGAAGCCTGCGCTGCAGTGGGGCACGACGCTCGGCACGCTCTATGGCGGCATGGACATGTGGCTGCACGATCTCGGCATCCGCGTGCCGTGGACGCATGCACGCATGGCAAGGCGGACCACGAATGTCTGCGGCCGGCCGCCGAGTTCCAGCCGATTCGGCTATCCCAAGCCGGACGGCGTGCTGTCCTTCGACAAGCTGTCCTCGGTGTTCCTGTCGAACACCAACCACGAGGAGGACCAGCCGGTCCATCTCAAGCTGCGCGATCCGTCGATCCCGATCGCCGTCAACCTGCCGCTCTATGCCGAGCCTGCGCAGCGCTACTGCCCGGCCGGCGTTTACGAGGTGGTGCGCCGGACAACGGCCAGCCGCGCTTCCAGATCAACGCGCAGAACTGCGTCCACTGCAAGACCTGCGACATCAAGGATCCGGCGCAGAACATCGACTGGACGACGCCGAAGGTGGCGGCGGCCCGAACTATCCCAATATGTGAGCTGCATGCGACGTACATCCGCTCGCGCTGCTGTCGGCAGCGCTGCTTCTTCGATCCCGGCAACTGGCCAGGCCCAGCAGGGCCCAGCCGCGCCCAGCGACCAAGCCGCCAGCCGTCCAGCGCGGCTGAGCTGCCGGCCGATCTCGCTGCAGCGGCCGCTATCTCGCTGCCCGCGTCGCCGAGCAGGACCATGACTACGATAGCGGCTGCCGATCAGATCGATCTGGCACTCGGCGCAGGCGCCGAACGATCCCGAACTGGTCTACGCCGCCTTCCGGCTGCGCATGTATGCCGGCCGCGTCGATCCAGGCCGCTCGAGCTGGCGCCGCGGATGCCTGGCGGCGCGCCCGGGCGACGGCCTCGCCAACCTCGTAATGGCGATCGAGTCGGTCAAGAAGGGGACTACAAGGCGGCCGAGCGTCAGCTCACCCAGATCGGCCCCGAGAATTCGGGCTGCGCCCTGCGCGAATATCGCGATGGCCTGGCTGAAGGCTGGCGAGAAGGACTACGCGGCCGCTCGTCCGCTCGCGCACCTGAAGCCGGCAGCCGGTGAGCGAGCCGAAGCGCCGGCGCTGGTGATCGAGGCCGCAGATCGACGAGATGGCGGGCGACAAGACCCGCCGCCGAGGCCGAAGTACCGCGCGCCATGTCAGCTCGAGCCGCAACGGCCTGACCGCCACGACGCGTGTCGGTGACGATCGCCGTCGATCCGGCTCGGCGAAGGCGGCGGCGGCGCGAGCATCCTGACGGCTAAGGCTGAGGCGGCTGGCGACAAGGTGATCGAGCAGGCGATTCAGGTCGGCGAGAAGACCGGTGCCGACTACCAGCTGGAAGCGCGCAATCGCGGCGGCCACAGCTCGGTCCTGTCGGCTCGACAATGCGATCTGTCAGCTCGCCACGGCGCTGCCAGCAGATCGAGGCCCGACGGCTTCCCGGTCGAGTTCAGCTCGACACGCGCGAAAGCCCGGACCGGACATCTTCGCCGGTCGGGCGTGGTGACGCGACGCCGAGCGGCCTGATCAGGCTACGTGGTCGCCGCTGATGGGCCTCGAGCGCCGTCGACGACGTCGCCGCCATACATGGAGCGCGTCGCCGACCGCCAGGCACATCGGCAGGCCGCAGATGCGAGTCGCCTGGCACGATGTACGGCACCGTGCGGCCGAATGGCGCGACCGCATGCGACGCCGCCCTGACCCTGGCTGACCTGGCTGACGCGGCAGAGGAGCTGCCGACGGCGGTCAGCCGCCTGCGACACGCGATCTGCGCATCCGCAACCTCGCAGCGCCACTGGCGGTGGTCTTCGGCCGCGGCATCGTGCTCGAGCGCACCAAGCAGTGGCCCAAGGCCGAAGCCGACATGAAGAAGGCGCTGGAGCTCTCGCCCGAGCAGCCGCAGGTGCTGAACTATCTCGGCTACAGCTGGATCGACCAGGGCCTGCACCTGCAGGAAGGCATGAAGATGCTGGAGCGCGCGACCGAGCTGCGCCCGACGACGGCTCCATCACCGACAGCGTGGGCTGGGCCTATTACCGGCTCGGCCAGTTCGAGAAGTCGGTGGAGTGGCTGGAGCGTGCCGACCGAGCAGAAGGGCGACGACGCCACCATCATCGAGCATCTCGGCGATGCCTACTGGCATGTCGGCCGCACGCGCGAGGCGCGCTTCCAGTGGAGCGGCGCGCGGCATCGAGCTCGACGCGCCGATTCCGGTGATCAAGGACAAGCATCAGCCTGGCCGAGCGCTGTCGAACGACGAAGCCGACGGTCTACGAGAAGCCCGCCGAGAGCAAGCAGGGCGGCTGATGCAGTGCGGCCGGCTAGCATGCCAAGGTCAATCTCTGGCTGAACGTCGTCGGTCGCCGCGACGACGGCTATCACCTGCTCGATTCCCTGGTGGCGTTCGTCGACCTGGCCGACCGGGCTCGAGGTCGCGACCGCGATGATCGACTGTCGCTCGATCTCGATGGCCCACTGGCCGGTGCATTAGCAGGAGAAGCCGGACAACCTCGTGCTGAGGGCGGCGCGACAGTTGGCCGACCGCGCAGGCGTGGCGCCGCGTGCCGCGATCCGTCTCACCAAGCATGGTCGCACCGGTTGCGGCGGGGCTGGGCGGCGGGCCGCTGATGCTGCGAGGGCGAGTTCTGAGGCTCTGGAAGGCGGACTTGCCGGCCGAGAGGCTGCAACAGACTTGCGCTCCAGCTCGGCGGCCGATGTGCCGATGTGCCTTGCGGCCGCGCCGCCTTCGTCTCGGGCATCGGCGAGCGCCTGACGTGGGCGCCACCACTGCCCCCGGGCGCCGTCCTTCTGGTCAATCCCGGGCGTGGCGACTGCCCACGCGCGATCGTCTTCGCCGCGCGCGGCACGGCGGCGTTCTCTGCAGACCGCGGCCGTGCCGGCAGCGCATGGCGCGATCTGGGCGGAACTCGCCGACGTTCTTGCCGAGCGTGGCAATGATCTCACGGAGGCCGCGGTCTCGCCGGCGCCGCTGGTCGGACGGTCTTCGAAGCGCTCGGCCGGAAGCGGCGCTCGCTATGCAGCGCAAGAGCCGACAGCCGGTGCAGTTCGGTTGCTTGACGCCGGAGTCGCAGCCGCGGCTCTCTGCCGCCGGTGTGCGCGCATCAGCCGGTGCGCCAGTCAGGCCGCTTATCAAGGCGCTGGTGGTCAGGCCAGCGCACGCCCTGTGGCGATCGCACGATGCTGATCGTGCGAGGATGCCGGCGCCCCAGGCTGCGCTGGCATCGGCCGACGAGCGCTGGCCAGCGAACCAGGCACACCGGGTTGCGCGGTCTTCATGCTCTGCGGGCCGATCAGGCGGGCGCGCTCGGCCAGGTAGCCGGGCGCCAGCAGGCTCTGGAAGCTGCCGCCGGGGGCGGGCACGAAGTCGGGGTCGGCCAGGTACTGGTTGCGGTCGGCAAACGCCAGCCGCGCCGCCTCGGTGTACAGGTGCAGCCAGTCGGCCGAGGGCAGGCCCCGTTGCAGTGGTAGCGTGGCGGCCGGTGTGTGTTCCAGCAGGCCCAGAGCTCGTGAGCGCGCTCGGGCCCCCGTGACGGACGTCCGGGGCAATCCTCTGGCGGACGGACTGCGGACGGTCATCGCGGACTATCGGGACGGCGTGCAGGTCCGCGGGCGGGTGGTCCGGGGTGGCGGCGGCGGCGTGGCCGGGGTGCCGGTGACGCTGACTTTCAACGACCAGTACGTGACGCCCGAGATCGCCCGCACGCGCTGCAGGTCCGGCGCGTCGGCCCGTGCCACCGAGCGGGCGGCAATCGTCGCCGTCGACTTCATCCTGAGCGGACGACACCGGTCACGTGATCGTCGCAACGACGGACAGCGCGATCGCCGGATCCTTGAGGCCCTCGTCGCCGCGTTCGTAGATATCGCCCAGGATAAACATAGAGGCCGTCATCCCCTGACGGGCCGCCGACCGCAGCAGCTCGACCGCTTCCTTGCCGTTGCGCGGCGCACCCTTGCCGTCGCGCAGCAGCAAAGCGAGGTTGTGCTTGGCCATCGGCACGTTGGCCTCGACGGCCTTGCGGTACCATTCGATGGCCTTGGTCGAATCGCGCTCGACCACGAAGCCGCGCTCGTACCATCACGCCGACATTGAAGGCGGACTGCGCCGAGCCGCGCTGGGCGGCGCGCAGCAGCCAGCCGGCGGCCGCCTGCTGGTCCTTGGCGATGCCGATGCCCTGCACCAGGCGGCGCGCCAGTTCTTCCATCGCCGTCACGTCGTCGCTGTTCGCCCGCTCACGCACTTCCTCGATGGGCAGCGCCGGCCAGTCGACCGAGGAGGGATCCCTGTCCTTGACCTTTTCCTTGGCGGGAGACTCAGCGGTCGTTGTCGGGGGGGCCTTCGCCGCCGTCTGGCCGAAGTCGGCGCTCGTCACCTCGGGAGGCGAGACCGTATCGGGCACCGTGATCGTGTCGGCTGCGGCCGCCGTGTTGTTGGGCGCGAACAGCGTGCGCGACGAGGAGATTTCCGGCGGCAGCATCAGCCACGCGGCCGTGCCCACCGCCGCCGCGACAACCATCGCAACGCCGATCGTCAAGCCAGGTCGAGTCATGGAGAAGGCCGGTCGAAGGTCCCGCTCATGCGCCAACAATAGCCGACACGGGGCTGGCCCGAGAAGACGTCGCGCGATGCCGCACCACGATCACAAGGGTCAGCAATATTACAGCACCGGCCTGGTGCATTGTCGCAATGGCGATCTCGACTCCTGTCAGGATCGTGGCGATTCCGAGGCTCAATTGGACCAGGGCCATCGCCGCCGCCAGCACGGCTTCTGCACGACGCGCGCGCCAGGCCATGACGAGCACCCCAAGCACCAGCAGCTTGGCGAGCCAGCGATGAACGAACTGGATCGTCGTCGGATTCTCGAAGAAGTTGATCCACCACGGCGACTGCTCGAACAGGCCGGGCGGGATCCAGTGGCCCGACATGGTCGGGAAGGTGTTGTGGGCGGAGCCGGCGCGCAGCCCGGCCATCAGCGCGCCCCAGGTGAGCACGACGAACAGCAGGCCGATCAGGATCGTAGCGTCGCGCCGCGTGCGCGGCTCGTCGCGCCGTGCGGCTTGCGGCCCGAGTTCCAGGATCAGCCACACGGTGTAGGCATAGAGCGCCACCGCCAGCAGCAGATGGGCGGCCAGGCGGTAGTGGCTGACCGAGGGCCGGTCGATCAGGCCGGACTGCCATCGCCCAGCCCAGGGCGCCCTGCAGGCCGCCCAGCACCAGCAATGCCGCCAGGCGCGGCTTCGAGGGACGGCGCCAGGGCCGCAGGCGCAGGACCAGGCCGGAGGCAGGGCGAAGACGAGGCGGTGGACCCCGAGGCGATGGATTACCTCCAGCGCCGGCTTCGTGGCACTCGGCGCGCGACCATAGCCGCGAACATCGGCGGCCTTGCCGCGAGGCCAGGTAGCGCTGCGGCTCGGCGGGCAAAGAGATGCGAATGCGGTGGCAGCCACCAGTAACCGGTCGCCATTCGACCATCGAGCAGGCCCGACGCAGCAGGCCGCGTCAGCGGGTCACCGATGCACGATTCAGTGAACGAAGATGTGCGTCGCGCGATCGGCGATCAGCCAGTTGCGCACGGATCCCGGGATGGGTTGCATGGCGGCGGGACCATGCGTGAATGCAGCCCGTCGCGTCATCAGCATTAGTGTCGCGAATCGCTGATGCCTGCTGCGCTCGGGCCCTGCGTTGTCTAATCGGTTCGCACACGAACGAATCACCCCTCGGCCCACCCGGATATTCCTGACATGTGCGTCGCCTTCGCTGAGGCCACGGTCGTCGGCTTCACCGACCTTTACGACCGAGAGGGCCTGGTCCGCCTCGATGCAGCTTTCGTGGAGTGGCTGAAAGACAGCCACGTCGAGGGCCATGCCCGGCTGATGGCCGCGCGCACCAATCCGGACGCATTGGCCGCGTACGAGAGCTGGAGCCTGATCCATGGCGAGTGTGGCCATCGTGCCGATGTGTGTAGCTGTCGACGCTGTTCGGCGTCGCCGGGTGTCGACGCTTCCAACGCCGTTCAGCCAGCGCGCTGGCGCCCGTCTACGACTGCAAGCGCCTGTTCGTGCAGCGCTACGTCACGCGCACCATCAAGGCGGACGCCGCCGCCGCGCTGGACGGCGACAGGGTCACGGCCGAGGTCGCCCTGCCGGCACGGCTCGAGGACGGGCTCGAGGCCTGGGAGCTCGCCTTCGCCCTGGCCGTCCGCGAGATCGCCGGCGGCCGAGTTCAAGGTCGACGACGCCCACGCCCGAGGTCGAGGCGCTGACGCGCTACGCCGCCTGGGCCTTGCATTCACCCGAGGGCAAGAAGCGTCATCGCGACGGTCCGTTGTTCAAGGTGCCGCACAAGCTCGACTTCGAGCACCTCGTGCCGATCGAGACCGAGGTCGTGGAGGGCGTGACGCGCATGCAGCCTGCCGCGGCCGCATGCTGCGTCACCGCGAGGGCTTCGCGCTGACCGACGAGGGCTTCGACCTGGTGCGCGCTGATCGCAGGTCATTGCCGATCTGGCGCGACACCGGGCTGTTGCCGCCGGCGAGGTTGAGCTCAAGGATCGCAAGACCGGCGCGTTCCAGAAGTCGCCGTTCGGCGTCACCCTGGCGGGCTGCCCGCTCGAGGAAAAGATCTCGGAGATGAACCTGCTGAAGAGCGAGGGCTTCTCCATCGGCGCGCTGGCGATGGCCGCCGTCGACAATCCGCTGCTGGCGGCCACCGGGCACCGCATCTGCAACGACTGCATGAAGGCCTGCATCTACCAGAAGCAGGAACCGGTCGACATCCCGCAGATCGAGACCCGCACCCTGAAGGACGTGCTGGGCCTGCCGTGGGGCTTCGAGATCTACTCGCTGCTGACGCGCTGGAATCCGCTGAACCTGCGCCGGCCGCTGCCGCGGCCCGCGACCGGCCGCAGCTGTGCTGGTGGTCGGGCTCGGGCCCGCCGGCTTCAACCTCGCCGCATCACCTGATGAACGACGGCCATGCCGTGGTCGGCATCGACGGCCTGAAGATCGAGCCGTTGCCGGTCGCGCAGTCCGGCGTATCGGCCGATGGCGCGCGCCATCCCGTTCGCCGCGGTGCACGACGCAGCCTCGCTGCGCGAGGATCTCGGCGAGCGCGCCATGGCGGGCTTCGGCGGCGTCGCCGAGTACGGCATCACCGTGCGCTGGGACAAGAACTACCTGAAGATGGTGCGCCTGCTGCTCGAGCGTCGCGCGCAGTTCTCGATGTTCGGCGGCGTGCGCTTCGGCGGCACGGTGACGGTCGAGGACGCCTTCGCCATGGGCTTCGACCACGTGGCGCTGTGCGCTGGCGCCGGCAAGCCCACCGTGCTCGACCTGCCCAACGGCCTGGCCCGCGGCGTGCGCGCGGCGTCGGACTTCCTGATGGCTCTGCAGCTCACCGGCGCGGCGAAGAAGGATTCGATCGCCAACCTGCAGATCCGCCTGCCCGTGGTGGTGATCGGTGGCGGCCTGACCGCGATCGACACGGCGACGGAATCGCTCGCCTATTACCCGGCTGCAGGTCGAGAAGTTCCTGTCGCGCCGCGAGATCGCTGGCGCGGCGAGCGCGGCGAAGCGGCGGTGCTTGCCGCCATGAACGCCGAGGAACGCGAGATCGCCTTCGAATTCATCGTCCCATGCCGAGGCCATCCGCGCCGAGCGGGCGAACGGCGGCGCGCGAGGCCCGCGACGCCGGACATCGCCGAGCTGGTGAACGGCTGGGGCGGTGTCACCACTCGCCTACCGTCGCCGCCTGATCGATTCGCCGTCCTATACCTTGAATCACGAAGAAGTGCTGAAGGCGCTGGAAGAGGACATCCGCTTCGCCGAGGGACTGTCGCCGACGGCCGTCGAGATCGACGCCAGCGGACATGCCAGGGCGCTCAAGGTGTCGGGCGAGCAGAACGGCGAGCAGGTCGAGGCGACGCTTGCCGGCGCGCACCATCCTCGTGGCGGCCGGCACGCAGCCCAACACGGTGCTGGCGCGCGAGGATGCGACGCACGCCTTCATCGACGGCAAGTACTTCCGCGCCCTCGACGAGGCGGGCAATCCCGCCACGCCCGGAGCGCGTGCTGCAAGCCCGGCGACGTGCGCGTGCTGATGTATCGCGCACGCCGACGGTCGCTTCATGTCGTTCTTCGGCGACCTGCATCCCGTCCTTCGCCGGCAACGTCGTGAAGGCGATGGGCGGCGCAAAGCAGGGCTATCCGGTGCTGACGCGCACCATGGACGAAGCTGCCGCCGGCTGGGCGCTCGCCCGCCGGAGACTCCTGGCCGAGGCCAACCGCCCTGTGGCGCGCCCGGGTCGTGCGCGTCGACCGTCTGACGCCCACCATCGTCGAGGTCGTGGTCGAGGCGCCGCCGGCGGCGCGACAACCTCGAGCCCGGCCAGTTCTATCGCCTGCAGAACTACGAGGCGCAGCTCGCAGAAGCGTCGACGGCACGCTCCTCACCATGGAGGGCCTGGCGCTGACCGGCGCCTGGGTCGACAAGGACGAAGGGTCTGCTGTCGCTGATCACGCTCGAGATGGGCGGCTCGTCCGATCTCTGCGCGCTGCTCGAGCCCGGCGAGCCGGTGATCGTCATGGGCCCGACCGGCACGCCGACCGAGATCGAGCCGGGCGAGACGGTGGTGCTGGCGGGCGGCGGCCTCGGCAACGCCGGTGGCTGTTCTCGATCGGCCAGGCCTTCCGCAAGGCCGGCAGCAAGGTCCCGTACTTCGCCGGCTACAAGGAGCCTTCCGACCGCTACAAGGTCGAGGAGATCGAGGCGGCGGCCGACCTCGTCGTCTGGGCCTGCGACGAGCAGCCCGGCTTCCCCGTCGACCGGCCGCAGGACAAGTCGGTGGTCGACAACATCGTCGAGGCCATGCGCCGCTACGCCTCGGGCGAGCTCGGGGACCAGCCGATCCCCTTCAAGGACGCCGACCGCATCGTCGC
>CBDIRH010000009.1:0-23683 GCA_965284145.1 Phreatobacter sp.
GGCCTCGCCGCTCCACACCGAATCGTAGCCCAACCGCTCGGCCTCCAGCACCTCGGCGAGCGCGAGGTCGTGGCCGTGATAGCGCAGAAGCATTCCAAGTCGCATGACTACCGCCGACGCATAGCCGGCCTGGTTGATCGAAGTCGGCAAAGCGCTCGATCTGCTGGTCGCGTTCCTCAGCAGGGCCGACGAAGTCGAGGATGAGATGGCGCACGCCGGCCTGCTGGAACTTGAAGATCGTCTCGACCACGTCCTGAGGCGTGCCCAGCGCGGCGTAGCGCTCGCGGCCTTGCGGAAGTCCATCGGCATAGCGCTGGCTGAGCGACGCCGTCGCGGCGTCGAGCGCCTTCTCGTAGGTGTCGTCGATGCGCGTGAACAGAAGGTGCGCGGTGCCGAAGCCGCGATCGAAGGTGCGCCCGGCCTCGCTGGCGGCCGTGGCGATCTTCTCCAGGCCCTGACGGTACATGTCGGGCGTCACGACATAGGACATCCAGCCGTCGGTCATGCGTCCGGTGCGCCGCAGTGCCGGGTCGGAGCGGCCGCCGCACCAGATCGGCGGGCCGCCCGGCTGGCGCGGCGGCGGCTGCATCCTGATGCCCTCGAAGTTGAAGAACTTGCCGGCATGCGAGACGGGCTCGCCGGTCCACAGCTTGCGCATGACCGTGATGCTTTCGCTCAGCCGGGGGCCGCGCTCGTTGATTGGCACGCCGCAGGCCTCATACTCCTTGGGGAATTCGCCGCCCACGCCGACGCCGAACACGAAGCGACCTTCGGTCAGGCCGCATAGGCCGAGCGCGCCTCGGAGACGGACGTCGGATCGCCTTGTCCGCGCAGCTGGTTGGCTGCCCGCATATCAGGCGAGCTCGCCCTTGCGGCATGGCGGGCCTGGCAGCGGAATCGAAGATCGGGATGGTGAATTCCAGCCCCGCCGTCTTGGAAATGCTCCGGCGGATCTTGCCGTCCAGGTCGGCCAGCTCGTCGATGATGACGAGCCACGGGCCCTCGGCAGGCTCGGTGCGGCGATGGAGGGTCTGCACGCCGATGCTGAGGTGGTCGTCCAGGGGAAGGTCCATGGCGGTTATCCTACCTGCTCGAAGAAGCTCTCGGCATCGTCGATCTCGACCAGCCGGCCCTTGCAGATTTCCGGGAAGCGGTTGGCGACGGTGCGGGTGAAGTAGCGGTCGTGGCTGACGAACAGGCACGATACGTCGCTCTGGTCGAGCTCGGCCTCGAGCGCCTCCTGGCCCTCGATGTCGAGATGGTTGGTCGGCTCGTCCAGCAGGTACATGTTGGGCCGCAGCAGCTTCATCTTGAGAAACACCAGGCGGGCGCGCTCGCCGTGGCTCAGAATGTCGATCGGCTCGCCGATCTTGCGGAACGGGAAGCCGGCGCCGGCGAGCTGGCGGATCGCGTCCTTCTCGTTGATGCCCGGCGCCTCGAGCACATAGTCGAGGATCGAGGTCATCAGCGGCAGGTCGCGCATCGTCTGGTCGAAATAGACCAAGCGGCAGGCCGGGTTGAAGCGCACCGGCGACAGGCTGTCGTAATGCTCCAGCTCGGGGTCGAAGGCCTGCGCCAGCACCGACAGCAGGGTCGACTTGCCGGCGCCGTTGACGCCCAGCAGCGCGATGCGATCGCCGGTGCCGACGGCGAGACGGTCGATGGCCAAAAGCTTGCGGTCGCTGCCCGGCGCGGTGACGGTGAGGCCGGCCAGGCGAAGCGCCACCTTGGCGTCGATGTCGCCGTTGGCCAGCTCGAGGCGCCGCTCGCGCGCGACATAGGTCTGGGTGCGGTCCTTCTCGATGCGGGCGATGCGCGTCTCCAGCGCGCCCTTGCGCTTGTTGAGATCGGGGTTCTTGACCGCCCACACCTTGTAGCGCGCCGCGGCCTGCTCCAGGCGGCGGATCTCCTTGTCCTCGAGCTGGCGCGCGCTGCCGCGGCGGCGTCGCGGCGCAGCAGCTCCTGCGCGCCTGGGCGAAGCTGGTCTTGAAGGCGTGCATGCCGTCGCTGCGCAGGAAGAGCGTGCGGTCGGTCACGCGGTTCAGGAACTCGCGGTCGTGGCTCACGATCAGCATGGGCACGGGGAAGTCGACCGTGAGCCAGCGTTCCAGGGTGTTGATGTTGGCGAGGTCGAGATGGTTGGTCGGCTCGTCGAGGATCAGGATGTCCGGCCGCTCGACCGCGCAGCGGCCGCGATCAGCAGCAGGCGCTGCCAGCCGCCCGACAGGGTGCCGAACGGCTTGTCGAGGATCCCGGGCTCGACGCCGATCTCGTCCAGCAGCACGTCGATGCGCCACCAGTCGTCGTCCAGCCCGACCTTGATGAGCGAACGCTGCAGCACGTCGCGCACCGCTAGCTCGGCCAGGCCCGGCGGCACGTCCTGCGGCACGCTGCCGGTCCTGAGACCGCGCGAGCGGATTACCTTGCCGCCGTTCAGCTCCAGCTCGCCGCTGAGGCACTTCAGCAGGGTCGACTTGCCGGTGCCGTTCTCGCCGACCAGGGCGGTGCGCGTCCCGTCGAGCAGGAAGGTGATGCCGCGGAACACCGCGGCCGAACCGTAGAAGAAGGAGGCCCGCTCCATCCCGAGCACGGCCTGACGCGTCGCCATTGTCGCTCTCCAACCCCGTCATCCGGGGCGTGCAGCTTGACGATTTATCGCCTCGCCGACGCAATGGCGACTGCAAAGGTGGCGACGACCAGCAGGCAAGTGACGACGATCAACGCCATGGACAGGGAAACCACGGTCAGTACTGCACTTGCGAAGATGACGCCCATCGCGTTTGCGGTGCGCAGCAGGGCGAACACCTCGGGTCGTCGCTGTGGCGGTGCAAGCGCGTCGAGGGTGAGCGAGTAATAGGTCGACAGGGGCGCCATGACCGAGCCGATGAGGAGGGTTCCAACGATGGTCGTCGCGACCGACATGTTGAGGGCGACGAGAGCGGACCATCCACACGTCATGGATGGGCGTCGGCGCCAGCGCGACGTTCACGATATCGGGCTGCAGCACGCCGAGCGCCATGCCGCCGGCGACGGCGGCGTCCACGGCGTTGCCGCCGGCTTCCAGGATGGCGAAGGCGGCGTAGCGCGACGGTCAAGGCCAGGGCGACGGATCCGATCTCGATGGCCGCGACGGCAGCGCCTCCCGCTGCAGCACAGGCAAGCCACAGCAGGATGGAGGGGCTGAGAACCGATCCCTTGGCACCGTGCCCGCCGTCGAGGTGGGCCGAGCCCGTGCTCGGGACCAACAATGCCGGAACAGCGCCTACCGCCGCGAGGACAAGGACAGCAAGGACCGGCGAGGCAGAACCCAGCCCCGAAGCCATGACGGGAGCCAGCACGAAGGTCGCTTCGTTGAGCGTGGCCGCGATGCCGAGGGCGCGCGGCAACCGCGACGCAGGCGCCAGGTGGTTGAGCACGGCGCGCAGATAGCCGAAGGCAGCGCCGTTGACCAAGCCTGCAGCCGCGGCAAGCACGATCAGCCACGTGAACGCGGCTTCGTTGGCCGCGCAGATGGCAATTGCAAACAGGGCCACCGAGCGAATGGCCACCAACACCTTCAGGGCCAACGCCAAATGCAGGCTCTTGCCCAGCCGGGCAATCGGGATGGCGCCGACCACCTGGGCAAGCGTCATTGCGAGCATCATGGCGGCGCCGCCGCTGGTGTCGCCGGTCAGGCTGAGGGCGACCAGCGAGAATGCGACAGGCCCGGCCGCCTGCGGCACGCCGAAGGTGCCCGACGAGATGAACCAGCGAAGCAGCGGCAAGAGGACGACGCCCCGATCAGGGCAAGACCAGTACGCCATCCTTCGAGACAATGCGACCGGCTTTGACGACAAGCTTGCGCCGCGGCCGGGTCGCCACAGCCTCGGCGAGGGAGCCCGCCTCGACCACCACGAAGTCGGCCGGGCCGCTCACCGCGAGGCCGTAGCCTTCGATCCCCAGCACGTCCGCGGCCGCCTTCGTGACCATGTCGAAGGCCAGCGCCAGTTCCTCGTCGTGCCGGAAGTTGGCGCGGTAGCCGATCATCATGGCGCGTTCGAGCATGTCGCCGTTACCAAAGGGCGACCAGGCATCGCGGATATTGTCGGAGCCGCCGAACACCCGCACACCATGCTCGCGCAGCAGCTTCAGCGGCGGGATGGCGGCGCCGCCCGGGCCGTGGCTCATGATGGCGACGCCCGTGTCGGCCAGAAGGTCGGCCGTGCGTGCGGCCGACGCGGCCGGTACCGAACCGAGGGCAAACGCGTGGCTGATCGCGACCTTGCCCTGCAGGCCTGCCGCCTTGGTGCGTCGGGCAATGGCCTCGATTTGCGCCAGGCCACCCTCGCCGCCGTCATGCAGGTGGATGTCGATGCCGCAGCCGCGTTGCTCGGCGATGGCGAACAGCGGATCGAGATGACCGTCGAGATCGCCGTCGATGCCGACGGGATCGAGGCCGCCCAGAAGATCGGCGCCTTCGGCCATGGCGGCCGCCAGGAGGTCGGCCGTGCCCGGCGAGCGCAGGATGCCGCTTTGCGGGAAGGCCACGATCTGGATGGTGACGAGACCAGCGAAGCGATCGCGCACCTTCAGGATCTCGCGCAGGTTCCTGAGGCCGAGCTGGTTGTCGATGTCGACGTGACTGCGCATGTGCAGCGTGCCGCTGGCCACGATCTGGCGCACGAGGTTGGCGCCGGTCTCGGATTCGGGAACGGTGCGCGCCGCGCGCACCTTGCGCTCGGCCTCGATGCGGTCGGCGACCTGGTTGCCCGTCGCCTCCTCGACCCAGGGCAGGCCGAGCAGGGTCTTGTCGAGATGGATGTGGCCGTCGACCAGTGGCGGCAGGACGAGCGCACCCTTTAGATCGAGGTCGCCCGTATCGGAGGCGGGGAGGAGGGCGACGATCCGCCCTCCTGAAACCTCGATGTCGTGCTTGCTGCCGTCGGGCAGCGTGGCGTTGGCGAACCGCACGCCCTTACTTGTCGGCGATGGCGCCGGCTTCCTTGCGGGTCTGCGCGACGGCGGTGCGCGCGGCCATGGCCATCAGGCCGGAATCGTTGGCGATGGTGACGAACTGGAAGCCCATGCCGATCGCCCGGGCGGCGTAGCTCGCCGTGCCGTTATGGATGCCGGCGAACTGGCCGCGCTTCTTCACGGCAGTGGTGAGCTTCTCGTAGATCTTGAGGACCTGTGGCTCCTCGCGGTCGAGCTTGGGCACCAGGCCGAGCGACAGGCCGAGGTCGCTGGGGCCGACATAGATGCCGCTGATGCCCGGCACGTCGAGGATGGCGTCGATGTTGTCGATCGCCTCCTGGGTCTCGATCATCGGGATGATCAGGACCTCGTCGTTGGCTGTCGACTGGTAGGGCGTCGCCGAGCCGTAGGCGCCGGCGCGGATCGGGCCGTTGCTGCGCTTGCCCTTGGGCGTGATAGAGCGCGTAGGCGACCAGCGTCTGCGCGTCCTCGCGGCGTTGTTGACCATCGGGCAGATCACGCCCCAGGCGCCGCCGTCCAGGACCTTGCCGACGATGCCGGGCTCGTTCCACGGCACGCGCACCAGCGGCGTCACCGGATGCTTGTCCATCGCCTGGAAGCAGGCAACCATCGAATGGTAGTCCTGCACGCCGTGCTGCATGTCGACGGTGACGCTGTCCCAGCCGCACTGCGCCATGGTCTCGGCCGAGAAGCCGCTCGGGATGGCGAGCCATGCATTGACGACGGCCTTGCCCTCTTTGAGGCGCTTTTTCAGCGGGTTTCCGGAGTTCATGACGGCGTTTCCTCTTTCATGGTGAGCCAGGACGACTGGATCATAGGCAGGCCGGGCCCGTGGGGCCACGGCGTCCTGTCGCAGCGCGGTCCGCAAGAGTCAGCCCTTTACGGCGCCCGCCGACAGCCCCTCGACGATGTACTTCTGCAGCAGCGCGACCAGGATCACCGTCGGCGCCAGGGCCAGCAGGCAGATCGCCATCATCAGATTGAGGAACACATGGACGTCGCCGACCAGGCTCGCGATCACCACGGGCAGGGTCATGAAGTTCGGGCGCGCGTTCAGGATCAGCGGGATCAGGAGCTCGTGCCAGGAGATGATGAACATGATGACGCCGCAGGCGGCCAGGGCCGGCGTGGCGAGCGGCAGGACGATGCGCACGAAGGCGGTGAAGCGCGTGCAGCCGTCGATGCGGGCGGCCTCCTCGAGCTCCGATGGGATCGTGTCGAAGTAAGGCGCCAGGATCAGGATGGCGTAGGGCAGCAGGAATCCGGTTTCGGCGATGATCACGCCGGTCAGGGAATTGAGCTGCCCTATGGATCGCATGACCACATAGAGCGGGATCATCAGCACGATCACCGGCACGAAGCGCGCGACGATGTTGGCCTGCAGCAGGAACAGCGTCCATCGGTAGCGCAGGCGCGCCAGCGTATAGGCCGACAGCGAGCCGAACAGCAGGGTCAGCACCGTCACCGAGATCGCCACGATCGCCGAATTGGCGAAGGCGACGTAGAAGTTCTTGATGTTGTCGGGCAGGTAGGTGACCTGGTCGAAGATGCGGCCCTTCTGCTCGCCCTTGCTCAGGATGACCAGGAAGTTGTCGAGCGTGACCTCCAGCGGCAGCACGCGGCGGGTGTCGGCCTGCAGCGCCTTCTCCGACTGGATGCTGCCGATGAACACGGCGGCCACGGGCAGCAGGATGAAGAAGATCACCATCAGGTTCGCGATGTGCAGCATCAATCGCGAGGTGGGCGTCGTCTTGAACATCAGAGCGTCACCCGGCGGTAGATCAGGCGCATGTAGACCAGGGCGATCGCCGCCACCATCAAGGTAAGGATGAAGGCCGAGGCCGAGCCCATGCCGAAGTTGTTGGGCGGTGCGAAGGTGATCTTGTAGCTGTACCAGGCCGCCACCCAGGTGGCGTCGCCTGGGCCGCCCTGGGTGATCGCCAGGATCTCCTCGAACACGGCGAAGGCGAAGGCCGTGCGCAGGATCAGGATGATGGCGATGATCTGCTGCAGCATCGGCCAGGTGATCTTGGTGAAGCGATGCCAGGCGTTGGCGCCGTCGATCGCCGCCTGCTCGTAGAGCTCGCGCGGGATGCCCTGGAGGGCGGCATGCACCAGGATGATGGCGAAGGGCAGGGTGCGCCAGATGTAGGGCACGGTGACGGCGTAGAGCGCGGTGTCGGGATTGCCGGCCCAGTTCACCGGATCGTTGATCAGGCCCAGCGAGAACAGGATGCGATTCAGGAAGCCGAACTGGAAGCTGTAGAGGAACGCCCAGATCAGGCCGTTGCAGATCGGCGGAATGGCGTAGGGCAGCAGGATGAGAAAGCGCGTGATGCGCGAGGTCCAGATGCCGGCCTGGTTGATCAGCAGCGCAATCGCCACCGCCAGCACGATCTCGCTGCTGACGGTGATCTGCATCGCCTCGGTCATCGGTGACCCAGAACAGCGGGTCTTCCAGCACGCGACCGTAGTTCTCCCAGCCGGTGAAGGCGAACTCGCCCCGCCTGAGCTGCGCCAGGCCGACACGATGCACGGAGAGATAGGCCGCGTAGCCCACCGGATAGGCCAGCACCAGGCCGAGGCAGAGCAGCGTCGGCAGGTTCATGACCAGCGCGAAGCGGCCGGCCGACATCTCGCGCCGGAACCAGGGCAGGCGCACCCGGTTCACGGCGATCTCCTGGGCTTGCGTGGTCAGGACGTCAGACCTTGCGCTTGGCGTCGGCGATGCCCTTGATCAGGTTGTCGCAGCAGGCGTCGGCGGTGATCTGGCCGGAGTTCTGGACCTCGATGTTGAGCTGATCGGTCCACGGGAAGTGCCAGGGCTGATAGACCGACGAGCAGACCTCGCCGATATATGCCGCCTTGTCCCAGATCTTGAGGATTTCGGGCACATCGCCCCACGGCGCCCAGCCCTGCTTGACCGCATCGCTGTTCATCACCGAGGTGTAGCCCGAGCCCAGCATGGCGTCCTTGGCAAGGCTGACGGCCTGCGTGTAGTTGCCGTCCTTGGTCTTGCCGCCGAGATACTGCAGCAGCTTCCAGCCCCACTCCTTGTCGCGCGTCGCCGTCGTCAGGAAGTAGACATGGGTGACGCCGATCGTCTTGCCCTCTCCGGGCGAGCCCAGGACCTTGACCTTGCCGGCGATCGGCGACTGCGCCGGATCGTTGCAGACGTTCAAGCCATAGTGATGGTTCGGGCCGCGATAGAGGTTCTTGCCGGCGCCGAACGCCTTGGCCGAGGTGGTGAACTGCACCTTGAGCGATTCGGGATCGGCGATGTCGAGGCCCTTCTCGAAGGTGTTGGCCCACCACTTCAAGGTCTCGCGCGCGACCGAGCCCGGTCCGAGCTGATGGTTGCCCTGCTTGTCGAAGAAGGTGCCGCCCTTGTTCCAGGTCATCTGGTACCAGGTGCCCGGCAGCTGCTCGAGGCCGACGCCCGCCACCCACAGGATGGGATAGCGCGACACGCCGTCCTTCTTGGCCTTGACGCAGTGCTCGATGAACTCGTCGTAGGTCGTGAAGGGCTTGTCGATCTTCAGCTTCTCCAGCCCGCGATCATAGTCTGCTTCGGTCCCACCCGCAGAGAAGTAGGGCAGGCCCATGGTCTTGCCGCCGACCGTCGCCACCTGCTTGGTGAAGGGCGTGAAGTCCTTGATGTAGTCGGCCGCGCCCGGCAGGCTGTCGATCGGCTCGACCAGGCCCTGGCTGACGAAGTTGGGGAAGGAGAGGGGCGAGGATTGCGAGACGTCGATCTTCTCGCCCGCCGCGAACATGGTGGTGAGCTTGGTCGGATGATCGTTGAACGAGGAGATGGTCAGATCGACCTTCACGCCCCAGTCGGTTTCGAACTGCTTGGCGATGCGCGTGTAGATGTCGCCGTAGGTCCAGACCACGAAGTTGAGGCGATCGACCTTGCTCTTGGGTGGCACGCTCCAGGGTCCGGCTTGCTGGCCGAAGGCGCCGCCGGACATTGCGGTCGCTCCGAGGCCGGCCGCACCGGCGAGGACACGGCGCCGGCTGAGCTCCCACTTGCGCATCAGGTCATCGGACATCTCGTTCCCCCAAAGTGTTGTTCGATGATGAAACCCTATCACCGCACCATGGGCGGATGTAGCGATATGCAGCAAAAAGTACGCCAGGGTGGATTGCCGGTCCGGATACCGCTAGACGCAACGGCATGACCTCGTTGTCCCTTCGCGCCGGCCGGCTCGCGGTCGAGCTCGCGCCGCAGGCCGGCGGATCGATCGCGCGTTTGCGCCATGGCGACGTCGATCTGCTGCGGCCGATGTCGGCCGACGCGATGGCGGCGGGCCGCGGCAACGAGGCGGCCTGCTATCCGCTGGTGCCGTTCTCCAATCGCATCGCAAATGGCCGTCTCGTCTTCGACGGCCAGGAGTTCAAGCTCGAGGCGAACTGGCCCAACGTGCGCCATCCCATGCACGGCGAGGGCTGGGCGCGCGCGTGGGACGTGGCGCGTCACGACGGACAGGGCACAGAGCTGGTGCATGAGCATGACGGCAAGAAGGGCTGGCCGTTCCGCTATCGGGCACAGCTGTCGTTCCGCCTCGATGAGCGCGCCTCAACGTGACCATGGCGATCGAGAATCTGGAAAACCGGGCGGTGCCGGCGGGAATCGGCCTGCATCCCTTCTTCACGCGCGACGCCGACAGCGCGCTTGCCTTCAAGGCGGCCGCCGTCTGGCTCGGCGATTCGGAAGTACTGCCGATCCAGCGCGTCGCCGTGCCGGCCGAATGGGACCATGCCAGGGCCCGCGACATCGGGCTCGGCCTCGACAACTGCTTCGAGGATTGGGACGGGCGCGCCGCCATCACCTGGCCCCGGCGCGGCCTCAGGCTCGAGCTGCAGGCCTCGCCGCCGTTCCATCATGCCGTGGTCTACACCCCGGCAAACCGTCCATACTTCTGCGTCGAGCCGGTGAGCCACGTCAACGGCAAGGTCGCCGAGGCGAGGCTCGCGGCAGGTGCTACGCTTGCCGGCGAGGTCGCTTTCCGCGTTTCAACCTTGTGAGGGTCCCATGCCTGGTTTCGCCTCCTATCCCAGCCTGAAAGATCGCGCGGTATTCGTCTCGGGCGGCGGCTCGGGCATCGGCGCGTCGATCGCCGAGGGCACCCGGCCGAGCAGGGCGCGCAGGGTGGCCTTCGTCGACATCGACGAGCCGGCGTCCCAGGCGCTGGTCAAGAAGATCAAGGGCGCGGGCCATCCCGAGCCCGCCTTCGCGAAGTGCGACGTGCGCGACACGGCGGCCTACCAGAAGACCATCGCGACCCTGGCGGCGCGGCTCGGCGACTTCACGGTGCTGGTGAACAACGCCGCGCGCGACGACCGGCACTCGATGGAGGAGGTGACCGAGGCCTACTGGGACGAGCGCATGAACGTGAACCTGCGCCATCAGTTCTTTGCCATCCAGTCGGTGGCGCCGGGCATGAAGGAAGGCGGGCGGCGGCTCGATCATCAACCTGTCCTCGGTCGAGCTATGCGCCATGACGGCCGACCTCGCCGTCTACCAGGGCGCCAAGGCGGGCGTGGTCGGCATGACGCGCGGCCTGGCGCGCGACCTCGGGGCGGACAAGATCCGGCTCAACATCATCACGCCGGGCTGGATCATGACCCAGCGCCAGATCGATCTCTGGCTGACACCCGAAGCGGAGGCCGACCTGATGAAGGTGCAATGCCTGAAGGAGAAGGTCTATCCGCCCGACATCGCCCGCATGGTGCTGTGGCTGGCGTCCGACGACAGCCGCATGGTGACGGCGCAGAATTTCGTGGTCGACGGGGGACGGATGTGAATGCGGCTGGCCTTCCGCGGCGGATCGTTCGCCGATTCATGCATGCGTTTCACGAGGTGCTGCCGCCGACGCTGTTCTTCATGTTCTCCTTCAACCTCATCGTCTTCACCACCAACCTCCTGATCCACGACTACTGGTTCAAGCTGTCGGGCTTTCGCTGGCGACCACCACCGCGCTGGTCGTCGGCAAGGCCGTGCTGGTCGCCAACCACATCCGGATGATCGACCGCTTTCGCGGCGCGCCGCTGATCCAGCCCATCCTCTACAAGACCATCTTCTATACCCTGGTCGTCCTGGTGGTTCGCGTGCTGGAGCGCTTCGTCCATTTCGCCTTCGACGACCAGGGCTTCGGTGCGGCCTTCCAGGTCGCCGTGCATGACTTCGGCTGGCGCCGCTTCGCCGCGGTCCAGATCTGGATCTTCACCTGCTTCCTGATCTACGTGACGAGCGACCGAGATCGGCTACCTGCTGGGCGAGGGCCAGATGTTCCGGCTGTTCTTCCGTCATCGTTCCAACCAGCACCGCCTGACGCGCCGCCAGCATGTGCGCGCCCTGATGGAGCTGAGCCGTCTCGCCGAGACGACGCCGCGCGACCAGCTGCTCGATGCGGCGACGCCGCAAGGGCAGCGGCTGATGACCATCGTCGACGCGCTGCGCCGGCAGCCGGCGTGAAGCGCTCGCCATGGCGCTCGACCGCAGCTGGCGGCGGATCTCCTGGCTCATCCTGGGTATCGGTGGCCTGATCCTGGCCGGCGGCCTGGCGCTGGGCTGGGGCAGCCTGCGGCATGTCCTCTACGCCGAACGCACCGAGGGCGAGGTGATCGAGATCCGCCGCGAGGGCGACATGTACGCGCCCGTCCTGCGCTTTCGCTTGGCCAGCGGCGAGACGCAGGAGGTCAAGGACCTGGGCAGCGGCGCGCCCGACTTCGCGGTCGGCGATCGCGTCACCGTTCTCTACATGCCGACGGATCCCGAGGACTTCCGCATCGACACCTTCGACCGGCTGTGGTTCTCGGCGATCTTCGTCACGGTGTTCGCCGGCTTCTGGCTGCTGTTCGGCGCCGTGGCCTGGGCGCTGTCGAGCAACGTCGACATGTTCATCATCGGCGAGCGGGCCTTCCTGATAGCGGCGCGGCGCGGCTTCGACGGCTTCCGGCACGAGTGCCGCTGGAGATCGACATGCCCGCCGCGACTACATGCAGGGTTCGATGCCTCCAGCCGCGCCTATGAGCGGCTGACGCGGCCCGACGGCAGCAGCGCCGTGCTGATGATCTCGCCGCGTCTCCATGCGCTGAGCCAGGCCTTCACCACCAGCGACGGCCGCGAGATCGAGTTCCACGGCCGCGGCGGCAGCGACCGCGGTCTCACCCGAGACGATCGCGTGACGGTGGTCTACGATCCGGCCAACCCCATCCGCGCCAGCATCGTCTCCTTTCTCGACCTCTGGCTGCCCTCGGCCGTGGCCTTCGGCGTGGCGATCCTGTTCGGTGGCTCGGTCTGGCTGTCCCGCTGGTCGCGGCGGCGGGCGTCATAGTGGGAGCGCGGGCCGGAGGCCGCGTCACCTACACCACCTTCCAGGCGCGCGACCTCGGCGGCGACACCGCGCAGGGGATGGCTCTGCACCGTCGGCTTCTGGCCGTTGTTGCCCAGCACCTCGGCGCTCCGGGGATTGTCGATCACCGGCGCGGTGGCCAGGATCGAGCGCGTCTGCGCCAGGCCCTGCACGCGCGAGGCGATGTTCACCGTCTGTCCGAAGTAGTCCTGCCGCTCGTTCAGGTTCACCGCCAGGCACGGCCCCTCGTGGATGCCGATCTTGAGCAGCAGGTCCTCGCGGCCGTGCGTCGCGTTCAGCTTGCGCATGGCCTCGCGGATGCGCATGGCCGCCGCCACCGCCCGGTCCGGCGTCGGAAAGGTCGCCATGACGGCATCGCCGATGGTCTTGACCACGGCGCCGCCCTCGGCTGCGACGATCTCGTTCAGCGTCCGGAAGTGCTCGCGCACCAGGTCGAAGGCGACCAGATCACCGACCCGCTCGTAGAGCTCGGTCGAGCCCTTGAGGTCGGTGAACAGGAAGGTGAGGCTGGTGATCTTCAGCCGCTGGTCGACGTCGAGCGTGTCGGTGCGATAGATGTCGCGGAAGGTCTGGTTCGACAGCAGGCGCTTGGCCGTCAGGAACGGCCGACGTTTGCCCACCGCTGCGGCAAATTTGTCATCGACGACCCAGACGGTGGGCAACGTACGCACGGCCGTCCGGTTCTCGAGTGACAGCCGGATCGTCCCGGGTCTCAACGTGATCTCGCCCGTTGGCGCCCGCAGGTTGTTGTAGACCAGCGTGACGTTCTGGCGGTCCTGCGTCGGCTCGCCGGTCACGTTGATGAACTGCGCGGCGTGGTTCACCGGCTCGAGCACGATGACGAAGCCGGCCGGCAGTTGCAGGGACAGGAACGCCTTCTCACCCGCTTCGGCAGCTCGACAGCATCGAGCGTGACCTGCTGCATCGCCGCCTCCAGGCCTTCCTCGGGCAGGTCGACGCCGCGGCCCCAGAAGACCTGGCGGTAATACTCCCAGAGCGGAAGTTGATCGGGATCGTGGGCCGCTATGCGCCGCACGCGCGGGTTCACCGTGAAGCTCACCTCGACCATGTCATCGAGCGTCGGCTCGTTGTTGAGGTTGCAGAAGGCGCAGTAGTATTCCTGGGATCGCACGCTCTTCAGCGAGGTGTTGGCGTCCAGCACGCCGCTGCAGCTCGGGCAGAGCACGTTCCACGACATGTCCAGAAGGCCGATCTGGGCGGCTTGCAGGAATGTGGCGATCGTTCGCTCTTCGGCGAGGCCCTCGCGCCCAGCAAACTCGAGCACATTGATGCGCGCAAGCCTCCGATCGGGCGCATCGCGCACCAATCGTTCGAGCGCAATAGCGCAATCGGTATCAGCCGATTGCCGTAGAACTGCAAACAGTGATTGTGCTTCGCTCATGATCGGATGCCTCGCCCAGAAATGGCGTGGGACAAAGCCGGTTCAAGCCGAATGATCCGACAAATTACCTCATGCGTCAGAGGCGGGCTTCTTCCATCCAGCTTGCGAGCAGCGCTGTCAGTTCCTGCGGCCGCTCCAGAGGCGCCATGTGGCCGCAATCCTCGAGGATGGCGAAGCGCGCATGGGGCAGGTGATGCGCCATGCGCTCGGTCTCGGCGAAGCTGCGCAGGCGGTCCTGGCGGCAGGCCACGACCAGCGACGGGCAGGCGATGCGCTCGAGGTCGGCGTAGCCGTCGAGCCTGACCAGCGCCGCCTGGCGTGCCCGCACCTCGCGTCCCAGCCGCCGCTGCATGGCGCGCAGGCGATCGAGCAGCACGGGATCATTCTCGCGGTCGGGATGCAGGCCGCGTGCGGTTGAGACCTCGCCTGCCGCGCGCGGCGGCCGGTCGCCCGGGCGAAAGCCCGCCTTGCGCCGCTCGGTCTCCTCCTTCGAATAGCCACGCGCCGAGGAGGCGACGAAGGCCACGCCGGCCACGCGCTCGGGCGCCATCAGCGTCAGCACGCGGGCGACGAACCCGCCCATCGAGAAGCCGACCAGCACGAAGCGCTCGGGCGAACTCGTCGAGCACGCGCCGCGCCATGCCTTCGAGCGTCGAATCCTCGTAGACGTTGCCGTAATGGATCGTGCCGAGGGCGCCAAGACCCGGGACCATGTCGGTCCACAGGTCCTTGTCGCACATGAAGCCGGGCAGCAGGACGAGGTGGCGCAAACGCTTGGTTACTTCTTCAGGGCTCTCAGTATCTTCCCCGAATCGGTGACGAAGCCGAAGCACTTCTTGACGTTCCACACCGTGGCCTCGGTGCAGAAGGCCGGCGACGAGGTGGCGCAGCAATCCTCCACCAGCACGCAGCCATAGCCGAGGAAGTTGGCGTCGGTCAGGCTGAATGCAGCACGCACTGGTCGGTGTTGACTCCGGAGAACAGCACCGTGCGCGATGCCGAGGTTGCGCAGAATCGAATCGAGCGGCGTGTCCCAGAAGCCCGCAGATGCGGTGCTTGTCGACCTTGATGTCCTGCGGCTCCTGCTCGAGTTCGTCGACGACCGCAGCGGCCCAGCTAGTCCTTCTGCAGCACGCGGCGCGCCGCTGCCGGGCAGCGGATCGCCCAGGCCGACGCCCCGGCACCGGTGGGCTTGTAGAGATGGATCTGGTTCGGCGGCATGTTGGCGAGGTCCGGCCGGTTGCCCCAGTTCACCCAGATCACCGGCACACCCGCCTTGCGCAGCGCCGGCAGCAGCTTCTGCAGCGGCTTGATGGGCTTGCCGGTCGGGCCGTGTAGTCGGCGCCGAGATAGTCGACCCAGCCGCCCTTGGCGCAGAAGTCGTTCTGCATGTCGATCACGATCGATGGCCGCTGCGCTCGAGGTCGACGCGTGACGGTCTGCGGTGCCGCCTTGATCGTCAGCGGGGCGCGGCTTCGCGCGGCGGCGTCGCCATGTCGATATGGGCGGCGCTGGCGGCCCAGGCGAAGCCGGCCTGCGGCGAACTCAGGGGATGCAGGGCGGCGGCTTTGGATCGGGTGGTTCTGGCTTTGGCGGCTTTGGTCATGGCGCTCCCCGGTGCAGGCTTGTGGGACTGGCCACGCAAATTCCCTGCCATTCCTAACCCGCTGTTTTTCGGTCGGCCTATCGTCAATAAGCACAAAAAATAGACATATTATTCAATATGTATGCAATGTGAGCAGGCAAGCCGCCCAGGCTGGAGGGAGTCTCCAAGGGATTCTCGTGGCTTGGCGGCTCCGCCGGGGCTGGCACGGCGATTGCTCTTCCCGTGGGCAAAGACGCCACGAAGGGGGAAGCAGACATGACGCAGATGGATCGCCGTGGATTTCTGGGTGCCGGTGCAGGGGCCGCCGGACTGGTGCTGCTGGGGGGCTGGGGCATGCCGGCCCGCGCCGCGGGCGCGCTGAATGTCGGCGTGCTGATTCCCGGGCTCGAAGGCCGACAAGGGCTGGATGGAATCGGGCTACGATGGCATGAAGGCGGCCGAGAAGACGCTCGGCAACAAGGTCGCGGTGAAGTTCATCGAGAACGTGAAGTTCGGCGACATGGAGCAGGTGCTGGTGGCGCTGGCCGGCAAGAACGAGCTGGTGATCGGCGTCGGCGGCCAGACCCAGGCCTCGGTGTTCAAGGTGGCGCCGCGCTTCCCCAAGGTGAAGTTCGCCGTCGTCGGCGGCAACGCCGATGCCGCCGAAGCCCGACAACGTATCGGGCTATGATGTGCGCCAGGCCGAGATCGGCTTCGTCGCCGGCGCCGCCGCCGCCATGCTGTCGAAGACCGGCGCCGTCTCCTATGTCGGCGGCCTGGAAATTCCGGCCATCGTCAATGCCGGCAAGGAGTTCGGCAAGGGCGCCCAGCTTCATCAACCCGAACATCAAGTACTTCGAGAGCTACACCGGCGACTTCGACGACGTCGCCAAGGCCAAGGAGGCGACGCTGGCCGCCATCGCCCAGGGCGCCGACGTCCATTATCACATCCTCAATCTCGGCCTGCGCGGCATGGAGCAGGCGGCGCGCGAGAAGGGCACGCACATCATCGGCAGCTACACCGACCGCTGCGGCACCGACCCGCTCTACGTCGCCTACTCGGTCACCGGCGTGGGCTTCCAGGTCGCGTACGCGATGGATGCAGGCGGTGACCGGCACCTGGAAGCCGGAGTTCAAGCCGTTCGGCCTGGCGATGGGGCCGCAAGCCTCCGACATCGACCATCTGCAAGGGCGACCACGCCGGAGCATGATGGCCAAGCTCGACGAGATCAAGAAGGATCTGCTGTCGGAGCAAGATCAAGGTGCTGGACGCCTGAGGCGGCGGCCTTGGCCGCCAGCATGCGGCAGATGTCCGACAGCAACGCTAGGCGGCGAGCCGCGTGCTCGGCGTCGCTCGACGGCGCTGGAAAACCTGGACAAGCGCTTCGGCAGCCTGCAGGCGCTCGAAGGACGTCGTCGCTCGATTTCCAGCGCCGGCGAGCGTGCATTGCCTGCTGGGCGAGAACGGCGCCGGCAAGTCGACCTTGTGCAACCTGATCTTCGGCGTCTACGAGCCGACGGTCGGCAGCATGGCCTTCGACGGCGCGGCCTGGGCGCCCGAAAGCCCGGCCGTGGCGCTGGAGAAGGGCATCGCCATGGTGCACCAGCATTTCAGCCTGGTGCCGCGCATGACCGTGGTCGAGAACCTGATGCTGGGTCAGGTCAAGGGCGTGCTGAAGCGCCACGAGTTCGGCACGAAGATCCGCGACATCGCCGAGACGCTTCGGCTTCAGCCTCGACCCCGACGCCGTGGTCGGCGAGCTCTCGGTCGGCGAACGCCAGCGCGCCGAGATTGTGAAGTGCCTGATGCGCGAACCGCGTGCTGCTGTTGCTCGACGAGCCCACCGCCGTGCTGCCGCCGGGCGAGATCGGCGCGCTGCTCGACATCTGCCGCCGCGTCGCCGACTAGCTGGCCGCGCCGTCATCCTGGTCACGCACAAGCTGGCGGAAATTGCCAAGGTCGCCGACCGCGTCTCGGTTCTGCGCGCGGGCCGGCAGGTGGCGGCCCGTGCCGAGATGGCGAGCGCCGATATGGGCGCGCTGGTGCGTGCCATGGTCGGCCGCGAGGTGAAATCGCTGGATGCCGCCCTGGCCGAGCCGGACATGGCGGCGCCGGCGATCGTGGCGGCGGATGCTGCGGCAACGCCGCCGCATGCGCTGGTCTGCGACGGGCTCACCGTGCGCGACCGCCACGGCGCCACGCGGCTGGATAATTTCACGCTGGAAATCCGGCCCGGCGAGGTGGTTGGGCTGGCCGGCGTCGAGGGCAACGGCCAGAGCGAACTCGGCATGGTGCTGGCCGGATTGCAGAAGCCGACCGCCGGCCGATTTCTCATCGGCGATACCGATCTGACCGAGGCCGGCCCGGCGGCGGTGACGGCGGCCGGCTGGCGGCATCGTGCCCGAGGATCGCCATGCGCGTGGCCTGCGTCACCGGCATGACGGTGGCCGAGAACATGTATCTGCAACAAGCTGCGACCAGTTCACCCGCTTCGGCCTGCTGCAGCGCGGCGCGCTCGAACGCCGCTGCGCGCAGGCTCAGATGCGCGAGTTCGACGTGCGCGCCGCCGGGCCCGAGCGTCGCCTTCTGCCGGCCTGTCCGGCGGCAACCAGCAGAAGGCCGTGCTGGCGCGCGAGCTCACGCTCGATCGCCGTTGAGTGGCGCTGGTCGCGGCGCAGCCGACCCGCGGTCTCGATGTCAATGCGGTGGAGGCGGTCTATCGCCAGATCCGCGCGGCGGCGAAACGCGGCGCCGCCGTGCTGCTGGTCTCCAGCGAGCTCGACGAGCTGATCGCGGTGGCCGACCGCATCGTGGTGCTCTATCGCGGCCGCCTGGTCGGCGAGACGCCCGGCCAGGGCCGAGCGAACGCGCCGCCATCGGCGCCCTGATGTCGGGACAGACCTGCATGACCGCGCATCGCGCCTGAGACTGCCCGACCGACAACCGCCTGCTTGCGCCTGGCGGTGCCGCTGCGGCGCCATCGTCGGCCTCGGTGCTCGATCAGCCTGCTGCTGATCGCGATCAAGCGGCCAGTTCGGTGCCCGATGCCATCGAGGCCTTTTTCGACGGCGCCTTCGGAACTCGGCCTTCGCGTTCGGCGCCTCGGTCAATCGCGCCGTGGCGCTTGGCCCTGGTCGGGCCTGGGCTTCATCCTGGCCTTCCGCGCCAACCTGACCAACGTGGGCGGCGAGGGGCAGATCGCGGTCGGCGGCATCGCCGCCACCGCGCGTCGGCCTGTGGGCGCCGGTTGCCGATGCCTTGCCGCTGGGGCTGGCGGTTCATGCATGCCGCTGCTGGGCGGCACGCTCGGCCGGCGCGCTTCTGGGGCGGCATCGCCGGCAGTCATGAAGGTACGCTTCGGCACCAACGAGGTGATCAGCGACCCTGCTGCTCGGCTTCATCGCCCTGCTGATGGTCTATTGGTGCGTGCAGTCGACGGCGCTTGCTGCGTCAGCCGCAGACCGTCGTCGGCGACGCTGCCGGAATCGGCTGCCGATTCGCAGATCTCGACGCGAAGCTGCCGGGCCTCGACCGGTGATCCGAATCGCCCCTGCATGTCGGCCTCGTGATCTGCCTGCTGCTGGCCGTCGCCACGGCCGATCGTCCTGCAGCGCTCGACCTTCGGCCTGCGCCTACGCGCCGTCGGCCTCAACGAGCTGGCGGCGCGCCGTGCCGGCATGCCGTGCGGCATCCTGCTGGTCGCCGCGCTCGGCCGTCGCCGGCGCGCTCGGCGGTCTGGCCGGCGCCACCATGCTCCAGGGCGAGCAGTACTACCTCAAGACCGGCTTCTCCTCGGGCTACGGCTTCGATGGCCTGGTGGTCGGCCTGCTGTCGCGCGGGTCGGCGGCCGGCGTGCTGGCCGGGCGCGCTGTTCTTCGGCTTCCTGCGCTCGGGCGGCATCTCCATGGAGATCATGGCCCAGGTGCCGGCGGCGCTGACCTTGGTCATCCAGGGCCTGATCGTCATCGCCGTCGCCGGCTCGGTGATCCTGGTCGAGAAGCTGCAGGGAAACCGCTGATGGAAGCGACCGCTCGCCATCTTCATCGCCTCTACCTTGCGGCTGGCCATGCCGCTGATGCTGGCGGCCAGCGGCGAGCTGGTGTCAGCGAGCGGGCCGGCGTGCTGAACCTCAGCCTCGAAGGCATGATGCTGACGGCGGCCTTCTTCGGCGCGTTGGGTTCGTGGGCCAGCTGGCGATCCTGTACTTCGGCGTCTGCCTGCGCCATTCTCGCCTCAGTCGTCGTCTCGGCGGTTCAGGCCTGGCTCAGCGTCAACCTGCGCGCCAACCAGCTGGTGGTCGGCATCGGCTTCAACATCCTGGCGCTCGGCGCCACCACCTTGCTCTACCGCATCATCTTCGGCGGCCTGTCGCGCGAGGAGATCCCCGGCCTGCCGAAGCTCGCGGTGAAGGGCCTGAGCGACCTGCCGTTCATCGGCACGGCCTTCCTGCAGCAATCGGTGTTCGTCTATGCCGGGCTCGGCTGCTGATCGTGCTGATCGGTGCTGATGCCGCAACACACCGCCTTCGGCCTGGCGATCCGCGCCGTCGGCGACGAGCCGCGCAGCGGCCGACAAGGCCGGCATGCCGGTGGCCGCGCATCGCGCTGCCAGGCGGTGCTGATCACCGGCTTCATGGCCGGGCGTCGCCGGCGCCTTCATCTCGATCGCCGACATCCACACCTTCACCGAGAACATGACCAACGGCGCCGGCTATCTGGCGCTGGCGGCGGTGATCTTCGGCGGCTGGAATATCGGCCGCACCATCGGTGCCTGCCTGCTGTTCGGCGCCGCCACGGCGTTGCAGTTCCAGCTGCCGGCCATGGGCGTCAACGTGCCCACCGCCTTCCTGCTGATGCTGCCCTATCTGCTGGCTTTGCTGGCGGTGGCGGGCGTCGTCGGCCGCCTGGAGCCGCCGACGGCGCTGACCCTGCCATTCCAGCGCGGCAAGTGAGGCCCATGTCATGCCGGTGATCGCCGCCCAGCCTTACGATTACAGTTTTCCCGCTGGCAACGCTGGCGCTGATCGTGATCGACATGCAACGCGACTTCGTCGAGGAAGGCGGCTTCGGATCGGTGCTGGGCAACGACGTGCGTCCGCTGGCCAAGGCCATCGTGCCCACCGTGCGCCGCCTGATCGACGGCTTCCGCGCCGCCCGGCCTGCCGATCATCCATACCCGGGAGGGCCACAAGCCCGATCTGTTCGGATTGCCCGCCGGCCAAGCGCGTCGCGCGGCCGCGGCACGCTGACCATCGGCGACGACGGGCCCGATGGGCCGCATCCTGGTCGACGGCGAACCCGGCAACGACCATCGTGCCCGAGCTCGCTGCCGTTGCCGGGCGAGACGGTGATCGTCAAGCCCGGCAAGGGCGCCTTCTACGCGACGCCGCTCGGCGACATCCTGCAGGCGACTGCGGGATCGGCCATCTGGTTTTCGCCGGCGTCACCACCGAGGTCTGCGTGCAGACCACGATGCGCGAGGCCAACGACCGCGGCTACGAATGCCTGCTGGCCGAGGACGCGACCGAGAGCTACTTCCCCGAGTTCAAGGCAGCGACCCTCGCCATGATTCGCGCCCAGGGCGGCATCGTCGGCTGGACGGCGCCGACTGACGCGGTCGTCAAAGCATTGCGATGATGCTTCGCGAGGGCGCGCCTGCAGTGGCGCGATCATCTGCATCGACAAGACGCGCCACTGGAGTGGCGCGCCCCCAGCAATGAATGACCATGGCGCCTTCGTTCCCGGTCCCCGGGCACGCTTGGCGCCGCTGGGATCGGGGCCGCTCGATGGCCTCACCTTCGTCGCCAAGGATCTTCTGGACGTCGCCGGCTATGTCACCGGCGGCGGCAATCCCGACTGGGCCCGCGCGGCAGCAGCTGTCGTCGCATCCGCGCCGGCCGTCGATCGCCTGCTTGCGCGCCGGCGCCGCGCTCGTCGGCAAGACGATCACCGACGAGCTGGCCTTCAGCCTGGAAGGCGAGAACGAGCATTACGGCACGCCCATAAATCCACGCGCGCCCGATCGGCTGCCCGGCGGCTCGTCGAGTGGCTCCGCCGTCGCGGTCGCGGCCGGCCTGGCCGATCTCGGGCTGGGCACCGACACCGGCGGCTCGGTGCGCGTGCCGGCCAGCTTCTGCGGCGCTGTACGGCTGGCGTCCCAGCCACGGCCGCGTCCCGCCTGAGGGCGTGGTGCGCTTCGCGCCGAGCTACGACACGGTCGGCCTGCTGGCACGAGGATGCCGCTCGGCTGCGGCATGCCGGGCAATGCCTGCCCGAACGCCAGCGGTATCGCCGCCGAATGTCTCGCGTTGCTGCTGGCCGCCGACGCCTCGCGTTGGCCGAGCCTGATGCAGCGGCCATCGCTCGCGGACGCGAGCACGGCTCGTTGGCTGTTGTCGCGGACGGTGGAAATCTTTGCCGGCCGATCGGCCGACTTCCTTGATGCCTATGCGACCCTGCAGGGTCTCGACATCGCCCGCGAGCTCGACGATTTCCTTGCCAGCAACCCGACCTTCGGTCCGACCATGAAGCCGCGCTTCGATGGTGTGCGCTCGCTCGATCCTGCGGCAGGCGAGCGATGGAATGCCTGGCGTGCCGAGACGACAGTTCGCTTGCGGCAACTGTTGCCGCCGGGAACCTTCTCCTGCTGCCGACCACGCCGTCGGTCGCGCCGTTGCGCTACCTGCGCGACGATGCCGCCCGCCGCTTCTATGACGCTTCGCTCACATTGGGATCCATCGCAGGCCACGCCGGGCTGCCGGCGGTGAGCCTGCCGATCGCGACGATGCACGGCTGTCCGCTCGGCTTGTCGATCGTTGCAGGATCCGGCGAGGACGAGGCGCTGTTGGCGTTGGCCGTGAAGATTGCATGAATGTCGCGGCATCCGATTCGGCTGTGATTGCATTGTCATCGGCGGGTCCTAAATCCGAATCGAATTCATCCAGGAGGACTGCGATGGCAGAGAATGTGCCCAAGGCTCTGACGCCCAGCGTTTTCACGCCGTTCGGCGGCGAGTTCGACCAGCTTTTCAATCGCATGGTGCGTGCCTGGTCGTTCGGCTTCTTCGAACCGGCCAACGGTCACATGCGCGCGCTCGGTACGCACGAGCATGCGCCCAAGGTCGAAGTACAGGAGAACGGCAAGACCTACACCGTTACGGTCGAACTGCCGGGTGTCGACCAGAAGGACGTGAAGGTCCTTGTCGAGGACGATGTGCTGACGATCTCCGGCGAGAAGCACGTCGAGCGCACCGATGAGAAAACCCACTACTCCGAGCGCAGCTACGGCAACTTTACGCGCGCTTTCACCCTGCCGTCGGACGCCGACCGCAACGACGTCTCGGCCAACTTCGCCAACGGTGTGCTGACCCTCAGGATCGGCAAGGCCGCCCACGGCGCCGAACGGGCCCGCCAGATCGAGGTCAAGCCCTCCTGACGCTTGGGCGGGGAGGGACGTCGGCCATTATCCCCATCGGCGCGGTGAGCGTCACGCAAGCGTAGCCGTTCTGTAACCCGGGCTTGTTCCGCCCCGCCTATTCAGCGGCGCATGAGCTTAGCCGGCACGACTGGAGTCCTCGACGGCATCCAGGCTGCAGCGGTCCCGGTTCGGCGTCGCAGGCTGCGGTTGCTGCCTTATGCCCTGCTGGCGCCGTCGCTGCTGTTCCTCGTCCTGTTCACCTACCTGCCGGTGGCGCGGGTGCTGGTCGAATCGCTGTACGACAAGCCGCACGGCACAGGCGCTGCAACGACGTTCGTCGGGCTGGGCAACTACGCCAAGGTGCTGGCCGATCCCGCCTTTCGCCAGGCCGCGCTCAACAACCTGATCTATGCCGTGGGTGTGCTTGTGCCTACCCTGGTGCTGGCGCTTGCGCTTTGCGCTCGCCGTGCAGCGCTCGACGCGCTTCTCGGCGGTGCTGCGCACGGTGTTCTTCTTCCCCTCGCTGGTGCCGCTGGTGGCGGCGGCCTCGCTGTTCTTCTTCGTCTTCCTGCCGCGTGTCGGGCTCCTGGACTACTACCTCGCCAAGATCGGCCTGCAGGGGCCGAACTGGCTGGGCTCCTCCGACGTGGCGCTGTGGTCGGTGATCGGCCTCACCGTGTGGAAGAACGCGGGCTACTACATGCTGTTCTACATCGCGGGCCTGCAGAACGTGCCGCGCGACACCATCGAGGCGGCGATGATCGACGGCGCCAACGCCTGGCAGCGCCTGCGCTTCGTCATCCTGCCGGCCCTGGCGACGACCACCGCCTTCGTCGTCGTGATCGCCCTGATCCAGCTTCTGACCAGTGTCGACCATGTGATCGTGCTGACCCGCGGCGGGCCGTCCAACGCCACCAACCTGCT
>CBDIRH010000010.1:0-22583 GCA_965284145.1 Phreatobacter sp.
GCCTGCTCCTCGACCACGGCGATCAGGCGGTTCCACATGATCTGCAAGTCGATCAGGCCGACGCTGTTGGACTGGCTCATGATTTCCTCACGCGTCCTTGCGATCCATGACGATACAGCCGGAGGCATCGATATGCGCGGCAAAACTGGCCGAAATGTAGGTCGAGGTCTCGTCCTCGGCGACGATCGCCGGCCCCTGGAAGGCGCTGCCCGGCGGCAGGGCTTCGCGGCGATAGACCGGCACCTCGGTCGTGCGGCCACTGCGGCCGTCGAACACCGGCCGCTTGCCGATCGGTTGGGGCGCCCGCACCGACGGCGCCGCCCCCTGCTTCGCCGGCAGCTTGGCCTCGGTCGACACCTGGACCGACCATGACAGGATTTCGATGGCCGCGTTGGGGATGTGGCGCTCGAACAGCACGGCGTAGTCGCGCTCATAGGCCTCGCGCAGGGCCTGGGCGTCCGACGCCTCCAGCGGCCGCGCCGGCAGCTCGACCACGATCTCGTGGCCCTGGCCGACGTAGCGCATGAAGGCGAGGCGGCGCTCGAATGTCGCCATGCCCCGTGCACCCGGCGCCACCAGGGCCGTGGCCTCCGCGCTCATCTCCTTGAGGAGATCGCTCGCCGCTTCGGCATCGAAGGCGTCGAGCCGCATGTAGCGGCTGCGCACCAGTTCGTAGGACACCGGTGCAGCGAGGAAGCCCACCGCCGAGCCGACGCCCGCATTGGGCGGGACTATTACGCGCCTTACCCCGATCTTCTCCGCGACCCGTGCGGCATGCAGCGGCGCACCGCCACCGAAGGCGATGAGGTTGTACTGGTTGACGCCGGCGCCGCGCTCGACGGCATGCACGCGCGCGGCGCTCGCCATGTTCTCCGACACCATCTCGATAGACGGCATAGGCCGCCATCTCGGTCGAGAGGCCGATACCTTCCGCGACGTCGCGCTCCAGCGCGCCCTTGGCCGCGCCGAGATCGAGCTTGATGCTGCCGCCGGCAAAGTCGTGCGGATCGATGGTGCCCAGCACGACGTTGGCGTCGGTCACGGTCGGCAGTTCGCCGCCGCGGCCGTAGCAGGCCGGGCCGGGCTCGGCGCCGGCGCTCTCCGGGCCGACCGTGACGCGCCCAGCTGCATCGACGCGCGCGATCGAGCCGCCGCCGGCGCCGATCTCGACCATCTCGATCACCGGGATGCGCACCGGCAGCCCCGATCCCTTGAGGAAGCGCGCGGCGCGGTCGACCTCGAACAGCCGCGCGGTGTGCGGCCTGTAATCGTCGATGATGCAGATCTTGGCCGTGGTGCCGCCCATGTCGTAGCTCAGCGCCCTCGCCTCGCCGGCGCGGGCCGCCACTTGCGCAGCAAAATCGCGCCGCCGGCCGGGCCGGATTCGACCAGCCGCACCGGCCAGCCGCCGCGCCGTGGCGATGGCGGTGAGGCCGCCGCCCGAAGTCACGAGGTAGATCGTGCCGGTGAACTTCTCCGCCGCCAGCGCCGCCTGCATGCGCTCGAGATAGGCGGCCATCAGCGGCTGGACATAGGCGTTGGCGACGGCCGTGGACGTGCGCTCGTACTCGCGCATCTCCGGGCACACCTCGGAGGACAGAGTCACCGCGATATCCGGGAAGCTCTTCCTTCAGGATATCGCGCGTGCGCCGCTCATGCGCCGAGTTGGCGTAGGCATGCATGTAGGCGACGGCGAGGCTTTCGACGCCGTCGGCCTTGAGGCGGCGCCGTGTCGCGCACCGCCTTCTCGTCGAGCGCCAGGCGGACCTGGCCGTGCACGTCCATGCGCTCGGGCACGGTGAAGCGCAGCGCCCGCGGCACCAGGGGCTTGGGCTTCTCGATGAAGACATCGTACTGGTCGTAGCGGCTCTCGTTGGCGATATCGAGGATGTCGCGGAAACCCTCGGTGGCCAGCAGCGCCGTGCGCGCGCCGCGCCGCTCGATCACGGCATTGGTGGCAAGCGTGGTGCCGTGCACGAAGACCGTGACGTCGCCGAAGCCCCGGCCGGCATCGGCCAGGATCAGCCGCACGCCGTCGAGCTGGCCCTCGGCAGGCCGCTGCGGCGTGGTCAGCAGCTTGCGTGTCAGCCGCTTTCCATCCTCTTCCAACACCACGTCGGTGAACGTGCCGCCGATGTCGACGGCAATGCGCAAATCCCTGACCACCTTCAATCCAGACCCATCTCCTGCAAAACGGACGCGACCGTAGAACGGCCTCCCTGCGTTGCAATTCGCACGCCAGGATGCCTAAGGTCGCATCGTGACGGCCACGGCCCCGACTTTCAGGGCAAGACTCTACGCCCTGCTGCGCTACAGCGACCCCACACCCGGCGCCCGCCAGGTGCGGGTGGCTCACCTGATCGTGCTCGGCATCGGCCTGTTTGCCGTGATCATGCTGTCGGTCGACGAGTTGGACATGCAGATCCGGCATGTCCTGCGCATCGTCATCTGGACCGTCACGTTCATCTTCCTCGTCGAGTACCTGGCGCGCCTGTGGGTGGCTCCCGAGGCACCGCACTACGACCAAGAGTCGGAGACCGGTGCGCGTCTGCGCTGGGCGGTGTCGCTCCAGGGTCTCATCGGGCTTCTGGCGATCCTGCCGGCCTTCATGTTCTTCGGCGGCTACGGCATCACCGGATCGGACGCCGCTTCGGTGTTCTGCATCCTCTGGATCATGAAAGTCGGCCTGCATGCGCCGGCCTTCAGCACGCTGTTCCGCGTGATGTCCAACGAGCGCGCGCCGATCGCCAGCGTGCTGATCCTGTTCGCCATCCTGCTGATGATGGCGGCGACGGCCGCCCACATCTTCGAGCGCGTCAAGCAGCCCGAGCAGTTCGGCTCGCTGCCGAACGCCATGTGGTGGGCCGTCGTGACCCTCACGACGACGGGCTACGGCGACGTCGTGCCCCTGACCTTGGGCGGTCGCCTCGTCGGCTCGCTGCTGATGATCTCGGGCATCGCCGTGCTTGCGTTGATGACCGGCGTGCTCGCCACCGGCTTCGCCCAGGAAGAGCGGCGCCGCGAGTACCTGAGGGTGTGGGAGCAGGTCGCGCGCGTGCCGTTGTTCGCTTCGCTTGGCGTCGTCACCCTGTCGGAGATCGTGGGCAAGCTGCGCACGCGCTACTACCCGGCGCGCATCACCGTGGTGCGCCGCGGCGATGCCGGCGATTCCATGTTCTTCATCTCGAGCGGCGAGGTCGAGGTCCGCCTGCCCAATGGCGGCTCGGTGCGGCTGGGCGAAGGCGCCTTCTTCGGCGAGATGGCCCTGCTCGAACGCCAGCCGCGCACCGCCTCGGTGGCCACCACCAAGCCGACGACGCTGCTGGTCCTCTACGCCAGCGACTTCTACGAGATCGCCTCCCACATCCCCCAGCTCGCCGAGGCCGTCGAAATCGAGGCCAAGCGGCGACGCGAGGAGAACCTGGAGCGCCAGGCGGCCGGCCGGCGGTGAAGGAAGGCGCCGCCCGGGGCCATTGGCCGGGCCGGCCCCTTGGGCTATATCGCGCTTCATCAGGCCCAACGGCCCAGTAACGAAAGCCCCCTTATGTCGTCGATCACGCCTGTCATCCTGGTCGGAGGCTCCGGCAAGCGCCTTTGGCCCCTGTCGCGCGAAAGCATGCCCAAGCAGTTCGTGCCGCTGCTCGGCACGCAATCGACCTTCCAGCAGACGCTGCAACGCGTCGCCGACCGCGGCCTGTTTGCACGGCCTGTGATCGCGACCAACGAAGCCTACCGCTTCATGGCCGAGCAGCAGGCCAAGGAAATCGGCATGGAGATCGACATCCTGGTCGAGCCGTCGCGCCGCGATTCGGGCCCCGCCATGGCCGCCGCGGCCGCCTATGCGCGCAGCCTGGGCGCCAAGGCGGTGCTGGCGCTGGCGTCGGACCACCTCGTGATCGGCACCGAAGAGTTCCGGGCCGGCTGCCGCGAAGGCCTTCTGGCCGTGGAACGCGGCGGCATCGTCACGTTCGGCATTCCGCCGACGGAGCCCAAGACCGACTACGGCTACATCCGCCCGAGCAGCCAGCAGATCGGCACGGTGCAGAAGGTCGCGGCGTTCGTCGAGAAGCCCAACGCCCAGACGGCCCTGCGCTACATCGCCGAGGGCCTGTTGTGGAACAGCGGCAACTTCCTGTTCCCGCCCGACCTGCTTCTGTCGGAGATGGCGCGCTTCGAGCCGGCCATGGCGGCGGCGGCCGAAGAGGCCGTGGCCAAGGCCAAGAAGACCGGATCGACGGTGTTCCTCGACGCCGAGGCCTTTGCCAAGGCGCCGGCCAAGTCGATCGACTACGCCGTGATGGAGCGCACCGACAAGTGCTGGGTGGTGCCGGCCAGGTTCCGCTGGTCCGACCTCGGCACCTGGGATGCCCTGCTCGATATCGGCGAGGCCGACAGCGCCGGCAACGTCACCGAGGGGCCGGTCGAGATCGACCATGTGCGCAATTCGTACGTCCGCTCGGACGGTCCGCTCACAGCGGTGATCGGCGTCGAGGAGGTCGTGGTGGTGGCGATGAACGACGCCGTCCTGGTCGGCCATCGCGACAACCTTCCTCGGCTCAAGGACGTGGTCCAGCGCATGTCCGACGGCAAGCACAAGGCCGCCACCGAGCATGCGATCATGCACCGGCCGTGGGGCAGCTATCAGGACATCGACCGCGGCGAGCGCTTCCGCGCCTCGCTCGACTTCGGCTACCAGAAGCAGAACTTCAACGCGCCGCAAGCGTCCGCGCCGAGCACTGGGTCGTGGTCAGGGGCGTGGCCGAGGTCACGCTCGACGGCAAGATCATGACCCTGCACGAGAACGAGTCGATCTACATCCCAATGGGCGGCATCCATCGCCTCGCCAATCCCGGCGACGAGCCGCTCGAGGTCGTCGAGGTCCAGACCGGCGAGTACCTCGAGGAAGACGACATCATCCGCTACGAGGACATCTACGCCCGTGTCTAAGACCGACCTCATGCTGAGGAGCATCGCGAAGCGATGCGTCTCGAAGCATGGGCCCCAGACACTGTGCCTGCTGCCACCCTTCGAGCCGGCCCCGAGTTTACCCCGAGGTATCGAGGGGGCCTCCTCAAGGTGAAGCCGTTCCGGTAATGCGATTCGGCGCCCACCACGAATGGGGCAAGCTGCGCGAGGTGGTGATCGGCATCTCGCCGGTCGAAGACTTCGTCGTCTCCCATGAAGAGTCGCAGCGCTGGCTGCTCGCCGGAAGCCTGAAAGACGAGCCGCGCCTACAAGGAGCACAAGGCCGCCTGATCGACGTCGACCGCGATGGGCATGAAGTTGCTGCTGGTCGACGCGCTGGCCGAACTGCGTGGCGCGCGAAGGCGTGACCGTGCATCGCCCGCAGCGGCTGGAGGGCGTGGAGCGCACCTTCCTCGCCCCCAACGGCGAAGGCGCCCAGCTCTTTTCGCGCGACGGCATGATCGTGGTCGGCGACCACGTGATCGATGCCTCGCTGCGGCTGATCTGCCGGCAGCGCGAGCGCTATGGGCTGCGGCCCATCATCCAGCAGATGGTGCAGCAGCGCGGCGCGCGCTGGTCGAGCGTGCCCTTGGGCTCGCCGGGTTGCGTCGACGGGCCGTTCCTCGAAGGCGGCGACACGCTGCTGAACGGCCGCGAGATCTATGTCGGCATCTCGGGCTGCGCCTCCGACCTTGCCGGCGCCGACTGGCTGCAGGCCCTGCTGGGCGACAGGTATCGCGTGCTGGCCGTGGCGATGAAGTCGAACGTGCTGCATCTCGATTGCGCCCTGGCGCTGATCAAGCCCGGGCTGCTTGTCTATTGCCCGGAGAAGCTGATCGACGGCCTGCCGATGTCGCTGCGTGGCTGGGACAAGATCACCGTGTCGGTTGACGAGGCCAATCATCTGGCCACCAACGCACTCGTCCTCGAGGAAGGCCGCGTCATCGTCGATGCCGACAATGCCCGCGTGATCGACGAGATGCGCAAGCGCGGGATCGACGTCATCCCCCTGCCCTTCGACGGGCCGATCGCCACCGGCGGCGGCCTGCGCTGCGCGCACCATCCGCTGGTGCGGGAGAGCGTGCTCGCCTGAAAGGCGCGCGCAGGCGCCTCTCGGCGTTGCCAGCGGGTGCATGCACTGTCGTTCGCCGCTCGTGAATTTCTGCATTTTCTGCATATTTTTTGCAGGTTGGCCGTGGTCCGCCAAACCATTGAATTCATGCGGCTTCTCAATTTTATGCGTTTACCTGTTTTCTGCAGGCCCCTTCGCTGTGGACTGCCCCTTACGGAAGATCATTGGGTGACTCCCGCACAGGAGCCCCCGGCACTCGATCGGATTGACGATGCATAGCGCGGGAACACCGACATGCAGTGCAACGAATCATCTATATAACCATAGTGCCGACCAGTCAATAACTTTGGTTTGCTATACCCGATTTCGTTTTCGAGAGTTTTTGCGTCCCATAAGGGGGTCCCGACGCAATAACGCCTCGCCTTGTGTCGCCGGACGGAGTGCCAGCAGTGCTTTCAACCCGAAACGTCTAGGCGGCCGACGCAGGCGCGTTGTCGGCGAATGTCGCCATCTGCGCAGCAAGCGCCTTCTGGAAAGCCGGACGCGCTTCGCAACGCGACACATAAGCCGCCAGCGCCGGGATCGAGATGACCAGGTCGGTGTGCCGTAGGAAGCGCAGCACCGTCACCATCAGCAGGTCGCCGGCGGTGAACCGGTCCTCGAGGTAGTCGCGTTCCCCCAGCCACGCGGCCACGCCCTCCAACCGGCCCTTCACCGCATCGACCGCGCCTTCGCGCATCCGCATCGCCGCAGCGTCGTCGGCGAACTTCAGATCGATCTGGACCAGGAACATGACCGGCGGCTCGACGGTGTTCAGCGCCGCGAACATCCAGCCTCATGCGTCCGGGCAAGCGCGCCGACGAGATCAGCCGGCAGGAGCGCCGTCGATCGTTCAGCGATGATGCTGCACGATCGCCCCGATCTGGGAGAACCGGCGCAGTTCGTCTTCGAAGGTCTGCATGACCTGGCCGAACGGCTGAAGCGCCGCGAGAGCCTTCCGGCTTGTCCCTGAAGTCGAGCAGACGCTGCTCATACGGCAGGCCCGCCTGCTTCAATGCCCAGCGCATCCGCAGATCGCGGACCAGTCCCTGGGCGAACGGCGGGACCCAGCGGTAGGCGCTGACCTTGATTGCACTCATCGGCTCGCTCCCTCGCACAGATAACGATCCAGCTTGCTCAAGGCGCTGTGCCAGCCGCGCACGTGGCCGTCGCGGCTTTCGACGGAGCCGAGGCCCTCCTGCCTCAAGGTCAGCTCCGTCTTGCCGCCGAGTTCCCTGAAAGTCAGCGTGATCAACGACTGCCGGATGGGATCGCCCTCCCAGCCCCAGGTGAAGACCAGGCGGCAGCAAGGTTCGATCGACCGGAAGACCCCCGACACCGGGATCACGCGCTCCGGCGTGTTCATGACGAGGCGGTAGCGGCCGCCGACCTGCGGCTCGAGCAGTTCGACCTCGCAGTCGATGCCCTCGGGGCCGATCCACGACTGGAACTGCCCGAGGTCCAGCCACGCCGCGAACACCCGCGCCGGCGGAGCGTCGAACACGCGCGTGATCTCCAGGACCGTGTCGTCGGATGGAGCGGTCATCATGGTTTACTTCTCCGACTTCAGATGGGCATCGAGGCGATCGAGGCTGCCGGCCCAGAACCGGCGGTGGAACTCGAGCCAGCGTCACAGCGCCTTCGAGCGGCTCCGGCTGGAGTCGGCACGCGGCGCCACTGCGCCTGCACGCCCGCCGCGAGATCAGGCGCTGCCCCTTCGCGAGCACCTTCAGGTGCCGCGAGACCGCCGGCAGGCTGATCTCGAAGGGCTCGGCCAGCTCGCCGACGGTGGCCTCGCCTGTCGAGAGCCGCGCCAGAATGGCGCGCCGCGTCGGATCGGCCAGAGCATTGAAAGTATGGTCGAGGGCATTCATTTAACTGATAAGTTATATAACTCTTCTGTTAAGTCAATGACCCGTCTCATCGGCCCTGTTTGCGCGCGGAAAAGTCAGGCGCCCTTCTTGGGTGTGCGGTCGAAGACGATCGGCTTGGGCCTGTTGAGGCGCTTGTTGATGTGCACCCCGAGGGAGCGCACGAGCATCGCCACCTGGCCGCCGACGAAGCGCAACAGCACCAGGGCGAAGCGCGCCGGCGACATTTCCCCGCCACGGATGAAGTTGTGGCCGGCGCGCAGGAACGTCGTGGCGCAGAACAGCACCCAGGCCAGGGTCACGAAGAACAGGGTCAGCAGCAGCGGCGCCAGCGACGGCGCAAGCAGCCCGGACAGCAGCCCCGAGACGACGCCGACCAGCAGCACTGGCTGGTTGAGCGACATGCAGAGGTGGAGCAGCGCAGCCGCCTTCGATGACGGCGTGATATCGCGGCTCCTCAGAATCTCCGGGAACATGCGCAGCCCGACATGGCGGAAACCATCCTGCCAGCGCTGCTGCTGGCGCAGCCAGGTCTTGGTGTCGGCCGGCAGCTCGCCCGGCACCGGCACGCTGGTCAGGAACAGCGCCAGACCTATCGCCACCCAGCCGCGATAGGTGAGGTCGAGGTCCTCGGTGACGGTGTCGCCTTTCCAGCCGCCGCCCGCCTCGATGGCGGCCCTCTGCCAGATGCCGCACGTGCCGTTGAACGGCAGCGGATGGCCGGCCCAGCAACGCGTCGCCTGCTCGATGCCGAGATGGGCGTCGAGGGTCACCATCTGCATCTCGGTGAGCGCGTTCTCGTGCGGATTGAGGAAGTCGAAGCGCGCCTGCACGAACGCCCAGTTGGGGTTGGCGAAGAACGGCCGCATGCAGGTGCGCAGAAAGTCGGGCGACGGGACGTAGTCGACATCAAAGATCGCGAAGTAGTCGTGCGGCGTCTGCTGCATCGCCTCGTGCAGGGCGCCGCCTTTGAAGCCCGAGCGGTCAGTGCGCTGCAAGGCGACGATGTCGAAGCCTCTTCGCCTTGAGCTCGGCCGCCACGGCTGCGGGCGATGCTCGGCGGTCTCGTCGGTGCTGTCGTCGAGCAGCTGGATGTGCAGCTTGTCGCGCGGCCAGTCGAGCGGGCGCGCGCCGCGGCCTCGATGCCGCGCCGCCAGACGCACGCCTTCGTTGAAGGACGGGATCTGCACGACGACGTGCGGCAAGTCGGCATCGGGTGGCAGCGGCGTGGCGAGCAGCGCCTCCTCGCGGGCGAGCCCGCGCTCCTTCAGGCGATGATGCGGCGCCGATCCGCGTCATCACCACGAAGGCCGCCAGCAGCACGCAGCACACCGCGAAGACCGCGGCGAGAGCCAAGGCCAGGGTAGCGATCGCAGCCATCAGGCGCCGGCCTTGGGCGTGCGGTTGAACTCGGTCTTGCGTCCGAACACGGCGGCAACGATCGGACCGGCATTGGCGGCGGCAAGATAGACGATCAGCGCCGGCACACTGGCCGCCGTGACGAGATAGCGCCCGAGGTCGCCCCGCTTCAGGCGGCGCCAGGCGCCGAAGGTCATGCCGAACAGCACCGCCAGCATGGCGATGAACCACAGCCACAGCAGGAAGCGGAACAACCCCGGCAGATAGCCATGGCCGATCGCCGACAGGACCAACGCCACGATACCGGCGGCCAGCACCGGGAAGATGAGCTGCTGGCCGAGCGCCACGGTGGTCATGAACTTGGCCTCGTCCGACCAGTCCGAGCGCCAGATCGGGCCGAGGAGCTTGCGGGCGACCTGCATGAAGCCCTTGGACCAGCGGCTCTGCTGGGCGCTGAAATCCTCGAGCTTGGCCGGCAGCTCGCCGACGACATGCGGTTCCATCAGGAACACGCCGTGCCAGCCCGCGAGCGAGGTCCGCAGCACCAGGTCGAGGTCCTCCGACAGCGTGTCGTGCGACCAGCCGCCCGCCTCCTCGACCGCGGCGCGCCGCCAGATGCCGCCCGTGCCGTTGAACTGGAAGGGCATGCCGCGGCGGGCGCGGATGTCCTGCTCGACGGCGAAATGGGCGTCCTGCATCAGCCGTTGCGCCCGTGTGAGCCAGTTCTTCTCGCCGTTGCCCCATTCGATGCGGGTTTGCACGAAGGCAGCGCGCGGCTCGGCCAGCAGAGCCGCCATGGCGCCGCGCAGCCAGCCCGGCTCCGGCACGAAATCGGCGTCGAACACGGCGACATAGGGCGCATCGCAGAGCTTCAGGCCTTCGGCCAGGGCGCCGGCCTTGAAGCCGCTGCGGTCGTCGCGCCGGATATGGGCGACGTCGACGCCGTCGCGCTTGAGGCGCGCCACGGCATGGACGGCGATGTCGGAGGTGATGTCGGTGCTGTCGTCGAGCAGCTGGATGATCAGCCCGTCGCGCGGCCAGTCGAGGGCGGCGGCGGCGCCGAGAGCGCAGGTCGATCACCAGAGGTTCATTATAGACCGGGATCTGCACCAGCACGCGCGGCAGCTCGTCGGGCAACGCCGGCGCGGCCGGGTCGACCGGCGGCGCCTCGATCGACCAGTAGACGAGATAGAGGAAGTACCCAGCGATGACGAACTGGACGGCCAGGCAGAGGAAAGCGATGAGGTCGACGACCGCGAGCAGCATGGCTGCCGCTCAGTGATAGTGGATCGGCACGTCGAAGCAGCGGCCGTCCTCGATATGCAGGCGGCGGGAGGCGACGTCGAAGATACGCTCGTCGTGGGTCGACAGCACGACGGCGCACTTGGCGCGCATGGCGAGGTCCTTCAACTGATCGACCACCAGGCGACCGGCCACGCGGTCGAGGGCCGAGGTCGGCTCGTCGGCGATGATGAGATCGGGCAGGCCGATCATGACGCGGGCGATGGCGACACGCTGCTGCTGGCCGCCCGACAGCTCGTCGGGCCAGGCCGCGGCCTTGTCGCCCAGCCCCAGCAGGCTGAGCAGGTGTCGCGCGCGCGGCTCGTCCCACTTGGGGTCCGACAGCGGCGTCGTCGAGACGCCGGCCATGACGTTCTGCAGCGCCGTCAGCGACGACAGCAGGTTGCGCTTCTGGAACAGGAAGCGGATGCGGTTGCGCAGCGCGTCGAGCTCTCGGCCCTGCAAGCCCATGAGGTCGGTGCCGAGCAGGCGCAGCTTGCCCTCCGAGGGGCGGCGCATGGTGCCCAGGATGGTGAGCAGCGTGGTCTTGCCCGACCCGGAGGGGCCGGTGACGATCACCAGCTCGCCCTCGCGCACCTGCATGTTGATGTCGAACAGGACGTCGGCCCGCTGCGGCCCCTCGCCGTAATGGTGATGGACGTCGACCGCTTCGACGACGGGCGGTCCAAAATTATGGGCAGCGTCGGTCGACATGGTCACTCGAACAGCATGATGGGATCGACCTTCCACAGCCGGCGGATGGCGAACAGGCTCGACACCACCGTCATGATCACGCAGGCGACCAGCGAGACCGTCATCTCGCGCAGCCCCATCGACATGCCGAGATGCATGGCGGCCTCGGTGACACCGTAGACCACGCGCGCCAGCGCAAAGGACACGACGAAGGCCGGGGTGATGATGGCCGCGCCGATCTGGCCGATCATGAACAGGAAGAAGCGGCGTGCCCAGGCTCTTCAGGATGGCATGGGGGCAGGTAGAAGCGGATGATCTGGTACTGGGCGTAGTAGATGAACACCATGCCGATCATCACGCCCATGACGAAGCCGAGATCGGTGATGTAGCCGACCGGCGTCTCGCGCGACCAGTAGACCCGCTCGCGGGCCTCGAACTCGCGCTTGTCGATCGCCTCGCCGCGGCCGACCAGGGTGCGGTTGAGCTGGTCGCGCACCGCATTGACATCGGCGCCGGGCGCCAGATGGATCGAGATGAAGGCCGGACGGTCGGACCACCAGTTGCCGAACACCTCGGCCATGGTCTCCTGGCTCATCATGATGGCGCCGTCGTTCAGCACGTTCGGCCCGACGGCGAAGGTGCCGACGGCGAAGAGCTGGCGCAGCAGGCCGCGATTGTCGGGCGGGCCCAGCACCGGGTCGGCGATTCGGATCGGCCTGGGCGGCGAGATCGCCGAGGCGATGGCCGAGGCCGGCGATCGTAGCAGGATGCGCCGCGTTTCCCGGAGCTTGTGCAGGTTCTCCTTGAGGCCGGGCACGTCGACGGCAGGCTTCTCCGGGTCGACGGCGTACCAGGCGAGGCGGCGCGAGGTCGGCATGCCGGTATGCTGGAGCGACATGACGCCGAACCAGAATGGCGAATACGAGGAGACCGCGGGATTGGTGGCGATGATGTCGGTCACCGCCACGGGCACCTCGGCGTGCAGCTGCATCGACTTGAAGCCGTAGGGCACGATGATGAGGTCGCCCGACACCATGCGGTGCAGGCGCACCGACGATTCGTAGACGGCGCGCTCGATGCCAAGCTGCGCGAGGAGATACGCTGCAGGCTCGCCGTGACGCCGCCGAGCGTCATCGAGGTTGTAGGTGCGCTGGCGCTTGAGCTGCTGGGCACCCAGCGGCATGCGTCGTCGCGGTGCGTGCCGGCCGCCCGGATCGCGGCCATGGACAGGCTCGGGCGCCAGCGCCCGATCCGCGCCAGTCCGGCCCAAAGGCGCGACAACCGATGCCGCAGCCCCGGAACGTCAGGCAGCGTGATAGCCATCAGAGGAAGGTGACGCGCGTCTCACGCCCCAGCACGGGGGGCATGCTGGACGAGTCGTCGATCTTGATTTCGACCTGGACCACGCGGGCATCGGTCGACGAACCGCCGTCCGGCTCGACGCGCTGCATGCGCTTCACCGTCGGCGCGATACGCTCGATCGTGCCCTTGTAGACGTCGTTGTTGCCGCGGAAGGTCACGTCGACCTTCCCGCCGGGCTTGAGCCGGCCGACATGCAGCTCGTCGACGTCGGCCAGCACGCGCAGCTGGTTCATGTCGACGATCTTGACGAGGCCGGTGGGCGACACGCGCTCGCCCTGGCGCGAGAAGATCTGGACCACGACGCCGTCGAGCGGCGACCGCACCAGCGCGTCCTCGATGGTGCGCTTGGCGCTGTCGACGCGGGACTGGGTGTTGGCGAGGTCGATCTCGTACTGCGCCAGGTCGTTCTCCAGCGTTGTCTTCAGCAACGCCAGCCGGACCTTCTGCCGCTCCAGCCCCTGCTCGGCGATCGAGGTTTCGAGCTCGCGCTGATCGGGCGGCTTGCCCGAGCGCGCCCGCTGCAGGGCGTCGAGCTTGTTCTGCTCGATCGAGGATTTGAGCGTGGCCTCCTGCAGGGCAATCTCGGCAACCCGCGTGCCCTTCAGCACGAAGTCGTAGGTCTGCTTGAGCTTGGTGAGGTCGGCCTCGGCCATGCGCAAGGTCACGTCGGCGCGGGCGTAGTTGGACAGGACCGCGACGATCTCACCCTTCTTGACCTTCTGGCCGTCCTTGACGCGCAGTTCAACCAGCACGCTGCCGCCGGACGGATCGCCGGCGACCACCGCCGTGCCCTCGGGCGCGTCGGTGTAGCCGCGGGCGATCAGCGGCGGCGGAGCGGGCTTGCCGGTGTCCTGCGCGCTGCTGGTCTGCCGGCTGGGCGTTACCCACAGACCGGCGCCGGCAACGGCGACCAGGATCGCCAAACCGATGGCGCCCCACCTGAATTTCTTCGCTCGAGCCATTGCGAATTCTACCAAAAAACTCCGTGGCGCGCTTGCCAAGCCATCAGAACGTTGTCGTGAGGGGGATGTTACCCCTGGCGATACCGATGATGGAGAACGTGCGATAGATCGATGTCAGGATCTTGTCGTACTCGTACAGCGGCGCGTTGGTGACATAGATCGACGTCCCGCGGCTGCAAGCCGAACTGCTGTGCGACAAAAATAGACACCGGTTGAAACAGATCCAGGCGGAAAACCTCGCCCGCGGGCCGTCGGATTGGTCTCGAGATCGCCCATTCTGAACACATAAACGCCCGTTTTGTTGGCGCGCACGTCGTTGAGGCCGCCGACTTGGCCCAGCGCCTCGAGCAGGCTCAGGTTGTGCTTGGTCATCTCGACGTTGCCAGACTTCAGCACGGCTCCCAGCACCGTGAAAATCCGCGAATTGGGCCGGACAATGATCTCGTCGCCCTTTTGAACTGCGATGTCACTGCCGGCCAGCAAATCGGAGAATTGCGACGTCAGTATGACCTGACCGTTACGCCGCACCACGACCTGGAGCTGGTTGGCCGAGCCGGTCTGGCGAAGCGATCTGGCGCGCCGCGCCTTGTTGATGGCGTCGACGACGCGTGCGGACGTCCTCGAGCATGGATACGCGCCCGGGATTCTTGACGTCGCCCGACACCATCACCGTATGCGTGCGCGGCGCATCGAACTCGACGATGACCTCGGGCTCCTGCACTTGGGTGCCGAGCTGCTGGATGATCTTGCGCTCGATCTGGTTCAGGTCGAGGCCGGCGACCTGCACGGTGCCGACGACGGGCACCTTGATCGTGCCGTCCTCGCTCGACGCGCTGGATGCCGAGATCGGCGCTCTGGCCCTGGATGGTCGGGAAGATGTTGCCGCCATAGCGCTCGAAGATGCGCACCTTGAGCAGATCGCCCGGGGCGACGGTAAGGCGCTGCGCCGGCGACAGCGTAGCTTGGTCATGTTCGTCGGCTTGATCGGGCGGTCGGCGGCTGGCGATAGGCGACGACCGTCGTCGGCGTGAGATCGATGACGTCGAACGGCAGGGCTTCCGTGCTGGTCGTCTGCGCGCCGCCCATCCAGGGGCCGTCGCCCGGCAACGCAGTACATGCCGCCGTGCCCAGGCCGATGCCTAGGACAACGGCGAGGGGTCGCGCGGCGGCGCACAGCCGGCTCCATACTGTCAAAATTCGATCCCCGTCTAGCAGTGGTAGCCACGCTCACGCGCCGCGCCGCGTTTCGTCTCTGCTCGTCAAGGCCGATCAGTAATTAACCCGCACGGGTGCTGCGCGGGTGCAAGCGTTCCGCAGCCGGCGCCTGCGGGATTTCGACGTCAACATTGCGGTCGCGTCTTCGCGCTGAGGCGACGACCTCGAGACAGCACGGTGAAACCGCTGACCAGCAGGCAATCGGCAGCAGCGCCGGTGAAGCGGCAGAAGGCGATGCGGGCGCCCGACCTCCTCGGCCTCGGTGCAGGGCGCGTGGCGAACAGTCGCACGCCGCGGCGGCGCTCATGTACGTCACCTCACTGCCGTCGACGATCACGCCGGCGCCCGGACCAAGGGCGTCGATGATCAGCTTCTCGACCGACGCCGAGGTTTCCGAATCGACCTGCTGGGGCAGCATGACGGTGGTGATCTTGTTCATGACAGTCTCACTCATACGTGCTTTCCGGCGGTGCCGTCCCTGCCCGGCTGCCAGCCGGCCGCAAGGTTCGTGCCGCGCCAGTCGATGCGGTTGCGGCCGAGCCAGGCCTGGACCGCGAGCAGCGGCACCAGCGCCTCACGCGCCAACGCCGCAGCCCAGGCGCGCGGGCCGAATGGCAGGCCGTGTGCGGCGAGGAACCACGCCTCTGCGGCAAGCCACGCCAATGTGTGCACGACGACCGCGAGAGCAAGCCAGGCCGGGGCGACGCCGGCGGCAAGCAGCGCCACGAGCAGGGCGAGGCCCGATGCCAGCCAGCCGATCGCCGGCTCCAGCAGGACCAGCGCCCTCACCTCGGGGCTGAGCTTCAGCCGCGTCGATCCCCAGCGGACCTGGCGCCGCCAGACGTCCTGCCAGCGCCGGTCGCCGACCAGCAGCCGCGGCATGACGCGCGCCAGCCAGGTCGTCTGGCCGAGGCGATCGCGCACCATGCGCACCACCGAGTAGTCGTCAGCAAGGTAGTTGAGGAACCCCTGATGGCCGCCGATCCGCTGCAGGACATCCCTGGTGAGGATGGTGACGCCGCCGGACGCAACCGGCATGCCGAGCCGGTCCGCCGCCATCAGGAACCGCGCCTGGTGGCCGTTGATGCTCGACGCACCGTGGTCTCGACCTTGACGTCGAACGCCTCGCCGGTCTTGAGCGCCAGCGCGCTGCCCATCGGGGTATGGTCGATCGCGTTCGTCGGCGCGATGAACTGCGGCGATGCCGCGCTGGTCGCGCTGGTAGAAGCGCACCGAGCCTGCCGGCATGGCCGCCTCGAGGCCACTTGCGGACGTTGTTCGAGCTTGGGATTGAAGGTATCGTCGCTGCCGACGAGGATCGGCGCATGCTGGCCAGTCGGCGCGGGCGTCGGCGCCACCGCGTCGTCATCCTCGGCGGTCACGCAGATCAGGACTTCTGCGCCGGCCTCGCGCGAGCTCGGCGAGACCGCGCACGTAGGCCGGCGACGCGTCACGCCGGCCGACCATCGGCGCGACGATGCTGAAATCCGCCGCGACATGGCGCACCGTATCCGGCCGGCCGGCGCCAGCGCCCGAGCCCCGCACTTATCCACTGCACCAGCATCGTGGCCGCCCACCAGCCCAGCCCCGCCCAGAAGAGGCCCGTCATCGCCGTGCGTGCTGCTGCGCCGAGAAGCGATGGATGTCGTCCTTCTCCATGGCCATCGCCCGGTGGTAGGCGCGGATGACAACGCTCGGTTCGCCCTGCGAGCGGATGCGGCCGTCCTCGATCCAGATCGCGCGGTTGCACAGGCGCCGCACCTCGGCCGGCGAATGCGACACGAAGAGCAGCGTGCCCTTGCGGCGGAAGCTGTCGATCCAGTCGAGGCACTTGCGCTGGAAGGCGGCATCGCCCACCGCCAGCGCCTCGTCGACGACCAGGATCTCGGCCTCGACATGGGCGCAGATGGCGAAGGCAAGGCGTGTGCGCATGCCCATGGAGTAGTGCTTGACCGGCTGCTCCATGTAGTCGCCGATGCCGGCAAACTCGGCCATCGAATCGAACTTTTCCAGGACCTCGGCACGTGACAGTCCCATGACGGCGCCGCCGATCATGATGTTCTCGCGGCCCGACAGCACGCCGCAAGGTGGCGCCCAGCGCCAGCACGGGGGCAACCCGGCCGGTGACGCGCAGCTCGCCGTTGGACGGGAGCGTCATGCCGCAGATCACCTGCAGCAGGGTCGACTTGCCGCAGCCGTTGCGGCCCAGGATGCCGATCGAATCGCCGCGATAGACGTCGAGGTCGATGTCGCGCAGCACCCAGAACGGCTTGTAGTAGGTCTTGAAGTGGCCAAACATGACCTGCTTCAGCCAGTCGCTGCGATGAGCGTAGAGCTGGTAGGCCTTGCCGAGGTGCCGGGTCCGGACGACGACTTCAGATGACGTCGACGATGACATTCCGGTACCTGTCGAAGAACCAATAGCCGAAGTAGAAGGTGAAGATCGACGTCGCCAGCGCCCACAGGACTGTCAGCGGATTGGGCAGCACGCCGGTCAACACGAGGTCGCGCATGATCTCGACGTAGGCCGTCAGCGCGTTGCCGTAGATCAGCAGATTGGCGGGGAACGACCAGCTGGCTGGGGAAAAGAACACCGGCGTCATGAACATGAACAGCGGCACGATGTTGATCATCAGGTAGCCGGCATCGCGCGTGAAGGCGCCGATGGCGGACAGGAACCACGACAGGCCCATGAGGAATGCCGACAGCGGAATGAAGATCAACGGCATCAAGATCACGGTCCAGGGCAGGCCGCCCTTCACGGCCGCTATGCAAATCAGCATGACGACGGCGCCGATGCCGGTGTAGGCGGCGGCGCGCAGGGTCGAGATCACCGCCAGCATGTCGCTCGGGAAGATCGTCTGCTTGATGAAGTGGGCGTACTCGTGCAGCAGCATCGGCGAGCGGTACGCCATCTCCGAGAAGAAGTTGAAGACGATCAGGCCGGCAAAGATGAACAGCGCGTAGCTGAGCGGCGTCTCACCCTGCGTGCTCACGAACGTCATCTGCAGCTTGGTCGTGAAGGCAAAGGTGTAGACCGCGATGGCGAACAGCGGCGCGGCGACCGCCCACAGCCAGCCGCCGGCAGAACCCGTGAAGCGCGAGGCGAGCTCGCGGCGCAGGATCGCCAGGACGATCTCGCGGTTGTAGCGCATCTCGAGTAACGGCTTGGCGAGGAACCGCTTGAAGCGCTGCGACGGATCGAGCGCCTCGACCACGATCTGCTTGCCGTTGACGACTTTCACCGACGGCATGAACCGCGTCTCTCCTTCTCGCCTGTGCTGGTGAGCCCAGTAGGGATCGAACCTACGACCACCTGATTAAAAGTCAGATGCTCTACCGCTGAGCTATGGGCTCGCTCCGGCCTGGCGCGGAGGGCCGAAACCCCGCGCGGCGCCCGTATAAGATGACCCGGCCGCTGGGTCAACGCGGCGGCAAGGACCGCCGCCACCCCGTCCCGGCCGGTCAGGCCTTCTTGAACTTGTCCTTGAGGCGCTGAAACACCTTTTTGGACACGAACTGGGAGGTGTCGCCGCCCAGCCGGGCGATGTCCTTGACCAGCGAGGAGGCGATGAACTGGTGCCGGTCGGAGGCCATCAGGAAGATGGTCTCGATATTGGGCTCCATGCGGGCGTTCATGTTGGCCATCTGGATCTCGTACTCGAAGTCCGAGACTGCACGCAGGCCGCGGATGATCACCGAGGCGCCGACCTCGCGCGCGAAGTGGATCAGCAGCCCGTCGAACGGCACGATCTGGATGCGCGACTTGTCGGCCGGCGAGAAGTCCTCGATGTCGTCCTTGATGATGGCGACGCGTTCCTCGAGCGAGAACAGCGGCCCCTTGCCGGCGTTGATCGCGGGCCCGATCACCAGCTTGTCGACCAGCCTGAGCGATCGGCGCACCACTTCCATGTGCCCGCTGGTGATGGGATCGAACGTGCCCGGATACACGCCGACGCGTTCTGACGCCATGTCTTGCCCCCACTTCCCCATGACTGGTGCGCCCCTTCGGGCGGCTTCTGCGGCGGCGAAGTCTTAGCGGCACGGCTAGTCCTTATCCACCGTTGTTTCGGCATGGCTTTCGCCATTGCCGTTGCCGTTCTCGGCGCTGGCGTCGTCCTCGCCCATGCGAACCGCGGACACCACGCGCTCGCCCTCGCTGACATTGACGATGCGTACGCCGCGCGTGCCGCGGCCCGCAATGCGGATTCCATCCACCGGACAGCGGATCAGCGTGCCGCCGTCGGTCACCAGCATGATCTGGTCGCTGTCCAGCACGGGGAACGCCGCCACGACCTGGCCGCCACGGGCCAGGCTCATCAGCTCGACGCCTTTGCCGCCGCGGCCGGTCACCCGGTACTCGTAGGCCGAGGTGCGCTTGCCGAAGCCCGACGAGGCCACGGTCAGCACGAACTCCTCCTTGCCCTGCAGTTCCTTGAAGCGGTCCTCCGACAGCGTCGCGGCCGCAGGGGCAGCCTCCTCGGCGGCCGGCGTTGCCTCTTCCTCGGCTGCCTCGACGGCGTTCTCCGCCATGTTCTCGGCTTGCCGCAGGGCGCGCGACCGGCGCAGGTAGCCTTCGCGCTCCTCGGCGGTGATGCCCTTGCCGCCGTCGACCAGCGACATCGAGATCACCTCGTCGCCCTCGGCCAGCGCGATGCCACGCACGCCCGTCGAATTGCGGCTGGCGAAGACGCGCACCATGGCCACCGGGAAGCGCATGGCGCGGCCCTGGCGGGTCGCCAGCAGCACGTCCTGCTCCTCGCCGCAGACGCCGACGCCGATCAACCGGTCGCCGGCATCGTCGCCCTCGAACTTCATGGCGATCTTGCCGGTCTGGTTGACGTTCACGAAGTCGCTGAGCTCGTTGCGCCGCACGCCGCCACGCGCCGTGGCGAACATGACGTGCAACGTCGACCGGCTCGCTTCGTCCTCGGGCATCGGCATGACGGCGCTGATCGTCTCGCCTTCGCTGAGCGGCAGCAGGTTGACGAAGGCCTTGCCGCGCGCCTGTGGCGCACCGAGCGGCAGGCGCCAGACCTTGAGCTTGTAGACGATGCCGCGGCTGGAGAAGAACAGCACCGGCGTATGCGTATTGGCGACGAACAGGCGCGCCACGAAATCGTCGTCGCGCGTGGCCATGCCGGCGCGACCCTTGCCGCCGCGGCGCTGGGCGCGGTAGGCGGAGACCGGCACGCGCTTGACGTAGCCGCCGTGCGTGACCGTGACGACCATGTCCTCGCGCTGGATCAGGTCCTCGGCATCGGCCTCGAATTCGCAGCCGCAGCACGCAGGTACGCCGCGGCGTGGCGAACTGGTCCTTGATCTCGAGCAGCTCCTTGCGCATCAGGGCGAACAGCTTGCCGCGGTCGGCCAGCAGCTCGAGATAGCCTTCGATCAGCTTGGCGACCTCGGTCAGCTCCTCGGCGATCTTGTCGCGCTCGAGGCCGGTCAGGCGCTGCAGGCGCAGCTCGAGGATGGCGCGGGCCTGCTCCTCGGACAGCCGGTAGGTCCCCTCGGCCGAGACCTCGCGGCCGGGCTCGGCGATCAGCTCGATCAACGGCGCCACATCGGACGCCGGCCAATCCTTGGCCATCAACCGCTCGCGGGCGACCACCGGGTCGGGCGACCGCCGGATCATCTCGATCACCTCGTCGATGTTGGCGACGGCGATGGCGAGACCGACCAGCACGTGGGCGCGGTCGCGGGCATGGCGCAGCTCGTAGTTGGTGCGTCGCGTCAGCACCTCGGCGCGGAAGCGGATGAAGGCCTCGAGCAGCTCCTTGAGGCTCATCAGCCGCGGGCGGCCGCCGTCGAGCGCCAGCGCGTTGACGCTGAAGTTCGTCTGCAGCGGCGTGAAGCGGTAGAGCTGGTTCAGCACGACGTCGGCCATGGCGTCGCGCTTCAGCTCGACGACCAGGCGCACGCCGTCGCGGTCGCTCTCGTCGCGCACCTCGGACACGCCCTCGACCTTCTTGTCGCGCACCACCTCGGCGATGCGCTCGTGCAGGCGCGCCTTGTTCTCCTGGTAAGGGATCTCCGAGATGATGATCGATTCGCGGCCGCCGCGGTTCAGCTTGTGGGCGTCGGCCGCCCGCATGATCAGCGAGCCGGCGAGCCGCATTTCGGCGGCGCGGATGCCGTTGCGACCGAGGATGCTGGCGCCGGTCGGAAAGTCCGGGCCCGGGCACGATCTCGGTGATCTGCTGGATGGTGAGCTCGGGATTGTCGATCAGCGCGCAGCAGGCGTCGATCAGCTCGCCGAGATTGTGCGGCGGGATGTTGGTCGCCATGCCGACCGCGATGCCGCCCGCGCCGTTGGCCAGCAGGTTGGGAAACGCCGCCGGCAGAACGGTCGGCTCCTGCTCGCGCTCGTCGTAGTTCGGCTGGAACTCGACCGTGTCCTTGTCGATGTCGGCCAGCAGCGTCTCGGCGGCCGGCGCCAGACGCGCCTCGGTGTAGCGCATCGCCGCCGGCGGATCGCCGTCCATCGAGCCGAAATTGCCCTGCCCGGAAATCAGCGGCAGGCGCATGGAGAAGTCCTGCGCCATGCGCACCATGGCGTCGTAGATCGCCTAGTCGCCGTGCGGATGATATTTGCCCATCACGTCGCCGACGATGCGGGCAGACTTGCGGAAGGGCCGCGTCGAGTCGTAGCCGCCTTCCTTCATGGCGTAGAGGATGCGGCGCTGCACCGGCTTAAGGCCGTCGCGCGCGTCGGGCAATGCGCGCGCCACGATCACGCTCATGGCGTAATCGAGGTAGGAGCGGCGCATCTCCTCTTCGATGGTTATCGGCGCGATGTCATGCGGCGGCTGAGGCGGCGGTGGAGGCGCGTCGGGGGGCGGCGGCGCCGGGGGAAGGGTCGTATCGTCGCTCACGGAAACCTGGTTTTTGCTCGCTTTTGTGGCCCTGCCAGAGGGCCCGGCGGAACGAAACCGCACCCTAGCAAAACAGGCCGCAAAGACCAACAAAAACGGTTGGGGGACCTCTATTTAACGCTTTGATTTTATTGGCTAAATTGGCCGCGAAAACGCTCCTTGGAAAGGCCCCGAATTGACCCCCAAAACAGCCCAAAAAACAGGCCGGATGGCCCCCTCCACGGCCCCCTCCGTAGTGGTCTTTGACATGGGCGGCGTACTGATCGATTGGAACCCCCGCTACCTCTACAGCAAGCTGATCGCCGATCCTGCGGAAATGGAGCGTTTCCTGGCCACCGTGACCACCACGCCGTGGCACAATCTGCAGGATGCAGGCGGCGACGCTGCCGAGGCGACGCGGCTGCTGAAGGCCCGGCATCCCGGCCAGGAGGCCCTGATCGAGGCCTTCTACGGCCGCTTCGACGAGATGATGGAGCGGTCCTTCCCCGAGATGGTGGCGCTGGTGGAGCGCCTGCACGAGGCCGGAACGCCGCTCTACCTGCTGTCCAATGCACCCGACCTGGTCGACGTCTGGGTGCGCGGGCCGGCGCATGCCCGGCATCCGTTCTTCGGCCATTTCCGCGACTACGTGGTCTCTGGCGTGGTGAAGTGCCTCAAGCCGGATGCCGCGATCTACGACATCGTCTGCCGCACCGGCGGCTTCCAGCCGGGCGAGGCGGTCCTGATCGACGACAATCTGCCCAACGTCGAGGGCGCGCGCGCCTTCGGCATGCATGCCGTCCATCACCGCTCGGCGGCGGACACCGTGGAGGCTTTGCGCAAACTGGGCCTCCCCGCTTGAGGTGGGCGGACGAAGCTGCCGACCGCGCTCGGTGACCTGCCGCGG
>CBDIRH010000011.1:0-20655 GCA_965284145.1 Phreatobacter sp.
AGGTCGGCGCCGGCCAGCACCTGGCGGGCCGTGGTGCGCAGCTTCTTGGACGGTCCCGTCGCCATATCCAGCAACAGCTCGAGATAGACATGGTGCAGCTTGAAGTGACCGATCGTGACCGCGAGCTCTCCGCACTCATCGGTGGCGAGCTCCGATAGTGCAGCGAGAACCGCGTCGCAGGCGCCGGCGAGCCATTCCCCCACTCCCGTAAATCGGTTTACGCTGTTGCTGAAGCCGTAAGTCGTCGGTTTTCCGCAGAAAAGGATGTCGAGCATCGATTGCGCGCTTCGGCCCGTTTCCTCCGCCAATGCCGCCAGCGTTGCGGCCGGCTTCGCCTCTCGGCCGCGACCGAGCCACATCGTGACGACGTGGCGTAGCCAGTCGGGTGACCTCCGGGTGCCGAGATACAAGTAATCGGAAGCGATCGGCTCAACCGCCGCTATCGCTTCGCCCAGACGCCGCATCTGGTCGACACGCCAGTCGGCCGGATTGGTGAAGACTTGCACTTCTTCCAACGGCGTATAGACGTACGCACTGGTTTGCCAGGCACTACGCGCTGCATTGCCGTGAAGCGTCGAAAGGATCGAAGGGTTGTCCCCTTCAATCACGAAGCGCGCCACCTGCGCTGGAAGTTCGGGAGCGGCCCCCGGAGTTCCTTGAAAAGATCAGTGATTCTGTCGGCTGGCGGACTACCCCCTGGTCCCGCCTAGCGCATCTTCCGATTCATGCCTATCAGCCTCCATTTGATAGACAGGTGACGTACTAAGAGAGACAGGCGTTACAGAGAACCGGCTGACAAAGCCCTCACACCACGCGCGCCGCGCGCAGCTCGGCCACCTGCTCGGCCGTCATGCCGAGGACCGAGGTCAGGACGCGCTCGGTATCCTCGCCGTAGCTGGGACCGGAGCGGCCGAGGATGCCGCCGGCGTAGGCCGGGCTGGCGTCGAGGCGCGCCGGGAAGCCCTTGACCGGCCAGGTGCCGAGCTCGGATTGCGGCAACTCGACCAGCCATTCGAGATGGCGAAGCTGGGGATCCCGTTCGTAGCGGTCCTCGGCCGTCTGGCAGAGTCCGGCCGGGACGCCAGCGGCCTGCAGACGGTTCATGAGGTCCGCTCCGTCGAAGGCGCCGGTGGCGCGGGACATCAGGTCGTCGAGCGCGTCCTCGTTCGCGCGCCGGTTCGACAATCCGTCGAACCGCGGATCGGCGAGCCACTCGGGATGGCCGAGCCCGGCGGCGACCGCCTGCCATTGTTCGTCGGTGAAGGCAGCGATGGCGATCCAGGTGTCCTCGCCGCGCGTCGGGTAGGCGCCATGCGGTGCGGCGGGTCGCCAGGGCGAACGATTGCCATAGCGCGACCAGCGGCGGCCGTTGACCGAGTGATCGAGCACCGCGGTTCCGGTCAGGAAGATGCCGACCTCGGCCTGCGAGGCATCGACGTGACAGCCTTGGCCCGTCGTGGCCCGCCGGTAGAGGGCGGCGAGCGCCGCGGTCGCCAAATTGTAGGCGCCGAACCAGTCGAGGTACGAATAGCCGATGCCGGCCGGCGGCCGCGGCTCGGGCAAGCCGGACATGTCGCTGATGCCGCTGAAGGCCTGCGCGGTCGGGCCGAAGGCGCGCGCCCGGCCATAGACGCCGTACTGGCCGAAGCCCGATTGCTGCAGATAGATGATGCCGGGGTTCAGCTCGCGCAGGCGATCGTAGCCCAGGCCCATGCGATCCATCGTTCCGGGCGAGTAGCCTTCGAGCACGATGTCGGCGTTGCGGATGAGATCCTCCAGGATGCGCTTGCCCTCGGGCTTCTTCAGGTCGAGCGATATCCCGAGCTTGCCGGCGTTGATCTCCATGAAGGAGCCGCTGCGATTGAGCCCCTCCTTGGGCGGCGTCGGCATCGTCCCCGTGGCCGCCTCCCGCTCGGCGCGCCCGCCGAGCGGACAGGCGGCGGCGCCGAAGCGCATGCCGTCGGCGCGCGATTCGTGCTCGACCTTGATCACCTCGGCGCCCAGCGCGGCGAGGTCGAGGCGCACGCCGGCGCTGGCCAGCATCCAGCCGAGATCGACGACGCGCACGCCGGACAGGGCGTAGGGCTTGCCCGTCGGACCCGCCTTGGCAGGCCCTCGGGCGAGGCCGCAGTCGGGCGACAGCGGCGGCAGCTTTCTCGGCGCCGACCACTCCTCGACGACCGAGCGCGTGTGGTCACCGAGCCTGGGCGGCCGTTGCGTCGATACCGTCCAGGGCGCATCGGGGCTGTACCAGCGCGCCGCAATATAGGTGTACGACGTCCCGCTCTCGGGGTGCGGCACCTCGGCGAAGCTTCCGCGCTGAATGTAGTGCGGATCGCGGGCATTCTCCTCGGGCCGCCGCACGGGCGCCCACGGCAGCCCGTTGTCCTGGCCGTCGCGCCACAGATCCGCGTCGAAATCCAGGCTGGCCGCGGCGCGATCCACCAGCGTGGCGACCTTGCCTTCCGCCTCTGCGTCCAGCTGGCCGAGCCGGCCCGAGGCCCTCGTCCATGCCGTGCTTGGCGAGAACCGCGATGGTTCCGCGAAGAGCGTCCGAGGAATAGGTGGCCGTGGCGCGGAGATAGGTCTTGTACGGCAGGAGATACCGTCCGTCCCGGGTCTGCGCGAGCGCCGGCAGGCTGGTCGACGGCATCGAATGCCGGCATGTCTGCCGGAAGTGGCGCTGGCGCAGGAAGATCCAGTTCGGCAGGTCGACCTCGGTATTCATGCTGACCGCCTCGTGGATGCTGAGGGACAGCGTCTGCCCCTCGCCTGTCCGCAGCCGGTGCGCGAGCGCGCCGAGCAGCGCGATCACGCTCATCTCGCCGGCAATGTGGTAGGCCTGCCACATCTGCGGCGCGATGGGCGGCGTGTCGTAGCGGCCCGACGAATCGGCGTCGTAGCCACAGTTCATCATGACGCCGCCCAACGCCAGATGAACGAGATCGCTGCCCTTGAAGTCGGCCCACGGGCCGGTATCGCCGAACGGGCTGATCCGCAGACAGATCAGCCGTGGATTGGCCGAACGCAACCGGTCGAAGGCGAGGTTCCGGTCGGCAAGATACCCGCGCGGGCGCGCATCCAGCACGATGTCGGCGGCGGACGCGAGCTGCAGGAACGTCTCCTGCCCGTCCGGCTTGTCGAGATCGACGACGACGCTGCGCTTGCCGAAGTTGTAGTGCCAGAAATGCAGGCTCTCCTCCGGCGACGGCACATCCCCCGGAACGGTCCGATGCGCCGCGTCGCTTCGCCTTCCGGCGGCCTCGGCCTTGACGGCGTCGGCGCCCAGGCCGGCGAGCACCCGACCGGCGTATTCGCCTGTCTCGTCGGCAAGCTCGAGCACCCGGACGCCGTGAAGATAAGAACCCGCCATGCGCTTGACCTTCCCCCGACCTTTGTCTGCCCGGCTATGTCGCCCGCGTCGCGACCCGGCGACAAGGGGCAAGGCAAGCATGGCAGCTCACGGCTGGGAGCGCGGCGCGCACATCATTTCTGGTCGCGCAGGAACCCCGCGGCGTCGATGAAACGGCGATACTTCACGACATCCGTGGCGAGGACCTGGGCGAGCTCCGTGGGGGTGCCAGACATCTTCTCCGAGGAGTCGAGGTACTTGTCGACGGCACCGCTTTTGTAGACCTCCGACACGGCGGCGCTCAGCTTGGCGACGATCTCGTCGGGCAGGCCGCGCGGGCCGAACAGGGCGATCCAGACGTCGATCTCGGGCTCCTTGAGACCGAACTTCGACACCGTGGGTACGTCGGGGAACGCCGCCGACGGGTTCTTGGAGGCGACCAGAAGCATCTTCACCGCGCCGCTGTTGATCTGCGGCTGCAGGTCGGCGGCCGGCAAGAAGCCGACATCGACCTCGCCCTTGACGATGCTCATGGCGACCTGCGAGCCGCTGCTGTACGGCACGTTGACGAAGTCGATGCCCAGTTCCTTGCCCAGCCAGAAGGCGCAGTAGTGGGTCGAGTTGCCGACGCCCTTCATCGATTCGTCGTGCTTGCCGGCCTTGTGCGCGGCGATCAGTTCCTCCATCGACTTGTAGCCGCCGTCGCTGCGGGCATAGAGGAACAGCTGGTACTTGTGCAGCGCCGCCACCGGCGTGAAATCCTTGATCGCGTCGAAGGGACTGGGCTTCATCGCCAGCGGCGCGATGGCGATGGGGCCCGACGGCGTCAGCAGCAGGCGGATCGTCGGCTCGGCGCGTGCGACGAAGGCGGAACCGATGGCGCCGCCGCCGCCCGGCTTGTTCTCCACGATGAGGGGGACGCCCAGCGAGGCGCGCAGCTTGTCGGCAATCGCGCGCGCGATCACGTCCGTCGAGCCGCCCGCGGCATAGGGCATGACGATGGTGATCAGCTTCGACGGCCAAGCCTGCGCATCCGCGTCCTTCGTGCCGATCAGGGCGGCGCTGCCCAGCGCTCCGGCGAGCACCGTCCGTCGGTTGGCTTCGAGCTTCACGTCTCACTCCCGCGTTGGTCACACATCCGGCGTGAAGATGTTCACCGTCCCGCCCGCGATCACCCGGCCCCCGAGGCCGAGCGCGTCGATCTGTCTACCATGGATGTGGTGCTGCTGCGATCGGTCGGCGTGTTGGCGACGAAGCGGCTGCCGCCCTCCACCAGCTTGCAGGATGACGCCGCGCTCGGGGCCGGCGGGACCGTTCAGCACCGTGTAGCTCTCGATCCTGGCCGCTCCCGCCGGCGCGGGATTGAGCGGGACCTTCGGGCCCGACGCGAGGTCGATCTCGGCCTGCAGCCGCGTGTCGTCCGGCGACTGCCACGGTATCGCCGGTCGCTTGGTCGAATAGAGCCCGGCCGCATGCTTGGTCAGCAGGCCGCCATTCGCCGTGACGAGACCGTAGCTGCCGGGTTTCGCGCGCACCCGGTCGACCATCTCGGCGATCGAATGGCTGACATAGTTGTTGCCGGGCCCGCCGAAGAACGACAGGCCGCCGGTGACCGTGAGGCCGCGCGGGTCGTCGGTGGCGATCCCGATCTCGTCGCACGCCACCTCGATGGCCGAGACGAAGCAACTGTAGAGGTCGAACCGGGAGACCTGGTCGATGCCGATCCCCGCGCCGTCGAGGGTCTCCTGCACGACGCGATGGATGGCCGGCGAGCGATCGAGGCGGCTGCGCTCCGTGGCGAACCACTCGTCGTGGCCGTGCGCGCTGCCGTGCAGATAGACGCGCCTGTCGTGCGGCACGCCCCATTCTTCCGCCCTGGCCTCGGAGCAGACGATGATGGCGGCGCCCTGGTCGACATAGACGTTCGCCGTCATCAGGCGGGTGTAGGGAAAGCCGACATAGCGGTTCTTGGGCGAGGCGATGGCGATGTCCTCGGCCGCATAGCCCTCGTTACGGGCGGCCAGCGGATTGGCGTGGGCGACCTGGGCGAGGCCGGCGCACAGCCGCCCGAGCTCGACCGCCCTCTGCGCCGGCGTCAGCCGCTTGCGCGCCCGCAAGGCCTGCTCGAACAGGGCGTAGATGACGGCCGGCACGCGCATGCCGTGCGCCACTTCCGTCGGCGAATAGAGAACTTCCATCCCGCCGAGCTCGTCGGGCGCGAAGGGCGCGTCCTCGCTCCAGTCGAGCGCGAGTCCCGCGCGCTTGGCGTTACGCTCCGTCCTCTGCGCCTCCGATCCCACGACCAGGGCCGACGAGATTGCGCCGGCGGCGATCTGCTCGCAGACGCGGGTGACCATCCGCTGTGGAACGTCGCCGCCCGACGGCGGATAGAGGAACTCGCGCGGCTTCGCCCCGATGCGCTGGGCGATCGACCACGGGGCGTTCGCGAGCCTGCCGAACGGCGACTTGAACGCCGGCACGGTGTCGTTGAACGTGCGAATGGCCGTGATCGAGTCGAGCCCGGAGAGAACGGCCTCAGGCATTGCGCCGGTATCGCGCGCCGCCAGCCGGGTCGCATCGACCATGAGCCCGAGCGGCGAACGCGCCGTGTCGGGGCCTTCGACCTTGTCGGTGACCTGGCCGACCCCGACGATGACGGGGTTCCTTGCAGGATCGTTCATTGCTTTCTCCCTTCAGCGCGGCAGGCCGAGGCCCTGATCGCGATCAGGTTGCGCTGGATTTCGTTGGTGCCGCCGCCGATCGTGTAGAGCAGCGAGTCGCGCAGGCTGTATTCGAACTCCCCCTCGAGCAGGGTCTCGTCGACGGTCGACGAGAGCATCGCGCCCGGTCCCAGGATGTCGAGCGCCTCGCTGGCGAGCCGCTCCAGCAGCTCGCTGGCATGGACCTTGAGCAACGCCGCCTCGACCAGGGGGACCTTGCCGCTTTCCGTCACCAGCGCGCTCTGGGCGGCGAGCAGCTGCGTGCCCTGCACGTCGGCGGCGAGCGAGGCCAGGCGATCGCGCAGCACCGGGTCCTCGCGCATCGGCCGGCCGTTGCGGCTGGTCGCGTTTACATGCTGGACCAGCCGGTCGAAGTAGCCGCGCGCCCGCGCGCCGATGGCGCCGAGCGATACCCGCTCGTGGGCAAGGGCTGCGGTGATGACCTGCCAGCCCTGGTTGACCCCGCCCACGATCGCTTCCGGAGGCAGCTTCACGTCGTCATAGAAGACCGTGTTGGAGTCGTGGCCGTTCAGTCCGTACATCGGCTGGATCGTCAGGCCGGGCGTTCCCCGCAGGGGGACGATGAAGACGCTGATACCGCCCTGCTGCGACTCCGGAGGCCCGGTCCGCGCGGCCAGCCAGCAATAGTCGGCAAAGCCCGCCGCCGAGGTGAAGGTCTTCTGGCCGCGGATCGTCCATCCCTCGTTGGTGCGGGTCGCGGTCGTCTTCATGCCCGCAAGGTCCGAGCCGTTCGCCGGCTCACTGTAGCCCAGCGCGAAGGAGACCTCGCCGCGTCCCACCGCCATGACGAGGTCGCGGTGCTCCTCGGAACCGTACCGCAGCAGGGCCGGCCCCAACATGTTGACGGCCGTGTCGTGGAATTTGATCGGGGCGTCGACATAGGCGAGTTCTTCCTCGAGCACGAGGCGCTCGAGGGCCGGCCTCTCCTGCCCGCCGTAGTCCTTCGGCCAATGGAGCGTGAGCCAGCCCTTCGCCGCGAGCTTCAGGCTGAACGAGCGATCGGCGCGGATGTGATTGTAGCGGGTCTCCTCCGAAGAGATCTTCCAGCCCTTCCAGTTCTCGGCCAGCCACGCGCGCACCTCGAGCCTGAAGGCATTCACATGCGGGCCGAAATCGATGTCGGGCAGCCGTCCGGTCGCGCCATCGAACAGAAAGCCGGCGACCTCGCGCCGGGCAGCATACGGTCCGCCCAGCCGGGTGAGGTCGCTGTGGATGCGCCGGAAGTGGCGCGGCATCTCGTGGTTTTCCCAGAACGAGATGCCGCCAAAGCCATGGTGCAGCTCCATGACGACGGTCCGCAGCGTCTGCCCGGCGACCGCGGCGGCGGCGGCGCGGGCATAGTCCCGGGCATCGCCGGTCTCCGACGCCGCCCGATAGATCGCGAGCCGGGTGGTCTCGATCCCGAGCAGGCAGTTGGCGAGCTTGTGCTGGATGGCCTGGAACTGGCCGATCTTCTTGCCGAACTGGACGCGCTTGCGGGCATAGGCGACGAGCAGATCGAGGCCCCGGGCGGCGGCGCCCAGGGAACGCGCCATCAGCAGGAGGCGCGCGAGCGAGGGGATCGCGTCGGTCTTCTCGGCAGCGACCTGGAGCACGAGCTGCGGCTTGACGCCTTCGAAGCGGACGCTCGACAGCGCGGGGCGGAGAGCCCCGGTGTGCGCGTGACGGTGAGGCCTGAAGCGCCCGTCGGCACGATGGCGACCTCGCCGGGACGCCCGGTCAGGACGGCGAAGTGGGTGGCGAGCGAGGCGTTCTCGACGTAGGCGGCCGGGCCATGCAGCGTCAGGTTCTCGCCATTGCCCTCGACGCGAAACCCGGCGCCGCCCTCTTCCCCACTGGCAGGTCCGAAGATCCAGGTCGGGATGACGCTGCCGTTCTCGATGCCCTGAACGAGAGATGATCCAGCGATGTCGCGCAGCAGCAGCCCATCGGCCAGCGGGATCGGGCAGCCGCCCCGGCCGAGTTCGTCCATCAGGACGACCGCCAGCGCCAGCTCCTCTTCGCCGGCCGCAAGGCCAATGCCGGTCCACCCCTGCCCAGCCGCTTCCTCCCAGAAGCGCCGGAGCTCGGCCGGATCCTCGGCGAACGCCACCGCCTTGTCGGCCGGCCAATGGCGCGCCAGCGACCTGCGCGCGGCATCGCGCAGCAGCGCCATGTCATCCGTGTCCCGAAGGACGACCGCCTTACCGCTTTCCATCTTTACTGCTCCAAGCTCCTGGGCATTCAATTGGACGACATCTCCGAGCCGGTGATGAGCTTGCCGAAGCGCTCCCATATCTGGCCGTTCCAGCGGACGAGCTGGACCTGGCGCAGCGGATGGTAGTTGGTCGGGCTGGTGTTGACCTTGATGCCCGGCAGCAGGGTACCGACCTCGACGTCCTTCAGGCTGGTGGCCTGGCGCATGATGTTCTCGCGCGTGAACTTGCCGTCACACTGGCGCAGGACCTGCATCATCACGAGCGCCGTCGTATAGGCGAGCAGGTTGTAGTGATCGAGCGCGTTGCCGTCCGGGAAGTACTTCTGCATGAAGGCGCGGTATTCCATGACGCCGGCGTCGCTGGCCCAGGTCGGGTCGTTGGGATCCTTCATGACTGCCGACGACATGACGCCGACGGCGCGGTCGCGCCCGACCGGCTCGATCACGCCGGCCACCGACGTGGCGCCGTAGGCGATGAAGTGCATCGGCTTCCAGTCCAGCTCCGTCACCTTACGGATCGACTGGACGACGAACTTGGCGCTGGCGCCGGACAGCAGGACGTCGGCGTTGGTGGCGCGGAGCGCTATGATCTGCGACTCGACCGTGGGGTCGGTGATCTCATACGAGGCCGTCTGCACCCGACTGGTGAAGCCGTCGCCCAGGACGTCGCGGATACCGGCGACGTAATCCTTACCCAGATCATCGTTCTGGTAGAGAATCGCAAAACGCGCATCGGGCTTCTGCGCCAGTGCCTGCTTGGCGTAGATCTGCGCCTCGATGCGCGCCGAGGGCGCGAACCCCACGGTCCAGGGATGGGTCTTGTAGTCGCCCCACTTGTCGCCGTTCACCGACAGGAACAGGTGCGGGACCTGCTTCTGGTTGATGTACTTCACCACCGCCGAGTTGGGCGCGGTGCCCAGCATGTTGAACAGGAAGGCGACCTTGTCGACCTCGATCAGGCGGCGCACCGCCTCGACGGTCTTGGGCGGGCTGAAACCGTCGTCGTAGTAGATGAACGTCACCTGGCGGCCGCCGACGCCGCCTTGCGCGTTGACCATCTTGAAGAACGCCTCGTGGCAGCGGGCCTGCACCCCGACGGCCGACAGGGGACCGCTCAGCGCCGTGGTGCTGCCGATGCGAAGCTCGGTGGCCGTGACGCCGGGCGTGTCCTGGGCGTGGGCCAGCCTGGCGCCGGCCGTGATGAAGGTCGCCGCTGCCGAGCCCGACAGAAGTGAGCGCCGATTGATCGCGAGCATGTTCCCTCCCCTCACATCGGCGGAATCTTCGCCGGCACACGCCACACGTCGTTCTTCAGCGCCTCGGTGATGTAGAGGTAGCCGTCGCGGAAGACGATGTTGGTCGAGCCCATGCCGGCCTCCGACGGCAGCTTGATCACGCCGATCTGGAAGCCGAAGCGATCGTGCACCACCACCTCGCCGGCCATGTAGTGCGCCGTGTAGACGTTGCCCTTGCTGTCGACGAGCATGCCGTCCGGTCCGATGCCGCCGGCCATGGTCGCGAACACCCACGGCACGCGGCCCGGATGGACCATGCCGGCGCTACTGAGCGGCACGCCGGTGATGCGGTTCATCGCATACTCACCGACATAGAGGACGGTCTCGTCGGGCGACAGCACGATGCCGTTGGGAAAGGCGAACGTGTCGCCGATCAGCTGCAGTTCGCCGGACCGCGACGGCGACATGTAGTAGACGCGGCCGATGGGACGCAGCACGCTCGATCCGTTGGGCTCCGGCATAGATGCCGCCCTGCTTGTCGGGGTCGTCGCCGCGCTCGGCCAGGCTGACCGCCGGGCGCGTTCCGGTGATCGCCGGCTGCGGATCGAACGACACCAGCGCCGACCGCGTGGTGACGATGAGCTTGCCGTCCTTGTCGAAGCGCGTCCCGCCGGGGAAGTTCAGCCCGGTCTTGGCCACCGTGCATTGCCCGTCCTTCGCGACCTTCAGGACCTCGCCCGCCATCAGGCCGACCATCCACAGGACCCCGTCCTTGTCGAAGTTCGGTCCTTCGAGGAACTTCCCGGCGCCGCAGCTCGCCACCTTCTCGACCTTGCAGTCGCCGCAGATCTCCGCCAGCGGCGTCGCCGACTGGGCGAAAACGGCCTGAACGGAAATGGCTGCGGACACCACCGCAGCCACGAGAGCCAGCGCTCTGGTCATTTACGTTTCCTCCCCAGCGACAGAAACATTGACTATAACATTATAATGAATAGGTCAAAGAATGCCGAGTTGAGGATGAAATGTGATTTCGCAATCGCGCCGATCGCCCTATATTGCCCGCACTCACGCAGCGGAAGCATTCACGCAAAGGTCCACTCGGTGCCTGACAATCTCTACGAGCAAGTGAGAGACAGCCTGCTCGGTCGCATCACGGGTGGCGAGTTCAAGGCCGGCGACAAGCTTCCGACCGAAGAACAGCTCTGCCAGGAATACGGTGTCAGCCGCATCACCGTCCGGCGCGCCATCTCCGAGTTGACGGCCCAGATGCTGGTCAGCCCGCGGCGCGGCATCGGCACCGTCGTGATGAATCGCGCGACCGGCCGACGGGTGTTTCGCCTGAGCGGCTTCTTCGGCCAGGGCTCGGGCTTCCGGGTCAAGAAGATCGGCAGCACGACCGAAAGCGCGTCGACCGACGTGGCGAAGGCGCTGCGCATCGGCGAAGGCACGCTGGTCCAGCATCAGCGTTACATTGCGCTTCACAAGAACGAACCCTTCACGCTGACGGACGCCTATGAAGCCGAGGCCGAGCCGCCGCCGGACCGGAAGCGCATCGTCACGTCCGCGCTGCCGCCCAGCCGGCGCGTCGCGCGCGCGGAACAGGAGCTGATTCCACCCTTTCCGACGCGCTCTCCGAGAAGTATCTCGGATACCCGGCGGGCCGGCCGATGATGGAAGCGCGCCGCATCGTCTATGCGTCCGACGGCCTGCCGCTCCACTACCTGATCCTGCGCTATCACCCGGAGCGTTACCGGTTCTCGGTCGACATGCTGCCGACCAAGGGGACTGCGATCTTCGAGGCCCGGCAGGACTGAGGACGATCACTCCATCTTGACGTTGCCCAGGCGGACGATCTCGCCGACGATCGCCATCTCCTTCTTGATGTTCTCCGCCATCTGTTCAGGTGTGCCGCCGCCGGTCTGGTAGCCGAGTTGCTCGATCCTGGCCTTGATCTCGGGCTCTTTCAGCGCGTCGTTCGCCGCCGCATTGATCTTGCGCAAGATATCCGGCGGCGTGCCCTTCGGCGCAAACAGCGCGTACCACACGCTCAGCTGCAATTGCGGATAGCCGCTCTCGACGGAGGTCGGCGCATCGGGAAACGACGGGAGCCGCTTGTCACCCATCACGGCGATGATGCGGCCGAGATTGCGGGCGCCGGGCGCGACATAGAGCTCGACAGGAGATGTTGAGCCTGCCGCCCAGCATGTCGGGCAGCAGCCCGCCGGTGCCGCGATAGGGGATCATGTTGAACTTGACCCCTTCCCGCACCTCGACCATGGCGCAGATCAGGTGCCCCGACCCGCCCTGGCCCGGCGTTCCAGCCAGCACCTTGTCGGGATTGGCCTTGGCGTAGGCGATCAGCTCGGGCAGCGTCTTCAGGCCGAATTCCGCATTGGCCATGATGGCCATCGGCGAGGTCGTCACCTCGACGATCGGCACCAGGTCCTTGTCCGGATCATAGGGAAGGTTGGGGATAAGGAACTTGCTGTTCACGATCGGCGCCGGCGGCGTGAACAAGATCGTGTATCCGTCCGGGGCCGCGTTGGCGACCATCTGGGTGCCGATCGTGCCGTTCGCGCCGGCCTTGAAGTCGACGACGATCTGGCGCCCGAGGCGCTTGCTCATGCCCTCGGCCAACAGCCGCGCCGCGGGATCGGCGCCGCCGCCCGCGAGATAGGGCACGATCATCGTGATCGGCTTCGCAGGCCAGCCGCCCTGCGCGAAGGCGCCACTTCCCGCCGACGCGAGAACGGCGCAGAGCGCGGCTAGCATGAGTTTCAGGCTTCGCATGTTTCCTCCTGGATCTTCATTCTTGTCGAGCCGCTCCCGCTACATCGGGAGCACACCCCTGACGTCGCGTTGCGTGTCGCCAGCGGCAACTCGAAAGCGCGCCTTCCGGCTTTCGAGAATGTTGCCGTTCCCAACTCACATCGCCCAGATCATGATTCCTTCGATCATCATAACATTATACTTACAAGATCCAGAGACAAGTCCGCTTCAATAATCCATGGCTTTCAGGTCGGCGATCAGGTCCGGGCCCGTCGGCGTCCAACTGAGACGCGCCTGGGTCCAGGTGCTCGATGCCGGCATGTCCCTTCCCATGAAACTCGCAAGCCAGCCGAAATGCCCGGCGGCTTCCTCGGTCGTCAACGATGCGACCGGCACGCCCAGGCCGGCTCCGACGATCTCGGCGATGCGACGCACGCTGACGCCCTCCTCTGCGACGGCGTGGTACCGGGCGCCGGCCTCGTGGCGCTCGACCGCCAAGCGGTACAGCCGCGCGGCATCGTCGACGTGGACTGCCGGCCATCGGTTGGCGCCGTCGTGGACATACGCCGCCAGGCCCTTGGCTCGGCTGACCTCGATGAAAGGCGAGATGAGCCCCTGCTTCTTGGTGTCATGCACCTGGGGAAGGCGAACCACGGCGACCGACACGCCGTTGTTCGCGGCCTGGACACCTGCCTGTTCTCCCGCGATGCGCGGCAAAGGGTGGCTCCAGTCGACCGCATGCTCCATCGCCGGCTGCCCCGGACTAGTATTGCCGATGCCCGTGCTCGAGGTGATGACAAGCGGCCGATCCGAGCCCGCGAGCATCGCCGCCATCGCGGCGATGCCGCGGCGGTCCTTCTCGCAATTCTCCGCGAAGCGCGAGAAGTCGTGGTCGAAAGCCGTGTGGATCACGGCGTCCGCCTGGGCCGCTCCGCGCGCGAGGCTGGCGGGATCTTCGAGCGTGCCGCGATGGGCAGCCGCTCCCGCCTCCTGCAGCCAGCGCTCACCCGCGGCGGAACGGGTCAGCCCCAGCACCTGGTGGCCGGCGCCGAGAAGCTCCTGCAAGACGCGAGAACCGATGAAGCCGGTTGCACCGGTGAGAAAAACACGCATGAGACACCGCCGAGTTGTTGGACGGCGAAGATGGCGCTAGACCTGACCCTGTTAAAGCAGTGACCTTATCGTAGTATAATTGCCAACAGGATCGCCCGTGGCCCGGAAAAAGGATTCGCTCGGTTCGTTCCTGCGCAACCGCCGAAGCCGACTCGATCCCGCCGCCTTCGGGCTCGCGGCCGGCCGGCGGCGCACGCCCGGACTTCGGCGGGAGGAGGTCGCGCAGCGCGCCAACATCAGCCCCACCTGGTACACGTGGCTCGAGCAGGGCCGCGGCGGCGCCCCGTCCGCAGCGGTGCTGGACCGTCTGGCCAAGGGCTTGATGCTGACCGAGCCCGAGCGCGAGCACCTGTTCATGCTGGGCCTCGGTCGGCCACCCGAGGTGCGCTACAGGCCGGCCGAGGGCATCACGCCGCGCCTGCAGCGGGTTCTCGACGCGATGGAGCTCAGCCGCGCCATCGATCGCCTATCGCGACCTGGGACGTGGTCGGATGGAACAAGGCGGCGGCGGCGCTGCTGACCGACTATTCCAAGCTCCCGCGCGAAGAGCGCAACATCCTCCGGCTGATGTTCGGCCGGTCCCGCAAATGCACCCGGCGGGAGGATTGGAGCAGCGTCGCGCGCTTCGTGGTCGGGGCGTTTCGCGCCGACGCCGCGCGCGCAGGCGCCGGCGCCAGCGACGAGGTTTCCCGGCTCGTGGAGGAGCTATGCCGGGCGAGCCCGGAATTCAGTGCGTTGTGGCAGGACAACGACGCCGTCGCGCACGGTGAGGGCGTGAAATGCATCCATCATCCGGAGGCAGGTCCCCTCGACCTGGAGTTCTCCTCCTTTGCCGTCGAAGGGCGGCCTGAGCTGGGCATGATCGTCTATAATCCAGGGACACCGGCGGTTGCCGATCGCGTGCGCGCGCTCATCCTTGCGAAATCGGCATAAGCCGGACAGCGCCTAAGCGCCGGGATGAAGACCCGGCGCCTCCTGGCCCGTCCGCTCGACGTATTCCGTGTAGCCCCCGCCGTACTGATGAACACCGTCGGGCGTCAGTTCCAGCACGCGGTTCGAGAGCGCGGCCAGGAAGTTGACGATCGTGGCTGACGAACAGCAGCCTGCCTTCGAAATCCGCGAGGGCGGCAACCAGCATCTCCTTGGTGGCCATGTCGAGATGGTTCGTCGGTTCGTCGAGCACCAGGAAGTTCGGCGGGTCGAACAGCATCTTGGCCATGACCAGGCGGGCCTTCTCGCCGCCCGACAGCACGCGGCAGGGCTTCTCGACGTCGTCGCCGGAGAAGCCGAAGCAGCCGGCCAGCGACTTCAGCGCGCCCGTGCCGGCCTGCGGGAACGATCCGTCGAGCGATCTCGAAGACCGTGTCGTCGCCGTCCAGCAGGTCCATGGAGTGCTGGGCGAAATAGCCCATCCGGACGCTGGCGCCCAGGGTCACGGTGCCCTCGTCCGGCTCGGTCGCGCCGGCCACCAGCTTCAGCAGCGTGGACTTGCCCGCGCCGTTGGCGCCCAGCACGCACCAGCGTTCCTTGCGGCGCACCCGGAGATCGAGGCCCTCGTAGATCGGCTGGCTGCCATAGCCCTTGTGGACGTTCCTGAAGCTCGCCACGTCGTCGCCCGACCGCGGCGGGCTGCGGAACTCGAACTGGACGGACTGGCGGCGCCGGGGCGGTTCCACCTTCTCGATCTTGTCGAGCTTTTTCACCCGGCTCTGGACCTGAGCGGCGTGCGACGCGCGTGCCTTGAAGCGCTCGATGAACTTCATCTCCTTGGCGAGCATCGCCTGCTGCCGCTCGAACTGCGCCTGACGCTGCCGCTCCGACAGCGCGCGCTGCTGCTCGTAGAAGTCGAAGTTGCCCGAGTAGGTGGTGAGGGAGCCGCCGTCGATCTCCACGACCTTGCCGATGATGCGGTTCATGAACTCGCGGTCGTGCGACGTCATCAGCAGCGCGCCGCTGTAACCCTTGAGAAAGGCCTCGAGCCAGATCAGGCTTTCGAGGTCGAGATGGTTGGAGGGCTCGTCGAGCAGCATGGCGTCGGGCCGCATCAGCAGGATGCGAGCGAGAGCCACGCGCATCTTCCAGCCGCCGGACAGCAGCCCGACGTCGCCGTCCATGCGTTCCTGGCTGAAGCTCAGGCCCGCCAGCACCTCGCGCGCTCGGGCATCCAGCGCATAGCCGTCAAGCTCGTCGAAGCGACCCTGCACCTCGCCATAGCGCTCGACGAGGGCGTCCATGTTGTCCGCTTGGTCGGGGTCGGCCATCGCGGCCTCGAGTCGGGCCATTTCGGCGGCGAGCTCGCTCACCGGCCCGACGCCGTCCATCACCGCAGCGACCGCGCTCCTGCCCGACATCTCGCCGACATCCTGGCTGAAATAGCCGATCGTCATGCCGGCCTCGACCGTCACCTGCCCATCATCGGGCTGTCTCCTGGCCGGCGATCATGCGGAAAAGCGTCGTCTTGCCGGCGCCATTGGGCCCGACCAAGCCCGACCTTCTCGCCCTTCTGCATGCCCATCGAGGCATCGATGAACAAAATCTGGTGGCCGTGCTGCTTGCTGATGTTATCGAGGCGAATCATGGGGTCCGACTGACTGAAGTCCGGGGGCGGCAAAAGAGGCCGGACCGTAGCGTCAGCACCAGCGATTATCAAGCAATCTGCGGTAAATGCCCCTGTAAATGCCGGATGACGGGGCCTATGGCCCCGTCATCCGGGTCGGATCAGTCCGCCCTGATCAGCTCTTGGGCACCGGCGTGTTGAGCAACTGCTGCTCCCACAAATAGGCGATGCCGCTGCCAGCCGTCACCGGTGCCGGCAGCCCCGCCGGGCCCATGATGCCGTTCCACAGCGCCACTTCGTAGCCCGGGATCACTTCCGCGATGGCCGGCACGTCTGGCAGCAGCGCCGAACGCCGCGCCGTGGTGACGCCGAGCGCGCGCAGCTTGCCTGCCCTCACCTGCTGCAGAACCTCGATCAGCGGGCTGAAGCTCAGCTGGATCTTGCCGGCAACGAGGTCGAGTGCGACCGGCGCGCCGCCGCGATAGGGCACATGCACCATGTCGGTGCCGGCCCGGTAGGCGAAGACGGCGGCCGCCAGATGCAGGGACGTGCCGGCGCCACCCGAGCCGTAGTTCAACTGGCCCGGCCGCGCCTTCGCATAGGCCACCAGCTCGGCGACGCTGTTCACCGGCAGGTCGGGATTGACGACGAGCAGGTTCGGAATGAAGGCGATCTGCGAGATCGGCGTGAAGTCGCGCACCGGGTCGAACGGAAGCCGCTTGTAGAGGGCCGCGTTGGTGGCGTTCGTCGAGCTCGTCGCCAGAAGCAGCGTATAGCCGTCGGGCTCGGCCCGCGCCACGGCCTCGGCGCCGATGTTGCCGCCGGCGCCGGCACGATTGTCGACGATGACGGACTGGCCGAGCCGCTCAGCCAGCGCACTGGCCAACAGGCGTGCGGTGACGTCGGTGCTGCCGCCCGCCGCGAAGGGGACGACGATGCGGATGGGCTTGTCGGGCGTCCAGCGGGGTTGGGCCTGCGCGATCACGCCGGACAGCATCAGGGAAGTGCCGCGAGGCCTTCGCAACAGATCGACGTTTCAGCAGCGCACCCTTGCCTTGCACTCGCATCCTGCCCTCTCCAATTCATCGTTGATCGGCAGAGTGCGCCATTTCGCGGGCGGGCTCCATGGCTGCCTCCGGCGCTTCGAAACGCCGTTTCGATTTCAGCCGCGTATGGGCGCGACCGACAGGCGGCGTGCGGCAGTCGAGACAGGTGCCGATGATCGTGCTTCGTCTTAAAGGACGCTCTCCACATCGAAGCCGTCAGCCATGGCGATGCCTTCCGCACTTGGATAGTTAGGCAAGTTTAGATGTTGGAAGCGCGATATCGCGGCGCCGGAGCCGGGTCCGTCCCCGTCCGGAGGCAAGCAGCCGGACGGGACGAGCGCAGTGTGTGCGGCGCGCCTGGGGTCTCGGATCGACGATGGATAGAGCGGGGACGCGGCAACGCCGCGCAACAACCTCACTCCATAGATCGCGACAAAGCTTCTTTGAAGCGAATGCGGCGGCGCCTCGATGCGTTCACATCGCCTTGGCGAGCGCGAACAGCCGGAAATCCTCGAGCGCCGCGTGCCGATGCGGGGCGGCTTCGCGGCGGTACGTCTCGGTGTCGACGATCGAGCGGAAGACGGCGAAATCGCCGTATTCATTGAGCGCCGCTTCGTCCCAGCGTTCGCCTTGCGGGCCGACGAGGCTCGCCAGGACCGGCCCGGAGAACAGCCGCACGAGCGGCTTGCCGGCCGCGAGACGCCGGAAGGCCGGCCTGTAGCGTTCATGAAAAGCTTCGCGGCCCGAGCAGGGCGCGGCATCGAAGCCGTCCTCGTAACGCGCCCGCGCGCGGTAGCGCAGCAGATTGAGCATATAGACCGGCTGGCCGGCGGGAATCGCGCGCTCGGCGGCGTCGAGGGCTTGCAGGGTGATTTCGATGGGGTTCATGGGACTTCCCGCGGTTTCCGGCGGCGCAGGCTTGCGCGCCGACGCTCGCCATTTGGCCCGACAGGAACGGCTCTTGTAGCGACTGCCTCGCCATGACTATGTGGACTGGATGTCCACAACAGCCTTGCCTCCCGACCTCTCGCGTCTCCTCGCCTTCGTCCGCGTCGTCGAGGCGGGCTCCTTCGCCGAAGCCGCGCGGCGGGCGGGGACGACCACCTCGGCGATGTCCAAGGCGGTCGCCCGCTTCGAACAGTCGCGCGGGATGCGGCTTCTGCATCGCTCCACCCATTCGCTGGCGCTGACCGAAGAGGGCGACCGGCTGATGACGGCGGGACGCGCGCTGGCCGAAAGCCTCGCCCGTGTCCAATCCGCGCTGGGCGAGGTCGCCCCCGACGGCGGCGGACGGGTGCGCATGACCGCCCCAGCCTCGTTCGCGCGCGCCTGCATCCTGCCGCGACTGCCCGCGTTCCTCCGGGAGCGGCCGGAAATCGAGATCGAGGTCAAGTTCCGCAACGAGATCTGCGATCTCGCGGCGGAAGGCGTCGACGCCGCGATCCGACTCAGGCCCGCTCGACCGACGCGACCCTGGCCATCGGGCGCGGCGGCTTTGCACGTTCTCCTGGATTGCCTGCGCCTCGCCCGCCTACCTGAAGGCGCGCGGCGCGCCGGCGACGCCATACGAGCTTTCCGCGCACGATCATGTCGGATCCGCAATCCCGACGGCGGACGAGAGCCTGGTCGTGATCCGCTTCGCCGACCCGCGCGGCTTCGACTTCCCCTACCTGCTGAGCATGCTGCATGACTCCTTCATGTCGCGCGCCAACACGCTGGTGGTGCCGGGCGGCGAAGATGGAGCTGGCGATGCAGCTCATCTTCACGCCGACCTGCGTGATGCGCCTGATCGAGCGGCGCACAGAAGCGCGCCGGCTGAGCCGCTCTGGATGCTGCGCACCTCCGACCGCCGCCCGCCCCTGCGCACGCAGCGCGTCATGTCGTTCCTCGCCACGCTTCCCGCCGCGTTCAGCGGCAAGGCGGGGTGAAGCGTCGGCCGTCAGCCGGGCTCCGCGAACGGCGTACAGGACGCGAGCCGCTTGGACCCCGCCGCGAAAACGGCGTTGGGTGCATAGCTGTTCATCCGGAGCCCGGCGAAGCCACGCGCGAAGGCACCGATACTTCAACGCTTACGCAATCAGAAGCAAAACGCTGACAACCAAAACCTTGGACGTAAAAACATTGGATGCCGGCCGGGCACTCACTCCCACTCGATGGTCAACTGATTTGAGTTCGCATTGTAATTATTGAGCTTTCCGACCACGCCCCAAACCCATACCAACTGCGATACCACCAAGCTAAGGGCGCTAGATTCGTGGATTCTATATAGCGGTCCTTCCCGCCATAAACGTGCCCCCATCATAAACGAGGTCCGCGAGAATGCAGACCAAAAGAGCCTGAGCTTCGGGAGAAGTTCCCCCCTCGTCCACCTCGCTGGGTCAGGACCGATAGCGATGAGGATTACGTTTCCGTTATAGCAACCAGCCACCGAGCCGCTCAGTCGATACCGAGCTTGTTGAAGAATACCTTGTTCCGCATTTCCGCGTCGCGCAGCAGCTTTGTCCAGCTAATCACCTCCATATAGAGGCTGATGTTGCCGAACCAGTTGAACCATCCGAGCCCATCGGGCATCGGAGTAAAATTCTTCTCCTTTTGGAGCCAGTCTTTGACCTTTTTGGTCAGGTCGCAGACGACATAGCCGTAGAACGGCGTTGTATCGTTCGCGAGGATGTCGCGTCCGGTCGGGGTCTTGAACTTGCCCTCCCGGATTTGATTGACGTAACGGATGATCTGCTGAACCGGGTCTTCCCTAGAGGACGGGTCGGCAAAATCGTCCCGTTGCGGTTTCTTGAACTCGAAGATCGTGATGGGATTGCTGGCTTCATTGTCGCCACGATAGGCCACACGGCGATTATAGACGGTGATGTCAGTGCGGTCCCTCGACGATTGCAGGGGTTTGTCGGACGATACATAGGATGTGAAATTCAGCCGCTCGTCCAAAATCCAGAGATTGTGCGCGTCGTAATTCAGTTCCTCGGAGTCCTTCTTGCGCGGCATGATGATGTCATGCACCTCGCCTTCGGACTTGTGTTTTCCATCGACTCCAATTTCCAGGGACTTGGAAAATAATTCAAGAACGCATTTGCGCATGGAGACGTAGTGGATGAGGTCGTTCTTGCTGTTATCCGAAATTTTTTCGATCAACTGCGAGATTTTCTCGCCAAGCTCATCGGGGTTTTCTGACTTCAGCAGCGCCGTGACCTGCGTTCGCGTCGCAATCTCCTGCTCATACTTTTTCTTTTGAAGGTGAAGTTCGATGTCCTGATTTGATGGCCGCATAGGCAAGGCGCTGAAATCCACCTCTTTTGCAAGGATGCGATGCCAGGGAGCGTCATTGGTTACGTACTCGGAGATGCGCACTTCCTTGCGCCTCTTCCTTTCGGCGATTTCCGCGCCCACTACCGACTGCACGATCTCGGCAGCTTTCTGTTCGATGTCGTTCTGGGATATGCCGTTCAACAGGTCGGTGTCGGTTTGAAAGCGAAACTCGCCTCGTTCGAGGGATACGTTGTCGTTTAGGTAGTCGCCGAACACATAGGCTTTGATGACGAAGTTGCGGCCCTTTGCCAAATCCTGATCCGGCCCCGGCTCGAAAAACTCCTCCGCAAATTCGGGAATGTATGCTTCAAGTGGATTGTCCGTCAC